>CAVYMP010000001.1:0-25291 GCA_963769565.1 uncultured Solirubrobacteraceae bacterium
AGCCGGCGACGCGTCGAGGGCGTCCTGGGCCCGGATGTAGCGACCGCCGCGGCCGATGACCACGCCAAGCTCGCCCTCGAAGTCAAAGCGCGAGCTCAGATCGGGCTTGACCAGGTCGCCGTAGGGCGATGCCAGCGAGTCCGCTCCGCGCACGAACAACTCGGGCCAGGTGGTCGGCGGGCGCCCCCCTTCCGCCGCGTGATCGGCGTAGTTGACGCCCAGGCACAGGATCCGCCGGGGCGCGGGCACCGCTGGTCCGTACTCGTGCTCGGCCAGCTCGCGCCCGTCCTGCTCGGCGGCTCGCTGGACGAGCCCAGTCACCTCGGGCCCGCCGGCGAGGACCGCGCTCAGCTCCGACAAGCGCTCGTCGCCGGTGGCCTGTCCGACGTCGACGTGACCGCCGCGCCCGCGGACATGCAGGCGCAGACCATCGTGTGTGATGACGCTGGCGAGTCTCACGGACCATCCTCTCCTCGTGGGGCCGTACATCCGAGCTAAACCGACTTTGGTTCGATTTGTCGGATTGGTTGAAACCTACCTGCAACCTTGGCGGGAGTCAAATCTGAGAGACGCTCTCTACACGACGCTCACTTAAAGGTAGGATTGGTCGCCTGTGTCCGGCTCCACCGCTCCCCCCCGTACGCCGTCCTATGGCGCCGGTCTGGCCGAGGCGATCCTGGCGCGGTGCTCGGAGGCTGACTACGCCCCGGGCGGTCGGCTTCCGACCGAACGCCGCCTGGCGTCCGAGTTCGGCGTCACGCGCACAATGGTGCGCCATGCCCTCGCCATGCTCGAGGCCGACGGCCGAATTTCGCGCGAGGTTGGACGCGGCACCTTTCTGCGCCCTCCGCCGGCGACGGTGGCGGCTCCGCCCTCCGGGCAAACGGCGATGGACGAGGTCGGTCCGGCCGACGTGATGGCTGCCCGGCGCGTCATCGAACCGCAGGTGCTACCCCTAGTCGTCGCCTGGGCGACCCCGCGCGACTTCGACGAGCTGCGGCGCTGCTGCGCGGCGGCGCCGCCGCCCAGAACGCGGCGGAATTCGAGACGTGGGACTACGCCCTGCACCACGCGATCGTCGCCGCCGGGCGCAACCAGCTGGTTCGCTCGATGTACGGCGTCGTCGAGCGCGCGCGCGAAGGCGAGCTCTGGGGCACCCTCAAGCGCCGCAACGACTCGCTCGAGCGCCGGGCGGCCTACCAGGCCGACCACGTCGCACTCGTGGACGCGATCTGCGCTCGCGAGCCGCACCGCGCCGTCGAGGTGATGGAAGCTCATCTGGCCCGCGTGGAGGCCAACCTGCTCGGCTCCTGGCGGCGTCCGGCGACGGCTGAGCGCTGCCGTGGACGAGGCGGGTGCCACGCCTCCGGCCTCAGCGAGAGTGCTTGTGGCCGCCCTCGTTCAGGCAGCGGCGCGGCTGCGGCTTGGGCGCGCAGATCGTCTCGGCGACGCCCTGCGCGGGGCGGCTTGGCAGGCCGGGCGAACCGGCTCGGGCGAGCGGTGAAACAGCGATGTCAGTCGGCGCATCATGACCTCCGTATTCCGTCTGTATCCGATCATCGACGCTATCAGTCCGAGGCTTTAGCAAGGGTCTCGGCGCGCGCTTGGGCGGCCGCCTTGACGAGCCCGGCGACCTCGGTCAGCCGCGGATCGCCGGCGGCGCCGGCGAGGTTGATCTCCACCAGCCGGGCCGCGGCGCGGCAGGCCCCCTCGGCCAGCTCGGAGGCGACGACCGCCTCGCCCGACCAGCTGATCGGAGACGCCGTCCACGGTCTCGGCGGCGATGCCCGCCAACTGGGCCCCGACCGAGGCGATCGCCAGCGGCGCCGTCGACGCCGCGGCCATGGCGCTGGCGAGCGCGCGTCTCGCGCTCGGGATCGGAGGCGGGCAGCCGCAGCGCCTCGAAGCACCGGCTCGTAGGAGTGCAGCTCGCGGTCGGCCAGCTCGAGCGCGCGGTCGCGCAGGGCCGCCGCGCGCACGGCGCACGCCGATCCCATCGGCGTCGCGTCGAACGCGGCCGTCATCTCGAGCAGCGCGGCGGCCAGCGAGCACACCAGCGCGGCCGTCGAGCCGGCGCCGGGCGCCGGGGTCTTCTCGGCCAGGCGGTCGAGGACCTCGCCCAGGGAGAGGTCGTTCAACGTGCCCGTCCCGGTTTCCATAACGCTCACGTTAGCGAGGCGCTAGAAGAGCCCGATCGTGCGGCCGTTCTCGTCGATGTCGATGTTCAACGCGGCCGGCGTTTTGCCCAGGCCGGGCATCTGCTGGATATCGCCGGCCAGGGGCACCAGCCACCCGGCGCCGGTGTAGGCGCGGATGTCGCGGATCGGGAGGGTGAAGTTCTCCGGGGCGTTGAGCAGCGTCGGATCGGATGACAGCGACAGGTGGGTCTTGGCCATGCAGATGGGGAAATGGCCGAGCCCCTCGCGGGTGTACTGGCCGATCTTGGCCTCGGCCTCGGGGTACAGGTAGATGTCCTTGGCGCCGTAGACCTCGCGGGCGACGGTCTCGATCTTGTCCTGGATCGGCTCGTCGTCCTGGTAGAGCTGGTGGAAGGTGTTGGGCTGCTCGCAGGCCTCGACGACCGCCTGGGCCAGGTCGGCCGCGCCGGCCCCGCCCTTGGTGAAGCCCTCGTTGGCCTCGGCGGCGAACGCGCCCGCCTCCTTGGCCAGGCGCTTGACGAGCTCCACCTCCTCGCGCGTGTCGCCGGGACGCCGGTTGACGGCCACCACGGCGGGCACGCCGAAGGTGTTGATCGTGCGCAGGTGATGGCGCACGTTGGCAAAGCCGACCTCGATCGCATTCAGCGACGCGGCGCGGTCGATGCGCGGGTCGTCCTCGATGCCGGAGTGGTGCTTGATCGCCCGCACGGTCGTGACGAGCACGGCCGCCGACGGGGTCAGCTTGCCGAAGCGGCAGACGATGTCGAAGAACTTCTCCATCCCCATGTCGGCCCCGAAGCCCGACTCGGTGACGACATAGTCGCCCATCTTCATCCCGATCAGGTCGGCGATCAGCGAGTTGTTGCCGTGCGCGATGTTGGCGAACGGGCCGCAGTGCATCAGCACCGGCTGACCTTCGAGCGTCTGCACGAGGTTGGGCTTGAGCGCGTCCTTGAGCAGCACCGTCATCGCGCCGGCGGCGCCCAGGTCCTCGGCGGTGATCGGCTTGGCGCCGTCGAACGAGTAGGCGGCGGTGATCCGGCCGATGCGCTTGCGCAGATCCTGCAGGTCGCGGGCGACGGCCATGATCGCCATCACCTCGGAGGCGGCGGTGATGTCAAAGCCCGTCTCGCGCGGGTAGCCGTTGGGCCGCCCGCCGAGGCCGACGACGATGTTGCGCAGCGCCCGGTCGTTCATGTCGACCGCCCGGCGCCAGCCGATCCGCAGGGCGTCGATCTTGTGCGGGTTGCCGTGCAGGATCGAGGCGTCGATCATCGCCGCCAGCAGGTTGTTGGCCGCAGTGATGGCGTGGATGTCGCCGGTGAAGTGCAGGTTGAGGTCCTCCATCGGCACGACCTGGGTCAGCCCGCCGCCGGCGGCCCCGCCCTTGATCCCGAACACCGGACCCAGCGACGCTTCACGCAGGCAGGCCACCGGGTTCTTGCCGATCACGCCCAAGCCCTGGGCGAGACCGACGAGCGTCGTCGTCTTGCCCTCGCCGGCCTTGGTCGGGGTCATGCCGGTGACGCAGACCAGCTTGCCGTCGGGGCGATCGGCGAGCCGCTCGAGCACCGACAGCGAGATCTTCGCCTTGTGACGTCCGTACGGCTCGATCTCCTCGGGCTCCAGGCCAGCCGCCGAGGCGACCGAATCGATCGGCTCAAGTACCGCCTCCTGGGCGATCTCCAGGCTGCTCTTCATGATGTCTCTCCTCGATGAACCACTAGTGGCTAACGGCGGCGGCGGCCAGCTCGGATACGAGCTTGTCCTCGTAGAACCGCTCCAGCCGGAACGGCTCGATCAGGTCAGGCTGGCGCCCAGTGGCGACCAGCTCGGCGAGCGTCTTGCCGACGATCGGGGCGGCTTTGAAGCCGTACGTGCCCCAGCCGGCCGAGACGTGAAAGTTCTCGACCTCGGTCTGCCCGAGGATCGGACTGTAATCGGGGCTGAGGTCGCACAGGCCCGCCCAGCTGCGCAGCAGGCGCGCGCGCTCGAGCTGCGGAAACAGCTCCATCGCATGCCGGCAGACATCCTGCAGGAAGTTCAACGTGCCGTGCATCCGGTACGTCGTCCACGGCTCGATCTCGGCGCCCATCAGGAACTCACCTCTGTCCGTCTGCGACAGGTAGACGTGCATCTGCGAGGAGACGATCACGACGTCGAGCAGCGGCTTCATCGGCTCGGTGACGCACGCCTGCAGGATGTGGGTGGTGATCGGCATCGGCACATCCGCCATGTCGGAGATCAGCGTGCACCAGCCGGCGGTGCAGTTGAGGACCTGACCGGCGTTGATCGTGCCGCGGTTGGTCTTGACCTTGGTGATCCGGTTGCCCGAGCGCTCCATCCCCAGCACCTCGGTGTTCTGGTGGATCTCGGCCCCGCCCTGGTCGGCCGAGCGCGCGAGCCCCCAGACGACGGCGTCGTGGCGGATGATCCCCCCGGGGGGGTGATACAGGGCGCCCATGATCGGATACGTGGCGTTGGGGTTGTCGACCTGCATCGCCGGCGCCAGCTCCTTGATCTCATCCGGGTAGATGAGCCGGCTGTCGATCCCCTGCAGGCGGTTGACCTCGGCGCGGTTGGCCATGACGAACATCGCCCGGTCGGCGTGGGCGAGCGTCAGATGCCCGCACTGGGAGAACAGCAGGTTGAAGTTGAGGTCCTGGGAGAGGCCCTCGTAGAGCTTGACCGAGGCGTCGTAGAACCGCGCGCCCTCGGGCGTCTTGTAGTTGGAGCGCAGGATCGTCGTGTTACGCCCGGCGGCACCCGAGCCGATGTAGCGCTTCTCGAGGATCGCGATGTCCTTGATGCCATGCTCGCGCAGGTAGTGCGCGGTGGCCAGCCCGTGCGAGCCGCCGCCGATGATCACGACGTCGTAGGAGCTCTTCAGATCCTTCTGGCGGCGCCACATCCGCCGCTTGCGGAAGATGTCAAGCACGCGCGGCCTCGTTGTTCGCCGTGACGAGGGCGTCGACGCCAACCGGCCCGCCGCCGAGATGCTCGGCCGCGTCGGCGACCGTCGACCACATGTACTCGCCCGTCGCCCAGCCGAACAGGAACAGATAGCGGTCCTCGTCCTCGCGGATCAGGATCCCCGGCTGGCGGCCGATCGAGCCCGGTCGCAGCGCGCCGACGGGCGTCACGTGCGGGCGGAGGTCCAGCGCACAGAAGCGAGCGAACGTCTCGCGGGCGAGCGGTCCGCTGACGGTCAGGGCGGCGAAGTTGGAGGTCACGTCGGTGACGTCGAGGTCGCCATCGCCAAGCGTGGGCCGGGCGCCGATGACGAGCGCGCGTGCCTCGGTCAGCCGGCACCACCAGGCGTCGTCGCGGCGGACTGCGGTGCCGAACTCCAGCGACGAGATCGTGTTGGAGCGGCCCTGGAGCTCGAGCTTGGGCAGGTGTGAGACGTCGGCCCAGGCAACCTCGCCGGAGGCGTGTCGGTTCGGGTAATCGACGGCCACGTTCCATCCGTCGCGCACCTCGAAGCGGGCGCCGGCGATCCTGGCCATGCCCTCCATCGGGGAGCGGGCGACGATCCCCTCGGCGTCGGCGGCCGGCGTGAGGAAGTCCAGGTTCACGAGCGCAGCACCTCGCCGTCGGGGTCGTAGAACGGCTTGGTCTGGATCTCGGCGCCGAGCGTCTTGCCAACGTCTGAGATCGTGATCTTCGCGCCGTCGTGGGCGAGCGCCTCGGGCACCCACGCCATGCCGATCGTGCGCCCGAGCACCGGGGAGTGGCGTGAGCTCGTCACCTGCCCGGCGGGCATGCCCTGCTCGTCGATGACGACCGCGCCTTCGGTGGGCACGTCGCCGTTGGACATCGTGAAGCCGACGAGCGCCGTCGTCGGCGTCTGCTGCGCGTAGTGGGCGAGCGCCCACTTGCCGATGAAGTCCTGCTCCTTGTCGAGCTTGACGATCCACGGCATCGCGGCGGCGAACGGCGTCGACTCGGAGTCGGTGTCCTGGCCGACGAGGATGTGCATCTTCTGCAGGCGCAGGATCCGCTGCGGCTCGAGCCCGAACGGCCGCAGGCCGTGGGGCTTTCCGGCCGCCATCAGCGCGTCCCACACGTGCTCTCCGTACGCCGCGGGGAAGTGGATCTCGTAGCCGACTTCTCCGACGAACCCGATCCGCAGGATCAGGCACTCCACGCCGGCGATCTGCGCTTGCTTGCCGTCGAGGTAGGCGAACGCCTCGTTGGAGCAGTCAAGGTCGGTGACGGCGCTCATGATCTCCCGCGCCTTCGGTCCCGCGAGGTTGACGGCGCTCAGGCCCTGGGTGACGTCGGTCAGGTGCACCCGGTCGCCCCAGGTCGCCTGCCACCAGCCGAACCACTCCTCGACGGCACCGGCGCCGCTCGAGGTCGTCGTCACGTAGAAGGTCTCGTCGTCGATCCGGCAGATCGTGCCGTCGTCGACGATCCGCCCGGCGTCGGAGCTGATCACGCCGTAGCGGATCCGGCCGGGCTTGAGGTTGGAGAAGCGGTTGGGATACAGGCGATCGAGAAACGCGCCGGCGTCGGGGCCGCGCACGATCAGCTTGCCGAGTGTGGAGACGTCGATCAGGCCGGCGGCCTGGTTGACGGCCAGCGCCTCGCCCTCGGGGTCGCCGTAGTCATAGGCGCGGCGCCAGTCGCCGGCCCACTTGACATTGGCGCCCAGGGCGCGATGGCGGCCGTGAATCGAGGAGCGCTTGGCGGGCTCCACGGGACGGCCGCCGAGGATCCCCATCGGCACCGACACCCACGGGGGCCGGGCGGTCGTGACGCCGACGTCGCCGAGGCTCTGCCCGGTCTCCTGGGCCATCAGGCGCACGGCCGGCAACTGGCACATGCGCCCCTGGCAGGGGCCCATCGTCACCGTCGTGTAGCGCTTGCTCAGTTCGATCGAGTCATAGCCCTCCTCGATCGAGAGATGCACGTCCTTGGAGGTCACGTCCTCGCACAGGCACGCGAAGCACTTGCCGCCGCGGTCGGCTCCGCTGACCGCCGGGGCGACGACGACGTCGGCCGCCGGCTGGTCAGACAGCTGTGCGCGGATCTCGGTGATGCGCTCGTCGGAGCCGTCGTCACCGCGGCCGAGCGCGTGGGCGGCTTCGCGGCCGGCCAGCTCGCCGGAGATGGCGACCGCCTCGTCGGAGTCCAGGCCGACCACCTCGCCGGCGGCGTACACGCCGTCGGGGACCTGGGAGAGCGCGAAGTGCCCGCGCCGCTCGTCGTAGGCGCTCTGCGCGCCGGCCTGCAGCAGCAGCGAGCTGGCGGGGATCGCCCCGCCGGAGACGAGCACCAGGTCGGTCTGAAACTCATGTTCATCGCCTCCGCCGACGGGCGCCAGGACGGCCTGCTCGACGGTCTTCTTCCCGCGCGCCTCGATCACCGTGTGTCCGGCGAACACCGGTACGCCGGCACGCCGCAGATCGAGCGCGGCCTCGTTGAGCTCCGGGCGCAGGTCGGCGACGGCCACGATCTGCACGCCGACGTCGCGCAGCGCGGCGGCCGCCTCCAGGCCGCGATCCGACGTCGTGGCGATGACCGCGCGGCGTCCGGGGCTGACGGCGTACAGCGAGGCCAGGCGGCGGGCGCCGCCGGTCAGCATCACGCCCGGCAGATCGTTGCCGGCGAACACGAGCGGCTGCTCGATCGTGCCGGTGGCGTACACGTGCCGGGCCGCGCGGATCTGGTGCATCGTGTCGCCCTGCCAGACGGGGACGAGTCCGTCGAAGGCTCCGAGCGCGGACCCGCGGTCGATGATCTCGACCCCGGCCGCGCGGGTACGGGCGATCAGCTCGGGCAGGCCACCGGAGAGCAGCTGCTGGCCGCCGGGCTCAGGGCCCTCGTCGACGAGCACCGTGTCGGCGCCCAGCTCAGCGGCCGCGATCGCGGCGTTCAGACCGGCGATCCCGCCACCCACGACGAGTACGTCGGCGTGGCGGCGGCGGTACTCGGTGCGCCACTCGCGCTCGGGCTGGGAATGGCGCAGCTTGCCCAGGCCGGCGGCGTTGCGCAGGATCTTCTCGTACAGCGGCCACAGCTTGCGCGGGCGGATGAACGTCTTGTAGTAGAAGCCCGGCGGGGTGAACGGGCCGCCGACGAGGTCGGTGGCACGCATCGCGTCGAACTCCAGCGACGGCAGCGCGTTGACGTGCTTGACCTCGATCCCCTCCCGCACCGGCTCGGTGCAGGCCCGCGCGCCCGGGGCGCCGTCCACAGAGCAGATGCAGTTCGGGCACGAACCCGACACACACATAAGCCCCCGGGGGCGATGGTACTTGAAGCTGCGGCCGAAGATGCGCCGGCCAGCCGCATACAGCGCCGACCCGATCGTGTCGCCCTCGAACGCCTTGACCTTCTTGCCGTCGAAGGTGAACGTGACCTGCCTGGCGCGGTCCAGGCGCTCCCCGGGCTGAGGGCTCAGACGACTCACAGCCCAGCCTCGGCTCGAGCTGCCCACATCAGCGACTCGCCGGCGGCCACCCACCGGTCACGTGGGCCACTCACAGGAGGTCGCCTCCGGCCTCGGCGGGGGCCACTGCGGCCTCGCCGCCCGGCTCCTCGGCACCCGGCAACGCCGTGAACTTGACCTCGTTGGTGCGCGTGTCACGCTCGGCGACGAACCAGGCGCGGCAACCGGAGCGGTGAAACCACCACTCGCGCTGCACCCCGGCGACGTTGCGGCGAAAGTAGTTGTAGGTGTTCAGCTCGCGGAAGCTGGGCTGCGCCTTGGGGCGCGCCGAGATCTCGCCTCCGAAGCCGAAGTCGGTGACCTCGCGCACGCCGCAGTTGGGGCAGGTCAATAGAAACGACACCGGACGACCACGCTACGTCGAGCGCTTGATCCTGTCCAATATCGAATTAGGATTGATTGATCTGGTTTAGGTATCAGAGATTCGTACTCCTGCCGCCATCGAAAGACCGTTCGTGGAACTCCGCCAACTCCGTTACTTCGTCGCCGTCGCCGAGGAGCTGCACTTCCGGCGCGCCGCAGCGCGGCTGCACATCTCCCAGCCGCCGCTCAGCCAGCAGATCCGCGCGCTCGAGGAGGAGCTCGGCTGCACGCTGCTCGCCCGCACCCGCCGGCGCGTCGAGCTGACGCCCGCCGGCGCGGCGTTCTTACGCGACGCCCGTGCGATGCTCGCCGAGCTCGACGTCGCCGCCACGACCGCGCGGGCGATCGACGCCGGCCAGGCCGGCGTGCTGCGCGTCAACTTCGTCGGCTCGGCGCTGCTGTCGGTCGTCCCCGGCACCGTGCAGCGCTTCCGCCGCGCCCGCCCGGGGGTCGAAGTCGAGGTCCGCGAGCGCTCGACGGTCGAGCAGCTACGGGCGCTCGGCTCGGGCGTGGTCGACGTCGCGCTCGTGCGGCCGCCGATCGAGCCCGACCCCGCCCTGCGGATGGAGACGGTGATGCGCGAGCGCACGATCGCCGCGATTCCCGAGGGCCACCCCCTCGCCCGTCTGCGCCGGGTGCCGCTGCGCCGCCTCGCCGGCGAGCCGCTCGTGCTCTTCCCCCGCCTGCAGGCCCCCGGCTACCACGACCTGCTGATCGGCCGCCTGGCCGCCACCGGAGTCACCCCCCACGTCGTCCAGTACGCGCCGGAGATGCTGACCATCATCGGCCTCGTAGCCGCCGGGATCGGCGTCTCGCCCGTCCCCGCCTCCGTGGCCGCGCTGACGTTGCCCGGCGTCGAGTACCGGCCGCTGACCGGCGCCCCGGACACCGAACTCGTGGCCGTGACCCGCGCCGAGGACGAGTCGGCGCTGGTCAGCGCGTTCGTGGCCGAGGCGCGGGCGGGATGACCGAGCTGGCGCAGTGCCGGTGGAGCCGTGGGGCGATGGCGACCTGGCTGGATCTGGAAAACGTGGCTGGTTCTTGACAGCGGCCCGTGCGGGCACCACGGTAGGGCGATGTCCGCCACCGACGAAAACGGGTCCGGTATCCCCTCACTCACCGAGAGCCTGGATGCCTATCTCGCAGAGGTCCCCGAATCCGCGCAGGCCGATGCCCTGCACCAGGTCTTCTACGGCTTCTACACGCGCATCGCGATCATCGACCGCA
Source organism: uncultured Solirubrobacteraceae bacterium (assembly GCA_963769565.1). Lineage (GTDB taxonomy): Bacteria > Actinomycetota > Thermoleophilia > Solirubrobacterales > Solirubrobacteraceae > Palsa-465. Next base: position 10,210 of record CAVYMP010000001.1, read on the forward strand.
CCACCTACGAGCTGGCCGAGTGGGCCAAGAGCTACGCGGCCAAGTCGCCCGACGCCCCGCCCCCGCTCGCCGAGGCGCTGCGCGACAACGCGCTCTACATCGGCCAGGAGGTGTTCGCCAGCCGCCTGCGGGCGATGAGCGCGCTCGCCTACATCTCCCGGCGGCTGGCCGAGGTGGTGAAGAAGCACCCGCCCACGGGTCCGTACACGCTGACGAGCGCGGTTGCCTTCGACCAGGACGAGGGGCGGATGCGGACATACTCACTGGCCGAGCCGGGAGGGCACCCGGACTTGCCGTACGACCCGGCGGCGTACGACCCACACGCTGAATAGCGCGACCCGTCGCGGCTGATTGCCAGGGATACCGGGGCTGGCGCCCCGGATCGGCGACAGGCAGGGATCCCTGAGCGCGCCTGAGGCGATCATGACGTTGCAACCCCTGGCGCCCACGAGCAAGCGAGCAACAAACGCAGCGGAAAACGACGCGTATCGGACACCGAACGTCGACCGGCTGCCACCGCGCAACACGTTGATCGCTTTCGACCCCCGATCGCTCCGAGCGGACCGTCCGTGGCCCGAATTGGGGCGCCAGCCCCAACATCCCCAGCACATTGCGCAGACCGGACGGCGCTGTCAAGCATCGCCAGACCGCCGAGATCACCCGCACACGCCCACCGATGCTTGATCTGCGACGGCCGGCCGCGCCACTCCACCCACCCCAACCCCATGACCGATAGGCTCGGCCGATGACTGTCGCCCCGCTGAATCCACCCGAGCGCCTGCTCTGCGGGCCAGGCCCCGCCAACATCTCCCCGGCCGTCCAGGACGCGATGCAGCGCCCGCTCCTCGGCCACATGGATCCCGACCTGGCCGACATCAACGCCGAGGTCGTCGAGCTCCTGCGCGCCGCCTACCAGGCCCCCGACGCCGCCGTCGTGCTGCCGCTGCAGGCGACCGGCACCTCCGGCATGGAGGCCGGGCTGGCCCACCTGCTCGAGCCCGGCGACACCGCGATCATCGGCGTCAACGGCTTCTTCGGCCGGCGGATCGTCGAGATCGCCACCCGCGTCGGCGCCGAGGTCGTGCCCGTCGAGGCCGACTGGGGACAGCCGGTCGCCAACGACGACCTGCTGGCAGCGCTGGAGGCACACCCGGACGCCCGGCTGATGACGGTCGTGCACGCCGAGACCTCCAGCGGGGTCCTGCATCCGCTCAAGGAGCTGGGCGCCCTGGTCCGTGATCGCGACGTGCTGCTGATGGCCGACTGCGTGACCTCCCTCGGCGGCGTCGAGCTCGCCTTCGACGAGTGGGGGGTGGACTTCGCCTACTCGTGCACCCAGAAGTGCGTCGGCGCGCCTCCCGGCATGTCGCCCCTCGCGGTCTCCGAGCGCGCGCTGGAACGGATCGGCAAGCGGACGCACCCGGTGCCCTATTCCTACGACCTGCAGCTGCTCCAGGACTACTGGGTCAAGCGCCCGCCCGTGTATCACAACACCGTGCCGGTGCTGGGCATCTATGCCCTGCACGAGGCGCTGCGCGACGTCGCCTCCGAGGGGTTGAGCGGCCGCTGGGAGCGTCACGCCCAGGCCGGCACGGCACTCCAGACCGGGCTGCGCTCACGCGGCCTGGAGCTGCTCACGAACTCCGAGCACCAGCTACCGCAGCTGACCGCCGTGCTCGTCCCCGACGGCGTCGATGCCAAGCAGGTGCAGACCGCAATGCTGCGCGAGCACGGGATCGAGATCGGCGGCGGGCTGGGGCCGTCGGCGCCCTCGATGTGGCGCATCGGGCTGATGGGCCACAACGCCACCGTCGAGGTGGCCGCACGCGTGCTTGACGCGCTCGACGCCGTGCTCTAGACCGACGGCAGATCAGCCTGGGCGGCCTCGAGGTCGTCCCACGTCCGCGCCCGATGGGCCGCGACGAGGCGCTCCTCGAACTCCTCCGCGGTGATCCGCCCGACGATCATGTGCTCGCGCAGCTCCGCGATCGCGTGGTCGCGGTCGGCGTCGGCGAGCAGCTCGGTCGGCGAGCGTCGCGGCGGAGGAGCCACAGCGCCGGCGATCGCGGCCGCCGAGCCCTGGATCGTGCCCATCAGCTCGCGATGGCGCATGGCCTCGACCTTGCGCTTGCGTGCGCCGCGGCGCAGCAGCCGATAGGGGATCAGCCAGATCCCCCACACCAGGTACCACGCCGTCACCAGCACCCAGGCGGCGACCACGAGCACGACCGCCGACACGGTGATCGCCGCCAGCGGCGCCCCCGCTTCGGCACGGCGCCCCCGCCGCCGCAGGATGCGCTGCGCCGAGCCGGTGTAGCTCATCGGCGCGCTGATGATCACATCCTCGCTGGCCAGGCGAATCGGCGCCTGCGGCTGTCTCTGTATCGTCTGCCCTTCGCGAACTCGAGCGCTACGTCCGCCGCAACGGTACCGCCTGGCGGCGGCCGCCTCTAGGCGACCGCGACGCCGGCCTGCGCCTTGGCGGCGGCCAGCGTGTTGCCGAGCAGCATCGCGATCGTCATCGGCCCGACCCCGCCGGGCACCGGCGTGATCTTGCCGGCCACCTCGACGGCCGAGGCGAACTCGACATCGCCGGCGAGTCCGGCGTCGGTACGGTTGATCCCGACGTCGATGACCGTCGCTCCCGGCTTCACCCAGCTGCCCTTGACCATCTCCGCTCGCCCGACGGCCGCGATCAGCACGTCGGCGCGCCGGCACACCTCGTCGAGGTCACGGGTGCGCGAGTGGCACGTCGTGACGGTGGCGTTCTCGGCCAAAAGCAGCGCGGCCACCGGCTTGCCGACGAGGTCCGAGCGCCCGACGATGACCGCCTCGGCGCCCTCAAGGGGGACGTCATAGCGCTTGAGCAGCTCGATCACCCCCGCCGGTGTGCACGGCCGCAGGCCCGGCAGTCCCTTTGCCAGCAGACCGGCCGAGACGGGCGTCAGCCCGTCGACGTCCTTGGCGGCATCGATCAGTGTCGTCAGGTGCGAGCCGTCGATGTGCGGCGGCGTCGGCAGCTGCAGCAGGATGCCGGACACGCGTTCGTCGGCGTTGAGCTCGGCGAGCAGCTCGACGACCTGCTCCTGGGTGCTGTCGGCCGGCAGGTCGTAGGCGAATCCCTCGATCCCCACCTCGCCGCACGCCTTCTGCTTGTTACGGACGTACACCGCGGACGCGGGGTCCTCACCGACGAGGACGGTGGCGAGCCCGGGCCGCCGGCCACCGCCGGCCACCCATGCCTCGATCTCATCGTGCACCTCGGCGCGCACCTGCTGGGAGACGGCCTTGCCGTCGATTAATGTGGCAGTCATTGGACGAATTGGTACAGGATTGACGGGGTGACGGTCAACACGTTATCGGCGCGGCCGACGGCCACGTTCATCCGCGAGCCGTTGCCCCTCACCCTGTCGCCCGGCGAAGCGCTGGCGCGGTTGGCCGCCGAGCCGATGCCGTTCGCGCTCAGCGGTTCCTGGGCCGGGGGCGGCGCGATCCTCGGTTCCGCACCAGTCATGGTGGCCGGCACCGACGACGATCCGTTCGCGGTGCTCGACCGGCTGCCGCCCCTCGACGGTGGCACCCCGCCGCTGGGCGCGGTCGGCGGCGGCTGGTTCGGATGGCTCGGCTACCGGCTGGGAGCCCGCGTCGAGCGCGTCCCCGCCGGCCCTCCGCGTCCTGTGCCGATGCCCGAGTTCCATCTCGGCTATTACGACCACGTGCTGCGCCGCGACGCGGCCGGGCAGTGGTGGTTCGAGGCGCTCGCCACCCCGGAGCGCCGCGCCGAGCTGGAGGCTCGCCGGCGTCACCTTCAGGCTCTGCTCGACGCCGAGGCGCCCCCGGCCGGGGCTCGCGTGTCGCCTCTGCGACTCGAGGCGGCGGCCGCCGCTCACCACCTGAAGGCGGTCGCCGCCTGCCGCGCGCGGATCGCCGCCGGCGAGATCTTTCAGGCCAACCTGTGCGTGCGGCTCGACGGCCACTTCGACGGCAGCGCCGCCGAGCTGCTGGCGCTGGCGCTGACCCGCGTGCAGCCGGCCTACGGAGCGAGCTTCGACACGCCCACCGGCGCGATCGCCAGCCTCTCTCCCGAGCTGTTTCTCCGGCGGGTCGGAGAGGACGTCGTCACCGCGCCGATCAAGGGCACGGCCCCCCGCGACGCCGATCCGGCCGCCGCCGCCGCCGCGCTCGCACAGCTCGAGCGCTCGGGCAAGGACGCGGCCGAGCACGTGATGATCGTCGACCTGATGCGCAACGACCTGGGACGTGTCTCGGCCTACGGGACGGTGACGGCGCCACGGCACCCGACCGCCGAGGCCCACCCGGGGGTCTGGCATCTGGTCTCGCGGGTCCGCGGCCGGCTGCGCCCGGGCGTCGGCAACGGCGACGTCCTGCGGGCGACGTTCCCGCCCGGCTCGGTCACCGGCGCGCCCAAGGTGCAGGCGCTGCGCGTCATCGCCGAGTCAGAGCTGACCGGCCGCGAGGTCTACACCGGCGCGATCGGCTACGCCAGCCCGGTGGCGGGGCTCGAGCTCAACGTCGCGATCCGCACGCTCGAACTGCGCGACCGCCACCTGTGGCTCGGCGTCGGCGGCGGGATCGTCGCCGACTCCGACCCCGCGGCCGAGCTCGAGGAGGCGCTTGTCAAGGCCCGTCCGATCGCCGCCGCCATCGGTTCCTCGATCATCGTCGCGCGACGGGCTGCCTGACGTGCCCGACCGGTCACAGGGCGTGTTCGAGACGCTGCTCGTCCGCGACGGTCGCATCCAGGCGCTCGAGCGCCACCTGCAGCGGATGGCCGCCTCCGTTGACGAGCTGTACGGGCTGGCGCTCCCCGACCGGCTGCCCGACACCGCGCGCCGGCGGGCGTCGGGACTGAACGGCGCCCACCGGCTGCGCATGGATGCGATCCCGGCGGACGCCGGCCTGGACGTGTCGCTCGAGACGACCGTGCTGAGCGCCCGGCCTCGCGCGTTCACGTGCGTGCCGGTGACGATCGACGGCGGCCACGGGCCGCACAAGTGGCGCGACCGCGAGGCGCTGGCCGGTGGACCGGACGTCCCGCTGGTGGTCGACGAGGATGGCTCGGTGCTCGAGGCGGCGTGGGCCAACGTCTGGCTGCTGGAGGGGCGGCGGCTCAGCACGCCGCCCGCCGACGGACGGCTGCTGGCGGGCGTCACCCGCGCCCGCCTGCTCGAGCTGGCGCCGACGCTTGGGCTGGAGGCGGCCGAGCGGCCGATCTCGCTGGCCCAGGCCCGCCTGGCGCCAGGGCTGCTGTTGACCTCGTCGCTGTCGCTGGTGGCCGTGGCCGCGCTCGACGCAACACCCCCGGATGATCCGATCGTGGAGACGATCCGGACCGCGCTGGAGGCCGGCGACTGGGATGATCCGGCGCCGTGCTGATCCGCCACGCCGATCCCGAGCGCGACGCCGCCGCGTGCGCGGCCATCTACGCCCCCTCGGTTCGCGACGGCGTCGCCTCGCTCGAGGAGCGGGTGCCCGAGCCGCACGTGATCGCCGACCGGATGCGGGCGATCGCGCGCAACTGGCCGTGGCTGGTCGCCGAGCTCGACGGGCAGGTCGTCGGCTACGCCTACGGCTCCCAACACCGTGCGCGTGCGTCCTACCGGTGGTCGGCCGACGTCACCGTCTACGTCTCGGCGACCCATCACCGCCGGGGGGTCGGCCGGGCGCTGTACGAGCCGCTGCTCGAGCTGCTCGCCCGCCAGGGCTATCACGAGGCGTGCGCCGGCATCACCGTTCCCAACGACGCCTCCGTCGCGCTGCACGAGTCGCTGGGGTTCGTGGCGGTCGGCGTCTACCGCGACATCGCCTACAAGCACGGCCGCTGGCGCTCGGTCGGGTGGTGGCAGAAGACGCTGCGCGAACACCGCGACGGCGAGCGGCCCGGCGAGATCCGCCCGCCGGTCGGTTGATCAATCTGCCACGGGCAGCTCGAGCGTGAACGCCGAGCCGTCGACGAGCACCCGCCCGGAGTGCTGGGCGGCGATCGCGGCGACGATCGCCAGCCCGAGGCCGGCGCCGGGACGCTCCGAGGTCCCGTCGCCGCGCCAGAAGCGCTCAAACAGCTGATCGTGCTCGGCCGGGTCCGGGCCCGGCCCGGCGTCGCTGACGGTCACCCGCGCGTGCGCGCCGTCCCGAGTGACGCTCACCGTCACCACCCCGCCGGCCGGGCCGTGGACGAGCCCGTTCTCGACCAGGTTGCCCACCGCGCGGGTCAGGGCCGCGCGGTCGCCGGAGACCTGCACGGGCTCGACCGGCCCCAGCGCGACCCGCTCCCCCGCCACCGCGCGCGCCAGCTCGTCGAGCGCTACCGGCTCGCCTACGTCACCGCCCGGCGCCCCGGCCCGCTCGAGGACGAGCAGCGAGTCGACGAGGCGCGCCAGCCGCTCGGCGTCGTGACGGAGGTCGGCCAGCACCTCAGCGTCGGCGCCGTGGCGCGTGGCGTAGTCGACGTTGCCGAGCAGCGCGGTGACGGGGGTCCGCAGCTCGTGCGAGGCGTCGGCGAGAAAGCGCCGCTCGCCCGCGCGCGCCTGTTCCAACGAGGCCAGCATCCGGTTGAGCACGCCGGTGAGCTGGCCCACCTCGTCGGCCAGCGCGGGATCGGGCAGCCGCCGGGAGGGGTCGGCCGTCCGCTCGATCTCGCCGGCCGCGTCGGCCAGCCGGCTGAGCGGCCGCAGCCCCCGGCGGGTCAGCGCCGCTGCCGCGATCGCCGCCAGGACCACCACCCCGGCGCCGCTGAGAGCCACCGCCGCCCCCAGGCTCCCGGTCGTGCGGTCGATGTCCGAGGTGCCGGAGGCGACGAGCACCACCCCGCCCGAGGCGGGCGTGCCGGCGTCGGCGATCGGCGCAGCGAACATGCGCAGCTCGCGTCCGCCGACGTCGACGGTCTCCACCCCGGCCCGGCCGTGCAGGCGAGCGGCGCGCTCGAGCGCGTCCTGCGGCAGCAGTTCGGCGCCGAGCGCCGGCGAGCGGGCGACGAGCCGGCCGCGGGAGTCGAGCACCTGCACGTCGATCTGGCGCCCAAGGGACGGGCCCTCAAGGGCGCCGGAAGCGCTGAGCACCGCCGGTGCCGAGATCGCCAGCTGGGCAACCTGGAGCGCGCGCTGACGCAGGGCGGTGTCGAGCGAGCCACGCAGCTCGTGGTTGACGAGCAGCACGGTGACGACCGCGAAGAGGACGACGGCGGCGAGGATCGCGGCCCCGGCGGCGAGCGCGATCCGGGCGCGCAACGAGCGCGCGAACGTCATCCCTCACCCCGCCCCGACCGAATTAAAGATTGTTGCGACGCTTTCCCTCACGAAAGCTACAATCCCTCCCTAGATCTCGTCATCGGCGACACGGAGGTTGGCAGCAAGGTGACACAGGATCCCCTGGGGGCAAGAAAGCCCGCAAGAGTTCTGCTTATCGAAGAAGACCCACGCTCGGCGATGAAGATCGTCGAGATGCTGCGGGCTGCCTGGCCGCATGGGCTGCTCGTCACGCAGGCGCAGAACATAGTCGACGCCGCGCAGGAGCTCGCCGATCACGGCGCCACGTGCGTCCTGCTCAACCTGCCGCGCGACAGCGGCCGGCCGCTGGACGCGCTGCAGCAGCTGAGCGCGTCCGCCCCGAGCACGCCGATCATCGTGATCTCCGAGTACGACGACGATGAGCTCGGCGTCGAGGCCGTCCGGGCCGGCGGACAGGACTACCTGCTCGCCGCCGAGATGACGCCGGCGACGCTCGGCCGAGCGGTTCGCTACTCCGTTGAGCGCAAGCGCGCGGAGGTGGAGCTGGCCCGCCAGGCGTTGCACGACCCGCTGACCGAGCTGCCAAACCGCGCCCTGTTCCTGGACCGGCTCAGCGTCGCGCTGGATCGCTCGCGGCGCACCGACACGGCCGTGTGCCTGCTGTTCCTCGACGTCGACTCGTTCAAGGAGGTCAACGACACGCTCGGGCACGGCGCCGGCGACCGGCTGCTGAACGTCCTCGCCGACCGTTTCCGCGGCCTGCTGCGCCCGATGGATACCGTCGCCCGCTACGGCGGCGATGAGTTCACCTTCCTGTTCGAGGGCCTGGAGAACGAACGCGAGGCGATGCTGATCGCCGAGCGCATCAGCCACTCGGCGAGCTTGCCGCTGTCGCTGGGCGACACCGAGATCTCGATCGCGGTCAGCATCGGCGTATCGGTGGTGACCGATCCGTCGATCTCCCTCGACGAGGCGATCCGCGACGCCGATGCGGCCATGTACCGCGCCAAGGAGGTGGGCGGCTCGCGCTTCGAGCTCTTCGACGACCGTCCCCAGCGCCGCGCGTTGGCGGCCTCGGCGCAGGAGGATGCGCTGCGGACCGCCCTGGACACCTCGCAGCTGCGCGTCCACTATCAGCCACGCGTCTCGATCAACGGCGACACCGGACTGGTCGGCTTCGAGGCACTCGTGCGCTGGCAGCATCCCGAACGGGGCCTGCTCGGACCGAGCGAGTTCATGCCGCTCGCCGAGGAGACGGGGCTGATCGTCCCGATCGGCGAATGGGTGATCGAGCAGGCGCTGGAACAGGTGCGCCGCTGGCGCCAATCGCGCCCCGGGATGACGATCTCGGTCAATCTCTCCAGTCGCCAGCTCGCCCGCCCCGAGCTCGTCGCCAACCTCGAGCGGGCGCTGCACGCCGCCGGAGCCGACCCCGGCGTCCTGTGGCTCGAGGTCACCGAGGACACGGTCCAGCAGGACCCGATCGCCGTCGGCGCGATCCTCGCCGGCCTCCACACGCTCGGGGTCAACCTCGCGCTCGACGACTTCGGCATGGGCCACTCGTCGCTGCAGAGCCTGCGCGAGCTGCCCGTCGACATGATCAAGGTCCACCAGAGCTTCGTCTCGGCGCTCGACGCCGAGAGCGACGACTCGGCCCTCGTCGGGGCCGTCGTCGAGCTCGGCCACGCGCTCGGGCTGACGGTGATCGCCGAGGGTGTGGAGACCGACGTGCAGTTGGCGCACCTGCGCGAGTTGGGCTGTGACGGGGCGCAGGGCTTTCTCTTCAGCGGGCCCGTCACCGAAGATGGCGTGCACGAGCTGCTCGTCAGCCGGTGAAAGCGAAATCGACTTCGTCGATTTCGTGAGCCAATCCCCGTCAGGCCCGTAGCTGAAAGCCGGTGCCGCGCAGCGTGCGGATCAGCGGCGGGTCGCCGAGCTTGCGCCGCAGGCGGGTGATATAGCGATCGACGACATTGGGCTCGGCGGCGTCATCCCAGATCTCGTCGAGCGCCCGGTCACGGGTCACGGTGCGACCGCTCTCGCGCAGCAGCAGCTCGAGCAGGGCCGCCTCGCGACCGGTCAACTCGATCGCGCGTCCCGAGCGGTTGGCGCTGCGCGCGGCCACGTCGAGGCTGAGGTCGGCGTAGGCGAGCACGGAGTCGCTGGCGCGCCCGCGCCGCGTGAGCGCGCGCAGCCGGGCGACGAGCTCGGGAACGGCGAACGGCTTGACCAGGTAGTCGTCGGCGCCCGCCTCCAGGCCGGCCACCCGGTCGGCGACGGCGTCGCGGGCGGTGAGCATGAGGATCGGCGTCGGCAACCCCTTGCCACGCAGGCGGCGGCATACCGACAGGCCGTCGATCGCCGGCATCGCCACATCGAGCACGATCACGTCGGGCGCTGACCGCTGCACCTCGACGAGCGCGGCTGGGCCGTCGGCGGCGACCGTGACCGCGAATCCCTCGGCGCTGAGCGTGCGCGCCAGCATCCGGCGGAGCGGCGGGTCATCGTCGACGACCAGCACGCGCTCGGCTGCCGGGTCGGACGGCTCAGCCACCCGCGACGTCGCGCCGGATGAAGACCAGGAACGCCGCGCCGATCGCGGCGCCGCCGTAGATCGCGCACACCCACACGGCCTGGACGATCGGGCTCCAGTCGATCGGCGTGCGCAGCAGGCCCTGCCAGGCGTTGAACTGCGTGCTCAGCAGGTACGGCTGCAGTCCTCCCAGGCCGGGGAGGATCCCGATCAGCTGGAAGAGCAGGGAGACCATCAGCGTGCCGACGACCGCGGCGGCGCTGTTGCGTGTGACCGAGGACAGCAGCAGGCCGATGCACACGATCGCTGCGATCGGGATCAGGTAGAGCAGCAGGCTGACGTAGACGAGCCCGAGCGCCTTGGGCGCCGAGACGATCGTGCCCGAGAGGCTCTGCAGCGGATTGAACCCCGATTGCAGGCTGCCGGCGATGACGGCGACGGTGCCGCACAGCAGGATTGCGAACACGGCATAGGTGGTGGCCACCAGCGTCTTGCCGACGAACAGCTGCCAGCGCTCCAGCGAGCGGGTGAGGATGGTCTTCAGGGTGCCGTTGTGGTCCTCGGAGGCGAAGATGTCGCCGGCGACGAGCGCCGCGATCAGCGGAAACAGCCAGATCGCGCCGAACAGGAGGACGACGAGGGGAATGGCGAGCCCGCTCTTGTCGACGTAGTCCGAGAAGGCAAAGCCGCCGCCGCGCTCGTGATGACGGCGCAGGTGGACGGCGAGCACGAACAGGATCGGGACGATGATCGCGATCCCGAGGCCGAGGTAGGTGCGCTTCTGGTGGCGGAGCTTGAACAGCTCCCAGCGGTAGACCGTCGCCACGCCCGGCATCAGCCGGCCACCGGCGTCGTGGGAGCCGAGGGGTCGGCCGCGGCCGCCGGCTCCTGGACGGCGTCACCCTCGGTGAAGGAGAAGAAGAGATCCTCGAGGGTCACCGTCTGCGGCGCCATCGCCCGGATCAGGGCGCCGGACTCGACGAGCGCCTGCGACAGCGGGGCCACGGCCTCCTCGTCGGCGGTGAAGGTGATGTGGCCGCCGTCGCGGAGGACGTCGGCGATCCCCACCTGCGCCCGGCAGACGGCCAGCGCCCGCTCGTCGTCGGTCGTCTCGAGCCGGTAGGCGGTGCTCGCCCCGCGCTTGAGCGCCGAGATCTCGCCCTCGTAGACGATCCGCCCCGAGCGCACGATCGCCACCCGGTTGCACAGCTCCTCGACCTCGTTCATGAGATGGCTGGAGAGCAGCACCGTCATGCCCTGGTCGGCGAGCCGCCGGATCAGGACCCGCATATCGCGCATGCCCGCCGGGTCCAGCCCGGTCGCCGGCTCGTCGAGCAGCAGCAGCCTGGGATCGCGCAGCAGCGCGGCCGCGATGCCCAGCCGCTGGCGCATGCCGTGCGAGTAGCCGCCGACGCGGTCGTCGGCCCGGCCGGTCAGCTCGACCGTCTCCAGCGCCTCGGACACCCGGTCACGCGCGTCGCCGCCGTCGAAGGCGGCCATCATCTCGAGATTGCGCCGGGCCGTCAGGTACGGATAGAAGGTCGGCGCCTCGACGAAGCCCGCCACCCCGGAGAGCGCGTGAACGCTCTGCGTGGGGTCCTTTCCGAACAGCCGGATCGTGCCCGCGGTCGGGCTGATCAGGCCGAGCATCATCCGCAGCGACGTCGTCTTGCCGGCCCCGTTGGGGCCGAGGTAGCCATACACGTCGCCGGCGCGGACCGTGAGGTCCACGCCGGCCACTGCGGTCAGCTCGCCGTAGCGCTTGACGAGGCCGCGGACTTCGATCGGCTCGTCGCTCACGGCGCCAGGGCCCGCGCCGCCTGCTCGGCCGCCGCGGCCGGCACCGAGCCGAGCACCGTGTAGGCGACCCCGCCGCGGGTGAAGCGGACGACCGTGCCGAGCGCGGTGGAGAGCTCCTGGCCGGTCGAGCCGTTGATCGAAACCGTCGGGAGGCTCAGCCCGCTGGGCCCGCCGCTCGTCTTCGCCTTCGCGGACGTCGCCGCATCGGCCTTCTGCTCGATGATGACGATCCCGCCGAGGTTCTGGCCATAGGTGACCAGCGCGCCCGGCTTGCCTCCGGTGTCCAGCAGCGAGACGTCGTGGCGGGGCAGCCCGACCAGCGAGCCGGGAGCCGTCAGGGTGAACGGCACCTGGCCGGCCACGGCGGCCTCGCCGGAGACGTGGGCATGCTTGGCATGCTTACCGGCCTTCTCCGCCATGGCGGTCTTGCCGGCCGTGCTCTGCAGTCGAGATCTTGGTCACCTTGGAGCCGCTCGGCGGCGAGACCGAGAAGTTGGACGCGGGCACCGCGCCGTAGGAGATGTTGGTGGCCTTGAGGTCGAGCACCGGCGTGCTGTTGCCGCGGGCATAGATCCCGACCTCGAGGGGCACGCCGTTGACCGCATCCCAGGCGACCTGCGCCGAGCCCAGCAGTCCGCCGTCGTGCTTGGGGGAGATCTCCACCCGGTAGGCGGCCTGGCCCCCGACGTCGATCGGCTGTGCCCCGGAGACGTTGACCTTCTGCATCAGCTGGGTCAGCTCGGCCTGGATCTTGGCAATCGACGGAACGCCCTGGTCGGCCGAGGTGTTGGCGCTCGTGTCGGGCTTGGACGCGGGCAGCGTGCCCTCGTAGACCGTGTTGGACATCGGGTCCGAGATCCAGAACGAATTTCCGTTGACGACCACCTGCGAGTCACCGTTGTCGGACTGCAGCTCGATCCGCAGATGACGATCGCCCGACAGCCACAGCCGCCCGCTGGCGCCCTGGAGGATCGGGTCCTTGTTGCCGCCGGTGAAGTCCGAGGAGTCGATCAGGTTGTTGGTGAAGCTGATGTCGGCCGTGATCCCCTTGACGGCGGGTGCGGTCAGGCCCTGGTGCAGGGCGTTGGCCAGCGGCTGGGGCTTGGGCACCGGACCCGAGCCCGTGGCGGCGACGGCGATGGCCGTGCCGGCGGCGATCGCGACCACGAAGCCGACGATCGTGGCCAGCAGACGGCCGGTTGAAGCTGTGCGCAGGAATTTCATCTCAAAGACTCCACCTTTCGAATGACAAGTCCAAGATGGCAGCCAAGCCTGAAATTACTCTGACAGACGAGAATCCAGGCTAAGGTCGCGTTGCATGTGTCGGCTGTTCGGTATGAGCGGGGGTCCGGAGCCCGTGCGGGCGACGTTCTGGCTGCTGCAGGCGCCCGACTCACTGCAGCAGCAGAGCCGCCGTGAGCCCGACGGCGCCGGGATCGGCACGTTCGACGCCGGCGGCACGCCGATCGTCGACAAGCAGCCGCTCGCCGCCTACGAGGATCGCCGGTTCGGCGAGCAGGCCCGGGACCTGGAATCGCGGACGTTCGTCGCTCACGTCCGCTATGCAACCGATTCCCAGCCACCCAACCTGACGATGGCCAACACCCACCCGTTCGAGCAGGACGGACGGCTGTTCGCCCACAACGGCGTGATCGGCGACGTCGAGCGCCTGGAGGGCGAGCTGGGCGACGCCCGTGAGCTCGTCACCGGCGACACCGACTCCGAGCGCTTCTTCGCGCTGATCACGCGGGAGATCCGGCGGACCGGCGCCGATGACGTCGGCCAGGGAATCGCTGCCGCCGCGCGCTGGGTCGCCGGCAACCTTCCGGTCCTGTCGATCAACTGCGTGCTCATCACGGCGTCCGATCTGTGGGCGCTGCGCTATCCCGACACTCACGACCTGTTCGTGCTCGAGCGCGAAGCCGGCGGCGGCGCTCTGCACCACACCAGCACCGATCGCATCCGCGTGCGCTCCGAGGCCCTGAGCGATCGCCCGGCAGTCGTCGTCGCGACCGAGCGCATGGACGACGATCCGGACTGGCGGTCACTGCGCTCGGGAGAGCTGCTCCACGTCGACGGCGAGTTGCGGGTGAGCAGTCGCCAGATCATCGACGAGCCTCCGGCAGACCCGCTCACCCTGGCCGATCTCGGCAAGCGTGCCGCCGCTTCCCAGGCGGGAGGCACGCGATGAGCGCGACCGCGTCCCTGCCCCCGGGACCCCGCCTTCATCCCGTGCTGCAGACGGCGGGTTTCATGCTGTTCGGCACGCGCTTTCTCGAGGCGATGCGCCGCCGCTACGGCGACGCGGTCACCCTGCGCACGGTCTTCGACGAGCGCTTCGTGATGGTGTTCGACCCCGAACTCGTCAAACAGGTCTTCCAGGGCTCGACCGAGCGGTTGCACGCCGGCGAGGCCAACGCGCTGCTCGGCCCGATCCTCGGCCAGCGCTCGGTCCTGCTGCTCGACGGCGCCGAGCACCTGCGCCACCGGCGGCTGATGCTGCCGTCGTTCCACGGCCGGCAGATGCTCGCCCACGCCCAGACGATGCGCGACTGCGCCGATGCCGAGATCGACAGCTGGCCGGTGGGCGAGCCGTTCACGATGCTCGAGACGATGCAGTCGCTGACGCTGCGGATCATCCTGCGGGCGGTGTTCGGCTACACGCCGGGCGCCGCCCAGGACGAGCTCCGGGCCCGCCTGCGCGCGATGGTCGACCCGCTCGCGCGCCGCCGCGCCTTGATGATGGTCTCCGCGCTCGTGCGCGGGCAGGGCGACCGCCGGGCGGCTCGGGAGTTCCGGGCGCGCAAGCAGGCCGTCGACGAGATCCTCCTCGCCGAGATCGCCCGGCGCCGGTCCGAGCCCGACCTCGAGCAACGCGACGATGTCTTCTCGGCACTGCTCATCTCCCGCGATGAGGCGGGCGACCGGCTCACCGACGCCGAGGTCCGCGACGAGCTCCTCACGCTGCTGCTCGCCGGACACGAGACGACGGCCACCGGGCTGGCGTGGACGTTCGATCTGCTGCTGCACGATCTGCGGGTCCTGCAGCGCGCGGCCGATCGCGACGAGGGCTACCTGGACGCGGTCGTCAAGGAGTCGCTGCGCCTGCGTCCCGTGATCGCCGGCGTCGGCCGGGTCGTGAAAGAGGCGCCGTTCGCGCTCAACGGCTACGAGGTTCCGGTCGGGCTCGAGATCAATCCCTCGATCCGCACCATCCACCGGCGCGCCGACCTGTACCCCAACCGGGACGCTTCGTCCCGGAGCGTTTCCTCGGACCGGGCGGCCGGGTGGGCGGGCCTGATACCTATACATGGCTTCCCTTCGGCGGGGGCAGCCGGCGCTGCCTGGGCGCGAGCTTCGCGCTCATGGAGATGCGGATCGTCCTGGACCGCGTGCTCGAGCGCTGCGCCCTCGCCCCGGTCGACGCGGACCTCGCCGAGGCGCAGTTCCGCATGATCACCCTCGCCCCCAAGGGCGGCGTGCCGGTGCGCCAGCGGCAGGC
>CAVYMP010000002.1:0-79448 GCA_963769565.1 uncultured Solirubrobacteraceae bacterium
ACTGGCGGTCGCCGCCCTGCAGACCGCGCTGGACCGGCTCGATCAGTGGCCCACTCAGTCGCCGGCCTCGCGGGCGTAGGCGCTCAGGGCATCGAGCGCCAACTCTGACTCATAGCCCTTGCGCAGCAGCACGCCGAGCGCGCGATCGCGCTCACGCCGATCCCGCGGCGGGACGGGAAGCCGCCGGCGCAGAAGCTCCAGCGCCCGCTCGAGCTCGGTCGGCTCCTCGTCGGCGAACGGGATCCGCCCCCTCCCGGCCCGGGCGCCACCGCGCGCTCGGCCAGCTCGCGATCGATGCCGCGGGCGAGCAGTCCGCGCCGGATGCGCTCGCTGCCCCACTGTTCGAGCTCGCGCTTGTCGGAGACGAACACCCGGGCAAAGCGCTCGTCATCCAGCAAACCCTGCTCGGCGAACGTCCGCACCGCCAGATCGATCAGCTCCGGTGAGACCCCTTGCGCTCGAGCTGGCCGCGCACCTCGGCCACCGTGCGCTCACGGCGGTTGAGTAGGCGTACCCGAAGTCCAGCGCCCGCTGGAGCTTATCGTCGATGGCGAACGAATGCGTGATTCGGCGGCCCTCGAGCGGCCGCGCGGCTACGCGGCCGGAGCGACCGCCAGCGGCGGCTCCTCGTGCTCGATCTCCTTGACGAGGTCGCGGCTGAGGCCGAGCGCGGCGTAGACCTTGTCCTCGATCTCCTGCGCCATCTCCGGGTGCTCGTCGAGGAACGCCTTGGCGTTGCCGCGGCCCTGCCCGAGGCGCTCGTCGCCGTAGGAGAAGAACGAGCCCGACTTGGTGACGATGTTGTGCTCGATGCCGTAGTCGAGCAGGCAGCCCGAGGTCGAGATGCCCTTGCCGAACTCGATGTCGAACTCCGCCTGCTTGAACGGCGCCGCGACCTTGTTCTTGACGACCTTGACCCGGACCCGGTTGCCGACCGCCTCGGTCCCGTCCTTGAGCGTCTCGATCCGGCGGATGTCCAGCCGCTGGGAGGCATAGAACTTCAGCGCCCGTCCGCCCGGCTGGGTCTCCGGCGAGCCGAACATGACCCCCACCTTCTCGCGGATCTGGTTGGTGAACACGCACAGCGTCTGCGCGCGGTTCAGGTTGCCGGCGAGCTTGCGCATCGCCTGGGACATCATCCGCGCCTGGGCGCCGACCGTCTGGTCGCCCATCTGGCCCTCGAGCTCCGCGCGCGGGGTGAGCGCGGCGACCGAGTCGACGGCCACCAGGTCGACGGCACCGGAGCGGATCAGCATGTCGACGATCTCCAGCGCCTGCTCGCCGTAGTCGGGCTGGGAGACGAGCAGCTCGTCGATGTCGACGCCGATCGTCTGGGCGTACAGCGGGTCCATGGCGTGCTCGGCGTCGACGAACGCGCACACGCCGCCCAGCTTCTGAGCCTCGGCGATGATGTGGTAGACGAGCGTCGTCTTCCCCGAGGACTCCGGGCCGAAGATCTCGATCATGCGGCCGCGCGGAACGCCGCCGATCCCGAGCGCGATGTCGAGCGACAGCGCGCCGGTGGGGATCGCGTCGCAGTTCACGCGCGCGCCGGGGTCGCCCATGCGCATCACGGTTCCCTTGCCGAACTGCCGCTCGATCTGGGTCAGGGCGCCCTGCAGGGCGGCCTGACGCTTGGCATCGGCCTTGGGGTCAGACGCGCCGACGGTTGCGCCTTTCTGGATTCTCGCTCATGCTCCTGGGGCTCCTTGTGTCTCTGCGCGTTTGAACCCGTCACGGTAGGACTGGGGGCGGACGGAAAAACCACGCTAGAGCCGCGCCCTGTCACGGAACAAGACGCATCGGTGACGAGGCGCTGACAAATGCGTGACGATTGTGAACGCGCGGCCCGACGTTGCCGCACTCTGTTGGCTCGGCACCTGGCCTCTACGCGCAGCGCGACGATCGACGCCGCCCGTGCGCGTCCGGAGACGCACGCAGGTCAGCTCCCTGACGGGAGGACCGCGACCTCGACGGCTATACGAGATGTTCCCGTCGAACACCGAGCTGGTTACATAACGCGTTGCCGCCGGGCCGCCGGAGGGGACGACCTTCGCCGAGCTCGCGCCAGGCGCCGCCGCCGCTGTCAGAATGGCGACCGCGGCGACAAGGCAGAACAAACGACCCCTTGGAGACCGTGTCCACTCTCACCGAAAATCTCAAGAACGAGTACACGAAGCGAATCCTGTACGTCACCGGGGTCCGCCGGCCTTCGCTGACGCAGCGTCAGACCCCGCACTACCGCATGCCGAAGCTTGAGGCCAACGGCGGCTACCTGCGGCTGAAGAAGTACGACGGCCCGGAGATCCCCGCCGAGGAGTACGAGAACCTCACCTACACGACGTACTCCAGCGATGACGCCACCACCTTCGCGCCGATCACCTCCTGCACCGGGCGAGCTGGAGCTCAAGGGCTTCGAGTCCTACGGCAAGCCCGACCTCGACGGCGTCTGGACCGAGAACGCCAAGAAGTGCCCGTCGATCGTCAAGTACGTCGAGTCGATCGGAGCCCGCTTCGGCCGCGTCCAGCTGCTGAAGATGAGGCCCAACACGATGCGCGAGTGCCGCTGGGGCCTGCACCTCGACAACAACAACGCGGCCAACAACCCCGACGAGAACGGCTGGGTCGTGCGCCTGTGGCTCGAGCTGACCAACGACGACTCGAGCGCCCTCGTCGTGCGCCGCGACCAGTTCGACAAGAGCACCGAGGACAAGATCGCGCTGCCCCGCACCAGCAGGCGGTGGTCGACTCGGAGTTCCTCTACCACGGCGGCTATCACCACGGCCCGGGCATCCGCTACGCGCTGATCACCAGCTGCGAGAGCGGCCCCGCGCTCGAGAAGTGGATCGAGTCCCAGCTGCCGTAGCAACTGACGGTTGCGTCGGCGAGCGGCGCCGCCCGGCGGCGCGCTGCCCCGTGCGCCGGCCGCCCCGGTACGCGGCTCCGCCGCGCCCCGAGCCGCGTAAGGCCGGGGCGCCGTCAGGCCGTGCGGGCCCCGTCAGGCCGCCGAGGCCCGACGCCAGCAGCTCGACGGTCGCCAGCGGCTCGTAGCGGGCCCCGGAGGGACCGGTGTGGGAGCGGTACAGGGACACTGACGGCGCGGCGATCGGGACCGCCGGCGGCGCGGGAAGCTCGGACGGCGGCCGCGGGCCGTTCGCGCGTCCGGGCCACGGTCACGTGGGCCAGGAAGCGGCGGCGCTCGGGCTCGAACCAGCCGCCCTGCTGCCAGAGCGGCGGCCAGCGATGACTGCAGCGCGGCCAAGCTCACCGGTGTCGTCGACCAGCTCGACCGCCGGCGACCCGTGGACGCGGGCGCGGCAGCCAGAGCGGCGCCCCCGGCGCAGCGTCAGCTGCGACCGCGCGCCGACCGCGCCGCGCACCGCGTCCGCGATCGCCTCGACCTCACCCGCCGGCTGTGCGCCGAGAAAGCACAGCGTGACGTGCATGGCTGCCGGGCGCTGCAGGCGCACCCCGGGGATGTCGGCTCAGCGCCCGCGCGCCCCAGCCGAGCATCTGCCCGCGCACCTCATCAGGCAGGTCCAGCGCGACGAACAGCCTGACGGTCGCCGGCGACGAGAGGGTCAAGCCGGTCGTGTCGGAGCCTCGCCCCCACCCGTCTGCAGGCGCGCCTCGTCCGCTTCGCCGAGCAGGAGCCGCCGCAGCATGTGCATGGAGACGGTCACCGACCGGTCGCGGATGTCCGCCCGGGTGCCCGGCAGCACCGTCGCCGGGTGAGCCGGCGCCCTCCCCCGCCGCGGTCGCCATCGCTCCACACCGAGATGAACACCAGCCCGACGGGCTTGTCCTCGGTCCCTCCCCCAGGTCCGGCGATACCGGTGATCCCCACCCCCAGATCGGCCTGAAAGCGGGCAGCCACCCCCGTCGGCGAGCGCCTCGGCGACCTCGGCCGAGACCGCGCCGAAGCGCTCGATGAGCTCCGGGTCGACGCCCGCCAGATCGATCTTGGCCTGATTGGAGTAGACGACCGCGCCGCCCAAGAAGTACGCCGAGGCGCCGGCCCGGTCGGTCAGCCGGGACGCCAGCAGGCCGCCGGTGCACGATTCGGCCGTCGCCAGCCGATGGCCGTCGAGCAGCTCGGCGACTTGGTCGTCGATCGTCGAGCCGTCGAGCGAGAACAGCGTGTCGGCATGGCGCTCGCGGATGAAGGCCAGCAGCCGGTCATACGCCGCCTGGGCGTCGGGCTCAAAGCGGGTGGCGATCTCGATCTCGCCCCGGCGCAGGCAGGTGGTGATCTCCAGCCCGGGCTCGAGCTCCAGACCCTCCCCTCGGCGGCGCGCAGCGTGTTCGCGATCTCCGACTCGGGTATCCCGAACAGGCGCACGATCTCGCGCCGGTACTCCGTCGCGCCGGCGATCGCCGCCTGGAAGGCATCGGTCCGCACCGCGGTCGCCCACATCGGCTGAAGCTCACGCGGCGGGCCCGGCAGCACGACGACCGTCGGCCCCCCCGACGAGCCGTCGAGCGGCGGCACGACGAGCCCCGGCGCCGTGCCCTCGGGCTCCAGCACCGTGGCACCGTCTGGGATGACCGCCTGCTTGCGGTTGCCACGACGGACCGCATCCTCGGACAGGTGTGGCCAGCGGGTCATCATCGGGCGCAGGATCTCGGCGATCCGCCGCTCGAGCGCTGCGTCGAGCAGCATCTCGCGACCGCTGAAGCGCCCGACGACCTCCGCGGTCATGTCGTCCGCGGTCGGCCCCAGACCGCCGCTGGTGATGATCAGCGCCATCCCCGCGTCGGCCATGAAGCGCAGGGCGATCAGCAGGTCCTGGGCCGGTCGCCGACGATCTGGATCATTGCCGCGTCGACCCCGATCTCGCGCAGGCGCTCGCTCAGCCACGGGCCGTTGCGGTCCGAGATGATGCCGGTCAGCACCTCGGTGCCGGTGACGAGGATCCCGGCCCTGGGCGGGCGGTCGGCGCTCATGCGCACTTGGGTTGCTGGGAGACGGGCAGCAGGCGGCGGCCTCCGGGCAGCAGCTGATACCCGATCGAACCCGCCGATGGTGCCACGGAGACCGTCGCGCCATTGACCTTCATCTTGACGTTGTTGTTGCCCAGCGTGAGCAGCAGCTTGCTCGCCGACTTGGTCGGGATCGTCTGCCCGGTGTTGAAGATCAGCCCCGGAATCAGCTTCTTCCCGGTGCCGTCGACCAGGCACACATAGACCTGGCCCGTCGGCTGCAGCTGGAGCTTGACCGTCGTCGGCGTGCCCTTGTGGACGCGGTGCTTCGCGGGGGCGATGGCGCGCGCGGTGGGTCGTCGTGGTGCCGGCCTGCGTCGTCGATGGGGATCTTGAGCCCGGATTGTTCTGGCCGACGAAGAACAGCACGACCACGATGATGATCAGGACGGCGGCGATCACCAGCCACGGTGGGATCCCCCGCCGGCGCGGCGCCCGGTCGCGATCGCGGCCCAGTGGCGCGATCGGTCGCAGCTCGTGGTCGTCGAGATGCTCGTAGCGGCGGCGGAAGTCGTCGATCAGCTGGCGGGTGTCGAGTCCCAGGTATTCCCCGTAGGTTCGCAGGAAGCTCTTGACGTAGACCTCGCCGGGAAGCAGGTCCCATTCCTCGTTCTCCATCGCACGCAGGTACTTGGCGCGGATCTTCGTGCGCGTCTCGACCTCGTTGATGTCGATTTTGGCGCGCATCCGCGCCTCCCGCAGCCGGGAGCCGATTTCGTCAGCCATCGACAGACAAGGCTATCGTCGCCGGCGCTGCGGAAAAGGCCGCAAACTCACGGCCGGGGCTAGAGGTCGTCGTCGGTCGCGTCGGGGCCGTCGAGCGGCTCCGGAACGTCCGGCACGCGCGCTGCGGAGCCATCCGCTTCGGCGAGGTGGGACAGGATCCGGGGGACGTCGGCCTCGGTGATGAGCACCTGGCGAGGCTTGGATCCCTCATAGCCGGAGATGATCCCCCGCCGCTCGAGCATGTCGATCAGCCGGCCCGCCCGCGTATAGCCGAGGCGCAGGCGACGCTGCAGCATCGAGGTCGAAGCCGTCCCCATCTGCGCCACCAGTGAGATCGCCTCCTCGAGCAGCGGGTCCTCGTTGGCGTCGAGCGAGTCCTCGTCCGCGGACGCGTCGTCGTCCTCGGAGGCGACCTCCTCCAGCAGCTCCTCCTGGAACTCGGGCTCGCCCTGCCGGCGCCAGGCCTCGGTCAGCTCAAGGATCTGATCCTCATCGATGAACGCACCCTGGATGCGCTGGAGCTTGGAGGAACCGACCGGCGAGAACAGCATGTCGCCCTGGCCGAGCAGCGCCTCGGCACCGTTCTGGTCCAGGATGACTCGCGAGTCGGTCTGGCTGGAGACGGCGAAGGCGATCCGTGAGGGGACATTGGCCTTGATCATGCCGGTGATGACGTCGACGCGCGGGGACTGGGTGGCGAGCACGAGGTGGATGCCGACGGCCCGCGCCTTCTGGGCCAGGCGGATGATCGAGTCCTCGACGTCGGCGGGCGCGACCATCATCAGATCGGCGAGCTCATCGATCACGCACAGGATGTAGGGCAGCGGCGGCTCGCCGCGCTTCTCGCGCGCCCGATTGAGCTCGGGCAGCGAACGGGTCCGGGCCAACGACATGATCGAGTAGCGCTGCTCCATCTCCTTGACGAGGTTCTGCAGGGCGTTGGCGGCCTTGCGTGGGCTGGTGATCACCGGCGTCAGCAGATGCGGGATCGACTCGTAGTGGTTGAGCTCCACCTGCTTGGGATCGACGAGCACGAGGCGCACCTCATGCGGGGTGGCGCGCAGCAGGATGCTTGAGAGCATCGCGTTGACGCACGCCGACTTGCCGGCGCCGGTGGTCCCGGCGACGAGCAGGTGGGGCATCTTGGCCAGGTCGGCGCCGATCGCGTGACCGGCGATGTCCTTGCCCAACCAGACGGTGAGCGGCGACCAATCGGGCGGCGGGGCCTGGAAGACGTCGCCGAGATGCACGATCCGCCGGCGGGCGTTGGGGACCTCGACGCCGACGGCCTGCTTGCCGGGGATCGGCGCCAGGATGCGGATGTCGGTCGCGGCCAACGCGTAGGCGAGGTCGTCCTTGAGCTGGGCGATCTTGGCGACCTTGATGCCCGGCGCGAGGCGGATCTCGTAGCGGGTGATGTGCGGACCGGTCACCCGGCCGATCACCTGGGCGTCGATTCCGAAGTGCCCGAGCGTCTCGAGCAGCGTGCGGGCGACCTGCTCCTGTCCGGCGGTGTCAGGCCGGGACTCCTCGCCGGTCGAGCGCGTCAGCGGGCGCGCGCTTGGCACGCGCCACTCGAAGTCGGGGTCGTCGGTGATCGACGACCGGTAACGCCCCTGCGGCGTCAGGTCCTCGGGATCTACCTCGGGGCGGCGCTGCGGCTGGGGTTCGGGGATCTCCGGCAGCGGCTCGGGTTCCGGCTCGGGCCCGAGCTCGATGTGCAGTGGCTTCTCCTCGACCGCCTCGGAACCGGCGGCGGACCGCTGATCGGCGGAGCCTCAACGTGCGTGGAGCGGATGATCAACTCATCGGTGTCCGGCTCGGGGACGAACAGCGGATCGGGCTCCTCGCGCCGGAAACGGCTCGGCGGTGGCGCGGCCTGCCGCCGTCGCGGGGCGTCGCGACAGCGTCGCCGCCAGGTCCTCGGTGGAGCGCTGCAGCACCCGGCCGGTCCCCAGCACCCCGGTGCCGGTGGCGCGCACCACCCCAGCGAACCCCGCGCCGGTGACGAGGATGACGCCCGGCGATGAGCAGGAAGATCGCCAGGATGTCGGCGCCGAGGGTGGAGAACAGATGCGAGGCGACCCACAGCTCGCCCTGCCCGACGACGCCCCCGCGGTTCTCGAAGCTGCTCGCCCGCCAGAACGCGTGTCCCGCGGCGGCTCCCGGTCCGAGGCCGAGCGTGCCGGCGGCCAGCGCCAGCGTCAGGGCCGCCATCAGGCACACCAGCCCGGCCCGCAGCGGGCGGGCGGGCGGTCGCAGCTCGCGGGCGAGGATCAGCCCGCCGGCGGCCACCAGGCCCGCCGGCACGGCGTAGCCGAGCGCGCCGAGGACGTACCGGATGCCGCGCACGGCGCCGTCGCCGAGCGCGCCCCCGGCCCAATGCAGATAGGCGACACCGCCGAGGAAGATGCCGATCGCGATCAGCGCCAGCGCGAGGATGTCGACGTGATGGGACTCCAGGACGAGCGATGGGCAGCGACGGACGGCTCGCCAGGGGCGAGCGGCGGGCCCGGGAGCGCGGCGCCGCGCGGCTCGCCCTGGGCTTGCGCTTGGCGGCTGGCTGGGACCGGGGTTTGGGCTTGGGTCGGGTCTTCGAACGGGCGGCCATGTCCGAACCGATGGCTTCGACGGGCGCGCGCGCACTCCTGCCGTCGCAAGAAGCCGATCAACGCTTGCTAAAGACTCACGCGAGCCCCCACCCCGGCCCCTACCATCCCGCACGTGACCGAGTTCGAACGTCCCCCCCGGGTGCTCGTTGTCGAGGATGACGACGCGATCGCGCAGGTGCTGCAGCGCTCGCTGCGGATGGAGGGCTACGAGGTGCGCGTCGCCGACGACGGCCCGGCGGCGCTCGACGCCGCCCACGGCTTTCTCCCGGACCTCGTGATCCTCGACCTGGGACTGCCCGGCATGGACGGGATCGAGGTCGCCAGGCGCCTGCGCGAGTCCGATGACGACGTGCCGATTCTCGTCCTCACCGCCCGGGACGCGATCGAGTCGCGCGTCGAGGGTCTGGACTCGGGAGCCGACGACTACCTGGTCAAGCCGTTCGAGCGCCAGGAGCTGCTGGCCCGCCTGCGGGCGCTGCTGCGCCGGCGCCCGCCCCGCGGCCAGGCCCACCTGAGCGTCGGCGACCTCAAGCTCAACCCCGACACCCACGAGGTCATGCGGGGCGACCGCCCGGTCGATCTGACCCAGCGCGAGTTCGAGCTGCTGGAGTATCTGATGCGCAACGAGCGGATCGTGATCTCGCGCCAGCGGCTGCTGGATGAGGTCTGGGGCTATGACCCGTTCAGCATGACCAACACGATCGAAGTCTTCGTATCCAACCTCAGACGCAAGCTGGAAGCCGATGGCGAGCCTCGACTCCTTCATACGATCCGCGGCGCGGGCTACGTACTCCGCGTATAGGTCGGTCCCGATCCGCTGGCGCCTGGCCGGCGGCTCGGCGGCGCTGACGCTCGTGATCCTGGCCAGCTTCGCCGGCATCGTCGGCGTGCTCACCAATCGCCAGGTGCGCACGCAGTTCAACGATCAGGAGAGCTCGGCGGTCTCGCGCGCTGACGGCCGAGCTCAACGGCAAGCTGACCATGAAGGGGACGTCGCTGCAGTGCAATCCCGGGACCCTGGAGGAGTACGCAACCGCCGAGCACGCGAAGATCCGCTTCTTCGACTCCTCCGATGGCCAGCTGCTGTGCTCGGCTCCGGCCTTCTCCGGCGGCTTCAAGCTCGCTCCGGGCCGCACCTCGGGCACGTTCACCCAGGACGGCTACCGCGTCGAGGTGCGCCAGCTGACGGTCAAGCCGATCGGCACCGTCAAGCTGGTCTATGCCCTGCCGCTGTCCGATGTCGACCACACGCTCGCCCGCGTCCGCGTGTTCCTGCTGCTGGGGGTGGTCGGCGGGGCGATCCTCGCCCTGCTGGCCGGTCTGTTCGTCTCCGAGCGGGCGATGCGTCCGATCGTCGAGCTGACCGACGCCGCGCGCGAGATCGAGCGGACCCGCGATGCCAGCCAGCAGCTCCCCCATCCCGAGGCCGAGGACGAGATCGCCGAGCTTGCCCGGACCCTGGAGAACATGCTGGGAGCGCTGGACTCGGCCCGATCGGACACCCAGTCGATGCTCGACCGCCAGCGGGAATTCGTCGCCGACGCGTCCCATGAGCTGCGGACGCCGCTGACCAGCGTGCTCGCCAACCTCGAGCTGCTCACCGAGGAGCTCTCCGGCGAGCAGGCCGAGACCGCCGAGGCCGCGCTGCGCTCGACGCGGCGGATGCGCCGACTGGTCGGCGACCTGCTGCTGCTGGCCCGCGCCGACGCCCGCCGCGTCCAGCCTCGCCGCCAGACCGACCTCGCCCGGGTGCTCATCGAGGCCGCCGTCGGAGCTGGGCCCGATGGCCGAGCACCATGAGCTGTCGATCCACGCCGAGCCGGCGATCGTCGAGGGGGTGGGCGACGAGCTCCATCGCCTCGTGCTCAACCTGCTCGAGAACGCGGTCCGCCACACCCCGCCGGGAACCGCGGTGCGGGCCACCACCCGGGCTCAGGACGGCGAGGCCGTCATCACCGTCGAGGACGAGGGGCCCGGGATCCCGGCCGAGCTCCGACAGCGGGTGTTCGAGCGCTTCGTGCGCGGCGGGCGCGACGGTGGCCGCGGTTCGGGCCTGGGCCTGGCGATCGTGCGCTCGGTCGCCCAGTCGCACGGCGGCACGGTGACGCTCGACGAGCCCGAGTCCGGCCACGGCACGCGCTTCACGATCCGCATCCCGGTCGAGCTGCCCTCCGCCGGCTCCGGATCAAACGGCGCCCGGCCAACGGCGCGGCCGCCGACGGCGGTCAGACCTCGACGACCACCGGCAGGACCATCGGGCGGCGGCGCAACCGGTCATAGACGAACGCCGCCAGGTCGTCGTGCAGGGCCTGCTGAAGCTGATCGATCTCGCGGATCTTCTCGGTGGCGGACGCGGCCAGCGAGCGCTCGACCTCCTCGCGGATGTCGGCCACCACCTCGTCGGCCTGCTCGATGAACGGCACCCCGCGGAAGATCACCTCGGGGGGCACGACCGACTCGCCCGTCTGCTCGGACACGGTCGCCACGACGATGAAGATCCCGTCGGCCGACAGCATCCGGCGATCGCGGAGCGCGACGTCGGCGGGATCGCCGATGTCGACGCCGTCGACGAAGATCATCCCGGCCTGCTCAGGGTCGCCAAACCGCGCGCCGGAGGCGGTCAGCTGCAGCGGGAGGCCGTTCTCTGACTCGAACACAGCGTCGGGATCGATCCCGACGGCGTCGGCCAGCTGGGCGTGGAGGCGGATCCGCTTGTAGTCGCCGTGCATCGGCATCACATAGCGGGGACGGACGAGGTTGAGCATCAGCTTGAGCTCCTCGACATAGCCGTGTCCGGAGGCGTGGATCGGCGCCTCCCGCGGGGTGATCACGTCACAGCCGATGTGGTACAGGCGGTCGACGGTCTCGTTGACGGCCCGC
Source organism: uncultured Solirubrobacteraceae bacterium (assembly GCA_963769565.1). Lineage (GTDB taxonomy): Bacteria > Actinomycetota > Thermoleophilia > Solirubrobacterales > Solirubrobacteraceae > Palsa-465. The sequence goes on from CAVYMP010000002.1 coordinate 11,202, forward strand.
TCGTTGCCGGGGATCGGCGTCGCCGAGAAGACGACGGTGTCGCCCCGGCGCAGCGTGATCTGGCGATGGTCGTTGTAGGCCATCCGCCGCAGCGCCGACAGCGGCTCGCCCTGGGAGCCGGTGGAGATCACGACGACCTTGTGATCCGGCCAGTCCTCGACCTCGTGGGGCTGGATCAGGATGCCCTCGGGCACCTCGATGTGCCCGAGCGAGCGCCCGATGTTGACGTTCTTGCGCATCGAGCGCCCGACGAGGGCGACCTTGCGCCCCAGCGCCGCGGCGGCATCGACGACCTGCTGGACGCGGTGGATGTTCGAGGCGAAGCTCGTGACGACGATGCGGCCCGTCGGCGCGCGCGAACACCTCCTCCAGGTGCGGTCCGACCTCTCGCTCGGAGGGCGAGAAGCCCGGACGGTCGGCGTTGGTCGAGTCGCCGCACAGCAGCAGCACGCCCTCGGAACCCAGCTCGGCCAGGCGCGAGACGTCGGCCGGCACGCCGTCGACCGGCGTCTGGTCGAACTTGTAGTCGCCGGTCAGGAGCACCGTGCCCAGGCCGGTACCGAGCGCGACCGCGCACGAGTCGGGGATCGAGTGGGTCATGTGCACCAGCTCGAGCGTGAACGGCCCCAGCGGCACCTGATCGCCGGTCGGCAGATCCTCGAGCTTGACATCGCGCAGGTGATGCTCGTCGAGCTTGGAGCGGGCCATGGCGATCGACAGCGGACCGCCGTAGACGATCGGCGATCGGCCCGAGCCGCTGCGCGCCAGCTCGCGCAGCACCCACGGCAGCGCTCCCAGGTGATCCTCATGCCCGTGGGTGATGACGATCGCCTCGATGTCATCCGCGCGCTCGCGCAGATAAGCGAAGTCGGGCAGCACGAGGTCGATCCCAAGCATGTCGGTGGTGGGAAAGCGCAGCCCGGTGTCGACGACGATGATCCGGTCCTCGTATTCGACGACCGTCATGTTCTTGCCGATCTCGCCGAGCCCGCCGAGCGGCAGGACCCGCAGTTCGCCACTCACGCGGCGGTGGCCAGCATGCCGTGGCGCTCGAGCATCGCGCGCACGGTGGCGAGCTCGTCGGCGTCGAGCTCCACATAGGGAAGGCGGGGGCCGCCGACGGGCATCCCGATCAGACCGAGGGCCGCCTTGTTGCTGACGGCCAGCGGCGCGATCGACAGGTCCCGGTAGACGTCCTGCAGGCCGGCATCGATCTCACGGCGGCGCTCGGGTTCATCGACCATGCGGCGCATCTCCTCGCCGACGACGTGGGTGCAGGTGAGGATCCCGCCGGGTTCGCCCATCTCCAGCACGTCGACCAGCATGTCGTCGTTGCCGGCGTAGATCATGAGGCCGTCGACCTTGTCCAGATTGGCGGCGTTGGCCTGCTTGACCCCGACGATGTTGTCGAGCTGGGCCAGCTCGGCCAGGAGGTCGTTGGGCATGTCGGAGCCGGTCCGCTGCGGGATGTTGTAGAGCAGGATCGGCAGATCGGTGGCCCGCACGACCTCGCGATAGTGGGCGACGATCCCCCGCCGGCTCGGCCGGTTGTAGTACGGGTTGACCGCGAGCAGCGCGTCGGCGCCGAGCGCGGTCGCCCGCTCGGTCAGCATCATGGCGTGCCGGGTGTCGTTGGAGCCGACGCCGGCGATGACGGTGTGGCCGGAGCCGAGCTCGGACACGGCCAGCTCGATCATCCCCAGGTGCTCCTCGTCGTTGAGCGTGGCCGCCTCGCCCGTTGTGCCGCACACCACCACCCCATCGGACCCGTGCTCGACGAGGTGGTGCATGAGCCGCACGGCGGCGTCCTCGTCGACGCGGCCCTGCTCGTCGAAGGGCGTGACCATCGCGGTCAGGATCGATCCGAGGTCAAGCGCCATCGCAAGTGATTATCGCAGGGGTACGGACGAGACCGCACTGCGGTCCAGAAGCCGCTCGTACACCCGCCAGCGCTTGACGACATGTCCGCCCAGCGCCTCCAGCCCCCGGTTCATGGAATGGTTGCTCTCGAGGATGAAGCCCGCCTCGCCGTACTTCTGGCGGCCGCGCTCGGCCGCGGCGAAGTGCTCCATGTACAGCGCCGCCGCCACGCCGGTGTGCTGGTACTCCGGTAGCACGCCGAGAAAGCCGACCCGCAGGCGGTCGATGATCCGCCCGCGGTTGAGGTAGTGCCACCAGCCGAGCGGCAGCAGCCGGCCCCGCATCTTCTTGTAGACCTGGTGGATGTCGGGGATCGTGATCGCCATCGCGATCGTCTCGCCGTCGATCTCGGCGACCATGAACCAGTCACGGGCGTAGACGAGCTGCATGTCGATCGCGTAGGCGTCGAGATCGGCCTTGGAGTACGGCGAGAAGCCCCAGTTGGTCGACCAGGCGGCGTTGTAGACGCGGGCGAACTCGTCCATCTCGGCCCGGAGGTGACGGCGCTGCATCTTGCGGATCGTGACCCCGTAGCGGTCGCGGGCGCGGTCGGCGATCTTGGGCAGGATCGGGTTGATCCCCGCCCGGTTGTCGATCGACAGATCCCAGCTGAGCAGGTCCATCGCCTTGGTCAGGCCGGCCGCCTCGCACAGGCGCTGGTAGTACGGCGGATGCCACGGCTGGCGGATCAGCGGCTCGCGCTCGAAGCCCTCGATCATCATCCCGGACTCGTCGTTGAGCTGGAAGTCCATCGGGCCCACCATGCGGTCACAGCCGTGGGCGCGCAGCCACCCCTCGGCCGCCGCCAGCAGCGCGTCGAGGATCTCCGGATCCTCCTCGAACTCGAGGAAGCCGAACATCCCCCAGCGGCTGCCGTGGTACTGGTTGAAGGCGAAGTCCACCTGCGCCGTGGCGCGTCCCACGACCCGACCATCCCGCCGGGCCAGGAGGCACTCGGCCTCGCCGTGGGTGAAGAACGGGTTGAGCTTGGGCGTGAGGAACGCATAGCGCTCGAGCTTGAGCGGTGGGATCCACGGCGTCCCGGCGTGCAGGCGGTAGGGCAGCGCCACGAATTCGCGAAGGTCAGAGAGGCCGTGTACGGCGCTAACGTCGATCGGCATGCCGCCGCAACCGTATCTGGACCACGTGCAGATCGCCGCGCCGCCCGGCTGCGAGGCCCAGGCGCGCCACTTCTACGGCAAGCTGCTCGGACTCCTCGAGCTGGAGAAGCCGGCACCGCTGCAGGCCCGCGGCGGGGTGTGGTTCGCGCTCGGCGACGCGCAGCTGCACATCGGCGTCGAGGCCGAGTTCCGGCCGGCGCGCAAGGCCCATCCGGCGCTCCGGGTCGATGCGGCCACGCTCGACCAACTGGCCCACCGCCTCGGCGATCACGGCGTGCCGGTTCGCTGGGACGGCGCGCTGCCCCACGTGCGCCGGTTCTTCACTGACGACCCGTGGGGCAATCGCCTCGAGGTCTTGAGTCCGGCCGCCGACGGTTAGGCGGCCTGGGGCAGGTCCGGCGCGCGCTCCTCGCCGGAGCCGCGGTACCGCGGTCCGCGATACGGACCGGGCTTGGGGCGCGCCGTGCCGCCGGGAAACGCCAGGCGCAGGATCGTGCGCTGCACCATGCCGAGCTGCTGATGAAACGGCCCGCTGTTGTAGGGCAGGTCATAGCGCTCGCAGATCTCGCGCACCTTGGGGGCGATCTCGCCGTAGCGGGTGCTCGGCATGTCGGGGTAGAGGTGGTGCTCGACCTGGTATCCGAGGTTGCCGCTGATCACATGGAACATCGGCCCGCCGTCGATGTTCGCCGCGCCGAGCAGCTGGCGCACGTACCAGCCGCCGCGGGATTCGTCGTCGGTCTCCTCCTGGGTGAAGGTGTAGGTCTGGTCGGGGAAGTGGCCGCAGAAGATGATCGCGTAGGACCAGACGTTGCGGATCAGGTTCGCGGCCACGTCGGCGGTCAGCGTGCGCTTGAACGGCTCGCGGAACGAGCGCCGCTCGATCAGCTGCGAGAGCACACTCCCCGAGCCCGCCTTACGCCGCGTCTTGCGCATCACCCGGCGAGCGTGGTGCGAGAGGCCGGTGGCGGTCGATTCGTCATGGGCCTTGGCAGCGATCACCGCGATCTCGATCAGCGTCATCACGGCTCCCGAGATGACCGGCCACGCGATGTAGTCCTTGGTGATCTGGGCGCGCGCCTTGCCGGCGATCCCCTTCAGCTCCTTGCGCACCTGCTTGAGGTCCTTCTCGCCGGCGCGGATCGCGTCGAAGTCGAGGTCGTGGACGGCGACGCCCCACTCGAACAGCATCGACAGCAGGATGTTGTAGAACGGCTGCAGCAGATAGAAGGGATACCATTTCTGGCCCGGATCGATCCGCATGATCTCGTAGCCGAGGTCACGGTCCTTGCCGACGATGTTCGTATACGTGTGGTGGATGAAGTTGTGCGAATGGCGCCACGCCTCGGCGGTGGAGGCGGTGTCCCAGTCCCACGAGCGGGAATTGATGACCGGATCGTTCATCCAGTCCCACTGCCCGTGCATGACGTTGTGGCCGATCTCCATGTTCTCGAGGATCTTTGAGAGGCCGAGCGTGGCGGCGCCCAGCAGCCACGGCACCCGCCAGCGCGAGGCGATCAGCTCGGCGCGCCCGATCAGCGCCAGACGGCGCTGGAAGGCGATCATCGAGCGGATGTAGGTCGCGTCACGCTCGCCGAGGTCGGCCTTGACCTGTTCGTGCAGCTCGTCGAACTCCTTGCCGATCGCCTCGATCTGCTCGTCGGTGAGCCGATGCAGCGGGTTCTCGGGCGGGTTGATGGTGCCGGCGGCGCTTGGGCCGCTGCCATTGTGGATGGCGGTGGTCATGCGTCCTCCTCGTTGGGGGTGCTCACAGATCGATTTCGATCGGCCCTTCAGGGGCGTGGATGCAGGTGCGGATCGTCTCGCCCTCCTCGCCATGGACCTTGCCGGTGCGCAGATCACGCACCTGGCCGGAGCGCAGCTCGCCCACACACGTATGGCAGACGCCCTCGCGGCAGCCGTAGGGCAGATCGAGGCCCTGCAGCTCGCCGGCGACGAGGATCGGCTGGCTGCCGTCGGACTCGGCCTCGGTGGCGGAGCGCAGGAAGGAGATCGTCCCGCCCGAGCCCTCCTCGCCGTCGCCGAGCCCGAGCTTGGGCTGGAAGCGCTCCATGTGCAGGCGTTCGGTGACGCCGGCCTGCTGGTAGTGCTCGCTGAAGGCGTCGAGCATCTCGGTGGGTCCCGAGATGAAGGTCTCGCGCTGGCGCCAGTCGGGACAGAGCCGGTCGAGGTCGGCAGGCCCCATCCGGCCGTTGTCGCCGGTCAGCTGCTCGTGCAGCGCGAAGTCGGCGTGGCGCTGTGCGTAGTCGCGCAGCTCGTCGCCGAAGATGACCTCGTCGGCCTCCCGGGCGGAGTGCAGCAGCACGACGTCGCCGAGCTCGCCGGACTGGTGCAGGTGGCGCAGCATGCTCATGATCGGAGTGATGCCGCTGCCGGCGCTGACGAACAGGAGCTTGTTGGGCAGCGCGGGAAGCAGGAAGTCGCCCTCCACCCCGCCGAGGGAGACGATCGTCCCCGGGCGCCCGCGCTTGACCAGGTACGGCGAGACCTTGCCCTCGTCAACGTTCTTGACGGTGATGCTGATCAGCCCATCCCCGCGCGCCGGGTCCGAGGTGAGCGAGTAGGCGCGCCAGTGGCGCACGCCCTCGATGTCGAGACCGATCCGCAGGTACTGGCCGGGTTGGTGGCCGCCCCAGCGGTATCCGGGCTTGATCAGGACGGTCGCGGCATCGCGGGTCTCGCGATCGATCGACTCGATCCGGCCGCGGAGCTCACGGGTCGACCACAGCGGGTTGACGAGCTCGAGGTAGTCGTCGGGCAGCAGCGGCGAGCTCAGCGCCGCCAAGCCGCGCAGGAGGCGCCGCTGAAGCGGGTGCACATTGGGTTTGGCTCCTCGCTCAGGCATGCTGCTTACTCAAGAGTAATATCCGATCCAGTAGATTTCTACACGCTTTGTCGGCCGAACGAGCCAACGACGTCGGCGGCGCCCGCTCACCCCGCCGTGCTGGGACCCGCGGGATGCCGCGTTCGGTGCGCGAGCAGCTGATCCTGCAGGTCGCCGGCCAGGTGTTCGCCCGGGGGGGCTACGACCGGGCCTCGATGGACCGCATCGCCGAGCTCGCCGGGGTCTCGAAGCCGATGCTCTATGCCTATTTCGGCTCCAAGGAGGGGCTGTATCTGGCCTACGTCGAGCGGACCGGCACCGAGCTCGTCCAGCGGTTGGTGAAGGCCGACGCCGATCACGGCAAACCTCGGCGGCTGCGGCCGGTGATCGACACGTTCCTGGCGTTCGTGGAGGAGCATCGAGACGGCTGGACCGTACTCTTTCGCGAGCTCAACGCCAGCCTCCCCCTGGCCGAGCAGGTGGCCCAGCTGCGCTCGCAGATCGTCGCCGAGGTCCGCCGCATGCTCGAGGGCGACGGCGCGGGCCTGGCGCCGCCCGCGTCCGAGGGGGTCGCCGAGGCGATCGTCGGCGCCGGGCGAGTCGCTGGCCAACTGGTGGCTGAAGAAGCCGACGGTGGCCCGCGAGGACGTCGTCGACTGGTACGTCGGCCTCGCCCGGGCGGCGATCTTCAGCGCCGCCGGCCGCTGAGCTGCGCCGACTCCGCTCGCCGCTTCCGGCTACAGGATCCCGGGAAACGCCCCGCCATCGATCAGCACGCTCTGGCCCGTGATGTAGCCGGCCTGGGCCGAGCACAGGAAGGCACAGGCGGCGCCGAGCTCTGCGGGGTCGCCGAAGCGCCGGGCGGGAATCTCGCCGCGGCGGCGATCGGCCAGCTCCTCGGGGCTGGTGCCCTGGCGCTCGGCGGCGGCCTCGGTGTTGGAGCGCAGCCGGGCGGTGTCGAAGGCGCCGGGGAGCAGGAAGTTGATCGTGACGTTGGCGTGGGCGACGGAGCGGGCCACGCCGGCGAGGAAGCCGGTCAGTCCCGCGCGGGCGCCCGACGACAGATCGAGGCCGCTCATCGGCATCTTCACCGAGCCCGAGGTGATGTTCACGATCCGCCCGAAGCGCCGCTGCACCATCCCGTCGATGACGCTCTGCACGAGCGCGATCGGCGTGGCCATGTTGGCATTGACCCCGTCACGGAGCGCCTCGGCGTCGACGTCGCGGAAGTCGCGAAACGGCGGGCCGGCGTTGTTGTTGACGAGGATGTCAGGTGCGGGGGCCGCGGCCAGCAGCGCGGCGCGGCCCTCGGCGGTGCCGACATCGGCGGCCACGGGCACGATCTCCGCCCCGGTCTCGCTGGCCAGCTCATCGGCCACGCGGGCCAGGCGCTCGGCGTCGCGTCCGTTGATCACCACCCGGCAACCGGCAGCGGCCAGCTCGACGGCGCACGCCCGCCCCAGCCCCTGGCTGGAGGCGCACACGATCGCGCTGCGGCTTTGCAGACCGAGGTCCATCAGGCGCTACCCGAGGAGCTTCTCAAGACCGACGACCGGCGAGTCGTCCAGGGAGCCCACCCGGCGGACGGCGAGCAGCACCCCGGGCATGAAGGACTCCCGGTCGACCGAGTCGTGGCGGATGGTCAGCGTCTGCCCGACGTCTCCGAGGATGACCTCCTGATGGGCGACGAGTCCGGGCAGCCTGACCGAGTGGATCGGCACCTCGGGAGCATCCGCACCGGCGGCCTCGCGCATCAGCCGAGCCGTGCGCGCCGCCGTTCCCGAGGGCTTGTCGAGCTTGCCGTCGTGGTGGAGCTCGATGATCTCGGCGCGCGCCATGTGGCGGGCGGCCTCGGCCGCGAACTGCATCATCAACACCGCGCCGATCGCGAAGTTGGGGGCGACGAACACGTTGGCCGGCGCGCCGCGCAGATCCTCCAGCTCGGCGGGGTCAAAGCCGGTGGTGCCGATCACGACGTGCACGCCGGCGGCCACGGCCGCGCGGGCGTTGGCCAGCGCGGTCGAGGGGATCGTGAAGTCCACGAGCACGTCGGGCCCGGCGGCCAGGGCGTCGGCCAGCGTCTGACCGAGCGCGGGATCGGCGCGGGCCACGAGCGTCATGTCATCGGCGCCCTCCACCGCCCGGCACACCGTCTCCCCCATCCGCCCGGCCGCCCCGGCGACGGCGACCGTGAGCGCCATCAGCTCGCTTGCACGAGGTCCGAACCGAGCGCGGCCAGCGCCTCGTCGAAGCGCTCGGCGCCGGGGCCGATCCCGGCCGCCGACAGGCGCTCGGGGGCCCACAGCTCCTCGGCGAGCTCCGCCAGATCCTCCAGCGACACGGCCTCGATGCGCTCGACGACCTCGTCGATCGGCATCAGCGGCGTGCCGGCGAGGATCTCGGAGCCCAGGCGGTTCATCCGGGCGCCGGTCGACTCCAGCGCGAGCACGACCCGTCCCTTGAGGTTCTCCTTGGCGCGATGCAGCTCCTCCGGCGTCGCCGGCTCCTCGCGCAGACGCCGCAGCTCGGAGCCGACCACGGTGAGCGCCGAGACGAGGTTGTCGCCGCGGGTGCCCGACGTAGAGGCCGACCTGGCCGGTGTCGGCGTAGGCCGAGGTGAAGGAATACACGGCATAGGCGAGGCCGCGCTTCTCGCGCACCTCCTGAAACAGCCGCGACGAGGAGGTGCCGCCGAAGATCGTGTCCAGCACGCGCAGGGCGAAGCGCCGGTCGTCGTGCCGGGACATACCGGTGGCGCCCAGGCAGACGTGGTACTGCTCGGTGTCCTTGCGCTCGAAGCGCCGGCGGATGCCCGTCGGGGGCGACCGCGAGCGTGATCGGCGCGTCGCGGCGAGCCGTTGGGCGCCAGATCGCCGATCCGCTCGCGGGCGAGCTGCACCAGAGCATCATGGTCGACCGCGCCCGCGGCGGAAATGACGACGTTGTCGGGCCGGTAGCGCTCGCGATGGAAGGCGGCGATCTGCTCGGCCGGGGTCTGCGAGATGACCTCGGCGCGGCCGATGATCGCCCGCCCCAGCGGGTCGTCGCCGAACGTCACCTCGCCGAGCAGGTCGAAGACCTTCTCCTGGGGATCGTCCTCGTACATGGCGATCTCCTCGAGGATCACCTGGCGCTCGGAGTCCATGTCGCGCAGCGTCGGCCGGAAGACCATGTCGGCCATGACGTCGAAGGCGTCGACGAGGTGCTCGTCGATCACCCGGGCGTAGACCGACGTCGTCTCCTTGCCGGTGCCGGCGTTCAGCTCGGCGCCCATCCCGTCGAAGATCTGGTCGATCTCCAGCGAGGCGTACTTCTCGGTCCCCTTGAACAGCAGGTGCTCGAGCAGGTGCGAGAGACCGGCCTGCTCGTCTGACTCATACCGCGAGCCGGTGCCGACCCAGAAGCCGAGCGACACGGACCGGACGGAGGGCATTGCCTCCGTCGCGATCCGGACGCCCGACTCCAGCGTCGTCAGGCGATGCTTCTCATCCACTAGCTGGCTACGAGCGCGGGCGATCGGGGTCGCGGTCGCGCACCCGTCCGCCGCGGTCGCCGTCGCCGCCGTTGCGGGGACCGCGGTCGCGATCACGGTCACGGCCGCCGCCGTTGCGCGGGCCGCGGTCGCGGTCCCGTGGCGGACGATCGGGCCGCTGGCGATTGCCCTCGGCGGCGGCGATCGCCGCCAGCTCCTCGGGGTTCTTGTCCTGGATCTCGGGATCGTCGGCGAGACGCAGGCCGATGCGGCCGCGCTCACGGTCGACCTCGACCACCTTGACGGCGAGCTCGTCGCCCTTGTTGAGCACCTCCTCAACGGTGGCGATCCGGCGACCGGGGGCCACGTTGGAGATGTGCAGCAGGCCGTCGGTGCCCTTGGCGAGCTCGACGAAGGCGCCGAACGTCGTCGTCTTGACGACCTTGCCGGTGAACTCGTCGCCGACCTCGACCTCCTTGGTCATCGAGCTGATCCGGGCCACCAGCGCGTCGCCCAGCTCCCGGTTGGAGGCATAGACGAGCACCTGGCCCTCGTCGTTGACGTCGATCTGGGACTCGAACTCCTCCTGCAGGGCACGAATCGTCTCGCCGCCCTTGCCGATCAGCAGCCCGATCTTCTCCGGGTCGATCTTGACCGACGAGATGCCGGGGGCGTACTTGGACAGCTCGTTGCGCGGAGCCTCGATGACCTTGTTCATCTCGCCGAGGATGAACTCGCGCGCCACCTTGGCCTGGGCCAGGGCATCGCGCATGATCTCGAACGTGACGCCCGTGATCTTGATGTCCATCTGCAGGGCGGTGATCCCGTCCTTGGTGCCGGCGACCTTGAAGTCCATGTCGCCGAGGTGATCCTCGACGCCGGCGATATCGGTGAGGATGATGTAGTCGTCACCCTCCTTGATCAGGCCCATGGCGATGCCCGCCACCGGAGCCTTGATCGGCACGCCCGCGTCCATCAGCGACAGCGTCGAGCCGCACACCGAGGCCATCGAGCTCGACCCGTTGGACTCGAAGATGTCCGACACGACGCGAATCGTGTACGGGAAGTCCTCCTGGCTCGGGATCATCGGCACCAGCGCCCGCTCGGCGAGCGCCCCGTGGCCGATGTCACGGCGCTTGGGGCCGCGCATGAAGCCGGCCTCCCCGACCGAGAACGGCGGGAAGTTGTAGTGGTGGAAGTAGCGCTTGGTCGTCTCCAGCCCGAGGGTGTCCAGACGCATCTCCTCGCGCGTGGTGCCCAGCGCGGCGACGCTGAAGGCCTGCGTCTGACCGCGGGTGAACAGCGCCGAGCCGTGGGTGCGCGGGAGCGACGTCGACCTCGATCGAGATCGGCCGGATCTCGTCGGCCGAGCGGCCGTCGGGGCGCTTCTTCTCAACCGCGATCCGCTCGCGGACGAGCGTCTTCTCGAGCTTCTCGAATGCCCGCTGCGCGTTGGACCGGTACTCGGCGAAGGTCTCTGCCTCGGGCGCGCCCGAATACTGCTCGAGGATCTGCTCCTCGACGGCCGCCGTCGCGGCCTGGCGCTCGAGCTTGTCGACGACCTCGGTGGCCGCCTGCAGGGCCGAGCCGTGCGAGCCCTTGATCTGCTCGTAGAGCTCGTCGTGGACGACCGGGATGTCGACGACGGTCTTTTCCTTGCCGGCCTTCTCGGCCAGCTCACGCTGGGCGGCGCACAGCTTCTTGATGTTGTCGTGCGCGATGTCGAGCGCGTCGAGGATCTCGGCCTCGGGGATCTCGTTGGCGCCCGCCTCGACCATCAGGATGGCCTCTTCGGTGCCGGCGACGATCAGGTCCAGATCGGCGCCTTCGAGCAGTGCCTCCTCGTCGGGATTGACGACGAAGTTGCCGTCGATCTTGCCGACGCGCACGGCGCCCACGGGCGCCGGGAACGGGATGTTGGAGACCATCAGCGCGGCGGAGGCGCCGTTCATGGCGAGCATGTCGTAGGGGTTGACGTGGTCAACCGACATCGGCAGCGCCACGAGCTGGGTCTCATGCCGCCAGCCCTTGGGGAAGAGCGGGCGGATCGGACGGTCGATCAGGCGCGCGGTCAGCGTCGCCTTCTCCCCCGCGCGGCCCTCGCGCTTGAAGAACGAGCCGGGGATCTTCCCGGCCGCGTACATCCGCTCCTCGACGTCAACCGTCAGGGGCAGGAAATCCACGTCGCGGAGATTCCCCGCGGTGGCGGTACACAGAACCATGGTGTCGCCCGCACGGACGACGACGGCACCGGAGGCCTGCTTGGCCAGCTTGCCGGTTTCGAACGAGATCTCTTTCCCCTCGATCTCGACGGAGACGCGCGTAACGGCGTCGGACATATGCAATTCCCTTCTTCTCCGCCCGTCGGTCGGCGGAGTCGTTTCTCTTCATTTCGTTCCGAACCCCGATGATGCTAGCGCGTCAATCGGCACCGGCATGGTCCGCGTAGCCGCCTGCCGGCGCCTCGTTCACACGATCTAAACGGACCGTACGGTCCGGTTGTGTTACGGTAAGCGGACTCGAAGGTCCAGTTTATCGCAGACAGCCACGTCCCAGGAGTCCTTTGCCATGAGCGCAACCGTCACGCAGAGCCCGAGCCCGCCGGATCGTTCGCCTCGCCTCCCGCGCGGCACGAACCCCGAATCCGTGGCTGGTGCTGGTGATCGCCTGCCTCGCCCAGTTCATGGTCGTGCTCGACGCCTCGGTGGTGAACATCGCGCTGCCCTCGGTCCAGCGGGGCCTGCACTTCTCGGCCGCCAACCTGCAGTGGGTGGTCAACGGCTACACGCTGATCTTCGGCGGCTTTCTCCTGCTCGGCGGCCGCGCGGCCGACCTGCTCGGGCGAAAGCGCCTGTTCGTCGCCGGCGTGATCCTGTTCACAGCCGCCTCGCTGCTCAACGGCGTCGCGCAGTCATCGGGGATGCTGATCGTCGGGCGGGGCCTGCAGGGGCTCGGCGGCGCGCTCGTCTCCCCCGCGGCCCTGTCGATCGTGACGACGACCTTCACCGACGGCGAGCAGCGCACGAAGGCGCTCGGCGTGTGGTCGGCGATCGCCGCCGGCGGCGCCGCCGTCGGCCTGCTGATGGGCGGCGTGCTCACGGACATCGCCTCCTGGCGCTGGGTGTTCTTCGTCAACATTCCCGTCGGGATCGCCACCATCGCCCTGGCGCTGCGCTACGTGCGGGAGTCACGGATGGACGTCGCGCACCGCTCCTACGACGTCGCGGGCGCGGTGACCGTCACCGGTGGCCTCGTCGTGCTCGTCTACGCGATCGTCAAGGCCCAGGCCTACGGCTGGGGTTCGGCGCGGACGCTCGGCCTCGGCGCGGTGGCTGTCGTCCTGCTGGGGGCCTTCCTGATGATCGAGAGCCGCAGCAAGGCGCCGCTGATGCGGCTGAGCATCTTCCGCATCCGGACGCTGGCGGTGGCCGACACCGCCCTGCTGCTCGTCGCCTCGGGCATGTTCGGAATGTTCTTCTTCGCCTCGCTGTACGTGCAGGAGATCCTCGGCTACAGCCCGCTGAAGGCGGGCCTGGCCTTCCTGCCGGTGACCATCGGCATCATCGTCGGCGCCGGGATCGCTCAGCAGTTGATCAAGCGCCTCGGGGTGCGCGTCGTGTCGATCATCGGGATCACGCTGGCCGCGGCCGGCATGCTGATCCTCACGCAGCTTCCCGTACACGGCAGCTATGTCGGCAACCTGCTCGTCGGGCTGGTCCCGATGAGCATCGGTATGGGCCTGACGTTCGTGCCGATCACGCTGCTGGGCACCAGCGGCGTCGATGGCAGAAGACGCGGGCTGGCCTCGGGGCTGTTCAACACCGCCCAGCAGGTCGGAGGCTCGCTGGGACTTGGCGATCCTGTCCTCGCTGGCCGCCAGCCAGACGACCAGCCTGCTGCACGGGTCGGGCGCCGGCAGCGCGATCGCCGCGCGGGTCTCGGGCTACCACGTGGCCTTCCTGGCGGCGGCGGTCATGCTCGCCGTCGGGGCCGTGCTGATGACCGTCGTGCTCCGCAAGTCCCATACGCGTGCAGATCGAGCGCGAGCTCGCCGGGACGGCGGGGCCATCGCGCCGGTCGGCGGTCTGAGGCGCGGACGGCGCGATGCGCCCGCCGGAGTGGCACAATTCCGCACCGATGGAGGAAGAGCCCCGCAGGCTGCGCGCCGACGCCGAGCGCAACCGCCGACGCCTGATCGAAGCCGCGACCGAGATGTTCTGCGAGCGCGGGCTGGAGATCGGCGTCGGCGAGATCGCTCACCAGGCCGGCGTGGGGCGCGGAACGCTGTTTCGCAACTTCCCCACCAAGGACCACCTGATCGCCGCCGTCGTCGTCGATCGGATGAGCGACTCGATCGGCCGGGGCCGGGCGGCGCTCGACGCCCCTGATCCCGGCCAGGGCCTGTTCGAGCTCATCGACCAGTCCGTCGGGCGGGCCGCCACCGACCGCGCCCTGTTCGACGCGATCGGCGACGAGTGGCTGACCAACGACGAGATCCGCGCCGCCCACACCGAGCTGATGGGGGTGCTCGACGAGCTCGTCACCCGTGCGCAGGCGAGCGGGGCGGTGCGCTCGGACATCGGCGCGGTCGACGTGCTGATGATGATCAAGGGCGTGTGCGAGGCGATGCGGTCCTTCCAGCACCTCGATCCCGACGTCGGCATGCGCCAGCTGGACCTCCTGTGGTCGGCGATCGCCGCCCCGGGTGCCGAGCGCCCGCTGCGCGGCCGCCCGCCGACGGTGAACGACCTCGAGCGCGCGCAGGATGGCGCGCCCGGCATCGCGTCCGCGCCGGCGATCCGAGCCACCAGCGCCCTGGCCTGAGGCTCGCGCCAGCCGGCGCTCGAGCTCGGCCACCGGGACCGCCCGGAACTCCCGTCGGGTCCGGGCATGAAGGCGGTCGGGGTGGTGACCACGCCCGGCCCGCACCCCGGAGCGAAAGTCGCGCTTGACCCGCTCGCGCACGGCGTCGCCCCGGCGGTCGGCATCAAAGCGCTCCAGGTCGAGCCCCAGCGCCCGGGCGCGATCCCAGAGGTGTGGATCCTCGAGCCGGGCGGTGTCGGCGAAGAGCGCGTCGTGCATCTCCCAGAAGCGACCCTGGCGTCCGGCCGCCTCGGCGGCGCAGGCGGCCGGCCAAGCGCGCGGGTGGCTGGAGCGGATCGGGAAAGTGCCGGAAGGCGATCCGCACCGCAGCGACGTCGAGGCGCTCATGGAGCGCCGCGCAGAACGGGCACTCGAAGTCGGCGTAGAGGATCACCGGCGCCAGCTCCGCCGCCTCCCATCCGCGGAGGTGGTCGTCGTCCCCAGGCTCGGGGACCGGAGCGGAGCCGAGCTCGCTCACACCCCAGCCAGCCCGTCAACGCTCCAGCGCGTCGAAGATCAGGTTCGCGCCCGGGAGGTCGCCCGGCGAGGGCGCCTGATAGCTCCAGCTGACGACCTTGTCGGGGCCGATGATGGCCAGCGCGCGCTGCGGGAAACCGCCCTCGTGTCAGGGCGTCGAACGCCCGGCAGGTGGCGCCCTTGGGCTCGAAGTCCGACAGCTGCTCGATCGTCACGCCGAGCTTCTCGATGAACGCCGTCTGCGAATAGGTGGCATCGCATGAGACGCCGTACAGGGTGGCGCCGCGCTCGCGGAACTCGTCGAGCACCTCCTCGTAGAGGTTGAGCTGGTCGGTGCACACCGGGCTGAAGGCGAACGGGTAGAACACCAGCACCGTCGTCTTGCCTTCGAGGTCAGCGGGCGTGAACGGCGATCCGTCGGCCCGCTGCAGGGTGAAGTCGGGGACCGGGGTCCCGGCCTCGATCACCGCCGGAGGCCGAGCTCGCGGATCACGCGTCCGGTAGCGCTCGAGGTCCGTCCGCTGCAGGTAATTGAGAAAGCGGCGGCGGCGACCGACGAGCATCAGCAGGCCGCGTCGTGAGTGATGGTCCTTGCTGTGGGTGCGCAGATGGTCGGTGAGCTCGTTGATGCGCTCGGTGAGCAGGGCCACCTGGACCTCGGTCTTGCCGGTATCGGCGGGGCCCTCGCCGAACTTGGCGACCAGCTCCTGCTTGCGCTCTTGGGTCATGGTCATGCGGCCGGTGAGGCTAGCAGAGCGCGTCAGCTCGGACCACAGAGCAACCGCGTCTGCTCGACGTCGAGGTGCATCTGCTCCACCAGCGCCTCGACGCTGTCGAACCGCCGCTCGCCGCGCAGCCGGCTGAGGAAATCGATCTGCAGGGTGCGCCCGTAGAGGTCCTCGTCGCGGTCGAGCAGATAAGCCTCGACGATCACGGCGCGCCCCGAGCCGAAGGTGGGGCGCACGCCGATGCTGACCGCCGCGCAGGCGCCGCCGGCGCGCGCGGCGTACACCCCGTGGCCGGGGCAGACGCAGATGCTCGTCGGGAACGAGGTTGGCCGTCGGGGAAGCCGAGCGTGCGCCCGCGCTTGTCGCCGTGCACCACTTCTCCGCGCAGCGCGAAGGGCGCGCCGAGAAACCGCGCCGCCTGGTCGACCTCGCCGGCGAGCACGAGCCCGCGGATGTGGCTGGAGGAGACGATCTCGCCATCGACCTCCACGAGCGTGACCACGCGGGTCTCGAAGCGCGGGTCGGCGGCGAGCATGTCGGTGTCGCCGGCGGCACCGTGCCCGAAGTAGAAGTTCTCGCCCGACCGAGACGTGGGTGGCCTGCAGCTGGTCGACGAGCACGTGGTCGATGAACTCCTGCGGGCTCTGGTTGCCGAAGCGGTGGTCGAACGGGATCACGACGAGCTCCTGCACGCCGAGCGCGGCCACGAGCTCGATCTTGACCTCGAGGCTCGTCAGGAGCTTGGGCGCCGCCTCGGGGCGGATCACGGCCAGCGGGTGGGGATCGAACGTCAGCACGGTGTCGTTGCCGGCGATCACCTCGCGGTGGCCGAGGTGGACCCCGTCGAACTCCCCCACCGCCACCCGTCGCGGGCGCGGCTGCGTGTCGGCAAGCGTCGTGACCTGCATCGCGGACAAGCGTATTCGGCGGCGCGCCGGTAGCCGGTCCCGGGGGACTAACGGAACCCGACGACCGGCCGCAGCCTGGTGCCGTCCGCGGTCGGGGCGGCGAGGGCGACCAGCCCGTCGGCATCGGTGAGCCGCACGGTCGGCGCCAGGCCCCCATCGCCGCCGGGAATCGCCTGGCCGTGCACGGCCCGGCGGGCGGTGTCGGGGTCCAGCTGCACCTCGGGCATGAAGTCCAGGGCTTCGGAGAGAGGGATCGCGCGATCCGGATCGGCGGCGGCGACGTCGAAGTGCCCGATCCGGGTGCGGCGCAGCGTCTCGCAGTAGGCGTCACCGAGCTCCGAGATCAGGGTCCGCACGTAGGTGCCCGACGAGCACTCGATCACGAACGCCCGCCGGTCGCCCTCGTGCCAGGACTGCTCGAAGCGGTGCACCGTCACCTCGCGCTCGGCCAGCTCGACGCTCTCCCCCGCCCGCGCCAGCTCGTAGGCCCGCCGCCCGTCCACCTTGACGGCCGAGTAGGCCGGCGGGCGCTGGCGGATGACGCCGACGGGTAGTGCCAGCTCCCCGGTGGGCACGCGGCCGGTGACGGTGATCTCCCCGTCGGGATCGCCCGTGCTCGACACAGCTCCGAAGCGAGCGATCGTCTCGTAGCGCTTGGGCAACGCCATCAGGAAGCGCTGCACGCGGGTGGCCCGGCCGACGAGCACGAGCAGCAGCCCGGTGGCGAACGGGTCCAGCGTCCCGGCGTGGCCGACCTTGGTCTTGCGCGGCAGCGTGCGACGGACCTTCGCGACGACGTCGTGCGAGGTCATCCCCGCCGGCTTGTCATAGAGCAGCACGTAGTCGCGCGGACGGTCGTCGCCGGGCATGGGCTAAAAAGCAATCGCCCCGCGCGACGTCTAGGACTGCTCGGCGAGGGCGTCGCGCAGGAAGTCCACGAGCTCGGCGTGCGAGAGCCCGGTGGTGAAGCCGGCCGCCTGGCGGTGTCCGCCGCCACCCTGGGCACGGGCGATCGCCGAGACGTCGATGCGGTCGTTGCCCGAGCGCAGCGACACCTTGCGCAGGCCTGGAACGCCGTCGCTGATCCGGTCGCGCACGAGCGCCGCCACCTCGGTCCCCTGCACGGCCCGCAGATGGTCCACGAGGCCCTCGGAGTAGCTCTCCTCGGCGTCCGAGTCCGAGAAGTCCGCGGCCGTCAGCGCGGTGAGCGTGAGCCGCCCGTCGTCATAGCGCTCGACGTTGGCCAGGCCCCGCGCCAGCAGTGCGAGCTTGCCGTAGGGCACGTCCTCGTAGACGCGCCGGTAGACGTCGTGGACGTCGACGCCGGCGTCGATCAGGTCGGCGGCCATCAGGTGGGCGCGCCGGCCGGTGTTCTCATACATGAAGCGCCCGGTGTCGGTGATCAGCCCGACGTACAGCGCCTCGGCGACGGTGAGGCTCGGGGCAACACCCAGGTCGCCCATCAGGTCCCACACGATCTCGGCGGTGCACGACGCCTCCGGTACGACGAGGTTGACCGTCCCGAAGCGGGTGTTGTCGTGGTGGTGGTCGATGTTGAGGATCGGACCCTGCACCCCCGCCGCGCCGGCGGAACGCCTCGGCGGGATTGCGCTCGACGTTGCCACAGTCCAGAAACACGATCGTCCGCTCGTCGACGTCGGCCGGGGGCTCGGAGACGAGGCCGTCGAGCGCAAACCAGTCGTACTCCTCGGGCAGGGGCAGCTCGCGCTCGGCGATGAACATCAGGCAGTCCTTGCCGATCGCCGCCAGGATGCCCTGCATGGCGATCAGCGAGCCGAGCGCGTCCCCGTCGGGATTCTCGTGGGTGACGACGACCAGCTTGTCGGCCCCGCGCAGCTCGTGGAGCACCTGGTCGCGGGCCGAGCGGCTTCCGTTGGTCGTCATCGCTCGGCGTCCTCGTCGAGGATCTGGCTGATCCGCATGCCCCGGTCGACCGTATCGTCGTACTCGAAGGTCAGCGCGGGCGTGTGCTTGAGCGTCAGCTCGGAGGCGAGCCGGCGACTGCAGGAAGCCGTGGGCCGACCGCAGCCCCGCCATGCTCCCCTCGCGGGCGGCATCGTCGCCGAGCACGCTCACGTAGACGCGGGCGTGTCGTAGGTCAGGGCTGGTCTTGACTCCTGTCACGGTCACGAAGCCAACGCGGGGGTCCTTGATGTCAGTGGCGATCGCGTCTGAAAGCACGGCCCTCATGGCCTCGTTGACGCGACGAATCCGGCCTCCGCGCATCCTATCCCTCGCACGGTTGTTCGCGTAGCGTGCTCATCCCCGCAGATCCTCCACCGAGGCCACCAGCCGCTCGACACGCGATCCCTCGGGACAGCGGGCGAACACCCAGCGCTCCAGCTCGTCGACAGCGGCGCTCAGCCGGTGCAGCGAGCCGCCGGTCAGTGCGGCGGTGAGCGTCGCGCGCTGCCAGAGGTCCTGATGGTCGGTCTCGGCGACGGCAGCTCCCAGCCGGCCGTGCAGCTGGGCCTTGATCGAGGACAGCTCCTTGCGCTTGCTCTTCAGGCTCCCCGCGTCAGGGAAATGCAGTTCGATCACCATCACCGCGACGAAGCCGCCGCCTGCCATCGGATGCCCTAGGCGAGCTCGCGCTCGACCTGGCGGGTGGCGTAGGTCTCAAGCACGTCGCCCTCTTTGACGTCGGCGTAGTCACGCAGCACGATGCCGCACTCAAAGCCGGTGGCGACCTCGCGGGCGTCCTCGTTGAAGCGCCGCAGACTGGCGATCTCGCCGTCCCAGATGACCGTGCCGTCGCGCACGAGCCGCACCTTGGAGCCGCGGGTGATCGTGCCCTCGGTCACGTAGGAGCCGGCGATCGTGCCCACGCGGGAGGCGCGGAAGATCTGACGGACCTCGGCCGAGCCGAGTGCCTCCTCCACCTCCGCGGGGGCGAGCATGCCCTGCATGGCGGAGCGCAGTTCGTCGATCGCACGGTAGATGACCGAGTAGTGGCGGATCTCGACGCCCTCGCGCTCGGCGACGGCGCGAGCGTCGCCCACCGGGCGCACGTTGAAGGCGAGGATGACCGCGTCGGACGCGGCGGCCAGCATCACGTCGGACTCCGTCACCGCACCGACGGCGCGGCGGATGACGTTGACCGAGACCTCGTCCTGGGGGAGCTTGGCGACCTCATCCTCGATCGCCTCCAGGGAACCGGCGACGTCGGCCTTGAGCACGAGGTTGAGCTCCTGCAGGTCGGATCCGAAGATGTTCTCCAGGGAAACGCGCTTGCCGCTCGAGACCCGGGCCAGCGACTCGGCCTTGAGCCGCGTGGCACGCTCCCCCGCCAACTGGCGGGCGCGGCGCTCGTGCTCCACGACGCGCACGTGCTCGCCGGCCTCGGGAACGCCGTCGAAGCCGAGGATCTCGACCGGTTCGCCGGGCAGCGCCTGGCTGGTCCGATTACCCACGTAATCGTGCATCGCGCGTACGCGACCCCATTGAGCCCCGGCGACGACGGCGTCGCCGACCTCGAGGGTGCCGCGGCTGATCAGGATCGTGACCACCGGGCCACGGCCGGGGTCGAGCTTTGACTCGATCACCGTGCCGGAGGCGGGCGCATCCGGGTTGGCCCGGAGCTCCTCCACCTCGGCCATGACGATCAGCGTCTCCAGCAGGTTGTCGAGGCCCTGCTTGGTCCGAGCCGAGACGTCGACGAACTCGGTGTCGCCGCCCCACTCCACGGGCTGCAGTCCGAGGGCCGTCATCTCGGTGCGCACGCGGTCGGGCTGCGCGCCCTCCTTGTCGATCTTGTTGACGGCGACGAGGATCGGCACGCCGGCGTCCTTGGCGTGGTCGACGGCCTCCTGGGTCTGCGGCTTGACGCCGTCGTCGGCGGCGACCACGATGACGGCGATGTCGGTCGCCTTGGCGCCACGGGCGCGCATCGCGGTGAACGCCTCATGACCCGGGGTGTCGAGGAAGGTGACGCTGTGTCCATCATGCTGCACCTGATAGGCGCCGATGTGCTGGGTGATCCCGCCGGCCTCGCCGGCCGCCACCTGGGTCTCGCGGATCGCGTCCAGCAGGGAGGTCTTGCCGTGGTCGACGTGGCCCATGATCGTGACGACGGGCGCGCGCTCGACGAGATCCTCGTCGGCGTCGGCGAACACCGGCGCAGCGGTCTCCTCGTCCTCGGAGTGGACGATCTCCACTTCCTTGTTGAGCTCGGAGGCCAGCACCTGGATCGACTCGTCCGACAGCGTCTGGGTGAGCGTCTTCATCTCGCCCAGCGCCATCAGCTTCTTCATCACCTCGGGCACCGGGACGTTCAGGTACTCGGCCACGTCCTTGACGGTCGAGCCGGAGTTGACCTGGATCGCGCTCGGGTCAGCGACCGCCGTGCGCGAGGGTCGCGACTCGGCGACCTCGTCATAGACACCGCGACGTCGGCGACCGCGGCGCTGGCGGCGCGGCGGCTGATTGGACTGCGGCGGACCGCCGCCCTGGGCCCGGCGGGAGGCCTGGGAATCAATCACGACGCGACGCCGGCCACCGGCGTTGCCGGGGGCGCGCTCGCCCTGAAGGGAGTCACGGGTGGGACGCTCCCGCTTCGGAGCGGAGTCCCACCGGCCTGAGACGCAGCATCTGTCGCGTCGGCTCGCCGCGCCGTCCGCAGCGGGTGGGCCGTCCGCAGCGGCGGTCGTCTGCCCGTTGGCGGCCGCCGGAGCGGCCGCGGCCACCGTCGCCTGCGCGCCGCCGTTGCCGGTAGGGCCGCTGTCGACGGCGCCGCCGTTGAGCACGCGCGATGCGACCTGCTCGTCGACTGAGGACGAGGCAGCCTTGACCTCGACGCCGGCCGCCTTGAGCCGCGCGAGGACCTCCTTGGGAGCCAGGCCCCGTTCCTTGGCGATTTCGTGCACGCGCTTGTTCATATCTCTTCGCTTTAGTCTAGGCGGCCGCGCCTAGGAGCTGGCGGCCTCCACCTGGTCGGTGTCCTGGCCGGCGAGCGCCTGGTGGGCGTCGATCCCGCAGTAGCGCGAGCCGGGCAGCGCGGCGTTCGGGCAGCGCCGACCGTTGGACAGGATTGCCGCGCAGCGGCCCTGGGCCTCGTCCTCCTCGTAACCGTGCTCGGCCTCTTCGGCGGCGAACTCGGTCTCGGAGCGGATGTCGATCCGCCAGCCGGTCAGCCGGGCGGCGAGGCGGGCGTTCTGACCCTCGCGGCCGATCGCCAGCGACAGCTGGTCGTCGGGCACGATGACCGTCGCCTGCTTGCCGGCGTCGTCGACGAGCACCTCGCGTACGCGCGCGGGGGAAAGCGCCTTGGCGACGAACCGGGCGGGCTCGTCGTTGTAGGGGATGATGTCGATCTTCTCGCCACGCAGCTCGGAGACGACCATCCGCACCCGGGAGCCGCGGGGTCCGACGCACGCGCCGACCGGGTCGACGCCGTCGACGTGGGAGACGACCGCGATCTTGGAGCGGTAGCCGGGCTCTCGGGCGACGCCGGTGATCTCGACGAGGCCGTCGGCGATCTCGGGCACCTCGAGCTCGAACAGCGACTTGATCAGCTCGGGGTCGCGGCGCGAGACGATGATGCTCGGGCCCTTGGTCGAGTTCGAGACGTCCTTGATGACGGCCTTGATGCGCTGGGAGTGGTCATAGCGCTCACCGTCGACCTGCTCGGACTTGGGAAGCAGCGCCTCGACGCGCTCGCGCAGCTGCACCAACGTGTAGCGCGAATCGGACTGCTGCACGATCCCGGTGATCAACTCGCCGACGCGGTCGCGGTACTCCTCGAACATCATGTCGCGCTCGGCCTCGCGGATGCGCTGCAGGATGACCTGCTTGGCCGTCTGCGCGGCGATCCGGCCGAAGTCGTGCGGCGTGACGTCCTCGGTCTCGATCTCGTGCTCGTACTCCTTGAGCTTCTCGAGGTCGATCTCGGGCTCGGGCGCCTCGCGCATCTCGCCGGTCTCGGGGTCGACCGTGGGCTGGGCGTCCTCGGTCGCCTCGACGAGCAGCTGCTCCTCGAGCTCCGGCGGGATCTTCAGCTCCCACACGATGAAGTCGCCGCTGTCGCGGTCCATCTCCACCTTCGCGTACGGGGCCGAGCCCGGGGTCTTCTTGTAGGCCGACAGCAGCGCGTCTTCGAGCGCCTCCATCAGCTTGTCGGATGAGATGTTCTTTTCCGCTGCGAGGCCGCGTACGGCCTCGACGATCTCCTTGGACATGGATCAGTCTCCGGGGACGAGGTTGGAGCGGACGATCTGCTCATAGGGGATCGTGAGGATCCCGTCGCCGGCCGCGATCGTGATGTCGCTGTCCGAGGCGCCGACGAGCTCGCCGGTCAGCTGAGTGTGGGCCTCCGGCGGCCTCGCGCAGCCGCACGCGCGCGCGGCGACCCAGAAAGCGTGAGTAGTGCTGGGGCTTGGTGAGCGGGCGGTCCTGGCCGGGAGAGGAGACCTCCAGGGAGAAGCGCTCGCGGTAATCGCTCAGATGACCGGTGACGCGCTCGCAGACGGCCAGCGTCACACCGTCGGGGTGGTCGATGAACAGGCGCAGGGTCGGCCCGGCAATCTCCGCCAGCAGCACCTCGACCTCGGGCTCGACGCCGGCGAGGCGGGCTTCGATCTCGGTCTGTAGGGCGCTCACTGTCTCCTCCATAAATCTCACCAGACCTTCGGTCGGACGAGTCCAGTCATAGACGTAAAACCAGACCTTCGGCCGGACGAGTCCAGTCATAAACATAAAAAAAGCGGGCGGGCGCCCACTTTCTGTACTGCGCCGGGACCCGCCCGGCCGGAAAGCTGTCCTCTCAGCGTAGCACTGCCGCGGGGCAGTTCAACCGCACTCAGCCACCCGAAGTCTGCCGCTGCGCGGGCGCGTGCACGATCGCGATATTCCCGGTAATCGCGACGCCCGGGCTGCAGACAGGCGGCCAGCGCGAGGGGCTGGCGAGCCTCGGCGTGACGACCGAGAAGCTGCAGGCAGCGACCGAGGCAGAACAGCGCGAAATCGTTCGTCGGCGCCCGGTCGACGACCGCCTGGAACTCCTCGGCGGCCTCCTCGTAGCGCTGAATGTGAAACAGCGCGCGACCCAGCGCCTCGCGCACCGAGGTCTTGTCCGGAGCGAGCTCGCGGGCGCGCGCCAGCGGGATCGCCGCCTGGTGGTTGTGACCGGCCTCGAGCAGCTCGGTGCCGCGCCGGTACAGGTCGTATGCGTCCTCCATACCGGGTCAGTTTAGGCGGCGGGCGGGCGCCGATCGACCGTGCGGCGACGGCCGGAAGCGCGCAGCCGCGGCGGCAGCGCCCACAACGCTCGCAGCCGTCCCGTCGCCCCCAGTCCGAACGCCAGCTGGCGGCGCAGCGCGCGCCGCTGGGCGGACGTCGGGGGCGCATCGGCCGCGCCATAGCGGGCCAATCGCAGCGAACGCACATAGCCGGCGGCGGCCGGCGAGTCGGCGAAGCGCCGCTCGAGCGTCGCGAGGGTCACGTCCTCGGCGATCGGCCGCCCGGTGCGCGCCATCGCGCGGCGCAGCTCGGCGAGCAGCTGCTCGCTTGAACCGGAGGGATGCAGCAGGATCCAGGCGAGCCGTCCGAGCGCCGCCAGCACGAGCAGCGCCGGGCGCCACAAGCCACGGGCTGAGGCTCGAGCCCGCGCTCCGCGTCACCGCCTTGGTCGCCGTCGGCGTTGACGCCGATCTCCCGGCGCGGGGCCGCGATCGTCTGTGAGCCGCTGAGGCCGCCGAGGCTCTTGACGATCGGATCCGGCGCGTTGCCCCCGCGGGCGGGAGCGCTCGTCGGGCGTGGGGTCGAAGCGCACCCAGCCGTAGCGCGGG
Organism: uncultured Solirubrobacteraceae bacterium; assembly: GCA_963769565.1. Lineage (GTDB taxonomy): Bacteria > Actinomycetota > Thermoleophilia > Solirubrobacterales > Solirubrobacteraceae > Palsa-465. Next base: position 35,341 of record CAVYMP010000002.1, read on the forward strand.
AACCACGCCTCCACCCAGGCGTGGGCATCGGTGTCGGCGACCTGCCAGGTGTGGCTCTCGTTCTGAAATCCCCCGGAGGTGAAGCCGGCAGCCGACCCGCGCCGGGATCCCGCCCATGCGCAGCAGCATCGCCATCGCTCCGGAGAACTGCTGGCAGTAGCCGACCTTGTGCGTGAACAGGAAGCTCTCCAGCGGATAGCGCGCCGGCGGCGGATGCTCGTCGTAGGTGTAGCCGCGGGAAAGAAAGCGCTTGACGCCGGCCACGAAGTCATACGGCGTCGGCGCCTGCCGGGCGAGCCGCTGGGCGAGGGCATACGCGCGGGCGTACGGCGACGCGCGGATGACCTGCTGGCCGAAGGCGCCGCCGGCTCGCCAGACGGGGAACTCGATCTGGGCGACCGTGCCGGGACCGAGGCCGGTCTCGGGGACCGAGAGGGTTCGGTAGGGCACGGTGGCGTTGGCCGGATAGCGGCGGCGGGCGACCGCGCGCAGCTGGGCCGCGCTCGGATCCGGCGAGTAGCTCGAGAGGGTGTAGCTCGTGCCGGGCCCGAGCACACGACGGGCCACCAGTGTCCCCGGGTCAGACCCGGGGACGGTGACGCCGTCAAGGCCGGCGAGCAGCGAGCTGAAGCCGGCGCCGATGACGTCGACCGTCCGCATGCCGGTGATGGAGACGGCGACCCTCTGGGTCCACCGCCTCAGCGACGCACGGGTCGGCTGGGGCAGCGCCACGGGATCGGCGACCGGTTCGCCGAGCACCCATGCCTGCCCGTTGAACTGGTCGAGGTCCTCGGCCTTCCAGTAGTCGGCGCTGCGGGCGGCGACCGTCAGCACCTGGTGGCCCGTGCGCGGCCAGCGCAGCGGGCCATAGGTCTGGTTCCAGTTGAACGTGTCGACGTGGGTCCTGACCAGCGTCCCGGTCCACGAGCGGTAGTCGATCCACGGTCGGTGGGTGTCCAGGCGGGGAGCCAGCAGCCCCCCGGCGACACCCGCCACCGCGGCCACCGCCAGGGCCGTGGCCGCTCCGTCGCGGCGCAGCCGCTCGCCCCAGATGAAGGCCGCCAGCAGCGCGAACAGGACGAAGCCCTGGAGATAGGGCAGCTGCGGGCGCACGAGCGTCGAGGGCACGACGGCCAGCGCCAGCAGCGGCAGGGCGGCGGCGGCGCGGCGGCCATCGCCGAACGTCCGCGGGGCGAAGGCAATCACCGCGGCGCCGTCGAGCAGGAGCACGGCCGCGCCGAGCACGATCACGAGGCGAACACCGTGGTCGGAGCCGAGGTAGGGCACGAGCACGTTGGGCAGCGTCTGGAGCCCGTCGCCGACGCGCGTGGCGCCGGCGGCGATCTTCAGGTGCACGACCCAGTGCCAGCGCAGGCCGGCCATCGGCAGCGCCGCCAGCACCAGCCCGACCCCGAGGATGCCCGCGGCCACACCGCTGCGGCGACGCGCCAGCGGGACGATCCCGGCGAGCGCCATCGCCAGGACGAGCAGTCCGATCAGTCGCCAGACCGGCGGGGTGCGCAGCAGGGTCATCCACCGGTCGATCCCGTAGAGGCCGAGCGCGCCGAAGGTGGTGAGGCGGACGAGCTCGCGCCGGCGGGGGGTGGCGTCGGTCAGGTCGCGGCCGCGCGCCCGATCGCTGCGTGCGGGGACGTGGACGGTGGGCGCACCCGCGCTCATACGACCGTGCTCTCGGGCTCGGGACGCTGGTGCACGCGGGCGGCGCCGAGGCGGAAGCCGCGGCAGCCGCTGACGTCGAGCGTGGCCAGCATCCGCCCGCGCATGCCGCGGGGCCGGCCGTCGGCCAGCTGGGCGAGTGGGACGACGAGCATCGACTGGCCCCGCCCGGGGGCGGTGAGGACGGCGGTCAGCCGGGGCGTCGGGGCGGCGGCAACGTAGATCGTGGCCCCGAGGCGGCCGGCCGCGGGGCCGAGGTTGGGGGCGCGCGCTTGGGTGGGCGGGTCCCAGACCACCATCGCCAGCCGCGCATGGGCGGCCGGCCAGCGGAGCAGCTCGCGGTCGATCGATGTCGCCCGCTGTTCGCCGGGCAGCAGCAGCCCGCAGCCGCCGCGACGGGCGAGGTCGAGCGCGAGCGAGGCGGCGGCGCGCACCGCGGCGTCGAGCAGCGCGAGCGGGGCGTCGGGGTCCGTGGTGCGCGCGTCGAGCACGACGAGCGGCCGCGCATCACCGTCGGCCTGCAGGCGCCGCTCGATCAGGCCGGCCCCGCGGGCTACCGCCGGCCAGTGGATCCGGCTGGCGGGAGTGCCGACGCGGTAGGGCCGCAGGCCGTCCATGTCGACCGCCGCCTGCGCTTCGGAGGACGCATCGCCGTCGGGCTGATCAAAGCGCCGGGCGCCCTCGGAACTCAGCCACCGCACCGCCTCGGTCCGCGGCAGCACGAGCAGCTTCTGCGCCGGCGCGGCGCTCTCCGTCTCCACGCGAGCGAGCTCGAGGGGGTCCGAGACGACGAGCGAGGGCGGCGGGAGCGTCTGCATCCCGCGCCGCGAGAAGTGCGTGACGACCCGCACGGAGGCCTGCCGGTCCCCGCGCAGCGCTGACAGCGGACCGGCGAGGTCCAGACGCGAGCCGGTGAACGGGTCGACCACCTCGAAGCGACCCCACCCCCCCAGCCGGCCGCGGCGGACCTCGATGCTCGCCTCCAGCGGCTGCTCCTCGACGACCCGCTCGGCGCTCAGCCGGCGCTGGGCGTCGGACCCGCGCACGCACGTCCACACCCATGCGGGGGCGACCACGCCGATCAGCACCAGGGCAACACCGCGGACGAACAGCGGCGCGGCGTCGAACACGAACGCCAGCAGGACCAGCCCACAGCCGGAGAGCGCCACCGCGATGGCTCGCCGGGCGAGCATTCGCGGCCGTGTCATCGCTACAGCGCCCGGGTGTTGGCCACGGCGTCCAGGATCACGTCCCGCGCGGCCGCCCGCGGCGTCTCAGGGGCGAGCATCAGACGATGGGCGAGCACCGGCACGGCGAGCGCCTGCACGTCGTCGGGCAGGGCATGGTCGCGCCCGGCCATCATCGCGTGTGCCTTGGCGGCGCGCAGCAGCATCAGCCCGGCGCGCGGGCTGGCCCCGAGGTCGACGCGTGGGTCCTCGCGCGTGCGCCACAGCAGCTTGACGATGTAATCGCGCAGCGGCGCGGCGGCGCGCACGCGGGCGGCGGCGTCCTGGGCGGCCAGCACCTCCGCGGCGGTCACCACCGGGCGCAGGGCGAGGACCTGATCGCCGGTCGCGTGGGCGGCAAGCATCCCCGCCTCGGCCGAGCGGTCGGGATAGCCGAGCGAGAGGCGCACCATGAAGCGGTCGACCTGGGCCTCGGGCAAGGGATAGGTGCCCTCGTACTCGATCGGGTTCTGGGTGGCGAGCACGAGAAACGGGCGCGCCAGCTCGTGCGTGTGCACGTCGACGGTCACCCGCCGCTCCTGCATGCACTCGAGCAGGCCCGACTGGGTCTTGGGCGAGGCGCGGTTGATCTCGTCGACGAGCACCACGTTGGCGAACACCGGCCCCGGCCGGAACTCGAAGCGCTGCTCGCGCTGGTCATAGACGTTGGTGCCGACGACGTCGGCGGGCAGCAGGTCCGAGGTGCACTGCACGCGCGCGAACTGGCAATCGATCGAGCGCGCCAGGGCGCGCGCCAGGGCCGTCTTGCCAACGCCCGGGTAATCCTCCACGAGCGCATGGCCCTCAGCGAGCAACGCGACGATCAGGTGGGTCAGCGTCTCCTGCTTGACCTGGACCGCCTGGTTGATGTTCGCCTGCAGCGCGCGCCCAACTGCGGCGAACGTCTCAAACTCCTGCGGGGCGGTTCCCGTTGGCTCGGTGGGCTCGATCGTCGCTCTCCTTGACTGACATCAACAGCCGCTGGACCTCATCGAGGACGCCATCGGCGATCGCGTCCTTCCCTGCCTTGGGCAGCAGGCGCTCGGCGCCGGCCGTGACAACCGTGACCTCGTTGTCGGGAGCATCGAAGCCGATCCCCGGCTGCGAGACGTCGTTGACGACGATTGCATCCACGCGCTTGCGCTCGAGCTTGTCCCGGGCATGGGCCAGCGCGCCGTCGCCGTGCTCGGCGGCGAAACCGACGAGCACCTGGCCCGGACGGCGGCCGGCTGCGAGCGCGCTGATCACGTCGACCGTGGGCTCGAGCTCGATCGTCGGTGGTCCGGCGTCTTTCTTCAGCTTGTGACCGGCCGGGTGGGCGGGGCGAAAATCGGCGACGGCGGCGGCCATCAGCAGGACATCACAGGCCGTGAACTCCCGCTCGCAGGCAGCGCCGAGCTCGGCGGCGGTCGCGACGGGCACGACATGGACGCCGGCAGGCGTGGGGAGCGTGACGTTGGCGGCGACGAGCGTGACCTGCGCGCCCCGGGCGGCGGCCCGGGCGGCGAGGGCCACGCCCATGCGGCCCGACGAGCGGTTGGAGATGAAGCGGACGCTGTCGATCGGTTCGCGCGTCCCGCCGGCGGTCACGAGCACGCGCACCCCGAGCCACGCGGAATCGACACCGGGATCGTCGTCTCGCAGACGCGCTTCGACGGCGGCCAGCAGCTCGGCCGGCTCGGACAGCCGGCCCGTCCCGTGCTCGCCATGGGAGGCGAGCTCGCCGGTGCCGGGACCGACGATCGTGACCCCCCGCGCGCGCAGCAGCTCGAGGTTGGCCTGCGTCGCCGGGCTGGCGTACATGCGGTCGTTCATCGCGGGCGCCACGAGGACCGGACAGGCGGCGGCGAGCGCGGCCGTGGTCACCAGGCTGTCGGCGTGGCCGTGAGCGAGCTTGGCCAGCGTGTTGGCGCTCGCCGGCGCGATCAGATACGCGTCGGCGTGTTCGACGAGTGCGAGGTGGCTGATCGGTATCCGTGCGGGCGGCGGGTCGCCGGGATAGGACCCACGCAGCGGATCGGCTTCGAACTCGTCGACGAGCACCGGTGACCCGGTGATACCCGCAAACGATGCGGCCCCCACGAACCTCTGGCTCGCGGGGGTCTGAATGACCCGGACCGAATGGCCGGCCTTGATCGCCAGCCGGGCCGTCTCCAGCGCCTTGTATGCGGCGATACCGCCGGTGACTCCGATCAGCAGCCGAGACACGATCGTCGACCCCGGCGGGAGCTCGTTCCCTAGCGGTAGTGGTACTTGATCTTGCCCTGAGCGACTTCCTCGAGGGCGATCGTCAGGTAGTTCTTGGAGCGCGTGTCGACCATCGGCGGCGGGAACTCGTCGAACGTGCCCTCGCCGAGGTTGTGGTAGTACGAGTTGATCTGACGGGCGCGCTTGGCGGCTACGAGCACGCTGGCGTAGTCGGAGTCGACGTGGTCCAGGAGCTTATCGATGCGGGGAGAGATCACTGAGTCAGTCCTTCGTCGGGGGCGTTGGGGCGGGAGGCGGGGTCTTTACCTTAGCGGTCGGGGCCGCGCCCTCCGCCAGCGCGTCCTGCACGATCGCGGCCAGCTCGTCGGTCGCCTCCTCGAGGCGGTCGTTGACGACGACATGGGCGAACTCCGAACGCGCCCGCAATTCGCGCTCGGCGGTGCGCAGGCGCTGCTCGATCTGCTCACCGGCGTCCGTGCCGCGGCCGACCAGCCGGGCGCGCAGCGCCTCGGTCGACGGGGGCGCGATGAACACGAGCACCGCCTCGGGCATCGCCTCGCGCACCTGGCGGGCGCCCTGGACCTCGATCTCGAGCACGACGGGCGCGCCGTCGGCCACACGTCGCTTGAGCTCGGAGCGCAGCGTGCCATAGCGGCGGCCCGAGTAGTTGGCGTGCTCGACGAAGTCGCCGGCCTGGGCGCGGCGCTCGAACTCGCCGGCGTCGAGGAAGTGATAGTCGACGCCGTCACGCTCGCCCGGGCGCGGATCGCGCGTAGTCGCCGACACCGACAGCTCCAACTGAGGAACGCGCTCGAGCAGCCCGCGGATCAACGTCCCCTTGCCGACGCCCGAAGGACCGGTGATGACGAAGACTCTGGCGGCCACGACAGACGGTGCGCCGGCCGCGCTAGCGGTGCGGAGGGGCGGGCACCGATCAGCGGCGTCGCAGGAGCGTGACCAGCTCGCCCCGCTGGCGCTCGGAGAGGCCGCCGAGCGTCTTGCTCGGTGAGATCCGGCACTGCGACAGGATCTTGTTGACCTTCACGCGGCCGTACTTGGGGACGGCGAGCAGGAGGTCGAAGACCTTGGCCGTCTGCAGATAATCTGGTGGCTCGAGCAGCAGCTCGTGGATCGGCTGGCGACCCGCCTTGAGGTCGCGCTTGAGCTGGGCCCGCCGGCTGCGGATGTCGTTGGCGCGCTGCAGCGCTTCCATCCGCTGCACGAGCGAACGCTCGGGCGCGGCGAGGGACTTGGGATACGACTCACTGACCGGCGGCATGGGCGGCGACTATACATCGTGGGGCCGGGCGATCAAGGCAAAACGGCGATATTCGACTACACCTCAACTTGAGCTTGAGCATTGTCGAGCCTAGTTGCGCCCAATAGCAGGTTTTGCAGGGTCTTTTGCCCGATTGCGCGGAGTTGGCGCAGCTCGCACCGGGACGGCGTCAAGCACGCACCGGAATGCCCCCGTTCGTCGATGCACGCGCCACCTCGGAGGCGATTCGTGACCCCGCGGCGGGATCGCGGAAGCTCTCGGTCCCGACCGCCACGAGCGCGGCGCCGGCGCGCAGCAGATCGGCCGCGTCGCGGCCGCTCTCGACGCCTCCCATCCCGATCACGGGGACCGCCACCGCGGCACTCACCGCGAAGACCTGGGCGAGCGCGACGGCGCGGACGGCCGGACCGGAGACTCCGCCGGTCTGACCGCCGAGCCACGGCTCGCCCGAGCGCGGATCGAGGGCCATCCCCTTGATCGTGTTGATCAGCGACACCGCGTCGGCTCCCGCCCGCTCGGCGGCGAGCGCGACCGCCGGGACGTCGGAGGCGTTGGGGGTCAACTTGACGATCAGCGGCTTGTCGGTCAGCGGTCTGACGGCGTCCAGCAGCCGACCCACCTCCCCCGGGTCGGCGCCCATCACGAGACCCGTCTCGACGTTGGGACACGAGACGTTGAGCTCCAGCGCAGCCACCTCGTCGCGTTGGGCGAAGGCCGAGACGAGCTGCGCCACCTCGTCGCGGCTGAAGCCCATCACGTTGACGATCAGCGGGACGGGCAGCTCGGCCAACGCGGGCAGGTCGTGGGCGAGGTACCCGCGCAGGCCCTTGTTGGGCAGCCCGATCGAGTTCATCAGCCCGGCGGGAAGCTCCCACAGCCGCGGCGGCGGATTGCCCTGGCGCGGCTCGACGGTCACGGTCTTGGACACGAAGGCCGCGAACGGGAAGCGCTCGAGCAGCTCGTCGCCGAACGCCCGCCGGGCGGCGATCGCGTCGAACGTGCCGGAGGCGTTGATGATCGGATGGGCGAGCTCCAACCCGCAGACCTCGACGCTCATCCCACGTGCTCCAGCATCCCCGCGTCGAGGACGGGGCCGTCGACGCACAGCCTGAGGTAGCCCTCGCGCGTGGGCACGACACAGCCGAAGCACGCGCCGTAGCCGCACGCCATTCCGGACTCCAGGGCCAGCTGGGCGGGGGTGTCGCGGTCCGCGCACAGACCGCGGACGGCCTCGAGCATTGCCGGTGGCCCGCAGGCGTAGACCTCGGCGCGGGGGTCCTCGTCGAGCTCACCCTCGAGCAACTCGGTGACGAGGCCGTGGTGGCCGACGCTCCCGTCGTCGGTGGCCACCTGCGCGTCGACGAGCAGCTGTGCGCCGGCGGCATGAGCGGCGTCGCGGAAGCCCAGCAGCACCGACGCGGGCCGCGGGAGTTGGTCGTGGAGGATGGCCAGCGGCGCGATCCCCACCCCGCCCCCAATGAGCAGCGGCCGCCGCCGCTCGCGCGGGGCGCTGAAGCCGTTCCCCAGGGGGCCGACCAACAGCAGCTCGTCGCCGGGCCCCAGCTCGCCCAGCCGACCGGTGCCGGGGCCGACGTCCTCGAGCATGAACTGCAGCTCGTCGGTTTGCGGGGGCGCCCGCAGCACGCTGAAGGCGCGCGGCAGAAACGGGCGCTCGCCCTCCCCCCCGCCCCATCGGGTGGCGGCGGTCAGCATGTAGAACTGCCCGGCGCGCGGACGTGGGCCTTCGGGGTCAGCGCACCGCAGGGCCACGTAGGGACCGTGCTGCTCTCGCCCGGTCACCGCCGCCGCCCGGCGACCGAACGGCGCCAAAACGCGCGGGGTGGCGGACACGATCACGTGGCCGAGCCGGTCACCGGCCGTGTGCCGTGCAGCTCCTGCAGGGAGACGACGGCCGGCTCGCCCCGCCGGGCGGAGATGATCGCCCGCGCGGCCGCCATCCCGCCAGACATGGTCGTGATGCAGGGGATGCCGCGGGCGACGGCCGCCGAACGGATCTCGTAGCCGTCCGCGCGGGCGCCCGTCCCGACCGGGGTGTTGATGACGAGGTCGACCTCGCGGCGCTCGATCCAGTCGACGACGTGCGGCGACCCCTCCCCCAGCTTGTTGATGGCGACGGCGGGGATCCCCATCCGGCGCAGCGCCTGGGCGGTGCCGCGGGTGGCGACGATCCGGAAGCCGAGGTCGTGCAGCGAGCTGGCGATGCCGGTGGCGGCGGGTTTGTCGGTGTCGGCCACCGTGATGAACACGGTGCCCTGCTGGGGCAGCTGGGCGCCGGCGGCGGCTTGGGCCTTGGCGAACGCCGTGGGGAAATCGTCGGCGATCCCCATGACCTCGCCGGTCGAGCGCATCTCGGGACCGAGCAGCGAGTCGGCGCCGGCGAAGCGGCTGAAGGGCAGCACCGCCTCCTTGACGCACACGTGGTCGCAGCTGGGGTGCTCGGGCAGCTCGAGGGCGGCGATCGACTCGCCGAGCATGATCCGGCAGGCGAGCTTGGCCAGCGGCAGGCCGATCGCCTTGGAGACGAACGGGACGGTGCGCGAGGCCCGGGGGTTGGCCTCGATCACATACAGCCGATCGTCGCCGCGGATCGCGAACTGCACGTTGAGCAGCCCGACGACCCCCAGCGCGCGGGCGATGCCGATCGTCTGGTCGCGGATGCGCTCGAGCATCTCGCCGCCGAGGGTGTGGGGCGGTAGCACGCAGGCCGAGTCGCCGGAGTGGATCCCCGCCTCCTCGACGTGCTGCATGATCCCGGCGATCCACACGTCCTCGCCGTCGCACAGGGCGTCGACGTCGACCTCGATCGAGTCCTCGAGGAAGCGGTCGAGGTAGATCGTGCTGTTCGCCTGCACGCCGACCCGGTCGAGGTAGTCCTTGAGGCCGGCGACGCTGTAGACGATCTCCATCGCGCGGCCGCCGAGCACGTAGCTGGGGCGCACGAGCAGCGGGAAGCCGACGTCGGGGGCCCGCTCGAGCGCCTCGTCGGGGCTGGACGCGGTCGCGTAGGGCGGCGCGCTGTAGCCGAGGCGATCGAGCAGCGCGCCGAAGCGCGAGCGGTCCTCAGCGAGGTCGATCGCGTCGATGCTCGTGCCGAGGATCGGAACCCCGGCCGCGTCCAGCCCGGCGGCGAGCTTGAGCGGCGTCTGGCCGCCGAACTGCACGACCACACCGTCCGGTTGCTCGAGCTCGCACACCGCCAGCACGTCCTCGAGCGTGAGCGGCTCGAAGTACAGGCGGTCCGAGGTGTCGTAATCGGTGGAGACCGTCTCGGGGTTGCAGTTGATCATCACCGCGTCACGGCCGGACTCGCGGACCGTCTGCGCGGCGTGCACGCAGCAGTAGTCGAACTCGATGCCCTGCCCGATGCGGTTGGGACCCGACCCCAGGATCACGACGCTCGGGCGGTCGCCGCGCTTGACCTCGTGGCTGGGACCGTGCGGGCCGGGGCGCTCCCACGACGAGTAGTAGTACGGGGTCTCGGCGGCAAACTCGGCGGCGCACGTGTCGACCGCCTTGTAGGTGCGCTCGCCGGCGAAGACTGAATCGAACCCCGCCCCCCCGGCCACCAGTTCGGCGAGCTCGTGCAAAAACCACGGGTCGATGCTCGTGCGCCGATGCAGCTCCTCGACGGTGATGCCGCGCCGGAGCGCCTCGAGCAGGTGATCGAAGCGGTCGGCGCCGGGCGCCTGCACCAACTGCAGGAGCGCCTCGTCGTCCGCCGGCGACACGGGAGGGGTGTCGAGCTCACGCGAGCGCAGCGCCTTGGCGAACGCCTGCTGGAAGGTCCGCCCCAGCGCCATCGCCTCCCCCACCGACTTCATGTGGGTGGTGAGGCCGGCTTCGGCACCGGGGAACTTCTCAAACGCGAACCGCGGCCACTTGACGACGCAGTAGTCGATCGCCGGCTCGAAGCTCGCCGGCGTGGCCCGGGTGATGTCGTTGGGGATCTCCTGCAGGGTGTAGCCGACGGCCAGCCGCGCGGCGATCTTGGCGATCGGAAAGCCCGTCGCCTTGCTGGCCAGCGCGCTCGAGCGTGAAACCCGGGGGTTCATCTCGATCACGACGATCTCGTCGGTCTCGGGGTTGACGGCGAACTGCACGTTGGAGCCGCCGGTCTCCACCCCGACCGCCCGGATGACGGCGATCGCCTGATCGCGCAGCGCCTGGTACTGCTTGTCGGTGAGCGTCTGCTGGGGGGCTACGCAGACGCTGTCGCCGGTGTGGACCCCCATCGGGTCGAGGTTCTCGATCGAGCACACGATCACGACGTTGTCGGTGTGGTCGCGCATCACCTCGAGCTCGAACTCGCCCCACCCCAGCACCGACTCCTCGAGCAGGACCTGGCCGATCGGCGACGCGGTCAGCCCGCCGGCGACGATCCGCTCCAGGTCGGCGTCGTTGCGCACGATCCCGCCGCCGGTGCCGCCGAGGGTGAACGCCGGGCGCACGATGAAGGGCATGCCCAACTCATCGCGCGCCTCACGGGCGTCTTGCACCGTGTGGGCGATGACCGACTTCGGGACGCGCAGCCCGGCCTTGGTCATCGTGTCGCGGAACAGCTCGCGATCCTCCGCGCGCCCGATGGCGTCATAGTTGGCGCCGATCATCTCGACCCCGTAGCGCTCGAGCGTCCCGTCCTCGTGCAACTGCCGAGCCAGGTTGAGCGCCGTCTGCCCGCCCAGCGTCGGCAGCAGCGCGTCGGGGCGCTCGCGCTCGATCACCTGGGCGACCGGTCCGGGCAGCAGCGGCTCGATGTAGGTGGTCGTCGCCACCTCCGGGTCGGTCATGATCGTCGCCGGGTTGGAGTTGACCAGCACGACCTCGTAGCCCTCGGACTCGAGCACCCGGCATGCCTGCGTGCCCGAGTAGTCGAACTCGGCCGCCTGGCCGATCACGATCGGGCCCGAGCCGAGCAGCAGGATCTTGTGGATGTCCTCGCGGCGCGGCATGGGCTAGCGCACTCCCCCGGAGAATCGCCCTCCGGGCGATTCTCCAACGGAATCGGCGCCAGCCGATTTCGCATCGGCGCCAGCCGATTCCGCGATCTCGGCGACGAAGCGGTCGAACAGATACTGGGCGTCGTGCGGACCGGGACCGGCCTCGGGGTGGTACTGCACCGTGGCGCCGGGCACATCGAGCAGCGTCAGCCCCTCGACGGTGCGGTCATACAGGTTGATGTGGGTCAGCTCGGCCGTCCCGAAGTCGGTCTCCCAGCGCACCGGCTCGTCGGAGTCGATCGTCCGCGCGCCGCCCGGCCCGAGCACCGCGAAGCCGTGGTTCTGGCTGGTGATCTCCGTCTGGCCAGTGGCCAGGTTCTTGACCGGATGGTTGGCGCCGTGGTGACCGAACGGGAGCTTGTAGGTCTGAAGGCCGACCGCTTGGCAGAGCAGCTGGTGGCCGAGGCAGATCCCGTAGACAGGCATGGTGCCGACCAGCCGGCGGACGGTGTCGACGATGTAGCCGAGGGCGGCGGGATCCCCGGGACCGTTGGCGAGGAAGATCGCGTCCGGCGAGTTGGCCGTCAGCTCGGCGGGCGTGTCCGTGCAGGGATGCAGTTCGACGGTGACCCCACGCTGGCGCAGGTTGGCGATGATCGACTGCTTGACGCCGGTGTCGATCATCGCGATCCGGATGCTCGCCGGGCCGCTCGTGGGCTCGAGGAAGACCGTCTGGCGCGGTGAGACCCCGCGGGTGAGGTCCCGGCCGGTCATCTCGGGCTCGGCGTCGATCAGGTCTCTCGCCTCGGCCTCGGACACCCCCGACAGGAAGACACCGCCGCGCATCGAGCCACGCTCGCGGATGTGGCGCACGAGCGCGCGTGTGTCGAGGTCGGTGATGGCCGGCACGCCGCAGTCGGTGAGCCAGGTCAACCAGCCTCCCTTTGGGTGGGCGGGGCCGTGCCCCTCGCGATCGGTCCCGGCGCGCATGATCGCGGCACGGGCGTGGATGCCGTCGGACTCCATCGCCCCGTCGCTGACGCCGTAGTTGCCCATCTGCGGGAACGTGAAGGTGATCAGCTGTCCGGCGTAGCTCGGATCGGTCATTGCCTCCTGATAGCCCGACATCGACGTCGTGAACACGATCTCGCCGACCGCGCTGGCGTCCGCGCCGCAGGCGATCCCGTCAAAACGGGTGCCGTCTTCGAGCAGCACGTACGCGGTGGCGGGGCGCGACGGGGTCATCGCCGGCGGGCGGAGGGTTGGGCGACGAGCAGCGGCCGGCGGTAGACGACGGCGCCGGCGGCGATCGTCAGCATCACCCGGCCGCTCAGGGTGCGGCCGTGAAATGCGCAGTTCGACGAGCGGCTGGCGTAGCCGTCCTCGCCGACCGTCCAGCGCGCCTGGAGATCGACCAGACACAGGTTGGCCGGCGAGCCGGGCTCGATGCGCGGGATCGGCAGGCCGTAGAGGCCGCCGCCGGCCGTCATCCGCTCGACCAGGATCGCCAGCGAGAGCTCGCCGGTGACGACCAGCTCGGTGTAGATCGCCGCGAACGCCGTCTCCAGGCCGATGGTGCCCATCGGCGCCTGCTCGAACGGGACCTCCTTCTCGTGCACGGCATGGGGGGCGTGGTCGGTGGCCACGCATTCGATCGTGCCGTCCCGGAGGCCCTGGACGAGGGCCCGGCGGTCGGTCTCGGTCCGCAGCGGCGGGTTCATCTTGAAGCGGCTGTCGAGGCTCCGCACCGCCTCGTCGGTCAGGGTCAGGTGGTGCGGGCTCGCCTCGCCGCTGACCCTCGCCCCGGCCGCCTTGGCGGCGGCCAGCGCCTGCACCGACTCGATGCTTGATAAATGCTGGAAGTGCACGCGCGCGTCTTCGAAGAGCGCCAGCGCACTGTCGCGGGCGACCATCGTGGACTCCGACACCGAGGGGATCCCGGCCATTCCCAGCCGCGCCGAGACCGCGCCCTCGTGCATGACGCCGTCGCCCGACAGGGCGGGGTCCTCCTCGTGCAGCGCGATGATCCCGCCGCACAGCCGCTGGTATTGCAGCGCCTTGCGCAGCATGCCGGCCGAGGTGACGGGCTTGCCGTCGTCGGTGAAGCCGATCGCGCCGGTGTCGCGCAGCTCGGCCATCTCGGTCAGCTCGTCGCCGCGGAGGCCATGCGTGATCGCGGCGAGAAAGCCGGTCGGGACACGGGCGGTGGACCGCGCGCTTGCGATCACCGAGCCCAGCACGGCGGCGGTGTCGACCGTCGGGCTGGTGTTCGGCATCGCCACGATCTGGCAGAAACCGCCGGCGGCGGCCGCCGCGGTGCCGCTCTCGATGTCCTCCTTGTACTCCTGGCCGGGGGTGCGCAGGTGCACGTGCGGATCGACGAACGCCGGGAACAGGTGTCTCCCTTCGGCGTCGAGCGTCTCGGCGCCGTCGGGCGCCTCCAGCGTGTCCGCCGGCCCAATCTCGGCGATCTCGCCGTCGCGGATGAGGACGTCGTGGGGCCCGTTGAGGCCGGTGCGCGGGTCCAGGACATGGACCTGATGGATCAGCAGGTCGGCGGGCGCCCGCTCGGCGGCGAACAGGCGGGCGGTCTCGTGGGGTGCCGTCGTGTTCATCAGGCCACCGCCGCCAGGCTCGGCGAGCCGACGAGCAGCTCGTAGAGGACGGCCATCCGCACCGCCACGCCGGCCTTCACCTGATCGCCGATCAGCGCCTGCGGGGAGTCGATCGTGGCCGCGGAGAGCTCGACGCCGCGGTTGACCGGGCCGGGGTGCATGACCAGCTGTCCGGGCGAGAGGCGGCGGTCGTTGATCTGATAACGCGCGGCATACTCGCGCAGCGAGGGGACGAAGGACTGCGTCATCCGCTCGTGCTGCATGCGCAGCACGTACACGACCTCGGCCTCGGCGAGGTGGTCGAGGGTGGCGGTCGCCTCGCAGCCGAGCGCCTCGATGTCGCGCGGAATGAGCGTCGGCGGGCCGGCCACCGTGACCCGGGCGCCCATGCGGGTGAAGGCGAGGATGTTCGAGCGCGCGACGCGCGAGTGGGTGACGTCACCGACGATCCAGATGTCGACCCCCTCGAGCGAGCCCAGCTTCCGGCGCAGGGTGAACACGTCGAGCAGCGCCTGCGTGGGGTGCTCGTGCTTGCCGTCGCCGGCGTTGACGACGGCGGCGCTCGTCCAGCCGGCTACGAGCTGGGCGGCGCCGGCGTGCGGGGAGCGGATCACGATCGCTGCCGGGTCGTAGGCCGACAGTGTCTGCACCGTGTCCTTGAGCGACTCGCCCTTGTCGACGCTGGAGCCGGCCGAGCGGATGTTGACCACGTCGGCCGACAGTCGCTTGGCGGCCAGCTCGAAGCTCGAGCTCGTGCGCGTGGAGGCCTCGTAGAAGAGGTTGACGATCGTCCGCCCGCGCAGGGCGGGGACCTTCTTGATCTCTCGCCCCGAGACCTCGGCGAAGGACTCGGCGCGGTCGAGGATCCGCTCGATCCCCGCCCGGTCGAGGTCCTCGATCGAGATCAGATGGTGAAAACGGTGGTCGTTGATGCTCATGCCGCCTTGATCCTGGCCTGGTTCGCCGGACCGATCGTGACCTCGTCGACCCCGTCGACCTCCTGGACGCGCACGTTGACGCGCTGTTCCTGGGAGGTGGGGATGTTCTTGCCGACGTAGTCGGGGCGGATCGGCAGCTCGCGGTGGCCGCGGTCGACGAGCGCGGCCAGCTGGATCTTGGCCGGGCGCCCGTAGTCAAAGACGGCGTCGATCGCCGCCCGGACGGTGCGCCCGGTGTACAGGACGTCGTCGACGATCACGATCGTGCGCGCGTCGACGGAGAAGTCGAGCTCGGTGGAATGGACGATCGGGAACTCCGAGACGCCGGCCCGTCCCCCGCCGGCGTGGCTGTTGAGGTCGTCGCGGTAGAAGGCGATGTCGACCGAGCCCAGGGGCACGGGCGAATCGAGCAGCTCGCTGGTCAGCGGCTGCAGCCGCCGGGCGAGATGCGCACCCCGGCGATGGATGCCCACCAGGGCGACCGCCCCGTCGGGATTCTTCTCGACGATCTCATGGGCGATCCGCACGAGCGTGCGGCGGATGTCATCGCGGTCGAGGACGACCGTGGTCTGCGGGTCCAACTCTGCTCCTTCCTGGCCTCACGGGACCGGGTTAAAGGGGCTGGCGGCGGGTGAGGCGGAGCCTAGCAGCGCCTCCGGCGGGTCCCCGCCGCGGGCCCCCGCCGGGCCCGCGCCGGGGGCCGCGCGAGGCGATAGAGGACGTGGGGCAGCGCTGCATGGACGATGTCGCGGTCGTAGGTGAAACCGACCTTATCCATCACCCGGCGCGAGGCGGCGTTGTGGGGCAGCGTGAGCGCCACCAGCTCGCTCACGTCGAGATCCTCGAATCCGGTCCGCACGGCGGCCCGGGCCAGCTCGGTGGCCAGGCCGTGGCCCCAGCGCTCGGGAACGATCGCCCAGGCGAGCTCCACGGACAACCGACCGGGAGCATCGGTGTACTCCAGGCCTCCGCGACCGACGAACTCCCCGGTGGCGCGGTCGCGCAGCAGCCACAACCCGAAGCCGTGGCGCTGCCACAGGCCCAGCTGGCGCCGCAGCCCATCATTGACATCGGCCTCGGTCGGTGGGTACGGAAACGGCCACAGCGTCGGATAGACGCGGGGGTCCAGCGCAAGGCGGGCGAGGTCGGGCTCGTGCTCGGGGGCCAGCCGCTCGGCGATCAGCCGGGGGGTTCGCAGCCGCTCCGAGATGAGCGCCTTCATCAGGCCTGCGCGACGGCCTCGGCGGTCGCTGGCGGCGCGTCTCCGGGATCCCAGCGCACGAGCCGCGGCTCGCCGCGCTCGGCAAACGGAATCTCGATCGTGTCGAAGTCACGGGGCACGACCGTCGGCGTGAACACGGCGCGAGCCTCGTCGCGCAGCAGCCTCAGGGGGTGCCGGGTGGAGACGTGGTTGAGCGCGAGCATCGCCACATCCGCGTCGCGGGCGATCTCGGCCGCCTGACGGGCGGTGGAGTGCCCGTTCTCGGCCGCGCGCTCGCGCTCCTCCTCGGCGAACGTCGCCTCGTGGACGAGCACGTCGGCGCGATGAGCGGCCACCCGAACGGCATCGCACGGCCGAGTGTCGCCGGAGAGCACGAGCTTGCGCCCCGGGCGCGGCGGCCCCATGACCTGCTCGGGGGTCACGCCGTTGACGGTCTCCCCGCGCTGCAGGCGTCCGAACTCCGGGCCTTCGGTGAGACCGTGGGCACGGGCGGAGTCCGGGTCAAACACGCCGGGGCGCTTCTCCTCGAAGAGGACGTAGGCGAAGCCCGGGCCACGGTGGTCGACGGGCACCGGCGCGATCCGGTAGCCGTCGCGCTCCAGGACGTCACCGGCGTCCAGCTCGACCGCGTGCAGCTCGAAGCTCGGCCGGCCGCTCATGCGCTCGACGAGCCCCATCAGCGAGCGCAGGCCGCGCGGGCCGTGCACGGCCAGCGGCCGCTCGCGACCCCGCAGGTTGAACGTGTTGAGCATTCCCGGCAGGCCGAGCCAGTGATCGGTATGAAAGTGGGTGAGAAACAGTTCGGTCACGTCTGCGAGGCCGACCGAGCTGACCAGCTGGCGCTGGGTTCCCTCGCCGCAGTCGAACAGGATCCGGTCGCCACCCCGGCGCACGAGGATCGCCGGCAGCCCCCGGCGGGCGCTCGGTACCGAGCCGGCGGTCCCGGCGAAGAAGATCGACAGATCCATGTTGGCCTCAGTCTGCCACCCGGCGCGGTCGGCGGACCGCCGCGACCGCCGCAGGCGGCCGCGACGACGTCAGTCGAGCTTCACGAGCTCGAACGTGAGCGTGCCCCCGACAGCCCGGCAGCCTCCCATCGTGTGATGGGGCGCTCGGCGGCGCTCGGTCGGGCTACCCGGATTGAAGATCTGAAATCCGTCCGCGGCGCGCTCGAGGAGAGGGGTGTGGGAATGGCCGAACACGACCGCGTCGACGCCGCCGCCGGCGTGCGTTCCGGCGAAGCGCCGCCGCATCCGCTCAAGCCGGCCCCGCGACGATCCGGCGTCGTGGATCACGGCCACCCGGGCCCCGCCGGCATCGACCACCGCTGTCTCCGGCAGCACTGCCCGCACGGCGGCGTCGTCGACGTTGCCGTGGACGGCGACCACGCGCCCATACGACTGCAGCTCCTGCAGCATGGCGAGCGTCGAGAAGTCGCCGGCATGCACGATCAGGTCGGCCGCCCGCAGCCGCTCCAGGCATCGGTCCGGAAGCCGGCGCCGGCCCTTGGGCAGGTGGGTGTCCGAGATGATCGCGATCTCCACGGTAAGCTGGCCCTTCGATCTACCCCGATCGCACGCGCCCGTAGCTCAGGGGATAGAGCGTCCGCCTCCGGAGCGGAAGGTCGCACGTTCGAATCGTGCCGGGCGCGTCCACAAAGAGCCCTGCCGCCATGCGGGGCTTTTTGTCGTTCGAGCGGGCTCGCTGCGGACACCGGCGGTGCGTGACCAACTTTGGCACGGGTCAGGCGTTATAGGAGACGCAGGGCAAGACACGCACGCATACGCGGGCCGGGGCCTGTCCGCAGGGGGGCGGGCCCCAGCTGGCCCTTCGGGCCCGAGCGGGCACCCGCCGTGATCTTACTTTCCGGTGATCCGAGATCAGCACCTTTGCGTAGGTCCGAGTGGTGGGGGCCGCTGGAGGGCTCGCCCCTGGCCCGGGCGGGCCCTCCCCAGCCTTCGCGAAGGCGGGGCTATTCGGCCGGTGGTTGTTCGGCTTCGCGGCGGGCCGCTCGCTCGATCGGAGCGGCAGCGTGCTGCCAAAGATGGCGGAGCTTGGCGGCCGGCGCGAAGCGCTCGGCGTTGACCCAGATCACGATCAGCGCCGTCCAGATCAAGACAAGCCAGGTCATGGGCTCTTATCGGCACCGGACGGGCGCTGGTTGAGCCCGGCATCTAGGTCCTGATCCGGAGGACCCCCGTGTGCCGCCTCGTGTCGACGTAGGCGACCTCGGCCGCGGTGTCGGTGATCAGCAGCACCTCATGCCGATCTGCTGGGCTGCCGAGGTGGCCGCAGCCGCGGCCCCTACCCTTCCCGTGAGGCCGGAGGCCGGTCCCAGCCCACTGCAGGCGATGCAGGCGGCTACCACCAGACCGAGCGGCACCTCGACTGCCCAGCATGGGCGCATGCTCGCGGACGCACCCGCCTCGTGCCAATGGTCCGCGTGGCCCCAGCTTGGTTCATACGATGAACGACGAGCTCGTCGATCGCGAGCGACCGTTCCCGCCCGGCTACTCGGATTCGTAGTCGAGCAGCTCCTGCAGGACGAGCTCGAACGCGGTGGGCTCGAAGCGCTCGGGGATCTCGGCCTCGAGCACGATCTCATAGCTGTCGCGCAGGGCCTGGACGAGATCCTGGCGCTTGACCGGCTGACCGTCGGGACGATCCATGATGGGCTCCTTGGGCGGGTGGCGGTTGGATTACAGCAGCGCCGTGCACTCCCCGCCAGTGCTAGCCGAGTGCGTGCTCCCGCGCGTAGCCGGCCCGGCAGCTCTCGCTGCAGAACCACACCGTCTCGCCGTGGAGAACCACGTGCGGACTGGCCGACACGGTGGCCACCTTCATCCCACACACCGGGTCCACGGCGACCCCGGTCACCGCCGGGGCGATCACCTCGACCTCCGGCGTGGTCGAGCGACCGGGCACGTCCGCCGATGATCCCGGGTGCGCGTGGTGCACGGCGACCATCTCGGCGAGGATCGAGATCGCGATCTCGCTCGGCGTGCGCGCGCCGATGTCGAAGCCCGCGGGGGTATGCAGCTGCGCCGCCAGCTCGGGCGCGACCGCCAGCTCCGAGCGCACGACGATGCCCCGCTTGGGGCTGGCCACCAGCGCCACATAGGGAACTCCGGCCTTTAGTGCCGAGACGAGGACCTGCTCCTCCCCGCTGCCGTGCGAGGCCACTACGACGGCCGCGGCGCCCTCCAGCCGCCCCATGTCGGCCGCCGAACCCAGCGAGGAGGCATAGTCGGCGGCCCGGGCGAGCTGGACGAGCGCCCGCGCGATCGGCGAACTCCCGACCACGACCACGCGGTTGGCCGGCAGATGGGGCTCGAGGAAGATCTCCAGCGAGCCGCCGCTCAGGCAGGGGTTGCGCTCCACGACCGCGCCGTCCAGCTGCTCGGCCGGGGGCCCCTCCCCCTCCGAATCGCCGGGCACGAGGCGCAGCAGCAGTGGCTCGCCCGTCTCCAACGCGCGCAGCGCGTGCAGGCGCACCGAGGATTCGGCGCAGACGCCGCCCACGAAGCCCTCGATCGTCCCGTCGCGCAGCACGATCGCCCCGTCGCCCGGACGGACACTCGTCGGGCGGCGGGCGCGTACGACGGTTGCCACCACGAACGGCTGGCGTTCGGCGGCGAGCCGCTCCATCTCCTTGGTCTGCTCCACAGCCATCATCGCGGGGGTACCGCCTTTCCTTGCATAGCGTCCCACACGCGCGCGGGCGTGCACGGCATGTCCATGTGGCGAACGCCGTAGGAGGCAAGCGCGTCGCAGACGGCGTTGACGATCGCCGGCGGCGAGCCGACGGTGGCCGACTCGCCGATTCCCTTGGCGCCCAGCGGGTGGTGCGGCGACGGGGTGACGGTGTAGCTGCTCTCCCACTCGGGCACCTCCACCGCCGTCGGGATCAGGTAATCCATCAGCGAGGCGCTCAGGCAGTTGCCCTCCTCGTCGTAGCCGACCATCTCCATCAGCGCGAGGCCGACGCCGTCGGTCAGCCCGCCGTGCACCTGTCCCTCGACGATCATCGGGTTGATCTGGGTTCCGCAGTCGTCGACGGCGACGAACCGCCGCACCGACACCTTCGCCGTCCCCGGGTCGATGTCCACGACGCACACGTAGGCGCCGAACGGGAACGTCAGGTTCGGCGGGTCGTACACCGTCTCGGAGTCGAGCCCCGTCTCGACGCCCTCGGGTAGCGCCACCGAGCCGCGGGCCGCCCCCGCGATCTGCGAGATCGAGGCGCCCTGCTCGGGATCGCCGCGCACGAACCACCGTCCGCGCTCCCATTCGAGGTCGGCCGCCGCGACCTCGAGCATCGCCGAGGCCACCAGCCGGGCCTTGTCGCGGACCTTCCGGGCGACGAGCGCGGTCGCCGCCCCGCTTACCGGCGTCGAGCGCGACCCGTAGGTCCCCAGCCCGTAGGGGGTGTTGTCGGTGTCGCCGTGGATGACGTCGACGTCCTGAGGTGGGATTCCGAGCTCGTGGGCGACGATCTGGGCGAACGTCGTCTCGTGGCCCTGTCCCTGGGTCTGCACGCTGATCGCGAGTTGGGCGGTGCCGGTCGGCGAGATGCGCAGCGTGGCGCCGTCGTTCATGCCCAGGCCCATGATGTCCATGTGCTTGCGGGGGCCGGCGCCGACCGCCTCGGTGAAGAACGAGAGCCCGATGCCCATCAGCTCGCCCCGGCCCCGCTTGGCCGCCTGCTCGCGGCGCAGCTCGGCGTAGCCGACCGTGTCCAGCGCCTTGCGCAGCGCGGCCGGGTAGTTGCCGGAGTCGTACACCCACCCGGTCTTGCACTCGTACGGGAACTGGTCGGGACCGATCAGGTTGTCCAGGCGCAACTGGGCGGGATCGACGGCGAGCTCGACGGCGAGCATGTCGACGAGGCGCTCGACCAGGTAGACCGCCTCGGCGATGCGGAACGAGCACGCGTAGGCGACCCCGCCGGGGGCCTTGTTCGTGTAGACGCCGCGCACGTGGCAGTGCGCGGCCGCCAGCTCGTAGGAGCCGGTGAAGATGTGAAAGAAGCCGGCCGGATAGCGGCTCGGCTGGGCGGCCGTGTTGAACGCCCCGTGGTCGGCGAGCACGTCGACCGAGACCGCCAGCACCCTGCCGGCGGCCGACGCGGCGATCCGCCCGCGCATCGTGTAATCGCGGGAGAAGCCGGTCGACATCAGGTTCTCGGAGCGGTCCTCGACCCATTTCACCGGGTGACCGACGGTCATCGCTCCTACGGCGGCGCACACGTAGCCGGGATAGATCGGCACCTTGTTGCCAAAGCCGCCGCCGACGTCGGGTGAGATCACGCGGATCCGGTGCTCGGCGAGACCGAGGATCTCGGCGTACAGCGTGCGATGGGCGTGGGGCGCCTGGGTGGTCGACCAGACGGTCAGCTTGCCGGCCACCCGGTCGAACTCGGCCACCGCGCCGCAGGTCTCCATCGGCGCTGGATGCGACCTCGGGAAGACCATCTCCTGCTCGACGACGACGTCGGCGCTCGCCATCACCCGTTCGGTGGCCGCCCGGTCGCCCGCCTCCCAGTCGAAGATGTGGTTGTCGAGCCGATCCGGCAGGTCGTCGCGGATCACGGGCGCGTCGGGATCGAGCGCGCGTCGCGGGTCGACGACGGGTGCCAGCGGCGCGTATTGCACGTCGATCAGCTCGAGCGCGTCGTGGGCCGAGTAGTGGTCATCGGCGATCACGAACGCGACCTCCTGGCCCTGGAAGCGCACCTTGTCGGTGGCCAGCACCGCCTGCACGTCACCGGACATCGTTCCCATCCAGGCGCAGCCCCGCACCTCGAGGTCGGCGCCGGTGATGACCGCGTGGACCTTCGGGTGCGGCAAGCGCCGCCGAGACATCGATCGACAGCACCTGGGCGTGAGCCATCGGGCTGCGCAGCATCGCGCCGTGGAGCATGCCGGGCACCGCTACGTCGTCGAGAAAGCGGCCCTGGCCGCGGATGAAGCGCTCGTCCTCCTTGCGGCTCAGGCGCCCGAAACCGACGCCTACGACGGCCGTCATCGCGGCGGTCCCGCCCGCGGTCGCCGGGCCGCCTCCACAGGCAGCTCCGCGGCGATGTTGATCGTGCGGCAGCGGGCGCAGCGGACCCGGACCCGGCGGGTCATGAGCCGCGGGTCCATCCCCGATGCCAGCAGGCTGCCGCACTGCACGCACACGTAGTCGTACTCGCCGTTGCCACGGAAGACGGGCCGGTCGGGCTGCTCCTGGACGGCGGTGCCGCCGTCGATCGGCACCTCGCCGGGCTCCACGGCGCGCATTGTGCGGACCGTCATGATCACATCCCTCAGGCGGCCGCCACGAACCTCTCGGTGAAGTCCTTGATCAGCGCCTCGAGGACCGTGGACACCATGCCCTCGCCCATCGACGCCGCCTTGCCGGTGATCTGCGCCGCGGTGTGGACGTTGCCCCCGCCGTTGGCCAGCGTGAACGTCACGTCGGCGTTGGCGTGGCCCTGGCCGCCGGCCTCGCGGGCCTTGACCCGCAGCAGCGCCCGATGGCTCTCGGGATCGGACTCGACGACCTCGACGGTTCCCTTGAACTTCATCGACATCGCGCCCATCTTGACCTTGATCTCCGCCTTGACCGAGTCGTCGCCGGTGACCTCGATGACGCTGCCACCCTGCACGCACGGCACGAGGCGCTCGAGGTCGAGCACCAGCCCCCAGCTGTCGTCGATCGGCTTGTCGGTTTCGAACGACTGGTCGAGTTCGACCATGTATCGGCTCCCTTCGTCGGTTGTCAGTCAGTCTCGGTAGACGGTCTGGGCGTCCAGACCACCCTCGACGCCCGGCGGCAGCGCCCCGGTCCCGTGGGCGTACATCGCGAGGTCGGCGATCGTCCTGCCCTGGCCGGGGTCCTCGGCGGTCGCGAATGCGCCGTCGGACCACTGCACGGCATCCGGCGGGCTGTCGAGCGCGACACCGGCGAGCAGCTGCGCCTTGGCCCGGATCTTCTCCGTCGCGGAGGCGATCGCGCCCGCGGTGCCGGGCGACGGCGCCGTGTTGTAGCCGTGGCCGGTCCCGAAGCGATCGGTGTCGGCCGGCACGACCTTGACGTCGAGCGCCGGGACGCCGAGCTCGTCGGCCACCTGGCGGGCGTAGTCGGCCTCGTGGCCGTCGGGCTCGGTGGTCAGGCTGAGCACCATCTTGCCGGTCGGATGAATGCGCAGGAACACCGCGCGGTACGCCTCGTTGGCCATCCTCACTCCTCTCCCTCGTTATCTGTCTGCGCCAGGCGCTGGCGCTCCTGATGGGCGGTGAGCACGTTGTGCTCCTCCAGATCGCAGAAGCTGGGCTGCGGCCCGCCGAGCAGATGGGGCGGCACGGCCGGGCGCTCGCAGCCCGGATAGATGCAGATCTTCACCTTGGCTGAGCCGGCCGGGATCATCGGTGCAGGACCCATCCCGGCGTCGTCTTGCCGCGGCTCGGCCCGTAGCCGCTCGGCATCGCCACCGAGCTGCCGGGGACCGGCTGGGCGCTCGCCCACGGCTCGTCGGCCTCGGGGCCCTCCGCCTCGAGGACCACAGGACGCCAGCCGGTCTCCGGCGCACGGTCACGCCAGCGCTCGGCGCCGATCGCCTCGGCGACCTCGTCGAGCGCGGCCAGGCTGTGGCCGGAGACGAGCGCGTCGCAGTGCGGCAGCGCCGCCGCCATCCCCCCGGCGCGCGGGACGAAGCCCGCAGCCGCCGCGCGCGGGTTGACCCACACGATCCGGTAGGCCAGACGCGACAGGCGCTCCATCTCCCGCCCGACGAGCGTCGGGTCGCCGCGCTCCCAGCCGTCGGAGAGGATCACGACGACGGCCCCGCGGGCCATTCCCCGGCGCCCGTGACGATCGTTGAACGTCTTCAGCGCCTCGCCGATGCGAGTGCCGCTGGACCAGTCGGGCGCGGTCTGGGCGGCCTGGGCGATGGCTCGCTCGGGATGGCGCGATCGCAGCGCCCGCGTGAGCCGGGTCAGGCGCGTGGCGAACACGAACGCCTCCGCCCCCGGACCGCTTCCAGCGGCGCAGGTGAGGAACTGCAGATAGGCGCGGGCGTACGGCTCCATCGAGCCGGAGATGTCGCACAGCAGCACGATCCGCCGGCGTTCCACGCGGCGCTGGCGACGCGCAAGGCGGATCGGCTCTCCCCCCGTGCGCAGGCTCGAGCGCATCGTCCGGCGCAGGTCGACACGCGCGCCGTGGCGTCCGCGCTCGTAGCGCCGCGTGCGCCGGCGCGGCGTGGCCAGCGACAGCTTCGTCATCAGTGCGTACAGAGCGGCCAGCTCATCGGGTTCGAGCGCGTCGAAGCGTTTGGTGCGGATCACCTCCTCGTCGGTGGCGACCGTCGGAACCGGCAGCTGGCGCGTCTCCTCGCCGGCGTCGCGATCGCGCGACGGGGCCGGCGAGGCGCCCGGAGCGGGCGTCAGCGTCCCGATCCGGCGTGCGGTCGGAGTCGGGCTGTTCGTCGGCCTCGGCGGGCACCTGGTGAACGTCCTCGACGATGGGCTCCGGTGACCGCTCGGCGGCGCCGCCGAACACCGCGGCGAACACCCGGTCGAAGGTCGGCACCTGAGACAGATCGGAGACGAGCACCGAGCGCACCGTCCAGTACAGGCGGCGGCGGGCGACCGGTCGCACGACGGCGAGCGCCTGCGCCAGCCGCGCGGCGCGCTCGGTATCGACCGGCACGCCGGCGTCGTGCAGCCGCCGGGCGAGCGCCCCGACGAGCGGCGGCAGATCGAGCACGGCGGTGCGGACGCGGAACGCGGTCATCGGTCAGGCGCTCTCTCGCAGCAGCGTGCCCAGCCCGCCGGCGCGGACGACGTCCTGGTCCTCGCGGTACTTGAGCACCGAGCCGAGCGTGCGCTCCACCGCCGGTTCGTCGAGCTCGGTCACGCCGAGCAGGTCCAGGGCGGCCAACCAGTCGATCGCCTCGGCGATTCCGGGCGGCTTCTGGACGTCGGAGTCGCGCATCGCCGAGACGGCATCGGCGACCTGGACGGCCAGGGTGGCGGCGGCGCCTGCGACCCGGCGGCGGATGATCTCGACCTCGCGCTGCGCGCTGGGGTAATCGATCCAGTGATACAGGCAGCGGCGCTTGACGGCGTCGTGCAGGTCGCGGGTTCGGTTGGACGTGAGCACGATCACCGGCGGGTGGGTGGCGGTGACCGTTCCGATCTCGGGGATCGTCACCGTGCCCTCGGCGAGCAGCTCGAGCAGGAACGCCTCGAAGTCGTCGTCGGCGCGGTCGATCTCGTCGATCAGCAGGACCGCCGGACGCGGCCCGGGATGCTGGAGTGCCCGCAGCAGGGGCCGGGCCGTCAGGTAGTCAGGGCCGAACAGGTCTGACTCCGCGAGCTCCTCACCGCGGCTGTCGGCGAGGCGGATCGACAGCAGTTGCCGCGGATAGTTCCACTCGTACAGCGCCTCGGCGGCGTCGATGCCCTCGTAGCACTGCAGGCGCACCAGGGGCGTGTCGAGCACGAGCGACAGTGCCTTGGCGGCCTCGGTCTTGCCGACGCCCGCCTCCCCTTCCAGCAGCAGCGGCTGGGGCAGGCGCAGGCTGAGGAAGATCGCCGTGGCCAGCCCCTCGTCGACGAGGTAGTCGACGGAGGCCAGCCGCTGAGCGAGCGTCTCCACGTCGGGGACGAGGTGACGGACCTCTCCCTCGGCCTCACCGGTGAGCGATTGCGTCATTGCGGCGGCTCGGGGCGCCCCTGCATCGCCGCCCACACGCGCGCCGGAGTACACGGCATATCGATGTGGTCGACCCCGTGCGTGGTGTGCAGGGCGTCGATCACGGCGTTGACGATCGCCGGTGGCGAGCCCACATTGGGCGACTCACCGACGCCCTTGGCGCCGAGGGGATGATGCGGACAGGGGGTGACCGTCTCGCCGAGCTCGAAGTCCGGGCACTCGAGCGCGGTCGGGATCAGGTAATCCATGAACGAGGAGTTCAGGCAGTTGCCCTCCTGGTCGAAGCTGATCACCTCCATCAGGGCGATCCCGATGCCCTCGGCCAGGCCGCCGTGGATCTGGCCGTCGACGATCATCGGGTTGATGCGCACGCCGCAATCGTCGACGGCGATGAATCGCCGCACCGTGACCTGGGCGGTGTCGGGATCGATGTCGACGACGGCGATGTAGGCCCCATAGGGGTAGGTCAGGTTAGGCGGGTCGTAGATCACCTGGGCGTCGAGACCGCCCTCCATCCCCTCGGGCATCGGCTCGCCGCTGTACGCCCGCTGGGCGATCTCCTCGATCATCGCCCCCTGCTCGGGGTCGCCCTTGACATACCAGCGGCCCTTCTCCCAGGCGAGATCCTCGGGTCGGGTCTCGAGCATCGTGGCCGCGATCAGGCGCGCCCGGTCGCGCACCTTGCGCGCGACGACCGCCACCGCCGCGCCGCTCACCGGTGTCGAGCGTGAGCCGTAGGTGCCCAGGCCATACGGCGTCCGGTCGGTGTCGCCGTGGCGGACCTGGATGTCCTCGGGTGGGATCCCCAGCTCCTCGGCGACGATCTGGGCGAACGTCGTCTCGTGACCCTGGCCCTGGGTCTGGGCGCTGATCGACACCACGGCCTTGCCGGACGGGTGCACGCGCAGGTCGGCGCCGTCGTTCATCGACATGCCGAGGATGTCCATGTGCTTGCGCGGTCCGGCGCCGACGCCCTCGGTGAAGAACGAGACGCCGATGCCCATCAGCTCGCCGCGCTCGCGCTTCTCGGTCTGCTCGCGCAGCAGGTCGTCGTACCCGGCGATGTCCATCGCCACCTTCATCGTCTCGGCGTAGTTGCCTGAGTCATAGGTCCAGCCGGTCGTCGTCTCATACGGGAACTGGCCTGGGTCGATGAAGCTGTTCATCCGCAGGTCGATCTGATCGACGCCCATCTCGCGCGCCAGCGCGTCGACCATGCGCTCGATCAGGTAGACGGCCTCGGTGATCCGGAACGAGCAGCGATAGGCGACACCCCCCGGGGCCTTGTTGGTGTAGACCGCCTTGACCTTCACATGGGCGGCCTGCAGGTCGTAGGAGCCGCAGCAGATGTGAAAGAAGCCGGCCGGGAACTTGGTCGGCTGGGCGGTCGAGTCAAACGCGCCGTGATCGGCGATCACGTCGACCCGCAGGCCGGTGATCTTGCCGTTCTTGGCGCAGATTTCCGAGCTCATGATGTAGTCGCGGGCAAAGCCCGTCGACATCAGGTTCTCCGAGCGATCCTCGATCCACTTGACCGGCGCCCCGGCGACGATCGAGCCGGCGATCGCGCACACGTAGCCGGGGTACACCGGCACCTTGTTGCCAAAGCCGCCGCCGATGTCGCCACAACGGATGCGGATCATGTGCTCGGCCAGGCCGGCGACGTGGGCGTACACCGTGCGGTGGACGTTGGGCGCCTGGTTGCCGTTGTAGATGTCGAGCTGCCCGGTGTCGGGGTTGAAGTCGGCGATCATCCCGCACGTCTCCAGCGGTGCCGGATGGCAGCGCGGATAGATCATCTCGCGCTTGACGACGATGTCGGCCTCGGCGAACGCAGCTGCGGTGGCCTCCTCATCGCCCGCCTCCCAGGTGGGACTGGCCAGGTTGTCGACCTGCCCCTCCTTGTCGTCGCGGATCAGCGGAGCATCGGGATCGAGCGCCGTGCGCGCGTCGACGACCGGCGCCAGCGGCTCGTACTCGACGTCGATCAGCGCCGTGGCATCGCGGGCGATGTACTCGTCGGTGGCGATCACGAACGCCACCTCCTGGCCCTGGAAGCGGACCTTGTCGCCGGCTAGCACGGCCTGGGTGTCATAGGAGATCGTCGGCATCCACGCCAAGCCGAGCGTCTCCAGGTCCTTGGCGGTGACGACCGCCGCTACGCCGTCGAGCGCCAGCGCCCCCGAGGTGTCGATCGAGACGATCTTGGCGTGGGCGTACGGGCTGCGCAGGATCGCGCCGTGGAGCATTCCCGGTAGGCGGATGTCGTCCAGGTAGTTGCCCTTGCCGCGGATGAAGCGTGCGTCCTCCTTGCGCTTGAGGCGGCCGAAGCCGATCGGCCGCTCGTGCCCGGGGCTGGGAAGGTTCTCGGTGACCGCCATTGCTCAGGCCTCCTGCTGGATCGAAGCTTCGTGCTCGGCCGCCCAGCGCACGGCGGCGACGATGTTCTTGTAGCCGGTGCAGCGGCAGATGGCGCCGCTGATCGCCGTACGGATCTCGTGCTCGGTCGGGTCGGGGTTCTCGTTGAGCAGCGCCCGCGCCGTCATCAGCATCCCGGGTGTGCAGAACCCGCAGTGCAGGGCGTGCAGCTCGTGAAAGCCCTGCTGGATCGGGTCGAGCTCGCCCTCGATCTCCAGCGACTCGACGGTCGCGATCTCGTGGCCCTCGCACATCGCGGCGAGCGCGGTGCACGACTTCAGCGGCTTTCCGTCCATCAGCACGACGCAGGCGCCGCAGTTGGAGGTGTCACAGCCCCAGTGGGTGCCGGTCAGCCCTGGCGTGTCACGGATGAAGTGGACGAGCAGCGTCCGCGGCTCGACGTCGCGAGAGACGGGCTCGCCGTTGATGTTGATCGTGACTTCCACGGTGTCTCAGGCCTCCTGTTTGAGCGCACGGGCCGCGGCGCGGCGCAGGGCACGATGGGTCATGACGCCGGCGAGATGGCGCTTGTAGTCGACAGGCCCGCGGCCATCGGCCGACGGGTGCGAGTCCTCCGAGGCGATCTGGCCGGCCCGGGCGAACACCTCCTCGGAGGGCGTGGCGTCCCGCAGGAGCTCGTCCGCGCGGCGCAGCTCGATCGTCGTCGGGCCCACGGCGGAGAGCGCGATCCCGGCGTCGGTGATCGTGCCGCCGTCGATCCACAGAGCCGCCGAGGCGGCGGCGATCGCCCAGTCCCCGGCCCGCCGCTCGGTCTTCTCATGCGCCGAGCCGCCGCCCACCCTGAGCGGGATCCGCACCTCGGTCAGCAGCTCGCCGTCGCCGATCGCGGTCACGTACGGCCCGATGTGGAATGCATCCATCGCGACGACCCGCTCGCCGTCGGGGCCACGGAGCACGACGCTCGCCTTGACCGCCGAGCACACGGCGCTCAGATCCTCGGCCGCGTCGGCCTGGCACAGCGAGCCGCCGATCGTCCCGCGGTTGCGCACGACGGGATCGGCGATCACCTGTTCGGCGTCGGCGAACAGTGGGAAGTGGCGCGCGAGCACGTCTGACTCCAGCAGCTCGACGTGCCGCGTCAGGGCCCCGATCCGGATCTCGTCGGGGCGCTCCTCGATGTAGGAGAGCTCATGGAGGTCGTTGATGTCGATCAGCCGCTCGGGCTGGGCGAGACGCAGCTTCATCATCGGCAGCAGCGAATGGCCACCGGCGATCACGCGCGCATCGCCGTCGCCCTTGACGAGCGCGGCGATCGCGCCCTCCACGCTCGTCGCCCGCTCGTAGTCGAACCGTGCCGGTGTCTGCATCTCAGCTCCCTTGCTCGGCCGGCATCCGCTTGCGCGGGGCACCGACCTCCTCGTCGGGGTCGTATTGGACGGGCGAACCTGAGCCGATGACCGGGGAGCGGGGCAGGTTCGGCACCCGGCCGGGACGGCCCCCGGGATACAGCGCCGCCGACGCCGCGGACCCGTACACCGGGTTGCGGAGCGCCGGTCCGTTGGGCGAAGCGGCCGCGATCGGTGCCTCGCGCCCCAGCCGAGCGAGAGTCAGGGTTCCCCGCGTATACACCTCGGAGATCCGCGGCGGCTTGACGTCCCTGCTCTCAGGGATGTTGCGCAGGCCCTGCGCCGCCGCGCCGGGGTACAGGCCGTCGATCAGGCCGACCGCGTCCGACAGGCCGGCCTTGGTGACGAGCAGGCC
Organism: uncultured Solirubrobacteraceae bacterium; assembly: GCA_963769565.1. Lineage (GTDB taxonomy): Bacteria > Actinomycetota > Thermoleophilia > Solirubrobacterales > Solirubrobacteraceae > Palsa-465. Next base: position 65,309 of record CAVYMP010000002.1, read on the forward strand.
CTCGAGCAGCTCGACGCCGGCGTCAAGGTTGGCGTTGATCGTGTTGACCACCTCTTCGACGGGCGCTGACTTCTCGATGATGGCGACGACGCCGGTGATCGCCTCGTCGAGGCCGCCCGTGATCCGGCGCAGGGCCACGATCGTCGACACCAGATAGGCGACGGCCGCCGCGACGAGCGCCACCACCGCGATGATCATCACCACACCAGCTGCAGGCATCGCGTCACACTCCCTGGTGGTCGTCGAGGATCACGTCGAGCGAGCCGCCGTAGTCCGCGACGACGCCGACGGTCGCGATCACCTGCTCCTGGGTATGCAGCAGCAGGGGGACCGCATCCAGATCGGCCGATCCGCGCTGGGCGGCGGCGGCGATCCGGTTGACGCTGGGCACGATCGAGTTGGCGGCCGTCAGCACCCCGTGCAGCAGGTAAATGACGACCGGCAGGACCACCACCAGCAGGATCGCGTCACCGATCCATTCGAGCGTCATGACGGCCTCCTCTCGGCCACGATCTTCGCCTTGGCGGCGATCCCCGGAAAGGCCGCCACGATGATGTCGAACTGCTCGTTGATCGCCGTGACGGCGGGCTCGAGCGGCTTGAGGTGCTCGGACTCGACGGTCTCCAGCGCGCCCGCCAGGGTGGCGAGTTTCGACGATGTCCGGGTGAGGCTCTGGCGAACCACGATCAGCGCGGCCGCGAGCACGGCGATGATCACGACCGCCAGCAGCACGCTGAGCACGGTCAGGGTCGTGGAGCTCATCGCCCACCGAACCCGTCGGTGAGCGCGTTCATGTAGCCGTCCTGCACGATTGCCTCCTCCACGATCAGGCCCAGCACCGGCCCGGTGGCCTCCAGCTGGGGGATGCTTGCGGTGTTACCGGCGACCTGGCCGGCGACGTTCAGCAGGCTGGTCGCCGAGCGATCGATCTGCATCACGGTCCGGATCAGAATCGCCAGCAGCGCCGCCACGGCGAGCGCCGCCCCGAGACCGATGATGAGCGCGATCCCCCACGCGCCGTGGTTGGTGAGCGCATAGACGGTCACCTGCCCACCGCCACCTTGCGCAGGGCCCGGGCCGAGTGCAGGATCCGCACGCCCGAATCGTTGATCCGCGCGATGCCCCCGAGGGCGTCCGTCTGCTCGCGGACCTTGGTGACGCCGCCGACCGCCGTATCGGCCTGCCTGGCGATGCGGGTGGCCAGGGCCACGATCGCGATCACGATCGCCGCGGCCACGATCACCACGATCACGCCGAGCACGATCCCGATCGTCCAACCGCTCGATGCTCCGACTGCTACGGGCATCTCATGCCTCCTCCTCCTTGACTGCCGTGGAATTCATCGCTTCGCGCTCGGCCGCCCAGCGGATCGAGCGCACGATCGTCGTGTAGCCGGTGCACCGGCAGATCTGGCCGGAGATCGCCTCGCGGATCTCCTGGTCGGTGAGCGGCCCGGGGGCCGCCGTCGCCGCGCGCCGGTCCAGCAGCGCGCGGGCCGTCATCAGCATGCCTGACGTGCAGAAACCGCACTGCAGGCCGTGCTGCGCGCGAAATCCCTCCTGCACGGGATCGAGGCGGCCGTCTCGCTCCAGGCCCTCCACGGTCCTGATCTCGTGACCGGCGGCCGTGGCGGCGAGAACCGTGCACGATTTGACGGGCTCGTCGTCCATCAGCAGGACGCACGTGCCGCAGTTCGACGTGTCGCAGCCCCAGTGGGTGCCCGTCAGGCGCAGCTCGTCGCGGACGAAGTGCACGAGCAGCATCCGTGGTTCGACCTCGCGCGTGTGCTCGGCGCCGTTGACGGTCATCGTCACCTGCACTCCCCGGCCCCCGCCGCCCGCGCCGCCGCCCGGTGTAGGGCCCGCGCGGTGAGCACCCCCGCCACATGACGCTTGTACTCGGCCGATCCGCGCTGGTCGGAGACCGGGGCGGCCGCGCCAGCAGCCAGCCGTCCAGCCTCGGTCAGCCGTTGCCGACTGGGCGGACCCCCGACCAGCCACGCCTCCGCTTCAGCGCACGTGACAGCGGCGCCCACAGCGGCGAGCGCGATGCCGGCATCGTCGATCGTCTCACCGTCGTCGGACACCGTGAGCGATGCGCCGGCGGCCGCGACCGCCCAGTCGCCGACCCGCCGGTCGACCTTCTCATACGCGCTGCCCGACCCGGCGGGCAGTGGGACGCGGATCTCCACGAGCATCTCGTCGTCGCCGACGGCCGTGCGATACGGCCCCTGGTGAAACGTGGTCATGCTCAGTTCGCGCTCCCCGGTCAGACTGCGGATCACCATCCGGGCACCAACCGCCGCGCACACCGCGCTCAGGTCCTCGGAGGGGTCGGCCTGACAGAGCGCGCCGCCGATCGTGCCCCGGTTGCGCACGATCGGATCGGCGATCACGTGCTCGGCGTCGGTGAAGATCGCCGCGCGCTGCGCCAGCAGCTCCGATTCGAGCAGCTCGCGGTGGCGGGTCATCGCGCCGATGTGGATCTCGTCCCCGGACTCCCGGACGTAGCCCAGCTCGCCGGCCAGGTCATCGATGTCGATCAGGTACTCGGGCGTGGCGAGCCGCAGCTTCATCATCGGCAGCAGCGAATGGCCGCCGGCGAGGATCCGGGCGTCGGGCCCGAGCTGCGTCAGCAGCCGGAGGGCGTGCTCCACGCTCGTGGCCCGCTCGTACTCGAATGGCGCCGGGACCTGCATCGTCACTTCGGAGCCCGGTGGGGCTCGCCGCGCTCCCTCATGTCTAGCATTCTGCTCGCCCGTGATCGACTACGCAAACGACGATTAAGTGATCGCTTAGGTCGTACCCGGATGACCCTGGCCCAGCTGCAGTCGTTCGTGCTCGTCGCGCGCCACGGTTCGGTCAAGGCGGCCGCGGCGGAGCTCGGCGTCACCGAGCCGGCCGTGTCGGTGGCCGTCTCGGCGCTGCGCAAGGAGCTCGGCGATGAGCTGTTCGTCCGCGACGGCCGGGGGATCGCGCTCACCGCGGGCGGCCACCGGCTGGCGACCCTGGCGTCCGAGATCCTCGGGCTCGCCGAGCAGGCCCGCCGCTCCGTCCAGGAGTCCCCCGACGGGGTGCGCCTGATGCAGGTCGCCGTGACCAACGTCGTCGCCGAGTACGTCGGGCCGCTGATCGACGCCTTCACCACTCGCGACCCGGGGATCGATGTGCAGATCGAGTCGGTGCCCGGGGCCTCGATGGCCGACCTGCTCGATCACCGGCGCGCCGACATCGCGCTCGGTCCCGGGCCCGCACCCGAGCGGGTGAACACGATCGCCACCGTGCCGTTCCTACGCTGCCGGCTGATCGTCGCCGCCGCCCCCGGGCATCCGCTGGCCGGTGTGCGCGATCTGGCGCCGGGGCAGCTGGCCGGCGAGCGCTGGCTCCTCGGCCCGCCGGACCTCGATCCCACGACCGGGGCCGGCCTACTGTTCGCGCGCACCGGCATCGAGCCCGATGACCTCGTCGCCTACACCAGCCACGCCGCCGCGATCGCCGCCGCGGCCGCCGGCGACGGCATCGTCGTCACCCTCGCCCATGCCGTGCTGGAGGAGCTGCGCCGCCGGGCGCTCGTGCGCGTCGACGTCCGCGGGACGCCGATGCTCGAGCTGTGGCACGCCTCGACCCTCGGCTTCGGGCGCGCCCTGCCCGCCGCCCTGGCGATGCAGCGCTTCGCAACCAGCTCGGAGGCGACTCAGGCGATCTCCACCGGGCGAGCAGGCACCAGCTCGGCGCGCGCCCGCCCCCGGCCCCACGTCACGCTGTGGAGTTCGGTGGCCGACGAGCTGCGCGCCGGCAGGGCATAAAGTCGTACGCGGAATTACCGAAGAGGAGATGGCATGACCGACACGCCACGCGCGATCGCCGAGACTGTGGGCGCGCTGCCGAGCTCGGCCGCCGAGCGCTTTGGCGATCGCCTGGCCGCGCGCCACAAGGTCGACGGCGAATGGCGCGAGATGACCTACGCCGAGACCTTGGGGGCGATCGAGGAGGTCGCCCTCGGCCTCACCGCGCGGGGGATCGAGCCCGGTGACCGGGTGGGGGTGCTGTCGGATACGCGGGTGGAGTGGACCGTGTCCTCGTATGGCATCTCCGCGTGTGGTGGCGTGGTCGTGCCGGTGTACCCGACCAACTCGCCGCGGGAATGCGCGTGGGTCCTGGGCGACTCGGGCGCGCGGGCCGTGATCTGCGAGGACGCGGCCCAGGTGCAGAAGATCTCGGCGGTGCGGGGCGAGTTGAACGCCCTGGAGCACGTGATCTCGATCGCGGCCGACGCCGGTGCTGACCTCTCGCTGGCCGAGCTGCGCGATCGTGGCTCGGGAGGGGACCGCGCCGATCTGGCGCGCCGTCAGGCGGCGGTGGCGCGCGAGGACCCCTACACGATCATCTACACGTCGGGCACGACCGGACCGCCCAAGGGCGTCGTCCTCACCCACCGCAACGCGATGTCGGTGTGCGAGATCGTCGAGGAGCTGGCCTTCATCGCCGACGGGGAGATCACCTACCTGTTCCTGCCCCTGGCCCACGCGTTCGCGCTGACGGCGATGCTCGCCTCCTTCGATCAGGGAACGGCGATCGTCTATTACGGCGGGGACTCCAAGCAGATCCTCGCCGAGCTGATCGAGACCAAGCCCACCTACCTGCCGTCGGTGCCGCGGATCTTCGAGAAGCTGTACACGGCGGCGATGAAGATGCGCGACGCCGGATCAGACGAGGACCGCGAGCGTTTTGACGGCGCCGTCAAGCTCGGTGTCGAGGTCCGGATGCGCGAGCACCGGGGCGAGGAGGTGCCGGCGTCGATGCGGGAGGCGTTCGACCAGGCCGAGGAGCGCCTCTACTCCCGGGTGCGCGGTCTGTTCGGCGGCAACATCAACCAGGCGGTCACCGGTGCGGCACCCATCGCGGCCGAGATCCTCGAGTTCTTCTACGCCTGCGGCGTCCCGGTCCTGGAGGGCTGGGGCATGACGGAGACGACCGCGCTCGGCACCGTCAACACGCTTGATCACTTCACGTTCGGCACCGTCGGCAAGGCCCTGCCGGGCGTCGAGGTGAAGATCGCCGCGGAGGACTCCGAGATCCTGCTGCGCGGTCCCAACCTGTTCCCCGAGTACTGGCGTAATCCGGACGCGACCGCCGAGACCCTGGTGGACGGCTGGCTGCACACCGGCGACGTCGGCGCCGTTGACGACGACGGTTTTCTGTCGATCACCGGGCGCAAGAAGGACATCATCATCACCGCCGGCGGCAAGAACCTCACCCCTTCGAACCTCGAGAACGACCTCCAGCAGTCGCGCTTCATTGCCCAGGCGATGATGCACGGCGACCGGCGGCCGTACCCGGTGGCGCTCATCACCCTCGATGAGGAGGAGATCGTCCCGTGGGCGTCCGAGCACGGCCTGCCGGACGATGTCGCGTCGTTGGCGGCGACCGAGGAGGTCCACCGGCTCGTCCAGGAGGAGCTCGACCGCGTCAACAGCAACTACGCGTCCGTGGAGCAGATCAAGAAGTTCGCAATCCTCGAGCGTGAGCTGTCAATCGAGGACGGCGAATTGACGCCGACACTGAAGGTGAAACGCGCCGTCGTCAACGAGAAATACGCCGAGCTGCTGGACTCCCTGTACACCGGGGGTGAAAACCGGCCGCCCGGGCCTCTATCCGTTCGCCTGCACCGGATCCTGCGCAATCAGGTGCGCAATCAGCGTCAGATGGGCCGCGGGTCGGGGTCCGGCGGATCGGGCGGGCCGGGGGCCGGCCCAGGCGTGGGCGGCGACGGATCGGGACCGGGCGGCGTCGGGCCCGGAGTCGGGCCTGACGGACCCGGGAGGACTGCGTGACTCATAGCCCACGCATACCCGCCACCACGGCGGGGTAGGCATTGACCCGATGAAGATTCTCGTCCTCACCACCGAGCCCGTCACCGCCGACCAGCTGCGGGCCGCACTGCCCGCCGACAGCGACCCCGAAGACGCCGAGGTGATGGTCGTCGCCCCCGCCCTGCACAAGAACGCGCTGCGCTTCTGGGTCTCCGACGCCGACGAGGCGATCTCCAAGGCCGACGACGTCCGCCACCAAAGCGTCGAACAGCTCGGCGCCGACGGGGTGTCGGCGAGCGGGGACACCGGTGAAAGCGATCCCGACGAGGCGATCGAGGATGCGCTGAAGACGTTCCCGGCGGACCGCATCCTCATCTTCACCCACCCGGACTCCGAGCAGCGCTACAAGGAGGACGTCGACCCCGACGAACTCCAGCAGCGCTTCGGCGTGCCCGTCACCCGGGCGTCAACCGCCTGATCAGCGCAGCAGCGTTGGCCGGCGCATAGCCGTTCCAGTCATTGTTGAAGTAGGCGTAGACATCCTCACGCCGTCGCCACTGCGCGATCCGCCGCGCCCACGTCTCGATCTCGGTCGCCGAGTAGTTCCCGCCCCGTCCCCGCGAGCCGTAGTGAAAGCGCACGAAGCGGAAGTCCGCCGTGGCCTCGTAGGACTGAAACGGCCGGGAGGGATGGTCGCCGACCGTCAGCGCGACCCCGGCCGCCCGCAGTGCGTCCATCACCTCCGGCACGAACCAGCTCGCGTGGCGAAACTCGATCGTGTGCCGTCCCGGCGGCAACGCCGCCAGCCAGCTGTCCAGACGAGAATCGTCCCGGTGGAAGTTGGCGGGCAGCTGCCAGAGCACGGGCCCCAGCTTGCCGGCCTCGATCAGCGGCTCGATCCGCTCGTAGAAACGCCGAACCCCCTCCCCCACGTCGGTGAGGCGCTTGATGTGGGTGAGATAACGGCTCGCCTTGACGGCGAACTCAAAACCGTCCGGCGTCTGCTCAGCCCACGCAGCCACCGCCTCACGCTTCGGCAAACGGTAGAAGGTGGTGTTGACCTCGACGGTGTCGAAGTGCTCGGCGTAGACCTCCAGCCAGCGGCGCCGCGGGACGCCCTCGGGATACAGCCGGCCCCGCCAGTCGTCGTAGTTCCAGCCCGAGCATCCGATACGTGTCGATTTCATCGCGTGGGGTAGTCGCTGCCCGATGTCCCTGTTCGATGAACAGCCATTGGCTCCGGTTCCGGAGAAGCCGAGCCTCACGTCCCTCCGCGAGACGGTTCAGCACTGTCGTGCCTGCGAGTTGTGGGCGCCCGCCACCCAGCCGGTGATGGGTGAAGGCCGGCGCGGCGCGCGGCTGATGCTCGTCGGCGAGCAGCCCGGCGACCGCGAGGACCTCGACGGCCATCCGTTCGTCGGCCCCGCCGGTAAGATCCTCGACGAGGGCCTCGAACGCGCCGGGATCGATCGCCGTGACGCCTACGTCACCAACGTCGTCAAGCACTTTCGCTTCAAGCTACGCGGGAAGCGGCGCATCCACCAGACGCCCGAGCGTGTGCACATCAACGCCTGCCGGCCGTGGCTCGACGCCGAGATCACGGTCGTCAGGCCGCAAGTGCTCGTGTGCCTGGGGGCGATCGCTGCGCACGCCCTGTTGGGCTCGCACGTCCGGATCGGGCGCGACCGCGGCCGGCCAATGGCGTCCGACCTCGCCGAGCTGGTCACCCTCACCGCCCACCCCTCCTCCATTCTCCGGGCTCGCAGCGACGACGAGCGAGCAGCTGCCATGGACGCGTTCGTCCAAGATCTGTCTGAGTTAGGCGCGTGGATGGCGTCACATCGCCGTTAGACTCGACCTTTCCCCATCGGTGAGGAACTGATGCTCCAAGAGAACCCAGAACCGGACGTCCTCCCTGATCAGTCCGGCAGCTCTCCATCGCTGGAGATATCCAACGCGATCGCCCGGCTGCACAAGCAGTACATCGGCCGGGGACCCACCAACTCCCGGACGACGATCGACGGCGACGTGGTGGTGTGCCTGCTCGAGGGCGGCTACACCCGCGCCGAGCAGACACTGGAGGACAACAACAAGGGAGATCTGGTAGCCGCCGGCCGGCTTGGCCTGCAGGAGGCGATGCGCCAGGCGATGGTCGACGCGGTCGAAGGCGTCGTGGGCCGCGAGGTCCGATCGTTCATGAGCGCCAACGATCTGCAGCGCAATCTCCAGGTGGAGGTATTTGTTCTTACCTCCTCGGGCTCGGCCCCCAACAACGGCACAGCGGTCGCCGACGCCGCAGACGGGGCGGCCGGCGCCCTTGGGTAAACGAGTTCTTGGATCGGCGCGGCGTGGTTATGATGGCGCGTGGGTCTGGAGGGCTTCATGGGCATCCTGGCCGCATAGTCACACTCGAGGGGAGGCTTCCGACGTCGATGCGTCAGAGCAGACCATCGTCAGAGGATTTCTCCCAGGGAGGTGTGGATGAGCGGTGGACGTCGGACGGTCACGGGGACTGCGCCCGCGATGACACGCGGACCTGACAACCCCGGCTCGCTGTCCATCGAAGAGCTCTTTCGTCGTAACCGCGCGGCGCCCGATCCGGCCCTGGTGGAGGAGCTCGTCCGCCGCTTCGAGCCGCTCACCCGCAGCGTGGCCCGTCGCTACTACTCGCGTGGGGAGCCGCTCGACGACCTCGTCCAGGTCGCCAACGTCGGCCTGCTCAAAGCGATCTCCCGCTTCGATCCCGATCGCGGATTTGCCTTCACGAGCTTTGCCACCCCGACGATGCTGGGCGAGCTCAAGCGCTACTTCCGTGACAGCGGCTGGGCCGTGCACGTCCCGCGAGGCGTCAAGGAGCGCGCCGTCGAGCTGGCGCGGGTGACCGAGAAGCTGTCCTCCCAGCTCGGACGCTCCCCCTCGGTGACCGAGCTGGCCGAAGGTCTCGGGGCTACCGAGGAGCAGACGCTCGAGGCACTCGAGGCCTACCACGCCCGCCACGCCGCGCCCCTGGATCGCGGCTCCGACGATGACGAGAACGCCCCCCTGAGGCCGGCGGCGGTGCTGGGCGCGGTTGACGAGCGACTGGAGCAAGCCGAGTACCTGACGATGATCGCCCAGGGCGTCGAGGCCCTGTCGGACTCCGACCGCACGATCCTCTACCTGCGCTTCGAGCAGGATCTGACCCAATCGGAGATCGCCCGGCGGGTCGGCACCTCCCAGATGCAGGTGTCACGGCTGCTGCGCGCGGCGATCGAGAAGATCCGCCAGGTCAGCGGCGAAATCGACCCACCGCCCAGCGCCCGGCCACAGCTTCGTTAGTGCCGAAGCGGCGCATGACTAGGACTTGCGGCCGTCGACCGCGCGCTGGAGCTGCGCCTTGTTCATCGCCGAGCGCCCTTCGATCCCAAGGCGCTTGGCCTCGGCATACAGCTGGTCACGGGTCCGTCCCTTCTCCCGGGCGGTGCCGGAGCGCCGGCCGCCGCGCCGGGAGGAGGACATGTCCTCGGTCGACGTGCGCGATCGCTGACGTGACTCGCCGGCGCGCGCCCGCTCCTTGTTGACGGTGCGCGCGGCGATCTCCTCGGCCCGCCCCTCGCTGGCGCCCTGACTCTTCTCGCTGTCCTTGACGTGCTCATATTGGCGGGCGCGCTTGGTGCCCGGCTTGACTCCGCGGGGTGGCATGCCTTTTCAGTACCCGCCCCGCCCGGAGCCAAACGCGCCTAGGTCGAGACGAGCGTCGGTGTTCCGAGCGGGATGTGGGACAGCAGCCAGCGGCCTTCGGCGAGCGTCAGCCGCATGCAGCCGTGGCTGACCGGATGGCCGATGCTCGAGGTCTCCGGCGTGGAGTGGATCGCGATCCGGTTGCCGCCGCTCCAGTCCTGGATCGCATGCGGCGCCTGCGCCGAGAGGGCGAGGATGCAGCAGCCATACGGGCCGGCGGGGTTGCCGGTGGTCAGCCGGTCGGTCACCGCGAAGCGACCGGTCGGCGTGGGCGCGGCCGGAGCGCCGACCGCGATCGAGTAGTGCTCCATCGGCTTGCCGTTGTGCAGGACGGTCAGCTCGCGCTTGGACAGCGACGCCTTGAGCTCCCAGTTGACGCGGCTGAGCGACGCCGACGAGGCGGGGATCCAGCCGATCCGGTTGTTGCCGGCGAGGTTGGAGACCACCCCCAGCCAGGAGCCGGACAGGTGCTCGACCCAGAAGGTCTGGGCGGAGCCGAACACGGTCTTGGTCCCGACCTTGGTGATCAGGTGGCCGCCGCCGGGCGCGGATCGCATCTGCGTGCCGTGTCTCAGCTCGGCCACCAGCGCGCCCGTGCCCGCGGGCAGCAGGCGGCTCGGAGCGACGGCGAGCTTCTTGGTCACGACGGGGGCGAATGGCTTGTTCGCCGACGTCGACGAGGTGCCGCCGGCGGTGGCGTTGCTGCCGCCGGTGAGCAGCAGGCCGACGATGACCGGGACGATCGCCACGACGAGCGCCGCGGCGGCGAGCGCCGCGCGCAGGCGCGAGCCGGACTGGGGGTTCTCGGGATCGGTCATCGGGAGCTCGTCATGCCTTTATCGGTGAGTCTGGAGCGCACGATGAGCGTGCACCGCCGCCGCATCGATGGCGGGGGCCGCCGGCACGATCAGCGATGATCGAGCGGCGCCCCCTCAAGGGTACCGCCGGGGTGGGCGCCGCGGGCCCGGCCGGCTCGTCGCGCGGCCGATATCGCGCGGCGCGATGTCCGACTGGCCCACGAGGTGCGGCGGCTGGCGCCGTGGTACCACTCGTTCGAGCTGCCCGGAGGCGTGGTCACCGACGGCTACTTCGACCTGCGCGGCGTGGCCGGGCAGCTACCGCTGCCGCCTCGCTGGCTGGCAAGCGCTGCCTGGATGCGGCCGCCCGGAACCGTCGTCCAGGGCATCACGCGGGCCGATCCGGGCGCGGGCGATCCAGTCCGAACGCCGGACCGTGCTCGCGCCCGGCGCCGTCGTGCACCACTCCGTGGAGTCGATGGGTGCTCGTGCTGTAGCCCACTGATCTTTCGCGCCTCGTAAGATCGCGCGGCTACCCTTCGGTACATGTTCGGATTGCGAGAGAAGTCAAAGATGATTGACCCCGAGCGCGCCCTGCCGGGACGCGATGCGGAGATGCCGGTCGCCGACCGCCACGCGGTGCTGGGGACACCCATGAAGGGACCGTTCCCCGAGGGGTTTGAGCAGATCGTCGTCGGCATGGGCTGCTTCTGGGGCGCCGAGCGCGTGTTCTGGGAGGCCCCCGGCGTCTACACGACCGCCGTCGGCTACGCCGGTGGCTACACGCCCAACCCCTCCTACGAGGAGGTCTGCAGCGGCAGCACCGGCCAGACGGAGGCGGTGCTCGTGGTGTTCGACCCAGCCAAGACCTCCTACGAGGAGATGCTCAAGCTCTTCTGGGAGAACCACAACCCCACCCAGGGCATGCGTCAGGGCAACGACATGGGCACCCAGTACCGCTCGGCGATCTACTGGGACACCGACGAGCACCGTCAGCTCGCCGAGGCCTCACGCGACGCCTACAACCAACGGCTGCAGGCCAAGGGCTTTGGCGAGATCACGACCGAGATCGCCCAGGCCGGCCCGTTCTACTACGCCGAGGACTACCACCAGCAGTACCTGCACAAGAACCCGGGGGGTTACTGCGGACTCGGTGGCACCGGCGTCAGCTGCCCGGTCGGGCTCGGCGCTGAGCTCCCGGCGCAGACGGACATCGCGCCCGCGACCGCCCGGTAACGGCACCCTCGCCGGTCAAGGGGGCCGAAAGACGACGACCGCGAGGACGCCGTGAGCAACGCCAGCCGCCCGGGAATGCGCCTAGCGAATTCCTCCCGGTGGATCCGCGCCAGCGGATCCGCCGGCGACGGCCGGCAGGATCGTCACCTCGTCGCCGTCCTTGACGGGCGTGTCGAGGCCGTCGAGGAAGCGGATGTCCTCGCCGTCGACGTAGACGTTGACGAAGCGCCGCAGTCCACCGTCCTCGGCGATCCGGCTGCGCAGTTCGCCGAAACGCTCGTAGAGGGAGTCGAGGACCTCGCCGACGGTCGCGCCGTCGACGGTCGCTGCGGCCTCACCCTCGGTGGCCTGCCGCAGCTGCGTGGGGATCTTGACGTTCACGGACATGGCGGGTGAATCTTATGCAAGAGCGCCGACGCGGTCGGCGGCCGCCTCGAACGATCCCACGTTCGGCTCGATCTCCCAGACGTCGAAGGTGCCGCGCACGGCATCAAGCGTCTTCAGGCCCTCGCCGGTGATGTAGACGACGACACGCTCGGACGGGTCGATGTCGCCCCGTTGGGCCAGCTTGCGCAGGACGGCCGTCGTCACGCCGCCGGCGGTCTCGGTGAAGATGCCGGTGGTCTGGGCCAGCAGGCGGATGCCCTCGCGGATCTCGTCGTCGGTGACCGAGTCGATTCCGCCGCCCGAGGTCCGCGCCAGGTCGAGCGCGTACGGGCCATCGGCCGGGTTACCGATCGCCAGCGACTTGGCGATCGTGTCGGGCTTGACCGGGCGGCAGAAGTCCTGGCCGTCGGCGAAGGCGGTGGCGACCGGCGAGCAGCCCTCGGCCTGGGCGCCGTTGAACACCGGCAGCTTGCCGTCGAGCAGCCCGAGGTCGATCCACTCCCGAAAGCCCCGGGCGATCTTGGTGAACAGCGAGCCGGAGGCGATCGGCGCCACGACGCGGTCGGGCAACTGAAAGCCGAGCTGCTCGGCGGTCTCATACGCCAGGGTCTTGGAGCCCTCGGCGTAGTACGGACGCATGTTGATGTTCACGAACGCCCACTCGTGCTCGCCTGACAGCTCGGTGCAGAGACGGTTCACATCGTCGTAGTTGCCGTTGACGCCGACGACGTTGGTCCCGTAGACGCCGGTGGCGAGGATCTTCTGCTCCTCGAGGTTAGAGGGGATGAAGACGTAGGACTCCAGCCCCGCGGCAGCCGAGTGCGCCGCGACCGCGTTGGCGAGGTTGCCCGTCGAGGCGCAGGCAATCGTCGTGAAGCCCAGCTCGCGCGCCCGTGCCAGGGCGATCGACACGACCCGGTCCTTGAACGAGTGCGTGGGATTGGCAGCGTCGTTCTTGATCCACACCTCCTCGAGGCCGAGCTGCTCCGCCAGGCGGTCGGCGCGCAGCAGCGGCGTCCAGCCGGCGGGTAGGACGTTCTGCGGTGGCGCGCCGACCGGCAGGAAGTCGCCGTAGCGCCACAGCGAGCTGGGGCCTGCCTGGATCCGGCGGCGCAGCGCGTCGGCGTCGACGCCGTCACGCGATGCGTAGGCGACCTCGAGCGGGCCGAAGCACTGCTCGCAGACGTAACGTGCGTCAAGCGGGTAGGTGGTCTGGCATTCCTTGCAGCGAAGAGACTCTGGCGGCATCTATATAAACCTCCGCCGGGGTCTGTGGTCGGAGGGATCCGTGGAAACCGCCCTGCCACATCTCCCAGGCTTTTGTAGTTGGAGCCTGAATGGAATTGGCACCGTTCCCTTACGGGAGGTTGCCGGGGTTTCGTAGGGCCATATCCCTCCACCCCTCTGGATGCGTACTGCTATGTGGTGCGGCAGTATATACAGGCGATCGGCGGGTCTCGGCCTCCGCGGACGTAACGCCGATGCGCCGGCGGTGTTGACCAAGGCAGGATGGCGGCCGCCGAAACTGATCCGCTCACGCGGTTGGAGATCCTGCTCGGGCTGGAGGATGACTCGGCCCCCAGCCGCCGCATGCTGGTCATCGTCAACCCGTACGCGACCACCGTCTCGGACCGGTTGAAGAAGCTCGTCGTCTACGCGCTGCGGGGCCGTTACGACGTGCACGCGGTCGACACCGAGGCCCGCGGGCACGCCACCGAGCTGTGCCGCGAGGCCGCCCAGGAGGGCTACGACGTCGTCGTCGCCTTCGGTGGCGACGGCACGGTCAACGAGGCCGCCAACGGGCTCGTCGGCTCCGACACCCCGCTGTGCTGCCTGCCCGGTGGGCGCACCAACGTCTACTGCCGGATGCTGGGCATCCCCACCGACGTCGTCGACGCCACCGAGCACCTCCTCGGGCTCGCCCATGATTGGCAGCCCCGCCAAGTCGACGTTGGCCAGGTCAACGACCGCTACTTCCTGTTCTCGGCCGGCGTCGGCCTCGACGCTTCGGTCGTGAAGCGCGTCGACGCCCACCCCCGGCTCAAGGCGCGGGTCGGCGAGTACTACTACGCCTGGACCGCGACCCACACGGTCTACCGCCACTACATGGTGCATCCGCCGCGGCTCGAGGCCGACCTCGGCGGCGAGACGATCCCCGGCGTGACCGCGATCGTCCAGAACGCCGCGC
>CAVYMP010000003.1:0-168112 GCA_963769565.1 uncultured Solirubrobacteraceae bacterium
GAGCCATTCGGCCTGTGATCGTGCTGAGATCGTCTTGATACCCAACCCGGGTGCCTCGGCGCGATCAGAGCGTCGTGGTCAGAGCCAGCGCGTTTAGCTGTTCATTGGGAGGGCTTTGCGCATCTCGCGGGGCTTGTCGGCAGCCGGGAGAGGCTCGATGACGTTCTCAACGGACTTGCCGCGGAGTTCCCAGGGGTCACGGTGGTCGATCTTCTGGCGGCTCTTCGGCTGCCGCCGGGCGCTGGCGACACCCGCGTGGGCGCAGCGCCGGCACATGAGGAGGATGTGTCCGCGTTTCTGACGACGTTCGCGGAGCGCTTGTCCTGTGCGGTGATTGAATCCGAGCCTGACCGGGCGGCGACGTCGGTCGCATCGGGGCGTCGGGTTGTTGGCGACGAGCAGGCGGCCCTGCTGCGGATCGCGGTAGCGGTTGCCCGCGGTGTCGATCCTCGCACCGTCGTGGGGTTGATTGCGCGCGAAGTCGGGATCTTGTCCGGCGCGTCGCGGGTGCGTGCGTTTAGGAGCGGCGTTCGTGGCGTGCGCGAGCCGATCGCCGAATGGCCCGAGGACATTGTGGGGGGATCGCATGAAGTCAGCCAATTCGATGTTGAGATCCGCCGCGTGGATGAGGGGATACAGGGGGAGCTGGTTCTTCGCCTGACAACCGGCCGTTCACTCCCTAAGGCCTTCGAGACGCTGGTGCAGGAGTTCCTCGAGTTGGCATCGCTGGGGATCAAGAACGCCGACGCGCGTGATGCGCTCTCGGCGTCACGCGCCCGCTTGCTGCAGGCAGCTGACGAGGAGCGCCGGTCGATCGAACGGGCGCTACAGGAGGGGCCGCAGCGGCGATTGCACAGCGTCGGGACGGAGTTGACGCTCGCCACGGAGCAGCTTCCTCTGGACCGAGATCAGGCGACGGCTTCCGTGACACGGGCCCAGGCCGCGCTGGATGCTGGGATGACTCAGTTGCAGAGTCTGGCCAGAGGGATCCATCCGGTCCTGCTGAGCGAGCGTGGGCTCGACACCGCACTCGCTGATCTTGTCTCTGAATCCCGAGCGCGAGCGACGCTGCGATCAACAGTCGGTGCGCGAGTCGGATCGGCGGTGGAGCTCGCCGCGTACTACATCGTCGCCGGAGCCCTGGACTACCTCAGCTCACGCGTCGGCGCAACAGAAATCGTGGTTGAGGTGGCGATCGACGAGTCAAACTTGGTGATCGGCGTGTTCGATGACGCCGTCCGGGCTCAGGAGACCGACCGCGGGAGCAGCCTCGTGAAGCTCCGGGATCGCGCGGCCGCGCTCGGCGGAGAGCTTCGTGTTGATGGCGGCAGCCGTTCGGAAGTCAGCATCCGTGCCCGAATCCCTCTGGGCGATGACAGTGAGGCTCGCGCGATTCCAGGCGTTGCGGCGACAGCGGGCGTGCGTGATGTGGATCTCGGGTTTGATGCGATCGCCGCCGAGGCCGGCCGGCTAGCGGAAGCTGAGACAGTGTCGATCGCGCGTATGGACCGCAACTCAAGTTTGGTCCTGGGGACCTGGCGGCAGGTCGGTGAGCCTCCGGCGCACGTTCGGGTGCCGCTCTCTGAGGCGCCGCTGGCGTGCCGCGCGTTCCTGACGGGTCGCGCGGCAAGGAGCGACGGGGATCGTACATTGACCGTCTGCTTGGCGGTGCTGGCCGGTGGTCAGCCGTGGGGCTTCATCACGATGGAAGGAGACCGCGCAAGCCTGGCAGACGACGCAGAACGCGCCATCGAGGTCCTGTCCGTCGGTCTCGCGCGCGCCATCGCTCACGAGGCGGAACAGCGGGCGTTGCACGGGACCAGTGATCCGACGGTGAGCGATCAAACAGCGGCGCTGCTACGGGTCGCGACGCTTGTCGCGCGCAGCCGAGGCTCTCAGGAGGTCTTCGAGACGATTGCCGAGGAGGTCGGACGCGCGCTTGGCGCCCAGACTGCGAATGTGGTTCGCTTCGATCCGGACGGCATGGTGACGATGATGTCGGGCTGGAACGCTGCCGGTCACGTGAGCTTCGCCGAGGGCGGCCACTTTCCGGTCAGCGCGTCGCTGGGAACGATGATGCTGATCGAGCGCAGACAGGCCATCGGTATTGATGATGCCGATCCTGCGCGGACGTTCGTCCCGGAGGTGGCGGCCCGTATGAAAACCAACGCCGTCGGCTACCTGCCGCTGTTCGTCCGGGGTCAACTTTGGGGCGAGGTGATCGCTGCCGCGGTCGATGGTCCGGTGCTCAAGCCAGAGCTGGAAGGGTTCATCGGCAGTCTGCTGGAACTCGTTGCCGTTTCGATCGACAACGCTCAGACGCAGGCGGACCTGTCCGCCTCGCGTTCGCGACTGGTGCGTGCAGCCGATAGCGCTCGGCGGCAGATCGAGCGCGATCTCCACGACGGGGCTCAGTCGCGGTTCGTGTCGCTAGCCGTGAAGCTACAGCTGGTTCAGATCATGCTCGAGCGAGAGAGCGACGAGGCCGCGACGCTGCTGCAGGATGCAGTACAGACCCTTGACGCCGGTCTCCGGCAGCTCTCGCAGCTGACGCGGGGCATCCATCCAAGCCTGCTGCGCGACGTCGGCCTCGCCGCTGCGCTTCAGGACCTCATCGACCACTCAGGCGTGGCCGCCACACTGAACGTCGCCGTCCATGACGCGGTTGATGACCGGATCGAGGTCGCTGCCTACTACGTCGTGGCGGAAGCGCTGACCAACGTCGCCAAGCACGCCCGGGCTCGATCCATCACCGTCACCGTTACCGCGGACGCGTCGCTCGTGACGATCGTCGTGCACGACGACGGGCGCGGTGGCGCTTCCGCTGGGGCCGGCACCGGCCTGGGCGGCCTCGTCGACCGCGTCCAGGCGCTCGGTGGTCAGCTTGCGCTGGAAAGCGACGCCGGCCGCGGAACCACGATCACGGTGACGCTGCCGTGCGCTCCGGTTCAGCGCAGTGAGCCGGAGCTGGTGAGGTAGGTGAGGACGGCGAGTACCCGTCGGTGGTCTGAGGAGGCCGAGGGGATCTCGAGCTTGCTGTAGATGTTGGTGATGTGCTTCTCCACGCCGCGTTCGGTCAAAAACAGCGTGTCGGCCATGCCCTGGTTGGAGCGACCCTCGGCCAGCAGCGAGAGCACTTCTCGTTCGCGTCCGGTGAGCCGGTCGAGCGGCCCGTCGTTGGAAGCTCGGCCGAGCAGCTGGGAGACGACCGTTGGGTCCAGGGCCGAGCCGCCCGAGGCGACGCGACGGATTGCCGCCGTGAATCGGTCGAGGTCGTTGACGCGCTGCTTGAGCAGATAGCCGAGCCCGTCGGTGCCGTCGGCGAATAACTCCATCGCGAGTGCCTGCTCGAGGTGCTCAGAGAGGACGAGGACACCGGTCTCGGGCCAGCGCTCGCGGATCTCGCGAGCGGCCCGCAGCCCCTCGTCGGTGAAGTCGGGCGGCATGCGAACGTCGACGATCGCGACGTCGGGGCGATGGGCTCCGACCTTCCGGATCAGATCTTCGGCGTCGGCGGCCTGCGCGACCACGTCGAAATCACTTTCCTTCAGCAGCCGGACGAGTCCTTCGCGCAGGAGTAACGAATCGTCTGCGATGACTAGGCGGACTGCAGCCATCGAGCGTCCTTGTGATCGTTTTCACCGAGGGCTCCAGTTGCGCGGCCCGGGCCGCGCCGCGGCGTGACCGACCCGATCTCAAGCAGCACACCGCACGCGTCGCACATCAAGTGCATGTCCGGGCTGCCGCCACATCCCGTGTGTTCGAGAATCCGAGGGGCGCCAGCGGCTTCGCAGTAATAGGTGTCTCCCCAGCGCATCATGTGGACCAGGACCGGCCACAAGTCCTCGCCTTTGGCGGTGAGACGGTATTCGTAGCGCGTGGGGTTCTCCTGATAGGGGGTCCGCTCGATCACGCCGTCTTCGATGAGCCGCTTCAGGCGAGCGGTCAGCACGCTGCGAGTGATTCCCACCGCGTCAATGAGGTCCTCGAAGCGGTGGACGCCGAGATAGACGCTGCGGATGATCAGCAACGACCAGCGCTCGCCGACGACCTCGAGCGTCCGGGCTACGGAGCACACCTGGGTTTGGTAGTCGCGCTTCAGCATGGCGGGAAGAGTACAGAGAGTTTCGTGAACGGACTCAAAAGATTCTCAGGGGCAAGAGACGGTCATTCTGCCTCGGCATCAATTCCGATCAGATCGGATCTGCTGCGGTCTCCTTGATTGAGATCTTGCCGCGTCGGGCCCCGGTAGACAGGCGGCTGACCCGGGCGTCGAGGTGTAGCTGGCCACACCATCCTGCGCTCTGACCATCGGGGCGCGTCGGGTCGGGCGGCCGCCTCGTTCGAGGCATTCTGATCAGCCATCGGCGCCACACCTGCTCTGCGAGGCGGAGCTGTCTAGGAGCGCGCGAATGCCGGCGATCGAGAACTTGCTCTTCGGCAAGAAGCCTCGGGCGCCGGTCTCGCACGCAGCGGCACTCAAGCCGGCGCCCTCACGGCTCGAGATCATGATCAGCGCGGCGGGGTTCTCAAGCTCCGTCAGCCGTTTGGCGACGTCGAACCCATTCCCGTCGGGCAGGCTCACGTCGAGCAAGACGACGTCTGGGCGCTGCGCCACCGCGGCGCTCAGACCCTCGGCTGCCGTACCAGGCTGTCCGACGACCTCGTAGCCGGACGCGACGAGCAGAAGACTTGCCGCCCTGGCGAACTCCACGTCGTCGTCGACAACCAGCACCCGCTGCCCGCACTGGGCGGGAGATGGCATCACCGGGCTTCTCCGCGCCCCAAAATCGTCATCCAGCCGTTGTACCTGACGCGCTCGGTCGCCGGGTGAGGCTAGCCACACCATGCGCCGGCCGAACCAGTCAGCACGGCGGGCACGGGATCACCGGCAAGTGTGGGAGGCCACACCACGATCCTCATGCGAGCCAGACTGCGGGGCGGCTCGAGCGGCGGGAGCCTGCTTGCTCCATCCCCTGCTCAGAAAGAGGTTCCTATGCCCTACATCAAGCCAGCGCGTCGGACGGTCCGCGCGGCAGCAGCCTGTCTTCTCTCCGGCGTCCTCCTGCTGGCGTCAATCTCGGCCGCCGACGCGAAGTCCAGGGGGCGAGGTGTCTCGTCACCGAAGCCGACCATCGTTCTCATCCACGGAGCCTGGGCCGATGGCTCCAGCTGGTCAGGGGTCACCGCGCGTCTGCAGAAGGCCGGCTACACCGTCGATGTCCCACCCAACCCGCTTCGCGGCCTCGCATCGGACTCGGCGTATGTCGCCGGCTATCTCAAGAGCATCAAGGGCCCGATCATCCTCGCTGGGCACTCCTACGGCGGCGCCGTGATCACCGACGCCGCGACCGGCAACGCCAACGTCAGGGCGCTCGTCTATGTCGACGCCTACATCCCCGATACCGGCGACACCATCCTCGGGCTCACCAGCGCCAAGCCGGGAACAACCCTGGACCCGACCAAGGCGTTCAATGTCGTTCCGTTCGGCTCGGGGCCCGGCGAGGTTGACCTCTACATCAAGCCCAGCGTGTTCCGAGCGGACGTCGCAGGAGACGAAAGCCGGCGCGCCGCCGCTGTCCTCGCGGCCGAGCAGCGGCCGCTGGCAGCTGCCGCGCTTCAGGAGAAGTCCACCGCTCCCGCGTGGAAGACGATCCCCTCCTGGGCGCTGATCGGCACCGAGGACATGGTCCTGCCGCCGGCCGAGCAGGTGTTCATGACCCATCGGGCGCACTCCAAGACGACCAAGGTCAAGGCTTCGCACCTGTCGATGGTGACCCACCCCAGCCTCGTGACCAAGATCATCCTGCGTGCGGTCGCTGCGACGCGCTGATCGGTCTCCGCGTGGGGCGCCGCCGTCGTTGGGACGGCGGTGCCGCCGCGGCCATCCAGACCGCCGTTTGGTGTGGTCGACCACACCGACTCTCTCAAGTCAGCACGACCGAGCAGAACCCCGACCCAGAGGACCATCATCGCCATGACCACTCACACCTCGCCGGACACCATCGTTCTCATCCATGGCCTGTGGGTGACGCCCCGCAGCTGGGAGCACTGGATCGAGCGTTACACCAACCGCGGCTACACCGTCATCGCTCCCGCCTATCCCGGCCTCGAGGTCGAGGTCGAGGCACTCAACGCCGATCGTAGCCCCATCGAGGCCCTGACAGTCCCCGGCGTCATCGAGAGCTACGAACGGGTCATCCGCGAGCTCGACCAACCCCCGATCATCATGGGCCACTCCTTCGGCGGACTGATCGTCCAGATCATCCTCGACCACGGGCTAGGAGCGGTCGGAGTGGCGATCGACTCCGGCGCACCCGAGGGCGTTCGCACCCTGCCACTCGTCCAGGCCAAGGCCGGATTCCCCGTGCTCAAGAACCCAGCCAATCGCCATCGCGCCGTCGCGTTCACCCCCAAGGAGTTCCACTACGGGTTCACCAACACGCTGACCGAAGAGGAGTCCAACAAGGTCTACGAGCACCTCCACATCCCCGCGCCCGGCAGCTTCGTCTGGGACGGCGTGCTCGCCAACTTCACCCCCGGTCACCACGACGCGTACGTCAACTTCAAAAACAACGACCGCGCACCGCTTCTCCTGATCGGAGGGAGCGAGGACCACCTGCAGCCCCTCGCGCTCAACGAGGCGAACTTCAAGCACTACAAGCACTCGACCGCGGTGACTGAGCTCAAGGCCTTCCCCGGCCGCGCCCACTACACCCTCGGTCAGGACGGATGGGAAGAAGTCGCCGACTACGCACTCGACTGGGCAAGAGAGCACGCCCGGCCGACCGTAACTGCTAACCGCTAGACCGCCGTGCAGCCGCGGCGCCTGGTGCGTCGCGGTCTATCCGCGGGCGCCACTACGAAGCACCGATGCCCAACCGAGAGACCCACTCCACCGAAGGGAAAGCCCGATGCCCGACATCACCCCGCTCCTCGATCGCAACAAGCACTTCGTCACAACCGGGGCCTATGAAGAGGCTCCCATCTATCCGCGACGTGAGGTCTGCGTGGTCACCTGCCTGGATCCACGCACCGACCCGGCGAACTTCCTCGAACTCGAGGCGGGCGACGCCGTCGTGATGCGCAACGCCGGCGGGCGCATCAACCAAGCGCTGATCGACGATCTCGCCTTCATCACCTACCTCTCCGAGACCAAGATCAAGCCCGAAGGCCCGCTGTTCGAGGTCGCCATCATCCACCACAACAAATGCGGGACCAGCTTCCTCGCCAACCCCGAGTTCCGTCACGGCTTCGCCGACCACGTCGGAGCTGACGAGGCCGCTCTTGCCGACGAAGCCGTCACCGATCCCGAGCAGACCGTCAAACATGACGTCGAGGTATTGCGTGCCGCCACGACCGTCTCCACCAAGATCACCGTCTCCGGACACGTCTACGACGTGGATACCGGCACTCTGACAACCGTTGTCCCAGCAGCTGCGATGCGCACGATCTGACAATCGGCTTTGTCGAGATCTATCCGACCGAACAGCAGACAGGAGAGTGACCGATGGGCACAATCACCACACCGGACGGCACCGAGATCTACTACAAGGACTGGGGCTCCGGCCCGGTCGTCACCTTTTCGCACGGCTGGCCGCTGAGCGCCGACGCGTGGGACGGGCAGCTCCTGTTCCTCGTCCAGCACGGCTACCGCGTCATCGCACATGACCGCCGCGGTCACGGTCGCTCAAGCCAACGTTGGGCGAACGCTCCTGTCTGATTGCGGGGGGCCGTGAGCTGATTGGTGTGATCGGCGAGAATGGTGAGATGGAGCGGCTTGCTGCAGACGAGCTTGAGCGCTCGAAGGGCTTGGTGCGGCGGCGCGTCAGCCGTCGCTCTGCGTGTGCTGATGCGCCGAGTTTCAGTCTTTGTCCGTGGCATCGCTGACCCGCGAGGGAACGACGCTGGCGTACGAGGATGCCGGTGAGGGCAAGCCGGCGCTCGTGCTCGTCCATGGCGTCGCGTGTCACCGCGCGTTCATGGCGCTTCAGGCGGAGTTCCTGCGGGCAAGCCATCGAGTGATCACTGTCGACCTGCGGGGTCATGGCGACAGCGATGCGCCGCGGCAGCGTTACTCGATCGGCGCGCTGGCCGACGACGTCGGCTGGATGTGCGAGCGCCTGGACGTCGCGCCGGCTGTCGTGGTCGGTCACAGCCTCGGTGGCCTCGTCGCGCTCGAGCTGGCGGCCGCCCGGGCCGACCTCGCCCTGGCCGCGGTGTTGATCGACTCGGTATTGCTTGCCGAGGAGGGTCGCGAACACGCGGTCGCGGGTCTCGTCGCGGGTCTCCGCGGCCCGGACCCCGACGGCGTACTGCGCGACTACTTCCGCTCTTTCTTCGGTCCCCACGACGACCCCGCCCTGTGCGACTGGATCCTCGAGCAGGCGATTCGCACGCCAGCCCACGTGACGAGCTCGATCTGGGAGGAGTCATTGCGGTCCTGGGACGACGCCGGAGCGCTGGAACGTTGCCGAGTGCCGCTCCTATACCTCGACGCCGGCACCCCCAACGCCGACCTGGAGCGGGCGGTCCGCGTCAACCCCTCGGTAGTGCTTGGACGGACGGTTGGCACTGGTCACTTCAGTCAGCTGGTGTGCCCCCAGCAGGTCAACGCGATGCTCGAGCGGTTCCTCGCGGTCGGGCTTCGACGCTGACCGCGGGCGCGCCCTCCGGACGATCGCACACACCCCTCAGGGCAGCTACGCAAGTTGGTCGGCCGCATCAGAACCGACTCAGTGCTCTTCCAGCGCGTCAATCACGCTCTGCGTCGTCTCGCTATGCCAGCCATACGACCGAGACTGCTTTCTCTCCGAAGGCGGCCTGCGCCGACAAACGGGCCTTAGAGAAGACCGGCGTTGGGTGGATGGCGCGGCCTACGCCGCCGGGCCCGAGCCGAGAACATCAGCCATCCGGTCCGTCTCAATCGCCGAACGCTCTGCGAACATCGCGCGGTGCGACGCGGACCCTCTTTCTGGCGAACAGCGGGGCGGCGACCCAGTCTGGGCTCGCGCACCTGCTCTGCTCACAGCGCGGTAATGCTGGCGCGAGTTCGGGGTGACGCGTGGATGAGGAAATAGAGATCGTTACGGCTCAAGCAGGGCTGTGATGAGCAGGTCGCCTAGCCAGCGTTCGTACTGGTCGGGAGTTAGCCCGGCGGTGTGGGTCTGGACGACGTAGAGCTCGGGTATGGTGAGCGTCCAGAGCGTCCGAACGGCCTGCGCCCGGGTGGTTCTGAGCTTGGCTTTGCCATCGACGTGCTTGGCGGTGATCCGCGCCCGTCGGAGGCGGTCGTCGTGGATGCCTTGCCAGAGGGCCATGATCTGTTCGTCGCTGGCGGTGGCCGCGCGCACGGTTTCGAGCAGCTTGCCGGCCCGGTCGTAGAGGCGGCGGGCGTTGCGGGCGACCAGCCGCAGCTGACCGCCGGCGGTGGGCGCGTCAAGCTGCTCGCGGAACCACCGTTGCCGGGCGACGTCGCCTTCGGGGCCGCCCGTGATGGCCACCTCGACGGCCGCCTTGAGCAGGTTGCGCTTGTTGCGGAAGACCTTGTAGACCGTTGGATAGGCGACCCCCGCGGCCGTTGCCACGTCCTCGATGCGCGTGCCCTCGTAGCCGCGGGCGGCGAACACGGCCGCTGCCGTCTCGGCAATCCGCAGACGCGTGGCCGCAGCCTGCGAGCGGCGCAGTGGAGAGTCCTGCGATCGTGGTTTGACTACGTCAGCCATTCAGTATAGGATCCCTATATCGAGTAGTGGCTAAGCATACCAGTGGTGAAGACGGGCGGGGGGCCCGGGAGGTTGACCATGGCTGATGTGGTGGCGGTGATCGGAGCGGGGAATGTGGGTTGCGCGCTCGCCGGAGATCTGGCGCTCCGGGGCATTGAAGTCCGACTCTTCAACCGCTCGCCCGAGCGGCTGCGGCCGATTCGGGAGGGGGGTGGGATCGCGCTGACGGGCGAGATCGACGGTTTCGCACGTCTGGCCCTGATGACCGACTCCATGGCCGCCGCCGTGGACGGCGCCGACGTCGTCGCATTGACTGTGCCCACGGTGTCGCTGCCGTCGTATGCCGGCGCTCTCGCCAAGTTAACCACTCCGGACCAGGTGATCTGGCTCAACCCCGGTCACTCCGGCGGCGCGCTGTTTCTCGCCGCCGAGTTCGCTCGCTCGACGGCGCCGCAGAGCAGGAAGCTGTGCCAGCTCACCACCGCCTCGCACGTCTGTCGGATGACCGGTCCGGCAACGGTGAGAGTGTTCCTGCGCGCCCGGGCATCGGTCGCGGCACTCCCGTCTGCGCATCTAGACGAGTGCCACGAACGGCTGGCAGCGCTGCTCGACGGTGACCTAGGGAGATGCGAATCGATCCTCGAAGCCGACCTAGCGAACGTCAACGCGCTGCTGCACCCGCCCGGCATGATCTGCAACGCCGGCTGGATCGAGGCCACCAACGGAGACTTCGGGTTCTACGCGCAGGGAACCGGCCTGGCGGTCGCAGGCGTGATGGAGGCCATCGACCGCGAACGCCTCGAGCTCGCGCAGCATCTTGGGGTGCGCGCCGATCCCTTCCCGGAACTGTTCGCCCAACTCCGCTTCGTCGATCCCGTCGACGCTGGACCGGACGCATACAGCGCGGTCCACGCCAGCTGGCTTATCCATCCGATCCGCGCACCCGCTGCGCTGGATCACCGATACCTCCACGAGGACGTCGGCTGGGGTCTGGTGCCATGGATGCACCTCGCCGAGGCCGTCCGCTGCCCCACTCCGACGATCAACAGCCTCATCAACCTCGCTAGCGCGATCAATCGAGTCGACTACTCGCGCCAAGGACTCACGCTCGAGCGTATGGGCCTCCACGTCAACTCGGCCGAACAGATCCGCGCCCACGTTGGCATACCCATCGCGACCATCTAACGCCCGAACCGACCACGTCGACGGTCGCCTCACAGCCCTGCTCTCGCGTTGCCACGGCCATCGTGACGCCGTCCGGGCATTGCCCTCCCCTGCGCGGATAGGGAGTCCGCGTCGCACATGCCGATCGACCAGCGGACGCCTTTCACCGTCGCCACACCGGGCGCCGTCATCGTCTCAGGCGCCCAACCTCGACAGGGCCATTTCTTATCGACTACAGCCGCGTCTTGCAGGGTCGGCGGGCGCGAGGTGGCCGCGAGGAGGGGATGTCGTGCGTTTCTGACCGCGCTCTTCGGCAGGATCGTTTCGTGCCCGCGATCTCGCGCTTCCTGGGGATCGTCATCGCGATGTTCTTCGACGATCACGGCCCGCCGCATTTCCACGCCCGCCACGCTGACGGAAGCGCGAAGATCCGGATCGATACGCTGGAGCCGATCGAGACCACGCTCGGTCGTCGCCAACTGCGGCTGGTGCTCGCCTGGGCCGAACTGCATCAGGAAGAACTCCTGGAGAACTGGCGCCTCGCGCGCGCCGGTGAGACACTTCAGGACATCGACCCGCTCCAATGACCGGCCTCACCCCAGATATCACCAACGTCGCAGTTGTGGCCCACGGCGTTCTGCGCCTGAGCTTCGCTGACGGCCTCACCGGCGAACTCGACGTCCTCGATCGCATGCGCGGACCCGTCTTTACGCACGCGCGCACCACGGACGGATTCACACAGGTGACAGTCGATGAGGAGACTGGAACCATTGTCTGGCCAGGCGGGGCTGACCTTGCGCCGGACACCCTCTATGAGCGTGTCCGGACCGGAGCCTGGCCAGACCAGGCGGCCGCTGCGTAGCCGACGACCCGCCGACGTCCGTCTCTCAGCGGCCGGTCGTGCCGGACTTCCTGGCGTCCGGTCGTGCAAGCTCGCGATACACCGTGGCGCGGCTGACGGAGAACAGTTCGGCGAGCTCAGCGATCGTATGTTCTCCGGCGCCGTGCAGCTTAAGCAGGACCGTCCGCTGGGTGCGGCTGAGTTTCGGTGTCTTGCTTTGAGTCGGCCTTTGGCGCGTGCGATTGCCATGCCTTCGCGGGTGCGCATCCGCAGCAGTCGACCTCGAACTCGGCGAACGTCGCCAGGATGTTGAAGAAGCACTTGCCCATTGGGTCGCTGGGGTCATAGACAGAGCCTCCCAGCGACAGCCGGACGCCTCGGGCGGCCAGCGAGTCTCCGATCGCTCGCGCGTCGGGTACGGAGCGGGCAAGGCGGTCAAGCTTGGGCACCACCAACGTGTCGCCCTCTCGCAGCGCAGCCAGAGCGCTGTTGAGTCCGGGTCGCGAGCGGTTTGTTCCGGTCAGGCCGTGGTCGAGGTAGACCCGATCCTCGGCGACCCCCAGTCCACGGAGGATCTCGCGCTGCGCGGTGAGATCTTGCTTTTCGGTCGAGCACCGCGCGTAGCCGATCAGGATGCCGGCGGGCGGCGTCGACGTCAGCTGGATGACCCTGCCTGGGACCGCCTCCGTCGCTGCCTTGACGTTCGATGCGTCTACCTCGGTCATCGCGGCTCTCATCACTACTACGTCTGACGTTCAGTCCCATCACAGGCTCGCCGGTGCTGACAACCGGCCGAGCGCTGACAGCCGCGGCCGCGATGTCCGCCAACCAACCACTAGCAGACGATGGCGGCCCAGCTGCTGCTTCTCGATCAAGACGGAAGCGTCAAGCCATGCCGGGGAACTGCCGATCCATTACAAATGCCGAGTCGCGCGCATAAGCAGCAGCGGCTCATCCCCTACCAGGACGCTCACTGGCCTCGGAGGGCTCGCCTCCTGTTTGGCGTGCTCTATCCGCTCGGGATCGTCGCAGTAGTCGCTGGCGCCCTCGGCGGCGACTCGATCGGCACCGAGTCGATCCTGGCGGCAGTGTTCGCCGGCCTGATCATCTTCTGCGAGTGGCGTACTCGGAGGATGGGCTTCACCGTCACTGACGATGGAGTTGAGCTGATCCGCGCGCTGAAGCGCTCCTTTGTCCCCTGGGGGCGCATTGACCGTTTCGTCCTACGGAAGCCGCCTGGCGCGGTCGATTACGGTCAGCGCGTGATCTGGATCAAGCAATCGACGAAGAAAGGCGTGCTGCCCAAGGGCCCGCTTCCTGTGCCGACTCTGTACGTCGCTCCCAAGGATTCGCGCCTGTTCGCGTGGCTGGGATCCAACGGGGTGAAGAGAAATGGTGAAATCGCGCCCGACCCAACCGCGTCCTGGAAGGTCTGCTCGCGAGCCATCGACCCACATCCGCTCCGGACCGCTAAGCAGCTCGTTCGGCTCGGCTTTCGGTTCGCGCCAACAGCGGTCGCACGTTCGAGGCGCCGAGGCGTTTCATATCGGATCGACCACCGGACACTTCCCGGCCCTCGGCGGCAACGCTCCGACGTCGGCTGAGCGTCTCAGCTACCGGCCCCGTGCGTACACGATCGAGAGCGGTTCTGGCGAGTCTCCGGTACGGAGTCGCCGGAGCGTGTCGGTCCTGCTTCAGCGATTCCGTCAACTGCGGGCCGCGGCCGATCGAGCCAACGCTGCTGTCTCGTCGCGGCGCGACGCCGCGATGCGATCATGGGGGCGTGAGTAGCTCCATCGCTTTGGTCACCGGCGCCACCGGCGGGATCGGCGTGCACATCGCCCGTCAATTCGCCGAGCAGGGGTGGACGGTTCTCGTCGGCGCTCGCGACGCGGCGCAGGGCGGGGAGGTCGCCGCCGAGTTCGGCGGTCGACCTCTGTTGCTCGACGTCACCGACGCCGACTCGATCGCGGCGGCGGCCGCGAGCGTGTCGACACTCGACGTCCTGGTCAACAACGCGGGCATCTCGCTCGACACCGGCACGCGGATCACCGAGACCGAGGTCGAGGTCTTCCGGCGTACCTACGAGACCAACGTGTTCGGCGTGGTCGCAGTCACCAACGCGTTCTTGCCGGCGCTGCGCCGCTCCGCGCATCCGCGCGTCGTCAACGTCTCCAGCGGCACCGGATCGCTGACCTGGAGCACCGCCCCCAATCCGCAGTTCGACTACCGGGCTGCCGGCACGGGGTCGGGCGCCGCCTACCGCTCCTCCAAGACCGCTCTCGACGCGCTGACCGTCTTCTACGCGCACGCGCTCGCCCCCGACGGCGTCAAGGTCAATGCCCTCGCGCCCGGCTTGCGGGCCACCAACCTCAACCCCCAGGCCGCAGCTGCCGGCGGCGACCCAGCCGAAGCGGCGGCGGGCGCCGTCCGGCTCGCACTACTCCCCGACGATGGCCCCACCGGCCAGCTGTTCTCCTGGGACGGAACCGTCGTGCCATGGTGAACGCCACTACCGGCAGAGCGGCCCGCACAGCGGTCGGGAATCGCCAGACGCAGGCTCCGTCCGACACCGCGGCAGCGCCAGCGTCGCGAGCGTCCGCGAGCCAACGATCACTGCGACGCGCGGATTCAGATTGCAAGGTATCGCTTTCACCGTGACCGGTCTGGCGGTCTGGGACGATGGCGTGCACGACGACCGCCCAACCGAGGAGGACCAATGAGGTTTCTGATGCTGGTCTGCCGCGACGAGTCGATCGCATTCAGTCCGGCGGACCGCGGAAAAATCGGCCCCCAGGTTCAGGCCTGGGTGTTGGAGATGGAGCAGCGTGGCGTGCGTTTGCAAGGGGATGTGCTCGAGGCTGTCGATGCCACCACGAATATCCGCGTGCGAGACGGCAAGACCGAACTCGACACCGGTCCGCGCGTCGAGACAAATGCTCCAGCCTCGGGGTTCAACCTCCTCCAGTGCGCGGATCTCGAGGAAGCCGTCGAGGTGTCCGCCAAGCATCCCATCGCCCGATACGGGGTCATCGAGCTGCGCCCGATCGTTGAAGGCTGAGTGACAGCCGTCCTAGCGCGCCCCATATGGTCGCGGCGAATGCCGGACGTCCTCAACCCGCCGAGCGCGCACGTTGACGGTCTCACCTACCAACGCCGAGCGAACGCGGCGCCGTTCGGCGGCTCGTGATGACGCCGCGGGTTAGACCCCTGCATTGGTAGCGTGATCGCGTGTCACCCGAATTCGCTCCGCGTCGTAACGTCGAGCTCAAAGCGCGCGATGACAACCACGCCGGGTCACTCGCGGTCTGCCGGGCACTGGGCGCTGAGGATCATGGAGAGATCCACCAGCGAGACACCTATTTCAACGTCGCCAGCGGCGGCCTGAAACTGCGTGAAGAGAGCCCGGGCCACGCCCACCTGATCCAATTCCAGCGTTCAGACGAGCCGCAGGCGCGCGAGAGCCGCTACCGGATCGTCGTCATCGAGGACGGGCGCGGACTTCGCGCCGCACTCGATGCCGCGTTGGGAGTGAAAGTGATCGTCTCAAAGCGGCGGCATCTGCATGTGTGGCGCGAGGTCCGGATCCATCTCGACATGGTCGATGGGTTGGGGTCGTTCATCGAACTCGAAGCCGTTGCGCAGCCCGAGTCCGATCTCGCGCGTGAGCACGCGCTGGTCCGGAAGCTGCGCGAGGCGTTCGCGATCACTGATGCCCG
This sequence comes from uncultured Solirubrobacteraceae bacterium, assembly GCA_963769565.1. Taxonomy (GTDB): domain Bacteria; phylum Actinomycetota; class Thermoleophilia; order Solirubrobacterales; family Solirubrobacteraceae; genus Palsa-465. The sequence continues at coordinate 15,450 of CAVYMP010000003.1, forward strand.
ATTACTCTCGCGCGGCTACGCCGACCAGCTGCTGGGCCGCCCTACGTCGACCGCAGCCATCAGCAGATCAAGCGAGACCGCCTCGATATCGCCGCGGCAGCACTGAGCCCAGTGGACGATCAACTAGCGCTCGTCTCGGGCAGACCGGCAGATCGGTTGGCAGCCATCTCAGTAGCCAGCCTCCTGCGAACGCCACCGGACCTGCCGAGTCCCCGTAGAGCAAGAAGTCGAACGCCGCACTGAGCCGCCCGTCCGCGAGGTCAACTCACCCGTGTGCGGCTGACCAGTCGATCACTGGCGGTCGCACGGCCGCGCAGAGCGGGTTGCCCTTGGTATCGGTCAAGCCGAGCCGGCCCACAAGCAGTCGGCACTCAACGGCGTTTTCGAGAATGGCTGGCCGGACCGCGTCGAGCTGTAGCTTCGCTCGACGGAACATCCCGAAGTTCTGGGCTTCATCCAGGGTGCCCCAGGAGAGATAGATGAAGCGACCGCCAGGCCGACCCTGGATGTACGGGCCGGTGAGATCGACGCCGGTCGACGAACGGGCGGCCTTACACTCCAAAGTCCACGTGGCCGATAGCGCATCACCAGGGACGAGGCCGAGCAACTCGTCTGGTTGATTTCGGCGCTGGATGCCGACATGGATATTGCCGTGCCCACTGGGGCGCTCAGGGCTGGGGCCACACGACCGCCCGGGCAGGTCCGAGGCCTCGATACGTATCTGCACCCCTTCATTATCGATCTGTGCCGCGGCACCTTCGCATCTGCGCCCGGTCGGCTGGATCTCGTCCGAAGTCGTCCCACAAGGGAACCCTCAGCGAACGTCGCCGGACGCGCCGCAAGCCCCCTCTCGATCACCCGCGGACGCCATCGGGTTGGACTCAGGCGTCGGCTGGGAGAATCGTGAATGGTTCTCCGCCCAGTGAGGTAACGGCTCGGAAGTGGCGCTCGTCGAAGCTGAGGATGCGTTCGGTCCGATGGCGATCGGCGAGTACGACGAGCGCGCAGTCGGCCAGTCCGAGCTGAAGGTCGGCATAGCGAGCTTCCAGACCAACGATGGTGGCGTAGTCCTCTCGGTCAAGGCCTGCCACGACAAAACGGCCGGCAGCGAGATCGCTCAGGAACGCTCGCCGCGCCGCGTGCCCGAAGCGCTGACCGAGCAGGTAGTCGATCTCTGCCGTCGTTGGGGCGGGAATGACGAGCGCTTCAGGCTCGGCGCCAAGAAGCTCCAGGATCCTCTCGCGGCGCGGCTCGTCAGGGTCGGCGATGGCGACCAGCGGCGCTGCGTCGATCAGCAGCGTCAACCGCCGAAGCCCTCGAGCAACTCGTGGTCAGGGATCTGTGAGATCGGGCGGCGATCGTCGTCGATGCGCGGAAAGCCGGCGGCCAGCGCAAAGTCGCGATCTCGTCGCGGCGCCGGCTGGTAGGCGGCGACCGCCTCGCGCAGAATTTCCGCTTGCGAGCGGCCCTCCTGGCGAGCGAGACGAACAAGTCGCTCCGCCTGTTGCTCATCGAGATAGACGCTGGTCTTCCGCATCGCCACCCAGTATAGGGCAGGATGTAGGGCAGTCACAACCCAGGGTCGATGGCGTGCGATTGTCGAACCCTGAGTGCGACCCGTTGGAAAGCCCGTGGACCGGTCTAGATGGGCAGCCAATGGTTCGGCATCATGACGTCATGCCTGATGACAGAACGTCCGCGGGGGCGCTCTATGACGCCATCGGCCAGACCTATAGCGGTCAACGACGGACGGACCCAAAGATCGCAGCGCGGATCTGGGACGCCCTGGGCGACGCGGAAACGGTCTTGAACGTCGGTGCCGGAACTGGGTCCTATGAGCCCCCGGGTCGCGCTGTCACCGCGGTGGAACCGTCGGCGGTGATGCGTGCTCAGCGCCCAAAGACCGCGGCGCCTTGCATCGATGCCCGCGCCGAAGCCCTGCCGTTCGCCGACGACAGCTTTGACGTCGCCATGGCGCTCCTCTCAGACCACCATTGGGCCGACCCAGTCACGGGACTGCGCGAACTGCTGCGGGTCGGGCGGCGGGTCATCGTCTTTCAATGGGACAACACGCGAACCGGCGACTTCTGGTTGGTCCGCGACTACCTTCCGGAGTTCCTTGCCGCGGCGAGCGCGCGACCCTCACTCGCCGAACGTGCCTGCGCGATCGACGCCGAAATGACCCCGGTGCCGATCCCATGGGACTGCCAGGACGGCTTCTTCCATTGCTACTGGCGCCGGCCGCACGCATACCTACAAGATGCTGTCCGGCGCGGTAGCTCGGTCTGGTCACAGGTCGGACCAAAGGCCGAAGAGCGCGCCGTCGTGGCGCTCGGCCACGATTTGGAATCACGAATTTGGCACGGACGTAACGCGCCGCTGCTGAGCCTCGATGAGGTCGACCTCGGCGCTCGACTACTCATTGCCGGCGCCTAGCGCCAAGTTATCCAGCGCGCGCTCGTCTCACTGGCCAAACGCTCAACGGACATCGAGTCGGTCCTAGGCGAGTTTTCTGATGAGCTCGATGACCTCGTCAGGTCGGTAGCCGTGGCGCCGGGCGAGGCCGAGCAGCTCATGCACTTGCTCGAGGACGATTCCGTGCTGGGGTGACCCGGCGACTCTTACTCCCTGGCCACGGCGGAACTCCAGTAGGCCTTCGTCGCGAAGGATCCGCAGGGCGCGGAGCACGGTGTTGGTGTTGACCTTGAGCACGGCGGCGATGTCCTTGGCCGGCGGGAGGCGCTCGCCTGCGGTCGCCTCGCCGTCTGCGATTGAGCGACGGATCTCCGCCGCGACTTGGTCGTGCAGAAGTGCGGGATCTGACCGGTCGATCTTGACATTCAGCATGGTGCTAGCCATAGTAGCGTCAATAGTGGCACTTAGTGGCCTTGTCTCTGGATTGCGCATTGCCATGAGCTTCCGCTGGTCTCGAGGGCTCACGGCGGCGGTGATCAAGGATGCGCGTCGTCGGGCGCGTCGTCGACGGCTGCGCATGGCCGTTGTTGTTCTCGGCGCTGGACTGGCGGCCGCGATCTATGTCGAAAGCACTGGCCACGATGCACCTCCTCCGAACGGGTCGACGGTCCGACCGGTCCCACTCGGCTCGTTTGACGTGGCTTTGGGCGGCACGGCGATCCAGGGGATCAGCGCCGACGACTCAGTTTGGATCTTGACCTGTCGCCGGGACTGCTCGGCTATCCAGCACAGCTTCGGCGAGCTTGTCAGGGTGAGCAGCCGGTCTGGCAGGGTGATCATGCGCATCCCGGTGTCAAGTCCGCAGGCGTTCGCGGTCGGGGCGGGCGCTGTCTGGATCGTGCATTTCTGGTCGGGAACGGTGACGCGGGTTGCCACGGCCACGGGTAAGACGACCAAGACGGTCTCGCTCGTCCTGCCGAGCCCGTACTTCAGTGGTGATCGTCGATTTCTGCCGTACAGCATCAGCATTGCCAACGGAACTGTTTGGGTTGCGACGGCGCGGGGCTGGCTAGCCGAGATCGTCGGCGCGACCGGGCGACTGGTGGCGATGTTTCCTGCGCCCCACGAATCCACCGGGCAGGTCGCTGCGGGAGCCCGCGGGACGTGGGTAGCCGAGTCGACGCGGGGATTGGGTCTTATCCGCCGGCGCGCAGATCGACTCAAGCTCCGGTCAATCACCAACGGCCGCAACAGACCACTCGCAATCGACCAGGTGGCGATCGGGGGCGGTCGACTCTGGAGCTATGGCATCACGACCCGCGCCAGCAGCACCGGGACTGTTCTGGGCAGCGCCGCGGTGCTCACTGCCGTTGACGAGCGAACCGGAACGATCACCCGTCAGTTGCCGGTTCCCGCCGGACCCTATGACCTTGTCTACGGAGACGGTGCCCTGTTTCTCGCCAACGCCCACAACGGCCGCCTGCTCCGCGTCAACCGCGACTACACGACCCACCAGCTGCACCCGATTCGCCCCGCCGGCAGACTGCTGACCGTCACCCGCGGCGCGCTCTGGACCGCCACCAAGGCAGGAGCACTGCAACGCAGGGCGCTGCCCTAACGAACGGGTCTTCCCACATTTGCACAGGCCGGCCCAGGGCAAGCGCGGACCGACCGGGCGCCGGGTTGCCTCATCCCAGAGGGGAAGGCTCACTGCAACGAGTCCGGGGCTGCGCCAGGTATTTGATGGCATCGCAGCCGCCGGCCCGGTAGGTCAACGCGCCCTGCCTCAGCTCTCGTGGCGCCGCCGACGCTCGAAACCAGAGTCAAGTTGCTGCGACCGGCAGGACATAGACCACGAGGGTTCGCGCGACGCCGCTCCGGTCGATCTCGACTCGGGTAGGAAATCTGCGCTCGGCACCGAGCCGCTCAGCGAGTCGTGCTGAGGCCACGTTCCCGGCCTCGATATCGAGCACGACTGACCGCAGACCGGTACCGGCTACAACCGATGCCATCATCAGCCGAACGGCCGCCGAGGCGAGGCCGCGACCCCGTGCCTCGGGGACCAGCCAGTAACTCAGTTCCCCGGCCGGACGGTCAGCTTCGTGGACGGCGTCACACCCGACCGCGTCGGAAGCGAGCTCGGGTGGGCGCACCGCAACCCGCCCCAGGGCCCGATCGTCGTCCGGCAGACAGATCGCTCGCGACGGGCCTCTGGTCTCCGCCACCTCTCGCCGGATCCAGCCGTCAAGATCAGCGCCCATCGTCGACCAGGGTCGAAGATGCTCGTCGTCGACCATCACCGCCTCGTCGTCGGCATCCTCCAGCCGCCACCGTCGCAGACGAACCGCTGCCATCCAACGATCCTAATCCCGACGTGTCAAAAGGCGCACCAGGCTCGGGACGACGGTCGGCCGTCTCGCAGGCGGAACGATCACTGCGACCGCAGTCCGGCGTCCCGCTGATCGCTTTCCACCCCGGCGCCGCGCTCGCGAGAACCGGAGTTGGCGGCCGCATTCCGCCAGGACCGGCGGTCTCGGGCTTAGTTCGGGCCGGGTTGAGACCGAAGGTGATGCGTGAAACGAGCAGTCAGCTCGCCGGCGTTCGGACACGCCCTGCTCCGCGATCGCAGGCTCAACTGCGTGTGCTCACCTGAAGATCGTGGTGTCCGATTCCGGCTCACGTCATGCTGCCCAGCCGCTCATATCCCCGCCGCGGAGCGGTCCTCCGCGCCGTGGTTGTCCCCGCCCGGTACGGGCGCATCGTGGAAGAACCCAACGAGGTGGGGCGCGACGACCTTGGGACGTAGGCTGTGTGTTTGACCGTCCAGCGTGCGGCGGGTCGCGTCGGGGAGGGTGTTGGCGAGCGCCTGCATCCCGTTTCGCATCCACGCGTCGCTGGCGCCCCCGCAGAGCACCAGCGTCGGCTGTGTGGCGTCGGCCCACAGGTCGGGTGAGAGAGGCCGACCTTGTTGGTGCTCGATGGTGATGAGCGAGTCGTAGCAGAGCGTGGGCGCGACGGCCTTCAGCCTTGGCCAATACGGCGTAAACCGCATCCCCGCGATCAGGAGTTTCGGCAGGCCGACGAGTCGCAGAAACAGCTCCACGGCCGGTCCCCGCTGTCCGCGAGCGAGCAAATCGGTGAGCTTCTGGTGGTATGCCGGTCCCGTCGGCGCACGAGTGTCGTCCACAATGAACGGCGCCTCGTAGACGGCAAGCCGAGTGATCTGGGGGGAGCGAGCGGCCGCGTGTAGCGCGAGCACGGCACCCGACGACTGGCCGAATACGAACGCTTGGCCTCCGCCTGCTTCGATGACCGCCAGAAGGTCCTCGACCTCGCGCCCGACGTCGTACGCGCCGGCGTCGCCACTGTCGCCGCGGCCGCGCCGGTCGTAGTTGATCACGGTGAAGTGTCCGGCAAGCAGGCGCGCGAGGCCCTTGCCCGGGCCGATCCTGCGTGTGCATAGCGCGCCGTCGACGAGGACGAGGAGCGGGCCGCTTCCGGCCGTGTCGTAGGCGATCTTCGTCCCGTCCCTCGAGAGTGTCGTTCGCATCATCGACCTCCCGCGTCGAGCGGCTGTGAGAACCGCACCATGTTCTTGGAGGGATCGCGCACGGCGCAGTCGCGCACCCCGACGTACGGCTCCTCCATCGGCTCCTGCACCACCTCGGCGCCAGCCGCGACCGCCTTCTCGAAGAGCGCATCGCAGTCATCGCAGGCAAAGATGGCGGCCGTCAGGGACCCGGCAGCCATGACCTGTGCCAGCTCGTCGATGTTCCCGGGACGGCCGGCGGGCGTCTCCAGCGAGAGCTCGACCCCATCCGGCTGAGACGGGGGCGCAACGGTGAGCCATCGCATCGGCCCTATTTGCACGTCGCTTCGGACCTCGAGGCCCACGACGTCGCGGTAGAAGCCGAGCGCCTCCTCCTGGTCACGGACGGTGATGAAGCAGTGCGAGAGTGTGAGGTTCACGGGCGGTAGCTCCTGACCTGTAGATGGTCCTAAAAAACTATCTGACGATCGTATAACACTACCCTTTGGTCTTGATACAGTGGGGGGGTGGCCGCAAGGGGCGATTACTTCGACGGTTGTCCGTCAGCCCATGCGCTCGATCTGATTGGCGACCGCTGGGCGCTGCTGGTGGTACGAGAGCTACTGCTCGGCCCCAAGCGCTTCACCGACCTGCGGCGGGGACTCCCGCGAATCAGCCGGAACGTGCTCTCCCAGCGTCTCGACGACCTCCAGGTCGCCGGCGTGCTTGTCCAGCGCAGGCTTCCTCCACCCGCATCCGCCGCGGTCTACGAGCTCACCGAACGGGGTCTCGAGCTGGAGTCGGTGCTCAACGCGATCGGCCGGTGGGGAGCAAGATCCCCGCTGCTGCCCGATAGCGACACCATCGGAGTGGACACGTTCGTCCTCGGGCTTCGCAGCCGGTTCGACCCGAAGGCGGCCAACGGCCTGGACGTCAGATACGAGCTCCGAGTCGAGCAGGAGGCGTTCGAGTTCCAGGTACAGGAGGGGCAGCTGGCCGTTCATCGCGGCGCGTCTCTGCACCCGGACGCGATCATCGCCGTCATCCCCGCTGCCATGGCGGCTGTGGGGCGGGGCGCCAAGCCGGTACACAGCGCCCTCTCGACTTCAGCGGGCGCAACCAACGACGACATCGCTCGATTCGCGGCGCTGTTCACCAACCTAGACTTCAGCGCGCCCTCATCCGGGTGAGCCGCGCTAGCACGCGAAGCCCGCCGCGATGAGCTCTTGCCCATGCTCCGCTATTCCGGCACTCACGATCAGACTGCCGCTCGCTGCCGACGGCAGTCGTGCTGACGACCGCGGCCCTCACACGGGATCGCTCGCCGCACGCGGCCGAGGGAACCACGGCGACCCAGAACCCGCTCAGCAAGATCGTCTCACGAGACCCGTCCGGTGACTTTCGCAATGGCCGAGGGCTAAACGAACGGTTGGCCGGTGGCGGGCAGCCGGCCCGGACCCGGACTGCGATCCTGCCTCTGCGTCGGGCACGGGACCCTTGGTTGCCGACGTCGCCGTGTTCAGTCGGATCGGCGATGGGTTGCTCCGCGCCGACCATCCGGATCCCACTAGCTGGCCGACCGCCGTCCCGCGGAGGAGCGCGCGCCGTCACATGCAAAGCGCACCCACGCGGCGCGTACGCCAGCAGCGCCGAAGCGGTCGAGTGGTACAACGAACTGGTACAACCGCCGATAAAAGGAACTATCGGGCGCCCCGCGCTCCTGAACATCTGCGCATCGGCCACTTCTTCGGAGGGTGAGCGAGGGGACTCGAACCCCCGACCGCCTGGACCACAACCAGGAGCTCTACCAACTGAGCTACGCCCACCGTGGAACCGTGGAATCTACCAGCGCCCGCCCGCGACGCAGCCGGACGGCCGTCCGCGCCCCGGATGAGGCGCGGGTCGGCCGCCCGTGCTCAGTGGTGTCGCTTGCGCTTGCGCTTCTGCCGTGAGGCGAACGTCAGCTTGCGCCGGGCGACCACCGCGGTCTTCCTGTTGCGCCGCTGGCTGACCGTCAGCGTCGCCGCGAGACGATGGCGAGCGGTGAGCAGGCGCCGGCCGGCGCGGTTGAGCGACACCTTCAGCTTCGCCGTCCGCCCGGCGCCCACCGTGGCCTTCTTGGTCCCGAGGACGACGAGCCGGTGCCTACGTTTGGGCTTCTTGTTCGTCTTGGCAGCGGTGACGGCGACGATCCGATGGCCCAGCAGCGTCTCGTGGATGGTGAGGCGCAACGACACCTGACAGCTCGTGGCTCCGCGGCATGAGACCGGGACGGTGGCCGTCGTCCCCTTGACCGTCACGCGCCCGACCGAGGCGATTCCGGGCGCCGGCGGCGGAGGAGGCTTGGCGATGGTGACCGTCCGGTCGTCGCCGACCACCATGCCGAAGTCGGTCACCGCGACCGCTCGGTAATGGATCGGCGTGCCGGCCGGCAGGGCGGACAGCGCGGCGGTGAACGTATCGAGCCGTTGTCGGCCCCGAGCCGCTGGGCGGCCGTCGCCGCTCCGTAGGCCGTCGTCGGGCCGAACTGGAAGAAGGCGCTGACCGGCGCTCCCTCGGGGTTGACCGACCCGCTGATCGTCGCCGCCGATCCGCTCACCGCGGTCGCCGCGCCCGTCACCGGTGTCGACGGCTGGTAGGCATCGGCGAACAGGCCAAGCGGGGCCGTGCCGCTGGTGAACAGGAAGAACGGCGTTCCGTTCGCTGCGCCCTGGCAGGCGGCGCCGTCGACGTTGAACGGGTTAGCGGTGCACGACGAGGAGATCGGTTCGCGCACGTCCGCCTGAGCGGTCGGGGTCAACGGGACGTCTGACTCGTCGAGCACGAACGTCGGGTTGGCGGCGTTGACGAAGTGACCGACGAACGCCCGCTCGACGCCTCCGCCGACGTCCTCGCGCCACGAGACGTACGGCGTGTTGCCCGAGAAGGTGATGTCGGGACGGGCCGAATCACCGGTACCGGCCGAAACCGGCGCGCCGCCGTTCGCCAGCTGGAACTGAGCCGTCGCGCCGGTACCGACCAATCGCGAGACGAACACCTGCTTGTGCGCCGGCGACCGTCTCGTCCCAGGCGACCCATGGCACGGTTGGGTTCGCCGGATTCATCGTCCCGGCGGCGACCCGCGGGTCCTCGGCGTCGGCATTCGGGTCCTTGTTGAGCGAGCAGGCGGCCTCGTTGCCGAGGCTCTGTCCGCAGACGCCGCCGTGGGCCGAGTTGTCGAGCACGCCCTGGCCGGCGCTGCCGACGCTGATCCAGTTGAACCCGCCGTCGACGGGGCCGGTCGGCGGAGTCGACGCGCTCGGCGCGACGGCCTTGGCGGCGAACACCATCTCGTTGTTGTGCAGGCCGTCGGCGCTGGCGTTCTGCTCATACCAGACCACCCATGGGACCGCGTCGTTGGCGCCGGTGAAGGCGATATCGGGCTCGACGCCGTCGCGCGTGCGATCGACGTTGAGCGAGGGGTCGGCGCCCAAGCGCTCGACTCCGACCTGCTGCCAGCAGAAGCCGCCGATCGCGGAGCGGCTGACGGATCAACCGCGGCCGGTGTCACGCCGTCGCAGTTCGACTGACCCGGACCCAGCGGCTTTTCGACGAAGATCTGGTTCTTGGTGGCGCCTGGTGCGTTGGCCCCGGTCTCCTGCCAGGTGACCCACGGGGCGGGCTTGGTCGGGTCGGCGGCCGAGCCGCCGGCGACCGACGGGTTCTCTGCGCTCTGGTTGGTGTGGATGTTGAGCGAGGGCACGGGGACCAGGTTGGTGCCGCCGGTCCCGCGGTTCTGGCCGGCGAAGATCCACTTGCCCTGGTTGGCGTCACCGGTGTTGTCGAAGCGACTCGCGAACACGTTGTTGGTCGCGAACCCGGCACCGGTCGTGTTCTCGTACCAGGTCGCCCACGGGACCGTCCGACCGGCTCCGGCGAAGTCGATCGCCGGCGCCTCCCCGTCCTGGAGCTGGTCGAAGTTCAGCGAAGCCGGGAAGGCCGGACTCGCGCTCGAGCGCCCGCCGACGGTGCCTGAGCCACGCGTCGTCCACGCGCCCTGGGCGAAGGAGCGCGAGAACACCTGGTCCTTGCTGCCGCTGGCCTCCGTCTGGCGGAAGATCGCCCACGGCACGGCGACCTTGCCGGCGGTGAGGGCGCCTCCGACGACGTCGGCGTTGGTCGGGTTCTGGCCGTTGACGCTCAGCGCCCGGTTGATGCCGGCGGCGAGGTCGTCATTGACCTGGCCACCGGGCGGCAGCGGCACGAAGGCCAGCGCAGGCCCGGCGCCCACCAGAGCAGTCACCGCCCCAATAACGGCCGCACCAACCTGCCCGAAGGTACGTCTCCGGATCCCCATTCGGTCCCTCCGTTTTCGTCGTTCGAGTGGCCTCGAACTCGCACGGAGAACGCTACCAGCGAGCGGACTTCAGATGGGGAAAATCGGCCGGCCGTCAGGCCACTGCTCCTGCGGACCTCCGATGGCGGCAAGGCGTCGCCGCAGCTCGTCCCGCTCGACGCGGTTCTCGGTGAGCTCGATCGCCCGGCGGTAGGCCGCGGTCGCCCCGTCCACATCTCCGAGCCGGCGCCGGAGCTCGGCCTGGGTGGCGGCCAGCGGCTGGTAGTCGGCGAGCGCGGATCGGCGAGGAGCGGCTCGAGGAGGTCGAGCCCCGCCTGCGGATTGGTCGGCAAACGCGACGGCGGCGGCGCGGTTGACCTCGACCGCCGGAGAGGGATCGAAGTGCGCGAGCGCTCCGTAGAGCGCGGCGATCTGCGGTCCACTCCGTGCGCTCGCCGGATCGGCGGCCTGCACGTGGAGGGCGGTGATCGCCGCCTGCAGCTGGAAGCGCCGGGATGTCGCAGCCGCAGCGCCCGGTGCAGTGCCTCCAGGCCTTCGGCGATCGTGGCGCTGTCCCAGCGGGCCGCGGTCCTGACCGTCGAGCGCGACGTAGCGGCGCCGCGTCATCCACGCGCGCCTCGCGGCGGGCATCGTGGAGCAGCATCAACGAGAGAAGCCCCCACCCTTCGGGGTCGCCGGGCATCAGCTCGCACAGCAGTCGGCCGAGGCGGATCGCCTCCGCGCAGAGCTCGTGACGGACGAGTTCGTCGCCGCCGGACGGCGCGAGTAGCCCTCGTTGAAGATCAGGTAGACGACCTGGAGGACCCCGCTGATCCGGCCGGCCAGCTCCGCGTCCTCGGGGACAGCGTAGGGGATGTGTGCATCGGCGATCTTGCGCTTGGCGCGCACGATCCGCTTGCCCATCGTCGGCTCGGCGACCAGGAAGGCGCGGGCGATCTCGCCGGTGGCCAGCCCACCCACGGCCCGGAGCGTCAAGGGCAACCCGAGCCGGCATGTCGAGGGCCGGATGACAGCAGGTGAAGATCAACCGCAGACGATCGTCGGCGACGGCTGTTGGAGAACATCTCGGTCTCTCCTTGGGATGCTCGCCGTCACCTTCGATGCGCAGCAACTGGCCGAGGCGCTCCGCCCGGGCGACGTGCGCGCGCCCACGTCGCAGGCGGTCGATCGCCCGCCGCCGGGCGGTGACGGTCGACCAGGCGCCCGGGGTGTGTCGGTACCCCGTGCTCGCGCCAGTCCACGAGTGCCGCCGCGAAGGCATCCTGCACCGCCTCCTCAGCGAGATCGAAGTCTCCGACCTGGCGGATCAACGTGGCCAGTACCGCCGTGCGATCGCTCGCGAAATGCGCGCGCTCGGCGGCCTGCGCCGGATCCTGGCGCCGGCGCGTCGCGGCTGTCATCCGTCCTCACCGATCAGCCTCGGACGCCTCGGCCAGCTCGCTCGCGCTCATCACCGGGCGCACCTCGACGGATCCGTAGGCGGCGGTCGGAAGCGCGCCGCGTGTCGCAGGGCCTCGTCGAGATCGCGGCAGCGCAACAGGTAGTAGCCGACAAGCGTCTCCTTCGTAGCCGCGAACGGCCCGTCGGTGAGCGCGACCTCGCCCCCTCTGGTGCGCACCGTCGTCGCGATCGACACGGGATGCAGCGCATTGTTCGACAGCAGGATCCCGGCCTCACGCAAGCTCTCGGTCAGCTCGAGCCAGATCGGCATCTCGCGCCAGCGTTCCGCGTCGGTCTGCGCGTCGCTCTCTGCCGCGTAAAGCAGGCACATGTAGTCGGGCATGTCCGTCCTCTCGTCGTCGGTGCGGGTGCTCGTTGTTGGCATCCAGAGCCTTAACGCCGCAGCCCGCCAGTATTGGACATGCGTTCCTCGGTGTCCAAACGACGGTCGCTGCGGCGTCGAGGAGACGAACTCGCCCATTGGGGGTGAGAAACGACACAAGGAGCGGCTCATGGGCTCCCTCGTAGAAACGACCCTCCTGTCCCTCGACGGCCAGGTGCAGGACCCGATGCGATTCGCGATGCCGTACTTCGACGCCGACGCGCAGAACGACGCGCTCGACCTGCTTGACAACCACGACGCCATCCTCTTCGGGCGGGCGACCTTTGAGACGCTGGGCGCGGCGTGGGCGGCCCAATCAGGAGCATTCGCCGACCGCCTCAAAGCTATCCCGAAGTACGTGGTGTCCGCAACGCTGGCCGAGGCCGAGTGGAGTAACTCGCTGATCGTCGGCGGCGATCCGGTCTCGGAGGTCAGCGCGCTCAAGGAACAGCACGGCCGCGGCCTGGTGATCTACGGCCACGGACAGCTGAGCCGCACGCTGCTCGCCAACGGGCTGATCGACCGGGTGCGGTTCAACCTTCACCCGGTCGTGGTCGGCGGTGAAGCCGACCCACTCCAACAGGACACGAGCGCGTTTCGGCTGATCAGCGCACGGACGCGTGACTCCGGCGTCGTCGTGCTCGATTACCTCACCGACACCGAGACGCGCTGATGGCGATCGACCACAGCATCTTCCTTCCGACGGGCTTCGGCGGGGAGCTCGGGGCGCGCGATCCCGTCGCCGCCTACGGGTTCCTGGAGTCCTTGGTGACGGTCGCCGACGCGGAGGGATTCGAGACGGCGTGGATCCTCGATCACGTCCAGACCGCTCCGCCCTCCCAGGCCAACCTGTTCGAGTGCTGGACGCTGACGGCGGCGCTGTTGCGTGCGACGAGCCGGCTTCGAGTCGGTCAGCTGGTGACGGGCAATGGCTACCGGAACCCGGCGCTGCTGGCGAAGATGGCCTCCACGGCCGACGTCATCGGCAACGGGCGCCTGACGTTCGGCATCGGGGCGGGCTGGTACGAGCCCGACTATGCCGCCTTCGGCTACGAATTCGAGGACGTGCCCACGAGGCTGCGCCGGCTGCGTGAGGCGGTCCAGATCATCCTGTCGCTCTGGACCGAGGACGAGACGACATTCGAGGGCCGCCACTACCGGGTCCGGGGGGCGGCGAACGAGCCCAAGGGCGTCCAGCAACCCCACATTCCGATGCTGATCGCGGGCGGCGGCGAGAAGGTCACGCTCAAGCTGGTGGCGCAGCACGGCGATCTGTGCAACATCATCGAGTCGCCCGAGGGGCTGGAGCGCAAGTTCGCGATCCTCCGGGAGCACTGCGAGGCCGCGGGCCGCGATTACGACACCATCCGGCGTACCTCCGTGTCGCTGTGCGCGCTCGCCGACACCGATGAGGAGGCCCGCGCGATGCTTCCCGAAGGAGCCGATGGCCTGTTCCCGGGCGACGTTCGCGACTACGGACTCATCGGCACGGTCGACACCGTCCGCGAGCGCCTGGTTCGCTACGAAGCCGCCGGCGTCCAGGAGCTGGCGATCAACTTCGTCGCGGCGGATCCGGCCGAACTGATGCGTCGCTATGCGTCAGCGTTCGTCAACGACACGGCCGTCGCGTAGCGCGCGCAAAGCGTCGATCGTGTCTGCGTCCCCGGCCTCCTTGTCGGGCCGGTAGCGTTTGACGCGGGCGAAGCGCAGCGCCACCCCGCCGGGGTACCGCGTCGAGGACTGGACGCCGTCGATGGCGACCTCGACCACGAGTTCGGGGGCAACCAGGACGGCGATGCCGCGGCGCTCGGCCTCACGTTCGAGCAGCGCCGCGGTCTGCCAGCGCAGGAGCTCGTCGGTCAACCCCTTGAACGTCTTGCCGACCATGACGAACTCTCCGGTGGCCGGCTCGCGAGCCCCGAGGTGCAGGTTGGACAGCCAGCCCCGGCGGCGTCCGTGTCCCCATTCGGCGCCGAGCACGACCAGGTCAAAGGTCTGCACCGGCTTGACCTTGCGCCACGCGGCGCCGCGGCGGCCGGCGGCATACGTCGAGGCCGCGTCCTTGACGACCACGCCCTCGTGCCCGGCCGCGAGCGACTCGGCGAGGACACGCTCGGCGGCGGCGATGTCGTCGGTGAGGAGGCTTGGCACGGTGAGCTGGGGAGCGATCCTCCGCAGCTCGGCGCTGCGCTCGCGCAGCGACGTGTCGAGCAGATCGCGCCCGTCGACGTGCAGCAGATCGAAGAGGAAGGTGACGATCCCTTCAGAAGGTGCATCGGTGTCGATCTGCGACATCGTGTCCTGAAAGCTCGCCGGCCCTCCCTCCCCCATCCACAGCGCCTCCCCGTCGAGGATGACCTCGCCGACCGGCAGTTCCCGCACGGCGGCGACGATCCCCGGCAGGCGATGGGTGATGTCGTTGAGGTTGCGCGAGTAGATCCGGACCTCATCGTCCCGGCGGTGAATCTGGACCCGGAGGCCATCGAGCTTGAACTCCACTGAGGCACAGGCGAACGCCGCCACCGCTTCGGCGACGCTCGTCCCCGGCGAGGCGAGCATCGGCAGGACCGGGCGAAACAGCTCGAGCCCGACCGCATCCAAGCCCGCTTCGCCGCCCGTGATGGCGATCTCCGCCATCCGCGTGAGATCGCCTGACAGCATCAGCGCGCGCCGCGCCACCGCGGGGCGCACCCCGGCCGCCCTGGCCACCGCGTCGGCCATCACCCCGGCCAGGGCGCCCTGGCGCAGCTCCCCCGTCAGCAGCCGCCGGACGAACTCGGCCTCCGGCTCGGTGGCACGGCCGAGCAGCTCGGCGAGCAGCCGCCGGCGGCGCGCCGCCGACCCGGGCCCGGTGTCGACCGCGATCTCGTCAATCGCCCGATCCAGGTCAGAGACAGTGAGCGACGGCTCGCCGGCGCCCGCAACATCGACCCCGTACACGGTCGCGTAGCCGACCCCGATCCGTCCCTGCCGGGGCGCGCCGGAGAGGAAACCGACGCAAATCGCCACCTCATCGGGATCCACGCTTCTCAGCAGCTCGGCCAGGATCTGGACCTTGGCCGACCGCGCCCTTGTGGCGCTCACCTCGCGCGAGGCGTCGACGACGTCCGCGAGGCGGGTGGCCATGCCCGTGGAGGCTAACGGCCGGCCTCCGCGCACTGAGCCACGGGGTCGACGGTCCGGCGATGCAGCGGCGTGCGGCCGCGCTTGCCGGCAGGTTCGATGATGTTGATGGCCCTCAGGCAGTAGGCCGTGCGCTGGGCGAGCCGCATCGTGCATCCCAGGACCGACGCCAGCTCGCGGGTACTGAACGGCTCCCCCGGAAGCGGCGGAAGTGCGCCCACGACGTCGTCGCCACCGTGCAGCTCGATGCGGCCGAGCACGTCGCGCAGGCGGCGCTCGCCCGGATCGTGTGTCCGCCGACGCGCGGTGAACGGTCGAGCGGCGCGTACGTGGTCCTCGCCCAGCAGCAGGACCTCGATCGTGAGGTTCGGATGTGTCAGCAACGACGGGAAGGCGGTCAGCTTGTCGAATACGTCGACGACCGAGCCACGCTTCGCGGACCGGCGGATCGACACCACCTCCCCGTGCTCGTCCACGCGCACGATCCGCCGCTCGGCGGCGACCGGATGCACGATCCGGAAGCGATGGCGGTCAAGCAACGCGTCGAGCTTGGCGCCCAACGGACCGAAGCCGCCGGTCTGCACCTCCACGAGCTCTCCGTCGGCGCGCACGACATCGATCACGAACCGCCCGACCGGCACCTCCAGCCGGTCGCCCGGCGCGGCCAACAGCGCCTTGACCGCCGCGTGCAGCGGCCCCTCGCGCAGCACGCCGATGCCCGCCACGCCTGACAGGCTAGAGCTACTCCCGGCGCGAGCGACGGCGAAGGCGCGCAGGCCCTACACGGTCGCGTCCGCCAGGCGGTGGTTGTCGCTGTCGACGGCCGACGCATGATCGGCCGCCGGGCTGGCCGCATTCGATCGCAGGAGCAGGGCGCCCAGAGTCGCCGCGAGAACCGCGAACCCGGCGCCGATGAGAAAGGCGGTGTGGTAGCCGGCGTTGAGCGCCGGGATCCGACTGTGCCCGGAGGCGAGAAGGTGGCTGGTCCGGGACGCCGCGACGCTCGCGAGAACGGCGAGTCCGAGCGCGCCGCCCATCATGAAGGAGGTGTTGACGATGCCCGACGCCAGGCCGGATTCGCTCGGCTCGACGTCGCCCATCGCCGCGAGCAGCACCGGGTTGAACGCGATCCCGGCGCCGAATCCGAGCAGGATCATGCTGGGAAGCACGTCGACGGCGAAGTGCCCGCCGACCGGCGCGCGGGCGAACAGTCCCAGGCCGACCGCCGCGAGCACGAGTCCCGCGGACAATGGGATCTTGATCCCGAAGCGCATCACGAGCTTCGCCGACAGGCCGAGCGAGAACGCCCCCATGATCAGGTTCGCCGGCAGGAAGGCGAGGCCGACCTGCAGGGGGCTGTAGCCGAGGATCAGCTGCAGGTACAGGGCGGAGAGGAAGAACCAGGCGAACATCGCTCCCGCCCAGAGAACGCCGACCCCGTTGGCGGTCGCGAGGTTGCGCCGCCGAAACAGCCCGAGCGGCACCAGCGGCGAGCGGACGCGCGACTCCCAGGCGACGAATCCACCCAGCAGGACCGCCGCCCCCGCCAGCAGGCCGAGCGTCTGGGCGGAGGTCCAGCCCGCCTGGTTTCCGTTGACGATCGCGTAGACGGCGAGCATCAACGCCGCGGTCACGGTGATCGCCCCGGCGACGTCAAGGCGCGGACCATCGGCGGCGCGGCGTTCCGGCCGGCAGCACCCGCATCGCCAGGATCGCCACACCGATTCCGATCGGGACGTTGACGAGGAAGATCCAGTGCCAGTTGAGCACGTCGGTCAGGACTCCGCCGAGCAGGACGCCGAGGCTGCCGCCGCCGGAGGCGACAAAGCCGAACACGCCCATCGCCTTGGCCCGCTCGGCTGGCTCGACGAACAGGGCCACCATCAGCGACAGCGCGACCGCGGACACCACGGCACCGCCGAACCCCTGGACGACCCGAGCCGCGATCAGCGTGCCCTGGCTGGTCGCCGAACCGCAGGCCAGCGACGCGAGGGTGAACAGCGCGATTCCGGCGAGGAACAGGCGCCGATGGCCGAGCAGGTCTCCGAGGCGGCCGCCCAGCAGCAGAAAGCCGCCGAACGTCAGCAGGTAGCCGTTGACGACCCACGCCAACGAGGTCTGCGTGAACCCGAGATCGCGCTTGATCGAGGGCAGCGCCACGTTCACGATCGTGCTGTCGAGAACGATCATCAGCGAGCCCAGGCACAGCACGATCAGGGCAAACCAGCGTGAGCGACTATCGGAGTGAGCTGAGACCACGTTCTCCCTTTCGGTTGGAATCGAGACGCCTGCCTGTCTTCCCACAGACCGCCCGGTCGCGCAGAACTCATCGGCCGCCAGCGCCTCAAACCAAAGGCAGCCTGACGACCGTCGCCTGGCCCACCCCCATGCCGTCTACTGGATCTCCAACACGCCGACCACCAACATCTCCAACCAGCAGATGGTCGGGATCGCGGCCTCGCTGACCCTCGCGCAGCCCTGACGGGGGCGATCGGATCCCGGCTAGCCCATCGCCTTCATCGCGTGCATTCCCGCAGAACCCGGGACGACAAGCCCGGGAACGTGGTGCGGAGCGGCGAGGATTCCGATCGCGACCGCGGCCAGGACGATGGCCGTCGTCAGCCGCGCGGCGACGGGCCAGGGACAGGTCTTCTCGAGCGCGACGAGGGCGGCGATCAGCGCCATCCAGGTCAGGCTCATCGCCCCAAGCGCGAACAGTGCGGCCATCAGCGCCCATGAACAGCCAAGGCACCAGCTGCCGCTTCGTGCGCCCATCGCCAGCGCGGCTGACCAGCCCGGGCGCGCGACACCGCGCAGGCCCTCGAGCTGCCCCCGGCACCGCTTGAGGCAGCCGCGCTTGAGCGGGATGAACTCGTACGCCGCCGCGGCGGCGATCACCCCGCCGGACAGCCACCGTCCGTCGCGGTGCCAGGCCAGGTCGTCGCCGAGCAGGCTCTTGCCGAGCTCGAAGACCCCGTAGGCGAGGACCCCCACCGCGGCCCACACGAGCAGATAGCCACAGGCGAACAGCAGCCATCGGCTGGGTTCACGTCCGCGTGTGACGGTCCCGTAGGCGGTGAGGGTGGGAGCGAACGAGGGCAGCATCATCGCCGCCATCATCACCACCCATGAGCCGGTGAACCAGCCAAGCGTCCCCAGGTCGGTGCCGGGCCCTGCGTCCATTCCCGCCATCCGCTCGGCGGTCCACCACCAGGCCAGCCCGGCGGTGGCTAGGAGCACCGTGACGACTTCCGGGTGCTTGCGCGCGGCCTGAAGCGGCGTCACGCCCGCGCTCCCGGGCGAGGGCTGTGCTCGTACTCGTCGTGGCGGCGAAGCCGCCACGGCTCGGTGGCGCGCTCCTCGCGACCCTTCGGCGTCCGGTCGAGCTGGGGGTAGAAGGCCATTGCGATCTCGGGGCCGCGGGCGGTGGTGACGTAGGTCCGATAGACGGTGCCGGCTGAGCGCGCATACACGCTCAGACCCGGTCTCTCGGAAACGTATCGTGCCACGTCCGTTGCGCCCATGCGCGCGTGTTGCATCGAGCGGGCTTTCGCGGCTTTCAAGAGCAGATAGCCGATTGCTTGAGGACGACGATCGGAATCAGGCGGCGTCCGGCGCGCACCTGGTAGGTGTCGTAGCCGTTGTAGTTGTCGTTGACGAGTTGCCAGAGGGCATCGCGTTCGGGCCCCTCGGCGACGCGGGGGGAGACCGGAATGCGGGTCGCACCGATCTCGACGGCGACATCGTCGGGGTGCGTGAGGAGGTTGTGATACCAGGCGGGGTTGTGCTCGGCGCCGGCCTTGGAGGCGACGATCACGAAGGCATCGCCGTGGGGGGTGTAGAGAAGCGGTGTCGTCCGCGGCTCTCCGGATCGGGCGCCCCGGGTGTGCAGCAGCAGGATCGGCTGGCCCATCGCGACCTTCAACCGTCCGCGCGAGCGTGGGATCACCCAGCGGTCGATCACCGGGAAGACGTTGATGAACAGCCAGCCGCCGAGACGGGACCTGGCACCGGCCTGGATGGCCTTGTCGATCCCTGATTTCTCGCGCTGGGACCGGTAGCCGGCCGGCCGCTGCCCGGGTTGACCGGGGGGTGACGTTGGGGTCGTGGATGATGCTCGCATCGCCGTGGTCACCGGGATCACCCCTCCAGCGCGATCGGCAGGGAGGTGTAGCCGCGGATCATCAGGCCGCTCCGTCGGACGGGCTCACCGGCCAGGCAGGCGTTCGGGTAGCGCTCGAGGAGCCGGGCAGCATCACCTGGGCCTCGAGGCGGGCGAGGGCCGCGCCGAGACAGTGGTGAATACCACCGCCGAACGACAGCACGGGGCCCTCGTCGCGATCGAGGCGCAGCTCGTCGGGCTCGGAGAACTGCGCGCGGATCGCGGTTGGCGGCGCCGAGCAGGTTGATGAGACGCTGACCGGCGTTGACCGGCAGATCGCCGACCACCATGTCCTGGGCCGCGGTGCGCCCGTAGAGCATCTGGACGGGCGTGTCGTAGCGCAGGAGCTCCTCGGCGGCCGGCTTGGCCAGTGCCGGCTCCCGCCGCAACCGGTCCGCTTGGTGGGGTGTTGCAAGCAGGGTGCAGAAGCCGTTGGCCAACAGCCCCGTGGTCGTCTCAAAACCGGCGGCCAGAATCAGCGCTGCCATCGTCACGAGCTCCTCCTCGGTGAGCTGATGCTCGTCATCCTCGTCGGCGACCAGCGCGGAGATCAGGTCCTCGCCAGGGCACGCCCGCCGTTCTCTGACCAGCTCTCCCAGATAGCCCTGGATCGCGATCGCGGCGGCGTCGGCGTTGTCGACGGCCAGGGGGTTGAGGATCTCCAGCACCGACGTCCACTCTCTGACCAGCGGCTGGAACATCGCGCGGTCAGCCGCCGGAATTCCCAGCAGCTCCCCGATGACCGTCACCGGAAACGGGAACGCTACGGCATCGACGAACTCGATCGTGCCGTGGAGCGGCTCGCACAGTTCATCGGCGATCCGCGTGACCGCGTCCCGCATTTCCGCCACGCGATGGGCGGTGAAGGAGCGCGACACCAGACGCCGCAGACGGGTGTGCTGTGGCGGATTGAGCATCAGCATGCTGCCGAACAGCATCCGCAGCGAGGGTCGCCGCTGCCAGTCGGGATAGCCCGCGGCGGTCAGCACCGCGCCCGGCGACTTGCGCAGCCGGTTGTCACGAATGACCGCCGAGCAGGCGCGATATCCGGTGACGATCACAGTCCCGTCCGGCGCGGCCACCGCCTCGCCGAGCTCGTGCATCCGCGCATAGATGGGATAGGGGTCGGACTGTCCGCCCGGGGTGGCGAGCTCGCCCATCAGGCTCGCGATGTCGTGGTCGGTGGTGGTGGCGCTCATCGGCGTGCCTCTCTGTCGGGAGTCGCGGCGGGTGATGGCCCGCTCACGCGCTTCCGTCTCGTTACTGCCTCTGCCGTTACACGGACTCACCTCGCTGTAACGCTCGGCGGCCCTGACGGACTAGGCGGCCATGTTCAACCTCCACCACCCCACTCACCGCTCGCTCACCGGCCTCGCCGCCATGCTCATCTCCTCGCTGGCCGCCGGGCTGGGAGCCGCCGCCGCTCACGCTCAGACCTCGATCGTCGTCGCCGAGAACGGCGCCGGGAGCGGAGCCATCTCCACCTTCGCACTTGGCGGCGCAGCCGCGCCGCAGCGACGTATCACCGGATCGCTGACCGGCCTGGCCTCCCCCGAGCAGATCGCCGCGGACCGCAGCGGCAACCTGTACGTCGCCAACAGCTCGGGCAGCATCACCGTGTACCCGCCGACCGCCACCGGCAATGTTGCGCCGCTGCGGAGCATCGCCGGTGCCGCGACCGGCCTGGGAGGCGGCGTGTTCGGCATCGCCGTCGACGCCGCGGGTCACGTGTACGCGAGCAACCACTACCGCAACTCGATCACCGAGTACGCGCCCGGCGCCAACGGCAATGTCGCTCCGATCGCGACCTTGACCGGGCCGGCCACCGGCGTCCAACAGCCGACCGGGATCGCCCTTGACCCCGCCGGTCACCTCTGGGTCGACAACGCGGCGGGCATCTCGGAGTACGCGGCCGGAGCGAACGGCAACGTCGCGCCGATCGCAGCGATCTCCGGCCCGCAGGTGAGCTCGTCTTCGGTGATCGCCTTCGATGCGGCGGGGCACCTGTTCGTCAACGAGACGCGGCCTGGTCCCCCCAGTTCGTTCGAGTACACGGTCGAGGAGTTCGCCGCCGGCGCCACCGGAAACGCCGCGCCGATCGCGACCCTTCACGGGCCCGATACCGGACTCAGCGGTCCTTCCGGTCTGGCATTCCTCCCCGGCGCGGCCGAGCAACTACTGGTCAGCAACATATTCGGCGCCGGCTCGGTGACGCAGTACGGTCTCCCGGCCGACGGCGACGTGAAGCCATCCGCGACGCCGGTTGCCAGTGGCGCCGTCTCATACCCGACGGGGCTGCTCGTGGTCTCACCGCCGACGCTGACCTCGCCGTCGCAGCTGCACGGACTGGCGGGCGCGGCCTTCTCGCAGACGCTGACGGGTGACGGTGGCCACGGACCGTATAGCTGGGCGATCACCTCGGGATCGCTGCCTGCCGGCCTGAAACTGAACGCAACGACCGGGGCGATCACCGGCACCCCAAGCACGGCCGGCACGACCTCGTTCACCGTGCGCCTCACCGACCAATCGCTGCCCACGGCGCAGACCGCGACGGCGACGATCTCGATCGCGATCGACCCCGCGGTCGTGCCCGCCGTCTACATCGCCAACGGGGGAAACGGGACGGTGACGAGCTACGCAATCGGCGGCTCGGGCAACCTGGCACCGCTCACCACCTTCGGCAGGACGGGCTATGGTCTCAACGCTCCGGCCGGGCTCACGATCGCGCCCAGCGGCCGCGTCTACGTCGCCAACAGCGGCAACGACTCGGTGACGTCATACGCGCCGGGAGCCGCGGCGCCGTTGGTCACGAGCCTCACCGGCTCGGCGACGGGGCTGCACGGGCCGTCGGCGGCCACCCTCGACGCGCCCGGCCGCCTGTACGTCGCCGACCAGCCGGCCAACACGATCACGGTCTATGCGCCCGGCGCCACCGCTAACGCGACGCCGGTGGCCACGATCACGGGCCCCGACACCGGCATCAGCGGACCCGACGCCCTCGCGATCGACGCCGCCGGGCGTCTGTGGGTTGCCGACAGCGGATCGAACAGCCTCACCCAGTACGCCCCCGGCGCCAACGGCGACGCCAAGCCGTTGAGGACGATCGCCGGCTCAGCCACCGGGCTCAACACCCCCCGCGGGCTGACGCAGGATGCTGCCGGGGATCTGCTGGTCACCAACCAGTACGGGCACACCGTGACCGTCTATGCGCCGGGAACCAGCGGCAACGGTTTTCCGAAGGCAACCCTCGGCGGCTCGTCGACGATGCTGAGCTTCCCCACCGGCATCGACGTCGACACCCAGGGCCGGGTGTACGTGGCCAACCAGTACGACAACGACATCCACGTGTACGCCGCGGGTGCGGCCGGCGACGCCCCGCCGATCGCCACCATCGTCGGCGGCGCCACGGGGTTGTCGGGCCCGGGCGCGGTCGCCGTCACTCCGCCCCTGTCGATCCTGACCGGTCACCTGCCACGCGCGGTGGCCCACCGGCCGTATCACGCGCGTCTGGCGGCAGCGGAGGGGCGGACACCGTATCGCTGGAGCATCGCGCGCGGGGCGCTCCCCCCGGGCCTGCGTCTCACCCGGTCGGGGATCGTCCGTGGTCGGGCACGTCGCGCCGGGCGAGCCCGCCTGCTGATCACGGTCAGTGACACCGAGCGCCCGGCCGCCCGCTCCACGACCTGGCTGACGCTGATCGTGTGCCGCGCGCGGCACCACGGCGCGTAGCCGATCATCCGCCGTCGCGCGCGACCCATCTGCGCACGTCCCGCGAAGCCAGCCAGGGGTAAAATCCTGCGCCGCACACGCGCGGGACAGCGCAGATGGAGATCGCGATGCGGGCCTACAAGGTGCTACGAGACGGCAGATCGGAGTTCACCGGCTGGCAGTGGCCATTGCCCAGCCCCGAGCAGCCCGGCGAGTGGGTGCACGCGTCCGGCCCGATCGCGCTGTGCGTCAACGGGATCCACGCCGCCACCGCGGAACAGCTGCCCCATTGGCTCGGTACGGACATCTGGGAGATCGAGCTCGGCGGGAACGTCGTCCGTGAGGAGGCAGCCCTCGTCGCCTCGCAGGCGCGCCTGCTGCGCCGGGTCGAGGCCTGGGACGAAACCACGCGCCGGCGCTTTGCGGAGATGTGCCTGCACCGCGCGCGCTCGATCGCCGGCAGCTACCCCGCCGGCGCCGGCCTCGTCACCAAAGTCGAGCACACGTTGAGCTGGGCGGGCGCCGCGCCTGCCGGCTACTTCACGGCGATGCTGGCCGGAGCCCGGGCCAGCAGAGCGCACCGTGGCGCCGACTACGACGCCGCCTTCCTGGCCGAGCGCGCGCATCAGGCGGGGTGGCTGCAGGCAAAACTCGAGCTGGCCGGCTAGACCCGGGGGGATGCTCGTCAGGGCCGCTCGCCCGAGATCGCGCGAAACGCCTCCATCAGGGAGTCCGCGACAGGCTCGGGAACGTCCTCCTCGCGCAGGGTCCCGGTGGACCGGATGACGGCACGCATCTGCTCGAGGTAGTCGACGCAGGGTGAGCAGAAGGCCAGGTGGCGTTCGACGATGAGGCGCTGGTCGACCGACAGGGCACCCTCGAGGTATTCGGTGGCCAGCTCGACGAAATCGACGCACGGCAGATCCTCATAACTCATACGCTGACCACCTCCGCGAAGTATTCCTCAAGGCCGGCGCGCACAGCCGCGCGCGCCCGGTGCAGGAGGACTCGCTGATTTGCGGCCGAGAGGCCGAGGCACTCGCACACTTCGTCAGCTTCCCACCCTTCGACGTCTCGTAACCTGATCACCTGCTGTTGGCGGTCCGGCAGCTGCTCGATCGCGGCTGCGACGAGCGCCGAGGTCTCCGCGGCGAGTATCCGGTCCTCGGGAAGCTCGAAGAAGCGGCTGGGGGTGACGCTCCAGTACCCGGCGGCAGCGTGCCCAGTCGGGACGAAGCGGTCCGGATCCACGGTCGGGCCATCCTCATCGTCGGGAGTTGCCAACGACGAGAACGGGGTCGTCCGCTGCTCCCGGACACCCCGCGACTGTGCCCGGTTGACCAGGATGCGAAAGATCCACGTCTTCAGGGACGAGCGGCCCTCGAAGCGCCCGAGTCCCTGGATGACCCCCAGCCACGTCTCCTGCACCACCTCGTCGGCCACCGAAGGGGATCGGACGAACGTCAGGGCGAGACGCTTCATCGCGCGGTCGTGGCGCTTGACCAGCTCCCGAAAGGCCATCTCGTCGCCGGCCCGCAGTCGCGCGAGGGTGAGCTCCTCACTGGCTACCGCGGCAGTCACGCGGGCAGTCTAAACCCGCGGGGGCGGCTCGGCCACGCATCCCGGCAGCAGACCCCGGGCACGGCCTGCGGGCGTGAAACCCGGCCCTGCTCTCCCGTCCCCTCCACTTTTAATTTATACCAGGCAGAGAGCTCTCATGAGGCCCTCATTCGTGCCGCATAATCGCCCGCCGCACGCTGAAACCACAGAACACGAGCGGAGCTGACTCACGTCACTCCGAGGAGGTGAGCGGATGGGTGGCTACGTGTTGGACTTCCAGGAGATTGACCAGACGCAGGTCGCGGTCGTCGGCGGCAAGGGGGCACGCCTCGGCGAGCTTTCGCGGATCCGGGGCATCCGCGTGCCCCCTGGCTTTTGCGTCACGACGCACGCCTTCCGGCGGATCCTGGCGAACACGCCGTCGATCGACGACCGGCTTGATCGGCTCGATCGGTGCCAGCCGGACGACCGAGAGGCGATACGAGCGCTCAGCGCGGAGATCCGTCGGGCCGTGGAGGGGATCGCGATCCCTGACGATGTGGCGTTGGCGATTACGGGCCCGCTCGTCGGACTCGGTGAGCAAGCCGCGTACGCCGTGCGATCGAGCGCGACTACGGAGGACTTGCCGACCGCATCCTTCGCGGGCCAGCACGACTCCTACCTGAACATCGTGGGCCCGGCGGCGATCCTCCAACACGTCCGCCGCAGCTGGGCCTCGCTCTTCACCGAGCGAGCCGTGACCTACCGCCTGCGCAACGGCTTCGACCACCGCAAGGTCCAGATGGCCGTCGTCGTACAGCGGATGGTCTTCCCGCACGCGGCCGGCATCCTCTTCACGGCCGACCCGGTCACGTCCAATCGGAAGGTCGCTTCTGTAGAGGCCAGCTTCGGCCTCGGCGAGGCCCTGGTCTCCGGCCTCGTCAATCCCGACGTGTACAAGGTGCGCGACGGCACAGTCGTCGCCAAGGCTCTCGCCACCAAGCAGCTCGCCATCCACGCCTCGCCGGCGAGCGGGACACACGAGCAGACGATCGAGGCCGAGCGCCAGCACCAGCCCGCACTGACCGATACGGAGGTCGTGCGCCTCGCCCAGTTGGGCCGGCGCATTGAAGCGCACTTCGGCCGTCCCCAGGACATCGAATGGTGCCTGGCCGACGATGGCTTCGAGATCGTCCAGAGCCGGCCGATCACCACGCTGTTCCCCATCCCCGCGGCCGGCGACGGAGCGAACCACGTCTACGTCTCCGTCGGTCATCAGCAGATGATGACCGACCCTATGAAGCCTCTCGGACTGTCCCTCTTCCAGCTCGAGGCCCTCCCACGTATGTACGAGGCAGGTGGAAGGCTGTTCGTCGACGTCGCCGAGAGACTGGCGTCGCCGACCAGCCGTGCCGCCGTTCTGGAGGCCCTTGGGAGATCCGATCCGCTGATGGAGGACGCGCTGCGGGTCGTCCTCGAACGCGGCGACTTCATTGCGTCGATCTCAGACGACGGCCCTGGCGGACCGCCCCCCGGCGCCGCGCCCGCCCCGATCGAGACCGATCCAGCCATCGTCGCCGGGCTGATCGAGCGCACCCAGGCCTCCATCGCCGCCGTGAAGCGCGAGATCCGAACGAAGTCCGGAACGGCGCTGCTCGACTTCATCCTGGACGACATCCAGGAGCTGAAGCGGCTCCTGTTCGACCCGGAGAGCCACCGGGTATTCATGGCCGCAATTGAGGCGACGTGGTGGCTCAACGAGCTGTTCGAGGTGTGGCTGGGCGAGAAGAACGCGGCCGACACGCTGACGCAATCTGCCCCCGGGAATGTCACGTCGGAAATGGGACTGGCGCTCCTGGAGGTCGCCGACGTGATCCGCCCATATCCGGAGGTCGTGGCGTTCCTGGAACACGTCGAGAACGAGGACTTCCTCGACCAGCTGCCCGAGCTCGCCGGCGGGGCGCAAGCGCGAGACAGCATCCTGGCCTACCTCGACAAGTACGGCATGCGTTGTGTCGGCGAGATCGACATCACGCGGCCTCGCTGGCGCGAACGTCCCTCCACGCTCCTGCCGCTGCTCATCGGGAACATCAGGAACTTCGAGCCAGGCGCAGGCCAGCGGCGCTTCGAGCAAGGACGGCAGGCGGCCTGGGAAAAGGAGCAGGAGTTGCTCGAGCGCCTGCGGGCCCTGCCGGGCGGCAAGCCGAAGGCCGAAGAGGCCAAACGGATGATCGACCGCGTCCGGACGTTCATCGGCTACCGGGAGTATCCGAAATACGGCATGGTCAGCCGCTGCTTTGTCTACAAGGAGGCCCTGCTCGAGGAGGCCGAGCGCCTCGTCCGGGCCGACGTGCTCGCTGAGCGGGAGGACATCTTCTACCTCACGTTCCACGAGCTCGCCGACGTCGTGCGCACGCAGGCGGTGGACGACCAGCTGATCTCCCAGCGTCGGCACGCGTTCAGGTCCTACCAAGCGCTCACACCGCCCCGCGTGCTCACGTCGGAAGGCGAGGTCATCGCCGGGGCCTACAGCCGCGACGACGTGCCAACCAGCGCGCTGATCGGCCTACCGGTCTCTGGTGGGACCATCGAGGGACGGGCCCGCGTCATCCTCGACATGACCGAGGCCGACCTCGAAGCCGGCGACATCCTGGTGACGACCTACACGGACCCCAGCTGGTCTCCCCTGTTCGTCGCGATCACGGGCCTCGTGACGGAGGTGGGGGGCATGATGACCCACGGCGCAGTGATCGCCCGGGAGTACGGCCTGCCGGCCGTCGTGGGAGTGGAACACGCCACCCGGCTGATCCGTGATGGCCAGCGGATCCGCGTCCACGGAACGGACGGGTACGTCGAGATGCTGCCGTAAGGCTGCCGATTCCACGAAACTCACCAAGGGAGACGGGAGCGCCCGACGCGTCATTCGCTGTCGTCGCGAACACGGCGTACCGTTGGGCGCGTGACTTGGACTATCGACGTGCCCGTTGTTGCCGGTCCCGTCCTATCGCCGCTGCCAAACGCGATGGCGGCGGCGGTTGCCGACGCCCTGGCGCGGCCGGCGGCACAGCAACCGGCGTGGCCCGACGCCGAGTACCTGGCGCGTGTGCGGGGGGTGTTGGAGGCCGTACCGCCGATCGCGGTCCCTTCGGAGGTCGACCGCTTACAGGTGCAGCTCGGCAGAGTCGCTCGCGGCGAAGCGTTTCTGTTGCAGGGCGGCGATTGTGCCGAGACGTTTGCGGCCAATACCGAGGCGCATCTGCACGGCACGATCCGGACGCTGCTGCAGATGGCGGTCGTCCTGACCTACGGGACGTCGATGCCCGTCGTCAAGGTTGGACGGATCGCCGGGCAGTACGCCAAGCCGCGGAGCTCGAACACCGACGCCGCCGGCCTTCCGTCCTATCGCGGCGACATGGTCCATGGGCTCGAGCCGACCGAGGAGGCGCGGCGCCCGGACGCGGGCCGGCTCGTCCGCGCCTACGCCAACGCGGCGGCTGCGATGAACCTGGCTCGCGCGGTCACCGGCGCTGGGCTGGCCGATCTGCACCGGCTGCATGAGTGGAACATGGATTTTGTCCGCCGCTCAAGCGCCGGGGAGCGTTACGAGCGTGTCGCCACCGAGATTGAGCGCAGCCTGCGGTTCATGTCCGCATGCGGCGTCGATGACAGCTCGCTGCGCACGGTCGAGCTGTTCGCGAGTCATGAGATGCTCGTGCTCGACTACGAGCGCTCGCTGCTGCGGCCTGAAGCCGATCGGCTGTTCCTCCTCTCGGCGCACCAGCTCTGGATCGGCGACCGCACGCGTCAGCTCGAAGGCGCACACGTGGCCATGGGAGCGCTCATCGCCAACCCAATCGGCGTCAAGATCGGCCCCGCCATCACGCCCGAAGAGGCGGCCGAGCTGGTGGATCGGCTCGATCCCCAGCGTGTCGACGGCCGCGTGACGCTCGTATCCCGGATGGGCAACGACGCGGTTCGCGACAGGTTGCCGCCGATCGTCGACGCGGTCACCCGATCCGGTCATCGCGTGGTGTGGCAGTGCGACCCGATGCACGGCAACACCGAGGAGTCCCCCAGCGGTCACAAGACCCGGCACTTCGACCGCATCATGGACGAGGTCGAAGGGTTCTTCGAGGTCCATCACCGGCTCGGTACGCATCCAGGCGGCATTCACGTCGAGCACACCGGCGAGGAGGTCACCGAGTGCCTCGGTGGCGCGCAGATGATCTCCCACAGCCAGCTCGGCTCCCGGTACGACACCGCGTGCGACCCCCGGTTGAATCCGCAGCAGGCGCTGGAACTCGCGTTCCTTGTCGTCGAGATGCTGCGGCGCACCGCCGCGTGACGAAGCCGAGCGTCCGCCGTGAGTGCCCCCGGCAGGACTCGAACCTGCGACCCACGGCTTAGAAGGCCGTCGCTCTATCCATCTGAGCTACGGGGGCCTGAGCTGTGAGGGTAACCGTGCCGGAGGCGGTGCTCGCCCTCGCGGCGATCGGCGCTATCACCGCGGCCCCGGGCGGCGCGGCGGCCGCCCACGCTGGCGGCCGTTGCCTGGTGCCCGGAACGGACCGGACGATCGACCACTTGTGGCGGCCGGACATGACCGCGGCGGCCGCCTAACGCCCGCGGCGTCGGTCAGGGCAGCCTGAGCGCGCTGGCCCGGCGCGTCGGCATCACGCACTTCGCCACCAACCCGGTGTGGGGCGAGACGCAGATCACCCCACGGGACCAGACGCGCTTCTTTTTGGGCATCTACGGCTTCGTCGCCGACCGCCACCGCTCCTACGCGATGCGGCTGCTGCGCAGCGTGATCCCGTCACAGCGCTGGGGCGTCGGCGAACTGGCCCCCGCTGGCTGGCGGCTGTACTTCAAGGGCGGGTGGGGCTACGGGACGGGTCTCGAGGATCACCAGGTGGCGCTGCTCGTCCGCGGCTGCGCCCGTGTCTCGATCGCCGTGCTGACGATGCGCGACGGCTCACACGCCGATGGCAAGGAGACGCTCAGGGGAATCTTCGCGCGGCTATTGCGCGGTTTCCCCGACCCACCCCGGGCACGGCGGCGCCGCGAGGAGGACCGCGGGCAGGTCACGGTGGCGTAGCAGTCCAGCCGAGGCTCGGCGGACACGTGCGGATAGGTGGCCAACGTCGTGGCGACCGCGGCGTTCGTCTTGGCGAAGTTGGCCGGGAAGGCGACCGGGTCGATGCCCGGCATCAGCGGATCCAGGCAGACGGTGCGGGAGACGCGAGTGGGGTCGGCGGGCCCGGGATGGGTGATCGCGTCCACGGCCAGCGCGTAGGCGGTGTCGTCGTAGATCCCGATGCCGATGTGCTCCGTCGGGTCGGTGGGGCACACCGTCTGGATCGCCACGTTGGTGATCGCCCCTCCCCCGGTGTGCAGCGACGACGACGCGGCCGGGCCGAAGTTCGGCACCACCACCTCGTCGGTCAGGGTGTACACGTCGGTGTAGGAGACGCCGGCGAACGTCTCCTGGCGCGAGTTCAGCGCGGCGATGAACTTCGCGTCGGAGCGCTGCTGCCAGATCGAGGCCGCACAGCCGACCTCGCACAGCGGGATCGCGTCCAGGGTCCCGTGGTTGCTGGGCGAGAGCCCGATCAGGTCGTCGACCATCGCCCGCGTGTCGGGCCAGAAGCGCAGCGCCCAGCGGGGCACCATGCCGCCCTGGGAGTGGCCGATGATGTCGATCCGGCCGCCGTAGGCGGCGTGCATCGTGCGGATCGCGTAGACGACATACTCGCCCGCGGTCTGGATGTCGGCCATCGCGTTGCCGGGCAGATCGATCGTGCAGTACGGATACCCGAGCTGGCGCAGCGCCGGCTCCCAGCCATAGGAGAAGTCGGTCGTCGGGTTCAGCGTGGTGCCCGGCACGAGCAGCACGGGCGGATGCGCGGCGCCGGCCAGCGGTCCGTCGCACGCCAAGGCGCCGGCCAGCTTGGCGGTTGGCACCGACAGCTTCGGACCGGGCCGGTTGACGGGCGCGTAGGTGGTGGCGACCGCCGCCGCTGGCGCGACGAGCAGCCCGACCACCACGACCAGCGGAACCCACCAACGTCTTTCCATCAGCAGCAATCTACCAATTACCGGCGTGACGAGGCGGAGTCGGGCAGAATCGGGGCGCCCGGATTTGAACCGGGGATCTCACCGACCCAAACGGTGCGCGATACCAAGCTTCGCCACGCCCCGAGGCGCATCCCGAGTCTAACTACCAGCCGCCCTTGACGAGATCGATCCATGCCTGGAGACGGGCGCGCAGATACGTGTCATTCGTCCGAACGGTGAGGACGCCGAACTCGCTGCGCCAGGTTCGCTGCTTCAACTGGTTGCTGTTGGACTTGCGAAGCACCTTGATCACCGAACGGTCGATCCCCAGCGTCTCACTCCAGTGTGAGCGAACCTCGTCGAGATCCTGATCCGTGTGGTACTGCACCGCGTAGTCCAGCCGCTTGGCGGGGAGCCGCTGGAGCCAGCGATGCGCCACACTCATCACGGCGCCGTCGGAATTGCAGATCGCAGCGCAGTTTCGCTTGCGCTTGGAACCCTCGGCGATGTGGAGCACGACGAAGTCCCGAAACGTGGGATCAGCGGACAGCGTCTCGAACTCGGCCTCCCCCTGGGCATACGCCTCCTCCCGCGGCCGCTGGTACTTAGCCTGCATCGCCGCCACACGCTTCGCCTGCCCGGCCGTCGATCGGGGCTTCCCGAGCGGGATGTCCTTGATCCATTCGTAGATCGTCGTCCGCGGCAGCACGAGCCGCTCCACGATCTCGTCGAGCGTCATGCGCCGTTGCACCCGAAGCTCACGAGCTCTCAACCGGAGGTACTCGGGATAGGCCATAACCAGAACGTATGTTCGCACGTGAGTCGGACGGTCCTGAGGTGGCGCAACGGCTAGTCTCGGGCGCCATGGCCGAGATCCAGCCCCTGCGCGCGCTGCGCTATGACCCCGCCGTCACCGACGGCCTGCAGAACGTCGTCGCACCGCCCTATGACGTGATCGACGCCGAGCAGCGGGCCGAGCTGGCGGGCCGTTCGCCGTACAACGTCGTGCGCATCGACCTGCCCGAGGGCGGCGAGGATCGCTACGACCGGGCGGCCGAGCGTGCTGCGCGGCTGGAAGGCGGACGGGGTCGTCGTCCAGGACGAGGAACCGGCGCTGTGGACGCTCAGCCAGGACTACACCGGCCCCGACGGGCAGCACCGCACCCGGGAGGGCTTCTTCGCGCGCGTGCGCGTGGAGGACTACGGCGCGGGCCGCATCCGCCCCCACGAGCGGACCCATCCGGGACCCAAGGAGGACCGGCTGCGACTGACGCGGGCGACCCGCGCCAACCTCTCGCCGATCTTCTCGCTGTACTCCGACCCCGGCGGAGAGGCGTGGAGCGCGCTGGCCGATGCGGCGCCGTGGGCGCAGACGACCGACGACGACGGGACGGTCAACCGGCTGGGCCGGACCACCGACCCGCAGGCGATCGAGACCGTCCAGCGGGTGCTGGCGGGCACCGAGCTGCTGATCGCCGACGGGCATCACCGCTACGAAACCGCTCGCGTGTACGCCGAGGAGATCGGCGGCGAGGGCCCCCATCGCTACGTGATGATGTGCCTCGTGGGGCTGCAGGATCCCGGTCTGACGGTGTTCCCCACCCACCGGCTGGTCAACCAGTTGACCTCGCCCCAGCACGAGGCGCTGGCGCAGGCACTGCGGCGCGACTTCACGATCGAAGAGCTCACGAGCACCGACCAGCTCGCCCCGCCGGCCGGCGACACCGTCCGCATCGGGTACATCGACGCCCATTTCAAGCGGCCGTTCATGCTCACGCTCGCCGACCCGGGGATCGCCGACGCCGCGCTCCCGGATCACCACGAGCCCTACCGGCGGCTCGACACGGCGGTGCTGGAGGCACTCGTGCTCAAGGGCGCCCTCGGCATGACCGAGGACGACATCGACCATCTCAACGGCCTGGGCTACGCGCGGGACTTCGCCCAGGCGCTTCAGCTGATCGAGACCGGCACCTACGACGCGGCCTTCTTCATGGCCCCCACCCCGATCGAGCGCGTGCACGAGGTGGCGGCCGCCGGCGAGAGCATGCCGCCGAAGTCGACGTACTTCTTTCCCAAGGTCCCCACCGGGCTGCTGTTCAACCCGCTGGACTGAGCGCCGCCGAGCCCCGCCCGGACCCGTGTCGCCCCGAGCTCTCACGGATTGGCCCGACCGGCTCAGCGCGATGCTGCTCGACCCCCGCGCGGCCGGTGAGCTCGACGTCCGCGGACGAACGGACGCCGGGGTGCTGGTGGCGCTGTACGCCGACGGCGGCCGGCTGCACGCCGTCTTCACCAAGCGCCGCGAGGACCTGCGCCGCCACCCGGGGGAGATCTCGTTTCCCGGGGGGCGCTACGAGGACACCGACGCCGACCTGCTGGAGACCGCCCTGCGCGAGGCCGAGGAGGAGATCGGCCTGCCGGCCGGCGAGGTGCAGGTGCTGGGGGCCCTGCAGCCGACGCCGACGATCGCCACCGGCTACGCCGTTTACCCGTTCGTCGGCGTGATCGACCCCGGCCGGGCGTGGACGCTCAGCCCGCGAGAGGTCGCGGCCGTGCTCGAGCTGTCACTCGAGGACCTGCGCGCCGGCTATGCGCGCCGCCGGCTGCTGCGCCGCGGCCTGCCGATCCGAACCGACACCTACGTCGTCGGCGACGATCTGATCTGGGGGGCGACCGCGCGGATCCTCGCCGATCTCTTCGATCGCGTCGGCCCGCTGCTCTGAGCTACGCCGTTTGGCCTTCGGCCATCAGCGCGCGGCGGACGGCGCCCGCCGCCGCTTCGGTCCACGCCTCATGGTCGGCCGGGTCGGACTCCAGCAGCACGTACGGAATCAGCGATCGCTCACACCAGTACCGGACCCGCGCGGCACCCACCGCCAACAGCTCAGGGTCGACCGTGCCCGCGGCCTCGTAGACGACCGCGCGCACCGTCGTGTCGAGCATCTTCTCCAGCAGCATGTCGAGCCGCGTCGAGTGCAATGCCGCCAGCTGCTCGTGGGTCCCCACGGCAGATCCGAGCAGCACGCAGGCCACGCCGACGTGCGCCAGCGCCGGAAACAGCGTGCCCACGCGGTCGGGGTCACCGACATAGGGTTCGGCTCCGGCGGCCTCGATCGCGGCCCTCCGATCGAGCACCCGGGTCGTGCCGCGCACAGCGTGTCCGTCGCCGCGCAGCTCGCGCGCGAGCGCCTGACCGCGGCATCCGCAGCCGACGATCAGGCAGCGCGCCATGCCGAGCCTTCGGTCAACCGGCCGCGTCCGGCCCGAACTCGCGCTGGACCTCCTCGCGCGTGCGCTCGGGCAGCCCGCGGCCACGGCGGCGGGCGTTGGTCGCTTCCAGCAGCTCGTCAAGCTCGCGATCGGCGAGCAGGGCCTCGCGCCGCCGCTGCTGTTCGTTGACGCCCTGCACGACCTGCATCTCCAGGTCCTCGACGGTCAGCTCGCGCTCGCCACGACGGCGGCGCCGGGCGTTGTGAGCCGCGAGCATCTGCGCGAGGTCCTCGGCCTCGAGCGCCTCCCGGTCCTCGACGATCTGGCGGGGCGCACGGAGCCCGAGTTGCTCGTGTCCGTTTCCGGGGGCGTGGGTCCCCAAAAACCACACCCACACGACGAGCGCCAGTAGGCCTCCGAAGACGACGATCGCAAAGGCGTCCACCGCGGCCCGAGTCTAAACACCGCGCCGCTTGCTGAGAACAAGCTAAAGGGGCACCGCAACTTCCCGCGTCAGATCCGTGTTCAAAAGAGTGTCAACCGCCATCCGCACGGGCGGGCCGGAGTCTGCGGAGGCCTATATCCAATGCAGGGTTAGGAGGCTTCATGCGTCTTCGCTTCACCGTGCTCGCGACCGCCCTCGCGGCGTTCGCGATCGCGGCCATACCGTCGCTCGCCAGCGCCGCGCCGCACCGCAATCGCGGACTGACGATTCACGCCGTACCGCCGAGCATCAACGCCGGCGACGAGGTCGACATCATCGGGCGGCTCACCGGCCCGGGCGCCGGCGGCCAGACGGTCCGCCTGTGGCACCGGATCAACCCGAACGGGCAGTTCACGCCGCTCGGCACCCGGACGACCGACTCGGCCGGCCGCTATGAGTTCCAGCGGGCCGACGGGATCGTCAACTCCAATCGCAGCTGGTTCGTCGTCGGACCCGGCAACACGCACAGCAAGGTCGTGCATGAGCACGTCGCGGCGTTGGTGAGCATCGCTCCGGACCCGGCCGCGGGCGGGGTGGTGCCCGCCGAGACCCGGCAACCGATCACGTTCTCCGGTCACGTGACCCCCGATCATTCGGGACAGATCATCAAGCTGCAGGTCAGCCTCGATCAGGGAGACAACTGGCGGACGGTCAAGACCGGTCGTCTCGGCGCCAATTCGAATTACTCGATCACCCAGGCGTGGCGGACGGCCGGCCCGCGTGAAGTGCGCGTGATCCTGCCGCCGGATGCCCGCAACACGCGCGGCGTTTCCGACAGCGTCACCGTTCAGGTCCAGCAGCGTCAGGTGACCGGCTTCTCGATCCAGAGCAGTAACCAGCTGATCCCGTACAACACCCAGGCGACGATCTCGGGAGTGGTCGATCAGCCGGGCGCGAGCACCCCGGACCCCAACGCGAGCGTGAGCCTGTACGCGCACATGCCGCACGGTGGCCCGTACAAGGTCGTGCAGACGACCACCACCGATGCCAACGGCGGATACAGCTTCACGGTCCAGCCGTCCACTAACGAGTGGTACGTCGCCAAGCTGACGTTCACCCCGCGGATCCACTCGGCCGCCCTGTTCCAGGGCGTGCAGGACCTCGTCTCGATGACGGGTCC
Organism: uncultured Solirubrobacteraceae bacterium; assembly: GCA_963769565.1. GTDB lineage: Bacteria > Actinomycetota > Thermoleophilia > Solirubrobacterales > Solirubrobacteraceae > Palsa-465. The sequence continues at coordinate 50,955 of CAVYMP010000003.1, forward strand.
GAGCAGCGCCACCGTTGACCAGCACGTTGACTTCAGCGGCACCGTCACCCCGGACAAGTCCGGTCACGTGATCTACCTGCAGAAGCTGGGTGCCGACAATCAGTGGCACACCGTGGAGGTCCGCACGGTGAGCTCCGCCTCGACGTTCTCCTTCGGATGGACGTTCGGCGCCGCGGGCACCAAGCAGTTCCGGGCCCGCATCCTCGGCGGTCCGGTCGACATCGGTGGCGCTTCGACCCCGGCGTCGGTCACCGTGACCGACCCGGCGCTCTCGAGCCTGCCGACCAGCTGATCGACTGAAGGACACGCACGCGTTCTCCGGCCCCCGTCGCCCGTGCGACGGGGGCCGGCTTCGCGTCCGCGGGCTGTCGACAAGGCGGAGCTACGCTCGTGTAGCGTTGCCCGCATGGACTTCGAACTGACCGATGAGCAGCGCCTCGTCAAGGAGACGGCGCGCGCCTTCACCGACAACGAGATCGTCGCGCGGGCACGCGAGAACGATCGCTCCGCGCACTTCGACCTCGGCCTCGTGCAGAAGATCGCCGACCAGGGGTATCTCGGCGCGATCGTCCCCCAGGAGTACGGCGGCGCCGGCCTGGATTACCTCACCTACGGGCTGATCGTCGAGGAGATCGGCCGCGGCGACTCGGCGATGCGCACCGTGGTGTCGGTGCAGACCTCACTCGTCTGCTCGGCGATCGTCCGCTGGGGCACCGAGGAGCAGAAGGAGCGCTACCTGCCCAAGCTGTGTTCGGGCGAGTGGCTGGGCTGCTTCGGGCTGACCGAGCCTGACACCGGCTCAGACGCGGCCAACCAGAGGACCCGCGCGCGGCGCACCGACGACGGCTGGGTGATCAACGGCGCCAAGATGTGGATCTCGATGGGCAACCACGCCAAACTGGCGATGATCTTCGCCCAGACCGATCAAAACCCATCCCCACCCACCCAACACCGCGGCCTGGCCTGCTTCCTCGTCGAGACGGAGGGCAACGACGGCTACCAGCCCCAGGAGATCCACGGCAAGCTCGGCCTGCGCGGCTCCGACACCGCCGCGATCGGCCTCGACGACTGCCACGTCTCCGAGGACGCGATGCTGGGCGAGATCGGCGACGGCTTCAAGATCGCCATGACGTCGCTGGAGTCCGGGCGCTACAGCGTCGCCGCCGGCTGCGTGGGGATCTGCCAGGGGTGCGTGGACTACTCCGTCGACTACGCCACCGAGCGCCAGCAGTTCGGCCGGCCGATCGCCAGCTTCCAGCTCGTGCAGGCGATGCTGGCTGATATGAAGGTGCAGACCGACGCCGCCCGCATGCTCGTGTATCGCGCCGCGTGTCTCAAGGACACCGGCCAGCCGAACGCAACCGAGACCTCGATCGCCAAGCTGTACGCGACGGAGGCCGCGAACACCTGCGCGACCACCGCCATCCAGGTCCTCGGAGGTTCGGGGTACGTCGACGATCACCCGATTGAGCGGTACTTCCGCGACGTCCGCGTCACGACGCTGTACGAGGGCACCTCGCAGATCCAGAAGCTGATCATCGGGCGGGCGTTGACCGGCATCAACGCGCTCGTTCCGTCGTGAGGGCCGCCAGCCCGCCGACGGTCATCGGCGTCTGCGGCGCCGGCACGATGGGCGCCGGCATCGCCCAGCTGGCCTGCCTGGCGGGCGCCCGGACGCTGCTGCACGATCCCGATTCCGAGGCCCTCACGCGCGGCCTCGGGGGCATCGAGCACCACCTCGAGCGGGGCGTTCAGCGCGGGCGCATCAGCCGGCAGGCCGCCGACGGCGCCCGCGAGCGGCTGCATGCGGCGCCCGACCTGCAGGACCTCGCCGAGGCCGAGCTCGTGATCGAGGCCGCGCCGGAGCGCCTGGAGCTCAAGCGCGAACTGCTCGAGCGGCTGTCGGAGATCGTCTCCGAGGACTGCGTGCTGGCCAGCAACACGTCCTCCCTGCTGGTGACGGCGATGGCGAGTGCGGCGACCCATCCCGAGCGCGTTGTCGGCATGCACTTCTTCAATCCGCCGCCGCTGATGGCGCTGCTCGAGGTGGTGGCGGGGATCGAGTCCTCGGAGCGAGCCCTGGCCGTCGCCCGGGCGGCCGGCGAGGCGATGGGCAAGCATGTGATCGACGCCGTCGACGGGCCCGGGTTCATCGTCAACCGCTCCAACCGGCCGTTCGGGCTGGAGGCACTGCGCCTGGCGACCGAGCAGGTGGCCACGATCGAGGAGATCGATCGCATCTGCCGGATGGGCGGCGGCTTTCGCATGGGGCCGTTCGAGCTGATGGATCTCGTCGGCGTCGACGTCGGTTTGGACATCTCGCGCTCCTTCTACGAACAGAGCTTCGGCGAGCCGCGCTGGCGCCCCTCCCCGCTGACCGTCAAGACCGTCGCCGCCGGCCGCCACGGCCGCAAGTCCGGGCGCGGCTACTACGAATATCCGGCCGGGGGCCGCCACCGTCCCGATGATCCGCAGCCGCTCCCCGCCGCCGGCGGCGAGGGCACGGTCGTGATCGCCGGCGACACGGTGCTGGCCGCTGAACTGCGCGAAGCGGCCGCGGGCGCCGGGTGGGACGTGGCCGACGCGCTGCAGGCGGCCGCGACCGGAGACACTCCCTACCTGATCCTCGATCTGACGGCCGGCGAGGAGCCCGATGCTCCGCTGCAGGGCGCGCCGCAGGCGATCTCCTGCCACGGCGGGTCACTGGCGGCCCTCGATCCGGGTGGCTCGGCGGTCGGCTTTCACGCCCTGCCGCCCCTGGCCGAGGCGTCGCTCGTGGAGCTGACCCGGGGACTTGACTCCGCCGATTCGGCGGCGCGGGCCGCCGAGCGCTTCTTTGCGACGCTCGGCAAGCACACCGCGTGGGTGGACGACGCACCCGGACTGGTGCTCGGCCGGATCGTCTGCCAGGTCATCAACGAGGCGGCGTTCACGCTCGGCGACGGTCTCGGCAGCGCCGATGACATCGACGCCGGCATGGTGCACGGGCTCAACTACCCGCGGGGGATCCTCGCCTGGGCCGACGAGATCGGGCTCGACCACGTCCTGACGACGCTTGACGCGCTGGCGATGGAGCGCGGCGAGGAGCGCTACCGAGCCGCGCCGATCCTGCGCCGTCTGGCCTGGTCGGGACGGCTCGGCCGGCCGACCGGCGAGGGCTTCTTCAGCTACGACGACTGAGGCGCCCGCCGGTCACGGACACAAGCGCCCACGCGGCGGCGGAGTCATCGAAAACCGGGCAGCGTCCGCCGTGTACGACAGGCTTCGTGCGCTTGTCACAGAGGAATGCGCACGTTTTGGTCGGCTTGAGCATTTTTAGTCGCGCCGGCGCCAAGAAACCCCTTGGCGAGGTGGGTGGCGAACCCAAGTTGGACGTTTGTTCGGCGCTGCTTATGGACATAAGGGGGATGGCGCCCAGCCCCCTCTCACAAGTTCCGGCCCCCAACCCGAAGCAGGGAGAGCCAATGGTTGACCGACATACATACCGCCCCATCGTGCTCATCTCGACGTCCCGGCGGGGACGTCCCATGCGCCGGTTCGCCGCCATCGCGGCGACCGTCGCCGTGACCCTCGTCGCATTCACGTCTGCTGCCGCCGCCCATTCGCTGGGATGCGGATACGCCCACACCCCGATCCATGCCGCCACGCGCTCTCAGCTGCGGGGCGCCGTCGTCTGCCTGGTCAACCAGGAGCGCGCCAAGCGCCGTCTGCCCCGGCTGGTCGACAACGGACGGCTCGACCGCTCCGCCCAGGGCTGGACGAACGTGATGGTCACCCACCGCGATTTCACCCACGGCGCCGACTTCGCGTCGCGGATCTCCGCGGTCGGATTCAACTGGTCCAACGTCGGCGAGAACATCGCCGCCGGATTCCAGACCCCGGCCTCGGTCGTCCACGGCTGGATGGCAAGCACCGGCCACTGCCAGAACATCCTCAGTCCGATCTACCGCATGGTCGGCACCGGCGTGAGCAGCGGCGCCCCCGCGGCCCACGACGGCGGGACCTGGACGCAGGACTTCGGCCTGTGGATGGGTCAGCACGCGGCATCGGGCAATTACGGCCCGGCCCAGAGCTGTCCCTACAACAGCTGAGTCAGTTCAGCCGGCCGCGACGCGCGCGGCGCTGTCAAAAGGCGCGGTGTCACGGAGGTACCACTCGGCGTCCAGCGCCGCTTGACAACCCGAACCGGCGGCAGTGATCGCCTGCCGGTAGGTGTGATCGACCAGGTCCCCGGCGGCAAACACGCCGGGGACATTGGTCAGCGTGGAGCGTCCCTGGGTGACCACGTAGCCGGCGTCATCGGTGTCGACCTGGCCCTGGATGAGCTGGGACTGGGGATCGTGGCCAACGGCGATGAAGGCACCGGTGATCTCCAGGTCGCGGGTCGAGTCATCCGACGTGTTGCGCAGGCGGGCGATCGACAGCGTCTTGTCCTTGCCGACGAACTCGTCGACGGCGTAGGGCGTGACGAACTCGATGTTCGGCACGGCGCGGGCCCGCTCGAGCATGATCTTGGAGGCGCGGAAATCGTCGCGGCGGTGGACGACATCGACCTTGGCGGCGAACTTGGCCAGGAACATCGCCTCCTCCATCGCCGAGTCGCCGCCGCCGACGATGATCGTCGGCGCCTGCTTGAAGAACGCGGCATCGCAGGTGGCGCAGTAGCTCACCCCGCGGCCGGACAGCTCGTCCTCGCCGGGAACGCCCAGCTTGCGGTGCTGAGCGCCCATCGCCAGCACCACGCTTCGGCTGAGATGGAGCTCGTCGCCGACCCACACCTTGTGCGGCTCGGAGCCGTCGGGCGAGAGCTCGACCGAGCTCACGTCGTCGGTCTCCAGCCGTGCCCCGAAGCGCTCGGCCTGATCACGGAAGTGCTGCATGAGCTCGGGGCCCATGATCCCCTCGGGAAAGCCGGGGAAGTTCTCGACGTCGGTCGTCTGCTGCAGTAGCCCGCCCCAGGCGAACCCCTCGACCACGAGCGGCTCCAGGTTGGCGCGGGCGGTGTACAGGGCGGCGGTATAGCCGGCCGGCCCGCTGCCGACGATCGTCACGTTCTCGATTCGCTGATCAGTCACTTCATAAAGTATAGCTAGTGGGCGTCCCGGTGGTGTCCTGCCAGCGGTGCACGGTGCGACGCAGCTGGAGATAGGCGACGGCCCCCGGCAGCGTCGGCAGCCAGAACGCAAACGCCCGGTACGCGAGCACCGACACGACGGCCAGCGACGAGGAGACCCCGAGCGCCGAGAACGCCCCGATCATCGCCCCGTCGACCCCGCCGATCCCGCCGGGTAGCGGCAGGACGTTGCCCAGCTGGCCGACGAAATAGGCCATGACGACCACGCTCATGTCGGGGCTGCCGCCGAAGGCGTGAAACGCCGCCCAGAGCACGCCGATGTCAAAGCCCCACCACGCGATCGCGCCCGCCAGCGCGGGGTTGCGCTCGCCGACGAGCGAGATCGCCGTGCGGACTCCGCTGGCCGCCGCAGCCGGCGCCGCCGCGGCGTGTCCGGCCAGCCGTCCCAGCCGCCCGCCGTGCGACCAGTGCGCGACCAGGCGATCGGCGTCCGCCGGCAGCAGCGACACCGCCAGGAAGAGGCCGATCACCGCTGCACCGAAGATCGCCGGGACGACCGTGATCGCGAACGGGCCGTCATGGGACAGGAAGTACAGGCCGAGACCGTCAATCACCAGCGCGCCCATGAACACCGCGTAGAGCAGCGCCATGAAGGCGATCATCCGGCAGGCGACCGTCCGTGGTTCCATCCCGGATCGCCGCAGAGCCCACGCCGTCAGGGCCACGCCGCCCGCGCCGGCCGAGGCGAACAGCCGCGTCGCAGCCAGCCCGGCCATCGTGATCTCGTAACTCGCCCGCCAGCCGATCCGCGAGCGCCCGCGGACGAACACGCCCCGGAACAGGACCACGTAGCCGCCGAACGAGCACACCTCGAGCAGGGCCGCCACCCCCAGCCAGACCCAGTCGCCGTGCTGGATGCGACTCCAGGTGTCGCGGAGGCCCAGGAGCTTGGGCAGCACGAGATACAAAAACGCGACCGTTGAGGCGACGAACAGCAGCGAGGCGAGGATGCGGCCCCGGGTCAGCCGCACCCGCGGCATCTCCTCCACGGATTGGCCGGCCGCTCCGGCGCTCATCTCGCCGTCGGTCAGATCGACGTCGGTCGGCGCGCCGGGCGAGGGCGGCGGACGGCCCCCCGTCTCGGACGGCTGGTTCGAGGTGTCGCCCTCATGCGCTCGCTCGCTGGATGCCCGGCCTCGCATCGGCACGGACTAGCCGGCCGCCGTCCGGCGCGAGAGGATCTCCAGGGCGCCGACGATCCGCCGTGCGGCCGGAGTCAGAGGCGGGGCGCCGGCCCGCACCAGTTCGGCCAGCACGGCCCCGCCGAGCAGGTCGGCGGCGTAGTGCTCGCCCAGGTAGACGAGCGCGATCCCGAGCGCCAGCGCATACGCCCAGCCGACCGCGCCCGCCACCGGACCCACCTCACTCAGCAGGTGAGCCCCCATCAACGACGTGGCGAAGTGCAGCGACGGCATAGCAGCAAGCGGATTTCCTCCGAGGACATCGTAAAGGTCAGGCCAGCGGTCACCCCAGAACTGCTCGCCGTACTCGATCATCATGCGCCGGACGGCGGGGTCAAACCGCTCGTGACGCGCTGCGTACCACGGTGGGGCCGTGGGTATCGCCCAGTAGAACATCGCGCCGAGGTCGAATACCGCATACATCCGGGCCGCCGCCGCCGCAAAACGGTCCGGGCGCCGCAGGAGCACGTAGCCGACGCTGGCATGGGGGACCGCAAACCACACCCAGTGACACCACACGAGGACCCGCTCGAAGCGGTTGATATATCCCGAGCGGGCAAAGCCCCGCTGCAGGCGAACCGTGGGCGCCTCCCCGAGGCCGAGGACGCGGTCGACGGCGATCGGGTAATCGATCCGGACGCGCGCCTCGAGCGCGACCGGGTCATCGTGGGGCAGCTCGTAGGCCGCCAGGTAGGCCCACATGTTCAGCGCCATGACGCCGAGGGTGCGCCGGCGCCCCCGCGGCAGGACGACAGCCGCCGCCGGGACGGCCGCCGCCGCGGCGGCCATCACGCCGGACGGCGGCAGCGACACCCGGCGCCGCAGCGCAGGGGCCGCGGCCCCCGCGGCGACGAGGGCCCAGGCTCCCGCTCTGATGGCCCTCGACCGGTGCAAGAAGCCGCCAGTATAAGAATCCATGCTCGGTACCAACCCGGCCGTGCGGGCGGCCGCCGGCGCAGCGGGCCAACCAGCCCAAGGGATAGAATCCCGGCCGCCTTGCAGCCCGACGTCCACGACGCCACCTCTCGCCGCCGTCGCCGCCAGCCGAAAATCCGTCTCCGGAGCACGACGCTTCGGCGGGGGATCTCCATGGTTGGGGTGTTCCTGCTGGCGTCCCTGTTCCTCGCCCCCGAGGCGCTGGCGAACTTCCTGACGATGAAGCACGGCGGGTCGCCGAACGCCAACCAGATCAACTCGCTGTGGGAGATCCTGCTGTACATGGGGGCGTTCGTGTTCGTCATCGTCGAGGGCGCGCTCGTGTACTCGCTGTACCGCTTCCGCGCCAAGCGCAACCGCGTCGCCGCGCAGATCCACGGCAACACGCGCCTGGAGATCGGCTGGACGGTGGCCGCCGCCCTGCTGCTCGTGGTCCTGACCGTCGTCACGTTCATCAAGCTGCCGAGCATCATCAACCCGCCGAACTCCGATGCCAACGGGCTCGTGCTGTCGGCCTCGGTGACCCAGCCGACGCCGCCGAACGGCAAGAAGCTGACCGTCTGCATCCAGGGCCGCCAATACATCTGGCGCTACACGTACGGCGACAACTGCCTCAACGACGCCTTCAACGCCAAGCTCCCGTACTCCTACACCACGATGGAGGTGCCCGAGCACACCACCGTGGTGCTGAAGATCCAGTCCACCGACGTGATCCACTCCTGGTGGGTACCGTCGCTCGGCGGCAAGGTCGACGCCGTCCCCGGCTACACGACCTACACGTGGTTCAAGGGGCTGCACACCGGGACCTTCCACGGCCAGTGCGCGCAGCTGTGCGGGACCAACCACGCAGCGATGGTCGCCTACGTCAAGGTCGTGACCCCGGCGCAGTACGCCACCTGGGTCAAGACCCAGCAGCAGAACATCACCGCCGCGAGCTCGCAGGTCAATCAGCTGCGGCAGATCCTCACCCAACAACACAACCTAGGCAGCTAGACCATGGCGACGCTCACCGAACCCACCCTGCGGCCCGTTCCGCAGGTCATCGCCCACGAGGTCGAGAGCCCGCGTCAGAGCCGGCGCTGGGTCGACTGGGTCCTGACCACCGACCACAAGAAGATCGGGATCATGTATCTGGTCCTCACCTTCGTGTTCTTCATGCTGGGCGGGGTCGAGGCGCTCCTCATGCGCCTGCAGCTGAGCGTGCCCAACAACACGCTGATCACCTCCGAGCACTACAACCAGCTGCTCACGCTGCACGGGACGACGATGATCTTCTTGTTCGTCGTGCCGGTCTGGGCCGGGTTCGGCAACTACTTCCTGCCGTTGATGATCGGCGCCCGCGACATGGCGTTCCCGCGCCTGAACGCGCTCTCGTTCTGGCTGCTGGCCCTCGGCGGAGTCGTCTTCTACATGACGCTGTTCTTCCATCCGCCGAGCGCCGGCTGGTGGAGCTATCCGCCGCTCTCGGAGTCGCTGTACTCCCCCAGCGGCGGCCAGGACGCGTGGATCTTCCTGATCCACATCACCGGCATCTCCTCACTGGTCGGCGCGATCAACTTCTACGTGACGGTCGTCAACATGCGGGCACCCGGGATGAGCTGGAACCGGCTGCCGCTGTTCGTATGGACGCTGCTGGTGTACGCGATCCTGCTCATCATCGCGCTGCCGGTGGTCGCCGCGGCGGTCACGATGCTGCTCACCGACCGCCACTTCGGCACCCATTTCTTCGACCCGACCTCGCATGGCTCGCCGATCCTCTGGCAGCACCTGTTCTGGTTCTTCGGGCACCCCGAGGTCTACATCATGATCCTGCCGGGCTTCGGGGTGATCTCCGAGGTCATCCCGGTGTTCAGCCGCAAGCCGATCTTCGGTTACAAGGCGATCGCGGCCTCGACCGCGGTGATCGCGTTTCTGGCGACCCTGGTCTGGGCCCATCACATGTTCGCCTCGCCGGTCCCGGTCGTCGTCCTGGGCTTCTTCATGCTCAGCTCGTTCCTCATCGGGGTCCCGACGGGGGTCAAGATCTTCAACTGGATCGCGACCCTGTGGCGAGGCTCGATCGTGATGACGACGTCGCTGTACTTCGCCGTCGGCTTCATCGCGATCTTCGTCATCGGCGGCATCACCGGCGTCTTTTTGGCCGTGTTCCCCGTCGACTGGCAGCTCAACGACACCTACTTCGTCGTCGCCCACTTCCACTACGTGCTGATGGGCGGAGCGGTGTTCACCGTCTTCTGCGGCCTCTACTACTGGTATCCGAAGATCACCGGGCGGATGCTCAACGAGCGGCTGGGCAAGGTCTCGTTCTGGCTGATGTTCGTCGGCTTCAACCTGACGTTCTTCGTCCAGCACGCCCTCGGTCTGTCCGGGATGCCCCGCCGCATCTACACCTACCAGCCGGGCCTGGGCTGGTCGACCTACAACCTGATCTCGACGATCGGGTCCTTTATCCTGGCGCTCGGGATCCTGATCACGGTCGGCAACGTGGCACGGAGCCTGAAGACGGGCCGGATCGCCGGTCCCGACCCCTGGAAGGGAAACACCCTGGAGTGGCTCACCTCCTCGCCGCCCCCGGCCAACAACTTCGACGAGATCCCCCGGGTTCGCTCGGTGGAGCCGATGCGCGACATCCGGCGCCAGGTCGAGCGCCAGACCGACGTGACCCAGAAGACCGGCGGCTCCGAGCAGTTCGCGCGCGGCGGATGACGCCCGCGGCCGGCTTGACGGGGTGGGCGGCCCGGGTTCGCCGATGACGACGTCCAGCGTCACGGCACCGACCGCCGCCGCCTCCCCGCGCTCGCGGCCCCGCCAACTGCTGGCCGACTACCTGGACCTGACCAAGCCCAAGGTCCAGTCGCTGCTGATGCTGACGACGGTGACCACGATGGAGGTCGCCGGCGATCCGTCGGTCTCCCGGGTGGCCCTGACCTGCCTGGGCGGCTATCTGTCGGCGGGCGGCGCCGGCGCGGTCAATCACTACTGGGACCGCGACATCGACGCCCGGATGGCGCGCACGGCCAACCGGCCGATCCCCGGCGGGCGGATCAGTCCCCGCGCCGCCCTGACGTTCGGCTTCACGCTGGCCGCGCTCTCGTTCGTACTGATGTCGCTGACGATCAACGTCCTGGCGGCATCGCTGGCCTTCGGCGGATTCGTCGGCTACGTGGGCGTGTACACGGTCTGGCTCAAGCGCCGCACCCCGCACAACATCGTGATCGGCGGGGCGGCGGGGGCGATGCCGCCGCTCGTGGCCTGGGCGGCGACGCGCGGGTCGCTGTCGTGGACGGCCGTCTATCTGTTCGCGATCGTCTTCTACTGGACGCCGCCCCACTTCTGGGCGCTGAGCCTGCTGATGAAGGACGAATACGCCGAGGTCGGCATTCCGATGCTGCCGGTCGTCCGGGGCGAGCGCGAGACGCGGCGGCAGATCCTGCTCTACTCGCTGCTGCTGTACGCGGTCACCCAGTTGCCGTTCTGCGTCGGCGCCTTCGCCGGCATCTACCTCGTCGGCTCGATGACGCTTGGCCTGGCCTTCATCGCCGGCGCCGTGCTCCTGTACCGCCGCGCCGATCGCCGGGCAGCACTGCGGCTGTACCTGTTCTCGATGCTGTACCTCGCCCTGCTGTTCGGCACGATGGTGCTCGACGTCAAGCTGTAGCTGCGCCGGACCTCCTTCACGCACTCGACCATCTAGGATTCGCTCGCCATGGATAGGAAGCTCGCCCGCAAGAATCTCCGCTCCGGACTGATCGCCGGCGCGATCTGCCTGTTCATGTTCGGGATCACGTTCCTGGCCGCCGCGATCTACGTCCACGCATGATTGAGGAACGCGACGTCCCGCCCGTCGGCGAGGAGATCCACCTCCCCGGTCCGTCGCTCCTGCCATTGCTGAGCGCGATCGCGATCACCGCCATGGTCATCGGGACGACGCTCTCGTGGTTCATCTCGATCGCCGGTCTGATCCTGTTCGTCGTCACGACGGTCCGGTGGATCAGCGATACTCGCCGCGACATCGACGACCTACCGGAAGAGCACCACTAGCCCGGGCCCGAGGGCACGTCGCAGGTCGCGCCCTCGCCGGACCACACGCGCACGATGTCGCGCATCGACAGGATGCCGGCGATGTCAGGGCCGTCGACGACCACGAGATGGCGAAAGCCGCCACGGACCATCGTCGCCGCCGCCTCCTCCAGCGACCACTCGGGGGCGGCGAATGTCAGCTGGGCGGTCAGATGATCGGCGACGCGGTGTTCGTCGGGATCATGGCCAAGCGCGATCGCCCGCAGGACGTCGCGCTCGGTGACCATCCCCGGCCCGGGGGCCTCGGGATCGACGACCAGCGCGGCCCCGACCCGCCGCTGCCACATCGCCTGCGCGGCCTGCCGCAACGTGTGGCCGGGGCCGACCGTGAGGACCAATTCGGTCATCGCATCGGAAACGAGCATGCTGCCTCCCGTCGAAGCTTTGCAACGTTTGAAACAATCATTCGCGAGGTTACCCGCCGGGTGCCGGGTGCGCATCGTTCGTCACGCGGAAGGCATAGGATTCGCGCGTGGCGATGAGCGGCAGAGGCAGCGAGGTGCGGCGTGCGTAAGCACCCGATGGCGCAGATGGCGGCCATCGGCGTGGTCGCGATCGTGATCGGGATCCCGGTGGCGCTGCTGATCCCGTGGTTCCCGAGCGACGGATCGATCCAGTCCCACAACGTCCGCACGCTCTACGACGTGCTGCTGATCGTGTCGGTGCCGATCTTCGTGCTCGTCGAGACCGTCGTGCTCTACTCGGTGTGGAAGTTCCGCATGAAGCCCGGCGAGGAGGAGAAGGACGGCCCGCCGATCCACGGCAACACGCGGCTCGAGGTCGTGTGGACGGCGCTCCCGGCCGTCCTGATCGTCGGCCTCTGCGCGTACGCCTTCACGGTGCTGCACTCCAACGAGAAGAGCCGCCCGGGTGCGATGGTCGTCAACGTCACCGAGCGCCAGTTCGGCTTTGAGTTCTCCTACCCGCAGTCCACCGGCAAGCAGATCGTCTCGCCCGTGCTCTACCTGGCGAAGGGGCAGCCGGTGGTGTTCAAGCTGCGCTCGCTGGACGTGATCCACAGCATGTTCATCCCCGAGTTCTCTGAGAAGATCGATGCCGTGCCGGGCATCACCACGACCTTGCGGGTCACGCCCACCCGGCTGGGTAGCTATCCGGCCGAGTGCACCGAGCTGTGCGGGGCCGGCCACGGGCTGATGCGCGCGGACGTCCGCGTCGTGTCGCCGACCAGCTTTCACAGCTGGCTGAGCGCCCAGAAGCCCAACGGTCCCCCGCCGGTCGGAAACCCGTCCTCGACCAATGCCCAGCCCGGCGTGCCGGGCAGCCCGGGCTCGTCAAACTCGACCGCAGGCCAAGCTCATGGCTGAGCGCACGAAGGAGAGCTGATGGCCGTCACGTCGCCAAGCACCATGCCGGCAGCGCGCGCAACCACCCCGACGCGGGGGTCGAAGCTCCGCGCCCCCGGCTGGTATCGGGCCGCCGTGTTCGACATCGTCGGCCTTGCCTTCGCGGTCGGGCTGACCGCGCTGGTCCGCTGGCTGATGCACCAGCATCCGGTCATCGACGGCCACGCGATCACGCTCGTGGCCCTGTTCTCGGTTCCGCTCGGCTTCCTGCTCGGCCTCGGCACCTGTGACTACTGGCTGTACTGGGCGGCCGGGCGCGCGACGCGCCCCGAGAGCCACGCCGATCACGGTGCCCACACCTGGCGCGACTACTTCCGCGTCAACACCGACCACAAGGTGATCGGGGTCCAGTACACGGTCACCTCGTTCTTCTTCCTGCTCGTCGGCGGACTGCTGGCGATGCTGATCCGCGCCCAGCTGGCCAAGCCGGGGATGCAGTTCCTCACGCCCGAGCAGTACAACGGCGTGTTCTCGGTCCACGCGTCGCTGCTGATCTTCCTGTTCGTGATCCCGGTGTTCGCCGGCCTGGCGAACTTCGTCCTGCCGCTGATGATCGGCGCGCCGGACATGGCGTTTCCGCGACTGAACGCCCTCTCCTACTGGCTGTTGCCGATCGCCGGGATCATGATGATGATGAGCTTCCTGGCTCCCGGCGGCTCGTTCGCCGCCGGCTGGACGGCCTACGCGCCGCTGTCGACGACGATGCCGCTGGGCCAGCTGTTCTTCACGATCGCCGTGCAGTTCGCCGGTTTCTCCTCGATCTTCACCGCGCTGAACTTCCTCGTGACGATCATCACGATGCGCGCGCCCGGCATGAGCTTCTTCCGGATGCCGCTGCTCGTGTGGGCGAACTTCTCGACCTCGCTGCTCGTCGTCATCGCCACGCCGTTCATCGCCGCCTCGCAGTTCCTCGTGCTGCTCGACGCGGCGCTGCACTTTCATTTCTTCGACGCGTTCGTCGGGGCCGGCAAGGACGGCAACGTGATCATGTACCAGCACATCTTCTGGTTCTACTCACACCCGGCCGTCTACATCATGATGCTGCCCGGGTTCGGGATCATCTCCGAGATCCTCGCCGTCAAGGCCCGCAAGCCGATCTTCGGCTACCGGATGATGGCCTTCTCGCTGCTGGCGATCGTCGTCCTGGGGTTCACCGTGTGGGCCCACCACATGTTCGTCTCCGGCATGGCGTCGTGGATCCGGATCCCGATGATGATCACCACGGCGATCATCGCGATCCCGACCGGGATCAAGATCTTCTCGTGGCTGGCGACGCTGTGGCGCGGGGTGCTGCACCTCGACACGCCGATGCTGTTCGCGCTCGGCTTTTTGACGATGTTCACGCTCGGCGGGATCAGCGGCATGATGCTGGCCATGATCCCGTTCGACATCCACGTCAGCCAGACCTACTTCATCGTCGCCCACATCCACTACGTGCTGTTCGGCGGCTCGCTGTTCACGATCTTCGCCGGCGTCTACTACTGGTTCCCGAAGATGACCGGGCGGATGTTCGACGATCGCCTGGGCAAGTGGCACTTCTGGATGACGTTCATCTTCTTCAACCTGACGTTCGGCCCGATGCACCTGATCGGGATCCAGGGGATGCCCCGCCGAGTCGCCGAGTACGCCCAGAGGTTCGCGGCGTGGAACCTGTTCATCTCGATCTCGGCGTTCATTCTCGGCGCCAGCACGCTGATCTTCCTCTACAACATGGTGGCCAGCTGGCGCGGCGGCCCGCGGGCGGCGGCCAACCCGTGGCGCGCGCTCACGCTCGAGTGGCAGGTCTCCTCGCCGCCGCCGATCTTCAACTTCGACGCCGTCCCGACGGTCGTCGGCGGTCCCTATGAGTACGGGGTGCCGGGCGCGGTGCACGGCATCTTCAAGTCACCGTCCGAGGCCGCGCCCGCGTCGCCGGCACCCGTCGCCGCCGGGGCCAGACCCTCCGAACGCTCGGCCGGAGAGGAGCACCATCGATGAAGACCGTGCTCGTCGTCGCCAACGAGACGATCGGTGGCCAGCCCCTGATCGAGGCCGTGCAGGAGCGCGCCCGCGAGCATGACGACATCCGCTTCGTCCTCTGCGTGCCCCAGACCCAGCCGCGTGCCGGATACGTCGTCTACGACGACACCGTCTTCGACGCCGCCCAGATCCGCGTCGACCTGGCCGTCGGCTTCGTGCGCTCCGAGGGCATGGAGGCGGTCGGTGAGGTCGGCGACCCCGACCCGTACGCGGCCACCATGGACGCCGTCCGCGAGTACGAGCCCGACGAGATCATCATCTCGACCCTGCCCGAGTCGCGCTCGGGATGGCTGCGCCGTGACCTCGTCGACCGCATCCGCCAGGCGTCGGGGCTCCCCGTCGAGCACGTGATCGCCGACCTGGACTCCGACGGGCTGGCCGTGCACATCACGCTGGCGGTCGCCAACCGGACGGCCAGCGGCGAGGAGCTCCTCGATGCGCTCAAGGCCAAGGCCGCCAAAGAGCCCGACAAGCGCGAGCGCCTGTTCCTGGTCGTCGTGCCCCAGGAGGGCGGCGACGGGAGCGCCACGCGGCGGGCCCGGACCCGCCTGGCCCTGGTGCTGCGCCGGCTGCGCGACGCCGGGCTGACGGCGTCCGGGATGACCGGCGACCCCGATCCCTATACGGCGATCATGAACGTGCTCCAAGCGTTCCGCGTCGACGACATCGTCATCTCGACGTTCGCCGAGACCAAGTCCGGCTGGCTGCGCGCCGACCTGATCGAGCGCGTACGCAACGCGACCGGCAAGGACGTGGAGCACGTGGTCCAGACCGATTCACCGCGGGCGACCGCCTAGCCCTTCGCAGGAGGAGCGCCATGGAAGCCGCCTCGATCGCCCACGCCGAACACCACGGACCGCCCCCCGCGCACCGCTCGTCACGCGTGGAGGCGCCGACGCTCGGCATGCTCCTGTTCATCATCTCCGAGGTGATGATCTTCGGCGCGTTCTTCACCGCCTACTTCTTCATCCGCGTCGTCAACCACGATCCCTGGCCGGCCGCCGGAACCAAACTCCCGGAGGCAGTGGCCGGCATCAACACGTTGATCCTGCTGTCCTCGTCGCTGACTCTGCACTGGGCGCTGGTCTCGATCAAGAACGGCAACCGCTTCGGCCTGCGGGCGGGGATGCTGTCGACCTTCCTGCTCGGCCTGACCTTCCTGTGCGTGCAGATCAACGAGTACGTCCACATCGGCTTCGCGCCGCACGACTCCGCTCAGGGCACGATCTTCTACGCGCTCACCGGGCTGCACGGCGCCCACGTCTTCATCGGCCTGTGCGCGCTGCTGATCGTCACGCTTCGAACGTTCCGCGGCCATTACTCGCCTGAGCACCACCAGGGCATGGAGGTGCCGGGGATCTACTGGCATTTCGTCGACATCATGTGGGTCGTCGTCTACACGACGGTCTACGTCCTGTAACGGCCGCACCGCCGTGCCCCCTGACGGCCGTCGTCCGAAGTTCTCCCTGATTCCGCCCAACCCGCTCAGCTCCGAGGCGGGCGCGTTCGGCTTCCTCGTGTGGTTCGTGGCGCTGGTCGCGGTGATCGCGGTCGTGGTCCTGGTGATCGAGGCGCTGTGAGCGCGCCGGCCACCTGCCACCATTGAGGGCTGTGCCGCTGCTGTTCGCCGTCGCGCCCGTCCAGACGATCGGCCTGCCGATCCTGGTCGCGCTGAGCTGGGTGCCGTATCACCTGCGCGCGCGCACGCTCGCCGCCCACGGCCGGCCGGTGGCGCCCTGGCGCCGGGTCTGCTTCGTGGCCGGCCTGCTCGTGCTCGAGGTCGCCTTCAGCTCGCCCGTCGACCACCTCTCCGACCAGCTGCTCGTCGCCCACATGGCCGAGCACCTGCTGATCGGCGATATCGCCTCGCTGCTGCTCGTGCTCGGCCTCACCGGGCCGGTCATCGCCCCGCTGCTGCACAACCCCGTGATCTCCAGGCTGCGCGTGCTCAGCCACCCGGTCGTGGCCGTCGTCCTGTGGGGGACCAACTTCTACGTCTGGCACTCGCCCTACCTCTACCAGCAGGCCCTGCGCCACGACACCCTGCACGCGTTGGAGCACGCCACCTTCCTGACCTTCGGGGTCGCGGTGTGGATGGGACTGCTCGGGCCCCTCCCCCAGCCGCGCTGGTTCTCCAACAGCGCCCGCCTCATCTACATCGTCGCCATGCGCCTGATCGGCACCGTGCTGGCCAACATCATGATCTTCGGCGGGACCGTGTTCTACCCGTACTACCGACCCGGCGACGCCCACTGGCACATCAGCGCGATGGCCGACCAGGTGGCCGCCGGCGGGCTGATGATGGTCGAGGAGAGCTTGTTGACGATCGGGCTGTTCTGCTGGCTGTTCCTGCGCGTGGCCCGCGAGCACGAGCAGCGCCAGGCGCTGCTGGACTACGCCGGCCAGCACGGCCTCGCGCTCGACGACCGGCGCGCCGCCCGGGCGGTGGCGGCAGGCCGCGGAGACGAGCTGGCGCAGCGCCTGCGCGAGCGCGCCGGCGACACCACCCCCGCCGCCTGATCTATTTCGCCGCTTTGCTCAGGTAGTTGACGAGCGCCGTGATCTCGTTCGGCTTCAGCGTCGTGCCGAAGTTGGCCGGCATCACCCCCGCCTTGTAACCCGCCGGGATGTAGGCGTAGGGCTTGACGATCGCCGTCTGGATGCACTTCGCCAGCGTCGGGCCGCGCACCTGCTTGGACTGGGCGCTCGCGCAATTGGCCTTCAGGTCCTTGTCCAGGTTGGGACCGGTCACGCCAGTGGTGCCGGCGTCGGCGAGCACGTGGCAGCTGCCACATCCGCCGACCCCGGTGAACACCTGCTTGCCGGCCGCCGGCGTTGTGCCCGTGACCCCGCCGGCGCTCGCCAGCTGGCCCGTGTCCTTGCCCGGCTTGGCCGCCACGGCGGCCACGTAGGAGGCGACGTCCTCGGCCTTCTGGCCCTTGTACAGCCCGGCCGGCATTACGCCCTGGTTGTTGGGGTACTGGATCCAGTAGCTGACCAGCCCCTGGATTGACGTGCTCTTGACCCCGTCGATGCGATCGCGGGCGAACATGTCGTCGAGGTTGGGCCCGGTCGTGCCGCTCGTGTTGGCGTGCGCCAGCGTGTGGCAGGAGCCGCATTTCGACGTGAACAGCACCTTGCCCTGGACGACGTTGGCGGTCGGATGCTTGACCGCACAGCCCGCGAGCAGCACGAGCACGAGCGCGCTGAGCGCTCCGACGGCGAGGCTCCGGGGAAGTCTTGACGACGTGGACAGCATCTTCTCCGGGCGGCACTCTATCCCAGGCCGCGGCCTCCTTGCGCCGTGCACGAGGCCCCGCCCTGGCACCGGCCTTCTGCCAGGGGCGCTGGTAGCATGGCCGCCATGAGGACCCGGCAGAAGTACCGCATGCGCACGCCCTCAACCGGCCGCGAGATCATCGTCGAGGCCGAACCCGACCAGATCTACCTCGACCGTGAGACCGGCGAGGAGCTCGAGGTCGTGGCGATGCTGCTGCCGCTGGCCCCCACCCCCTCCGAGCTTCCCTGGGCCGTGGACAACCTGCGCTTCTGCAACTGGTGTGACCAGCTCGCCCAGAAGGATCTCAACGACTGCCCGTACTGCGGTCGGCGCATGGAGCCGCTCGGCTCCTGACGCGTCGTGGGCATGCCTGAGGCTCAGCCCCGCCCCCGCGTTCGCCGTCGGACTCGCGTCCCGGCGGCCCTGGCCGCGCTCGCGCTGAGCGTGGGGCTGACGGCCTGCGGCGGGGGCGGCTCCTCCACGCCTGACGTCTCCGGCGCACCGCCGTTCACGGTGCCCACCTCGGCGGCCAATGCGGCTGCCGCGGTCTCGAGCTCCACCTCGAGCTCCAGCTCCTCGAGCACCTCGACGACCACCGCGTCGGGGACCGGCACGGCGACCAGCGCCGGCACGGGCACCTCGGCGGCCACCGGAACGACTCCCGGCGCCGGAACAACCACGGCCGCCCCGTCGGGAACGACGCCCTCCGGCGGCGGCACCCCGACCACCGGAGGCGGCACCGCCACCAACGGCGGTGCCGGACTGGGCTCAGCGTTCTGCCAGCAGAACCCGGGGGCCTGCTAGCGGCGTCCGACGCTAGGGCTGGCGGCGAGTGTGCACGTAGGACTTGGGGTACGGCACGTTGACAACCTCGGTCGCGCTGTACTGGACGCGGGTTCCCGAGTAGCTGCACAGATACTGCTCGCTCTGGCCGACCTTCGTCTGCGCGGTCTCAGTCGCGGGCGGGCTCTTGCAGTTGGTCTTGCGGCTCTGCCGGTAAAGGAACTTGGTCGAGCTGAGGTTGTACGTGAGGATTGGCGCCCAGGTGGGCACGGTCAGGCCGATGACATAGCCCGGCTTGACGGCCAGCGGCGTCATCGTCTTGAACGTCGGCGGCAGCGACAGCGGTTCCTGGAGCACCTGCCCGAGAAACGGGATCAGATGCAGCGTGCCGCTCTGGGAGACGACGGTATAGCTGTTCCCGGGTCCGGGCTTGAGCACGGTGAGCGCCACCTGCGGGGTCCCGCCGTAGCGCTGGTCGAGCCCGTGCAGCAGGCTGCGCTCCGTTTTGGGGTCGCTCACCAAGTTGGAGAGCCCGACGGTGAAGGCAACGACCCAGCCGGCCTGCTTGACCCTCATGGGGTTCATGACCCCGTCGGCGGCGGACTGTACCGCCGTCGTGTGCACCAGGACGATGCTGCATTGCGAGAGCGGCGTGTTCTTCGGACACGACGGGGCCGCGATCGGACTGGCCGTCTGGCCGAGCTCGACGATCTTCGCCGAAGCGGCGCCGGGGGCGACCGCGACCACGGCGGCGACCAGAAAAGCTGCGAGGACCAGCGGGAGTCGTTTCATCGTCCTCATTCAACACGACCCGGGGGTCGACAGTTGCGCGCGGCGTTGCAGCCGGTCGACGAGCGACCCGCGGACCGCGGGGGACCCGAACGACTAAAAGCGACTCGAAACCGGCGGGTCTGACCTAGAGCTTTGAGACGTTGACAGCCTTCGGGCCCTTGGGGCCGGCTTCCTCCTCATAGGAGACCTTGGCTCCCTCGGCCAGCGATCGGTAGCCGTCGTCCTGGATGCCCGTGTAGTGAACGAACAGGTCGCGACCTCCGTCGTCGGGCGTGATGAACCCGAAACCCTTGTCGTCGCTGAACCACTTGACCGTTCCCGTTGCCATGTTGCTCCTCCGGCTCGGAGTCCCCGTGGATGGGCGGGATCGGGGCCCGGCGACCCCGATCTCAGGGCGCAAACCTACCAGGCACGGGGCCGGTCGGGGGACGGGATCGGCGGGTGTCCGATCCGCCCGTGGCTCAGCGCAGCGCCGACGCCGCGCCGGCGATCTCGTCGGCGTCCCCCGGCGCGGGCGTCCAGGGCAGCTTCAGGGGGTCGTCGGCATAGCGCGGGATGACGTGGAGGTGGAAGTGAAAGACGGTCTGCCACGCCGCCGAGCCGCAGGAATTGATCAGGTTGACCCCGTCGGCGCCCAGCCGCTCGGGGACGCGCCTGGCCAACTGCTGGGCGGCCAGGGCGACCGCCGTCAGGTCCTGTGCCTCGATCTCCAGCAGGTTGACGGCGTGCGTCTTGGGGATCACGAGCGCGTGTCCGCGCGTGGCCGGGTTGATGTCCATGAACGACACGGTTCGCTCGTCCTCGGCGATCCGCTCCGAGGGCAGCTCGCCGGCGACGATCTTGCAGAACAGGCAGTCGGGGTCGCGCATCGCCTTTCAGATTACCCGCGACGTGCGATCAACTGCCGGGCGCGCTCGATCGCCTCCTCGCGGGTGTGCACCTCGCCGCTGAAGCGCGCCGCTTCGAGCTCGGCCAAGAGGCTGCCGATCACCGGGCCCGGTTTGATCCCGAGCGCGCGGGCGAGGTCGTCGCCGCGGACGGGCGGACGTGGCGGATCGGCCGTCCAGGCGAGTGCCTCGGGCAGCAGCTGGCGCGCCAGCGCGAGATGCTGCTCGATCGCCTGCTCGGCGTTGTCACCGCGCGTGGCCAGCCGGTCGGCGACGCTCAGCACGGTCACGTCGACCCCCACGGGCGCCACGGTCCGCAGATAGTCGTAGACGGTGCGGCGCCCGAGCGGCACCTCGTGGACGAGGAAGCCGAGGCGCAGGTGATGGCGGGTGAGCGCCGCCACGTGCTCGCGCAGGCGGTCGGAGGCCCGCAGCCGCCCGAGGATGTCGGACGCCATCTGCGCCCCGGCCTCGTCGTGGCCCATGAACGTGATCCGCCCCTGTGCGGTGACGCCACGGGTCTGCGGCTTGGCGATGTCGTGCAGCAGCGCGCCGAAGCGCAGCGCCTGCCCGCGGGTCAGCTCGTTGGCCAGCGGCGCCTGCAACAGCCGCTGCACGCCCGCCAGCACGTCGTCGCTCACCTCCAGCCTCGACGGGTCACGCTCGAGCTCGACGGTCTCGGCGAGCACTGCCCGCGTATGGCCGTGCACGTCGAGATGATGAAAGCGGCTCTGCTGCACGCCGTCGAGCGCGACGAGCTCGGGCAGCACCGCCGCGGTGGCGCCGCTGGCGTCCATCAGCTCCAGCCCGGCGAGAGGCCGGGGCGCGGAGATGACCCGCTTGAGCTCGGCGAACACCCGCTCGGGGGCCGCGCGCTGCAGCCCCGGCGCGGCGTCGGCGGCGCGGCGCAGCGTCTCGGGATCCACCGCGAGGTCGAGCTCGCAGGCCAGCCGCGCCAGGCGCAGCGTCCGCAGCGGGTCGCGTTCGAAGGCGTCCGGGGCGACCATGCGCAGCGTCCGCCGCTGCAGGTCCCGCAGGCCGCCGAAGGGGTCGACGTACTCGCCGGGACGCAGCGGCAGCGGCGCCGCGATCGCGTTGATCGAGAAGTCGCGCCGTCTGAGATCGTCGTCGATCGTCGTCCCGTCGAGGCCGAGGACATCGAGCTGCCAGCTGTGATCGCGCGCGACCACCCGCCAGGCGCCGAACGCCCGCGACAGCTCGAATGCCACCCCGCCGGCGCGCTTGGCGACCCGCCGGGCCACCGGTTCGGCGGGCCCGTCGACGGTCACGTCGAAGTCGGCGGTCTCGCGCGCGAGCAGCCGGTCGCGCACCGCCCCGCCGACCAGCCAGGCCGGTGCGTCGACGTCGGCCAGCGCGGCCAGCGGATCACTCACCGCGCCGGCTCCCCGTCGCGGTGATAGCGGCGCGGCACCCGGGCGGAGATCCCGCATAGGACCTCGTGGTTGATGGTGTCCAGCCGGTTGGCGAGGTCCTCGACGGTCTGGCGCTCGGGGCCCGAGCGCCCGATGATGATCGCCTCCTGCTCGATCGCGACCGGTGCAGCGTCCGCCGCGGGGCCGAGATCGACCGTGATGTTGTCCATGCTCACGGTCCCCACCAGCGGATAGCGCCGGCCGCCGATGAGGACGTCGCAGTTGTTGCTCAGGCCCCGCCGGATCCCGTCGCCATAGCCAATCGGCAGCGTCGCGATCCACGTGTCCCGTTCGGCGATGAAACGCCGGCCGTAGCCGGCACTCTCGCCGGCCCGCGCGCGCTTGACGGCCGCCACGTACGAACTCAGCTCCATCGCCGGCTCGAGGCCGGGATCGTCGGGATCCTGGTTCATGGGATCACAACCGTAGAGGGCGATTCCGCAGCGCACCATGTCGAAATGGCTCGCCGGCTCGCTGACCGTGGCCGCGCTGTTGGCGGCGTGCACGAGCACACGGTGGCCGGGATCGCCGTTGCGCACGCGCTGCGCGAACGGCGCAAACGCCTGGAGCTGCACGGCCACGAACTCGGGATCGCAGTCGGCGGTGGCGAAGTGCGTCATCGCCCCGCCCAGCACCAGGCCCGGCGACGCGCTGCCCGCCAACCGCTCGGCGAGGGCGACCGCGGTGCGCAGCTCACGCGTCCCCAGGCGGCCCATACCGGTGTCGAGCTTGACGTGGACGCGGATCGGTGGGCCGGGTGCGGGCGCGCGCGCCAGGTCGTCGACGAAGCGCTCGGACCACCCCACGAGCTCGGCGCCGGCCGCCAGCGCGACCGGCAGCTCCTCGGCACTGATCGCGCCCATGATCAGAATCGGCGCGATCAGCCCGGCCTCGCGCAGCTCGGCGGCCTCGCCGACGGTCGCCACCGCCAGCCGGGTCGCGCCGCCGGCCAGCGCGGCGCGGGCCGTGGCCACGGCGCCATGGCCGGAGGCCTGTGCCTTGACGACGGCACACAGCTCGGTGCCGGGGGCCAGGCGAGCGCGCAGCCGGGCGGCGTTGCGCTCGATCGCCGCGACGTTGACGCGGGCCAGCGCACGCAGCGCCACGGTCAGCCCTCAGCTCCGCGGTGGCCCGGCACGACGCCTAGTCCTGCAGGGCCCGCGCGTGCGGCAGGCACTCGATCACGTCACGGGCGATCACGCCCTCGAGGGCGATCCTCGCGGCGGCCAGCTGTCCGGCCAGCGCGTGGACGAACACCCCCGCGCAGGCAGCGTGGAACGGATCCATGCGCTTTGACAGATACGCGCCGATCACCCCCGAGAGGACGTCCCCGGTGCCCGCGGTGGCCAGCGCGGGCGACCCGCCCCGGCTGACGCCCGTGCGGCCGTCGGGGGCGGCCACGATCGTGTCGTCGCCCTTGAGCACCAGGATCGCATGGGCCTCGTTCGCGGCCCGCCGGGCGCTGGCCAGGCGGTGCGCGGCGATCTCGGCCGAGTCCGCGTCGAGCAGCCGCGCCAGCTCGCCGGCGTGGGGCGTGAGCACCGCGGGAGCGGTCCGGCCGGCGAGCACTCCGAGGCGCCCGGCGTGGGCGTTGAGACCGTCGGCGTCGAGCAGCAGCGGGATCTCGGCCCGGGCGGCGACCGCGCGCACCAGTTCGAACGTCGCCGGCTCGCGGCCGAGTCCGGGGCCGAGGACGAGCGCTCCGGCGCGCTGCGTCCGCTCGAGGATGGGGTCGGCCGCCGACGGCTGCAGCGCGCCCTCGATGTCCGGCAGCGGCACCGACATCGCCTCGAGCAGGCGCTGCTCGAACACGTAGTTCAGCGAGGCCGCCACGAGCGCCGTGACGTAGCCGGCGCCGGCCCGCTGCGCGGCCTCGCAAGCCAGGCAGGGAGCGCCGGTGAGGCCGGTGGAGCCACCGCACACGAGCACCGCGCCGGCGGCGAACTTCGTCGATTCGCGCCCGCGCGTGGGGATCCCGGCGACGACGGCGCTGGTGATCAGCCCCACCGACGGATTGACGGGGGCGCCGGGCCCAATTCCGATCTCGATCACTTCGACATGCCCGGCATGGTCCTTGCCGGGCGAGATCCACAGGCCGGGCTTGGCGGCGTGGAAGGTGGCGGTGGCATCGGCACGGACGGCCGCCCCGGCAACCTCGCCGGTGGAGGCGTCGACGCCGCTGGGAACGTCGCAGGCGATCACGACCGGGCGGTCCGGTCCGCCGGGGCCGCCGCCCGCGGCGGGATCGCTGGCGGCGTCGATCGCCTCGATCGCGCCCTTTGCCGGTTCCCGCGGCTCGCCGGAGAAGCCCGTCCCGAGGATCGCGTCGATGATCGCCGCCGCACCGGCGAGCCGGCCGGCGTGAAACAGTTCGGCGGGGCGACCGGGTAGGCGCTCAAAGTTCGTCCGGGCGTCCCCGCGCAGTTCCTCGCCGGGGGCCAGCATCAGCACGTCGACGTCCCAGCCGGCGTCGCGCAGCAGCCGGGCGGCGACCAGCCCGTCACCGCCGTTGTTGCCCTTGCCGCAGACGACGACGATCCGGCCGCCGGACACCCGAAGCGTGACCACCTCGGCCAGCCCCGTCCCGGCGCGCTCCATCAGCTCGATCCCCGGCGTGCCCATCGTCTCGATCGCCCAGCGGTCGATGGCGCGCTGCTGCTCGGCGTCGGGGAGCGGCTCGAGCCAGCCCGGAAGCTCAGTCATCGCGATCGGCGCGGCCATCGGTGTCGATTATCGCGACGGCGCCCGCCTGGTGATGGGTGTGGGTCAGCGATACGCGCACCTGGACGCCCAGTTCGGCGGCCCGCCGCGCGGCCGCGCCGCTCAACGCGATCACCGGGGCGGCGTCGGTGGCGATCACCTCGACGTCGCGAAAGCTCCACGCGGTGAGGCCAAGCGCCTTGGCGACGGCCTCCTTGGCGCAGAAGCGGGCGGCGAGGTGCTGCCCCGGCCGGGCGCGGGCGGCGGCGTAGGCCCGCTCGCCGTCGGTGAACAGTCGCTGGGCGAGTCGCGGCCGGCGCTCCAGCGCGCGCTCCAGGCGCGCGATCTCCAGCAGGTCGAGCCCGATGGCGGGCAGCGGGCCGGCGGGCGGGGGCCCGTTCACTCCACGGTGACGGTCTTGGCGAGGTTGCGGGGCTGGTCGACGTTCAGCCCGCGCTGGCGAGCGATGTTGTAGGCCAGCAGCTGCAGCGGGATCACGGCCAGCAGGGGCGCCAGCATCCAGTCGGTACGCGGGACCCGGATCACCTCGTCGGCGTGCTGGGCGATCTCCTCGTCGCCCTCGGTGGCCACGGCGATCACCCGCGCGCCACGGGCGCGGACCTCCTGCATGTTGGAGATCACCTTCTCGAGAACCGGCGAGTCGGTGGCGACCACGACGACCGGCGTGTTCTCGTCGAGCAGGGCAATCGGCCCGTGCTTCATCTCCCCGGCCGGATAGGCATCGGTGGCGATGTAGGAGATCTCCTTGAGCTTGAGCGCCCCCTCGAGCGCCACCGGAAGACCGATGTGGCGTCCGAGGTACAGGAAGAACTCAGCGGTGTGGTGGGCCTCGGCGATCGCCTCGATGCGCGACACGTCGCGCTTCAGCAGCTCGGCGATCATGTGCGGCAAGCGCTTGAGGTCGGAGATCGGCGGTTTGAGCTCGGCGCGGCCCATCGTCCCGCGCACCTCGGCCAGCCGCAGCGCGATCAGGTACATGGCGGTGATCTGGGAGACGAACGTCTTCGTGGCGGCGACGCCGATCTCCATGCCGGCCCGCGTGTACAGCACCCCGTCGGCCTCCCGGGTGGCCTGGGCGCCCATCACGTTGGTGAGCGCCAGTACCTTCGCGCCGCCCCGGCGGGCGGTTCGCATCGCGGCCAGCGTGTCGGCCGTCTCGCCCGACTGCGAGATGCCGATCACGAGGTCATCGGGTCCCACGACGGGGTTGCGGTAGCGGTATTCGGAGGCGACGTCGACCTCGACCGGCACCCGCGCCCAGTGCTCGATCGCGTAGCGGCCGATCAGCCCGGCGTGATAGGCCGTGCCGCAGGCGACGATCACGACGCGCTTGAGGCGCCTGAGGAAGGCGTCGTCGATTCGTGTGTCGTCGGGGACCAGTCCAAGGTCGATGCCCCAGCCGCGGGCGGCGCGCTCGCCGATCGTCTCGGCGACGGCGTCGGCCTGCTCGTGGATCTCCTTGAGCATGAACGTCTCATAGCCCTGCTTCTCGGCCGTGTCGGCGTCCCAGTCGATCTGGGTGATCTCCCGCTCGAGCAGCTCGCCGTCGGGGCTGTAGAACGTGGCGCCCTCGGGCCTCAGCACCACGATCTCGTCGTCGTTGAGGTACTGGACGTGACGGGTCTCACGCAGAAAGGCAGGAATCGCAGAGGCGATGAACTGCTCGCCGTCGCCCTGCCCGACGATCAGCGGGCACTCCCGGCGGACCCCGACGAGCAGGCCGGGCTCGTGGGCGGTCATGGCCACGAACGCGTAGTGGCCGCGCATCTCGGCGTAGGCGGCCCGCACCGCCGCCTGCAGGTCGCCGTCGTAGTGGTGGGCGACGAGGTGGGCGATCACCTCGGCATCGGTCTCCGAGGTGAACACCGCTCCCTCGGCGACGAGCTTCGCCTTGAGCGCGATGTAGTTCTCGACGATCCCGTTGACGACGATGTGCACGCTGTCGGTCGTGTCGAAGTGCGGGTGGGCGTTCTCCTCGGTCACGCGGCCGTGCGTCGCCCAGCGGGTGTGCCCGATGCCGGTCCCCGGCTGCGGACGCTCGGCCACGGCGGTCGCGACCGGCGGATCGGCGGCGGCACGGGCCTCGCGTCCGTCAATCGCGGCCCGCAGGACGCTCAGGTTCCCGACGGTGCGCACGGCGTCGATCCAGTCGCCGTCGAGCACGGAGATGCCGGCGCTGTCATAGCCGCGGTACTCGAGCTTCTCCAGCCCCTCGAGCAGCAGGGGGCGGGCCGTTCGGGGCCCGACGTAGCCGACGATGCCGCACATTGCGGGTCCTCCTCAGTTGAGCTTGTGGAAGAGTCTAGGCGGCGAGCAGGCGCTCGCCGAGCACCGTCTTGACCACGTCGCTGAGCCGTCCGCACACATCGTCGGTCTCCTGCGCGGTGGGCGCCTCGACCATCACCCGGATCAGCGGCTCGGTTCCCGAGGCGCGCACGAGCACCCGGCCGCGGCCGGTGAGAGCCTGCTGCTCGCGGTCGATCGCCTCCGCCAGCGCGACGGCCGACATGGTGTCGGTCAGGGCGACGCGGTTCAGCGGCACGGATGTTGACCAGCCGCTGGGGCAGCTTCTCCATCGCGCTGCGCTCGACGCAGGTCCTCGCCCTGCAGGGCCTCGAGCGTCAGCAGCGCCGAGGCGATCCCGTCGCCGGAGGGCCCGAAGCCGAGGTCGATGATGTGGCCCGACTGCTCTCCGCCCAGCGCCCAGCCGCGCTTGCGCAGCTCGTCGAGCACGTAACGGTCGCCGACGGAGGTCGTCGCCACCTCCACGCCCGCGGCGCGCATCGCGGTGTGAAAGCCGTAGTTGGTCATGACGGTGACCGCCACCCCGGCCCCCGGGAGCCGATCGCGGCCGTGCAGGTGCAGGGCCGCCATCGCCACCAGCTCGTCGCCGTCGACGACCGCGCCGTCGCCGTCGACGCCGAGCACGCGGTCGCCGTCGCCGTCGAAGGCGAAGGCGAGCTCGAATCCGCCCTCCCTGACCCGCTCGGTCACCGCCTCCAGATGGGTCGAACCGCAGCCGTCGTTGATGTTGCGCCCGTCGGGCTCGCCGGCGATCACCTCGACCTCGGCGCCCAGCCGGCGAAAGATCTCCGGGGCCGCCCGGAAGGTGGCGCCGTGGGCGCAGTCAAGGAGGACTCGCCGGCCGCTGAGGTCCAGGCCGGCAAAGCGGGTGTGCAGCTCGCGCAGATAGTCCTCGAGCGCGCCATGCAGGGGACGGACGCGGCCGATCTGCTCGGGAGCGGGAACCGGCTGGCCGAGCGCATCCTCGATCTCGTGCTCGGTCTCGTCGTCGAGCTTGAAGCCGTCGGCCCCGAACAGCTTGATCCCGTTGTCCTCGTAGGGATTGTGCGAGGCGGAGATCACCGCCGCCATCTGCAGACCGTGGCGGCGCACGAGCATCGGCGCGGCCGGCGTCGGCAGCACGCCGCCGAGCAGCGCGTCGCCACCACCCGCGGTGATGCCCGCGGCGATCGCCGACTCCAGCATCTCGCCGGACTCACGCGTGTCGCGGACGATCAGGACCTGAGCGCGTGTCCCCGGCCGGTGCTCGACCCGCGCGACCGCCGTCCGCGCCAGTGACAGCGCCAGCTCGGCGGTCAGGAAAT
This sequence comes from uncultured Solirubrobacteraceae bacterium, assembly GCA_963769565.1. GTDB lineage: Bacteria > Actinomycetota > Thermoleophilia > Solirubrobacterales > Solirubrobacteraceae > Palsa-465. The sequence goes on from CAVYMP010000003.1 coordinate 79,173, forward strand.
CCCCGGCGCGGCCCCGAACCCCGTCGGTGCCGAAGAGCTGGCGCGCCATACGCTGCTCAGCGTTTGCTGAACTGAGGCCGCTTGCGGGCCTTCTTCAAGCCGGCCTTCTTGCGCTCCTTGACCCGCGAGTCACGGGTCAGGAAGCCGCGCCGCTTGAGCTCGCCGCGCAGATTCGGGTCGGCCTCCAGCAGCGCCCGGGAGATCCCGTGGCGCAACGCGCCGGACTGAGACGACACGCCGCCGCCATGCATCCGGGCGACGACGTCCATGCGCGTCTCGTAGCCGACCGCCTCCAGCGGCTGGCGGATGATGCGCCGCAGCGTGTCGCGCGGGAAGAAGACGTCGAGCGTCTTGCCGTTGATCGTGTACGCGCCGGTCCCGGGCTTGAGGATCACGCGCGCGACGGCCGTCTTGCGTTTGCCGGTCGCGGTGTAACGGGCGCCGGCGGCGAGGTTGATGGCGGCGTCGGCGATCGGCCGTGACTCGTCATCGGAGTCCTCCTCCTGCGCGCGGGCAGCGGCGGCCTCGGCCTCAGCCTCGGCGGCAGCGCGAGCCTCCGCATCCAGGAACTCGTCGCTCTCGGAGACGAGGTCGGGGATCAGGTCGGCGCCCGGAATCTCCGGGCGCTGGCGTGGGGCGACCTCCTCCTGGTCATCGGAGTCGGCCCGCTCGGCGGCGGGCTGCGCCGCAGGCGTGTCGGTGGACACGTCGGGGGCGGCGGGCGGCTGCTCGGGAGCGGGCTCCTCGGCGGCGACCGGCTCGGCGGGCGCAGGCTCCTCGGCGACCGGCTCGGCGGGGGCAGGCTCCTCGGCGGCGTCGGCTCCTCGGCGGCCGGCTCGGCGGGGGCAGGCTCCTCGGCAGGCGTCGGCTCCTCGGCGGCCGGCTCGGCGGGCGCAGGCTCCTCGGCAGCCGTCGGTCTCGGCGGCGGCTCGGCGGCGCAGGCTCCTCCGCAGGCGTCGGCTCCTCGGCAGGCGGCTCGGCGGCGGCGGCGGGCTCGGGCGGCTGGCTGGCGGCCACCGGCTCCTCGGCCGGCTCGGCCGGGGTCTGCCCGGCGCTGGCCTCTTCCTCGGTGCGCGGCTCGTCCTCGGGGTGCTCTGCGTCGCTCACTGCGAAATCTCCATCGGTTGCGGCTGCTGGGCGGCGTGCGGATGGTCCGGACCGGCGTAGACCTTGAGCTTGGTCAGCTGCTTGCGCGCAAGGCGGTTGCGCGGAAGCATCCCCTTCACGGCGAGGCGGATGACCTCCTCGGGCCGGCGATCCAGCATGTCGGCCAGCGACCGGGACTTCAACCCTCCGGGATACCCGGAGTGCCGGTAGTAGCGCTTGGCGGCCAGCTTGTTGCCGGTCACGTGGATCTTCTCCGCGTTGATCACGACGACGAAATCGCCCGTGTCGATGTGCGGCGTGTAGGTCGGCTTGCGCTTCCCGCGCAGCGTGTCGGCGATCTGCGTCGCGAGCCGCCCGAGCGTCTTGCCGGAGGCGTCGACGATGAGCCAGTTGCGCTCGCGGTCGGTAGGTTTGGCTACGTAGGTCTTCATGGCACGCTTGTGATCGCGCGTCAGTGAGCGCGACCGCGACGATGATAGTCAATCGCGGGACCTGACTCGCGTATCGGTCTCGTACGCTTGTCGGTGTGCCGCTGTCTGTGACCGTCAAGCGACTGGGCTACCGCCTCGCCTATCGCCTGCTCCAGGTCTTCTGGCTCGTCGCCCACCCCAGCCAGAGCGGCGTGAAATGCCTGCTCAGCCACGGTGGCCGGATCCTCCTCGTCCGCCACACCTACGGCCCGCGCGACTGGGATCTGCCGGGCGGGATGGTCAGGCGCGGCGAAGATCCGGCGGTCACCGCCCGGCGCGAGATGCACGAGGAACTCGGCGTGCAGCCGCCGCAGTGGACCGACCTCGGATCGGTCCAGGCCTCGCTGGAGAACCGCCACGACACGATCCACGTCTTCGGCGCCGAGCTGACCAGCCCGTCGCTGACCGTCGACCCCGCCGAGCTCGACGTCGCCGAGTGGTTCGCCCCGGGCGAGCTGCCGCCGATGCGGCCCCTGGGCGCGCAGATCCTCCGCCACGCCCTCCCGCTGGCGATCAGCGCCTGACTGAGCCTACTCCCACTCGATCGTGCCCGGCGGCTTGGAGGTGATGTCGAGCACCACCCGTCCGACGGGGCGGATCTCGTTGATCATCCGCGAGGCGATCTGCTCGAGCAGGTCATAGGGCAGCCGCGCCCAATCGGCGGTCATGGCGTCGTCGCTCGTCACGGCGCGGATCGCGATCACGTTGCCGTACGTGCGCTCGTCGCCCTGCACGCCGACCGTGCGGATGTCCGGCAGCACGCAGAAGGATTGCCACAGGTCGCGGTACAGGCCGGCCTTGCGGATCTCGTCCTGGAGGATCGCGTCCGCCTCGCGCAGCATGTCGAGACGCTCGCGCGTGGCCTCGCCGCCGACCACCCGGATCGCCAGCCCCGGGCCGGGGAACGGCTGGCGCCAGACCAGGCGCTCGGGCAGCCCGAGTTCGGCGCCGACCGCCCGCACCTCGTCCTTGAACAGCGCGCGCAGCGGCTCGACCAGCGAGAACTCCAGGTCCTCGGGGAGTCCGCCGACGTTGTGGTGGGACTTGATCGTCGCCGCCCCGGTGCCGCCGCCGGACTCGATCACGTCGGAGTACAGCGTCCCCTGCACGAGGAACTGGACGTCGTCGAGCTTGGCCGCCTCCTCCTCGAACACGCGGATGAACTCGGCGCCGATGATCTTGCGCTTGCGCTCGGGGTCCGAGACGCCCTTGAGCTTGGCCAGGAAGCGGTCCTCGGCGTCGACGGCCACCAGCGGGACCTTGAAGTGGTCACGGAACGAAATGATGACCTGCTCGCCCTCGTTCTTGCGCATCAGGCCGTGATCGACGAACACGCAGGTCAGCTTGTCGCCGATCGCGCGGTGCACGAGAAGCGCCGCGACGCTGGAGTCGACGCCACCGGAGAGCCCGCAGATCGCCCGCCCCTCCCCCACCTGGGCCCGGATCCGCGCGATCTGGTCCTCGATCACCGACGCCGGACTCCAGTCGCGTTCGCAGCCGCAGACGTCGGTGAGGAAGTTGGTGAGCACCTGCTGGCCGTACGGCGTGTGCACGACCTCGGGGTGAAACTGGATCCCGTAGACGCCCTGCTCGGCCGACTCGAAGGCGGCCACCGGCGAGGCCGTCGAGGAGGCCAGCGCGGTGAAGCCGGGCGGTGGCGAGAAGACCGTGTCGCGATGCGACATCCAGCACGTCTGCTCGGTGGGCGTTCCCGCCAGCAGCCGGCCGGTGTCGGCCACCGTCAGCTGCGAGCGGCCAAATTCTCCCACCTCGGCGCCCTGCACCTTGCCCCCGAGGGCGAGCGCGATCAGCTGCATGCCGTAACAGATGCCGAGCACGGGGATCCCCAGCTTCAGCAGCTCCCGCTCGAGCGGCGGCGCACCCTCGGCGTACACGGATGCCGGTCCGCCCGACAGGATCACGCCCTTCGGGCGGCGGCGCGCGACCTCGGCGGCGCCCACGTGGTAGGGCAACAGTTCGGAGAACACGCCGCACTCGCGCACCCGCCGGGCGATCAGCTGGGAGTACTGCCCGCCGTAGTCGAGGACCACCACCTCGTCGGTGGCGGCGCGAACCTCGTCCAGCCCATCGTCGACCGGCGCGCCCTGGACCTCACTCGACGCCTCCTCAGCGTCCAGCGCGGCGGCGGCCGACGACTCGCTAATCGGCGACACCCACGGCTGCGCCGCGACTGCCGGCGCCCATCCCGACGCCCTGCTCGCGCTGAAGCTGCTTACCCTCGGTCTGCAGCGACGGCGCCACCATCAGCTCGGCGCGATTGAACTCCGCGATGTCGCGATAGCCGCAGGTGGCCATCGAGGTGCACAGGCCACCCATCAGGTTGAACGTGCCGTCGTTCTCACGCGCCGGCCCGGTGATGATCTCCTCGAGGGTGCCGTTCTGCTTGGTCGCCACCCGCGCGCCGCGCGGGAGCGTGGGATGGAAGGTCGCCATGCCCCAGTTGTAGCCGCGGCCGGGCGCCTCGTAGGCGCGCGCCAGGGCGGAGCCGAGCATCACCGCGTCGGCACCGCAGGCAACCGCCTTGGCGATGTCGCCGCCGTTGCGCATCCCGCCGTCGGCGATCACCTTGACGTAGTCGCCGGTCTCGAGCATGTGCTGCGAACGGGCCGCCGCCACGTCGGCGATCGCCGTGGCCTGCGGGACGCCGATGCCGAGCACGCCGCGGGTGGTGCAGATCGCGCCGGGCCCGACGCCGACGAGCACGCCCGCCGCGCCGGTGCGCATCAGGTGAAGGCCGGTGTGATACGAGGCACAGCCACCGACGACCACCGGGGTCGGGGCGAGCTCGCGAATGAATTCCTTGAGGTTGAGCGGCGGCCGTGACTCGTCACGGGAGACGTGCTCGGCAGACACGACGGTGCCCTGGATGACGAGGATGTCGAGCCCCGCCTCGAGCGCTGTCTCGTAGTGCGCGCGCACCTTCTGCGGGGTCAGCGATGCCGCCGCGACCACGCCGTGGGACTTGATCTCCTCGATGCGGCGGGCAATCAGCTCGGGCTTCACGGGCTCGCGGTAGATGTCCTGCATCTCCCGCGTGGCGATGTCAGGCGAGAAGGTGGCGATGCGCTCGAGCTGTTCATCGGCGTCCTCGTAGCGGCAGTAGATGCCCTCGAGGTTGAGCACGGCCAGCCCGCCCAGCTTGCCGATCAGCCCGGCACTCTCCGGCGAGACGACGCCGTCGAGAGCGGCCGCCAGGAGCGGCAGCTCGAACCGGTAGGGACCGAGGGTCCACGTGATGTCGACATCGTCGGGGTCGCGCGTGCGCCGCGACGGCACGATCGCGATGTCGTCAAATCCATAGGCCCGACGGGCCTTCTTTCCGCGGCCGATTTCTACTTCCATTGATGGAGCGTAGTACGCGGAGCGGACGGGTTATGAAGGAGAATGGCGGCGGGCATCGAAGGTGTTTGATCGTAGCATCGCGCCCTGCCCGGCCCGGGGCGTCCGACGGGCGGAAACGGCCGCAGGATGCGGGCTGGAACAGCGGCCTCAGCCGAGCTCGGCGCTCATCACGAACGTCTCGGACTCGACGACGCCGAGCAGCCGTTCGACCTGCGCGGGATCGAGGATCCCGGCGCCGAAGTGATGAGTCGACTCCGCGCCGCAGGCGACGCCGAAGCGCAGGCAGTCCAGCGGCGACTGGTCGCCGTAGCGGGCGGCCACGTATCCGGCCAGGAAGGCATCGCCCGAGCCGACCGCCGAGCGCGCCTCCTGCTCCTCGATGCGTACGCGGTAGATGGTCGGCGCGGTCCCGTCGAAGATCCGGGCATAGCAGCCGTCGGCCACCGTCATGATCGCCTCGTGGGCCCCCTGCCGGGTCATCTCCAGCACGGCCGACGCGCGGTCGTCGACGTCGTTGAACTCGTGGCCGACGAGCTCCTCGGCCTCGAGCTCGTTGGGCGAGACGAGGTCAGGCTCGGCGCGCATCGCCAGGCGCAGCGGCTCGCCGTCGGAGTCGATCATCGTCGTGACCCCGAGGCGGCGGACGTCGCGGATGAGCGAGTAATAGACGTCCTGGTCGACGCCGCGGGGCAGGCTGCCGGCGAACACGCAGATGCTCGCGCCCTGCGCCAGGTACAAAAGCTTCTCGCGAAACAGCTCCAGCTCCTGGGCCGAGACGGCCGGCCCGCGCTCGTTGATCTCGGTCTGCAGGCCGGTGGTGGGGTCGAGCACGGCGGTGTTCGTCCGCGACTCGTCGAAGATGCGGACGAAGTCGTTGAGGATCGACTCGTCGTTGAGCGCCTCGACGATCCGCGTCCCGGTCGCGCCGCCGGCCAGCCCGGTGGCGATCACCGGCTGCCCGAGTCGCTTGATCGCCCGCGCGATGTTGACGCCCTTTCCGCCCGGCATCGTCGTCTGGTCGACCGTGCGGTGACGCCGGCCGGGGGTGAAGCTCGGCACTTCGAGCGTCTTGTCCATCGCGGCGTTGAGCGTCACGGTGATGATCATGCTGCCTCCAGTTTGCCGCCCGGTCGTTGGCGCCGGCGCCGGCGACCCACCCCCACGGCGGTCATCGCCAGCAGGAGGGTGACGACAATCAGCAGCAACATCAATGGCCGCGTGATGAAACGCGCGGCGATCGTGAGCCCGCTGACCGCGGGCAGCGTCCGGCCCAGGACCAGGGGGATGCGAGCCGCCGGCCGGCCGTCGACGAGCACGACGGCCGTCCCGACGACCGATTGGCCGGGCAACGGGCCGACGAGCTGCCGCGGGACCTGAACGCGGATGCGCGCGTGGGCCGAGCGGGCGAGGATGCGCGTGAAGCTGCGTGACGCGCGCACGATGGCGTGCTTGCCGGGGCTGTCCTTCACGGTCGGGCGGGCCATGATCTCGCCGGCGCGAATCGGGGTTTGCGGCCGGAAGTTGCCAAATCCGTAGTCAAGCAATGACATTGTGGTCGCATCGCGCGTGCTTTCGCTGTCGGTTCCCAGCACCGCGCTGATCAGTGTCATGCCGTTCCTGTGCCCCGAGGCGACCAGAACGTAACCGGCGTCGAGCGTATGTCCGGTCTTGACGCCGTTGATCCACGGAAACCGCGCGACCAGGCCGTTGCGGTTGACGACGTCGTGCTGCGGACCGGTCCGCAGCACGGCGCTCGGCAGGGCGACGATCCGCGCGAAGAACGGCGAATGCGTCAGGTCGTAGTCGGCGAGCTTGACCAGGTCGGCGGCGCTCGAGTAGTTGCCGGCGGTGTCGAGCCCGATCGGCGTCGAGTAGTGGGTGTGGGTGAGGCCGAGCTGGCGCGCCCGGGCGTTCATCATGCCCACGAATCGCGCCACCGAGCCGTGACCGACGTTGAAGGCGAGGTCCTCGGCGGCATCGTCGGCGCTGGGCAGCATCAGCGCGATCAGAAGGTCATGCACGCTCATCCGGTCCCCTGGCCGCAGCCCGATCTGCGAGTCGGTGGGCGCCGAGTAGTAGTTGGGCTGGGTGAACATGGTGCCGAGGTGATGCACATGCTCGAGCACGATGAGCGCCGTCATCAACTTCGTCGTCGAGGCGATCGCCGCCTCGCGGTTGAGGTTGTCGCCGTACAGCATCTGTCCGGTGGAGGGGGCGTACAGCGCGGCCGAGCGAACGGCGAGCCGCGGTGCCGCCTGCGCACGAGCCGCCGCCGGCGCCAGCAGGAGTGAGGCAAGGCCCAGCGTGGCCGCAAGGCACAACGTCACCGCGGCCACTCGCGCAGTGGCGCCGAGCCTCACCGACGAAGCCTCAGCCGCTGACCGGTCTGCAGGCTGTACGGGGGGGTCGACACCGACGGGTTCAGCGCGGCCAGCCGCCCCAGGGCAACGCCCGTCTTGGAGGCGATCGCGCTCAGCGTGTCGCCCTGCTTGACCACATAGAACTTCGGCTTGCGCCTGGCCTTGTGATGGCGACGCCCGCCGGTCGTCTGCGTCGCCGTGTTGGACCCGGTCGTGGTCGAATGTGTTTTCAGGACGGTCGTGTGCACGATGATGTAGACCCCTGCGGCCACAGCGACAAGCGCGAGCAGGGCAAGCAAGCGCGCAAGTAGTCGCACCATCCCGCGGCGATCATACAGTCGCCGGTCGACGCCACTGCACGGTGCGTGGCACCGGATCGCAGTGACGGCCCGTTAGGAGTACAGGCCCCAGATGAGCTCGCGCAGGCGCCGGGCTTCGCGCTGTGCCCCGGTTGCCGGCTCGCCGCCGTCGCGCTCATGGGCGTAGACGATCGCGCGCGACGCCGACACCAGGCCGCCGGCCACACCGGGCGCGAACGCCGGCGCCAGGTCGCGACCGCTTCCCCCCTGCGGGCCGATCCCGGGCAGCAGCATGACCGCGGCGGGCATCTCCGAACGCAGCCGTTCCAGGTGCTCGGCAGCCGTGGCTCCGGTGACGGCGCCGACATCGCCCAGGCCCGAGCGTCCGATCCCCGGCCGGCCGAGCTCGTCGACGATCTGCGCGATCACGTCGCTGATCGCCTCGCCGGAGGCCAGCTCGCGGTCCTGGATGTCGGCCGCCCCCGGGTTGGAGGTCCGGGTGAGAACGAAGAGGCCGCCGCCGTGGGCGCGCGCCGCGTCGACGAGCGGCGCCAGCGAGTCGCGACCGAGCAGCGGATTGACGGTCAGCGCATCGGCGCCGAGACCGCAGACGTCGCCGAACGGCGTCGGGGTGGCGCCGAAGAACGCCTGTCCGTAGGCCGTGGCGGAGATGTCGATGTCCCCCCGCTTGGCGTCGGCGATCACGATCAGCCCGCGCTCGCGCGCGTCGCCCACCACTTCGCCCAGCGCCGCCCATCCGGGAGCACCCAACCGCTCGAAGCAGGCCACCTGGGGCTTGACGGCAACGCACTCCTCCCCCGCCGCCTCGAGCAGCAGCCGGCAGTGAGCGGCCACCGCGCGCCCGGCGCGCTCGGCGGTGCTCGGCTGACCGCGCCGCAGGTCCCCGGACTCAGCCAGCTCCAGCGCCTGCGGCCACAACCGCTGAGGATCAGGATCGATCCCCAGCACGATCTGGGATCGGCGCTCGCCGACCGTGTCGGTCAAGCGATCGCCGAAGGGTTCCATCCCGATGGCCTGTCGGAGGCCCCGAGTTCGTCGGGTCCCTCCGTCGCACCGGCCGTCTGACCCCCCTGAGTAGGGCCCGGGGCCAGACCGGCCGTGCCCGCAATCGCCGACTCTATTTGACGGCCTTCTTGAGAGCCGCGCCGGCCGTGAACTTCGGCACCTTCGAGGCCGCGATCTGGATCTTCTCGCCCGTGGCGGGGTTACGACCCTCGCGAGCGCTCCGGTCGGAGACGCTGAACTTGCCGAAGCCGGAGAAGACGACGTCACTGCCGCGCTTGAGCGCGCCCTCGATCGTCTCCAGCATCGCGTCCACCGCATCCCCGGCATCCTTCTTGCTCAAGCCAGCGCGGTCCGCGACCTGGTCCACGAATTCAGATTTCGTCACTGCTCCTCCTTCAAAAGGTCGTAGGAAACGACGAAGCTAACACGCTCAGCGGACGACGCTGATCCCGCTTTTAGCCCGTCACCGCCATTCTCACCAGCCGCCGCCACCCGGCGGGAGCTAATTCGCCGTCATTATCCGCAATTTGCGACAATCGCTGACCGTCATCCGTCGCCATCCACGCCGGCGGGGACAATGATCGCCGTGAATCTCGGCCGCATCGCTTGGCTGGTCACGGTGCTCGCCTGCCTGGTGACCGCCGGGATCCTGCTCCTCCAGGGCTACTACGGCTACGCCGGCGTCACCCTCGCCGTCGCCCTCTCGGCGGCCATCAACCTCTCCTGATCATCGGCTCCCTCCGTTCCGGGTCCCCCCTCCGTTTCAGGATCAGGAAGCTCGCGCATGATCAGCCCCTCGACCGCGATCGAGTAGTCGAGCGGATCACCCGCCGAGACCGCCCGGCACGTGCGATCGTCCACTCGCAGCCCAGCCGCCCGCTGCCGGGCCACCAGGTCCGGTCCCCGCGCCCGTCCGGCGGCCCCGACCGCCGGCACGATCCGCCCATCCGGCCGGCGGAAGCGCACGCCGTGCGGACCGGCCCGTTCGACGCCGAAGCCGGACTCGTGCACGAGCCGGTGGTGATACGAGCAGAGCGTCACCAGGTTGTCGATGCTCGTCTCACCGCCCCGCGCCCAGTGCTTGATGTGGTGGGCATGCAGGAAGCGCTCGTGGGTGCAGCCGGGGAAACGGCAGCCCCGGTCCCGGCTGCGCAACGCCCGTCGCAACGCCGGCGGCACCGTCCGCGTCCGGCGACCCGACCGACAACGGCTGACCGTCGCGCTCGATGATCCGCACGAGCGCGGCGTCACACCCCAGGCGCCGAACCGTCTCGGGCGCAAGCGAGGGCCCGTCAGCCAGATCGGAACGGACCTGCACCTCATCCGAGGCGAGCGTGGCGGCGTCGACATGCACGACGAGCTGGCACGGATCACCGCCCGCAGCGCGCGCCCTCGGAGTGCTGCAGCGAGGCCCGAGCCACCGCCACCAGCGCATCGGCATCACGCTCTTCGGCCGTCGGCCCGGGTGCCATGAACGCCGGCAGCGCCTCCGCCGATGCCTCGCCGGCCGTCCTCGCCGCCTCCGGAGGCGGTTCCTCGTCCACGTAGGCGGGGGCCTGAGCCCGCGCCGCCTCGATCGCCTGCACGAGGAGCGCGCCCTCGTCCGCCGTCAGCCGCCCGCGGAAGCTGAACGAGCCGTCGTCCTCCCAGTGCCAGCTGACGCGGCGGGCATCAAACGAGTCCCGCGCGGCGTCGAGCGTGGCCGAGAGCACCCCGCGGTAGCTGCGGACGAGCTTCTCCAGCTGAGCGCCCGTGGCATGACGGGCCAGGACCACCAACTGCTCCTCCGTCTTGGGCGTCGCCACCCGCGTGACGGCCCGAACCTTCGAATACGAGAGCTCGCCGGCCGCAAACGCCTCGCGGACAAGCGGAAGCTCCACGAGCCGGCGAGCGACGCGCATCCGCTCGCGGGCCGCTCCGGGCGTGATCGAGCAGCGCCACGACAACCACTGCGCGCAGGAACGACAACCCCACTCACACCAGCCACCCCGCTCGTCCCATTCGGCCAGCAGGATCAGGAAGCGGCACATGGCGGCGGCGATATGGGCCGACAGCTCACAGATCTCGCGTTCCAGATCCTCAAGCGGCGTGGCCTGCTCAGTCGAACACATGTTCGTAGAGTACGGGGCCCTCCGGACGGAACAGCACGAGCCGAACAGGGTCCTGGCAGGCGTTTCCGCGGAAACGCAGTCACGTGAGGCGCGTTTCCGCGGAAACGCGCACGTGGAGGAGTGACGCAAGCATCACACGCACCGCTGCCTCGGCGTCTTCCGCAGTGATGACGTTCGAGCCCGAGGGTCGTCTCGAGCTGCGACCACGCCAAGCACAGGGTCTGCCGGACAGTGCAAAGCCCGGAGACCGGTTCGAGTACGTCTTCGACCTGGGGGACAACTGGACGCACCGCTGTGTCCGTCGAGTCGGGAAAGGTTGATCCGGTGACGGAGTACGGCCTGATCCGGCGAGCGACTGGACCGGATCCCTGATCAGTACGGCAGGCGGTGCGTTCGACGGCGATGAGGACGGGTGACGCGAGTCGGCGCAGTTCCGGATCCGCAGACGACCGGAGAACGGACTCCTACGCCCGCCGGCAGCCAGTCGAGCAGCTCGGACACCGCCCGGCCGCGATGGCTGATGCGGTCCTTCTCGGTCGTCGGTGAGCTCGGACATCGTGCGACCCGACGGGTCGTCGTCGGGCAGGAACGCCGGGTCGTAGCCGAAGCCGCCGTCGCCGCGGGGCTCGGCCGCCAGCCGGCCGGTGCAGTAGCCGAAGAACAGCTGCTCGACGCCAGCTTTCCGGGTCGACGTAGACCAGCGCGCACACGTAGCGCAGCGCGCTGCCCGCGGGGGCCTCGCGCAGCAGCTTGGCGAGGTTCTCCTCGTCGGTGGCCGCCAGCCCGGCGTAGCGCGCCGAGTGCACGCCCGGGCGGCCGTCAAGCGCCGCCGCCTCGATCCCCGAGTCGTCGGCGATCGCCGCGCGGCCGGTCGCGCTCGCCGCCGTGCGGGCCTTGGGCAGCGCGTTGTCGGCGAACGTCTCGCCGTCCTCGGGGGGCAGCACGACGTCGTCGGGCAGCGGCTGCACCTCGATTCCGGCCGGGGCGAGCAGGCGACCGAACTCCCGCAGCTTGTGCGGGTTGCGGGTCGCGAGGATCAGTGACCGGGGAGCGCTCATGGCCGGCGGGCGTCAGCCGGCGGCCGGCGGCGGCGACGGTCTCGGCTTGCAGCGCCCGCAGCTCCTCGATGCCGCCGGCGGCGAGGGCCAGCAGGTCGTCGAGGTGGGCGCGGGACAGCGGCGTGCGCTCGGCGGTGGCCTGGACCTCCACCAGCCCGCCGTCGCCGGTCATCACGACGTTGGCGTCGACCTCGGCGGTCGAGTCCTCGGAGTAGTCGAGGTCGAGCAGGGCGACGCCGTCGACCATGCCGGCCGAGACGGCGGCGACCGTGCCGGTGAGCGGCGAGCTGCGCGAGCTTGCCGTCGGCGACCAGGCGCTCGCAGGCCAGCGCCAGCGCCACCATCCCGCCGGTGATCGACGCGCAGCGCGTGCCGCCGTCGGCCTGGAGGACGTCGCAGTCGAGGTAGATGGTGCGCTCGCCGAGCGCCGCGAAGTCGACCACGCCCGCGCAGCGAGCGCCCGATCAGGCGCTGGATCTCCACCGAGCGGCCGTCGGGACGGCCCTTGCTGATGTCGCGCTGCTTGCGATCGCCGGTGGAGGCGGGGAGCATCCCGTACTCGGCGGTCACCCAGCCGCGGCCGGACTTGGCCAGCCAGCGCGGCACGCTCTCCTGCACCGAGGCCGTGCAGATGACGCGCGTCTCCCCCATCGAGATCAGGGCCGATCCGGTGGCGGTGCGCACGAAGCCGGGCTCGATCGTCACCGGGCGCAGCCCATCGACCGGCCGCCCGTAGCTGCGCTCGCGCGCAGCGACCGAGCGTCATGCCGCGGCCGCCCGCACGCTCAGATCGACGTGCTCCACCTCGCCGACCGGCATCTGCAGAAAGCGGGTCGCCAGCGCCGAGAACGCGCCGACCTCGCCGGTGCAGCGAAAGCCGTAGCTCCCCTCGCCGTCGCGCGGGTTGAGCAGCCCGCGGGCGGTGAGCGCCCGCTCGACGCTGCGCGCGACGCCCGCGCCCGAGGTGACGAGCGTGACGCCGCGCCCGAGCATCCGCTGGAGCATCGGCGCGACCAGCGGGTAATGGGTGCAGCCCAGGATCACCGTGTCGACGGCGGCTTCGCGCAGCGGCGCGCAGTAACCGCGGACGGTGCGCACGACGTGCTCGTCGAACGGGAAGCCCGCCCTGGATGATCGGGGCGAGGTCCGGACAGGCGACCGGCTCGACGTGCACGTGGCGGTCGGCGGCGCGGACGGCACGCTCGTAGGCGCCGCTGGCCACCGTGGCGGGCGTGGCCAGCAGGCCGATGCGGCCGGTGCGGCTGCCGGCGACGGCGAGCTGGGTGGCGGGCGCGACGACGCCGATCACGTCGATGTCGCGTCCGGTGCGCGCCAGGTGGCGCTCCAGCGCGTCGAGGGCCGCCGAGCTGGCGGCGTTGCAGGCGACGACGAGCAGCTTGGCGCCGAGACCCAGCAGATACTCGGTGATCTCGATCGCGAAGCTCTCGAGCTCGGCCTGGCTGCGCTCGCCGTAGGGAAAGCGCGCGGTGTCGCCGAGATACAGGTAGTCCTCCCCGGGCAGGGACACGAGCAGCTCGTGCAGGACGGTGAGCCCGCCGACGCCGGAGTCGAACACGGCGACGGGCAGCTCGGCGGGTCGCGAGGCGCGGGACATCCTCCGCATGGTGTCAGAGCACACGGCGCCGCTGCCAAGATGGCGCTCTCGATGCGGGCGCTGATCGTGACCAACATGTACCCGTCGCCGGCAGCATCCGGCGCTCGGGAGCTTCGTCGCCGACCAGGTGCAGGCGCTGCGGCGGCTCGACGATCCCGAGCTGGAGCTGGAGGTGTTCGCGTTTGCGCCGGGCGGGTACCGCGGCTACGCGAACGCGGCCCGCGAGCTGCGCGCCCGGTACGGCGCGAGCGGCCACGCGGCCGTTCGACGTCGTCCACGCCCATTTCGGGCTGACCGGCTGGCCGGCGCGGGCCGCGCCCGCCAGACACCGGGCGGTGACCCTGCACGGCACCGATCTGGCGCACCCCCGCTCGCGGGCGCTCACCTGGCGGCCCTCCCGCAGACCGACCTGATCGGGCGTCGTCTCAGACGCCGCTGGCGCAGCGGATCCCGCGGTGGGCCGGGCGCGAGCGTGCCCAGGTGCTCCCGTGCGGCGTCGACCTGCATCGCTTCCAGCAGGATCGATCGACGCCACCGCGCGCCGCGAGCTCGGCCTGGACCCGGATCGGCCCTATCTGCTGTTCCCGTCTGATCCCGGCCGCCCGAGAAGCGCCACGACCAGGCGCTCCAGGCGGCCGCCGGCACCCCGCTGCTGACGCTCACCGACGTCGCGCCCGACCGCGTGCCGCTGTACGTCAACGCCGCCAACGCCGTGCTGATCCCGTCCGAGCGCGAGGGGTTCGGGCTGGCCGTGCTGGAGGCGCTGGCCTGCGACGTGCCGGTACTGGCGACGCCGGTCGGGATCGCCCCCGAGGTACTGGCCGGCTTGCCCGGCACCCTGTGCCGGCCGTTCGACGCACCGCGTGGCAGCAGTGCTCGCGCCCCACCTCGGCGACCCCGACCCGCGCATCGACGGACGGCCGCGGGCCGAGCCGTACTCGTCGGACCGGATGGCCGCCCGGGTGCTGGTCGCGCTGGCGCGCGCGCTCGACGCGGCCTAGCTACGGCCGAGAGGCCGGCCACCACTCGGCCAGGCGCGGCCGCGCGCCCGCGCGGCGACCGGCGGCCGCCGTCGCGAGCCCGGCGACGCGCCACCCGGAGCCGCGGCGGGCGCGGCCAGCTCCTGCATCGTCACCGCCACCCCCCGGCCGAGCGCTCCCAGCGCGTAGCCGCCCTCCAGCACCGCTCCGACGGGACGCGCCGAGCTCCGCGCCGGCGTCGCGCAGCAGCGCCGCCATCGCCGCAAAGCCGGCGTCGGTGACCTCACAGTCGGCCAGCGGATCCTCGGAGTGCGCGTCGAAGCCCGCCGAGATCAACAGCAGCTGGGGGGCGAACTCCCGCGCGAGGGGAACGGCCACGTCGCGCACGAGCGAGACGAACTCCGCGTCGCCCGCGCCCGGCGCCACCGGGAGGTTGACGGTGAACCCGCGGCCGGCACCGGAGCCGACGTCGCCGGCCGGCCCGGTGCCGGGATACAGCGGCGACTGGTGGATCGACAGGAACAGCACCTGGGGATCGGCGTGGAAGACGGCGTTGGTGCCGTTGCCGTGGTGCACGTCCCAGTCGACGATCATCACCCGCTCGCAGCCGCGGACGTCCACCGCATGGCGCGCGGCGACGGCGACGGTGTTGAACAGGCAGAAGCCCATCGCGCGGCTGGGCTCGGCGTGGTGGCCGGGCGGGCGGTGGGCGCTGAAGCCGGTCGGCGCCGCGCCGTCGAGGAGCCGGTCGACGAGGGCCACCGCGCCTCCGGCGGCATGGAGCGCCGCCTCGAACGAGCCCCGCGAGACGACCGTGTCGGCATCGATGTGGCCCCCGCCGCCCTCGGCGATGCGCTGCACCATCTCGATGTGGCGCTCGGGGTGCACGGCGAGGAGCGCCTCCCGCGAGGCGGGCGGCGAGAGCGTCCGCTCGTAGCCCAGCCAGCCCCGTCGGTCGAGCTCTTCGAGGATCGCCGGGATCCGAGCGGGTCGCTCGGGGTGGGGGCCGGTCTCGTGGGCCAGCGACGAGGGATGCTCGAGGAACACGGGCGGGGGCGCCATCGCTGGATAACGTACCGGGGGGTGCACCCCGTCGAGCCTCAGGTCGTGGTGGTGGGCGCCGGCGCCGCCGGCCTCTACACGTCTCTGTGCGCGGCACGACAGGGCGCCGCCGTCACGCTCGTGTCGGCGATGCCGCTGGCCGGCTCCTCGAGCTACTGGGCGCAGGGTGGCCTCGCGGCCGCGCTGGCCGCCGACGACAGTCCCGACGCCCATCTCGCCGACACGATCGTCGCCGGTCGCGGCTCCGTACGCGAGTCGGCCGCCCGGGCGTTGTGCGACGAGGCGCCGGACGCCGTCGGCGACCTCCAGGAGCTGGGCGTCGCCTTCGACGCCGACCGTCACGGACAGCTCGCCCTCGGCCTCGAGGGCGGACACTCCCGGCGCCGCGTCGTCCACGCCGGCGGCGCCGCCACCGGGCGGCGGATCATTCGCGAGCTCTCGGCGCTCGTCGCCCAGGACGAGCGCATCGCGGTGCTGGAGGGGCGGCGGGTGACGCGGGTGCTCACGAGCGACGGCCGCGTCTGCGGCGTCGTCCTCGACGACGGCATCGTGATCAGCGCCCCGGCGGTCGTGCTGGCTACCGGAGGCGCGGCCGCGATGTGGTCACGGACGACCAACCCGGCGGGCGCCACCGGCGGCGGGCTGCTGCTGGCCTTCGACGCCGGCGCGCGGCTGGCCGACCTCGAGCTGATGCAGTTTCACCCCACCGCCGTCGTCGGCGCCAACGGCGCTGACGGATTTCTCGTGACCGAGGCGGTACGCGGCGAGGGCGCCCATCTGCTCGACGCCGGTGGTGAGCGCTTCGTCGACGAGCTCGCCCCCCGCGACGAGGTGGCCCGCGCCGTCCAGCAGCAGATCGATCACAGCGGTGGCCGATCGGTCGGCCTCGACATGCGCCACGTCAACCCGGCACTGTTCCCCAACGTGGTCGGGGCGCTGCGGCGCGCCGGCATCGACCCCGAGCGCGAGCTCGTGCCCGTCGCGCCCGCCGCCCATTACATGATGGGCGGAATCGCCACCGACCTGCACGGCCGGGCCTCGGTCCCGGGGCTGTTCGCCGTCGGCGAGTGCTCGTGCACGGGATTGCACGGCGCCAACCGGCTGGCCTCCAACTCGCTGAGCGAGTGCTTCGTGTTCGGCGCCCGCGCGGCCCGGGCGGCCGTGGAGGACTCGGCGGGGGCACCTCCGGCAACGTCGCGACGCCACGAGGACCCGAACGCCGCGCCGGCCGCGCTGTCCGCGGCGTCGCGCGGCGCGCTGTGGCGCTACGCCGGGCTGGAGCGCGACGGTGTCGGCCTGCGCACGTTGGCCGGCGACGAGCACCCGCTCGTCCGGCTCATCGCGACGGCCGCGCTGGCCCGCCGGGAGAGCCGGGGAGCGCATCTGCGACTCGACTTCCCCGAGCGCGACCCGGCCATGGAGGGCCGCCACGTGATGCTCGAGCAGAGGCGCGACCCGACGCTGGAAAACTGGTCCTAATCCGCTGGTGTGTGCGAACACTCCAACTTCCGGCTTAACACTGAATTAATATCCAGGTCCCTTCCAACTTCACACGCGTTTTAGATACTCGCGAGTAGGAAAGCATGGGCACCCAGGCAGGGAGCTCGCACGGAAGGAGAGACCCATGTACCGGTTCAGCCGGGCAATCTACCGCGAGATCGCATCAGAGATCATCGAGGATCAGCACGCGTGCAGTCACGCCAATCACGAACGCGTCCTGCGTGCGTGCGAGGCAGCGATCGAGCGGCTGGCGACGGACCGCCATTACTTCGCGCGTCCGTCGCGGACCTTGTTCAACGACATCCGCGCCTATTTCCCGATGAGCGCGCAGCCACGCGTGCTGCGCGTGATCGAGCGCTATCTGGCCTGCGCCGACCAGTTCCTGCTCTCGCAGCCCCAGAACGGCTTCGATCTGTATGGAAACCCGCTGCAGTGCCGGGCGAGCACCCGCAAGGGCACACCGTGCCAGCGGATGCCCCTCCCCCACAACGGCTATTGCCCGTCGCATCAGCACCTGGCCGAGACCGAGGAGCCGGTCGAGGCCGCGCTGGCCGCGTAGCGCGCTCGCGCGTGCACCAGATACCGTCGGGCGATGCTGCTCGGCGTCGACGTTGGCGGGACCTTCACCGATGCCGTCCTGGCGCTTGACGGCCGCCTGATCACCGCCAAGGCGCCGACGACGCCCGATGACCAGTCGGCGGGCGTGCTGGCCGCGATCGAGGCCGCCCTGGAGAAGGCCGACGCCGGCGCGAACGCGATCCGCGAGTTCTCCCATGGGATGACGGTGGCGACCAACGCGCTGCTCCAGGGTCAGGGGGCGCGGACGGCGTTCGTGGCCACCGAGGGCTTCACCGACATCGTCGCCCTCGGACGCCAGAACCGGCCCGAGCTGTACCGCCTGTGCGCCGCCCGTCCGGCGCCGCTGACCCCGCCGGAGGGCCGGTTCGGCGCACCCGAGCGGATGACCCCGGACGGGTCGCTGCGCCCGCTGACCGAGGACGGCGCCGCGGAGCTCGCCAGGTCGGTGGCCGCCTACGAGCCCGAGGCGGTGGCCATCGCGCTCCTGCACGCCTACCGCCACCCCCAGCACGAGCTCGCCATCGCCGAGGCCCTGCGCGCGCAGCTGCCCGACGTGCACGTGTCGCTGTCTCACCAGGTCGTGGGGACGTTCCGTGAGTTTGAGCGGGCGAGCACGACCGAGGTCGACGCCGCTCTGTCGCCGCTGCTGGCCGGCTACCTCCGACAGCTGATCGAGCGCTGCGATCGCGCCGGCGTGCCCGAGCCGGCGATCATGCAATCCAACGGCGGGCTGATTGACCTGGAGTCGGCCGCCGAGCACGCCGCGTGGACGGTCCTCTCCGGCCCCGCCGGGGGCGCCGCCGGGGCGGCCTACGTGGCGCGGTCCGCCGGCACGCCGGATGCCCTGTGCTTCGACATGGGCGGCACGTCGTGCGACGTGTGCGTCGTCGACGACGGCGCCGTGCAGGAGCAGAGCGCGGGCACCGTCGCCGATCGCCCGCTGGCGCTACCGATGGTGGCCGTGCACACCGTCGGCGCCGGCGGCGGCTCGATCGCATGGCGCGACCCGGGCGGCGCGCTGCGCGTCGGGCCGCGGTCGGCGGGCGCCGATCCCGGTCCCGCCTGCTACGGGCGCGGCGGCACCGAGCCGACGGTCACCGACGCCAACCTCGTGCTCGGTTACCTCGCCGCCGACGCGCCCCTGGCCGGCGGCGTGGAGCTCGACGCCACGGCCGCCGAGACCGCGGTCGGCCAGCTCGCCGAGCAGCTCGGCCTCGACCCGACGCAATGCGCCGAGGGCATCATCCGCGTCGCCAACGCCGAGATGGTCCGGGCGCTGCGCGTCGTCACCGTCCAGCGGGGCATCGACCCGCGCCGGTATGCGCTGCTGGCCTTCGGCGGCGCCGGCGGACTGCACGCCGCCGGGATCGCCACCGAGCTCGGCATCACCGAGATCCTCTGCCCGCGCGCCTCCGGGGTCCTGGCCGCCCTCGGCCTCGTCGTCTCCCCCCGCCGGCGCGACGTGCAGCGCAGCGTCTTCCTCGGCGGGGACGCTCTGACCGCAGACGCGATCGGCGAGCTGGTCAGCGAGCTGGGCGAACGGGCGCGCAGCGAGCTGGGCGAGAGCGAGTCAGAGCTCACGGCCACGTATGAGCTGCGCTACCGCGGGCAGGCATTCGAGCTGGCCGTCGACGGCGAGCTGCGCGCCGAGCCGAGCGACCTGCGAGAGGCGTTCGAGGCGATCCACGAGGAGCGCTACGGCTACCACGACTCCGACCAGGAGCTCGAGCTGGTCACGCTGCGTGTGTCGGCGACGCTCGCCGGCGCCGAGGTCTCATTGAGCGAGGCCGACGAGCCCGAGGAGCCGGAGCGTGGCACGCGTGAGGCGACGCTCGACGGCGAGCGGATCACGCTCTCGACGCTCCGCGGTCTCGTGCCGGCCGGCACCGAGATCGAGGGACCGTGCGTGGTCGAGCTGCCGGAGTCGACGCTGCTCGTCCCGCCGGGCTGGGCGGGCGAGGTCGACGACAGCGGAACGATTCATATCCGGACGAACGCCACGTAGATGGATCCGATCGAACTACAGGTGCTCACGGGGGCGCTGCACGCGATCTGCGAGGAGATGGGCGCCGTGCTGATCCGCTCGGCGCATTCGGCCAACATCAAGGAGCGCCGGGACGCCTCGACGGCGCTGTTCACGCCACAGGGCGAGATGGTCATGCAGGCCGAGCACATCCCCGTGCACCTGGGGGCGATGCCCGCCGCCGTCGCGTCCGTCCTGGACGAGGACCACGCGCCGCAGCGCTCATGGATCCTCAACGATCCCTATCGCGGCGGCACCCACCTGCCCGACATCACCGTGATCACCCCGGTGTTCGCGCCTGATGGCGAAACCCTCGTGGCGTTTGCCGCCAACCGCGCCCACCACGCCGACGTCGGCGGCCCCACCCCCGGCTCGATGCCCGCCGACAGCACGACGCTCGCCGACGAGGGGGTGGTGATCGAGCCCCGGATCCTCGACGACGACGCGATCGCCGAGATCACCGGGCAGATGCGCCGGCCCGACCAGCGCCGCGCCGACCTGCGCGCCCAGCTCGCCGCCGGACGCGTCGGGGCGCTCCGCCTCGCCGAGCTGCACGACCGGGTCGGAGCCGAGACCCTGAAGACCGCGTACGCCGAGGTCCTCGATTACGCCGAGCGCCGCACCCGCGCCTGCATCACGGACCTCGCCGACGGCGAGTACACCGCCGAGGACGTGCTCGAGGCCCGCGAGGGCGACCTGCCGATTCGGCTGCGGGCACGCGTTTCCGCGGAAACGCTGACGCTCGACTTCACCGGCAGCGCCGACCAGTACGCGGGCAACCTCAACTGCCCGCTGGCCGTCACCCGCTCCGCGTGCTACTTCGCGGTCCGCGTACTCACCGACCCCGACATCCCGGCCAACGCCGGCGCCTACCGGTCGATCGAGGTGATCGCGCCCGAGGGCTCGCTGCTCAACGCCCGCTCGCCGGCCGCCGTCGTCGGCGGCAATGTCGAGACGTCCTCCCGGGTGGCCGACGTCGTGCTCAAGGCGTTCGGGCACGCGCTCGGCCAGGGCACGATGAACAACGTGACGCTCGGCGACGAGGACGTCGTCTACTACGAGACGATCGGCGGCGGCCAGGGCGCCTGTGCCGACGCCGACGGGCCCAGCGGCGTGCACGTGGCGATGAGCAACACGCTCAACACGCCGGTGGAGGCGCTGGAGCTGGAGTTCCCGATGCGGATGGTGGAGTACTCGCTGCGCCGCGGCTCAGGCGGCGACGGCGAGCACCGGGGCGGTGACGGGGTCATCCGGGAGCTCGAGGCCCTGGCGCCGCTGCACTACTCGCTGATCACCGAGCGCCGGCGCCACCCGCCGCCGGGAGCCGCCGGCGGCGCCGACGGAGCTCCCGGGCGCAACCTGCTCGACGGGCAGGCGCTGGAGCCCAAGGCGATCGGCGAGCTGCGACCCGGCCAGCGGCTCCGGATCGAGACCCCGGGAGGCGGGGGACACGGCATCCCACCCACCCAGCCGTCATCATCCGGACACGATGAGTGAGCGCCTCGCATTCCTCGGGCTGGGGATCATGGGGTCGCGGATGGCCGCCAACCTCGCCCGGGCCGGCTTTGACCTGACGGTGTGGAACCGCACGGCGGCCACGGCGCGGCAGTTCGCGGCCGACCACGACGGCGTCAGCGTCGCCGACACGCCCGCCCAGGCGGCCGCCGGCGCCGACATCGTGTTCACGATGGTCGTCGACGGCGATCAGGTGCGCCAGGTGCTGCTCGGTGACGACGGCGCGGCGACCGAGGCGAGCGTGGGTGAGGGCGGTGTCCTCTTCGTCGACTGCTCGACGATCGGCCCGGCGGCCACCCAGGCAATCGGGGAGGCCCTCGACGAACGCGGGCACAGCCTCGTCGACGCGCCGGTGACCGGCTCCTCGCCCAAGGCACAGGATGGGACCCTGACCTTCATGGTGGGCGCCACCGACGAGGAGTTCCAACGTCTCGGACCCGCGCTGAACGCGATGGGCGAGCTGATCGTCCATGCCGGCCCGCGCGGCCACGGCCAGATGATCAAGCTCCTCAACAACGCGATGGCGGCCGCCAACGCCGCGATCGTCGGCGAGGCGCTCGTCGTCGGCTCGCGCGCGGGCGTCGATCTTGATGCTCTGGTCGAGGTGGTGGCCTCGGGCGCGGGCGGCTCGACGATGCTCAATCTCAAGGCCGGCCCGATGCGCAACCACGACTACACGACGCTGTTCAAGCTCGAGCACATGCTCAAGGACGTCCGCCTGTGCCTCGAGGAGGGCCAGCGGCTCGGGGTGCCCTTCCCGAGCGCGGCCTATGCGCGGGAGATCCTCAACGCCGGGATGGGGATGGGACACGCGAACGACGACTTCGCGGCGATGATCGAGCCGCTCGAGGGCGCTGCCGGCGAGCGCCTGTAGCTGCTTACGCCGACGTAGCTTCGGCGTCTATCCATAGGTCTAAATGCCGTGAATTTACGGGGAGATTTTGCGATTTCGCGCTTCTCGCCTACAATCCCCTCGGTCCGGGCGCTTGACGTTTGCAAGGACGAGCTGCGCGCTCCGGACGCTTCCGACAATCCGTCTTCCCCCCCTTTACTTCATATGCCGATTGCTTTCAAAGAATGGGCCGTCACTGTGCGGGCGCTCGCCGAAGGTGAGCAGCTTCTGACATTGCGCAAGGGCGGTATCCGCGAACCCGAGAAACATTTCAAGCTCGATTACTCGCGGTTTTTCCTATATCCGACGTTCGACCACCAGCGCGCGGACCTCGTCCGCGAATCGCACCGCCCGGAGCTCTCGCGAGCTCTCGAGGAGGGTGTGTGGAGCGATGGCGAACCGCATCCGCAGGCGCTGCATCGCGGCGAGGATCTCACGCAGCCTGACCGCGTGCGGATCCGCGCGTGGGCCGAGGTGGCCGCTCACTTCACGGTGACCGACCGCCGGGCGGTTGACGCCCTGTCGCCGTTCTACGTGTGGACGCCCGACTACGCCGAGAAGCGCCTGGCGTGGAAGCGCCGCCACCCGCTGCACGTGATCCTGCTGCGTACCTACCGCATCCCCCGGCCGGTGACGGTCAAGGTGCGCGACGAGTACGGCGGTTGCCGCTCCTGGCTGGAGCTGACCCGCGATCTCCCCTTCGAGGGCACGCCGGTGCTCTCCGACGAGGAGTTCGACCGTGCGACCGAGGAAATCGCCTCGATCGCATCTGACCGCCAGCCGGTCCTGGTCTAGGAAGGTCACGTCGTGCGCGCCGGTCGGCGCGCACGACGACGGAGCCGTCAATGGCCTGGGTGGAGACGCTCTCGGCCTCGTTTCGCGCCCGCCACGATTCGGCGGACGTCGATGACGCCCATCGGGTGCTGCTGTCGCTGGAGCGCGCTCGCGACCAGCTCGCCCGTGTGTTCCCACGCACCCCGGACGGCGTCACGGTGGTCCTGCACGGTGGGCCGATGGGGCTGGCGCTGACCAACCCGCTGTTGCCGCTCACGTGGATGGTGACGGCGCCGGCGGCCCGGCGCTACGTTGCCGGCTGGGCGGGATCTGAGGAGCTGCACGTCCTCTCGCCGGCGGCGCTGCGCGGACGGGCCTCGAACGTCACCGGGTCGCGCCAGATGCTCGACCGGACGGCGGCGTGCCTGTATGCGCGGCGGGTGATCGCCGCCAACAACCCGGACCTGGCCAAGGTGATGGGACTGGTCCGCTACCAGCGCGCGGTCCGCTGGGCGTGGCTGCTGGAGGGCTCAGCGCGCTGGTTCGGCGGACAGACCGACCACGCCCGCCCGGCGATCGCGCGGCGCCTGCGCGAGGGCGGCCGGCCGAGCTTTCCGCCCGGGCTACGCGACGCGCCGCTGCTCGGCGGAACCGTCATCGACCTGCTCGCCCGCGAGGCCGGTGAGCGGGCGGCGGCCCGCTTCTGCTGCCGGCTGCATCCCCAGGGGCCGCGGGCGGCCCTCACCCGGGCCTTCGGCGGACGCGCGCTCGTGCACATCGAGGGCGCCTGGCGGTCGCACCTCGCCCAGCTGGCCAGCGCCGCTCAGTGAGTGAGCGCGGCGAGCAGGACGATCACCATCGAGCCGATCGCCAGGGCGACGAGCAGGCCCGCCAGCAGCCGCCACGGCCGGGCCGCCGCCCCCACCGCCGCGGTGCCGGGGATCACCTCGGCCTCGAGCAGGACCTCGCGGGCCGTCGCCATCCCCGAGCGGGCGACCATGATGTCGCGCGGGCCGGCGGCGAGCATGTCGGGCACGTCGAAGCCGGCGCTACGGCGCAGCATGCTCGGTACCCCCTCCTCCAGCAGCAGGCTCTGGATGAACTCGGCCTCGGACTGGTTGCGGGCGTGGGCGACGCGGACCAGGTCGCCTTCGGCCAGCTGCGGCTTGATCTTGCGCGCTCGCGCGCGGCGCTCGGACACCTCCTCCGGACGCCCTTCGGCCGCCGCCAGCTCACTGAGCACAAGCGGTAATCCACATGCCGGGCAGAAGCGCTTGCCGGCGTCTGACCGCGCGCCACAGCCGGGGCAGACGAGCGAGCGCGCCTGCTCCCGAAGGCCCACGGGTCAGCCGACTTCCAGCTCGCCGTCGGAGACCTGGCCGTCGCGGATCCAGTAGGCCCGGACCACCGGCTCGGGCGTGGCGGTCCCGACGATCACGTACAGCGCGTCCGGCCATCCAGTGGCGAGGTTGACATCGGTCTGCGACGGATACGGCTCGCTGCGCGTGTGCGAGTGGTAGATCAGCCCCATCTCCAGGCCTGAATCCTCGGCGTCGTCGTAGATGCGCAGCAGCTCCCGGTCGTCGATCTGGTAGCGGAGCGGGCTGGCGTGGATGTTCGTCGCGCGGTAGAGCTTGACGGCGTCGCCGTCCTTGGTCCCGAGCACGCCGCAGCACTCGTTGGGCGCGTCCTGCAGGGCGTGTGCCACCATCTCGTCGAACAGCTCCTGGGGGATCCGCATCGTGGCGTCGAGGCTACCAACGGCGCGTCATTGCACCCCCTGCACCAGGTCGTAGGGCACGGCCGCGGGAATGTCACCGGGGTTCAGAAGCTCTGAGACGATCGCCTCGTGCTGGGCATCGGAGGCCATGATCTGAGCGGCGAGCGCGATCAGACCGGGGTCGCGCATCTCTCGCAGGGCGACGAAGTAGGCGCCGACTGCGACCCGCTCGAGCGACAGCAGGAGGAAGAGCGCGTCCTTGGAACCCCGTAGGTGGCCGAGCCGTCCGCCGACGTTGCGGTGCCCCAGGTACCGGTTGGCAACGGAGATGCTGGGCGGCGGTGAGGACCCGCCGGCATGGCGGGCGGTCAGCTGGCCGCGCAGCGCGTCGACGTGCGCCTGTTCGTGGCCGCGCATCTGCGCGATCGCCGGACGGGCAGACGGGCGCAGGATCGAGGAGGCAGCGACGTGGTCATAGGCGAAGAGAACCAGCTGCTCGACGCGCATCAGCCGCTGGAGGCGGGCCGTATCGGTACTCACTGGTGGGGGCGCGAGCAGCTCCCGCCGCGTCTTGGTGCCGCCGGCCACGTCGGCTATTCGTGGCCGGTGACAAACGGGCCGGCAAGCGCCGGCTGGCCCTGGGCGGCGCGCAGGACCGCGACGTGCTGGGAATCGGAGGCCAGGATCGTGGACACCGTGGCACGCAGGGGCCCGGGCGAGAGCCGCGGGATCCACGTCAGGTAGCCGGCGATCTGGAGGCGCTCGAGCGAGTGCAGGAGGGCCACCACGTCGGCGGTGCCCCGCGGCGGGGCGCCGATGTCGTAGCTATCGGCCCGGTCTGGAGCCTTCCCCCCGCCCCCTTGATCAGCGAGATCAGCTCGCCGGTGTGCGCGAGCTCCTCCGACAGAAAGGCCTTGGCGCCCTTGACCAGTGAGTGCGGGAGCAGCGGGATCGCGGCGATGTAGGCCGTCACCGTCCGGCGCTCCAGCGCCAGCGCCGCGGTCAGGATCCGCAGGTCGGTGTCGATCGCCGCCTGGCCGACCTGCGTCGGCGCCAGCGCGCCGCTCGCCGATTTCCCGCCACAGCCGCTCAGCGCCGTCAGCGCGCTCGCTCCCATCACCGCGCCGCCGGCCCCTCGCAGCAGCGCCCGGCGACCGATGCCCGGCGGCTCGGTCCGGCTCAC
Organism: uncultured Solirubrobacteraceae bacterium; assembly: GCA_963769565.1. Lineage (GTDB taxonomy): Bacteria > Actinomycetota > Thermoleophilia > Solirubrobacterales > Solirubrobacteraceae > Palsa-465. Next base: position 104,810 of record CAVYMP010000003.1, read on the forward strand.
CACCAGACGGTGGAATCCAGGTTCTCGATCTCCTCGACCGGCCGGGTGTAGATCCCCGAGCTCAGGTACTTCCAGCCGTCGTCGCAGACGATGAAGACGACGTTGCCCTCGTCGATCTCGCCGGCGATGCGGACGGCGACGCGGGCGATCGCCCCTGACGAGACGCCGGCGAACAGGCGCTCCTCGTCGAGCAGCCTGCGCGTCCACGTGATGGCGTCATGGTTGGTGACGAAGATCTTGCGATCGAGCAGCGAGAGGTCGATGATCGGCGGGATGAAGCCGTCGTCGAGCGAGCGCAGACCCTGGACGGGCTCGCCCTGCATCGGCTCGGCGGCGACGATCTTGCAGCTGTCGCCCAGCTCCTCCTTGAGCCGGCGGCCGTTGCCCATCAGCGTCCCGCCCGTGCCCAGGCCGGCCACGAACGCGGCGATGTCGTCAAGCTCCTCCAGGATCTCCAGCGCCGTGCCGTTGTAGTGCGCGTCGGGGTTGGCCTGGTTGCCGTACTGATAGGGCATGTAGTACGACGCGTCCTTCTCGGCCATGTCGAGCGCCTTCTCGACCGCCCCGTTGGAGCCCTTGGAGCCCTCGGAGTAGACGATGTCGGCGCCGTACATGCGCAGCAGCTCGGTGCGCTCCGGAGTGACGTTCTCCGGCATCACGACCTTCAGGTCGTAGCCCTTGCGCCCACAGATCATCGCCAGCGAGATCCCGGTGTTGCCGCTCGTCGGCTCGAGGATCGTCTGGCCGGGTGCGATCAGGCCCTTGTCCTCGGCGTCCTCGATCAGCGCCCGGGCGACGCGGTCCTTGACCGAACCGGTCGGGTTGCGGGACTCCAGCTTGGCCCAGATGCGCACGCCCGGCTTCGGGCTGAGCCGCTTGAGCTCGATCAGCGGGGTGTGCCCGATCGCCTGGACGATGTCGCCGTAGCGCCCACCGCACGGCTTGTTCTGCAACGTCTCGGCGGCCATTACTTTACGAAGTGTAGCGAGGCTGGCTGGCCGCCTCAGGTCAGCGCATCCCGCAACAGAACCGCCGGGTGTCGTGCCTGGCGCGACGTGCCGTGGGCGATCTGCTGTCGGCACGAGACGCCCGTGGCGGCCACGAGCACGTCGGGGGGAGCGGCCTCGAGGCTCGGGAACAGCCGCAGGGCGCCGATCTGCATTGACATCCCATAGTGCTCGGACTCGAAGCCGAAGGAACCGGCCATGCCGCAGCATCCGACGTCGAGCTCCTCGACAGCCGCGCCCGGGATCCGCTGCAGCAGCTCTCGGGTCGCCCGGGCCGCGCCCAGCGCCTTCTCGTGGCAGTGGGTGTGCAAGAGGATGCGCCGACCGGCGAGCGCCGCCGGATCCAGCCGCAGAGCCCCATCGTCGATCGCCTCCAGCAGCAGCTCCGGTACGAGCTGCACGTGACCGGCGACGAGGCGGGCGTCAGCGTCGTCTCCGAGCAGCGCGGCGTAGTCGTCGCGCAATGTCGATATGCATGACGGCTCGCACCCGACAATCGGGATCCCACAGGCGGCGTAGGGCGTGAGGCGCGAGACCAGCGCGGCGGCCATCACGCGAGCCGGATCGAGCAGCCCCTTGGACAGGCTCGCCCGCCCGCAACAGCCGCGGGATTCGAGCCCTACCTTCCAGCCGGCGGCCTCGAGCAGCTCAACGCAGGCTCGCCCCACTTCAGGCTCGGTGTAGCTCGTAAACGAGTCCGCGAGGAAGATCACCTCACCCCGTGGGAACGGTCCCGCGGGCGCCGAGCGGCGCGCGAACCAGCGCATCAGCGTCTCGCGCTCGAACCGGGGCAGCGGGCGCTGAGGCGCGATCCCCAGCCGGGCATCGAGGGCGCGGCGCACCGGACCCAGCTTCCCGGGCAGGTTGGACAGCGGCGCGGTCGCGGCCCCGACGCGGTTGAGTCGCCGAATTGCTCCGAACACACGCGAGCGCAGGGGTGTGCCGTGGATCAGCTGGTACTGGGCCAGGAACTCGCTCTTGAGCGAGGCCATGTCGACGCTGAGCGGGCACTCGCGCTTGCACGCCTTGCATTCGAGGCACAGATCCATGATCTCGTGCAGCCGCTCATCGCCCAGCGCCGACCGGGGGTCGGGCATCGAGAGCGCCTTGACGAGCGCGTTGGCCCGTCCCCGCGTGGTGTGCTGCTCCTCGCGGGTGGCCATGTAGGAGGGGCACATCACCCCGGCATCGGTCTTGCGGCAGGCGCCGATGTTCATGCAGCGATCGGCGGCGTCCCGCATGCTCCCCTCGGCGAAGCGCAGGCCGGTCGCGAGCTTCCCGGCCGGGGGGAGTGCGGCATCGCGCAGATGCTCGGTCATCGCCGGGGCGTCGACGATCTTGCCGGGGTTGAGGCGCCCCTCGGGGTCGAACAGCCGCTTGACCTCCCGCATCGCCCTGTACACCGGCTCCCCGAACACGAGCGGGTTGAACGCGCTGCGCGCCAGCCCGTCACCGTGCTCGCTCGAGTTGACCCCTCCATAGCGGGCGACCATCGCGACGATCTCCGCGGCGACCTCGTGCATGGTCTGCACCTGCGCCGGATCTCCGGCGTCGACGAACGGGCGGATGTGCAGACAGCCGACCGAGCAATGGCCATAGAAGCCGGCCTTCAGCCCGTGACGCTCGAGCACGGCGGCGAACTCCGCCACGTACTCGGGCAGGCGCGCGGGCGGCACCGCGGTGTCCTCGACAAAGGCCAACGGACGGCGACCGCCGCGGCTCGCCGCCATCAGCAGGCCGAGGCTGGCCTTGCGGACCTTCAGAAGCGCCGCCCGGTGCTCGGCCGAGACGGCACGGACCGTGTGGTAACCATGGCCGTCGCGCGACCACTGCGCCGCCAGATCCTCGACCCGCGCGCCGGCCTCGGCCGCGTTGTCGCCGAAGAAGGTGACGAACAGCAGCGCCTGGGGCGTGCCCTTGAGTATGCGCGACAGCGCGGAGTACTCCGGCTGGCGCCGGGAGAGCTCGAGGATCATGTGGTCCATCAGCTCGATCGCGGCGGCGTCATGGCCGATCGCCGCCCGTGCGGCCTCGACCGCCTCGGCCGTGGAGTGAAAGTGCCCGACGGCGATGGCCTGGGCCGCCGGACGCGGGATCAGGTCAAGCTCGGCCTCGGTCACCAGCGCCAGCGTCCCCTCAGAGCCGACCACGAACTTGGCGAGATCGAACGGCGTGTCGGCCCGGGCCAATCTGTCCAGCCCATAGCCGCCTGCCTGGCGCCAGTAGGTGGGGTGATCGCGGGCGATCACGGCGCGATGACGCTCGACGAGCTCGGGCAGCCCGCGGTAGATCGTGCCTTCGAGCGTGGTCAGGGCGGCGCGCTGCGCCCGTTGCGAGTCGCTGACCGGTTCCAGGCGGACGCGCGCGCCATCGGCGAGTACGGCCTGCAGCGTGCGGACATGATCGCGCGTGGTCCCGTAGCGGACTGAATGCGTTCCCGAGGAGTTGTTGCCGATCATGCCCCCGAGGGTGGCCCGGTTGCTGGTCGAGGTGTCGGCTCCGAACATCAGGCCGTGGCGGGCCGCGGCCCGGTTGAGATCATCCTGGACGACGCCCGGCTGCACCGTTGCCCGGGCCCGATCAGGGTCGAGCTCGAGGATCCCGTTCATGTGGCGGGAGAAGTCGAGCACCAAACCGGCGCCGACGGTCTGACCGGCGAGGCTGGTGCCGGCCCCGCGCGCGGTGACGGGGACGCCAAAATCGCTCGCGACGCCGATCGCCGCCACCACGTCCTCGTCACGCCGGGGAAAGACGACGGCCACCGGCTGGATCGAGTACATGCTCGCGTCGCGGGCGAACAGGTGGCGCGTGTAGGCGTCACTGCGCACCTCTCCCTCGCACGCGGCGCTGAGCGCACCGTGCAACACGGAGACGTCGAGCTCGGGAGGTGAGGATGAGGTGACGCTCAGGGCGATAGCGTGGGCACCGTTGTAGGGTTGCCTGCCGGCCGCCAGGCCGGACGCGCATCGACACCTTAGCTCAGCATGCAAACGACAAACGCCGTGAACCCAACCCACCGCGCGGGTCGTCACTTCCTCCAGATCCCCGGGCCGACCAACGTGCCCGACCGGGTCCTGCGGGCGATCGCCCAGCCCACCATTGACCATCGTGGACCTGACTTCGCGGCGCTGACCCTCGGGCTGCTACCCGCCCTGGCCCGGGTGTTCGGCACCACCGCCCCGGTGATCATTTATCCGAGCTCGGGCACGGGCGCCTGGGAAGCAGCGCTGGTCAATGTGCTCGCTGCCGGTGATCGCGTGCTGGCATTCGATCACGGCCAGTTCGCGCGCATCTGGCACGCGCTCGCAGGCCAGCTCGGCTTGGGCAGCGAGCTGGTCTCCGGGCGACTGGCGCCGGGGAGTTGACCCCGAGGTCGTGCATGACCGCCTCGCCGCCGATCGCCCAGCACACGATCCGCGCGGTGATGGTCGTCTACAACGAGACCTCGACCGGGGTCGCGAGTCGCGTCCCGGAGATCCGCGCGGCGATCGACGCCGCCGGCCATCCGGCGCTGCTGCTGGTCGATGTCATCTCGGCACTGGGCTCGATCGACTACCGGCACGATGAGTGGGGCGTGGACGTGACAGTCGGTGGCTCGCAGAAGGGACTGATGCTGCCGCCCGGATTGGGCTTCAACGCGGTCAGCGCCAAGGCGCTGGAGGCGGCCGCGAGAGGCGGGGCGGCGCGCTCGTACTTCGACTGGCGGGCGATCATCGAGGCCAACCGCGAGCGGCAGCTATCCCTACACCCCGGCCACCAACCTCCTGTTCGGTCTCCGCGAGTCGCTCGAGATGCTCGAGGCGGAGACGTTGCCGGCGGTGTTCGAGCGCCACCGCCGCCATGCCGAGGCGACGCGGGCCGCCGTCCGGGGCTGGGGACTGGAGGTGCTCTGTCAGGACGAGCGCGAGCACTCCCCGGCGCTGACGGCGGTGCTGACGCCGGAGGGCTACGACGCCGACGCCGTCCGCCGCGTGATCCTCGAGCGCTTCGACATGTCACTCGGGGCCGGCCTGGGACCACTCGCGGGTCGCGCCTTTCGGATCGGGCACCTCGGCGACTTCAACGACCTGATGCTCGCCGGGACCCTATGCGGCGTCGAGATGGGGTTGGCGACCGCCGGCGTGCCGATCGAGCGCGGCGGCGTCCAGGCGGCGCTCGAGCGACTCGCCGCCCGCTCTCACCCCTGAGCAGGGCCGTCAGCCCCCACCGCCAGCCCCGCCGCCGGCCCCCGGTTGACACGCCGCTGCCGTCGTGTATAGGCTGGGCGCAAAGTGAACTAGCCACTAGTTGACTAAGCCAGTCAGGCCGTGCTCTGACGCCATCAAGCTTTGAGCCAGTTTCTGCTCTACGTGGGCTACGGCCTCGTCACCGCTGCCGTCCTGTCTCTGTCGGCCGTGGCGTTGACGCTCAATACGCGGTCAGCCGCGTGGCCAACCTCGCCCACGGGGAGCTCCTGACGATCGGCGCCTACGGCGCGTATGAGGCCCTCCAACTCACCGGCAGCATCCCGCTCGCCGCGCTGGGCGCAACGGTGGCCGGCGGCCTGGCCGGAATCGCCATGAACCTGGGGCTGATCGAGCGTTTCGCCGGGCGGCCGAGGATCGTCATCGTGATCGCCACGCTCGGGCTCTCGTTGGTCATCCAGAACGTACTCATCATCATCTTCGGAGCCGCCAACAAGGTCTATGTGATCGACCAGGGGTCGCCGCACCACCTCGGGCCCGTTCGTGCTCACCGACGCCGAGATCCTCGTCACCGTCAGCGCGGCCGCGGTGGCCACCGCCCTCTACGTGCTGCTGCAGCGGACCAAGTTCGGCAAGGCCCTGCGGGCGGTGTCCGACAACCGTGACCTGGCCGTGGCGAGCGGGATCCCGGCCGGGCGCGTGATCACGGCCACGTGGGGGATCGCCGGGATGATCGCCGGCTTCGCCGGCTTCGTCCTGGCCGAGACGATCGGCACCTTCACGCCCTCGCTCGGGTTCGGCTATCTGCTGATCACGCTCACGGCAGCGGTCGCCGGCGGCTTGGGGCGGCCGTACGGGACGCTTGTCGGAGCCGTGCTCGTCGGCCTGGTGCTCGAGCTCGCCGGTGCCTATACGAGCTCGAGCTACCAGCTCGCCTTCGCGCTCGGGGTGCTCGTCATCCTGCTGCTGTTCCGGCCCAACGGGGTGCTCGTCTCCGGACGTCAGGTTGCCGGCTGATGAGTTACTGGATCTCGATCGTCACCGAGGCGTGCATCTTCTCGATCATGGCCCAGGGAGTGAACGTCATCTGGGGCTGGGCCGGGGACTTCGACCTCGCTCTGTACGGGTACGTCGCGCTGGGCGTCTACCTCACGATCGCGATGACGGCGGGGCCGGCGGCGGCGCCCGAGGAGTACATCCTGGGCTGGCACCTGCCCTACCTCGTGGCCGTGGTCCTGTCGGTGCTGATCGTGGTCCCGATCGCCGGGCTGGTGGGGGTGGTCGCGTTGCGCAACCTGCGCGAGATCTACTTCGCCATCACCACGCTGGGCGTGATCAGCGTTATCTACGTGATCGTCCAGGTCGACACGCCGCTGTTCAACGGCTTTAACGGGATCGCGGGTCTGGTGACCCCGATGGCCGGCCCGCTGGGCCTCTCCTACAGCAACTACAAGTACTTCCTGCTCGGGTTCTGCGCCGCGGTCCTCTGATCGTCGTGCTGATCCTCCAGCGGCTGTCCTCGAGCCCTTACGGCCGGGCCATGCGTCGATCCGAGACGACGAGCGGGCGGCCGCGGCCTTCGGGCGCGGCATCTTCCGCTCCAAGCTGATCGCCTACATGATCGGCGCCGGGCTCGCCGCGCTGGGAGGCTCCCTGTTCGCCGCCTACCTGGGAGCGTTCAACCCCTCGGCGTGGGCGCCGCAGGAGATCCTCACCCTCTACGCCGCCGTGCTCGTCGGCGGACGCGGGAACGTCCGCGGCGTGGTGGTCGGAACGTTCATCGTCTACATCGGCTTCATCGAGCTCACCCGCTACCTCCCGAACATCCAGTCCCGCCCCGAGTTCGCCCCCTCGCTGCGCGAGGTCCTGATCGGCGCGCTGATCGTGCTGATGCTCAAGTTCCGCCCCCAGGGGCTGTTCCCCGACCGCCACGGCCTCCCCCGCTCACCGCGCGGGACCGGGCCGCTGGCGCGCGCCCTGGCCGGGACCGGCCGCGGGCGGGGGGGCGAGTCCGAGGAGAGCGCGGCGGCATGAACGCGGAAACGATCCTCGAGGTTCGGGCGCTGACCAAGGCGTTCGGCGGCATCAAGGCGGTCGACGACTGCAACTTCGCCGTCCGCGCCGGTAGCGTGGTCGGACTGATCGGCCCGAATGGCGCGGGCAAGAGCACGACCATCGACATGGTCTCGGGCTTTGGCCGCCCCGACAGCGGCTCGGTTCACTTCTCGGGTCAGGAGCTCGTCAACCAGCCACCGCACCGCATCTCCCGGCTGGGCCTGATCCGCACCTTCCAGGCGCCACGCGAGTGGGGAACCCTGACCGTGTTCGACAACGTCATGCTCGGGATGCGCGCGTTTGCCCGCGAGTCGATTCCCCGCAACCTGTTCGCGGCGCGGGGCGTGCGCCGGGGCGAGGCCGCCGATCGCGTACGGGTCGACGAGCTCCTCGACCAGTTCAATCTCGCCGGCCTCCGCCACGAGCGGGCCGAGACGCTCAGCGGCGGTCAGAAGCGGCTAGTGGAGTTTGCCCGCGTCGCGGCCGCGCGGCCGCGCCTGGTGATCCTCGACGAGCCGATGGGCGGCGTCAACCCGGTGTTGGGCGAGCGCATGGCCCACGCGATCAATGATTTCGTCACCGCCGGCAGCACGGTCGTGATCGTCGAGCACAACATGAGGTTCATCGAGGCGACCTGCCACGAGGTGGTGGTCATGGACCTCGGTCACGTGATCGCGCAGGGTCCGTACAGCTCGCTGCGCGACGATGAGCGGGTGGTCACCGCGTACCTGGGCTCGGTGGACGATGACCACTGAATCCAGCCGAGACGTGGCGGCACCGGTACTCGAGCTCGACGAGATCACGGCCGGGTACGGCGGGGCGCCGGTGATCTCGGAGGTCAGCCTGCGCGCCCGCTCCGGTCAGATCACCGCGATCGTCGGCCCCAACGGCGCCGGCAAATCAACGCTCCTGAAGGCGCTCCTGGGGATCATCCGGGCGGACTCGGGCAGCGTGCTCCTCGAGGGCACCGACGTCACCGGAATGGCCACCGAGAAGCTCGTTCGCTCCGGTATCTCGTATGTACCCCAGGTGGCCAACGTTTTCCCGAGTTTGACCGTGCGCGAGAACCTCGAGATGGGCGGCTACTGCCGTCGTTCGGGGCTCGAGCACCGGCTCGAGGAGCTGTGCGATCTGTTTCCGGACCTGACCGGCGCCCTGAAGCGGACCGCCGGCACGCTGAGCGGTGGTCAGCGTTCGATGCTGGCCATGGCTCGCGGGTTGATGCTCGACCCCAAGCTGTTGGTGCTGGACGAGCCGAGCGCGGGCCTGTCGCCGATGTTCCAGGGCATGCTGTGGGAGCAGATCACGAAGATCGCGGCCACCGGCGTCGGCGTCCTGGTCGTCGAGCAGAACACGCGCCGGACGCTAAAGCACGCCGACTGGGCCTACGTGATGGTGCTGGGGCGAAACCAGCTCGACGGCCCGGCTCGCGAGCTCGCGCAAGACAAGAGCGTGATCGATCTGTATCTGGGGCGGCTGTCGTGACGGCCGCTGACACTGGGCGGCGTCCGCCTCGGGGCCCGCGAATCGACCGAGTCGCAATGCGCGACGTCACCGAGGGTCAACGAGGGTCAAGGAGAGGGTTTGATGGCGATCAAGGCAAAGAGGATCACCAGCATCGGACTGGCGATTATCGCGGCGGCGGTCCTGGCTGCGTGCGGCAGCAACTCGCCGGGTAACGCGGCCGCCGGCGGCGGGGGGGGCGCCAGCGGCGGTGGCGGTGGCGGTGGTGGCGGCGGCGCCGGGAGCTACGGTGTCCTGTCGTGCTTCAGCGGCCGGCTCGCGAGCCTTGGTCAGGCAATGCTCCAGGGGGCGCAGGTCGCGCAGACGGCGATCAACTCCGCCGGCGGAGTCAACGGCAATCAGGTCAAGCTGAGCCAGCAGGACACGCAGTGCGACCTCGCCGACGCAGTCCCGGCCACCCAGAAGCTGCTCTCAGGCGGCGTCTCGGGCGTGATCGGTCCCGAGACCCAGGAGATCGCCGCCGTCGAGCCGATCCTCAAGACCTCGTCGATCGTGGACGAGTTCCAGGGCGGCGACACGTCACGCGACAAGCAGACTGACCCCTTGCTGTTCCGCGACAGTCCGTCGGACAGCCAGCTCGGAGTCGCGATGGCGCTCTACGCCCACCAGCACGGGTACCGCCGCGCGGCCCTCATGTTCTACACCGACGCCGCGGCCCAGACGCTGATCAAGCCCGTCCTGGCCACGTGGAAGAAGCTGGGGGGCACGATCGTCGCCAACGTCAACATGGCCCCGGGTCAGACCTCCTATGTTCCCGAGGTCCATAAGGTCATCTCGGCCAAGCCGCAGGTGATCTTCACCCAGACCGACGCACCGACAGCCGCGGTTCTCTACCGCGACTTCCAACAGGCCGACAATCTGGCCATCCCGTTCGTGGGTACCGACGTCACGGGAGCCAGCGAGTATCTGAAGGCGGTGACCTTCCCGGTCGCCCACGCCCATCTGACCTCGGTCTACGGAACTTCGCTGTCGGGCAAGGCCACCACCGAGTTCACCAGCGTCTTCAACACCAAGTTCAAGGGTCAGCAGCCGCTGGCTAACGCCAACTACGCCTATGACGCGGTGGTCTCGCTGGCCTTGGCGCAGGCCGCGGCCAAGTCCGCGGACGGGAACAAGGTCGCCGCGGAGATGACCAAGGTCACTAACCCGCCGGGGACGCCGTGCTACGCGTTCGCCGAGTGCAAGAAGCTGCTCGCCGCGGGCACCAAGATCAACTACGAAGGCGCTAGCGGAAGCCTCGACTACAACACCTACCACAACGTGTTCGGCCCCTATGGAGCCTTCCGGGTCGACCTCCAGGGCAACGAACACCAGGTTGGGTTGCTGTCCGCCGCGGCGCTGGCCAAGGCAACGCCGTAGTCACATGGGCGTACCGAAACGAGCAGGGCGGCGGCGATCGGGTCGGCATGGCGGTTGACCCGGCCGCCGTCGTTCCGGCGGCTCCCCAGGACCCCCCGCGGGAGCCGCCGCTGGCCGGCGTTCACGTGCTCGACCTGTCTCGGGTGCTGGCCGGCCCCTACGCAACGATGGTGCTGGGAGACCTGGGCGCCGAGGTGATCAAGGTCGAGCGCCCAGGCTCGGGCGACGACACGCGCGACTGGGGCCCGCCGTTCGTCGGTCCCGAGGGTCATCAGGAGAGCACCTACTTTCTCTCCACCAACCGCAACAAGCACAGCGTCACGCTCGACATCAAGGACCCGAGTGACCGTGCGCTGCTCGAGCGGATGCTGGCGTGGGCGGACGTGCTCGTGGAGAACTTCCGGCCCGGGGTCATGGATCGCCTTGGCCTCAGCAGCGAAGCCCTGGCGGCGATCAATCCCGAGCTAATCGTGCTGACCATTACTGGCTTTGGAAACACCGGCCCCGAGCGCGATCGCGTCGCCTATGACCAGATCCTCCAGGCCGAGGGGGGTCTCATGAGCGTGACCGGCGACGGCCCCGAGCACACCCTTCGCGTCGGGGTGCCGATTGCCGACCTGACCGCTGGGCTATACGGGATCATCGGCGTGCTGGCTGCGCTGCGCGAGCGCGCGCGCAGCGGCACCGGCCAGAGAATCGAAACCTCGTTGCTAGCCGGGCAGATCGCCATCCATGCTTTCCAGGGGACCCGCTATCTGGTCGCCGGCGAGGTACCGGAGCCGACTGGCAATCACCACCCGACCGTCGCCCCCTACGGCTCGTTCCGCGCCGCCGACGGGCAAATCGTCCTGGCGGTCGGCAACGAGCCCACCTGGCGCCGTTTCGCCGCGTTGCTCGAGATCCCGCCCGGCTCGCCCCACGGCGCCGGCAACCAGTACCGGGTCTCCCACCGCGACGAGCTGGCCGAGCTGATCGAACTGCGGCTCTCCAAGCGCAGCGTCGACGAGTGGCTCGCGCTGTTCGCCGACCACGGCGTGCCCGCTGGTGAGGTCAAGACGCTCGACCGCGTCTACGCCAGCGAGCAGGTTCGTGAGCAGGGCCTGGTGGTCGACACCGTTCACAGCACGCTGGGTGAGATCTCGCTCCCGGGATCGCCGCTGCGCTTCGCCGGCTCGCCGTTGCGCGCTCCCGCCCCGCCGCCGGCGCTCGGTGAGCACTCCGAGCAGGTGCGGGCCCGCTTCGCCCCCCGCCGCCGGACGCCGCCGATGTCCCGTGACGTCGTTGTGACCGGGAGGAGTCGCGCCCGCCACGCGATCGGCGATCTGCTGGACGGGTTCGAGCCGCTGCCCGCGCAAGCCGTCGCGACCGACCCATTGGCCTGGCCGGGCTATCCGGCGATGCTTGAGCGAGCCCGCGGACGCACGGGCGATGAGCAGGCGGTTACGGCCGGGCGGGCGTTGGCCGGGGGTCACGCGTGCGTGGCCGTGGTCTTCAACTTCGCCTTCATGGGCGGCTCGATGGGCGAGGCCGAGGGAATCCGGATCGCGGACGCGATCGCCGTCGCGATCGCTGAGCGCTTGCCGTTGGTGTCGGTACTGAGCACCGGCGGGGCCCGGATGCAGGAGGGCATGCGCGCCCTGATCCAGATGCAACGCGTCGCGCGTGGTCTCGTCGAGTTGGGGGCGGCGGGCCTGCCGCATGTGTGCGTGGCCAGACATCCGACCACGGGTGGCGTGTGGGCGTCGCTGGGCGCCGGCGCCGACGTGATCCTCGGCGAGACCAACGCTGCCGTCGCCTTTGCCGGGTCGCGGGTGCGCGGCGCCGAGAGCGACGATTCCGTCCCGTTCACCGCCGAGGCCAAGTGGCGTGACGGCTTCATCGACGCCGTTCTCCCCGCCGCGGCCCTGCGCGAGCGCCTGGCGCTGGCGATCGCACTGCTGTCGCCCGCCACCCGCGGACGGCCGCTGCTCCCTCCCCTGCCGGTCGGCCCCAGCGGCGAGCCGCCCGTGCACGGTTGGGCACAGGTGCGGCGCGCGCGGAGCCCCGGCCGGCGCGGCGCCCGCGCCTACCTGGAGGCGTATTTCGAGCGGAGCCTCGAGCTTCGGGGAGACCGGGTGGGTGGCGTCGATCCGAGCGTCCGCTGCGGCTTTGGCTCCCGGGACGGACGGACGATCGCCTTCGTTGCCCAGACCGGAGGCAGCACGCAGCCGGCTGGCTACCGGACAGCCCGCCGTCTGGTGGAATTGGCCGGTCGGCTCGAGGTCCCGATCCTGACCCTGATCGACTCGCCGGGAGCCGACAGTGGCGCGGACGCCGAAGCCGACGGGGTGGCCACGGCGATCGCCGGCCTGCTGCGGACGATCGCCGCCGCGCCGGTCCCGATTCTGTCGGTAACCGTCGGCGAGGGAGGCTCAGGCGGCACGCTGTCGCTGGCTTCACCTGACAATCTGTGGATCACCGTCGATGGCTACTTTTCCGTGATCACCCCAGAATCCGCGGCGGCGATTCTCAAGCGAGACCCCGAAGACGTGGCGGCCGTGGCCGACCAGCTGCGCCTCGGGCCGTTGGAGCTCTACGAGCTCGGCGTCGTACGCGGCGTCCTGGGGGATCCCTAGCGGTCTGCCGTTGATGCCGCGCTCGAGCCCGCGAAAGCTGCCCGACACGACCGGCCTTTCCGCGCTGGGCGGCCGACGCCTGTACGAACAGCTCGAGACGTCTCTGCGCGACTACATCCGCGAGCGCGGGCTGCAGCCCGGGAATCGGCTGCCGTCCGAGCGTGCGCTGGCTGAGGCGTTCAAGGTCAGCCGCGTCTCGCTGCGGCAGGCAACCGTGTCGCTGGAGGTGCAGGGCCTGCTCGAGGTGCGTCACGGCGGCGGCATCTACGTCCGGTCGCTGAACGTCGACCCCGAGCGCCTGAAGATGATGCTCACGCAGCGACGGCGCCTGCCCGATGTCCTGGAGGCTCGGGAGGCGATCGAGTGCATGCTCGCGCGCTTGGCCGCCGAGCGTCGGACCGAAGCCGACATGTGCGAGCTCGACGGCGCCATCGAGGACATGGCCGCCGACATCGCCGCCGGCGGCATCGGCGAGGCGGCGGACCGCCGCTTTCACGGGGCGATCGCCCAGGGAGCCCAGAACCCCCTCCTACAGGACGTGATGGACGCGTTCGGGGACCGAATCCACGAGACGCGCCTGGCATCGCTGGGCGAGCCCGGCCGGCCGCCCCGCTCGCTGGCCGATCACCGCCGCATCGCGGAGGCGATCCGGGGCCAGGATCCGCGTCGCGCCGAAGCGGCGATGCGCCGTCACCTCAAGGTCGTCTCAGACACCCGGTTGCTGCGCTGGAGCCCGGGGGAACTCGACGGGCTGCCCGCGTCCTCCGACGCCCAGGAGTCCTAGCCGCCGCATCTCGTCGGCGCCGCCCGCCATGGCGGGCAGGATCACCAGGGTGTCTGAGGCGCCGACCGCGGTCTCAAGGCCGTCGAGCACGCGCACGTCCTCGTCGTTGAGGTAGACGTTGACATAGCGGTTCAGACCGCCGTCGGCGGCGAACAGCTGCGACTGGGTGTCAGGGTGGCTGTCGGCAACCGAGCGCAGGATGTCGCCGACGCTGGACCCGTCGGCGTTCAGCTCCTTCTCGCCGCCCACGGACGGGCGCAGCACGGGGGGGATTCTGATGATGGCCATGCGTCCAGGCTACCCGGCTAGTGCGCGCCTGCGCAGAACGCCTCGTAGTCCGGGAACACGCCCAGCTCGTCGTCCTCGATCTCCTCGGGGTGACGGGAGCAGATCGGGCAGTTGGGGTCACGGCGGACCTTGACCTCGGTCACCCTGGCGGCGAGCGCGTCGTACATCAGCAGCCGGCCGATGAGCGGGTCGCCCTCGCCGAGGATCAGCTTGATGACCTCGGTCGCCTGCAGCAGGCCCATCGTCCCCGGCAGGACGCCGAGCACGCCGTTGGCGCCGCACGAGGGCGCCAGCTCGGCCGGCGGCGGAACCGGGAACAGGCAGCGATAGCACGGCCCGTCGTAGGGCTTGAACACCGACAGCTGGCCCTCGAAGCCGAGGATCGCCGCCGACACGACCGGGATCTGCAGGCGCACGGAGGCGTCGTTGAGCAGGTACCGGGTGGGGAAGTTGTCCAGCCCGTCGACCACGATGTCGTAGTCGGGAAGGATGTCCATGATGTTGTCGGCGCCCAGGCGCACGGCGTACTTCTGCACGTTGACGTCCGGGTTGAGCGCCGTGATCGTCTCCTCGGCGGAGTCGACCTTGGGGACGCCGATGCGGTCGGAGTTGTGGATCACCTGGCGCTGCAGGTTCGACAGGTCGACGGTGTCGTCGTCGACGATCCCGAGCGTGCCCACTCCGGCGGCCGCCAGGTACAGCGCGGTCGGCGAGCCCAGGCCGCCGGCGCCGAGCAGCAGCACCTTGGCGTCGAGCAGCTTCTGCTGGCCCTCGATCCCCACCTCGGGCAGCAGCAGATGGCGCGAATAGCGGTCGCGCTGCTCGGCGGTCAGGGTGCGCGGCTGCTCGACGTCGTAGCCGCGGTCCTTCCACAGCGTGATCCCACCGGTCATCGACTCGACGTTCGTGTAGCCGAGATCGTCGATCATCGTCCGCGCCGCCCAGGCCGAGCGGTTGCCCGACTGGCAGTAGAGGATCACGTGCTGGTCACGGTCGGGGGCGGCGCCCTCGATCCGCGACTCCAAAAACGACTTGGGGACGTGCTTGGCGCCCGGGATGTGGCCGGTCGACCACTCCTCGGCCTCGCGTACGTCCAGGACCACCGCGCCGTTGCCGAGCTGCTCGCGCACGGCCGACGGGTCGACCTCCTCGATCCTGCTCTTGATCTGGCGGAGGACCTCCGCTCCGGACGGCGTCATCGTGAAAAACACCTCAAAGGCAGTAGGGATTCCAATACTTCACAGAGTATAGCGCCGTGAGGGCCGGCGATGACGGCCATCGGAGGGGCCCGATCCTACTCCGGAATCTCTGCCGTTGCGGGCAATCCGCGCCGCTTGTACTCCTCGTAGTAGGTGCGCCAGTTATCACTCAGGTACGGCCGCTCCGGCGTGCGCCCCTGCACCACCTGAGCGAGCATGTCCAGGCAGTCGTCCCACCCGGCGCTGTCGCGCGCGGCCTTGCCGGCGCTGTCGAGCACCACCGAGAAGGCCAGGCGGCAGGCCGCCCCGTCCTCGCGCTCGGAGAGCTCGAAGGTGAGCTTGTCGTCGCCCCACGTGAACACGAGCCGGTGCGGCTCGTCGACCTCACGCACCTCGCCGGTCATCGGCGGATAGGCGTCCTGGGCGAAGCGGAAATCGATCGGCGCTCCGGGCCGCAGCGCGGAGATCTCGACCGTCGTGGGAAACCATTTCTCGAGCTCGGCCGGATCGGTCACCGCCTCCCACACCGCCCCGACCGGATGCGGGAACGTCCGCTCGAAGCGGACCACCGGGAGACCGTCGAGCTGCTCATAGGTTCCGCTTGGACTGGGCATGCGTGATCACTCCTTGTGGTTGTCGTCGAGATGGCGTCCGAGGGCATCGAGCCGGTCCGCCCAGAACGCGCGGTAGGGATCCAGCCAGTCGGCCAACTCCGCCAGCGGCGCCGGGTCGAGCTCGTAGACGCGGCGCTGGGCCTCCGGGCGCACCCGCACCAGGCCGGCCTCGCGCAGGATCCGCAGGTGCTTGGACGTCCCGGGTTGGCTCAGGCCGAGCCGCTCCACGAGCTCGCCGGCCGGCCGCGGACGCTCCAGCAGCAGCCGCAGGACGGCGCGGCGGTGCGGGTCGGCGAGCGCGCTCCACGTGGATGCCATATCAGCAATATAACCGATTCAGCATGTACGCGGCGGCAACTACGATCGAGAACGCCATGCGTGCCCCCGTCGACCACATCGAGGCCCCCGTGTTCCCGCCCCGGCTGCCGTGGATCAACGTCGCCTCGCTGCGCATGGACCAGCAGCGCGGGCGCCCGGTGCTCGTCGAGTTCTGGGACTTCTGCCGCCCCAACTCGCTGCGCACGCTTCCGTACCTCACCGCCTGGGACGAGCGCTACCGCGACGACGGGCTGCGGGTGATCGGCGTGCATGCTGGGGGCTTTGCCCCCTCCGCCGACACCGACGCGGTCCGCGCCGCCGTCGCCCGGCTGGCGATCGCCTACCCGGTCGTCGTCGACGAGGAGTTTCAGATCTGGCAGGACTACGGCAACCTCGGCTGGCCGGCGCGCTACCTGTTCAACCAGGAGGGGCGGCTGTTTGACTACCACTACGGCGAGGGCGGCTACGACGAGACCGAGACCGCGATCCAGGAGCTGCTCGGCGTGAAGCGACCGCTGCTGGAGCCCCTGCGGCCCGAGGATCAGCCGGGCGCGGTGCTCTCCCCCCAATCAGAGGACGTGCCCGGCCCCTACAGCGGCCCCTACGAGGCCGGCGCCGTGTGGGCGGTCCTCGAGGGCGAGGGCGCGGTGACCGCCAACGGCCGCACGATCGCCGTCGACGGCCCCGGCGCCTACGAGCTCGTCTCCCATCCGGTCAGCACCGCCGCCGTGCTCGAGCTCGAGGTCGGCGAGGGCGTCACCTGCCACGGCGTCTGTTTTACCCCCGGCCTGGCGAGCTAGCGATCCAGCAGGTTGGTCAGCACCGGCGGGTGGGCGGGGTCCGATTCGACGATCGCCGCAAACCCCGGGCGGTAGGGGCTGGCCGACGGGTCGTCGCCCACGAACGCCGCTTCGTGCACCCACGAGCCGACATTGGTCAGCGACGCCCCGGTAAGCGTGCGCCATCGGCCGGATCGTCGGCGGGCAGCGGGCCGGCGCGGTGGGTGTGGCCGAAGACGACGTATGGGGCCTGCACCCCGAGGCGCAGCAGCACCTCGCCGACCGCGGCCAGGCGCGCCCGGCGCAGGCCGGCCGAGGACAGGTCGGTGCTCAGCGGCCCCAGCCCGGCGCGGTTGAG
The DNA here is from genome assembly GCA_963769565.1 of uncultured Solirubrobacteraceae bacterium. Classification (GTDB taxonomy): domain Bacteria; phylum Actinomycetota; class Thermoleophilia; order Solirubrobacterales; family Solirubrobacteraceae; genus Palsa-465. The sequence goes on from CAVYMP010000003.1 coordinate 121,894, forward strand.
TGCCGCCACCACCGCCGGAAACGCGGCCGCCAGCACCCGCCGGCGCAGGCCGCGGCGGCGATCGCCCCCCGCCAGCGCCCGCCAGGCCGAAGCCGACGCCGACGCCGAGGCGCCCGTCGCGGAGTCGCCGCCCAGCCGCGGGCCGCCGGTCTGCGCGATCGCGTCCAGCCAGGCGTACATCGGCCCGAGGATCGCCTCGTAGTCATCGGCCGACTGCGGGCCGCCGGGCCTCTCCCCCGCCAGCCGCGCCATCGCCCCCGCCCCCAGGCGCTCGAACATCGGCACCGTGGCGTGGCGATCGGAGTAGTGGCCGTGCAGGGCATAGACGTCCTCGCGCAGCCAGCAGCCGGGATAGGCGACGTCGACCTGCACGTCGGATCCGCGCGGGGGCCAGCCAGGCGGCCACCCGCGCGAGCGGCTCGCCGGCGCGCCAGTCGACCGCCGCCTCCAGGCCGAGCGGCGCGGGATCGCGGTCGCGCCCGCGGCGCTCCAGCCACGGCGCGAGCAGCCGGTGGTCGTGATTTCCGGGGACGATGGTCACGCGCGCGCCCGCCGCGAGCGCGGCCCCGAGATCGCGCAGCGCCGGCTCGGCGGCGGCCAGCGCCTCGCGCGCCGGGCCCTGGCGCAGCTCCAGCAGGTCACCGAGGAGGACGAGGCGGTCGACGCCGGACAGCGCGCTGGTCAGGGCGCCGCGGACCTCGGGACGCCGCACCAGATCGCGCTCGGAGCGCGCCCCGAGATGCAGGTCGGATACGACGAGTGTGCGCAGCGCGGACGGATCCGGGGTCAGGCGGCCGCCATCGCCTGGCGGATCGCCTTGGGCAGCATGAAGCGGACGTCTTCGGAGACGACCTCCAGCTCCCGTACGTCCTCGGCGCCGCGGCGCCGGAAGAAGTCGACGAGGCGCTGCACCAGCTCCTCGGGGGCGCTGGCGCCCGAGGTGATGCCGATCACGCGCTTGCCGGCCAGCCACTCCTCGCGGACCTGGGCCTCGTTGTCGATCAGGTAGGAGTCGGCGCCGTGCTCGCGGGCGACCTCGACGAGGCGGTTGCTGTTCGACGAGTTGCGACTGCCGATGACGAGCACGAGGTCGGACTCCTGGGCGAGCTGCTTGACGGCCGCCTGGCGGTTGGTGGTGGCGTAACAGATGTCGTCGGTGCGGGGTCCGGTGATCGCCGGGAAGCGCTCGCGCAGGCGGGCGATGATCGCCTTGGTCTCGTCGACCGACAGCGTCGTCTGGGAGATGTAGGCCACCTTCGACGGGTCGCGTACCTCAAGGTCGGCGACGCCCGCCTCGTCCTCGATCAGGACGATGTGGGCGGGGGCCTCCCCCATCGTGCCCTCGACCTCCTCGTGCCCGGCGTGGCCGATGAGCACGATCGTGTAGTCGTCGGCGGCGAACTTCTTGGCCTCGACGTGGACCTTGGTCACCAGCGGGCAGGTGGCATCGATCGTCTGCAGGCCGCGCTCGATGGCGTTGGCCTGCACGGCCGGGGAGACGCCGTGGGCCGAGAACACGACGGTCGCGCCCTCGGGGACCTCGGACTCGGACTCGACGAACACCGCGCCGCGGTCGCGCAGCTTCTCGACGACGTGCTTGTTGTGGACGATCTCCTTGCGCACGTAGACGGGCGCGCCGTAGAGCTCGAGCGCGCGCTCGACCGTCTGCACGGCGCGGTCGACGCCGGCGCAGTAGCCGCGGGGAGCGGCGAGCAGGATCGTCTCCAACACGGATTCGCTCACCGTCAGGAGTCTAGGAGGCCGGAGATCGCCGAACCGGTCGGCGCCCCGGAACGCGTGCGCGCGATCTCCTCAATCGATCGCCTCCAGGCGATCAATCGTTGGCGGTGACGGCATCCAGGACGTCGGCGAACTGCCGCCGGGCGGCCTCGCGGCGCGTCGGGATGCGCTCGGTGGGCACGCCGTCGGCGGGCGCCTCGTAGCCGCGCAGGACCTGGCGGGCGACGGAGGCGCGGTGCACCTCGTCAGGCCCGTCGTAGATCCGCGCCGCGCGGGCGAAGCGGTACATCGCCTCCAGCGGCAGGTCGGTCGAGTAGCCGAGCGCCCCGTGGGCCTGCAGCGCGCGGTCGACGACGTCGTGGAGCACCTTGGCCCCGTAGAACTTGATCAGCGCGATGTCCTTGCGCGCGGCGGCGACCCCCTCGGTGTCCATCTTCCACGCCGCGTGCAGCGTCATCAGCCGGGCCGCCGTCATCTCGGCCTCGGAGTCGGCGATCCAGTTCTGGATCGTCTGGTGCTGGCTCAGGGTCTTGCCGTGCGACTCGCGGTACAGCGAGCGCTCGCAGAGCATGTCGAAGGCCCGGCGGGCGACGCCCAGCCAGCGCATGCAGTGGTGGATGCGCCCCGGGTACAGGCGCTGCTGGGCGATCAGGAAGCCGGCGCCCTGGGCCCCGAGCAGCGCGTCGCCGGGGATCCGCACGTCCTCGTAGAGGATCTCGGCGTGGTTGCCGTAGCGGCCGAAGCTGTCGTAGGGATGCTCCATCGTGGCCACGTCGCGCACGACGTTGACGCCGGGCGTGTCGGCGTCGACGACGAACATCGAGGCGCGCTGGTGGGGGCGGGCATCAGGATCGGTGACCGCCATCACGATCATGAAGTCGGCGATCGAGCCGTTGGACGAGTACCACTTGTGGCCGTTGATGACCCACTCGTCGCCGTCGCGCACGGCGCGGGTCTTGAGCATCGTCGGATCCGATCCGGCGGTGTCGGGCTCGGTCATGCTGAACGCCGACTTCAGGTCGCCGGCGAGCAGCGGATGCAGGTAGCGCTCCTTCTGCTCCGGGGTGCCGCTCATCGCCAGGATCTCGGAGTTGCCACTGTCCGGCGCGGCGTTTCCGAACATCAGCGGCGCCAGCGGGCTGGAGCCGAGGATCTCGTGCATCAACCCGAGCTTGACCTGACCGTAGCCCTGGCCGCCGAGCTCGGGATCCAGGTGCGCGGCCCACAGCCCCTGCTCCTTGACCTGCTCCTGCAGCGGACGTGCCGCCCGCTGCAGTCCGTCCCAGCCGAGCTCTGACCACAGCGTCTCCAGCGGCCAGACCTGCGTGCGCACGAACGCGCGCATCCACTCCAGCTTGCGCTCGAACTCGGGCTCGGTGGAGAAGTCCCAGGCCACGGCGTTGATCCTACGCCGGCGGCTGGACCGAGGTGCTACTGGCCAGTAGGCTGAAGTCTGTTCGCCGCCACGCGCCGGGAGGAGTGACGATGCCCCAGCAGCACCTCGACCGCCTGACCTCAATCGACGCGTCGTTCCTTCACCAGGAGGGGCGTGACTCGCACATGCACATCGGCGGCGTGCTGCTGTTCGAGGGGCCGGCGCCGGACTTCCAGGACTTCGCCGACCACGTGCGCGGGCGGCTGCATCTCGTTCCCCGCTACCGCCAGAAGCTGGCCACCCCGCCGCTGGAGACGGGACGTCCGCTGTGGGTCGACGATCCCGACTTCAACCTCGAGTACCACGTCCGCCACACCGCGCTGCCGTCGCCGGGCACCGAGGAGCAGCTGTTCCTGCTCGCCTCGCGGATCGCCTCCCAGCAGCTGGACCGCTCCAAGCCGCTGTGGGAGAACTGGCTGGTCGAGGGACTCGCCGACGGTCGCTTCGCGCTGATCTCCAAGACCCATCACGCGCTCGTCGACGGCATCGCCGGCGTTGATCTGGCCTCGGTGCTGTTCGACTTCGAGCGCGAGCCGGCGCCGATGGCCGGCCTGACCGGGACGAGCTCCGGCCGTGGCGCCCGGAGCCCGAGCCTTCGCCGGCGGATCTCGTGCTCGCCGGCGCGCGGGGCATGGTCACCACGACCGCCGAGCTGGTCGCCCGTGCGATCGGCGCGGCCACCCGGCCGGGGACCTCGCTGAACCTGCTGCGCGACGCCGCCGAGGGCCTGGGCGAACTCGTGTGGGCGGGCCTGAACCCGGCGCCGGAGACGCCGCTCAACGTCGAGATCGGGCCCCATCGCCGCTATGCCGTCGTCCGCCAGCAGCTGGCCGACTACAAGGAGATCAAGGACGCGCTCGGCGGCACCGTCAACGACGTCGTGCTGACGATCGTCTCGGGCGCGCTGGCCGAGTGGCTGCACTCCCGCGGCGTCCGGACCGAGGGCCTGGAGATGCGCGCGCTGGTTCCGGTGTCGGTGCGCACCACGGCCCAGCGCAACTCGATGGGCAACCAGCTGACGGTGATGCGCGGACCGCTGCCGGTCTACATCGAGGACCCGGTTGCGCGTCTTCAGTTCGTGCGCCAGGCGATGGACGGCCTCAAGGAGTCAAAGCAGGCGGTCGGCGCGGCGACGCTCGCCGCCGTCAACAGCCTGGCGCCGCCGACGGTCCTCGCCCAGGCGAGCCGCCTGAACTTCTCCACCCGCCTGTTCAACCTGCTGGTGACGAACATCCCCGGCCCGCAGATGCCGCTCTACGTGCTCGGCCGCGAGCTCCAGGACCTGTTCCCGCTGGCGTTCCTGCCCCAGGACCATGCGCTGGCGATTGCGATCATGTCCTACAACGGCGGGCTGGACTACGGGCTTCTGGGCGACTACGACGCGATGCCGGACATCGACCTCGTCGCCGAGGGGATCGAGGCCTCGCTCGCCCAGCTGCTGGCGGCCGCCCGGGAGGCGTCCGGCGGCCGGTCACGCCCGCCCGCGCCGGCTCCCCGGGAGCGCGCGCGTCCATCGGCCACGCCGAACGGCAAGCCCCGCCGGACCTCGGAGCGCCGCCAACGGCGGGCCGAAGCCGATCGTGCCCCCCGACCATGGCCGGGCCAAGCGCGGTCCGGCCGCCGACATGCGCGCCAAGCGAGAACGCGGCGCCCGACCCGCGCGCAAGCGCCCGGAGGCGCTGAGCACATGGACGACGACGCCAACCTGATCGGACCCGACGAGATCGCCTTTCACCTCGATCTCACCGCCGCCCAGCTGAAGATCGTGCACACGGCGCTGCGCTCGCTCGTCGACGACCTCGGCCGCCACGAGCACGACGTCCGCGACGTCGCCCTGTCGGTGCTCGCCAAGCTCCCCGGCGAGCACGACATCCGGGCGATCGACCTGGGGCGGGAGTTGCGGCGAAAGCCCGAGTAGTTCGCGACCCGGCGCATGGCATAACGCACAGCTAGGTCGACAGATCCCGTGCCGAAATCTCTCTCCGCAGCGATTAGCCGCCATAAGCACATACGGCGAGCGTTATGCCAATTATGAGCAACCTCTCGACTGTTCCGCGCTCGGCCGGGGCCGACTCGCCGTCTCCGGCCCACCCAGCGCTTCGCGCCACGCGCTGCGAATGCCAACGCTGCCACGCCCACACATTCCTCGTGCTGCGCATCATCGGCGAGGCCAAGTGCTCCGTCTGCGAGTCCTACGACCTGGCGCCGGTCGAGGCCTGAGCCCCAGCCCACCGGAGGCGGGCGGCCGGTCGGGGCATCCGATCTCGCTGTCCGCAGGTCTGCACGTTTGACCAACTCTCGGTGTGGCGAAGCGTTGTAGGTGATACGGGGCCACGGATGGCCAGGGGGTAGAGCGGTTCGTGCGGGATCTGTCCCGCCGGGTACAGCGCGCAGGGCGGCGGTCAGGAAGACCGCGCAAAACGAACATCGAAGGGGCACAGATGGACAAGGTCTCAGTGCAAGGATTGCTCGAGGTTCTGGCGGCCTTCGACGAGCACGGCGGCGCCAACCCGAGTCTGGTCGCGTGGGAACTGTTCGCCGACGAGCTCGCGGTCACCGACGCGTGGGAGCACGCCCTCTCTGAGGCGTGGCTCAGAAAGGCCGGGCGCGACGTGGCCGACGGCGAGCAGTTGTGGAAGCTGACGTCGAGGGGTTGGGCGGCGGTCCGTGAGCGGTCGCCGAGGCTCACGTCGCGGGACCCGGAGCCGCCTAAAAACAGCGGCCGAACGAGCATTGTCCTCAGCCCTGCGTAAGGAATCGATGCAAAGAGCGCGGTTTCTCGACGGTGGCGGTGAAAGAAACCACGATCAACGGTGTTTGACTAGACGGGGTTCGGGCGCAAGTTCCCCGGAGTGCCCGCTTCGTCTCGCCCCCGCGGCGGGCACTCCGTAGCACCCGCGCTGGGGGCGGCCCGCGACCGCGGTAGGGGTATGGGTCGCGGGCCGCGTACGCGTACCGCTATAGGGGCTAGGGCACGCGCGATGCGTCCTTGCGTCGGCGACCCTACCCCCGCTCGGCCGCCCGGACGGGCACGATTGTGTGCAGGTTTGCGCAAGTTCGAGCTCCTGGCGTCGTTCTAGACGGATGTAGGGGCTGGGGACGCGCGGCGTCCAGAGGCGGTGAGCGGGGGTCTGCCGGGGCGGGGCAGACCCTCAACCCGTGCGGGCTCGACCCTAGAAGCCGAGCGCGAACTTCGCGTCTTCGCTCATCAGCTCCGGCGTCCAGGGCGGCGTGAACGTCATCGTCGACTGGACGTCGTCGACGCCGTCGAGCTCGGAGACGAACTCCTCGATCTGCTCTGAGACCTGCGGGCCGATCGGGCAGCCCGGGCTGGTGAGCGTGTAGGTGACGCTGACGTTGCCGTCCTGGACCGCGACCTCGTAGATCAGGCCGAGCTCGACGAAATCGAGACCCAGCTCCGGGTCGATCACCTCGCGCAGCGCGTCGGTTACCTCATCAACTGTTGCCATGCGACGGAGTCTAGTGAGCCCCGCGACCGGGCGCTTGGCTAAATCTTGGCTAAAAGCTGTACGAGGTCATGCACTTTGGTTAGGTTTCCACGATCGTCGACTTCAATGACAAGCCGCCGGTCCTGCGATGCGCGGGCGACGAGGATCGCAGCACCCAGGGGTTCCGGCGGCGCGCACTGACGCGGGCGCTGCGGGCGCAGACCGACGTGATCGTCGATCTCACCGAGCTGGCGTTCGCCGACGCGTCGCTGATGCTCGACCTGGCGATGCTGGCGCGGCGCCTGCGCGCGCACGGGCGCGAGATCCTGCTGCGAGGAGCCCAGCCGCAGATCCGGACGCTGATCGAGCTGGTCGGCCTGCACCGTCTGCCGGGCGTCAGGCTCGAGGGCCCGGCGACCGACGCTCGCCTGAGGCCGAGCACCGGCGCGCGGCGTACTGGATCCGGCTCCGTCCGGGGGATTGCCTACCTTCCCGGGCATTCGCATCCCCTAGTCGGAGCTGCCATGTCCCTGTGCTTCATCGAACCGCAGAATGCCATCCGAGTGATCGCCGACTCGGTTGGTCGTGAAGCGCGCCGCCAGATCCTCGGTGAGGTGGTGCGTGCCTGGGTGGATGAGATTCCGGAGTCAGAGCTGGTCTCGCACTACGCCAAGGCGGTCGCCGACCTCGACGAGCACGACCTGTCGCTGCTCGCGGCCTGGCACGTGTCGCTGGAGGTGGGTCATCCCCTGCCGAACAAGGAGTTCCTCGTCAACGTGTTCCCGTCGCTGGGCGACAACCGCCGGGAGGCGCTGAAGATCGCTGCCGGCTTCCGCGGCGAGGAGGCGTTCGAGGCGGGCGTCGGCGAGGAGCAGGCGTTCGACACGGTCCTGCCGTGGCTGTCGCAGGAGCGCTGCGCGTGCTGGCCAGCGAGTGCCTGGAGCTGTACTGCTGGGACCGCCTCGGGGTCGAGAACTGAAGCGGCCCGCGAGGGCGCGCGATGGCCGGTGAGGGACGGAGGGTGACCAGCGCGGCGCTGCCCGCGGGAACCGTGACCGCGTAGTTGCCGCGGGCGTTGGGCGTCAGCGCCTGGGTGATCGCCGGGGCCAGCTGACCGGTGGTGGTCGTCGGACCATAGGTGCGCCCGCCGAGCGTCACGTGCGAGCGCGAATGCACGCTCGGGGCCCGCATCCGCTCGAGCGTCGCGCCTGCGGGCGTGCCCGCCGGGCGGGCGCAGCGTGACCGTCTCGGCGCGCGACGGATCCTTGTTGATCGAGCACCACCCGGTCGATGCGGTCGGCGCCGCGGGTCGCCCACGCGCTGAGCACCGAGCTGCCCGCCGCCCAGCCCCGGCAGCCGCAGCAGCCGCGATCCCGGCGGGGCCGCCTGGGCGAACAGCTGCAGCCCGTAGTAGACGGGACGCACCCAGCCGCTCCAGCCGCCCGCGCGCGTGGCTGAACTCGAACAGCTCATAGGAGGACTTGGGCAGGGTGTGGATGTTGACGCCGTCGACGCCCGCGTGGAGCAGGGAGAAGAGCGCGTCGGTGGCCCACAGCGAGCTGGCGAACGTGTCGCTGATCCCCGCGCTTGCCGCGGCAGGCGACGGAGTTCAGCTCGTCGACGCGCAGCCGGCGGTGCTGGTGATGGGCGATCTGCAGCCAGCGGTGCAGGCTGTCCGCCAGGCCGGCGGTCGAGTACCGCGAGAGCAGGTGCGGCACCGTCGGGTACTGCGGCGAGGTCGGCGGCACATAGCAGTTGCGCAGCGGATAGCGGTGCACGGTCATGGTCCGCACGCGCGGGTCGCGGCGCAGGAAGTCCGGCATCGCCGCACCCATGAGCCCGCCATCGGGGTGGGACCGACGGCCAGCGCCGGCCCGGCCAGCGTCAGCTGCGGCGCGGCGCGGGCGACGGCGCGGAACTGGCGGCGAAACGCCGGATAGCCGAAGCTGCGCGGCCGGGCATGGAGCGGAACCCCGAGCAGCGTGTGGTACGACGGTGAGCTGGTTGTAGATGTTGGGCTCGTTGCCGATCTCGAGCGCCTCGATCGTCGCGCGGCCGAACGCCCGGACGTAGTCGCGGGCCTCGGCCGCGGCGAGCGCGGGATCGTTGGCGGCGAGGTTCAGGCCCATCGATCATCCGCGCCCCCACCTGGTGAGCGAGCGCGGCCGTGGTCGCCATCCAGCTCGGCGTCAGCTGGTAGGCGACATACGGCGGCGGCGTCACCCCGGGGCTCGGCGCGTAGGAGACGTCGGTGCTGTCGCCGCCGATCCGCAGCACCGGGTCCTGCCCGGGACTGAGGTTGCGAATCAGCTGCTCGAAGACCGGGTTGATGGCGCGCGGGTCAGACCCGGTGTAGGTCCGAACCGCCTGGAACTCGAACGAGAACCCCAGAAAGCCGTCCGGGACGCGGCGGCCGGTCGCCTTGGTGGGCAGCGAGATCGTCACCGACGCGGGCAGCGGGTCGAGCTTGTCGGTGCTCGTCGCCAGGGGCTTGGCGGCGTCGTCGCCGCCCCGCGTGGCCAGCAGCCCCGAAGACGACGACCGGCCAGCCCACCGCCGAGCACCATCAAGCCCAGCCTCCATCGCATCCCGAGAAGCGCCTTTCCTAGGCCGTGGCCGCCAGCGCGGCTTCGGTCTCGGCCATCGCCTGTTCGGTGTCGCGAAACCACACCGCGCCCATACCCAGTCCCCGCGCGGCCTCGCAGTTGATCTCGATGTCGTCGATCAGCAGCGCGGCGCCGGCGGACACGCCGAGGCGCTGGAGCGTCAGCTCGTAGATCCGCGGCTCGGGCTTGCGCGCGCCCACGAACGCCGAGTCGACGACCACGTCGAAGATCTCATCGACCGGCAGCATCGCGCGCCAGCGCTGCTCCCACTCGCGCACGTTGTTGGTGCAGATGGCCAGCCGGTAGCCGCGGTCTCGCAGCCGCCGCATGTAGTCGATCATCGTCTGCGTTGGGCGTCAGGTGGGCAAAGTAGCGCTCGCCGAAATCGGCCATCGCCACCGGGCGCCCCAATCGGTCGCTGAGGCGTTCGCCGAGCGCGCTCAGGAAGTCGGCCTCGGTCAGGCGGCCGGTCTCCAGCTCGAACAGGGGGTTGACGCCCTGCACCGCGGCCAGGTGGGCCATCGCCTCCCCGAGGGCCTCCAGCGAGACGCCCGAGGACTCCTGAAAGGCCTCGAAGGAGGCCCGCAGCGGGGACGTGAGCACGCCGCCGAAGTCGCTGATGACCGCCTCGACGCCGGGCATGGCAGCGCTAGAGGCTGGCGAGCACGTACACGCCGGCGCCCTCGAGGCCGCGGCTGTGGCAGCGCATCGGCGCGACACGCAGCGCAAGCTCGCCGGCGGTGAAGGCGACGCCGAGGCCGGCCGCCTCGCCCGCCGCGCGCCGCGGGAACTCGTTCTCGCCGTCGGAGACCCACAGCTCGAGGCTTGTCCGCGCCGGGTCTCCGGCCTCCGTGTAGGTCGTCGACAGGCGCGGATCGGTGACCGGCACCCAGCCATCGGGGTCAAACAGGGTGGCGGCGATGAGGTCGGCCTCGTGGTCGGAGGCGCGCCGCGAGCGCAGCGCGATCAGCGGTGATCGCCTCGTCGGGGCCAAACCAGCCCGGAGAGCACCCGCGCGGAGCCGATCGCCCCGGCCTCGAGGCCCTCGAGCTCGGTGCGCGTGCCGCCGCAGTCGACGATCTGCTCGACGCCGTCGAGCGAGATCCGGCCGTGTACCCGGCAGAGCTCCTGCACCCCGCTGACCTCCGCCGGCGCGTCGTCGTCACCGCTGCCGTGATCGTTCGGTTCCGCGGGCGTCTCGCCGCGGGGCTCCACGTGCAGCTCGAAGCCGTCGCCGGTCAGGCTCCACGCGCGGTCGTCGACCGCCCACTCAAGCCCCGGCGCCGACCGCGACACCTCGCCGCTGCCGAACGCCAATCCGGCCTGAGCGGTCTGCACCCCGGCGCCCCACAGCCGCCCATCGACGTCTCCGAACGCGAGCGTACGGAAGGCCAAGGTGCTCACCGCGCTCATCCGGGCAGGTGGCGGGGGTCGACGTCGCGGGCGGTCGAGTCGACGTCATAGGCCGACGGCGGCGGGCCGGAGAAGCGCGTCGCGCGCACCATCAGGCGGCTGGCGAAGTTGCGTTCGATCGCCCGGCGGGCGAGGGCGCGGATCGGGCTGAGCAGCAGGGCGGCACCGAGCACGTCGGTGATGAAGCCCGGCACCAGGAACAGCACCCCGCCGATGAGTCCGAGGGCGCCGTCGATGACCGGGCGGGCGGGCGGACTGCCGGCGGTCACGGCGGCACTCAGCCGCTGCCAGGCGTGGCGTCCGGTGGAGCGCAGGAGCCATGACCCGACGGGCCAGCTGGCGACGAGCAGCAGGATCGTGAGCAGCACGCCGATCGCCTCCGCAACCTTGACGGCCACGAACAGCTCGGCGACCGGCCACAAGACGAGGAGAAGGAGGAAGAGCATCTGCTCTCTAGGCTAGTGCGCCCGTCGAGACCGAGCGCCGGCGGGCTAGTCCAACCCGAGGGCCGCGCGCGCCGACTCCAGCGCCGTCGGATCCGGCTCCTCGTCGGGCGCCATCCCCAGGCTCGCCCGGGCGCCGCGCTCCCAGTTGTAGAAGCCGACGTCCAGTGCCTCCAGCGGGACCCCGCAGGCCTGCGCCAGATCGCTCGCCCGGCGTTCGAGCAGCAGCGGGTCCCCGATCCCCAGAATGCGCTTGGCGGCGAGCGTGACGATGTCGGTGCCGCCGAACCCCAGCGCGCCCGCCCGCAATTCGTAGACGCCGAGCCGGCCGAGCGTGACCAGGAAATCAAAGCGCGCTCCACGGCCCAGGCCCGGGAGGGCAAGGCGCTCGAACGCCCGGGCAAAGCGCCGCTCGGGAGTCCAGGCCGCTTCGCCACCGATCGCCGCGGCCTGCGACCCGGCGCGCTGCGCCCATGCGCGGTAGGCCTCGAGCGTGCGGGTCCCCCGTCCCGGCTCGTACGCCGTGCGCGGCCCGGTCGCCACGTCCTCCAGGACCGGCAGCTCACCGGAGGCCCATGACGTCCGGGCCTGTGCGATCGCCGCAAACGGCGCGTCGCCGTCCAGCGGACTCAGGTAGGCGATCTCGAAGGCCAGCCAGGTCCGCTCCTCCAGATCGCCGGCCGGATCGCCGACCTCGGCGTAGAGGCCCGGGGGATCGCTCGCCAAGCGCTCGAGGCGGGCCGTCGCAAACGCCAACTCGGTCGCCAGGCGGTCGGCGTCGCTTCCGGAGCGCAGGCCGGGGACCAGGCCGGAGCGATAGCCGTCCTCGGTCTCACGAGCGAGCCGGCGGACGGTCAGTCCCGACGAGCCGCGGGAGCCGGAGCGCGACCGCGGCGAGTGGGCGGGACTGCCGGACGCGCCGGCGCGAGACCGAACGCACGGCCGCTGTGGACTGGCCGCCCGGGCTGACCACCGGCCGCATCTCCACGTCCTGTTCACGCGCGCAGATCGGGCAGTTCTGGACGAGGCGGTTGTGGCGACAGAAGGTGGGCATCAAATGAACTAGACCAACTATAGGCGCGGGTCAGGGGGGCGGCACGAGTGGATGGCTCGGCTCGTAGCCGGGCGGGGCGCTCTCGCGACGGCGATGCTCGCGTCCGCGGACGATCACCTCGCGGAAGCTGCGGAAGCGGAAGATGAGCACGAGGGCGGCGAAACCAAGGGTCGAGCTCAGCACCGCAGTGGCGATCTGCTGGCCGACCGAGAAGGCGGCCACGTCGGCGCTATGAGCGAAGATCGTCAACAGCAGGGCCTGCTGGACGCCGGCGCCTCCGGGGGTGAAGGGGAACACCGAGGCGACCACCTGCACGGCCAGCACGAGCAGGGCGTTGCGCACCGAGCCGCCGATGTGGAAGGCGTCGAGCAGCGCCCAGTAGGCGAAGAAGCGCGGCACCCAGCTCGCCAGCTGCCAGCTCGCCATCTGACGGAGATAGCGCCGGCGGTCGGTGAGGATCGTCAGGCCGAGGCGGATCCGCTGCCAGAAGGCGCGCACCCGGGCCGACAGCAGGGCGAATCCGATCAGGAACAGGACCGCCAGCACCGTCAAGAAGAACAGCGTGAAACGCATGTTCGAGGCGAAGAAGCTGATGTCGAACGCCGGCAGCTTGGAGAAGTCCGGCGGCTTGGGAAAGACGCCCTGGGTGAACGCGAAGCCCATGACGCACAGCCCGATGAACCAGTCGAACAGGACCCCGGTCGACAGGGCGCTGGCGATCGTCGGATAGCTCGAGTCGGTGATCGCCACCCGGGTGAGGAACAGCTGGGCGATGTTGCCGCCGCCGAGCGGGAACACGTTGTTGACGGCGTAGCCGACCATGTAGCCGCCCCACACGTCGCGCCAGCGCACCCGTCCGTCCGGATAGGCGGCCCGCACGGCGTTGAACAGGGCGCGTGAGCGCAGCAGCAGGTACAGGGCGTACAGGCCCAGCCCGATCAGCAGCGACGGCCAGCGGAGGCTCGCCAGCTGGGAGAAGAAGGTCCCCGCCGACGACAGCAGGCTGTTGATGGTGTCGATGATCGAGCTGCCGTGGTGAGCGCCGGCAGCGGCCATCAGCGGAGCTGGACGCGACATGGACACACGGTCGCACACGCGGCCCGCGCCCGGCGCATCCGGCCGCCCTCAAAAATAGGACCGGGGGGCCCAGATCCATCTGGGCCCCCCGGAGAGCCAGGGAAGTGGGGGCGCAGTTCCCTGACCGACAGGAGCGAGTTTCCCCGCCCCAAGCTGAGATCAAACCTCAAGCCCCAAAAATCTTTATGTATGCGCGCCGATGTCGCGCACCGCCTGGCAACGGACCGTAGCACCTCCGCGCCGGAGAAGGTAAGAATTTCGTCTCAGGACTGACGCGTGGCGGGGCCGGTGAAGAACTGATCTCCCGGCCGGACCGAGCCCGCCGCTTCGGCCTCGTGGCGCAGGGTGCGGTCGGACTCTCCGCTCCACGCGCCGACGGCCAAACGCTCACGATCGGCATCCATCGGGCTGCCGCCGAGGTCCGCGTTGACGATCCGCGCGCACTTGCGGCCCTCGGCGATCGCGGTGACGACCAGCGACTGGCCGATCCGGGCATCGCCACAGGCGTATACGCGGCCGACTGACGTCCGGTAGGTCTGCTCGGTGCGCACGTTGCCGTGCCGGTCGAGGTCGAGCCCCAGCCCGGAGACGAGGCCTTCGTGCTCGGGGTGCTGGAAGCCGATCGCCAGCAACACGAGGTCGGCCTCGAGCACGAACTCCGAACCGGGCACCGGCGTCAGGTCGCGCGATGAGGTTCCGGTCACCTGGCGCGCGTAGACGTGGCTGACAGCGCCCTCCTTGCCGCCGAAGCCGGTCACCTCGGTGCCCCAGCGGCGCTTGCCGCCCTCCTCCAGGGCGTACGTGCTGGCGGTGCGCTTGGGCGGCAGCGGCCACGGCGCCCGGGGGTCGTCGCCGTCGGGGAGCTGGGCGTAGACATCCAGCATCACCACGCTGGCGGCGTCCTCACGATGGGAGTTGGAGATGCAGTCCATGCCGGTGTCGCCGCCGCCGATGACGATCACCTTCTTGCCGCGGGCGCTGATCTCGGGGTGGGCGGGATCCGATTCGGGCGCCCGGGTCGCTCGGTCCTGCTCGGCCGCCACCCAGCGATTGCGCTGGTACAGGTAGTCCATCGCGAAATGGATCCCTCCGAGCTCGCGCCCCGGGAGATCGAGGTCACGCGAGACGCGGCAGCCGATCGAGAGCACCACGGCGTCGAAGCGCTCCTGCAGCTCGTCGGTGGTCATGTCGCGGCCGACATCGATGTTGTACTGAAACTCGATGCCCTCCTTTTCGAGGAGGTCGACCCGCCGGTCGATGATCCACTTCTCGAGCTTGGCGTCGGGCACGCCGAAGCGCAGCAGGCCGCCCGGCCCCTCGTCGCGTTCGAACACCGTGACCGCATGGCCGCAGCGGTTGAGCTCGGCGGCGACGGCCAGACCGGCGGGGCCGGCGCCGACCACCGCGACCGTCCGGCCGGAGCGCCGATCGGGCGGCTCAGGCGTGATCCAGCCCTCATCGAAGGCGCGGGTGACGATCGCCAGCTCGATCTGCTCGATCGCCACCGGGTCGTCGTTGATGTTCAGCACGCACGCCGACTCGCACGGCGCCGGGCAGATCAGGCCGGTGAACTCGGGAAAGTTGTTGGTGGCGTGCAGCTGGTCGATCGCCTCGCGCCACTTGTCGCGGTAGACCAGGTCGTTCCAGTCGGGGATCAGGTTGCCCAGCGGGCACCCCTCGTGACAGAACGGAACCCCGCAGTCCATGCAGCGCGCACCCTGGCGACGCAGCTCGGCCTCGGGCTGCAGCGCGAAGTACTGGTTGTAGTCCGACACCCGCCGCCGCGGGTCACGCTTGTCGAAGCCGACCCGGTGAATCTTCAGGAATGCTCCGAGCTCGCCCATGGGCCGAGCAAGGCTAGCAACCGCCGATTCCGCCGGATAGAGTCGCCGCGGGCTCGGCCCGGTCCACCCGATCCCGGTCACGGTTCGAGCCGTCCCGCGGCGGGTGATCGCCGGGATCCCCCGTGCGACTGGTGGGCACGGTCCGCTCCGCTCCGGCTGGCACCGTCGAGCGGCTGGACGCCAGCCCGTATCCGTACCATCATGCTCCGCTCGGTCGCCACCACCGTCACCGGTGCCAGGGGTGCCTTCGGCTTCGCCTTTGACCTGCGACCGGACCGCGACACGCGCTATGCGTCTCGGTCGCGGGCGGGCGGGCGCGCGCGTGACCATGGCGATCGCCGGCAAGGTCGTCGTCAAGCTGGCCCACCGGCCGCTGGGCCGGGCCGCGGTGACAATCGTCGCCTTCCATCCCCGTGACCTGGACTGGGCCGGCGACACCGTGCGCTGGCAGCTACCGCGTGTTCTTCAAGGCCGGCTGGCGGCCGACCGTACTGGCCAGCTCGCGCATCAGATCGCCCGGCTCGAGGGACACCACCGCGTCTTCTCGCTGGCGATCATGACCGACGGCGATCCGTCGATGGACTACGGGATCCAGACCCTTGACGACGTCACCCGGGCCCTGCTGTAGGCGCTCGGCGCCCCGGGGGACGGCGATCCCGCCCGAATACCGGTGAGTTGAGCCCAAAAGCGCTGCAAAGCGCCTGTGCGCGCGGGCGCCGGCGCTGAGATGCCGATCAGGGACAAGCCCGCGATGCGGGCAGCATGGCGGCCGCGGCCGTTCGCCCACCATCCCCGGAAGGACATCTGCATGACGCACACGACCCTACGAACGATGGCGCTCGCCATCGCGTCCGTCACCATCCTGGCCGGATGCGGAGGCAGTGGCAGTAGCAGCAGCACCAGCAGCAGCGCGACCACGGTGACAGCCTCCAAGGTCGCCTTCTGCCAGGACAACGCCACGCTTGACAAGGCGACCGCGTCGGCCACCACCGGCGGCGAGCTGGTTAAGGATCTGACCGCCAACCAGTCGACGATCACTCACTTCGGCCAGGTGGCGCCCGCCGCCGTCAGCGACCAGGCCCAGGTCCTTGTCACCGGCGCCGCCACCGCGATCAAGTCCAAGAACGGCGACGCCTTCGCCACCGCGAAGTACGTCAACGTCAGCAAGGCGATCAACAGCTACTGCGGCCAGAAGGCCAACGGCAGCCCCGCCTGATCAGGCGGCGCTGACTGCTTCGCCCTCCTCCTCGGCCTCGGCCTGGGCGCGCTCCTCGAGCACACGCTTGTAGTCGCGCGGCATCACCTTGACGAAGCGGGCGCGCTCGCGCTCCCATGAGGCAAGGACGTTGCGGGCGACGAGCGAGCCGGTGCGCTGAGCATGCTCGGAGATCAGCGCCCGGACCTCGTCCTCGTCGTCGGCGCTCATGTCCTCGAGCTCGACGAGCTCGAGGTTGCAGCGAGCCTTGAAGCCGCGGTCGCGGTCATAGACGTAGGCGATCCCGCCGCTCATGCCGGCGGCGAAGTTGCGTCCGGTGCGCCCGAGCACGACCACCCGGCCGCCCGTCATGTACTCGCAGCCGTGATCGCCGACGCCCTCGACGACGGCGTGGGCGCCGGAGTTGCGCACGGCGAAGCGCTCCCCGGCCAGTCCGCGGAAGAACGCCCGGCCGGCCGTCGCGCCGTACAGGACGGTGTTGCCGACGATCATGTTCTCCTCGGCGCGGAACAGGGCGGCCTCCGGGGGGCGGACGGCGACGATCCCGCCGGAGAGCCCCTTGCCGGTGTAGTCGTTGGTCTCGCCGCGCAGCGAGAACGTGATGCCGGGAGCCAGCCACGCGGCGAAGCTCTGGCCCGCCGATCCGCTGAACGCGATCTCGATCGTGCCCTCCGGCAGGCCGCGGGCGCCCCGCCGGCGCGCGATCTCGCCCGACAGGATCCCGCCGACGGTGCGATTGACGTTGCGCACCGGGATCGGGCCCTGGTGGACCTGCTCGCCGTCCAGGATCGCGGGCTCGCACATCGAGACCAGCTCCCAGTCCAGGGCGTCGTCGAGCACCGGCACCTGAGCGCGGGTATGGCGGCGGGGGATCTCCGGGGGCAGCTCGAGTGAGCCGAGCACCATCGACAGGTCGACGCCGCGGGCCTTCCAGTGCTCGATCGCCTCGTCGGTCTCCAGCAGGTCGGTGCGTCCGATCATGTCCTCGAAGCGGCGGATGCCGAGCGACGCCATCAGCCCGCGGACCTCCTCGGCGACGAACATCAGATACGCGGTCACATGCTCCGGCGTGCCCGCGAAGCGCGACCGCAGCTCAGGATCCTGGGTGGCGATCCCCACCGGGCAGGTGTTCAGATGACAGACGCGCATCATGATGCAGCCCATCGCGATCAGCGGGGCGGTCGACAGGCCGAACTCGTCGGCGCCGAGCAGCGCCCCGATGACCACGTCGCGGCCGGTCTTGATCTGGCCGTCGACCTCGACCGCGATCCGGCTGCGCAGGTCGTTGAGCAGCAGCGTCTGCTGGGTCTCGGCCAGCCCGATCTCCCACGGGACCCCCGCTCCCTGCACCGAGGACTGCGGCGATGCCCCCGTGCCACCGTCGTGGCCGGAGATCGTCACGTGGTCGGCGTTGGCCTTGGCGACCCCGGAGGCGACGGTCCCGACACCGACCTCGGCCACCAGCTTGACCGACACCGAGGCCGACGGATTGGCGCAGCGCAGGTCGTAGATCAGCTGCTTGAGGTCCTCGATCGAGTAGATGTCGTGGTGCGGCGGCGGGCTGATCAGGCCCACGCCCGGCGTCGAGTAGCGGATCTTGGCGATGTAGTCGTCGACCTTGTGACCGGGCAGCTGGCCGCCCTCCCCCGGCTTGGCGCCCTGGGCCATCTTGATCTGCAGCTGGTCGGCGTTGACGAGGAAGTCGATCGTCACCCCGAAGCGGCCCGAGGCCACCTGCTTGATCGCCGAGCGGCGCTGGTCGCCGTTCTCGTCGGCGGTGTATCGCGACGGGTCCTCGCCGCCCTCGCCGGTGTTCGACTTGCCGCCGAGGCGGTTCATGGCGATCGCCAGCGTCTCGTGCGCCTCCCGGGAGAGCGAGCCGAGCGACATCGCGCCGGTGCTGAAGCGCTTGACGATCTCGGTCGCCGGCTCCACCTCGTGCAGCGCCACCGGCTCGTCGGCCTCGACGAGCCGCATCAGTCCGCGCAGGGCCGCTGCGCGGGTCGCCTCGTCGTTGGCCTGGCGGGCGAACTCGTCATAGGTCTGTTGCGGATCGCGAGCCACGGTGCCGTTGGCGTTCCCGTTGCCGTTGCCGCCTTCGAGGCTCTGGCCCGAGGCGGCGCGGACCGCGTGCTGCAGCGAGGCGATCGTGTCCGGGTTCCAGATGTGGCGCTCGCCGTCGCGACGCCACTGCAGCACGCCGCCGACCGGCAGCACCTCGCGGTCGGTCCGGGGATAGGCGCGGAAATGGCGCCCGAGGGCCTCGGCGGCCAGGACCTCCAGGCCGATGCCGCCGATTCGCGACGCCGTGCCGGTGAAGTGGCGGTCGATCACCTCGGGCTCGAGCCCGACGGCCTCGAAGATCTGCGCACCGCAATAGGACTGGATCGTCGAGATGCCCATCTTGGCGATCGTCTTGAGCAGGCCCTTGCCGATCGCCTTGACGATCCGCTGCTCGGCCTCGTCGATCTCCACGTCCTCGGGCAGCAGCGAGCGGTCGGCGAGCTCGTCGAGTGACTCGAACATCAGGTACGGGTTGATCGCCGAGGCGCCGTAGCCGATCAGCGTGCACATGTGGTGGATGTCCCGGGGCTCGCCGGACTCGATCACCAGGCCGGTGCGCAACCGGGTCCCGGCTCGCACGAGGTGGTGGTGGGTGGCGGCGACGGCCAGCAGCGAGGGCATCGCCACCCGCTCGGGACCGAGGTTGCGGTCCGACAGGATCAGGATGTTGGCGCCGTGGTCGACCTGGCTCTCCGCCTCCAGGCACAGCGCCTCCAGGCGGCGTTCCATCCCATCCGGGCCGTCCTCGATCGGCCACGTGATGTCCAGCGTGGCCGCCTTGAAGATCTCATGGGAGACCTGGCGCAGCTTCTCCAGCTGGGCGTTGCGCAGGATCGGCTGCTCGATCACGAGCTGGTGGGCCTGGTCGGGGGACTCCGACAGCAGGTTGACCTCGGCGCCGACGCCCGTCTGCAGGCTCATCACGACGTTCTCGCGGATCGCGTCGACCGGCGGGTTGGTCACCTGGGCGAACAGCTGCTTGAAGTAGGAGAACAGCGGCGGCTGGCGATCGGAGAGCACCGCCAGGGCGGCGTCGTTGCCCATGCTGGCCACCGGCTCCTCGCCCTTGGAGGCCATCGGCGCGATGATCATCCGCAGGTCCTCCTGCGAGTAGCCGAAGGCGAGCTGGCGCGAGCGCAGCGGCTCGACGCGGGGCACGAGCGGCTCGCGCTCGGGGAGATCGTCGATCTGGACGACCGAGCGCTCGTACCACTCGCCGTAGGGCTTGCGGCGGGCGACGCGGCGCTTGACCTCGGAGTCAGGGACGATCCGCCCGTCCTCGAGGTCGAGCAGAAAGATCTTGCCCGGCGCCAGCCGGCCCTTGGCCGAGACGTGCTCGGGGGCGACGGTCATGACGCCGGTCTCGGACGCGAGCACGACGTATCCCTCGGTGTCCTGGATCCAGCGCCCCGGACGCAGGCCGTTGCGGTCGAGCACCGCTCCCGCCCAGCGCCCGTCGGTGAAGGCGATCGCCGCGGGGCCGTCCCACGGCTCCATCAGGCACGAGTGGAAGTCGTAGAACCCCTTGACGTCGGGATCCACGTCCTTGCTGGTGCGATAGGCCTCGGGGATCATCATCATCATCGCGTGCGGGATCGAGCGGCCGCTGAGCACGAGCAGCTCGAGCACGTTGTCGAACGTGGCCGAGTCCGAGCCGCCGCTGCGCACGACCGGCAGCACCTTCTCCAGGTCGTCGCCGAACAGCTCGGAGACGAGCTGGGACTCCCGCGCCCGCATCCAGTTGACGTTGCCGCGCAGGGTGTTGACCTCGCCGTTGTGGGCGATCATCCGGTAGGGATGGGCCAGCTCCCAGCTGGGGAAGGTGTTGGTGGAGAAGCGCGAGTGCACGAGCGCCAGCCGGGAGGCCAGGCGGGGGTCGCGCAGGTCCGGGAAGTACCGCGGCAGCTGGGGCGCGGTCAGCATCCCCTTGTAGACGATCGTGCGGCTGGAGAAGCTGGGGACGGCCAGCTCGGGGCCGCTCTCGCGCTCGATGATCCGCCGGATCACGTACAGCTTGCGCTCGAACGCCCCCTGGTCCTCGATCTCCTCGGAGGCCTGGATGATCAGCTGGCGGATGACCGGCGCCGACATCTGCGCGATCTCGCCCACGTAGCGGTCGTCGACGGGCACGTCGCGCCACCAGATCGGGCGCTGGCCCTCGGCCGTGACCGTCTCCTCGATCAGCTGCTCGAAGGCGAGCCGGCGCTCGGGGTCACGCGGCAGGTAACAGACGCCGACCCCGTAGCGCCCGGGTGGCGGCAGATCGATCCCGGCGACCGCGCCGCGCATGAACGCATCGGGAATCTGGAGCAGGATCCCGGCGCCGTCACCGGTGTTGGGGTCGGCGCCCTCGGCCCCGCGGTGCTCCATGTTCTCGAGCGCCTCGAGCGCCTTCTCGACGACCGCGTGGGTGGCCTCGCCCCACAGCTTGGCCACCAGCGCGATGCCACATCCGTCGTGTTCGTTTGTGGGGTCGTAGAGGCCAGTGGCCCCGGGGGGAGCAATGCGGTCCATATAGCTGTGCCTCAGCTTCGAGGAGGGGGTTGGCAGGCACGGCGTCGCAGCCGTCGAATCCTACCAGCGCGCAATCAGCTCTTGGCCTTGGCCCGCGACTTGGTCTTTGCGGGTGTGCTCTTCGACGACGAGCCGTTGCCCTTCGCCGAGGACTTGGACGATCCGGAGCTCTTGGCCGGGGCCTTCTTCGGTGCCGGCTCGTCGGAATCGCCGGACCGGATCTCGGCCAGGCTGGCCTCCAGCGCGGCCATCAGGTCGGGCGCGGGGCTCTCGTCCTCGGCCTCGGGCTGCACGGCGATCTCCTCGCCGGCCGCCTTGCGCTCGATCAGGTCGAGCACCCGCTCGCGGTACTCGTCCTTGAACTTGGTGGGGTCGAAATCGGCCGACAGCGACTCGATCAGCTGCTGGGCCATGGTCAGCTCGCGCTTGGTCGCGTCGGCCTCGTCGAGACCGTCGAGCTCGTCGATGCGATCGGGCGAGAGCACCTCGTCGCCGAACAGCATCGTCGACAGGGCCATCGCGTCGCCGGCCGGCCGCAGCGCGGCCAGCTGCTGCTTGGAGCGGATCACGACCCGGCCGATCGCCACCTTGCCGGCCTCCCGCATCGCCTCCAGCAGCAGCCGGTAGGCCTTCGCGCCGCCGGGCGCGGGCGCCAGGTAGTAGGAGTGGTCGTAGTAGATCGGATCGATCTCGGCGAGATCGACGAACTCCTCGATGTCGATCGTCTTCGTCGCCTTGGGATCGAGCGCATCGAGCTCCTCGGGCTCGATCAGCACGTAGCGATCGGGGCTGAGCTCGTAGCCCTTGACGATGTCCTCGAAGGCCACCTCGTCGCCGGTCGACGGATCGACCCGCTTCTGCTTGATCCGCGTGCCCGTCTTGGCGGACAGCTGATGGAAGCGAACCGACTTCGGCGAGGTCGCCGAATACATCTTGACGGGCACGTTCACCAGCCCGAAGCTGATCGCACCACTCCAAATCGCGCGTGGCATGTGTGGTTTGTATACCGCACCGAGGACGGCGGCAAGCACTGATCTTTCTCTTGCCGCGCACGCCGACGGCGCCGGCCAGGGCTCGGAGCCCATTTTGATTGGGTCTTTGTGTCAGTGGTCCGCGTGCCAGGCGTTCCCGCCATCGGACGCGATGTCGCCAGCCAGCGGGCGGCGTCATGCACTCACGAGCGGACGACCCGCCGTTACAGCTCGTGGAGCGGCGCGGCGTCCTAGACTCGGCCGCGGTGGACCGCCGAACGGACTCAGCGTCGCCGCTGGATCGCTGCCTGCGGGCACTGCGCCAGCCGGACTGGCCGCGCTTGGCGGCGGTCGCGCTGGTGCTCGGGCTGGCCGACTGGGGCAGTCAGCTGGCCGGCGACTCGGTATTCCCGGGCGGGCCGCTGGACGAGACCGCGCACCTGGCCACGACGGTGCTCGTGCTGTGGGCGCTTGGTCGGCGGGTCGGCAGCCGGCTGTGGTTGCCGGCGCTGATCGCCTCGGTGGCGATCGACGTCGATCACATCCCCGGTCAGCTCGGGGTCGACTGGCTCACCGCGGGCACTCCCCGGCCGTACACCCATTCGCTGACGACCGTGCTTGTGGCACTGCTGCTCTCGGCTGCCTGGCCACGCCGCCGTGATGTCTTTCGAGGCGTCGCCCTGGGGCTGACGATCCACCTGTTCCGCGATCTCGCCGAGCACGGAAGCGGAGTGGCGTTGCTGTGGCCGCTCTCGGACCACGCCTTCCGCCTGCCGCACTGGGTGTATCTGGCGGCGATGACCGGGACGGCGGGCGTCGTCGTCGCCAGGCGGCTGGTCCGTGACGGCTACGGCGACCCGTCGGCGTAGCGATCGCCCGCGGCCACGGGCCGGGGTGGCCCTTAGCCTGTCGGTGGACGATCTCACGTTCTCCGGGTCCGCGACGTTTCATCCTCAGTGTCACTGCCCCCGTTTCAAGCCCTGATCGACGCCCATGGCCGCGACGTGCACCGCTTCCTGGCCGCGTCGGTCGGGCCCGTCGATGCCGACGACTGCTATCAGGAGACGTGGCTGTCGGCGCTGCGCGGCTACCCGCGGTTGCGTGACGCCTCCAACCTGCGCAGCTGGCTGCTGACGATCGCCCATCGCAAGGTCATCGACCATGCGCGGGCCCGCGGCCGGCGGCCGGTGCCGGTCGGCGCCGGCGGCGAGCTCTCCGCCGCCACCACGACGCTCGATCCCCTGGCCGGGACCGGTCAGTCAGAGCTGTGGGCGCAGGTGGCGGCGCTGCCGGAGAAGCAGCGCACCGCCGTCGCCCTGCGCTTTCTCGCCGACTCCTCCTACGCGGAGATCGCGACCGTGATGGACACCAGCGAGGAGGCGGCGCGGCGCAACGTCTTTGAAGCACTCAAGCGACTGCGAAAGGACCCTCCCTCCCCATGATCGAGCTCGATGACCTGGAGCGCGAGCTGCGCGCCGGCCTTCCCCACACTCCTGACCCACCCGAGCTCGCGTCGGCGGCGGGCGCCGCCGGCCTGCTGGACGTCGCCTACGCGACGCTGGACTCCCCCGTCGGCGCGCTGCTGCTGGCGGCCACGCCGAAGGGCCTGGTGCGGGTCGCCTACCTCGACGACCAGGATCCGGATGCCGCCCTCACCGATCTCGCCCGCCGCGTCTCACCGCGGGTGCTGGCGGCCCCGCGCAAGCTCGACGCCCCGCGGCGGGCCCTCGACGAGTACTTCGCCGGGCGACGCGACCACTTCGAGCTTGACCTCGACTGGCAGCTGATGACCCCGTTCGGCCGTCGCGTCCTGGAGGCGACGGCGGCGATTCCCTACGGGTCGGTCTCCAGCTACCGAGACGTGGCGCTCCACGCCGGCAGCCCCCGCGGGTCGCGGGCGGCCGGCAACGCGCTCGGCGCCAACCCGCTGCCGATCGTCCTGCCCTGCCACCGCGTGGTCCACGCCGGCGGCGGCCTGGGCGGCTACACCGGCGGGGTGGCGCGCAAGCGCACGCTGCTGGCGATCGAGGCCGGCGAGCCCGTAGGATCCGGGTAGGCACACCGATCGAGGAGAGACGATGGCGACCGACGCCCTGCCTCCGGGGCCGCGGGCCTCGAAGTGGCTGCAGTTGCTGGGCACGTGGACGCGGCCGACCGCGACGCTCGAGCGGCTGCGTCGCTACGGGCCGCGCGTCACCGTGCGGCTGCCGTTCCAGCCGCCGTTCGTGATGCTGTCCGATCCGGCCGATGTCAAGGAGCTGTTCGCCGCCCCGCCCGAGGTCCTTCACCCCGGCGAGGGGGCGTGGGTCCTGGAGCCGATCATCGGGCGCAACTCGGTGATCCTGCTCGACGAGGGCGCTCATCTCGCGCAGCGCCGGCTGCTCTTGCCCGCCTTCCACGGGGAGCGGATGCAGCGGCTGGTCGGCGTGATGACCGAGCTGACCGAGCGCGAGGTGGACGGCTGGCCGGTGGGCGAGCCCCTGGCGCTTCACCCCCGTTTGCAGAGCCTGACGCTCGAGATCATCCTCCAGGCGGTGTTCGGCCTCGAGCGCGGGCCGCGGCTGGACGAACTGCGCGACGCGCTCACCCACGTGCTGTCGTTCAGCGAGAGCCCCCTCTCGGTGGTGCCGGCGATGCAGCGGGCGCTGCGCTGGACGCCGACCATGAGGCGCTTCCGGGCGGCGATGGCCCGGACCGACGAGCTGCTCTTCACCCTGATCGAGGAGCGGCGCGCCGAGGCGAGCGCAGCCGCAGACGATGCGGCCGGGCGCGACGACGTGCTGGCGATGCTGATCGGCGCCCGCCACGAGGACGGCGCGCCGATGTCGCGCCAGGAGCTGCGCGACGAGCTGATGACCGCGCTGGTCGCCGGCCACGAGACGACCGCCTCCCAGCTGGCGTGGGCGCTCGAGCGCCTCGCCCGCGAGCCGGCGGTGCTCGCCCAGCTGGCCGCCGAGGTCGACCGGGGGCAGACCGCCTACCTCGACGCCACGATCACCGAGATCCTCCGGCTGCGCCCGGTGCTGCCCAACGCCGAGCCGCGGCTGGTCAAGCAGCCGGTGCGGATCGGCGGCGTCGAGTACCCGGCGGGCGTGGTCCTCATGGCGAGCGTGTATCTGATCCACCACGACCCGTCGATCTACCCGGAGCCCTACGCCTTCCGACCCCAGCGCTTCCTCGACGCCTCCCCCGGGTCCTACGAGTGGATCCCGTTCGGCGGCGGGCGGCGGCGCTGCCTGGGGGCGAGCTTCGCCCTGCAGGAGATGAAGATCGTGCTGCGCGCGGTGGTCGGTCGCTTCGCGCTCAAAGCGGCCGGGCCGACGGCCGAGACCACGCGCCGGCGGGGCATCACCTTCAGCCCCCGCGGCGGCGCCACCGTGGTGCTCACCGAGCGCGCGTCCGTACGCGAGCCGGCCATGGCGCCGGCGTTGGCGGGGCCTGCCTGAGGTCGCCGCGCCGGGGGTAGGACGGCCGTATATGGACTTCTCGCGCCTGACGCGCCGCTTTGACGACTACCAGCAGGCCCACCGGTGGCTGGCGCTGCCGATGGCGGTCGTCAAGAAGTCCAGCGACGATCAGGGAGGGCACCTGGCGGCGCTCGTGGCGTGGTTCGGCTTCTTCTCGCTGTTCCCGCTGCTGCTGGTGTTCGCCACGATCCTCGGCTACGTGCTGTCCGGCGACCCGAGCGCGCGCGCCTCGGTCGAGCACTCGGTGATCAACCAGTTCCCGGCCGTCGGCAGCTCGCTGCACCTCGACCGCATCTCCGGCTCCGCCGTGGCGCTGGTGATCGGCGTGCTCACCGCCCTGTATGCGGGGCTGGGCGTCACCAATGCCGCACAGACGGCGCTTGACACGGTGTGGGCGGTGCCGTTCAAGCACCGGGCGAACTTCGTCAAGTCACGCCTGCGGGGGCTCGGCCTGCTGGCCTTTCTCGGCGCCATGTTCATCGTCTCGACGATCGCGTCGGGGGCGGTGAGCGCCGGCTTCGGCGGGGCTGTGGCCAAGATCGCCGGGTACCTCGTGTCCCTGATCGTCAACTACGGGCTGTTCTTCGCCGCCTATCGCTTCATGACCGACAGCAACATCCCCAGCGCCGATCTGCGTTCGGGATCCGTGTTCGCGGCCGTCCTGTGGACGATCCTGCAGTCCGTCGGCGGCCTGTACCTCAAGCACGCCGCCGGCGGGAGCTACGGAGCGTTCGCCGTGGTCATCCCCCTGCTCATCTGGCTACGGCTCGGCGCCCAGGTGTTCCTCTACGGCGCCGAGATCAACGTCGTCGTCAGCCGGCGGCTGTGGCCGCGCAGCTTCTTCGGCCCGCCCGAGGCTCCCGCCGACAAGCGGGCGCTGCGGGCGCTGGCCAAGGTCGAGGAACGTTCGGACAAGGAACAGGTCGACGTCGAGTTCACGCCCTGAGGGCGGCGCTCAGAACAGCGTGTCGGCGGCCTCGCGCCGGGTCTGCGCCAGCGGCCACGAGCACAGCCCGCCCTCGGCGGGGCAGCCGGCGCACACCGCCCGGCACGGCTCGGGCGTGACCGCGAAGCGCCGCTCGCGGACGCCGGCGCTGAGGGCGAGCAGCTGCGCCTCGAGCTCGCCGGCGTGGGCGCGAGAATAGCTCGCGATCACGGGCTCCTCAGGGCGCTCGAGGAAGCAGTGGGCGATGTCGACCTGCGCCGCCCCGCCGCGCAGGGCGGCCAGTGCGTAGACGAGCCGCTGGGTGGCGTAGGCGCCGGCCACGATGCTCGCGGGCTCGGCGCCGCCCAGCCGGTCTGACTTGTAGTCGACGATCAGCGTGCGCCCGCCGGCCTCCCGCGCCAGCACGTCCAGCGCGCCCACCATGAGCACCCCGTCGACCAGCGGGAAGCCGAAGCGCTCCTCGCGCCGGGCCTCGGTCGCCCGCCCCAGCCGCGCGCACAGCTCGGTGGCGGCGAAGCGGCGCACGAGGGCGATCAGCTCGACGCACTCCTCGGGGCCCGGCGGCGGCGACAGGCCGGCCAGGGCGGCGGCCGACACGATCGCGTCCGCCGGCGGCACAACCGGCCGGCGGAAGTCCAGGCGCTCGAGCAGCGCGTGCAGCAGCACGCCGCGGTCAGCGGCGCTGCGCACCCCCGGCCGGGACTCGCCCAGCGCCCGCGCCTCGCGTCCCGGCGGCAGCCCGAGGACCCGCTCGGCGTAGAAGCGATAGCCGCAGCGGGCGTACTCGCCCAGCGACGAGTAGCTGAGCGTGGCCACCGGTGGCGTGAGCGGCGCCGAGGCCGGGGGTGGCGCCCCGGCGGGCGCGGTGGTGGGTGCCGGTTCGGCGGGGACCGCGGCCGGGCTCGCCGCCGGCTCGGACGCGACGACGTCCTCGGGGCGCTCGACGCGCACGACGATGTGCGTGCCGTCGGCCTCGACGTCCCCTCCGCGCTCGGCAACGACCGCCGGCAGATCGGGCACGAACGCCGGCGCGATCCACGAGATCGGCCCGGCCGTCCGTCCGGTACCGGCCTGCCAGACCTCGAACCGGGCGGCGCCGCTCAGGACCAGCCGCTCCCGCGCGCGGGTCATGGCGACGTAGAACAGGCGCCGCTCCTCGCGCTCCTCGGCCTGGCGGCTCTCGGTGCCGAGTGCGCCGTACTCGAGCGCGGACTCGCGCCCGCCCCCGCCGGGCCGGGCGAGGCGCAGCCCCAGCCGGTCGCCGGAGACGCGGAGGATCTCCGAGCTGTAGCCCGGGGAGCGGCCGAGGTCGGCGACGCAGACGATTTCGAACTCGAGCCCCTTGGCGCGGTGGATCGTCATCAGGCGGATCGCGTCGAGGCCGTCGCCCTCCACCGGCGCCTCGCCCTCGCGGGTCTCCGGCGAGCGGCCGGCCTGCCGGTCGGCCAGCAGCGCCAGGAAGCCGCGTAGATCGGGGCCGTGGGCGTCCTCGTGCTCGCGACCCAGGCGCATCAGCTTGCGCACGTTGGCCAGCCGGCGGGTGCCGCCGGGCATCGCCAGCATCGCGAGGTCATAGCCGGTGGCGGCGAGCGCTGAGTCGATGAGCTCCTCGATGCCCGCCCGGGCCGACCGCGCGCGCTGCTCGGAGAACCACTCGGCGAATCGCGCCAGGGCGGCTCGGTCGTCGGCGCTCAGGGCGTCGAGGGCCCCGGCGGGTTCACGGATCACCCACCACAGGTCACGCTCGGACGCGCGGGCGGCCGCCCCGAGCACGACGAGCGCGTCGAGCGAGGCCCCGACCAGCGGCGACGCGAGCACGCCATAGAGCGCCTCCTCGTCGCGCGGATTGGCCAGCGCCCGCAGGTAAGCGACGAGATCGACCACCTGGGGATGAGACCAGTAGCCGCGCCCGCCGATGACGTAGGTGGCCAGGCCCCGGGACTCGAGCGCCCGCTCGTAGGCGCGCATGTCGGTGGTGGCCCGCATCAGCACGACGATCTCCCCGGGCGCGGCACCCTCGGCGACGAGCTCGGACACCCGGCCGGCGAGCGCCCGCGCCTCGGCCAGCCGCCACGGTGCCGCCATCCCCTCCAGCTCCCAGTCGGCGCCCTTGTCGACCACGAGCAGCTCGACGAGCGCCTCGTCGGCCGGCGCGCCCGCGGGGACCGAGCGGCCGGGGCGCAGCGCCATGAAGCTCTCGCCAAGCTCGGCGGCGAACGCCCGGTTGAGCGCGGCGAGGATCTCCGGACGCGAGCGGAAGTTCGTCTGCAGCGTCTCGCGCGCCCCCGCCGCGGCCAGCCGCGCCCCCCGGGCGCGGAACAGATCGACATCGGCGTGGCGAAAACCGTAGATCGACTGCTGGGCGTCGCCGACGGTGAACAGGTTCTCGCGGGCGATCGACTCGATCAGCGCCAGCTGCACGGCATTGGTGTCCTGCAGCTCGTCGACCATGATCGAGGCAAAGCGCGCCGCGTAGCGCTCCTGCAGCTCGTGGTCGGTGCTCAGCAGGCGATGGGTCTCAAGCTCGAGGTCCTCGAAGTCGAGGCCGGAGACCGCCCGCTTGCGCCGCTCGTAGTGCTCGCCGAATCCGGCGAGCAGACGATCGAGCACGTCGCGCACCGGTCCGGCCTCCCGGGCGGCGCACGCCGAGCGAAAGGCGTCGAGCGCCTCCGTGTAGGCCGCGCAGGCGTCGGTGGAGAGGGCGGCCCCGTTGCGGGGAAGCTTGAGCGGCCACAGCGACGCCGGCCACACCTCGGCGGGATCGCCCTCCAGCAGCTCCAGGCAGCGCTGCACGCGGTCCAGCGCCTGCACGACGCGCGCCCCCGGCTCGGCGATCGCCCCCAGCTCGGCGGCGACGGCGACGGCGGCGGACCGCAGGGCGGCGACGCCGTCGTCGGCCGGCGGCGGACACGGCGGCAGGCGCGGGTGCATCGCCCCCGCCGAGCGCAGCTGGCCGTAGACCGAGAGGATCGTGGAGCGCAGCGTCCCCGGCCCGTGGGCGGCGATCAGATCGACGGCGCCGTCGGCCTCGCGGGCCAGGTCGTCCAGCGCGTCGTCGAAGGCCTGGGCGGCGAGGGGGTCAGACCGGTAGCGGTCGAGCACCGTGAACTGCGGATCGAGGCCGGCAGACAGCGCGTGGGCGCGCAGGACCCGGGCACAGAAGCCGTGGATCGTCGAGATGAACGCCCCCTCGGTCTGGCGGGCGGCCTCGTCGGCGCCGAGCTCGCGTAGCCGCCGCCGGATCCGGTCGCGCAGCTCGGCGGCCGCCTTCTCGGTGAAGGTGATCGTGAGGATCGCCGAGACGTCGACGCCGTCGACGAGCACGGCGCGGACGAAGCGCTCGACGAGCACCGACGTCTTGCCGCTGCCGGCGCCGGCGTCGAGCAGCAGGTCGCCCTGGCGGCGCTCGATCGCCCGCCACTGCTCGGCCGTCCACTGACGCCCGCCGTCAAGCTGCGCCTCGGGTTCGAGGATCGGCGCCACGCTCATTGGCTGCGGCAGATGCTCGGATAGGCACAGCCGTCGCGCGAGCAGGTGGAGGGACACGGGGTCAGCTCGCCCGCGCGCAACCGCAGGGCCAGCGCCTACCGCCCGCTCGGCCGCGTCGGCCAGCTCGGCGTCGACCTCCTCGGCCGAGCGCGCGTCGCGGTCGTGCACGCCCGGGCCGAGCGGCGTACCGGACACGAACACGCCCCGCGCGCGCAGGTCGTCGCCGCGCAGTGGCTGGTAGACGCCGGCGACGGCGTCGAGCCCCATCAGCCGGCGGACGACCAGCATGTACAGCGCGACCTGCAACTGGCGCTCCTCACGCCATCGCGCCGCCGGCCATCCCGGCCGGGCGTTGCCGCTCTTGTAGTCGCGGACGAGCGCGTGGCCGTGATCGTCGACGTCGACGCGGTCGATGACGCCGCGGACCCGGACCTGGTGATCGCCCTCGCCGAGGACGAGCGCCGGCAGCGAACCGTCGTCGTCGAAGCCGAACTTCAGCTCGAGCCCAAACGGTCGCCAGGCACGCCCGGTCGCCGCCTCGTGCTCGAGGTACCGGCGCAGGTCGGCCTCGATCGCCCGCAGCGCTCCGGCCCGGACGACGTCGGACTCGCCCACGGCCAGCCGCGCCGCCTCGCCCTGCGCCAGCTCGGCGATCAGGCGATCGAGGATCACGCGGGCGGCCCCGAGGGTGGCCGGGGTCACCGGACCACCGAGCTCGGCCAGCAGGCGCTCCAGCACGTCGTGCATGAGGCTGCCGCGGGTGATCGGGTCCGGGTCGGGGGCCATCGGCTGGGGCTCGAGCTGGCGCTCGATCAGCCATTTCACCGGACAGTTGGCGTACGCCTCGAGCGCGCCGGGGGACAGGATGCGGCTGTGGCGCATCCGCTCCAGGGCCGCCGGTCCGAGCGTCCGGTCGGCGTCGGGCTCGTCGCCGCTCAGCGGCGCCCGGGCGGCGGCCAGCGCGCGATCGCGCTCGCGCGCGGTGGGGGCGTCGGCGGGGTCCCAGACGACGTCGGCCAGCAGCCGGCGCCGGCGGCGCGAGCGCCAGCCGAGATCCAGCAGGTCGGCGACATCGGCGATGAACGGCGACCCGAGCGCCAGGTTGCCCTCCTCATCGGAGCAGCGATAGGCGATGAACAACCGCTCGGTGGCGCGCGAGACCGCCGCGTAGAACAGGTAGCGCTCGCCGGCCAGGGCATCCTCGCGCGGGCGCAGCACCAACCCCGACGCCGCCGCCAGCTCGCGCCGGCGCTCGTCGGAGAAGAACGGGTCGCCGCGTCCCGCCCGGGGGAACTCGCCCTCCTGCAGCCCGCACACGAAGACGGCGCGAAAGCGCCGCGCGCGGATCTCGGCCGGCTCGGCGAGCAGCACCTCGTCGCCGGCGCCCCCGCCCGGACCGGCCACCGGCAGGGCGGCGAGCAGCTCGATCAGCTCGGCCGCCGGCGGGCGCAGCCGCAGCTCGGCCAGCTCGTCCAGGGCCCGGTGAAGGGCAGCGAGCGCCTGGGCATCGAGCGCCTGCTCGCGATCGAGCTGGGGCGCGCTGTGGCCGAACGGAGCTGCCAGCAGCCGCCGCGCCAGGCGGCACAGGGCCGGGCCGGGATCGCCGCCATCGGCGCCCGCGGCGGCGATCTCGTCCAGCTCGTCGGGCGCCCAGTCGAGCAGCTGGCGGGCCTGCGCGGCGGTGCGCAGCCCCCGGCGGCGGACCTCGGCCTCGACGCCGTCGGCGATCTCCGGGGTGTGCAGCAGGCCCGGGGCGCGCAGCAGGTCCAGCAGGTCCCCCGGCCGGGCGGCGTCGGGCTCCAGCGCGCACCGGGCCGCGCCCAGCACGGCACGGCCGAGCGCCGTGTGACCGAACGCTGTCTGCACCCCGCCGGCGAGCGCGATCCCGTACTGGGAGAACACCCGGGCCACGAGCGGCGCCGCTCGCGCGCGTGAGCGATACACGACGACGATCTCCGCGGCGGGCACGCCGGCGCGCTGCAGCTCGAGCACGTGCGCGGCCACCAGCTCGGCCTCGGCGCGCTCTCCCCCGGCCTCCAGCAGCGTGACCACCGGATGCTCGGGGTCGGTCTCGATCCGCTCGGCTTCGGGCTCGAACAGCGACCGCTCGAGGTGGTGCAGCACCCGCCGTGAGCCGGGCGCGTAATGCTCGTCCTGGGCGGGCAGTTCGGTCACCTGCTCGGCGAGCGGCCGCAGCTCCTCCACCGCCCGCGCGCGGGCGACCAGCGCTTCGTGGCCCGGCTCGTAGGTCAGCGAGACGGTGACCGGCACGCCGACGACCCGGGACAGCGTCTCGATCGCGTCGCGCTCGAGCGCGGTCAGGTCGTCGAAGCCGTAGAAGAACGCCGGGTCGCGGCCCCCACCGTGCGGGGGCCGCCCGGAGCGCGTCGAGCGCCCGCCACGCGTACAGCTCGCGGTCAACCCGGCCCAGCCGGTCGAGCTCACGCACGTAGGCGGAGTAGATGCGGCCGACGTCATGGGCAAACGGCGCCCGGCGCACATCCTGCGCCGACCAGGCGCGCAGCGCGGCCACCAGGCGCTGCGGCGTGATCAGCTCGCGCTGCAGCTCGGCGATCAGCTCGCCGGCCGCCCCGGCAAACCCGGCCCCGCCGGCCGAGGAGCGCAGCGCGTCGAGACTGAGCTGGGCGAGCACGCGCTCCAGCACCCGTTCGCGCTGCAATCCCGAAAGCCGCCGGCCGGCATAGTCCGCCCGCCGCGCGATCTCCGCCGCCAGCCCACCGAACGTCAGCACGGCGCCCTGCACCACCCCCTGGCCGGCCAGCTCGGCGGTGTAGTGGCGCGCGTCCTGCGCGGTCGGCACCACGAGCACCGCACCACCCCGTGCGGCAGCCGCGTAGGCGCCCAGCACCTCCCCGGCCTTGGCCGAGTTGGCGGGTCCGGTGACGAGCGTCAGGGGCATGCCCCTATGTTGCCTGTGGCCCCCGACGTATCTGCCGCCCGGCAGCTCGCATCGGGCCGCGGGGGCCAACCAGCCCCGCCGCCCGGTGCTTTGCGGGGCGCCCGCGTGGCGATGGGCACGCCGGGTGACGCCGGGACGGCGGCGGCGACCGTGCCGGCGCTCTGACCTCGAAAACGTCCATCTGACCCCCGCCCCCTCACGCCGATGGACGTCTCCGCGGTGGGACAACGTCACCGTCCAGATCGTGTCGCCGGAGCGGTCCGATCTGGACGTTTCCGGCGTGGGGCGCCGAAAACGTCCACCCGCCGACCGCCGGCTCGCTCAGTTGTTTGACTTCCGCGGGGGCTGAGGAATAGCGTGCCCGCCGCAACATTCCGGTGCTTCGAAGACGACCGAAGGGCCGGGCACCAAACCGGGATACGGACAGCCTACGGGGGCGGGCGTATGCGGATCGGGAGCGACAGTCGGAAGCGGGGAGCGGGTGCCCGGACGGTGCTGGTCATCGTCGTGGCGGCGGTGATGGCGGCGTTGATCACGGTGGCGAGCACCGCCGCGGCGACCCCGGGCGGTCTCGATCCGGCGTATGGCACGGGCGGCAAGACGACGGTCAACTTCGCGGCCGACGATCTCGCCTTCGGCTCGGCCCTGCAGAGCGATGGCTCGCTGATCACCGTCGGGCGTACCTCGGGCGCCGGCGTTCACGACATGGCCGTCAGCCGGCTGACGCCGGACGGCGCCCCGGATCCGGCGTTCGGGTCCGGTGGCAAGGTGACGATCGACTTCGCCGGCGGTGACGACACGGCGTACGCGGTCGCGGTGGCGCCTGACGGCACGATCATCGTCGCCGGTCAGACGAGCGGTGGGGCCGGCGGCTCGCAGTTCGCGATCGCCCGGCTGACCGCCGGCGGTGCGCTGGATCCGTCGTTCGGCACCGGGGGCGAGACGACCGTCGACTTCGGCGGCACCCAGGACGGCGCGACCGGCGCGCTGCGTCACCTCGACCGGCCAGATCGTCCTCACGGGCTTCACCGATCCCGGCGGCGCAGGCGATGACTTCGCCGCGACGCGCCTCAACGCCGACGGCAGCCTCGACACGACCTTCGGCACCGCCGGCAAGACGACCGTGGACTTCGGCGGCAACGACAGCGGCGAGGCGGGCACGCTGACGCCCGCCGGGCAGATCCTCATCTCCGGGGACACGTCGGCCTCCGGGGGCGGCGACTTCGCGGTGGCCCGGTTGACCGCGTCCGGTGCGCTCGACACGAGCTTCGGCACCGGCGGCAAAGCGGTCGTCGACTTCGGGGGCGATGACTCGGCCAACGACCTCGCCCTCCAGTCAGACGGCAAGATCGTGCTCGCCGGGCAGACGACGGCGGGCACCGGCGGGGGCGACTTCGCGGTGGCACGGCTGACCGCGGCCGGTGCGCTGGACACGAGCTTCGGCACGTGCGGGCAAGACGCTCGTGGACTTCTCGGGGACCGATCGCGGATTCGGGGTGGCGCTCGCGCCGGACGGCGGCGCCGTCGTCGCCGGCGCCAGCGCGGTCACCGGCGCGGGCACGTACGCGATCGCGCATCTGACCGCCGCCGGCGCACTGGATCCGGCGATTCGGCACCGGTGGCAAGGCGACCGTCGACTTCGGGGACGGTCAGGGCGACACCGGCCGCAGCCGTCGCGGTCGGGCCAGACGGCAAGATCTTCGTCTCCGGCACCACGGGCAACCTGCTGTTCGGCGCCGCCCGCCTGCTCGGCGCGGCGCGCGGGCGGGGGCGGGGAGCGGCAGCGGCCCGGGTGGCGCACGACGCCGATCAGCTTCCCGCCCAACCCGCCGGCCTGCCACGGCAAGATCACCGCGCTGAGCGGCGGGCGCTGGAAGTGCGTGGCGCCCGGACCGCGCATCGACGACAGCCTGGTCCTCGCCGCCTCCGAGGTTCCCGGGTTTCATCGCACCCGTCAGGGCGCCGGGCCGGCCTCCACCGCGCTCGCCGGCGTGCTGCCGGCCAAGGCGCTCAAGCACGCCACCCGCACGGGCGCGGCGTTCAGCGGCCATGGACGCACGCTGAGCACGGCGAGCGTCACGCTGGGCTCGGTCGCCGCCGCGCGCACCGCGCTCGGCCGCCGCTCCCGTGGCTTCCGCCGTCTGGCCCACGTCGGCGATCAGGCGTTCATCCGCGTCACGAGCTCGAGGGCAGAAGGGCAAGAAGGGCAAGAAGGGCAAGAAGGGCACGACGCCGACCGGCTCGGTGACCGCCACCGTCGTGCTGCGCGTCAAGCGCGGGATCGGCGTCATCCGGCTGACCGTGCCCCGCAAGACCGGCAACAACGCCCGGCCGGCCGCCGTCGGCTATGCCCACACGCTCGCCGCCCGCCTCACGCGCGTCCTCTCGCTCACCACGTGGGACCTGACGCTCGACCAGGTCCAGGCCGACGGGTCCTACTCGCCGAAGACCGCGCTGCGCGCCTTCGCGCTCGTCTACGGGCCGCTGCCCGGGGTCACGGTCCCCAAGAACGCCACCGGCGGCCCGTTTGACGCCACGATCGTGCAGGGGATGGTCGGCCGGGTGTGGAACCGGCTGAGCGCCGCTCAGCA
The DNA here is from genome assembly GCA_963769565.1 of uncultured Solirubrobacteraceae bacterium. Classification (GTDB taxonomy): domain Bacteria; phylum Actinomycetota; class Thermoleophilia; order Solirubrobacterales; family Solirubrobacteraceae; genus Palsa-465. The sequence goes on from CAVYMP010000003.1 coordinate 157,133, forward strand.
GCGCGCGATCGATCAGAAGATCGGCGCCCCGCACGACTCCGCCTCGCCCGCCGTGGCGACCGCCGCGTCGTTGACCTTCAGCGACAAGTACACGGCGCTCGCCCAGCACTACCAGTCGCTGTACCTGTCCAAGGTCACGGGCGCTCACGCGCTGACGATCCAGGCCTACACGTCGGACAAGGCGCTGTCGGCCAAGAGCGGCGGGGGCGCCCTGGCCACGGCCAGCCCCCGCAACAGCTCGGGGGATTGGGGTTCGGGCACGCCCACCACGTGCGTCATCAAGGTCGCCCCCGAGACGACGGCCAAGGGGGCGAGCTGGGAGAAGCTCGTCATGGCCCACGAGGCGTTTCACTGCATCGAGTACTCGATCCTGCCCGACTGGCAGGACCGCGGCGACTGGATCATGGAGGGGATGGCCGACTGGGCCGAGACCGAGATCGAGCCCGGGCTCGCCCCGCTGGACACCGGCTCCTACAGCGAGTACCTCCAGACGCCGGGCGTGCCGCTGGAGATGCGCGACTACGACGGGATGGGCTTCTGGCATCGCGCCGACGAGGTCTTTGGCAACGGCAGCCTGTGGAGAAAGGTTCAGGCGATCCTGCTCGCGCCCAACGACGGCGCCGCGTTCGCGGCCGCGGGCGCGGACCAGACCACGTTCCTGCAGCAGTGGGCCTCGGGCCTGCGGCGCGACGGACAAGGCGGAGCGCCGTGGAACCAGAAGCAGCCCTTCGCCCTGGGCGTCAAGAGTCCCGTCCAGGAGGTCGGCGATGACGCGAACGTGATCGCCTACCCGTTCTCGATGCAGCTCGCCCATGTCACGCGCCGACGGGGACTACCCGCTCGTGCAGCTCGAGCCGCAGGGCGGCCAGCTGCGCGCCTCGAACGTCCGCGGGCGGCAACGACCTCGGGCCGATCACCGGCACGACGTGGATCTGCACCGACAGCAACTGCGAATGCCCGCCGGGCCAGGACGGCGACATCCCGGCGCACTCCAACACCAACGGCGACATCGACCTCGCGCAGTCGGCCGGCGAGGGTCTCGGCGCGACGACCGTCACCTACCACTCGCTGGACGAGTTCTGCCAGGAGCAGGACAAGAACGGCAGCGGTGTGCTCGGGACGGGAACAGCGGCGCGCTTGACATCCGACAATCGACCAACAGCGGCGTGCCGATCATCGCGCGGGTCACGCAGGCCACCTGTGGCTTCACCGGAGGCGGCTTCAAGTTCACCGGGACCGGCGGCGGCTACACGTTGAAAGTCGTGATCGCCGGCGCCAGCCAGCCCGGCCAGTACGACATCAACTCCGCCGACCAGCAGACGTTCCTCAGCGTCAGCGGCCACGGCACGTTCCGCTCCACCGTGTTCGCGGCACCCGGCCTGGAGGGGCACCTCGACGGGATCTGGCAGATCCACCCGGGCAAGAAGGCGAAGAAGAGCAAGCGTCCGACCTGGCTGGTCAGCGGCGGCGCCCAGTTCATCTTCGATTCCGGGATCAGCACGGAGTACATCGTCACGCCCGAGAAGGGCGGGATGACCTGCAGCTGAGGCGAGCGGCGCGAGTGCGGCGGCGGGCGGGCGGCGCGGTGACTCGTGCACCACAACATCCCCCGAACCGATCATCCGGTTGCGCGATCCGAGCGGCGGTCCACATCCGGCAACATTCGCATCGGATTCCGGCGCCGATTGGCCACGCTCGCCTGGGCGGCGCGGATCGGGCAACGTGATGATCGCCTCGCCGCGCTCGGGCGTCCAGAGCGCGGACCTACGCCGCAGCGGCGGGCTGCTCGGCGGCGGCGGCATCAGGTGCAGCAGGTGCTTCTTCGGCCTCAGGGGGCTTGGCGCCCTCGCGGGCCCAGGGCTCGTCGAACTCGGTGCGCCACTTGCCCTCCTCGTTCTGCTGCAACGCCAGCCGGGCGCGGAAGCTCTTGCCCGAGCGCCCCTTGAAGCCGGTGACCGGGCGCTCGGTGCGGCCGGTCTTGATCAGCTCGCGGGCGATCGTCACCGGCAGCTGCTTGCCGGCCTTGGCCTTCCAGATGACAAAGCCGCAGCCCGGGTCCTCGCGCGACCAGCACGAGTAGCCCTTGCGGTTCTCGACGATGTCGCGGCCGCAGACCGGGCAGGGCCCGAGGTTGGCGCGCGGGGAATCCGCACGTCCTTGAGCTTGGCGTCGAGCTCACCGACCGTGCTCTCGGCGAACTTGACGATGTCGCCCATGAACGCCTTGCGGGAGTCGGCGCCGGACTCGATCTTGGCCAGGCGGCTCTCCCAGTCGCCGGTCAGCCCCGGTGACGTCAACGGATGCTCGCCGAGCAGGCGGATCACGTTCAGGCCCTTCTCGGTGACGACCAGGGCGCGGGCGTCGCGCTCGATGTAGCCGACCTGCAGCAGGCGCTCGATGATCGCCGCGCGGGTCGCCGGCGTGCCGATCCCCGAGTCCTTCATCGCCTCGCGCAGCTCCTCCTCGTCGACGAGCTTGCCGGCGGTCTCCATCGCGGCGAGCAGCGCGCCTTCGGAGTAGCGCCGCGGCGGCTTGGTCTCCTTCTCCTCGGAGGCGACCTTCTCAACCGCCGAGCCTCGTCGCGCTCGAGCTTGGGCAGCCGCTGCTCGCGGCCCTCGTCCTCGTCCTCGGGGCGCTCGGCGTCGGCCTCCTCGCCGTAGACGCCGCGCCAGCCCGGGCACGAGCATCACCTTGCCCCGCGTGCGGAAGATGTGCTCGGCGACGGTCGTCTCGATCCGCGTGTTCTCGAACACCGCCTCGGGATGAAAGACCGCCAGAAAGCGCCGGACGACGAGGTCGTAGATCCGCCGGTCGTCGTCGTTGAACTTGTCGACCGGATGGCTCGTCTCGGCGCGGGTGGGGATGATCGCGTGGTGGTCGGTGACCTTGGCGTCGTTGACGACCCGGCCGAGCGGCAGCACGTCGAGGCCGTTCACGTACTCGGCGGCGGCGGCGTACTCCTTGCGCTGGCCGACCAACGAGGCGATCGGCTTGATGTCGCCGACCATGTCGCCGGTGATGTAGCGCGAGTTCGTGCGCGGATAGGTGAGCGCCTTGTGCTCCTCGTAGAGCCGCTGGGCGGCGCCGAGGGTCCGCCGCGCGGAGAAGCCGAAGCGGCTGTTGGCGTCACGCTGCAGCGAGGTGAGGTCGTACAGAAGCGGCGCGCGTTCCTTGCGCTGGGTCTTGTCGAGCTTGGTGATCGTGCCCGTCTGATCGCGGACGGCATCGACGATCGCCTTCGCTTCCTCGGCGCTCTTCAGTCGCGGGTCGGCGCCGGCGTGGTAGCGGCCCTCGTACGTCCGTCCCGCGGGCTCGGCGACCGCCCGGAAGGAGGCGTCGACCAGCCAGTAGGGCTCGGGCGCGAAGGCGCGGATCTCCTCCTCGCGCCGGGCGAGGATGGCGAGCGTCGGCGTCTGCACGCGCCCCAGCGAGACCGCCCCGTCAAACGATGAGCGCAGGCGGATCGTGGCCGCGCGGGTGGCGTTCATGCCGACGATCCAGTCGGCCTCCGAGCGCGAGCGGGCCGCGTCCTCGAGCGTCGCCAGCTCGGCGGCGGGCCGCAGCGAGTCAAACGCCGCCTGGATCGCCGCCTTCGTCATCGAGTTCAGCCACAGCCGCTGCACGGGCTTGCGCGAGCCTGACTTCTCATACAGGTAGGCGAAGATCAGCTCGCCCTCGCGCCCGGCGTCGCAGGCGTTGACGACGTTGTCGATGTCGTCGCGCCCCAGCAGGCGCTTGACGACGTTCATCTGCTTCTTGGAGCGCTCGTCGCGGACGACGAGCTTGAAGTGCTCGGGGACGATCGGCAGATCGGCCATTCGCCACTTCTTGAACTTCTCGTCGTACTCGTCGGGATCGGCGAGCTGCACGAGATGCCCGACGGCCCACGTGACGACGTGGTCGGGTCCCTCGAGGTACTCCTTGTGGTTGGTGAAGGCGCCCGGAAGCACGCGCACCAGGTCCTTGCCAACGGATGGCTTCTCGGCGATGACGAGGGTCTTGGACATGGCCGCCGAGAGTAGCGCTCGCGCCAAACGGTCTTGTCAGGCGCCTTGCAACCCCTCGCGCATGCTGGCCAGAGACTCGGCGCGGCGGGCCACCAGCGGCAGCTCGAGCACCGCGGCGGTCTCGGCCGCCTGCTCGATCAGGGTGTGCGCCGCCGACCAGTCGCCCCCGGCTCCCAGCGCCACCGCATGATCCAGCCGGGCATGGGCGAGGTGCACCGGCGCCCGCATCGCCGCGCTGGCGTCGACGGCGTGGCGCAGGTGCTGGAGCGCCAGATCGCGGTCGCCGACGGTCAGCGCCAGCCGGCCGAGATACCGCGCGACGGACCCGAAGCAGATCGCCCCGTGGCCGATCACCACGTTGGAGTCGCGGTAAGGCTCCAGCAGCTCGTAGAGGCTGGCGGCGTGCTCGGCGTCCTCGAGGTCGGCGGCGACGTCGGCCAGCAGCGCGAACGTGATCATCCAGTCGCCGTCCGGCGGAACGGCGGCGAACTCCTCGGCCATGCCGGCCAGCACCTCGCGGGCCTCGTCGTGGCGCCCGGTGTCGCACAGCAGCGTGGCGAGACCGGAGCGCCAGGCCATGCGCAGCGGATTGCGGGCCACCAGCTCGCGGGCCGCGCCCTCGAGCTCGCCCATGCGCGCCTGCTCGCGCCGGATGCCGAGCAGCTGGATGGCGTAATACTGGGGGGCGGTCACCCCCTCGGGCATGATCCCCGCCGACAGCGCGTCGGCCGCCAGGCGGTCGGCGTCGGCGAGGCGCCCGTCGAGCAGCGCGAGCATCGCCCTCCAGACGACGGCGTTCCACAGGAACACCGGCTGGCGCAGCTCCTCGGCGCCGGCCTCGAAGGCCACCACCTGGGCCTCCACCGCCGTGCGGTCACCGGCCTCGAGCAGGTCGACGATCAGCCACGCGTGCCCCTGCAGGGTGAGTTCGAGGTCCTCGGCCGCACGCGCGGCGCGCAGCAGCTGCGTCGAGTCGGCCAGCCGCCGCTCGAGGTGGCCGGGCCCCCAGTAGGCGCGCCGGCGGGCCGCGGCGGCCAGCGCCGCCGCCTGGGGGTCGCCGAGCCGGGCGGCGATCGTCGTCGCCTCGGCGCTGAACCGGCGCATGTCGTGACGCCGCTCGGAGTGGAAGTACAGCGCTCCGCACAGGCGGGTGATGAGGATCACCCGGGTCATCGACAGGTCGTCGGGCGCCATCTCGAGCGCCTGCTCGAGCAGGGCGATCAGCTCGTCGTCGATGACCCCCGGCGGCTGGATGAAGCGCCGCGAGGCCCCGATCGCCGCCCGGGCCATCAGCGCGCCGTCGCCCAGGCGCCCCGCGAGCGCCGCCGCTTCGCGGAACACGTTCCACGCCGCCGGGCGCTCGCCGCTGCGCACCCGCGCTTCGCCGAGCTCCACGAGCAGCTCGCACCGGCGCTCCAGGGCATCGGGACTCGAGCGCTCGAGCACCTCCAGGGCGCGGGCGTAATGCTCGGCGGCCTCCTCATTGGCGAGCATCGCCGTCGCCTGGGCGCCCGCCTCCAGGGCATAGCGGATCGCCCGCTCGGCGTCCCCCGGCTCGGCGGCCCGGGTGAAATGGTGGGCCAGCGCGCCCAGTGGCGGGTCTCGCAACTGCTCGAGCGCGAGCCCGACCCGGCGGTGCACCCGCGCGCGGCGCTCCGACGACATCGCCGCGTACAGGGTCTCGCGGATCAGGGCGTGGGCGAAGCGGTAGCCGCCGGGCTCGCCCGGGGACTCCGTCACCAGTCCGGCGTCGAGCGCCACCTCGATCGCCCGCAGAAACCGCTCCTCGTCGAAGCCGAGCACCGTCTCCAGCAGCGCGGAGTCAAAGTCGCGACCGATCACCGAGGCCACCTTGAGGCACTCCAGGCCCTCGGCGTCGAGGCGCTCGAGCCGCCGCGAGATGACCCCGCGCACGCCGTCGGGCAAGCCGAAGCGCCGCAGCTCGCCGGCGCCCGCCTCGTGCGGTCGCACCCCCGAGTCGGCGAGGTGGCGCACCATCTCCTCGATGAAGAACGGGTTGCCCTCGGTGCCGGTGTACAGCGCGCGGACGAACGCCGCCGACGGCGTCTCCAGCGTGCGCAGGCGGATGAGCTCGGTGGCGTCGGACTCGGGGAGGCCGCGGACCTCCAGCTCGCGCATCAGCCGCTCGTGGCGCAGGCCGGCGAGCGCGGCGGCAAAGCCCTCCGTCCCATGCTCGGCGGCGCGATAGGCGCCGAGGACCCGCAGACCGGACGCCTGCGGCGCCCGCGCCAGGTGACGCAGCAACAGCAGGGTCGGGCGATCAGACCAGTGCAGGTCATCGAGCACGACGAGCAGCGGCGCGGAGGCCGAGATGTCACCCAGGAGCGCGGCGACGGCCTCGAACAGCCGGTAGCGATCGGTCTCAGGATCGCCCGGTTCGGGCCGGCCGAGCTCCGGCAGCCGGCGGCGGATCTCCGGGACCAGCCGCGCCAGCTCGGGCCCCGAGCGCCGGGTGACCGCCCGCAGGTCCTCGAGCGCGGCGTTGAAGGCGTAGTGACCGATCGCCTCGAGAAACGGCTGATAGGGGACGAGTGTCTCCTCGGGGGCGCGCCCGGCCAGCACCGTCGACCCGGCGGCGTGGGCCACGCGGGCGGCCTCGGCCAACAGGCGCGACTTGCCGATCCCCGCCTCGCCGGACACGAGCAGCACGCGCTCGGAGCCCGCCTGTGCCGACCATGACCGCAGCTGCTCGAGCTCGTCTCGCCGGCCGACGAGCGGCGAGCCCGGCTGTCCGTGGATCTCCGACGGAAGCGGCAGCCCCAGCGGAGCCCCGTCCCCCGCCGCAACCGCGGTCGCGGCATCGGCCGCGCGGCGATCGGTCGCCCGCGAGCCGGGATGCAACAGCCGCTCATGGGCGGCCATCGCCTCGGGCGACGGGCTCGTGCCCAGTTCCTCGCGCAGCAGCCCGCGCAGGCGATCGAACACCCGCAGACCCTCGGCCACGTTGCCCTGCGCCTCGAGCGCTCCCATCAGCAGGATGTAGCCGGACTCGCGATAGGGCTCGGTCTCAATCAGGGTGCGCGCGGCCCGCTCGACGGAGGAGATCTGCCCGCCGCCGAGACTGAGTCCGGCCCGCCCGATCACCTCCAGAGACTCGAGGCGGATCTCGGCGAGCTCCCGGCGGTGGGGCTCCAGCCATGGCGCCTGCACGCCCGGCAGCAGGCCGCGGCTGGCGATGTTCAGCGGGACCTGGGCGAGCGCCCAGGCCCCGCGGGCGTCATCGTCAACGAGCGCCTCGATCGCCCGCCGGGCCTCGGCGCCGGCCGCCTCGAAGTCGATCCAGGCCGGCTCCGGCAGGGCGAGCACGAGCTCGTCGCGGCCGGTGAGGATTCCGTTGCCCAGGCCGGAGCGCAGCCGCGAGAGCAGCGTCCGCAGCGCCCCGTCCTGCGACCGGGGAGCGCTGGCTGGCCAGATCGCGTCGAGCAGCTCGTCGCGCCCCACCGACCGGCTGCGGCTGAGCACGAGATAGGCGAACAGCAGCGGCACCTGACGCCCACGCAGCGACTGAACCAGTTCGACGCCGTCGAGCTCCACTGACAGGCGACCGCATAGCTGGATCCGCGTTCTCTCTTTCGCCGTGCGTTGGTCTGGCAACGTTATGGAAACGTATCGCCAACGGGGCCCTGCGATCTTTCCGCCCGTGGTTCACCGGGGAACCACACCATCAGCCAGGGCTTGGCCGCCAGACCGAGGACCGATGACCCCAGTCAACGAACAACACAGTCGGATTGCCTTTTGCGAGTGCGGGGCGCAACTCGCGGGGAACTCCGAGGACGAGTTGTTCGAGGCGGCCCAGGCTCACCTCGCGCATCACCACCCCGAGCTCCTGGGGGCAGTTGGGAGCGACGTGGTCCAGCAGATGGCCGAGGAACGTCCGGGGGCACTCAACGCCTGAGGCGGGCGGCGCGAACGCGCCGCCCGCCCACGGCGTCGTTTAGTTGGCGCAGTGCCCGGTGGGAACGGCCGCTGCGCTCCGCCGCGCCCGGGCCAGCTGGCGTGTCACGAGCCCGTTGGGCACGGCGAACCCGCCGGCACGCCGCGTGCCGGTGATCGAGGCGAACACCGTCGCCACCACGCGTCCGCCGGAGTCGACCATCGGGCCGCCGGAGTTACCCGGGCGCACGCGGCCGCGTAGCGCGGTGATGCTGCGCAGGATGTGACCCTCGCCGTAGGCGTCCTGGGTGCGGACGGTCTCGGTCTGGCCGATGCGCCCGGGCTCGGCATCGAAGGGTCCGTCGAGCGGATAGCCGAGGATCGCCGCCGGGGTGCCCAGCGGCGAGTGGGGGGCGATCGCCAGCGACGGCAGGGTCAGTCCGGGCACGCGCAGGATCGCGATGTCGTCATGGGGATCGAAGCGCACGACGTCGGCATGGCGCCCGGCGCCCGATCCGCCGATCTGGATCGTCGTATCGGCCTCGCCGGCCACGACGTGGGCGTTGGTCACCACGAGCTGCGGGGCGGCCACCCATCCGCTGCCCTCGACGCCGAGCCCGCAGGCGGTCCCGTACACGCGCACGACGCTCGGGCGGGCCGCCCGCACGCCGCTGCTGGCCAGCACCCGGCGCGTCGGGTTGGCGACGTTGGCCTCCGGCCCACGGACCGACGGGAGCGGATCGAAGCGTGCCAGAGCGTCAAGAATCGGGCCGGACGGAGGCAGCAGCTGGTCGAGCGCTCGCAGGATCGTAGACCCCTGGATCTCGTCGCGCAACGGGGTCGACGTCGAGGAGTCCAGGGCGACGGCGCCGATGATCCATGCGATGCCCAGTCCGACGCACGCCGTCAATCCGGCGCCGAGCAGACCGTCGACCTGCTTGAAGTAGGGAATCCGCAGCGCCGAGCGCACGCGCGAGCCCAGACCTTCGAGCCCCGATGCGAACACGCCGCCGGCCAGGAGCGCGCCGATCAGCCCGAACAGCGGCGCGTACGGGGAGTGAGAGCCGTCGTTGAGCAGCAATGGCGCCAACCGGGTCCCCAAGAACGCGCCGAGTGCGAAGCCGGCGAGCGACAGCACTCCGACGATGAACCCCTGGAGGTATCCGTAGAAGGCCAGCAGGGCGGTGAAGCCGACGATCACCCAGTCGAGACCGGTCACTGCTGCCAGGGTAATGCGGCGCCGGTCCGGGCTTCCATCTTCTACCGTTTGCAGGCAAGGTGGTAGACAGCGCTGTCACGCTCGCCCGTAGACCCCGTCCTGCCCGACGGCGCCGGCGGCGCCGGCGCGTGCTCATGCGCGTCGGGCCGGTCGTGCTGCTCGCCGCCGGAGCGTTCACCGCCGGGGCCGTGCTCGCCACCCAGCCCGGGCGCGACGAGCACAAGCTCGTCGTCCGCTTCATGCGCGCCTGGGAGCACGACGACGTCGTGCAGATGTACTCGATGCTGGACACGAGCTCGCGGCGCCAGACCTCGGAGCCCGCCTTCGCCCATCAGCTCGAGGCCACGGCCGCCACGGCGACCGAGACCTCGATCGCCGCGCTGCAGGTCGCCGGTCGCCGCGGCGACGCGATCCGGGTGCTGGTCAGAGTCAAGACCAAGCTCTGGGGGCCCCTGCGCGAGACGCTGATCGTGCCGCTGAGCGGCAGCGGCTCGTCCGCGCGCGTGCGCCTGGCGCCGCAGCTTCTGTTCCCCGGCCTGCAGCCCGGGGAACACCTCACCCGCCACATCAGTCTCCCGCCGCGGGGGACCCTGCTGGCCGCCGACGGCGAGGCGCTCGCCGCCGGCCCGGATCGCAGCACGCCGATCGCCGACGTGGCCGGCCAGATCGTCGGCACCCTCGGTCCGATCCCCCAGGAGCTGACGGCCCGCTACGCCGCCCTCGGATACCCATCCGACGCCAAGATCGGGCTCGACGGCCTCGAGCGGATCTTCCAGGGCCGGCTGGCCGGCCGGCTCGGCGGCGAGCTGCTGGCCGGACGGCGCGTCCTCGCCAACGCCAAGCCGATCCAATCCAAGCCGGTCAAGACGACGATCGTGCCCTCGCTCGAGCGGGCGGCCGTGGCATCGCTCGGCGGTCAGTTCGCCGGGATGACGGCGATGAACCCGCGGACGGGCGCGCTCGAGGCACTCGCCGGGATCGCGTTCTCCTCCGTGCAGCCGCCCGGGTCGACGATGAAGATCGTGACCACCACCGGGGCGCTGCAGGCCGGGATCGTCACGCCCGGCACGACGTTTCCGATCCAGACCTCGACGACGATCAGCGGCTTCACGATGCAGAACGCCAGCGGGGAGGCGTGCGGCGGCACGCTCGTCAACGCGTTCGCCGTGTCGTGTAACTCGGTGTTCGCGCCGCTCGGCGTGAAGCTCGGCGGGGCCCGGCTGGTGGCCACCGCCAAGCGCTTCGGGTTTGACCAGCAACCGTCGATTCCCGGCGCGGCCGAGAGCACGATCCCGTCGGCCCGGGACATCGGCGACGATCTGGCGGTCGGCTCCTCGGCGATCGGCCAGGGCCTGGTCCAGGCCACGCCGCTGGAGATGGCCGACGTGGCGGCGACGATCGCGATGGGCGGCCGGCGACCGATCCCCACCCTGCTGGCCCACCAGCGCCCCCGCTTCGTCCGCGTCACCCCCGCCCGGGTCGCGCACCAGGTCCAGCAGATGATGGTCGCCGTCGTCCAGTACGGGACGGGCACCTCGGCCCAGATCCCCGGCCTCGAGATTGCCGGCAAGACCGGGACCGCCGAGCTCAAGGACACCTCCACGACCAACCCCAACAACCCCAACGCCTCCAACCCCCAGAACACGGACGCCTGGTTCGTCGGCTATGCCCCGGTCGGCCACCCCAAGATCGTCGTCGGCGCGCTGTTTCCCAACCAGGGCGCCGGGGCCGCCGCGGCCGCACCGCCGGTGCGCGATGTGATCGCCGCCGCGCTGCAGCACTGACGCTTCACCGGCTCGCTACGCGGACGCGACCGGCAGTCGCCTACGTGCCGGACCGGACGCGATCAGCGTGACCGGT
>CAVYMP010000004.1:0-108485 GCA_963769565.1 uncultured Solirubrobacteraceae bacterium
ATCATCGGCGCGATCCGGAACAGCGAAGCGACCGACGTCGTCGGCCGGAACGGCTCCTTGACGGCGAACTTGACGATCTCGGCCAGCGGCTGCATGAGTCCGAACGGGCCGACGCGGTTGGGGCCGTAGCGGCCCTGGAAGCGGCCGAGCAGCTTGCGCTCGTAGATGATGACGATCGGCAGGATCGCGAAGATGACGCCGAAGATCACGAGCGCCTTGATGATCTGCACCCACCACGGCTCGAAGTAGTTGACCAGCCCGAGGACCGTCATACCTTGCGCACCTCGATCAACGGCTCGGTCAGGGAGTTGGCCGAGGCGACCGGGATCCCCTCGGCGAGGAACGCGCTGCCCGGCAGGACGTTCGAGCGCACGGCGGCGGTCGCGGCCAGCTGTGTCCCATTCTGGAGGACGAGCACCTCGTCGCCATGGACGATCCCCAGCCGCCCGGCGTCCTCGGGCGAGAGCTCGACCTGCTGGTGGGGGATCAGGTACTTGAGCGCCGGCGAGACGTCGACCTCGGGCGCGGCCCAGATCGGCCGGTAGGTGCCGAGGCGAAGCGCCCCGTTGGTCAGCGGCGCGGTGCCGTCGGCGGTGGGCGCCGGCACGTCGGCCGCGAACGGCGCGTCACTCGTCACAGCGTCGCCCTGCGGCCGCTCGGGCCAGCGAACGCCATGGCCGGCGATCTCCTCCAGGGTCAGCCCCTCATACATGGGACGGCGGCCGCGAGCTGCTCGAAGACGTCGGCGCTGCGGGTCACGTTGAGATCCAGGCCGCAGCGGCGAGCCAGCTCGGTGAGCACCGACCAGCCCGGCCGGACCTCGCCGGGGTGCGCGATCGCGATCCGCAGCCGCTGCAGGCGACCGTCGGGATGGACGACCGTGCCCTCCTTCTCGGCGTGGGACTCGGCGGGGAAGATGACGGTGGCGTGCTCGCGCAGGCCCTCGGTGAGCACCGAGGCGTGGGCGACGACGACGGCGGCGGAATGCAGCGCGCGCTCCCACAGCGCCCGGTTGGGCTGGTCGCGGACCGGGTCGGTCTGCATCAGGTACAGCGCGGTGATCTCGCCCTCCGCCGCGGCGGCGCCGATCTCGGCGCTGCTGCGGCCGGGGAACTCGAGGCCCGCGTATCCGGGACCGGCATCGGGCACCGCGCCGGCCTCGCGCAGGCCGCGGCCGTTGGCGCCCGCCGGGATCATCAGCAGACCGGCGCCGGCGTGGTCGGCGAGCCCCAGCCGGCCGGCGATCCGCAGCAGCACCGCGGCGGCGTCCTCGCCGATCCGCTCGCCCCACACGATGACGACGTCGCTGCCGCCGTCGCGCAGCAGGCCGGTCAGCGCGGCGGTCTCCTCGTCGGGCGCCTCGCCGCCGTGCAGCACCTGCTCGATGCCGGCGAGCATCGCGTACTCCTCGCCGGGGGCGCAGCGCAGGATCTGCTGGGCGTTGCGCTCCAGCGAGCTCGGGCGCGAGCCGGCGATCGCCAGGTTGACGCCGTTGCGCCGCACGCCCTTGCGGATCCGCAGATCGAGGATCGGCGCGTCGTCGACGGGCTCGCAGCCGACGAGCAGCACCGTGTGGGCGAACTCCAGATCGGTGACGCTCGCCTGGAGGCCGGGGGCGGCCAGCGAGCGGGCGAGGGGGCCAGCGGGAATGGGGGTGGTGCGGGCCGGTCCCGCGGGAGTCGATGTCGTTGGAGGTCAGGCCCTCGCGCAGCAGCCGCTGCAGGAGGAAGCCCTCCTCGTTGGTGGCCTGGCCGCCGACGAGCGCGCCGATCCGGCCCTTGTGCTTGGCGATGACCGCCGCCGCCTCGAGCGCGCGCTCCCAGGAGACCTCGCGCAGCTCGCCGCCGTCGCGCACGAGCGGGCGGGTGATGCGCTCGTCGACGTGGATCGCCTGATAGGCGAAGCGGCCCTTGTCGCACAGCCAGCCGTCGTCGACGTCTTCGTTGTCGCGCGCCAGCACGCGGACGACCCGCTCGTCGCGCACGGTGAAGGTGACGTTGCACTGGGCCGGGCACAGCGTGCAGACGCCGGCGCCGTCCTCGATGTCCCACGGCCGCGCGCGGAAGCGGTAGGGCTGCGAGGTGAGCGCCCCCACCGGGCACAGCTCGATGATGTTGCCGCTGAACGGGGCGACGTAGGGGTGGCCGTCGTGGGTGGCCACGAACGAGTGCGCGCCGCGCTCGGCGAAGATCAGCTGGTAGTCCTCGGCGATCTCCTGGGAGAAGCGCACGCAGCGGTAGCAGAGGATGCAGCGCTCGCGGTCGATCGCCACCAGCGGGGAGAGGGCCAGCGGCTTCTGGAAGTGGCGCTTGGGCTCGATGAAGCGCGACCGGCCCAGGCCCCAGCCGAAGGTGATGTCCTGCAGCGGGCACTCGCCGCCCTTGTCGCACACCGGGCAGTCGAGCGGGTGGTTGACGAGCAGGAACTCGACGACGGCGTTCTGGGCGTGACGGACGCGATCGGTCTGGGTGTTGACCACCATCCCGTCCTTGACGGGCGTCGAGCACGAGGTCTGCAGCTTCGGGATGCCCTCGACCTCGACCAGGCACATGCGGCAGGCGCCCACCGGGTTGCCGAGTTTGGGCTCGTAACAGAAGTACGGGATCTCGACGTCGCCCTGCTTGGCGGCGTCGACCAGCATCGATCCCTCGATCGCCTGGACCTCGCGGCCGTCGATGGTCAGCGTGATCGTCTTGCGCTCTGGGCGTGGCATGGCGGCAGCGAGGCTAGTACTAGTGGACGGGAAGCGGTCCGGCGAGCACGTCGGCCACTCCCAGCGGCACGACATCATCCGCGTCGGCCCCGTCGGCGCGCTCGCGTGCGGCCTCGATCTCGGCCTCGAGCTCGTCTCGGAACTTCGCCACCATCGAGCCGATCGGCATCGCCATCGCGTCGCCGAGGACGCACAGACAGTTGCCGATGATCTGCTCCTGGACGGAGGCCATGATGTCGAGGTCCATCGGCGTCGCCTCGCCGACATAGATGCGCTCGACCATCTTCTGCGTCCAGTTGGTGCCCTCGCGGCAGGGGACGCACTTGCCGCACGACTCGTGGGCGTAGAACTTGGCCACCTTGAGCATCGTGTCGAGCACGCGGCGCGACTCGTCGCACACGATGATCGCGCCCGAGCCGAGCATCGTGCCCGCCTTGGCCATGCTGTCGAAGTCGTAGGGGATGTCGAGGTCGGCGCCGGTGAGCACCGGTGAGCTCGAGCCGCCGGGGAACCAGAACTTGACCGGCTTGCCGCTCGGCGGGCCGCCGGCGAGCCCGTAGATGATCTCACGCGACGGGGTGCCCAGCTCGATCTCGTAGTTGCCGGGCCGCCGGACGTCGCCGGAGATGGAGACGAGCTTTGTCCCCGCCGAGTTCTCGACGCCGATCTTCGCGTACTCGGCGCCGCCCATGCGGATGATGGCGGGCATCGTGGCCAGCGTCTCGACGTTGTTGATCAGCGTCGGCCCGGCGTACAGGCCCTCGATCGCGGGAAACGGCGGCTTCAGGCGCGGGTTGCCGCGCTTGCCCTCGAGCGAGTCGAGCAGGCCGGTCTCCTCGCCGCAGATGTAGGCGCCGGCGCCGCGGTGCAGCACGAGCGGCAGCGAGACCCCGCTGTCCATGATGTTCTCGCCGACGTAGCCGGCCTCCGCGGCCTCGGCGATCGCCGCCTCCAGGATGTCGGCCTGGAGCTGGTACTCGCCGCGGATGTAGATGAAGGCGTAGCTGATCGCGCCGGCGTAGGCGGCGATGACGATGCCCTCGATCAGCATGTGGGGGCTCTTCTGCATCAGCTCGCGGTCCTTGAAGGTCCCGGGCTCGGACTCGTCGGCGTTGCAGACGAGGTACTTGTCCATGTCGCCCTTGGGGAGGAACGAGATCTTGCGCCCGGCCGGGAAGCCGGCGCCGCCACGTCCGCGGATGTTGGCGTCCATCAGCTGCGCGAGCACGTCCTCACGCGACATGCTCAGCGCCTTGCGCAGCGACTGATAACCGCCCCGGCGCTCGTAGACCTCGAGCGTGTTGAGCCCCGGCTCGTCGATGTTGTCGAAGAGGATCTTCCTCATGTGTTTTCGTCCCTGGGTTGCTCGGGTGAAATCTCGATCGGCGCCGACGGCCCTGGACGGTCGGCGCCTGCCTCGGTGGCCTCCAAGCCGGCCGTGTCGGCGCGACGCGGATGGTCGGGCGTGGCGAACTCCTGCTCGGGCCCGTCGGGCGCGGGCTGGCCGGTGTCGACCGTGCGCCGGTAGCGGATCTGCTTCTCGGGCAGGACCGGGCGCCCGGCGCGCAGGTCCTCGACGATCCGCGCCGCGTCATCGGTCTGAAGCGGGCCCACGTACTCGCCGTTGACTGAGGCCATCGGCGCGATGTCGCAGGCGCCGAGGCACTCGAACGACGCCACGTTGACGTCCTCGCCCGCGGCGGCGGTCACCATCGCGTCGAACAGCTCGTCGGCGCCGAGCAGCGAGCACGAGATGTTCGTGCAGATGAAGACGTCGTTGGCCGGCTTGCGCGTCATCTTGAACATGTCGTAGAAGCTGGCGACCGAGGTCAGATAGGCGGGGGTGAGCTGCATCACCGCGGCCACCTGGGTGATCGCCAGCGGCGAGCACCATCCGTGCACGCGCTGGGCAGCGTGCAGCGCCGGGATCGAAGCGGAGCGGCGATCGGGGTACTTGGCCATCGCGGCCTCGATCTCCAACCGCAGGTCCTCCGGGACCGCGACGGTGGCCGGATCGGGGACCGTCGCCGGAGGCTTGGTGAGGTCGGCGGCCTCGTCCCAGCCGGGGACCCGGGAGCCATGGGCAAAGCGGGGACTGGAATCAGCGGCATCGTCGCTACGGGGGGGTGGGAATGAGGGGAGGTGGTGTGATGGGGGTGGGGCGGATGTCACGATCAATTCCGCCGAGGATGGGATCGAGCATCGCCAGGGTCGCGATCAGGTCGGCGATGTAGGCGTCGCGCACCATCGGCGCCAGCGCCTGCAGGTGCACAAAGCTCGGGTCGCGCATGTGGACGCGCGCCGGCTTGCCGGACCCGTCGGCGCGCACGAAGCAGCCCAGCTCTCCGCGGGGGCCCTCGATCGCGTGGTAGGACTCGCCCGGCGGCACGCGGAAGCCCTCGGTGACGAGCTTGAAGTGGTGGATCAGTGCTTCCATGCTCGTGGCCAGCTCGTGGCGCGGGGGAAGGGCCACCTTGCGATCGGTGGTGATGTGCGGTCCCTCGGGCAGTCCCTCGAGCGCCTGGGAGATGATCTTCACCGACTCGTAGATCTCGGCGTGGCGGACCCGGTAGCGGTCGTAGTTGTCGCCCACCGTGCCGACCGGGATCTTGAAGTCGAAGTGGTCATAGCTGGAGTAGGGATCCGCCTTGCGCAGATCCCACGGGTTGCCGGAGGCGCGCAACAGCGGGCCGGTGACTCCGAGCTTGAGCAGGGTCGCCTCGTCGAGCGGGCACGTTCCGTGCAGCCGCTCGAGCACGATCTGATTCTTCTCGAGCAGGTCGGCGTACTGGTCGGCGCGGTTGGGCATGTCGGCCACGAAGGTCCGCAGCTTGGCCGCGAAGCCGCTGGGGATGTCCTCGAACACGCCGCCGACCTGGATGTAGCGGGTGTGCATGCGCTGCCCGGAGGACATCTCGAACAGGTCGAGGATCTTCTCGCGCTCGCGGAAGCAGTACCAGAACATCGAGATCGCGCCCAGGTCCAGCGCGCTCGTGCCCAGCCACACCAGGTGCGACATGATCCGGTTGAGCTCGAGATGGATGACGCGCAGGTACTGCGCGCGGGGCGGCACCTCGACGCCGAGCAGATCCTCCACCGCACCGCAGTAGGCCATCGCGTTGAAGTAGTAGGCCAGGTAGTCCATCCGCTCGATGACCGGGATGACCTTCCAGTAGGACTTGTCCTCGGCCGTCTTCTCGATCCCGGTGTGGACGTAGCCGATGATCGGCTTGATGTCGCGCACGACCTCGCCCTCGAGCGTGGCGATCAGCCGCAGCACGCCGTGGGTGGCCGGGTGGTGGGGGCCGATGTTGAGCGTCAGCAGCTCATGGGTCGTCCCCTGGCCGGCGGACTCGGCCGTGTAGGTGATGGACTCCTCGCGCCGGCGGTAGTCGGTGTCGAGCGCCATCTACTGCCACCTCCCGTAGGAATTCTCCTCGTTGTAGGTGAACAGCACGGGCTCGCCGCCGATCGGATAGTCCCGCCGCTGGGGGAAGCCCTCGAAGTCCTCGGGCATCAAGATCCGGCGCAGGTCGGGATGACCCTCGAATACCACGCCGAACATGTCGAAAACCTCGCGCTCGGGAAATTCGGCGCCGGGATGCAGGTCGGTGACAGTCGGCATCCGCGGATCCTCTGTGGAGACGCGGGCCTTGACCGTGATCCGGTCGACGGCCTTCATGTCCATCAGCTCGTAGAGAACCCCCAACCGCGGCTCTTCGGGGTAGTAGTCGACGCCGTGCAGGCTGGTCAGGAAGGTGTAGCCCTTGGCGAACAGCGTCGTGAGGACCTCAGGGACGTGCTGCGGTGCGGCGAGCAGCACGGCCCGCTTGCGCTGGAAATCGGTGCCGATGATCGACTCGGCGTTTGCCTCGCGGAGTTCGTGGGCCGTGAGCTCAAGCCCGGTGGCGTCAGGCACCGGCTGTGTCCCCTCCCGGGAACACGTTGATCGCGGAATCGCTCCCGCTGTCATCGAACTCCGGGATGACCTCCTCGGTCCCGACCGCCTCGTAGCGCTCGCGCCACCCGTCCGGCTCGTGGCCGTGGATCTTGTCGCGCAGACGGAGGATGCCGTGCATCAGCGCCTCCGGCCGCGGGGGACAGCCGGGCACGTGCACGTCGATCGGCATGAACTTGTCCGAGGGGACGAGCGCGTAGTTGTTGAAGACGCCCATCGACGAGCAGCAGGCGCCCATCGAGATCGCCCACTTGGGCTCGAGCATCTGGTCGTAGATGCGGCGGATGACCGGCGCCATCTTCACCGACACGCGGCCCGAGAGGATCAGCAGGTCGGCCTGGCGCGGTGAGGCCCGGAACGCCTCCCAGCCGAAGCGGGCGATGTCCATGCGCGCGCCGACGATCGACATCATCTCGATCGCGCAGCAGGCCAACCCGAAGGTCATTGGGTACAACGAATTGCCCTGCGACCACGAGACGGCTTTCTCGAGCGTCGTGGTCATGATGCTCTGCTCGACGTAGCGCTCGAGGTCCTCGCCCTCCAGGTCCCCGCGCAGCAGGTCACGCGATGTGAGCTGGCGCGCGCGAAAATCCGAGGGCGGCCCTTCGAGCTTTTCGCGCTTTATTTCCATTCCAGGGCTCCTCGGCGCCATACGTAGATGAAGGCCACCATCAGGAGCGCGACGAACACGATCGTCTCGGAGAGGGCGAACCCACCGAAGGCCTTCAGCTGCACCGCGATCGGGTACAGGAAGATGGTCTCGATGTCGAACAGGATGAACAGCATCGCGATGAGGTAGAAGCTGATGCCGAAGCGGAAGCCGCGCTGGATCTCCGACGGCAGGCCGCATTCGTAGGGGCTGTTTTTGCTCTGTGCGCGGCGAGAGTTGCGCTGGCCGGTGAACAGGTTCAGGACGCCGAACAGTGCGCCTACGCCTCCGCCCAGCAGCAGGAAGACGATCGCCGGCAAATAACTTCGCAGCACAGCTCTCTTATATCACTCGTAGGTTCAACCTTGTAACAACTTGTTACTTAGTGCGAAATGCGGCTATGTCACGTGCGTGACACTTGATGAGCGATGAAGCTGATCCACTTCGTCATCGGAGTTCTCGCCGTCGTGTTGACCGGCGGCGCCGGCATCTGGGGCGCCTGGTGCTGGTACCGCGTCCGCCAGAGCAGGTTGTTCTGGCGCCTGCTGCGCGCCGGCCAGGGCGTGATCGTTCTCGACATGGCGCTCGGTGGGGTGCTGCTGATCATGGGCAAGAAGGCCTCCGAGCTGCATCTCATCTACGGCCTGCTGCCGCTGGCCATCTCCTTCGTGGCCGAGCAGCTGCGGATCGCCGCCGCTCAGATGGTCCTCGACTCGCGGGGCTTTCAGTCGTCCGCCGAGGTGGGTGCGTTGCCCGAGGAAGAGCAGCGGCTGGTCGTCGTCCGGATCGTGCAGCGTGAGCTGGGGGTGATGGTGCTGGCGGCGCTGGTGATCCTGGTGCTGCTCGTGCGGGCGGCGGGGACGGGCGGTTAGGGGTAGCGCGACCGGCCGCGCCACACCACAACGGTTCAACTCGAGTCAGGCAACGAGTGGTAGCGCCCGCCGTACCAGAGCAGCGGGTCGCCGCCGCCGAGCCCCATCGAGACGACCGACCCGATCGCGATCGTGTGGTCGCCTCCCGGGATCAGCTCCCGCAGCTCGCATGTCGCCCACGCGAGCGCGCCGTCGATCACCGGCACTCCGTCGTGGAGGCGATGGGGCACGCCGTCGAGCTTCTCGGCCTCCGGGAGCTTGGAGGCGAACACCCGAGCCAGGTCGCGCTGGTCGGCGGCCAGGAGGTTGAGGGCGAAGCGGCCGGCCTCGCGCACGATCGGCAGCGTGCGAGCCTGGTTCTCAAAGCAGACGAGCGCCAGCAGGGGGTCGAGCGACAGCGAGCACAGCGCGTTGGCGGTCATTCCCCCCGAGCTGGTGGCCCCGGCGCTGGTGATCACCGCCACCCCGGTGGCGAAGCGGCCGAAGACCTCGCGGAACAGCTCGGGATCGGGGTCCATCGCGAGATGTGTATAGCGTGCCGGGACGGTGCGGACCGCTTCGAGCGAACGGGCCCCGGCGCCGGCACCTCTGGTTGCCGCCGTAGGAGGACGCTCGCGCATGTGTTACTAGGTGGCGAGCGTCGCAAAGCCGGCGCCGGGGATGCCGCTCTTTTTCGGCGCGCCCGGCCCGGCTCCTCCACGAGTTCGCAACATCCGTGACAAGCCCTGGCGGTCGGTGCTAGCCGCCAATGTCGAGCGTGCCGTAGGCGCCGAGCGCCTGGTCGGACAGGATCGTCGAGGCCATCAGGTAGCGGCCGGGCGTGAGTGTCGCCACGAGGTTCGTCGTCTGGCCCGGCGCGAGCGGCTCGGTCGCCGCCGTCTGGAGGCCGTTCTCGGTGATCACGAGGTCGTGGGTCAGGCGGCCGTCATTGTGGACGACGATCGTCAGCGGTCCCGAGGGGGCCCGCACGTCCTGCGGTGTGACCCGGTACTCGTTGAGGTCGATCTGGAGGGTCGCCCCCGACCCGACGCGGGCCACGTGGCCGCAGCCGGCGAGAGCCAGCGCCGGCAGCGCTGCCAGCAGCCACGTCCGGGGTGAGGGCCTGCCCGACACGGCACGTCATTATGATCTCCGTCCGATGAGCCGGTTGGCGAAGATCCTGGCGCTGGCGGCGGTCTGCGCATTGCCGTGCGTGACCGCGGCCTGTGGCACCGAAAAGATTGCTATCGCGAAGTCGCAGGGCCCCGTCTACACGGGCGCTGAGCTGTTCTCGCAGCGCTGCGCGGGCTGCCACACGCTCAACGCCGCCGGAACCCACGGCTCGGCGCCGAACGTCCGCACCGCCCAGGCCAACAGCGGCCCGAACTTCAACGTGCGCTGCGAGCGGCCGGTCACCCGCGTGCTCTACGCGATCGAGAACGGCGGCTTCTCCGGTGCCTACATGCCGCAGAACATCGTCGTCGGCCAGGACGCCAAGGACGTGGCCAAGTTCGTGGCTACCTACGCGGGCCGCCTGGCGCCGAGGCTGACCGGCGTCGTCGACTGCAAGAACAAGCCGGTCGGCACGTTGCCCCAGCCGGGACAGACGACGGCGCCGGCGACGCCGGGTCCCACCGGCAACACGGGCTCAGCGACTCCGAAGAGCTCCAACCCCAAGCAGGGCGCGGGCAACGGCGCAGCCAGCGGCGCCGGCGGCTGACGGCCCGCCCGGAGGCCCGGAGGCCCGGCGATGCTCGACATCAGGCTGATCCGACGCGATCCTGAAGCGGTCGTGGGCGCCCTCTCGCGTCGCGGACCGCAGGCGGCGGAGACGGTTCGCGAGGTGCTGGAGCTCGACGAACGCTGGCGCGGGCTGACCACCGAGCTCGAGCAGCTGCGCTCCGAGCAGAACCGGGCCTCGAAGGCCCTGCGCGGCGCGCCCGACGAGGCGCAGCGCGCCCAGCTGGCCGAGCTGGCGGCGCGCGGGCGCGCGCTGTCCGATGAGGAATCGGCCATCAGGTCCCAGCGCGACGCGGCGCTGGCGGCGCTGCCCAACCTTCCGCTGCCGGAGGCGCCCGACGAGGACACCGTGCTGCGCGAGGTCGGCGAGCGCACTCCCGAGGGCCGCGATCATCTCGAGCTGGCCGGCGAGCGGATCGACATGGAGCGCGGCGCGCGGCTGTCAGGCTCGCGCTTTGCCTACCTGCGCGGCGACCTGGTGATGCTCGAGCTGGCGCTCGTGCGCTACGCGATGGACAAGCTGACCGGCGAGGGCTGTGAGCCCGTGATTCCGCCGGTGCTCGTCCGCGAGGAGGCGCTGTACGGCACCGGCATGCTCCCGGACACCGAGCAGCAGATCTACCAGCTGCCCGAGGACGACCTGTACCTGGCGGGCACCTCCGAGGTCGCCCTCGCCTCTCTGCACCGCGGCGAGATCCTCCCCGGCGACCAGCTGCCGCTGCGCTACGCGGGCTTCTCCAGCTGCTTTCGCCGCGAAGCCGGCGCCGCCGGCAAGGACACCCGGGGAATCTTTCGCGTGCACCAGTTCGACAAGGTCGAGATGTTCAGCTTCGTCGAGCCCGATCATGCGGTCACCGAGCACGAGCGGCTGCTGGCGATCGAGGAGTCGATCATGCAGGAGCTCGAGATCCCCTACCGCGTGGTCAACATCGCCGTCAACGACCTCGGCGCCTCGGCGGCGATGAAGTATGACCTCGAGGCGTGGCTTCCCGGCCAGGGCCGATATCGCGAGCTGACCTCGACGTCGAACACCACCGACTACCAGGCACGGCGCCTGGACATCCGCTACCGCCCGGCGGACGGCCGCCCGGTACACCTGGCGACGCTCAACGGCACCGCGGTGGCGGTCGGACGGACGATCATCGCGCTGCTGGAGAACGGGCAGCAGGAGGACGGATCGATCGTGCTCCCGGCCACCCTGCACGGGCTGGGCGCGCCCGACGTGCTGGCGTCAGCGACCTAGTCGGCGGTTCAGCGCGCGACGGCGTTGCGCGCTTCGACGCGCGGCACGGCGCGCAGCGTTGGCCCGCGCCCGCTGTCGAGCACGATCAGCGCTGCCCGCGGCGGGCCGCAGGTCGCGATCCGCGCGCGCATCCGCACACCGAAGGTGTTCCACGGCCGCACGACGGCGCGAGCGGTATCCGGATCCTGGCCGTCCGCCGCCTGGGCGACGGCGGCCGCGAACCCGGTGCGACCAGCCTCGGCGTCGGCGGGCACGAGCAGGTCGGCGACGGGCTTGTCGACGGCCATCTCCTCACTCATGTCCAACAGCATCTGGGCCTCGCGGGACATGGCCTGCACGAGCAGAGCGGAATCGACGACGAGGAAGGCGTCACGGCTGTCGGGAACCGCATCCTCGCGCGTCTCGAGCAGCAGGCCCAGTCCGCAGGACGTGCATACCCGCGCGGTGGGGGGCGGTGCCGCGCCCGTCGGTGAGGGAGCTGCGCAGTGGCCACAGAACCAACGCCAGGGAACGACGGTATCCAGTCCGCCTTCAACGAGTCGTAGCGCTGGTCTTTGCATTGTGTGAACTTGTCCCTGCCGCGGAGGTGGTCTTGACGCGGCTCCTTCCCTGAGCCGAAGTCTAGGTACTCATCGGAGGCGGCGCAAGGAAATTTAACCGGTATTCGGTCAGCCGACGAACGTATGATGTGCGCGATGCGAACGTTTGCACGCAATACGCAGGGTTTGTCACGGTCTGCCCCCTACAACGTCCCGGGGCGACACGGGGCGGACAGGCGACGGAGAGGGGGGGATTCGAACCCCCGAACGAGGTTGACCCCCGTTACGCGATTTCCAATCGCGCCCGTTCAGCCGCTCCGGCACCTCTCCGGGGGTGGACAATCTAGAGCACCGGCGCCGCTCCGGACGGTCAGAGCTGCCAGCTGCCGTCGCGCAGCAGCGGGATCCGGCGGCCATCGGCGACCGTGCCGGTGACCGACACGTCGTCGGACCCGATCATGAAGTCGGTATGGATCTTCGAGACGTTGATCCGCGCGTGTTCGTCCTCGGAGCTGACGCCCTGCAGGTAGCCGTGGCCGAGCGCGATGTGGCTGGCGGCGTTCTCGTCGAGCAGGGTGTCGTAGAAGACGGTCCCCAGCGGCCCGATCCGGCCCTCGCGGTCGACGAGCGCCACCTCGCCGAGTCGCGCGGCGCCCTCGTCGATGTCGATCATCCCGCGCAGCACCTCGGCCCCCTCCTCGGCCTCGACGGACACGACCCGGCCGCCTTCGAAGGAGACCACCAGCCCGGTGATCGTCGTGCCGGCGGTGAACAGCGGCTTGGTGGCGGTCACCGTCCCGCTGACGCGCTCGGGGTCGGGGGTCGTGAACACCTCCTCGGTGGGGAGGTTGGGCCGGGAGTCGATCCCGTCGACGGTCACGAAGTCGGCGGCGATCCAATGGCTGGACGGCAGCAACCCGATGCGCAGATCGGTTCCCGGGCCCTCGAAATGGAGTTCGTCGAGGTGCAGCTCGGTCAGTCGGGCGGCGACGCCCGTGAGCTGGGCGAGGCGCGTCTGCCACGCGGCGATCGGGTCGGGCTCGTCGAGCCGGCAGATGTGGGCGATCTCCCCCCACAGCCGCGCCTGTGCGGCCACCGGCTCCAGCCGCGGGTGCACGAGCGTCGCCCACGCCGGGTTCGGGCACGGCACGATCGTCCAGTTGGTGGTGCGCTCGTTGACGAGCTTCATCGACTCGGGGACGCGGGGCAGCTGATCGAGCGCGATCAGCTCGGGGTCGATGCCCTCGAGCGCCCGCGGGGCGCTGGGCCCTGACAGCCCGATCCGCGCGCAGCGCAGCTCGCCGAGTTCGAGCACGCGTTCGCCGATCCACGGCGGGACGAAGGTCAGCGACTCCGGCTCGGCGTGGAGCGCGCGGGCGCGCTTGAAGTAGGGATCGAACACCGCCAGGTCGACGAACCGGGCACCGGCTTCGTACGCGGCCGCGGCGATCGCACGCGCCAGCGGCTCCTTGCCGGGCTCGGAGGAGATGGCCACGATCTGGCCCGGCTGGACGTTGGCGCCCAGCCGGACTGCCAGCTGCGCCAGAGCATCGGTATACGTCTCCGCGTCGGTCATCAGATCCCAGATGCCCGTCCGGGCCCCGGGGGAATCCTCTGCTGGGCCGATCGGCGCGCCATCGGCTATGGGCGGCTGCGCCAGTGCGGGATCGCGAGCACGATCAGGCGCAGCTGTTTCTCGGCGAGCTTGGTGATCTCCCCCTGGCGCTCGGGCGTGAGCGCGTCCGGTCCCGAGCCCCAGCCGGAGGCCTCGAGGATCGCGTCGATCGTCGCGATCATGGAGTCGACGAACATCCCGGCCAGCATTTGCAGGTCGGTCGTCGTCCACTCACGCAGGACGGGAAATCGCGCCAGGTCGGTGGCAAGCTCGGAGGCGAACAGTCGGGTCTCTGAGCGGATCGCGTGGCGCAGGACCGTGTTGGCGGAGGCGCGGGCGCGCACGATGAAGGCGAAATGGCGCCGGTGGGCGCGCACGTACTCGACGAGGATGGCCACCGAGCGGGCGATCAGATGGTCGGGGTTCGCGCGCCGGGCCTCGTCCTCGCGGGCCTCGCGCAGCATCTCGCGCAGCGTCTGCACCGACTCCTCCACGAGCGCCAGCCCCAGTTCGTCCATGCTGGCGAAGTGGCGGTAGAAGGCCGCCGGGACCACGCCGGCGGTCCGCGCGACGCGGCGCAGGCTGAGCGAGTCGAAGGCGGTTCCGGCGTCGAGCTGCTCCAGAGCGGCGTCGAGCAGCGCCCGGCGGGTCTCCGAGCGTCGCTGCGCCTGCGAACGGCGCTCATGGGTGGCGCGCTGCGCGGACGAGTGCCCGCTCCGGTGTGTACGTCTGTTCACGCTCATTGTGTGAAGGTCGTCACAGGTCCGTCTTCTCACTTGACCTGGAGGCAGCATACGCCAAGATACTTGGTGAACAGCCGTACACTAAGTCGAGGAGCGACGAGAGTCGATGACGCCCGCCACCCCCACCGCCACCACCACCGGCGAGCCGCCCCGGCGGACGATCGCCCAGCGCGTGCTGCGCTCGCCGCTCGTGAACCTGATGCTCGGTCCGCACGGTGTCGACCGCTATCTGGAGCTGATCCATCCCCGGCTGACGGTCTCCGAGGGCCGCGCCGAGGTCGTCGCCGTCCGGCGCCAGACGGACCGCAGCGTCACGCTGACGCTGCGTCCCAACCGTGCCTTCGGCGGCGTGCGCGCCGGCCAGTTCGTGCGCGTCGGGGTCGAGATTGACGGCGTGCGCCGGACCCGCACCTACTCGCCGGCCGGTTCAGAACACGCCCGCGGCCGTGAGTTGGAGCTGACGATCACCGAGCACTCGGGCGGCCTCGTCTCGCCGCACCTGATCCGTCACGCCCGCCCCGGAATGGTGCTGCACCTCAGCGAGGGCCTGGGCGAGTTCACCCTTCCGCAGCCGCGCCCACGCCGCCTGCACCTGATCAGCGGGGGCAGCGGGATCACTCCGGTCCTGGCGATGCTGCGCACCCTCGCCGACGAGGAGGCTGGCGGGGAGGTGGCGTTCGTGCACTACGCGCGGACCGAGGCCGATTGGCTCTACGAGTCAGACGTCCGCGGTCTCGCCGGGGGCGCCACGATCGAGTACCGCACCACCCGCGGCGCCCGTCCCGCGCGCCTCGACGCCGACACGCTGGGCCGGGTCGACACGGAGACATGGGCGGCGGTCTGCGGGCCGCCGACGCTGATCGAGGCCGCGCGGGCGGCCTGGATGGAACGCGGCGGCCGGCCCCACCAACTGCTGGCCGAGACGTTCACGCCGCCGCGGGTCACCGTGAGCGGCGACGCGGCCGAGGGCACCCTGCGCTTTCTGCGCAGCGAGGCGACGGCCACGATCGCCGCCGGGACTCTGCTCGAGCAGGCCGAGGCCGCCGGGCTGACGCCGGCGTACGGGTGCCGGATGGGCATCTGTCGCACGTGCACCTGCCGCAAGACGGCGGGAGCCGTGCGCAACGTGCGCTCCGGCGAGGTCTCGGATGAGGAAGACGAGGACATCCAGCTGTGCGTGTCGGTCCCCGCCGGGGACGTCGCGCTCCAGCTCTGAGCAAAGGAGATCGACCATGAACGCCGATACCCACCCCATGCTGAGCCCCGAGCAGATCGAGGCGCTCGGCGACGAGCTCGATGAGCTGCGCGGACGCCTGATCGCCGACCTGGGCGAGCGCGACGCCGACTACATCCGCAAGGTCATCAAGGCCCAACGCGCGCTCGAGGTCGGCGGCCGCACGCTGCTGTTCGCCGGTTGGCTGCCGCCCGCGTGGCTCGGCGGCACGGCCGCGCTGGCGCTATCGAAGATCCTCGACAACATGGAGATCGGTCACAACGTGATGCACGGCCAGTACGACTGGATGAAGGACCCGGCGCTGGACTCCAAGGAGTTCGAATGGGACACCGCCTGCCCGGGCGACCAGTGGCGCCACTCTCACAACTATGTGCATCACACCCACACCAACGTGCTGGGCAAGGACCGCGACATCGGCTACGGGATCCTGCGCATGTCCGAGGCGCAGCCGTGGCGCAGACGCGACCTTGGCAACCCCGTCTACGCAACGCTGCTGGCGCTGCTGTTCCAGTGGGGGGTGGCGGCGCACGACATCGAGGTCGAGCGCATCGAGGCCGGGGAGATCACGCTCGACGACAAGCGCGACATCCTGCGCGCCGTGTGGGAGAAGGGGCGGCGACAGGTGCTCAAGGACTACGTGGTGTTCCCGGTGCTGGCCGGCCCGGTCGCGCCGTTCGTGCTTACCGGCAACGCCACCGCCAACCTGACGCGCAACGTGTGGTCGTTCATGATCATCTTCTGCGGGCACTTTCCCGAGGGCGTGGAGGAGTTCACCGAGGAGGAGGTGGAGTCAGAGACGCGTGGCGGCTGGTATCTGCGCCAGATGCTCGGCTCGGCCAACCTGACCGGCGGGCGCCTGTTCCACCTGCTCAGCGGCAACCTGTCGCATCAGATCGAGCACCACCTGTTCCCCGACATCCCGGCGCATCGCTACGGCGAGATCGCCGTGCAGGTGCGCGACATCTGCGAGCGCTACGGACTGCCGTACAACGCCGGGCCGCTGCCCAAGCAGTTTGGTTCGGTGCTCAAGAAGATCGTCCGCCTCGCGCTTCCGGGCAGCGGCGACGACGAGGCCGACAGCGCCGCGCCCGCGACGCCGATCCCCGCCGACCGCGGGCGCGAGCTGGCGATCGCCGCCTGACCCCCGATGCAACGGTGACGCGCGGGCCGTCCGCGGCGTAATCTGATCCGTTACCTGGCGACCGCGAACACTGGGAGAGAGCATGCGCGAAGGCCTGATGATGGACGATTACCCGCTGTCGCTGACCAAGGTGGTCGAGCGGGTCGAGCGGTTCAGCCCCAAGCGCGAAATCGTCTTTCGCCGTCCCGACGGCTCCGTCGGACGGACGACGTTCGGTGCATGCGCCGAGCGGGCGCGGCGAGTCGGATCGGCGCTGGCCGGCCTTGGGATCGAGGATGGGGACCCGGTGGCGACGCTCATGTGGAACCAGCCCGAGCACGTGGAGCTGTACTTCGCCGTGCCCGCCATGGGCGCGGTCATCCACACGCTCAACCCGCGGCTGCACCGCGACGAGCTCGGCTTCATCGTCAACGACGCCGAGGACCGGGCGATCGTCGTCGACGAGTCGCTGCTCGAGGTGTTCGAGAGCTTTCACGATTCCCGGGACTTCGAGCACGTGATCGTCGTGCGCCGCTCCGGCGATGAGCTGCCCGACGGCTACCTGGACTACGAGGCCCTGATCGCCGACTCCGAGCCGAGGCAGTGGCCCGAGGACGACGAACGCCGCGCTGCGGCCATGTGTTACACGTCGGGCACGACCGGCCGCCCCAAGGGCGTCGTCTACTCGCACCGCTCGCAGGTCCTGCACTCGCTGGTGGCGGCGCTGCCCGACGTCAAGGACGTCTCGCGGCGCGACACGCTGCTCCCCGTCGTGCCGATGTTCCACGCCAACGCGTGGGGGCTGATCTACACGGCGGCGCTCGTCGGCGCCGGGCTCGTGCTCCCCGGCCAGAAGCTCGACGCCGAGTCGGTGCTCGACCTGCTGGCCGACGAGCACGTGACGATCACGGCCGGTGTCCCGACCGTGTGGATGGCGGTCCTGGAGGCGATCGAGGCCCAGCCCGAGCGGTGGGATCTGGGCGCCCTGCGCCACCTCGTCGTCGGCGGCTCGGCCGCTCCTCAGAGCATGCTCAAGGGCTTTGACAAGCACGGCCTGAAGATCATCCACGCCTGGGGGATGACCGAGACCTCACCGCTGGGAAGCGTCAGCCGCCCGCCGCGCGACCTCGACGATGCCTCCGAGGACGAGATCTACGACTACCGCAGCCGCCAGGGGACAGCGTCGCCGTTCGTCGACATCCGCGCGCGCGGCGACGACGGCGAGCTGGTCGCGTGGGACGACGAGGCGATGGGCGAGCTCGAGGTCCGCGGGCCGTGGGTGGCGCGCGGCTACCACCAGGGTCAGGGGGCGGAGAAGTTCACCGACGACGGGTGGTTTCAGACCGGTGACGTGGTCAAGATCGACGACGGCGGCAACCTGCGCATCTGCGACCGCTCCAAGGATCTGGTCAAGTCCGGGGGCGAGTGGATCTCGTCGGTCGACCTCGAGAACCAGCTGATGGCCCATCCCGACGTCGCCGAGGCGGCGGTGATCGCGATCCCCGACGACCGCTGGGGCGAGCGGCCACTGGCCGTCGTCGTCGCCCGCGAGGGTCAGGAGATCGAGCCCGAGCAGCTACGCGAGCACTTGTCGGGCACCTACGCCAAGTGGCAGATCCCCGACCGCTTCGAGTTCATCGACGAGATCCCCCGCACCGCCACCGGTAAGTTCAAGAAGACGGCGCTGCGCGAGCGCTTCGTGGAGGAAAAGGTCTAGGGCGAGGGCCGCTCAGATCCGCCCGCGGAGCTCAGCGACGTCGATGTCGGCCAGCGCCAGCGTGCGGGGGACCCGGCCGTGCTCCGCCGCGAGCACTCCGAGCAGCAGGTGCCGAGCGGTGATGCGGCGATCGTGGCGCTCGACGGCGGCGGCGAGCGCGCGCTCCAACGCGACCTTGGCCGACCTGGCCATCCGGGGATCGCGAAATCGCCGGCGGGTCGCCGGTGCGCCGTAGTCAACGGCCGCGATCCCCACCGCGGCGAGGCTGTGCTCCTCCTCGCGGGCGAGAGCGTCGGCCAGCTCGTCGCGGTCGAGTCCCAGCGCGCGGAGGTGCGGATGGGATGCCAGGGCCAGCAGCAGGTGCTCGGCCTCGATCAACCCCTGCTCGGCGGACTGCGCCTCCTCACGGGCAGCGGCCACGATCGCCCGGGCGTCCTGGGTGAATCGCTGGAAGGCCATCGATCAGCTCCTACCGATTGCGAGTCGTCGGGCATGTTTCTTGTGCACCGCCTGGCGCGTCACGCCGAGGGCCTCGGCGACCTGGGTCAGCGACCATCCATCGGCCACGGCCCGCTCGACGGCGGCGTCCTCGACGCGGTCGGCGAGGCGCCGTAGCGCTCCCACCGCGGCGAGAGCGTCGCCCGGGTCATCGGGGAAGGTCGGCGGGGAGGACGGCATCTGTCAACCGTAGTTGACACGACGGCCAATGTCAACCTCAGTTGACGTCAGTGCGTGCGACCGAAACCGGTCTTACAGGACTTGTAGGCCTCGTAGGCGTTGATGCCCGCCGCGAACACGTGGTGGGTTCGCAGGTCGACGAGCACCCGATGTCCGTGGTAGAGGCAGAAGACCTTGCCCGCGTTCCGTCTGCCCAGGAAGTGGTTGGCGATGTGGTGAGCGGCGATGCCGCCGACGGCGTGCCCCACCGCTCCGCAGCCGGTGGACGCGATCGCCGGCACGGCGAGCACGAGCATCGTCGACAACACCGCCAAAGTGCGCCTCAGGCGTTGCATCCGACCAAGGATAAGGCATGCGGAGCAGCGCCCCCGAAGCTTGGCGGCGGCGGTCAACCTGGGGATGCTGCTGCGCTAGCTCGCCGTCAGCCGCTTCTTCTGGACCTTGCCGAGCTCGTTGCGGGGGAGGTCGTCGAGCACGTGCACGACGCGGGGGCGCTTGTGGGGCGCCAGTTGAGAGGCGACATGATCGATGAGCTCGCCTTCCTCGGCGGTTTCGCCCTCACGCAGGACGACCCAGGCGATCACGCGCTCCCCGAGGTCCTCGTCGAGCTCGCCGGTGACGGCCGCGTCGGCGACCGCCGGATGCTCGCGCAGCGAGCCCTCGATCTCGCCCGCGCCGATCTTGTAGCCGCCTGATTTGATCAGGTCGGTGGCTTGCCGGCCGACGAGGCGGATGTAGCCGTCGGGGCGCCGGGTGGCCATGTCCCCGGTGGCGAACCAGCCGTCGCGCAGCGCCTCGGCGGTCGCCTCGGGACGGTTGAGGTAACCGAGGAACACGTTTGGGCCGCGGACCTGCAACTCGCCGATCGTCTCGTCGTCGTCGACCTTGAGCTCGGCCGCATCATCGTCGACGAGCCGCACTTCGACGCCGCCGAGCGGCGGTCCGACGGTGCCGGGCGCGGGCTCGCCGTCGGCGCGGATCGCCGTGTTCATCAGCGTCTCGGTCATCCCGTAGCGCTCGACGACCGTGCGGCCGGTGAGGCGCTCCAACCGGGCGTGCTCGGCGGCCGGCAGCGCCGCCGAGCCGGAAACGAGCAGCCGGGCCCGGCCCAGCGCGTCCGCCAGTTCGGGTGAGGCCTCGGCGGCGTCGGCCAGCCGGCGGTACATCGTCGGGACGCCGAACAGCATCGTCGCGTCGCCGGTCAGCGCCTCGGTCACGGCCTCCGGGGAGAAGCGGCCCAGATGCATGGCGGTGCCGCCCCGCCGCAGGGGCCCGAGGATGCCGATGACGAGCCCGTGGACGTGGAACAGCGGCAGGCCGTGGGCGACCACGTCGTCGGCGGTCCACGCCCAGGCGTCGGCCAGCGCGTCGAGGTTGGAGGTGATGGCGCGGCGCGGCATGACCGCCCCCTTGGGGGCCCCGGTCGTGCCCGACGTGTAGACGATGAGCGCCGGGTCATCGGGTTGGGCGTCGCTCGGGGGCGACGACGCGGATGCATCCTCGTCGAGGTCGACGACCACCTGGCGCAGCTCGGCCAGCGCCCGGGGAACCTCGGTCCCGGGAGCGACGAGCAGCACCTCCGGGGAGGCGTCGGAGACGATGTGAGCCAGCTCGCTGGAGCCCGATTTGGGGTTGATCGGCACGATCGGGACGCCGGCGTGCAGGGCGCCGAGAACCGCCACCGCGGTCTCGATCCGCGACTCGGCGATCACCGCGACCCGCTCCGCGCCGATCAGCTGCGCCGCCACCCCGCCGGCGGCGGCCGCCAGTTGCGCGTAGGTCAGCGAGCGGTCGGGAAACGACAGCGCAACCCGCTCCGCGCCCTCCTGCAATGCGTCGAACACGCCCCTAGTGTGCCGTGCCGCCGCGGCTACCGAGCACGATCAGCGTTTTGGTGTTGATGATCTTGGCGCTGCCGCGCTGTCCGCGGCGCACCCGGTCGATGACGCGCTTGAGGTGCTCGACGTCGTCGACGCGCAGACGCAGGAGCGCGTCGGGGTCGCCGGCGAGCGTGAAGGACTCCACCAGCTCGGGCAGGTCGGCGACCGCGGCGTCGATCTCCTCCACCAGCGTGCCCGGGGCGAACCGCAGCTCGGAGAACGCCTCCAGGTGCGCGCCCATCAGCTGGTGGTCGAGCACGGTCGTGTAGCCGCGGATGAAACCGCGCTCCTCCAGGCGGTCGATGCGCCGCTTGACGGCGGCCGGGGAGAGGCCGATCGTGCGGCCGATGTCGCTCGCCGAACGGCGGGCGTCGGCGACGAGCAGTTCGATGATCTGACGATCAAGGGTGTCCAGATCGGCGCGCGGCACGTCAGGATCGTAACGTCGAAGACCGCAGCCACGCAAAGTTTCGTCGTTCTGACGCCCGACTCTGGACCGGCGGCGATCCGTGCCGGACACTTTCGCGCGTGGCCGTCCAGACATCGCCTTCACAGCTTCAGACCCTGGAGGCGATCCAGTCGCGCGTGCTGTGGCTGGCCACCTCGATCATCCACCATGCCAACCGGGTGAGACAGACCCCGTCGGGGGTCAAGGTGGGCGGCCACCAGGCGTCCTCGGCGTCGATGGTCTCGATCATGACCGCGCTGTGGTTTGACCACCTGCGGGCAGCCGACCGCGTCTCGGTCAAGCCCCATGCCTCGCCGGTGCTCCACGCCATCGAGTACCTGCTCGGCCAGCTCGACGAGCGCTACCTGACGACTCTGCGCGCATTCGGCGGCCTGCAGAGCTACCCCAGCCGGCTCAAGGATCCGGTCGCCGCCGACTTCTCGACGGGCTCGGTCGGGATCGGAGCGACGGCGCCGATCTGGTCGGCGCTCGCCCACCGCTACGTCGCCGGCCACTTCGAGGTGCCGCGCGGCGGACGTCAGGTGTCGCTGGTCGGCGACGCCGAGCTCGACGAGGGAGCCGTCTGGGAGGCGCTCGTCGACCCCCTCGTCTCACACCTCGGCGAGGTGCTGTGGATCGTCGACGTCAACCGCCAGTCACTGGACCGCGTCGTGCCCGACATCGCCGCCGCCCGGCTGGCCTCGATGTTCGAGGCCGCCGGCTGGCACGTGATCCCGGTCAAGTACGGCCGTCGGCTGACCGGCCTCGACGACGGCGGCGCGCTCGCCCGGCGGATCGACGCGATGACCAACGAGGAGTACCAGCGGATGTTGCGCTCGCCGATCGACGAGGTGCGCGCGCGGGTGCTGGAGGGCGACGATCGCAGCGCGCTCAAGCGCGCGATCGCCGACGTCGACGACGAGCGCCTGATGGCCGCCGTACGCGACCTCGGCGGCCACGACCTCGGCCTCCTGCTCGACGCCTTCGCTGAGGCCGACGCCGTCAAGGACCGCCCGACGGTCATCTTCGCGTTCACGATCAAGGCCTGGCGGCTCCCGACCGAGGGCCATCCCGCCAATCACTCGGCGCTGATCGACGCCGCGCAATGGCGCTCGCTGGCCGCCGAGCTGGGCGCCGACGCCGACGATCCGTGGGCGCGCTTTGCCGACGAGTCGCCCGCGGGCGAGCTGTGCCGGGCCACGGCGCAGCGGCTGGTGCGCGAGCCGGTGCGCAACGTCACCGTCGCGCCGGTGCCGGACTCGCTGGG
This sequence comes from uncultured Solirubrobacteraceae bacterium, assembly GCA_963769565.1. Classification (GTDB taxonomy): domain Bacteria; phylum Actinomycetota; class Thermoleophilia; order Solirubrobacterales; family Solirubrobacteraceae; genus Palsa-465. The sequence goes on from CAVYMP010000004.1 coordinate 22,396, forward strand.
GCGAGATCACATCGGGCCGGGCGTCCACCCAGCAGGCGTTCGGACGCTTCTTCGTCGACCTGGCGCGCGATGCGCCGGCGGTAGCCGAGCGGGTGGTCACGGTCAGCCCCGACGTGGCCTCCTCCACGAACCTGGGCGGCTGGATCAACCACGTCGGCATCTGGCACCTCGGCGAGCGGATCGACTGGTTCGCCGACGACACTGACACGCTCGTGCGCTGGCGCGAGTCCTCCCACGGCCAGCACATCGAGCTGGGCATCGCCGAGGGCAACCTCGTCGGGCTGCTTGCCGAGCTGGGGATGACCGGCGATCGCGACGGCGAGCCGCTGCTGCCGATCGGCACGCTCTATGACCCGTTCGTCAACCGGGCTCTGGAGCCGTGGTCGTTTGGGCTCTACGCCGGCGCGCGCTCGATCCTCGTCGGCACCCCGTCGGGGGTCACGCTGGCGCCCGAGGGGGGAGCCCACCAGTCGATCATCACGCCGTCGGTGGGACTCGAGCAGCCGCGCTGCACCGCCTGGGAGCCGGCTTTCGGCCAGGACCTGGAGTGGGCGCTTCTCGCCGCGCTCGCACAGCTGACCGAACCGGACGGCCAGTCGGCCTACTTCCGCCTGACCACCCGGCCGATCGACCAGTCGCTGGCCGCGCTGCCGGCCGACGAGGAGGCCCGTACGCGCCGGCGCGAGCACGCCCTCGCCGGTGGGTACGTGCTGCGCTGCGGCGAGGGCCGGCCGGACGTCACGCTCGCCGGCGCCGGGGCGGTCATGCCCGAGGTGCTGGCCGCCGCCGACGAGCTCACCGAGGCCGGCCGGACCGTCGACGTCGTCTGCCTGACCTCGGCCGACCTCGTCTTCCAGGCGGTGCGCGCCCGGCAGGGGCTCGCGCCCGGCGACGAGGCGATCCTCGACGCGGTGCTGCCGGCGGACCGGGCCGCCCCGCTGGTCACCGTGCTCGACGGGCACCCGCACACGCTCAGCTTCCTCGGGGCGGTGCGCAACGTGCCGATCGCCTGCCTCGGGGTCGACGACTTCGGACAGTCGGGCGACGTCGACGACCTGTACCGCTCCTTCGGCATCGATCCCGAGACGATCGTCGGCGCCGCCCTGGACCTGATGCCATGACCGAGATCTCGATGCCGCGCCTGTCGGATTCGATGGAGGAGGGCACGATCCTCAGCTGGCTCCAGGACGACGGCGACGAGGTGGCCGCCGGTGAGGAGCTGGTGGAGATCGAGACCGACAAGGCAACGATGACCTACGAGTCGCCGCAGTCGGGTGCGTTGCGAATCGTGGCCGCCGTGGGGGAGACGCTCCCGGTGGGCGCGCCAATCGCCCAGCTGGGCGCCGCCGATGAGACACCCACGAACGACCTGGGGCGAGTTCCCGCCGCTGAGGGGGGCAAACCCGCTCCGAGTCGCGCTGTCCACGCGAGCACGGAGCGGGAATGGCAACGCGGGCGCGACCGTGCTGGCCACCCCGCTGGCGCGCCGGATGGCGACCGTCCACGGCGTCGACCTCGAAACGCTCGAGGGCACCGGACCGCGCGGGCGGATCACCCGCGCCGACGTGGCCGCGCGGGCGGGCATCCAGCGAGCGCCGCGAAGGGGATATCCGTCCCGCTTTCCGGGACACATCTCCCAAGGAGGCCGCCAACGGCAGCTCCGTCCAGGGGCTCACCCGCGTCCAGCAGCTGATCGCCCGGCGCATGTCGGAGGCCAAGGCGACGATCCCGGAGTTCCAGGTCCAGACCGAGGCCGATACCGGCGCGCTGGAGGCGCTTCGCGCCCAGCTCAAGGAACAGCCCCAGCCGCCGGATCCGATGCCGTCGCTCAACGACTTCATCGTCAAGGCGTGCGCGCTCGCCCTGCGCCGTCACCCGCGGGCCAACGGCTCCTATCGCGAGGGTCGCTTCGAGCTGCACGAGCACGTCCACGTCGGGATCGCGGTGGCCGCCGCCGACGCGCTGATCGTCCCCACGATCGCCGATGCCGACACCCGCTCGGTCGGCGCAATCGCCCGTGAGACCCGTCGTCTGGCCGCCACGGTCCGCGACGGATCGGTGACCCCGCGCGACCTCGCCGGGGCCACCTTCACCGTCTCGAACCTCGGCATGTACGGGATGACCGCGATCACCCCGGTGATCAACCCGCCGCAGGCGGCGATCCTCGGCGTCGGGGCCGCCCGGGCGGCCCCCGCGCTGCGCGACGGTGAGCTGATCGAGCGACAGCTGATGACGCTGACGCTGAGCTGCGATCACCGGATCCTCTACGGAGCCGACGCGGCCGAGTTCCTGTCGGATATCCGCCGCGGCCTGGAGTCGCCCCTGACGCTCCTGCTCTAGGACGCCGGTGGCGTGACGCGAGCTGCGCCTACGCTGTCTCGATGTCCGTCGCCCAGCACACCGTCGCGTCCGAGGACCTCGCCGGTCCGCGGCGCACCACGATCGTCTCGATTCTGGCGGCGGCATTTCAGATGGCGTTGATGCTCGGGGCGGGCCTGGCGACCGGAAGCCTGGGCCTGGTGTCGGCCGGTGTCGAGTCGACCGGAGACGTCGTCGCGGCGGTCGTCACGTTCTTCGCGGTCCGGTTGGGCGCGCGTCCGGCGGACACCTCGCACCCCTTTGGTCATCGGCGAGCGGAGAACCTGTCAGCCCTCGCCGAGGCGACCATCCTGGTCGCCGGCGGCCTGTTCGTCACGATTGAGGCGATCGGTCGCCTCTCGTCCGGCGGCGAGTCACTCGCGGCCAAGTGGTACGTGTTCGCGGTGATCGGCGTGGCAATCGCGATCAACCTCAGCCGGGCACTGCACTCGCGTCGAAGCGCCCGGCGGTATCACTCGGCGGCGCTGCGCTCGAACTCGTTTCATTTCGCCGGTGACGTCGCCGGCTCGGTCGCCGTGCTCGTCGGTTTGATCCTCGTCCGCGCCGGCGTTCCCGATGGAGATCCGATCGCCGCGTTGATCGTCGCGGTGATGATCTTCGCGGCGGCGGGGCGGCTGGTCTCAGAGAACGCGCAGGTGTTGATGGACACCGCTCCCGCGGGCGCGGAGGCGATCGCGCGGGACGCGATCGTCGCCCTGGGCCCGGAGATCGAACTCGAGCGGTTGCGGTTGCGCGAATCGGCGGGACGCTACTTCGCCGACGTCGTCGTGGCCGTCGCGCCCGGCCGAGCGGTCGTCGAGGGCCACGCTGCCGCGGACGAAGTCGAGCAGGCTGTCGAAGACGCGCTGCCCAACAGCGATGTCGTGGTCCACGTCGAGCCGCGTCGCCGTGGACTGACCCTGCGCGACCGCGTCCTGGCGATCGCGCTCAGCGAGCCGTCGGTCAGCGAGGCGCACGACATCACGATCTTCGAGCACGGCGACCAGGTCAGCGTCTCCCTGCACCTCAAGCTTCCCGCCGACAGCTCACTGCAGGAGGCCCACGACGTTGCCGAGCGCGTCGAAGCCGCAATCCGTGCCCTGCCGAGAGTGAGCGACGCCATCACGCACCTTGAACCGCTCGAACGACCGATTGCGGCTGACCCCACAGCAGCCCACGACGATCGCGAGACTCCCGAGGAGGTCGAGACGATCATCCGCGAGCAGACCGGAAGGCCCGCGCGCGATGTTCGCCTGCTGCCCACCGGCGCCGGAATCGTCCTCTTCATCACGGTTCCGGTGGGCGCCACCCAGTCCCTGGCTCACGCGCATCAGATCGCCAGCGAACTCGAGGAGGCCCTGCGCCAGCGGCTGCCTCAGATCGCCGATGTCGTCGTGCACACAGAGCCGTGAGGGGGTGTGCTGCGTCTCGGGCGAGCGGCTACTGGAAGGACACCTTTCCGGACGCCTTGACCCAGGAGAAGCCGGCGACGGGCGCGGCCTTGCTGTTGCACTTGCCGCTCTTGAGCTTGGGCAGGACGCCGGCGATGGTGACGGTCGCCGTCACCGTTCCTCGCAGGCCACGGTACGCGCCGGTGCCGCTGCCGGCGACGATGGCGACGGGACCGGTCGCCGAACCGGCGATCGCGCACGTCTTGGGATCGAGCGGCGGATTGACGGTGAGTTTCGAGGTGTTGACCTCGAACGTGCCCTTGGTGAGGACGAGCTTGTTGATCGTCCCCTTGGCGGCAATGCCCTGGTGATCCTTGCCGTGGTCGGCGATCGCGCCCGTCAGGATGATGTTCCCGACCGAGGAGGTGAGCGATGCATCGACCTCGTAGACGTGAATGACACCCCCGACCGGCTTTCCACCGGCGACCGCCGATCCGCGGCGGCCGGCAGGACGCCGAGGATCGCGAGTGGGGCGAGAAGTCTTGCTCGGATCTGCATGGTCCCTCCTCTGAAAATCGCCGACGCCCGCCCGGGACTCCCGTCAGACGCCCGGTCACACAGCCTGACGAAATCTACCCGCCGGACACCGCCGCAGCAAGGCGCCCGCCGTCGAGCCCGTGGGCGACGATCCCGTCGCGACCGTCTGTCGTCCCGGCGGCGACCAGCGCGTTGACGATCGCCTCCTCGGTGGCCTCGACGACCGCCTCGAAGAGGCCGGTGATGTGGGCGTCGGCGAGCATCCGCAGGTCAAAGGCGAGTGGGGGCCGCTCACCGAGGCCCCCGGCGGTCATCCCGCGGTTGCCGGTGGCGAAGCACAAAAACAGGTCGCCGCTGGAGTGCTCGCCGAGCCCGCCGACGCGCGCAATGCCCAGCCCCGCTCGCTGGGCCAGCCGGGTGCACTGGTGGGGAAGCAGGGGCGCGTCGGTCGCAACGAGGACGATGATCGACCCCGCCCCGGCACCCGCGCCGGTGCCGCCGCCGATGTCCGGAGGGTCAGCGGGCAGCGGGACCTCATCGAACATCCGGCCCACGGGCACCCCGTTGACCGCCAGTCGCCGGCGCTGGCCGTGGTTGGCCTGGACGAGCACGCCGACCGTGTGACCGCCCTCCACGGCAGGACGGATCCGCGACGCCGTGCCGATCCCGCCCTTGAAGCCGTGGCAGATCATCCCCGTGCCTCCGCCGACCGATCCCTCGGCCACCGGCCCGCCCGCGGCGCCCGCGATCGCTGCGTGCACATGCTCTGCCCGCACGTGGAAGCCGTTGATGTCGTTGAGCACCCCGTCCCAGGTTTCGCCCACAACCGGCAGCCCCCAGACGACCGTCTGCCCGGCGGCCAGCATGTCGCGCAGCAGGGCATCGCGGACGACGCCCACGCTGTGGGTGTTCGTGATCGCCACCGGGGAGGTGAGCAGTCCAGACTCCCGCACCCACTCGAGTCCGGTCATCTCGCCGTTGCCGTTGAGGCGATGGGCGCCGGCGAACACTGGCAGGGTCCACACGTCGCCGGGAGGCAGCACAACGGTCACGCCGGTGCGCACCGGACCGCGGCCCACGGCGAGCACGCCCGAGCCCTCGATGAGCGTCGCGTGTCCGACGCGCACGCCGGCGACGTCGGTGATGGCGTTCAGCGGGCCCGGCGCCCCATCGCCGATGATGATCCCATGGTCACGCGCGCGCACGCGCGAAGACACTAAACGTCTATTCGCCGCGCAGGAGCGCGACCGCCTCGTCGAGGCCGACGACGTCGCCGTACTTGGCGTCGATGTCGGTGAGGCTCGCCGCGTGGGCGGCCGGGGCGCGATCGCACACCGCCTCGCGCGCCACGACGACCCGGTAGCCGTACTGGAGGGCGTCGACAACCGTCGCGCGCACGCATCCCGACGTCGAGGCGCCGCACACGACCACCGTGTCGCAGCCCCGCGCGGCCAGCATCGCCACCAGTGGCGTGCCGAAGAACGCCGAGGCAAACAGCTTGCACAGGACCGGCTCGCCCTCACGCGGCGCGATTCGCTCGTCGATCTGCGGCCACCGGGTTCCGGGCGCGAGCGCGAGCAGCGCCGGCACCTTGGCGAGGAACGCCCGCGCCACCTCCCGGCCGGCCGCGTCGTACTGCAGCGTGGTGAAGGCCACCGGCCGTTCGCCGGCGCGCGCCGCGCTCAACAGCGACGCGGTGGCCGACACGGCCTCGTCGGCGCCACAATGCAGCGGCGACTCCGGGTCGGTGAATCCGTAGTTGAGATCGACGACCACCAGGGCCGGCCGCCGGCCTGCGCCCTGACGTCCTCCCAGTCCCCGCTCGGCATAGACATCGTCCGTGAAATGCATGCAATCTAGTCGCTTTGACGCGTGACGGGCTCCGCAGGGATCGTATAACGTATGCAAAATTCCCTCGACGGAGACCAACGCGACCCGGGTCCAGGATCAGCTGCGCGAGGCGATCCTGACCGGTGCGCTGGAGCCGGGGGCGCGCCTGCGGGCCGAGGCGCTCGCCGAGCGGCTGCGCTCCTCGCGGACGCCGGTGCGCGAGGCCCTGCTCCTGCTCGCCCAGGAGGGGCTCGTGGAGATCGAGCCCCGCCGGGGTGCCACCGTCCGGACCTTCGACGCCGTAGACGTCTCCGACCTCTACGAGGTCCGCGCCCTGATCGAGCCCCACGCGGCCGCGCTCGCGGCGCATAGGATCACCGCCTCGGAGCTCGACCGGCTGACCGCAATCCACGAGCGCTCTGCCGCCTACGACGACGCCGGCGACGAGTCGGTCGCCGCCCAGTTGCAACTCAACGAGGAGTTTCACCGCTTGATCCTCGACGCCGCGCGGTCGCCTCGCCTGACCTCGGCGATGGGCGCCGTGAGCGGCATCCCGCGGTCGTTTCGGGCGTCCTTCTGGCGCGACGACGACCAGCGCGCCCAGTCGCTGTCCTGCCATCGCGCGCTGGTGGCGGCAATCGGCCGTCAGCGCCCCGAGCTGGCCGAGACCGTGATGCGGATGCACATCCAGGGCGCGGGCGCCTTCCTGGCGGAGGTGATGACCGGTGAGCCCTGACCTGTCCGACGGACCGCTCCAGGGCCTCAAGGTGCTCGAGCTCGGCCAGCTGCTCGCCGGGCCGTATGTCGGGACGCTGCTCGGCGACTTCGGCGCCGAGGTGATCAAGGTCGAGCCGCCGCCGAACGGCGATGCGATGCGCGACTGGGGCCGGCTGCGTCATCTCGACCACTCGCTGTGGTGGTCGATCCTGGCGCGCAACAAGCGTTCGGTGACGCTCAACCTGCGCGCAAAGAGGGGCAGGAGGTGGCCCGCCGGCTGGCCACCGAGGCCGACGTCGTGCTGGAGAACTTCCGTCCCGGGACGATGGAGCGCTGGGGCCTCGGCCCCGAGCATGTTCATGCCGTCAACCCGGGCGCGATCTACGCGCGCGTGACCGGATACGGGCAGACGGGCCGCTACCGCGACCGGCCCGGCTTCGCCTCCGCCGGCGAGGCCCTCTCCGGGCTGCGCCACATCAACGGCTACCCCGACCAGGCGCCCCCCCGCTTCGGGATATCACTCGGCGACACGCTGGCCGCGCAGTCGGCCTTTCAGGGGATCCTGCTCGCGCTGTATGCCCGCGACGTCCGCGGCGCCACCGGCCAGGTGGTCGATGCCTCGATCACCGACGCCTGCCTGGCGATCACCGAGTCGGCGGTCCTGGAGTACGAGAAGACGGGCACGGTGCGCAACCCCACCGGGACCCGGCTGCCGCGGATTGCGCCGAGCAACGTCTACGGCTCCTCGGACGGCAAGTGGGTGGTGATCGCCGCCAACCACGACACCCTGTGGCGGCGGCTGGCCGCGCTGATCGGCCGCCCGGAGCTGGGCGAGGACGAGCGCTTTGCCACCCACCACGCCCGCGGCGAGAACGAGGACCTGCTCGACGAGCTGATCGGCGAGTGGGCGGTCACGCACACCGCCGCCGAGCTCGATCAGCTGGTCAACGACGCCGGGGTGGTATGCGCGCCCGTCTACGACGCCGCCGACGTGTACGGCGACCCGTACTTCCGCGAGCGCGGGCTGCTGATCGAGTACGAGGACGAGGTGCACGGCACCGTCACCGGCCCCGGGGTGATCCCGCGTCTGAACGGCACCCCCGGGCGGGTGCGCCAGGCCGCGCGCTGGACCGTTGGCGCCGACACCGACGACGTCCTGCGCGGACTGGGCTACGACGACGACGAACGACGGCAACTGCGCGACGACGACGTGATCTAGACAAGGGAGACCCCGATGGGACACCGGCTGGGAGTAGACGTGGGCGGCACCTTCACCGACGTGCAGATGCAGGACACCGACACCGGCGACGTGACCCTGGTCAAGGTGCTCTCGACACCGTCGGACCAGTCGGTGGGCGTGCTCGAGGGGGTGCGTGAGGCGTGCCGGCGTACCGGCGCCTCGCCCGAGGACCTGGAGCTGATCCTCCACGGCTCAACCGTCGTCACCAACCTGATCCTCGAGAGCAAGGGCGCGGCGTGCGGCCTGCTGACGACGCCCGGCAACGAGCAGATCCTCCACCTGGCGCGCGCCTGGACCCCCGGACCGCTGTACGGCTGGATGGGGATGATCAAGCCCGAACCGCTGGCGCCCCTGTGGCACACGCGCGGGATCGGCGGGCGGATCGCCGCCGACGGCTCGGAGGTGGAGCCCCTCGACGAGCAGGCGGTCGCCGATGCGATCGAGGAACTGGTCGGCGACGGCGTGCAGTCGGTGACGATCGGATTGCTCAACTCCTACGTCAACCCCGCCCACGAGCAGCGCGCGCGGGAGATCGCCAAGGAGCGCCATCCCGAGCTGCCGGTCTCGATCTCCTCGGACCTGGTGTCGGAGTACCGCGAGTACGAGCGGACGCTGACCGCCGTGCTCAACGCCTACGTCCAGCCGCAGGTGATCACCTACGTCGACGGCCTGGAGCGGCTGCTCGGCGAGGAGAGCTTCGGCGGGCGCCTGAATATCGTGCGCTCCGACGGCGGCACGATGAGCACGCTGGCGACCAAGGAGCGGCCCGTCGACACGGCGTTCTCGGGTCCGTCCGGCGGGGTCGTCGGCGCCGCCTGGCTGGCTCGCCGGATCGGCGCGCCCAACGTGCTCACGCTCGATGTCGGCGGCACCTCGACGGACGTCTCGATGTGCGTCGACGGCGGGGTGACGATCAAGCGCGACGCCGAGCTGGGCTACTACCAGTTCCAGTCGCGCGGGGTCGACGTGCACTCGGTCGGCGCCGGCGGCGGCTCGATCGCCTATCTCACACCGGTGGGCGCGCTCCGCGTCGGGCCGCAGTCGGCCGGCGCCGAGCCCGGGCCGGCCGCCTACGGCCGCGGCGGCGAGTCCCCGACGGTGACCGACGCCAACGTCGTCCTGCACCGCATCCCGCCTCACATCAAGCTCGCCGGGTCGCTGGCCATCGACGAGGAGGCCGCCAAGACGGCGGTGCAGACGATCGCCGACGGCCTCGGCGTCGACGTCACCACCGCCGCCCAGGCGATCATCGACATCGCCAACGAGAACATGCACGCCGCCCTGCGGGTGGTGTCGATCGAGCGCGGCTTCGATCCGCGGGAGTTCGGCCTGCTCGCCTTCGGCGGGGCCGGCCCGATGCACGCCAACGCGCTGGGGCGCCTGATCGGTGCCGACCCGGTCGTGATCCCCGCCACCCCGGGCGTGCTGAGCGCGTTCGGCTTCCTCGTCGCCGATGTCCAGAACGAGTTCGCGCGCACGTATCTGAAGGTGGCCGAGGACACGCCGGCGTCCAGCCTGCGCGAGGCGCTGACCGAGCTGCGGGCCGAGGCCGCCGAGTGGCTGACGCGTGAGGGCGTGGCCGCCGACGAGCACCGGTTCAGCTTCTACGTCGACTGCCGGTACTACATGCAGGACATCCAGCTGCCGTGCCGCCTCGAGCTCGGCGAGGCCGACGACGGCTATGTCGCCCGGCTGCGTGAGCGCTTCGAGGGCGAGCACCGGCGCCGCTTCGGCTTCGATCTCGACGCGCCGATCGAGATCGCGACCGTGCGGGTCGTCGGCTCGGGCTCGGACCGGGCAGCCACGGCGGCCCGCAACGGCACCGCGCCCGAGCGAGTGCCCGATCCCGATCGCACCGAGCAGGTCTTCTTCGACGGCGAGTGGCGGCAGACCGCGATCCATCGGCGCGATGCGCTCGAACCCGGGCACCGGATCGCCGGTCCGGCGGTGGTCGAGCAGCAGGACACGACGACCGTGATCGAGCCCGGCTACGCCGGCACCGTCGACGTCGACCTCAATATCCTCATCCGCAGGCAGGAGGGCCACTCACGATGACCGCTACGCAGCCGCAGCTCCCGGATTTCGTGCGCGAGCACGACATCGACCCGATCACGCTCGACATCATCGAGAACACGCTCTCCAACACGCGTTATGAGATGGACCGCGTGCTGGAGACGACGGCCGTCAGCCCCGTCATCCGCGAGCAGTCCGATCAGTTCCCACTGATCGCCGACCGCCACGGCCGGATGGTCATCGGCCAGTTCGGCTCGGCGATCAGCGAGATCCTCGAGCACTCGCCCTACGCGGCCGGCGACCTCCGCGACGGCGACGTGATCGCGCTCAACGACCCCTACATGTGCGGGGGCTCGATCTCCCACACGCCCGACTTCCTGATCCTGCGCCCGATCTTCTACGAGGGCGAGCTCGTCGGCTATGCCTCGCAGTGGGGCAACCTGATGGACGTCGGCGGCACGGCGGCCGGCTCGATGCCGATCACCGCGCGCTCGATCTACCACGAGGGCGTGCGGATGCCGCCGCTCAAGCTCTACGACGGTGGCACGCTCAACGAGGAGCTGCTGGCGCTGTTCTGCCACAACACGCGCGTGCCGAAGATGGTCGAGGCCGACATCAAGGCGATTGCCGCCGGGACGGCGGCGGGGGCCGCCCGCGTCCGGGAGCTGTGCGAGCGCTTCGGCAGTGATGTTTACCTGGAGGCGTGCGACGCGATCCTCGACCGCACCCGCCGGGGCCTGATCGAGCTGATCCGCACCCACCTGCCCGACGGCGAGCGCTTCGAGTTCTCAGACCTCGCCGACGACGACGGCCTGGGCAACGGCCCGATCAAGCTCCAGCTGGCGATGTGGCGCGCCGGCGACCGGCTGCACCTTGACTGGACGGGCACCGATCCCCAGGTCCCCGGCTCGGTCAACTTCCTGCTCAACATCGAGATGTTCAAGATGTTCGCCGGGGTCTTTCTGATCATGGCCTTCGCGCCCGATCTGGTCTTCAACGACGGCTACTACGACCTGATCGAGGTCACGATTCCCGAGGGCAGCGTGCTGCGCCCGAAGTTCCCGGCGCCGCTCGGCAACCGGCTGTCTCTGATGGCGCGCCAGTTCGACGTCGTCGACGCCATCTTCTCCAAGGCGCTCGAACAGTTCGCCGTCACCGGCGGCTACGGAACGAGCCCCAACTTCGTCTACTCGGGCACCGACGACGACGGCAACGACTACCAGATCCTGGAGATCCTCTACGGTGGGATTCCCGCCCGGCCGTTCGCCGACGGACTCGACGGGCACTCGTGGTGGCCGCTGTTCAAGGCGGTGCCGACCGAGTACCTGGAGAAGTACTACCCGCTGCGCATCCACCGCTACGAGGCGCGGATCGACTCCGGCGGCGCCGGCTATCACCGCGGCGGGCACGGGGTCGCCAAGACCTACGAGTTCCTCGCCGACGGCTTCATCTCCTATCAGGACGACCGCGCCCAGACCTTCCCCTGGGGGCTGCAGGGCGGCCGTCACGGGGCGCCGTCGGAGAAGACGCTGATCCGCGCCGCCGACGGCACGGAGAAGCGGCTGCCGTCCAAGGTCGAGAACGTGCCGGTGCATCGCGGCGACCGGCTCGTATTCTGCACCGCTGGGGCGGGCGGCCTTGGCGATCCACTCACCCGTGAGCTCGAGCGTGTGGCCGCCGACGTCAAGGCCGGCCTGGTCAGCGTGGTGGCGGCCCGCGAGCACTACGGGGTGGCCGTCAGCGCGCGCGGCGAGGTCGACGCCGCCGCCACTCAGGCGGCACGCGCCGAGGCCCAGGATGGCGTCGACCGCAGCGACGAGTTCGATTTCGGGCCGGTGCCGGGGAACGAGCAGCTGACCGAGCGGATCGCCGACGAGCGTAGGCAATTCGACGCCTGGATGGCGGCCGAAAGCCGGGCGTGACGGCGGCCGCGGTCATCGTCTGCGACGTCGCCCCGCGCGACGGGCTGCAGAACGACGCGGCGACGCTGGCGCCGCAGACACGGGCCGAGCTGTGCGCACGGCTGGCCGCGACCGGCCTGCCCCGGGTCGAGGCCGCCAGCTTCGTCAACCCGCAGCGGGTGCCGCAGATGGCCGGCGCCGAGGACGTGTTCGCCGCGCTCCAGCGCGATCAGGCCACGGTCTTTGCCGCGCTGGCGCTCAACGAGCGCGGCGTGCAGCGGGCGGTCGCCGCCGGCGCCGACGAGATCCACCTCGCCTATCCGCTGACCGACACCTTCGGGCAGCGCAACCAGGGCATGACGGTGGAGCAGGGAGCGCACGCGGCCGAGCAGATGATCGCCGCCGGCCACGAGGCGGGCCTCCGCGTGACCGCGACCCTGGCCGTCGCGTTCGGCTGCCCCTTCGAGGGCCGCGTCGACCCCGGCGTGGTCGCCGATCACGCGCGGCGGATGGCGGCCGCCGGCGCCGATGAGCTGATGCTCGCCGACACGATCGGCGTCGGCGTGCCCGCCCAGGTCCGCCGCCTGCTGCCCGACGCCGTCGAGGCGATGGGCGGGCGGCCGGTCGGGCTGCACCTGCACAACACGCGCAACACCGGCTATGCCAATGCCGCGGCCGGGCTCGAGCACGGCGCCACCGTTCTCGACGCCTCGCTCGGCGGCCTCGGTGGTTGCCCGTTCGCGCCGCGGGCGACGGGCAACATCGCCACCGAGGACCTCGTCTACCTGCTCGAGGGCGAAGGGATCAGCGCCGGCGTGTCGCTCGACGGCCTGATTGCGGCCGCCGAGTGGCTGGCCGGCGTGCTCGGCCGCGAGCTGCCCGGGCTCGTCTACAAAGCCGGCCCGGCGCTCAGCTGACGGTCATCTCCTGCAGCATCGGCGTGACCGTCGGGTGCGTGGGCTTGCCGTTGGAGAACACCGTCACGACCGTGTTGCCCTTCGTCATCCCGCAGGCGCACGTAACGGGCCCTGATCGCCGCGAAGCGCAGCCGCACGATGCTCGTCCGGCGCACGCCGTGCACGTTGATCGCCGTGTGCCAGGAGTGGCCGTTGAGCGAGGTCTGCAGCACGTAGCTGGTGGCGCTCAGCGTCTTGACCGGGCGGGGCTTGGGATGGACGTTGGGCTTGGTCGGCCCCGGCCAGAAGTGACCCCAGACGAGCGTGACCCGCCGGATCGTTCGCGCCTTGGTGCGCATCGGGGCGGTGACGGTCGCCGGCAGGGCCGCCGGCTGCCAGTCGGTCGCCGGGCTGCCGTCGACGGCGCCGAGGGCCGGGGCGCCGGGGAGCGCGCTCGTCGTCGACGCGTTGCCGCAGCGGACGGCATCGGTGGTGGGCGCCAGGTCGGGACGTGCGGTCGTGATCCGCAGCGGCGTGCCCGGCGGTCACCGTCCGGCGCCCGCTCGGGGTGCTGACCGGGAGCGGGGCTCCGGCGCTGAGCGTGACCGTGGTCGTGCGGTCGCCGACCGACACGGTGAAGGTGCGCCCGCGCCACTGCAGGTTGTGCAGCGTCACGCCGCGCAGCTGGGCGTTGAGACTGGGCGCGAGCGTGAGCGCGCCGGTGCCCCACCGCAGGCCCGAGTAGCCGTAGATGAACTCCTGGAGGAAGCCGCCGATCCCCGTCATGAACGTGAACGCGCCGCCCGTCTTGGTCTCGGAGAACTGGTCGAACGGGTCGAGGATGAATGGCTCATAGCTGCGCCGCGTGAACACGAAGCTCGCACAGCCGGGGGTTCCGAGCGCAGAGGTGTCGATCGAGCTGACGGCGTCGTCCATTGAGGGGCCGCCCGGGTCGGTGCGGGGAACGTAGAAGTTCAAATCGTTCTGCTCGACGCGCTTGGACATCGGAAACCGCCACTGATAGGGCAGCAGCGTGACGTCGGCCTGCTTGACGAGCTGGTTGCGGTAGCCGGCGTACTCGGGGTGCATGCCGTTCGTGACCGGGGCGACCAGGCCGGAGGCGATCGTCCGCCAGCTCGCGGGCACCGGCTGGCCGATCAGCGCGCCGGCGGCGGCCGCGATCTGCAGGGTCGTCCGCGCGCCGGCATTGGTGAACGCCTCGTCGTTGACGTTGGGGTTCTCCTCGTCGGGGCCGGTGACGTGATCGATGTGGTAGCGCCCGCCGGCGCCGCGCACCGCCCGGGAGGCCCAGAACTGAGCCGCGCCCTGGATCACCGGCCAGCCGCGGGTCGCCAGCCACTGCGTGTCGCCGGTGGTGAGGAAGTACTGCCACTGAGCGAGTGCGATGTCGGCGGTGATGTGCTGCTCGTAGAGGCCCTCGCTGTTGACCGACACCGGCGGCGGGATCTGCTCGGTGCCGTCCAGCGCGCTCTCCCACGGGAAGCGCGCGCCGCTGGATCCGGTGGCGGTGGCATGCTGCTGGGCCGGCGTCAGGCGGTTGAACCGGTAGGCGTCCATCTGAGCGGCCAGCTCCGGGTGCTGGGCCAGCAGCGTCGGGTACATCCAGGTCTCGGCGTCCCAGAAGATGTGGCCGTCATAGCCGTTGGACGAGAGGCCGGCCGGCGACACGCTCCATGGCTGGTCGTCGCGGGTGCTGGACCACAGATAGAACTGCGAGGCGTTGACGTCGGTGGCGACCGTGCGGTTGCCGCTGACGTCGATCCGGCCCTGCCACAGCTTCGCCCACGCGGCGTCGTTCTCGGCCAGCAGGCCGAGGTAGCCGGCCGACGGCTGCCCCGGCGGCGTCGTTCGCGGCGGCAGTGACGGGGTCGGTCGTGGCATGTTGGAGTCCTCGACCCCGACGTACTTGGTCAGCGTGTAGGTCTGCCCGGCGGTGACCGGGAACGCGATCTGCTGGCCGACGCTCTGGTCGACGGCTCTGGTCGATCGCCGTGCTCGGCGTCGTGATATTGGCGCTCGGCACGAGCTGGTCGGCGAGGGCGGCGGTGATGCCGGTGCCCATCGCCTGGACGGTCTCTGACTCGCGGCGGTTGGCCACATCCCAGGACTTGGCGCCCTGGGTGGTGAGCACGGGCGGGAGCTTGGGGCTGGTGATGCGGTCGGCGGTGCCGTCGAGCTCGTCGGAGACGGTCGCCGTGCCGCTCCACTGCGGGGTGAGCTGCAGTTGCACGACGCCGACGTGCTCACGGCCGCGGTCGGTGAACACCCGGTAGGTGATGGCGGTGACGTGGTGGTCGGGCGCCGTCCAGCGGGCGGTCGTCGTGATGACGCCGGTATGCAGGTCGATCGACTGCTTCCAGCCCGAGACGCTGCCGGTCGTCGGGCGAGAACGTGGCGCCGCCGTCGGCGAAGCTCAGGGTCGACCAGGTGGGGATGTTCGCCCGTTGCTGGACGCGCTCGGATGCCTTCGGAGCCGAGTCCGGCTTGGCGTAGAAGCCGGCCAGCTCGGACTGGGCGGGCACCGTGCCGCCGGCGTAGCCCTCGCCGGCCGGAGGGACGCGGATCCCGAGCAGGCCGTTGCCGGTGAACGTGGGGGCGTAGTGCCCGGCGGTGCTCCGTGCGGTGAGCACGAACGAGCCGGAGTTGCCCGGCGCCGCCGCGGCCATGCCAGGGGCGAGGAGCCCGACCGCGGTCACCAGCACGCCACAAATTGAAATTCGCGCTCGCACCGACATCCTCACTCCCTCTTGTCAGGCCGGGTCCTGCGGATACGTATTCCTTGTCGGGCCCCAGTCCAAACCCTCCGATCGCCGCTCGGCCTCGGCGACCACCTCCGGCGCTTGCAGAACGCGAAGCGAACGAGCGTCGCGGCGGCCGCCTTGTCGTCGTAGAAGATGCTCGTCGGGATGCCCACGACCCCGGCGCTTTCAGGCAGCTCGGCGCAGAAGCGTGCCGCAGCCGCCTCGTCGCTGCGCTTCAATTGATCGTGACATGGCCGAGCGGATCGAGATCCGGATCGAGGATCCGGGGGACAGCGCCGAGATCGAGGTCGTCGAGCTGCGGGTGACCGCGGGCGATCGCGTCAGGAAGGGCAGCGTTCTGCTCGAGGTCGCCACCGACAAGGCGAACGTCGAGATCGAGGCGCCCCGCCGACGGCGTCGTCGAGAAGCTGATGGTCGCCAAAGGCGACGTCGTCAAGGTCGACCGCATCCTGGCCGTCCTGCTCGCCTGACGTTCTGAGCGGCCGGTCGCCGCGCCGGACCTGAGCGGTTTGCACGCCGGAAACCGGTTGTTTGGCAGTCCCGGTGGCAGCGTCGACAATGCGGTCTCCTGCGCTCGGACGCGAAGGACCGGGGCCATGGACAAGCAGCCAGACGATCGCACATGCGGTGCTCGAGCGCCTGGGCGAGGCGCACGGCGAGCTGCTGCTGGCGCCCGCCGCGATCCTCGAGGGCCTCCCCGACGCGGTCGTGGCCGCGGCCACGACGAGCGGATCGTCTATGCCAACGCACTGGCCGAGGAGCTGTTCGGCTACTCCGCGCGCCGAGCTCGTGGGTCAGCCGGTGCAGACGATCTGGCCCGAGCGTGTCCGCGAGCGCTACACGCGCAACATGCGGCTGTACTTCGCCACCGAGAACCCCCTGCGCTTCTCGGTGGAGGCATGGGGCCGGCGGCGCGACGGCACCGAGTTCGTCGGCGAGATGAGCTGGGGGATCGTCGCGACGAGCGCCGGGCCGCTGCTGCTGGCGATCGGGCGCGACATCACGCAGCGGCGCGACGCCGAGGCGCGCCAGCGCGCCGCCGCCGGCCTGGCCGAGCGCGCGCTTGCCGGGGCCGACGCGACGAGC
This sequence comes from uncultured Solirubrobacteraceae bacterium, assembly GCA_963769565.1. Lineage (GTDB taxonomy): Bacteria > Actinomycetota > Thermoleophilia > Solirubrobacterales > Solirubrobacteraceae > Palsa-465. The sequence goes on from CAVYMP010000004.1 coordinate 39,148, forward strand.
CTGGCCGTCGAGGCGGTCGAGATGCTGCGCGGCCGGCTGCCGATCGCCGGGGCCGAGGTGCGGCTCGCCGGCGGGTCCGCGCTGGCCAGCCAGCGGGCGTGACGGCCGAACCGGGCCTCGTGCTGGCGATCGGGCTCGGCAACGAGCTGCTGATCGCCCCCGAGCGGGAGCTCGGCCGACGAAGAGATGAGCCTCGTGCGACGCGGTCGCCCATACGCTGACCACCGCCCTGGCGCGACTGCACGGCGAGGAGCGCACCCGGCACGAGGCGGTACACGATCCGCTCACCGGCCTCGCCAACCGGACACTGCTCGGCGACCGCCTCCAGCAGGCGCTGGCCAAGTCCGAGCGCCGGGGGACCGGAACCGCCGTGCTGTTCGTCGATCTGGACAACTTCAAGCAGGTCAACGATCGATACGGCCACGTCACCGGCGACGCCGTGCTGACGGAGCTGGCCCGCCGCCTGCGCACGGCGATCCGCCCCGGCGACACGATCGCGCGCTTCGGCGGCGACGAGTTCGTCGCGGTGTGCGAGGACGTCGACGCCGAGTCCGCGCGTGCTCGTCGCGCGAGCGCATCCTGGAGGCGATCAAGATGCCGATCATGACCGGCGTCGCCGAACACTGGATGTCGGCCAGCGTCGGGATCGCGCTCGGCGGCAGCGACCCGGAGGTGCTGCTCGGCAACGCCGACGCGGCCGCCTACCGCGCCAAGGCGGCCGGCCGCGGGCGGATCGAGGTCTTCGGATGATCGGTCACGGGTGCGCCGCAGGCGGTGCGCAAGACTGGGGAGCGGTGCTGAGCGAGCGAACCTCGCCCTGTCCGACGCCGAGCTGCTGGCCGGCGACGCCGCCACGTCTGGCATCCCTACGCGCCGATCGGCGATCCCCAGACGCCGCTGCCGGTCGCCTCGGCCGAGCGGCGTTCGCCTGCGCCTGCGTGACGGGCGCGAGCTGATCGACGGCATGTCGTCGTGGTGGTGTGCGATCCACGGCTACCGCCATCCGGTGATCGACGCCGCCTTGGCGAGCAGCTGCAGGACATGGCCCACGTGATGCTCGGCGGCCTGACCCACGAGCCGGTCGTCGCCCTGGCGACGCGCCTGGCCGCGCTCGCGCCGGCGGGCCTCGAGCAGGTGTTCTTCGCCGACTCGGGCTCGGTGGCCGTCGAGGTGGCGATCAAGCTGTGCCTGCAGTATCAGCGCGCCGTCGGGCGGCCGCAGCGCCGGCGGCTGATCACCGTGCGCGGCGGCTACCACGGCGACACGCTGGGCGCGATGAGCCTGTGCGACCCCGTCGACGGGATGCACTCGCAGTTCGCCGGAACGGTCGCCGCCCAGATCTTCGCCGACCGGCCGCCGGCGGCGTGGGACGAGAGCTACGCCGCCACCTGTCCGACGTCGTCGCCCGCCACGCCGACGAGGCGGCGGCGATCGTCGTCGAGCCCGTCGTCCAGGGCGCCGGCGGGATGCGCTTCTACAGCCCCCGGGTCGTGGCGCTGCTGCGCGAGCTGTGCGACGAGCACGGCCTGCTGCTCGTGCTCGACGAGATCGCCACCGGGTTCGGGCGCACCGGGGAGCTGTGGGCGGCCGACCACGCCGGCGTGGCCCCGGACGTGATGTGCGTCGGCAAGGCGCTGACCGGCGGGTACATGAGCCTGGCGGCGACGCTGTGCGCGCCCCACGTCGGCCATGCCATCGACGCCGGCGAGACCGGCGCCTTCCTGCACGGGCCGACGTTCATGGGCAACCCGCTGGCCTGCTCGGCCGCGCTGGCCAGCCTGGAGCTGCTGGCGCCGGCGCGTGGCGCGCCGACGTGGCGCGCATCGACGGACGGGCTGGTCGACCGGGCTCGCCCCGGCGCGCGCGCTCGAGGGCGTCCGCGACGTGCGCGCCCTCGGGGCGATCGGCGTCGTCCAGCGTCGCTCATCCGGTCGACGTCGCGCGGGCTGACCCGGGTCGCCGTCGACCACGGGGTGTGGCTGCGGCCGTTCCGCGATCTCATCTACACGATGCCGCCCTACGTCACCGGCGACGAGGATCTGGAGCGGATCACGACGGCGATCGTCGCTGCCGCCGGCGCCTGACGAGTGCGCCTTCGGCAGCTGGGCGGCGGTCATCGCCGACGCAGTAGGGTGTGGCGCAGATTGTTGACGATCCTGCGTACAAGATGACCTCGCTGCGCGACGCCGCCGAGCGGGCGATGCGCGCCCATCTGAGCAACGCCGCGCCCCTTGCATGAGCGCGCCGAGGCGACAGCAGGCTGATGGCCGCCGCGACCGCGGACCCTGATCGTGTCCGACCGCGCCCGCGAGCTGCTGCGCGGCGCCTACGACACCCACATCCACGTCGCCCCCGACGTCGTGCCGCGGATCGTCGACGACGTCACCCTGGCCCGCCGCTTCCTCGAGCTGGGGATGGACGGGTTCACGCTCAAGTCGCATTACACCTCGACCGCCGAGCGCGCGTCGGTCGTCCGCGCCGCCGTCCCGGGCATCGACTGCCTGGGCGCGATCGTCCTCAACCGGGCCGTCGGCGGCCTGAACGCGCTGGCCGTGGAGGTCGCCGCGCGGGAGGGCGCGCGCACGGTGTGGCTGCCGACCGTCGACGCCGTCAACGAGTCCCACGAGCGCGACGCTCCCCCCGGGGCGAAGGTCCCCGTGTGGGTCAAGCTCCAGCTGGAGCTGCGCGAGCAGGGCATCGAGATCGCGCCCGTCCCGGTCGTCGACGACGCCGGCGCCGTCCTGCCGGCAGACCCGCGCGGTGCTGGAGCGCATCGCCCACCACGGCCTGCTGCTGGCCACCGGGCATCTGGCGCGCGACGAGATCTTCGCCGTCGTCGACGCCGCGCTCGAGGCGGGCGTCACCGAGATCGTCATCACCCATCCGGAGTTCCCCGCGCAGAGCCTCTCGGTCGAGGACCAGGTCGCCCTCGCCGGGCGCGGCGCGCTGCTGGAGCGGTGCATGACCACCCCCCACACCGGCAAGATCGCCTGGGAGCGGTGGATCGCGAACATCCGCGACGCGGGCTATGAGCACTCGGTGCTGTCCACCGATCTCGGGCAGGCGTTCAACCCGCCCGTCGAGGACGGGATGGGGATCATGGTCGACCACCTGCTGGCGGCCGGCTTCAGCGACGAGGAGGTGCACGTGATGGCGGTCGTCAACAGCCGGCGGGTGGCGGGAGCGCAGCCGCTGTGAGCGCCCGGAGGATGCTGGTCATCGGCGCGCACTCCGCCGACTTCGTGTGGCGCGCCGGCGGCGCGCTCGCGGTCTGCACCGCCGCCGGCGGTTCCGGGCGGGTGATCGCCCTCTCCTACGGCGAGCGCGGCGAGTCGGGCGAGCTGTGGAAGGAGCCCGATCAGACGATCGAGAACGTCAAGCGCATCCGCCACGGCGAGGCCGAGCGGGCCGCCGAGGCGCTGGGCGCCGACTTCCACTGCCTCGATCTCGGTGACTACCCGCTGCAGATCGACGCGGCGGCGCTCGAGCAGATCTCCGAGGTGATCCGCGAGTTCGGCCCCGACGTGCTCATCACCCACACCGACACGGACCCGTTCAACCCTGATCACCCGGTCGCCTACGCGGCCGTCGACCGGGCCCGCAGCCTGGCCGCCGGCGCTGGGGTGCCGAGCGCGTTCGGGACGATCAAGCCGCCGGAGTTCTTCCTCTTCGAGCCCCATCAGCCCGAGCTGTGCAACTTCACGCCGACGACGTTCGTCGACATCACCCCCGTGATGGAGGCCAAGGTCGCGGCGATGAGCGCGATGAAGGCCCAGGCCTACCTGCAGACCTATTACCGCGAGCGCGCCGATCATCGCGGCAACCACGCCCGGCGGGCGAGCGGGAACGCGGAGATCCGCCAGGCCGAGGCGTTCATGCGGGTCATCCCGCAGGTCGGTGAGCGCCCTGTGAACGCCGTGGCGCAGAACGCGCTCGCCGAGCTGGCCCGGCTCGGGTCGGCGACCGTCTACGAGGCCGGTGGCCGCCGCGGCTACGTCGACGTCGACCTGCACCAGATCGTCCCCGGCTCGCGGGTCGCCGGTCCGGCGCGCACGGTCACCTGCGGCCAGGACGACAACCTGATGGTCCACGCCGTGATGGCCGACGTCCAGCCCGGCGAGGTGATCGTGCTGACGATGCCCGAGCCGCGGCCGGTGGCCCTCGTCGGCGATCTGCTGGCCACCCAGGCCAAGGCGCAGGGCGCCGCCGGGATGCTGATCGACGCCTCGGTGCGCGACATCGAGGAGCTGGTCGAGCTCGGGCTGCCGATCTGGGCGCGGTGGATCCGCGTCAAGGGCGCCGCCAAGGACGTCGCCGGGACGATCGGCGAGCCGGTCACCGTCGGCGGCGGCGACGATCCGCCAGGGCGACATCGTCGTGCTCGACGCCGACGGCGTCGCCGTCGTCGAGCGCGAGCGCGTCGACGAGGTGCTGGCGGCCTCGCTGGAGCGCGAGGAGCGCGAGCGCGTCAAGCGCGCCAAGCTGCAGGGCGGCGCGCTCTCCTACGATCTGGACGGGCTGCGCGAACGAGTGGAGAAGAGCGGGACATGACCGGACCGGCGAACAACGAGCTGACCCGCGACGTGGCCCACATCCATCACGCCGAGCTGCTGACGCCGACGCCCCAGGAGAGCCTCGAGTTCTTCACCGAGCTGTTCGGGATGCAGATCGAGTCGCGGTCCGGGCAGTCGGTGTTCCTGCGCGGCTGGGGCGAGACCCAGCCCTACGGGCTCAAGCTGACCGAGTCGGCGCTCCCGGGCTCGGGCCACATGGCGCTGCGCGCCTGGAGCCCCGAGGGCCTGGACCGCCGCGTCGCGGCGATCGAGGCGACCGGCCTGGGCGAGGGATGGCTCGACGGCGACCACGGCCACGGCGCCGGCCTATCGGTTCCGCGATCCCGACGGCCACCGCATGGAGATCTTCTACGAGGCCGAGCGCTACCAGCCCCCGGAGGAGCTGCGCCCGCGGCTGAAGAACGTCCCCCAGCGCCACGTCGACCGCGGTGCGTCGGTCAAGCGCATCGACCACGTCAACATCCTCGCCGCCGACGTCGCCGCCAATCGCCGGTTCGCCGTCGAGCAGCTCGGCTGCCGCCTCTACGAGCAGGTCATCCTCGACTACGGCGAGGAGGCCGGGGCGTGGATGAGCTTCACCATCGCCGCCCACGAGCTCATCTACACCGCCGATCACGCCGGCAGCCACGGCCGTCTGCATCACCTGGCGTGGTTCGTCGACACCCGCGAGGAGGTGCTGCGCGCCGCCGACCTGTTCCTCGACGCACGACGTCCCGATCGAGGCCGCGCCCTCCAAGCACGCCGTCGCCCAGGGGATGTTCCTCTACGTCTACGAGCCCGGCGGCAACCGCGTCGAGGTCACCACCGGCACGCATTTCAACTACGACCCCGACTACGAGCCGATCGTGTGGTCCGAGGCCGAGCGCGCCCGCGGCCAGGCGTGGGGGGTCGCGACCGTGCCGACGCTTTCACACCTACGGCACGCCGGACATCTCCGGCGAGGCCACCGGCCCGCCGATCCCGCCGACGAGCCAGGTCCCGGACGCTGGCGTGATCGGTCGACGACCGACACTGCGATCCGCGGCTCGTCCAGGACTGGGCGGTGTGGCGCGACGCCGGCGACTGGGAGCGCTTCGCCACCGTCTGGCACGACGACGGGGTGATGATGGCGACCTGGTTTCAGGGGCCGGCGGCCGACTTCATCCGCGTCAGCCGCGAGGGCTTCGAGCGCGGGGTGCGGATCCTGCACTTCCTCGGCGGCACGTCGGTCGATCTGTCGGCCGATCGCAGGCGCGCGATCGCCCAGACGAAGATGACGATCACCCAGCGCGCCACCGTCCACGAGGTCGAGGTCGACGTCGTCTGCACCGGCCGCTTCTATGACTTCCTGGAGAAGCGCGACGGCCGGTGGGGGATCGTCCTGCGCCAGCCGATCTACGAGCAGGACCGGCTCAACCCGGTCTCCGGCGGCGCGGCTCCGCCGCTCGATCCCGAGCGCCTGAGCCGTTCCCGGTCGGCTATCGCCACCTCGCCTACATCCAGACGCATGATCGGCTACGAGGTCAAGCCGAACATGCCGGGACTGACCGGGCCCGAGGTGGAGGCGCTGTACGAGCGCGGCGCGCGCTGGCTGCAGCGGCGAGACGACGAGAGGAGAGAGGCCATGACATCGAGAGCCCACAGCGACCTGCTGCTCGTCGGCAGCCTGCCGGCCGAGTCGACCGAGCACGCCTTCCGGGCCGGCGCCGAGCTGTTCGGCGACATGGTGTTCGCGCTGCCCGACGGCGAGACCGGCCCGCGCGCCGCGTGGGTGGGCTACGAGCGCGAGCGGCTCTGCCGGCCCAATCCCGACGTCGTCGTCGTGGAGGAGACCGAGTCGCCGACGGGGATCCCGCGCCACGCCTACGAGACGCCGATCTTCGCCTGCGCCCGGGCGTCTCCGAGCTGCACTGGGACACGCTGGCCGCGGATCGACGACGCGATCGCCTCCTACGCGGTGTTCCGGGAACTGCGCGAGCAGGGCGTGATCCCCGCCGGGCTGCGCTTCCAGGTCGGGCTGCCGTTTCCCGAGAGCGCGCTCAACGCCTTCAAGGCGGACTTCGCCGTCGACTACCCGATCGCCGAGCGCGCCTACGAGGAGCTGGTCGCCCGCGAGCTTGCGCGCCTGACGACCGAGATCCCGCCCGAGGATCTCGCGATCCAGTGGGACATGGCCTACGAGCCCCAGGACATCGAGGGCGTGCTCGCCTGGACCGAGGGGGACGCCTGGGAGCGCTTCGCCGGGCCGGCCTCGCGGCTGACCCGGCTGATCCCCGAGGAGATGCTCGTCGGCTACCACCTCTGCTACGGCACGTTCCCCGAGTGGCCGATGTACGAGACCCAGGACCTCAGCGTGCTCGTGCGGATGGCCAACTACGCCGTCGCCGAGTCCGGACGCGTCGTCGACTGGCTGCACCTCGCCGGCCCGCGCTACCTGCGCTCCGAGGACAAGCGGTTCTTCGCGCCGCTGGCCGACCTCGACCCGGCGCGGCCCGGGTGTTCCTCGGCATCGTCCTGCCGCTCGACGGCGTCTCCGGCCTGCGCCGCCGCCACGCCACGGCCTCCGACTTCCTCGACGACTTCGGCGTCGCCATGTACTGCGGCTTCGGGCGCCAGCCCGGCCGCGACGGCATGGAGACGATGCGCGAGCACCGCCGGGTCGTTCGCGAGGTGATGGCGTGACCTCGGCGCGTGACCGCCACTCATGACCGGCTGGACCGCCGACAGCGCGCCGACGATCGTGCATCCGCTCGCCCCGCTCGACACCGGCGAGCTTCGCCTGGCGGCCGGCGCGGCCCTGGCCGCGGCGGGCGACGGGCTCGGATCATCGGTGTCGCGCTGGAGGAGCCTGACAAGGCGGCGCTACCTGGCGTGGCGGGCCGGGCCGACGCGCGCGCCGCGGCCGCCCCGTCGGGCGCGGGTCGCGGTGGCGACCGCCGAGGGCGTCGAGCGAGCTCACGATCGATGGTCGCGACCGCGGTCGGTGACGCGCCGCGACCTGCCCGGCGCCCAGCCGCCGATGATCGGCGAGGAGTACGAGCGGGCGGCCATCGCCGTCCTCGCCGACGAGCGAGTCCGCCGCGCGCTGGCGCGCAGCGGGCGTCGCGGACATGGCGACCGTCCAGGTCGACGTCCTTCCCAGCGGTGTCTTCGGCCACCACCTCGAGGCCGGCCACCGGTTCGGCCGAGCCGTTTTCTATGCCCGCCGCGACCCCGGCGCCAACGGCTACGCCCGCCCGATCGAGCATCTCATCGCGTTCATCGACCTCGACACGCTCGAGCGTGCTCGAGGTCGAGGAGGGCGAGCAGCGGCCGATCCCGGAGGGCGACGGCGAGTACCGCGCCGGGTTCGTGCCCGCCCGCACGGACCTGCGGCCGATCGAGATCACGCCAGCCCGAGGGCGTCTCCTTCTCCGTGGAGGACGGCGTCGTGCACTGGCATCGCTGGTCGATGGTGCTCGGGCGTCGATCCCCAGGAGGGCCTCGTGCTGCGCGACGTCCGCTTCGACGAGCGCCCGCTGCTGTACCGCGCCTCCTGCGCCGAGATGATCGTCCCCTACGGCGAGCCCGACCCGATGCACGACTGGCGCACGTACTTCGACGCCGGCGAATACGGGCTGGGCGCGTGCATGAACTCGCTCGAGCTGGGGTGCGACTGCGTGGGGGAGATCACCTATCTCGACGCCCATCTGGCCGACGACTCCGGTGGCGTGCGCACGATCGCCAACGCCATCTGCGTCCACGAGGAGGACGCGGGGATCCTGTGGAAGCACTCCGACGACCGCGCGGGCGGCGGTGGAGACCCGCCGGGCCCGCCGCCTCGTCGTCAACGCGATGACGACCGTCGGCAACTACGAGTACGCGTTTCGCTGGTACTTCGGCCTCGACGGGACGATCGAGATGGAGGTCCAGCTGCACGGGATCGTCTCCACGATGGTCCCCGGCGGCCACCCCGCCGCTGGGCTCGAACATCGTCGACGCCGGGCCTGGCCGCTCCGCACCATCAGCACCTGTTCTGCTTCCGGCTCGACCTCGACGTCGACGGCACCGCCAATCGCGTGCGCGAGGTCGAGTCCGAGCGCGGTGCCCGCCGGCCCCGACAACCCCGTCGGCAACGCATTTCGCCCGCGCAGCACGCGAGCTGTGCTCGGAGCTGGCGGCCCGTCGCGATGCCGAACGACGGCCGCTCGCGCAGCTGGCTCGTGCAGAGCACCGGGCGACGCAACGGACACGGCTCGCCGACCGCCTACCGGCTGGTGCCCGGCCACGGGACGGCGACGACTGCTCGGCCCAGCCCGGCTCCAGCGCCGACCGGCGCGCCGGCTTCGCCCGTCACACGCTGTGGGTGACCCCGCACGACCCGGCCCAGCGCCACCCCGCCGGGACCTATCCCTACGGGCGGGTCGCCGCCGACGGATTACCGCATTGGACGGAGGCCGACCGCCCGCTCGAGGATGCCGACGTCGTGCTCTGGTACACGGTCGGGGTCACGCACTTCGTGCGCCCTGAGGACTGGCCGATCATGCCAATGAACAAGGCCGGCTTTGCGCTGCAGCCGGTAGGCTTCTTCGACCGCAACCCGACGCTCGACATCCCGCCGGCGCCGGACTGCTCGCCGTGAGGACCGTCAGCGGTAGCTGACCAGCGATCGCCCACCGGACACCAGGTGGCCGTGCTCGTTGAAGGAGACGAGCGTCGCCCCGCGCCGCCCGAGGGCGATCGTCGTGATCCCGGTGTTCACGGTGACGCGGTTGAGGGCGATGAACGCCTCGTCGGGCAGGGCGAGCAGGGTCGTGCAGGCGGCGCTGATGACGCCGCTTGAGGTGCAGAGCAGTGCGGTCTGTCCGGAGTGCAGCCGCCGGCCGGCCTCCTGTAGCGCCGCCCGGACCCGGCCGGCGAACATCGGGAAGGGCTCGGCGGCGGGTCCAGCGCCGCCGGCGGCGATCCACCCCCGCAGGCCGTCGTCGAGCACGTCCTGGAACGCTCGCGAGGCCGCCGCCCGCTCCTCGGGCGAGTCGCCCGTGGCGGCGATCTGCGCGTCGCCGGGCGCGTCCTGGCGCAATCCGGACGTGGTGTGGGCAGCGAGGATGTCGTCGGCGCTGTACTCGTTGAGGCCGGGATCGACGGCCGGCGCCGGCAGCCGGCTCAGCCCGGCGATCGTGTCGCGCTGGCGGCGCATCGTCCCGGAGGCGGCGTGGCCGATCGTCGTCCCGCGGCGCTCGAGCTCGGCGTCCAGCGCCCGTACCTGGCGCTCACCCAGCGCCGAGAGGACGTCGTAGTCGGCGGTCCCGAAGGAGGCCTGGGCGTGGCGGAGGAGGAGGATCGTCGGCACGAGCGGCCGGCAGCCTACAGGCCGGCAGGTGCCCGGGCAGCGATCAGCTCGGCCGCTCGCTCGGCCAGCATCAGCACGGCGACGACCGGGTTGACGGTCGTCAGGGAGGGAAACGCGGAGGCGTCGGCCACGCTCAGGCCGCGGACGCCGCGGACACGCAGCTGGGGATCGAGCACGGCGAGGGGGTCCCCGTCCGCGCCCATCCGGCAGGTGCACGACACGTGGTAGACGGTGTGATGGGTGGATCGCGCCACCGCTGACAGCTCCTCGTCGTCGACCACGGCGGGACCCGGATGAAGCTCGCGCGCGATCCAGCCGGCCATCGGCTCGGTGGCTGCGACCCGCCGCGCCATCCGCATGCCGGCCAGCAGCGTCCGCTCGTCGTGGCCCTGAGCGTCGGTGAAGTACCGGTAGTCGATCAGCGGGGGCACGTCGGGATCAGGCGAACCCAGCCACACGCGTCCCCGGCTGCGCGGCCGCGTGACGTTGGGCGTCATCGAGACCGAGTGCTCAGGGACGGCGAGGCCGAGCGCCTCGGCGTGAGCGGCGTAGGTCATCAGCGGGACGTGGGCGAGCACGTCGGGAACACGGCTCGCCGGATCGGTGCGGAACATGATCGAGATGTCCCAGTCGGTGGCGCCGATCGGGGGGATCGGGCGGGCGGCCTTCCACACGACGAGGCCCTCGGGATGGTCGGTCAGGTTCTCGCCGACGCCGGGCAGGTCCGCGGCCACCGCGATGCCGAGCCCCTGCAACTGGTCGCCGGGACCGATCCCCGAGAGCACGAGCAGCCGCGGGGTGTCGATCGCCCCACAGCAGAGCACGACCTCGCCCGCGGCCTCGATCGCTCCGTCGCTCCCATCGGGGTGGCGAACCGCCACGCCGGTCGCCCGACGCGTCTCGTCGAGGAGCACCCGCAGCGCTCGCGTGTCGCAGATCACGTCGAGGTTGGCGCGGGCGTCCATGATCGGGTGCAGGTAGCCGACCGAGGACGAGGAGCGGATGCCGGTCGCCGGGTCATAGCCGATCTCCAGAAAGCCGGCCCCGTCGGCGTAAGGGCCGTCGTTCCAGCGCTCGCGGACGGGGATGTCCAGGGCGCCGGCGGCGGCGGTGACGACATCAGCGAGGTACGGATTGCGGTGCTCGGCGGCGACCGGGACGATCGGCGTGAGCAGGCGGTCGAGGTAGGGCCCCATCGCCTCGGCGCCCCAGCCGTCGGCCCCGCGCGCAGCCCAGTCGTCGAAGTCGGCGTCGGGCGGGCGGAGCGCGATCATCGTGTTGTGGCTCGAGCAGCCGCCGAGGATCCGCGCCCGGGCCTGGCGGATGTTCGAGTTGCCGCGGGGCTGCTCGACGCTTCGGTAGTCAAGGTCGTGCTCGCCCTCGAGCATCTGAAACCAGCGGCGGATCTGAAGCGCTCGCGGCTCCGAGCGGTCGTCGGGCCCCCATTCGATCAGCGCCACCCGCCGCTCGGGGTCCTCGCTGAGCCGGGCGGCGATGACGGCCCCCGCCGTGCCGCCGCCGACGACCACCACGTCGTATGGGGAGCCGTTCACCGCGCGAGCGAGACCACGGACGCGACCGGATCGACGGGTCGGTCGGCGAACAGCACGTCCTCGTCGAGCGCGGCGCCGAGCGGGACGTCGACGACGAGGAGCTCAGGATCGGGCAGCGTGCCCTCCGGCGCCCGCGAGGCCTCGGCCACCACCTCTCCGGTGGGCGAGAGCACCCGGCTGCGCCCGAAGCAGCCCGTCTCCGCGTCCCCGCCCGCCTGGTTGACGAGGATCCACCACTGACCGTTGGCCAGTGCATGGGCCGGGTACAGCCGGTCCCACCAGTCCTCGGCGGTGAACTCGTACGCTGCGGGCTCGATCACGAGCCGAGCGCCGGCCGCGCGCAGCGCGCGAGCGGTCTCCGGAAAGTCGCCGTCGAAGCAGACGATCAGCCCGGCTCGCCCCAGCTCCGCGCAGTCACACACCGTCGGCCCCTCGCCGGCGGCGAATATGTCGGGCTCGCCGCCCGGAGCGTAGAGGCAGAACTTGCGATGGCGGGCGGCCAGCCGCCCGTGTGGGTCGTACAGCGCGGCCGTGTTGTAGATCCGGCCGGCGTCGGCCTCGGGCACGCTGCCGGCGGCGAGCCACAGGCCGTGGTGACGGGCCAGCGCGGCCAGCGACTGCCCCCGCGGTCCGGTGAGCGGTTCGGCGGCGGCCGCGCTGTCGGCGGCCAGGGTCGCCGGCGCATACCCGCACGCCCACAGCTCGGGCAGGACGACGAGGCGGCAGCCGGCGGCCGCGGCGCGCTCGATCAGCTCGGTGGCGGTGCTCAGGTTCGGCGCGGACGCTCCCGGGATCGATCGCCACTGAGCCAGGCCGACACGCAGCGCGCCGACGGCTGTCACGTCACCTCGACGACGGGGATCTCGCTCTCGCCGACGGCGCCGGTGGGCGGCTTTCGGACGAGATAGTGGCGTGCCGCGTAGTAGTACAGCGGGCACACGACGACCAGGCCGACGAGCCACGAGAGGTCGACGTCGGAGAGCGACTTGGCCACCGGGCCGGTGAAGAGTGTGGTCGAGATGAACGGCACCTGGACGGCGACGCCGATCACGTACACGGCGCACGCCGGGACGTTGAAGCGGCCGTAGATCCCGCCGTCGGGCTTGAAGAACGAGGCGACGTCGTACCGGCCGTGCTTGACCAGGTAGAAGTCGACGAGGTTGATCGCCGTCCACGGGATCAGCAGGTACAACAGCAGGAAGATGAAGTTGGTGTAGTTGGTGACGAAGTTGTCCTTGCCGGCGATCGCCATCACCGCGGTGATGATCGCCACGACCGAGCCCAGCAGGACGCGCGTGGTGGCGCGCGGCAGCCAGTCGACCTTGAACGTCTGCCCGACGGTGACCACCCCCAGCACCGCGCCGTAGATGTTGATCGCCGTCGTGTTGACAATGCCGACCCCGAGCACGAGCACGACGAGCCAGCCAATCCCGCCGGTGAGACTGTGCATCGCGGAGATCTGGTCGGAGCTGGGCAACGCGGAGCCCAGCAGCGCACCGAAGATCATCGGCAGCGCCGAGCCGAGCACGCAGCCCCAGTACGACGCCCAGAAGGTGTCCGCCACCGGGGTGCTCTCAGGCAGGTAACGCGAGTAGTCCGATACGTACGGGGCGTACGCGATCTGCCATAGGACACCGACGGCGATCATGGCCACGAATCCGCCCGTGTTGAAATCGCCACGGGACAGCGTTCCGTGCGGCGCGCCCTTGATGAACAGCGCGACGACGGCCGCGACGAGCACGATTCCGGCGATCCAGGTCGCCCACCGGTTGACGAGGTGGATCAGGTCGTAACCGGCGACGCAGATGCCCAGCGGGATGGCCGCGCAGATGATGATCCCGAGGTTGATCGACACCCCGCTCGCCAGCTCGTTGATCGACTGCCCACCGAGCACGAGGTTGGAGGCGACGAAGCCGACGTACATGACGATTACGACGACGACCACCACGATCGCTCCGTAGGCGCCGAACTGCCCGCGGCTCTGGATCATCTGGGGGACGCCGAGTTTGGGGCCCTGGGCGGAGTGCAACGCCATGAAGACGGCGCCGACGAGGTTGCCGACGACGATCGCCAGCGCCGACCACGCGAGCGAGAGCCCGTAGACGGTGGTTGCCAGCGCCCCGGTGACGATCGTCAGCAGCATCACGTTGGAGCCGAACCAGATCGTGAACAGGTCGCGCACCCGCCCGTGGCGTTCGGCATCGGGAACGCGAGCGATCGTCCGCTGCTCGATGACTGCACCGTCCCCCGCTGGGCTGACAGACATGCGCGTCCTTTCTCCGGGCCCGGCCTCGGCAGACCGGGCTGATCCGGGCAGTATCTGTGGGCCGCGGCGAGCCCGTCAATCGAAAGTGGCGCTCCGCCGCATCGTCAGGCGCGAACCAGACCCGTGCACGTCAGCTCAACGTCGCGGCGAGCCGGCCGAGGAACGCGACCGCGTCGTCCAGCTGGCTCTGCTCGAGGTACTCGTCGGGGCGATGGCCCTGCGCCATGTCGCCAGGACCGCAGACGACGACGGGGCCCCCGAGCGCCTGCTGGAGCAGTCCCGCCTCGGTCCCGAAGTCGACGGCCAGCCCGTCTCCCGCGCCCGCCAGCGCCGCCACCTCGCCCGCCGCCCGCGCATTCGGGCCGCCGGCCAGGCCCGGATAGGCGGTGGTCCGCTCCACGGCGATCCCCGCCTCGGTCGCGCGGTCGCGCATCTCCCCGGTCAGTCGCTGGGCCGCCGCCGTCACGCGCTCCTGCACCCCGTCGGCATCCTGGCCGGGGAGCAGGCGGATCTCGACCTCGAACACGCACGCGTCGGGCACGATGTTCAGCGACACGCCGCCGCGGATGGGGCCCGTGCTGACGGTCGCATGGGGGATGGCGAAGCGCTCGTCGCGCCCGGAGCCGGCCACCTCGCCCAACCCCACGATCAGCCGGGCCGCGTACTCGACGGCGTTGACCCCCTGTGGTGCGTGGCTGGAGTGACAGGCACGGCCGGTCACCGATATCCGCAGGGCGAGCTTGCCCTTGTGGCGATCGGCGACGCGCAGCCGGGTGGGCTCGCCGACGACGCACACCTGCGGCGGCGGGATCGTCCGGGTCAGCTCGGTCAGGAGCGGGCGGATGCCGACGCAGCCGAGTTCCTCGTCACAGGAAAGAACCACGTGCAGCGGGCGGCGCAGCTCGCCGGGCCGCACTCCGGCGGCCACCGCCAGCACCGCGGCGATGAAGCCCTTCATGTCGGCGGTGCCCCGCCCGTAGAGGCGCCCGGCCTCGGCATGCAGGACGAACGGGTCGCGGCTCCACGCCTGGCCCTCGACGGCGACGACGTCGGTGTGACCCGACAGGATCACGCCCGGGATGTCGGCCGGTCCGAGCACGGCGTGGAGGTTGTGCCCGTGAGGCCGGGCCGCCGGCGACGTCGTCACCGTCGCCCCGGCGCGCTCCAGGCGCTCGGCGGCATAAGCGACGAGCGCCTCGTTCGAGGTGCCGGCGACCGTGGCGAAGGCCACCAGGTCGGCGAGCAGCCGGCGGGGCTCGTCAGTCACCGGCTCCGACGCCGGGCACGAGCGCGGCGGCGATCTCCCGGCGGCAGTGCTCGGCGAAGCCCGAGACGACCCGCGTCTGGCGCGCGGAGGCCAGCCGCGCCAGCCCCAGCACCATCGCGCGCGGTGTGCCGGCGATCGGCACGGTGACCAGCCGCCGGCCGTCGAGTGCCTGGTCGATCCGCGGCAGGGCGTTGATGATCGTGTAGCCGTACCCGTTGGCGACGAACGTGCGAATCGCTTCGGGCTGGGCGGAGCGGTGCCCGATCGTGGGGTCGACGCCCGCGGCGACGAACAGCGAGCGGAAGTACTCACGGCTGTGAGGCAGATCGAGCAGGACGAGGGTCTCGGCGGCGAGCTCGCGCATCTCGACGGTGTCGCGGCCGGCCGCCGGATGGTCGGCGGCGAACACGGCGTGGGGCGGCAGCTCGGCCAGAGCCTCGAACGCGATGTCGTCGGCGAGCTCGAGGTCGTAGGTGAGGGCCACGCTCAGGCTCCCGTCACGCAGGCGCCCGAGCAGGTCGCTCTGACCGGCCTCGGTGAGCTGCAACGACACGGCGGGATGGGCCTCCAAGAACGACCGGCACAGCGCCGGCGCCACCACGGGGGCGATCGGCACCAGGCAGCCGAGCTCGAGCGGGCCGCTGATGCCGTGGGTCAGCTCCGAGGCGAAGCGCTCGAGTTCCGAGGCCTGACGCAGCAGGTCGCGAGCCCGCGTGAGGAACTCGCGGCCGGCGGTGGTCGGCGAGACGCCCTGGGCGTGATGGCGGATGAACAGCTGCACGTCGAGTGCCGCCTCCAGTTGGGCGATCGCCGCCGACACCGAGGACTGGGCGACCGGGATGCGCATCGCGGCCTCGGTGACGCTCCCCGCGTCGCAGGTCGCGACGAAATACTCGAGCTGTCGCATCGTGAAGCGCATCGCAGGGAGTCTGCCATCGCCGGGGTCATTCGCCGGGAACGCCATACCCGGGAGCGGCCGTGGGGTCCAGCGCGCGGGTCACGTACTCCTGCAGCTGGGGCCGGTACACCTCCCAGGCCCTCTCAAGCTCAAAGACCGGATCGTCGTGCCAGTCGACGCGCAGGTCCGCGATCGGCCACTCAACGTCGCCGGTCATCAGCAGCCCGGCCGAGTGGACCGGTCCGGCCTCACCGCCGGCGTCGATCGCCGCCCGCAGACCCGCCATCAGCCGGTCGCCGAGATCCTCGCCCGCCGAAGAGCCGAACACCTCAATCATGGCGTCGAGCACATCGTCTCCGGCCAGCAGGTTGCCGGCGGCGGCGCATCCCGGCCCGATCCGCGCTCCGTTGACGCCGAGGGCGGCGGCGCCGGTGCGGGCGGCCGCCTCGCCGGTCACGCCGAGCAGGACGAGCTGGCGATGCTCGGCGTGCTCGTGGCCGGCGACGACCTCGTCGACCGCGGCCCGCGCATCGCCCCCGTGGCGCGTGAGCGCGTCGAGCAGCGCCGGGCCCAGGCGCGGGTCAGTGACATTCTGGCTGGCGGCGACACCGACCCCCGGTTTGGCGTGGGCGCAGCGCGCGGCGACAGCCGGGCTCGAGGACGAGATCACCATCCCGAGCCGACCGGTCCGATCACAGCGGCCCAGCAGCGAGAAGGTCACGCCGCCTCGCCGGAGATGACGGCGGTGGCGTCGATCTCGACCAGCCACTCAGGACGGGCGAGCGCGCTGACGACGACGCCCGTCGACACCGGGTGCACGCCCTTCAGCCAGCGGCCGATCACCCGGTACACGGGCTCGCGGTAACGGGCGTCGACGAGGTAGACGACGATCTTGACGATGTCCGCCAGTCCGCTGCCGGCCTCGCCGAGCAGCTGCGCGATGTTCGCCATCGCCTGCTCGGCCTGCGCCTCGACGTCGCCGATGCCGACCGACTCCGAGGTAGCGAGGTTCTGTCCGATCTGCCCGCGCAGGTAGACGGTGTCGCCGGCGACGACGGCCTGGCAGAGGTCGTTGTCGAGCTCCTGCTCGGGATAGGTGTCGCGCGTGTTGAAGGGACGGATCCGCTGTGATCGAGTCACGCTCCGACCGCCTCGGGCCGGCGGCCGGTGACGCGCTCGGAGAGCCCGGCGGAGTACCGCACGACGTCGAGCGGGCCCTCCCAGTCGAAGTTGCGATAGACCGCGGCCAGCTGGGCGAACGGCGGCGACTGGGCGAACAGCTCGAAGGTCAGCCGGTGCCCGGCGTAGTCGGAGTTGAGCAGGTCGCGCCCGAAGGCCAGCAGCTTGCGCCGGTCCTCGGCGATCCAGTCGTCGTTGATCGAGTAGTACTTCTCCAGCCAGCGGCCGGCCTCGGGATGTGCGAACGTCGCCGCGTCGGGCGTCAGGCAGATCTGGCCGCCGCACAGCTCGCGGGCGATGTGCATCATCTGCGGCAGGTTGCGTCAGCGCGTGTACGCGCCCGGCGTAGAGCAGCGACTGGTTGGGCATCAGCAGCCCGCCGGGGCTCGGCTCGGCCAGCGCGATCGCCGCCGTCAGGTGGGCGTTGATCCCCTCCCGGTAGCAGGCGAGGGTCGGCGAGCTTCTCCTGCACCGGCTGCTGGCGCTCCAGTCCGGTCTGGCGGACGTTGAACAGCGCCGTGCCGATCATCATGTCGGCCAGCCGTTCGACGCGCTGGACGAACGGGAAGGCCGAGTAGCGGTGCAGGGTCGCGCGGATGAAGGTGGCGGCGCGGGTGTGGCGGTAGAACAGCACGTCCTCCCACGGGATCTCGACGTCGTCGAAGACGACGAGCGTGTCGACCTCGTCGAAGCGGTTGGACAGGGGGTAGTCCTCGCGGGGCGCGCGGCCGGTGAAGCCGGTGCGGCAGATGTGCTTCATGCCGGGCGCGCCCATGTCGACGATGAAGCCGACGGCGTAGTCCGACAGCTCGTCGTCGCCCCAGTTGGCGATCGTCGGCTTGGTGAACGCCTGGTTGGCATAGGCGGCGGCCGTCTCGTACTTGGCTCCGCGCACGACGATGCCGTTGTCGGTCTCGCGCACGACGTGCAGCAGCATGTCGGGGTCCTGGTCCTGCGGGCGCTTGGAGCGGTCGCCCTTGGGATCGGTGTTGGCCGAGACGTGGAACGGGTCGGTGACGATGGCCTGCTGCACGTGGCGGCGGATGTTCGCCGCGAACCGGGGGTCGACCTCGTTGAGCACGTCCTCGCCGTCGGCCAGCGACCACATCTCGCCGATCGTCTCGTCGCCGACGCGGATCACCACGCCGCCGATGTCGTCCAGGGCGGCATCGACGGCGGCGCGCTTGTCATGCCAGTCCTGCTGGGTGACCGGGGGCTTGAGCCCGACGGCGTTGCGCTCGCCGGTCGTCGTCGTCGACATAGCTCATGACGTCCTGGCTGCCGGGCTCGTGCGCCATGTCGTAGATCCGCGCGCGGACGTCGACGATCGGCTTGAACGCCGGATGGGTGGTGACGTCGTCGACGCGCTCGCCGTCGATGTAGACCTCTCGTCCGTCACGTATCGAAGCTCGGTACTCGTCGCCGGTGCGGATCATGCTCGGTGCCTTTGTGCTCGGGGGACGACCAGAGTGTGGTCGGCGCCGCACCGCTCAGCAATGGCGATCCGCGGCGCGCTGCATCGGATAGTCCGATCCAGGCCGATCAGACGCGGTCGTCGTCGGCGATCTGCACGCGGCCGAAACGACCCGGTAATAGGCCAGCGGGGCGCCGTCGCCCAGCTCGGCGGTGCGCCCCGCGGGGCCGATTCCCACAACGATGACTAAAACGATGGTCTTCGTGGTAATAGGCCAAGGACCATGACCGCAACCTCCGAACGAACCTCCACTCCCGGCGCCAGCCGCACCCAGATCGTCGACGTCGACGTGCACGAGCGCGCGGCGCTCGAGGAGCTCGTGCCCTACCTCGAGCCGCAATGGCGGCGATACATCACCGAGTACGGCTGGCAGCCCGAGCGGCTGCTGCCCTATGCCCAGCCGACCGCCGGCGGGCTGGACCGCGCCGACGCCAAGCTGTCCGACGGGCGGCCCGGCGGCTCGGACCTGGGCCTCGTGCGCGAGCAGCTGCTCGACCTGTACGACATCGATGTCGCCGATGCTCACCGGCTGGCTGAACGCGTCGGCGCTCGGCGCCGGCTGGCCGGAGTTCAAGACCGGCGCTGATGTCGGCCTACAACGACTGGCAGGTGGAGACATGGCTGGAGCGCGACGAGCGCGGCTCGCCGGCTCCGTGCACGTCAACGCCCACGACCCCGCGGGCGCCGCTCGCGAGATCGAGCGGATGGCCGGCCATCCCCGGATCGTGCAGGTGATGCTCTACGTCGGCGACCGGCCGTTCGGCGATCCGTTCTACGAGCCGCTGTTCGCGGCGGCGGAACGCCACGGCCTCGTCGTCGGCATCCACCACTCCGAGAACTCGCCGACGGCGCTCGGCCACCACCGCCTGTTCGCCGAGTGGCACACGCTCGTCTCGCAGGTGTTCATGTCCCAGACGGTCAGCCTCGTCTTCAACGGGGTCTTCGAGCGCCACCCCGCCCTCAAGGTGGCGATGATCGAGGGCGGCTTCTCGTGGGTGCCGCACATCATGTGGCGCTCCGATCAGCAGTGGCGCGAGCTGCGCTCCGAGGTGCCGTGGCTGCGGCGCAAGCCGTCGGACGTGATCCGCGAGCACGTCCGCTTCGCCACCCAGCCGATCGAGGAGATGACCGCCCGGCAGTTCAACGGCCTGATCGAGCAGATGGAGTCAGACGAGCTGATCCTCTTCTCCAGTGACTATCCGCACTGGGACTTTGACTCGCCGTTACGGGCGCTCCCCGCCGGCTTGGACAAGACCCTGACGCGCAGGATCCTGGCCGACAACGCGCGGGCCACCTACCGGCTGCCGGCGTGACCGCCACCGCCGACAGTCCCGCGGCGACCCGCGTGTGCGCCAGCGACGAGCTGCGACCCGGGGAGATGCTGGCTACCCGGCTGGGACGGCTCGCCGTCGTCGTGATCCGTCTGGACGACGGATCGCTGCACGCGCTCGTCAACCGCTGCCTGCACCAGGGCGCGCCGCTGTCGGCGGGGCGCCTCGGCCACGGCAGCGCCGGCTGCGGCGGCGTCGGCGACTACCGGCCCGACGACTCTGTCGCCGTCCTGCGCTGCCCGTGGCACGGCTACGAGTACGACGTCCGCACCGGCTGCACGCTGTTTGCCCCCGAGCGGCGGCTGCGAACCCTGACCGCCACCGAGCAGGACGGATCGATCCTGCTCTCGCTCTGAACCGGGGAGACCTATGACCGATCTGACCTCCGCTCAGGTTCTCGACCGCCCCCGCCCCGAGGCGCCCGCCGCGCGGCCGGCCGCCCCGGCGACCGACGCCAGGCAGGCTCGCCTGATCGCCTTTTCGTCCGGCCTGGGCTTCCTGTTCGACGCCTACGTGGTGAACATCTACTCGTTCGTGCTGCCGCTGATCGTGGTCAGCTTCAGCCTCTCCACCACCGCCGCGGGCGTGATCGGCTCGGTGATGCTCGCCGGCTACACGCTGGGCACGTTCGCCTTTGGCTGGGCGGCCGACCGCTTCGGGCGCAAGGACACGCTGGGCGCCTCGATCGCGCTCTACGGGTGACCACCGCCGTCTCCGGGCTCGCCGGGGGCGCCGGTCTGTTCGCGGGGCTGCGCTTCCTCACCGGGCTCGGCGGCGCGGGCGAGCTGGCGGTCGGCGTGCCCTACACCGTCGAGGCGTGGCCGGCCAAGCGCCGGGCGATCGGCGCCGGCGGCGTGATCTTCTCGATGTACGCGGTGGGGGCGCTGATCGCGCTCGCCGTCGCGCTGCTGGTGGCCCCCGGGGCCGGCTGGCGGCTGACGTTCGTGTTGGCGCTGCTCCCCGCTCTGCTCGTCTACGTCCTGCGTCGCGCGCTGCGTGAGTCGTTGCCCTACCAGGCGGCCCGCGCGCAGCATGAGCAGCGCGAGGGGACCGGCGCCGCCCGCCGCCAGGGGCGGGAGATCTTCGCCACCCCGGCGCTGCGCCGGCGGCTGGGGATCGCCACGCTGATATTCATCGCCAACGCGGTCGGCTACTGGGGCTT
Source organism: uncultured Solirubrobacteraceae bacterium (assembly GCA_963769565.1). Lineage (GTDB taxonomy): Bacteria > Actinomycetota > Thermoleophilia > Solirubrobacterales > Solirubrobacteraceae > Palsa-465. The sequence continues at coordinate 60,163 of CAVYMP010000004.1, forward strand.
CCTCGTGTTCCTGCAGAAGTACATGCTCGGCACGTTCAATCTGACCTTTCGCCAGTCGCTCGCGCTGACGATGGCCTTCTACGGCGCGATGACGGTATGGCCGTTCGCGGGCGCGGTGGCGGCCGAGCGCTTCGGCCGGCGCCCCGCGGCAATCGCCGGCGCGATCGTGCTCGCGCTCTCGAGCATCGTGGCCTTCTCCACCCACACCCTGCTCGTGTTCGCGATCGCCCAGCTGTTCGGCATCGGGCTGCTCGGCTGGACGTGGTCGATCGGCCAGACCTACGTCGCCGAGCTGTTTCCGACGCGCGTGCGCGGCACCGGCTTCGGCCTCGGCGTCGCCTTCGGGCGGATCCCCTCGATCGCCGGTCCAGTGCTCACCGGCACGCTGATCGGCTCGGTCGGGCTGGCCGCGATCGCCAAGTGGTTCGCCGTGCTGTGGCTGCTGTACATCGCCGCCTTCGTGATCGGCCCGGAGACGCGCGGACGCAGCCTGGCCGAGCTCGACTCGATGTAGGTGACCTGCCCGGGGACGTGGCGGATCCTGGACAATAATTGGCCAGGATCGGCCACTCACCGACGCCGGGGCTCGGTGAGGGCGCCGCCCCCACCAGAGGCTGCGCTCCCACCAACGGCGCGGTCGAGCGCGACCAGCAGACGCTGGAGCTACCGTGTGCGGTATGAGGCCGCTCACGACGGCGAACCTGCGCGGCCAGGCGGTGGAGATGCTGAGAGCGAGCATCGTGGCCGGCGAGCTCGAGCCGGGAGAGATCTACTCGGCGCCCACGCTCGCCGAACGGCTCGGGGTGTCGGCGACGCCGGTGCGCGAGGCGATGCTCGACCTGGCCAACGACGGGCTGGTGGAGCCGGTCCGCAACCGCGGCTTCCGGGTCGTCGTCGTCGACGAGGACGCGCTTGATGAGATCTCCGAGCTGCGGCAGATGCTCGAGGTGCCGGCGATGGCGAAGGTCGTGGCGCGCGCCGGCGACGAGGAGCTGGCCGCCCTGTTTGCGAAGGTGGACCGCATCGAGGCGACGGCGGAGGTCAGCGACGCCGCCGAGTTCCTGTTCGCCGACCGCGACTTCCATCTCAGCCTCCTGATCCTCGGCGGCAACACGCGGCTTGTCCGTCTCGTCGGGCAGCTGCGCAATCAGACCCGGCTGGCCGGCATCAAGGTCCTCGCCGAGTCCGGTCAGCTGATGGCCTCGGCGCTCGAGCATCGCCCGATCCTCGAAGCGCTCTGCCGCCGCGACGCCGAGCTCGCCCAGGACCTGATGCGCGCCCATCTCGATCACACGCGCGAGCTGTGGGCGGGACGGCTACCGGCCGAGCTCGCGCATTAGCGGCCCTGCTCCGCCAGGCGCCGGGCGATCATCCGCACGAGGACGAGGTCCTCGTCGGCGATTCCGACACTCTTGAACAGGGTGACCTGCTGCGGGCTTGACCGGGCGACGTCGCCGCGCGCCAACTCGGCGAGGTCGCCGGCGATGTGGTCGGGTCCGATCGCCCGCTCGGCGATCGCCTGGATGATGTCGCCGGCCTCGACCAGTGCGGCGCCGCGATCCTCGACGGTCAGCAGCGCCCGCGCCAGCGTCGCCGCCGGCAGCTCGCGCATGTCCTCGCGGTAGGCGCCGATCGCGTTGATGTGCACGCCGCGCGCCGGCCACCCGTCCTCGAACAGCGGCACCACGCTCGGCGTGCACGTGCAGATGATGTCGGCGTCGCCGATCGCATCGGCGGAGATGACCTGCGCCGGTAGCCCGCGCTCGCCGATCACGTCGGCGAGCCGCCGGGCGGCCTCGGGGCTGCGCCCGACGATGCCGACGGACCGGACCGGGCGGACGGCGGCGATCGCGTCGACGTGCGCCCGCGCCTGGCGACCGGCGCCGAACACGACGAGCCGCGAGGCGTCCTCGCGGGCCAGGCACTGCGTCGCCAGGGCCGACACCGCCGCGGTGCGCCGTTCGGTCAGCTCCGCCCCGTCGACGATCAACTCCGGCGCCAGCCCGTCGGCGGAGAACAGGACGTAGACGCCCTGCACCCGCGGGCGGGGCGGCTGCGGATCGTGCGCGTGAAGGGTGACGAGCTTGACCCCGAGTCCCTCGCGCCCGAACGCCGGCATCAGCAGCAGCTCTCCCCGGGGGACTTCGATCCGGACCCGCTCGGGCGTGTCGGCGCGCGTCTCGGCGAACGCCGTGCGCAGCTCGTCGACGGCGTCGCCGTAGGGGAGCAGCCGGGCTACGTCGGCGGCTGATACGTACGGGAGCGAGGCTGACTCCAGCATGCAATGTGAAATGGTACTTTGCCGGAGATGCGGTCCGGCGACGCGCTCGGTGCAGCGACGGTAGGGGAGCCGAGCCCCGCGGGCGCTCTGCGTACCGAGGCCACGCCGGCCCTCGTCCTCGACCGCGATCTGCTGATCGCGAACGTCGCGGCGATGGCCGAGCGCGCCCGCACGGCAGGGGTCGCCCTGTGGCCGCACGCCAAGACCCACAAGTGCGCGCAGATCGCCGCCCTGCAGCGCGAGCACGGCGCCGCCGGCATCACGGTGGCCACCCTCGCCGAGGCCGAGTACTTCGCCGCCGAAGGCTTCGGCGACATCCTGCTCGCCTATCCCCCGGTGGGGGACTGGAGGCTCGCTCGTCTCACCGGTCTGGCCGCGGCGGGCTTGTCTGCGCGTCGTGCTCGACAACGTCGGGGTGCTGGCGGGGCTGATCGCGGCGTGCCGGGCTGCCGGCGTGGTCGTCGGCTATCTGTGGGAGGTCGACTGCGGCACCGGCCGCCTGGGAACCGCGCCCGGCGAGGCGACGGCGACGGCGGTCGCCGGCGCGCCCCGCGGGCCCGAGTGCCCCTTCGAGGGGTTGATGACGTTCGGCGGCCACGCGTATGCGGCGGCCGACGACGCCGAACTCGATCGCGCCGCCGAGGACGAACGCCGTGCGCTGGAGGCGAGCGCCGAGGCTCTGCGGAAAGCCGGCATCGACTGCCCGGTGCGCAGCGCCGGCACCACCCCGACCGCGCACCGCCTCCGCGCCGGGACCGCTCCATCGATCACCGAGATGCGGCCGGGCAACTACGTCTTCTACGACGCCACTCAGGTCGCGCTCGGCCTCGTCGGGCCGTCCGATTGTGCCCTCAGCGTTCTCGCCACGGTCATCGGCCGTCCGGACCCGCGGCGCGTGATTCTCGACGCCGGCTCCAAGGCGCTGAGTGCCGAGCGCCTGACCCCGCGCGCGCCGGGGTTCGGGCTCGTCCTCGGCCACCCCGAGCTCCCGTCGAGCGCCTGTACGAGCAGCACGCCATCGTCAGCGCCCCGCAGCCGAGCGGCCTCCGGGTGGGAGACCGCGTCCGCATCGTCCCCAACCACGCCTGCACGACGGCCAACCTGCATCGGCGGGCGCTCGTCGTCGCGGGCGACGATGTGGTCGGACGTCTGGAGCATCGGAGCCGGCGGGCCGGGCGGCTGACCCATGAACGACGACACGGAGGGCTGACCGCAATGGAGCACCGCATCGACCCCGAGCGCCTGCACCACCAATGGGACAACACGCTGGAGCCGACACTCACGCGTCGCCTCGGGCGACACCGTGCACTACGACCTGCTGATGGCCGGCCACGGCCAGGTCCACGAGGGGGACGCGTTCGGCGACACGCAGCTTCGACTTCGACACGCTCTACAACCTGCTCGGTCCGCTGTACGTCGAGGGGGCGCGGCCCGGCGACACGCTGCGCGTCGAAATCCTCGAGCTGCGGCCCGGTGACTGGGGCTGGTGCGCGATCCTGCCCGAGCTCGGCACCCTGCCCGACCAGTTCCCCGATCCCTATCTGCGGAGCTTCGATCTGCGCGAGGGAACGCACGTCCAGCTGGGCCCGGCGGTCCGCATCCCGTTCTCGCCGTTCCTCGGCACGATGGGAACGCACCCCGACGATCCGGCGACGGCCTCGGCGTTCCCGCCGCACAAGGGTGGCGGCAACGTCGACACCCGTCATCTGACGGTCGGCACAACGCTGTGGCTGCCGGTCTGGTGCGAGGGCGCGCTGTTCTCCTGCGGCGACCCGCACGCCATGCAGGGCGACGGCGAGGTGTGCGTGGCCGCGCTCGAATGCGACATGCGCGCCATCGCTGCGCTTCACCGTCGAGCAACGGACGATCCCGGGTCCGTACTTCCGCACCGCTGGGCCGCTGACGCCGGCGGTCGACGGCAAGGGTCACCACGGCGCGATGGGCATCGCCCCCGATCTCATGGAGGGGACTCGCAAGGCCGTCTCGGCGATGATCGAGTGGGTGGTCGCCGAGCACGGCCTCACCCGCGAGGACGCCTACATGCTCTGCAGCCTGGCGGGTGACCTCAAGATCCTCGAGGTCGTCGACGCCGGGATGTGGAACGTCGGCCTCACGCTGCCGCTGTCGGTGTTCGCCGAGCCAGGGAGCCTCGCGATGAGCCAGACCGTTCCCCCACACGAGCCCGGCGAGGACGTCGAGAGCGAGACTGCTGCTGGAGGACATGGGCTACCAGCCCCGCTCCAGCGCGGCCTCAACCTGCTCGGCAACCTGGCGCTCACGCTGTCGGACATCACGCCGACCGCCTCGCTGCTCGTCGTCGGCACCGCGGTCATCGCCACCGCCGGCACCGGCTCGGTGTGGGCATACCTGATCGGTGGCTTCATCGCGCTCAACGTCGCGCTGTGCATGGGCGAGCTGGGATCGATGTTCCCGGTCGCCGGCGGCCTGTACTCGATCGTCACCCGCGTCCTCGGTCGGCCGGTCGGGTTCCTGGCGCTGCTGGACTACATCGGCCAGGCGATCTTCCTGCCGGCGAGCGTCGCCTTCGGCGTGGGTACGTACATCAACTCGCTGGCCCCGAGCCTGTCGACCAACTGGATCGCGGCCGGGATGATGATCCTCGTCGCGCTGATCGCGCTGCCTCGACGTCAAGGTCAATGCCGTGATGATCGGCGTTCTTTCTGGCGATCGAGATGGCCGTCGTCGTGATGCTCGCGCTCGCCGGCTTCCTGCACGTGCATCAGTCGGTGAGCACGTTCACGCACCCGCACATGGCGGCCGGCGCCAGCGGGCTGGGACCGGTGTCGACGAGTGCGATCCTCGCCGCCCTGGCGGTGGCGCTGTTCTCGGTCAACGGCTATGACATCGCGATCAACTTCTCCGAGGAGACCGAGGGATCGGCGTCGGGCGTGGGGCGCGCGGTCGTGCTGGCCGCGGTCATCGGGATCCTGTTCGAGGTGATCCCGTTCATCGGCGTCAGCCTCGGCGCCTCCGACCTCCCCGGTTTCCTGCATTCCGCGACGCCGCTGACCGACGTGGTGCGCTCCTCGTTCGGCCACACGGCCGTCACGATCGTCACTTGGGGCGCGATCCTGGCGATCTTCAACGCGTCGCTGGCGATCACGCTGCAGTTCTCCCGCGTCGTGTGGGCCAGCGGCCGCGACCGCGCCTGGCCGATGCCGATCTCCCGCGCGCTGGAGTGGGTCCATCCCCGCTTCCGCATGCCGTGGGTGGCCACGATGCTCGTCGGCGTGTGCGGCGCCATCCTCTGCATCCAGTCCAGCCTGCTCAGCGTCGTCACCTTCACCTCGGTGCTGATCATCGTGCTCTACGCCCTGATCGCCATCTCCGCGCTCGTCAGCCGCTTCACCCAGCGCGACCTCGAGCGGCCGTTCCGGATGCCGCTGTGGCCGGCCTCGCCGGTGATCGCACTCGTCGGGGTGGGGATCGCGATCAGCCAGCAGAAGGGATCGGACCTGTTGATCGTCGCCGCCATCTTCGTCGGCGGTGTCGTCTACTACGTCGGGTTCCTGGCGCCGCGCAAGGACCGCCACTGGTCACACCTCACCGTTCCCGAGCACGAGCTGGGCGACCGGGCGTGAGCGCGCGTGACGACTCGCCGGTGACGCTGGACGGATGCCTGATGCGCGCCGACGAGGCCACCATCCCGGTCACCGACGAGGCGGTGATCCGCGGCGATGGGACATTCGACGCCTTCCCGGTGCGCGACGGGCGCCCGTTCGCCCGCGCGGCCCATCTCGACCGCCTGGAGCGCTCCTGTGCGGCGTTGATGCTGCCGTGCCCGCGCGCGCAGCTCGAGGGCGACATCGACATCCTGCTCGCGCAGGCGCCACCCGGCGACGCGGTCGTGCGGGTGATCCTCACCCGCGGCGGCCGGCGGCTGTGCCTGCTCGAGTCGCCGGGCGATCGGACCGAGCTGACGCGTCCCGTCCGCCTGCTGCCGGTCACCTATGACCCGACGGTACTGCTCAACGGGGTCAAGACCCTGTCCTACGCCGCCAACATGCTCGCCTCACGGCGGGCCGCGGCCGCCGGCTACGACGAGGCCCTGCTCGTGCGCTCCGACCGGACGGTGCTCGAGGGGCCGACGTGCTCGATCTTCTGGGTGAGCGAGGGGCGCCTTCGGACTCCGGAGCTGGCCACCGGCGTCCTGGCCTCGATCACCCGCCGGGTCATTCTCGAGGGCATGGATGTCCAGGAGGGGACGTTCGCGCTCGACGACCTGCTCGCTGCCGAGGAGGCGTTTCTCGCCTCGACTGCCCGGCTCGCGCAACCGATCGCCGCGATCGGGGAGTCCGAGCTGGGCGCAGCACTCGGGCCGCGGACCCGCGAGGGGCAGGACGTCATCGAGCGGGCGTTGGCCGACGGGTCGATCGCCTGACCGGCGACGCGGCCCGCGCCGGATCGAGCGCGGCCAGCTCCGGCCCGGTGCGGTGCTCGAGCAGCTGCTGTGCCAGCAGCTCGCCCGTCAGCGGCGCCAGCGTGATCCCGAGCATCGCGTGGGCGGTGGCGACGTGGACGCCCGGGGCTCCCGGGACGGCACCGACGTAGGGCAGGCCGTCCGGCGAGACCGAGCGCGCGCCCGCCCAGTCCCGGCTCTCGGCCGGGGGCGCCCAGCTCGGGAGCGCCCGGCGCGCCGCGCGGGTGATGGCCGCCAGCCGGCGCGCCGACAGGGTCAGGTCGCGCGCCCCCAGCTCGAGCGTGCCGGAGATGCGCACCGCCTCGTCGAACACGCTGATCGCCACCTTGGGCGACTGCAGGTACAGCGCTCGCCGCGGCGCCCCGTCCTCGCCGGGGCGACCCGCGAACGTGCGGCTGTAGCCCTTGGCGGCGACGATCGGCAGCCGGACGCCCAGTTGTCTGAGTAGATCCGCCGCCGCCACCCCGCCGGCGAGGACAACGCTGTCGCCGCGGTGTTCCCCGGCGGGCGTACGGGCCAGCCACCCGTCGCCGTCACGGGTCAGCTCACTCACCGGTGCGCCCTCGAGCACGGTCACGCCGCGCCCCGTCAGCAGTTCGTGGACGGCGCCAGTGAACGTCTCCGGGCGCACGCGGCCCTCACCGGAGGCGAGCATCCCGCCGACGAGGGACTCGCCGAGGGCCGGCTCGAGCGCGCGCAGCTCGCCGGCCGACAGCGGTTGCAGCGACCCGGAGCCGCCGCCGGCGCGCAGGTCGGCGGCCACCGCGTCCAGATGACCGAGCTCTGACTCCGTGAACGCCGGGTACAGGAGCTCGTCGTCGTGGCGCTCGAACACCGCCCCGCGCTGCGCGAGGCGGTCGAAGGCCGGCCCGGCGGCGCCGGCCAGCGCCTGCAGCGCCCGCACGCCGCGGCGGTAGACCGGCCGGCGGCAGCTGGCGATGAAGCTCGCCACCCAGCGCAGCATCTCCGGCTCCAGGGTGGGCGTGATCCACAGCGGGCTTGAGGGCTGCACCGCCCAGCGCGCGGCCGCCGCGACCACGCCGGGGGCGGCCAGGGGGAGCGACAGCGAGGGGGTGACCCAGCCGGCGTTGCCCGCCGACGCCGCGCCGCCGCAGCGATCGCGCTCGAGCACGACGACGTCCGCGCCGCGGGCGCTCAGCGCCTCGGCGGCGCACAGGCCGATGGCGCCAGCGCCGACGACGATGACCCTCATGGCGTGTCGCGCGCCGACCCCACCGCCCGCAGCGCCGGTGGGACGGCCTCGCCCTGGGGGTCGGGCAGGCCGGGGGCGAGGATCCACAGGATCCGCGCGCCGCGCGCGGGGTCGGCGTTGCGCCACGTGTGCGGTGCGGCCGCCCCGAACGTCAGCGCGTCGCCCTCGTCCAGCACCAGCCGCTCGTCTTCGACGCACACCTCGACGGTGCCCGCCACGACGAAGCAGACCTCGGTCTGGCTGGGCATCGTGTACAGCGGCGTCGCCGCCCGAGCCCTGCGGGGCCGCCACGGTCTCCAGGACGGTGACATGGCGTTCCCACGCGGGCGTCAGCAGGGTGTCGACGACATCGGCGGCGCTCGGCAGCTGGTCGAGGTGCGCGCGGTCGGCCCGGCGGACGAGCGTCGTTCGCGGGATCGCGAACAGCTCGGCGATCGGCAGGCCGAGGGCGTCGCAGATGGCCAGTAGGTTTGCCACCGAGGGGCTCGTCTCGTCGCGCTCGACGCGCGACAGAAAGCTGGCCGTCACGCCGCTGCGCTGGGCGAGGTCGCCGAGCGACATCCGGTTGGCCTCGCGGGCGTGACGGAGCCGCGCGCCGAAGCGGATCTGGGGACGGGCGGGCGGCTGGGTCGCCGGGCTGCCTGTGGGGGAGGGGTCACGTCAGGTGATCACCTTCACGGCGCCGGTGGTCTCGTGGGCGGCCGTGTCGAGCTCGGCGCGCACGTTCGTCGACCGCGAGAGCAGCCAGTAGGCGACGCCGGAGACGATCAGGCCGACCAGCCACGCGATGTCGACGTCGGAGATCTGCTTGGCGATCGGCCCGGTGAAGCTGTGCCCGCCGATGTCGGTGAGGACCATGAACGGGATCTCGGCGACGAACCCCACGAAGTAGGCGATCAGCCCGTTGCGACCCCACCGCCCGTAGATCCCGCGCGGGGTGAACAGGTCGCCGATCGCGTAGTGGCCCCGCCGCACGAAGAAGTAGTCGACGAGGTTCGTCGCCGTCCACGGCACGAGCAGGTACAGCATCAGCGTCAGCGAGGTCAGCACCGTGTTGACCGCGGTGCCGGTGACCGCCTTGCCGATCGCGTACCAGACGACGGTGAGGACGACGATCGTGATCACGCGGGCGGCGCGCGTCGGCCTGATCGAGCGGATCGAGTCGACCGCGGTGAGGATCGAGAGCATCCCGCCGTAGGCGTTCATGCCCATCGTCGCCGCCAGCCCGGCGGCGAGGAAGAACGCCGTCAGCGCGCCGAGCGGATGGACGATGTTGTTGCCGGCCGTCTTGATCCCGAGCAGCCCGTCGGTGGCGCCCAGGCGGATGGCCAGGAACGCGCCGACCGCGATCAGCCAGAACGCCGCGCCGGAGGCGCCGAGGAACACCGAGGTGATGATCTTGCCCCGCGGCGTGGTGCGCGGCAGGTACCGCGAGTAGTCAGACACGTACGGCGCGTAGGTGATGTTGTAGGCGGCGGCCGCCGAGAACTGCGCCATGAAGGCGGCCAGCTTGAAGCCGAGCGGGCTGCGCGGGCGCGTGGCCGTGGGCGAGCCCGAAGATGACGCCGACGGTGAGGATGATCATCAGCGGCAGCGAGACGCAGAGGATCGCGCGGAAGACGCGGTGCACCCAGTCGTGGCCGTAGATGGCGATGATCGCCGCCAGGACGGCGACGACGATCGCCACCAGGTCGGCGTTCCAGCCGAAGGCGGCGTTGAGGCCGGAGGACATCAGCACCTGGTCGGTGACGTTGAACGCCAGGTAGGTGAACAGCGTCGCGAACAGCGGGACGACGACGCCGCGGTAGCCGAACTGCGCGCGCGACTGGATCATCTGCGGCAGGCCGAGCGTGGGGCCCTGGGAGGCGTGGAAGGCCATGAACAGCGTCCCCACCACCAACCCGAGGAAGCCGGCGACGATCGTCCACCCGAGGCTGAGTCCGAGGCCTGGGCCGATGAAGCCGATCGGGATCGAGAAGTACTGGAAGTTGCCGAGGAACCACAGCGGCGCCTGGTGCCAGAGCTTGCCGTGGCGCTCGTCCTCGGGCACCCAGTCGATCGACCGCTCCTCGATCGTGCCCAGCGCTGGGCGCCTCCGCGACCTGCGTTGCCATGCCGGTTCCTCCCTGTCGCCGAACGAGACCGGTGCATAGAGGTACACGATCGTTGTATGGGCGTCAAGGGATGTAGGCTGTCGCCGATGGCGGCCCGACCTGCATCAGACCCGGATGGCGACGGCGGCGCAGCCGCCCTTTCACGCCGAGATCGAGCAGGTCTGGGGACGCCCATGGGGCGCCCACGACGAGGTGGGCCGCCTGCGGATGGCGCTCGTTCGCCCCCCCGGCCCGGCGCTGGATCGCATCCGCGGCGACGCCTGGAACCCCGAGCTGGAGGCGCTCGTCGATCCCGACGGCGGGTGGTACTGGACCCGGCGCGAGCCGCCGGACCGCGAGCGAGCGGCCGCTCAGCACCAGGGGCTGGTGGCCGCCCTGCGCGACGAGGGGGTCGAGGTCGTGGAGGCCGCCCCGATGGGCGACACCTTCACCAAGGCGATGTACGTCCGCGACCCGCGTGATCACCGTGCCAGGCGGCGCGATCGTCCTGCGCATGGGCGTGCGGATGCGGCGCGGCGAGGAGGCCGACATCACCCGGACGATGGCCGGCGCCGGCCTGCCGATCCTGGCCACCCTGACCGGCTCGGCGACGCTGGAGGGCGGGTCGTTCGTCAAGCTGCGCGACGGCGTGGCGGCGCTGGGCACCTCGATCCGCTGCAACGAGGAGGGGGCCGAGCAGCTGCGCGAGATCCTGGCGCGGATCGGCTGGCGCTTGATCGTCGTGCCGTTGGCCGGCTACACGATCCACCTCGACCTGCATCTGGCGATGCTCGACACCGATCTCGCGCTCGTGCACACCGAAGGTCTGCCGTTCGCCTTTCTGTCCGAGCTCGAGCGGATGGGCATCGAGCTCGTGCACGCCGATCCGAGCGAGGAGTGGGGACTCAACCTGCTGGCGTTGTCGCCGCGGCGCGTGCTCATGGCTGCCGGCAGCCCGCGCACCGCCGAGCGGATCAGCGCCGCCGGCGTCGAGGTCGGCCTCGTCGCCTACGACGAGCTGCAGAACAACGGCGGCGGCGTGCACTGCTCCACGATGGAGCTGATCCGCGACCCGGCCCGATGATCGACGCCGCGGCGGTGATCGCGCAGCTGCGCGCGACCGATGAGCGCAGCGGCGGCGAGCGCGAGGCGTGGCGCGACCCGTGGGTGGCCGAACGCGAGCGGCTCGACGGGGTCGCCCGCGCCACCGTCCCCGGGGTCGTGATCGAGCGCGACGCGTTCGCCAACACGTGGTACGTGCTCGGCGGCGCCAGCGAGGAGACGGTGCTCGTTCACAGCCACAGCGACTGCGTCCCCGGTGGGGGATGGTTGGACGGCATCCTCGGCGTCCATGCCGGTCTCGGCGTGCTGGCGGCGCTCGCCCGCGAGCCCCGCCGGGCGCGCGACCCTCGCCGTCGTCGACTGGGCCGACGAGGAGGGCACGCGGTTCGGCCGCTCGCTGCTGGGATCCTCGGCGGCCACGGGCGCACTGAGCGCCGGTGAGCTCGACGGGCTGACCGCCGGCGACGGTGCCGCCGCCCGGGACGTCGTCGCGAGCTACGGGTTCGATGCCGCCGGCCTGGGAACACGCAACCCCCGCCTGGCCCACGTCGTGGCCGCCGCCGAGCTGCACATCGAGCAGGGGCCGGCGCTCGAGCGACGAGGGTCGGTCCGTCGCCGCCGTCGCCGGTTGCCTCGGCGTGCGCCGCAGCCGGATCGCGTTCACGGGGACGGCCGGTCACGCGGGCGCGCTCGCCATGGCCGACCGGCGCGACCCCGTGCGGGCCGCCGCGACGTTCATCGCCGCGATCTGTCAGCACGCCGAGGACGTGGGCGGGCTGGCGACGGTCGGGCGCATCCAGTCCGAGCCGATGATCGCCACCGCGGTGGCGGCGCGGTGCGAGCTCACCCTCGACGTGCGCCACCGCGAGCTCGGGCCGCTCGAGGCGCTCGCGCAGCGGGCCGGCGCGCTGGCCGACGTCCTCGCGGTGTCCGGCGACGATTGTCGACCTCTACGGCCAGGATCCGGTGCGCTTCGACCCCGACCTGGTCCAGGCCGCGGCCGCGGCGGCCGGCGGCAGCGGCGAGCCGCTCGTCTCGGGCCCGCTGCACGATTCGGCAGCCCTCGCCCAGGCGGACATCCCCGCCGTCATGCTGTTCGTGCCGTCGACCGGCGGCATCAGCCACGCTCGCGCCGAGGACACCGCCGAGGACGATCTCGTGGCCGGAATCGAGTCACTGCACAGATTGGTCAGCGCCCTGACCAACCGCACCTGACTCTCTCCGGTCTGACACTGGCTCGCACGTCGCGCCGAGTGCCTATTCGGCGCGCGATCGTTGTAATTCAGAGCACATCCGTGCGCAGATGGTCAAGTATCGGTTCGTTGTGTGGCAACTGCGGATTGAGCGTTGAGTGCAGGTGGAATCATGCTGCCAGGTGCAAGCACGATCTCACTAAAAAGGTGAGAGCGTCGGCACGGGCTTGGCCCAGGGGGGAAGGCCCACGTCCGCAGGCGGCGTCCTCGAGCCACCAGAGGAGGAGAGATGGCCGCAGACCACCCAGACAGACTTGCGTCGGTGCGAGAGGGCCCTCGAGGCCCCTCGTCGGCCGCGCGTCCGCCCGGCAGGGGCCGCCGGCGCTGGTCGGTGGCGGCCGCATGCGTCTGCGTGATTCTCAGTGTCGCCGCCTGCGGCGGCTCGAGCAAGTCCAGCAGCTCCGGCGGTTCGGGCGGGGCGAGCGCGTCGACGAGCGCCAGCAGCAGCTCGAGCGCATCATCGGGGCCGGCGAAGCCGGGCGGGTCGCTGACCGTGCTCGAGAGCTCGGGTTTCGCCGGCGACTGGCCGACCGGCCTGGATCCCGCGACCAACACCAACGGCGCCGCCGATCAGAGCCAGATGAACGCGGTCTTCGGCCAGCTCTGGGAGCTGCAGGGCAACGGGCACCTGACTCCGGACCTCGCCACCGGCTACACGTTCTCCAACGGCGGCAAGACGGCGACGATCAAGCTGCGTTCCGGCGTGAAGTTCTCGGACGGGACACCGTTCAACGCCGCCGCGGTGGTCTTCAACTGGAAGCGCGACCTCGCCTCGCCCTGTACCTGCAAGCCGATCATCGAGGTCGCGGGGATCTCCGCGCCGAGCCCCGACACCGTCAAGCTTGACCTCAAGGTCCCCGACGGCGCGTTCATCAACCAGTTGCAGGACTCCAACTTCTCCTGGATCGCGTCCCCGACGGCGCTGAAGAAGCTCGGCGAGAAGAACTTCAAGCTCAAGCCGGTGGGCGCCGGGCCGTTCACCGTGGTGTCGGACACGTTGTCCAACACCCTGGTCCTCAAGAAGAACCCGACCTACTGGAAGAGCGGGCGGCCATATCTCGACGGGCTGACGTTCAAGACCACCTCGGGTGACGAGACCGCGCTGGAGGCGATGCAGTCCGGGCAGGGCGACGCCTACGAGGGCATGAGCACGCTGCAGCTCGTGAACTCCTTCAAGTCGAAGTTCAGCGTCGTCGCCGAGCCGTCGACATCACCGTACGACATCCAGCTCAACACCAAGATCCCGCCGTTCAACGACAAGCGGGCGCGGCTGGCGATCTACTACGCCACCAACACGCAGCTGCTGGACCAGAAGCTGTTCAACAACCAGTACAAGGTGGTGCAGGGCTTCACGGCACCCGGCGGGCTGTTCTACAACCCGACGGTCCCGGGCTATCCGACCTACAACCTGGCCAAGGCCAAGGCGCTGGTCAAGCAGCTGGGCGGGCTGAACATCAACTTCTTCACCATCACCCAGCCGGCCACCCACGACATGATGGTCGCGATGCAGCAGATGTGGAAGCAGGCGGGGATCAACGCCTCGATCCACTTCTACTCGCTGGCCAGCCTGATCCAGCAGTTCCAGGGCAAGTGGCAGATCGCGTTCCAGACCGCCGGCGCATGGGATCCGGCGGGTGGTGTCGGACTGGCCTTCCGCTTCGTGTCCAACTCGCCGTTCAGCGGCGTGCACGATCCCAAGCTCGACAAGCTGATCCTCGGAGCATCGGGGGAGGTCAATCCGGCGGCCCGCAAGAAGCTGTACGACCAGGCCGCTCAGTACATCGCCCAGAACGCCTACGGCCCGTTCCTGTTCCCGATCTCGAACTACAACATCGCCACCCACGGCGTGCAGGGACCGGGCCTGACCACCCCCATCCCGTCGGTCGCCGTCAACCCGGAGGTCCTGTGGGAGGAGGTGTCCAAGTCGTGAGCCGCCGGGCGAGCGAAGAGACGGGCCGATGAGCAGCGCCGCGTCGGCCCCCCTTCCCGCTCCGCGGACGGGCGAGCGCGCCGGGACGCTCGCCCGTCTGGCCGCGTCCCCGATGCTGCGCTTTTTGGGGCGCCGCATCCTGGTGGCGATCCCGGTGCTGTGGGGGGTGACCTTCCTCACCTTCGTGGTCATCAACCACCTGCCCGGCAACGCGGCCCAGCAGCTGCTCGGCATCAACGCCACCAAGGTGGAGGTCCACCAGCTGTCGGCCAAGCTCGGCCTCGACAAGCCGTTGCTGACCCGCTACGGCGACTGGCTGCACGGTCTGGTCACCGGCAGCCTCGGCCACTCGCTGGCGTCCGGCCAGAGCGTCACCTCGATCCTCGGCTCGGACCTGCCGATCACCTTCGAGCTGATCGCCTTCGCGTTCATCATCTCGCTCGGCCTCGCGGTGCCGATCGCGCTGCTCGCCGCCCGGCGCCCGTACGGGATCTTCGATCGCGTGAGCATGGTCCTCAGCATGGCGGGGCTGTCGATCGCCAACTACATCCTGGCGCTGGTGCTCGTCTACTTCTTCGCCGTCAAGCTCAACTGGCTGCCGGCGCTGGGCTGGGTGCCGCCGGGCAAGAGCCTGGGCGGCAACATCAAGACGCTGACGCTGCCGGCGGTGTCGATCGCGGTGTCGCTGCTGTGCTTCTACACCCGGCTGCTGCGCGCCGACCTCGTGCAGCAGCTGCGCAGCCAGGACTACGTCACCACCGCCCGCGCCAAGGGCGTCGGGCCGTGGCGGATCATCCTGCACCACGCGCTGCGCAACTCCGTGTTCGGCCTGATCACCGCGGTGGCTCTCAACCTGGGGACGCTGTTGGGGGTGACGGTGATCATCGAGCAGATCTTCGGCCTGCCCGGCATCGGCCACGAGCTGTTGTCGGCGATCAACTCCCGCGACATTCCGGTCGTGGAGGGAGCCGTGTTCGTCTTCGGCCTGCTCGTCGTGCTGGCCAATGTGCTCGCCGACCTGCTCTACGCCACGCTCGACCCGCGGGTGAAATATGGCAGCGCCGACTGAGCTCGCCGTCCCGGGCGGCCTCGAGCCCGCCGTCATCGCTCCCGCGCCTGCCACCGGCGGCCGGCTCGGGCGGCTGCGGGCGCTCGGGGGCATCTGGCTGCCGGCGTTCCTGGTGGCGGCGATCCTCTTTCTCTGCTTCCTGTGGCCGCTGATCGGACCGGTGTCCTCGCCGACCGGCGGCACGATCCTCAACGCCAACCTGCCCTCGTTCTCCGCCGGGCACGTGCTGGGAACCGACTCCACCGGTAACGACGAATGGTCTCGGCTGCTGTACGGCGGACGGGCGTCCCTGGAGGTCGCGATGGCCGTCACCGCGCTGGGCCTCGTGATCGGCGGCCTGCTGGGCGCCTTCGCCGGTTACGTCGGCGGATGGCGCGACAGCGTCATCATGCGCATCCTCGACGTGCTGATCGCGTTCCCGTCGCTGGTGCTGGCGGTGGCGATCGCCGAGCGGCTCGGACCCGGGGAGGTGCATGCCATCTGGGCGCTGTCGTTCTTCAGCGTCCCGGCGTTCGCGCGGATAGCCCGCGCCGCCACATTGCGCGTTCGCGAGCAGAACTTCATCGTTGCCGCCGGCCTCTCCGGCAGCGGCCATCTGCGCACGCTCGTGCGCCACGTTGCGCCGAACATCTTCCCCGAGCTGGTCACGTTCGGATTGCTGGGCATCGGCATCACGGTCGTGCTGGAGGGCGCCCTCAGCTTCCTCGGCCTGGGCATCCCGGCGCCCGCGCCGAGCTGGGGCAACATGATCGCCCAGGGCGAGGGCATCCTCTCCGCGCAGCCGAAGTTCGTGATGCTGCCCTCAGCGGCCCTATTCATCACGACCGTCAGCTTCAACCTGCTGGGCGAGGGCCTGCGCGCCCGGTGGAGCGACCGATGAGCGCCAACGGACGCACACAGGACGGCCCGCCCGCCGACGGCCCGCTGCTGGCGGTCTCCGACCTGCGGGTCGACTTCCGTCAGGGGCAGCACGTCGTTCGGGCCGTCGACGGCCTCAGCTACACGGTCACCCGGGGGCGCACCATGGCCCTGATCGGCGAATCGGGCTCGGGCAAGACCGTGAGCTCGCGGGCGATCATCGGCCTGCTGCCGCATACCGCCAAGGTCACCGGCTCGATCCGCTTCGAGGGCACCGAGTTCGTCGGGCTCTCCGAGCGCCGGCTGCGCGGGTATCGCGGGGGTGAGATCGCGATGGTCTTCCAGGACCCGAGCCGGTCGCTGAACCCGACGATTCGCATCGGCCCGCAGATCACCGAGGCGATCCACCTGCACGGCTCGGCGTCGCGAGCGCAGGCGCACGATAAGGCGGTGGAGCTGATGGAGCTGGTCCGGCTGCCGGCCGCGCGCCAGCGCTTTCGCCAGTACCCGCACCAGCTCTCGGGAGGCATGCGCCAGCGGGTGATGATCGCGATGGCGCTGGCCGCCGAGCCCAAACTGCTGATCGCCGACGAGGCCACGACCGCGCTGGACGTCACCACGCAGGCGCAGATCATGGAGCTGCTGCGTGATCTGCAGCGACGCCTGGGCATGGCGCTGATCATGATCAGCCACGATCTTGGCCTGGCCGCCAGCTTCGCCGACGAGGTGCTGGTCATGTACGCGGGCCGCGGGGTCGAGCAGGCGCCGACGCGCGAGCTGTTCGCCAACGTGCGAATGCCCTACACGCGGGCGCTGCTGGGCGCCATCCCGCGCCTGCAGAACCCCCCGCATTCACCGCTGGCGGCGGTCCCCGGCCAGCCCCCCGATCTGGCGGCGCAGATCCCCGGTTGCCCGTTTGCGCCCCGCTGCCCCGACGCCACCGACAAGTGCCGCCAGGCCTGCCCGGAGTTCACCGAGCATGAGCCCCAGCACCTGTGGGCGTGCTGGCATCCCTGCGGGCGGAAGGCTCCCGCGTGAGCGAGCCCCTGCTGGAGGTGACAAACCTCGTCCAGGAGTTCACCGTCCGCGATCGCGGAGGGATCAAGGCCGGCACGGTCCACGCGGTCTCGGACGTCTCGCTCACGCTGAACGCGGGCGAGACGCTCGGGCTGGTGGGCGAGACGGGCTCGGGCAAGTCGACGCTCGCCCGGGCGTTGCTGCAGGCCCCCGCTCCCAAGTCGGGCTCCGTGCGCTTTCGCGGAACCGAGCTCGTGGGCCTGCGGCGGCGTGCGCTGGTCCAGGCGCGGCGTTACATGCAGATGGTCTTCCAGGACCCGTTCAGTTCGCTGGATCCCACCTGGCGCGTGCGCCAGCTGGTGGAGGAGCCGCTGATCGCCTTCCGGACCGGCAGCGCCGCCGAGCGGCGCGCCCGCGTGCGCGAGGTGCTCGATCGGGTCGGGCTCGATCCCGACCGCTACGGCGACCGGCGCCCGCGTGAGCTCTCCGGCGGGCAGGCGCAGAGGGTGGCCATCGCCCGCGCGCTGGCGCTCGACCCGGCACTCATCATCTGCGACGAGGCGGTCTCCTCGCTCGACGTCCTGATCCGCGCCCAGGTGCTCAACCTGCTCGAGCGGCTGCGCTCCGAGCTGGGCCTGTCCTACCTGTTCATCGCCCACGACCTGGCAATGGTCAAGCAGGTGTCCGACCGCGTGGCGGTCATGTACCTGGGCAAGATCGTGGAGCTGGCACCCGCCGAGACGCTGTATCGCGAGCCCAAGCATCCCTACACGGTGGCGCTGCTGGCCTCGATCCCCAGTCCCGACCCGGCGCGGGCCGGCGAGGCGGTGGAGCACACGATCCACGGCGAGCCCCCGTCGCCGATCGATCCGCCGAGCGGATGTCGCTTCCGCACGCGTTGTCCGCGGGCCCAGGACATCTGCGCCACCGCCGAGCCGCCCCTGCGCGAGCTCGGCGACGGTCACTGCGGGGCCTGCCATTTCCCGGTCACGGCGGACACCCCGACCCCCGCCGCCACCGCCCCCTGACGAAAGAGAGACCCATGGCCATCGGAGAAACCCACACGATCGACGTGAGCGACCTGCTGCCCGACGGCGCGCACCTGATCGGCGGTGACTGGGTTCCCGCGCGCGATGGGGAGACGATCACCGTCATCAACCCGGCCAACGGCGAGGCGATCGCCAGCGTGCCCCGGGGCGGCGCCGACGACGTGCAGGACGCGGTGACGGCGGCCGCCGAGGCCTTCCCGGCGTGGCGGGACACGAGCCCGACCGTCCGCGGCCAGCTGCTGCTGCGCTGGGCCGAGCTGTGCCGCCAGCATGGCGAGGAGCTCGACCTGCTCGAGCGCATGGAGGTCGGGCGCCCGAGCTGGGGTCCAGCGCCGATGAGCAACATCATCACCTTCACCGCCGGGCTGGCCGACAAGGTGACCGGCCAGACGCTCCCGAGCGGATTCGTCGACGTGATCGGCATGACGCTGCGTGAGCCCTACGGCGTCTGCGCCGCGATCATCCCGTGGAACGCGCCCGGTCCGCTGACCGCCCAGAACGTGGCGCCGGCGATCGCGATGGGGAACACGGTCGTCGTCAAGCCGGCCGAGGACGCGCCGCTCACCCCGTTGCTGATGGCCAGGCTGGCGCTCGAGGCGGGGATCCCGCCGGGCGTGATCAACGTCGTCTGCGGCTACGGCGCGGAGGCCGGCGACCCGCTCAGCCGCCATCCCGGCGTGCGCCACATGAGCTTCACGGGCTCGCCGGAGACCGGGCGCGCGGGTGATGGCCGCCTGCGCCGAGAACCTCGTGCCGGTGCACCTGGAGCTCGGCGGCAAGTCCCCCAGGTGATCCTGCGCGACGCGCCGCTGGAGAAGGCGATCCCCACGATCGTGCGCGGGATCACGCTCAACACCGGGCAGATCTGCGCCGCCGGCTCGCGCGTGGTCGTGGACGAGTCCATCCGCGAACGCGTCGTGGAGGGCCTGGCCGAGGGGTTGGCAAAGGTCAAGGTCGGCCCGTGGTACGAGCAGGTCGACATGGGGCCGCTGATCAGCGCCAAGCAGGAGCAGCGGGTGCTCGGCTATCTGGAGAGCGGCCGCGACGGAGGGCGCCACGGTGGTCGTCGGCGGCGGCAAGCTGACCGGCGAGGGCTACGACGGCGGCTTCTTCGTGGCGCCGACCGATGTTCGACGAGGTCGGCCCTGACATGCGCATCGCGCAGGAGGAGATCTTCGGCCCGGTGCTCTCGGTGCTCGGCGCCGACGACGAGGAGGAGGCGCTGCGGATCGCCAACGGGACGCAGTACGGCCTGGTCGCCTCCGTGTGGACCGCGGACGTCGGCAAGGCGGTACGCCTCGCCCGGCGGATCGAGGCCGGGCAGGTCTCGATCAACACGCTGTGGTCCGGCGGGGTGATCGGCGCCCCCTTCGGCGGTTACAAGTCCAGCGGCTTCGGGCGCACGGTCAGCGCCGAGTCGATCCTCGACTACACCCAGATCAAGACCGTGATCATCGACGGCCGCGCCGCCTGATGGACGTCTCCCTCGAGGGGAAGGTGGCACTCGTCACCGGTGCCGGGCCGAACATCGGGAGCGGGATCGCCCTCGCCCTCTCGCGCTACGGCGCGCGCGTGGCCTGCAACGATCTCGTGCCCGAGGCGGCGCAGGCCAGCGTGCGGCGGATCACCCGGCACGACGGGGAGGCGATGGCGATCCCCGGCGACGTCACCAGTGAGGACGACGTACGGCGCAACCTCGGCGAGGTGCTGGAGCGCTGGGGCCGGATCGACATCCTCATCAATAACGCGGCGATCCTCGGCGGCCGGGGCCTGCTCGACGAGAGCCTGGAGTTCTTCAACCGCGCCATCGAGGTCGCGGCCGCCGGCATGTTCCTCAACTCCAAGCACGCCGCGATCGCGATGATCGAGCGCGGCATCCAGGGGAGCATCGTCAACATCCTGTCCTCCAACGCGTGGCAGGGGTGCGCGGGCGTCATCGCGTACGCGTTCCACAAGGGCGGCGGGGCCAACTTCACCCGCGCCGCGGCGATGGACCTCGCGCCCTACGGGATCCGCGTCAACTCGTACTCGCCGACGGCGCCGCGGCCGGACAACCCGGAGCTCCTGCGCGACTCCGATGCGCGCCCGGCCCGGCCCCGGACCGATGGCGACCACCCCGACTGGTGGCGTCCCCGGGGCACGATCGACGTGCGCAACAACATGCCGATGGCGCCGTCCACGCCGACTGACATCGGCCACTGCGTGGCGTGGCTGTGCTCGGACTACGCGCGGCTGATCACCGGCTGCGACTTCGTGATCGACGGTGGCGCGCGGGCGAAGTACTGGGGCTACACGCCGCCCGCGGAGAAGGCGGAGCCGGTGCCGCTGATCCCGCTCTACGACGACGAGACGATGCCGGGAGGGTTCTGAAATGTCTGCTGAAATGGTGCGGGGGGCAGTTCAGACGGGCCCGGGCGCATACGAGATCCGCGAGCTGCCCCGCCCGCGCATCGGCGACGACGACGGGCTGCTGCGGGTCGAGGCCTGCGGGGTGTGCGGCTCCGACGTCGAGCAGTACCGAGGGCACCTCGTCCGCGAGGGCATGTTCCCGCTGATCCCCGGCCACGAGCCGCTGGGCATCATCGAGGAGGTCGGCGACCGCGCCGCCGAGCGCTGGGGGGTACAACCGGGCGACCGGGTGGCCGTGGAGATCCTGCGCCCCTGCCGGGCGTGCGACTTGTGCCTGACCGGCCGGTACATGTCGTGCCCCAACCGCGACGGCGCCTACGGCATGACGCCCCTCTCCCGTGAGCCCGGGCTGTGGGGCGGCTTCGCCGAGTACCTGTACCTGCACCCGTGGGCGATCCTCCATAAGATCGACCCGAGTCTGGCGCCCGAGCTGGCGGTCATGTTCAACCCGCTGGGCGCCGGCGTGCGCTGGGCCGCGCAGCTGGGAGAGGTCGGCCTCGGCGACACCGTGCTGATCCTCGGCCCCGGCCAGCGCGGGCTGACCTCGGTGATCGCCGCGCACGCCGCCGGGGCGGGCACGATCATCGTCACCGGCTTGGGCAAGGACGCGCACAAGCTGGCGCTCGCCCGCGAGTTCGGCGCCGACCACACGATCAACGTCGAGCAGGAGGACGTCGTGGAGCGGGTGACCGAGATCACCAACGGGGCGATGGCCGACGTCGTGCTCGAGCTCACGCCGATCGCCGAGCGGCCGATCACGGACGCGATCGAGGCCGTCCGTCACTCCGGGCGCATCGTCTTCGCCGGCCTGAAGGGCGGCAAGCCGATCGAGATCGTCACCGATCGTCTGATCAACAAGGGAATCACGATCAAGGGTGCCTTCGGGGTCAACGCCGAGTCCTACATCGAGGCGATCCGGATCATCGAATCCGGCCGCTTCCCGCTGGAGCGGATGCACAGCGGCAAGTTCGAGCTGGCCGACACCGAGACCGCGATCCAGCAGTTGGGGGACGGCGACGCGATCCATGTGTGCGTCTGTCCCGACGGCGCGGGCGCGACCACACAGCAGCGAGCGAGGGAGGTCGTCGATGTTGGTTGACATGCACGCCCATGTGATTCCGGGCCACCTCGACGCGGTAGGCGATGGCCGCCACGGGCCGCACATCGGACCCTGCGAAGATGACCCCCACGCCCGGCTGCTGGAGAATGACCGGGGGATGCAGTTCAAGGCGCGCGACGCCTTCTACTCGGCCGAGCGACGCCTCGAGGAAATGGACTCAAGCGGCGTCGATGCCGAGGTCGTGTCGCCGATGCCCCCGCTGCTGGACTACACCCTCGCGGGCGACGCCGGCCTCGAGTTGTCACGACGGGTGAACGAGTTCATCGCCGAGCTGACGCGCACGGATCCCGATCGCCTGCTCGGCATGGGGATGCTGCCGATGCAGGCGCCCGACCTGGCGGTCGCCGAGCTGGCGGCGGTCCGCGACCAGGGGCTGGTGGCGGTGGAGATCACCTCCAACGTGCTCGGCCGCTCGCTGCACGAGCCGGAGTTCGCCGAGTTCTGGGCCGAGGTCGAACGACTGGAGATGCCGGTCTTCGTCCACGGCATGCCCGGCGACCTCGGCGGGCGCATTCCGCAGGGGCTCGTGGCGGTGGCCGGGTTCGCCGTCGGCGCCGACTGCGCGCTGGCCGCCACCTCGATCATCGCCGGCGGCGTCGCCGAGCGCCATCCGGAGCTGCGGCTGGCCTTCAGTCACGGCGCCGGTGGCTTTCCCGGCATGCTCCCGCGGGCCAACTTCTTCTGGGGCAAGACCTGGAACGAGGAGCCGTCGGACACCGGCGAGGGGATCTCGCCGGCGGAGCTCGCCAAGCGCTTCTACTACGACGGCCTGGTCATGGACCGCCGGACGCTGCGGCACCTGATCGAGATGATGGGCCACACCCAGGTGCTCGTTGGCTCCGACTTCCCGGCGATGGACCGTGAGCGGCCGTGCGGGCGCACGCTGCGCTCGCTGGAGCTGCCCGACGAGGTCCAGGAGAACATCACCTGGCACAACACGTTCCGCTTCCTCGGCATCGACCCCCCGCATCTCGCCGCGCAGGGCGCCGCACCGTCAAGAGAAGGAGTGACTCAGTGAAGACACGCGCCGCAATCGTCCGCGCCCCCGGGGAGCGATGGGAGGTGGTCGAGCTCGCGCTCGACGAACCCAAGGAGCACGAGGTGCTCGTCCGCGTCGAGGCGTGCGGGCTCTGCCACTCCGACGAGCACGTCCGCGAGGGCGGACCGTTCCGCTATCCGATGGTCGGCGGCCACGAGGGGGCCGGAGTGGTGGAGAAGGTCGGGCCCAACGTGACCCGCGTGCAGGAGGGCGATCACATCTGCACCTCCTGGATCCCGGTCTGCGGCCACTGCCGCTACTGCTCCACCGGCCACCAGAACATGTGCAACGACGGGCTGAACGCCGGCACCGGAATGTTTCTCGACGGCACCTTCCGCTTTCACGAGAACGGCGCCGACATCGGCGGGATGTGCGTGCTTGGCACGTTCTCGCAGTGGATCGTCATCTCCGAGAACGCGTGCATCCCGATCGACGACGACCTGCCGTTCGAGATCGCGGCGCTCGTCGCCTGCGGGGTGACCACCGGCTGGGGCTCGTCGGTCTACGCCGCCGGGACCCGGGCCGGCGAGACCGTCGTCATCTACGGCACCGGCGGCGTCGGGATGAACGCCGTCCAGGGCGCTGCCTACGCGGGCGCCAAGCACGTCATCGCCGTCGACCCCAACCCGGATAAGCAGGAGCTTGCCGGAAAGTTCGGGGCGACGTTCACCACCGGCGACGCCGCCGAGGCTGAGGCCTACGTGCGCGACGTCACCCGCGGCGAGATGGCCGACCACGCGGTGATCACCGTCGGCGTGATGCACGCCCAGGTGCTGGACTCGGCAGTGGCCGTGGTCGGGAAGAACGGCAGCGTCGTCATCACCGCCGTCGGCCTGCGCGACGACATCCCAGCGATGACGATCGGCGGGATGACCGGCTACCACAAGAACATCCAGGGCTCGTTGTTCGGCGGCGCGAACCCGCTGTACGACATGCCGAGACTGCTCGGGCTCTACCGTCAGGGAGATCTGAAACTCGACGAGTTGATCACCCGGCGGTACACGCTCGACACCATCAATCAGGGATACGAGGACATGCTCGCGGGCCGCAACATCCGCGGCGTCCTGATCCACGATCACTGACAGGAGGCGACTGACATGCCCAACGCAATCCTGGACCCCACCGGGCTCACGCAGACAGCGGCCGGCACCGGCCTGACACTGGCCCCCCGCAGGGATGACATCAGCGGGGCGACCGTGGTCCTGCTGGAGAACGGCAAGCAGAATGCGCGGCTGTTCCTGGAGGACGTCGGCACGCTGCTGCGCTCACAGCACGGCGTCGGCGAGGTCAAGATCCACCGCAAGGAGGTCTTCTCCACTGCCGAGCCGCCGGAGGTCATCGACGCCATCAGCGCCGAGTGCGACGCGGTCGTGATGGGGGTGGGCGACTGCGGCTCCTGCAGTGCCGCGGCGATCGCCGACGGCGTGCAGTTCGAGCGCCACGGCACCCCGGCCGCGGTGATCTGCTCCGACGCCTTCGTGGCCACCGCCGACGCGATGGCGTCTGTGCAGGATGCCCCCGGCTACCGCTACGTGACCACACCCCATCCGGTCGCGGGGCTCTCGCCCGAGCAGGTGCAGGAGCGGGCTGGGCAGGTGGCGGGCCAGATCGCGCAGCTGCTCGCCGCGGCGCGGGCCCGCACCGCGGCGTGATGGCCGCGGTCGCGCCGGACCCCGACGTCGCCCGCGACGCGATCGAGTACTGCTACGAGCAGGGCTGGACCGACGGCCTCCCGGTGGTGCCCGCCTCCGAGCCGCTCGTCGACCGGTTCTTGACCTGCACCGGCCGCGCCCCGGACGAGGTGCTGTGGCGGATGGATCACCTCGGCCGGGAGTGCACGGTGCGGACGGCCGCCATCAACGCCGCAATGGCCGGCTGCCTGCCCGAGTACTTTCCGGTCGTGCTGGCCGCCTGGGACGCGGTGATGCGCGACCGGGCGGCCAAGGGCGGCGGGTGGCAGAGCACGAGCGGCCCGGCGCCGCTGATCGTCGTCAACGGCCCCGTCCGCCATGAGCTCGGCTTCAACTGCACGGGGGGCATCTTCGCCGGCGGCTTTCGTCCCAACGCCACCGTGCCCCGCACCCTCGGGCTGATGCTGCGCAACGCCTTCGGGGTCCAGCCGCACGTGTTCGACCAGACGACTCAGGGTCTTCCGGGCCGGTGGTCGATCTGCTTCGGCGAGAACGAGGAGGAGAGCCCGTGGGCGCCGCTGGCGGTCTCGACGGGATTGCCGGAGGGCGCCAACGCGGTCTCGGCCACGCTGACGCGGACGTGTGAGTTCGTCGACAACCGCCACACCCAGGATCCCGAGCAGTTGCTGTGGGACTTCGCCGACACGATGGTGCGCACCGGCGCGCTGATCTTCCGCTCGCAGTCGGTGGGCGTCGTGTTCTGTCCCGAGCACGCGCAGATGCTGGCCGCGGCCGGCTACTCGCGTGACGACGTCAAGGACTGGTTCGTCGAGCACTGCGGGCACACGGAAGCGGACCTGCGGCGGGTGGGCAAGGACGCGATGTCGGAGGGCGGCCAGGGCGTGCGCTCGGCCAGCCCCGAGCCGCGCGCCCCCGGCGATCAGGTCACCCGCATCCTCACCGGGCGCGAGGACGTCCCGATCATCGTCGCCGGCGCGCGCAACGCCGCGATCTCAATGGTGTTCCGCGTGTTCGGCCAGTGGTCGAACTCCTCGGTGGCGATCGAACCAGCACGGGCGCCCGTCGTCGCGGTGGATTGACGTGTTCAGCCAGGAGGGTCTGGACAGCATGCGCGCCACGCTGGCCGCCGACGGCTACGAGCTCGACGCTCGCGAGGACGGCGAACGCGTGGTGGTGACGATCGGCGCCACGTCTGAGGCCTGCGAGGATTGCCTGGCCCCGCCCGACGTCATGCGCGCGATCCTCGGCAAGACGCTCGCCGTGCCCGCGGAAGCGATCGACCTGCGGTACCCGGAGGCGTCGTGAGCGGTTTCGACATCGACGCGCCGCTCGGCGCCGAATGGATGCGCGGACGCACGGCACTCGTCACCGGCGGCGGCGGCCGGACCGGCGGACCGGGGACGATCGGCTGGGCCGTCAGCCGGTTGCTGGCCCGCCACGGCGCCGCGGTGGCGGTGCTCGATCGCGACCCGGAGGCGGCGGGGCGGACGGTGACCGAGATCGCGGCCGCGGGTGGTACGGCCGTCGCGGTCATCGCCGACGTCACCGACGACGCCGACTGCGCCCGGGCCGTGAGTGACGCGGGCGACGCGCTCGGCTCCCTCGACGTCCTCGTCAACAACGTCGCCGCGTGGAGCCCCGCCGAGCTGTTCGACGTCGAGCCGGACCGCTTCGATGAGCTGCTGGAGCTCAACCTCAAGACCGCGTGGCTGATGAGCCGCCATGCCGTCCAGGTGATGGGCGCCGGCGGCGCGATCGTCAACATCGCCTCGGTGGCGGCGCGGCGGGCGGGCACCGTCTACGGCCTGGGCAAGGCGGCGCTCGAGTCGATGACCCAGGGGGCGGCCTACCTGCTTGGCGAGCGCGGGATCCGCGCCAACGCCGTCGAACTCGGCGCCCTGTGGACGGGGGCGGTGGCCGCCAACCTTCCCCCGGAGGCACGCGAGCCGCGCCGGCGGATGGTCGCGCTGCAGACCGAGGGCGACTGCTGGGATGCCGCCTCGGCGGTGCTGTTCCTCGCCTCCGACCGCGCCCGCTGGATCTCCGGCCAGGTCCTCAGCGTCGACGGCGGCGGCGCGCCCCCCGCACCGTATCCCGGCGTCACCCGTGAGAAGGTGGCGACGTCGTGAGCGAGCGGGTGGCCCTGATCACCGGGTGCGGCAAGCCCGACGGCAGCGGCCAGGCGATTGCCCGGGCGCTGGCCGCCGATGGCGTGAGCGTCGTCGCCTGCGATCGCCGCCCGGCGGGGGTGCTCAACCGCCGCCAGGAGATCGTCGGCGAGCAGCCGCCCGCGTCGTGGAGCGGCCTCGACACGCTCGTGGCCGAGATCGAGGCCGCCGGCGGCACGGCCAGCTCGGTGCTGGGCGACATCGGCTCCGAGGACGACAGCCAGGCGATGATCCGCCTGGCGGTCGAGCGCCACGGCCGCCTCGACATCCTCGTCAACAACGCCGCGGCACCGCAGGGCCTTGACCGCAACGTCATCGACGAGATTCCGGTGGACGTGTTCGACGAGGTGATCCGCATCAACCTCCGCGGCACATTCCTGATGTGCCGAGCCGCGGTGGCGGCGATGCGCCGCGAGCGGTGGGGGCGGATCATCAACGTCTCCTCGATGGCCGGCGTGATCGCCGCCCCGCGGTCGACTCCGTATTCGGCCTCCAAGGCGGGCATCATCGGGCTCACCCGGTCGCTGGCCATGGACGTGGCCGCGTGGGGGATCACCGTCAACGCGATCGCCCCCGGCGCCCTGGGCACCAGCCGCGCCGTCCTCTCCGAGGACCCCGACCTCGACGTGGCCGCCGAGCTGCAGCGGCGCGGTGAGCGCCTGCCCGTCGGCCGCGTCGGCGTGCCGGCCGACGTGGCCGCGGCCGTCCGCTATCTGGTCAGCGACGGGGCTTCGTACATGACCGGCCAGACCCTGGTGCTCGACGGCGGCGGACCGATGCCGTTTCCCCTCCCGCGGCCCGAGGCGGCGGCGTGAGGCTGCGCGTGCTCATGGAGCCGTTCCAGGGCGCCACCTACGACCGCATCGTCGCGATGGCGCGGACGACCGAGGAGGCAGGCTTCGACGCGTTCTTTCGCTCCGACCATTACATGGGCATCGACGCCGGGGATGCCGAGTACCTGCCCACAGACTCGTGGACGACCCTCGGCGGCCTCGCCCGTGACACCTCACGGGTGAAGCTGGGGACGCTGGTGACCGCCGGGACCTACCGGCTGCCGGCGGTTCTGGCGGTCGCGGTGGCCAGCGTCGATCAGATGAGCGACGGGCGGATCTGCCTGGGGATCGGCACCGGCTGGTATGAGCGCGAGCACCAGGCATTCGGGATCCCGTTCCCGGCGCAGGGCGAGCGCTTTGACCGCCTGGAGGAGGAGATGCAGATCATCACCGGGCTGTGGGCGACCCCACGCGGGGAGCGCTTCAGCTTTCAGGGACGTTTCTGGCAGCTGGACGAGTGCGCCAATTTCCCGGCGCTCGTGCAGCGGCCGCGGCCGGAGATCATCATCGGCGGGACCGGTCCGCGGCGCACGCCTCTGGCGGCCGCTCGCTACGCCGACGAGTTCAACAGCGGCGGCGCCTCGGGCTGCGCCGAGCGCTTCGCCAACGTGCGGCGGGTGTGCGAGGAGATCGGCCGCGACCCGGCGACCCTGCGGATGTCGGCGACGATCCCGGTGGTGTGCGGCGCCACGCAGGCGGAAGCCCGGGACCGTCTGGCTCGCCTCGGCACCCCCGGCGAACGGATGCTGAGCCGCGGCGTGGTCGGCGAACCGGGCGAGGTGGCCGGCGCCCTGCGCGCGCTTGCCGACGAGGGCTGCGAGATCGCCTACCTGCACATCTTCGACATCGACGACCTGGACCACCTGCGTCTCATCGGCGCCGAGGTGCTCCCACAGGTCACCTGAGGAGGCATTGATGGGAGGCATGACGACACGCGCGGCTGTGCTGCACCAGCCGGGCACCGACTGGGAGATCACCGAGCTCGACCTCGACGAGCCGAAGGCCTTCGAGGTGCTGATCCGTTACAAGGCCGCCGGACTGTGCCATTCCGACGAGCACATCCGCGAGGAGGGTGGCAGCCACATCCGCCTGCCGCTGGTCGGCGGCCACGAGGGCGCCGGGGTCGTCGAGGCGGTCGGCGCCGGCGTGACCCGCGTCGCCCCCGGCGACCACGTCGTCACCTCCTACATCCCGGCCTGCGGGCGCTGCCGGTACTGCTCGACCGGCCATCAGAACCTATGCGACCGCGGGCTCTACGCGGGCACGGGCTGCCTCCAGGACGAGACCTTCCGCTTTCACCGCAACGGCGAGGACTACGGCGGCTTCTGCGCGCTGGGCACCTTCTCAGACCGCACGGTCGTGTCCGAGTACTCATGCGTGCGCATCGACGATGACATCCCGTTCGAGGTGGCGGCCCTCGTCGGCTGCGGCGTGACGACCGGCTGGTGCTCGGCCGTGCGCGCCGGGGAGACCCGGGCGGGCGAGACGGTCGTGATCTTCGGGATCGGCGGTGTCGGGATCAACGCGGTCCAGGGCGCGCGCTACGCCGGCGCAGCCAACGTCATCGCGATCGACCCCAACCCCTTCAAGCTGGAGATGGCCAGCCAGCTCGGCGCCACCTTCACCACCTCCGACCTCGACCAGGCGCGCGAGGAGCTGATCGGCCTCACCCGCGGTCAGATGGCGGACCTGGCGGTGGTCACCGTCGGCGTGCTGGAGCCGGAGATCACCGCCGACGCCGTCAGCCTGGTCGGCAAAGCCGGACGGGTGGTCCTGACCTCGGTCAGCCGCGCGGACACCAAGACGGTCAGCCTCACCGGTTCGCCGCTCGTTGGCTGGCACAAGCGCATCCAGGGCTCGCTCGCCGGCGGCTCGAACCCGATCTATGAGATGCCGCGGCTGCTCGACCTCTACCGGTCGGGCGATCTCAAGCTCGACGAGATCATCACGCGCCGTTACGCCCTGGAGGAGGTCAACGAGGGCTACCGCGACCTGCTTGCCGGCAAGAACATCCGCGGCGTGATCCTCCACGAGAGTTGACCCCCTGCGCGAGTGGACGTCACCCGGAGGGCAACGGTGCCCCGGCGAGGGCGGCGATGACGCCGACGACGGCGGCGCCCAGGAGCGTCTGCACCACGCCGCGGCGCAGGGCGAGCAGCGCGACGGCGGCGCCGGCGAGCACGACGTACTGCCACGTCTCACTGAGCGCGCCCGTCAGCGCGATCGCCCCGCCGAGAATCGCGCCGATCGCCGCCGGGCCGGCGCCGTCGAGAAACGCGCGCGCGCGGGCGTTCTGGCGTAGGCGTTCGAACCGTCCCCCGAGGAGCAGGATGAACGAGAACGACGGCGCGAACGCGACCGCTCCCGCCAGCAGGCCGCCGCCGAGACCGTGGGCGGCGTACCCGACGGCCGCGATCGTCGCCACCACCGGCCCGGGGGTGACCTGCCCCAGGGCCACCGCGTTGAGGAACTGGCCGTTGCTCATCCAGTGGAAGGTGTGCACGGCGTCGCCCTGCATCAGCGGGATGATCACGAAGCCGCCGCCGAAGGACAGCGCGCCGACCTTGAGCGCGGTCCAGGCGAGAGCGGGGACGCCGGCCGAAGAGACGGCGGCGGCGCTCAGTCCAAGTGGTCCGAGGTGCAGGCTCGTCAGTCCGCGGGCGGGTGCCCGGCGGACGAGCTCGAGCAGTCCGCAGGCGAGCAGGACGAGCACGAGGCCGGGCGCGATGACGAGCACGGCCGCGGCCCCGGCCAGCAGATAGGCCAGCCAGGCGAGCGTCGGCGCGCGGCGTGCCCGGACCCGCTGAAAGCTGGGCCCGATCAGACCCCGCGCGGCATCGACGGCGACCGCCGCCACGGCGGCGCCGGCCCCGGCACCCGCCCCCCGCACCCACAGCGGCGCGCCGTGGGAGAGAAACAGGACCGAGAGGGCGAGCACGAGCGCCACCGCGGGGCCCACGAAACCGAGGCCGCCGACGACCGCCCCCGCGCGGCCGGCGACCCGGTAGGCGCAGAAGATCGCCAGCTGGGTCGAGGCCGGCCCGGGCAGCATCGCGCACGCCGCGTTGGCGTCCTCGAACTCACGGGCGTCCATCCAGCCATGGCGGGTGACCAGCCGGCGCAGCAGCGCCACATGCGCCGGGGGGCCGCCGAAACCGGTCAGCCCCAGCCGCGTCCATTCCCGGGCGACCGTGGTGAGGCGCTCGGCCTCGCGCTCGTTCATCTCACTCAGGTCACTTCAACGACCGGATGCCGAGATGTGACCCGGGTGCAACCGGGCAGCGGCGCGAGGGACGCCACCGTGCATGGCGGGGGCTAGGTGTCGAGCCCGGAGACCTCCCGAACGCGGTGTCGTGGGGGTCGGTTGTCAAGTGCTGCTGTGGGGGCGTCGCTGGTTGCCGTGACCGACCCAGGCGCTGGCGTCGGTGAGTGGCCGATCCTGGAGAAATATTGTCCAGGATCGGCCGGCGGTTGTGGGCCTTGATCACCTCGCCCGGGCTTCAGATCGTTGGCAACGTCCCGGGCACGTCGGCCAGGTCAGAGCGCGAGCCGCTGGCGCCGGCCCATGGCCACGCGCCGGTTGAAACGCTCGAGGCGGCCACCGCTGTCGATCAGCTTCGCGCGACCCGTGTGGAACGGATGGCAGCTGGAGCAGACGTCGACGCGCAGGTCTCCGCCCGTGGAGCGCGTCGTGAACTCATTGCCGCACGTGCACTGCACGCTGACCTCGGCGTAGTTGGGGTGGAAATCGGTCTTCATGGCACCATCTCTCTTGGCTATTCGAATGTCTCCGATGATACCAGGCTAAGTCTGGAAATCCAACTTAGTCCCCATGACCTCCCCGCAGGTTTGGTGGGCGCCGCATATCCAGGTGAGTTGGGAAAACCAATGCAACTTCGAGCGGATGCGACTAGACTCGAAGTTGATGGCCGCCAAGGACAAGCTGCCCCCAGACCCATGCTCGATCGCGCGCGCCCTGGGGGTGCTCGGGGAGCGCTGGACGCTGCTCATCCTGCGCGAGGCGCTCGACGGCACGACCCGCTTCGCCGAGTTCCGCGATGCGCTGGGGGTCGCCTCCGACGTGCTGTCCGAGCGCCTGGCGACGCTCGTCTCCTACGGAGTGATGACGCGGGAGCCATATCGCGACCCTGGCCACCGCGTTCGGCACGCCTACAAGCTGACGCAGGCCGGTCGCGAACTGCACGTCGCGCTTGGCGCCCTGCAGCTGTGGGGCGATCGGCATCTACCCCGCGACGAGGGACCGACGATCCAACGCCGCGCCCGCGGGACCGGCCGGCCGGTACACGTCGCCTTCGTCGACGACCGGGGACGGGAGATCGCTGCCGACGAGGTTGCCGCCGTCCCGACGGCGGCTGTCTGACCGCCGCGCCCGTCAGCGAGCGGCAGAGCCTCGCGTTATTGCAGCCCAGGTCTCTGAGCAGCTGCAGTGTGCGGTCGTCTTCAACTCCCTCGGCGACGACATCGAGCCCGAGCGCGTGGCTCGTGCCGTGGCGCGGCGCGAGCGACGCTAGGGAGAGTAGGTGCGTCGCTCGCGCTGCTGCCGTGGGGGACACCCATCCGAGGTGTCCCGGAGTCGATCACTGGGGCGCTGGCTGGTGATCGACATTCCTACGTGTGTGCCTCCAAGCGTCGGTCCAATCCACGAGACCGTCACCGGGGGCTGAGGTGACCCGACAGGGCGCCACCGGGAGATTGGAGTGACGCGACAGCGCACAACCTACGCTGATGAGTTCAGGCTACGCCCCCGCGGCGCCGGTGTCCGCATATGGACAATTGGCAGCGCTCTGGAGACGGAAGCTCCCGGGAGTCACAAGCGTACGCGGTGACCTGTCCCGGGTGAGGGGTGTCTCAGCTGGAGGCCGGCACGGTCCGAGGTTGACGCTCACGGACGGCGCGTGGGGTGAGCAGCACCCTGAGCGCGCCGCAGTCGACGGTGACCGGCTGGCCGCGCCACGGTGATTCCGGCGCCTGGGCGGCCTCGGGGCGCAGCGCGTGCAGCCCGTACAGGCGGTGGGCATGGCGCGAGGCGTGCGTGCGCAACGCGCGCTGAGCGTGTGGCGCGGTGACCCGCCAGCCGGCGGCCACAAGCTGCGATCCGTGCCACAGCTCCCAGCGCCAGCGCCGAAACCCGATGCGGCCTGGTGCCAGCAGGTGCAGGGCGTAGGTGAGCTCGATCGGCTCGGTGATGGGTGCGGGCTCGTTCATCGGTCGGCGAGAGGATTGGATCGCGCGTTTAAGACTAGGAGTGCGCTACTCGAGGCGCCTGGTCGCCCGAGCCCGCAGCGCATCCCGGTTGCGCACCAGCACCCGGCGGCGCCGGGTCTCGACCCAGCCGAGCTCGCGCAGCGTCTTCAGGGCGCCAGCCAGACCGGCGCGTGAGGCCCCGATCCAGGCCCCCAGTTCCTCCTGGGACAGCGGCAGTGCGATCACCACGCCATCGTCGGTCGCCTCGCCGTAGCGATCGGCCAACTCGACGAGACAGGCGGCCAGACGGCCCGTGGTGTCCGACGCGGTCTGCTGGGAGCGCATCAGCGAGCTCTCGCGAAAGCGGCCGGCGATCACCTGGAGCAGGGCGACCGCGACCCGCGGGGTCGTCTCCAGATGCGCGCGAAAGCCGGCGGCGGAGATCAGCAGGGCATGCACCGGCCCGAGCGCGGTGACGGTCGCCGATCGCGGGTGTCCGTCGATCGAGGCAAGCTCGCCGATGACGTCACCCGGGTCTCGGATGCTGAGCAGCGTCTCATGGCCACCGGCGTCGATGACCGTTGCCTTGACGTGTCCGGACAGCACGATCATGACCCGGTCGCTCGGCTCGTGCTCGTACATCAGCACCGAGCCCGATGGGAACATGACCGCCCGGCCGAGCGCCCGCAGTCGCGCCCACTCCGCCGGCTCGAGCAGCGCCACGAATGTCCCCGGCGTCGGTGACGCGATCGACGCCCCGGCGGGCGACGGCCGGGTCGATCGCTCGGGAGGGCTCATACGGCCCGAGGGTCGCACATCCAGAATTGGATGTTCGGCCGTCCTGGACTGGATGGACCGGGCCGGCTGCGCACGGCAGGCTCTCGGGCCATGGGACGCCTGGCCAACCGCGAGTGCATCGAGCCCACACGGGCGGCCGAGACCGCAGGCCGGCGGCGGCCGCTGCGGCTCCTGTTGATGGTGTCAGCCCGCAACGGGTTGAGCCGGCGCGCACAGATCGAGCTGACCGAGCGAGGCCACGACGTGGCGGTGGCGGTCGCAGGCTCTGCGACCGAGATGGAGGCCGCGGTCGACGAGCACCGTCCCCACCTGATCGTATGCCCCTTCCTCAAGACGCTGATCCCGGAGTCGGTCTGGTCGGCATATCGCTGTCTGATCGTGCACCCCGGGCCGTGGGGTGACCGCGGGCCGTCTTCGTCTGACTGGTCGATCAGGCGCGGTAGCCGCGACGCGGCCGTGACCGTCATCGAGGCCAGCGGCAGCGCCCATGCCGGAAAGGTGTGGGCGACACGCGACCTGCGCGTGCGCGAGATCGGACGGAGCAGCCTGTACCGCTCCGAGATGCGCCGGGGGGCGATCGAGGCGCTTGTGGAGGCGATCGACCGGATCCTCTGCGACACGGATGCCGGCACCGCACGGCGCGGGTCCTGAGGAGGCACGATGTACCGATCATGCAACGAGGAGGCCCCCGACGCGGTCGCGTCCGCGGTCGCCTACCTGGACGAGCGCCGGGCCCGCCGGCTGGGTCTCGGTCAGCGCGAGGCCCGCGACCGCTCCGCCGCACGGCTCGGTGAGGCGGTCGCGCGCTACGAGCGGCACGTCCTCGCCTGGTATGCGCTGGACCGGCACGCCCAGGCCCGCGCCGCGCGGGCGGCGATCGTCGGCCACGAGCGGACGCTCGTCGCCGCCCAACTCCCGCTGGCCGCCCCCGCCCCGCGCCGCGAGGGTCGACGGGTCAGGCCGTCACGCCGCGCGCACGGCAGCCTGGCGAGGCTGCCAGTGCCAGTGGCGTCTCCGTCGACGGGTGTGACCTGACGTCAGGGCGCGCCGGATTACTCGGCAGGCGGGGTCGGCAGAATGGGTCATCCCGACCGAAAGGCAGCCGACATGGAAACCTGGGACGCAATTCGCGCCCGGCGTAACGTCCGCGCATACACCGATCAGGCGATCTCCGACGAGGACCTCGACCGCATTCTCGAGGCGGGGCGCCGGGCCCCGTCGGCGTCCAACCGGCAACCATGGGAGTTCGTCGTGGTCACCGACCGCGCTGACCTCAAGGAGCTCTCACACGTCTGGCAGGGGGCCGGACACGTCGCCGGCTCGGCCGCCACGATCGTGCTTGTCGCGCCGGTCACCGACGACCCGCGGCGGGCCGGCCTGATCGAGTACGACCATGGCCAGGTGACGATCCAGATGGCGCTGGAAGCGACCGACGCGGGCATCGGATCCGGCCATTCCTCGATCGGCGACCAGGACCGGCTGCGCCGGCTGCTCGGCATCCCCGATGATCGGCGTGGGTCCTACATGCTCGCGCTCGGCTATCCGGCCGACCGGCCGCTGGCGCCGCTGACGAAGATCAACCGCCGGCCGTTTGACGAGGTCGTCCATCGCGGACGGTGGTGACCGCGCGCCGAGGACTAGTGTCCGCGCATGATCGACCACCTGACCATCCGTGTGCCCGACGTCGAGCGCGCCACCGCCGCGCTCGCCGCGGCGCTCGATACGCTTGAGATTCGGGAGACGCTGACCTTGCCCGGCCTCACGTTCTGGGGAAACTTCGGCGTCTCTGCTGCCCAGCCCGGCCGGCCGCCCACCGGGCGCGTCCACGTGGCCTTCGTCGCCCCCACCCGGGAGCACGTCGACCGCTTCGCGGAGGCCGGACGCGCGGCCGGCCTGGCCGACAACGGCGCCCCCGGACCGCGGCCCGACTACGCCGAGGACTACTACGGCGCGTTCCTGCTCGACGCTGCCGGCAATAACTTCGAAGCCGTCCACCGTGCCGGACCCCGGCCGGCCGGCCCGATCGACCACGTCGCCATCCGCGTGGCCGACGCGACGGCCGCGGCCGCGTTCTACGGCGCGATCGGCGATGCCGTGGGGCTCACCGTCCGGCGCCGTGGGGAGGGCCGCACGACGTTCGCGATCGGATCGGGCGGCGCCTTCTCGGTCGTCGCCGGGGAGCCGTCGGCGAACCTCCACATCGCGTTCTCCGGCGACGAGGAGGCGGTACGCCGGTTCCACGCTGACGCCGTCGCCGCTGGCTACCGCAGCAACGGCGGGCCGGGCGAGCGCCCCGCCTATCACCCCGGTTACTACGCCGCGTTCGTGTTCGATCCCGACGGCAACAACATCGAAGTCGTCGATCACCGCCGGCACCGATGATCTTCCGCCAGATCACCCACGACGATCTCGGCTGCGCGTCCTACCTGATCGGCGACGAGCAGGCCGGAGTGGCGGCGGTGGTCGATCCGCGGTTCGAGACCGACGTGTACCTCGAGCTGGCGCGGTACATGGGGGCCGGCATCGAGCACATCTTCGAGACCCATAACCATGCCGATCACGTCTCCGGCCACGGCCGGCTGGCGGCCGCGACCGGCGCGCGGATCCACGTGCACCGTCAGGCCGAGCCGGCCTATGACCATGATCCGTTCGAGGACGGGGACGAGTTTCACCTCGGGGCGCTCACCGTGCGTGCGCTCCACACGCCCGGGCATCGGCCTGAGCACACGGCGTTCGCGCTGATCGATACGGCTCGCGGTGGGGAACCGTGGGCGGTGCTCACCGGTGACTCGTTGTTCGTGGGCGACATCGCGCGGCCCGACCTGGCGATCGACAAGACCGAGGGTGCCCACGCGATCTTCCGCTCGATGCGCGGCCTGCTGTCGCTCCCCGGCCAAGTCGAGGTCTGGCCGGGGCACCTGGGCGGGTCGATGTGCGGTGGACCGAGCATGGACATGAAGATCGCCTCCACGATCGGCTACGAGCGCGATCACAACGCGGCGCTCGCGATCGCCGACGAGGACGAGTTCGTTGCCGACGCGCTGGCCAAGCTCGGTCCCCAGCCGCCCAACTTCCGCGCCATCGTCGAGCTCAATACGGGTCCGCTGGTGACCGACGGCGTCGAGGTGGGCCCGCTCGCGCCCCGCCAGGTCGATCAGAAGCTCGCCGGCGGAGCGTTGCTCATTGATGTCCGCACCGACGATCAGTTCGACGACGCCCACGTTCCCGGTGCCGTGGCGAATCCGATGATCCGTGCCGGCTTCGGCTCCAAGCTCGCGTGGCTGGCCGACCGCCGGCAGGAGATCGTCTTCATCGGCCGCGACGACGCCGACGGACGCCGGGCGGGGGAGCTCGCGGCAGCGGTCGGAATCCGGCGCCTCGCGGGCTTCCTGCACGGCGGCATGACCAGCTGGCGCCAGGAGCGACGCG
Source organism: uncultured Solirubrobacteraceae bacterium (assembly GCA_963769565.1). Lineage (GTDB taxonomy): Bacteria > Actinomycetota > Thermoleophilia > Solirubrobacterales > Solirubrobacteraceae > Palsa-465. The sequence goes on from CAVYMP010000004.1 coordinate 97,082, forward strand.
AGGTGCAGCGCACCGAACGGGTTTCGATCGACGATCTCCAGGCGCGCGCCGACGCCGAGCCCGAGCTCCAGATCGTCGACGTTCGCGAGCATGCCGAGTTCACGGCCGGGCACATCCCGGGCTCGGTCTTCGCCGTGTGGCACGACATCACGACGATCCCCGACGAGCTTCACCGGAGCCGGCCGATCGCGGTGGTCTGCGCCTCGGGCCAGCGAGCGGCGACGGCCGCCAGCCTGCTCCAGCGCTTCGGCGCCGAACGCGTCATCCACGTCGTCGACGGCGGCGTCCCGGCGTGGGGACGGCTGGGACGCCCTCTGCAGACGGACTGACGGCGACTCGGCTCCCGCGATCGGCGGAGACGGAGCTCAGCAGAATCTGACGGCGCCGAGCAGCGCCAGGGCCTCGGGCTCGACCTGGTCGGCCATCGTCTGGACTCCCGGGATGAGGTCCGAATCGGCACAGAAGCCGAAGCACAGCTGGTCGGCGAGCGAGATCACCGAAACCCTCAGCGCATGGTGCTCGCTGATCTCCGCCACGGAATGCAACTCCCGCACGGGCGCCGACATCACGGTCACCGGGTGTCGCGGGCCCGGCACGTTTGAGATGTTGAGCGCGAACCGCCGCGGGCTGCGCTCCAGTTGAACCGCAAAGCGCTCGAGGCGGGGGGAGACGCCGGACATCTTGTGCAGCAGCAGTTCGCGTCGCTCGGCATCGCGGGCGGTCTTGCGCGCCAGTGTCCTGGCGTGGACGATCCGCAGGCGGGCCACCGGATCAGCCTCGCTCAACGGCAGGCCGAGTGAGAACGACGAATCGCGATTGGTGACCGCGTCGCCCTCGTGATGCATGCTGACCGGCACCTTCACCCGGATCGAGTTGATGCGCCCGTGTTGGTGGCGAACCCAGTGACCAAGCGCGCCGGCGACGATCGACAGCACCGCGTCGTTGAGCGATGCCCCGTCGATCGCCTTGGCGGCGTCGTGCAGGGCCGCCAGCGGGGCGGCCGCGAAGCCGACGGCCCGGGACCCGCCGATCGGGCCGTCGAATGGTGAGCGCGACCGGGACCGTGCGAACTCACGGCGCAGATAGCCCGCCAGGTGGCCCCGCCGGCGGGCCTCGTCCTCGGCGTGCTGGGTATGAACCTGGGTGCGGGTCATCGTCTGCTCGGGAGCGTCGTCCCACAGCAGTGCCCGGGAGTAACGGACGGACGTCGTCCCGTCGGCCAGCGCGTGGTGAATCCGCCACACCAGTGCAGACTCGCCCTGCTGCAGCTCGATCACGTCCATCTGCCACAGCGGCCGCCCGCGTTCCAGTCGCTGTTCGAACAGCCGAGCGACGCAGGTGTGCAACCTGTCCGGGTCGACGGGCCGCTGATGACGGTGCTCGACGACGTGCTGCTCGAGCTCGAAGCCGGGGTCCGGCTCCCAGGCCGCGTCCTCCCCGCTGCCGTGCAAGCGCCATGTCAGCGCCGGCGTGAGATGGATGCGCTCGGCGATCCGCTCGCGCACCGCCGTGACGCCCGGGGCGCCGGGACCCAGCCGCATCACCTTGCACGTGTGACCGGCGACGGTCGCGCACTCCAGCGCGAGGATCGCTCGATCCTCGGGACCCAGCGGAATGCGACGCGTGCCGTCGGCCGTGGGCTGGTCCTTCATGTGCGGACATTGTCTCGCACGGTGGCGGCCGTGCATCCACCTTCGATCCGAGGCCCGCGACCGGCCGCCGCGGGCGTGTTTACAACAATCTCAATCAAATTGACGCAAAAACCGGGCGCGACTCAGTTCTGGCTGACCTGGAGGAGGTTCATGTCCCGGCCGCCCGCTTCCGGACGGCGATGGGCCACTTCGCGACCGGCGTCGCCATCGTCGGCGCCACCGACGAGAACGAGACGCCGTACGGGAGCACCGCCAACGCGATCACGTCTGTGTCGCTGGATCCGCCGCTCGTTCTCGTGTGCATGCAGCGCCGGTCGGTGATCCTCGGGGTTCTGCTCCGGGCCGGGTTCTTCTCGCTGAGCGTGCTCGACGCCGGTCAGACCGCCGTCGCTCAGCGCTTTGCCCACGGCTCGAGCGCCAGCGGCTGGATGGGTCAGGACTTCCACCGTGGCGCCAGCGGCGCGCCGATGCTGGACTGCGCGCTGGCGACGATCGAGGCGTCCGTCCATGACGTCGCCGACGGCGGCGACCACGAGATCGTCATCGGGCGGACGCTGAGGGTCGACCATCCCGAGGAGCACGTCGCGCCGCTGCTGTTCTACCGCGGCACCTTCGCGCAGCTGTCAGGAGGGCATCGAGACGGCTGATCGCCACGTCCGGTCCCGGCTGCCGACGATTCGGTCCCCTTCTGAGGCGCTGCGGCGCTGCACCAGCCAGGCCTGCAGTTCGGGCGCGGGGACGGCGCGGCTGAGGTAGTAGCCCTGCGCCGCGGTGCAGCCGAGCTCCTTCAGGCGGTTCCACGCCAGTTCGGTCTCGACGCCCTCGGCGACGACGTCGAGGCCGAGGTTGCGCGCCAGGTCGATCGTGCAGCGCACGATCGCGGCGTCGTCCTCATCGGTGTCCATGCTCATGACGAAGGACCGGTCGACCTTGATCTCGCTGACGGGCATGCGCTTCAGGGAGGCGAGCGAGGAGTATCCGGTGCCGAAGTCGTCGATCGAGAGCCGGACGCCCATGGCCGCGAGGCCCTCGAGAATCAGCGTGGTGCGCGGCGGGTCGGTGAGCATCGCCGACTCGGTGATCTCGAGCTCGAGCAGGCAGGGATCGATGTTCCAGCGCTCGAGCAGCCCCGCCACCTGGGTCGGCAGATCGCCATCCACGAGATTGCGCGCCGAGAGGTTGACGGCGATCGCCAGCCGCAGGCCATCGTCGAGCCACGCCCGGCACTGTCGCAGCGCCTCGTCGATCACATAGAGCGTCAGCGGCTTGATCAGCGCCGTCTGCTGGGCAAGCGGGATGAACTCGTCGGGGGCCACGAGGCCGCGCACCGGGTGATTCCAGCGCACGAGCGCTTCGACGCCGTGAACCTCGCCGTCGGCGAGGACGGCCTTGGGCTGGTAGTGCAGGACCAGCTCACGCTGGTCGAGCGCCTGGCGCAGCTGACCCATCGTCGTCAGCCGCGCGGTGTCCTGCCGGACATGGCTGCCGTCGTGAAACGCCCAGCCGGACTTCTCCGCCTTCGCGTGGTACATCGCGCTGTCAGCGCCCCGAAGCAGCGTCTCGACGTCCTCGCCGTCATCGGGATACAGCGCGATTCCGATCGACGCCTCCAGGGACAGCTCCACGCCGTGGAGCGTGATCGGGCTCTCGATCGCCCGCTGCATCCGCTCCACCGCCGCTCGCACGTGGCCGGGAACGCTCGCCTCCGGCAGGAGCACCCCGAACTCGTCCCCTCCCAGCCGGGCCACGGTGTCCGAGCTGCGTGCCCCTGCGGTCAGGCGCCGGCCGAGCTCGACCAGCAGCTCGTCGCCGGCGGCGTGGCCCATCGAGTCGTTGATCTCCTTGAAGCCGTCGAGGTCGATCACCATCACCGCGGCGCGAGCACCGGTGCGGCAGCTGGACTTGACCGCGTGGTCGACGCGATCGCGGAACAGCGTGCGGTTCGCGAGTCCGGTCAGGCCGTCGTGCAGCGCCTGGTGCTCGTTGAGCGCGGCCTGGGCGACGAGCGCGGCCTCGGCCTTCTTGCGCTGGGTGACGTCCTGGATCATCGCGATCGTGAAGCTCTTGCGCCCATCGGGGTCGCGGACGAGCGAGGCGGAGACCTCGACCCACACGACGTCCCCGTCGCTGCCCACGAAGCGATGCTGGAGGCGCAGCGACTTGCGGCCGGCGGCGATCATCCCCAGATACGCCGCGCGCGCGTCGGGGCGATCGTCCGGATGCACGAACTCCGAGGTCCGGCGCCCGTCGAGCTCCCCATGGTCGTAACCGAGCAGCTTCTCGATGGCCGGATTGGAGTCGATAATCCGGCCGTCCAGGTCCATCAGGAGCATGCCGGTCAGCGAGCCCGCGAAGGTCGCCTCGAAGCGGGCTAGCGCAACGACCTGGTCGCGCTTGGCCTCGAACTCGGCCGCGTGCGCCATCGCGGCCGAGAGGACCACGGACAGCAGCTCCATCGTCACGATGTCACGCTCGCCGAACGCGCCGGGCTCCTCGCCGTACAGGAGCAGGAGGCCGACGGCGTGGCCGCCGTGAAGCAGCGGGACGGCGATGATGGAGCGCACGCCGCGGCTCCGCGAGAGGGCGGAGTCGACCCGCTCGTCGGTCTCGGTGTCCACGCAGAGCAGGGAGCGTCCGCCGCGCATGGCGTGGCCCGCGAGGTTGTCGCCGATCGGCAGGCGGTGGGGCCGCTCGATCTCCGGTGCGCCGCTCGTGGCTCCGCAGACGAGGGCGTCGCCGTCGAGCAGGCGCACCGCCGCCGAGGTGCCGGCGGTCAGCTCCCGCGTGCGGTCGGCAATCCGCTGCATGACCGCCTTGAGGTCGAGGCCGACGGCTCCGAGCTCGTGCTGGATGGCGATGACCGCCCGCAGAACCGACACGTCGAGCGTCGGGGCGCCGTTGACGGTGCCGGTTTCAGTCAGCGCCTGAAGGGCTGGGTCCATTGCATCGTGGGCATCGACCCGTACACCCGCGACCTTGAAAGAATGCCCGGACCTTCAACGAACAGGGCACTGCGACCGGCACCGCGACGGTGCCCTTCCCGAGGGAGCCCGTCCGCCGCACGGATGCATCCACCTCGCTCCTAATCGCTCCGGTCTGCGAAGGAGTGGTGCTCGTGGGAGACGACCCACCGGCCGCCGGCCTTGCGCAGGCCGATTGTGAGCCGCAGCCGGCGCTCGGGTTCGCGCTCGAAGTCCGCCGGCGTGCCGCACCGCAGCAACCCGAAGGCGAACGCCACGTCCGCACCGGCCGCGACCTCCAGCGACTCGATCTCGAACACCGCGCCGGAAGCCTGCCAGTCGAAGAATCCGGGCCACGTGTCGCGGTATGTGTCGAGCCCGCGGACGCCCTGCTCGGGCGGTGGGACGTCGAACATGACGATGTCGGCCGCGTGGTCGGCAAGCACGGTGGGCAGGTCGCCGTCGTGGACGGCGCGGACCCAGCGCTCGATTAGGTCGCGGATGAGTTGCTCGTCGGTCATGATTCCTCCTCGTAGGGCGGGTCTCGATCGTGAAACCCCGGGCGGCAGCTGAATTCATCGCGGCGCGCGATGATTGGGCGCATGACCCCCCGCGCCGGCCTGCTCGCCGCCGCACGTTCGGGCGACTCCGGCGCCTTCGAGGAGCTGGTCGCTCCGCATCGCGGTGAGTTACACGCCCACTGCTACCGCATGCTCGGCTCGGTGCACGACGCCGAGGACACCGTCCAGGACAGCCTCGTACGCGCCTGGCGGAGCGTCGGCAGCCTTGACGACCGTGGCTTTGTCCGCGCGTGGCTGTTCAAGATCGCGACCAACCGCTGCCTGACCGCTCTGGAGCGCCGCGGCCGGCGCGAGCTGCCCGTGGACCTCGCGCCCGGCACGCCCGCAACCGAGATCGACTGGCTCGAGCCCTACCCGGACACGTCGCCCGAAGCGCAGTATCTGGCCCGCGAGACGGTCGAGCTGGCGTTCGTGGCCGCGCTGCAGACCCTCTCGGCAATCCAGCGTGCGGCTCTGATCCTGCGCGAGGTCCTCGGCTTCTCGGCGGTCGAGGTGGCCGAGCAGCTCGACACGTCCACCGCGTCGGTGAACAGCGCCGTGCAACGCGCCCGCCAAGCGATCGCGGCGGCCGACCCGACCCAGCGGACCGTCCTGCACGATCTCGGCGACGAGGCGACCCGCACGATCGTCACGCGCTGGACCGACGCCTGGCACCGCGGCGACGTCGACGCGATCGTCGCGATGCTCGCCGACGACGCGCGCTACTCGATGCCGCCGTTGCCGGAGTGGTATCGCGGCAAGGACCAGATTCGCACCTTCTTGATCGACGGTCCGATGCGGTCTCGCTGGCGCTTTCTACCGACCACCGCGAACGGCCAGATCGCGTTCGGCACTTACCTGTGGGACGAAGCCGCGTATCTGTATGTGCCCGGCGGTCTCGATGTCCTCACCCTTCGGGGCGTACACGTCGCCGAGGTCACTGCGTTCCTCGACGCGGATCCGGTGCTGTTCGGGCTTCCGCCCGCCGTACGCGCATAGTCGGGCGGCCGTCACGCCGCCGGCGTGGCGAACGTGAACATCCGGTCGGCCTCGATGCGCGCATAGACGGGGCCGGAATCGAGGAACTGCTCCCACTCCTCCCCGTAGCGCGGCACGTAGACCTCGAGCAGGGCGTGGCGCAGATCGGCGCCCTTGTCGGCACTCACCTCGACCGGAATGGCCCGACCGTGCACCGTGATCGCCAGCTCCTCGCTGGGAAGGTGGGTGGCGCTCACCTGCGGTCGTTGGCGGATGTGCCGGAAGCGAACCGAATCAGGGCTCGACCCGAAGTGAAACGAGCCCTGGTAGAAGATCCCGTCCACCGGTCCGAGGACCGGGCGGCAGTCGGCCGTCACCGTGCCCAGGGTGAGCAGGCACATGCCGGTGAGACGTTCGATCGCCTGTTCGGCGCTCAGGCGCCGTTCCGGCGTGTGGATCCCGAGCAGGTGCGCGCCCGCGTGGGCGTAACTGCGATCGAGCAGTTCCTGCATCGCCCTGATGTCGTCTGGCGACTCGTGCACGGCGATCGGCGCTCCTCTCGACGAAAATCCATGCCCTGTAGGTTGCACCACGGTCCGGTCATGAAGATTCTCGCGCCGTACGACATCTCCGGCAATGTCGACGCGCTCGAGGCGGTGCTCGTGGATCCGCGGGCGGCCGACCCCGATGTCGTGCTCGCGGGGGTGATGCCGTTCCAGGCCCGGACGCGGCCGCTGCCGCCGAGCGCCTGGGCGTGCCCCCGCGCGGGCGGCAGTCGCTGACACACGGCGGCCGACGGCAGCGCTGTGCGCCGTGTCACAGGAAGGACTGGCGCGACCCCGGAGTCATTGATGACACACACCCCGAGAGAGAACCGATGAGCTCACATCTGCACCATCTCGTCGTCCAGGACCGCGCCGCCGAAGCGTTCGCCGCCGCCGTTGCCGCCGCCCGCGCCGAGCGGCCGTCCGGCCGATCCACGCCGGCCGCGCGCCCCTATCCGATCGTCCGCTCCGGTCCGGAGCCGACCGCCCATCCCTCGCCCGAGGCGTGGCCGTCCGCCCGGCGCACGCACGCGACCTTCATGAGCTGAACGAAAAGCCGCCCAGGAATCTCGCAGTTGCTCGTCGCGAGCCGGTGAGGCTCGGATTGGCGATGCCGATTTCCTGCACCGTGCCACGGCGTACCTTGAGCACCGCCCGAACGCGCCCGTCGGGTGCCGTGTACCAGTCATTGAGGCCCACGCCGTAGCGCGTCAGGTGCAGCCGCCGCCGGGCGACGGCCAGCGGCGTGCCGTGCCGGATCCCGTGTGCGGCGAAGTGGCCGTTGCCGGTCACGGCCAGCACCACGCGGCCGCTCAGGGTGCGCCGCTGGCGCGCCGAGTGGCCGCGCAGCAGCCCGGCCGACGCGTAGCCGACGCGGATGTAGCCGTTGGTGGGACAGAAGAAGTCCATGTTCGGGCGCCCGCGCGTCGACACGCGGGGAAACGCCTTGCGCGCGCGTGCGCGCGTCATGCCGAGTGACACCGGACCGAGCGATCGGCCGGCGATCCTTCCGGTCGGGGCCGCGCACGAGAAGCTGCTCGCACCGCCGGGTGGCGTGATCGAGCCGGTGGGGGTCACACCGGTGACGACGTGCGAGCTGCCGGGGGCGACGGTGGGCACGGTGAGCGCGATCTTTGACATCGTGACCAACCCCGCGCCGCGCGCGGCGAAGTACACCGTCGTCCCATCGGTGATCTGCAGCGTGTAGGTGGAGCCCGAGGCGACGTCGGCCGCGACCGCCTCCAGGGGGATGGTCAGCGTGTGGGCGCGCCCGTCCAGCGTGACCGGAATCGGCGTCACCTGGTTGCCGAGCACGAGACCGTCGGCGTTGCTCACGATCTGCGCGTAGAGGCGGCCGTCGGAATTGGTGGCCGTTCCCGAGTAGTCGAGGGTGAGCGTCGGTTCGCCCAGCATCTGGGTGTCGGCCGCCGGGTTCGGGAGCGGCACGTTGACGGCGTTGGCCGCGCGACTGGCCACGATCAACGCACCCGAGGTGTCGCCGGCCGCGATCGCCAGCGTCCCGGATCCGTCGGCGGTGACCGGCGTGCCCGCGGCCGGGGGATAACTGGCCGATGTGCGTTCCACGCCGGCATCGGAGATCCAGGTGAAGGCAGGCCCGGTGTCGACTGAGGTGTCACCTTTGAGGTACCGAGCCAGCCATCGCAGCTCGAAGTGCAGCGTGACGTCGGCGTCCGGGCCCTTCGGCGTGAGGCACTGGCCGTGGGCGACGCCCGGATTGTCGCTCAGTGATCCGCAGAACCAGAGCATCTGCACGGGCACATCGTCCGCCTGCAGCGCCTGGTAGTTGCCGATCGCCTCGTGCAGGCTGAACAGCGTGTCGTCGGTGCCCTGCATGAGCAGCACGGGCACATGGATCCGGCTCAGCATCGGCGCCGGGCCGGCCGCCGCGAAGAACGCCTATCGGCGGGCGTGAACTCGCCGGTGGTCAAACCGTCCTCGAGCGCCTGGTAGATGTGGGGATCCTGCATGTCACCCACCTGCAGGCCGCCGGGCTCACCCTGGAGGCCACCAAGGATCCCGCCGGTGGGGGACCCCTGGGCGCCGAGTGCAGCCAGCAGGCTTCCCCAACCGCCCTTGGCGGTGTTGGACTTGTCGAGCGCCGTGATCAGCGAGTTCCAGGCGATCTGTGGCGCGATCACGTCGATGCGGGGATCGATCTCCGCGCTGGTCAGCTGGATGCCGCCGCCGTAGCTGGCGCCGACCATCCCCAGGCGAGGGTCGCCAGGGCGGTCGAGCTGGGCCTCGGGCTGCTGCGCGATCCGGTCGATCAGGGCCGACACGTCCCGCGCCTCGTAGGCGGGGCTGTCGAGTTCGACGTTGCCGCCGGAGTCGCCGAACCCGCGCGGATCCCACGTCAGCACGTTGTAGCCCGCCGCCAGCAGCGCACTGACGGTCGCGTCGGAGCCGTTGGCCCGTGCGCTGGAATAGCCGGGTCCGAACATCACCGTCGGCGCCGTCTGGCCGGCCGTCAGCCCGGGGGCGGAAAAGAACGAGTAGACGATCTTCGTCTGATCGAACGACGTGACGTACCCGTCCCTCGCCAGCGCCGAGCCGGCGAAGAGCCCGATCCCCAGCACCGTGGCCACGGTGGCCATCACGCCCTGAACGATCCGCCGCCGGTTTGACCCCATCCGCGCTCCCTCTCGCCCGTCCTCTCCGATCCGCGCGACACTAAACCAGGTTCCGGTGTGTTGCGCAAACCCAACCTCCGCCGGCCGGTGTCGCTAAGCGACGGCCGCGTGGCCGGGTTCGATCGCGCTGCCGCGTTGCACGAGCAGCCCGAGCAGGGCCCCGACGATGGCCAGTCCGGCGCCGACGACCATGGCGGTGTGCAAGCCGTGCAGGAACGATGCGTCGGAGGCGTGGGTGATGGCGGCGCGCAGCGACGCCGGCATCTGCTCCGAGACGGGGGCGATGCCCGAGCCGATGGCCTCCTTCTGCGTGAGTACCGCCGCGGCGATGCGGCCGTGCACGCCGGCATGAGCGAGATTCGCGCTCAGCGACGACCCCACCGAGGACACGAGGATCGACCCCAGCACGGACGTACCGAGGACGCCGCCGAGCTGGTTGGCCGTGTTCTGCAGGCCGCCCGCGACACCCCCGCGCTCGACCGCGACGTTGCCGACGATCGCCTGCGTGGTCGACGTCACGATCAGCCCGAGCGCGACCCCGATGCAGAGAAACCACGGCCACTGGCTGCTGTAGCCGGAGGCCACCTGAAGGCCGGTCAGCCCGAAGAACGCTGCCGCCAGCAGCGCCATGCCGAGCACGATCGGCGGGCGGGGACCGAATCGCTCGGTCATGAACCCGCCCAGGGGGGCACTGATGACGAACACCGCGGTGAGGGGAAGCAGGCGGACGCCGGTCTGCACGGCGCTGTAGCCGTGCACGTTCTGCAGGTACAGGGTCACGAAGAACAGCACGCCGAAGAGGCCGAGGAACCCGATCACCACCAGCACGGTGCCGGCCGACACCGACCGCGAGCGAAAGATGTCGAGCGGCAGCAGAGGATGAGCGGCGCGCTGTTCGCGCACGACGAACAGGACCAGGCCCAGGACGCCGGCCAGCCCGAACCCGAGCACGTAGGCGGAGCCGAAGCCGTGGTTCTGGGCCTTGATCAGCCCCCACACGAGCACGAACAGCCCGGCGCTCAGCAGCAGGACGCCGGGGATGTCGAAGCGTCCCTGCTCGCCCGGGTCGCGTGATTCGGCGACGACGGCGAGCGTGGTGGCCAGGGCGATTGCGCCGAGCGGCAGGTTGAGCAGGAAGATCGACTCCCACGAGACGTGGACGACGAGCAGGCCGCCGATGATTGGTCCGGACGCCACCGCCAGGGCCGAGGTCGCGCCCCAGATTCCGACGGCGCGGCTGAGCTGCTCAGCCGGGAAGGTCGCGCGCAGGATGGCCAGCGTGTTGGGCATCAGCAATGCCCCGGCGACGCCCTGGATGACTCGGAAGACGATAAGCATCCCGATCGAGGACGACAGGGCGCATCCCAGTGACGCCAGCGCGAAGCCGGCGATCCCGACGCTGAACATCCGCCGGCGCCCGAAACGGTCGCCGAGCTTGCCACCGAGGATGAGGAGCACGGCCAGGGCGAGGAGATAGCCGTTGGTGACCCACTGCAGGCCGGCCAGCGAGGCGTGAAGGTCGTGCTGAATCGTCGGGTTGGCGACACTCACGACCGTGCCGTCGAGAGCGACCATCATCACGCCCAGCGCTACCGCCACCAGGGTCAAGCCCGGGTGCCCGCGACCACGGCGGGAGGCGGCGGGGGGGACGTGCGCGGGAGTTGCGAGCTCCGTGGTCGACATTGAAATCGCCTCCTGGTGTGACGGGGTCAGGTCGAAGGAGTAAACGGTACAACGCTGTCCCGGTTATGATCTGACGATCACTGGTTCTCACGCAGCGATGGCCCGGGCTGGCGAGAAGATGCGAAGCGATGCCGCCCGCAATCGGGAGGCGATCCTCACGAGCGCGATCGGCGTCCTCGCGGACCGTCCGACGGCGAGCATGCGCGAGATCGCTCTCGCCTCCGGGACAGGGCGCACCACGCTCTACCGTCACTTCCCTGACCGCCAGGCGCTCGTGCTCGCGATCTTCGACCGGGTGCTGGACGAGGCCGATCGGCTGACCAGCAATACGCAACGAGGCAGCAACAAACTACTGGGTTGTCTGTGTAGTGGCTG
>CAVYMP010000005.1:0-388979 GCA_963769565.1 uncultured Solirubrobacteraceae bacterium
CCGTCCTCAGGTGCGCGGACTGGCGGAAACCCTGTGGTCCACCATTGGCCCACGGCCATATTTTCACCCACCGGGGCAGGGCCGAGGTGGACGATGGCTTCCAGATTATCTCCCGGGACAGGTATTGCTGGCGCTGGCGACCGCGGCTGAAGCCAGGCTCACCGACGTTGATTCACAAAAACTAGACCGGGCGTTTCGCTACTATCGCCATCGGTTTCGTTATTTTCGCGATTTTGGGCAAGCGTCGTGGCTGATGCAGGCCTTTAGCGCCTGGTCGCGTTTACAGCACAACTCCCAATTTTCCGACCTGGTTTTTGAAATTGGCGACTGGCTGCTCCAGTGGCAGCAGGAGAAAAGCGGCGCCTTTATTAACGATCACAGACGAAAACCCCGGCTACACCACAGCGTTATATTTGGAAGGCATTGGGGCGGCGATACATCTGACGGAGTTTACTGACAGCGGCAACCGGCGCCAGCAGTATCTGGATGCGTATTGGGATGGTCTCCGGTTCCTAAACCGGATCACGATTCAGCCGGGCCATACCTGGGTGCTGCCGAACAGCGACTATGCGATTGGCGGACTGCGCCTAATTTTGAATTCCAGTTATGTGCGAATTGATTTTGTCCAGCACGGGCTGTCCTCTTTGCTGGAACTATATGAACATTTCACGGCTGCCGGGACGTTCCTGCAGCCAAGCATGAAAGTACCAAACCAATTTCTGACAATACACAAGCAGTTTCGTAAGGAGACGCCAAATGAGTAATCAAAAGCGACCGCAATTAGCGCCCGAAGTCCTCGACCAACCTTCAACACAATCGGCCGGTACCAAAGCCGGCACAGACAAAAAACTGTGTTCCTATACCGCAGACACAACCCTGGTAGCTACTGAACAGGTCCACGAAGCCGAAGGCCGTCGCGCGTCCTATCGTCGAGGTGTCTCCTAATGCGAGTATCTCTCCTGTGGATGCGCAGGATGCGGAACAGGACCACTTCCGAAGCCGAAGGCCGTCGCGCGTCCTATCGTCGAGGTGTCCCCTAATGCGAGTATCTCTCCTGTGGATGCGCAGAAAGCGGAGCCAGTACGTGAGCCGTTCCCCAAGCCTGTAGCGCGTCCCATTGTCGAGGTGGTCGCGGACGTTCCTCACGTGAATGGGCAGGATGCGGAACAGGACCGTCAACCGAAGCCGAAGGCTGTCGCGCGTCCTATCGTCGAGGTGTCTCCTAATGCGATGATCTCTCCTGTGGATGCACAGAAAGCGGAGCCAGTACGTGAGCCGTTCCCCAAGCCTGTACCGCGTCCCATTGTCGAGGTGGTCGCCGACGTTCTTCACGTGAATGGGCAGGATGCGGAACAGGACCGTCAACCGAAGCCGAAGGCTGTCGCGCGTCCTATCGTCGAGGTGTCTCCTAATGCGAGTATCTTTCCTGTGGATGCACAGAAAGCGGAGCCAGTAGCGAGCGTTCCCAAGCCTGTAGCGCGTCCCATTGTCGAGGTGGTCGCGGACGTTCCTCACGTGCCGCGAAGGCGCGCGCGCGATCAGGGCTGAACCCGTCCTGTCCGGTGAGCGCGACGGTGAACACCCAGCCCGAGCCGACGGTCCCGAAGGCCGAACGTGGCAGGACCAGGGTCGCCGTGCCGCTCGGTTGGTCGACGATCAGCTGCGGATTGCCCAACGAGGTGCCGGCGGCGGCCTGCCACACGGGCGAGGCGAACCCCTCGGCCTCGAGGCGCTGGCTCCACGCGTCCGCGGTGGCGATCGAGTAATTGCGCTGCGGATAGGCGGCGATCGTGGAGTGGCGGGCGGCCGCTGGATCATCGATGTAGACGTCGAGCATCTGGGCGCCGAAATTGGAGCCGAACGTCGGTGTGAGATTGCGGATCCTGACCTGCAGATAGACGTCGGTGGCCGTCTGGTTGACCTGCATCCCCAGCAGATCAAATGCCCCGGGGCCGAAATCGGCGGCGCTGGGATAGGCGTAGGTCCCCGGACCGTTGTCGTCGCCGCTGGGGTCTGTGGCATGCAGGACCACGCTGCCCGGCAGCGCGACGTTGGTGACCGACAACTGGGCATAGCCCGTGGTGCGCCCGAGCGTGGCGGTGACCGTGATCGTCGAGCTGCCGAACGTGGTCGGCAGCGCCAGCGTCCATGCCCGCCCGAGTCGGCGACGGCCGAGGCTGTCCCGGCCGTGCCGCCCGCCGGCCCGTCGGCCTCGGCGGCCACCGTGGCCCCGGGCGCCGTCGTCCCGGTCACGGTCACCGTGCCGCCGTTCACGCTCGCTCCGTTGGCTGGAGATGTCACGGCGAGGGCGAGCGGGCCCGGCATGCCGTGCTCGACATAGCGGTCGCTGACGATCCCCGGGGTCTCGAGGTTGCGGCCGTGGCTCAGATCGAGCGCAAGGCGCGCGTATTGGGCCTGCGCCCAGGTCAGCGGGCTGGCCGAGCCGGCGGGCCGGCCGGGGGCGAAGCCGATCGAGGCGGTGGTCGGGTCGCTGCCGAACGGCGAGGGGGCGAGCGGCGGGTTCTCCCAGGCCTGCTCGGGCTCGAGACCCTGGCCCGAGGTCATCGCCGCCATCGCGCCCAGGAGTGTGCGGGCGCCTGGCTGGGACGCGGCGACGTCGTACTCGCCGCGCTCGCCGTCGAGCACGGGCCACAGATGGCCGGAGCCGGCGTCGGTCGTCGGCCATGGCTGGCCGCTGGGCGAGCAGTTCGTGGGATCGGGCTGGAAGCAATCGCCGTAGCCGTCCTTGGACCCCGGCCCGCTCGTTCCGTACCGGTAGAAGCCGTCCCCGCTTGGCGTGGTGCGCTTGATCGTCGTGTCGACAACGGCCAGTGAGGCTCGGACCGTGGGATCGGAGGCCGGCAGGATGCCGAGGCGCACCAGTTCGAGGAAGCCGCCGTCGATGACCGAGCGCTGGTCGGCGGTGATGCTCCCGTTGCCGAGGCTGTAGGTGATGGCGGCGTTCGGATCGCCGGTCTTCGACAGGCGAAGGAAGTAGCTGGCCCCGTACGGCCCGGTGCTCGTCACCGTCCAGCGTTTGATGTTGCGCGCGAACTCGTCGGCGGTGGCCTGGTAGACGGCTGAGCGGGCAGTGTCGCCGTGGACGGCGGCGATCCGCGCCGCCGCGGTCAGGCCGGCGATTTCGGCGGCGATCGTCGAGGGCGAGTAGCCGGACTGCTCCTCCCAGCGCTCGACGCCGTCCGAGGGCCCGTGGGCGACCAGGAAGTCGGCGGCGGGGATCACGTGCTGGCGATAGAGCTCGGCGTCGCCGGCCAGGCCGGACTGCCAGTCCATCAGGATCGGGTAGGAGGTCTCGTCGAGCTGCAGTCCCCCCGTGTCGGGCGCGACCATGCCGTTGAGCAGCGAGTTGCGGGGCATCGAGCCGTCGGCCTGCTGCTGCCGATCGAACAGGAACAGGTCGGCGTCGCGGGCGCTTTGCACGTCGCCGGCGACGAGCAGCGCGGTGAACGCCTCGTAGAGATCGCGGGCGAACACCTCCCGATAGGAGCCGAAGTACGTCGGCTGGCCGTTGGTGTTGTTGCCGGCCGGCACGGCCTGACCCCACGGCGAGGCCAATCCGGCGACGATCGCGCCGGGGAACGTCTTGTCCTCGCTGGCCTTCACGACGTTGACCGACTCGTCGTACTCGCGCCGGGCGGCGGCGCCGAGCGACCGTGCCGGTCGGCGCAGGCCGGCGTCATAGCGGCGCCATTGCGCCTCGTACCGTGCCCGGGTCGCGCCGAAGCTCTGATCGACGGAGGCCCCCGCGGCGTCGAGCGCCGCCGCCTGGTCGGTCCCGAAGCCGAGGGCCAGGGTGACGTCGTGGCGGTGGCGCAGCGGCACGCGGGCGGTGAGGGTCACGTGGCCGTCGGGAGCGGAGTCATACGGCGTCAGCTGATGGGCGCCGTCGAGCATCGCCAAGCCGTCGCTGGCCGTGCCCGCGTACCCGACACTGGCGTCCTGGAGCCCGGTGGAGGATCGCAGCGCCTCGTCGGTCGGCACCGCGTAGCTGCGGTTGCTCGCCTGGCTCGTGGTGTTGAGGTTGGCCGCGAGCAGCGCCTGGTCGCCACCCCCAGCGACGACCGCGGCGGTGTTGGCACCGGCGTTCTCGGTGCCTCCGCCGCCGGTGCCGCCGGCCAGCGGGTCGAGGCGCACGTACAGCTCGTCGCCGTGCGGCCCGTCGAAGTGGGTGCGCATGACGACGGCGTCGCGCGAGGGGTCGGCCACGTACGTGGTGACGATCCGGTAGTGATGGGTGGCGCTGGTGGCGATCACCGTGCAGGCCATGCCCGTCGAGTCGTTGAGCACCCGGTAGGTCATGTCGCGGGTCTGCAGATCGGTGAAGCTGTGCCCGTCAGTCACCAGGTACTGGAGCGTCTTGACGTTCGTGGCGTCGGCCGTCGGCCAGTAGGTGTCCGACAGCACACCGTCGGCGACCGTGAACCACACCTTCGAGCGGTCGTTGCGCGCCGTCCCGACGCAGTCTTTGCGCGCCAGATCAAAGTAGCTCTCGGTTCCCGGCGCGCCCGGGGCCACGGTCGCGGGGCGGGCGCGAGCCGTGCCATGCCGGGCTGCGCCGGCGGCGATCGACGGGGCAAGGCAGGCGACGATTGCGCAGATGCTCGCGGTGAGCGCGCGACTGTTCACGGCTGATGACCTCCACTCCCGCCCCGCCCCGGTGGGGGCGCAGGCATCACGCTTAGGCGCTGAGCATAACCCGGCGATCGGGCGTCCGCGAGTGATTCGCGCGCGCCCGTGTGCGTCGCCGTCGACGCGACCGGGAACGGCTACCTGGGGGTCGGTTTCGGCGGCGTCGATCCGTGGACCGGTCCGCGGCGGGCCGGCCAGGCGCTATGACGGAGCGAGGGCGTCGAGCAGGCGCTCGGCTGACGCCTGAAAGCGGGTGATCCCGCCGTCGGTGCGAGCGAGCAGCATCGCGCCCTCCAGGCCGCTCAGGATCATCTGCGACGCCTCCCCCGGTGAGAGGCGCGGCGAGAGGCTGCCATCGATCTGGCCCGCAGCGACGACCGTTCCCAGCCAGGCTTCGTTGTCACGAAAGAAGGTGACGACAGCGTCGCCCATCGGCGCGGGCAAGGTCTCGTATTCGGCGGCGAGCATTCCGCAGAGACACATCCGGTCCCCCCGCAGCACCTCGCTGTAGAGCTCGACGTAGGCGTCGAGCTTGGCGCGCGGCCGGCCGGTGTCGCGATCGATGGCCGCCAGGGCGGCGGCGAAGCGAGCGCTGTAGCGGGAGATGAGAGCGTGCCCGAGCTCGCCCTTGGTCCGGAAGTGATAGTGCAGGCTCGCCTTGGCGATCGCGAGCTCGGCGGCGATGTCGGCGTAGCTGACGCCGTTGAAACCACGGACCTGAACGAGCCGCTCGGCGACGTCGAGTGCCCGATCTGCGGTGCCGACCGATGTCTGCCGAGTGCCCGACGCCATGCTGTCTCCGCCCTTCGCCGGCACGGACGTGCCTTGACAATTACCTACTAGTAGGTAGGCTACCAGGTGGGACGTATCACCGCGACAGAAGGGACCGGGATGCAGAAGCGCCATGACCGATCGACGGCCGGGCTCCGCATGTGCATTGTCACCTCGCGGACACCCGGCCGGGCCTGGGCGACGGCACCGATGTCGTCGCCGAAACCGGACGGACAGATCTGACACCAAGAGGTGAAGCACATGGCACGCATGATGGCTGACTGTCGTCGCTTCGAGAGTGACAACAACTGTACGCTGACGATCATCGGTGAGGAGAACGAGGTGATCACCGCTGCGGCTGAGCACGCCACGTCGGTCCACGGCCACCAGGACTCACCGGAGTTCCGCGACCAGCTGCGGGCGCTGCTCGAGCCGGAAGCGAGCTACGCGCCGGGGGCGCGGGCGGCGCAGCCGCTCCCCGGGTAGCCGCTCGTCCGTCGCCCGAGCCGTCACGGAGCGGCCGCGATCGCGCGGCGGCCGCTCCGTCGGTCTTCATGAGCCGTCCCGAGGGCTGGCGCCGCCGTATTCTTGGGCGTCGTGGAGATCGCTGCCCGTCGCCGGGGCGCTCAGTGGCGCGCCCGGTACCCGCGAGCGCGGGTCGCGCCCCGGGCGGGGCGGCTGGGGCCGCCCGGTCGGCTGCTGGCGCTGCTGGCGCTCTACGGGTGCTGGGGGTCATCGATCCCCGCGATGAAGCTGATGGTGCGCGGCGTCCCGCCGCTCGCCGGAGCGGGCGCGATCTTCACCCTCGGCGGGATCGTCCTGCTCGGTGCCAGCGGCTCGGCGCCACGGCCGACGATCCCGCAGGCACGGCGCGCGGCCTCGGTCGGACTGCTGATGCTCGTCGGGGGACAGGGTGTCGCCACCGTCGTGGTGACCAAGCTCACCGCCAGTCTGGCCGCCGTCCTGCTCGCGACCGTGCCGCTGTGGATCGCCGTGCTCGGCCGGGCTCGGGGATCGGCACCGAAGGCGCTGCTCGGCCTCGGCGGGGTCACGATCGCGCTGTTGACCGCTCCGGCAGCCGCGCTCGGCGGCTCGCCGCCGGCCGTCGGAGCCTGCTGTGTCGCGGCGGTCCTGTGGGCGGCCGGAAGCGTGCGGGCCTCCCGCGAGGGTCTGATGCCCGCCGACGCACGTGTCGCGGGCGGCCTTCAGCTGCTGTGTGGCGGAGTTGTGCTCCTTGGCGTCGCGGCCGCCTCGGGACAGCTCGCTCCCGTCGCGTGGTCACACGCCTCGCTCGGCTCGCTGGCGGCCGCCGGGTTTCTCCTCTTCGCCGACTCGCTGGCGGGGTTTGCGCTGTACTCGCACCTGCTGCGCACCGCCCCGCTCTCACTCGTCGGCAGCTACGCCTACGCCACGCCGCTGGTCGCCGCCGCCATCGGGTTCGCCGCCTTCGGTGAGCCGCTCTGGCCCGGTCTGGCGGTCGGAGCGCTGCTGATCGTCGCCGCGGTGATGCTGGAGCTGCGACAGAGCGCCGACAGCTAGGGCGTGAGCGGTTCACCGTCCAGGCCGATCGGCTTGCGGCGGCCGCGGACGCGGACGAGGGTTTGACGGCCTGTTTCCGCTGTACCGTCAGTCCATGGCCCAAGGCAACATCTCCCCAGTTCAGGCGGCGCCGGACCCGATCGATCCGGGCGTGCGCATCGGTCACGTGCATCTGCGGACCGCCGACATCGATCGGGTACGCGAGTTCTATGTCGGCGTGCTCGGCTTCGACGTCGTCGCCGAGGCGCGGGACGTGCCCGGATGGGGCACGACGGGTGACATCCTGTTCGTGTCCGCCGGTGGGTATCACCATCACCTCGGCTTCAACACGTGGAAGTCGGCCGGGGGCAGCCCGCAGCCCGACGGGGTCGCCGGGCTTCACCACGTCGCCCTCAACTACCCCACCCGCGCCGGGCTGGCCGACGCCGTCCGGCGGCTGCAGCGAGCGGGCGTCCCTCTTCGGCAGCTGTCGGACCACGGCACCCACGAGGCGGTCTATCTCTCCGATCCCGACGGCAACGATCTCGAACTGGCGTGGGACAGGCCAATCAACCGGTGGCCGCACGCCGACGGCGGCGGGCTCGCGCCGATCTTCGACGATCTCGACCTCGACGACCTCCTCTCAGAGCCTGAGCCGAACGCAAGCTGAGGCCCGGACGCGCGCCGGGTCGTGCGTTGGGTCGGTCGGTCGCGTAGGTTCCAGTTGATCAGGATGAATGCTGCGACCGATCCAGCGGAAAGAGCGAGCGGGGGCACGGGCCGCGCGGTGCTCGTGACCGGAGCGTCCCGTGGAATCGGCGCCGCGGTCGCACGAGCGTTTGCCGCCGCCGGTGACCGCGTCGCCGTGCACTACGGCAGCAGCCGGGGCAGGGCCGAAGCGGTCGCGGCTTCGCTGGCCGGGAGCGGCCACGTGATCGCCGGGGCGGACCTCGCCGATGCCGAGGCCGTGCGTCGGATGGTCGACCGCGCCGCCGACGGGCTCGGCGGGCTCGACGTGCTGGTGAACAACGCCGGGGTGTTCGAGGCGCATCCCATCACTGAGACCACCTACGAGGAGTGGCAGCGCGCCTGGACGGACACGCTGGCGGTCAACCTCGTCGGCGCGGCGAACGTGACGTGGTGCGCGGTCCAGCACATGGTCCGCGGCGGCGGCGGTCACATCGTCCACATATCGTCGCGGGGGGCGTTTCGCGGCGAACCGTCGCAACCTGCCTACGGCGCCAGCAAGGCCGGGGTGATCGCCTTCGGCCAATCGCTGGCCCGGGCGCTCGGACCGCACGGGATCGCCGTCACGGCCGTCGCGCCCGGGTTCACGGACACCGAGATGGCCGCCGAGGAGCTCGTGGGGGAGAAGGGAGACCAGCGACGCGCGGAGAGCCCCTTGGGACGCGTCGCGACTCCTGAGGAGGTCGCGGCCGCGGTCGTGTTTCTGGCGTCCGCTGATGCGGTGATGGCAAGCGGCGCGGTTCTCGACATCAACGGTGCGTCGTATCTGCGGATGTGATCGCCGAGTGGCATGTCCCCGGCCACCTCGCGGAGATTGTTGGGATTTCGGTGTCCTGTCCGGTATGCGAGTACTGTCGAGCTGGGCGCTCTCGCGGCGGTCGGTCGATGACCGAGCTGAGGTGCCGGCGGCGCACTCCCTGCCGGAGGCGCGGGCGGCGTTGAGCAGGCGTCGCACCAATCAACGGACGGGAAGGTATCCATGGCGCTCACGGAAGACAGCCAGACACCCCTCGAGACAGCGCCGGCGATGTCGGTAGCCGAGTTGCGGGAATTCGATGAGGTCAAGGAGCTGATCGCCCGGGGCGAGCTGGTCGGCGTGCTCACGTACGTCGAGATCGCTGGCGCCACGGCCGAGCTCGGCCTTGACGACGCCGACCTCGAGCAACTGCGCGGCTTGTTCGAGCGCTGCGAAATCGAGCTGATTGAGGGAATCGATCCAGCCGCGGCGATGAGTTCGATCAGCGAGCGCGTGCCCGACGGAACCGCCCGCCGCAGAGCGCAGGCGCACCTCAAGCCGGAAATGAGCACCGATGCCCTGCAGATCTTTCTCAAGGACATCGGCAGGGTGCGGCTTCTGACCGCCCAGGAGGAGGTTGCGCTCGCCAAACAGATCGAGCGCGGCTCCCTGGAGGCCAAGCAGCAGATGGTCGAGGCCAACCTACGTCTCGTCGTGTCGATCGCCAAGAACTACCGCAACCAGGGGCTGCCGTTCCTCGACCTCATTCAGGAGGGCACGATCGGACTTGTGCGCGCGGCGGAGAAGTTCGACTACCGCCGGGGGTTCAAGTTCTCGACCTACGCGACGTGGTGGATCCGCCAGGCCGTGGCTCGCGGGCTGGCCGACAAGGCGCGGACGATCCGGATCCCGGTGCACATCGTCGAGAAGCTCAACAAGATCTCCCGTGCCGAGCGCAATCTGGTGACCGTGCTCGGTCGCGAGCCGACGGTCGAAGAGATCGCCGCGGTCCTCACGGACGTCGGGCCCGAGGAGGTCCAGACGCTCAAGCGATCCGCGCGAGCGCCGATCTCGCTCGAGAAGCCGGTCGGTGACGAGGAGGGAGCCGAGTTCGGTCACTTCATCGCCGACGAGCAGGCAGAGTCTCCGTACGAGTCGGCCGTCGAGATCTCCGCCAAGGAGGCGCTGGGCGCCGCGTTGGCCAACCTCAGCTTTCGCGAGCGTCGCGTGCTCGAGCTGCGCTATGGGCTCGCCGGCGAGCAGCCCCGTACCCTGGATGAGGTCGGACGCACGTTCAACGTCACGCGTGAGCGGATCCGCCAGATCGAGAACCGTTCGCTCAATAAGCTGCAGCAGCTTCCCGTCAGCCAGCAGCTGCGCAACGACGCTGAGATCGACTCCGGCTACGTGGCGCAGCGCCCCCGCTGACCGAAGCCCGACGGTCGACCCTCAGTCGGGTCGGGCATCCAACGCGATCCTCCCAGTGCCCACAGCGTCCCGGCTGGCGGCAGCTCGGGTTCCGTCCTCTGCCCTCACGACCCGTGACCGTCGGGGTCATGACAGCGGTCAGCACCCGTTCCGGAGCGGAGTCGTCGCGTCCCGCCGCTCCCAAATCTCGGGGGGGCGGGCCGAAAAGATCAGCCGGGCCTGCCGATGCCATCTCGCCGCGGGACTGAGAGGGTGCCGGGCCATGCCTACATCTCGTTACGCCCGGCCGTTCTCTGTCCTGATCGCCACTCTCGTGGCGGGCCTTCTCTCCGGCGGTGTCGCCCGCGCCGAAACGACTGCGAGCGTGAGCTTCACGTCGCCGGGTGAGCATCCGTTCACCGTTCCCGCCGGGGTCTCGAGCGTGACCATCTCGGCGGTGGGTGCCGCCGGGGGCCATTGCGCTGCTTGGGCCGCGGGGCGTGGCGCTGCCGTGTCGGCCTCGGTGCCGGTGACGGCCGGCCAACCGCTGTCGCTGTGGGTGGGGGGAGCTGGGTCGCCGTGCACCCAGGCGAGTGGAGGCGTTGCCGGCGGGATCGGCGGGGGCGGCGCGGGTGGAGTCGGCTTCTTCACGGGTGCGAGCGGCGGTGGCGCATCGGTCGTTGGCATAGCGTCTCCGTCTCCAGGTTTCTCGGATGTGCTCCTCGTGGTCGCCGGGGGTGGCGGCGGTGCCGGGGCGACCGCAGGCGGCGTCTCCGGAGCCGGCGGTGACGCGGGCAGTCCGGGCGGCAACTGCCAAGGCTGTGGCGCGGGCGGCGGCGGGGCGGGAACGTCCACGGCCGGGGGCCGCGGCGGCGCGCCGAGTGGCGGCCACGCTACGGATCCATCAGGGGGCGACGGGTCGTTCGGGCTCGGGGGCGCCGGCGGAACTGACCCCGCCACGGGCGGCGGGGGCGGAGGCGGCGGCTACTACGGCGGTGGCGGCGGTGGCGGCGACTTCTATTACGAGGCCTCCGGGGGCGGGGGCGGCGGGTCGAGTTTCGTTGTGGCCAACGCCACGGGCGTGTCGGCGGCCGCGCCGACAGATACCGCACCCGGCATCACGGTCACGTACGCGGCCCCGACCGCGGACGAGAACACCGGCTTGATCGCGTTTGCCACCCAGCCACAGGGCACGGCGAGCCCTGAGCAGACGCTGACGGTCACCAACAACGGATCGTCGCCACTCCAGATCACGGGAGTGCTTCTCAGCGGCGGCAACCCGGGAGACTTTGTGATCGGCGACCGCTGTCAGCAGGCGGTTGCTCCGGGCTCCAGTTGCGATGTGGGAGTGCGCTTCTCACCTCAAGCCACGGGGGCGCGCTCTTCGAGCCTCATTCTGTTGACCAACGCGCCTGCGAGCCCGCCGCCCGTGTCGCTCTCGGGCACGGGCGGCGAGCTGCCGACCGGCCCCACGGGCGCGACCGGCGCGACTGGTGCGACTGGTGCGACCGGAGCCCCTGGCCCGGCCGGCCCGGCCGGCGCGACCGGCCCGACGGGCCCGATTGGTGCGACTGGTGCGACCGGACCCCCTGGCCCGGCCGGCACGACCGGCCCAGGCCACCGGAGCAACCGGTCCCCAAGGCCCGGCCGGCAAGGTCGTGTGCCGCAACACGGTGGTGGCCAAGGCCCTCTGCGAAATCACCTTCCCGGTGGGGACCTGGAGCACCGCAGCGACCAACTTCAGCGTCACCCGAGGCTCGCTGACGGTCGCTCGCGGCACCGTCGTCCGGCGGCGCGGCCGTGTGGTGCTCAAGCCCGTCCGCTTGGCGCGGCGGGGACGATACGAGCTCCGGATCACCGCTGACGCGGCCCGGCATCACCGGCTACTCATGCGTCAGGTGTTCACGGTTCGCTGAAACGGGCCACGTGATCGCGCCGTCAGCCGCTGCGCCTGGAGCGTATCGTCGGAGCGAACGGAATCCGGGCTGAGAAGCTCGTCTTGCTCGACTTCAGTGCAGACGACGACCTGGAGCGCCAGTCATGACGCCGAGGCTCGCGGGTGTGACGCGCTACGAGCGACCGAGCTGCGGGTCGCTGGTCAACCGGGCGCCGGACTCCAGACGACCCGCCAGTTGGTAGCTGAAGCCGGCGTCGCTCGGCGTCGTCAGCGCGATGTCGTACCACCCGCCGGCGTGTCTGGTGTCGATCGTGATCTGCCGCGTGCCGTGTACCTCGACCTGACGGTCGTTGCCGTACGCGTCGGCGACGGCGACGACGACCGGTTGCTGATGTCGGCGGCCACGATGGCGCTCGCCGCTCTCGGTGAGCTGGAGCTGGAGCTCGCCGGCGTGATCGTTGGTGTGCGCCTCGACGCGCAGCGCGGTTGCCGGGGTCCCGGCGAAGTGGCGGAAGAAGCCGTTCGGGCCGTGGAGGCTGAGGTCGTAGGTGCCGGGGTTGGCGAGCGCGACTGCGAGCTCGTCGCCGGCGCCGATCGTATAGCTGTAGGGCGCGCCGGCGACAGTGAGCGATCGGGCCTGAAGGTGAACGCCGAGGCGGCCGTGGTTGTTGACCGCGAGGCGCAGCGCCCCGGGGTCGGCGTCGAAATCGACGTGGAAGCGGTAGCCGAGACGGCGCGATGGACGGACGCCTGATTCCTGGATCGGCACCGAGCCCAAGGCCGGCGGCGTCGGGTGGTAGACGGCGCTGGCGGTGCCGGGGGGCTTGTAGGCGTCGACGCTGGGCAGGGCCGGAACGGAGTCGGACGCGCTCTCGAAATCGAACGCCGACGTCAGATCGCCGCAGATGGCCCGTCGCCACGGAGTGATGTTGGGTTCATCCACGCCGAACCGCGCTGCGATGAAGCGGATCAGCGAGGTGTGGTCGAACGTCTCGGAGGAGACCCAGCCGCCCGAGCTCCACGGGGAGACGACCAGCAGGGGCACGCGGACGCCGAGGCCGTACGGTCCGACGACGCCGCCTGAACCGCCCGGTGTCCCGGCCGTGCCGTTGAACAGCTCGTTATCCAGCGGCACGGTCGACTGCCCGGCGAGCCCGCCGACGTTCGGGTAGGGCGCGACCACGTGATCGAAGAAGCCGTCGTTCTCGTCAAAGGTGATCAGCAGCGCGGTCTTTGACCACACCTCCGGGTTGCGCGTCAGCGCGTTGAGTACGGCGGCGGTGTACCACGCGCCGTAGCCGGCGGGCCATGCTGGGTGCTCGGTGTAGGCCTCGGGGGCGACGATCCACGACACGCTCGGCAGCTGGTCGTTCTTGACGTCGGCGGCGAGGATGTCGAAGAAGCCGCCGCTGCTGTTCACGTTGGTTCCGGTGCGAGCGTTCTCATAGAGCGGGCTGCCGGGAGCAGCGTTCTGATAGTTGCGGAAGTACAGCAGCGAGTTGTCGCCGTAATTGCCGATGTACGGGTCTTTTCCCCAACCCCAGGAGTGGGCGGCATCGAGGCCGGCGCCCTGGTCCTGGTAGATCTTCCAGCTGATCCCGGCGGCCTGCAGCCGCTCGGGGTAGGTCTGCCAGCTGTAGCCGATCTCGTCGTTGGCGATCACTGGCCCGCCGTTCTTGCCGTCGTTGCCGTCCCAGCCGGTCCACATGTAGTACCGGTTGGAGTCGGTCGGACCGAGCATCGAGCAGTGATAGCCGTCGCAGACCGTGAAGGCATCGGCCAGCGCATAGTGAAACGGGAGGTCTGACCGCTCCATGTGGGCCATCGCGGTGGTGGTCTTGGCCGGAATCCACTGATCCCAGTTGCCGCCGTTGAACATCTGGTGGGTTCCGTCCCAGTTGTGGTCGAGATCCTCGATGAAGGTGAGGGCCAGGTTCTCGACATCGGGGCGGAACGGCGGCGTGACGGCGGCGGCGTCGGCCTGGTACCAGACCGGCCGGCCGCTGGGAAGCGTCACCGGGTGCGGATCGCCGAACCCGCGCACCCCGCGCATCACGCCGAAGTAGTGATCGAACGCCCGGTTCTCCTGCATCAGCACGACGATGTGCTCGACATCCTCGAGCGAGCGGGTCGCCCGGTTCGCCGGGATCGCCAGCGCGCGAGCGATGCTGTCGGACAGCATCGTCGCCGCGATGCTGCCGCCCGCGAGCTGTAGAAACCTACGCCGATTGACCTCCCGCATTTCGCATCACCAGCCTGATATCCACGGGCAACGCCCATGCGCTGCCCTGCTCGGAGCGTCCGGGCCGATCGGCCCGGTCCACCGCGGGCGCCATGCTACGTCGGCTCGGCGGCGGTGTCCATGGCGCTCACGAGCGCTCACAACAAAGTCACGAGCACCGCCGCACCTGGTTCGGAGCGGTTCACAACAGGTTGACATGACGAGCACACGACGGCCATGAGTGCCGCGCTGACGTGCTCGATCATCCGTACCCATCCCGACATTGGGGGCGCGATCACAGCCTCGCCGGACGCCTTCCCTCCTCCTCGGCGTCCGGCGAGGATCGTCGGTCGACCACGAGCCCTGCGGATCGCGAGGACGCGTCGCGCGTGCCGATGGCGGCGCAGGCGCAGATCGGGACGTCGCGTCCGTCGTTAGATTGAGCGTCATGCGACGCGCGCTTCTTGCCCTCACCGCTGCAGTCGTGCCGTCGTCGCTCGTCTTCGCGGCGCTCGCGTCGGCCGCCACGCCGGGTGTTCGTGCTCCTGCGGACCAAGCGGTCGCCCCGGCATCCACTGCTCGACGATGGAACTGCTGCGCGAGCCCGCATGACCCGCGCTCGATCCGTTTCGCATCCAACGGGAGGTCGCACCCATGTCGGCTGACACGCCATCGCCGTTCGCCCGCAACGCCGTGATCGCGCTGGGACGCACGCGCTGGGCCGATGACGTCCCCGGAGTCAGGGCCCGCGAGACCCACTTCGACGGGCGTCGGTGGGCGATCGTCGAGTACGCCCCGCGCGCTCGGCGCGAGGAGTGGTGCCGGGACGGCCACGCGGGCTTCGTGCTCGAGGGTGAGGTCGAATACGAATTCTCAGACGGCGATCCGCCCTTGACGGTCTCCGAGGGCGATGCCTTCACGCTTGCCACCGGCCGCGGGCATCGTGGTCGCAACACCCGTGATTCGGATGCCCGGCTGTTCCTGATCGACGACCCGTTCCGGTAACCCGGCACTCCGCAAGCCGGTGATCGCGCCGCGGTGCGCCACCACTACGACGTGTCCAACGGCTTGCTGGTTCTCGGTCCCAGCATGGTCTACTCCTGCGCCTACGTCAGATCGCCCGAGGACTCGCTTGAGGAGTCGCGGGAGCGAAAGGCGCGAACCTCGAGGTACGTGACGTCGAGTCGCTGCGAGAGCACGACCCCCGGACGCTGTGCCGACGGGCGGCCAACAGTCAAAGGGACGTCCACTGGACGCTCGCGGTGCGCTGCAACCGGCTAACCGCGTCCCACGTACGGCATGGCCGTTGCCATCACAGTCATGAAGAGAACGTTGGCCTCGAGCGGAAGGCTCGCCATGTAGACGACGGCGCGGGCGACCTCGGCCGCCGGGATGGTTGGTTCTTGGCGCCGGGAGCCGTCGGGCTGGAGCGTGCCTGCGTCGCGCATCGAGTCCGTCATCTGGGTCGACGCGTTGCCGATGTCGATCTGTCCGCAGGCGATTCGGAACGCGCGGCCGTCGAGGGCCGTTGCCCGTGTCAAGCCCGTCACCGCGTGCTTAGCCGCGGTGTAGGCGATGGAGTTCGGACGGGGAACGTGGGCCGATATCGAGCCGTTGTTGATGATCCGGCCTCCGCTTGGCCGCTGGCGTTTCATGACCCGGAAGGCTTCGCGAGTGCAGAGGAACACGCCGGTCACGTCGGTCGCCATGACGCGATCCCATTCGTCTCGTGTCACCCGCTCGAGGCCTTTGTCGGCCATGCCGATGCCCGCATTGTTAAAGAGGACGTCGACGCGGCCGCGTTCGGTGATGGCGGTGTGGAACAGCTCGGTGACTGAGCGCTCGTCGGTGACATCGCACGCGACCGCGAGTGCGCTTGCGCCCGCGGCGCGTATGCGCGCCTCGGTCCCGCGCAGCGCATCGATCCGACGGCCGGCGAGCACCAGTGAGAAACCGGACTGCGCGAGAGCCAGCGCTGTCTCGGCGCCCACTCCGCTGCCGGCACCCGTGACGATCGCCACCGCGTCCGAAGCTGGAGCTTCGCCACCGCCGTCGTGCTGCTGATCCGCAGCTGCGTCACTCACGAGCGGCTCTGGCCCTCAGGCGTACGGCCGTTGAGTTCGTCCTCCACGTAGACGCGGACGATCTCATCGAAGTCGGCCTCCGCCACAAATCCCAGCGCCGCGGCACGCCGGGCGTCAAACGCGCGTGGCCAGCCACGCACGAGCCGAGCGATCATCTCGTCCGGTTCGTCACGGATGAGCGACACCGCCTGATCGCCGGCGACGCGGCGCAGCGCCGCGATCTCCTCCTCGACGGTCGCAGACACCCCGGGCATCGTCAGCGACCGATGCGAGCCGAGCTTGTCGGCGTCGATCGTGGCTGCGTGAACCAAGAACTGGACCGCGGCCCGCGGCGAGGCAAACCAGTGGCGGACATCGCGCGATACGGGCAGGACGGCCTCCTGGCCGTTCAGGGGTTCGCGGATGATGCTCGAGAAGAACCCTGAGGCCGCTCGGTTCGGCGCTCCCGGCCGGACGCAGATCGTCGGCAATCGGATGCCGACGCCGTCGATGAACTCGCGGCGGCTGTAGTCGGCCAGCAGGAGCTCGGCGATGGCCTTCTGCGTGCCGTAACTGGTTGCCGGCGTCGTGGCCTGTTCGTCACCGATCACGTCGGGCATGGGAGGACCGAACACCGCTACCGACGAGCTGAAGACGAGACGCGGCTGATAGTCGTCCGCCGTTCGCACCGCCTCCAGCAGATGCCGCATCGCGTCGAGATTGACGCGGTAGCCCTTCTCGAAGTCGATCTCAGCCTCGCCGGACACGACTGCCGCAAGGTCGAAGATCACCTCGGGCCGCGCGGTGATGAGATCGCGAGCGGCTCCGGGCTCCGTCATGTCGGAGACGACCGTATCGATCCGTACCGCGCCCGGCGGGATGGTGGGCGGCACGACGTCAACCAGCGAGATCGAGTCGATCGCCTGGGCGCCGAGCACGCCCTCGCCAGCCAGCGACTGCGCGAGCTTGCGTCCGACCATCCCCGCCGCGCCGATGATCAATACCTGCATCGTCTTACTCCGATTGCTGGTTGCCGTCGGGGTCGCACGTTCAAACCTGCCCCGCTACTGCGGGTGCTTGCACGGTTGCGTGTACCCGGCTCATCCCGCCCGGCGGTAGCAGATGTGCGTCGCCAATGGGGAATCGAGGACCTCGCGGGGCTCGAAAGCGAACTCGGCGACGCCGTCGAATATCCTCTCGCCGGACCCGAGCAGAACGGGCGCGATGTCGAGCCAGAGCTCGTCGATGACGCCCGCTCGCAGCGCTTGGCGGACGGTTGAGGCGCCGCCCGCGATGTCGATGCCGTCTGCGCCGGCAGTCTCGCGGGCCTGGGCGTAGGCGGCGTCGAAGCCATCAGTGACAAAGTGAAACGTCGTCCCGCCCTGCATCTCGATCGGCGCGTGTGCGTGATGGGTCAGGACGAACACGGGCGCGTGGTAGGGCGGCTCGGGCCCCCACCAGCCCGACCACTCCTCGTTCCACTCGCCGCGGATCGGGCCAAACATGTTGCGGCCCATGACGTAGGCGCCGCGGGGGCGCAGCAGACGGCGCACGGCGGTGGCGTCCGCCTCGTTCGCGCGCTCGTCGCCAAGATGCCAGCCGTGAAGCTCGCGGCCCCGCTTGCCGAGCGGGTGTTCGCGGCTTTGATCGGGCCCGGCGACGAAGCCGTCGAGGGAGATCGACATGTGGCACGTGGTGTCGGCCATTACTCTCCTCAAAGTGATTGTGATTTGCAAGCGGCGGCGCGCGGGTGGGACCATATCAGAGTAGTTGCAACCTGCAAGTACCATGGAGGACATGGGTATGTCCCCTGCGGGCGAACCGCGCTCCGGGTGTCCGATCAACGCGACGATCGAGGTGATCGGCGACCGCTGGTCGCTCCTCGTCCTGCGCGACGTGATGTTCGGCCACCACCGCCACTTCCGCGAGCTGCAGAAGCACTCGGAGGAGGGAATTGCCTCAAACATCCTGGCGGACCGCCTGCGGCGCCTCGTCGCCGGTGGCCTGCTCACCCGAGAGGACGTCGGCCGCGGCCGGCGGGCGACCTACAGCCTCACCGAGGCGGCCATCGAGCTCGTGCCAGTGATGGCGGCGCTCGGATCCTGGGGGCTCCGCCATCGGCCAACGACGGCCACGCTCCGCGTGCGGGCAGAGCTGCTGGTCGACGGCGGTCCGGAGCTGTGGGCGGATTTCATGGACGAGCTACGCGCCGAGCACCTCGGCGCACCGTCCCCGCCCGACGACCGCCCACGCGCCACCGAGCGCCTTGCCGCCGCCTACGCCGAGGCTGTCGCCGCCGAGGTGACCTGAGCCGGGTGGCCCGCTCGACCTCCGCCAGCTGAGACCGGCTACACGCCGAGCGTTCGGGTTCCACAGGGCTGACGCGGTGATCGCAGTGCGCGATGATTCGTGGCCACCTTGCACCGGCGCTTGCCGTGCCCTCATCGGAGAGGTGCGGGGATGCTGACGGTTACGAGCAAGCCACCGTCTGGCTGCGGCTCCGCGGTGACGGTCCCGTCGTGCGCCGTGGCGATCGCGCGGACGATCGAGAGGCCGAGGCCACGGTGGCGGTCAGACGCCGTGCGCTCGCGCGCGAGCCGCTGGAAGGGCTCGAACAGCCGCTCGATCTCTTGGGTTGGAACTCGGGGCCCGGTGTTGGCAACAGACAGGACGGCCTCAAGGCCAGCCGACGCGGTTCGGACCTCAATTCTGCCGCCCGGTTCGTTGTATCCGATGGCGTTGTCGAGGAGATTGCCGATCAGGCGCTCGATCAGGGTCGGGTCGCCACTGGTGGCGGCCTTCTCGAGGTCGATGGTGAGCCTGAGGCCATGCCGCTCGGCCTCGGCTCGGGCGGATGCGAGCGCGACCTGAGTGGCCACGGCTAGGTCGATGGGCTGCCGAGCCTCGAGTCCGCGCTGGCTGGTGGCGAGCGTGAGCAGCGCGTCGATCAGTTGCTCCTGCTCTCGCCCGGATGGCAAGCAGCTCGCCGCACGTCGCCCGCAGGCTCGCCGTCGTGGCGTTCGGATCGGCGAGCGCCACCTGCAGCAGCGTTCGCTCCACCGTCAGTGGCGTGCGCAGCTCGTGCGCGGCGTTGGCAACGAAGCGGCGCTGCGCCGCGAACGAAGCCTCGAGCCGAGCGAGCAGTTCGTCGAACGTGTCGCCCAGTTGCTTGAACTCGTCGTCAGGGCCGGTCAAGCGCCAGCCGCTCGTGGAGGTTCCCGGCCGAGATGGTCCGGGCGGCGGTCGTCATCTCGACGCAGCGGGCGCAGGACACGGCCCGCGATGAACCAGCCGAGCACCGCCGAGGCGCCGGCCGTGAGCGCCAGCGTGACCCATGCGCCGGCCAGCACCCGGTTGACGTCGGCCGAATGCTGCTGCGAGACAGCCGCATGGACCACCGTGCCCGCGGGCCCCGGGTGGGCGACCGAGGTCGAGCTGAAGCCGATCGCCGAGCTTCCCGAGCCGACGAGGGAGATGACCACCACGATCGCGGTTCCGAGAACCAGGAACATTCCGGAATACAGCAGCGTCAGGCGAAGGCGGGCGCTGCGCGCCGGAGATGCCGCCATCGGCGCGGAACGAGCGCGCTCGCCACCGCAGCCATCAGATCCGGTAGCCCGCTTCACGCACGGTCTCGATCACCGGCGGATCGCCGAGCTTGGAGCGCAGCCGCCCGATCGTCGTCTTGACCGTGCTGGTGAACGGGTCGGCCGCCTCATCCCACACCCTGGCCAGGAGCTCTTCCGCCGACACCACCCGGCCGTCGGCCGCCATCAGGTACTCGAGCAACCCGAACTCCTTCGGGCTCAACGCGAGGCGGTGCTCGCCTCGGAAGGCGACATGCCTGGCCGAGTCAAGCGTGAGGTCGCCGTGCACCAGCTTCGGCGGTAGCGCGCGAGCGGCCCGCCGACCCAACGCGCGGACCCGAGCCACCAGCTCGGCGAACTCGAACGGCTTGGGCAGGTAGTCGTCCGCGCCCAACTCAAGGCCCTCCACGCGGTCGCTGATCGTGGTTGACGCGGTCAGCATCAGCACGCGTGTCTCACTGTGCTGCTCGACCAGCCGGCGGCACACCAGATCGCCGTGTACGGCGGGCAGGTCGCGGTCGAGCACGACCACGTCGTAGCGGTTGATCGCGACGTGGGCGAGCGCGTCGGCGCCGTCCAGCGAAAGGTCGACCGCCATGCCCTCGTGACGGAGGCCCTCCGCCACCGCGCGGGCGAGCCGCTCATGGTCTTCGACAACGAGGACTCTCATCGCCCGCACAGCATCCCGCACTTCAGGTCACAGCCACGTCACAGGGGTTGGCACGGAGCTGTCACCAACTGCTCAGTAGAAGTGCCGGCCATGACACGACATCGGAAGGTCCCAGCGGTGATGTTGACGGCGGTCGTCGGCGTGCCGTGGCGGCCGGATGCGGATCATCGCCCTCGCACGTCCCGGCGCAAACGGCGGGCGGCCCGGCCGCCCAGGCGTTCGCGTACTCCCGCTGCATGCGCTCCCACGGGGTCGCTGATTTTCCCGATCCGCGGGTGAAGACCACTCCGGGAGGAGGGTCGGTCGGCATCGCGATGATGGTGCCCAGCTCCATCGGCAACTCCCCCGCCTTCAAGACAGCGGAGAAGGCGTGCCAGCGGCATCCTGCCGGCCCCCGGGAGCGCGCGCCCCGACGGTCATGGACCGAGCAAGCAGGTCCTGCTCGCCTTCGCTCGCTGCCTGCGCGGCCACGGAGTCAGCGGTTTCCCGGACCCCAATGCCCAAGGACAGCTGCCTGCGCAGATGATCAGCGCGGCCGGCGTCGATGTCCGCACGCCGCAATTCGCTGCCGCCGGCAAGGCATGCGTCGGGGTCACTCACGGGCAGATCACCGTCGCCGAAGTCGAGGCGCTCGCCAGTGGCCGGCACTGATGGGCGTTGGCATCGCCCGGCGCGTCGCGGCCGCACTGGCGCTGCTGATCGCGGTCGGCGTCGTCGTCGCGATCGTCCTCGGCGCCGGCTCGTCGCCCCCCTCGCGCGCGGCCGGGGCCGCCAGCTCGTCATTCGCCACGACCACCGTCCGACGCCGCGATCTCGTCGAGACCGACACCGAGCCTGGCACGCTCGGCCAACGAATCTGCAGACTGTCTACAACCGGTTGAGCGGGACGATCACCTGGCTGCCCTCCGTCGGCCAGGTGATCAAGCCGGGTCAGGCACTCTTCCGGATAGCGGGCGAGCCGATCATCCTGATGAACGGACGCACTCCCGCGTATCGGGATCTCGGTCCGTCCGACGGTGACGCTCAGGACATCCTCGAGCTCAACCGCAACCTGGTTGCGCTCGGATTCGACCCGGAAGGCGTCGTCGTCGACGATGCCTGGCAGGCGGCCACCACCGCGGGGGTGGACGCCCTTCAGGCCTCGCTCGGTGAGGCCGAGACCGGGACGCTCAAACTCGGCCAGGTCGTGTTTCTCCACGGCAACGATTGGTGTCGAGCATCAGCGCTCCGCTGGGCTCGCAGGCCGCCCTCCGGGCCGCGCTACCGACGCCCGAGTTCGTGAGCCTCACAACGACCGGGACGACGTCGGTCGGTACGACGACGTCAACCCGCGCAGGGGCGCCCCGCCATCACGCCATGACACCGAACACGCTTCCGCGCTGCTCGAGCTCCTCAAGGCCGAGACCATGCAGCTCAAGGCGGTCGAGGCGCAACTGCGTGCCGCGCAAGCCAAACCCGCCCGACCGGCCCGGGCACGCCGAAGCAAGGCAGGAACCCGTCGTCCGCTCCCGACACCAGGAGCCCCCCAACACCCACACCCCTGAGCAACCCGGCGGGCCGACAATGGGAGCGGTGAATCCGCGATCGCGGTCATGGCCACAGGCTCGACCCGAGCTCGTCGTGACGGTCGAGCTCGACCCAAGCAAACAGAGCGAGGCCAAGGTGGGCGACACGTGGCGGTCGAAATGCCCTCGGGCAAAGCGGTGCCCGGCAGGATCTCGGCCGTCGGCCCGGTCGGCCAGCCGTCGAACGGCAACTCCGGAGCGGAACAGCGGAGGTGATGGCAACGCCATCAGCGGGTCAGGTTCGTCGAGACCGTGCCGGTGACGATCAATCTCAGAGGCCACCCGTCAGGCAAAGGTCTGAATCAGGCGTCGGTGAGCGTGACGTTCGCGTAGGCGAGGGCCAAGCATGTGCTCTCGGTTCCCGTA
Source organism: uncultured Solirubrobacteraceae bacterium (assembly GCA_963769565.1). GTDB lineage: Bacteria > Actinomycetota > Thermoleophilia > Solirubrobacterales > Solirubrobacteraceae > Palsa-465. The sequence goes on from CAVYMP010000005.1 coordinate 22,199, forward strand.
ACTGCGTTGCTGGCGACCCAAGGTGGCCGGTATGCGCTGCAGGAGGCGGCATCCCGCTACCGCCTGATACCTGTCGTCCCCGGTCGGTTCGCCGCCGGGTACGTCGAGATCTCAGGCACGGGCATCTACCCGGGCCTCGTGGTCGCCGACTCCCAGGGATGAGCGCGAGCGACACAGTCCTCACGCTGCGCAACGTCGTCAAGGAGTACCCCGGCGGCGTCGCCGCGCTACGCGGGGTCAGCCTCGAGATCTGTCGCGGCGAACAGGTGGCGGTCGTCGGCCCGTCGGGATCGGGCAAGACGACGATGCTGGCCATCATGGGGACGCTCGAGCGCGCGACCTCGGGCCAGGTCCGGGTGGACGACCGAGACGTGGCGGCCGTGTCGGACGCCAACCTGGCCGGGTTGCGCGCTTACGAGATCGGCTTCGTCTTCCAGGCCTTTCACCTCCAGGAGGCGATGACGGCGATCGAGAACGTCGCCCTGGGGATGCTCTACACCGGCGACCCACTCAGGCGCCGCCGCGAGGCGGCGCGGCTGGCTCTGGAGCGGGTCGGACTCGGGCACCGGCTCGACTTCACGCCCAAGCAACTGTCGGGCGGCGAGCGTCAGCGAGTCGCGATCGCGCGGGCGATCGCCAAGCGGCCGATGATCATCCTGGCCGACGAGCCACCGGGCAACCTCGACTCGGCCGCCGGACGCGAGGTGACCGGCCTGCTCCACGGGCTGGCCGACGATGGGGCCACGCTCGGCCTGATCACCCACGACGAAACCGTCGCGGCCGGGTTTGCCCGGCGGCTGCAGATGCGCGACGGCGAGATCGTGGGCGATGTGAGCTCGTGAACCGCCCAGGACGCCCTCTGCTCCCCGCGCGCGAGCCGAGAGAGCGCGGCTGCCCATGCGCGAGCTGTTCGGGACAGCGGTGGCCGGCCTGTCCACCCGCCGGCTCCGTGCCGCGCTGTCGGCCCTGGGGATCGCCATCGGAATCGGCGCGATGGTGGCGGTGGTCGGCGTGTCCTCCTCGACGCAGGCCAATCTCCTGTCCGAGATCGATGCGCTCGGGACCAACCTGCTGACCGTTTCGCCAGGCCAGACGTTGAGCGGCAGTAACGAGGCGCTCCCGCAGACAGCGCTGGCGATGATCGTCCACATGCAGCACGTCAGCCGGGACGTTGCGCCGTCTACCAGGTGTCACCGCCAACGTGTACCGCACGCCGCTCGTGCCCTCCAACCAGACGGGCGGGATCGGGGTCGACGCGGCGGGCACAGCCTTGCCGCACGTGCTGGGCGTTCGCTCGCCTCAGGGCACTTCCTCAATGCCGTCGCCGATCGCTATCCCGAGGCGGTGCTCGGCGCCCAGGCGGCGCAGGTGCTGCAAATCAGCCAACGTGGGAGGTCATGTCCTGGCCTACCTGGGGAACACCTGGTTCAGCGTCGTCGGGATCCTTCACCCGATCCTCCTCGACTCAACGCTTGACTCCGCGGTGTACATCTCGCTTCCGGTTGCCGAGCGGGTGTTCGAGGTCAAGGCCAACCCCTCGGAGATCTACCTGCGGGCCAACGTCAACGACGTGAGCGACGTCAGCCGACTGCTGGCGCAGACCGCGGACCCGCAGCACCCCGACGGTGTGAACGTCAGCCGCCCGTCCGACGCGCTCGCGGGCGCGTGCCGCCGCCAAGGGCCAGTTCACCACGCTGCTGCTGGGACTCGGCGCCGTCGCGCTCCTCGTCGGCGCGATCGGGATCATCAACATCATGGTCATCTCGGTGCTCGAGCGCCGGACCGAGATCGGGTTACGCCGCGCCCTGGGCGCTACGCGCCGGCATATCAGCCTCCAATTCCTGACCGAATCGGCGCTCCTCGCCGCCATTGGCGGAGTGACCGGACTCCTCTTCGGCGCCGGCGCCACCCTGGTCTACGCGGCCACCAAACACGAGCCGTTCATCATGCCGCTATACGCGCTGATCACCGCACCGGCCGCCGGCTTCGTGCTCGGCGTCGTGGCAGGCATCTACCCAGCCGCCAAGGCCGCCCGGCTCAGCCCCACAGAGGCACTGCGCACCTAGCCACACCTCACCGTGCCCGCCAACTCGATCGGGAGCCGGTCCATCCATACCGCCAGTGTCCCATGCGACGCTTGCGTCGCCTACGGGGGCATCCCGCGTCCTGCTCGCGCAAAACAGACGCGCGCATCAACGGCAGTGCCGTGCTCTCGAGGGCAGCAGGTAACGAAGCGAGCGGACTGAGAGCGTCGATCGTGCGGCGGCCGCCAAGCGGGGCGACTTGCGGAATCTGGTTGGATCGCTGAACGAGCACAGGTCAAATGAGGAGGTGGCATGAACATAGAGTTCCTCTCCAGCGTGGCGGTGATCGCGCCCGATCCGCCCGCCAGCCGCAAGCTGTACGTCGAGACGCTTGGGCTGCCGCTCGAGGGCCACGGCGGCGACTATTACCACAGCGAGCAGATCGCGGGCTGCAAGTCGTTGGGGATCTGGCCGCTGTCCCAGGCCGCTGAGGCGTGCTTCGGGACCGCACAGTGGCCGGTCGAGCGGCCGGTGCCGCAGGTCAGCATCGAGTTCGACGTCGCGGACGCCGCGGCGGTGGGCCCGGCGGCGCGCGAGCTCGAGCAGGCCGGCTACGAGCTGCTGCACGCACCGCGCCAGGAGCCGTGGGGTCAGACGGTCGCAAGGCTGCAGTCGCCGGAGGGTGCGATCCTCGGGATCTCGTACGCGCCTGTGCTGCACGACGAGGACTGACTGAGACCAGGACCCGCTCTAATGATGCGAGGAGCATCTCGAACACTCGGGCGCGCCCGCCGCCACCGGCGCCGTGAGGCGCAGGCGTCGCTGGCTTCGATGGGGTCGATTTCCCAGGAGACGCTGTTGGCAACTCGATCGCCTGCGACCGAGTCGCACTAACCAGGGTAGGCCTCAACGGTGGGCGATCAAACCGCTGATCCGCTCACGACAGTCGATCGCGAGACGAGGGCTCGCAAGACCCACCGACGTGTGGCGCTGAAGCGTCAGCTCGCGGCCGGGACCGGCTCTCCGGGAGCCGGTGGCCGAGCGGCGATCTGCGCGGACGATCGGCACGAAGATCGCCTCGGAGATCACGGCGCAACATGTGGCCGGTAAGCTGAGCGCCCAGCAGGACGCGACAGCGGTCGCGGCGGTGCTCCGCAAGCTCGAGAGTCACGGCGTCAGTCAGGCGATCCTTAAGCGCATGGCGCCGTCGGCGTTGACGCCAGCTCCGTACGATCTGCTTGCTCATCTGCGCTGAGGGCTCTCGCTGCCCGGCTCGAGGACCACCACCGGGATCTCGCGGTCGGCCTTGGCCTGGAACTCGTCGTAGGGTGTCCCAGTCGCGGTCATGATGAGCCACAGCTCGGGCTTCTCCTCGGCGGTCGCGACCCGCGCCCGGGCGGTGTGGTGGTCGGCCTTGACCTGCACGGCGACGGTCGGATCGTCTTGAAGGTTGAGGAACCAGCCGGGTGGATCGCCGCCGCCGTTGGAGGCTACCACTAGGTAGTCGTCTCGGTGCCGTTGGTAGATCAGCGGCGTGGTCCGCTTGGCACCCGAGTTGCGCCCGGTCGTGGTGAGCAGCAACACCGTGGTGCCCTGCCAGTCGTGGCCATCCTCGCCGTCGGTTTCGCGGTATCTCTCGACGTGCTCCTGACCGAACAATGGGACGCCCATCAGCCGATCTTCTCCGCCAGCTCGACGATGATCCCCGCCGGGCCGCGCACGTAGCAGAGCCAATAGCTGTTCTCGTAGTTCTCCAGCTCGCCGACCAGCTCGCCTCCATGTGCTCGCAGGCCGGCGAGGGATGCCTCGATGTCGTCGACGACGAAGAGGATGTGGCGGATACCCGGGGCGTTGGCCGGCGCGGCCAGCCACCTGCCCTCGTATGGCGGCGAGTGGTACTTGGCCAGCTCGACCTTGTCGTTGCCATCCGGGGTTCGCAGGATCACGATATCCGCCCGCACGCCCTCGAGCCCATTTATGCGGTCCACCGAGCCGCCCTCGACGAAAGCCTCGCCCTCCAATTCGAGCCCGAGTGCGGCGAAGAACGCGGTCGCCGCCGCGAGATCGTCAACGACGATGCCGATGTGCTCCAGGCGCTGGACGGTCATGAACCGCCTCCGGGCAGCTCCTGCGGGGTGTACTCGTCGTGCCTGCGTACCCACGAGCCGGTCCGATCCTGCGGCTTTTCGGTGATCTTTTGCGGGTCCATGACCTTCCTCTGTTTGGAATGGGTGCAGCTACGGATGGGGTCCTGGTGTCGTGGGCCGCGCGGCTCGCGGCCCTTTACCTGATGAGCGGAGCCAGTCAGCGATTCTCGACATGGAACACTCATTCAGCTCCCAGATCGTCGGGTAGCGGGAACGCTCATTGCGACGCCGATCCTGTCGAAACCGTCGTCCCGCCAGTGGTGGCGCGACCACGCGGTCAGTGAAGAACCTAGTGGTCTTGGTTGCCGGAGCGGACCTTCCCAGATCCGCCACAGCGTTCGCATCGCTGTCCTACGGCGGAATCGATAAGAAGGTCTTACCGAAGCCGTGGCAGTCGGGACAGTGCGCTTCGCCGCTGTGAAGTGCTGGCAATCGGGGCTCCCGATTGCTCGCCGCTTAGAAGCCGCTGGATTCTGCGGATCACTGGCGCCGCAGTCTAGGTACAGCCGGTCTGAGGCCGGGGGAGCGCGTCTCTCAAGGCGATCAGTGCGACGTCGAGAGGACAGCCCATGAGGAGAGTGCGTCACGCGTGTATGCCGGCGCAGCCGGGGAGCCCTGAGGCCTTGGCGCCGCCGCTTCGTCGATGCAGGACAGTCAAGAGCGCCGTCTGGTCAGCGCCAATGTGATCGAGATGTCCGGCCTTCGCGAGAATCTGCTCCTCGTCCGCCATCCCGGCTGCCAGCGATGGGTCGGCTGAGCGGATCGCTGCGGCTTCGCGGCCGACGTCCCGAGACGCTTTACTCAACGCGGTCGTGACGTTCGGCGTAAAGAATGTGGCGCCCCGGTTGGCGAACTGCTGGACGACGTTCTGATCCTCACCCGTCTCGCCGCGACGACAGACCAGGGAGACCTCGCGTGCCTTCGCCTTCGGCAGCCGAGCCGCCGGCCCGGGAATCTGATAGCTGTCGACGAGCTGGCAGTGCTGGTGCTGACAGCGGAGTGAGGTCCTCCAGAACCGCACCCCGTGAGCCACACTGTGCCGCCAAGCAGGACACACGCGAGTCCGGCCCGTGCCGGTCGGAGCTGACTCATCGTTCCGGCACGCGCGAACATCCCTACTGATGCGACACACCTCCGCAGAGTTTCCATTGCCGCCTGCATCCGTGAAGTTCGCTGTCTGCCCTGCCGCAGCTATCACATGACCGTACGTCACCACGATCTGGCCAGAGCCATCCGACACCGCAGGGCCGTGCTGAGGGATCACTTCCGAGGCTCGAAAGTCCGTTTCTCTCTCCGGGGACGCTCAGCGAACACCGGCGCTGCGGGTAGGTTGACGGGATGGCAACCGGCGAGGAGATTCTGCCCGAGCGGCTGACCAGTCCGAGTGGACTGCTCCTACGTCGGTGGTTGCCCGAGGATGCCCAGGCGTTGTCAGACGCGGTTGCCGAGAGCAGCGAGCACCTACGGCCGTGGATGGCGTGGATTGCCGAAGAGCCGTTGACGATCGAGCAACGCCGGTCGATGCTGATCGGGTTCGAGCGTGATTGGTTGGCCGGCGGGGACGTGGTGCTGGGCATGTTCCTGGACGGCGGTGTCGTGGGCGGCTGCGGGTTGCACCGGCGAATCGCCCGCGACGGGCTTGAGCTCGGCTATTGGGTTCACCCACACTTCACCAGGCGCGGCCTGGCAACAACCGCGGTGCGACTGCTCACCGACGCGGCGTTGGCGCTGCCCGGCATCACACATGTCGAGATCCATCACGATAAGGCCAATGTCGCGAGTGCCGGTGTGCCGAGACGACTTGGCTTCGGGCTGCTCGCCGAGGTGCCCGACGAGATCGAGGCGCCCGCCGAGTCTGGGATCGAATGCCGGTGGCGGATGGATCTGGAGCGATGGGCTCGCCCTGCCCTTTGCTAGCTGTTCGCCGCCTACCGCATGGTCGGGCGCGCCTGGGCGAAGGTCCAGCGGTTGCCTTCGGGATCGTCTACGACATAGAACGGGAGTCCCCAAGGACTAGCGAGCTTCTCGATGATGGTCGCTCCGTTCTCGCAAGCCCGGCGGTAGTGTCCTGCGATGTCGTCGACGTAAACCCACGGCACGTGGATTGGGGTGGGGTGAGGCGTGTCGTGGTCCAGCTTGAACAGCATCAGCGAGCTGTTGCCCAGCCGGAACTCGATCCATGGGTGGCCGTACTCGGTCTCGGGCAGTGGATCGGCGCCGTCGGGCAACGGGTCGGGAGAATCAAAGCCGAAGGTGTCGGCCAGCCAACCGGCGGCGGCAGCTGGTCGGTGATAGGAGATCGCCAGCGCCAGGCGCGCGAGGTCGCGGACTTCGCGCGGTGCGTGGTTTCGCCGTGCGCACCACGGCCCGAACCATTTCGGCACCACCCGCGTCCAGGCGGTGCCGCCGCGGTCCGCGCCGTCGAGAGGTATGCGGGCAACGACGCGCACGAGCGTGCCCGTCTCGGAGGGTTCGAAGTGAACTTCGGTGCGCACGTCATCGAGCGAGCTTGTCCACGCCAGTCGCTTGCCCAGCTCCCAGACCGTGATGCGCCCCAGCTCGAGCGCTTCTCCGACCGGGTCGTCGTAGACCTCCAGCAGCCGGCCGCCGACGCCTGGCTCGCAGCGCATTGCCTGGACGCGGCCTCCCGCGTGGTGGTTGATCGGCCCGCGCACCCACCACAAGTCGAGCTCCTCGGTGAACGCCGCAAACGCGATGTCAGGATCCACCGCTACCTCAACCTCCGAGCTGACCGAGCGATCCTCCGGAGACGAAGCCTGCGCCGGTTCTCTCACCGTCTCTCCTTGCGTTCGACGTGGGTCTTGAAGGACCCAAGTTGCTCATCCCAGTGGGCCTGGACCTGGTCAAGCCATGCCCGCACCGCCACGACGGACTCGGGGCGCAAGCGAAAGACCCGCACGCGCGCGTCCTCGCGACGCCGCTCGTCAACGACGATTCCTGCCTCGAGCAGCGCGCGCAGGTGCTTGCTCATCGTCGCTGGCGGGACCCCAAGGTCATCGGTGAGTTCTCCAGCCCGTCGTGGCCCCTGGCTGAGGAGCTCTATCACCCGCAGCCGTGCGGGGTCTGCCAAGGTTTTCAACACCGATGCCAACTCTGAGTTGCCGGGCATCAGCAATAGTTACCAAGCACGGAAACTATTGTCAAGCTCGCTTCAACCAGCGGCCAACATCTACACCGGGGTATTCGTAGGCGTCGGGGGCCGTTGGCGGGCGCGCCCAACGCCGAGCCCCACGGCCACGAGGCAGATGTAGAACGGAAACACGCTGGCAGCCACACCAGCGCTAGTAGGGCTCTTTGCCGGATCCAGTATCCGAATGCGTGATACATGAAAAGTGGGAGGCAACATCCCAGAGCCGAGGCCAGCAGGGCGCCTTCGACCGCGGCCGACGTCTTCACGCCTCCCGAGTGTCCGAGGTAGACGGCGCTGCCGGCGACTGCGCTGAAGGCGGCAACGGCCGCGACGATCACTCGATGCGGCTGCAGATTCGCGCCGGCGGCCATGGCCCGCTGCCGGACGTGGCGCCAGCGCCCGCCCAGGAGCGCGATCATGCTCGCCACCGCGGGAACGAAGATGAGCCGATGCGATACAGCCCTCAGCATGTGCCTTCGCGCAAGCTAGACCGGGCACTCGTACGCGTTTGGTGGGCAGTTTGTCAGAGACGCGACGATGAGCGCGAGGGTCACCCACGAGATGTACAGCGGCACGAGCGCGGCTAGCCAAGCCACCGTAACAAGAGCGCGATTGCGAATCGCGTATCCCAGACCGTAAGAGATGATTCGAGGAAGCACGGTTCCCCGGCGGCCGGCGAACAGCGCTCCCTTCATCGCCCGAGCCGTGCCGACACCTACCGAGCGCGGCTGAACACGGTTACACCAACCAGTAAGCCGACCGCGGCGATCGTCGCAAGTATCACGACGAACCAGAGTCGGCTCTCGGGTTCGTCGACCTCACTCATCTACGCGCTGTCCGATCAGGACCGCGATGCCGCTCGCCAACCCGGGGAGAAGCAGCATCTAGGTCGTTTGACGTGGCTGAGACTTGAGCCGCATCAGTATGCCGATCCGCGCCTGCGTGCGTTCCGGGCGGAGCCAAACGCGGGGTGTCCTTGCACATACACGTCTATCGGCGCCCCGCCCGGGAGGCGTGAGCGCGTGACAAACGCCAGCCAACGCCACGGAGGACGTTCGGCGAGCAGACCCGTGCAACCCGGGCTCGAGACCAGCGCGTCTCACTGTCACCCCTTACGAGCGGCCGCCGGAATGAGCGCAAAAAGAGCAGTCCTGCTCGCACTGCCGAGGTGACGCAGTGGCACGGATGAGGGGTTCATGAAGTCCTCGGACATTGGGGCGGCGATCGCGTCTCACCGGCGGCATCTAACCCGCGAGATGCCGACACCGGCCAGACCGCCGCCGCAGGCCACGAGCAGGCCGGCGAGCCACATCCAGTGTGAGTTGGTTCCTGAGAGGTCGATGGGGACGGTGCTCACGCCGGTGAAGAGGCACCAGCCGACAAGGAGACCGGTCATCGCCGCCCAGATCGTTACCGACATCCGCGTTCGTCCGGTCCCGACCGCCCACACGAGGGCGCAGGCAACCAGGACTGCTGGTATCGCAAGTCCCCAGAGCTCCACCGTCGAGCCCCAGGCGCCAGGGGCCCACCGACTCCCGACCGGGCACCCGTCCTCGCAGTTGTACGTCGCGAAGATGAGCGCCACGACCAGGAACGCCAATGCGGTGCCGACGCTCGCCACCAGGGTGAGGATCGCGCCCAGGGCCCGCCAACCCAACGAGTCAGAGCCCGGTCCTGAGACTCGTGTGCTCGTTCGCTCAGGGAGGGTGGCCGGCGGTTCTTGTTGACTCATGGTCAGCAAGAACGGTAGCAGTGCGTTGACCGCCGGTCAACTAGGATAGGTATGCTCGAGGCCGCCCAGCAGACCGACCCCGACCCCCAACTACAACCCACCTGACCGCGCTTGCGGGGCCATTGTCTCCAGACGCCACGACCGCGCGGGACGACGTCTCACATCCAACGCGCTTGCGTTACGCGAACGCCCCCCAAGCGAACAGCTGAGCGATCTTAGGAAAGAGCGGGCGGGTCCGTCACGATGATCTGCAATTCATGGTGACTTGAGGTGTAGGTTGCGAGATCAAGCTGCTTGCGGGTGCTCAGGCCGATGTAGATGACACCAGCCTTCCCACGCTGGGGCGACGGCGGTCGAGCCAGAGACACTTTTAGTGCGTGCCCTTCGGGGCCGGTAGCTGCTTTCAGCGTGTTGCGAAGCGCCGGTCCGGTCTGCCAGTGGGCCAGGTCCGTGCCCTTAGCCAGCCCGCTGAAAATGAACGCCTGCTCGGCAGCTGAAGCGTCGTTCAGCGTAGCCACGGCCGATTGGTCACTGACTTTCTGGATGGGTGTCGTTGTCACAGCGCCGGCGAGGGTGGTCCGGGGGCCCCGTCATGAGCACGACGAGCAGAATGCAGGTGCGCGTGAGACCGGCGGCCAAACGCATCGGCGTAATCGTACCTTTGACGGTGGCGCCCTGCTCGCCACGGAACGCTGACTGCCACGAGCGATAGGCCTCGCTTCGGCCCACGGTTGGGCTGCAGTAGTCCTAGCTCGCTGCCGGATTCGGCCCTGGTGGCTGGCTAGCTCCCAGCGCCGGACCTTGTCGATTGCCGGATCGAGAACTTTCTCTGGCCATCTGCGGGGGAATGCAGTGAGGGTCTCTCGCGGCGCCCCCGCCGCCAGTGGGGTCGTCCCTCGTGGGTTGATGAGAGTCCGCTCACACAAACCGAGAAAGCGTTTGTGGCCGTCGACGCGGGTAGGTGCCGCGCACGGCCGGGGTCCCTCGATCCCTCAGGAGATTTCTCATGCGAACACACGACCTCGACAACACGATCTCCCGGCGCGCTGCCTTGCTCGGCGGGGGCGCGGCGGTCGGCGGCCTTGTGGCTGCCGGTCCACTTGTCCCCGGTGCCGCCGCCCGCACCCCGACCGTACGCAAACAGTCGGGCAAGCTCCCGTCCGAGAAGATCCAGAAGATCCTCGAACTCGAGGGCAGCGTCTCTGACGGCGTGCTCAGCATCGACGTCAGCCGCGACGACCTCGGCAAGGTGCGCGGCCCGCTCGGCGTTGAGTTCGACGGGTCCTTCGAGATCGACGGGACACTGACCTTCCAGCCTCTCGGAAGCAACCTCGCGTTCTTCAACGGCGATCTCCCGCTCAAGCCGAAGGAAACCCAGCCGTTCATTGACGCGATCATCGCTAATGACCTCGTGTTTCAGGCCTTTCACCAGCACTACATCGAGACAAGCCCGAATGTGTGGTTCATTCACTGGCGTGGCGTCGGAGCGCCGCTCGCCCTTGCTGACGCCGTCCGCAACGTGATGCGAGTCACCGAGACCAAGCTGCCGCAGAAGATGCCGTCAAAGCCGAAGTCGCCGCTCGACGCAAAGCGCCTCGCGACGATCCTGCACGGCGACGGTCAGATCGGTGACCAGGGCGTCGTCACTGTCAACGTCCTGCGCTCAGATCGGATCGTCATCGACGGCGTGCAGGTCTCGCCTGAGGCGAACATCTCGACGAACATCGAGTTCAAGCCGCTCGGAGCCAGCTCGGCGTGGGCCGCGCCGGACTTCGCGATGACGGGCGCGGAGGTGATGAAGGTCGTGCCGCTCATGCGCCGGCTCGGCTGGTTCAGCGGCTGCCTATACAACCAGGAGACCTCCGAGACTCCACAGCTCTACTTCGACCACATGCTCAAGCGCGGCGACGCCTACTCCCTCGCCGCAGAAATCCGCCGCGGGCTCGACCTCACCCGCGCGAAGTGACGGTAGATGGTGCCGAGCTGTAGTTACTGAGTAGGTTGGTCATCCGGTGCTCCTTGGAGGCTGAGAGCTGCCAAGCACCTCAGTCCCACGGAGGACACCGGATGAAGCTGCACGCTGATATGGAAGGAGTGTGTCACGCGGAAGGTGTTCTCTGGCCGGAGTGGCTGGTGCTCGGCGGGTGGCGCGAGGCGCCTTTCGGCCATCGCAGTCATGCGAGCCGAGGCGACGGTGGCCCCCCGTTGTGGTGCACCCTAGTCACACCGCCTGCCCCGCTCCAAAGCGGCCGGGCTGAGGATGACCGCCGCGCCGTCTCAGCTGGCAACCCTGGGTTCGCGCGGTGATCGCAACAGGCGTTCTCGGCAGTCGGTTAGCTGATAGCTGGCTGGAGGGGATAAGGCCCGGACGCGGGTGTCGGGCACGCGGCGGCGGGTGATCCAAGTGCGTCCGGGTCCTCTCGCGGATCGCGGTGCGGTAGTGACCCTCCTTCCGTTCAGGGCTCCCGGTCCACAGCCCCGCTTGCCCTTTGTTGCGTCGCCGAGGGTTGGGTGGCGAGGGCCGGCAGCCCGGGCCGGCCCTCGTCACGATGTGGTCAGCCTCCGTATCTGCCCGACCCGGCCGGGCCCTGGAATGCGTTGTAGGCGCTGTCGAGGTGGATGCCCACGGTGCTGCCGTCGGCCTTGGTGACGGTCGTCTCATAGCCGGTTCCGGCCATGTCGGTGGTGACCGCGCCGGCCTTGCCGCTGCCGACGATCTTGATGGCGGCCGCCGTCGCCTTAGCGGCCGGGATGCCTGTCACCGCCTTCTCGGCGCTCTCATGCGCGGCAGTCCCGTGCGCTGGGAACGACGAGGGTGCCGCAGCCGCCGGAGTGGCGGCGCTCGACGCCGAGGTCGTTGTCGCGGCGCTGGCGATCGCGCCTCCGCCGATCGTGGCGGCTGCGATGCACGCGCCGGTCACGAGCGTGGATCTGATGTTCCTCATGTCTCTCCTTGGTTGTTTGAGGGGACGCGATTGAGTCTCCGCCGGGGCGGTGAGAGAGATGAGAGAGCGGCGTAAAGACGGTGTGAGACATGTTCGCTGCGGTCATGTCCGTCATTCGAATCCTTCGGCCTGGATCGAAGACGAGCGCATTCCTAGTCCTCGAAGAGCACAGACGACGTCGGTGACCATCTGTGGAGGGCCGCAGACGAGCGGGGTCCAGGCGGCGATGTCAAGGGGCGCTACGTCGCGCAGGAGGCGCGCGCTGATCCGTCCGCGCTGTCCGTCCCACATTGTCTCGGGACGGGAAAGCACGTGGACCGTCTTGAGGTTAGGGAGGGTACGCTCAAGGTCGGCCAGCTCTTCACGGAGCGTCACGTCCGTCCAGGAGCGGCTGCCGTAGAGTAGGAGCAGCCGGCGGGGGTCATCGCTTTGGGCAGCGGTGCGCAGCACGCTGACCGCTGGGGTGATGCCGATGCCGGCGGCGATCAGGAGGCGGCCGGCGCCGAAGCGGTAGTCGTGGACCCCTTCGCCATGGGGGCCGTCGACGAGCACTTCTGATCCGATGCGGAGGTCGGCGAGTGATGCGCTGAAGTCGCCCAGCGCCTTGACGGTGAACGCCGGTCGGCTCGGCCGCTGCGCACCGGAGCTGAGCGTGAAGGGGTGGTCATCGATGCCGAAGGGCTGCTCGGCGAGCCGTATCCGGGCGAACTGTCCCGGCGCGAAGCGCAGCCCACGATGGCCGTCGGCAGCACGTTCCAGGGTGACGGCGTCGCCGCGTTCGCGTCGGACCGCGAGGACGCGGTAGGGACGGCCGGCGCTCGCGTACGGCGCGGCCACGCGCGACCAGAACGACGCCACGGCCGCGCCGAGGACCAATCCGAGCACACTCCAGCGCACGATGGCCGCCGAGGAGTAGGCATTGACCCACATGATGTGGACAAATCCGCCGCCGATGACGATCACCGTCAGCGCCAGGTGCACGGCGCGCCACTGCCCGTAGCGCAATCGCACGTGCCGACGCCAGACAGACGTCCCGGCGAGGCCGAGCAGGCCCAGGAGGGCTGCGACTCCTGCCCGCGCGCGACCGGGCGCCGTGGGCACGTTGAGCAGCGCCAGCCTCGCAGGGTCGTCGGCGAACAGGATCGCGACGTGGGCCACGACCAGGACGAGCGCTGCCATTCCGGCCTGGCGGTGGAGGGAGAGCACGCGGCGCAGTCCGAAGGGTCGCGTCGTCGCGGCCCACCGTCCCGAGGAGAAGACCTGTAACGACAGCAGCGACATGGCCGCAAAGCCCAGAGCGTCGGCGAACACCACCCATGTCGTGCGCTCCGGGCTTGGCCACCCGCATGATCAACAGGAGCGGCGCGAGCAGGACCGCTCCGTAGATCGCCAGCAGCGCAGCTCGGTTCAGCGCCCCTGCCGCAATGTTTGCTGTGAGCCGGCACCCGTTGACCCCGTCGTGCATCAGTGGCCACCGCCCGGGCCGAAGCCATCGCGCGGCCCCCTATCGCGGGGTCTCCCGCCGGGTTCGGCGAACTGCCCGTCGCCTGCCACCTGCGTGGTGGTGGCGCCCGTGGCCATGGGATTGGCAGCGTTCGCGTTAGGCGAGCCGGTCGCGATCGCGATTGCCGCCGCGATTGTGGCAGTGAGGGCGAGCAGGCCGACCAGCAGGCCGTGTTGATTTCTTACGCGTTGCGTTGGCATCCGGATATGACACCTGCCCCCTGTCGAGAGGAAGTGTCAAAAGAGGCAAAAAGACCTACGAGCGTGGGCCGAGCCAGAGGCGACGCCCGGGTGTCACGCGATTGGCACTCACACGACGGGCGGCTGGAGCGCGGGCCTCGCTGGACGGCGGCTGGTGGCGCGGCTTGTGATGTCGCCGGCCTCACTGCCCAGTCGGTGGGCTGCCCGTTGAGGAACGCCGTCGTCAGCGGCGCGGCGGGTGCTAACGGCTAACCGCCGCGTCTGGGTCCGGGGCGGTCCCGCGAGCCTCGGACTGACTGGCGGGACCGAAGGAGACGCGGAGGATGGCGCCGCCGTCGGGGGCGTTGGCGGCGACGGCTGTTCCGCCGTGGGTCTCCGCCGCCTGCTTGACGATCGCGAGCCCGAGGCCGGATCCCGGCATGCGGCGGGCGTCGTCGGAGCGGTAGAAGCGATCGAACACATGCGCGAGGTCCCTCTCGGCGAATCCAGGACCGTGGTCGCGGACCGTGAGGACGGCATTGCGCACCGACACCTCGATGGTCCCATCGTTGGGACTCCATTTCCGGGCGTTGTCGATGACGTTGAGCACGGCTCGGTTGACCCGCTCGGGCGAGTTGTCGATGACGGTGGGCTCGATGTCGAGCTCAAACTTCGCCGCCGGAGCGCGGCGACGGGTCCGGTCAACAGCATCACGCACGAGACCGTCAAGCTCAACGGGCTCGGTATGTTCGCTCGGAGTGGAGCCACGCGCCAGCTCGAGGACATCGGCGACCAGCTGGGTGAGATCGTCAAGCTCGGCGAGGATGGCGTCTTGGAGCGCACGACGTTCGTCGGCCGGCAGGCGCTCGGCGTCGAGGAACACCTGTATGTTGCTGCGCAGGGCGGCCATCGGCGTCCGCAGTTCGTGGGAGGCGTCGGCGATGAGGTGGCGTTGTGCCTGCACGGAGCGCTCGAGCGCATCGAGGGTCTGATTGAAGCTCGCCGCCAGCCGCCGCAGCTCCGGCGCACCTGTCTCCTCGAGTCGTTGCGGTTGATCAAGCGAGCTGGTCGCCTTTTCCGTCTTGGCGGAGAAACGAAGGATCGGCGCAACAGCTGCTCGTGCGATGAGGAGGCCCACGGCGCCGGCGAGCACGATTCCTACGCCGACGAGGATGAGAAAGGTGACCAACAGCTTGTGGAGGACCGAGTCGACTCCCGTCAGCGGCAGCGCGACTTCGATCGCCTTATGGTCAGAGGGGTCGCCGATGGCCAGGATCTCGACGTGGAAGCCCCGCACTGTCGCCGTGAAGTAGAAGCTTCCGCGGGCACGCTTGGCGATCATCAGCACGTGGGGGGTGACCGGCAGCTGCGGGGTGCCCCCCAAGTCGGCGACGACCCGCCCATCGGGGCAGACCGATTGGAAGTATCCCGGGGCGCCGCCGAGCGCCGCGTCCGGTACGTGATGCTGATCGGGCGAGACGCAGGGTTGCCCTCCCTGTCCGCCATGATCACTCTGACCGTGATCGTTGGCGTGGCTCGTCAGGTACGGCGCGGCGCGTTGCTGAAGCTGCTGGCGGACCTGGTCGACGAGCTGCGCTCGCGTCGGGAAGTAGCCGATCGCCCCGAGCACCACGGCAACCGCGGCGACCGCCGCCGCCGCCGCCAGCGCGATCCGGGTGCGCAGGCTCATCGATCGCGCAGGACGTACCCGACTCCGTGCACCGTCTGGATCAGCCGCGCCTCGCCCCCGGCCTCGAGCTTGCGGCGCAGATAGCCGATGTAGACGCGCAGCGAGTTCCCGGCGAGCGTGGAGTCATAGCCCCAGACCCGGTCATAGATCACCTCCGACGACAGAACGCGGCGGGGATTGAGCATGAACAGCTCCAGCAGCTGGTACTCGGTCCGCGTCAGATTCACGGTGCGCCCGGTGACACGAGCCGCGTGAGCGTCCGCATCAAGCTCGAGATTCTCAAAGTGCAGCGACCGCCCGTCGGCACCGTCGACGTGACGGCGCATGATCGCCCGCAGGCGCGCCCGCAGCTCGCGGACGTCGTACGGTTTGACGATGTAATCGTCGGCCCCTGCTTCCAGTCCGTCGACGCGATCCTCGACCGCGTCGCGCGCGGTGAGCATCAGAATCGGCGTCCGATCACCGTCCAGGCGTAACTGCCGACACACCTCCATCCCATCGATTCCCGGAAGCCCGAGGTCGAGGATGACCGCATCGGGCAGCGCAGTACGCGCCTGCAGAATGCCCTCGTGACCGTCCACAGCGAGCAGGACCTCATAGCCGGCAAGGATCAGCGCCCGCCGCACGGCGGCGCGCACCGAGTCGTCGTCCTCGATGACCAGTACCCGCATGTCCGCTTCACGCTACCGCCGGCCTAGGCGGCCAGCGGAAACCCGCCTGTCCGCGCCACGCCACCACCGGGCAGCACGATCAGCGCCTCGTAGCCGGCGCGGGTGATGGCGGCAAGGCCCGCCTCGCCAGCCGCCAGCAATCCCGTCGCAAGGGCGTCGGCGTAGGCGAGGTCGGGCCCGCACACGGTCGCCGAGAGCGCGGCCGACGCCGGCTGGCCCCCCCTGACGTCGCGGACGTGCTCGCCGCGTTCGTAGCTGCCGGAGGTCGCGACCGCGGCGTCTGCGTCGACGATGCAGAGCAGATGGTCCGGTAAGTCCGGCGAGCGGATACCGACCCGCCACATCGTTTCCGGCGACGGCCGACCAAAGACGACGATGTCGCCGGCCGCGTTCACCATGCCCGCACCCACGCCAGCGTCATTGAGCACCTCCGCGGCCTGGCGTGCCGCCCACCCCTTGACCAGGCCGGTGGGATCCACGCCGCCGGGAAGTGCCCAGGGATCGAACCAGCCGCCGGACAGCTCTCGAGCCTGTTCGCAAAACGCGAGGACGTCGGACACCTCGGGCGGGCAGTGGGCGAGCGTCAGTTCACCTCGCCGCAGCCGGCTGAGGGGGCTGTCAGGCCGGTAGAGGCTGAAGACCTCATCGGCTCGGTGCAGCACCTCGCAGGCCCGCCCGAGCGCAGCGCGGGTGCGCTCGTAGGCGAGTCCGCGCGGGCGCACGTCGAAGGAAACGACGGTGCCCATCACAGCCTCGGCGTGGCGGAAGATGACATCTCCGCTGGTCTGCGTTGCGCCGGTCATGCGAGCTTGTCCAGAGCGGACTGCAGCGACTGCTCGTAGGCAGCCGACGTGTAGGAGGCGCCGGACACACCATCGATCTTCGCGCTTTGCGCGGCGATCGCCTCTTGGCGAAGCTGCGGGATCGCGACCAGGTCGATGCTCTGCGAATGCGGGTCGCTCACATCGGCTTGGACGACCGAGACATCGGTGATGCGCGAGCCGACCTTCGTGACCTTCACCTCCAGGTCGCCATATTGAAAGCTCACGTCCTGGCCAGTCGCGGAACGGGTCTTCGCAATCTTGGCGGCGGTCGACGTGGACGTCTTGGAGGTGGACGTGGATGGTGCGTGGGTCGTCGAGCTCGCTGTCATCGCCGTCGTCGCCGAGCTGGCGGTGCTGGTCGCGGGCTGCGCAGCCGTCGTGCCCGCAGAGGCGCCGACCACAGCCGGCGACGAGGACGTGTTGTAGGCCAGCACGCCGGCGAGGCCGACGGCTGTCCCGGCGAGAACGATCGGTGAACGTTTCATGTTTGGCTTTCCTAGAACGCGAAGGTTTCGTGATGGACGCGCCCCGCGGGAACGCCGAGCCTGCCGGCGGCCTCGCGGACTGAGGCGGTGAGCCCGGTCGGCCCGCAGATGTAGACGTCGCGCCGGGCGATGTCAGGGATGATCTCGGCCAGGGCGGGGGCGTCGAGCGGGACGCGGGTGCGCGGGCCGACGAGCTCATACAGACGACCGCAGCGCTGCGTGATGAGCAGCTGCAGCTCGTCGCGTAGCACGAGATCGTCGGGATGGTGCGCGCGGGCGATCATGACGACGTCAACGTGCAGTGGCATGTCTTCAAGAAGTGCGCGCAGTGGGGTGATGCCCACGCCGGCGCCGATCAGCGCCACGCGATCGCCCAGGCGTGCGTCGGGGGTAAACGCCCCGTAGGGGCCTTCGATGGCCAGCCGGGTGCCCGGCGTCAGGTGCGCAAGCGCCCCACTGTGATCGCCGAGGTCCTTGACCGTGAAGCGCAGGTACGGCGGATCGGGCAGGGCCGACACCGAGTAAGGGTGCGCCTGCCACCACAAGCCGCGCTTGAGGATCCGCCACTGAAAGAACTGGCCCCCAGCGACCGGCATCCGGCTCAAGGCCCGGCCCTTGCACACGACCGACACGACGCCCGGCGCGACCGGCTGGACCGCCACGACCTTCAGCCCATGGACGACGGTTCGCCACAGCGGCAGCAGAATCCGGTAGGCCAGCACCGTGCCGGCCGTCATGATCCACAACCCCGTCCACCACGTGCGAGCGACAGGATGGCCCACGAACGATGCGCCCGCCGCCAACTGGTGAGAGAACGACAGCGCCAGCGCCAGATACGTGTACAGATGCACCGCCCACCATGTCTCATAGCGCATGCGCCGTCGCGCGATACGCGCCGACGTGAAGCCGGCGGCCATCAACAGCACGAACGCGACGGTCGTCGCCAGGATCCCCGGGTAGGAGCCGAGCAGCACGCCGAACTGATGAAGCACGCCAGTCCGAGCACTCTGCGCATAACCGATCGTGATCAGCGCGCCGTGGACCGCGATCAGCACGAGCGCCCATGGTGCGAGCAGGCGGTGCCAGCGCGTCAGGCGATCCTGCCCCAGAGTGCGTTCCACAACGGGTACCCGCCCCGCGAGCAGCACGACAATGAGCATCAGATAGGCGCCGATCAGCGCGGCCATGCGCCCGATCGCCGTCGCCCATCCGCCGCTCGCGTTCACCGCGCTCCACGTCTCAGCGCTCACACCCAACGCGACGGTCGCGCCCAGTCCCAGCCCTGCGAGGGCCGCGATCACGCTGACCGCGCGCGGAGCGGGACCCCGGGCGCGGGCCCGACGCCGTCCAGCGCGCGGCGAGATGAACGGCTGATGAACGTCGCTGGCGGCGGAAGCGACGGGAATTACCGGTGCGTCCGAGCTTGCGGACCAAAGAGAAGTGGAGGGCACGCAATGATTCTCGGAGCGGTTTGCTCAGAATCCGCTAGGAAGACGTAAGAGAGTTGTAGGAGCACCGTCCTCCAGGTGGAGGCTGAGGGTGCCATTCAGAAGCGCGCTCCGCCCCGGCTCTCTCTTCGCTGTCCAAATGTCGCTAAGCAGCTAAGGAAGCCGTTGCCCCCTCACGTCGAAGACGGCCAGCTAACGGACCGGCGTCGCAGAGGTGATCGGGGGCTAGCGGACGCTGGTCGGCTGCTGCGATTCGGGTGCGCGAGCAGGAGACCGTGGTCGACGAGACCTACTCCCCGTGACCGAGAGCTGGGTCCAGGGGCCACCATGGCGACGACCATCGACCCAGACGGACGCTTGAGTCTCCGCACGTTCCCCTTCTTGATGAGTATCTTGCCCTACCGACCATTCGGTGCCGACAGCGATTGCCGGCCTCCGTCACGCAGCCGCCCCGATCCATACCCATTTCACGTAGACGTGACCAGTTCCGGAGCCGCCCGCGACCGATGGCTCAACCTGCAACTGCCAGCGCTCGGGACCCGGCCATACCTGGTCAGTACTCGTCCCGATCAACTGGCCATCGACGTAGTAGGACCGGAATCCCGGACCCCATGTCTGCGTGTACACGTGCCACTGCGTCGGGTCGAAGGCCGGCACCGCCGACGCGATGGGGTAGGGGTCCTGCTTGTCCTGACCGTCGATCGTTGCGTAATGCGCGTACGCCGACCACCACGGGCCTCCCGGGCTCGGTGTCGCGTTGAGGTCGGCCTCGGGAAAGTCCGATTCCGCGGACGGCCAGTCGGTGGTGTTCTGGGGCCAGAGCAGCGGGGCTTGGTGGAAGTCCGCCAGGTGGGACGAGTCGGTGGGATCGATCCGCTCGCAGAACGACCACGCCCCGTAGGTCTGATAGCGGTTCCCGCCCGGGAGCGGCGACGGGTCCGCGCCGACCGGGTCGCCTGTCGCGGGGTCGTCGTGAAGGTAGAAGTCGAGAACCCCGTCATGCACCGATTGGACCGTGGAGGGTTGGTAGCCTTCCACGGAATGGGTTGAAGCCCATCCGTCTGGATACTCCGTCCAGCCCATGCCGTGGTCGCCGGTGTAGACGACGGGCAGTGAGTTGGCGTCTGTATGCCCGGCTGAGAGTTGGGCGAACGAGCCGAGCGGTGCGTCCTTCGTGAACGTGTCCATCCCTTCGAGGGCGTAACTGTTTTGGTCGATCGTTTGGCTGGCGCCCGGGACGGGCGTTGAGCACCCGCCGCTATAGGCCGGTGGAGGCGGCGGCGGGGTCGTGGTGGTCGTTGTCTTCGTGGTAGGCGTGGTGTCAGTCGCCGTAAACCTGGTGTCAGTCGGCGTCGTAGACGTGGTGGTGGTCATATCCGCCGGAGTCGTGGCCATGGTGCTCGTCGTCACCGCGGGCAGAGGCAGCGGTGACGGCGCCGCTGCCGCCGCAGTCGTCGTGGCCGCAGGCGAAGTCGCTGTGGGCTTGGGTTCGGGTTTGGCCTTCACCTTCACGCAGCGCTCCACGTGGACGTAAACGGTCCGGCCGTGGCGGTGCACGATCCGGCCGTGGCGACGCTCGGGCACGCGAATGCTGTGGCGCAGGTAGTCCCGCCCGCATCTCATCTGACGAGGACCCGCCGCCTGCGAGCCGCCCGCGAACGCTAATCCCACCCCCGCCGCCAAGGCGAGGACGTACTTCGCCCCCTGAACCCTCATCGCCCCTCCTAACCCTCATCACACCGCCCTGTCCTTGATTATGTCTCATCCAGCCTGAATGCGCAATCTTCCGGAGCATCTTGACCGGGGCGGTCACGGCCGCCGAGATTGAGTGCCCGCTCTTCGGTCGCGGCGAGCCTCGGCCGTCCTCACAGGGGGACATGTCGCAGGGGTCATAGGCAGACCCTCCGAGCGACAGCCGAACACCTCGAGCGGCGAGCGAGTCTCCGATTGCTCGCGCGTCGGGGACCGAGCAGCGAGTCGGTCGAGCTTGGGCACGACCAGCGTGTCCCCCTCTCGCAGCGCTGCCCGAGCGCTGTTGAGCCCAGGCCGCGACCGGTTTGTGCCGGTCAGACCGTGGTCGAGATAGACCCGTTCCTCCAGTTCCCTCGCTGCCCCGGCGTCCGACGCGTCTGTCTCGGTCATCGTGGCGCTCATGAGTACTACGTCCGACGGCTAGTCCATCAGAAGCGCGTCGGTGCGCGACCGACTCGCCAGCTCCGCCAGGCCAGGGCTGGCGCTTTCGCCAACCAGCGCTGAGTGCGACGAGGCGATTCAGCGCCGGGCGCGTCGGTTTGCGCTCTGATCCAGCTGCCTGGTGGGTCGGAGCGCACAGCCGGGCTGTCCTGACGGTATGCCGGCCCGCGAGGGCCGCAGCGGCTGGCTGCGGCCCTCGTCTCATCGGGCGGCCGTGCAGGCAACCGGACTATGTGGTGGTCGCTGCGGTGGTCGTGGTCGTGGAGTTGTCGGCGAGCTTGCAGAACACGTCACCGAGCGCGCCGCCGTTGCGGGTGGCGGTGATGGTCAGGTGCACCCGCTGCAGGTCGACCACGAGGCCGAGTAGCTGGAGGTTGAGCGGCCCGACGACGAGATCGAGGACCGGGCAGACAGCGTTGGCCGACGTGGCCGTCGCCGCGGGGTGGATGAACGCGTTGAAGCGCACCACCGCCCCTCCGTGACGGCGGACCGCCGCAGTGAGTGCCTGGGCGTCGGCAGCTCGTGCCGTGGCCGCCTTGGCCCGCGCGAGCTTGCAGAACAGCGATCCGAGCACGCCGCCACCAGAGTTGCCGGTGATGTCGAGCGTCACCGGATCCAGGTGGGCGTTGAGCCCGAGCAGATGGAGGGTGAGCTCCTTGAGGTACAGGTGCAGCACCTTGCACCCGCCGCCGGTGGAGGCGGTGAGAGCGACTTGGGTCCGGGTGATCTTCGTCTGCCCGCTGCTGTCGGTCAGCTTGGCCGTGACCAGACCGGTGGCGCTCTGCGCGCGGCCGTGGGACGCGAACCGCAGCACCTCCACGCCGACACTGAGCCGGTCGGGTCTCACTGACGCGGCCCGCCGGGTCGATGGTGCAGCCGCTACGGCGGCTGCCCCTAGCAAACCGGCGATCGCCACGAGGGGCAGGATCGCCAGGCGAAAACGTCTCAACACGATGTGCGCCTTCCTTTAGGTGTACGAGTAACGCACCGCGAGCGACCCCGTGGCCGCGAGAGCGGGCCCGCGCTCACCGGGCCGGCACAATCTACGCGATCCAGGTGCATCGCGGGCGGCCCCCCGGTTATGCCAGCGCCATGACCGCACCGGCCGCCACCGTCGTGGGCTGGGCTGGACGCTAATCGCCGGTGATGACGATGCGGTTGCCGTCAGGGTCCTCTACCTGCACGATGCGCGACGCCGTCACGGCCTGCGGACCCTCGTGGGGCAGACCCTCGGCGTCCAGCTCGGCCGCTCGGCCATCGAGGTCGGATTCTTCGAGCACCATGGTCGATCGGCCTGCGCCTGCGGATCGAGGCAGACTTGAATGCCGAAGGCGTCATGGAGATGCCACTCGACGAGGCCGTCGATCGGGCGGGCGTGCGGTGGAGGCTGGCCCGGAAACTCCACGCCGGGCTCGGCGTAATCGAGCCGGATCCCGTCGTCGAGCGTGAGGCTCAGAAATGGTCCCCAGCTCGTGGCTTCCGGGAGTCCGAGCAGATCCTTCAGGAACGTCGCCGATTCCTGCTTGTCCTTGGCGGCGACAGCCAAGTGGTTGAACTGAACGGGCACATAGCCTTTCGCGCACCTCCACACGGCCGGGCTGTCCCCGACCGCACGCGATGCGCGGGAGATTGAACCACAGGTCCTTGCCGTCGCCAATTTACGGGTGTCTCCTTCTTTCGAGGTGGGCGACCGTCGCTCCGTCGCTGGGACGGCAGTCTCTCGATCGCCCTCCCGCTTTGCCGCCGAAGCCGGCCACGTCGACGCAGTGGGCGTCTCACATGGGATTCACCATCGGACGCGACCCTCGATGCGGGCACCGTGGCCGTCTCACAACCTAACGCCCAGCGCACACCCGCCTGAAGGACGAAAGGGTCCCGCGGAGCCGGGCTCGCCCGGCGCTCAGGCGCCTTCGATGGCGATGATATCTCCGATGTTGCTGTCCAAGCGCATCTGCTTAAGCGGCGCGTACTGCGGCGACTCATACCAGCTCTTGAGCGCCTCCATGTCGTCGAACCTGAGGACGGTCACCGACTGGGGTTGCCACTCACCCTCAAGGACCTCGACCGCTCCGCGGGCCGCCAGCACCTGACCGCCGAACTGTTGAATCTGCGGGACGGCTTGCCGACTGTACTCGCGCGACTTCGCTTCATCGGTGATCTCGGTGCGGGCGTATATGAAGTAGGCAGCCATCATCTCTCCTTCGGTCTCGGCCGGCGGCGCTGGCCGGCGGACTTGTCGCCGGGAAACGGCATGGACGGTGGCCGGGCAGCCTATCGGCGATCGGTGGAGCGGTCGACGCTCGGGAGCGTTGGCCGGCGCACCCTGTCGCACTGGTCCAACCCTAACTGCGATGCCGAGAGCCGCTGGCAGCCCATCCGATTGGGCGCCGTTCGACCTGCCTCTTGGCCGGAACGTTTTGCTTACCTTGCGTGGCGGTTGCTGACCCCCCGCGGCTGGCTCGTCAACTCTGCAGAAAGGAGCGTGGGCAACATGGCGTCCGAACGCCAAGAGCCTGACGGTTTCACCGAATCCCAGCGTGCCCGAATCGAGCATCGTCGCCTGGACCAGGACCGGACGCTGCGCGCGATGCACGACCTCGAGGCCGCGCTCGCCGCCGCGGCCCCGGCGCGCGAGAGACGATGGCGCGACAACGTGCTCAGTGCGCTGACCGTCCTGGGCGAGGCGACCGAGGAAGAGGCCCAGAACGCGACCCGACCCGACAGCCTGCTCTCGGATATTGCCTTCAATCAGCCACGACTGCGCAACCGCGTGCGCCGCCTGCGAACCCAATACCGCCAGCTGCAGGACAGCATCGAGTCGCTCCAGCGCGAATTCCGAGAATCAGACGAGGCCGGGGTGGATTTCGCCGACATCCGCCAGCGCCTGGCCTGGCTATTGACCGGCCTGCGACACCAACGGGCACGCGAGTCCGACCTCATATACGAGGCCTACTACGAGGCGTTCCGCGCCGACCTGAACCAGGAAGCTCAGGCATCCGGACCGGAACGACCGTACGACCCACCGAAGTGACCACGCGGCACCCCGCCCGTCCTCCGTGCCTATCTAGCCGACGCGGAGGACGCACCCGGCCATCGTGGCGCGGATCATTCAACGCGACCCTGGCGTCCGATGGGTCTGATCGGTCATCGCCGCGCTCTCAGCACCATTCCGTCGACGGCGGGTCCCAGCACAGGCGGGTCGACCGCGATCGGCTGCCGAAGCG
This sequence comes from uncultured Solirubrobacteraceae bacterium, assembly GCA_963769565.1. Classification (GTDB taxonomy): domain Bacteria; phylum Actinomycetota; class Thermoleophilia; order Solirubrobacterales; family Solirubrobacteraceae; genus Palsa-465. The sequence continues at coordinate 46,416 of CAVYMP010000005.1, forward strand.
CTGACAGGGACCTCGCCGCACAGTCCGCCAACCAACCTTAAGCGCGACGGCCTCTCTCGTGCGCGCGTGCGTTGGATCTTGGTATAGGCTTCGTGTTCGAATGATGCTGCCGTCGCTCAGGACCACTCCTGCAGTTCGTGGTCTGTCGACGTCCATCGTTGCCGTCATTACCAGCTAGACCCGCGCTCGATATCGAGCTCGCGGGTCAGACCGGTTCTTGGAACCGAGCTGGCAGACGTGCGTCACCTCGGTTTCTCAGGACCAATCGGAGAAACCGCATGACCATCGCCTCAACTCTCGACTCACCACCGCTCATGAAGCCCGGCCAGGTCGAGCTCGCATTCACGGTTGAGCTCGAGCCCGGCAACGACAGCGCGCTGCTACGCACGCTCGCCCTGCTGCACCGGCGCTGCTGCAGCGTCACCGAGGCCGACTTTCGATCACGCCTGAAAGGCGATGACCGCCTGGACGTCCGTCTGCAAGCACCAGCAGCTCACGCGCACTGCGTTGAGGCCTGGCTGTCGGCCCTGGTCGATGTTCGCCGAGTCAGTTTTCTCGCTCGCCCGGGGCAGCCCGACCGGCACAGCGGCTGAGGCGCCGCGCCCATCTACCGAGGCGCCCGCCATCTCTCAAGACGGCGTGGTCCAGCGATAATCAGTGCAAGCGAGTCGGAAGGGGAGCGAGCGGTCGCTCATCTAGGAACGCTCAGCGAACTGCCGGGAGCTGGCCGGCCGGCCCCGGATTTGGCGGAAAAGGAGGTTCATGACCCACTCGCGGGTCGGCCCCGCACGGCATCACGCGCGCGGCCTCGCGGCTGGTTGGGCGGGGAAACAGAAGTTTCGAGCACCGTGATCGCGGTCGCCACGACTCCGTGGTTCGTGGACGCGGACGCGCTCGGCGGCTTGCATGACATACGAGTCGTCAGCGGGACCGAGTGGCTGGGACCGTTCGGGCTGTTATGCCTTGAGACGATGCGGGCGTTGGCATCGTACGTTAGGGATGGTCGGTAGGCCGGAATGATGCGACGCCGTGGCTAGATATCGATCCGGGCCGCTGATCCGGTCTCGAGGGCGACCCAGAGCGCGCCGTCGGGGCCTATGGTCAGTCCGTGGGGTTCGCTTCCCGCTGGCAAGGCGATTTCGTGAACATGTCCGTCCGCGGTCACGCGCGCGACGCGGCTGTTGCCCCATTGGCTGATCCAGCAACGGTCGTTGGTGTCGGCGACGATGGCGTGGGGGCGGGCGCCGCGGTCCGGCAACGCGAACTCGTGGATCGCGCCATCAGGGGTGATGTGGCCCACTTGCCCGGCGGCGATCTCCACGAACCAGATCCGGGCGGAGCTCGTGGCGATGCCCACCGGCCCGCCGTCGCGGGTGGGAAGAGCGTGGATCCTGAGGTCTCCATCGACAGTGAGCCGTCCAATGGCGTGGGCTTGGTTGAGCGTGAACCAGAGCGCACCGTCGGGGCCAGTCGTGATCATCGAGGCCATCGCCCCGCAGCTGGGCAGGGGGAATTCGGTGATTTGTCCGTCGGTGGTGATGCGTGCGATCTGATCGGTGCCCATAGCGCTGAACCACAGCGCGTCGTCGGGACCGACGGTGATTCCGAATGGGGCGCTCCCGGCCGTGGTCTGGAAAGCGGACGCGTCGCCGCTGGTGGTAATGCGTCCGATCCGGTCATCGCCCTGGCGGGTGAACCACAGAGCCCGGTCCGGCCCGGTGGTTATCTGCGAGGGGCGGCACGCGGCTGAGTCCAGTTCGTACACATGGAGGCAGCCGCCAGTCTCCAGACGAGCGATCTGACCGGCATGTACGAGCGTAATCCAGAGCGCGCCGTCGGGCCCGGCGGTCAGCGCATAGGGCCCGGATTCCGGCGGACCAACCACAAACTGCCGAATGCGAGCAGGCAATGAACTGTCAGCAATCACCCGGGTCTCCCGGTCTTTCGCATGATGGACGCGTGGGTCAGCGGTTGTCCTGATCGTCTCGGCGGAGCTGGGCAGCGATACCGTCGAGCAGGAGCTCATCGCGGCTCCTTTTGACGGGCGCGGCGGCGACGAGTTGCTTCACGCAGCTCGCCACTTCGGCAGGGCGGGTCTCGGGTGCGATGTGTCGAGCCCGTCGAGGATCGTCACCGTCGCGTTCGGGATGGTCCGCAGCAGTGCGTCCAGCTGGGTTGCGACAAGCGTGGGGCTATTCGATCCGCCGGTCAGCAGCGTCTGCGATTCGATCTCAGTAGGCCTGCAAAGGCTGTAATCGCGGGGTGGCACGGTCCGTTTAGTCCGAGCACCCGTGGTCCGGCAACGACAAAGGTGTGGCTCGTCTTCGGCATCCTAGCCGTGGTCGTCCTGGTCGGCATCACCATCGGTCGGCTCACCGCATTGCCTGGCTTCGCGTGCTCACTCGGTGTGGCCGTTGTGGTCATCTTGGCGGCGCGCCTATGGACTGCCCACCTTCACTGGCTTTCGCAAGCGCGTCGTCATAGCCTGCCGATGACCGGACACGCCTTCCTGAGAGAGCAGTAGTCGTCGTCGTGGGTGGTTGTGTGGGTGCTTAGGCCAATAGCGGCAGTGGGGGCGCACAAGAGGCACCGCACACTTTCGCCGTCGTCCGCGGACGGCTGGTGCTCCCGAGCGGCGTCGCAATCACCCGACGTTGGCTGGGACGAGGCGATGCAGCGACGGGCGCGTCGGTCTGCTGCTGATCGGGCCGGCTTGCGGTCCGAGCTTGCGTCCGGGTTGGGCTTGATAGGACTCGTCGCAGTCAGCTGGGTTGTGAGACGGCCGCGGCCCCGGCGGCGAGGGCCCGAAAGCGCCCGATGGTGGGTCGTTTTGCGCACAGGCGTTGCCACTCGAGGCTGGGCCGGCGATCTACGGTCGGGCGCCGATTCCGGGATAGCTCACGACAAAGCCCGCGGCGTCGAACGTGATGTCGCTGACGAAGTCGCCGGCCTGGAAGCGAACGACACCACCTCCCAGCGGCACGTAGGTCTGTTCCGACATGGTCACCTGGAGCGAAGGGACCTCGACCCACCGCATGCGATAGTCGCGGGCCGGCCCCGCAACGAGCAGCCGGTCACGGACGACCGGCAACGAGTTGAACAGCGGTGACCAACCGAGATCGAAGAAGTCTGCACCGTCAAGTCCGAGCTCGAGCGTCCGCTCGCCGACGAGCTCGAGGTGGAGGACTTCTGGCTCAAGACGGTAACGCAGCTCATAGGTAGCCCCGAGCTGCGTGCCCGAAGCCGCGAACGTCGGCTCGATCTGCTCCACGTGCGCAACCTCCATGCGGGGCGCGCCGTCGCCAATCCATGCCAGCGTCGTCGTCATCGAACCGACGCTACAGAGTGAACCGGCAGGTGGCCGGCGGAGCACGGGTCGATCGTATCTCATCCCGAATAATCGCCTCGACCTCATCCCTGCTTGCCGCGCGAACTGGGTCCCTTGCGAACGCAGCAGAGCGACCGATGGTGGATCCCCTGTGAGATGCACCCCCGACGGTTGCGCTCTGACCGTCAAGGCCTTCAGGAATCCTGGGGTCTGGTGATTGGTCGAAGGATCGCGTCGACCTCGTCGTGTCCTGGGTTGTCGAGGTAGCGATGGCCCGGTTGGCAGAGATCCAGCGCCGTGTGTCCCTGCTCGTCGGTGAGCTGGGGGTCGGCGCCGTGGGACAGCAGTCGTTGGACGCTGCGCGGCCGTCCGTGTTGGGCGGCGAGGCGTAGTGGGTGGCGGCCGAACATGTCATCGACCGCGTCGACTGGCGTGTCGTATTCGATGAGTTGGTCGATGACATTGAGGCGTTGGTGATCGGTAGCGAAGATGAGCGCGCGGATGCGGGCTTGGAGCGGGGTATCGGGTGTCAGCCAATTGCTGATGTCGCCGATCGCGGCGGCGCTCTCGATGCCGTGCGCCTGTCCGCCGGCGCTGACCAGCAGGTCGAGCACGTCGGTCATCCCGAACACGGCGGCGTGCATCAGCGCCGTCGCGCCTGGCACCCCGCCCGAGTCTGGGCGGGCGCGCGCGTCGATATCGGCGCCCGCATCGATGAGCGCGCGCGCCACCTCGACGTCGCCGTAGCTGGCGGCGGTCATCAGCGGTGTCTCGGCGTCGTCGGGGAGACCATCGACCGGAGCGCCGGCATCGATCAGGGCCCGGGCGACCTCGCCGGTGCCGGGCAGTTCGCTGGGCAGGCCGAGTCGCTCGTGATCAAAGCCGATCATCGCGATGTACGCCAGTGGGTTGGCAGACTTATGATCAGACCAGTTGACCATCCGTTCGACCGCCAGGCCGGGATCGGCGGTGAGAAGCGAGGTCACGCGCGGGAGGTCGCGGCTGTTGAGAATGTCACGGCGCTGGACTTCGGTTTTGAGCCGGGCCCAGCTGCTGAATCCGTATTCGCGGGCGAGCGCCAGCTGCGCGGACGCCAGGATCTGTCGACTAGAGACTGTCCGAATACGCGCGATGGCCTCGTGGTCGCCGGCATCGCGGCGCGTAAAAGGTCCTTGGCTTGGTGGCGGAGCTGCGCGAGGTCGGGGCGGGCGGGGAGATAGGGCATGACGACTCCTTCGCAAAAGCCCGTAGTCCGCGCCGGGCCGAAAGAGATCGTCAGCTGATCACGGCTCGTTGCTGCTGTGGAGGTGGACTCAGTCCTTCCCGCGGACCCAGCAGCGCCCTCCAGCGCTGACTCGCGAGATCCTACTCCCAGCGCCGCAACCAGTCGAACTGGCAAAGAGAGTGCGACAGCGAGAAGTTAGGCTGGCCTCGGTGCTGATCGACGTGCGCGCAATCGAGCTGCCCGGAACGCAATTTGAAGGCCGGACCGGCGTCTCCGTCGGCCTGCGCGTCAAAGATCAGGTAGCCGAACCAGTCGCCGCAGACGCTGCCCAGGCGAGCTGGCAGACCGAGCTGCGCGTTCGCGACAACGACGACGGCTATGACTTCACCGGCCCGGCGGTCAGAGGACGGCGCGGCGATCGAGCGCTCTCCCTGGCCTGGCAGGACGACCACGGCGAACTGTTTCGCGCAGCCAAACTCCGTCTTGACCGCGTCCCGGCAAACCTGATTGCCGAAGCTCTCTCCAACGACCGCTCGATCGTCGCCACGGTTCGCCTCACCGACGACAACGGCGGCCCGCTCTGCGCAACCGCACCCAACACTCACGTCACCTGGACACTCGGCGCATGAGCGGAACCCGGCCGCCACCGCGTCGCCGTCCTCGATCGCCCACCGGGGTTAGGATCGTCGTGGATGGCAGCGATTCGTCTGCGACCGTGGCGCTTGCAGGACGCCGACGACGTGGCGGTGATGATCAACGACGAGCATCTCCGTCCATGGTCAACGATGGGAGCCGATCTCGCGAGCTGAATCCGCCGCGAGATCGCTGAGGCCAGTGGTCCTTCGCGCGCGGTCTGTCTGCCGGATGATGATCGTGCCCTTGGGCCGGTCGCGGTGCGTCTGCCTCAGTTCGCCTCAGAGGCCGTTCGCTGCGACGCCGTTGAAGCGGCTGACCAGCCTGCCGGTGAGCTTAGTTACTGGCTGGTCCCGCAGGCGCGGGGACGTGGCCTTGCCTATGCGGCCGTTCGGCTGATGTTGGCGTCGGTGGTCTTCGGTACCGGGCTGCGGTCGGTCGTGCTCGACATCGAGGCCGGCATCGGAGCGACTTGCTGAGCGCCTCGGCGCGCAGCGTCGCGATCCGACACGCGTTGAGGTCGACCGGACCGGGATCCGGCGGAACCTCGTGGTCCATGTCCTGCCTCTCGGGCCCGCTTGACAGCGGCCTGTCCCTCGGGCCCAGCGGCTCTAATGACCACTCGGAGCGTCCGTTGGTCGTTGGTCCTTGACGGCTCCGGCCATCCACAGATCGGCCGTCTTGGAGCCTGGATCAAGCCTGTAGTCCGCCAGGATCTGGGAGCCTCTTTCTCAGCCCACGGACGGTCGAGTGGCACATGCACCACGTCTTCACCAAGCTCGGGATCACATCGCGCCGCGCGCTGGCGCGAGCCCTTCCGATCCCCAACTCCGACGTTCCTGTTGCCTGACGGCCGCTCGGCGCGAGCGGGGCGCGGCGATCAGACGTTGACGACATGCAGCGCGGATGAGCGGGTGCGATGTCGTCGTAGTCGGCGTCTTGGGTCACGACAGGCAGTCCGTGCTTGACTGCGGTGGCAGCGATCAGTGCGTCGGTGTTGACCATGCGGTGCACGTCGGCAGCGCCGCAGTCGGCCACGAGCCGCGCCCAGGCGATCATGATCGCTTCGCTGATCGGGATCGGTTCCGCGGCGCGGGCGAGCGAGCGGCGTGTCGGTTCGCCGGGCTCGCGTCTCGGCGGTGGCGGCGTGCAGCACAGCTCGCCGAGGGTCACCACCGATACCGCGACGCGTGCTGGCAGGTCGCCGAGCGGGCGGCTGCTTCGTTGGCGATAAAGATGGAGGTGTCGAGCAGCCCGGTGGCGGGCGTGCTCACAACTGATCGAGCGTCTGGCCAGCGAGAACGTCAAGCTCGGCCGACAGATCCGGATCGGCGGCACGTTCCCGCAGCTGCTCATGCAAGTTCGGTCCGGACAGCCACCGTGTTCGCTGCCCATGGGGCACGATGTCGGCGACCGGCTCACCACGCACGGTTAGCGCGACCCGTTCGCCCGCCCTTACCGCGTCGAGCACCTGGGCGGTCCGGTTGCGCAAATCTCTGACCCCGATGTCCATGCGCGACAGCGTAGTACAGGACGCATGGGTCGCTGAAGGCCAGCCCGAGCCCAGGAGAGGGTTGTCCGTGGAGCGTTGGTTGGTGAGACAGCCCGGTCCGCTCACGTCATATGGACTGTCGTTGGGCGGCGCTCGGTCCGTGGCTCCGGGCGCTCCCAGGCGGGCGTGAAAGCTCAGCACGTCGCGAGTGAGCGTCGTGCGGTCTCTAGCTTGGCAGTCCCGTACGCGGGGGTGGCAGGCGATCAGTTCCGGAGCGGCCGTCGGTCTAAGCTCGCATACACCGGAAAGGAGCTTGCATGTTGCTGGAAGGAAAGAACGCGCTGATCTATGGCGGTGGCGGTGCGATCGGCGGCGCCGTGGCTCGTGGCCTCGCGCGCGAGGGCGCGCGAGTATTCGTCGCGGGGCGTACGCAGAAGCCGCTGGAGGCGGTCGCCGCCGACATCCGGGCCGACGGCGGCCGATGCGACACGGCGATCGTTGACGCGCTTGACGTCGCGGCGACCGCCACTCACGCGGACTCCGTCGCCGCCGACGCTGGCTCGATCGACATCGGTATGACGGCGATCAACCACAACGACGTACAGGGCACGCCGATGCTCGAGATGGCGATCGAGGACTACCTCGCTCCGGTGATCACGGGCGTGCGGGCGTCGCTCGTGGTCTGGCAGGCGCTTGGTCGCCACATGGTCCGCAATGCCGGCGGGGTGCTGCTCAACTTCGGCGGGGACGGCCCACCGGTGCGCACGCATCCGGTGGGCGGGCTCCAAGCGGGTCTGACCGCGGTCGAGTCGATGCGCCGGCAACTCGCGACCGAACTCGGCAAGCACGGGGTCCGCGTGGTCACGCTGCGCACCGGCGGGATTCCCGAGGCCGTCCCGGCGGACTTCGCCCATCGCGAGCAGATCGAGGCGGCGATCGCCGGTCAGACGCTGCTCGGCCGCGCGGCGACGCTGCGCGACGTGGGCGACGTCGCGGCCTTCGTGGCCTCCGATCGCGCGCGCACCATGACGGCGGCCACGGTCAACGTCTCCTGCGGGACGCTGGTCGACTGACGCGCAGCGTCGCCAGGTCGTGGGCATGACGGTGCCCGGCGTCGCGGCCGGCGACGGGCGGGACGAGCGCACCGCGAGCGGCGCAGTCGCCGGATCGGTTGTGACGAGCACGATGTCGAGCGCCGCGGCGGCGTTCACCGCCGGCCGGGATCGGCGACCCGCCAGCTTCGCCGTAGACATTCCTCTGCGGACGTCTCGAAATTCCTAACTCGCCTTCCTCGTTGGACTGTTTCGTCAGCCAGCGAGTGTTTTCCGGCGGTTCGGAGCGGTCCCGTGCGCTCCGCACGACTCCGCCGAACCCCTGCAAAGTGCCAGAAACTGATGCAACCAACGCGATGCCGGAGGAGGCACTCGAACCCCCGACACGCGGATCATGATTCCGACCCGCTTCGCTGTGTTTACGGGCGATTTCGGCTTCGTTGGACTGTCCGTTGGACTGTTTAGTCAGCAAGCGTGCACAAAACCGAACGGCCGTTCGGAGAACAACTTCGAACGACCGTTCGCAATTTAGACATGATGATCACTGTTGAGCAGGTTCCGCACCGGACCAGAACATGAGGCTCAGGTCGTGGTACCAGCGGTGAGTAACGCCGAGCAGACGCATCCCCAGCTTCTTGCACACGTTGGCGGAACGATCGTTGTCCAGGTGGGTCACCGCCCAAATCTCGTTCAGGCCAAGAGCGAATCCATGCGCCAGCAGCGTGGCGCCGGCCTCGGTCGCTAGCCCTCGACCCCAAGCGTCGGGGTGCAGATGCCATCCGAGCTCGATCTCTCCCGCACCATCAGGAAGAGGCTTGAGCAGGACCGAGCCTGCGGGGACACCGGTGGCGCGTTCGACGACTGCCCACGAGCCAAAGCGTGGATCGCTGGTAAGCCGGGCTGAGATGCGCTCGATCAGTTGCACCGCCACTAAGCGGTCGGTCATCGGCCGTCCGCCGATCCACCGCGCCACCTCCGTGCGGCGGTGCATATCGAAGAACCGATCGGCCTCACCTGCGCGCCACGGGCGGAGAACCACCCGATCGGTGGCGGCGATTGCATCACTTTCGAGCACTGGCGCGATGTTACGAATTGCGTTGGCAAGTGCGACGGCTTCGCCCCGACCTGGTGAGCTGATGGGCCGTCGAAGCGCGCCTTCGATCGGATCACGCGTCGGCTTCTTCTCGGTCGAGCTCGAGCGCATCGCTCCTGCTGTCCGGCGCAGGACGGCGGGGCTCGCTGACTCCGAACCGCCGTCACCACGATCACGACGGCGCCTTGGGCGATGGTGGCGACGGACTCGCTTGCGGTGAGGTTCGGAGCCGCCGCCATCGACGTCGTCGGGGGTTCGGCGTCGGCCACAGCTCGACGCTAACGGCGTCGAGCCTCTCGTCGAACCCTCGCAGTCAGCGTTGGCGCATGAGACACCGGCGGTCCGTCGGTCGATCCGGCCCGGACAAGCCCCACCACGCGGTTCCTCCCGGCTGTCTCGCCCGGCTCGAGAGCGAATACGATCGATTGAATTGATCGTTTAGGCGTAAAACGATGTCTCTTTGAACAAAAAAATGACGCTAACGTCTCAGATACAGATCACGAAACTGGAGGTCTAAGAAAATGCATCCCGCAACGGCGAGCATCACGATAAACGCCCACGTCCGCGATTTACAGCGGGCGATGCACCCCGAGCCCGGTAAGCGTCCGCGCCGGCGCCTGCCTCGGCTCCGTAGGAGTCGCTAGCAGCGGACACAGAGGGCCGCAGCGCCATCGCAGTCAGCGTTTCCGCATTGCGACCGGGGCGTGGCGCCTGCAGTCCCGACTTGTCCTCGAACGTTCGGTGGTGGATCCCTTCGGCAGCGACCTGAATGAGTAGCGGCCGTAGCCACTGCCGACATGGACGTCATCGCGGGCTTGACTGGCTACGCTGGTTAACAAGCCGGAGGCGCCGCTGCAAAGGGCCAGTCCGTGGCCTCGCTCCAGAGGTGTCGAACTGGGCCAGGGCGGGCCGCGGCTCATCACGTGCTCGGCTTCGGCTGAAGGCTAATCAGCCTGCGGCGGCTCGAGGACCGGTGACCGGCAGACGCCCCTCGGTGAGGCAGCCGGCCCCGCTCGAAGTCCATCTGGGCGGTCAGCCCGGTTGACGGGCCTGCCCTCACCATTGTGTCCTGGGACGCCATCCATGGTCGCCTCTATCTGCCGCTGCGCAGACCGAGCCGCCCGTGACTTGGCGACCGTTAACCTGAAAACCGCTAGATTGAGGACGGTCTGCTCGGCGCGTTGAGTCCAGGTTTCGCGCCGGGGACCGAACGACACAGGGAGAAGTTTCATTGCGCATTCGTCCGTATTCACGGCGCCGACTGCGGTCGGTGCTTGGCGGTTTGGTGGTCTGTTCCGTGTTCCTCGTGCTTGCCGCGGGAGCCTCGGCAGCCACGGCGAACTTCTCGACCGGCCAACTGCAGTCGGCCGCGGTGGGATCATCGGGCTGCGGGGCGAATACCGCCGGCGAGCCCGCGATCCATGTCTCGCGCGCCAATGACGTGTTCCTCGGCTCCGAGCAGGGTGTCGGCGGCGGGAGCGTGCTGTGGCGCGGTCTGGGCCGCTTCGGAGGCCCCGGCGCCTCGGCCTGCAGCCTGCAGTACCGGGGTCAACCGAACGCGGTTGGCGGGGTCGGTGCGTCCGGCGGGGATATCGACCTCGCGATCGCCAGTCAGCGCAATGCGACCGGGCATTACAACCTGTACGTGGCAAGCCTGAATCTCGGCTCGATCAACGTCGCCACGTCCGCCGACAACGGGACCACGTTCAGCCAGACTCCGGTTCAGGCGGGCATCCCGATCGACGATCGCGAATGGATCGCGGCATTTGGCGCTCACACGTCGCTGCTGACCTACCACGACATTGCGACCAACAACATCGACGTGCTGCGCTCTGACAACGACGGCGCGCTGTACACCCAGACGTCGCAGGTCATCCCGGCGACGGACTACAAGGCCACCAACAACGAGCTGGGCAACCTCGTCATCGACCACCGCAATCTACCCAATAAGACCGGCGGCTTTTACGCCTACCAGTCGTTCGTGGCGCCGTCCATGTCCTCGGGCTCTAACTACAACGAGGCGTTCGTCGGCGTGTCCTCAGACGGTGGTCAGAGCTGGACGGATCGTCCGATCCCGTGCAGCGTGTCGAACACCAGCCTGAACCACAACTTCCCCAACGTGTCGGTCACCCCGTCGGGGACCCTGTGGTCCGCATGGTCTGATGATCACAACGTGTACACCGCGACGTCGGCTAATCACGGTAAGACGTGGAGTTGTTCAAAGCCGGTGAGCACAAACACGAAGCAGGCGATCTTCCCCTGGCTGGCCGCGACCTCGGCCGGCGTGGATCTTGTCTACTACGGTGCCCCGACAACGACTAACCAGACCTGGTCGGTCTACCTCGCTCAGAACCTCACCGGTACGCCCACTGGCTGGGGCGGCCCGCAGCCGGTCGTGTCCGTGCATAAGGGCGCGGTCTGCGAGGGCGGCATCAGCTGCACCGGCGGCCGTCAGCTGCTCGACGACTTTGGCGTCGACACCGACAGCAGCGGATGGGCGCACATCGCCTACTCCCACGACAGCCCCACCTTGGGCGGGACGGGCAGCTACACCGGCTCGGCCGTTCAAACGGCTGGCAGCCGGGTCGGCTTCCCCAACAACTGACGTCTGCGTCACCCGGGCCGGCCTCACGAGCCGGCCCGGGCGGAAACGTTCTGTTGTCGATCGCCGGAGCGGGTGTCGCCGAGCCCGGTGGAACCAACAAGGGCGTGCACGCGCGGCCCGGACTTTTCAAGCGCGACCAAGCAGGGCCGGATACGGTGTCGCCCACAACAACCGGGCGCAGCGTTTCGCTGTGGGAAGGAAAGGCATATATGCCGACCTTGATTGCGTTTCACGAGGTGGACGATGTCGACCACTGGCTCAGTTCACCGAAGCGAGCGGAGGTCTTTAGGCCGCTGGGGATCACGATTCGCACCTTCCGTGACCCTGAAGGTTCGAACCGAGTCGGCCTGATTGCCGATATCCCGGACATGGCTGCCTGGCAGGAACTCATGCAGTCACAGACCGGGGCCGATGCGATGAAGTTCGACGGTGTTCGCCCCGAGACCCTGGTGGTCCTCACGGAGGCATAGCCCGCGTTCCTCCGCGGCGCGGCTGTCACGGTCGTTCCGCCGAGAGCCGGGGGCAGACGGGCCGACGAGGCATCGCGTCAGAAGCACTGCGCTACGCACTCTCGACGAAGCTGGCCCAGCGGCCGCGTGGCACATCGCGCTCATGGACTCAAAGATCACCGCGGTCGACCGGCTGATCGCCCAGCAGGCGCTCGTGTGCCCGGATCCGGCGGTTGATGACGGTGTCGGGCGCGAACCTGATCTGCGCCGCGTCGTTCATGCCCGCGATCGGTGAGCCGTCGCGGTTTCTGACGAGCCGCCGGCTGGTGGCCTACCTCGGCCTGGACCCGAAGGGCCGCCAGTCCGGCGAGACGCCCGCGCGGTCAGACCGGATCACCAAGCGCGGGCCGGGATCCGCACAATGGGCGCCGGGCAAAGCGCCATGGAGCGTGGTCAAACAGCCCGGCCCGCTACGCGCGTTCTACGAGCGCGTCCGCGCCCCGCGGGGTCACGGCAAGGCGATCGTCGCGACCGCCCGCAAGCTCACTGTCCTGTTCTGGTGCAGGCTCACCCGCGGCGAGGACTACGCCCACCAGCGCCCCGCGCTGACCAAAAAAAAGCAGCGCCAGCCGAGCTGACCGCCGGCGCAGGCCGCGCGCACCAAGCAGGCGGCCGGGATCTGGTCTACCAACCGCGCGATCCGCCATGCCGAACGTGATCTCGCCGAGCAAGCCGAGGTGTCCTACCAGCAGATGATCACCGACCAGCAAGCCGGAGACATCACGCAAAGTGGGCGCGAGCGCGACACCCGAGCGCGCATAGGTTCAGGCCCTCGAAGGGCATAGCCGCGCGGCCGACCCAATGCTCCTGACATCTGCACTTCGCTACGTCAGTCACCCGCGCCCACGGTCGCCAGGAGGGCCGCCGCTCGATCGACAAGGTCGCCGTCGGTGCACATGCAGAGAGCGCCCGCGGGGGCATCACAGCTCGACGCTGGTCATCGCTAAGCGCGACAAGCATTCGTGTGCCGACCCCCTCCGAGCACGTCTCAGACGCGGATCCACCAACACACGCTTGCGGGCCCTGCGGACGCTGGCGACCGCGTCCGCAGGGGAACGCTGACCGAACACTGAATGACACCAAACGGCTGACTAATCGCCCCTCGTGAAGCGATCAGCGCTCGGCAAAGCGCCGGAGGTCGCCGCTCTGGACGCCCGCCTTCAGTGCTCGGCGGGGGCACGGAACCTGGCCTGCAGGATCGCGAACACCGGCAGTGAGTAACGCCACCGCCGTGGGAGTAGGCCGATGGCGGCGATCCCCAGCGAAGTTACACCGGAGGTGAACGGCGGGGTGAGGTCGCGAAGCTCCTCGACACCGCGGATTGCACTGATGGTTGCGCGTTCGTCAGGATTGAAGAGCCACGTCCACAACTCGACCGCAAGGTCACGCTCCCGACCCGAGGCGCGTCGGACCAGGTCCAGCATCGCCTCGGGCACCGCGTCGAACACCAGCAGCGAGCCGGGCAGCCGTTCGGCGATCCCCCCGATCAGGTCGTAAACCTGGTCGCGATGGAAGTACGGAAACAGGCCCTGCGCGGTGACGAGGATCGGTTCCGTTGGATCGAGCCCCTCAACCCAGTTCAGATCGAGCGCCGACCCGCGATGGCTTGACTGTCGTGGGCCGTCCGGCAACAGGCGGCGGCGCAGGTCCATCGTCTCGGGGAGGTCCACAGTGAGCCAACGAACCTGCCCGTTATCGAGCCGCCAGAACTGGGTCTCCAGCCCCTCACCAAGCGCCACCACCGTTCCGGCCGGACGTGAACCCAGGAAACGGCAGACCGCCGCGTCAAATGTGGCCACCCGAACGGCATGTAGCCGCGCGCCGCGGCCGGAGTCCGCGAAGTCGTACTCCAACCGGTCGACGACCTCAATAGCCATCGGGTCATTCAGAGTCCCCATGCGCGCCGCAGCAGCCCGCCGGCCGAGATTTCCCAAGAGGGTCTCCGGTATCCCCGACAGGTCTACGGGAATCCGCTCCACCAACACCAGCGTAATGGTGGCACGCGGTTGGGGCCGCCGGCGATGTGGTTGAGATCTGCGACGAGCCCTTCGTTCCGCGCACAGCAGGTCGGCGTGGAATTGGTGAGGAGTTGTGCATGCGACACGAAGGCAGGTCTAGTGTGGGATCGTCGATGGTGGCCATAGATTGATGGGTCGTGACCGCTCTGGTTGAACGCTTCACGCCGATTCGTCTGGGTCGCGGTTACCGCTGGCTGATCAGCTCGTCGTGGGTCGGCAGCATCGGTGACGGCATCGCTCTGTCGGCCGGACCGCTGCTCGTGGCCGCCGAGACGAAGACAGCGTTTCTGGTTGCGGCGGCCGCGTTCCTGCAGCGTCTGCCATGGCTGGTTATTGGTCTCTACGCGGGCGTGATCGCCGACCGGGTCGATCGCCGCGTACTGCTGGTTGCCTCTGAGAGTTTCCGCGCGCTGGTGATCGGCGTGCTCTGCCTCGGCCTCTTCACCGCCCACGTCAGCATCTCGCTCGTCCTGACCGCGATGCTGCTGCTCGGAATCGCGGACGTGTTCTCCAACACCACCTCCGGCACGTTGCTGCCGATGCTGGTAGCGAAGGAGGAGCTGGGCTTCGCCAACTCGCGGCTGATGGGCGCAAGTGTCGTCGGTGAGGGGTTGCTTGGTCCGCCGGTCGGCGCGTTCCTGTTCTCCATCGGTCGCGCTTGGCCGTTCTTGACCCAGGCGATCCTGGTGACGCTGGCGTTACTACTCGTGACGCACATCGGATCAGCCCGTGGCGCCGGCGCTGAACGTGCACTGGGCAGCGTTCGGTCCGAGGTCAAGGAGGGGTTCCGATGGCTGATGGGTCACCCGCCGATCAGAACGCTCGCGCTCATCATCCTGTCGTTCAACATCACTTGGGGCGCGGCGTGGTCCGTGCTCGTGCTTTATGCGCTGCACCGCGTTCACATCGGCGAGGTCGGATACGGCCTGATGACGACCTCAAGCGCAATCGGCGGGACCCTGGCGATTGTCGCCTACCAGCGACTCGAAGCCCGCTGGTCACTCACGGCGATCATGCGCGTGTGCCTGACGCTCGAGGTGCTGATGCATCTGTCGCTGGCGTTGAACTCCAGCGGTGTGATCGCGATCGCGATCATGTTCGTCTTCGGCGTCTACAGCTTCGTCTGGGGCACCGTCAGCCAGGCCGTGCGCCAGCGCGGCGTCCCGCAGGAGCTCCAAGGTCGGGTTTTGAGCGTCTACTTGATCTGTGTGTACGGCGGGATCGTGATTGGTCAGATCCTCGGCGGCGTGCTCGCGAGCGAGTGGGGCATAGTTGCCCCGTTCTGGTTCGCCTTCGTCGGCTCCGGCTTGACCCTGGCCGTTGTCTGGCGCCAGCTTGGAGAGATCGCCGACACCGGCGCCTAACGCCTCTATCAACCCGTCGATGTCACAGGATCTGTCTCTCGGGTCGACGGAACTGGTTGACGAGTCAGTCCGACTTGGTTCTGGCATACCGGGCGCGGCGTTGCCGGAACAAGGGCATGAACCTGGTCCAGGTCCTCCAGCAACTCGACCGCGAACTCGGCGCTTGTCAGCGCGGACCCGAGGTCCACGGGGTGATCGCGGGCGCTGACGAGATCGATGAAACGTGAATGCAGCGCCCCGTGGTCCCAGCCCTTCAGCCCGCGGAAGCGGGTCCGCGAGCACCACGCGCCAGCAGAGCTCGCGCCAGGTTGGTCAGCAGCCCCCGCCCCTCGCCAATTCGGGAGCCAGCCGAGCGGCCCCCAAATGTTCGGTCAGCGTTGGTACTGGGACGCTGGCCGCTGCGTGCTTGGCTCCACGCGGTGCGCATGGACTGAGCGGCCCCGCTCGACGACTCGCTGCCACGCCCATCAGGGCAGCCGTCGTTGGGAGGTCTGGCTAGGGCTTCGCGAGATGCTCGGAGCGTATGGCGGCGGCGGTGATGGCCGTGATGTCGCCAAGGAAATAGGCCTCGACGTAACCGGCGAACGGATACTGGCCCTCTGGCCTCGGCAACTCGCACAGTCGCTGTACTCGGGCGATGACCTGATGAACCGTTGGTAGCTGTCCCGGCGCTGTCGCAGTACGCGAATCTGATTCGGACATGGTGACCCCCTTTTGGGCCAGCTTCTGACAGAAGACACAAAGCGTCCCACCCACATCCGCGTAACGCAAGCGGGGCCACCCAACATCGACAGCGTCGCCGCGGCGTCCGTTGATCCTTCGAATGATTGGGACGGCCGGATCGCGGCGCCGGACAGCCTCAGCGGTCGCCTGCAACCGTCCGATGGTCGATGTCATCCGAGGCTTCTGGGCGGCTGCTGCGGGCTGCTGCCTGTAGACCAAAGGGGCCGTGCGTGACCGCGCTCGTCGCTCCGGGCGCCTAGCGCCTGACTCGCTTCGTTCGTCGTCGCCACATGAAGTCGGTCCCCCCACAGCCAGCCAGCCACCTACCACGGCTGGAGCCAGGGCATAGCCGCCGAGGCCGAGGATCAAGGTAGCGATGAGGACGACACCGCCTACGATCGCCAGTGCCGCAAAGCGCCAGCGCGCCGGCGCACCCCCGCCGACATTGCTCCACCTTTCCTCTAGCCACCCCATAGAGGTACAGCTGCCAGTTTCTCGGCACGCGCAACACGCGGCGTTGACCGCCGGTGACTCCCGCGCAGGGGGCCCGGACTGGCGCGCGCCTGCACCGCGACCAGCCGTGCCCGAGGAAGCGAGCCACGGACCGGCGCCGCAGCGTGTCGGCTCATCGGGCGGAAACCAGCCCACCAGCGCTGGCGCAGATGTTCGCGTTCTCCCACCGGGCGGTCCACGCGCAGCTCGAGGACGCGATTGGACTCGTGCGCAGCGTTCGCCGACCACGAACCGACTTCTTTCTGCGCGCCGAGAGTCTGTTCGCGGCGGCCAGCTACCTCGAGCAACTCGACGGCGATGCCCTCAGCGCCTAGGGCGGCACCTCGCTGCACGAGCAATCGCATGGCCAGTCGTTTCTGGCGATCCTGCTCAACCGCTTCGGACCCAACGGGTTCTACCTGCTCGACGAGCCCGAAGCGGCGCTCTCCACCCAGAACTGCCTGACCGCCTTGCGACGGATCCATGAGCTCGTACAGGACGGGTCGCAGTTCATCATCGCCACCCACTCACCGCTGATCCTCGCCTACCCCGACGCCATGATCTACGACTGCACCGAGGCCGGACTCCAACAGGTCGACTACGACGACGCCGAGCCGGTCCGACTGACCTCGAACTTCCTCAACGCCCGCAAAGGTTCATCGAAGCGCTGCTCGAAGACCCGTGAGCGCGCTCGGCCGGTGCCCGGCGGACGCAAGCGGACTAGGCGATCGGCCGACCCGCCCAGGACCGGACGCTGGCAAACGAGAGGGTTGGTCTGATCGAACACGAGCACTGGATGCTCGTAGCCCGAAGGAGTCTTGGGAGCGCGGCCTGTTCGGCCAGGCCGGGCAGTCATGTGGCCCAGCCGGCTACCGGCTGGGCGGGAATGGCAGCTGGCTTAGCCAATCCAGCAGGCTGTGCGGCTTTCTCAGCCAGCGATCGAATTCGACGGCCGCTATTGACGCGCGTGATCGAAGACGAGAGACCACCGTCGTCGACTCTACCCAGCCAGCTGAACGCGGACCCCCCACGAAACTCCTCGAGTCCTGAGCTGCCCGGATCGCCCGCGTCGAGCCTCACTGTGATCGACGAGCACCACTCCCTGGCGCCGACCGGATGTTCGCTAAGCCTTGGGACGTGAGACGACCGGATCGCCGGCATCCCGATGCCCTTAGCGAACCGCTCGGGGACGAGCGCGTGGTGAGGTGCGGAGGCGCACCCAGGACATTGGGCTGCCTGCCGGTCTTGGCGCTCGCGGCGTATCGTTGCCGCGATGATCGATCCAACGCGCTACGGTCCCGGCGAGGGGGAGCGGATTGATGCCGGCGCCGGATCGGCAATCGTTTTGAAGGCGACCGGTAAAGCGACGGACGGGTCCTTCTTCATGTCCGAGAGCACCATCGCCCCCGGCTTCTCCGGGCCGCCGCCCCATAAGCACCGACATCTGCACGACATGTTCTACGTCCTTGACGGCGTCTTGACGATGCGCCTCGGGGACGAGACTCACGACGTTCCAGCGGGCAGCTTTGTCTGTGTGCCTCCGGGCATCGTGCATACGTTCAGCAACCACAGCGATTCCCCGGTGCGGTTTTTGAACATGAATACGCCATCGGGGTTTGAGCACTACATGCGCGAGTTGGGTGCCGCAGCCGAGAAGGGTCCGCTCACCCCCGAGGTCATGGGGCCGATCGCGTCGCGGTATGACTTTGAGCCTGCCTAATCGGTCTGTCGGCCGAGCGACGGCCGGGCGCCCCGGTGTCTCAGCCCGGCTGATCGCTCCGAGCGTCCGTCGGATATGACTCCGGCCGGCGTCCGGCCGGCTCCGTCCGAGACACACATCTGTCTCAGTGGTCGATCCTGGGCGAGACACTGGATTCCTGGGCATGTCTCGCTGGACGACCGGCCGGTCGTGGCGCTCATGGCTGCGTTGGCGACCGACCGACTGACCCGTGACCCGCGCGACGCGAGGCTGCAAGCGGGTCCGGATGATCCCCCCGCCGCTCAGTCCTCGCCGGCGCGCACCTGGCCGTAGTTGAGCACTGCGGTGATCAGGACGCCGCCGGCGACGTTGCCGAGCAGGACCGCTGCGAACCAGGCGAGCGCGTGGCCGACGTGGACCTCGTTCTTGATGGCTGCGGATATGACCTCGATGGTTGTTGACACCGAATGGTCGAGGCCGAGCAGCGCGACGGTGAACACCAGTGTCCAGATCAGGGCGATTTGCCCGATGACCACGCCGCTTGACTGAATCAGCCACGCTACCAGTGCGATCGCCCAACCGCCGAGCACCGCACTCCAAAAGAATGATCCCCAGCTACCAAGGGTCGCGCGGTGGCCCTCCTCGGCGACCTTGGCCACGATGGCTGGGGTCAGCGCGGCGGTCTTGGTCACCAGCAGCGCAAACAGCGCGGCGCCGATCAGATTCGCGCTCAGGACGACTGCCCAGAGCCGAAGCGTTGCGAACAGATGGCGACGCTCGTCAAGTACCAGCGTCACGGGGTACAGCGTGTTCTCGGTAAACAGCTGCGCGCGGCCGATGATCACGACAATGAAGCCGACCGGAAAGAAGATCGCGCCAATCAGCCGTCCGTCGTGGTGCCCCGCCAGAGCGACCGTGGCAGCAGCTGACGCGACCGCCCCGAACCCGACCGACGCACCCGCGAAGAACCCAGAGAACGCCAGAGCAGCGACCGGCCGGTCCAGCTCGTCGATCCCCTCGCGTTTGACCCGCTCATAGATATCGGCGGCGCTGGCGCGGAGCCTCCCCTCATCACCTGCGCCGTCATCGGTGCTCTCCTTCGCCGCCATCAACCCTCCGCTCTCCGAATCTGGTGCTACGGCCGCTCTCGCGTACCCAAGCGCTGCAGACGTGACCATGTCTGAAGGCCCGGACGGCTGTGCTCCGACAGCACGCATTCCGCATAGTCCATCGAGCCAGAGGCGGCAGCGGCGCCCGCTCGCGACGATCAAGCGTCCGATAGGAGATCCCCTCTGCGACGAGGCCCGCTTTCCGCGCGTTCATGGGAGGCGCCGCCACGCGCGCGATGCTGTGCCGGAAGCAGAGCGGATCTGGCCGCCACGATCACCGCCGGCAGGAGGGAGCCACGCCCGCTGCCCGATCACGCCTAAAGGGGTCACGCCGCCGTGACTTCTGCTCCGCCCTTGCTTGCGGTAGGCCCCCGGTCCCGCGGTCAAGAGTGCCGTGGCCGTTCCACACCAGCACAGTGGTCGCTGGTCCTCGTGCGGGACTACGTCGCTAAGGCCGCAGGGGAGCCGCGGCTAATCGACGTCGATGGCCTGCCTGTCCGTCGAAGACCGGGAGCACGCGGGCGGTCAGGTTCGCGGTGCGGCCTCGCCGGGCAGCTCGACCGCCGGAAGACCGTCGATGCTCTGCGAGTTGACCTCGCGCTGGTAGTCGCGCAGCGCTTCGGGACCGCCGACGCGCACCTTCTTGCCCGCCCAGGCGTCGAAGTGTGGCCGCGTCCCGACGATCGTCATCAGCGGCACGCCGTAGCCGCACGAGTCAGCTACGCGCATGACTTCGACGCGCACAATCGAGCGGGCCGATTCCGGCACCGACGGCGGCTCGAAGCCGGCCTGCTCTCGCAAGTTCTCGTAGCCGGGGGTGTCGGCGGTGAAAGCTCGGGCCTGCCCGTGCAGGCGAACGATCCGCGGCGGTCCCTGGAAGGCGCAGAGCATAATCACGATGCGCCCGTTCTCCCGCAGGTGGGCGATCGTCTCCGCTCCGCTCCCGACGAAGTCGAGGTAGACGACGGTGTGGGAGTCGAGGACCTTGAGGGTGTCGATCGGCCCCTTCGGCGAGACGTTGACGTGTCCGTCGGCGTCAAGTGGGGCGGTGCCGACGAAGTACATCGGCTGTGCGGCAATCCACCGCTGCAGGCGATCGTCGATGCCGTCGAAGACCTTGGCCACGGGCCGAAGCTTAGCCGCCGCTTCGGGCAGCGACCTTGAAGCGCGCCACGAGGCCGGGCCGCTCTCGGCGTCGTGAGCGACAACGCTGCAGCAATCGGAGGGTCCTGCGACGCTCGGACCGGAACCGACGGGACGCCTTCCGCTCGTGAGCAGCAGGCGGGCCCAGCGTCAATGCCCGCAGAGTTGCGCTCCGTCACCCAGGTAGACGCTGGTGATGCCGAGGTTGGCGTGCCCGAGCTGGCGCTGGATCACGACCAGCGGCACGGCCTCGTGCGCCATCTCGACCGCGTGCGCGTGCCGCGGCTGGTGCGGCGCGAAGTGGCGCCGGACGCCCGCCGCGGCCGCCGCCCGATGCAGCTGCTTGCGCGGGCCGACGGTTCCCAGCGCCGGCCAGCGGTCGGGCCGTGAATCACGCACAGCAGCGCTCCGATCGGGAGCTCGCGGCGGATCTCGATCCATGGGTCGAGCTGCTCCCACGCCCAGCGGTCCATCCCGACCTCGCGGCGCTTGCCGCCTTTCTCGCGCCGCACGTGCACGGCGCCGCGGCCGCTGTCCAGGTCGCTCTCCTGGAGCGCCAGCGCTTCACTGATCCGCAGCCCGGCACGCCACAGCAGCACGAGCAGCGCGCGAAGCCGGTGACCCTCGGGACGGTCACCGACCGTGCGCATGACAGCGACGATCTCCTCGATGGTCGGCGGATCGGCCGGGTACTCCTCGCCCTTGTTGCGCGGCGGGCGACCTCGGTGATAGCCCGGCATCGTCGCCGGCGAGCGGCGATGACTGCACCGTCCAGCGGCACGGATTCCATGAATCCTCCCCTTGGATGGGTTGATGGTGGCTGCGATTCGAACCGACCGCCACCGCCACGGGACGACCTGGCACCTTCGTGCGCTTCAACGGGGGCAGCACCGTGCGAGCGACATGCGACGTCTGCTCAGAGCACGGCACCTCCATGCGCCGGCGAACCGAGGACGATGCCCGCACGGCGCATCCCCTTCGAGAAGGTCGGGCCCGGGTTCCTGGTCTGCCGGTACCCTGGGGGCATGGAACCTGCGCAGGAGGTCGAGTTCGTCTTCGAGCCCCAGCAGGAGGGCGGCTACCACGTCTACGCGCCGGAACTCCCCGGGCTCCACACCCAAGGCGACACGCTTGAGGAAGCGACCGAGAATGCCCGCGAAGCACTGGAGCTCTACGTCGAGGGGCTGCGCGAGGACGGTCGTTCGCTCGAGATGGGGATCATTCGGCGCACGCTGCCGCTGCCCGCGTGAGCGAGCGGCTGCCAGTCCTATCGGGCCAGCAGCTGATCGACGCTCTCGAGAAAATCGGATGGGTGGCCGTTCGCCAGCGCGGTAGCCATGTGCGCCTCAAACACGACCAGCGCACGATTGCGCTGGTGGTGCCACTTCACCGTGAACTCAAACTCGGCACGCTCGCCGGGAGTCCTGCGAGACGCCGGGATCGACCGCGACGATCTCCGACAACTCCTCTGAGAGACGCGACGCTTGGGCCGCTTCCAAGCTCATCGCCCCTTCCGCGCGTTGCAGGGCCTTGCGGTCACCGGGGTTGCGGTGCCTGTAGCGGAGCAGAGCAGGATTGCCCGGTAGGTGCAGCGTGCCACTGGTCGAGGTTCGAGCCGGTCGACGATCCGTCGTCGCAGAGGACCGAGCTCTCGGCTGTCAGGTTGTGTGGGCGAGGCGTGTCTAGGTGGTATGCACATCACCTATCTCACTACCACGATTCTGGCGGCGCTCGCGAACGGCTACGCCTCCTGGTTGAACTTCGTCGGCGCGGAGTCGGTCAAGGTCGTCGCTGACCGGGTTCAGATCGCCCGACGATGGATGGTCCCGCTCGGTGCGCTGTTGGCTTCCGCCGCGGTCGGACTTCTGACAGGCTTTGCCGTGCCGGCGCTGGGGACGGCTGCGGCGATCGGCCTTGTCGTTTACTTCATCTGCGCTGTGACTGCTCACCTACGAGTCCGTGACCGCCAGATTGGTGGAGCCGTGTTCTTCTTGGTCCTGGCGGCGGCGGCCCTGAGCACCAGTGTCGGCTACCGCAACCACTGGTGAGCGATTTGAATCTCGGGCGCGGGGAGCTGACGATGGACGACCGCGATTGGCTGACGGAACGGTTTGAGCAGCATCGACCGCATCTCCGCGCGGTCGCGTATCGGATGCTCGGCTCGGTCAGCGAATCTGAGGATGCCCTTCAGGAAGCCTGGCTGCGGATTCGGAACCAGGATCCCGAGACCGTTGAGAACATGCGGGCCTGGCTGACGACGGTCGTCGGGCGGGTCTCGCTGAACATGCTGCGCGCCCGTAGAGCGCGACGCGAGGAGCTCTCGGTGCACGTCCCCGACCCAGTGGTCAGTTTCGAGGAGGATGACATCGACCGCGAGGCGCTCGTGGCCGAGTCCGTCGGTCTGGCGCTGTTGGTCGTGCTCGACGCGCTGACCCCCGCCGAGCGACTCGCGTTTGTGCTGCACGACGTGTTCGGGGTGCCGTTCGCCGACATCGCCACCGTGCTCGACCGCTCCGAAGCCGCCGCTCAGCAGCTCGCCAGCCGCGCCCGCCGGCGCGTGCGGAACTCGCCGGAGCCCGACCCGGACCTCGCGCAGCAGAGACGCATCGTCGATGCGTTCTTCGCCGCCTCGCGCGACGGCGACTTCGACGCCCTCCTAAAGGTGCTCGACCCCGCGGTCGAACTGCGCATCGATGGCGGAATCCTGCGCGAAGAGGCCTCGCTCGTGCTCCACGGCGCGGACGCCGTCGCTACGCATACGGCCACCTACTCGAGGCTCTACCCGTTCGTCAGACCCGCGCTCGTGAACGGCGCCGCCGGAGCGGTCGTGGCGGCGCGCGGCCGCGTGTTCTCGGTGATGGCCTTCACCGTTGCGAACGGCAGGATCGCCCAGATCGATGTTCTTCTCGACCCGGAGCGTCTGGGGCAGCTCGATCTCAGCATCCCGCCGAACGCACACAAACACCGTTGACCGCAAGCGCGCTTCTCGCTTGGCGGGTGCGGAAGTGACCACGGGAGAAGAACCGTGGGCAATCAAAGAAGGCCTCCTAGTGAGCGCTTCGCGTGACCATCCACTAGCTCGGCGGGTCGCAGCCGCCCGGGTTGGCTCGCCTCGCGCGGCGCTGAGCCGGGATCAAGTTCGGCGTTCAGCTTGCTCAGGATGCTCGTCGTAACGCGAGGATTGGCCGCTCGCGCACCAGCTGGTGCCGCGCCAGGGAACTGCCGTCGTACCGCCATCCGACCAATCGGCTCAACACCACGCGCACGATCGGAGTAGCCATGCGGTTGCGTTGCTCGTAGCCCTCGAAGACTGCTGCCGCCTCCCGGCAGTCAAGCTCGCGGTAGGCGGGACTGAACCGCTCGTGGCCGATCGCAACCTCGACGGCACCGCCAGCAACCACATTGCGGTACCACTGGGCGCTCCGGCCCAGGCCGACCATCACGAAGAGCTCGTCTCGGCCGCGGTCCTCCCCGATGACCTCCAACATCATCCGGTAGCAGCGGCCAGAGCGCCTCCCGCGATGTGTCAGCCGCAAGAATCGTCGACCAAGCAGCCATCCGAGATCCCAGTCATACAGAACCGTCGGCGCCCGTAGAGCACCGATCACCCACCTCCGGGCCGACTGAGATCTGCTCATTCGCCCGAGTATCCCGCGACGGCACCGACGCTGAAGCTTTCAGTCGTGCGCACGCTCTCGGATCTCGCGCCAAGCGGGTGCCTCGTGGCCCGGCGGCGGGATGCACGTGAAGACGCGAAACCGGGGGTCTCGTACGCCGCTACCGTGGGCGGCATCGTCGACCGGTCTGCGTTCTCTCGGACGACGCCGGGACACATGAAGCGCCAAGGACTTGCCCGGGGGGGGGCCTCAACGCTGACGATTGCCAGGAAGCGACTTGCCTTTAGGAAGTGGCCGGATTGAGCTTTGCCGCGTGTTTAATGATATCGTTAATTAACTAGTCAGTTAGATGCCGCCCGACCAGCTCAGCCTCACGTTCGCCGCGCTCTCTGATCCGACGCGCCGCTCGATCTTGACCCGTCTCGCCGAAGGCGAGGCTACGGTCAACGAGCTGGCGGAGCCGTTCTCGGTGAGCCTGCCCGCGATCTCGCGTCACCTCAAGGTGCTCGAGCGGGCCGGGTTGATCGTCCGCAGTCGAGAGGCGCAGTGGCGCCCGAGCCGGATGCAGGCCGAGCCGCTCGACGACGCGGTGGAGTGGATGCAAGCGCGCAAGCGCACCTGGGATGCCCGGATGGACCGACTCGACGCGCACCTGCGCCGGAAAGGAAAGCAAGATGAGTGACCCAACCCCCGTGGCCGGCGCCAATCAGGAGGTCCTGATTACGCGCATCTTCGACGCGCCGCGCGAGCAGGTGTTCAGGGCGTGGACCACCCCCGACGAAGTCGCGGCGTGGTACGGCCCCGAGCAGATGGAGACCCCACGTGAGCGGATCCGCATCGACCTTCGCGTCGGCGGGCGCTATGAGCTGACGATGGTCCAGCGCGGCGGCGACCGCGAGTTCACGATCGGCTACGAGATCATCGAGCTCGTCAAGCCGGCGCTGCTCGTGCTGCGCTCGGACCCGATGCCCGGGATGCACAAGCCGACGGTCGTGCGGGTCGAGTTCCACGACCACGGTGAGAAGACCCGCATGACCCTCAGCGACGGGCCCTACGCCGCTGGTGCCGGGCACGCAGCCGCTGGTTACGAAGCGGCGTTCGACAAGCTCGCCGCACACCTCGCCAGATAGGCGCGATGAGTTTTGGCGCCGCTGTGGATTGAACGGGTGACACAACGCATTCGATCCGGAGGTCCTGATGGCTGATGTGAAAGTGGCGTCGTTCGAGGAGATGGAGCCGATCTACGACGGGGTGGCGCGACGCGCGCGTGCGACGCTTGGCGTGACGTCGTTCGGAATGCAGGTCATGACCCTCCCGGGAAACTGGGACGGCTACCCCAATCACCGCCATGATGCGAGCGTGGAGGACGCAAACCAGGAGGAGGTCTACGTCCCACTCGAGGGGTCAGGGACGCTCGTCGCAGACGATCAGCGCGTCGCGCTGCGGCCCGGCATGATGGTCCGCGTGGGGGCAGAGCAGCACCGGCAGATCCTGCCCGGTCCCGACGGGGTCCGTTTCCTCGCGCTCGGTGGCGTACCAGGGTCGTTCGCGCCCTCACCCTGGACCGAGCTCGGCGGGCCGCCGCCGGTCCCCGCCGCGTAGCGCTCGATGGCCAACCCGGCCACGAACCTCGATGACACGGGCCTCGTCGCCGCAGCACGCGGCGGCGACGAGCGCGCCTTCGTCGAGCTGACATCACCGCACCGCTCGGCGCTGCACATGCACTGCTACCGGCTGCTGGGGTCGTTGCATGACGCCGACGACGCGATGCAGGAGGCGCTGTTGCGGGCGTGGCGGGGGATCGATCGCTTCGAGCCCCGCGCGTCCGTCGCGGCGTGGCTGTATCGGATCGCGACCAACGTCTGCCTGCGGATGCTCGAGCAGCGCCGCCGCCGCGAGACAGCGTCGATCGACGCGCACCTGCAGCCCTACCCCGAGCCCATGGCCGCCGAGGGCTGTGAGCCCGAAGTCGCGGCCGAGTCACGCGAAGCCATCGGGCTGGCATTCGTCGCAGCAATGCAGCTGCTGCCACCAAAGCAGCGCGTAGTGCTCGTGCTGCGCGACGTGCTCGACTGCTCAGCGCGCGAGGTCGCGGAGTTCCTCGACGACAGCGTGCCGGCAGTCAACAGCGCGCTGCAGCGCGCGCGAGACCGGGTGGCCCGTGAGCACGCGGACGGAACGCTCGCTCGCATCCACCGCCCCGCCAGCACCGACGTCGAGGCGCAAGTGATGCGGCGATTCCAGGACGCCTGGGAGGCTGTCGACATCGACGGGATCGTCGCGCTATTGGCTACGGACGCTCTCATGACGATGCCGCCCGAATCCATTCGCGTCGAGAGCGGCGCCGCGGTCGCCGCGTTCTTCGCGACGGTGCCGTTGGAGGGCCGGCTCAACGACATCCTGCTCCGGCCCGCCCGGGCCAACGGCCAGCCCGCGCTCGCGGCGTATGCGCTCGACGATGCAACCGGCGACCACGAGGCCTATGGCGTGATGGTGTTCGCCATCGACGGCGACCGAATCGTCGGCATCACCGGCTTTCCGCGCGAGCCCGAGCTGTTCAGGCGGTTGGGCCTCGCTGTCACCATCTCCGGGTGATGGCGTTCGACGAGCACCTCGCAGACCGGATCCGCGAGGCCTTGCGCGACGTGCCCGACATTCGTGAGCAACGTATGTTCGGCGGCCTCGCGTTCCTCGTCGGCGGCAACATGGCGTGCGGAATCGTCGGAGACGAGCTGATGCTGCGCCTGGGCGAGCACGTTGCGGACGCCGCGCTCGACGAGCCGCACGTCCGGCCGATGGACTTCACCGGCCGACCGATGCGGACGATGGTCTACGTCGCCCCGGCCCGATTCGCCACAGCAAACGCGTTGCGCCGCTGGGTTGACCAAGGGGTCGCGCACGCTACGACGTTGCCAGCGAAAGCCCGCCGGCGTTGAACGAGCCTTCGTCTGGCGGGGCGGCCCTCGATCCAACCTCAGACCGCTCCCCTCCGAATCGGCTGGCGGACCGGACCGTCAATCTGACGACGTGCTCGCCCGCGACGCGTCGCGGGCACTGACCGCCGAATCAACGCCAGCACGCAAAAAACACGAGCGGCGGTCGGCGAGCAGCGATGTGATCCGGACCGCCGGAGCAAGACCCATCCTGCCGAGGGCTTGCTCGCCTAAGCTAACTCCGGCAGTTGCTTCGGAGCGGGACCGGCGGCCTCGGCTCGGTCGCAGCGATGCAGGTCTCTCGCAGGCTCCCGCCCGTGAACCTGCTCCTCGCCAAACTCGGGGGCCAGCATCCGAAAGGTTGGCTGTCCGGTCAGCGTTCGACGTCTGCGACGGGCCTGGACGCCGACGCTGGCCGCCGCCGGCGACTGCTTGGGAGCGTCCGTTGTCGATCCGACTATGCGACGATCGTGACGCCTCGAACGTGGCGGCGCGCTCACCTTCCGATCCGAACTGAGTGGAGCTACTCCAAGTTCAGTCCAGGAGCGGTGGGGTCTTCGAACAGGCCCGCCGGCAGCTTCCTGAACATGTTGACTCTGACGATGGCCGGGTCGTCCAGCCACGCGCCGAGGGGGTAGGCAGTCGTTTGCCGGTCAGCACCCACCAGGCAAATCCAGAGATCACAAACGGGCCGGCCAGCAAGCCCGCCAGGATCACAGAGCCTCGGGTATCTCGACCGGAATCTGCGGGAGGCGCAGCACTTCGCGAAGCGCGATTACCCAGGCGTATCCGATCAGGTGGCGTTTGAGTAGTTCGCGCACAATGACAAATTTACGCTCTTGGTCGCAGGCCCAAACCGGCCTGCGGGTTACGGCCTGCTCTCAGCACGCCGTGAATCCCGATCGATGCGGCGCCAGGCGAGACCGGTGGGACGCCCGCTCGCTCGACGACGGGGCGCGTGTCGCAGTGATCCTTGGCAGCTGAGACGGCGTCGACCGGCCTGCGCCTCGGCTGCGTCGCGTGACTCTGATCGAGCGGAGCGAGGTCAACAGCGGGAGCCGGCGGCAGCCGGCGGTCTCGTTCGTGCGGCCAAAGAAGCGCATCGGACACCCATTACGACCGCCGATTCCTCCATAGGTCCCGAGGTTCGCGAGCGAACATCAACGACGGCATGGACGGGGAAGCGTTCGCTTGGGTGCCAACGCGGCGGTCGCGCACGGATGAGGCGCCGCGCGTCATTCCGCGGCCTGGACGTCGCGCACGCCAGCAACGGTAGGCGACGGGCAAGGTTCACGCGTGGAAATTGGCCGCCGTGATCTCACGTCCGTGCTCGATGGCGCCCGCGCGCGACAAGAAGGGCCTGTGCGTGACGGCCTTGACGTGTAGCGGGACGCGTTCGCCGGGCCTCACCACCGTCGGGCGCCCGATGACGCCGATGCACCGAGCGACGGCCGTGGCGAGCGGGTCGTGCATCTGTCGACTCCAGGTCAGCCGGCGGGAGACGGAAGCAAGCCGTCTGCGTCCACGGTCCAGCCTCGCAGCCGCCGCGAGGTCGGTCGAGGGCATGCCCTCCGTTCGCTCGTTGGACATGTCCTTGGACAGGATTGTCAGCCAGCGAGCGGTTTCTAGCGGTCGCCACGATCGGCCAGAAACAACAAGAACTCCCTGAAAACGCGAGGAATTCCTGGAAACGACGGATGCCGGAGGAGGGACTCGAACCCCCGACACGCGGATTATGATTCCGCTGCTCTAACCGACTGAGCTACTCCGGCGTGGAGGTCGCGGAGTGTAGTTGACCGGCTTGGGGTCAACCACCGACGCGCGTCAGCCGCCGAGCCAGCACGACCAGTGTTCGAGCGTGGCGAACCCGAGGCGCGTGTAGACGCGCGAGGCCGGCTCCGTGGACTGAAGCCAGCTCCAGGTGCCACCGGCCGCGCGGCCGTCACTGATCGCCCTCGCGGTGACGGCGGCGCCGTACCCGCGGCCGCGATGCTCGGCGGCGGTGGCGACGTTGAAGACCGCGACCGCGTCGCCGATCGTGGCGGCGATCGCGGTGGCGACGGGGACTCCGCCGACCTCGCCGACATAGCCGCGCACCGCCGGCAGGGCGAGCGTGGTCTCGGTGATGATCGTGGCGAACAGGCCGGGTGGGGCTTCGAAGGCGGCGCCGGCCAACTCGGCGTGCAGGCGGGACTCGCCGACTTCCAGACGGCGGATCGCCAGCTCACGCGGCTCGGTCACGCTGACCGGCCCGACGGCAACCATCAGGGGGATCTCCGGCGCGGCCACCATCTCGCGGCGATTCGCGACCACGGCGGCGGCTGCGTGACAGGGCGGGCGCGCCTGAATGCAGTAGGGCAGGCGGTGGGCGGCGACGTCGTCGAGTCCGGCGTCGATCTCCTCCGGCCGAGCGCCGGCGGCCGTCGCCCACACGCCGTTCAGTGTGGCGACGGGAACCTTGGTCAACACCAATGTGACGCCATTCGCGCGTCTGACCCAGCCGAGGTCGGCCGCATCGGCGAGGAGGCGCAGGCAGTCGATGAAGGCCTCGGCGACGGCCTCCGGTGGCGGGACGATGGAATCCATCACGACCGATGATGGCGCACCCGCGCAGTGCCCGGACCAACCTATGATCCGCCGGCGTGGCCACCCTTCTGGCCTATCCCAACATCTCCGAGGGCCGCGATCAGGCCGCGATCGCCGCGGTCGCGTCCGCGTTCGGCGACGCCCTGCTCGACGTCCACTCCGACCCCGACCACCATCGCAGCGCCTACACGCTCGCCGGCGAGCCGGAGGAGCTGTCCGAAGCCGTCGTCCGGGGCGCCGCCGAGGCGGTGCGCCGGATTCAGATCGACACCCACGAGGGTGTGCACCCGCGCGTCGGCGCGATCGACGTCGCACCGATCATCCACCTCACCGACGACGAGCGGGGCGCCGCCTGCGCGGAGGCGCTCGTGCTCGCCGATCGGCTCGGCGCCGAGCTGGAGCTGCCGGTCTTCCTCTACGGCGTCTTGGCCGGGGGACGAACTCGGGCGCAGCTGCGCCGCGGGGGACCGGCGGAGCTGACGCGGCGGATCGCGGCCGGCGAGCTCGCGCCCGACTTCGGTCCCGGAGGGCTTCACCCCACCGCCGGCGCCGTGCTGGTCGGTGCGCGGCCGCCGCTGATCGCCTTCAACGTCGAGCTCGGTGCGGGGGCCACCGTCGAGGACGCGCGCGCGGTGGCGGCGGCGATTCGCGAGGGCGGGGAGGAGGGCCTGCCGGGAGTACGCGCGATCGGCCTGTGGCTCGAGCAGCTCGGTCTGGCCCAGGTGTCGACCAACGTGGAGGACCATCGGCAGGCCTCTCCGGCGGCGGTCGTCGCCGCCGTCGCCCGGCACGCGCCGGTGGCGGGCGCCGAGCTCGTCGGGCTGACGCCGCAGGCCGCGTTCGACGACTTCCCGCGCGACGTCGCCCTGCGCGGGTACGCGACGATCGAGGATGCGCTTCACCGTCGTGGCCGCACCGCGTAAGCTCCGTAGCACCATGGCCCAGACCAAGCGCAAGCGCCGGAGCAAGCACCGCGGGAACTCCGCCGGCGTCGTCGAATCCCGCGGACGGACGACCCGGCCGCCCAGCCCCGCGGAGCGCAAGAAACAGTCCCGCGATCAGGCCCGCATGGCGCGCCTCGATCGGCCGCCCACCTGGCGCAGCTCGTTGAACCGCGCGCTGCTGGCCAGCGGCTTCATGTTGATCTTCCTGCTCGTGGTCACGAAGGGGAAGATCCTCGCCGCCCTCGCCTTTGCGGTGTTCTCGCTGGCGCTGTACGTGCCCGGCGGTTACTTCCTGGAGACGTTCCTGTGGCGCCGGCGGATGAAGAAGAAGGAGCTCTCGCCGTGATCGACGCGCGGATGTTCACCGTCGGTCCCCTGCAGGAGAACTGCTACATCGTGCGCGCTGCCGGCAGCGACCACGCGGTGATCGTCGATCCGGGCGACGAGGCCGACCGGATCCTCGGCGCGCTCCAGGCATTGGAGATCATCACCGTGGACGCGATCCTGCTCACCCACACCCATTTCGACCACGTGGGCGCAGTGGCGGAGGTCGCACGGGCGACGGGCGCTCCCGTCTACTGCCCCGAGCTCGAGGCCGAGATCCTGGCCAACATCAACGACTACGTGCGCTTTCCCGGCTTCGGCCCGTTCGAGAGCTACGACGCCGAGCAGACGGTCGCGGGCGGCGAGACGCTCGAGCTCGCCGGATTGACGTTCGAGGTGACCTTCACGCCCGGGCACAGCCCCGGCCACGTCAGTTACGCGGTGCCTGAGCACCAGGCGCTGTTCTCCGGCGACGTCCTCTTCCAGGGCTCCGTCGGCCGCGTTGACCTGCCCGGGGGCGACTGGCCGACGCTGCTGGCCTCGATCGAGTCGTTGCTGGATGCCTATTCGCCGGAGACGACCGTGTATCCGGGCCACATGGGCCTGACCACGCTCGGCGCTGAGCGGGCGACGAATCCGTTCCTGCGCGAACTCGCGCACGACGCGTAGCACCAGGGTCCGCAGGTGAGCGTGATCCAGGCCCCCCGGGGGACGTTCGATGTGCTGCCGCCCGACGCGGCCCGCCGCCGCGTGCTGGAGGACCACGCCCGCCGGATCCTCGGTGCCGCCGGCTACCAGCGAATCGAGACACCGACGTTTGAGGCGACCGAGCTGTTCGCGCGCGGGGTGGGGGAGGCCACCGACATCGTCCAGAAAGAGATGTACACCTTCGATGACGGGGGCGGCCGGTCGCTGACCCTGCGACCCGAGGGCACCGCGCCCGTATGCCGCGCGTACATGGAGCACGGGATGCACAAGCTGCCCCAGCCGGTCAAGTTCTGGTATCTGGGCAGCTTCTATCGCGCCGAGGCCCCGCAGCGCGGGCGCTACCGCCAGTTCTGGCAGGTGGGGGCGGAGGCGATCGGGTCGCCGTCGCCCGAGACCGACGCCGAGCTGATCGTGCTCCTGTCAGACCTGCTGCGGGCGATGGGGGTGCGGGAGACGCGGCTGCGGCTGTCAAGCCTCGGCACGCCGGCGACCCGGGCCGAGTACCGCGAGGAGTTGACCGCCTATCTGCGCGCCCACGAGGACGGCCTCTCGCCCGAGGTCGTGGCGCGGATCGACCTCAACCCGATGCGCGCCTTCGATGCGGGCGACCGCACAACCCGGGAGACGATGCGGGGCGCGCCGATCCTGGTTGACCGGCTCGCTTCGGAGGATGCCGAGCACTTCGCCCAGGTACGCGCCCTGCTCGACGACGCCGGCCAGCCCTACCAGCTCGATCCGACGCTCGTGCGCGGCCTCGACTACTACACGCGCACCGTCTTCGAGTTCACCTCTGACGCGCTCGGGGCGCAATCGGGAGTCGGGGGCGGCGGTCGCTACGACGGCCTGATGGAGCTGCTCGGCGGGCCGTCGACGCCCGGCTCGGGCTGGGCAGCCGGCGTCGAGCGGATCCTGCTCGCCTCCGGCGAGCAGCCGATCGCCCCCGATGTCGTCGACCTGTTCGTCGCGCTGGCGGTCCGCGACCGCGACCGCGGCCGTGCGGCCTTCGAGCTCGCCAACGAGGCCCGCCAGGCGGGACTGAGTGCGCGGATGGAGCTGGCCGGACGCTCCCTCAAGGGCCAGCTCAAGCACGCCGACCGGATCGGCGCACGCTACGTTGCCATCATCGGCGACGAGCCGACGGTGAGCTTGAGGAACATGGAATCCGGCGATCAGACAGAGATCGGGGCCCAGGCCGTGATCCCCACCATTCTGCGTGGCAGCCGCCTGTGAGCTCCGGCATGACCAACCCGCCGCGGCCCAACCGCTACCGGGACGCCTGGGCCGGACAGCTCGACGCCTCCCGGGCAGGCGATCAGGTCCGCGTCTCCGGGTGGGTGCACCGTCGCCGCGACCACGGCGGACTGATCTTCATCGATCTGCGCGAGCGCTCGGGGATCGTCCAGCTGGTCTTCAACCCCGAGACGGCGGCCGAGGCGCATGCCGCCGCGCACGCGCTGCGCTCCGAGGACGTCATCACCGTGTCGGGGACGGTCACGCCGCGCGCACCACAGAACGTGAACCCGAACCTCCAGACGGGCGAGATCGAGATCATGGTCGCCGAGCTCGAAATCCTCGCCGACGCCGACACGCCGCCCTTCCCGCTCGACGAGGACACGGCCGTCAACGAGGACCTCCGCCTGCGACACCGCTCGCTGGACCTGCGCCGCACACCGATGCAGGAGGCGATCGCCCTGCGCCACCGGGTGGTGCGCACGATGCGCCGGGTGCTCGACGCGCGCGACTTCCTGGAGATCGAGACACCGTTTCTCACCCGCTCCACGCCCGAGGGCGCGCGCGACTTCCTCGTCCCCGCGCGGATGGCGCCTGGATCGTTCTACGCGCTGCCGCAGTCGCCTCAGCTGTTCAAGCAGCTGCTGATGATCGGCGGCTTCGAGCGCTACTACCAGATCGTCCGCTGCTTCCGCGACGAGGACGCGCGCGCCGATCGCCTGCCCGAGTTCACCCAGCTCGACATCGAGATGGGGTTCGTCGAGGAGGACGACGTGCTCGAGCTCTCCGAGGAGGTCATGGGCGCCGTCTTCGCCGATTCCGACTTGGATCTGCCCGCGCCCCCGTGGCCGCGGATGACCCACGCCGAGGCGATGAGCCGCTTCGGCTCCGACCGTCCGGACACCCGCTTCGGCCTAGAGCTCTCAGACCTCGGCGGCGCGCTGGCCGGCACGGAGTTCAAGGTCTTCGCCGGGGCGCTTGCGAGTGGCGGAGTCGTCCGCGGGATCAACGTGGGCGCACACGCGCTCGCTCGCTCCGATCTCGACGCGCTCACCGAGCTAGCCAAGCAGCACGGGGCCAAGGGCCTCGTGTGGGCGTTCGTCCAGGACGACGAGGACGCGCCGTGGCGCTCGCCGGTGGCCAAATTCCTCACCGCCGGAGAGATCGCCTCCCTCAACGAGCACCTGGGCGCCAAGACCGGCGAGCTGCTGCTGATCGTCGCCGACCAGCCGGCGATCGCCTCCCAGGCGCTCGGCGCGCTGCGACTGGAGCTGGCGCGGCGCTTTGACCTGGTGCCCGCCGGAACGCACGACATCCGCTGGATCGTGCGCTTCCCGATGTTCGCCTACAAGCCCGACGAGCAGCGCTGGGACGCCGAGCACCATCCGTTCACCGCCCCGTCGACGGCCGGCGGCGAACCGGCCACCGCGGCCGACCTCGACGACCCCACCACGCTGCTGTCGCGCAGCTATGACCTCGTGCTCGACGGCAACGAGATCGGCGGCGGCTCGATCCGCAACCATCGTCTCGACGTCCAGCGGAAGGTGTTCGAACTGATCGGGATCGACGAGGCCGACGCCGAGGTGCGCTTCGGCTTCCTGCTCGACGCCCTGCGCTACGGCGCGCCGCCCCACGGCGGGATCGCCATGGGCCTGGACCGGATCGTCGCCCTGCTCGCCGGGCGCGACAACATCCGCGAGGTCATCGCCTTCCCGAAGGCGACGAGTGGGGGGGACCCGCTCACCGGTGCGCCGGCCCCCGTCGAGCCAGCCCAGTTGCGCGAGCTCGGCCTGCGCCTAACCTAGGGCGCGCGATGGACACGCTCGCCTTCGAGCATCACCTGACCTCCCCCCAAG
The DNA here is from genome assembly GCA_963769565.1 of uncultured Solirubrobacteraceae bacterium. Classification (GTDB taxonomy): domain Bacteria; phylum Actinomycetota; class Thermoleophilia; order Solirubrobacterales; family Solirubrobacteraceae; genus Palsa-465. The sequence continues at coordinate 81,099 of CAVYMP010000005.1, forward strand.
GTCACGGGCACGTACCGCCTCACAGTCACACAGTGACCACGAGCGGCGGCTCCTGCTGTGACGAGGTGACCTTCTCGGTGGCCATCGACGGCACGCAGGTCACCGACGCAGGCTTCACCGCGCGCGGCTGTGGGGCGGCCAGTGCCGCCGCCAGCGCGGCCGTCACCCTCGTCCGCGGCGCCTCGATCCTCGACGTCGCCCGGGTCGGCCCCCGCCAGATCGCAGAGGAGGTCGGCGGGCTGAGCGTCGCCAAGCTGCACGCCGCCGAGGTGGCGTCCGATGCGCTCGCCCGCGCGCTGGGGGCGGCGGTGAGCGCCGAGGCTCAGCTCCCGGCTGATCCGCGGGCCACGCTGGTGGCGATGAGCAGCGGCGTCGACAGCACCGTTGCCGCGCATCTCGTCAGCGCCTCCGGCGCCCCCGCGCTGGCGGTCACCCTGGAGCTGTGGGCCGATCCCGAGAACGACGCCGAGCGCAGCTGCTGCTCGGCCTCGGCCGTCGCCCAGGCCCGGTACCTGGCGCACTCGATGGGCCTGCCCCACTTCACTCTCGATCTGCGCGCACCCTTCCGCGCCGGGGTCGTCGAGCCGTTCATCGCCGGATACGCCGGAGGGGAGACGCCCAATCCGTGCGTCGGCTGCAACGGCCATGTCCGCCTGGACGCAATGCTCGAGCTCGCCGACCGCCTCGGCTGCGCTCAGCTGGCCACCGGCCACTATGCGCGGACGGCGGAGCCGGGTGACGCAGATGGGCCGCTGCTGCGGACCGCCGCCGACGCGGCCAAGGATCAGACCTACATGCTGGCCGCCCTGGACCCCGGCAGTCTGGCGCGGATGCGCTTTCCCCTGGGCGAGCTGTGCAAGCCCCAGGTGCGTGCGATCGCCGCCGAGGCCGGCCTGACGGTGGCCGACAAGATCGACTCCCAGGACCTGTGCTTTCTCGCCGGCACCGACCGGGCGCGGTTCCTGGCCCGCCACGGGGGCATCGGTGATCAGCCGGGCGAGCTCGTCGACACCGCCGGGACCGTGCTCGGCCACCACCGCGGACAGCACCGGTTCACCGTCGGCCAGCGCCGCGGGATCGGAATCGACGCGGCCGGCGGGACCCCCCCGCTGTACGTCCTCGACAAGGACGCTGACACCGGACGGGTGACGGTCGGTCCTCGCGAGGCGCTGCAGACCAGCCGGGTTGCCGTCCGCTCCGCCCGTCTGCATCGCGCGGGCGCGCGCGTGGACCGGGTCAAGCTGCGCTACCACTCCCGGCCGCTGCCGGCCCGCCTCGTCGGAGGACCCGATGCCGGGCGTCACCGGACGCTGGCGATCGAGCTCGACGAACCAGTGGAGGGCGCCGCCCCGGGGCAGCTCGCCTGCCTGATGGACGGCGAGCTGGTCGTCGGCTGGGGCACGATCACCCGGTCTGACGGTTAGGGTGAATCGCGCCCGCTCTGCGGCCAGGAGCGTGGCCGGATGCACGCCTACACTGGGGTCCCCATGACCTCCGACGAGATCCGCAGCACGTTCCTCGAGTTCTTCGAGGCCCAAGGCCACCTGCGGCTGCCCTCGGCGTCGCTCGTTCCGGCGGAGCTCGACCCCTCGGCGCTGTTCACGGTCGCCGGGATGCACCCGCTCAAGCCGTACTTCGAGGGCTCTGAAAAGCCGCCCCGAAAGCGCGTGACCACCTGTCAGAAGACGTTTCGCACCCCTGACATCGAGATCATCGGGACGACCACCCGCCATCTGACGTTCTTCGAGATGCTCGGCAACTTCTCGTTCGGCGACTACTTCAAGCGCGAGGCCGCCCAGTTCGCCTGGACCCTGTCGCGCGAGGGATTCGGCTTCCCCGAGGACGACATCTGGATCACCGTGTTCGCCGGCGACGACGAGCTCGGCCTCGGTCCCGACGAGGAGGCGATCCAGGCGTGGCTGGATCTCGGCGTCCCTCGTGAGCGGATCGTCGAGTGCCCGCGCGAGGAGAACTTCTGGCAGGCCGGTCCCACGGGCCCGTGCGGACCGTGCTCGGAGCTGTACCTCGATCGCGGAGTCGAGTACGGCTCCCCCGACGACCTGCCCGGCGGCGACAACGAGCGCTTTCTCGAGTACTGGAACCTCGTGTTCATGCAGCTCGACCAGAACCCACCGAACGTGCTCACGCCGCTGCCGGCGAAGAACATCGACACCGGCATGGGACTCAACCGGATGGCCGCCGTGCTGCAGAACAAGGCGACCGTGTTTGAGACCGACCAATTCGCGCCGCTGATCGAGCTGGGCGAGAACCTGTCGGGACGCCGCTACGGGCAGGAGTTCCCCACTGACAAGGCGCTGCGGGTCCTCGCCGATCACAGCCGCGCGGTGACCTTCCTGCTCGCCGACGGAGTCGTGCCCTCCAACGAGGACCGCGGGTACGTGCTGCGGCGAGTCATGCGGCGCGCGATCCAGCACGGCCGTGGGCTCGGGCTGGAGCCCGGCTTCATGGAGCGATACGCCGACGTGGTCACCGAGGTGATGGGGTCCGAGTACCCGGAGCTGCACGAGCGCCGCGAGCTCGTGCACCGCTGGCTGGCGTCCGAAGAGGAGGGCTTCGGCCGCACGCTCGAGCAGGGCCTCAAGCGCCTGGACGAGCTCATCGCCCGCGCGCGCGACGCCGGCGCCGAGGGGATCGCCGGCGCCGATGCGTTCCTGCTGCACGACACCTACGGCTTTCCGATCGACATGACGCTTGAGATCGTCGCCGAGCACGGGCTCGGGGTCGACGAGGCCGGCTTCGAAGCGCTGATGAACGACCAGCGCACCCGCGCCCGTCGGGGTTCCAGTCGCGGCGGGGACGACAGCGGTGTCCGTGAACAGGCCGCGGCGCTCTCCGGCGACGCCGGCTTTGCCACCGAGTTCGTCGGCTACGAGACGACCGATGCCGAGACGACGATCGGCGCCGTCGACTCCACGGACGGTCGGCTGCTGCTCAAGCTCACCGAATCGCCGTTTTACGCCACCGGTGGCGGGCAGGTCGCCGACACCGGCGTGCTCGAGTGCGCGGGCGGCGACTGCCGCGGGCGCGTCACCGACGTGATTCGTCTGGGCACCGACCAGGTGGTGGAGGTCGAGCCCGAGCACGGCACCTTCGAGCCGGGCGAGCGGGTTTCGGCGCACGTCGACCGCGCGGCACGCCACGCGACGGCCGCAAATCACACCGGTACTCACCTGCTGCACGCTGCTCTGCGGCGCCACCTCGGTGACCACGTGCGCCAGGCCGGCTCCTACGTCGGGCCCGACAAGCTGCGCTTTGACTTCACCCACGGCTCGTCGCTGAGCCCCGACGAGCTGCGCGCCGTCGAGGACGACGTCAACCGCTGGATCCTGGAGAGCCATCCGGTGCGCGCGCTGAGCACGACGCTTGCCGAGGCCAAGCGTCTCGGCGCGATGGCGCTGTTCAACGAGAAGTACGGCGACGTCGTCCGCATGGTCGAGGTCGGCGACGGATCGTTCTCACGCGAGCTGTGCGGCGGCACCCACGTGCGCAATACAGCCGAGATCGGACTGCTGCGCATCCTCAACGAGACCTCGAGCGCGTCCAACGTCCGCCGCATCGAGGCGATCACCGGGCCCGAAGCCGTCGGCTTCGTGCGCGAGCGCGACCGTGAGCTCGAGCAGGCCGCCGAGCTGCTGCGCGTCCCTGCCGAGCGCGTCGCTCATTCGATCGGCGAACTGCGCGAGCGCGTGCGCGAGCTTGAGCGCGCGGCCCGGCGCAGCGGGCCCACCAACGGCTCCGTCGACGTCGACCAACTGGCCGCCGGCGCGACCGAGACCGCGGGCGCCAGCGTGCTGGCGGCGGCCGTTTCCGTCGCCGACGGCGATGCCCTGCTGCAGCTGGTCGACCGCCTGAAGGGCAAGCTCGGCGACGCCGCGATCGTGCTCGGCCGTGGTGGCGATGGGCCGGGTCGACCTGGTGGCCTCCGTGGCCCCGGCGCTCGTCGCGCGCGGCGTGCGCGCCGGGGACATCGTCAAGGTCGCGGCGGCCGTCGTCGGCGGTGGCGGCGGGGGACGCGACACCCTGGCGCGGGCCGGTGGGCGTGACCCCGGGCGGCTGCCCGAGGCGATCAGCGCCGCGCAGGCCGCTATCGAAGAGGCGCTCGCCGGGTAGACCAGTGAGGGTGCTGGCGCTTGACTACGGCAGCGCACGCTGCGGATGCGCGGTGAGCGACCCGACCGGGGTCCTGGCAACGCCGTTGGACGCGATCCCAGCCCCCGACTCGCGTCGTGGGCGCGCCCGCCTGCGCGAGCTGGTGGCTGAGCTGGGGGTGGAGCGGATCGTGGTCGGACTGCCGCTGTCGCTCGCCGGCGGAGACTCGGCTCAGACCGACGAGACGCGCACGTTCGCGGCCGGCCTGGAACGGGCGCTGCCGATTCCCGTCGAGCTGTACGACGAGCGGTTCACGACGCGCATTGCGCAGCGGTCCGGCGGGCGGGCCGACGAGGACTCGCGCGCCGCCGCCCACCTGCTGCAGAGCTGGCTCGCGCACCGGATGTCGGCCGGAGCCGCGCATGGCTGACGGACGCGAGCGCAGCGCCGAGGAACGCGAGGCGGCGCGCCTGGAGCGACAGCGCCGGCGGGCTGCCCGAGCCGAGAAGACCTCGACTGAGCGCAGCGCTCATCCGGCCGAACCCACCCCGCGCGCCGAGCCGGCCCCCGCGCCGCCGCCGGAGCCGATCTCGGAGCCGGCCCGCGAGCCCGAACCGGTGGCCGCCCGTGTCGAGCGTCCGTCATCCGAGCCGCCGCGCCCTTCCCGTACAGTCGCCCGCGGGTCCGGAGGTCTTCCCCGAAGTGGCCGGCGTCTCCGCCCGACCCGTTAAGACCTTGCCCTCTCCGCCTGATCCCGGCTTCTATTCCGACGAGGAGCTCGACGACCCGGAGGTCGCCTCGGGAACCCGTCGCGTCAGCCGGCTCTCCGGCTCGCCCAGGTCCAAGTCCAAGGGCAGCGCCCAAGCGCCGGCCGGTCAAGCGCCGGCGCCGGCCGCCGGGCAAGCGCCACTCATGGCTGGGACGGATCGTCTCACTGATCGCACTCGTCCTGGCCGGCGGGCTGGTGTGGTTCCTGGTGGAGCTGTTTCAGCCGTTTGGCACCTCGCCGCACGGCCGCGTCACGGTCACGATCGCCCCGCATTCCAGTGCCAGCCAGATCGGCAATCAGCTGGCCGCCGACCACGTGATCGCCCATGGCTTCTTCTTCAACCTGCGGGCGACGCTCGCCGGCGACCGCTCGGACCTGCGCTCGGGCACGTATCACTTCCAGCTGGGGATGAGCTACCACTCGGTCCTCCAGGCGCTGACCAAGGTACCCAAGGCGGCCAAGACCAGTCAGCTGACGATCAGTGAGGGCCACACCCGTCAGTATGTCAGCGCGCTGCTGCGCCGCCAGAAGATCAAGGGCAACTATCTGGCCGAGACCCGTCACTCGCCGCTGCTGGACCCCCACAGCTACGGGGCGCCCAGGCACGTCGCCTCGCTCGAGGGCTTCCTGTTCCCCGACACGTTCACCCTCGTGGACCCGGTCAAGGCGTCCGCGCTGGTAGCCGACCAGCTCAAGGACTTCAAGCGCCGCTTCGCCAAGGTCGACCTTGCCGCCGCGCGCCGCATGCACCTCAGCGCCTATGACGTGCTCACGGTGGCGTCGCTGATCGAGGCCGAGTCCTCGACCAACCGCGCCCGGCCGCTGGTGGCCTCGGTCATCTACAACCGCCTCAAGGATCACATGATGCTGCAGTTCGACTCGACCACCCGCTATGCCACCGGCAACTTCACCCGGCCGCTCAGGGTGTCTCAGCTGAACTCGCCGTCGCCGTACAACACCCACACACACTTCGGCCTGCCGCCCACCCCGATCGACAGCCCCAGCATGGCGTCGATCCAGGCCGCCGCCCACCCGGCACGCAGCGCGTACCTGTACTTCTTCGCCAAGCCGTGCAGCAACGACACCGTGTTCGCCAACAACTACGCGCAGTTCACCGGTCTGCTGCAGCGTGACCGGCGTCCGCACTGCCACTGAGGTCACGCGCCTGGGGGTGCTCGGCTGGCCGGTGGCCCACAGCCGCTCGCCGGCGATGCACAACGCCGCGCTGGCGGCCGCCGGACTGAGGCACTGGCGCTACCAGCTGCTGCCGGTGGCCCCCGAGCTGTTGGCCGAGCTGGTGCCGGCGCTCCCCGGGGCGGGCTTTCGCGGCGCCAACGTGACGATCCCCCACAAGGGCGCGGCGCTGGCTCTGGCCACCGCGCCGACGGATCGCGCGCGGGCGATCGGAGCGGCCAACACGCTGACGTTCGAGCCTGGAGGCGGGATCGTCGCCGACAACACGGACGCGCCGGCGCTCGTGGCTGCGCTGCCGTGGTCGATCGCCGGTCGCAGCGCGCTCGTGCTGGGGGCGGGGGGAGCGCCCGCGCCGCTGTGTGGGCGCTGCTTGACGCCGGCGCCCGCGAGGTCCGGGTGTGGAACCGCTCCGCCGCCCGGGGCCGGCAGCTGTGTGACGAGCTGGGCGCCGTCGCCGCTCGCGCACGCGCCGGCGCCCGCGGAACTGCGCGCCGACGTGCTCGTCAACTGCACGTCGGTGGGCCTCGACGGCTCGGACCCGTTTGACCGCCTGCCGCTCGGCGCCGACGACCTTGCGCAGTACGGCTGCGTTGTCGATCTCGTCTACACGGCGGCGGGAACGGCGCTCGTGGCGGCGGCCCGGGCGCGCGGAGTGCCCGTCGTCGGCGGGCTCGAGCTGCTCGTGAGGCAGGGAGCGCTCAGCTTCGAGCGCTTCACCGGGCGACCCGCGCCGGTGGAGGCCATGACGGCGGCCTCTGCGGCTAGCTATCGTCCACGGCGTGATCCTCACCCAGCCCGTCAGCGAGTACATCGACCAGCTGCGCAGCACGCCCGACCGGGTGCTGGCCGAGATGGAGACGCACGCGCGCCACGACGGGATCCCGATCGTCGTTCCCGCGACCGGGCGGCTGCTGCAGGTGCTCGCGCTGTCCCGGGGCGCCCACCGCGCGCTCGAGGTCGGCACCGCGATCGGCGTCTCGACGCTGTACATCGCTCGCGGACTGGCCGAAGGGGGGCATGTGGTCTCCTTCGAGGTCGACCCCGAGCGCCACGCTGCGGCTCAGGAGTACCTCGAGCGGGCCGGCGTCGGCGACCGCGTGCGGCTGCAGCTCCAGGATGCCCGGCGCGGACTGGCCGAGCTGGAGGGCAAGTTCGACTTCGTCTTCCTCGACGGCGTGAAGGCCCAGTACGGCGATTATTTCGATGCCGTCCTGCCGCTGCTCGACGACGGCGCCGTGCTGGTCGTCGACAACGTGCTGATGAACGGCCAGGTTGCCCAAGACGGCGGCGGTGAGCGGATCTCGGTGGCGCGGGCGTTCAACGAGCGCCTGCTCACCCATCCCGAGCTGACGAGCACCCTGACCCCGGTCGGCGACGGCGTCCTCGTCGCGGTGAAACTGTGAGCGCCCACGTGACGGGCTTGCCGCCCACGGGACGTCGTCTTCGTGGGCAGCCCCCACCGGACAGGGGAGCCGGACTGAGCGGCACCGCCCCAGGTCAGGTGCCCGGCGACAGGGCCCCGCGGTGCATGCCGCCGGGGCACCGGCACAGGTGACCTCCGGGCCTGGGCGGCACCCGCACCAGGTGACCTGTCCCTGGTGTCAAGGGGACGGGGCACCGGATCCCCGGCATCGACGCCCAGGAGCATCCCTCCGAGGCGGGGACGACCGCGCCGCCCTCCGCGGCCAGGCGCGGGACCCGCCCTCCGAGGGCACATCCTCCTAAGCTCAGCTGCTGCCATGGAGCTCCAGCTGACAACCGCCGGCGAGTCGCACGGCCCCGGACTCACCTGCATCGTCGAGGGCCTGCCCGCGGGCCTGGTGCTGGAGCGCGAGGCGCTGGACCGCGATCTGGGACGCCGGCAGCTCGGCCACGGCCGCGGCGGGCGGATGAAGATCGAGCGCGACACGGTGACCGTCACCGGCGGGGTGCGCCACGGTCGCACGCTCGGCGGCCCGATCGCTCTGGAGGTGGCCAACCGCGACTTCGCCAACTGGGAGGAGCGGATGAACCCGTGGCCGGTCGATGCCAAGACGGCCGAGGTCCACCTGCCCCGCCCCGGTCACGCCGATCTCGTCGGCACCCAGAAGTACGGCCTGAGCGACGTGCGCGACATCCTCGAGCGCGCCAGCGCCCGTGAGACGGCTGCCCGAGTCGCCGGTGGCGCGCTGGCCAAGGAGTTTCTGCGCGCGGTGGGCGTGCAGGTCTTCTCGCACGTGATCCAGATCACGTCGGTCACGGCGCCCCGCCGCGACGACTTCGTCCCGAGGACTTCGCCGACGTCGACGAGTCGCCGGTGCGCTGCCTGGACCCGGAGGCGACGCGCGCGATGGTCGCCGAGATCAACACGCTTCGCAAGGCCAACGAATCGCTGGGCGGGGTGTTCGAGGTGCGGGCCTTCGGCCTGGTGCCCGGGCTGGGGTCGCACGTCTCCTGGCGCGAGCGCCTCGACGGCGTGCTCGGCCAGGCCGTCATGTCGATCCAGGCCGTCAAGGCGGCGGCGGTCGGCGACGGCATCGAGGTCGCCGGCCTGCCGGGGTCTCTGGCCCACGACGAGATCTTTCATGACGACCGGCGCGGCTTCTATCGCGAGACCAACCGGGCGGGGGGCCTGGAGGGCGGGATGACGACGGGGGACCCGCTGGTCGTGCGCGGCTACATGAAGCCGCTGCCGACGCTGACCAAGCCGCTGCGCTCGGTCGACATCGCCACCCATGAACCGGCCGAGGCCCTGCGCGAGCGCACCGACTCCTGCACCGTTCCCGCCGCCGGGGTGGTCGGCGAGGCGATGGTGGCCTTCGTGCTCGCCGACGCCTACCGGCGCAAGTTCGGCGGCGACCACATCGATGACGTGCGCGCGGCCGTGGCGGCCTACCGAGAGCGAATCGGATGGGCGGGCGGGTGGGGAGCCTAGACCCGGACCGGGTGATCGCGATCGTCGGCTTCATGGGGGCCGGCAAGTCGACCGCCGCCCGCAGCGCGGCCGAGGCGCTGGACGGAGGCGTGATCGACGTCGACGACGAGCTGGAGAGCCGGGAGGGGCGGACAATCGAGCGGATCTTCGCCGAGGACGGAGAGGGCCGCTTCCGTGAGATCGAGGAGCGCCTGATCCTGGAGCTGCTGGCGGCGGCGGGGACGCGCGTCCTGGCGCTTGGCGGTGGGGCGCTCGGATCGGCGCGGGTGCGCGAAGCGCTGGCCGATCATCTGGTGGTGTGGGTCGACGTCGACGTGGACACCGCCTGGGCCCGCTGCCGTGACACCGCCCGCCCGCTGGCCGCTGACCGGGACCGGTTCAACCAGTTGCACGTCGAACGCGAGCCCGTCTACGGCGCCGCCGCCGACGTGATCGTCCCCCAGCAACGCTCGGTGCGCATGGCCGAGGTGCTCGCCGCGCTCGAGGGTGTCCCGGCGGGGGCGAGTCTGTTGTGGGCGATGAGCGCGTCCGGCGACTATCCGGCCTACATCGGGCCGGGCCTGCTCGACGCCGAGGCTCCGTTCTGGCCGGCGACCGTGCCCGGGCGGCGCTTTCTCGTCACCGACGGCACCGCCGGGCGCCTGTACGGCGATCGGCTGCCGGCGCTCGACGGCCGCGTGGCGATCATGCCCGGCGAGCAGTCCAAGACGATCGCCCACGCCGAGATCGTGTGGTCTGAGCTGGCGCGCGCCGGAATGACCCGCGCCGACGTGGTCGTCGCGCTCGGCGGCGGAGTCGTCGGTGATCTTGCGGGGTTCTGCGCGGCCACCTATCAGCGCGGCGTCCGCTTCGTCCAGGTCCCGACCACCCTCGTCGCCCAGGTCGACTCCGCCTATGGCGGGAAGACCGGCGTCGATCTGTCAGAGGCCAAGAACTACGTGGGCGCCTATCACCAGCCCAAGGCGGTGCTGGCCGACACCGACGCCCTCGCCACGCTGCCCGATGCCGAGCTGGCCGCGGGCTACGCGGAGGTGGTCAAGACCGCGCTGATCGCCGGCGGGTCATTGTGGGAGCTCGTGCGCAGCGGCGCCGCGCCGGACTCGCCGGAGGTGGTGACCGCCTGCGCCCACACCAAGCTGCGGATCGTCGCCCGCGACGAGCGCGACGGCGGCGTGCGCCAGACCCTCAACCTCGGCCACACGGTTGGTCATGCGATCGAGACGGTCACCGGCTATGCCACCTATCGCCACGGCGAGGCGGTCGCGCTCGGGCTCCTGGCGGCGCTGCGCCTCTCAGGCTCAGACGAGCTCCGCGCCGAGGTCGCGGAGCTGCTGCACTCCCGCGGGCTGCCGATCTCGTTGACCGACGTTGACCCCGACGCCGTCGTGATGGCCACCGCGCGCGACAAGAAGCGCGTCGGCGACGGCCCAGTCCCGTTCGTGCTCTTGCCCGAGCCCGGCGCACCCCAGCCGGGGAGCACCGTGGCCCCGCGCGAATTGATCGCCGCCGTTCGAGAACTGGCAAGCTAGATCCAATGCCCGACGTTCGCAATCGCATCGAGGTCATGCACGGGGTCAACCTCGACCAGCTCGGTCGCCGAAACCCCGATCACTACGGCCCGCTGACTCTTACCCAGCTGGAGGTGGAGATCTCGAGCACCGCGGGCGAGCTGGGGCTGGCCACCCGCTTCTTTCACAGCAACCACGAGGGTGAGTTCGTCGAGCACCTGCACGGCCTCGAGGGGCTCGCCGACGGGATCATCCTCAATCCCGGCGCGTGGACGCACTACTCCTACGCGATCCGCGACGCCTTGGAGTTGACGAGGCTGGCGGCCGTGGAGGTCCATCTGTCAGACGTCGATTCGCGCGAGGAGTTCCGCCGCCACTCGGTGATCGCCGACCTGTGCTTCGCGCGGGTCGCCGGCCAGGGGCCCGCCGGCTATCGCGAGGCGCTCACGCGGCTGGGCGAGCAACTGTCGCAATGAGCGCTCCCGTCGCCATCAGCGATCGCGCCGCCCGGCTGGCCGAGCGGCTGCCCGCCATGGAGGCCGACGCGATCGTCGTCACCAACCTCGTCAACCTCCGTTACCTGACCGGCTACACCGGCAGCAACGGGCTGGCCGTGATCGGTCCGCAGACCCGGGCCTTCTTCACCGACTTTCGCTATCAGGAGCAGTCGGCGGCGGAGGTGGATCCGAGCTTCGATCGCCGGATCCTGGCGCTCGATCTGCTGGCGGGGGTGTCCGAGGTGCTGCCGGCGGGCGCCGAACGACTGGCGATCGAGGACGGGACCATGACCGTCCGCGCCCAGGCCCACCTGCGCGAGCTGTTGTCCGAGGGGGTGGAGATCGTCGCGGCGGGCGACTCGGTGGAGGCGCTGCGGGCGGTCAAGGAGCCCGGCGAGATCGAGCGCATCCGAGCTGCCTCCCAGCTCGCCGATGCCGGGCTTCGCCAGATCATGGCCGAGGGACTGCTCGGGCGCACCGAGGCGGCGGTGGCCGACTCGCTGGAGCGGGCGATGCGCGGCCACGGCGCCACCGGTCTGTCGTTTCCCTCGATCGTCGCCGCCGGCCCGCACGGGGCGCTACCCCATGCCCAGCCGCGCGACGTGGAGATCGCCGCCGGTGAGCTGGTGGTGATCGACTGGGGGGCGGTCCTCGACGGCTACTGCTCGGATTGCACGCGCACGCTGGCCACCGGCGAGCTCGACGACGAGTCGCACGCCGTCTACGAGCTCGTGCTCGAGGCCCAGCTGGCCGGTCTGAAGGCCGTCCGCCCAGGGGTTGGCGGGCGCGATGCCGATGGGGCCGCCCGCGCGGTCATCGATGCCGGTGGTCACGCCGAGCACTTCGGCCACGGTCTGGGTCATGGTGTGGGCATGGAGGTGCACGAGGCCCCGCGCCTGTCGCAGCGCTCGGACTCGGTGCTCGCCCGCGGCAACATCGTGACGGTGGAGCCGGGCATCTACCTGCCCGGTCGCCTTGGGGTGAGGATCGAGGATCTGGTGGTCGTCACTGACTCCGGCTGCGAGATCCTCACCGGAGTGCCCAAAGAGCTCATCACGGTCGAGTAGCGCAGGCACTCGTTTGGCCCGACGAACCGAGCAGCGCCGCGCCGCCGTCTGGGCGCTCTATCAGAGCGACCTGCTCGGACGGCCGTTGGGCGAGAGCCTTCCGCGTGACGTGCACGGCTTCACGTTCGCCCTGGCCGAGCAGGTCCTCGAGCATCAGGCCGAGCTCGACGAGCTGATCCGCCGCTACGCCGCGGACTGGTCGCTCGAGCGAATTGCCCCGCTGGAGCGCTCGATCCTGCGCGTCGGCCTGTTCGAGCTGCTGTACCCGAAGATCGTTCCCGGCGAGCAGCCGATCCCGCCCGAGGGGGCGATCAACGAGGCGATCGAGACCGCCAAGCGCTTCTGCGGCTCCGGTGCACCGGCGTTCATCAACGGGATCCTCGGTGCTGTGCTGCGGGACCGCGTAAGCGAAACGTAGGAAACCGGGTCTTCGAGCCGTTCACCGGCGACAATCTGGGGTCTATGAGACTGCTCGTCGTCGACGATGACCGCGGACTGCGTGACGTCCTGCGCCGCGCGCTGACGCTCTCGGGTTACGAGGTGCGCCTGGCCGAGACCGGCTCGGAGGCGCTCTCGCAGGTTGCCTCGGGTGCGCCGGACGCCGTCGTGCTCGACATCGGCCTGCCCGACATCGACGGCCTGGACGTCTGCCGCCTGCTGCGCCGCGAGGGCAATCGCGTTCCGGTGCTGATGTTGACAGCGCGAGACGCCGTCTCGGACCGGATTGACGGTCTCGACGCCGGCGCCGATGACTACCTGGTCAAACCCTTCGACGTCGGCGAGCTGCGCGCCCGCCTGCGGGCGCTGCTCCGTCGCGCGGGCGGGGAGGGGGACGTCGACGGCGGCCTGTCGTTCGGCGAGCTGGGCCTGGATCCCGCGCGCCACGGCGTGAACGTCGGCGACCGCTTCGTCGAGCTGACCCGCACCGAGTATCAGCTCCTCGAGCTGTTGATGCTCAACCCGCGTCGCGTCCTGCCCCACAGCCTGATCTATGACCGGGTGTGGGGCTATGACTTCGGCCCGACGTCCAACGCCCTGCGGGTCTACGTCGGCTACCTGCGCCGCAAGCTCGAGGATGCGGGTGCGCGCTCGGTGATCCACACCGTGCGCGGTGTGGGCTATGCGCTGCGTGAGCCACCGGAGTCGCCGTGAGACGCCTCGTGCGCCCCGTCAGCCTGAGGGTGCGGATGGGCCTGGCGGCCGGGGTGGCCGTCGCGCTGGCGGTGATCGCGGTCGCGGTGTCCGCCTACGCCGGGACCAGCTCCGAGCTCCACGGCCAGCTCGACCAGTCGCTGCGCAACCTCACCAGCCAGGCGGTCCACGGCCCCGACGCGGACGGGCCGGGTCAGGGCAATCCCCGGGCCGACGGCAATGTCCCCCCGTCGGGTGCCGGGCGACCCGCGACGAACTTCGATCACCGGGCGCCGGCGTTCGGCGGCGCCGCGGGGGTCCTGATGGCCGTCCATCCAGACGGCTCGAGCTTCATGATCCGCGGGACCCGGAGCAACGCCATTCCCGTGACCGCCGCCTTCAAGGCGCTGGCCACGCAGGGCACCGGGAGGACCTTCACCGACCTGACGGTCCGCGGCAACTCGATCCGCGTGCTCGCCACCGGCATCGGCCGCGGCGGGGCGCTGCTGGCGGCGCTGCCGCTCAAGGACGTCAACACGGCGCTCTCGGACCAGCTGCTGTTGCTCGTGCTGATCGCCGCCGGGGGCATCGCCGTCGCCGCGCTGCTGGGGTTGCTGGTCGCGCGGACCGCGCTGGCGCCGATCGCCCGCTTCACCCGCCAGACGGAGGCGATCGCCGCCCACCCCGATCGCCTGGACTCCGAGCGCCTGGACGTTCACGGCGGCGACGAGCTCGCTCGCCTGGCCCAGACGTTCAATCGCACGCTTGATGTGCTCGAGCAGTCGGTGCAGGCGCAGCGCAACCTCGTCGCCGACGCCTCCCACGAGCTGCGCACGCCGATCGCGACGATCCGGGCCAACCTGCAGCTGATGGCCGACGAGCAGCAGCTGCCGCCCGAGGAGCGCGCGGCGCTACGTCATGACGTGATCGAGGAGCTCGACGAGCTGACCGCGCTCGTCTCCGACGTGGTCGAGCTGGCGCGGGGCTCCAAGCCGAGCAGCGACCCGAATGACGTTCGCCTCGATCAGATCGTGCACAGCGCCGTGGAGCGCGGGCGCCGGCGGGCGCCGGAGCTCACGATCCAGGCCGACTTGGTGCCGACGCTCGTGCGGGGAGAGGGGACCGGATCGCGCGGGCGGTTGGCAACCTGCTCGACAACGCGGTCAAATGGAGCCCGCAGGGCGCCACGATCGAGATCACGCTTCGCGACGGCGAGCTCGTCGTCCGCGACCACGGCCCCGGCTTTGCACACGAGGACCTGCCGTTCGTCTTCGATCGCTTTCACCGGGCCCGGACGGCGCGTTCCAAGCCGGGCTCGGGGCTCGGGCTGGCGATCGTGCGCCAGGCCGCCGAGGCGCACGGCGGGTTCGTCACCGCCGGCAACGCACCCGGGGGAGGGGCGCTGATGCGAATCGGGTTCGGGCCGGCCACCGTCCCGGCGGACGATCCGGTGCCCGACGTCGTCAGGTCGTAACGGGGGCGGCCACTAGTCCCCGACGACCATCACCGAGCCGCTGGCCACCGCGATCAACCGCTCATCGGCGTCGCGCACCTCGGCGCCGGCGAGGACGAATCGGCGTCCGGCGTTGACGACGCGGGCATGGGCGAACGCCTCCCGCCCGTCGGCGACCAGCGGCCGCAGGTAGTTGAGCTTGAGTTCGACGGGCCGGAACGCCGTGCCCGGCGGCGTCGACGTCCCGGCAGCGGCGGTCATCGCCGCTTCGGCCAGCATCGCCACCGCTCCGCCCTGGATGCGCCCGGGCGGCGGGGCGCATAGCCAACCGGTGGCCGGCAGCGCGTAGGTCGCCTCCCCGTTGCGCGCCATGACGGCATGCAGGCCGGTGAGGCGTTCCAGGGGCGGCGGGGCAGCGTCGCCGGGCTCCCAGGCGGGCGCGTCGCGCTGCCACGGATCCGGCGAACCGGTCGTCTCAGCCGACGGCGTCGTGGGCTCCGGTGAGCCCCCGTCCATGATCAAGCAGGTCGAGCTCCCATGGGCGATGAGCGTCCCCGCCTCGTCGCACAGCGACACGTCGGCCAGAGCCAGCGGGCCGTCAGGTTGGATCACCTGCGCCCGGGCCAGCAGCCGGCCCTCGAGCGGGGCGGGGCGCACCAGGCGCAGCATCAGCTCGGTGGTGGTCAGGCCGACGTGCGGCGGGAGGCCGGTCATGATCGCGCACGCCATCGCGGCGTCGACCGGCATCGTCAGCAGGCCCGACGCTGGATGGCCGTCGGGGCCGCGCAGCCACGCGCTCAGCGGCAGTTCAAACGTCGCCGTCCCCGGCTCGGCGTCGATCATCCGCGTCCCGGTCAGCCGCGCCATCGGCGGTACGGGCGCGTCGCCGCTCAGCATCGCGCGCAGCTGCTCGGCGCCGGTGAGCGCCAGGTGCCAGCCGTCCGGATGACCGCCGCGGACCGGCTCCTGCCAGGGACCGGGCGCCGGACCCGGGCCGGGTGAGGGCATCGACAACATCACGCGTTGCAACCTAGCGGCCCTGCTCCAGGGTCGAACGAGTGTCGAGTAGCGCGGGCTGCGCTGGAGGACATCGCACGGGCGCGCGATGGGACTATGGGGTGTGCCGGCGTGTTCCCCGGTGGGCCGTTAGGCTCGCCGCCGGCATTCCCCACCACTCTCCGCCGCTTCAGGGCAGGGCGAGCGAGTGCAGCCAGCCCGCTACTGCCTCGCCGATGCGGGGCAGGTCGCGCTTGAGCCCATGGTCGCCGTCAACCACGAGAACCTCGCGACCGGGGCCGTCCGTCGGAATCCCGAAGCGGTCGTTGCGTCCCTGCACGACGAGCATCGGCACGCCGGCCCCGTCGAGCTCGGGCTGGCGGCTGGGCGCGATTCGGTCGCTTCCGGCGCGAGCCGGCGGTTGCAGGGGGAAGGCCAGGCACAGCACCCCCCGCGCCGCGGTCGCCCGCGCCGTCCGGCAGGCGACCCGCGCCCCTGAGGAGCGGCCGCCGACGACGAGCGAGTAGCCGTTGAGCTGATCGGCGGCCAGCCACTCCACGATCGCGGTCCACGCGACGTCCAGCCGGGGCGCGGGCGGCGCCGAGCGCCGACCGGCCACGCGATATGGCTGCTCGACGAGCGCCACCGCCAGCCCGGCCCCGAGCGCGGCCCGCTGGGCGGCGAGCAGGTCCGGGGCACCGACCCCGCCGCCGGCGCCGTGGCCGAGCAGGAGCGCGGCGCGGGCCGGTGGGCCATCCGCTGGCAGTGTCAGGTGGGCGCGCGCGTCGCCGACGGGGGTGGGGATGAGAACGGTGTCCACGGCGTCGCCGAGCATGGAATCACGCCAGGGCGTCACGCAGCGACTGGGTCAGCTGAGCCAGCCGGGCGGCCGGCAGGTAGCGCCCATGTCCGCGCCGGGCGAGGGCGCGGCCGGCGGCCACGGCATCGGCCTCCTCGCTGGTGCCGAGCACGTGCAGGCAGTCCAGGCCGGCCACCGCGCGCAGCGGGTCCTCGCCGGCGGTGTGCAGGGCGTCGGACATGAGCAGCGCGGTGCGTCCTCCCGGCGCCACTCCCTCGAGCAACTGACCGGCCACCCGCAGCGCCCGTGCCAGATCCGTCACTCCGTGGCCGCGCAAGGACAGCAGGTCGTCGACGACCGCCCCGGGCGGCCGCGCGCGGGTGCGATCGAGCAGCACCAGAGGCTCGGCCGCGAACGCCACGACGCTGCAGCGCAGACGGTCGGAGGCGGCGCTGACGACCGCGGCGGCGGCGACCGCGGCCAGCCCCACCGCGTGGCCGCTCATCGAGCCACTGCGATCGACGAGCAGGCAGACGGCGCGCGGTGCGGCGGCGAACTGGCGGGCGACGAGGTCCTGTGGGTCGCGGGGCCGCCGGCCGAGGCTGCGCTCCAGCGTGCGTTCGATGTCGAGGTCGCCCTCGCTGGCCCCCGTGCGCGCGACCAGCCGCCGCGTCCCACGCCGGCGCGGCTGCCCGGCGCGCCCGAGCGGCGTCAGCAGGCGCTCGGCCAGCCGCCGAGCGGCCCGGCGCAGGGCGGGGTCGGTGGCCACCGCCAGGTCGGACAGCAGGGCCACGGCGGCGTCGCCGTCACGAGCCAGCTGGGCGGCGAACGCCGCCTCGTCGAGCTCTCCGACGTCCGGTGACACCTCGGCGAAGCCGGCATGGGTGCGGGCGATCTGCTCGCGGGCGACGGTGCGACGGGCGCGCTCGTCGACGCGCTGGCGTGTCTGGGCGTGGTTCAGCGCGCCGCGTCCGCCGGCGGGCGACCGGCCGGGCGGACGCCGGGTCTTTCCGGCGCCGGCTCGGGCGGGGCGGCCAGCGCCTGCTCGAGCAGCTCGGCGATCACCTCCTCGGCGCTGCGGTCCTGGTCGTCATGGACGTGGATCCGGCCCGAGAGCGCCGCCACAGCGGCGTCGAGCAGGCCGGCGCGGTCCAGCTCGCCGGTCCCGCGCAGGCGCTCCAGCCCGCGCGCCAGGCGGACCATGTCGATCGCGCCGCGCACCGATGACCCGCTGCGCACCGCAGGATGACCGCGCGTGCCCCGGGTGACGGCCACCGCAACCCCGATCAACGGCTCGCCGGCGCCGGTCTGGCGCCGCACGACCTCACGTTCGCCGTCCTCATCGAGATAGCCGATCGCCACCCGGCACATGCGGTCGGCGATCGCCTGGCTCACGCGGGCGGTGCCGATCGCGTCGAACGGGTTCATCGCGGCGACGAGCACGAACCCGTCGGCGGCGGCGACCCGGCCGAGGCGCGGGATCACGACCTCGCGCTCGGCCATCGCCGTGATCAGCACGTTGAGCGTCTCCTCGGGAATCCGGTTGAGCTCCTCGAGGTACAGCAGCGACCCGGCCCGCATCGCCGTGGCCAGCGGTCCGTCGGTCCAGGCCTGGGGCCGGTAGCCGCCGTCGAGCACGAGCGCCGGGTCGTGGTGTCCGAGCAGCCGCGCCGGGGTCAGTTCGGCATTGCCCTCGACGAACTCCATCCCGCGCCCGGAGGCCGCGGCGATAGCCCGCAGCAGCGTTGACTTGCCGGTCCCGGGGGGTCCATCGAGCACGACGTGGCAGCCCTCCTGGAGCGCCACGGCGACGACCTCCGCCTGGCGGCGGAGGCCGACGACCCGTTCATCGATCAGGGCGCTAGTGCTCGTGGACGATCACACCGCGGATGTTCTTGCCGGCCTCGAGGTCGGCGTAACCGTCGTTGATCTCCTCGAGCTTGTACTGCTTGGTGACGAGCTCATCGAGCTTGAGCTTGCCCGAGCGGTACAGCGTGAGCATCTTCTTGATGTCCTGGGTGGGATTGCAGTCGCCGAACAGCGATCCGACGATCCGCTTGCGGAACAGGGTCATGTCGGCTCCCGACCAGTGGACGGTGAGCGCCTCGGGATGCGAGAGGCCGGTGAGCACGACCGTGCCGCCCTTGCGGATCGCCTGAGCGGCCTGCTGGACGACACCCTCGTTGACGACGTCGACCGTGACGATCGCGGCGTCGGCGCCGACGCCTCCGGTCAGTTCCTGGGCCAGCTCGATCGCCTCGCCGCCGTCCGCGACGGAGTGGGTGGCGCCCATCTCCTGGGCGAACTCGCGCTTGAACGGCTGCGGGTCGACGGCGATCACGTTCGTCGCCCCGGCCAGGGCGGCGCCCTGCACGGCGTTGGAGCCGATCCCGCCGATGCCGAAGACGATGATCGTGTCGCCGACCTGCGTGTTGCCGGTGTTGACCGCCGAGCCGTAGCCGGTGGGCACGCCACAGCCGCACAGCACCGCGACCTCGAGCGGCAGGTCATCGTCGATCTTGACGGCCGAGGTCTCGGAGATCGTCGCGTACTGGGAGAACGTTCCGAGCATGCACATCGCCCCGAGGCTCTTGCCATCAAGGCTGAAGGGGAAGCTACCGTCGGGCAGGCACCCCTCGAGGATCGTCGCGCCCAGGTCGCAGATGCTCTGCTGGCCCGAGGCGCACCAGCGACAGTGCCCGCAGGACGGGATGAAGGCGCACACGACGTGGTCGCCGGCCTTGACACGAGAGACGCCGGGGCCGACCGCCTCGACGATCCCCGCTCCCTCGTGGCCGCCGATGTAGGGGAGCTCGGCCGGCAGATCACCGGTCATCAGGTGCATGTCGGAGTGGCACAGTCCCGCCGCCACGTAGCGGATCAGGATCTCGTTGTCCCTCGGGTCCCGGACATCGACGTCCAGGATCTCCCAGGGCTGGTTGACCCCCGTCAGTACGGCAGCTTTGCTCTTCACAGATCCCTCTCCTGGTCGGCGTTCGAAAGCTGGGGCTGGAGCTTAGGGGAGTGCGGCGATCCCGGCACCCGGCTATCAGGCGGTCACCACGTGGCTGATCGAGAATGCAGCCCCCTGGGGATCCATCAGGACCGCGCTGCGAAACCCGGGGGTGTCCATCGGCGCAACCAGGATCCTGCCGCCGAGCGTCACGGCCCGGGCCGCGACCTCGTCGCTGTCGACGACCAGCAGGTTGACGTTCCAGTGCGGCGGCACCGACGGCCCGTCCGGGCCCGGCTGCGTTGCCGTCATCACGGCGACGACATCGCGCGGGATCGCCTGTCCCGGCTCGCCGCCGACGTAGCCGTTCAAACGAAACAGCGTGACCGGCGCCCCGGGGGCGATCGGCTGACCGTCCCATCCGAACACGGCTTCGTAGAAGGCGGTGGCGGCCGCGGGATCTGGCGTGTGCAGCGCGCTCATGGCCCATGTGCGGGGCTCGTTGACGAGCTGCGCACCCGCGCGCTCGCGTGCCTCCCAGACGCCGAACGATGCCCCCGCCGGGTCGAGCAGCGCTGCCCAGCGTCCGGCCGGCCCCGCATCGAGCGGGCCGAGCAGGAGCCGGGCCCCTGCGCTCGCGGCACGTTCGGCCGACTGATCGGCGCTCACGACCCGGATGAACGTGCTCCACGCCGGCATCGCCCGCGTCGGCTGATCATCCAGAGCGGAAAGCGTCCCGATGCCGGCGACGGCTCGGCCGTCCACGTGGGCGACGGCGTAATCGCCGTCACGATCGCCGACCGCCGCCTCCGGCTCGGAGAAGTCCCAGCCGAACAGGGCCCCATAGAACGTCATCGCCGACCGGGGGTCGGCCTGCAGCGTCTCCACCCAACACGGAACACCGGTCGGGTAATCGTCGCGCGTGCTCATTTGTTGTCTCTCTCTTTAGTGATGCTCGTTACATGACACGTCTGCGAGTGCGCGCGCCCAGGGCCGCGCCGCGCGCGGAGACTGCCTACGTCGCGGAGAGATGAAGCGAGGGCGGTCGTCGGTCCAGGGGCTCAGGCAGCCCGGTACCAGCCTGACCCGGAGGGCCGGCTGGGCAATCGGTCCGGCGGCTCATCGAATGAGCCCCGGTCAGCTGAGTCGTAACGACGACAGGACACCATCATGCCAGCTGATAGGACGCTCGTGCAGGATCCAGCCGGATCGGTTCCTGGAAACTCGGGAGCGGGTCAGGTCCGGTTTTGGATGAAGATCGCTCCGTATAGTCCGCTGACGATGACGGGCGCATCGGATGCAGAGGCACGGGAGTTCGCGGCCGGGTTCCGGTCGTTTCTCGAGTGGGTGCATTCCGAGGACGCAGGGGCGTGGGAGCGCAACGAGGTCGTTGCCCTCGTCGGTGAGTTCCTGGGCGAGGGGGCATCGGAACGTTCGGTCGTGACTCGCACGCTGCCGCCATTCGAGCACGTGAACCTGCAGACCGCGCTGGACGCCTGGTCGGAGGAGCCGGGGCGCGACGTTGCCGTGCACGGCATCTCGATCCCGCCGCACCACGGGACGGTGAACCTGCAACAGCTGATCACCGGAGAGAGCATGTTTCCGATCCGGCTGTCGGCCCCGGCGCTTGTCGATCTGCCCAATGGGCCCGGCTCGACACTGGCCTGCCTGCAGCTGGCGCTGCTCCTGGTGACCGACGACGCCGGGCGGTATGTCGTGATGGTCAGCGCCCCGGCGGAGCATGATCCGTCGCTCGCCGTGGAGATCGCCGGGTTGTCCGTCGAGGCGGCGCAGGCGGTCCACGCCCAGCTGGGGGAACTGCGCAGCCGGCTCAACGTCTACCGCGGGCATGTGCTCGAGGTCAGCACGACCCCGATGGGTGGGGTGGCGCTCGAGTTCGGTGACATCCCGCAGACCGCCCGCGAGGACGTGGTCCTTCCCGAGGTGGTGCTCGGTCGGGTGGAGCGCCACGCGCTGGGCGTCGCCGCGCACCGCGACGCGCTCCTGCAGGCCGGCCAGCATCTCAAGCGAGGACTGCTGCTGTACGGACCGCCGGGGACCGGTAAGACGCATACGACGCGCTATCTGATCGGCCAGATGACCCAATACACCCGCTTCATGCTCACCGGCCGCGCGCTGCACGCGATCGGCGCGGCCGCCGAGCTCGCGCGCGACCTCCAACCGGCCGTCATGGTCCTCGAGGACGTCGATCTCGTCGCCGAGGACCGAAGCTTCGGCCCCGGGTCGAGCTCGGTTCTGTTCGACCTGCTCGATGCCATGGACGGGGCCGCCCCGGATGCCGATCTGCTGTTCGTGCTCACGACGAACCGGGCCGACCTGCTTGAGCCGGCGCTGGCGGCCCGTCCTGGCCGGGTCGACGTCGCGATCGAGATCGACCTCCCCGACGCCGAGGCCCGCCGGCGGCTGCTCGAGCTCTACGGCCGGTCCGTGCCGTTGCGCCTGACCGACGACGAGACGCGCGATGTCATCGATCGCACCGAGGGGGTGACCGCCTCGTTTCTCAAGGAGCTGCTGCGCCGCGCGATGCTCGAGTCGCTGCACGAAAACGCGTCCGCGCCGGCCGTCACCGCCAACCACACGTCACGCGCGCTCGATGATCTGCTCGACAGCGGCCAGCAGCTCACCCGCAGCCTGCTCGGCGTCGGCAACGATCCGCAGACCCTGCCTGCCGGCGGCGGTCTGGGCTCATTGCCGCCGCAGCGCGGACGGCCCGGGCTCCGCTTTGCGCAGACGCGCTCCGGATGGCACCGCACGCCTTAGCTGGGCGGCCACCCGTACGCTTCATCTCATGGCTACGCCGCCGACCGCACCCGTCGCCGCGGCCTCGCTCGTCCTCGGCTATGTCGTGGCCCGCGAGTCAGGGGTGCGGCCGCTCGGCGGTGTCGTGCTGGCCGCTGGCGGCGCCTGGTGCACGCGCGCGTGGAATCGCCGCGGAGGCCCGGGCACGGCGACGGCGTTGCTCGGCATCTACCTGGCTGGGTTCGCCGGATCACATCCGCTGGCCAAGCGGGTGGGCGCGTGGCCGGCCGTGCTTGGCAGCGCCGCCGTCAGTGGGGCCGCGTCGTGGATCCTGGCCGACCGGACGAGCCGGTGATCAGGCGCTGCTCGTGGCCCGGGCGCCGGCCGTGGCAAGGCGCGTGCTGTCGACCGCGCCGGCCGTGGTCCACAGCGCATCGTCGCCGAGGGGATGGCGCTCGGCCCTGCCCTCGTCGACCAGCGCGAGGAGGGCGGTCTCGGCCGCGATGCGGTCAGGTCGATCGTTGCCGCTGGTCAGCAGGGCGGCGACCTCCTGCGTGGTGAGCCCGAAGTCGAAGGCCTCCAGCAGCTGCCCGGGATCCTCCGGCGGCGCCTGGCGCTCGAGCGTCGGGTCGAGGTTGGCGACCAGCAGGTCGTAGGCCTCGACGGGCTGAAATCCGCCCGCTTCCAGCCGGCGCCCGTCCGGCGCCTCGAACAGCAGCGAGGGGGCGGTGTAGCGAACCGCTCCGTCGCTATTGCCGGCCTTGCCCTGCAGTTCAGTGGGCGAGCCCGCGGCCGTGCGCGTCTGCGCCTTGTCCTGTTCGTAGGCGGCGAGCACATCGGGATCATCGATGAGCGAGATGATCCGGTCGGCGTCGACCCCGGGCACGGCGGCCAGGACGTCTCGCATCAGCTGATCGTCGTCAAACAGCAGCGGACCGTTGAAGTTGGCGAGCTGCAGCGCGCGAAACACGCGCCACTCGCTTCCCGGCCACTGCCGGCGGGCGGCGATCACGGCGCGGCAGGCTCGTGACGAGGCGCTCAGCCGTGGCTTCGGGTTGGGCGCGAACGGCATCCCGTAACGCGCGCGGAACATCAGCCCGCTGCTGGCCATCCGCAGCGGCGTGAGGCCGAGCTCGGCGTAGCGGGAGGTGTCCTCGCTCAGACCGACGAGCACGAGGCGCCAGTGAAGCTGGTCGCCGTAGCGCCACTCGATGACCCGCAACGCCGGATTCTCGGAATAGCCCCACGGGCACGCGGGATCGCTGAAAAGGGTGACTGCTATTGAACCGTTGATGACTCAAGTATATCGCGGAGGATTTCAGCTCTTGCGATCGAGTACTACGCCGCGCCCGTTCTTACACATCGGTGAGGTTTCTCGCCGCCTGTTCTTTACGAACGTGCGGCAAGCTCATTCGCCCCAGGAAAGGTTTCACTCCATGACCGCGATCCTCACCATCAACGCCGTGTCAACCCTTCTCGCCGGCGTCGGCATGGGCGGCTATCTCGTGGTGCTCAATCGCCGAGCCCGTCGTGCCAGTGCGGTCGAACCGGCGTACGTGACCGTGCGGAGGACTCGGCCGCTCCCGCGGCACTGAGTCGCGCACAGATCGCGGGCGGTGCCCAGGTCGCCACCGGCGGCCGTGCGCTGACCGGTAGAGCGCCTCGGGGCTGCGTGCGAGCTCGGAGGGCTTGAGGCGTCGGCCGATCCATAAATGCCGCTTATCAATAGGCGCATGAATAGGTCTTTGACTTCTGAAACTCGACAGTGCATGATCGTTGGCGCAGTACCTCTCCTCCCTCGAGCGCGCCCCGAGATCCGGCCTCATATCCCGCCGGTTCCGGGGCGTTCTCATTTCTGCCGCGGTGACCGGGCGACATATGTCCGCCGCGGTCGGTTCAATAGCGCTCTTATGTGTTCCCATCGTTCGACTGAGGAGTTTCGTTGCCGCTGACCCAGACACAGCTCGCCAACGCCGTCGCTGACCGCGCCGACATCAGCCGCGCCGAGGCCAAGCGCGTGCTCGGGGCGCTCGAGGACATCGTGCTCGAGGAGCTCGGGAATGCCCAGAAGGTCCGGATCGCCGGGGTCGTGCAGTTGACCGTGCGTGTGAAGCCGGCGCAGGCGGCCCGCAAGGGCCGCAACCCGGCGACGGGTGAGGAGATCACGATCGCGAAGAAGCCGGCATCGGTAGATCTTCGCGCGCGCCCGCTGGCGAAGGCGAAGGCTGCCCTGCCCTCCGTGCAGAAGGCCCGCCGCCGCCTCGCCGCCTGAGATCCGCCGGAGCGCGCCGGCCTCGCGGCAGCGACACTGCCGCGGTGCCGAGCGCTCCGCGCTTCGTGCTTGTGACGGTCAGCGTCGGCGCGGCTCCGGATGCTGGCCAGCGGGCGCTGGGGCGCCGCAGCATCGCCGCGTATGCCCGTGAGGACAAGGTGGCGTTCGCGCGGTTTATCGTTTCCGGTCGCAATGACGTTCACGGCCGATCCGCGCGTCGATGCCTACATCGACGCCCTGCCGCGTTGGCAGCAGGACATCTGTCACGAGGTGCGCGTCCTGATTCACGCTGCCGACCCCGAGGTCATCGAGACGATCAAGCGCACCACGCAGCCGTACTTCGTGCTGGACGGGAACGTCTGTGCACTCCTGGCCGCGAAGGATCACGTCAACGTCTTTCTCTACGACGGCGGCATCGTTCCCGATCCCGCCGGCATCATCACCGCCGGCCACGACAACAAGACCGCGCGGACCGTGTCGTTCCGAGAGGGCGATCCGATCCGAGCCGAGCCGCTGATCACGATGTTCAGGGCGATCATCGCCAACAACCGGGCGGGTGGATGGCGCCGGATCAAGGCCCAGAGAACGCAGGAGACGGGCACCAGCCGAGCTTCGTAAGCGCACGCCGCTCAAGCCGGCCACCGTACGCAACCTCGGCGACCAGATCCGCTCCCACGACGGCCCGGACACGGGGCCGCGCTGTCACGATCACGGCCGTGAACCTCGAGACGCGACGGTCGCCGATCAGCTGGAGGCCTTCGAGCGGCTCATACGGCGCAATCCCGTTGTGAGTGCGATCCTCGACCGCATGGCCGTGGTGGGCCTTCCGGATTGCTGGCTGACGGCCGGCGCGCTGTTCCAGACCGTGTGGAACGTCCTCTCCGACCGCCGTCCGGACGCTGGGATCCTGGACTACGACCTGAACTACTTCGACGGCACGGACCTCAGCTGGGAAGCGGAGAACGACGCGATCGCGGACGCCCGACGGGTGTTCGGTGATGTCGACGCCGTGATCCAGGTGCGCAACGAAGCCCGGGTTCATCTCTGGTACGAGGCGAGGTTCGGCGTCGCGTGCCCGCCGTACCGGAGCACGCGGCATGCGATATCGACCTCCCCGAGCTGCAGCTCATGTATCGGGGTGCGCCCGGGCGAGGACCGCCTTGGCGTGTTCGCGCCCTTCGGGCTCGCCGACCTGTTCGCGATGCGGATCCGTCCAAACCCGATTTTGGCACCGGCCGCCGTGTATGAGGAAAAGACGAGGCGCTGGGCAGAGGAATGGCCGCAGCTCACGGTCCTGCCGTGGCCGGCCGACGTCAGCCACGGAGCCGATTAGCGGTCGGCTGCCGGCTTTGGCCAGCGCTACGGCGGGGCGGCTCATCGGGTCGGAGGGAAGGCTGCTGATCGGGGCGTGCCCCGACCCAGAACATCAGGCTCGGCTCGTGATACCAGCGGTGGGTGATGCCGAGAAGGCGATTACACGTCGGCGCCGGCGCGAGCGCCCTCGGCGACCGCGTCGAGCAGCGTGCGCGGTGCGAGTGCGTCGCCGGCCACCACAAGGCGAAGCTCGGGCCGCAGCGCCGTCAACTCGTCACGGAGATCGACGACAGCCTGGCGGTATCCGGCCATGACCACGAGGCCCACGCCCTCGCGCCGCTCGTCGCGCTCGGTGTAGAGATTGCGCAGCGTGACTCCCCGGGCGTCGCCCGATACGCCACTCAGGTGCGGCGTCATGACGACGCCGGCGAGCGCGAGGCGGCGGAACACGAACGGCTGCTGCGTCGGATCGATCTCCGCGCCGACGACCGGATGGGTGGTGGCGATCTCGACGGTGAACGCGTGCGCGACGAGTCGCTCGGCGGCGGTCGGCGCGAGGAAGCCGCCCTCATCGTCGAGCACCAGCGCCGAACGCGGTCCGACCGGGCCGACCCGGCTCTCGAGCAGCTCGTCGACATCGATCGTCGGAGCCGACCCGGGTAGTGCGGCAGACGGCCGAAGCACCGATCCCGTCGCGACGATCACCGCATCCGGCGCTTCTGCGAGCACTCCCTGCCCCGTCGCCGCGACACCGGTGCGAAGCTCGGCTCCGGCGGCTTCGGCCTCGTCTTGCAGCCAGTCGACGTAGCGAACCCAGCGCTCTCGTCCGCGTCGGGTGCCGGCGAGGCGAGCCCGTCCGCCGAGGTGCGAGCGTCGCTCGAAGAGGACGACGTCGTGACCGCGGAGCGCGGCACCGCGTGCCGCCTCCAGCCCCGCCACTCCGCCTCCGACGACGACGATTCGTCCCGCCGTGGTGGCCGGGGCGAGTTCGGCGAGCTCCGGGTCGCGGATGCTCGGGTTCACCGAGCACCACATCGGTCGAGCGGTATAGAGGCGGCCGATGCAACCCTCGTTCAGTCCGATGCAGGGTCGCGCGACGCGGCCAACGCGGGCCTTCGCGGGTAGGTCGGGGTCGGCGATGATCGCGCGCGTCATCGCGACGAGGTCGACGCCGCTTGCGACGCACGCGTCCGCCATGGCGGGCTCCACGTTGCGGCCGGCAACGACGACCGGGACGCTGACCGCCTCGCGGAAGCGCCGCGCGAGCTCGTTATAAACGCCCTCCGGGAGCTCGTCGCCGGGGACGAAGTACGCGGTCGACAGACGCGTCGCGCCCGTGCCCCCGCTCACGCTGAACAGGTCGATCGCGTCGCTCGCTTCGAGACTGCGCGCGACGTCGATCAGCTCGTGGGGGCCGAGCCCGCCGGTCAGGCACTGATCGGCCGCCATCCGAAACGCCACGATGAAGTTGTCAGACACCGCAGCGCGCACGGCCTCCAACACCTCGCGGCCGAAACGGGTGCGGTTCTCGAGACTGCCGCCGTACTCGTCCGTGCGCGTGTTGACGCCGGGGTCGAAGAACTGCTCGATCAGGTGCCCGCCGAACGACGTCACCTCGCAACCGTCCCAGCCGCACCGCTCCAAGCGCGCCGCCGCGTCCGCGAACCGTTGCACGATCGCCGGGATCTCCGCGACGGCCAGCGGCACGGGCACCTCGAGGTGGACGCCCTCCGGGAGGGCGGATGGTGCGCGCAGCGGGATACCCGTCATCGTGGATGTGCCGCGCCGCCCCATGTGCGTCATTTGCGACATACAGCGAGCACCGTGGCCGTGGACGCCGTCGGCGATCGCCCGCAGCGCCGGCTCGTTGCGCTCGTCCCACAACGCGATTGACCCGTATGACGCTGCCGTCTTCGGGTCGACCGACGCCGAGCCGAACGTCATCACCAGAGCGCAGCCCCCAGCCGCCTTGCGCACGTGGTAGTCCACCTCGCGCGGAACGATCAGCCCGTCACGACCCCAGCCCGTCGCGTGCGGCGTCGACACGATTCGGTTGCGCAACACCTGCCCGCGCAGCTCCAGCGGCGAGTAGAGGTGAGGGAAGACCGCCGCACCTTCGGCTGGTCGCTTCAGCCCTTCGCCCGATACTCCGGTCATCTCGTCCTTCCCCTCCCATCTGCCACGGATGCTGGCGAACGCAGGATGTGAGTTTGTGCAATTCGTACACGGCCCTTGCTCGAGCCGTCCGGCATAGCGTCGGCGAGTTTCGCCGAGCTGATTGAGAGCGTCCGGTCGTCTCCTCGTCGGAGTCGATCGCGATCGCGATTATGCGCCAGGACCTTGCGAGCCTCACGCCGCACCCGCGGATCGTCGCTCTCCATGTCTGATGCCCGACGCTGATGCCCAATTGCTCAACTCGCTGGTCCGATCCGACCCAGGCAACAAAAAACCCCGTCACAAGGGCGGGGCTTTCATCGCAAGCGGCTGAAGGGACTCGAACCCTCGACCTTCTGCATGGCAGGGTCGAAATTGAGGTTGATTTCCCGTGGTTGTGGGAGATTCCCTTTGTTTATAGGGCTTTCTTGCCCCCAAAATCTGCCAGGTTTGGTAGCGGCGCTGGTAGCGGCGTGGTAGCGGCGGGTTAGACTGTGGTCGTGATGAGGGGTCAGAAGCCGGTTGGAGCTGTGCTGTATCGCAGCGGCGAGGGGACGGCTGCGGAGGTCGTGTACGCCATCGCCAAGTGGCGCGATTCGACAGGTCGGCAGACCTATCGCCGGCTCGGCCGGGCGTGGATGGAGCCCGATGGGGCGGGCGGCTGGCGCAAGCGCCGTGGTCGGATTCCGGAGGGCGTTCTGGATCGCCGGGGCGCCGAGCGGATGATGGACGCGCTCATCGACCAGGTGGAGCGCGAGCTCGTCGAGATCCAGCCCGACCGGGAGGCGACGTTCGCCGACGCGGTGCGCGAGTGGCGCGAGTGGGCCGAGCACACCAAGCGCCTCAAGCCGGCGACGCTGCGCAACTACGACGCGCTGCTCGCGCCGCCAGGCGAGCGACCCCGCCGCGGCGGGCAGCGCCTGGCGCGGATCATGCGCGCGTTCGGCGACCGCCGGATCGCCGAGGTCACCCCGGCCGAGGTCGAGCGGTTCCTGCGCCGCCTCGATCGCGAGGGCCTCCCCGGCCGCAGCGTCAACTCCCACCGCCAGGCGCTCGCCAACGTTTTCGAGTACGCGGCGCGGCCTGACGGCTTCGCGCTGGCGGACAACCCGGTACGCCGGACCGACAAGCGCCGTGAGGACTACTCCAAGCCGCCGGAGACGTTCAACGCCGAGCAGGTGATGGCGCTCGCGCGCGCCGCCCGGGAGGGCAAGCACGTCAACGGCGGACGGCGCTGGGCCAGCGCCCTGGAGGACCTCGAGCAACAGCGCTTCAACGAACAGGACGCTGCGCTCTATGTCGTCGCCGGGTTCACTGGGTTGCGCCAGGGTGAGCTGCGGGCGTTGCGCTGGCGCCACGTCCGCTTCGAGGACCGCACCCTCGTCGTGGTCGCCGCGATGTCCGCCGGGGTGGAGGGGTCAACCAAGTCGGGCAAATGGCGTGCCGTCCCGCTCACGCGCGAGGCGTTCGTCGTCCTAGACGAGCTCAGCCGCGGTGACTGGTTCACGGGGCCCGACGACTTCGTGTTCTGCGGTCCGGCGGGCGACCCGATCGACGACTCCGCTCTGCGCCGCCGATTCCGGCTCGCGCGCGACGCCGCCGGCCTGCCCCCGCTGCCCTTCCACCATCTGCGCCACACCTTCGCCACGCTCGCCATCCGCGGCCTTGACCCCTCGACCGTCCAGACGCTGATGGGTCACTCGAAGATCACCTCCACCGAGCGCTACCTTCACGCGCGGCCGCTCGTAGAGCTGGCCGAGCGCATGGACGCCATCTTCGCCGTCACCCCTCCGATGGCCGAGCCGAGCGCGGAAACAGCCAAGTGAGCGGCCGTACACTGCGTCATATGGGCACGGTGCAAGTCGACATCGACGGCGAGCTGCTGCAGCGGCTACGCGAGCGCCATCCCGGCAAGAGCGACCGCGAGCTGATCGAGCGGCTGGCGGTCATCGACGTCGGCATGGCGGTGCTCCGCGAGAATCCGCGCCTGGACGCGGATCCTGAGGACGTGGTGCTGGAGGAAGCCGTGCGAGCCGTGCACGAGGTCCGCGCCGACATGGAATGACGCGCGTCGTCATCGACGCGAACGTCCTCGCGTCGGCGGCCGCCGGGCATCCGCACAGCCCATCGAGGCGGTTGCTCAACGCACTCGCCGCCGGCCGGATCGAGGCTGTCCTGTGCGACCGAATCCTCCAAGAGGTCGACCGGGCCCTGCAGCGCCCATATTTCGCGGCGCGCGTCACGCTGACTGAGCGGCGCCTGCTCGACGCGGTCGTGCGAGCCGTCGCGGAAATGCTGCCCGATCCCGTCGCGCCGCCGGCGACGGTGCGCGATCCACGCGATGACTACCTCGTGGCGCTCGCGATCGACGGTCAGGTCGAGGCCATCGTGACCGGCGACCGCGACCTGCTCGACCACTCCGGCCTGGAGCCGCCGGCCATCACGCCACGGACGGCCTGCGAGCGGTTCGGCCTGGCCTAATCGGTGTGCTTCGGGAGCTGGCGGATCGACTCCTCCAGCTCCGGGCGCAGGAACCGCCAGGTCCGTCCGAGCTTGCGTCCGGGGAGGATCCCGCGCCGCGCGTATTCCTGGACCGTGTACGGCTTCAGATCCAAGAGGGCCGCCACGTCGGTGACCGTCAGCACATCCTCGCGCGTAATTCCCATGAGCGTTCCGGCTGTACGTTATCTTAATAGCGATACTTGCGCTACTGCGAAGTGAGAGGTGATTGATGACGCCAGACGACGAGCGGGTGGCTGACGACCCATGGCTCACGCTCGCTGAGATCGCCGATGAGCTCCGCCTCAGCCCGGCGACGGTCCGCTCTTGGGTTGCCAAGGGGCTGCTCGAAGCCACGCGCGCCGGACGCCGGAAATGGCTCGTCCGCCGGTCCGACCTCGATCGGATGCTTGCCCGCGAGGACGAGGTTCACCAGCAGCGCGCGGCGCTACAGCCCGGCGAGCTGCTGCCGCGGCGCGGACCGGTTGACACCGTCTCGCCGCCGGGGTCCCCGACGTGGGAGCCAGACGGAGAGAAGGTCGATCCGGAGGACTGGCTCGGCGTCGCTCAATGGGAATGGCTGGCGGCCGTCGAGCAGAGTCGGATGGCGCCGCCCGACGCCTGGTTTGCGGGGCGGCTGCGCCATATCGCCGATGCGGCCGTCCGCAAGGCTGGTGCCCTCGGCCTGTTTGACGACGATGAGCCAGTTCGGTGGAGTGACGACCCGGCCGCGGACGCTCCGTTTCTCTCCTACGAGCTGCGCCCCGGCGGCACCCGACCCGGGCCGAGCGATCTGTGGACCCGGTTCGACGGACAGGTGGAACGGCTCACGGAGGCGACGAGGATCGGGGCCGCCGCACCACAGCGGCGCGCGCTCGAGGACCTGGCCGTGATCCTGTACGACATCGCCGACGCGCTGGACAGTCAGCGAGCGCCGCGTCAGGGCACCTGACGGACCGGATCAGCTACAGCAGGAACTACAGCAAGAACTACAGCAACGGTTGCTGTAGCTGAGACCGGCTCCGCCCCGCCGCCACGGGGGATTCGGTGCACCAGTGTGCTCGACTACCCGCCCTCCACATGGTTGATGAGAAGAGGAAGGAGGTCGGGTAGTCGAGCACACTGGTAGAGGTGGTTTCAGGGCGTGGCGGCGGGGCGGAAACGTGGGAGCGGGTGACCGCTGATGTTGCTGTTGGAATGGGGGAGAGGGGTGGCCGTGAGAACGGTCAGACGGCGAAGGCAGTCGAGGGTTGGCCGGGAGATCGTTGTGCGGGTGGCGACGTGGGCTGTGCTGTTGAGCGGGGCGCTTGGGGCGGGAAGCGTCAGTGCTGGAGAAGCTGGGACGGCCGACTGGTCGGGTTGCCCAGGATCGCCGCGACAGGCAAGAGACGGCCGTGCTGTTCCAGCCGGCCTGGGGCCCAGGCCCGGTCAACGACGGCAACGACAGGCGCCGGTAACGCCCGGCCGCCGCGGCGGTCCGCACGGAGGAGACCGCTTCGCTCTCGCGGTGATCTCGCTGGCGCTCGATGGGATTGACGCGACGGAAGTCCGCGTCTGGTCGCCCGACCCTCGCCTCTGCGGAATGCAGGCGCCGTGACTGCTGCAACTCTCCCCGGCGACGTCCCGCCAGACTGCCGGGTTGACGACGGAGCGTGAGGGCTCGCGGTGCAGGGCGGAAGCTGCTGCTTCTCGATGTGGCTGTCGGACAAAGGGGTCCATCCGGGAGGTTTAAGAAACTTCTGGGATGCCTCAGAACTTCATTGCGTTTGATCGCGAGCAGGTGTTGTTGATGCCGCCGGATTTGCGGGATTGGTTACCGGAGGATCATCTGGCGTGGACGATCCTGGCGGCGGTTGCGGAGATGGATCTATCGGCGTTCTATGCGGCGTATCGCCCCGACGGGCATGGTCGCGC
Source organism: uncultured Solirubrobacteraceae bacterium (assembly GCA_963769565.1). Taxonomy (GTDB): domain Bacteria; phylum Actinomycetota; class Thermoleophilia; order Solirubrobacterales; family Solirubrobacteraceae; genus Palsa-465. The sequence continues at coordinate 113,403 of CAVYMP010000005.1, forward strand.
GGCGTATGAGCCGTCGTTGGTGGTCGGCTTGTTGTTGTACGCGTATGCGCGGGGGAATCGGTCTTCGCGCGCGATCGAGCGGGAGTGTCAGGAGGACGTGGCCTATCGGGTGGTCATGGCGAATTTGGTGCCTGATCATTCGACGATCGCTGACTTTCGCAAGCGTCATGAGGCGGCGATCGCGGGATTGTTCGGTGAGGTGCTGGGGCTGTGTCGCGCGGCCGGGATGGTGAAGGTCGGGGTGATCGCGGTTGACGGGACGAAGGTTCACGCGAACGCGTCGAATCACGCAAATCGTGACTATCGGCAGATCGCGGCGCAGATTCTGGCCGAGGCCGATCGGATCGATCGCGAAGAGGACGAGCTGTATGGCGACGCGCGCGGTGATGAGCTGCCCGAGCAGCTGCGCACCGCGGAGGGACGTCGCGCCGCTCTGCGCGACGCCAAGCGCAAACTCGAGCAGCAGCGCCCGGCGGAGAGGCCGGATGATGCGACGAAGTCTGATGCGGTGGTGGTGCAGCTTGACCCGGAGCAGATCGTGGGGCGCGTCCAGGGCCGTCGTGGCTGGCTGCGTGAGGCGCGTCATCAGCTTGATGAGCATCGTCGGCGACAGGCCACGCTGGTCGCGCGCTCGCGCGCTGAGCGGCTGCTGGAAGCAGAGCGGCGCCTGCGCGAGGAGCTGGCGGTCGAGCATGCCGCGAATGAGGTCTATGAGTCCTATCGCGCGCGGGGGGTGATGAAGGACGGCCGGCGGTTCGGTGGTCCACCCAAGCCCTATGTCCCGGCGCCCGAGCCCGACGGGAAGATCAACCTCACCGATCCCGACTCCCGCAATGTGAAGGCGTTCCGGGGGTATGTGCAGGGTTACAACGCCCAAGCGGTCGTGACCGAGCAACAGATCGTGATCGCCGCTGAGGTCAATAGCGACTCGCCTGACTTCGGCCATTTGGAACCGATGGTCACAGCGGCCCGAGCCGAGCTGGAGAACGCCGGTGTCACCGAACCGCTTGACGTCGCGCTTGCCGATAGTGGCTACTGGCATCAGGAGCAGATGGATCAGCTCGCCGCTGACGGCATCCAGGTGCTGATCCCACCCGATGCAGCCAAGCGCAAAGGCACCCGTCCGGGTTGGCACGGAGGACGCTACAGCTGGATGCGTCACCTGCTCGCTGGCGAGCTCGGCGGCGGGCTCTATCGAAGACGCAGCCCGACGATCGAGCCGGTGTTTGCTCAGATCAAGTTCAACCGCAAGATCGACCGCTTCCAGCGACGAGGCCGCGCCGCCGTGCGCTCAGAATGGCGGTTAGCCGCCGCGACCCACAACCTCCTGAAGCTCCACAACCACCAGATCGCCCCCCACGGAGCCTGAAAGGCCTCCAAGCCACGGCATTCGCCGCAACCACCGGCGATTACGCCCCCACCACCACCGGCGCCCGTCCCGGCGAAACGGCTTTGTCCGACAGCCACGGCTAGATGCGGCAGTCGCCGACTCTGGCCGGCGCGCACCTTCGTCGCGTCAACTTCATCGAGCGCCAGCGAGATCGAGAGCGGGAGCGAAGCGGTCTCCGCCGTGCGGGCCTCAACGACGTTCCAGCACAGGCCCCCTTCATTGCCGGTCTGGATCGCCAGCGACGTCTCACGATCCCGCTCAGCTCGGCCGAGTTTCCCGGATGACTCGGCGGGCAGCGGCGAACCGCCGGAAGGCGCCCGGTGCGGGGAGCGGGCGATCGGCCCGCTCGGTACCAACCCGTCGACCTAGGCGACCCGCCACGAACAAGCCAACGCAGCCGATCTGGTTCCCTCGTGCGGTGGCCGGCCCACCCGCACTCGACGTCGCGGCGATCCGCGCCTACTGCGAGCAACGAGTCCCGCCGCACGCGCGTGAGGACGTCCGCATCGAGGCCGAGCTCGAGGGCAACGCAGTCACCATCGTCGAGCGCCGCCGGCCGTGGCGGCAGGGCGTCGGCTCGGACTGGACGAGCAGTGCCGTGGCACGGCTGCGCTACGTCGTGCGAAACAAGAGCTGGACCCTGTACTCGCGCGACCGCAACGGCAGATGGCATCCCTACACCGAGGCGACCCCGACCGCCGACGTCACCGTCCTGCTCAACGAGATCGACGAGGACCCGACCGGGATCTTCTGGGGCTGAGCGCGCTTTGGTAGCGCCGGATGGTAGCGCCGACCCGAGATCGTCCAATCTGCGACCCTGCCAAAAAAGAAAACCCCGCCATGAGCGGGGCTTTTGTGCGAAGCGGCTGAAGGGACTCGAACCCTCGACCTTCTGCATGGCAAGCAGACGCTCTAGCCAACTGAGCTACAGCCGCGCGGTCGGCGCAGTATAGCCCTGGCCCAGCCCGCACCAGGGCTTCCGCGCAGGCGGCTTGCCGGCGATACGCTGCTCGCCACGCCCGTCCCTCCGAGCCTCATGGATGTTCCCGTCGTGGTGTGGTCCTGCCCGCTCGACCTGTCCGAGCCGGCGTGGCTGGAACTCGTCGCGTGTCTGGCGGCGACCGACCGCCGCGATGCCGAGCAGCGCACCGACCCGCTCGATCGCCGGCGCCTCCTGGCAGCCCGGGCGTGGCGCCGGAGGCTGCTTGCCCGCGAGCTGGGATGCGATCCGCGCGAGGTGCCGATCGTCGTCGACGGGCGGGGCAAGCCACGGGTCGCGGGCTCCGCGGACGTCGGGCTGCGCTTCAGCGCCTCGCGTAGCCGGGACTTGACGCTCGTGGCCCTCAGCCGGCGGATTGAGGTGGGGGTGGACCTGGAGGCGGTCGATCCGGCAACCGACGTCGACCGCTTCGCGGCGCGATTTCTCACCGAGATCGAACAGCGGGCGCTCGCCCGCCATCCCGCCGAACAGCGGCGGAATGCCCTGTTCGCCTGCTGGACGCGCAAGGAGGCCTACCTCAAGGCCACGGGGGAGGGGCTGTCGGTGTCGCTCGCCACGGTCGAGGTGTGGACGGGTGACGATCGGCCGGTCACATGGGCTGGCTGGTCGGTGCATTCGCTGGCCGCCGGCCCTGGTTTCGCGGCCGCCGTCGCCGGCGCCGAGGCGCGTGGGTGGACCCCGTCAGGTCCATATAAGCGAGATGAGGCGCTATCCCACGCTCTGCACAGTAATGAGTAAGCTTCGTCTGGGGAAGTGCCGCCACGAACGGCGATCAGGACACGGGAGGCCCGATGGAGTATCCGACGGCGGTTGAGTTGGTAGACGGGGCGGTGCTCGAAGCACCCAGCAGCGTCGCAGTTCGCGCGCATGACGGCACGCTCACCTACCTCGAGCTCTGGCAGCGCGCCGAGCGACTGGCGCGGCATCTGCACCAGCTGGGCGTGAGGCCGGGCGATCTGGTCGGGCAGTGCGTGGAACGCTCGGCCTCGCTGGTCGTCGGGGCGCTGGCGGCCTTCCGGGCGGGCGCCGCCTACGTGGCCACCGATCCGGCGTATCCGGACGAGCGCCTGCGCTGGATGCTCGACGACGCCGACGTCGCCGCGGTCGTGACCGACCGGCGCAACGCCGGTCGGATGCTTGGCGACCGAGCGACGGTCATGCTCGACGCCGGTGGCGAGCTGCCCGGCGATGTGACGGTCGTCGACGACGACCTACTGCCTGCCTCGCCGCGCGGCCCGGACCTTGCCTACGTCGTCTATACGTCGGGCTCGACCGGACATCCCAAGGGAGTGATGGTCGAGCACGGCGCCCTGGCCAACCTCATCGCCTGGCACCGTGCGGCGTTCGGGCTGACCGATGCCGACCACTGCACCCAGATCGCCAGCCCCGGATTCGATGCTGCGGTGTGGGAGGTGTGGCCGGCCCTGGCCGCCGGAGCCACGCTCCACGTCGTACCCGAGGAGCTGCGGCGCGATCCGCTGGGCGTGCGCGACTGGATGATCGACGAGGGCATCACGGTCAGCTTCGTGCCGACGGCCGTGGCCGAGGGCCTGATCGCCGTGCCGTGGCCGCACGACGCCCCGCTGCGTTACCTGCTGACGGGCGGCGACGCCCTGACCCGGCGCCCCGCGCCAGATCTCGGCTTCGAGGTGGTCAACAACTACGGGCTGTGCGAGACCGCGGTGGTCGCGACCTCGGGCACCGTCGCCCCCGACGGCACCGGGGCGCCATCGATCGGGCGCCCAATCGACGGCGTGCTGGCCGAGGTTGTCGACGACGCCCTCAGACCGGTGACGCCGGGTGAGCCCGGCGAGCTGTTGATCGGCGGGGTGGTGCTCGCGCGCGGCTACCTGCACCGGGACGATCTGACCGCCGAGCGCTTCCTTCAGGACGCCCGCGGACGGTGGTACCGGACCGGCGATCGCGTTGCCCTCCGGCCCGACGGTGGGTTCGACTTCCTGGGCCGTGCCGACGATCAGCTGAGCCTGCGCGGCTTCCGGATCGAGCCCGCGGAGATCGTGGCCGCACTGGACGCCCACCCGGCGATCGACTCGAGTGCGGTGATCGGCGTCGGCGCTCCCGGGGCTGACCTGCAGCTGGTCGCCTACACCGTGCCCGGCGACGGCAATCGGCCGGACGACGCTGAGCTCACTGCGTTCGTGAGCGTACGGCTGCCCGAGTACATGGTTCCGACCCGGTATGTCTGGCTGTCCGAGCTGCCGTTGACGCCCCACGGCAAGCTCGATCGCGACGCGCTGCACGCCGCGGTCGCGGAGGACCGCCCGCCGGCCGCCACGGCCGCCCGCCGGCCCGAGACATCGATCGAGCACATCGTCGCGTCGGTGGTCGCCGAGTTGCTGTCGGTGGAGGAGGTCGGCACAGACGAGAACTTCTTCCTGCTCGGCGGCCACTCGATGCTCGGTGCCCAGCTGATCGTCCGGCTCGAGGATCTGCTTGGCGTGGAGATCAGCCTCCGCTACCTCTTCGACCATCCGACGCCGGCCGAGATCGCCGAAGAGGTGAAACGCCAGCGGGCCCAGGATCCGGCGGCCGATCTGATCGCGGGATGAGCTCGGTGAGCGGCGTGCCGGCCACCGAAGGCTCCCCACCACTGAGCCTGTACCACCTCCTGGACCCCGAGGTCCTCGCCAACCCATACCCGCTGTATCGCCAGCTGCGGGAGCAGGACCCGGTGCACTGGGATCCGTATCTGCATGCCTGGGTGGTCACCCGCTACGCCGACGTCGTCACGGTGCTGCATCGCTTCCGCGCCGCCCGCACGCCGGCGCCCGAGCGCCTGGACGAGCTCGGCATGGGGGAGATCGGGCCGATCGCCGCCGTGATGATCAAGCAGATGCTGTTCCTCGACCAGCCTGAACATGGCCGCGTCCGCCGGTTGGCCTCCGCCGCATTTACCCCGAGGCGGGTCGCCCGGCTGCGCGACCACATCCGCCAGATCACCGCGGACCTGATCGACGGCCTCCCCGCCGACGGCGAGTTCGACGTGATGTCCCGCCTGGCCAACCCGCTGCCGGCGATCGTCACCGCGGAGATGCTCGGGGTGCCGACGGCCGATCACGAGATGCTCAAGTCGTGGTCGCAGGACTTCGCCGAGATGCTCGGCAACTTTCAGCACAACCCAGGGCGAGCGGCCAAGGTGCTCAAGAGCGTCGAGGAGATGGTCGCCTACTTCAGCGCCGCGGTGACCGCGGAGGCGACCCGCCCCACCGAGGGGCTGATCAACGCCCTGGTCACGGCCGAGGTCGACGGCGACCGGCTGACCGACGAGGAGATCGTGGCCAACGTGATCGTGACCATGGTCGGCGGTCAGGAGACGACCACCAACCTGATCGGCAACGGGCTTCTGACCCTCCTCCGACGGCCCGAGGAGCTCGAGCGCCTGCGCTCGAATCCTGAGCTGATGCCCAGTGCCGTCGAGGAGCTCCTACGTTACGAGAGCCCGAGCCAGCACACCGCGCGGCTCGCGCCCGCCGACGCCGTCCTCGGCGGCTCCGCGATCCCCGAAGGTGCCGCGGTGATCGCCGTCATGGGCGCGGCCAACCGCGACCCGGAGCGGTTTCCGGACCCCGACACGATCGACCTCGCCCGCGCCGACAACCGCCACGTCGCCTTCGGCTGGGCCGGGCACTTCTGCTTCGGCGCGCCGCTGGCGCGGATCGAGGGGGCCCTGGCGTTCGAAGCGCTGCTGTCTCGCTTCAGCGAGCTCTCAATAGCACCCGACGAGGAGATCCAATGGCGACCCAATCTCGGGTTGCGGGGCCTGACCAGCCTGCGCGTGATCGCGAGGTGACCGCGACGGGCAGCGCGGCTGCCCCCGCAATCAGCGGCACGGTTGCGCCGCTGTCGGTCGCCCAGGAAGCGCTCTGGTACCGCGCCGTGCTGGCGCCGACCGCGCTCACCTACAACGAGGCGATCTCGATTCGCAAGGACGGCCCGCTTGACGTCGACGCCCTGCAGCGCGCGTTCAACGCGATCATCGGCCGGCACGAAGCCTGGCGCACGACGTTCGACACCGTCAACGGCGAGCCGGTTCAGGTCGTCGGCCCGGCCCCGGCCTTCGAGCTGCCGGTCCTTGACCTCGGCGAGCTGAGCCACGAGCAGGCCGAGCGTCGTGCCGCCGAGGTGGTCGCCGAGACGGCCCGTGTTCCCTATGACGTCCGCCACGGGCCGCTGCTGCGTCCGCGGCTCATCCGGTTCCCCGGCGACCATCACCGGCTCTACCTCGCGATGCACCATCTGATCTTCGACGGCGTCAGCCTGACGCGCGTCGTGCTGCCGGAGCTGGCGGCCCTCTATGAGGCGTTTCGGATGGGCGGTGGCGATCCGCTCACGGACGAGCCCGCGCGATATGTGGACTTCGCCCGCTGGGAGCAGGAGTGGGTTGATCAGCCGCGCCTCGAGCGACGCCGGGAGTACTGGCGCCGCCGGCTGCAGTCGGCACCGGCGCTCACGCTGGCTTTCGACCACCCGCGCCCGCCCGAGCCCGAAGCCCGCGGCGGCGCTCTGGGGCTGTCCGTTCCCGCGGAGACCGTGCAGCGTCTGCGCCGCGTCGGTCAGGAGGTCGGCGGGACGCTCTTTCAGGTGCTGGCGGCAGCGTGGGGGCTCCTGCTGGCCACCCACGCCGGCCAGGAGGACGTCGTCTTCGCGGTCGCCGCCGACATGCGTCACCGCCCGGAGTTCCAGTCGCTCGTGGGCTGCGCGTTGACGCCCCTGGCCGTCCGGCTGGACCTCAGCGGGGACCCCACCTTCCATGACCTGGTCGTGCGAGCTCGCAACGATCTCCTCGACGGTCTCGACAACGTGATCCCGTTTGAGCGCCTGGTGCGCGACCTGCACCCGGACGCGCAGGGCGCCAACCCCATCTACCAGACGATGCTCGTCCTCGAGCCGGCGACCGTGACACCCGATCCGACGTGGTCGCTGCATCAGATCGACAACCGGCTGGCCGATGCTGTCGGCGCCGCCAAGCTCGACCTGGAGCTCCAGCTCGACGAGCGATCGAACGGTGAGCTGACCGGGCAGCTGATCTATGACCGGCAACTGTTCGAGCGCCCCACCGCCGCCCGGCTCCTCGATCACTGGCTGGTGCTCGTCGAGGCGGCGGCCGCCGACCCCGCCGCCCGCATCGGCCGCCTGTCGGTGCGCGCCCCCGATGAGGAGCAGCGGCAGCTCGCCGTCTGGAATGCCACCCGGACCGAGCTCCATCGCGCGCCCATCCACGAACTCGTCTCCGAGCGCGCCCGGCGCCAGCCACAGGCGATCGCGGTCTCCGACGGAGCGCGCGAGATCTCGTATGCCGAGCTCGACCGCTCGCCCGAGCCGACGGCGGGCCCCACGGCCGCCGGTGGACGGCCGTCCGCGCAGCTGATCGTTGACGCCCTGGGTGCGTTGAAGCTGGGGGCGCCCCTGCGGCTGATCGCGACGGGGGGGCAGAGCGTGGAGATCACTCATGCCGCCGCGGTCAACGCGGCGACGGCGCTTGCCGCCGAGCTGGGGATCACCCCCGGCGACGCGATCCTGGTGCTGCCCGGAACGCTGGCCCGCGACCCCGTTTCGGCACTGTGGACGGGGCTCATCGCCGGAGCGCGGCTCGTCCTGGCCCCCGAGGACGCCGCCCGCGACGGGGCCCGGCTGCGCCGGCTGATCCGCGCCGAGGGAGTCACCTTCCTTCAGGCGTCGCCCGCCGAGTGGCACGCGCTCATCGACAGCGGCCTGCGCTCGATCCGCGGCCTGCGAGCGTTGAGCGGCGGGGGGCAGGGCGGGCCTCTCTCCGGGGAGCTGGCCGGACGGATCCTCGAGCGCTGCCGGGTGCTGTGGAACGGCTATGCGGCGGCCGAGACGTCAGGCTTTGCCACCGTCGGTCGGGTCGAGGACGGACGGCCGGTGACGATCGGGCGCCCGCTCGCCAACACCCGCACCTATGTCGTCGACGCGCACCGCCGGCCGGTGCCGCTGGGCGTTCCCGGAGAGCTGCTGATCGCCGGTGAGGGCGTCGCTGGCGGATATGCCGGCGTCGACGGCGACGGCGACGGCGACGGCGACGGCGGTGGCGGGCGCTTCTTCGCGGATCCGTTTGCCTCCGGGCGGGCGTTTTGCACCGGCGAGCGGGTCCGCCGACGCGGCGACGGCCACCTGGAGCTGGCCGGCGATCGCTGAGGAACCTTCGAGCGCGGGATCCGCTCGGTCCTCCAGAGGGTGGGGGCGGATCCTGGACAATATCTGTCCAAGATCGGCCACATGAGCGCCAGCGCCGGCGTGCTTCGGGAGACGGTGGCAGGTACTTTGAAGGCGACGACCGGAATCGAACCGGTGTAGACGGCTTTGCAGGCCGCTGCGTAGCCACTCCGCCACGTCGCCGCGGCCCCAAGGGTAGTACGGCGGTACTGGCGGCGGTCAGGCGGAGCGCAGCAGCACGGCGTTACCGGACGGGTCGCGGACGACCGTCGTGTCGCCACGTGTGTCGGCGGCCACGCCGGCGGCGCTGACCCGGGCGAGCACGCGCTCGAGCTCGTCGCGGTCGGGCAGGCGCACGTCGAACGAGCGCAGGCCCACCGCACCCGGGGCCGGTGGCGCGGAGCCGGCGCTGTTCCATGTGTTCAGGCCGATGTGGTGGTGATAGCCGCCGGCCGAGACGAACAGCGCGCCCGGATAGCCGCGCACGGTGACGTCGAAGCCGAGCACACCGCGATAGAAGTGCTCCGCCGCGGCGATCTCGGAGACCTGGAGATGGACATGCCCCATGCGCGTGCCGGCGGGCATCCGGTCGGGCAGCGGCGGGGCATCATCCAGCTCGCCGGCGAGAGACTCCAGGTCCAGTCGCAACGTGGCCATCGCCAGCTGCCCGTTCTCGTCGGTTCGCCACTCGCTGCGGTCGCGGTCGCGGTAGATCTCGATCCCGTTGCCATCGGGGTCGTTGAGATAGAGCGCCTCGGAGACCAGGTGGTCAGAGGCCCCGCTGAGGGGCCAGCCCGACCGGGCCAGCCGCGCCAGCGCGTAGGCAAGCTCCCGTCGCGACGGCACCAGCACCGCGAGGTGAAACAGGCCGGTGGCGCGGGGGTTGAGCGCCGGCGCGTCGTCGTCGCCGTGCAGCCTCACCAGCGCCGGCTCGTCGGCGACGCCGAGCGCGAGGCCGCCGTCCACATCGTGCGCCACGAGCCCGAGCACGGTCTCGTAGAAGGCGCGCGAGCGTTCCAGGTCAGACACGGTCAGCGCAACCGTGCCGACGGTGGTGTCGGCGGCGATCGAGGGGGTGGTGGCGCTCATCGAACCAGGACTCGAGACTACGCCGTCACGAGCTGGCGGTGGTGGGCGACGAGCCCGTCCACCGCCGGCGGGGATGCGCTCGGCGGTAAGGCTGGTCACTGACATGAACGGCTCCCTCACGAGATGGTTGCTCGACGACCATTCTAGCAATTTTGGTTGCGCCGTCAAGTATTGAGGGGTCAACGACCATCGCGACACCCGCGCGCAGCCCGGAGGCTGCAACGACGGCCCGGCTATTCGACGGTGCAGGAGCCTTCGGTGGCCGCGCCGGGCAGCCGGCGCAGCAGGGAGGCGAGCTGATCGATCTCCTGGGGGGTGAAGTGCTCGAGGAACAGGCGGTGAATGCTCGTCACGTGCGAGCAGCCGGCCTCGCGGAGCTTCGCGTAGCCACCATCGGTGAGCTGCGCATAGGAGACCCGGGCATCGTTGGGGCAGGCGACCCGCTTGATCCACCCGGCCTGGACGAGCCCGTCGACCAGCCGCGTGATGCCCGAGCGGGTGAGCATCGTGCGCTCGGCCAGGGCCGACATCGCCAGTTGCTGGCCGTCGGCCTGGGCCAGGTACAGAAGCACCTCGTAGTCGCGCGTCGTCATCCCGTGCTCGGCGACCAGTTCGGCGTCGAGCACCCTGACGATCGATGCATGGCTCTGCAGGTAGCTGCGCCATGCCTCGAGTGCTGCGCCCTCCAGCGTCGATGGGGTGACCGTGTCCATGTCATGAAGTCTAGTTGACAGATCAACGGTCACCTACAGCTTGAGGCCGCGGGCCCTAAGCTCACTCCGATATGCAAGAGATCGCCCCCGGGCTGTGGCACTGGACGGCCCGCCATCCGCACATCGGCTCAGAGGTCAGCTCCTACTACCTGCTCTCCGAGCGTGTCGTCCTCGACCCGCTGCTGCCCCCCGAGGGGCTGGCGTGGTTTGACGGCGCGGAGCCCGAGCACGTCGTCCTGACCAACCGTCACCACGACCGCGACGCGTGGCGCTTGCAGGAGGCGTTCGGCTCCCAGGTCCACTGCGCCGCGAACGGCGTCTATGAGCTCGAGGGGCGGGGGTCGGTCACGCCGTTTCAGTTCGGCGACGAGCTGCCCGGCGGGATCGTCGCCCACGAGGTCGGCGCGATCTGCCCGGACGAGACCGCGCTGCACATTCCCGCCCACGGGTCGCTGGCCGTCGCCGACGGCGTCGTACGCTGGGGTCGGGACGAGGGTCTCGCCTTCGTGCCGGATTCGTTGATGGACAATCCGCCCGAGACCAAGCAGGGACTGCTCAACGCCTACCGGACGCTGCTCGAGCTTCAGTTCGAGCTGCTGCTGCTCGCCCATGGCGCCCCGGTGACCGCTCACGCCCGCCGCGAGCTGCGCGCGTTCGTCGGAAGCTGACCCTGAATGACGCGCGCCGCCCTGCCCGCATTTGCGACCGCCGTGGTGCTGGCGGCATGTGGCGGCGGCTCGACCCCGGCGACACACTCCGGCTCGGCAACCACGTCTGCGACGACCAGCTCGGCGACCACGAGCCCGGCCACCCAGCGGCTGTCGGTCACCCCGCCGACGCCGTCGCCGACGTCCCGCGTGACGTTCGCGTTCACCGCGCCCGCCACCGGGGGACACCGCGGAGCGTCGCTGATCTCGTTCATCCTCACGCTCGCCGGACCGCGCCACGCCGGCTGCGTTGGCCCCCGGACGGCGCCGATCCTGCACGTGGTCAAGGGGGCGACGGCCAGCGTGCAGCTCGGCGGTACATGGTGCGCCGGCGCGTACCTCGCTCGGGTTCAGGAGTTCGCGCGGCCGTTCTGCAAGCCGGGTCAGATGTGCCCGCAGTACGTGCGACTGATCGGCACCGCGGCCATGGCGCGGTTCCGCGTCGGCTGATGTAACGCCAACCGGGCAACGGCCCTAATCCGGGTCGGGCTGCTCTCCGGCGGCTCAGCGCCGCGCCGCCAAGCATCGCGCCGTCACGGGGCGCCGCCGGGACACCGCGGGTCGGTATATAACCCAGGCTTCTGCACCCGGACACAGGGGCCTCACCGTGACGACACCGAAGTTCGCGATCTTCGATCACATCGAGGACATCCCGGGAACTCCGACGAGCCAGCTGTTCAAGGACCGGCTCGCGCTCATCAAGACCGCTGACGAGGCGGGCTTCGCCGGGTATCACCTCGCCGAGCACCACGGGGGCGAGCTCTGCATGGCACCCAGCCAGGAGCTGTTCATCGCCGCCGCCTCCCAGATCACCGAGCAGATCCGGCTCGGGCCGATGGTGAAGCTGCTGCCGATGCACAACCCGGTCCGGATCATCGAGGACATGTGCGTTCTCGACCAGCTGACCGAGGGGCGGCTGGAGTTCGGGGTGGGACGCGGGGCGGTTCCGATCGAGCACTACTGGTTCGGCGACGAGTGGCACGGTTCGCGCGAGCGGTTCGCCGACGTCCTGGGGATCATCGAGCGGGCGCTGTCACGCGGTGAGATCTCCAGCGAGGGAAGCCGGTTCTATGACTTCCCGCCGATGCCGCTGTCGACCAAACCGTTTCAGGAGCGGATCCCGTTCTGGTACCCGGGCAGCCCGCAGACCGCCGGCCAGCACGGCATGAGCCTGATGTGGCCGGGCAAGATCGAAGAGGCCGCCTACGAGCAGTACCTCGCCGCCTGGAATGACCACAAGGGCGACGGCATCCGCATGGATGGGCCAGGCGACGAGCCGAGGGTGGGCTACAGCATGCTGCTCGCGATCGCGCCCACCGACGCCGAGGCCCGGGCGATCGCCGAGCGCGGGATGGAGGGGCTGATTCGCCGCACCCGCGCCAGTCACCGTTTCGACCATCTCGTGCTCCCGCCGGACGAGTGCGAGGCGGCCCAGGGAGCGCTCCGGGCGATCATCGCCAACATGGACGTCGCCATCGAGTTCGGTGCCGGCACGCCCGAGCGGATCGCCGAACGCATGGCGATGCTGCTCGAGGACGGCATGGCCGACTACGTCTGTCTGATGTTCCCCGCCGGGGACATGACGATCGACGAGTCTCGGCGGACGCTGGAGCTGTTCGTCACCGAAGTCCAGCCCCAGCTGCAACAGGCCGCCGGCAGCCGTTGAGCACCGGCCCGTTGGAGCAGTGGACGATGCTGGGCTCGAACCAGCGACCTCCGCCTTGTCGAGGCGGCGCTCTCCCAGCTGAGCTAATCGTCCGGGAAGCGTAAATGTAGCGTGACCGGCGCTCGCCGTCATGGCTAGACTGCCCGCCCATGAGGCGCCCGCTGTGGGGCATGATCCTCCTGTCGCTGGGACTGGCGGCGTCCGCGCCGGCCGCGCTGGGTGCGGGCAAGGGCGGGCGGGTCCGATCCGGGTCAGTCCGGGCAAGGGCGGGATCCACACCGACTTCGTGCTGCGCTTCTCGATTCCCGACGCCACCGGCACCACCGGCGAGCGCTGACGTCGCGGACTCGGTGTCGGTCCGCGGCCCGGGCCACCAGGGCTGCATCGGCGAGGCCGATCTCCCGCTGCGCTCGGCGCCCGCCGGCACGGCGTTCAAGGTCGCGCTCAATCCCTCGCATCTGAACGGTCACTGGTGCACGGGCAGGTTCACCGGCATGCTGGTCGAGCGCCGGACGACCATCTGCCCGCCGGGGCCGGTGCGGCAGGCGATCGTGTGCCCGCTGTATGTGGTCGCGCCGCGCGTCCTCGGCGCGCTTCCGCTTCACGGTCGCGCAGCCCAGGAAGACGCACACGGCCGCGGTAGGCGCGCGCCGAGCGCGACGCCTAGGATCGTCGCCATGGACTACGAGCTTCCCGACGGCACGACGCTCAGCCTCGACGACGGCGCCACCGGCGCCGACGCGGCGGCGGCGATCGGGGCCGGCCTGGCCCGCGCGGCGCTGGCGATCCGGGTCGACGGCGAGCTGCGCGACCTCTCGCGCCCGCTGCCGGCCGGCCAACGGCCACCACCCCCGCCTGGAGATCCTCACCGAGCGCAGCGGCGACGATGCCCTGGCGCTGATTCGCCACGACGCCGCGCACGTGCTCGCCGCCGCCATGCTGGAGCTGTACCCGGGCGTGAAGATCTCGATCGGGCCGGCGATCGACAACGGCTTCTACTACGACTTCGAGTTCCCAAAGGGCGTGACCGTCAACGACTCGGACTTCGCCGCGATCGAGGCGGCGATGCAGCGCCACGTCGACGCCGACGAGCCGTTCGTGCGCGAGGACGTCCCGGTCGTGGCTGCGCTCGAGCGCTTTCGGGCCGAGGATCAGCCCTACAAGGTCGAGCTGATCGAGGACCTCATCACGCGACGAAGGCGTGGACACCGTCTCCCTGTACACCAACGGTCCCTTCACCGACCTCTGCCGCGGACCGCACGCCCCGAGCACGAAGCGCATCAAGGCGTTCAAGCTGCAGTCGGTGGCCGGCTCTTACTGGCGCGGCGATGCCGAGCGCCAGATGCTCACGCGCGTGTATGGAACGGCGTTCTTCTCGGCCAAGGACCTGGCGGCGTTCGAGGAGCTGCTCGAGCGCGCGCGGGCCAACGACCACCGGCGGCTCGGCCCGCAGCTCGGCCTGTTCGGCTTCTCGGAGACCGCGCCTGGCTCGGCCTTCTGGTATCCGGCCGGCACCGAGGTGTTCAACTCGCTCGTCGCGCTCAGCCGCGAGATGGGCCGCCCGCGCGGCTACACCGAGGTCAAGACGCCTCAGCTGTTCGACCGCTCGCTGTGGGAGATCTCCGGTCACTGGGAGAAGTACCGGGAGCACATGTTCACCACCGAGTCCGAGAGCCGCGCGATGGCGCTCAAGCCGATGAACTGCCCCGGTCACTGCCAGCTGTACTCGATGCGCCCGCACTCCTATCGGGACCTGCCGGTGCGCTACTCCGAGCCCGGGTTGCTGCATCGCAACGAGCCCAGCGGCACGCTGCACGGCCTGCTGCGGGTTCGCCACTTCGCCCAGGACGACGGGCACATCTTCTGCACCGAGGACCAGATCCAGGAGGAGGTCGCGGGCGTTCTCGAGTTCGCGTTTGCCACCTATGCCGTGTTCGGCCTCGACGTCCGCCTGGAGCTCTCGACGCGCCCCGAGAACCGGATCGGCTCCGATGAACTGTGGGATCACAGCGAGGCGGCGCTCACGGCGGCACTGGATAGCCACGGACTGGACTACGAGCTCAACGAGGGCGACGGCGCGTTCTACGGCCCCAAGATCGACATGCACATGACCGACTCGCTGGGCCGTTCCTGGCAGCTGGGCACGTGTCAGCTGGACTACAACTTCCCTTCGCGCTTCGCCCTGACCTACACCGGCGCCGACAATGCCGAGCACCAGCCGGTGATGATCCACCGCGCGCTGATGGGCTCCTACGAGCGCTTCATCGGGATCCTGCTCGAGCATTTCGGTGGGGAGCTGCCGGTGTGGCTGACGCCGGTCCAGGCGATCGTGCTGCCGATCGCCGACCGCCACCAGCAGTACGGGCAGGCGGTGCGCGCACGCCTGACCGATGCCGGCCTGCGGGCCGAGCTCGATGACCGGACCGAGTCGGTGGGACGCAAGATCCGCGACGCCGAGCTGCGCAAGGTCCCCTACATGCTCGTCGTCGGCGATCGCGAGGCCGAGCGCGACGAGGTCTCGGTCCGCGAGCACCGCGGGGGGGACGCCGGCGCGGTACCGGTGCAGGAGTTCGCCCAGCGCCTCGCCGAGGAGTCGAGAACGCGCTCCACGCCGTGATCTCGCCGCTATACTCAATTGCGTTGAACTCACGACATCACGTACGACGCCGGCCCGCTTGAACCACGCCGCGTCAACCATCTAGTGCCGGTCCCTCGCAGATTTGACCGGCGCCCGCCCGAGCGGGACCTGACTCGGACCAACGAACGCATCCGCGTGCCCGAAGTTCGGCTCGTCGGAGAGGACGGCAAGCAGATCGGGGTCGTCAAGACATCCGAGGCTCTCGTCTACGCGCAGGAGCGCGATCTCGACCTCGTCGAGGTGGCGCCCGATGCCCGCCCGCCGGTGTGCCGGGTGCTCGACTACTCCAAGTACAAGTACGAGCAGGCCCAGAAGCAGAAGGCCGCCCGCAAGCATCAGCAGCAGATCACGATCCGCGAGATCAAGTTCCGCCCGAAGATCGCCCAGAACGACTACGACACCAAGAAGGGCCATGTCCGGCGCTTCTTGAAGGGCAAGGACCGCGTCAAGGTGACGATCATGTTCCGCGGACGCGAGGTGACCCACCCTGAGCGCGGCACGGCACTGCTCGACAGGCTGGCCACCGAGCTCGCCGACGTCGCGATCGTCGAACAGACCCCACTGCAGGACGGGCGCAACATGACGATGATGCTGGCGCCGTCCAAGTCCGTCCTCGCGGACGAGGCCGAGAAGGACGGGAACGCTCCCGCGGCCGACAATGCCGAGGCCGCTGCCGCGAGCAGCAGCGCTCCCGCCGCCGCCGAGGACGGCGCCGCGCAGGCCGGCCCGGACAGTGCTTCCGCAGGTCCCGAGGACGGCAGCACCGAGGGGACCAGCGACACCAACGGGCATCAGAACGGCGCGGCCGACGAGGCGGCGCCGACCCCCAGCGACGCGCCGGCCTGACGGTCACCGGACCTCAGCTGTCGGCGTGACGTCCACGACGCCGGCGACCCCGGCGCGCCACCGCCCGCCGTTTGGAGATCCGAGGCACGCGGATCTCCCTCCCGCTGCCTCCGTCACCTGGGCAGAGCCGCTGCCCGGGCACCTGGACGGCGAGGGTGGGGAGGCCACACAGGACCGCAGCCGGACGATCACCCTCGCCGAGCCGACATTCGGCTCGGCGAGTTTCACGGTGCGGCGCTGAGCACCGCGCGATCGGATGGCAGAAACGGGTCTCTGCTTTACTCTGGCCTCGCGATGCCGAAGATGAAGACCCATTCGGGCGCCAAGAAGCGCTTCAAGATCACGGCCACCGGCAAGGTCCGGGGCCGTCACTCCTTCACGAGCCACATCCTCGAGAAGAAGTCGCCCAAGCGCAAGCGCCACCACGGTCAGCCGGCGGTCATCGCCAAGGCCGACGTGAAGCACGTCAAGTCGCTGCTGGGGGCCAAGCGCACATGACCCGCGTCAAGCGCTCCGTCCACGCCCGCAAGAAGCGCCGCGCGACGCTGAAGATGGCCAAGGGCTACCGGGGCGATGCCAGCCGGCATTACCGGACCGCCAAGGAGGCGGTGCTCAAGGCCGATCAGTACCGGTATCGCGATCGCCGCAACCGCAAGCGTGATTTCCGCCGCCTGTGGATCACGCGCATCAACGCCGCCGCGCGACAGAACGGCATGTCCTACTCGCAGTTCATGCACGGACTCCAGGTCGCCGAGGTCGAGCTCGACCGCAAGATCCTGGCCGACATGGCCGTGCACGACGCCGACACCTTCCGACGTTTCGCCGAGCGCGCCCGCGAGGCGCTGGCTGCCGGCTGAGCGACGACCCAGCCGAAACACCAGCACCGCCACCCGGGCGCCGCTTCCTGACAGGAACGGCGCCCTTTTTCATTTCATCACCCCGTGACCATCACCAGCCCCGACAACGCCAAGCTCAAGGAGATCCGCAAGCTCAACCAGCGGCGGCGGGCCCGTTCCCACGCGGGCCGCTTCGTCGCCGAGGGGGAGGACCTGCTGGCCGCCGCCGACGCGGCCGGCTGGAAGCCCGTCGAGCGGCTCTGCGTCGACCGGCAGCGGCCTGCCGGGAATCGAGGTCGAGCCGGAGCTGCTCGCCGACGTCTCCGAGCTGGGGTCGGGCACCCGGACGCTGGGCGTCTACGAGCAGCGCTTCCGGCGCCGGGCGCAGGGGCCGCTGTGCGTCTACCTGGAGGGCGTCGGCGACCCGGGCAACGTGGGCACGATCCTGCGCTGCCGCGGAGGCGTTCGGCGCCGGGCAGCGTCGCCTTCGGCCCGGGCACCGCCGACCCCTTCGCACCCAAGGCGGTCCGGGCGAGCATGGGCGCCGTGTTCACCGTCCCGCTCGTCCAGGTGAGCAGCGCCGATCCGCTGCCCGGGGCGACCGTCGCTCTCGTCGCCGGTCGCGGTCCCGCGCTGGCCAGCCTCGAGCTCGAGGAGGGCGTCACGCTGATGGTCGGCTCTGAGCGCGACGGGCTCCCCGATGACCTCGTCGCCGCCGCCGACCACGTCGCCCAGATCCCGATCGCGAACCACTCCCTCAACGCCGCGATGGCGGCCACGGTCGCGCTCTACGAGGTAACTAGGATGGCCCGCGAATGACCGAGCAGATCGCCAACATCGAGCGCGAGGCGACCTCGGCGATCGGCCAGGCCGGCAACGACCCAGGCGCTCGAGGACGTCCGCATCCGGTACCTGGGTCGCAAGGCCGAGCTGCCCAACCTGCTGCGCGGCGTCGCCCAGCTCCCGCGCCGAGGAGCGCGCGGCGACCGGCAAGGCGGCCAACCAGGCGCGGCAGCGGCTCGAGGCCGCGCTGGAGCACAAGGCCGGAGAGCTGGCCGCCGCCGAGCTCGACGAACGCCTGAGGCAGGATCGCATCGACGTCACGCTCCCCGCCGATCCGCTGCCGGCGATCGGCCGCCTGCACCTGATGACCCGCACGCGGCGCGAGATCGAGGACGTGTTCGTCGGGCTCGGCTTCAACGTCGCCGAGGGGCCCGAGATCGAGACGGTCTACTACAACTTCGACGCGCTGAACCATGCCTCCACCCACCCGTCGCGGCTGGAGACCGACACCTTCTACATCGATGACGGCATGGACGCGGTCGACATCTTCGATCCGCGCGCCCGGCTGCTGCGCGTGCACACCTCGCCGACGCAGATCCACGCGATGGAGAGCCAGCCGCCGCCGATCTACATCATCGTTCCCGGCCGCGTCTACCGGCCCGACTCCGACGCCACCCACACCCCGCAGTTTCATCAGATCGAGGGGCTGGCCGTTGACGAGGACGTCACCCTCGCCGACCTCAAGGGCACGCTGTTGACGTTCGCGCGCGCGATCTTCGGCCCCGAGCGCGAGGTCCGCCTGCGCCCGCACTTCTTCCCGTTCACCGAGCCGAGCGTCGAGGTCGACGTCTCGTGCTTCAACTGCACGCAGGGGATCACCGCCGATGGCCAGCGCTGCCCGCTGTGCAAGGGGACGGCGTGGATCGAGATCCTCGGCTCGGGAATGGTCGATCCCAACGTGTTCGCCTACGTCGCCGACCACGGCTATGACTCCGAGAAGGTCCAGGGGTTCGCCTTCGGGATGGGGATCGAGCGGATCGCGATGCTCAAGCACGGCGTCCCGGACCTGCGCCTGTTCTACGACAACGACATCCGCTTTTTGGAGCAGTTCTAGATGCGGGCGCCGATCGAATGGCTGCACGAGTACTGCGCCCCTGCACTCTCGACGTTCGAGCTGGCCGACCGGCTGGCGATGACCGGCACCGAGGTGGAGCGCGTGGAGACCCACGGGGTCACCGCGCTCGAGCACTTCGTCGTCGCCAAGGTGCTCGACGCCCACCGCCACCCGGATGCCGATCGGCTGAACGTGTGCCTGGTCGACACCGGCGACGGCGAGCCCAGCCAGATCGTGTGCGGCGCGCCCAACGTCGCCACCGGTCAGACGGTGGCCGTCGCGCGGCCGGGCGCGGTGATGCCCGACGGCACGACACTGAAGGTCGCCAAGCTGCGGGGCCAGCCGTCCAACGGGATGATCCTCGCCGAGGATGAGGTTGCGATCGGCACCGATCACGACGGGATCATGGTCCTCTCCGACGAGCTGGCGCCCGGCACGCCGCTTGCCGACGTGCTGCCGATCTCCACCGACGTGCTCGTGCTCGAGATCACGCCCAATCGGCCCGACTGCCTCGGCGTCTACGGCATCGCCCGCGAGGCTCACGCCGCCACCGGGGCGCCCCTGCAGCCGCCGCCGTGGACCGAGGACTCCGGCACCCTCGGAGAAGTCGCTGTCGCCGCGGTCACCGTCGAGGCGCCCGAGCTGTGTCCGCGTTTCATCGCGCGTGCCTTCGAGAACGTCCAGATCGGGGAGTCGCCGCGGTGGCTCAAGGCGCGCCTGATGGCCGCCGGGCAGCGGCCGATCTCCAACGTCGTCGACGTCACCAACTACGTGATGCTGCTCACCGGGCAGCCGATGCACGCCTTCGACCTCGATCGCGTGGCCGGCGCCCAGCTGACGATCCGCCGAGCCCATGATGGGGAGACGATCGCGACCCTGGACGGCCAGACGCGGACCCTGGACTCGGAGATGGTGCTGATCGCCGACGCCGAGGGTCCCACCTCGATCGCCGGCATCATGGGCGGCGCCCGCTCGGAGGTCTCGGACACGACCACCCGCGTGTTGATGGAGGCGGCCAACTGGAACGGCGCCAACATCCACCGCACCTCGCTCAAGCTCGGCCTGCGCTCGGAGGCCTCCAGCCGCTTCGAGAAGCAGCTGCAGCCCGAGCAGGCGATGGACGCCGAGGTGCTGGCCACGCAGCTGATGATCGATGTCTGCGCCGCCACGGCGCTTCCCGGCACGATCGACGTCGGCGGCCCGGGGCCGGCACCGGCGACGATTCGCCTGCGCGATACGCGCGTGAGCGGCCTGCTCGGCGTCGAGGTGGCGCGCGAGCGTTCGCGTGAGATTCTCGAGGCACTCGAGTTCGCAGACCGCGGACGCGCCCGATGGCCTCGACGTGACCGTTCCGCCGTTCCGGCGCGCCGACGTCACCCGCGAGGCCGACCTGATCGAGGAGGTGTCGCGCCTCGGAGTGCTGCAGGCCCTGCCGGCCACGCTGCCCCCGCGCCGGGACGCCGCGGGTCGGCTGACCCCGCGCCAGCGCCTGCGCCGCCAGGCGGCTGACGCGCTCACCGCCCAGGGCCTGCACGAGATCGTCGGCTGGAGCTTTGAGGGCCCCCAGCTGGCCCAGCGCCTGCGGATCGCCGATCGGCCCGCCGTGCATCTGACCAACCCGATGTCGGCCGAGCAGTCGCGCCTGCGCACGACGCTGCTGGGCTCGCTGCTCGAGGTCGCCGAGCGCAACCGGGCGCGGGGGGCGACCGCGCTGCGGCTGTTCGAGGCCGGTGCCGTGTACCTGCCTGCCGCAGCCGAGGCGGCCACGGACGAGCCGCACCACGTGGGCGGGCTACTCTCCGGACCGGTGCGGCCGCCGACCTGGCGCGACGCCGATCCTGCGGCCGCCGACTTCTTCGCCGTCAAGGGCGTCCTCGGCGGGATGCTCGACACGTTGCGCGTGCCGTGGATTCTTCAGACGACCGATGAGCCCGAGCCGTTCCTGCACCCCGGCCGCGCGGCGCGCATCCTGCTCGACGGCGCGCCCGCCGGGTGGCTCGGCGAGATCCACCCGTCGGTCGCCGCTGAATGGGACTTGAGCGATCCGGTCGCCGCCTTCGAGCTCGACCTCGACGCGGCCGTCGAGCTGGTGGCGACCCCGCAGTATCAGGATGTGACGAGCTTCCCCGAGGTCCGCGAAGACCTGGCGGTGGTCGTCGCCGACTGCGCCAGCGCCGCCGAGGTCGTGGCCGTCGCCCGCCGAGCCGGCGGCAACCTGCTCACCGGGGCGGAGGTGTTCGACGTCTACCGCGACCCCGAGCGGATCGGCACCGGCAATGTCTCGCTGGCGCTGCGCCTGCGCTTTCGCGCCCCCGACCGCACGCTCACCGACGAGGACGTCGCCGCCCGGCGGCGCAAGATCGCCGAGGCGCTGGCCACGGAGCTGCAGGGGAGGGTCCGTGACTCCTAACGTCGCCGTGTTCGGCGCCGCTGGCTACGCGGGCGCGCTCAGCGCCCGGCTGGTGCACCGCCACCCGGCCTTCGCGCTGACCGCCGTCACCGCCCGCTCGGACGTCGGGCGCCGGCTCGACGACCTCTATCCCCATCATCGGGTGCCGCTCGAGCTGCAGCCGCTCGACCTCGACCGCCAGGCCGATGGCCTCGACGGGGCGATCGTCGCCTATCCGCACGGCGCCGCCGCCGAGGTCGTGTCCGCGCTCGTCGAACGGGGCGTGCGCGTCGTCGACTTGAGCGCCGACTTCCGGCTGCGCGACCCCGCGGTCTATGCCGAGTGGTACCGACCGCATCCCGAGCCGGGGCTGATCGACTATGCCGTCTACGGCCTGCCCGAGCTCTACCGCGACCGGATCGCCGACGCGAAGATCATCGCCAACCCGGGCTGCTATCCGACGGCCGCCGTGCTCGGGCTCGCTCCGCTGGCTCGCCCCGGGCTGCTCCAGGACGTCGTCATCGACGCCAAGTCCGGCGTCTCGGGCGCCGGCCGCGCGGCGACCGAGAAGACGCATTTCGTCAGCGTCGACGAGAACCTCAGTCCGTACGGGGTGCCGCGCCATCGTCACACTCCGGAGATCGAGCAGGAGCTGGCCGCGCTGGGCTCCGAGCTGTTCGTCACCTTCACTCCGCACCTGATCCCGCTCGACCAGGGAGAGCTCGTCTCCTGTTACGTGACCCTGAACGGGGGGGACGGTCTCGACGTCCGCGCGCTGTATGAGGACGCGTACGGGAACGAGCCGTTCATCGAGCTGACCGACACCCCGCCCGGGGTGCGCGATGTGCGCGAGACCAACATCTGCCGCATCTCCGTGCACCGCGACGAGCGCACCGGCCGCGTGATCGTGTTCTCCGCGCTGGACAACCTGTGGAAGGGCGCCGCCTCCCAGGCGGTGCAGAATCTCAATCTGATGTTCGGCCGTCCCGAAGGGGAGGGGATCTCGGTATGAGCAGCACCGCCTTCTTTCGCAGCCGCTGGGTGGAGTGCCCGCCTCACGTGACCGAGCGCTCCGACGGCGGGTTGCCCGAGGGCTTCCGGGCCTCCGGGGTGGCCGCCGGGATCAAGCAGTCCGGAGAGCCCGACGTCGGGTTGATGGTCTGCGACGCCGCCGAGGCGACGAGTGCGGCTCGGTTCACCAACTCGGGGACGCAGGCGCCGCCCGTGCTGTTGTGCCGCGAGCGCTGCCGGCTGGACGGGGTCCGCGCGGTCGTCGTGAACTCCGGCAATGCCAACGCCGCGACGGGAAAGATGGGTTTTGAGAACGCGGCCAAGATGCAGGGCGCCGGCGGGCTCGTCGCCCGGGTGCCCGAGGATCAGGTGGCGGTCGCCTCGACCG
Source organism: uncultured Solirubrobacteraceae bacterium (assembly GCA_963769565.1). Lineage (GTDB taxonomy): Bacteria > Actinomycetota > Thermoleophilia > Solirubrobacterales > Solirubrobacteraceae > Palsa-465. The sequence goes on from CAVYMP010000005.1 coordinate 136,168, forward strand.
GCGTGATCGGCGTGCCCCTCCCGATGGGCAAGGTCAACCACGGAATCGTCGCCGCCGCCCACGCCCTCGCGCCGGACGGCGATGTCGCCTTCTCGGACGCGATCCAGACCACCGACGCGTTCGAGAAGCGCGCCCGGCTGAGCGTGAAGCTGCCGTCGGGCACGGTGAAGCTGTCGGCCCAGGCCAAGGGCGCCGGGATGATCTCGCCCGGCTTCGCCACGCTGCTGTGCTTCGTGCAGACCGACGCGCGGCTGTCGGCCGAGACCTGTGATCTGCTGCTCGGGGTCTGCGTCAAGCGCTCCTTCGAGCGCGTCTCGGTCGACGGGCAGCTGTCGACCAACGACATGGTCCTGCTCCAGGCGAGCGGCCAGTCAGGGGTCAGCATCGCGCCGGAGACCGAGGACGAGCTGCGCTTCGGCGAGGCGATCGACGCGCTCATGCGCCAGCTGTCGCTGCTCGTCGTTGCCGACGGGGAGGGGGCCCGCCGAGTGGGCCGGGTCGTCGTGCACGGCGGCGAGCCGGTTGCCGTGGACCGCGTCGCCCGTGCGATAGCCAACTCCCCGCTGGTCAAGACCGCGCTGTACGGCGGCGACCCGAACTGGGGCCGCATCGTCCAGGCGGTCGGTGCGGCGATGCCGGGTACCGCGCCGCTGGCGGTCGACGTCCTGATCGAAGGGGTGAAGGTGTGCGCCGGCGGCGGCCAGGTGTCCCACGACGCCGAGGCGCTGGCCGCCGCGGTCCAGCGCGACGAGGTGGAGTACGAGATCTTCCTGCCGGGCGAGGGCGCCGAGACCGAGGTGTACTTCTCCGACCTCGGTCATGAATACGTCACGATCAACGCGGACTACACGACGTGATGCGCGACGTCGCCACGCTCCTCGAGGCGCTGCCGTACATCCGTGAGTTCCACGGCAAGACGGTCGTCATCAAGTACGGCGGGGCGGCGATGACCGACGCCTCGCTCAAGGAGGAGTTCGCGCGTGACGTCGTGCTGCTCAAGTACGTGGGCATGAACCCGGTCGTGATCCACGGCGGTGGCCCGGAGATCTCCAGCTACATGCGTCGGCTCGATCTCCCGATCGAGTTCGTCGAGGGGCTGCGGGTGTCCGATGCAGCGACCGTCGAGGTGGCCAAGATGGTGCTCGTCGGCAAGGTCAACAAGGACATCGTGCTCCGCCTCAACCGCCACGGGCAGCCGGCGATCGGCCTCTGCGGCGATGACGGCTCCCTGTTTCGGGCATCGCGCCAGACGTCGCCGTCCGGCCAGGACATCGGCTTCGTGGGCCGGATCGAGCGCGTCGACGTCGATGTGCTGACCCACGTCGCCCAGGATTACATCCCCGTGGTGGCGTCGGTCGGCGCCGATCGCGAGGGCAACTCCTACAACATCAACGCCGACGAGGCCGCCGGCGCGGTCGCCCGTGCGCTCGGTGCCTACAAGGTGATGTTCCTCACCGACGTCGCGGGCTGGCTGCGCGATCCTCAGAACCCCGGGAGCACGATCTCCGAGGTTGGTGCGGACGCCGTCGCGGAGGCGCTGCCGACGGTGAGCGGCGGCATGCGCCCGAAGCTCGCCGCCTGCCTGGACGCGATCAACGGCGGGGTGTCCTACGCCCATATCGTCGACGGCCGGGTCCCGCACTCGCTGTTGCTGGAGCTGTTCACCAACGCCGGGCAGGGGACGAAGATCGGGCCGGCCACATGAGTCCGACGTTGAGTGAGCTGCAGGAGCTCGAACGGGCGCACGCGATCGGGACCTACGTCCGCAACCCGGTGCAGTTCGTGCGCGGCGCCGGCTGCCGGCTGTGGGACGAGGACGGCAACGAGTACCTGGACTTCCTCGCCGGGATCTCGGTGCTCAACGTCGGCCACTGCCACCCGCGGATCGTGAGCGTGGTGCGCGAGCAGGTGGGGGTCCTCACCCATGCCACCAACCTCTACTACACCGCTCAGGCGTTGGAGCTCTCGGCACGTCTGGCCCAGAGCTCGCTGGGCGGCAAGGTGTTCCTGTGCAATTCGGGCGCCGAGGCCAACGAGGCGGCGATCAAGCTCGCTCGCCGCGCCCGGCCCGGCGGCAAGCTGATCGTCGTCCAGGAGGCCTTTCACGGCCGGACCTACGGGGCGCTGTCGGCCACGCCCCAGGAATCGAAGCAGGCGCCGTTCGCGCCGCTCGTGCCCGGCTTCCACGTCGTGCCCAAGGACTCGGGAGCGCTGAACGCGGCGGTCGACGCCGACACCGCCGCCGTCCTGCTCGAGCCGATCCAGGGCGAGACGGGCATCCATGCGCTGTCCGACGAGCTCCTGCTGGCCGCCCGGGCGGCGTGTGACCGGACGGGCGCGGCGCTGATCTTCGACGAGGTCCAGACCGGCATGGGGAGGACCGGCACGCTCTGGGCCTACGAGCAGACTCCGGTGGTCCCCGACGCGATCACGAGCGCCAAGGCGCTCGGCGGCGGCCTGCCGATCGGCGCGCTGATCACCGGAGCGGAGTTGGCCGACGTCCTGCAGGCCGGCGATCACGGCTCGACGTTCGCCGGCGGGCCGCTCATCTGCGCCGCCGCCCTCGTCGCGCTCGACGTGTGCTCGGACCCCGATCTGCTGGCCCGGGTGGTCACGCTCGGCGAGCGGCTGCGCGCCGGGCTGGAGGAGCTGCCCGCCGTGGCGGCGGTGCGCGGGCGGGGGCTGATGGTCGGCGTCGACCTGGCCGAGGGGGTGTCGGCGCCACTCGTGGCCCAGCGGGCCCTCACTGAGCAACGGCTCGTCATCAACGCCACCGGGCCGGCCACGATCCGCTTCGAGCCGCCGCTCGTCGTCTCCGAGGCGCAGATCGACGACGCCGTCGCCCGCGTCGGTGAGCTGCTGGTGTGAGCGGCCGGACATGAGCGGCGCCGCCAAGGCCAAGGTCGAGGTTGCCCTCGCCTATGACCAGCGCGCCGATGCGGGGGCGACAGCCGTCCTGCGGCGGCTGCTCGGCGTGATCCTCGAGAACCTGCCGGGTGCCGCTGGAGGGCTCAGACGCCGAGTATCTGCACCAGCTGCGGATCGCCGTCCGCCGCTCGCGCACGGTGCAGCGCCAGCTGCGCGGCGCCTTCCCGGCGCTCGAGCTGCCGGGCTTTCGCAGCGAGTTTCGCTGGCTGCAGCGGGTCACCGGCGACGCCCGGGATCTGGACGTCTACGTCGAGGAGCTCGACGATCTGGCGAGGATGCTCCCGGCTGGGATCCGCGGCGATCTCGATCCGCTGCGGCCGGTGCTCGCCCACGGCCGGCTCGCCGCCCGCGCCGAGATGGCGGCGGCCTTGCGCTCCGCGCGGGTGCAGGCACTGCTCGAGGACTGGGAGCAGCTGCTCGAGTCGCTCGTCGAGCTGCCGCTGGACGACCGCCCGATCGCCGCTGACCCGCTCGGCGCCGCCGTCGGCACGCGCATCCGCAAGGTCTACGCCCGGATGCTGACGATGGGAACCGCAATCGACGACGACAGTCCCGCCGCCGACTACCACGACCTGCGCAAGAAGGGCAAGGAGCTGCGCTACCTGCTCGAGCTGTTCGCCGTCAACCTGTTCGACGAGGAGGTCGTCTCCTCGGCGATCGGGGCGCTGAAGTCGGTCCAGGACGTCCTCGGGCGCCATCAGGATCGCGAGGTGCAGATGGGGATGCTGCGCTCGGTCGCCGACGAGGTGGCGACGCTGCCCGGCGGGCCGGCCGCGTGCATGGCCATGGGCGTGCTCGTCGACCGTCTGGGCGCGGACGAGCGGGCCGCCCGCCGCGAGTTCGGAGAACGCTTCGCGGCGCTGAGCGACGACTCGCGCCGCGAAGTGTTCATGCGGACGTTCGTCTGAGGTAGCATCGGCGCAATGGGTTACAAGGTTCTCGGCTTCGCCGTCTGGCAGGGCAGCAAGTGGTACCTGCGCCGTCGCATGAGTGGGGCACGTGCGAAGGTGGCGATCGCCGGCGTGGGTGCAGCGGTCGTGGCCGGGGTGCTGGTTGCTGGCCGCCAGGCCGTCTCCAGCGACTAGCTTTCAGCGAATTCTTAGGAAGGTTTAGGCAGGGTTTGGTTGACCCCGTGCCGAAAGCACGGATGCCTGACAATCGCACTGGATACAGGCGTTCGCCGTGACCCGCATGATCGACTACGCCTCCGCCGAGCCACCAATTGCGATCGATCGCGTCGAGCGTGCCCGCGGGCCGGGCGACGACGTCCGCCTGCGCCTGAGCGGCCACTGGCTGATCCAGGATCCGCCCAGCCAGCCCGACGCGCCCGAGGCGCTGCTCGTCATCCAGCTCCAGGGGCGCCGCCATCGCTTCCCCGCGGATCCCTTGCCGGCCGGGGCGGCACCGCTGCCGGGAACCTGGCAGGCCGAGTTCACGGTGCCCTCATGGGCCGTTCCCACCCGTCGCGGCCAGGCGGCCGTGTGGGTCGGCACCTCCGTGATTGCCGTCGGGCCGCCGGGGATGCCCCCGGGGCCTGTGCCGTCACCGTCACGGTCCCCCGAGCTCGGGGTGGCAACGCCCGTGCCCGAGGCGGCATCGTCCGTGCCGCCCGAGCCCGAGGCATCGCCCGAGCCCGAGGTCGGGCCGCCCGAGGCTGTGTCGCCGGGGGCCAGCGGATCACCCGACCCGCCCGCCGACCCCGGACGCGGCGGACCCCTGGCCAGCCTCCTGCTCAAGGAGACGGTCGCGGCGCTGCATGCCGAACTCGAGCGTCGCTCGACGGAGGCCGCGCAACTGCGGGGTGCGCTGGCCGAGGCCCAGTCCGAGCTCGATGCCCGGGCGGCTCGCCAGGCGGGCCTGGAGTCCGCCCACGGGGAGCTGCGCCACGAGCTCGAGCAGCTGATGGCCGCGGCCACGCGGCAGCGCCAGGACTTCGAGGAGCGCCTGGCCGCCGTCCGTGACGAGCTCGACCGTGCGCACGAGGACGCGGCGATGGCCATGGCCGCCCGCGAGGAGACGGAGGCCCAGCTGGCCCAGGCGCGCGAACAGGCCGAGGCCGAGCTGGCCCACGCACGCGAACAGGCCGAGGCCGAGCTGGCCCGGGCCCGCGAGCGGGCCGGCACGCTGGAGGAGGGCCTGCGGGCGCGCACCGACGCCCAGCATCGCGGAGCGCATGAGGCCGCCGCCTTGCGCGAGCAGCTCGCCAGCGCCCACATCTCCCGCGACGCCGCGGTCAGCGAGGCCGGCGGCCTGCGCGCCGAGCTGGAGCGCCTCGGCGCCGAGCTGACGGTGATGCGAGAGCAGGTGAGCGCGCACGGCGGCGACCTGGGGGAGGCCCAGCGTCTGCTGGCCGACGCCCGGGCGCTCACCGAGCAGCTTCGCGGCGGTGGCGCCGCGAGCTGAGCCGGACGCCGCGGCGAAACGTCCGCTGCGAGCGGGGTCGTAATCGTCATCCATCCGCACGGCTGCGTACCGTCGCGCGATATGAGCGAGCTGTCCGGGACCGCAGCGGTCGGGATCGAGACCGTCGAGTGGCTCGATGGGGGGAGCGGGAACCTGATCGTGCGCGTGACCGGCCGCTGGCGCCGGCGCCGGCCCGCGTCGACGGCCCAGGTAACGCTCGTGATCGAGTCCGAGGGACGCCGCCACCGCTTTCCGGCGATGCCCGAGCCCCCGAGCCTCGGCGGGACGGGGCCCGGGATGTGGCGCTTGAGCTTCTCGGTTCCGGGGTCGCTGGCGCCGGCGCTCGGCGGGCACATCTGGCTGGCGCTCGGCACTGTTACCGTGCCGCTGCCGGCCCCCGGTGCCGGCGAGCGCGTTTCCGCCGAGACGCGAAGCGGCGAGCCTGCCCCGATCGAGACCACGCGTCCCCTCGACGAGTTCTCGCCCGCGGACCGCGTCCGGGAGCTCGAGCGCCAGCTGGCCGACACCCGCTCTGACCACGAGGAGCTCGCTGCCTCGCTCGCCGAGGGCGACCGGACGCGGAGGATCGCCGAGCAGCGGGCCCACGCCGAGCAGGCCCTGCGTCGTGACCTCGCACGCCAGCTTGCCTCCCACGAGCGCGAGGCCGAGCGGGCCCGCGAGGCGATGGGCGAGCTGGCCGCCGCCGAGGACAGGATCCGCACGCTCGAGCGCCAGCTGCGCGACGCCCGCCGGCGTGAGGACGAGGCCGAGCAGCAGGCTGCCGCCGCCCTGGCCCGTGGCCGGGCACGTTCGGCCGCCGATTCGCCTCCGGCCGTGCGGTCCTCGCCGCCCCCGGTGCGTGACCTCGAGGCCGAGCGGCTGCGCTTCGAGCGCCGGCTGCGCGCTCGGGTGGCGGGGAGCAGGCCGCGCGTGCCCGCCGAGCCGGCCGGGCCGCCTCCCTCGCCGGAGGTCTCCAGCGTGCCGGCGCCGGAGCGGGCAGCGGTCGAACCCGAGCGGCCGATTGTGAGCGCTGAGCCGCCCCCGACCCCTGCACCGGCCGCCATCCCCGAGAGCGCTCTTGTCGAGACCCTGCGCCGCGAGCTGGACGCCCGCGCCGCCGGCGAGGCCGCCCTGCGGTCGCGGCTGGTCGCCGCCGAGACCCGGCTGGCGGCCCGCGCCCTGCTCGATCAGCGCACGACCGAGGCGCTTCGCCAGCTGCGGTCTGAGCTCGAGGGGCTGCGAGCCGCTCTGGCGCACGAGCGGTCCCGGCGCCACGCGGCCGAGGGCCGCGCCGCCGAGCTGGAGGCCGAGCGCCGCGCCCGGGCCCAGGCCGAGCGCCGGGCGGGCGAGCTGGAGCACGAGCTGGGCCGCGAGCGCGAGCGCTCGCGCGGCGCCTACGACGCGATCGGGGAGCTACGAGCGGCCCTGGAGCGGTTGGCAACCCCGCCTGCGCCGGAGGAGCGCCCGGCCGCCAGCCCGCCATCGCCGGCACCGCAGAGCCGAGCGGCGACGGAGACGGGCGCCGCGACCGAGACCGGCCCCGCGGCGACCGAGATCGGCTCGGCGCCGGGCGCCGGGCCGGTGCACGTCGACCGCCTCAGCGATGCCCTGACGCGGCTGCGGGAATCGGTGGCGACCGCCCGAACTCACCCCCGCGAGCGCCGCCGTGTCCCGGAGGGCCGGCGGACGCACGCTCGAGGCGGCGTTCCGGCGGCTGGTCAAGCGCGACGCCGCCGTCGCCGGGGAGCTGCTGCTCGACCTGTTGGTGCTCCAACGCGCCGCCTATCCGCACCCGATCGCCTACGACCTCGTGCTCGGGCCCGGGCGGGGGTGCGTGCGGGTGACGGTGGGGGAGGGTCCGCCGAGCATCGAGCGTCAGGGAGCCGCGCGCACCCGCGAGGAGGTCGACTTCCGCGTGCGAGGCGAGCCGGCTCGGATCGCCCGCCTGCTGACCGCCCACGGCATCTGGCGCCGCCTGGGGCCGCGCGTGGCCCGCGTGCGGGGCCGTCGCGACGGGCTGGTGGCACTCCAGGCGCTGCTGTCGATGCCGCTCGACCTCACCGCCCTGCGCGACGCCGGCGCGATGCTGCGCGCCGAGGGGGTGCTGGGGCTGGTGGCGGGGATGGTCGAGCCGGCCTGGACGACGGGGGAGAGCTTCGTCATCGCCCACCGCGACCCCGAGGGCGTGGTGACCTATCTGACCGTGCGTGAGGGTCGTCCGCTCGCCGTCACCCGGACCGCTCCGGTGGGTCGGGTCGCCACGACGATCGACGGTCCGGCGGATGTCCTCGTCGGGGCGCTGAGCGGCGCCCAGCCGCCCGCCGGGCACCTCAGCGGGGACGAGGGCCCGCTGCGGAGCCTGCGCTCGTGGATCAAACGCGCGCAGCACGCGTGATTTCGCCCTCGCTCGCCTCGCTGGCGTGCCACGGCGTCCGCCGCGATGCCTAACCTGAAAAGTCGCCGCCAATGACCCCGACCTGCGCCCACCTCCACGTCCACTCCGAGTACTCGCTGCTCGACGGGGCGTGCAAGATCGACGCTCTCGCGGCGCGGGCCGCGGAGTTCGAGCAGCCGGCGCTCGGCCTCACCGATCACGGGGTGATGAACGGCTCGGTCGAACTGTTCACGGCCTGCCGTAAGCACGGCATCAAGCCGATCATCGGCTGCGAGGTCTACACCGTCGACGACCACATGCGGCGGGCGCCGGGCAAGCTCGAACGCTTCCACCTGACGCTGCTGGCGGCCACGCCGACCGGCTACCGCAACCTCGTCAAGCTCTCCTCGGCCGGTTTCCTCGAGGGCTACCAGCGGGGCAAGCCGTCGGTCGACATGGCCCAGCTGGCCGCCCACGGCGAGGGGCTGATCGCGCTCACCGGCTGCCTGGCGTCGCGCTTCTGCCGCCACCTCGCCGACGACCGCCCGGCCGACGCCCGCGCCCATGCGCAGGAGCTGATGGACGCGGTTGGCGCCGACAACGTGTACTTCGAGGTGCAGAAGAACGGCATCGCTGTCCAGGACAAGTGCAACGAGCAGATCGTGCGCATCGCGGGCGAGATGGGCCGGCCGCTGGTCGGCACCGGCGACGTGCACTATCTGCGCCGCGAGGACTACCACCACCACGCGGCGCTGCTGTGCGTGCAGACGAAGTCGATGCTGTCGGCGCCGAAGATGAGCTTTGACACCAACGAGTTCTACCTGCGCTCCACCCCGGAGATGGCCGACACGTTCGCCGAGTGGCCCGAGGCGCTCGCCTCGACGCTGGAGATCGCTGAGCGCTGCAACGTCGAGATCGAGCTCGGCCGCCAGCTGATCCCCCGCTATCCGACGCCCGAGGGGACTCCGGAGGCCGACTACCTGCGCGACCTCGTCGGCCACGGGCTGCGCGAGCGCTATGGCGATCCGGTGCCGGCCGCGGCCCGCGAACGCGCCGACTATGAGCTGGGCGTGATCGATCGCATGGGGTTCAGCGCCTACTTCCTGATCGTGTGGGACTTCGTCAAGTACGCCAAGGACGCGGGCATCGCGGTAGGCCCGGGCCGCGGCTCGGCGGCCGGCTCGATCGTCGCCTACTGCCTGGCGATCACCGACGTCGACCCGCTGCGCTACGACCTGCTCTTCGAGCGCTTCCTCAACCCCGAGCGCGTGTCGATGCCCGATATCGACATGGACTTCTCGGTGCGCGGCCGCGAGCGCGTCATCCGCTACGTGACCGACAAGTACGGCAAGGAGGCGGTCGCCCAGATCGTCACCTTCGGCAAGATGTTCCCGCGCGCCGCCACCCGTGACGCCGCCCGCGTACTCGGCCATGACTACGGCGCCGGCGACCGGCTGGCGAAGCTGATCCCCGATCCGATCATGGGGCGCCCGCCGAGCTTCGCCGAGTGCCTGGCGCCCGGGCAGCCGCTGCGTGCCGAGGTCGACCGCGACGGGACGGCCAAGCAGATCATCGACGTCGCCCAGGGGCTCGAGGGCATCGTCCGCAACTCCTCGATCCACGCCGCCGCGGTCGTCATCTCCGACCGGCCGCTCACCGACATCCTGCCGCTGCAGATCGCCGACGCCGGCGTCGACGAGAACGGCGAGCGGGTCTTTCGCACCGTCACCCAGTTCTCGATGAAGCCCGTCGAGCAGCTCGGGCTGCTCAAGATGGACTTCCTCGGCCTGCGCAACCTCGACGTGATCGAGGACGCGCTCGACATCGTGCAGCGATCCAGTGGCGACCGCCCGGACATGAGCACGCTGCCGCTCGACGACGCGCCGACCTACGAGATGCTGGCCGCCGGCGAGGCGATCGGGGTGTTCCAGTTCGAGTCCGAGGGGATGCGCGAGGCGCTGAAGAAGGTGCGACCGACCGAGTTCGACGACCTTGTCGCCCTCGGTGCGCTGTACCGGCCGGGCGCGATGGACCAGATCCCTGCCTACGCGCGCGGCAAGCGCGACGCCGAGTCGATCTCCTACCCCGACGACCGGCTGCGGCCGATTCTCGAGTCGACCAAGGGCGTGATCATCTACCAGGAGCAGGCGATGCAGATCGCCAAGGATCTCGCCGGCTTCAGCGGAGCCAAGGCCGACGACCTGCGCAAGGCGATCGGCAAGAAGAACCGCGAGGCGATGGCCAAGCTCAAGCCCGAGTTCTTCGCCGGCTGCCGGGCCTCGGGCACGAGCGACGCAGTCACCGAGCTGCTCTGGGCGACCAACGAGAAGTCAGCCGACTATTCGTTCAACAAGTCCCATGCGGCCTGTTACGCGCTGATCTCGTACCGCACCGCCTGGCTGAAGGCCAACTACCCGGCGGAGTACATGGCGGCGCTGATCTCCTCGGTGATGGACACCAAGGACAAGGTCCCGTTCTTCGTCGCCCAGGCCGAGCAGATGGGGATCGCCATCCTGCCGCCCGACGTCAACCTCTCCGACCACGAGTTCGTCGTCGTCGAGGGCAACATCCGCTTCGGGCTGGACGCCGTCAAGGGCGTCGGCTACCAGGCCGTGGAGGCGATCAAACGGGCACGCGAGGACGCCGGCCCGTTCACCAGCCTGTTCGACTTCTGCGAGCGCGTCGACAACCGCGCCGTCAACAAGAAGGCGATCGAGGCGCTGATCAAGTGCGGCGCTTTCGGGTCGACCAACGCACCCCGCAAGGGGATGCTGGCGGTGCTCGAGCAGGCCCAGGCCGCCGGTCAGAAGGCCCAGCAGGACGCGCTCATCGGCCAGGGCTCGATCTTCGATCTCGGCGGCGCCGAGGTCGACACCGCCGGCGGCGCCGGCAGCGCGTTTGCCGGCCCCAGCCACGCTCCGATCCCCGCCGAGGAGTTCGACCGCACCGAGATGCTGGCCGCCGAGAAGGAATCGCTGGGTCTGTTCATTTCTGCCCACCCGCTCAAGGATGTCGGCCCCGCGCTGCGGGCCAAGGCCGACAGCACCCTGGCCGAACTGACTGATCGTCGTGACGGCGACTGGGTGACGATCGGCGGGATGATCACCCAGTTCAAGAAGATCAAGACCAAGAAGGGCGACATGATGGCGTTCGCCACGATCTATGACCTCGAGGCGTCGGTCGAGATCGTCGTCTTCGGCAAGGTCCTGGACGCCTGTGGAAGTGTCCTGGAAGCGGACTCGATTGTGCTCGTGCGCGGCCGGGTCGATCACAAGGATCGCGACAAGACCTGCCTGATCGCCCAGCAGGTCGAGCGCTTCGCGCCCAGCGAGGATGAGGTCCTCAAGGCCCAGGTGGAGGCCGCCAAGCCGGCGCTGACCCCAGCGGCGCTGCGGCTGCGCCTGGATGCCACGGCGCTGCCCGCCGCCGCTCTGGGTGAGCTCAAGGACCTGCTGGCCGGCTTCCCCGGCGAGTCCGACGTCGTGATCGAGCTGGCCAGCACCGTCGGCCGGCGCAGGCTCAGGCTCGGGCCCAGCTTCCGGGTGGCCCGCAGCGCCGGGCTGCACGCCGAGCTCGATGCGCTGCTGGGCTCCGCGCTGATCTCGGAGAGCGCCGCCCAGGCCGAGCCGGAACAGCGGGCCGCCAGCGTCGCCTGAGCGATCGCCGGACGGCGGGTCAGTGCACGTGCAGGGTGATCCCGAGCAACAGCAGCGGCCACAGGACGACCGCCAGTACGGCCGAGACCACCGGCCGGATCGCGTCGAGGTTCTCCAGGTAGTGATGCGCCGAGGCGACGAGCGCCCCGACGACCAACCACAGGATGCTGGGCAGGCTGATGCGCATGCCGCCTAGTTCGCCACCGCGGCTTGGGTTCCCTTCCGCTGGCGGGACGGCCACTACGCGGGCAGCCAGGGGCCGCGCCAGCCGCCAAAGCCGGAGGTGAGCTTCTCGGCCTCGGCCGGGCCCCAGGAGCCCTGGGGATATCTGATCGCCTTGGGCGGCGCATCGAGCAGCGGCTGGACGATCCGCCAGCACTCCTCGACGCTGTCCTGGCGGGTGAAGTGGCTGGCGTCGCCGACGAGCGCGGCATGGAGCAGCACCTCGTAGGGGGTGGCGCCCTCGCCGCCCTCCTTGGCGAACTCCATGTCGAGGTCGATCTCGGCGGCGCCGCGCCGGTCGGCCCGCGAGGCGTCGAGCGCCATGCGGATCCCCGACTGGGGGTCGATCCGGAAGACCAGCTGGCTGGGCTGCGGGCGGCGGCGCGCCTGGCGGATGAAGGGCACGCGCGGCGCGTTGCGAAAGACGAGCCGCAGCTCGGTCTGGCTCGTCGGCATCCGCTTGCCGGCCCGGATGAAGAACGGCACCCCGGACCACCGCCAGCTGTCGATCTCCAGGCGCAGGGCGACGTAGGTCTCGGTGTCGGAGTTCCGGCGCACGCCGTCGATCTTGCGGTAGCCCTCGTACTGCCCGCGCACGGCGTGCTCGGGGTCGACGGGAGGACGGAGCGCAGCACCGACGCCTTGGCGTCCTTGAAGCTGTCGGGATCGCCCGCCGGCGGGGGGTCCATGGCGGCGGCGGCGACGATCTGCATCAGGTGGTTGACGACCACGTCGCGCAGCGCCCCGACCGGGTCATAGAAGTGCCCGCGGTCCTGGACGCCGATGCTCTCGGCCATCGTGATCTGCACCGCGGCGACGTAGCTGCGGTTCCACACCGGCTCGAGGATCGCGTTGGCGAAGCGCAGGTACAGGATCTCGTCGAGCCCCATCTTGCCCAGGAAGTGGTCGATCCGGTAGAGCTGGGGTTCATCGATGTGCTTGTGCAGCTCGGCGGCGAGCGCGCGCGCCGACGCCAGGTCGTGGCCGAACGGCTTCTCGACGGCCACCCGCTGCCCATTGCGGACCAGTCGGGCGTCGGCCAGCCCGGCGACCACGGTGGCGAACAGCGACGGCGGGATCTCGAGGTAGAACACCGGGTTGGTGGCGTCGCCGAGCGCCCGGCTCACCCCGTGGTAGGTGGCGGCGTCGCCGAAATCGCCGCTCACGTAGGACAGACGCTTGGCAAAGCGGGCGAACACGGCGTCGTCGAGCGGCTCGCCGGAGTCCTGGATCGCCTGACGGGCATGCTCGCGCAGCTGCTCGGCTGACCAGTCCTCGACGGCCACTCCGATCACCGGAACGTCGAGCAGGCCGCGTCGCTCGAGCCGGTACAGCGAGCGAAATGTCATCTTGCGCGCCAGATCGCCGGTGATGCCGAACACCACCAGGGCGTCGCCGGGACGGGTGAGGTTGCTGCGGGGCGCGGGCACGGCCGTCAGCCCGCGGCCTTGCTGCGCCGGGTCTCGGCGCGTCGGCGCGACGCCTGGCCGCGCGTGCGCAGCGTGAAGCAGAGATCAATCTCCTTGCGCGTGGGGCCAGTGCGATCGGGACCGTTGGTCTCCAGCACGCAGGGCAGCTTGTCGAACCGCGGCTCTGACAGAAAGGCCGCGCACCCTGACTCGCCGAGCTCACCGGTGCCGATGTTGGCGTGGCGATCGCGGTTGGAGCCGAGAGGCGTCTGGGAGTCGTTGAGGTGCAGCGACCCCAGCCTGCGCATGCCGACTTCCTTCTTGAAGGCATCAAGCGTCTCGCTCAAGCCGCCCGGGGTGCGGATGTCATACCCGGAGGCCAGCAGGTGGCAGGAGTCCAGGCACACTCCAAGCCGCTCGTCGCCGCCGGCCGCGTCGATCAGATCGGCGAGCTCCGCGAAGGACCTGCCCAGCGTGCCGCCGGCGCCCGCCGTGTTCTCCAGATGCAGCGGACACGTCTCGGTCTCCGAGAGCGCCTCTTCGATCAGCGTGCCGGCACGCTTGATCGCCTGCGGCGACGTCGCCCTGCTTCGCCGAGCCGGGGTGCAGGACGACCCCGGCGGCGCCGATCGCCGGCACCCACCGCAGCGACTGGATCAGCGACGCGCGGCACTTGTCGCGGATCTCCTTGTCCTCGGAGGCGCAGTTGAGCAGGTACACGGCGTGGATCAGCACCGCCTTGATCGGGCTGGGCTGCATCGCCTGGCGAAAGGCCGCGAAGTCATCCTCGCCGTAGGCGGTGGGACGCCACATGCGCGGCGACTGGTTGAAGATCTGGATCGCCTGGCAGTCCTTGTCGACCCCGCGCTCGATCGCCTTGGCGAGGCCGCCCGCCGGTGAGACGTGCGCGCCGATTAGCATGCTGTGACGGTGTCCATGCGAGTTCGATTTGCTCCTTCCCCAACGGGCGCGCTGCACATCGGCGGAGCCCGCACCGCGCTGTACAACTGGCTGCTGGCCCGCGGCCAGGGCGGCACACTCGTGCTGCGCATCGAAGATACCGACCGCGAGCGCTCCACGCCGGAGAACGTGGAGCAGATCTTCGACGCGCTGCGCTGGCTGAACCTCGACTTCGACGAGGGGCCGATCTTCCAGTCCGAGCGCGCCGACCGCCATGCCGAGGTGGTCGCCCAGCTGCTGGCAAGCGGTCACGCCTACCACAGCAACGCCACCACCGACGACGTCCGCGCGTTCAAGGACCGCCACGGGTCGGACCGGGGCTTTCGCGGGGAGCCCGAGGCGAGCGGAGCCGTCCGCCTCCGGGTCCCCGATACCGGAGAGACGATCGTGCGCGACATCGTCCGCGGCGAGGTGGCGTTCCCCAACGCCTCAGCAGGACGACCCGGTCATCGCGCGCGCCGACGGGACGCCGGTCTACAACCTGGCGGTCGCAGTCGACGACCTCGGCGCCGGCATCACCCACGTCGTGCGCGGGGAGGACCACATCTCCAACACGCCCAAGCAGATGCTGGGTGCTGGAGGCCCTGGGCGCGCCGATCCCCGCTACGCCCACCTGCCACTGCTGTACGGACCCGACGGCAAGAAGCTGTCCAAGCGCCACGGGGCCGCCTCCGTGCAGGAGCTGCGCGAAGCCGGCTACCTGCCCGAGGCCGTCGACAACTACATCGCGCTGCTGGGAGCCGGCTTCGCCTCCGACGAGGAGTTCTTCACGCTCCGGAGCTGGCCGAGCGCTTCCGCCTGGAGCGGGTGTCGAAGAACCCGGCGATCTTCGACGAGCGCAAGCTGCGCCATCTCAACGGGCGCCATCTCCGCGAGCTGTCAATCGATGAGCTCACCGAGCGACTGGAGACGTACACCGGCCGCAGTGGCCTGCGGGGCGCCGTCGAGATCTCGGCCGAGAAGATCCAGACGCTCGCCGACTTCTGGCCACTGGTGTCGTTCCTGTTCGACGGGCCGGTGGACGATCCGGCGGCGTTTCAGAAGACGATCGGCAGGGATGGAGGCGCGGAGACGCTTCGCGCCGCGCGTGAGGCGCTGGCCGAGGCCGAGCCGTTCGATGCTCGCGACGATCGAGACGGCGTTGCGCGGGTGGTCGAGGCTCGTGACATCAAACCGGGCAAGGTGTTCCAGCCGGTCCGGGTGGCGATCGCGGGCTCGACCGTCTCGCCGGGGATCTTCGAGAGCGTGGCGCTGCTGGGGCGCGAGGAGACGCTGGCCCGCATCGATGCCGCGCTCCGGCGCGCCGGCTGAGCGCGCGACTTTTTTGCGCCCGACGCTCAACAACCGTCGTACATCTGCCGATAAAACAGCCGATGAGTTGGGCAGAGGAACATCAAGGCAAAATGACGTGACGCCCTCGCGGGCGCGAGGGATGCGTGAGAGCGGTGGCTGTGGCTGCTGTGAATACCGGACCGACCGATCCATACGCGGCGCGTGGGCGCCATCACAACGAGGGCCACGGCCGTCGTCTGACCACGGCGTTCGAGGCGCTCGAGGCCTACCCGGTCCTCGTCGAGTCCCGTAACCGGGTGCTGCGCCTGTTCGAGAACGGCGAGCCCTCGCTCGGTGATGTCGTCTCCGCCGTCGAGGCGGACGTCGCCCTCGCGGTCACCGTCGTGCGCCTCGCCAACCAGGTCGACGGGCCCAGCCGCGGGCCGCGTGGAGAGCGTGGTCACGGGCGTGGACGTCCTGACGCCGAAGACGGTGCACGCGATAGCCCGCCGTGCGCGCACGTTTGACTTCTTTGAGCGCACCGCCGTGTGGCAGGGCGTTCCCGAGCGCTTTCGCCTGCACGCCGTCGCCACCCAGCGGGCCGCCGACCGGCTGGCCCGCGAGGTCGGCTATGAGTCGCGCGACCGCCTGATGGTCACTTCGCTGCTGCACGACATCGGCAAGCTCGTCCTCGTGCACGCCTATCCGGGCTACCCCGGCCAGGTCCACGGAGATGCGCGCACCCCCGAGGAACGCCTGCAGCGCGAGCGCCGCGAGCTTGGCGTCGACCATGCACTCGTCGGCGGCGTGCTGGCCCGCCGCTGGACGCTGCCGCGCTCGGTGGCCAGCGTGATCGAGCGCCATCACGCCGAGGAGGCCACCGACGAGGCCGCGATCGTCCGCCTCGCCGACATGCTCGCCCACTATGTCCTCGGCGGCACGATCTCCCCGTCGGAGATGCTGGCCGCCGCCCGCACGATGGAGCTCAGCCCCGCCCAGCTGCGCACCGTGCTCTACGAGCTGCCGCTGCCGGCCGCCAGCGAGCGTCCGCGCCAGGTCGAGCCGTGCCCGATGTCCACCCGCGAGGTCGACGTCCTGCGCCGCCTCGCCAAGGGAATGGTCTACAAGCAGATCGCCTCCGAGCTGGGTCTGTCGACGAGCACGATCCGCACCCATCTGCACAACGTGTACGGCAAGCTCGGCGCGATGGACCGTGCCCAGGCCGTGCTCATCGCCACCGAACGCGGCTGGATCTAGAGTCCTCGTCGCGTGCTCGGCGAGCGCGGCCCGTCCCCTAGGATCCGGGCGACGATGATCTCGATCACGACCAAGTCGCCCTACGCGCTGAGTGCGCTGGTCGAGCTCTCATCGCCAGGGAACGGCGGTGCCGGTGCCGATCGCCGAGCTCGCCCGCCGCCGCGAGATCCCGGTCCAGTTCCTCGAGCAGCTGTTCGCGACGCTGCGCCGGGCCGGCATCCTGCGCTCTCAGCGGGGTGTCAAGGGCGGCTACACCCTGGCCCGCCCGGCCGACGAGGTGACCGTGCTCGAGCTCGTGGAGCTGCTCGACGGGTCCCTGGGCTCCACCAGCACCGGCGTGTTCGCCCAGGCCGCGCAGGCCGCCTCCGCGGTCCTCGCCGAGGCGACCGTGGCCTCGGTCGCCGAGCAGGAGATGCGCGCCGTGGGCGCGCCGATGTACCACATCTGACACGAAGGCCCTGCTTTGCAGGGCTTTCGTCGTTTCATGGGCGTGCTCGCGCCAAGAATCGCGCCAGTCGCGGCACGTATGGGTCTCGTAATCAGTCCGACCGCGGCCACGCTTATATTCTGGTGACGCTGGTCCTGGTGATTGGTTGATCCTCATGTGATGTGCCTCGGCGCCCCGTCCTTGCGGCGGGGCGTTCGACGTTGTGGAGCGCCCGCCGAAAACAAGTCCGACCGCGGCCATGCTCATACTGAGGACACATGAGCATCATCACCGTCACCATCCAATGTCCGCCCGTGCAGGCGTAGGCGTAGACCCACACGCCGCGCCGCTGTTCTCGGACGATCCCGAGGGCGCTCGTGCGTATTGGGCTCCCATCCTGCATTACGAGGCCGGCGTCGACAGCCTCGACGAGCTCGATGCTCGCATCCGGAGCATTGACTCCTACTCGCAGGACTCCACTACCTGGGGCCTGGATGATGTGGACCTGTGCTTCAACCCTCCGGGCTTCGAGGGGTACATCCCGGACGACCACGACATGGGCGACGTCGTCCGCGCCTGCAATGACGCCACGGGCCACCTCGATCTCGCGCCGGACGAGCGAGCGCGTCTCACCAAACTGTGTGAGCAGTGGTGTCCCGACGGTCAGCACCCCGACGACGATGTGAACACCCCAACCGCGCGCGCATTCGCGGACGGGGTCAAGCTGTTCTGGGAGTCGAGGAGACTCCGCCAGCCGCGTCTGGATATTCGCCTTCGTGCCCGCGTTGGGGTGCAGCGAGTACGCCGCGCGGATTGTGGACGTCGTCCGCGCCCTGGTCGCTGGCGTCGCACGGCCAGCTCTTCGCGCACCGGCCCATCTGACTTAGCCGACCCCGGGGAACCGCCCGGGCACCAGGCGTTCTCGCTCCCCGCTGCCGGGGGGCCCAAATGAGGCGCCGCGACGTAGATGTGGCCTCGATCGACGTTCGGATCTGCAGGCTGGCCTGCGAAGTCGACGCGGCGGTGTCGGCGCTCGAGGCGATGTTCCTCAGCGATGGCGAGGCTGAGCTCCTCGGCGCGCCGGTCCTTCACCTGGCGCTGGGTGTCGCCCGCCTCGAGCAGCTGATCCACGAGGCAGAGCAGCTCGATCAGCGGCCACGACGTGAGCGGCTGAGGACGGCAGCGTGAGCGCCGGTCGCCTCGACTTCATGCCGGTCGACATGTCGGCGTTCGACGATTGGCCCGAGTTCCGCGCACTCGCATGCGCCCTCGACGAGTTCGCGCAGCGCGCCGGCCGCGAGACGCAGCTGACGCAGATCGAAGCCGAACGCCAGCTCGTTGCGCTCGCTCGGAACCTTGCCGCCAGCGACTGCTGCCACGAATGTCTCGACCTCCGCGAAACGTGCGCACCCATTGTGGTCAGCCGCGACGAGCACAACGGCGGCATTCTCGCCACCTACGTCTGCGAGCGGGGGCACCGCTGGCAGACCTGGTGGGGCCCACGGGAGTTGCTCCCATGACGCTAGTGCGTGGCATCGAGTCACTCGCCGCCAATCAGCTCAGGGACGGGAGCGCGTTCATCCTCGACGCTCCCGACGAGATCCCGGCGCATCTGGGGGCACGGCACCGACGTCCTCTGGTCTGCCGGCGAGATCGCTGTTCATCACCGGGCCCCAGGGCGTCGGCAAGTCCACCGTCGCCCAGCAACTCATGCTCGCCCGGCACGGGATCACCGATCCCACGCTCCTCGGCTTCCCGGTCGAACCCACCGACGGCATCGCCCTCTACCTCGCGTGCGACCGGCCGCGCCAGATCGCCCGCAGCCTGCGACGCATGGTCGACTGCAGCCACGCCGAGCTCCTCGAGCAACGCCTGCGGTTCTGGGCCGGGCCCGCTGCCGTTCGACATTGTCCGCGAGCCACTGAAGCTCACCGAGTTCGCCCAGACCTTCGGCGCGACCACGCTGATCATCGACAGCCTCAAGGACATCGCCTCGCCGCTCTCCTCAGACGAGGTCGGCTCCGCCGTCAACCGCGCGATCGGCTCGGCGCATCGCCAGCCGGCATCGAAGTCGTACCGATCCACCACAACCGCAAGGCGACCGCCGAGAACCGCAAGCCCTCGACGCCTCGCCGACGTCTACGGCTCAACCTGGATCACCAGCGGCGCCGGCAGCGTCATCAGCCTCTGGGGCGACGCCGGCGACCCACTCGTCGAACTCGCTCACCTCAAACAGCCCGCCGACGACGTCGGCCCGCTCGAGCTCGAACACGACCACCAGCACGGCATCACCCGCCGCCGCGAACGCGCCGACGCCTGGACACTCCTACAGGCATCGCACGAACGGCATCACCGCCAACGACGCCGCCGCAGAGATCTACGGCGCCAAAGGCCACCAGGGCCCAAGTCGAGAAGGTCCGCCGCACGCCTCGAACGCCTCGTCGAGGACGGCCACGCAACCCGCCACCAAGGGTCCGCAGCGCACCGACCCGGTCGTCTTTCGCCCGAACCCTCCAAAACGGCCGCGTGAAGCACCGTGAAGGGTCCACGTGAAGCATCACGCCACCTACACGCAGCTACACAAACCCCCGGAAACACTGATCACGACAGCTACACGGCGCCCAGATAGTTCGGCCCCCTCCTTAAGAGAGGGGCCGAACGTGAAGCCAAAACGTGAAGCCGACGAACTCCCCGAACGGCTGGACCGAAGACCAGATCGAAGCCCTTGCAGCGAGGGCGATCCGATGACGACGACCGACCTCGCGAGCCGGTTCTACTCGCGGCGTCCAAATCAATCGAACGTCGAACCGATTCCGCGGTTGGCGCTGAACGTGAAGGACGCATGCGCACGCGCTCGGCGTCTCGTGGGACGTATGGCGGGAGCACATCGAGCCCGAGGTTCGCCTCGTTCGGATCGGCACTCGCAAGCTCGTCCCAGTCGCTGAGCTCGAGCGGTGGCTGGCTGATCACGCCGAGACTGTGCTGGAGCGCAGATGACCATCATCGGCGCTGCTGCTCGATCGCCCGCCGTTACTGATGATCTGCCGGGTGCGCGCCCGCCGCGCGCCACGGCGCATCGCGATCCCGAGCGAGAACGAGCCTTCCTCGATGCCGCTGCGCGTGGCCATCACCCCTTCGTTGTCCAGGCTCAAGCACGACTTGAGGCTGGCGACGAAGCTCTATGGCGACTCGTGGGCGTGGATCGGCATTCGCCGCCATCTCGCCGAGCTGCTTGAGGAAGCCGCCGATCTCGGGAGTTGGTCGGCGCTTGCCGACCAGGCGCTCGATCACGAGCCGGACCTGTCCGACGTCGATCGTGACCGCATCGCCGGCGTGTTGGCCGCAGCGGCCGAGCAAGGCGCCCGCGCTCACGCCGCTCTGACGGTCGCCGCACGCGCGCTCGGGATCGAGGCGACCGAATGCCCCTGAGTCGCGACGACGAGAAGCGCGTCCGACAGCTCGCGAATCTTCGGCCTGGCGCCGGCGCGGCTGGCACACAGAACCGCCGCTCAGTCACCCACGGCGCGTACGCAGCCATCGCGGTTGCCGAGCTCGAGGTCAAGACGCGCGAGTTGTTCGATGCGCTTGCCTCCGATGCGCCGGTGCGAACGCCGGACGGTGGCCTGCCGGCGTACGACGGGATGATCGTCCGCCAGCTCGCCGAGGCGCTGATCCGGCGCGACCGGGTCCGGCTGACGGAGCTGCGGCACGGACTGGAGTCACCAGACGGCAAGCTGCGAGGCGTCGTCGAGTATGGGCTGCGTCTCGACGCTCAGATCCTCGAGTACGCCAAGGAGCTCGGGATGACGCCTCGCAGTCGCGCCGCGCTGGGCCTCGACCTCGCACGCTCGTCGCGAGCGGCGCTTGACGACTTCATCGACGGGACCGAGCGATGACGGCCGTCGAGTGGATCGAGCAGCGGTCGGGCTTGCGCCTGCGTGTCTGGCAGCGTGCCGTCGTCGAGGCGATGTTCCCGGCTGATGGCGCGCCATCGCGGTTCGAGACGTTCCTGATCAGCACCGTGAAGAAGGCGGGCAAGACGACGCTGTCGGGCTGGTGTGCGCTGTACGCCGCGCTGACGTTCGGCGCAGGCGAGACGGCATTCGTAGTCGGCAACGACTTGGAGCAGGGCGACGAGAACGTGTTCGCTCTGCTCGTTGCTGCGGTGCGCCAGGCGGGGCTCGACCGCAGCGGCGCGGCGGTCGTCCGGTCGGATCGCATCGTGTTCGAGAACGGGACGCGGATCATCGCGTTGGCGAGCGATTTCGCGGGGTCGGCGGGCGCTCGGTTCGGCATCACGCTCTGGACGGAGGTGTGGGCGTTCCGTCATGAGGGCCATATCCGGCTGTGGGAGGAGTTGACGCCGATCCCGAACCGGCGGTCGCTGCGGATCGTCGACAGCTACGCCGGGTTCGATGGTGATGCGCCGGTGCTCGAGCCGTTGTGGCGGCGGGCGATGGCGGGCGAACGGCTGGACGACGAGCTCCCGATCTTCGCCAATGGCCGGTTGTGGGCGTATATCGACCAGGGCGATGAGGCGCGTGCGCGTGCGTGGCTGGGCGATCCCGCGGAGATGGACTCCTACTACGCCGAGCAGGCGGCGTCGTTGCGGTCGGGCACGTTCGCCCGTCTGCACTCCAACCAGTGGCAGAGCGGGGAGGAGGCGTTTGTCACGGCCGAGGGCTATGACGCGTGTGTCGTGCCTGGCTTGCTGCCGGCGCCGGCGGACCCGAGAGTGCCGGTGTTCGTGGGCGCGGATGCGGCAACTCGTCGTGACTGCGCGGCGGTGGTCGCGGTCGCGCGGATCGAGGCCGAGGGCCGGGTGAGCGTATCGGGTGATGCGTCATCGGATCTGGACGATGCGGCGCGGGATGACCCTCGACCTGGAGGACACGCTCGAGGCCTACCTGCTGGAGCTCGCGCGGTCCTTCCACGTGGTCGAGGTGCGGTTTGACCCCTACCAGTTCGTGCGCAGCGCGCAGACGTTGACCAAGCGAGGCCTGCGGATGGTCGATTACAACCAGACGACTGGGAACTTGACCCAGGCCGGCCAGACCTTGTACGACCTCGTCAACACGCGGCAGCTCGAGCTCTACCCGACGATGAGCTGCGCCGGCACTTTCTGAACGCGGTGGCGGTTTATTCGTCACGAGGGTGGCGGCTGGCGAAGGAGAAGACTTCGAACAAGATCGACGGGTGTGTGGCGACGTCGTTCGCGGCGCTGGGAGCGGTCGAGCGTGGCTGGGGGTCGTCTGAGCCGGGCTACGCCAACAGCGGTAGGAGCACGATTACGGGCGGCATGCGCGGCCTGGAGGAAGCGCTGACGGGGCGCCGGCAGGTTGGGCGGAGTGGTTGGGTTGACCCGGATCGTGGTCCGGTTGCGCGGCCGACGTCGATCATGCGGGAGCAGTGGTGATGGAGGACCCGGTGAGCGACGGCCTCGACCGGCTCCTCGACGCCATGTATCTCGTCGGCCTGGAGGATGGCGGGCGCGACGAGTCGTTCGACCGTATGCACGCCCGGCTGCTAGAGCACCATCGCTCACGTGGGACGCGTCAGACAGACCTGACCGCTGCGTGGCAGGCGCGCGCGGGCTGGCTCGTGAGCGAGGGCTACTCCGAGGCTGAGGTTGCGTTGCGGGTCGGCGTCAGCTTGCGATCCGTGCAGGCGCTTGTGGCCCTGCTGCGGACCCTGTACTCGGTCGTGGTCGAGGAGTCGGCGCAGTGCAGGGAGGCGGCGTGATCGATTCTGCGCTTCGTTGCGGATCTTCGCGGATCGCGGATCAGGATGGACTCATGAGTCCATCTGAGATGCAAAACATCGCCAGCAACCTCGAACGCGTCGCGACCAGGGATCTCAGCGCGGAGCTGCGGCGCCGTGGCTATGACGTTCTTCCCGCCGGCCTATTGCAGTTCGCGCTGAACGATGCGAACCACCAGGCGGGCGACGTTCGGGAACCGAGCGAGGACGAGCTCGAGGCGCTCGCGTTGCTCGCCCGAATCGCCGGCAGTGACTTTCCGAAGCTGGTCCAGGACCACGGGACGGTGCTCGAGGACAACCTCGAGCTGTCTCGTCGGGCTCGCCGAGCTGAGGCTGAGGCAGCGCTACTTGCGGGTGTGCTGGTCGGCTCCGAAATCGATGAAATGGAAGGCAAAGAAGATGAGTGAAGTACTGAATGCTTCGGCCCGGTCGCTGATCGCAGAACGCGGGCACGTGGCCCTAAATCGGGTGCTCGACGCGGTCGAGAAGAACTCGTCGGGCATCAGCTACCTGGACGCCTACAGGCGATTCGAGAACGCCGCGATGGAGTTGGGTGGCGGCGCGAGTGTCGCGTCGGTCCTGCAGGCGGCCGGGCTTCATGATCTCGATGCCGTTGCCCAGGACCTCACGACCCTGGAGCGAGCGGACGCCGCCAAGCAGAAGATCCACGACACGGTCGCGCGCCTCCATCAGCTCGATGCCGGCTCGTCGGGCGCGGCGTCGGCCACCGCCGGTCAGCCGCCCAAGCTCGACGCCGCCACGTACGCGAAGGTGATGGGCGCTGAGCCGGTCGCCTGGGAGCGCCTGCATGAGGCGCGTCGTTTGCCTGGTGGCGTCGAGTTCGAAGGGCCCGGGGGTCAGGAGCGCTTCGTCCAGCTGGACCGTCAGCACGCCGACGCTGGGCTCGACTTCGTCGCGGGGCGCCGGCAGGCCAGGGAGGTCGGAGCGGCACGCCGCGAGATCACAGACGCGACGCGACGCTTGGACGCGGCGATCGAGAAGGGCAAGACGCCGGCCGAGCGCCGCCGGCTGCTTGATAGCGCGGCCACGGAAGGGCTCCGGCAGCTAGACGCGATGTCACCGCCCTCGACGGCTCCGACGTCACGGGCAGCCATTCCCGAGAGGCTAAAACAGCTCGACAGCGAGTCGCCGGTTGAGTACACGAGGCGGCTGCAGGCCTTGATCGACTCGGGCGAACTCGCATGAGCGCGCACGACGATGTTGTGAGGGTCATGGCCGAGCGCGGTCTGCCGGCGACCGAGTACGCGCATGTGGCTGAGGAGTTGGTCACCGGCCGCAGGCGCCCCGATCCTCCACCGCCACCCACCCCGGAGGAGCTGGCGGCCTACACGCGGCGCGCGATGTGGCGGGACGAGCTGATCGCGAAAGAGCGGGAGCGGGAGCGGTGAACTACGCCGTCGAGACAGCCCAGATACGCCAAGCGCGCGATGCCCGGTTGGCGGCGCTGGCCTCTGCTCTCAGCGAGGTGCGGCGTACCTTCGGCGTCGCGAGTGCGATCGAGGCAGGAGCCAGGGCGGAGCTGCTAGCGCTGCGCGAGGCGCGCGACAGGGAGATCTTCCGGCTCCGCGAGACCGATCCGCCGGTCTCGCTGCGGACGATCGCGACGCGGGTGGGGTGCAGCAAGAAGGTCGTCCTCGAGGTACTGAACCCGGATCGCATCGGTGAGTTCAACCGTCGGCGCCGCGAGTACTGGCGCGCCCGGGCGGCGCAGCGGCAGGCAGCATGACCAACGCAACAGCTCAGCGACCGGCCGACATCACGGCCGAGGACCGTTGGAGCCCCGAACTGGTCGAGGTCATCAAGCGAGCCGCCGTCGAGGCGCGGCTCGGCGCCGGCCGGCTGTCGGTTCGATGGCTCGGCGAGAACCGGTTCAGCGCCGGACTCGTCTTCGGAGTTCGCCGGATCGTCGTCGCAATCGAGCATGACAAGGCGGGGGCGCCGAGGTTGGCGCACTGGCGGGAGGGCGACCCCCAGGTGTTCAGTTGGCATCGAGAGATGCTTCGTAGCCGCGGCCTTGACCTCGACAACTACCGCTTCCCAACCGAGGAGCGTCTCGCGGATGGCACGGTCGGCTACACGTGCGTGCTCCCCGCACCGACGATTGCTTCGCCGCGGCTCTCGCGACGGCGCTTCAGGTGCCGATCACCGAGGTGCCCGATCCGCGGATCGATGAACGCATGGCCGCCGGCGAGACACCCGACGAGCTCGACCGGTCCGCCCACGCCGAGATAACCCGCTGGCTCGCCGATCGCGGCTTGCGCATGATCGTTCACCGCAAGCTGCCGACTGACCGAAGCCGGTGGATCGGGATCGTGCAATCGCCGGGCGCGTTCAACAGCCACTGCGTCGTGATGAGCCGCAACGAGATCCTGTTCGATCCAACCGCTTTCCACTGGCCGGGGATGCCGCGTGTCGAGCAGTGCCGATTTGAGCATGTCGGGCAGGGGCTGAGCTTCCAGGCCATCCGTGCCACCAACAAGAGGAAGGCGTAGAACATGGCAGAGCCCGTCGCATATTCGATCCTCACCCGTCAGCCTGTCGCGGGATCACTCGGCGGAGGAACGGGCGGAGGCAAGCTGCCGGGGCGCACACACTTCGCTCAGGACGAACAGCCGGCCGACGAGCAGACCAAGACCGAGGCGGATGGTGAGTACAGCTTCGAGATCGAGATCTGACATGGCGTCCACGCGTCGCTGTCCGATGTGCGGCTCGCCGCTCATCGGCCGGCGCTCAGACTGCGTTACCTGTTCGCCGGCGTGCCGACGCGAGGCGTCCCGCCTGAGAGCCGTCCTCGCCGGCCGGCCCGATGGACCCTATGTCGCGGTCGACCAGCTGCTCAATCGCGCCCGTAGGCGTGCAAAACGGCCTCAGCCGTCGGGCGACGCCTCGATGTGCCAGCCGCCCTTACCAGCGAGGGCGCGCGCAAACCTCTCGGACCGGTCAAACGTCTCAGGCACTCCCGGTCGCGTTTGGATATCGAACTTGCCCTCGATGGTCAGCACGTCGCGGTCTTCATCGCGAAAAACGGAACTCCCAAACCGCCTCGAGATCGTCACGCCGATGGTCGACCTGCCGAAGCCGGATTGGATGACAGGTGATCCCCACGCGCCCGTCCGCGTCTGGCAGCCAGGTGATCTCGAGAGCGCGTCAGCGGCGATCAGCATGAGTATCGCGTCCTCCCGACGCCCAATGACCGTCCACGCGTCGGGCTCCGGCAGGACATCGGCCATCTGATGGAACTGCCGCCGGAGGTACTCGCGCGCCTGCTGCTGGGACCCCACGTCGAGGTTGTATCCACAGGCCGCGAGGAACTCGTCGGACATGGCCGCCAACGTCCTCGGACCAATCATGGCGCGACTCTATATCCGGCCGTCCTTACTGCGGGTAAGGACGCTTGATCCTCTCGCTTTCCGGGGACTTTGGCGGTAGGATGTGGGCTCAACCTGAAGTGGGCCCGCGCGGTTGGAGCCGCCGGCCGTGGCACCGAAGGCGGACACCTTCGGCGCGCCAGGCACGCTACCGAACCAGGCGGCTTGCCTTCCTCGCCCAGACAGGACCGCTCTCTCGGAGCCGCCTACGAGAGGAGCATGGATGCTCATGACGATGACGTGCGACTGGTGCGGCGATGAGATCGCCGCCGACGAGCGGTTCATGAAGGTCGAGACGAGCAGGATCGTCGTTAACGGAAGATCGTGCCGCGTGAAGTTCCTCGAGGAGCAGCTACGTCTATCACGCCACCTATCACTACGACGACGAGGACGACAGAGACTCCGGTGGCTTCTACGAAGAGTCGTGCATCGGGCATGCTCTCAGGCTGCTGAATGGCAGCAAAGCTGCGACGGTTCCCGAGCGCGGGCTTTGCGTGGAAGCTTGCCGCACAAGCGGACGCTAATCGCACATACCAGCCCAACACCTACACCGATCCTGTCTTCGGCCAGACACCGCTGGCAACGAGAACTCGATGGGCCGACATTGAGGCCGTCACGCAGGCCGCGGATTTCACGGTCGAGCACGCGGCGGACATTCGAAGGCGACGCGCATACATCGGGGTCGGACCGAACGGCTGAGAAGCTCGACGCGGCACTCGTGCGGCGAGGTCTACTCGGTAACTCAGAGGCGGTGGCGTGATGGCTCCCGCTCTCACGCTGCACCAAAACGACCGAGCAGGCAGAGTTCGTCGAGCACCCGACCGAGACGGCGCGGAAGGCGATCATGAAGGGAGGCGAGTGATGGCTGCCGGGATCAGACAACGCCACGGCCGCGGCTGCCGGGCGCAGGGCCGGTGCAAGTGCCCGTACGAGGCGTCGGTCTACTCGAAGCGGGACGGGAAGAAGATCCGCAAGATGTTCCCGACGCTCGCTGCCGCGACAGCGTGGCGAGACGATGCGCGGTCGGCGGTGCGACGCAACCGGCTGCGGGCGCCGGCGCCGATCACGATCAACGAGGCCGCGACGGCGTGGCTCGAGGGCGCTCGGGCGGGCGTGATCCGCACCCGGTCGGGTGACCCGTACAAGCCGAGCGCGATCCGCGCCTACGAGGCGGCGCTGCGGCTGCGGCTGCTGCCAGAGCTCGGGCGCGTGAAGCTCGGGGAGGTGACCCGCACCGACCTGCAGGACCTCGTCGACCAGCTCGTCGCGCTCGGGCTGCACCGAGCACGGTCGGCGTGACGCTCCTGCCGCTCCGCGCGATCTACAAGCGGGCGATGGCGAGGGGAGAGGTCGGCGGTCAACCCGACGACCGGCTCGAGATGCCGGCGGTGCGCGGCGGCCGGGATCGGATCGCCACGCCCGACGAGTGCGCCGCGCTGCTCGAGGCGCTGCCGGCGGCGATCGGCCGGTCTGGGCGACGGCGATGTACGCCGGGCTACGGCGCGGCGAGCTGATGGCGCTCCGCGTCGAGGACGTCGACCTGGCGGCCGGCGTGATCCACGTCCGCCGCGGCTGGGATGTCGCACGAGGGAGAGATCCTACCGAAGACGGCAAGGAGCGGCGCGTGCCGATCGCGGCGGTCCTGCGCGACTACCTCGACGAGCACCTGCTCGCTCTCGGCCGGGCTGACGGACTCGTGTTCGGCGTGTCGGCGGCGAGCCCGTTCGTCACCGTCGCCGCTCGCGCGAGCGCGCGCGACGGCGGCGTGGCGGCGGGCCAGGCGCTGCGACGGCGATCAGGCTGCACGAGTGCCGGCACACGTTCGCGAGCCTGATGATCGCCGCCGGCGTCAACGCGAAGGCGCTGTCGACGTACATGGGGCACGCGAACATCTCGATCACGCTGGACCGCTACGGGCACTGATGCCCGGCAACGAGGACGAGGCCGCCGGACTGCTCGACGCCTATCTGGCGCGCGCCAGTGAGGCAGGCAGCTCGCGCCAGTCTCGCGCCAGTCGTGTCCTGATCAGGTCGGATTCAGTCGGACGCCATCGGAGCCGATCTCGCCGTTCTGGGATCGCAACCGGGGATGTGGGTGATGTACCACATCTGAACTCGAGCGCCTGAGAACGTCGGATGGCGCAGCCTCGCGGTGGAGATCCGTACCCTGGATCTCCTGGTCCGCGCGGATCCGGCTGCCGGGCGAGCACTAGTCTCATGGGCGGCCGATGACACGCTTCTCCAGCAACATCGCCGACCTCGTCGGCGACACGCCGATCGTGCAGCTCACGCGCATCGCGGAGGGTCTCGAGGTCGAGTTGTTCGCCAAGCTCGAGATGTTCAACCCCGGCGGCAGCGTCAAGGACCGGATCGGCGTGGCGATGATCGATGCGGCCGAGCGCGAGGGGCGGATCGAGCCGGGACGCACGACGATCGTCGAGGCGACGAGCGGCAACACCGGGATCGCGCTGGCATTCGTGTGCGCCGCGAAGGGCTATGACCTGATCCTGACGTTGCCGGAGGGCATGAGCCGCGAGCGGGAGAGCCTGCTGCGCCTGTACGGGGCCACCGTTCAGGTCACCGAATCGCTCGGCGGGATGAACGAGGCGGTCGACGCCGCCCGGGCGCTGGCCACGCGGCCCGACGTCTTCCTGCCCGACCAGTTCTCCAACCCCGCCAACCCGGCGATCCACCGCCGGACGACCGGCCCGGAGCTGTGGGAGGTGCTCGACGGACGCATCGACGTGTTCGTCGCCGGCGTCGGCACCGGCGGGACGATCACCGGCGTGGGGGAGTTCCTCAAGGAGCGCAACCCGAACTGCCGGGTGGTGGCCGTCGAGCCGCGGAACTCGCCGGTGCTCTCCGGCGGCCGACCCGGTCCGCACAAGATCCAGGGGATCGGCGCCGGGTTCGTTCCGGCGGTGCTCAACCGCGAGCTGGTCGACGAGGTGATCGCCGTCGAGGATGAGGACGCGATCGAGACCGCCCGCCGACTCGCGCGCGAGGAGGGCGTGCTGGCCGGCATGTCCTGTGGCGCGGCCGTCTGGGCGGCGCTGCACATCGGGGGGCGGCCGGAGGCGCGGGGGGCGCGGATCGCGACGATCCTGCCCGACTCCGGCGAGCGCTACGTGTCGACGCCGTTCTTCGCCCCGTAAGGCCCGCTGAGGGTGCTCGCTAGGCTTGGCCGATGTTCGGCCTCAGGCTGATCGCCCGCACCGCCGCGGAGATCAGGCGCGATGTCGCCGCCGTCCAGGCTCGGGATCCCGCCGCGCAGGGGGTGGGCACCGCCCAGATCCTCGCCGCCTGGCCCGGCGTGCATGCGCTCCTGGCGCACCGCATCGCCCATGCGCTGTACGGAGCCGGCGCGCCTGCGGCCGCACGCATGATCGCGGCGATCGCCCGCTCGGTCACCGGGATCGAGATCCATCCCGCGGCGTGCATCGGCCGGGGCTTCTTCGTCGACCACGGCATGGGAGTGGTCGTCGGCGAGACGGCCGAGATCGGCGACAACGTCACGCTGTATCAGGGGGTGACCCTCGGCGGCACGGGCTTTGCCACCGGCAAGCGCCACCCGACCGTGCAGGACAACGTCACGATCGGCTCGGGCGCCAAGTTGCTGGGCCCGATCGTCGTCGGCCACGGCGCCAAGATCGGCGCCAACAGCGTCGTCATCCACGACGTGCCGCCCAACGCGACCGTCGTCGGCAACCCCGGCCATCCCGTGCGCGTCGAGGGTCGGCGTCCCGAGGGACCTGACGCCGACTGGATCCACCTGCCCGACCCCGTCGCCGAGGCGATCAAGGGGCTCTCGAGCCGGATCGCCTCGCTCGAGGCCGATGCCGATGTCAATCCGCCGCGCGCCGGCAACGGGGGGATGCCGGCGCGGCGGCGCAGCGGCGCAAGCGGATCGGCGCCCGGCTCATCGCCTGAGCCCGACGGCCGCGCCAATCCGTCGGTCGGACCTAGTCCAGCGGGCGGCTAGTCGCTAGTCCAGCGGGCGGCCAGTCATCGACGAGCCGTCTTCGACCGGCTCGGTCTCGGAGTAGGCGACCGGCGGCAGCGCGCTGTGACCCTGGTCGGGCATGTTGTGGCGGGCGCGGACGAGATACAGCGGGCGCCCCTTCACCTCGTCGTAGATACGGCCGACGTACTCGCCGATGATGCCGATCGCGATCAGCTCGATTCCGCCGAGCAGCAGCACCAGGATCGTCAGCGCACTGAAGCCCGGCAGATAGGACCCGAGGATCCGCAGCACGACGACGACCGGGATCGCGATGAAGGCCAGCGTCGAGATCGCGAAGCCGAGCAGCGTCGCCAGTTGCAGCGGCCGGTGCGAGAACGAGGAGATCGCGTCCAGCGAGAAGCGCAGCATCTTGGAGACCGTGTACTTGGTCTCACCGGCATACCGGGGATCACGGCGGTAGGGCACCGCGGCTTGGGTGTAGCCGACCCACACGGTCATGCCGCGCAGGAAGCGGTTGCGCTCGCGCATCGAGAGCAGCGCGTCGAGCGGACGGCGGTCGAGCAGCCGGAAGTCACCGGAATTGCTCTGCAGCTCGACCTGCGCCAGCTTGTCGAACAGCTTGTAGAACCACCTCGCGGTGCTGAGCTTGAACCGCGACTCCCCTTGGCGGTGCTCGCGGACCGCGTAGATGACATCGCAGCCGGCCCGCCAGTGGTCAAGCATCGTCGTGATCAGCTCCGGCGGGTCCTGCAGGTCGGCGTCGAGCATCACCACGGCGTCACCGCGAGCGTGATCGAGTCCGGCGGTCAGCGCCGTCTGGTGGCCGAAGTTGCGCGACAGGAACACGACCCGTACCCGAGGATCTGCGGCCGCCAGCTGCTCGAGGCGAAGCGGCGTGCCGTCGGTGGATCCGTCGTCGACGAGCACGAGCTCGAATGGGATCCCATCGAGCGCGGCGCACGTGCGGGCGTAGAACTCGTCGATCAGGTCTGCCTCGTTGTAGACGGGCGCCACCACGCTCATCAGCGAAAGCTCGCGCGGGCCGTCAAGGGGGGCCGGTGGCGAGTCGGTCATGGGTGCATCGTACGGCGCGCGGGTCGATTTCCCTACAGCAGGCCGGTGTGGGGAATGTAACCGAGGAGTTGGATCGCCTGCACGATCCCGGTCATGACGATTGCCATCCGCCACAGCCGGCGGTCGTGGCCGAGCGCCGCCAGCGGCAGCATCCAGGCGACGTACCACGGCAGCAGCGAGCTCGAGGCGATCAGCAGCGCCAGCATCGCCCAGCCGGCGCCGTCGATCCAATCCGTTCGGCCGTTCCACACGCGCCACACCAGCCAGGCGCAGACGATCACGAACGCCGCCGCCAGCACATACTGGGTGATGTGGCCGACCGTCGGCATCCCCAGCCGGGTCGAGATCGCGCCGGGGATGCTCTTCCAATCGCCCTCGCTCTGGCTCTGGCGGACGGTCGCCAGGAGGTGGAACGCGCCGGATCCGAACACGGTGAAGCTGAGCGCCGCGATCACGGCGAAGCCGACGCCGGCGCCGAGGAGCAGGTCACGCCGCGGTCGCCCGCGACGCGGGCCGCCGGCCGCGAACACGAACGGCAGCAGCAGTCCGGCGGTCAGCTTGACGCCGATCGCCACCATCATCAGGCCGCCGCCCGCGCGCTCGCGGGAGGCGAGCAGTGCCCAGATCGAGCCCGCCACCGCCAGCAGCATCAGCAGGTCGTTGTGGCCGCCACCGACGCCGTAGAGCACGAGCAGCGGGTTGAGGCCGACGAGCGCCACCGCACGCACCGGGTTGATGCCCCGCAGCCGCGCGCAGCGCCACACGACGGCGATCAGGGCCAGGCTGGCGACGGCTGCGATCGACTTGTAGGCGAACACGCTGGTGGCGATCGACAGCGACGCCAGCAGGTAGCTGAAGGCGGTGAACACCGGGCCGTAGACACTCGGGATGTAGGACCACTTGGAGCCGATGTACTGGAATACGTGATCAAACGGATTCGCATGGGGTCCGTTGAGGTACGGGTTGAAGGAGTACACCGAACCCAGCCGGGCGTAGGCCTGGTAGCTGAAGACGTCGGTGGAGACGAGCGGCGGCCCGAGGAGCACGACGGCGTGGAGCGCCGCCACGGCGATCAGAACCGCTCGAGTCGAGAGCTGCGTCGACGCGGCGACGACCACCGCGTAGGAGACGAACATCACGGTCAGGGCGGCGATCGCTCCACCGACGTGCAGGTTCAGGCCGGTAGCGCCGAAGGCCCCGGCCAGCGACGGCGGCACGGGCCGGATCGTCTCCGGCAGCAGCGACGGGGTGTGCGCGGCCGCGATCGAGATGAGCGAGCCGCAGACGAGCACCCCGGCGAGTGCGAGCAGCCCCCGGCGGCTGCTGCTGGACACGGCCCGCTCGGGCGAGCCACTGGCCGGCCGCCGCACGACCGCCGGGTGGACGTCGGCGCGCAGCGGACCGTGGACGCTCATCTCAGATGAGGATGCCCGTGTCTCCTCGGCGGACGGTTCGATCACTGTTCACGTCGGGTTAGGGAGTCTCGCGGCGCGGTTGATTGATACCCGCGCGCCTCAACGCGGAAGCGGCGTCGCGTCTGATCGCCGGGACGAGCAGCATCGCCTCGAGCGCGATCCGGCCCGACATCTTCGACTTGCCGGCGGTCCGGTCGGCGAACACGATCGGCACCTCGGCGACGGTGAAGCCGGCGAGGACGGCACGGTAGGTCACCTCGATCTGGAAGACGTACCCTTCGGCACGCACGCTGGGCAGATCGATTGCCTCGAGCACCCGCCGGTGAATGACCTTGAAGCCGCCGGTCAGGTCGTGGACGCCGACGCCGAGGACCAGGCGCGCGTACAGGCCGCCGCCGCGACTGATGAGCCGCCGCGCGAGGCCCCAATCGCGCACACCGCCCCCCGGCACGTACCGGGAGCCGAGGACCAGATCGGCGCTGCGCGCCGCCTCGAGCATGGCGGGCAGGTACCGCGGGTCGTGGGAGAAGTCGGCGTCCATCTCGATCACCATCTCGGCCCCGGAGCGCAGGGCGTGGTCGAAACCCGCCAGGTACGCCTGTCCGAGCCCGGCCTTGCCCGGGCGGTGCAGGACCTCGACGTCATCGCCGGCCACCGCGAGCGAGGCGGCGATCGCGCCGGTCCCATCCGGCGAGTTGTCGTCGACGACGAGGATCCGGTAGCTCCCGGCGGCCACCCGCGAAAGCTCCGCGCGGGCGGCGGTGACGATCCGCTCGAGATTCACCGCCTCGTTGTAGGTGGGGATGATCAACCAGACGGTGGCGGACACGGACGCAGCCTAAAGGCATGCGCGGGCACCACGTCGCCGCGAGAGACGCCATCATGGGGAGGGGATCGGGGGCCTCTCCCGTACCCCGTGCCTATGGACGACGGCTACCCCGCACCCGCCGACAAGCTGATCCCGCGTCTGCGCGCGCGGCTCGGAGCCGACCCCGCCGGCCGGCCGCTGGCCCCGCACCACCGCCGCCGGCGCGTCGCGGCGCTCGCCGTGGTGGCCGCCCTCGCGCTCGTCGTCGGTGCCGTCGCCGGGGCGTCGGGTGGCGGCTCGCCCCATGTCACCAAGGTGGCGGCGACCAGCGGCTATCTGCGCCGGATCAGCACGCTGGCCGGCAACGGGGCCGGATCGTTCGCCGTCGCGCAGCGCGCCGCCGAGAGCGCGGCCATCACCCGCACGCTCGCCTACACGCCGTACGTGCGCGTGGCCGGCACGCAGCACAAGGAGATCGCGCTGACCTTCGACGACGGCCCCGGTCCGTACACGCCCCAGGTGCTCTCCGTGCTCGAGCGTCTGCACGCACCGGCGACGTTCTTCGAGGTGGGCGTGGAGGAGAAGTACTTCCACGACTCGACCGCCAAGATCGTGCTCCGTGGATACCCGATCGGCGACCACACCGAGACCCACGCGAACATGGCTCAGCTGCCGGCGAAGCAGCAGCAGTCCCAGTTGCTCGAGGAGACGGAAGCGATCGGCAACCTGGGCGCGCCGTTTCCGCGCATGTTCCGCCCGCCCTACGGCCTGTGGGACAAGGCCACGCTACGGGTGCTGAAGAAGTACCGGATGCTGATGGTCCTCTGGACGGTGGACACCAGCGACTATCAGCGCCCCGGCGCCCCGGCGATCGTCGACGCGGCCGTCCGCGGCGCGCGCCCGGGGGCGATCATCCTCATGCACGACGCCGGCGGAGATCGCACCGAGACCGTCGCAGCGCTGCCGATGATCATCCGCCAGCTGCGCAAGCGCGGCTACAAGCTCGTCACGATCCCGCGCCTGCTGCTCGACAACCCGGCGCCCAAGCAGCAGAACATCGGGCTGCTGTCGGGCTCGGGATAGCCGGGAGAGCTAGCGGCGCACGTAGGCGACGCGGTTCCAGCTCGGCTCGGGGGCGAGCTCGATCGGCTCGCCGCCGCGGTCGGGCTGGACGTAGACGAACGCTCGAGGAGTCCTCGTTGAAGGCGATGTCGAGCTCGCCCTCCTTGACGCGCTGGTCCAGCCACGCGCCGCGGAAGATGAGGCGCCGCAGCCAGTGCACGAGCGAGCGCTCCGAGGGACCGACGAGCTCCGGCCAGCACTCGTTGACGTGCTCGCCGAGCGCCGACGCGGGATCGGTGACCTCGCCGTTGACGACGAGGTTGATCAGGTCCTCGGCCTCGTCCTCCTCGACCGCGCTGCCGAGGAAGCCCAGCTTGCGCGCGGCCTGTTCGCAGCGCTCGCGGAAGTCACGTTCGTTGAACGTGAAGCGCAGCTCTCCGTATTCGAGGACGAAGTCGTCTCCCGAGCTGTAGTTCCCGCGGCGGTACATAGGCGTCGGCATCATATGTGCGAATCCTTCTCCGGCGGGGGCCTGAATGTGATTTTGCAGGGGGTGAACCCGGTGCCCTCATCGGCTCTTGCCTGCATGCCGCCAAGTTCACCTCCGAAGGTCCTGATCGTAGAGGACCACCTCCCAACACGCCGCTTTCTTGCCGACAACCTCGCCGCCGACGGGTATGCCCCGCTCGAGGCCGACTCGGCGCGGGCCGGACGGGCGCTGATGGCCGCCGAGCGACCCGCGCTGGCGATCCTCGATCTCGGCCTCCCCGACCGCGACGGGCTCGATCTGCTTCGCGAGCTGCGAACCCCCGGCGACGACGTGGGCGAGCTCGACAGCCACCTGCCGGTGCTGATCCTGTCCGGCCGCGCGAGCGAGGTCGACCGGATCCGCGGGCTTCGAGCGCGGCGCCGACGACTACCTGGCAAAGCCGTTCTCCTACGGTGAGCTGCGCGGGCGGATCGCCGCCCTGCTGCGCCGCTCGAGCATGCGCTCGGCCGTCGGGCGGATGCGCGTGGGCGCGCTCGAGATCGACCCGCTGTCGCGCGAGGTATGGGTGGAGGGCGAGCGCGTCCCGCTGTCCAAGAAGGAGTTCGCGCTCCTGCGGACGCTCGCGGCGGCGCCGACGCGCACGTTCACGCGCGAGGAGCTGCTGCGGGAGGTCTGGGGCTTCAAATCGATGGGGACGACGCGCACGCTGGACTCCCATGCCTCGCGCCTGCGCCGCAAGCTGGCCGTGGGGCGGACGGTGTTCGTGATCAACGTGTGGGGCATCGGCTACCGGCTGCTCGACGGCGAGGCGGAGTCATGAGCGGCGCCGCGGCACTCGGGGGGTGGGTCGCGGCCGGCGTCGTTGCCGCGATGACGATCGCGCTGCGGCGGATGCTCGGCAGCCGGATGGAGGCCGTCGCCCGCGCCTGCCACGAGCTGCGCGGCCCGCTCACCGCCGCCCGGCTCGGCCTCTCGTTCGGCACGCGCTGCGGAGAGCTGTCGGCCGACCGCCTGCGGGCGATCGACACCGAGCTCGGGCGTGCGACGCTCGCCCTCCAGGACCTCGCCGACCTCCGCCGGGGCGGGCGGGGCGGCGGGCCGCGGTTCTCGAGCTCGAGCGAGTCGAGCTGGCCGCCCTCCAGGCCGACTGCGTGCGCGCCGCCGAGGGGCTGGCCGACCGGTTCGAGGCCGGCATCGCGCAGACCTGGGACGGTCCGCCGGTATCGGTGTGGGGCGACCGGCTGCGGCTGGCGCAGGCGCTGGGCAATCTGATCGCCAACGCGATCGAGCACGGCGGGGGAGCGGTGGCGGTCTCCGGCGTGGTGGGAGGGAGTGTCGTGCGCATCGAGGTCTCCGATGGAGGGCCGGGCCTCCCCGCTCCGATCGCGCAGCTGACCCGCGGGGCCCGCCGCGGCCGGGGCGCCCACGGGCGCGGCCTGGCGATCACGGCCGCGATCGTGGAGACTCACGGCGGCCGGGTCGTCACCGCCCCGGCGCAGAGAGGCGCTCGTGTCGTCCTGGAGCTGCCGCTCGCTCCCGAGGGTCCGGGCCTCCGCGCCGCCGGCTGACGCCCCGCACGGCCAGATCGGCCGGCATCCGGGCACACACGCACACCCTGCGGACGGAAGCCACCCCGGAGCTGCAACTTCTCGTTCAGTCGTCGCGCTTGCAGGCGGCCATGCATGACAGGGTGGCGGCGCGGCGAAGCGTCTCCCACCGCCTCCCACCCTGTCGATACGGGCGCTTTGACGCCCGATCAGGCGAAAAACCCGACGCCGTGGGGCAGACGGTGGGAATTAGGTTGCATTGTGGGAGAGAGTGGGTTACTGTGGGCGCTGCTTCCGGAACCCGGGTGGCAGGGCTCCTCCCACCCAGCCACCCGGGTTTTGAGCTTCTTCAGCGAGTCCATGGAATCTCTTGACCTTTCGCGGAACCTTCGAACACGCGCTCGACGCGAAGCACCGGCTGACGATCCCGGCCAAGTTCCGCGGCGCGCTGGCCAGCGGCGTGGTGCTGGCGGCCACGCACGAGACCGAGCCCGGGTCGCCGCGCACGGTCGGCATCTGGACCCCCGAGGCCTACGACACGTACACGACGCAGACGCTCAACGGCCTGAACCCCGCGTCGCCCAAGGCGCGCGAGCTCAAGCGCTTCTTCTTCAACGCGTCCCTTGACACCGAGCTCGACTCCGCCAACCGCGTGATGATCCCCACCAACCTGATGCGCTACGCCGGCCTCGAGAAGGAGGTCGTGGTCACTGGCTCGGGCGAGTGCCTCGAGGTCTGGGATCGCGAGCGCTACGCCCAGAACTTCGAGGAAGTGCTGACCCGGATCCCCGACCTCGCAGCGAGCCTTGGCGACACTGCTTGACATGACCAAGACGCACACCCCGGTCCTCGCCGGCGAGCTGATCGAAGCACTCGATCCTCGCCCGGGCGAGATCGCCGTCGACTGCACCGTCGGCGGCGGCGGCCACGCGCGGCTGCTGGCCGAGCGACTCGGGCCCGCGGGAACCCTGATCGGCATCGATCGCGATCCGACCGCCGAGGAGCGCTTCGCCGCGCTCGCCGCCGAGGTGCCGTGTCACACCCGCTTCATCCGCGCCGACTTCGTGACCGCCCTGACCGACCTCGCCGACGAGCAGCTCCGCGCCGACCTCGTCTACCTCGACCTCGGGATGTCCTCGATGCAGGTCGACACGTGGGCGCGCGGCTTCTCCTATGCCTACGACGCCCCGCTCGACATGCGGATGGATCCCGAGCAGTCGCTGACCGCCGAGGAGATCGTCAACACCTGGGACGAGCGGCGGCTGGCCCGCCTGCTGCGCGAGTACGGCGAGGAGCGCTACGCGACGCAGATCGGCCGGGCGATCGTGCGCACGCGCCAGCGCGAGCCGCTCTGCGACCACGCAGGAGCTCGTCGACACGATCAAGACCGCCGTGCCGGTGCCCGCCCAGTTCGCCGGCGGCCATCCGGCCAAGCGGACGTTCCAGGCGCTGCGGATCGCCGTCAACGACGAGCTGACCCAGCTCGAGCAGGCGCTGCCCGCCGCCTGGGAGCTGCTGGCGCCCGGCGGCCGGATGGCGGCGATCTCCTTCCACTCTCTCGAGGACCGGCTGGTCAAGCGCTTCTTCGCGGCGCGCGCCCGCGGCTGCATCTGCCCGCCGGACCTGCCGATCTGCGTCTGCGGGCACGAGCCCGAGGCCGAGTTGCTCACCCGCCGCGCCGTGGCTCCGACACCGGGCGAAGTCGCCGCCAATCCCCGATCCAGGTCTGCGCATCTGCGGGCCGCACGCAAGCTGGAGGTCAGCCCCGCATGACGCCCACCGCGCTCACCCCCGCCGGCCGGGGAACACGGCCCGAGCCGCGCCACGGCACCGCCAAGCGACAGCCGGCCGCGCCGCGCGGCGCCGCCGCCGCCGCCGCCCAGGGCGCCCGCACGGCGACTCAGGGCGCACGCACGGCCGCCGAAGGGGCCCGCACGGCCGTCAAGAGCGCCCGCACGGCGGCGCACGGGACCCGGGCCATGGCCCAGGGCGCTCGCACCGTTGCCAGGACCGCGCGGACGCCGGTCGGCTCCGGGCCCGCGGAAGGACGGGGCACCGGGCACCGCTCGCCGGTCAGGCGTCCCACCGCGCCACGTAACCCGCGGCGGGTCTCCGGTCCGGCCCGGCCCGCGCGGAGGCGCCCCATCGACCAGCCGGTCGTTCGCGCGCCGCTGGCCGCTCGCTCGGCCGGCTTCATCCGTGCCCTGCCCGACCACGCCCTGCTCGATCGGATCATCCGCGGCCGCTACTGGATCCCGTTGCTCGGGGTGCTGCTGGTGGGAATCGTCGCCATGCAGGTCGAGGTGCTCAAGCTCAACGCCGGGATCGGCCGCGCGCTCGAGCAGACCACGTCGCTGCAAGACCGCAACGAGCAGCTGCGGGCGGCGGTCGCGCGCGGGGCCGACGACCAGCGGATCGAGAGCATGGCCGCCCACATGGGCATGGTGATGCCCCAGCCGTCCGCGGTCCGCTTCCTCCAGCATCACCGCTCCGCCGACATCAGCAACGCCGTCTCCGATATCCACGTGCCCAACGCGACGGGCTTTCAGGCCGCTCTGACCGCGGCGAGCGCGACGGCGGCCAGCAGCGCGGCGGCGACGACCGGCACGACGGCGAGCACCGCCGGAACGACGTCGAGCACCACGGGCACGTCGAGCACCACGGGTACGTCGAGCACCGGCGCGACCAGCTCCACTACTCCAAGCACGGCCGCGGGCGTGGTCACCACTCCCTTGAGCACGAGCTCCACCTCGCCGGGCGCCTGACCTTCCGCCATGACCGCGATCGACCGCCGCGTCGGGTTCCTGTTTCTCGGGTTCATGCTGCTGCTGGGGCTCGCGCTCACGCGCGCCACGTATCTGGGTGCCTTCAAGGCCGACTCACTTCAGCAGGCGGCGTCCAGCCAGCAGATCGTCCAGACCCAGATCCCGGCCACGCGGGGAGCGATCACCGATCGCTCGGGCGTGCAGCTGGCGATCTCGCAGTCGGCCACCGATGTCATCGCCGACCCGTTTCTGATCAAGCACCCGCTGCCGGCGGCGCAGAAGCTGGCGCCGGTGCTGCACAAGCCGATGCTGACCGTGCTCTCGAAGCTGAGCCGGCACACGGGATACATGCCGCTGGCCCACCAGATCTCAAGCGCCGAGGCCAAGCAGATCACGGCCCTGAAGATCGACGGGATCACCACGGCGCCGGACACCAAGCGCATCTATCCACGCACCTGGGCGGCCTCGCAGGTCCTGGGCGGCGTTAACAACGCGGGCGGCGACAGTGGCCTGGAGTACTTCTACAACCACCAGCTGCAGGGCACAGCCGGCGAGCGCCGCGTCGTCTTCGACGCCCGCAGCCAGCCGATCTCGATCGACGAGGTCAAGCCGATGAAGCCCGGCAAGACGCTGAAGCTCACGCTCGACGCCGCCCTCCAGGACCAGGTGGAGCAGGTGCTGGCGGGCGTCGGCGCGCAGTACTCGCCCAAGGGCGCCACGGCGATCGTGATGAACCCGAACACGGGCGCGATCCTGGCCCTCGCCAACTGGCCGCGGGTCAATGCCGAGGACCCCGGCGGCGCGCCCGCCTCGGCGCTGCAGGACCAGGCGGTGCAGTTCAACTACGAGCCAGGCTCGACGTTCAAGGCGATCACCGTGGCCGGGGCCGTGCAGGACGGCGTCGTCACGCCGACCACCCAGCTGAACATCCCGTCGGTGCTGCAGGTCGCCGACCGCCAGATCCACGACGCCGAATCGCACGGCGACGAGACGCTGTCGGTCGCTCAGATCCTCCAGAAGTCCAGCAATATCGGCGCCGATGAGATCGGGGGCCGACTGGGGTCCCAGCGCTTCGCCCACTGGGTGCAGCGCTTCGGCTTCGGCTCGAAGACCGGCGTCGATCTGCCCGGGGAGCAGCAGGGCCTCGTGCTCCCCGTCTCCAAGTACTCGGGCTCGTCGATGGGCAACCTGCCGATGGGGCAGGGGGAGTCGGTGACCCCGATCCAGATGGCGACCGCCTACTCGGCGATCGCCAACGGGGGCTACCTGCGCCCGCCACACATGGTCTCGGCGATCGGCGGCAAGCCACAGCCGCTGCCGGCCGGCCACCGCGTGATCTCGGCCACGACCGCTGCCGAGATGCGCGAGATGCTCCGCGGCGTGCTCGCCGACGGCGGGACCGCCTCGGGCGCCGACATCCCCGGCTACGACCTGGCGGGCAAGACCGGCACGGCCAACGTGGTCGTCAACGGCAAGTACTCCAACACCGAGTATATCGCCTCGTTCATCGGCATGGTCCCGGCCGCGGCTCCGAAGCTCGTCGTCGCCGTGATGGTCGACGAGCCCCACGGGTCGATCTACGGGGGCTCGGTGGCCGCTCCCGCGTTTCAGAAGATCGTCGGCTGGGCGGTGCCCTACCTCGGGATCAACCCCGACCCCGCCGGCGTGCGCCCAATTCCCTGATCAGGCCGGGCGCCCGCCGAAGGATCGGGCCAGTCGATCCAGCCGGTCGTCCCACTGGCCGCCGACCTCGGCCATCCACGTGACGGCCTCCGACAGCGGCGCCGGCGTGATGCGGTAGCGCACGTCACGGCCGCTGCGCTCGCGCGCCAGCAGCCCGGCTCGCGAGAGCGAGGTCAGGTGCTTGGCCACCGCCTGGCGGGAGATCGGCAGCTGGGCGGCCAGCTCGGTCGCGGTCGATGGCCGCGTGGAGACCCGGCTGAGCAGCTGGCGGCGCATCGGATCGGCCAGCGCCTCGAACACCGCATCTGCGGACTCGGCGCGCATCGTCTCAGGCGGCCACGAGCGCCGGTCCATAGCGGCTGCCGTCCGGCGTGCCGAGGCCGCCCGCGCCCCCCAGTGGGATCCCGACGAGGTCGAGCACGTCGAGCGGCCGGCTCTCGACGACGCGCAGGCGCGTTCCGTCATCGGTCCGGGTCAGTTCGAGCGCGACGCGGGAGGCCGGCTCGCCGTCCTGCTCCCACCAGAAGGCCAGGCGGCCGGCGGCGCCCTCGGCCGGAGGGGTGACCTCCTCGACCCAGCCGGTCCGAGTGGCCTGCGCCGATCCGGAAGCGGGCGTCGCCGCCCGGGCGCAGCTGGAGCTCGGCCTCGTCGGCCAGCCATTCGCGCAGCCAGTCGGGGTCGGTCAGCGCCTCCCACACCGCCTCGGGAGGGGCGGGAAGCGTCAGCTCGCGTTCGATCAGGTCGGTCATCAAACCGCTCCTCGGGAGGCAACACGCGCAACCAAAAAGTTGCGCGTCTGCTACGTTGTGTGCAACCATCAAGTTGCACCTTATCAGCAGAGGAGGAACCCATGGCTCTCATCCCGATGGTCGTCGAGCAGACCCCCCGCGGCGAGCGCTCGTTCGACATCTACTCGCGGTTGCTCAACGACCGCGTCGTGTTCCTGGGCGGCCAGGTGGAGGAGGAGACGGCGAACCTGATCGTGGCCCAGCTCGTGCACCTGGAGTCCGACGATCCCGACAAGGACATCCACCTGTACATCAACTCCCCTGGCGGATCGATCTACGCCGGGCTGGCGATCTACGACACGATGCAGTTCATCAAGCCCGACGTGCAGACCATCTGTTACGGGATCGCGATGTCGATGGGCTCGCTGCTGCTGGCCGGCGGCGCGCAGGGAAAGCGGATGGCACTGCCCAACAGCCGGATCCTCATCCACCAGCCCTCCGGCGGATACCAGGGGCAGAGCACCGACGTCGAGATTCACGCTCGCGAGATTCTCGAGCTGCGCGCGCGCGTCGATCAGATCTACGCCAAGCACACCGGGCAGTCAGTGGAGCGCGTGCACGCCGACATGGAGCGCGACCGCTATTTCAACGGCGAGGAGGCTCTCGCCTACGGCCTCGTCGACCGGGTGATCGACCACCGGCAGGTCACCAACGGCGCGCGGGGCTTCGGTCAGGGCTAACGGCGCCGGGTGAAACGCGACCGGACCGTCCACGCCCCGTGGACGGTCCGCCGCCGGACGTCGAACAAGCGTCCAGCGCCGGCGAGGTTGCTATGGACGGGCGGGCTCGCCCCCGATGTAGAGGTCATGACCACCGCACTCGCACCCCGCCGGATGCTCCTCTGGTGCCTGATCGCCCTCGGCGGGCTGCTGTTCGCCGGCGCCGGTCACGCGGCGGCTGCCCAGCGGTCGACGGCGCCCCACCGGACCGTCGTCGTCCACCATCGTGCCCTTGCCTACGCCGATGGCCCGCTGACCGTGGCCCGCCACAGTCGCCGCCGGCGCTCAGTCCCGGTGGCCCACGCAGACGTGCGCGTCGCGGTGGTCGCAAGGAAGACCCCTGTGGCCTACGCCGACGGTCTTCTCACGGTGGCCCGCCACCACCATCATCACCGCCGGATCCTGGCCCACGCGGCCTAACGGCCAACGAGCTCGTAGCGGTCGCGGACCCTGAGCGTTCGCACGGCGCCGCCCATCGGCGGCCGACGCCGCCGCTACGCTGTCGATCGATGCGGCTGGATCAGGTTCTGCCCGGCGCGGCGCCGGCGGGCGCGCGCGACCTTCACATCAGCGGACTCGCGTACGACAACCGGCTGGTGGCGCCCGGGACCCTGTTCTTCTGCGTCCCCGGCTTCACCCGGGACGGTCACGACTTCGCCCCCGACGCCGTCGCCCGGGGGGCGGTTGCGCTGGTCGTCGAGCGCCCACTCGCGCTCGCCGTCCCCCAGGTGCAGGTCGAGTCGGTCCGCGCGGCGATGGCCCCGGCGGCGGCCGCGTTCTACGGCGACCCGACGAGCCGCCTGCACACCATCGGGGT
Organism: uncultured Solirubrobacteraceae bacterium; assembly: GCA_963769565.1. Classification (GTDB taxonomy): domain Bacteria; phylum Actinomycetota; class Thermoleophilia; order Solirubrobacterales; family Solirubrobacteraceae; genus Palsa-465. The sequence continues at coordinate 179,356 of CAVYMP010000005.1, forward strand.
CACCGGGACGAACGGCAAGACGACGAGCGCGTTCCTCATCCGGGCGCTGCTGGAGGCCGACGGCCGTCAGACCGGGCTGCTGGGGACCGTCAAGAGCGTGATCGGCAACGTCGAGCACGACGTCGAGCGGACGACCCCGGAGGCGATCGACCTGCAGCGCACGTTCCGGACGATGGCCGATGCCGGTGACCGGGCGTGCGTGATGGAGGTCTCCTCACACGCCCTGGCGCTGCGGCGGGCCGACGCCATTCACTTCGCCGCTGCCCTATTCACGAACCTCACCCAGGACCACCTCGACTTCCATCCGACGATGGAGGACTACTTCACCGCCAAGCGGCAGCTGTTCTACGGGGGCGAGCGTCCGGGCGCGTCGGTGAGCAATGTCGACGACCCCTACGGGGCGCGGCTCGCCGCCGAGCTCGAGGGGCCGGTCACGTTCGCGCTGCACGACGAGCACGCCGATTACCGCGCCACGAACGTGCGAACCGGTCTCGATGGCTCGAGGTTCACCGTGGCCACGCCCGATGACGGCGAGGTCAGCCTGCACTCGCCGCTGCGGGGGGAGTTCAATGTCTACAACGTGCTGGGCGCGCTGGCGACGGCGCGGGAACTCGGGGTTCCGATGACCACCTGCGTGCAGGCGATCGCCACCGCCGGTCAGGTGCCCGGGCGCTTTGAGACCGTCGATGAGGGCCAGCCGTTCGCGGTGCTGGTCGACTACGCCCACACGCCCGATTCGCTCGACAACGTGCTGCGGGCCGCCCGCCGCCTCACCGACGGCCGCCTGCACGTGGTCTTCGGCTGCGGGGGCGACCGCGATCGCGGCAAGCGTCCGCTGATGGGGGAGATCGCCCGCCGGCTGGCCGACCGGGTGATCGTCACCTCCGACAATCCGCGGTCCGAGGACCCCGAGGCGATCATCGCCGAGATCCTCACGGGGTCCGGTCACGACGTCATCCACGACGCCGACCGGCAGGCGGCGATCGCCCGGGCGCTCGCCGAGGCCGACCCCGGCGACGTCGTCGTGATCGCCGGCAAAGGTCACGAGCAGGGGCAGGAGTTCGCCGGCGGGCACAAGATCCCGTTCGACGATGTGACGGTGGCGCGCGAGATCCTCCGCGGAGACCCCGTCGGCGCCGCCTCATGAGCCTGACAGCGCCGCTGATCGAGGCCGCGAGCACCGCGACCACCACGCTCCAGCGCGTCCACCTCTCGGACACCGGCTCGGCGTCCGGGGTCGTCCTGCTCGCCGGGACGGCCTCGCTGCTCATCTGCCTGTTCCTCAGTCCCAAGTTCATCGAGTTCCTGCGCCGGCGGGAGTTCGGCCAGAACATCCGCGAGGAGGGGCCGCAGGGACACAAGACCAAGGCGGGGACCCCGACGATGGGCGGGATCATCATCTTCACGGCGATCGCGATCCCGTACCTCTTGCTCTCCAAGCACGACTGGCAATCGGTGGGGGTGTTCGGGGTGGCCGTCGCCTGCGCCCTGCTGGGCTTCGCCGACGACTACACGAAGATCGTCAAGCGCCGCTCGCTCGGCCTGCGCGCCCGGACCAAGCTGGTGGTGACGATCGCCATCTCGCTCGGCCTGTGGTGGGTGGCCACCCACGAGGCCAACATCCCGGCCGCGATCTCGCTGCGCCCGTTCGACGTCTCCATCGACATCGGTCCGCTGTTCCCGTTCTTCATCTACCTGGTCGTCGCCGGGACGACGACTGCGGTCAACTTCACCGATGGGCTCGACGGGCTGGCCGCCGGGTGCGCGGCGATCACCCTGCTCGCCTACATCGGGATCACGTTCATCGTCACCGGCGAGCACGGGCTGACGCTGCTGGCCGCCTGCCTGGTGGGGGCGTGCATCGGCTTTCTGTGGTTCAACAGCTTTCCGGCCAGCATCTTCATGGGCGACACCGGCTCGCTGGGGCTGGGTGGGGCGATCGCGGGACTGGCGATCATGACCCGGACCGAGGTCCTGCTGATCCTGCTCGGCGGGATCTTCGTCATCGAGGTGCTGTCGGTCGTGATCCAGGTGTTCTCCTTCCAGGTGTTCCGCAAGCGCGTGTTCCTGATGGCGCCGATCCACCACCACTTCGAGCTGCAGGCGTGGTCGGAGACGAAGATCATCCTGCGCTTCTGGATCGTCGCCGCCGCCTTCGGGGCGATCGGCTTCGTCGTCTTCCAGCAGGGTCTGAAGGGGTAGCCCGCCGTGTCGGCCCGCGCCCCGCGGCCGCGCCCGCCGCTGCCCGGCGGGCCCTATCTCGTCGTTGGACTCGCCCGTTCGGGCGTGGCCGCGGCCCTGGCGCTTCGCGCCCGCGGAGAGGAGGTGATCGGTTGCGATGCGGGCGCGGCGGGAACCGCGGGATTGGACGCCGTCGCCGGGAGGCTTTCGGCGGCCGGCGTCGAAGTCCACCTCGATGCGTCAGGTGCTGCCCTCGCCGCCAGGGCCGGGACGCTCATCAAGAGCCCCGGTGTACCCCAGAACGCCCCCGCGGTCGCGGCGGCGCGCGCTCACGGCGTGCCCGTCCTCGGCGAGCTGGAGCTCGCCTGGCGCCTGGTGGACAACGAGTTCATCGCGGTGACCGGTACGAACGGAAAGACGACGACGACCGAGTGGATCGGCCACCTCCACCGGGAGGCCGCGCTGCCGGTGGCCGTCGTGGGCAACGTCGGCAGGGCCGTCAGCTCGCTGGCCGGCACCGTGGCGCCAGACGTGACCGTCGTCTGCGAGGCGTCGTCCTTTCAGCTCGAGGACACGATCGCGTTCGCACCGGAGGCGGCGGTGCTGCTCAACCTGGAGCCTGACCACCTCGACCGCCACGAGTCCTTCGCGCAGTACGTGGCCGCGAAGCTGCGGATCTTCGCCAACCAGGGCAACGACGACATCGCCGTCGCGCCCGTCGACCTCGACGTCGAGGACCTCGGCGGATGCGCTCGCCGGGTCCTGTTCGGCGGGGCGGGCGCGTCCGATTCTGAGCTCTCGGACCGCGCCGGCCAGCTGTGGTGGGACGAGCAGCCGCTGCTGGCGGCAGACGAGATCTCCCTGCCGGGCGCCCACAACCGCGCCAACGCGATGGCCGCCGCCGCCGTCTGCCTGGCGCGCGGCGTCGACCCCGGCGCCGTCGCCGTCGGCCTGCGCACCTTCTCCGGCGTCGCTCACCGGCTGGAGCGGATCGGAATGCCGGGCGGCGTCGGATTCGTCAACGACTCCAAGGCGACCAACGTCGCCAGCACGCTGGTCGCGCTGGCCAGCTACGCCGGCGGCGTGCACCTGATCGCCGGCGGTCGGGGCAAGCGCCAGGACTTCTCGCCCCTGGCGGCCCCCGTGGCCGAGCGCTGCCGGGCGGTCTATCTGATCGGCGAGGCGACCGACGAGCTTGACGCTGCGCTCGCGCCCGCGGCCGCCGCCGGCGTGCCGCTGCACCGCTGCGGCGAGCTGGAGCGCGCCGTTCACGCCGCCGCCGCCGCCGCGCGGCCGGGCGAGACGGTGCTGCTCTCGCCGGCGTGTGCCAGTTATGACCAGTACCCCAACTTCGAGGCCCGCGGGGAGCGTTTCCGCGAGCTGGTGGAGGGGTTGTAGGTGGCCACCGCCGCCTCGGACGCGCGCCGGACCCCGGTGGGAAAGGCGCCCGGACGCCGGCGCGCCTCCGGTAAGCGCGTCGCCCCGCCGCTCGAACACCGGATCCTGATGACGGCCGCGCTATGTCTGCTGGCCTTCGGGGCGGTGATGGTCTACAGCGCCTCTTCGCCGCTGGGCGCGCTCAGCCGCGCCGGCGGGAGCGGTGCGGGTACGTTCATCCGATACCTGGCCTTCGGGTCGGTCGGCCTGGGGGCGATGTACGTGCTCGAGCGCCGCGGCATGGCGCTGCTGGACGCGCGGATGACACGACTCATCCTGCTGGGCTCGTTCGTGCTGTTGCTGATCGTGCTCGTCCCGCACATCGGCCGCCAGGTCAACGGCGCGCGACGGTGGTTCGCCGCCGGGCCGATCCAGTTCCAGCCCTCGGAACTGATGAAGATCGCGCTCGTCCTCTACGTGGCCCGGTACCTGGCCGACCATCCCAAGCGACCACGGGGCTTTCGCCAGGCGATGACGCCGATCGGCGTGGTCGCCGGACCGGCGCTGCTCCTCATCGTGATCGAGCCTGACCTGGGGACCGCGCTGGTCGTCGCCTTCACGATCACCGCGCTGCTGATCGCCGCCGGCACCCCGCGGCGTCACCTCGTGGTGCTCGCTGCCCTAGCCGTCGGCTTCGTGCTCCTGCTGGCGGTCGCCCAGCCCTACCAGCGCGCCCGTCTGACGTCGTTTTTGCATCCGTGGTCGCCGGCATGTAAGGCGGGGCCGTGCTATCAGGCCGTGCAGGGCCAGATCGCGCTCGGCTCCGGCGGGCTGGTCGGCGTCGGCCTGGGCAAGTCGGTGCAGAAGATCTTCTACCTGCCGGAGGCCCAGACCGACTTCATCCTCGCCGTGATCGGGGAGGAGCTCGGTGTGCTCGGCATCCTGGGGGTGGTCGCCCTCTACGGGATGATCGCCTACGCAGGTCTGCGAACCGCCCGCCGGGCGGCAACGCGGTATGCGAAGCTGCTGGCGACGGGCCTGACCTCCTTGATTCTGTGCCAGGGCATCCTCAACATCTTCGTCGTGCTCGGGCTGGCGCCGCTCACCGGCGTTCCCCTCCCGTTCATCTCCTACGCGCCGACGAACCTGTGCGTGATGCTGGCCTCGGTGGGTGTGCTCTTGAACATCTCCCGTCCGGCGGTGCGGCGGTTGAAGGTGGTCGAGGCGCCGCCGGGTGAAAGCGCCGCTGATCGTGATCGGCGCCGGCGGGACCGCCGGACACGTCGTGCCGGCGCTGGCGGTAGCCGACGCTCTGCGGGCTGACGGCGCCGAGGTGGCGTTCGTCGGCGGCGAGCGCGCCGAATCGGAGCTCGTGCCGGCCGCCGGCTATGAGCTCACCCGCCTGCGGGTGGCGCCGCTGGCCGGTCGCAGCCCCGCCCAGGCGCTGCGCGCCGGGGCGATCGCCGCCGGCGCGGTCCGGGCGGCCGGGCGCCTGATCGCTCGCTCCGACCCGGCTGCGGTCCTGGGCGCCGGCGGGTATGTCGCCGGTCCGCTCGGGCTGGCGGCGGCGCTGCGGCACGTGCCGCTGGTGCTGATGGAGGCCGACAGCCACCTCGGGCTCACCAACCGCTGGCTGGCGCCGGCCGCCCGGCGGGTGTGCCTGGCGTTTCCGATCGACGGCCGCGACGGCGAGCGCTATCGCGTCACCGGCCGGCCGGTGCCCGCGCCGTCGACCGACCGGGCGGCCGCGCGGGCCCGCTTCGGCATCGACGGCGACGAGCCGTGCGTGCTCGTGTTCGGCGGATCACTGGGCGCGCGGTCGATCAACCACGCGGCGATCGAGGCGTTCGCGGGGGCGCGCTTCCACGTCCTCCACGCTGCCGGTACGCGCGATCTGCCCGAACTGGAGGCGCCCGGCCCGCACTACGACCTGCGGGGCTACATCTCGGATTTCGGCGACGCACTGCTCGCCTGCGATCTCGTCGTGGCGCGCGCGGGCGGATCGGTGTTCGAGGTCGCCGCCCATGGCCGCCCGATGGTGCTGATCCCGTATCCGTACGCCGCCGCCGACCATCAGACCGAGAACGCCCGCTTCTTCGAGCGCCACGGCGCGGCGGTGGTGATCCCCGACGGCGAGCTGTCGGCCGCCCGCCTCGCCTCGGAGGTGGGCAGGCTGTTCGCAGATCCGGGTCGGCTGACGCTGATGGGGCGCGCCTCGGCCGCGCTGGCCAGGCCCGACGCCGCGCGGGAGATCGCCGCCGAGGTGCTGAGCGCGGCCGGTCAGTAGGGCCGGCTGGGGAACGACGGCCCGAGTCGCTGGTTGGCCCGCTCGGCCAGCCCGATGGCCCGCTGCGGCCAGAACGTCCCGCCGGACGGACCGCCGCCGCAGCCGCTGCTGTTGCCGGGCGGGTGGGTCCACAGCCAGGCGTCGGCGAGGCGGTAGCCGGTGTTCGTCGTGTCCATCGGACCCAGGCCACGGCCGGGTGGGTTGCACAGGTTCTCGATGCCCTGCGTAATCGGGCGAGGGTTGAGGAGCGGGCCACGCCCGTTGTCGGCGGTGTTGACGATGAAATGCGCGCCGTGGGTCAGCTTCGAGATCGCCGTCGCCCAGCGGACCTCGTTGATCGTCCAGTTGAGATGGGTGTCGTTGGTGAAGAAGCCGCGGATCTTGCGGACGCCGATCGCGTTGAGGATCCGCGCCGTGTAGCGCACGGAGTTCGAGTCCGAGTAGCCGCCTTCGACATACGCCACGGTGTGGGGCAGGGAGGCGATCTTGTCGATCTCGTAGCGCAGGTCGTTCTCCCACTCCGGCATCGATCCCATCTTCGTCACGCAGCTCGACGAGCCGAGGGCGTCGATCTCCAGCAGATAGACGGCCGGGTGGCGGCCGGTCGCCGCTGCCATCTCATCGATCCGACGATGAAAGACGGGCTGGTCGGCGCGAACCTGCGCCGGCGTGGGGCACCCGCCGAGATCGGCATGCATGAAGTACGTGTTGATGATCGGGATCGAGCCCGGATCAGAGCCGAGGTTGCCACAGAAGATCTTCTCCACCTGACCGGAGATGGCGCCCGGTCCGCCGCCGCCGGCGTAGCTCGAGAAGCGCTGGGCCTCCGGCTGACTGGCGATCTTGGAGAGCTCGGCGACCTGGTGGGCGAGGCCGGGGTTGGTGCGCAGCTTGGCCGCGAGGTCGCCGTGCGCCAGCCGGTCGCTGAAGTGGGCCCAGCTCTCCTGGTCGGTGACGGTCGCTCCGACCAGCTGCACGATCGCCTGCCCGGCCGCGCTGTGGGCCGGCCCCGGTACGTAGAACTTGGCGCCGGTCAGCGGATTGCTACCGGGCGCCTGCGGCAGATCGAGCGGGTTGGACGGGTCCCGTGTCGCCGGGTGGGAGTCCGGGCACGCCTGCGTGCCGTGTGCCCGAGCCTGGGCACGGCGGGCGGCCGCGGCTCCGGTCCACAGCGCCGCGCCGGCGGCGATCAGCACGAGTACCAGCGCGACCGGCGTCGCCAATCCCCGTCCGCGGCGGTGTGATCGCCTGCCGAGCCCCTCGAGCACGCGCGTAACATACCGCTCGCTCGTCGTCCCGGGGCCTCAAAACGATGCCTAGATCCCTCCCTGCACGTCAGACAACTGACTGGTCTCTGTCGGCCGCGCGCGTCCGTGGCCGCTGACGAGGCCGCCTGGGCGGGGCGCCGGCTGCACTTCGTCGGCATCGGGGGGGCGGGGATGAGTGGGCTGGCGCTCATCGCCCAGGCGCTCGGCGCGCAGGTCACCGGTTCTGACCGCGCCGACTCGAGCTACTCCGAGCGGCTGCGTGAGCACGGGATCGCCCCCGTTCTCGGTCATCGGGCCGAGAACGTGCCCGCCGGCGCCGAGGTCGTGTACTCCACCGCGGTGCCGCCTGAGAATCCCGAGCGCCGCGCGGCCGAGCGGGAGCGCCACCGGGCCGACCTGCTCGCCGAGATCGCCCGTCTGCGGCGCTGCCTGGCCGTCACCGGAACCCACGGTAAGACGACCACCTCGGCGATGGTCGTGCACGCCCTGCGAGGCGCCGGGATGGACCCCGCCTACGTCGTCGGCGGCGAGCTGCGGTCCACCGGCGCCAACGCCGGATGGGGGACGGGGGAGTGGATCATCGTCGAGGCCGACGAATCCGACCGCTCGCTGCTCAAGCTCGACCCCGAGATCGCCGTGCTCACCAACGCCGAGCTCGACCATCACTCCACCTACGGCTCGCGCCTGGAGCTCGAACAGACGTTTCAGACATTCATGGCCCGGGCGGGCGCCGCGGTCGTCTGGGACCGTCCGGCGCTGCGGGCGCTGTGCCCGCCCGAGGCCGTCCCCTACGACGCTCCCGATCCGCGTCTGGACGCAGCCGGCTCAAGGTTTGCGTGGCGCGGAATCGAGGTCACGGTGTCGGTGCCCGGCGCCCACAACGCCATCAACGCCGCCGGTGCGCTGACGGCGTGCGGGCTGGCCGGCGCCTCCGTCGAGGCCGCCGCAGGTGCGCTGGCCGATTTCCGGGGGGCTCGGCGGCGGCTCGAGCGGCTGGGGGAGACGGCCGCCGGCGCGGTCGTCTACGACGACTACGCCCACCATCCGACCGAGGTGGCGGCAACGATCGCCGCCGCGCGCACGCTGGGCCCGGAGCGTCTCGTGGCCGTCTTCCAGCCGCATCTGTACTCGCGCACCCGGGAGCTGGCGGGCGCGTTCGGCAGGGCGCTGGGGGAGGCCGACGCGGTCGCGGTTCTGCCGGTGTACCCCGCTCGCGAGCGATCCGAGGACTTTCCCGGGGTCGACGGACGACTGATCGCCGCCGCCACCGCCGACGCCCCCGGCACCCGGCCGGTCGCCTGGCTGCCCGGGTTCGACACGGCCCGGAGGTGGCTGTCGGCGACGCTCCGAGCCGGCGACCTGTGCCTGGTGATGGGGGCCGGCGACAGCGACGCGCTCGCTCGCTCACTTGTCGCGGTCTGACCGGGGCGCCTCCGCCGAGGCCGGATCGAGGGCAGCGGCCGCCGACCCGCCAACTACCCTGGCGACGGTGGTACGAGACCTGCCCGTCGGCGTCCAGCGCGACTACCCGCTGGCCCGCCTGACCACGATCCGCACCGGCGGTCCCGCCGAGGTGTTCGCCCGGCCCGGGAGCATCGCCGCGCTGCAAAAGCTGCTCGCCTGGGCGGGTGGCGAGGGGCTCGAGGTAGGGGTCGTCGGCTCGGGGTCGAACCTCCTGATAGCGGACGCCGGCGTCCGTGGACTGGTCCTGAAACTTGACGACGAGCTCACGCAGATCGAGCTGGATGGCACGCGCATCGAGTGCGGCGGTGGCGCGCGCCTGCCCACGCTCTCGGCCCAGGCCGCCCGCGCGGGGCTCAGCGGGATCGAGTTCGGCGTCAACATCCCCGGCACCGTCGGCGGCGCCGTGCGGATGAACGCCAATGCCTACGGCGGAGAGCTCGCCCGCTGCCTGGAGTGGGTCGACGTCGTCAGCGCCTCCGGGTGTGACCGCCGGGTGCCCGAGCAGCTCGGCTTCGCCTACCGGCGATCGGCCCTGGCGGCGGGTGAGGTGGTCGCCCGGGCGGCGTTCGCGCTGGCCCCGGCCACGTCCGAGGCGGTCAGGGCGACCCTCGCCGAGATGCGCCGCCGGCGCAAGGACGCGCAGCCCGGGGGGATCAAGACGTTCGGCTCGACGTTCAAGAACCCGGCCGCCCCGGCCGCCGCGGGCCGCAGCGCCGGACAGCTGCTGGAAGCCGCCGGATGCCGCGGGCTGCGGATCGGCGGAGCCGGGTTCTCGGCCAAGCACGCCAACTTCGTCGAGAACCACGGCGACGCCACCACGGCCGACGTGATCGCGGTGATGGCCGAGGGCCGCCGCCGCGTCAAGGAGCGCTTCGGGGTCGAGCTCGAGCCAGAGGTCCAGTCGCTGGGACCGGTGGCGTTCCCCAGCGACTGGGCCCGGCGATGATCACCGGGCGCGGCTCGGGCACGGTCCGCCGGCGCGGCTTGGGCTCCTTCTCCGGGCGCCGCGCGGGCCGCCGGCGCCCCGGGCGGATCCGGGCACGCCTGCCCCGGCCCGGCCCGAAGGTGATCCTCGCGGTCGTCCTCGTGTTCGCGCTCCTCGGCGGGGCGTGGCTGTGGGTGCGCCAGTCCTCGCTAGTGGCGGTCAAGCGCGTCAGCGTGGCCGGAGCGAGCGGGCCCGACGCCGCCCAGATCCGCTCGGCCCTGGTCTCGGCCGCGCACGACATGACGACGCTCGACGTCCAGATGCGCCATCTGCGCACCGCGGTCAGTCCCTATCCCGTCGTCAAGGGGCTGCGGGTGTCGACCCAGTTTCCCCATGGGATGCACATCCGGGTGATCGAGCAGGTGCCGGTGGCGCTCGTCGAGGTCGACGGCCGCCGGACCCCCGTGGCTGGCGACGGCACGTTGCTGCGCGACGTCACGACGAACGCCGAGCTGCCCTCGATCGGGCTGTCGGTGGCGCCCGGCGGAACGCAGCTGACGGGCATGGCGGGCACCGAGGTGCGGATGCTCGCGGCCGCGCCCTACCAGCTTCTGCCCAAGCTGCAGCTGGCCTCGAGCGACGGTACGCACGGACTCGTGGTGCAGCTGCGCAACGGCCCCCGCGTGTACTTCGGCGGCGCCGACCGGCTGGCCGCCAAGTGGGACGCCGTCACCGCCGTGCTGGCCGACCGAAGCTCGGCGGGGGCGGACTACATCGACGTCAGCGTCCCCACCCGGCCGGTCGCGGGTACCGGCAGCGACGGCGGTGCAGCCACCACCTCGACGTCATCGACCAGCACCGTTTCCGCCGGAGGCACGGGCACGACCGGGTAGCAGCTCAACCTCAACTGGAGGGTTAGCCTAGGCAATTGGTCAACTCTCCGCGATAATCGAGACTTCCGTGATCTGCAACGTTCGTTGCGGACGGGTGCTCCGCGTTGACTTCGCGCAGTACCAGGGCATAACGTCCTAAACTGCTCGTCGGGACCACACGTGCCCGAAACACTTAACCCTAACTAGAGGGTCGGACGAACACTCATGGAAAGCGGAAGTTATCTGGCAGTCATCAAGGTCGTCGGTGTCGGCGGCGGCGGGACCAACGCCGTCAACCGGATGGTCGACGCGGGGCTGCGAGGCGTCGAGTTCGTCGCGTGCAACACCGACGCGCAGGCGCTGGCGATGTGCGACGCCGACATCAAACTGAACATCGGTCACCAGCTGACCAAGGGGCTCGGCGCGGGTGCCAACCCCGACACCGGCCATGGCGCCGCCGCCGAATCGCGCGACGACATCAAGGAGGCGCTCAAGGGCGCCGACATGGTGTTCGTCACCGCCGGCGAGGGTGGCGGCACGGGCACCGGCGCTGCGCCGGTGATCGCGGAGATCGCCAAGAACGAGATCGGGGCCCTCACCGTCGGCGTCGTCACCAGGCCGTTCTCCTTCGAGGGCACCCAGCGTGATCGTCAGGCGCAGGAGGGCATCCAGCGCCTGCGTGAGAACGTCGACACCCTGATCGTCATCCCCAACGAGAAGCTGCTGACGATCGTCGAGCGGCGCACGACGATCCTCGATGCGTTTCGCGAGGCCGACAACGTCCTGCGCCAGGGCGTGCAGGGCATCACCGACCTGATCACGATTCCCGGCCTCATCAATCTGGATTTCGCCGATGTGCGCACGATCATGCACGAGGCGGGCTCCGCCCTGATGGGCATCGGCACCGCCGCGGGCGAGAACCGGGCCGCCGAGGCGGCCAAAATCGCCATCTCCTCGCCGCTGCTCGAGGAGTCCGTCGAGGGTGCCATGGGCATCCTGCTCAACATCACCGGCGGCCACGACCTCGGCCTGTTCGAGGTCAACGAGGCGGCCGAGATCGTCCAGAGCGCCGCGGACTCCAACTCGAACATCATCTTCGGGGCGGTGATCGACGACCAGCTCGGCGACGAGGTGCGTGTCACGGTGATCGCCACCGGCTTCGACCACGGCCGCGGGAGCCCCAGCACCGCTCGGGAGACGACCCGGCGCGAGCGCCGCGATCGCGATGTCACGATGGACGATCGCCAGCGTTCCTCGCTGGAGATCTCCGACGACGACATCGACATCCCGTCGTTCCTCAAGGACCGCTAGAGGAGCGACGGCCGGGGCGATACCGCCATCGTGTGACGGCGGGGCGTTGTACTAGCCTGGCAGCATGCCCTCGGTGGTCGAGGCTCTCCGCCACAGTCCCCTGCACGACCGCCATCTGGCGGCCGGCGCGAAGCTGGTCCCGTTCGCCGGTTGGGAGATGCCGGTCCAGTACGCCGGAATCAAGAGTGAGCATCTCGCCGTGCGTCGCCGCGCCGGCGTGTTCGACGTCTCCCACATGGGGCAGATCGAGTCCCGGGGCCCGCAGGCGACCGAACTGCTGCAGCGGCTGCTCTCCAACGATGTGCGCCGCCTGCCCGAGGGCGGTGCCCAGTACGGCCTGCTCTGCCGTGGGGACGGGGGAGTGCTCGACGATCTGATCACCTACCGGCTCGCCGAGCAGCACTACCTCACGGTCACCAACGCCGCCAACCACCGGCGCGATCTCGAGTGGTTCGCCGCCCAGGCCCGGGAGTTCGATGTCGACGTCACCGATCGCCGCGACGACTTCGCGATGCTCGCTGTGCAGGGCCCCGACGCCCGTGGGCTCCTCGCGGGGCTGGCCGACGGACACCTGCCGTCCCGCATGCACTGCTGTCAGCGCACGCTGGCCGGCGCCCCGATGCTCGTCTGCGCCACCGGCTACACGGGCGAGAGCGGCGCCGAACTGCTGATGGATCCCGCCCAGGCGCCGGCCGTGTGGGACGCGCTCGTGGCCGCCGGAGCCACCCCCGCCGGGCTCGGTGCGCGCGACACGCTGCGCCTGGAGGTCTGCTTTCCCCTGTACGGCAACGACCTGTCGGTCGATCGCGGACCGATCGAGGCGGGCCTCGGCTGGTGCGCTGTCGAGGCGACGGGCTTCATCGGGGCCGACGCCGTGGCCCGCGTCCGCGCCACCGGGCCGCGCGAGAAGCTGGTGGCATTCACGATCGAGGGGTCGGGGATCGCTCGGCAGGGCAATCCGGTGGCCGGGGCTGGCGTCGTCACCAGCGGCACCTTCTCGCCGTGCTTGGAGCGCGGGATCGGCATGGCCTACGTGAGTCCCGATCAGTCCGAGCCCGGTACCCGCCTTCAGATCGACGTGCGCGGAACCCCGCGGACGGCGATCGTTGAACAGAAGCCCATCTACCACTCCACCAAGGAGGCTTGACCTGTCGTGGCCGACCCCAGCTATCCCGACGACCTGCTGTACCACCCCGAACATGACTGGGCCCGGATCGACGACGGCCAGGCCACGTTCGGGATCACCTGGTACGCCCAGGACTCGCTCGGCGAGGTCGTCTTCTTCGAGCCGCCGAAGGTCGGCACGCAGGTGACCAAGGACGCGCCCTATACCGAGGTGGAGTCCGTCAAGGCCGTCTCGGACGTGATCAGCCCGATGTCGGGTGAGATCGTGGCCGTCAACGAGGCACTCGGCGATCAGCCCGAGCAGATCAACGAGGACCCCTACGGCGAGGGCTGGCTGATCAAGGTCAAGCTGTCCGATCCCGCCGAGCAGGAGGCGCTGCTGGACGCCGCGGCCTACGAGGCGACGCTTGACTAGATATACAGCCGCCACCGACTCAGACCGCGCCGCGATGCTGGCCCAGATCGGCGTCGGCTCCGTCGAGGAGCTGTTCGCCGACATTCCCGCGGCACTGCGCCTCACCGAGGCGCTGGGGCTCGACGACGGCCTCTCCGAGCAGGAGGTCTACGACGAGTTGCGCGCGCTCGCCGCCCGCAACTTCTGCACCGAGGACGAGATCTCGTTCCTCGGCGGCGGCATGTACGACCACTACGTCCCGTCGCTGATCGACTCGATCACCAGCCGCTCGGAGTTCCTCACGCCCTACACGCCCTATCAGCCCGAGGTCTCCCAGGGCGGGCTGCAGGCGATGTTCGAATACCAGACGGCGATCTCCGAGCTGACCGGCCTGCCGGTCTCCAATGCGTCGGTCTACGAGGGCCCGAGCGCGGTGGCCGCCGCCGGCTACGTGGCCAAGCACGTCAACGGTCGCCGGCGCTTCATCGTCTCCCGCGGGGTCCATCCCCATGCCCGCGAGACGCTGCGCACCCACGCCCAGGCGTGGGAGATGGAGGTCGAGGAGGCCGCGCTCGAGCAGGGCCGCACCGCGCTGCCGCAGCTCGACGAGAACACGAGCGCGGTGATCGTCGCCCAGCCCAACTTCCTCGGAGCCGTGGAGGACCTGGCCGAGATCGCGGCCGCCGCCCACGACGTGGGCGCGCTGTGCATCGCCAGCTGCGACCCCCTGCCGCTGGCGCTGCTGCGCTCGCCCGGGGAATGCGGCGTCGACGTCGCCGTCGGCGAGGGGCAGACGCTCGGCAACCGCCTGGACTTCGGCGGACCGTCGTTCGGCTTCTTCGCCGCCACCGAGGCGCTGATCCGCCGGGTTCCCGGCCGGATCGCCGGCGAGACGCGCGATCTCGACGGCAAGCGCGGGTTCGTGCTCACGCTGCAGACCCGCGAGCAGCACATCCGCCGCGAGAAGGCAACCTCCAACATCTGCACGGCGCAGGCGCTCAACGCGCTCGCCGGTGTGATCTACCTCAGCTGGCTGGGACGCGACGGGATCGTCGAGCTCGGCGAGCTGATGCTCCTGCGCACGGCCTACGCCCGCGAACGGCTGCTCGCGCTCGACGGCGTCAGCGCCATTCACGACCAGCCGGTCGTCCGCGAGTTCGCGGTCGCGCTCGACGCGCCGGTGCAGCGCGTGATCGACCACTGCCTGCGCCACGGCGTCAACCCCGGATATCCGCTGCGCGACGATTACCCCGAGTACGGCGACGGGCTCCTCGTCGCGATCACCGAGCGCCGGACCCGGGCCGAGATCGACCACCTCGCCGAGGTCCTGGGCGAGGCGGTCGCCGCCGAGCGCGCCCGCGCACCGCAGGAGGTGGGGGTATGAGCCCGTCGAACATCGCCGCCGCGGATGATGACCTCACCATCTTCGAGCGCTCGCGGCCGGGCCGGCGAGCGTTCGTCGCCCCCCGGCTCGATGTGCCCGAGCGCCCGCTCGACGAGCTGCTGCCCCGTCAGCTGCGCCGCAGCGAGCCGGCCCGCCTGCCCGAGGTCTCAGAGCCCGAGATCGTCCGCCACTACAACCGCCTGTCGAAGCGCAACTTCGACCTCGACACCGGCTTCTATCCGCTCGGCTCGTGCACGATGAAGCACAACCCCAAGCTCCACGAGCGGCTGGCGGCGCTGCCCGGGCACGCCAAGCTGCACCCGCTGCAGCGTCCCGAGCGGGCCCAGGGCGCGCTCGAGCTGATGTGGCGCCTGCAGCACGCCCTGTCGGAGATCGCCGGGCTGCCGCACGTCTCGCTGCAGCCCTCGGCCGGGTCCCACGGCGAGCTGGCCGGCGTGTTGCTCACACGCGCCTATCACGAGGATCGCGGCGACCATCGCACGAAGGTGCTGACCCCCGACACCGCGCACGGGACCAATCCGGCGACGGTGACGATGGCCGGCTACGAGGTCGTCAAGGTCGGCACCGACGAGCACGGCAACGTCGACCTCTCAGACCTGCGCGCCAAGGCCGACGAGGACGTCGCCTGCCTGATGCTCACCAACCCCTCGACGCTGGGCCTGTTCGAGACCAACATCGAAGAGATCAGCCGCGTCGTCCACGGCGTCGGCGCGACGCTGTACTACGACGGCGCCAACCTCAACGCGATCATGGGCATCTGCCGGCCGGGGGACATGGGCTTCGACATCGTGCACTTCAACCTGCACAAGTCCTTCACCCAGCCGCACGGCGGCGGCGGCCCGGGCGCCGGGCCGATCGCGGTCTCGGAGCGGATCGAGCCGTACCTGCCACGTCCGCAGGTCGTGCGTCGTGACGGCCACAACGGCGACGGCGCACGGTATGACCTCGACTACGACCGGCCGAAGTCGATCGGGCGCCTGCGCGGCTTCCAGGGCAACTACGGCGTGTTCGTGCGCTCCTACGCCTACATCCGCTCGCTGGGCGCGCCCGGCCTGCGCGACGTCTCCGAGGTGGCGGTGCTCAACGCCAACTACCTGCTGGCCCGCCTGCGCGCCGCCGGCGTGTTGAAGCATCTCCCGGTCGCCTATGACCGGATCTGCATGCACGAGTTCGTGCTCTCCGGCGCTCCGATGAAGCGCGAGCTTCAGATCAAGACGCTCGACCTGGCCAAACGCCTGCTCGACTACGGCGTGCACCCGCCGACGGTGTACTTCCCGCTGCTCGTCGACGAGGCGCTGCTGATCGAGCCCACCGAGACCGAGACCAGGGAGACGCTCGACCGGTTCGTCGAGATCCTCGTCGAGCTGCTCCAGGAGGCGGCCGAGGATCCGGAGGTGGCGCGCGGCGCGCCGTATGACACCCCGGTGCGACGTCTCGACGAGGCCGGGGCCGCACGGCGGCCCGTGCTGCGCCAGCCGCTCTGATGCGCTTCGTCATGTTCGGGGCCGGCGCGGTCGGCGGGGTCGTCGGCGCCCGGCTGCACCAGGCCGGCCATGACGTGGCCCTGATCGCCCGCGGCGCCCACCTGGAGGAGATCCAGCGCTCCGGTCTGACCCTTGAGACCCCGTCGGAGCGATCCGTCCTGCGGATCCCCGCGGCCGGCGATCCCGGCGAGCTCGGCGTGGGCACCGGCGGGACCGACGACGTGATCCTGCTGGCGACCAAGAGCCAGGACACGGGCAGCGCTCTCGATGCCCTGCAGCGCGCCGGCGCATGGGATGTCCCGATCGTCTGCCTGCAGAACGGGGTGGAGAACGAGCGCCTCGCGCTGCGCCGCTTCCCCGACGTCTACGGCGCGGTGATCATGGCCCCGACCGCCCATCTGCGCCCCGGGGTCGTGGAGGCCTACGGGTCGCTGGCCAGTGGGATGATCGACCTCGGCCGCTATCCGGCGGGGAGCGACGAGCTGTGCGAGCGGGTGGCGGCGGCGCTGTCGCGATCGCAGTTTCACTCCCGCGTCTGGCCCGACGTGATGCGCCTCAAACACGCCAAGCTGATCCTCAACCTGGGCAACGCGGTTCGGGCCGTGTGTGCCGAGGACGACCGGCTCGACGAGCTCCTCGAGCGCGTGGCCGCCGAGGGTCGGGCCGCCCTGGATGCCGCCGGCATTGCCCATCACGACGACGGCGTCGACGACCTCGGCGGGCGCTGGTCTCAGATTGGCGTGTCGGACATCGCCGGGCGCGAGCGCGCGGGATCCTCGACGTGGCAGAGCCTGGCCCGCGGGACCGGAGCGGTCGAGACCGACTACCTCAACGGCGAGATCGTGCTCGTGGGGCGCCTCCACGGCGTGCCCACGCCGGTCAACGCGGCGCTCTGCCGGCTGGCCGCCGAGCAGGCCCGCGGCGCAGCGGCGCCCGGCGAGCTGTCCGTCGATGACGTCCTGGCGCTGACCGTATGAGCTCCGTGGACCCGCAGATCGCCCGCGACGCGGCCGAGATCGCGCAGCGCGCACCGGCCGAACTGGCGCAGCTCGTCGACATCTCCTCGCCCTCCGGCGACGTGCCCGGGGCCGAGGCGGCGGTGGCGCTGTGCGCCTCGCTGCTGCCACCGGGAGCCATCGTCGAGCGCCCCGCCTGCTCGACCGCCGGCTCGGCGCCCGACCTGCTCGGCACGGTGACCGGCACCGGACGCGGCCGCGTGCTCCTGCTCGGCCACGTCGACACCGTCGTCAGCCACGATGCGCATCAGACGCTGCGCGCCGACGGCGACCGCCTGTACGGGAGCGGGACGGCCGACATGAAGGGCGGCGACATCCTCGCGCTGGGGGTCGCCCGCGCCGTGGCCCGCCACCCGGAGGACTTCGCCGAGCTCGCGGTCCTGCTGGTCTGCGACGAGGAATGGCGGGTGGCGCCGTTCGTGCACGGCGGGCCGGCCGGCCGGTTCGCCGGCTACGACGCCTGCCTGTGCTTCGAGGCCGGCCAGCTGACCGCCGAGGGCGAGGAGGCGGTCGTCATTCGCCGCAAGGCCGCCGGGACGCTGCGGGTCCTGGCCACCGGGCGCGCCTCCCATTCGGGCAGCGCTCCGGACCGCGGCCGCAACGCCCTGCTCGCGCTCGCCCGCACCGCCGACGCCGTCGCCGCCCTGCACGACCCGGCCGGTCCCGACCAGCTGAGCGTCGTGCCGACGGTGATGCGCTCGGGCGACGCCTTCAACGTCGTGCCGGCGGCCGGGGAGTTGGTCTTCGACCTCCGCTCGCGGCGCCTGGACGCGTTCGACGGCGTGATCGCCGCGATCGCCCCTGAGCTCGACGAGGTCACGCTCGAGGCGCGGATGGACCGCAAGTGGCCGGCGATGGACTCCGAGCGGGCGACGGCGCAGCTGCTGGCCGACGCCTCGCAGCTGGCCGGCCGGCTGGTCGTCGGCATGGCGCGGGGCGGCGCCTCGGACGCCAGCCACTTCGCCGACGCGATCGCGCTCACCGTCGACGGACTGGGTCCGCGCGGCGGCGGCGCCCACACCCCCGAGGAGTTCGTGCTGCGTGACGCCCTCCATCAGCGGGCCGAGGTGGCGCTGGCGATCACCCGCGCGGCGCTGGCGTGACCGCCGCGCGTAAAATTCGCATAAGGATGCGGCGGGCGCGGAACTGGCGCATGGCATCCTGTTGTACGTGATCGAGAAGCTGCATCCGCGCACGCGCCGGCCCGCCGAGGGACTGGTGCTGCTGCTTGCCATCGTCGTGCTCATGTGGCTCGTCGAGGGCCTCAACTCGCTGACGGCCCACGGCCGCGCGCTCGACGGCGACGGCGCGATCTATCCGCGCAACTTCGATCACGTGTGGAGCATCTTCACCGCGCCGTTCCTGCACTTCGGTTGGCAGCACCTGATCGACAACACGATCCCGTTCGTGTTCATGGGACTGTTCATCGCCGTCCGGGGTGCGGCCCGGCTGGCGCTGGTGACGCTGATCGTGGTCGTGATCGGCGGGCTGGGGACGTGGCTGATCGCGCCGGCGGGCACGGAGACGGTCGGCGCCTCAGGGATCGTGTTCGGCTATGCCACCTACCTGTTCACGCGCGGGCTGTTCGACCGCAGCCTGCTCGAGATCGGGATCGGCCTCGTCGTCGGGGTGGTGTGGGGCGGCGCCCTGCTCTCGAGCATCGTGCCCCAGCAGGGGATCTCGTGGCAGGGGCATGCGTGCGGTGCGGTCGGCGGCGTGTTCGCCGCTTGGGTGCTGGCCTCGAGGCGCGCCCGTGGAACCCCGCCGTCCCCTGGCGACGGGCCGGGAGTGGGCGGTCGCACCCACGAGGACGTGCTCGCGCGCGCCCTGGCGTCGTAGCCTGACCCGGTGCGGATCTTCTCCGGCATCCAGCCGACCGGGCGCAAGCACCTCGGCAATTACATCGGCGCGATCACGCAGTACGTGGCCGGCCAGGACCGTGGCGAGGGCATCTACTGCGTCGTCGACCTCCACGCGATCACCGTCCCGTATGAGCCGGCGGCGCTGCGCGAGGCGGTCTACGACACGACGGCGACGCTGCTGGCCGCGGGCCTGGACCCGGATCGCTGCATCCTGTTTCGCCAGTCCGACGTGCGGGAGCACGCCGAGCTGACGTGGCTGCTCTCCGGGCTGACCGAGCTCGGCAAGCTCCAGCGCATGCACCAGTTCCGGGACAAGTCGACTGCTCAGCGGGAGCTCGTCTCAGCCGGGCTGCTGTTCTATCCCGTCCTGCAGGCCGCCGACGTGCTCGGCTATCGCGCCGACGAGGTTCCCGTCGGGGAGGACCAGCGCGAGCACCTCGAGCTGATGCGCGACGTCGCCCGCCGCTTCAACTCCCGGTTCGGCGAGACGCTGGTCGTCCCCGAGCACCGGATCCCCGCCGTCGGCGCGCGCATCATGGATCTGCAGGCGCCCGAGCGCAAGATGTCGACGACCGGCGGAACTCCCCAGGGCACCGTGCTGGTGCTCGACGACCCGGCCGTGATCGCCAAGAAGATCCGCTCGGCGGTCACCGACACGGGCTCGGAGGTCCGCCGCGCGCCCGACAAGCCGGGTGTTTCCAACCTCATCGACATCCTGGCGGCGGTTCGCGGGGCTGACCGGGAATCGATCGAGGCCGAGTTCGGCGGCTCGGGATACGGGGCGTTCAAGCAGGCGGTCGCCGACGAGGTGGTGGCCTACCTGGCGCCCGTGCGTGAGCGCTACGAGCAGCTGCGGGCCAACGAGAGCGAGCTGGAGCGGATGCTCGCCGTCGGGGCCGAGAAGGCGACGGCGATCATCTCGGAGACGATGGTCGACGTGCGCGCGGCGATGGGCGTCGGAGCGGTCCGGCCGCGGGGTTAGTGTCTACGGGGTGACGCTCACGTACCTGGAGCTCGACCTCGATGTCTTCGCGGGGCCGTTCGACCTGCTGCTCACGTTGATCCTCCGCGAGGAGGTCGATCTGCTGGAGGTCGACCTCGCCGATGTGGTGATTGCCTACATCGACCACCTCGAGCGCCGCGGCGAGCTCGACCTGGAGGCGGCGACCGAATTCCTGGTGCTGATCGCGGCGCTGCTGGAGCTCAAGTCCCGGCTGCTGCTGCCTGGGGAGGAGGCGGAGGAGCTCGAGCTCGATCCCGGCGAGGCCGCCGAGGAGCTCCTCGCCCGTCTGCTCGCCGCCCAGCGGTACCGGACCGCCGCTGAGTACCTGCGCGCCCGGCTCGAGGATGAGTCCGGGTATCGCTTCCGCTCGGCTCCGCCACCGGCCTGGCTGCGCAAGACCACGCTGCAGGATGCCGACGCGGTCTATGACCCCGCGCTTCTGGCGTCGGCGATCGGCGATCTGATGCAGGTCCCGCCGCCGGTCGATGTGCGCCACATGACGGTCGCCAAGGTGACCGTCGCCGAGCGCCTGGCGCACCTGCGCAAACTGCTCACGGCCGGGCGGTTCACGTTCTCCGACGCCGTTGGGCGGGCCGACCGCGTGACCGTCGCCGTCACCCTTTACGCGCTGCTCGAGCTCCACAAGCAGGGCGAGGCCACCTGGGTCCAAGACGAGCCCTTCGCCGAGATCACGATCAGCGGCATCGCCTCCGCCGCGCAACGGTTGACGGCATGACCTCCGAGCTGGAGCGCACCCTCGAGTCGCTGCTGTTCCTCAGCGCCGACCCCGTGCCGGCGGCGGCCCTCGCCGACGCCACCGGTGCCGAGCTGCATGAGGTCGTGACCGCGCTCGAGCGGCTGGGCGAGCACTACGACTTCGAGCGCCGCGGGTTCGTCGTGCGCGAGCTGGCCGGCGGCTACACGCTGAGCAGCCATCCCGAGGCCGAGGGCGCCGCACGGCGGTTGCTGGCCAGGCCCCGCACCCCGCCGCTGACTGCCGCCCAGGCCGAGACGCTGGCGATCGTCGCCTACCTGCAGCCCGTGTCGCGCCCGGAGATCGCACGCATCCGGGGTGTCAGCGCCGAGTCGGCGGCCGGCACCCTGCTTGAGCGGGGGCTGATCGAGGAGGCGGGCCGCTCGCCGTTCGGCGCCGTGCTATACCGCACGACCGAGCTGTTCCTCAAGCTGTTCGGCCTGCACCAGGTGGCCGATCTGCCGGAGATCGCCGGCTTCGATCCTTCGCCGGAGTTCGAGCAGGAGCTCCGCGACCGGCTGCTGCGCGCGGGCGAGGCACGGGCTGGCGTGACCGGGGTGGCGACGAGTGCCCCGCCGGGCTCCGACGCCGATGACGGCGACGCCGATGTGGGCGAGTCCGATGACGGCGAGCCCCAGGCCGAGGAGCGCGTGGCCCTCGAGTCCGAGTCGTACTAACGGCCCAGGAAACGGGTAACCGCGACGGCGTCGTCGTCCAGCGCCCGCGCGTCGGCGGCGGAGAGCGCGGCGAACGGCTTGATCTGCACCCGGGAGCCCTGCAGTCGCCAGGTGGCGACCCCACACCCGGCGACCATGGCAAAGCTGCGAAACAGCCCGCCGGTGACGACCGTCGCATCGTGCTCGCCGAGCACTGGGGTGCGCGAGGTCCAGCCGACGAGCACCGGCTCGAACGCCCCGAGCAGCCGGGGCGGGGGCAGCCGGCCGATCCGCCCCCGGGCACGCAGGTCGACCAGTCCTCCGGGCTCGTCGAGCAGCTCGCCGGCGATCGCGGTGAGGCCGGTCCGGGCGTCACGCAGCGGCAGCCCCGCCCAGCGCGCCAGGTCGCGTTCGCCGGCGGGGCCGTGCCCGGCGAGGTAGCGCCGGGCGAGCTCGGCGAGCGCGACGTCGCGGGCGACGGTCGCCGCCCGCCCCGGCGCGGGCAGCCAGTCGCGTACGAGCACGTAGGCGTGACGGGTTCCGATCATCGGACCACGCACCGTCACCCCCTCGATCGCCGCCCGGAACAGCACATGGATCAGGGCCTGGCCGGCGACGGGGATGCCGGCGTGCCGCAGGCGGTCACGCAGCGCCTCGCGGGTCAGGGGACCGTCGTCGGCGAGCGCGCGGCGCACGATCTCGACGGCCCGCTCGGCCACCGCCGGGGGCAGGCCCTCCTGCGCGAGGCGCCGCGTGCTGGCGGCCAGGAGCGGCGGGGTCGTCAGCGCCTGTAGCCACGGGTAGTCCTCGGAGGCCACGAG
Source organism: uncultured Solirubrobacteraceae bacterium (assembly GCA_963769565.1). Classification (GTDB taxonomy): domain Bacteria; phylum Actinomycetota; class Thermoleophilia; order Solirubrobacterales; family Solirubrobacteraceae; genus Palsa-465. The sequence goes on from CAVYMP010000005.1 coordinate 201,561, forward strand.
GTGCAGCGTGCCGCGGTTGCACCATGTGATCACGAGCGAGCGCTCCTCGGTGAGCGCCCGGTCGATATCGGCGGAGGTCACCCCGCGCGTCCGGGCGCGGATCGCCAGCCGTGCCCCGCGAGCGTCCTGGGCCTGGGTGGCCAACAGCCGGCGCGCCACCGCCACGGCTGCCTGCGGTCCGCGCGCCGGCGGACCGGCGAGCATCTGCGCCGTCAGCCGGCGGCGCAGGAGCGGGTCGTCGCTCACCTACGCGCTGCGCGCGGCCAGCTGCCCGCACGCCGCCGCGATGTCGCGCCCCCGGGTCAGGCGCACGGTCGCGCCCACGCCGTGGCGCTCCAGCTCTGCGCGGAACGCCTCGATCGCCTTCGGGCTGGAGCCCTCGTAGGGGGCGTCGGTGGGGTTGAACGGGATCAGATTGACCTTGAACATGCGGGGGTCAAGCACCTTCGCCAGCTGCTTCGCCTGGGCATGGGAGTCGTTGACGCCCGACAGCATCACGTACTCCACAAACACCATCCGCTTCTTGACGGCGTAGTAGTCGCGGCAGGCGGCGAGCACCTCGGCGAGCGGATAGCGATCGTTGACGGGCATCAGCTCGGAGCGCAGCGCCTCATCGGCGGCGTGCAGGGAGAGGGCGAGCCGCAGCGGCATCGGGTCGGCGGCCAGGCGCTGGATCCCGGGGATCCACCCGACGGTCGAGATCGCCGTATGGCGGTGACTGATCCCGATCTCAGGCAGGCGCCGGCAGGCCTCGAGCACCGCGTCGAGGTTCATCATCGGCTCGCCCATCCCCATGAACACGGCGTGGTCGACGGTCTCGGTGCGGCGGAAGTGCAGTGCCTGGTCGAGGATCTCCGAGGCCGTCAGGTTGCGTCCGAAGCGCATCTGGCCGGTGGCGCAGAAGCTGCAGGTGAGCGGGCAGCCCGACTGCGAGGACACGCACAGCGAGCGGCGCCCGTCGCGATAGCGCATCAGCACCGCCTCCACGGGACGGCCGTCATCGGTGCGCATCAGCGCCTTGACCGTGCCGTCACGGGCGTGCGCCTCGTGCTCAAGGGTGAGGCTGGAGAACGGGACCCGGTCGGTGAGCTCGGAGCGGAGCTCGCGCGGCAGGTTGGTCATCGCATCAAAGCCGTCGGTGCCCTGCGCCGTCCAGCGCCAGACCTGTCGAGCGCGGTAGGCCGGCTCTCCAAGCGCGGAGAGGGTGCGCTCGAGCAATTGCATGTCCATGCGCTCTATGGTGGCAGCCGCGATGCGCTTGGCGAAGTTCCTGGCCACGGCGGGGGTGGCCTCCCGCCGCGCCTCAGAGCAGTTGATCCGCGACGGCCGGGTGACGGTCGATGGCCTGACGGTCACCGATCCGGCCCGGGATGTCGGGGCCCAGCACGTCGTGGCCTGCGACGGGACGACCGTCGCACCGGTGGCCGAGCGCCTCGTCTACGCGGTCAACAAGCCTCCCGGCGTCGTCTCGACCGCGCACGATCCACAGGGTCGCCCGACCGTCGTGGCGCTCGTGCCCTCGGCGCTGCGGCTGTATCCGGTCGGGCGCCTGGACATCGACACCACCGGGCTGATCCTGCTCACCAACGACGGCGAGCTGGCCAACCGGCTCACCCATCCTCGCTACGAGGTGCCCAAGGCCTACCGGGTCAGGGTCTGGGGCGCTCCGGTATCCCAGCGAGCGGTGGCGGCGCTGCGGGCGGGCGTTGAGCTCGACGACGGGCTGACCGCACCCGCCCGGGTCCGGCGCACGGCGTGGGACACGATCGAGCTGACGATTCGCGAAGGCCGCAACCGCCAGGTCAAGCGCATGTGCGAGCATGTCGGGCACCGGGTCCGCAGCCTGCAGCGGGTCGCCTTCGGTCCGCTGACGCTCGCCGACCTCCCCGAGGGGGGCCATCGCCTCCTCGGTCCGGCCGAGGTCGAGGGGTTGTCCGAAGAGTCTTAACCGGATCTCAACTCCCGCCGACGCGGAGCGAACGGCGAGACCGCCACTATCTTCAGCATATGCGTGAGGACGCGGGTCAGGCCGAGCCGTCGATGCGCCTGGCGACCCCCGCGGTCCCCGGGTCCGTTGCGCCGGACGCCGACGCGCCGGTCGCGCTGCCGTCCCTCGGACTGACGGTCGCGGGCAGGCGCCGGACACGGGGGTGGGACAGATGGGGCCAGATCACGCTCGGCCCGCGCGCCGGGCGCCTCGGACTCGCCACGCTCCTGCTCGGCACGCTGCTCGTCGTGGCGTGCGCGGCCGCCGGGCCTTCGGTGCTCGTACCGCGCAGCGCCGAGACGTTTCCCAACTGGGAGGCCGGCCCGCTGCATCTCCTGACCACGCGGGTCATCACCGATCCGACCGTGGTCGGGCTGGCGTTCAGCATCCTGCTCGGGGTCATGGTCCTCGCCTACGCGGTCGTCGTGGCCGCCGTGCGGACCTTCTCGATGCGGGCGATCGCGATCGTCGTCGTGGCGCTGCACGTGATCCTGCTGCTGAGCCCGCCGCTGCAGCTGACCGACGTGTTCAACTACCTCGGCTACGCCCGGCTGGGAGCACTTCACCACCTCAACCCGTACACGCACGTGATCAAGGAGGAGATGTTCGATCCCGTGTACCGCTTCACCAGCTGGCACAGCCTGCGCAGTCCCTACGGGCAGCTGTTCTCGGCGTTCACCTATCCGCTGGCGTTCGTGTCGCTGCCACTCGCCTACTGGATCCTGAAGATCAGCTCGGTACTGCTCAGCCTGGCCTTCATCGGTCTCGTGTGGCAGTGCGCGCGGCGCCTGGGGCGCGATCCCCGGTTCGTCGTTGCCTTCGTCGCCTTCAACCCGATCTTCCTCATGTACGAGGTCGCGGGCTTCCACAACGACTTCTTCATGCTCGTGCCGTCGATGGCCGCGATCGCGCTCGTGCTCGCCCGGCGCGACCGGTCGGCCGGAGCGGTCCTGATGGTGGCGATCGCGGTCAAGTTCACCGCGGTCCTGCTGTTGCCGTTCCTGCTTCTCGCCGTCCGCGACCGCCCGCGCCAGATCCGGCTCATCACCGGCGCGGCGCTCGCCGCGATCCCGCTGGCCGTGCTCATCTTCGCTCTGTTCGGGATCTCGCTCCCGAATCTGCAGCAGCAGAGCTCGCTGCTGACCGACTTCAGCATTCCCAACGTCGTCGGCTTGCTGCTGCACGTCGGCGGAGGCACGCCGCTGCTGCTCAAGATCTTCACCGTGGCGGTCGTGGTGGTCGTCGGCTACGAGTTCTTCACCCGGCGCGACTGGCTCAACGGCGCCGGCTGGTCCACGCTCGCCCTGATCGCGAGCCTCGCCTGGCTCGTGCCCTGGTACATCGTCTGGCTGCTGCCGCTGGCGGCCCTGGGCACGAGCGTCCGGCTGCGTCAGATCTCGGCGGTGCTGACCGTGTTCCTGCTCTTCGCGTTCCTGCCGGTGACCACGAAGTACATGAACGACCACAACATCAACCCGCTCAACACGCGGGCCGGGCACGCGTCGCAGAACCTGCAGTCAAAGCTCGCGCGCTGACGGGCCCTCGACACGCGTCCTGTTAGGTTCGCGCCGTGCGCATCCCTGCTCCTATCCCGCCCACCGACGATCGGGTCTCCATCGCGCCCGCCCCGGTCACGCCGGCGCGAACCGCGCGACGGCGGATCGATCCGCTCGAGTTGGGGCTGCTCGCCGTCCTGGCCGCGATCTCGATGTGGGTCGTCGCCTCAGACATCGTGGCGGCCGCGCAACATCACCTGGTGTGGACCCGCACCGACGGCTTTTTCATCGTCGACCAGATGCAGTACCTGGCGTGGATCCAGTCGGCCGCCCATCACGGTCTGATCTCCAACCTCTATGTCCTGCGCCCCTCTCCGGCCGACTACCTCCAGCCGGCGATCGTCGTCTCCGCCGGCCTGCTCAAGCTGGGCGTCGCGCCCTGGCTGACGTTGATGCTGTGGAAGCCGGTGGCCGTGGTGGGGTTCTTCGCCGCCGCCCGGGCCGCCGTTCACCATGTCTTCGTGCGGCGCGTGGACCGCCTCGTGGCCCTCGCCCTGGCGCTGCTGTTCGGTTCAGTGAGCGCTGTCTACGGGACGCTCGGGATCGTCGGCGACATGATGCCCACGTGGTCGTCGTGGGGATATCCGTTCGGGCTGCTCGCGGTCGCGTTGATCGTGTTCGGCATGCTGCGCTACGACCGCGCCCGCGCCGCCGGGCGGATCGCCTGGGCGCCCGGGGTGCTCGGCGCGCTGGCGAGCAGCATCCATCCGTGGCAGGGCGAGCTGATGATCCTCATCATCGTCGGCGCCGAGCTGGTCCAGGCCCCGCAGACCCTGCGCGAGCGCAAAGCGTCTGACCGGGCGAGGCCGGTGTGGCGCTGGCCGGCCGATCGGCGGCTGGCGCTGCCGCTGCTGACGGTCGCGCTGACCCTTGCCCCGCTGGTCTACTACCTGGCGCTCGGTCACCTCGACATCAACTGGGACATGGCGCGCCAGAACTCCAAGCACGCGTTCTCGTTCTGGGCGATCGCCATCGGGGCTGCGCCCCTGGCGGTGTTCGCCGCGCTCGGCTATCGGGGACGGCCCGCCGACTTCCTCGAGCTGTCGCTGCGGATGTGGATCCCGGCGGCGCTCGTCATCTACGTCCTGTCGGCTACGGCGCTGAGCGCCACGCCGCTGCACGCCTTCAACGGGATCACGATTCCGCTGGCGTTGCTCGCCGTCAAGGGGGTGCGCCAGAGCGGTCTGGCGCGGATCCCGCGGGGCCGGCTGCTGGCCGGCGTGGCCGTCCTGCTGGGGACGGTGCCCGCCAACGTCTACGCGATGTCCTACGCCCACACCTACACGTCGCCGCAGGCCAACAACGCCAACTTCATCCGGGCCGACGAGCGCCGCGCGATCCGCTATCTGGCCGCGGAGCGGGAGCCCGGGGGAGTGCTCACCCAGTTCTACCTGGGCGACATGGTCCCCGGTTTCACCGGGCGGCAGGTGTTCGTCGGCGACTGCCTGTGGACCGAGCCGCGCTGCATGCCGCGCTCCGAGGCCGCCGATCGGTTCTTCCGGGGTCAGATGACCAAGGCCGGGGCCCAGCGCTTCGCTCGTCAGACGGGGGCGCGCTTCGTGCTCGCCAGCTGCGACCCCCACGTCGACCTGCGTCGCTGGCTGGGCTCGATGGTCGTCGCCACGCGGCGCTTCGGCTGCGCAGCGGTGTGGGAGCTCGACCCGCCTGACCCGCCCACCGGCCCCTTCGTCTCGGCCCACCGCCATCGCCACGTCTGAGACACGAGCCCCGCGTCCCCTCTGGCAGAATGCCCGCCCGATGCGGCTGTTCGCTCTCCGAGGCGCCAACAGCGTCGCGCGAAACGATGCGGGCGCCATCCTCGATGCGACCGCCGAGCTGCTCCGCGAGCTGATGGAGCGAAACTCCCTGACCCCCGAGGCGATGGTCAGTTGCATCCTGACGCTCACCGACGACCTCAACGCCGAGTTCCCGGCGGTGGCCGCCCGGCAGCTGGGCCTCGACCGCGTGCCGCTGCTGTGCACGCGGGAGATTCCGGTCCCGGGATCGCTGCCGCGGGTGATCCGGACGATGGTCCACTACTACCACGACGAGGGCCACGAGCCTCGCCACGTCTATCTCGGCGAGGCACGTGTCCTGCGGCGCGACCTGGAATCGGCACAATAGTCTCGTGCCGCACTGGAGACATCAGTGACCGTCGAATTCGGAGAGCGCATTCGCCGGATCCCCGCCTATCCGCTGGCAGCCGGCTACAACCTCGGCGCCGACGTGGCGATGCTCGCTTCCAACGAGTCCTGCTTTGCGCCCCATCCCGAGGCGATCAACGCCGCTCACCGGACGCTCGCCGGGGTGCATCGCTATCCGGATCCCGCCTACGCGCCGCTGCGCCAGGCACTGTCCGATCGCTACGGCGTGCCCCGCGAGCGCATCGCCCTGGGCAACGGCTCGTGCGACATCCTGCTGTCGTTCGGCGAGGCTCTGCTCGAGCCCGGCGCCGAGCTCATCTACGCGTGGCCGGCGTTCAGCGTCTACCCGCATCTGGCGGCCGCCTCCGGGGCGCGCGCGATCGAGGTGCCGCTCGACGCCGATGACCGCCATGACCTCGATGCGATGGCCGCCGAGATCACCGCCGCCACCCGGCTGGTGCTCATCTGCAACCCGAACAATCCGACGTCGACCTCGCTGCAGCTGGAGGAGATCGAGGAGTTCCTCACGGGCGTCCCGCGCCACGTGTGCGTGATCCTCGACGAGGCCTACGTCGAGTTCGCGTTGGCGATCGGCGACACCTACGCCTCGCTGGAGCTCCTGCGCCGCTGGCCCAATCTCGTGCTCCTGCGGACGTTCTCCAAGGCCTACGGGCTGGCCGGCCTGCGGGTCGGCTACGGCCTGTGCGGCACCGAGGAGCTACGCGCCGCCGTCGACCAGGTGCGCCAGCCGTTCTATCTCAACATGGCCGCTCAGGCGGCCGCCGTGGAGGCCTTGCACCACCAGGACGAGGTCGAGCGCCGCGTCACCCACACAGTCGCCGCCCGCACCGCGCTCACTGACGGCCTGCGGGCACTCGGGCTGTGGGTGGCCGACTCGGACGCCAACTTCATCTGGACCCACCTCGCCGACGACGCCGACGAGGACGCGACGATCGCCGGCCTGCGCGACCGCGGTGTGCTCGTGCGCGCCGGCCGCGCCCTCGGACGAGACCTGTCGCTGCGGGTCACGATCGGCACCGACGCCGAGAACCGCCGCTTCCTCGCGGCGATGTCGGAATTGGTCTAGGGACGCTGAGCGTCCGCGTCCACAGGCCGGCCGGGGCGATGCCGGTCGTCGTGGCCGCCGTCGTACTCGCCGCGTCGGTCGCCTTCGTCGCCATCGTCGGCTTCCGCCCGTCCTTCGACCCCTACGGATGGCTGGTGTGGGGCCATCAGACCCTCCACGGCCACCTCGACACCGACGCAGCGCCCTCCTGGAAGCCGCTGACGTTTATCTTCGCCGTGCCCTACGCGCTGTTCGGCCACACCGCGGTGTCGCTGTGGACGGTCACCGCGGTGGCGGGAATGTTGGGGGGTGCGGTGTTCGCCGCGCGTATCGCGTACCGGCTCACGATCGCCGGCGGCGATCCCGTGCAGCGCCGCTGGGCGCCCTACGTGGCGGCCGCGGTGGCGGGTGCCGGGGTCCTTGGCATCAACACGTACGCGCACTGGACCCTGATCGCCAACTCCGATCCGCTCAACGTGACGCTGCTGCTGGCAGCGATCGACGCCCATCTCTCCCGGCGGCCGCGCCTGGCCTTTGCGGTGCTGGTGCTGGCGGCGCTCGGCCGTCCGGAGGTGTGGCCGTTCGCGGGGCTGTACGCCGCGTGGTTGTGGGTGCGGGTGCCGGCGGCGCGACCATGGGCGCTGGCTGGGATCGTGCTCATCGCCGCTGCCTGGTTCGTCGTCCCGGAACTTACGTCCAAGAGCTGGCTGCGCCCCGGGGACCTGGCGCTCAACCAGCGGACGATCATCCACGGCAACAAGATCGTCGGAGTGCTGCAACGCTGGCGCAGCCTGTACGAGCTGCCGATGCAGATCGCGGCGGCGCTCGGCGTGCTGCTGGCGGCGGCGCGCCGGGACGCTGTGACGCTCGGCCTGTCGGCCTGCGCCGCGCTGTGGGTCATCGTCGAGATCGCCTTCGCCTACCACGGCTGGTCGGCGGTGTCGCGCTATCTGCTCGAGCCCGCGGCGGTGATGGTCGTGGTGGCCGGCGGGTTCGTCGGCCGGCTGCTGTCGGACACCGCCGGCCGCGGGGTCGCCGTCCGGCTGCTCGGCCCGGCGCTGGTGCTCGTGCTGCTGGCGACGCTGGTGCCGGCGGCGCGCGACCGCGAGCGCGCCTGGCATGCGCAGATCAGCCGTGCGCGCGACGACGCGAAGGTGATCGATGGCCTGAGCACGATCGTCGCGCGGGTGGGTGGGGCCCGGCGAATCCTGCGCTGCGGCCAGCCCGTCTCGTATAACCGTCTGCAGAGCACCGTCGCCTGGACGATCGGTGTCAACGTCGGCAACGTCGGCTACAACGTGGCCAAGTCGATCGCTCGCGGCCATCCGATCGTCGTCCTGAAGCCCGACCGCGATGGGTGGCAGGTGCGCCCCTACAACCTGGCGCCGCAGACCGCGGCCTCCTGCCAGGGGCTGCGGCTTGACACCGCGACGGGATGACGGCGTGACGGCGTGGCTTGCGCAGCCCGGTCCTGGTCTGGTAGAACATCGACCAGCGTATGAACGATCTCGCCCATACCTCCGGCTGGTCCTTCTACGCGCGCTTCTACGCCTGGCGATTTAGCTAGGCGTCTGGCCACATCCCCCCGTGCCCGCCGACCGACCGGCGGGACCGCTCGGTGGCCCGGCGCCCGACTCACCACTGGTCGGTCTCGTTGTTTCTTTACAGTTTCCGGGCGTGGGAAAGGACCAGTCGCCGATGATTGCAGCCGAGCAGGAAAACGAACAGGCGGTACTTCAGATCGCGGGCCGACCAATCGGCGGACCGCATTTCTCGCTGATCGCGGGGCCGTGCACGGTCGAGTCGCGCGAACAGGTCCTGCAGACCGCTCACGCCGTCAACGACGCCGGGGCCACGATGTTCCGCGGCGGCGCCTACAAGCCGCGTACCTCGCCCTATGCGTTCCAGGGGCTCGGCCAGGAGGGCCTGCGGCTGCTCGCCGAGGCCAAGGAGCAGACGGGCCTGCCGATCGTCACCGAGGTGATGGACGCGCGCGACCTCGATCTCCTGCTCGACGTCGCCGACGTGCTGCAGATCGGCGCGCGCAACATGCAGAACTACACGCTCCTGTCCGAGGTCGGGCGGTGCGAACGGCCGGTGCTGCTCAAGCGCGGGCTCGCGGCCACGCTCGACGAACTGCTGATGGCCGCCGAGTACATCCTCAAGGAGGGCAACGAGTCGGTGATCCTCTGCGAGCGCGGGATCCGCACGTTCGAGACCTCGTATCGCTTCACCCTGGACCTGATGGCGATCCCGGTGCTCAAATCGCGGACCCATCTGCCGGTGATCGTCGATCCCAGCCACGCCGCCGGCCGTCGCGACCTGGTCGAGCCGATGTCCCTCGCCGCCGCCGCCGCCGGCGCCGACGGGATCATCGTCGAGGTCCATCCGCGCCCGGAGGAGGCGATCTGCGACGCCGCCCAGCAACTGCCGACGGCCGAGTTCGCCGACTACCTCGAACGCGTCCGCGCGGCCGCCGCGGTCGCCGGCAAGGTGCTCACGTCGTGACCTTCACCGGGCTCTCGCGCTCGAACTCGATCCGTGACCAGCGGATCGAGCGGCTCGTCGAACTCGCCTCGCCGCGGGCGCTGATCGGAGAGTTGCCCCTGTCCGACGATCACGCCGATGTCCTGCTGCGCGGCCGCGCCGAGGTCGAGGCGATCCTCGACGGCCGCGATGACCGGCTGCTCGTCGTCGTCGGTCCGTGCAGCGTGCATGACGTCGCGGCCACGCGGGAGTACGCCGAGCGGCTCGCCGCCGAGGTCAAGGGCCGCCACGACGACCTGTGCCTGGCGATGCGGGTCTACTTCGAGAAGCCACGCACGAGCCTCGGCTGGAAGGGACTGATCAACGATCCCCATCTCGACGGCTCCTCCGACGTCAACACCGGGCTGCGGATGGCGCGCCGGCTGCTGCTGGAGGTGCTCTCGCTCGGCCTGCCCGTCGGCTGCGAGTTCCTGGACCCGATCACCCCGCAGTACATCTCCGACGCCGTCTGCTGGGGCGCGATCGGCGCGCGCACGGTGGAGAGCCAGATCCACCGCCAGCTGGGTTCGGGGCTGTCGATGCCGGTCGGCTTCAAGAACCGCACCGACGGCAACGTGCAGGTGGCCGTGGACGCCGTCCGCGCCGCCGGCGTCTCCCACGCGTTCGCCGGGATCGACGAGAGCGGCACGCCCGCGATCCTGTACACCCGCGGCAATGAGGACAGCCACGTGATCCTCCGCGGCGGCAAGGGCGCCCCCAACTACGACGCCGAGTCCGTCGCCCAGGCGATCGGCCTGCTGCGCGCCGCCTCGCTGCCCGAGCGCGTGATGATCGATCTCAGCCACGACAACAGCGGCAAGGATCCCGAGCGCCAGCCCGCGGTCGCCGACGCCGTCGCGGCGCAGATCTCGGCCGGTCAGTCGGCCATCTGCGGCGTCATGCTCGAATCGTTCCTCGTCGCCGGCCGTCAGGACCTGGACAATCCCGCCCACCCGGATCTCGTCTACGGCCAGTCGATCACCGACGGCTGCATCGGCTGGGAAACGACGGTCGGCGTGCTCGACACGCTCGCCGCGGCCGTTCGCGCCCGCCGCGACGCGGGCTGAATCCGCGTCGGCATGCGGATGGCGGTGATCGGTGTCGGGCTGATCGGCGGCTCGGTCGCGCTCGCCGCCCGGGAGCGGCTCGACGCCTCGGTCGCCGGCTACGACGACGCCCCGGCGGCTGTGCAGGCGGCCCTCGAGGGCGGGGTCATCGATCGTGGCGCCACGACGATCGCCGAGGCAGTGCAGGGCGCCCAGGCCGTGTTCGTGGCGGCGCCGGTGGGCGTCCTGCCCGATCTGGTCGGCGCGGTGCTGACCGCCGCCGGCACTGACTGCGTGGTCTCCGACGTCGGCTCGACCAAGCGTGCGATCATGGCCGCCCACGACGACCCCCGCTTCGTCGGCGGCCATCCGCTGGCCGGCGCCGAGACGGCGGGCGTCGAGCACGCCCGCGCCGACCTCTTCGATGGGGCGACCTGGTACCTGACGCCCGGGGCGTCCACCTCCGGCGTGCTCTACGAGCGCCTGCACCGGCTGCTCTCTGGCCTCGGGGCCCGGCCGACGGCGATCGACCCCGAGACCCACGACCGGATGCTGGCCGCTGTCTCGCATCTGCCCCACGTGCTCGCCAACGTGCTCGTCGCCCAGGCGGCCGGCACGCTGGCGGCGGGCTCCGAGCGCCTGCCGGCGGCGGGACCGAGCTTTCGCGACGCCGTCCGGGTCGCCGGGGCGCCGAGCGCGATCTGGACCGACATCTACGTCTCCAACCGCGACGCGCTGCTCGACGAGATCGACGGGGCGCTGGCGCGGCTGGCGGCGGTTCGCGCCGCATTGCAGGCGGGCGATGCCGACGCCGTCACCGCCTGGAACGACGCCGCCGCTGACGACCGCCGCCGCCTGCTCGAGGTTCAGCTGGCGGGTGAGGATGTGTTCGAGCTGCGCGCCTCGGTTCCCAACCGGCCCGGGGTGGTCGCGCAGGTGGCGCTCGAACTGGGCCGCGCCGGGGTCAACATCGCCGACATGGCGCTCTATCCGGCCAGCGACATGAGCGAGGGCGTGATCGCGCTGTGGATCGCCGGCTCCGAGGCCGCCGACCGAGCGCAGGAGCTGGTCGTCGGTCTCGGCTTCCCGGTGGCGCGGCCGTGAACGTGCGCTTTGGCGGTGGACGGGATCGGATTCGGTTGCGCGGGCACATCGCCCCTCCGGCCGACAAGTCGATCTCCCACCGGGCGGCGATCGTCGGGGCGATGGCCTCAGAGCCGGTGCGCGTCACCAACTACCTCGACGCGGCCGACACCCGCTCGACGCTGCAGGCGGTGCGCGACCTGGGCGCGATCGTCGAGGCGCGCCCGGACGAGCTGCTGATCCGGGGCGTGGGGATGCGCAACGCGATCGCCCCAAAGGGCGCGATCGACGTCGGAAATGCCGGGACGCTGATGCGCCTGCTGCCCGGTTGGCTGGCCTTCCAGCAGGGGATGGCGTTCACGCTGAACGGCGATGACTCGATTCGCCGCCGGCCGGTGGACCGGATCGCCGGGCCATTGCGGGCGATGGGCGCGCAGGTCGACGCCCGGGAGGGCCGGTTCCCACCCTTCACCGTGCACGGCGCGAGCCTGCGCGGCATCGACTACGAGCTCCCGGTGGCGTCGGCCCAGGTCAAGGCGTGTGTGCTCCTGGCCGGCCTGGCCACCGATCGCACGAGCGTCCGCGAGGCGATCGCCACGCGCGATCACACCGAGCGGATGCTGCTGGCGGCCGGAGCGCAGGTCGGCCGTGAGGCGCCGCTCGGCGGCGGCTACGTGTCGAGCGTGGGCAACTGCGACGAGCTGGAGATTGAGCACATCGCGGTGCCCGGGGACATGTCGAGCGCGGCCTTTCTGATCGCCGCCGGCGTGCTCGTGCCCGGCTCGCGGCTGGTGCTCGACGGCGTCGGGGTCAACTGGACCCGGACGGGGTTTCTGGCGATCGCCCAGCGCATGGGCGCCGTGGTGGTCGGCGAGCTCGAGGGGGCCGGCGCGTTCGGCGCCGCGGAGCCGGTGAGCGACCTCGACGTCTCCGCCGGGCCGATCGAGGCCACGACGGTGGACGCCGACGAGGTGCCGCTGGCGATCGACGAGCTGCCGCTTGTCGCCCTGCTCGGCTGCTTTGCCGAGGGCGAGACGGTCGTCCGCGGCGCGGGCGAGCTGCGCGTCAAGGAATCGGACCGGATCGCCACCGTCGTCGACGGCCTGCGCGGCCTGGGAGCCGACATCGAGGCCTTCGACGACGGCTTCGCCGTGCGCGGCACCGGCGGCCTGCGCGGCGGGCGCCTGGAGGCCCACGGCGACCATCGGCTGGCGCTGCTCGGTGCGGTGGCCGGGGTCGCCTCCCGGGAGGGCGTGGAGGTGATCGGCATGGACGCCGCCGACGTGTCCTACCCGGGGTTCATCGACGACCTCGCGTTGCTCTCGGTCTCGGCCTGATGGTGGTCGCGATCGACGGCCCCGCGGGGGCCGGCAAGTCGAGCGTGGCGCGCGCGGTGGCCAAGAAGCTGGGATTCACCTACCTGGATTCCGGCTCGATGTACCGGGCGGTGGCGCTCGCCGCGCTGCGGGCCGGCGCCGAGCCGGCCGTGGTGGCGCCGCGGGTGACGATCGAGGTCGGCGAGCAGGTCCGGCTCGACGGCGAGGACGTGACGGCGGAGATCCGCACGCCGGAGGTCTCCGAGGCCGCGTCGAAGGCCGCCTCGCAGCCGGAGGTGCGCGCGGCGATGGTCGCCCAGCAGCGGCGCCTGATGAGCGCCGGCGACTGGGTGGCCGAGGGCCGCGACATCGGCACCGTCGTCGTCCCGCACGCCGCCCTCAAGGTGTTCCTCACCGCCAGCCCCGAGGCCCGTGCCGCGCGCCGCGCCGCCGAGCTGGGCGGCGACGCCGCGACGGTCCTCGCCGAGCAGGCGATCCGCGACCAGCGCGACTCCGAGCGCGAGCACTCGCCGCTGCGGCTGGCCGGCGACGCGGTTACCCTCGACACGACCGACCTGAGCTTCGATGAGGCCGTCGACCGGGTGGTGTCGCTCGTCGAAGCGGCGCGTTCTACGAGTTAACGCATACTGAGCGTCATGAAAGTCGCCATCGTCGGCTATCCCAACGTCGGCAAGTCCTCGCTGGTCAACCGCCTGACCGAGTCACGCGAGGCGGTCGTGCACGAGCGCGCCGGGATCACCCGCGATCGCAAGGAGCTGCGCACGGAGTGGAACGGGCGCCCGCTGACGCTCGTCGACACGGGCGGCATCGACCTTGAGGACGACGATGTCCTCGCTCGCCAGATCCAGGACCAGGCGCGGTCGGCCCTGGCCGATGCCGACGTCGCCGTGCTCGTCGTCGACGCCCGCGCGGGCGTCCGCCCGGGCGATCAGGAGATGGCCGAGCTGCTGCGCCGCTCGTCACTGCCCGTGCTCGTGGCGGCCAACAAGATCGATACCGCCAAAGACCTGGCGCTGTCGGCCGACTTCTACTCGCTCGGGCTCGGTGATCCGATCGCCGTCTCCGCCGCCCAGGGCCTCGGCACCGGCGACCTGCTCGACCGGATCACCGCCCTGGCGCCCGATGCACCCGATGACGACGGGGACGGCGACGCGATCCGCCTGGCGCTGATCGGCCGTCCGAACGCCGGCAAGTCCTCGCTGCTCAATCGCTTCGCCGGCTCGGAGCGGGTGATCGTGTCGCCGGTGGCCGGCACGACCCGGGACGCCATCGACCTGCCGATCACCTATCGCGATCGTGAGCTCATCCTCGTCGATACCGCCGGCATCCGCCGCGCGGCCAAGGTGGGGGAGTCGCTCGAGTACTACACCGCGCTGCGCTCGCAGCGCGCCGCCGAGCGCGCCGACGTCGCCCTCGTCGTGTGCGACGCCAACGACGGCGTCACCACCCAGGATCTGCGGGTCGCCGAGATGGCGATGCACGCCGGCTGCGCGACAGCGCTCGTGCTCAACAAGTGGGACGTCGCCGAGGACGTCGATCTCGACCACGAGCGCGCCCGGGTGCACAAGAAGCTGCGCCTGCGGCCGCGCGTGCTGACCGCGAGCGCCCTGACCGGTCGCCACGTGGACCGGCTGCTGATCGAGGCGATCACGCTCGCCGACCGCACGCGGACGCGCATCCCCACCCCGCAGCTCAACCGCTTCCTCTCCGAGGTCGTCGCCGCCCGCCAGCCGCCCGTCGGCGCCGGCGGCAAGGGGGCGGGCTCCGGCCACCGCCTGCGGCTGCTGTTCATGACCCAGACGGCCGAGCGCCCGCCACGTTTCTCGATCCAGGTCAACTCGCGGGCACGCGTCACCCGGGACTACGCCTACTTCATCGAGAACCGCCTGCGCGAGCGCTATCGGCTGGAGGGGGTGCCGGCGATCATCGACTTCGTCGAGCGCAACGAGCGCCGGCCCGCCACCAGTCGCGACCCACACGGCGCACGTGGCGCACGCGGCGCCCTGGCGTGATTGATTTTCGTGAGTGACTGACGTTCTGACCGGGGAGGCCCCGCCGCCGGCCGACCCTTCAGATCCGGCCGAGCCGGCGGTGACGCCCGGGAACCGCCACGGGCGCCGGCGCGTGCTCGCGGGCGGCCTGGCCGTCCTCGTTGTCGCCGGGATCGTCGTCGCGGTGCTCGCCCGCTTGGGCCGACCGGGCAGCGCGCCGCCCAACGGCGCGGCCGGGATCGTGCCCGCCGACGCGCTCGCCTACGTCAACGTGTCGCTGGACCGCGGGCGGCCGGGTGCCGGCCAGGCGCTCGCCGTAGCCCGTCGCCTCCCGGACTTCCCGGTGGCGGGGGGCGCGCTCCTCAGCCGGCTGTCGACCGTGATCGCCGGCGGCCGCACGGCCGAGTACGCCCGCCAGATCAGGCCGTGGCTGGGCGGTGAGGCGTCGCTGGCGCTGCTCGACACGACCACCTCCACGGCCGGATCGCTGCTCATCCTGCAGATCCGGGATCTCGCCCGCGCTCGCGCGTTCGTGGGCTCCGAGGGCGCGGTGAGCGCCGGCAGCGAGCGGGGCACGACGCTCCTGCGCTACGCGACCGGCACCGGCACCGGCAACGAGCTGGCGTTCCTGGGGCGCTTCCTGGTCATCGGCCAGGACGCGAGCGTGCGCGCCGCCATCAACGTGGCCGCGGGTGGCAGCGGCTCGCTGGCGACCGACCCGACCTACCGGCGGGCGTCGGCCGGCGAGAGCGGGGACCGCGTGCTTGACGCCTATGCCTCGCTGGCGGGCGTGCGACGGTTGCTGGCCGATCAGGGCGGCGCGATCGGGGCCCTCGGTTCACTGCTCTACCAGCCCGCGCTACAGGGGGTGGCGATGTCGGTGAGGCCGACCTCCGCCGGGCTCGGAGTGCGCATCCACAGCGTGCTCGACCCGACGCTCGTCAAGCTCAACGGGACCCCGAACGCGGCGTTCACGCCGACGCTCGCCTCCGTGATGCCGGCCGGCGCCAGCCTGATGCTCGACGTGAGCGGGCTTGACCGGGTCGCGCCGCAGGTCCTCAACGCGGGCGCCTCGGCCGGGGTCGCCGGCGGAATCGGGCCGCTGCTGTCGCGCCTGGGGTCGGCGCTGCGCTCCGAGGGCGTCAACGTCGCCGACATCATCTCGATCTTCCATCGTGAGGCGGCGGTGGCCGTCGTGCCCCACGGCGGGTCGCCGACGCTGGTGATCGTCGCCCGCGCGCCCGACCCGGCGCGCACCGAGCGCGAGCTGGCGGCGCTCGAGGCTCCTCTCGCGCAGCTGTTCGCCCCGGCCGGGAGGAGCTCGGCGTCGGCGCCGGTGTTCAACGACCACACGGTGGGCTCGGTCACCGTCCACCAGCTGGCCCTCTCCGCCGGCCTGCAGCTGGACTACGCCGTGTTCCGGGGACTCGTCGTGATCTCGACCGGCATGCAGGGGATCGCGGCGGTCGCCGAGCGCACCGGGGGCACGCTGAGCGGGTCGGCCCCGTACCGGGCCGTCCTCGGCGGCCATCCCACGTGGGTGACGGCGCTCATCTACGCCGATCTCGGCACGCTCGTGTCGGCGGGCGCCTCCACGGGCCTGACGTCGACACTGTCGGCGATCACCGACGACCTCAAGCGGGTCGGCGCCGTCGGCCTGAGCTCGGTGCGCGGCGCCACCGATTCGACCGCCCAGCTGTCGATCCAGGTACCGGGATGACAGACCGGAACATATGGCCGGGCTCTGACACCGCCGTGTGACCGAACTGTGACAGCCGGGGCTAGACGTCGACGTGGGGTGCCGGATCCTGGCCGCGCAGGCTGTGCAGCGCCCGGTCGACGGTCCGCACGATTCCTCGCGGATTGCCGACGCCGCGGAAGGAGAAATCGAAGTCGGCCTCGGCGGCGGTGTCGAAGTCGACGGTCCCGATCCGCAGGATCCGGTCGCCCAGCGACTGGTCGGAGTTGACGTTCTGGACGCGCTCCAGCCGGGTCTGGTGCAGCTGCTTGGACAGCAGGCCGGTCTCGATCGCGAGGCGCTGGTTGGTGATCGAGTACGTGGTCTGGATCCGGCGCACCTGGCCGATCGCCACCAGGACGAGGAACACGAGGACCACGGCGACCAGCACCCAGCCGACCTCGACGTGATGATCGGCAATCCGCGTGATCACGCCCACGATCACACCGACGACCAGGCTCCCGACCAGACCCTTGGCGTAGAACCCGGTCAGCGAGCGCCAGGACGGATGGCCGTGAAAGAAGATCTCTTCGCCGGGCTCGGGGTCCACGGGGGAGAGTAACCGGCCGCCCCGCAGCCTAGTGTCATCACACACCGTGATCGCCCGCGTCCAGCCACTGACCCGCACTCGCGCCGTGCGCGGGCCCTTCGACTACCGCCTCAGCGCCGGGCAGGCCGACGTCGCCGTGGGTTCGCTGCTGCGGGTCCCGTTCGGGGCTCAGCGCGCGCTCGGCGTCGTCGTCGAGCTGGCCGAGCGCTCCGACCTCGCGCCCGAGCGGCTGGCCGAGCCCGAGGCGGTCATCGGCGCCGGTCTGCGCCCCGATCTCGTGGCGCTGGCCCACTGGATGGCGAACGAGTACTGCTCGACCCCCGCCCGGGCCCTGTCTCTGATGCTGGCCCCCGGTGCCGCGGGCGGGACCGGAGCGCGCCGCGTCCTCGTCGCCCAGCTGACCGACGCCGGGGAGCGAGCTCTCGGCGACGGCGAGATCCGGCTGACCGACGGCCAGCGGGCGCTGCTCACGGCGCTGCAGGCCACGGGGCCGACCCCCGCCGCCGAGCTGGGCACGAGCGGCCTGCGGCGCCTGGAATCCCGCGGCCTGGTGGCGCTCGACCGCCGCGTGCGCCCGCGGCGGCCCGTGCAGCATGCCGTCGGCGCCGCCTCGGCGACCGCGCCCGCGCTGACCGCCGATCAGCACGCCGCACTGCGGGCGCTGCTGGAGGCGCTCGCCCAGGAGCATCCCCCGCCCGAGGGGTTCCTCCTGCAGGGGGTGACCGGCTCGGGCAAGACCGAGGTCTACCTGGGGGCCGTCGAAGCCACGCTGGCGGCCGGGCACTCGGCGATCGTCCTTGTACCCGAGATCGCCCTCACCCCGCAGGTCCTGTGGCGCTTTCAGGCGCGCTTCGGCGACGTCGTCGCCGTGCTGCACTCCGCGCTCAGCGTCGGCGAGCGCCACGACGAGTGGATGCGGCTGCGCACCGGGGAGGCACGCGTGTGCGTCGGCCCCCGCTCGGCGGTATTCGCCCCCGTCGAGAATCTCGGGCTGGTCGTCGTCGACGAGGAGCACGAGAGCTCCTACAAGCACGAGGGCGATCCCCGCTATGACGCCCGCCGCGTCGCCTGGTGGCGCGCCCGGCGCAGCGGCGCGGCACTCGTGTTCGGGTCGGCGACACCGCGGCCCGAGAGCGTGCTGGCGATGCGGCGCCTGGCGCTGCCCACGCGCGTCGACCGCCGGCCGATGCCGCCGGTGGAGGTGCTCGACATGCGCGGCCATCATCAGCCGCTGCATCCCGAGACGCGGATGGCGCTCGCCGACCTGCGCCGCGCCGGCGGCAAGGCGATCCTCCTGCTCAACCGCCGGGGCTGGTCGAACTTCCTCTCCTGCCGAGCCTGCGGACGGGTGTGGCTGTGCCCGAACTGCGACGTCGCGCTCGTCCTGCACCGCAGCGGGGGATTCGTCGCCTGCCACCACTGCGGCCATCGCGAGCTCGTCCCCGAGCGCTGCCCGTCGTGCGCCTCGGTGTCGGTGGCCCGCCACGGCGCGGGCACCGAGCGCATCGAGCACGAGCTGCGCGAGGCGCTGAGTGCGGACCCCACCCACCCGTTCCCGATCTTCCGCCTCGACGCCGACGCCGCCACGCTCGATGCCCGGGCGCGGACCCTTCAGGCCTTCGAGCACGCCTCCGCCGGGGTGCTGGTGGGAACCCAGATGGTCGCCAAGGGCCACGACTTCCCCGACGTGTCGCTCGGCGTGGTTCTCGACGCCGACCAGACGCTGCGCTTTCCGGATTTCCGCGCCGAGGAGCGCACGTTCGCGCTGATCACCCAGCTGGCGGGCCGCACCGGTCGGGGGGTGGGTGGGGACGCGTCTCGTGTCCTGGTCCAGACGCTGGCGCCGGACGCCCGGCCGATCGGCTACGCGGTGCGCCACGATTCCGACGGCTTCGTGGCCGATGAGCTGACCCGGCGCGAGGTCCTGTCCTATCCGCCGTACGCGTCGCTGATCCGCGTGATCTGCTCGGCCCCCGAGGAGGAGTTGGCCCGCGAGGCGGCCGGCGCCCTGCATGCCGAGCTGGCCGGGCTCGACGCGGCCGTGCTCGGACCGGCGCCGCTGTTCCGGCTCCGCGGCCGCTGGCGCCACCAGCTCGTGGTCAAGGCGGCACAGCGCCAGCCGGCGATCGACGCCGTCGGCCGGGCCGTCAATGCCGTCGCCCCGGGCGCCGCCCGGCGGGGGGCGAGCGTCAGCGTGGATGTCGACCCCCAGTGAGGTCAATAAAATGAGTGATGTGTCCGATCACGTCACCGATACCGAGGTCGCCGAGCCCCAGGATCCCGAGCAGCTCGACGCTCCCCAGGAGGGCGAGCCCGAAGAGGAGCTCGATCCTGAGGTCGCCGCCCGTCGGGTCGCGGCCCTCGCCCACGTGCGCAAGTTCGGCGATCCCGTGCTGCGTACCCGCGCCCGCCCCGTGGACCGCTTCGACGACGCGCTGCGCGAGGAGGTCCAGCGCATGGGCATGCTCATGAACGACGCGATCGGTGTCGGCCTGGCCGCCACCCAGGTCGGGGTCCTGCACCGCCTGCTCGTCTACCGCGTGCACCAGCAGTCGCCCGTCTCGGCGCTCGTGAACCCGGAGATCGAGTGGTCGGGCTCGGAGCTCGAAACGCTCGAGGAGGGCTGCCTCAGCCTCCCCAACGTCCACGTCGACGTCGAGCGGCCGGTCCACGTGCGTGTCCGGGCGCTCAACGAGCTCGGCGAGCCGATCACGATCGAGGCCTCCGGCCTGGAGGCGCGCGTGATCCAGCATGAGGTCGACCACCTCGACGGCGTGCTGATCCTCGACCGGATCTCGCGCTCGGAGCGCAAGGAGGCGATGAAGGCGCTGCGCGAGGCGTTGCCCGCCTGAGCCGCGCGGTGGGTGGGACCGATTTCCTCACCGCCGGTGCGCACCGTCTACCTCGGCACCTCGTCGTTCGCCGCCGCCGTGCTGCGCCGGCTGGCTCAGTCTCCCCACCGCCCGCAGCTCGTCGTCACCCGCCCGGATCGCCCGCGCGGCCGCGGCCGGCGCCTGGCCGCGCCACCGGTGGCCGAGACCGCCCGCGAGCTCGACATCGCGCTTGATCAGCCCGAATCGGTCAACAGCGAGGAGGCGCGCGCCCGGATCGCCGCCGTCGAGCCGCAGACGGTCATCGTGTGCGCGTTCGGCGCGCTGATCACGGAGCCACTGCTCGCGGATTACCCGATGCTCAACGTGCACCCGTCGGTGCTGCCGCGCTGGCGCGGGGCGGCCCCGGTCGAGCGCGCGATCATGGCCGGCGACGAGCGCACGGGGGTCAGCATCATGCGCCTGACCGCCGGCCTGGATTCGGGCCCGGTGTGCCTGACCGGGGAGGAGGCGATCACGCCGCGCGACACCTACGGCACGCTCGCCGAGCGGCTGGAGGGGCTCGGCGGCGAGCTGCTCGTGCGCGCGCTTGAAGAACAGCCGCCCTTCACCGAGCAGGACGAGGCCGAAGTGACCTACGCCGAGAAGATCACCGCCGAGGACCGCCTGCTGCGCGGCAACCGCACAGCGATCGAGTCAGAACGGGTCGTGCGCGCTCTGACGCCCCACATCGGGGCGGCGGTGATGGCCGACGGCGACCAGCGCCTCGGCGTCTGGGAGGCCGTCGCACGCCCGGCGCGCGAGGGCGACCCACCCGCCGGTGAGCTCAGCCTGCACGGCGCCGTGCCGGCCCTCGGGTGCTCTGAGGGCGTGCTCGAGCTGACCGTCGTGCAGCCCGCCGGACGGCGGGCGATGGCCGGCGACGCGTTCGTGCGCGGTCGGCGCCCGTGAGCCCGTCCGCGCCCGTCCGGAGCGCCCCCAACGTCTCCCCAGCGCGCGCCTGCGCCTATGCCGTCGTGCGCCGCGTCTTCGAGCAGGGCGCCTACGCCGACCGCGCGCTCCACGCCGAGGCCCGCAAGCTCGATCCGCGTGAGCGCGCCTTCGCCATGGCCCTGGCCTACGGCACCGTGCAGCGGGTGGCCACGCTCGACCACGTTCTCGCCCGGCTCTCGAGCCGGCCGCCCGAGCGCCTGGACGCGCCCGTGCTGGCCGCCCTGCGGCTCGGTCTGATGCAGTTGCTCTTCCTCCACGGGACCGCCGAGCACGCTGCCGTCCACGAGTCGGTCGAGCTCGCCAAGCGCTCGTCTTCCGGCGGGGCGGGACTGGTCAACGCCGTGCTGCGCCGCGCGACGCGTGAGGGCGCCCGTGTCCTGGCGGGGCTTGACGACCGCACGCCACAGGCGGCCGCGATCCTGCACTCGGTGCCGGTCTGGCTGGCCGAGCTGTGGTGGTCAGAGCTCGGCGCCGAGCGCGCGCGAGAGCTGCTGGCCGCCGTCAACCAACCGGCCGAATCGGCGCTCCGGATCAATACGCTCGTCGGCGATCCGGCGACCGTGGCGTCGCAGCTGAGCGTGGCGAGCCGGCCCGCCCCCGGCATTCCCGAGGGCGTGATCCTCGACGGAGCGTTCGATGCCTTCGCCTCGCCACTGTGGGCGCGGGGCGCGATCATGCCGCAGGCGCGCGCCTCGATGGATGTCGCGCAGACGCTCGATCCCCAGGCCGGGGATCGGGTGCTCGACCTGTGCGCCGCCCCTGGTGCCAAGACGACGCATCTGGCGGCGCTGATGGCCGATCACGGCGAGCTGGTCGCCGTCGAGCGCCATCCGGGCCGGGCGCAGGCGCTCGAGCGGACGCTTGCCCGCATGCAGGTGAGCTGCGCCACCGTTCGCGTGGCCGACGCCGCGCAGCCGCTCAGGGAATTGACGGCGGCCTGTGACCGGGTGCTGATCGACCCGGCGTGCAGCGGCCTGGGCACGCTGCAGTCGCGCCCGGATCTGCGCTGGCGCGTGAACCCCGAGCGGATCGCCGCGCTGGCGTCCGACCAGGCACAGATCCTGCGCGCCGGCGCGGACGCCACCCGGAGTGGCGGCACGCTCGTCTACTCGGTGTGCACGATCAGCCGCGCCGAGTCAGACGACGTCGTCGACGCCTTCCTGTCGGCGCACCCCGATTTCGTCGCCGACGGCCCCTACCGGCGCACGGCGCCCGACCGCGACGGCACGGACGGATTCTTCATCGCCCGCCTGCACCGTCTTTGACGAGCGTTAACCTGTGTTGAGCACATGACCGATCCCGCCGTCAAGCTCGGACCCGAGTGCCCCGGCTGCGGGGAGCCGTGGCTTCGCCCGACGGCGGTCCCGGGCCGCTACCGCTGCGTGTACTGCCTGCAGCGCTGGGAACTCGTCTCGGTGTGCCCCGACTGCGGCGAGCACTCGACGATCGTGCGGATGTCGAGCACGGCGATCGTCGAGTGCAACCACTGTCAGGGCAGCATGCTCGTGGCGGTCTGACGAGAGCCGTGCCGGCCACCCCTGCCCCGGCGGTCGCGCTGACCGAGCTGCACGTCGCTCCCTCGATTCTGTCGGCCGACTTCGCCCGTCTGGGTGCTCAGGTCGAGGAGGTCCTGGACGCCGGAGCGCGCGTCATCCACGTCGACGTGATGGACGGCCACTTCGTCCCGCCGATCACGTTCGGGGCGGTCGTCGTCTCCGCGCTGAACGATCTCGTCCACGACGCCGGCGCCATCATCGATGTTCACCTGATGGTCGACCGTCCCGAGCGCCACGTGGCCGATATCGCCTCCGCCGGCGCCGACAGCATCACGCTCCACGTCGAGGCCACGCCGCACGTCCACTACACCCTGCAGGCGATCCGCGAGGCCGGCTGCCGCGCCTGCGCCGCGATCTGCCCGGCCACCCCCCTTGACGTCCTCGCCGATGTCTGGCCGGATTCCCTCGACATGGCCCTCTGCATGACGGTCAACCCGGGCTGGGGCGCCCAGTCGTTCATCCCCCACTCGCTGGACAAGGTCGCCCGGCTGCGCGCGGCCCTCCCCGGCACGGTCGGCCTCGAGGTCGACGGCGGCATCCACGAGCAGACCACCGGGCCCGTCGTCCAGGCCGGCGCCAACGTGCTCGTCGCCGGCTCGGCGGTATTCAACTCCGATGACCCTGGGGCGACGTATCAGCGCATCGCAGCGGCCGCCGGCGCGCCCTGAGACGCGGTCGCGTCGCGCGCCGGTCCGCGCCGGTAGACGGCATACAGCAGCAGCGTGAGAAGCGCCGTCGACGTGAAGTAGCCGACCTCGACGCGCGTCACCTCCGAGTGGACGGTCGGCAATGCCACGAAGGCGACGAACAGGGCGGCGGCCACCAGCCAGGCGGCGCAGGCGGCCTGGGCGCGGCCGCGAGCCAGCGCCGCCTGGTTCAGCGTGCCCGAGACGAGGTGCAGGCCCATCCCGAGGCCGACGATCGCCAGCCCGAGGCGGGCATAGTGAAAGCCCCCCTTCTCGCCGAGGAAGATCGTCATCACGGTCGGCCCGATCGCCAGAAGCCCGAGCGCGACCGCCCCGCCGAAGGCGGCGATCACGAGGATCGTGGTGCGGATCGCGCGACGGAACTCGTCGGCTGACTCCCGGGCCTCGAGGCCGGCGAGATGGGGAAGGATCGACGTCTGAATCGCCTGGAAGAGCTGCAGCGGCGCACGCACGATCAGCATCACGTTGAACACGAATCCGGTGAGGCCGCTGGTGAGGTTGCCGCCGGCGCTGGCCGCGACGATCAGGACCCCGGCGTTCATGAGCATCTGCTCGGAGAACATGATCCCGACGACCGAGACCGCAAACCCGGCGCCGTGGCGCAGCGAGAGGTCGGCGCTGGCCTCCTCCAGCTGGGCGTGTGCCGGGCCCTCGGCGGCCGCGTCGACGACCGGGACCTCGGCCGACACGTCGCCGGGCGGCGGACGGACAGTGGCCGCCCGGACCCGCGAGAACGCGAACGGCATGACCGACAGGGAGGCGAAGGGTGCGACCGCCATCCCCAGGCCGACGACCCCCTGGCCCGAACCGATCCCGACGGCCACCGCCAGCGGGAACAGAAAGCGCGACGTCGACTCCAGGAAGACGAGGCCCCCGTAGAGGGCGAACTTCTGGTGGCCGGCCAGCCAGCCGCGCGCGAAATAGCTGCCGGCGTAGGCGAGCACGCCGATGACCAGGATCCAGTACAGGGCCGAGGAGCCGTCGAACATGCCCCGCTGGATCGGATGGTGCAGCGCGAGCGCCGTGATCAGGAAGACGAGCGCGAAGCCGAATTGGATCGACGCCGGGACCCGCAGCGAGTGGCCGTGCAGGCCGCGTGCCCGGCGGTCGGCGATCGTGCGCGAGAGCAGCTGCTCGATCGGCCGGTAGATCACCGAGAGGATCACGAACATGATCGCCCAGCACAGCGAGATGCGGCTGTAGGCGGCCTTGCTCAAGACGTGACTGGAGGTCGCCAGATAGGCGAACGTGAAGATCCCGGTGGAGGCGATCCCGATCGACAGGATGCGGGCGCCCGACGCGAACGACGAATGGTCTGCGGAGGCTCCGTCCGAGGGCTCGGGAGGCGGCTCAGATCCGCCGGCGCCCCCGGGCGCGACGCTCGCCGTCGAACTCACCTCAAAAAACCCGCACGAGCAGCATCGTCCAGGGAAACGGCGAGCGCGTCTCGACGACCTCGCCGTGGGCGCCGAGCAGCGTGACGAAGCCCGCGCGCGTCCAATGGTTGAGGTGCCCGGGCGTGTTGCCCCACTCGCGCAGGTAGGCGCCGCGGGCCATGTTGAGCATTCGCCAGAGCGGCTCGTGCGGCACCGAGACGAGCAGCCAGCGGCTCGCCACGCGGGCCATCTCGGCGATCGCGCGTCCGGGATCCTCGACGTGTTCGAGCACCTCAGTGGCGGCCACGAGATCGAAGTCGTCGTCGGCGAACTCCAGGCGCTCGACCGCCATCGGGCGAAACTCGAGGTTGGCGTGGGTGTCGCGGGCGGCCCACTCCGCCGTCAGCTTGGGATCCTCGAGGTCGATCCCGACGATGCGTCCCGCCGGGGCCGGTGGCAGCCGCTGCGCCCACTGAGCGGTGAGGATGCCCTCGCCACAGCCGACATCGAGCACCGAGGTGGGCGCCGCGTGCGCGAACAGCTCGTCGACGTTGCGCTCGAAGCCGGCCATCAGCCGGCGCACGACCGGGTTGGTGGACCCGTACTTGTCAAACGTGTTGCCGGTGGGGACCGCGGCGCCCGTCATACCTCCAGCGCCTCGCGGTCCTGCGTGTCCGACGACGGGTCCGGTTTGCGGGCCGCGCCGGGCTCGTAATGCGAGGGTTCGACGCCGAGCTGCAGTTCGATCCGGCGCACCCGTTCGAACGTGCGCTGCGAGAGCGTGCGCTGGGCGGCGAGCAGGTCGCCGATCACCCCCAGCGCGCCGAGCAGCATCGCCGCCATGAACAGCACCGCGCCGAAGATCAGCGACTGCACGTGACCGGAGTGCCCGCCGTGCTGGAAGAAGGTGACCAGGAAGCGGATGAACAGCGCCAGCGCCGGGATGCCCGTGATCAGCGCGCCGCCCCAGAAGACCCGCAGCGGCTCGTACTGGGCGTAGATGCGGAAGATCGACAGGCCGTTGCGGCGGATGTAGGCCGTCATCGACGGGAACAGCCGCGATTCGCGCGTCTTGGCGTTGGTGCGCACCGGCACGTGGTCGATCGCCACCAGCAGCTTGCCGGCCTGGATGATCGTCTCCAGCGTGTAGGTGAACTTCGAGACGACCGTCATCTGCAGCGCGGCCTCGCGGTTGTAGGCCCGGAATCCCGACGTGGTGTCGGGCACCTCGGTCGATGACGCCTGGCGCACCACCCAGGAGCCGACTCGCTGCAGGCGCCGCTTGGCGCGTGAGAAGTTGACGTTGGAGTCCACCTGGCGGTCGCCGATCACCATGTCGGCCTCGCCGCGCAGAATCGGCGCGACGAGCTTGGGGATGTCGGAGCCCTCGTACTGATTGTCGGCGTCGGTGTTTACGATCACATCCGCGCCGAGCTTGAGTCCTGCGTCCAGACCGGCCTGGAAGGCCGCGGCCAGCCCCTTGTGGTTGGTGAGGCGGACGACATGATCGACGCCGTGCTCGCGCGCGGTCGCGATCGTTGCGTCAGTCGAGCCGTCATCGATGATCAGCCACTCCACCGATTCAAATCCCTCCATCGCCCGCGGCAGGCGTCCCAGCGTCTCGGGTAGCTGCTCCTCCTCGTTGAAACAGGGAATCTGGATGATGAGCTTCACGAGGCGAGAGGCGGTGGGCGGTGCGGGACCCGAGGCGTACCCGGGGGGTGCTGTGACCGGGCCCGGGCTTTCGGTGACACGGTAGCGGGATACTCGGAGCCCAACATGGACATGGCCCCGACAACGGTAGGAGATCCCGCGCCGCCGACGAGCGGCCCCCGGCCGCTGCCGCTGCTTCCGCGGTCGGTCAGGCGCCGCCGGAACGCGCGCCCGGCCGCCTCGGGGCGGGCGGGATCTGATTCCGGCGCCCGCCGCGACCTGCACGGGCCGGCCCTCGTCGCGCTCCTGGCGATCACCTTCGGCCTGCGCCTGTGGGGCGTCAAGCAGGGGCTGCCCTACAGCTACAACGTCGACGAGGCGACGCACTTCGTCCCGCGGGCGATCGCCTACTTCGGCCACGACTACAACCCGCAGTACTTCCTCAACCCGCCGGCCTACTCGTATCTGCTGCACATCGTCTTCGAGCTGTGGTTCGGCTCGGGCGACGCCGTGCGGCGCCTGTTTGCCGCCGATCCGACGAACGTGTTCGTCGTCGCTCGCGTCGTCGCGGCGGCGCTCGGGACGCTGTCGGTGTGGCTCACCTACCTGGCCGGCGCGCGCCTTTTCAACCGCACCGCCGGGCTGCTCGCCGCCGCCATCTTCGGCCTTGCCTTCCTGCCGATCTTCTACAGCCACCTCGCGCTCAACGACGTTCCCACGCTTGCTCCGGTGGCGCTCTCGCTCTACGGGATCGCGGGCGTGCTGCGCAACGGCTCGCGGCGCGACTACGTGCTCGCCGGGGTCGGCATCGGGCTGGCCGCCGCCACCAAGTACACCGGCGGGATCACGATCGTCTGCCTGCTGGGGGCGTTTGTCTCCGACGCGGTGGCGGGCGCCCCGGCGACATCGCTGCGCCGCCTCGCGCTCGCCGTGGCGTGCGCGGTGCTGGCGTTCGTCGCCGCCAATCCGTACGCCGTGCTGGACTTCTCGGCCTTCCAGGCGGGGGTCTCGACGCAGCAGTCGCTGGCCGGCGGCTCTGACCCGATCAAGCTCGGCACGACGGCCGCCAGCGGAACCGCCTACTACCTGTGGACGCTCACCTGGGGGCTGGGCTGGGCGCCGGCGGTGGCGGCGCTCGGCGGCGCGGTGCTGCTCATCGCCCGCCGCTGGCTGGCGATGGCGGCGGTTCTCCTACCGGCGCCGATCGCCTTCATCATCTTCATGGGCGACCAGCAGCGCTTCTTCGGACGCTGGCTGCTGCCGGTGTTCGAGATCGTCGCCCTGCTCGCCGCCTACGCGGCGGTCGAGCTCGTCCGCTGGCTGATTCGCTCGCGGCGGGTGCCGGTCCTGGTGGCCGCCGGCGGAGCGACGCTCGTGATGCTCGGCCAGAGCGTCGCCGCCGATGTCCACAGCGACGCCGTCCTCTCGCGTCCGGACACCCGCAACGTCGCCAGGCGCTGGATGGTCGGCCACGTGCCGGCCGGGGCCAAGGTCGTCGTCGAGCCGATCGTGTCGGGCGACTGGTCACACGACATCGGTCGCTCTCTGACGGCAACCGCCAACGGCGGGCGCTGGCGGATCTGGAACACCTCGGTGACGAACGTCGACGCGTCGGGCAACCATCTGCCCGCCGGCGAGCACCGCTATGTGCCCGTCGACGAGTACGAGCGCACGCTGCGCCCCGAGCTGCTCAACGAGTACGTCAACTCCGGCTACTGCTGGGTGGTCATCGGCTCGCTGCAGGCCGGCCGCTCGTTCGCCCAGCCGAAGATCGCCCCGTCGGCGATCGCCTACTACGCCCAGCTGGCCAACCACGCGCGGCTCATGTACCACATCAGCCCGTTCGCGTACACCTCGCGCGCCGTGCCGTTCAGCTTCGACTGGTCAATCGACTATTACCCCAGCCAGTACTCGCATCCGGGTCCCGAGATGAGCGTGTACCGGCTCAACCTCGGCAAGTGCGCGGCGCCGGGGTCTGACGCCGGCACCGGCTGACCGGCGGCGCGGCGCAGGCGCGGCCCAGCTGAGATTGCGCAAAACCGGGAATAACATCAGCGGCAGCGATGACCGCCCCGACCGATATCGATCGCCGCCACCTCGCTCGCGCGATCGAGATCGCCGAGCAGGGACGTGGCTGCGTAAGCCCCAATCCGCTCGTCGGCGCCGTGCTGGCCGACGCCGACGGCGTCATCGGCGAGGGCTTCCACGGCCAGCTGGGGGGCCCGCACGCCGAGGTGGAGGCGATCCGCGCGGCCGGGGACCACGCCCTGTCGCAGGCCACCCTGTACGTCTCGCTGGAGCCGTGCTGCCATCAGGGGCGGACCCCGCCGTGCACCGACGCGATCCGCCAGGCCGGGATCGCCCGCGTGGTCGTGGCCTCCGACGACCCGTCCACGCACGCCTCCGGCCGCGGGCTGGGGATTCTGCGCGACGACGGCGTCGAGATCGTGCTCGCCAACGGCGACCTGGCCGACCGCGCGCGGCTCCTCAACCAGCCGTTTCGCAAGCACGCCCGCACCGGCCGCCCATGGGTGCTGTTCAAGTCCGCGATGACGCTCGATGGCAAGGTGGCCACCCGCAGCGGCGACTCGAAGTGGATCAGCGGCGAGTCCAGCCGCCGGCTCGCCCACCGCTGGCGCGCCGAGTGTGACGCGGTGGCCGTCGGCGTGGGCACCGCGCTGTCCGACGATCCGCTGCTCACCGCCCGCTTGGACGGCGTCATCCGCCAGCCGCGGCGGGTGATCTTCGACTCCCTCGGGCGGCTGCCGCTCGCCGCCCAGCTCGTCCGCGATGCGCGTCGCGTGCCGCTGACGATCGTCGTCTCACGCGCGGCTCCCCGCAGCGCCACCGACGCCCTGGAGGCCCACGGCGCCGAGGTGATCGTCGCGCCCGGCGAGCACGAGCCGGCCCGCGTGTGCTCGGCGCTTGATCAGCTGGGCGCCGCCGGCGTGACCTCGATCCTGCTCGAGGGCGGCCCGCATCTGGCCGGCGCCTTCCTCGACGCCGGCGAAATCGACGAGATCCGCCTGTTCCTGGCCCCGGTGATCCTCGGCGGGCGCACCGCCCGCGACCCGCTCGAGGGCGAGGGCGTGGAGCAGATCGCCGACGCCGTGCGCGCCCTGACCCTCGAGTGCCAGCGCATCGACGAGGATCTGCTCGTCTCCGCGCGCCTGAAGGAGTGGTGAAATCGCCGGCGATCCCATTTCGGAGCCCCGCGGCCTCTTGGGGGGTGGATTAGCACGTTTACGGGCCTGATCGCCGACCTCGGGGAGATCATCGACCTTGAGAGCTCAGGCGACGGCGTTCGCCTGACCGTTGCGAGCTCCCTGGCGTCCGAGCTGAGCGAAGGCGACTCGGTGGCCGTCAACGGGGTCTGCCTGACCGCGACGGCGATCCAGGACTCCGCCTTCACCGCCGAGGTGATGAACGAGACCCTTCACCTCAGCTCGCTGGCGGAGGCCCGCCCGGGCGTGGCGGTCAACCTCGAGCTGCCGCTGCGGGCCACCGACCGCCTGGGCGGCCATGTCGTCCAGGGTCACGTCGACGCCACCGGCACAGTGGTCGGATCAGAGCCCGACGGGTTTGCCCGGCGGGTCGAGATCGAGGCGCCCGAGGACGTCCTGCGCTACGTCGTGCACAAGGGGTCGATCAGCGTCGACGGCATCTCGCTGACCGTGGCCAGCCTGGGGGACCGATCGTTTACCGTTTCCCTGATCCCCGAGACCTTGGAGCGCACCAATCTCGGCACGGCCGAAGTCGGGGCGATCGTGAACCTGGAGGTCGATGTGCTGGCCAAGTACGTAGAGAGGTTGATCAGCCGATGAGCTCGACGAAGCCGACCTTCGCCACGATCGAGGAGGCGATCGAGGACATCCGCCAGGGCAAGATGGTGGTCGTCTGCGACGACGAGAACCGCGAGAACGAGGGCGATCTGACGATGGCCGCCCAGTTCGTGACTCCTGAGGCGGTCAACTTCATGCGCAAGGAGGGGGGAGGCCTGATCTGCCTGGCCATGACCCCCGAGCGCTGCGAGGAGCTGGGGCTCGATCTGATGGCGGCCAAGAACGAGTCGGCGTTCGAGACGGCGTTCACGGTCTCGATCGAGGCCCGCTCGGGCGTCAGCACCGGGATCTCGGCCGCCGACCGCGCGCGCACGATCCAGGTCGCGATCGACCCCAGGACGAGCCCGCGCGAGCTCGTCCAGCCCGGTCACGTGTTCCCGCTCAAGGCCAAGGCGGGCGGCGTGCTCGAGCGCGTCGGCCAGACCGAGGCCGGCGTCGATCTCGCGCGGCTCGCCGGCCTGATCCCGGCCAGCGTGATCTGCGAGATCATGAACGAGGACGGGACGATGGCGCGGGTGCCCGACCTGCGCGTCTATTGCGAGCGCCACGACCTGAAGATGGTCACGGTCGCCGACCTGGTCGCCTATCGCCGGCGCCACGAGAAGCTCGTCGAGCGGGTCGTCGCCACATCTCTCCCGACGGCGTTCGGCGACTTCGTGGCCGTCGGCTACCGGTCGCTGATCGACAACAAGCACCATGTCGCGCTGCTCAAGGGTGACGTCGACGGCGTCTCCGACGTGCTCGTCCGCGTGCACTCGGAATGCCTGACCGGCGATGTCTTTCACTCGCTGCGCTGCGACTGCGGCGAGCAGCTCGAATCGGCGCTGGCGATGATCGAACGTGAGGGACGCGGCGTTCTGCTCTACCTCAGCCAGGAGGGACGGGGGATCGGGCTGCTCAACAAGCTGCGCGCCTACAAGCTGCAGGAGGAGGGCTTCGACACCGTCGACGCCAACCTCAAGCTCGGGCTGCCCGCCGACCTGCGCGACTACGGCATCGGCGCGCAGATCCTCGTCGATCTCGGGCTCTCGAGCATCCGCATCCTCACCAACAATCCGAAGAAGATCTCCGGCCTGGCCGGCTACGGGCTTTCGGTCGCCGATCAGATCCCGATCGAGCACGCCCCCAACCTCCACAACGCGGCCTACCTGCGCGCCAAGGCGGAGAAGCTCGGCCACACCCTGCACCATCAGGGCCTGGCGCTCGACGAGGAGATGCTCGAGGAGGAGCACGAGCACGACCGGGAGCGGGCGCACGAGCGCGAACGGGCGCACGGCGATGGCCGCTGAGCCGCAGCGACGGGTCGCGCTGTGCGTGGCGCGCTTCTACGGCGAGCTCGCGGAGGCGCTCGAGGTCAGCGCCCGGGCGGCGCTCGGCGAGGCCGGGGTCGAGACGATCGAGGCCTATACGGTGCCGGGGGCGTTCGAGCTGCCGGTGATCGCCAAGTTCGCCGCCGAGTCCGGGCGCTTTGACGCCGTCGTCTGCCTGGGCGCGGTGATCCGCGGCGAGACCGACCACTACGAGTACGTGTGCTCCGGGGCGACGGACGGGATCATGCGCGTGGCGCTGGACACCGGGGTACCGTGCGGCTTCGGCCTGCTGACCGTCGACACCATGGAGCAGGCGCACGAGCGCGTCCGCGGGCGGTAGCAAGCGCGACACCGGCCGGCACGCGGTCGAGGCGGTGCTGGCCTCGCTCAGGCCAAGGACGAGCTCAGCGGTCGTCAGCCGGATGACTCGCGCGCCCCCGCTAAGCGAGGCCGGACGCCGAGCGGGCGGCTAGCGCGAGCGAGCCGGGTTCGTCGTCTAATCGACGACGCTGACGCTGAGGTGCTGGACGACGTGGCCGTCGCCGTGGCGATGTCCGTGCGACCGCGCCGGCGCCAGGCCGGCGCCGCCGGTGGGACCGGCGTGGCCGTGGCCCGTGGCACGTCCCGGCCCGTGGTCGCCGCCCGGGGCCGGGGGCGTCGTCTGGGTCGGTGACGGCTCCGGCGCCTGGCCGGCCGCTTGCAACGCCTGGTTGAGCATCTGCCGGACGACACCCGTCTGGTTGGGGATCTTCAGCCGCTGCTGGAGCACGGGAATCGCACCGCCGGGGTCACCGCCGAGCACGAGCGAGCGGCCGAGGTCATACAGCGCGTAGGCGTAGGTGAGGCTGCTCGGGTCCGAGGCCGAGACCGCCTGGCGCAAGGTGCCGATCGCCGTCTGATAGTCGCCGTTGAGCATCTCGTTGTGCCCGGTCTGCTGAAGCTGGTCGGCGCTGGTCGCGGCCGCCGGCGGGGCGGTCGTCGACGACGGGGGGGCCGGGGTGCTCGTGGTCGCCGACGTCCGGTGCTTGGGCGCCGGGCGATGCCGAGGCGCAGCGCGGGCCACCGTGTGGTTGACGCGCGCCTGCGTCGAGGATGCGTGCTTGGCCGAGCCACCGCCGCCGGCGGCCAGCCCGACGACGACCACGCCCACGATGACGACCGCCAGCGCGATCAGCGCGATCGCCCGTCCGCGTCGGCGCGGCCCGGCGGGGTTCGTTCGCACCGGGGCCGGTTCGGCGAACGCCCTTCTCCGGGGAGGCACGGCCGAGGGGCGCCGCCGGGTGGGAGGATGGGCCGGCGGCCTGGCCGGCGGCCGGGGGACGGCGGCGACCCGGCGGGTGGTGCTCGTCGGGACCTCGGTCAGCGCCCGCTGCAGGGAGGCCACGAGCGCCCCGGCGCTCTCGAAGCGCTCGTCGGCCTGCTTGGCCATGCCGCGCTGCAGGATCGGATCGACGGCCGCGGGCAGGCTGTGGTTGCGCTCGCTGGCGCTCGGCGGCGCGTCCTCGACGTGCTGGCGGGCCTGGGCGGCGAAGTGCGTGGCGCCGAACGGCCGCTCGCCCACCAGCAGCTCGAACGCGGCCACCGCCAGCGCATAACGGTCCGAGGCGCTCGTCGCCGGACGGCCGAGCGCCTGCTCGGGAGCCAGGTAGGCCGCGGTCCCGAACAGCTGGTCGGAGGAGGTGATCGTGTCCTCGGAGACCAGGCGGGCGATGCCGAAGTCGGCGACGTGCAGCACCCGGCTGCGATCGAGCAGGAAATTGGCGGGCTTGATGTCGCGGTGCACGATCCCGCAGCCGTGGGCGTGATCGAGCGCCGAGGCCGCTTCGCCGAGCCAGCGCAGGGCCTCGTGGCGGCGGACGGCGCCCACCCGGATCGCATCGGCGACGGTGCCGCCGGCGAGATACTCCATGACGATGAAGGCGCGCCCCTCATGTGCTCCCCGCCCATTCTCGCCGGGCGCCGGCTCGGTGTCGCCGACGTCGAAGACCGTCACCACGTGGTTGTGCCCGCACACCCTCGCGGCTGCGCGAGCCTCGCGCTTGAAGCGGCGCACGGCAAGCTGGTCGTGGGCGAAACGCTCGGCGAGGATCTTGATCGCCACCGTGCGGTCGAGCAGCCGATCCTCGGCGCACCACACCGAGGCCATACCGCCGGAGGCGATGTGGCGGCGCAGCTCATAGCGCTCCGGGAGCCGGGGAGGCTGCCGGGGCGCAGAACGGGCCTGGGCTCCAGAACTCATGTGACGGGGTTCTCAGGTCGAGCGGGAAGTGAGCTCATTCGATCCGTGACCACGATCCTCACAAAGGATGACAGGCGGCCTGTGCGCGGCGAGGGCCCACATGGCCCGGCCACGGCCATGGTCGGAGTCCGTGGTTCGTCCTATACTGCCCGCGATGCCCAAGATCTGTCACGTGTGCGCCAAGGGCCCGTCGTTCGGCAACAACCGCAGCCACTCGATGGTGGCTACCCGGCGGCGCTTCGATCCCAACCTGCAGCGGGTCCGCATCGATGACGGCGGCACGCCGCGGCGCGTCTACGTCTGCACGCGCTGCCTCAAGGCCGGCAAGATCACCAAAGCCCGCTGACGTCTGGTGTCCGCGCCCGGGCGAGCGACTGGCCAGGCCGCTGAGGCGGGGGCGTCCGACCCGAGCATCGTCCGCTTCCGTGCGCTGATCGAGGCGGGTCTCGCCGCGCTGGAGGATCGCCGCGAGGAGGTCAACGACCTCAACGTGTTCCCCGTCGCCGACGGCGACACCGGCGACAACATGGTGCTCACGCTACGGGCCGTGCTGACCGAGCTCGACCGGCTCACCGCCGACGCCGAGGAGCGCACGATCGACGACATCGGGCGCGACGAGATCGTCGCCTCGGTGGCCCGCGCCGCCCTCCTCGGAGCCCGCGGGAACTCGGGCGTGATCCTCTCCCAGCTGATCCGCGGCGCCGCCGAAGAGCTGGCCAGCCGTCCCGGCGAGCTCGTCGACCCGGTGCTGATCGGAGCCGCCCTGGCCCGCGCCGCCGATCAGGCCTACGGTTCGGTGCGCGAGCCCGCCGAGGGCACGATCCTGACCGTCGTGCGGGAGATGGCGCATCGGGTCGCCTCCGAGCTCGCCCACATGCCCGACGCCCGCCTGCGCGCCGAGGCGAGCGACGGCGAGCAGGATCTGGCGCTCGCCGACGTCATCCAGAGTGCGCTCGACGCCGGCCAGGACTCGGTCCGCCGCGGACCCGACCTGTTGCCGGTGCTGCGCGAGGCCGGGGTCGTCGACGCCGGTGGCTACGGGCTGACGGTGATGCTGGCCGGGATCCTGGGTGCCCTGCGGGGCTCCGAGCCCCCGCGGCTCGATCATCACCAGGCGGCGCGCGTCACCCATCCGCAGCATGCCTCGTCCACGTTTCGCTACTGCACCAACTTCGCGGTCACCGGCGAGG
This sequence comes from uncultured Solirubrobacteraceae bacterium, assembly GCA_963769565.1. Lineage (GTDB taxonomy): Bacteria > Actinomycetota > Thermoleophilia > Solirubrobacterales > Solirubrobacteraceae > Palsa-465. The sequence continues at coordinate 236,282 of CAVYMP010000005.1, forward strand.
AGCTGGAGCAGCGGTCCTTCATCACCGCGCTGGAGCGCCTCGGCGACTCGGTCCTCGTCGTCGGCGACGCGACCACGCTCAAGGTCCACGTGCACACCGACGATCCCGATGCCGCCACCGCGGTGTTCGCCGACCACGGCGTCGTGTCCCATCTCGACGTGGCCGACATGCGCATCCAGGTCGCCGAACGGGCGGAGCGCCTGGCGGCCGGCGAGGCGGCCTCCCCATCGACGTCGACGCTGTGCGGCGCGCTGGCGGTCGTCAACGGCGATGGCATGCGCGCCCTCTACGAGAGCTTCGGCGTGCATGTTCTCGACGGCGGGCCGACGATGAACCCCTCCACCTACGACCTGCTGGCGGCCGTCCACGCCGTGCCCGCCGAAGAGGTCATCGTGCTGCCCAACAGCCCCAACGTCCTGATGGCCGCCGAGCGCGCGGCCGAGCTGTCGGACCGGATCGTCGCCGTCGTCGCCTCGCGCTCGCCCCAGGCGGGACTGGCCGCGGTCGTCAGCCTCGAGCCCGCCCGGCCCGCGGCCGTCAACGCCGCGGCGATGGACGCCGCGCTGCAGCCACGTGCGCACCGGCGCCGTCGCCCCGGCCGCCCGCGACGATGCCCAGGGCCGGTTTCACGCCGGTGACGCCGTCGGGTTCGTGCAGGAGGAGCTGATCGCCTGGGGACCCGCCGAGGCGACGCTGCGCGACGTGCTCGAGCATCTGGCCCAGGACGCCGAGCTGATCACCTGCCTGCGGGGCGCCGACGCTCCGCTCGACGACGCGGCCGTCCACGCGATGGTCGACGACGGCGTCGAGCTCGAGCTGTCCGAGGGCGGGCAGCCGAGCTACTGGTGGCTGCTCAGCGCTGAGTGAGGCGATCGCCCGACCGCCGCCGCTGGTCATCATCCGGGCCGTCCCATGTCCGCCACCGCGTTTGCCAGCACCCGCCCGCTTGGAGGACTCTGAGCTGGCGCAGGCGCCGATCCGTTATCCGCGGCCGTCGGGTCTGGCGCGCCGCCTGCAGCGTCGAGGGCACCAAGGCCCAGGCCGCGGCGCGAGACGCTGGGGCTGCTGACCGTCGGCGACCTGCTCGAGCACCTGCCGCGCGACCACCGCGAGGCCCGGTCGGTCGGTCAGCTGGTGGCCGGCGAGACGGCCACCGTCGTCGTGGAGGTGCGCAGCATCGCCTCGCGCCCGGTGCGCCGGCGGGGCATGCGGCCGCTGGTGGAGGCGACCGTCGGCGACGCCAGCGGCGTCGATGAAGGCGACGTTCTTCCAGCAGCCGTGGCTCGTCCACAAGTACCCGGCGGGTACGCGGCTGGCGCTGCACGGCAAGTTCGAGGGCCGCAACCGCTTCCGGGTGCAGGGCCACGCCCCCACGACGGAGGCGGCGGCCGGCGCGGGCGGCGACGCGGTCGCTCACTACCCGGCCACCGAGGGGCTGTCCTCGACCCAGATCCTGACCCTCGTGCGCGCCCACGCCGGCGCCCTCGGCGACGTCGTCGAGCCGCTGCCCGCGCTGCTGCGGGTCGCCGAGCGGCTGCCCGAGCGCCGGGCCGCGCTGGCCGCGATGCACTTCGAGGCGACGACGAGCAGGCGCAGGGACGGCGGCGGCTGGCCTTCGAGGAGCTGCTGCTCGTCCAGCTCGCGCTGCTGCGCCGCCGCCGGCTGCGCAGCCACGGCGCGCTCGCGCCGGTGCTCGACGGCGCGCCCGGAGCTGAGCGCGCGCTGGCTGGCCGAGATGCTCCCGTTCACGCCCACCGGGGACCAGCGGCGGGCGATGGAGGCCGTCGACGCGCGACCTGGCGGGCAGCCGGCCGATGCAGCGGCTGCTGATGGGGGAGGTGGGCTCGGGCAAGACGGTCGTCGCCCTGTACGCCCTGCTGCGGGCCGTCGAGCAGGGTTACCAGGGAGCGCTGATGGCGCCCACCGAGCCGCTGGCCGAGCAGCACTTCGCCACCATCCAGGCGCTGATGCCCGGCGAGGCGGTGCCGATCGGGCTGCTCACCGGCTCCACGCCGGGCCGGCGGCGGGCCGATCTGCTCGGCAAGCTGAGCTCCGGCGAGCTGTCGCTGATCGTCGGCACCCACGCCCTGATCGAGGAGCCGGTGCGGTTCGCCGCGCTCGGCGGTCGCCGTCGTCGACGAGCAGCACCGCTTCGGGGTGCGCCAGCGAGCGGCGCTCGATGCGAAGGCCGGCCCGGGGCAGAGCCCGCACGTGCTGCACATGACGGCGACGCCGATCCCGCGCACGCTGGCGCTCTCGCACTACGGCGACCTTGACTTCACCGTCCTCGCCGAGCTGCCGCGGGGCCGTCAGCCGATCCAGACGTTCGTGTGCTCGACCGAGCGCGAGCGCGCCCGCGCCTATGACCGCATCCGCGAGGAGCTCCGCGCCGGGCGCCAGGCGTTCGTCGTCTGCCCGCTCGTCTCGGAGTCCGAGGCTCTCGCCGCCCGGGCCGCGACCGCCGAGTTCGAGCGGCTGCGCACCGGCGAGCTGCGCGACTTCCGGGTGGTGCTGATGCACGGGCAGCTGCCGAGCTCCGAGAAGATCGCGGTGATGAAGGCGTTCGCCGCGGGCGAGGCCGACGTGCTCGTGGCCACCTCGGTGATCGAGGTCGGGATCGACGTCCCCAACGCCACCGTGATGCTCGTCGAGGACGCTGACCGCTACGGGATCTCCCAGCTGCATCAGCTGCGCGGGCGCATCGGCCGCGGCGAGCACGCCTCGCTGTGTCTGCTCTTCGGCCCCAAGGGATCGGCGCGCCTCCGCGCCCTGGCCGAGCACACCGACGGCTTCCGCCTGGCCGAGATCGACCTCGAGCTGCGCGGCGAGGGGGAGCTCGTCGGCACCCGGCAGAGCGGGCTCGCCCAGTTCCGCGTCGCCGAGCTGCCGCGCGACCGGGAGCTTGCTGGAGCGCGCCCGGATGCGGGCCGAGGCGATCGATGGCGCTGATCCCGATCTTTGCTTGCCCGAGAACGCTCTGCTCGCGCGACGCGCTGGATCGGGATGTTCGGCGCCGAGGCGCTGGCTCCGATCCGCGCGTGAGGGTCCCCGCGGGCGGCTCGGAGTCACCGCCGCGCCGCGGCTGGGTTGGGGGTGCGGCACCGTCCTGGGGCGCCAGCGACCCGAGCGGCGCAGCGGCGACCGCGACCGCCCGTCGGTCCCAGAGCGGCGGCCCGGGGGATCGCACGTCTGTGCCTCCGACGGTGACGGGGATGCAGCCCGTTGGGTGCGCTGACTCGGAGAAAGCGATAAAAGCCGTGCATATGACAGGATACGTGCATATGACGGGAAATGTCGCGTGAGGGTGATCGGTGGCGATGTACGGCGGGCGGCCGCTGGTGGCGCCGCGGGGGTCGGCGACGCGGCCGACGTCTGACCGGGTGCGCGAGGCGCTGTTCTCGATCCTCGGCGATGTGGCGGGCGCCCGGGTGCTCGACCTGTTCGCCGGGTCGGGCGCGCTGGCCATCGAGGCGCTCTCCCGGGGGGCGGCGGAGGCGACTCTCGTCGACTCCGGCGCGGCGGCGGTGGACGCGATCCGGCGCAACCTCGGCGCCCTGGAGATCGAGGCCGAGGTGGTGCGCCAGCCGGTGGCGCGGTTCCTCGAGCGCGCACGCCGGGCCGCGCGTCAATACGATCTCGTCTTCCTCGATCCCCCATATCGCCACGCCGACCTCCTGGGACGGGAGCTCACGGCGGCGCTGGGCCCGGTGCTCGCCACCGATGCCCGCGTCGTCTCCGAGAGCGACCGTCGCCACCCCCTGGAGCTCGACCTGGGGCCGGTGGACGAGCGCCGCTACGGCGACACCCTCATTCGCATCCATGACTCCCGATAACCGCATCGCCATCTGCCCGGGCACATTTCGACCCGGTCACCTTCGGCCATCTCGATGTGATCGGCCGGGCGTCGAAGATGTTCGACACCGTCGTCGTCGGGGTGGTCAACCTGCCGTGGCGCAAGGGCAACACGCTGTTCAGCGCCGAGGAGCGGATCGCGTTTCTCAAGGCCGCCACCCGGGAGCTGCCCAACATCGAGATCGAGACGTTCAGCTCGCTGCTGGTGACCTTCGCCCGCGAGCGCGGAGCGATGGCGATCGTCAAGGGGCTGCGCGCGATCTCGGACTTCGAGTACGAGCTGGAGATGAACCAGCTCAACCGCCGTCAGGCGCCGGAGATCGAGTCCGTTTACCTGATGGCCTCGCCCAAGTACAGTTTCATTAGCTCGAGCGGCGTCAAGGAGCTCGCGACGTTCGGCGGGGAGATCGACGAGTTGGTCCCCGACGAGGTGGCGCTGGCCTTGAAGGAACGACTCGGGCGCTGACGAAACAGAGGTTTGTTAAATGGATGTCCTGGTACTGATCGACAAGCTGGACGACCTCGTCCACAACGCCAAGCCGGTTCCGCTGACCGACCAGGTCCGCGTGGACAAGGAGGAGATCTACGACATCCTCGATCAGATGCGGGCGACGATCCCCGAGGAGATCAAGCAGGCCCGCTGGATCGTCAAGGAGCGCCAGGAGATGCTCGCCGAGGCCAAGCGCGAGGCCGAGCGGATCGTCAAGGAGGCGCGCGAGCGCCAGGAGCGCCTCGTCTCCGACGAGGAGATCACCAAGCAGGCCGAGCGCGCCGCCGAGGACATCATCGAGGACGCCCGCGGCCGCGAACGTGAGATCCGCCTCGGCGCCGAGGACTACGCCGACGAGATCCTCAACACGCTCGAGGTCAACCTGAGCAAGTTCATCGCCGCCGTGCAGCGCGGCCGCGATCGCCTGGCGGGCAAGGACGAGCCCGCCGAAGTCTCCTAGCTGGGCGCGTCGCTCGCTCTCGGTTCGGTCGCGGTGGGTAGCGCGACCCGTCGCGGCTGATCAGAGCGAGGGTCGGTTGAGTAGGTGTGAGCGCTGGTGGCGCTACTTGACATCCGCGCCGTGGCCGCGCTGTGTGGCAACGATCTCGGGGTGACGCCCCGGATCGGGGACATGCTCGTAGCCCCGGGACCCTGGGCCGATCATTGTGTTGCACCCGTCGGCACCCTCACGCCGACGCGCAGCATACCGCGGAAAACGACGTGGATCGGCCACGGTGGGTCTGGCCGGTCGCGATCGCGCAACTCCATGATCGGTTTTGACCCGATGCGCGCTCTGGATCCCGCCGCCATCCCGCGATCCGGGGCGCCAGCCCCGGGATCCTCAGCCCGTTGCGCGGCGCGGACGGCGCTGCCAAGCAGCGCCAGCCACGCCGAGAAGCCCAAATCCGATCTTCGCTGCTTGACAGCGACGGCCGACCGCGCCACTCAGCGCGTCTCGAACCCCGACAGCCCCTCGGGCTCCTCCTCGGTCACGTCGACCGAGGTGACGTCGGCGCTCATCGGCCCGATCCGGCAGAAGCCGATCACGCTCTCGACCGCCTCCGGCGGGCCCTCGAGGACGACCTCGACGGTTCCGTCGTCGCGGTTGGCCGCCCAGCCGCTGACGCCTTCGTTCTCGGCGGCCTCGCGGGTGGAGTCGCGATAGAAGACGCCCTGGACCTTGCCGTGGACGATCAGGTGGCGGCGGATCGTGTCGGGCGCTCATCCGCACGCATTGTTGCGGTTTCCAGGCGATTCCGTCCGCCGGCCGCGCAATGCTGATCGACCCATGAACGCTCTCTGGCTGGCACTTGGCGTGATCATCGGCGCCGGCGTGATTCTCGTCGCGCTGCGTCCGCGGCTGCGGGCCCTCACCGCCGACGCCGCGCGCGGGATCGAGCTCGAGCGCGAGCTCGTCAAGGCGCGCAGCGACCTGGAGCACGAGCGCGAGCGGGCCGCCGAGCGGCTGGCCACCGTCACCGACGCCCAGGAGCGGTTGTCGGCGTCGTTCAAGGCGCTGAGCGCCGAGGCGCTGCAGTCCTCGATGACGCAGCTCGACGGAGATGGCGCAGGCGCAGCTGCGCACCGTGCAGACGGAGGCCAAGGGCGACCTCGACAAGCGCCAGCAGGCGGTCGAGCAGCTCGTGGCGCCGCTCAAGGAGCAGCTCGGGCGCGTCGACGGCCAGCTGCTGCGCCTCGACCAGGAGCGCCGCGAGTCCCGCGGCCGGCTCGAGTCGCAGCTGCGCACGCTGACGGAGACCGGCGACCGGCTGCGGACGGAGACCGGGGCGCTGGTGACGGCGCTGCGCAAGCCCAACGCGCGCGGCCAGTGGGGGCAGATGCAGCTGCGCAACGTCGTCGAGGCGGCGGGACTGCTCAAGCACTGCGACTTCGCCGAGCAGCACTCCTACGCCGGCGAGGAGTCGACGATGCGTCCCGACATGGTGGTCAAGCTGCCCGGGGGCAAGTGCGTGGTCGTCGACGCCAAGTCGCCGCTGCAGGGGGTGCTCGACGCCTACGAGGCGCGCGACGACGTCGAGCGCGAGCGCCACCTGCGAGATCACGCTCGCCTGCTGCGCAAGCACGTCAAGGCGCTGGCCGACAAGGCGTACTGGTCGCGGCTGGAGACGACGCCCGACATGGTCGTGATGTTCCTGCCGGGCGAGTCGCTGCTCGGGCCGGCGCTCGAGGCCGACCCGGGGCTGCTGCAGGACGCGATGGCCCAGCGGGTCCTGATCGCCACGCCGACGACGCTGCTGGCGCTGCTGCATTCGGTCGGCTACGGCTGGCAGCAGGAGCGGGTGGCCGAGTCGGCGCAGGCGATCTCCGATCTCGGGCGCGAGCTGCACGGCCGGCTGGTCAAGCTCTCGACGCTGCTCGGGACGCTGGGCACGCGGCTCAACGGCGCGGTGCGCGCCTACAACGAGACGGTCGGCTCCTACGAGGCCCGGGTGCTGCCCGGCGCGCGGCGCTTCGCCGATCACGGGGCGGTGGCCGAGGGGCGCGAGCTGCCCGAGCTCGAGCCGGTCACGGTCAGCGCCCGGGCGGTGCACACCGCCGAGCTGCAGCTCGACCTCGACGGAACGTCGGCCGTCGCCGAGCCGCGGCGTCCGCGCCGGCTGCGGGCCGCCGAGTAGTACGGCCGCCGAGTAGTACGGCCGCCAGCGTCCGCCGTACGGCGGTCAGTCCCGCGCGTCCCACCAGGCGTGCAGGTCGCGCACCTGGTGGGGGAGCGGATCGGCCGACGGCTTGCGGTGCCTGATGGCGGCGAGCGCCTCGTCGATCTCCAGCCCCTCGCGGATCGCCACCACGCCGGCGGCCACCGCGGCCGAGCGCTGCCAGCCGGCCCGGCAGTGCACGTAGGCGGTGCCGGCGGGCTGCTCCAGCCAGCCGACGACCGTGGTGACCGCCGCCTGCAGGAGCTCCGGCGGCAGATGGCCGTAGTCGACCACGTCAATGCGCCGCTCCTCGATCCCCCTGGCGTCGTAGGCGGCGGCCACGGCCTCGTGCTGGCCCGGCCGGTACTCGCTGTCCTGGGCGAGGTTGAGCACGTGGCTGACCGAGAGCGACGCCAGCACGCCGACGTCATCGGCGTCCAGCGGATAGGCACCGCTGACCAGGCGGTCGTCGAGCTCGGCGAATCCGTAGCTGCGAAACCAGCGCGACACGCCTGGCATGATCGCCGCTGGGGCGGCGATAAGCTCGATTCATGGCACTCCGGACCGACACCTTCGACCTCTCCGGACTGCACCTGAGCAGTGGGGAGGGACGCCGCCTCGAGCTGGCGGTCGCGATCGAGCCGTTCGAGCTCGCCGGCGAACGCTACGAGGTGACGCCTGATCAGATTCTCGCTCGCCTCGACGTCTCGCGCACGACCGGCGATGGGTACGCGCTGCGACTGCGCTTCGCCGCGCAGCTGAACGGCCCGTGCATGCGCTGCCTGGAGTCCGCCACGCCGAGCTTCGAGGTTGACGCCCGCGAGGTCTCTCAGCCCGGCGAGGGCGAAGAGCTCGAATCACCCTACGTCGACCACGGCCAGCTCGACCTGCAGGGCTGGGCGCGCGACGCGCTCGCCCTGGCGCTGCCGGCGCAGATGCTCTGCCGGCCCGACTGCGCCGGCCTGTGTCCCGTCTGCGGCGCCGACCTCAACGTCGCCGGTCCGGACCACGCGCATGACCGCGGGCCGGACCCTCGGTGGGCGAAGTTGTCCGAGCTGCGCTTCGATTAGCGCTTCCGCCGGTTAAGGCCGAATAGGACCTTGACCTTGCATCGCGACGAGCAGATGAACGACGACGACCATGCCCCCGTGCCACAGAGCGCCGACGGTCCCGGTGTGGCGGTCCCCGCGCTGCGGAGCCTGCTGGCGCTGGCCCGTCTCAGCCTGCGCCAGCCGCCGCTGGCCGAGGTGCTCGACGCGGTGGCGCGAACGGTCGCCGAGGCGATCGCGTTCTCGACCGTCGTCATCAACGTCTATCGGCCCGCGGATGACGCCTACGAGGTGATCACCGTCCACGGCTCCGAGCGGGCCCGCGGCATCCTGCTCGGCAACGTCACCGCCGGCTCGACCTGGGAGCCGCTGCTCGATCCCCGGTTCGCGCGCCGGGACGTGTTCTTCATCCCGGCGGGGGCGGTGCCCTTCGAGGAGCTCGACCCGGCGACCGAGTGGTACACGCCGGAGGTGCCCGATCACGCCACGGCGGCCGAGGGCGACTGGCGGCCTGACGACGCCCTGTTCGCGCCGATCGAGGGGCCGGGCGGCCGGCGCTATGGCGTCATCTCGGTCGATGACCCGATCAGCGGCCGTCGTCCCGACGAGCGTCAGCTGGAGGTGCTGGGCGTGCTCGCCGCCCACGCCGCGGTCGCGATCGAGAGCGCGCGCCAGCTGCACGCCCTCGAGGGCGCGGTGGAGCGCCACCGCGCGGTGCTCACCTCGACGCTGGACTGCGTGATCGCGATCGACAGCGCCGGCCGGGTGCTGGAGTTCAACCCGGCCGCCGAGCGCACGTTCGGCTATCGGGCCGCCGACGCCATCGGCCGCGAGCTGGCCGAGCTGATCGTCCCGCCGGCCAGCCGCGAGCAGCATCGCCGTGCCCTCGCCCACGGGTTGGCGACCGGGGAGTGGCGGCTGCTCGGGCGCCGGACCGAGTTCGTGGCGATGCGCTCCGACGGCAGCGAGTTCCCCGTCGAGCTGTCGCTCGCGCTGCCCCAGAGCACCGAGAACGACGATCTCGTGTTCTATGGGTTCGTGCGCGACATCTCCGAGCGCCGGCGCGGGGAGGAACAGCTGACCTACATGGCCTATCACGACCCGTTGACCGAGCTGCCCAACCGCATCCTCGCCGAGGAGCAGGTGGAGCTCGCGCTCGCGCGGGCGCGGCGCGGCGATGGGGCGGTCGCGCTGATGTTCGTCGATCTGGACGGTTTCAAGGAGGTCAACGACCGGCTGGGCCACGCCGCGGGAGACCAGCTGCTGGCCGGCGTGGCCGCACGCCTGGACTCGGTCCTGCGTGACTCCGACCTGCTCGCCCGGCTGGGTGGAGACGAGTTCCTCGTGCTGCTCGCCGACCTGCCCGCCGACGCCGCCGTCGGGGTCGAGAACGTCGGCGGCAAGCTCCTCGATGCCCTGCGCGAGCCGTTCGACCTGGTCGGGCGCAAGCTGCGCACCGGAGCCAGCATCGGCGTCAGCCTGTACCCGGCCGATGCCGACGACACCGAGACGCTGCTGCGCCATGCCGACGCCGCGATGTACCAGGCCAAGGCGGCCGGCGGGCGGCGGATCGCCTTTCATGAAAGCTCGGACGCGATCCTCTCGCGGCGGGCCAGCCTGTCGGCGCAGCTGCGGCGGGCGATGGCCGAGCGCGAACTGGAGCTGCACTACCAGCCGGTGTGGACAGTCGAGGGCGTGCGGGGGATCGTCGGCGTCGAGGCGCTGCTGCGCTGGCAGCATCCCGAGCATGGGTTGCTGCGGCCCGACGCGTTCATCAACACCGCCGAGCAGAGCCTGGCCGGCGACGAGCTGTCGACGTGGATCCTGCGTGAGGTCTGTTGCCAGGCACATGCCTGGGAGAAGCAGGGGATCAGCCCGCCGATCGGCATCAACGTCTCTCACCAGCAGATCCTGGCTCCGAGCTATGCCGGGCGCTTCGCCGAGTTGATCTCCGAACTGGGCCTGCGGGCCGATCGCTTCACCTTCGAGCTGACCGAGTCGGCGTGGACGATCGATGCCGCGGCCGCGGGAGGGTGTCGTCGCCGATCTGCGCTCCGCCGGCGCCGCGGTGGCGCTCGACGACTTCGGCGCCGGCTACTCGTCACTGTCGCGTCTGCGCCAGCTCGACTTCGACGTGATCAAGGTCGACGGGAGCCTGCTCGTGGGCGTGCCCGCCGACCCGGCCGCCACCGAACTGCTGCGCGCCGCCCTCGGCCTGGCCGGTGCCTGCCGGGCCCCAGTCGTCGCCGAGGGCGTGGAGAGCGAGGAGCAGGTGGAGCTGCTGCGCTCGTGGGGAGTGACCCACATGCAGGGCTTCCTGTTCGGGCATCCGGTGGCGGCCGACCGCCTGGCGACGCTCTTGCGCCGGCACTGCGCCGAGCCCGTTTCGCCCAGCCGGGGTGTCGGCGCCCCGGCCCTGGCGCCCCGCGAGGTCCCGCGCTTCGGGTAGCCGCCGAGCGGCCGGGCCGGGTGGGCGGGCTCTGCTACCGTGCTGCCCGATGGCCGTCCCCAAGCAAAAGCAGTCACACGCCCGCACCGCTCAGCGGCGCGCACAACACAAGGTCGTGCCGGCGGCCTACAACGCGTGCCCGACGTGCCACAGCCCGCGCCGGCCGCATCGCGTGTGCCCGGTCTGCGGCAGCTACCGCGGGCGTGAGGTCATCGCCGAGACCGGCCAGCAGTCCGGCTGAGTCCCCACCGCGATGGTCACCGTCGCCGTTGATGCGGGCGGGGCGGATCTGGGCCCAGCCGAAGTCGCCGCGGGAGCGGCGCGCGCCGCCGCGGCGGGCACGGGCGTCATCCTGTTCGGGCCTCGCGACGAGATCGGCGAGATCCCCGGCGTCGAGGTCGTCGACGCCCCCGTGTCGATCGCCAAGGCGGCCGATCCGGCCTATGCCGTGCGCTCGACGCCCGAGGCGTCGATCGTGCAGGCGGCCAAGGCGGTCGCCGACGGACGGGCCCAGGCTCTCGTCTCCGGCGGCTCGACCGGCTCGGCGCTGGCCGCCGCGCTCTTCAACCTGCGTCGCGACCGCGGTATCTACCGTCCGGCGCTGGCCCTGCCGGTGCCGGTGCCCGGCGGCACGCCGGTGCTGCTGCTCGACGTGGGCGCCAACGTCACCTGTCGCCCCGAGCACCTCGTGCAGTTCGCCCATATGGGCTCGGCCTTCGCTCAGGTCGTCCTCGGGCTGACGAACCCGCGGGTGGCGCTGCTCTCCAACGGCACCGAGGCGGTCAAGGGCACGCCTGATCTCGTCTTCGTCCACGAGCAGCTGGCGGCCGAGGCGGGCAGAGGGCTGAACTTCGTCGGCAATATCGAGGGCACACAGGTGTTCGAAGCGGCGGCCGACGTGATCGTCATGGACGGCTTTACGGGCAACATCGCGCTGAAGCTGATCGAGGGGGTGTCCGGGCGGACCCTGCGGGCGATCCGCGACGCGGCGCTCAGCTCCCCGCGCAGCAAGCTCGGGGGCTGGCTGCTCGGGCCGGCGGTCCAGGCGCTGCGCGACCAGATCGATCCCGAAGGCCCGGGCGGGGCCTACATGCTCGGACTGCGCCGTCTCGGCGTGGTCGCCCACGGCCGCTTCACCCGCCGGGGGTTCGCGCGGGCGATCGAGGTCGCCGCCCGCGGAGTGGAGGAAGATGTGATCAGCGCCACGCGGACCGCCCTGGCCGCCGCCGGCGCCCTGCGAGTCCCCGCACAGGGGGGAGAGGAGGACGGCGATGCCTGACAGCGCGTCCGACGCGGCGTCTACGGTGGTGCGCCAATGACCCGCGAGCAAGTCTTCTCGTTGATCCGCGCCCACCTGGTCGACGAGCTCGAAGTGAGCCCGGACATGATCAAGGAGACCACGCGCTTCAAGGAGGACCTGGAAGCCGATTCGTTGGATCTGTACACGCTGGTGCAGGAGCTCGAGGACTCCTACGGCGTGCGGATCTCCGACGAGGAGGCGTCCCGGATCCTGACGGTCGGCCAGGCGGTCGACTTCGTGCTCGCGAGCCCGGCGACCGCAAGCCAAGGCTCCGACCCTGAGTGAGCAGCCGCTTGCAGCCGACGGCATCGGACCGTTCCGGGGACGGCTCGCGTACCGGCCTGCGGGAGCTGCTGGACGCGCTGCCGGCCGAGCTGGCGGCGCCCGTGTTCATGCACTCCTCGTGGACGACCAAGCGATCGGAGTCCTACGAGCGGCTTGCCTTTCTCGGCGACAGCGTGCTCGGCCTGGCGGTCACCACCCACCTGTTTCCGCGCCTGGACGCCGACCGCTACGGACCCGGGCGGCTAACGAAGATCCGCGCCCAGGCGGTCTCGGGGCGCTCGTGTCGGGCTGTGGCCGAGCGTCTCGCGGTCCCCGAGCGGCTGCGGGAAGCGGCGCCGCCGTCCGCGTTCCCCGGGGTGGGTGCGCTGGTGGCCACCGAGCGGGTGCTCGCCTCGGTGATCGAAGCGGTGATCGGCGCCGTCTATCTGCAGTTCGGCTACGACACGACGGCGGAGGCGGTGGTCGAGGCCTTCGCGCCGGAGATCGAGAACGCGCTCGAGCATCCCGTCGATTTCAAGTCCGCGCTGCAGGAACGCCTGGCCCGACGCGGGGAGCTGGTCCACTACGAGGTGGTACAGGAGCAGGGCCCGCCCCACGACCGCACGTTCACCGTCGCGGCGACGATCAAGGATGTCGAGATCGGCAACGGCACCGGTCGCTCCAAGAAGGACGCCGAGCAGGAGGCCGCGCGGGTGGCGCTGGATTCGATGCGGTCATGAGGCGGCCGGCATGTATCTGAAGTCGGTCACCGTCAAGGGATTCAAGTCCTTCCCTGACCGGACGAAGCTGGAGTTCGGCCCGGGGGTGAGCGTCGTCGTCGGTCCCAACGGGTCGGGGAAGTCGAACGTGACTGACGCCGTCCTGTGGGCGCTGGGCGAGCAGTCGCCGGTGGCCGTCCGTGGCCAGTCGATGCAGGACGTGATCTTCGGCGGTGCTCCCGGGCGCCAGGCGGCCGGTCACGCCGAGGTCGAACTGATCCTCGACGACGCAGACGGCTCGCTCGGCCTGGGCGTGCCGGAGATTTCGATCTTCCGCCGCCTGGACCGCTCGGGCGACGGCGAGTACCGGCTCGCGGGCGCCCGCTGCCGGCTCGTCGACGTGATCGAGCTGCTGTCCGACACCGGCTTGGGCAAGGAGATGCACTCGGTGATCTCCCAGGGCCGGGTCGAGTCGCTGGTGACCTCCAAGCCCCGGGACCGCCGGCTGCTGATCGAGGAGGCGGCCGGCCTGGGCAAGCACCGCAAGCGCCGGCGCCGCGCGCAGCTCAAGCTCACCCGGACCCAGGACAACCTCGACCGCGCGCTCGACGTCGAGCGTGAGGCCCGCTCGCGGCTGCGCCCGCTCAAGCGCCAGGCCGAAGCCGCCGAGTTGCACGAGCGCCTCGAGCGCCAAGCGCTGGAAATCCGCTGGGAGCTCGCGCGGGATGACTCGCGCGAGCGCACGGCGGCCCTGACGACCGCCGAGCAGGCGGCGGCCGACGTCCGTGCCCGCCGGGGGGCGCTGGCCGCCGAGCTGCAGGCAGTCGGCAAGCGCCGCGAGGCCGCCGAGGAGGCGCTCGCCGCCCGCAGCGCCCAGCGGGAGGAACTGTCGCGCCGCGCCTACGCCGCGCGGGCCGCCGGCGAGCGGATCGCCGACCGGATCGAATCGGTCGCTCGCTCGGCGACGTCGATCGAGAATCGCCTGCAGCGCTCGCTGGACCACGCCGCCGCGCTCCGGGCCCAGGCCGCGGCCGACGACGGCGATCCGGAGGCGGGCGCCCGCATCGAGCGCCTGCAGGAGGAGCTTGCCGGCCTGGACCGCGACCGTGAGGCCGAGCTTGCCCGCCAGCTGTCAGAGCTCGCCGAGCAGCTGACCGGCGCCGAGGAGCGCGTCGCTGAGGTGACGGGCGTCGTCGAAGCGCGAGCGCAGGCGCGCGCCGCCGCTGACTCGGCGCTCGAGGGGGTGCGCACGGCGGTCCGCGACGCGGAGCGTGCCGCCGAGCAGGCTCGCCGCGAGGCCGCGCGGATCGGGGGCGAACTGGCCGGCGTCAATCAGTTCCTGCGCAATCAGGCCGGAGCACTGCGCGGCGCCCCGCCGCTGTCGGACGCACTCGGCGTGGAACCCGGTTATGAGCTGGCCCTCGCGGCCGCGCTGGACGGCCGCCTGGCCGCCGCGGTGGTCGACGGGCGCGACCGGGCCGGGACGCTGCTCGACGCCGCTGGCGCCGAGGGCGGGCGAGCGCTGGTCAGTGATCCCTCGCCGTCCGCACCCGCCGGTGGCCAGACGCCGCCGGCGCCGGGGGCGGAGCGGCTGGTCGAGCATCTTCGCGGCGACGGCGCTGCCCTTGCGCTGGCTCAGGCACTGCTGGCCCGCACGTGGGTGGTCGACGACCTGACCGCTGTCCGGGAGGACTTCTCCGGCGTGGCCGTCACCCGCACCGGACGCGTGTGGTCGGCGAGCGCGCGCGAGCTGCGCCAGGCCCCGGCGGTCGGCGAGGACCGCATCCTCGCCGAGCGCAACCGCCGCGACGCGCTCGTCGCCGAGACCGAGCGGGCCGCCCAAGCCGAGGTGAGCGCCCGCGACGCCGTGCAGCGGGCCAGCGTCGAGTCGGCCACGGCGGAGTCCGCGCGCGAGCGGGCCACCGCCGAGCATCGTGCCGCGGTGCGCGCGCACGACGAGGCCGTCGAGGAGCGCCGGCGGATCGCTGCCCTGATCGAGCGCCGGCGCGCCGCGCCGGACGATGGTCCGAACGCGGGCCGGCGCTCGCAGCTGACCGCCGAGCTGGCCGCCGAGCGGGGGATGTTGCACCGCGCCGACCGCGAGCGCGCCGAGCGCACAACCCGGCTGGAGCGGCTCGGTGCCGCCGCGGCCGCCGACCGGGAGCTCGTTCCGGCGGTTGCCGAGGTCCTGTCGGCGCTGCGGGAGGGCCATGACGCGGTCCGCGGGCGCCTCGACGGATTCGAGGCGGCGCTGGCCGCCGACCGCGAGGCCGGCGAGCATGCCGCCGGCGAGCTGCGTGCCTGTGCGGCCCAGGAGGCCACCCTGCATCAGCGCATGGGAACCGAGAATGACGCGCTGACCCAGGCCGAGGTGGCGCTCCAGCGGGCGCGCGATCAGGCCGCCGACGCCCGCGCCGAGCTCGAGCGGCTCGCCGTGGCACTCGAGCTCGAGGCGCAACCGGGGACCGAGGCGCTCGACCCCGAGGCGCGCGCCACCTTGCAGGGCCGCCTCGAGCGGGTGGCCCGGCGGCGCGAGCAGCTAGGCCCGGTCAACCCGCTCGCCCAGGAGGAGTACGCCGAGGCGGTCGCCCACGTCGAGGAGCTCGAGGCCCAGCGCGCCGATCTGGAGACCGCGCTGCGCGAGCTGCAGACGCTGATCGCCGACACCGACAAGCAGATCCGCATGACGTTCGAGCAGACGTTCACCGCCACCGCGAACGCCTTCGAGGAGCTGGCCACGCAGCTGTTCCCCGGCGGCTCGGGCCGTCTGCGGCTCGTCTCCGAGGGGGATGGGTCGAGCCGGCCGGCGCGGGTGATCGGCGGCCACCCCGCGCCCCAGGACGGCGGCGCCAACGGCGATACCCCCGGCGGGGAGTCCGAGTCCGACGGCGCCGAGGACGAGGAGCGCTCCGAGGAGGATCTGCTCGGCGTGGAGATCGAGATCACGCCCGCCGGCAAGGACCCCAAGCGCCTGTCGCTGCTGTCCGGCGGCGAGAAGTCGATGACCGCGCTGGCCTTCCTGTTCGCCGTGTTCCTGGCCCGGCCGTGCCCGTTCTACATCCTCGACGAGGTCGAGGCGGCACTGGACGACCTCAACATCGACCGCTTCCTGGCGCTGCTGCGCCAATACTCGTCGCGCGCCCAGTTCATCGTCGTCACCCACCAGAAACGCACGATGGAGGCCGCCGACTCGCTGTACGGCGTCTCGATGGGGGCCGACGGGATCTCCAAGGTGATCTCGCGGCGGCTGCCGGCGATAGAAGTCGCCGCGTAGAGATCGCCGGTGATAGTCGCGGCGGCTGCCGGCGATAGAAGTCGCCGCGTAGAGATCACCCGGTGATAGTCGCGGCGGCTGCCGCCACCCGTCGAGGCCGCCGCCCGAGCGTCAGGCGCTCGCTGTCAGAAAGTCGATGAGGGCGGCGCGGAAAGTCTCCGGCGCCTCGAGCGGGATCAGATGCCGTGCGTTGTCGATCTGCTGGTAGCTCCCGCGAGGCAACACCTCGGAGAGCCGGTGGGCTGATGTCACGAAGTCCGGCATGTCGTCATGCCCGGCCAGGCACAGCGCGGGAAGCTCGAGGCTCTCGATCAGCCGGGGATCCTGGTCGAGCGGATCGACAGCATCGGTCATCTCTGGGGGGTCCGCCTGCAGCTCGAGGGCGCGGCGTTGCATCGTGCCCACGCGCTCGCGCAGCCCCGCCGGCGCGTCGGCGGCCAGCCACGCGTCGAGCACCGCCTCGACAGCACTGTCCAGATCACCCCGCTCGAGCGCGGTCTCCTCGGCATCCCAGGCCACCTGCAGCCGGTTGGACGGCGTGATGTCGGGAGCGGGACGCGGAGGCCAGCACGAGGGCTGCTGACGCGGTCGCGGGCGGTGACGGCCGTCACCAGCGCCACCGCACCGCCGAACGAGCAGCCGACCAGGGCAGTCCGGTCGAGCGCCGAGAGCGTCCATCGTCTCCAGGACGTCGAGCCACGGCGCCTGCAGGCCGGGTCGCAGCGGGGCATCGCCGAAGCCCGGCAGGTCGACGGCGACCGCGCGCCGGCCGGCGGCGGCGAGGGGTTCGAGGTGCTCGGTCCACATCCGCCGGTCGGCGATGCCGGCGTGCAGAAGCATGACCGCCGGACCCGCGCCCAGTTCGTCATGCGGCAGAACCATCGCCGGAGCGTAGGCCGTGCCGTCCGCTAACGTCGCCGCCGTCATGGCGCGCGAATGGCGGGATCTGTTCATCGTCGAGGGGCCGCGTGCCGGCGCCGCTCGGAGTCGGCCGCCGACGAAGGTGGCCAGGAGCGGCGCGTGGGTCGTTTCCGCCGGCTGCGCGAGAGCCTGCGCAAGACCCGCCAGGCGCTGCAGACCGAGATCCAGGCGACGCTGTTCGAGGACCTCTCCGAGGAGACGTGGGAACGCCTCGAGGAGGCGCTGATCTACGCCGACGTGGGAGCGCCGACGACCGCCCGCGTCGTTGCCCAGCTCGAGCAGGAGGCCGCCGAGGAGAAGCTGACCGGCGGCCAGGAGCTGTCAGACCGGCTGGTGGAGCTGCTGACCGAGATCGCGCGCACCGGCGATGACCGCATCGACCTGCGCGCCGAGCCGACGGTGATCCTCGTCGCCGGGGTCAACGGCACCGGCAAGACGACGACGCTGGGCAAGCTCGCCTGGCACCTGAGCAAGGAGCTGGACCGCAAGGTCGTGCTCGCCGCCGGGGACACATTCCGGGCGGCCGCCGTCGAGCAGCTCGAGGTGTGGGCGCAGCGGGCCGACGTCGGGTTCGTCAAGGGCGGCCTGGGGGCCGACTCGGCCTCGGTCGCCTACGACGCGATCGCCACCGCGCGGCGCGAGGGCGCCGACGTCGTGCTGATCGACACCGCCGGGCGTCTGCACACCCAGGACAACCTGATGGCCGAGCTGACCAAGGTCCGCCGGGTGATCGCCAAGCAGATTCCCGAGGCTCCGCACGAGACGCTGCTGACCGTCGACGCCACGACCGGCCAGAACGGCCTGCGCCAGGCCAAGCTCGTTCTTGGAGGCGATCGACGTCACCGGACTCGTGCTCACCAAGCTCGACGGCACCGCCAAGGGGGGATCGCCCTGGCGATCGCCCACGAGCTGCAGATCCCAGTCAAGCTGATCGGCGTCGGCGAGCAGCTCGAGGACCTGCGGCCGTTCGACGCGGCCGACTTCGCGCGCGCCCTGGTGTCCTGAGAATCGCGTTCCTCCGGCATAGACTGAGGGGAAGATGTTCGACTCCCTCGCCGAGAGGCTCCAGGCCACACTCGACGACGTCCGCGGCCGCGGCACCCTGACCGAGGCCGACATCAACTCCGCCATGCGCGAGATCCGTCTCGCCCTGCTCGAGGCCGACGTCAACTTCAAGGTCGTCAAGACCTTCACCAACGCGGTCAAGGAGCGCGCTCTCGGCGCCGACATCATCGGCCAGCTCAACCCCGGCCAGCAGGTCGTCAAGATCGTCTCCGACGAGCTGACCGAGCTGATGGGCGGGGAGTCGCAGGAGCTGGCGTTCTCACCCCGCCCGCCGACGATCGTGCTGATGGCCGGGCTGCAGGGCTCGGGCAAGACGACCGCCACGGGCAAGCTCGCGCGGATGCTGCGCGAGTCGGGCTCCTCGGTTGCCGTGGCCGCCTGCGACGTCTATCGCCCGGCGGCCGTCGACCAGCTGATCAAGCTCGGCGCCCAGGCCGGCGTCGACGTCTACGAGCGGGGCACCGATGCAAAGCCCGTCGCGATCGCCAAGTGGGCGGCCGACCGAGCCCGCTCCGAGGGCAAGGACGTGCTGATCGTCGACACCAGCGGCCGCCTGCACGTCGACTCCGAGCTGATGGCCGAGCTGGCCGACATCAAGAAGGCGATCAATCCGACTGACATCCTGCTCGTCGTCGACGCGATGACCGGCCAGGACGCCGTCAACGTCGCCGAGCAGTTCGGCGAGGTGGTCGACTTCGACGGCGTCGTCATGTCCAAGCTCGACGGCGATGCCCGCGGCGGCGCCGCCCTGTCGGTCAAGGCGATCACCGGCAAGCCGATCCTGTTCGCCTCCACCGGCGAGAAGCTCGACCAGTTCGAGCGCTTCCATCCCGACCGGATGGCCCAGCGGATCCTCGGCATGGGCGACGTGATGACGCTGATCGAGAAGGCCGAGTCCCAGTACGACGAGCGCCAGGCGGCCGAGATCGAGCGCAAGCTGCGCAAGCAGGAGTTCGGCCTCGACGACTTCCTGGACCAGATGCGCCAGATCCGCCGGCTGGGTCCGCTGCAGTCGCTGCTGGGGATGATCCCGGGCGTCGGCAAGGAACTGAAGGGCGTCAAGCTCGACGAGCGCGAGTTCGACCGGCTGCAGGCGATCATCCTCTCGATGACGGCGCAGGAGCGCCGCCATCCGGAGCTCATCAAGGGCTCCCAGCGGCTGCGGATCGCGCGCGGATCAGGCACCAACGTGCAGGCCGTCAAGCAGCTGATCAAGCAGTTCGAGCAGATGCGCAAGGTCATGCGCTCGGTCTCCCAGGGCAAGATGCCCGACCTCGGCGCGCTCATGCGCAACGCTCGATGAACCTCACCCCGGTGACCTGCCGCTCGGCGCACTCGGCGCGGGCACGCTAACCTCACGCTCGCTATGTCAGTCAGACTCAGACTCACCCGCGTCGGTGGACGCAAGAACCCGATCTGGCGGGTTGTCGTCGCCGACCAGCGCTCCAAGCGCGACGGCCGCGTGATCGAGACGGTCGGTCAGTACAACGCCCAGACCGAGCCCTCGACGATCGTGCTCAACGAAGAGCGCATCCGCGACTGGCTGGCCCGGGGAGCGCAGCCGTCCGAGACGGTGCGCAAGCTCCTGCGCACGCAGGGCATCTTCTAAGCGCACCGTGACGCGAGCTGCTGGAGTACCTGGCGAGGGGGCTCGTGGAGCACCCCGACGACGTGCGCGTCACCGAGGTCGCCGAGGACGACGGCTCGCTCGTGCTCGAGCTGTCGGTCTCCGACGACGACTACGGCAGCGTGATCGGCCGCGGGGGGCGCACGGCAATGGCTCTGCGCGCGGTCATCAAGGCGGCCGCGGTCAAGGAGCGTCGGCGCGTCTTCGTGGACATCGTCGACGCCTGAGGGCGGGGCCGTGACCGAAGAGGACCGCTGGCTGCGCGCCGGAGTGGTCGGCCGACCGCACGGCCTGGACGGCAGCTTTCATGTCGGCCGGCCGGTGCCGGCCCTGCTCGCCGACGACATCGACGTCCGGGTGGGCGACGCCCAGCTTCACGTCGAGCGCCTGGCCGGTCACGCCCGGGCGCCGATCCTGCGCCTGGAGGGCTGCACCGAACGGGCGGACGCCGAGGCGCTGCGCGGACGGGAGATCCTGGTCAAGCGGATGGGGGCGCCCGAGCTGGAGGAGGATGAATGGTGGGCCGAGGACCTGGAGGGCTGCGTGGTGCGCGACGGGAACGAGGAGGTCGGCGTCGTGTCGCGCCTGCTCGAGCTGCCGTCATGCGAGGTGCTCGAGGTCGCCCGCGCGGGATTCCGGGCGCCCGGCGCTGCTCGTGCCGCTGATCGCCGACGCGGTGCGCGACGTGGACGTCGAGCGGGGCGTGATCGACATCGACCTGCGCTTCCTCGGCGAGCGGTGATGGAGATCGACGTATTCACCCTCTTTCCGGAGGCCTTCACGTGGTTTGCCGCTCAGCGCCACGTGACCAACGCCATGGCCGGCGGGCACTCGCTCGGACTGGTCAACTACCGCGACCACACGCCGCTGAGCGGGCGCCAGGTGGACGACACACCGTTCGGCGGCGGAGCGGGCATGGTGCTGCGCGTCGACGTCGTCGAGGCGGCCCTGCGGGCGCGCTACGGCCGCGACCCGGTCGCACTCGCCGCCGAGCGGCGGGTGATCGCGCTCGACCCCGGCGGGAGGGTGCTCGACGACGTGCTCGTCGACGAGCTGGCCGCCGAGCCGCGCTGACGATCCTCTCCGGCCGCTACGAGGGCTTTGACGAGCGGGTGGTCGAGCACTTCGCCTCTGACCGGGTGTCGATCGGGCGCTACGTGCTGGCCGGCGGGGAGCTGGCCGCGATGGTGGTGTGCGACGCCGTGCTGCGCAAGCTGCCGGGCTCGCTCGGCCACGCCGCCTCCGCCGTGGAGGAGTCCTTCTCGGCCGCGCTTGAGGGGGGACCCGAGTATCCGCACTACACGCGGCCCGCCGAGTGGCGGGGCTGGTCGGTGCCGGAGGTCCTGCTCTCCGGTCACCACGAGCGGATCGCGCGCTGGCGGCTGGAGCAGAGCCGGGCCCGCGCCGCCGGGGCCGGGAGCGACTTCATCGACCGCGAACATCGCACTGAGGACGGTCCGCTACCATAGGCCGCCGCATGGGTGGGCAGCACTCCGGCGCTGTCCGCACCCAAGCCTCACCCGCATCGCGTCGCAGTCCAGGCGCCCGCGGGATTCATCCGATGAGCACAGTGATCGACAGCCTGGAGCGTTCTCAGCTCCGCCGCGTACCGGCGTTTGACGCCGGGGATCGTCTGCGGGTCCACTTCCAGGTGATCGAGGGCACGCGCCGGCGCACCCAGCTGTTCGAGGGCGTCGTCATCAAGCGCCAGGGCCACGGCGCCCGGGAGACCTTCACCGTGCGCAAGCAGTCCTTCGGCGTCGGGCGTCGAGCGGACGTTCCCGCTGCACTCGCCCAAGATCGAGCGCATCGAGGTCGCGGCTCGCGGCGACGTGCGCCGCGCCAAGCTGTACTACCTCCGTGGTCGCATCGGCAAGCGCGCCCGGGTTCGCGAGCGCCGCTCCGCCGGGCCGGAGATCGCCGTCGAGCGCGAGCTGCTGTACGGGCCCGACGAGGCGGTCGACGCATCGGGCGCGACGGCCGAGGAAGCCGTCGAGCAGGACGGGCCCGTTGAAGAGGTGGCGCCGGACGAGGCGGCGCAGGACGCGGCACCCCAGGCTGCCGCCGAGGCCACCGATTCGGCGCCCGAGTCGGCCGACGCGGATGCGTCGGACGGCGAAGAGACGGTGTGACGAAGACCCGCAAGCCGCTGGCTCGGTCGGTGGTGGAGTTGGTCGTGATCATCGCCGTGGCGCTCGGATTGGCGCTTGCCATCCAGGCGTTCGTCGTCAAGCCCTACGAGATCCCGTCGGGCTCGATGCTGCCGACGCTGCACCTCGGCCAGCGGATCCTCGTCGACCGGGTCGGAACCCACTTCGGCAGCCCGCAGGTCGGCGACATCTACGTCTTTCACCCGCCGGCGTCCGAGACGTGCGCCAACCCGCGCGAGGGCCAGAACGGCGACGGCCAGGACGCCCGGCGCGCCTGCGATGTCGTCCAGGCCCAGGAGTCCGATCAGACCTACGTCAAGCGCGTCGTCGGGGTGCCCGGGGATCAGCTGTCGATCCGCGACGGCCACGTGTACCGCAACGGTACGCGCGAGAAGGACGCCTACACGATCCCCTGCGACGGCTCCGGGGAGTGCAACTTCCCGGCCACGATCACGATTCCCGCGGGGCGACTACTACATGATGGGCGACAACCGCCCGACTCCCTCGACAGCCGCTTCTGGGGTCCGGTGCCCAAGAAGTGGATGATCGGCGAGGCGTTTTTGACCTACTGGCCGCCCGACCGGGTCGGGATTCTCGTAGCGCCGGTCCGGCCGGCGAGGACGACGCGACGATGGCGAAGCGCAAATCCCCTCTGAGCACCCTGGTCGAGACGGTGGTGACGATCGCGATCGCCGTCGGCGTGGCGATCCTGCTCCAGGCGTTCGTCGTCAAGCCCTACCGGATCCCGAGCTCCTCGATGGAGCCGACGCTGAACATCAACCAGCGCGTGCTCGTCAACCGCCTGGTCTCCAAGCCGAGCCTCGGCGACATCGTCGTCTTTCACCCGCCTCAGGGCGCGGATCCGACCGTGCCGGTGTGCGGCTCGAGCTCCGAGGGCAACGGCCATCCGCAGGCATGCGCCGTGCACACGCGACGCGAGTCCACCCAGACCTACATCAAGCGCGTCGTCGGGCTGCCGGGCGACACGCTGTCGATCCGCAACGGACACGTCTACCGCGACGGCAAGCCCGAGCAGGACTCCTATATCCGGCCGTGCGGGAACGACAGTTCCTGCAATTTCCCGAAGACGTTCACGGTTCCGCCCGGCCAGTACTTCATGATGGGGGACAACCGTGAGGTCTCAGACGACAGCCGTTTCTGGGGTCCCGTCCCCGACAAGTGGATCATCGGGGTTGCCTTCTTCACCTACTGGCCCCCGGGACGGTTCGGCACCCTCTAGCCGTCGGGCTCGGCGCCCAAGGGCGCCGCCGCCCGCAGGCGCCGGGCCGCCGGCCCGGCCGGCGGCTGCTGAACTTCGATCGCAGCCTCGGCGTGCGTTTCGTGGCCGGCGCCGACGAGGCCGGCCGCGGGTGCCTGGCCGGGCCGCTGGTCGCCGCCGCCGTGCTGCTCGACCTCGAGCGGCTGGGGCCCGGCGCAGGCCCGTGCACTGGGCGCGCTCAACGATTCCAAGCAGCAGACGCCCGAGGGTCGCGCCGCGCTCTATCCGGTGATCCTCAGCGTCGCCGCCCGCGTCTGCATCGTGTCGCGCTGCGCGCCCGGGGATCGACGCCCGCGGCCTGCACAAGACCAACCTCGCCGCGCTGCGCGACGCGCTCGCCCAGGTCGCCTGCGACGGCTGCATCTGCCTGAGCGACGGCTTCCCGGTGGCCGGGCTGGGACACGAGCAGCGCGCGGTGATCGGCGGCGACGCCAAGAGCGCCGCCATCGCCGCCGCCTCGGTGCTCGCCAAGGAGACCCGCGACCGCTACATGCGCCGCGCCGACGCGGCCCATCCCGGCTGGGAGTTCGCCCAGCACGTCGGCTACTCCACGCCCGAGCACCGCGACGCGATCGAGCGCCTCGGCGTCTCGCCGTTGCACCGGATGTCATTTCAATCGACGGCATATCAGCAACTGGCGCTCGGCTAGCGGTCGCTGGGCCGGCTCGGCGATGTTCGCCAAGGCGACGCGACGCAATGCGGTCCGGACTCGCGCTAGCGGACGCGGACCGCCACCACGGCGAACGTCAGGCGTGAGATGCACAGGGCAAGGGCGAGGGGGTCAGAAAGCCCCCTCCACGTGCTCGAGTGAGATCAGCCGGCCGGCGGCGTCGAAGGTCACCCCGATCGCGTCGAAGCGCAGCACCTCGGCATACGGCCGCTCGCGGCGCTCGACCAGCCAGCGTCCGGCCATCCGGCGCACCTGTGCCCGCTTGGCCGGGTTGACGGCCTCCAGCGGCGATCCTGCGCGCCCGCCGCGCCCGGCGCGACTTGACCTCGCAGAAGGCCAGCGTCCGCCCGTCGAAGGCGACGATGTCCAGCTCGCCCCAGCGCGTGCGGTAGTTGCGCTCCAGGATCCGGTAGCCGAGGCGCTCCAGGTGCTCGGCGGCCAGCTGCTCGCCGGCGCTGCCGAGATCGTGACGGAGGTCGTTTCCCACGCCAGAGACGCTACGCCCGATCGTGTGTCGCGTGGGTGTCGCAATGTGCCGACTCTGTGGAAAAATGCCCTGGAAATGACCCACTTATTTGACGTTCTGTCACCCACGCGGCACACGATCGGGCGTACGGTCTCAGGCCATGCTCGCGCGCGTCACCACGTTCGCCATCGACGGGGTCCAGCCACGCCAGGTGTGGGTCGAGGTCGACATCCGCAGCGGCCTGCCGACGTTCACGATCGTCGGGCTCGGCGACACCGCGGTGCGGGAGTCGCGCGACCGGATCCGCGCGGCGATCCTCAATTCCGGCTTCAAGTTTCCCGAGCAAGCGGATCACCGCCAATCTGGCGCCGGCCTCGCTGCGCAAGGCCGGCCCCGGATTCGACGCGGCGCTGGCGCTGGCGCTGCTGGCGGCCAGCGGCGAGGTGCCGCGCGACGGGCTCGACCGCTATGCGGTGTTCGGCGAGCTGTCGCTCGGCGGCGAGCTGCGTGACTCGCCGGGGGCCCTGGCGGTGGCCGAGGGGGCCCGCCGGGCCGGATGCGCGCGCCTGATCGTGCCCAGCCAGCGCGCCCGGGAGGCGGCGCTCGTGGAAAGCCTGGAGATCGTCGCCGTGAGCAGCCTGCGGGCCGCCGCGGACGTGCTCGCGGGCGGCGAGCCGCCACCGCTGCCCGGCCCGCGCGGCCCGGCGCAGCGGCGCCGGGAGTCGATCGACCTGGCGGACGTCCGGGGGCAGGACGCGCCGCTGCGCGCGCTGCAGATCGCCGCCGCCGGCGGCCACAACCTGCTGATGGAGGGAGCGCCGGGGACGGGAAAGACGATGCTGGCCCGCCGGCTGCCGTCGATCCTGCCCCGGCCTGGCGCGCGCCGAGGCGATCGAGGTGACGCGGATCCACAGCGTCGCCGGCGTGCACGCCGACGGCCTGATCGAGGCACGGCCGTTCCGCGCTCCCCACCACACGATCTCGGCGTCGGGTCTGGCCGGGGGCGGCTCGCCACCACGACCGGGCGAGGCGAGCCTCGCCCATCACGGCGTCCTCTTCCTGGACGAGCTCTCGGAGTTCCAGCGCCCGGCGCTCGACGCGCTTCGCCAGCCGCTGGAGGACGGCAGCGTGACGATCGTGCGCGGGCAGCGGGCGCTGCAGTTCCCGACGCGATTCATGCTCGTCGCGGCCACCAATCCGTGCCCGTGTGGCTTTGCCGGGGTCGACGAGCGCTGCACGTGCGGCGAGGCCGAGCTGCGGCGTCATCATCGGCGGCTGAGCGGGCCGCTGCTGGACCGGATGGATCTGCTCGTCGACGTGCGCCGCCCGGACGACGGCGAGCTGCGGGCCCCGCCGCGTTGTACCTCGGCGGCGGCGCTGGCGCCGGGTGGTGGCGGCTCGCGAGCGCCAGCGGCGTCGGCTTGAGGGCACCGGCGCGCGCTGCAACGGCGAGATGGACGTCGGCACGCGTCCGACGGTTCGTGCGGCTGGATGCGCGGGCCGAGGCCGAGCTCGGGCGTGCCTATGCCGTGGGGATGCTCAGCGCCCGCGGTCGCCACCGCGTCGTCCGCGTGGCGCGGACGATCGCCGATCTCGAGGGCCACGACCGCGTCCGCGCAGGAGGACGTGCTGCTGGCGCTCAGCCTGCGTCAGCGCTCGGGCGTCGACGCGATGGTGCTGGCATGACCGAGCCCGCCGCTGACCGGGCAGCACGGGAGGTGCGCGGCGGTGGTGCCTGTCGCGGCTGCCTGCGGCGCACGTGGCTGCTCGGGCGGCTGGCCGGCCATCTCGACCAGGTCCGCGACCGGATCGACGCGCTGCTGGAGCTCTGCGACGATGAATTGATCGCGGCGGTCGCCGGCGGCGCGAGCCGGTGCGGTGACCGGCGAGTACCGCGCCTTTGACGCCGGGGTCGCGCGGGCGCATTGCGCTGAGGCCGGGCTGGAGGCGGTGTGCCGCTGCGATCCGGCGTATCCGGTCGGCTGCGCGACCTGGCGGCGCCGCCCGCGGTGCTGCACGTCGTCGGGGGGGCCGGCCGGCTCGGGGAGCTGGTCGCCGGTGAGCCGGTGGCCGTCGTCGGCGCCCGCCAGGCGTCGCCCTACGGGGTGGAGATCGCCGGCGCCCTCGGACGCGGACTGGGCTGCGCCGGCGTGACCGTGATCAGCGGGATGGCGCGGGGGATCGACTCCGCCGCTCACCGCGGCGTGCTCGCCGTCGACGGGGCGACGGTCGCCGTGCTGGCCGGCGGCGCCGAGCGGGCCTATCCCGCCTCGGCGCGGGGGCTGCATCGCCGCATCCCGCAGCGCGGGGCGCTCGTGTCCGAGCTCGGGCCCGGGGACGGCGACCCGCCGGTGGATGTTCCTGGCGCGCAACCGGATCATCGCCGCGCTCAGCGCGATGACGGTCGTCGTCCAGGGGCGGGCGAGCTCCGGGGCGCTGGTGACCGCTCGCCGGGCGGCCGAGCTGGGTCGGGCCGTGGGCGCGGTCCCCGGCCCGGTGACCTCGCGCCTGTCGGCGGGCCCGCACGAGCTGCTGCGCGGTGGGGCCGAGCTGGTGCAGGGCGCCCAGGACGTGCTCGACGGGCTGTTCGGCGCCGGGGCGCCGGCGCTGGGCGATCGCCGTCGCGCAGGCGCTGTCGCCGCGAGCTGGCGGCGCTGCTCGAGGCGATCGCCGACGGCCACGAGGCATCGGCGGCGTTCGCCCGCGCCGGTCTCGACGTCGACGGCGGCTTGGCCGGTCTGGCCTCGCTGGAGCTCGGCGGCTGGCTGCGTCGCGGACCGGGAGGTCGCTTCACGGTCGCCGTCTGACTCATACCACCGTGACGGTGACTAACCTCGCCGGCGTGTCCG
This sequence comes from uncultured Solirubrobacteraceae bacterium, assembly GCA_963769565.1. GTDB lineage: Bacteria > Actinomycetota > Thermoleophilia > Solirubrobacterales > Solirubrobacteraceae > Palsa-465. The sequence goes on from CAVYMP010000005.1 coordinate 263,363, forward strand.
GCACCTCATCTGCGCGGCGGATCCCGTGCGTGCTCTCGATCGCCGGGTCTGACTCCGGCGGCGGGGCCGGGATCCAGGCCGATCTCAAGGCGTTCGCCGCCTGCGGCGTCCACGGGATGACGGCGATCACCGCGATCACCGCCCAGAACACCGTCGGCGTCACCGGCGTGCAGGCGATCGAGCCTGAGATGATCCTCGCCCAGGTGCGGGCCGTTGCGCAGGACATCGGCGTCGACGCGGTCAAGATCGGCATGCTCGGGTCGGTGGCGACGATCGAGGCGGTCGCCCAGGCACTCGACGAGCTCGGCGAGCAGCCGGGCGGGCGGGTGCCGGTCGTGCTCGACCCGGTGATGGTCGCCGAGTCCGGGGCGGAGCTGCTGGCCCCCGAGGCCCGGGGAGCGCTCGTCGAGCTGCTGCTCCCGCGCGCGACGGTGGTCACGCCCAACGTGCCCGAGGCGCGCGCGCTGGTGGGGGGCGACGCGGGCGGCGAACCCGATGCGGTCGCGCTGGCGCGCGCCGATGCAGGCCCTCGGTCCCCCGATCGTGGTCGTCACCGGCGGGCACCGCGCCCAGGCGATCGACGTGTTCTTCGACGGCCGCCAGGTGGTCGAGATCCCCGGCGAGCGGTACCCGGACGGGGCCGCGCACGGATCGGGGTGCACGCACTCCTCGGTGCTGGCGGCGCGGCTGGCCTGGGGCGATTCGCCGCTGCAGGCGGCCCGCACCGCCAAGCGTCGGGCCTCGGAGGCGGTCCGGGACGGGCTGGCCGCCGTCGGCGCGGGCACCGGTCCGGTCGACATCCTCGGCGTGACATAATCCCCCGGGTGCGCTTCTTGAGGATGAAGCCCGGGCACGGTGAGGTGCTGATCGCCGAGGGCGACGTTGAGCTTGCTGAGGACGAGCTCCGACTGGTGGAGGAGTTCCGCCGCCAGCTGGATGCCGGCCTGTGGGCCGCGGTACCGATGCTGGACGCCGCGGGACGACGTCAGGCGCAGATGGTCCGATCGTTTGACGACGTTCCCCGGGATGCTGAACGCGTGATCTTCTTCCCGCGCGCGGCCGGGGGGCGGTAGGCCCCGGGGGCGCACGCGTGCTGCTGGCGCTCGTCGCGACCGCGCTGGTGGCCGTCGCCCTGCTCTCGGAGGAGTTGCTCCCCCGCCTCGACGAGGCGTGGTCGCGCCATCGTGCGCGCCGGCGGATGACGCCGGTCATGCCGTATGACCCGGGACGCGATCGCCGCGCCGAGCAGCGCGCCCGCACGCTCCTGCGCTCATGCGTCAACGAGGAGGAGTGGGCGATGTACCGCGAGCTGGGCTTCATCCGCGTCTGGGGCACGCAGGCCGACGGGCCGGTCGAGGCGGAGCGGACGGGCGGGGCGGCCTACGCCTACCTGATCTATCCCCACAAGGCGATCGTCGCCTACCTCGCCCAGACGCACCGCCTGCTCAACGAGTACTGCGTCGCCTTCCCCGACGAGACGCGGCCCTACGGCAGCGCGCGCCTGCCCGACTCCGACGACGTGCTCGCGAAGTGGATGGCGCTGACCGGCGACGAGGAGCGGCTGATCTCCACCGCCAACATGCACCTTCCCGGCCGCCAGCTCGATCCCGCGCGCGTCAAGCGCGACCTGTGGCGCCTCTCCCAATGGGAGCGCGCCCGCATGCGCGACGCCGCCCGCAGCGCCTCCTCGGAACCGCTGGACACCGCCGGCTGACCGGGGACCCGAGCCGACGCCGCCGCGCATCCCGGCAGCTACAGTTGCGCTCGCCGATGGCCACCTCCGCGTTCGATCTCAAGCACCGCAGCCGTGCCCTCACCGACGGGCCCGAGCGGGCCGCCGCCCGCTCCTACCTGAAGGCGATCGGCTACGACGACGAGGCGCTGGCCAAGCCGCTCGTCGCGGTCGCCAACACATGGATCGAGACGATGCCGTGCAACTTCCATCTGCGTGCCCTGGCCGCCAGGGTCAAGGACGGCATCCGCGCCACCGGCGGCACCCCGATGGAGCTCAACACGATCGCGATCTCCGACGGGATCACGATGGGCACCGAGGGAATGCGGGCCTCGCTGGTCAGCCGCGAGGTGATCGCCGACTCGATCGAGCTCGTCGTCCAGGCGCACATGTTCGACGCCGTGATCGCGCTCAGCGGCTGCGACAAGACGATCCCGGCCACCGTGATGGCGCTTGCCCGGCTCGACCTGCCCGGCGTGATGCTCTACGGCGGCTCGATCCTCCCCGGCCACCTGCACGGGGAGCGGGTCACGATCGGCGAGGTGTTCGAGGCCGTCGGCGCGCACGCGGCCGGCCGGATCGACGACGCCGAGCTGAAGGCGATCGAGGAGGCCGCCTCCCCGGGCGCCGGCGCCTGCGGCGGGCAGTTCACCGCGAACACGATGGCGATGGCCTTCGAGGTGCTGGGGATCTCGCCCTCGGGGCTGAACCTCGTGCCGGCCGTCGACGAGCGCAAGCCGGTCGTGGCCGAGGAGGCGGGCAAGCTCGTGATGGACGTGCTCAAGCGCGGCCTGCGGCCCAGCGACTACATCACCCGTCAGAGCTTTGAGAACGCGATCGCGGCGATCGCCTGCAGCGGCGGCTCCACCAACGGCGTCCTGCACCTCCTGGCGCTCGCCTCCGAGATGGGGATCGAACTCTCGATCGACGACTTCCACGAGATCTCCGAGCGCACTCCGCTGCTGTGCGACCTCAAGCCGGGCGGCCGCTACGTCGCGCCCGACCTCGCCGAGGCCGGCGGCGTTCCGCTCGTGCTCGCCCGGATGCAGGAAGCGGGGCTCCTGCATGCGGACGCGATGACGGTCACCGGTCAGACGGTCGGCGAGATCGCCGCCGGCGCGACCGAGACCGAGGGCCAGCAGGTCGTGCGCCCGCTGGCCAATCCGCTTTCGGAGACCGGCGGCCTGGCGATCCTGCGCGGCAACCTCGCGCCCGACGGGTGCGTGGTCAAGCTCGCGGGCTACACGCGACGCACGCAGACCGGTCCAGCGCGCGTCTTCGAGTGCGAGGAGGACGCCATGGAGGCCGTTCGCACGAACTCGATCAACCCGGGCGACATCGTCGTCATCCGCAACGAGGGGCCGGCCGGCGGACCCGGGATGCGCGAGATGCTGGCCGTGACCGCCGCGCTGGTGGGCGAGGGGCTGGGCGAGGATGTCGCGCTGATCACCGACGGGCGCTTCTCCGGCGCGACGCGCGGCCTGATGGCCGGGCACGTGGCCCCCGAGTCGATCCGCGGCGGCCCGATCGGCCTCGTCCGCGACGGCGACGAGATCACCCTCGATGTCACCGCCCGCCGCCTCGACGTCGCCCTGTCCGACGAGGAACTCGCCGAACGGCGCCGCGCCTATGAGCCGTACGAGCGGCCGTTTCCCGGCGTCGCCCTGAGCAAGTACGCGCGGCTGGTCTCCAGCGCCGCCGAGGGCGCCGTCACCCGCTGAGGGCCCGATCGGGCCGCGACCGGCCCTCACGCGCCCCCGTATGGAGCAACACTGCAACGACGGTTGCAGAAAGATCCTCGTAATCTCCCGTTTCTTGCTCCGACCCGCCTCGTCGGTACCATCTTGGCGGTGGCGAACGTTTCGTATTTGCGGACGCCCATCGGGGCGCGTCGTTCGAGTACGCCTGCCGGTGGTGCGACGAGCGCTCCCAAGCGCATGCGTCGTGGACGCTGGATCCTCGGCGGGCGTGCTGCTCGTCGCTCTCGCCGTCGCTCGCCGTCGGGGCGATCATCTTCGCCTCGGCCAAGGCGAGCCTGACGACCGACTCGCAGGCGATCGCCAAGATCGGGATGCCGCTCGGCGGTGGCACGATCGAGAAGGTCACCATGGTGACCGGCCCACACGCCACGCCCATCCCGGTGAAGGTTTCCGGCGACCAGATCTATCCCACGCACCCGATCTCCGCCGACGAGAAGGTCTCGCTGCAGGTCGTGGTCAAGCGCCCGGGGTGGATGTCATGGTTCGCCGGCTCCAAACAGCGGCTCAATCTCGCGCTGACCACACCGGCCGCCAGCCTGCGCTCGCACTACATCACCGTGGCGCACAACGCCGCGCTCAAACTGCATTTCAAGAAGCCCGGAGTGGAGGTCTTCTCCTACGGCACGGCCGGCAACCTCAAGCGCCAGGTGTTCGGGAACGCGCGCACCGTCGTCACAGTGCCGCACACCGGCGAAGCGGGTTCGATCTTCGTCTCCGCCGCCCCGCGCCGCTGGGAGAACGCCAGCCAGGCGCAGGTCAGCTGGTTCCCCGCCGGCAGTTCGGCCAGCGCGGTGGCCAGCCCCGCTCCGGGCGGCCAGATCAAGCCGAGCACGGCGATCCGCCTCAACTTCTCAAAGCCCATCTCCCAAGCGCTGGGCTCGCACCGCCCGGTCCTGACGCCGGCCACCACCGGCCACTGGCGCACGCTCACCAGCCACTCGATCGAGTTCGTTCCTGACGGCTATGGCTACGGCCTCGGGGCCAAGGTCAGTATCGCGATGCCCAACGGGGTGCGCCTCGTCGGCGGCCAGCAGGGCGCGGGATCGGACCGGGCCACCTGGACGGTCCCCGGTGGGTCGACCGTGCGCCTGCAGCAGCTGCTCGCGCTGACGGGGTATCTGCCGCTCAAGTTCAGCTACGCCGGCGGCACGGGCGTGGGGCTGAGCCCCGCCACGCAGGAGAACGCCGCCGTCGACCCGCCGAAGGGGACGTTCTCGTGGCGCTACCCGAACACCCCGGACGCGTTGAGGAGCTTCTGGAAGGTCGGCGCCTCCGGCGTGATGATGCAGGGCGCGCTGATGGCGTTCGAGACCGACCACGGCCTCACCGCCGACGGCCAGCCCGGCCCGATCGTCTGGAAGACACTGATCCAGTCCGTGTTGGCGGGCAAGCACTCCACCTTCGGCTACACGTTCGTCGATGTCAGCGTCTCCTCGCAGAGCCTCACGCTGTGGCACAGCGGCAAGACGGTGATCTCCGGCACCGCCGTCAACACCGGGATCGCCTCGGCGCCGACGGCCACCGGCACGTATCCGGTGTATGAGCACCTGCCGTCGACGACGATGAGCGGCACCAACCCCGACGGGAGCCACTACAGCGATCCCGGCATTCCGTACGTCAGCTATTTCAACGGCGGCGACGCGTTGCACGGCTTCACACGCGCCTCCTACGGCTCGCCGCAGAGCCTGGGGTGCGTCGAGATGCCGTTCAGCGTCGCCGGGCAGGTGTACCCGTACACCCCGATCGGCACGCTCGTCCACGTCGCCTGACCCGCCCGCCCGCCCGGGCAGGCAGGGCTGATCGCCGGCGCGCCGAATAGCCAACACCGTGCCCGCCGTTCTCCCTGACCGCGACCGCCGTGACCCTCGGGGGTCGATCGTCGCCGCCCGTCCCGTGTCGGCCGCGTGGCAGGAGGCCCTGAATGCCTTCGCCGAAGAGCTGCGCCGGCGTGCGGTAGCGGCCAAGACAAGCCGGGCCTACGCGATCGACAGCCTGCAGTTCGCCCGCTGGGCGACGGCCCACGAGCTCGTCCCCGGCTCGGTCGACGTCCGCGCGCTTCGCCGGTACGTGGCCGGCCTGACATCCGACGGGCAGGCTCCGAGCACGATCGCGCGCAAACTCGCCTCGCTGCGCGGCCTGCTCGCCGTCCAGATGGCCCAGGGCGCCCGCGCCGAGAATCCCGCCGAGCTGCTGAGCTCCCCCAAGCGCCCCCAGCGGCTGCCGCGCGTGCTCAAAGCCGACGAGGTGGCGACCCTGCTGGAGCGGATCCCGGCGACCACGCCGCTGGAGCTGCGCGACCGGGCGCTGTTCGAGCTCGCCTATGCCTGCGGCCTGCGGGCCGAGGAGCTCGTCACGCTCGACACCGACGCGGTCGACTTCGACGCCGAGGTGGTCCGGGTCGAGGGAAAGGGCGAGCGCACACGACTGGTGCCGACCGGTGAGCATGCGCTCCGCGCGCTGGAGCGATACCTCGGGAGCGGGCGGGCCGCGCTTGACGTCGGCGGGAGCCGAGCGCTGTTCCTCTCCAAATCGGGGCGCCGGCTGAGCACCTCGGACGTCCGCCGGCGGCTGCGGACATGGGCGCGGCTGGCGCTGCGCACCGCTCCGGCGCTCGCCGATGCTCATCCTCACGCCCTGCGTCACTCCTTTGCCACCCACCTGCTCGAGGGCGGCGCGGACCTGCGCGCGATCCAGGAACTGCTCGGTCATGCCAGCATCTCGACGACTCAGGTTTACACTCGGGTAGAGTCGGCGCGGCTCAGGAGCGCCTATGCGAGCTCTCACCCGCGGGCTTGACAGGGTTAAGTGGGGTAAGAACTGGAAACCAACGTCAAAGCGATCGAGCTGCAGGACCTGTGGAGGCGCTACAAGGCCTCCGGTGACGAACGGGCCCGCGAACGCCTCGTGGTCGCTTACTCACCACTTGTGAAGTACGTCGCCGGCCGCATGGGGTCGGGTCTGCCCGCGCACGTCGAGGAGGCCGACCTGATCTCCTACGGGCTCGGCGGCCTCATCTCGGCGATCGAGCGCTTCGACTTGTCAAGGGAGATCAAGTTCGAGACGTATGCGATCACCCGCATCCGCGGGGCGATCATCGACGAGCTGCGCGCGCTGGACTGGGTGCCGCGGTCGGTGCGGGCCCGGGCGCGGCAGTTCGAGCGCGCCAACATGAAGCTCGAGGCGCGCCTGCAGCGCGCGCCGTCCGACGGCGAGATGGCCACCGAACTCGAGGTCACCGTCGACGAGTTCCAGGAGCAGCTGTTGCAGATCTCCAACTCGACGATCGTCGCCCTGGACGAGCTCTGGAACGTCTCGGACTCCAGCGGGGACTCCGTCTCGCTGCTCGACACGCTGCCCGACCGGGGCGCGCCCGATCCGCAGGTGCTCGTCGACGAGTCCGAGCTGCGCGATCGGATCGCCGATGCGATCGCCGCCCTGCCCGAGCGCGAGAAGCTCGTCGTGGCGCTGTACTACTACGAGAACCTGACCCTGCGCGAGATCGGCGAGGTCCTCGGCGTGACCGAGTCGCGGGTCTCTCAGTTGCACACCAAGGCAGTGCTGCGGCTGCGCTCCAAGCTCGCTGGCGAACTCGACTAGGCAGCGGTTGGACCCTCGCCCCGGCCGGGTGTAAGGTCGCGCTTTCGGTCATACGAGCGAGAGAGGAGACCAGCCATGCACAAGGCCGCGGACCGTATCCGCAACGTGGCCGTCGTTGGCCATCGCGGCAGTGGCAAGACGTCGTTGCACGAGGCGCTGCTTTTCCAGGCAGGCGCCATCAACCGGCTCGGAACCGTTACCGACGGTTCCACCACCTCGGACACCGATCCTGACGAGAAGGCTCGCCAGATGTCGATCTCGCTCGCGCTCTCATCGTTTGAGTGGCAGCAGCGGCGGGTGAACCTGATCGACACCCCCGGCGACTCCAGCTTCATCGCCGACGCCCTCGGCGCGCTGCGGGTCTGCGAATCGGCGGTGTTCGTCATCAACGCGGTGATGGGCGTGGAGGTGCACACCACCCGCCTCTGGCAGCGGGCCGCCGAGCTCGACCTGGCGCGGCTGCTGTACGTCAACATGCTCGACCGCGAGCGTGCCGACTTCTTCCGCACGCTCGAATCGCTCAAGGCCGCCTTCGGTCCGCACGTCGTCGCCACTGAGATCCCGATCGGCTCCGAACACGAGGTCCGCGGCCTGATCGACCTCGTCGACATGAAGGCCTACGAGTACGGCGACGCCTCGCGTGAGAACTGCCGCGAGATCCCGATCCCGCCCGAGCTGCAGGCGCAGGCCGAGGAGTATCGCGAGAAGCTGATGGACGAGGTCTCAGAGACCTCCGACACCCTGATGGAGCGCTACCTGGAGGGCGAGGAGATCTCCCACGACGAGATCGTCGCGGCCCTCAAGGAGGGGACCAACCACGGCTCGCTGCATCCGGTCACGTGCGGGGTCGCCACGCGCAACCTCGGGACCAACCGGCTGCTTGACGCGATCGTCGAGGACCTGCCGTCGCCGGTCAAGCACGGGGGCCTGGAGGTCGGCGAGGTGACGCTGCAGCCCGTCGAGGACTTGCCGCTGTTCGCCTATGTGTTCAAGACGCGCGCCGACCCGTTCGCCGGGCGCATCAACATCTTCCGCGTCTACCAGGGCACCATGAGCCAGGACTCACAGGTGCTCAACACGCGCACCCACAACAAGGAGCGGATCGGCCAGCTGATGACGTTCGACGGTGGGGACTCCGGCCCAGCCATCCCCATACCGACGAGTTCGGCCCCGGCGACATCGGAGCCGTCGCCAAGCTCAAGGAGACGCGTGCCGGGGACTGGCTGGCCGCGCGCGACGAGCCGATCTCGATGCCGAGCATCAAGTTGCCGGCGCCCGTGATGGCGTTTTCGATCGAGCCACAGACCAAGGGCGACGAGGACAAGGTGTTCACGGCGCTGCGGCGGCTGCAGGAGGAGGATCCGACGATCGATCTGCATCGCGACGCTCAGACCGGCGAGCAGATCGTCGCCGGGCTCTCGCAGGTGCACGTCGAGGTGATCGTCGAGCGGCTGCATTCGCGCTTCGGCGCCGAGGTCGCCCTCAAACCCCCGCGCGTCCCGTATCAGGAGACGATCCGGGGCTCGGCCAAGGCCCACGGGCGCCACAAGAAGCAGTCAGGCGGCCGCGGGCAGTTCGGCGACTGCCACATCGAGATCGAGCCGCTCACCCCGGGGGAGGGCTTTCAGTTCGTCAACGCGATCAAGGGCGGCGTCATCCCGACCTCGTTCATCCCCGCCGTCGAGAAGGGCGTGCAAGAAGCCATGCAGGAGGGTGTCGTCGCCGGCTACCCGGTCAAGGACGTGCGGGTGCGCGTCTACGACGGCTCCTACCACAGCGTCGACTCATCCGAGATGGCGTTCAAGGTCGCCGGCTCGCATGCCATGAAACAGGCCCTGGAGGAGGCGCGGCCGGTGCTCCTTGAGCCGATCATGCTCGTCTCCGTCAACGCCCCCGAGGACACCGTGGGCGACGTCATCGGCGACCTGAACTCCCGGCGCGGGCGCCCGCTCGGGATGGAGCCCGTGGGCGCCGGCATGACCGACATCAAGGCGGAGGTGCCGATGGCCGAGATGCTCTCCTACGCGCCTGACCTGCGGTCGATCACCGGCGGCCAGGGCGAGTTCACGATGGAGTTCGAGCGCTACGAGGAGGTTCCCGGTCACCTCGCCGGCAAGGTCGTCGACGAGGCCCGCGCCGAGCGGGAGGCTGTCAAGGCGTAGTAGGCTCACAATTCTCGTGAGTACCAGGGCAATTCGAACCTCGGCGGCCGCCGACGCGTGTGACGTGTGCGGCCGGACCCTTCTGCGCGGCGAACACGCCGAGGTCTACGTCAGCGGCGGCAGCCGCCGCTCGGTGTGCGAGCTGTGTACCTCGCGCGCACTGCAGGGCGGCTGGGTGCGCGAGGGCACGGTCCCCGAGTACGACGGATCCAATGACCGCCCCGACCGCCGGCGCTCGCTCCTCAGCCGGCTGCGCAGCCGTCGCGACGCGGCCCCGGAAATCGGGCCCGAGGCCGCGGATGATCCCATGTTCCAGGAGCCGGGCCTACAGCCGCCGGCGCCGGAGTGGCCTGATCCGCCGCCCCGCACCGAGCGCCGTGCGCCCGGATCCCGCCGGCGCGAACGCAACGCCGCCCGCGAGCGCGAGCGGTCGAACGGGGCGTCTGGGCCTGCCGCGGCGGGCGGCTCCGCATCGGGACGCGACCGCGACCGCGAGCGCTCCGCCGCCCGCGAACCGCGCCACGTCCGCGCGGTGCCGACGAGCGTCGAGAACCGGATCTCCTCGGCGGTCTTGCTGTTCAACGGCTCCGAGCACCCGCGCACGGTGTCGGGGATCGCGCGGTCGCTCGGATTGCCCGACGTGTCGGTGCATCCGTCGGATCCGGTGGCCAGCGTCGTCAACGTCGTCGTCTCGTGGGAGTTGTGCTGGTACCGCTACGAGGTCGATCTCTCCGACGAGGTCCCGAGTGTGCGCTCGGCCGGGCAGGGCTACGAGCTTGACGAGCTGAGCGTCCTCGAGCGCCAGAACAACGCCACGGCCGACGACCGTGGGCGTCTGCACCTCGCCTGACGCGGAGACACCGGCAACTAGACGGACGTTCGATAGCTGTCCGACGGCGCGGTTGATTAGCATGGGCGCGGTGATCTATTGCGTCGTGCCCGAGGTCCTCGCCGAGGATCTGCTGGCAAAGCTCACCGACTACTACGCCGATGACCCCAACGTCACGGTGATCGTCGACCGCCGCAAGTCCGCGCGGCGCGAAGCCGGCAGCTCGGGCGGGGGCAAGCGCGAAGTGCGGGACCGCCGCCGGCCGCGCGTGCTGGGCGAGCTCCCCGAGCTCGCAAGCGATTGACTGACGGCGCGTCCCAGACCGCGCCCGCCACGCTCGTCGTCCACGTCGACGGCGGCGCGCGCGGCAATCCGGGTCCGGCGGCGATCGGCGTGGTCGTCTCGACCCCCGGCGGCGATGTCATCGACGAGCTCGCCGAGCGAATCGGGGTGGCCACCAACAACGTCGCCGAGTACCGGGCGCTGCTGCGCGGAATCGAGCGGGCGTCGGCGCTGGGCGCCTCCCAGCTCGAGCTGATCAACGACTCCGAACTGATCGCCCGCCAGCTGACCGGGGCCTACAAGGTCAAGCACCCGGCGATGAAGCCCCTCCATGCGCAGGCGATGGCGGCGCTCAGACCGTTTGCTCGCTGGACGATCCGCAACGTGCCCCGCGCCCAGAACGCCCGCGCCGACGCGCTCGTCAACGCCGCGCTGGACGGCGAGCGCTGACGGCCCGCCGGCCGCGGTGACGGCCCGCGGCGCGACCCCGGGGCCGCCGACGGCGGGCCCGGGCCTGGCGGACGCCGCTGACCAGGCAGACCACGAGCACGGCGATCGCCACCATCGCCACGATCGCGAGACCGGGCGCGAGGATCAGGGCGAGCGCGGCCAGCGCCACCGCCGTGGCGACGTCGGCTCTGAGGAGGCGGTTGTTCACAGCGGGATCCTGCGAAAGACCGAGCGGGGCAGGTGGCGCACGAGCGCGAAGACGTAGCGCAGGACTCCTGGCGCCCACACGGTGTGCGCGCGGCCGCTCAGGGCCTCGGTCGTCCGGCGGGCGACCGCCTCCGGGGTGGTCGCGAACCCGGGAGCACGCAGCCCGGCCGTCATCCGCGTGCGCACGAATCCGGGCCTGACCACGAGCACCCGCACGCCGCTGCCCGACAGGCTGTCGGCCAACCCCTGGGCGAGGGCATCGAGACCGGCCTTGGCCGCGCCGTAGATGGCGTTGGCCGACCGCGGGCGCTCGGCCGCCACGCTGGAGAGCACGACGAGGGTCCCGTGGCCCTGGGCGCGCAGCCGGCGCAGGCACTCCAGCAGCAGCGACCCGGTGCCCACGAAGCCGACCTGCATCACCTCGAGTGCCTCCCGCGGATCGGCGTCGAGCCCGGCCTGCGCACCGAGGACCCCGACCGCCACGATCGCCAGGTCGACCGAGCCAGCGTGGGCGAACGCCCGCCGTACCGCCTCGGCGTGATCCTCGGGGCGGTTGGCGTCGACGATCTCGATCGCGCCGTCGGCGCAGCCGTCGGCACGCAGGGCCGCCAGGGCGGCCGCCAGCGCCTCGCCGTCGCGGCCCAGCAGGACCGGCCGCACGGGTGACGGGTCGCTCGCCGCCAGCCGGCGCACGATCGCCAGCCCGATCTCGGACGTGCCGCCCACCAGCAGCAGGCTGCGACCGGCCGCCGAGCTCATGCTGCGTCCACCAGGCCGGTGCGGACGGCCAGATCGGACCGCCACAGGCCGACCGGGTCTGCGGCGTCACGGGCCGCCCGCCAGTCGTCCAGGCGCGGGTACATAGCCCGTGTCGCCGCTGCGTCGAGGTGCGCGTCCTTGGTCAGATACACGCGTCCGCCTGCCTCGGCGACGAGCTCGTCGCAGCTGTGGAGCAGTCCCGGCAGGCCGGGGACGGCGCCCGGGAGATCAAGCGCCAGCGTGAAGCCGGCGAGCGGGAAGGAGAGGGGGGAGGCGTTGGCGGGACCGAGCAGCTTGAGCACGGCGAGGTAACACGGCACCGCGGCCGCCCGCAGCCGGGCGATCACCTGCTCGAGCACGGCGTCGTGTCCGTGCGGAACGGCGAACTGGTACTGGACCAGCCCGCCGCGGCCGTAGAGCCCGGGCCAGCCGTCGAGGGCGTCGAGAGGGAACGAGAACGCGCCGAACTCCACGGGGCGCCCGCGCTCGCGGCGCGGCGCACGACGGAAGCGCAGCTCGTTGAAGGCCCGCACGAGCGCCGGTCGCAGGACCGCGTGGCGCCATCGCGCGGGGACGGTGGCCCGGGCGGACACGGTGGCCGCGCCCGCCCGGTCTCCGACGGGGGGGTCCACGAGCTCGGCGCGGGTCACCACACCACGCCCCGGGCGCCCTCCGAGCAGGTCCAGCCAGGCGACGCGATGGCTCCCTCCGGGCTCGATCAGTGCGGCGCAGGCCTGCTGGAGGTCGGACACGCGCTCGGTGTCGACGGCCATCGTCGCGGCGGCCACCGGCGCGAGGCGCAATCGTGCCCACACGATCACCCCGGTGAGCCCCATCCCGCCGATGGTCGCTTCAAACAGCCCGCCGGGCTCGCCGGGCGCGAGCGTCACGAGCTCTCCGTCGGAGCGAACGAGCCCAAGGGCGTCGACATGCCGGCCGAAGCTGCCGGCCTCCGGGTGGTCCTTGCCGTGCACGTCACTGGCCACGGCTCCGCCGATCGTCACGTGCTGGGTGCCCGGCACGACCGGGAGGATCCAGCCCCGCGGGACGGTGGCGCGCAACAGGTCGCCGAGCGACACACCCGCGTCGGCGGTCACCTCGCCGGTCGCCGAATCGAGCCGGAACGCGCTCAGGCCGGCCGATTGGATCACCAGGCCGTCGCCGAGCTGGGCGGCGTCGCCGTAGCTGCGGCCCAGACCTCGGGGGATCGCCCCACCGGCACCGGGAGCGCCACCGGCGCCCGCCCGGGCGCCGGCAACCGCCGCCTGGAGCTCGTCCACCGATCCCGGACGCGTCAGCCGGACGGCGGCCGGGTGACGGCGACCCCATCCGGCGACGGTCGCCGGAGTTCCGCCGGGGGTTGCCGGCCGCGCCGGTGCCAGCTCAGGTGGCGGCATTGACATACAGGGTGAACAGCCCCAGCCAGGCCAGTCCACCCAGCAGGACGATCCGGTCAGTCAGCAGGAGCTCTTCGGGGGCCTCGCCCTCGCCGCCGAGTGCCAGCTGCTGGTAGCGCAGCAGGCAGATCACGAACGGAGGAATGGTCAGCGGCCGCCAGGCGACGCCGTCGATCATCGGCTCAGAGAACGCCCAGACGCAGTAGGCGAAGAGCGCCCCGGCACCGCTGCCGGCGAGGATCGATCGCAGCATCCGGGGCGTGTAGAGCTCGAGCACCCGCCGGCGTGGAGCCCGGCTGGCGCGCGTGCGCTGAAGCTCGGCGAGTCGCTTGCCGGTGGCGACGAACACCGCGGCACAGCTGATCACCAGGATGAACCAGCGGGACAGGTGAACGGGCGCGGCCGTGCCGCCGGCGACTGCCCGAAGGACGAACCCGCCGGCGATCGCCACCGTGTCGAGGACGGGCACGCGACGCCAGACGAGCGTGTAGCTGAGGGTCAGGGCAACGTAGGCCGCCCCGGTCAACCCCAGCAGTGGCGCGACGGCCGCGCACATCGCCAGTCCGACGCACAGCAGGCCAAGGCCGAGCGCGACGGCGGTGCGCGGGGCGAGTTCGCCGGCGGCCACCGGTCGATGCCGCTTGCGGGGATGGCGGCGGTCCTCGGCGGCGTCGTGCACGTCGTTGATCGCATAGATGCCGGAGGCGAGCAGGCAGAAGGCGGCGAACGCCACGGTGACCCGGGGGAGGACGTCGTGGCGGTCGAGGACGCCGGCGGCCGCGACGGCGGCGAAGACCAGCGCGTTCTTGATCCACTGGTGAGGGCGGATCGTCACCAGGGCAGCGTGAAGAGGGTGACGTGCAGGGGCTGCGAGCACCGCGACGCCACCGTCGGAGCGGGGCATTGTCATAACCTATGGAGTTCCATAAAGGACCCCTGTGGCCTTCATGTGGATGTCCATGTTTTGTCTTTAACAAGGCTTGCGAAGGCGCTGAGACGATCGTCGGCCGATGCTGGTCCCCACTGCAGCCCCGCCCGGGCGTCGCGCCCCGGGGCCGGGTGGCGGCCGGCGATCGCGCCCCCGCCCGCACCGCGTGCGGCGGATCGCCGTCCTGGCCTCGTTGATCGCGCTTGTGCCGGTGCTCGTCTCCTATGCCGGCGTCGTGATGCAGACCTCGAACTCCAGCCTCGGGATCCGGACCGTGGAGTGGCTTCGCGACCACGGCGCCCGGGGCCTGGTCAACGCGGTCGAGTCGCTCTACTACTCGGCTAACGCGCCGTCGCCGGGGGGCCCGGCCCTGCGCACGCTGCCGATCCCGCCCGGCGGCATCGTGAGTTCCCGCGCCGCCCAGAGCTCGGCAAGCGCGGCCAACGCCTACCGGCCGCCGAGGATCGTGCCCGCGATCCACCCGGCGCTGGCCGGAGAGGGGGTCTGGCGGCCCACCTTCGCCGCCGCGGGCTCGTCGCCGCCGGTGATGGTGACGAGCTTCCGGCCCGATCCGACCTATCCCCAGGTCGTGGCCGGCGTGGCCTGGATCAACCGCGCCCGGACGAGTGTCTGGTTGTACCCGGGACGGCTCGAGCCCGCGGTGAACATGGCGTCGCGCGGGCCGACGGAGCTCCCGCCGGGCAAGCGCCAGGCCCTGGTGGCCTCCTTCAACAGCGGCTTCAAGCTCTCTGACTCCGGCGGCGGGTTTGCGTCGGGCGGTCATACCTACGCGGCGATGAAGGCGGGTCTGGCCACCGTCCTGCGCTATCGCAACGGGGCCATGGACGTCCGGGCGTGGAGCGGGGGCCCGAATGTGGGGACCGACGTCATCTACGCCCGGCAGAACCTGCCCCTGATCGTCAATGGCGGCCGGCCCAACCCCAACCTGTCGGACGGCCCGGAATGGGGCGCCACGCTCGGCAACGCGGTGCGGGTGTGGCGCTCCGCGCTCGGCGTCGACCGGCAGGGGAACCTGATGTACGGTGTGGCGGATTACCAGACGGTGGGCTCGCTGGCAAAGCTCATGATCCGCGCGGGGGCGGTGCGGGCGATGGAGATGGACATCAACGCCTACTGGCCGAGCTTCATCACCTACCGCCGGGCGGGCGCGATCGGCGCGGCCAACATCCTGCCGGGCATGTCGCGCTCACCACAGCGCTATCTCACCCCTGACGACCGCGACTTCTTCGGCGTCTTTCTGCGCTGATGCGGCGGCTGGCGGCGCTGGCGGGGTTGATGCTGACCGGCGGGGCCTGCGCCGGCGCCCCGGCGGCGGGTCCGGTCCGGATCAGCCGCCCGCGCGCCTCGGCGCCGGCCCGCGCCGGTCGATCGGTCACCCCTGGCTACGCGGTCGGGGAGGCCGTGATCCATCTGGTCGATCACAGCCGGACGGTCGCCTATCCGGGCCGGGGCCCCGTGCCCCGGCCGCTCACGACCGTCATCCGCTATCCGACCGCCGGGCGGCCGTCGCGGGCCGATCTGCACGGTGCCCGGCCGCTCTTGGCCGGCGGGCCGTTTCCGCTCGTCGTCTTCGGTCACGGGTTCGCCGTCACGCCCGCCACCTACTACCGGCTCCTGCACGCCTGGGCGCAGGCCGGTTACGTGGTGGCCGCCCCCGTGTTCCCGCTCGAGAATGCTCACGCCCCGGGCGGACCGAACGAATCAGATCTCGTCAATCAGCCGCGCGACATGCGCTTCGTGATCAGCACGCTGCTGAGCTCCCGCGGCCCCTTCGCCGGGCTGATCGATCCTCACGCGGTGGCGGTCACCGGGCAATCCGACGGCGGCGAGACGGCGCTCGCCGTCGCCTACGACCGGGCCTTCGCGGACGCGCGCGTGCGCGCCGCGGTGATCCTCTCCGGTGCACGGCTGCCGGGCGGCCGATTGCGGCCCGCCGCTCCGGGCCTGGCGCTGTTGGCCACGCAGGGGACGGCCGACACGATCAACCGGCCCGAGAACACCTACGCGTTCTTCGACGCCGTCACCCGCCCGAAGTTCCTGCTGCGTCTGATCGGCGCCGGCCACCTGCCGCCCTATGCGGGCCAGCAGCCGCAGGAGGGGGTCGTCGAGCGGGTGACGACGGCGTTTCTCGACGGTTATCTCAAGCGCCGGACCGGGGCTGTGGGGCGGATGCGGCAGGCGGGCGACGTGGCCGGTATCGCCACGCTGACGGCGGCTCGGTGAGATCGAGGGGCCGCCCTGGTCGGGCGTCTGCGAGGACGACGTTCCCGGGTCGATAGTCTTACGCGGGTGACCGAATCCCTCATCGAGCTGTCCGCTCGTCTGCGGCACACGGCAGATCTGCTACGTGCCGGCGAGCTCGAGCCCGACGCCACCCTGACGGCGATCGAGGAGTGCGCGCGTCTCGCCTCGGAGGCCAGCGCCCAGGTCGACCAGCGGGCTCGCGCAGCGCTCGAGCCGCTGCCCGACCTGCCGGGGCAGCTCCCGCTGCCCGCCGCGTAGCCATCTTGACCGCCGCCCCCACGCTGCGACCGGCGTATCCCGAGCACCTGCGCGCCGAGGTCGAGTCCTATCTCGAGGAGATCCGCTTCTCGGCCGAGCACGCCACTTCGGGCCTGGAGGAGGCGATGCGCTACTCGCTGCTGGCCCAGGGCAAGCGGATTCGCCCCGTCCTCGCCCTGGCGACCGCCGAGGCGATCGGCCGTGCGCGCAGCTTCGTGCTCCCGCTGGCGGCGGCGATCGAGCTGATCCACACCTATTCGCTGATCCACGACGACCTGCCGGCGATGGATGACGACGACCTGCGTCGCGGCCGGCTCACCTGCCACAAGGCATTCGGTGAGGACGTCGCGATCCTGGCCGGAGACGCGCTCTACGCCGAGGCGTTCAAGCTGCTGCTGACCGAGCAGGAGGGCGATCCGGCCCGTGTGCTGGCGGCGGCGGCTCGGCTGGCCGGCGCCACCGGCGTGCAGGGCATGGTCGGCGGTCAGTACCTCGATGTGGCCGAGACGGCGCCCGACGGCGCCGCCGGGCTGCGCCGCCTGCACGAGCTCAAAACCGGCCGGCTGATCGCCTCGAGCATCGAGTGCGTGCTGGTGCTCGACGGCAGCTGCGATCCGCAGACGACCGAGGCCCTGCGCGCCTTCGCCGGCGAACTCGGCGTGCTCTTTCAGATCGTCGACGACATCCTCGACGTGACCGGATCCGAGGATGCCCTCGGCAAGCAGCAGGGATCGGACGTCCGGCTCGGCAAGCGGACCTACGTGACCGAGTTCGGCCTCGACGGCGCCCGTCGCCTGGCCGACGAGTCCCGCGAGCGTGCCCGGACGGCGCTGCTCGGCGCGACACGGGGAGCCGGCGCGAACGATGGCGACGAGCTGGGGCGGATCACGGACTTCATCGCGACCCGGAGCTATTGACACCCATGACACACCGCCTCTCGCAGATCACCAAGCCCCAGGACCTCCATGGTCTGACCGATGAGGAGCTCCAGCAGGTCGCCCAGGACGTGCGCGAGCACATCATCGACACCGTGGGGGAGATCGGCGGCCATTTCGGCGCCAACCTCGGTACCTGTGAGATCGCGGTGGCGCTCCATTCCCTGCTCGACTCGCCGCGCGACAAGATCCTCTGGGACGTCGGCCATCAGGCCTATCCCCACAAGGTCCTGACCGGGCGGGCCGACCGGCTGGACACGATTCGCCAGTACGGGGGCCTGGCGCCGTTCTGCTCGATCGAGGAGTCCGAGCACGACATCATGGGTGCCGGCCACGCCTCGACCTCGATCGGCTATGCCGTCGGCCTCAAGGAGGCGATGCGCCGCGGTGTTGGGCCTGACGGCCACGTCGTGGCGGTGGCCGGAGACGGAGCCCTGACCGGCGGGGTGTCCTTCGAGGCCGTGCACCAGGCGGGCGGAGAGGGCACGCCGATCGTCGTCGTGCTCAACGACAACGGGATGTCAATCGCACCCAACGTCGGCGCCATGTCGCGGTACTTCAACCGCGTGCGGCTCAATCCGCGGTTGTGGCATGCCCGCGAAGGGGTCGAGGGCGGACTCACCAAGCTGCCCGTCGGAATCGGCAACGCGTTCGAGCGCCTCGGCCCGCACTTCAAGGAATCGATCAAGGCGTTCTGGGCCCCTGGCCTGTGGTGGGAGGAGCTTGACTGGGCCTACATGGGCGTCGTCGACGGTCACGACGTCCGCGCCCTGCGCCGCGCGCTGCGCGAGGCGCTGGCCGCCGAGCGTCCGGTGGTCGTGCACTGCGCCACGGTCAAGGGCAAGGGCTTCGCGCCCGCCGAGGAGGGCGGCCTCGAGGGCATGGAGAAGTGGCACGCGGCCAAGCCCAAGTCGATCGCCAACGGCGCTCCCGCTCCGGCCAAGCTTGCTCCCCAGCACACCGGCAAACGCGCGCCCAAGCCCGCCGCGCCGGCCTACACCCAGGTGTTCGGTGAGGCGCTCGTCGCCGAGGCGCGACGCGACGAGCGGGTGATCGGGATCACCGCCGCGATGAACTCGGGGACCGGCCTGAACATCCTTCAGCACGAGCTCCCAGACCGGTATTACGACGTGGGGATCGCCGAGCAGCAGGCGATCCTGTTCGCCGCCGGGCTGGCCCTCCAGGGCGCCAAGCCGGTGGCGGCGATCTACTCGACGTTCCTGCAGCGGGCGTTCGATCAGATCGTCCACGACGTCTGCCTGCAGCGCCTCAACGTCGTCTTCGCCATGGATCGGGCCGGCCTGGTCGGCGACGACGGACCCACCCATCACGGCGTCTTCGACATCGCCTACCTGCGCTGCCTGCCGAACATCGTGCTGATGGCGCCCCGCGACGAGGCGATGCTCGTCCACATGCTCCACACCGCCCTGCGGTATGACGACGGCCCGATCGCGTTGCGCTACCCCCGTGGCTCGGGCGTCGGCGTAACGCTGCCGGCGCAGCCCAACGCGCTCGAGATCGGCACCGGCGAGATCCTGCGCGAAGCCTCGGGAGGCCGCGGGGTCGCCCTGCTCGGCTATGGCACGGGCGTCGCCAAGGCGCTGGAGGCGGCCGACATCCTCGCCGCCCACGGCGTGTCGGTGACCGTCGCCGACGCGCGCTTTGCCAAGCCGATCGACGCCGGCCTGGCCGCGCAGCTGGCGGCCGAGCACGAGCTGCTCGTGACCGTCGAGGAGGGTGTGCTGGCCGGCGGCTTCGGCTCGGCGGTGTGGGAGACGCTCTCGGATGCCGGGATCGCCCCGCGCATCCTCCGCGTCGGGATGCCCGACCGCTATGTCACCCACGGCTCGCCTGACCTGCTGCAGCAGGAGGTCGGTTACACCGGCGCACGGATCGCCGAGCGGGTGCTGGCGGCCGTCGACGAGCGCAGCACCGTCACCAGCGGCTGACACTCGCGCGGCGAATCGGAGTTCGAATCGGTTCCCACCCGGTCCCGAACCGGATTCCCACCCACCGATCCCGTACCGTTGCGCCTGGCATGCGGCGCGTCCGGCTCGACCATCTCCTCTCCGAGCGCGGCGTGTTTCCCTCGCGCACACGCGCCGCGGCCTCCGTGCTGGCCGGCGAGGTCATGCTGCTGCCCGAGCGCCGGCGGGCGGAGAAGCCCGGCCAGCTGGTCGCCGAGGACGTGGAGCTCGAGGTCGCCCAGGCTCCCCAGTTCGCGTCCCGCGGCGGGGTCAAGCTCGCCAACGCGCTCGATGCCCTGGGGATCCCGGTCGCCGGCCGGCGGGCGCTCGACGTCGGCGCCTCGACGGGCGGCTTCACCGACTGCCTGCTCCAGCGCGGCGCCGCACACGTCGTCGCCCTCGATGTCGCCTACGGGCAGCTGGACTGGCGGTTGCGCTCCGACGAGCGCGTGACCGTCGTCGAGCGCCACAACGCCCGTGCCATCGACCACGCCGCGCTGCCCTATGCGCCTGACCTGATCGTCATCGACGTCTCGTTCATCTCGGTGACGAAGGTGCTCGGGGCGGCGCTCGCCGCCGCGACGGCGGACTTCGACTGCCTCGCGCTCGTCAAGCCGCAGTTCGAGGTCGGACGCGCGGGGGTCGGCAAGGGCGGGGTCGTGCGTGATGCGGCGCTGCGGCGCGGTGCGCTGGTGGCCGTCGGCGAGGCGGCGAGGGGACTGGGCGCGAGCGTGCTCGGATTTGCCAGTTCCGGGCTCCCGGGCCCCAAGGGCAACCTCGAGAGCTTCGCCTGGCTGGGTGCCGGGAGCCGGCCGGGGGTGGCGGACCTCGAGGCTGCGGCTCGCGAGGTGGAACCGTGAGGACGATCAAGACCGCCACGGTGTTCACCCATCGCCGTCCCGAGGAGACCGCCCCGGCGCTCCAGGCGCTGGTCGAGCTGGCGCGCCAGTCCGGCGTTCAGCTGCGCCTCTCCCCTGACGAGACCGCCAAGCACGACCTGCCCTCCGACCCGGTCATCCAGTGTGACGCGCCCGTGGATCGCGATGTCGATCTGTGCTTTGCGTTCGGCGGCGACGGGACGATCCTCGGGGCCCTGCGCGCCTATGCGGGGACGCGCGTGCCCGTGTTCGCCATCAACTTCGGCGAGATGGGTTTTCTGGCGACGGTCGACCGCGAAGACGCCTGGGCCGGCTCGGTGCGGGCGCTGGCCGGCGACTTCGAGGTGATGTCGCTGCCGGGTATCAAGCTGGTGGCCGGCGACGAGAGCTGGACCGGGATCAACGACGTCTCGATCCAGCGCCAGCAGGGCAAGCGGGTCGCCGACCTCGACTACTCGGTCGGGGGCGACGAGGTGGGCCGCGTGCGCTGCGACGGCCTCGTCGTCTCCACGCCGGCCGGCTCGACCGGCTACAACCTCGCCAACGGAGGACCCGTCATGGCCTGGGGGGTCCAGGGCATGATCGTCTCCTTCATCGCGCCCCATTCGTTCACCACGCGACCGCTGGTCGTCGCCCCCGGCGACCGGGTGTCCGTCGGCAACCGCTCCTGGGAGGAGCCGGTCGACGTCATCGTCGACGGCCGTCCGGTCGCGGTGCTGCACGCCGGCGAGCGTCTGCACGCCCGCCTCTCGATCGACCAGGCGCTGCTCGCCCAGGTTCCCGGTACGACGTTCTATCAGCGACTGCGCAAGAAGTTCGGCCGGCTGGCGACACCTTTGTAGCGCCTGATCTGTCGGGGCCGGGTGGTACACCGAGGGCATGCTTTTAGAGCTGCGCGTCGAGAACCTCCTGTTGATGGAGCGTGCCGAGCTGCGTCTCGCCGAAGGGCTGAACGTGCTCACCGGCGAGACGGGCGCCGGAAAGACGCTGCTCGCGCACGCCCTGGACCTGCTCCTCGGCGGCCGGGCCCGCCGCGGGATCGTGCGCCCCGGCGCGGGCGAGGCCTATGTCGAGGGCGTGTTCGCGCTGCCGCCGGCGCTTGCCGGCGACGACCGGCTGCCCACGGGCGCGGAGGAGATCGTGCTCGCTCGCCGGGTGTGGCCCGACGGCCGCACGCGCGCGTACGTGTGCGGGCGCGCCGCCACCCAGGCCGACCTCCAGGACCTGGGCACCCGCATGCTGTCCTTCTACGGCCAGCACGAGCACCGCAAGCTGATGCTGTCCACCGCCCAGCTCGAGCTCCTGGACACCTACTGCGGTCCCGACCAGCTGACGTTACGCGCCGGCGTGCGCGACGCCTATGAGCGCGTCCGGGAGCTCGACCGCCGCGCCGACGAGCTGCGCGAGCTGGCCGGCGCCCGTGACCGCGAGCTTGACCTGCTGACGTTCGAGCTCGACGAGATCGAGGCCGCGGCTCCACGTGAGGGCGAGTCCGAGGAGCTGGCCGCCGACCGCGATCGCCTGCGCCACCGGGACGAGCTCGTGCGCGCCGTCGGGGAGGCTGCCGAGACGATCGTGCCGGAGGCCGGAACGGGCGCCGCCGAGCTGCTCGCCCAGGCCGCCCAGCAGGTGGAGGCCGCCGCCGCCCTCGACTCCGGGCTGCAGGACCTGTCGGCCCGCCTGACCACGCTGCAGTACGAGTCACAGGACGTCGGTGCCGAGCTGCGCGCCTATGCGCTCGGCGTCGACGGCGATGAACCGGGTGCGCCCGGGCCGCCCGCGGCCGCCGCGCTGGAGCAGGTGGAGGAACGCCTGGCGCTGCTCGCGCGCCTGGAGCGCAAGCACGGCGGCACGATCGACGACGTGCTCGCCCACGCCGAGCGCTGCCGGACCCGCCGCGACGAGCTGGTCGACGCCGACGACGCGCTCGAGCGTCTGCAGGAGGAGCTGACCGGCGCGCGCGCCGAGCTGGAGCGCCTGGCGAAGCGCCTGCGCGCCGCCCGCCGCAAGGCCGCGCCCCGGCTGGCCAAGGCTGTGCGCGAGCGGCTGGCCGAGCTGGCGATGGCCGAGGCGCGCTATGAGATCTCGCTGTCCGAGCGCGCCGAGGGCTGCGGTCCGCGGGGCGCCGACACGATCGAGATGCTGATCGCGCCCAACGGCGGCGGGACACTGGCCCCACTGCGCGAGGTCGCCTCCGGCGGAGAGCTCTCGCGGGTCATGCTCGCCCTGCTGAGCGTCGCCCACGGAGCGCCGGCGGCCGCCGGCGAGAGTGGGGGGATGCTGGTGTTCGACGAGATCGACGCCGGGATCGGCGGCCACACCGCCCGCGCGGTCGGCGAGCACCTGCGGTCGCTGGCCGCCGGTCGCCAGGTGCTGTGCATCACCCACCTGCCCCAGGTGGCAGCGCTGGCCGATCGGCATTTCACGATCGCCAAGGACGCCACGGTCACGCCCGCGACGACGACCGTGACCCCGCTGCAGGGCGACGCGGTGGTCGGCGAGCTGGTGCGGATGCTGGGCGCCTCCGAGCAGGATGCGGCCGCCGCCGAGCACGCCCGCGAGCTCCTGCGGGCGGCGTGATGTCCGCACTTTGCAGGGAGCGCGCTGCTCACGGGGGAAACAGCCGAGTCGCCGTCTAGACTCGATAATCAATCGTGGCATCGGGCGAAACGCGCTTCATCTTCATCACCGGCGGGGTCGTGTCCTCGTTGGGCAAGGGCATCGCAGCCGCCTCCATCGGGCGACTCCTGGTCGCACGCGGACTCGAGGTCCAGCTGCAGAAGTTCGACCCGTACATCAACGTCGACCCGGGCACGATGTCGCCGTATCAGCACGGCGAGGTGTTCGTCACCGAGGACGGTGCCGAGACCGACCTTGACCTCGGCCACTACGAGCGCTTCACCGACGCCAACACCAACCGGGCGTCGAACGTCACCGCCGGTGGCATCTACAACACGGTGATCCGGCGCGAGCGCCGCGGCGACTATCTGGGCGCCACCGTCCAGGTGGTGCCCCACATCACCAACGAGATCAAGCAGCGGATCAGGCTGATGGCCGACTCCTCGGATGTCGATTTCGTCGTCACCGAGATCGGCGGGACGGTCGGCGACATCGAATCGCTGCCGTTCCTGGAGTCGATCCGCCAGTTCCCGGTCGAGGTGGGCCGGCGCCGCTGCATGTTCATCCATCTGACGCTCGTGCCCTACATCGGCCACGCCGGGGAGCTCAAGACCAAGCCGACCCAGCACTCCGTCAACGAGCTGCGCCGGATCGGAATCGCGCCTGACATGGTCGTGTGCCGCTCCGAGGGCGAGCTGTCGACCGAGATCCGCTCCAAGATCGCCCTCTTCGCATCGCTGCCCGTGGAGGCGGTCGTCTCCGGTTACGACGTCGATGACATCTACCGCGTGCCCCTGGCCTTCCATGGCCAGGGAGTCGACGACTACATCCTGCGCGAGCATTTCGGACTGGACGTGGCCGAGCCTGACCTCAGCGAGTGGGAGGCGATCACGGTCCGCGCCCGAAAGGCCGACCGCCGGACGCGGATCGCGCTCGTCGGCAAGTACGTGCAGCTCGAAGACGCCTACCTCTCGGTCGTGGAGGCGCTGCGCCACGCCGGCGTGCACCACGACGCCAAGGTCGAGATCGACTGGGTCGACTCCGAGTCGGTCGCCGATCCCGAGGTGCTCGAGCGCCTGCACCGGGCCGATGGGATCCTGATCCCCGGCGGCTTCGGCGGACGTGGCTGGGAGGGCAAGATCCGCGCCGCGCAGATCGCCCGTGAGCGGCGGATCCCGTACCTGGGGATCTGCCTCGGCATGCATGTGGCCGTCAGCGAGTTTGCTCGGCACGTCGCCGGCATGGACGGCGCCAACTCCACCGAGATGGACCTCGAGACACCGTTCCCGGTCATCGATCTACTACCCGAGCAGAAGGAGATCGCCGACATGGGCGGCACGATGCGCCTGGGGGCCGATCCGGTCAAGCTCCACGACGGGACGCGGATCCGCTCGCTGTACGGGGAGGCTGTCGTGTACGAGCGCCACCGCCACCGCTACGAGGTCAACAACCACCTCCGCCGCCGGCTCGAGAGTGCCGGGCTGGTCTGCTCGGGCACCTCGCCTGACGAGCGGCTGGTCGAAGCGATCGAGCTGTCGGCCGACGAGCATCCGTTCTACGTGGCCTCGCAGTATCACCCGGAGTTCAAGTCGCGCCCCGAGCGTCCCGCTCCGCTGTTCTTCGAGTTCGTCGGCGCCGCGCTGGAGCGCTCCGAGCTCGCCTCGAGCGCCGTCGAAGGCAGCGACATCGAGGGCGACATCCGCATGTCGCGCTCCGCCAGCGGGTGAGGCGCTCCAGCGACGCTGAGCGCGAGCGTCTGCAGGAGACGTTCGCCGGGCTGTGCCGGATCGAGAGCCCGTCGGGCCACGAGCGCGCGTGTGCGGACTGGGTGACGGCCCAGCTGTCGGCGATGGGTCTGGAGGTGTCAGAGGACGCCAGCGGGCCGTCCGTCGGATCGGATGCCGGGAACCTGCTGGCCCGCATCCGAGGAGCCTCGCCGGAGAGCGTTCTGCTGTGCGCCCACCTCGACACCGTTCCGCTCGCGGCACCGGTCGAGCCCGTGCTCGTCGAGGGTGCCTGGGAGAACGCCAACGACGGGATCCTCGGCGCCGACAACAAATCCGCGGTCGCCGTGATCCTCGAGCTGGCGCGCCGCTTCACCAACGGCGGCGGCCCCCCGCCGGTGGGAATCGAGCTGCTGTTCACGGTCTGCGAGGAGACCTCGCTCGGCGGCTCGGCCGAGTTCGACGTCACCCAGCTGGGCAGCAGCTTCGGCTACGTGTTCGACCACGCCACGCCGATCGGCGAGATCGTCGTCGCCTCGCCGACCCACTACCGGATCATCGCCGACCTCCGCGGCCGCGCCGCCCACGCGGGCGTCCGCCCTGAGACGGGCCGCAGCGCTGTCGCCGCCGCTGCCAAGGCGATCGCGGCGATGCGCCTCGGTCGCCTCGACGCCGAGACGACGGCCAACGTCGGCACGATCGAGGGCGGCTCTGCGATCAACGTGGTTCCCGAGCGCTGCCGGGTCGTCGCGGAGGTCCGCAGCCTCGACGAGGATCGCGCCGCCGCCGTGACGACCGAGACCGTCGACCACCTGCAGGACGCCGCCGATGCCGGCGAGTGCGATCTCGATCTCCAGGTTGAGCGGATGTTCCGCGGCTATCGCACCAAGCCGAAGGCCCCGCAGCTGGCCGCCGCCGAGCGCGCCCTGCGCGCCTGCGGCTACGAGCCCCGCCACATCCCCTCCGGCGGCGCCTCGGACGCCAACTCGTTCGAGGCGGCGGGCCTGCCGTGTACGTGCCTGGCCGACGGCACCGAGCGCAACCACGAGCCGGGCGAGCGGATCAGCGCCCGGTCGCTCGAGGAGCTGCTGGAGGTCGCGATCGCGCTCGTCGACGAGGCCGCGGCCGAGCTCAACGGTGTTGCCCGGTGAGCTCGTACGAGCGGATCGGCTCCGAGGTCGTTTGGACGGGGAAGATGATCACCGTCGGCGTCGAGCGTTTCCGTTACGTCGACGGCACGCAGGTCACCCGCGAGAAGGTCTGGCACCCCGGGGCGGTCGCGATCCTGCCGATCGACGGCGAGAAGGTGTGGCTGACCCGCCAGCCCCGGGAGGTCCCCGGGCTCACCCGCTCCCTGGAGATCCCCGCCGGCAAGCTCGACGTCGAGGGCGAGGGGCGGCTGGCGGCCGCCCAGCGTGAGCTCGCCGAGGAGATCGGAATGCGGGCGGCCCGCTGGCGAGAGCTCACGGCCTTCTACACGAGCGCCGGATTCAGCGACGAGCGGATCACCTGTTACCTGGCCCAGGACCTGACGCCCGCGCCCGCGGCCGGTTCCGACGAGGACGAGCGCATCGAGATCGTCCCCTGGCCGCTGACCGAGCTCGACGCGGCGATCGACGAGTGCGAGGACGCCAAGTCGCTGATCGCGCTGCTCTGGCTTGCCCGGGCGCGCGAGCGCGGCGACCTCTAGCCGCCTCTCGCCGGGGCGGTCACCCCCGCGCCCGCCGCCGGGCGCGGCCGGCTGCATGGTCGCTGGCAGCCGCAGGAACCGCCGCCGGCCGAGCCGAATACGGTGGCGATGGCGATCGCCGACGTCCCCGCCGCCCAACGGCGGCTCACCGACCTGACGCTCGAGTTCCTGGCGACGCTCGAGCTGGAGCGCGGTCTGTCACGCAATACGCTCGAGGCCTATCGCTCCGACCTGCAGCAGTACGGCGCATTCCTCGGCCGGCGTGAGCGCGACCCGCTGGCCGTCACCCCGGCCGACCTGGCGGCGTTCGTGTCCGAGCTGGCCGACGGCCTGGACGGCCGTCGCCCGGTGGCGCCGGCCACGCTGCAGCGCAAGATCGCGTGCCTGCGCTCGTTCTACCGCCACCTGCGCCGTGAGCAGATCCTCGACCACGATCCGACGTCGGATCTGCGCCCGCCCCGCTCCCGGGCCCGCCTGCCCAAGGTCCTCAGTCGCGATGAGGTCAACCGCCTGCTCGAGCAGCCGCGGGGCGCCTCACCGGCGGCGCTGCGCGACCGCGCGCTGCTGGAGACGATGTACGCCTGCGGGCTGCGCGCGTCGGAGGCGATCACGCTCGAGCTCGGCGAGCTCGACCTGGAGGCCGGCATTCTGCGCGCGCGCGGCAAGGGCTCCAAGGAGCGCCTGGTACCGATCGGCTCCAAGGCGATCGCCACCCTGCACACGTATCTCTCTCAGGGCCGGCCGCGTCTCGTCGGCATCGACGACGAGGCGCGGGTGTTCGTCAACCTGCGCGGCCACGGCCTCTCACGTCAGGGCCTCTACAAGATCGTCCAGGGCCACGCCGCCAGCGCCGGACTCGAGCACCGGATGAGCCCGCACACGCTGCGCCACACGTTCGCCACCCATCTGCTGGCCGGGGGCTGCGACCTGCGCTCGCTGCAGGAGATGCTCGGCCACGCCGACATCGGCACCACCCAGATCTACACCCATCTCTCCGCCGACCGCCTGCGTGACGTCTACTTCGACGCCCACCCGCGGGCGCAGATCGCGCACACGGCCGACGAGGCGGCCTAGGGCGCGCGGCGCCCCGGGCGGCTGCCAGAATCGCGGGGTGCGCAAGCCCGTGCCGACAGTCGCGCTCGCCGGCTGCATGGTGCTCGTAGCCGGCTGCGGCGCGTGACCTCGACGCGCGTCTACGTCGACGGCGCCGAAATCGTCCTCGACGAGTACGCGCCCCCCGGTCAGTTCGCGTCGGTCGCGCGCAGCGTGTTCTTCCCGATGCGGCGTTCGCTGACGCTGTCTGCCGGTCAGCCTCTCGTCCTGACGCGCACCCACTACCGTGATCGAGCGTGCCCGAGCTGCCCGAAGTCGAGACGATCCGCCGCCAGCTGGCCCCCCACCTCATGGGCCGTACGCTGCTCGACGTGGAGATCCTCGACTGGCGCTGGACGCGTCCCCAGGATCCGGCGAGCGTCGCCGACGGTTTGCGGGGTC
This sequence comes from uncultured Solirubrobacteraceae bacterium, assembly GCA_963769565.1. Classification (GTDB taxonomy): domain Bacteria; phylum Actinomycetota; class Thermoleophilia; order Solirubrobacterales; family Solirubrobacteraceae; genus Palsa-465. The sequence goes on from CAVYMP010000005.1 coordinate 291,296, forward strand.
AGGCGGTGCAGCGCGTCGGGCGTGCCGGGAAGTACCTGGTGTGGGAGCTCTCGGATGAGCGCTTCCTGCTCGTGCACCTGCGGATGACGGGCGCGCTCCTGTTCGACCCCGACGTGGATCCACCGCACACCCGGGTGCGCATGGAGCTCGACGGCGGGCACCGGCTCGTCTACGTCGACCCGCGGCGTTTCGGCACGGGGCACCTGCTGCTCGGCGAGGCCGCGCGCGACGCCTATCTGGCCGAGCGCCTGGGGGTGGAGCCGATGACGCGCGAGTTCACGACTGCGCACCTACGCGCCCAGGCTCGCGGTCGCACAGCGCCGGTGAAGGCGTTCGTGCTCGATCAGCGCCGGATCGCCGGGGTCGGCAACATCTACGCCGACGAGGCCCTGTTCCGGGCCGGGATTCACCCGTTGCGCCCCGCCGGGGCGCTCACGCGCGCCCAGCTGGACGCGCTGCGCGAGGCGATCGAGGCGTCGCTGACGGCGGGGATCGAGGCCAAGGGCGCGACGATCGACGACTTCCGTCATGTCGACGGCGCCCGGGGGTCGTTCCAGGATCGCTTCCTCGTGCACCTGCGCGAGGGCGAGCCGTGCGTCAACTGCGGAACGACGATCCGCAAGCTCGTGGTCGGGGGACGCGGCACCTACGTGTGCGAGCGCTGCCAGCCGCGGCCACGAGCGCGACGAGGTCCGGGCCGCCCGGCGCGGGCGTGACGAGCCTCAGGCGGCGAGCAGCTCAGGAAGTTTGCCGGCGCGGTCGGCGGCCAGCAGCTCCTGAAAGCCGCCGAGCGTTTCGCCGTCGATCACGATCTGGGGGAAGGTGATCATCCCGGTGCGCTCCGAGAGCTCGGCGCGACCGTCCGGATCCCGTGCCAGATTGATCTCCTCGTACTCGATCTGGCGCTTGGCCAGGAGCACCTTGGCACTACTGCAGAACGGGCACGCATCGGTGGTGTAGACGGTGACTGGCTTCATTGCTTCACAAAAGATAGCGCAGGGCGGGACATGCCTGGTCCGCTGAAGACCGAGGCGATCGTGCTGCGCTCGATCCGCTACGGCGAAGCCGACCGGATCCTGCATCTCTACACGCCGAATTACGGCCGGTTGAGCGCGATCGCCAAGGGCGCGCGCCGGTCGCGCAGCCGCTTCGGAGCGCGCTTGGAGCCGTTCTTCCACGTGCGCGCCGTGCTCCACCAGGGTCGCAGCGAGCTGCTCACGGTGACCGGCGTCGACACGGTCGCCATCCACGCCGCCGTCCGCGATCATGCCGCCACGCTCGACGCCGCCTCGCGGGCGTGCGACGCCGTCACGCGGCTGTTCGAGACGTCGGATCCCCATCCCGAGGTCTTCCGGCTGCTCGCCAACGAGCTGGCGCTGCTGCAGGCCGACGTGGCCCACGCCCGGCCGGGCAACGGGCTGGCCTTCCGGCTCAAGCTGCTGCTGGCGGCCGGCATCGTCCCCCAGCTGGCGGCGTGCGCGGTGTGCGGCGAGACCGAGCACCTGCAGGGCTTCTCGGGCGCTGCCGGCGGCGTCGTCTGCAGCGCCTGCGAGGCGGCGGCCTTCCCGCTGGACGAGGACGCCTACCGGTTCCTCGTCGACGCGTTGGGCTCGCCGCTGGCCGAGGCGCCCGACGGCTCCGAACGCGTGCTGCGCCAGGTGGAGCGAGCGATCGGGGAGACCGCCGAACACCACGCCCAGGTCCGTCTGCGCCCGCTGCTGGCCGCCTGACCGGCGCACCGGAGCCGCTGCGCGGGCGCGGATCGTGACGGCTTCGTGACAAATCCCGGCTGTCGGCGCTGGTCGCTGTCAGAATCGAACGATGACCGTCTCGACCGGATACGAGCATCCCGGCGGACCCGTCGCCGACGGGTTCGTCGCTCGCGTCCAGGCGCGCGAGGAGCTCGACCTCTCGCCGCTGGCGACACGCTCCTATCCGGCGGTGCGGGCGGCCGCCGAGAACGACTGCGGGCTGCGCACGCCGTTTCAGCGCGACCGTGACCGGATCGTGCACTGCAAGGCGTTTCGCCGCCTCAAGCACAAGACCCAGGTGTTCGTGGCGCCGAGCGGCGATCACTACCGCACCCGGCTGACCCACACGCTGGAGGTCACGCAGGTCTCGCGCACGGTCGCGCGCGCGCTGGCGCTCAACGAGGACCTGACCGAGGCGATCGGGCTCGGTCACGACCTCGGCCATCCGCCGTTCGGCCACGTCGGCGAGGAGGCGCTCGATCGCTGCCTGAAGGAGCGCTTCGGCGGACGCTTCCGCCATTACGAGCAGTCGCTGCGCGTCGTCGAGGAGCTCGAGCGCGACGGGCGCGGCCTCAATCTCTGCGAGCCCGTGCGCGACGGGATCGTCAGCCACTCCGGGCGCTCCAAGGAGCCGGCGACACTCGAGGGCAAGATCGTGCGCCTCGTCGACCGCGTCGCCTACATCAACCACGACATCGACGACGCCGTGCGCGCCGGCGTGCTGGCCGCCGCGGACCTGCCGGCCGGGCCGCTCGCGGTGCTCGGCGAGACCGGTCAGCGGCGGATCGACACACTCGTCCACGACCTCGTCGAGCAGTCGGCGGCGGCCGGGGACATCGTGCAGGGTCCGGAGGTCGGCTCGGCCATGTCGGCGCTGCGCGACTTCATGTTCGACCACGTCTACCTCGGCCCCGTGGCCACCCGCGAGCACGCCAAGATCGCGATCGTGATCGGCTCGCTGTTCGACCACTACTGCGCCCATCCCGAGGAGATCCCGGCCTCGATCCCCGCCGGACCGCTGCCCGATCCGGGTCACCGACTACCTGGCCGGGATGACCGACCGCTTCTGCATCCGCGCGTTCGAGCAGCTCAACGTGCCGGTCGCCTTCGCGCCGTGAGCCGCTACACCGCCGACTCCCGCGACCGCGTGCTCGACGCGGTCGACATGATCGCGCTCGTCTCGTCGCGGACCGAGCTGCGCCGCGCCGGCGTCAACAGCTACTTCGGGCTGTGCCCGTTTCACGACGAGCGCAGCGGCTCCTTCCACGTCCGGCCCGACGAGAAGCACTACCACTGCTTCGGCTGCCAGTCCTCGGGCGATCCGTTCACGTTCGTGATGGAGACCGAGGGACTGGACTTCAAGGCGGCGATGGAGTCGCTGGCCGACCGCTTCGGCGTGCAGCTGGAGACCGAGGCCGAGGATCCCGCCGCCGCCGCCCGCCGGCAGCGCCGCGAGCGGCTGCACTCGCTGATGAGCCGCACGGCGGCCTACTACTCGCGGTACCTGTGGGAGGCGCGCGAGGCCGCCGACGCCCGCGCCTACCTGCTCGGACGCGGCCTGACCGAGGAGACGCTGCGCGAGTTCCGGGTCGGCTATGCGCCCAGCGCCTGGGATCGGATCCTCATGGGATCGCGCCGCGCCGGCTTCACCGAGGAGGAGCTGCTGGCGGCCGGACTGGTCCAGCGCTCCAAGTCGCGGCCGGGCAGCGTCTATGACCGGTTCCGCGCGCGGATCATGTTCCCCGCCGCCGACGCCCGCGGCCGGGTGCGCGGCTTCGGGGCCCGGCGGATGAGCGAGGAGCGGTCCCCGATGGGTGGCGCCAAGTACGTCAACACCTCCGACGGCGAGCTCTACCACAAGCGCGAGGTGCTGTTCGGCATCGACCTGGCCCGCGGCCACGCCGCCAAGGCGGGGCGGATGCTGCTCGTCGAGGGCTACACCGACGTGCTGGCGCTGCACCAGGCGGGGATCCGCAACGCCGTGGGGATCATGGGCACCTCGCTGACCGAGGAGCAGATCGGCGAGCTGCAGCGGCGTCGTCAACGTGCTCGAGCTGTGCCTCGACGCCGACCGCGCGGGCCAGGACGCGATGCTGCGCGCCGCCCGGCTGGCGGCCGGGGAAGGTCGAGCTGCGGGTGGTGGCCCTGCCCGAGGGCTCCGATCCCGCCGACATCGTCGCCGCCGAGGGGGCGCAGGCGCTGCCGCGCCCGCGTGCACGCGCTCGGTCGCCGTTCGTCTCCTTCAACGTCGACCGGATCCTCGAGCGCGCCGACACCGGCAGCGCCGAGGGCCGCGACAAGGCTCTGGCGGAGCTGCGCCCGGTCGTCGCCGAGCTCGGGCCCAGCCTCCTGCGCGACGAGCTCATGCGCCGCATCGCCGGGCGCCTGGAGCTCTCCGACGCCAGCTGACCTCACTGCTGATCGCGCCAGCCGGCGGCTCGGTCAGGCCGCCGGCCCGCCGATCGGGCCGCCCCGAACGGCTCGGCACGCAACGGCTCGCCTCCGAACCCCGCTCCGGCGCCGATCAGCCAGACCGTGCGCCAGGAGCGGCTGTTTCTGGCGCAGTGCGTGGCGGTGCCCGAGCCAGGCGCGGCCGCGCTGGCCCGCGATCGACATCGACGAGCTGTTGACGAGCACCGCGATGCGCGTCAGCCGCGCGCCAGCTGCGGGGCCGGCTGCGCACGCCGCTGGCCGACCTGCCGGCCGGCGACGAGGCGCTGGCGCGCACCGTCGCCGACATCGTCGCCCAGGCGGGCCGGGTGCCCGACCCGAGCGCCGAGCGCCTGGAGCACACCCGCCTCGTGCTCGAGCTCGGTCGCCTCGAACGCGCGATCAACCGCGCCCGCGCCGACGGCACGGGCATCAGCGCACTGGCGGCTGAGCGCGAGCGGCTGCGTGAGGAGATGCAGGCGGTCGTCGCCCGGCTGGAGAAGACGCTGTAGCGAGACCGTCCGCGCCGGGCCGCGACGGTCAGCGCTCGGCGCGCAGCGCCTCGCGCAGGCGGACGCGGGCGCCGGTGCGCAGGATCGAGCGCTCGTAGACCTCGCCGCCAGCCGGGCGGTGGCCACCGTGGTGAGCACGCAGATGACGGCCGAGACCGCCACCTGGCCGAGCCCGATGCTGCCGATCGCGTACAGGGTCGTGGAGGCGATCGGCGCGGTGGGCGGGATGTAGGCGAGGACCTCGAACAGGCCGTTGCTCGAGCCGCCGAAGATGATCCCGAACGACAGCGCGTAGGCGAACAGCAGCGGCAGCGCGACCGGGAAGGTGACGTTGGCGGCATCGGACTCGCGCGTGATCAGCGAGCCGGCGGCGGCGAACGCGGTGCAGTGAAGGGCGTAGCCGAGCACCATCCACAGCGCGCCGACGAGCACGACGCCGATCGCCGCCCCGTGCAGCAGGTCCGATCCGGTCGCCGCCGCCGACGATCAGGAACGTCGCCACCAGCGCCGCCACCTGGCCGAACGCGGTGGCGCCCATGCCGATCACCTTGCCGGTCAGCAGCTGCGCCGGGCGAACGCTGGCCAGCAGCACCTCGACCACCCGGCTGGACTTCTCCTCGACGACGCCGCTGGTGATCCGCTGGCCGTAGATGAAGATCAGCAGGTAGATGAGGACGACGACCGCCATCCCGGTCAGGCGGGTCGACAGCGACGTCGGGGCGCGTTTGAGGCCGCGGACGGGCAGCGGCCTGGAGGTGCTCGCCGCCGCCGGCGCGAGGGCGCGCGCGCGCCAGCTGGGCGATCGCTCCGGCGAGACTTGGCCTTGGTGTCGCTCGCCCCCTGGGCGGGCTCCTGCTTGATCAGCACCGCGCGGCCGGCCGACGTAGAGCGCGTCGAGCTTGCCCGCGCGCAGCTGCGCCTCCCCGGCCGCCTGGCTGGCGAACGGCACTCGCCTCGACCTTCTCGCCGAGCACCGACGCCGGCCTGACGGACGGTGGCCGCCAGCGCCGCCTGGTCGCCGCCGACGATCCCGACCTTGCTCGGCACCGCCGCCGCCGGAGACGAGCGCCGGGATCCCGACCGCGCAGGCCACGCCGATCACCAGGACGAGCGTCGAGATCCGAAACGAGCGGGCGTTGACGCGCTCGCGCAGTTCCCGCCGGGCGACGAGCAGGGTCAGCGTCCACCAGCGCGCGGCTCACGTGCGCGAGCCTCCGGGCGGCGAACCGCCTCGCGGAACACCTCGGACAGGCGGCGGCGCTCGAAGGCGAAGTGCTCGACCGATCCGGCCGCCCGCGCGGCGTCGAGCACGGCGTCGGCGGCGACGCCGTCATCGAGCGCGATCGTCACCGTGCCGTGCTCGACGGACTGCACGCGGGCGCCGGGCGGCAGCGCCGACGCCCAGCGGCCGTCCGGATCGCCGGCGACCCGGACCGCCAGCCGCGGGCGCCCGCCGCGGGTGAGCTCCTCGACGGCGCCGGCGGCCACCAGGCGGCCCCGGTCGACGATCGCCACCGCCTCGCACAGGTGCTCGACGAGGTCGAGCTGGTGGCTGGAGAAGAGCACGGTGGCGCCGCCGCGGGCGCGCTCGGCGAGCACGGCGCTGAGGTCGTCGATGCCGACCGGGTCAAGGCCCGAGAACGGCTCGTCGAGGACGAGCAGGTCGGGCTCGTGGACGAGTGCCGCCGCCAGCTGCACGCGCTGCTGGTTGCCGAGCGAGAGCTCCTCCACCTTGGAGTCGACGCGCTCGGCCAGCCCGAGGCGCTCACATTGGCTGCGAGCCGACCGCTGAGCCGCCGCCGCGTCCATCCCGTGCAGGCGGCCGAGGTACTCCAGCTGGTCGAGCACCTGCATCCCGGGATACAGCCCCCGCTCCTCGGGCATGTAGCCGAAGCGCCGCCGCGCCTGCGCGTCGACCTCCCGGCCGTCGAACCGGATCGTGCCCGAGTCCAGCGCGGTCACCCCGAGCACGGCGCGCATCGCGGTGGTCTTGCCCGCGCCGTTGGGACCGAGGAAGCCGACGACCTTGCCCGCCTCCACGGTGAACGTCATCCCGTCGAGCGCGACGACGTCGCCGAACCGGCGATGGAGCTCCTCGAGCTCAAGCATGCGACTCGCTCGGTACCCGGGAGCGCCGTCCGCTAACCAGCGGCCTGCGAGCGCCTCCGAAAATCGCCGCTGAGCAGCACTTTTCCGTCCGACCGCGGTGGGAACATATGTTCGTACACGATTGAAGGGGAGCTGGGATATGGACAAGGAATCGCTCGCATCGCTTCTGGCCCGCGGCCTCAGCCTGGAGAACATTGCGCGGCGCTTTGGCAAGCACCCGTCGACGGTCTCCTATTGGATGGCCAAGTACGGGCTGCAGGCCGTCAACCGTGAGCGCCACTGTGGCCAAGGGAGGGATCGAGCGAAGCCAGCTGGAGGCGCTGGTCAAACAGGGCATGAGCATCACCGAGCTCGCCGTCGAGTTGGACCGCAGCAAGGCGACCATTCGCCACTGGCTCAAGAAATACGACCTGCAGACGCTGCAAACACATCGCCGTAAACAACGCCGCCAGGTTCTCCAGGACGCAGAGGCGTTGTCGGTGACTCCGGCGAACCGCCTCACTATGACGTGCCGGCTACATGGCGAAACCGGCTTCGTCCGTGAGGGAAGCGGCTATTACCGTTGCGGCCGCTGCCGGTCTGAGTCGGTGGCGCAACATCGCCGTCGTTTGAAGGCTCTGCTCATCGAGGAGGCTGGGGGCAGATGCATCATTTGCGGCTATGACCGGCAACCACGGGCGCTGGATTCCATCACGTCGACCCCGCCCAGAAGGGCTTTGCCCTCAGTCAAAAGGGCGTCACGCTGTCGCTCCAGGCGCTGCGCGCGGAGGCGCGAAAATGCGTTCTCTTGTGTTCCAACTGCCATGCCGAGGTCGAGGACGGGTTCGTCGTCCTACCCGATACGATCCCGGGAGGTTCGTAGCGGGCCATTCTCCGCACTAGAAGTTGATAGATCATTACACCGTAATCCGGGGTAGCTCAATCAGGCAGAGCGAACGGCTGTTAACCGTTAGGTTGTGGGTTCGAGTCCCACCCCCGGAGCTACTGATGAACCCGCCCGTCGCCGCCTGATGCGCCGCGCCTGACGCGCCTCGCACGACGAGCCGGCCGATCAGTTCCCGCCGCGCCTGGCCAGCTGCTCGACGAGATCGGCGGCCCGCTGCGCGCCCGGGTGGGCCGCCGCCCAGGCGCCCAGCTGGGCCGCCCGCGCGCCGAGCCCGTCCTCGCCCAAGGCGCGGCGCACCGCCAGGCGCAGGGTTCGGGGCGAGAGCAGCGGCCACGGCAGGCGTACACCCGCCCCGGACCAGTCGACGCGGGCGGCGTTCTCGGCCATGTCGCCGACGTGGGGCACGGCGAGCACGCGGCAGGCGGAGGCGAGCGCGCGCACGAGTGTGCCGTGACCGGCGTGGCAGACGACGAGGTCGCAGTCGCGCATCGTCTGCGCGTAGGAGAGCCACTCCACCAGCCGGGCGTTGGCGGGCACGCGCGCGGGCCCGGGCAGCGGCCGGCGATTGGTCGTGGCGAGGACCCGCACCGGCTCGCCCTCCAGTCCGGCGAGCGCCGCCCGCAGCAGCCGGTGGGTGGGGTCCTGGGCGGTGGAGGGGGCGATCAGCACGAGCGGCTCGTCACCGGCCGGCGGCTGCACCGCATGGAACGGCGGCTCCCACATCAGGGGGCCGACGACATGCACGTGATCGGGCCAGTCGCGCGGGTACTCGAGCTGGGGCAGCGTCCCCACCAGGCACAGCTGCAGGCTCAGGCCGCCGTGCAGGCGGGTCACGGGGCCGAGGCCCACCTGGCGCCGGGTGTCGTTGAGCTGAGCGCGCCCACGCTCGAGGCCCGCCCGCACGGGCCGGTCAAAGCCGCGCCACAGCGTCGCGCCCAGCCGCGTGCGCGGCCGCCGCGCGCCGAATGCATACGGCGGCAGCCCCGGCGCACCCACCGGATAGACGTGGGGGATGAGCGTCGCCCGGGGCACCGACTCCAGCTCGGCGCAGAGCGCCGGCGCCAGTGTGAGGATGTCGTGCACGACGACGTCGGGGCGGGCCTGCGCGACCGCGGGGCGCGTGTGGGCGACCGCCGCCACCACGGCCTCATACGGCTGCAGCGGCCGCTCGCGGGTGGGGAACACCGGGAACTCGGGCGCCGCCACAAAGCGCATTCCGCGGGCCTGCACCGCCTCGCGCCAGCGCGACCACGTCTCGTAGGTCACCTCGTGACCGCGGGCGGCCAGTTCGGCGCCGAGGGCCAGCATCGGGAAGGCGTGCCCGGGCTGGCCGAACGCCCCCAGGAAGACGCGCAGCGGGCTCGCGGTACTCAAGCCGCCAGCTCGGCCACCGCGCGCAGCTGCTCGATGCGTTCCCGGCGGTCGGACGCCATCGGGCTCACCATCAGCGTGCCGACACCGGCGTCGCGATAGGCGCCGAGCCGCTCGCGCACGACGTCCGGGGGTCCGCACAGGCAGACCATGTCGATCAGCTCATCGGGCAGGGCCTCGCCGGCTTCGCTCTTCTTGCCCGCCAGGTAGAGGTCCTGCACCTCGTGGGCGGCGTCCTCGAAGCCGTAACGCTGCACCAGGGCGTTGTAGAAGTTCTGCCTGCGCGACCCCATCCCGCCGATGTACAGCGCCAGCAGCGGGCGCATCAGGTTGCGGGCCGCCGTGTGGTCGTCCGAGACGTAGGTCTGGACGGTCGGCGCGATGTCGAAGCCCTCCAGCGAGCGTCCGGCGCGGTCGGCGCCCTTCTGCAGCAGCTCGCGGAAGTCGGCGACGTACTCGGGCGAGAAGAAGTGGGGATCCACCCGTCGGCGATCTCGCCCGCCAGCGCGGTGTTGTTCGGGCCGATGGCGGCCAGGTAGATCGGCATGCGCTCCTGCCGGGGGGCGATCATCAGCTTGAGCGCCTTGCCGGGGCCGTCGGGGAGCGGCAGCTCGAGCGTCTCGCCCTTGAACTCCAGGCGCTCCCGCGACAGCGCCTTGCGCACGACGGCCACGTACTCGCGCGTGCGCTGGAGCTGGCGGCCGAAGCGCTGGCCGTGCCAGCCCTCGGCGACCTGGGGCCCCGAGGAGCCGATGCCGAGCAGCATCCGCCCGCCGGAGAGCTCGTCGATCGTGGCGGCCGTCATCGCGGTCATCGCCGGGGAGCGGCCGGGCATCTGGAAGATTGCCGAGCCGAGCTTGATCGTGGTCGTGCCGGCGGCCAGCCAGGCGAGGACGGTGGCCGCGTCCGAGCCATACGCCTCGGCGGCCCAGGCCGAGTCAAAGCCGAGCCGCTCAGCCTCCTGGACGACGTCGAGCTGCTCCTGGGGCCCCATCCCCAGGCCCCAGTATCCGACCATCACTCCGAGCTTCATCGGCAACATTCCCTTTCGTCGCTCAGGCGGCCGCGCCCGGGCGCTGGAAGACGATCTCGGGAATCACGCAGGCGGGGGAGACGCGCAGGAGCATCCGCACGGCCTCGGCGATGTCCTGGGGCCGGATCATGTCCTGGGCGGACACGCTCTCCTTGATGAAGTCAGTCATCGGGGTGTCGACGAACGCCGGACAGAGGGCGCACGACTTGATGCCCTCCTGGCTCAGTTCCTTGTTCATCGCCTCGGTGAACCCGATCACGCCGGCCTTCGTCGCCGAGTAGACCGACAGCCACGCCTCGCCGGACTTGCCGGAGATCGACGCCGTGTTGACGACGAGCGCGGACCGGTGCTGGGCGGCCGCCGCGCGCAGCATCTCGACCGACTCGCGGTAGAAGAGGACGATCGCTCGCAGGTTGACGTCGAGCTGCATGTCCAGCCGTCTGGTCTCGATCTCGGCAACCGGCGCGCCGATCCCGACGCCGGCGTTGTTGACGAGCACGTCGAGGCGGCCGAAGCGCTCCCGGTGGGTGGCCACCACCTCGGCGATGAGCGCCTCGTCGGCCATGCTGCCGGCCACCGAGGCGATCTCCCGGTCCTCGCCTGACAAGTCGGCGACCGCCTGCTCGAGCTTGTCCGGCCGCCGGGCGGCGACGGTCACGCCGTAGCCCTCCTCGAGCAGCATGCGGGCGATCTCCAGTCCGATCCCGCTTGAACCTCCGGTCACGATTGCCGCGCGCTGTGCCATGCCTCTCCTCGGATGCCGTGGGATCTTGATCGGGGCGGTATCCAAGCAGGCGCGCGCCTGATGCGGGGCGATACTTCCCTCATGAGCGCGTCGCCGCCGCCCGTGCCGGTCCAGGCGCCGGAGCGCGAGACCAGTTCGGTGGAGCTGCTGTGGGACCTCGTGTTCGTGTTCGCGGTCACCCAGGTGACGACGTTGCTGGCGGCGTCGCCGTCGTGGGGGCGCTTCGCGCAGTCGATGCTCGTGCTCGCGCTGATCTGGTGGGCGTGGTCGGCGTTCGTGTGGGCGTCGAACGCGCTGGAGGCCGACTCACGGTTGCTGCGCGGCTACCTGCTGCTGGCCACTGTCCTCATCTTCATCGCCGGGCTGGCGCTGCCGCGGGCCTTCGGTCAGGAGGCCATCCTGTTCACCGCCGCCTACGTGCTGGTGCGCGTCGTGCACATGAAGCTCTACGTCGACGCCGCGCGGGCCGGCCGCGCCGGTCTGCGCGCGATCCTCGGGTTCGGGGCCACGACCGGGATCGGCATGATCCTGCTGATCGTCGGCGCGCTCATCGGCGGCGGGCCGCGCGATGCGCTGTGGGCGGCCGCCCTGGCGATCGACTACGCCGGTCCGGCGTGGCTGACCCGCGAGCGCCTGCGCGGCCTGCAGCGGGTCGCGGTCGCGCACTTCGCCGACCGCTACGGCGACTTCGTCATCATCTGCCTGGGCGAGTCGATCGTCTCGGTCGGCGTGGGTGTGGCCGACACCAAGCATCAGCTGAGCGTCGCGCTGGTGGCGACCGCCACGCTCGGGCTCCTCATCGCCCTCGCGATGTGGTGGACGTATTTCGACAGTGTCGCCGGGGCCGCCCGGGAGCGGCTGCGTGGCCACGGCGACCCGGTGCTCGCGGCTGCCGACTCCTACAGCTATCTGCACCTGCTGATCGTCGCCGGGGTGATCATCTACGCCGGCGGGATCAGGATGGTCGTCCACAATTCGCTGGCATCCCCGATGCCGGCGCCCGGCCGGCTGGCCTTCTGCGGCGGGGTGGCCGTGTATCTCGTCGGGGTCTCGGCGTTCCGCCTGCGGATGCTGGACGAGCTCAGCCGCGGACGCCTGGGCGTCGCGGGGGCGCTGCTCGTGCTGTTCGCCGTCCTGAACAGCGCGCCCGCGTGGACGGTCGGTGCCGGTGTCACCGTGCTGATTGTCGGCCTGTGCGCGCTGGAGTCGTTCGCCGAGCTCCGGTCCTCGACGGCAGCGGGCGCGGCGGGGGACACGGCGGCTGCGACGGCGCAGGCGGTGGCCCGGTCCGGCGAGGCCGCCCCCGACCGTGGCCCGGGTCGCTGACCCGGACCACGGCCTGGAGCGAGGGTTGCGACAGCGTTACTTCTTGACCGCGAACGCGAACACCGTCGTTGAGCTGTACGGCTTGCCCGGGTTCAGGGTCGTGGTCGGGAAGTTCGGCTGGTTGGGCGAGTTGGGGAAGTGCTGGGTCTCCAGCGTGAACCCATCGCCCTGCCGGTAGGCGTGTCCCGACGTGCCGACCAGGTCTCCGACCATGAAGTTGCTGGTGTAGACCTGCACGCCCGGCTCGGTCGTGGTCGCAGTCAGCACGCGGCCGCTTGCCGGATCCACCGCCTTGGCGGCGAGCCGCGGAGCGCCACCGCTGGCGCCGTTGAGCACCCAGTTGTGGTCATAGCCGTGGGCGAGCAGCAGCTGGTGGAAGTTGGCGTTGATATCACGGCCGATCGGCTTCAGCGTGCGGAAGTCCATCGGGGTCCCGGCCACCGGCACGATCTTGCCCGTCGGGATCTGCGTGTCGTCGGTCGGCGTGTACTTGGCCGCGTTGATCTTCAGGCTCTGGTTGTAGACCGTGCCCGACGCCTCGCCGCCGAGGTTGAAATACGTGTGGTTGGTCAAGTTGATGACCGTCGGCTTGTCGGTCGTTGCGTCGTAGTGAATCGTGAGCGCGTTCTTGGCGCCCAGCGTGAACGTGACCCTGGCGACGACGGTCCCCGGGAAGCCGTCCTGGCCGTCGGGGCTGGTGTAGGTCAGCGCCAGCGAGGCGCCGGAGCGCGTGAGGCTCGTCTTCGGCGTCCACACCTGCTTGTTCCAGGCGTTGGTCCCGCCGTGCAGCGTGTTCGGGCCGTTGTTGACCGGCAGGTGGTAGGTCGTGCCGTTGAGGGTGAACTTGCCGTTGGCGATGCGGTTGCCGAAACGTCCAATGGTGGCGCCGAAATAGGTTGTGCCCGAACCGCCGGCCGGCTGCTTGGTGGCGTCATTGGCCTCATAGCCCTTGAGGTTCTTGAAGCCGAGGGCGACGTCGGCCACCTTGCCGTGCTTGCCCGGCACGTCGATCGACTGCACGATCCCGCCGAAGTTGGTGATCTTGACCTTCATCGACCCATTCGACAGCGTGTATAGCCTGACCGGCTTGCCTCCCACGGTTCCCCACGGGCGTGAGGTGATCTTGAGCGCCGCCGCGTGGGCCTGCCTGCCCTGGGCAAGCGCGCTGGCGCCGAGGACGGCCATCGCCGCGAGGGCGAGGACCATCGGGATTGCGAGGCGGCGCCCAAGCGGGCGTCCCCGTCGCGGTGCTGATGTCGCACTGTGCATGCGCAACTTCCTTTCGTTTCGGCGGCGGTCATGTGGGCGCCGCTCTCTCTCCTCTGGCGGCGCCGCCGCTCCGGCCGGCACGATCGGCGCGACACCTCGGCGCCTAATACCCATCGTCTGCGCGTTTCAATCCACGAGTTGTTAGCGCTCACACCCGACCCGCCACGGGAGTCCGGCACGAGCCGGGAGCAGCGGCGCCCGCCCGACGATGGTCCGAGCCCTCGCCCGCCACGCGGATCGCTGCGCCATCCCCTGATCCGGGTCCTGCTGGCGCTGACCTTCAGCACCGGGCTGGTCGACGCGGCCAGCTACCTGCGACTCGGCCACGTCTTCGCGGCCAACATGACCGGCAACGTGGTGCTGCTCGGCTTCGGCATCGGCGGCGCCGGGGGACTGCCGGTGGTCGCGCCGATCGTCTCGTTGGCGGCCTTCCTGCTCGGCGCCTGGCTCGGCGTCCGGCTGGGCCCGCGCGCCGCCGGCGGCGAGACGGGCGCCCTGCCGGCGGCGTTGACGCTCGAGGCGGGCATGCTCCTGGTGGCCACCGTCGTCGCCGCCGCGGGAAGTGTCCGCGCCGGCGCGTTCTCCGGCGACGCCGTGATCGCGCTGCTGGCGATGGGCATGGGGGCGCGCAACGCCGCCGTGCGGTCCCTGGGCGTTCCGGACCTCACCACGACCGTGCTGACGATGACCCTCACGGCGCTGGCCGCCGAGCTCCCCGCGCTTCGCAGCCGCAGTCGCAGTACGGGCACGACGCGGCGGGTGGCCGCCGTGGCATCGATGCTCGCGGGCGCGCTCGCCGGGGCGCTGCTGCAGAAGACCAGCCTGGCGCTCGTCCTCGGCGTCGCCACCGCCGTGGCGCTGCTCACCCTGACGGCCTGCCGGAGGACGGCGGCCAGCCCGCCGCCGGCGTGATGCGCTCGTCGATGAGCCGGCCCAGGTAGCCGATCATGCGCTGCGACAGCGCGGTGGCGAACTCCAGCTCCCCGCCGTGGATGACGGCATCCGGGTTGCTCTCGGGCATCCGCCGCGCCACCGCAGGCGCCAGCCGCCAGAGCAGCTCGGTAGCCACCTCGCCGGCGGCGCGCACGACCTCGGGCTCGAAGGACCACAGGACTTCGAAGCGGCGCTCGGCATCGGGCAGCTCGGTCTCGCTGGTCTGCTCCCAGGCCGCCAGGCAGGCGCGAGTCCCGGGGGCGTCGACGATCAGCGTCCACTCGCGCGCGAGCGGATCGGTGAGGTCGATCGGGACCTCGGCCGGAGCGCCGGGCGGCTCGGCGAGCTCCGCGAAGTCGGCGAGTACGACGGCGGCCGACGCCGTGCGGGCCAGCTCAGCCCAGCGACGCTCGGCCTGGCGGTAGAAGCGCTCGCGCTGGAAGGAGGCGATCAGCGTCCCGTGCGCCGCATGGGCGCAGTACTCGTCCTCGATCGCGCGGGTGATCGCGAGGACGACGCGTTTGGAGAGGATCGCCGGCGCCACGTCCGGCCGGCGCCGGCGCAGGCCGGCGAACACCGAGGCGACTGGCGCGCGCTCCTGCCTGCGGGTCCGCTCGATCGCGGCGGTCAGCGAGAGGCCCTGCTCGCGCAGGCTGACCACTTCGGTCACGGCGCCCACGTCCTGCTCGGAGTAACGGCGGTGACCGCCGGGCAGGCGGGCGGGGGCGGGGAAGCCGTAGCGGCTCTCCCACATGCGCAGTGTTCCGGCGGGCACGCCGGTGCGTGCCGCCAGCTGTGCGGTGCTCAGCTCGGGGTTTGCTGCCGTGGCGATGGGGTAACGATACAGCGTGTTAAGGTTTTCAAAACAGAAAGTTCGAGAAAGCGATGCAGGCAACGAGACAAGGGGTGACGGGATGCGGGTTGTGATCACGGGAGCGACCGGGACGATCGGCGTGGCGCTGGCCGATGCACTGCGTGCCCGCGGCGACGAGGTGGTCGCGCTCTCGCGCGATCCCGACCGCGGTCAGCGCGTGCTCGGCGACGGCGCGGAGGTCCACGGGTGGGCGGACCCGATCGGCGAGCCGCCGCCCAGGGAGGCGTTGCGCGGCGCCGATGGGGTGGTCCACCTGCTCGGCGAGCCGATCGCTCAACGGTGGACCGACGATGCCAAGCAGCGGGTCAGAGACTCGCGGGTCAAGAGCACCCAGCAGCTCGTCCAGGGTCTGGCCGGCCTCCCGGCGGATGAGCGTCCCGAGGTGCTGGTGTCGCAGTCGGCCGTCGGCTACTACGGGCCCCGCGGGGACGCGCCGCTCGACGAGCACGCCTCGGCGGGCCACGACTTCCTGGCCGAGATCGTCGTCGCCTGGGAGCGTGCAGCGGTGGGGGCGCCCGCCGGGACCCGGGTCGTGTGCACCCGCACCGGCGTCGTTCTCTCCCCGAGCGGCGGGGCGCTGGCCAAGATGCTGCCGTTCTTCAAGCTCGGCGTGGGCGGCCCGGTGGCCGGCGGTAAGCAGTACGTCCCCTGGATTCACCTCGACGACGTCGTCGGGGGCATGATCTGCTGCCTCGACGACCCCGCCGCCACCGGCCCCGTGAACCTCAGCGCGCCCGATCCGGTGACCAACGCCGAACTCTCGCGCGCGCTGGGCCATGTGCTCGGTCGTCCGGCCGTGCTGCCCGTCCCCGGCATCGCGGTGAAGCTGCTCTACGGCGAGATGGGCGAGATCGTCACCGGCGGTCAGCGGGCGCTGCCGGCGCGGCTCAACGAGCTCGGATACGGATTTCGCCACACCGAGATCGAGGCCGCGCTCGCCGACGTCCTGTCGTGAACGTCCATCGGCTGCAGCGCGAGCAATACGTCGACCGGCCCCTGGCGGACGTCTTTCACTTCTTCGCCGAGGCGCACAACCTGGAGCGGATCACGCCGCCGTGGCTGAGCTTCACCGTCCTGACGCCCGATCCGATCGAGATGCGGGTGGGGGCGCTGATCGACTACCGGCTGCGCGTCCACGGTGTCCCGGTGCGCTGGACCTCGCGCATCGAGGACTGGACGCCAAAAAGCAGCTTCGTGGATCGCCAGCTGCGCGGGCCCTACGGGCTCTGGCACCACCGTCACACGTTCGCCGCTGCGGGGGAGGGGACCATCGTGCGCGACGATGTCGATTACGCGATGCCGTTCGGGGTGCTCGGCGACGTCGCCCATTCGCTGTTCGTCCGCCGGGACCTGGAGCGGATCTTCACCTACCGCCACGAGGCAGTCCCCCGCCTGCTGGGATGAGCACCGCGCTCATGTGGTTCCGGCGCGACCTGCGCCTGCATGATCACCCGGCGCTGCACGCTGCTTGCGACGGCGCCGAGCGGCTGGTCTGCGTCTTCTGTTTCGACGACGGCCTGCTCGGCGGTCGCCACGCGTCCGGCCCGCGCACACAGTTCATGCTCGAGTGCCTGCGTGAGCTCGACGAGGGCCTGCGCGCTCGCGGCAGCCGGCTGTTCGTCCGCCACGGCAATCCGGCCGACGAGCTGGCCACGCTGGCCCACGACGTGCACGCGACCTCGCTGCACTTCAGCACCGACGTCGGGCCGTTCGCCCGCCGGCGCCAGCAGCAGGTCAAACGCGCGCTGGAGGAGCGCCAGGTGAAGGTGATTGCCCATCCGGGCCTGTTCGCGGTCGACGGATTGGAACCGATCCGCACGCGCGCGGGCGACCCCTACACGGTGTTCACGCCGTTCTACAAGAACTGGCTCACACAGCCCCGCCGTGCGCTCCTGGGCGCACCCCGCTCCCTGCCCGCACCGGGAACGGGGACGGCCGGCGGCACGCTCCCGACGCTGGCGTCGCTCGGCCTGCAGCAGGAACTGAGCGATCCGATGCCGGGAGGGGAGGCGGCCGCCCGTGAGGCGCTGCGCCGCTTTCTCGCCGGGCCGGTCGACGACTACGACGCGGGACGTAACGTGCTCACCGGGACGTCGGTCTCCCGGCTATCGCCCTACCTGCACTTCGGCGCCATCTCGCCGCGCGAGATCGAGGAGCGCCTGGGCGGGGGACCGGGCGCGGAGGCGTTCCGACGGCAGGTATGCTGGCGCGACTTCTACGCCCACGTGCTGGGTCACTTTCCTGCCAACGCGAAGTCCGAGTTCCAGGAGCGCTACCGCGGGATGCGCTGGAGCCGAGCGGAGCGGCGTTTCGAGGCGTGGTGCGAGGGGCGGACCGGGTATCCGACGGTCGACGCCGGCATGCGCCAGCTGCGCCGCGAGGGGTGGATCCACAACCGCGCACGGCTGGTCGTCGGCTCGTTTCTCACCAAGGACCTGGGGATCGACTGGCGCTGGGGCGAGCGCTGGTTCATGCGTCTCCTACTCGACGGCGACCAGGCGTCCAACAACGGCAACTGGCAGTGGATCGCCTCTGTCGGCGTCGATCCGGCGCCCGCCTTCCAGCGGATCTTCAACCCGGCTCGCCAGCAGGAGCGCTTCGATCCCGACGGCGCCTACGTCCGCGAGTATGTCCCCGAGCTGGCGGGCGTGCCAGACACCTACCTGGCCGAACCATGGACGATGCCCGGCGACATCCAGGAGCGATCCGGCTGCGTGATCGGACGCGACTACCCGGAACCGATCGTCGACCACGCCGAGGCGCGCCGCCAGGCTCTCGATCGGTTCCGCACCAACTGAAAGAACGTTTCAGATCACTGATACAGTCTGAAAGATGCTTTCAGACCATCATGAGCGGCGGCCGCTGCTCACCGCCCCCGCGGTCCTGCAGGCGCTCGCCCATCCGGTGCGTCTCGACCTGCTCACCTACCTGATGGCGACCGGTCCGGCAACGGCCTCGACCTGCGCGCGGGCGGTCGGGGACACGCCGTCGAACTGCAGCTATCACCTGCGCGCGCTGTCTCGGCACGGCCTCGTCGAGCCGGTCCACTCCGACGACCGCCGCCAGCGTCCGTGGCGCGCCACGATCACCGGCTTCGCGATCGACCCCAACGTCGACCCGGACACGGATCAGGGGCGCAGCAACGCGGCCGTCCTGTCGGCCTCGCTGGCGCTGGAGCAGGGACTGCTGCGCGACTACCTGGCCAACCGCGACCAGGTGTCCGGCGCCTGGCGCGAGGCCGACAACACGTCGAGTTACACCGTGCACGTCACGCCGGCCGAGCTCGCCGATCTCAACGCCCGGATCGACGCGCTGCTGCGCCCGCTGATCGCGGCCCACCGCCGTGACGCGCCGCCGTCGGCCGAACTCGTCCACGTCAACGTGTTCGCATTTCCGCGCACCGGGGAACCGTGGAAGCGCCCGCGCCGCTGAGGCAGCCGGCGTTTCGCTCGTTGTGGTTGGCCGGCCTGGTCTCCGAGGCGGGCGACTGGCTGCTCTTCATCGCCCTTCCGATCGTCGTGTATCGCCTCACCGGCTCGGCGCTCGGCACTTCGTTCGCGTTCCTGGCGCAACTGGCTCCGGCGATCATCCTGTCACCGGTCGCCGGACGGCTCGCCGACGGCCACGACCGCCGGCGCGTGATGCTGACCGTGTGTGGCCTTCAGGCCCTGGCGCTGCTGCCGCTGCTGCTCGTGGGCGACCGGAGCGGGCTCCCGATCGTCTACGCGGTGATCGTCGTGCAGTCGGCGCTGACGGCGCTCTTCGATCCTGCCAAGAACGCGCTGTTGCCGACGCTCGTGAACCGCGACCAGCTCCTGTCGGCCAATTCGCTGGTGGCGCTCAACGAGGGCGTCGCCCGGCTCGTCGGTGGACCGCTCGGCGGGCTCCTCCTCGCCGCGGGGAACCTCCGGACGATCGTCGTCGCCGATGCCGTCAGCTACGCGATCGCGGCCGTGCTGATCGCGCGTGTCCCACGGGCGCGGCGGGTCCCCACCCCCCCCGACGCGCCGGCAGAGCGCTTGGGCGGGCGGATCCGCTTCCTCGCCGTCCTGCGCCACGCGTCGATCCGCCGCGCCCTCGCCCTCACGTTCCTCGCCGACATCGCCCAGGGGATCTTCCTCGTGCTGTTCATCGTGTTCGTCGCCCGGCGGCTGCACGGCGGAGCCGGGGAGACGGGCCTGCTGCGAGGCGTGCAGGCGGTGGGGGCGATCGGCGCCGGCGTGGTGCTCGCCACGATGGCGCGCAAGCGGGCGCCGGCGCGGTTGATGGCCGGCGCGGCACTCGCCTTCGGCGCGATCTCGCTGCTGGTGTGGAACCTCCCGGCTCTGACCACCGCGCCGGCGGTGTACGCCGTCCTGTTCGCGATCGTGGGCGCCCCGGGAGTGGTGATGAGCACCGGGCTGATCAGCTTCCTGCAGCAGGCCGGCGACGGCGCCGAGCACGGGCGCATCTTCGGTGCGTTCGGCATGGCCGACAACGCCGGTCAGGCGGTCGGGATGATCGCCGCCGGGGTGCTCACCGGCCCGCTCGGGCTGGGCGCGATCCTCAATCTGCAGGCCGGCATCTACCTGGCCACCGGCTTGTTGGCGGTGTGGGCGTTGCCGGGTCTGACCCGTCGGGCGCCGCAGCCGCCGTGTGTGAGTGTCGCCGGTGCGGGTAGAACCAAGTGACGATGGCGACAACCACCAGACTCCCCACCCGGACCCGTACCGAAAAGGGCGTGAGCCTGGCCCGTGGGCCGGCGCTCATCCTGGGCACGATCCTCGAAGTCGCGGGCTTGTACTTCCTGTACAAGCAGCACGGTTTCCCCAAGTTCTCCAACTTCCCCAACGGCGACGCCCCCGTGCAGGGAAAGGTCTTCTTCGGCATCTTCGGCGTCAACGGTTGGACCGGCCTGTTCACGGCCGCGGCCGGCGGACTGCTCCTGTTCGGGGCCGCCCAGCACCTGTTGGCCAAGACGATGAGCCTGATCGTCGGGCTGGCGCTCGGCGCGGCGGCCGTGATCGCGGTGATCAGCGGCAACGTTCTCGGCCTCGCCGCCGCCAACAACTGGACGAAGCTCGGCTGGGCGGTGTGCGCGGTGATCCTGCTGTTCAACACCCTGGTCCCCCGGCGTACCCGCACGATCGAGGAGCCGGTCGTCGACGGCCGGCCGCTCGCACGCGAACGCGTGGCGCCGGAGAGCAACGCCGGGCCGGTGACGCGCACGCAGGCCGCCGAGGGCGAGCCGGTGACGCGCACGCAGGCCGCCGAGGGCGAGCCGGTGACGCGCACGCAGGCCACCGAGAACGAATCGCTCGTCGCCCACGACCCCGAGGCAAGGCCCGTGGAGCGGGCCGGGCCGATGGACGACCGCGCCCCCGTGCACGAGCCGGCGGGCGGGGAGACCACCCGGCGCGAGCCCCCGCCCGAGTGATGCCGGCTCGGCCGGCGCTGATCGAGTTTCCCGCCGACGACCCGGAGCGCGCGCGGCGATTCTGGGCCGGCCTCCTGGAGGCCGAACTCGATGCCCGATCGCCCCAGCAGGGCGAGGGGTGGCAGACTGGGGACGCGAGCCCCGCGATCGGCGTCCATCCCCGCGGCCGCGGCCCGGGGGACACCGTGTCGCTGCCGTACTTCACCGTGTCCGACATTGCGCTGGCGCTGGCCCGGGTGCAGGAGCTGGGCGGGACCGTCGTCCACCCCGGCGAGCGGTGGGCTGTCTGCCGCGACTCCGAGGGCAGTCCCTTCGGGCTGGCCCTGTCGCCACCGCCCTGAGCCTCACCTGACCGACCGCCGCTGGCAGAATCGGCGGGTGCGCCCCAACCCGATCCATGCCTGTGCGGACCGGAGGGCGGGCTCACGGTCCCTACTCGCATCCCGGGCTGGCCGACGCGATGGAGCAGGAGCTCGGCTGAGATCTCACGGATCGCGCCCCCGGTTCGTTATCCGGGCATGACCAACACCACCACTGACATCCGTTGCCGCGTCGACGACCTCAACTGGGATCGTCTCGAGGACCAGCTCGACCGCCAGGGTCACGCGGTCACCGACGCCTTGCTCGGCGAGGACGAGTGCGCTGAGCTTGCCGGCCTGTTTGACTCCGGTCGCTTCCGCTCGACGATCGAGATGGCGCGCCACCGCTTCGGCGACGGGCGTTACCGGTACTTCGAGGACCCCCTGCCGGAGACGATCGCGGCTCTGCGTAGCTCGTTCTATCCCCACCTCGCCCCGGTCGCCAACCGCTGGGCCGGGTTGCTGCGCGGCGAGCACCCGACGTTTCCGCTCGATCACGCCGAGCTGCTCGAGCGCTGCCGTGCCGCCGGGCAGACGCGGCCGACGCCGCTGATCCTGCGCTACGGCGCCGGCGACTGGAACGCCCTTCACCAGGACCTCTACGGCGATGTGTTCTTCCCCTTCCAGGTGCTCACCGTGCTCGGGCGCCGCGGCCGGGACTTCGAAGGCGGCGAGTTCGTGCTCCTCGAGCAGCGCCCGCGGGCTCAGAGCCGGGCCCACGTGCTCACGCCCGAGCCGGGCGCGTTCGTGATCTTTCCCACCGCCGAGCGGCCCAACGCGGGGCGTCACGGACATCATCGTGTGGGCATGCGCCACGGGGTGGCGACCGTGACCTCCGGTCAGCGAACGGCACTCGGCGTGATCTTCCACGACGCCCGGTGACCTCACGTTTGCCTCTCGCGGATCGTTCTCTTGACATGAACACCACGTGGACGATCTACGAGAGCCCCGTCGGAGCGCTGACCCTGGTCGGCGGACCCCGCGGGCTCACCCGCCTGTACTTCCCCGGCCATGCCGGGCCGATGGACGAGGCGAGCCACGACCCCGATTCCCTGGCCGACGCGATGGCCCAGCTGGAGGAGTACTTCGCGGGGCGCCGCCGGCGCTTCGAGCTCGACCTCGACCTCCGGGGCACGCCGTTTCAGCAGTCGGTGTGGGCGCAGCTGGCGGCTATCCCGCTCGGTGAAACCCGCGCCTACGGCGACCTGGCGCGGGCGATCGGGCGACCGGACCGCGCCCGCGCGGTCGGTGCCGCCGTGGGGCGAACCCCGGTTCCGATCATCGTGCCCTGTCACCGGGCGGTCGGGGCCAGCGGCGCGTTGACCGGCTACCTCGGCGGCCTGGCGCTCAAGCGCACCCTGCTCGACCTGGAGGCATCAGTGAGCGGAGGACAGCCGCTGCCGGAAGTGCTCGCCGGGCGCCAGCTGTCGCTGACCTAGCGGCCCCTGCCGTGCTGTGGCGCGGCGTTTGCTCTGACGCCCGTCGGGTATCGCCCAGCTCATGTCACGTTCCGCCGCCGCGCTGGGTGCCGTCTCCGGGGTGCGGACGTTCGGGGGCTGGGCGGGCCTGGCGCTGCGCGGCCGCGTGACCGAGCGCCGGCCGCGCGTGGGGCTGCTCGTGGCCGCCGCCGGGGAGATGGCCGGCGACAAGACGCCGTGGGTCCCGCCGCGGAGCACTCCGGCGGCGCTCGCCGGCCGCGTGATCAGTGGTGCGCTGGCCGGCCGGCTCGTCGGCGGCGCGCGCGGCGCCCGGCTGGGTGCGGCGACCGCCGCGGCCAGCACATATCCGTCCGAGCGGGCGCGCGCGCTCCTCGGTCAGCGCCTGCGGGTGCCCGATCCGGTGCTCGGTATCGCCGAGGACGCGCTCGTCCTCGGCGTCGCCACTGTCGCGGCCGGCGCGTCGGACGACGGAGAGAGAGGCGGCGGCGCCTCAGGCGCCTCCGACCGGCCGAGCGAGAGGCCGCTCGCGGTGACCGCGGCCGGTCGCGGCCTGCTGGCCGCCGCCGTCGGCACGGCGGCCATGACCTCCGTCCAGGCCGCCTATCTCGCGGCCACCGGCGGCGAGCCCAGTTCGGCGCCGGGCGACGTCGGGCGCAAGCTCATCGACGTCCCGCGCGACCGCCGCGCGGCCTTCAACCAGGCCATGCACATGCTCTACGGGACGGCGTGGGGCGCACCGTTCGGGCTGCTGCAGCGTTCGCGGCCGAGCGACGGTCTGCTGTTCGGCACGGCGGTGTGGTGCGTCTCGCTGGTCGAGCTGCCGCTGATCGGCGTCGCGCCGCCTCCCTGGCGCCAGGCACCGCGCGCATTGGCCAGCGACCTTGCCTTCCACCTCGTCTACGGCAGCGCCACGGCCGCCGCACTGAACGCCTGAGCCACGAGCTCGGCGGGTACTCGGGTCAGATGTTCGTCCACTGAGGGCGGGGGGTTCATGGGCGCCGGGACCTGCGCCGATGATTGGGCAATGACGAGCACGGCTCACAACGGTGACGTCCTCGCGCCGACGCGGCTGCGACGGCTGGCCAGCCCGTGGCTCCAATCGCGCATGACGCTCGCGCAGGGGCTGGCCCCGCTGGCGGCGCTCGGCGTGCTTGGCCTGCTGATCGAAGGGCATGGTGTGGCGTGGCTGGCGGGGCTCGTCGCCGGCGTCAGCATCACCGCGTGGCTGGTCGGCGGGCGCGCCCCGAGACTGACGCCCGCGGCCACGGCGATCGACCACGGCGATGGGAACACCCGCGAGCAGCTGAGCCTGCTCCGGGGCGCCGGTTGGAGCGCCATCCATGACCTCGACGCGCACTATGCCCGCTATCGCCACATCGCGATCGGCCCCGGCGGCGTGATGATTCTCCAGAGCCAGCGCCTCGAGCATCCCTGGGCATCCGACGATCCCCAATCGCAGCACGAAATGATCATCCTGCGCCGCCGTGCGCTCTCCGCCGCGGCCAACCTGCGGCGCGAGATCGAGGACAGCACGGGCACGCCGGGGTGGGTACAGGCCGTCGTCGTCGTGTGGTCGGAATTCCCCCCCGGCTGTCTGCAGGACGGACGCTGCGTGTTCATCTCGGGGCCCCGGCTGATCGATTGGCTGCGCCGGCGTCCCGAGCAGCTCGCTCCCGAGCGCGCCGCGGAGGTCCATGCCGCCCTGCAGGGGCTCACCGCCGGCTCGCCTCCCTCGGCCGCGCCGATCGCCGCCTAGGCCCGCGATCCCGCCGTGGGGGATGCGACGGATGTGTGAGCGGCTTTGAGCTACTGTCGGCGCCGCCACCCATCGAGTACTGCAGCGGCCCGCTGCGAGATTGGAGAGCCGATGTCCCGACGCATCCTCGTGCCCCTGGTGACGCTTGCGGTCCTCGCCGCGCTGACAGGCACGGCGGCCGCCAAGACGGTCAAGACGAAAACCGCTGCGCGTTACTACCTGGCGCTCGGCGACTCGCTCTCGCAGGGCCAGCAGCCCAACCTCCAGGGCGTCACGAGCAACACCAACGAGGGCTACGCCGACGATCTGTACCAGACTGAGCTCAAGCGCATCCACAACCTGCAGCTGGTCAAGCTCGGCTGCGGAGGCGAGACCACCCAGAGCATGCTCACCGGCAAGGGCAACAAGTTCGCCGCCTACAACCACTGCCATCCGGCGGGCGGGTCCCAGCTGGCCGCTGCCGTCAAGTTCCTCAAGGCGCATAACGCCAAGGGCGAGGTGCCGTTGGTGACGATCGACATCGGCGCCAACGACGTCGACAACTGCGCCACCGACCCCAATCCGGTCGCGTGCGCGGGTACTGGCACCAATCAGATCGCCACCGATGTACCCAAGATTCTGGCCAGGATCAAGAAGGCCGCGCCGAAGGGGACGAGGCTCGTCGGCATGAACCTGTACGACCCCGTCCTGGGCGGCTACTTCGCCCCCGCGGGCTCGACGGCCAACGGCCTGGCAACCCTGTCGGTGCCGCTGATCAAGAACATCAACGACAAGCTCGCCGCCGCCGACACCGGGTCCGGCTTCAAGACCGCCGACGTCGCCACCGCGTTTGACACCTACACCCCGTTCACGACGACGGTCCCCTGGCAGGGCAACCAGATCCCGGTTGCGGTTGCCAAGGTGTGCGCGTGGACGTGGGCCTGCTCGACCCCGCCCAGCGGTCCCAACATCCACGCCAACAAGAACGGCTACCTGGAGATCGCCCAGGTGTTCGCCAAGGTCGTCGGCAAGCTCAGCTGAGCTAACCCAGCGCCTGCTCTGACACCGCCGCCCGCGCCGGCTCCACGAGCATCTCCTGGAGCCGGCGCACGGCGTCGAGGTGATCGCCGGTCCAGATGACGCGCACACCGATGGCGGTGGCGTGGCCGTCGGAGTCACGCAGGTCTCGCCCGACAGCGTCGACCAACCGGCCGTCGGCCACCTCGTCTCGAGGCAGCGGGTCGGGGACCGGCTCGGTGCCGGCCAGGCTGGCGGCGAAGCGCGCGTACCAGCCGGTCATGAGCTCAGCGGAGCTCTGCAGCTCACGCCGGGCCGCCGAGCGATCGCCCTCGGCGTTCCCGTCGCCGTCCCACAGCTCGAGCACGGCATCGGCGGCCAGCCGCACGCCGGCCACGCCGGTGACCAGGCCGGTGATCTCCGAGAGGGGGATCGGTTTGGCTCCCCGCTCGGTCAGATAGCCGCGGAAGGTGTCGTCCAGGCGGCGCGCGGCGGCGGCGGCGCGCACCGCCTCCTCGCGTGGGGCGGGCGCCGTGGGAACGCAGTCGTCACAGCGCCCGAGTCCGTAGCCAACGGCACCGGCCAGGTAGCGCGCGCTGTCGGCGTAGGCCTCCGACAGCGCCTTGCCCAGCGCGGCGCCCGCGCCCCGCGGCCAGAAGAGCACGCCGACCGCCAGGCTGACCGCGGTGCCGATGGCGATGTCCTCGATCCGGACCAGCCCGATCTTCCAGCCGGTGGGGGCCAGGATGTTGAACAGGATGAGCAGCGTCAACGTGAACGCAGCCTGCCCGGCGGCGAACGAGATCGTCGCCGGCGCCAGGCCGGCAATGAGCACGACGATCGGCAGCAGCACCCAGAGCACGGTCGTGTTCGTGCCGATCAGCGCCACCAGCGCCCCGCCGACGATGAACCCGGCGGTCGTGCCGAGCAGCGCGCGTACCACGTTCTGGCCGGTGCTGAGTGCGTTTGAGCGCAGCACCGACAGGGTGCCGAGCACGACCCAGAAGGCGTGCTGCACCCCGCTCAGATCGGCGATCAGGACCGCCGCGGCGAGCGCCGCCGCGCCGCGCACGCTGTTTCGCAGCCACAGCGAGTTGCGCTCGACGTGAGCGCCGGCGCGCTCGGTGGCGGCGGCCAGCGGACCGCGCAGCCCCTCGGGCTGGCGGCCGAGCAGTCGCTCCAGCCAACTGCGACGCTCGGCCGCGGCAGCGAAGTCGGTGTTGAGCGCGACCTGGGAGACGACCCAGCTGAGCTCCTGGGCGCGAAAGCTCGGATCCAGCGCCGAGACGACGGCGCGAGCGCGCTGGCTGTCGTCGTCGTCGGCCGCCGGTTCGGTGAGCTCGGGCAGCCGCGAGGTGGTCGCCATCTCCAGCGAGGCGAGTCCGCCACGCATCTGCTCGAGCGCGGCGTGCAGCTGGTCGCTGTCGGCGCCGGGGCGCTCCAACAGGTCGGCGGCTTGGGCCAGCACCTCGGCGGCGGCGCCGCGGACCGCGCAGGCGGCATGGTTAGGAGCGCCGCGGTGTCCGGGTGGCTTGGAGTGCAGGACGATCGTGTTCAGCCAGCGCAGCTCGTCGACCAGGCGCACCACTGCTCGGGCGCCCGTCGTCAGACCGGTCGGGCGGTAGGGGGTGGCGAAGAACGTGCGCTGCAGTCCGTCCACGGCCTCCCCGGCGCGCGCCACGGCGGCGCGCAGCTCATCGTCCGATCCCGACTCTCCGCCGGTCACCCACGCGATCTCGGCGCGCAGCCGCTGCGCCAGCGCCCGGCAGGCGTCGATCGCCGCGACCCGGACGGGATTGCGCGCGGGCGAGGGCCAGAGCAGCGCGATCGCCAGGATCGAGACGATCCCCGACAGTCCCCAGCCGGCAACGCGGTCGGGGATCGAGGAGACCGGTCCCGGCAGCGACACGGGCAGGATGAAGGCGAGCAGCAGCGAGGTGGTGGCGCCCGCCAGCACCGAGCTGACCACCCCCGCGAACAGGATCGCGAAACCGACGACCCCCATCGCCAGCGCGGCCACCACCGTCCACCGTGAGGCCAGCGTGCCCAGGCAGATGAGGACCGCGCAGGTCACCACGAGCGCGCTCTGGGCGAGCACCCGGTCGCGGATCGGCCCGGAGAAGTCGACGAGCAGCAGCATCGCGAACGAGCCGAAGGCGGCGAACGTGGCGAGGATCGGGTTGCCGATCACCTTGTCGCCGATCGCGAACATCGAGGGCATGATCACCGCCGCGCGCGCGGCGCGGCGCAGCGCTCCGTAGCCAGGATCGTGTTGGCGTAGCCAGTCCCAGCCCGGGACCGTCCGCCGACGGCGCGGTTGGGCGGCTGACGCGCTGATCGCCTCGGTTCCCATGGCCCGACCGAGACTGTATCCCTACCATCCCCGGCCGTGTCCGCGATCGACGCCAGCGGGGAGTTCTACGGCTTCCGCCCCGTCGTCCCGTTCAGCGAGAGCTTCGACGGCGTGCTCGGCCTCGAGTTGCTCGATGGCGAACTCGGCGACGGAGAGAGGGTGCGCGCCCGGGTTGCCGTCCGCGACGAGCTGCTGACCGCCCGCGGCACCCTGCACGGCGGCGTCCTCGCGGGAATCGCCGAGGCGCTCGCCTCACGCGGGACGGCGCTGGCGGTCATCCCCCTGGGGATGATGGCTCAGGGCATGTCGAATGACACGACCTCGGTGCACGAGGTCACTGACGGCGTGGTCCATGGCGAGGCGCGGCCCGTCAGCGACGGCCCCGACGCGTGGGTGTGGGCGGTGGAGATGCGTGACGACGACGGCCAGATGTGCGGCTTCTCGCGGGTGACGATCGCCGTGCGCCGTCGGCCGGCCGCTTAGACCCCGGGCTGTCGCTCGCCCCCGCCGGTCAGCGCGGCTCGCACCGCGTCGGGCCACGGCTCGGAGCGGCCGGAGTCGGTGTCGATGAACACCGTCGTGAGCTCGCCCTCGGCGACGGAACGCTCCGCCTCGTCGGAGAGTGCCACCCGGTAGCGGACGGAGCTTCGCCCGACATCCTGCACCGAGAAGTCGATCGTCGCACGATCGTTGAAGCGCAGCGGGCGGCGGAAGTCGAAGCCCGCCTTGACGCGCGGGGTGGCGCCGAACGTGATCTCCGCGATGCCGAGCGCGGTGTGCAGCTCCATCTCAGCCGCCTCGGCGAAGCGGATGACGGTGCTCCAGTGATAGATGCCCGCGGCGTCGGTGTCCATCCATTCCACGCGCCGGTGGATGCGGATCCGGGCGGGGGTGTCCGAGCTGTCAGATGACATCGAGCTGACGAGGATATTCAGATGTCACGTGACGCCGATAGTCTGAGGCCGGTGAACGACCAGCTGCGTCGCCGATCTCTCGGGGCCCCCGCGGCGCGATCGATGCTGCTCACGATGCTCGGCGAGTACGTCCTCGGCAGCGAGGACGGAGTCTGGCAGGAGGCGCTGATCGCCGCCCTGAGCGCCCTGGACTACAAGATCCAGGCGGCCCGCCAGGCGCTGGCGCGCAGCGTGAACGCCGGATGGCTGAGCACCGAGCGCCTCGGCCGGCGCTCGTGGGTCCGCCTCACGCCTGAGTCCGAGCAGATGCTGCGGACCGGCGCCGTGCGCATCTATCGCTTCGGCCAGCCGTGGGAGTGGGACGGCCAGTGGCTGCTGGTCACCCTGCGCGTGCCCGAGCAGCATCGCGAGGTCCGCCACCAGCTGCGCACCCAGCTGGCGTGGGCGGGGTTCGGGTCGCTGCGGGGTGGGCTGTGGATCTCGCCCCACGTCGAGCGCGAATCCGAGCTGGCGGCCAGCGCGGCGAGTGCGACGGTCGCCGAGCTGCAGTCCTTCCGGGCGCAGCTGGGCGCGATCGGCAAGCCGCACAAGCTGATCGCCGATGCCTGGGACCTGGACGCCGTCGCCGAGGCCTACCGCGGCTTCATCACCCGCTTCGGGCGGCTGCGGCCGAAAGGGCCCGAGGCGGTGTTCCGCGCCCAGACGCTGCTCGTGCACGACTGGCGCAAGTTCCCGTTCCTCGATCCCGATCTGCCGGAGAGCATGCTGCCCTCGGGCTGGCCACGATCGCGGGCCCATGACGTCTTCGCCGAGCGCCACGCGCTGTGGCACGAGACCGCCCAGGAGCACTTCGCCGCGCTCGGGGCCACCTCCGCGGTCCGCCGCTCGGCCGCCTAGCGGGCCGGAGCCGCGTCGCGCGGATCGGCGGGCGGGGGGTCGTCGAAGTCCTCGCGGATCGCCTCGAAATATGAGTTGCAGGCCGCACAGCGCCATTGCGCGGTGATCATCTGACCGCCCCACTGGCCGACCCGCGTCACCGCTGCCGACGCGCAGAACGGGCAGTCCGGGGCGACGCTCACGGGTTCCAGCGCCGCGTGGCGGGGTCCCAGCGCGACCAGTCGCGGGGTTCGGCCAGCTCGATCGTCACGCCCTCGGCGCCCAGCAGCGCGGTCAGCCAGTCGCGCACGAGCGCGCGCTGCGCAGCGGCGCCGATGGCGATCATGCCCGCCGCGAGCGCGGCGGCGGTCCCGGGATCGTCGTCGGGGCCGGCCCACCGTCCGGCCTGCACCCAGGTCTGTTCCAGGCGCGCGAGGAGGCGGTCGCGCTCGCCATCGCCCGCCCGGCACAGACGCTTGGCCCACGCCTCGGCGTGGACGCGGTGTGAGCCCTCCTCCTGCAGGATCTTGCGGGCGCGCTGGGCCATCGGGGTCAATGTGCTGTCGACGCAGGCGGCCACGAATGTCGCCAGCACGCCGTCGATCAGCAGGTTGGCGGCGATCATCGAGGCCCAGTCCGGCAGTTCGTGGTCGAGCAGCGCCAGCCGCCTGTCACCACCGAAGGACTCCTGCGGGGGTGGCTCGGCGCCGAGCGCCTTGAGCACCGGATACGTGGAGCGGGCGTGGCCGAGCTCGTCCTGGGCCATCGCCGCGGCCGCCACCGCGGATTCGAGCGTCGGCGCGCTGATCGCCCATTCGCCGTAGCGGCGGCCGAGCGCGGCCTTGTTGTCGGCCAGCGCCCCGACGAAGCTGAGCATGCCCTCACGCGCCCGCGTGTCGCCGGCGGCGGCGGTTGCGCTCATGCCCGGATCGCCTCCCGGATCGCCGTGCGGGGCACGATGATCATCTCGATCCACGGCTGCTCGTCGTAGATCGAGCGCGCGCAGACGAGGGCCAGGTCCTCGTCGTCCTCGGTGACCGTGCCGACGTGATGCAGCGGATCCTCGTAGGCATTGCGGGCGAAGACCTCCCACCGCTTGGCGGTCACGCGACGATCCCCAGGCGGCGCATCGTCGCGCGGGCGTCCTCGCGGATCCGGCTGCGCGTCCACACCGGATCCCAGACGACCTCGATCGCCACCTCGTCGACGTCGGGCTCGGCCAGCAGGCGCTCGCGGATGTCGTGCCTCGATGAACTCGGTGGCCGGACAGCCCATCGCGGTGAAGGTCAGCTCCAGGTCGACGTGACGCGCCCTGTCGGGCGGTAGGCGATCGAGACGATCAGGCCCATGCCGACGACCGAGACCGGGATCTCCGGGTCCTCGACGTCCCGTAGCGCCGTCCACAGCCGGGCCTCCACCTGCTGGCGCGGCGGTCAGCCGCGGGCGCATCGGTCATCCCGTTGCCAGTCGCTCGCGATAGCCGCGCTGCAGACGGGTCACGTAGTCGCGGTTCATCGGTCCGCGCGCCTTCCAGCGCACCAGCACCTCGTCCCAGGAGATCGGGCCCTCGTCGAGCATCCATCGCTTGGCCTCGGCGTCGAAGCGCGCGGGGAACGGGCAGTCGATGACGTAGCGGTCCTGCTCGGGGTCGTGGTGGGCGGGGACGTCGAGGCCGACCTCCTCCATGAACGGGACGACGGCGGCCATCCACGTCTGGCGCAGCTCGTCGTTGGTCATGCCCTTGAAGCCGTACTCGAGCTGGATGCCGTGGCGCTTCTGGGCGTCGGGCAGCCCGAACCACTCGAGCGTGAGGATGAACATCCAGTCCAGCGACGCCTGCAGCTCGCGCTTGTCCTGCGGGTCGGCGCACAGCTTCTTGACCCACGTGCGGCCGTGGCGCAGGTGGAAGGTCTCCTCCTTGTCGACCTTGGCCAGCGCGCGCTTCCACGGTCCGAACGTGCTCGACTGGTGCACGTCGGAGAGCAGGACGAAGCCCGCCTGGTCGTACAGCGCGTTGGCGAGGACCATCTCGTACCAGGAGTCCAGCGGCCACGTCGAAGGCATAGGGGTACTTGAAGGCCCCGGGTTCGCGCTCGTAGATGAGGGCGTCGGTGTCGACGCCGAGGTCGGCGAGCAGGCGATAGCCGATGTGCGCGTGGGCGAGCTCGTCCTGGATGATCGACACCGCCGAGCCGAAGTTGTTGAGCGCCGGGGCGTGCTGGGCGGCGCGCAGATACGCGGGCGCGCTGATCAGCTCGGTGTCGGCCGAGACGGTGAGGATCCGGCGGATGCCCTTGAGGTACTCGGGCGACATGTGCTGCAGACCCTCGACGAGCTTGCCGGCGGCGAGATGCTCACGCACCTCGTCTTCTGTGCGGGGGGCGAGCTCCTCGACCGTCGGCGCAGCGGATGGCATGTCTGATGCTCCCGAAAGGAATCTGGCGTGTGACACTTGACTGACGAGCGCCACCATATAGTGTTGCCTGCGAGCGGTCAAGCGAGAACGAAAGAGGGAGCTCATGGAGGCATCGATGTTGATCGGAGGGGAGTGGCGACGAGCGCCGCCTCCCACGAGGAGCTCGAGGTGATCAACCCGGCGACCGAGGAGGCCGTCGGCAGCGTGCCCGCCGCGTCGCCGGCCGACGTCGAGCTGGCCGTCGAGACCGCCAAGCGGGCGTTCCCGGAGTGGGCGGCGACCGACACCGAGAAGCGGGCGCAGATCCTGGCGCGGGCCGCCGAGCTGATCGAGGAGAACGCCAAGGCGCTGGCCGCCGCGCTCACCTCCGAGCAGGGCAAGCCGATCGCCGAGGCGATCGGCGAGGTCAGCCACCTGGCCCACGGCGTGCGCTACTACGCCGAGGCGGCCACCAAGGTCGCGGGGCTCCTACCAGGAGCTGCCCTCGACGTTCGGCCCCGCCTACGGGCAGGTGATCCGCCGGCCGATGGGCGTATGCGCGGCAATCACGCCTTACAACTTCCCGCTCACCCTGCTCGGCACCAAGGTCGCGCCCGCGCTGGCGATGGGCAACACCGTCGTCGCCAAGCCGGCCGCCACGACGCCGCTGGCCACGCTCGAGGTGGCGCGCCTGTTCGCCGAGGCGGGCGTTCCCGACGGCGTGCTCAACGTCGTCACCGGCCGGGGCTCGGAGATCGGCGACGCGCTCGTCGGCCACCCCGACGTGCGGCGGATCGCCTTTACCGGCTCCACCGCGGTGGGGCGCCACGTCGCCGCGGTCGCGGCCCCCCAGCTCAAGCGCCTGTCGCTGGAGCTCGGCGGCTCCGATCCGGTGATCGTGTGCGAGGACGCCGACGTCGGCGCGGCCGTCAAGGCGGTGATCATCGGCCGCTACTGGAACGCCGGCCAGGCGTGCCTGGGGTGCAAGCGGGTGTTCGTCCACGACAGCGTGTTCGACGACTTCGTCGTCCCAGCTCGTCGACCGCGTCACGCGCTACGAGCCGGGCGACGGGACCGTCAAGGCCGAGAAGCCGCGGCTGCGGATGGGACCGATCCACACCCGCGCCGGCCGCGACGAGCTGCTCAGCCAGCTGCAGGACGGCGTCGACAACGGCGGCGAGCTGTTGTGCGGCGGCGGCGACGGCGGCCACGACACGGGCTGGTTTCTGGAGCCCGCGGTCGTCGCCGAGCCCGGCGCCGACTCGCGGCTGATGACCGAGGAGGTGTTCGGGCCGGTGCTGCCGGTGCTGCGCTATTCGGACTTCGACGACGCGATCGCCCGTGCCAACGACACCCCGTACGGTCTCGGCTCCTCGCTGTGGACCCACGACGTTCGCAGGATCCACCGCGCCGCGCTACGGAGATCGACTCGGGGATGACGTGGGTCAACCAGATCCACTACGGCTATGACGAGCTGCCGTTCGGTGGGATCAAGGCCAGGGGCTACGGCAAGGAGCACGGGCTGGAGGCGCTCGACAGCTACGTCGAGCTCAAGAGCGTCGTCGTCGGAGGGCTGGCCTGATGACCGGTGCGGTCACCTACTCCGGCGACGGCCGGCTGGGCACGATCACGCTCGACAATCCGCCGGCTAACTCCTACGCGATCGAGTTCATGGCGCGAGCTCGGTCAGGCGATCCGGGCGGCCGACGAGGACACTGATGCGCGGATCGTCGTCGTGCGCAGCGCCAGCGAGAAGTTCTTTTCCGCCGGCGCTGACATCAAGCGCTTTCTCGCCAACGACGTCGACGCCAACATGGAGATGATCCGCCTCGCCCACGAGAGCCTGTCGGCGATCGCGCGGTCGCCCAAGCTGTTCGTGGCCTGCATCGCCGGTCACGCGCTCGGCGGCGGGCTGGAGATCGCCCTCGCCTGCGACGTCCGCTATGCGGTCGCCGGGCGCTACCGCATGGGCACCCCCGAGGTGACCCTCGGGATCCTGCCCGGCAACGGCGGCACCCAGCGCCTGCCGCGGCTGATCGGCGTCGGGCCGGCGCTGGAGCTGCTGACGACCGGTCGCCAGATCGGTCCCGACGAGGCGCTGCGCCTCGGCCTGATCTCCCAGGTGTTCGACGACGAGGCGGCACTCACCGCCCACGTGCAGTCGCTGACCGCGCTGCCGCCGCTGGCGATCGGCGAGATCAAGCGCGCCGTCTACCTGGGCGTGCAGCAGCCGCTCGCCGACGGACTGGAACTGGAGCGGGAGCTGATCGAGGGCTTGTTCGGATCGCAGGACGCGCGCGAGGGGTTGACGGCGTTCAGCGAGAAGCGCGCGCCCGAGTTCGTGGGGGCCTGAGATGAGCGCGACGTCGGCGCCCCCGTTGCAGCGCGGCCTGTTCATCGCCGGCGACACTCAGCCGCTGTCGGACATGAGGCTTGCGATCACCAACCCGGGGACCGGTGAGGTCGTCGGCCACGCCACCCGGGCCGACGCGGGCGCCGTCGACGAGGCCGTGCGGGCCGCCCACGCGGCGTTCGGCGCCTGGGCGGCGCTCGGCTACGCCGAGCGCGGCGAGATCCTGCACGCCTGCGCCGAGGCGTTCGCCGCGCACGTCGACGAGCTCGTGCCGATCCTCGTTGCCGAGCAGGGCAAGACGATCCGCGAGGCGACGATCGAGCTGCGCAAGGCGGCCGAGACGCTCGAGCACTACGCCGGCATGCGCCGCGAGGTCCGCAGCGTCTACGTCCAGGGACCTGGACGCCGGCGTCGAGGGTCGCGTGCTGCGCCGGCCGCTCGGGCGTCGTGGCGGCGATCGTGCCGTGGAACTTCCCGACGACGCTGCTGTGCAACAAGCTCGGGCCCGGCCTTCTGTGCGGCAACACGTTCGTCGCCAAGCCGGCCGACACGACCCCGTTCACGACGCTGCGCCTGGCCGAGATCCTCGTCGAGGCGGGGCTGCCACCGGGCGTGCTCAACGTCGTCACCGGCACCGGCCCCGAGGCCGGAGAGGCGCTGGTCACCCATCCACTCGTTCGCAAGGTCGCCTTCACCGGCTCGACGCCGACCGGCGAGCGGGTCGCCGCGCTGGCGGCGCCGGGCAGCAAGCGGGTGACGCTCGAGCTCGGCGGCTCTGACCCGATGATCATCTGCGACGACGCCGATCTGGTCAGGGCGGCCAGCGCCGCGAGCATGGGCCGCTTCTACAACTGCGGCCAGGCGTGCCTGGCGATCAAGCGGGTGTTCGTGTTCGAGTCGGTCGCCGACGAGGTGATCGAGGCGATCGTCGCCAAGGCGCGCAAACTGCGGGTGGGCGCTGGGTTCCGAGCCGTCCAGCCAGATCGGGCCCGTGCACTCGGCTCGCCAGCTGGAGATCCTCGAGCGCCAGGTGGCCGACAGCGTCGCCGCCGGCGGCGAGCTGCTCGTCGGCGGTGCGCCGTCTCGATGACCCGGCGCTGGCGGGCGGGCACTTCTACGCGCCGACGGTCGTCCTCGAACCACCGCGGGACTCGCCGATGGCCCGGGAGGAGGTGTTCGGGCCCGCGCTGCCGATCTGGCGCGTGCACGACTTCGACGAGGCGCTGGCGAGGGCCAACGACTCGCCGTTCGGGCTTGGCTCCTCGGTGTGGACGGCCGACCTGGGGCGGGCGCGAGCGCGCCGCCGCCGAGCTGGACTGCGGCTACACGTGGATCAACTCGGCGACCAAGGTCTACGACGAGCTGCCGTTCGGCGGGCTCAAGGCCAGCGGCGTCGGCAAGGAGCACGGCTCCGAGGCGCTCGACTGCTACACCGACACCAAGTCGGTGGTGGTGAAGCGGCCGTGAACTTCGGCGAGGTTGTCGACCGGCGGGTGGAGGAGGGACTGGCCGAGAAGGTGGCGTTCATCGCCGCCGACGCGACGCTCACCTACGAGGCGCTGCGCCGTCAGGTCAACCGCGCGACGGGCCTGCTGCGCGAGCTGGGCCTGCGCCGCGAGCAGCGGGTCCTGCTCGTGCTCGACGACAGCACGGTGTTCCCGATCATCTTCCTCGCGGCGATGAGGATCGGCGCCGTGCCGGTGCCGGTGAGCGTGCTCGACAAGGAGGAGAACTTCCGCCACTACGTCGCCGACACCTACACCGAGCTGGTCGTCACCGACGCCGGCTGCCTGCCCCGGCTGCAGAGCGCGCTCGACGGCCGCGGGATCCACTTCCTCGTCCGCGGCGGCGACGGCCCCGGCGTGACCGAGCTTGACCACGCCCTCGCCGCCCAGTCGCCCGAGCACGACCCCGTGCCCGTCCATCCCGACGACATGGCCTTCTGGCTGTACAGCTCGGGCTCCACCGGCAAGCCCAAGGGCGTCGTGCACCTGCACCACGACATCGCGGTCACCTGCGAGAACTACGCCGGCGAGGTGCTCGGGGTCACCGGCGAGGACGTCACGTTCTCGACGACGAAGCTGTTTCACGCCTACGGCCTGGGCAACGGCCTGTCATTCCCGCTGTGGTTCGGCGCCACCTCGGTCCTGATGACGGGGCCGACCAAGCCCGAGCCGATCCTGGAGACGCTGCGCACGCACCGCCCGAGCGTGTTCTTCTCGGTGCCGGCGTTGTTCGGCGTCGCTCGTCCGCGACCCGGCCGCCGACGGGGCGCTTGACTCCGTGCGGGTGTGCGCCTCGGCGGCCGAGCCGCTGCCGGCGGTCGACCGTGCTGCGCTGGCGCGAGCGCTTCGGCCTGGACATCGTCGACGGCATCGGCTCCACCGAGATGCTGCACATCTACTGCTCCAACCGCCCGGGCGAGCTCGAGCCGGGGACGAGTGGACGGCCGGTGCCCGGCTACGAGCTGCGGCTGGTCGGCGAGGACGGCGCGGTGCTCGAGCGGGCCGGCGGTCGGCGGCCTGGAGGTCCGCGGCGATTCCTGTGCCGCCTGCTACTGGCATCAGCACGAAAAGAGCAAGCAGTCGATGCGCGGCGAGTGGTTTGCCACCGGTGACCGCTACGAGCGCCGGGAGGACGGCGCCTACGCCTATGTCGGCCGCCTGGACGACATGCTCAAGGTGGGCGGACTGTGGGTGTCGCCGGTCGACATGGAGCATGTGCTGATGGAGCATCCGCGGGTGCGGGGGGTCGGCGTCGTGGGCGTGACGATCGAGCAGGCCAGCCGGATCGCCGCGTTCGTCGAGCTCGACGGGGCCGCCGGCGACGACGCGGCTGGCCGACGAGCTGCGCGACTTCTGCAAGCAGCGCCTGCGCCGCTACGAGTATCCCGCATGTCGTCCGCTTCGTCGAGGAGCTTCCGCGCACGCTCACCGGGAAGGTCCAGCGCTTCGCCCTGCGTGAGGAGATCGCGCGGTCGCCGGCGGCGACGCCGGCGGCTACGCCAGAGGCGCCGCGAACGCTGTGATCGCCGCGATCGACCTCGTCGGGATGCTCGAGGTGGGGGCTGTGGCCGCCGGGGAGGACGAGGGTCGTGGCCGGTCCGCCGGACGCTGCCGGTGATCCGGTCCACCTGCGCGAGCGTGCCGTAGGCGTCGTCGCGGCCCTGGATGACGAGCGTGGGGGCGGTGACGCGGGAGGTGTCGGGGCCAAGGTCCCAGGTGGCGAACCCGGGATCGAGCCAGACGTCGCTCCAGCTGCGAAAGGCGGCGTCGGGATCGTCGTGGTGGCGCGCCATGCGCTCGCGCAGCCCGTCCTCGGTGAAGGCCCGCCGTGCCTCGGCGATCGCCGACAGCGACACGTCCTCGACGAAGACGTGGGCGGCGAGGGTGACCAGCCCGGTGACAGGACGGTGCCCGGCGTGGATGAGCGCGATCGAGCCGCCGTCGCTGTGGCCGACGAGGATCGGCTCGGCGGCGTCTGACCGGGCGAGCACCTGGGGCAGGACGTCGAGCGCCTCCTCGTGGAAGAACTCCCGCGTGCGCGGCGGCCGCGGGCGCCTGCGAGCGGCCGTGGCCGAAGCGCGAGTATGCGATCACCCGCCGCCCGGTGGCCTCGCTGAGCTGCCGCGGGAAGCCCCGCCACAGACCCGACCGACCCCAGCCCCTCGTGGAGCAGCACCAGCGGACGACGCCCGGGCTCGCCCGGGATCTCCACCGTTTCCAGCTCTCGCCCGCCCACCGTGACCGGACTCACCGGCGTAAGGCTAATGCGGTAGCGATCTCGACGAGAACCGCCTCCGGCTCGCCCGTCAGCCGTCGCCAGGTGAAGCGCAATCACGCGCCAGCCGTCGTTCTCCAGACGGGCGTCCCGCCGTCGGTCGCGTTCGAACGCGGCGTGCGTGCCGTGCGAGGCCCAGCCGTCGACCTCGACGATCACGCGCTCGTCACGCCACAGGAAGTCGACCTCGATCGATTCCATGCGCACGTTGGACTCCGGCATCGGGAGTCCTCCGCGGCGCAGAAGGGCCAGCATCCGCTCCTCGGACTCCGCGCGGGTGAACGTCGTGTAGCGCTCCGGGTCGATGAGCTCGTGCAGGCGTCGCGTTCCGGGGCGCCGCGGACAGCGCTCCAGCAGCTCGCCAATCGCCGTCCGGCTGGTCAGGCGGCGCACCAGTGCCTCGTCGAGCTCACGCTCGAGCTGGCGATCGGAGAGGACGGTCGCGCGGTCGAGCAGAGTGCGGGCCGGCGAGGTGACGAGCAGCGAGCGACGGCGGCGGACGTCGCGCCGGTCGAGGGTGCCGACGCGGTGCACGGTAATCCCGGGGCGCGTACGACCGGCCTCGCCGGCGACGACGGTCACGGTCACTGGCCCCGGCTCGGGCGGGCACAGCCCCCACAGGGCGGCCGCGGAGCCGTGGCTGAGGAGAGCCCGCGGAGCCGCACGCGAGAAGCGCCGCCTGCTCGAGCGCCAGCGCCGGCAGGGCCGATCGTTGCACGAGGGCGTAGACGCTGCGGTGGATCGGGTGCAGGCGGCGGCGGGCGACGGCGCGCCCGATCGCCGAGCTGCTCGCTCCGAGGGCGCGCAGCTGTCGGCAGGTGATGAGGGCGCGCTGCCGGGCCGCAATCTGGGCGATCTGGGCATCAGGCCAGGCGGGCACGACCACTCAACCGGCGTTGTGGGCGATGCTCCATGGTGATATGAGCCCGCGGAGCGGGCGGTTTCACCCCGTGTCCCGCACAGACGGGACGGTCGGTCGACTTCGCCCGGGCCCGCGCCGCCCGTGACCGGCCGGGAGCATCCACCCACGCGTCATCACGCGGCCGGGCACGTGGTGACGAGCCCGCTGATCGGGAACTTCCACCCGCGCGATGCGCACGGAGACCGCGTCTGGTGGGTTTTGCCCGCGGAGGAACCCCGCGCGGAAATGTGTGCGATCCCGGCAGAGCGGCAAGTAGTCCGAGGATGCACGCCACCATCATCCGCATCGCGTGAGCACCGCGATCCTCGACATCGACGGCACGCTCGTCGACACCAACTATCACCACACGATCGCCTGGGCCCGCGCGTTCCGGCGCTTCGACATCGACGTCGCCCTGTGGCGGATCCACCGCCACATCGGGATGGGCGGCGACCAGGTGGTCACGTCCCTGTGCGGCCAGGAGGTCGAGGACGAGCACGGCGACGACATCCGGTCGGCCGAGAGCGAGGAGTACATGCGGCTGATCGGCGAGGTGCGCCCGATGGAGGGCGCGCGCGATCTGATCGTCGCGCTCCGCGAGCGCGGCCATTCCGTCGTGCTGGCCAGCTCGGCCAAGGAGGACGAGGTGGACGTCTACCTCGACCTGCTCGACGCGCGCGAGGTGGTCGACGCGTGGACGACGTCGGCCGATGTGGAGAGCACCAAGCCGGCCCCGGACCTCGTGCAGGCGGCCCTCGGAGAAGGCCGGCGAGGCGCCGAGCGCGGCCGTCATGGTCGGCGACACGCCCTGGGACGTGAAGGCGGCCAGCGAGGCCGGGGTGGAGACGATCACCGTCATCACCGGCGGCTTCTCCGAGCAGCAGCTGACCGAGGCCGGCGCCGTCGCGGTGTTCGAGTCGGTCGCCGAGCTGCTCGAGCGCCTGGACGAGACCCGGCTGAAGTAAGGAGGCCCGCATGACCAGCTTCGGCTACACGATGATGACCGAGCAATCGCGACCCGACCAGCTCGTCGCCGACGTCGTGGCCGCCGAGGCGGCCGGCTTTCGACTTCTCCGTGTGCTCCGACCACTTCCAGCCGTGGCTGGCCGAGCAGGGCCACGCCGGCTATGCCTGGTCGATCCTGGGGGCGGCCGCGCACGCCACCGAGCGGATCGGGCTGATGACCTACGTGACCTGTCCGACGATCCGCTATCACCCGGCGGTCGTCGCCCAGAAGGCGGCGACGCTGCAGATCCTCTCGGGCAACCGCTTCCGGCTGGGCCTCGGGCGCCGGCGAGAACCTCAACGAGCACGTGGTCGGCAAGCGCTGGCCGGCGGTCGGCGTCCGCCACGAGATGCTCACCGAGGCGGTGGAGATCATCGGGCGCCTGCTCGACGGCGAGCAGAGCGTCAACTTCCGCGGGCGCCACTTCGACGTCGAGCAGGCCAAGCTGTGGGACCTGCCCGACGTGCGGGTGCCGATCGGGATCGCCGTCTCGGGCCGGCAGTCCTGCGAGCTGGCCGGCAGGCACGGCGACCTGATGGTCGCGGTCGAGCCCAAGGCCGAGCTGGGGGAGATGTTCGACGCCGCCGGCGGTGCGGGCAAGCCGCGGGTCGGCCAGATCGCGCTCAGCTACGACGCCGACCGCGAGACCGCGGTGCAGCGCGCCCACGAGCAGTTCCGCTGGTTCGGGCTGGGCTGGAAGGTCAACGCCGATCTGCCCAACCCGGAGTCCTTCGACGCCGCTACGGCGTTCGTCAGGCCCGAGGACGTCGGCGAGCAGCTGGGATGCGGACCCGACGTCGAGGAGCACGTCGAGAAGATCCGCCCGTTCGTCGACGCCGGGTTCACCGAGGTCGCGCTCGTGCAGATCGGCGGCGAGCACCAGCAGCCGTTTCTGCGCTGGGCCCACGACGAGCTGCTGCCGGCGCTGCGCTCCCTGTGAGCTGACACCCGGCAGGTTTGACCTTACCGATGGCTCGCGGGTACTACACCTGTCGCGAGAGGCTTGTTAGCGCTCACATGGCGCTGGCGCTGAGCGAGAGGAGAGGTTCGATGGCCGCCAAGCTGATGCGGATCCTGGCCGGTGTCGTGGTGATGGGCGTCGTCGCGCTGGCGGGCGCTCCCAGCTCGCTGGCCGCCCCGTCCCCGTCGGTGACCGGGCACTGGACGTTCGACGAGGGCTCGGGTGCCACGGCGGCCGACAGCTCTGGAGCCGGTCACCCGCTGACGCTGCAGGGCGGTGCCAGCTGGGCCCCGGGTGTCGTCGGAGCCAGCGCGCTGTCGGTTAACGGCAGCCAGCAGTACGCGCAGAGCGCCGCGCCGGT
Organism: uncultured Solirubrobacteraceae bacterium; assembly: GCA_963769565.1. Taxonomy (GTDB): domain Bacteria; phylum Actinomycetota; class Thermoleophilia; order Solirubrobacterales; family Solirubrobacteraceae; genus Palsa-465. The sequence continues at coordinate 332,401 of CAVYMP010000005.1, forward strand.
GATCGACACCTCGCAGAGCTTCACCGTGTCGGCGTGGGTGTACCTGGACAACGTCAACGGCTACCAGACGTTCCTCAGCCAGGACGGCTCGCAGATCAGCGGCTTCTTCCTGCAGCTGCGGGGTGACACCCACCAGTTCGCGTTCACCCGCCCCACGTATGACTCCCCCAAGGCGCTGGGCACGATCGCCACCGACGCCGCCGTCATTCCGCAGCCCGAAGAGTGGTATCACCTGACCGGGGTCTACGACGCCTCCGCACAGACGATCTCGCTCTACGTCAACGGCCAGCTGGCCCAGACCCAGTCCTACGTACCCAACTGGTCGGCGGACGGCGCCCTGGCGGTCGGCCGCGGGCTGTACGCAGGCAATCGCACCGACTTCGTCTCCGGCCGCATCGACGATGTCCGCGCGTACTCCGGAGCGCTCGGCGCGAGCGCGATCGCGCAACTGGCCGGGCCGGGACGGCTCTCGATCGACGCCACCCAGCGCGGGGCGACGATCAACCCGACCCAGTTCGGGTCGTTCCTGGAGGAGATCAACCACTCCGCCGACGGCGGTCTGTACGCCGAGCTGATCCGCAACCGCGACCTCAAGGAGAGTTCGACAGGCCCCGTGGCATGGTCGGCGATCGGCGCCCCGGGAGCCGGCATCGCGCTGGACTCGAGCGATCCTGTGACCTCCGCCAACCCGGTGAGCCTGAAACTCACCGTTCCCCAGAACGCCGGACCGGGGCGCGTGGGCGTCGCCAACGCGGGCTACTGGGGGGTCCCCGTCAGGCCCTCCACCAGCTACCGGGTGTCATTCTATGCACGGGCGAGCACCGCCTCCGCCGGCCCGCTGACCGTCGATCTGGAGAGCGACTCCGGGCGGGTGTGGGCCTCGGCGGCGATCAGCGGCGTGACCGGCAGCTGGGAGCGCTACACGGCGACGCTACAGACCGGTTCTCAGGTGCCGGCCTCGCTTCGAGAACCGCTTCGTGATCTCCGCCGATGGGCGAGCGTCCGGCGGGAGCACGCTGTGGTTCACGCTCGTCTCGCTGTTTCCCCCGACCTATGACAACGCCGCCAACGGCTTTCGCATCGACCTGATGCGCAAGCTGGCCGCTCTGCGCCCCGGCTACTTCCGGGTCCCCGGCGGCAACTACCTTGAGGGCGACACGATCGACACCCGCTTTAACTGGGAGCAGACCGTGGGCCCGATCCAGGACCGCCCCGGGCACTTCAACAGCGCCTGGGGCTATTGGTCTCAGGACGGGATGGGCCTGCTCGAATATCTCGAGCTCGCCGAGCAGCTGCACGCCCAGCCGCTGCTGGCCGTGTGGACGGGCTACACCCTCACCGGTACCGTCGTGGCCCAGAGCCAGCTGGCGCCCTACGTCCAGCAGGCGGTCGACGAGATCCAGTACGCGACGGGGTCGACGAGCACGTATTGGGGCCGCCAGCGGGCGCTCGACGGCCACCCCGCGCCGTTTGACGTGCGCATGGTTGAGGTCGGCAACGAGGACTTCTTCGACACCTCCGGCGGCTATAACGCCTATCGGTACCCGATGTTCGCGACCGCGATCAAGGCGGCGGATCCGCAGCTGAAGATCGTGGCCACGACGCCGGTGACCAACGGCCCGCACCCGACGTCGTCGACGAGCACTACTACAACAACGATCCCTCCTACTTCGCGTCCAACGCGCACTTGTTCGACGCCGTCAGCCGCACCGGGCCGAAGGTCATCCTCGGCGAGTACGCGACGACGCAGGGCACGCCGACGGGGACACTGGCCGACGCGATCGGCGAGTCGGCCTTCCTCACCGGTCTGGAACGTAACGCCGATCTGGTGATCGGCGCCTCCTACGCCCCGCTGCTCGTCAACGTCAACGCCCCGAGCTGGCCGACGAACCTGATCGGCTACGACGCCCTGCACAGCTACGGGTCACCGTCGTACTGGGCCCAGCGGATGCTCGCCGATGGAATCGGCGATCACGTGATCCGGATCCCAGTTGATCGCCGGCACCGGCACGCTGTTCGAGGTGGCCACCCAGGGCCCGGGCCACACCTACGTGGTCGTCGTCAACGACGGCCGCCGGCCGGCGGCCACCGACGTCTCGCTGGCCGGCCTGTCCGGCGGCGCCGGCGATGGCACGGCCACGGTGCTGACCGGTGATCCGGCCGCGCAGAACTCGCTGGCGCATCCGCAAGCGGTGAGCCCGACGACCCACGGCCTGTCGCACCTGGGTGCCGATTTCCGATACCGCTTCGCGGCCAACTCGGTCACCGTGCTCGACCTGAGCACGGCGGCGGCGGCGAGCGCCGCCAGCCGGTCCTCGGGCCGCGCCCGAGTGCCCCGCGGCCGCTTCCGCTTCACGATGTCAAAGGGCGATCCGGGGCTTCCCCACCGGCGGCGGAGCGTCCGCCGCGGCGCTTGAGCGGTCAGGTGCTCCGATCTGCTCTTGGACCCGCGGCGGCCGGTGTGTCGGCGGGCGGTTAGGCGGCGGTCGCGCGGTCGCGCAGCCGCGCTCGCTGGAGATCGACCGTGTACTTGGGGTCACGGGCGGATTCCATGCCGCCGGCGAAGATCCCGAAGCGGGTGAGGGCGGAGCCGGCCAGCAGCGCGGTTCCGGCGCCGGCCGCGGCTACGCGGGTGCGGTGAGCGAGGGTGGCGGCCGTCGAGTGCGCCGGCGGCGGTGAGCGCCTTGGCGACGCGCAGCCGGCGGCCGGCCGTGCCGGTCTGGAGGGCCTCGGCGACCATCCCCAGCCGGCGATCCATCAGCTCGGAGGCGGCCAGTTCGGCGATCGCGCCGAGGGCGGCCATCCGGCGGGCCGGCGCGTTCTCGCGCAGCGGCGCGGCCATCAGTCCGAAGCCGCCGCTCGCCGCCGCCGCCGAGCCGACGAACAGGAACGGCAGCTCGCGGTGGGCCTCGTGCCACGCGGGAACCGCCGTGTCGGCGATCAGGGCCGCCGTGTAGGAGGCCACCGCCGCGCCGAGCAGACCGGCGCCGAGACCGGCCGCGCGGCCGATCCGCGGGGCGATGCCCGTCACCTCGGAGCCGGCCGAGGCGAGGTTCAGCGGCGAGTAGACGACGAGGATCCACACCCCGACGCTCATCGGCGAGCTCGGCTTGAAAACCCGCAGCATGTTGAGAAAGCGCGCCGGCCGGCCCAGGTCATGGACGAGGGCGACGAGCGACGCGGCGATGGCGCCCGAGGCGCACAGCTTCGCCCGCCGCGCCAGCACCGGCCGGTCTGTCAGCGAGGCACCGGCGCCGAGGATCGAGGATCCGCCAGCCAGTCCACCGGCGAACAGATAGCCAGCGATGTCGGACTCGGCCCACGTCGGCGGGTTGATGATCGAGTTGCCGTAGTAGGAGTCGCCCGGACGGACGTTCTCAGGGCCCTCGCGGCTGACGCCGTGGCCGCTCACCGGCGGGCTCCGGCGAAGGACAGGGCGGCCCCGGCGAGCAGGCCGCCGGCCGCGATCCCGACCCGCTTCCACATCGCCGGCAGGTCTCGCGTCGTCACGATCGGGTCCGGCGGCAGTCCGTAGACCTCGGGCTCGTCGAGCAGCAGGAAGAACGCGCCGTCGCCGCCGACCCCGTCGTCCGGGCTGTCGCCGTACAGGCGCGCCTCCGTCACTCCGGCTTCATGCAGCGCCTCCACCCGCTGACCGGCGCGCTCGCGCAGTTCCTCGAGCTCGCCGAACTGGATCGAGTCGGTGGGGCACGCCTTGGCGCACGCCGGCTCCTGGCCAACCTCGAGGCGGTCGTAGCAGAGGGTGCACTTGAAGATCCGTCCATCGTCCTCGCGCTTATCGAGCACGCCGTAGGGGCAGGCGGGCACGCAGTAGCCGCACCCGTTGCAGATGTCGGCCTGGACGACTACGGTCCCGAACTCGGTCCGGAAGATTGCCCCCGTCGGGCAGACGTCCAGGCACGCGGCGTGGGTGCAGTGCTTGCACACGTCGGAGGACATCAGCCAGCGGAACGAGTCGTCTTCGCGCTGGAAGTTGGACTGCTGCCCGCCGATGGGTGAGCGCTGCTCGATGAAGGCGACATGGCGCCACGTGTCGGCGCTCAAGCCCTGGGAGTTGTCGTGCGACATCCCCGTCCAGTTCAGGCCGTCCTCGGGTACGCCGTTCCACTCCTTGCAGGCCACCTCGCAGGCCTTACAGCCGATGCAGATGGAGGTGTCGGTGAAGAAGCCCATCCGCGGCGGATGGTCCGCGTGGCCGGTTGCACCCGCGGGGTCGTCGCCGGGCGGCAGGAGGTCGACGAGGGTCCAGTCGCTCATGGCGCCATTCCCGTCTCGGCGGTGATCCCCGCGCGCGCGCAGTACTCGCGTGCCAGCGCCTGGCGCGCCGGGCCGCGCGGCCGGCGTCCCGGCCGGAGGTCGATCGCCAGCGCCTTGACCTCCTGGATGTGAGAGCTGGGGTCGAGCGACATCGAGGAGAGCTCGTTCATCGAATCGCCTCGGGCATACCCGTTCGGGCCCCAGTGGTAGGGCATCCCCACCTGGTGCAGGGTCCGACCGTCGATCTGCAAGGGCGTCATCCGGTCAGTGACCATGACCCGCGCCTCGACCACGCCGCGGGGGCTGATCGCGGTCGCCCAGCCGCCGTGCTCGAGGCCGCGCTCGGCGGCCAGCTCGGGCGACACTTCGACAAAGAACTCGGGCTGCAGCTCGGCCAGGTACGGCGTCCAGCGCGACATCCCGCCGGCGGTGAAGTGCTCGGTGAGACGATAGGTGGTCAGCACGTAAGGGAACACCTCGTTGCCGGGTTCGCCGGGGTCCGTGGTGTAGCGGTTGTTCTCGTGCTCGTAAACCTGGCGCGCGGGATTGCGCTGCTGGCGGTGGAGACGGTTGCGCACCGGCGAGTCCTGGGGCTCGTAATGGGTGGGCAGCGGTCCCTCGCCGACGCCGGCGGGGGCGTACAGCCAGCCGCGGCCGTCGGCCTGCATGATGAACGGGTCATCGCCGGCCAGGGCAGCGGGCCCGGCGGCATCGTGCGATGGGCGGTAATCCGGCCGCTTGGTCACCTCGAAGTCCGGCGTGTCGTGCCCCGTCCACTTGCCCTGCTCCTCGTCCCACCAGACGAGCGCCTTACGTTCGGACCATGGCCGGCCCTGCGGATCGGCCGATGCGCGGTTGTAGAGGATGCGCCGGTTGGCCGGCCACGCCCACGCCCACTTCGGCCCCGTCCAGTTCTGCTCGCGCGCCGGCGTGCGCCGGGCTGTCTGGTTGACTCCGCCGGCATAGCTGCCGCAGTAGATCCAGCAGCCGCACGAGGTGGAGCCGTCGGCCTTGAGAGCGGTGTAGGCCGAGAGCATCTCGCCGTTGGCGTCCCAGCCGCTGATCTCGGCCAGCACGGCCTCGGCATCCGGTTCATCGTCGTCGCCCACGGTGGGGTAGTCCCAGGTCAGATCGAGGAGCGGCCGGTCGATCTCGTCGGTCGAGCCGGCCAGCCGCTCGCGGATCATACGGCCGAGGTGATAGGTGAACCACAGGTCCGAGCGCTGGTCGGCCTGTGGCTCCTGGGCCTTGTGATGCCACTGGACCATGCGCTGGGTGTTGGTGAACGTGCCGTCCTTCTCGATGTGGGCGGCGGCCGGCATGAAGAACACCTCCGTGGCGATGTCCTCCGTGCGCATTTCACCGCTCTCGATCTCCGGGCCGTCCTTCCACCACGTCGCCGACTCGATCAGTGAGAAGTCGCGCACCACCAGCCAGTCGAGCTTGCTCATACCGAGGCGCTGCATGCGGCTGTTGGCCGACCCCACCGCCGGGTTCTGCCCGTAGAGGATGTAGCCCTTGACAGTGCCCTTGATCTGCTCCATGACCGTGTCGTAGGTGCTGTGGCTGCCGGTCAGGCGGGGCAGGTAGTCGAAGCGGAAGTCGTTCTCGGCGGTGGCCGCCGCGCCCCAGTAGGCCTTGAGCAGGCTGACCATGTAGTCGCGCATGTTCCCCCAGAAGCCTTTGTCGGGCGCGTTGCCGGCGACGAACGCGTCGAGGTCGGCGTGAGCGTGCGCGTGGGGCATCGGGATGTAGCCGGGCAGGGTGTCGAACAGCGTCGGGATGTCGCTTGAGCCCTGGATCGAGGCGTGGCCGCGCATCGCCATCACGCCCCCGCCAGGGCGGCCCATGTTGCCCAGCAGCAACTGCAGGATCGAAGCGGCGCGGATGTACTGCGAGCCGATCGTGTGCTGGGTCCAGCCGACGCCGTGTACGAACGCCGCCGTGCGCTCGCGCCCGGAGTTGGTGACGAACAGCTTGCACACCTCGGCGAACACATCCGGGGGGACTCCGCAGACCTGCTGCACCATCTCCGGCGTGTAACCGGCGTAGTGGCGCTTGAGGATCTGCCACACGCACCGCGGGTGCTGCAGTGTGACGTCCTGGTGCGGCGTGCCACGATCCTGCTCGCCATCGTCGGAGCCCTCCGGTTGGGCGGCGATGTTGCCCTCCTGGTCGCGCTGCCCGGCGGCGGCCGCCATGAACGCGTCGGCGTACTGCCAGCTCGAGGGGTCGTAGGTGGCCCGCTCGGGATCGAAGCCGGAGAAGATCCCCTCGGCGCCGGCGTCCTCGAACTCCTCGCGGATGATCGTCGCGGCGTTGGTGTAGGCGAGGACGTACTCGCGGAAGTCCGACTCGGTCGAGATGACGTGGTTGATGATCGCGCCGAGAAAGGCGATGTCGGTCCCCGCGCGCAGCGGCACGAACATGTCGGCGAGCGCGCTCGTGCGGCTGTAATGGGGGTCGACGTGGATGATCGTGGCGCCGCGGGCCTTGGCCTCGACCACCCACTGATAGGCGACCGGGTGGGCCTCGGCCATGTTCGAGCCCTCGAGCACGATCAGGTCGGAGTTCTGCAGATCGCCGGGGAGCGTGCTCGAGGCGCCGCGGCCGAACGAGGTCCCCAGGCCGACAACCGTCGAGCTGTGACAGACCCGCGCCTGGTTCTCGATCTGGATGATCCCCAGCGAGGTCATCAGCTTCTTGATCAGGTAGTTCTCCTCGTTGTCGAGGGTCGCCCCGCCGAGGGCGGCGATGCTCATGCACCGCCGGGTGCGGCTGCCCTCGGACTCCCACTCCCAGCCGTCGCGGCGGGTGGCGACCATCCGGTCGGCGATCATCTCCATCGCCGTCTCCAGATCGAGGCGCTCCCACTCGGTGCCGTGGGGACGGCGGTAGAGCACGTGCTGCTCGCGCGAGGCGCCCGTCGTCAGCTGCAGCGTCGCCGACCCCTTCGGACACAGCCGGCCGCGGCTGTGCGGCGCGTCAGGATCGCCCTCGATCTGCACGACCCGGTCGTCCTTGACGAAGACGTTCTGAGCACATCCGACCGCGCAGTACGGACACACCGACTTGACCACCCGGTCAGCACTTGCGGTGCGCGCCTGGAGCTCTCGACTCCCGCGGGACTTGACCGCGGCGCCGCGGCCCAGCCGATCGGGACCGCGCAGCTGGCGCACCAGCGGCCAGTCCGACGGCGCGGGCAGCCGGCGGCCGGTCAACTGCTGCCCTTCAGCTCACGCGCCGCGCGCCGGCGCACCCATTCCAGGACGCGGTCATTGCGCACCGGCCGGATCGCCGGCGGGTTGACGAGCTGTTGCGAGCTGCCCGACAGCAGGGGGGAGTCGCGCAGCTCCTCGGGGCTCGGGGCCTCGCCGCCGTCGGCGGGCAGCCCGGTGGCGATCATGTATGCCTGGCCGGCGGGGATGTCCAACTCGCGAGCCGCCATCTCGTATGAGTGCCCGCGATCGAGCAGCTCTTGGACCTGACCCCGTGTTGGCATCGGTGAGCTTCTGCCCGCAACGGCTCGGCCTCAACCGCCCATTGATCCGCATGTCGCGTTGACCGCGCGCAGCTATCCCAACCTGGTCCCGCTGCCTGCGTCGACGGTCGCCGCGAGGGTGGCCGCGATCGCGCCGTGGCCGTCTCGCCGGCGCTCCAGCTCGGCCCGCTGCACGGCGTTATCCGACAGTGCGATGGCGCGCTCGTAGGCGATGGCGGCCCCGTCGGCGTCGCCGCTGCGCCGCAGCAGGTCGGCGTGGGCGGCGTGCAGCGGCTGATAGCCGACAAGCGCCGGATCGCCGAGCAGCGGCGCCAGCAGCGCCAGGCCGGCGACGGGGCTCTCGGCGTGGGCCACGGCGACCGCCCGGTTGACCTCGACGACCGGCGACGGCGCGATCCGCGCCAGCGCCGCGTAGAGCTCGGCGATCGATCGCCAGTCCGGGTGGGCGGGATCCGGTTCGCGCACGTGCTCGGCGGCGATCGCGGCCTGGAGCTGGTAGGGGCCGGGGCGGTGCAGGGGCGCCGCCCCGCCCAGCGCGCCCAGGCCCTCGCGCACGCGCCCGGCATCCCACCGCGTGCGGTCCTGTTCGCCGAGGGGGACGTAGTCACCGCGGTCGTCCACCCGGGCTCCGCGGCGCGCGTCGTGGAGGAGCATCAACCCGAGCAGCCCATGGACCTCGGCCTCGCCGGGCATCATGCGGGCCAGCAGCCGCCCCAGGCGGATCGCCTCGCTGCAGAGCTCGCCGCGCACCAGCCGGTCGCCCTTCCCGGCGCTGTAGCCCTCGTTGAACACGAGATAGATGACGGCCAGCACGCCCTCCAGGCGCTCGGCGAGGGCGTCGTCGGATGGGATCCGGTACGGGATCGCCGCCTCGGCGATCTTGCGCTTGGCGCGCACCAGGCGCTGCGCCATCGCCGCCTCGGAGACGAGGAACGCGCGGGCGACCTCGGGCGTGCTCAGGCCCCCGAGCGAGCGCAGCGTCAGCGCCACCCGCGCGTGCATCGCCAGCGCCGGATGACAGCACGTGAAGATCAGCCGCAGGCGATCGTCGACCAGGGCGGTGTCCTCGGCGTCGGGGCGGTGCTCGGCCGCGTCGAGGCGGGCGAGCTCGGCCAGCCGCGCGACGCGCTCGGCGCTCGTGCGCTCCCGGCGCAGCCGGTCGATCGCCTTGCGGCGGGCGGTCACGGTCAGCCACGCTCCCGGGTTGGCGGGCACGCCGTCACGCGGCCACGTGGCCACCGCCGTGGCGAACGCGTCCTGGACGGCGTCCTCGGCCAGCTGGAAGTCGCCGACGTGGCGGATCAGCGTGGCGAGCACGGCCGCGCGCTCCTCGCGCCAGGCGCGCTCGACGGCCCCCGCCGCATCGCCGGAGGCGTTCATCCCCAGACCGGGCGGACCTCGACGGAGCCGTAGGCGGCCACGGGCATCTTCGCCGCGTACTCGAGCGCCGTGTCGAGGTCGTCGGCCTCGATCAAAAAGTAGCCGCCCAGGTACTCCTTGGTCTCGGCGAACGGGCCGTCGATGATCTGGCGCTGGCCGTCGCGCATGCGCACGGTGGTGGCGGCGTCGACGCCCCGCAAGCCGCGGTTGTCGCGGAACAGGCCGGCGTCCTTGAGCTCCTGCACCCAGGACTGCCACTGCTGGTATTCGGCGGTCATCTCCTCGCGCGAGCGCGGGTTCTCGACGGGCTGGTAGTTGAGCAGGACGTATTCGGGCATCTGCGCCTCCTGTGGACTCTGGCCGCCGTATACGGCCTCATCTTCGACGACGTACGGGCGCCGGCGTTTTCGACCGGGTTCAGCCCAGGTCGCGCAGCCGGCCGAGGGCGTCGAGCCCGGCGACCTTGTAGGCCTCGGCCAGGGTCGGGTAGTTGAAGACCGCCGAGAGGAGGAAATCAAGCCCGCCCTCGCGGTCCATCAGCGCCTGGCCGATGTGCACGAGGTCGGTGGCCTGGGCGCCGATCACGTGAACGCCGAGCAGCCGGCGGTCCTCCGGAGAGACGAGGATCTTCAACAGGCCGTCCTCCTCGCGCATCATCATCGCCTTGGCCAGCTCACGCCACCAGGCGACCCCGGCGACGTAGGGGATCGCGGCCTCGGTCAGCTGCTCCTCGGTCTGCCCGACGAACGAGATCTCAGGGATCGCGTAAATGCCCGTCGGAATCAGCTCCGAGAGCCGGACGGCGGGCTCGCCGAACGCAGTCAGCGCCGCAATCCGGCCCTGCTCCATGCCGGTGGCCGCCAGCCCGGGCGGGCCGGCGACGTCACCCACGGCGAAGACGTGCGCCACCGGGGTGCGGTACTCGTGGTCGACCGGCAGGCGGCCGCGCTTGTCGGCTTTGAGCCCCGCCTTCTCCAGCGCCAGCGTGTCGGTGGCTCCTTGACGACCGGTGGCGTACAGCAGGGTGTGGGAGGGGATCTCCTTGCCCGACTTGAGCTGCGTGATCACCTGCTCGCCCTTGCGCGAAACGCCCGTGACCTCCTCGCCGAAGCGGAAGGTCACGTTGCGCTTGCGTAGCAGGAACTGCAGCGCGACCGCGATCTCCCGGTCGATGTAGGGCAGCAGCCGGTCGCGGGCGTCCACGAGCGTCACGCGAACCCCCATCGCGGCGAACATCGACGCATATTCCACACCGATCACGCCGGCTCCGACGATCGTCATCGTCTTGGGGACCGTCAGCTCAAGGTGCAGCACGCCGTCGGAGTCGATCACCCGTCGGTCGTCGAAGTCCACTCCAGGAGGGCGCGCGGGACGCGTGCCGACGGCGATCACGACGTTCTCGGCGGTGACGCGGATGACTCCGCGCTCGCCGGTCGAATCGGTGATCTCGATCGTGTGCTCGTCGACGAACGCGGCGTCGCCGAGCAGCAGGCCGACGCCGTTTCGCCGGAACTGTTCGCGTACGACCGCCGTCTCCATCGCGACGACATTGGCCGTGCGGTCGTAGAGGTAGCGCAGCGCCGCCGACTGCTGGCGCTCGGGATGCAGGGGGTCGGCCACGTCGACCCCGCGGCTGCCCAGTTCCTCGAGGATCGATTGGCGCAGCGTCTTGGAGGGGATCGTCCCGGTGTGGATCGAAACCCCGCCGACCTGGTCTCGGCGCTCGACCACCCCGACGCGCTTTCCCAGCTTCGCACCCTGGATGGCCGCTCGCTGTCCACCCGGACCCGAGCCGATGACGAGCAGATCGAGGTCCATGGGGGCCAGGCCCGCAGTGATAGCAGGCCCCGGACTTATCAGACGGTCTTGGTTAGCCCGCCGTCGATCACCCAGTTGGCGCCGGTCACGTTCCCCGCGCGAGGCGAGGCCAGCAGCGCCACGAGCGCCGCCACCTCCTCCGGGGTGGTGAAACGGCGAGTGGCCATCGATGCCGCCATCCCGTCGCGGACCGCATCGCCACCCGTGCCGCTGGCCGCCCCCACGGTGGCGGCGACGCCGTCATCGCCCAGCCACAGGTCGGTGGCGACCGGTCCGGGCGCGATGCTCGTGATCCGGATGCCCTGGGCGCCGAACTCCTGTGCGAGCGACTGGGCGACGTTCGTAAGGGCGGCTTTGGCCGCGCCGTAGTCGAGCACCCCGGCGTCGGGCTCGAAGAACGAGTTGACCGACCCGATGTTGACGATCACGCCCTCACCGCGGCCGAGCATGTCCGTCACCGCCGCCCGGGTCGCCCGGAGCGCGGCGAAGAAGTTGAGGTCAAACGACGCCTGGAAGTCGGCGTCGCTCGTGCCGAGAAATCCCTCCGTGCGGACGCGGGCCGCCCCCACGTTGTTGACGAGCACGTCCACGCGCCCGCGGATGTCGACGGCGTGGGCGATCAGCCGGCCGGGGCCCTGGGGATCGGACAGGTCGACGGCGAACGGCGTCACCCTGTCGACGCCGGCCAGCGCGTCGATCATCCGCGCGGCGGCGATCACCCGGGCGCCCTCAGTGGCCAGCTCGCGGGCGACGGCCAGGCCGATCCCCTTGCTGGCGCCGGTGACAACCGCCACCCGGTCGTGAAGTTGCAGGTCGATGAGCCGATCCTAGGGCCGACGGCAGGGGCAATCAAATGACGCCGCGGTCCAGACGTGCTTTCCTGAGCGGTTATGGCCGACGCGGCCCATCGGGTGGTGGTGATCGGCGGAGGTTTCGGCGGCCTGCGCGCCGTCCGCCAACTGACGGCGGCGCCGGTGCAGGTCACCCTGATCGACCGGCGCAACTTCCACCTGTTCCAGCCGCTCAGCTACCAGGTGGCGACCGGCGCGCTGCCGCCGAGCGAGGTCGCGTATCCGCTGCGCGCGCTGTTCAAGTCCGACAAGAACGTGTTCGTGCTCATGGCCGAGGTGACGGGCATCGATCTCGAGGCCCGCCGAGTGATACTGGCCGACGTCTCACCCGGAGAGCAGGCGCCCGACCCCGTCGAGTACGACACCCTGATCGTCGCCGCCGGCTCGAGTTACTCCTACTTCGGCCACGAGGAGTGGCGCGAGCACGCCGCCGAGGTCAAGTCGCTGGAGTCCGCGATCACCGTCCGCTCGCGGCTGCTCAGCGCGTTCGAGCGCGCCGAGATGATCGACGACCCGGCCGAGCGGGCCGCCCAGCTGACGTTCGTGGTCGTCGGCGGCGGGCCCACCGGAGTGGAGATGGCCGGCCAGATCGGCGAGCTGGCCCGCGACACGCTGCGCGGCGACTTCCGCCGGATCGACCCGACGGGTGCCCGGGTGCTGCTCGTGGAGACCGCCGAGCGCCTGCTGACGACGTTTCCGGAGTCGCTGTCGGCGAAGGCGGCGCGCTCGCTGGAGCGCATCGGGGCCACGCCGATGCTCAACCGCACGGTCGTCGGCATCGACTCCGAGTCGGTGACGCTGCAGGCGCCGGACGGGTCGAGCGAGCGGATCGCGGCCCGCACGGTCGTTTGGGCGGCCGGGGTGCACGCCTCCGGACTGGCCGGGATGCTCGGCGAGGCGGCGCAGGCCGACGTCGACCGTGCCGGCCGGGTGACCGTCGAGCCCGACCTGACGCTGCCCGGCCATCCCGAGGTCATGGTGCTCGGCGACATGGTCGCCGTTCGCAAGGCCGGGGGCGGCGTGCAGTCGCTGCCCGGCGTCGCCCCGGTGGCCATCCAGCAGGGTCACTACGCCGGCAAAAGCGTGCGTCGCCGCCTGCGCGGCGAACCGGTGGCACCGTTCCGCTACCTGGACAAGGGCAACGTGGCCACGATCGGGCGCGGCCGCGCCGTGGCCGACGTCGGCTTGCTGCATCTGAGCGGGCTGCCGGCGTGGCTCGTCTGGCTGGTCGTGCACATCTGGTACCTGATCGGCTTCCAGAACCGGCTCCTCGTGACGCTGGAGTGGACGTTCAGCTTCTTCACCCACGGTCGCTCCAGCCGGCTGATCGTCGACACCCCGTCCGAGGACGAGCCGCCGACCTGAGATCGTTGCGCAACCCTCGAGTTGCGTGGTCAATAAGGCCCGATGCGTGCCCGAAGTGAGGGATCAGGCCGCCAGCAGACCGGCGAGCTGAGCGGTGGCGATCACGTGCCCCTGGCGCGGGAAGACCTTGCCGGTGAGCAGCGCGTGGACCTCGGGGTCGGGGTCGGCGCTGGCATCCTTGAGCACGAGCACGCGGTAGTCGCGGTCGGCGGCGTCGCGCATGGTCGAGAGCACGACGCCGCTCGTGGCGATGCCGGCGAGGATCAGGGTGTCGATGCCGCGGTCGCGCAGTTGCTCGTGCAGATCGGTGGTGGAGAAGGCGCCGACCCGGGTCTTGCGCACGACGATGTCGCCCGGCTGGGGGTCGACGCGCTCGTCGACCGCCGTCTCGGGTGACTCGTGGTGCATCGCCGGGCTGGCGGCGGCCGCCGCGAACGCCGCATTGGTCGCCGGGACCGCCTCGGCGTCGGCATCGGCGAAGGCGACACGCACGTAGGCGACGGTCAGATCAGCGGCACGGGCGGCGGCGATCGCCTCGTTGACCCGTGCCAGCAGCGGCTCGGGATCGGCCAGGCGGCCGATGATCCCCGGCTGGCAGTCCATCACGAGCAGCGCGGCGCGCCGGGGGTCGATGGGGGGCAGGTCGTCGGTCATGCGGTTCTCCTTGCGGCGTGTTCGGGATCAGGTGATGTCGGCGTCGGCGAGTCGCTCGAGCAGCTCGATCGCTCGCTCGAGCGCCGGCCGCTCGTCGTCGGACACGGTGGCGTCGATCGCCCGGGTGAGCCACGCCTCGCGCGACTGAAGCAACGAGTCGCGCAGCCGCCGCCCGGATTCGGTGGCGCTGATCAGGCTCTTGCGCCCGTCGGCGGGGTCGGGCCGGGTGCCGACGTAGCCGGCGGCCTTCAGCGGGGTGAGGCTCTGGGCGATGGCCTGCTGGCTGACGTGCTCGGCGGCGGCCAGGGCCGCGGCCGTCGTCGGTCCCCCGTCGATCACCCGGCGCAGAAGCGTCAGCTGGGAGATCGACAGTCCCGTCGCGTGCACGCCGGCCGCCTCCCGGGCTCGCCAGCGCAGCCGCGACACCGCCACCGCGAGGTCGACGGCGACGGCCGCGGTCGTCCGAGCTTCCACATCGGTGGGCACGCGGGGAGCCTAACGAATAGACAAGTAACTTGAACAAGTCGCTTGTCCATCCCGGTCAGCCGGCCCCGACGACCACCCAGCGGCCGCTGCGAAACCGGGCGCCGCACGTCGCCAGGCGCACGAGCATGAGCACGTCGAAGCCGGCCCACACGCCGACGATCCCCCAGTGCAGCGCCAGCGCGAGCGCGGCCACGGCCACGTAGACGACGCTCGAGGCGAGCATGCTCCAGGCCAGGTAGTCGGTCTCTCCGGCGCCGAGCAGGATCCCGTCGAGCGCGAACACCGCGGCGCCGATCGGCTGCATGGCGGCGAACAGTGGCCAGAACGCGTGGGCGCGCTCGATCACGCGGGGATCGTTGGTGAACGCCTCCGGGATCACGCCCTGCAGCGCCATCAGCGCCGTCCCGAGCGCGATCCCGCCGGCGACCGACAGCTCGATCATGCGCAGCGCGGCCGCCCGCGCGCCCTCGCCGTCGCCGGCGCCGAGCCGGCGACCGACGATCACCTGCCCGGCGATCGCGATCGCGTCGAGCACGAGCGCCAAGAAGCCGAACAGCTGCATGCCGATCTGATGGGCGGCCAGCGACCAGGCATTGACCCGCGCCAGCACGGCGCTGGCCACGAGGAACGAGGCGTACAGCGACGCCGTGCGCAGGATCAGGGCGCTACCCATGCGCAGCAGCGGCCGCATCAGGGCAGTGCGCGGCCGGCGACCGTCGGTGCCGGCGGGGGCCGCCAGCAATGCCAGGACGAACGCCAGTCCCATGCCCGCCTGAGCGATCACCGTGCCCCATGCCGAACCGGCCAGTCCCCAGTGCAACCGGTAGACGAAGATCAGCTCCAGGATCACGTTGACCACGTTGGCGGCCACGACGACGATCAGCGGCCGGCGCAGATCGCCGACCCCGCGCAGATAGCCCTGGCCGGCGAGCGCGATCAACGCAAACGGCAGACCGAGTGCGCCGATCCGCAGGAACGTCGTGGCCATGGCGGCGACGTGGCCGCCGCCGCCCAGCAGGCCGATCAGCGGCCCCGCCAGGGCCACGGCGACGCCCGCGACCAGGACGCCCAGGCCGGTCGCCACCCACAGCGCCTGGGCGGCGACCGCGCCCGCTCGCTGGACCTGGCCGGCGCCGTGCAGGCGTGCCACCTGGGCGGTCACTCCATAGGTGAGGAAGTTGCAGAACGTCGCCAGCCCGGTCAGCAGCGTACTGGCCAGGGCCAGTGCGGCCAGCTGGGGCGTGCCGAGGTGACCCACGATCGCCGTGTCGGCAAGCAGGTACAGGGGCTCGGCGGCGAGCGCTCCAAGGGCCGGGAACGCCAGCAGGAAGATCTCGCGGTCATAGGGAGTGCGGCGGCGCACGGGGGTCATACTGCCCGTCATGACGAGCGGGCGGATCATCGGTGAGTTCACCCACCAGGCGGAGACGTTCGGCACCAGCACGGTCGCCCAGTCGTCACGGACGCTCGATGAGCTGCTGCGCCTGGCCGCCCCCCGCGCCGGCCAGCGGTGGCTCGAGGTCGCCTGCGGCCCCGGGATCATCAGCCGGCGGCTCGCCGGCGAGGTCGGCGAAGTCCACGGCGTCGACGTGACGCCGGCGATGATCGAGGTCGCCCGTCGCGAGGCGGCCGCCGCCGGCGCCGGGAACGTCACCTTCTCGCTCGGCGACGCGACCGCCCTCGACCAACCCGACGGCGCCTTTGACGGCGTGATCACCCGCTTCTCGCTGCACCACATCCCGGCTCCCGGGCGCGTCCTTGAGGAAATGGGGCGCGTCGTCCGGCCCGGGGGCGTGGTCGTCGTCGCCGACCATCTCGCCGACGAGGACGCCGACGCGGCCGCCTGGTCGCAGGAGATCGAACGGCTGCGCGACCCCTCCCACTGGGCCTGCGTGGGGCTCGGCCGGCTGCGCCGCCTGGGCCGGGTCGCCGGCTTGAAGCTCCGCGACGAGCTGCGGCTTGCACTCGAGCTCGAGTTCGACGACTGGCTGGCCCGCGGTTCGGGCGGTCCCGGCGCGCGGGACGTGATCGAGCGCCTGCTCGCCGACCCGCCCGCCGGCGCCCGCTGCTTCAGCGTGCTCGAGCGCGACGGCCGGCGGATGCTCGGCCTGCGGTTGTGGGCCGGCCGGTGGGTGCGCTGAGCGGCGACTAGTTGCCGTCGCGGGGGATGCGCACGGCACGTCGGGTGGCGTGCACCTGGACGTCGCCCTCGTGGGCGTCGAGCTCGGTGGTCACGGTGAAGTTCTCGGCGTCGGCGCTCAAAGACGTGCGGGTGACCGAGGTCATGCGCACCCACCCGAACACGATCCGCTACTGGCTGGACAAGGTCCGCCAGTTGACGGGACTCGACCATCGCGTCGCCGAGGATCTCGTCGTGCTGTGCGCGCGGCTGCTCGGCGGACGGACGTGGAATACCCGCGCGCGCCACCCCGCGGTGGGCTGAAACGAATCTCGCACGCCGGAGACGGTGGTGGACGTACGATCGCCACTGTGCCTGAGCCCGTGCAGCGTTCGGCTCGTTATATGCCGGCGCTGGACGGCTTGCGCGCGCTGGCGGTGTGCGCGGTCATCGCCTATCACCTCGGCCTCGGGTGGGCCCCCGGTGGCTTGCTGGGCGTGGGGGTGTTCTTCACCCTCAGCGGCTACCTGATCACCGACCTGCTGCTCGCCCAGTGGGACGGCGGTCGGCGGCAGCTGGCCGACTTCTGGGCGCGCCGCGCCCGTCGCCTGCTTCCCGCCCTCTACGTGATGCTCGTTGTCGTCTCGGTGTGGGTGGCGGTCGGCTTTCACTCGCGGCTCGGCGACGTGCGGGGGCAGGTGATCTCGGCGCTGCTCTACGTCAACAACTGGTGGCAGGTCTCCCAGCACGTCTCCTACTTCGCGCAGTTCGGGCCGCCGTCGCCGCTGAACCATCTGTGGTCGCTGGCGGTGGAGGAGCAGTTCTACGTGATCTGGCCGTGGGTGCTGCTGATCGGGGTGTGGGCGGTGCGCGAGCGCCGGCGCCCAATCAAGGTCCGGCCGCGGCTGGCCGGCGTGACGCTCGCCCTGGCCGCCGCCTCGGCGATCGAGATGGCGCTGCTGTATCACCCCAGTCTCGACCCGTCGCGGGTCTACGACGGCTCGGATACCCGTGCGTACGGTCTGCTGTTCGGCGCGGCCCTGGCCATGCTGTGGCCGAGCCGGGCGCTCACCGGCCGGGTGACCGCGGGAGCGCGATGGATCATCGACGGCCTGGGCGCCGTCGGCCTGGCGGCGATCGTCGTGCTCGTGTGGCGCACCAACCAGTACTCGCCGTTCCTCTATCACGGTGGGCTCGTGCTCCTGTCGCTGGCCACCGTCCTGGTCGTGGCGGCCGGCGCCCACCCGGCCAGCCGGCTCGCCCGGGTGCTGGGCTTCGGCCCCCTGCGCTGGCTGGGCGTGCGCTCGTATGGCATCTACCTGTGGCATCAGCCGATCATCGTGCTGAGCACCCCGGCGAGCGGCCACGGCGTCCAGCCGCTGCGCGCCGTCGTCCAGGTGGTGGCCAGCGTGCTGCTGGCCGCGCTGTCCTGGCGCTACGTCGAGGAGCCGATCCGCCACGGCGCATTGGGTCGGATGTGGGCCGCCGCGCGGGCGGTCGGCTGGCGCCCGCGCCGCCTCCCGCTCGGCGCTCGCGCCGGCCTCGTCGCCGCCGTGCTCGTCGTGGGATTGGCGGCGGTTGGACTCGCTGGGGTCCGCCCGCCGCGCCTCGGGAGCTCGGCACCAGCGCGGGTGGTCGCCCAACGGGCGTCGGTCGGAGACTCTGTCCCGCTGGCAACGACGTCAGTGGCGTCGCCGACGACGACCACGACGCTCTCGTCGACGACCACGACACGGTCGACCACCACCGGGTCCGCCGCCGTCGGGCACCGCGGCGCCCATCGGGCGTCCCCGCACAGCTCCTGCCGCGCCGTCGTCCACATCGGCGACTCCACCTCGCTGGGCCTGACCTCGAGCAACTACCTGCCCGATCCCGGGCAGCGCATCACCGCGCAGTACGCGCGCGTGGGGGCGACCGAGCAGCACATGGAGATCACCGCCGCCACCTCGATCGTCGAGACGCTGCCGGGCAGGACAAACGCCCAGGCCGTCGCTTCACGCCTTGTCGCGGGCGGCTACCACGGCTGCTGGGTGATCGCCCTGGGCACCAACGACTCCGCCGACGTCTACGTGGGCTCGTCGGTCACCCTGGCGACTCGGATCCAGCGGATGATGTCGACGATCGGCAATCAGCCGGTGATGTGGGTCAACGTCAAGTCGCTGGTCTCGAGCGGTCCCTACGCCGAGGCCAACATGGCGCGCTGGGACCAGGCGTTGCTCACGGCCTGCGGCCGCTTTCCGAACATGCGGATCTACGACTGGGCGTCGGCCGTCAAGGACCGCTGGTTCATCCCCGACGGGATCCATTACTACTCGCCCGGTTACGCCGCCCGAGCCCACCTCATCGCCGATGCGCTGGCCACGGCTTTCCCGGCGGCCGGCAGCACGGGGGCTGCGGGCGACTCGACGTCGGGCTGCGTCGTCCAAACCCCCTCGCTCTCGCTTCCCGTGCTCGGCGTCCACTGACGGCTGCGGTGAGAGGGCTGCTACGTGCCGGAGTCCGTGGCCGACGCGAGCCCCCGACCACGGCCCCCCGCGCCGTGGGCGCGGACGTACGCACTCGGACATCAAGGCTCGATCCGGGTGATGGCGAGGCGTAGCTTGGCCGGTGCGCCCAGCGCAGCCTGCAATGTCCTACATGAACTGTCCATGCTGCGGGTTGAGCATCCGCCTCCGTGCGTCCTATCTGGCGATCGAGCGCTGCCCGCGCTGCCTGGCCCGTCGCAAGGTCGCCGTCGCGATGTATCTGTCGCAGCGGCCCGGCGGCCCGGCGGCGACGGACGATCCTCCGTCATCGGGCGACGCGGCGCCGCGTCCGGGCGATGAGGCCTGCTCGGACTGCGGTTGACGCGCGCAGGTCCGCCTCGCCGTTGCAGAATCGTCGCTGGGGCTCGTGCCGGCTTCCAACCCGGGCGGTCGCTGCGCGCGCGCCGCCGCCGCCGCCGTCAGGCGAACAGCGCCTCCTGCGTGAACCCCGGTGCGCCCTCGATCTCCAGCATCCGTCGCTTGGTCGTGATGCCGCCGGGAGCCGAGAAGCCGTGGAGTGACCCGTCGGCCGCGAGCACGCGATGGCAGGGCACGACGATCGGATACGGGTTCTGGCCGAGCGCGGCGCCGACCGCGCGAGCCGCGCCGGGCGCGCCCACCGACCGCGCGATCTCGCCGTAGGTGGCGATCTCGCCGGGCCCGACCTCACGCGTCACGGCGTACACGCGACGGCGGAAGCCGTCCAGTGGGCGCTCGTCGAGCGCGATCGCGCGGAGATCCGGACGCCCTCCCTCGAGCAGCGCGACGATTGCCGAGATGGCGTCGCGAACGGTCACGGGCACGTCGCCGGCGGCGCTGCCGCCGGTGTCGGTCAGTGACCGGCTGCGCGGCAGCAGGAGCTCGGTCAGTCCGGCCTCGCTCCACGCCATCCCACAGGTTCCGATCGCGGTCTCGAATCCGAGCATCTGACAGACGACGGTATCGCCACGCGGCGACGGATCAGTCGAACAGGACGACCGGCTTGATCATCTGTCCGGCCTCCTCGACGACCGCCGCGAGGGCCATCAGATGCTCAGCCCGCCGTCCACCGCCAGGGTGGCGCCGGTCATGAAGCTCGAGTCGTCGCTGGCCAGGAACAGCACCGCGCGGGCGATCTCGTCCGGGGAGGCGTGCCGGGCCAGCGGGATCATCTGCTCGAAGATCTGGGCCGACTCCTCGCGGGAGGCGCCGATCGCCTCGACCTCGATCGCGTGCTGGAAGTCGTTGTCGGTCGGCCCGGGGTGGATCGTGTTGACGCGGATCCCCTGGGGGGCCACCTCCTTGGCGGCGGTGCGCATCAGGCCGACCACGGCGTGCTTGGAGGTCGCGTAGGCGGTGATACCGCGGTCGGAGGTGAGCCCGACGACGCTCGAGTTGATGATCAGGCTGCCGCCCGTCCCCATCGCCGCCAGCGCGTGCTTGGCCACGAGGAAGCTGCCGACGACGTTGACCATCATCACCTGGGTGAAGACGTCGGTCGGATACTCGGTGACGGGTGCCACCTCCCCGAACACGCCGGCGTTGGCGAAGGCGATGTCGAGCTTGCCGAAGTGCGTGACCGTGCGGGCCACGGCCGCCTCGACCTGCGCTTCGATGGTCACGTCGACGGTCATCGCGGCGAGCTTGTCGGAGGCGAGGTCGGCCTCGGCGCGGCCCAGCGCGGTCGCGTCGCGGTCGACGATCATCACCTCGGCTCCCTGGGCGAGGAAGGCGCGCGCGGTCGCCACCCCAATGCTCCCCGAGCCACCGGTGATCAGCGCCGTCTTGCCGTCCAGGCGACCTATCTCTCGGCCCCGCCGGAAGGTCGTCTTGGGCACGGAGCGCGCATGCGATCGCCATTGTTGCCGATCCGTAGTCGTTAGGTTGTGAAGATGGCCGGCACACCTGACGTCGCCGTCGTGGGGGCCGGGATCATCGGCCTGTCGACGGCGCATGCGCTGAGCCGGCGTGGTGTCCCGGTGGCGGTCTACGAGCGGGGCGTCCCCGGCAACGGGCAGTCCGGCGGCGACTCGCGGATCTTCCGCCATACCCACGAGGATCCCCGGCTGGTGTCCCTGGCGCTCGAGTCCCGGGCGCTGTGGCGCGAGTGGGAGCAGGACGGCGGCCGTGAGCTCGTGACCGACGACGGGGTGGTGTCCGTCGGCCCGCACGTGCGGCGCCGCGCCGAGCTGATGCGACAGGGCGGCGCTGCGGCGCGCCTGATCGACCCGGCCGAGCTGTCCGAGCGGATGCCGCTGCTCGCCGATTGGGAGGGCGACGCGCTCCTCGACGAGGACGGCGGCGTGATCCGCGCCCGGGCCGCGATCGAGATGCTCGGCGACGCGCTCACCGGCGCCATGGTGTTCGACGAGGTCCTGTCGGTGCGCCCGACGGCGGTGGGGACGGTGCAGCTGCGCGCCGGCGGCGCCACAGCCGAGCATGAGCGCGTCGTCGTCTGCGCGGGACGCGAGACGGCGTCGCTGGCGCGGAGCGGCGGTCTTTGGGTGCCGGTCCGGCCGTTGGCGCACGTGCGTCTCGCCTTCCCGGTTCGCGGCGCGCCGCCGGACCGCCTGGCATGCCTGCTCGAGGGCAGCGGCGCCTTCGGCGAGGCCAGCGCGTATGCCGATCCGCTGCCCGGCAATCGCCTCTACGCCGTGGGGGTGGACGAGACACCAGTCGCCGCCGACGGCAGTCTCGTGAATCCAGACGGGCTGGCGGAGATCGCGCGGCGGACCACGCGCTACGTCGCCCGCGCGCTGCCTGGTCTGGAGCCCGAACCCGTCGAGGCCCGTCATTGCTGGATCACCGAGCTGCCGTGGGGACACGACGCGTTTGCCGTCTGGACGAACGGCGGGGCTTCGTTTCTCGTCGGACACAACCTGTTCAAGCATGCGCCGGCGCTCGGCCGGGCGCTCGCCGCCCAGGCCCTCGGCGAGGACCCCGGGATCCCGCTCGGCCCCGGCGACCGTCTGGGCGCGCCCGCGTCGGCCGCCGCCGGCCCTCCGCTCGATTAGCCTCGCGGCGGGCGCGGCTGATGAGCTCAATCCTGCCGGCGTGGATCTGGTCGCGGCGGGCGGCATCGATTACGGTTGAGCTCAGCCAGCAGAGCGCACCTCTCGACCGAAGGGACCAGCCGCCCGATGTCACCGATCTCACGCGGATTCTCCGGCCGGCGACGGGACACCGTCGACCCGTCCCGGGTACCCCCCGGCCAGTACGTGACCCTCGACTTCCCGGTGCTCTCGGCTGGTCCCACACCGCACGCCGATCTGGACGCGTGGACGTTCACGATCGACGGGGCGCTCGACACCAGCAGGTCGTGGTCCTGGTCAGAGCTGACCAGTCTGCCCGCGGAGACAATCACCCGGGACATCCACTGCGTCACCAAGTGGTCAAAGCTCAACACCGAGTGGAAGGGCGTCCCCGTCGACACGCTGCTCGATGGGGTGCAGTCCGAGGCGGAGTACGTGACCGCATGGAGTGACGGCGGGTACACCACCAACCTCTCGCGACAGGATGTCGCCGGCGGCAGGGCATGGGTGGCCTATGAGTACGACGGACACGCCTTGGAGCCCGAGCACGGCGGCCCCGCGCGGCTGCTCGTGCCCGACCTGTACTTCTGGAAGAGCGCCAAGTGGGTGCGCGGCCTGACGCTCACCCTCGGTGACGAGCCCGGTTTCTGGGAGGGCTACGGCTACCACAACCACGGGGACCCATGGCGCGAGCAGCGATACCAGGGCGACTGACCTGGCAGCTGACCCGCGTCCTGGAGCTGACCGCCGAAACGGGCCAGACCCAGAGCATCGTGCTCGACGCGCCCGAGTGGGCCGGACACCGGGCAGGGCAGCACGTCGACGTTCGGCTCACCGCCCCGGACGGCTACCAGGCGCAGCGCAGCTACTCGATCGCCTCGGCGCCCGAGGACCCGCACCTGGTCCTCACCGTCGAGGAGATCGGCGACGGGGAGGTCTCGCCGTACCTGACACAGGAGCTGCGCCCCGGTGACGACCTCGAGCTGCGCGGCCCGATCGGAGGCTACTTCGTCTGGGACAGCGCCCAGCCCGGTCCGCTGCAGCTGTTCGCCGGCGGCTCGGGCGTCGTCCCGCTGCGCGCGATGCTCCGTCATCGCGCTGCCACCGCCAGCACGACCCCCGCCCGGCTGCTGTACTCGGCACGCTCGCTCGAGGACGTCATCTACCGCCACGAGCTGCTGGAGGCCACCGACGATGCGGGGGTCGACGTCACGGTGGCGCTCACCCGGTCCTGGCCCGGGGACTGGACGGGGCACCGGGGGCGGGTCGACGACCGCCTGCTCGACTCCGAGACGTGGCCGGCGAGCGATGAGCCGTTGATCTACATCTGCGGGCCGACCGGGTTCGTGGAGGCGATCAGCCAGCAGATGGTGCGGCGCGGGCATCCTCCCGAGCGCGTCAAGACCGAACGTTTCGGCCCCACGAGCGGATGAGGAGTCCCATGGACGAGCAGGCCGTCGACGGAAACGCCATCGCCGGATCGCTGCACCAGCAGCTCGGACGGGAGATGACCGCCGCCCGGGCGACGTGCGGGCACTGCGGGCAGACGTTCGTGCTCGCCGAGCTCGTCGTCTACCCCCGGGGACCGGGCTCGGTCGGTCGCTGCCGCCACTGTGCGAGCGTCGTGCTCGTGGTGACGGAGTTCCGGGACACGATCCGGATTCACTGGAACCGGTTCGCGCTCGCCGAGCCGCCGACGGACTAGCCGTCGCGGGGGGCCGGCCGGTTCGGGGCCATGCGGTCAGATTTTTATGCCCGCGCGTCTGCGTCTCGGTTACGGTCGGATCACCAGGCGGCCGCACAACGAGAGGAGAAAGCGTGCGCATGCTGCTGAAGGTGCAGATGGAGGTCGAGGCGGGGAACCGGGCGATCAAGAACGGGTCCTTCGGGGAGATGCTCAATCGGGTGATGGGAGAGATCAAGCCCGAGGCGGCGTACTTCACCGCGATCGACGGCAAGCGGACCGGGTTGATCTTCTTCGACCTCCGGGAGCCGTCCCAGATCCCCGCGATCGCGGAGCCGTTCTTCATGTCGGTGGGCGCCGCCGTCGAGCTCCTTCCGGTGATGACACCCGAGGACGTCCAGACGGGTCTCGAAGAGGCCGCCAAGGCGTTCTGACTCGGAGGGCGTCGTTGCTGTGCCAGCGGGCGTTCCGCGCGGGTCGCCGCCCGGGACGTCCGCTCGCCTGCCGGGGGAAAGCCCATGCTCCGCCGCGGGCAAGGTCGATCCCGCTCCCCTCAAGATCCTGATCGATCCGAGCAGCACCGCGACGGCGCCAACGATCTGAGCTCGCTGCCTCCGCTACGCTGCCGCCGGCGTCTCGTCCCCGCTGGTGGCCTCGACGTGCATCACGGGCAGGCCGAGCGCGCGCGTCTTGGAGACGAGATCGAGCCTCAGCCAGCGAGACACCCGCGACGGCAGGGTCGAGATGATGATCTCGTCGTAGCTGCCGAGGTTGACGGCGTCCTGGATCGCCGACAGCGGCTCAGGGTCGCCGACGCTCCCCGTGACCTGCCGCCCCGCGGCCTCGGTGAGCTTCGGCAGCGCGCGGTCGAGGACACTCTGGGCCTCGTTGTCGTCGGCATCCTGCGGATCGACGAACTTGTGCATGCCGTGCGCCAGGCGCGGCACGACGAGGTGAAACACAGTCGGGCTGCGGGCCGCACGCTCCGAAACGGCCGCGATCAGCCCTTCGGTGGCCGCGGTCTGGTGCGCGACGACGAGGACGTGGGCCGGGTCTGACATGACCATCACCTCCGGCGGGTGCTGTGGACACTTGCGTTCGCTCCAGTCTCCCACCGCTCATGCGGTCGATCAACCCGGCCCGCTCGGCAGCGCCGGCACGCGGCCCTCAGGCCGCGACCGGGCTCCAGAGCGCGTCGATCGCCCGTTCGGGGTGTGGTCGTCCGGCGCCATCATCCGGGCGAGCCCCGACTCCGTGTTCAGGTGCGGCAGCGGCGCGGCGCCGAGATCGCGAGACGCTGGACGAGGTCGACTGCCGGCAGACCCGCCGCCCGGAACGCGTCACCGCTCGACACCGTGGCAGCCGCGAGGTCACGCGATGCCGCGAACCGCCCAGGCGCGGGCGGTGAGCGTGAATGGCCCAGCCGGAGCCCCGAGCCGCTGAAAGACCCCGTCGCGCAGAGCGTCGCGATGGGCGTCCTCGAGCGAGACGCAGTACGCACCGGCGGGGCCCGTGCCGGTGAGAAACGGCTGCCAGAAGTCCTCGTAGTCGTCGTAGTCGACGGCGACCTTGAGCTCCGTCGTCGCCACATCGTCGAGACCCGCTCGCCGCCACAGCTCCCGCAGGGAATCCGCATCGGTGTAGCGCAGGACGCGGGCCTCGTCGGGGACAGCCGGATCCAGCGCGAGCGCCGCGTCCCAAAACGTCCGTAGCATCCGCATCTCTCCGCGATAGTCCCACGAGCACGCAGCGACGACGCCGTCCCGGCGCGCCACGCGTCGCATCTCCCCGACGCCGGCATCGGCGTCGGGGAGAAGCTCACCACGAGCTGTGAGAGCACGGCGCCAAATGTGCCCGAAGGCCACGGCAGCCGCTCCGCGGGCGCTGTCTGGACGTCCACGCCGGGCAGACGCTCGGCGCACGCCGCCGCGAACGCGTCTGCGGGATCGGCCGCGGCGACCCGCTGCATGCCGAGGCGGCTCACCAGCTCCGCGGTCAGCGCCCCGGGGCCGCAGCCGACGTCGAGCGCACACTGCCCGGACCGCACCCCGGCGAAGTCGGCGAGCAGCGGCGCCAGCGGCCGGGAATAGCGGCCCATGTAGCGGTCATACGCGCCCGCCGAACCGGAGAACGTCATGGAGGGACATCATCGCGCGTTTCCGCCACGACTACCGTTGACCGGTATGCCCGATGCGTCGTTCAGCGACGATCTCCGTCACGCGGGCGCCGACGTATGGTCGGCCCAGCACGATCATCCGTTCGTCCGCGGGATCGCCGACGGGACGCTGGATCCACGCCGGTTTCGCTTCTACGTACGCCAGGACTACGTGTTTCTGATCGAGTACGGCCGGGTGCTGGCGCTGGCGTGCGCCCACGCGCCACGTCTGGACTGGATGGAGCAGTTCGCCGATCTCGCGCGCTCGACGTTGCACGAGGAGATGGAACTGCACCGGTCCTACGCCGAGGGTTGGGGGATCTCGCGCGGCGAACTCGAACACGAGCCGGCTCATCCGACCGTCCGGGCGTACACGGATTTTCTGCTGCGCACGGCGACGCTCGGTGACTTCGCCGAGCTGATCGCCGCGCTGCTGCCGTGCATGTGGGGCTACAGCGAGCTCGGGCAAGCTCTGGCGTCCCGCAGACAACCGGACGACGAGCGCTACGCGCAGTGGATCGCGGCGTACGCGAGTGAGGAGTTCGCCCAGCTGGCCGGCTGGTGTCGTGGCGTGTGCGACGTTGTCGGCGATGACGCCCCGCCGGCGCTCAAACGCCGAATGCAGGACGCGTTTCAGACGAGCAGCGGCCACGAGCTGGCGTTCTGGGACGCGGCCTGGCGCTCTGTGCCGTGATCGGCTCGCCGCCGGGACTGGCCGGAGACGTCGCCGTCATCGCCTACGGTGCGCTCGGTCCATGCATCGTCGTCACATCCGGCTGATCTTGGTCGCGCTTCCCCTCGCCGCCGTCGTGTCGGCCTGCGGTGGGGGTGCCGGCGTCACCTCCGCGCAGGCGCCGACTGCGAGCGCCGCGTCCTCCACGACGCGCGCCGGCCCGCCGGCGACCCCGGCAGCACCATCGCCGTCGCCCACGTCGTCACGCGACCCCCACCACGCGTTCCGCGACCCAGGCGGGGCGACTCGTCGTGTCGCGCGCCAGTGCGCACGCGGTCCAGGCCCAGCCCGCGCCCGGGTCCTGCCACGGGACGGGCTCCGGGCTTTACACCGAGCCCGACGCGGCGTGCACGCCCGGGGCGCTGAACCCGGCCGTCACGCAGACGACCATCGCCCGAACGATCTGCGTGAGCGGCTGGACGGAGACCGTCCGCCCGTCGGAGAGTGTCACCGCGCCCGAGAAGGTCGCGAGCCTGGCGGCGTACGGCGACCGTGGCTCACCACACGGATACGAGTACGACCACCTGATCTCGCTCGAGCTCGGAGGCGCTCTCAACGATGCGCGCAACCTCTGGCCCGAGCCCGGGGCGTCGCCCAACCCCAAGGACACCGTCGAGAACGCGCTGCACCGGATGGTGTGCGAGGGCCAGATGCAGCTGTCCGAAGCGCAGCACATCATCGCCACCGGCTGGGTCGGCTGGGCGAGACACCACACCGCGCCCGCCACGGCGCCGATGTCGGGTCCGACGTCGACGCACGGCGCGTCGCCCCCGCCGACGGGCGGCGGCCCGACCAAGCCGATCGCCGACGTGAACTGCTCGGACTTCGCCACCCACGCGGCCGCCCAGCGGTGGTTCGAGCGGCACGGTGGATCCACGACCAACGACGTCGCCGGCCTCGACGGCAACGCCAACGGGCTCGCGTGCGAATCGCTCCCGTAGCCAGGGTGCCACCTCAATCCGGCGCTTTGCAACCGGGCGCGCCGGGTGTTAGGTTGGCGCCGCCGTGGACCGGTGGAGGCTCGAGCTCATGTGGGCGGTGCTGGTGGCCGTGCTTGCGCTGCCGGGCGCCGCGCTGGCCGATACCACCGTGGATTTCGAGCAGTACGCAGCGGGCACGACGATCACCAACCAGTACGCCGACCTCGGCGGCAGCGGTCAGGGCGTCACGTTCGGGCCGCTGCCCGGCGGCAATGGCGGGCTGAGCCCGGTCGTCCGCACGCCGCCGAGTGGGCAGGCGCAGTCGGGTGCCAACGTCGGCCGACATCGGCACGTGTTTCGGATGCGAGTTCTTCACCCCGAACACGACCGGGACGTTCGCCGTGGCCCGATCCCAGGTGTCGGTCGACGTCGGCTATCTGGGCACGCCGTTTGCGCCGTGCTCGGGCTCGCCGACCGACAGCGCCTGTGCCTTCGTGACGCTGCTCGCCTACGACGCGGCGGGTACCCAGATCGCGTCCTCGCCCCAGACGACGGTGTCGCAGGGCGCGGGGGTGCACACCCGGCTGTCGGTCTCGACGCCGACGGCGCAGATCGTCGGCTTCCGGATCACGGCGCGCACCGACCCCAGCGACGACAACAAGCAGATCGCGATCGACGACCTGACGTTCAACACGCCAACGACCCCGGCGACGCCGGACTTCACGCTCACCCCCGCGACGACCAACGTGAACCTGGTCACCGGCTCCACGGTCACGGATGCGATCTCGATCGGCCGGCTGGGCGGCTCGAGCGGGCCGGTCGCCCTGACGGTGAGCGGCACGCTGCCGACCGGCGTGCACGCCCAGGTGACGCCCAATCCCGCCGGGGGCGGCAGTTCCGTGCTCACCCTCAGCGTCGACGGCGATGCCCCGGCAACCACCGGCACCAATCCGACGATCACCGTCACCGGCACGCCCGGGAGCGCCGCGGTCGGGCCGTCGCCACGGTCCTTCCCGGTGACCGTCGGGGTTCAGCGGGCGTTCGACGTCAGCATCCGGGGACCGAACACCGTGAGCGTCTCGTCGTGCTCGGTCGAGGTCCCCGTCGAGGTGACGCGCAACCTCGCCTTTCCCGGGCCGGTGTCGCTCTCGGCCACCGGGCTGCCGCCGTCGGTGCAGGCGAGCTTCTCGCCCGCGCAGGCGACGTTCCCCAACGGCTCGGGGGCGCAGACCGTCACGCTCACCCTGACCGCGACCGAGAGCGGGGGCACCTTGCTCCCGCGCACAGTGACGGTTCACGCCACGGCGCCGGCGCTGCCCGAGCGAACCGCGACCTTCAAGGTGGTCGGCGCGTGCCCGCACCACTACGACCCCGAGGTCCTGTCGATGCAGATCACCCAGGGGACGCAGCTGCCGGTCCTGCCCGCCCGGAACCCGAGCAACCCGGGCGCGCCGGTCTCCTACGCCTCGATCGGGCAGTCCGCCGTACCCGGGACCCAGCAAGCGCTGGCCAAGCTGGCCGCGTTTAAGACGACGGTGGTCCGCGTCTACGCCGATCTCCGGTACGGCCCCACCGCGGGGGTCACGGTTCCCGCGGTCCTGAAGGGGTTCCGGTACGACAGCGCGGGCCACGTCGTGCCGCTGCCCGGGAGCCCGATCCTCCCCGTGGCCAGCCCGACGGTGTTGACCGCCGGCCTCGGCGCGTTCGGCAACGCATACCTCCAGAACAACTCCACCGGGGTGTACACGTTCACGCTGCCGAGCTCATGGGAACGCGGTGACGTCCAGCTGGAGGCCGACCTGCTGCCGACACAGTCCAGTGGCCTCCCCCCGGTCAGCGTCCGCGCCGCCGCGCTCCCTGGTGAGACGCCGTGGGCTCCGTGCACGACCAGCGACTGCCTGATCGACAACCGGTTCACGCTGAGCCACATCCCCTTCTATTACACATTCGGGTTCGACATCCGCCCGGTCGCGATGATCCAGACCAATCCCTATGACGCGACGCTCCCGGATCCGCAGTCGACGTTTGCCTGGGCGCAGGTCGTCACGCCGATCCCCCTGACGATCGAGCCCTATCGCGCGACGATCAACATCGGCGATCAGATCGGCAAGAGCAACAGCGACGGCTCGGTGACGATGGAGCTGCTCAACCGGATGATCACCTACCTCTGCAACCACGGCGAGCCTGACCACGGCGCCGACATCGGGATCCAGCACAACGGGATCCGCTCTGCTCAGGCCGTGGGCAACGTGTGCTGGCAGGACCTCGGATTCGACACTCACAGCTTCGCGTTCGTCAATCAGCCACAGCCGTTGACGAGCGTCACCCACGAGCTGTTTCACCTGCTGGGGCTGCCGCACGCCTCGCCCGGCTGCGGCGCCGCCGTCGGCCTCGGCGGCAGCGGCACCCAGGCGGCCGAGGACTGGCCCACCGATGAGGTCGGCTACCTGCAGAGCATCGGCCTGGCGCCCGCCCCCGGCTCAAACCCGCCGTTCCAGATCATCCCGACCCCGGCCGCCAATCTCGGGCAGTGGTACGACCTGATGTCCTATTGCGACTACGTCGCCGCCGGCGACCCGCTGGCCAGCTCCCAGAACGCCTGGGTGTCAGTGCGCAACTGGAACGCGATCCTCAACTCATTCGGCTATCTGAGCGCCAATGCGGTTCATGCCGCTGAGGCGCACGCCGCCGCCGCGCTGCGGCCCCGGTCTCCGGGACGGGCGCGCGTGGCCGCCGCCAAGGTACCGTCGCTTCAGGTCAGCGCCTCAGTTGACGCGGCGGGTCACGTGACGATCCTCGATGTCAACCCGGTGGATGCGGCGCCGAAGTCGGCGACGAGCTCGTCGTTCGCCCTGACAGCGACCAGGGGTGGCCATCAGGTGAGCGTGCCGATGATCGCGTCCTTCGGCCACATGGATTCCCGCCCGCCGGTGCCGCTGCTCATGCTCAACGCCGTCGTCCCCGCGGCTCAGGTCTCCAGCATCTCGATCAGCGGCGCCGGCAAGGTCCTCGCCGGCCGGACGCGAAGCAAGCACGCCCCGCGGGTCTCGATCCACGGGACGCCGTCCTTCCGCGGCGGCGATGCGATGGCGCGCTGGCGGGCGAGCGACGCCGACCACGACCCCTTGACCGCCGAAATCGACTACTCCGGCAACGGCGGCCGAACCTGGGGCCTCGTGTGGATGGGACCGAACCAGGACCATGCCAAGCTGCCCGCCCGGTATCTGTACCGCTCGGCGCGTGGCCGCCTCCGCGTCCAGATCCACGATGGCTTCCGCACCTCGGTCGCGGTCTCGCGGCGCTTCGCCTCGCCCGGAGCGCCCCCGGCGGTGCGGATCCTCACCCCGTGGCCCCATGTGCGCCAGCCGAACGGAGCGCCGCTGGTGCTCAGCGGTCAGGCGTTCGACGACCGCGCTCGCCAGTTGACCGGCAGGCGCCTGCGCTGGCAACTCGGACGACGGGTGCTCGGTACCGGCGAGCGGATCACCGCCACCAACCTCCCCTCGGGACAGCAGCGGATCACTCTCGTTGTGACCGATTCATACGGCCGCACCGGCCGGGCAACGATCGTGGTCGGGCTGCGCGCCACGCCGCCGCTGTTCCTCACGCTGGGGGCGCCGAGGAGGCTCGCTCGCCAGGCCCGCACGTTGCGCCTCACCGTGGCAAGCTCGGCGACCGCCACACTGGCTGTGCGCATCGCGGGTCACAACGCCCAGCGGTTCGACGTCGGCAGACGCGCTCGGCGTCTGAAGGTCAAGGTGTCAACCGGCCGGGCCACCCTCGCCCTGCATCTCTCCCTCGGCTCCGGCCGGACCCGGCGCACGGTGACGGTCACCGTCCCGCGCAGGTAGCGGACACTCGCGGTCGAGTCGCAGCCCGTCGCGCAGCTCTCGGTCGTGCGTCGCGACGACGAGCGCCCCCGGCCAGTCGTCCAACGCGCCTTCGAGCACCTCCAGGGACTCGATGTCCAGGTGGTTGGTCGGCTCGTCGAGCAGGAGGCAGGTGGCGCGCCGATGGGCGAGGACGGTCAGCTCGGCACGGGTCAGCTCGCCCGGTGAGAGCGTTGCCGAGCCGTGCTCGGCGATCTCCGCGCCCAGGCCGAAGGACGCCAGCGCGGTGCGGGCCGACGGCTCGTCGAGTCCGGTGAGCTCACGCACGCGGTGGACGAGCGTCCCGTCGCCGGTCAGTGCCTCACGCGCCTGACCGAGCCGTACCACCACCGCTCCGGGAGCGACGCGCCGCCGGCCCTCGGTCAACGGGAGCCAGCCGGCGAGGGCGCCGAGCAGGGTCGACTTGCCACTTGCGTTGGCGCCGCTCACGAGGACCCGCTCGCCGTAGGCGACGGCGAAGTCCAGCGGCCCCAGCGACCAATCCCGGCGCCGCACGACGGCGCCCTCGAGCGTGACCACCCATGTCCCGCGTCGCTCGGCCGCGGTGAGCTGGAGGCGCAGCACCGGGGGCTGCCAGGGCGCATCGGGCACCTCGATGCGGCGGCCTCGCCCGCCGATCTTGCGGGCACGTCCGATCATCTCCTCGGCGCGCATCGTCACCCATTCGCGTGAGCTCTTGTCGTTGTCGTGCACGCGGGCGCGCGCTCGCTTGAGGCTCGCCGCGGCCCGCCGGCGGGTTTCTCGCTCGGCGGCGATCAGCTGCTCTTGGCGTCGCCGCGCGTGCTCGTGCTCGGCGCGCGCCCGGTCGCGCGCCGCCTCGCGCTCGCGCACGTATGCCGTCCAGCCCCCGCGGTAGTGCGTCGCCCGGGCCGTCCGCCGGTCAAGCTCGACCGTCTCAGAGATCGTGTCGGCCAGCAGCGCGCGGTCGTGGGACGCCATCACGACGGCGCCGCGGCGGGCGGTGAGCATCGCTGCCAGCCGCCGCAGGCCATCGGCATCGAGATGGTTGGTGGGTTCGTCGAGCAACACGACGTCGAAGCACGCGACCGCGATCGCGGCGAGTCCTGCTCGTGCCGCCTGTCCGCCCGACAGCGTGCTCAGCTCACGATCCAGGTATCCGGCTTCGAGGCCCACGTCGGCGAGCGCCGCCGCCATCCGCGGCTCGACGTCGGCGCCGCCCAGCGCCAGCCAGCGTTCGAGCGCGGCCGCGTGCGGCATCACGGCGTCAAGGTCGCCGCCCTCCAGCACCCGGCTCCAGCGTTCCAGCTCGTCGCCGGCCGACCTCAGGCCGACGCGGTCGAGAATCGTGGCGCGCACGGTGGCGCGCCGACTGGTCACCGCGGCGAGCTGGGGGAGGTAACCGACCGACCCCCAGCGTCGCACCACTCCCGCGTCCGGTGCGAGCAGGCCGGCGAGCACGCGCAACAGGGTCGACTTGCCGGCCCCGTTGGGGCCCACCAGCCCAACCCGGCTATCCGCGGCGACTCGGAGATCGACGGCGTCAAGGATGGTGCGTTGGGCGTAGGCCAACGTGACCTGCTGGGCGTCGAGCAGCATCGACGACATACGGATCTCCCTTCCGGAAAGCTCAGAGGACGTTCGGGACATCCGCGACGGCGGCCACGAGGGGCGGCCTGTCAGTCAGGGCGGATGTCAGCGAGCGTCACGCATGCAGCGGTCCGGAAGGACCACGGCAAGTGTATAACGCCACGATGCACGTCGGCACGACCACCCCACCGGTGACCGACAGCGCGGCTACGAGGCGGCGGGCTCTCCGGCCAGGTCGGCCTGCGCCTGTGCGATCCACTCGCGCTTTTCCGCTCGCCATTGCTCGTCGGTGCGGCGCAGCTTCCAGTAACCGGTGGCCGACAGCGATTCGGCGGGCAGGCCGCGGTCGAGCACCAGATGGCGGCGGATGAGGCGGACGGCGGTGGCCTCGCCGTGCACGAACGCGTGGCCGTGCCCGTGGGGGAGTGTCAGCGCCCGGACGGCGTCGAGCTGGAGCGCCGGGTCCTCCCCGGCGCCGGCCGCGCGGTGAAGCCAGACGACCTGAAGTTCGCCGGGAGACTCCAGCGGCTGTCGATGCTCAGGACCGTTGACCTCGATGACGGCGAACACGGGGATGCCCGCCGGGACCCGCGAGAGCGAGACGGCGATCGCCGGGAGCACGGCGTCATCGCCGACCATGAGGTGCCAAGCGGCATCCGGGGACGGCGTGTAGCCGCCACCGGGCCCCGTGATCTCCAGGGTGTCTCGGGCTTGGCCCGGGCGGCCCACGGTCCGGCGACGCCCCGGTCGCCGTGCACGACGAAGTCAAGCGTCAGCAGGCGACGTTCGGGATCCCAGTCGCGCACGGTGTAGGAGCGCGTCGTGTCCCCGAACCGGCATTTGACGTAGTGGTCGGTGAACGACCCTGCACCGAAGCCCTCG
The DNA here is from genome assembly GCA_963769565.1 of uncultured Solirubrobacteraceae bacterium. GTDB lineage: Bacteria > Actinomycetota > Thermoleophilia > Solirubrobacterales > Solirubrobacteraceae > Palsa-465. Next base: position 366,202 of record CAVYMP010000005.1, read on the forward strand.
AGGTCGGGGCCTCCGACGACGAGGCGGACCATGCTCGGGGTCAGCCAGGAGGATTCGGTGACCGTGGTGGACAGGACGCGGCGCTCGGGCATGTGGCTCCTAGGAACGTCGGAGTGCGGCAGAGACGATATCAGTACGTTAGGGCACCCTAATGACAATGGGCGATGAGACCGGACCTGTCACAGCCGGCGCGGGTGTCTCGTCTTGTCCAGTGAGATGAGCCAACCGACCAACGGACCGTCCGATGAGCAGCTGCGCCCGCTGCTGTTCTCGATCGCCTACCGGATGCTGGGGACGGTCGCCGACGCCGAGGATGTCGTCCAGGAGGCGTTCCTGCGGTTGGAGCGAACCCGCCGAGCCGGCACCCGGGTGCAGTCGTCACGCGGGTTCTTGACCACCGTCACGACCCGATTGGCGATCGACGAGCTGCGCTCGGCGCGGGCACGGCGCGAGAGCTACTTCGGACCCTGGCTGCCCGAGCCGTTGATCACGGCCACCGAACCCGACGCAGCGGAGGTCGCCGAGTTGTCGGATTCCCTGTCGGTGTCGTTCCTCGTCCTGCTCGAGACGCTCACGCCGGTGGAGCGGGCGGTGTTCCTGCTGCGCGAGCTCTTCGAGTACCCCTACGACGAGATCGCTCAGATCGTCGACAAGAGCGAGCCCAACTGCCGCCAGATCCTCGCCCGTGCCCGCAAGCGGATCGACCAGGGAAAGCCCCGGTTCGAGGTCGACCGCGAGCGGCAGCAGGAGCTCGTGGGCAGGTTCCTCGACGCGTTCGAGGACGGCAAGCTCGACGAGCTCATCGCCTTCCTCGCCGCCGATGTCGTGTTCACCGGCGACGGGGGTGGCAGGGGACAGGGCCTTCCGCGTCCGGTCTACGGCGCCGACCGGGTCGGCCGTCTGCTGCGCTCCCTCCGCGACCGGCTGCAGCAGGCCGGTGCCCGCCTCGAGCCGACGTCGATCAACGGCGCTCCCGGAACGCTCAACTTCGATGCCGACGGCCGGCTGATCAACGTGTTCGTGCTGGAGATCTCAGACGGCGTGATCCAGGCGATCCGGTCGATCATCAACCCCGACAAGCTCGGACACCTCGGCTATCCGCTGTCTGACCTGGCGCGCCGAGCCGATGTCGACTAGCGCGCCGATGAGCGAGGGCTATACGACCATCCGCTATGCGCGCGACGGGGACGTCGGCACCCTGACCCTGGCTCGTCCGGGCAAGCGCAACGCCCAGAACCCGCTGATGTGGAGCGAGCTGGCCCAGCTCGGGGACCGGCTGCTGTCAGACGAGACCCTGCGATGCCTCCTCGTCGTGGGAGAGGGGCCGACGTTCTCGGCCGGCATCGATCTGGTCGAGGGCATGGCGGGGCTGCTGTCCGGGGTGGCCGATCGGCCCGACGACGAGGAAGCGCGCGCTGTGGGACGGGCGGCGGCTCAGACCTTCAGCTGGATCCCGCAGCTCGGCTGCGCGAGTCTCGCGGCGGTGCGCGGCCACGCCTACGGCGCCGGTCTGCAGCTCGCCCTGGCGTGCGATCTCCGCGTCTTCGCGGAGGGAACCCAGGTCGGCCTGGTGGAGATGCGCTTCGGCATCCTGCCCGACATGGGCGCCACCGTGCGGCTGCCGCGGATCGTCGGCGAGAGCCGGGCCCGGGAGCTGATCCTGCTCGGCGACGTCATCGATGCCGACGAGGCGCTGCGGATCGGGCTGGCCAACCGCGTCGTCGCCGATGCCCACCTGGACGCCGCCGCGGCCGAGCTCGCCGGGCGTCTGGCCGCTCAACCGCCGGTCGCGGTGCGGGGGGCCAGGCGGGCGATCGACGCGGCCTGGCACCACGGCCCCGAGGAGAGCCTCGCGCTGGCCGTCGATGAGCAGCTCCGCTGTCTGGCGTCCGAGGACTTCGCCGAGGCCCGGCGGGCGATGGCCGAGGGGCGCAGTCCGCGGTGGCGGGGGCGCTGAGCTCCGGCGACGATCAGCCGCCCGGTCTCATGAAAACCTCATATTTGGAGCGGTTTCTAAAGAGGGCCTATCGGTCCGATTAGGTGATGGGTAAGACCCGGGGGATTCGTCGTCCGGACGGGTTTGGGCCCCTGTGTTCTTGCTACGTTCGCCGCGTGATCGAGGTACAGAACCTGACCAAGCGGTACGACGAACGGGTCGCCGTCGAGGACCTGAGCTTCGTCGTCAAGCCCGGCGTCGTCACCGGATTCCTCGGGCCGAACGGTTCCGGGAAATCGACGACGATGCGCCTGATCCTCGGGCTCGACGCCCCGAGCTCGGGCAGCGCCCTGGTCGGCGGCCGGGCGTACCGGGAGATCCCCGACCCGATGCGCGAGATCGGCGCGATGCTCGAAGCCCGCGCGATCCACAGCGGTCGCTCGGCCCGTAACCACCTCCGGGCGCTGGCGGCCACCCACGCCATCCCCGACGCCCGTGTGGAGGAGGTCATCGACCTCGTCGGACTCGGCCAGGTGGCGCGCAAACGGGTCGGCACGTTCTCGCTGGGAATGGGTCAGCGCCTCGGCATCGCCTCCTCACTGCTCGGCGACCCCAAGACGGTCGTCCTCGACGAGCCGGTCAACGGCCTCGATCCGGAGGGAATCCGCTGGGTCCGCGAGCTGTTGCGGCGGCTCGCCAGCGAGGGCAAGACGGTGTTTCTGTCATCGCACATGATGAGTGAGATGGCGCTCATCGCCGAGCGTCTGGTGGTCATCGGCAGGGGACGGTTGATCGCCGACACGAGCGTCGAGGAGTTCGTGCAGCAGGCGTCCGTCGGGGCGCCGGTGCAGGTTCGCTCGCCGCGCACCGGCGATCTGCGCGCCGCCCTGGAGCGGGCGGGAGTCGACGTCGATCCGGTGGGCGACGCCGAGCTGCTCGTCCGCGGCCGGACCGTCGCGGAGATCGGCGACCTCGCTGCCCACCTCGGGATCCCGCTGCACGGTCTGACGCCGCAACAGATTTCACTGGAGGACGCGTTCATGCAGATCACCCACTCGTCGGTGGAGTTCCGCACTGGCTTCGACAAGCCCGAGCTGAAGGACGCGGCATGAGTGCCATCACCACGGTCGACCGCATTCCCGTGGGCACCCAGCCCGGGCGCCCCGTCAGCCAGTCCCAGGTGCTGCGCTCCGAGTGGATCAAGCTGTGGTCGCTGCGTTCGACCCGGTGGTCGCTCGCCGCCGGTCTTCTCGGTCTGCTGCTCGGGATCGTCGTCGCCATCTTCGACATGTCGCGCTGGTCGACGCTGCCGCTCGACACGCGGCTGCACTACAAGTCGGTCGACACCGCGCTGATCGGCTGGCACCTGTCCGAGCTCGCCATCGGGGTGCTCGGCGTGCTGGTGATCACCGGCGAGTACTCCACCGGGATGATCCGCTCGACGTTCATGGCGGTTCCGAGGCGGCTCCCCGTCCTGTGGGCGAAGGTCCTCGTGTTCGCGACGGTGGTCTTGGTGCTCGCGTTCCCGATGACGTTCATCGGCTTCTTCGGCGCGGCCGCCGTGATGTCTCAGCATCACGTCAACCCGTCGCTCTCGACGCCGGGTGCACTGCGCGCGGTGATCGCGATCCCGTTGTTTCTCACCGTCCTGGCCGTGTTCACGGTGTCGCTCGGCGCCCTGGTGCGCAACACCGCGGGCGGCATCGCGATCTTCGCGGGGATCATCTTCGTGCTCCCCGGGCTCGTCGGCGTGCTGTCGACGAGCCTCAAGAACAGCATCAACCCATACCTGCCCTCCAATGCCGCGTCGGCCTTCTTCACCGCCACGCCCGACCCAGCCGATCACCTTCTGCATCCATGGGCCGGATTCGCCGTGTTCTGCGCCTACGCGCTGATATTGCTGGTGGCCGCCGCGCTGCTGCTCGTCAGACGAGACGTCTGAGCCGCGTCCGCGCGCCCTACCCACGGGGATGGTGCGCGTCCGGGTACAGGGCGCCATAGCTTCCGAGGGCGAGGATGCACCAGTCGCAGGCGCTCGGCGGGACAAGGGCGCCAGATGTGGTGTTCGGTGCCGTCCGCCACCAAGTGCGACACCATGGTCTGATGCGGCAGCTGCAGATGAGAGTTAGGGTGAAGCGCTGCACGGGCCACACGGCGCCTGATCGGTGGCGGCGGATGCGTTCGACCACCGAAGCGGTGCTGCGATGGTAGGTGGGCTGCTGGAGAGCAAGTACCGTGTCCCCACCCGGCGGCCCGATGCGGTCGCCCGCCCGCGGCTGGCTGAGCGCCTCAGCGCCGCGTCGCAGTCGGCGTTGACTGTGCTGTCCGCGCCTGCCGGCTTTGGGAAGACGACTGCGCTCACCGAGTGGCTGGCCACCGTGCCCGCCAAAGCAGCTTCTATCGCGTGGCTGTCGCTGGATCATCGCGACAACGACCCCGCGCTGTTCTGGACGTACGTCGTCACCACGATGCAGACGGCCACGGACGGTGTCGGCGAGGGGGCGTCGCAGCTGCTGGCGTCGTCCTCGCCGCCGACCGAAGCGGCGCTCGCCGCGCTGCTCAACGACCTGGGCAGACTGCCCAAGGATCTGTTGCTCGTCCTGGACGACTACCACCTCATCGAGGCACCCGAGGTGCACGACGGGATGACGTTCCTCCTCGAACAGCAGCCCCCGCAGCTGCACCTGGTCCTGGCTACCCGGGCCGACCCGCCGTTTGCGCTGGCACGGATGCGCGCCCGCGGTCAGCTGTTGGAGGTGCGGGCGGCCGACTTACGCTTCACCACCGAGGAGTCCGCGGACGTACCTCAACGGCCCGATGGGACTCGGGCTGAGCGAGGATGACGTCGCGACGCTGGGCGGGCGCACCGAAGGTTGGATCGCCGCCCTGCAGCTGGCCGCGCTGTCCATGCAGGGCCGCGAGGACGCCAGCGCGTTCATCGCCGGATTCGCCGGCGACGACCGCTACATCGTGGACTACCTCGTCGAGGAGGTCCTGGCACGCCAGCCCACCGACGTCCGAGACTTCCTGCTCACGACGTCCGTCCTGGAGCGGCTCACCGGCCCGCTCTGCGACGCCGTCACCGGACAGGCCGGCGGCACGGCGGCCCTCGTGGCGCTCGAACGGGCCAACCTGTTCCTCGTCTCGCTCGACGACCGGCGACAGTGGTACCGATACCACCACCTGTTCGCCGACGTCCTCCAAGCGCACCTGCTTGAGGAGCGCGGCGACGAAGTGGCCGAGCTTCACCGGCGAGCCAGCGCCTGGTTCGAGGCCAACGGCGACACGTCGCAGGCCATCAGCCACGCTCTGGAAGGCGACGACTGGGCTCGAGCCGCGGATCTCATGGAGCTCGTCATGCCAGTAATGCGCCGGGAACGGCGAGAAGTCGAGTTCGCGCGCTGGGTGCGCGCATTACCCGACGAGGTGGTGCGGGTCCGGCCGGTGCTCGGCATCGCGTTCGTCGGTGCACTGGCACGCGTGTGGGACTTCGACGCTGTTGACGAGCGGCTGGCGGACATCGAACACTCTGTCCGCTTGCAGGACGGCACCTGGGCGAAGCAGCCACCGCCCGGCCTGATCGTCGTCGACGAAGACGGATACCGGTCCCTTCCCGCCAGCATCGAGATGTACCGGGCCGCGGTGGCGCTCGCGCGCTCCGACCTGGACGGCACCATGGCCCACGCGCGGGAAGCGTTGTCGCTGACGCCGCCAGACGACGACGTCACCCGAGCCTCCGCCGGCGCGCTGGCCGGGCTCGCCTCGTGGACCACCGGCGACCTCGCCGGCGCTCACGCCGCCTACACCCAGACCGTCGCAGGGCTGGCAAGCGGCGGGCTCCTCGCCGACGTCCTCGGCTGCTGCATCACCATCGGCGACATCCGCCGCACCCAGGGACAACTCAGTGACGCGATGCGCACCTACCAGTGGGCCCTGGACCTGGCCGCCGCGAAGCCGGGTGGCGTGCCCGTCCAGGGAACGGCGGACATGCACGTCGCGATCGCGGAGGTGCTGCTCGAGCGCGACGACCTCGCGGCAGCCACGGAACACCTGGCCATCAGCGAGCGCCTCGGTGAGCACAACGGGTTGGCGCAGAACCCGTACCGGTGGCGCGTCGTCACGGCCCGGCTGCGGGAAGTTCAAGGCGACCTCGACGTCGCACTCGAGCTGCTTGACGAAGCAGTCCGCGTCTATGCCGGCGACTTCTCCCCGAACGTCCGGCCGGTTCCCGCGGTGCGGGCACGGCTACGGCTCCGGCGCGGCGAGCTGGGTCACGCGAGCGCGTGGGCCCGCGAACGGGAGCTGCGCGCCGGCGACGAGCTGTCGTACCTGCGCGAGTACGAACACCTCACCCTCGCACGGCTGCTCTTGGCCCGGTACCACGCCGAGCGCGACGACACCGCGCTCGACGAGGCGCTCAGCCTCCTCGGGCGGCTACTGCCCGCGGCCATAGAAGGTGAGCGGGGCGGCAGCGTCATCGAGGTCCTGGTCCTGCAGGCGCTGGCGCATCACGCCCGGCGGGATGTGCCGGCAGCCCTCGGCGCACTGAAGCGCGCCATGGCGGTCGCGGAGCCGGAGGGCTACGTGCGCGTGTTCGCTGACGAGGGGCCGCCGATGGCGGGGCTGCTGAAGACCCTGACCGAGCGGGAAGCCGCCCGTGGCTACGTCCGCCGCGTGCTGACCGCGGCGATCGGGGCCGAGCATCGCCCCGCGGAGGCGACCGCGCTCGTCGAGCCGCTGAGCGCCCGCGAGCTCGACGTGCTCCGGCTGCTCGGCACCGACCTCTCCGGGCCCGACATCGCCCGCGAGCTGTTCGTGTCGCTGAACACCCTGCGCACGCACACCAAGAACATCTACTCCAAGCTCGACGTGACCAGCCGCCGGGCCGCTGTCCGCCAGGCGCACGAGCTCAAGCTGCTCCCCGGCCACCGCCGCAGCTAACCAGCAGACGCGGGCCACGCGGCTCGTCTGGCGCTCCCCTACCGAGATGCCGGGATGGGGGAAGTCCCGCTACTGACCGACTGACTCGCGACGCCGACCGGCCAGATCACAACGCCGCTCACCACATGTGGTGATGACAGCTCACCACATCGCCGGCCACCATCGCAACCGTCACACCGATGACCGCAACCGCGGCCCCGGGGAACGCGAAGGAGGCGACCAGCATGCACGATGTACCGACCGACCAGGACCCCGGTGCGGCGCGGTACGAGATCCGCGTCCAGGGACACCTCGCGCGCCGCTGGGGCGGCTGGTTTGACGGCATGAGCCTCACCGCCCGCGACGACGGCACCACCGTCATCCACGGCACCGTCGCCGACCAGTCAGCACTCCACGGTCTGCTCCGCAAGCTCAGCGACCTCGGCGTGCCGCTCATCTCCGTCACCCAGACGGAACCAGACAAGCCCACCACGCCCGGCACGACCCACCGCAGCTCATCCACCCAGTCCCAAAGGAGCACGACATGACCACGACCACCGACACCCCCACCGTCCGCACCACCGCGGCCGCCCGGCCGCCCACCTCACGCCGCCGCATGGACCCGACGAGAAGGATCTCCCTGGCCGCCGGCGTGCTGTACCTGATCACGTTCGTGTCCATCCCCACCCTCGCGCTGTACAAGCCCGTCAAGGATCACGTCGGCACCTTCGTCCTGGGCGCCGGCAGCGACACCGGCGTGCTGTGGGGCGCGCTCTCCGAGGTCATCGTCGGTCTGGCCGGCATCGGCACCGCCGTGGTGCTGTACCCAGTCCTCAAACGCGTCAGCCAGACCGCCTCCCTCGGGCTCGTCACCGCCCGGGTTCTGGAAACCAGCCTCATCTTCGTCGGCGTCATCAGCATGCTCTCGATCATCACCCTGCGAACCCACGTCGCCGGAACCGCCGGCGTGGACTCGGCCTCACTCGTCACGACCGGCCACAGCCTGGTCGCCGTCTACAACTGGACGTTCCTGCTCTCGCAGAGCCTCATGCCCGTCGCCTGCGACCTGCTCCTGGGCTACGCGTTGTACCGGTCCGGCCTCGTGCCCCGCATCCTCCCGATCGTCGCGTTCGTCGGCGCCCCGCTGCTCCTCGCCTCCGACATTGCGGTCTTCTTCGGCGCCTACGCCCAGGTGTCTCCGCTCGCCGCTCTAGCCGCGCTCCCGATCGCGGCGTTCGAGTTCTCGCTCGGCATCTGGCTGGTCGTCAAGGGCTTCAAGCCGACGCCGCTGACGTCCATCGGTGCCCCGTCCGCCCCAACCTACGACCTCCTCCCGGTCGCCTGAGACAAACGGTTCACCGACCAGCAGCAGCCTGAAGAACCAGAACTCACGCCCCCGTCCTCTCCCCCGAGGCGGAAGGCTGAAGCGGCGCCCCACCGGACCGGTGCGGCACCCAACCTCTTCACCGGCAAGGCGCCTTGCCACCCCTCAAGCACATCGAGAAAGGAAGAAAATGATCGAGACGCAGCATCTCACCAAACGCTACGGCACGACGGTGGCCGTCGACGGAGTCTCCTTCGACGTGCAACCCGGCCGGGTGACCGGCTTTGTGGGCCCAAACGGGGCCGGCAAGTCGACCACGATGCGCATGATCCTGGGCCTTGACGCTCCGAGTTCTGGCGCGGTCCTGGTCAACGGCAAGCCGTATCACGAGCTGACCGATCCGCTCAGATCTGTTGGCGCGCTGCTGGACGCAAGAGCGATCGTCGGTGGCCGCAGCGCCGCCAACCACCTCAAGTGGCTGGCCGACAGCAACGGCATCGACCGCCGCCGCGTGGACGAAGTGCTCGACCTCGTCGGACTCAGCGACGTCGCGGGCAAACGAGTCGGCACCTTCTCGCTTGGCATGAACCAACGGCTCGGAATCGCCGCTGCCCTGCTCGGCGACCCTGAGACGGTGATCCTCGACGAGCCGGTCAACGGCTTGGACCCCGACGGCATCCTCTGGATCCGCAACCTCATGAAGTCGTTGGCGTCCGAAGGCCGCACGGTGTTCCTCTCAAGCCATCTCATGAGCGAGATGGCTCAGACCGCAGATCACCTGCTCGTCATCGGCCGGGGTCGCATCATCGCCGACACCAGCACTGAGGAGTTCGTTAATCGCAACGCCGCCCCGAGCGTTCGGGTCCGGGCTGTGGAGCAGACCGACCTGGCCCAAGCGCTCACCCAGCGCGACGGCGTCATCGAGCGCTGTCCCGACGGCGCCTTGCTCGTGACCGGCCTGGACTGCTTGGCGATCGGCGCGATCGCTTGTGCGCACGACATCACCGTGTTCGAGCTAGCCGCGCACGGGCCGTCGCTCGAGGAAGCGTTCTTTGACTTGACCCGAGATGAAACCGACTATCGCGCCATCCAGCTGACCGGCGCAACCCAAGGAGCCTGACATGAGCACCACCACCTACACCACCCCCTCGGGTCCCGCGGTACGAGCCACTCGGCTCACCAGGGCCCTCAGCGGGGAATGGACGAAGCTTCGCACCCTGCCATCCACCTGGCGCACCACCGTCATCACGCTGGTCTCGGCGATCGGGTTCGCCGCCGCTGTCGTCGCCTCCCAGGTCAGCCAGTGGAGCACGATGTCCCCCCAGCAGCATCAGGCGTTTGACCCAACCAGCATCTCGCTGAGCGGGATCTACATCGCCGCCGTACTGCTCGGGGCGCTCGCGGTGCGGTCGGTGACCGCGGAGTACTCCACAGGCATGATCCGCTGCACCTTCACCGCGATGCCCGGCAGGCGACTCGTGCTCGCGGCCAAAGCCGCGACCGCCGCCGCATTGGTGTTCCCAGTCGTGCTGGTGTGCAATGTCGTCGGCTTTGGTCTCGGCCAGCAGATCCTGGCCGGCAAGCACCTCCAGGTGGCGCTCAGCCATCCTGGCGTCCTTCAGGCAATCATGTTCGGTGCCGTGGCGGTCAGCCTCGTCGCCATCATCGGCGTCGGTCTTGGCGGCGTCATCCGACACACCGCAGGATCGACCACCGCACTGGCGTTGATGATCATCGGAAGCGTCACGCTCGGCGAGCTTCTCCTGCCCGCCACCCTTCGTCAGTACCTGCCCGGCACCGCCATCCAAGCAACCGTGACCGTCCACCACTCCGCCGGACTGCTCACACCAGGCCCGGCGATCGCGGTACTCGGCGCGTACGCCACCATCGCCATGGCGGCAGCACTGATTCGGGTAGCTCACACTGACGCGTGAGCGCAACGGGCCCGCAACGGACAAATCGAGCGACGGGTGGCGGCGAGATCGCGCCGCCAGCCAAGCCCCCGGCGCGAGATCCGATGTCGGCGCCGAAGCGCAGCCGATGGGAAGCTCAGGGCAGGCGGCCGCACTCTCGCCCGGAGGGTCCGGTGTCGGCGAGCGGCGCCTCACACCTGCTCGCGAGGAGCGAGGTCAAATAGGCAAGCGCTCCGCGTCGAGAGCTAGGTGCTCACCGGGCGCCTTTCACGGGCACTATGGCAATGGCGCCGATGATGGCGCAGGCGCCGGCGACCCCGTAAAGCACGCCGTAGCTGCCGCTGCCGACCACCAGGATGACGGGCGCGAGCGCCGGCGCGATGGCAAAGGGGAGCGCGCCGGCGATGTTGAACACGCCGAGGTCCTTTGCGATGTTGTCCGGGTCTGGTAGGACGTCGGCGACGAGTGCGAGGTCGACGGCCACGTACATGCCGAAGCCGAGCCCGCTGATGGCCATGCCGACGAGGAAGCCGTTGAAGTCGCTGGCGATCGCGACTACGAATAACGCCAGGCCGTACACGATCGCCGCGGTGAGGACGAAGATCTTGCGTCGGCCCGTCCGGTCAGAGAGTCTGCCGCTGATAAGCGAGGCGGCGATGACGACGCCGGCCTGGGTGAGCGTGCCGAGAAATATCTGTTGCGGCACGTCGGCCGCGGCGCTGCCGATCTTCTGGAGCAGGTAGTAGGCCTGGTAGGTGGTCAGGAAGGCGTAGGCCAGTACGAACATGAAGCGGCTGGAGAAGACCCAAGCGAAGTCCGGGCTCTTCCACGGCTTCACGTAGAACGTGCTGGCGAATTGCGTCACCGACCAGGGCGGCTTCTCGGCCTTGGCAAGCCGGCGATCCTTCAGCGTCATCGCGAAGAGAAGGATGAAGAACCCGCCAATCGCGCACGGCGCGAGGAACATGGCGAACTGGTCGTCCTCGAACAGTTTGACCACGAAGGTGCCGCCCACCGAAGCGATCGGCAGGCAGACTCCGAGGACACCAGAGACCAGGCCGCGTTGCGCGGCTGGGAACTTGGTCTGGGAGCACCGCCACCTGGGCGGCGAGCAGCGCGTTGAAGAACAGCTGGGCGATGCACCATCCGATGAGGACGATCGGGATGGTGGGTGCCAAGGCGATGATGAGGATGCCGACCGAACCGCCCGCGAGACCGATGATCATCCACGGCCGCCGCATGCCCAGGCGCGACGAGGTGCGGTCACTCAGCCGGCCGGAGAGCGGATTGCCGATCATTGCCACTACGGCGCCGATTCCGGCGACGAGGGCCAAGCTGTTCGGGGCCTGCTTGATCCCAACCAGCGAGTTGATCTTCAACGCCAAACTGACGAGCAAAGGCGCGATGAACAACAAGCTGGTGCTCATGAACGCCAACGCATACAGCGCGATGAAACCCCAGCCGACCCGGCTCAGCGAGCGGGAGTCATTGACCGGCGCAGCCTCGACCACTGGCCGGTAGTCAGATCCGTCGGATCCAACGATAAGAGGTAATGCCGGGAGGATGCTATCCCCGGGGTCGGCAACGTCGGGCATTCGCCCCGTCCTCGATCCCCGCTATCACAGCGTGGTAGGTCGGCGAGCGGCATCGGATGCCCAACTGGGAAGAGCCCCGCTCGGTCTCTTAGTATCGCACCGCTTGACAACCGCATCCCGATCCGCCCGGGGTTCGGCGGTCTGGCGGCGGCAACGACTGGTGTTTTATGACAGAAGCGGCATCACCACGGTACCTCCGGCGATGCCCTGCGAGGGCCTCGCCCGCGCTGCGGATGCCTTGAGCTCTGATGTGCTCACAACGACGGCGGTAGCCGTCCGGGCGGCCGACACGGAGCGCCGCTCGGCCAGGGATTCGGTAGCGCGGGACATCCCGAGATATCACTGCTGAAGCGGACCAGGTCAGCGCTCCACCGTGCTCGCCGTACGGTCCCTCCTTGGCGTAAGTCCCGACCTACTAGACGAGCAGGTGTCAGGCCGGAGCCGTTTGCGTCCCCGTCTTCGCCGTAAGGAGGCTCGTCGCCAGCGGCCGACCGCCTCCCGGTTGCCTAAGCAGAACCGTCTCACGCCGGACTGACGAGTCAACGACCATGGTGATCCCTACGCGCGAAACCCCATCGTTCAGCCGCCCGTCCAGCGCAGGCTCCGCCGCGGCTGGGTTCGCGGCGGCATAGGACTCACGAGCGGCGACGCAGTCCGGCTAGCGCATCGCTCGAAATGGACTCGTCAAGGATCGGGCGAGAGTTGATGACGGATGCGACCGTCAACGCGATGGGCGAGAGGACGGCTCAGTGCGGTGCGGGGCGCCACTGCGAAGCGATCACGACGACTCCGCCTATTTGAGCGACCCTAGAGCACCAGCACAGTGCGCCAGAGACTTCAGTATTTCGTCCATCTGCCGATAATCCGCTTAGTGAGGCATGGGTTCGGAGACTCTTTAGAGTCGCGTATCCGATATTGCTCACGGATTCTTGAGCGAGGACTAACATCTCGTCCTCGGGGAAGCTAGGCGGTCGGGGGTCTGGGGATGAAGGGATGGGGATCGCGGTTCCTTTTGATCGTCACGGGCGTATTTGTTGGTGTGCTCGTCGGCGCAGGAGCCGCTCGGGCCGATTGCGCAAATGAGGTTTATGACCAGGCGCTGCCGGTGACGAGCGCAACGCCGGCAGCTAGTGGGTCGATATCGGCCACGACGAGTCCTGTCCCGTTTAGCGTTGTTAGTACAACGGAGCACGGCAACATCTGGATCCGTGTTGATTCGCAGGACGTCATCGGCGACACGGGTGTCCTCAGCGATCTGTACCAGGAGGATTTCTTCGGACTGCTCGAGAGCTCGACGAATCTCGGGGTCTATACGGGCAACTCCAACGCAACGACAATGTGGTGGACGAACACGCCCGGGACCTACTACTGGCAGGCGCTGATGACCTATTTGAACACCTCCACCTGGCCGGAGACATGCAACCTCGAGGCCAGCCCGGTTTACCAGCTCACGGTGGCAGCCCCACCACCAGTGTCAACCCCCACTCCGACCGCACCAACCCCGACGACGCCGGTCCTCGCCTCTCTCAGTCCTACGGTCGCCCGTTCGGTCGCACTGCGCACGATCAACGCGAAGACAGGCGCGACCCGCGGTGTCCGTGTTACCTGCGCGGACTCGGGAGCGCACCTCGCGTCCTGTGCCCTGGCGTGGAGGATCGGCCGAGCGCGATTTCGGGCATCCGGTCGCATCTGGGACTTTCTCCGGGGAGCCAGTCCACACTTCGGCTACGACCTTCGCGGAACGCGGACCTGGTTGGGTTGCTGGCGCGGCCAACCTCGTCGAGCATGCCACCGCCGCTTCCACTGGACGGCCGGACCGCCCCTAACGACGACGTCGTCTCCTCCGTCCCCGGCACCCACACCTGCCCCGACGCCGCCGACCTCCACGCCGATGGCGTGCTACCCGCTTAGCAGCTCTGGCGGGTGCTACGAGCCGGGGGAGTACTGCTCCAACAACGATCACGGCATGGCGGGAGTCGCCGGCGATGGCAAGACCATCATCTGCGAAGACAACGATGGCTGGCGATGGGAGCCGGAATAGCGAAATAAACGCCGGCGCCATGCATCGTGGGCCAGGCGGAAAGCGACACGACGATGGTTCGTGGTCGATCATCACGGTCGGGCATTGAGTAGCTCCCGGATGGACGACTACTACGGTGTCTTACCTTCGCATTGGCGAAGACACGACTGCGGCTCAGCCCTCGCCCCCAATGTTCGGACAGGACGCTTCATCCGCAGCCGAGCGCTCGTGCGGCAGCCGTCCGGCTACCGCCCTGCGCGGCTAAGACTCACGAGCGGCGGCGCACTCTGACGAGTGCTCTCTTCAGAAGGACACATCCTGTGGCAGTCGGGTCGAATATGTACGCGAGGGTCGTCTGAAATCAGCGGGCGCAGTCGTTGTACTTGACGCGGCTGCCCACAGGTCTGCGCGGACGCCAGCCTTCACGACCGCGCGGTGCAGACCTTGCAGCCGGGTCGATGCACAATCTCGTCAGGAGTCGCGACCCTCACCTCGGCCGGGCGCTTGGCTTCGGCAGCATGTTCATCGATGAGGCTGCAGTGTGGGTCGGCGTGCAACACCCCCACGTTGAACGGGGGTCTCGGCGGGAGAGCACGTAGAACGCGCCGCTCCGGAGACCGCCAGGTTGCTCGATGGGGAGATTGCGGCTCTCGAGCTCAAGGCGGATCTTGGAGATCTCGCGATCGTTGGGTTTGGCTGCCATGCCATGGAGACCGCGCATGCTTTCGCGGCCTGCGAACTCGGCGTAGAGCGCAGCCTCCGTGTAGGTGGTGAAGTCGGGCAAACGCGTCTCCTTGAGGTCGGCGGGAAGGGGCGAGGCGGCGTCGGTGTTGGGGCTGGATGAATCATGACCGGACCGCCGCTCACGATGTCTCGTAGGCTCATGCCGATGCGATCTCTGCGGACACTCGGCGCCGTTACCTAGCGGGATGAGCGGGATCTACCTCCGGGACGGCGATCGTTACGTCGCGATGCGCGAGACTCCCTATGACGCCGAGGATGTTCTGCAGGAATTGATCGAGCGCCATCCGGAGATGCTGGCCGGTGGGGAGGATTCCGGGTACTCCTTGATTCTTGTGCGGCGTGAGGCCGGGGTCAGCGAGCAGCAGGATGCGGGCGCGCGATGGTCACTTGATCATCTCTACCTGGATCGGCACGGCATCCCCACGCTGGTGGAGGTAAAGCGCAGCAGCGATACGCGTAGTAGGCGCGAGGTCGTCGCGCAGATGCTTGAGTACGCCGCTCACGCCCGCACCTCGTTCACCGCCGAGCGGATGGCTGACTGGCTTGAGGAGGCCGCCCGAAAAAACGGCACGACCGGCGACGAGACGCTGCTTGGCAGCTTCGGAGTGGACGATCTTGACGCGTTCTGGCAGACAGTCGACACCAATCTCAAAGCTGAGCGGCTGCGGCTGATCTTCGTCGCGGATCGGATCGGCGATGAACTACGCAGCATCATCGAGTATCTCAATCGCCAGATGACCTCGACAGAGGTTCTCGCGATCGAGGTCAAGCAGTACACCGACGCGGAGGGCAGACACCAGACGATCGTGCCGCGACTGCTGGGTGACACGATCGAAGCCCGTGCGACCAAGCGGGTCGCGACGCGCGGTGAGGCACTTGACCACGACCAGATGGTCGCTCTGCTCCGTGATTACGACGAGCAGGCTGCTGACGCTGCAGACGCCATCCTTGACTGGGCAGAGCGCTCACCAGATCTCGATGTTCGCTACACCACCACCTTCGGCATCATCGAGATCGACCACGTCGCGATCCTCAAAATCCGCACCGCGCCTGACTCGCTGCGTCGCGCGCTGGAAGTACATCTTGAGAGCCTCGTCAAACACGGTGCGCCATGGGACGAGGAACACCTGGAGCAGTTGGTCGCCAATCTCGCGGCACTCGGCGTCGGGCTCGATCCTGGACGTCGATGGCCAAACGCGCCGATTGAGCCGCTTGCAGACCCGACGCGCCGTCAGCATTTCTTGAACCTGATTGAGCAGGTCATCAGCACTCTTCACTGAGCGCCACCCATGCTGTCGTCGCCGGCGGAGAGCGCGAGCCGCGGCAACCACGTGCGGCGGGCGGACAGGGACAGCCTGGCCAAGGAGCCTCTGGGGCGGCGGGACGATCTGCGGATCAATCCCCCGTCCGAAGGAGGACGCATGCCATCCACGGTGCTGTTGGACGCCTGCGGTCGACGCCGCTCACCTGCGACACTGCCGAGCTTTCATCAGGGCCGCCCGCCGCGCAACAAAGGGCAGCGCTACCCCGCTGCCCCACCGACGGTCGAGGAGATCATCGCCGTCATGCACGCCGCCGGGGAGGACAACGACGCGGTCCGGCTGCGTGGCCTGATCGTGGTGCTTTGGCGCGCGGGACTACGCATCAGCGAAGCGCTGGCCTTGGCTGAGAGCGATCTTGACCTGCAGCGCGGCGCGATCCTGGTGCGCCGCGGCAAAGGCGGCAAACGCCGCGAGGTCGGGATGGACCGCTGGGCTTGGGAGCAGCTGACCCCGTGGCTGCAGGTGCGTGCCACGCTCCCCGTCGGCGCTCTCTTCTGCGTGCTGCGTGGTCCGACCGCCGGTCGGCCCTGGGCACCCGCCGGGGTTCGCTCCCAACTGCACCATGCGGCGGCTCGAGCCGGTGTGCGGCGTCGGTTCGCACCCCACCAGCTCCGGCATGCTCATGCCGTGGAGATGTCCAGAGAGGGCGTGCCGCTGCTGGTCATCCAGCGCCAGCTTGGCCACGCCGACCTCGCGATCACCTCGGTGTACCTACGCGGGATCGACAACACGGAGATCGTCCATGCGGTCCATGAGCGCCCAGCGCCGATGATCCCCGCCACCCACGGTCTGTAGACCCGTCGGCTGGTTAGAGGGGGCGGCCGAGGAACGCCTCGAGCGCCAGCCAGGCCGCAGCGTGCGCGAGCGGCCCGATGCGGATCACGCCACCGTCGGCGTGGTGCTTGACCGTCGCACCGAGGCCTTGCTTCTCCAGCCGGGCATGCTGCACGTGAGCTCGCTCAACGCCGGTGCGGCCGTGGTAGTGGGCATCGATCCCGTAGCGGCCGCCTTCCCTCGGCCACACCGACAACTGATCTGGCGCCCACACCGGGCCGGTCTCGGCCGGCAGGGGCGTGTAGGGCACCAGGTCAGCGCGAGCGTTGCGAGCTGACGTGCTGGTCTGCGCCGACCAGTGACGCTCGTTCGGGATCTCCCGGCCGTTGCTCCTGCTCCACATCGCCATGCCGAACACCTCGGCACGAACTCAGCCGAACCCCACCATCACGCACCGCAGGCCCGAACGAACGTCCAGCACCGCCATCCGAGTAGCGGTGCGCCAGTCCCAGGTCCGCGTCGGCTCCCCGTGATGACGGTCAGAACGCGGCGCCGCCGAGCGGGGCCGCGGCAACGCGCTCGTCAGGTGTAGCCATGACCGACGAGCGGTGCGTCGCCGGAGGAATCGCGTCGCGCGAGAGAGAGCGAGACCGCAAGAGCAGTCGTCGGGAGATAAGCCACCTGGCGCCCCGGGCGAGTGCTCATTGATCAAGTCGGCAGCGCGGTTCAGACAGCGGTCGGCGCCGACTCCCATCTGAGATGCAGCAGCCGCACGGGCCTGCGGCTCACCGCAGCCAGTTCCTCAAACTTCTTCACCTGGACCGAGCGCAGGCTGTCCCCCGGCCCTTTGACCTCGCAGAAGAACCAATCCGATAGGCCCGGGGCATACATCAATAGGTCAGGAGCCTGTGCGCCGCCCGACTGCTCTTTCAGCATGGGCCGAAGATCTGCTGGCAACAGTTTCATGACGATCTCCTGCTTCTTCGGGTGGTTTGCGTACGCGTACTTTTCGACCAGGGCCCAAAAGCCCGTCGCGTGATGGAGGACGATCGCGGCGAGCCATTCCACGAAGTGGAGGTTGGGCTGGGTTTCGGCGATACGCACGTCCTCCTCATCGAACAACTGGGGGAACTGCTGCGCCCATTCCCGCATCAACCGGCCGTCGCGCCACATCGCTCGCTGCGAGCGCCGGACCTCGACCGTCCCGATGTCGATGATTGCCTCCACCTCGTGACGAGGCTAACGGACTATCACCACCTACTAATCCGGCCTCCCCTCCGGCTGCGGACCATGGTCCCGAGCGGGTGGTTGCGCGGCAAGGCGATCGTCGGCCCGGCTCGACGGAGGCTATCGGGATCGCGGCAACACGATCGTCGGCGTCAAATGCTTCGGGTGATCGCTTGGACCAGATTGCGATCGTCGGCGAGAAACGCGCTCATCGAGCTCGGCCGTTGGAGGGTCCGAAGGGCTGCGTTTACTCTCGAGCGACACCCACGTCGACCCAGCCGTCCTCGCCGGCACGATGCTAATCGCCTTGAGCGCGGACTTTTCAACCCACGACAGATGCGTCGGATGATCGGCCGGGCCTTCCCGTACGTAGGCGTTACGCAAGCCCCGTCCAACGCACAGCGTCTCTCTGACCTCGAGACGCAGCGTCAGTTGGGGTTGAGGGCGAGAGCGCTTGCCCCAGCCGTCTCGGGTACCCAAGCGCCATACAGTCCTTGCTTCTCGTACATGGTTCCGCTGCTATCGATGACGGCAAGGACCGGGCCTTGAGCGTCGGTCCCTACGGCTATTTGGGTCGCGTTCCCGTCCTCTGCCACCCACGAGCCGCCCAAGCCTGCCTTGGCGTAGAACGCGCCGTCGCTGAGCACTCCGAGCAGCGGGCCGTTGGTGGGGCCGCTGGCCACAGCGATCTGAGACGCACTACCGGTCTCCTCAATCCAGGACGCGCCCAGGCCGCCCTCCTTGGCAAAGAACGCGCCGTCGCTGAGCACGCCGAGCAGCGGGCCGTTGGTGGGGTCGCTGGCCACAGCGATCTGAGACGCACTACCGGTCTCCTCAATCCAGGACGCGCCCAGGCCGCCCTCCTTGGCAAAGAACGCGCCGTCGCTGAGCACGCCGAGCAGCGGGCCGTTGGTGGGGTCGCTGGCCACAGCGATCTGAGACGCACTACCGGTCTCCTCAATCCAGGACGCGCCCAGGCCGCCCTCCTTGGCAAAGAACGCGCCGTCGCTGAGCACGCCGAGCAGCGGGCCGTTGGTGGGGTCGCTGGCCACAGCGATCTGAGACGCACTACCGGTCTCCTCAATCCACGTCCCGCCTTCACCCTGCTTGGCATAGAAGTCGGTTCCATTGGAGATAGCTCCGATGAGGACGTCAGGGGTTTCCGGCGTGGTGCCGGGGACTGTTCCAGTGCCCTCGCCCGGACCGTTGCCGGCTGGACCGCCGTAGATATAGCCGTTGGGCGCGGTTGACGATCCAAGTACGAATGTCCGCGTGTCGATCTGGTTCCAGCCCGTGACATTCATCTCGGTCACCGTGACCGTTGTTGCTGTATAAGCGGTGACGTATGCGACGTGGCCATCAGAAAGCGCTCCGGTCCCCTGCTTGTTCCACCGGCGACTCGCCAACTGTAGGCGCCGATCCTTTTGGTAAGTCGACGTTCCCGTACCACTGCCACGCATCGCCTAAGTTTCGTAGGGCGGACTCCGGGCGCTTTTGCCACACGTACCACGTGCAATACCCGGTGCAGTACGAACTGGTCGCATCCAAGACACTCCGGGATTCGTCTTCTGCGCTCGCGCAGATATATCCACCCTTGCCTCCAGGGGCATTCGTCACTGGCTCCGGGTCGCCCGCGGGACGCGTCTGTTTGACGGTGCTGAGCTGCAGGCTCTGAGGTGCGAACAAGTCGGACGTCCCTTTCCGATCGCCCCGCACCCTGACTCGCGCGACCGCCGCTGGACTGCCCCGCAACTGTCTGGAGTCAGCCGCACAGCGGATTGACACGGACCAGAGAAGCGACCGAGCTCGCGATGGGACACGCCATTGCAGTCGGATCAGAGGATGGCGGACTGGATACGTGAACGGGCCTTGGCGACGCGCGTGGTGAGACGCGGTCACCGAACACACCCGCGCGGCGGGGCTTGCCGTTGCCCAAGCGGCTGCGGCCCGGCCGGCGTCAACTGTCCGCGGGCTCCGTCTGATGTTGACGGCACCCGCCGCCGAGGCCGAGGAAGCCCAGAAGAGCAACATGCAGATCACGGCAGGGGTCGCGACGGTTCCCGCTCGTTCAAAGCGCCGATCATTCAAGCCTCCGCCCCGAGATTGTGGTCGACGCACCCTATCAAGTCGCGCCGACTAATTGCGAGACGCTGAACGCAGTGGGTCGTCGTGCTGCTGCGAGCTCGCACGGGTACCCAAGGGCCGTTGGGCGCCCGTCGAGATTCTCATCAACAGCCCACTAGCGCGACAGCCGCTTCTTCGGCGGACGGTGCCAACCGCGGCTAAGCGCTCGCCCGGAGCCCGAATGTCGCGACGAGCGCTTCCTCGCCAAACCGGGTGCAGGCAGCGGACGCTCGCGTGCGAGCGCTGGCCGTTCACTGCGAGCGTCAGCCCCACCACGAAATGCAGGCGCCCGGCTCCATCCCGCCTGAGGAGCGGATGCCGTTGATACGAGGTCCGGGCGGCTCGAAAAGCGAGAGCTTGAGGTGCGGCGCTCAGCGGAGCGCTCCCGGTGGCGACAAACGGGCAAGTCCCCGACGCGCCCGGCGGCCTGCTCGTGACATTAACCAAGACGCTACCGGTGGCAGTGGTCCGCTGCGGCGACTTACGGACTCGTCAGCTCTTTCTTGAGCGCAAGGATCGCTGCTGCCGCTTGGCGAATATGAGAACTGCTGAGCGCGCCGTTACGGGCCTGCTCAAGGAGTAGCTGGTACGCGCTGGCTGATGCTTCCTCCGTTTGCGCATACAGGAGGAGGTCGAGGCCTGCCTTGACCGCTGTTTGAGCAACAGACGGTTGGCCATCGAGCCCAGGGGCTTGAAGGTCATCGCTGATCGTGAGCGGCGGCGCTTGTGGGCTGACGATTCGCAATTCGCGTTGATATGTCAGGGAGGACAGCACAGCGGGGAGTGGGCCGGTCAGGCTGGGATATATGGCGCTGCTGATCATGACCATTGCGAGCGGACCAGTGGCGCAACTGACATAAGGCAGGTAGTCGGAGCGGATGAGGGACGCAGGGGCATCGATCGTTACAGGGCCGCTGTCAGTGCTGGTCTTGGCACGACCGAGCCCTGGGAAGTGCTTGAGGGTGTACGCGATCCGCTGTGACCGAAGGCCCTGCGCGAACGCGCACGCGCGCGCTGCGACCAACGTCGGGCTTGAGCCAAATGCTCTGGACCCGAGGAACGAGCCGTGCACGCGCTCAACGTCGGCCACGGGTGCAAGATCCACGTTGACGCCGGCCGCGCGAAGCATGCTGCCCGTGGCGGCTCCTTCCCTGAGGGCCAGCCTGGTTGACGTCATCGCGCTGGCTGGGAGATCCGGGGGCCCTGGGAGGCGCTTGACGATCCCACCCTCTTGATCGGTCATGATCAAAAGGGGCGGACGGCCAGCCTCGCGGGCGGCTCCCTGAACTTCGTCGGTCAGTCTGCGGGTGCCGGCGATCCCTCCCACCACGTTGTCGGCGAAGAGGATCACGCCCCCTAGCTGGCCAGCTCGAATCCTCGCAAGGAGGGCTGGGGATGGCTGTGAGCCAGCGAACCGCGCAACCATCATCTGTCCGAGCAGACCCGCCACGTCTGAAGCGGATTCTCGGCGGCGCGCTCGCCGCGCGGCGGAGGAGCCTGCCGCTGTGTTTGATGATGCTGCTGGCGCCGAGGCGGAGGAGGCCTTTGCCGCGACGGTCGTTTCGTCGCAACGTACCGAGTAACGGTGGCGGGCGCCTTGGTGTGGTTAGCGGCTATGCCTGAAGAAAGCAACGCCCATACCACGCATCCGAGTACGGCGATCCCGAGCACGATTCCCAGGCGCACTCGGGCGCGACGCTGGTGAGCCGCTCCTCTTCTACGCCTCGGTACTCGCCTGCGACGCGGGCTCACGGACAGTTCGGATTGCTCGCGGGCACCACCCTGGCGTTGAGCTGATCTCCGCTGGGGTTATAGCGCCAAGCGCCGTTCTGCTGAACCATTTCGGCGGTACCTTGGAACTCGCGGCATTTTGTGTCGCTCCCCGAGGTGGGATTCATGTCCCGCGCAAAGAAATCGACGGGAACTTGAGCGACCCCTGAGCCATACTCCGGAGCTCCAACAGAGATGATCAGGATGCCCGGCCCAGCGGCCGCCCGCTCCTGTACCCACCCGGGATTTTGTGCCTGATAGCTGGCCGCCATCAACCTGAACGCCGCGTCATACCGGCCTGAACCTAGGCCATCAAGATGCAGCCTCAGCGTTGCCGCTGGCCCTGCGACTGCCGGTGGCGGACTGCTGCCTGTGGTCGGCGGCGCGGCCGCGACCGTCTTTGCCTGAGTGCCTGGACACGTAGCGACAGGGACTGCCTGTGGCGCCACCTGCCAGGCCCGCATCAGCGGCTGAGCCACTTGAGCCGACACCGCAAACCCGTCCCGTTGCAAGTTCGTGCCGAGATCCACCAGACCGACAACCGCGCCGGTGTCAACTGCTAGCAGCGGCCCGCCGCTATTGCCTGGATTCACAGCAGCATCGGTTTGAACAAGCTGACGGCGTCTGATCCCGTTGATCGGGATCGTCCTTCCGAGCCCGCTTACCGAACCCTGGGTGACTGTCAGCGGCAAACCGAGCGGAAAACCAAGCGCCGCAACTGACTCGCCAACCTGGGGCGCGCGCGACGCCAACCGCAAAGGCTTCCCAGGTATCGCTACGAAGACCGAACCAACGCTACGTCGCGGGCGGGATCCTCTCCGATCACGGTTCCTGTCGCCACTGGCCTGCCGTCCTGCACGAGTTGGATCGAGCTAGCCCATCCACCACATGCTCGACGGTCGCCACCAGGCGTGGACCGATAAGAAAGCCGGTGCCGATCTCTCGGAGTCCGCACGCGTCAGTCTGGATGCGGATCACGGCGCTCCTGACCTTCGCCACCAGCCCCGCCAACGGGTCAGAAGGCGCCGAGGTCTGCGAAGTGGACGAGGTGTGGGTAACGGCAACCGTCCTCGTCACAACGGTTGTAGTGCTCGTTCGAGGCTTATTCG
>CAVYMP010000006.1:0-276921 GCA_963769565.1 uncultured Solirubrobacteraceae bacterium
GAAGCGAGGCGGGGCGCGCCGGGATCGAGCGGCCCATCGCTGGCTTGTTACGGGGCGCCCGGACCGGCTCGGGCACGACGAGCCCGCCGTTGAGCTCGCGAGCCCTCGCGCGGCGAGCAACTCGCGTAGGCGAAGGAGGGCGAGGTCCTTGCCCTTGGCCTCGAGCATGATGTCGAAGTCACGCCCGGCCGCTTCGTAGCGGAGGAACGCCTCGAAACCGATCGGGTCGATGAGATCGGCATGGGCACGGGTCTGCGGCAGGACGAGCTGCTCGAACGACGCGGCGGCCCTCACGCCGTTTGGCGACCTTGATGTCGAGCCGCGGCGAGGAGTAGTGGATCTTCGGCGTCACGCCCTCGGGCCAGGTCGCGAAGGCGAGCCGGAGAGCCTCCGCGTCGGGGATGTGCTCGGGGTCGCGCACCCGGTGGTGGAGGATGTCCCAGACGACGGGCACTCCGATTGACCGGCTGAGCGGCAGGATCTCGCTCAGCGAGAACGTGCGGTCGTCGTTCTCGATGACGAGGTGCGCGCGCGCTCGCTCGGAGAGCTTCTCAAAGCCCCGGGCGAAGCGCGCGAGGCCGGCCGCCACCCCGCCTTCGGCGCCGCCGATGTGGATCACGATGACCCATTCGGCCGGGGCGCCGAGCGCGGCGAACAGCTCGCCGTGGACCTCGAGCTCGGCAACCGCCGCGTCGACGACGGCGGGATTGGTCGAGTTGAGCACGGTGTACTGGCCAGGGTGCATCGAGAGGCGGATGTCCCGCTCGCGAGCGAGCGCGCCGACCGCTGCGAGCTCCACCTCGCACTCCTGCACCTGACGGTGGAACTGGGGCAGTTGGGGGTGGCTCGCGTAGGGCGCGAGCTGGGTCGCCATCCGGTACATACGGATGTCGAGCTCGTCAAGGCGGTCAAGGATCACCCGCACACGCTCGAGCGAGACGCGGAGGTGCGGCCCCGACTGCCAGCGGCGCGTGTCATGCGAGGGAAGGCCGCCCCCGCCGAGGACCTTGACGGCGAACCCGAGACGGTGGCGGCTCATCCGGTCTCCGCAAGGGCGGGCGTCGACGATCACGGCCGCAGCGAAGCGCGCTAACTCGTCACCGACGAGCTGTCCAGCCGTCGGTTCCGCGTCGTGACGCGTGCTGAGGCGGGATATCGAGCTCGGCATCATGGGGTGGCGGTGGTGCGCTGGATCTCACCGTCGGCGATCGCGGTCGGCGCGCCGGCGGGCTCGGTGGGGATGAGGTAGCGGTAGAGCAGCGCCGCGATCGCCCCCCCGAGCAGTGGTGCGATGATGAACAGCCAGACCTGCGACAGGGCGGTCCCGGCGACGATGATCGCGGGCCCGAGGCTGCGGGCCGGGTTGACCGACGTGCCGGTCAGCGGAATCCCGATCAGGTGCACCGCGGTCAGGGCCAGACCGATCGCCAGGCCCGCGAACCCCGGGGAACCGACCCGGCTGGTGGCCACCAGCACCACCAGCACGAAGACCAGGGTCAGCACCACTTCGGTGGCGAACGCTCCGCCCGCTCCGATCCCGATCATCGACGCTTTATGCCCCCAGCCGTCCGCGCCCAGCCCCACCGCTGATCTCGAGTAGCTCGGCGATCCCGACACGATCCCCCACAGCACCAGCGCCCCCAGGATCCCGCCCACAAACTGTGCCACCCAGTAGCCGGTGGCCTCCCGCAGACTCATCCGTCCGGACACGACGAAGCCCATCGTCACCGCTGGTTGACATGGCAGCCCGACAGCGGGCCGAGAACGTAGGCCAGCGCGAGCAGCACCACCCCGAACGCCAGCGCGGTCGCGACCACCCCAGCCGACATTGATCCGCCGGCCAACTTGAACCCAAAGCTCAACGTAGCCACCCCGACGCCGACCAGCACCAGCACCGCCGTCCCGAGCGCCTCGGCGACGAACTTTCGATGCTCCATGCCTACCTCCCAGCGGTTGACCTGCGTGAAGCGGCGCCGAGCTCGGCACCACCGAGATCGTGTTACCAGAGCTCCCCACTGGTCAGCACGTAAACGAACGGGACCACGGGCACGATCGACACCAGGGCCCAGACCAGCTTTGACACCAGCCCGATGTCATCGCGGCCAAGCAGGTTCACCCAGATCAGCACCACCGCCAGCGGGTGCAGGATGCACACCAGAAGCTGCGCGACCTTCTTCATGATGCACCAGCCGGTGAGTGTTGATCGACATACGTGTCCGGATCCTGATCTTCGGCTCTCACGCCGGTGACGTGCGCAGCCTCGAACGCCGCAAACGCCACCGCCAGCTCGTGCCGGGTCTGGACCGACGCGTGGAGGCGAAAATCCTTTAGCCCCTCACGCTCCTCCTCGGCCATGTGATCGCCGTTGGCCTCATCCGCTGCCGCGACCGCCTCAAACCAACCGTCAGTCCCGATCGCGTGCTCCGCGACGGCAGCCACCGCATCCCGAATCTCGTTGTGATCGTGGATCGCATCCTCGGTCTCCGCCGCGGCGTCTCGTCACCCCCGCTCCCCGCACCCAGCTTCAGCAGCGCCGGATAGAACAGGCGCTCCTCAGCCGCTGCGTGCAGATCCAGCAACGCCCCCAGCCGCCCCCAGACCGCCGAGAGCGCATCCGTATTCTCCGGCCCGATGTCCTGCAACATCGCGAACAGCCTGCGCTGCTCGTGATGATCATCAAGAATCAGTTGGGTGATGTCCATGTGCGAACCTCGCGTTCCGTCAGGCGACCGGCACCGCAAAGCACCCTACCCCTATACGGCCCCAGCCAAGACGCTCAGGCTCCGTCGGTGCTGCGCCAGGACTGGACGGTGATGCGGTCGGGCGGCCGGCCCCCGGCGAGCCTGGCGGCGTTCTGCAGTATCTCGGCCCAGGTGTAGGACTGCATACGCTGAACAAGGCCTACGCGCTGCAGCAGGTAGAAGCCCAGCCCGGCGGCGCGCTCGCGGGTTTGGAGCTCGATCACGATGTCGTTGTGCTCGGCGTCTCCCGACCGGACGCGCAGCTCGATCTGGCCCTGCTGCGGGTGGCCGGGCATCGCCGCGAGCCGGAGGCGATCCTCTCCTTGCTCGGTCACCCGCATCGGCCCGTTCCACGGGCCGGCCATGCGAATCGTCAGCTCATCACCTTTCTGGAGGCGGTCGGACGTGCCGCGTGGGCGTTCAAAGCGCAGCACCTCGGTCGGCGCGACCACGTTGGGGTTGGCGGCGATGATCGCCAGCAGTTGTTCGGGCGCGATCTTTGGGCTGCGGGTCGTTGCTGTATAGAGGCGGTGGGTGAGCGGTCCGAACCCAGATTCTGTTTGACTCGATGAGTCGCGGGGGTCGGCCGCTGGAAGCGGCGCGGCGGGATCGGTCGCGTCGATCCGCTCGACGAGGATTTCACGGCGCAGGAACCGGAAGATCGCCAGCGGCCCTCCCAGCAGCCAGCCGAGCCGGCGCATCCAGCGGCGCGCCAGCCGGCGACTCAGCACATTGCCTGGCATGGGCGGCTGCGGCGGGCTGGCTGCGGGGTTTGCGGGCGGGTCGGCTTCCCTGGTCATCACAAGGGGTATACCCGAGGCTGTGGCCGGCCGAGTCCTCAATCCTGCCGAACGGATGATCGGCTGGGCCGTGGGCCTGCCTTTCGCGTCCTGGCGCTATCTGCAGCGGGAGACCGACATCCACCGCGAGGAGATCAACGTGTGCTGGCCGCTGGATGGCTTCGCCGGGAATGACGGTGGATCAACGATTGGCTGCGGATCGATCCAGCGTGCATGCGAAGGATGCGGACCGGCCTTTCACCGCCGCTACAGCATCCAGGTCAAACGCCCCGTTCTCAGCGCGGCAGAGCTGATGTCCGTGATCCAAAACGATCCGAATGTCGCCTGTCCCCTCGAGGTGGCCCGGTTTGAGCGAGCCCTGAACGCCGGTCCGCTCAGCGTCGGCGAGGAACTGAAGGTTCGGCTGCCTGGTCCGTGGAACGGTCCGGTCAGCGTGATCGGCCTGTCGGACTGCTCGTTTCGGCTAGCCACTCACCGCGGTCATATGGAGGCGGGCGAGATCGAGTTCCGCGCGCGCGACGCCAGCGACGGGCTGACCTTCGAGATCGAGTCATGGGCCAGAAGCAGTAATCGCGTATTTGACCTTCTCTATGACCGAATGGCGATCGGACGCGAGCTGCAACTCGACATGTGGGCACACTTCCTCGAACGCGCCGCACAAGTCAGCGGAGGCGTCCCAGGCGGCGGAATTGACGTGCTCACCGAACGCTGCAACGAACACCCTCTTTAGGACGCCGAGACGGCGACGCCTCAATCGGGATTCGTCGGGCTACTGATACCCGAGGCCAGCGAGCGCGACATCGTGCACAAGTCGGCTCGCTCTGGCGGATGCGGTTGTGCGTCAGCTGACACGGAAGTACAAGTGGACTTCGGTTCCCGCCCCGTTCAGCGGCGAGGTGATGTCCAGGTGGTCGCTGAGGGTGCTCATGAGCGGTATGCCAAGGCCTAGCCCGGCGCTGTCACGGTATGGCAGCATTCCGCGGCCGTCGTCGGCGATCACAAGTCGCAAGGCGCCGCCTTCGTTGAACTCGGCGCCCACGTCAATCTGTCCGGTGTCCTCCCGTAGCCGTGGATGACAGCCTTGGTGGCTGCCTCTGAGACCGCCAGCCTGATCGCCTCGACCCTCTCCTCGGAAAACCTGAAGCTGCGCGCCAGTTCGCAGACAGCAGTGCGGATCTCGCCGACCGACTCTGGCGCGCCGGGGAGGGTCATGGCGAGCGGTTCCGGTTGACGGGTCACCTATGTCTGTGTGATCGGGAGTCGCTGGTCAAAGCCGCCCAGCTCAAGCAGTCGCAGCACTTGGCCCCCCGGGTTGATGCTCGCTAAGGACCAGCCTTCGCGCTTGGAGCGACGGTCGAGGTTCATGAGGACCTTCAACCCGGAAGAGTCCATAAACGACAGCGCCGAGAGGTCAAGCGTCAACGCTCCGCCCGCAGGAACCTTTTGCGCCGCGTCGAGCAGGCGATGCATGCCAACGAGATCGAGCTCGCCCGAGAGCACCAGACTCACGTCCTCGAGTCGGGCGATCCGCTCGACGTTGAACTCAGCCACGGGGTCGCGCCCGAAACGCGGGGACCGCGATGTCATCGCTGACCGTCACGTCGGCCGCGCCGATGAAGTCGTGCAGGACCGTGAGCATGCCGTCGGGCGACTCGGGGGCACGCTTGAGGACTTCACGCACAGCGTCGACGCCGAGCAGTTGGTCACCCCGGCGCGCTTCGCTGAGACCATCGGTGTACATGAAGAGCGTCGCGCCCGACTCAAGCTCAACCTCGACTTCGCCGAACACGGCCTCGTCAAACCAACCCGATGGCGGACCCTCAACCTCGACGTCGGTGCTCCGGCCGGAGGCATCGATCAACAGCGGTCGCGGGTGACCCGCGCTGGCCAGTCGCAGCCGAAAGCCGGTGTCGGTCCGGCGTCCGAACGCCAGCAGCACCGTGCAGAACGTCGCGATATCGCTGTCGCCGGCGTCAAGCAACATCGTGCGGTTGTGGTTGGCCAGCACCTCCCGCGGCTCCTGCGCCCACTGCGCGGCCGAAGGAATCGCGTGATGCGCCAGCCCGGTGACCGCAGCAGCATCCTTCCCGCTGACGTCGCCAATCGCCAGCACACAGGTCTCACCGACAACGAACATGTCGTAGAGATCGCCGCCGACCACCGCCAGGTCCGCCGGAACATAAAGCGCGGCCTGCTCTGCCCCCCTGACCTCTGGTAGCACAGGCGGGAGCAGACTCGTCTGGAGCTGGCGAGCTGTACGCTCGGCCTGCTCTCGCAGAGCCAGCTCCTGACTGACCGTGCGGCGGGCCTGCAGGCGCAGCTCAAGCTCGTCCATCACCACGCCCGCCAACTCCTCAAGCCCCCGCCTCCTCGCTGGAGAACTCCCGCGGTGCCTGGTCGATCACGCAAAGGGTCCCCAGGTTGAACCCGTCATGCGTCGTCAAAGGCGTGCCGGCATAGAACCGAAGACCAAGCTCCCCAGCCACCACTAGGGCTGTTTTGAGAGTTTCGTGGCAGTGATCGACGGGGTGAGCTGGCTCACGAGGGCGTGCCCCTGGTCGTGATCCAGCGCCAACTCGGGCACGCCAACCTTGGCGTTACATCGATCTACCTGCAGGGGATCGATAGCTCCGAGATCATCCACACCGTCCATTCGCGGCCAGCTCCGGTGATCCCGGCCACCGCCGGTCTCGGATCAAAGCTCTAGGTCAAAGACGGGCCGGTCGGCGATCACGCCTGCCCGGTATCCGTGCGTTGCGGGAAAACGCGGCCAACGGCGAGATCGTCGCAGCCTGAGCAGAGCAGGAGTCGGTGGCGCGCTCGGTGAACTCGCGGGGTTGGCTAGCAAGATGTGGTCGCGGAGACGAGCCTCGATTGACTATGGGTATCCCCTAGCTAAAATGAGGGTCATGTCGTCACCGGAGCTCAACGCGGGCCCGAGGCGGACCTACCGATCCGAGCGTCGAGCGCGGCAGGCTCGTGAGACGCGGGAGCGGATTCTCGGGGTGGCAAGCGCGGCGTTTGAGCGCAGGGGCTACGTGGCGACGTCGATGCGGGCCGTGGCGCAGGCCGCTGGCGTGTCGGTGCCGACCGTAGAACTGATCTTCGGCACGAAATCCGAGCTGCTTCGGGCGGCGATCAGCTTTGCGATCCGGGGGGACGCCGAGCCG
This sequence comes from uncultured Solirubrobacteraceae bacterium, assembly GCA_963769565.1. Lineage (GTDB taxonomy): Bacteria > Actinomycetota > Thermoleophilia > Solirubrobacterales > Solirubrobacteraceae > Palsa-465. The sequence continues at coordinate 6,712 of CAVYMP010000006.1, forward strand.
AGCACCGATGCTGAAGCGCCCATGGACACAGAGAGCACAGGAGGCCTCGTCTGTTGCTGGTTTTCTGGCGATCGTCGCTGACATCCTTGTCGAGGGCGAGCGGCGCTCGGCGGGGCTCATCCTCGCCGCGTTCGAGGCGGCCAACCACGACGACTCGATGTCGGCTCTTGCGGATCAGCTCCGTGGCCAACGGGCCGAGACAGCGGCATGGATGGTCGACGCGCTGATCAGACGCGCTGCGCTTCGAGGCGAGGTCACACAAGAGCAGGCGATCGACACGATCTGGCTGCTGATGGATCCTCACGGATTCGTTGCTCTGACTCGCGACCGTGGTTGGAGTGCTGAGCGGTTCGCGGCGTGGTTCATCGACAGCGTCCAGAGGCTCCTTCTGGCGGGCGGGTCCACGCCATCGGCCACAACGGCGCGGTCATGTCCGTCGCGGCCGGCTATATCCACATCGAAGCGGAGGACATCATGAGCGAGCAGCCCAACCAGCCGGGTGCCGCTGGCGACGGCTACAGCGTCGACATCGGACTCGCCCGACCGGGCGCGGTCACCTATCTCCATATGCCAGCCACGGATGTTCGACTGGCGGCGGCGTTCTACCGCGACGTGTTCGGCTGGAGCATCAACGGTCCCGACAGCGATCGGCCCAGCTTCGAGGACGCCAGCGGGCTTCTCAGCGGCGCCTGGATCAGCGACCATCTCCCGGCGGCCGAGCCGGGACTGCTCCCCTATATCTATGTCGCGGACATCGAGAAGACCGTCGCCTCGATCGTCGCGCACGGCGGCACGATCCACACGAAGCCCTACTCTGAGGGACTGCTCACCGTCGCCACGTTCCGCGATCCCGCCGGGAACGTGATCGGCCTCTGGCACGACACAACCCGATCGGTCACCACGGAGCAGAGCGGGGCGTACGCCACCGAGCAGACCGTCCCGGCCGTGCCCGAGCACCTGCACACCGTCACGCCCCGGCTGGCCCTCATCGATGCCGCGGCCGCGATCGACTTCTATGCCAAGGCGTTCGACGCCCGCGAGGTCGGCGAGCGCCATTGCGCTCCCGACGGGACATTGATCCACGCCGAGTTACGGATCGGGGACTCGATCGTCATGGTCACCGAGGACGAGGGTTACACGGCGCTGCTCTGCACCTACTGGCCGGATGTCGACGCCGCTTGGGAGCGGGCAACCGCTGCCGGAGCGCAGGTCCTGCACCCACTGGCCGACCAGTTCTACGGCGAGCGCGGCGGCCGCCTGAAGGACCCCTTTCACCAAGAATGGATGCTCAGCGCACGCCTCGAGAAGCTCACCGCAGCCGAGATCGCGGCGCGCGCGCCCACGCACGAGTGAGGCGTCGGCCTATGCACGCGAGAGCGATCGTCAACGTTGGGCACTGCCGGACGAGCGGATCGGCAAGCTAGCGACCAGGCGGTGCCGAGCGTCTCGGAACGTGGGCGTGCCGGCCGTGCGGTCAGTGCCCGCGCAGCCCTGTGAGCCTGATCCGCACGGGATCGCTGTATCGCTGGGCGAACGCCTCGGGGGTCGAGTCGATTCGGGCGATGCCCTCGCGGTACTTGCCTAGGTATGACTCGTTGGCGTCGGCGCGCGGAAGCTCTCGATCGACCGTCGCGGTGCCGGAGAAGACGACGATGTCGCCACCGTGCCCGTCACCACCAAAGTTCAGGGTCACCCGCGGGTTGGCCTGCAGGTTGGCGATTCGCGCGCTCGGCATGCTGTACATCAGCACGGACTCTTCACCATCCCACAAGAACCACACCGGGCTCGGAAGCGGCGCCCCCTTCGGTGTCACCGTCGTCAGCCAGACGACGGTCTCCTCACGCAGGTGACGCGCCGCGCGTGCGCCGAAGTCCGAACTCAGATCGAGCATCGCACGATGATAGGGCCGCCGATCAAGTCTCCGGATGTCCTTTGTCGCTCGTCGCCTCGAGCGGACGTACCAGTTCGGGGCATATCACGATCATCAGCACGCCTTGCGTACGGCGGGCCCACGACCCTCAAGGCGAGTAGGCACGCCATCAATCTAAGCGACGAGCCTCGGCATCGGAGCGACACTCGTCCGATTGCGCTCGATCCGGCGTCTGCAAATCGCGTTATCCGAGGCGGCGGCCTCGCGATGGCGACTGCTTCGCGACCATGCGGGCCTGGCGTGGGGCTTCCGACCGGGGCGGCAGCGCCTGACGCGCTCGCTGCACGAGCACGGCATCCGATCCGGCCGCGGTGCGCTGGGCGCCGCTTGCGGCGATAACCCGACCGACATGTCGCTCCCAATACCGGACTTAACGACTGGGGCCCCAACGTCCTTATCGTGCGCTCGCCGGGTGGGCGAGAGCGTTCTCGCCAACGCCTTTGCCTTCGAGGTGCTCAGTCAGGAAGGCTTCCAGGCGGGCGCGAAATATCTGCTCAAACGCGGCTACCGATAGGACGTGTCTGTGGCGCGGTCAGAGGCGCCGGGACAGCGATAGGGCGACGCGTCCGGCGGCCGCGACCACTACTCCGGTCGCCGCGACGCCGGCCGTGATTCGCAGGGCGCCGGCCGTCAGCGGTTCGACGCCCAGTGTCGCCCCGGCCTGGGTGAGCGACAGCAAGAACGCGGCGACGAGCGCGACGAGCGCCCACACGGCGAACGCGACGTTGCGCCGCAACGCCAGACCCGGTCGCGCGCGCAGGCACCAGGCGATCGCGACATTCGCGACGAGCCACCCGGCCACGGCGGCCGCGATCCCCATGCCGGTGCCTGACCGGGCGTGGACGATGAGAAACGTGGGGAGCACCGCAACGGTGAGCGCCGCGGCCGTGAGCGCGATCGCCGACAGCTGCGTGCCGTCGAGGAACCGGCGGGCGGGATCGCGCGGTGGGCGATCCATCGTCTCCGGCGCCGTCGGCTCGGAAACGAAGGCCACCGACGCGCCGACATCCATGAACAGCTCCAGCACGACGATGTGCACCGGGTGAAACGGGGCGGGCAGCCCAAGCGCCAGTGGCACGGCGATGACCACGACCAGCGCGATCTTCGCCCCCAGGTAGAAGGCGACCGCGCGCCGCAGTTGGGAGGCGAGCCCGCGGCCGCCCTCGACCGCGCCGACGATCGTCGGGTACGCGTCATCGACGAGCACCAGGTCCGACGCCTCGCGGGCGAGATCGGTTCCGCGCGCACCCATGGCGATCCCGACGTTCGCCGCAGCCAGGGCCGGCGCGTCGTTGACGCCGTCGCCGGTGACGGCGACCGCCTCGCCGCGATCCTGGAGGACCCGGACGAGGCGCAGCTTGTCCTCGGGCGTGGCGCGCGCGATGACGGCCTGGCCGCGCAGCCGCCCGGCGAGCTCATCGTCGTCGAGGGCGGCGAGCGGCGCGCCGCCGTGCAGGACCTCGGGAGCGCGGACCCCGGCCTCGCGCGCCGCCGCGGCGACCGTCGCGGGGTGGTCGCCGCTGACGACGATCGTCCGCACGCCGGCGTGGGCGAGCTCGGCCACGGCGTCGCCGACACCGGCACGCAACGGATCGCGGAAGGCTGCCAGCCCGACGAAGTCGAGCTCCGCCTCGGCCTCGGCGGCGTCGCGGGGGGCGGAGGCGACACGACGCTCGGCGACCGCGATCATCCGCAGCCCGTCGTCGGCGAGCCGCGCGACCCGCGCGAGCACCGAAGTCCGCTCCGTCTCGGACATCGCGCACGCGTCGAGGATGGCCTCCGGCGCTCCCTTCACGGCCACCCACGCGCCTTCGGGGCCGCGCCACATCGCGCTCTCGCGCCGGCGCGCCGGGTCGAACGGATAGCGGGCGAGTTGCTCGCCGGACGCGGGCTCACCGGCGGCCTCGACCAGCGCGCGATCGACCGAGTCCTGCGCCGCCGCCGTCCCGTGGGCCGCCGCCGCCGCAGCGAGCACGTGTTCCCGGTCGCCGTCGATGCGTTCGATCACAAGCCGGTTCTCGGTGAGCGTCCCGGTCTTGTCGGCGAGCAGCACGGTCATCGCGCCCACGGCTTCGGCGGCGCGCAGGCGACGCAGCAGGACGCCGTGCTGCGCCATGCGCAGACCACCGAGCGCGACGAGCACCGTCACCAGGATCGGCAGCTCCTCGGGGATCGTGGCGAACGCGAGTGTCAGCCCGTCGAGCAGCATCTCGCGGGGGGGCTGGCCCCGAATGACCCCGAGGAGTGGCACGAGCACGCACGCCGTCACCGCAACGATCAGCGCCGCGCGTGCCAGCTCGGCCATCGCGCCCTGCAGGGGGGTGGGCGGCTCCTTGGCCTCTGCGACGAGCCGGCCAAGGCGCCCGATCTCGGTCTCGTCGCCCAACGCGACGACCACGCCCTCGCCGGCGCCGCCCACGACGGCGGTGCCCGCGTGCAGCACCGAGGAGCGCTCGGCGAGGGGCGCGCCGGCGTCCACCGGCTCGGGTCCCTTCGCAGCCGCCACCGGCTCGCCCGTCAGCCTGGACTCGTCGGTGGCCAGACCGTCGGCCTCCACGACGCGGGCGTCGGCCGCGACGACGCTGCCGGCCTCGACGAGCAGCACGTCGCCGACGACGAGCGCGCCGACCCTGACCAGGACGGCGAGGCCGGCACGCCGGACGAGCGCGCTGGGGGCGCTGAGGTCACGGAGCGCGTGCAACGCGCGCTTCGCGCGGACCTCGGAGATCGCCTCGACGGCGCTGACGAGCACGATGACCGAGAAGATCGCGATCGCGTCGCGCAGTTCGCCGAAGATCGCCGAGAGCACGCCGACCACCACCAGCAGCAGCTGAAGCGGCTCCACCACCGACTCGACGATCTCGCCCAAGACGGCCAAGGTGTTCCCGCGTTCGGTCCGGACCGCCGCCGTGCGGCGCTGCGCGACTTCCTCGGGCCTCAGTCCGCCCGGGCGGCTGCCGGTGCGCTCCCATACGGCCGCCGTCGGTTCTGCGTGGGCCGGAACCGCCGGCACCCGGTCGCCGCGGGACGACGCGCGCGTTGCGCTCGGCATGAAACGTATGATACATCGCAATGGCAACAGCGGGCGAGGTCTGAGATCATGGCGGCACTGTGCCCCGCGACTGGTTGCTGATCACTCTCTCCACCCCGCGCGGCGGGACCTCGACGCTCCGCGTCTACGCGTGGCGCAATCTGCGCGGCCTCGGGGCTCACTACCTGCAGCAGTCCGTGTGCCTACTCCCGGCGACGGCGAAGACCACGCGCACCGTGGCGCGGCTCGTGACCCGAGTGCGCGCCGAGGGCGGCCACGGCGAGATGCTTCGCATCCACCTGACGGACTCCAAGCAGGAGGCCGCGGTCATCGACGCGATTCAGCGCGAGCGGACCGACGAGTACGGCGAGGTCGTGGAGCGCACGCGCCAGTTCCACGAGGAGCTCCAGCTCGAGCGCCGCCGCGGCCGGGCCACCTACACCGAGCTCGAGGAGTCCGACGCCGACCTCGCCCGCCATCAGAAATGGCTCGCCGCCATCCGCGCGCGTGACTACTTCGATGCGCCCGGCGGTCAAGAGGCCGCCGCGGCCGTCGTCTCGTGCGAGAACGCCCTCGCCCGGTTCGAAAGCGAAGCGCTGTCCGCGGAGCTCGACGAGTCCACGCCCCACAGCCGGCCCGGACTGCGCGCCGTCGACGGGCCCAACGACTGACCCGCTCCCGGCTTGAACTCCTCCGGATATGCGAGCAGCTGGTGGCTAGCAGTCGGTGCCGGTGTACCGGCAGGCCACGATCGCCGGACGCTCGACGGGCTTGCCGGCTTGGATTGACCAGGCGAGGCGGATGAACTGCGCATGTGACCAGGCCAGCGGTGTCGCTGAGAATGTTCCCTCGCCCGGCGTGAAACCAGGTGAACCGGACGGGGGGTTGTTATCCCAGACCTGCTCCGGGATCAGATAGCCCGGGTTGGCGGCGGCCGCCATCGCCGCCAGCCGCGTGGTCGCCGATTGTCCGGCGGCGAGCTCGTATTCGCCACGCTCACCCGCGAATATCGGCCAGATCCTTCCAATCGTCTGGAACGTGTCTGGCTGGCTGACGTCCCACGGTGAGCCGTCGCGCTTCTCGCCGTAGCCGTCGTAGTTGTACCGATGCCAGAATGTGCCGTTCGGTGTCGTGACGCCCAGCTGCTGGTCGACGACGTTGATCGTGTTCCGGATCACCGGGTCGGCGGCCGGCTTGACGCCGAGGCGCACGAGCTCGAGGAAGCTCGGGTCGACCACGCGCCGCTGGTCGATCGCGGACGGTCCGCCGTCCCCGATCGAGTAGGTGGTTCCGGCGTCCGGGTGGCCGTCCTTGGTCAGGCGCAGGTAGTACGGCGAGCTCGAGTACGGGCCGGTGGTCGTGGCGGTCCAGCTCTGGACGTTGTGCTGCCACAGGTCGGCGTAGGACAGGTACTTGCCGGCGGACGCATCGTCGCCGTTTCGCTGCGCGATGTCGGCCGCGCACACCAGGCCGGCGATCTCGGCCGCGATCGTCGCCGGCGACCAGCCGCCCTGGTTCTCCCAGCGCTCCTGCGGCGTGCTCGGGCCGTTGGCGACGAGGTAGTCGGCCGCCTTCTTCACGTGGGAGTAGGCGGTGGCGTCGAACTGCCTGAGCTGCCACGCGAGCAGGATCGGGTCGGCGACCTCGTCGAGCTGGGTGTTCGTCCCGTCGGGCGTTCCGTCACGGTCGAGTTCTGCGGGAACGAGCCGTCGGGCTTCTGCTGGCGGTCAAACAGGTAGCTGAGCGCCCGCTGCGCGCCGGCCCGATCGCCGTCGGCGATCAGAGCGGTGGCGATCTCGTACAGATCCCGCGCCCACACGAGGTGATAGGCGCCGGACGGGTTCTCAAGACCGGTGCCCCACACCCATGGCATCGTCGGCGAGGCAATGTACGCGCCGCGATATGTCTTGTCCTCGGACGCCGCGAGCACCATCGCTGAGACGTCATAGGTCGTCGGGTATGCGGACACGCTTGCCGGCTGCGGCTTGAGGCCTTCGAGGTAGTGGTGCCATCCCGACTCATACGCCGACGAGACGGTGCCGTGGCCCGCTCGACAGGGCACGCCAGGCGGCGCGGGAGGCATCGCGCGGCGAGCCGCCGAACCCGAGCGACAGAACCAGATGCTGGCTGGTCGTGCCGTTCAGCGCCGTGCGCGCGGTCTGCACGATGTTGCCGTTGGTCGCGCTCGAGTAGTGCCAGTTCATCCTGTAGTCCGAGCGCAAGTCCGTCCAACCGTCGCTCGTCCCCAGGTAGCCGGTCGAGGTCTTGCCGAACGCCGGCCGCGCGATCATTGCGCTCGCCACCGTCCCATCGAACGCCACCAGCCGGCCGTCACGGCTGGCGCCCGAGTCGTCGTTGCCGTTGTTGTTAAGCGACGGGTCGTACAGGGCGTACACCTTGTAGGGCTTACCGGTCAGAGACCGGAAATGGATGTTGACCAGCAGGGCGTTGCCCGCCGGGTCTGTCACGTAGGTCTTCGTGATCTGGTAGCGCCCCGCGGTCTCCGTGTCGATCTGGCGATAGGTCAGGCTGCGCGAGTCCGCCAGCTGCACCACGTGCGTCGTCGAGTCCGTCTCGCGCTCCGCGAACGTCTTACCGTCGGAGACGATCAGCTGGAGATCACGCACGCTCGGCGTGCCAAGGTTCGGGTAGTAGACCTCCGTCAGCTCGCCGTTGCCGAGGGTGTACCAGACGTGGCTCGAGGTCGTCGCCGCGGTGCCGAATCCGTCCTTATTGGCCGGGGTCCACGTTGCCGGTTGCCCCGGCGCGCCGGGCGCGGTTTGGCCCGCGCGCGCTGTTGAGGCAAGCGCCAGGACGAGGAGCGCGACGGTCACCACCGCTCCAGCGACACGACGATGATCGAGCGGGCACAAAGCCGACATCTGCGACCTCCAACGCGACGTGTGAAAACCTCCGCCGAGTCTCTACCCGGAGGCGAGATGCTTCATGCGTGTTGCCCGGGCACGCGCGGCGTCGGTCAGGGAGCGTTCTCCCCAACGACCCGGACCAGCTTCTTGCCCTGGGCGATGATCGCCGCCCGCCATGCCGCGAACGTCGAGTCGCTGGGGTCGTATTGGTCGCCGGGTGCGAAGTTCTGCATGTAGGGGGTGTGGATGTGGCCGGCCGCGACGTTCGCATGCAGCCGGTCGCGCAACAGGGTGTTGCGGTAGGCGCTCTCGTTGGAGAGGTAGTTACCACCACCGCCCTGGTATGCGCAGGATCCTGGATCCGGTGCCACCGGCTCGGTGGGCGGCGGATACGTCGTCGGGACAGGGTCGTTGCGGTCGAGTTGGGTGGGCGAGGTGCAGTCGGGGAACTCGACGTAGTCGGTGTGCCAGACGACGCCGAAGGCGACCGCGGGATCCGGCCACGTGTCGCCGGGCGGGCGGGGGACGGAGCTGCCGGTGTTCGCGGCGATCATCTTGGCGATCGGCAGCGAAGTGGTCGTCCACTGGGGCGGGTTATTCAGATCAAACCCGGACGGGCCGCCCCAGCGGGGGACGACGGCGGTGTTGCAGCTGTGGTTGGTGATCGCGAGCTGCGCGACGCCGTTGAGGTTGGGGCAGGGCGCGAGGTTATCGTTGCCGATGGAGACGCCGTGGTAGCGGCCGTTCCATTGCTCGAGGTCGAACTCGTCGCCGTTGGTCTGGCTCATGGTGATTGACGCCGCCACCTGGCGTGGGCCGGGCTTCATCCACGGCCCGACGGTGTCCTCCAGGTAGCCCTGCTCGAACTCGCGGTAGTTGACCGGCAGGAGGTAGGTCTGCATGACCTCGGTCTTGCCGTCGGGCAGCCGGTAGTGAGCGCCGTCGAGCGCAAGCGCCGTCGCGCCCGAGGGGTTGCCGTGGCGGATGTTGTTGCCGGCCGCGCCGGGCGCCGTGCCGAACGCTCCGCCGTCGAGGGTGTACGGGTCAAAGCCGCTGAGGATCACTCGCGCGTAGCGGTGGCCGGCCGGGAACTGGACGGCGAACATCCCTCGGGACGCCTTGTCGAACAGAGTGACCAGCGCCTCCCGCTCAGCCGGCGAAACCGGGAACTGGAACCGCGCCTGGCGGAGGACAGCCCGGGCCTGCAGACGGGTCCAGTACAGCGGCCGATCATCGCTGGCCGGGAGGGCGCCCCGGATGACCCCGCGGCCCTGCGCCCGGTTGACGGCAGCCCGCCACAGCCGCGCTCCCTCCAGGCGAGCGAGCCCCCGGAGGCTCCGCAGGTCCCGACTCCGGCACACCATCCGGGTCAGCCGCGGGGCGAAACCCTGAAAGCCCGCGCCGTCGATCATCTGCTGGGCAAACGGCGTCGCCTGAAGCACGGCAGGGTTGTCGTTGCGGGGGAGGCGGTTGGTCAGCCGGGTCTCTTCGACCGACAGCTGTACGTGACTGCGCAGGCAGGATGCCGAGCGAGCGGCCGGCGCGGTCGCCGCAGAGCCGAGGATCGCGATCGTGCAGATGGCCGCGGCCACGAGGACAACCACGGGACGGCTCATCCGGAATCTGCGCTCGCTCGTCATCTCCGACCTCCTCTCTCGGCGCCCGCCGAGGCTCGTCTTGCACTGGGTCGGTCCGCGTAGTGACGAGGTATCCCGGAGCAGACCGCTCTACGCATTGAATCTCGGCCGCTCGGTCACGCCGCGGACCCGATACGCGATTCGCTGGTTGACGCCCGGGCGATCCGGGCACGGTTCGGACAGCTGAAGTCGATCTAGTGGGAGGAGCGGTCCATGGCTTCGACACGGCAGCCGACGATTGCCGGGCGCGGGACCGACGGAGGCTCCAGCGACCGAGCGCGCACCGCGGGAAAACACATCTTCTGGGCGAGCTACTTCGGGTGGCTGCTGGACGGTTTCGACACGACGATTTACGCCTTCGTGCTGGTGCCGGCGCTCAAGGTCATCCTGCCCGCCAGCGGCGTGTCGGCCAGCCAGACCCCTCACTGGGGGCTGACGTTCTTCGCCATCTTCCTGGCCGGGTGGGGGAGTTCGTTCCTTGTCGGCCTGCTGGCCGACCGGATCGGCCGGCTGCGCGTGCTCGGGATATCGATCGCCCTGTATGCCGTCGGCACACTCGCCTCCGGGCTGGCGCACAACATCCCGGAGTTCGCGGCCGCCCGCTTCGTCGCCGGCTTCGGTCTCGGCGCCGAATGGTTCATCGGGGGAACAGGGGTCGCCGAGGCGTTCCCGGAGGAGGAGCGGCCGAAGTGGACCGGGCGTTTTCACAGCGCCTGGTATGCCGGCTTCATCCTCGCGGCGGCGATCGTCCCGTTCATCGTCGGGCCGATCGGATGGCGCGGGGTGTTCTTCATCGGGATCATCCCGGCGGCGCTGCTGTTCTACATCCGCCTGAAGGCGCAGGAGCCCGAGCGCTGGGTCAAGGCCAAGCAGCGGTTGGGCTCGGAGCTGAACATGCGCATGTCACTGCGGACGATCCTCGACCGTGACCACCGCCGTGACACGCTGATCCTCGCCGTGATCATGGTGCCGGTGATCACCGGACTGTACGGCGGCACGCTGTTCGTGCCGACGGCGTTGACGGCGCTGCACGAGAGCACGCACGCGACGATCAAGCCGTCGTATCTGATCGCCATCGGCGGCTCGATCATCGCCGCCTTCACGCTCGTGACGTGTCTGGTCGTCCCCACCCTCGCCAACCGTTTCGGGCGCAAGCGGACCCTGGGGGCGCTCCTCGGGTTCATGGCGATCGGGCTGCCGCTCGTCTTCCTACTCGCATTCAAGGCGGGCAACCTGGGCCTGTTCCTCGGCCTGCTCGTCCTGCTGGGTATCGGCGGCGCCGACTTCGCGGTCTTCTCCATTTGGCTGCCGGAGATCTACCCCACCCACGCCCGGGCGGGAGGGTTCGCGTTCGTGACCACGATCGGCCGGTTCGCGGGGCCGGTCTCACCTTTGCCATCGGCGCGCTGAACACGGCCGTCGGACTGGGCACATCGCTCTCGCTCACGGCGATCTTCTTCGTCGTGGGCATGTTGCTGTTGCCGCTGGCTCGCGAGGGCAAAGGGGAGCTCGCACCGGACTGACGCAGGCTGTCGTGCAGCGGGGGGGACGTCGCCCGCGCTGCCAAGCTGTATCGATGGCGCCCACGACGATCGATCTTGTCGAGGGCCGCGCGGGCGATGATCCGGCGCTCGAACTGGCCCTGGCGCCCGCGTTGCTGCAACGCGTCGCCGCGGGCGAGCGCGGACCGCTTCTGCGCTTCTATCGGCCGCTGCCGACAGTGGCCTTCGGCCGTCGCGACAGCTTTCGGCCGCACTTCCCGCGGGCGGCGGCCGCGGCGCGGCAACGAGGATTCACGCCGGTGATCCGGTCCGCGGGCGGGCGCGCCGCCGCCTATCACGACGGGTGTCTGGTCATCGACGAGATCGTTCGCGAGGGTGACGCGATGTCGGCCATCCGCGCGCGATTCGCCGCCGGGGCCGACCGTCAGGCGCGGGTCCTGCGCGGCCTCGGGGTCGACGCCCGGGTCGGCGAGGTGCCGGGCGAGTACTGCCCCGGCGAGTTCAGCGTCAACGCGCGCGGCCAGACCAAACTCGTCGGGCGGCCCAGCGGATCATCCGCGGCGGATGGTTGTTCTCGGCGGTCGTCGTCGTCAGCGGATCCGATGCGCTGCGCGCGGTGCTCGAGGACGTCTATCGACAGCTCGGACTCGAGTGGGATGCGGCCACGACCGGCTCGGTGGCCGACGAGGTGCCTGCCGTTACGATCAAGGAGGTCCGCCAGGCGCTGCTGGACGCCTACGAGCGCGAATATCACCTCGAGCCGGCCCGGCTCATCGAGGCAGAGCTGGCAGCGGGACGCGCGCTGCTCGGTCGCCACCGCGTGGCGAGCCAGGACTAACTCAGCCGTTCCGGTCGACGGACCCGGGACGCGTCGTGGCGTCCCGGGTCTGACCGGCGGATCCTGGTCTAGCCGCGGTGGGCGTCGGTGGCCTGAAGGACACCCGTGCGGGCCTTGTGGGAGCGCTCGTAGCCGCGCACGCGGGCGGCGAGCTCAGCGTCGCCCTCGGTCAGCCGCGACTCGATCTCGGGCACGGTGAGCTCGTCATAGCCCGGCACCGGCTCGTCGCCGCGGAGCGTGTCGATCCGCTCCAGAATGGTGACGCGAGCCTGGTTGGCCTTCTCGTAGGTCTCGACCTCGCGTAGCTCCACCTGGGAGAACTGCGGCAGCTTTTCAATGACCTCGGTGGCGTTGAGGGTGTCGTACCCCTCCGGCGTCCACCGCGCCAGCGCCGGGCCGACGGCGTCGGCAAGCGCCGACTTGGCGGTCGGCGTCACCGGGCGACGGCGCGCCGTCGCCGTGGAGCTGCGCTTCTGCGTGGAGGCGCGGCGGGTTGAGCCGGTCCGCCCGGCTTTCCTGGCAGCCGTCCGTCCCGCGCTGGACGCGGCGCGGGCTGATCTGGTCGGGCTCTCAACGGCGGCGCGTGCCCCGGCGCCGGCCTCGTGACGTCCCTGGGAGCCAGGGTTGATGATGCCGTCGAGCCACTGCTCGGATGCGCGCTGAACGGCTTGCTGCTGCTCGACAAGGGTGTTGAGCCCCGCGACGTACGCATCAACGGCAAACCCGGTGAACTCGGCGGCGCTGCGCCACGCTTCGGTTACTGGGTCGCTGACTGTCCGGTCGACTGCTCTGAGGGTCTCGGTCGTGCTGGTCATGGAATCCTCTCGCTTAGGTGCTTGCAGATTAGCAAACTGCTTGCAAGCAGCTAGCAGTCCGAAGTGCTGGAGGCGAACATTTCGGCTCACGCGGGTCCAGCTTGACGCGCGAAAGGTCAGCGCCCAGGACGAGCGCGCCGATACGTCTCCTTAAGCACCTCTCACAAACAGCCCCTAGGTTGACGCAGACCAATGACCGGACCCAAGCATCTGTGGTCGGGCGACTGGGAGGAGAGACTCCTCCTCGGTCCCCGACGAGCTCCCCGAGCTGCGGGCGGCCCCCCGCGCTGCCGAGCCCGTCGCCCCGCCCGCCCAACCGAAGAAGACCGAAGAGCCGGCCCGCCCGAGAGTGCGGGTCCCGGTCTGGGTCGCCCTCGGCGTGACCATCATCGTGGCCGCCGTCGGCGCGGCCATCCTTACCAGCGGAGGCAGTGCGCCCAAACCCCGGACCGCGGCCGCCACCCCGACCACTCCCGCGCCGAGCCTGGCGGCGACGACGCCGACGACCCCACAGCCCCCGGCCCCGTCGGGACCCCCCGTCAGCTGGCTGGGGATGGAGCTCGTGACCGTGCCGCCGGGTGGGGCGACGGTTGAGACTCTGAAACTCGGCAGCGAGGGCGACCGCGCGGGCCTTTCGCCCGGCGACGTGATCCTGGAGATCAACGGCAAGGCCGGTCAGCGGTGCCCGCGGCATCGCCACGGCGATCAGCGGGAAGCACGCCGGTGACAGGGTCGCGCTGCAGATCAGCCACGGGTCCTCGCTCTATACGACCGTGGTGACGCTGGGCGCGTCGCCGGCTCGTTACCCGTGAGCTTCTCCTCGCCGTTCGTCCTGATCGCGCTGCTCGCGATTCCGGCGCTCATCGCCTGGTATGCGAGCCACCAGCGCAACCGCGCAAGAGCTGCCGAGGCGTTCGTCGCTCCGGCGCTGACGCGCTCGGTGGCGCCCAAGCGTCCCGGCTGGCGCCGCCACGCCCCGATGATCGCCTTCGCGCTCGCCCTTGCGGTCCTGATCGTGGCCGCCGCCCGTCCGCAGCGTACAAAGGCCGTGCCCATCAACAGCGCGGCGATCATGCTGGCCAACGACGTCAGCAACTCGATGCAGGCGACGGATGTCAGCCCGACCCGGCTGGCGGCGGCCAAGCAGGCGGCCTCGAAATTCGTCGCCGGCGTCCCCGGCCAAGTCCTCGTCGGCCAGATGCAGTTCGCGCGCCGCCCGCTGGTGCTCCAGTCGCCGACGACCGACCACGCACAGACCCAGGCGGCGATCGCCGGCCTGAATGCCGGTGGCGGCGGCACCGCGATCGGCGAAACGCTCACCACGGCGCTGCACTCCCTGACGGCGCTGAAGTCGACCGCCGGCAAGCGTCTGCCGAGCGCGATCGTGCTCCTGTCCGACGGGACGTCGAATGTCGGGGAGAACCCCCTCATCGCGGCGCGCCAGGCCAAGGCGGATCACATCCCGATCTACACGATCGCGATCGGCACCGCCAAGCGGGACGATCCCGGTCAAGCGCGGCAACCGGACGGTCACCGCGCCGGTGCCGGTGAGCCCCCAGCAGCTCGCCGAGATCGCCTCAGCTTCCGGCGGCCACGCCTACACGGCCGCCAACAGCGCGGATGCCCGCGCCGTGTACTCCCATCTCGCCACAGCAACTCGGCCACAAGAAGGTCAAGGACGAGCTGACCTACGGCTTTGCCGGAGGCGCCCTGGCGCTGCTGCTCGTCGGCGGCGGCCTGTCGCTCTTCTGGTTCGGCCGACTTGCCTAAGAACCCACATTCCCGGAGGACAGATGACAGACCTTGACGACACCAACCGGCACCGAGGCGAGGCACGCGAAGCCCTGCAGCAGGTGCTCTACGAGATCAAGCGCGTGATCGTCGGACAGGACGCGATGCTCGAGCGGCTGCTCGTCAGCCTGCTCGCGGGCGGCCACGTGCTGCTCGAGGGCGTCCCCGGACTGGCCAAGACGCTGACCGTCAAGACACTGTCGGCGTCGCTCGGCGGAACCTACAGCCGTATCCAGTTCACGCCGGACCTGGTGCCCGCCGACCTCGTCGGCACGCGCGTGTGGCGGCCGGACACCGGCGGCTTTGACACCGAGCTCGGTCCGGTCTTTCACAACTTCCTCCTCGCCGACGAGATCAACCGCGCGCCCGCGAAGGTGCAGTCGGCGCTGCTCGAGGTCATGCAGGAGCAGCAGGTGACGATCGGCGGCACGAGCTACAAGGTGCCGCTGCCGTTCATCGTGCTCGCGACCCAGAACCCGATCGAGTCCGAGGGCACCTACCCGCTGCCTGAGGCGCAGGTCGACCGCTTCCTGATGAAGATCCTCGTCGACTACCCCACCATGGGCGAGGAGGCCGCCGTCGTCGGACGCAGCCTCACGACCGCGGCTGCCATCACGGAAAGCCTGTCGCTCGCGGATCTGCGCCGCCACGCACAGACCGCGCAGACGATCATGGTCGACCGCGAGGCGATCGGCTACGCGGTCTCGCTCGCCGACGCGACCCGTCACCCGCAGAACCACGGGCTCGAGGACCTCCAGGGCCTGATCGAGTTCGGCTCCAGCCCCCGTGGGCCGATCGGCCTCGTCCAGGCGGCGCGGGCGCTGGCGCTGTTGCGCGGCCGCGGGCACGTCGAGCTGCAGGACATCCGTGACCTCGCGCCGGACCTCCTGCGCCACCGCATCGTCCTCTCCTACGACGCCCTCAGCGACGGCGTCACCGCCGATCAGTTGCTGGAGCGCGTCATCGCCGCCGTCTCGGAGCCGGGTGGCGATCGGCTGATGCAGCCAGACGCGGCCGAGACGACGACCGACGGCAGGTTGATGAGCGCGTGACCGACGCACTGCTCGCCCCTCCGGACGCGCGCCAGGGCCCCGGCCCGCTGGCCCAGCCGCTGATCGACGCGCTCGATCTGGCGGTCAGCCGGCTGGTGTCGCGGACCCTTCCCGGGGACCGCCGCGCCGCGGGCGTGGGCCTCGGCACCGAGCTCGCGCAGCTGCGCCCGTACGAACGTGGCGACGACGTGCGCCACCTCGACGCCGCGGCGAGCGCGCGCACCGGCACGCCGCACGTCCGCCTGCACGTGCCCGAGCGGGCTTTGACGACCTGGGTCGTGCTCGATGTCTCGCCTTCGATGGCGTTCGGGACATCGCGCCGCCTGAAGGCCGACGTCGCCGAGGGGGCGGCGCTGGTGTTCGGCCGCCTCGCCGTGCGCCGAGCCGGCAGCGTCGGGTTGGTGGCCTTCGGCGCCGACGAGCCCCGGGTGCTGCCACCGCGCGGGTCCAAACCCGGAATGGTCGCGCTGCGCAAGCAGCTCGAGGCGGGCGTCGCCACCGACGGGCGCCAGGACCCCGAGGCGCTCGCGGGCGCGCTGCGGCGCGCCGGGCGCCTGGCCGGCCAGCCGGGGCTGGTGGTCGTGATCTCCGACTTTCGCGACCAGCAGGCCTGGGAGCGCCCGCTCGGATCGCTGCGCATGCGCCACTCCGTGCTCGCCGTCGAGGTCGTCGATCCGCGCGAGTCAGAGCTTCCCTCCGTCGGGCATCTCACGCTCATCGATCCCGAGACCGGGGCTCACATCCAGGTCAACACCTCACGCCGCCGTATCCGCGAGCGCTTTGCCGAGCTCGAGCACGAGCGCCGCCAGACGGTCGCCACGGAACTGCGCCGGCTGCGCGTCCGCCACACCACCCTTTCCACCGATCAGGACTGGCTCGTGGAGCTGGGCCGGCAGCTGCGATGAGCTTCGGCGCGCCCGTCTGGCTCCTGGCGCTGGCCCTCGTTCCGCTTGCGATCGCCGCCGCCATCCGCGCCCGCAAGCGGGCCAACCGCTACGCGATCCGCTTTCCTGCAGTGTCGACGCTGCGCGCGGCGGTCGCCGCCGAGCCGTCACGCAGCCGCCATCTCCCGGCGGCGCTGGCGCTGGCGGCGATCGCCCTCCTGGCGGTCGCCCTCGCGCGCCCGCACGTCACCTACCGGGCGGCGACGAACTCGGCAAACCTGATGCTCATCACCGATCACTCTGGTTCGATGGCGGCCACCGATGTGTCGCCGACCCGGTTGGCCGCCGCGGAATCGGCCGCCAACACCTTCATCGACCAGCTGCCACACACGGTCCGGGTCGGCGCGGTCGGTTTCGGAAGCTCGCCTGACGCCGTCCAGGGGCCGGCCGCCAATCACGCCGCGGCGCGCTCCATCATCGACGGCCAGTCCGCCAACGGCGGGACGGATACCGGCGACGCGCTCAAGCTCGCCCTCCAGCTGCTGCAGGGCTCAAATCCCAAGCACGCGCCGGCGGCGATCGTCCTGCTCTCCGACGGGTCGGCCAACGCCGGGCCGAGCCCGGTCACCGTGGCCCAGCAGGCGGCTCAGGATCACATCCCCATCTACACCGTCGCGCTCGGCACGCCCAACGGCGTCATCCAGAGCCCCGACCCGTACCAACCGTCGGTGTCGGTCCCGCCGGACCCGCAGCTGATGGCGCAGATCGCGCAGGTCTCCCATGCCCGGGCCTTCAACGCCCAGAGCGCCGACCAGCTGAGCTCGATCTACAAGCACCTCGGCAGCCAGCTGAGCACGGTGAGCCGCAAACGGGAGATCACCGTCGTGTTCGCGGTCGCCGGGATGGTGCTGCTGCTGGGAAGCGCGGCGACGTCGGTGCGATCGTCGGGCCGGCTGCCCTGAGCGGTCGTGGCGCACACCGGGTGCATCGCGCGAGCAGAGCCGCACCTCTCTCCCTCCGGCAAGCATCGCTGCGTCGATTGGCTGGCGAGTGAGCCACCCGCTCGATACGTTGCGCGGCACACGGCGAATTGGCCGATCGGCGGCCACACACCGGGAGGAGCGAGCAAGGGCGGCGATGCGTCCTGGCCGACCCTCGGAGGCCTGAGGCGTGCGATCCGTCGAGGTCGGAGCAGACCGGCGACTGGCAACCGTCACCGTCGACGAGCCCCAGCCCGGGCCCGGCCAGGCGCTGATCGAGGTGGCGCACTGCGGGATCTGTGGCTCAGACCTGCACTTCCGGGACGTCCCGGAGCTGTTTCCCGCCGGCACGGTGCCCGGCCACGAGCTGTCAGGGCGGATCGTCGCCGTGGGCGAGGGCGTCGACGGATGGGCCGTGGGCGCGCGCGTGTGCGCGCTGCCGTTCGGCCAGTGCGGGGAATGCGCCGTCTGTCGCGGCGGCAACGAGCAGGTATGCCCCCATGCCGTATCCAACGGGGTCGGGCTGGGGACCGGGCGGCCCGGCGGCTATGCCGAGAAGGTGATCGTCGACGAGCGCATGCTGTTCGCGCTGCCCGACGCGGTCGACGACCGCGCCGGAACGCTCGTCGAGCCGCTGGCCGTCGCCGTCCGGGCGGTGGCCAAGGCGGCCGTGCCCACCGACGAGCCGGTGGTGGTCATCGGGGCCGGCCCGATCGGCCTCCTCACCGGCCTCGTCCTGCGCGAAGGCGGCTACGAGCACGCGGTCATCCTCTCGCGCAACCCGGAGCGGGCGGCCATGGCCGCCCGGCTGGGGCTGACCACGATCGCCCTCGAGGAGCTGCGCTCCGCCGAGCCGCCGGCATGCGCGTTCGACTGCGCGGGCACGCCCTCCTCGGCGCAACTGGGCGTCGAGCTGCTGCGTCCCCTCGGTCAGCTGATGCTCGTCGGTCTGTCGCTCGCCCCGCTTGACCTGCCGGCGCCGCCCGTGGTGCTCAAGGAACTCAACCTCCGTGGCGTGATCGCCTACCGCCGCCGCGAGTTTCAGGAGGCGATCGACCTGCTGGCCACCGGCCGGATCCCGACCGACGAGCTGATCACTGACGTCCGGCCGCTCGATCAGGCCGAGAACGCCTTCCGGGCGCTGACCACGCCGGGCGGCGAGCACGTGAAGATCATCCTCACGCCCTGATCGCCCCTCTCAGGGCGGACGGCCGGTGGTCAGCCGGATGGTCGCCCGCTGCGCGCCCGCCAGTGTTCCGGCAGCTCGGGGTGCTCAAGGAACACAATGTGGTCATCGGTGCCCGACGCGGCGACGGCGTCCCAGACGCGGGTCAGGGCCTGCTCCTGGTCATCGGCCTCGAGCGCGATCTCGAAGACGCCGAGATCGTCAGGCTCGGAGACCTCGGCGCCGGGCAGGACGGCCGCGAGCTTCTCGCGAGCCTCCCGGTCGCGCGGCGTGCCGTGATGCTCCATCAGCATTCCCACCGTGTGGCGCTCCGCCATGTCTTCGTGATATCAGCTCGCGGTCGGGGATGGCAACCCGGCGGGCTCGTCAGGCTTCGTGGCCGGGCTCAAGGTGCTTGACCGCTGAGAAGCCCAGGTGATCGCTGCCTCCGTCGTCGCTCGCCGCGACTGGGTCCAGGACGAACGCCACGTGGTCGCCGAGCGTCTGTCGCTCGACGATCCGACCGACAAACCAGCGCCCGCAGGCGTCGATGATCGGCAGGCCGAGCGGGCCCGGATGCCAGCGGCACTGGGAGAACTTGTCGATGTCATCGCCGGTCTCGGCTCCGAACAGCTCCGCCAGACCGGTCGCGCCGGCGGGGAGGAAGTGCACCGCCAGGGCATCGGCACGCGCGGCGACCCGCTGGGTGTGGTTCTTGTCCGACAGGCAGGCGATGAACCGCGGGGGATCGATGCTGCATTGCGTCGAGAAGCCCACGAGGCAGCCGGCGCGCTCTCCGTCGGCCACGGTCGTGACGAGCAGCATCGGATAGTCCAGACGGCCGGTCATCGCGATGAAGGTCTCCGTCACCCACATATCCTTTCGTGGTCGATGCGCTTCCGGCAGGCCATCCCGCCCGGGCCCGACGTCTCTCCCGAGGAGCGGTACACCGCGCTCCGCCTCGACGAGCGCGCCGATGGGGACCGCCCATACGTCGTATGCAATTTTGTCAGCAGCGCCGACGGGAAGGCGACCGCCGGCGGCCGGACGGCGCCGCTCGCCGCCGCGGGCGATAAGGCGGCGTTTCACCTGCTGCGCACGCAAGTCGACGCCGTCCTCGCCGGGACCGGCACGCTGGGGATCGAGCGCTACGGCGTGCCCGTGCGCGACGAGCGGCTGATCGAGATCCGTCTGGCGGAGGGACGGCCCGCGCAGCCGCTGGCGGTCGTCATCAGCCGCAGCGGGGACGTCCCGTTCGAGATCCCGCTGTTCACCGACGCGCGCTCGCGGATCGTGCTTTACGTGCCGAACGGCACGACCGTCCCCGAGTGCGCGGCCGACGTGACCGTGCATGAGGTCGACCCAGCGCACTTCGAGCTCGCTGACGTGCTCCGATCGCTGCGACACGACCATGATGTCCACTCGCTGCTGTGCGAGGGCGGCCCTGTCCTGTTCAACGCGCTCCTCGCCGACGACCTGGTGGACGAACTCTTTTTGACGGTCTCGCCGGTGCTCGTCGGCGGAGACGAGCTGGGGATCACCACCGGAGCCGCGTTGCACCCGCCTCTCGCGCTGGCGCTCGTCTGGGTGCTCGAGCACGACGGGAACCTGCTGCTGCGCTACGCCCGCCGTCTGACCGCGTAAGTGGCCGCCCCGGGCAGCTAAGGCCGAGGGTCTCCGATCTGGCTCCTTTCGCCCGTTGTTGGCCCCCACCCCTTACGCGCATCATCGGTGCATGCCCCACGAGAGGAACGCATCATGATCACCGTGCTCGCCGAGATGGTTGCCACCGAACACCGCGCCGACCTGCGACGCGCGGCCGACCGGTCGCGTCTTGCGGCGGCGGCCGAATCGCTCGACACAACGCGGGTCGAGCTGCGCCACGCGCGCCGCGACGACGCCGACGTCGTGCGGCGGCTGGCGGTCCTCGACGAGGCGCGGGCGCTCGAGGGGCCGGTCCTGCTCGCGCTCGTCAACGGCCTGGCGGTCGCAGCGCTCTCGCTCGATGAGGGACGCGTGGTCGCAGACCCGTTCGTCGCCACGGCCGAGGCTCGCTCACTCCTGCGCCTCCGCGCCGCCCAGCTTGCCGGGGGCCGCCGTCGCCGCCGGTTGCACTGGCGGCTGCCGCGGCCGCGGTTCGCCTGACGGCCCCAGACCGCCCCGGTCTCAGCCGGGCCGCGTGTGCGGCCCGGCTGCTACCGGCACTAGAACGTGGTCAGCGGAACCGGATCCGGCTGTGTCGGCCTCCGTCGTTGACGGAGAACTGGAACGCCGTGGTGCTGTTGAACGTCGCACCCGCATTCAGCACGGCCGACGGCCACGCCGGGTCGCCGATGTGGTGCGGCGCGTCCGGGTAATGCTGTGTCTCCAGGGTGAACGCGTCGCCCTGGCGGTAGACGTTGCCGCTCGTCCCGATCAGGTCGCCGACCAGGAAGTTCCCGGTGTAGACCTGGACGCCCGGCTGGTCAGTGAACGCCCGGAGCGTCACTCCGTTGTGCTGATCCTCGGCCACAGCGGCCAGGCGATAGCTGCCCTGGTCGTTCAGGACCCAGTTGTTGTCGTACCCGTGGGCGATCTGCAACTGCTTGAACGGGCCGCTCCCGCCATCCGGCAGGTTGGTGTTGCGGATGAGCTCCCCGATGGGATGCAGCGAGCGGAAGTCATACGCCGTGCCGTTGACCGGCACGAAGTACGGCGACTCCGGGATCAGGTTGACGTCAACCGGCGTGTACGCGTCGCTGTTGAGCGCGAGCAACTGGTTGTAGACGGTGTGGTTGCCCTCGCCACCCAGGTTGAAGTAGGTGTGGTTGGTGAGGTTGACCACGGTCGCGTCGGTCGTGGAGTCGTTGACCACCTGGTAGGTGATCTTCAACGCGTTGTCGCGGGTGAGCGTGTAGGTCACGGTCGCCGTCACCGGCGCCGGGAACCCTGTGCAGCCCGGGCTCAGCGAGGGAAGGCACCCCTCCCCGGCCGGGAAGCTCGCGGTCAGCTGCAGCGAGACGGAGTCGCTGTCCTCCGAGGTACTCGGTGTCCAGACGTGGGTGTTCCAGCCCAGATACCCGCCGTGCAACGTGTTTGGACCGTTGTTGGCATCCAGCTTGTACGTGTGGCCGTTGAGGTTGAACGACGCGCCGCCGATCCGGTTGGCGTAGCGCCCGATGATCGCACCGAAGTACGTGTTACCGGATCCGCCGGCCAGCGGCCACGGCGTCCCGGTCGCCCCCTGGGTGAAGTCGCTCACGTAGTCCGCCAGGCTCGGGAAGCCGAGGGCGACGTTCGTGAGATGGCCATCGCGATCCGGAACCCAGATCGACTGGACGACTCCACCGTAGTTGGAGATCTTGACGACCATCCCGCCGCTGCTCGTCAACGTGTATAGGTTGACGTTCTGAGTGCCCACGGTGCCCCAGGGCGCACCGCTGATGCTCATGCCATTGCGGTCGTTGCCGTGGTGGCCACGGTGCTTGCCTTTGTGATGCCGGGCGTGCTTGCTGCCCTTCGCCGATTTGTGGTGTGACTTGGGCGTGGCGGCCAGCGCCGAGCCTCCGAACGCCAGCAGCCCGAGAAGCGCGGCTGCGACCGCGAGAACGAGCGGTCGGCGGACCGCGCGTGAGATGTCCTTCATCAATCCCCTCCCTTTGGGATCGGCTGTTCAAGCCGTGGCAAACCGCAACGGCTTCGCCCGCGAGCGCCCCTCATCGAGTCACTCAATACCGGTCTGTTAGCGCTCACATCGTGCGGGCGCTGGTAACGATAAGTGCAAGCCCGGGGAGGAATCAAGGGTCCGGGGAAAACTCTTTGCCCGTGGGCGCGCCGGCGACGGGCCCGGCACTCGATCCACGGCCCAGCGAACCGTTTACCGGTCATCCGTGTGGGTACCGATGACTGCCATGTGGACAGGACACGACACCGCCCTGATCGTCTACGCGGTGCTGGCGATCGCGCTCGTCATCGGGCTCGTCGCGGTGCTCAAACTCCACGCCTTCGTGGCGCTCATGATCGGAGCGGTGGGGATGGGGCTGGCCGGCGGCCTGGGCGTCAGCCACGTGGTCAAGGCGTTCGAGGCGGGCGCGGGCAAGGTGTTCGGCAGTGTCGGCCTGCTCGTCGCGCTGGGGACGATCCTGGGCAAGCTGCTGGTCGAGTCCGGCGGCGCCGATCGGATCGCCGAGACCGTGCTCTCGCGCTCGGGCGACCGGGGCGTCCCCTGGGCGATGGCGCTGATCGCCATGATCGTGGGGATCCCGCTGTTCTTCGAGATCGGGCTCGTCCTGCTGATCCCGATCATCTTCGTCGCGGCGCGACGGGTGCAGGCGGCGGGAGTGGAGCGGGGCGGCAACGCGTATCTGCTGGTCGGAATCCCGGCACTCGCCGGGCTGTCAGTCCTTCATGGGCTCGTGCCGCCGCACCCGGGGCCGCTGCTGGCGATCACCGCGCTCGGCGCCCCGATCGGCACGACCATGCTCTACGGCTTCATCGTCGCGATCCCGACGGTGATCATCGCCGGGCCGCTGTTTGCGCGGGTGGCCATGCGCTGGGCCCAGGCCAACCCACCGCAGAACCTGATCGACCAGGTGGCGGGGGAGGCACGGTCCGATTCGCCGCCGAGCTTCGGACTCACGATCTTCACCGTGCTGCTCCCGGTCGCGCTGATGCTGATCCGGGCCGGTACCGACGTGGCGCTCGGCACGAGCAACAAGGTCCGGGAGTGGGCTGACTTCATCGGCGATCCGGCGATCGCGCTGCTGATCGGCGTGCTCGTGGCGATGTGGACCTTCGGGGTACTGCGCGGCTTTGACCGCAATCGCCTCAACCGCTTCTCCACGGATGCGCTCGCTCCGACGGCGACGATCATCCTCATCATCGGCGCCGGTGGCGGGTTCAACGGGGTGCTCGTCGCCAGCGGGATCGGACAGGCGATCGGCAAGGGCATCAACAGCCTCTCGATCTCGGCGCTGCTGCTCGGCTGGCTCGTCGCCGTGCTGATCCGGGTGGCCACAGGATCGGCGACGGTGGCCACCGTCACCGCCGCCGGGATCATGGT
Organism: uncultured Solirubrobacteraceae bacterium; assembly: GCA_963769565.1. Lineage (GTDB taxonomy): Bacteria > Actinomycetota > Thermoleophilia > Solirubrobacterales > Solirubrobacteraceae > Palsa-465. The sequence continues at coordinate 30,245 of CAVYMP010000006.1, forward strand.
GCCGATCGCCGCCCACGCCTCCGTCAACCGGCCGCTGCTCGCGCTGGCGATTGGCTGTGGCTCGCTGTTCTTCTCCCAGGTCAACGACGCCGGCTTCTGGCTCGTCAACCAGTACTTCGGGATGTCCGTGCCTGACACCCTGAAGACGTGGTCGGTGATGGAGACGATCGTCTCGGTCGTCGGCGTCGCCTGCGTGATGCTGCTCAGCCTTGTCGTCTGAACCCGCCGGGCCTCGCCATCCGCTACATCTGAGGGATCGCCCTCGCTCGCAATCTCGTCAACCTGAACGCCGTCGCCAAGGGCTACGGCAGCCTCTCGGTGCTTGAGGACGTCACCCTGGGCGTCAGCGAGGGCGAGCGGATCGGCGTCGTCGGCGATAACGGGGCGGGCAAGTCGACGCTCGTCCGCCTGATCGCCGGCGCCGAGGAGCCCGACAGCGGGACGCTGACCCGGACGGCCAACGTCACTCCGGCACTCGTGCGCCAGCAGGCCGATCTCGATCCCGCCGACACGATCCGCCAAGCGCTCGTCGGCGATCGGCCCGAGCACGCGTGGGCGGGCGACGCGGCGTTTCGTGGGGTGCTGGATGGCCTGCTCGGTGGCGTCACCCTCGCCCGGTTCCCGGATGGCATCGAGACCCGGATCGCCAACCTGTCCGGTGGCGAGCAGCGGCGCATCGCCCTCGCCAAGGCGCTGCTGGACTCCCCGGACCTGCTCCTGCTCGACGAGCCGACCAACCATCTCGACGTCGAGGGAATCGCCTGGCTGGCGGGGTTCTGCGCGGCCCGCAAGGGGACGTTGCTCGTGATCACCCACGACCGGTGGTTTCTCGACGCCGTCTGCACGCGCACCTGGGAGGTCGCAGACCATGGCGTCCAGCAGCACGAGGGCGGCTACTCGGCCTACGTCCTGGCCCGGGCCGAGCGCGATCGCCAGGCGGCCGCGCGTGAGGACCGGCGCCGCCAGCTCGTGCGCAAGGAGCTGGCGTGGCTGCGGCGCGGGCCGCCGGCGCGGACGTCCAAGCCCCGGTTTCGCATCGATGCCGCCAATGCGCTGATCGCCGACGAGCCGCCGGCGCGTGACCCCGTCGAGCTGCTGCGCTTCGCCACCGCGCGGCTCGGCGACCGGGTGCTCGACGCCGTCGACGTCTCGGTCAGCTTCGGCACACGCCGCCTGCTGCACGACGTCACCTGGCGCCTGGGGCCGGGACAGCGCGTGGGGCTCGTCGGGGCCAACGGGTCGGGCAAGTCGACGCTGATGGGGCTGCTCGCCGGCGACCGCGAGCCCGACGCCGGCGTTGTCGAGCGCGGGTCCACCGTGCGCCTCGCCGAGCTCTCCCAGGACACCTCGGAGCTGCCTCGCGGGCTGCGGGTGCTCGAAGCGCTCGAGCAGGTCTGCGGACGGGCGATGACGAGCGCCGGCGAGGAGCTGACCGCGGGTTCGCTGGCCGAGCGCTTCGGCTTTCGCGGCGAGCGGCTGTGGACGCTCACCGAGGACCTGTCCGGCGGTGAGCGGCGGCGCCTGCAGCTGATGCGCCTACTGATGGCCGAGCCCAACGTGCTGCTGCTCGACGAGCCCACCAACGATCTGGACATCGACACCCTGACGGCGCTCGAGGACCTGCTCGACGGCTGGCCGGGCACGCTGATCGTCGTCTCCCACGACCGCTACTTCGTCGAGCGCGTCTGCGACGACGTCTACGCCCTCCCCGGCGACGGCGGGCTGCGCCATCTCCCCGGCGGGGTCGCGCAGTACCTGCAGATTGCCGCCGCCCAGACCGCGTCGACCGCCCGGCCTCAGCGCGAGCGCCGGGACCGGACGCCCGGGGCGCAGCGCCAGGCCGGGCGCCGGGAGCTGGCCCGCCTCGAGCGCGAGCTCGATCGCGCCCAGCAGCGCGTCACCGAGCTGGAGACGGCGATGGCCGGCGCGGCGACCGATGCCGTGCGCCTGCGCGCGCTCACCCGCGAGCTGCACACGCTCGGAACTCAGCGCGACGAGCTCGAGGAACGCTGGCTCGAGCTCTCCGAACAGCTCGACGGCCGCTCATAGCCCCGGGCGGTCGACCCGAAAGGACGCCACGGGGTGGCGGCTCTCGCCGTCGAGCACCATCTCGCTGAGGACGAGGCCGAACAACGCGGCGAACTTCGCGGCGTGGCCGGCGCCGATGACCACCCGCACGCGCGGCATGCCGGGCAGCGGTCCCAGGATGAAGTCGCGGTCGGCTGTCAGCTCGTACAGGCAGGCGCGGCTGAAGGCGACCGGACCGACCGCTCCCGGTAGATGTTCGGCGAGAAAGCCGGCGACGCGCTGCTCCCGCGCCGCCGAGATGGGACTCTCCTCGTCGTCGACTTCCGCCTCGGGCCCCCCGAGGTCCTCGGCCGCCTTGATCGCCGGCAGCCCGTGCGTGCCCAGACCGTAGAAGCACGGCTCGCCGGGCCGGATCCAGACCGGAAAGCGCTCGGGGGCGAAGTCCGCGGGCGACGACGCAACGAAGTAGGTGACCTGCTCACGCGTATAGGTCAGCGGGAGCTGACCGAGCTCGCCGAGAACACGGTTGGTCCACTTGCCGGCACACACCACGAGGTCGTCGGCCTCGACGACGCCGTCGTCGGTCTGCAGGCGCACGCTTCCGCCGTCGGACGCCCTCATCACGCCAAGCACCCGGACGCCGGGGTGCAGCCGGGCGCCGTAGCGCCGCGCCAGCTCCAGATGGGCGGCGCATCCCCGGCCGATGTCGAGGCTGCCGCCATCGGGCTGGAAGAGGGCGCGCACGTCGTCGGCGACCCGCCACTGCGGCCAGCGCTTCCGCAGCGCGGAGGCATCCACGGTCTCGAAACCGATGCCGGCAGCCGTGAGCGCCGCGGCGTTGTCCTCGATCGCCGCCAGCGACCCCGGCACCGCCGGATCTCCGATGTCCAGCCCGCCGGTGGTCGTGATCAGCGGGGACCCGCTCTCGGCCTCGACCTCGCGCCAGGCGGCGAACATCGCCGGCGTCAGCCGCGTGTAGATGGTCGAGGCGTAGGAGTGGCGGATGAGGCGCGAGTGGTCCTCGGAGGCCCCCCGGGTGTGCCCGGGCTGGAACTGCTCGAGGACGAGCACCTCGTCGCCGATCCTCCGGGCCAGCCGGTAGGCGGTGGCACTGCCGAGCGCCCCCATGCCGATCACGGCACACCGGACCCGCCGGGGCAGCATTGCGTCAGCCCTCAGCGACGTTGCGCGGGTGATGACAGGCGGCGAGATGATCGGGCGCGGCGTGCGGCAGCAGCGGAGGATCCTCGGTGGCGCAGATGTCGGTCGCGTGGCGGCAGCGGGGGTGAAAGCGGCATCCGGCCGGTGGCGAGACGGCGCTGGGTACGTCGCCGTGCAGCACGATGCGCTCACGCCGGGCGGCCACGTCGGGGTCGGGGATGGGGACCGCCGAGACCAGCGCCTCCGTATAGGGATGGGTCGGGCGGGTGCTGACCTCCTCGACGCTGCCGACCTCGACGATGCGACCGAGGTACATGACCGCGATCCGGTCAGACACCTGGCGAACGATCGAAAGGTCATGGGCGACGAGCAGGCACGCGAGGCCGAACTCGTCGCGTAGGTCGGCCAGCAGATTGACCACCTGAGCCTGCACCGAGACGTCGAGGGCGGACACCGGCTCGTCGGCGATCAGCAGCCGCGGGCGCAGGGCAAGCGCCCGCGCGATGCCGATCCGCTGGCGCTGGCCGCCGGAGAACTCGTGGGGGAAGCGGTCGGCGTGTTCGGGACGCAGGCCGACGACATCGAGCAGCTCCTGGACGCGAGCGTCGATCTGACGCCGCGGCACGGCGTCGTGGATGCGTAGCGGCAACCCGATGATCGTACGCACGCGCTGGCGAGGGTTCAGCGAGGCATACGGGTCCTGAAAGACCATCTGCATCTCTCGCCGTATCGGGCGAAGCGCGCGGCGCGACAGCCCCGAGATGTCGCGCCCGTCGATCTCCACCCGTCCCTCGGTCAGGTCGGTCAGGCGCATCAAGCAACGACCGAGGGTCGATTTGCCGCACCCCGACTCGCCGACGAGGCCGAGCGTCTCCCCTCGGCGGACCTCCAGATCGACGCCGTCGACGGCGCGCAGCTGGGCGACCTCGCGTCGCAGCACGCCCGAGCTGCGCACCGGGAAGTGCTTGTGGATGCCGGTTGCCCGCAACAGGACGGGCTCGCCGGTCATGGTGCGGCCTCCGCAGGCGCAGCTCCGCGTTCGCGTAGCGACGGCCGCTGATCGATCGGTAGATGACAGGCGTCGAGGTGGCCGTCGTTGTGCCGATCGACCAACGGTGGCATCTGCGAACACGGCTCGAAGCGGTGCGGGCAGCGCGCCGCGAACACGCATCCCCCGGCGGCCTCTGAAGCGACCGTCGCCGACGCCGGCGCGATCGCGCTCAGCCGGCGTGGCCGGGGGCGGTCAAGGCGGGGGATCGACCCCAGCAGGCCCCAGGTGTAGGGGTGCAGCGGGTCGCGAAACAGGTTCGTCGTTGTGCTCTGCTCGACCACCTTGCCCCCGTACATGACGATCACCCGGTCGGCCATCTCGGCGATCACGCCCATGTCGTGGGTGATGAGAATCACTGAGGAACGGAAGTCGGCGCGCAGGGTCCGGATCAGGTCGAGGATCTGCGCCTGGATCGTGACGTCGAGGGCCGTGGTCGGCTCGTCGGCGATCAGCACGCTCGGGTTACACGACAGCGCCAGGGCGATCATCACCCGCTGGCGCATGCCCCCCGAGAGCTGGTGCGGAAAATCATCGATGCGCTGCTCGGCGTCAGGGAGGCCGACCGAGCGCAGCAGCTCGATCACCCGGTCGTGGACGGCTCCCTCGCTGAGGTCGGTGTGCTCGCGCAGCTGCTCGGCGATCTGCCAGCCGACGCGGTACACGGGGTTCAGCGAGGTCATCGGGTCCTGGAAGACAACCGCGATGTCGCCGCCGCGCACCCGGCGCAGCTCGGTCTCGCCGACGTTGAGCAGGTCGCGCCCGCCGAAGCGAACCTCCCCCTCGGCGGTTGCGCTGGTGTCCAGCAGGCCGACCACCCCCATGACCGTCGCCGTCTTGCCCGAGCCCGACTCGCCGACGATGCCCAGGACCTCGTCGGCCCGCAGGTCGAAGGACACGCCGTCGACGGCGACCGTCGTGCCGGCGTCGCCGCTGAAGCGGACGCGCAGGTCACGGACCGAGAGCAGCGGCTCGGCGGCCATCACGCCTCCCGGATGCGCGGATCCAGGCGCGCGTAGAGGAGGTCGACGAGCGCGTTGACGACGACGATGAAGAAGCCGCCGTAGAGGACGGTGGCCATGATCACCGGCAGGTCGAGACCCTGGAGCGATTGATAGGTCAGCTGGCCGATCCCGGGCAGTCCGAAGACGACCTCCACCAGCAGTGCCCCCCCGCCCACCAGCGCCCCGAAGTCCAGCCCGAAGACGCTGACGAAGCCGATCATGGAGGTCCGCAGCACATGGCGGATGAGCACGCGCCGCTCCGAGATCCCCTTCGAGCGAGCGGTGCGCACGAAATCCTGAGTCTCGGCATCGATCACGGCGGCCCGCAGGATCCGCGCATAGAGGCCGATGTAGAGAGTGGCGAGCACCAGCCACGGGACGACGAGATGACGCAACCACAACACCGGGTCGGTCGCCAGGGGGGTGTAGCCCAACGGCGGGATCCACGAGAACAGAAAGAAGCCGTGCCAGCGGTCCTGCGTGAACAGGTTGGCCACCTCGCCCAGCCAGAACACCGGCATGGAGATCCCGATCAACGCCAGGGCCATGAGTGCCTTGTCCCAGAACGACCCGCGCAGCACGGCGGCGACGACGCCCAGCGCCACGCTGACGATGACCCAGACGACCGCCGCCCCGAGCACCAGCGACAGCGTCACCGGGGCCGCCGCGAGGACCTCGGGAATGACGCGGACGCCGCGGTTGGAGTACGACTGCAGGTCGCGGTCGATCACGAGGTGCTTCATCAGGAGCACGTACTGCTCGGGCAGTGGACGGTCCAGCCCGAAGTCGTGGCGGATGGCGGCGAGGGTGGCCGGGTTGGGGTCCTTGCCGGCCAGCTGCCGAGCCGGATCGATCCCTGGCGTCGCGAAGAAGATGAGAAACACGATGACGCTCAGCCCGAACATCACCATCACCGTCGCGGCCAGCCGCCGGATGGCAAACGCGATCATGCGCGTGGGCTCTCGGCGGCGGGCAGTCGGATCCGCCGCCGGCGGCGGCGCAGGTCCCGCCGCGTGGGCAGCCCTCCGCGGGGATCGACGGCGTCGCGAACGCCGTCGCCGAGCACGTTGAGAGCGACGACGACGATCACGATCAGCAGGCCGGGGGCGATCGAGACCCAGGGTCGGGTGTAGAGCTGGCTCTGCCCGTCGGAGACCATCGTGCCGAGGCTGGCCTGGGGCGGCTGCACCCCGATCGACAGGTAGGAGAGCGCGGACTCGGTGAGGATGTCGGTGGCGATCAGCAGCGGGAAGAAGACGATCACCAGCGGCAGCACGTTGGGCAGCAGCTCGCCGAACACCAGCCGCAGCCAGGAGGCCCCCTGGGCCACCGCGGCCTGCATGAACTCTCGCTCCTTCGCCGCCAGGACCTCGCCTCGGACCGGCCGGGCGAGGTAGGGGATATAGACGACCCCGATGATGATGATCGGCAGCCAGATGCTGTTGGGGCTGATGGTGATCGGGCCGAGCTTGATCCCCTGCAGCAGCAGCACCGTCGACAGGCAGACGGCCAGCAGGTAGACGGGGAAGGCCCACAACAGTTCGAGCAACCGCGAGAGGATCGCGTCGACGAGGCCACCCGCCATCCCGGCGATCAGGCCGATGATCGTCGCCAGCACGGCGGTGAGGACCGCCGCCCCCAGTCCCGCAGTGAGGGAGATCCGCCCGGCATAGAGCAGGCGCGCCGCGACGTCGCGTCCCTGGGTATCGGCGCCCAGGAAGTAGTGGCCGTGCAGGGTGGGGCCGATCGGGGTCGAGCCCAGGCCCGACGCGTTGGGGGCGATGACCGGCGTCGACTTGCCGTTGAGGATCGTCGTGCCACTGAGGTTGGAGGCCAACGGGTCGGTGTGGGCGATGTGGTGGGCGTACAGCGGTGCCGCCAGGCAGCCGAGCACGATCACCACCAGGACGGCGAGTGAGGCGATCGCCGCCCGGTTGCGCAAGAGGCGCCGGGCGGCGAGCGCCGACGGGCTGCGGCCGGCCGGCGCAGCGCCCGCGCCGGTGGCCGCCGCGGCGACGGCGGTGGGGGAGCCCTGCGGAGGCTCCGCCGGGACCGCCGTGCTCACTTCACCCAGGCCTGATCGATCATGAAGCGTCCGGTCACGGAGGGGTTGAACTGGAAGTTGCCGACCCGCTTGGCCACGAAGTCGAGCTTGCCGGCCACGAACAGGGGGACCTCCGGAGCCTGGTCGGTGACCGACTTGTCGATGGCCGCCCACAGCGGGTTGGCGGCCGACGGGTTGGTCGTCTGCACCTGCAACGCGTGGGCGGTCTGCTTCTGGATGGCGGGGTCGCAGAACTCCGAGAGGTTGGGGCTGGCGGTCGACCCGGGAGTGAACCCGGCGCATCCGACCGACACGCTGAGGAAGTTGCTGGCCGCGTTGTAGTCCGGTGCCCAGTACGTCAAGGAGATCTGGGGCTTGTTCTGTGAGTTCTGGACGTAGGAGTACTCCACCGAGGACGACAGCGTCTTCAGCGAGGCGCGATAGCCCAGCTTGTCGAGCAGCGAGACGAAGTACAGCGAGATGTTTTTGGTGGTGTCATCCGGGGTGGTGATGACCGCCACCCGCTGACCGGCGGTGTGCGAGGCCGTGATCAGCTGCTTGGCCTTGGCCAGGTCGGGCGCCGTCCACTTCCCGCTCCCGGGATTGACCGTGTACGGGCAGTAGGCGCTGTATCCGGGAGAGTTCGGCGGCAGTGTCTGACAGGTGGTCTGGGCCAGCCGCGGTCCACCGAACAGGCCGACGACGGCGCTGCGATCGGTCGCATAGTTCAGCGCGCGACGGACCTGGAGGTTGTTGAACGGGGCGACCCGGGTGTTGAGGGCCATGTAGTAGACCTGGGGCGTCGAGTTGATGTGGATCTGTGACGCGTACTTCGTGGCCAGCTCGTTGAGGCGATCCGTCGGGGGGTTGTCGTACATCCAGTCCGCCTCGCCCTTCTCCACCTCGGTCGTGGCGTCCTCGAGCGGGAGGCCGAGCTTCATCACGATCCGGTCGGGATAGCCGTCCGGTTGGGCGGCGGTTGACCACTGCTTGAAGTCGGGATTGCGCACGAAGATCAACTGCTGGTTGGGGGTGTAGCTCTGGATCTTGTACGGACCGGTCGCCGGCAGCGGCTTGGAGCCGATGTCGTGATCAGGAGTGCCGGCGGGCACGACGTAGCCGAACGGCGAGGCCAGCTCCTGCAGGAAGTTGGGATCGCCCGAGGACAGGTGAAACGTGATCGTGCTCTGGGCGTCGTTGGCCACCACTCCGCGCGAGAGGTCGCATCTCTTGGGCGACTTCAGGCACGCCGCTGCGCCGACGAGGTGAGAGAAGAGACCCGTTCCCGGCCCGGGTATCTTGAACTCCCGCGTGTAGGTGTAGGCGATGTCGCTGGGCTTGACGATCCGGCCGGTCGAGAACCTGATCCCGCTGCGGACATGAACCACGTAGGTCCGCCCGCCGGCCGCCGGCGCCGGAATCGCGGTCGCCAGATCGGGCACCAACTGGTTGCCCGCCGGGCCCCCCACCTGCTTGTAGGCGAGCAGTCCGTCGCTGGTCATGCGCAGGATGAACCAGTTCTGGTCATAGTCGTTGGCGGTATCGATCGACGTGCCGGCGCCGCTCCAGAGCATCGTCAGCGTCCCGCCCCGGTGGGCGGAGGTGCCGGCGCCGCCCGCCGCTGTGGTGGCGCTGGAGGAGTGGCTAGAGCTCGAGCTGATGTTGGACCCTCCTCCTCCGCAGGCGACGGCGGTCAGGGCGAGAGCCGCCGTGAGCAGGGGCGCGATGGTGCGACGGATCACGGGGCCTCCGATGGGTTGGCTTGCAGGGCACGGGTCATGGCTTGGGTGCGGCTGTACAGCTCGCGCTGTACCTGTGCGCGATGGCGACGCAGTGACGTCTGAAGCCAAGGCCCGGGGGGGCGGCTGCCGGGCTCACCGCGCAACGTGGCCAGCTCGGCCCAGAGATCCGGGCTGGCCGTCAGGTGACTGTTGGCGGCCCACGCGAGGCGCGGGGCGTCGGGCCGCTGGCGTGCCTGGTAGCGGCTGAAGGCCTCGGTGCCGAGGACACGCGTCAGCCGGTTTGCACCGACGGCCTCCAGAGCCCTGACGGCAGCGTGATCATCGCCGTTGCCCAGCGCCTGGAGCGCCGCATCGAGGTGCGTGGCGTCGGCGGCGGCTTGGGTGTGCGGGTACGCGATGTCGCCGTGCGCGTCGACCGCGTGCAGCTCGCGCCCGACGGGAGTAAAGGCCCGGCGCCCCCGCCGCCGACCGTGGATCTGCGCCGCCTGCGCCAGCGACTCACCCGTGGCCCCCAGGGCGGCGGCCGCCTTGGCCAGCCGCCGCGCCCGCGCGCCATGGTCGTGGATCGCATCCGGATCGGCATCGGCCTCGAGCAGCAACAGAGCGTCGAGGCGGATCAGGCGCGCGAGGTGATCGAAGTCGATGACGTCAGGCGTGTCGAGCGGGGTGTGGTAGCTCTGGCGGCGAAACGATGTCTCCCAGCAGTAGGCGGCCACTCCGGGAACGCCGGCCACCAGGAACGGCCACTGCTCGGTTCCGGTCACGGGCGGTCCGACGCGCCACCCTGAGGTCAGCCATCCCTCGCTGTCGGCCGCGCGGCAGACCGACCGAGCCCACCCGGCAAGCTCCACCGGCGCCTCGACGATGGTGCGCAGCTCCGGGTGACCGCTGGCTTCGATGCAGAGGTGAAAGGGCGACTCGCTGCCCCACTCCGGATGGCGCTCGGAGACCTGCTGCCAGGCGCCGGAGCACCAGTCGAAGGGAGCCTGGGCAAGCCCGTACTCCTCGGCGGTCCGTGAGGTGAAGCACAGCGTGTGGCGGGGCTGATAACCGAAGCGGATCAGCCCGGCGGCGAGCGCGACGAGCGCCGCCACGCCGCTGGCATTGTCAAACGAGGCGCTGAACCACCCGTCGTGATGGGCTCCGATGACGATCGGCGCGCCGGGCTCTGCGCCCGTCAGCCATCCGACGGCGTTGGTGCCGACGGCATCGGGGGTGAGGGTGACGTCAACGATCAGCCGGCCGCTCACCTCCCGGGCGCGCAGCGCGCCGCGCAGGTCCTCGGCGTCCTGTGCGGAGATGGTGAGGACTGGCGGGGCGCCGGCGTGCCAGTAGGAGTCAAAGCTGCCAACGGCTCCCGCGGCCTGGTACAGCGGGCCGGGCGCGAAGCAGGCGACGACCAGACCCACGGCGCCGCGTAGCCCGAGTTCGAGCGCCACGTCGGCCGGTGCCACCGACAGGCTGTGCCAGTCCACGAGCGCGATGCGTCCGGCCACGTCGAGGCGGTCCAGGCGCCGCCGCTCGCCGGTGGCCACGTCGACCAGCGGAGCGTGGACGCCCCCGCGTGGGGTTCCGGGGGTGCCGCCCAGCGATGCCCCGCTGATGGTGTGTCGATCGTCCAGCGTGAGCGTCGCCTCACCCAGGCGCCAGCCGTCGACGGTCACCTCCTCCAGGGCGACGTTCTGCAGCCCTGCCGCGCCCATCCATTCACTGGCCAGCGTGGCGGCCTGGCGGTCCTCCGGCGTCCCGGTCACCCGGAAGCCATCGGGCCGCGACCCGATCGCGCTCAGTTGCTGGACCATCCCGCGCAGAGCTGGGACGTCGATCGGAAGGGCGCGAGCGACGCCAAGGGCGTCCTGTCGCCGGGTCCGGGCGCGCACGCGCGGACCGCCGCCACCGCTCGTGCGCGCCGCCGCCGTCACGACGTCGCCGTCCGCGACGTTCCCTCGGTCTCGGCACCCGAGCCGAAGAGCGAGTGGGTCCAGACGTCGCCCTCACCGTCGGCTTCGGGAATGGTGTCGGCCCAGACGCTGACGCACGGTTCATCGCCGACAGGGACGAAAGTATGGGGCTCGGTGCTGAGAAACCAGATCCCGTCGCCGGGCCCGAGCGGGTGCGATGCCCCGGCCACCACGACCTCCATCCGACCGCTCAGGACCAGCCCCGCTTCCTCGCCCGGATGGCGCACCAGGTCGCGGACCGGTCCGTCCCCCGGCTCCAGTCGCAGGATGAACAGGTCGATGGTGCGGCGGGAGCTCTGGGCGATGGCCTCATAGCGAAACCGCTCGAACTCCACGACGGTCCGGGCATCGGCCGGCGTCACATCGACCGAGGTGAGCCGGTCGTGGGCGAAGAAGTCGAACAGCGAGGCCTTGAGTGCCCCGCCGAGCCGCCACAGCGTTCCCAGCGACGGCTCGCTCTTGCCACGCTCGATCTGACTGAGCGCCGACGGCGTCACCCCGATCTGCTCAGCCAGCGCCTTCAACGTGAGATGCTGCGCTTGGCGCAGGTGCCGCACATGGCGTCCGAGCTGGCGCCGAAGCTCATCATCAAGGCTGCTCACGATCTCCGTCCACGGGAGCAGTTGAAGTGATGCTTCATTCAGACAAAGTGTATGGTCGCGCCTCGTCGTCTGTCAAAGCGGAGTCTTGAGGAATTCCAACGCATCCGGATCGTGTATTGAAATGAAGTACGTCTTCAATCGACGGTGCCGGTGAGCTTGCCCCGCCGACAGCCGGCCCCGTCGGCTCACACCGAGCACGCCGTGCTGGGCGCCATCAATCCCTCCGACCTCGCCGCCGACGTCGCCCGGCTGGTGCAGGCGGCCAGCCCGACCGGGGCCGAGCGTCCGGCCGTGCAGGAGCTCGCGGCGATCGCCGAGGAGCATGCCCTGCCCGCTCGCATCGACGTCCACGATCTCCCGGCGCTGCGCGGACTGCCGACCTACCCGGGGGAGGAGGCGGTGCGGGACGAGCTGCTCGGGGTGACGGCCACGCTGGCCGGCAGCGGGCCGCGGCGGCTGTGCCTCAACGGCCACGTCGACGTCGTCGCGCCCGGGTCGACGCCCTGGGAGCGCCCGCCGTTCGACGGCGCGGTCACCGGCGGGCGGGTCTACGGCTGTGGCTCGGCCGACATGAAGGGCGGGGTGATCGCCGCCCTGCACGCGATGAGCGCCGTCCGGCGGGTCGTCGGCCGGCCGCCCGCCGAGGTCGTCCTGCAGGGAGTCAGCGCCGAGGAGGACGGCGGCCTGGGGACGTTTGCTGCGCTCGAGCTCGACGACCGCTTCGACGCCTGCCTGATCCCCGAGCCGACGGCGTTTGACGTCGTCGTCGCCCACGGCGGCGCCCTGACCTTCCTCGGCACGGTCCGCGGCGTCGCCGCCCACGCCGCCGTCCGGCTGCAGGGCGTCTCGGCGATCGATCGCTACGTGTCGGTGCACGCCGCGCTCGCCGCGCACGAGCGCGAGGTCAACGCCGCCGTCACCCATCCCCTGATGGCGCAGCTGCAGCTCCCGTATCCGCTGCTCGTCGGCCGTCTCCATGCCGGGCGGTGGTCCAGCCAGGTGCCCGACGAGCTGGAGTTCGAAGGTCGCCTCGGCGTCGCCGTCGGCGCCGACCTCGCGCACGCGCGGGCGGCACTGGAGCAGGCGATCGCCGCCGCCGACGACGGAGACGGGCCGGCGACCGAGATCCGCTGGCACGGCGGGCAGTTCGCGCCGGCGCAGACGCCCGCGGAGGACCCGTTCGTGGCGCTCGTCCATGGGGCCGCCCGGGAGCAGTGCTCGTCGGAGTCATCGCTGAGCGGGGTGCCCTACGGCGCCGATATGCGCCATTTCTGCGCCCGCGGGATTCCCTGCGTGATGCTCGGGCCGCCCGGGCTGGAGCGAGCGCATGCCGCCGACGAGTTCGTGTCGGTCGACGATCTCGTCCGCGTGGCGCGGGCGATCGCCCTCACGATCCTGCGGTTCGGGTCATAGCCGGCGCCGCGGCCACGGGGCCGGTGCTCGTCGTCCACGCCGGTGCCGGACCGGGCGCCGCGCCCGGGGGCGAGCGCGCCGAGGAGCATCGCGCCGCGCTGCGCGAGACGCTGAACCGCGGGCGCGCGGTCCTCGAGGCCGGCGGGGATGCCGGGGACGCCGTCCAGGCGGCGATCGCCTACATGGAGGACGCCGTCCCGCTCTTCAACGCCGGGCGCGGCTCGGTGCTTTGTGCCGACGGCGCGGTGGAGATGTCGGCGGCGCTGATGCGCGGGCGCGACCGGGCCGCCGGAGCGGTGGCGCAGGTCCGCCGGACCCGCCAGCCGATCTTCGCGGCCGCCGCCGTGCTGGAGCGCAGTCCCCACGTTCTCCTCGCGGGCGAGGCCGCCGATGCTTTCGCCGCCGCGGCCGGACTCGAGCAGCGCGATCCGCGCTACTTCGTCACTGATCGCCAGCGTGCGCGGCTGAGCGAGGCGGGGAGCGATTTCGCGCGGGGGACCGTCGGCGCGGTCTGCCTCGACGCCGATGGCCACCTCGTCGCCGGCACGTCGACGGGCGGCCGCCGCGGGCAGGCGCCCGGACGCATCGGGGACACGCCCGTGATCGGCGCGGGCACCTGGGCCGACCACGGCGTCGCCGTCTCATGCACGGGCGATGGCGAGGAGTTCATCCGCGCGGGGGCCGCCCGTCAGCTGGCGCTGCTGCATCAGTCGGGGCTGACGCTCGCCCAGGCGGCCGACCGCGCGCTGCAGGACGTCGGCGATCTCGGCGGGCGCGGCGGCCTGATCGCCGTCGACGGCCAGGGAAACGCCGTCATGCCGTTCACGTCGGGGGCGATGAACCGTGGGATCTGGCGGACGGGCGAGGAGCCGACGGTCCGGATCTGAACATCGGGTGACGGTCGCGGTTTTGCGGCCGGGGTCGAGGGGTATCCGGGCGCTTGCCGATCCAGGTTGGAGAGAGGAGCAGTCGATGTCCGCACGTCCGTCCGTTCGCGGCCTCCGTCGCGTGGTGCGTTCCCGCCGGGGTCTGCCGGCGACCCTTCTCGTTGTTCTCGCGGCCATCGTCGCGATCCCGGTGTCGTCGGCCAGTTCGGCGCCCACCCCCGTGGCCGCGACCGTCGCGGCGGCCAAGCCGGTGGTCCTCGTGGCGCCCGGTGATGTCGCCCACGTCGCAATCACGCTGACGACCGCCGGCGCGCAGGCGCTCGACCGAGCGGTCACAGTCGACTACCAGACGGGCGCCACGCTGCCCGTGGGCAGCGGACCGGCGGCCCGGTCGCTGACCTCCACGGCGACGGCCGGCAGCGATTACACCCCCGCGGCGGGGAGCGTCACGTTCCCCGCCGGGACCGCCTCCGGCACGAGCCTCAGCTTCGACGTCCACACGCTGTCCGCCGGCGCGCCGTCGGAGGCCAAGTCGATCAACATCGGCCTGTCCTCGCCCGACACCGCCACGAACGACATCGTCGAGCCCGCCGACCGTCGTCATCAACGCGCACGGCCTGCCCTACCTCAACCCCAACCTGCCGATCTCCCAGCGCGTCGACGACCTCCTGTCGAGGATGTCGCCTGGCCGAGAAGATCGGCCAGATGACGCAGGCCGACCGCTACATGTTCACCGACGCCGCGACGACGAGCAACTCGTCGGCCAACGACCTGCGGGCGTGGCTGGTGGGCTCGCTGCTGTCCGGCGGCGGCGACACGCCGACGCCGAACACGCCCACCGGCTGGGCCGACATGGTCGACGGCTTCCAGTCCCAGGCGCTCGCCACACCCCTCCAGATCCCGCTGATCTACGGCGAGGACACCGTCCACGGCGACGGGAACATGGTCGGCGCGACCGTCTTCCCGCACAACATCGGCATGGGCGCGACGCGCGATCCGGCGCTCGCCCAGGCCGAGGGCCAGGTCACGGCCGCCGAGACCCGCGCGACCGGTCCGCAGTGGGGCTTTGCCCCGTGCCTGTGTGTGGCGCGCGACATCCGCTGGGGCCGCACCTATGAGTCCTTCGGCGAGGATCCGGCGCTCGTCTCGCGGATGGAGACTGAGATCGACGGGCTGCAGGGCACCTCGCCGCAGGCCCGCACGAGCGGCCAATCCTCGCTGGCCGCCAACGATCACATCCTCGCCACCGGCAAGCACTTCGCCGGCGACGGTGCGACCCAGTACGGCACCGGCGATGGCAACGGCGCGAATTACCCGATCGACCAGGGCGTCGACGTCATGAGCTCGAACACGTTCCAGAAGCTCGCCGTGGCGCCCTACGTGCCCGCTGTGCAACAGCATCACATCGGCTCGATCATGCCCTCGTACTCGAGCGTGCAGCTCGACGGGGCCTCATGCCCGACGAAGATGAGCGCCGACAAGGAACTGCTGACCAACGACCTCAAGCAGAAGATCGGCTTCGACGGCTTCCTGATCAGCGACTACAACGCCGTCGACGAGATCGGCGACTCGCGTTCGTGCCCGATCCCCTCGCCGCTGCCCGCCGGGGTCGCCGACAGGTACAGCTACCAGATCGGCGTCTCGGCCAACGCGGGCATGGACATGTTCATGGTCCCGAGCAACTACCAGACGCTCGACACCGATTTGACCGCGCTCGTCAACAACGGCGTGGTGCCGATGTCGCGCGTCAACGACGCCGTGGCCCGGGTCCTGAAGCAGAAGTTCGAGCTGGGGCTGTTCGAGCACCCGTTCACCGACCGCAGCAACACCGGACAGATCGGCGACGCCGCCCACCGGGCGGTGGCGGCCAAGGCGGCCGTCGGCCTCCCAGGTGCTGCTCAAGAACGCCCATCACATCCTGCCGCTGTCCGCGCAGGACCACGTCTACGTCGCGGGGAGCAACGCCGACAACCTCGGTGCCCAGACCGGCGGCTGGACGCTGACCTGGCAGGGCACGGACGGCGCCATCACCGACACCGGGACGACGATCCTGCAGGGCATCCGGGCCAGGGACGCCAACGTCACCTACAGCCCGACCGCGTCGGCTCCGACCTCCGGCAACGACGTCGGTGTGGTCGTCGTCGGCGAGCATCCCTACGCCGAGGGCCAGGGCGATGTCGGCAACACCGGCGGTACGACGAACGGCAGCATCACGAGCCTCAACCTGTCAGCCGCCGACCACGCCGCCGTCGACACGGTGTGCCACGCGATGCCGTGCGTGGTGCTCGTCGTCTCCGGCCGGCCGATGACCGTCAGCGACCAGCTGCCGGAGATCGGCGGTCTCGTCGCCTCGTGGCTGCCGGGCAGCGAGGGCGAGGGGGTGGCCGACACGCTGTTCGGCAACGCGCCGTTCACCGGCCAGCTCCCGCAGACCTGGCCGAGCAGTCTCGGCCAGGAGCCGATCAACGTCGGCGACAGCCAATTACAACCCGGCGTTCCCGTTCGGCTGGGGCCTGCGCACGAGCTCGGCCCGCGACGACACGTGGTCGGCCGCCCAGGCCCTGGACGGCGGCGGCGGAGCCACCGCGCGGCCGAGCGGCTGCGCCGCCTGGCCGGTCAGCACCGGCTCTGGAGGCGCGACGGCTCCGCGCGGGATCCGCGGGCGCTGCTGCGTGCGCTGCGGCGCGCGGTCGGCGGCCTTCACGGGGCGAGCTTCGCCCAGCAGGAGGCCGTGCTGGCCGTCGCCCGCGACGTCGCCCAGGCGCAGATCATCGCCGACGGCGGACCGGATGCGACGACCTCGCCGCTCGTGGCCGACGCCGACCAGGCGCTGGTCTCCGGTGACCCGCACACCGCACTGGCGCTGCTGACGCGCGCTGCTGCATGAGGTCGCCGGCACGGCGCCGGCTGATCACCGCCCTCGCCATCGTGGCGGGGGCGGTCGGCCGCGAGCGCGCCGGCGGCGGCCGCGACGCGGGCGCCCCGGAGCCCGTCCGTCGGCTCGGCGAGCCCGTGGAGCGGGGGCCTGGGCTCATCTCGGCCGGTCAGCACCGACGCCACCTACTTCAACAACGCCGCCCTGCCGGCCGCCGATCCTTACGTCCTGCACGACCCGCGCACGGGCTACTACTACGCCTACTCGACCGAGGGCGCCGACCCCGGCTACGACTTCGCCATCTACCGCTCGGCGGACCTCGTCACCTGGGAGAAGGCCGCGCCGGGCGCGATCCCCGTCAACGATCCCAACCAGTGGGGAACCGACTGGTTCTGGGCGCCGGAGACCTACTACAACCGCGCGCACCGGCCTGTACTTCATGTTCTACGCGGCGCGCTCGGCACCCAACGCGCAGCGGTGGTTCGGCTACGCCGACTACGAGGAGCCCTGCAAGATCGGCGTGGCGGTCTCCCGCTCGCCCGCCGGCCCGTTTCACAACATCGCCGATCACCCGATCGACTACAACCCCTACGACCCCGGCTATCACGACGTCAACCTGATCATGGGGCCCGACCAGATGAAGCCGCCGGCCACGCTTCAGGCAGGGCGAGACGGCGCCGCTGGGAACCTACATCCCGCAGATCGACCCCGACGTGCTCTTCGACGGGCACGGGCGCATGGTCCTGTACTACTCGCGCAACGCCTACCGCAACTGGGTGTGGGACACCGACCTGCAGAAGTACATCGAGGAGTCCACGATCCTCGCCGTGCCCCTCACCAGCGACTGGTGGAACGACCCCACCGGCACCACGATGCCGACGATCGCGCCCGCCTACCGGGGCAGTGAGGCGTCAGCGGGCGGCCCGTCGGGACCACGCCGGGACGGTTGGGTGCGCGTCCTCGACTACGACCATGACAAGCAGGCGTGGGAGAACGCCGACGTCAACGACTACGCGACCACCGGCGGCCAGCTCAAGGATCGCCGCTGGGAGGAGGGGGCGACCGTGCTCAAGACCGCCTTCGCCGGGCGCACGCGCTACTACCTCACCTACTCGGCCAACAACTCCCAGGGCCCCCAGTACGCGGTCGGCTACGCGGTGAGCGACAGCCCGCTCGGCCCCTTCCACAAATCGCCGTCGAACCCGATCCTCCAGGCCGACCCCGCGATCGGCGAGTACTCCACCGGGCACGGCAGCATCGTCGCCTCCCCCGATGGCTCGCAGCTCTACTACGTCCACCACGGACGCCCGACCCCGACCGATCCCCAGCGTCGCCTGTACACCGACGAGATGCACTTCTCCTCCACCCAGCTCGACCCGTGGGGCAACCCCCTGCTCTCGATCGACGAGGCCACGAGCGACCGGCCGGTCCCCTCCGGCGTTGCCCCCTACCGGATGCGCTCGAGCGCCCGCCGGGTCGATCGTGGCACGCCGGGTCCGGTGCGCCGATGTCCTGGCAGGTGCTGAGCGCCGCCGGGGTTCCGCTCGCGCTCGCCAACCCGCTGAACCGGGTCACCGCCTCCGTCGCCGACCCCGGCGTGGCCACCGTCACGCCGGGCGCCGGCGGCGCCTCGGCGACGGTCGCGGGCGCAGCGCCGGGACGGACGGTGCTGACCCTCACCTACCAGCGCCTGTCCTCCGGCGGCGCCTACCACGACGTCCACCAGGGCGACCGCCCTGTGCGCGACGGTGGCCCTGCAGGTGCCGGTGACCGTGCGCCGCTGAGCGTCGGATCAGGCGCCGCGGCGCCGGCCGGTGCCGGCCAGCTCGGCGCCCTGGGCGAGCGCCTCGAGCTTGGCCCACGCGATCTGCGGGTGGACGCGGCCACCGAGGCCGCAGTCGGTGGACGCGATCACGTTCTCGGCACCCACTCCGGAGGCGAAGCGGCCGATCCGCTCGGCCACCAGCTCGGGGTGCTCGACGACGTTGGTGGAGTGGCTGACCACGCCGGGGAGGATCTTCTTGCCGTCGGGCAGGCGGACGTCCTGCCAGATCGTCCACTCGTGCTCGTGGCGGACGTTGGCGGCCTCGAACGAGTAGGCGCCGGCGTTGATCTCGAGCATCAGGTCGACGATGTCGGCCATCGGGATGTCGGTCACGTGCGGCCCGTGCCAGCTGCCCCAGCACAGGTGAAAGCGGATGCGCTCGGGCGGCAGCCCGCGGATCGCGTGGTTGAGCGCCTCCACGCGCACGCGCGTGAAACGCTTGTAGGCCTCGACGGACGGCGCCGGGTTGATCTGGTCCCAGTTCTCGGCGATCGCCGGATCGTCGAGCTGGAGCATCAGCCCGGCCTCGATGATCGCCGTGTACTCCTCGCGCATCGCGTCGGCACAGGCGTAGATGAGCGCCTCGTCGTCCTCGTAGAACTCGTTGCCGAAGCGCGCGCAGCTGCCCGGCGCCACCGAGTTCAGGTAGCCGTCCTGCAGGCCGTGCGCGTCGAGCGCCGCCTTGAAGTTGGCGATGTCGCGCTGGACCATCTCCTGGCCGGTGTAGGTGACGGGGCCGCGGGCCACGGGCGTCACCGGCGGCCGGTTGGGCAGCGCGGCGCCGGAGCTCGGATCGGCATAGGCCTCGTCGAACTCCTGCCAGTCACGGCGCTCCTCGAAGCTGGCCAGCGCCACCTCACCCGGCTTGGGCCGCGCCTGGGGCGCGGACAGCAGGGCGACGTCGGTGAGCTCCAGACCGCCCAGGCGGGGGAAGACGTAGCTCCACCAGGCGCCGTAGTCATAGCGCTCGCCCATCGAATGCCCGTACTCGCCGTCGTTGACGATGTCGATTCCCAGCTCGTGCTGGCGGGCGACGACGTCGCTCACGGCGGCGCCCAGCTGCTCCCCGTAGGTCGGCGTCGTCGGGGCCCTCGCCGGTGCTGCGGGCCAGGTTGACCTCCACCAGGTCCTCGGGCCGGGGCAGGCTGCCGGCATGGCTGGTCAGGATCCGATCGCTCAATTCTCCTCCTCATGGCCGCGTCAGCGGCTGATCGTCGCGTCCGCGTGACTTTACTTTCGCGGCCGCCGCGACCGCGCGCTCAGCGGATCACGGGCTCATCGCTGCTCAGCAGCGACAACTCGTCGCGGCGGGGAAGCCCCTCCCAGTCGCCGGGGACCGTGACCGCGAACGCCCCGGCGGCGACGGCGGTGCCCAGGCGCGCGGCCGGCTCGCGCCCGGACACGAGCTCGGCGAGATAGCCGGCGACGAACGCGTCGCCCGCGCCGACGGTATCGATCGCCGTGACCGGGTGGCGCGGGCACCTCGAATGTCTGGCCGTGGAGCCGGGCCACGCACCCGCCGGCGCCCAGCTTGATCACGACCTGTGACGGCCCCATCGCCGCCAGCGCCGCGGCGGCCACCGGCGGCGTGGTCGTGCCGACGACGATGCCGGCCTCCTCGATTCCGGCGAACACCACGTCGGACTTGCGCACGGCCGCCGCGAGCGCCGGCGCCGCCTCCTGAGGTGACCACAGTGCCCGCCGGTAGTTGAGATCGAACGAGACCACGGTCGCGGCCGAGCGAGCCACGGCGATGGCGTGAGCGACGACCGCCGATGGCCCCGCGCCGAGGGCCAGCGTGATGCCGGTGACGTGAACACGGCGGCGCGCCGGACGGCCGCGTCGGGGAGGTCGCCCGCCTGGAGGTGGGCTCCGGCGCTGTCGCGCCGGTAGTAGCTCAGGCGGCCGTGCATGGCCGTCGGTCGCCAGCGGATCATCATGCCGGTGGGCGCCGGATCGACCGTGGCGATCACCTCCACCTGCTCGGCCCGCAGCTCGCGCAGGATCAGATCGACCGATGGGATCGGCTCCGATCCGCCCGGCCCACGTGGCCGGCACGCCCAACCGGCGGACGCCGATGGCGACGTTGGACTCCGAGCCGCCGATCCCGAAGGTCATCTGCTCCCCGTTGCGCAGGGAGCCGGCCGTCGCCTGCGCGACGAGGCCCATCGTCTCGCCGGCGGTGACCAGCCCGGACCGCGGACCCGGTGCGCTCATCGTCGGCCGCGTCCGGCGGCGACCGCATCCAGGGCGGCGGCGGCGCGCCGGCCAGGGACGGCAGCGAGCCACCGTCGAGCGCGTCGCCGATCAGCGGGCTGCCGAGCCCGACCGCCAAGGCCCCGGCGGCCACGTAGTCCGTGACGGCCTCCAGCGCGACCCCGCCGGTCGGGACCAGCGGGATGTCGGGCAGCGGCCCGCGGATGTTCGTTGAGGGGCGGGGTCCGCCGGACTCCGGCCGGGAACAGCTTGACCGCGGAGGCGCCGGAGCTCCAGGCGGCGAGGATCTCCGATGGTGTCCAGGCGCCCGGATAGCAGGCGACGTGGGCGCGCACGGCCTGCTCGACGACCTCTGGGCAGACCGCCGGGCTGACCAGGAAATCCGCGCCGGCGTCAAGCGCCGACCTGGCCTGATCGGCCGTTGTGACACTGCCCATGCCGAACGCGACGGTGTCGCTGCGCTGGCGCAGCCGCGCGAGTGCGACCAGCGCTCCCGGGGTGGTCAGGGTCAGCTCCAGGCAGGTGATGCCACCCTCGACGAGCGCCATCGCCACGGCGTCGAGGTGAGCGTCGCGATCGCCTCGCAGGATCGCCACGACGCCTGACTCGGCCAACTGTGGCGTGACCGGCGGCCGGTCGGGCCGCGACGGGCTGGCCTCCGTCGGCGCGCTCATCGTCCGGCGCTGCCCTCGGCAACCGCCACGCGCTGGGCAGTCGCGGATCGCGCCGTCACGCGCGAGCATCTCCAGGTGCTCGACCAGCAGCTCGCGGACGACGGGGTCGCCGCCGAGCCGCTCGCTGAAGATCTCGCGCATCGCGAGCAGCGCCATCGACGACCTCGCCGGGTCCCCGGCGATCCGCCAGCCGCTGCGCCAATCGCCTCGGCCAGCGGGTCGTCGACCGTCAGCTGCCGGCCCCCGTCGGAGCGCCGCGCGCTGACGAACCGCATCCAGGCCGCGACCCCGAGCGTCGCGTACGTGGGCTCGGCGCCCGCCGCGCGGCGGTCGAGCACCGTCCCCAGCAGCCGCTGGGGCAGCTTCTGGCTGCCGTCCATCGCGATCTGCAGCGTGCGGTGTCGCAGCGCCGGGTTGGCGAAGCGATCGAGCAGGTCCTCCCGGTAGGCGTCGAGGTCAAAGCCGTCCGGGAACGTCCAGGGTCGGGCGCGCACGTCGTCGGTCATCAGGCGCTCGGCGACCGATCGGCAGCGGCCCGTCGGCGGCTCACGGCGTCCGCGACGAAGGCGATGGTCGGCCAGCGCACCCAGGTAGGCGATCGTCGAGTGGCTGCCGTTGAGCATCCGCAGCTTGATCAGCTCGTAAGGGCGCGACGTCGGCCGTGAGCAGCGCGCCCGCGCGTTCCCATGCCGGGCGCGCCGGCGGCGAAGTCGTCCTCGATGACCCACTGGCTGAACGGCTCGGTGACCACGGCCCCCTGATCGCACGACGCCGAGCCGCGCCGCGCGTGTCGGCCAGGTCCGCGTCGGTGGTGGCCGGGACGATCCGGTCGACCATCGTGCAGGGGAACCGGACCTGTTCGGCGATCCATGCGGCAAGGCCGTCGCCATCGTCACGGCGAGCGGCGAACTCGCCGACCAGCGCGCGCACGACGCGCGCCGTTCTCGGGCAGGTTGTCGCAGCACAGGATGGTGACCGGCGCTCCATGGCCGGCGCCGGCGCCGCTCCAGGCCGGCGACCAGCTGTCCGATCACGGTGCGCGGGCGGCCGCCCGGCGAGGTCGGCGGCGATCTCGGGACTGTCGAGTCGCAGCCGGTCCGAGGCCGGGTCGCGGTGGTAGCCCTTCTCGGTGACCGTCAGGGTGATCGACCGCCGTCGACGGGTCGCCGCCATGCGCTCGAGCACTCGCGTCGAGGTCGGCCACGGGCCCACCGCAGCTCCCGCACCGCGCCGACGACGCGCAGCTCCTCGCCCGTGGCCGCCGCGCATCGGCGACCGAGTACAGCCCGTCCTGGGGCGCGAGCTGCGTCGACGACCGCGGGCGCTGCGCTGAGTCACCCCGCAGATCCCCCAGTCGCCGCCGGCGCAGGCCATGGCGTCCTCGGTGAATACCGCCTGGTGGGCGCGGTGAAACGCGCCGATGCCGAGGTGCACGATCCCGATCGGAAGCGATCGGGGGTCGACCCGCGGGCGCACAGCCGGCAGGCAGGCGGTCCAGCGTGTGCAGGCCGAGGCGACTCGGCGATCCCGGCGGCTGGACTGCCCAGCTGCTCACATCACCGCCCCGAGCTGCCAGGGAGCGAACTCCTCGTCGCCGAAGTCCGAGCTCCTCGCTCTTGGTCTGCCGGCCGGAGGCGACCGCGAGGATCTCTTCGAACAGGAGTGCGCCGAGCTCGTCGACGCTCGGTCTCGCCGTCCGAGCACCGCCCCGCAGTTGAAGTCCATGTCATCGGGCATTCGCCGGTAGAGCTCGGTCGTGGTCGTCAGCTTCAGGCTGGGCGCCGGCTTGGAGCCGAACACCGATCCTCGGCCGGTGGTGAAGCACACCAGGTTGGCCCCTCCGGCCACGATCCCGGTCACCGAGACCGGGTCATAGCCGGGGGTGTCCATGAACACCAGGCCCGGACGTGCGTCACCGCCTCGGCGTAGCGGTACACGTCGCGCAGCGGGCTGGTGCCGGCCTTGGCCACCGCGCCCAGCGACTTCTCCTCGATCGTCGTCACCCCACCGGCGCGGTTGCCCGGTGAGGGGTTGTTGTCCAGGCTGCCCCCTCGGCGCCGCGTAGCGCTCCCACCAGGCCGCCCGCTCCATCAGCTTCTCGGCCACCTCGGCCGACACCGCCCGGCTGGTCAGCAGATGCTCGGCGCCATGGATCTCGGGCGTCTCTCCGAGCACCGCGGTCCCGCCGGCGGCGACCAGGCGATCGACCGCGGCGCCCAGCACCGGGTTGGCGCGTCACCCCGACCACGCGTCGGAGCCGCCGCAGTTGAGCCCCAGCGTCAGGGCGCTGGCCGGGACCGGGCTGCGCCGCGCGGCCGCGGCCAGGGGCAGCAGCTCGCGCACCCGCTCGGCGCCCTCGCGCATCGCGGCAGCCGTCCCCCCGACGTGCTGGATGGTCATGTCGCGCACCGGGACCCCGCGGGGAGGCGAAACTCAGTCCACGAGCGCGGAGCACCTGGTTGACCTCGCAGCCGAGCCCGACGACGACCACGCCGGCGACGTTGGGATGACGCGCGTAGCCGGCGAGCGTGCGGCGCAGCACGGCCAGTCCCTCGCCCTCGACGCCAGCCCGCAGCCGCCGCGGTGGGTGACGGCGATCACCCCGTCGACGTCCGGGTACTCGTCCAGTGCCCCGGGTGCCGAGAACGACGACACGATGCGTCGCACCACGGTCGCCGAGCAGTTCACCGAGCTGACCACCGCGACGTAGTTGCGGGTGCCGACCCGCCCGTCGGGCCGGGCGAACCTTCGAACGTGCGCGCCTGGCCGGCGCCGGATCCCGGTCAGATCGGCGGGCTCGCGGCCGGGCGTCGCGGCCGCGGGCCGGCGATGGCCGCGGGCGGAGGCGACGGGGCGCCGCCGGAAGAGCGCCGGCGCGCGAACGAAACGAGGTTGTGGTCGTGAACGTGCTCGCCGGCGGCGATCGGCTGGGTGGCCACGCCGATCGCCTGCCCGTACTTGTGCACGGCTGCGCCCGCGGCCAGGTCGACCAGTCGCCAGCTTGTGACCCCGCGGCCACCGCGTCGCGGACGACCACGTGTCGCCCGGCGATCGTCAGCTCGTCGCCCGATCTCCAGATCGCGGCGGGCGATGACGACCGAATCGTCGGGATGCAGGTGCACGACTGCGCCGGTCAGCTCGCGGGCGCTCATCGGAGCGGTCACGCCTCCTGCTGCGACCCAGGCGTGCGCGGGATCCATGTGAGGGATCATCACGCGGCCTTCGCCCGCCATGCACCCACAGGTAGTACAGCGAGTAGCCGGAGGCGGCGACCACCGGGTGATAGCCGCTGCGGATCACCGCGATGTCGTCGTCGCGCACCATGAACGACTCCTCGGCGCCACCCTCGTCGTAGCGGATCTGGACGCCGAAGCCGCCGGGCGGATCGAGCTTGAACAGATAGACCTCCTCGAGCTGCGACCTCGTCGGGCGGGTTGTGGCGGTCATGGCGATGCGGGGGGTAGGAGGACCAGTTTCCCGGTGGGTTGATCGTCTCGCCGAGCAGCAGCCGCTCGGCGTGATGCTCGGGACCGAGGATCGTCCGCACGGTCCGCGCCCAGTTGCCCTGCGCCCACCTCGCCGATGCGCTGGTCGGCCGGAGTGATGATGCGGGACCGCGGAGCGGCTCTCGCCCGCGGCGGCGACGGACGCGACCGCCAGCTGAGCCGGCCCGTCCGATGCCCCGAGTGAGAGACGCGAGCCCGCGGGGGCGTACACGGTGTCGCCCGGGCCTTGAAAGACCGAGCTGCGGCCTCCGGCGGTTCCCAGCGGCTGCTCGTCGGCGATCACGTCGACCCGGCCCGTCAGCACCACGACGGCCGTCTCCTGGCTGTCGGTCAGCTTCAGATCCTCGCCATGGGCGAGGTCCGCCAGGGCGAGCGTGATGTGATCCGTGTCGGCACCGGCGGTTGTCAGTGTCTGCATCGAGGGACTCCTTGACTGAAGGGGTGGGTCATGTTCGAGCATGCCGTTGGGCGTGAAGCCGGCGCCGGCGCTCAGCCGGCCGGCTCCTCGCGGACGCGGCTCACCAGTTGGGTGGGGTTGACGAAGCGCAGTGCCAGCACCACCAGCACGAGCATCGACGCGGTGTAGATGACGGCCATCGCGTCGACCGCCTGCTGGGGCTGGATGCCGGCGGAGAACACTGAGTTGTACAGCGTGACGACCAGCGTCTGGCTGCGCGGACCGGCGGTCAGGAACGTCAGTTCGAACATGCCTACCGTACGCACGAGCACCAGAATCGAGGCGGCCAGGATCCCCGGGATGAGAAGCGGAGCGAGCACGCGGGAGAAGACGACGCGCGTACTCGCGCCGCACATCCTCGCCGCGCCCTCCAACCGGGGGTCGAGTTGCTCGATGAACGGCGTCATGATGAGCACCACGAACGCGACCGATGGCACGAGGTTCGCGACGATCACGCCGGTGAGCGTGCCGGCGAGGTTGTACTTGTACAGCGTCGTCGCCAGCGGGATGCCGTAGGTGATCGGCGGGATCAGGATCGGCAACAGGAACAGCACCATCAACAGGCGCTTGCCCGCGAAGTCACGGCGCGCCAGGGCGTACGCGGCGGGTACGCCGAGCAGCAGTGAACCGACGACCACGGCAAGGGCCACCTCGGCGGTGACGACCATCACGTGCGACAAGCCGAAGGACGTCCACGCCTGCGAATACCAGTGCAGTGTCCACGCACCGGGCAGCCAGGTGCCAAACCAGCTGGTGCCCAGCGAGTCGACGACCACGCTGCCGATAACCCCCAGGAGGAAGAGGAAGAACAGCACCAGGCCGGCCCACACCGCCCACCTGCCCGGCGAGGCGACCAGCGCACGCCGCCGCCGCCCGCTGCCGTCCCCGGCCGGCTCGGCGGCCGGACCGGTCTGAGACGCGCGCGACCTGACGACCGACATCAGCCCTTGCCTCCCGTCGGTCCGGTGTACAGACGGGAGCGCACCAGCAGGACCGCGCCCACGACCACCAGCATGATCGCGGCCATCACCATGGCGATCGCCGATCCCAGCGGATAGTCGTATTGCTGGAACGCGGCGTTGTACGCGGCCACCGAGATCACGTGGGTACTGCCCGACGGATCTCCGATCAACTGCGCGGACGGGAAGACCGAGAAGGCCAGCACGAACGAGAGGCAGAAGTTGATCGCCAATCCCGGCGCCAGCAGCGGGAGGGTGACGAGCCGGAAACGCTGGCGGGGTCCGGCGCCCAGGGTGGAGGCCGCCCGCTCCAGGGTGGGGTCGATTCCCGACAAGTAGGAGCTCGTGAGCAGATAGGCGAACGGAAACCCGGTGATGATCAACGAGGCGAGGACGCCCCAGTAGTTGTGAATCAGAGCGACCGGCGAATGGGTGAGATGCAGCCCGGCGAGGATCTTGTTCAACCAGCCGCTGGGGCCCAGGAACTCGAGCAGGCCATCGGCGGTGAGCACGGTGCCGAGCGTGATCGGGATCACCAGCAGGGTGGTGATCGTCCGTCGCCCGCGGACCTGGCGACGAAGCCGGTAGGCGATCGGGACCGTCGCCAGGACGTTGATCAGCGCCGCCGGGAGCCCAAGCTTCATCGTGATCACGATCGTCTTTGAGAGATAGCTGTCGGTGAAGAACCGCCGGTACTCGGCCAGCGCGCCACCGCCGTGCAGAGGTGAGAAGGACAGGCTCAGGCCGTACAGCAGCGGATACACGAACAGGGCGCCGACGAATAGCGCCGCCGGCAGCACGAGCACGGTGGTCCGGTCATACCCGCGCTCGGCCAGCCGATGGCGCAGTGAGGGCCGGCCGGAGGTGACCGGGGTGGATGCGGCCGAGGCGGTCATTGCGGAGTCAGCGTCGGGTTGGGCTCGGCCTGCTTGTGAGCGGCGTCCCGGCCGGGATTCCCGGCGCCCGGGAGCGGCCCCGAGGTGGCGGGCACGGCCCCGTCCGGGGGATACACGAGCACCCGGTCGGGCGCGACGCTCACGCTGATCGCGTCGCCCGGGGCGAGCCGCTTGTCGGTGCGGAAGTGCAACGGGGTGCCGTTGGGCAGCCGCGCCTCGATTGACTGCTCCCGCCCGTGATACTCGGCCACCTCCACGCTGACGGCCAGCCGGTTCTCACCTCCATTGCCGACCAGGAAGTCCTCGGCTCGGATGGCGGCGACGGCGCGCTGTGCGCCCAGCGGTCCCTGGGGGGTACCGGTGATCGTCATGGCGCCGTCGCCGAGCACCGCCCGGCCGCCGGCGACCTGGCGTACGTCCAGCTCGAGCATCGTCCGATAGCCCATGAAGCCGGCGACGAACAGGTTGACGGGCGCGGTGTAGACCTGCTCCGGAGTGCCGATCTGCTGGACCCGGCCGTCGCGCAGCACCACCAATCGGTCGGCGAGCGAGAGTGCCTCCTCCTGATCATGGGTGACGTACACCGTGGTCAGACTGAGGCTCTGATGAAGCCGGCGGATCTCGGTGCGCATCTCCAGGCGAAGCTTGGCGTCGAGGTTTGACAGCGGCTCGTCCATCAACACCAGCAACGGCCTCATCGCGATCGCCCGGGCGATCGCGACCCGTTGCTGCTGGCCCCCGGACAGCTGCGCCGGGTGCTTGTCGGCGTGCTCGGTGAGCCGCACGGTTTCGAGCGCCTCCTGCACGCGGCGGGCGCGCTCGAACTTGCTCAGCTTGCGCATGCGCAGTCCGAAGCCGACGTTTCCTGTCACGCTGAGGTGGGGGAACAGCGCGTAGTTCTGAAACACCATCCCGAAGCCACGGCGCTCGGGCGCCAGATGGTCGATTCGCACGTCGTCGATCGAGATCGAGCCGCCGGTGAGCGGCAGGAGACCGGCCAGGCAGTTCAGCGCCGTGGACTTCCCGCAGCCCGACGGCCCGAGCAGGGCCACGAACTCGCCGCCGCCGATCGTGAGGTCCAGATCGGAGAGGGCGGCGTGCTGGCCGAAGCTCCGTGAGACCCGCTGCATGGAGAGCTCGCTGAAGCGCTCGCTGCGCATGTCTCACCCCTTTCGTGCGTTGCCGACGAGACGGTCCCACATGGTGAAAGCGGTGACCTGCTGGGTGGCGGGCAGCGACGTCTTCTTCGGATACGCGCTGATCCACCCGTTGTATTGCGCCCGACCGTATTTGCCGATCACCTGCCGGCTCTTGGCCGGGGCCATCGAGAGGCTGACGCCCGTGACGGCGGGCCCGGGATAGAAGTACCCGTCGTCGTAGGCGATGGCCTGCTGCGAGGGCCGCAGCATCCACTTCAGCAGGTCCAGGTCGGCCACGAACACATCCTTGGACACCCCCTTGGGGATGACCCCGTACTGGGCGTCGGTCACCCAGTGCATCGGTTGCAGCAGCCCGACCCGGTCGCCGGCGGGGACGGTGCCCAGCGCACGCGGGTCGATGTCCCAGCCGGTGGTCGACGCGATCATGTCGGCCGAGCCGCTGGCGAGATCCTGCATCGTCTCCGCCGTGCCCGACGGGTAGTAGCGCACGTAACGGCCGAGTTGTTTGAGGTAGCTCCAGGTCTGCGACCAACCGTGCACGGGATCATGGGGATTGCTGTCGCCCAGCAGGTAGGGCAGTCCCATGAGCAGGGTGCGACCGGGCCCGGAGTTGGCCGGCTCTGCGTATTCGAACTTCTTCGGGTGGGCCTTGGCCCAGGCGAGCAGTGCGGCCGGCGTCGTCGGCGGTGTCGGTACGGCCTTGGGGTTGTACTCCAGCAGCGGACCGGACGGGTAGTACACCAGCTCGATGCCGTAGCCGCCCGCGAGGCCCTGCATCGCCGCGGCGGGTGCCAGGTAGTTGCCCATCAGCCCCGGGAAGTGCGACGAGTAGGTGGGCAGCAGCTTGACGAGCAGCTTGTTGGCGATCCCGGCGGACAAGCCGTCGGTCCCGGTGAGAACGAGGTCGGTCTGAGACTGGCCGGCCTTCTCCTGGGCCTGGAGCTTGCCGGCCATCGCCGGCGCCGGGGACTTCGAGTAGGTGACTCCGGAGACGATGTCGGGATTGGCCTTGGCGAAGTTCTCGATCATCCCCTGGGTGAGCTGCAGGTTCCCCGCGATGTCGAGGATGTTGAGGGTGACCGGATGCGACGGCTTCGCCGGGAGGCTCACCGGCGTGTTGGACACCGAGTTCTTGGCCGACGCGCTGGGACCCGGTGAGGAACACCCGCTCAGGATCGCCGCGACGGTGGCGAACATGGCGATGATCGTGCCACTCCGCTTGAAGTACCTCATGGTCTGGGGCTCTCCTCCTGCTGGTTGACGCTGTGGACAGTAAACCTTTTCATTCGCGGTGCACGTTCGGCTGAGGCTGCGGTGGAGTCATGCGTCAGTCAGAGCGCGAGGCGCTCGGCCGGCCGGGACCCATCAGAGCTCGCCGGCGCCCCGGGGTGCGTCCTCGGGGCCGGCGGCCCGGGGTGCGTCGCCGGGGCCGCGGTCGAGCCGCGGACGACGAGCCGTGCCGGCAACCGACGGGTGACGCAGCTGGCCGGAACCTCGGCACGCTCGAGGCCCCCGAGCAACAGCTCGACCGCTGCCCGGCCGGCCAGCGCCGTCGGCAGGGCGACCGTCGTCAGCGGTGGCGTCACCATCGCCGCCAGCGCGATGTCGTCGAAACCCACGATGCTGAACTCCTCGGGCACCCGAACTCCGAGCTCGGCCATGCGGCTGAGGATCCCCACCGCCACCAGATCGTTGTAGGCGATCGCCGCGGTGACGCCCGCCTCGAGCACCGCCTCGGCCGCCGTCACCCCGCTGTCGAACTGCGGGGCGACCGGACCGATGATGACCGCCTCGATCCCGAAGCGGCGGGCCGCGGACCGCAGGCCCTTGTGACGCTGCTGATTGGACCACGAGCGGCGCGGGCCCGAGACGAACGCGCAGCGGGTGTGGCCGAGTGACGCCAGGTGCTCGACCGCCTGGCGCATGCCGTCGGCGCTGTCGACGAACACGGTGGACAGGCCCGGCACGACGCGATTGAGCAGCACCACCGTGGGCGCCGACTCCAGCCCGGCGAGCTTGCCCGGGGCCAGCCGCGACGAGCACAGGAGGATCCCGTCGACCTGCTTGCGCATCGCCTTGATCAGCGCTTCCTCCTCGGCGGCGCTCTCCTGCCCGTCGGCCACGAACACCGCATAGTCCGCCTCACGGGCGCGGGCCTGCGCGCCCTTGAGCACGGCGTGGAAGTACGGGTTGCCGAGGTCGGGCACGATCACGCCGACGTTGCCGGTCCGGCCGGTGATCAGCCCGCGGGCGGCGCGGTTGGGCTCGTAGCCCAGCTCGGCAGCCGCCTCCAGGACGCTCTGCCGGGTGCTCGGGCGGACCGCCGCGGGGACGGTGAACGACCGCGAGACGGTGGCGATCGATACGCCTGCCCGCGCGGCGACATCATGGATGCTGACTGGCAGGGTCTCCTCCTGGCGCGCTCGTCAACCCCAGTATGCAAAGGTTTACAAAAGCTGTCAAGCGACGCCTACCAGGAGTGCATCGTGCCGTCCTGGAGGCGGGCGACGGGCAGCATCGCGGGCCGGTATGGGTACTCGGCGGCCCGCGCCTCGTCGATCTCGACGCCCAGGCCGGGTTCCTCGCTGGGATGCAGGTACCCGTCTCGGAATTCATACCCGTGCGGGAACACGGCGTCCGTCTCCGGGGTGTGGCGCATGTACTCCTGAAGGCCGAAGTTCGGGATCGCCAGGTCGAGGTGCAGCGCGGCGGCCAGGCAGATCGGTGACAGGTCGGTCGCCCCGTGAAAGCCCGAGCGGACGCCGTGCAACTCGGCGAGGTGGAGCACCCGCCGTAGGTGGGTGATGCCGCCCGAGTGGGCGACGCTCATCCGGATGAAGTCGACCAGCCCCTCGCGCAGAAGCTGCTCGCAATCCCAGATCGAGTTGAACACCTCGCCGATGGCCAGCGGCGTCGTGGTGTGCGCACGCACGATCCGCAGGTTCGCCTGGAGCTCGGCGGGAACCGGATCCTCGAGCCAGTAGAGCCGGTGGGGCTCGAGCAACCGGCCCAGCTGCGCCGCCTCGATCGGGGCGAGCCGGTGGTGGGCGTCGTGCAGCAGCTCGAGCTCGGGGCCGAAGCGGTCGCGCACGGCCGCGAACACCTCTCCGATCGTCTCCAGGTAGAGCCGGCTCGACCAGGTCTCCTCGCGCGGGAGCGCTCCGTCGGCGGGCTCGTAGAACATGCCGTCACCGCCGACCCCGTAGGTGCTCGGGAGTCCGGGAACCCCGCTCTGGACCCGGACGGCGCGATACCCGAGGTCGACATAGCCCTGAACGGCGTCGAGCACGCCCGGCACGGTCTCCGCGCTCGCGTGCCCGTACACGGTCACGCCGCGCCGGCAGCGACCACCCAGCAACTGGTAGACGGGCAGCGATGCCGACTTGCCCTTGATATCCCACAGGGCGGTGTCCACGGCGGCGATGGCGGTCATCGTCACCGGCCCCCGGCGCCAGTAGCCGCCGTTGTACAGATATCTCCACGTGTCCTCGATCCTGTCGGCATCACGTCCGATCAGCAGCGGGCACAGATGGTTCTCGAGGTAGGCCGCGACCGCCAGTTCGCGACCGTTGAGGGTCGCGTCCCCGAGTCCGGAGACGCCGTCCTCGGTGACGAGCTTCAGGGTCACGAAATTCCGTCCCGGAGATGTGACGATCACGCGGGCCTCGGCGATCGGTGCGGTCACGGTGCCTCCTCCTTCGAGCGTTCTTCGGCTGCAAGATACGCCGTGGCCCGCCGGTGCCTCGGCGCGACGCTCCGCTCCTGGCGGGCCCGGCGCCGGCGCTTGAGTGCTCAATGACTGCGCTATAATCTCACTCGGACCGACTTAGATCTGAATACAGATCGGAGACTTTGAAAGTGCCTTTTGAGAATACGAACCCCCAGAATGCCCCGCTCTGCGACATCTGTGGCGAGCGGCCGGGCGTCGTGCAGGTGACGTTCGCCGTCGGGGCCGGACGGCGTGCCGGGCTGCTGTGCGAGCGGTGTGCTCGCGAGGCGGTCGCGGCGCAGCAGCCCGGCACGCCCGAGGGCGGCCTGTTCGGTGGTCAGGGCGGGCAGGGCGCAAACGCGGGCGCACGCCAGCGTTCCCAGACCCGGCAGCGCTCGGAGACCCCGACGCTCGACGAGTTCGGCACAGACCTGACCGCCGAGGCCCGCGCGGACCGCGTGGATCCGGTGATCGGGCGGACCAACGAGATCGAGCAGGTCATCGAGACGCTGACCCGGCGGCGCAAGAACAACGCCGCCCTGATCGGCGAGGCCGGCGTCGGCAAGACGGCGATCGCGGAGGGCCTGGCCCTGCGGATCGCCGAAAACGATGTGCCGGAGCTGCTGCGCGGCGTGCGCGTGATCGCGCTCGACCTCGCCGGCATGGTCGCCGGCACGCAGTTCCGCGGCGCCTTCGAGCAGCGGCTGAAGGCCGCTCTGCAGGAGGTCGTCGCATCCCAGGGCAGGATCATCCTGTTCGTCGACGAGTTGCACACCCTCCTGGGCGCCGGTGGCGCCGAGGGCGCGATGGACGCCGCAAGCATGCTCAAGCCGATGCTGGCCCGCGGTGAACTGCGGATGATCGGCGCCACAACGCTGGCCGAGTACCGCAGGGTCGAGCACGACGCGGCGCTCGCCCGGCGCTTCTCGCCCGTGATGGTCGAGGAGCCCTCGATCGAGGACACCGTCGAGATCCTGCACGGCCTGCGCTCGCAGTACGAGGAGCACCATGGCGTGCAGATCAGCGACGAGGCGCTGGAGTCAGCGGCGCGTCTGTCTGATCGATACATCAGCGAATACCACCTGCCCGACAAGGCGATCGATCTGATCGATCAGGCCGGGGCACGGTTGCGGCTGTATCGAGTCGGCTCCGCCGCTGACCGGCTGCGTGCCGAGCTCGAGCACCTGCGTGCCGAGAAGCAGGCCGCGGTCGACGCCGAGGCCTACGAGGACGCGGGTGAGATCAAGCAGCGGATCGACGGCCTCGAGCGCGAGCTCGCCGACATGGAGCGCAGCGACGGCCCCGAGGCGGAGCAGACGCAAGGCGCCATGCTCGTCGACGAGCAGGCGATCGCGGACGTGGTCGCCGTCCGTACCGGCATCCCGGTGGGAGAGCTGGTGGCGGCCGACCTCGAGCGTCTCGGGATGCTGGAGGACGACCTGCACCTGAGGGTGGTCGGACAGCACGACGCGGTGCATGCCGTCGCTGAGACCGTGCGTCACGCGCGCGCCGGCCTGGCCGAGCCGGATCGACCCCTGGGCAGCTTTCTGTTCATGGGCCCGACCGGGGTCGGCAAGACCGAGCTCGTCAAGGCACTGTCCGAGCGGCTGTTCGCGACCGAGAAGGCGCTGGTCCGCATCGACATGTCCGAGTACCGCGAGCCGCACACGGTGGCGCGGCTGATCGGTTCGCCCCCCGGCTATGTCGGGTACGGCGACGGCGGTCAGCTGACCGAGCCGGTCCGTCGCCGTCC
Organism: uncultured Solirubrobacteraceae bacterium; assembly: GCA_963769565.1. Taxonomy (GTDB): domain Bacteria; phylum Actinomycetota; class Thermoleophilia; order Solirubrobacterales; family Solirubrobacteraceae; genus Palsa-465. The sequence continues at coordinate 64,166 of CAVYMP010000006.1, forward strand.
GTACTCGGTGATCCTGCTCGACGAGATCGAGAAGGCTCATCCGGAGGTCTGGAACGTGCTGCTGCAGGTCCTCGACGACGGCCGGCTGACCGACGGCGAAGGCCGCACGGTCGACTTCACGAACACGGTGATCGTGATGACGTCCAACCTGGGTGCCGGGCAGGCCAAGCGACCGGTGGGCTTCACCGGCGGCGAGGCCGGCGCCGGGGCCGATTCCGAGCGCATCCTCGCCGCGGCCAAGCGGGCCTTCCTGCCCGAGTTCCTGAACCGCATCGACGAGGTGGTCGTCTTCGAGCCGCTCTCCGAGGAGCAGGTCAGGGAGATCGGCGACATGCTGGTCGGCCGGATCGCCGACCGGGTGTTCGCCGAGCGCGGTATCGAGCTGGAGGTCGCACCCGAGCTCATCGCCCGGCTGGTGGCCGAGGGCTTTGACCCCGAGTTCGGGGCGCGGCCGCTGAAGCGCCATCTCCGGCGCACGCTGGAGAAGGAGCTCACGCGGGCGATCCTCGACGGCCGGATCGCCGACGGCGGGCAGGTGCTGGCGCTCGACAACGACGAGCACGAGATCGTGCTCGAGGTGCACCAGCCGGTCACCGTCTGATCGCAGCAACCGTCTGATCAGTTGGGCACGGGCGTCCGCCCTCACGGGGGCGGGCGCCCGTTTTTGTGTCCGCGGGCTGTCAGGCCAATTTCACAGAACGCCCATAGGATGGGTGCGGCGTGCTTGATTCCCGAGAGAGCGCAGACGCGGTTTCCGTCGACGTCCCTCCGGTGAGACGCGGGATCCGGCCGCTGGCCGTGCGCGTGGTGGCGTTCGTCGTCGGTGCGGCCAGCCTCGGCACCGAGATCGCCGCCGCCCGCCTGCTCGCCCCGTACTTCGGCGCCTCGACGATCATCTGGGCGAACACGATCGCCACGATCCTCGTGGCGCTCTCGATCGGCTACGCGATCGGCGGACGGGTGGCCGACCGGCGGCCGAACATGCGCGGGCTGTGCGCGATCGTGCTCGTGGCGGCCGTCCTGCTGGCGATCGTCCCGTTCGTGGCCGACCCGTTCCTGCGGCTCTCGGTCAATGCGCTCGGCGCGCTGTCGGTGGGCGGTTTTCTCGGGTCGCTGATCGGGGTGCTCGTGCTCGTCGCCGTGCCGGTCATGCTGCTCGGCGCGGTCGCGCCCTACGCCAGCCGGCTCAGCGTCGAGCGGGTCACCGACACGGGCCGGACGATCGGCAATCTGTACGCGATCTCCACCGTCGGCTCGCTGCTGGGCACCTTCCTCGCCGCCTTGCTGCTGATCCCGACGATCGGCACCCACCGGACGTTCATCGTGTTCGCCCTGTCGCTCGCCCTCGTGGCCGTCCCCGGGATCGGCTCCTGGCGCGCCGTGATCGTTCCGGCGGCCGTCGCCGGCTCGCTGGCGATCCCCCCCGCGGCGATCGGCGCCGGCCTGGCCGGGGGAAAGGTCATCGACTCCACCGAGACCGAGTATCAGTACGCCCGCGTCGAGCAGTTCCCGGACGGGACCCGGTGGCTCCAGCTCAACGAGGGCGAGGCGATCCACTCGCTGTACAAGCCCGGCAGCTATCTGACCGGCGGCTACTGGGACGACTTCCTGGTGTTGCCGTTCGCCGCCGGCGCCGTGGACGCGCCGGGGCGCGTCGCCATCCTCGGCGACGCGGCCGGGACGGTCGCCCGCGCCTACGGCCACTTCTTTCCGGCCACCCGCGTCGATGCGGTCGAGATCGACGGCGAGCTGACAGCGATCGGAAAGCGGCTGTTCGACCTTCACGGAGCCCGCCTGCATCTCTACACCGCCGACGCCCGGCCCTGGCTGCGCGCCAGCACGGCCCACTATGACTCGATCTTCCTCGACGCCTACCGCCAGCCGTACATCCCGTTCTACCTCGTCACCCGCGAGTTCTTCCACTCCGTTCGCGCGCACCTGAACACCGGCGGCACGTTCATCGTCAACGTCGGTCACCTGCCGTCGTCGAGCGCCCTGGAGAAGGTGGTCACCGCGACGCTGCGCTCGCAGTTCCGCTACGTGATGCGCGACCGCGTCAGCGCCGACAACTCGCTGGTCGTCGCCGCCCAGCATCCGCTGTCGGCGGCGGCACTGAACTCCCACCGGATCCGGCTCCCCGCGTCGCTGTACGGCGTCCAGGCCCGGGTTGACTCGCAGTTCGGCGCGTCCCTGCGCGGCGGTTCGGTCTACACCGACGACCGCGCTCCGGTCGAATGGCTGACCGACCTCTCGATCCTGCGGTACGCCGGCGGCGCCCGCTGAGGGTCGCCCGGGCCGTCCCGCCAACGTCGTCCTCGGCGGACCAATGGATGCCCGGGGGTGCCGATGGCCACCTGAGACAGGAAACGACAGCCACGGATAGCAACGCATCTGTCCGCCGGGAGGTGAGAACGTCCACGGTTTGGGACAGCGGGCCAATGCCGTCCGGGGTGAAGCGGAAGATTCTTTATCGAAGAGACTGAACGGTAAAAAAGTCGGTCGACGAAAGCGTTCGATTGAATTTCAAACAGTCACTCGTTGATGCTGCCAGGCAAGGTTATGCCGAGCAGCCTGAAGTCATCACACTGAACGAGTACATCGATCGCGTGGCTGAGCGCCCTGCGATCGCCGCCACGGCCCACCAGCGGATCTACGAGATGATCCGCGCCGGGGGGTATACCGCCGGCCTGCACGCCGGCGAGGTGTCCTACCGGTTCTTCCGCGACGAGCTGTTCGGGCTCGACGTGCCCCTCGAGCGGGTGGTGCGCACCTTCGAGACGGCCGCGCAGGGGCACGAGACGCGGCGGCGCATCCTGCTGCTGTGGGGACCGCCGGGCGGGGCGAAGAGCTCGGTGGCCACGCTGCTCAAGCGGGGTCTCGAGGACTGGACGCGCACCGAGGAAGGCGCGGTCTACGCGCTGCAGGGCTGCCCGATGCACGAGGAGCCGCTGCATCTCGTCCCGGCCGCGTTGCGCAGCCAGGCGCGCGATCACACGCACGTGGGGGTGGAGGGCGGTCCGTGCCCGGTGTGCAGTTGGCGCCTCGAGCACGAGTTTGACGGCGACTTTCTCAACTTCCCGATCGAGCGGATCGTGTTCTCGGAAGCGAGACGCGTCGGCATCGGGACGTTTGAGCCCGGCGATCCCAAGTCGATGAGCATGGAGCAGCTGACCGGCGGCCTGGACTTCCGGGCGATCGAGACGCACGGCTCGGACTCGCACCCGTTAGCGCTCGACTGGGCGGGTGAATTCTCCAAGGCCAACCGCGGCGTGTTCGAGGCCGTGGAGTTCTTCAAGAACCCGGCGGAGTTCCGCAACCTGTTTTTGACGATGGCCCAGGAAAAGCAGTTCAAGGTCGCCAAGTTCGGTTACATCGACTCCGACACGGTGATCCTCGCCCACACCAACGAGGCGGAGTTCCGCGCGTTCATGGCCGACGCGAAGAACGAGGCGCTCAAGGACCGCCTGGTGACCGTCGCCGTTCCCTACAACGTGCGCGTCGCCGACGAGGAGAAGATCTACCGCAAGCTCCTCACCGGTCTGGGAGCGCGCGGCGACCTCCACATCGCCCCGCACGCCCTGCGCGCCGCCGCGATGGTCGCCGTGCTCTCGCGCCTGAAGCCGCACGACGGGCTCGGGCTCGTCGAGAAGATGAAGCTCTACGACGGCGAGGAGGTGGGCGACTGGAAGCTCGCTCAGATCCCTGAGATCAAACGGGCGGCCGAGCACGAGGGCATGACCGGCCTGGGTCCGCGCGCGATCGTCGACGTCCTCTCGGGCGCGGCGAGCAAGGCCGGCGAGGCCAATCAGACCGGCAGGTACCTGACGCCGATCATGGCGCTGATCGCCCTTACCGACTACATCGAGCGCCTCGAGGCACCGCGGGAGATCCGCGAGCAGCTACGGGCGTTCGTGACCGATGCGCGCAAGGAGATCGACCGCCGCCTCAAGGATGAGGTCCGCAAGGCGTTCGTGCCCGCGTTCGCCGAGCATGCCCAGCGTCTGCTCGAGAACTACCTCACGAACATCGAGGCCTACTGCCAGGGCACCAAGACGCAGGATCCGATCACCAAGGAGGATTCCGATCCCGATGAGCGGCTGATGCGCAGTGTCGAGGAGAACGTCAAGCCGGCGGTCCCCGAGTCGGCCAAGGACACGTTCCGCCAGGGTGTGCTGATGCGCATCGGGATTGCGCTGCGCCGCGGCGAGCGGCCACTCACCCACCAGACCGACACCGTCCTCGCCACCGGCATCGAGGAGTACCTGTTCGATCAGCTCAAGGACATCGTGCAGGTGACGGTCTCCAAGAACAATCCCGACCAGGACCAGGCCAAACGCCTCAACGAAGTGCTGACCATCCTGATCGAGCAGCGTGGATACACGGAGCAGTCCGCCCGCGATCTGCTCGACTACGTCGGCCATCTGCTCAATCGCTGAGGACCGGGTCACATGACCGTTGTCGGCGAGTCGGGCCTGCCGCATGACGCCGGCCGCCGCGACTCACTCCATCACCGCGAGCGCCTGCGCAAGAAGATCACCGAGCAGTTGAAGGAGCGGATCGGCGAGGAGGACATCGTCGCCTCGGGGCCGGAGAAGAAGATCCGGGTTCCGGTCAAGGGCACCAAGCGCTGGCAGTTCATCTTCGATCGCGGGCAGGCCCAGGGGGTCGGCGGTGGGGACGGCAAACCCGGTGATGTCCTCGGCCCCAAGGGGGACACTGACGGCGACGGCGATGGCGAGGCGGGCACGGAGCCCGGTGAGGAGCTCTACGAGGTGTGGCTTGACATGAACGACGTCGAGGAGCTTCTCTTCTCCGAGCTCCAGCTCCCGCGCCTGAAAGCCAAGAACGGGGCGGATATCGAAGCCACGAAGACCGTCTATGACCAGATCGCGCGCAAGGGGCCGCAGCTCGACAAGAAGTCGACGCTGCGCGAGAACCTCCTGCGCAACGCCAAGCGCGGACGGGTGTCGCTCGGCGGGATCGACAAGCCCGATCTGCGGTATCTGTCCTACCGCGACGTGCCGCGGCCGCGCAACCGGGCGGTCATCTTCCTCGCGATGGACGTATCGGGCTCGATGAACGTCGAGCGCAAACGGATGGCGCGCCTGTTCTTCTACTGGTGCGTGCAATTCCTGCGCAGCCGCTACGAGCTGACCGAGATCGTGTTCCTCGCGCACACGACCGAGGCTCGGGAGGTCGACGAGGAGCAGTTCTTCGGTCGCGTCGAGTCCGGCGGCACGAAGGTGTCCTCGGTGTTCGAGGCCGTCGGGGAGATCCAGCGCGACCGGTACCCCGTCGACGACTGGAACATCTATGTCCTCCACGTCTCCGACGGCGACAACTTCACTGCCGACAATCAGCGCGCCCTCGAGCTGATCCGCGGCCTGACCGAGATCTGCTCGCTGGTGGGCTATCTGGAGGTCGATCCGGGCTCGGGCAGCTCGCACAAGCTCTCGAAGTACTACGAGGAGGAGGCGGCCGATCTGGACGGCTTCGTGTCGGCACACGCCACCGATGACCGGGCGCTGTGGCCGGCACTGCGGGCGTTCTTCGCCGCCGACGACGTGGAGGCGGCGATCCGATGACCGAGTACACGCTCACCGACCTGCGCTCGATCGACGAGCAGTGCCGGGAGATCGCCGTCGGCGAGCTCGGATTTGACGTGCCGGACGTCGTCTATCACCTCGTCCGCCCGGAGGAGGTCTACTTCGCCGCCGCCAACGGCCTGCCCGCCCGGTACTCGAGCGCGCGCTGGGGAGCGCAGTTCGACGAGGCCTACGGCCGCTACCGGCGCGGCCAGGACCGGATCTATGAGCTGATCTTCAACACGCGCCCCGCCCACGCCTACCTGATGGACGGCAACGGCCTCGTCGCCCAGACGCTCGTCATCGCCCACTGCCTCGGCCACGGATACGTGTTCGAGAACAACGCGTGGCTCGGCGCGGTCGATCGGGAGATCATGTCGCGGGTCGTGTCCGCGGCCGACCGGATCGCCGACTACATGGGGGCCCACGGCCGCGACCGGGTCGAGGACTTCATCGACGCCTGCCACGCGATCGCGATCCATCAACCCCAGGCGCAGCTGATCCACAAGGCGGGCGCGTCTGAGCCCCAGCAGCGTGAGCTCCCCTACGACGTCCTGTTCCCCGACGAGGTCGCCGCCGAGCGCGAGCGGGTCGCGACCGACCGGGAGACGCTGCGCCGACGCTTCCCGCGCGAGCCGGAGGAGGACCTGCTGCGGTTCATCGAGGCCAACGCCCCGGGCCTCGAGGACTGGCAGCACGACGTCATGTCGATCGTCGCCTCCGAGCAGAGCTACTTCATGCCGCAGATGCGCACGAAGATCCTCAACGAGGGCGCCGCCGTGCTCGCCCACCAGGAGATCTGCCAGCGCCTGTTCCTGGCGGCCGATACTACTGGCAGTACGAGCAGCTCAACGCCGGCGTGATCCAGCCGCACCCCGGCCGCGTCAACCCCTACAGCATCGGCATCAACATCCTGCGCGAGATCATGCGCATCGCCGCCGATCCCGACGACGAGGAGCGCGAGCTCTGGAGCTGGGCGGGGGAGACCGAGCCGTTCGAGCGGGTCCGCCTGGTGCTGGCGACCTATGACGACGAGGCGCTGCTGCGGGAGTTTCTGACCCCGAAGGTCTGCGAGCTCTCACGCCTGTACGCGTTCGAGCATCTCCAGCGGGATCCGCGCAAGATCCGCATCTGCACCCGGGAAGCCGAGGCGATCCGCGATGTCCTCATCCGCCAGCACGCGAGCGGCGGCATCCCGAGCATCGAGATCGTCGACGCCGACTATCGCGGCCGCGGCGAGCTGCTGCTCGAGCACCGCCACGAGGGCCTCGGCCTCGACGAGGAATACGCGCGCGGCACGCTGACCCAGATCGCGCTGCTCTGGGGCAAGCCGTGCACGATCCGGACCGCGAAACCCGACGATCCGGACGAGTCGATCTGGTTCGCCGGATGTCCCGATGGGACCTCCGAGAAGCACGTGGGCCAGCCCGCGGGGTGACGAGCCGCAGGGGTCACTGGTCCGGGATGTGAAGCCGGCCGGTGGGCGCCCGCCCCCTCGGCGGGCGCCCTCCGAGGTGTCGCCGCGCTCGCGCGCGTCAGGGGGCGGTGCCCACAGCGGCGGCGACGAGCTCGCGAATCCCGATCGTGCCATCCGCGCCGGCCAGGGCCGGGTCTGGCTTCCACGGCGGGCTCACGTTGAGATACGAGCTGGAGTCATTGGCCATGATTCCAGCGAACGTCTCGGCGACGATGCGACCGCCGACCGCGCCGAGCTGGCGGGTCGAGATCGGCTTGACGCCGTCGCTGGTGGTGACGTCGACCGTCGTCTCCACGGTCTCGGCCAGGACATAGGTCCACAACGGGCACTTGCCGGCGAAGATGGCGCCGTGGATGGTGTTGAATGTTGGTCGTCGGGTCGGTGCCGGTGAACTTGCCGATCTCGATGTCGCTGATCGGCTCCAGGCCCATGGCGCGGGCCACGTCCTGTCCGCTGGGCAGGCGTAGCCGCCAGCCCCGCAGCAGGTTGCGGGCGGCCAGGCCGGGCGGCGGATCGCCGGCGACGCGCCGGGGGAGGTCCTTGAGCGGGTCGACGAGCGAGGTGTCGATCTTGTAGGCGAGCTGGAAGTCGTTGAGGACGACCCACTGATAGTGGAAGCGGACCTCCTGCTGGACATGGGCGAAGGGCCACGTGGGATTCTGCGTGGCGATTCGGTTGTGCAGACGCAGCATCAGGCCCTGCAGCTGGGAGACGATCACGTTCTCGTCGTTGCGCGGATCGCCGATGATCGCCCGGTTCTTGGCCATGGGATCGATGCTGGTGGCGGCGCTGCGGGGGAGATCGTGCGCGGTCAGCGCCGCGCCGAGCGCATTGCCGGTGAGCGGCGTGCCCTGGAGAAAGCGCCGGGAGTCGAGATAGAGATAGGGCTGATCGTCGGGACCGCGCCCGTAGACGTTGTCGAGGTCAAAGCGCGGCGTGCGGAAATCGACGAGCGCGTCGGGATCGTTCTGGCGCTGCAGCGTGCTGACCGGGTCAAACGTCAGATCGTGGTCGACGAACTGCCCGAAGTACGTGTAGGCGGCGCGCCAGGCCGCTCTCCTCGGCGTCGGGACCGTCCTTGGGCTCGTCGAGGGTCGACATCATCTTCGCCCGAGCGCCGTGAGCGCCGACTGCGACGCGTGGTCGTCCGCCCCCCAGTCGGCCGCCGGCAGCGACGGGAAGTCCGTCCGAACCGGCCGGTGAGCGGACCGGTCGACCCGGCGAGCGACAAGCCGCGGGGCGCGACCCCGTGGCGCCCCAGCCGACGAAGTGTCGCACTGCCCGCCTGACGATCGCCGTTCGTCGCCGCCTGGTCGCTGACGGTTGACTGAGTGGTCATAGCCACATCCCCCTTTCACAGGTGAGCATCCCCGATGACTCAGCCACCTCCTGCGACCCTCGGCCCGGACCGCTGAACGACGACCGACGCCCGGCACGGCCGTCACCGGTAACTCTAAGTCGGCGGTTCTCGCGGTGTCAAGATGAGCGACATCGCAAACGCCGGAGGTTTGCGCCGGAAACCGTGCAAATTGATCGACGGTTAAACGGTCAATCGAGGTGATGGTCTCTGCTCGTGACACCGCCGGGTCCCCGCGTCCGCTCCGGTCCGAAACCCCAGATGTGGGCGAACGGGCCTCTCGCCATCCAGAGCGCATCGTCGGGATCGATCGACAGATAGTGCTCCTCGCCGATGAACTGATAGGCGTGCCCCTCAGCGGATAGATGCAGGTAATGGCCGGAGACGCCGTGTTTGTAGGCCTGGATCCTGGTTCCGCCGGACAGCTCGACCTCGGCCCGCCACTGAAATTCGTCGTGGCCTTCCGGGCCGAGCATGTCCTCGAGCGGCCCCCAGTCGGGATCGTCCTCCTGGACGATCGTGCTTTCGATGAGTTTGTTGGATGTCATGAGGGCAATGATCCACCGGACCGTGTGACGGAACAAGACACGGTTGTGGCAAAAGCCTGGCGACTCTGAGAAATAGGATGTGCACCGGGTGACAGGCAGGCCGCCGGGCGCTCTTGCCGGATGTGGGAGCCGCGGTCGGGTTCACCAGGGAAGCGAAGCAGTGGTATCTGTCACTCAAGCCGGAGGACAAGATCCGTGTGACCGCCTGCGATCAACCGCTTCGGCAGGTCGGGCCGACGCTCGGCCGGCCGACGGCGGACAGGATCAAGGGTTCGCGTCATCACAAGATGAAGGAGCTACGGTCGACCGGCGGGCATCTCCGGGTGCTGTTCGCTTTCGACGATCGGCAACGCGCGGTACTGCTCGTCGGCGGCGACAAGACCAATAACTGGAAGGGCTGGTACCGGGAGAACATCGCCAAGGCCGACCGGCTCTTCGATGAGCATCGGCGAGAGAACGGAGGGGAGGGGCGATGGCGGAACGGTGGGAGGAGATCCGACGGGCCGACCCGGTGAACGAGCGGCGGGTGGCCGCCTACCAGCGGATGCTGGAGGCCGGTGAGCAGATCTCGCAGGCCCGCCATCGCAGCGGCGAAGCTGGGAGGCGATCGAGCGCGCGCTGGCCGCCAGTGAGCTGAGCGATCCGAGGTCGCCGGGGAGCCGGATCTGTACCTGACGACCTGACGCGGTTCGTCGCCGCGCTGGGCGGCCACGTCGAGGTCCGGGCGGTGTTCGGCGACGAGGCGATCGTTCGTGCGCCGGGATCCCGAGGGGGCGGCGCGTAGTTGTTGCGCGCGCTTGAGACGGACCGGTAGTCTTACCGAGCGAAAATGCCTTTTGATTATCGAAACTGAGGGCGAGGACGGCGAGATGGGCGATCAGGCGGCGGTGACCCAGCGAGTCTGTCGCGGCGTGACCTGATCCGGGGGGCGGGATTGGGATTGGGCGCGCTGTACATCGCCGGGATGCGGGGGCACGTCGCAGAAGCTGCCGGGCACGACGTCGACGAAGGCGAACTCGACCGCGGGCGTCGGGGTTCCCGGGACCGCCGGCGAGCGGGGGCCAGGCAGGGCGGCTCGATCGTCGTCGGATGGGAGCAGGAGGGCAATTCGTTCGATCCGGCGATCGGCTATGACCTGATCAGCTGGGACTCGCTGTGTAACTGCACGACGGCCGCGCCGATGATCTTCGGCGCCGCGGGCGAGGGGCCGTTTCCCAACGCCGCGGCGGCCGTCGAGATCAGCGACGGCGGCACGCTGTACACCATGCACCTGCGGCCCGGCGTGCGCTTCCAGAACGGTCGCACCGTCACCGCCCATGACTACGCGTACTCGTGGGGCCGGGTGCTCGACCCGAAGAACGCCTCGTGGGCGGCCAGCTACCTGTACCCGATCGAGGGCGCCGAGGCCGTGTTCAACGGCAAGGCCAAGACGGTCAAGGGGCTGACGGTCGCCGACCCGATGACACTGAAGATCCGGCTGCATTCGCCCGACATCACGTTCATCAACATCCTCGCCCAGCCGTACATGACGGCCGTGGCCAAGGAGGCGGTCACGCGTTACGGCGCCAAGTTCGCCAAGCATGTCGTCTCGACCGGCCCGTTCATGCTGAGCAGCTATGACCAGCAGGGGCAGACCGCGACGTTCAAGCGCAACCCGCACTACTTCTGGAAGGGGCTGCCATACCTCGACAGCGTCGTCTACCGCTGGGGCACGAGCGCGCAGACCGAGCTCCTGCAGCTCCAGCACGGCAACATCGACTCGGTTGGCGAGGGGATCGGGCCGTCGCTCGTCCCGCAGGTCTCCGCCCAGCCCTCGCTGGCCAAGTACATCGTCAAGGTGCAGCTGGCCGCCGTGCGGTGGATCGGCCTCAACCTCAAGCGGGCGCCGTTCACGGACGTCCGCGTGCGCCAGGCGCTCAACTGGGCGATCAACCGCGAGCAGATCACCCGGATCGGCTACGGCGAGAGCGTCCCCTGGGGTCTGCCGTTCCCGCAGAACCTGCCCAACTTCCACCGGGTCGCCACGCCCTACGGCTATGACCCGCAGAAGGCCAAGGCGCTGCTCGCGTCCGCCGGCGCGCACAACCTCTCCTTCCAGCTGACGACGACGTCGGACGACCCCAACCCCAGCATCGCCCAGATCCTGCAGCAGCAGTTCAAGGCGGTCGGCGTCAACATGTCGATCCAGACCGTCTCTCAACTCCGCCTACAACACGTCGACCGAGAAGAAGAACTTCACCGCGGCGCCGATCCACTGGTACCAGGTGCAGCCGACGGCGCTGGACATCCTGAGCTCCAATTACACGTCCAACGCCTCGTCGAACTACTGGAACTACTCCAATTCCAAGGTCGACAAGCTCGCCGCCCAGGCGCTGCGCGCGCCCAGCACCGCGCAGAGCAACGTGTACCTCGCCCAGGCCGAGAAGCTGATCGCCGACGACGCGCCCGGCCTCTTTCTCGGCAGCCTCAACTTCATCGACGGACGCTCTCCCGCCCTCCAGAACTTCCATTACAACGTCTTCTACGGCACCTATTACGACCGCCTCTGGAAGTCGGCTTAGCCGGCTTTCGCTCGCACGGGCCCGCCCGCGGCCGAACGCGTCGCTGGCCGTCGGGCTCGGGCTGCTCGGCGGCCTCGTCCTGTTCGCGCTGATCGCGCCGGTGTTCGGTCCGCCGGACAAGATCTACGCCAACGGGATCTCGGCCAAGGGGCTGCCGCTGCCGTTCGGCTCCTCCGGGCACATCTTCGGCACCGACTCGATCGGCCGCGACATGCTGACCCGGCTGGCCTACGGCGGGCGGACGACGCTCGAGGTGGCGTTCATCGCGAACATCACCTCGATCGGGGTCGGCGCGATCGTCGGCGTTGTCGCCGGCTTTCTGCGGGGCATCACCGAGCTCGTGCTGATGCGGATCACCGAGGTCTTCCTCTCGGTGCCGACGGTGATCTCCGGCCTGGCGCTGGCCAGCGTCCTCGGGCAGGGCGTGTTCGGGGTGATCGTCGTCGTCACCGCGCTGTACTGGGCGTGGACGGCGCGCGTCGTCTTCGGCGAGACGCTCGCCCTGCGCAAGCGCCCGTTCGTGGAGGCGGCGATCGCCCAGGGCGTGCCGAGCACGACGATCATGCGCCGCCACATCCTTCCCCACCTGCTGTCGCTGCTGCTCGTGATCTCGGCACTCAACGGAGCGGCCGTGGTGGCGATCGGCGCCGGGTTGTCCTATCTGGGAGCGGGCGTCCAGCCACCCACGCCGGAGTGGGGGGACATGCTCAACTCGGGACAGGCGGCGTTGGAGTACATGCCCCACGAGGTGGTCGAGCCGCTCGTCTGCGTCGTGCTCACCGTGCTGGCGTTCGTGCTGATCGGCGATGGCATCGCGCGCCGCGGCTCCGTCTCCCTGCGCAGGTCATGGCTCGATATCTAGCCACCCGGATCGGTCTCGGCGTGCTGACGATCCTGGCCGTCGTGTTGTTCACGTTCCTGCTGATGTTCGTCGTCCCAGGCGACCCGGCCCGCACGATCGCCGGCCCGCGGGCCACGCCGCAGGTGCTGGCGCTGGTGCGCGCCAACCTACACCTCGGACAGCCGGTCCTCGCCCAGCTCGGCCACTATCTCGCGGGCATCGTCCAGGGCGATTTCGGGATCTCCTACGTGCAGAAGGAATCGGTGTCCTCGATCATCGGCGGCCGCCTGCCGGCGACCGCCGAGCTCGGCCTGGCCGGCCTGGCGGTCGAGCTCGTGCTCGGCGGGGCGCTCGGGGTGTGGGACGGCCTGCGGGAGAAGCGCAGCCGGCTGGCTGGCGGTCGTCAACGTCGGCTTTCTCGCGGTGCCGTCGTTCTCACTCGGCTTCCTGCTGCTGCTCCTGTTCGGCTACGAGCTGTCGCTGTTTCCGATCGACGGCGGCACCGGCGGTGACCGGATCGTGTTGCCGGCACTGACCCTGGGGCTGTTCGGGATGCCGTACTACGCCAACGTCGTGCGCGATGCGATGCAGGAGACGCTGGCCGCCCCGTACACGCGTACGGCTGTGGCCAAGGGCCTCTCCCGCCGCCATGTCCTGCGCCACCATGTGCTGCGCAACGCGCTCTCGCCGGCGCTGACGATGGCCGGCCTGGACTTCGCGATCCTGCTCTCCGGCGTCGTGTTCGTGGAGACGGTCTTCGACTGGCCGGGCATCGGCCAGCTGCAGACCCAGGCCTTCTACAACGTCGACCGGCCCGTCCTGATGGGGACCGTCGTCGTGGCCGCCGTGCTCGTGGTCGATCGCCACGCTGGCGATCGACCTGATCCGAATGGCGATCGATCCCCGCACCCGGCTGGTCGGCCATGACCGCCACCCTGCGCTCGAGCGGCCTCGCCGTCAATGACCTCCACGTGCACTACGGCGAGCGCCACGCCGTGCGCGGCGTCTCGTTCGCGGTCGCGCCGGGCCAGACGCTGGCGATCGTCGGCGAGTCGGGATGTGGCAAGTCGTCGACCGCGCTGGCCGTCTCCCGGCTGCTGCCGGTCGGCGCGACGATCGAGGGCAGCGCCATCGTCGGCGACCTCGACATCTCGGCCGCCACCGGCGACGAGCTGCGCAACGCCCGCGGCAGGGTCATCGCCTACATGCCCCAGGACGCGATGGCGGCGCTGAACCCCGTGCAGTCGGCGGGGCGGCAGATCGCCGAGGTGCTGCGCCTGCGCCGCGGGGTCCGACCGCGCGCAGGCCGCGGCCGGGGCGGTCGACCTGCTCGAGGATGTCGGGATCACCGAGCCCGACGCGGTGGCCCGCCGGTACGCCCACGAGCTCTCCGGCGGCATGCGACAGCGGGTGATGCTGGCGATCGCGCTGGCGGCGCGCCCGAAGGTGCTGATCGCCGACGAGCCGACGACGGCACTCGACGTCACCGTGCAGGCCGGGATCCTCGCGCTCGTGCGCGAGCTCGTCGTCGCCGACCAGATGGCGCTGGTGTGGATCACCCACGACATCGGGGTGGTGGCCGAGATCGCCGATACCGTCGCGGTCATGTACGGCGGCCTGATCGTCGAGCAGGGACCGGTGGAGACGATCTTCGAGCACCCGACGCACCCGTACACGCAGGCGCTCGTGCAATCTCCGCGCGAGAGCCGCCACGCCCCGCCGAAGGCGGCCTTCGACGCGATCCCCGGCTCGCCGCCGCTCGGCGACTTCCCGCTCCGGCTGTCCATTTCACCCCCGCTGTCCGGCGGCGCTGGAGGTCTGCCCGCAGGCGATGGCGCGCGACCGTCGAGCTCGCGACCGGCCACACGTGCGCGTGTCATCGCCGAGCCACGCATGAGCGACGAGCCGCTGATCGAGCTCGTCGACGTCCACAAGCGCTACCGCGCCGTGCACGCGCTCGCCGGCGTATCACTGTCCGTGATGCCGGGGGAGACGCTCGGCATCGTCGGCGAGTCGGGCTGTGGCAAGAGCACGGTCGCTCGCCTGGTCATGGGTCTGGAGAAGCCCACCGGCGGTGAGCTGCGCTTCCGCGGCCAGCCATATCCGCGCAGCCCCCGCCGGCTGCGTCAGATCCGCCGCCGGGTGGGCATCGTCTTCCAGGATCCCTACGACTCGCTCGATCCCCGCTTCACGCTCGAGCACCTCGTCGACGAGCCCCTACGAGCCCATGGCCTGCCCCGCGGACGCGGCCGGATCCAGGAGCTGCTCACGTCGGTCGGGATGGAGAACGCCGACCTGGACTCCTATCCCGGTCAGTACTCCGGGGGCCAGCGCCAGCGGATCGGCATCGCCCGTGCGCTCGCGCTCCAGCCCGACGTAATCGTCTGCGACGAGCCGACCTCGGCGCTCGACGTATCGGTCCAGGCGCAGATTCTCAACCTCCTGCTGACGCTGCAACGAGAACGCGGCCTCGCCTATCTGTTCATCTCCCACGACCTCGAGGTGGTGCGGCGGATGAGCGACCGGCTGGCGGTCATCTACGCCGGCACGATCGTCGAGGAGGGCGCCGCGCCGCTCATCACCTCGGCGCCCAGCCACCCGTACACGCGGGCGCTGCTCGACGCCGTGCCGGCGACGCGGCCGAGCGAGCGCCACGTGTCAGAGCCGCGCGTGCTCCCCGAGCCGCTGGGCGCCGAGCGGACCGCCTGCCTGTTCGCGCCCCGCTGCCCGCAGCGCGCGGACACCTGCCTCACCGATGTTCCCCGGCTGCGGGCGCACGATGACCGCCTGGTGGCGTGTCACTTCCCGCTGCAGGGCGGCGATCAGGCCGGGGCAGGGACCGCGGCGCCGTCGAGCAGCGCCTCGTTCCACGCCTGAAGCGCCCGCGCCCGCTGCGTGAAGCGGTGCAGCGGATACTCGAGCGTGAAGCCGATCGCCCCGCTCACCTGCTGGCAGGCCGCGCATGCTCCGGCGATCGCCACTCCGGCATGGGCCAGCGCATCGCCGTCGGCGGCCCCGGCACCCGCCAGCAGGGCCACGCCGCGCACCGCCGTCGCCGCGTTGGCCAGCAGCTGCTGGACAGGCGCCAGGGCGGCCGAGGGTGGAACCGAACGCGGCCCGCTGACGCGCATAGTCGACGGTCAGCTCGAGCGCCTGCTCGCCCAGCCCGGCCAGGTAGCCGACGCCGGCGGTCAGCCAGCGCCGCCCACGCGACCGGGGTCACGTCGTCGACCGGCGGAGCCGAGCTCGAGCACCTGGTGGACGTCCAGACCCTCCGCGGACGGACGCCGCTCGGAGCGCAGCAGCTCGTGCCGCGCATCGCCGCTGACCACGACCGCCGGAACCGAGGGTCCCACGCAACGCACGAGGTCGCCGGCGACCGGGCTGCCGCCGAGCAGCCGATCGACGTGCCATACCGAGGCCAGCCGCCGGCCCAGCTCCACTGCGCCCAGGCCCGCGCACACCACCAGCGACGGGTCCTGGGCCAGCGAATCCCAGCCGATCTGCGTCAAGGCCGCGTTCGCCGCCGGGTCAGGCGCGACACCGACCGCCCCCGGATCCCAGTCGGGCGCGCGCTGGGCACCCCGTGAGACGCACGCCGGCGACGCTGGCCGCGAACTCACGGGCGTCGCTCAGGCTTGCGGATCCTGGCATGCGTCCATCACCTCCTCGGTGTGCTCGCCGAGCGAGGGGACCCCGCGCGCGGCCGGCGTGACGACGCCGTCGATCTTGAACAGCGACCCGAGCAGCTTGACCTCGCCGACCCCGTCACGCTGGACGGACTGCACGAGCCCGTTGGCCGCCACCTGGTCGTGCTCGTAGAGCTGATCGAGGACGCGGACCTCGGCCGCGGGCACGCCGGCGGCGCGAAAGCGCCCGACCCACGCCCGGACGCAGTCGGCGGCCAGCCGCCGCTCGAACTCGGCCACCAGTCCCCGCCGCTGCGAGCGCTCGGCCGCGTCTGCCGGCCACGCCTGGGGGTTGGCCGCCCACGGGTCATCGAGCCCGAGCACCCCGCCCGCCGCCACGCGCTGGCGCTCGTGCAGGCAGGCGAGCACGAAGAACCCGTCGGCGGCGGCATAGGCGCGGTAGTACGGCTCGAGCTCCTCGGCGGCGCGCAGCGCCTCGCCGTGCGCCTGTAGGTCGTCGCCCGTCGCCAGCGCCGGGCGGGGCTGCCGTCGCACCGTCGAGCGACTCCACCGAGACGAACCGCTGGGCCTGCACGGCCAGCGCCGCCCCGAGCAGCGAGACCTCGATTCCGGAGGCGCCGCCGCGCTCGCGCGCGAGCAGGCCGGTGAGCACCGCGATCGCCGCCAGCAGCCCGGCGGTGAAATCGGCCATGGCGATCCCGCC
Organism: uncultured Solirubrobacteraceae bacterium; assembly: GCA_963769565.1. Lineage (GTDB taxonomy): Bacteria > Actinomycetota > Thermoleophilia > Solirubrobacterales > Solirubrobacteraceae > Palsa-465. The sequence continues at coordinate 80,888 of CAVYMP010000006.1, forward strand.
GGCGCGCTGGGGAACGGCGGCGCCCGAGCCGGCATTGGCCAGCAGCAGGCCCGAGAGCGCCTGGGCGACGAGGTCGAACGCGGTCAGCGACGCCTCCGGGCCGTCGGAGCCGAGCGCCGAGACGCAGCACCACACCGCGTCGGGGTTGACCTCGCGCACGCTCGCCCGGTCCAGACCGAAGCGATCGGCGCGGACCGGCGGGAAGTTGTGCAGCACCGCGTCGGCGGTGCGGATCAGGCTCCGGCTGGCCCGCCGGCCGTCCGCGTCCTTGAGGTCGATGACGACCGAGCGCTTGTTGCGGTTCAGCGAGTAGAAGTACCGGCTCTCGCCGTCCGCGAAGGGCTCGTAACGCCGCCACGCGTCGCCCGCCGGCGGCTCGACCTTGACCACGTCGGCTCCGAGGTCGGCGAGCAGCATCCCGGCGAACGGGCCGGCGACGTACTGGGCGTACTCGAGCACGCGCAGGCCGGCCAGGGGCGGCGAGGTCGGTGCTCATTTGCGGCGGGCAGGCGAGGCCGCGCCGGGCGATCACCGTGCGCTGGATCTCCGCGGCGCCGCCGGAGATGGTCGTCGCCACCGACGCGCGCTGGAACGCGGCCACGCGGCCGCGCAGGGTGCCGATGCCCTCCTCGAGCAGGCCCTCGGGGCCGAGCAGGTCCACCGCGAACGCCGCCACCTGCTGCATCAGCTCGGCGATCGAGAGCTTGGCCATCGAGCTCTGCTCGCTCGCCGGCCGGCCGTCCTGGAGCAGCTCGGCGGCGCGGCGACCGTGCAGGCGCGCCGCCTGGGCGCCCCCCGCAGCCGGCGCAATGCCCGTCGCGCACCCGGATCGCCGGCGAGCGGATCGAGCGCGTCGAGCAGCGAGCAGATCGTGCCCACCTTCTCACTCGTCACGCGCTCGTAGTCGAGCGTGCCCATCAGCACCCGCCAGCCGCCATGCAGCTCTCCGACGAGCTGGCCGGCGGGGATCTCGACGTCGGTCAGCTCGAGCTCGCCGATCGTGCCGCCGCCGAGCGTTCGGTGGGTCCGCACGGTGATCCCCGGGGTGTTGATGTCGGCGACGAGCACCGAGATGCCGCGATGGCGCTCGCGCTCGAGGGTCGGTGCGCACGGCGAGATAGACCCAGTCGGCGTAGTCGGCGCTCGAGGTCCAGATCTTGCGGCCGCTGACGATGAAGCGCCCGTCGTCCGGGCGAGCCCGCGTGCGCAGCGAGGCGAGATCGGACCCGGCGTCAGGCTCCGAGAAGCCCTGGCAGAAGAGCATCCGCCCGGCGGCCACCTCGGGGACGAGCCGCTCCTGCAGCTCGGGGTCGGCGAAGCGCAGCAGCGCGTTGCCGATCGTCTTGACCGACAGCAGGTACCCCGACAGCGGCAGCCACCGGTAGCCGAAGCGTTCCTCGCAGGCGACCGTGTGCAGCGAGCTCAGGCCGCGGCCGCCGAGCGCCTGCGGCCAGTGGATGCCGATCCAGCCGGCCTCGCCGAGCGCCCGGTAGACGGCGTGTGAGTCGCCGTCGGACGGCATGCCCTGATAGCGCAGGGCCGGATCGGCGTCGACCACGTCGGCCAGCGAGCGGGCGAACGCGTCGGCATCATCGGCGAGCTCCTCGACGGCGGGCGCGGTGTCGACGGTCACCGGCGCGCCCCGGACATGCTCATCTCGCGGTCGATCTCGCGCGCGGCGTCGAGCAGGCCACGCGTGAGCTGCTCGCGAAACTCGGCCGTCGCGCGCCCGGCGGGCAGCGAGACGTTGATCGCGCCGGTGCCCGGCCCGTCGATCCAGCGCACGGGCACGGCGATCGAGACGAGCCCGACCTCGTACTCCTCCTCGGAGACGGCCACCCCGGTCCGCGCGGATCGTCGCCAGGTCGGCGGCCATGGGCGCCCACGTCGTCACGGTGCGCTCGGTGCGGGGCTCGTAGGGCTCGGGGCCGAGCACGTCGCGGGCGACCTCCTCGGGCAGCTGGGCGAGCAGGCACCTGCCGAGCGCGGTGCAGTGCGCGGGCAGCCGCATGCCGACCGATGCCTGCGAGGTGAGCAGCCGGTCGCCGGACTCGCTGAGCAGATACACGACCTCGGCGCCCTGGAGGATGGCGACGTTGACGGTCTCCTGCAGGTCTGGCGGTGAGCGCCAGCAGGTGGGGGCGGGCGAGCTCGGGCAGGCGCAGGCCCGCCAGCAGCGCCGGCACGAGCCGGGCCATCTCGAGCCCCAGGCGCAGGCGGCGTGTCCCTGGGTCGCGGTCGAGCCAGCCGCGCTCGGTGAGCAGCGCGGTGAGGCGGTGGACGGTCGGCATCGGCAGCCCGAGGGCCTCGGAGATCTGCTTCTGGGAGAGCTCGGACCCGGCTGTCGCGAACAGCTCGAGGACGTCGAGGCCGCGGGCGAGAGTCCCGACCGAATTCTCACTCATCGAAACTTGCTTCCGCATATCGGCAGTGGTTACTCTACGACCACCGTGAGTCCGCGTCAATCACAGCCGCTCGACGCCGGGACGCCCGGCGCGCGGCCGGTGCGCGTGATCGCCACGAACTGGGTCGACCCTGACGACGGCGTGCGCCTGGCCGTGCGGCTGTGGCTGCCCGAGGACGCGAGTCCGCGCCCGGTGTCGGCGATCCTCGATTCGGTGCCCTACCGGCGCAGCGATGGGACCGCGATCGGCGACGCCGCGTGGGGCACGTACTTCGCCGCCCACGGTTCGCGTTCGTGCGCGTCGACCTGCGCGGCAGCGGCGACTCCGGCGGGCTGATGGTGGACGAGTACACCGAGCATGAGCAGCGCGACTGCGAGGAGGTGATCGCCTGGATCGCCGAGCAGCCGTGGTGCACCGGCGCCGTCGGCATGATCGGCGTCTCCTGGGGCGGCTTCGCCGGCGCTGCAGATGGCCGCCCGCCATCCCGAGCCGCTCAAGGGCGTCGTCGCGATCCACGCCTCCGACGATCGCTACGCCGACGACGTGCACTACATCGGCGGCTGCGTCTCGGCGATGGACATGACGCAGTGGGCGACCTCGATGGCGGCCTACCTCAACCAGCCGCCGGACCCGCTCGTCGTCGGCGATGGCTGGCGCGAGGCGTGGCACGAGCGCCTGCGCAGCGCGTCGCTGTTCATCGAGCCCTGGCTGTCCCATCAGCGGCGCGACGACTACTGGCGGCAGGGGTCGGCGTGTGAGGACTACGCCGGGATCCGGTGCCCGGTGTTCGCCGTGGGCGGCTGGAGCGACGGCTACCGCGACATGGTGCTGCGCCTCGTCGAGCACTTGACGGTCCCGTGCGCGGGCCTGATCGGGCCGTGGGGCCACACCGGCCCCGAGGCTGGGCGCCCCGGTCCGGCGATCGGCTTTCTCCAGGAGTGCGTGCGCTTCTTCGCCGCCAGCCTCGACGGCGAGGAGAACGGCTTCTTCGACGAGCCCCGGCTGATCAGCTACATGCAGGAGCCGGTCGCGCCGGCCGGCTCGCTATGCCCACCGCGACGGGCGCTGGGTCGCCGACCCGGCGTGGCCGTCGCCGGCGGTCGAGCGCGTGGACGCTCGGCGCTGGGCGAGTCGTGGACTGGACCGAGACGGCGGCGAGTCCGACGGCGGTGCGCCGCCTGCGCGGCCTCCAGGCGACCGGCGTCGACGGCGGCGTCTGGTGCGGCGACGGCAGCGCCGCCGACTTCGCCCTGGACCAGCGCCCCGACGACGGCGCCTCGCTGTGCTGGGACTCCGAGCCGCTGCCCGAACGCGTCGAACTGCTCGGCAAGGGCGAGTCGCCGAGCTGGAGTGCAGCGTCGACCATCCGCAGGCGCACGTCTGCGTGCGCGTCTGCGACGTCGCCCCCGACGGGCGCTCGACGCTCGTCGCCCGCGGGCTGCTTGAATCTCAGCCGGCGCGAGGGACACGACCGGACCGTGCCGATGCCCGTCGACGAAGCCGGTGCTCGTCCGCGTTCCGCTGCAGGCCACGGCGTACGCGATCCCGGCCGGTCATCGCGTCCGCCTGGCTGTGTCGAATACCTACTGGCCGTGGGCATGGCCGTCGCCGCGTCCGGTGACGCTCGAGTGTGCACGGCGGTGCGCTCACCCTGCCGCGTCGCACGCCCGGGCGATCTCGATGCGCAGCTTGCGCCCTTCGCGGCGCCGGAGACCGGGACACCGCTGGCCTCCGAGACGACGATGCTGCGCGAGGGCGGGCGCAGCGTCCGCCGCGACCTCGCCACCGGCGAGACCGAGGTGACGTTCGACTGGCACCCGTCGCGGGTGCGGATCCTCGAGACCGGCACCGAGATCGGCGAGGAGAACGTCACCACGTATCGCATCGTCGAGGGCGATCCGCTGTCGGCGACCGTCGTCTGCCGCGTGGCTGTCACCATCGACCGGCCCGGCTGGAGCACCCGGACAGAGGTGGCCAGCACGATGACCTGCGACGAGGAGGAGTTCGCTGTGACGACCACGCTGGACGCATTCGAGGGCGCGACCCGTGTGCACGCCGCTGGCGCGACACCCACCGCTTCCCCCGGGACGGGGCATGACGACGCACGGCCACACCCGCCGCCGGGCGCCCGACCGATCCCGTGGTCGTGGTACTCGGACCCGTCGATCCTGACGCTCGAGACCGAGCGGATCTTTCGCCGCGCGTGGCAGTACGCCGGCCACCTCGGGGAGCTGCAGGGGCCCGGCAGCTACTTCGCGTCGGCGACCGGGCCGGTGCCGATCGTCGTCACGCTCGACGGCGACGGGACGCTGCGCGGCTTCGTCAACGTCTGCCGTCACCGCGGCGCGATCCTGGCCAGCGGCGCGGAGCGCCGGGGAACGCTCCAGTGCCCGTACCACGCCTGGACCTACGGCCTGGACGGCTGCCTGCGGGCCGCGCCGCGCAGCGGCGAGGACCGCGCGTTCGATGCCGGCGAGCTCGGACTGGTGCCCGTCTCGGTCGGCACCTGGGGACCGTTCGTGTTCGCCAACCCCGACCGCGGACGCCGAGCCGCTGGCCGACGCGCTCGCCGATCTCCCGGCGGTCGTGGCCGAGCACGGTCTCGACGTCGACGGGACTGCGGTTTCACCGCCGCGTCCATTACGAGATCCGCGCCAACTGGAAGATCGCGCTGGAGAACTACCTCGAGTGCTACCACTGCCCGGTGAACCATCCCGGGCTCGTCGCAGGTGATCGACGAGCGGCGGCTGGAGCTCGTGGCCGACGGGCTGCGCACGAGCCAGTTCGCGCCGGTCCACCCTCGCACGCTGCAGGGCAACGGCCCGATCGACGTCAGCACGGAGGTCGGCGCCGCCCAGAACCACCTGTGGTTTCCGACGCTGAAGTTCAACGTGCTCCCCGGGCACCCCAACCTGTCGCTCGGGCCGCTGTGGCCGACCGGACCCGACACCTGCGCGGGCTACCTCGACTACTGGTTCGGCGCAGACCGCCGACGCGCGCTGGATCGAGGAGCTGTTCGTGCTCGACAACCAGATCGGGGCCGAGGACACCGCGCTCGTCGAGGCCGCGCAACGCGGCAGCGCCGGTGGGGGGATCGAGCACGGCTGGGTGCTCGGCGGCCCGGAGGACCTGATCGGCCACTTCCAGGACTACGTCCGCGGGCAGCTGGGGGAGACGGTATGAGCACCGGCGCGCGAGGACACGGATCGGCGGCCATCTCGTGGTCGAGACGCTGGAGGCGCTCGGCGCCGAGGTCGCCTTCGGGGTGCCGGGTGTCCACGCGCTGGCGATCTGGGAGGCGCTGCGCACGTCGCCGATCGCCGTCTACGGCACGCGCACGGAGCTGTGCGCCGGCTTTGCCGCCGACGGGTACGCGCGCAGCTCCGGGCGCGCGGCGCCGCTGCTGCTCTCGACCGGGCCGGGCGCGCTGAACTCGCTGACCGCGGTGATGGAGGCCGCGAGCTCGCATGTGCCGGTGGTGGCGATCGCCAGCCAGATCCCGACCGAGCTGCTCGGCCGCGGCCGCGGCTACCTGCACGAGCTGCCCGACCAGCTCGCCTCGTTCGCCCCGCTCGTCAAGCACGCCGCGCGGGCGAGCAGTGCCGGGGCGATCCCGGGCGTGCTCGCCCGGGCGTGGCAGGTGGCGCTTACCCCGCCGTGCGGGCCGGTGTTCGTCGAGATCCCCGTCGATCTGCTCACCGGGGAGGCGAGCGGGTCCGCGCGACCGGTCCGCTCCCGATCAGCGTTCCGCGCCCGGCCGCCGATGTCACCGCCGCCGCGGCCGAGCTGAGCGCGGCCGCCCGGCCGGTCATCTGGGCCGGCGGGGGCGTGATCCGCTCGGGCGCGCAGGCCGAGCTGCGCGAGCTGGCCGAGCGCCTCGGCGCGCCGGTGGCGACGACGTACATGGGCAAGGGCGCGCTGCCCGAGGACCACTCGCTGTCGGCCGGGTCAGGCTGCGACGAGGCCGCCTTTCAGGAGTTGCTGTCCGGCGCCGACGTCGTCCTGTGCGTGGGCACCGAGCTGGGCGCCGAGACGACCGGGCAGTATTCGCTGCGCTTCGAGGGGCGAGTGATCCAGATCGATGCCGCGCCCGAGCGGATCGGCGCCACGTACCCGGCGCTCGGCCTCGTCGGCGACGCCCGGACCACGCTCCGGGCGCTGCTCGACGAGCTCGCAGACACGGCCGCCGGCGGCCCCGAGGGGCGCCGGCGGGTCGTCGCCGTGCGCGCCCGGATCGAGCGCGGTCTCGACTCCCAGGGGCGCGAGCTGGAGCGCGGCCTGCTGCGCACGATCGAGGGCGTCCTGCCGCCGGATGCGATCACCGCCTGGGACATGACGATCCTCGGCTACTGGGCGGCTCCCCACCTGCGCCTCGGCGCCGACCAGCAGTTCCTGTATCCGCTCGGCTCGGGCACGCTCGGCTACGCCTGGCCGGCGGCGATCGGCGCGAGCGTCGCCCACCCCGAGCGCCCGGTGCTGGGCGTCGTCGGCGACGGCGGCCTGCAGTACGCGATCGCCGAGCTCGGCACCGCCGCCCAGCACGGCGTCAACGCCACGCTGCTCGTCATCGACGACGGCGGCTACGGGATCCTGCGCGAGTACCAACGGGACGCGTTCGGCGAGACGACCGCGGTCGAGCTGCCCGGCAAGGACATCGGGGCGATCGCCGCCGCCTACGGCGTGCCGGTCAGGCCGGCCACGCCGGACGATCTTGGCGCCCAGCTGCGCTGGGCTCTGGGCGTCAATGGGCCGGCGGTGGTGATCCTGCAGACCCGGATCACGGCCGCTGCGCCAACCCCATGACGGCCACCGCCTACGAGCGGCTGCTGCGCCGCTCGGTCGTCGGCGTCGGACCGTACGTGCCCGGGGCCAGCGCACAGGAGACGAAGGCGCGGCTCGGCCGCGACGACCTCATCCGCCTCAACTGGAACGAGAACCTGTTCGGGCCGCTGCCGGGAGTGCTGGAGGCGACGGCGGCTCGCCTCGGCGACGCGTGGGCGTACCCCGAGGAGGCCTACGAGGAGCTGCGCCACGCGCTGGCGGCCTGGTCAGGCGCCGATCCTGTCGAGGTGATCCCCGGCCATGGCATCCAGGCCCTGACGCTGGCTGTGGTCAGCGCGTTCGTCGACCCCGGCGACGCGGTCGTCGTCCCGCGTCCGACCTACGGGCTCTACGCGCAGGCGTGCACCGTCGCCGGCGCCGAGGTGCACCGCGTCGACGCGCCACGGCCGTCGCTCGCCTTCGACCTGCAGGCGATCGCCCACACCGCCACCGACGTCGACGCCAAGCTCGTCTGGATCTGCGATCCCAACAACCCGACAGGCCTGCGCCTGCGCGCACGCGAGTGGGCCGACTTCCTGGACGCCCTTCCCGCCGGCTGCGTGGCGGTCGCCGACGAGGCCTACGTCGACTACATCGATCCGCCCGAGCGCATCGACCGGCTGGCCGACATCCGGGCCGGGCGGCCGGTGATCGTGCTGCGGACGTTCTCGAAGATCTTCGGCCTGGCCGGCCTGCGCCTCGGCTATCTGCTCGTCAGCGAGTCGCTCGCGCCGCACGTCAACGCCGTCCAGGAGCCGTTCAACGTCAACCTGGCGGCCCTGTCGGCGGGGATCGCCAGCCTGGCGCGCACCGAGCAGCTGCCCGCGCGGCGCGATCAGGTGCGCGCCGCCCGCGCCCGCCTGACCGAGCCGCTGGTACGGAGCGGCATCCGGGCCGTGAACTCCGACGCGAACTTCGTCCTGCTTGCGCTCGTCGACCACGGCGACGTGGAGGTCGCCGATGCCCTTGCCCGCGACGGAGTGCTCGTCCGTCCCGGCACCGAGTTCGCCCTGCCGGGCTTCATCCGCGTCACCACCGCCGCCACCGACGTGATGGACCTCGTCGCCGCCAAGCTCGCCGCGGTGTCCGCCCGCTGACGGCACCCCGGCTCGCCCTGCTTAGACCGGCGCCCGCGCGGGCATTGAGCAGGGCGGACAGCGGGAGAGAGGCGGCGGGAGATGCGGATGCTGCGATGGCTGGGGTTGGTGGCGGTACTGGCGGCGCTCACGGCGTCGGGCTCGTCGGCGGCCCGTTCATCGCACGGGAGGACTCCGCGTGCGCCGGCGACGACCCACACCGTCGCCTTTGACAAGTACTCGCTGCTGCTCGACGGCAAGCGCACGTTCATCTGGTCAGGCGAGTTCCATCCCTTCCGCCTGCCCAGCCCGTCGCTGTGGCGCGACGTGCTGGAGAAGATGAAGGCCGAGGGCTACGACGCCGTCTCGGTGTACTTCGACTGGGGCTATCACTCGCCCCAGCCGGGGGTCTATGACTTCACCGGCGTGCGCGACATGGACACGCTGCTGAACATCGCCCAGCAGGTCGGCCTGTACGTGATCGCGCGGCCCGGGCCGTACATCAACGGCGAGCTCGACGCCGGCGGGTTCCCGGGCTGGCTTCTCACCCAGTCGGGCAAGGCCCGCACCAACGCGCCCGACTATCTTGCGGCGGCCGATCAGTGGCTGCACCAGATCGATCAGATCCTCGCCCGCCACCAGTACACCAACGGCGCCGGCCCGGTGATCCTCTACCAGATCGAGAACGAGCTCGGCAGCACCGGATCGGCGCAGCACAGCTATCTGCAGAACCTGGCCGCCCAGGTGCGCTCCGACGGCATCACGGTGCCGATCTTCCACAACGACAAGGGGCGCAACGGCGACTGGGTGCCGCAGAGCTCGACCGTCCCCGGGACCGTCCAGGGGCCGGTCGATCTCTACGCCTTCGACGGCTATCCCGGCGGCACGTGTCACACCGACGCCACACCCGGCTCGCCGAACACGGCGCCGGACTGGGGCATCTGGGGAACGGGCGGGGCCAAGGGCGGCGCCTCGGCGTCGCCGAACACGCCGGGGTACACGGCCGAGTTCGGCGGCGGCTGGTTCGACTACTGGGGCAGCGCCGGAACGTATTCCTGCACCGCGGTCCGCGAGGGACCCGGCTACGAGCGCGTGTTCTACGGGACGAACATCGCCAACCGGCTGACGCTTGAGAACTTCTACATGACCTTCGGCGGCACCTCGTGGGGCTGGCTGCCCGCGCCCGTCGTCTACACCTCCTATGACTACGGGGCGGCCATCAGCGAGGCTCGGCAGATTCGCCCCAAGGCGACCGCGATGAAGGAGCTCGGGCTGTTTCTGCAGAGCACGCCGGAGATCACCAAGGTCGACGCCGGGCCGGCCGTGACGCCCAGCGATCCCGCGATCAAGGTCTACGACGACGTCAACCCCGACACCGGCACGCACTTCTTGATCGCGATGCACAGCCCGTCCAATGCGACGACGAACGACAGCTTCAGCATGCCGATCACCACCAGCGACGGCAGCTACACGATCCCGCAGTCCGGCAGCCTGCAGATCAACGGCCAGGACTCCAAGATCCTCGTCGCCGACGACGACCTCGGCGGTCAGCATCTCGTCTACTCGACCTCGGAGATCATGACCCACTTCGCTCAGGGGGCCCGCGACGTGGCGGTGCTGCACGGTCGCGACGGTGAGGACGGGGAGACGGTGCTGCGCTACACGTCTGAGCCCCACGTCCAGGTGCTCTCCGGCAGCGTCGCCACCACCTGGGATCCGGCCACCGGCGACGAGCGCCTGGACTATGTCCACCACGGCCTGGCCGAGGTGAGCATCACCGGCGGCGGGCGCCCGCCACTGTTGCTGCTGCTCGCCGACGACGGAACCGCCGGGACGTTCTGGCGCCAGGATACGAGCGCTGGAGCGGTGCTCGAGCGCGGTCCCGAGCTCGTGCGTACGGCGAGCGTCAGCGGCAGTCGCCTGCAGCTGACCGGCGACACCTCGCAGCCCTCAGAGCTCGAGGTGTGGGCGCCTGGGGCCGTGCGCTCGGTCACCTGGAACGGTTCGCCGACGCCCGTCGCGCCGACGGCCTCCGGCAGCCTGTCGGCCCGTGGCCAGTTGCCGGGGGCCGCGGCGATCTCGCTGCCCGACCTCGGCAGCGCGACCTGGCGCAGCGCGCCCGGCTCCCCCGAAGCCGATCCGGGTTTCGACGACAGCGCGTGGGCGAGCGCGGACAAGACCCAGACGAACAGCACCACGCCGCCACCGGCCGGGCAGCCGGTGCTGACCGCCGACGACTACGGCTTTCACCATGGCGACGTGTGGTACCGCGGCCGGTACTCGGGCGCCGCCTCGGCGAGCACGCTCAGCCTGCGCTACGGAGGCGGCGGGGCCGGGATGCTGCAGGCGTGGCTCGACGGCCAGTACCTGGGCCAGAACGTCCTGCCCACCGGCGTCAGCTCGCCCCCGACCACCGGCACGGCGACGTTCACGATCCCGGCGAGCCTGCAGACCGCGGGCCCCCACGAGCTCTCGGTGATGGTCCGCGACGACTCCCACAACGAGGACGGCGGCATCAACGACGCCCAGAAGGAGGGCCGCGGTCTGATCTCGGTCGCGATGGCCGATGGCGCGGCCGCCCCCGTGGCAGCGCCGATCAGCTGGAAGATCCAGGGCGACCAGGGTGGTGAGGACATCACCGATCCCGTCCGCGGCCCGGTCAACAACGGCGGCCTCTACGGCGAGCGTGCGGGCTGGTCTGAGCCCGGCTATCCCGATCGCCGGTGGGCCGGCGCCACCGTGCCGGCGAGCAGCGCGTCTCCCGGCACGACCTGGTACCGGACGACCTTCCGCCTGCACATCCCACAGGCCGATGACGCCGCGCTCGGACTGACGATCGGCGACCCGTCCGTCCCGCGTTCCACCGCGAACTACCGGGCGCTGATCTTCGTCAACGGCTGGAACATGGGCCAGTACATCGCCAACGTCGGTCCCCAGCACACGTTCGTCGTGCCCAACGGCGTCCTCGATCCTGACGGCCAGAACACGCTGGCGATCGCCGTCACCAGCGACGGCGGCGCCGGCAACGGCCTGGAGCGCGTCGCGCTGACTGATCTGGGCAGCGTGCGCGGCGGGGTGCCGCTGGCGCTGGACAATTCACCCGCCTACACCGCTCCCCGGCTGGCCCCCGCACGCCTGCGCGCGAGCGCCGGCCACCCCGTCACCGCGACGATCGCCGGCGTGTCGGTGCCAGCGGACGCGCTCGGGACGGTGTTCGGCGCGACGGTGCACTGGGGCGACGGCAGCAGCTCACCGGCGCAGGTCGCCGGCAGGGGCGCCGGGCGGACGGTCACGGCGAACCACAGCTACCGGCGGGCCGGGGTCTACCGGCCGCGTGTGGTGCTCGACGACGCCGTCGCGGGCACGCCGCTGGCCGTCGCCCGGGCGACCGTCGCCGTGGGCCGGCGCTGAGCGGCTCAGTCGTCGGCCGGCTGGGGCCGGAACACGATCCGCTTGAGCTCGGCCAGCGTGTTGCCGGCGAGGCGGATCGCGGTGTGAAAGCCCTCGGCGCCGAGCTCGCCGGCGGTCAGCGTCCGGCGTAGGTCGTCAAGCACCGGGCGCTCGTCATCGCCGATCTGGTCCGACGGCGCCTCGACCATCAGCAGATGGCGGGGGCGGCGATGGGCGAAACCGAGCTCCACGAACTGACGGCGCAGCGCTGGATCGGCGTTGTTGACCGCGACGACGGCCGATTCGCCGCCCTGCATGCGCTTGGCGACGGCGGCGCGCAGCAGCTCGTCGGTCTTGGCGTCGATCTGCTCCTCGGGAACGCGCCCGGCGAGCAGTGCCCGCACCTTGGCGGGCGTGAAGACGATCCCGCGCTCCTCGATCACCCGGTTGAGGAAGCGATCGAGGTCCGCCGCCTGGGCGCCGGTGACGAGCAGCAGGCTCCCCGGCGAGTAGCGCAGGCGGTCAGAGGGGCGCAGAACGGTGTTGCGGACCGAGACGTCGACCGGCCGGGGGGGCGCCCCGTCGCGGCGGGGGCGCTCCGAGGACCAGCCGGTGCGCTCGTCGGTGCCGATCTTGACGGTACGGGCAGAGGAGGGATTGGGCATACCATCGATCATAGGCCGGACCCTGGGTCATCGCTCGCACCGGGGACGGCGCGCCGCCGGGCACGGCGTTCGGAGTACGCCGCGATGAGGACGCTGAGCTCAAACAGGATGTAGAGCGGCAGGGTCTCGAGCAGCATCGTGATCGCGTCGCCGGGGAGGATGGCGGCGATCGCGCAGCAGGCCAGCACGGCATAGCGCCGGTTGTGGCGCAGCTGGGTGGGGGTGACCAGGCCGGCGCGGGTGACGGCGATGATCGCCACGGGGATCTGGAACAGCAGCCCCATCGCCAGCAGGACCGTGGCCGCGAACTTGTAGTACTGGTTGGCCTGGACCAGGACGTTGAACTGGTCGCTGTTGAAGTTCTGAAAGAAGTGCAGGGCGGCCGGGAGCACGACGGTGTAGCCGAAGGCGACGCCGGCGGCGAACAGGAGCGGGATCGCCGCCGTGACCGGAAGCATGTGACGCCGCTGCTCGGCCGACAGGGCCGGCATGAAGAACCCGTAGGCCTGGAGCAGCAGAACGGGCAGCGACAGGATCAGGGCGAAGATGAGCGTCACCGTCAGCGTGGCGGTGAACGGCTCACCGATGCCCAGGGTCACCGGACGGTCGCCCTGCGGCGTCGCCGAGAGCGCCTTGACGTCCTTGGCGAGGCTGCGCTGCACCTGGGTCAGCGACGCCGTGGCCGCCGGATCCTGCGTCTGGGCGTGCAGGACCCCGGCGACGGTGCCGACCTGCTTGGCCACGTCACGGGCGTTGCGCTGCAGCGAGTAGGTCGCGCCCAGGGTGCCGTGACCGGCCTTGACCTGCTGCTGGGTGTTGTGGGCCAGCGGCGTGTTGACGAGGCGCAGCAGCTGATGGTTCTGCCAGAAGCACAGCCCGAAGGCGACCCCGAGCGCGAGCAGGGACACGATCAGGCGTGCCCGTAGCTCTTCGAGGTGGTCCACGGCGCTCATCCGCGCGTCGTGTGACGCGGGGCGTAACGCCGCGGACGCGATGGCTCCTGGCATTTGCATCAGCTCTGTCCTCGCCGAGAGACGCGGACTAGGCGGCCGGCCCGACGGGGACGCGCTCGGCCTGAGGAGCGTCGACGGCGTCCGGGGCGATCACGCTGATGGGGGAGGGGGTGGGCTCGATCGCCGACATCGGCGACAGGGGGCTCTCGTGCGACTCGCCGCTGACCGAGTCCTTGAAGCCGCGCAGTCCGTCGCCGAGTGAACGGCCCATCTCGGGTAGGCGCTTGGCGCCGAACACCAGGAGCACGATGACGAGCAGGAAGAGGATGTGAATGGGATTGTCAAGTCCGAGCATTGGTGGGGTTCTCCGATCGGGGCAGTTCAGTGGGTGTGTGCAAGGGATACGGCTGTGGTCCGCAGATGGATCAGCGCGCGCCGCGAACTTCAGGTCAGCTGAGCCGTGATGACGGCCGGATGCGTCGGCGCCTGGGTGCCGCCCGCGGGTTCCGGGGTGACCATGATCTGTCCGACGTGACGCAGGTCGCCCGGAATGTCGACGTCGGCGTCGCCGGCGTCGGTCACGTTGAACAGCGCGCTCGTCGGCTGCGCTCGGCGCCCGGGGCCGTTCAGCCACACCTGGTAGATCTCCCCGCTCGGAGGCGGCGAGAGGTGACGGACGACCAGCTCCGCGTGACCAGAGCTTCGTCTGACCTCGGCCGAGCCGGTGCTCCCGAGGACGCGGGCCTGGATCACGCGGGTGACCGGGGCCGGCGGGGAGCTCGACCGGAGGACGCCGGTGACAGCGACGGCCGCGCTCAGCAGCGCGCACAGCGCAAGCGCCGGACGTCGAAACCGAGCGCGTTTTGTCGTCATGCGGATTGGACGGGCCTCGACCTGGCAGGCGCCGTCCAGGACGCGACGGCGTAGGCCGGCCGGTGCCCGCTGGCGGGGGACGCCCTGGGCCAAGGCGTCGACGACCTGTTCGAAGACAGCGAGCTCGTCCGGACACACCGCACACGTGGCCAGGTGTCGCTCGAAGCTCCGCCGCTCGGCGTCGTCGAGCGAACCGAGCGCGTAGGCGGCGACGTCGGCGCCGCATTCGCTCATGACGTCGACCCAGCGAGTGCTCCAAGTGAGAGACGCAGCTTCTTCATGCCCAGACGCATCCGTCCCTTGACCGTTCCGCTGGGGATCTGGAGCATGGCGGCGATCTCGGTGTGCGTATAGCCGCCGAAGTAGGCGAGGACGATCACGTGGCGCTGGTCGCGCGGAATATCGCTGAGCGCGGTCCGGATCGCGGCGGCCTCGTCGCGTCGTCCCAGATCGTGTGCGGGGTTGCCGGGGGCCGGCTGACGCTCGAGCGCCTCGTCGTCGGCGACATCGTGCGCCGTGCGGATCGCGTCCTTGCGGAAGAGATCGACCGCGCGGTGGTGCACGACACCCAGCACCCACGAGCGCACGCTTCCGCGCGTGTGGTCATACCGTGCGCCCCCGCGCCACAGCGACAGGAACGCCTCCTGGACGATGTCATCGGCCGTCGCCCGGCGCCCGCACATGCGGTAGGCGAGTGAGAAGGCGGCATCGGCGTGGCGTCCGAAGACGACCTCGAAGGCAAACGCATCGCCCTGGTGGACGCCCAGCATCAGGTCCTGGTCGGCGATGCCGGCGAGCGCGGGACCTGTCGGGGGTGATCTGGGGGCAGATCTGAGGACGGAGGAGGCCGGCATCGCAGAGGTCGACGGGAGCAGTGAGGCGCGGCCCGCGGTACTCAAACCGCGGGCCGCGCCATGGCACTCGAGGTCCTAGGACTTGATCAGCGGACCCGCTGCGGCGAGGACCTGCTTCATGGTGAGGGGCTTGTCGAACGCGCCGTCGGGCGTGATCTTCATCCCGGTCAGCAGGGCGATCGACGCGGCGTGGCGCGCCTCGATCTGGACGATCGAGCCGGCCGCGGCCAGCAGCGCCTTGCTCTGCAGCGCCGGACCGGCGCCGTTGTAGGCGCCCACGCCGGTGTTCTCCAGGACGTAGGCGAGCTTGAGGAAGCTCTTCTGGTCCTTGCCGGGGAAGACGAACGTCGGCTTCTTGACGGGCTTGCCGCCCGAAGCGGTGATCGCCTTGGTGAGCGCGGCCACGTGCTCGGCCTCCTCGTCGCCGAAGGACTTGGCCAGCGACTTGGCCTGGCCACTGAGCCCGACCGTCTTGCCCTTCTGCTGGTAGAAGTCGGTCTCCAGATATTCGAGCGTCAGCGCGAAGTTCAGGATGTCGACGTCGGGGCTCGCCGCGAGGGCGCTGCCGACGAACGGCGCAACGGCGCTGGCGCCGTAGGCGGCGCCGGCGGCGAGGGCGCCCTTGAGGATGAAGCCGGAGCGGGTCATGCCGTGGACCTCGACGGCGGCCAGCTCCGGGGACGTGTTTTCAGGAGTGTTCATGTGGTTGGTTCCTCTCTAGGAAAAAGGGCGGGGTGATCAGGCGATGAAGGGCGTGACGACCTTCAGGACCTCGGCCATCGTCATCGGCTTGGCGAATGCGCCGTCCGGCGTCGGGCTCTGCATGAGCACGAGGTTGATCGTCGCGGCGTGGCGAGCTTCGATGCTGTGGATCGACAGCGCGGCGGCGAGGATCTCCTTGCTCTTGATGTTCCCTGCCTGTCCGAGATACGCGGCGGCACCGAGGTTCTCGACGGCGCCCGCGAGCTTGGTCACCTGCGTCGCGGAGTGAATCGGGAACTTGCCCATCGGCTCCTTGGCCGGGGTGCCCATGCTCATCGCGACCTTCTTGAGGGCCACGACGTGCTGAGCCTCCTCGGCGCCGAAGGACTTGATCACGGACAGGTTCTTGCCGTGGAACAGGCCGCTCTTGATCACCTTGGCGTAGAACTGGGACTCCAGGTACTCGAGCGTCAGCGCGTAGTTGACGATCGCCAGATCGCCCGTGGGGGCGCTGGAGCTGGCCACTGCCGCCGTGCTGCCCGTTCCGGCCGCGGCGGCCGAGCTGGAGGTTCCGGCGGCTGAGCTCGACGAGCTGCTCGAGCTTCCGCAGGCGGCGATGAAGGCGGCCAGTCCGGTGGCGGCCGCCGCCGAGCCCATGCCCTTGCCCGCCATCTTCAGAAAGTGCTTGCGCTGGACGTCGTCGCGAGCGAGCTCCTCGACGACTCCTGTCGTGGGGCGTTCGCCCTGGCTGCTGTCAGTCATGCGTACTCCTTCGTAGTCCGGGTGTATCCGCTGTTACGCGCTGCGGGCAGTGAACGGATCACTCGCGGGTGAGGCGGTCGGCTGTGTGCAGCGATGTGATCCGCCGGCGGCTCGGCTGCGAACAGGTTGATATGTCCCCGCGCTCGCTACTGCTTCCCGGGGCGACGGCCGTCGTGGTCGCCGTCCTGGCGCTGACGCTTCGTACCCAGGCTGCCACGACACCGGCCGCCGCGGCACGGGCGACCGTGAGTCATGCGCGGCAGGTCAAGGTCGCGATCCGCAACTATGACTTCGCTCCGAAGTCACTGACGATCAGGGTGGGCACGCGCGTCACCTGGACCAATGACGATGCGACCGCGCACACCGCGACCGCCGATCACGGCGGCTTTGACACCGGGACGGTCGCGCCAAAAGCGAGCCGTACGGTCGATTTCAAGCATCCGGGGACGTTCACCTATCACTGTGCGTTCCATGCGTTCATGACAGCGACAGTCACGGTGAAGCGGTGATGCGGTCGCTCGAGACGCAGCGACGGCTTGCGCTGCTGGCAGCGACGCTCGTCGCGGTCATCGCCGGAGTTCACTTTCAGCAGTACGTCGATTTCATGAGCCGGGTGCCGACGGTCGGTGTCCTGTTCCTGCTCAACGCCGCCGGTGGCGCCGGGAACGCGGCTGCCCTCCTCAGCCGTGACGTTCGAGTGCGGTGGATTGCCGCCACGGGCGCGGTCGGTCTCGCCCTCGGCTCGCTCGTCAGCATCATGATCGCGCTGCAGGGCAGCTTCTTCGGCTACGCCGAGCCGACCCTGCGCTTCCCGATCGTGCTGGCGATCATCGCCGAGGCGGCGGTCCTGCCTGTCCTCGGGCTCCTGCTGCTGGGGCGATCACCGGCGCCAGTCGCGCCGGTCACGTCCTAGAACCGACCGTCCGCTTGCATCACGGCGCGGGCGGCGTTGTGGCCGGGGATGCCACTGACGCCGCCGCCGCGCCGGGCGCCGGCTCCGCACAGCCAGACGTTCGCCACTTCGGTCTCCACGCCCCACCGCCCGATCTCGTCGTCTGACTCCGCGAATGGCCATGTCAGGTCGCGGTGGAAGATGTGGCCGCCCGGCATCGCCAGCTCGTCCTCGAGCTCGACGGGGGTGCGCGCCTCCAGGCACGGTTCCCCGTCGGCGCTGGCCATCAGGCAGTCCTCGATCGGCTCGCCGAGCACCGCGTTCAGGGACCGTAGGGTCGCCTGGACGGCTGCATCCTTGGCCGCTTGGGTGTCGTGGCGGAACAGGCGGGCGGGCATATGGAGCGCGAAGACGGTGAGCGTGTGGGCGCCGGCGGCGCGCAGCGTTGGGCCGAGGATGCTGGGATCGGTCAGCGAGTGGCAGTAGGCCTCGCACGGCGGCAGCGCGGGGATCTGGCCGGCGGCCGCCTGCGCGTAGGCCGTCTCCAGCTGGTCGTGGGACTCGTTGACGTGCAGGGTGCCGGCGAACGCGTCCTCGGGCGCGACGTCGCGATCGCGCAGGCGGGGGAGGCGGTGCAGGAGGAGGTTGAGTTTGAGCTGCGAGCCCTCGGGCGGCGGCGCGGGAGCATCGATCCCGAGCAGTCCGGCCAGGATCGTCGGCGCCGCTCCGCAGAGCACATGACGTGTGCGGTGCACCGCCCCGTCGCCGGTGACGACGCGTGCCCGTCGGCCGTCCGCATCGATGCACGTGACCGGTGCCTCGACGAGCACCTCCACGCCGGCCGCGAGCGCGGTCTGCAACAGCGCGTCGGTGAGCGCCCCCATCCCGCCCACGGGTACGTCCCAACGACCCGTGCCGTTGCCGATCACGTGATACAGAAAGCAGCGGTTCTGCACGAGCCCCGGGTCGTCGAGGCTCGCAAACGTACCGATCAGCCCGTCGGTCGCGACGATCCCGCGGACGACGTCGGAGGCGAAGGACGCCGTCAGCAGCTCTGACAGCGGGCGGCGGAACAGCGCGTGGTCGTCCCGCTCGGCGTGGGAGCGCAACGGCTCGGTGAGCGTGGGGAAGACGCGCTGTGCGATCGCGGTCGTCAGCGCACCGAAGCGCTCCAGCTCGCCGGCGGCGCTGTCGTCGCCGAGCGTGCGCACCAACGAGGGGCGCGTGCGTGCCTCGTCGTCGCACACCAGCACCCCGGCGTCGCCGACCGGCGTGTAGGACGACACGCGTCGCCGGCGCATCTCGACGTTCAGGCCCAGCTCGGTCAGCAGCGCCGCGGGGAACAGGCTGACCAAGTAGGAGTAGCGCGAGAGCCGGGCGTCGACGCCGGGAAACGGCGACGCCGACACGGCGGCGCCGCCCACCGCCGGCGACCGCTCGAGCGCGAGCACCCGGTAGCCGGCCCGAGCCAGCAGCGTGGCGGCCACGAGTCCGTTGTGCCCGGCGCCGACGACGATCGCGTCGTGGTCTGCCACGACGATCAGGTGGCCGTGCGCGACCCGCGCAGGAAGTGCGCGATCGCCTCGGGCAGTAGCCAGTCGAGCTGGTCGGCCTCCACCATCGAGGCCGTGATCAGAGCGGCGATGCCCTGCACGGTGGCGAACAGCAGGAGCCCGACCCGCTTGGGGTCTCCCGGCTCCAGCGCGCCTTCTGCCTGCCCCTGCCCGATCACTTCAAAGAGCACGGAGAAGGCGCGGTCGGCGGCTTCCGCGAGATCCTGCGCCGATTCCCGGTGCTTGCCGGCGAACATCAGCTCGAGCAGCTCGGCATCCTCGATGGCGAACTGGATGTAGGCCTTGGCGGTCGCCTCCAGCCGTGCCCGGAAGTCCTCGCCGGCGCCCGCGACGGCGCCCCGCAGTTCGGCACCGAGTCGCTCGAAGCCCGACTCGGCAAGGGCGTCGAGCAGCGCCTGGCGATCGGGGAAGTGGCGGCGCGGCGCACCGTGGCTGACGCCCACGTCGCGGGCGAGCTGGCGCAGCGACAGCTCGTTGACGCCGCGCTCACGGACGGTGAGCTCGGCCTGGTCGAGCAGGGCGGTCCGTAGATTGCCGTGGTGATAGGGCCGAGCCTCCACGCGGAGCAGCGTAGCGGATGAAGTAGTCGTTGACAGCATTGTTGTCACCAGCTACATTGTTGTCCATGACTACTTCCTCCTGGAGCACCCACGACATTCCTGATCAGAGCGGTCGCACCGCGATCGTCACCGGCGCCAACAGCGGCATCGGCCGCGCCGCCGCCACCGCGCTCGCCGAGCGCGGCGCCCGCGTCGTCCTCGCCGTCCGCAACGCCGAGAAGGGCGCCAGCGCCGCTGCCGGCATGCCCGGCACCGTCGAGGTTCGCGCGCTCGACCTCGCCGACCTGAGCTCCGTGCGCGCGTTCGCCGAAGGCTGGGAGGGCGAGATCGACCTCCTGATCAACAACGCCGGCGTGATGATCCCGCCGCTGACGCGCACCGCCGACGGTTTCGAGCTGCAGTTCGGCACCAACCACCTCGGCCACTTCGCGCTCACCAACCTGCTGCTCGAGCACGTCACCGGACGCATTGTCACCGTCTCATCCACCGGCCATCGCATCGGTGCGATCGACTTCGACGACCTCAACTGGGAGCGCAGGTCCTACAAGGCATGGCGCGCGTACGGGCAGTCCAAGCTGGCCAACCTGCTGTTCACCGCCGAGCTGCAGCGTCGCCTGACGGCCGCCGGATCGGTCGTGCTGGCCAATGCCGCCCACCCCGGCTATGCCTCCACCAACCTCCAGTTCCACAGCGAGAACCGGTTGTTCGAGGTCATCGGCTCGGTCGGCAACCACCTGTTCGCCCAGGACGAGAACGGCGGCGCGCTCCCGACGCTGTTTGCGGCAGTCGCCGACGTTCCCGGCAACAGCTTCGCCGGTCCCGGCGGGTTCATGGAGCAGCGTGGCGCGCCCAAGCTCGTCGGGCGCTCGAAGGCCGCCCAGGACGCCGGCGTGGCTCGCCGCCTGTGGGTCGTCTCCGAGCAGCTGACCGGCGTCCGCTTCCCGCTCGGCGCCGGCGCAGGGGCTGCGGTCTAATCGAAGCTGCGGAAGAACCGCCGCGCGGTCGCCCGGTTGCGGGTGAGCCGCGCGTCGGCGATCCCGATCTCTCCGATCACGCCGCCGCGCACCTTGAGCACGCCGCGGCTGCCCGGCTCGCCCACCAGATACCAGCGGTCCCTTCCGACGTGGAGTGGGCGGCCGGCGTGCAGGCGGCGCTGGAGCCGGCGGGTCAGCCGCGCGCCCGGGCGCCCGCCGCGCAGGGCGTAGTGGTGGCTGGCCGTCAGCACCATGATCGCGCGGCCGCTGACGCGCCGGCGCTGGGGCCTGGACAGGCCACGTAGCAGCTTGGCCGACGGATAGCCGACGCGGATGCGATGTGACCCCGTGCAGAAGAAGTCCATGTTGCGCCGGACTCCGGTCGTGCGCCGGGCGAAGCGCTTACGTACGGCCGCCCGCTTCATCCCGAGCTGGACGGGGCCGAGCCGCCGGGCGCTCAGCCGGCCCGTCGGTTGGCCGCACGAGTATTTAGAGGAGCCGCCCACCGAGGACGCCGGGCCGAGCACGATCACGGTCGTGCCCGCGGCGACCGGCACCGTCGCCGTGCCGTCGGGGCCGACCTGGGCGACGAGCGCCCCGTGGCGAAAGACCTTGGTGCCCTGCGACAGCTGCGTGAACCGGACCTGCGAGGCGCCGTCGCTGTGGACGGTGATCGTGCCGCGCTGCAGCTTGGCGGCCGAGGCGTCGATCGTCAGGCCGGCGACGCCGGTGAGCTTCAGCGTCATCAGCGCGATCGCCGCGGTGGCCTGGGGTTCGAGCTTCCACGCCAGCCCGTAGTTGGTGCCGGGCAGCGGCTGCGTCGTGGGGGACGGACCGAAGCGGTGCACGCTGATCGCCGGGTCGGGCAGTGCGCCGTCGTCGGCGACCACGGAGGCCACCGTGCCATAGGCCTTGTCCCGGGCGCTCAGGCCGCTGAGCCAGTAGTCGCCGGTGGCGCCGATGCCCAGCGGCGCGCTGTCGAGGCTCGGGTACCAGTTGTAGGTGAACGAGCCCGGGTTCGGCCTGCGCACGGGTGATCCGAGCGCCGAGACCACGTCGGAGAAGCGATCCTCGACCGCGAACGCCAGATGGTCGCCGCCGGTGTGGATGAAGAGGTTGTAGCGCTGGCCGAGGGTGTCGAAGGCCTGCGCCTGGGCGATCACGCCGGTGGTCGGCACCAGCTCGTCGGCATAGGTCTGATCGATCACGTACGGGATCCAGCGGCCATTGGCGATCAGCGGCCGGCTCTCGCCGTCCTTGGAGCACGGGGGGTCACCGTAGGCCGCCCCGGTCGCCCCGGGGTAGACCTCGACGCCGCACGCGACCGGTCCGTCGAGCACGAGTGATCCGGCGAAGTCGTCGGGATGCTCGAAGGCGAGCTTGTAGGACGCCCAGCCGCCCATCGAGTAGCCGGAGATCACCGTCCGCTCGGGGTCCAGCGCGTACGTGTCGGCGAGCGAGCGCCACACCTGCCAGAAGTCGGTCTCGGCCTCGTTGTAGTACCAGCCGGCCGGGCCGAAGCCCTCGGTGGTGGCGCAGATCGAGTGGCGCTGCTCGCACAGCTGTTGCATCAGCTGTGGGTCATAGCCGCCGTACTGGTTGTAGTTGACCTCCAGCGAATGAAGGATCCAGGTCAGCGGCAGCTTCTGGCCGGGCTGGTAGGTGGTCGGCACGTAGACCGAGTACGGCTGCACCTGTTCGAGCAGCGTCGGCTTGAAGTTGCCCTCGGGGCCGTCGTTGATCATCTGTCCCGAGCCGGGGTGCAGGCGCGAGACATACCACCGGGCGCTGTAGCCGGTGGGCTGGGGCTCGGGGGTGGTGTCATGGGAAGCCAGGGCGGACCAGTCGATCGTCTGTGAGAACTTCGACACGTCACCACCGGCGAGCGTGTCGGCCTGGTCGTCCTCCATCCAGAAGTTGCCGGTGATCTGGCGCGCCTGCCCGTCGGCGCCAAGTGCCGCGCCGGCCGGATTAGAGGCGGCCAGCGACTGGGCAAGCGCGACGAGCGCGTCGGTCATGCCGTCGGTGTACACGGGCGGCTCCTGGTCGACCGAGCGGAAGGTGACGTTGTACAGGCGCTCGGCGGTGGGCGAGACCGCGCTCGTGCCGGTGGTGGCCACGTCGGGCGCGGCGAAGCTCTGACCGGTGGGGTCAGCCAGGCCGGCCCCCAGCCGCACCCGCCAGGTCCCGCTGACCGGCAGCAGGGTGTTGGGCACGGCGACGATGAACGATTTCGACGAGCGGTCGACGGTCAGCCGGCCGCCGCCCGCGACGACGTCGGTGCGCATGCCGGTCGTCGGGTCGACGAGCCAGGCGCCACGGCTGGAGACGACGAGCGCCTGCTCGATCCCGGGCGAGCGCACCCCGGCGCTCGCCGGCCACTGGGCGGCGCCGGTGGCAGGGTTGTTGTCGGTGTCGAACGTCCACTCGGCGATTGGGACGTTCGGGTCCGCGAGCGTCACCCAGTCGACGCGCCAGTAGCTGAAGCCGCCGCTCAGCCCGACACCGGAGCGGAAGATGTCGGCGCCGTTGTTGTTCGCTGCGCCCGCGGGGAAGGCGTAGGCGCCCTGGCGCGCGGCGAGCCCCGAGCTGCCCCCGAACGTCGAGGCGGGCAGTCCCTCCACGCTCGAGGCGCCGTAATCGTCATAGATGAAGTCCGACCACAGCGACGCTCCGCCGTCCAGGCGCCCGGCCCCCGAGGTCTGCGGGAACGTGTTGGGAAACGGCCAGGCGGTCGTGGCGGGTTCGGACAGCGTGGGCGGTGAGTCGCTGGCCGCCGCCGGCACGTCGGTGGGCATCCCGGCGGGCACCTGGGCCGCGAACCCGCTGCCCGGCGCGCCCGCCATGGCGACGGCCACGGCGACGGCGACGGCCATGGTGATCCACGGCACCCTCCGGAGCAGCCGCACCCTCACGGGCGGGCACGATACACCGGCAACTTGTCGATTGCGAGGTGCAAGCGGTGCGAGTTGGGGCGCCAGCGCCTGATCTGCGACCTGCTCAGCTCACGCGCTGAGTGAGGTCGTACATCGTCTCGCCGCCGATCGTGACCTTCTTGAAGTGGGCCTTGACCCAGGTCGTGATCGCGCTGTTGGACGTCGACATGCCGCCGGGGCGGCCGCCACCGGCCCGGGTGCCGCCACGGGGCGCCCCACCGTGAGGCGCGTCACTCGGCCCTCCCGAGCTCGCGCTGGCGCCCGGAGGCGAGAAGGTCCGGCTGGCGCCCGAGAACGCCCGGCCGCCGCCCATCCCAGCGCTCGACGCGATGTAGTAATGGATTTCACCGCGGGCGACGTACTCCCTGAACTTCTGCAGGGTGAGGTTGCCGCCCTCGTTGTTGAAGCCGCCGATCGCCATCACCGGCTCGCCGCCGGTGGCCAGCTCCAGAGACGCCGCCGACTGGGAGCCGGAGGTCGCGGCCACCCACGTGTACCGCCCGGCGTTGGCCGTCAATGCGCGGTCGAGCGCCGTGCTGGCCGACGTCTGGCCATGAGCGCCGCCGCCGCCCAGACCGCCACCCATCCCGAAGCCGCCACCCGTCGCGGGACCGGCGGTCGGCGTCGATCCGGTGTGTCCGGTGGTGATCGTCGACGCCGAATAGGCCACCGACCCGGCCAGCGAGGCGACGATTCCGAGCACGATCGCGGGCGCGAGCAGCCGCCGCGCCGGCTTGCCGCGCACCATGCACGCCAGCAGCCCGGCGACGCCGGCCGCTCCGGCGACGAGCACGAGCGTGCGCAGCCACGGCTCCCACGACGGCGTGCGGTCCAGCAGCGCCCACGCCCACCCGGCCGTCAGCGCGACGGCGACGATCGCCACCCCCTGCGCCACCCGCGTCTCGCGGTGCGTCCAGGCGAGCCGGCCGCCGATCGCCACCAGCGCGGCGATCGCCGGAGCGAGTGCGACCGTGTAGTACGTGTGGATGATTCCGCCGCTCAGACTGAAGACGAGGCCGCTGACCACCAGCCAGCCACCCCAGAGCAGGAGCGCGGCCCGAACCCGGTCGGTCCGCGGAGCGCGTCGCCGCGCCCACAGGCCGGCGGCGAGCACGAGCAGGGCGGTCGGAAGCAGCCACGAGGCCTGACCGCCCATCAGGTTGTTGAACAGGCGCAGGACGCCCGTCGACCCGCTGAAGTTCGCGCCGCCGCCACCACCGCCGCCCGGCCCGCTGGCGCCGAAGATGCGGCCTAGGCCGTTGTAGCCGGTGATCAGGTTGAGGATGCTGTTGTGCGGCGACCCGTCGATCATCGGCCGCGATCCGGCGGGCCACAGCGCCACCAGAGCCACCCACCAACCGGCGCTCACCACGATCGCCATTCCCCCGGCGAGCATCTGCCAGACCCGGCGCCGCAGGCCGACGGGCGCCGCCACCATGTAGACGAGCGCGAATGCCGGCAGCACCAAGAACGCCTGGGCCATCTTCGCCAAGAACGCGAAGCCGATCATCGTGCCGGCGGCCACCACCCAGCGGGTCGCGCCGCCCTCCAGAGCGCGCACCAGGCAGTACCCCCCCGCAACCATCAGCAGCACGAGCAACGCGTCGGGGTTGTTGAAGCGAAACATCAGCGCCGCCACCGGCGTGACCGCCATCAGCGCCCCGGCCGCGAACCCCGCGCCCGTCCCGAACCACCGCCGGACGCCGCAGAACAGCAGCCCCACGGCCGCCACGCCCTCGAGCGCCTGCGGGATCAGCATGCTCGCGCTCGAGAAGCCGAAGATCCGCCCGGAGAGCGCCATCACCCATAGCGACGCCGGCGGCTTGTCGACGGTGATGAAGCTCGAGGAGTCGATCGAGCCGAAGAAGAACGCCTTCCAGCTCTTGGTCCCCGCCTGAACGGCCGCCGCGTAGAAGCTGTTCGCGTAGCCGGAGGAGCTGAGATCCCAGAGGTACGCCAGGGCGGTCACGGCCAGCAGTGTGGGAAGGGCGAGGCGCGACCAGCTCCAGGTCAGATGGCGGCGGGCGTCGCGAACGGCAGGTGGGGAGGGCCGAAGCAGGCCGGAGGTCGTTGACATGCCGCGCAGCCTCGCTGCGCCATGTAAGCCCACCGTCGCAACCGCCGAAGCAACAGCGAAAACTGCAGTCAGTCTCGCCGCGGTCTTACAGTGGTCGCGTGATTCTCTGCCTTGCCGGCAACCCCTCGATCGACAAGCTGTTCGAAGTCGACTGCCTCGCTCCGGGCGAGATCCATCGCCCCGAGCATTTCGTTCAGCTGCCCGGGGGTAAGGGAATCCACGTGGCCCAGGTGTCGGCCGCGCTCGGGGCGCCGACGCTCGTCACCGGCCTGCTCGCCGGCCACACCGGGCGCTGGATCGCCGAGACGCTCGCCGCCGAGGGCGTGCAGGCCCATTTCGCGTGGGGCCATGGCGAGACCCGCTCCAGCCTCTCGGTGGCCGACCGCCGCACCGGCGGACTAACCGAGTTTTACGAGAACGGGGCCGAGATCCACCCCCACGAGTGGGAGAACGTCGAGACGCTCCTCGGCAAGCTGCTCCACCAGGCGACGTGGCTGGCCCTCGCCGGCTCGATGCCCCCGGGCGCGCCCGCCGACGGTTACGCCAACCTGATCGCCGCCGCCCGCGAGCTCGGGGTTCCGGTCGCTGTCGACACCCGCGGCGAGGCGCTGGGGCGCGTGGTGCAGGCGGGACCCGATCTCGTCAAGATCAACGTGCACGAGGCGGCCGAGCTCCTGGACCGCCCCCTCGCCGGTGAGGCTGACGCTCGGGCCGCGCTGCAGCAGATCCGCGCGCTGGCCGGCGGCGACGGCCACGCCGTTGCGATCACCCTCGGTGAGGACGGGGCGATGCTGGTCGATCCCGACGCCACCGTCTGGCGGGGAAAGCTCGCCGCCCGCGGCCGCTATCCGGTCGGCAGCGGCGACACGTTCTTGGGCGGGTTGCTCGTCGGCCTCGACCGCGCGGGTTCCTGGCCGGAGGCCCTGCGGATCGCGCTCGGCGCAGCAGCCGCCAACGCCGAGTCGCCCGGCGCGGCGCGCTTTGACGCCGACCGCGCCCGCGAGCTGGCCGCCGAGGCCGAGGTCGGGCGCGGCTAGACGCGCGCTCACGCCGACGATGAGCCCCTCCATCGGACCCGCGACCGGCGACCCCGCCGAGCTCGACCTGCTCGTCCTCGGCGATGTCAATCCCGATCTTGTCCTGACCGGCGAGGACCTGACGCCGGCGTTCGGCCAGGTCGAGCAGCTGCTCGACGGCGCCGCCCTGACGATCGGTGGATCGGGCGCGATCATGGCCTGCGGCGCGGCCCGGCTGGGGCTGCGGACCGCCGTCGCCGGCGTGGTCGGCGACGACCTGTTCGGCCGCTTCATGACCGACTCGCTGGTCGCCCGCGGGGTCGACGTCAGCGGTGTCGTCGTCGCGCCCGGCGCAGCGACCGGGCTGACCGTGATCCTCGCCCGGCCGCAGGACCGCGCGATCCTCACGTTCCCGGGGACGGCCGCCGCGCTCACCGGCGCGCTCGTGGGGAGCGAACTGGTGCAGCGAGCCCGTCACGTGCACGCCGCCTCGTTCTTTCTGCAGACCGAGCTCGCTCCGGAGCTCGGGCGGATCTTTGCCGGCGTCCACGCCGGCGGGGGCACGACGTCGCTGGATCCCAACTGGGATCCAGCGGAGCTGTGGGCCGGGGGCCTGACCGAGGCGCTCGCGGCCACCGACGTGTTCCTGCCCAACGCCGAGGAGGCGCAGCGCATCGCCCGCCTGCCTGATCCGGCCGCGGCCGCCGAGGCGCTCGCGCGGACGGCCGGGCTGGTTGTCGTCAAGCTCGGAGCCGAGGGGGCGCTGGCCGCGGCGCGCGGTTCGGAGCCGATCCGCGTCGCCCCGCCCCTCGACGTCGTTCCCGTCGACACGGTCGGCGCCGGTGACTCGTTCGACGCCGGCCTGCTGGCGGGCGTGCTGCGGGGCGAGAGCATCGAGCGCGCGCTGGCGATCGGCTGTGCCTGCGGCGGGCTCTCCACCCGGGCCGCCGGCGGCACGACCGCCCAGCCGACGCTCGAGGAGGCCCTCGCCGCGGTCGGCGGCTAGTGGCCGCTCATCGGGGTTGCCTGGGCCGCGAGACGGCAGGCCCGCAGCAGCCCGGGCGGCAGCTTGATGGTGGACGACCCAGCGGGGGGTGAACCCGGTGTGGTCATGGAGTCGGTCGTTGACCCTGGGTTGGTCGCGGCACCGGAATCGGTGGTGGTGGTTGCGCCGGTGTTCGTGCCCGCTTCCGGCGTGGTCGCAGACGGGGCTGCGATCTGGGTCACGGTGGCCGGGGGCGGCGCCGCGTTGGTTGACGTCGCGTTCGTTGCCTGGCCGGAAGCGTCAGGACCGGGGCGCTGCACGATACCGCGGCGGCAGGCCACGATTTTGAGGCCGCCAGTAGGGCTGGTCTGAATCTGGACGGCGGGCGGCAGACAGGCGGGGACCGCGCCACGCACCGCCCGGCCGCGGACGAGTTGCACCAGCGCCCCGGTGCGTATCGCCGGGATGACGAGGGTTCGACCGGTCGGGATCTGAGCGGGCCGGATCCTGTCGTTCATGGCGCCGGGGGCCGCGCTGACCCAGTTCTTGTGACGATCCCGCGCCAGGCTCATGACGGTGACGCCGGCGAGCGCTCGCGCTGCCGGCACCGAGCAGCCGTCGGCGACCTGCACGGCGCGTGCGCGGATGCCGAGCTGGGCCAGCCGTCGGTTGGCGCCCCGGATCCCCTCGATCCGGCGGATCACCACCGACACGGTCCCGTCCCGGTGGGAGGTGACCGCGAATGCCGCCGAGGAGCTCGCCGCGGTGAGGACGATCACCACCGCCACGCCCGCGCCGACGATGCCGAGGCTGGTGCCGGCGATCACGGGGCCGCGTAGGCGCGAACGCGGATGCAGCGGGCCGGCCGCGTCAGACAGCTCCGGGCCGTACTTGCCCTCGACTTCGCGCCACAGGTTGTCCTCGAATTTAGTCATCGCTGCCAGGCTCCTTTCTCAATCGGTAGCGCGCTCGCGAGAGCCGCTTGCGGAACACGACGGCGGACACCCCGAGGGCGTTCGCGGCCTCCTTGGGGGTCAAGTCGGCGACGTCGACGAGCTCGATCGCCGTCCGCTCGGCGTCCGATAGCCGGGCGCAGCGCGCGAGCAGCTCACGGCCCTCGCGCTGGTCATCGATCCGGCCGGCGAGATCCTCGATCTCGTCAGCCGGCAGCGGCCGGTCGGCGGCGAGCCGCACGGCCATCGCGACCCCGTCGGCGTGCGCGGCGCAGTGGCCGGCGAACACCCGTGAAGCGATCCCGAACAACCACGCCCGTGGCGACCCGCGACACGGATCAAAGCGCGCGAAGCCGGCAGCGGCGCGCAGGAACGTCTCCGACGTGAGGTCAGCGACGGTCTGCGGTTCCAGGCACCGCCGCGCGAAGTAGGCCGACACCGGACCGACATTGGCGCGGTAGACCTCCTCGAGCTCTTCCAGCGCCGAGGGCCGGCGGTTCCCCGGATCGGCGTGTTGCGCCCGCGCCGACCCTCCAAGCGCCGCAAGCCCGACGCTGGCTGCCATCTTCATATGCACCTAGTTGCGCGTATCGCCCTCAAGCGTGACATTCGCAGGCCGCGCCCGCCTGCTGGACGCGTCCCCGCGGGGGATCAGCGTCGTGCCAGCAGCCAGTAGATCAGTGAGTTGCCGGGGTTCAGCAAGACGAATACCCGCCAGAACTTCCTGTTGCCCCGTATCTGTTCGTCGCTACGCCGGGCCATGTCGCGCCAGGCGAGCACGGCCGAGGACACCTGAACCGGCGCGATGATCGCCGCAAGAAGTCGCTTCTGCCGAGTGGTCATGATGCCAACCTCCTCGGGGTCTACAGCCGGCGATCGTCGATGGCCAGGCCGGTGTCGGAGTCGAAGACGTGGACGTCGGCCGGATCGACGCCGAGCCGGATCGTCGTCCCCTCGGCGGGCCGGTCACGCGGGTGC
The DNA here is from genome assembly GCA_963769565.1 of uncultured Solirubrobacteraceae bacterium. Lineage (GTDB taxonomy): Bacteria > Actinomycetota > Thermoleophilia > Solirubrobacterales > Solirubrobacteraceae > Palsa-465. The sequence goes on from CAVYMP010000006.1 coordinate 110,334, forward strand.
AGGCGAGCCAGGACCTCGGTCCGCGCGGTCCCGCGGGTCAACAGCGCCGCTTCGCCGGCCTCCGGCGAGATCGCGATGTCGGCGGCCACCGAGCCATGCACGATCAGCTCGTCGCCGAGCGGCTCGACGACCGCCACATCGAAATCCAGCGACGGCCCGGCGCCGTCGGCCGGGCCGAGCGCCTCGGGGCGGACGCCGACGATCAGCTCGCCGTCGCGCAGGCCGGGCCGGTCGACGACGAAGTCGCCGGCCGCCACGCGGCCGTCGGTGGCCCGCCCCCGCAGGAGGTTCATCGGCGGGCTGCCGATGAAGCCGGCCACGAACACGTTGGCGGGATGGTCGTAGACCTCCTGCGGGGCTCCGAGCTGCTGCAGCTTGCCGTCGGAGATCACGGCGAGCCGGTCGCCGAGCGTCATCGCCTCCACCTGGTCGTGGGTCACGTAGATGGTGGTGATGCCCAGCCGGCCGTGTAGCCGCTTGAGCTCGGCGCGCATCTGCACGCGCAGCTTGGCGTCGAGATTGGAGAGCGGCTCGTCGAGCAGGAAGACCTCGGGCTCGCGGACGAGCGCCCGGCCCATCGCCACCCGCTGGCGCTGGCCGCCGGAGAGCTGCGCGGGCCGGCGCTTGAGCAGCTCGTCGAGGCTCAGCATCTCGGCGACCTCTCGCACGCGGCGATCGATCTCGCGCCGGGGCATCCGCCGCTGGCGCAGGGGATAGGCGAGGTTGCGCGCCACCGTCATGTGGGGATAGAGCGCGTAGTTCTGAAACACCATCGCGATGTCGCGGTCGCGCGCCGAGACGTCGTTGACGACGCGGTCGCCGATGCGGATCGCACCCGACGTGGGCTTCTCCAGGCCGGCGACCATGCGCAACGCGGTCGTCTTGCCGCAGCCCGAAGAGCCGACGAGGATCATGAACTCGCCGTCGGCGATCTCCAGCGACAGCTCGTCGACGGCGACGGTCCCGCCGGTGAACGACTTGCTGATCTGTTCGAGGCAGACGCGGGGCATGTCAGCTCACTTGATGCCCGTGAACGCGATCGATCGGATGAACCACCGCTGGGCGAGCAGAAACACGGCGAGCATCGGGATCTGGCTCATGACCGTACCGGCCATCAGCAGGTTCCACTCGGTGTTGTGCGCGCCCTGGAGCGTGGAGAGCCCCAGCTGCAGCGGGGCGTGCGTGGCGGTGTTGATGATGATCAGCGGCCAAAGAAAGTCGTTCCACGACCACATGAATTGGATGATCGCCAGCGTGGCGAGCGCCGGCAGCGAGAGCGGGAGCACGATCTTGAAGAGGATCCCCAGGCGCGAGGTCCCGTCCAGACGGGCGGCCTCCTCGAGTTCGATCGGGAGCGTGCGAAAGAACTGACGCAGCATGAAGATCCCGAACGCGCTGCACAGGTTGGGCACGATCAACCCACCGACGCTGTCGACCATCCCGAGCTTCTTGACGATCAAAAACGTGGGGATCAGAAGGACCTGGAACGGGACCATGAGCGTCGCCAGGAGCACGACGAACAGCACGTTTCGCCCGAAGAAGCGGATCCGCGCGAACGCGTACGCGGCGAGGCTGCAGAACAGCAGGTTGCCGGCGACGGTGGCCAGCGAGTAGACGGCGCTGTTGAGAAAGAAGTCCCCGAAGGGCACCGCGTGCCAGGCCGAAGAGTAATTGCTGAAGTGCAGGCCGGAGGGGAGGAAGACGGGGGGAAAGCTCGAGGCCTCGGTCTTCGTTTCCAGCGACAGCACGGCCATCCAGATGAGCGGGACGAGCATGATCGCCGCCACCGGTGCCAGCACGAGATGCCAGGGGCTGAAGGGCAGGCGCCGGCCCCGCTCCGGCGGGGCGTCGAGGACCATGAAGCGGTCGGCTATCGGGGTGGTGGCGATGGCCGGTTCCTCACGAGGTGTAGTAGACGCGCCGACGCCCGACCCACAGCTGGACGAGGGTCACGACGAGGATCGCCAGGAACAGGACGTAGGCGATCGCCGCCCCGTAGCCGCCGTTGAAGAACTGGAACGCCTGCTGGTACAGGTAGTAGACGATCACCGTCGTGGACCCGAGCGGCCCGCCGCGGGTGGTCACGTAGATCTCGTCGAAGAGCTGCAGCGCGTTGATCGTGGACCACACGACGAGAAACAGGGTGGCCGGGCCGAGCAGCGGCACGACAATGCTGCGAAACCGGCTCCACGTGCTGGCCCCGTCGATCTCGGCCGCCTCGAGCAGCTCCTCGGGAACCCCCTGCAGCGCTGCCAGGTAGACGATCACATCGAACCCCAGCCAGCCCCAGATCGTCATCGCGACGATGCAGTAGAGCGCCTCGTTGGGATCCTGAAGGAACTGCTGCTGGGGCAGCCCGACGGCATGCAGGAGGTAGTTGACAAATCCGAAGGTCGGGTCCAGCAGCCACAAAAAGACGAGTCCGGTGGCCACCGTCGAGGTCACGAGCGGCACGAACACGGCCAGCCGGTAGAACCGGATCCCACGGATCTTGCGGTTCAGCGCCACCGCCAGCGCGAGCGCGGCGGCCACCGACACGGGCACGAAGATGACGGTGTAGAGCAGGGTGTGGCCGATCGCCGAGCGGAACGCCGCATCCTTGGTTAGCGCCTTGTAGTTGGCCAACCCGACGTAATGCGACGGGGCGATCAGGTTGTTGGCCTGCAGCGAGATCAGCAGTGACCAGCCGATCGGAATCAGGAAGAAGATCGCGATCAGGATCACCGCCGGGGCCACGAACGCCCAGCCGGCGAAGTGCTCTGAGCCGATCAGCCGCTTGAACGCCGACGGGCGATGGCGGTGCTTCATCAGCTGGGCGCGCTCAGGATGCCGTCGACCTGCTGGGAGGCTTGGGTGAGCGCCTGCTGGGGTTGGGCCTTGCCGAGCAGGACCGACTGCACGGCCTGTCCGACGACGGTGGAGATCTTGGGATAGGTGGTGAGGACCGGCCGGGCCTGGGTCGCGTTGTTCAGGTTCTCGACCCACAGCGCGACGCCCGGGTATTTGCGCGCGAACTGCTTGTAGCCGGGCAGGGTCGACACGTCGTCGCGGATCGGCAGGTCGCCGGTCATCAGGCACCACTGAAGGTCGATCTTGGGCGACGTGAGCCACTTGAGGAACTCAAACGAGGCCGCCACCCGAGCCGAGCCGTTGTTGAACATCGTCCAGTTGTCGGGGCCCGAAATCGTCTGGTGGTTGGCCGCCGCGGGCAGGATCTGCTCGCCGTAGCTGACCTTGGAGGCGGCGATCTGCTGCAGGTCCCATGGCCCGGTCCACAGCATCCCGATGTGACCGGCGGTGAACACCGGAAGGTAATTGTCTGAGCCGTTGTCGAGATAGATCGCCTTGTGCGCGACGAGCTGCTGCAAGAGCGTCAGCGCCTTGACGCCCGCCGCCGAGTTGAAGGCCGCCTGCTTGCCGTCAGGGCTGAGAATCGTTCCGCCCGCCTGCCAGAGCATCGCCCAGAAGCGCCAGACCGTGTCCTCGCTGGCGTCGTTGACGTAGGCCCAGCCGAACTGCTTCTTGCCCGGGTCGGTCAGCTTCAGCGAGGCGTTCTCGAAGTCGCTCCACGTCCAGTTGGCCGTGGGCGGGGAGATCCCCGCCTGGGCGAACAGCTTCTTGTTGTAGACGAGGGCGAGGTTGTCGACGAGGGCCGGGATGCCCACGACCTTGCCTTTGACGGTCGCCACCTCGCGCTCGACCTTGTAGAAGTGGTTCCAGCCGAACGACGGATCGGACAGGTACTTGTTGAACGGCACCAGGCCGGGGCTCGAGGCGATGTTGGCCGCATTGGATCCGTACAGATAGGAGATGTCCGGCGGCTTGCCACCGGCGATCGCGGCCAGCACCTTCTGCAGCGCGTAGTCGTTGTTGCCGTAGAACTGCGGGGTGACGGTGATGTTGGGGTGCGAGGCGTTGAACTGAGCCGCCAACTTCTTGATCGCCACCGACTCGCCCTGCGTATAGCCCTCCCACACGGTGATGTTCACGTGACCGCTCTTGGTCGCGCCGGACTTCGAGCTCGACCCGCCGCTGCTCGAGCCCCCGCAGCCGGCCGCGAGGAGTGCACCGGCGAGGACGACGAACAGGCATGCACGTTTCATGGATTCCTCCGTCATTCATGGCAGCACGACGGACCGCGTCAGGTGCTGGGGCTGGTCGGGGTCAAGGCCGCGCGCCTGCGCCAGCGCGACCGCCGCGCGCTGGATCTGGACCAACTCGGCCATCGGATCGATCGTCCCGTCAAGCACGGTCGCGCCGGTGCGCTCGATGTCGGCGACGAGCCCGGCGGGGGCGGTGCCGAGGAACCACACGAGCGAGCCCGATCCGGCGACGCTGATCGGCCCGTGGCGGTATTCCATCGCCGGATAAGCCTCGGTCCACGCCCCGGCGGCCTCGCGAAACTTCAGCGCCGCCTCGCAGGCGAGGCCGACCGTCCAGCCCCCACCGAGGAAGACGAAGTGCTCGAACTCGGCCGGGTCGACGGGCAGCGGCTCGGCGAGGCAGCGTTCGGCAGCGGCGATCGCCGGTGCCAGGTCCTCGCCGATGTGAGCCCGCAGCAGGGCGAGCGCGCTCGTCGCAAACCGGGTCTGGACGATCGACTCCTCGTCGGCGAACCCCATCAGCACGGCGTCGCGCGCGCTGCGCACCACCGGCGAGTCGGGGACGGCGGAGAGGGCCAGAGACGGCACCTGCGCGGGCAAGGCCATCAGCGTGCGCACGACCTCGGTCGTCGTCCCGGAGCGCGAGATCGCCAGGACCGAGTCATAGCGGCGCCCGGTCGGCATCTCCGAGGCGGCGAACGCGTCGCTCTCGCCGGCGCCGGCGCTCTCACGGGCGACGGCGGCGGCGTGGGCGACGTAGAACGACGTGCCGCAGCCGATCACGGCGATGCGCTCGCCGGGTGACGGGAGCTGGGAGCCGACCTGTGCGGCGAGATCCGCGGCGCACTTCCAGGCGGCCGGCTGACTCTCGATCTCGCGCAGCGTGACGTTCACTTCTGCGCAATATATGGGTCAAGCGTGCACAGTTCAACATCCATATGGCCTAGCCCTGTCCATTTGGCCGCCGACCATCGTAGACTCGCGTCGATGCAGAGGGCAGAGCGGATGGGCGCGATCCTCGAGCGGCTGTCGGCTGACGGCAGCGTCAGCGTGGCCGACATCGCGACCGAGCTCGACGTGTCCGCCGCCACCGTGCGTCGTGACCTGCGCCTGCTCGAGGACCAGCGGCTGCTCGGCCGCACGCACGGGGGGCGGTCCCGCAGGGCGTCGTCTACGAGCTCCCGCTGCGTTACAAGAGCGCGCGCCAGCATCAGCAGAAGCTGCGCATCGCGCGTGAGGCGGCCAGCCGGGTCGCCGACGGCTGGGCGATCGGCCTCACCGGAGGCACGACGACCACGGAGGTGGCGCGCGTGCTCGTCGATCGCCGTCGCCTGACGGTCGTCACCAACGCGTTGAACATCGCCTCCGAGCTGGCCGTCCGCCCGAATTTGAAGCTGGTCGTCACCGGCGGCGTCGCCCGTCCCGAGTCCTATGAACTGGTCGGACCGATCGCCGAGGCCAGCCTCGAGGGCCTCAACCTCGACATGGTGTTCCTCGCCGTCGACGGGATCTCCCCCGACGCCGGGCTGACCACCCATCACGAGATCGAGGCCGGCACCAATCGAGCGCTGCTGCAGCGGGCGCGCCACGTGACCGTCGTCGCCGACAGCTCCAAGATCGACCGGGTGGCGTTCGCGCGGATCTGCCCGCTGTCCGAGGTCGACGAGCTGATCACCGACACGGGCGCCGACCGCGCCGCGCTCGCCGCGTTGCGCGATGGCGGGCTCGTCGTGACGACGGTTTAGCGCCGCCGGGGGGCGCGGATCCCCGCCGGCAGCAGGTCGCCGTGGGCGTCGATCAGCTCGTCGACCATCGTCGTCATCGAGTCGATCGTCAGCGTCGCCCCGGCGTTGGGGTCGAGCATCACCGCCTGGTAGACGTGCTCGCGGCTCTCCTCCAGGGCGGCGCGCATCGTCAGCTCGGCGACGTTGACGAACGTCCGGTTCAGCGCCGCGCACTGCGGCGGCAGGGCGCCGATCGCCGTCGGGTGCACGCCGTCGCCGTCGACGACGCAGGGAACCTCGACGCAGCACCCGGGGGGGAGGGCGTCGATCAGCCCGTCGTTGCGAACGTTGCCGTACTCGACCCGGCGCTGGCCGGTGACGAGCGAGTGGATGTATCGCGGGGCGAGCTCGCCCTCGGGCTCAAACGCGATCGGCTCGCCGGTCGCCAGCCGGCGGCGGATGTCCTCGTACTCCTCGAGGTTCTCGAGCGAGCGGCGGATGTATTCGTCGACGGGGATCCGGTAGCGCTTAATCTGATCGTCGTGGGACATGAACCACGGCACGTACTCGGCCGAGTGCTCGCTGGACTCGGTCACAAAGAAGCCGAAGCGGCGGTAGATCTCGATCCGCACCCGGCGCCCCAGGTCCTCGGGATCGGCCGCGATCGCGGCGTCGAGCAGCGGGTACAGGTTCTCTCCATTGCGCTCGAAGCGCAGCACGAACGCCTGGTGGTTGAGACCGGCGGTGAGGTAGTCGATCTCGTCGACGGGCACACCGACGAGGGCGGCCAGCTGCTCGTGGGTGTTCTGCACCGAGTGGCACAGGCCGATCGCGCGCTCAAGCCCCGTCGACTCCCACACGGCCCACGGCAGCATCGCCATCGGGTTGGCGTAGTTGAGCAGCATCGCGTCCGGGCACAGCTCGGTCATCTCCTGCGCGATCGCCACCAGCACCGGGATCGTGCGCAGACCGCGGAAGATCCCGCCGACGCCGATCGTGTCGGCGATCGTCTGGCGCAGCCCGTGCGCCTTGGGGATCTCGAAGTCTCGCAGCGTGGCCTCGAGCCCGCCGACCTGGATCTCGTTGACGACGAAGTCGGCGCCGTCGAGCGCGGCCCGGCGATCGAGCGTGGCGCGGATGCGCAGGTCGGCTCTGGCGGTGTCGTTGATCAGATGGGCCATCCGCTCGGCGGTGTCGAGGCGCTCGGCGTCGATGTCGTGCAGCGTGATCGTCGAATCGACCAGCTCGGGGAACTCGACGAGGTCAGACAGCATGATCTGGGTGAATTCAACGCTGCCGGCGCCGATCAGCACGATGTTCGTCATGCGCGTAAGTGTTCCTTATCGCGGACAAACGCGCAAGAACGTGCACGGGCTGGCACGGTGGCCGCGTCTCGCCGGCCTGAGAACGTCCAGATCGCCCATGCTCCGGCGGCCGCATGGTCATTTCCGGCGTGCTCACGCGGATGCGGTGACTTCGACGACCTCGACGGTTTCGGCGGCTTCACGCGGAACCGACCGGCGCGCCAGCGCGTAGTACACGCCGGCGCCGAAGATCGCGCCCATGAACACGCTGAAGTCGGCCGCGTCGGTGGCCTTGGAGAGCGGCCCCTGCCAGACGGTCGTGTCCAGCCACGAGGCGGCGGCCAGCATCCCCACCACCTGGGCGACGACGCCCGGGATGTGGACGCCCTCGTTGCGCCAGTAGATCCCGGCGCGCCCGGTGAGCAGCGACCGCGAGTCATACCGCCCCCGGCGCATGAACCAGTCGGTGAGGAAGATCGCCACCCACGGCGCGATCCAGATGATCATGAACAGCAGGAAGTCCGTGAGGAACGAGTAGAAGCCCGAGGAGAAGATCGCCACGGCGGTGAGGGCACCGGCGACGATCGTGTCGAGCAGCACGCACTGCCAGCGCTTGATCCTCGGGATCAGCGCCTGCAGGGTCAGGCCCGACGAGTAGAGATCGACGCTGTTGATCGCGAACAGCTGGACGATCACGAAGATGAGGTACGGGATGAGAAACCAGCCGTGGAAGGCGTGGGGGAGCCCGGAGATCGGATCCGAGGCCGTCGCCACCGCCGTGGCTACGGCCGCGCCGAGCAACGAGAGCAGCGTCGAGGGGATGTAGCCGCCCAGTGCCACCGAGAACACGATCCGCCGGTGGCTGGCCTGCGGCGGCAGGTACCGGGAGAAATCCGACGCGTTCATCACCCAGCCATAGCCGCCGGCGGACAGGATCAGCGCCAGGGCGCCCATCATCGTCTCCCAGTTGGCGCCTGAGCCAGCGCCGAGCCGGGCCTTGGGCAGCGCGAAGATCGCCAGCAGGATGAACAGCACGACGAACGGCGGCACCAGCATCCGCAGTACCCGGAGCATCGCCCGGTGGCCGAACAGCGGCAGCACGAGCTGCACCGCCGCGGCAGCCACGATCAGCGCGATCTTCATCCCGGTCGAGCCGCCGACACCCGCCTTGGCGAACAGGGCCAGCGCCGCCAGCACGACGAGCGCCAGGCCCTCGGTCTCATAGCCCACCTGGGTCATCCAGTTGAACACGGCGACGAGCTTCGCCCCGCGCGGCCCGAACGGCGCGCGGCTGATGGCGAACACCGATGTCCCCGCGGCCGGGCCCGGCAGGCTGCCGACGCCGGCCACCAGGTAGGACAGGTTGCCGATGACGATCACGAGCGCGGCCTGCCAGAACGACAGGCCGAACGAGATGATCAGGGCGCCGTAGACGACGTACTCGACGTTGAAGAGCGCTCCCGCCCACATCCAGAACAGGTCCATGGGCGTGCCCCGGCGATCGGACACCGGGATGTAGTCGATGCCGCGCTGCTCGAACGCCGGCTCGTCGGTGACCGAACCGCCGGGGGCGCGGGCGAGCTCAGCCATCTCAGCCGACCTGGACCGGGACATACGCGAACTGATCTACGTCAAAGAGACCGCCGTCGGTCAGACGCATCTGAGGGATGACCGACAACGCAATGAACGATAGCTGCATGAAGGGCTCTCGCACTGTCGCTCCGAGCCGGCGCGCGGCCACCGCCCCGAGGGCGTCGAGCGCCGACGCCACCTCGCCGGCGGGCATGTCGCTCATCAGCCCGGCCAGCGGCAGCGCGACCTCCGCCGCCACCTGCCCGTCGAGCACGGCCACCTGCCCGCCGCCCAGTTGCACCAGGCGGGCGACGGCGAGCGCCATGTCGGCGCCCGACGCGCCGATGCAGACGATGTTGTGCGCGTCGTGGGCCACCGTGGACGCGATCGCGCCGCGCCGCAGGCCGAAGCCGCTGGCATAGCCACGGCCGATGCGGCCCGTGGCGTGGTGGCGCTCGACGACCGCGGCGTGCGTGACGTCGTCGTCGCCGATCACAACCTCGCGTGCGAGCGTCGTCAGGCTGTGGCTCTCCACGCCGACCGCGCGCACCCGCGTCCCCGGCGCCAGCTCGAGCACGAGGTCCTCGGCGGCCGGCAGGTGTCCGACGTTGACCGTGTCGCGCAGCAGCTCCGGGACCGGCACGGCCGGGACCGCTCCGGACTCGATCTCCCCGCCGCGCGCCACGAGCGCGCCGGCGCGCCAGACGTGGTCCGGCACCCACGGTCCGAGCGCGCCGAAGGCCAGGACGTCGGCCTGGTGGCCGGGACCGAGGCTGCCGAGATGGGTGAAGCCGTGGTAGCGCGCCGGGTTGGTGCTGGCCAGCAGGATCGCCTCGATCTCCGAGATCCCGGCGACGACTGCGATGCGCACGCAGTCGTTGACGTGGCCGAGTTTCAGGAGCGTGTCGGGTTCGCGGTCATCGGTGCAGAAGGCCGCCCCGTCGGTGCCGTGGGCGACGATCGCCGGCGCCAGGTCGACGAGGTTCTGGCTGGCCGATCCCTGGCGCAGGAACACCCACATGCCCTTGCGGCGTTTCTCCTCCGCCTCCTCGAGCCGCGTCGCCTCATGATCGGACTCCGCCCCGGCGGCGAGGTAGGCATCGAGCGCCCGCCCGGACACGCCCGGGCTGTGACCGTCGACGCGCAATCCGCCGGCCGCGGCGATCCGCGCCAGCATCTCCTCGTCGCCGGCGATCACGCCCGGGAAGTTCATGACCTCGCCGACCCCGCGCGCGCCGTGGTCGCGGATCAGGTCGCGGATGTCGCTCGCCTCGAGGGTTGCGCCCGCGGACTCGAACGAGGACGCCGGAACGCAGCTCGGCGCGTAGACGGCGAACGTGAACGGCAGCGGCGCGGCGGCCTCGATCAGCGCCAGCACGCCCGGCACGCCGAGCACGTTGGCCAGCTCGTGGGGATCGGCGGCAACCGCCGTGGTCCCGAGCGGGAGCACGGTGGAGACGAACTCGTCGATCCACAGCTTCGTCGACTCCAGATGCATGTGGGCGTCGACGAACCCCGGCGTCAGCGCGGCGCCGCCGACATCGACGGTTTCACGGGAGTCGCGCTCGCCCCAGCCGACGATCATCCCGTCGGCGATCGCCAGGGACGTGTCCACGAACTCGCGCGTGGCGTCGGCAAACACGCGTCCGCCGGTGATCAGCAGATCGGCGGGCTCCTCGCCGCGGGCCACCGCCAGTCCGCGCCGGCTCACCTGGGGTCGTGCCACCACGCAGACTCTTGCATAGACCATGCCCCGGACCCCGTCGGGCTGCGCCGAAGTATTGTCCGCCCGGCCTCATGACCCAGATCACGACCCACGTGCTCGATACCGCGACCGGGGAGGTGGTCGTCACCCTCGGCGTCGAGCCGTCCGACGAGCACCTGCACATCCCGCTGCTCCTGAGCCCGTACGGATACACCGTGTACAAGAGCTCATGACGCTGCATCGGCGCATCGCCGGCTGAGTGAGCGACTGCGATCTGCTCATCGCCGGCGCGCGGATCCCGGAGGGCGGCGAGCCGGTCGACATCGCGATCGCCGACGGGGTGATCACTGCGGTCGGGCCCCGGTCCGACGCGACCGCGCGCGAGCGGATCGACGCGCGTGGGCTGGTTGCTCTTCCCGGGGGCGTCGACCCGCATGTGCATTTCAACGAGCCCGGTCCGCGCACCAGCTCCGAGGGCTTTGCCACCGGGTCGGCATCCCTGGCCGCCGGCGGGGTGACGACGACCGTGGAGATGCCGCTGAGCGCCTGTCCGGCCACGACGACCGTCGCCGCGTTTGAGACCAAGCTGGCGGCGGTGGCGCCGATCAGCCGGGTCGACTTCGGGTTCTGGGGCGGGATCGTGCCGGGCAACGTGGAGCAGCTCGAGCCGCTCGTGGCGCGGGGAGTGGTCGCGTTCAAGGCATTCATGTCCGAAACGGGGGTGGTCGACTTCCCAGCGGCCGACGACCTTACGCTCTACGAGGGCATGGCGCGCGTCGCCCGTCTCGGCGTGCCCGTCGCCGTCCACGCCGAGAACGACACGATCACGCGCGAGCTCACCGCGCGCGCCGTGGCGGCCGGGCGGCGGAGCGTGCGCGACTACCTGGACTCGCGCCCGGCGGTCGCCGAGACGGAGGCGATCGCCCGCGCGATTGAGCTGGCCACCGTGACCGGCTGCCCGCTGCACATCGTCCACGTGTCCACCGGCCGCGGGGCGGCGCTCGTCGCCGAGGCGGCCGCCCGCGGCGTCGACGTGACCTGCGAGGTGACCGCCCATCACCTCGTCCTGACCGAGGACGACGCCGAGCGCCTCGGGGCGGTGGCCAAGTGCGCGCCGCCGCTTCGCCCGGCGGCCGAGACCGACGCGCTCTGGGAGGCGCTGGGCGACGGCCGGGTCTCGTTTGTCGTCTCCGATCATGCGCCCGCCACCCCGGCGGAGCGCACCGGCGATCCGTTCTCGGCCTGGGGTGGGATCGCCGGCTGCCAGTCGACGCTCGAGCTGCTGCTGACCGAGGACCGGCTCAGCCTGACGGCGTTGGCGCGCGCGTTCGCGTCCGCCGCGGCGCGGCGCTTCCGCCTGGCCGGCAAAGGGGCGCTGGAGGTCGGCGCCGACGGCGATGTCGTCCTCGTCGGGCTTGACGACCCCCGCGTGCTCGAGGTGGCCGAGCTGCGCTCCCGCCACCGGCTGAGCCCCTACCTGGGCCGCACGCTGACCGCCCGGATTGTCGCCACGATCCTGCGCGGGCAGACCATCTACCGCGACGGCCAGCTGGTCGGCGACCCCCGCGGACAATTGGTCACCCCGTTCTGATTTGACCGCGGTCGCCGACGCGGTAGTTTCCAGCCGTGCTCGAGTTGGCAATGCAATACGGGGTCCGTGCCGGGCCCGCCAGCCTGCTGGAGCCGCTGTTGCTGATCGTGGCCGGTGCGTGCGCCGGTACGCTGCTGCTCCCACTGACGCGCCTCGTGGTCACGCGTGCGCGCGCGTCGATCCGCAGCCGGCGCCTCGCGCGCCGCCGGCTGCGGGCGGCGGCCACCGCCGAAACGCGATCACGGGCGATGATGAGTGAGCTCTGCCCGTACGGCTGGCATGCGCGGATCACGCTGCTGGAGGGCGCGATCGACCCCGACGGCAACGTCGCCGGCGGGTCTCGGCCCCGGGTCGCGCTCGACTGGACGGAGCTCAGCCCCGAGACCGGCCGCCCGGCCGTGATGCGGCGGGTGTGGGCGGACAGCATCGCGGCGGCGCTGGAGGCGATGGTCGCCGACCGGCGCACCGACGAGACGCTCGAGCAGATCGAGCAGGGGGCCGTCGCCGATGGCGCCCTCTGGCCTGATCTGTAGCCACCCGGCAAGAGCGTCCAGAGCGTCCAGTCGGTCTTCAGTTCAGTCGTGGGCGGCCGATAAGCCACCCCATGAGCACTTATAGCTCGCGTGAGACCCCGGCGGAAAGCCTGAGGGCGCGCAGCGCCGCTGATGTGGCGGCGCGTGTCCGGGCCCACGATGTGTGGGGTCAGCGCCGCGAGGACCGCTGGCTGGAGCGCTGGATGGAGACGACGCGGGACCTCGCGCGCCTGCAGTACTCCCACCGGATGGTTGACGCCGTGATCGAGGAGATCGACGGACGTCAGATCCGCATCGGCGATCAATGGCTGACCGACTACGCGTCGTGCAACTACCTCGGCCTCGATCTCGACCAGGAGATCATCGCCGCGATCCCCGAGTACCTGGCGCGCTGGGGCACACACCCGAGCTGGTCGCGTCTGCTGGGCAGCCCGATCCTCTACGAGGAGATCGAGACCAAGCTGACGGAGCTGCTGGGGAGCGAGGACAGCCTCGTGCTGCCGACGATCACCCACATCCACATGTCCGTGATCCCGGTGCTCGCCGGCGGGGGCACCGTCTTCCTGGACAAGCGCGCGCACAAGACCATCTACGACGGAACCACGATCGCGCAGGCGCGCGGAGCGGCCATCGCCCGGTTCGCTCACAACGACCTCGACGAGCTCGAGGCGCTGCTGCGCGGCGACTGGCGCCGTCCCGGGCTGATCTGCACCGACGGCATCAACAGCATGACGGGTAACGCGCCTGACCTGGCCCGCATGGCCGCGCTCGCACGCGAGCACGACGTCCTGCTGTACATGGATGACGCGCACGGCTTCGGCGTTATCGGCGAGCGTTCGGAGACCGAGCCGTGCGACTACGGGATTCGGGGCAACAGCATCGTGCGCCACCTGGGAGAGAGCTATGACAACGTGATTCTCGTCGGCGGGTTCTCCAAGGCCTACTCGTCACTGCTGGCCTTCATCGCCTGCCCGACCGCGATCAAGCGGGTGCTCAAGACCGCCGCGCCGCCGTATCTGTATTCCGGGCCGTCGCCGGTGGCCTCGCTGGCGACCGTGCTGGAGGGCCTGCGCGTCAACGAGCTGCGCGGCGATCAGCTGCGGGCCAAGCTCAGCCACCTGAGCGGCCGCGTCCTCGGCCAGCTCGACGAGCTCGGCATCGCGACGCCCAACCATTCGGGCTTTCCGATCATCGAGGTGCCGCTCGCCGATCCCGACAGCGTCGACGACGTCGGCGACATGCTGTTTGACCGCGGCATCTACGCGACGATGGCCGTCTATCCGCTCGTGCCTCACGACGAGGTCGGCTTCCGGCTGCAGCTGACCGCCGCCAACACCGACGCCGAGATCGATCACCTGGGTACGGTGCTCGCCGACGTCGCCGAGCGCTTCCAGCTCCACGTTCCGGACGCGGGCCGACAGCGGAGGGTGCCGTGATCACTCGCCCGTCCCCGGCCGCGATTCGCCGCCACGCGTGGTGGATCTATCTCGCAGTCGGTTCGCTCATCTGTGGGCTGTATGTATTCGTCTCCCCGCTCAAGGGATCGGGCCCCGTGATCAACGGCCTGGGGCTCTCAGGAGTCCTGGCGGTGATGGCCGGGATCCGCATCTACCGGCCGTCGGCGAGTATCGCGTGGTGGTTCTTCGCCGCCGGACTGCTCCTGTTCTGGATGGGCGACGTCTACACCTACAGCTACCCCAAGCTGTTCGGAGCCGACGTGCCGTTCCCGTCACCGGGCGACGGGATGTACATCGCCGTCTATCCCGTGCTCATGACCGGACTGCTGATCCTCGTTCGCCGACGCAACAAGCGGGCGGACGGGCCGGGGCTGATCGACTCGCTGATCATGACGCTGGGGCTCGGCCTGCTCTCCTACGTGCTGCTGATCGCGCCGTATGTGCATGACCAGACGCTGACCCTGCTGCCCAAGCTCGTCTCGATCGCCTATCCGATTGGCGACATCATCCTGCTGGCGGCGGCGATCCGCCTCGCCGTCGACGCCGGCAGCCGGCGTCCGGCCTTCTATCTGCTGATCGCCAGCATCGCCACGCTGTTCTCGACCGATTTCGCCTACGGCCTCGTCACCCTGGACGGCTCCTATCACCACCAGCTGTCGCTCGACGTCGGGTGGATCTTCTTCTATCTGCTGTGGGGCGCGGCCGCTCTGCATCCGTCGATGGGCGCCCTGTCGGAGGCGGCGCCCCGGCGCGACCAGCGCTTCACCCCGTTCCGCCTCGTCCTGCTCGCCGGCGCCACCCTGATCGCGCCCGTGCTCGAGATCATCAAGGCGCCCGCCGGCGCCGGCTCGGACGTGATCGTCATCATCGCCGCCTCGATCGCCCTGTTCGGGCTCGTGGTCGGCCGCATGTGGGGACTGGTGCGCCAGCGCGAGGCGTCAGTGGGTCGCGAGCGCGCGTTGACCGCCGCCGGAGGCTTGCTCGTGGCGGCGACCTCGCCGCAGGCAGCGGCCGCCGCCGGCCTGCAGGCCGTCAACGAGCTGGCCGGGCCCGGAACGGAGGCTCGGCTGTGCCGGATCAGGGGCGACAGCTTCCGGGTCTCGGCGCTCGTCGACGACGAGCTCGAGGTTTGGACGGCGGATTCCACCGTATCCCGAGCGATTCGCGACGCCGACGCCGACGCCGACGGCATCGCGATGCTCGACGGTGCCGCGCGCATCCAGCTCAAGCTCTCGCCGGCGTGCCGGAGGGCCGTGATCGTCAGCCTCCCGATTCAGGACAGCCACGACCTGCTGCTGGTCGTCGCCGGGGAGTCCGCTACGGCCACTGAGACCCAGTACGCGTTGCGCTCGCTGGCGCACCAGATCGCGCTGGCGGTGGAGTCCGCCGACCTGTCCGAGCAGGTACACCGCCGCGCCAGCGAGGCACGATTCGCCTCGCTGGTACAGAACTCCACCGACCTGATCACCGTCCTCTCCGCCGACAACACGGTGCTCTACCAGAGCCCCTCGATCGAGGTCGTCCTCGGCTACACTCCCGCCGAGGTCACGGGCGAGCCGTTCGCGTCGCTGCTTCACCCCTCCGAGCAGGGCCGCCTGCTCATGCGCCTCAGCGAGGGTGCCGCCGGCGCGCGGAGCCGGCCCGAGCCGATCGAGTGCCTGCTGGCCCATCGCGACGGCAGTCTGCGTCACTTCGAGATCCTCTACACCAACCTGCTCGAAGATCCCGCCGTGGGCGGCGTCGTCCTCAATGCTCGCGATGTCTCCGAGCGCAAGGCGTTCGAGGAGCAGCTGTCTCACCAGGCGTTCCACGACTCGGTGACGCATCTACCCAACCGCGCGCTGTTCTCCGAACGAGTCCGCCACGCGGTGGCGCGGAGCCGGCGTGAGGACATCGTCCTGGCGGTGATCTTCGTCGACCTCGACGACTTCAAGACCGTCAACGACAGCCTCGGCCACGCCGCCGGCGATACCGTGCTCCTGGAGGTCGCCCAACGCATCTCGGCCAGCGTCCGCGCGGCCGACACCGCAGCGCGCTTCGGCGGTGACGAGTTCGCGATCCTGCTCGAGGGAGTGACCGACCTGCAGTCCGCTGCCGAGACGGCGGACCGGATCCTCGAGTCGCTGAGCGTGCCCGTGACGGTGGCCCACAAGGAGTTGATGATCCGCGCCAGCCTCGGTATCTCGATTGCCGAGTCCGGGACCGCCACCGACGCCGACGAGCTGATCCGCAACGCCGACGCGGCGATGTACATCGCCAAGGGCGACGGCAAGGGCGGGTACCGGATCTTCGAGCCCGCAATGCACGAGCGTGTGCTGGCCCGCCTGCAGCTCCAGGCCGATCTCCAGCTGGCCCTGGAGCGCGAGGAGTTCGAGCTGCACTACCAGCCGCTGGTCAGGCTCGCCGACGGTGAGGTCACGGGCGTCGAGGCGCTGCTGCGCTGGCACCACCCCACCCGCGGGGTGATCCCGCCCGACGACTTCATTCCGTTTGCCGAGGAGACCGGGCTGATCGTCCCCATCGGCCGCTGGGTGCTTCGCGAGGGCTGCCGCCAGGCCAAGATCCTGCGGGAGCACATGACCGACTCACCACTGCCCTCGATCGGCATCAACCTGTCGGTCAAGCAGCTGTTTCACAAGGACATCATCCGCGATGTGACCACGGCGCTCATCGACGCGGAGCTCGAACCCAGCGCGCTGACACTGGAAATCACCGAGTCGGTGATGATGACCGACACCGATCTGGCAGTGAAACGCCTCGGCGAGCTCCACGACATCGGCGTGCGTCTGGCGATGGACGACTTCGGCACCGGCTATTCGTCGCTGAGCTACCTGAGCCGCTTCCCGATCGACATCCTCAAAATGGACCGCTCGCTGCTGGCCGCCGGCGCGTCGCCGGTGACCTCCGGGCTGGCGACGGCCGTGCTCGGCCTTGGCGAGACCTTCGACCTGGAGGTCGTCGCCGAGGGGATCGAGCACTCCGAGCAGTCCGTCACGCTGCGCGACCTGGGCTGCGAGATCGGGCAGGGATTCTTCTTCGCCAGGCCGATGGAACACGATCGGCTGATCGACTTCATGCGGGCCCGCCCCGCCCGGGCCGGGCTGCACTAACACACGCCGATGCAGCACAGCTACGAGGGCCTGGACCGCAGCGGGGGGTTTGCTCGCGCGGGCCTGCTCGAGCCGCTGCGCCATCGGGACTTTCGCCTGCTGATGGGCGGGACGTGCGTCTCGCTGTTCGGCGACGGCGTGTTCATCGTGGCGCTCGCATGGCAGGTCTACGCCGTGTCGAACGCCCCGTCGGCGCTGGCCAGCGTGGGCATCGCGATGACCGTGCCGACGATCACCTGCCTGCTGCTGGGCGGCGCCGTCAGCGATCGCTTCGACCGCCGGCGGGTGATGCTCGTCGCCGACTGCGTGCGCGCGAGCGCGCTCGGGACCCTGGCGGTGCTGTCGGTGACCGGCGGCCTGGCGCTCTGGCACCTACTGGTGATCGGCGCCGTGTACGGCGCCGCCACGGCGTTCTTCGATCCCGCGTCAGACGCGCTGGTCCCCGAGCTCCTGCCCGCCGAGCTGCTCGCGCAGGCCAATTCATTTGACCAGTTGATCCGTCCGGTCGCCCTGCGCCTGGCCGGACCGGCGCTGGGCGGGGTCCTCGTGGCGGTGCTCGGGGCCGGCGGAGCATTCGCCGTGGACGCCGCCTCGTTTCTCCTTTCGGCCGCCGCGCTGCTGGCGATGTCACGCACGGTTCGTCCGCTGGTCGTCAGCGAGGGCTCGACGCTGCGCCAGGTGGCCACGGGCATGCGCTACGTCCGCCGCCACGCGTGGCTGTGGGCGACACTGGCCAGCGCGGCGGTCGCCTACCTGCTGTTCATGGGACCGACCGAGGTCCTGTTGCCGTTCGTCGTCAAGAACGAACTGCATGGCGGCGCCGGGCAGCTCGGTCTCGTGTTTGCCGCCGGGGGGTTCGGCTCTCTGATCTGCGCGCTGGCGATCGGCAGCCACGGCCTGCCGCCCCGCAGCATGACGTTCATCTACGCCACCTGGACGGCGGCGACGCTCGCGGTGGCGGGCTACGGGCTGGCGCACGCCCTGTGGGGGCTGATGATCGTCAGCTTCGCGTTCAACGGGCTCGAGACGGCGGGGACGATCGCGTGGGCCACCGCCAAGCAGCGCCACGTCCCGAACGTCCTGCTCGGCCGCGTCTCCAGCTTGGACTGGCTGATCTCGATCGGCCTGCTGCCGCTGTCCTTTGCGTTGACCGGGCCGGTGAGCGCAGCGCTCGGAGTACGCACGACGCTGATCGGCGCCGGGCTGCTCGGCGCCCTGGTCACCGGGGCGGCGCTGCTGGTCCCCGGCGTGCGAGAGATTGACGGGCCCGCGCGCCGCCGGATCGTGTTCGAGCCGCTCCCGTTGGGCGAGCTGCCGCCGCTGCCCCTCGGCTGACCGCCGGTGACACCAACCTAGACTCAGCCTATGGAATTCGGAATCGGATACTTCCCCACGCACGACGCCGTCAAGCCCGGCGAGTTCGCCCAACTGGTGGAGGAGCGCGGCCACGAGTCGCTGTTCTTTGCCGAGCACACCCACATCCCGGCCAGCCGCGAGAGCGGGTACCCCGGCGGCGGTGAGCTGCCGCGCAAGTACATCCACACCTATGACCTGTTCGTCGCCCTGACGGCCGCCGCGGAGGCGACCTCGCGGCTGCGCGTCGGCAGCGGGATCTGCCTTGTGATCGAGCGCGACCCGATCAACACCGCCAAGGAGGTCGCGTCGATCGACCATCTGTCAGGCGGTCGCTTCGAGTTCGGGGTCGGTGCCGGCTGGAATCGCGAGGAGATGGCCAACCACGGCACCGACCCGCGCGTCCGGATGAAGGTCATGCAGGAGCGCGTCGAGGCGATGAAGGCAATCTGGATGCAGGACGAGGCCTCCTACCACGGCGAGTATGTCGACTTCGACCGGATCTGGTCCTGGCCCAAGCCGGCCCAGTGGCCGCACCCGCCGGTGCTGATCGGCGGCTACGGCGCGACCGTGCTCGATCGCGTGCTGGCGTTCGGCGACGCCTGGTTTCCCAACTACGGCCCGCCCGACCTGCTCGATCGGGTCACGGAGCTGCGGTCCCGGGCCGATCGCGGGATTCCGGTGATGGCGATGGGCGTCCCCGCCGATCCCGCAGCGCTCGCGCCCCTGCAGGAGGCGGGCATCGCCCGGGTCGCGCACTGGATCCCGTCGGCCAACCGCAGCGTCGTCGAGGCCGCGCTCGAGCGCTGGGAGGCGGCGATCGCGCAGCTCAACGGCGAGACGTGAACCAGGCCGAGGCCCGGGAGCGGTTCGCCGCCTCCCGGGTCGCCCGCCTGGCCACCGCCGACGCGGAGTGTCGCCCGCACCTCGTGCCGGTTGTGTTCGCCGTGCGCGACGACACCGTCTACAGCGCCGTCGACGCCAAGCCCAAACGCACGACGAGCCTGCGGCGGCTGGCCAACGTCGCCGCGAACCCGGCGGTCAGCCTGCTCGCCGATCACTACGAGGACGATTGGGAGCGACTGTGGTGGGTGCGCGCCGACGGGCGGGGCAGGGTGCTCGACGGCTCGGTGCCCGAGGCCGCAGGCGCCATCGAGCTGCTGCGCGAGCGCTATCCCCAGCAGCGGGCGACGGGCGCCGTGCTGGCCGTCGACGTGGAGCGCTGGTCAGGCTGGGCCGCCGACGGCGGCTGAGTAGGGCCGTTCGGTCGTACTAGCTCAGACGACGAGCGCGCCGGCCTCGGACAGCGCGCGGAGTGCCTGCGCCGAATCGTCGGTGTCGATGCCCCTGATGGCGTCGCTCAAGATCGTCACCCGCAGGGTCTCACGCAGTGCGTCCGCGGCCGTGTGCTTGACGCACACATCGGTGGCGAGGCCGACGATCGTGACGGACGAGACCTGTTCCAGGCGCAGCAGCTCTCGCAGCTCGGGATTCTCAAAGCCCGAGTAACCCTCGGCGTCCGGCGTCGTGCCCGTATCGATGACGGCGTCGATCACGTCGCGCTGCAGGCGGTCGGTCAACTCGGCGCCGGCGGTCCCCTGCACGCAGTGCGCCGGCCACGGGCCGCCCTGAGCGGTGAACGAGGCATGATCGGGCGGGTGCCAGTCGCGGGTGGCGATGACCACGGCAAAGCGCGGGTCGGCGGCCAGCGCGTTGATGGGGTCGATGATCTCGTCGCCGCCGGGCACGGCCAGGGCGCCCCCGGGAAGGAAGTCGTTCTGGACGTCGATGATCAGCAGGGCCTCGGGCATCGCTCTCCGGCGGGGCTACCCGTCTTGCGCCGGTGGCTCACCCGGATCCTCGAGCTCCTCGCGATCGGCCCACTCCAGCAGCGGCGCCAGCGAGAACACCGCGTCGTCGATCCCGGCGTGCAGGTCGCCGAGCGCCGCGAAGCGCTCCGGCATGCTGGCGATCGTCAGCTCGCGCGGGGAGACGTCATCGAGCTCATCCCAGCGGATCGGGGCCGACACCGTCGCCTCCGGCACGCCGCGCACCGAGTACGCGCTGGCGATCGTGTGGTCGCGGGCGTTCTGGTTGTAGTCGACGAACACCTTGGCGGGGTCGCGATCCTTGCGCCACCAGGTGGTCGTCGCGTCGGCGGGGATCCGGCGCTCGACCTCGCGGGCGAACGCGAGCGCGGCGCGGCGCACGTCGCCGAAGCCATAGACGGGCTCGATCCGCACATAGATGTGGATCCCCGAGCCGCCCGAGGTCTTGGGCCAGCCGACGGCGCCCAGCTCGTCGAGCACCTCGTGGGCCACGTGGGCCACGCGCCGCACGGCGTCGAGCGAGCAGTCGTCTCCGGGGTCGAGGTCGATTCGCCACTCGTCGGGATGCTCCACATCGGCTCGGCGCGAGTTCCAGGGATGAAACTCGACCGTCGACATCTGCACCGCCCAGATCACGCTCGCCGGCTCGGTGACGCACAGCTCGTCGGCGTGGCGGCCGTACCGCGGGAAGGTGACGCGCACCGTCTGAAGCCACGGCGGGGCGCCCTGGGGCAGGCGCTTCTGGTGCACCTTCTTGCCGTCGACGCCCTTCGGGAAGCGGTGCAGCATGCAGGGCCGCTCGTACAGGGCACGGACGATCCCGTCGCCGACGGAGATGTAGTACCGCGCCAGGTCGAGCTTGGTCTCGCCGCGCGCCGAGAAGTACACGCGGTCGGGGCTGGAGATGCGCACCGTGCGTTCGCCCACCGGCAGCTCGACGGCATCGCTCTTGGAGGCCGGCATTGCTCAGATCGTCGCACGTCCTATCGTCGAAAGCCGGACCTGAAACGAATGAACGGAGCGCAGATGAAGACGCGCAAGCTCGGATCGCTGGAAGTCTCGGCGCTCGGCCTGGGTTGCATGGGGATGTCGGCGTTCTACGGCACGGCCGACGAGGCCGAGTCGATCGCCACGATCCAGCGTGCCCGGGAGCTGGGCATCACCTTCGTCGACACGGCGCAGCTCTACGGACCGATGACCAACGAGGAGCTGGTCGGCCGCGCGGTCAAGGGCCACCGCGACGAGTATGTGATCGCGACCAAGTTCGCCCGTCGCATCGAGCCGACGACGGTCGCGGGCGACCTGTCGACGCTCGGCCCGCTCGACGGCTCCGCCGAGCATGTGCGCAGCTCGATCGAGGGCTCGCTGCAGCGCCTGGCGACCGATCACGTCGACCTCTACTACCAGCACCGCGTCGACCCCAACGTCGACATCGAGGAGACGGTGGGCGCGATGGCCGAGCTCGTCGCGGAGGGCAAGGTCCTCCACATCGGGCTCAGCGAGGCGTCGGCCGAGACGATCCGCCGCGGCCACGCCGTTCACCCCATCAGCGCGGTGCAGACCGAGTACTCGATGTGGACACGTGACCCCGAGGCCGAGATCCTGCCGACCTGCCGCGAGCTGGGCATTGGCTTCGTCGCCTACTCGCCGCTGGGGCGGGGCTTTCTGAGTGGTCGTTTCACCTCCCCTGATGACCTGGACCCGAGCGATTTCCGGCGCAACGGACCGCGCTTCACCGGCGAGAACCTCGACGCCAACCTCAAGCTGGCCGCCAAGGTCGCCGAGATTGCCGAGCGCAAGGGCGTCACCCCGGCCCAGTTGGCGCTCGCGTGGGTGCTGGCGCAGGGGGAGGACATCGTGCCGATCCCCGGAACCAAGCGCCGCACGTACCTGGAGGAGAACGCCGCCGCCGTCGACATCGAGTTGACCTCGAACGATCTGGCGCAGATCGAGGCCGAGCTGCCCGCGGTGTCAGGAGCGCGCTACGACGAGACCGGCATGGCCGGGGTCAACATTTGAGGACCGTCGCCTCGGGGGAGCAGTTCGCCCGGGTCGGCGAGCTCGATCTCTGCTACCAGACATTCGGCGCCGACGACGACCCGCCGCTGCTGATGGTGATGGGGCTCGGCACGCAGATGGTGATGTGGGACGACGAGCTGTGCGAGACGCTGGCCGGCCGCGGCCTGCGGGTGATCCGCTTCGACAACCGCGACATCGGCCGTTCGACGATCCTGCGTGACCTGGGCGTGCCGACACTGCGCCAGACGGTGTTGCGTGACCGCCGCGCGGCGACCTACTCGCTCGACGAGATGGCCGCCGACGCGGTCGGGCTGCTCGACCAGCTCGGCATCGAGTCCGCGCACATCGTCGGCGCCTCGATGGGCGGGATGATCGCCCAGCTGATCGCCATCAATCACCCGTCCCGCGCCCGCTCGCTCGTCTCGATCATGTCGACGACAGGCAGCCGCCGGGTCGGTCTGCCCCGTCCGGGGATGATCCCGCTGCTGCTGCGCCGGCCGCGCCCCGATCGGGAGGGCTACGTGTCCGACATGGTGGCCACCCTGCGCGCGATCGGCTCCAAGCGTTATCCCTCAGAGACCGAGCGCCTGCGGGGGCTGGCCGAGCGCTGCTACGAGCGGGGCCATGACCGCAGCGGGACGCCGCGGCAGCTGGCGGCGATCCAGACCGCACCGGACCGCACCGCCGCCCTCGGCCGGCTCCGCCTGCCGGCGGCCGTCATCCACGGCGCCGACGACCCGCTGATCCGCGTATCCGGTGGGCGTGCGACCGCCAAGGCGATCGATGACGCCCGGCTGCTCGTGCTCGACGGGATGGCCCACGACCTGCCCCGCCCGCTGTGGCCGCAGATCATCGAGACGATCGTGCAGACGACGGAGGCCGCCTAGCGGCCGCGGATCACCGACGGCAATGTCGCCAGCAGCTTCGGGATGTCCGAGCGAGACGAGGACAGGGCCTGCGCCAGCGCGGGCGCGGCGTCGGCGTCGAGCGCCGGCCCGTGCCCGACGAGCAGCCGGTCGGGGCTGTAGTGGCCCAGTGAAGACCGGGGCGGGACGGCTCGCAGCATCGGGTGCACGCCCGCGCGGCGACCGAGGCCGAACAGCGGTCCGGTCCCGATCGCCTCGGCGACGATCAGAGTGCGTTGGGCCGGCCACCAGAGGGCGACCTCCCGCCACCACGGGCGCGCCACGACGGAGACGACCTCGAACGGCGTTCCGGGCAGCGCCTTCGGCAGCCGCATCAGCGGCACCCCGAGGCGGTTGGCGATCGCCTCGCCGTCACGCTGGTGGCGGTCGAGCAGTTGGATGACGCCGGCCGGCTGACCGAGCGCGGCCGCCGCGTCGAGCGCCGCAGGGTCCTCGAACGGATCGATCAGCCAGACCTTCTCGCCGTCGCGCACGGCATGGGCGGCGCGGGCCATCGCGTTTGACTCATGCCACGTGATCCCGACCGGGTGATGTTGCAGAGAGGCGCTCATGCGATGACCGGCTCGAGCGCCCACAGGCCGTCGGAGCCGATGTGCTCCTCGGCGGCCACGTGCCCGAGCTGCTCGCGCGCCTCGGTGAGCTCGATCCCGCAGACGGCGGCGACCTCGGCGGTGGCGAGCGGCTCGCCGGCCCACTCCAGGACCGCGGCGACGCTCTCCGGGTCGTCGCGGCGGGTCAGCTCGGGGGCGAGGTTGGCGATCGCCACCTCGTAGGTGAGCGTCGGCTGAAAGCCCGGCGCGCTCAGGGAGGCGCCGTCGGAGTGGCGGACCAGCTCGTAGGACGGGCACGTATAGCGATAGCCGCCGTCGCCGGTCGATGCCAGCTTGTGGGAGAGCGCCAGGGCTGCCGGGGTGGGCGTGCGTGCCTGAGCGAGATCCTCGGCCAGCACGGCCTCGGTCTCCGGCTCGGCCAGCCAGTTCTCGAGATCGGTCGGATCAAGCCGGGTGCGCTGTGCGGCCGCGGCGAGGGTCGCGGGATCGTCGAGCAGCTCTCCGGAGAAGTGCAGCACCCGGAGCGAGCGCAGCATCGCCGCCTCCTGCTCGGGCGCGTGCCGGCGGACCGCCACGACGGCGCGGCAGGCCGGCATCGTGGCCGCCATCCGCGGGCGCAGCGACGTGTCCATCGGCATCCCGTGGGCATCCCCCAGCCGCGCAAAGGAGGACGACTGGCGCTCGGGGGTGAACCCCTTGTCGATGTAGTCCTCGGGGCGTTCGGTCAGCCCGACCATCCGCAACCGCCATTCGAGCTGGTCGCCGTAGAGCCACTGCAGCCGCCACCGGGCGGGCTCGGCCGACCAGGCGAACGGACAGCCGGGATCGGTGAAATGGGTGATCGTGATCGAAGTCATACCTACACGCTAGCCACGTACCCGTCCGACGAACCAGCGCACTAGCCTGAATCCGCGATGCCCGAACTGCCCGAGGCCGAGCGCGCCCGTCAGACCCTCGAGTCGGCTCTCGGCCGGCGGATCGTCCGCGTCGATGACTCCGACACGTATGTGACCAGGCCCCACCAGCCGGGTGAGATCGCCGATGCCCTGATCGGCCACGAGCTCACGAGCGCTCATCGCCGCGGCAAGTTCCTGTGGCTGGAGACCGACGACGGGCCGCGGCTCGGCCTGCATCTCGGCATGGCCGGGAAGATCGTCGTCGACGGCGACGCCGAGGACATCTCTCGCTGGGACCGCTTCGCCGTGGAGTTCGAGGACGGCACGCGGCTGGCGCTGCGCGACAGCCGCCGTCTCGGCCGAGCGATCCTCAACCCCGACTTCAGCCACGTCGGCCCGGACGCGGCGGGCGTCGGCCGCGACGAGTTCCGCCGCCTGATCGGGCGCGGCCACACGGCCGTCAAGGCGCGGCTACTCAACCAGAGGGCGATTTCGGGGGTGGGCAACCTGCTCGCCGACGAGGCCCTGTGGCAGGCGCGGATCGCCCCCCAACGCGACACCGGCTCCCTGGACGACGCCGACCTCGACCGTCTGCGTCGCGTGCTGCGCTCTGCGATCCGCTCGGCGGTGAGCAAGGGCGGCGTCCACACCGGGCGCTTCGTCCGGGCACGGCGCCACGTGGGGTTCTGCCCGCGTGACGGCCACGCGCTGTCGCGTGCGACCGTCGGCGGCCGGACCACCTACTGGTGCCCGGTCTGCCAGATCTGACGGCCCCACCGCTCGCCTACTCGAGCACCCAGGTGTCCTTGCCGCCGCCGTTGCGCGACGAGTTGACGACCATCTCGCCGGCGTCGAACGCCACCCGGGAGAGCCCCCCGGGGGCGAGCGCGACCTCGCGCGCGAAGAAGGCGAACGGCCGCAGGTCGACGTGACGGGGCTCCAGCCGTCCGTCGATCACCGTCGGGTGGCGTGACAGGGGCACGATCGGCTGGGCGATGTAGCGCTCGGGGTTGCGCTCGAGCTCGGAGCGGGCGGCCGCCAGCTGGTCCTCGTCGGCGTGGGAGCCGATCGTCACGCCCGCTCCGCCGTGGCCGTGACGGGGCTTGATCACGAGTTCGGGGAGGCGCGCGATCGCGTCGCGCCCGGCGCCGGGGGTGTCGAGCGCCCGCGTCGGGACCGAGGCGATCAGCGGCTCCTCATCGAGGTAGAAGCGCACGAAGTCCTCGACGTGGCTGTGTACGAGCTTGTCGTCGGCGACGCCGTTGCCGAACGCGTTGACGAGCCCGATCTGACCCGCCAGCCACGCCGGTGTCAGCAGCCGGCCGATCGCCGTCATCTCGCCGTGCTCGTCGCGGACCCGGTCCTCGTCGGTGCGGCGGTAGACGACGTCGACCGCGCCGGTGTCGCCGTCGCTCAGAGCGACCTGCACGCCATCTCCGTGGGGCTGCAGCTGGTCGGGCGTCACGAGCGCGATCCCGAGCGCGTGCGCGATGCAGGCGTGCTCGTAGTAGGCGACGTTGCCCGGACCGTCGGAGACGAGCACGATCAGCGGGTCGGGACCCGCCGAGGCCGGAGCGGCAGCGCGCAGCGCACCCCCGAGCAGCTCGTAGATCACCGGATCCACCGGGCGTGGCCTCGGTGGGCCGGGCGGAAGCACGGCCGCCAGCGCCCGGCGCGCCGCCACCAGGTAGGCGATCCCCGACGGCGTGCGCAGGTTGTCCTCGAGCACCAGGAAGCGCCCCTCCGGGTCACGCACCAGGTCAAAGCCGATGATCGGCGCCGGTGGGGCGCCGCTCGCCGAGCGATCGCGCAGGTCCGGCTCGTAGCCCTCGGCGCCGTCGACGGTGGCCGCGTCGACGATGCCGGCGGCGATGATCCTCCGCTCGCCGTAGACGTCGGTGAGGAAGTGATTGAGAGCGCGGGTGCGCTGCGCCAGGCCGCGCTCAAGGGCGCCCCACTCCTCGGCGGCGAGCAGCCGCGGCACCGGGTCCACGACGAACGGCTGGCCGGCAAACGTCGCCCCGTCGTCGGCCAGCGTGCGCTCGACGGCCTTTCTCAGTTCCTCCAGGTCGGCGCCCGCCAGCGCCTCCAGCGTGCGCTCATAGCCGGGCCGGGGATTGCCGGCGGCGTCGCGGTCCTCGTCGAACGGAACGCCGCGCTTGACGTCAGGCTCCATGTCGGGTCAGCCAGAGTTCGAGCAGCGCCAGCTGCCATAGCTTGGATCCCTCCAGGGTCGTCAGATGCTCGTTGGGCGCCGCCAGCAGCGTCCGCACATGCTCGGGGGCGAACAGGCCGCGGGCGCGGGCGGCGTCCGTGCTCATCGTCTCCCGGATCAGCTCGAGCGTCGCGCCCTCCAGGGTGGAGAGCGCGGGCACCGGGAAGTAGCCCTTGGGCCGGTCGATGACGACCGCGGGCAGCACCTGGCGCGCGGCGTCCTTGAGCACCCCCTTGCCACCGGAGGCGAGCTTGAGCCGGGGCGGGCAGGCGGCGGCCAGCTCGACGAGCTCGTGGTCGAGGAACGGCGTGCGCGCCTCCAGGCCCCAGGCCATCGTCATATTGTCCACGCGCTTGACGGGATCGTCGACGAGCATCACCTCGGTGTCCAGGCGCAGCGCCCGGTCGACCGGATCGTCGGCGCCGGGAGCGTCGAAGTGGCGGTCGAGGAACCCCCGGCTGGGATCGTCGGCCAGCTGGTAGGCGTCGTTCAGCGTGTCGGCCATCTCGGAATGGCGGCGGTCGAAGAACGCGGCCTGGTAGGCGTCGGCGCCGCTACCCTCCACGCCCCACAGCGGCGGATACCACGAGTAGCCGGCGAACACCTCGTCGGCGCCCTGCCCGGACTGCACGACCTTGTAGGACTTCGAGACCTCCTCGGAGAGCAGGTAGAAGGCGACGGCGTCGTGGGAGACCATCGGCTCGCTCATCGCGGCGATCGCGCCGTCGAGGGCGGGGAGCATGCGGTCGACATCGACGTGGATCTTGTGGTGATCGGTCTGAAACTGCTCGGCGATCACGTCGGAGTACTTGAACTCGTTGCCCTCGCGGGTGCCGACGTCGTCGAAGCCGATGCTGAAGGTGGCCAGCTTCTCCTGTCCGGAGGTCTCCAGCAGGGCGACGATCAGGCTGGAGTCAAGACCGCCGGAGAGCAGCACGCCGACCGGCACGTCGGAGACCATCCGGCGCTTGACGGCGACGCGCAGCGCCTCGAGCACGGCGTCTGACCAATCGGTGTCGGTCCAGTCGGCGTAGCGGTCCTGGCGGCTGAAGTCCGCGCGCCAGTAGCGCTGCAGGTCGCCGCCGCCGTCGGGCTCGACGAGCATCGTGGTCGCTGGCGGAAGCTTCTGGACGCCGTTGAGGATCGTCCGCGGCGGCGGCACGACGGCGTGCCAGCTCAGGTAGTGGTGCAAGGCGACCGGATCGATCGAGGTGTCGATCCCACCGCCGGCCAGCAGCGCCGGCAGGGTGGAGGCGAAACGCAGGGCGCCCCCTGTCTCGGCCAGGTACAGGGGCTTGACCCCGAGCCGGTCGCGGGCCAGCAGCAGGCGGCCGCTGGCGTGCTCGTAGATGGCGAACGCGAACATCCCGGCGAAGTGGCTGACACAGTCGCGGCCCCATTTGGCGTAGGACTTGAGGATCACCTCGGTGTCGCTGGTGGAGAAGAAGCGGTGGCCGTCCCCCTCCAGCTGCGTCCGCAGCTCCGGATAGTTGTAGATGCAGCCGTTGAAGACGATCGTCAGCCCGAGGTCCGAGTCGACCATCGGCTGGCTGCCGGCGCTCGTCAGGTCGATGATCTTCAGCCGCCGGTGGGCGAGCGCGACCGCGTCGTGCGCCCAGCTGCCCTCGCCGTCCGGACCGCGATCGCTCATCGTGGCCGCCATCCGCTCCACGGCGTCCCGATCGGCCGCCCTGCCCACGGCCAGCTCCCCGGCGAATCCGCACATCGAGCTTCAGGCTACGCGTAGGTGGGTGGCCCCGGCGCGCGACGCCTGGGCCGAGTCGACAAACGCGGAGAACAGCGCCGCCTGCTCGGGCAGCGTCTGCAGCGTCTCGGCGTGCCACTGGACGCCGATGACGAACTCGCGGTCCATCGCCTCGATCGCCTCGACCGTGCCGTCCGGCGCGCGTCCGGTGATCACCAGTCCGTCGCCGAGCCGGGCGATGCCCTGGTGGTGAAACGAATTGACCTCGGTGAA
The DNA here is from genome assembly GCA_963769565.1 of uncultured Solirubrobacteraceae bacterium. GTDB lineage: Bacteria > Actinomycetota > Thermoleophilia > Solirubrobacterales > Solirubrobacteraceae > Palsa-465. The sequence goes on from CAVYMP010000006.1 coordinate 139,200, forward strand.
CGTGCGCTCCAGCACCCGGGCGACGCGGCTGGACTCCCGCAGCGTGACCCCGTGGGTCGGCTGGGAGCCGGGCTCGGTCTGGCGATGGTTGATCTCGCCGCTGTTGACGTCGGGCAGGTGCTGATGCAGCGAGCCGCCGCGGGCGACGTTGAGCACCTGCATGCCGCGGCAGATGGCGAGGATCGGCAGGCCGCGGGCATCGGCGGCACGCGCCAGGGCCAGCTCGAAGTCGTCGAGCTCGGTCTCCACCGGCCCGGTGCTGGCGTGCCGGCGCTCGCCGTAGGCGCGCGGGTCCAGGTCCGGGCCGCCGGACATGCACAGCCCGTCGACGCGGTCGAGCAACGACTCGGCGAGGTCAGGCGCCAGCGGCGGGCAGACCATCGGAATCGCGCCCGCGGCCGCCAGCGCCTGCAGGTACTTGAGCCCGAGCGCCATCTCGTGCTGGGGCGGCTCGCCCTGCGGCGTGACGGAGACGGTCTCCATCCTTCGCACCTCAGATGTGGTGACCGCGATCAGCGGCCGGGCGTCGCTCGTGTTCATCCGCAGCACGTTCTCCATTGACTCGTGGCCGCAAACAGCGGCTTTCGCTCGCGGCAGTCTGGCAGGCGGATGGGCGGATCGCCAATGCCAACGGGCCAGCCGGGCCTGGCCAGCGGGCCAGGCTCGCGGTCGGCGGGTCGCATTGGGCCGGCAGGAATCACCGTCCGACTCACCGGTGGGCGCCGGTTTGGCTGTGTGGTCGATAGTGCCCGGATATCGGGCGCTATCGACCAGACGATCGTCAGCGCATCCGCCGCGCCCGGAACTCGGCGATCGCCTCCTGCTCGTTGACGGCGTCTGAGTCAAGGTGAGCGAAGGACAGGTCGTGGGTGGCGTGGCGACACCAGAACCGCGGGTGGCGGCGCAGCCGGCGATCGGCGCGACCACGTCGGCCTTGCGCAGCTCACGCCACAGCTTCACTCCGATCCGGGTCTGCTCGGCCACCGGCAGGTGGGCCAGGGACGCCATCGCCGTGGCGTTGATCGCGCCGACGCTCGTGCCGCACCAGATCGAGACGCGCTCGCCGCGGGCCTCGAGCGCAGGGAGCAGCACCGACAGCGCGCCGGCCTCGTAGGCGCCGCGGGCCCCACCCCCCGGGAGCACGGCGGCGACGGTGGGGGTTGGGGGGACGGTTGACACGATCTGTGATCCTCGCCGCACGACCGTCCGCGCCACATTGGCCACGCGGCCAAGACGAGCACGGTTGTGCGCTGACGCCCGTGGGTAAGCTCGGGCCGAACGGCGAACCCAAACGCTCCCGTCGGAGGTGGTGGCGATGTCGGCATCGGATCGCGTCCAGGTCCCCGGTTCAGAGCGGCAGCTCGATCCGGCGCACACCCGCGTCGGCGACGTCGACACACAGTCGGAGATCGACCTGACGGTGTACCTGCGCCCCCGGGCATCGCTCGGCTGGGTCGATGAGGAGGCAGCCCGTCCCCCTCGGCAGCGCCGGGTCCCCAGCCGGGTGCAGTGGGCCGATCAGTACGGCGCCAGCCCCGACGACGTCGGGAAGCTGAAGACGTTCGCGGAGCAGCACGGGCTGACCGTGACCAACGCGGACCTCGCGCGCCGGGCGGTCACCCTGCACGGCACCCTTCAGGCGGTGACGGACGCGTTTGAGCCGCAGCTCAAGGGGCTCTATGCGCCGTCCCAGGGCGCCGGCAGCTATCGGGCACGGACCGGGCCGTTGACGATCCCGGCGGAGCTCGACGGGATCGTCGCCGGCGTGTTCGGGATCGACGACCGCCCGCAGGCGGCCAAGCACCTGCGGATCGTCGCCGCCCCGGCCGACGTGGCGATGTCCTACACCCCGCCACAGGTCGCCCAGGCCTACGCGTTCCCGGCCGGCGCCACCGGCCAGGGACAGACGATCGCGATCATCGAGCTCGGCGGCGGCTTTCAGCCCGCGGACCTTCAGACCTACTTTCAAAAGCTCGGCCTGGCGACGCCGAGCGTGACGGCCGTCGGCGTCGACGGCGGCTCCAATTCGCCCGGCACCGACACCGGATCGGACACCGAGGTGATGCTCGACATCGAGGTGTCAGGCGCCGTCGCCCCCGACGCGGGGATCGTCGTCTACTTCGCCCCCAACACCGACCAGGGTTTCATCGACGCCGTCTCTCAAGCCGTCCACGACACGACCCACAAGCCCTCGGTCGTCTCGATCAGCTGGGGCGGGTCCGAGGACTCGTGGACCGCCCAGGGACGCAGCCAGATGGAGCAGGTCCTCACCGAGGCCGGCGGCCTCGGCGTCACCGTGGCCGCCGCCGCCGGCGACAACGGCTCGACCGACAACGTCACCGATGGCCAGCAGCACGTTGACTTCCCCGCCTCGGCGCCGCACGCGCTTGCCTGCGGCGGCACGACCCTGCACGCCACGGGCGCCCAGATCTCCTCCGAGACCGTGTGGAACACGCCCGCCCACGGGACGACGGGCGGCGGGGTCAGCCGGCAGTTCGCGCTGCCCAGCTATCAGTCGGCCGCCAAGGTGCCGACCAACGTCGACACCGGCTCTCCCGGCCGCGGGGTGCCTGACGTCAGCGCCGACGCCGATCCCACGACGGGTTACGCCGTCCGCGCCGACGGCCAGGATCAGACGGTCGGCGGCACGAGCGCCGTCGCCCCCCTGTGGGCGGGGCTGATCGCGCTGCTCAACCAGTCGGCCGGCGCGCCGCTCGGCTTCGTCCAGCCGCGGCTGTACCCGCTGCTCGGCTCGGCGGCCTTCCGGGACATCACCTCGGGCAACAACGGCTCCTACAGCGCCGGCCCGGGATGGGACGCCTGCACCGGTCTCGGCTCGCCGGACGGCGCCGCGCTGGATCAGCAGCTCAAGGGCGGAGGCTGACAGGCCCCCTCGTCGCTCTGCGCCAGTCGCCAGCCCAGCCCCGAGGCACGCGCGACGGGTCGGCCCACGGCGGCGCGCACCGCCTCCTCGCTTCCGGCGATGATCAGCCGGCGGCGCGCGCGGGTGGCGGCGGTGTACAGCAGCTCGCGGGTGAGGATGCGACTGTCGGGCTCCGGGAGGATCACCGCGGCGGCGTCGAACTGCGAGCCCTGGCTCTTGTGGATCGTCATCGCGTAGACGGTCTCCACGGCGCCCAGCCGGTTGGGGGTAAAGGCGACCGATTCGCCGCCTCGCTCGAACACGGCGACGACCCGGTCCGCGCCCGTCCGCACGACGACTCCGGTGTCGCCGTTGTGAAGCCCCAGTTCGTAGTCGTTCTCGGTGACGAGCAGCGGCCGCCCGACGTAGAAGCGCTCCTGTGCGGAGAAGCCGGGGATCTCGTCGGCGAGCCAGTCCTCCATGCGCGTCGTCCACGTGGTCACGCCGTACGGGCCACGACGGTGCGCGCACAGGATCCGGAACGTGGCGAGCGCCGCCAGGGCGTCGGTTGCCGACCCCCCGCGGGCGGCGGCGATCATCGCCCGTGCACCGGCGACGGCGCTCGGGCGCACCATCGCAATCGCCCCGGCGCCCTCGCCACGGGTCTCGATCCACGTGACGTCCTCCGCGCCCTCGCGCAGCACCTCCAGGGTGCCGTCGGGGTCGCCGCCGCGAATCGCCCTCGCCAGCCGCGCGATCCCGCCGCCGAAGCGGTGCTCGCGATCGAGCACGACGATCCCGGTGGCGCCCGATTGAACGCGAGATGATCCGACGATGTCTCCGAGCACAGCCCCCGCCTCGATCGAGGCGAGCTGCCCCGGGTCGCCGACGAGGACGAGCCGCGCATCCGATCGGAGCGCCTCGATCAGGCGCGCCATCAGCGACAGCGAGACCATCGAGGTCTCGTCGACGATTACGACGTCGTGGGGGAGCCGCTGCTCGCGGCTGTGGCGAAAGCGGCTGTTGCTCCCCGGCCGCCAGCCGAGCAGCCGGTGGATCGTCGAGGCCGACAGCCCCAGCAGTTGGGCGCGGACCTCGTCGGAGACGTTAAGCGTCAGCGCCTCCGCTTGGACGGCCTCCTGCAGCCGGGCGGCCGCCTTGCCGGTCGGCGCCGCCAGCGCGATCAGGGGCGGCAACTCCGGACGGCCGGGCGGGTGGGACGGGTTCACGCGCTCGGACTGCTCGCACAGCAGCGCCACGATCCTCGCGACGGTCGTCGTCTTGCCGGTGCCCGGGCCGCCGGCCACCACTGCGAACCGGCGCCGCACGGCCGCGGCCGCCGCCAGCGCCTGGCGCCCTGAAGGGTCGTCAACGAACAGCCGTGCGAGCCCGTCGTCCAGGACGGCCACGTCGATTCCCGCCGGTTCGTCGGCCAGCATCGCGCGCAGGGCGTCCGAGACCGACACCTCCTCGGTCCAGTAGCGGTCGAGATACAGCCACGGGGCGAGCAGCCGCAGCGGGCATACCGCAGTGTCATCGGGCGGCGCCACGAGCGGACTGGCGGCCACGCGCGCCACCCAGTCGCCGGGCGACGGCCATGGCAGGGCCTCGAGGTCGACGGGGTCATCGGCCTCGACGGCCACCGTCTCGCGGATCCGCTCGAGGTCGACGTGCACATGCCCGAGCCGGGGCGCGCGCACCGCCAGCGCGACCGCCAGCAGCACGGTCTCATCCTCCTCGTCCGCGAGCGCGCCCAACCGCCGCGCGACGTGGACGTCAGCGGCCGACAGCACGCCGGCCTGGTTGAACGCGCGCAACAGGCCGGACGCGCCACTCACCAACCGGGCGTCGAACGGGTCGAGGTCGTCACGGACGGCGCTCACGGCGAGCCCTCATCCAGCGCGTCGCTCAACGCGGCGGCGAGGCCCGCGGGCGGGGTCCAGCCGAACACGCCGGGGGAGTCACTCGAGACGCTCAGCCAATCTTCCCCGGTCATCCCGCGCACGAACAGGTACGCGACCCCGGCCAGGTGCGTGTCGGGGTCATAGCCCGGCAGCCGCCAGCGCAGAAAGCGATGCAGCGCGACCGTGTACAGGAGCGCCTGCAGCGCGTAGTGGTGGCGTGACATCTCGGCCGACAGTGCCTCGGGCCGGTAGTGATAGGACGTCAGGGGCTCGCCGGGCTCGCCCAGCCAGTTGGTCTTGTAGTCGAGCACGGCGAAGCGCGGGATGCCGTCGTCGCCCACCCGGCGCACGACGAGATCCAGGCTCCCGGTCAGATACCCACGGACCGACCGGCGCAGGAACGGGTCATCGAGTCGCTGCACATAGCCCGCCAGCGGATCTCCGTCCGGCAGGTGCGTCTGCAGGACCTCGGCGATGCGCTCCAGCCGCAGCCATCCGCGCGGCTCGTCGCCGCCGGCCAGCGGCAGCTCGAACCCCAGCTCGTCGAGGCGATCGGCGCGGGTGACGTCACACAGCCGCGTCCCGCCGAGCAGCGCCCCCAGCGGCGTGCGCAGGGCCGCGCACAGGCCGGTGGCGACGGTCGCGGGGTCGCCGATCTCGACGGCCCGCCGGCCCCGGATCTCCTCGATGCACTCGCTCACCTCGGCCTCCAGGTCGACCGCCGCGAAGTCGGCGGCCTCCAGCACACGGTGCACGAACGTCCCCACGTCGGCCCCGACGGGCATCTCACCGAGCAATGAGGGTGCCGACAGCTCGGGCGCGACGGCGAGCGCCGTGGCGGCTACGGGCGCATCCTCGGCGGGTTCGTCGGCGATCAGCGGCTGCTCGGGTTCGGAGGCCACCCACGCCTCGTAGCTGGCCGAGGTGATGTCGGTGTAGGACGTCCGGCGCCAGCGCAGGTCCAGGCTGCGCTCGAACGAGGAGACGGCCAGCTCAGCCCGCGGGGGCGGCGACGGGCTCCACCGCGCCGACCGGTCGGGCCTTGCCCGCTCCACGCTGATCGCGCCCTGGGCGCGCTCGGCGAGCTTGCCCAGCCGGGTGAGGACTGACACATCGTCGGGCGTGGAGGTCCCGGCGGGGGCCACGTTGCCGGCCTCGTCGCGGGAGAACAGCAGTCGCCCGAGCGGGGAGTTGCGGCTGTCATAGGAGCCGGCCCACCAGACGATCGCCTGGTGGCGCGCCCGGGTGAGCGCGACATAGGCGAGGCGGAGCTCCTCGCCGCGCTGCTCGCGCACGAACTGCTTGAGGTGTGAGTCGTAGTCGGTTCCCTGCAGCGCGACATCGAGCGTCCAGGCGTCGCGGTTGGCGGGGTCGTGGAAGAACACCGGAGGCGTGCCCCGCGGCTCCCACCCCTCCCACAGAAACGGCGCGTAGACGATGGGGAACTCCAGCCCCTTGCTGCGGTGGATGGTGAGCACCTGCACGGCCTCGGCGTCCGATTCCAGGCGCCGGCTGCGCTCCTCGTCGCCGATGCCGGACATCGCCTCCGTGATCCGGTTGCGCAGCCAGGTCGCCAGCGCCGTCGGGCCGAGTTGCTCGGCCGACGCGGCGGTGTGCAGCAGCTGGCCGACGTGGCGCAGGTCGGTCAGCCGGCGCTCGCCGTCGGCGCCGGCGAGCATCCGCGCCGGCAGGTCCTCGGCGACCGTGATCGTCTCCAGCAGCGCCGCCACGCCGCGCGTACGCAGGATCCGCGCCCAGTCGTGCAGCCGCCGGTGGACCTCCTCCCACTCCCAGCTGTCCTCGTCGGCACCCGCCTGCGCGAGGCGCTCCGCCGACCACCCGAGAAAGCACGTCAGCGCCGCCGAGTGCGCGCGCGTCATCGACGCCGGCCGCTCCAGCGCCTCGATCAGGCGCAGCCACTCACGCGCGATGTCGGTCCCGAACACGCTGCCCGCGCCGTTGATGACCGCGGGGACGCCAACCTCGTCGAGCGCCTGGCGGACCATCGCCGCCTGCCAGTTGGTCCGCACGAGCACCGCCAGGTGGCCGGGGCAGACGGCGTCAGCGTCGATCCGGGCGTCCGAGCTGAGGAGCGTTCACGACATCGCCGGCCAGGTCATCGGCGATCAGCTGCTGCGCCGATCCCTTTTTGGCGAAGCCCCGTGGCGTGAGCGCGAGATCGCGGCCCTCGCGCATCGCCACGCGGAAGCGCATCGGGGCCTGCGCGGGCGCGCCCGTCAGGCGCGACACCTGATGCTCGGGCGCGGCGCGCACCTGCCGGTAGACGATGCCCTCGTGGCCGAGCCGGGCGTCGGAGAAGAGCGCGTCATGGGCATCGATCAGTCCCTGATCCGAGCGCCAGTTCACGCGCAGCGTGGCCTGCTCGTCGGCGGCCTTGGCGGCCTGCAGATAGGCGTAGACATCGGCGCCCCGGAACGCGTAGATCGCCTGCTTGGGGTCGGCGATCAGGACAAGCGTTTGGTGGCTGGGGGTCGGGTGGGTGGGCACGGGGTCCCCGGCGAACGCCTCGCGCATGATCTCCCATTGCGCCGGGTCGGTGTCCTGGAACTCGTCGACGAGGACGACGTCAAAGCGCCAGCGCAGCGACGCGCGGGCCGCTTCGCCCGCCGGGCCGCGCAGCGCCGTCTGCAGCCGGGTGACGAGGTCGTCGTAGGTCATCACGCCCGCCGCGCGCTTGCGGCGCTCCAGTTCCTCGCGGGCCGCCTGCGCCAGCCCGGTGCGCATCTCGGGGACCGGGCCGCTCGCCGCGATCAGCGCGGCCGACGGGTTCTCGATCGCCGCCCGGGCGATCTCCGACGCCTGGCCCAGGTTGAACGCCGGAGCGTCGCCACGGCGGAATTTGCGGACGTACAGGTCGTCGACGACATCGGCGGCCAGGTCGGAGAGGTCCTCCACGAACGTCACATCGGGCTCGAGATCACCGGCGATCCCCAGCCCGCCGAGAACCTCCTGGCAGAAGCCGTGGGTGGTGGCGATCGTGGCCGCGTCAAACCCGGCCACGGCACGCGCCAGCCGACCGCGGGCGCGTGCGCCATCTCCGGCGAACAGGAGGTCAACGATCGGGTCACCGGCCGAGGGCGCGCCGGCCAACCGCGCGGCGAGCCCGCGCTCCACCTCGATCAGCCGATCGCGGACGCGCTCACGCAGCTCGCCCGTCGCCATCCGTGTGAACGTCACGAGCAGCATCCGCTCCAGCGGAATGCCCTCGGCGACGTAACGGGCCGCGAGCGCGGCGATCGTGTACGTCTTGCCGGTCCCGGCGCTGGCCTCGAGCACCGTCACCCCGGAGGGCAGCGGTCCGCAGACGTCGAACTCGCGGGGCTGGCTCATCGGGCACTCAGCTCCTCGCGCGTCAGCAGGCCGTCCCACAACCGCCGCGCGCAGCGGCCCAGCCGCGTCTCCTCGTCCTCGGCCCAGCCGTCGCCGGCCTCGTCCTCGCGCGGCTCGATCTCGGTCAGCTCACGGAGCGTCAGCTCGCCGCCCAGCACGAGCTGATGCTCGAGCTCCTTGTCCTCGCGGTCAAAGCGCCAATCCGATTCCCACTCCGCGCGCGCCGCGTCCTGCGCGTCCTGTCCGGCGCCGGCCGCCTCGGCGTAGGCCGCCGAGGTCTTGCAGAAGATCGGCAGCGGCTCGCGCATCCCGCGGTCGTAGAGATCGACGAGGCGGGCGAGATGGTCGGACGCCAGTCGCTCGCGGTCATTCCGATCATCGGCCAGCGGCCCCAGCCCGGCCACGCGGACGTCGTCCTTGCCACGGCCGCGCCCGACGGTGGCGGCTGCAAACGGCCGCTCCGGCCAGGCGGCGGTGAGCGCCAGCAGCCGCGCCCACGCGGCGAGCCGGTGCTTGGCCGCCACCCGGGAGAACGTAGTTGTCAGCAGAAGATCGCCGCTGATCCCGGCGACGGTCCCGTTGAGCAGGCGTCCGTCCGGCAGCTCGATCCGCACGTCAATCGGATCCCCGGCCCCGCCGTTGGCGCCGTCGACGAGCAGCTTCCCGGCCTCGACCGCGATCGCGTCGACGATCGGATACAGCTGCTTGATCGCCGGGACGCCGAGCATGCCAGGCGGCAGCATGCCGCGGGCGCGCTCGGCCTTGATCGCCACGGCGCCGTCGGTGCCGCGCAGGCGCGCCTCCAGCAGACGCTGGCCGACGCCCCAGCGCTCGAGGCCGTCCAGCTCGATCGGCAGACCGTCGGCGATCTCGTCGGCGCCGTCGCGCAGCACGATCCCCAGCCGCTGGCGCAGGAATGCCTTCACCGGGTGCTCGACGAAGCGGACCAGGTCGGCCAGGTCGACGACCCGTCCGCCGGGCGCCGGCAACGGCGCGGTCAAGAACGGCGCCGGGGGCGCACGGTGCCCGGTGAGCGCCCGCGCGCCGCCGAGGGCGACCCGGTCAAAGCTCCAGGATCGCTGGCCGGCCAGCCCGCCGGGCTCGAAGTTGACCGGATCGAACGGCTGCAGCGGATGGCGGACAACCACCTGGTCGCGCGCCGGGCGCGCGGGGTCGTCAGCGCAGTGGACGGTGGCGTCGACGGCGTCGAGCAGCTCGCCCACCGGCACGGCGGGCGGCCGCGGCGTGTTCGTGCGCTCGTCGTTGCCGGTGTAGGTGACGATCAGCCGCTCGGTGGCGGCCATCAGCGCGTCGAGCAGCAGCTGGCGATCCTCGCTGCGCGGATCGCGCTCGCCGATGTGCGGGTCGGCGAGCATCAGATCGTCGCCGTCGCGGGGCGCCTTGCGCGGGAAGGCCCCATCGTCGAGCCCGAGCAGGCAGACGACGCGGTGGGGGACCGAGCGCATCGGCATCAGCGTGCACACGGTCAGGTGGCCGGTACGGAAGTTCGCGCGCGTGGGTCGGCCCTCCAGCCGTGCCGCGAGGTACGCGTGCGCCTCAGCGGGTGCGAGCGCCGGAGCGGCTCCGGCGGACTCCCGCACCATCTCGTCAAGGATCCGCTGCAGCTCGGCCCGCTGCCAGCGGTCCCGGCCGCTGGTCGCGGTGAGCGCGTCGGCCGCCTGCGCGATCGCGTCGGCCCACTCGGCCAGCGGCTGATGCGACGACAGCGCGTTCAGTGCCTCCTCGAGGCGGGCGATCAGCTCGGCGAGGCGACCGGCGAGCTCGATCGAGCGGCTGTCGACGTCGTCGAGGGGGAGCACGTCGGCGAACAGCCGCTGGCCGTCCTCGGTCATCGTCACCCCGAGCAGGAGCCGGTCCAGGCCGGCGCTCCAGGTGCCCTCGGGGACGGCGTCGAGCTTGTACGGGGCGCGATGGGGTGCGTCCAGGCCCCAGCGGATGCCCGACTGCGAGATCCAGTCCTGCAGATGCGTGAGGTCATCGTCATCGAGTCCGAAGCGCCGGCGCACGGGCGCGCGGTCGATCAGATCGAGCACCTGCGACGCGGTCAGCCGCTGGCCGGCCAGCTCGATCAGCTGGGAGACGACGGCGATCACGGGGTTGGTCTGAGTCAGCGAGCGATCGGCCAGCCGCACCCGCAGGTCGGTGCCGGCCTCGGGGCTGGCCGGTTCTGCTTCGCCCGCACGCTCAGCCGCGCCGAATGTCGCCTGGATGAGCGGCGCGAAGCTCTCCACGTCGGGGCACATGACGATGATGTCGCGCGGTTCGAGCGTCTCGTCCTCGTCGAGCGCGTGCAGGATCGCGTCGCGCAGCACCTCCACCTGGCGCACGCGCCCGTGGCAGGAGTGCACGACGACGCTGCCGTCGCCGGGCGCGAGCGGCGCCCGCGCGTCCGGCGACCCGTCCAGCGGCGCGTCCGGCGCGGCGCGATCGGCGCGGACGTCGGACTGGAGGCGTTCGAGCAGCGTGGGGTGGCCGGTAGCGGGTGCCGGGTCGGTTTCGCGAGCGTCATGGTGTTCATCGCCGCCCGCGGTGTCGCCGGCCGAGCCCAGCACGAGCTGCATCTCGCGCGCGTCACGTCCCCAGGAGGCGAGCAGGCGGTTGCGTGACAGCTCGTTGGTCCGGTCGGCCGCGCGCCGCAGCGCCGGCGCGGTCTCGTCGGCGACGCCCACCGTATCCCACAGTGCCGGCGACGGGTGCAGCAGGAACAGGTGGACGTCACGCCCAACGGCGAGCGCGCGCAGGATCTGATGGTGGCCGGTGGGCAGGCGGGTGAGACCGAACAGTGCGAGGCGCGGGGGAAGGTCGAGCACGGCAGGGTCCTCGGCAACGCGCGCGCACGCGCGGGCCCGGCGCTCGGCGGGCCCGGGCAGGCCGATCCGCGCGCGCAGCCGGCGCCACAGCTCGGCCTGCCACGCCGCGCCGGCTGGCAGCGGGCCGCCGCCGCCGACGCCGTCGGTGTCGCGGCCGGCCGACCACGCCTCCAGCATCGCCGGGCGGTGAAGCGCATAGCGGTCGTACAGGCCGGCGAGGTGGCGGACGGCGCTCAGCCGCCGCGACCGGCGCATCGCGTCCTCCGGAGCCCCCAGATAGGTGGTCAGCGCCGCCAGCCACGGCTCGCCGAGGCACTCGTCCACGACGGCCAGCAGCGGCCACACCGAGCGTTCGGGCAGCCATGGGTCCTGCTCGGCGTCGATCCCCGACGCGGTGGCGACAGCGTCGACGACGAGCCGGTGCGGGGAGGGGAACCGGACGTTCGCGCAGACCCCGTCGCTGGCGCCGGCCTGGGCGCCGAGGATCTGGGACATGTGCTGGGTCAGCCAGCGCTCCATGCCCCGGGTGGGCACGGCGACCACCTCGGGCGCGAACGGATCGGCGGGCGGCTGCGCGAGCAGCTGCGCGAGCGCGTCGGCGAGGCGGTCGGCACGGGTGGCGCGATGGACGTGAAGCATGCCTCTTGAGGGTATCTCCGGCGCAGGTCAGCACCGCCGGGCGCAGCCCAACAACGCGCGGCGATCGTGTGCAACAACTTTGTGTCATTCGCTTGCAATCGGTGAGAGACTCGGTTACCCTGGCACACGCCAAGTAGGAGTTACCTCCATGACACGCGCCAACTACACCTTCTCCGCAACCGCCTTCGTTCCGACGTTTAGTTCGGCGAAGACGCCTGCGCGCGCGTTCATGGTCGGCGACCGGTCGACCGGCATGCGCCAGGGAACCCACACCAATGCCGATGCCCTCGCGACGGGGCGCACTCCTCATTAGACGAGCGCGCACATCTGACTCGACGCGAGGGCGATCCACACGGATCGCCCTTTTTTTGTGCCCAATCCGACATGCACCCCACGACTGACGAGAACATCATGATCGCTTTCAAGACGTCCTAGCCGCTCGACGCGCTCCCCCGAAGGCTGTCGGCTCGCATGTCACACGCCTGAGTGTCAGGTGTCAGTGGCCGCTGCGCGGACGTGACACTGGCAGGCCCCGGGACGACGAGCGAACACCATCAAGCTTGCCTGCCGCCGAGCGGGGGGTGGGAGAAGACGCGCCGCCGCCCGCGATGGTCTCGGCCCGGCGCCGGTCGCCCCCGCCCTCATCCGCCAACCCACCACCATCACCCACACCAATTGAAAGGAGGCGGTCGTGTATCTCGACCGCAACGAGCTATTGCTGCTGAGCCGCGGGGGTCGCGTCCCGCGCGCCAGCCGCGCCCCGGTGCCACTGCCGGAGCGGGAGCGTCGCGAAGGGCCCGGTCGACTCGTGACCGTGGTCCGTCGGCTGCGCAACCGTCCGGCCGGTGACCCGGCGCTGGACGCCCACCAGTACCTGCGGCTGGAGTTCGTCGTCGATGACGAGCGCCCGCCCACCCGCCGCTGAGCGGCCGCCCTCGTAGCTCAGAGGAAGAGCAGCGGGTTAACGAACCCGCGCGCGGAGGTTCGACTCCTCCCGAGGGCGCTCCACTACAGAGGAGCAGGTCCGAGCCGGCGTCGTCGACTGGCCGGCCGTCCAGGCGCGTCTGCGCGAGCAGGACATCGTGGTCGTGGGTGGCGGCGCCGACGAGGCGCCGGAGGTCTACAAGCGCCTGCCGGACGTTCTCGCCGCCCACGCCGGATCGGTCCGCGTCACCCATACGCTGCGCCCGCTGGGCGTGGCGATGGCCGGGCGCGACGTGCAGGATCCCTACGAGGACTGAGTCCCGTGTGCGCGATGAGCGCCGCTATGTGGCGCTGATCGCGCACCCACCCGCGCGGCTTACTCTGCCGGGGAGATCAGGCGCGTCTCGTAGGCGTAGATCACCGCTTGGACCCGGTCGCGCAGCCCTAGCTTCGCGAGCAAATGGGAGACGTGCGACTTGACCGTGGCCTCGGAGACGACGAGGGCACCGGCGATCTCCGCGTTGGAGAGGCCGTTGGCGAGCATCCGCAGCACCTCGTGCTCGCGCTCGGTCAGCAGGTCGGGCTCGGCCGGGCGGCGCGAGACCGGGGCGGGCAGCCGGCGCGCGACCTGGTCGAGCAGCTGGCGGGTGACGGCGGTGGAGAGCACGGCATCGCCGGCGGCCACGGCGCGCACCGCGGCGACGACCTCGGCCGTGGGGGCGTCCTTGAGGAGAAAGCCACTGGCGCCGGCGCGCAGCGCCTCGATGATGTACTGGTCCAGGCCGAACGTGGTCAGGATCAGCACGCGCTGGCGGGGGAGGCGCCGGGTCGCCTCGATGCCATCCATCCCCGGCATCCGGATGTCCATCAGCACGACGTCGGGGCCATGCTCCCCGGCGGCGCGGACCGCCTCCTCGCCGTTGCTCGCCTCGGCCACGACCTCGATGTCGCCGGTGGCCTCGAGCACGGCCTTGAATCCGGCGCGCATCATCGGCTGGTCGTCGGCGATGACGACGCGCAGCATCGTCACGACACCGCCGCCTGGTACGGCAGCGTCGCCGTCACCCTGAAGCCGCCGGGGACGGCCTCGGTCGTCAGCGTTCCTCCGAACAGGGCAGCCCGTTCGCGCATTCCGATCACGCCGTGCCCGTCGGACGGAGCCGGGATCAGCACCCCTCGGTCCGCGTCGTCGGTGTCGATCACGGTCAGCTCGATGCTCGCCGCTCGATAGGCGAGGGTGACCTTCGTGGTCGCCCCGGCGGCATGCTTGAGGACGTTGGTCAGCGCCTCCTGGATGATGCGGTATGCCGACAGATCCACGCCCTGGGCCAGCCGGCGAGGCTGGCCCTCGACGGTGAACTCGATCTCCAGGCCGGCCCGGCGCAGCTGCTCGACGAGCCGCTCCACCTGGGACAGCCCCGGCTGCGGCGTCAGCTCCGGCGTCTCGCCGTTGCCGCGCAACAGCCGGAGCGTCGTGTGCATCTCGGTCATCGCCTGGCGCCCCAGGTTGGCGATCGCGTCGGTGCTCTGGCTCACCTGGTCATCGCGGGCGGTCGCCCCGAGCGCCTGCGCCTCGACGACCATCAGGCTGACGTTGTGGGCGACGATGTCGTGCAGCTCCTGGGCGATGCGGATGCGCTCCTGCGCGACGGCCCGGTCGGCGAGCAGCTCGCGCTCGCGATCGAGGCGTTCGGCTCGCTCGTGAAGGCTCTCGAGCACCCGGCGCCGGGCGCCGACGTAGAGACCGGCCGCGACGGCGGCGGCGTAACACGCTGTGCATGCGATCCCGTACCCGATCAGCCCCCCGTGATCGGTGACGACGCCGCTGCCGACGATCGCGCCGGCGACGATCGCCACCACCGCTGCGCCCGCGCCGGCCGCCGCGGGCGTCCGCCACGGCGCGGGTGCGGCGATCGCATACAGCACCAACATGACGGGCAACAGCAGCGCGCGGTTGTCCGGCATCGCGGCCTGCGCCGCGACGGCCAGCAGCAACCCGGCGGCCGGGCGACCCCGGCGAGCGAGGATCGGCGCCACGACCGCGAGGCTGAGGAGCAGCGCGAGTGGCTGGTCGTCGTGACGGGCGTGATAGACGAGCGAGCCGACGACCGGAAAGGCGAGGACGACGGCGACGAGAAGGTCGCCGCGGTGTGAGGCGAACTGCCGAAAACGGCGGGCCGGGAACATCGCTGACACTCGTTCCTGGCCCGCCGCTGGCATGTGTGTGTCTCCGTCCGGTGTGCTTGTGGCGCTCAGACGTCGCGCCGTCTGAGCAGTATCGCGCCCACGGCGATGGCGACGGCCGCGTATCCGGCGAGCACCGCAAAGCCCGCCCCTGGCGACAGCGTGTTCGTGTGATGGCCGATCCGCATCATCGCCTCGCCGGCGTCACTGGGGAGGTACGGCGTGATCGAGTCCGAGATGCTCGCCGGGAGAATCGAGATCAGCGGCCCGACGACGAACATGAGCCCGGCGAAGGTGGCGATCCCGGCCGCGGTGTTGCGCATGATCGCGCCGAGCCCCATCGCGAACAGGCCGACGAGCGTCAGGTAGACGGCGGCGCCGAGAACGGCCCCGGGCACACCGGACTGCGAGAACGCGATCTGGATGTGCTGGCCCGACAGGATCGCCTGACCGGCGAAGAACGCGATGAACGCGGCCGGGATGGCGATGACGAGGGCGACGAGCGCGTAGATCCCGCTCTTCGCCCACAGGACCGGCAGGCGCTTGGGCACCGCCGTCATCGTCGCGCGGATCATTCCGGTCGAGTACTCGCCGGTGATCAGCAGCACGCCGAGCACGCCGATGGCGAGCACGCCGAACCTGACTCCGAGCAGGCTCGTGGAGAGCGGGTCGAAGCTCGCCTTGTCGGCGACGCTCATCGTCGACCAGCGCGAGGCCGTCACCGCCGAGGCGATGATGCCGAAGCCGATCGTCATGATCGCCGTCGCCAGCAGCGAATAGCGCGTGGAGCGCAGCGAGTAGAGCTTGGTCCACTCCGAGCGGAACACCCGGCGCTGGGTCACGCGTCCGGGGAACCGGGGGGTCCGGCCGGGCGTGGGCGAGGTGGGCGGGAGCAGTGCGGGGGCTGAAGCGCTCATGCGGCGATCCTTTCGGGGCGGTCGATTCCGGCGTCGTTCTCGGTCGTCGGGGTGATGGCGCGGTACTCGGTCTCCTCGCGCGTGAGCTCCATGAACGCCTGCTCGAGGGAGGCCTTCTCCGGGATCAGCTCATGGATCGCGAAGCGGTGCTCGGCGGCGGCATCCCCGATGCGATCGGCGCTCAGCCCTTCGACGCGCAGGACGCTCGGCTCCTCGCTGGAGACGCGTACACCCGGGCCGAGGATCACCTCGCGCAGCTGCGTCGCCTGGGGCGAGCGGACGCGGACGACGTTCGTCGACCACTCGTCGACGAACTCGGCAAGCCCCACATCGCGGATCACGCGGCCGCGCCCGATGATGATCAGGTGGTCGGCGGTGACGGACATCTCGCTCATCAGGTGCGAGGAGAGAAACACTGTGCGGCCCTCGCCGGCCAGGCGCTTGAGCAGGTCGCGGATCCAGTGGATGCCCTCGGGATCCAGGCCGTTGATCGGCTCGTCGAGGATCACGGCCTCGGGATCGCCGAGCAGGGCGGCGGCGATTCCCAGCCGCTGCCCCATGCCGAGGGAGAACTGGCCGACCCGCTTGCGAGCCACCTCGTCGAGGCCGACGAGCGAGATCAGCTCGTCGACGCGCGAGCGCGGGATCCCGTGGGTCTGGGCCAGTGCCAGCAGGTGGTGATAGGCCGACCGCCCGGTGTGCACCGAGCGAGCCTCGAGCAGGACCCCGACCTCCTCCAGGGGCGCCGGGAAGTCCCGGTATGCCCGTCCGTCGACGGTCACCTCCCCGCCGGTGGGAGCGTCGAGCCCCAGGATCAGGCGCATCGTCGTCGACTTGCCCGATCCGTTGGGGCCGAGAAAGCCGGTGACGATCCCCGGCCGGACCGTGAACGTCACGTCGTCGACGGCGGTCTTGTCCCCGTAGCGCTTGGTCAGATGGGTGGCTTCGATCATGCCGATGTCCTTTGTTTCCTGGTCGCAGAGCCGATGACCACACGCTAAGGAGCGGCGGCCCAGCGCACATCGGCCTCAGGTCGGCTGTTCGCCTCGCCGTCGGAGGGTGATTTCACGGGCTCCTCATCCGCAGGGATGAGATCGGCCGTTTGTCAGACGACCGGGCGGGTGCACCCGCTATGAACCCGGTGATGGGTCGACGCGGACGCTCCTCAGTCCTGCAGGGCGTCATCGTCGCCGTCCTGCTCGGCGCGGTCGGGGTCGTGATCGCCGGCATCGTGCCCGGTTCGGGCGGACGTCTGCGGCACGCCGCCGTGGGGTGGATCGCCGCCGCGGTGGTGATCGAGCTCGGCGCGTGCGTTGCCTACGCGCTGCTGTTTCACGGCGTCTTCTCCGACCACGATCACCGGATCGGCTACATCCGCGCTGCTCAGATCGGCATCGGCGAGCTCGGCGCGTTCGTCGTCGTTCCCACCGGCGCGGGGGGCCCGGCGCTGCGCATCTGGGCGCTGATGCGCGGCGGGATGGCCTTCCGGATCGTGATCGTCCGCAGCGTGATCCACGCCGTGATCTTCAACCTCCCCTACATCGGGGCTGCCGTTCTCCTGGGATTGGGCGTCGCGCTCGGCCTCGGCCCCGGCCACGCGCCACTGGCGGTCGCGCTCGCTCCGCTCGGGGTCGTGGTCGTCGCCGTCGCCTTGGCCGCCGGCGCCACGTGGCTGGCGGACCGGCAGCGTGGCCGGCCGTCGGACCGCTGGCGCCGGATCGGACGCGACGTCCTGGAGGCGATCCCCGTCGGCCTGCGCGAGCTGCCGGCCAGCCTGCGCCGCCCCGGCCTGATCCTGGCCGCGATCGCCTACTGGGGCGGGGACTGCGGCGTGCTCGTCGTCGCGTTTCACGCCGCCCATGGGTCCGCGTCCCTCGGCGTGATCGTGCTCGCCTACATGCTCGGCCAGCTCGGAAACGCGCTTCCCCTCCCGGGCGGCGTCGGGGGCGTGGAGCCGCTGATGCTCGGGGTGCTCACCGCGTCCGGGGTCAACGCCGGACTCGCGGCCGCCGCGATCGTGCTCTACCGGTTCGTCTCGCTCGGCATCCAGGCGGTGGCCGGGGCGATCGCCGTCGCCACCCTGACAACCCTGGGTGTCGATTCCGGGCTCGTCCGTGCGTCGTCTGAGACAAACGACTCCACAGGAGGCACCCCATGAAGTACTTCATTCAGATCAACCTCGGACCCCATGCGCGCGACTGGCGCTCCCTCTCGGAGGACGACCAGAAGGCGATCGCCGCCGGCTACCAGCAGCTCAACCAGACGCCGGGCGTCACCCCGGGCGGGGTGCAGCTGCAGCCGCCCGACGCGGCGGTCACCGTCCGCGTCTCCGACGGTGTGACGCAGACCACCCAGGGACCGCTGGTCGCCACCGACGACGCCCTCGACGGCTACTTCCTCTACGAGGGCGAGAGTCTGGAGGATGCGATCGAGGTCGCCGCCCGCGTGCCGGCGGCCCGCATGGGCGGCGCGATCGAGGTGCGCCCGACCGTGGAGTGGTCGGCGGCCTGAGCGGCCGGCGCGCTGGGGCCGGGCCGCCGGACCATGCGCCGGGCACGAGCTAACGTGACCGCACGTGGCCGAGACCGACCTGAGCCCCAGCGCGTTCGCGCAGGACGAGGAGCTGCTGACCGACATCCTGCGTGAGGTGATCGCCCTCGGCGAGGGACCTGCGGCGGTGGCGCTGCTCGACGACACCATCGCCCTCGGCCGCCGCGCGCGGACGGGCGACAAGACGGCCGCCGACGAACTGGCGGCGCTCGTCGGCGGGCTCGATCTCGACCAGGCCGAGGTGCTCGTGCGGGCGCTGACGCGCTGGTTTCAGCTCATCAACCTGGCCGAGGACAACGAGCGCGTCCGGCGACTGCGCGACCGTGACGCCGCCCATCCCGAGCGGCCGCGGGCGGGGTCGCTGCGCCAGGCGGTGGCCGACATGCACGCGTCCGGCACCACGGCCGAGGAGCTGCAGGCGGTGCTCGACCGCGCCGAGCTGCGGCTCGTGATGACGGCGCATCCCACCGAGGCCCGGCGGCGGACGACGATCGACAAGCTGGCGCGCGTATTCGACGTGCTGCACGGACTCGACGAGCGCAGGCATCCCGACCGCGACGATGCCCGGCGGCGGCTCCTGGCCACGATCCAGGAGCTGTGGGGATCCGACGACATCCGCGCCGCCGAGCTGACCGTACTCGACGAGGTCCGCGGCGGGCTGATCCATTTCGCCTCGACGCTGGCCGACACCGTGCCGCGAATCTACCGTGACCTGGAGCTGGCGATCGCCGAGCACTATCCGGCGCGCGACGGAGAATCGCCGGTCATCCGGGTCCCGCCGCTGCTCGGCTTCGGCTCATGGATCGGCGGCGACCGCGACGGCAACCCGTTCGTGACCCCGGAGATGACCGTCGATGCGTTGGCGCTGATGCGCGAGCAGTGCCTGCGGCTGCTGGAGTCGCGCGTGGAGCAGCTGGCCGGTCGGCTGTCGCTGTCCGAGCGCCTGACCGGTCACGCGCCGGGCCTGGAACCGATCCTCGCCGCCGGCGAGCGGGCTTTCCCCGCACTGGCCCAGACCCTGGCCGCCCTGAACCCCGAGGAGCCCTATCGCCGGGCCCTGACGTTCGTGCGCGAGCGCGTGCGCGCAACGCAGACCCGCGGTCCCGGAGGATACGCCCAGTCCTCGGAGCTGCTCGAGGACCTGCGCCGCGTCGAGCGCTCGCTGCTGCGGGGCTCCGGGACACTGACGGCGAGCACCGATCTGCGCGACTTCATCCGCCAGGTCGAGGTCTTCGGCTTTCACTACGCGCGCGTCGACATCCGCGAGCACGCCAAGGTCCATCGCCGCTCGCTCGCCGAGGTCTACCGCTCGCTCGGCGTGTGCGCCGACTACGAGCACCTGCCCGACGACGAGCGCCTCGCGCTCCTCCAGGACCAGGTCGCCGATCGCCGGCCGCTCGTGCCTGCCGACATCGGGCGCTTCTCGGACTCTACCCAGGAGACGATCCAGACGTTTCGCATCCTGCGCAAGACCCTCAGCGAGGCCAACCGCGGAGCGATCCACACGTACATCGTGTCGGGCACCGAGGGACCGGCCGACCTGCTCGAGGTGCTGCTGCTGATGAAGGAGTCAAGCCTCTCGGAGGCGGGCGGACGAGGCGCCCAGCTGCGGATCGTCCCCCTGTTCGAGGCCGGCGCGACGCTGCACGCGGCGCCGGAGACGATGCAGGCGCTGCTGACGATGCCCGTCTACCGCGAGGCGCTGCGGTCGGTCGGCAACGTGCAGGAGATCATGATCGGCTACTCGGACTCCAACAAGGACGTCGGCTATCTGGCCTCGGCGTGGGCCGCCTACACCGCGCAGGTGCAGCTCGCCGAGGTGCTGCGCCGCCACGACGTCGACTGGTTCTTCTTCCACGGTCGCGGGGGTGCCGTCGGCCGCGGCGGAGGGCCGACGAACGGCGCGATCCTCGCCCTTCCTCCCGGGACCGTGTGCGCGCGGCTGAAGATGACCGAGCAGGGCGAGGTGCTGACGGCCAAGTACTCGGTGGCGGAGATCGCCCACCGCGAGCTCGAGCTGGCCACGAGCGCCACGCTGGCGACCGGACGGGCCCAGGCCCACGCCGAACGTGAGCGCTTCGACGAGCTGATGCAGGAGATGGCCGACGAGTCGGCGGCCGTCTACGGCTCAATCGTGCACGACGACCCGGACTTCGTGCGTTTCTTCGAGGCCGTCACCCCGGTGGCGGAGATCTCGCGGCTGCGGCTCGGATCGCGGCCCGCGAAGCGCTCCCAGGCCGCCGGCATCGGAGACCTGCGCGCGATCCCGTGGGTGTTCTCGTGGACGCAGTCGCGCATCGTGCTGCCCGCGTGGCTGGGGCTGGGTACGGCGCTGCGCAGCGCGCGCGAGCGACACGGCGTCGAGCTGCTGCGCCAGATGGCCGCCGAATGGCCGTTCTTCACCAGCGTGCTCTCTAATGCCGAGATGGGGTGTGCCAAGGCGGATCTGACGATCGCCCGGCGCTACGTGAGCCTGTGGGACGACAGTTCTGGCGACGCGCGCGAGCGGATCTGGGGCCGGCTCGAGGACGAAATGGCGCTGACGATCGAGGAGCTGGTGCTGATCGGCGGTGGCGAGCGACTGCTCGATTCAGAGCCCGTGCTGCAGGCGTCCATCGACCGCCGTAACCCCGCGGTCGACCCGCTGTCGTTCGTCCAGGTGGAGCTGATGCGCCGTCTGCGCGAGGCCGGTGACGACGCGCCGGAGCAGCTGCGTCGCGTCAGCCAGCTGACGATCAACGGGATCGCCAGTGGCCTGCGCAACACCGGCTGAGGCGGATGTCGGCATTGCACTGGTTCAAAGAGGCTTGGTCATCGCGCTGACGGGGTAAGGTCCGCATAACAGCGCCGGCCACGGAAGCGGGAGTCTCCGGAAACCGACCAGGCAGTGAAGCGATCCGCAGGGGATCGTCTGGTCGCGCGTTCCTCGGGTTACCACCGTCGTGCCCGGAATTCAGAGGAGGCACCGATGCGATCCGAACGCGGATCAGGCCGGCCCATCACGATCCTGATGGCGGATGACGACGAGGATGATCGCGACCTGGCCCGGGACGCTCTCGAGGGCACACGCTTGGGCGAGCGGATGGAGTTCGTCATCGACGGGCAGGACCTGATCGACTACCTGCGTCATGACGGTCCGTATGCCGAGGCGGCCACCCCGCGGCCCTCGATCATCCTGCTCGACCTCAACATGCCGCGCAAGGACGGACGCGAGGCGCTGGCGGAGCTCAAGGCCGACGAGTCGCTGCGCCAGATTCCGGTGGTGGTCCTGACGACCTCCAACGACGAGGTCGATGTGCAGAAGGCCTACGACCTCGGAGCCAGCTCCTACATCACCAAGCCGGTGACCCACGCTCAGTTGACCGAGGTCATGCAGTTCGTCGCCCGCTACTGGTCCGAGGTCGTCCAGCTGCCTGACATGCCGGCCGTGTAGGCAGTTTCGCCACCGATCCGGCGGACCCGGGCCCGGATCGGCGATCATATGACGGTCCGCGGCCATCGCCGCGCCCCATTCGAGGACCACATGCCCTACGCCCCCGACCTCTCCGGCCGCGCCCTGGACGACCGCTACGAGCTGCATGCCCCGATCGGCGAGGGCGCGTTCGGCCGCGTCTATCAGGGCCGCGACCGGCGGCTGGACCGCTCCGTCGCCGTCAAGGTGATCAAGCCGTGGTGGGCGGAGGATCCCGAGTGGGTCGAGACCTTCGCGCGCGAGACGCGGATGCTCGCCCGCGTCTCCGATCCGGGCATCGTGCAGATCTACGACGTCGGGCACGCCCCCGAGGGCCTGTACTACGTCTCCGAGCTTGTCGACGGCGAGGATCTGTCCCGGCGCCTGCTGCGTGGCCCGGTGCCACCCTGGCAGGCGTGCGCGATCGCCGGCCAGCTGTGCCGGGCCCTGGCCCGCGCGCACCGGCAGCGGATCGTGCACCGCGACGTCAAGCCGGCCAACATCCTGCTCTCCCGCGAGGGACGGGTCAAGGTCGGCGACTTCGGCGTGGCCCGTCTGGCCGAGGGCTCCACCGAGGGCGCGGCCGCGACGATCGTCGGCACGCCCAGGTACATGGCCCCCGAGCAGGGTCGCGGCCGCCCGACGAGCCCCGCCACTGACGTCTACAGCGTCGGCGTCGTGCTCTACGAGATGCTCGCCGGGGGGCCGCCGTTCAACGGCGGGACGGTCGTCGAGCTGGCGCTCAGCCACATGCAGGAGCAACCGCCGCCGCTGTCGCCGGGCCTGCCGGACGCGCTGGTGGCGATCGTCCACCGCGCGATGGCCAAGGATCCGGCGCGGCGCTACGTCGACGGCGGCGAGATGGCCGACGCGCTGCTGGCGGCCCGCCGCGAGGAGGCCGACCGGTCGCGCCAGCCCGGCGATCGCACGGGCGCGCACGCGGGCTCATGCGACGCGCGACGTCGGGCCCGGTCCCGGCCCGCTCGATCGCCACGGCGACGGCCCTCCTCGAGCCTGCGCCGCCACCCGCGCGTGCTCGCTCGCTGCCGCCCCGACGGCCCGCCGACGAGACGCGCCTGGCCCCGCCCGGGCTGTCCCCGCGCCGTAACGTCAACCCGCCGGCCCGCCGGCGGGCGATCGCCGCGTTCTTCGCCGTCATGCTGCTGCTGGCCGGGATGGTCATGGCCGCGGTGCTGCTCAGTCACCGGCACACGCGCGTGCCCCGGCTGACCGGCCTGAGCCGGACTGCCGCCCGTGCCCGCGCGCGCCATCTCGACGCGGTCTTCGGCGCCCGCTACTCCCCGGCCGCCAAGGGCACGGTGATCGCCCAGCAGCCCCGCGCGGGCGAGCGGGTCCCCGTCGGCACGCAGGTGCACCTCACGGTGAGCCGCGGCCCCGCGCCGGTCGAGGTCCCAGTCGTCGGCGATGCCAGCAGCGCGGCCGCCCGTGTCACGTTCTCGCGCCTGGGGCTGCACACGACCGTCACCCAGATCGCGGCGCCGGGCGTCGCTCCCGGCACGGTGATCCGGACGAGCCCGGGCGCCGGGCGGCATCTCGCCAAGGGCTCGACCGTGTCGCTGTTCGTGGCCGAGACCCCCCGCTGGCGGCCGCTGACGACGATCACCGGCACGCGCCCGGTGACACTGCGGATCCGCGGCCCGCACTGGCGGCTCGTGTACACGATGGCCTACCACGGCACCTGCACTTGGATCGTCTTCTGCTCGGGCCCGCACGCCAGGATCGCGACGGCGAACGGTGGGGCGGTCGCCGACTTCGGCCTCAACGACGGCGGCACCCAGATCCAGACGTTCGCGACCAAGCCGGGCACCTACCAGGTCAAGGTCACCCCCGGCGGCGATCAGGCCCAATGGTCGATCCAGGTCCAGGACGATTACTGATGACCGAGACCGTCGAGGGAATCAGCCTCATCGATGCCGACCCGGAGCTGGGCGACCTGCTGCCCGCCGGCGAGCGCGAGCGGGCCCGGCGGGAGACGCGCACGCGGCTGCGGCGGCTCTCCCCGGGAGCGTGGAACGTCGCCGAGTCGGTTGAGCCCGATTCGCACCACCGCGGCTTTCTGATCGTCGACGGCCTGATCAGCCGCGAGGTGGAGGTGCTGGGGCGCCGCTGCGTCGAGCTGCTCGGCGCCGGTGACGTGATCCGGCCATGGAGCTGGGATGACGAGGGCTCGCACGTCAAGGCCGAGGTCGGCTGGACGGTGCTGGAGCCCAGCCGGATGGCGGTGCTCGATCATCGACTGATCCTGCGCATCAACCCGTGGCCGGAGCTCGGGCTGGAGCTGTTCAGCCGCGGGATGCGGCGCGCCCATGCGCTGGCGGTCTCGCTGGCCATCTCCCACCATCAGCGTGTCGACGACCGGCTGCGATTGACGCTATGGCATCTCGCCGAGCGCTGGGGCAGGGTGCTGCCCGACGGGATCGCCGTACCCCTGCCGCTGTCACACCAGCGGCTCGCCGACCTCGTGGGCGCGCACCGTCCGGCGGTGACGAGCGCGATGGGGGAGCTGACGCGCTCCGGCCTGCTCAGCCGGCGCGAGGATCGCATCTGGGTGCTGCACGGCTCCCCGCCCGACGAGCTGCGCCATCACAAGCTCGCCGCCGCGCTGACCTGAGCGCGATACCGGCGTAACCGGCCGCCGGCGGGTGACCGGTCCCGCCCGCGCGGACCGGCCACCACCACGACTCAGCGAACCGCTGAGCCGCGGCGACCGCTGAAGAACAGTGCGAGCGCAACCAGCGCGAGCGCGAACAGCACGGGATGGATGATGACGCCGCCGGCGATCGCGATTACCAGCAGGACGATGGCAAGGATGAGAAGCATGCGTGCCTCCTTCGTAGGGGTTAGGCACTCAACAACCCCGGTGCGCCCGACACGCGACTGTCGCTCGTCCGGCCCCGAACGTCCGCATGCGGACGCGGCTCAGATCGCTGCGACGCCGCTGAGCGTGCGGTCGAGGGCCGCCACGAACACCGCGGCGTCGCCGGGGGTCAGACACAGCGGCGGCTTGACCTTGAGCACGTTGCCCCGGTCCCCGGTCGGCTGCACGATCACCCCCAGCCGGCGCATCCGCTCGCACACCGCCCGCGCCAGGCGCCGGTCCGGAGCCTTCGATGTGCGGTCGATGACGAGATCGACGCCGAGGTAGAGCCCGCGGCCGTGGACGGCGCCGATCGCAGGGTGGCGCTCGGACAGCGTCTCGAGGTCACGCTTGAGCTGCGTGCCGACGGCGGCGGCGTTTTCCTGCAGGCCCTCGCCGGCGATCGCGTCGAGAACGGCGAGGCCGACCTCGCACGAGACCGGGCCGCCGCCCGGCGAGGAGAAGAACGATGACCGTTGCCCGAACGCCTCGGCGATCTCGCGCCGGCAGATGACCGCGCCGACGGGGTGGCCGTTGCCGGCCGCCTTGGCGACGGTGACGATGTCCGGCACGGCGTGCTCCTGCTGAAAGGCCCAGAACGTCTCGCCGGTGCGGGCCAGCCCGACCTGGATCTCGTCGGCGATGCAGACCCCGCCGGCGGCCCGGACGACCGCGTACGCCTGCGCCAGGTAGCCCGCCGGGGGCTCGACCGCACCCTGGTTGCCGAGCATCGGCTCCGAGATGAACGCGGCCACGCCGCCGCTGCGCTTCACCGCCGCTGCGCAGGCACCGGCCACCGAGCGGGCATACGCCGCGGCGTCGTCGCCGAAGCGCCCGCGGTAGGGGTCGGGCTGCTCGGCGATGTGCACGTCATCGGGCTTGGTCTCCCGCCAGCCGGGGTTGTCGCCCGGCGCGGTGCACAGCTCGAAGACCGCCGCCGTCCAGCCGTGGTAGGCCCCGGCGAGTGCCACGACGTCTCGCTGTCCGGTGTGGACGCGGGCGAGCTGGAGCGCGAGGTCACAGGCCTCACTGCCGGAGTTCACGAGGAACACGCGGTCCAAGCCGTCGGGCAACAGCGCGCTCAGGCGCTCGGCGTAGGCGATGATCGACTCGTAGAGGAAGCGCGAGTTGGTGTTGAGCAGGCGCAGCTGGCGCGCCGCGGCGGCGGCGACGCCGGGGTGCGCGTGGCCGACGGCGGCGACGTTGTTGACGACGTCGAGATACGGGCGGGCGTCTGAGTCGTACAGGTATTGGCGCCAGCCGCGGACGATCTCCATCGGCTCGGCGTAGTACAGCTCCTGGGCGCCGGCCACCACGGCCTCGCGGCGCCGACGGTCGCGACGCGCGTCTGGCGGGGGCGGCGCCGCGACGTCGGCGCCGACGAGCGGCGACGGGTCCGGGCAGAGGGCGAGCCACTCCGTGCGCCGGCGGGGGTCGCCCAGCCCGGGCTGGCCGGGGGCGGTCGCGAGCTGCACATGGACGCGGGTGGGGCCGCCGTCGGTGCGTTCGGCGACGTGGCCGACGATCGCCCCCGCGGGGATGAGGGTGCCCCCATCGACGATCGGCTCGATCCCGTGCAGCCGCAGGTAGCCGGTCTCGAGCTTCAGCGTGACCTCCGACGGGGTGACCCGTTCGGCGGTGCCGTCAAGCGGCGCGCGGACATGTGTCCCCGCCGGCGCGAACACGTCGGCGCCGAGGTGCAGGGTGGCCGGCGGGGCCTCGGCGGGCCGGCCCGCGGCCGTCAGGCGGACCTCACCCCAGCGGCCGATCGTCGCCCGGGCGGTGGCGACCGCCTCGGCCACCCGGCGAGGATCGTCCCAGGCGCCCTCATGCAGCGCGTCGGTCCCGACGCTCAGGTCGATCGGCCGGGCGTGCAGGCCGGCGACGACGGGCATCGGATCGGACGCGCGCAGCAGCGTGGTCCGGCCGTCGTCGGGCAGCGCCATGAGCCCGCAGCGGGTCCGGATCGCGGCGGTCGGCAGGCCCGCGGGCAGGGCCAGCAGCGTCCTGATCGCCAGCCAGTCGCCGTCGTAGGTCACGCGCACGTAGTCGCTGTCGGGGGTCAGCCGGCGGTGGCGGGTGCTGAGCGCGGCACAGGCCGCGGCCCGGCCGAGAATCAGCGGCCACAGTGCGTCGGCCTCGGGCTCGGAGAGCGGGGCGGCGTCGTCGTAGCCGGCGACGACGTCGATGATCGTCTGCAGTGCGTCGCCGGCGTGGCCGGCGACGAGGGAGTGGCACGCGACGGCGAGGTCGCAGACCCGCCACGTGTCGGTGACGTCGCCGAAATCGATCACCCCGGTGAGACCGCCGCCGGTGACCAGCGTGTTGACGTCGGTGATGTCGCAATGGATGAGCTGGCGGGGCAGCCGGGCGGCGTCGAGCCCGCGCAGCGGCGCGACCGCCTGCTCGAGGACGGCCCGCTGCCCCTCGTCGGGGCCGATCTCGTCGCCGAGTACGTCATCCACCGTCCCGACGGCCAGCCGCGGGTCCCATTTGCAGTCGGTGGGCGGCGGCGCGGGCGTGACGGCGGCCATGGCGATACCCACGCGACCGGCCAGCGCGCCCAGCTCGTAGCACCTCCGCGGCGACTGTTCGGGCAGATCGGCCATCGGGATGCCCGGCACCCAGCGCAGCAGCCGCACGCGGTTGAGCCCGTGCTTGACGATCTCGGTGCCGGAGGTTGCCGCGACGGGGAGCGGAAGGTCGTAGATCATGCCCGCTCTGGCCAGCCCGTGAAGCACCGCGTGCTCGAGCTCCAGCGACACCGAGCGCTCGGGCCCGTTGACCTTGAGCACGTATGCAGGATCACCGTCGTCGTCGGCGACGGCGAAGTTCTGATCCTCGAAGCTGCCGAGCTCGGTCAGCGAGCCGGTCAGCGCCCAGTGGCGCTCGAGCACGTCGGCGGCCTCCGAGAGGGTGAGCTGGGGCGACACGGCGCGAACCCTCTCAGAAGTCGCCGGTGACGATCCACTCGGCGAGGAACGGCTCGGCGATCCGGTAGCCCTCGCCAAAGCGCGTCACGAGCTCGTCGTCGACGAGCGCCTCCAGTGCGCGCTGCACGGTGGACGCCGCCGGGAGGTTGTGAGCCCGCCGGTAGGCGGCGCTCATGGCCTGACTCCCCGGCTCGGCGGCGAGCGCCTCGAGCATCACCCGCTGCGCCTTGGGCGCGCGCTCCCAGATCCGGGCGAAGTGGGCGTTCTCGGCGCGCAGCACCCGTCGCAGCGCGATCGCCAGATCCTCGATGGTGGCGCTGTGGCCGTCGGGGGTCACCTCCCACAGCGCATAGGCCAGCTCCTGGGTTCCGTAGGGGTGAGCGTGGGTGATCGCCAGCAGGGCGTCGACGACGGGGCGCGTGATCCCCTTGCCGCTCGACGCAAACCGCGTCGTGACAAAGACGGCGAACAGGCCGGGCGCGATCACCCCCAGCTCCATCTGCTTGGCGCTGCGCCAGAACGGCTCATGCTCGTCGTTGAAGATCTGCTCCATCATGTGGCGGCGGCTGCCCAGGTACACGTGTGAGACCTCCGCCTGCTCCTGGAAGACCGACCGCATCAGCGCGATCAGGTGGCGGTCGAGCTTGACGATCTCCTGGAACTCGTCGAACACCAGCGCCACCCGCCGCTCGCGCTCGGCGGCCAGCTGGGCGGGGAGCGCCAGCAGATGCTCGATCGTCGCGTCGAGATCGGCGGCGGAGTGCCCGCCGGTGAAGCCGAAGCTGAGCGAGCCGTCGGTCGCCAGCGTCACCGTGGGGGTGATCCGCAGGCCGCGGAACACGGCGGCCGCGCGGTCACGCACCCGGTAGAGGACCGAGGCGATGTCCTCGTAGATGGCGGACGCGAGCTTCTCGGCGAAGCGCTCCTTGGTCGACGCGCGCATCACGTCGACCTGGGCCACCAGCACGTCGCCGGAGCCGACGAGCTCCTGGGCGGCGCGCCAGATCAGCGACGACTTGCCGTACCGGCGGGGCGCGAAGATGACGACATTCTGGCCATTGCGCATGTCGGAGCACAGCTCGGCCAGCTCGGCGCCGCGGTCGGTGAAGGCGTCATCGAGGGCGAGATCGCCGTAGCGGAAGGGGTTGACGGGCGGTGGGGCGATTGCGCGAGTCTATTACGCACCTGTGCGTAACGCAAACTTGCGTAATGCTGACTTGCGTGATGGAACGATCGCGTCGGGTCAGGCGTCGTCGGACTCGACGTGATCGAGCGCCGGCCCGGAGCCCTGGCGCTCCTGCAGATCGGGATGGTCAAGAGCGACGGCGATCGCGCCCGCGATCCGCCACAGATCTCCGACCTCGACGACGAACGGCGGCGAGATCTGCAGCGTGTTGTCGGGGAGCGCTCGCAGCAGGATGCCGGCTTCCAGGCAGACCCGGGTGGTGAGGTCGGCCGAGACGTCCTCGACGAGGTTGACGCCCGCCAGCAGGCCGATGCCCGTCCGCACCTCGGCGACCGCCGGGTGCTTGGCGACCTGCTCCATCGCGCGCACGAGCTCGGGCTCGAGCTCCTTGACGTGGGCAACGAGGTTCTCGGACTCGATGACGTCGAGGTTGGCCTGAGCGACCGCGCATGCCGTCGCGTGGCCTGAGTAGGTGACGCCGTGGCGGAAGATGGGGGAGTCCGGCGAGTCGAAGAACGGCTCCCACACCGTCGGCGCGACGAGCAGCCCGCCCAGCGGCGCGTAGCCCGAGGTGATCCCCTTGGCCATGACGACCATGTCGGGGTGCAGGTCGAACAGCTCGGTGGCGAACATCGCGCCCGTGCGTCCGAAGCCCGTGATGACCTCGTCGGCGACGAACAGGACATCGTACGCGCGGCAGACCTCCTCGACGCGCTGCAGGTAGCCGGGGGCGGGGAGGATCACGCCGCCGGTGCCGATGATCGGCTCGGCGAAGAACGCGGCCACGCGGTCGGCCCCCAGCCGCTCGATCTCGGCGGCGAGCGCGTCGGCATCGTTGGCCGGCACACGCGCCGTCTCGGGGATCAGCGACTCCGAGCCGTAGCCCTCGCGGTTGGCGGGGATCCCGGCGAGGCTCGTGCCGAAGCCGTGCAGCCCGTGATAGGAGGACTGGCGGCTGATGAGGATCCGCTTGTTCGCGTGCCCTCGGTGTTGCCAGAAGCGACGGGCCAGCTTGCCGGCGGTGTCGATCGCGTCCGAGCCGCCGCTGACGAAGAAGACCTTCGGCTCGGCGATCGGCGACATCGCCTCGAGGCGGTCGGCGAGGGCCAGCGCCTGGTCGTTGACGATGCGCCCGAACGTGTGGTAGGTCTCGAGCGTGCGCATCTGCGCCGCGGCGGCTTCGGCGAGCTCGGGGCGACCGTGGCCGATGTTGGCGTGCCACAGCCCGGCGGTGGCGTCCAGCAGAGTGCGCCCGTCGGAGGTGGTGACGTTCGCGCCCTCGCCGGAGACGATCGTCATCCGGTCGCCGGCCAGGACGGAGGGCATGTGAGCCTGGGGTTGCCACAACGCGTTGGTCATGGCCCCAACGCTAATGGAAACAGGAGCGGCGCTGCTGTCCAAACCGCCCGGGCGGCTCGCGCCGGTGTATCGAACGTGCCATCTGGTCTTGTTAGGTACGCAGCTCGTCCAAAACCACGCTGCGCATGCGCTCCCGCCCGTCGCGGATGACGACGGCCGTCACCGCGCGCCCGATCCGCTCGCCCACCATCAGCCGCTGCAGGTCGGTGGCGTCGCTGATTGGCTCGCCATCGAGCTCCACGAGCAGGTCGCCGTTGCGCAGGTCGGCCCGCTCGGCGGGGCTGTCCTCGATCACCTGCACGAGCGCCACGCCGCCGCGCCGGCCGAGGCGCTCGGACACCGCCGGCGGGAGCGCGCGGGGCGCCACGGCGGCGCCGAGCACCGCGCGCCGCACCCGGCCCTCGCGGATCAGGGTCGAGATCAGCCGGCGGCTGGCGTCGTTGATCGGCACGGCCAGCCCGAGGCCGATGCCGGCCAGCGCGGTGTTGATGCCGACGACCCGGCCGGCACCGTCGACGAGCGCCCCGCCGGAGTTGCCCGGGTTCAAAGCGGCGTCGGTCTGGATCACGTTCTCCACGAGACGGCGCGGGCCGCCGCGCGCGCCGACGGGCAGTGAGCGGCCGAGGCCGCTGACCACCCCGGCGGTGACGGACGACGCGAACCCCTGTGGGTTGCCGATCGCCACCACGAGCTGACCGACACGCAGGCCGGCCGCGTCGCCGAGCGTTGCGGCCCGCAGCGACCCGCCGTCGGCGCGGAGCACCGCCAGGTCCGACAACGGGTCTGAGCCGACGACGGAGACGTCGGTTTCGCTGCCGTCGCTGAAGCTCGCGACGCCGCGGCGCGAGCCCTCGACCACGTGGGCGGAGGTGATGAGAAAGCCGTCGGCCGAGATCGCCACGCCGCTGCCGGCGCCGATCGCGGTGCCGCGGCGGGTCCGGCGGCTGACCTGGAGGTTGGCCACGCTCGGGCTCAGTGCCTCGGCGACCGAGATCACCGTGCGCGAATAGGCATCCAGGACGTCTTCGGACTCCGGCCCGCCGACCGGATCCGCGGCTCCCGGAGCCTGAATGGTTGCTCCGTTGGTATTCGTCATACAATGATCGTACACAAACATTTCGACCCAAATCTATGGAGCAGAAGATGTCACCCTAAACAGAAACTGAATTGGTCGACGGCGTGATCAGCGTCGCCGCCCACCTCGAGGCGGAGTTGGAGGAGGCGCTCGCCGAGCACCGGCTCTCGCGCCCCAGCTTCCTCGTGCTCGATGCGCTCGAGCGCACCGAGGGCCACACGCTCACCCAGCGCGAGCTCGTCTCCCGCGTGCGCCGGACGGCCGGCACGGTGTCGATCCGCCTCGGCCGCCTCGAGCGGGCGCGCATGATCGAGCGCGAGCCTGACCCCGAGAACCGCCGCAGCGTCACCGTCACCCTCACGGAGCGCGGCGCGACGCTCGTCCAGAGCGCCCGTGGCGCCTATGCCGAGCGCGCGCAGCGTCTGGTGGCCGGACTACCCGACGGCGGAGCCGAGGCATTGCGTGAGCCCGTGCAGGCGTGGCTGGCGTTCTTCGAGCCCGACGAGCGGGTCGCCCCGCGGCTCGGCGTGGCCGTCGCCACGTCCGCGGTTGCCAAGCGGATGCGCCAGGCGGTCGGCCTCAGCGATGAGCCGGGCGTGCTGGTGATGCGTGTCCGGCGAGACAGCCCGGCCCAGGCGGCCGGCCTGAACCGTGGCGACCTCGTGACCGGCGCCGGCGGGAGTCCCGTGCGCTCGATCGGCGACCTCGACCGGGCGGTGCGGGCCGCCAACGGCACGCTTGCCGTGAGCGTCCTGCGCGGCGCCGAGCCGCAGGAGCTCGAGGTGACGCTGGCGTAACCGGCGTCAGTGCAGGAGCACGCGCAGCGCCACGACCAGCAGGCCGAGCAGCACTCCCATCCCGGTCTGGATGACGAGCTGGCGACCGGTCAGCTCGGCCCTCACCCCGAGCACGACCTCGGTGGCGATGATGATCGCCACCGAGCACCAGACGGCGATCATGACCCCGTCGCCGAGCGCGGCGCCGGCCGCCCAGCAGACGAGCAGGGCGAGCAGCGGCCCGAGCGCGCCGAAGATCACCGGCAGCTCGTGCGCGGCGGCGCGCGCGAATGCCACCGGGCGGAAAGGCTCCTCGTCGCGCATCCGCTCGCCGGTCAACTCCGCATAGGAGGCCGACAGCCAGTAGACGACCAGGGCGATCGCGACCGCGCCGGCCGTCCGGGGGTACGTCTCGCGCTTGGGCGACTCGGCCGCGAGCAGCGTGGCCACGAGGATCGTGCCGTAGACGAGGCCGCCGGGGTTGCGGGGGAGGTTCACCTGGCGGGGATCATCGTCGACCGCGCGTCCTCGGTGCGAATCAGCGTCCAGGCGAGCACCGTGCCCACCACACTCAGGATCGTGCCCGCCAGATAGGCGCCGTGAAACGCCGCGAGACCGCCGCCGCCCACCCCGGTGACCACGGTGGTCAGCACCGCGATGTTGATGGCGATCGAAGACTGGCGCTGGGTGTTGTAGATCGCCGAGGCGTGGCCGGTGTCGGCGCTGGAGATGGTGGTGAACATCGAGCTCTGCAGCGCCAGGAAGGTGGCGCTGTTGCAGGCGCCGCCGTAGAACATCAGCGCGCGCACGAGCCACAGGTTGGTGTGACTGTCGATGAGGAGGAAGAGGCCCATGTAGATGGCCAGGCCGGCGGAGCCGAAGCCGGCCATGATCCGCGGCCCGAGCCGGGGGTAGAGCCGCCCGAGCGTCTGGGCGGCGAGGATGACGCCGATCGCCTCGACAAACGTCGTCGTGCCCGAGCCCAGCGGCGACTGGTGCAGGACCTCCTGGAGGAAGATCGGCGTCAGGTAGAGGCTGCCCAGGAACGGACCCGTGGTGAAGGGGAAGACGGTGTTGGTGGCGCGAAACAGGCGGTCGCGCAGCAGTCCGAGGCGCAGGATGGGATCGGTGCCGTGCAGCGCCTGGCGGGCAAAGAGCAGCAGGCCCCCGACGCCGCCGATGCCGGTGATGAGGATCTCCGGCGCGGACCAGCCCTGCACCGAGCCCTCGCTGACGGCGTACATGAGCGCGCTCAGGCTCACCCCGGAGAGGATCAGCCCGCGCCAGTCCAGCCGGCCGTGCGAGTCCCCGCGGTACTCGCGCAGGAAGCGGTGGGCGAACGCCAGCGTCGCCAGGCCGACGGGGATGTTGACGAGGAAGACCCATCGCCAGGAGAGCGTCTGGGTGAGCGCGCCGCCGAGCACCGGCGCGATCCC
Organism: uncultured Solirubrobacteraceae bacterium; assembly: GCA_963769565.1. Lineage (GTDB taxonomy): Bacteria > Actinomycetota > Thermoleophilia > Solirubrobacterales > Solirubrobacteraceae > Palsa-465. The sequence goes on from CAVYMP010000006.1 coordinate 172,457, forward strand.
GGGCCCCAGCAGGACCGGGACGATCACCGTGCGTGCCACCCGCGCGCGCTGCTCGGGACCGTAGGCGCGGTAGAGCATGGCGGTGCCGGTGGGAGTGAGCATCCCGCCGCCGATGCCCTGCAGCGCTCGCGCCGCGATCAGCTCACCCAGGCTGTGGGCGGCGCCGCACAGCGCCGACGCGACGGTGAACACGATCAGCGCCGCCAGGAAGGTGCGCTTGGTGCCGATCCTGTCGCCGATCCAGCCCGAGGCCGGGATGACGACGGCGAGCGTCAGCAGGTAGGCGATCACCGTCCACTGCACGTCGGAGATCGACGCACCGAAGGCCGTTCCCAAGCTCGGCAGGGCCACGTTGACGATGTGCATGTCCATCGTCGCCATGAACATCCCGCTCACGTAGGCGATGGCCGCGGCGGTGCTCGGCTTCGGATGCCACCAGCTCGAGGGGCGCCCCGACGGCGGCCCCGGCTCGGCGGGCGGCGGTGCGGTGGCCGTGGAATGCATACTCACGGCCATGACCCTAGTCCCGCCTCTCGCTCCCGGAGTGTCAGGACTCGGCACCGAGTCGGCGTTCGAGGTACTCGCCCGGGCGCGGGCGCTCGAGCGCGAGGGGGTCGACGTCGTGCACCTCGAGATCGGCGAGCCGGACTTCCCGACGCCGGCACACGTGATCACGGCCGCCGAGGTGGCGATGCGCCGCGGCGAGACCGGGTACTGCCCGGCCCCCGGCATCCCGGAGCTGCGCGCGGCCGCCGCCGAGTATCTGGGCGCGCCCCGTGAACGGGCGATCGACCCCGAGGAGGTGCTGATTGCCACCGGGGCCAAGCCGTTTCTGTTCTTCACGATCCTCGCCTGCGTCGGCGCCGGCGATGAGGTGCTGTACCCCGATCCCGGTTTTCCGATCTACCGCTCGGCGATCGCGTGGGCGGGAGGCACGCCGGTGCCGGTGCCGCTGCGTGCGCGGGCGGGCTTCGCCATCGACCCCGAAGAGCTGGCGGCGCTCATCACCCCGCGCACGCGGCTGGTGATCCTCAACTCGCCCAACAATCCCACCGGCGCGGTGATGTCGGCCGGCGAGCTCAGCGCCGTCGCCGCGGTGCTGCAGACGACGGACGCCTGGATTCTCGCCGACGAGGTCTACGCCAAGATCCTCTACGACGTGACGGCGCCGAGCCTCGCGTCGGTGGCGTCGCTGCGCGAGCGGATGGTGCTCGTCGACAGCTGCTCCAAGACGTTTGCCATGACCGGCTGGCGCTGCGGCTTCGCGGCCGTCCCGGAGCCGTTGCGCGAGCCGCTGACGCGCTTCTTCATCAACTCGACCTCGTGCGTGCCCCCGTTCGTGCAGCGCGCGGCGGTCGCTGCGCTCACCGGGCCAACCGATGCCGTTGACGTGATGGTCGACACGTTTCGCACGCGCCGCGACGCCGTTGTCGCCCGGCTCAACGAGCTGCCGGGTGTCACGTGCCCCACGCCGCAGGGCGCGTTCTACGCTTTCTGTGACGTGTCGGGGACCGGGCACACCGGAGCGCAACTTGCCGAGCGGCTGCTCGTCGAGCAGGGCGTCGCCGTGCTGGCCGGCTCGGCGTTCGGCGAGCACGCCGACGACCATCTGCGGATCTCCTACGCGGCGGCCCTGCCGCGGATCGAGACCGGGCTGCAGCGTTTCCGGACGCTGCTCGCGTGATCGCGCTCTGAATGAGCGCGCTGGCCGTCATTGGGTGCTCGGCCTGCGGCGTGCGGGGGGACGTGTCCCGACGACGAGCCGCGGAGCGCGGGAGGCCGGGCCGAGGGCCCGCGAGGCGCGGGCCGGCCGCCGGCGAACACCCAGGCTGCGCAGGGCGACATAGCGCGATGAGCGGTGGCCACGGCTGAGGCGGGAGCACGGAGGACTCCGACCTCGAGCAGGCGCCCGGGATGGGGACAGGCCGCTGAGCGGCCGCAGCGCGCCGTCGGTCAGCCCGAGCGCGATCGAGGTGGAGCGAGCGCGCCCGCGGCGTGCTGGCGCAGCCAGCGCCGGCGCGCCCGCGGATGCGACAGAGCTCGAGCCGCCGGTTGGCCTGCGTGTTGGCGACGGCCGTCAGCGCCAGGGCCACGGCGTTCGCGCCGCCCGCGGCCCCAGCCAGCCGCGCAGGAGCAGGTACAGCAGCGCGTAGGCGAGGGTTGAGGTGACCCCGATTGCAGAAAGCGCGGCAGCGCGGCGTCGAAGCGCATCCGCACAACGCCCCCGCAGGTCGCCCAGCGCCGTCGAGACGATGGCGACGCGCGAATCGGGGTCGTCGATCCAGTCGACCGCCACCTCATGGATCCGCATCTCCTGGCGCTGGGCGCAGACGAGCAGCTCGGTGTCGAAGAACCAGCCCTGGTCGGCGACCTGGGGCAGCAGCCGGCGGGCGGCGTCTGCCCGGATCGCCTTGAAGCCGCACTGGGCGTCGGAGAAGCGGGCGCGCAGCGTGACGCGCAGCAGCCGGTTATAGGACCGCGAGATCAGCTCGCGCCTGCGCCCGCGGACCACCCGGGATCCGGGCGCCAGCCGGGTGCCGATCGCCACCTCGCTGTGGCCGCTGGCGAGCGCCGAGATCAGCGGCGGCAGCGCTCGCAGGTCGGTCGAGAGGTCGACGTCCATGTAGCAGAGCACGTCGGCGTCGCTCATCGACCAGGCGGCGCGCAGGGCCCGGCCGCGGCCTTTGCGCTGCAGGTGGAGCACCTGATGCGCTTGAGGTCGCCGGCCAGCTCGCCGGCGACGTCGAGCGTGGCATCGGTGCTGGCGTTGTCGGCGATCACGATCTGCCAGTCCTGCTCGAGATTCGCGCTGCAGTAGGCGTGCAGGCGGCGAATCGAGTCCTCCAGGACCGCCTGCTCGTTGTGGACCGGAACGACGATGTCGACCCGGGCGGGCGGGCGGGCCACGATCGGTGGGGCGGCGGGCTCGGGCGGGGCAGGCGCGGTGAGGGTCATGGCTGGTCAGAGTCGCTGGTCCGGCGAAGCCACCCCTATGAGGTGTGTAAGAGGCGCGTCGGAAGCACCCGCAGAACTGCGCTAGCGTGACGCCCCGATGCGCACGCTTCGGAAGCTTGTGGGGCCGTTCTTCGTGGTCGCCGGGGCGCTGCACTTCGTCAGCCCCCGGACGTATCGAAAGATCATGCCGCCGTGGGTTCCCGCCCCCGAGGCGATGGTGTATGCCAGCGGCGTGGCCGAGATCGCCGGCGGGGTGGGGATGATGGTCCCCGCCCGCCGCCGGCTGGCCGGCGGGTGGCTGATCGCCACGATGGTCGGCGTGTTCCCCGCCAACCTGCACATGGCGATGAACGCCGAGGACTACCCGGCGGTGCCCGGCGGCGCCGTCTCCCTGTGGGCGCGGCTGCCCTTCCAGGGAGTGTTCGTCGCCTGGATCCTCTCCGGGATGACCCGGCCGTGATCGGCCAGCGCGTCCGCCGGCGCGAGGACCCGCGGTTCATCACCGGCAAGGGGCAGTACGTCGACGACCTTGAGCTGCCGGGGGCGCTGCACGCGGCGTTCGTGCGCTCGGACCTGGCGCACGCCCGGATCGTGGAGGTCGACGCGTCGGAGGCGACCGCGCTGCCCGGCGTGCAGGTGCTGACCGCCGCCGACATCGACCTCGAGGTGCTCGGCGCCCCGTTCCCCGGAATCCCCGAGGAGATGTTCCGCCCGTTCATCGCCGCCGGCAAGGTCCGCTTCGTCGGCGAGATCCTCGCCGTCGTGCTCGCCGAGACGCGCGCGCAGGCCGTCGACGCCGCCGAGCTCGTGTTCGCCGAGCTGGAGGCGCTGCCGCCCGTGATCGACCCCGAGGAGGCGATCCGCGACGAGACGCTGATCTTCGAGGAGCACGGCTCGAACGTCGCCCTCGCCGACGGCCCGCGGGAGCCCAGCGCCGACCTCTTCGACGGCTGCGACGTCGTCACCGAGGGCGCCGTCGTCAGCCAGCGCATCCACGTGGCGCCGATCGAGCCGCGGGCCAACGCAGCGCGCTTCGACGACGGGCGGCTGACGACGTGGATGTGCACGCAGACCCCTCACCAGGACCGCGATCGCATGGCGTCCAGCCTCGGGCTGGAGCCCGGGCAGGTGCACGTTCTGGCGCCCGACGTCGGTGGCGGATTCGGCGGCAAGGGCCTCGGCGTGGAGGATGTGATCGTCGCCTGGCTGGCCATGAATGCGGTCGCGCCCGGCCGCCCGGTGCGCTGGACCGAGACCCGCTCCGAGCACATGACGGCGATGGGCCACGGCCGCGCCCAGGCGGCGCGGTTCACGATCGGCGGCGACCGCGACGGGCACGTGACCAGCCTGTACGTACGCCTGGTCCAGGACTCCGGCGCGTACCCGTCGATCGGCGCGATCTTGCCCACGCTCACCCGGCTGATGGCCTCCGGCGTGTACGCGATCCCCAAGATCGAGGTGCGCTTCGACTCGGTCGCCACCAACACGACGCCGACGGCAGCCGTGCGCGGCGCCGGCCGTCCGGAGGCCACCCAGCTGCTGGAGCGCGCGATGGACCTGTTCGCCGCCGACGTCGGCCTCGACCCCGCCGAGGTGCGCCGGCGCAACTTCATCGCCCCCGACCAGTTCCCGTACACCACTGTGGTCGGCGCCGCTTATGACATCGGTGACTACGGCCGCGCGCTCGATGTCGCCCTTGACACGGCCGGCTACGACGAGCTGCGCGCCGAGCAGACACGCCGCCGCGCCGCCGGCGATCCGCGCCTGCTGGGGATCGGGATCAGCTGCTACGTGGAGATCACCAACGGGGCGCCGGAGAGCGAGTTCGGTGCCGTCGAGATCACGCCTGAGGGCGACGCGATCGTCAAGACGGGGTCCTTCTCGCATGGCCAGGGCCACGAGACGACGTTCGCCCAGATCGCCGGCCAGCAGCTCGGGATTCCCGTCGAGCGGATCACGGTGGTAAAGGGCGACACCGACCAGGTGGCGCGCGGCACGGGGACGTACGGCTCGAAGTCGACCCAGATCGGCGGCGCGGCGGCCCGGCAGGCATCCGAGGAGCTCGTCGAGAAGGCCAAGGAGCTGGCCGCCGAGCAGCTGGAGGCCGACCCGCACGACATGGTCCTCGAGCTCGGCGCGGGCGTGTTCCACGTCGCCGGAGCCCCCAGCCCGTCGCTGTCCTGGCCGGAGCTGGCCGGCGCGCTGTCGACGGCCGGGCGGTTGGGCGAGCTGAGCGCCGAGACCGACTTCGAGCCGGCGCAGCCGACGTTCCCGTTCGGCGCCCACGTAATCGTCGTCGAGGTCGACTCCGACACCGGAGCGGTCCACCTGCGGCGGGTGATCGCCGTCGACGACGCCGGCACGATCATCAACCCGATGATCGCCGACGGCCAGGTGCACGGCGGCGTGGCCGCCGGGATCGCCCAGGCGCTGTTCGAGGAGAACGCGTTCGACTCCGACGGCAATCCAGAGAACGCCAACTTCGTCACCTACTGCATCCCCGGGCCGCCGGAGTTCCCGATGTTCGAACGTGTGCAGATTGAGACCCCGACGCCGATCAACCCGCTCGGCGCGAAGGGGATCGGCGAGTCGGGCACGATCGGCTCGACGCCGGCCGCCCTGAGCGCCGTGATCGACGCCGTGTCGCACCTCGGCGTGCGCCACATCGACATGCCCGCCAACGGCGAGCGAGTGTGGCGCGCGATCCAGGACGCTCGCGCCCGCTGACGGATTGCCGGATGGGCGACGAGTTGACCGCCGAGACCGATGAGCTCCAGGCGCGGCCGCCGGGGGTGCGCGCCTTCAGCCACCGGCGCACGCCGGGCTTCGCCGACTGCGCGCCCACCGGCCGGGTGCGGCTCGACGCGATCGCCTGCTGGCTGCAGGACGTCGCCTATGCCGACGTCGACGATGCCGGGGTTGCGCAGGCGGCGGTATGGGTCGTGCGCCGCTGCCGGATCCGCGTCAATCGCTTCCCGCGCTTCGGCGAGCGCTTCGAGCTGACGACCTTCTGCAGCGGGCTGGGCCGGATGTGGGCCGAGCGGCGCACCGACATCGTTCCCGTGGGGGAGCCGGACGCCGTCGTGCAGGCCGTCTCGCTGTGGGTCCACCTCGACAACGAGCGCTGGGTCCCGACGCCGCTGACCGAGGCCGAGCTCGCCATCTACGGCGGCGTCGCGCCCGACCGCCGGGTCAGCCATCGGTTGCGCCATCCAGCGCCCGAGTCGACGGCGGGCGGGACGCCGTGGAGCTTCCGCGCCACCGAGTGCGACATCGCCGATCACGTCAACAACGCCGCCTACTGGGCGCCGCTCGAGGAGGAGTTGCTCGGCGAGCCGGGGCCCGAGCCCGAGCGCCTCGACGTCGAGCTCGAGTACCGCACGCCCGCTCAGCCGGGCCGCAAGCGGGTGCTGGGCACCGGCGACCGGCGCTGGATCGTCGACACCGACGGCGAGCTGCACGCCTCCTTCCGGATCGCTGAACGAGGCTGAGTTCCCGTGGCGTGCGCGGTCGGCCCAGGCACCGGGAGGGCACGAGGTCGTCTCCGTGATCGACCGTCCCGTGCGCGAGCCGCTGATCACCGTTACGGGCTGAGGACCTCGGCGGTTGGGCGCGCCGGCTCGGCGGCCGGGCGATCGGACCAGACGCGGCCGATCCGCCTCGCCAGCGGCACGCACAGCCCCACGGCGAGGAGCGCCGCCACCCCCCCGGTCGCGAACGCGACGCGAAACGCGGTCAGCGACGGCGCCACGGCCGTGGAGCCGAAGCTCTGGAACCACACGGCGCCGACGGCGCTGCCCACGGCGTTGCCGAGTGCGTAGAGCATGATCGACAGCCCGAGCACGATCGCGCTGTGGGAGGCGTCGACGGAGCGCAGCAGGACCACCTGGGTGATCGCCAGGATCGTCGCCAGGCCGAAGGAGTCCAGGCACAGGGCGAGCAGCGTGAAGAACGGGCGCGAGGTGAACAGCCCGAAGCAGAGGAAGGCGCAGACGATGATCGAGAAGCCGATCATCAGCGCCTGCACCGGGCGGTTGCGGCCCACGAGTCGCCGGATGAGGGCGAAGCCGGCCAGGCAGCCGACGATCTGGGGGATCGCGTACCAGGCGATCTGCAGCGGCTGCCAGCCATACCCGTAGCCGACCGCGTGAGGGTGGGAGAGCACGTACCGGCTGAGGGCGGTGATCGCGCTGTAGACGCCGAACGCCCCCAGGAACGTCATCGCCAGGGGGATGCGCACCGGCTCGCTGAGCAGTGTGCCGACGTCGATCAGGGGATCGCCGCTGTGTCGCTGCTGGCGCCACCACACGGCGAGGATCAGGATTCCGAGGATTCCCAGCCCCCACACGCTGACCGAGCCCCAGCCCCAGGCGGGCCCCTCGCTGACGGCGAGCAGCAGGGCCACCAGGCCGGCGCCGAGCAGCGCCGCGCCGGCGACGTCGAGGCGGCCCCGGGCCCGGGTGGCGGCGTCGCGCAGCCAGGCCCACGAGGCGAGGATCCCGATCGCCGAGGTGACCGCTCCGACGATGAAGAACCAGCGCCATGAGGCGTCGCCCGCCCCCGCCAGGGCACCGAGGACGAGGCCGCCGGCGATGCCGGAGCCGGTGCCCGCGTGGATGGCGCCGATCACGACACTGGCGCGCTGGCGCGGCATCGTGTCCGAGGCGACCGCCTCGGGGAGCGCGAGCATCGGGAGCACGGCGCCCATCAGCACCCGGCCGACGAGCAGTCCGGCGAAGCTCGTGGCAAAGCACCCGATCAGCGAGCCGATCAGGACGAGCGCCAGTGACAGCTGGATCACCGGGACCTTGCCGATCATGTCGGCCAGCCGGGAGAAGATCGCCAGGAACACGACGCCGGCGAGGAGACTCGAGGTCACCAGCCAGGACACGGTCGCCGGCGCGATCTGCAGGTCCTTGCCGATCAGCGGCAGCAGCGGGATGACCCCCACCTGGAGCAGCTGGAGGGCGAATCCGAGGAACACGAGCGTCCCCGTCACCTGCAGGCCTGCCGGCGCGGGGAGGGCCTGTGCCGCCGGCGCGCCCCGCCGGCGGGACGGCATCTCGATACGGGTGTGGTCAGGGACGCTCATGAGGCTCTCCTCCTCGTCGATGGTCCGAGCTAGCTGGTCCCGGGCTCAAGCAAAGCAGGGCTGTCCTCTGTTGTCCAGTCGCATACTCTGTTAGACAGAGCAGGTCGCTTGACGGACGACGTAGGAGGGTGCTCTACTCACGGGAGCACAACTCTGACCGCCAGAGAAGAGGATTCGCACAGCACATGATCGATGAGACGCTCGCCGCCGTCCGCCGCGGGATGATCCCGGCCCACATCTACAACGACCCCGCGCTCTTTGCGCTCGAGCGCGAGCGGATCTTCGGCCGGGCATGGATCTTCGTCGCCCACGAGTCCGAGATCGCCAAGCCCGGCGACTACGTCGTCCGCCGCGTGCTCGACGATTCGTTCATCGTCGTGCGCGACGAGCGCAACCAGGTCCGCGCCCACTTCAACATGTGCCTGCACCGCGGGATGCAGGTGTGCCGGGCGGAGATCGGCAACGCGTCGCACTTCCGTTGTCCGTACCACGGCTGGTCGTATCGAAACGACGGCCGGATCATCGGCCTGCCGTTCCACGAGGAGGCCTACGGCGGGGATCGCGGCTTTCGCCGCAAGGGTCAGCGCCTGCTGCCGGCGCCGAACCTGGACAGCTACAACGGCCTGATCTTCGTCTCCCTGGACCCCGACGCGATCCCGCTGGCCGACTATCTCGGCGACTTCGCCTTCTACCTGGACTACTACACCAAGCAGAGCCCGAGCGGGATCGAGCTGCGCGGTCCGCAGCGCTGGCGGATCAAGGCCAACTGGAAGATCGGCGCCGAGAACTTCGCCGGCGACATGTACCACACGCCGCAGACCCACACCTCGGTGGTGGAGATCGGCCTGTTCCGCGAGCCCAAGGCCGAGAAGCGCAAGGACGGGGCGACGTACTGGGCGGGCAACGGCGGGGGCACGACCTACAAGCTCGGACCCGGCGGCTTCGACGAGCGCGCGCGCTACGTCGGCTATCCGCAGGAGATGGTCGACCGGATGAAGTCCACGCTGTCAGCGCGCCAGCTGCGGATGATCGGGGAGGACGGCTTCATGATCTCCGCCGCCTCGGTGTTCCCCAACCTGTCGTTCGTCCACAACTGGCCCCGTGTGGCCGACGCCGACGATGTCCTGCCATTCATCTCGCTGCGGCAATGGCAGCCGATCTCCGAGAACGAGACCGAGGTGCTGTCGTGGTTTGCCGTCGACGCCGAGGCCCCCGAGGAGTACAAGGCCAGCTCCTACAAGGCCTACCTGATGTGCTTCGGCTCGACCGGCATGTTCGAGCAGGACGACGTCGAGAACTGGGTCTCGCTCACCACCACGGCCGCCGGCTCGATGGCGCGTCGGCTGTTGCTCAACAGCCGCATGGGCATCCTCGAGGACGACTCCGAGGTCGTCCCCGCGCTGACCGAGGAGCAGTTCCACGGGCCGGGGCGCGCCCACACGGGCTACAGCGAGTACAACCAGCGTGAGCTGCTGGCCCGGTGGGCCGATCATCTCGAGCGTCCCACCGCTGGGCCGGCGACGTTCGCGCTCGGCGGTGCGAGCGCCAACGGGGGAATGCCGGTGTGATCGGCCCCGACACCCATTCCAGCCGGTCCGCGCTCGGCGCCCACGCCTCCCGGATCGAGCGCACCGGAGCGAGCCTGCCGTTCGACGATCCGCGCCACCTCGCCGCCCACCGGTGGCTGGTGGAGGAGGCGTGGCTGCTCGACGCGCAGGCCTACGCGGAGTGGCTGGAGCTGCTCTGCGAGGACATCCACTACCTGATGCCCGTGCGGGTCACCACGGCGCTGGGCGCGGGATTTGACACCGCGCCGGGGATGGCCCACTTCGACGAGGACAAGTACTCACTGGGTCGCCGCGTCGCGCGCTTCGCCACCGAGCACGCGTGGACCGAGGACCCGCCGTCGCGGCTGCGCCACCACCTGTCCAACGTGCGGACGTTCGCCACCGGCGACGACGACCACCTGATCGCCGAGTCGGCGACGCTGCTGTTCCGCAGCCGCGGCGACGTCCACCCGGGCGCCATCGTCTCCGCCGGCCGTGAGGACCTGCTGCGGCGCACCGAGTCCGGTTTCAAGCTGGCCCGGCGCACGATCCTCGTCGACGACTCGGTGATACGGATGCAGAACCTGGCGATCTTTTTATGATCGAGCTCGCCAACGAATTCGCCGAGATCCGCGTCCGCCGGATCGACACCCGCAACGGCGCGCGGTTGCTGATCGAATCCCCCCGCACCGGGCAATCGGTCGCCCTCTGCCCGCTGGAGCTCGAGGCCCTCACGTGGCAGAGCACGGCCACGTTCTCGGCGATGGTCGGCCGCCCGCAGGGATCGCTGATCGACGACGACGACGCCGGGACCGGTTGACGTGAGCGACTGGCTGGAGGGCCGCCGTGCGCTCGTGGTCGGCGCCGGCTCGGGCATCGGGCGGGCGGTCCTCGACCGCTACCTCGCCGAGGGTGCCCGTGTCGCCGTGCTCGAGCGCGACCCGGCGAAGGCCGAGGCGATCGCCGCCGAGCTGCCCGGGGTCCCGGTCGTCGTCGGCGACGCCGGCGCGCCCGCCGCCAACCGGGCGGCCGTCGCCGCCGCGGTCGACGCCTTCGGCGGCCTCGACGTCCTTGTCAGCTGCGTCGGCGTGTTCGACTACTACCGCAGCATCGAGGACCTGGGCGCCGAGGAGCTCGACGGCGCCTTCGACGAGATCTTCCGGACGAACGTCCGCAGCTACCTGCACTCGGTCAAGGCGGCGATCCCGGCGCTCAAGCAGTCCGAGGGCGGGGCGATCGTGCTCACCGAATCGACGTCGTCGTACATGCCGGGGCGCGGCGGCGTGCTCTACGTCGGGTCGAAGTTCGCCGTGCGCGGCCTCGTCACCGCACTCGCTCACGATCTCGCTCCGGAGATCCGCGTCAACGGCGTCGCTCCCGGCGGAACCCTCGGCACCGACCTGCGCGGCGCGGCGAGCCTCGGGACCGCGGAGCGCAGCCTCGGCGACACCCCCGATCGCAGCGACGAGCTCGCCGGGCGGGTGGCCCTGCGGGTGGCGCTGAGCGGATCAGACCACGCCTGGAGCTATGTCTTTCTGGCGTCTCACCGGTCGCGGGGGATGACCGGCGAGAGCCTGCGAAGCGACGGCGGAATGGCCGTCTCGGGAGCGCCGCGCAAGCGATCCTGACCACCACGAGAGGAGCGTTCACGCATGCCACGAGTCATCGCCGACCGGGACGCGTGCCAGGGCTATGGCAACTGCATCACCACCGCCCCCGACGTCTATGACATCGACGACCACGGCAAGGTCGTCCTGCTCGCCGAGCGCATCGAGGAGGCCGACCGCGCCCGCGTCGAGGAGGCGGCCCGCAGCTGCCCGGTCGACGCCCTGACGATCGAGGACTGATGGCGCCGACGGTTGCGATCGTCGGCTCCTCGATCGCCGGCGTGCGCACGGCCCAGGCGCTGCGCGCCGCCGGCCACGACGGCCCGATCGTGCTCGCCGGCGCCGAGGCCGAGCTGCCCTACGACAAGCCGCCGCTGTCCAAGCAGTTCCTCGCCGGCGACTGGGACGCCGAGCGCGTGGGCCTGCTCACGGCCGAGCAGGCCCGGGCCGCCGGGATCGAGCTGCGGCTCGGCGCGGCCGCCGTGCAACTCGACCTGGGCGCCCGGCGGATCGCCTTCGCCGACGGCGGGCAGCTCGGATACGACGCGCTCGTGATCGCCACCGGCGCCGCGGCCCGGCCCTCGCCGTGGAGCGCCGCGTCCGGCGTGCACGTCCTGCGCACGCTTGCCGACAGCCGCGCGCTCCGGGCGGCGCTGGCCGACGATGGTCCGCTGGTGGTGATCGGCGGCGGCTTCATCGGGGCCGAGGTTGCGGGCACCGCGCACGCCGCCGGGCGCCCGGTCACGGTCGTCGATCCGCTGCCGGCGCCGATCGAGCGCGTGCTGGGAGCGCAGATGGGCGCGATCTGCTCGCAGATCCATGATCGCCACGGGGTGCCGGCGCGGTTCGGGGTGGGCGTGCGCGGCGTGCGGGGACGGGCCGGCAACCTGCAGGTCGAGCTCACCGACGGCGCCATCGTGACCGCCGCTACGGTCGTCGTCGGCATCGGCGCCGTCCCCAACGTGGACTGGCTGCGGTCCTCGGGGTTGCGGATCGACGACGGCGTGGTGTGCGATGGCCAGTGCCGGGCGCTGGACCGCGCCGACGTGTACGCGGTCGGCGACGTGGCCCGCTGGTGGCACGCCGGTCACGGCGAGCATGTCCGCGTCGAGCACTGGACGAACGCCTGCGAGCAGGCCGCCTGCGTGGCTCACAACATCGTCACTCCCGAGGCGCCGCGCTCCTACCGGCCGACCGAGTACGTGTGGAGCGACCAGTACGACTGGAAGATCCAGATCGCGGGACGGCCCACGCGCGCCGTCGCTCACGAGCTCGTCGGCGATCCGGGCGCGACCGTGCCCCGCTTCGCCGCCGTCTACCGCGACGAGGACGGGCGCGTGGCCGCGGCGGCCGCCGTCAACTGGCCGCGGGCGCTCGTCGTCTGCCGCCGCCTGATCGGCCAGCGGGCCCACTTCGGCGCGGCGCTCGCGTCGGTGGCCGAACTCGCCGGGACGGCGCGGGTCCCATGAGCCTCTGCACAGCAGAGACCTCGTAAGGTGAACTGGATGGATGAGACCGGCCACGCTCCGCCCGCGCCTCAGTACGGACCCGTCCCGCAGTACCCGATCGAGTCCGTCGACAACGCCCTGAAGGTGTTGCTGCTCCTGGCGCAGCGACCGACCATCCGGATGACCGACGTCAGCCGCTACCTCGGGGTGGCGTCCTCCTCGGCGCACCGGTTGCTGTCGATGCTCCAGTACCGGGGGTTCGTGCGCCAGGATCCGGTCTCGCGCTCGTATGCGGCCGGGCCGGCGCTCGACGATCTGGCGTTCGGCGTGCTCGGACGCCTCGACGTTCGCAACCGCGCGCGGCCGGTGCTCGGATGGCTGCAGACCGAGCTGCAGGAGACCGTCCACCTCGGTCGGCTCGAGCACTCCGAGGTGCACTTCATCGCCGCCATGGAGAGCTCACGCGCGCTGCGGGTGGCGAGCCGGCTGGGGCGAATCATGCCGGCGCATTGCACGTCGACCGGGAAGGCGCTCCTCGCCACCCTCGGCGACGACGAGGTGATCAAGCTCTATCCGCGCGAGCAACTGGTGCAGCTCACTCCGCGATCGATCGGCACCCGCACCGAGCTGCTGGCGGCGCTGGCCGTCGTCCGCCGGCGCGGCTGGGCGTCCAGCCGGGAGGAGAGCGAGGAGGGCGTCGGCTCGGTCGCCGTCGCCGTCCCGGGTCAGAGCCTGCCCCGCCTGGCCGTCAACGCCTCGGTCCCGCGCAGCCGCATGTCGGCGGCCACGGTGAAGACGATCCACGTGAGCTTGACCCGAGCCGCCGAAGAGATCCGCGCGCTGCTGAGCTGACTCAGGTCGCCGGCGAGCCCGAGAGGTTGCGGTCCAGCGTGCGGGTCAGGTAGTCCCACAGCATCACCAGATGGTGCTCACCCCAGACGGTCGCGCGCTTGCGCAGCGCCTCCTCGTCTTCCGACCAGTGCACGGGGCCGCCGAACGCGTGGGTGAGCATCTGCTGGTGGGCGGCCTTCTCGAGCAGCACGGCCCGGATCACGGCGTCGCGGACGTCGGCTCCGGCGGTGACGATCCCGTGGTTGACGAGGAACAGGGCATGCTCGGAGCCGAGCTGGGCGGCGACGTCGACGCCCATCTCGCGGGTGACGATCAGCTCGGCCGTCTTGGTGAAGCGGGGCACGTCGGGCGGGACGAACAGGGTGCCGGCGTGGGAGACGGGGCGAACCGGCTGGCCGCTGGCGGCCAGCGCGATCGAGTGGGGGGGATGGGAGTGCACGACGCCGTTGATCTCCGGCCGGGCGAGCATCACCTGAGTGTGGATCGGCCACTCGGCGTGGCGTGGACGCTCGCCGACCACGACCTCGCCATCGAAGCCGACGAGGATCACCTCTGCGGGGGTGATCTCCTCAAAGCCGAACGTCGAGGCCTTCATCCAGATCCCGCGGCCCTGAGGGTCCCGGGCGGAGACGTGGCCCCACACGTAGTCGTCGTGGCCGTTGGCGCCGAGGATCCGGCAGCCGAGCGCGACGAGCTCGCGCAGCGCCGTGGAGCTGTCGTTCGCGCTCACGTCAGGTCGTGAAGACGATCTTGCCGACGTGGTCGCCGTCGCGCATCGCCTGAAAGCCCTCGCGGGCGTCGGCGAGCGGCATCGTCGCATGCACCGCCGGGCGGATGTCACGCTCCAGGCAGAAGCGGATCAGGCGCTGCAGCTCGTCGCGCGTCCCCATCGTCGAGCCGATCACCGACAGCTGCAGGAAGAACACGCGCGTCAGCTCGGCCGGCGGGGCGTCGCCCGAGGTGGCGCCGGAGACGACGAGCCGGCCGCCGGGCTTGAGTGAGCGGATCGAGTGTTGCCAGGTCGCCTGCCCGACGGTTTCCATGACCGCATCGACGCGCTCGGGAAGGCGCTCGCCGGACTCGAATGCCCGCTCGGCGCCCAGGGCGAGCGCCTGCTCGCGCTTGTCCGCCGAGCGGCTGGTCACCCACACCCGGACCCCGGCGGCGCTGCCCAGGACGGTGAGCGCGGTGGCGACGCCGCCGCCCGCGCCCTGCACGAGCACGGTCATCCCCGGGGTGACAGCGCCCCGGGTGAACAGCATCCGGTAGGCGGTCAGCCACGCCGTGGGCAGGCAGGCGGCGTGTTCGAAGGACAGTTCCGGCGGCTTGGGGACGACGTTTCGCTTCGGGACCGCGACCCGTTGCGCCAGCGCACCCTGGTGGCGCTCGGAGAGCAGCGAGCGCTTGGGGTCGAGCGTCTCGTCGTCGCGCCAGTCGTCGTCCGAGATGACGGCGTGGACGACGACCTCGCTGCCGTCCTCGTCGAGACCGGCGGCGTCACAGCCGAGGATCATCGGCAGCTGCTCGGCTTTCAGCCCGACGCCGCGCAGCGACCACAGGTCGTGATGGTTGAGCGACGCCGCCCTGACGGTGACCGTCGTCCAGCCCTCGGGCGGCTCGGGGTCGGGGCGGTCGCCGACGACGAGGCCGCTCAGCGGGTCGTCGGGATCGATTGCGGAGGCGTAGGCAGCGAGCATCCCTGAAACCTACCCGCCGCGCCCGGCCCGAGTCTCCACGTCTCCGGGCACCGTCACGATCGAAGGCATGTGCCGGCGGCCGGGATCGGGCGACTTCTTCGAGCGCATGGCCACCGGCATCACCGCCTCTAGCCCTTGATCGTCTTTGACGTCCGCAGCACCTTGCCGTGGTTGTCGAGCGCCTGCACGGCCACGTAGGCGTAGCTGCCTCCGAGCCTGAACGAGGTCTCGAACGACCGCTTCGCGCCCCCGCCGACGGACTTCAGGCGCGTGGCCGAGGATCCGCCGAGCACGCGCCACTTGTTGAGCGCCGTCGAGCCGTTCCAGCTCGCCCAGACGGTCGTCTTGCGGCGGCTGGTCTTGGCCGCGACCGCCGGCAGTGTCACCGGCGTGCCCGTCCAGCCTGATCGATAAGCGCGGTAGGTGGCGTTGAACGTGTTGAAATGCATGTCGAACACCTCCCGGCCCTGGGGATTGAACTCGGTCACGAACGGCGCCTGGCCCCAGCTGACGAGCTGGTCGCCGTTGGGTAGGAGCTGGGTGTTGCCTTCGGCCGGTGCCTTCAGCGCCGGGGTGTGGAAGAACTGCGAGACGAGCGTCGCGGTGTTCTTTTTCGCGTCGAGCTTGAGCGTCAACGTCCGCGACTGCTTCTCCTTGAACGGCTGGCCGGCGTCGTCGAACAGCGTGAGGATGTCGCCATCGTGCAGGCGGGCGTCGTGCTGAAAGAAGAACGGGGTGTGGGCGCCCATCCTGAATGTCGGCTTCTTGCCGCCGACCGACCAGTTGATCGACCCATCGGCGTCCGAGACGTCGTAGACCTGGCTCGTGTTCCGGGCGGAGATGAGGATGTTGCCGTCGGACTGCGGCTCGATCGAGTTGATGTGAAAGTAGTCCCACGGCACGCCCTTGCGCCGGGCGACGGCCGAGTAGCTGGACCCGAGCGCGACGTGGTCGAGGCTGTCCCACTGGTACAGCACGAGACCGGTCTTGATGTCGATCTCCTGGGCGATCGCGTCGAACACGATCTCCGTCTTGGAGCCGTGCTTGATCGACGAGGCGTCCCACGAGACCGGGTTATACGCCGTCCTCCAGGCGGTGCCCTGCGGCGTGAGGAGGAACTCGTGCAGGTCGGCGTCGACGCCGTTGGCCGATTTCAGGGTGGCGATCGGGCGGTAGGAGCTGTTGTAGATCTCATCGACGCCATGGCCGACGCCGGACATGTTGATCGAGCCCTGCCACCAGGTCAGGACCGGTTTACCCTGGTAGGTCTGCGGGCGGAAGTCCGTGACGTAGGTGCCCTTGGGGACGGGGTTGAACCACGTCAGACCGCTGTAGGGGCCGAGCAGCTCGGCACCGTTGTTGACCGGGCCCGCCTGCGGAGCGACGAACAGTGAGCCCGCGGCGGCCGTTTTCGCGGGCAGCTTGTCGACGGTGAGCGCGGCCGGCTTGAGGTCCGGCCGCGAGGTGTAGTTCCACACCGCGTTCTTGGTGCGCGGCGCAGTCGGCAGGGGACGGGCGGCGACGGGGTTGGCGGGCGTCTGCACGATGAAGCTGTAGGTCCCCGCACTGCCCCCGACGATGTTGAGGGATGTCTTGACCGTCACCGTCTCTCCGGCCGTGAACGGCTTGGCCGGCAGGAAGCTCCCACCCGCCCCGTCGGAGTCCGCCGCGATCGTTCCGCTATGGACGCCGCTCTTGGATCCGGTCACGGTGATCGTCCCGAACTGCGAGGTCGGGATCCCGCGGAACGTCAATTGCGTCGCCGGGTCGGCCACCTTGTCGCCCGCGATCGGAAAGACTGACACCCCCGTCGCCGCCGCGCGTGATCCGCTGGTGCCCAACAGGCCCGAGAGCAGGACCGCGAGCGCTGCTGCGACCGTCAGCGCGAGGACCCCGAGCCGCGGTCCACTCCACCACTGGTTCCACGTACTCATAGCTCCACCGTTCTCGTGTGTCTCAACGTTCCTCCGCGGAGCTCCCCGGCCCCGGCACAGGTCCTGCTTCACATCGTGTTCACGCTACGGACGGGACCGTAAGACCCCGGTAAAACCCGCCTCCGTGCCCGGTGTGCGCCTGGGTGCTGCGGGCATTACGGGTACTGCGCCACGTGCGAGGCCGCCCAGCAGTCGTCGCCGGTGTGGCAGTTCTCCAGTCCGGACAGCTCGTCGTGCAGCTGCGCCAACTGCACCGCGGAGAGGCCGGAGACGATGTTGTGCAACTCGTACGGGTCGGTGCGCAGGTCGTAGAACTCCCGCTGGTCGTCGCGATACTCGACGTACAGGAAGTCCGGCGTGCGCATCGCCTCATAGGACGGCGGATTGCCGCTGAGATGATCCTGGGAGTCCGGGTCGGTGTCGCCGCCGTCGTCCAGATCGGGGCCGTGATGCTCGACGAGGACGGCGTTTCGCCAGTCGAGCGGAATCCCGCCGCCCAGCACGCCGAGCAGGCTGTGGCCGTCGGAGGGCATCGTCGTGCCGCCGATCTCCTCGAAGGTCTTGGCGAGGTCGACGTTCTCCGTCGTCGCGTCGGTGCTGACGCCGGCGGGCACGCCGGGCCCTGAGATGACCAGCGGCACGTGGATGTCGGTGTCAAAGGCCGTCAGCTTGCCGGGGTTGAGCCGGTATTCGCCGGTGTGCAGGCCGTTGTCGGAGCTGAACACGATGTAGGTGTTGTTCAGCTGCCCATGGGCGGACAGCGCCCGCTCGATCTTCTTGAGCATGTCGTCGACGGCCTGCACGGACTGCACCCGGCGCCGGAAGGCGCGGTTGATGAGCGCGATCCGCCCCGGGCCGAGCGGCCGGCGCCCGGCCAGCCAGCTCGGGGCGTTGGTCGGCAGGACGTCGAAGTTGGGCGGCCGCGGCGCCTGCAGGCCGGGGAAGTCGTTGGCGTCGCGGGGCGCGGGCGTGTACGGATCGTGGGGGGCGAACGTCGCCAGCTCGAGGAAGAACGGCCTGCCCGTCGACGCCGAGCCGTTGACGAACTGCACCCCCTTGCGGGTCAGCACGTCGGTCAGGTAGTCGGCCGGCCGGTGGCCGAAGTGGCGCAGGTGCCCGTTGACATTGAGCGTGTAGTTGAACTCGGAGTAGGCATAGCCGGGGACGTCCCACTGGTCCCAGCCCGGGGGCACGTACGTGCTGGGTACCGGTGAACGGGTGGGTCCCTGCAGGTAGCCGTTGAGGTACTTGCCCATCATCGCCGTGCGATAGCCGGCGTTGTGCAGCGCCACGTTGAACGAGTGAGACTCGTTGTCGTGGGCGTAGAAGGCGCCGATTCCGCCGTCGAGGCCGGCGTTGGTGAACACGCCGGTGTCGTGGGGGAAGTTCCCGGTGAAGATCGACGAGCGTGACGGGCAGCACAGCGAGTCCGAGACGAAGTAGTTGTCAAATGACATGCCCCGGGACTGGAGCGCCTGGACCTGGGGCATGAAGCGCAGCAGGTCCATCGAGAGGTCGTCGGTGAGGACGAACACGATGTTCGGCGGCCGGCCGGCCGTGCGCGCGGTCACCGGTTGGCGCGGATGCAGCAGCGGCGCCGCCTGGTGGTGTCCGCCCCCGCGCTGCGCGGTGGCGGTAGACGAGGAGACGACGCTCAGCATCGCGGCGATCAGGCCGCCGGCCACGAGCAGCAGCGCGATCCGCACGGGTCGCGCGGCGGCCCAGCGCGTCCGCGCGTCGTTGCCGGCGCGGTCGCGTCGCCATCTCGTCAAGAGCACGCTGAGCAGAACACCCGGAGGCGTGCAGAGTTCCGCGCCGGCGGTGGTCCGGTTTTCGGGCGTCAGATCGATGACAGGGGGGTGGACGGGCGGCCCGGGCGACAGATTAGCGTCAGGCGCGCCGCGTCCGCTCGACGGCGAGCGGACTCAGTCCCAGCGGCCGATCGGGTACTCGATCGCCGCCTGCGCGGCGGCGATCCGGGCGATCGGGACCCGGAACGGCGAGCAGGAGACGTAGTCCAGGCCCGCCCGGTGAAAGAACTCGATCGAGTCGGGGTCGCCGCCGTGCTCGCCGCAGATCCCGAGCTTGAGGCCGGGATGGGCCTCACGGCCGACCCACGCGCCCAGGCGCACCAGCCAGCCGACGCCCGGCTTGTCGATGGTCTCGAACGGGCTGCGGTCGATGATCTTGCGCTCCATGTACTCGGGCACGAACGCCGACTCGACGTCATCGCGCGAGAAGCCGAGCGCCGTCTGGGTCAGGTCGTTGGTCCCGAAGGAGAAGAAGTCGGCGAACTTGGCGATCCGGTCGGCGACGAAGCACGCCCGCGGCAGCTCGATCATCGTGCCGACCGTGTAGTCCTCGCCGACGGTCAGGCCCTCCTCGTCGCCGATCCGCACGACGAGCTCGCGCATGATCTCGAGCTCCTGCTCGTAGTCGACGAGGGGGATCATGATCTCGGGGTGGGGCGGCTCCTCGGCCGCCTTGGCGGCGCGGAAGATCGCGTGGACCTGCATCTCGTAGATCTCGGGGTAGAGGATCCCCAGCCGGCAGCCGCGGGTGCCGAGCATCGGGTTCTCCTCGGAGATCTCATGCACGCGGTCCAGCAGCCGCTCCAGGCGCGCGAGGTCGTCTGACTCCTCGATCTTGGCCCGCTCCACCTGGCCGGCGAGGTCCTCGGCGTTGGGGAGGAACTCGTGCAGCGGCGGGTCGAGCAGGCGCACGGTCACCGGCAGCCCCGACATCGCCTCGAACAGCCCCTCGAAGTCCTCCTGCTGGAGCGGCAGCAGCTCGGCGAGCGCCTCGCGGCGAGCCTCGGCGTCGTCGGCCATGATCATCGCCCGCATCTTCGGCTGGCGGTCCTCGGCCATGAACATGTGCTCGGTGCGGCACAGGCCGATGCCCTGCGCGCCGAGCTCGCGCGCGCGCCGGGCGTCCTGCGGGGTGTCGGCGTTGGTGCGCACGCCCATGCGCCGCAGCTCGTCGGCCCACTCCAGCACCTGCTGGAAGTTCTCGTCGACCTGGGCCTCCACGAGCGGGACGTCGTCGGTCGTCACGCAGCCCTTCGTGCCGTCGATCGCGATCGCGTCGCCCTCGTTCGACAGGTCACCGTCCCGTTGACGCTCACCGTCTTGGCCTCGAGGTTGATCTGCAGCGCCTGGGCGCCGACGACCGCCGGGCGGCCCATCCCGCGGGCCACGAGCGCGGCGTGCGAGGCCTTGCCGCCCTCGGAGGTCAGGATGCCCTTGGCGGCGAAGAAGCCGGCGACGTCCTCGGCGTCGGTGAACGGGCGCACGAGGATCACGTCGCGGCCCTCCTCGGCGGCGGCGACCGCGTCGGCGGCGGTGAACACGATCGTCCCCTTGGCCGCCCCCGGCGAGGCGTTGACGCCCGAGGCGAGCACCTCGAAGTCGGCCTCGGGATCAAACGTCGGGTGCAGCAGCGCGTCGAGCGAGCCGGGGTCGATCGTCTGCAGCGCTCGCTCGCGAGTGAGCAGGCGCTCGGAGACCGCGTCGACGGCGAAGCGCACCGCCGCCTGGGCGGGGCGCTTGGCGTTGCGCGTCTGCAGCATGTACAGCTGCCCCTCCTCGACGGTGAACTCGGTGTCCTGCATGTCCTCGTAGTGGGCCTCGAGCGTGCGCAGGATCTCCATCAGCTGCTCATGGACGTCGGGCATCCACTCCTGCATGTCGGCGATGTCACGCGGGGTGCGCACGCCGGAGACGACGTCCTCGCCCTGGGCGTTGGGGAGGAAGTCGCCGCTCGGCTCGGGCGCGCCGGTCACCTCGTCGCGGCTGAAGGCCACCCCGGAGCCCGACGTGTCGCCCTTGTTGCCGAACACCATCTGCTGGACGTTGACCGCCGTGCCCCAGTCGTCGGGGATCCGGTTCTGGCGGCGGTACTCCACCGCGCGGTCGCCGACCCAGGAGTCGAACACCGCCCGGATCGACAGGCGCAGCTGCTCCTGGGGATCCTGGGGGAAGTCCTCGCCGGTCTCCTGCCTGGTAGATGCCCTTGAACGTGTCGGTCAGCTCGCGCAGCGCGTCGACGTCGAGCTCGGTGTCCTCGGAGACCGACCGCGCCGTGCTTGGCGGCCTTGATCGCGTCCTCGAAGCGGTCGCCCGAGATCCCGCGCGAGACGTTGCCGAACATCTGCACGAAGCGCCGGTAGGAGTCCCACGCGAAGCGGTCGTTGCCGGTCGCCTTCGGCCAGCGCCCTGCACCGAGTCGTCGTTGAGCCCGAGGTTCAGCACCGTGTCGAGCATCCCCGGCATCGACTCGCGCGCTCCCGAGCGCACCGAGACCAGCAGCGGATCATCGGCGATCGCCCAGCGTCTTCTCGGCGCGCTCCTCCAGCCGCGCCAGCGCCTCGGCGACCTGCTCGGCCATGCCCTCGGGCTCCTCGCGGTCGGCGCGCATGTACTCCACGCACGCCTCGGTCGTGATCGTGAAGCCCGCCGGCACCCGGTCAGGGCCCAGCACCCGAGTCATCTCGGCGACGTTGGCGCCCTTGCCCCCGAGCAGCTCGCGCATGTCCTTGGAGCCGTCGCGCGAAGTCATAGACCCACCTGGCCATCGAGGCGTGCGATCCTACCCTGGATCGCCGGTCGGTGACGCTGCCTCAGGCTGAGACAGGCCATCGTGTTTCAATCCGGCACAGCGGGTATGCACGCCAGCGTGGAGGAGAGCCACGACACGCCTGCAGCTCGCGAAGACGGACAGATCGACTGGCACGCCATCGCCCGCTCGCCGGAGTTCGCGCGGCTGGAGGCGGCGCGCCGGCGGGTCATGCTCACCCTGCTCGGCGTGTTCGTCGTCGCCGTCGGGGCGTTCCTCATCCTCTGCGGCTACGCGCGGCCGTTCATGGGCCGCTCGGTCGACGGCGGTCTGACCGTCGCCTACGTCTGGCTGCTCGCGCTGACCGTGCTCGCCTGGGTGCTGGTGTGGACGTATCTGCGCTTCGCCGAGCGCCGCCTCGAGCCGGCCTCGCAGGAGCTGGCCGAGCGGCTCGGCGTACCCGGCCCGCGAGGACCGGCGTGATGCTCGCGCTCGCCGCCGCCACGCCCGCCCGCGGCCTGACGATCGCCGTGTTCCTCGTCGTGCTGGCGATCACGCTCGGCGTCACGTTCGTGGCGGCGCGGCGGATCCGCTCGGCGTCTGACTTCTGGTCGGCCGGCCGCGGCATCAGCGGCGCCCAGAACGGGATGGCGGTCGCCGGCGAGTTCCTCTCGGCGGCGGCGTTCCTCGGCGTCGCCGGCCTGATGTTCCTGTCGGGCTTCGACGGCTATCTCACCGGCATCGCCGCGCTGCTGTCGTTCGTCCCGCTCCTGCTGCTGCTGGCCGAGCGGATGCGCAACGCCGGGCGCTACACGATGGCCGACGTGCTCGCCCTGCGGATGCCGGCCGGGCGCATCCGCGTCGCCTCGGCGGTCTCGACGATGTGCATCGCCGCGCTGTACGTCGTCGCCCAGTCGGTGGCCGCCGGATCGCTGCTCGAGGCGCTCGTCGGGATCCCGTACTGGGCGGCGGTGCTGATCACCGGCGCGGCGATCCTCACCTACGTGATCCTCGGCGGGATGGTGGCCACCACCTGGGTGCAGATCATCAAGGCCTCGCTGCTGCTCGTCGGCGTGGCGACGATGGCGATCTGGGTGCTGGCCAAGTTCGGCTTCTCGCCGATCCGGCTGCTCGACCGCGCGGCGGCGCAATCGCACCAGGGCAAGGCCTACGGCGGCCCCGGGCTGCTGTTCCCCAACCGCGTCGACGAGATCTCGACCGGGCTGGCGTTCGTGCTCGGCACCTGCGGGCTGCCGCACATCATGATGCGCTTCCTGACCGTGCCCGACGCGCGCCAGGCCCGGCGCTCGGTCGGCTGGGCGGTCGGCCTGATCGGCGTCTTCTACCTGTTCGTGGCGGTCATCGGGCTCGGCGGGCGAGCGATCCTCGGCGACGCCGGGATCAAGCTCGGCGGCAAGACCGGCAACCTGATCGCGCCCTTCCTCGCCCAGCACCTCGGCGGCGGCCCGGGCTCGGCCGGCGGCGACATCTTCTTCGCGGCGATCACCGCGGTGGCCTTCACGACGATCCTCGCCGTCGTCTCCGGCGTCGTGCTGGCCGCCTCGGGCGCGGCCGCCCACGACGTGTACGGGGCGGTGGTCCGCGGCGGCCAGGCGAGCGAGCGCGAGGAGATCCGCGCCGGGCGCCTGGCGGTCACGGTGATCGGCGTCGTCGGCGTGATCATCGCGCTGCTGGCCGGCAAGACGTTCAACGTGCAGATCCTCACCGGCCTGGCCTTCGCGGTCGCGGCGTCGGCCAACTTCCCGGCGCTGCTGCTGTCGCTGACCTGGCGGCGGCTGACGACGGCCGGCGCCGTCTTCGGCATCCTCACCGGCCTGATCTCCTCGATCGTGCTCATCATCCTGTCGCCGCAGGTGTGGTCGGGTCCCGACAGCGCGGCGCCGTTCCCGCTGGGCAATCCGGCGATCGTCACCGTCGCGCTCGGTTTCATCGCCTGCATCGCCGGGTCGCTGCTGTTCGGCCGCGACGAGGTCGCCGAGTCGACCTTCGACGAGGTCCGGGTGCGCAGCAGCACCGGGATCGGCTCGGAAAGGGCCTCGCAGCGGTCCGCGCCTCAAGCGTCTCGGCCGCTGGCGAAGTCCGTCTCCAGCTGAATCCGGGTCCGACCGCACCGCGCCCGGTCCCGGGTCGCGAGGGCGCTGTAGTCAGTAGGGTGCCGCGCCATGCCTGACCTCACTGGAAAGACCCTGTTCATCTCCGGCGCCAGCCGGGGCATCGGCCTCGCGATCGCCCTGCGGGCGGCCGCCGACGGCGCCAACGTCGCCCTGATCGCCAAGACCGCCGAGCCCCATCCGAAGCTCGAGGGGACCGTGTACTCCGCGGCCGAGGCGATCGAGCAGGCCGGGGGACAGGCGCTGCCGATCGTCGGCGACATCCGCGACGAGCAGGCGGTCTTCGCGGCGGTGGCCGCGGCGGTGGATCGCTTCGGCGGCATCGACGTGTGCGTCAACAACGCCTCGGCGATCAACCTCCAGGGCGTTGAGGCGATCGAGATGAAGCGCTATGACCTGATGCAGGACATCAACACGCGCGGCGCCTACCTCGTCTCCAAGGCGTGCGTGCCGCACCTCAAGGCGTCCGCCAATCCCCACATCCTCACGCTGTCGCCGCCGATCTCGCTCGAGCCGCGCTGGCTGGGGCCGCACACCGCCTACACGATCGCCAAGTACGGGATGACGCTCGTCGCCCTCGGCCTGGCCGCCGAGCTGCGCGATGCCGGGATCGCCTCAAATGCCCTGTGGCCACGCACGCTCGTCGCCACCGCGGCGGTGCAGAACCTGCTCGGCGGAGACGAGGCGATGCGCCGTGCGCGCACGCCCGAGGTCTACGCCGACTCCGCCCACGCGATCCTGATCCGGCCCAGCCGTGAGTGCACGGGCAACGCGTTTCTCTGCGAGGACGTCCTCGTCGAGGCCGGCATCACCGATCTGTCTCGCTACAGCGCGGCCGGCGCCGACGCCGAGCTTGCCGTCGACCTGTACGTCGACGACATCAACCCGCCGCTCGCTGCGGTCGCCCGAGCGCTGAGGCCGCCGCGGCCGCCAGCTCGCGGCGCGGCTGGAGGCCGAAGGCGTCGGCGATCAGCTCGTAGGAGCGCTTGCGGGCGCCGTGGTCATGGGTGATCGTGACGACGATCACCTCGTCGGCGCCGTACTCGGAGGCGGCCTCCTCGATGCCGGCCCGCACCTTCTCCGGCGAGCCGACGATCGACCGGCGGCCGGGACGCGCGTGCGCGGTCCGCCCTCGCTGGCCAGCCACGACGCCGCCTTCTCGGGGGAGGGGACGGGAATCAGCTGGCCGCGGCGCAGCATCTTGAACGCCATCTGGCTGGAGAGCGCCAGGTGCTCGGCCTCCTCGTCGGTGGGCGCGGCGAGCGCCCACACGGCGACGGCGAGGCGGGGGGCCTTGAGGTCGCGCACCGGCGCAAAGCGCTCGCGATACAGCTTGGCGATCTCAGCGCCCGACGAGTTGATGAAGTCGGCGAATGCGTAGCGCATGCCCAGCTCGGCGGCCCAGATCCCGCTCTGCTCCGAGGATCCGAGCAGCCACGGCTCCGGCAGCTCCGGCAGGCCGGGGAGGCTGCGGGCGAGGTGGCGGAAGGGGTGGTCCTCCGGGAGGTCGTCCTCGAAGTAGGCGAGCAGCTCGGCCAGCTGCTGGGGGAAGTCGTCGGGGGCGGCCTGGCGGCGGTCGCGCTGCAGGGCGAACGTCGTCAGCGGGTCGGTGCCGGCGGCGCGGCCCAGGCCGAGGTCGATCCGCCCGGGGAACAGGGCGGCGAGGATCGTGAACGACTCGGCCACCTTGAGCGGGCTGTAATGGGGGAGCATGACGCCGCCCGAGCCGACGCGGATCCCCTCGGTGGCGGCGGCCAGCGGGCCGATCAGGACCTCGGGGCTGGGACCGGCGAGCATCGGACCGCCGTGGTGCTCGGCGACCCAGTAGCGGTGATAACCGAGCGAGTCGGTGACGCGCGCGAGGTCAACGCTGTTGTGCAGCGCCTGCGCGCCGGTCGAACCCTCGGAGATCGGAGACTGGTCGAGCACGGAGAGGAGCATGTCTTTGATGCTAGAAAGGCCGAAATGTCGGTGACGACGAGTCTTCGCGAGGTGGTGGCCACGCGCTACGTGACGGCGCTGCGCGAGGGCGGCTCGCTTCCCGGCCTCGTCGAAGCCGACGACGACGGCCTCTACGTCACCAAGTTCCGCGGCGCCGGGCAGGGTCTGCGGGCGCTCGTGGCCGAGGTGATCGTCGGCGAGCTGGCCCGCACGGCCGGCTTTCTGATCCCGGATCTCGTCGCCGTGTCGGTTCGATCCGCGCCTCGGGGCGGCCGAGCCCGATCCGGAGATCCAGGAACTGATCCTGGCCTCCGAGGGGGAGAACCTCGGCGTCGACTTCCTGCCGGGTTCGCTGGCCTACACGCCCGCCGGCGGCTGGCAGCCGCCGGCGCCGCTCGCCGCCGAGGTCGTGTGGCTCGACGCCCTGACGACGAACGTCGATCGCACGCCGCGCAATCCCAACCTGTTGCTCTGGCACGAGCGGCTGTGGTTGATCGACCATGGCGCCGCTCTGTACCTCCAGCACGGCGGCCTCGACCCGGCCGCCCACGCCGAGCGCCCGTTCCCGCTGATCGCCCAGCACGTGCTGCTGCCCCGCGCCGCCTCGATCCTTGAGGCTGACCGGCGCCTGCGCGCCCGCCTGCCGGAGACGGCGATCGCCGACGCGGTCGCGCTGGTGCCCCCGGCGTGGTTCGCCGGTGCGGACCCGCCGGAGGTCTACGTCGACTATCTGACGCGGCGACTGGTCGCCGGTGGCTTTGCGGAGGAGGCCGAGCGTGCCCGAGCCGCCGGCTAGCCCGTTTGCCTACCTGATCCTGCGCGTGGTGCCGGACATCGAGCGCGGGGAGCGGCTCAACGTCGGCGTCGTGCTGTTCTGTCGCCAGCGGGGCTTTCTCGGCACCCGGGTCGGTGTCGACCACGCGCGCCTGACCGCGCTCAACCCCGACGTGCCGGTCGCCGATCTCGCCGACCATCTCGACGCGCTCGTGCGGGTCAGCGACGGAGCGACCGGCGCCGGGCCGATCGCCGCCCTGCCGGCCTCGGAGCGCTTCGGCTGGCTGGCCGCGCCCTCGAGCACGATCCTCCAGGCCTCCGAGGTCCACACCGGCCTGTGCACCGACCCGGCGGCCACGCTCGACGCGCTCTATGACCGCCTCGTCGAGTTCGCCGAAGTCGACTGACTCCGAATCGGCCCGCCCACGATTGCCGCCGAGCGCCGCCGGGCACAATCTCCCATCATGGACACCATCACCCTCGGGGGCAGCGGACTCGAGGTCTCCCCGGTCGCGTTCGGCACCTGGCAGCTGAGCTCGGCGTGGGGCGGCTTCGACGAGCGCGAGACGACCGCCGCCATCCATTACGCGCGCGAGCAGGGGGTCAACTTCTTCGACACCGCGCAGGCCTACGGGTTCGGCGAGTCCGAGCGAGCACTCGGCCGGGCGCTCCGCGACGACCTTGACCACCGGCGCGACGAGGTCATCATCGCCACCAAGGGCGGGGTGCGGGTCGACGATCACGGCGCTCGGGTGCGCGACGCCAGTCCCCGGTGGCTGCGCGACGGCCTCGAGCAGAGCCTCGAGGCCCTGGGCGTGGACCACATCGACCTCTACCAGGTGCACTGGCCCGACGCCGGCACCCCGTTCG
Source organism: uncultured Solirubrobacteraceae bacterium (assembly GCA_963769565.1). Lineage (GTDB taxonomy): Bacteria > Actinomycetota > Thermoleophilia > Solirubrobacterales > Solirubrobacteraceae > Palsa-465. The sequence goes on from CAVYMP010000006.1 coordinate 199,863, forward strand.
CCGAGACCGGCGAGGCGCTGCAGCAGATGGTCGACGAGGGCAAGATCCGCCACGTCGGCGTATCGAACTTCGCTCCCGGGCAGATCGACGAGCTGTCGCGCACCCGGCCGGTCGAGACGCTGCAGCCGCCCTACGCGATGCTCCGCCGTGAGATCGAGGCCGACATCCTGCCCTACTGCGCCGAGCACGGCATCGGCGTGCTCATCTACGGACCGCTCGCGCATGGACTGCTCACCGGCACGCTGTCGCCGGGCCACGAGTTCAGCGCCGGGGATTGGCGGGCGCGGCTGTCGGAGTTCCGCGGCGACAACCTGGCACGCAACCTCACCGTCGTCGAGCACCTCGAGCAGTTCGCGCGCGAGCGCGGCTACACGGTCAGCCAGCTGGCGATCGCCTGGACCCTGGCCAATCCCGCCGTGCACGTGGCGATCGTCGGTGCGCGCAGCCGGAAGCACATCGCCGAATCGCTCGGCGCGACCGAGATCACGCTGACCCCCGGAGACCTCGCCGAGATCGACGACATCCTTCAGGGCGCGGTGCAGGTGCTCGGGCCCTCCCCCGAGCGGATGCAGTAGCCGGCGCCGCAACCCTCAGCCGCAGTGCACCCGCCGCGGTCAGCCGCGGCGCATCAACCGGCCGACGGCGTCCATCAGCTCGGCGGTCTTCTCGTCACGCTCGTCGGCCGACTCGGCGCCCATCACACAATGGTGAGCATGGTCGTCGATCAGGCCGAGCGCCACCTTGTCCAAGGCGGCCCGGGCGGCCGAGATCTGGGTCAGCACGTCGATGCAATAGCGGTCCTCGGTGACCATGCCCTCGATGCCGCGGATCTGTCCCTCGATCCGCTTGAGGCGGGCGAGGAGCTGGTCCTTGGTCGCGGTGTATCCCCGGGTCGTCGCCATCTGTGGAGAGACACCATACCACTACCCCCTACGGGTATGCAAGAATGGATCTGTGACGGTGATCTGGCACGGCATCCGCGACGCGCTGCTGATGGCCTGGGAGGTCTGGTGGGCGCTCGTCATCGGCTTCGCGATCTCCGCGATCGTGCAGGCGTGGGTCCCGCGCGAGCGGGTGCAGCGCGCGCTGGGCGAGGGCGGTCCGGCGGCCATCGCCCGCGCCACCGCGCTGGGCGCCGCCTCCTCGTCGTGCTCGTACGCGGCGGTGGCGATCGCCCGCTCGCTGTTTGCCAAGGGGGCGTCGGCGGCGAGCTCGCTCGCCTTCCAGTTCGCCTCGACGAACCTCGTGTGGGAGCTCGGACTCGTCCTCTGGGTCCTGATCGGCTGGCAGTTCACGCTCGCCGAGTACGCGGGCGGGATCGTGATGATCGGCCTGATGGCTGCCGGCCTGCGGCTGTTCGTCAGCCGCGAGGTCGAGGAGGCCGCCCGCGCCCATGCGGAAGCGGCCGATCCCGGTCACCAGCACCACGCCGCCGCCTCGGAGGACGTGAGCCTGCGCGCCCGGCTCACCTCGGCCCAGGCGTGGTCCGACGTCGCTCACAACTTCCGCGGCGATTGGCGGATGCTGTGGCGCGAGATCTCCGTCGGCTTCCTGCTGGCCGGCTTCGTCGCCCAGCTGCCCGACCACGTCTTTCGCGGGCTGTTCCTGCACAGCGCGCCGGCGCCGATCCCGGCGATCGAGAACGCGGTCGTCGGCCCGGTGATCGCGGTGCTGAGCTTCGTCTGCTCGGTGGGCAACGTGCCGCTGGCGGCCGTGCTGTGGTCAGGTGGCATCGGGTTCTCCGGCGTCCTGGCGTTCCTGTTCGCCGATCTGATCGTGCTGCCGATTCTCGCCATCTATCGCAAGTACTACGGGAGCGCCTTCACGGTCCGGATCACCGCGCTGATGACCGTGACGATGATCGTGGCCGCGCTGATCGTGGCCGGGGTCTTCGACCTGCTCGGCCTGATTCCGAGCGGCGCACGCCCGAGTCGTGCCGACATCTTCGGCGCGGTTCACGTCGACTACAAGCTCGCGCTCAACGTGCTCGGCGCGGTCATCTTCGCCGCTCTGATGTGGCTGACCGTCCGGCGCGGGGTGACCGATCCCGTCTGCGGGATGAAGGTCGACCGGGCGAAGGCCGTCACGCGCCGCCACGGCGGTGGGACGACATACTTCTGCTCGGCGCAGTGCGCGCAGGAGTTCGAGCGTGCGACCGGCGCCGAGCACCCTCGCCCGGCCGCGCGGTGAGCACCCTCAGACGGCGGTGGTGACGGCCTCCGCCGCCGCGTCGCCGGCGTCCTCTCCGTTCTCCTCGGCGCGCACGATCAGGACCGGAACGTCTGAGTGGTTGAGCGCGTAGTGGCTGACGCTGCCCAGCAGCGAGGCGCTCAGCGCGCCGCGTCCGCGCGACCCCATCACGACGAGGTCGTACTTGCCGGTCTTGATCTGGCAGATGAGGGCCTCGCGGATCGGGTCCTCGGTGAGGATCGTGGTCACGGGAACCGACGCCGGGACCTGGTCGACGGCGGCGCGCAGCGTCTTCTCCGCCTCCTTGTGCAGGTCGACGGCCAGCGGCTCGATGCCGGCCGCCGTCAGCGGCGTATTGGCCCAGTAGGGGGGTCGGGAGACGGCGGTCAGCAGGGTGAGCCGCGATCGCTGCGTCGTGGCGAGGTCGATGGCCTCGCCCAGCGCGCGCTCGGCGTGCTCGGAGCCGTCTACGCAAACGAGGATGTTGTGGAACATGGCTACCGCCCGGTGACGATTTACTTGGCATGCCAAACAGTAGCATGCCAACGATTGCTACCCTGAGCTGCATGACGTCGGTCAGCGATCAGACCGAGGGCCAGCTGCATCAAGCGTGCGCGGACGCGGACGGCGATGCGTTCCTCAACGCCTTCGACACGCTGGCGCAGGCCATCCGCCGCGCCCGGGGTGCCAACGCCCAGCCCAGCGATGACCTGCTGACCTTTTCGCAGTACGCGCTGCTGCAGTCGCTCGACGGGGAGGCCACCGCGCGCGTCTCCGACCTCGCCGGCGGCGCCGGCATCTCGCCGTCGACGGCCACCCGGATCCTCGACGCACTCGAGCGCCGCGCGATCGTGCGCCGCCACCGCTCGCCGGAGGACCGGCGCGGGGTCACCGTCACGCTCACCGATCACGGGCGCGCGACCCTTGATCGCCAGGCCGCCTGGATGCGCGGGCGCCAGCGCGCCTTCTACGAGGAACTGCCCGGCGCCGAGCGCGAGCTCGTCTCCGATCTGCTCGTCCGGCTGGCGACGCTGATCGACGAGCTGGCCGCCGGCCCGGACGCCGGGTAACCGCCCTCAGGGCGATTACGGCAACCCCCCGCTTGTCGGGTCTTTGCCCCCCGCCGCTGGCGCAGATCGCCTCAAACGCGTGGAGTGGGACACCGTGAGCTCTACTCTCGACCTCCATTCGATCGTCGATCCGGCCGCCCAGCCCCCGGGCCGCCCCGGCGTCGTCGCCGCCTCGGTGGGCGTCAGCGTCCCCGAGCGCGTCGTCGCCAACGCCGAGATCGAGGCCCGCCTCGGCGTGGCCGAGGACTGGATCGCCCGCCGCACGGGGATCCATTCGCGCCGGGTGGCCGGGCCGGAGGAGCGCCTTCAGGACCACGCCACCGAGGCGGCGCGGATCGCCCTGGCGCGCGCCGGCACCGATCCGGCCGACGTCGATCTCGTGATCGTCGCCACGAGCACGTCGGACGAGATCATGCCGGCGGCCGCGCCGCTCGTCGCCCACGACCTCGGGGCGACCCGCGCGGGAGCGTTCGACGTCGGCTCGGCGTGCACGGGCTTTCTCTCCGCTCTCGCCGTCGGCGCCGCCCAGGTCGAGGCCGGCCGGGCCCACTGCGTGGTCGTCGTCGGCGCCGACCTGATGTCGCGGATCACCGATCCCGACGACCGCCCGACGGCGGCGGTGTTCGCCGACGGGGCGGGGGCGGTCGTGCTCGAATCGACATCGCAGGCGGGCAGGATCGGGCCGGTGGTGCTCGGCGCCGACGGCGCCGGAGCCGACCACATCCGGGTCGGGCGGGGCGACGACGGGATGATCCGGATGCTCGGCCACGAGACCTTCCGCGAGGCGGTCGCCCGGCTCTCGCTCTCGACCCATCAGGCGGTTCGCGCGGCCGGGGTCAGCCTCGACGAGATCGACCTGTTCGTCTATCACCAGGCCAACGGCCGGATCCTCTCCGCCGTCGGCGAGCGGCTCGGCCTCCCGCCCGAGCGCGTCGTCGACTGCATCGGCCAGTACGGCAACACATGCGCGGCGACGCTGCCGCTGGCCCTGGCCTATTCGGAGCGCGAGGGCATGCTCAACGCCGGCGACCGCGTCCTGCTGGGGGCGTTCGGCGCCGGGTTCACGTGGGGGGCAACCGTTGTGGAGTGGGGGCGCCCATGAGCCTGGCTCTCGCCACGAGGCCCAGGACAGACCAGCCGGTCACGCCGCTCGAGCGACTTGAGCTGCTCTGCGACCACGGGTCGCTGCAGCTCATTCGCTCCGAGGTGATCTCGCCGGTCATGGGGGCCAAGGCGCGCATGGGCGACGGCGTGCTTGGCGGCTCGGGGACGGTCGACGGCCGCCCGGTGTTCTGCTACGCGCAGGACTCGAGCTTTGCCGGCGGCTCGCTGGGCGAGCAGCACGCCAACACCATCGCCCGCGTGCTCGAGCTCGCCGGGCGCGGGCGCGCGCCGGTGATCGGCTTCGTCTCCTCGGGCGGGGCGCGCATGCAGGAGGGCATCGCCGCGCTCGGCGGCTACGGCCGCATCTTCCGGCGCACCGTGCAGCTGTCGGGCCACGTGCCGCAGATCTCGATCGTCACCGGCCTGTCGGCCGGCGGCGGCGCCTACTCGCCGGCGCTCACCGACTGGGTGATGATGACCGAGGAGTCGAGCATGTTCCTCACCGGTCCGGGGGTCGTGCGCGAGGCGCTCGGCGAGGACGTCGACGCCGCGCAGCTCGGCGGCACCCGCGTCCACGAGCGCAACGGCGTCTGCCATTTCGTCGCCCAGGACGACTTCGACGCCGCCCGGCTGGCGCGCAACCTGCTCGGCTACCTGCCCAGCCACCGCGGCGACCCGCTGCCGGTCGCCGACCGCCGCCCGGCGGGCGGCGGCGATCTGGCGACGATCGTGCCCGAGGAGTCGCGCAAGGTCTATGACGTGCGCGACGTGATCGCCGGCATCGTCGACGGCGGCGAGCTGCTGGAGATCTCGGCCGGGTGGGCGCGCAACCTCGTCACCGGGATGGCCCGGATCGACGGCCGCCCGGTGGGCGTCATCGCCAACCAGCCGCGCTACCTCGGCGGCGTGCTCGACGCCGCCAGCTCGGAGAAGGGCGCGCGCTTCGTCTCCAAGTGCGACGCCTTCGGGATCCCGCTGCTCGTGCTCGTCGACACGCCCGGGGTACATGCCGGGCACCCGCCAGGAGGGCGCCGGCGTCATCCGCCACGGCGCCAGCCTCGTGCATGCCTTCGCCCAGGCGACGGTGCCGCGGGTGACGCTGATCCTCCGCAAGGCCTTCGGCGGCGCCTTCATCACGATGAACTCCAAGGACCTCGGCGCCGACTACGTGTTCGCGTGGCCGGGAGCGGAGATCGGCGTGATGGGCGCCAAGCCGGCCGTCGGCGTCATGCACCGCAAGGCGCTGGCCCTCGCCGAGGATCCCGAGGCCGAGCGCGAGCGGCTGGCCGAGCATTACGCCGAGACCCAGCTGCGTCCGCAGGTCGCCGCGTCGACCGGGTACGTCGACGAGCTGATCGCGCCGGCCGACACCCGCGCGCCGCCTCGTGTGGGCGCTGCACTCGCTCGGAGGCGCGGCATGACCGCCGCCTCCGGCGATGTCCTGCTGACCGGCGCGACCGGCTTCGTCGGGATGGAGCTGCTGGCGCGCTACCTCGAGCGCTCGCAGCGCCGGGTTATCACGCTCGTGCGGGCCGACGGCGCCGAGGCGGCCGCGCGCCGCGGGTCGACGGCGTGCTCGAGAACCTGTTCGGCGCCCGCGCCCACGAGCACCGCGGTCGCGTCGAGGCGGTCGCGGCCGACATGACGCTGCCCGGCATGGGCCTGGCGATGCGCGTGCGCGAGCAGCTCGCCGAGCGGGTGACGACGATCGTGCACAGCGCGGCGTCGGTGTCGTTCACGCTGCCGCTGGCCGGAGGCCCGCCAGATCAACGTCGCCGGCACGCGCGAGATGCTCGACTTCGCCGAGCTGGCCCGCGAGCGCGGCGGCACTCGACCGCTACGGCCACATCTCGACCGCGTACGTCGCCGGCGACCACTCCGGGGGCTTCTGCGAGCGCGACCTCGACGTCGGCCAGACGTTTCACAACTCCTACGAGCAGTCGAAGTTCGAGGCCGAGCAGCTCGTGCGCTCGCACACCGAGCTGCCGACGACGATCCTGCGTCCGAGCATCGTCGTCGGCGACCGCGTGAGCGGCTGGACGGCGGCCTTCAACGTCCTGTACTGGCCGCTGCGCGCGTTCGCCCGCGGGCTGTTCACGGCCGTGCCGGCGATCCCGACGGCGCCCGGTCGACGTCGTCTCGGTCGACTACGTCGCCGATGCCGTGCACGCCCTGTGCGAGTCCGGCGTGGGCGTCGGGGCCACCTATCACCTGACCGCCGGGCCGCACGCGTCGACGATCGACGAGATCGCCGGGCTGGCCAGCCGGTACTTCCGCCGCCCGCAGGTGCGGGTGCTCCCGCCCGCCGAGTACGCGGCGCTGCCGCCGTGCGGCGCGGCCGAGCAGTCGGCGATCCTCGCCGGCGCCCAGTACTTCCCGTATTTCTCCATCGGAGCGGTGTTCGAGTCCGAGGCCACGCGGGCTCGGCTCGAGCCGCGCGGGGATCCGCGCCTACCCGCTGGGCGAGTACATGGAGCGGCTGCTGGACTTCGCGACGCGCAGCCGGTGGGGCAAGCGCCCGATCACGCGCGTCGACGCCTCCCGCCATCGTAGCGGCCCCCCACGTGGGGGGTCGTGCCCGTGGCGGTTTGGCGCCGTGCGGAGCGCGCGGGAGAGTGACTCTGATCGCCCTGCTCGTCGACATCGCGCGCTTTCGTCCCGATGATCCCGACGCGCTCGTGCACGCCTCGCTGGCCTGCCCGGTGTGCCTGTGCGGCGACGACGTGGAGTGGGAGGGGAGCCTGCAGGGCTACGATCCATCGGTCCAATGCCGGTGCCCGTCTTGCTCACAGCAGTGGCGCGTGTACCTGGCGCCCGAGCAGGCGCTGCGCCTGGGCCTGATGCCGCGCCGCACGCCTGAAGGCGCACGTGCCGTGACGACCGACGGGCGGTGCAGTGTGCAGTCGAGCGCCGGGGCGTGGCGCCGAGCGGCCGCCGCGAACCGGCCTCGGCATCGGCGCGCTGGAGCTGTTCGTCGAGGTGCTCTCGCAGTCGGAGGCCGGCCTGCGACGCCGATGACTTCTACGACCGCCTGTGCGAGGCGGTGTGCCGCCTTGCCCGGATGCGCCGGGCGATCATCTTCCGCTACGACAGCGCCGACCGCCGGGTCCGCGCCGCCGGCGCCCACGGGATGAGCATCGAGCCGTTCGCCGGCGCGCACGTGACCGTCGAGTCGGCGCCGATCGCCGGGCGGGCGCTGGCCACCGATCGGGTCGTCGAGGTCGTCGGTGACCTCGCCGGGGAGGTGACCGACGAGTTCGCCTCGGTCGTCGCCGAGCCGGCGCGGCTGGTGTGCGCGCCGATGGCCGCCGCCGGCCGCGAGCTCGGGGTGATCTTCGCCGACCGCCTGATGTCGCGAGCCGCCGCTGCAGGACGCCGACCGGACGCTGCTGTGGACGCTGGGCAAGGCCGCCGCGCTGGCCTCGGTGGCGCGCTCGGTCTCGACCCAGTTCGAGCGCGCCAGCCAGCTCGAGCAGCGCATCGACCTGGCGCGCGACATCCACGAGGGGGTGATCCAGCGCCTGTTCGGCGTCTCGATGGCGCTCGACGGCGAGGGCGAGCTGCCCGCTTCGGATCGCCACCGCTGCGCGGCGGAGACGCAGGCGGCGCTCACTGACCTGCGCACCGCCCTGCAGCGCCCGCTGGGACGGGCGCCCCGCGCCACCCGCACGACGCTCACCGCCGAGGTGCAGCGCCTGGCGAGCGTCCATCCCGACCTCGGGCTCGTGCTCGAGCAGGGAGAGGCCGGCGACGTGCCGGCGGTGCTCGAGCCGCTGGCGCAGTCGGTGCTGATCGAGGCCGTGCGCAACGCCCACAAGCACGCCTCGCCGACGCGGGTCTCGGTGCGCGTCGGCCGCGCCGACGGCGCCTTCTGGCTCGAGGTCGTCAACGACGGCGTCGGCGGCGCTCGCCGGCGGGCCGGCATGGGCCTGCGGCTGGCCGCGCTCGAGGCCCTGCAGTTCAACGGCGTGGTCGAGTTCGGCGAGCGCCAGCCCGGCATCTGGCAGGTGCGGCTCGTCGTTCCCGCACGGCGGCGACGATGAGTGACGAGCTGCCGATCGACGAGCTGGAGGTCGCCGACCGGCGAGGACGGCGAGCGCAGCCCGGAGCGCCTGCGCGTGCTCGTCGTCGACGACCACGACGTCGTGCACTGGGGCTTTCGGCTGATGCTCACCCAGCAGCCGTGGGTCGAGCGCTGTGTCTCGGCCCTGTCGGGGGCCGAGGCGCTCGAGCTCGTCGTTCGCTACCGCCCGCACGTGGCGCTCGTCGACCTGTTCATCGGCGAGGAGTCCGGCGCCGAGGTGTGCGAGCGTCTGCGCGCGGCCGAGCCGGCCACCCGCGTGCTGCTGTTCAGCGGCGCCGGGGAGATCTCGCCCCGGGCGGCGCGCGCCGCCGGCGCGTCGGGCTTTGCCTACAAGGACTGGCCGGCGCGGCGGATCGCCAGCGCGGTGCGGATGGTCGGGCTCGGCAAGACGGTGTTCGAGCGACACGATCGCCAGGCGGCGCTCGGTCTCTCCGAGCGCGAGCGGGCGGTGCTCGAGCTGATGGCGTCGGGCGCCACCAACCCCGAGATCGGCGAGGCCCTGCATCTGTCCCGGCACACCGTCAAGGAGCACTCGAGCGCCGTCTATCGCAAGCTCGAGGTGCGCAATCGCACCGAGGCGGTACAGCGCGCGCAGCGCCTGGGCCTGCTGCGCTGAGGAGCGCCGCTACGGTGTGCGCCGATGCAGCGAGCTGGATGCCGGACTGAGCGAGATCGTCCGCTTCCTCGCCCAGCGAGCGCCGTTTGACGGGCTGCGCCGTCGAGGAGCTGGCCGAGGTGGCCGCGCAGGCGGCGATCGAGTTTCACCTGCGCGGCGCGACGATCCTGTCCGAGGACGGCGGGCCGGTCACGTTCCTGCGCGTGATCCACTCCGGCGGCGTCGACATCGCCCACGAGGGACGGCTGCTCGACCTGCTCGGCCCCGGCGACATGTTCGGCGACGCCGCGATGCTCTCCGGACTGCCGCCGGGCTTCGAGGCGCGCGCCGCCGAGGACACGCTCTGCTACCGGATCCCGGTCGCCGTGGCCCGCCCGCTGCTCGACCGGGCGCGCCGGCGCGAGCTGCGCGAAGGAGCCGCCCCGGAGGGCCTGCAGCCGGTCGCCCGGCTGATCCGGTCGGCGACGGTGACCGCCAAGCCGTCGGAGAGCATCGGCACCGTGGCCGAGCGGATGACGCGGGCGGGGGCCACCGCCGCCGTCGTGATGCTCGAGGACGGCGGGGTGGGGATCCTCACCGACCGCGACCTGCGCAGCCGGGTGCTGGCCGTGGGGCGCAACGGCGGGGTGCGGGTCGACTCGGCGATGACCGCGCCCGCCTACGTCGTCGCGCCCGACCGGCTGGGCGCCGACGTGCTCTACGAAATGCTCGAGCGCGGGATCCGCCACGTGCCGGTGATCTCCGAGCGCGGCCAGCTCGTCGGGGTGCTCGAGGACGCCGACCTGTTCGCCGCCCAGCCGCGCTCGTGGTTCGGGGCCCGGCGGGCGATCGCGCGGGCGCGCAACCTCGACGCGCTGGCCGAGGCGGCCGGCACGGCTGCCGGGGCTGATGCTCGAGCTGCACGCCTCGAGCGTTCCCGCGCTGGAGCTGGCCCGCGTCCTGTCGGCGCTCGCCGACGCGCCTGAGCGTCCGCGCGCTGGAGCTCGTCGACGCCGACCCGGCCCAGGGGCCGTGTATGTCGCGCTCGGCAGCCAGGCGCGGCGGGAGCTGACCCCCGGCTCGACGCGGCGCGGCGCGCTCGTCGGCGGCGACGCGACGACGCAGTTGCTTGATCAGGTCACCGCCGCCCTGACGCGCTGCGGCGTCCAGGCCCCGATCGTGATCGCTCGGTGACGCGATGGCTGGCGGAGGGCCCGGCGGCGAGCGACCGCCGTGCTCGCCGACCGGCGCGTGCTCTGGGGGACGCCGGCACGAGCCGCTGCCGACGGCCGCCGACGCCCGCGGGCGCGTCGTCTCCGAGCTCGCGCGGCCGCCTTCGCCCATGTCCCGCCGACCGGCTTTGATGCCGACAGCGTGCTGTCGCTGGCCGGCCGCCAGCCGTTGCTCAACATCCGCGCGGCGGCGATCGTCCCGATCGCCGCGATCGGCACCTGGGCGGCGGCGGCCGCCGACGTCGTCGGCGGCTCGACGCCCGAGCGGCTGGCCGCCGCGGCGGCCGCGGGGGTGCTCGGCGCCGAGCAGGCGGCGACGCTCTCCGAGGCGTTCGAGCTCGCGCTCGAGCTGCGCATCGTGCACCACCTGGAGCGCCTGGCGGCCGGGGAGCAGGTCGACGACCTGCTCGACCCGGCGGCGATGACGCCGCTGACGCGCGGGCACCTGCGCGACGTGTTCCGCGCGGTCAGCACGGTCGCCGGCGAGTTGCGCCCGTGAGGCTGCGCTCGCGCCCGCTCCCGGGCCTGCCCGCCGCCGACACTCCGTGGCGCGCGGCCGGCTGGTGCGTCGTCGACCTGGAGCTCACCGGCCTGGAGCGCTCCGACGAGATCATCGCGATCGGCGCGATCCCGGTGCTCGACGGCGCGGTCGCCCTCGGCGAGGCGATGTACACCCTCGCCCGCCCCGACCGCGCGCCCGCCCACGGCGCCGTGCTCGTCCACAAGCTGCGCTCCGCCGACCTGGCCGACGCGCCGCCGCTGTCGGAGGCCGTCGATCAGCTGCTCGGGATGCTCGCCGGCCGCGTGCCGGTGTTCCACACCGCGATCGTGGAGCGCACCTTCCTCGGGCGCGAGCTGCGACGCCGGCGGGTGCGCCTGCCCGCCGAGGCCGACACCGAGGCGCTGGGGCGGCTGTGGCTGCGCGAGCGCGACGGCATCGCCCCCGCCGGATTGTCGCTCGCGCGGCTCTGCTCGCTGCTCGGGATCCCGGGGGAGACGCCCCACCACGCCCTCGGCGACGCGCTGACGACCGCCAAGGCGTTCATCGCCCTCGCCGCCCACCTGGAGGCGCACAGCCTTCAGACGGTCGGCTCGCTCCGTAGTGCCGCGGCCCTGCTGCGCGGTCCACGCCGCGCCTAAGAGCGCACGCCACCCGTTCCGCGCTCACGCGTGCACTCAGAACAGCTGCAGGTAGCGCTTGAGCTCCCAATCGGTGATCTGCTCGTGGGCGGCTGTCACCTCGCGCTGCTTGCACTCGATGAAGTAGTCGAGGTAGTCGCCGTCGCGGGTCTTGCCGAAGCCCGCCCGCAGCGCCTCGTTGCCGGCGAGCTCGCGGGTGGCGTCGAGCAGGTTGGTTGGCAGCAGCTCGATTCCGGCGGCGGCGCGCTCCTCGGCGGTCATCTCGTACAGGTTGGCCGAGTTGGGGTCGCCGGGGTCCAGTCCGCGCTCGATCCCGTCCAGACCGGCGGCCAGCATCGCCGTCGCCGCCAGGTAGGGGTTGCAGGAGCCGTCGACGGTCCGGTCCTCGATCCGGCCGGGCGCCGGCACGCGCAGCATCTGGGTGCGGTTGTTGTAGCCATAGCTGACGTAGGCGGGAGCCCAGGTCGCGCCGCTCGACGGCGCCCCCACGATCAGCCGCTTGTAGGAGTTGACGGTCGGCGCGGTAACCGCGATGTAGGCCTTGGCGTTGGCCTTGAGCCCCCCGATGAAGTTGTAGCCGAGCTCGGAGAGACCCAGCCCGCGCGGGTCGTCGGACGGATCGCGCTCGAACACATTCTCCCCGTCCTTCCACAGCGAGATGTGGAAGTGGCAGCCGTTGCCGGTGAGATGCGCGAACGGCTTGGGCATGAACGTGGCGATCAGCCCCCGCTGCTGGGCCAGCGACTCGACCATGTAGCGGAAGAAGACCGCCCGGTCGCAGGTCGTCAGCGCATCTGCGTAGGCGAAGTTCTGCTCGAACTGGCCGTTGGCGTCCTCGTGGTCGTTGGCGTAGTTGTCCCAGCCCAGGCCAGTGACTGCGTGCGACACCTCGGACATGAAGTCGAGGTTGCGCGTCAGCGCCCGCATGTCGTAGCAGGGCTGATCGAGCGTGTCGAGCGGGTCGGCGAGCTCCAGCGAGCCGTCGTCGGCACGACGCAGCAGGAAGTACTCGAGCTCGGCCCCGATCTTCATCTCATAGCCCTTGTCCGCCGCCCGGGCGAGCGCGCGGCGCAGGATCGTCCGCGGGCAGTACGGCCACTCCTCGCCTTCGACGGTGGCGTCGCAGGCGAAGCGCGCGACGGTCGGGCGCCACGGCAGGATCGTCAGCGTCGAGGGGTCGGGCATCGCGATCATGTCGGGATCGTCGGGACCCTGACCGATGTCGCCGGCGGCGAAGCCGGCAAACCCGGCGCCCTCGGTGAGCAGGTCGTCGAGGTGGTGGGCCGGCACGAGTTTGGCCGAGGGCTTGCCGTGCATGTCCACGAACTGGGCGAACAGGAACTCGATTCCGTTGTCGGAAACGATCTTGCGGACGTCGTCGGCGTTCTGGGGGGCGTCGTTCATATGCGAGGTATATCCGCCGGTCGCTGTGCTGCACAATGGTCGCCGGGCCCCCGTTAGGGCCCGTGAGCATGTGCACCACGCACATAGGAGGTTCCAGATCAGCGCTGAATCGACCATGCCGGACGCCGCCGAGCTGCGCGGGCTGCGCGAGGAGAACCGCACTCTCTACGGGGTGATCAAGCTCGTCTCCTCCTCGGCCGGGCTGGAGCCGATGCTGCAGGGCGTCGTCGACCTCGCCACCGAGGCCACGGGCTGCCACGCCTGCTTCATCTACCTGCTCGAGGACAGCCAGCTCACGATCCGGGCCGCCTCTCCGGTCTTCGGCGAGGCCGTCGGCAACGTGCGCTTCTCGGTGCAGGAAGGGCTCACCGGCTGGGTGGCGCGCCATCGCACGCCGGAGTTCATCCGCGACCAGGCGATGGACGACCCGCGGATGAAGTACGTCCCGCTGCTCCAGGAGGAGCGCTTCCAATCGATGGCGGCCGTCCCGATCCTGTCGCGGGCGGCGGAGACGATCGGTGTGATCGTGCTGCACACCAAGGCGCCGCACGAATTCGCCGAGGACACCCTCAAGCTGATGGCCCACATCGCCTCGCTCGTGTCGGGCGCGATCGAGAATGCCCAGCTCTTTGACGAGGAGCGTCGCCGGGTCGACCTGCTGACCGGGCTCTCGGAGCTCACCCAGCAGGTCGGCGGCCGCCCCGGGGACGGCCGAGCTGGGACCGGTGCTCGTGCAGGGCATGGCGCGCCTACTCGATGCCGACGTCTGTCAGCTGCTGCGCCTCCAGGCCGACGGTGAGACGCTGTCGCTGCTGGCGTCGGTGCCTGAGACACTGGCGGCACCGGCGACGCTGTCGGCGGCCGAGCTGACGCTGGCGGCGATCGAGGACCGCGGGATCCGGCCGGCCGGACGGGCGCTGTGGCCGTCGCTGAAGGTCGGCGACATGCTCGTCACGCCTGTGGCCGCCGGGGAGCGCGTCGGCCTGATGTGCGCCGCCTCCACGAGCGATGTCGTGTTCAGCGACGAGGACGCCGAGATCGCACGAGCGATCGCGCACCTGGCGGCGGTCGCGATCAAGCGGGCGGAGCTGATCGACGGGCTGACGAAGGCGAACACGATCAAGGACCTGTTCGAGGCGCTGGCGGCGGGCGCGACGACGTTCGCCGCCGTCAAGGCCGCCGAGGTCCGCTGCGACCTGACGGCGCCGTATCTGATGGTGTGCGCCGAGCCGGCCGGCGAGCTCGATCAGTCCTCGGTCCAGTGGCGCTCGGCCGCCGAGAGGCTCGGCCACGCCCTCGCCGAGCTGGCGCCGCGCTCGGCGGTCGAGGCCGGGCCCGGGCCGGTGCGGGCGCTGTTGTCCTTCGGTCCCGGCCGCGGGCGCCCCAGCGAGGTGCTGGTGCGCGAGTGCCGCGAGCTCGGCCAGGCCAACGGCGCGGCGATCGGCGTCTCGGAGACCCGCGCCGCCACCGCCGACGCGGCCGATGCCTACCGCGAGGCGCGGGACGCCGCGACGATCGCCCGCGCGCTCGTGCAGGACGGCGGCGCGATCGGCTACTCGCAGGTCGGCGCCTACCGCTACCTGGTCCAGATCGCCGCCGACGACGCGCCCCGCGACCGGATGCGGGCCGCCGTCGATCGCCTGATCGCCTATGACCGACGGCGGCGCACGGCGCTGCTCGACACGCTCGAGCGCTATCTGTCGGAGCGGCGCAGCGTGATCGAGTCGGCCCGCGCCCTGTACATCCACCCCAACACCCTGCGCCAGCGACTGGGACGCATCGAGGAGCTGACCGGCCTCGAACTCGACTCCGACGACCTCCTGTCGCTGGAGCTGGCGATCAAGCTGGCGCGGTTGCACGGACGCCCGGACGCCGGCTGAGCGTCGCCGCCCAGCCCTTGACGGGGCGGCGCCCATCGGAGAAAGTCGTGGGCGGAGGCGGATCACGGGGACAGGAGGATTGGGATGAGTGACGATCCGCAAGGCGCGGTCAAGGCGGTCGCCGATGCGGCGCTCGAGCAGGCCAAGCGCATCGCCCACGGCGCACCCGACCCTCGCGCGGGTGTCGCGTTCGCGCTCGGCTGGCAGATCGCCGAGATCTACCGCCCCGACCCGCCGCCGCCCCCGCCGCCCGGTGAAGACGACCACCTACCCGCCCTGTCGGATCTCTCGCCCGACGAATACGCCCGCGTCGGGCTGTACCAGGTCCAGGCGGGGATCACCAAGCTCTGGTGGACGATCGTCGCCGCCGGTCTCGACGTGCCCAACGCCGAGACCTTCGCCGACTAGCTGCCCGGGGTGACGGGCGCCGATCGAGACGCCGCGGTGGAGGCCTTTCACATCGAGCTGCTGGCGACGCTAACGGGCGCCGACTTCCGCCTCGGCAAGGCGTACGGGCTCGGCCGCGCGCTCGCCGACGTGACGCGCAACCCCCCGGATGGCGCGAGCGAGCTGGCCCGCGGCCGTGTGGCGCCGCTCGCCGCCTGGTTGCGCGACCTCTCGACGGTCCTGCCGCCGCACGCCGGACACGTCGTGGCCAGCTCCCTGGAGGAATGGGGAGGATGGGCCGTCCGGCCCCCCGGCGACGCCGCCCAGGAGGCGGTGGACGTGGAGCAGCTGCAGGCCCAGGGGCGTCTGTGGCGCAGCCTCATCTCCGGCGAGAAGCGCGCCACCCAGATGCTCGAGATCTCCGACTACGTCGCCGCCGGGGAGAAATCTCCTGAAGAGCACGGGGCGGCTGGCCAAACCGGTGCTCAAGCACCACGCGCCCGTGCTGATCGGCGCGGTCGTGCTGTTCGTGGCCGGGATCGTGCTCATGCTCACCACCGATGATCCCGCCGGGATCGTCAGTGGCGCGGGCGTGATCCTCACCGCCCTGGGCATCGGCTGGAAGGGCCTGGGAACGACGGTCGGAAAGACGATCGCCAAGCTCGAGACGCCGCTGTGGGAGGCGTCCCTCGACATCTCGATCCGCGACCGGATCACTCCTCAGCGGCTCCTGGACAGCGTGCCCTCGCGGCCGAGCGGGCCCGACGAGCCCTCGCTGGTGGCCGCGGCCCGCAGGGCCGCCCCCGGGCACGGTCCAGCGCAACGGGCGATCTGAGTCCGGGGCCCGTCCTCGGCTTCTGGCCGGGGGCTATGGTCACCCCATGGCCGCGATGAAATGGTGGGGCTGGGGCCCCGAGGGCGTGGAGTTCACCCACGCCGACAAGCCTGACCTGGCGCCCTTCATCGAGAAGGTGCTCGGCCTCAAGGTGGGCGCGCCGACCGCTCCGCCACCGCGCTTTGACCAGCTGACCGTTCCCGAGTCGCGGCTGCCCGACGGCCTGCGGCGCGCTCTGGTGCAGGCGGTGACGCCGGCGTTCGTGTCGGTCGACCCCGAGGACCGGGTCGTGCACGGGCGCGGGAAGTCGGTGCGCGATCTGATCCTGCAGCGACGGGGCGACCTCGGTCGTGTCGTCGACGCCGTGCTGCGCCCCGCCGACGAGCAGCAGGTCGCGCAGATCCTGCGGGCCGCCGTCAGCTTCGATGCCGTCGTCATCCCGTTCGGCGGCGGCTCCTCGATCTCCGGTTCGCTCGAGCCCGACGCCGGCGAGACGCGGCCGATCCTCTCGATCGACCTCACCCGCCTGGACCGCGTGCTCGAGATCGACCACGCTTCGCGCCTGGCGCGCGTCCAGGCCGGCGTCATGGGCCCCGCGCTCGAGGAGCAGCTCGGCGCGGCGGGCTACACGATGGGCCATCTGCCCGACTCGTTTCCCCACTCCACGCTCGGCGGCTGGATCGCCACGCGATCGTCGGGGATGCAGTCCGACCGCTACGGCGACGTCGCCGATCTGACCAAGGGGCTGCGCGTCGTGACCCCGACGGGAACGCTCGTCGTGCGGCCCCTCCCGGCGACCTCGAGCGGCCCGAGCGTGCGCGAGATGGTGCTCGGATCCGAGGGTCGGCTGGGGATCATCACCGAGGCCACCGTGCAGGTGCACCGGCTCCCCCAGCGGCGGACGATCCTCGGTTACCTGTTTCCGACGTTCGCCGACGGCCTGGCGGCGATGCGCGATCTCGCCGCTCACGGCTGCCCGGTCTCGGTCACGCGGGTCTCGGATGCCAACGAGACGCAGTTCTCGTTCGCGCTGCGCCAGCACCCGACGCCGCTGGACCGGCTGCAGTCGTGGGCGCTGCGCCAGTATCTGCGCCGCCGCCGGGGCTTCGACGTGCACGCCATGTGCCTGTCGTTCATCGGCTACGAGGGCAGCCCGCGGCAGGTGGCCGCGCGGCGCCGGACCGCCGCGCGGATCGTCAAGGCCCACGGTGGGCTGTGCATCGGGTCAGGGCCGGGCGTTCTCTATGACCGCAAGAAGTTCGACACCCCGTACATCCGCGATTTCCTGCTCGACCGCGGTGCCATCGGCGACGTATCGGAGACGGCGATGCCGTGGAGCCGTATGACCGCCGTCTATGACGCCGTCAGCGCCGCCGCCACCGAGGCATTTCACCGCCTCGGAGGTGCAGGGCTACTTCATGTGCCACCTGTCCCACAGCTACCACGCGGGCGCCTGCCTGTACTTCACGTTCGCGTTCGTACCCTCGCCGGGCGCCGACATGACCGCTCGAGTACGACGTCGTCAAGTCGGCCGTCCAGCAGATCCTTCGTCGACCACGGGGCGACCCTCTCCCACCACCACGCCGTGGGGACCGAGCATGCGCCGTGGCTTGAGCAGGACATCTCCGCGCCCGGGGTGGCGATGCTCGAGGCACTGTTCGACGGGACCGATCCCGGGCGCCACCTCAACCCGGGCAAGATCGTCTGAGGCCGTGCCGGGTCGACGTGTTCGACCCACGCGCCTGCCGCGGGAACCGTCGCCGCGGTAGTCAGGGGCCGGCGGTCGAGCTCGGCCGCGCTGACCGGGAGGTGCGCGCAGCATCAGGACCTGGTCCGGGTTGATCCCGATCCGCTCGCCGGTGCTCGCCTCGGTCATCCAGGCGAACTCGAGGATCGAGCCGCGGGCGGCGGAGAGGATCTGACCCTCGATCTGCGTTGCGCCTCGCCCTGGACCTGGAGACGTTCGCCGCCGATGAGCGTGATCTCGATGATCGACGTCACGGGGTCGGAGTGGCGCGTGAGCGCGCCGCGCGCAGCCGCAGCCGGGCGCTCGCCAGCCGGCGCTCGAGCTCCTGCAGGCGCTGGTTGGTGCCGATCCCCCGGCGGTAGAGGCGGGCGCGCAGCAGCGCGACGCTGTCGCGGTAGTGGTTGACCTCGGCGTGGATCTCCTCGATCTCGTTCAGCGGCTTCACGACGTGAACTCCGAGACCGAGTAGGCGCTCGAGCCGATCATCTCGCAGCACTCCTCGGGCGTCATGCCGGCCTGCTGGCAGTAGACGACGAACGGCTGGTGGGGGCCCATGTCGAAGATCGCGGTGACGATGTCGCCCGTGATCGGGTCCGGGTCGCCGACCTTGGTGATGCAGTCGAGGTTGCCGCGGCGGGTCCACACCTCCATGATCCGGCGCCGGCTGGGCGGCCGACCCATCCGCGACTCGGTCTCCTTGCGCAGCCGCTGATACACGTCCTCGCCCGCCTTGCCCGGACCGTCGGGGAAGAAGAACGCGGTCACGACGGCGTTACGGGCGCCGGTCGCGAGCCGCTTGACCGAGCGCGGCAGCAAGCGCGCCGGGATCGAGGCGTGCCTCGAACTCTGCCAGGCGCCTGTCCTGGCGCTGGGTCTCGCGGTAGACGGAATCCTGCAGCCCCTGCACGAGCTGCTCGAGGTGGGCGACGCGCTTCTGGAGGTCCTCGAGTCGACGCGGGAGCCGGGTCGCGGCCGGCGTCGGCCGCAGCCGGGTCACGACATCCGGCGTCGGCAGCGCTTGGCGAATGTTCTTGATCCGCGCTACGAGCCGCTCGGACTCGCCGCTCATCGCTTGCCGCGCCGGTTGGGCGCGGGGGGGCGGGGCGGGTAGCGCTCGCGCTCCTCGTCGGTCATCTGCCGGATGACGAGCGAACCGCTCTTCACTTCCTCCTGGACGTGTTCGAGCTTCTCCAGGCGTTTCTCCTCGGCCCGCTCGCGAGCGGTTTTCAACTCAGCACGTCCGGTCCGGAGGCGGAGGGCCAATGGAGTGAATCCGTAGCGGCTGTGGGGAACATCCGGGTCCTTCCGGTCGCCGGCGCGAGATGGATGCTCGGAGGTCCGCTGCGTCGGTCAGCGGACGCTCACGGGCGAGTCACGCCCGTCACCTGACCGTAGCACCGCGCGGCGACGCGCGCAAGCATGCGATATGGTAAGGGCATCGGGCATTCGCCCAATAACACCGCAGTGCCCCGCGTCTCCGCAAGTCGTTGCTCGTCAGCGCCCTCCGCGTTTCGCAGTGCACACGACCGGAGGAAGGCAACACATGCCAGAAGGAACCGTTAAGTGGTTCAGCGACGACAAGGGCTTCGGGTTCATCACTCCCGATGACCAGGGCAAGGACCTGTTCGTCCATCACACCGCGATCCAGGGCGGCGGCTACAAGTCGCTGACCGAGGGCGCGAAGGTCAGCTACGACGCCGAGCAGGGCCCCAAGGGTCCGTCGGCGGCCAACGTACAGACCCTCTAGCCCGTCCGCTGATCGCGACGGGGCCTCTCGGCCTCGTCGCTTCCGCGCTGGGCCTCAAGGAGACGCCATTGTCATCACGAGGCAAGAAGAAGACCACGATGGCCAAGCTCTCGCGTGAGAGCCGCCTGCGCGAACGCCGCCAGGAGAAGGCCGCCAAAAAGGACGCACGTCGTTACGCCGCCGAGAATCCTCCGCCCGCGGATGAGAACCCGGAATTCGGCGACTCCGAGTTCGCCACCGACGATACCGCGCTCGGTAGCCCGGTAACCGCCGGCGAACCGGCAGACCCCGCCTAACCAGCCTCCACGAGGAACACCGGCAGGCGCGCCTTGCGGCGCACCCGCTGGGGCTCCTGGCTCCACATCGCGTTGCCGACGACCCGGTTGCGATCGGGATCGGCGGCCATCACGATCGCCTGGCACTCGTGCTGGGCGGCCTCCTGGAGGATCTTCTTGGTGGCGTTGCGGGTGCCGAGCACGTGGCCCTCGGCGTCCAGCCCCTTGCGCTTGAGGCGCTTGATCGCCTTGTCGACGAGGTCGCGCTGGGCCGCCCACTCCGCCTTGGTGGGGAGCAGCCCGGGGTCGGCATACCGAACGCCGTGCCGTGAATGCGAGCGATCGAGAACACGCGCACGCTGGCCCCCGGCCGCGCCAGCTCCACCACCCGCGCGATCGCGGCGTTGGGGATCATGCGGCCCTCGGAGGCCAGCAGGATGCGCTCGAACGGGCCCGTGTCGGTCGCGGGGGACACGCCCGCGGGTCCTGTCGTGGCGGTCAATCCCCCACGCCTCCCGCGGCGATGCCGCCCGCGGGCGGTGTCACCGCCTCCTTGGCCGGACGCGTCACGCACATCCTCGAATCGCTTGCGATACCAGTACATCGGCAGGTAGAGGAGCAGCACCCCCCAGCCGATGAAGTAATACGGCAGGGTCTTCGTGCCGGCGGCGTTACACGCACACGAGGCGTACATCGGACCGCCGTAGAAGTAGATCACCGCGTAGAGCGCCGCGATCGCCAGCGCCACCCACTTCATGAAGTTGGGCAGCTTGAACGGCCGGCGCACGTTGGGGCGGTACTTGCGAAGCAGGAAGTAGCCGACCAGCACCGGGAGGAACGAGGCGAGGTAGCCGACGTTGGAGAGCGTGTAGATCTGCACCGCTCCGCCGGCGAACACGACCAGCGATCGAGGCGGACGACGTTGAAGATCATCGCCCGATGCGGGACGCCATGGTGGTTGACGCGCTGGAAGAACTTCGGGAACTGGCCGTCGGCCGACATCTGATGCAGCGACCGGGCCGTGCCCGTGATCGCGTTGAGCGCCGACAGGATCAGCGCGAGGATCAGCATGATCGCGACCAGCCAGTTGAGGATCTGCGAGCCGGTGCCGGCGCCGAAGACCTTGGAGGCGAAGGTGACGAACATCGTCTTGGGATCGACCGATGAGGTGCCGAGCGCGCTGACGCCGATCACGATGATGAACGCCACCGGGATCATCGTGTAGATGAACAGGCCGTAGAGGCCCTCGAGGTTCATCGCGATCTTGGCGTCGCGGTCCGGGTTGCGGGTCTCGCCGATGTAGCAGGCGGCGGCCTCCATGGCGATCACGTTCCACGTCAGCAGGAACGAGAAAGCGAGATACAGGGTCAGCCAGCCGTGTCCGAACAGGCCGGAGAAGAACCCGGAGCCGTCGGTGTGCCGGAAGGGGACCAGCTGGCCGAAGTCGACGACCGAGGGGTGGAAGATCCAGGCGATCGCCAGGAACGTCAGCGGGATCATCGAGAGGACCGCCAGGACGGTCGCAAACCCCGTGCCGAAACGCAGGCCGCGCACGGCCGGGTATCGCCAGCAGGATCAGGCCGACGACGGAGATCCCCAGCGTCCACCAGGTGATCGGCGTTCCCAGCGGCGAGAACGATCCGCCGGTCAGCTTGAAGCGATCGGCGATGTACAGCGAGGCCAGGATCATGTTCAGCGGCGCCACCGGGAACCACCCCAGCCAGTACGCCCACGCGGTGAACCCGTTGATGTGCTCGGCGAACCGCGGCCACTTCTCCTTGTAGGCCGGATAGGCGTAGGCCGGAAGTCCACCCGAGCGGTCGGGCATCATCGCCGAGAGCTCGGCCAGCAGCAGGCAGACCAGGTACCCCGTGATCGTGATGATCACGATCACCGGCACCGAGGCCGAGCCCAGCTCGGTGACCATCACCGGGGCGATCCCGGTGACCAGGATCGTGCCCGCCAGCCCGATCACGAACGCACCCCACCAGTTGGTCGTCTTGGCAAGGCCGGCTGATCGTATACGAGCTCGTCCTCGTAGGGTCCGGGCGCGGTCATGTCATCCGGCATCTGGCCTCCTGGTCCGCTTGGCGATGAGTCGATTACCCTGACACGTCGCCGGTCGCTGGCAAGGCGCGATCAGAACACAATTACGGGTTGCGACATGGAGCACTTGGACACATTCCTCGCCCGGCATCCTCCGTTCGATCGTCTCGATCCGGCGCTCCTCGGCGAGCTGTCCGGCCGCGCCCGCCGGGTGCAGTCGAGCCGGCGGGCGGCGTGCTGCTGACCGAGGACGGGTCGCCGGCCCCGGGGCTGTGGGTGATCCTCTCCGGCTCGATGGAGCTCGTGCACCAGGGGGAGGTGATCTCGGTGCTCGAGCCCGGGGAGAGCTTCGGGCATCCGTCGCTGCTGACCGGCATGGCCCCGGCGTTCACGGTCCGCGCCCGCGAGCCGTCGGTCTGCCTGCTGCTGGCCGCCGCGCGACGCCCGGCGGCGTGCTCGCCACCGAGGCCGGGCGTCGCCTACGTCGCCCAGACGATGCGCCAGCGCCTGACCCGGGCCGGCCAGACCGTCCACGGCCTCCACGACGTCGGCACCACGCCGGTCTCGGCGATCATGCGCCCGGCGACGTTCGCGGCGCCCGACGACGCCGCTGCGCGAGGGGCTGGGCGAGCTCGACCGCCCCGGGGTCACGGCGCTGTTCGTGGCCGGCGGCGGCGACGGCTCCGGTCCCGACGGGCTGGCGATCGTCGGCGACGCCGAGGTCCGCGCGGCGCTCGCCGACGGGCGGGCCACGCTCGAGACCCCGCTGCGCGCGCTGGCCGCGCCGCCCGTGCCCACGGTGCCGGTCGGCCAGCTGGCGATCGAGGCCACGGTCGACATGCTGGCCGCCGGTACCGAGCACCTCGCCGTGCTCGACGCCGGCCGGGTGTGCGGCATCCTCTCCGCCCGCGACCTGCTCGGGCTCGACGCCCGCAGCCCGATCGGCCTGCGCCACACGATCCTCGGCGCGGCCGACGAGGCGGTGCTCGAGCGCGCGGTCTCCCACCTGCCGGCCCTGTTCGCGGCGCTGGCGCGCGCCGGCGTCCCGCCGCGTGACCTCGGGCGGGTGCCTGAGCCTCCAGCACGACGCGGTCGTCGCCCGGCTCGTCGACTTCTCCATCTCCCGCCGCGGACCGGCCCCGGTGCCGTGGGCGTGGCTCGACCTCGGCTCGGCCGCCCGGCGCGAGTTCACGCTGGCCTCCGACCAGGACAACGCGCTCGCCTACGCGGTGGCCGGGCCGGAGATCGACGAGTACTTCGCCGGCTTCGGCGGCGACGTCAACGCCGGCCTGGCCAGCTGCGGCATCGGCGTCGACAACAACGGCGTGCTCGCCGGCAACCGGCGCTGGCGAATGAGCCGGGATGACTGGCTGCGCACCTTCCAGGAGTGCCTGACCGAGCCCGACGAGTCCCACCTCGTCCGGGCCAGCGTCGCCTTCGACTTTCGCCCGGCGGCCGGGCGGGCTGGCGCTGACCGCCGAGCTGAGCGCCCGGGTGAGGGCCGCCCGCGAGCACCCCCAGTTCATGCGGCTGATCGCCCGCTCGGCCGCCGGGCCTGCCGGTCGCGCTCGGCTTTCGCTCGCAGCTGAGCACCGATCAGGACGGCCGGCTCGATCTCAAGGCGGGGGCGATCATCCCGCTCGTCACCCTCGTGCGCTACCACGCGCTCGCCAACGGCGTGACGATCTCGCCCACGCTCGATCGCATCGAGGCCGCCGCGGCGGCCGGCGGGCTGCCCGCGCGCCGACGCCGACGCGCTGGCCGAGGCCTTCGAGGTGATCACGCGGGTGCGCTTCGAGCACCACGCCCGGCTGATCGCCGCCGGTCAGCCGGCCGACAACCTGCTGGACCCGGGCACGCTCGGCGCCGATCGCCCGCAGCGACCTGCGCGAGGCGCTGCAGACGGTCCGCCGCGCTCAGAAGCGCCTCCCGGTGTAGCTCCCTCCACCACATTCGCCGCGCAAAGTGTGCGCGCCCACACCATTGGAGCGGCCCTGGACACGCTCTACGCTGGTCGACATGTGCGGCATTGCGGGCCTGTTCACCAAGACCGACGCGCTGCGCTCACAGCTGGGCGGGCAGCTGTCGGCGATGCTCAGCCAGCTGTCGGATCGCGGCCCCGACAGCGCCGGCGTCGCCTTCTATCGCGACCCCGCGCCCGCCGGGTGGAGCAAGGTCTCGCTGCACTTCGCGGGCGCCGAGCCGGCGTGGAGCGCGCTCGGCGATGAGCTGCGCGGGGCGTTCGGCGACGCGTCCGAGCCGGCGGTGCGCGCCACCCACGCCGTGATCACGGTGGCCGGCGACGCCCCCGACGTCCAGGCCTGGCTGCGCACCGAGCATCCCGAGCTGACGCTGATGAGCGCCGGCCAGACGATCGAGATCTTCAAGGAGGCCGGGCTGCCGACCGAGTTCGTGCGCCGCTTCGCGCTGGACGAGCTGGCCGGCAGCCACGCCCTCGGGCCACACGCGCATGGCCACCGAGAGCCGGGTGAGCACCGAGGGATCGCACCCGTTCTCCACCGGCCTGGACCTGTGCCTGGTCCACAACGGCTCGCTGTCCAACCACAACCGGCTGCGCCGCTCGCTGCAGCGCGAGGGGATCCGCTTCGCCACCGACAACGACTCCGAGGTGGCCGCCGGCTACCTGACCTGGCGGATGCGCGAGGGGGCGACGCTCGAGCAGGCGCTCGAGGGCTGCCTGGACGACCTCGACGGCTTCTACACCTTCGCGGTGGGCACCGCCGACGGCTTCGCCGTGCTGCGCGACCCGATCGCCTGCAAGCCGGCGGTCATGGCCGAGACCGACGAGTGGGTGGCGATGGCCTCCGAGTACCGGGCGATCGCCGTGCTGCCCGGCGCCCAGGACGCGGTCATCTGGGAGCCCGAGCCCGGGCGGGTCTACAGCTGGGGCACCGCCCCCGCGCCGGTGGCGGCGATGACGACCGGAGAGGTCCGCGACGCGCTGCTGTCGTTCGATCTCGACCACGACAGCGTGCGCGAGCTCAACCAGCGGCTGCACGACGCCGGCGCGCCGACGTCGGGCGCGTGCGTGTGCTGCATCCTGGCGGCCGCCACGCGCATCGCTGTGGGACTCGAACGCCCCCTACGAGGTCGAGATCGACGGCCACGTCGGCTACTACTGCGCCGGGATGAACCAGCGGGCGACGGTGCGCGTGCGCGGCAACTGCGGGCGTCGGGGTGGCCGAGAACATGATGTCGGGCCGGGTGATCGTCGAGGGCTTCGCCAGCCAGTCGGCCGGGCGCGACCGCCCGCGGCGGCCTGCTCGTCATCCACGGCGACGCCTCGGCGCGCTGCGGGATCTCGCTCAAGGGCGCCGACATCGTCGTCGGCGGCTCCGTCGGGCACATGAGCGCCTTCATGGCCCAGAAGGGCACGCTCGTCGTCTGCGGCGACGCCGGCGAGGCGCTCGGCGACTCGCTGTACGAGGCGCAGCTGTTCGTCCGCGGCGCCGTGGCCGGCCTCGGCGCCGACTGCGTGGCGAAGGAGATGCGCGACGAGCACCGCGCGCAGCGTCGCCGCAGCTGCTGGCGGCCGCCGAGATCGACGCCGACCCGGCGGACTTCCGCCGCTACGGCTCGGCCCGGCAGCTGTACAACTTCACACGTCGACAACGTCGGGGCCTACTGATGAGCGCTCTCAACGGCATGGCATCCCGGCCCTGCGCGAGTCGGCGACGTTCGACCGCGACACGATCGCCGAGATCCAGCGGGCCGCCCGCGAGGGGATCTACGACATCCGCGGCTTCGGCGCCAAGCGCCCGCTTCCGCACTTCGACGACCTGCTGTTCCTGGGCGCCAGCGTCTCGCGCTATCCGCTCGAGGGCTACCGCGAGCGCTGCTCGACCGACGTCGACGATCGGCACCCGCTTCGCCCGCGAGCCGATCCACCTCGACATCCCCATCACGATCGCCGGGATGAGCTTCGGCGCGCTGAGCGGCCAGGCCAAGGAGGCGCTGGGACGGGGCGCCAGCGAGGTGGGCACCTCGACGACGACCGGCGACGGCGGGATGACCGCCGAGGAGCGCGAGCACTCGCGAAAGCTCGTCTACCAGCTGCTGCCCTCGCGCTACGGGATGAACCCCGACGACCTGCGGCGCGCCGACGCGATCGAGGTCGTCATCGGCCAGGGGGCCAAGCCGGGCGGCGGCGGCATGCTGCTCGGCCACAAGATCTCCGACCGCGTGGCCGAGATGCGCGACCTGCCCAAGGGCATCGACCAGCGCAGCGCCTGCCGCCATCCCGACTGGACGGGGCCCGACGACCTGGAGATCAAGATCGAGCGAGCTGCGCGAGATCACCGACTGGCGGATCCCGATCTACGTCAAGATCGGCGCCAGCCGCACGTACTACGACGTCGCCCTGGCGGTCAAGGCGGGCGCGGACGCGATCGTGCTCGACGGCATGCAGGGCGGGACGGCGGCCACCCAGGAGGTGTTCATCGAGCACGTCGGCATCCCGATCCTGGCGGCCATCCCCCAGGCCGTGCAGTCGCTGGTCGAGCTCGGCATGCACCGCGAGGTGCAGCTGATCGTCTCCGGCGGGATCCGCACCGGGGCCGACGTCGCCAAGGCGCTGGCGCTCGGCGCCGACGCCGTCTCGATCGGGGTGGCGGCGATGATCGCCCTCGGCGACAACGCGCCCGAGCACGCCGACGGCTACGCCGAGATCGGCTCGGCGCCCGGGCTACTACGACGACTGGCAGGCCGGCCGTGACCCCGCCGGGATCTCCACCCAGGAGCCCGAGCTGGCCGCCCGCCTGGACCCCGTCCAGGGCGGCCGGCGGCTGGCCAACTACCTGCGCACGCTCACGCTGGAGACCCAGACGCTCGCGCGCGCATGCGGCAAGTCCCACGTCCACAACCTCGAGCCCGAGGATCTCGTGGCGCTGACGATCGAGGCGGCGGCGATGGCCCGGGTGCCGCTCGCCGGCACGAGCTGGATCCCGGGCGTCACCGGCGACTAGTTTTGCCCGGGCGCCGTGGCCGCCCGGTAGCGGTGCTCGGGCCGGCCGGTCGAGCCGTAGTGCAGGCGCAGCTCGACATCCCCCTGGCGGGCCAGGGCCGCCAGATAGCGCTGCGCCGTCGAGCGGCTGATGCCGATCCGCTCGGCGATCGCCGCGGCCGAAACGTCCTCGCGGGCGTCGCTCAGGAGCTCGCGGATCAGGCCCATCGTCGGTCCGGATGTCCCCTTGGCGGGGGGCGCCGGGCCGCGCATCAGCCCGTACAGGGCGTCGACCTCAGTCTGCTCGGCTTCGTCGAGACGGGCGAGCCGGCGGCGGAGGTTCTGGTAGGCGATCAGCCGCTCCTCGAGCTGGGCGAAGGTGAACGGCTTGACGAGGTAGTGCACGGTGCCGAGCTGCATCGCGCGGCGGACGCTCGCCATGTCGCGGGCCGCCGTGATCACGAGAAAGTCAGGACGGTGCGCGCGCTCGTCGGCGCCGCCGACGAGGTCGAGGCCGTGCCCGTCGGGGAGGTAGAGATCGAGGAGGACGAGCCCCGGCCTCAGCCGCTCGATCTCGGCGGCCGCGCTCGCCGCCGTCGCGGCGTGGCCGGCCACCGCAAACCCGGGGACGCGCTTGATGTAAGCGGCGTGGATGGTGGAGACGTGGTAGTCGTCCTCGACGATCAGCGTCTCGATCATGGGAGTGCCGGCGCCCCCTCGGAGCGTCGGACGGGGAGGACGACCCGGAAGACGGCCGGTTCCCCCGCCTCGATCCACACACGCCCGCCCTGGCGCCGCACGAGGCGATGCACGAGCGCGAGCCCGAGCCCGCGGTGGCGTTCGCCGTGGTCGGGCTTGGTCGTGAAGCCGTCGTCGAACACCGTCTGGTGCAGCGCCGGCGGCACGCCCGGCCCGGAGTCACCGACCTCGATCACGATCGAGTCGCCCTCGGCGGCGAGGCGAACGCTAACCCACGCCGGCGGCGGGGCGAGCGCCGCCGCATCGATGGCGTTGTCGATCAGGTTGCCGACGATCGTCAGCAGCGCCGCGGTGTCAGCGCCGGAGTCGGCCAGCCGCGAGTCGGCCGTCAGCTCGAGCACGACGTTGCGCTCGGCGGCGATCGTCGTCTTGGCCAGCAGCATGGCGGCGAGCTCCGGGCGTTCGATGCGTTCGCGGATGACCTCGGCGAGCCCGCCGCTCGCATCCGAGACGTCGATCGCGTAGCGCACGGCGCCGTCACGGTCGCCGAGCTCGATCAGGCCGGCCACGGTGTGCATGCGATTGGAGAACTGGTGCTGCTGGGCGCGCAGCGCATCGGTGAGCGCGTCGACCCCGTCGAGCTCGCGCATCAGCCCCTCGAGCTCGGTGCGGTCGCGCAGCGTGATGACGGCCCCCAGCTCGCGGCCGTCCCGGGAGACGGTCATGCGGTTGACGACCAGCACGTGGTCGTCGGAGAGGACGACCTCGTCCGCGCCGCCGTCGGCCGCGCTCAGCAGGTCACGCAGCCGGCCGGGCCCGACGAGCGAGTCGATCCGCTGTCCGTTGACGTCGCCCAGGCGCAGGAGCCGGGCGGCCTCGTCGTTGACGAGCGTCACCCGGTCGTCACGATCGAGGGTGATGACGCCGTCACGGATTCCGTGGAGCATCGCCTCGCGCTCCTGCACGAGCGCGGCGATCTCGTCGAGCTCGAGGCCGAACGTGCTGCGCTTCAGGCGCCGGGCGAGCGTCACCGAGGCGATCACGCCGATCCCCAGGGCGATGGCGAAATACAGCAGAGCGCCGGGCAGCTCGTGGATCAGCTGGTCGGATACGCGCCGCTCCTGGATGCCGGTCGATACCTCGCCGATGACCGTGCCGTCCGGCGCCCGCAGCGGGCTGCGGGCCGACGCTGAAGGCCCGAGCGTGCCGTAGTCGACCCCCAGGTGGTTGCGCCCGTCGAGGGCGACGACCGGCTCGGAGATCCGGCGGCCGACGAGGTGCGGGTCGGGGTGTGAATACCGGACCCCGTGGCGGTCGATGACGACGATGTAGGTGGCTCCTGTCTCGGCCCGCACCTGTGTGGCCAGGGACTGGATCAACCGGCGGTCGGCGGCGTCGTGGCGGACCAGTCCCCGGCGGACCGGCGGCATCGCGGCAAACGTCTGGGCGATCGCCAGCGCCCGATGCTGGTACTCGCGCTCTAGCTGGGAGCGGTGGCTCATCGTCGACAGGGCAAAGCCGACGAGCGTGCTGACGATCAGGATCAGCACGACGCTGGCGAGAATTCGGTTGGACAGCTGGCGGCGACGTCGCATGCTCTCTCCCGGGAGCGAGTGTAGATGCCCACGCGGTACGCAAAACGCGCAAAAGCCCCGGAAATGCGGGTTAGCGGCGCAACCGCGCAAAGACTTCTCACGGGCGGAGCGGCTCCGTAGGTTGATCGATGCCACCCGAGCGGTGGCATCGACGGCTGTGAGAGAGAGGAGATCCATGCTGCTGCAGAGCGCCACGTCGGGCGAGACCCGTACCAGCACCGCCCCGGGCGGCGCTGCTCTGGGGATCGAGTTGACGGCGATGACCAAGCGCTTCGTCAATCCCAAGGGCACGGTGTTCACCGCGCTCAACGACGTCAACCTGACGATCGAGCCCGGGCAGTTCTGCGCGATCGTCGGGCCGACCGGCTGCGGGAAGTCGACGACCCTGACGATGGTGGCCGGCCTCGACCGTCCCACCGCGGGGCTGGTGCGGGTCGGCGGCCAGCCGGTCGCGGGCATCGCCCGGGACACGAGCTTCATGTTCCAGACCGATGCCCTGCTGCCGTGGAAGAACGTGCTCGGCAACGTCGCCCTGGGCCCCATCTTCCGCGGCGTGGGCAAGCGTAAGGCACAGGCCACGGCGCGTGACTGGCTGCGCCGCGTGGGGCTCGCCGGCTTTGAGAACCACCATCCCCACCAGCTGTCCGGAGGCATGCGCAAGCGCGTCAGCCTCGCCGCGGCGCTCATCAACGAACCGTCGATCCTGCTCATGGACGAGCCCTTCGGCGCGCTCGACGTGCAGACGAAGGCAATCATGTCCAACGAGCTCCTCGGGCTGTGGGAGCAGCGGCGACCGTCGGTGATGTTCGTCACCCACGATCTGGAGGAGGCGATCGCGCTCTCTGACCGAGTGGTCGTGATCACCGCCGGCCCCGGCACCGTCAAGGGGATCTACGACGTCGACCTGCCGCGACCGCGCGGTGCCGTCCAGGAGATCCGTTTTGAGCCGCGTTTCCTCGAGCTGCACCAGCAGATCTGGGACTCGCTGCGCGAAGAGGTGGAGCGGGCGTACGCGAGAACGACGACCGGAGAAGGCTCATGAGCGTCACGACGACCCCGGGGGAGATGCTCGTCGCGGGGGCCGGCGCCGACGAGCAGTCGATCGCGACCGCCGCGCGCCGCCGCGCCCGCAAGCGGACGATCCAGGTGTGGGCCGCCCGCGCGCTCACCCTCGTGATCGTGGTCGGCGGCTGGCAGCTGCTGACCGCCGAGAAGATCGTCGACCCGTTCTTCTTCGGCCAGCCCACCGGGATCGTCACCCAGCTCCGCGACTGGGTGCAGAACGGCACCGAGTACGGGTCGCTGTGGCTGCAGATCTGGATCACAATGAAGGAGGCGCTGCTCGGCTTCCTGTACGGCGTGCTCGCCGGGATCTTCTTCGGCGTTCTGCTCGGCCAGGTCCCGTTCCTGGCCGACGTGCTCGGGCCCTACATCAAGGTCCTCAACGCGATCCCGCGAATCGTGCTCGGCTCCATCTTCGTCATCTGGCTCGGGTTGGGCACCAGCTCCAAGGTGCTGCTGGCCGCCGTGCTCGTGTTCTTCGTCGTCTTCTTCAACGCCTTCCAGGGCGTCCGCGAGGTCGACCGCAACCTCACCAACAACGCACGGGTGCTCGGGGCCTCGCGGCTGGCGATCGTGCGCCACGTGGTCGTGCCCTCGGCGCTGACGTGGATCATCGCCAGCCTCCACGTCGCCTTCGGCTTCGCGGTGATCGGTGCGATCGTCGGCGAGTTCCTCGGGGCCACGAAGGGCTTGGGACTGGTCATCGCCAGCTCCCAGAACCACTTCAACCCCGACGGGGTGTTCGCCGCGATGTTGATCATCGCCGTGATCGCTCTGACCGCCGAAGGGCTGATCGGGCAGCTGGAGCGGCGCCTGCTCGCCTGGCGCCCGCCGTCGCCGACGGAGGTCGCCGCCGGCATCTGACGTGAGTTGGAGGCGTCCGCTGGGCGGCGCCTGATTCGCCGTATCGCAGTTCCACCCCACCCCAAGGAGGAGAACGTCCCCATGTCCAAACGAATCGTGTCCACTGCGCTCAGCGTCGCCGCGCTGGCGCTCGGTCTCGCCGCCTGCGGCGGCTCGAGCGCAAGCTCCAGCGGTACCGCGGCCGCCGGCGTCGGCCCGGCGAGCAATCCCAAGCTGCCGACGGTCTCGATGATGGTCGGCGGCATCGACAAGCAGATCTACCTGCCCTACCAGCTGGCCCAGGACCTCGGCTACTTCAAGAAGTACGGGGTCAACATGAAGCTCTCGACCGAGCAGACCGGCGGCGTCGGGGCCGAGACCGCGATGGCCTCCGGCCAGGTCGACATGGCCGGTGCCTGGTACGTGCACACGATCGACTTCCAGCAGCAGGGCAAGGGCGTCATCGACCTCGTCCAGCTCAGCGGCGCTCCCGGCGAGCGCGAGATGTGCCAGAAGGGCACCAACGTGACCTCGCCCGCGCAATGGAAGGGCAAGGCCGTCGGCGTCACTGACATCGGATCGGGGACGGACAACCTGACCCGTTACCTGGCCGCCCGCAGCCACCTCACCACCGCGCAGTACACGCGGGCGGCAGTCGGCGACGGCTCCTCGTTTTTGGCCTCGCTGCAGCACGGCCGCATCGTCTGCGGCATGACCACGCAGCCGACCGTCAACGCGATCGAGACCAAGGGCGTCGGCTACTCGGCGATCAACCTCGCCAGCACCGCCGACGCCGTCAAGGCCCTGGGCGGCGTGTACCCGGCGGCGGGCGTTCTGGCGCGCACCGACTGGGTCAACGCCCACAAGGCGACCGCCCAGAAGGTGGTCAACGCGATGGTGGCCACGATGCACTGGATCGCCACCCACAGCGCCGCCGACATCGCCGCGCACATGCCGCCGGCCTATGTCGTCAACGGTCTGACGACGCGCGCGTCCTACATCAAGACGCTGGCCGCCGACAAGAGCCAGTTCCTGCCCAACGGGCTGATGCCGGCCTCAGGGCCGGCCACCGCGCTGGCGATCGACAAGTTCGCCGGCAACGTGTCAAAGCCGGTCACGCTGGCGACCACCTGGACCAACTCCTACGCGCAGAAGGCGCTCACGCTCGAGGGCATCAAGCCGTAGCCGAGCGAAGGGGCGGGCCGCGCCGGCGGGCCGCCCCTTCCGCTTGTCAGTCATTCAGGACGGAGACGTCGATCGCACGGAGCCGCTCGGGATCGGCGAGCACGTCGATCTCGACGATCAGCCCGCCGGCGATGGTGAAGCCGAGCACGCTGAACGGCCGTCCCTCCGGCGCGGCCACGAGGCCGGCCGCTCCGTTGACGAGCGCCGGCCGGCCCGAGCTCGCCAGCGCGGCGAACTGCATCGCGCCGGCGGCCACCGCGCGCGCCCCGTGGACCTCCCGGGAGAGGGGAAGCGCGCCGGCGTCGGCGCGCAGCACGACGTCGGGATCGAGCACGGCCAGCAGGCCCTCGAAGTCGCCCTCGCGGGCGGCGGCCAGGAAGGCGTCGACGACCCGGCGCTGCTCGTGAGGCTCGCCCTCGGAGGTGCGCGGCGCGCCCTGCACCCGCCGCCGCGCGCGGCTGGCGAGCTGGCGCGCCGCGGTCGGCGAGCGGTCCACGATCGGCGCGATTTCGTCGAACGGCACCGCGAACATGTCGTGCAGGACGAACGCCAGGCGCTCCGCGGGCGGCAGCGTCTCCAGCACGACGAGCAGCGCGAGACCGACCGAGTCCGCCAGCAGCGCCTCGTGTTCGGGGTCCATCCCGGCGGCGTTGGAGACGATCGGATCGGGGATGCGGACATGGGCCGGCTCGAGCGTCTCCTCGCGGCGGGACTCCCGGGTGCGCAGCATGTCGAGGCACACGCGCGCGGTCACCGTCGTCAGCCAGCCCGCCAGATTGTCGATCGCGTCGGCGTCGGAGCGGTGCAGGCGCAGCCACGCCTCCTGGACGGCATCGTCGGCCTCGCTGAGCGAGCCGAGCATCCGATAGGCGACCGAGCGCAGGCGGGTCCGGTTCTCCTCGAAGCGGGCGGCCAGCAGGTCGCGATCGGCGGCGGGGGAGGTCATGCTCCCACCGCCACGGGCTTGGGGTTGGCCTCGGCTTCGACCGCGCCCAGGGCCGCGCCGCCGCGCGGTTGCTCGCCCCGCGTATCGGTCGCCCGCAACCCGATGACCGCGGCCGCCACCAGGAACACGGCGCAGGCGGTGAGCCCCCGCGAGAAGCCCTGGGTCAGCGCGCTCGCCGGCGGGGTGTGGGCGGCCAGGAGATGCTGGGTGTGGCTGGTCGCCAGCGCGGTGAAGATCGCCAGGCCGAGTGCCGCCCCGAGCTGCTGGGAGGCGTTGACCAGCGATGCCGCCAGGCCGGCCCGGTCGGCGGGCACTCCGGCATTGGCGGCGGTCGTGACCGCCACGAACACCGGACCGAGACCGAACGACACGACGAGCATCCCGGGCAACAGGTCGGCCGTGAACGAGCCGTCGACGGGGATCCGCGACAGCCAGTACAGACCGGCGGCGGCGATCAGCGAACCGCCGACGATCAGCGGGCGGGTACCGACGCGCGACACCAGCTGCGAGGCCACCCCGGCGGCGATTCCGGTGGCGAAGCACAGGGGCAGATAGGCGATGCCGGTCTGGATGGGGGAGAAGAGCAGCACGTTCTGCATGTACAGGGTGAGGAAGAAGAACATCGCGATGAAGCCCGCGAACGCCACCAGCTGCGTCGCGTCGGCGAACCCCAGCCCGTTGATCTTGAAGATCGAGAGGGGAACGAGCGGGTTGCGGTGGCGCAGCTCGTTGGCCACGAACGCGCCGAGCAGGGCGAGGCCCCCGGCAATCTCGGCGATCGTGCGCGGCGCGCCCCACCCGACGGTCGGAGCCTGCACGAGGGCATAGACGAGGAGCAACATGCCGGCGCTCGCGAGGACGGCACCGCGCACGTCGAAGCCCTGGAGCTGTGGGCGTTTACGGTCTGGCTCGATCAGGCGCAGGATCCCGGCGAGGACGAACACGACCGCCACCGGGTTGACGAACATCACCCATCGCCAGCCCAGCCCCTCGGTCAGCAGGCCGCCGAACAGCACGCCGGCCGC
Source organism: uncultured Solirubrobacteraceae bacterium (assembly GCA_963769565.1). Taxonomy (GTDB): domain Bacteria; phylum Actinomycetota; class Thermoleophilia; order Solirubrobacterales; family Solirubrobacteraceae; genus Palsa-465. The sequence goes on from CAVYMP010000006.1 coordinate 233,917, forward strand.
CGAGGCCAGCCCGCCTACGCCGCCCCACACGCCGAGGGCGGTGTTGCGCTCGGCGCCCTCGCGGAACGTTGTCGTGAGGATCGAGAGCGCCGCCGGGAGCATCATCGCGGCGCCGACGCCCTGAGCCAACCGCGCGCCTACGAGCACGCCGGAGCTGTCAGCCAGCCCGCCGATCAGCGAGGCGACGCCGATCAGCATCGTGCCGCTGATCAGCACCCGCCGCCGCCCGATCAGGTCGGCGGCGCGCCCGCCGAGCAGCATGAAGCCGCCGTAGGTGAGCAGGTAGGCGCTCGGCACCCACTGCAGGCCCTGCTCGGAGAAATGCAGCGTGCGACGGATCGACGGCAGCGCGATGTTGACGATCGAGGCGTCGACGAAGTCGATGAACGCGACTGCGCACAAAAGCGCCAGCGTGAGCTTGCCGTGAGTGGTCGACAGAAAGGAAGGTGGTCTACTGGTGGTCGCCATCTCGGGCCTCCGGGAGAATCGTTGGATATCCCGGTGACGGATGGCGGCGACCGGATGTGACCGCCCGTATGCTGGGCGGCGTGATTCGCAACGTCGTGATGATCCAGCTCGCCGCCGACGCCGACGTCGCCGAGGTGGCCCGCATCCAGGACGGCTTCCGGGCGATGAACTGCCCGGGCACGGTCAGCTACACGCTGGGAGACGACCTCGGCATGCGCGAGAGCAACTGGAGCTTTGCGATCGTCGCCGATTTCGCCGACGCCGACGCATATCGCAACTACGACGCCGACGCCGAGCACAACCGGCTGCGCGGCCTGCTCGCGCCGATGACCGAGCGCGTCGCCCGCTGCCAGTTCGAGCTGCCCGATGCCTGAGGCGCCGCCCCGCCTAGGCCTCGATCTCCGAGCCGTCGCCTGACCACAGAATGTGGAAGGTGCCCTCGCGGTCGACCCGCCGGTAGGTGTGGGCCCCGAAGAGGTCGCGCAGCCCCTGGATCAGGCTGGCCGGCCCGCGGGCGCGGCGATAGCCGTCGTAATAGGCCAGCGAGGACGAGAACGCCGGCGTCGGGATCCCGAGCTCGGCGGCCCGGCCGACGACGCGCCGCCACGGATCCTGGGCCTCGGCGAGCGCCTTGGCGAAGAAGTCGGCCAGCATCAGGTTGTTGAGCCCCGGCTCGTCGTCATAGGCCTCGCGGATGCGATCGAGGAAGCGCGCGCGGATGATGCAGCCACCACGCCAGATCGTCGCCATCGAGCCGAGGTCGATGTCCCAGCCCTCGTCGTCGGCCGCGGCCGCGATCTGGGCAAACCCCTGGGCATAGGAGACGATCTTCGATGCGTACAACGCGTGCTCCAGGTCCTGGGCGAGCTGCTCGTCGCCTCGGGGACTGCCGCTCGGCCCCGCGAGCCGTTCGGATGCGTAGTCCCGCTGGGATTTCAGCGCGCTCAGCCCCCGGGCGAACACCGCCTCGGTGATGCCGGTCAGCGGCACGCCGAGCTCGAGCGCGTTCTGGGCAGTCCAGCGGCCCGTGCCCTTCTGCTCGGCGGCGTCGAGGATCACGTCGACGAGCGGCTGGCCGGTGGCGGGATCGGTCTTGGCCAGCACCCGGGCGGAGATCTCGATCAAAAACGACTCCAGCTCTGACTGGTTCCAGGCCTTGAAGCGCTCGGCGATTTCCGGGACCTGGAGGCCGCAGCCGTTGCGCAGCAGGTCATAACTCTCGGCGATCAGCTGCATGTCGGCGTATTCGATGCCGTTGTGGACCATCTTCACGAAGTGCCCGGCGCCGTCGGCTCCGACATAGGTGCAGCACGGGGTGCCGTCGACGTGCGCGGCGATCGTCTCGAAGATCGGCTTGACGTTGTCGTCGTAGGCCTTCCGGTCGCCGCCGGGCATGATGCTGGGGCCGTTCAGCGCGCCCTCCTCGCCGCCGGAGACGCCGACGCCGAGGAAGTGGATTCCCAGCTGGGCGAGCTTGGCGTGACGGCGCTGGGTGTCCCGGAAGTACGCGTTGCCCCCGTCGATCATGATGTCGCCGGGGTCGAGGTGGGGCACGACGTCGTCGATCACCGCGTCGGTGGCAGCGCCCGCCTGGACCATGCTCATGAGGACGCGCGGGCGGCCGAGCGATGCCACCCACTCCTCCGTCGTCGCCTGGCCGGTGATCGGCCCCTCGGAGCCGTGCTCCTCCAGGAACTTCTGCATCCGGCTGGTCGTACGGTTGTGGACCGCCACGGGGATGCCGTGGTGGGCGACGTTGCGCGCCAGGTTGGCGCCCATCGTCGCCAGGCCGGTGAGGCCGAAGTGAGTGTCGCCGTCAGAAGTGCTCATCAGGGCAACTTAGCGCCGGGAGAGTTGCGACCGGCGCATCGGAACGCTGGGGGTGAGCGAGGCCCAGCGTCGCGGGCCGCCCGACGCTGGGAGCTTTTCCCACGCTGGCGGTGGCTGACCCTCCCAGCGTCACGCTGGTCGGTTAACGGGCATCGTCCGACCCCCGACGAGTGCGCACGGTGACGAACCCGCTGCCCGCCAGCAGCATCGTCACCCCGTAGACGCCGGGTACGGCGGCCGCCCGGTTGCCGAAGGCCTGCGAGGCCAGCGCGGCGGCGACCGCGAAGTCGCGCATCGCGATCGTCAGCGCCCCCGGGATGGCGGTGGCGTCCCGGCGGGTGCCGCGCAGCCAGACCGCGGACAGACACGCCGACACGATCAGAAACGCGAGGCTGGCCACCAACGCCGCGCCGAGCCCGTGGGCCCCCTGGGTTCCGCTGAGCGCGGCGTAGACGAGGACGGCCACGATCACGGCCGCAACCCCGTCTCGCTCGGCGTCGCGGGCGCTCAGCCATGCAGCTGCCGCCCTCGTGCTGCGGATCGCCACGCCGACGATCAGCGGCAGGATCACCACGAGCGCGAAGCGCACGAGCAGATGGCCGCTGCCGCCGTGCCCGGCGTGGCCGGCCAGCCAGCCGATGGCGACCGGTCCGAGCAGGGCGGAGAGAACGAGCGATCCCGTCACCGCTCCCAGCGCGATCGTCGCGTCGGCCCCGGCCAGCGCCGCCAGCCCCACCGAGGCGACCTCCGAGCTCGACAGGCCGACCGCCAGCAGCCCGTCGCGCGTGGTGGCGCCGAACAGCTGGCCGAGCGCCCATGCTGCCAGCGCGAGCACGATCAGCGGCGCCACGCAGAGGATCGTCACGGCGGCGGCGTGGCGGCGCAGGGCGAGCAGGTCAGCGCCGGAGATCCCCAGTGCGGTGGCCAGCACCAGGGCTGCCAGCAGCAGGTCCGAGCGGTCGGCGACCGCTTGCGAGGGGACGATCAGCGCGAGCATGGCGGCGAGCAGCGCCAGCCGAGTGAGCGCCCGGGTGGCGGCGGCGAGCAGCTTCACGCGATGTTCGCCGGCGGGCGTGGATGGGTGACTAGCGTCGACACGATGAACTACCGCACCCTAGGTACAACGGGCACCAAGGTGACCCCTCTCTGTCTCGGCGCGATGATGTTCGGCGACTGGGGCAACAAGGATCACGACGACAGCATCCGGATCATCCACCGCGCCCTGGATGGGGGCGTCAACTTCATCGACACGGCCGACGTCTACTCGCGCGGTGAGTCCGAGGAGATCGTCGGCAAGGCGCTCGCCGGCGGCAAGCGCGACCACGTCGTGCTCGCCACCAAGGTCCACGGCACGATGGGCGACGATCCCAACGAGTTCGGCAACTCGCGGCGCTGGATCGTGAAGGAGGTCGAGAACTCGCTGCGCCGGCTGGGCACCGACTGGATCGACCTCTATCAGATCCACCGCCCCGAGGCCGATACCGACATCGACGAGACGCTCGGCGCGTTGACTGACCTCGATCCGCGCCGGGAAGGTCCGCTACATCGGCTCCTCCACGTTCCCCGCCTCGCAGATCGTCGAGGCCCAGTGGACCGCCGAACACCGGAACCGGGAGCGCTTCGTCTGCGAGCAGCCCCCGTATTCGCTGCTCGTCCGCGAGGTCGAGAAGGACGTGCTTCCCACCGCGCAGCGTTACGGGATGGGCGTGATCCCGTGGAGCCCGCTCGCCGGCGGCTGGCTCTCGGGGCGGTATCGCAAGGGCGAGGACCTGCCCGAGTCCCAGCGCGCCCAGCGCATGCCCGGCCGCTACGACATGTCCGATCCCGGCAACCAGCGCAAGCTCGAGGCCGCCGATGCGCTGGCCAGACTCGCCGAGGAGAACGGCATGACGCTGATCGAGCTCGCCCTGGCGTTCGTGATCCGCCACCCGGCCGTGACCTCGGCGATCATCGGGCCGCGCACGATGGAGCACCTCGAGTCCCAGCTGACGGCCGCCGAGGTGACGCTGTCCGACGACGTGCTCGATCGGATCGACGAGATCGTCCCGCCGGGCACCAACGTCAACCCCAACGAGATCGGCTACCAGAACCCGGCGCTCGAGCCGGCCGCCCGCCGCCGTTAACCGTGTAGCCGCGCCGCCGTCGCCGGGTCGGCCGGGAAGAACGCCTCGACCGCCAGCTCGGAGACGGTGACGTCGACGGCGGTGCCGAACGTCGTGATCGTGCTGAAGAACGCGAGCTCCGGGCCGTCGTCGTATCGGTCCCGCCGACCCAGCGCGAGGCGCAGCTGGACGGTCACCGCGGATTCGGTCGCACCCGCCCGCGCCGGAGGCGCGTCCGGGCCCGGGATAGCCGAGCATCTCCTCGCGCAGCTCCAGCAGCGTTTCGTCGCCGGTGATCCGCGCCGCGCGCTCCAGGCGATGGAGCAGGTCGGCGCGGTACTCGCCGAGGTTGATGATTCGCGGCGCCACGCCGTCGGGGTGCAGAGCGAGGCGGATCGTGTTGACCGGGGGCACGAGGAGCTCCGGCGCGACGCCCTCGAGCATCGGGCCGAGCGCCTCGTTGGAGGCGATCAGGTTCCAGTGGCGGTCGACGGCGATCGCCGGATACGGCTCGTGGGCGGCGAGCACCCGGCTGACGGCGTCGCGGACCTCGTTCAGCGCTGGATCGTCGAGCGAGCGCGCCCCGTAGCGGGGCGCGTAGCCGGCGGCCAGCAGCAGCTCGTTGCGCTCGCGCAGCGGGACCTCGAGCTGCTCGGCGAGCTGCACCACCATGTCCGGGCTGGGCCGGGAGCGGCCGGTCTCGACGAAGCTGAGATGCCGCGTCGAGATCCCGGCCTCGAGCGCCAGGTCCATCTGGGAGAGCCGGCGACGCCGGCGCCAGTCGCGCAGCAGGCCGCCGACCCGGTTCTCGGTTCCGCGGGACACGGTCACGGTGGTCACGAGCGTACCTCGGTCCTGAGCAGACGGGTAAGGGCGACCACCGCCAGGAGAACGCCCGCCAGCACGATCTCGCAGAGCTGGAAGGCACCGCCGATCCCGCTGTGCACGGCGCCGAAGAACAGCACCCCGATGACGGCCACGCCGATCGCGTTGCCGACGTTCTGCGCGGTGGCCAGGACCCCGGACGTGGAGCCCGCGTGCTCGGGCTTCATGCCGGCCATGATCAGCGTCGCCAGGGGCGTGATCCCCAGGCCCATGCCGGCTCCGACGAGGATCAGACCGGGCACGAGCGCCACCACGTCACCGCGGACGCCGATCTCGCCGGCGGCCAGCGCCAGAAGCCCGTGACCGACCGCCAGCGTGAGCCCGCCGACCGCCAGGACCCGCCGCCCGTAACGCTCGGTGAGCGCCGGGGCGCGCAGCGACGCCGCCAGGTAGGCGACGGCGAGGATCGTGAAGATCAGGCCGGAGTGAAGCGCGCTCAGCCCGCGTCCCTGCTGCAGGTACAGCGCCAGGACGAGGAAGAACGACGCCTGCCCACACCAGAAGACCAGCTGGGCGACGAGGCCGGCGGTGAAGCCGCGGGCGCCGAACAGCTCACCGGAGATCAGCGGCGAGGGGTGGCGCCGCTGCTGGACGGCGAACAGGACCAGGATCGCCGGGGCCGCGGCCAGCGACAGCCATGTCCACAGCGGCCAGCCGTGCGTCTGGCCTTCGACGAGCGGCAGCACGATCGCCGTCAGGCCGGCGGTGACCAGCAGCGTTCCGATCGCATCGACCCGGCCCTGGTTCGGCACCCGCGACTCGGGGATGAGGCGGGGAGCGAGAGCCAGGGCGACGGCGCCGACCGGAACGTTGATCAGGAACACGGTCCGCCAGCCGAGGCCGGCGATGTCGGCTTGGACGAGCACGCCGCCGATGAGCTGGCCGGAGACGGCGGCCAGGCCCATCGTCATGCCGTAGGCGGCGAGTGCCCGGGCGCGGTCGACGCCGTCATACAGGACGCCGATCAGCGACAGGACGTTGGGCATCAGCAGCGCGGCGGCGCCGCCCTGGACCAGACGCGCGCCGACGAGCATCCCCGGGCTGGCGGCGAGACCGCAGGCGGCCGAGCTCAGGGTGAACAGGGCGAGGCCGAGCGCGAACACGCGCCGGCGTCCGTGGCGGTCGCCGAGCCGTCCGGCGGCGATCAGCAAGATCGCCGAGGTGAGGCTGTAGCCGGCGACGACCCACTCGATCGCGCCGTCGGAGGCATGCAGCCGGGACTGCATGGAGGGCAGCGCGACGTTGACGATGAAGAAGTCCAGGACGACCATGAAGGTGCCGGCGAGGATGATCGGCAGCGGAGCCCAGCGATTCGCGCGGGCCCGGGCCAGGAGCCCTTGGGGGGCTGTTGAGGCGAGAGATGATGTGCTCATGGCCGGGACGATCCCGGCCCGGGCACGTGGCGTCGATTACCCCCGGGGTAATGGTCTTTCGCGGAGCGCCGCTGCGGCCGGCAACCTGGTGATCGCCTCGACGCGGTCCGGGCGGTCCCCCCGGCGCGGGCCGGCCTACGCCGGCGGCCGCGACTGCGAGTCCAGCGCGTCGATCATCAGCTCGAGCGTCCGCGGCCAGCGCTCGGGCTCGACCTGCTTGGCCGCCCGGGTGGCGGCGAACAGCAGTCGTAGGTCCAGGGCGGTGGCATCGGCGCGCAGGCGCCCCTCGGCGCGCGCGGCGTCCAGCAGCGCGTCGATCGCCTCGCCGGACCGGGCCGTGGCGGCGATCACATCGGGGTGATCGGCGACGGCCACCCGCGCCTCGCCGAGGAAGTTGTCGGCCGACTGGGTGCTGACGAGGCTGGTCAGCATGTCGACGAGTGCCGACCAGCGATCGCCGGGCCGCGCGAGGGCGTCGATCGCCGCGTCGGCGATCTGCTCCGTCCGCCGCGCCACGAGCATCGCGAGCAGCTCGTGCTTGGAGGGAAAGCAGCGATACAGGCTGGCCACTCCGGCTCCGGCCGCCTCGGCGACCTCGCTCATCGGCGCGTCCAGGCCGTGGCGCGCGAAAACGTCTCCCGCGGCGCTCAGCAGGCGCTCCCGTTTCTCGCCCCGCGCCAGGGCCGACCACGCGCCGGTGGCCGGCGCGGCCGCCTCGGCCCGAGGGGCCGGAATGTTCATTCCGCTAGAGTAGCCCCTCGTGTCCGCTGACGGGGCAAAGCCACACGGCATCCATCCCAAGCTGATCCTGGCGGTGCTCTCGCTCGGCGGCGTGTCGTACTCGATGCTGAGCTCGGCGGTGATCCCGGCGCTCACCCCGCTCGAGCACTCGCTGCACTCCTCCGAGAACGCCGTCGCCTGGCTGCTGACCGGCTACCTGCTGTCGGCGTCGGTCGGCACCTCGATCATCGGGCGCCTCGGCGACATGTACGGCAAGGAGCGCCTGCTCGTCGTCACCCTGGTGATGCTCAGCGTCGGCACGCTCGTCTCCGCGCTGTCGACCTCGCTCGAGGTGATGGTGATCGGCCGCGTCATCCAGGGCGCCGGCGGTGGCATCTTCCCCCTCGCCTTCGGGATCGTCCGCGACGAGTTCCCCGCCGACGAGGTTCCCGGCAGCATCGGCATGCTCTCCTCGATCCTGGGAGTCGGCGGCGGCATCGGCATCGTCCTCGGCGGCCTGATCATCGAGCACCTCAACTACCACTGGTTGTACTGGATCCCGCTCGTCGTCATCGTCTGTGCCGCCGTCGCCACCTGGCGTTTCGTCCCCGAGTCACCGGTCCGCGTCCCCGGCAGGGTCAACTGGCTGGCCGCGGCGCTGATGACCGCCGGGTTCTCGTGCGTGCTGATCGCCATCTCCGAGACGATCGCCTGGGGATGGGGCTCGCCCAAGACCCTCGGCCTGCTCGCCGCCGGGATCATCCTCTCCGGCGCCTGGGTGGCCGTCGAGGTGCGCAGCTCAGAGCCGCTGATCGACATGGCGATGATGCGCGTGCGCGGGGTGTGGACGACCAACCTCGTCGCCTTCCTCCTGGGCGCCGGCATGTACGCGTCGTTTCTGCTGTACCCGCAGTTCGCCCAGCTGCCCAAGAGCACCGGCTTCGGCTTCGGCGTCTCGGTCGTCACCGCCGGCGTGTACCTGCTTCCGGCGGCGCTGACCATGAGCCTGCTCGGCACCTTCGCCGGCCGCGTCGCGCGCCGCTATGGGTCGAAATCCGCCGTGATCGCCGGTAGCGCCATCACCGCCGTCGCCTTTGGCTTCCTCGCCGTCGCGCACGCGCACCCCATCGAGATGCTGATCAGCGCGGCGCTGCTGGGCATCGGCATCGGACTGGCCTTCGCCGCGCTCGGCAACCTGATCGTCCAGGCCGTCCCGCCCCAGCAGACGGGCGTGGCCACCGGCATGAACACCGTGATGCGGACGCTCGGCGGCGCGCTCGGCGGTCAGATCGCCGCCACGCTGGTTGCCGACAACGTCTCCCACGGCCTGCCGACGGTGACCGGCTTCACCGCCTCCTTCTCGCTCGAGGCGGCGTTTCTCGTCGCCGCCGTGGTCGCCGGCGTGCTGGTTCCGACCGCACGCCCGGACACGCAAGCCCCTCGTGCTCGACGGCGAGCTCGCCGCCCAGGAAGCCGGATAGTGGCCGCAGGGGCGAGCGGCGGCGCGTCGAACGGCGCGGCTACGGCGGTCGCGGTCGGCAAACCCGATCCGCGCGGGGACAGGTACAAGTGGATCGCGCTCTCCAACTGCACGCTCGGCGTGCTCCTGGCGACGCTCGATGCGTCGATCACGCTGATCGCGATGCCCGACATCTTCCGCGGCATCAAGCTCGATCCGCTCGTCTCCTCCAACTCCTTCTACCTGCTGTGGATGATCCTCGGATTCCTCGTCGTCTCGAGCGTGCTGATCGTCAGCCTCGGCCGCCTCGGCGACATGTACGGCCGGGTGAAGATCTACAACCTCGGCTTCGTCATCTACACCGTCGCCTCGCTGTTTTTGACCGTCGACTGGCTGAGCGGCCGCGGCGGGGCGATGTTCCTGATCGTGTTCCGCGTCGTGCAGGGGATTGGGGCGGCGTGCCTGCTGGCCAACTCGGCCGCCATCATCACCGACGCCTTCCCCGCCAACCAGCGCGGCATGGCACTGGGCATCAACAACATCGTCGGCGTCAGCGGCATGTTCGTCGGCCTCGTGCTGGGAGGTCTGCTGGCGCCGATCAGCTGGCGGCTGGTGTTCCTGATCTCGGTCCCCGTCGGGCTGTTCGGGACGGTGTGGGCCTATCTGAAGCTGCACGAGCTCTCGACGCCGAAGAAGGCCCGCATCGACTGGGCGGGCAACGTCAGCTTCGCGCTCGGCCTGATCCTGATCATGGTCGCCGTCACCTACGGGATCCGGCCCTATGGCAGCTCGGCGACCGGCTGGGGGAGCCCCAAGGTGATCATCCTGCTCGCCGGCGGCGTCTTCTCGCTCGTCACCTTCGCGGTGGTCGAGGGCCGCGTCACCGACCCGATGTTCAGCCTGCCGCTGTTCAAGATCCGCGCGTTCACGTTCGGCACGCTGTCGACGTTCCTCTCGGCGGTCGCCCGCGGCGGCCTGATGTTCATGCTGATCATCTGGCTGCAGGGCATCTGGCTGCCCCAGCACGGCTACAACTTCACCGACACGCCGCTGTGGGCGGGTATCTACATCCTGCCGCTGACGGTCGGGATGCTGCTCGCCGGGCCGACGAGCGGCTTTCTCTCTGACCGGTTCGGCTCGCGCGGCTTCGCCACCGGGGGCATGGTGGGCGCGGCGGCCAGCTTCTTGCTGCTGACCCTGCTGCCGATCAACTTTCCCTATCCGCTGTTCGCCGTCTGTCTGTTCCTCAACGGCGTCTCGATGGGCATGTTCGCCTCGCCCAACCGCGCCGCCGTGATGAACAGCCTGCCGCCGAACGCCCGCGGCGCCGGCGGGGGCATGAACCAGACCTTTCAGAACTCGGCGCAGGTGCTGTCGATCGGGATCTTCTTCACACTGATGATCGTCGGCCTCGCCTCGTCGCTACCGCACACCCTGTTCACGGGCCTGCGGGCCCACGGCGTCCCCCAGGCCGCCGCCCAGCATGCCGCCGACCTGCCGCCGGTCTCGATCCTGTTCGCCGCGTTCCTCGGCTACAACCCGATCCAGCACCTCGTCGGCCCGGCGCTCGCCCACGTCAACGTGGCCCAGCAGCACGTGCTCGTCGGCCGCTCGTTCTTCCCGCACCTGATCTCGCCGCCGTTTCGCACGGGCCTGCACGAGGCCTTCGCCTTCGCCATCATCGCCTGCCTGGTGGCGGCGGTGGCGTCGTGGTCGCGTGGAGGGAAGCCCGTGGCCGCCGGCTCGACGGACCGTGGCATCGGCGACGACCCGAATCGCATCGCGCCCGCGGCGCAGCCGTCGCCCAGCACGATCAGCCGCTAAGGGCCCTCGGCGGCCAGGTCGACGCCCGCCCGCTCGGCGACCAGCCGGGCGGCCAGCAGCTCCCCGTCGATGTCGCCGTAGCGCTCGAGCGCCTGCGCGTAGAGCTCGGTCGCGCGCCCGGCCAGCGCCAGCGGCACCTCCAGCTGATCACCCAGCGCCAGGACGCCGGTCAGCTCCTCGTGGCATCGCGCGAGCGAGAACATCTCGTAGGAGTCCCCTTGCATCAGGGCCGGCGCGTCGTGCTCCATGAAGCGGCTGGCGGCGGCGCTCTCCTGCACCGCCAGGCGCAGCGTCTCGGGATCCAGGCCGAAGCGTACGGCGAGCGACAGCGCTTCGGCTCCGGCGACCGCCTGCTCGAACCAGAGCATGTTGACGATCAGCTTGACGGCATAGCCACTGCCCGCCGGACCGACGTGCACGACGCGCTCGCCGAGGCTCTCGAGGACGTCACGCTGGCCCTCCAGATCTTCGCCGGAGCCTCCGACGAACACCAGCAGCCGTCCGTTGCGTGCCTCCGGCGGCCCGCCGCCGACCGGCGCGTCGAGGATCCGGACATCGCGGCCCTTCGCGGCCAGGGCGATCTGCGCCCCGACGGCCGGGGTGGCGCTGCTCATATCGATCCAGGTGCCGCCGGGAGACAGGGCCCCGAGCACGTCCTCGATCATCGCGGCCACCTCGTGGGGGCCGGGCAGCATCGTGATCAGGACCTCACAGCGGGCCGCGACCTCGGCCGCCGAGCCGTCCCAGCACGCGCCCGCTCCGATGACGTGCGTCTGAAGCTCGGGACGGGTGTCGGTGGCCGAGACGGCGAAGCCGCGTTCGGCGAGCCGCATGCACATCGGCAGCCCCATGCGGCCGAGACCGACGATCCCGACGCGGTGGCTCACAGGGTGAGCAGCATGACGATCTCGTCGCGATCGTCGTCGGGGGCGAGCCGGATCGCGGCGGGGTGGCGGCCGATCTCGACGTAGCCGAAGCGCTCGTAGAAGCCCTCGGTGCCGGTGCCGCCGCGCACCGACAGCAGCAGCTGCTCGAGCCCCAGTTCGCGGGCGACGCCGTGCAGTCCCTCCAGCAGCAGACGGCCGGCGCCGGTGCCCTGCAGGTCGGGGTGGACCATCACCCGCAGCACGGTGCGCCAGTGGCGGCGCAGCGGGGAGCCGCTCTCGACGAGAAACGCCATCCCGACGGCCCGGCCGCCGTGGCGCAGCACGCCCAGCGCGTCGCGGCCCTCGCCCACCCGCCGGAGCTGTCCGCGCAGGGTCCGGGCCACTGCCTCGCGATCGGCGGGCGCGGTGAAGCCGACGGCGCCGCCGGCGTCGATGACGGCCACCCACGTGTTGAGCAGGTCGGCGTAGAGCGCCGGGTCGGCGGCCTCCGCGGGGTCGAGCTGGGTGAAGAGCGGCGAGGGGTGCAGACGTTCGGCCACGCCGCGATGATGGCATTGACGCTCGGCTTTACGCTGTCGCGATGGCCGCGATCGCGTTCCGCCTCGATGTCCCGGCCCGCTTTCTCGACATCCGTGGCCAGCGGGACGGGTTCGTGCTGCTGGCCGCGTTCCTGCTGTCGTTTTTGTTCATCCGCACCAGCGCGCGGATGAACCGCAGCCCGCGGTTCGCGTGGTGGCCGGGGAGCGTGACGACCGACAGCGGACTTCACCTGCACCACCTCGTCTGGGGCATCGTGCTGCTGCTGCTGTCGGGCTTTCTGAACTTCGCCACCCAGCCGGGCAGCCCGTGGAGCGAGGTGCTGGCCGCGGCCTTCGGCATCGGCGCCGGCTTGACGCTCGACGAGTTCGCTCTGTGGATCTACCTGCGCGACGTCTACTGGACCGAGGAGGGGCGATCGTCGTTCGACGCCGTCGTCGTGGCGGCGGTCATCGGCGGCCTGATCGTGCTCGGCTTCGCCCCGTTCGATCTGGCCAACGACGGAACGTCGATCGGCAGCTGGGGGGTCGTGGTTGTGACCGACGTCCTGTTGGGAACGCTGGCGATCCTCAAGGGCAAGCCGCTGATCGGCCTCGTCGGGGTCTTTGTGCCGTTCGTCTCGCTCGCCGGGGCGATCCGGCTCGGTGCCCCGCGCTCGTGGTGGGCCCGGCGCCGCTACGCCCCCGACGGCCGCAAGCTCGCCCGCTCGCAGGAGCGCTGGCGGCGGATCGAGGAGCGGCGGCGATGGATCGCCAACGCGGTCGCCGGCGCGCCCGGGGTGCCGGCGGCGGTTGACACGGCGATCGCGGAGTCGGCCGCGGTCACGCCGCCCGCCGAGGAGTAGCCCGCGTGCAACCTAGAATCGGCCGGCCACGCTCGAGATGACCGGGGTGCGAGCCGCCGCGGGACCTCCGTCGCACGGCGACGCGGACGTCTTCCAAGCTGGCCAGCCAGCCAGTATTATCGCGGCCCCGATCGGAGCACGTCAGGAGGAGCGAGTGACTTCAGCTGGGTCAGACCTCGAGCAGGTTCTCGTCACCGAGCGCGAGCACTGGCGGGACGGTCCGCCGCACGAGCTGTTCGGACGCCTGCGCGGCCAATGTCCCATCCACTGGACATCGCATGCCACCGAGTACCCCGACGAGGCCGGCTACTGGTCGGTCACCCGGGCGCAGGACGTGCACACGGTGAGCCGCGACTGGCGCACCTACTCCTCCGAGCGGGCGGGATCACGGCGATCAACGCGGTGTTCCCGATCGAGCTGATCCGGGCGATGTTCATCGGCATGGACCCGCCCAAGCACGACCGCCTGAAGTCCCTGTTCCAGGCCGGATTCACGCCGCGCCGGATTGCCGCCCACGAGCCGGCGATCCGGGAGATCGTCGGCGCCACGCTTGACCGCCTCGACGGACGTGAGATCTGTGACCTCGTCGGCGACGTGGCCCAGCCGATCGTCTCCCGGGTGATCGGCAGCTTCATGGGCATCCCTGAGGCCGATGACGGCGTGTGGGCGCGGTTGATGAACACGGCGCTGGGGGCCGGCGATCCCGACCTCAATCCCGAGGGGGTGGGGGGCATCATGCAGACCGAGATCCCGGAGATCTTTCGCCGCTGCTCGGAGATGATCGCCGCTCGCCGCGAACATCCGACCGACGATCTCACGAGCGTGCTCGTGCACGCCGAGGTCGACGGTCACCAGCTTGAGGAGCACGAGATCGTGATGGGCTTCTTTCTGCTCGTGGCGGCCGGCAACGACAGCACGAAGGCCACCTACTGCAGCGGGATGCGCGCCCTGATGGAGCACCCCGACGAGCGCGCCGCCGTCCTGGGCGACCCGGCGCTGGTCTCGAGCGCGGTCGAGGAGTCGCTGCGCATGTTCCCCGCGTTCGCGCACTTCGGCCGCACGGCGACCTGCGATGCCGAGCTCGGCGGCCGGACGATCCGCCAGGGCGAGAAGGTGGTCATGTGGTACGTGTCCTCCAACCGCGACGAGTCGCGCTACGAGGATCCCCACCGCTTCGACGTGACCCGCGATCCCGAACACCAGGCGTTCGGCGCCGGCGGCCGGCACTTCTGCCTGGGCGCCGCGCTCGCCCGCCTCGAGCTCAACATCATGTTCGAGGAGACGCTCAAGCGCTATCCGGCGATGGAGCTCGCCGGACGCCCGACGGTGGTCGAGTCAGGGTTCGTCAACCAGCTCAAGACGCTTCCGGTGCGGCTGAGGCGAAACGCATCTTGACGTCCCCCGCCCGCCGGCTCAGCGCCAGTCGGCCCACGGCGAGCGCTGCTCGGAGGCCTTCTCGTCGGCGCGGATCACGTGCATCACGGCGTTGATCAGCGCCAGGTGGGTAAAGGCCTGCGGGAAGTTGCCGAGATGGCGCCCGGTGTCCGGGTCGATCTCCTCGGCGTAGAGCCCGAGCGGGCTGGCATAGCCCAGCAGCCGTTCGCACAGCGTCCGCGCCCGGTCAAGCTCACCGATCTCGCACAGCGCCGAGACCAGCCAGAACGAGCAGATGAGGAACGTCCCCTCCTTGCCCTCCAGGCCGTCGTCGGTCTCCTCGGTCCTGTAGCGCAGGACCAGGCCCTGTTCGGTCAGCTCGTCGGCGATCGCGAACACGGTCGCGCGGACGCGTTCGTCCTCGGGCGGGAGGAAGCGCATCAGCGGCAGCAGCAGTAGGGCGGCGTCGAGCGAGTCGGTCTCGTAATGCTGGACGAACACGCCGCGATCGTCGACCCCGTGCTCGCACACGTCGGCGTGGATCTCGTCGGCCGCCTCGCGCCAGCGCTGTGCGTGGTCCCAGTCCTCGCGCAGCTCGGCGAGCCGCGCGCCACGGTCGCACGCCACCCAGCAGAAGATCTTCGAGGAGGTGAAGTGCTGGGGCTCGCCGCGGATCTCCCAGATCCCGCGGTCGGGCTTGCGCCAGTTCGCGATCGCCTGCTCCACCTGGCGCGAGAGGATCTTCCAGACGCGGTCGTCGAGCGAGTCGCGCGAGCGCGTGTGCAGGTAGACGGAGTCCAGCAGGGCCCCCCAGACGTCGTGCTGCTCCTGCTCGAAGGCACCGTTGCCAATCCGCACCGGCTGGGCGCGCTCGTAGCCCTCGAGGTGCTCGAGCACCTGCTCGTCGAGCTGGCGCTCGCCGTCGAGGCCGTACATCACCTGCAGGTTCTCCTCGCCGGCGGCCACGTCGGCGATGAAGTAGAAGAAGTCGTTGGCCTCCCACTCGAAGCCGAGTGACAGCAGCGCCCACAGCATGAACGTCGAGTCGCGGATCCAGCTGTAGCGGTAGTCCCAGTTGCGCTCACCCTGCGGGGTCTCGGGCAGCGAGGTCGTGGCCGCGGCCAGCAGTGCGCCGCTGGGGGCGTAGGTCAGGCCCTTGAGCGTCAGCGCCGAGCGCTGCAGGAACGTGCGCCACGGGTGATCGGGGAAGTTGCCGCGATCGAGCCAGTGCTGCCAGTGATGGGCGGTCCACACCATCCGGTCATAGGCCTCGTCGATGTCCTTGGGCGGAGCGTGCTCGGACCACGACAGCGCGCAGTAGACGACCTCGCCCTCTTTCATCATGTGGCGGGCGGTGGCCCGCGAGCCCTCGAAGCCGAGCATCAGGTCGGTGGTCAGCTTGAGCGTGACCGAGCCGTCGGCACTGGCGGCGGTGCCCTCGTGGTAGCCGTCGCCGGTGTAGCGCCACTTGGCCGGCTCGCGGCCGTAGTTGAACTTCGGTTCGCAGTCGAGCAGCAGCTGCACCTCGCCGTTGACGCAGCGCACGGTGCGCAGCAGCACATGGTCGGCGTCGTAGTCGGTGGGCGCGCGCCGGTGGGTGTGGGAGCGGTCGTGCTGGTGATGCCAGTTGCCGATCAGCAGCACGTCGCGGACGATGATCCAGCCCTTGCCGGTGCCCCAGCTCGTCTCCAGGACCATCGTGCCCGGCAGGTAGCGCCGGGCGGCGGGAACCGTCACGCCGTCGGGGCCGAGGCGGAAGGTGCCGGCGTCGCGGTCGAGCATCGCTCCGAACACGCTCGGAGAATCCACGCGCGGCAGGCACATCCATTCGATCGACCCGCTTGGCGCCACGAGCGCCACGGCCTCGCAGTCCGACAGGAACGCGTACTCGGCGATCGGCGGAAACGAGCTCGTCCCGAGCCGCGCCGACGGCTCGCGCTCACGAGCCGGGATGGCCGGGGCGGGCGTGGGCGCGGGACGCCCGTCGGGGTCGTTCTGGGAAGCGTCTTCGCGCAAGCGCGTGAGTATCGCGCCCGGACCGGAGAAAATCCAACTCCGGTGGAAAGCTGGCAGTGGCGGAGACCGGCGAAACGGCGCCGGTCTACTACGATTTTCTGGTTTCCGGTGTCAGCCGGCCAGGCCGCCGAGCACCGCGAACGGATTGCCGGGTCGATTCTCCCAGATGGCCAGCTGGTTGAGCTCCACGGTGATCGCGGTTCCGGCGGGCACCTCAGTGCGCAGACGCTCGGCGAGCTGCTGGGCACTCTGCTCGTCGGTGGCGCCGACCAGCACGTAGCTCCAGCGGTGCACGTTGGGGATTCCCTCCTGCTCGAGCGTGTCCGACAGCTCGCCGGCCTGCGCCCGCGAGCCGCACTGGATCCGCACCTCGAACTCGGGATAGCCCTGCTGCGCCGAGTCGGCGCGCTCGGCGGCGATGCGCTCGGCGCGCTCGTGAGCGGCCGCCGCCTGGGAGTCGGGGAGCGGTTCGTCCGGGTCCTCCCACCGCTCGGCGACCGGGTGCCAGTGGGCGAGATCGACGTCGGCCTCCCACCCATGCTCGGCGAGCAGCTGACGGATCAGCTGCTCGGCGGCCTCCGCCTGGGCGCGGGTCCCGGCGTAACAGAAGACCTCCGAGCCGTCGACCGAGACGACGACGCGGTCGTGGAAGGAGCGCTCGAGCTGATGCTCGATCTCGACGGCGTCCAGCGCCTCCGAGAGCTGGTGGGCGAACGAGTGCTCATGCAGGTCGATGCGCAGGCGCCAGTCGTCGTTCATGGCGATGGAGCGTAGAGCAACGCGAGCCGTGTGCCATCGTCAAGCCGCATGTCCGGCGATGCGCGTCTGATCCTCGTCGCGGGGGCGCTGCTGGCCGCCGGGGTGCTCGCCTCGATGGCCGCCTCGCGGCTGCGCCTGCCGGCACTGCTGTTGTTCCTCGGCGTCGGGATGGCCGTCGGCAGCGACGGGTTGGGCTGGATCTACCTCGACGACTACGCGCTCGCCCGACTGGTCGGGACGGTCGCGCTCGTCGTGATCCTGTTCGAGGGCGGCCTGCAGACGGGGTTTGGCCAGCTGCGCCCGGTGCTCGGCGGCGCGGTCTCGCTGGCGGTGGTCGGGACCGCGCTGACCGCGCTCGTGACGGGGATCGCCGCCAGCTGGCTGCTGCATGTCTCGCTCGCCGAAGGGCTGCTGCTGGGCGCGATCCTCAGCCCCACCGACGGGGCGGCGGTCTTCGCCCTGCTGCGCGGCGTGCGGCTGCCCCGGCGCTTGGCGCTGACGCTCGAGGGGGAGGCGGGCCTCAACGACCCGATCGCCGTGATGCTCGTCGTCGTGATGATCGAGGTCGTCCGCCGCCCGAGCTACTCGCCCGTGGACGCCCTCTGGTTTTTGGCCCACGAGCTGCTCGTCGGCCTGGTCGCCGGCCTCGCGGTCGGCGCCGTGGCGGCGGCCGCACTGCGGCGGATGGCCGAGGCGCCCACCGGCCTGCCGCTGGTGGCGTCGTTTGCGACGGCGGCGGTCGCGTTCGGCGCGGCGGGGACGCTGGGCGGATCGGGCTTTCTCGCTGTCTACGTGGCCGGGTTGGTGCTCGCCGGCTTCGAGCTGCCCGAGCGCGCAGCCCTGACCGCATTTCACGAGGGCTTGGCGGCGGTGGCGGAGATCGGCATGTTCTTCACCCTCGGGCTGCTCGTCTTCCCTAGCCGGCTCGGGCACGTGCTCGTGCGCGGCACCGTCCTGGCGCTGGTGGTGGCGGTGCTGGCGCGGCCGCTGGCGGCGTTCGCGGCGACGGCGCGCACCCGGTTCAACGTGGCCGAGCGGGCGCTGCTCGGCTGGGCGGGGCTGCGGGGCGGGGTGCCGGTGGTGCTGGCCACGTTGCCGGTGATCGACCACGTCCCCGGCAGCGTCGAGTTCTTCGACCTCGTGTTCTTCGCCGTGATCGTCTCGACGCTGCTGCAGGGAGCGACGGTCGAGCCGCTGGCGCGCAGGCTCGGCCTCAGCGGACCGGCTCCACCTCCAGACCGAACGCCTGAGCCAGACCCCGTGATCCTGCCGGGGTGACGTGGACGGCGCGTCCGCGCCGGGCGCGGCTGACCCAGCCGAGGTCGAGCATCCGCGTCGCCAGCGCCGCACCGAGCGCGCCAGCCAGGTGGTGGCGCTGCTCTGACCAGTCCACGCAGTAGCGGATCAGGGGCCGCGGGCGGGCGGCGAGCTCGCCGAAGTCGATGCCGAACGCGCCGAGCTCGTCACGGCCGTGCTCGGTCAGCCGGTAGTCGTGGTCTGATCCCGGTGCCGAGAGCCGGTCCTTGCGGGCGGCGTCGGGATCGAACATGCCGTCGCCGCCGGCGAGGAGCCCACGGTCCAGGAGCGCTCCCATCAGGCCGGTACCGAGCCGGCCCGCCAGGTGGTCGTAACACGTGCGCCCGGTGCGTACGGCGTGGGCGCGGGTGTCCTGGCGCAGCGAGCGGACGCGGGCGGGGGGTGCGAGCCCGGCCAGGCTCTCGATCAGCGCGCCGACCTGCGGGCCGGAGAGCGCGAAGTACCGGTGGCGTCCGTGCTGCGAGACGGTGAGCAGGCCGCCGTCGACGAGCTTTGCCAGATGGGAGCTGGCCGTTGAGGCGGCCACGCCGGCCTCGTCGGCGAGCACGCTGGCGGCGAGCGCGCGGCCGTCGCCGAGCACCATCAGCATCCGCGCGCGAGCCGGATCGGCGACCAGGGCTCCGATCCTGGCGATGTCGGCGTCGCCGCTCATGCGCTGGATGGTAGCTCCGGAACGTTTCGATGGTGGACGAAGTGTGAGGCTAAGCTGAAGGCGTGCGTCATGATGAGAACCGAAAATGAGCTCCGGTCACCGAGGATTCGCCGCGTCCAACGGCGCCAGCGCGCCAGGGGCGATGCGTTCCCTGCGCGGCGCTGACAAGAAGCCGCCGCCGCTGATGGATCCGTCACGGGAGCGCGACCGCCACCGCATCCTGTCGCTGTTCAAGCCCTACCGGATCCGGCTGGGCGTGGTCCTGGTGATGATCGTGTTCAGCGCGCTGCTGAGCATGGTCTCGCCGTTCCTGCTCAAGGCGGTGCTCGACAAGGGGATCTTCCACCACCGGCACACCCTGCTGACCGAGCTCGTCGCCGGGATGATCGCGATCGCGATCGCGTCGGCCGTCTTCAGCGTGTGGCAGACCTACCTGTCCAACCAGGTCGGCCAGCGGGTGATGCACGACCTGCGCGCCGCCGTTTACCGCCACCTGCAGCGGATGTCGCTGGCCTTCTTCACCCGGACGCGCACCGGCGAGGTGCAGTCGCGGATCGCCAACGACATCGGCGGCCTGGACAGCGTCGTCACGACGACGGCCACGACGATCGCGCAGAACGCGACCACGGTCATCGCCTCGCTGGTCGCGATGTGCATCCTGGACTGGCGCCTGGCGGCGATCTCCGTGGTGTTCGTGCCACTGTTCGTGTGGCTGACCCGGCGCGTCGGCAAGGTACGGCGCACGATCACGACCGAGCAGCAGCGCCGGCTCGCCGACCTCTCGGCGCTCGTGTCCGAATCGCTGTCGGTCTCGGGGATCATGCTCGGCAAGACGATGGGTCGCGGCCAGGACCTGGCCGAGCGCTTCACCGGCGAGTCCAAGGGGATCGCCGATCTGGAGGTGCGCTCGCGCATGGCCGGGCGCTGGGTGATGTCCACGATCCAGATGACATTCGCGATCCAGCCGGCGCTCATCTACTGGCTGGCGGGCCAGAGCTTCCTGGGCAACGGCATCTCGATCGGCACGATCGTGGCGTTCACCACGCTGCAGACGCGGCTGCTGTTCCCGATCCAGTCGCTGCTCGGCGTGGGCGCTGACATCGAGGCCTCACTGGCGCTGTTCGATCGCATTTTCGAGTACCTCGATCTTCCGGTCGACATCATCGAGGCCGGCGACCCGATCGTGCTGCGCCCTGCGGAGGTGCTCGGCGAGGTGCGCTTCGAGAACGTCTCGTTCCGTTACGCCGCGCCCCCGGCCACCGGCGAGGACGCTCCGTGGACGCTGCGCCGTATCGATCTCGAGGTCGCCGCTGGGACGCGGACCGCGATCGTCGGCGAGACGGGGTCGGGCAAGACGACGCTCGGCTATCTCGCCGCGCGGCTCTACGAGCCCCAGGAGGGGCGGCTCACGATCGACGGCATCGACATCCGCGACGTGTCACTGGCGTCGCTGGCGGCCAGCGTCGGCGTCGTCTCCCAGGAGACCTATCTGTTTCACGCCAGCGTCCGCGAGAACCTGCGCTTCGCCGCACCCGAAGCCTCCGACGAGGAGATCGAGGCGGCCGCGCGCACGGCACGGATCCATGACCTGATCGCGTCCCTGCCCGAGGGCTACGACACCGTCGTCGGCGAGCGCGGCTACCGCTTCTCCGGCGGGGAGAAGCAGCGGATGGCGATCGCCCGCACCGTCCTGCGCAACCCCCCGGTGCTCGTCCTCGACGAGGCCACGAGCTCGCTGGACACGCAGACCGAGTACGCCGTCCAGGGCGAGCTCGAGCGCCTGGCCCAGGGGCGGACGACGATCACGATCGCTCACCGGCTCTCGACCGTGCGCGACGCCGACCAGATCGTGGTGCTCGACAAGGGACAGATCGTCGAGCGTGGCACGCACGAGGAGCTGCTCGAGCGCGGTGGTGCCTATGCGGCGCTCGTCGCCCGCGACGTGACCGAGGAGCCCGTCGAGGGCTGACGGACGCCGGGCTCGCGCTTGGCGCCGGGCCGCGCCCCCCGGATCCGGCTGACCGGCCACAGGGTGGCCACCATCAGTGCCGCGAGCAGGAGGATCGGGACCGCGTCGCTCGTGGCCTGCGAGAGGCCGGCGGCGACCGGGGCGCCGATCGTCTCGCCCATGGCATAGGCGAGGTTGCCGAGCGTGGTCACGACGACGAGCGCGATCCCGGCGGCCTCGGCGGTCTGGGTCATCATCGACACCGCCGGGATCATGTAGGCGGCCAGCGGGCCGCCGAGGGCGATCACGGTCAGCGGCGCCAGCACGGCCGCCGTGTGCGGGAGCACGAGCGTGCTCACCAGCACGGCGCTGGCTCCCAGCCCGGTCACGAGGAGCAGCCGGGCGCCGCGGCGATCGCTGATCCGCCCGACGATCGGCGACAGCACGCTTGACAGCGCCGCCGCGGCCACGAAGGTGGCGCCGATCGCCACCCCCGACGCGCCGAAGCGCGACAGCCGCAACGGGAGCAGGACGTTGGTGGCGCCGATCGTCATCGCCTCGAGCGTGATCAGCCAGGTGCCGAGCGGCAGCCCGGGGGTGCGCAGCACGGCCAGCAGCGGGCGGCGCGCGGTGTCCTCGTTGACGGTGCGGGTGGGCGCGGGGTGGCGCTGGGTCCGGGCGGCCAGGGCAAACGACAGGACGCCGAGCGCGCAGAACACCGGGCGGGTGCCGATCGCCACCGCGGCCGTCCCCAGCAGCGGCCCGACCAGCGTGCCGAACGTCGCCGCGGCGATCGCCGCGCCGATCGTGGCCCCGCGGCGCTCGGGGGCCGAGGCGGCGATCACCCACGTCAGGCCGCCACCCCAGATCAGCCCGCAGAACAGGCCCTGCGCCGCGCGCAGCGCGTCGAGCGCCACGAGGTCGGTGGCAAACCCGAAGGCCGCCACCGCGACGCCGAAGAAGATCAGCCCCGCCAGGGTCGTGCGCCGCACCCCCACCCGCGTGGCGATCCAGCCGCCGAGCAGCGAGCCGGGAATGAGGCCCGCCGGGTAGGCGGCGGAGAGGAGCCCGAGCGCGGGCTTGGAGGCATGCAGCGTATGGGCGTAATGGGGCAGGACCGGGGTGACCGCCGAGTACAGGGAGGACTCGAAGGCGAGCAGCATCGCCACGAGCGAGACGAGTGACGCCTGCGGGTGGCGGCCGGCGCCGTTGGTGGTCGGCCGGCGCCAGCGCAGCGCGGTCATGGCCGTGGTCCGATCAGGATCTGGACGAGGCGCGCGAGGGCAGGCCGCGGGTCCGCGTCATCGCCGGTCGCCAGCTGCTCGAGCAGCAGTCCGTCGGCGGCGGACAGGATCAGGCGGGCGTCCTTGAGGGGGTGGGCCGAGCCGGCCCGCTGCAGCAGCTCGCCGATCGTCTCCAGGTAGGCGTCGGTCCAGCGGCGCGCCAGCTCCTGCAGCGCCGGTCGCCGGGCGGCCTCGAGCAGCAGCGCGTAGGTCGCCATCAGCGAGGCCCGGCTCGAGGGCTCGTCGACGGGGTCGAGCACGGTCGCCAGCACCGCCTCCGCGGGATCGTCCTCGCGCAGCCGGTCGGCGAGCTCGTGCAGGCGCGCGACGTCGCGATCGGCGGCCAGCTGCAGCGCGGCCGTCAGCAAGTCGTCCTTGGAGTCAAACCAGTAGGTCGTGGACGCGAGCGGCAGCTGCGCCTGCTCGGCGACTCGGCGGTGGGTCACCGCCTCGGCGCCGACCTCGGCCACGATCTCCAGCACGGCCTCGAGCAGCGCCTCGCGCCGGGCCGGCCCGCGGGGCCGTTTGCTCTCGTTCGACGTGGTCACGCCCCTAATGGTACAAACGTACCGTTTTCGCTTAGGGGGCGATGAGGAAAGCTGTTTCGCTTATCGCCCACCCCCCCGGGGGAGAGCCTTTAGTGACCCAGCAGCTGGGCGAGCTTGGCCGGGGTGTCCTCGTCGGGCAGCGGCGTGTAGAGGATCATCCGCTGCTCCGGGGTCTCCTGGGGGTTGAAGACGGCGTGCTCGAACCACATCGTCCCGACGGCGGGATGATGGATCTCCTTGCGCCCGGAGCTGCTGGTGGCCACCTCGTGCTTCTTCCACGCCTTGCAGAACTCAGGGCTGGACTTGCGCAGCGTACCGATCAGCTGCTCGAACTCGGGGTCGCCGATGTGGCGGGCGCTGTCGGCGCGGAACTTGGCGGCCACGATCCGCGTGCTGCGCGTCCAGTCGGGGAACATCTCCCGGCGCGCCGGGTCCATGAAATGCATCCACACGTGGTTGCGGCTGGGGCGTGGAACGGCGCCGAGATCGCCGAACAGCGCCACCGTGGCGTCGTTCCAGGCCAGATAGTCCCAGCGGCGGCCGAGCACGTAGGCCGGGTTGTGGCCGAGGTTGTCGATCGTGCGCCGGACGGTGGGGGAGACGCGCTCCTCGGACTTGCACGGTGGCGGCTCCTCGCCGCGGCCGAGCAGGACGAGGTGGGTGCGCTCGGCCGGGGTCAGGCGCAGGGCGCGGGCCAGGGCCTCGAGCACGTCGAGGGAGGCGCGCACGTCGCGGCCCTGCTCGAGCCACGTATACCAGGTGGTGCCCACGCCGGCGAGGTGGGCGACCTCTTCGCGGCGCAGTCCGGGGGTGCGGCGGCGCCCGCCGTTGGGCAGACCGACCTCGTCGGGCTTGAGGCTGGCGCGGCGCTTGCGCAGGAAGTCGGCGAGCTCGGCGCGGCGGCGCTCGCCGTTGGCGCCCGCGACGACGAGATGCGGGGCGACGATGTCAGTGGGGGGGAGTTCTACTACCAGGATAAGTACCTCTCTTGTACCTGGATACGGATGGACGCATCCTACTGGCATGCCCTCCATCAGCCAAATCATCAGCCGACGGCCGAACTCCACCAACGCCCTGCTGGCCGTCGTCTGCCTCGCCCAGTTCATGGTCATCCTCGACGTGTCGATCGTCAACATCGCGCTGCCGTCGATCCGCGGGGGCCTGCATTTCTCGACCACCGGCCTGCAGTGGGTGGTCAACGCCTACACGCTGACGTTCGCCGGCCTGCTGATGCTCGGCGGGCGCGCCGCCGACCTGCTCGGGCGCCGTCGCGTGTTCCTCGCCGGGACGGCGATGTTCACCCTCAGCTCGGTCGCGTGCGCCGTGGCCGGCTCCCAGGGCCTGCTGATCGGGGCGCGCGGCGTGCAGGGCATCGCCGGGGCGGTCATGTCGCCGGCGACGCTGGCGATCATCACGAGCACGCTGCCCGAAGGGCGCGAGCGCAACCGCGGCCTGGCGCTGTGGGGCGCAATGGGCGCACTGGGCGGCTCCTCGGGCGCGCTGCTGGGCGGCCTGCTCACCCAGGGGCTGGGGTGGCCGGCGATCTTCGCCGTCAACATCCCGCTCGGGGTGGTCGTGATCGTCCTCGGTCTCCGGGCGATCCCCGCGATCGCGCCCATCCAGGGCCATCGCCACTTCGACGCCCTCGGCGCCACGCTGATCACGGCCAGCCTGATCACCGGCACCTTCGGGATCGTGCGCACCGACACGCTCGGCTGGGGCTCGACCGGGCGTGCTCGTTCCGCTGGCCGCCGGCATCGCACTGCTGGGCGCCTTCGCCTACGTCGAGGCGCGGGTGGCGAGCGCGCCGCTCGTGCCACTGTCGATCTTCCGCCGCCGGCGGCTGCGGGCGGCCAACCTGATCGTGCTGCTCATGTACGGCGCCAACTTCCCGGCGTGGTTCTTCATCACCCTGTACCTCCAGCAGGTCCTGCACTACGACGCGATCGAGGCCGGCCTGGCGTTCCTACCGATGACGGGCTCGATCTTCCTCGGCTCGACCCTGGCCCCACGGGCCGTCGGCCGCTTCGGCGCCCAGCGCGTGATCGCGGTCGCGATGCTGGCGCTGGCGGGCGGGATGCTCGAGCTCAGCGGCGTCGCGCCTGGTCAGACGTACGTGGGCAACGTGCTCCTCGGAGCGCTCCTCACCGCGCTGGGGATGGGATTCTCGCTCGTGCCGGCGACGATCGTCGCCATGTCGGGCGTCCCTGGCTCGCAGTCGGGTCTGGCCTCCGGCGTGCTCAACACCTCGCGTCTGATGGGCGGCGCGCTCGGGCTGGCGATCCTCTCGACGATCGCCGCCGGGCGCACCCGGGCCGAGACCGGTTTGGGCGCCGCCCGGGCGCTCACCGACGGGTTTGACCGGGCGTTCGTCGTCGGCACGGGGTTCGCCCTCGTGGCGGTACTACTCGCCGTCGTGTCGCTGCGCTCGGAGTCCGAGGAGTTCGCCGCCGAGCCGGTGCCGGTGCGAGTGGCGGAGGCGGAGGCCGCCGAGGCCGATGCCGAGGACCGCGAGCCCGTGCTGGCGTGAGCGTGAGTGTCCGCGCACGGACGTCCTGGGCGAGACCGCGGCGCTGGCGCGGGTGATCGCGGCCCGGTTAGCTGGCGCGCTCTATCCGTTCCTCACCCAGGAGAGCACATGATCATCCTCGGCATCGTCTTGCTGGTGATCGGGTTCATCGCGAAGATCGCGATCCTCTGGACCATCGGCATCATCCTGCTGGTCGTCGGCTTGATCCTGGTCGCGCTCGGCTCCGTCGGACGGGCCGTCGGCGGCCGCCGGCACTACTACTGACGCAACGGGCCCGCGGGGCGTGAAGGGGCGCAAGCCCCGGCGCCCCGCGCCCTGTTGCACCGTTGTTCTGACAACCGCGCTAAAGAAACCGTGGCCGATAGCCGAAAATTGCTCTGAGGATGCGACCTGAGCCCTTTGCCGTACCCGAAACACCGGTTTCGGTGCACGCCGCGGACGAGCGTTTGCCCGACACGCGCATCCGCGTGCTCCTCGTCGAGGACGACGAGGACGACTATCTGATCACCCGCGACATGCTGGCCGAGCAGGACGAGGGCCGGTTCGAGCTCGACTGGCGGCCCGACTACGACGATGCGCTGGCGGCGATCCGCAGGCAGTGCCACGACGTCTACCTGATCGACTACCGGCTCGGCGAGCGGACCGGGCTGCAGCTGATGCGCGAGGGCTTCGCCGATCGCCCGTCGGCGCCGGTGATCATGCTCACCGGCCAGGCGAACCGAGAGATCGACCTCGAGGCGACGGCGCTGGGGGTCACCGACTTCCTCGTCAAGCAGGAGCTCGCGGCGGCCGGTCTGGAACGCTCGATTCGCTACGCGATCAGCCACCAGAAGGCCGAGCGTCACGCGCTCGCCACCCGCGCCGCCAACGACGGGATCTGGGACTGGGACCTGGAGCGCGACCGGATCTACTTCTCGCCGCGCTGGCACGCGATCCTCGGGCTGACCGAGCGCGCGCGCGAGCGACGGCCGTCGGCGTGGTTCGACCTGGTCGCGCCCGAGGACGTGCCCCGCCTGCAGGAGGCGATCGACGCCCACCTCGCCGGACGCACGGCCCACCTGGAGTGCGAGCACCGCTTGCGCCATGCCGACGGCGAGTGGCGGTGGGTGACGGCGCGCGGACTGGTCACCCGCGGCGTCGACGGAGAGCCGGTCCGGATGGCCGGCTCGCTGTCGGATCTGACCGACCAGCGCACCGCCCAGCTTCGCCTCGAGCACGAAGTCCTGCACGACACGCTCACCGCGCTGCCCAATCGCACCCTGTTCATGGACCGCGTCGAGCACCTGCTGAGCGGCGCCAGCCGTGATCCGGCCACGGGCTGCGCGATCCTGTTCGTCGACCTCGACGGCTTCAAGCAGGTCAACGACCAGCTCAGCCACGCCGTCGGCGATCGCCTGCTGATTGCCGTGGCCGAGCGGTTGCTGACGGCGCTGCGCCCCGGCGACACGGTCGCGCGTCTCGGCGGCGACGAGTTCACGCTCCTGCTCGACGGGATCCTCGCTCCGGCCGAAGCCGTGGAGATCGCCGACCGGGTGCTGCGCTCGCTGCAGGTGCCGTTCCCGGTGCACGGCAACGAGGTGTCGATCGGCGCCAGCATCGGCGTCGCCCTCAGCCACCCGGAGCTCGCACCGGCCAATCTGCTCGCCAATGCCGATGTCGCGATGTACGAGGCCAAGGCGCGCGGCCGCGGCTGCATCGCGGTGTTCGACGAGGGCATGCGCCGCCGCGTGGCCGACCGGCTCGCCCGTCAGGACGAGCTGCGCCAGATCCTCGAGGAGTCGCTGCTCGAGATCCACTTCCAGCCGATCGTCGACCTCGCCACCGGGCGCATCCGGGCCCTGGAGGCACTCGCGCGCTGGCCCGAGAGCCGTCCTCCGCTGCTCGCGCCGATGCAGCTCATCGCGATCGCCGACGAGACCGGACTGATCGGACGCCTCGGCGAGCAGATGCTGTCCGGCGCACTGCGGGCGCTGGCCGGCTGGCGCGCGGAGGGCGTGATCGACGCCGACGTCTGCGTGACCGTCAACCTGTCGGCGCGCCAGCTCGACGATCCGCTGCTGACGCGGCACATCGGGGCCGCGCTGGCCGCCGCCGGCCTGCCGCCGGCCGCGCTCAAGCTCGAGATCACCGAGGAGACGATGATGCAGCTGGAGCGCAGTCAGCGCCTGACCGAGATCTGCGCGCTGGGAGTCGGCTTCCAGATCGACGACTTCGGCACCGGCCACACCTCGCTCGCGGCGCTGCACCGTCTTCCCGTCCAGGCGCTGAAGGTCGACCGAAGCTTCGTCGCGACGCTGCTCTCCGGCGGCGAGGGGGAGATGATGGTGCGCTCCACCGTGGCGCTCGCCCACAGCCTCGGTCTTCCGGTGATCGCCGAGGGCATCGAGACCGCCGCCGCCCTGCACCGCCTGCGCGAGCTCGAGTGCGATCAGGGTCAGGGCACGCTCATCTCCCCGGCGCTGGGGCCGTCCGAGGTGCCTCTGGTCGGATCGGGGCTGGGCCTGGCCGCCTGATCCGCGCGGCGTCGTCACGCATATTGCGGACCGTCTATGGCCGCAATTGTCCATACGGTTGGCATCACCGCCCACCGAGGAGAAGGATTCATGGACTACAAGCTCGAGCTGGTCGCCGTGCCGGTGTCAGACGTCGACCGGGCCAAGGCGTTCTACGAACGCGCCGGCTTCAACCCCGACCACGATTTCACGGTCTCCGAGGAGATTCGGTTCGTGCAGCTCACCCCGCCCGGGTCGGCGTGCTCGATCGCCATCGGCCGGGGTATCACCGAGATGGAGCCGGGCAGCCTCGCCGGACTGCAACTGACCGTCGCCGATGCCGCGGCCGCCCGGGCCGAGCTGCTGGAGGCGGGCATCGAGGCCGGCGAGGTGCAGTCGTTTCCCTGGGGCGAGTTCGTGTTCTTCGCCGATCCCGACGGCAACCGCTGGGCGGTCCAGCAGGTCCCCGATCGCGGCTGACACCGCCCGCGACGGCGCCCCCGGCATCGGAGCCGGGGACGCCGCGGCCACGTGGGTCAGCCGGTGGCCGGCTCAGGCGCCGCGCCGCGCCGCCCGACGCCGTCCTCGATCGGCTCGCGCGGGGTGCTGCCCTCGACGTTGAACTGGGGCAGGATGCGATCCAGCCACCCCGGGATCTTCCAGTTAGCGTCTCCGAGCAGGATCATCAGCGACGGCACCAGGACCGAGCGCACGATCAGGGCGTCGAGAAGCACGGCGCCAGCCAGGCCGACGCCGAACATCTCGATGATCCACTGCCCGCCGAGCACGAACGAGCCGAACACCAGCACCATGATCGACGCGGCCGCGGTGATCGTGCGTCCGGTGGCCGACAGACCATGGGTCACCGCCTCGGTGTTGTTGCCGCGCCGGTGCCATTCCTCATAGATCCGGCTGATCAGGAACACCTCGTAGTCCATCGAGAGCCCGAACAGGATCGGAAACAACAGCACGGGCAGAAACGCCTCGATCGGACCGGTCGTGTTCAGGCCGATGATCGAGCCTCCCCAGCCGTGCTGGAACACGGCGGTCAGCACGCCGAACGCCGCGCCCGCCGAGAGCAGATTCATGATCGCCGCGGTGAGCGGGATCACGATGCTGCGGAACACCGCCATCAACAGCAGGAAGCTGAGCAGGACGACGATCCCGATGAACAGCGGCAACTTGCTCGACAGCACGTGGCTGAAGTCGTCGAAGATCGCCGTCGTGCCTCCGACCAGCACCCGCGCGCCGCTGCCGCGCGTCGCCGGGGGGATCACCGAGCCGCGGATGTGGTGCAGCAGGTCAGAGGTGGACGCGTCCTGCGGCGAGCCCTTGGGATAGACCTGGGCGATCGCCACCGACGGTCGTCCGCCGGTGCCCTTGATGAAGCTCACCGGCGTGGAGCCGACGACCCCGGGGGTGCGTGCGACGGCCTTCTCGGCCTTGGAGAAGGCGGCCAGCTGGGCCGGACTGTTGATCTGGGCCACCAATTCAAGCGGCCCGTTGTAGCCGGGGCCGAAGCCCTTGGCGAGCAGGTCGTAGGCCTGGCGTGTGGTCGTGCTCGACGGGTCGGTACCGGCGTCGGCCGATCCCAGCCGCATGCCGAAGAACGGCAGGGCGATGATGATCATGATCACCGCCGCGACCGCCGCGAAGGCCGCCGGACGCCGGTTCATGATTCCCGTCCAGCGCGTCCACAGAGGTGACTCGTCGTTGAGGGTCACGGCGCCCTCGCGAACTGCGCGGCGCTCCTTGCGCCGCAGGACCCACTTGCCGGCCAGCGACAGCAGCGCGGGGAGCAGGGTGAGCGCGGAGATCACCGTGAACGCCACGGTCACGGCGGCGGCGATCGCCACCCCGTACAGGAAGCTCACGCCGAGCACGAACATCCCGAGCATCGCGATGACGACGATCAGCCCCGCGAACAGCACCGCTCGGCCGGAGGTGTCGATCGCCTCCACGACGGCGTCCTCGCGCTTGGCGCCGCGCAGCACCGCCTGGCGGTAGCGCGTCACGATGAACAGGGCGTAGTCGACGCCGACCCCCAATCCGATCAGCAGGGCGAGCTCGTTGGAGAAGGTGGCGATGCCGATGACGTGCGAGAGCAGGCCGACGACCGCGATCCCGCAGCCGAGCGACACCCCCGCGGTGAGCAGGGGCAGCAGCATTGCCGCGAACGAGCCGAAAGCGATGAACAGCACGATCGCCGCTGCGATGAAGCCGAAGAACAGGCTCGAGCCCTGGTTGGTCGGGTTGCCGGCCTGGGCGATGTTGCCCTCCACCTGGAACTGCACCCCGCCTCCGGAGCCCGACTGGATCGTCTTGACGAAGTGCTGGGCGGCCGTCGCCGTGATCTTGTTGTGGTTGGCCGCGTTGTCGAAGGTGACGTTGGCGAACGCGACCCGGCCATTGGGCGCGATCTGGTTACTTGTCTTCGGTGTGTACGGGGATACGACCGCCGCGACGTGGGGCACCTTGGCGACCTTGGCGAACACCTGCTGCGCGCGGGCCTTGACCGCGGCGTCGGTGACCTTGCCCTTGTCGACGGCGATCACGAGCTGATCGGTCTCGCCGGAGGTCCGCGGCGTCGCCTTCTGCAACAGGCGGACGGCGTCGAAGCTCTCGGTGTGGGGAAGTTTGAAGTTGTCGCTGTAGGCGCTTCCGGCCGCCCCGTGCAGGCCGTTGAGCGCGACGAGCGCCACCACCCACGCCGCAAGCGTGGCCCATCTATGTCTGAAGCACCAGCTGGCTAGTTTTCTCACTGCGTGTCTACCTCCGGGTCTCTGATCGCCGCTCTCGATTTCTACGTTGCGCAGCGTAGGGTCGAGTCGACTCCCGCAAAAGGGCCGTTAGGCCCAAATCGCTCATGACAATTGTCATACGTAGGACGGTGCGCCCCCGCGCGATTGAACAGATGATTGCTGACGTTTGGTTGACAGACTGTGGCCGGGGGCACAATTGAGCGCCCGCAGCGCAGGAATCGTGCTCCATCGCCGCCGCGGCGACGACCTCCAGGTCCTGCTCGTGCACCCCGGCGGGCCGCTGTGGGCGCGCCGTGACGCCGGGGTGTGGTCGATTCCCAAGGGCGAGTACGACGACGATGAGGACCCATTGACGGCCGCCCGCCGGGAATTCGCCGAGGAGCTCGGCACCCCGGCGCCCGACGGCGAGGCGCTGAACCTCGGCGAGATCCGCCAGAAGTCAGGCAAGCGGGTCCGCGCCTGGGCAGTGGCCGGTGATCTCGACGCCGACCAGGCGCGGTCCAACATGTTTTCGATGCAGTGGCCACCGAAGTCGGGGCGTGTGCAGGAGTTTCCCGAGGTCGACCGCGCCCAGTGGTTCGGGCTCGACGAGGCTCGCGAGAAGCTCAACGCCGCCCAGGTCGAGCTGCTCGAGCGCCTCTCGCATATACTTGAGGGCACAACCTCGTGATCACCGCCACCCTGTACAGCGACCCGGCCTGTCCGTGGGCCTACTCCGAGAGCCCCGCGCTGCGCGTGA
Organism: uncultured Solirubrobacteraceae bacterium; assembly: GCA_963769565.1. GTDB lineage: Bacteria > Actinomycetota > Thermoleophilia > Solirubrobacterales > Solirubrobacteraceae > Palsa-465. The sequence goes on from CAVYMP010000006.1 coordinate 265,266, forward strand.
TCGAGTGGCGCTACGGCGACCAGCTCGACTGGAGGCTCGTGCTCATCGGCCTCACCGAGGAGTCCTCGCAGTACGCCGCCCGCGGCTACACGCCGCTGCGGGGCGCGCTCGGCCAGTTGTCGTTTCGGCGCTACGGGATGCCGTTCGCGCCTGAGCCCAAATCCCGCCTGAGCGCCACCGCGCGGGCCTGCCGGGCGGTCGTAGCGGCACGGATTCAGTCGCCCGGCAGCGAGTGGGCGGTCTTTCGCGCCCTGCAGCTGGCCAACTTCACCACCGGCCTCGTGCTCGAGGACGACGAGGGCCTGCGCGACGTGCTGTCGCAGGTGCCGGGCATCGACGCCGACGCGATCGTCGACGCGCTGGACTCCGACGCTGTGACCGTCGCCTACGAGGCCGACAAGGCCGACAGCCGCACCGCCGCCGGATCGCCGACCGAGCTCCAGGGCAAGGCGGGCAACACCGACGGCGTCGTGCGCTACACCGCGCCCTCGATCGTCTTCCAGTCCAACGGCACCCGTCTGGAGGCCGGGGGCTTTCAGCCCGTTGAGGCCTACGACGTTGTCATCGCCAACCTCGATCCGGCGCTCGAGCGCCAGCCCCCGCCGGCCACGCCGACGGCGCTGCTGCACCACTTCGAAGGCGGGCTGACCACCCAGGAGGTGGCGGCGCTGATGACCGCCGGCAACGACGCCCCGGACCGCAGAGCGGCCGAGGCGGCGCTGATCGAGCTCGTCGCCGAGGGGTTGGCGACACGCACCCAGCTGGGCGACGACGCCCTCTGGCGCGCCGCGGCCTAGCGTCCCAGCAGGCCGCAGGGGTAGCCACCCCTGCGGCTGTGTGCCCGGTTTCGACCTAAATCCAGGGGTTGGCCCCGAGCTCGCGAGCGACCGCCTCGGTGACGACGAGCGCCTGCTCCACCGTCCGGTAGTCGAGGTTCTCCGGGGTGTCGGACATCAGGTGGTAGTTCGCCAGCGCCTTGTGGCGGTCGACGGAGGCCAGCGTGGCGGTCGGATAGCCGGCCCGGCTCGGGAGCACGGCGTCGGTGGAGTTGCGCGCCCGCAGCCCCCGGCGCAGCGGTGCCCCGGCCTGGATGGCGGCCCGTTCGACAAGGTCGCGGAAGCTGCGGTCGTGGTAGTCCTCCATCACGACCGGCCCCTCGCCCTCGAGCAGGACGAGCTTCGGCGAGCCGACCGTCTCGAGGTTGAGAAACCATGTGCGATCGCGGTCCAGCTGCGGAAAGTAGCGGCGGGCGAAGCCGTAGATGCCGCCCTGGATGACCTCCTCGGCGCCACACGAGGCGAGGATCACCCGCAGTCCGCCGATCGGCGTGGCGCGCAGCCGCTCGGCGAGCGCGACGAGCACGGCGACGGCGGAGAGGTTGTCGTTGGCCCCGGGGACGATCGGGCTGCGGGCGATGTCGGCGAACGTGGCCAGGGCCACCGCCGAGCCGGCGATCCCGGCGGCGACATGGCGGCGGCGCCCGCGCAGCGCCCCTTCGGCGACGAGCAGCGGCGCGCCGAGCAGCGTCCACCACAGCGGAAACGAGGTGTCGATCCGCTCGATCACGCCGGGGAACGTCTCGCCCAGCCACGCCTGGAAGCGCGGGTCGAAGATGGCGCCCGTCGGGGCGGCGTCGTGGTGGGCGAGGACCACGAGCGTGCGGGGCGCGCCGGGCGCGCCGCATGCGCCGACCACGTTCCACGTCGTCTTCGGCCGCGATCGGACGCGGCGAAAGACGCGTGGGCCGTTGGAGACGTCGTCGGCGATCGCCGCCGTGACGGCAGCGGCGGCGAGTCCCGCCAGACGGCGCGCCGGTGCGGGCGCCAGGGCGGCGACGCCCGCGCCGAGGCTGGCCGCCGACAGCGTCCGCATCATCTCGGCATAGCCGTCGAGGAACGCCTCCTCCTGGACCTCGGCCGCGCAGCCGGCGGCCCGCAGTCGCTCGGCGATCCACTGGGCGGCCCGGCGCTCGCCATCCTCGCCGGCGCGCCGCTCGATCGGCGCCAGCGCCTCCACGACCTCGCGCAACGTGGCCTCGCCTGCCGGCGAGGCGGTCACGTCGCGTTCAGGTTCTCGAAGATCGCCGCCAGCCCCTGACCGCCGCCGATGCACATCGTCTCCAGGCCATAACGGCCGCCGCGCCGGTCGAGCTCGCGCAGCAGGGTGGCCAGGATGCGTCCTCCGGTGGCGCCGATCGGGTGCCCGAGCGAGATGCCTGAGCCGTTGACGTTGACGCGCTCCAGCTCGTCGGGCAGGTTCCACTCGCGCAGCACGGCCAGCGCCTGGGCGGCGAACGCCTCGTTGAGCTCGATCAGGTCCATCTGCTCGAACCTCAGGCCGGTGCGGTCCATCAGCCGCCGGGTCGCGGGCACCGGGCCGATGCCCATCGTGCGCGGTGGCACCCCGGCGGCCGACCAGCCGACGAGGCGGGCCATGGGTGCCAGCCCGAGCTCGGACGCCTTCTCGGCGTGGGTCACGATGCACACCGCGGCGCCGTCGTTCTGGCCCGAGGCGTTGCCGGCAGTGACCGTCGCCTCCGGGTCCTTGCGCCCCATCACGGGACGCAGCGATCCGAGGCTCTCGAGCGTCGCGTCGGGCCGCGGATGCTCATCGCGGTCGATCATGCGAGAGCCGTTCTTGCGGTCCCTGACCTCGACGGGGACGATCTCCTGGGCGAAGGTGCCGTTGTGCTGGGCGGCGACGGCGCGCTGATGGGAGCGCAGCGCCAGCTCGTCCTGCTCCTGGCGGGGGATCGAGTACTCACGGCGCAGGTTCTCCGCCGTCTCGATCATTCCCCCGGGCACGGGATAGTGCTCGCCGCCCGCAGTCACCCGCCCGCGGACGAGGCGGTCCTCCAACATCGCGCCGCCCGAGCGCGCCCCCCAGCGCAGGCTCGTGGAATACAGCTCGGTCTGGCTCATGCTCTCCGCGCCGCCGGCGAGGACGAGGTCGGCGGCGCCGGTCTGCACCTGCATGCTGGCCTCGAGCACCGCCTGCAGTCCCGAGCCGCAGCGGCGGTCGATCTGCAGGCCGGGAACCTCGACGGGGAGCCCGGCGTCGAGCGCGGCCACGCGGCCGAGTGCCGGCGCCTCGCCGTTGGCATATCCCTGGCCAAGTAGGACGTCGTCGACCTGGTCGGGCGGAAGACCGGTCCGGGCCAGCAGCTCCTTGATCACGGTCGTGGCCAGCTCGGTGACGCTGACATCCCGGAACATCCCGCCGAAGCGGCCGACCGGGGTCCGCAGCGGCTCGCAGATGAGGGCGTCGCGCATCGCGGTGAGCTTATCGAGGCTCAGGCTCCGGCCGCCGCTGCGGGCTGCCGAGCGGCGTCGTACTGCGCGGGCGTGCGGCCGACCAGCGCGCGGAAGTCCCGCGCGAAGTGGGCCTGGTCGTAGTAGCCGAGCTCGAGCGCCAGCCGCGCCCAGTCGACCTCGGCCTGACCCTGCAGCTGCTCGACGGCCTCGTGCAGGCGGTAGCGCTGCAGCACCCACTTGGGCCCGATGCCGACATACGCGGAGAACAGCCGCTGCAGCGTGCGCTCGGAGACGTGGTGGCGGGCGGCGACGTCGGCGACCCGCACGCCCGGGGCGGCGTGGCGCATGTCGGCGACGACCTGCTCGACGAGCTCACGCCGGGGATCCGGCGCCTCGGGGATCCGGTCACGCAGAAAGCGGTGGACGCAGGCGAGCGCGTGATCGGGCCCGAGCCGGGGCGGGCAGGCTCGCTCGAGCTCTGATCCGCCGTCGCCGAACACCTCGCCCAGACGCAGGACGCGGCCGGTCAGCTCGGCGACCGGCCGCGGCGTGAACGGCGCGCAGCCGGCCGGCAGGAACTTCGTCCCGACCGCCCAGCCGGCGCCTTCCAGCCGCCGCTCGAAGCGCCGGCGCGAGATGCCGTGCACGGCTGCGCCGCCGGGTTCGAACACGAGGTGCACGCAGGGTGGGGGAGGATCTGGGAGCGGTACGGCGGGCGGCCGCGCAGGTCCCAGGAAACGAGCCAATGGAGGTCGACGAAGCGCGCCAGGTCGGCGGGCGGCGGCCGGCGCTCGAGTGAGAACACGGCGCCGATCGCCTCGGGATGCAGGACGCCGCGGGTGGTCACCGATGTCGCATTTTTCCTAGATACCGGGCGCGCCGGGACTTAGCGTTGGCGCCATGAGCGGATACACGAAGATCAACATCTCAGACGTCACCGACCAGGCACCGCAGTTCGGGAGGGAGGAGATCGGCGAGGCCCGGTTCGCGCGCCAGCAGCTGGGCGCCGAGAAGATCGGGCTGACCTACTACAAGATGAACGCCGGTAAGCGAGTCGGGTTCGGTCACACGCATGCCGAGGACGAAGAGACGTATGTCCTGCTGTCCGGTTCGGGTCGCTTCAAGGTGGGAGACGACATCTTCGACGTCGCCCGACGCGACGTTATCTACGTCCCGCCGACCGCAGTGCGCGAATGGGAAGCCGGGGCAGAGGGGATGGAGGTGCTGGCCTTCGGTGGCCACACCGATGGCGACGCCGAGATGAAGCCCGGGTGGTGGACCGACTAGCAGCCCTTGACCCTCACGTGGGGTGAGGCCCTACGGTGGCCGGCATGCACACCGTCGGAGAGCTCTCGAGCATCGCGGGCGTCAGCGTCCGCACGCTCCATCACTACGACGAGATCGGATTGCTGGCGCCGAGCGGTCGCTCGGACGCCGGCTATCGCCTGTACTCGTACGCGGACCTGGAGCGGCTGCAGGAGATCCTCGTCTGGCGGCAGCTGGGCTTCGCGCTGGAGGACATCCGCGCGCTGCTCGACGACGCGGCGCACGACCGCGAAACCGCTCTGCTTCGCCAGCGCGAGCTGGTGGAGGCAGAGCTGGAGCGCCTGGGCGCGACCGTCCGGGCGCTGGACGCGGCGCTCGCCGCCCACCGACAAGGAGAAGAAATGACACCCACGAGCATGTTCGAGGACTTCGATCCCACCCAGTACGAGGAGGAGGCGCGCGAGCGCTGGGGCCACACCGACGCCTACCGCGAGTCGGCGCGGCGCACGGCCGGCTACGGCGAGCGGGAGTGGACGCAGATCCGCGCCGAGGCCGACGCCGTGGTGGCCGACTTCGCCCGGCTGCTGGCCGCCGGCGAGCCCGCCGGCGGCGAGGAGGCCCGGGCGGTCGCCGAGCGCCACCGCCAGCACATCATCCGCTGGTTCTACGACCTCTCGCCGCAGATGCATCGCAACCTGGCCGAGATGTACATCGCCGACGACCGCTTCGCCGCCAGCTACGAGCGGGTGGCGCCCGGCCTGGCGCGGTACGTGCACGACGCCGTGGTGGCGAATGCGGACACCCTGATCTGAGACCGGGGGTCGTCAGTCGCCGATGGCCACGTGGCCGGGATGACCGGCCACGCGCGCCAGCCACGCCTCGATCGCCGGATAGGGCTGGAGGGTGAACCCGCCCTCGGGGGCGACGTGGGTGTAGGCGTACAGCGCGATATCGGCGATCGAGTAGGCGTCACCGACGAGGAAGTGACGGCCGTGCAGGTGGCGTTCGAGGGCGCGCAGCACGCGCTCGCCGCCCCGGCGTTTGGCCTCCACCTCGGAGTCGGGGTGACTGGTCCCGGCCTCCGCCCAGAAGCGCAGCACGGCGATGTTCGGCTCGAGGTCGTACTGCTCGAAGAACATCCACTGCAGTACCTGAGCGCGCGCGAAGGCGTCGACCGGCAGGTACTCGGTCCCCTCGGCGAAGTGAAACAGGATCGCGCCGGACTCGGCGAGCGCGCGGCCGTCGTCGAGGACGAGCGTCGGCACGCGGAGCCCCGGGTTGAGCTCGCCGATGACCTGGGGGCGGTCGGAGCGATCGAACACGGAGAGCTCGCGGCGCTCGTAGGCGATACCGAGCTTGGCGAACAGGAGCCGGACCTTGTAGCAGTTGCCCGAGATGGCGGCGTCGTAGAGGAGCATGGCGCGCAGCCTACGCATCGTCGCTGATGGCCACCGGCCCCCGGGCGGCGGTCAGCCGCGCCGGCAAGAGCCGGCCGAGAGGGACGGATGCGAGCAGCAGCGCGCCGCATGCGCCGGCAGCCAGCCACGGGACCCACCCGAGCGGCGGGCTCCACCCGGCGTGCGACACGAACAGCAATGGGCCGCCCGTCCCGACCGCCGAGCGCCGGCCGTTGAGATACCAGGCGACGAACTGGATCACGGCGGCGATCGTCGCCAGCGACGCCAGCGCGGCGGCGTCGCGCTGAGCGAGCCGGGCGCGTTGGCGGTACAGCACCTCGCCGCACAGCATCGGAAAGCCGACGAGCACCGGCAGGTACTCCCGGCCGATGATGCCGATTCCGGCCGCCCGGCCGAACACCATCCACACCGCGGGGATCAGGAGCACGCCGAGCACGCCGGCGACGACCACGGCTCGACGTTGGCGACGGTCGCCGACCCGGATCGCGACCGCGGCCAGCGCGCCGACGAACGCGAACCACAGCAGATAGAGCGGCAGCGGAATCCGGAACTCCAGGTAACCGAACCCGGCGACGAGATCACGTAGGCCGTTCCACGTATACCCCGGAGCCTCGCCGAGGGCGAGCCGCAACGCGCGATAGGCGATCGGCGTGTTCGGACCGTAGAACCCCTGCCACACGAGCGCGGCGACGACTCCCAGCCCGAGGAGCCCGATCCCCGGCCACGCCGCCGGCGCGTGCTCGCGCACGAGCCGGCGGGCCGTGGACGGCCCCTCGAAGGCGATGAAGCCGACGAGCAGGAGGGCCGTCCACGCCAGGCCCGTCGGATGGCTCAACAGCAGCGCCGCCCCGCTGCATCCGAGCAGCGTCCACACCCACGCCGGGAGCCGGCCCGGACGGCCGAGTCGCAGCAGCGACGCGCTGAGCGCCACGCCGGCGGCCACCGAGAACCCGCTGGGGTTCAGGCTGGCGGCGAGAAAGATCGTCGTCGGTGTACAGGCGGCGAGCACGCCGGCGAGCGAGAGCCAGCCGCTCTCGGGGTCGAACACCGCCGCCGCGGCGGCGAGCAGGAGCGCGAGAGCGACGATGACGGCGGCCACGCGGCCCAGGCGATCGGCCTGCAGAGGATCGTGGGCGCCCTGGATCGCGGCCGCGGGCGCCAGCAATCCCAGCGGCGGATAGTTCCCGACCGAGGTGATGAGCCTCGTCCGCGGGCCGTGCAGCGGCGGGCGGTGCAGACAGGCGGCCGACAGGAGGGGGTTGGCGATATAGCAGTTGAACGGTGCCGGATTGAGCTCGGCCGGCACCACCAGCGCTCGCTGCGTGCCCTTGTCGAACCTGATCTCGGCGGCATCCGCGCCGATGTTGACGTCCGGTGCCGGGCTGCCGATGAGGCGGCCCTCGGCGATCCCCACCGTGCGGACGAAATGGTCCATCTCGTCCGGGGCGGCGAACGGTGGGTTGGCGAACACCCAGGCCGCCGCGAGCAACGCCCAGCCGACGGCGAGCCGGATCAGCACGGTGCGCGTCATCGCCGCGCCTGACAGGATCTCCGGCCGTGACAGGGCTCGTCTATCGCAGCGCGCTCGGCTATGAGCTGGTCATGCGTGTGCTCTACGGCCGCCACTACGCCGCTCGTCTGCGGGCCGTCGCCGAACAGGTGCCGGCGGGCGCCTCGGTGCTGGAGCTGTGTCCGGGGCCGGGCGCGTTGTACGCGCGTCACCTGCGCCGGCGCCCCGGCGCCTACGCCGCGATCGACGTCAACGAGCGGTTCGTGGCCCGCCTGCGCAGGCTGGGAGCACAGGCGCTCGTGGGCGATCTCTCGGTGTCTGCCGATCTCCCACGGGCCGATGTCGTGATCATGCAGGCGAGCCTGTACCACTTCCTTCCCGATGCCGGGGAGATCGTCGATCGGATGCTCGCCGCGGCGCGCCTGCGCGTCATCGTGGCCGAGCCGATCCGCAACCTGGCCGGCAGCGCGATCCCGCTGCTCGCCGCCCTGTCGCGGCTGACGACCGATGCCGGCGCCGGCGGCCACGAGCAGCGCTTCGATGAGATCTTGCTCGACGATCTGATGGCTCGCTATACGGACGTGACGATCGCGGCGTTCACGATCGACGGGGGTCGCGAAAAGGTGTTTGTGCTCGCTCCCCGGCGATAACTCGCGGGTCGGGCTCTGGACCGTCGGCCCGGCTGTCGATCACGTACAACGGGCGGTTCTTGACCTGCTGGAAGACCCGGCCCACGTACAGGCCGACGACCCCGATGCTGATGATGATGACCCCGGCGAGCACGAGCACGAGCACGGCCAGGCTCGTGTACCCGGGCACGCTCTTGTTGGGCCCGGCGATGTAGTCGATGATCTCGAAGGCGGCGATCGCGAGCCCGACCAGGGCGACGATGAAGCCGGCGAGGATCGACGAGCCGCAGCATCAGGGTGCTGCGAAAGAACATCCCGTTGAGCGCCACCCGGAACAGCCGGCCGACCGTATAGGTGCTCGCTCCGGAGTGGCGGTCGGAGTGGGCGATCTCGATCGCCACGGCGCTGAATCCCAGCCAGTCGAGCGTGATCATGTACTCGCGATCCTGGTCATTGAGGCTCAGGATAGGCGTTGACGACGCGGCGGGAGATGAGGCTCAGCGTGCTGTAGTCGGCGCGGGTGTCGGTCTCGAAGGTGAGGCGGCGGTAGAGCCGGCTGCCCCAGCGCTTGAGCGGCGCGTGGCGGCGCCCGCGGCGGATCGTGCGGACGACGTCGTAGCCCTCCTGGGCGGCCGTCCACAGGCGGGAGATGTCCTCAGGCGCCTCCTGAAGGTCGCAATCCATGACGACCACCCACGCGCCGCGGGCCTCCGACAGCCCGGCGGTGATCGCCGCGTCCTGGCCGAAGTTGCGGCTCAGGCGCAGCGCGCGGACGCGAGCGTCGGCGCGGGCGAGACTCCGCAGGATGCTCCAGCCGTCATCGACGCTGCGGTCGTCGACGAGCACGAGCTCATAGCGATCGGTGATCTGCGAGACGCTCGCCGTCAGCCGGTCATACAGCGCGTCGAGACAGCCGCCACAGCCGTAGACGGGGACGACCACGCTCAGTTCAATTTCGCCTGCCTGAGTAGCGCTTTCGGAGAGACCGGCCATTGGCGCCTATTGTCGGGGCTCCGCGCGAATGTCGCGGGAGCCTTCTGTTTGCGTCGGGTGTTCGCCGTCCTGGGCGCCGGTGCGCCGGCGACGGTCAGCTGCATCTCACGATAGTTGAATCCGTATCCGCCGGAGCAGTCCAATCCGGCGCAGCCGTCGAAGTTGGCCGCCCACTTCAGCCACAGCCGGCGGCCGTTGCGGCTGATCCAGCTGAGCGGGAAGCCGGGGTCATATCCATTGGAGGGTCCGAAGTCCACCTCGCGCGCCACGAATGAGAACGGCCCCCACGGGTGCGGCGCGACGAGGACGTCGAGCTCCGAGCCCCAGCGCCAGATCTCGGGTGGCTGCGCGCCGTAGGCGTGCGTGAAGGTGAGCAGGTACTGGTGCAGCGGCGCGTCGTACGACATCTGGGGATACGTGATGTGTCCCGGCCAGCTGGCGATCGGCACCGCGGCGCTCAGGGAGCCCGAGTAGACCGGCCAGGGAACGCCGTTTTGCCGCTGCCACCCCGACATCCACTGCCACTTGGCCGGGTCGGTCATGTCGGCGACGTCCGGCAGGCTGCGCCCCATGATGAGATTGGTCGCGTTGAACTCGCGCTCGGTGGCGATGGCGTACACGTAGCCGTCCACGTAATTGCCCCCGCGTCCTCGTTGCACCCAGCTGAGATTGCCCAGCGGAGCCGGGAAGGGCGTGGCCGGGCTCGTCCAATGCTGGCCGAGATCGGTCGAGTAGGCGATCCCCGCCAGGCCGGCGAACAACCCGTTGGTGCCCCACGGCCAGTCGTTCTGCTGGGTGGCGAACAACACGCGGTCGGCCTCGACCAGCCCGCTGGAGTAGTACGGACCCAGAGGGCCGCTCCACAGGGAGCGGTTCGCCTTGATCTGTGGAAACGGGGCCGGGGCGGGGCTCTTCGGATCCCCGACGTGCGAGAAGGAGATCCGGGGCGGCGAGCCGACGATCTGGGCCAGCGACTGCTTCCAGAGCTCCCCAGCCGGCTCGTCGGTGCCGCCGTCGTCCATCATCGTGTACTGATCCCCATCGTGGGCCCACACGGTGGGAAGGATGTCGCCGCTCTGGTTGGGGGGTGGTCCGTAGCGGGGGCTGATCCAGGCCGCGCCGGTGATCATCCGGCTGCTGGGGAACGGCGTGTTGTTGCTGTGCATCAGTCTGGCTCCGGCAAGGCAGGGCGCGATCATCGCCCCCATCAGGGCGGCCACCAGCCAGAGGCCAACGCGCCGGCTAGACATCCCACTCATAACCCAAAGCGCGATGCAACCTATCGGTCTCGAGCTGATTCGGGCCGGCCGCGGCCGAACCGGCGGGAGTCAGCGCGGCGGACCCTGGAAGAAGACGAGGAGCGCGGCCGGAGTGCGCCGGAAGAAATGCGGCGCCATCCGCGCCAGCTGGCTGGCGCTGATCCGCCGAGGATGGGTCAGCGCGAACCGGGCCACCACCCAGTTGGCGACTCGGAAACGGGCCACCAGGGTGGTGCCGGGCGCAGCGACGGCCCGGGGGACCGGCGAGCCCTTGACCGCCGGGCGGATGGCGACCGCGCCTCGCAGCGCCGGCTCAGGGTGCCCGATCAGGCGCAGGCGCTTGGTGGCCCCGACCACGTCGATCTCCCGGATCAGCGTCGGGTGGTCGAGGCGGGTCGTCCAGCTGGCCCCGGGCAGGTAGATCTTGAGTGCATCGGCGGTCGTTCCGTCAGCGGCGAGGATCGCCCGCGGAAGCCTGCCGGAACCCAGCGACCGGGCGACGTCGCGCCAGCGCGGACGCTGGAGATACGGGTGGGTCTGCACGTCGATCGAGGCGAAGCAGAAGACGGCTAGCAGCACGACCGCCAGGGTGCCGCCCGTTCGGCGGGCCCGTGGCGCGTTGCATGCGGCGGCGATCAGGACGACCACCGGCACGAAAGCGGGGATCACGTTGCGCGAGATGAAGTAGTCCTCACCGATCAGCCCGAGCGCGAGCGGGGCCAGAAACACGAATCCGGCCACGGCTGCCGGCACCCCCGCGGCGCGCCGGGTGCGCCGGTCGCCCCCCAGCCAAAGCAGGATCACGATGACCAGCGCCACGGCCGCACCGGCGGCCAGCCCTCCGATCGTGGTCGTGCGACGGTCGAGATTGCTGGCGCCCCATTCGATCACCGCCTGGCCGATGCGGTGTAGGCGCGAGATCCGTCCGATCCAGCCGACACCCCGGGAGGGCGATGCATCGATGATCGTCAACGGGAGCAACGCCACTTGGACCGCAGCCACGATGCCCACCGCGAGCCTGCTCGCCCCCGAGCGCCCCGCCCACAGCAACCACAATGCCTCGGGCGCGATCGCGAACACGGCGAAGAAGTGGGTCATCAACGCCAGGGCCGAGAAGCCGGTCCACCATGCGAGATTGCGGCGCGACGGATCGCGACGGGCTCGCAGGAACCACAAAAAGGATGCGCCGCCGAGGGCCGCCAGGAGCGCGTAGCAGCGGGCCTCCTGCGAGTACCAGATCATGAACGGATTGACGGTCACCAGGGCGGCGGCGATCAGCCCGGCTCGCCGGTCAAGCAGTTCCCGGGCGCACAAATAGGCGAGCGGC
>CAVYMP010000007.1:0-216736 GCA_963769565.1 uncultured Solirubrobacteraceae bacterium
AGGGATTCGCCGCGATGCTCGACGAAGGCAACGCCGCCCTGACCAGCGCTGGCCAGTTCCTGCGCGCGCAGCACCTCGCTGGTCCGCGTCCATGAGAGCCTAGGTAGGCCTCCGCCGGCTCGTGTGTGGAGCACACCGCCGACGGGTGTCAGCTGCGACGACGAATCCAGGTCTCGACCCGATGACGGCGCCCGCCCTGCTCGTCGCCAGGAGCACCGCCGCGTCCGACACCGGTTGATGGCGGTCCGATCCCAGGCGCCGGGGTGCCCTGCAGTCCGCGCAAGGCAGCGAGGTCGGCGTCACGGCCGAGATGCTCGTGGCACCCGCAGAGGAGGTCTCTCGTGACCGAGCACTCGCTGCCCAGCGCGACTGACTGGCGCTGCCGCTTCAGGCGTTTATGTGCAGCCCGTGTCTTGAGGGCCTTGTTACTTCGGTGTCCGAGCGCGGCCGAAGGCTGAGTGTTATGACGCCGCGGGAAGCCGGCGTGCTCTCGGTCAGTATCGACTCGAGGATGATGGAGCCGTACACCGTCGGCGCTCCTACGCCCGCGCCGGCTCCGGCGGAACCGCCGCCGGGTCAGCCTCCGGCGGAGCCGCCGCCGGGCCGCCCACGAAGTCGCGCGAGCGCACCAGCGCATACCCCGCCACGGCGCCTACGGCCGCGACGGCGACGGTCACCAGCGCGATCGTGTTGAAGCCGGTCACGAACGCGTGGTGCGCGGCGTTCGCCACCTTGTCGTGGTCGGCGGGCGGCACCGCCTGCAGGGCGCGCCCGGTCCCGCCCGATGCCACCGCTCGCGCGAGCTCGTGGACGTGCGACGACGCGGGCGTGTCGGGGACCAGCGGGGTGAGCGTCGACTCGATCTTCGATTGGAAGATCGAGCCGAGGCCGGCGATCCCGGTGGCGAGGCCGAGCTGGCGAGCCGTGTTGCTCGTGCCCGACGCCATGCCGCTCAGCTGCGGGCGGACTACGCCGACGGCGGTCGAGGCCAGCGCGGGGGTGGCCAGGCCTATCCCGATGCCGGCCAGGATCTGCCCGGGCAGCAGCGCGGTCCACCCCGATGAGTCAGACAGGTTGCCCATCAGCAGCAGTCCGACCGTCACAAATGCGAGCCCCGTCCCGAGCAGCAGCCGGACCGGCACGCGTGCGGTCAGCCGGCCGCTTAGCGGCGAGACGAGGAGAATAGGCATGGTGATCGGCAGCGATCGGAGGCCGGCCTGGAACGGCGAGTAGCCCAGCACGTTTTGGAAGAACAGCGTGATGTAGAGAAACATCGAGAAGATCGACGCCGACAGCGCGAAGGCGGCGATCGTGACGCCCGTGAAGGCCGGCTTGCGAAACAGCGAGAGGTCAAGCAGCGGGTCAGCGGCACGGCGCTCCACCACCACGAACAGCAGGAACAGCAGTGCGGAGGCCGCGAAGCAGCTGATGATAAGAGCGCTCCCCCAGCCCTCCTCGTTGCCGCGGATCAGCGCGTAGACCAGCAGGAACAGCGCGGGGCACAGCAGCGCCACGCCACGCATGTCGACGCTCGAGGCGGCCAGGTCGCGCGACTCGCGCAACCGCAGCCGCGCGACCACGAGCGCGGCAAGGCCGATCGGCACGTTCACGAAGAAGATCCAGCGCCACGACAACGCGTCCACGAGCGCGCCGCCTACCAGCGGCCCGGTCGAGACCGCCACGGCCGTGGTCGCGCCCCAGATGCCGAGCGCGGTCCCGCGCTCGCGACCCTGGAATTCCTGCGCGATGAGCGCCAGCGAAGTGCCGAACATCATTGCCCCGCCGATCCCCTGCGCCGCGCGCGAGACCTCCAGGAAGAGCGGGTCGGAAGCCAGCCCGCAGGCCAGCGACGAAGCCGTGAAGATCGCCAGCCCGAGCGTGAAGACGAGCCTGCGGCCGACCTTATCGGCCAGCGACCCCGCCGCCAGCAGCACCCCCGCGAGAGTCAGCGCGTAGGCATCGATCACCCACTGCAGATCGCTGAAGTCAGCGCCGAGGCTGCGCTCGATCGACGGCAGCGCGACGTTGACGATCGTCACGTCGAGCAGCAGCATGAAGATCGCGATGCAACCTGCGAGCAGCGTCCACCACTTACGTTCCACCGGGTGCCGAGACCTCCCGGGAGGACGGAACGTGCGCTCGGTCATGACCCTTTGCCCGTGACCGAGTCGAGGATGATTCCGGCGTACTCCCGCGGCGCCTCTTCCCACACGAAGTGGCCGGCGTCGATCAGCACGACACGGCTGTTTGGCAGCCGCTCGTCCAGGAACTCGGCGTTGGCGACCGGGACAACCGGGTCGTCGCGGCCGTTGATGATCGTGACCGGCAGGGCGATCTGCGGCAGCAACTTGGCAAGCTCGGGCAGCTCCTCGGGGTACCTGCGGACATAGCGCATCGACTCGACGAAACGGTCGCCGTCATAGCAGGCGAGGTAATCGGTCCGGACATAGTCAGCGACTCCGCCCGCGACCTTGTCCAGCGACGCGTTGACGATCGCGCGCGGATCCATCCGGCGGTACTTATCGAGGTCGGGATCGAGCACCCATGACCGGAGCGGCTCGCCGAGCTGGAGCGGAACCGCCGCCCCCCCGGTCCCCACGATCACGCTCGCGATCCGCTCCGGATGTGCCGCCGCTGCGAACAGGGCGGCCGAGGTTCCCACGTCCGGCGCGACGATGTGCGGCCGGCCGAGATCGGCCTCGACGATGAGCTGGGCCACGAACTCGCCCATCGCTCGCGGAGAGAGGAGGTCATCGCGGCGTTCGGATGCGCCGAACCCCGGCAGATCGACCGCGAACAGGCGGGCGTGGGCTGACAGCGTCGCCCACATCAGCGCGAACGCGTACACGCTCTCCGGCCAGGGACTGGTGAGCACGACGATCGGATCCTGCGAGCCGCCGCTGTCGGCATACCGGATCTTCACGCCGTCGATCATCCGGAACTCGGGGTTGATCGATGCGGTCAGCGAGAGGTTCATGGCGACTCCTCTAAATCTCGATGTGCGTGGCAGTAGTGAGAACCGCGCCGCCCTGAAGGGCGGTGGTCGGTCATCTCATTGGTCGCCGGGCCGTTGGCGCCCCGAGGAAACCGAAGGCTCATACCGCTGCTCCTGCGGCGGCAGCTGCCTCGGTGTCGACCGGGTTCATGATGCGGCCGCCCAGCGCGAGCGCGAGCAACGTACCGAGGGCGGCCCAGCCCACCAACACGAGAATCGGGCCCGCGACCTGGGCACCGGTGAAGAAGAGGGCCGACCGCGTCAGGTCGACACTCGCGCCCGGCGGTAACACGCCGCCGATCGTCCTCCATACGCCAGGGAGCAATGGCCGTGCGAACGGTCCACCTGATGCGGAATTGCCGAGGATCACAAAAACAAGAATCACCAGGCTGGTCCCCGCCGGTCCGGCCGCGGCCTGGATACCTGCTGTGGCCGCGCCGCTGGCAAAAATGGTCAGTGCTCCGATCGCACACAGGGCGGCCACGTGACCGGAGAACACGTCAAAGCTGGCTCGCAGCATGACCACGCTGAGAATCGCGGCGACGATGGCAAATCCCGCGAGCGCCCCGAGCCGTGCTGCCGCGCGGCGCCTGCTGCTGCTGCGTGGGCTTCCGATCAGTCCGATCAGGGTCGCGCCGATGTAGCCGCCGAATACCCAGGCGATCACCGCGTAGAACGCTGCTGTGCCGTTGGGATCGGCAGGAGGCAGCGGCTTGACGTCGGTGACGCGGACGGCCGGTCGGCCCTGCGCAGCGGCGACGCGGTCGAATGTCTCTTCCAGCGCGATGGCGGTCGCGCGGTTGGCGGCCGACGCAACGAACAGGCGGTTCTTGGCCGCCTCGTAGGCGCCGTAGACCTCGCGATCGTCGATCTGCGCCAGCGCATCGGCGCGGGACGAGGCCTGGCGCGCATCGAGCGGGGCACCGGGCAGGCGGCTGAGCTTTGCCGCAACGGCGGGCGGCCCGACGACCGCCAGCGGCACGTGGTGTGGCGTAGGCTCGTGGAAGCCGCCGACGTAGAAGAACGCGAACGCGAGCATCAGCACCAGCGCGGGCACGAGCACGAGCGCGATCGCCTTCGGCGTGGGTGCGGTCCTCGCGATCGGGCCCTTGGCGGCTCGTTCAGCGGGGGCGTGATTTCCGAGTGTCTCGGTCTCGGAGGGCGGTGCGGTGCTCATCTCGCTCAGGCTCGGATCTGAATGCTGCCGTCGACCTCTTGCACCTCGTAGGTATTGAGTGGGTCGGTCGCCGGCCCGTTGATGACTGCGCCGGTGCTGATGTCGAACCGGGAGCCGTGGCACTGGCACATCAGCGTCGTGCCTGTCAGCAGTCCTCCAGATAGCGGGCATGACCGGTCGGCGCAGGTGCAGAGATCATCGAACGCGTAGAGGCGGTCCGCGACTCGCGCGACTGAGATCCGTCGCTTGAGGTCGTCGAGGTAGTAGGGAACGACAAAGTCGTTGGGAATCGCGTCACCGCGACCCACGGTCCGGAGGGCCTCGGCTGCGAGCTCGGTTTTCATCGTCTTCTCCTTCGTCCGGCTGGCTCAGTAGGGATATGTGGGAATGACTTCTTCCTTGGTGGCGTCGAGCCGCAGCTCGCCGGGTGCGCCTGCCGGCACGAACGGCCGGTGCGGCCGGATCGGGTCGATGCGTTCGTAGCCGGAGCCCAGGGGTGGCCGAGTGTCCTCGTCGCCCTTGTTCGGCCACAGCGAGAGTGCGCGTTCGGCGAGGGCCGTGATCGAGAGCGACGGGTTCACTCCGGGATTGGCGGGCATCACGCTCCCGTCCATGACATGGAGGCCCGGCTGGCCGAACATCCGTAGGTAGGGGTCGACCGCGCCGGTGTCGCTGCTTTCGCCGATCGGGATCCCGCCGACGAAATGGGCGGAGGCGTTGCGGTTGATGACCTCGGTCGCCAGCGCCGCCTCGTGGGCTCCCAGCTTCGTCGCCACCCGGTCGACGAAGTCCTCGATCGCCGGGACGTGCACCGAGGGCGGCGTTCCGGATGGCTTGCTGTGGAGCAGGCCGTCGTGCCAGTACAGCTCGATCGAGGTGTCGGTCGTCTGCGAGCAGAGCGCAACGAAGGAGCGCTCGGACCAGTGGCGCGGGTCGGCGGGCAGGATCTCCTCGCTCGGGTGCTTGAGGATCTCCTTGAGCCAGGATTCGAAGGAATGCTTCTGCTCGCCGTGCTGATGGTAGGTCCCGAGGAAGGCGAACACGTTGCTTCCGAGCCCCCAGTAGGTCGGTTCGATGCTCGTCACCGGATCCGGCCAGGTGCCCGAGGTGATCGTGACCGACCCGGGCATGATGTGGATCTTCTCCGGGTCGCGCTCCCACTCCGCGTGGGTCTGGGTGATGTAGAGAAGCTGTTCGGAGTTGGTTCGCGCTCGTTTGCCGAGCTCGCTCGACAGGCCGGTGAGGCGTCCCTTGTGCTGCATGTGATGCAGCAGCTTGGCTGACCCGTAGGCGTGGGCGGCCACGATCACCTGCTCGGCGGTGTATGTGTGGTGGTGCAGGTGCCCGGCGCGTTGCGCCCAGCCGGGGTGCCGAGCGTGCACCTCGAACCCGCCTCCCTCGAGCGCCACCAGGTCGAACACCTCATGCATGTCGTGAACCTGCACGCCCAGCTTTTCGGCCAGGTAGAGGTAGTTCGTCGTCAGCTTGTTCTTCGCGTTTTGGCCGCAGCCGTTGTTGCAGTTGCCGCAGGAGATGCAGCCGGTGCGCCGTGGCCCGACCCCGCCGAAATACGGATCGTCAGCGTCGACGCCGGGCGTGCCGAAGTAGACGGCCAGTGGGGCCTTGTTGTGGGTCTCGCCTCTGCCGATGTCGTTGGCGACCTGCTTGATGGCCCGGTCGACGTCCGTGGGCATGTACGGGTAGCGGACGACGCCGAACATCCGCGCGGCCTGGTCGAAGTACGGCGCCAGCTCGTCGCCCCAATCGGTGATGCCGGCCCACTCCGGCGCGTCGAAGAACTGCTTCGGTGGGACGTACATCGTGCTGGCATACACATGCGAGCCGCCGCCGACGCCTGCGCCCGAGAGGACGAGGACGTCATCGAGGTACTCGAGCCTCTGGACTCCGTAGAGCTCCGCGGCGGGGAACCAGACGAAGTGCGCGAGGTCCCACTGGGTCTTCGGGATGTCTTCGTCTTTCCAGCGCGGGCCGGATTCCATGACGCCGACCCGGTAGCCCTTCTCGGCGGCACGCAGCGCCGCGACGCTCCCACCGAACCCCGAGCCGATGATCACGATGTCGTAGTCAAAGCTCGCCATCAGCTCTCTCCTTCCGGGTTGGTGCCAGAACCGGCGATCAAGTCGGCCCGACGGGCTCCCCGGGCCCCCACTGGGCGTCGGTGGGCTGGTCTCGTGCTCCTGTTTTGGAACACGCCACGGTCACCCGTCGCGACGTCGCGGATGGCATCGGCGAACGCCTCGGGGGCCTCCTGCGGGAGGTTGTGCCCGACTCCGCCCTCGATCGTCCGGTGCGAATACGGCCCTGCGAACTTCGCCGCGTAGGCGCTCGGTTCCGGATGGGGCGCGCCGTTGGCGTCACCCTCGAGCGTGATGGTGGGCACGGTGATGACCGGCCCTTCCGCGAGCCGCTTCTCCAGGTCGAGGTATTCAGGCTCGCCTTCCGCCAGCCCCGAGCCGCCAGCGATAGTTGTGCGATCACGATCGCGACGTGATCCGGGTTGTCGAAGGACGCTGCGCTGCGATCGAACGTCGCGTCGTCGAAGTTCCACTTCGGAGACGCGGTCCGCCAGATCAGCTTTGCGAACTCGCGGCGGTATTTGTCATAGCCGGCCCGGCCCCGCTCGGTGGCAAAGTAGTACTGGTACCACCACTGAAGCTCGGCCTCGGGCGCCAACGGCAGCTTGCCGGCTTCCTGGCTGCCGATCAGGTAGCCGCTCACCGACACCAAGCCGCTGACGCGTTCGGGCCAGAGCGCGGCGACGATGTCGGCGGTGCGCGCGCCCCAGTCAAAGCCGGCGACGATGGCCGTCTCGATCCCGAGGGCGTCCATCAAGGCGACCGCGTCGAGCGCGAGCACTGCCTGCTCCCCGTTGCGGACCGTCGTCTCGGACAAAAATCGCGTCGTCCCGTACCCCCGCAGGTAGGGAACGATCACCCGGTAGCCCGCCGCGGCCAGCCGGGGCGTCACCTCCTCGTAGCTGTGGATGTCGTACGGCCAACCGTGCAGCAGGACGACGGCGGGGCCATCAGCTGGGCCGGCGTCGACGTACCCGACGTCGAGCACGCCGGCCTGGATCTGCCTGACAGGGCCCAACGGGGTGACGGCTGACTCGCTGTTCGCTTGTGTGAGTGCCACGGGTCTTCCCTTCGCTGATCGCGTATGCCTCGCCCACGGCTACCTAGCGCAGCGATCTAAACGCCGCACGCATCTCCTTGCTGAAGAGCTCGGGCTCCTCCCACGCGGCGAAGTGGCCACCCTTGTCGACCTCGTTGAAGTAGACGACGTTCGGGTACGACGCCTCGACCCAGCTGCGCGGCGTCCGCCAGATCTCGCCCGGGAACGTCGTGAAGCCGAACGGGATCGACGACGCCGGCAGAGGCTTCTGGCCGGCAGCAGGCGCGTCTGGCCCGTAGGCCTCCCAGTACGACCGCGCTGCCGAAGCGCCGGTGCCGGTCAGCCAGTAGGTCGTGACGTTGTCGAGGATGTGGTCGCGGGTGAGGTTGCCCGACGGCTTGTCGTCGGTGAAGGCGCCCGCGATCTTGTAGTAGGCGTCGGTGTCGTGGTCCACCATCCACGCCGCGAGTGCGACGGGGGAGTCCAGCAGCGCGTAGCCGATCGTCTGGGGCCTGGTGGACTGCTCCACGAAGTATCCGTTGCCGCTCGTCCCGAACGTCTTGATCGCGGCGAGCGCCGCCTTTTCCTGCTCGGTGTCCGCCGGCAGGGCCGCGGGGTTGTTCAGCGCAGGCACGAGCAGGTTCGTGTGGACGCCGATCAGGCCCTCGGGCGCCTGGCGGCTCATCGCGTCGGCGACGCCGGCGCCCACGTCGCCGCCCTGGGCGACATAGCTGGTATAGCCGAGACGGCGCATCAGCTCGGCCCAGGCCCGTGCGGTCCGGAACAGGTCCCAGCCGAGCTCGGCCGGCTCGGCGGAGAAGCCGTAACCGGGCAGCGGACGGCAGCACGAGGTCGAACGCGTCCTCCGGCTGGCCGCCATGCTCGGTCGGGTCGGTGAGCGGGCCGACGGTGTCGAGCATCTCGATCACCGAGCCCGGCCAGCCGTGAGTCATGATCAGCGGCAGCGCGCTCTCGTGCGCCGAGCGGACGTGGACGAAGTGGACGTCCACGCCGTCGATCTCGGTGACGAACTGCGGCAGCGCGTTCAGCCGCTCCGCGACGCGCCCGAAGTCGTACTCGTCCAGCCAGTAACGACAGAGGGCCTGCAGAGCCGTGAGCTGGACGCCCTGAGAGCGGTCGGCAACGAGCTCCTTGCTTGGCCAGCGCGTCGCAGCAATTCGCCGGCGCAGATCGTCGAGCTTCTCGTCGGGAATGTCGATGTGGAAGGGGCGAATCGCGGTGGCGGTTGTTGGGTTGTCAGTGGTCACAGTCATGTTCTGTCTCCTCGTATCTCTGCATCTCGTTGCGGTGTCGTGCGAGTCCTAGCCGACGGGAGCCGGAGCCTCGACCGCGGCGAGCGCGTTCATGATCACCTCGGTAACCGCGTCGGGCTGGGAGATCATGATCACGTGCGAGCCCTCGACTTCGGTGATCGTCGCGCCTGCCCGTTCGGCCATCGATCGGACGACGTCGGTGCCCGCCGCCTTGTCGGACAGGGCGACAACGGCCCACGCGGGCAGATCCTTCCAAGCCGGCGCTCCGGAAGGCTCGGAGAACGCCAGCTCGGCGACCGGGCGTTGTGTGGCACCGGCCAGTGCGGCCAGATCCTCCGGGAGGTCGGCCGCGAACACATCGTGGACACGGGCGGGATCGATCATGAATTCCACCAGTGGCTCGCCGTCGTCGGCCGACGGGTAGGAACGCGGAACCAGCGCGCTGCTCAGCACGGCGTCCTTCGAGGTCGCCGTGGCGTCGCCCAGACGCTCCCCCTCATCCGGGGCGAACGCGGCGACGTAGACCAGACCCACGACGTTGTCGACCCGTGCGGCGGCGTTGGTGATGACGGCGCCCCCGTAGGAGTGGCCGACGGCGAGCACCGGTCCGGGTGTCTGTTCGAACACGCTCGCGGTGTATGCGGAGTCGACCGAGATGCCGCGCAGCGGGTTCGCCGGAGCGGTGACCTGCACACCTCTGGCCTGTAGCCGCTCGATCACCCCGTTCCAGCTTGAGCCGTCTGCGAACGCTCCGTGCACCAGCACGACGGTCGGAGAGTTGGATGCAATCGGATGTGACATGACCGCTCCTGGGTCTTAGGTGTGTGTGGGCTTCGCCGCCGGCGGCTAGGGTCGGTTACGCGTCCGGGCGCGAAGAACTCGACGAGCAGCCGGTTGACCTGCTCTGCCTCGTCGTGGTGGACCCAGTGCGACGCGTCGGGTAGCCGCTCGACGCGGTCGAGGTTGGGCACGTCGTCTTGGTGGGGCTCGGCGAGGTCGGTGCCGAGGTAGCGAGTCGCGCTCGCCCCAGATGACGAGGGTCGGCGCCGTGACGGGACGGATCTGCGCCTGACGACTGCCGCACCGCGCGCGGTAGTAGTTGATCATCGCCGTCGCGGCCCCCGGCTGCGACCACGCCTCGATGTAGCGCTCGATCTCCTCGGGCGTGTACGGGGTTTGCGCGTCGTGCTAGGAAGTGCCGGAAGAAGTGCCAGTCGTCGGCCTGGGCGTGCGTGCTCGGGCAATCCCGGAAGCGCGAAGTAGAAGAAGTACCAGGACCGCTTCAGCTGGCTGGGATGGCGCAGCCCCTCGTTGAGCTTTCGCGGGTGTGCCGCGTTGAGGATGGCGAGTCGGTCAACGACCTCGGGGTGGTTCATCGCGAGCGTCCAGGCGGCGGTCCCACCCCAGTCGTGGCCGACCAGCGTGTGCGGACTCGGCGCCCCGCTCCTGGATGAGACCGCGGACGTCGGCGGCCAGCTAGCTCGGCGTCGTAGGGGTCGACGCCTCCGGCTTGGACGACAGGTTGTAGCCCCGCAGTGTCGGGCGCGACGACGCGGAAGCCCGCTGCCGCGAGTGGCGCGATCTGCCGCCGCCAGCTGAACCAGAACTCCGGGAAGCCGTGCAGCAGAACGATCAGTGGCCCATCGCCGGCCTCAACGTAATGCAGTGTCACATCGCCGACCTCGGCGTAGCCTTCCCGAAGCTCGGTCCCGACGTCTGGCAGTGGCGCGGGGTCATTACTGAATCCGTCGTGGGTGCGGGTCTGGGTCGAGTGTTGTTCTTGTGTGCTCATCGTCGTCATCTCCTGAGGTCGTTGTCGCGGGAGAGACTCCCGCGTATTGAGTTGCGTCGCGTCCGTGACACCCTGCTCACTTTCCCTGGTCGTCCTGTCCCTCCGCGCCCACACCCCAGAACGCGCAATGGTGGATATCGGAGAAGTCGGTCTGGACCTGTGGCTGTGGCGGCCCGAGCGACATCACGGACGCAACGTCGCCGACCGACGGCCAGCCCAGCGCTGCTGTCGACGGGCTTCCGGTGGCCGCGAAGCTCGCCCAGGCCGTCCGCATGCTCGCGGCGAGCGCCTGCTGGTCGGGGTTGAGCGTCCCCGGGAAGGGCGTGTTCGGCTGGTCGAACAGGTACTGGATTTCCGACGAGTGCGTCGCAATCAGGGGCAGCGCGCCGGGCTTTGTCAGACGCTGGGGGGCGTTGTCGTCGTTGAACTGATAGCCGAAGGTCGGCACGCGCTCCGATGTCCAGCGGTCCACCTGCAGCGCCGGGCACGCGAAGTTCGCGTCTGACACCAGGGTGCTGAACGCCACATCCGGCGCCGGGTACGCCCCCAGCGGGTACTCGGCCGCGATCGCCGCCGCGCGATCGGACGACACCCCGAGCACTGCGGCGATGTCCGGCTGGTAGCTCTCCGGAGTGACCGGCTCAGTGGGCACCAGCACGAACCTCCCGCCACTCACGGCCACGTGGAGGCCGGCGGTGAAGATGAATTCCTCGTCGTGGTTGATGCCGTTGAGGATCGGCACGCGTGCGAACCGCCCGGCGGCCAGCGCGGTCCCGATCGACTCCGTCAGGACCTTGCCGTCGATGACGCCCGGGATCGCGGCGCCGGGGGTGATGAGTGCTGAGACAGGCAGGTGGCGCAGGCATTCCGCGGTCTGGTCCGGACAGCCCGCCGTGGCTGCGAACGCCTCGCCCGCGGCCTCAGCATCAGCCAGCGGCTGCTGGGTCAGCGCGAACGCGCCGCTCTGCACAATCGCCCGCTCAAAGAGCCCGCGGGCACCGTGTGAGACGAGCTGGGCGAGCACCGCCACGCCACCGGCGGACTGGCCCGCGATCGTCACGTTATGCGGATCGCCTCCCAGCCGTGCGATGTTGCGCCGAACCCAGCGCAGCGCCGCCTGCTGGTCCATCAGCCCGTAGTTGCCGGCTGGACCGTCAGGCCGTCGGGCGAGCGCTGGATGGGCCAGGAACCCGAGCGCGCCGAGACGGTAGTTGATCGTGACCACGACGGTGCCGTCCGCGGCGAGCTTTGAGCCGTCGTAGTTGCGGGCGCCATCCTCGGTGAACCCACCGCCGTGGATCCACACCAGCACCGGCCGGTCAGCGTGGCGGCGAAGCGTCGGCGTGTAGACGTTGAGATACAGGCAGTCCTCTGAGAAGGGGGCGGGAGGCGCGAACGGGCTCGACGGCTGCGGGCAGCTCGGCGCGAACCGCGTCGCATCGCGAACGCCATCCCAGCCGGTCGGAGGCTGCGGGCGCCGCCAGCGCAGGTCCCCGGTCGGGGCAGCGGCGTAGGGCAGACCGAGGAACTCGTAGCCAGCGGGGACGGCCGCGCCGCGAACTCTTCCACCCTTGATGGCCACGAGCGGGCCGCCGCCGGATCGCTGGGCCGCGACCGCGCCCGTGCTGATGATCATGGCGCCGACTACCGCCAGGCTGAGGGCGGCTAGCGCTGCACAGAATGAGATGGCGGCCCTTGAGCTGCGCCGTACCTGAGGTGCGTTCATGATTCTGGCCCTTCTGCTTCTCGGTGGCTGACAGCAGGCGACGGTGGCACCCAGCCTCGCCCGTCGCCCCCGTGAGGACCCCGGGTCGACACCCCGGGTCGTGCTAAGGAGGGCGCGGATTCAACGTGTCGGACTCAGGGATTCGTGATCTGGCCGCGATTCCTGCGCCTGTTCGCGCCCGGGCGTCCCATGCGGGAACCCCGGCGACAAAGCCACGGGCCCGGCCGACCGTGACGGCCACGAGTGCCACGAGCGGCGCGGCCGCTCGGGCAAGTCGGCGACCCGCCGCCCGGGCCCGAACCGGCGAGCGCGACGATCACTGGTCACAGACACACCGCTTTGACCGCTCGGCATTGGACAGACTGGCGTGCTCACAGCGAGGGGCGCTAGCCACGCCCCACTCGGCCGCGGGCGGAGCACGGATGGCGCCGAGCGAATCGCGACCAGGGACCGCAGGCATCGACTAAGTGAGCATGCCTGCGAAAGCCACTGCTTCGTCCGGATCCAAGCGGCGGGCTCTGGCGTCGCGCCCCCTTCCGCCCGCCATACGCCGGCGCTCATTGCGCTCGCTCGCCTGTCAGCTCGCGCGGCTGCTGGTGCCCGCGGTTATGTCTCGGACTTCGGCAGCGCGCCGGACAGCGCCTTGCGCGAGTTGATACCGAGCTTGGCGAAGATGCTGTGTAGGTGCCACTCGACGGTGCGCGGGCTGAGGAACAGCCGAGCCCCGATCTCTACGTTGGTGAGGCCGTCGCGCGCCAGGAGCGCGATTTGTGTCTCGTGCGGCGAGAGCTCGTTGCGCACCGCAGGGGCGCTCTTGCGGACCTTCCCCCCCGACTTGATCAGCTCGCGACGAGCCCGCTCGGCGAACGCCTCCATGCCAATCGCAGCGAGCATGTCGTGCGCCATATGCAGCTGGCCGCTCGCCTCAACGCGCCGGCCCTCACGGGTCAGCCACTCACCGTAGAGCAGGTGCGCGCGGGCGCGCTCCGGCCGTAGCCGGGTCCGGCCCAGCCGCTCGACCGCTTCGCGATGTAGCTCGTCGGCCGCGCCCCCGTCGCTCACTAGCGCCCGGCAGCGGGCCTCGATGCCAAGCGCGAAGTCGGTGCCGGAGGGCTGTGTCGTCTCCGCCAGCCGCTCGATCGCATCCCGTGCGGTTGCCGTGTCTTCAACGCCCGCGGCCGCCTCGACGAGCTCGGGAAGCACCCACACGGAGGTCCACGGACCGATGGCATTCGCGATTACGTGGCGAGCTGCCGAGACCGCGTCGTCGTAGCGGGCGAGGCCGTTGTACAAGACCGCAGCCGCCCAGTACGCCATCCTGACCGCTTCCCCGTCCCCCTGACCTCTGGCCTTGGCCTGCTTGATCGTCGTCTCAATCAATGCGGACGCCTCTGCTTCGTTCCCTTGCAGTGCCCGGAGCCTCAGCGCCGCGTGGGTCAGGACCTGGCTACCGGTCGCGCCGGCCACGCTGTCACTCTCCGCGATGAGCAATTCGGCGCTCGCAAAGTCACCGGCCCACGCCTTCTCAACGGCCAGCGTGGAGAGGTGAAGCGGCAGCTCCGCAAGTGCACCGGCGTCGCGGACGATCTCGGCCTGCCGTTCAGCGATCGCACTGAAGAGCTCGGAGTCCCAGACCACGATGGCGGCGGTCACGGCGAGCGCGCCCCAGCGTAGGACGTTCTCCACGGGCATCTCGGCGATCGCTCGCGCCGCGCGCTGCAGGATCGGAGTTGCCGCGACCCGCCCGTCGGTGGTCATCAGCGCGAGACCGTCGAGCAGCAGATCGAGGGGATCCGGAGCTTCCGCTGGTGAAGGGAGGGCTCGGCTGGCGTGACAGATTTCGGAAAGGACATCGGCTCCTCCCCCGAGAGACCCCGCGGCGGTAGCAGCACCCCAGGCCCTGAGGTAGGTCTTGCGCGCGAGATCTAGGTCGAACGGCGCGAGCCGCCTCGCTGCCTGTAGGAGCAATGCCCCGGCATCGTTGCCGTAGCTCGAGGCGAAGGCCACGTGGGCGCGGAGGAGGTCCCCTCGTGCTCTCTGGAAGCCGTCCAGCGGGTAGGCCTCGGCGGTCGCCACGAGCCCGAGTGCCGTCTCGAAGGCACCCGTCTGAAGGCTTGCGAGTGCCGCGGCCAACGCCCGCTCGGCAGCACGCCCGGAATCCTGCGAAAGCGCGGCAGCGCGTTGCAGGAACGCGGCCGCTGCCGTCACCCCGCCGCGGGCCTGCGCCCGGCCGGCGGAGCGCTCGAGTTCGGCCGCGACCTCCTCGTCGGGGCCCGAGGCGGCAAGGGAGCGATGCCACGCGCGTCGGTCCGCGTCGGACTCCGGTTCGCTGGCCTGCGCAAGGGCTTCGTGCACGCGGTGTAGGTCCTCGACCGATGCCGCCCGGTACACGGCCGAACGCACCAGCGGGTGGCGAAACCGGACCCGGTCGTCGATCACCAGCAGACCCACATCCGACGCCGCGGTCAGTGCGGTGGCGTCGATGGACAGTCGTTCGGCCGCCCGCCATAAGAGCGTGGCGTCCCCGAGTGGGTCGGCTGCCGCCAGCAGGAGGAGTCGCTGTGTCGCCTCAGGTAACGCGCCGATGTGTTGTAAGTACTCCTCCTCCACCTGACCGGGCAGATCTCCAGCTGCCGGAGCGACAAAGCCTCCTGCTTGCCCCGGGGCGCTCATGCTGCGCGCCAGCTCCAGCAGTGCCAGCGGATTGCCGCCGGTTTCGGCGATGATCCGGTCACGGACGCGGTTGTCAATCCGCCCGCGCACGACTCTGGCCAGCAACGCGCGTGCGTCTACCTCGTGCAGGCCTTCGAGCGACGATTCGGGCAGGCCGTCGAGGGCGTGCCCTGCAATCGGCTCGCGGACGCCGAAGACCATCGCCACCGACTCCGCCAGCAACCGTCGCGCGACAAACCCCAAAACCTGCCTCGACGCGGCATCCAGCCATTGCGCGTCATCCACGATGCAGAGCAGCGGTCGCTCCGCGGCGACCTCCGACAACAGGCTGAGCACAGCCAAGGCGACCAGAAACCGATCTGGTCTGTCGCCAGCTGAGACACCCAGGACCACGTTCAGCGCGTTCCGCTGCGGCGACGGAAGCGCGCCGAGATGGGCAAGCATCGGCGCGCACAGCTGATGGAGGCCAGCGAACGCTAACTCCATCTCTGCCTGGACGCCCACCACCTCTGCGATGCGGAACCCAGATGCTTGCCGCGCGGCGTATCGCAGGAGCGCTGTCTTCCCGATCCCCGCCGGGCCGCGGAGCACCACGACGGGACTCTTCCCGCCGCGGCCCTGGGCGAGCATCCTGTGGAGGAGCTCACGCTCGCTTGTTCGGCCCAGCAGCACTGGCGCCCCCGGGGCAGCCATGACGCCGAACACTAGAGCAGGACGGCCGCCTCGGGGGATCCATTACGTGCCCGGCACCCATTGGCCGCCGCTGCATGGCGACCGGCGCTCACGAGACCACCAGACCACACCCCAGGGCACGTGCCAGGGGCTTCCACGGGGGCTACGTGCGTCGCCGCGTGCGACTCTCGTGCGGACACGAACCTACTGAGCCCGAGAGTGTGTCCGGACATCACTGCAGGTGCCTGCTTTGGGCAGTTACGACCTGGCCGACCACCGGGGCGATTGCCGTGAGCCCCAAGGCCACGGTTCCACGGCTCACGCTCACGTGGGGCCACTGCTCCTCGGAGAAGCATCAGCGACGCACATACCCCGCGGGAGGGCCGACCGGCCGTCCGCGAGCCAGTGGACCCGCCCGTCCGACGCCCTGCGCCTCGTCCAGCTCGATCTCCGACTTTCAGAACCACACCGACCCCGGGAGCGCCCCCGACCCCGCACACCCCGTCCTTCGGACGTCCGTTGCTAACCGATCTCGCGCGCCAGCTGTCGGATGCGGACGCTCAGAGTGGGCCCGCAGAAGCGCGCCCGTCAGATGACCTCTCCACCTCCGACCCCGTCCGATGGCATGGCCGAGGCGACCGGACAGGCCGTCGCCATCGTTATCGGCGGATCTTGCTCGGACGGCCGGGAGGTCGTACGTGCGCTCGCCAACCGGGGCTACGCCATAGCCGTGGTCTACCTTGACGATCGGGTCAAAGCGGAAGCGACGGTTGATGAGGTTCTCGCCGCCGGGGGCGCAGCGGTTACCATCCGCGCCGATCTCACCGATGATCTCGACGTCGAGCGCGTGTTTACGGAGACTGTCGCGGCGTTTGCGGGGGTCGATGTCGTCGTCCATGCCACGACACATGACGCGTCCGTCGTGTATGAGTACGCATCGCGGCATCTCCACCCTGGCTCGGCGATCTTCAGCATCTCCAGCGCCGGGCAGCTCACGCCCGCGCTCGCTCAGCGGTTACGTGAGCGCGAGATAACGATCGACCGGGCAGCGCCGGGCGTCGCGCAGGAGGGCGCCGGGCGCGACGTTTCTGGTCTGGTGGCGATGCTGGATCAATGGAAAGA
The DNA here is from genome assembly GCA_963769565.1 of uncultured Solirubrobacteraceae bacterium. Taxonomy (GTDB): domain Bacteria; phylum Actinomycetota; class Thermoleophilia; order Solirubrobacterales; family Solirubrobacteraceae; genus Palsa-465. Next base: position 16,567 of record CAVYMP010000007.1, read on the forward strand.
CCAACCCGCTCCCTGAGCGGTAGCGGTTATTTGGCCGGTTTCCGCTCTGAGCCGATTTGTGCATTGCTGCCCTGCTGGGTAGCCGCGGCGAATCGATCGCGCCCGGCCTCATGGCCCATCCTCCCAGCCGTGAGGGTTGACTGGGCGATGCGCAGCGTGTTCGGTCGCGGTGCTGGTGGTGAGCTACTTCAGCCTGTCAGACCAAGCTCCGAGAGCTGCGGCTACCTAGAGACGAACACTTCGCGCTGGCCCACTGACGTTCGGTTAGGCTGCGCCGAGATGGCCGCTCGGCCTCCTAGTTTTCTGGGCCGGACCCGTGAGCGTCAGATGCTCGATCGCTTGCTGGATGAGGCGCGCAGAGGGCAGAGCGGCGTCCTCGTCTTCCGGGGAGCCGCGGGCATCGGAAAGACGGCGCTTCTGCGATACGCGGCTCGTCAGGCTGCGGGATTCCGCGTCGCAGAGGTGGTGGGCGTCCAGGCAGAGATGGAGTTAGCGTTCGCTGGGATCCATCAGCTGTGCGCTCCGATGCTCGCTGGACTCGAGCCTCTACAGCGGCCGCAGCGGGATGCTCTGAGCGTCGCCCTGGGTCTCGCATCCGGAGAGGTCCCGGACCGGTTTCTCGTTAGTCTGGCGGTGCTCAGTTTGCTGTCGGCAGAGGCCGAGGAGCGGCCGGTGCTCTGCCTCATCGAGGACGCGCAATGGCTCGATGCCGCGTCGAGGCAGGTCTTGGGGTTTGTCGCGCGGCGGGTGCTGGCGGAGTCGGTGGCGATCATCATCGCCATTCGTGAGGCCACCGCGGAGCTTGACTTTGCCGAGTTGCCCGAGGTGACGCTCGTCGGGCTGGACGACGAAGACGGCGGCGCTCTGCTCAGCGGCGCCGTTCATGGCCGTCTGGACGACCGTGTTCGTAAGCGGATCGTCGCTGAGACGCGCGGCAATCCGCTCGCCCTGCTGGAGCTGCCGCGGCACATGAGCGCCGCGGAGCTGGCAGGAGGCTACGAGCTGCCTGTGGCTCGCGATCTCGCGGGCCGCCTCGAGGCGCATTATGTGCAGCGCGTCGGAGAGCTGCCTGAGGCGACACAGCGGCTGCTCCTGCTGGCGGCAGCCGACCCACTCGGCGACGTCACGCTGCTGCTGGCGCGCAGCACGAAGCCTCGAGATCGACGCGACCGCACTGACGGCGGCGGCGAATGCGGGGCTGCTGGAGATCGGTGCCCGGGTTCTGTTCCGCCATCCGCTGGTGCGGTCGGCCGTGTACCGGGCGGCGTCTGTCGAGGAACTACATCGCGTGCATCAAGCCCTGGCGGAGGTGAGCGATCCGGAATCTGATCCGGACCGACGCGCGTGGCATCGCTCGCTTGCCGCTGTCGGGCCCTGACGAGGCGGTCGCGGCCGAACTCGAACGCTCCGCCGGCCGTGCGCAGGCCCGCGGCGGAGTCGCGGCGGCGGCCGCCTTCCTGAAGCGCGCCGCCGCGCTTTCGCAGGATCCGGCGCGAGCGTTGCGACCGCTCGCTGGCCGCTGCGCAGGCGAGCTTGGGGGCCGGCGCGTTCACAGACGTTCGCGGTCTGCTGGCGACGGCCGAGGCCGGCGTGATCGACGAGCTGCAACGCGCACGGATCGATCTTGTCCGTGCCCAGCTCGCCTTTGCCTCAAGTCGAGGCAGCGAAGCGACGCCCCTTCTGTTATCAGCCGCTCGCCGCTTGGAGCCGCTGGATCTCTCGCTCGCCCGCGAAACGTACGTGGACGCATTCTCCTCGGCGCTGTTCGGGGCCCGGCTGAACGACGAGCGTCGGGGTCTCGGACGTCGCGCAGGCGGCCCGCGCCGCCCCGCGCCGCTCGGACGGCGAAGCCGCTACCGCCGACCTACTTCTGGACGCATTGGTGACCCTCACGGAGGATTATGAGGCTGCCGTTCGGCCCTGCCGGGAGGCGGTGCAGCGGCTATGTGGCGATGAGGTCTCGCAGGAGGAGCGCCTGCGCTGGCTTTGGCAGGGATGCGTCATCGCCCTCGAGATCTGGGACGACGAGTCCGCGTACCTCCTGTCCCAGCACAGCGTCGAGACTGCCCGCGAATCGGGAACACTCGCCGAGCTTGCACTTGCACTCAGCGCGCGAACCCCGATCCTCGTGTTCAGTGGCGAGGTCTCCGCCGCCGCCTCGGCGGTAGCCGAGAGCAATTCAGTGCAGGATGCGTCCGGTATCGTTTCCGCCCCATATGGGGCGTTGATCCTCGGGGCCTGGCAGGGCAGGTCGAGCGAGACACATCAGCTGATCGAGATGACACTCGGCGAGGTCGGAGCTCGCGGGGAGGGCATCGGGGTCGCCATCTGTGACTACGCACATGCGGTTCTCTGCAATGGCTGCGGGGATTGGGAAGGGGCGCTCCTCGCGGCCTGCTCAGCGAGCGAGCAGCGGGAGGTCGTTGCTGAGAACTGGGGTCTGAGCGAGCTCGTCGAGCCGGCCACGCGAACCGGAAGGACTGACCTCGCGCGTGACGCCCTTGATCGTCTGAGGAGCAAGGCCAACGCCAGCCGAACCGCGTCGGCACTGGGGGTCGCCGCCCGTTCAGAGGCTCTGCTCAGCGAAGGTGACCCTGCTGAGACCTGGTTCCGCGAAGCGATCGCCCGTCTTGGCGGCACACGGGTCCGCGCAGAGCTTGCCCGCGCTCACTTGCTCTACGGCGAATGGCTCCGCCGTGAGAGTCGCCGGATCGACGCACGCGCGCAGCTCCGGGCCGCGCATGACCAATTCGCGTCGATGCGCATGGAGGCGTTCGCCGAGCGCGCCCGCAACGAGCTTCAGGCAACGGGCGAGAAGGTGCGCACACGAAGCCAGGAGACGCGTGATGATCTGACTCCGCAGGAGAGTCAGATCGCCCATCTCGCCCGCGACGGGCTTTCCAACCCCGAGATCGGCAGCCGCCTGTTTCTCAGCCCACGTACGGTCGAGTGGCACCTGCACCACGTCTTCATCAAGCTCGGGATCACATCGCGCCGCCAGCTGGCGAGCGCGCTTCCGACCGCCGAGTCCGACGTCCTTGTCGCCTGACGGCCGCTAGGGCCCACTTCCCGCTGAGCCGGGCCCCGACCCAGGATCCCGTCGCCGGCAGCAGTTCGACGCCGCGCCGTGGCGCCTGCGTCCCGGGGCGGGCCCATGACACACGGGCAGGGCCCAGGGTCCACTCCCGGGGTATTCACGGGCGCGACACCCCTACGCCGCAGGGGATCCTCACGACCATGACCAACATCCTCAACACCCAAGCGACCGAGGGCGTTCCGACCTATCTGGTAAGGGGCGATCCCGCCGGCAGGTTCGCGGACTACTACCCGGAATGGATGGACAAGCTCGCCGGCGACGTCACCCTGGAGGGGTCGATGCTCGACGGCGCTCTGCGGGGTACCGATGCCATTCGCGCCGTGATCGGCGGCGTCCGCGAGCTGTACGACCGCCAGGACTTCAACTTCGCCGGGCCCTGGGGCGACAACGACTTCATCGAGGACTACACCGCGGAGGTTCGCGGTAGGCCGGTCGGGTGCCTCCACCTGATCACCTTCAACGCGGACGGACAGACGCAGCACATCGCAGCCCACTACCGGCCGCTGAGCTCGGGGATGTTCTTCTCCCGCCTGCTGCGCGAAAGGCTCGCCGGAACCTCATACGCCGAGCACTTCCTCGCTGGCGAGGCTTGATTGACATGACCGCGACGTCATCTCCCACGAGCGAGTACTTGGCGGCTCCCAACCGAGTGGTCAGCGCGGCGAACGGCGTCGACTACGCGTATCGCGAGGTCGGCGAAGGGACGCCGGCGCTTGTGCTGCTCCAGCACTTCCGCGGGAACCTCGACAACTGGGATCCGGCGCTGATCGACGCGCTGGCGCGCGACCGGCGAGTCGTGACGTTCGACAACACCGGGGTCGGCGGATCGACGGGCACGACGCCGAGCACGATCGCGCAGATGGCGCGCGATGCCATCGCGTTCTTCGGGGCTCTCGAGCTTGACACGGTCGACCTCCTCGGCTTCTCGATCGGTAGCTTCGTAGCGCAGGAGATCGCGCTGATCAGGCCGGCGGTGGTCCATCGCCTGGTCCTCGCGTCGGCAGCTCCGCGCGGCGCCGCCGGAATGCACGGCTGGGCACCCGAGGTGATCGCAGCCGTGGGCGAGCCCGCGCGCAACCCCGACGGGTACCTCGGCGTGTTCTTCACGCGCTCCGCCGCGAGCCGGCAAGCGGGCGTGGAGACCCTGGGGCGGCTGACCGCACGGCGTGACGATCGCGACAAGCAGACGACCTGGCAGACCCGGCAGGCTCAATACGACGCGGTGTGTGGCTGGGGCATCCCGGATCACGGCCAGCTGCAGCGAGTCGGCGCGATTGGCATGCCCGTGTTGGTGGCCAACGGCGACAGCGACCCGATGATCCTGCCGCACTTCTCTTACCTGCTCGCCGGCCTGATCCCACAGGCGCAGGTGAAGATCTACCCCGACGCGGCGCACGGGTTCCTGTTCCAGCACCACGCCGAGTTCGCCCGAGACGTCGACGTTTTCCTCAGCGAGTGACGACGATCCGCTCGGCGGCGGCCCGCCGCCACGTCGGGCGTCGGCCCGCTCGAGCACCGGCGGCGTCGGCCGCCGCTTGGGCACTCGCGCACGAGGTAGTGGTGGCTTCAAAGACCACTCGACCACGACCGGCGTTGGTCACCTCGGGCGAGCCCAGTCAGCTCCTCGCGTCCCGGCGCGCCTGGATCTGGCGAGATCCACTGATCGAGCTTTACCGAGAGGAGACACGATGACTACCGCGGTGATCGGCGCCACCGGCCGCGTCGGCAGCGAGATCGTACGCGGCATGCTCGCTCGCGGCGATGCGGTCGCCGCGCTCGTTCGCGACCCCGACAGAGCCCGCCGCGCCTTCGGCGCACCCGACGGGCTGCGCATCCGTCCCACGCGCCTGGACGACCCGCGCGACCTTACCGAGGCATTTGACGGGATCCGCACGGTGTTCATCGCGATGGGATCAATCGGGATCGAGGGCGTCCTGCAGCGGATCGCGATCAACGCCGCCGCCGGAATCTCCACGATCGAGCAGGTCACCCGCCTATCGGTGCTCAACACCTCGGCGAACTCACTCGGGATCAACCAGCGAGCGCACCACAGCATCGATCAGTTCGCCTCCTCGACCGCAGTGCCGTACTCGACGATCCGCCCCGCGATCTTCTCGGCGTCGCTGCTCGCCGCGGCGCGCGAAGTGCGCGACTCGCGCACATGGACCGGCCTCGCCGGCAGCGGCCGCATGGCCCTGATCGACCATCGCGACGCGGCCGAGGCCGGGCTGCGCGTGCTCACCGGCCCGGCTTTATGGGGCGCGCACCACGACCTGACAGGACCCGTTCCCATGTCGTGGCCGGAGGCGCTCGAGCTGCTTTCGGCGGAACTCGGCGAGCCCGTCACCTTCCGTGTCGCGGCCGAGCGACAGTTCCGCGAGCGTCTCATCGGCGCCGGGGTCCCGGCGGGGACGGCTGAGCTGCTCATCACGCGCGAGTGGGCGATCCTCGCCGGCGAGAACGACTACACGACCGACACGTTCCAGACGATCACCGGCCGGCCTCCGCACCCCGTCGCCAGGTTCCTGCACGAGTACTGCGCGGACTTCGTCTGATACCCGCGCGTGCCGCTCACCCAATCCCAGAAGTCAATGCTTGTCTCGATGAAGAACTCGAACCAACGGGACGGTGGCATCTCGGACTGCTGGCGGACACACCAGCCACGATGTCGTGGGCCTGATCCCCGCGAGAACGAAAGCGAGTCTTGACCCACGCGTGGCCGCGCACCTCCTGTTCGCCAACACCGGGCCCGGAGCAGAGCGCGGTGTTAAACAGCCGAGCGTCTCCGCGGACAGCGCGATCACCAACCCGCCCCGAGCCCCTGAATCTCGACTCCCTCACGCTCCTTCGGCCCGAGGTAGTTCAAAGTTTACTTTCGTTAACACGCGGTTCGGCTCGCCGGCCAAGTGGCAGGGTAGCCGCAGAACGCGGCTACCTAGGTCAAGAGCCGTCGATGCTTTACCCCTCCCACGGGCGCGCGGCGGTGCGCAGGGCGAGTCGGCCCTGGCGCGTTGACTTGTCGCGCCAGAGCCGACTGTTGCTCATGTAGAGAGGCGGCGTTGCGGGTGTTTCGCGTGAGCGGGTCAGGCCGGCTTGATCAGGCCGAGCTGCTGGAGCACTGTCACGCCGTCATCGAGGCCGATCTCTTCGGTGATCAGTCCGTTCTCGACCTTCAGCACCGTGGTGCCGGTGAAACGCATCGTCTTGCCGGTGCCGGCGGGCAGCGACCCGATCGGCATGTCGTCGAATGCATCGCCGGTCTGTGTGCCGCCGCCGATCCACTGCCCGACGACGTAGTCGCCTTCGGCGATCAGTTCGGCGGTCGCCCCGAAGGCGAGATCGGGGAAGGCGGCGCGGAACTTCGCGGCGAACTCGCGTACCTGATCGCGGCCACGGCAGGGGGCGTGTAGCGAGTATTCAAAGCGGATGTCGGGCGAAGCCAGCTCGTCGATGACCGCTGGGTTGTAGTCGGGGCCCCAGAATTCCGCGAACCAGCGCCCGACGACTGCCTTGTTCTCTTCGATGGACATGCGTTACCTCACTTATTGGATGGTTGATCGAACTTCGATGAAGTGCGACCACCCCGGCCATCGCGATGGTCAGAGTGGCGGCCGTCTAGGCCGGCAGGCTGTGGGCTGGTAGAGGCCGGAGATCGGCGTCGGTGACCAGGCGCGCCGCGAGCGCGGGCACGTCGGTGGCGCCCGCCTTCGGACGCGGGGCAGCGTCTTCGATGGTGCTGCCGCAGGCGTCGCAGCGGTCGGGAGGCGCGGTATAGACATTCCCGCAGAAGCAGGCGATGGTCCAGCTCATGATTGGCTCCGATCGTTGGTGGACGTGGCCGACCGGTGGCGCTGTCCGCTGGTTTCGGTGATCTGGGGGTGAGACGCTTCGTCGGCTCCATTCGTGAGGTGCAAGGCCTAAATCCGCGCCGGGAATTGATTCCGAAGTCCGGCGCTGATCGGTCTCACGTTTTGCGTGGCCCGTGCGTCTACTCGGGTGACGTGAACATCGCTTTGAACGACATCTCGTCGCGCCGTGCCGATGAACCGACTGCCCGTTCTCCGTTCTGGAGCCGTTTGAGTCCGTCCTGGCGCGCCACGGTCCTGCGCTGCTGCGGTTCTGCGTTGCGAGGCTGGGTCCGGATCGCGGCGAGGAGGCCTTTCAGGAGACGCTGCTCGCGGCGCTTGGGCACTACAACGACCTGCGCGACACCCGGGCCGTGGGCGGCTGGCTGTTCTCGATCGCGCAGCGCAAGATCGTCGACAGCGCACGTAGCCTCGCGCGCGCCCCGCTGGCCACGGACCAGCTCGAGGAGCATGCCGCGGCGTGGCATGACCCTGAACCGGCCAACGACGTGTGGTCGCGGGTTGCCGCGCTGCCGCCCAAGCAGCGCGACGCGGTCGCGCTGCGCTACCTGGCCGACTTGTCCCACGGCGATATCGCCGCAGCGATGGGCACCACGGCGGATGCCGCGCGGCGCAACGTGTTTGAAGGACTCAACCGACTCAGGAGGGATCTCGCCGATGACCCAGACAACCCTTGACAGCGTTACCGCCCGGATCGGCCAGCTCGACTGGCCGCAGCTGATGCGCCAGCTCGACGAGCACGGGTTCGCCGTGACCGACCCGATCCTTCGCGCCGACGAGTGCGTTGAGCTTGCGGACCTGTTCGATGGTGACGGGTTTCGCTCCACGGTCGATATGGCGCGCCATCGCTTCGGTGATGGCCGCTATCGCTACTTCGCGCATCCGCTGCCCGAGCTCATCCAGGACGCGCGCGTCGCGTTCTATGAGCGGCTCGCGCCGGTCGCTAACCGCTGGGCCGATCTGCTCTCAGGCGAGAACCCGACGTTCCCGTTGACCCACGAGCTGCTGCTGGCGCGCTGTCAAGCGGCCGGGCAGATACGACCGACACCGCTGATGCTCCGCTATCACGAGGGTGACTGGAATGCCCTGCACCAGGATCTCTACGGCGACGTGTACTTCCCCTTTCAGGTCCTGACCGTGCTCTCAGACCCCGACACGGACTACGCCGGCGGGGAGTTCGTGCTGATGGAGCAGCGCCCACGCGCGCAGAGCCGCGCGCACGTGCTGCGTCCCGCCCGCGGAGCGTTTGTGATCTTCCCGACGCGCGAGCGCCCGCACAGAGGCAAGAACGGCTATCACCGCGTCGGACTGCGACACGGTGTCTCGACCGTCACCGCCGGAACCCGCACCGCACTGGGGATCATCTTCCACGACGCTCAATGACCCGGGAACCTCACAAACAACGGCCACGGACCGTCTAACCACCATGCCCGACAACATCCATCGCGACGCGAGGGTCGAACGTCTTCTGCGCAGCGGCGCCGAGACAGCGGTTCCCGACTGGATCGCCGTCCGCGCGCGGTTCGCCGCACGCGCGCTCTCAGACGATCTCGTGGACGTCGCCTACGAAGACCACGACACGCCGCTAGGCACGATGCGCGTGAGCGCCACCAACACCGGCATCGTGCGGATGATCCTCCCAGCCGAAGACGCCGAGGAGGTCCTCGAGGACCTCGCACGCACGGTATCCGCACGCATCCTGCGCACCAGCACCCCCGCGATCACGCAAACCCGGGAAGAGCTCGACGAGTACTTCGACGGCCATCGCCATCGATTCGACGTCCCACTGGACTGGACGCTGGCCAAAGCGTTCCGGCTCAAGGTGCTCGAGGCGACCGCGCAGATCCCCTACGGCCACACCGCCTCCTACCGGCAGATCGCCACCGCAGCGGGAAGCCCCAACGCCGTTCGCGCCGCCGGATCGGCGCTGGCCACCAACCCCCTCCCAGTCCTCGTGCCATGCCACCGCGTGCTGCGCAGCGACGGCACAATCGGCCAATACCTTGGCGGCCCAGCGGCCAAGGCGCAGCTCCTCACCCTCGAGCAAGCGATCTGATGACCGCGTGGACCACCTATCCCAGTCCTCTCGGGCCGCTGACCCTCATCGCAGGCACGTCCGGCCTGCGGCATCTGTACTTCCCGGGCCGTGCGCCGAGCCTCACCCCGGGCGACCGCAACTCATCCACCCTGGCCGAGACGGCCAGGCAGCTGGACGAGTACTTCGCCGGCGAGCGCCAGGCCTTCGCACTCCAGCTCGATCTCGCGGGTAGCTCGTTCCGTCATCGGGTGTGGCGGGCGCTGCAGCAGGTGCCCTATGGCCACCCCACCACCTACGGCGACCTCGCTCGTGAGCTTGGCATCACCATCTCCGGCAGCCTGGCCACTGGTCGCAGCGTCGTGTCGGGCGCCCAGAAGGTCGCGTGGGCGATCGCGGCGACACCAACGCCGATCGTCGTGCCATGCCACCGCGTGATCGCCGCTGACGGCTCCCTGACCGGGTACCTCGGCGGGCTCCAGCGCAAGCAGGCGCTGCTGAACTTCGAAGCCGCCGGAGGCGCACCCAATGCGCTGCACCACAGCGATACCCAACAGCTTGCGCTGCTATGAGCGCTTCCTGGACGCTCACCGGCCCCGACGGCGCGCCCTACCAGAGCGACCGCCCGGGCACTCTCGGTGGGCACCGTCGCTCCAAGCTCTACGGCCGTCTGGACTGCAGGTCAGCACTCCAGGCCCTCGCCCGAGGCGGCTACGCGCGCGACCGCGTCTTCTTTCTCGACGAGCACGCTGCCCGCGCCGCCGGCTACCGGCCCTGCGCCGTGTGCCTGCCCGACCAGTACGCAGCATGGAAGACCTGCCGCCCGCTGCCGACCGCGACCGACGATCCGCACGACCGTCCCTGAGGCGTCTCACATGCCCTCGCCATCGCCGCCCACCCGGTCGCCCCAATCCCGCCCCCGACCCCTCGAACCCCTCGCTCCTTGCGGCCCCCTCGTTTGTTCAAAGTTGACTTTCGTCAACACGCGGGTGGGCTCGCCGGCACGCTCATCCGCGGGAGCCGCAGCTCTAGCTGTGACAGACCGGGGGTGCGGTGCCGCTCGCCCGCTCGGTTGACCTAGCCCAGGACGACAGGGAACTCTAGCGGTGTGACCATCGCTTCGCGTAGCTCGGCGACGGTGCGGGCGACGAGGTTGTCGCTCTCATCGGTTGGAAGAGCTCCAGCACGCTGAGCGCGAACCGATCGGCGAGGCTCTTGGCAACCCTGGCGGTGGCATCCCGCTCCGTCTTCGATGCGGTCGATGGCGCGGCCGGCGACATCGCATTCAAGCCCAAGCTCCCGGCTAGACGTGCCGAGAACGTTGAGACGCAGCGCGTAAAGCGCCGACGTGTCGTCGGCAGGCTCGGCATGAAGGACTTCCATCACCTGGTTGCGGACCGGCGCTTCGACGCAGTCGGCGAGGTCGAGCGCCAGCTCTCTCAGCCGCTGAGCCCAAGCCGCACCTGCTCCGCGTCGATTCCGGAGTCGAGGTCGCAGAAGCGACGGCCGTCATCGAGCAGGCGGCCCATCGCCGCAGAGACACCGACGCGTCCGGCTCGATTTGGCTGCTGGCCATCGCGGGACATTGGATGCGTATGGGCGGCCTCGGTCTCGTTCATGGTCGAATGGGGCCGGGATGAGCCCAACGTACCTGCACGAGGCAACTGGCGTGCTCAAGAACTGCACGCTTTGCTCAACCCATCCCAACGTTGGCAGGGTTCGGTCGACGCGACAAACCCTCGGCATCCCTAACCCGAAAGTCCCAGCGATGCCGGAGACCGGGGCCGTTCAATGACCAAGGCTCAGCGGACGCCGCGCACCGCGGCCGTCGTCGGTCACGAACCCGTAGCACTCGGCGACATCGCCGAACTCATGGCCAGCCCAGCCGGCGGTGAATTGGAAGCCGAAGCGCCATTCCGGGCCGGGGGTTTCATCGCCCTGTAGCCACCACGGGGTACCGCCGATCTTGTTCCAGTCGCCGTGGGCGTCGGCCGGGTAGGTGCCGTCGGGAAGCGGTGGCCATGTCCAGCTCTCCGGATCGGCGCTTGGCGTGCGACGAAGCGTGGGCCGAGCGGCTCGAGTTCCACCGCGTTCACATTGAAGTGGCGGCGGACGGGGTTGATGGACATCGCGTGTTCGCTTCGTGCCAGCCGCTCCAGTACAGCGTCCGCCGCGGCGTCGTGACCCTCTCGACGGAGATGCCACAAGAGGAAGTCCATCGCTCTCTCTGCGTGCCGCATTTCCCGTGGGCGCGGATCGATGGCCGCGTTGCGCTCGACTTCCTCGACGACTCGATCGATCAGGTCGTCCCGATCCTGCTCGCTACCAATCCTGATCAACGCGACGACCGACAGCCAGGCGCCGCGCACCTTGTCGTATCCACTGCGGATCTCGTCGAGCCGTAGTAGTCGCCGCGGGAGCGGATGACGGCATCGGCATTGCGCTCGGCGCCAGAAGCGAGCTTTGGTTTGGGACCAGGTGCACCTCGCGCGCTGATGTCCCGAGGCGAGCAGTCCCCTGATGCTGCGGTAGAGCCATTGGCTGGCGGCCACCCCCGCGCTCTCAGACGATAGTGCGTGACGTAACACGTACCGACCTGGCCGGGCCTGCGCCGTGGCGTTAGCGAGCGGTTGTGTGTTCGCGATCTACGGGCAACCCAGGCACCGCGCTCGGGCGTTTCGCCAACCTTCCGGGTCGGTCAGCGCTCCGGGTCAGCGGGGTCGTTTTGAACGCCGATATTGGGTGCTGCGTCGAGCACGTAGATCTCAGAAGCGAGGTCAGGGTCGATGTGGTTGGCGCTCATGAAGGCGATCACGTTTCGTCCGGTGAGCTCGGAGATCTTGGCGCTGCTCTCCTCACGCATCGCTTCCTGGTATTCGTGGCGAAGGGTGAGCACCTGTGCGGAGCGGCCCTTCTTGACGAGAACCTGCTCGCCCTTGGTGAGCGTCTGCTCGAGCATCACGACGACGACGTTGTCGCGGATCGTCGTTCGCGCCTTCGTCGGCCCGCGGCCGGTGTATTCGCGCAGAAACCCCACGATCGCGCTCGATATCGCTGTTTGCAGCGAGCTGCCGGATGAGCGCTCGGTCTCGGGTTGGGCGGCCATGACCGTCCGTTCTCGCCTTTCCCTGATGGATGGGTCCGACGCTGGGAAGAGGGAAAGACGGCGAACCGCCAGAAGCGAAGGACGCCTTCACACCCTCAACGGCGGGCAGGGAGGCGTCACAGAGTGTCGCAGGTCTCATGCCGGTGGCCTGGATCCTCAGTGCGCTCGCTGATACCTTTGTGGGCACGGTCGAGCGAGCGGAACCTCGGGCGGCTGGCGAAGGACGCAGGGCGGCGGTCAAGCGCTTCGGGTCCACGGAGTGCTTTTCCCCTCCACAAAGCCGCAGATCACGTGGAGGTGACCGATGGCCGCGACCGTCCAGACAGATCCCGCTGACGCACTTCTCGCCGGACTGCGGATCACCATCGGCGAGCACGGGCCCCAGACAACGCTCGCGCTCGACGGCGAGTGGGACCTCGGCCAGGCGGAAGCTACGCGTCACGCGATTCGTGCGGCGCTCGCAGGCAAGCCCGCACGTCTGGTCCTTGATCTCAGCCGCCTGAGCTTCATCGACTCCAGCGGCGTTCACGTCCTCATGGACCTGTTCAGACGCACGGGGCGCCTGAAGATCGAGCTCGCGATCGTTCCCGGCCCCCCCGCGGTGCAGCGCATCTTCGACATCTGTGAACTCACCGCGCGGCTGCCGTTCACCAACGACGGGTAACCCGGAGTCGAGCCGCGAGACCCCGCAGCGCCCCGCCCCCCGCGCTGCGGGATCTGGCGGCCCCTCTCCCGCCAGCGCCCGCGCCGGCCGCCGGGACCCCGGCGGCCGGCGGCCCCGCCTCCACAAGACCATTCATGCCCAGCCGCCGGCGGGGTCACCGAATGGCCTCGACTCGAGGCCGCGCGCCCCGGCAACGCGCGGCCCTCGAGCCGGTCCGTTCAGAGAGCAGGCGACTCGCCCAGGCTCGGCACGGCCCTCACGCGTGCCGCTACCTCAGCGATCCACCTCGTCCGAAAATGCCCGCTGCCCGGTCTGTACTCCCACTCAGCTTCGCTCGGCTCCCGCTCGCTCAGGTCAGGCCCGGCACCGCCCACTATTTCAAGCCGTGCCGAATCGCCGCTCACCCCAGGCGGCGAACCTGCCGAACCTGTGTCCCGCCGATAACGATTAGTTGTCCGCAGTCCATACACGAGCATCCGCCAAGCTCTGGTGGAGTCAACTGGCTGGCTACGGACCAACATCCAACTGGCCACGTCGTGACGCGTTGATCGTTCCGCTCTCTGCGTAACAACCCCCATACGGTCAGTGACCGCACCAGGAATCGCTGCGCGCAACCTACCGCATACTGGGCAATTCGCAAAGCGCTCGGTCGCATCTCGACAGCAGGGTCTCAGTCGCCGAACCTCAAGCGGACAGCGCCGTTCAGGTCTGGGCTAGTCCGAAGCCTAGGTTCGAGCGTCGGGATCAGGCTCGGTAAGGCCCGGGTGTTGGGTCCGGCTCGGGTGGCTCGGGCGCCGGCGGCTCGGGTTCCGGCCCAGGTGGGACCGGAACCGGCGTTTCGCTTGATGCCATAGGGGTGTGGTACCCACCGGAGCGACGTTTACGCGTCTGCCCGCGCGACCACCGAGCCCCCGCCTCCGGGCATCGCAGACAGGTTGGACAATTGTGTGGGCCAGATCGCCCTGCCGGACGGCCTCGGCGACTCTCCGGAGCGCCCGATGGTCGTTCCTCTGCGGACACCCGACACCGGACTCCGGCCGCCGGCCGGTGTCCGCAGGGGAAGGTTCAGTGCGATTGAGCTGACTCCGCCGCCGTCTTCCAGGGACAAGCCAGCGGTACATTTTGGAAGCGCACACCTACGAGTTCTCTGCGGGGACAGTCAACGTTGTCGCTTTAGCGCGCTACGACGGAGCCCAACCGAAGCTGATGGCCCTGGAGATCGATCCTGTGGCCGCACGGCAAGAGAACTTTGCCGCCGAGAGCATGCGGGTCGCGGCTAGCGAGGTTCGCGGTCGTCGTGGTCGCGCCGGTTCGCTGCCAGGTCTGGCAGGTCGGACAGAGCGCCTCGACGTCATGCCAGAGCCCACCCATGTTTTCAGCGTAGCGGCGCTTGACCGTGGCGGCTGAAGATCAACTGACGCGCGACACGCCCTCTGACACCCGATGGTCGATAGCGAACGTCTCGCGCCTGATGCCCGGCGCTCAATAGTGCGCCACTTCTAGGAATCCAAATGGGCGCCACTTTGGTGGTGACCGGTGCTGGTCTCAGGCTCGTCGTGTTGATCGACGAGAGGAGGCTGGGAGAGGTGGTGAGCGCGTTGGAGTGGGCGGAGATCAGGGCGTTGGCGTCAGACGGTGTCTCGCAGCGGCAGATCGCTAAGCGGCTGGGGATTCACCGTCGGACGGTTGCACGGGCGCTGGCGGCGGATACGCCGCCGCGGTATGTGCGAGCGCCGGCGGGGCCGCAGCTTGACCCGCTGATGGCGGTGATTGAGCGGGTGCTGCGGAAGTGGCCGGAGATCAAAGCGCCGCGGTTGACCGAGCTCTTGCGTGACGAGCATGGGCATGAGGGCTCGGTCGATCTGATGACCGGTTAGGCCACCGCCGGCTCAGCAGCAGCCGGCGCGGCTGCGAAGACGTTCTCGATCCGGCGAGCGAGTTCGTCGATCGTCTTCGCAAACGCCGTGACGGCATCCAGCTCTCCCGTCTCGCCCCAGCCCGCGATATACGGGATCGAGTCGCCATCAACCTGCAGCCCAACGCTGCCGACCGCGATCGCCGTCGCGGTGTCCACGATCACCTCGGCACGCTCACGCCCGTACTCGGCATAGCCAACGCCAAGCGCGTGCACGGTCTCGTGGACGATGATCCGCAGCTGCGCGTTCGCCGGCGAGTCCGCGTCGACCACGATCCGCCGGGCGTTCTGATCGCACCACCCGCCGGTCTCACCCGGGATCTGCTCGAACGAGACGGAGAACCCGAGCGACTCGGCGAAGGCCTGCATCGGCGAAAGCAGATGCGCATGCGAGTCCCCAGTCAGCGGTTCCCTAGGCGGCCGAGCGGAGCCTGCTCCCGGCCGGCGATCGGGTCGACCTGCGCGCAGTCGAACACGAACACCGTCTTGAACAACATCATCGTGTCGCCCTTCTCTTCGCTCGTCTGCTTGTCGCGGTCCTTGATCGGCAGTGGGGCGATGATCGCCACCGCCCGCTCCCTTTTCGAACCGCGAAGCCCAATCGCAGCCAGGTGTTGAAGCCCGCGACGAACGTCGCGTCCGGTCGCGCGAGCGCGACCAACAGCTGATTGGAGATCGACAGTCGCGCGAGCCCGGCCTGCGAACGGACGCGCACCCAGCGCTGCCAACCCTCGGAGGTCAGTAGCTGCTCAGCGGCACGGTGCAAACGCTCGCGGTCCTGACGTCGGCGCTCCGCGCGCTCCTGCTCGGTCGGGCGGCGAGATGACTTTCTGACCATGACGGCTCCCTTCGGTGGGGCCCGCCCGCTGCGGGCCTGTGCCGCCCCAACCGCAGCCCGAAGGGATGCAAAATACGGTGGCTCAGGTCTGCGGCGGCGTATCGCACCTGACCCAGGGGCTACCGAAGCGGGTGGCCGCGGCTCCCGCTCCTCGATCAAGCGACAGTCGCCTCGCTGGGCACCCGGCTGCCGCCCCCGTTTCGATGGGAAAAGTCTCTCTTCCCGCGCAGCGCTTGAACGCCGTCGTTCGCGGCGTCTAGGCCATCGCCTGTGTCGAGTCGGGGTGCGCCAGATGGTCCTGAGCGCGCGGCGACGTCACGCTGGATGGCGAAGAGGACGTCGACACGATCTTCCCAAGGGTGCTGTTGAAGCAGGACGGCAGCGGCGGTTTCATCGCTCCCTGGGCGAGGAGCAGTGTTCCCTTGTTGCTTCGGCCCAGGCCGATGTATCCCCAGTAGCCGCGGGCCCATTTGCGGCTCGCGCGTCGTGAGAAGGTCCATCGCAGTTGCGGGAACTGCGACCGTTTCACGGGGTATACGAACCCGCCGTTGGCCCGGGGACAGGCACCTGTGATCGGGATGAGGCGTTCGGGAATGCCGAGGGCTTTCAGACGCGCGTTGATCGGCTGGATTGCAGTGTGGAGGTTGTGCACGGTAACCGTCACGGAGCCATCGGGATGCTGGACCAGGGCATAGGCAGGGGATGGCGTGGAGCTCGCCGACACCAAGAGGATGACGACGACAGCAGCAGCCGCGCTAAGCGCAGCGAGACCCCCGCTCGCCAACGTGACCTGTCCGCGACGCATGAGGTATCGCGTCGAGCGGCGGCCGGCCGGTTTAGCGACAAGCCGCTCGGCCGCGCTCTGCACCTCGTGTTCGATTTCGGGAACGAGCGTCACGTTGACCTCCTGAGGTCGCGGCGAAGCGAGGACAGCGCCCGGCTGACCCGCTTGCGGATAACCGCCTCAGAGGCTCCCGACCTCAAGGCGATGTCTTTGTATGAACGGTCATCTATTACATGCGCGCGGACCGCGTCTCGCTGCTCGGCAGGAAGCCGATCGAGGAGTTCTTCCACCCAGCTCTCCGAGGCGACCATGGCGTCCAGCCGCTCACGACTCGCGTCGCTGAGCTGCAGTTGTAACGCCATACCGACGCGTCGACGCGACGCATCTTCGACCCGACCTTTACGCGCGCTCTTCAACAGCACGTTTTGGGCGATCGTGAACAGCCACCCAGCAGCTGACGGCCCTACGGGTCGGTATCGATGTGCGCCGGCTAGGGCTTGGGCGAAGACTTCGGCACCTAGCTCAGCTGCGACCTCCGGGTCTCGGGTCCGGCGCATGAGGAAGCCGAGAACTGGCGCCTCGTAGCGACGGTAAAACCCAGCGAACGCAGCCGCCTCTGAACGGCTGAACGCCAAGAGCTCGGCATCGCTGCATTGCGTCCAATCGCGCATTCCCCATATAAGTCCATCAGGGGCCCCATTTGTGACCGCCGCTCGGGACAGACGACAAGTTCCTTCGGCTCGGCGATCGACTCACGACTTGGCACGTCAAGACTGCTTCCACCCCGGAGAAGTCCGAGCCAGCGCGACATGCGGCAGGCAAGTACGCAGCAACGCCCGCCAAGACGTTCAGATCGGATCCACGAACGCTGGCAGCCGACGAAGCCGGCAACCGCAATCGAGGTCGCCTTCGCGTTGGTCGGTCATGACTTGGGTCACGCCACGAGGCGCGTCTCGGGCCACTGTCACGGCGGGCTGACCGGCCATCGTCGACATGTCGCCGACGACCAACTGGACTTCCCCCGGGGAGCACCACGGACTCTCCGAAGTCGAGCAACGCCTGCGCGGTGTGCGACCCGATCGAACCCAGGCCGCCGGTGACGAGGATCATCGCTGGACCTCGTAGCGCAGATGCGTGACGCCTGGCGCTGGGACGGATTCGACGAAGTGCAGGCGCACATGCTCGGGGAGCTGCTGGAAGAAGGGCCGGCCGGCGCCGAGCAGGACCGGCACCTGGTGGAGGACAAACTCGTCGACGAGCCCCGCCGTCAGCGCCGCCGTCACAGTGCCGCCGCCCATGAGCGCGACGTCACGGTCGCCGGCGGCCGCACGCGCTGCCGCGATGGCGTCCTCGATGCCAGTCGTAACCAGTGTCTGGCGCTCGGTCGCCTCCGGGGCCGGACGATGGCTGAGCACGAACAGCGGGACCCCGGGAAGCGGACCGTCACCTCCGCTCGTCGACGGTGACGCGAGGATCGACGCCACCCCGAACGCGGCCGAGCCCCAGAGCAGCACCTTGCGCCGGCCGATGCGGTCGCCGAGTGCGCCCATGACGATTAGCGCGCCTGCGATGAGGAATCCGTAGACGTCGGTGATCCACAGCAGCTCGGTCGCGCTGGGATGCAGGTCGCGGGTGAGCGAGGGCACCGCGAGGAAGAGCACGCTGAGATCCATGACCACGAGCATGCATGGGAGCGCGAGGGCGCGACGCCGATCCACTCGCGGCGTCCGGCGCGCGCGGTGGCGCCGGGGTTTCTGTTTGGATCCATGAGGGTCTCCTGTATGGCTGGCATGACCCCGGGAACGTTCCCGCCCGGGGCGCTGTGCCGCCAGAGGACGATGTCTGCCAACGGCAGTGACAGATGTCATCAATCGCGGCCGGCCGCGCGGCAAGGTGGCATCGTATGCGCCGTGACCGAGCGGATCCCGAGACTGGCGGGGCGGGCCGTGCTCCTGCTGAGCGCGCTGCTGGCCGTCGTCGAGGTCGGTCGCGTCGGTCTCGCCGGGGACACGGCCAAGACGCTCGTCGCGGTAGTGGCGGCGGCCGTGTTCATGCCGCTGCATTTGTGGCACCTCAGCTACGGCGTGCGCGGCGAGCGTCCCCCGCACTCAGGCCGGACGCTCGCGATCATGGCCGTCGTGCACGTCGTCGCGCTCGTCGCCATCGGCGTGTCGTGGTCGTTCATGCTCGCCGTCCTCGCGACGTCGGCGCTCGTCGTACTACGCCCACGGTGGTCGATCGGCGTGCTCGCGGCTTGTGTCGTTGCCCCGCTGGTCGTCATGCGGGCCGAGCCCGGCAGCGGCGTCGGCTTTACCTCCACCGCGGCCTACCTCATGTACTCGGTGCTCTTCCGGGCAGCGATCCAGTTCGCGATGGTGTGGCTGGTCGCCGCCGTGCACCAGCTGGTCGCCTCGCGAACCGCGCTGGCCGCCGACGCCGTCCTAGAGGAGCGCGCGCGGCTACAGCTCGAGGTACGCAGCTCGCTCGAGCGCCACCTCGCCGGACTACGTGACGCGAGCCGGCGCGCGCGGGCTGCGTTGGGGACACCGGGCGTGGCGCAGCCGTTGGTCGCCCTGGATGGCGTGCTGACCCAGGCTAACGACGCCTTGCAGGATCTGCGCGCAATCGTGACCGAGACGCGCGCCGCGCGGTCGAGACCGCCGCCGTGGCGCTCGTTCGCGTGGTGCGCGCCGGGCGCAGCCCGATCGGCCGCGGACTCGCGACACGGCAGGCGCGGCGCATCCTGGTCGGCGTCCACGTGATCGTCCTGCTCTTCCCGGTCCTGATGTGCATCGGTGCCTTCGGGTTCAACCCAGCACGCCACCAGGTCCTGGCGGTCCTCGCGTGGCTGGCGCTCACGGCCCTGGTGCTGTCCACATCGCCGTCCGTCGCCCGCGGAGGCCGTCCGTCGTACCCCGTGGCGCGCGTCACCGCCACAGCCGCTCTGGCGTTCGGGCTCATCTGGGTGTTCGGGGTCGCGTGGGAGACCTCATTGTGGTTCGTTCTCATCGCGGCCGTCGCATGCCTGCGCGGCCGCGCCCGCATAGCGGTCGTTGTGCTGGCGCCGCTGGCGATGCTGGCCTACGACACAGGTACCTGGCTGGACGGGGCCACCCCAAGCACGTACGCACTCGTGTGGAACGCCGCGTACTTCCTGACCGTCTCGGGCCTGGTGGCAGCCGGCATGACGGCGTCGGCGCGTCTGGTACCGATCGTGGCCGAACTCGATGCCGCGCGCGACGCGCTCGCGGCCGGCGCCGTGCGCTCGGAGCGCCGGCGCATGTCGCGCGACCTGCACGATGTGCTGGGCCAGAGCCTGACCGCGATCGCGCTCAAGGGCGACCTCGCCCGCCGCCTGCTCGGCGCCGACCGCGCAGCCGCCGCCCGCGAGATCGACGAGCTGGAGGCCGTCGCCATCTCGCTGGCCGCCGAGATCGAAGCCGTCGCCCGTGACGATCGCGAGGTCGCGTTTGCCATCGAGGCCGGCGCCGCAGTCGACCTCCTGCAGCTCGCCGGCATCAACGTGCGCGCGACGCTCGATGTCGACGCCCTCGCGCCCGACGCGAGCGCCGTCCTCGGCTTCGCCGTACGCGAAGGCGCGACGAACATCCTGCGCCACGCCGACGCCCGTACCTGCACGATCCACGCCGCCCGCGAGGACGGCGTCATCCGGCTGGATCTCGTCAACGACGGCGCCGGAGCCCACCGCACCGACGGCAACGGCCTGCAGAATCTCGCCGACCGCCTGGCCGAACTCAACGGCCGCGCCGCGGGAGCGCCGCTCGCCGGCGGGCGCTTCCGGCTGCGCGTCGAGGTGCCAGCGTGATCCGCATCCTACTCGCCGAAGACCAGCACCTGATTCGCGGCGCCCTGTTGGCACTCATCGGCCTCGAGCCCGACATGGAGGTCGTCGCCGACCTCGACAACGGCGACGACATCGTCCCAATCGCCTTGCAGCTGCTCCCCGACGTCGCCGTGCTCGATATCGAACTGCCCGGGACGGACGGCCTCACCGCCGCGGCGACGCTACGCGAGGAGCTCCCCGAGACGAAGGTCCTGATCCTCACCGGCCTCGGCCATCCGGGCCACCTTTCGCGCGCCCTCGACGCGCAGGTCGGCGGCTTCATGCGCAAAAACGCGCCGTCAGAGGAGCTCGCCGACGCGGTGCGCCGGGTCGCCAAAGGCCAGCGGTTTCTGGACCCGGCGCTAGTCGAGACCGCCCTGAAGGCCGGCGACAACCCGCTCACCGAGCGCGAGGCCGACGTGCTGCGCGCCGCCGCCGACGGCGGCAGCACTGCCGACATCGGCCGCGCCCTCTTCCTCTCCCCCGCGACCGTGCGCAACTACCTCTCAAACGCGATCTCAAAGCTCGACGCGCGCAACCGGATCGATGCGATCCGGATCGCACAGCAGTCAGGCTGGATCTAGGCGGGAGATGACATCCGTCACCGTCCGCGGGGGACATCCTCCCCTGGCACGACGCCTCCGCACCGGTCAGATTCCGGAGCATGACAGAGAACGCAACACATGACATAGGTGCCGCAGACGGGCAGACGCTGTGGTCGCGTCTGGCCGAGTTGGCGCTCGTCGTCGAGTCGTGCGAGTACGACCGGCTGCACGCCGTCCTCGCCCACGAGTTCCAGCGCGTGACGACGCACGTGCGGCTCGTCGGCGCCGGCGCTTACGGGGTCGGGGAGGACGTGTCGGTCCACGTCGAGGACGGCACCTCGCTGCACGAGGCGCAGCCCAAGCTGCCGCTCGCGGGCGAGTGGACGCTTGCCGGCTTCTGCACCCACGTCGCAACGCTCGATCCGTGGTCCAAGCCGCCGGAGTGGGAGGCGGCCCGGCGCTATCGCAACTGGGCGTTCGAGTCGGCGGCGCTGGACCTCGCGTTGCGCCAGGCCGGCCGTGCCCTCCACGAGGTGCTCGGCCTGGAGCCGCGGCCCGTGCGCTTCGTCAACTCGCTGGGCCTCGGCGAGCAGCCCTCGATCGAGCACGTGCGTCGGCGGCTCGCCCGCTCGCCGGGCGTGCGCTTCAAGCTCGATGCGGAGGCGACCTGGTCACCCGCGCTCATCGACGAGGTCGCGGCGACCGGCGCTGTCGACACGATCGACTTCAAAGGCCAGTACGGCTTGGAGGTGAAGGATCGGGAGGCGCTGGGCGAGCTGTACGACCGCGTGCTCGCGGCGTTCCCGGACGCGTACCTGGAGGATCCGCACGACCTGCCCGAGATCGCGCGGCGGCTCGGCGATCACGTCGGGCGGGTCTCCTACGACGCGCCGATCCACGACGCCGAGGACATCGGCGCTACGCCGCTTCCGGCGCGCGTGGTCAACGTCAAGCCGTCGCGCATCGGCAGCATGCCTGCGCTGTTCGAGGTGTACGCGCGCTGCGCGCGGGAGCGGCGACCGATGTACGGCGGCGGGATGGGGGAGCTCGGCGTCGGCCGCGGGCAGATCGAACTGCTGGCCGCGCTGTTTCACGCCGACGCGCCCAACGACGTGGCGCCGAGCGCCTACAACGAGGACGACCCGCCAGGCGGCCTGCCGGCCAGTCCGCTGGCGCCGCGCCCCGAGGCCACCGGCTTTCGCTGGGCGGGGTGGTCACTGTCCCGCCCGTGTTCGACCTAGACCACGATCGGAGGCCAGCGGTGGCCCAGGACTCGAGTTGAGCCACGCCCAGCGATCCATCCCGACCTTGCGACGACGCTCGCCGACCCGTGGACGATGCGCTCCTGCTCGCGCCAGCTCGGGGCCGTGCGGCCCAGGTGCGACGTCGGCGGCACATCTTGAGGTTTCCGGATGCCGCTCGGAAGAGTGAGGACGATGTGTCAACCGGGGCTCCGTGCGAGCTCATGGGCGCTCTCGGGCCCCAGCAGGGCGGCGATCATCGCCTCCGCGATGAACGCGCCGTACTGCTCGAGCGGCCAGCCGCGCGTGAGGACCAGCAGCTCGTAGAGCTCGGGTGAACTGTAGGTCCACATGATCTCCCCGGCGCGCTTGACGGTTAGGCCATGGTGTAGCCCGCTGGTGTTGGCGAGGTTGCGGGCGTTGTGGGTCATCCGCTCCAGCCGCCGGGCGTTAAGCTCGGAATGCAGTCCTGCCATCTCTGGGTCTGCGGTCGCCGCCGCCCGCACCAGCAGCAGGATCGGAGCGACGCGGGGAGCGACCTCCGTGGTGAGCGCACCCCAGCCTCGAATGATCTCGCGAGGGTCGCGCTCGGTGGCCTGCATGGCGTCCGACCGAGCCTCCGCGGGAACCGGCCCCTCGCCGGCCAGCGCCTGCTGGCAGATCGCGCTGACCAGCCCCGGCTTGCCCCCGAAGGCCTTGTAAATCGTGTCGACCGACACGCGGGCGTCGCTTGCGATCGCGGCGATCGTGGTGGGGGCGAAACCGTCCTCCAGGAATCGTCGCCGCGCGACATCGAGGATCGCGGTGCGGGTCTGTCGGGCTTGTTCTTGGCGCCGGACGGATACGTAGGCACGCTTCGCCTTGACAGGATGTTCATTTGGGTCCATAGTGCTAGATCAGTTACAGCTTACTAGATCTAATCGGATGGGAGGCGAACACGCGATGGAAGAGACCCACATCCAGGCAGGGCCGGCGGCGGTCGTGCAACGCCTCGAGCGGGCCACCAACGAGCACGACCTCGAAGCACTGGTCGGCTGCTTTGCCCCTGACTACCGCAATGAGACCCCGGCTCACCCCGAACGCGGGTTCACCGGTCAAGACCAGGTACGCGCCAACTGGTCGCAGATCTTCTCCGCGATCCCCGACTTGACCTGCGAGGTGTTGGCCTGCACGGTCGAGGGGCACACGGCGTGGAGCGAGTGGGAGCATCGGGGAACGCGACCTGACGGCACGCCGCACTTGATGCGCGGGGTGATCATCTTCGGGATCGCGGAGGGTCGCATCTTCTCGGCGCGCTTTTACCTCGAGCCCGTCCAGGCGGACGCCGGCACCGTCGATGACGCGGTCCGGCGGCAGGTCACGCCCGGCGTCCAGCCATGATCCTTGTTGCCGGCGGCACCGGCAGACTCGGTACCGTTCTCGCCGAGCGCCTGGCTGGCCGCGGGCATCAGGTCCGCATCCTCACCCGCGATCCAGCGCGCGCCGAGCCCCTCGCCGGGGGTCAGGTAACGGTGACGAGCGGCGACGTGCGCGATCACCAGAGCCTTCAAGCGGCGGTCGCGGGGGTCGAGACCGTCGTGTCAGCAGTGCATGGGTTCAACGATCCAGCTCGCGATGCGCTCGCGGCCATCGACCGCGATGGCAACGCCAACCTGATCGACGCCGCCCGGGCCGCAGGCGCTGGGTTCGTGCTGCTTTCCACCGTCGGCGCCGCCGCCAACAGTCCGATGGAGCTGTTTCGCGCGAAGTCACTGGCTGAGCAGTACGCCATCAGCACCGGCGTGCAGTACACGATCGTGCGCGCAACCGCGTTCCTGGAGCTGTGGATCGAGGTGCTTGAGCAGACCGCCGCCCGCTCTGGACGGCCGGTCGTGTTCGGTCGGGGTCAAAACCCGATCAACTTCGTCTCCGTCGGCGACGTCGCCGCGCTGGTCGAGCGAGTAGTCCTTGACCCAGCCACCCGCGGAGAGACGCTCGAGCTCGGGGGTCCCGAGAACCTCACCTTCAACCAGCTCGCCCAAGCCGTGCAGAACGCCGCCGGACGCACCAAGCCACCGAAACACGTGCCCTCACCGATGCTGCGCCTGATGGCCAACACCGTCGGGCGAGTCAAGCCGCAACTCGGCCGACAGGCCCGCGCCGCGCTCGCAATGGACCACATGGACCTCGCCTTTGACAGCCTTGCGATCCACACCGTCTACCCCGAGCTCCCCTGCACCTCGTCCGCGGAAGTCCTCGCCGGCCATCGCCAATCAGGGCTCAAGGTCGACACCCGCGGTGAGTGAAATCGGCGGTGCCGTTGCTCTGGCGAGCGCCAGAGCGCTCGCCGTCGAACCCAACCGCAACGGAACCCGATGAAACGGACTTTGAAACCTCGTCACTGAAAATCCAGGGCGCAGCGGACGCCTATGTAGAGCGGCAGATGCGCCTACGCAGAACTTTTTGAAACGCCAGTCGTCCGGTCCGATCGACGGGCTCAGCCTCGCCCGCGATCACGGCGCGGGCTCGAGCTTCCCGTTCCGGACACTGGGTATCGTCGGGGTACCGTGTCGGCGGCACTTGCGCAGGATAGGCCGACGCAGGGATCGCCCAGCCGAGGTCGGGACACCCGACAAACGGCGCGGACCGGCCGGACCGCCCAGAACGTCGCTGACCCCCAGAATGTTGCCGCCGCCGGCGCGTAGCCGATTGGATGGCCCTCCGGCTACTTGGTGGCGCCGATCGCCGAGCGCAGAGCGAGCGGGGTCTGGTCCGCCAGGGTGTTGCGCAGCCGACCGATGCCCTCGGCCTCGAGCTCGACCGTCATCCCCGGCGTCAGAAAGCGATTGCGCTCGAAACCGCACCCCATACCGATCGTGCCCGA
The DNA here is from genome assembly GCA_963769565.1 of uncultured Solirubrobacteraceae bacterium. GTDB lineage: Bacteria > Actinomycetota > Thermoleophilia > Solirubrobacterales > Solirubrobacteraceae > Palsa-465. The sequence goes on from CAVYMP010000007.1 coordinate 41,365, forward strand.
GCCGAGCAGGTCACCCGGGACGACATCGGCCTCCTGGGTGATGAACTCGATGATCTGCTCAAAGCTGAAGTGCATGTCCGACAGTGTGCCGCTTGACCACGTCTCGCCGTCGACGCGGGCCTCGAGCTTTGAGTTCTCAGGGCTGAACTCGTCGGGGGTGGCGATCGTCGGACCGATCGATGAGGCCATGTCCTTGCCGATCCCCGGGCCGATGCCCACACTTGACTCGCGCATCTGGATGTCGCGGGCCGACCAGTCGTTGTAGAGCGTATACCCGGCGATGTAGGCGCCCGCGTCGGCCTCCTTGATGCGGCGGCCGCGCTTGCCCACGACGGCGCAGATCTCGAGCTCGTAGTCGAGCTTCTCGGTGTAGCCCGGATACGGGACGACGTCATCGGGGCCGTAGATCGCGTCGGGGTTGCCCTTGTAGTGGGCGGGCAGGTTGTACCACTCGGGCGGCAGCTCGTCGGGCCGGCCGAGCACCTTGCCGATGTTGCGCAGGTGGGCCTCGAACACGAGGAAGTCGCGCAGGCTGTTCGGCCGAGGCAGCGGCGCGAGCAGGTGGACGTCGGACACTGGATGGCGCACGGCGACGCCGTTGTACTCACCGTCCCCGCTCTGCGCGACGTGATCCAGGGCCTCGCGCGCGCACTCAATCGCGTACTCCTCGCCGGTGAGGAACTCGAGCATGTCGGCGCCGAGCTCGGCCTCCGCGAGCGCCGCGGCCCGCGGCCGGCCCAGCGACGCATGCTGGGTGGCACGCGCCAGCCGCAGGTCGATGACATGGTCGGTCCCGTCCATTGCGCCCGTCCGGCGGACCGGACCGAGCGGCGTGGTCAGTTCAAAGGTGACAAGCCGCATCAGCGTGACCTCTGTCCGTGGTATTCGCCCATCTTCTGCCACAGCAACATCGGATCGGCCGTCGGGTGTGTCGGATCGTTGTCCCGGTAGATCGTCTGCACGGTGACGACGATCCGCTCGGAGTCGGGCACGTCCGCGAATTCACCGAGGTCGATGTCGAACGCCGCCTCGATCGCATCCATGCCGCCCTGCTGGCGCTTGGTCGCCTCGGCGACGACGTGGTCGAAGTAGCGCTTGACGTCAAGCACGTCCTGGGCGCTCGCCACCGGGCCGTGGCCCGGCACGATCCAGTCGACATCCAGGCCGGCGATCGTCTCGCACGCCGCCGTCCAGTTGCTGATCGGTCCGGCCCACGAGATCGGCGTGCCGCCGTTGAACACGAGGTCACCGGTGAACACCGCTCGGGCGGAGGGCACGAGCACGATCGAGTCGCTCTGGGTATGGGCAGGACCGAGGTCACGGACGATCACCTGCCGCCCTCCGATCGTCAGCGTCAGCTCGTCCTCGAACGTCTCGTCGGGGGCGCGGCCGGTGATCTCGGAGAAGTCGAAGTCCCCGAACGCCCAGCCGGCGAAGTCGACGTTCTCCTTCAGGCCCTCGAGGCGCGCGGGCGGGACCTCGCTCATCTCCTCGGCGCAGGCGACCGTCGCGTAGATCTTCGCCCGGTCCGGGACGAGCTCGTTGCCGAAGCAATGGTCGCCGTTGGCGTGCGTGTTGACGAGGCTGCCGATCGGCCGCGTCTCGGTGATCCGCTTCATCTGCTCGAGCATGTCGCGGGTCAGCTTGAGGTCAAACAGCGTGTCGACGAGCAGCGAGTCACCGTCACCGGCGACCAGCCCGGCGTTGCTGTAACCCCATTGCCCGCGCGGCTGCAGATACGCCCAGAGCCCATCGCCGAGCTCGTGCAGACCCTTCGTGTACTCGACGGTCATGCCGTCACCGCGCCTGACCACAACCGCTCGCTGGCCTCCGCCGCGCCCTGCGCGAGGGCCGCCAGCTTCATCCACGCGACCTCGGGTTCAACCATCCCGAAGCCGGCGAAGGTGGCAAAGCCGCAGTCGGTGCCGGGGATGACGCGCTCCCGGCCGACGATCTCGGCGAAGCGCCCGATCCGCTGGGCGATCAGCCGCGGATGCTCGACGACGTTCGTCTTGGTGTCGATCACCCCCGGCATCAGGATCTTGTCGTCGGGGATGTTCAGACTGGCGAGCGTCTCCCACTCGTGCTCGTGGCGTGGGTTGGCAGCTTCGAACGAGACAGCGCCCGGCTTGGCGCTGAAGACCATGTCGATCAGCTGCTCGATCGGCACGTCGGCGGTGTGCGGACCGGCGTAGTTGCCCCAGCACAGGTGCATGCGAACTCGATCGGCCGGGAGCTCGGCGATCGCCTGGTCCAGCGCATCAAGATGCAGCTGGATATAGCGCTTGAACCCCATCTCCTCCATGTGCTTGATCGCCCAGAAGCTCGTGTGCGCAGCCATCGGCAGGTCCGGGCAGTCGAGCTGCAGGATGAAGCCGGCGTCGACGATCGCGCTGTACTCCTCGCTCATCGCGACGACCACCGCCTCCAGGTATGCCTCATAGGTCGGGTAATGAAAGTTCTCGGCGCAGTTGGCGATGCATCCCGGCGAGGCCGCGGGGATGAACGCCTCGCGATCGGGATCCCCGCCGGCGGCGAGCGCGCCGCGCAGGTGCGCGATGTCCTGGGCGACGAGCGCCTGGCCCTTGTAGGAGACCGCTCCGCGGCAGGCCGGCATCTTGATGTGGGTTCCGCCCGGTCCGCCGTACAGCGCCATCGTCAGCTCCGGCAGGTCCTCCAGATCCGACAGCGTCCAGGGCTTGCCCGGCTCGCCGAATCCGTCCAACCGCTCGCCGATGTAGTTGACGAATCCCGGCTTGCCCATCTCGCCGTCAGAGACGATGTCGATCCCGGCATCGATCTGGCGCTTGACGACGTCATCGGTGGCCGCGACCACCGCGGCCTCGAACTCGGCCGCCGGCACGATCTTCCCCTCCTGTTTTCTGAACACGAGCTGGGTGAGCTCGGCGGGCCGCGGCAGGCTACCCGTGTGTGACGTCAGGATCCGTTCGTCGCTGCGCTTCATCGACCTCTCCTCGTCGTGTCGCTCGGTCTCGTGCCCGTCGCCGCGCGAGTCTCGCACCGGCGGACGCCGTTCGAGTCTTTCATCGGTGCGGGCCGCTCCATATGCTGCACCAGGCCGAAACCCGGCGCGGTTCACTGTCGCGACGAGACAAGTCGGCGGACTTGCCCGCACCGGACGGTTGGGGGCCGGGATTTCGTCGGCACGGATGATGGCGACCGCCCGGCACGGGGCTACGGTGCGGCAGTGGCCTCTCTCATCGCCGTCGTCGGCGGTCCGCCGGCCCCATCGTCTCAACGAGTTCAAGGAGCCCCGCTCGAGTTGTCCGGGTAAGACCAACGCGCGCCTGCTCAGCTGGGTTACGATCACCTTCGGAGAGAGGCTGACCGAGGGAGAGGCCGTGAACGTTGCCACGCTGGAGGAACCCCGCCTGCCCGGCGGGAACGACGATGTCGCCGGCCAACTCGGGGGCGCGCTGCGGATCGCGTCCCGGGCCCTCGGTGGACCGTGCGAGCTGGGCTGGCTAAGCGCCGACGGCGAGCCCCAGCGGCTGCGGATCGGCGATCTCGGGCCGGTGGCGTGGGAGTGGCTGAGTTCCGGCGAGGCCGCGATGCCGCTCAACGTCACGCCGCTGCGCAACCCCGACGGCCGGCTCCTGGGCGGGCTCGTGGGCGACGAGGATGTGCCGTCGGAGCTGATGGTCGAGCTGGCCGCCGACCTGGCGATCGTGCTCGGCGCCGTGCTCGCCGACCAGGATCGAATCGCCGCTCACGGAGCGCTGATCGAGCTGAGCTCGCAGCTGCACGCCGACGAGCTCAATACCTCAGAGATTCTGCGCCTGATCGTCGAACGCGCCCGCCAGCTGATCGGGGTCGACGTTACCTGGCTCGGGCTGCTCGACGAGCAGGACCGCGTCGCGATCGAGGTCGCTGCTGGGGCCCGCTCCCAGCACTTCGTCGACATGTGGATCGACGTCGGTCACGGCATCGGCGGTCTCGCGGTCAAGGAGCGCCGCACGGTCGTGGTGCCCGACCATCGGCTGTTTCAGCCCAACTCGACCGACCTGGTGATCCAGACCCTCGGCGCCGAGGGAGTCGTGTCGGTCCTCTGCGCGCCGCTGATGTTTGAGGGCGGCGCGATCGGCGCGCTGTACGGGGGGAGCCGCGAGCTGACCACGTTCAGCGACACGACGATCGCGGTCTTCACCGCGCTGGCCACCCAGGCGGCCGTGTCGATCGTCAACTCCCGCCTGTACGGCACCCTCGCCGATCAGAATGACCTGCTCGAGCGGACGCTGTCGCTGCATCGCCAGCTCAACGACGCGGCCCTCTCCGGTGCCGACACGCACGGCATCGCCCACGAGGTCGCGCGGCTGATCGAGCGGCCGGTGCGGGTGATCCGTGATGTCGGCAAGACCCGGGCCTGGCGCTATGAGCCGGGCCCGGACTCGGTGGCGAGCTGTGTCGATGTCCTGGACGCGGATGGCCGCGAGCCTGCCGGGGAGCAGGTGGGGATCCGCGCCGGCGAGGAGCGGCTGGGGACGATCGAGGTGCTCGGCGAGGAGCCGGTCAACGCCTTTCATCGCAACGCGCTGGAGCAGGGCGCGACGATCATGGCGCTCGAGATGGTCAAGCAGCGGGCCGCCTGGGAGGCCGAATGGCGCCTGCGCGGTGAGTTGCTCGAGGAGATCCTGCAGCAGCAGGGCGATCCGAGCGAGGGGCTGCAGCTGCGGGCCGCGCGGTTCGGCGTCGACCTGGAGGCCCGCTGGAACCTGGCCGTGATCGAGCCCGCGGCGGGCACGACCGCCGACCTTGAGCCGATCGTCCGCACGGCGCTGCACCGCGGCACCGGTGACGGCCGTGTATTGGTGGCCAAGCGCGGCGACCGGGTACTCGTGGCTCTCGTGGACTCCGCCGACGGCGCGGCCGCCCTCGTCGAGCAGGTGCTGACCAAGGCGGCCCGCGCAGGCGCGACGGCGATCGCCGGGCTCAGCGCCGCGCACCACGAGCTCCCGGTGGCGCTCACCGAGGCCGAGGCGGTCCTGCGGCTCGCCCGCGAGAACGATCGTTCGGGACTGGTCACGTTCGACGCTCTCGGCCCGCTGCGGTACTTCCTCAACGCGCCCGGCACCGCCGAGATGAGCGTGATGGTGCGCGAGTCACTGGGCCGGCTGGCCGAGCACGACCGCAAGCGCAACGGCGAACTGGTGCGCACGCTGCGCGCATACCTGCGCAACGGCGGTCATCACCCGACGGCAGCCGCCGACTGTCACGTGCACGTCTCGACGCTCAAGTACCGGCTCGGCCGGATCGCCGAGCTGCTCGGCCGATCCGTCACCGATCCCCAGGTCCAGTTCGAGCTCCGTCTCGCTTTCGCAACGCTCGAGGTCCTGGCCTCGCTCGGCCTCACTGCCGACGAGATCTTTGTCGACCACTCACCGTCGCCCGAGTGAAAATCGGCGGGCCGAGTTTGGCTCGCCGGGACATGCCAGGGGCGCAGGGCGCGTGAGAGCATCGTGCGCGATGCGAGACGCGGACGTTCTGACCGTCGTCGGCCACCGGACGGTCGCCGACGTCCTACGCGCCGGCGCGCGGCGAACCCCCGATCGCACCCTGCTGGTGTTCGACGATCTCGACGGCGGCGTGCAGGAGTTCACGTGGGCGGACGTGCTGCAGCGATCGACGGCGATAGCCGGGGGACTCGCCGGGGCGGGCGTGTCTGCCGGTGACCACGTCCACCTCCATCTCCCCAACCGGCCCGAGTTCATCTTTCACTGGTTCGGCTGTGCCCTGCGCGGCGCGGTGATGGTGCCGACCAACGTTGCCAGCTCCGTCGGCGAGCTGGCGTACATCCTGGGACATGTCGGCGCGGTGCTGTCGGTGACGGACGGCGCCGGCCGCGACACGGTGCGTCGGGCGCGTGACGCTGCCGGACTCGCCGGCGAGGTGTGGCAGTGCGAGGCCGACCTGCCACGCCCCCTGAACGGTCATTCCACCGAGGCCGCGAACCCCGACGGTGGCCCGCTCAGCGACCTTGCCGTGATGTATACGTCGGGGACGACCTCACGGCCGAAGGGCGTACGGGTCACCCACGCCAACTATGTGTTCGCCGGTGAGTCGGTCGCGGCCGGGCTGGGGCTGGTGCCCGAGGACCGCTTCCTCGTCGTCCTGCCGCTGTTTCACGCCAACGCGCAGTACTACTCGGTGATGAGCGCGCTCGTGACCGGCGCGACGGTCGTGCTCGCCTCGCGGTTCAGCGCCAGCGGCTGGGTGGACACCGCGATCCACCACCGGGCGACGGTCGCCAGTCTGTTCGCGGCGCCGATACGGATGATCCTCGCCAAGCCGAGCCAACCCCACTGGCGCTCACATCGGCTGCGGGTCGTTGCCTTCGCCCAGAACCTCACCCCCGCCGAGTACGCCACCTGGGAACGTGACATCGGGGCCCCGCTGCTGCAGCTGTACGGCATGACCGAGACGATCGGGCCACCGTTGATGAACCCCCTGCACGGCGGGCGCCGCCACGACAGCCTCGGGCGCGTCGTGCTCGGCTATCGCTGCCGCATCACCGACGGCAACGGGGCGGGGGTCTCTCGTGGTCAGGCAGGGGAACTGCGCGTCGCCGGCGTCCCTGGCATCTCGCTGATGGCCGGCTACCTCAAGGATCCGGACGCGACCGTGGAGGCGATGGGCGACGGGTGGCTGAGGACCGGAGACCTGGTGCGTGAGGACCCCGACGGTCTGATCTCGTTCGTCACCCGGGAGAAGGACATGATCAAGCGTGCGGGCGAGAACGTCGCCGCCGGCGAGATCGAGGACGTGCTGATGGAGCACCCCGCGGTCCTGGACGCGGCGGTCATCGGCGTCCCCGACGCGATGCGCGACGAAACGATCGTCGCCTTTGTCGTGACCGCCGACGGCGGCGTGGACAACGAGGCTCTCCGGATCTGGTGCGCCGAACGTCTGGCGCGGTTTCGCGTCCCCGAATTCTTCGCGGGACGCACGACGCTGCCGCGGACGTCGGTGGGCAAGATTCAGAAACAGGTGCTCCGCGAGGAGTGGGCAGCTGCCCCTGAATCGCCATGACCTCGGCGGGTACGGCACATGTCAGTGACAACCACGCGGGGTGCGGCTACCGGTGCCCGGAATTCAACTCGCCGAACGAATCCGCGTGGCGATTTTCACCTCGTTCGGACATGTTCGGCACGGGTGGCCGTTCATAGGATCGCGGTACCAACACCGCCGTGAGCGACGGTCGGTTGGGCGTGCCGCTGTGGCCTGTTAGGCAGGGCGGGTCGGAGGAGAACGATCAATGCTGAACGGAGGGTGCAAGATGCGCAAACGCATCGGAACGATTGCTGCCGTCGTCGCCGTGTGCGGCGCAGTGGCTGCCTGCGGCAGTAGCAGTAGCTCGTCGTCGACGGGCGGTTCGTCGTCATCGGCAGCGACCACGTCCGGATCCGGCACGGCGTCGGCTTCGTCGACCTCGGCGGCCGTGACGAAGGCTCAGGCGACGGTCGCGACGCTGTACAGGGGAACCGACCGGGCCTTGCCCACCGGCGGACCGAAGGCCCAGACGGGCAAGAACGTGTGGGTCATCTCGTGCTATGAAGGGGCCGTCGGATGCTCGGTCCCCGCCCAGGGATTCGTGGCAGCAAGCGCGCATCTCGGATGGAAGACCACGGTCGTCGACGCGAAGCTCGATCCTGCGACGGCGACCCAGGAGATCAAATCCGCCGTCGCGGCCAAGGCAAACGCGATCGTCCTCGACGGTTTCCCCTGCTCGTGGGCGCCCGGGGCGATCGCCACCGCGAAAGCGGCCGGGGTGAAGATCTACGGGCTGCTGTCGTTCGACTGCCCTGGCAAAGCGCTGGACGACGGTCAGCTGCTGTTCGGCAAGGAGACCTACGGGCAGTACCTGGAGAACGATGTCGGCGCCGGCATCGCCGCCTACATCATCGATAAGACCGATGGCAAGGGCAACGTGCTCTCGATGCAGTACAACGACGGCGGTGCCGTGAACGCCATCGGTCAAGGGATCGAGACCACGATCAAGCACAGCTGCCCGGGATGTACGTTCAGCTCGTTCGCGGTGACCGGACAGAACATCGTCCAGAACCAGCTGCAATCAGTGACTTCGGCAGCGCTCACGAAGGACCCGAACGCGAACGTCGTGACCTCGCCGATCGACAGCGCGATCCTGCTCGGCATGGGCGCGGCCGTGAGCCAGGCGACAGCCGGCGGCCGCCACATCCTCCTGACCGGCGTCGAGGGATTCGGGCCGAACCTGAAGCTCATCGCCGCCGTCGGGCCGGACAACTTCGCGATCGGCTCGGCAGCCCTCTGGGAGGGTTGGGCGGCCGCGGATGGCCTCAACCGGGTGTTCGCCGGCTCGTCACAGGTGGATGCCGGTATCGGCCTCGAGGCGATCGACAAGGCACATCCGTCGCCCAGCGGAACCGCCAACTACAACGGCAATAAGCGCTCCGCGGGCTACGAGCAGAACTACATCAAGATCTGGACCGGGAAGTAGGCCGGCCACGGATCACGTCCCGCACTCTGGGGGTTCCGCGGCGCGGGCCCTCCCGATGGCAAGCAATCGCTGACTCCGACCGATGACAGACCCGGCTCAGACCGACGCGCGGCTGCGGATCGACAACCTCTCGAAGTCGTTCCCCGGCACCCACGCGCTGGCCGACGTGTCTCTTGCCGTGGGCCACGGCGAGATCCGCTCGCTGGTGGGGGGCAACGGATCGGGCAAGTCGACGCTGATCAAGATCCTCGCCGGGGTGCAACCGGCCGACCCGGGCGGTCAGATCACCGTCAGCGGTGAGTCGATCGCCGCGCAGGACATCACCCCGGAATGGAGCTACGCCGCTGCGTTGGCCTTCGTCCACCAGGACCTCGGGCTGTTCGAACACCTGAGCGTCGCCGAAAACGTCTTTGTCGGTCTTCCATATCCGCGTCGCGCCGGGCGGATCGATTGGCGCAGACTCAATCGCGAGGCTGCGTCGATCCTCGGGCGCCTCCGGGTGCAGGTGTCGCCGCACGCGCCACTCGCAGGTCTGAGAGCCTCGGACCGGACGCTCGTCGCCATCGCTCGAGCGGTGAGGGGACGCGAGGGAGCGCATGATGGCGTGCTCGTCCTCGACGAGCCGACCGCCCGCCTCGCGGCGCCGGAGGCCGAACGGCTACTCGACGCTCTGCGCCGGTTCGCCGCGGATGGCCAGACGATCCTCTACGTCTCCCACCGTCTTGACGAGGTCATCGCGATCGCCGACTCGATCACGGTGCTCAGGGACGGTGCGGTCGTCGCCGACCGGTCCACCGATGGGCTCGACGCCGGAGAGCTGAGCCGCCTGATCGTTGGCCACACCGTCGCGTCGACCGCCGACAGGCGCAGCGACTCCGCCGCCGGCCCGTCGCTGCTGGAGGTCCAGGACGTCTGGACGGGACCCCTGAAGGGGGTCGATCTGACGGTCGCCGAGGGCGAGATCCTCGGCATCACCGGGCTGATCGGTGCGGGCACGTCAAGCTTGCTGCGCGCGATCTTCGGGGCCCAAAGGCACCAGGGCGCGGTGCGACTTGGTGGCCGCGAGCTTCCCAGCGGGAATGTCGCCGCAGCCGTGTGCGCCGGCGCGGCATTCGTCCCCGAGAACCGGCTGCGAGACGGCGCGTTCGTCACGCTCAGCGTCCGCGAGAACCTCTCCGCGAGCCATCTGACGCGGTTTCGCCATCGGCTGTCCTGGATCGATCGTCGCGCCGAGTTGCGGGCCAGCGCCGACGCGATCAGCACCTACGGGGTGCGCTGCCGATCGCCGCAAATGCCAGTGGCGCTCCTGTCGGGTGGCAATCAGCAGAAGGTGGTTCTCGCCCGCTGGCTGACCGGCCAACCGCGCCTCCTGCTGCTTGACGAGCCGACCCAGGGAGTCGACGTCGGCGCCCGCGCCGAGATCCACCGGCAGGTGCGGGCGGCGGCCAAGCGCGGGTGCGGCGTGATCGTCGCGAGCTCGGACGCCGACGAGCTCCTCGAGTTGTCAGACCGGGTTCTCGTCCTGCGCGAGGGACGCGTCGCGGTGTCGGCAGCCCGCGATCAGGTGGACCGCCATTGGCTGGCACAGCGGGTGTTTGGTCACGACTATCTCCAGGAGAGTCAACGATGACGACGGAACAGCAGGATCCGGAGACCGCCGCGCCCAAGCGGAGATCGATCGCCGCCGGGCTCCCCAGCCGCCCGCGCCCCTCGGTGTCGACGATCCTCGAGCAGTACGGCCTGGTGATCTTCCTGATCGCGCTGATCGTCTTCTTCGCCGTCTGGTCAAAGACCTCAGGGACCTTCCTCACGTCCGCGAACATCCGCGCGACGCTCGAGAACCAGGCGGTGGTCACGATCGCGGCGCTCGGAGCGCTGATCCCGTTCATCGCGGGCCAATTCGATTTGACCGTCGGCGCCAATGGGATCGTGGCGACCTTCATCGTCGCCGGGCTGACGACCAGGGCAGGGGTTCCCGCGGAAGTGAGCTGCCTCATCGCGGTCGCCGCCGGAGCGGTCATCGGAGCCGTCAGCGGGGTCATCGTCGCCTACCTCAGGGCGAGCGCGATTGTGATCACGCTCGGGATGGCGACCCTGCTCGGCGGCCTCGTCATCCTGTACAGCAAGAGCAACAGCATCACCGGAATCCCGACGAGCCTGATCAGCTTCGGCGCGAAGAACTGGGCCGGCGTGCCTCGGCCGCTGTGGCTCACCCTGATCATCCTGCTCCTCGTCGGCTACTTCCTGCGTGCGACCGTCACCGGCCGGCGGTTGCTGATGATCGGGGAGAACCCGGTGGCCGCGGCGCTCGTGGGTATCCGCACTCAGCGTCTGGTCCTGCTCGCCTTCGTGCTCGGCGGAGCTCTCTACGGGGTCGCGGGCGTGGTACTGCTCGCCAACACCGGCTCGGCGTCGCCGTCAGATGGCTTCAGCAACACCTTTCAGGTGCTGACAGCAGTGTTCCTCGGCGCCACCACCGTCCGTCCGGGGCGGTTCAACGTCCTCGGCACCATCGTCGGCGTGCTGTTCATTGCCGTAAGCGTCGACGGGCTGTCGCTCGCCGGAGCGAGCGATTGGGTGCAGCCCGTATTCACGGGCGCAGCGGTCATCGTCGCCGTTGCCGCATCCACCGTCTTCGCCCGCAGGCGGGTCACGTGACAGGGGGCGGTCTGGGGGGTGGCTCTCTGCTACCGGCACAGGAGTCAGCCTCTACGAGGACGCGGCGCTGGTCGAGGTCGCCGAAGACGATCCGCCCGGGTCCGCGCTGGACAACCTGCTGACCGTGCCGTTCGAGCAACTCGAGCTGTGTTGGAGTCATCGCGCCGGGGGGTCGATGGATGGAAGCCTCAACGGCCGCGGTCGTGCCGCAAACGATCTGCAGCTTCCGAGCAGATCCGGCAGTTACGGGCGAATTGCCGGCTGGTCACCGTCTGATCCGGGTCGCGGGCTCTTTGCAAGCAGGAGGTCGCCGGTTCGATCCCGGCTGGCTCCACTAGGGAAGCGCTGGAAAGCCGCCGGTTTTCAGCGATCGTCGGTTTCGGTGAGTCCCCCACAGGGTCCGGCATGGCGGTCCGGGAAGAAATCCTGAATGACCCGGGCGAGGGGGCTTCATGCGCGCTTCCGGCAGGTCGCAGGGCTGACCGAGATCGGCCCGGCCCTCCTCGTCGCCGATTGCCGGCGGCAGGCCGCGCGCGCAGAATCCCGCAGTTGCCTGTGCGCGTCGGTGCGCGGCAGGGGTTGTTCGACCATCTCTCCGGCGCTTGGTTCTTTGTCGTGCGATCGTGCACTGGGGGCTAGGGTGAGCGTTGGAAAGCAGCAGCCGCGACTCGCTTCCGCTCGGGCGACGCAGGCGAAGCCGGAGCCGTGTTCCCCTTCGTCCCCGGCTGACTGTGGAGCTACCCGGCTCGCAATCGATGCGCCTGCGGTCGCGGCGTCCTATGGTCCGAGCAATGACCAAGCCGGAAGACCTCGTCGCGTCCCCGCAGGCCACCAGCGGTGACGAGTTCAGTGAGGGGTGCGCCTGGGTGGCGGGTCGGTATCTGCCGATCGACCAGGCCGGGATGCCACTGACCGACGCCGGGATCACTCGGTCTGACCTGACCTATGACGTTGCCGCGGTCTGGGAGGGCCGGTTCTTCCGGCTGCATGACCATATCGATCGGCTACTGCGCGGATGTGAGCGGATCCATCTCACGCCACCGCTGTCCCGCGGGCAAATGTGCGATGTGCTGATCGAATGCGTACGCCGCAGCGGACTGCGTGAGTCCTACGTCGAGGCGATCGTCACGCGCGGACTCGCTCCTCGTGGCGTGCGTGACCCCCGCCGATTTAGGGCGCAGTTCTATGCCTACGCGATCCCCTACGTCTGGATCTCCGAGCCCGATCAGCAGACGGTGGGAGCCGATCTGGTTGTGGCACGCGACACGATCCGGATCCCCACCGGCTCGGTCGACCCGACAGTCAAGAACTTCCACTGGGGCGATCTCACCCGCGGCATGTTCGAATCGTTCGATCGCGGCGCGATGACCGCGGTCTTACCGGACGGCAACGGGAACGTGACCGAAGGCCCCGGCTTTAACATCTTCGCCGTGCTCGACGGCACACTCGCAACCCCTTCGCGCGGGGTGCTGGAGGGCATCACCCGCCGGACGGTGCTCGAGATCGCCCAGGACTTCGGAATCCCCACCCAGGTCACAGACATCCCAGTCGACGCGCTTTCCCGCGCAACCGAGATCTTCCTGACCAGCACCGCCGGCGGCGTCATGCCAGTCCGCACCCTCGATGGAGATCCAGTCAACCGCGGTCAGCCCGGCGAGATCACGACACGCATCCGCGACCAATACTGGGCGCTGCATAACGATGACCGCTACACGACCATCATCGACTACCCGTGACGCAACCGCCGGCTCGTCGAAACTCGCGGCGGACGCGCCGGCGACGAAGGGCTCGTCCGGCGGGACCTCCAGATCGCCGCAAGCGAGGCCGTCGTGACGGCGTGCAGAATCGGCGCGATGCCTATGCTTGGGGACCAGCAATGCCGCGGCGCCTGCCGGCCCTCGGGCGTCCGGCGGCGGCGCTCGGGTCAGGGCGATCGCACAGGTGCCCGCGCTACGTCGACCCGGTGCCCCTGAGCACGATCGTGTACACGAGCGTCTTCGTGTTGAAGGTTCCGGTGTAGGTATAGGTGGACTTGAAGCCCTTGAGCGCCCCGGTGCCGCTCGTGTCGTGACCCTGACCCGTGATCGTGGAGACGCCTGCTGCATTCGGCGTACCAACTTTGAATGATCCATGAGATTTCGAACTCGCGTCGCCGTAGTAGGTGACCTCCGAGTCGATGCCGCCGAGCCCGCTGACTTTCACCGTCTGAACTCCGGCGCCGTCGCCCAATCGCGAGTCATGAAGCTTGAACACCGTTTGGGTTGCGGAGATCTGCGCTCCGGTGCTCGTTTCGGTGAAGTGGAAGGTCTTGGTGCTGGTGGCTCCAGCGGCTCCCGCAAGGAGCGCCGCGGTCAATCCAACCGCTCCGACGATGCACGACATCAATCTCCTGCGCATGGTTTCTCCTCTCTTTGGGTGCCGGGCAGCGATCATCTCGCGGATGCGAGTGGGCTTATGGAAAGATGTCGCCAGCGTGGACTCGTCCGTCAGCGGGAGGATGACCAGGATGCGCACCGGCTGGCGCTGGGCGTCGGTGTCGCCGTAAGCGGGGCGGAGATGACCGCGTGCAGAATCGGCCAAATGCGTAGTCGCACGGCGACGGCCGCGGCCCCGGACTTGGCGAGGAGCGCAACCCCGGGGTAAGGCGGGTCGAGACCTGCGCTCGTGCTCGCGCAGGGACACCGGGCTGACGGCGCTCGCGTGGCTCCCTCTGTCCGGCATGCCAGAAGTCTCGAGCGTCGTGACAGCGGCCCCTGAGGCTTCCTCCGGTTTTCCCGGTTGAAGTGGCCTGGTCGAGCGGATCGGTCGGGGTCGGTCAGCGCGCTTCGATGACGTGCTTGAGTTGGGCGAGCTGGCGGACCTCGTCGTTCATCGTTTTCTGCACCATGGGCGCCATGAGGCGCTTGAGGCCGCGCATCTCGACGTCGAGCTCGAAGCGCACGTGCGTCCCGCTGTCGGCCGCGGAGAGTACGTAGCGGCCGCGGGGTCGGACCGGCCCGGCGATGGTCTGGAAGGCGATCGTCTGGCTGGGCGTCAGCTCGGTGATCTCGATGTCGGCGACGATCCGGCGGCCGCCGGGGCCCTTGACGCCCTGGGCGTACCGGGCGCCAACGCCATCGCCCGAGACGCGCTGCACGTCCAGTACCCCGCCGCGCCACTGCGGATCGTTCTGCGGATCGGCGAGAAACGCGAACACGTCGTCGCACGGGCGGTCGATGAGGATCTCATTGCTGGCGTTTGGCATCCGTCCTCTCCTTGGGTCGCAGGAACGCGCGGAGCTTGTCGAGGCCGCTCCGCCAGCCTTCGTCGTACATGTCCACGGGTCCCGGTCCGGCGAAGTTGTCGTGCATGACTAGGACCTCCGTGCGCGGCCCCTGTTCGCGGAACTCGACTGTGACGAGCGACTCTCGCGTGTCGGGGACCCCTTCGATCCATCGCCAGGTGTAGACCAGCCGGGAGGGCGGCGTCACCTCCCTGAACTCGCCGACGAGCCGCATCGAGCCGGGCTCCAGGAGGAACTCGTACCTACCGCCCGGTCGGAGGTCGACGTGCGCGAAGACCGTCTCGAAGAAGCCCGGTCCCCACCACTGCTTCAGCTGTTCGGGTTCCGTCCACGCCGCGAAAACTGCCTCACGGGGAGCGTCGAAGACGTCGACAATGCGGACACCGGCCCGGTCGCTCATGTCCCCGCCCCGCGTTCGCTGCGCAAGTAATGGTGCAGCCCGTCGAAGCGCTCGCGCCAGAAGCGGCCGTAGCGTTCCAGCCAATCCGCGATGCCATCGAGCTGCTCCGGAACCAGGCTGAAGTAGCGCACACGACCGTCCTTCTCGTGCTCGACCAGCCCGGCATGCTCCAGCACTGCCAGGTGCTTGACGATCGCCGGCAGCGTCACGTCGAAGGGCTCCGCCAGCTCGCTCACCGACGCGGGACCCGCGGCCAGGTGCTCCGCGATCGCGCGTCGCGTCGGGTCGGCGAGAGCGCCGAAGACTGCATCGAGACTGGATCCCTTATACTTCACCGATCGGTAAAGTATAACCACTGAGACGATGACGTGGCCAGGTTCCTCGTGCTGTACCGCGTAACCGGTCTCGGCGCGCGACCAGATGGCGAACATGACACCGGAGCGGGCGCAGGCAGGCGTGGACCCGTGGAGAGCGTGGGCCGCAGAGCCGGCGACACGATCGTCGACTCGGCGCACCGCTCGGCGACGGCGCGGTCGTTGGCAATTCGACCGCCGGTGCGAGGCTTCCACTTGGTCGGTGCCGTCGGACGGGCTCTGCCAGACGTCGTCCGAACCGGTGCTCTGGCGGCAGACTCCACGTATGGCAGTTGACGTCGTGACCGCGGTCGAGATCGAGCGCCAGCGTGATGAGGTAACCGCGTTTGCGCCGATCCGAGCAACGCGATGGCCCGGTACAAGAACGTCAAGCCGGTGGAGTGGGAGACGCCGCCACCGGCAGCCGTTGGTTTCAAGTTGCGGTTCGCGCGCGGTTTCTCGGCCATACGCTGGAGTACACGTACGAAGTCCGCAAGGATGATCCGGGCCGCTGCTTCGTGATGGCGACAGCGCAGGGCCCGTTCCCCATGGAAACACCTTCTCATGGCAGGACGCGGGGCCCGGGATGACCAAGATGACCCTTCGCAATCGCCGCGAACCGTCGGGCTTCGCGGCCGTCACGGCGCCGGTCATGACGCGCGCCATGCGCAGAGCCAACGAGGCTGATCTACGCCGGCTTAGAGCGCTCCTCGAACGCTGAACCTCGCCGTTCGGGCAGGGTCGCTAATCGTCACGCACGTGTACCTGATTTCGCGGCGCAACGAGCCCCCCATCCCTTACAGCACAGGCCCACAGCGAGTCCATCCCCCACCTCGACACGATAGCCCGCAGTGTTGGCCCAGACCGCCTGACCGACCCGCTCAGGCGGCCCGGGGCAGCGCCATCGTTGCCGCCTCCCAGTGCTCGCCGTCAACGGCGCGGTCCTGGATGGCGACATTGCGCGTGACGAACCCCAGCGAGCGGTAGAGGGCCAGCGCGGGCGTGTTCCAGGTGTAGACGCGCAGCGTCACTTCCTCGATCCAGTCGATCGCCCACGCGACCTCTAGCGCGCGGCCGACGAGCTGCGATCCAAGACCGCGGCCACGCTGGCCGGGAGCGATCCCCACCCGGGCCAGCAGGCCCGACGCCGTGTCGCGATCCAGGCCGAGCTCGATGTGCCCGACGAGCGCGTCGCCCTCGGCGGCCATCCACGACAGCCGCGTCGGCGGGTCGGTCCGCCCCAGGTCGACGATCGCCTGCAGCTGAGCGTCATCGAGCGGGTGATAGACCAGCACCCCGCCCCACTGCACGACCTCGCGCTCGCTGGTGAACCAGCTGCGGAGCAGCGCGAAGTGCGACGCCTCAAAGGCAACGAGCGAGAGCACACCGTGCACATCACCACACCGGTCGGTAACGCGCTGTCAGAACTGAACCGCCATGACGCGCCAAGTCCGCCGCGATGCTCCCGACCGGCGGCGTGCATCGCGCCTCGTCCTCGACGGGAGCAGGGCGCTCCAGCAAGACGCGCAGACGACGGATTCGCCCATGCAGATCCTCGCCGCGCGCCGGCCCATCACCGTGGCTCGGTCTGGAGCCGCTCGCCGACCCAGCCCACCCCGGCTGTTATCCGCGGCCGGTGATCGGCAGCGTGATTTCAGAGGGATGCGCTCGGTCGTGATAGATCGTCTGGCTGGCCGCTTCGATCCTGGCGTCCTGTGCGAACGGCTTGCCGGTGTTTGGGTTGCGGTCGTACATGGGGAAGTTGCTGCTCGAAACCTCAACGCGGATCCGGTGGCCGGCCTTGAACACGTTCGCCGTTGGCCAGACGTGAACCGTGTATTTGTAGATTCGCCCCGGATGAATCAGACTGGGGTGAGTCTCCGATGTGCGGTAGCGGGCACGCTGGATCCCGTACTCGATGAGCATCGACTTGTGGTTGGGATAGACGTCATCGAGCTTGGCAGTCCAATCAGTGTCCCGGGCCGACGAGGCCGCATACAGTTTCACCGTTATGGGTCCGATCACGGTGAGGTTATGCCGGAGCCGCGGGGTCGTGAACACGAGTACGTCTCGCCGCCGAAGGAGCGGCCGCTGGTCATAGGGGCCGCCGGGAACCGAAGCTTGGAACCGGCCGCCAATGCTGGGCACCGGATCGGCTGGGTTATAGACGAAATGGTCGCTGGCCGCTCCTGGTGCCGTCGGAGCAGTGCTCAGCCAGCCGTTGCCACTTATCGAGTTTGCCCGCCCGCGGCTATGCAAGTAGTACTTGACGTACTTGGTGTGGGGGAGCGGCCAGGTGTTAGCCGTCCGCCACCTATTGGCTCCCATCACAAAGATACGTACCCTCGGCTGCTTGTTAACGCCATTGTGGATGCCCTTCAGCCAGTAATCGAACCAGCGCAACTGCAGCCGATCGATGGGATTCGCGGCCTGAGGTCCAAAGTCGATCTGCCCGACCTTGCGTGCCCACGGGATATGCAGCCACGGACCAACCACAAGCTGCGTGCCGGCACGCGCAGCCCTTGATCCGCCGTGAATGCGCATCCCGGTGAAGTTCTTCAGGCCTCCATTGATGAAGATGTCGTACCACCCGTCGAATTCGAGAGCCGGGACCGTGACGTCCCGATAGCGCCCGCGAATGCTCCACCGCTGCCAGTAGGCATCGTCATTGGGATGCTTGAGCCAGTCAAAGAAGTACGGGGCGACCCGCGGATCGCTCGGCCGCAGAGGCGTGAACTTGTCAAGCGGGAGGTGCCAGTACCACTTGGTGAACTCCGCCTTGACCGCTCGGTTCATCTCGGCGTCAAGTGCCGTCCCATCCGAGTAGCGCCTGACCGCGCTGTTCGCGATCGTTGTCATCGGCCAGTCCTCGGCGAAGGACTGGTCAAGCGCCCCGCCCTCATAGGTCCACCCGTCGTGATAATCGTCTGATGCCATCGCCGGCACAATTGTTACCAAGTGTGGAGGGCGCAAAATCGCCGTCTGGTACTGCGTAGTCCCCGGATAGGAGAAACCGTACATCCCGACTCTGCCGTCTGACTTCGGCAAGCCCGCAGCCCACTCGACCGTGTCATAACCATCGGTAGCCTCGTGTCGAAAGGCGTAGAAGAAGCCATCCGACTTGTATTGGCCGCGCACATCTTGGACCGCCACGACATAGCAGTGAGACGCGTAGAACCCCGGTGAGGCATACACGTAGTTCTGTGCGACATCCTTGTTGTAAGGAAGCCGCATCAAGATCACCGGATAACGGCCAGATCCAGTCGGCGTGAAGACATTAGAGCGAAGGAGCGTGCCATCGCGCATCGTCGCCGGTACGTCCGTCCTCTCTGTGTAGCTGCACTTGCCGGCAGGCTGCGTCGCCCCTGGGCGGGCAGATGTCGACGTCGTGGTCACCGCGAACGCCACGCTAACGGCAGTAGCCGCCACGATCAGGGCGAGTAGCCCCCCGCGCATGACACTCAAACCGTAGACTCTCACCGCTGACTCCTCTCAGGCGCCCTCACCAACTTGGGCGCGGCCGCGCCCGGGGAAGCTGCTCGAGAGTACCCCTTATACTCGACGCTTCTAACAGGCTATGTCAGACTAGTGACGGGTCGCGGACGCCAGCCCGCCCCGTGCCGAGGCGACTGCTCTGCAGCTATAGCGAGAGACCGTGCGCACCGGTACGGAGGGCAGAGGTGGCGGCAGCGATCGCCGTGCCGCGAACCGCAGCTAGGGTACCTCGGTAGCTGGCAGTTAGCTGGCGGCGCCTTGCCGTGCCCACGGCGGGGCCGAGGGTGACGGCGCGTTGGTGACTTGGACGCAACGCTGGCCGTTTGCGAATGAGCCGAGCTGCGGCTTCGTCAAGCCGGCGGCGGCCTGTCTCAGCGCTGTACTGCCGCGATCGCCGTCACCCGCTCCCGCTGCTTTCCGGCGGACGGCCGCCAGTGGATGTCGTGCCGCTCGATCGCGGCGGATGCCCGTTCCCAGAGGTCGCGGTTCTTGACGGGCGTCCCGTCGTCCTTGAGCCAGTCGTGCTCTTTCCAGAGGGCTGGCCATCGTTTGCTTAGCGCGGTGAGGATGTGCTCGGACTCGATGTGCACGGGACACCGGTCCCTTTCAGAGGAAGCGCGCAGAGTCCCTCGGTGACAGCCGTGAGGATCATCCGGGTTCGGGTCGTAAGCGCCGCGCTGCCGCAGAGCACCACGTCCCGCTTCTGGATCCAAAGAACCGCTCCCCATCCCTCCGGGCCCGGGGCATCCGGGCAGAACCCTGCCACCCACAGCCGCACAGTGTCTGGCTTGGCCGAGCGTTTCGACAGGCTGACGCGCGCCGCCGCGACACGTTCGCGATGATTTGGCCCACGCGGCTGCCCGCTGTCATCGATGCACGGCTCCCGCGGTCCAGAACGCTGCCACGCAGCGCGGACAACGAACGTCTCGAGCAGCTCGACCAGTGCTCGGCATCACGGTCCTCGGCGCGCGGATCATAGGTTCTAACCGCCTCTAATTAGTTACAGCTCAGAATCAGTCCTCCGCCGGCCGCCGGTCGCCACCGACAACGTCCGCCCTTGGACCCCGCGCGCGACGAAACATCGGTGCCCCATCAGGACGCTGCTGCAATGGGCGACCTCCGTCAGTGAAGTGCGGCGCTGGCGGGGAGCATCGGAGCGGGGCGGCGGTAGACGGTATCGATGATCTCGCTGCTGTCGATCCCTTGAAGGTAGATCGAGGTGATCCCGAGATTGGCATGGCGTGATTGCCTCTGGATGACGTTCAGCTCAGAGTGGCTCGGGCCGCGGTCGGTGACCACGGTCGGCCTTGGTCGGACCGCTGATGACGCAGAGCAGCGCGCCGACGCGTAGTCCGACGCGGATTTCGAGCCATGCGTTGAGGTGCTGCCAAGCCCAGTGGTCCATTCCGACCTCGCGGCGCTTGCCGCCATTGCCGCAGCGGACGAGGACGCTGCCGCGGACTGGCTCCAGATCGCTCTCGGCGAGGCTGAGCGCTTCGCTGACTCGCAGCCCCGCCCGCCAGAGGAGCACGATCAGCGCGCGCGACCGCAGGCCGTACGGCTGATCGCCCGCGCAGCGCATCACCGCGACGATCTCCTCCACGGTCGGTGGATCTGCGGGGTACTGCAGGCCCTTGTTGCGCGGTGGCCGACCGCGGTGAAGGCCGGGCATAGTCGCCGGCGAGCGCCGACGACCAGCGGCCTTGAGCAGTTGGAGAAGGGACATGGATCGGAAGCCTCCTCCACCGGACCCGGCGCCGCGACCCGCACGGCAAGCATCAGCGCTGGATGCCTCAGACACGCTCCCTGAACTGAGCGCGCGGCGGACTGAGGAACGGTCGACGGGCTGAGTCAGCACCCCGAGTCGGATCTCCCGGAAAGGAGTCGCAGATGCGACGCGGGCGAGTTTGGCATGCCGCTGTCTTGATCGCCGCCGGGTGGGGACAGATAGAGTGGCCGCATTGTCCAGCCGGCGGTGAGGATGGCTCGGCGCCGGGATGCCTACTGGCGAGGAGAGAGCATGGCGTTCACTGCAACGGACGGCATTGTGCTGCCGTCCACGGTCATCGGGTCCTGGCCGCGTCCGTCGTGGTTTACCGAGAGCATGTGGGGGCGTCCTTTGGACACGGCGATGATGGATCAGAGATACCGGGAGCAGTTTCAAGATGCGCTGGCCGTCGTGATCTCCGATCAACAGCGCGCCGGCTTGGACATCGTGACCAACGGCGACTACTTTCTGGATGCCGATTTCGCGGGGCGATCCTGGCATCACTATCCGCTGCAGCGCTGGCTGGGGCTCGAGCACGACGAGCTTCAGCCGGCCGACACTCGCTCTGCCCTGCTCGGCGCTGAGCAGGGAACGCTGCTCCAGGAGATCTATACATCCTGGCGCTGGCCGATCGTGACCGGGAAGATCGCGGCCAACCCACGCAACCCGCTGGAGTACGCGAAGATCTGGCGCATGGCCCAGGCGCGGGCCACCAAGCCGGTCAAGTTCGGCACGGTGTCGGGGCAGGTCATGGCCCTGTTTCTCGACTCCCACACCTCTGAGTATCCACGAGCGGACGGGCCCCGGCAGATCATCTGGGACATGGCCACGGCGATCAACCACGAGCTGCGTGAGCTTGCCGCCGCCGGTTGCAAGGTGATCCAGGTGGAGGAGCCGACGATCCACTTCACCTCGGCCTATACGCCTGAGGATCGCGACACCCTCGAGTTCCTAGTCGACGCGCTCAACCACGAGATCTCCGGTCTCGAGGACTGCGAGGTCTGGATTCATACCTGCTGGGGCAACCCAATGATGCAGCGGGTCTTCGACAAGACCTCATACCGTGACGCGGTCGAGCTGTACCTCGATCGGGTCAACTGCGACGTCTGGACCGTCGAGATGAAGGACCGGGCAAACGAGGATCTGGAGCTATTTGGAAACTTCCGCGAGACGCTGAAAACGAAGATCGCTATTGGAGCGGTCAGTCACCGCCAGCTGCAGGTCGAACGCCCCGGCGAGGTCGCCGACGCGATCCGCACCGCGGCCCGGTACATCGATCTCGACAAGCTGATCGTCTCCTCGGACTGCGGCTTCGGGCGTGAGGGTCTCGGTCGCGGGCACGCCTTCTTCAAGTCGGCCGCGCTCGCCATCGGGGCGAACATCGTGCGGCGTGAGCATGGTCTGCCCGAGAGCTACGTTCCCGCCGCCGACCAGAACCTGGCGATGGACCAGGTGCCCGCCACGTACATCGAATAGAGCTAGCGCTAGCGATGTTGCGTCGGCCCGGCACTCGGAGACCAATCGTTGCGCCTCGGAGCCGCCCGCGCCGGCGCTTCGACACACGATGGCGTGCGACAGTGAGCAACGCGCTCGACAACATGGCGGCGCTGCTGGCTTGACGCACCCGGCTGGCGTCCTGCCCGGCCGCGACTGTCGCAACGGACGACGACCGGCGCTGGCTCCGCAACGGTGGCGACCGTCTTTACTGGCCGGTGAGACGTTTCAGAAACGGGGATTTACGAGACGGCAGTAGCGAGGTGGCGTCAAGCTTCTCGAGACCGATGATTGTCGACCGTCCGAGAGTCAGGTCTTCCGGGCTCGCTTTCGCCCGCTCCGGGCAGTCAACTCAGCGGCGCCGACGGCGATGCGATCCTCGTCGGTGATCACGTGCCACCGCGTGGCGGCTCGCGTGCCGGTCCGCCGGACGTCGCCGGCGCTTTCCCGTTCTTTGAGCAGCATGAGCACCTGGGCGGGATCGCAGTTGGTGGCCTTGGCAAGCTCCGCGGTCCGCAGGCCGTCAGTCCCTGCGAGCAGCGCGGTGAGCTTTCCGACTGGCACAACCTGATACTTCGGCTCGGCAGGCTTGCGACGGGCTCTGCGCGTCTTCGGTGCGGGCGCGGGCTGCGATCCGTTGAGGAGCGCCAAGCGGGCTCCCTCCAGATGCGCGACCTCGGCGTGGACGTCGGCGAGCCGCCGGTCGATGTTGGTAACGATTTCGGTGATGGTCATGAGCGGAGATCGTAGGACGGACCCGATCACGGTCTCGACCTCCGTCGACTACGACGAGGTGCGCGACGAGCACGCCGACGCCGCGCTGGTGTGGACCGGTCCGATCGACGCGTTCTTCGGCTACCGGTACGGCAAGCTGCCCCATCGCTCGCTGCGCTTCGAGCATGATGTCCGCGCCACCCCGGGGGCCGCCTCGTGCAGCCGACGGCGACGGTCAACTACCCCAACGAACGGATCCCGTACACGCGGGTGACGGAGTATCGCTACCTGACCGGCCAGGACGCCGAGTTCAGCACGCTCGCCTACGAGTTCCCGTCGGCCGAGGGCGACCCCTATTACCCCATCCCGCGCCCCGAGAACCGGGAGCTCTACCACCGCTACGAGCAGCTCGCCGGCGCCCGACCCGACGTCCTCTTCGTGGGCCGCCTGGCGCGCTACCAGTACCTCAACATGGACCAGGTCGTCGCCGGCACGCTCGCCGCCGTCGAGCGCTGGCCGCTGCTGCACACCGACTCCGACACCCACGACCTCGCCGCCTAGGGCCGTCATCACGAAAGCCGTCGTTCTCGCCTGCCTTGAGCCCCATCACCTGGACCTCTGCCTGGACGCCCTGACGCGCTGGCTACCGACCGAGGACATCCTCGTCATCAACAACCGCAACCGGCCCGAGCGCACCGAGGCGATCGAGCGCACCGCCCGGCGCTGGGGTGTCACGTCGGGCCGCAACCACGAGCTGGCGCACGGCGAGGACACCATCCGCTACGCCCACGAGGCGTTCAAGGATGTCTCGGCGATGTGGCAGGGGGAGACGATCCTCAAGCTCGACGAGGACGTCCTGCTGGTGTCGCGCCCCGAGGACTGGGAGCTTGGCCCGACGGAGCTGAAGGTCCCGGGCGTGACGGTCAACAACTTCACCTCGCGCTTCTTCCTGCGCCAGCTGGACCCGGAGCTCGCCGAGCTCGCGCCGAGCCACCCGTGGCTGTGGCACCGCCCGCACCCCATCACGGGGGAGGACACCAGGCTGCGCGCGATGGGCGCGCTGTTTGGGGCCGACCCGCGCGAGCTCGTCAAGCTCTGCGAGGAGCACGGCTCGGTCAGCCGGCTGGGCCGCGACGACTGGGGCCCCGAGGGCCTGATGGACGTCTCCGACATCGACGAACGTCGCGGGATCTCGTGCACCGTGATGGCCTTCCGCTCCGACGACTACCTCGCGATGATGGGCGAGGGCCCGGGTGTCGACGAGGTCCTGTTCGCCGAAGCGGTCTACGGCGGGCGCGCGACCTACCTGGTCGATACCACCATCTTCTGCCACCACGTCAACTACTACAGCCTGCGCGCCGAGGTCCGGGCGCTGGGCGAGAGTGTCGAGTGCTGGAACCGCGGCGCGATCGTTGCGGCCCCGATCGGTGCAGCACCGCGGTGCCGTCGCCACGCCGCCACTGGCCACCGCGGCGTAGTTGCGCCCGGTCTTCCTAGGCGCGATCGCGGGTCGCGAGGCCGGCCTTCAGCTCGCTCATGCGCTCCGGGCCGTACGCCTGGACACCGAGGCGGGCCGGCCGCCGCGTCAACAGGGCGTCGGCGCGCCGCTCCAGCTCCACCTTGATCGCCTTCGCGGGGCTCTTGGCGTTCGCCGCGCCCTTGCCGACGAGCAGGGCGTCCGGCACCGTCGTCAGGTCCACGCCGGCGACGGCCAGCTCGGCGCGGATCATGATGGTGGAGTTGAGCGCCGGATTGCCGGCCGGCTCGCTGCACATCTTGAACATCGCGTCGCCGCCGCCCACGATCGGCTTTTGCGTGTACAGCCGCCACACCGAGGACTCGATCACCGTGTCGTAGGGGTCGATCAGCTCGGTGTCTGAGTAGACGACACCCACGTCGGGCCGGCGCAGGATCGCGACCTGCTCGCGGGTCTTCTCGGGCGGCCAGATGTCATCTGAGTCCAGGAACGCCCACAGCTCGCCGCGCGCCGCGCGCCGCGCTGGTTGCGGCGATGAAGCCCTGGTTCTCCTGGCGCAGCGCGCGGATACGCCCCGGGTGCTTGGCCTCGTACTCGGCGATGACGTCCGGCGTCTCGTCGGTGGAGCCGTCGTCGACGATCACGATCTCCAACCGGTCGGCCGGGTAGTCCTGCTCCAGCGCGCTGTCCAGCGTGCGTGCCAGGTAGCGGCCGTAGTTGTAGACCGGCGTCAACGCCGAGACGAGCGGCAGGTCGGCGTCGCTCATCGAGCCGTCGGCACCCAGGCGTAGAGCACGGTCTCCTCGTGGTGGGGCGTGAAGTGGGCCATGGCGAAGTGGTACCCCAGATCGAGCTGGTCGATCTGGCGTATCAGGGCCCACATGTCGTCGAACTGGTGATAGGCGGCCAGCGCCAGGCGCGGGGTGAAGCGCCGCAGCGTCTGCTCGGCGCCCTTCAGCGCCGCGGATTCCGCGCCTCGATGTCGAGCTTGAGGAAGTCCACGCGCTCGAGCTCGCCCGACGCGACGAGCGCGTCGACGGACATCGTCGGGACGAGCTGCTCGACGGGCGGATGGCCTCGTCGCCGGCCTCGGGGGTCTCGGCCATCACGGTCGTCCCCGGCCCGCTGACGAGGATCGGCAGCTCGTGGCCGGGCTCGTCCCAGAGCGCGTGCTCGTCGATCGCGATCCGCGATGCCAGTTCGGGATTGGCTTCCAGGTTCTCGCGCAGCACGGACAGGGCGCCCTTTTCGAGCTCGAAGGTCAGGACCCCGCCCGTCTTCCCCACCACGTGCGCGAACCACAGCGCCGTCTCACCGAGGTAGCCGCCGCCGTCGACGACGACGTCGCCGGCCCGCGGGCGCGCATCGGGGTGGTTCGGCGCCCAGTACTGCTGTAGCTGATAGGTGGCCTGCGCGCCGAACATCGACGTCTCGAGCGTGATCGGGAACCCGATCGGGCGCAGGTCGAAGCGGTGACTGAAGAGGAAGTCGCGCTGGTTGACCGCATCCGTGTAGCCCAGCCCGCGCACGAAGTCCGCCGTTCGCAACTCGGTCCGTGCCAGTGTGCTCAGCCGCTCGAGCTCGTCGCTCGAAGGCCCGACGTGCGCGCGTTCGTGGTCGAGTGTCAGGTACACGAGGCGCTGCGTGAGAACCTCGCGCGACTCGGCGTCCAGCCGGTCGGCCGCCCACTCCAGGTCCTCGGCGTGTTCGGCCATGTACCGGATCGTCCCGACCACGTCCTCGCGGGTGCGGGTCGGCTTGCCCTCGGGCCAGCGTTCGACATCGACGATGCCGGGCTCGGGATGCGCGGCGAGCGCCAGGTAGATGATGCGTCCCAGTACCTCGGGCAGCAGGCGCTGCATCTGGTGCTCTTCGATCGTTGCCAGGTGGCCGTCCAGGGCCTCGCCGGAGGCGCCCATCGCCGCTGCCAGGACAAGTGCGCCGGTCGCGGGGCCGATGCCGTAGGTGCGGTGCAGGGTCGCGAACGCGCCGGCGAGCAGATCGCCGTCGACGCCGCCGCGCATCACGTCACCGAGCGCGCGAGCGACTCATCGGGGCGGCCGGCCGTGAAGGCGTCCTGCACCCGTTGGACCTCCTCCTCATGCGACGGCTGGGTCACCGGGGCACAAGCTACCAACGCTCAGAGCGGCGCCGGGACGCCCGGTGAGGACTGCTTGTCCTAGGGCACGTAGGACCCGTCGTGCCTGGTCGCGGGCGACCGCCGAGCTGGCGGCGGTTGCGATCTCAGCTTGCCTGAGAGCCGCCTAGCGCGTCGGCGATGCGCGAGAGATGCGTGCGCATCGCATCCTCCGCCGCGTTGGCGTCACCCGCGGCGATCGCGTCGACGATCGCGGCATGCTCGGCCGCGGAGCGCTCGCTGCGCCCAGGGAGCAGGATCGTCCGGTACTGGAAGCGGACGATCTGCGAGTTGAGCGTCGCGATCAGGCGCGACGCTGTCGCATGTCCGCCGATCTCCAGCAGCCGGCGATGGAGCTTGGCATTCTCGTTCGACACGCCGAGCAGGTCGTCGGCTTCGCGGAGACGCTGCATCTCCGCCAGGATTGCCTTGAGGCTCTCGACGTCCTCGGCCGTTGCGCGCTGGGCCGCGAGGCGCGCGGCGAGTCCCTCCAGCACCGCCCGTGCCTCCTGGATCTCGACCGCCTCGCTCAACTCGACGAAGCGGACCCGCGACCCGCGGTGCCGTTCGTGCTCGACGAGCCCCTCGTGTTCGAGCCTCACCAAGGCAGCACGTACAACCGTGCGACTGACCCCGAGCAAGCGGCTCAGGTCGCTCTCGACCAGTCGCTCGTTGGGCTGAAGGCGACCGTTGACGATCTCGTCACGGAGACGATCTTCGGCACGCCGGCTGGCGCTTGTCTTCTCCACCCTCCTCCTCCTCCTCCTCCTCCACGCGCTCGAACCTACCACGGGCTCCGGGGCGCTGATAGAAGTCCGGCCGCCCGATTTTCGTGCCAGCGAGCCCTAACGAATCCTCAATATTGCACACAATCTCGTTTACAACTACGATGTCCGCCGACTCGCAACGATTGTGAGAACGAGGAGGAGAAATGGGCATGAGGAACGGTCCGCGGGGCCGGTGGCTGAGCATTGCGGTGATCTGTGGCGTCGTGATGTTCGCCCTTGCGGGCTGCGGCGGAAGCAGCAAGAGCTCCAGCAGCGGTGGCGGTGCTGCGTCGACGAGCGCGTCCGGTGCTTCGTCGTCGGCGAGCTCGAGCAGTGGTGGTGGCTCGAGTGACGTGTCGTCGTGCGGGCCGACGCCGGGCAAGGCGGCGACGGGGTCGCCGATCAACCTCGGGACGATCAACACCAAGCAGCCGGGGACGGATTTCACCGACCAGGCGAACATGGCGCAGGCGTTCTTTACGTGTCTGAACGCCAATGGTGGGATCAACGGTCATCCGGTGAAGTACTTCATCCAGACCGATCAGACGCAGCCGTCGCAGATCGCTGCCGACGCTAAGAAGCTGGTGCAGGGCGATCATGTCGTCGGCATCGTCGGGACCTCGGACATCATCGAGTGCTCGATTGACCAGGCGTATTGGAAGCAGACCGGGATCTATGAGCTGGGGGCGGGGATCGCGCCGGAGTGCTGGTCAACGCCGAACAGCGCGTCGGTGAACATGGGTCCGCGCTACAGCTCTGACGGCGCCACCCAATACGTGCTCAGCCTCAAGCCGGACAAGATCGTGTTCGATCAGTCCAACGTGCCGGGCACCGGCTATATCGCCGGCGGACCGACCGCAGTCGCGGGGGCGTCGCACGTGCCGATCAAGACGATGACCGAGAACGTGCCGATCAACGACGCCAACTCGGTCGCGATCAACCTCGTCAACGCCGCCGGGCCCAACGGTGCCGTGGTACTCAACTTCACGCCGCCGGAGGCGCTGGTGATTCTCCAGGCGGCGCAGAAGCTCGGACTCGAGGATCGGGTCAAGGCGTGGTCGTGCTCGACGCCATGCAACACCGACTTCCTGGCCAAGGCGCTGGGACCGAAGTGGAATCACAAGTTCTTCGTCAACGCCGAGCTGACCCCTCCATCGACCGCGAACGGCCCCGAGATGCAGCTCTATAAGGCGATCCTCAGCAAATACGGCTCAAGTGTGTCGGGCGGAGTCGGGACGTTCAGTCAGATGGGGTTCCTCGACGCCGAGATGGCGGCGAGCGCATTGCAGAAGGTCAAGGGTCCGTACACGATCAAGAGCGTCAACGCGGCGTTCAAGGCGATCAAGAACTACAAGACCGAGCAGCTCTGCAAGCCGTTTACGTACGGGAACTATCCATCGCACATCCCCAACAACACCGATTACACCGTAACTCCGAACAACGGGGTGATGGCGATCGCGCAGGGCTGCACCGCGATCAGCTCGTCTGACCCCCAAATCGCCGCCTACCACAAAATCGCCGGGTAACTCACACCGGTAAAGGTCGATACGGATGCGTGATGGCCGCCGCCGACAGGCGCGCGGCCATCACGTGAACTGTGGAAGCGCGCGGCGGCGCGGTTCACGGCGCTCGCGGGTGCCTAGGTCGAGGGGTCGCTTTACTTGATGACGACCCCGACTCCTTGGAGAAGCTGATGGGCATGCGATACGGATACAAAGCCTCGGCGGAGCAGTTCGGCCCCCGGGAGTTGATCGACTATTCGCGGCTGGCGGAGGATCTGGGTTTGGAGACGATCGCGGTCTCCGACCACTTCCAGCCGTGGCGCCACCGGGGCGGGCACAGCCCGGCGGTGTTCCCGTGGCTGGGTGCGATCGGCGAGCGCACCTCGCGGGCGACGCTCGGTACGAGCGTTCTCACGCCGACGATGCGATATCACCCGTCGATCATCGCCCAGAACTTCGCCACCTTGGCCCTTCTCAACCCGGGTCGCGTGTTCCTCGGGGTGGGGACCGGCGAGGCGCTGAACGAGACGCCGGCCACGGCGGTCGACTGGCCGGGAGCCAAGCAGCGGCGGATGATGCTCAGCGAGGCGATCACGTTGATCCGGCGGCTGTGGTCCGAGGACCGGGTGAGCTTCGAGGGCGAGTACTACCGGACCGACCGGGCGACGATCTACGACAAGCCCGACGAGATGGTCCCGATTTACGTGGCCGCATCGGGGCCGCTGGCGGCCAAGCTGGCGGGCCGGGTCGGCGACGGCTTCATCGCCACCTCGGGCAAGGATCCGCAGCTGTATCTCGACCTGCTCGCCAAGGTCGCCGAGGGCGCGGAGGCGGCCGGCCGCGACGTGGGTGTGATCGACAAGTTCATGGAGATCAAGGTCAGCTATGACCATGATCTCCAGTACGCGCAGAAGGCATGTCATTTCTGGGCGCCGCTGGCGCTGACGCCAGACGAGAAGTCCGGCATCGACGACGCCACCGAGATGGAGGAAGCCGCCGATCAGATCCTCGACCGTGCGCAGACGCGCTTCATCGTCGCCAACGACCCCGACGAGGTGGTCGAGAAGATCGCCGAATACGTGAAGGTCGGCTTCGAGCACCTCGTCTTCCACGGTCCCGGTTACGACCAGGAGCGGTTTTTGCGTGGCTTCTGCGCCGACGTGCTCCCCCGGCTACGCAGCCGATTCGGGGCGATGGTCGCCCGCTGACCCCATCTCCGGGCAGCACGCTGCGGGACAACCCGCTCGTGCTGATCCGCATCGGTTTTCCGACGCCTTTGCTGCCGGCTGTCGCGTGGGCGCCGAGGGCTGCAACGTCACAATCGGCTGAGGTGCCATGACCTGGTGCGTCGACAGATCTTGGAGAGGATGAGGGACCGAGCGCCGAGATTCACGCTGCCGCGCGCGGGTGCCGATAACGGACCGAGCGGTCTGCCGTGTGGACCGGGGTCTGGAAGCGTGAACGAAGGTGATGCAGTGGGCCAGCTCGTAGTCAGAAAGCCGCAGCGGTGTCGTACGCCCCTCATCGGCAGTGGCCGTCGTGCGGAGCCTTCGCCGAGCGCCGAATCGGTGGTATGAGCCCAATCGTCTCCGGGGCGCTGGTCCGGTCAGCCGGGCTCAGCCGCCGGGAATCAGGGGTGCTCGCGGGCGCCTTCGTGCTCCTGATCGTGATGCTGGTCATCACCGCCGTCACCGCGATCCTCGGCGTCGGCGGCCAGGCGGGAGAGCACTTCGTCCGCGACTGGGTGTCGTCGGGGATCTACATCGTGGTCGCGGCGATCGTGTCGTTCCGGGCGATCCGGGTGGACGCGAAGCGGCGGTCGTGGGCAGTCTTTGCGCTCGGTCTGTCGTTGTACGGATTGGGAAACGTGCTGTGGTCGTTCTGGGTCGGCGAGCTCCGGAACCCGCCGTTCCCGTCGGTCTCTGACGGGCTGTGGCTGACCCTGTACCCGCTGAGCTACGCCGGCATCGTCGGGTTCGCACGTCTCCGCGGCCAGCGCACGGTGCCGGCCGGAGTCTGGCTCGACGGCCTCATCGCCGGGGCGGGACTCGCGGCGGTCGGAGCAACGTTCGTGTTCGAACCGGTCCAGGCCTCGGCGACCGGCAGCCCGGCCGCCGTCGCGACCGAGCTCGCCTATCCGATCTGCGATCTCCTGCTCGCTGCCCTGATGGTCGGTGTGCTCGCTTTGCGCGGATGGCGCGTGGATCGCACATGGGGACTCTTGGGGGGTGGCTTCGTGCTGCTCGCGGTGGCCGACTGCATGTACGCCGTTCAGGTCGCGGGCGGGTCGAGCAGCCCCAGTCCGTTGACGAACCTCGCCTACGTCGTCGCCGTCGGCGCACTTGCGTTCGCGGCCTGGCAGGCAGACCCGGACATCCGCCCGCGGCTCGAGGGCTGGTCATTGCTCCTAATCCCGGCGGGCTTCACGCTGGTCGCGCTCGGGCTGCTGCTCTATGACCACGTGCAGCGACTCGGCCCGCTCGCATTCGGGCTGGCGTTCGTCACCCTGCTCGGCGCCGTCGTCCGCATGGGCCTCGCGTTCCGCGATCTGCGCAGTCTGGCCGAAGCCCGCACGCAGGCCGCCACCGACGATCTCACCGCACTGCCCAACCGGCGGTTGTTCATGCGCCACGCCCGTGATGCGATCGCCGCTGCCGGCATCACCGGTGCCGGCGTGTCGGTGCTGATGCTCGACCTCGACAATTTCAAGCAGCTCAACGACACGCTCGGGCACGAAGCGGGTGACGCGTTGCTCCGGCTGATTGGACCGCGGGTCAGGCAGGCGATCCGTGGGACCGATACGCTGGCGCGCCTCGGCGGCGACGAGTTCGCGGTCCTCCTGTACCCCCACCCGGGCGAAGCGGGCATCGGCCGGGTCGCCGACAAGATGCTGGGCGCACTGCGCGAGCCGTTCGAAGTTCAGGGCCTCGCGCTGCGGATCACAGCCAGTGTCGGCATTGCGTCGTTCCCCCAAGCGGCCGATGCCGAAGAGCTGATGAAGCATGCCGACATCGCGATGTACCAGGCGAAGGCGTCACGGAGCGGATACGAGTTCTACGCCAGCGAGCAGGACACCAACTCCCAGGCACGGCTCAGTCTTGCCGCCGAGCTCGCCACCGCCCTCGAGGACGACGGCATCGTCGTTTACTTCCAGCCGCAAGCCGATGCTCAATCGCGCCGGATCACCAGCGTCGAAGCGCTCGTGCGCCTGCGCCTGCCGGATGGCCGGCTCGTTCCGCCGCTCGAATTTCTCGTCGCCGCCGAGCAGGCGGGACTCTCACGGGCGCTCACGCGCAAGGTCGCCGGCATCGCCCTGGACCAGCTGAGCGTCTGGCGCGCGGCCGGGCATGACCTCAGCCTCGCCGTCAACACGACCGTCGCCGACCTGCTCGATGACAGGTTCCCGGGTGAGGTCGCCGCCGCCCTCGAGGCCCGCGGGCTCCCGCCCAGCGCGCTCGTCCTCGAGGTGACCGAGAGCTCCGTCCTGTCGGATCCAAAGCGCATCGGAAGCGTGCTCGCCCAGCTCACCGAGCTCGGGATCGGAATCTCGCTGGACGACTTCGGTACCGGCTACTCGTCGCTCACCCACCTGAAATCGCTGCCGGTGTGCGAGCTCAAGCTCGATCGCTCGTTCGTCGCGCAGATGCGCACCGATGCGACGGACGCGGCGATCGTGTCGGCGACGATCGAGCTGGCGCGGAAGCTCGGAATCCGCGTCGTCGCCGAGGGAGTCGAAGACGAGCCGACGTGGACGGCGCTGAATGCGCTCGGGTGCGAGCGCATCCAGGGGTATCTGCTCAGCCGGCCGGTGCCGCCCGCCGAAATCGAGCGATTGATGGAGCCCCCGGCCGCCCGGCGCGATCCCGCGTCGACGAAGCTCACGATCCCCGCCTGACGGGACGAGTCCTCGACGTGCGCTTTCGCCTGACCATCTCTCGCAAGTTCTTTGCGGTGCTCGCACTGCTGGCGTCGTTGACGGTCGCGGTGGCGCTCGCCGGCGCGGGCGGCCTGGCGTCGGTGAACACCGACCTCGGTCGTGTGTTCACCGACAACGTGCGCAGCAGCCAGATCTCGACGTCACTCGGCGCCGATCTCTCGCGGGCCGATGAGATCGCGCTTCGGCTGGCGGCCGACACCAATTCCGCGGAGCGCCGGAGGCTGAACGGGACGCTGGACCAGAGCGTCGTCCCGGCAGTCGACGCCGGGCTCGTCGCGCTTCGCACGGCTCACGCCCACGACCGGGCCGCGGAGCGTGCTCAGGTCAAGCGGCTGGAAGCTGGCTGGTCTGATTTCGTGGCGCTACGGGGGACCGGGATTCTGGGGTCACAGCGCAGCGCCGCGAGCATCGTCGCCGGCGGTAATCGTCTGACCGATCAGATCAGCGCCATCTTCGACCCGCTGACGGCGATCACCCATGCCCAAGCGGCGCTCGAGGCAGCGGCGGTAGGGCGTGCCCGCACCGAGGCCGGCAATACGTACGCGACGAGCCGGCTGAGCATCTGGGCGATCGCGATCGCAGCGCTTCTGCTCGGGGTTGGCAGCATGCTGGTGCTGACCCGCAACGTCGTCCCGAGGGTGAGGCGCTACTCCGGATTTGCCTCGGCGGTCGCCGGAGGAGACCTGACGGGGCGGCTCAGCCCGGCGGGCTCGGACGAGCTGGCGACGCTCGGACGCGCGCTCGATGAGATGGTCAAGCGGCGCTCGATCACCGTCAAGCACCAGGAGGTCCAGAGCGAGTTCGTGGACACCCTGCAGATGACCGACAGCGAGAAGCTCGCGCATGATCTGCTCAAGCGTCAGGTCGAACGCTCGATCGCGGGCAGCAACGTCGTCGTTCTCAACCGCAACAACAGCGAGAATCGCCTCGAGGCGGCAACCGCGGTGCGCGATGACTCCTGGCTCAGGCAGTCACTGATCGATGCCAAGCCTCGCTCCTGCATGGCGGTCCTGTTCGCCCGCCCCCACGGCGAAGACCCCGAACACGAGCCCCTGACCCGCTGCGAAGTGTGCGGGCAGACGGGGAGCCGGGCGACGTGCGAGCCGCTCGTGGTCGGCGGCGAGGTGATCGGCTCAGTCCTCGTCGAGCATGGCGAGCCGCTTGACGGAGCGGAGACGACGGCGCTGCGGGAGTCCGTCGCCCAGGCGGCTCCGGTGCTCGCGAACCTGCGCAACCTGGCGCTGGCCGAGTTCCGCGCCGCCACCGACGCCCTCACCGGCCTCTCGAACAAGCGCGCCGTCCAGGACACGGTCAAGCGCATGGCCGCCCAGGCCTCGCGGACGGTCAGCCCGCTCAGCGCGATCGCGCTCGACCTCGATCACTTCAAACAGATCAACGACACCTACGGTCACAGTCTCGGCGACGCCGTGCTGGCCGCCGTCGGCGCGGTGCTCGGGGACTCCGTGAGGGCCAGCGACTTCGTGGGACGCAGCGGCGGTGAGGAATTCATCGTCCTGTTGCCCAACGCCGACGCCGGCCAAGCCGCCGTGGCGGCCGAGAAGATCCTCGCCGCCGTCGCCGCCATCACCGTTCCCGGCATCGACCGGGACATCACCGCCAGCCTCGGGATCGCCACGATCCCCGACCACGCCGGCGACGGCGATCAACTGGTTCGCAGCGCCGACCGGGCCCTGTATATCGCGAAGACCAACGGACGCAACCGCGTTGAGATCGCCGCCACGGAAGCCAGCGCCGGCGCGCGTCCGCGCGGCGGCTGATCCGGCTCCTGGCGTATGTTGCGTGCGGGCATCGGCGCGATGCGACAACGAGGAGGGGGGGGACCGTGATCAGACGGCTCGTGGTGGCTCAGAGCAACGTGAAGGGACCCGTCAGAGTGCTGGCGCTCGCGGCATCGGTCTCGGCGGTCGTGTTGATCGTGGGGGTGGCCGGCGCCTTCGCGACCAGGACGGTGACGATCACCTCGCACATCTCGATCAAGAGCGCGGGCCTGACCTTCACCGGTCGGGTGACGGCGAAGAATGCCGCATGTGACAGCGGCCGGAAGGTGACCCTGTATCGCACGCCGTCGCTGAAGCTCGGCTCGGCGACGGCGAACTCGTCGGGTCATTGGAGGGTCACCGCCTCGGGATCAGCGGGGATCTCACTCGGTCACTTCTATGCCAAGGTGACCAAGCGCAGTGAGGGAACGGCGGGCACGATCTATGTCTGCACGACCGCGAGATCGAAGACGATCGCGTTTCACCAGTAAGGGCCGGCGCGGTCATTCACGCAGCGTCGCGGTCAGGGCCGCGGCCGCGTCACTGACCGCCCGCCCGGCATCGTCCGGATCGAGGCCGGCGATCCACACCGCACTGATCGCCGCGACCGCCTCGTTGGCGGGCACCGCGATCGCCGTCGCGACGCCGGTGGCGCCGGGAAGCAGCTGCCCCTTGGACACGGCCCATCCTCGCGCGCGCGCGCGACAGACCTCGTCAGGCTCCGCCGGGCTCGGTGGCAACGCGGCCATGAGGGCCAGACCCGGGGCGCCCTGGGATAGCGGATGGCGCATGCCCGTGTGGTAGGTGAGATGGATCAGCTGATCTCGCGGTGCAGTCACGATCGCGACGACTGCCTCCTCGCCGTCGCGAATGGTCAGCGCCGTGGTCGCACCAAGGCGGTCGGCGAGCTCGCGCAGGACGGGGTCGGCCTCCTCCTGGAGGCGTGATTGCACCCCACTGGCCAGCTCGATCAATCCGGCGCCGAGGACATACCGCCCGTCGGCCAGGCGGCGGACGAGATTGTGATCGGCGAGGGGAGAGAGCAGGCGGTACACCGCCGCGCGGTGCGTGCCGAGCGCCCCGGCGAGCTCGGCGACCGTGATGCCGTCGGGGTGTCCGCGCAGGACCGACAGCGCGCGCAGGCCGCGGTCGAGGGTCAGGGAGTGCGTCGCCGACGGCGGCTCTGGGAGGTCAGGGGTCGTCAACGCGGGCAGCGTACTCGACTCGCCTGTGAACAAATGCGTTGCAGAGAGTGCAATAACGTTACACTCCGGCCCAAGCGAAGTCCAGCGAGAGGAAGCAGACATGGGAGCTCGAACCGGCCAGGAGTACATCGAACGTCTCGCTCAGACCCGCCCGAGCGTCGAACTCAACGGAGAATCGGTGGAGGGCCCGATTCCCGAGCACCCGGCGCTGTCCGGGATCGTGCACAGCTACGCCCAGCTGTTCGACCTTCAGCACGACCCCGAGCTGCGCGACGTCCTCACCTACGAGTCGCCGACGAGCGCCGAGCGCGTGGGAACGTCGTTCCTCGTGCCCCGCTGCGCCGCGGATCTGGAGCGCCGCCGGGCCGGCTTCAAGGCGTGGGCGGACTACAGCCTGGGCTTCCTCGGCCGGACCGGTGACTACCTCAACTCATCGTTGATGGCGCTCAGCGAGGCGTCCGAGTGGTTCGCCCAGGCGGACCGGCGCTTCGGCGAGAACATCCGCGCGTACTACGAACGCGTTCGTGAGGAGGATCTGCTCACCACCCACACGCTGATCCCGCCCCAGGCCAACCGCGCCGTCGGCGCCGGTCAGCAGGTCGACGGACGGGCGCTGGGGGCGCATGTCGTCTCCCAGGACGACAACGGGATCGTCGTCCGGGGCGCACGCATGCTGGCGACGATCGGGCCGATCGCCGATGAGCTGCTCGTGTTCCCGTCCACGATTCTTCGTGGCACGCCGGACGACGAGCCGTACTCGTTCGCCTTTGCCGTCGCCTGCGACACCCCGGGGCTGCGTTTCATCTGCCGGGAGAACATCGACTACGGCCGCGACCATCCGCTCGGCGGACGCTTTGACGAGATCGATGCCGTGGTCGTCTTCGATGACGTTCACGTAGCCTGGGACCGTGTGTTCATGCTCGGCCACCCGGAGCTGTGCAACGGGTTCTACACCGAGACGAGCGCCGTGGTGCACATGACCCACCAGGTCACCGCTCGCACGACGGCGAAGACCGAGACGTTCCTGGGTCTGCTGTCGCTGATGACCGAGGCGATCGGCATCGAGCAGTTCAGCCACATTCAGGAGGATGTCGCCGAGGTCGTCGTGATGGTCTCGATGATGCGCGCGCTGGTGCGCGCCGCCGAGGCCGACGCCGAGCCGAACCGCTACGGCGTGTTCACCCCGGCGTGGGAGCCGCTCAACGCCGCGCGCAACTGGTATCCAAAGGCGTCGCAGCGGCTGCCGGAGCTCGTGCGCAAGTTCGGCGCCAGCGGCCTGATGGCGATCCCCACCGAGGGCGACATCACCGGCCGGGCCGCGGACGAGATCGGGACATACCTCCAATCGGCGACGCTGTCGGGCCCGGAGCGGATCCGCCTGTTCCGCCTCGCCTGGGACGCTTCGACGTCGGCGTTCGCGGGCCGGCAGAACCTGTACGAGCACTACTTCTTCGGCGACCCGGTGCGGATGGCGGGAGCGCTGCTCAAGGCCACCGACCGCGAGTCCTACAAGGCGCACGTGCGGTCCTTCCTGCAACGCGTTGCCGACGAGTCGGCGCGGCCGACGGCGCTCAGCTAGGTGGCGAGGAGTGACTGACCGCCAGCTCTCACAGACCCCGGACCGGCTCAGCGGCTTTGGCGTGCAGGAGCATTACATCGACGGCGCCTTTCGAGCCAGTGCGACTGCCGAGTCGTTTGTGTCGTTGAATCCTTCGACTAATGAGGTGTTGGCGGTCGCGGCGGCGGGGGAGGCGGTGGATGTTGATGCGGCGGTGGGGGCGGCGCGGCGGGCGTTTGATGAGGGTCCGTGGCCGGGGTTGAAGGCGGCGGAGCGGGCGGCGGGGTTGCGGCGGGTCGCGGCTGGGATTCGGAGGCACGCGGGGGAGTTCATTGCGCGGGAGGTGGCGGATATCGGGATGCCGGTGGCGCAGATGGCGGGGTTGGCGGCCCGCGCGGCGCAGAATTTCGAGTATTACGCGGGGGTGGTGACGGAGTTGTCTGGCCGGTCGTTTCAGGTCGGTGATGAGTTTCTGAATTACACGATTCGTAAGCCGGTGGGGGTGGCGGGGTTGATCATGCCGTGGAACGCGCCGTTGATGCTCTCGACGTGGCGGATCGCGCCGGCGTTGGCGGCGGGGAACACGGTCGTGCTCAAGCCGGCGGAGTGGTCGCCGCTGACGGCGACGCTGTTGGCCGGGGTGCTCGAGGAGGCCGAGATCCCGGCCGGGGTGTTTAACGTCGTGCACGGGTTCGGGGAGAGTGCGGGGGCGGCGCTGGCGGCGCATCCGGGGGTGGATCTGATCTGTTTTACCGGGGAGACGAGCACCGGGCAGGCGATCATCGCGGCGGGCGCGGCGACGTTGAAGCGCTCCTCGATCGAGCTGGGTGGCAAGTCGCCGGTGGTGGTCTTCGAGGACGCCGACCCGGGGTTGTGCGTCGATGCGGCGTTGGCGCAGATCTTCACTATGAACGGCCAGCGGTGTACCGCCGGGTCGCGGCTGCTCGTCCAGGAGAGCCGGTATGAGGAGATCGTCGCCGCCGTCGCCGAACGCGCCACCAAGATCCGGGTCGGGGATCCCGGCCGACCCCCACACCGAGCTGGGGCCGTTGATCGGCCCCGAGCATCACGCCCGCGTGATGGAGTACATCGCGTCGGCGCGCGCGGACGGCGCGCGGGTGCTGGCCGGCGGGGAGCGCCCGCCCGGGCTTGCGGACGGCAACTTTCTGCAGGCGACGGTGATCGCCGACGTGACCGAGCACATGACCGTTTTTCAGGAGGAGATCTTCGGACCGGTACTCGTCGCGATGGCGTTCACCGACGAGACCGACGCGATCCGTCTGGCCAACGCCACCCCCTACGGCCTGGCCGCCTACGTGTGGACCAACGACATCCGCCGCGCGCACCGCGTCGCGCACGCCATCGATACCGGCATGTGCTGGATCAACTCCCAGAACGTCCGCGATCTCCGCACCCCGTTCGGCGGCGTCAAAGCCTCCGGCATCGGCCGCGAAGGCGGCGACTACGCGTTTGACTTCTACTGCGACACCGAGATCGTCCACGTCGCGCTCGGCACCCACCACATCCCCCGCCTCGGCATCGACCTCGACTCCAGCGAATGAGCACTCCGGCGCAGCAGCTTGTCACCACCCCGCCGGCGACGCCGCCGTTCGACATCATGCGCGCCGCGTTCGTCGAGCTGCAGGTGACCGATCTGACCGAATCGGAGCGCTTCTACGCCGAGCTGCTGGGGATGATCGTCAGCGCCCGCACCGGCGACGCGGTCTTCCTCCGTGGCTGGGAGGAACGCCAGCACCATTCGCTGGTCCTGCGTCAGGCGCCCGTCGCCACCGCGTCACGGCTCGGCTTCCGCACCCGCACCGAGCACGACCTTGACCTTCTCGCCGAACACTTCGCGACACTCCAGCGTGAGATCCGCTGGATCGAGGCCGGCAGCGATCCCGGCATGGGCCGGTCGCTGCGCGTCTTCGACGAGTTCGGCTATCCGCTGGAGTTCTTTCACGCGGTCGAGCAGTTCGAGACCCAGCACCAGCGCTTCGACCTGCATCGCGGCGCGCCGCTCTTGCGCTTCGACCACCTCAACCTCCACGCTCCGCGCGTCGAGGACACGTTGCGGTTCTGGCTGTCGCTGGGGTTCCGCTGCTCGGAGTACATCTCCACTGACAGTCAGGACGAGCGGATCACCGGCGCGTGGATGCTGCGCAAGCCGACCGTGCACGACGTGGCGCTGACCGCGGGGACCGGACCCCGCTTGCATCACTTCGCCTACTGGATCGCCGAACCGGCCGGAGTGCTGCGAGCATGCGATCAGCTGGCCGGGGGTTACCGCTCGGAGGTCATCGAGCGCGGCCCCGGGCGCCACGGCGTGTCCAACGCGTTCTTCGTGTATCTCCGCGATCCCGACGGGCACCGGATCGAGCTGTACTCGTGTGACTACTACACCGGCGATCCTGACCACAGGCCGCTGCGCTGGTCGGTCAACGACCCGCGGTGCCGCTCGTTCTGGGGCGCCCGGGCGCCCGACAGCTGGTACGACGAGTCCAGTCTCCTGCTCGGCCCCGACGGCGAGCCGGTCGCGACCGAGGCCGCCAACGTCGACGAGCGCGCCCAGCACAGCCAGGTGCTCGCGTAGTGGCCTCCGCCAAGGTCATCGCCGTCCACCTCAACTACCACAGCCGCGCCGCGCAGCGCGGACGGGTCCCGACGGAGCCGTCCTACTTCCTCAAGCCGACGTCGTCGCTGTCGGCCGGCGGCGACGTCGTCCGCCCCCAGGGCGCCGAGCTGCTGGCGTTCGAGGGCGAGATCGCGGTCATCATCGGCACCCGCGCGCGCGACGTGACCCCCGAGCAGGCGGCCGATCACATCGCCCTCTACGCCCCGGCCAACGACTTCGGCGTCCACGACTTCCGCTGGGCCGACCGCGGTTCCAACGTGCTCGCCAAGGGGCAGGACGGGTTCACGCCGCTCGGCCCCACGGTCCGCGCCGCGGGAATCGACCCCGCCACCCTGCACCTGACCACGCGGGTCAACGGCGAGCTCCGCCAGGACGCGACCGGCGCCGACCTGATCTTCACCTTCGCGCAGCTGATCGCCGATCTCAGCCGGTTCATGACCCTCGAGCCGGGCGACGTGATCCTCACCGGCACGCCCGCGGGGGCCGACCTCGTGGTCCCCGGCGACGTCGTCGAGGTGTCGCTGGACGGGGCGGGCAGCGTGACGAGCACGGTGGTGGAGGCGGCCGACGCGCTCAGGCCCTACGGGGCCATGCCGAAGGCCACCGCCGAGGCGCGCGCGTTTGCCACCGGCGCGAACGCCCCCCGGCCGGCGACCCTGAGCGAGGACGCGCGCGCGATGCTGCATGAGGTATCGACGGCCACCCTGACCGTGCAGCTCAACCGGCGGGGGATCCAGTCCACGTTCCTCACCGGATTGATTCCGACCCGTCCTGATCTGCGGATGGTCGGGTCCGCGCGCACCCTGCGCTACGTGGCGATCCGCGCCGACGTCCGCGAGGCGATGAAGGGTTCAGAGGACGCCCAGAAGCGCGCCGTCGAATCGGTGTCGCCGGGCGACGTGCTGATCATGGAGGCCCGCAACGAGACGGGCGCGGGAACGATCGGCGACATCCTCGCCGCCCGGGTGCTCGCCCGCGGTGGGACCGGCATCGTGACCGACGGCGGCGTGCGCGACACGCCGGGCGTGACCGAGCTTCAGATCCCCGCCTACTACCGCATCGCCAACGGCGCGTCGCTGTGGAGCGCCCACATCCCCCTCGACGTGGACGTGCCCATCACCTGCGCCGGCGTCCTCGTGATGCCTGCGGACGTGGTCGTCGGCGATCCCGAGGGCGTGGTCATCCTCCCCGCGGCGCTGGCCGAGGAAATCGCTCACGATGCCCACGAGGTCGAGCAGCGCGAGAGCTTCGCGCTCGAGCGCGTCAAGGCCGGCGAGTCGTTTCGCGGCCTGTTCCCGCTGTCTGCGGAACGCGAGCCCGAGTACGAGCGCTGGCGTTCACAACAAGAACAGGAGCAGAGCCCATGACCGGCCGGTTTGCCGCCGACGCGACCGCGATCCGCGGCGCCATCACCCCGCTGATCACTCCGTTCCACGATGACGGCGAGCTCGATCTCGGCTCCGTCCCGCGCCTGATCGACTGGCAGCTTCAGCACGGGTCGCACGGCATCTCGGTCGGCGGCTCCACGGGCGAGCCGACGTCGCAGACCGTGCCGGAGAGGGTCGCGGTGATGCGCGCCGCCGCGACGGCGATCGGCGAGCGCGTTCCGTTCCTGCCGGGTACGGGGACCGCGCTCATGGCCGAGACGCTGGAGCTGACCGCCGAGGCCGAGCGACTCGGCGCCGCCGCCGCACTCGTCGTCACCCCGTACTACGGCCGGGCCCAGCAGGAGGGTCTGTACCGCTGGTACTCCCGGGTCGCCGACGAGTTTCCCGAGCTGCCGATCATCGTCTACAACGTGCCGATCCGCGCCGCCGTCGAGATCTGGCCGGAGACGGTCGGGCGCCTGCGGCGCGCGCATCCGAACATCGTCGGGATCAAGGAGACCACACGCGACTTCGAGCACGTCTCCTACGTGCTCAACGAAGCGGGCTCCGACTTCATCGCGCTGTCGGGGATCGAGCTGCTCTGCTATCCGATGCTGACGATCGGCGGGCGCGGGCATCTCAGCTGCGTCGGCAACTTCGCCCCGAATCCGGTCGCCCAGCTCTACGATGCGTTCGTCGCCGGCGACCACGAGCGCGCCCGCGCTTTGCACTACGACCTGCACCCGCTGGTTGACGCCGCCTTCGCCGAGACCAACCCGGTCCCGGTCAAATGGATCATGAGTGAGCTCGGCCTGCTGGACTCCGATCATGCCCGTGAGCCGTTGGCTCCGCTGAGTGACACCGGGCGCACGCAGGTCATGAAACTGATCGCGCAGAGCCCCCACGTGGAGCTTGCCGGCGTCGCCTGATCGCCGCGCCTTGACGAAATCTTTGTGAGACGGGTCGCGTCCTTCATGCGGCCTTGATGGCCCTCGCGGAGCACTTGACGAACACCATGCGACTCACCCGTTCCGCCACCCAGACCGGTACACCACCGGCACGGCGCAGACCGTGGCCTGCCGCGACCCACGGCCGCGGGCGGAGCCGACCTGACTCACTCGTTGTTCCAGCAGCGCTGCGGCTGCGGGTGTTCGTCAGCCGCCGTCGCCTCGACCGGCGGATCGTCTCCGGGGATGCGGGTGACGCTCCGGAGCTGGCGCTGCGCGCACGTCAACTGACCCGTCCCCCGCAGCCAGCGGGTCCTGGCGGGGAGCGTTCGCCGCCTCGTCAAGCATGTCGACGCCGTGGCCGCGGACCGTCCCTGTCACCGGTGATCGTCGACCGCGGTGCGGTCATCGCGAACCGCCAGGCCATCCTTGGTCTTGCCGACCGGCTTGACCGGGCAGACGACGTCAGCTCGCGGGGGATGGTTCTCGTCACCGATCTCCTCACGGATGGGGCGGCCAGTCCGTTGTACCGCACAGGCGGCGGGCGGGCGCCGGCGTAAGCGATCTGAGGGATATCCGACGCCCTTGGGACCGAGCAGGCCTGAGGTCGCCGGCGACGACGCCGGGGCGGGTCTCGGCAGGCGGGTTCTCCTCGCCGCGAGCTGGGTGCGCCATCATGCGGTGTTGATGGGTCCTGAGCTGTCTCCGTGGTCACTTCGCGCCGGGCGGCCGTCGCTGACGTCCGGGGTGGTGGTGGCGGTCGCGTGCGTGGGTCTCGCCACGCTCGTCATCTACCCGTTGACACACATCGCGCCGTTCGTCTCGTTGAGCGTCGTCTATGTGCCCGCGGTGGTCGTCGTCTCGGCCTACTGGGGTTCACGCCTTGGCCTGGCGACCGCGGTCGCCGGCGCGGCGGCTTTCAACTTCTTTCATCTTCCGCCGGTTGGCACGCTCAGCGTGGCCGATCGCCGCGATTGGGCGGCGCTGGTGGCGTTTGTCGTGATCGCCGTGGCCACCGGCCTGATCGCCGAGCTCGCCCGTGTGCGTGCGCAGGAGGCGGATGAGCGACGGCGCGAGGCGGATCTGGCGGCAGAGCTGGCTCAGGTGTTGCTCGGCGGTCTTCGCGTCGACGAGGCGCTTGCCCTGGCGGCGAAGCGCCTCGCGGCCGCGATCGGCGTCGGCGGGGCCGCGCTCGAGCTGCACCCGGTCACGCCGACGGATCGCCAGATCGCGTTCGCGCTGCACGATCCCAGCGAGTCAGGTCTGCCGATCGGCACGCTGGTGCTGCCGGCGACGCTGTCGGCGCAGGAGCGCGAGCGCGT
This sequence comes from uncultured Solirubrobacteraceae bacterium, assembly GCA_963769565.1. Lineage (GTDB taxonomy): Bacteria > Actinomycetota > Thermoleophilia > Solirubrobacterales > Solirubrobacteraceae > Palsa-465. Next base: position 84,656 of record CAVYMP010000007.1, read on the forward strand.
GGCGGCGCGGGTGGTTCCGGCGCTCGAGTCGATCCTCTCGGCCGCGCTGCACCGCGCGAAGCTGCAGGCCGAGGTCGTCGAGACGTCCGCCCTGCGGCGCAGCGACGAGATGAAGACCGCGGTGCTGCGCTCCGTCTCGCATGACCTGCGCACGCCGGTGACGGCGATCCTGACGGCCGTCTCAGCGCTCGATCCCGAACATCCGACACCGGAGGATGTCAGCGAGGTGCGCGACGTCGTGACCTACGCCGGAACGCGCCTGGCGCGGCTGATCGAAAAGCTGCTCGACCTCACCGTGCTCCAATCCGGAACGCTCGAACCGCGCCGCGAGTGGTACTCGATCGAGGAGGTGCTGTCGGAGGCGGCCGAGGGCGTGGATGCCGCCCCCGGGGTGATCCGGTTCGCGATCGATCCGGGCATTCCGTTACTGGAGGGAGACGCGGGTCAGCTCGAACGCGCCTTCGGCAACCTGCTGGAGAACGCCGTGCGCTACTCGGCCGGACAGCCGGTGGTGGTGCTCGTCCGCAACATCGGGTCGCGGGTCCGCGTGCGGATCGTCGATCAGGGGCCGGGCATCAGCGCTCAGGAGCAGGAGCGCGTCTTCCTGCCCTTCTACCGCTCGTCGGATGACGGCTCGTCACACGAGGGGTCAGGTCTCGGGCTCGCGATCGCCAAGGGGTTCATCAACGCCGGCGGTGGGGAGATCCGCGTCGAGTCACTGCCGGGCCAGGGGACGAGCTTCATCGTCGACCTGCCGATGAGCGCCGCCGCCCCGGATCTGGGATCGGCGACGGCGGTCCTCCCGGACAGGGCTGTCGCCGACACGCCGCTCGCGACCGAGCGGTCGTGACCGGCGAGCGGATACTCGTCTGCGACGACGATCGCCAGATCCTCCGCGCCCTGCGGCTGATGCTGCGCGAGGCCGGATACGAAGTTCTCACCAGCGAGACCGGCGAAAACGCGCTCGATCTGGCGGCCGTCCGCGGACCCCACGCCGCGATCGTCGACCTGATGCTCCCTGACATTCCCGGGATCGAGGTGTGCCGGCGCCTGCGCGACTGGTCGGACATCCCGATCCTCGTCCTGTCGGCTATCGGGGAGGAGGCCGCGAAGATCGAGGCGCTGCAGAACGGGGCCGACGACTACGTGACCAAGCCGTTTGGCCCGGGCGAGCTGGTCGCCCGGATCGCGGCATTGCTGCGCCGTGCCGGACGCGTCGCCACCGAGCCGAGGATCGAGGCCGACGGGCTCGTCATCGACGCCGCCGCCCATCGCGTCCTGCTTGATGACAAGGAGATCCGGCTGACCCCCATCGAGTTCTCACTGCTGCGGGTGCTGGCGACCAACCGCGGCCTGTTGATGACCCACCGCGCCCTGCTCACCGAGGTCTGGGGACCCGAGTACGACGACGCAATGCCGCTCCTGCGCACCCACATCGCCAACCTCCGCGCGAAGCTGGCAGCGGGCGGACGGGGAAAGAACTTCATCCGTACCGACGCCGGTATCGGCTACCGCTTCGTCGGCTGATCGCCGCGCCGTGCCGCCGGCTCACGGTCCGCCGGCATCTTGATGAAATCCTGATACCCGGGCGCACTTTCTTCATGCGCGCTTGACGGGAGCGACCTTAGTGTCTCTCCCATCATGGACATTCTGTCAATCGTGCTGGGAGTTGTGGTGTTCGCCCTCCTGATCGCGCTCGTCAACGGGATCGATCGGATTTGAGCGCCGCGGACCTGTTCGGCCTGATCGTGTCGGCGCTCGTGTGTCTGTATCTCCTGTACGCGCTGCTGCGCGGGGAGAAGTTCTAAGCCATGACGTTCCTCGGCTGGCTGACGATCTTCCTGTTCGTCGGGATCCTCACCGCCCTGGCGATCCCGCTCGGCAACTACATGGCGGCGGTGTACACGGGCGAGCGCACGTTCATGGACCGCGTGCTCGGAGGCCCGGAGCGGCTGCTGTATCGGGTGTTGCGCGTCGACGCCACCAAGGGTCAGGACTGGAAGGCCTACGCCAAGAGCCTGATCATCTTCTCGCTGGGCGGTTGGTTGCTGCTGTACTTCATTCTGCGCACGCAGACGCTGTGGAACTTCACCGGTCTGAACCCGATGCACTTCCACTCGGGGCCGTGGAACGTGACGTTCAACACCACTTCGTCGTTTGTCACGAACACGAACTGGCAGTACTACGGCGGCGAGACGACGATGAGCTACTTCAGCCAGATGGCTGGGCTCACCGTCCAGAACTTCCTCTCGGCCGCCGTCGGCATCTCCGTCGCGATCGCTCTGATTCGCGGGATCGCGTCGCGCAGCGGCAACAGCATCGGGAACTTCTGGCAGGACCTGATCCGCACGGTCCTGTATGTGCTGCTGCCGATCTCGATCGTGCTCGCCCTGGTGCTCGTCTTCCAGGGCTCGATCCAGACGTTTGCCTCGTACATGACGGTGCACGGAATCACCGGTCTGTCGCAGACGATCGCGGTTGCCCCGGCCGCCTCTCAGGAGGCGATCAAGGAGCTCGGCACCAACGGCGGGGGAATCTTCAACGTCAACTCGGCGCACCCGTTCGAGAACCCGACCGGATTCACGAACTTCGTCGAGATGCTGTCGGTCCTGATCATTCCGGCCGCGCTGGTCTTCACCTACGGCAAGATGGTCGGCGCTCGCCGCCAGGGGTACGCGATCTACTCGACGATGATGGTGATGTTCCTCGGCGCGGTGATCGTCTCCTACATCGCCGAGGCCCACGGCTCGCCCGCCCAGCACGCCGCCGGCTTGCACACCGCCGCCATCCACGGCTCGTCGGGCGGGAACATGGAGGGCAAGGAGCAGCGCTTCGGGATCGCCGGCTCGGCCCTGTTTGACACGATCACCACGGTCACCTCCTGCGGGGCGGTCAACAGCGCGATCGAATCCTTCACCGGGATCGGCGGCGCGGTCCCGTTCGCCAACCTCAGTGCCAGCGAGGTCATCTTCGGCGGCGTCGGCACCGGCCTGTACTCGATCCTGCTCTATGTCCTGCTCGCCGTGTTCATCGGCGGACTGATGGTCGGCCGCACCCCCGAGTACCTGGGCAAGAAGATCGAGGCCCGGGAGATCAAGCTGGTCACGCTCGGGATCCTGATCACTCCTTTGGCGGCGCTGTTCTGCACCGCGATGGGGGTGGCGTCAAGGGCCGGACGGGCGTCGATCGACACCGCCATCGCCCACGGTCCGCAGGCGTTCTCTGAGACGTTCTACGCGTATCTGTCCCAGGCCAACAACAACGGCTCGGCCTTCGCCGGCTACACCGGGTTCATCCAGCCCGCGGCCGGCAATCTGGGCGCGCACGGCGTCACGTTCGCCGATCTGCTGGGCGGCTTCGACATGCTGTTCGCCCGCTACGTGCCGATCCTGTTCGCGCTCGCGGTCGCCGGCTCGCTGGCCGGCAAGCGGGTGAGTCCGGCCGGCCTGGGGACGATGCGCACCGACAACCCCACGTTCGTCGTGCTGCTGATCGGCGTGATCATCCTCGTCGGCGCCCTGACCTTCTTCCCCGCCCTCCTCCTCGGCCCGATCGTCCAGGGCCTGACCGGACACCTCTACTAATGACACTCAGACGCGACATCATCACCTCGGCGATCGGGATCCTCGTCCTCACGCTCATGCTCGGGATCCTCTACCCGCTGGTCATCACCGGTGTCAGCCAGGTCGCCTTCCCCGGAAACGCCAACGGCCAGAAGGTCTACGTCGGCGGCAAGCTCGTCGGCTCGAAGATCATCGGCCAACAATTCGCCGACGTTGTCGTGAACCCAAGATCGGGCAAGCCCAAGCTCGACGCCAACGGAAACCCGGTGACCACGCCGGATCCGCACTACTTCCAGACCCGCCCCTCCGCGACGACGCCGCCCGACAACGCGGCCGGCACCGCGTTTGGCAACTACGGCCCAACAGCATCGTCACCGAGCAGGCGCTGAAGGCCAACATCGCGTCCTACATCGCGCTCGACAAGGCACCCAACGGCCAGCCGTATTACCCCGGTGGGTTGACCGCCGCCAAGATCCCCGTCGACGCCGCCGACACGTCGGCGTCGGGCATCGACCCTGACATCTCGATCGCCAACGCCGACATCCAGGCGTACCGCATCGCCGCGATCCGCCATCTCCCGATGTCGACCGTGCGCCAACTGATCTCCAAGTACACGGTCGGACGCGGACTCGGGTTCTCCGGTGAGCCCGGGGTCGATGTCCTGGAGCTCAACCTCGCGCTGAACCGGCTCTCTCCCTCGACCCGCTGACCCAACGCATATGGCAACCACCACTCCCCCTGAGACCAGCATCCCGAGAGCCTCGCACGAACGCCAGGCGGTCTCGCTGTTTCGGCGCGACATCGTCAGGCGGGCGCTGCTCGACAGCTTCATCAAACTCGATCCGCGCGTCCAGGTCCGCAACCCGGTGATGTTCGTCGTCGAGATCGGCGCCGTGATCACCACCGTCACCTGGTTGATTCAGGTGTTCGGCGGCGGCCCACTGGGCGGCGGCAACGAACCCGCCTGGTACACGTTCACGATCTCCATCTGGCTGTGGCTGACGGTCGTGTTCGCCAACATGGCCGAGGCGTTTGCCGAAGGCCGCGGACGGGCCCAGGCCGACACGCTGCGCTCGATGCGCCAGGAGACCGTGGCGACACTGCGCGACGGCTCCACCAAGCGGGCGTCCGAGCTGACGGCCGGCGACCAGGTGGTCGTCGAGGCCGGCGAGCTGATCCCCGGCGACGGCACCGTGATCGAGGGCATCGCCTCCGTCGATGAGTCGGCGATCACCGGGCGAGTCGGCGCCGGTGATCCGAGAGTCCGGCGGCGACCGCTCGCGCCGTCACCGGGGGCACCCGGGTGACGTCTGACCGGCTCGTGATCGAGATCACCCAGGAGCCGGGCAACTCGTTCCTCGATCGCATGATCGCGCTCGTGGAAGGCGCCGCTCGCCGCAAGACGCCGAACGAGATCGCGCTCAACATCCTGCTCGCCGGACTGACGCTGATCTTCATGATCGTCGTCGCCACGCTGCGCCCGTTCGGGCTCTTCGCCCAACCTCGATCTCGGAGACGACGCTGATCTCGCTGCTGGTGGCGCTGATCCCGACGACCATCGGCGCGCTGCTGTCGGCGATCGGGATCGCCGGCATGGATCGCATGGTCCGCCGCAACGTCCTCGCCCTGTCCGGCCGGGCGGTGGAGGCCTCGGGCGACGTCGACGTGCTGCTGCTCGACAAGACCGGCACGATCACGATCGGCAACCGCCTGGCGTCGGAGTTCATCCCGATGCCCGGCGTCTCGGAGGCCGAACTCGCCGAGGCGGCGCAGCTCTCCTCGCTGGCCGACGAGACCCCCGAGGGCCGCTCGATCGTCGTCCTGGCCAAGCAGTACGGGCTGCGTGAGCACGACATGGCCCAGCTGCACGCCGAGTTCGTGCCCTTCACCGCCCAGACGCGGATGAGCGGCGTCGACCTCGACGGCCGGCAGCTGCGCAAGGGCGCCGGTGACTCGATCATCGACTGGGTTCGCGAGCGAGGGCGGCCGCCCACCGCGCCGAGCTGCAGCCGGTGCTCGACCGCATCGGGCGCGAGGGCGGCACGCCGCTGGCGGTCGCCCGCGACTCGCAGGTGCTGGGCGTCATCTACCTCAAGGACACGATCAAGGAGGGGATGCGCGAGCGCTTCGATCACCTGCGCGCGATGGGCATCCGGACGGTGATGATCACCGGTGACAACCGCCTGACCGCGGCGAAGATCGCCGAGGAGTCCGGCGTCGATGACTTCCTCGCCGAAGCCACCCCGGAGGCGAAGCTCGCCCTGATCAAGGAGGAGCAGGCCAACGGCCGCATGGTGGCGATGACCGGCGACGGCACCAACGACGCTCCCGCCCTGGCCCAGGCCGATGTCGGTGTGGCGATGAACACCGGCACCCAGGCCGCCCGTGAGGCCGGGAACATGGTCGACCTCGATTCCAATCCGACGAAGCTGATCGAGATCGTCGAGGTTGGTAAGCAGCTGTTGATCACCCGCGGCGCGCTGACCACGTTCTCGATCGCCAACGACGTCGCCAAGTACTTCGCGATCCTCCCCGCGATCTTTCTCTCCACCTACGCCGCCACCAAGAACGGGCAGGGTCCCTTGCACGTACTCAACATCATGAGCCTGGGCGATCCCCGCTCGGCCGTGATCTCGGCGATCGTCTTCAACGCGATCGTGATCCCGCTGCTGATCCCGGTATCGCTCAAGGGCGTCAGCTACCGGCCGATCGGCGCCAGCGCGCTGCTGCGGCGCAACCTGCTGATCTACGGACTCGGCGGGCTGATCGCCCCGTTCATCGGCATCAAGCTCATCGACCTCATCGTCCACAACATCCTGGGCGCGTAGGACCGCCCAACGGGGCGCTGCGAGCGCGATCATGCCCCTGGTGACCGACTGCAGCCCCACGTCTCCACATCGCGACGAGGATGCGAGCGGCGACGCGCGTCGCGGGCGCTACAAGATCTTTCTGGGGATGGCCGCCGGCGTGGGCAAGACCTACCGGATGCTCCAGGAAGCCCAGGCCGAAGCCGAAGCGGGCCGGGACGTGGTGATCGGCTATCTCGAGCCCCATGGACGGATCGAGACGATCGCCCAGGCGCGCAACCTCGAGCAGGTTCCGCGACGGCGGGTGATGTATCGAGACACCGAGCTCGAGGAGATGGATCTGCCGGCCACCCTGGGACGCAACCCCGAGCTCTGTCTGATCGACGAGCTCGCCCACACCAACGCCCCCGGCCTCGAGCACCCCAAGCGCTATGAGGACATCGAGGACGTGCTGGCCGCGGGAATCGACGTCTACTCGACGGTCAACGTCCAGCACCTGGAGAGCCTCAACGACCAGGTGGCCGAGCTCACCGGCACACGCGTGCGTGAAACCGTGCCGGACGCGGTTCTCAGTTCGGCCGATGACGTGATCCTGATCGACATCACGCCTCAGTCGCTGATCGAGCGCCTGCGCGCCGGCAAGATCTACCCCGACGAGCGCATCGAGACGGCCCTGAACAACTTCTTCAAGGTCGAGAACCTGGCATCGCTGCGCGAGGTGTCTCTGCGACAGGTGGCCGAGGAGGTCGAGCTCAAGCGGATCCCGTCGGACCGCGGGAAGCGAACCCGCGATGAACGCCTCGTCGACAGTGCCGCCCCTCAGGCGATCGGCGAGCGGCTGCTCGCGCTCGTCACTCCCCGTCCGGAGTCCCAGCGCATCGTCCGCCGCGCGTGGCGGTCCGCCCAGCGCCTCGGCGCCGAGCTTGACATCCTGTGGGTGGCCGATCACGAGCCGTCAGAGCCCGAACAGGAGCAGATCGCCGGCCTGCGGCGGCTCGCTTCGGTGCTGGGTGCCCACCTGGTGGTTCAGCGCGGTGACGATGTCGCGACGACCGCAGCCCAGGTCGCTGCCGATCGCGGGACGACATATGTGCTGATGGGGACCCCGAAGCCGCGCTCGGCGCTGCGCCGCCTCACCGAGCCGGCGCTGACGTTCCGATTGCTCGGATTGCTTCCCGGCGTGGACTTGCGGATCGTCGCCGACCGCGCCCAGATGAGTCAGGAGGAGCCGTGACCATAGCTCTGCTCGTCGTTGTGATCCTGCTGGCCCTGTCGTTGACATGGCTTGCCGTCATCCACCTCAGGTACCGACGTCAGCCCGAGAAGCGCCTTCCCGCCGCCGGCGGCCGGCGCATCCTGTTCCCCTTCATCGCCAACGCGCTGTCAGCGCGCGCGCTCGACGCCTCGCTGCGCCTGGCGAGGGCGGAGGAGGCGACGCTCGTCCCGGTGTTCCTCGCCCGGGTCCCGCTCCAGCTCCCCCTCGACACGCCGCTGCCGCGTCAGTCGAACATCGCGATCCCGCTTCAGGAGGCGATCGAGCGGCGAGCCACGAAATTCGGGATCGCGGTCGATGCCCGCATCGAGCGCGGGCGGACCTACCGTCATGCCCTGCGACAGACGATGGCGCACGAGCGCTTTGACCGCATCGTCATCGCCGCCGCGGCGCGCAACAATCCCGGTTTCGACTCCGAGGACATCGCCTGGATCCTGGAGAACGCCCCCGGTGAGATCCTCGTGCTGCGGCCCGATCGCGAGGAGGTGTTGACCGTGCCCACCAAGAAGCTGGGCAAAGCCCCGCGGCGCGGACGGCGGGAAAGCTCGCGCGTGGTTCGGGCACGTGCGCCGGGTAGCGACCCGTTGGCCACCCCAGACATTCATCGGAATAAGACTTAGTCTCGTTTTGATAAGGTGAGGGCGTGGTCCACGTCCCCGCCTCCCGTGTGCTGGCCGCCGTCCTCTCCGGGCTGATGCTCGCGGCCTGCGGCACGTCCTCGTCCGCGTCCCCGTCGTCATCGCGGAGTGGTGGCTCAGGTGGTGCGATCGTCGCCGTCGGAGCGGAGAACGAGTACGCGAACGTGATCTCGCAGATCGGCGGACGCTATGTGAAGACGAGCGCGATCATGAGCAATCCCAACACGGATCCTCACACCTTCGAGGCGAGTCCGGAAGTCGCCCAGACGGTCGGCCAGGCGAAGGTCGTCGTGCAGAACGGGCTGGGCTATGACGACTTCATGACCAAGATCGAGTCGGCGTCACCGAGCTCGTCGCGCAAGGTGATCGACGTGCAGAAGCTGCTCGGCGTGCCGGACTCGGCTCCCAACCCTCACCTCTGGTACAGGCCGGCGACGATGCCGGCGGTGGCGCGGGCACTCGTCGCCGACCTGTCGGCGCTCCAGCCGGCCCATGCCGCGTACTTCCGGTCAAACGAACGGCGCTTTTACGCGTCACTGCAGCCGTGGCTTGACGCGCTGAAGACGTTTCGCACCCGCCACCCCGGCACCACGGTGGCGACGACGGAGCCGGTCAGCGACTACATGCTGCAGGCGGCCGGGATCACTGACGTGACGCCGTTCAGCATGCAGGCCGACATCATGAACGGCACCGATCCCGCTCCGCAGGCAGTCACCCGGCAGAACGCCCTGCTCTCCGGCCGACGCGTGGCGGTGTTCGTCTACAACCAGCAGGTGACCGACACCGTCACCCAGAACTTCCTCAAGGCGGCGAGAAGCGCAGGTGTCCCCGTGGTCGGCGTCTACGAGACCATGCCGACGCCCGGCTATAACTACCAGTCGTGGATGATGGCCGAGTTGCAGGCGATCGGGAGGGCCGTCACCGACAAGACCTCGACCGAGAGGCTGGGCGCCCGGTGACCGACGGGCAGCAACCCGCAGCGCAGGAGCTCCTCTCGGTTGACGGCCTTAAGGTACAGCTTGACGGTCGCCGGATCCTCGACGATGTCAGTGTTCACGTCGGCGCCGGGCAGTTCACCGGCCTGATCGGCTCCAATGGCGCCGGCAAGACGACGCTGTTTCGCGTCATCCTGGGACTGACGGCGGCCGCGGCCGGCGAGGTGCTGATCGCCGGGCGGCCGCGCTCGCGCCGCAACCCGCTGATCGGCTACGTGCCGCAGAAGTTCTCGCTCGATCCGGATGCGCCGTTGCGCGCTCGCGACCTGGTCGCGCTTGGCGTGGACGGTCACCGATTCGGTCCCGTCTTACCCTCCCGGCAGCGGCGCGCCGTGGTCGATGAGATGCTCGACGCCGTCGGCGGCAGCGGGTTCGCCGACACGCGTGTCGGGCTGCTCTCCGGCGGCGAGCAGCAGCGCGTGCTGATCGCCCACGCGCTGGCGAGCCGGCCACGGCTGCTGCTGCTCGACGAGCCGCTCGCCAACCTGGACCTGCGCAGTGCCAGCGAGGTCGTGGCCCTCGTGGCCGGGATCGCCCGCCGCCACCACCTGGCGGTTCTCATCTCGGCGCATGAGATCAACCCGCTGCTGCCGGTCATGGATCAGATCGTCTATCTGGCCGCCGGCCGCGCCGTCCAGGGCCGGACCGAGGACGTCATCACCACCGAGGTCCTCAGCCGTCTGTATGGCCACCACGTCGACGTGCTCGATGTTCACGGCCGGATCCTGGTGGTCGCCGACGTCGGTTCGCGCGCCGTGGACGATGATGCGCCGCCCGAAGGCGCGCATGTGCAGATCATCGCGTGAGCGCGATCATCGCACCAGGGTTCTTCTCCAGCGGTCCGGTGCACACCGCGCTCATCGTCGGGACCGCGGTGGCGGTGATCTCCGGCCCGCTCGGGGTGTTCACGGTGATCCGTGGGCAGGCGTTTGCGGGTGAGGCCCTCGGCGACATCGGTACGACGGGCGGGTCGGGAGCGTATCTCGCCGGTGTCGGACCGGTGTGGGGCTTTCTCGTCATCAATGTCGTCGCCGCGGCGCTGATGGAGCTGGTCGGGATCCAGCGCCGGCGCGGCCGGGACCTGGCCACGGGGATCGTGCTGGGCGCCGGCCTCGGTGTGGCGGCGCTGCTCCTGTACCTGGACACGACCGTCCACAACACCACCGGAGCGGCGGTGACGATCCTCTTCGGCTCGGTGTTCTCGATCGCCACCTCGGCCGTGCCGATCGTCGTCGTCCTGGCGATCGGCGTGCTGGCGCTGATGGCCGTGGCCGCGCGGCCGTTGATGCTCGCCTCGGCCAGTCCGGAGCTCGCCGCTGCCCGGGGCGTCCCGGTGCGCCTGGTCGGGTTTGGCTACCTGCTGGCGCTGGCGCTGTCGGTCGCCCTGTGTGCGCTGACGGTCGGTGCGATCCTCAGCACCGCCCTGTTGGTGGGGCCGGCCGCGGCCGCGCTGCGCCTCAGCCGGCGACCGGGAGCGGCCGTCGCGACCGCGTCGCTGCTGGGGGTGGCGGCGACCTGGCTGGGGATCCTGCTGGCCTATGACAGCTATGACTGGCCGCCGCGCCATCAGGGGTGGCCGGTCAGCTTCTTCGTCGTCACCGCCGTCTTTGCCGCGTACCTGCTCAGCGGCGTGTTCGCTCACCGGGCGAGGCGCCGGGCACGGCCGCTGCACCCAGATCCCGCCGTCTCGGCTGGTTAGGCGGCGCGCGCGGTGTTCTCCGGATTCATGGTCAACGCCTGGATCGTGGCCAGCGTCGTCGCCGCGGTCGCCGGGGTGGTCGGCTTCTTCGTGGTCCTCCGCGGATCGGCGTTCGTGGCTCATGCCCTACCCAACGGTTCCTTCGCCGGCGCCGCCGGCGCCGCGCTCGTGGGGATCAACACGCTGATCGGCCTGGCGGTCTTCGCGCTGTTCGGAGCGCTCGGCATCGGCCTGCTCGGCCGCCGTGGTCGCCACGACGTCGCCACCGCGCTGACGCTCGTGATGATGCTCGCGCTGGGGGCGCTGTTTCTCAGCCTCAGCGTGCAGTACGCGTCGGAGGTCTACTCCCTGCTGTTCGGAGAGGTCCTGGGGATCAGCGCCAACCAGGTGGCGCCGACGGTCGTGCTGGCCGCGCTGACGCTCGTCGCGCTCGCGCTCATCTACCGGCCGCTGATGCTGTCCTCGGTCCTCGCCGAAGGCGCGGAAGCGCGCGGCGTCAGCTCATTCGCGATCGAGCTGGCGTTCCTCCTGATCGTCGCGCTGGCGACGACGATGACGGTGCCCGTGGTGGGCACGCTGCTGATCTTCAGCCTGATGATCGGCGCACCGGCCACCGCGCGCTCGCTGACGAGTCGCCCCGGCCGCGCGCTGCTCTTGTCGGTCCTGATCGCGCTGGCGATCGTGTGGGCCGCGATCGTCGGCTCCTATCAGACCAATTACCCGGTCGGATTCTTCGTGGGCACGATCAGCGCCGGGTGCTACGTCGCCGGCCGGCTCTGGGAGGCCGGACGGAGACGTTCCCTGCATGCCCGGAGGCGACATGCCGCCTCATAGAATGACCTCCGTGACACCGGGCGGGTCTGACTCATGGATCGACTGGGCCAGCGAGCAGCTGTCGGACGCCGGCTATCGCCGAGGGGGAGCACGGCGGGAGCTGATGGAGCTGATGGCCGGCCAGTCGTGCGCGCTGTCGGCGTTTGAGATCGAGGACGCGCTCGCCACCGGAGCACGGCGCGTCTCGCGGGCGAGCATCTATCGCATCCTCGAGGAGCTTGAGGAGGTCGGAGCGATCCAGCGGGTCGACATCGGCGCCGGGATCACCCGGTATGAGCCCCTCAGGGAGGGGTCCGGACATCACCATCACCTGGTGTGCGATCACTGCGGGCGCCTGGAACCGTTCCGCGACGCGGGGCTGGAGCGGGCCATCAAGCGGGCGTCGGCTCGGGTGCCGCTCGACGTCTCCGAGCACGAGATCGTGCTCCACGGCACCTGCCGCAGCTGCGTGACTTAGCTCTTGAGCCTGAAGAGCTCCCGAACGCCGTGTCGTGGAGACGTTCGTGAGTGGCCGATCCTGGCCGCATATTGTCCAGAACCGGCCAGCTCGGGTTCAGCGGTTGTGTCTTACTCGTGGGGTCGGCCATCAGCGGGGGGCAGCCTAACCGAGCCGGCCGAGGCGGGCAAAAGCCGCGGCCCCCACGGGTTGCTCCCCGGGGTGCAGGCGCTATAGCGTGCGCTCATGCCGAACGACGACGGACTCGACCAGCTCCAGCAGATCAAGCACATCGTCGTGCTGATGATGGAGAACCGCTCGTTCGACATGATGCTCGGGCACCTCAGCCTCGAGGGCATGCTCGACGTCGACGGCCTCACCGGCCCCGACGTCAACTTCAACGTCGACCCGAACGGGACCAGAATCCCTCTGACCGAGTTCGACGCCGACGCCCACAAGGTGCAGCGCCACGGCGAGGCGCTGGAGAAGAAACTCGACCCCGACCATTCCAAGCACGGGGTCCAGACCCAGCTCGGCAACGGTTACGGCGATGCGCCGATGGGTGGGTTCGTCAAGGCGTTCATCGACAGCCGCAAGCCCGAGGACAACGTCAGCTCGGATCTGTGGATCGTTCCGATGGGTTACTACACGGGCAAGGACCTGCCCACCTACGAGTACCTCGCCCACCAGTTCTGCGTCTGCGACGCGTGGCACGCCTCGGTGCCCGGCGACACCTGGCCCAACCGGCTCTACTCGCTGGCCGGCCGCGAGGGCGAGAAGGTGCATCCCAGCCTGATCGACCGCCTCAAGCACCTCGCCCCCGGCGCGGTGAAGGCGATCGAGAACGCCCCCATCTACGACGTCGCGGCGTTCACCCACCACCTCGACGACAGCCAGTGGCGCTGGTACTCGCACGACCCCGCCACCCTCCGCGCCGCCGACAGCCACTACCGCCACGAGTTCATGCGCGACAACTTCAGCTTCTTCGACCGCAAGAAGGTCAGCTTCGGCACCGAAGTGGGCGAGGCCCTGATCGTCGGGCATGACAGCTTTCTCGACGACGCCGCCAAGGGCCAGCTGCGCGACGTCTCGTGGATCGACCCGAACTTCATCGACCTCAAGATCCTCGACCCCGGCTCCAACGACGACCACCCACCCACGGATATCCGCGCCGGGCAGGCGCTCGTGCTCGAGCTCTATGAAGCGCTCTCCCGCGGTCCGGCCTGGGACGACACCCTGCTCGTGATCGTCTACGACGAGCACGGCGGCTTCTACGACCACATCGCGCCGCCCGCCGTTCATGACGATTCCGGCTATCAGACGCTGGGCGTCCGGGTGCCCGCTCTGATCGCCGGCCCCCGCGTCAAGCAGTTCGTCTGCCACCACACGTTCGACCACACCAGCCTGATCAAGACGATCCTCACCCGCTTCGCCTCCGATCCCGACCAGGCGATCGCCCAGATGCCACAGCGAGTCCAGAACGCGTCCCATCTCGGCGTCGTGCTCGCCGATGGGCCGCGCACGGGCATCCCCGGGACCGAGCGCGTCCGCGCCGCGATCGACGCCTGGCGGGCGACCGCCCGGGATGTCCGCCGCGGGACCTCCGGCGGCGCGGTCTCAGAGGCCCCGGACGGCGCCGGCCGGCCGTTCCGGCTGCACGACTTCCAGCAGGAGTTCGTGCAGTTCGCACGCGCGATGCGCGAACACGGACTGCCCGACGGCCAGCCATAGCCGCCCACCAGAGCCCTAAACCGACGGCGCGGCCGATCCTGTCAAGCTACTGAGTGATGAAGATCCGCTTTGCCGTCGGGCCGCCCGCGGGACCGGTGGCCGCCCCGGATCTGATCGCCTTTGCCGCCGCCCTGGAGCAGACGGGCTTTGACGGCATCTGGCTGTCGGACCTTCCGGTCGCGCCGGTGCTCGATCCATTGCTCGCGCTGGCGCTGCTCGCCGGCCGCACGAGCTCGCTCCGGCTCGGCGCCAACGTCGTGCCGTTCGGGCGTACGCCGTACGTGCTGGCCAAGGCGCTGGCCCAGCTCGATCAGGTCTCGGCCGGCCGGCTGCTGCTCAGTTTCGTGACCGGGCTCGGGCAGCCCGGCGAGCGCGGCGCCCTGGTCCTCGACGGCGCGAACCGGGGAACCGTCCTCGAGCACGTGCTCGCGCACGCGCGCTCGTACTGGGCCGGCGAGATCCCCGTTCGCGATGGGCCGTCCGAGATCTCCGCCCCGGCGCTGGTCGCCGCCCGCCCGCGCCAGAACCCGCTCGAGGTCTGGCTGGGCGGACGCGGGCCGACGGCGCTGGACCGCGTTGGGCGGGTCGCCGACGGGTGGCTGGGAGCGCTCGTCACGCCGGACGAGGCGATCGGTGCGCGCGGGCGCATCCAGGCGTCGGCGGCGAACGCCGGCCGCGAGCTCGACCCCGAGCACTTCGGCATGAGCATCGCCTATACCCGCACCGATCCACAGCCCTCAGAGCTTGCCGCGCTGACGGCCCGCCGCCCCGATGCAGATCCACGGGAGCTGATTGCGGTCGGACGGAGATGGCCTCCGCGCCCTGGTGCAAGGCTACATCGACGCGGGGTTGTCGAAGTTCGTCGTTCGCCCGGCGCGGCGCACCGGCTCGTGGGAGGCCGAGGCGCAATGGCTGGCGGAGGCGATCCTCGACCTCCAGACCTGACGTCGCTACATCCGCGACGGAAGCTCGACGGCCTCGAGCGACAGCGGCTCGCAGACGAGCGCCAGCTGCTCGGCGTGCATGAGCTTGCGTCGCAGCAGGACGAACGCGGGTGCTCCGAGCACGGCCGGGATGATCAGCTGGAACAGGCGGTAGAGCAGAACGGCGGCGGTGGCCTCGGTCAGGTTGACCCCGTACAGGGCAAAGACCCCGATCAGGGCGCCCTCCGTTCCGCCGACGCCTCCCGGCAGGGGGATGAGGTTCCCGAGCTGGCCGATCAGGTAGGCGAGCACGAGCGTCCCGAACACCGGCACCGTGCCCACGGCCGCGAATGCGAACCCCAGCGCCGCGATGTCGAACGCCATGTAGGCCAGCGAGCCGATCACGGCGCCGATGCTGTGGCCGCGCAGCAGCAGGATCGCCTGGTCGACGCCGTCGGCGCCGGCGGTCAGGAGACTTCTCAGCACGCGAAACACCCGGCCACGCCAGCCCTCGCGCTCGATCTCGGCACTCCGTCGCTCCAGCGCGCGCAGGAGCCGTGGACTGACCCCGACGAGAAACGCTCCGAAGGCGGTGATCAGTGCCGGCACGAGCGTCAGCACCCACGACGCGGTTCCCGGCAGGATGCCGACGAACACGCCGAGTCCCACGAGGACGAGAGTGAAGAAGTTCGCCGCGCTGGTGACGATGAAGAACGCCACGGTGCGCCGCGCGATGTGCCCGGCGGGCATCCCGGCCTGGCGCAGTGCCCAGACGCCGAGGGCGAGTCCGCCGGCGCCGCCGGCGGGCAGCAGCGAGTTGGCGGCGAGCTCGGCCATCGAGATGTCATAGCTCAGCCGCCAGGACATGTTCCGGCAGAACGTGGAGCGAAAGGCGAGCATGTAGCCGAGGCAGGATGCGACCTCGCAGACGGCCAGGACGACGATCCACGTGATGTCGGCCTGCTGCAGGCGCGCCCGGACCTCGTCGAGTCCCGGAAGAGCGCCGAGCGCCAGGACGACGAGGGCGATCAGGCCCCCGATCTCAACCACGCGAATGGCGAGATGGCGCGGGTGCAGCGTGTCGGGCAGCGCACCCCTCGGCGTCGTCAACCCGGTGGCGAGCGCGTCACCGCTGCCGCCAGCCACCTCGCCGGCTGAGCCTGCGTCAGCCGGCCGCTGGTCCTCAGTCACTGCTCGGCGCTGCGAATGGAGGGGCACAGCTGAGTCCCCGGACGTGCTCGGTTGTCGGTCAGCCCGATGGTAGTCCGACGGCCAGGGGTGCTCCGACGACCTCGGGCGGGCCGTCCGTGCGCCGGGCGACGACCTGATCGATGATCGCCCACGCGGCGTAGGCGAGGGAGCCGACGATGCCGGTGATGCCGAGCAACACACCGGCGGCGGTGGCCGCCGCAACGCCGTGGGCACCGAGGATGAGCACCGCCGCCGCCGGGCCGCTGCTCGGGCCGACCGGGAGCTGTCCCAGCGTGAACATCGCGATCAGCCAGGCCATCGCGCCGAAGATCGAGATGTCCACTCCGATCGCCCGGAGCATGAGCCAGTTGCGGGCCACCTGCACGCAGACCGCGAGCAGGGTGAAGGCGATCATGCGACCACGACCGGCGCCGCGCAGGACCGCCAAACCGGCCCAGAGTCCGGTTCGCCGGCACTCCGACACGCGCCGCAGCCCGATGACGGCCCCGCCCATCAAGGCGACGGCGATCGCGGGCACCCACCACGGGATGCCGAGAGCCGCGATCAGGGTGAACGAGAAGACCGCGGCCAGCACGACCTCGACGGTGATGATCGGAACCTCGGCGGCGACCAGCGCCGGCACCCGCGGCGCCCGGTCGCCGGCGACCCGGCGCAGGGTGGCGATCCGGGCTGCCATCCCCACCGATCCGTTGATGACGCTGGCGAGGTAGCCGACCCCGGCCGCGCGGAACAACATCCGGCGCGGAACCGAACCCCCGGCCGCCCGGACGCAGATATTCCAGGCCTCGCTACGAGCCAGCAGCGCGACAACCTGAAGCAGCGCGGCGATCGCCAGCAGCGAGATCGGCGCGGTGTGCAGCGCCGCGACGAACTGCCCGCGTCGTCCGGCGAGCACGAAGCCGAGGACGCCGGTCACGACCAGCGCGCCGATCACGCTCAGCGCGATCTTGCGGCGAATCGCCGAACCGCACTCGCCCGCGGCGATCCGGTCGACGATCGTCACGTCAGGCCGTGTTAGGTCCATTCGCCAGTCGGTTCGGGGAGGGACACCGACAGCGCTTCCGGCAGCACGTCGGCGGCGTCGACGGGATCGAACAGCCGCAGCCCGATGAGGTTCGCGCGATCGTCGACCGCCTCCGTCGGCGAACCGCACTCAGGACACGCGGTCAGATAGGCGGCCGGGGCAAAGCGCACCCGGCACGGCCGGCAGCAGAGGCGGCTCATGAGCCGAAGACCTGGAGCTCGTGACCACATGTCGGACAGTCATATGTGCGCGTCCCGCCAACCGGTGGTGCCTGTGTTGCGGTGGCCATGGCCGACCGCCTCTCTTGCCCCTCTGAAGCGATGTCGCCCGGAAAGCGAGAAGGGCAGGTGGCTCGCTGAGCGCACCTCTGACTATACCCGCCGAACGCCGTCACGATTCAAGCCAGGAGGACTAACATTTATAAGACCAGCCGCAATTGGCTGGGATATCCAAAGGAGCTCTTATGCCCTTGTTGTTTTTCACGGTGGAGCAGCAGGAACGAGCCATCGTCGAGCGCTTCGGGAAGTTCGTTCGCGTCGCCGGCCCTGGGCTTCAACGCAAGTCACCTTTTGTCGAGAAGGTCGCCGGGCGGATGAGCCTTCAGGTGGAGCAGTTGAACGCGGATATCGAGACCAAGACCAAGGACAACGTTTTCGTGGTCGTCAAGCTCGCGATCCAATACATGGTCGGAGCCGACGAGGAGAAGGTCAAGGACGCCTTCTACAAGCTCGATGACCCCGAGGTGCAGATGAAGTCCTATGCGTTCGACGTCGTCCGCTCACACATTCCGACGATGGATCTCGATGAGGCCTACGCCGATGCCGACACCATCGCCAAGCACATTCAGGACACGCTGCAGAAGCAGATGGCCGACTACGGGTACTCGATCATCAAGGCGCTCGTCACCAACATCGAGCCCGACCAGCGCGTCAAGGACGCGATGAACAACATCAACGCCGCGCGTCGCAACCAGGAGGCCGCGACCGCGCAGGGAGAGGGTGACAAGACCCTGCGGATCAAGAAGGCCGAGGCGGAGTCGGAGTCGATGCGCCTGCACGGTGAGGGTGTGGCGGCGGAGCGCAAGGCGATCGCCCAGGGCCTGAAGGATTCGCTGGCCCTGATCGCCGGCAACAACGGCATCGACCCCAAGGAGGCCATGGGACTCGTGGCCCTCACCCAGTACATGGACACCATCCGCTCGGTCGGCGAGCACGGAAACATGACCACCCTGCTGCTTCCGCACTCACCCGCGTCGGTGGGTTCACTCATGAGCCAGGTTCAGGAGGGTATGCTCACCGGTAATCTCGCCGCCGACGCCGCCCGGCAGACCGGCACGGGTGCCGGTAAGGCGAACGGAGCGGCGGGGCAGTCGATCTAGTCACCGGTCACAGGCGGCGGACAACCCGCGACGCACGGGTCACCATGAGTGACAGTGGCGAGACGATGGTTACGTTCCTCGGAGTGCCGGCTGATCGCGAGCTGCTTTCCGAGGATCTCGACGGTCTCTCCGAAGTGCCGCTGCGGCCGGTGTCAGTTGTCGTGACCGACACTCACAACCGGCTGGTCACGGCCGGATCGGTTATGACCGCCGCGACCCTGATCGGCGGGGTCGTCCTGGCCATCTACGGCGGCGAGCAGCTCATCGCCGCCGGCGGGGGAGCGTTGGCGGTCGCCCTGGGCGTGATCGGAGTCCTGCTCGTGGGCACCCACTGGGGGTGGGTGCACGTCGCGGAGTACGTCGGGCTGGGCCTCGACGAACGCCAGGAGCGCGGAAACCGCGAGCGGGAGCAGGGTTGGCTTGCGACCGTGTCGCCCTACGCGCGGTTCACGATCCGCACCACCGTGATGGCCGACGCGTCGATCGCCGTCGAACGCGTGATCTACAAGCCGGTGCTGACGTCACAGCACACGTTCACCTTCGATCGCGTTACTGAGGCCGTGGCCAGCTTTGACGCTGACACTCCGGCCCATGTGATCGCCGATCGGGTCGAGACGCTGCGTCGCGAGGCGCGCCTGGAGACCGACCGGCAGAGCGAACTCTGGGACGCCGCCTCCATCGCCTACGACGCGGCGCTGCTTGACGCCGACGATGATCAGCAGCAGCTGGCTGCCCGCCGCGCCGCCGCCCTCGCGCTGTCCCAGCACATCAACGCCTCGCTGCTGCAGCCGCCGCTCGTCGAGTGAGCTGAACCGTTTCTCCGCCATCTCAGGTCTATGGAGGTGAGAACACGGATAAGGACGGAAAGTGTCGAGCAACCCGCCACTCGGCGGGCAGCTGGTCGAGGGCCTGTTCGACGGTCTGCTCGAACTCGCGATCGAGCGTCTGGGCGGCGGGTTCGAGCCGGGGCGACTCGGGAGCAGGAGGACTGGATCATCGCTGTGGGGCACTGCGCTCGTTCCTGAAAGCGCGGCAGCCCGCGCCAGGCGCGAACGAACACGTCCTGGGGCCCTCGCCGGCCTCGCTCTCATCGAGCCCGAATCGCCGCAGGACGCCGTAGACGCGGTCGGCGTGCGTGGCAACGAGACTCTCGAAGGCGTCCTGGTCGCCGTCGCGCGCCCTGCGAATGGGCTCTGGCGCAGGTGGCGCTCCACCCGGGGCCGCCACGGGCGACTCAGCTCGCCGTCGACCATGGCTGACATGGGGGGCGCCCACCGGTAATCGCGCCGGAACCGCGCCCGCTGCAGGAATTCGCTCTCCGTCATCTCAGAGCCGATCTCCATCGAAGACGTTCGCACACCGTCGGTGGCAAACCTGGACAATGGCAGGCGCCATGTCACCCGCCGAGCCCCAGGTGGTCGTCACCGAGCCGACCGCAGCCGCCATCTTTCTCGTGCTCAGAGCCGCGTCCGGCGCCGAGGCCGAGATCCGCGACGTGCTGAGCGACGTGGGAGCGATCCGACGCTCGGTCGGCTTCCGCGTGCCCGAGGCGCAGCTGACCTGCGTGGTCGCAGTCGGGTCGTTGCTGTGGAACCGGCTGTTCTCCGGACCCCGGCCGGCCGAGCTGCACCCGTTGCCCAAGTTCCAGGGACCGGTGCACACCGCTCCGAGCACGCCCGGAGACCTCCTGTTTCACATTCGGGCCCAGCGCACCGATCTGTGCTTCGAGCTCGCCCAGAGGCTCACCGAGCGCCTCGGGGGCGCGGCGACCGTGATCGACGAGGTTCATGGCTTCAAGTCCTTCGATGAGCGCGACCTGCTCGGCTTCGTCGACGGCACCGAGAATCCCGAGGGCGACGGCGCCCGCGAGGCGGTGACGGTGGCATCGGAGGATCCGTCGTTCGCCGGAGGCAGCTATGTCGTCGTGCAGAAGTACCTCCACGATCTCGCCGCGTGGGATGCCCAGGCGGTCGAGATGCAGGAGCAGGCCATCGGGCGCACGAAGCTGAGCAACATTGAGTTGCCCGACGAGGTCAAGCCCGCCGACTCCCACGTCGCGCTCACCACGATCGTCGACGAGCACGGCACCGAGCAGGACATCATGCGCTTCAACATGCCCTTCGGGACCGTCGGCGCCCGGGAGTTCGGTACGTATTTCATTGGCTACGCCTCCAGCCCCGACGTGCTCGAGCAGATGCTGACCAACATGTTCTGCGGCAAGGACGGTAGCCCCCACGATCGCATCCTCGACTTCTCCACCGCGGTCACCGGCAACCTGTTCTTCGTGCCTACGGTCGACTTCCTCGAGGACCCTCCGGCGCCGCCGTCGTCGACGACCGCGTCCGCCGACGCGGACGGCTCGCTGCGGATCGGCAGCCTCCGGTCACGGCTGACGCCCCAGCGCGGGGCCGCCGTTTGGAGCCGGCGGCGAATATGAGAGGATCGGTGGGAATGGGGCACTACTCACACGGTTTCGACTGACGTGTCGGCGACACGTTCAGACGGAGGCGACGCGGACCGGGGGGCGCAGAAGGCGGTGCCTCCAGCGTCCATGCCCCGTGACAAACGCGGCTGGCGGGTCGCGCCGGCGCCCGACGGGCGGGGAACGCCGGATCAGCACAAGCCCCCGCCGCCGCATCGGCTGCGGGGTTTCTGGGTGTTC
Organism: uncultured Solirubrobacteraceae bacterium; assembly: GCA_963769565.1. Lineage (GTDB taxonomy): Bacteria > Actinomycetota > Thermoleophilia > Solirubrobacterales > Solirubrobacteraceae > Palsa-465. The sequence goes on from CAVYMP010000007.1 coordinate 105,831, forward strand.
GTCATCGTGTTGCTGGCGGTCAACTGGATCTCGGTGCTCGCGTTCCAGCCGTCAGGCCAGCCGCGGGTGAAGGTGCCGTTCAGCCCGTACTTCCTCACCCAGCTGCAGGCGGGCAAGGTCAAGTCGATCTCCTCCCGGGGCGACACCATTCAGGGGACCTTCACCGCCAAGCAGCGCTATCCGCCCGGCGACGCCAAGGCGCCATCGACGACGTTGTTCTCGACTGAGGTTCCGACGTTCTGGAACCACGACACCCTGACGACGCTGCTGCAGTCAAAGGGAGTCCAGGTCAACGCCAAGTCGACGTCGACGAGCACCTCGCTGCTGGCCGAGATCCTGCTCGGGTTCGGTCCGACGCTGCTGCTCGTCGGCCTGTTCGTGCTGCTGGCCCGCCGCGCCCAGAGCGGCGCGGGAGGAGGTCTCGGCGGTCTGGGGAACTTCGGTCGCTCGCAGGCCCGGCGGGTCGATCCGCAGAAGATCCAGGTGACATTCGACGACGTGGCCGGCATCGACGAGGCCAAGGCCGAGCTGACGGAGATCGTGGATTTCCTGCGCCAGCCGGAGCGTTATCAGAAGCTCGGCGGGCGGATGCCCCACGGCGTGCTGCTGTTCGGGCCGCCGGGGACGGGTAAGACGCTGCTGGCCCGGGCGGTGGCCGGCGAGGCGCACGCGGCGTTCTTCTCGATCGCGGCCTCGGAGTTCATCGAGGCGATCGTCGGGGTGGGAGCGGCTCGCGTCCGTGACCTGTTCGCCAAGGCCAAGGAGGCGTCGCCGGCGATCATCTTCATCGACGAACTCGACGCGATCGGCCGCTCGCGGCAGGGGTCGGCGGGCGTCACGGGCGCAAACGATGAGCGCGAGCAGACGCTCGATCAGATCCTTACCGAGATGGACGGCTTCGAGGGCAACGACGCGGTGATCGTGCTCGGCGCCACCAACCGGCCGGAGATACTCGACCCGGCGCTGCTGCGCCCGGGACGCTTCGATCGCCGCGTCGCGGTGTCAGCGCCTGACCGGGCGGGGCGCCGCAAGATCCTTGTGGTCCACACCCGCTCGATGCCGCTGGGGCCCGATGTCGATCTCGACGCGCTGGCCTCCTCGACGCCGGGCATGGTCGGCGCTGACCTCGCCAACCTCGCCAACGAGGCCGCGCTGCTGGCGACCCGCCGCAACCACGACCAGGTGCTGATGGCCGACTTCACCGATTCGCTGGAGAAGATCCTGCTCGGCGCGCCGCGGGGGACGATGCTCTCGCCGGAGGACCGCGAGCGGACGGCCTACCACGAGTCCGGCCATGCGCTCGTCGGGATGCTCACCCCCGAGGCGGACCCGGTGCGCAAGGTCTCGATCATCCCGCGGGGGATGGCGCTCGGCGTCACCCTGTCGACCCCTGACTCCGATCGGGTCTCCTACAGCCGGGAGGATCTCGACGCCAAGATCAAGGTCGCGCTCGGCGGGCGCGTGGCCGAGGAGATCATCTACGGCAAGATCACAACGGGCGCCGAATCGGACATCCAGCAGCTGACCCAGATCGCGCGCCAGATGGTCGGCCGGTGGGGCATGAGCGACAAGCTGGGCCCGGTCACGCTGCTCCCCGCCGACGGCCAGGGCCCGTTCCTGCCCGGCGCCTCGGAGACCTCACCGCAGACCCAGTGGCTGGTCGACCAGGAGGTGCAGGCGATGATCGAAGAGGCCCACGGCCGGGTCACCGAGCTGCTGACCGAGCACCGGGCGCAGCTCGAATCGCTCGCTCGCGCCCTGCTGGCCGCCGAGACCCTGGACGCCCCCGCCGCGTACGCGGCCGCCGACGTGCCGACCCGTTCGGTGCTCGTCAGCCCCTGAACAGAAAGCAAATCTTTCGCATTGATCTGAGGGGGCGGGGGGGTTACTATTCCGCGCGCGGTCTTCGGCGATGCTCGGGCGTTGCGACGGACTGCATTGGCTGACCGGACGCTCATGCAGGCACAACGTGACTGCCCACGCGGACTGCGGCGATCTCAATCGCATAGGGAGTGTTATGCGGCTTTCCCGCCCGCACCGGCCAGACAACATCAATCTTCGGCGTGACCGACACAGCGGCTGTGGCGGTCTGACGCCGATTCCGGGGGACCGCGCCGGGGTGGGCGTGGACAGCGAAGGGGGGAGTTTCGTGGGTCGCGCGCTCGTGCTGGAGCGCGCGGCCTGCGAGCGCTTCGATCCGACGTGACCTCGCACCCTTGATGAACTCGGACATGTGGCGAACCCTCTGCGATGAGATTCCGCCCGAGGCGACGCCGCACGAGCTTGACGCAGCGCTCGGCCACACCGTGGCCGGCGTCCAGCCGTCGGCCTCCCCGACGATGGTCCGCTACCTCTCGGTGCTCATCCATCCCAGCTTGGCCTCGCCCCGCCGGCGTGACAGCGCACAGGTGCGGGAGTTGAGAGCGCCGGCTTCCGCCGCCGGGCGGGATCGGTCTTCGGGCTGAGATCGGATCACGCGCGCCCGGCCGGCGCTCCGGGCGCACCTGAGCTGGGCCGATGAGGATATGGGCACGCACGTGTGCGGGAGCCGGGTGCGTGGTCCTGTCGGTGTTGCTGGCCGGCGCGGCCCTGGCCTCCAGCTCGCACTGGTCGATCGAGCCGACGGCCGCCCCGGCCGGCACGCGGGCCGCCGTCCTCAGCGCCGTGTCGTGCCCCTCGCGCACCGCCTGCACCGCCGTCGGGTACGCCACCGGCCATGGCGGCGCAGGCGTCACCCTTGCCGGGCAGCGGGCGGGCGCGCACTGGTCGCTCCAGCGCACCGCACCGCTCCCCGGCGCGCGAGCCGCTCTCCTCTTCGGCGTGTCTTGCGTGTCGGAAACGGCCTGCACGGCGGTCGGAAGCGGCACCGGCCGGACCGGGAGGACGCGGCCGCTGGCGGAGCGCTGGGACGGCAGCAGGTGGTCGGTGCAACGAACTCCGCCCCCGTCCGCGGCGGTCGGCTATCTGGCCGGGGTGTCCTGCGGCTCGAGCACGGCGTGCCTCGCCGTCGGCTACGCCGGCAACCGGCCGGGCAGTGCGGGTGTCGCCGTGGCGCAGCGATGGAACGGCCACCGGTGGGCGACCGAGCGGACCGTCCGGCCCACGGGCGCGCGCGCGAGCTTCCTTTCGGGGGTCTCGTGCACCGGGCCGCGGTCGTGTACGGCGGTCGGGTTCGCCAATAACCCAAACGGCACTCAGGCGCCGCTGGCCGAGCGCTGGAACGGCCGGCGGTGGACACTTCAGCCGATGCCGCGCGTACCCGGGCAGCTGGATACCCAGCTCGCCGGGGTCGCCTGCACGGGCGAGCGGTCCTGCACCGCCGTTGGCTTCTTCACCAACGTCAGCGGCATCGACGTGATGCTGGCCGAGCACTGGAACGGAACGCGGTGGGCACAGCAGCGGCCCGGGTACCCCGCCGGGGCGAGGTACGCGCAGTTCTCCGCCGTGTCGTGTCCCACGCCGGCGTCATGCACCGCGGTCGGCGTGTTCAACGACGCACAGGGCGCAGACGAGATCCTGGCCGAGCGCTCGAATGGCGGGCGCTGGACGATCGAGCGGACACCCACGGCCGCCGGCATGAGCAGTCGGTCGCTGAGTGGCGTGTCGTGCGTGTCGGCGAGGGCGTGCACCGCCGTCGGGAACTCCGCCGACCGGGCCTTCGTCATCGCTCAGAGCTCCTCATCGCGCAGGGCGAGCGTTCCGGCGACCAGGCGCACGAGCTCGCTGGGCGCGGTGATCCGCGCGGGCGAGGGATCGGCGGCCACTCGGGCTCCGATCCGGTTGAGATCGAGCCGGGCGCGACCGCCGGCGACGACCGTGTTGCCGGCGCGCCCGCCGAGGGCCCACGCGTATGGGTAGGCCAGGATCAGCGCCGCGGCGACCGCGCGCACGTCGCGCGCACGCCGGTCGTCGACGACGTTGACGAGCGCCAGCGGCGCCACCCGCGCGACGTCGGCGAGTGCCTGCACGGTGATCAGGCCACGGGGGAGAAGGGCACCGGTGAAGGCGTCGATGACGATCGCGTCCCAGCCGGCGGCCTTCTGGCGGGCGATGAACCCCCGTCCCTCGGCTTGGCGCACCTGCAGCCCGGGCATCCGCCGCAGCCCCAGGTGCTCACGCGCGAGCGCGAGCACATCGGCGTCCATCTCACAGACGTACTGGCGTCCGGCGGGATCCTCGGTGGCCAGGGCTCGCGCCAGGGCGCACGCGCCGCCGCCGATGTGCAGCACTCGCCGCGCGTGGGCTGCGCGCAGGATGATCCGCATCCACCGCAGGTAGTCGAACTCGAGGTGGGTGGGGTCGGCGAGGTCGACATAGGAGCAGTCCATGCCGGCCTGACGCAGCAGCCGCCCGGAGGGTCGGATGCGATCTCGCTCCACGACGAGATCGCCGCGTTGAACGACGACCGTCTCCACGCCTCGCCCGCGAGCCATGCCCGAAGCGTGTCACGGATCTAGTCGCCGACCGTGGGACCGAGGCTGGCGACGATCTCGCGTTCGTTGGCCCGGAGGTGGTCGCTGAGAGCGGTGCGCATCGTCTTGGTGGTGCGCGAGCGGGCGGCGTCGAGCAGGGGACGATGGCGGTCGTGCGGCGAGTGAGCCTGCAGGACGTCGGTCTCGATGTAGACGATCCGCAGGTACCGCTCCCCGGCGTGCCACAGCTCGGTGACCATGCGCTGCAGGCGCGGGGTGAGCACGGGTGCCATGAGCCCGCGGTGAAAGGAGGTGTGACTGTCCCAGAACGTGTCACCGTCGGGCGCCGCCGCCGACATGACATCGAGCTCGCGCGCGAGTTCGGCGAGGTCCTCGTCGGAGAGCAAGGGGGCCGCGCGTCCGGCGGCGTCGACCTCGATCAGCCCGCGCAGGCGATAGATCTCCTGCAGGTCTCCGAGCGAGAGCGGCGCGACGATCGCCGTGCGAGCGGGCCGCAGCACGACCAGGCCCTGGCCGGAGAGGCGCTGCAATGCCTCGCGCACGGGGCTGTGGCTGACACCCAGGTCGGCCGCTAGATCCGAGATCGACAGTGTCTCGCCGGGGCGCAGCTTGCCTTCGAGGATTGCGCGGCGCACCGCGTGGCTGACGCGGTCGACCAGCGACTGAGTCGCTGGGAAGATCGGCGCGATGCCGGTCCGGGTGGGCGTACCTTGCTCGATCATCAGATGATCGATAATCTACTCGTCCCAGGAGAGGAGCGGAAGATGGGTGCGATGAAGACCGAGCTGCCGGTGCCGACGCTGCTCGAGCTGCTGGGCCGGATCGAGGAGATCCGCCCGGTGCTGGAGCGCAACGCCGGACAGACGGAGGCCGACCGGCGGGTGGCCGAGGAGAACATCGCTGCTCTGACTGCGGCAGGGGTCTTTAAGGTGACCGTTCCGCGCCGGTTCGGGGGCTTTCAGATGACGGTGCGGGAGAAGCTGGAGGTCTCGGCCGCCGTGGCCGAGTCCTGCGGTTCGACCGGCTGGGTAGTCGCGCTGATCAACGTCTGCAACTGGATGGCGAGTGTCCTGCCCGACCGGGCCCAGCAGGACATCTTCGGGGCCAACGCCGATGCCAGGGTGGCCGGCGTGCTCAACCCGGCGAGCGACGTGCGGCGCGTCGACGGCGGCTATCAGGTGAGCGGTAAGTGGCCGTGGGCATCGGGCAGCTGGCATGCCGACTGGGCGCTCGTCGGGATCGTGGTCCCCGACGAATCGGGCGCGCCGGTCGACCAGGCGCTGGCCTTCATCCCGATGAGCGAGCTGTCGATCGAGGAGACGTGGTTCGTCGCCGGGATGAAGGGAACGGGGTCGAACACGATCGTGGCCTCCGACGTGTTCGTGCCCGAGCATCGCCTGCACTCCGTGCCGCGGGCGATCGAGAACGAGTACGCCACCGAGCACACCGAGGAGGCGCTGTATCGCTCCGCGTTCATCCCGATGCTCACCCTGATCCTCGCCGGGCCGCAGCTGGGGCTGGGCCGGGCCGCCCTGAGGTTCGTGATGGACAAGGCGCCCAAGCGCGGCATCAGCTACACCAAGTTCGAGCGCCAGATCGACTCGACGGCGTTCCAGCTGCAGATCGCCCACGCGGCGATGCTGATCGACACCGCGCACCTCCACGTCTTTCGTGCCGCCGACGACATCGACGACGCCGCGGCGCGCGGTGAGAAGCTCTCCTATGTGATGCGCGCCCGCGTACGCAACGACACCGCGTATGCGATCACCAAGATCCGCGAGGCGATCGACGCGTTGCTGTCGGCGCACGGGGCATCGAGCTTTGCCGAGGTGAGCCCCCTGCAGCGGATCTGGCGCGACTCGAACACGGCCGGCCGGCACGCGGTCGCCGATCCGCTCGTCAACCAGGAGGTCTACGGCAAGGCGCTGCTCGGGATCCCCTACGAGGACAACATCACGCCGCTGATCTGAAGCTGGGATACTCCCTCCCATGCCCAGCGACGAGCAGATCCAGTCGGTGATCGACCGGTTGGAGAACGAGGGCGAGGAGATCCGCCGCCGTGAGGGCGCCTCCGATCCCAACCTGGCGCAGGACCGCGACCGCCTGGAGGAGATCCGGCTCGAGCTCGACCAGCTGTGGGATCTCGTGCGCCAGCGCCAGGCGTTGCGCGACGCCGGCGAGGACCCCAACAAGGCCCACGAGCGGTCGCGCGGAACCGTCGAGAATTACTGGCAGTAGGCGCTACCCGTCGACGATTGAGCGCGGGCACGCGTTGACGACTTCGGGCCGGTGGCCGAAGGCCGCCCCGCAGCCGAGGCCCTGGAGCGCCAGCTCGGAGGTCATCCGCGCTGCTTGATCCAGGCGAGAATGGCGCGGCTGTTGGTGATCACCGTGCCGTCGGAGAGCTTCAGCGCCGGCAGCTTCCTCGATCCCGTGGCCGCCTCCAGTTCGTCACGCGAGCCCTTGCGCAGAAACGGGAACGGGCTGCCGCCCGCCGACACGACCTTGTCGTATTCGATGCCGGCCGCACGCAGCGCCTCCTGGACGCGGCGGCACGGATGCATGCGCGGGCCGCCGTCGTCGCCGTCGCAGACGTACAGGGTCGGCTTGTCCGGTTGCGTGGTCATCTCGTTGCACCGTACCCGCTTCAGTTGATGTGATGGACCTTCTGCAGCCCGTATACCGGCGTCGGGATCCCGACGGCGCGCGCCTTGAGCTGCAGCGCGAGAAATAGCGAATAGTGACGGGACTGGTGCAGGTTGCCGCCGTGGAACCACAGGCCGGGCTGTTGGGTGGGCTTCCACATGTTGCGCTGCTCGCCCTCCCACGGTCCGGGATCCTTGGTGGTGTCCGAGCCCAGGCCCCAGACCTTGCCGACGCGGTCGGCGACCTCCTGGGAGATGAGGTCGGCCGCCCAGCCGTTCATCGAGCCATAGCCGGTGGCGTAAACGACGAGGTCAGCCGGCAGCGCGGTCCCGTCCTGGAGCACGACCGCATGCTCGGTGAGATGGTCGACCTGGCCGCGGGCGAGCTTGACGCGCCCGTCGGCGACGAGGTCGGCGGCGCCGACGTCGATGTAATAGCCCGAGCCACGGCGCAGGTACTTCATGAACAGGCCCGAGCCGTCCTCACCCCAGTCGTGATCGAAACCGGCCTGCTCCAGGCGGTCATAGAAGTCCCGGTCGCGCTCGCGCATCTCGTCATACAGCGGGATCTGGAACTCGTGCATGATCCGGTAGGGCAGCGATGCGAAGATGAGGTCCGCCTTCTCGGTGGTCACGCCGCTGGCGACCGCCTCCTCGGAGTAGAGCGCCTTCAAGCCGATGTCCATCAGCGTGGCCGAGCGCACGATATGCGTGGAGGAGCGCTGGACCATCGTCACGTCGGCGCCGACCTCATACAGCGCGCCACAGATATCAAACGCCGAGTTGTTGGACCCCACGACGACGACCTGCTTGCCGGCGTAGGCGTCGGGTCCGGGGTGCTGTGACGAGTGCTGCTGCTCGCCGGCGAACACGTCCTGACCGGGGAAGGTCGGACGGTTCGGTTTGCCCGAGACGCCGGTGGCGAGCACGAGCTGGCGGGGTCTGAGGGTGACGGCTGTGCCGTCACGCTCGACGATGACCGTCCACTCACCGGTGTCCTCGTCGTAGGCGGCCGATCGCGCGGTGGTGGAGCCCCAGTAGTTGAGCTCCATCACCCGGGTGTAGGCCTCCAGCCAGTCCGCGATCTTGTCCTTGGGGGAGAACACCGGCCAGTTCTCGGGAAACTTGATGTAGGGCAGGTGGTCATACCAGACGGGGTCATGCAGACACAGCGACTTGTAGCGCCCGCGCCACTGATCACCCGGGTTGGCGTGACGGTCGACGACGATCGTGGGCACGTCGAGTTGGCGCAGCCGGGCGGCGAGCGCGATCCCGCCCTGGCCACCGCCGATGATCAGCACCTCGGGCTGAATGCCGTAGCCCAGCTCCGTGGCCTCCCGGTGGCGGCGCTCCAGCCACGACTCACGACTGGCATCGATGCCGTGATCGGCGCCCATCGGCCGCGACCGGCCACGTGGCTCCTCGTGGCCTTTGAGTTCCGAGAGGGTCGTGAGCAGCGTGAACGCCTGGCCGTCACGCAGCCGCAGATGGGCGACCCCGCGCCCGGCCTTGGTCTCGAACGCCAGCCACGCCTCGGTCACGCCGTCGGCCTCGGTGGGCGGCTCGGAGACCTCAAAGCCGCGGGGCGCGGCGTTGTCCAGCGTGTGCTCGAGCATCTCACGCACCCCGTCGGGTGCTTCGACGGTCGTGATGTTCCATGTCAACGCGACCAGGTCGCGCCAGAAGCTCGTCGCAGCAAACAGCCCGGCCGCCACGGCCGCGTCCCGCGATGCAAGCGCGGCGTTGAACTCATCCAGCCAGGCGCCGACCACCTGCGTGGCCGTGCCCTGCTCTGGGGCAGTCGTGGTGTCGCTCATGTCTCTCCTGTCACCGCGTGGACGTCTGCCAAGTGTCCCTCGCCGACGAGAGAACGCCAACCCCGGTCAGCGCTTGGTTATGCAAGGATCGCGCCATGCGCATCGAGAGCTCCTCCGCACTCGTCACCGGCGGCGCGTCGGGCCTGGGTGCGGCGACCGCCCAGGCCCTGCGTAAGCGGGGCGCTCAGGTCGTGATCGCCGACCTGCCCCCGGCCGAGGAGCGCGTCGACGCCGACCGGTTCGCGTTCGCGCCGACCGATGTGCGCGACCCCGAGCAGGTCGCGGCCGCGGTGGCGCTGGCCGCCGGTCTCGCGCCGCTGCGGGTGCTCGTCAACTGCGCCGGCATCGGACCGCCCGGCCGGGTGCTGCGCAAGGGCGAGCCGATGGCCCTCGAGCAGTTCACCAACGTGATCGAGGTCAACCTGATCGGCACGTTCAATGTGATTCGCCTCGCGGCTGCCGAGATGGCCGGCAACGACCCGGTCGACGAGGGCCGCGGCGTGATCGTCAACACTGCCTCCATCGCCGCCTACGAGGGTCAGATCGGCCAGGCCGCCTACTCGGCGTCCAAGGGCGGGATCGTCGGCATGACGCTCCCGATCGCCCGGGACTTCGCGACCCTGGGCATTCGCGTCGTCACCATCGCGCCCGGCCTGTTCGACACGCCCTTGATGGGCAGCCTGCCGCCGGAGGCCCGGGAGTCGCTCGGCGCCTCCGTGCCCCACCCGGCCCGGCTCGGCGACCCGGCGGAGTACGCGGCGCTGGCCGTGCACGTCGTCGAGAACCAGATGCTCAACGGCGAGGTGATCCGCCTCGACGGGGCGCTGCGCATGGCCCCCCGCTGAGCCAATCGCCCTCAGGGAGATTGGCCCGATTCGCCGGTCAACAGCAGCGCCACGATCGCGGCCGCCTGCTCGACCGCCGGCTCAACCGCCGCGATCGCGTCGTTGTAGATGAATCCCTCGGTGATCCGCACGACCGCGTAGGCGAGGATGTCTGGATCGGCCCGGGGGTGGAAGCCGCCGGCCGCCTGCTCCTCGCGGTAGAGCTCGGCCAGCCGGGCCACGGTGCGGGCCTGCACCGACCCGCTTCGCGCCGTCAGGATTCGCAGCGCCGCCTGGGTCTCGTTGCGCAGGAACGCCTGCAGCGCGGGCGCGGCCACGAGCGCCGCCACGTGGAGACGGAACACGGCGAGCAATCGCTCGGGGCCGGCGAGGTGGGCGGTATCGCGCTTGGCCCGCTGGAACACGTCGTCCGAGAGCGAGAACACGACGTCTGACAGCAGCTGGTCGCGCGGACCCGTCCAGCGGTACAGGGTCGCGCGTGAGACGCCGAGCTCGCCGGCGAGCGCGCGCATGTCGATGCGTTCGCCGGCCAGGTACCGGCGTCGCGCGACGCGGAACGCCGTCGCCGGGGTGGCTGCGGGGGCCGGGGGCGCGGTCGGCATCGGCCGAGAATAACTCTCGGGCATTGCGGGCATGGTGCACCGTGACACATCGGGAGTCTGTAGCATCCCGCGCCGGGAGAGAGTTGACAGGTCGCCGGGTCCGCGCCCGCACGGGTGGGGCTCGGCCCACCGAGAGGAGAGGCAGAGGCATGACCACGGCACGCGTCCGCGCGGCCGGTCCCAGTCCGTTCGCACGGCTCTGGAACCGATCGCTGAACCGGTATCCCGCAAACCCGACCCGGTACCTCAGCTTGGGGATCGTCGTCGCCACGACGATCGTCCTGTACTACCAGCTGTACCTCAGCGGCGGTGTGGCAACCGACATCCTGCGCAGCCTGCACATGTCGTTCACCTATTACGTGAACATCAGCGTCGTCGGATATCTCCTCGGCGCGGCGGCGTCGGTCATCGCCGGGTTGGCCGACCGCTACGGACGGGCCAACATCGTCACCGCCGGCCTGGCGCTCGTCGGCCTGCTGTGCCTGGTCGGACTGCCCAACGCCCACACCAAGCTCGCCTTCGCGATCATCTACATCGCGATCGGCTTCGTCGAGGGGATCATCCTCGTGGCCACACCGGCGCTCGTCCGTGACTTCTCGCCGCAACTGGGGCGTGCGTCGGCGATGGGCTTCTGGACGCTGGGTCCGGTGCTCGGCTCACTCGTCGTCTCGGCGTTCGTGTCCGGGGCGGGCAACACCAGCTGGCAGAACCAGTACCGGACGAGCGGGATCATCGGGCTGATCGTCTTCGCGGTGGCGCTGCTCGGCCTGCGCGAACTCTCGCCGCGGCTGCGCGACCAGCTGATGGTGTCTCGCAAGGACCGCGAGCTGATCGAGGCGCGGGCGGCCGGTCTCGACATCGAGGAGACCCTCCGGCACCCGTTTCGCCAGATGCTGCGCCCGGACATCCTCCTCTCGGCGTTCGCCATCAGCGTCTTTCTGATCATCTACTACGTCGCCGTCGGCTTCTTCCCGGTGTTCTTCGAGACGGTATTCGGCTACAGCCAATCCAAGGCCAACACGCTGGGCAACTATTTCTGGGCCTTCGACGCGGCCGGGCTGCTGATCGTCGGGGTCATCTCCGACCGGCTGCGGGTGCGCAAGCCGTTCATGGTGATCGGCGCCGTCGCCTGCATCGTGTTCACGACGATCTTCGCGCTCAAGGCCACCCACCCTCAGACCTCGTATGACACGTTCGTGATCCTGCTCTCGTGCATCGCGGTGTCCCTGGCGCTGGCCTTCGCGCCGTGGATGGCGAGCTTCACCGAGACCGTCGAGCGCCGCAACCCGGCGCTGATCGCCACCGGCCTGGCCGTCTGGGGGCTGATGATCCGGGTCGTCATCGCCGTCAGCGTGTTCTTCGTGCCCAAGGTGGTGACCACGGCGACGACGCTCGTGGAGAAGGGGCCGGTGGTGAAGGCGGTGCTCGCCGATCCCGCGCCCGTCGGCGGGACGACGATCGGCAAGGTGGCCACTGCGGCGGCGGCGAACCCGGCGACGATCGCCCAGCTGCAGGCGGTTGCCGGCCGCGACGCCGCGCTGCTGGCTGCGCTGAAGTCGCACCCGGCGGTCGCCGCCGCCCTGGCCAAGGCCCAGGCCGCCGGTCAGCAGCCGACGACGGCCCAGCTGGCCCAGATCAAGGCGGCCCTCGGCGCCCCGGCGTTCGCCGAGTTGATCAAGCCACAGACGGCCAAGGATCTGGCCTTCCTCTCAACCACCGCGCCCCGCACGCTCGGGCCCGCCAATTTCGCGGCCATCAGCGCTCCGACGCCGGCGCTGGCGGCCGCGCTGAGGACGCTGAGCACAACCGGCCCGACCGTGCAGAAGGCGGCCACTGATTCGCCCAAGCAGTGGCGGACGTTCTTCTTCGTCGGGGTCGGGGGTGAAGTGGTGTTCATTCCCCTGATTCTGCTGATGGCCGGCTTCTGGGACCCCCGCAAGGCCAAGCGTGCCGAGGAGGAGCACGACGCGTGGCTCGCGGCCGAGATGAGCAAGCTCGAGGGTGCCGCACCGTCCCAGAGGGTGACCGCACCGGCGAGCGAGGAGGCCTAGAAGGCGGGCTGCTCGCGGTAGTCGCCCCAGACGCCTTGGAGGGCGTGAACGATTTCGCCCTCCGAGACGTGGGTGCGGGCGGCGTCGACGAGCAGCGGCATCAGGTTGGTGTCGGTGCCGGCGGCCTGGGTGATCGCGGTCAGGCAGCGCTCCACGGCGGTCGTGTCGCGGTCGGCGCGGACCGCCTGGACGCGGTCGATCTGCTGGCGCTCGAGCGCGGGGTCGATGCGCAGGAGCTCGGTGGCCTGCTCGTCGCCCTCGGTGTAACGGTTGACACCAACGACGGTCCGCTCGCCGGCATCGATCTCCTGCTGGAGGACGAACGCGGCGTCGGCGATCTCGCGCTGGGGATAGCCGCGCTTGACGGCTTCCACCATCCCGCCGAGCTCGTCGATCTTGGCGAAGTAGGCATACGCCTGCTCCTCCATGCGGTCGGTGAGCGCTTCGACGAAGTAGGCGCCGCCCAGGGGGTCGATCGTGTTCGCCACCCCGGTCTCGTGGGCGATGATCTGCTGGGTGCGCAACGCGATCCGCACCGCCTCCTCGGTCGGCAGCGCCAGCGCCTCGTCGTAGGAGTTGGTGTGCAGCGACTGGGTCCCGCCGAGCACCCCGGCCAGCGCCTCGATCGCGGTCCGGACGATGTTGTTCAGCGGCTGCTGGGCGGTGAGGGAGACGCCGGCGGTCTGGGTGTGAAAGCGCATCCGCCACGACTCGGGCTGCCCCGCCCCGAACGTGTTGCGCAGCTCGCGCGCCCAGATCCGCCGCGCGGCGCGGTACTTGGCGATCTCCTCGAAGAAGTCGATCTGCGCGTTGAAGAAGAACGACAGTCGCGGCGCGAAGTCATCGACGTCGAGGCCGCGAGCGACCGCCTGCTCGACGTAGGTGAGGCCGTCCTTGAGGGTGAATGCCAGCTCCTGGGCGGCGGTGGAGCCGGCCTCGCGGATGTGATAGCCCGAGATGCTGATCGGATGCCACCGCGGCATCTCGGTCGAGCACCACTCGATCATGTCCCCGACCAGCCGCATCGCCGGATCGACGGGGAAGCACCACTCCTTCTGGGCGATGTACTCCTTGAGGATGTCGGTCTGGATCGTCCCTCCGAGCTTCTCCGGACCGATGCCCTGGCGCTCGGCGGCGACGACGTAGAACGCCAGCATGATCGCCGCCGGGGCATTGATCGTCATCGACACCGTCACCTCGTCGAGCGGGATCCCGCCGAACAGCGTCTCCATGTCACGCACGGTGTCGATGGCCACGCCCTCGCGCCCGACCTCCCCCTCAGAGCGCGGGTGATCGGAGTCATGGCCCATCAGCGAGGGCATATCGAATGCCGTGCTCAGGCCGGTCTGACCGTGCTCGAGCAGATAGCGAAACCGCTCGTTGGTCTCCGCCGCTGAGCCGAACCCGGCGAACTGACGCATCGTCCACAGCCGGCCGCGGTACATCGACGGGTACACGCCCCGCGTGAACGGATACTGCCCCGGCAGCCCGATCGCCGATCGATCAGAGGGCAGATCACGCTCGGTGTACAGCGGCGCGATCTCCTCGCCCGACAGGGTCGTGAACGGCGCATCGCGCTCCGGCGTGAGACCGTACGCCGCCCGCCAGTCCTCATAGCTGACCGGAACGCTCTCGACTGCAGACATGTCCGATCGACTCTAGGGCATCAGATCGTGGGGTGGTGGCGCACGCCGACCCCCGCGCCCGCTCGGCGGCGGCACCGGCTGGCGTGACTCGAAGGCGTGCAGCAGCTTGCGCAGGAGCTCGGCGAGCGCGCGTTGCTCGGCCTGATCCAGGACGGACAGCAACTCGCGCTCATTCTCGAGGTGCAGCGGGGCGATCCGGTCGGTGAGTTTGACGCCCTGTGTGGTGAGCTGAACGAGCAGTGCCCGGGCGTCGCCTGGATCGCGAACGCGCTCCACAAGTCCTGCCCGCTCCAGCCCGCGCAGCCGGTGGGTCATCGCGCCCGAGCTGCGCATCAGTCCGACGTAGAGGTCAGTGGGTGACAGCCGGTAGGGCGGTCCCTGGCGGCGCAGGCTGGCCAGCACGTCCCACGCCGAGCGGCTGAGCCCGAACTCGGCCAGCCGCACCTCGACCCCGGCGTCGAGGTAGGCGGTTGCGCGGCCCAGGCGTGCGACCACGGCCATCGGGCTGGTGTCGAGGTCGGGGCGCTCCCGGGCCCATCGTCGTTGCGCCTCGTCGACGAGATCGGCGCCGGCGGGGGTATCTTCACGTTCAGATATATTGTCTTCAGATTCAGACACAGAACGGGAGCGTAACGTGGAGATCGATCTGAACATGGACGCCGAGACCCTGCAAGCCCTCGTCGCGCTGCGCGCACGGGTCGCCACGGCGCAGCGGGTGGCGGCGCCGGACATCGCGCAGCGCCTCGCGCGCTCCGTCGTGCGTCCGCTCGACGACGTCCTTGCGCGTTCGCACCCCGCGCCGGCCGCCACCGAGGAGCCCGGGGGCCAACCCGGGGAGCCGCTGACAGATCTCGCGTGCGAGGCCACCCGGTTGCGATGCAACCCCGCGCTCCCGGCCGAGGTCCAGGAGGCAAGCGCCGCGCTCCAGGCGCTGGCGATCGCGGAGGCGCCTGACGATCCCGGCCGGCGTGACCGCTTCATCGAGATCCAGAACGACCTTCCACCCACCGTGCAGAGCGAGACCGACGGCCCGTATCTCGCCACCAACGTGCCCCTGATCACCGACTGGCTGGGCCAGGAGTTGTCCGTCGGACCCCAGGTGGCCCTTTGCCGCTGCGGGCAGTCGGCCGCCAAGCCGTTCTGTGACGGCTCGCACGCCGAGGTCGGCTTCCGCGCCGCCAAGGATCCCGCCCGGGTCCCCGACCGGCGCGACACCTACGTCGGCCAGCAGGTCACGGTGCTCGACAACCGCGGCCTGTGTCAGCACTCCGGGCTGTGCACCGACCGGCTGCCGACCGTCTTCCGGGCCGGCGCGGAGCCGTTCGTGGCCCCCAGCGGCGGTCGCATGGACGAGATCATCCGCGCCGTACGCGACTGTCCCTCGGGCGCCCTGTCGCTGGCGATCGACGGGGTCGAGATGCGTGGCGAGGTCGACCGCCATGACACCCGGCCGCCCGCCATCGAGGTCACCCGCGATGGTCCCTACCGGCTCCGGGGAGCGATCCGCCTGCTCGACGGCGATGGCGGCGACGAGGTCCGCAACGAGGGCGCGTCGCCCGAGCACTGCGCGCTGTGCCGCTGCGGACGCTCGCAGAACAAGCCGTTCTGCAGCGGCATGCACTGGTACGTCGATTTCCACGACCCGGTGCCCGACCCGGAGCAGGCGCCGACGATCTTCGAGTGGGCCGGCGGCCTGCCCGCGCTCACCCGGATGACGCGCCTGTTCTATGAGAAGTACGTCCCCGAGGATCCGCTGCTCGCGCCGCTGTTCGCCAACATGTCGGTCGACCATCCGGAGCGGGTGGCCGCGTGGCTTGGTGAGGTGTTCTGCGGCCCGCGTGAGTACAGCCGGGAGTACGGCGGCTACGTCCGGATGCTCTCCCAGCACATCGGCAAGGGTCTGACCGAGGACAAACGCGCCCGCTGGGTCCAGCTGATCCTCCGGTGCGCACAGGAGGCGGGACTCCCCGCCGACCCCGAGTTCCGGTCGGCGTTCAGCGCCTACATCGAGTGGGGATCGCGGCTGGCGCTGGAGAACTCGCAGCCCGGCGCGCAGCCGCCGGAGAGTATGCCGATGCCCCGTTGGGACTGGAGCACCGCGGCCGGACCGCCCGGTGGCCGCGTCTCGGCGCTCGCCCCGGCGGCCGACCCCGCGGCCGCGCCGGCCGTGCTTCCCGCCGACGGCGAGGCGGTGAGCTTCGACAGCCACATCAAGCCGCTGTTTCGCGCTCGCGACCGGCGGTCGATGACGTTCGCCTTCGACCTGTGGTCCTACGACGACGTCAGGGCCCACGCGCCGGCGATCCTCGAGCAGGTGCGGGCCGGCTCGATGCCGTGCGACGCGGCATGGGCGCCGGCGTGGGTGCAGACGTTCGAGCGCTGGACGCAGACGGGCATGGCGCCGTAGCGCCCGCGACTCGGTCGCGGACCCTTAGCGCTTGCCGCGGCGTCCCCAGGCGACTTAGGCTACGGCCGAGATGGAAGCCGCCACCTCTGACCACGACGCGCGGACGCTGTGCGAAGCCTTTCAGGCGACCGTGGCGCGCGACCCTGACACGCTCGCGCTGCGCAGTGCCGACGGTCCGGACACCCTGACCTGGGCCCAGTACGCGCAGCGCGTCCGGCGGATCGCCGCCGGCCTGGCCGCGCTCGGCGTCCGCCGCGGCGACACCGTCGGGCTGATGCTCACCAACCGGATCGAGTTCTATCCGTGTGACACCGCCGCCCTGCATCTCGGGGCGGCGCCGTTCTCGGTCTACAACACCTCGACCGCGGAGCAGATCGAGTACCTGTTCGGCAACGCCGGCAACGCCGTCGTCGTCACCGAGCGTCAGTTCCTGGAGCGCATCGAGGCGGCCCGCGGGGCCGGCGGACGACTGGGCCACGTCGTCTGCGTCGATGGCGACCTCGGTGTCGAGGGCGAGGGCGTCATCACTCTCGAGCAACTCGAAGCGCGCGGAGCAGAGCACGCCGGCTTCAACTTCGAGGCCACGTGGCGCGCGGTCACCGGTGAGGACCTGGCCACGTTGATCTACACGTCGGGGACGACCGGACCGCCGAAGGGCGTCGAGCTGACCCACGCCAACATCCTCGCCCAGTGCCGGGCCGTCGCTCAGGTGCTGCCGATGCGCGCCGGGGCCACGATGACGTCCTATCTGCCCTCGGCGCACGCCGCCGATCGCTGGATGTGTCACTACAACGGGCTCGTCCACGGCTTGCAGGTGACGGCCGTCGCCGACCTGCGGTCGATCGCGACGGTACTGACCGAGCTGCGACCGACCGTGTGGGGCGGGGTGCCGCGGGTCTTCGAGAAGCTGGTCGCCGCGCTGCGGGGCGCGATCGACGCGGACCCCGAGCGCCGCGACGCGATCAACCACGCCCTTGACGTGGCCGCGCGCCGGATCGGACTGATCGAGGCCGGCCGGCCCGTTCCCGCCGAGCTGGAGCGCGAGCACGCCAAGCTCGACGCCGCGGTCCTCTCCCGGATACGGGAGCGGCTCGGACTGGAGCGTGCCGAGTGGGTAATCTGCGGCGCGGCGCCGCTGTCGGACGACGTGCACGAGTTCCTGCTCGCCCTCGGCCTGCCGATGACCGAGGTCTACGGGATGTCGGAGTGCTCGTGCATCGTCACCGTCAGCCCGACGACCGCCGCGAGGGTGGGCAGCGTCGGGCGGCCGATCCCCGGCGTGCAGCTGCACGTCGCCGACGACGGCGAACTGCTCATCCGGGGCGAGATCGTCATGCGCGGCTACCGCGCCGACCCGGTGCGCACCGGCGAGGTGATCGACGGCGACGGCTGGCTGCACAGCGGCGACGTTGCCGAGATCGACGACGCCGGCTACGTGCGGATCGTCGATCGCAAGAAGGAGCTGATCATCAACGCCGCCGGCAAGAACATGTCGCCGGCGAACATCGAGGAGAAGTTGAAGTCGGCCGACGCGCTCGTCGGGCAGGCGATCTGCATCGGCGACGGACGCCCCTTCAATGTCGCGCTGCTCGTGCTCGATCCCGACGCCGCCGGCGCATACGCGCGCGAGCTGGGGATCGACGATCCAGCAGCACGGCGACTGCTCGTCGCCCACGAGGCGGTGCGCGGGCGACTGGAGCGCGCCGTGCAGGACGCCAATGCCCGGCTTTCGCGCGTGGAGCAGATCAAGCGCTACGCCGTGCTCAGCGACGAGTGGCTGCCCGGGGGAGACGAGCTGACGCCGACGATGAAGCTCAAGCGCAAGCCGATCGCCGCCAAGTATGCGGCGACGATCGAGGAGCTCTACGCGCCCCGATCCTGACGCTCACGGCGAGCGGGGGAGCACGGCGAGATCTGGACACCGGGTGGCCGACCCGGCTGCCGGTTCTCGTACGATTAGGAGCATGGAGGGTGATCAGCTGCGGGCCGTGCAGACGCCGCTCAAGGAGCGCTATCGGAGCGAGCCCGAGGCGGCGCACGTGACCCTGGAAGCCGACGGGGAGCTCGGCGAGGGCGTGAGCTGCTCGGTGAACACCGGACGAGCGCTGGCACAGGCGGGACTGCATCCGGCGACCGGGGGAGACGGCTCGCTGCTGTGCTCGGGCGACATGCTGCTCGAGGCGCTGGTCGCCTGCGCTGGGGTGACGCTGAGCGCCGTCGCCACGTCGCTGGGGATCGAGGTGCGCTCCGGACGGGTCCATGCCGAGGGGGACCTCGACTTTCGCGGCACCCTGGCCGTCGACCGCGACGCCCCCGTCGGCTTCAGCGCGATCCGGCTGTCCTTCGATATCGATACCGACGCCGATCCCGAGCAACTGGGGACGCTCCAGAAGCTGACCGAGCGCTATTGCGTCGTCTACCAGACGCTCGCCGCCGGACCGGGGCTGACCACGACACTGACCGCCGGCTGACCCGACGTGGAGCGCGAGACGCAGCTCGCCCGGGGTGAGCCGCCCGCGCTGGACCGGGCGACGATCCATCCCTACGTCGATGCCGCCCCGGGACCGTTCTACTACCAGCGCGTCGCCCACCCGGTCGGCGCGGAGGCCGAGCGCGTCCTCGGCGAGCTCGAGGGTGGCCAGTCGCTGCTGTTTCCCTCGGGCTCGGGGGCGACGACCGCGCTGGTGCTGGGACTGCTCGCGCCCGGGGCCACGGTCGCGATCGCCGACGGTGGCTACTGGGGAACGGTCGGACTGATCGGCGGCGAGCTCGGGCGCTGGGGCATCGACGTCGTCACCTTCGACCAGACCACGACCCCGCCGCCCGCCGATCTCGTCTGGCTCGAGCCCTGCTCGAACCCGATGCTCACATTCCCTGATCTCGATGCGGCGATCGCCGCCGCTCGGCGCGCCGGCTCGCGGGTCGTCGTCGACAACACCGTGCTCAGCCCGGTACTCCTGCGCCCGCTCGCGCACGGCGCCGACTTCGCGCTCCACAGCGCCACGAAGATCCTCGCCGGCCATCACGACGCGCTCGTCGGCGTCGTCAGCTGCGCGCGCGCCGAGGATCACGCTCGCCTGGCGGCGTTCCGCGTCGGCCTCGGGGATCGTCGCCGCGCCGGACCCGGCGTGGCTCCTGCTCCGCGGCATCAAGACGCTTGCCGTCCGCGCCGAGCGTCAGTCGGCGAGTGCGCTCGAGCTGGCCCGGCGGCTCGCCGGCCACCCGCGCATCGCCACGGTCCGCTATCCCGGTCTCGACGATCCCGTCGCGGCGCGGTACGTCGAGGCCTTCGGTCCGCTGCTGTCCTTCGACGTCGCCGACGGCGACGAGGCCGTCGCCGTCGAGCGCGGCCTTCGGCTGATCGAGAACGCGACGAGCCTAGGCGGCGTGGCCTCCACCCTTGAGGCCCGCGCCCGCTGGGAGGGTGAGCGCGTCCCGGCCGGCCTGCTGCGCCTGAGCGTCGGCCTCGAGGACGTCGACGATCTCTGGGCCGACCTGACCGGCGCCCTCGACGCCGCCTAGGGTGGTTGTCCGAGTCCGAGGATCGAGGGTCCGCTTGTCCGGCCCTCGCGGCTGACGCACACTGTCGGGCATGACCACGACATCCTTTCTCGGCGGCAACCCGATCAATCGCATCGGCTTCGGCGCGATGCAGCTCGCCGGTCCCGGCGTCTTCGGACCGCCCCGCGACCCCGACGGCGCCCGCGCCGTCCTGCGCCGCGCGATCGAACTGGGCGTCGATCACATCGACACCTCGCAGTACTACGGCCCCAACGTCGTCAACGACCTCATCCGCGAGACCTTGTATCCGTATCCGGACAACCTCAAGCTCGTCACCAAGGTGGGCGCCCGGCGCGACGAGCAGGGCGCATGGCTGTCCGCGCTCTCACCAGCGGAGCTGCGCTCCGGCGTCGAGGACAACCTGCGCTCGCTGCGCGTCGAGCGCATGGACCTCGTCAACCTGCGGGTCGCCAACGCCGAGGGCGGCCCTGACGTCCCGACGCCCGAGCAGATCGCAACGCTGCAGGACCTCCGCCGGGAGGGCAAGCTCGACCTCATCGGCGTCTCCAACGTCACCCTCGAGGGCGCCTGGTTCGCGATCGAGCAGACCGGGAGCGGCGAGCTCGGCGAGATCCAGAACGCCTACAGCGTGATCGACCGCGCCGACGAGGCGATCGTCGACCTGGCGCGGGAGCACGCGATCGCGTTCGTGCCGTTCTTCCCGCTCGGCTCGGCGTTCACCGGCGGTCCGGCCACGCTGGCCAGGGATCCGGCGATCGCCCACGTGGCCGCCAAGCACCGCGTCCTGGCGACGCAGGTCGCCCTCGCCTGGCTGCTGGCCCACTACGAGCGGATGCTGCTGATTCCCGGCACCACCTCGGTGACCCACCTGGAGGAGAACCTCGGGGCGGCCGGCGTCGCGCTCGACGAGGAGGACATGGCGGCGCTCGAGGATGCGGCGCACGTCGGCCGGCCGGTGTGAGCGGGCCGCTCGCGCTCAGCCCGCGCCGGCGTCTGCAAGACTCGCGGCCATGATGCGGGTCGCCGTGCTCGACGACTACCAGGGCCGCGCCCCCGGCTTCGCCGACTGGGATTCCCTCGGCCCCGACGTCGCCGTCGAGTTCTTCCGCGAGCCGATCGCGGCCGACAAGCTGCCGGCGACGCTGGCCGATTTCGAGGTGCTGGTCCTCATGCGCGAGCGCACCCGCTTTCCCCGGAAGGTTCTCAGCCGGCTCCCGAAGCTGCGACTGCTGATCACGACCGGCATGCGCAACGCGTCGGTCGACCACGAGTACCTGCGCGAGCGCGGCATCGTCTACAGCGGGACGCAGGGCACGAGCGCGCCCACGGCCGCGGGGGTGCCGACGACCGCCGAGGTCGCCTGGGCGCTGATCCTGGCTGTGTTCAAGCGGGTGACAGTCGAGGACCGCGCCGTCCGCGAGGGGCGCTGGCAGCTCGACCTTCCGCGCAACCTCGCCGGCGCGACGCTCGGCCTGGCCGGCCTGGGCAACCTGGGCGCGGCCATGGTCGGGCCGGCGCGGGCGTTCGGGATGGAGACGATCGCCTGGAGTCAGCACCTGACTCCCGAGCGGGCGGCCGAGGTCGGCACGCGCCTCGTCACCAAGCAGGAGCTGCTCGCCGGCGCCGACGTCCTCTCGATCCACCTCGTCCTGTCAGAGCGCACCCGCGGACTGATCGGCGCCGGCGAGCTGGCCCAGATGAAGTCCACCGGCGCGCTGGTCAACACCTCGCGCGGTCCGATTGTCGACGAGCGGGCGCTGATCGCCGCGTTGCGCGACGGGACGATCGCCGCCGCGGGCCTTGATGTCTTCGATCAGGAGCCGCTGCCCGCCGGCCACCCTCTGACCGAACTGGAGAACGTGGTCCTGCTGCCGCACCTCGGTTACGTGTCCGAGCCGGCCTTTCGCAACATGTACGGCCAGGTGGTGGAGGACGTCGCCGCATTCCGCGACGGCGCCCCGGTTCGCGTGCTCAACGACCGTTGACGCAGGAACTGCTGGAAACACACCTCAAGTTGCATCGTTTGAGGGCAAAACGCACAGGTTTTTGGCGATACATCAAGACTTGGCAGATCAAGCCGAGTACTGCGGCGTGGAGATCCTCGTCGCCTCACCCCGACGTTGACCCCCGACGCGATCAGCGACGGCGCTCGGATCGCCGCCCTGCGCGACCTCGGGCTGCTCGACACCGAGCCCGAGCCGGAGTTCGATCGCTTCACCCGCCTGGCGGTCGATCTGCTCGGGGTGCCCGTCGCGCTCGTCTCGTTGGTCGAAGGTGACCGCCAGTTCTTCAAGAGCACCTACGGCCTGTCGGGCGATTGGGCGTACGCGCGCCAGACGCCGCTGAGCCACTCGTTCTGCCAGCACGTCGTCGCCCGCCGCCGGCCGCTGGTGATCGCCGATGCCCGCCGCCATCCCCTGGTCGCCGACAACCTCGCGGTACGCGACCTCTCGGTGATCGCCTATGCGGGCATGCCGCTCACCCTCGCCGACGGGCACGTCGTCGGTGCCTTCTGCGCGATTGTTGACCATCCCCATGAATGGACCGAGCACGAGCTGCGGATCCTCGGTGACCTGGCCGCGGCCGTCAGGACGCAGCTCGAGCTGCGCAGCGCGCTCGCTCACCAGAGCCTCCGCGACGTACTCACCGGCCTGCCGAACCGGGCCCTCACCGTTGCCTATGCGGATCAGCTGGCGGCCGCGCACGCGGAAGGCGAGCTGGTGGCGCTGGCCATCGGCATCGATGAGATGCGCACCGTCAACGACGCCTACGGGACCGCTCACGGCGACCGGATCCTCAGCCTCGTGTCACGCCGGATCGCCCACCAGCTGAGCAGCGAGGACATCCTCGGCCGGCTGGAGGGAGACGTCTTCGCGGTCCTGCGCCCGCGCGCCGGCGATGAGCTGGAGGCGCTGAGGCTCGCCCACCAGATTCGCGACGCAATCGGCGCCGAGCCGGTGGCCGTGCGCGGCGACCGGCTGTCGGTGAGCGCGACCGTCGGCCTGGCGACTGCGACCCCGACCGCGATCGCCGACGCCAACGGCGGCGGCCCCACGCTGCTGACCCGCGCGGCGGAGGCGATGCGCCTGGCCAAGGACCGGCGCGACCAGGTGGTCGTCGCCCAGTCCGAGACCGCGGTCTGCTCGGCGGCGCGTCTGCGCCTGCGTGGAGCGCTGACGGGCGCGGTCGCGCGCGATGAGATCGGCGTCGCCTTTCAGCCGATCGTCGAGTTGTCGAGTGGCCGGACGCGTGGCTTCGAGGCACTGGCCCGCTGGGTCCATCCCGATCTGGGACAGATCCCGCCGACTGAGTTCGTGCCCGTCGCCGAGGCCAACGGTGAGATCGTGCGCATCGGCGAGCATGTGCTGCGCATCGCCTGCCGCCAGCTGGCGCGCTGGCGGGCCGAGTCCGGCGACGACCTGCAGGTCACGGTCAACTTCTCACCGGTGCAGCTGGCCGTCCCGAACATCGCCGACGTCGTCATGTCGATTCTCGCCGAGACCGAGCTGCCGGGCACGGCACTGGCACTGGAGATCACCGAGGGCGTGTTCCTCTCCCCCGGCGAGGTGGAGCATCGAAATCTGGAGCGGATCCGCGAACACGGCGTGCAGATCGCCCTCGACGACTTCGGCACCGGTTACTCCATGCTCAGCTATCTCAAGCGCCTGCCAGTCGACGTGCTCAAGGTGGACCGCTGCTTTCTCGACGGGCTGGAGAGCGATCGCCGTGACGCCGCCCTGATGCGCGCGATCCTGTCGATCGGTTCCGGGATGGACCTGCAGGTGGTCGCCGAGGGCATCGAGACCGCAGGCCAATGCGAGCTCCTGCGCCTCTCGGGATGCCGGCTGGGTCAGGGCTTCCTGTTCGCCCACCCGCTACCGGCCGCCGAGATCCACGTCCCCCCGGCCCCGCCGGCACCCGTGGCCGCCGGCTGAGCCCGCGTAGCGGTCAGACGCGCCGCCGACGGATAACCTGGCTTCCCCGTGCTCACCCGGGACGCCGACATCCGCGAGCTGTTCTCAGAGCTCGTCGCGATCCCGTCGCCGAGTGGTCGTGAGCTCGTCCTCGCCGAGCAGATCGCCGGCTGGTTGAACGATGCCGGAGTCCCCACGCGCTTTGACGGCTCGGGCCCGGACAACGGATCGGACGCCGGCAACCTGATCGCCACCGTGCCCGGGGCGCCCGACCGACCGACGCTCCTCTTCGTCGCCCACATGGACACGGTCGAGACCGGTGCCGAGGCCGTGCGCCCGCTCGTCGATGACGATGGCATGATCCGCTCGGCCGGCGACACCATCCTCGGCGCCGACAACAAGTCCGCCGTCGCCGCCGTGATGCGCACCGTCGTGGCCGCCCAACGGCTGCCGGCCGCCCACCGCCCGACGGTGGTGGCCGCCTTCACCTCACGCGAGGAATCAGGCCGGATGGGCGCCAGCCTGCTCGACCTGCCGTCGCTGGGCGTCGACTGCGCCTTCTGCGTCGATGGCTCGCAGCCGATCGGGACGGTCATCACCCGCGCGCTGGGGCAGACGACGTTCGTCGCCGCCATCCGCGGTCGCGCCGCCCATGCCGCCGCCAACCCCGAGGCCGGGGTCGACGCGATTGCGACCGCGTCTGAGGCGGTCGCCGCGCTTCCGCTCGGCCGCCGGCCCGGCGGGGGCAGCGCCGGCGTGGCCGCGATCGTCGGCGGCTCGGTCATCGGACGCCTCGACGGCGACACGGCGTCCTCGTCGGTCCGCGAGGCGCTCATTGCCGCGCCGACCAACTCGGTGCCCGACCTCGTCTACGTCCGCGGCGAGGTCCGCGGGTACAGCGTCGACGAGATCGAGGACACGACGCGGGCAATTCAGGAGACCTTCCAACGGGTGTGTGACGGACGCGGCGCCACGTTCGAGTGGATCCGCGACCGCGACCGGATGGTGCCGCCACTGCCGGGCGCGCCGGACTCGCGGGCGCTGGCGCTCATGCGCGCGGCCGTCGACGGGGTCGACGGGGCCGTGCTGGACCTCCAGGAGGCCCAGGCATCGCTCGAGGCCAACTATCTCGCCGCGGAGGTCGACGTCGTCGCCGTGGCCAGCGGCGGGCGGGATCCGCACCAGCCCGGCGAGTCGATCGCCGTCGCCGAGCTGCAACAGCTCGAGGCGCTGCTGACGCGAATCGTCGAGCTCGTCAGTGCGTGATGCCGAGCAGCTTCGCCGGGAGCGCGAGCGGCGAGGAGCGCCCGCTGCGCCGCTCGGCGAGGTCGGCGCGCCGCAGTGACTCATAGACCGCGTTGACCCCGATCCAGCGCAGCGGCTCGGGCTCCCAGTTGCGGTCCATGGGCGCGATCCACGGCAGCTCGGTCAGCGCCGTGCGCCGGCCGAGGATCAGGTCGGTGAGGGTGCGCCCCGCGAGGTTGGTGGCGGCCACGCCCTCGCCGACATACCCGCCCGCCCATCCGAGCCCCGTGCCCGGATCGAAGCTCACCGTTGGGCGCCACGGGCGGGTGACGCCGAGCACGCCCTGCCAGGTGGCATCGATCCGCACGTCGGCCAGCACCGGGAACAGCTCGCACAGGCGCCCGCGGATCTCGGCGGCGACCGAGGGGTCGGCCGAACCCTCGCCCTCCGTGTCGGAGCCGTAGCGGTACGGCTTGCCGCGGCCGCCGATCGCGATCCGGCCGTCGCTCGTGCGCTGGGCATAGATGTAGACGTGGCGGGAGTCGCCCAGCGTCTCGACGCCGTCCCAGCCGATCGCGGTCCACGTCGCGTCGTCGAGCGGGGCCGTGATGATCATCGAGCTGCGCATCGGCAGCAGCTTGCGGCGCAGCCCCGGAAGCTGAGCCGTGTAGGCCTCGGTGGCGCGGATCACGTGGCGCGCGCGCACCGCTGCGGCATCGGTGGTCACCCGGCCGGGGCCGATCGCGGTCGCCCGCGAGCGCTCGTGGATCGTCGCCCCCTGGCGCTCGACGGCCCGCGCCAGGCCGGCGGCCAGCTTGGCCGGCTGCACCCGGGCGCAGTGGGGCGAGAACGTGGCCGCGATCGCCGTCGGGATGCGCAGGCGCTCGCACAGCTCGTCGGCCTCGATCAGCCGGCCGTCCTGCGGGCCCGCCCCCCAGGATCGCTGGTAGGCGATCGCGTCCTCCAGGCGCTTGCGCTCCAGTCCTGTCTCGGCCACTCGCAGGGTCCCGCCGTGGACGAAGTCGCAGTCGATGTGCTCGTGCTCGATCACCTGGCCGATGTGGCCGACCGTGTCCCGGACGGCGGCGTCCTGGGCGACGACGGCGGCGCGACCGGAGCGGCGCGCCCACCACTCGCGGTCGCCGGCGATCGCGCCCAGCACCCAGCCGCCGTTGCGCCCGGAGGCGCCGAAGCCGATCGTCTCGGCCTCGAGGACGACGACGTCGAGCGACGGCTCGGCGCGCAGCAGCTCATAGGCCGTCCACAGGCCCGTGTAGCCGCCGCCCACGACGCAGACGTCGGCATCGCGGTCGGTGGTCAGGGTCGCGCGGGCGATCCGTTCATCGGCGATCTGCTGGGTCCAGAATGAGCTCATGACTCGTCGAGCGTCGAATGGGCGAGCACGCCGGCGGTGGCGTAGATGTGGGCGAAGGCGCGGGCCTCGGGCCCGGTCCACAGCGAGGATCCGTGCCCGTAGGTCGAGCCCAGGCGCCGACCGGCGTCGAGCAGGCTGTGCGGGCTGCGGCAGCCCAGCGGGATCACGTTGCCCTTGTGCAGGCGCGCGCGGACCTCCCCGGTGACCCGCTCCTGTGAGCTGTCGAGGAACGCGCGGATGTCGGAGAGGAGCGGGTCGTAGTAGCGGCCCTCGTGCAGCATGTCGCCGAACGTCGTGCCCAGCGAGGCCTTGACGGTCTGCTGGGCGTTGGTCAGCACCAGGCGCTCGAGCTCGCGGTGGGCGGCCATCAGGATCATCATCCCCGGCGCCTCGAAGCCCAGCCGGCCAACGATCCCCATGATCGTTTGGCCGGTGTGGATGCCCCGGCCGACCCCGTGCTCGGCGCCGATCCGGTTGAGCGCCGCGAGCGTGTCATAGCCGGGCACGCCGATGGCGTCCGCGCCCAGCTCGACGCGGGTCCCCCCGTTCGCCACCTCGTAGGCCACGGGCAGCCCGCGCTCGAACTGCAGAGTCACTTCGACGCCCTCGTCGGGAGCGTCCGCGATCGAGTTCGTGGTCGGCCACGCCTCCTCGGGCAGGTACTCCCACGAGCCGTAGGTCTCCTCGCCGCCGATCGTGGTGCCGAGGATCCCGAAGTTGAACGAGTACTTGGCGGTGATCTCCGACACGGGGTGACCCCGCTCGCGCAGGAAGTCGCGCTCCTCCTCGCGGGTGTGGTCCTCGTCGCGGATCAGCCCGACGATCTCCAGCTTCGGGGCCAGCGCCTTGGTGACCGCGTCGAAGCGCACGTGGTCGTTGCCGGCGCCCGTCGAGCCATGGGCGATCGCGTCGGCGCCGCGCTCCAGGGCGGCCCGGGTGACCTCCTCGGCCTGCAGCATCCGCTCCACCCCGACGCACGACGGATAGACGCCGTTGCGCAGGTAGTTGGCCTTGAGGATGTAGGAGACGAACTGCTCAAACAGGCGGGCGCGTCCGTCGATGACCACGTGCTCGGTCGCTCCCAGCGCCGCCGCCCGCGTCTTGATGTCGGCCAGCTCGGCGGCGTCGAAGCCGCCCGTGTTGACGGTCACGGTCGTCACCCGCTCACCGCGGTCGACGAGCACGGCCAGGCCGTAGGAGGTGTCAAGCCCGCCGCTGAAGGCGAGCACGAAGTTACGTCCCGGCATTGGCTAGTTCAGCTCCAGGATCGGGACCCGGTCATCGACCAGGCCGGGGGACAGGATGTGGATCTCGGCGCCGGCATCGAGCCGGTCCTGCAGGGCCCGGTGGGCGGCGGCATCATGGGCGTCGAGCATCATCGTCGGCTCCGGCGACCCCGCGTCCGCGTCGTCGTCGTCCTCGAAGACATCGGTCCGGTAGACCATCGTCCCGGGGACGGGGTGCAGGTCGAGCACCGCCGCCAGCAGCCGCATGCGCCCGAACTTGCGATGCACCCGCAGCGCCGGATCGCTGTACTGCGCCACGCCGGTCAGCGTGCGCGCCCGGTAGGCGGCGAGCGCCAGGCCCTTGGCGGTCGTCCCCAGGCCGGGGATCGCCGAGCACAGCGACCAGCCGACCCAGCCGTCGGGGATCGGCGAGCGCGCCGCGCAATAGCCGGCCACCGGAATCGGTCCGGCGTAGTCCAGGCGCCGGGCCTCCTCGAGGACGGCCGGGAGTACGCCGGCGATGCGGGCCCGGGCGGCGTCGGAGAGCCGGTGGTCCGACAGAGCCTCGGCGGCGCGGCGGGCCGACAGCGTGACGAGCAGGAAGGCGGAGGGCAGCAGCCCCAGATCGATCATCACCCAATTCTGCAACGGAATGCCCTTGGCACCGAACGCGGTGGCGTTGAGCACGTTGTAGACGCGCATCAGGTCGGCGACCTGCCAGGGCCGCTCGCCAGCGGCAAGGAAGTCAAGGCGCCGCCACCTCGACGCCCAGCGGGTGGCCGTCGAGCTGCTCGAGCACCGCCCCGTGGGAGACGAGCCACAGCCCGTAGCCGGCATCGAGCAGCTGGTCGGCGGAGCCGGCGATATCGGGTCGTGTGAGAGGCACCCGGTTCAACGTAGCGACGTGCCCCGCCCCGTGCCGTCGAGCTCCATGATCCAGAGGTCGCAGTAGGTGCGGATCACCGGTCCGCCAGGCGCGCTCGTAGGCGGCGAGCCAGGAGGTGAAGCGTTCGGCGCTCATGAGGGGATGATGCCGTCTGAGGTCGTGGGCCTAGTCTCTCGGTGTGAACGACGGCCGCCTTCGCTCCGGACTGCTCGCCGCCGGCGTGGTGCTGATCGCGATCAATCTGCGCCCGGCGGCGGCCGCGGTCGGACCGGTGCTCAACCGCATCCAGTCCGACACCGGCCTGTCCTCAGGCTGGGCGGGAGCGCTGACGACCCTGCCGGTGCTCTGCTTCGGTCTGCTCGCGCCGCTGGCCCCGGTGCTCGCCCGGCGCCTGGGGGTCCGGACCGCGCTGGCGGGCGCGATGTTCGTCCTGCTCGCCGGCATGCTGCTGCGGCTCATCCCGGGCGTAGGCCTGCTGTTCCTCGGCACGGCGCTCGCGGGCGCCGCGATCGCTACCGGCAACGTGCTGCTGCCGGTGCTCGTGCGACGCGACTTCTCGCATCGCACGGGGACGGCGATGTCCCTGTACACGGTGTCGCTGATCGGCTTTGCGGCGCTGTCGGCTGGCGTCACCGTCCCGTTGGCCGACGCGCTCGGCGGCGGCTGGCGACCGGGCCTGGCGGTGTGGGCGATCCCGGCGGCGCTCGCGGCGCTCGCCTGGCTTCCGGCGCTCGTGCGCCGCGACCCGCCCACCGCGGCGCCCCCCGAAGCAGCCGAGGTCAGCCACTCGGCTCACGCGCTGCTGCGGCGGCCCCTGGCGTGGGCGGTGACCCTGTTCTTCGCCCTGCAGTCTGGCGGCTTCTACGCTGTGCTCGCGTGGCTGCCGAGCATCTTTCGCAGCCACGGCGCCAGCGAGGGTCACGCCGGCCTGCTGCTCAGCCTGACGATGCTCGTCGGCCTCGTCACCGCGCTCGTCATCCCCGGGCTGGCCGGGCGGTCGCGTGACCAGCGCCCGCTCGTCGTCGCCAGCAGCGTGCTCACGGTCGCCGGTCTGCTCGGGATCCTGCTCGCGCCGATGTCGGCCCCCTACCTGTGGGTGGTCCTCCTCGGCCTCGGCCAGAACGCGGCCTTTCCGCTCGCCCTGATGCTGATCGTAACCCGCGCCGGCAACGTCGCCACCACCGAGGGCCTGTCGACGATGGCCCAGTCGGTCGGCTACGTGCTCTCCTCGCTGGCGCCGCTCGCCGTCGGCGCCCTGCACGGCATCTCGCACTCGTGGACGCTGGCGCTGATCCTGCTGCTCGCGCTCGTCGCTCCCCAGCTGGTGATCGGCCTGGCCGCCGCCCGCGACCGCCAGCTCGCCCCGCCGAGCGCCCGGCCGCCGGATGCGTCCCGGCCCCCGGTCCTCGCCGGCGACACTCGTTAAGCAGCGCGGATCCGGTTGTTGCGCTTCTCGTGGGTGAGCTCGGCGAGCCCGAGCTCCTCGAGCAGCGGCGGGAGGTACATGCCGAAGCGCCCGCGGTAGCCCTTGCGCAGGCCGTACCAGCCGCCGACTGGGTTCCCGGGTGCGCGGCCCCACGCTTCGACCGTGTCGGCCGATGCTTCCTTCTTCTCGTCGGCGGCGCCGAGCTCCACCCAGTCGCCCTGTTTCTGTAGCCAGGCGTGCAGGTCCTCGATCGCGCTCAGGCGGTACTTCAGCGTCGTCGATCCGACCTGGCAGACGAGCGCCGGCGGATCGCCGTCCTCGTCGCGGTACATCGTGTAATCCGAGCTGCCCGGTGGGGTGCGCAGCCGCCACGGATCGTCCTTGGTGCCGGTCCCGTTGCTCATGTGCCTGCTCCTTTCGTCGCCTCGATGAAGTGGGGCAGCAGCGTCTGCCACCCGCCGCGGTTGCGGTCACGCCAGTCTTCGGCTCCCTTGTCGAGCCGCTCCCAGCCGCGGTGCTCGATCTCGACCCGCGTGGCGGCCGGGGCGAGCTCGACGAAGCGGATCTCCACCTCGGTCGCATCGCCGCGCCCGCGCCGCAGGTGCCACAGGTAGCCCAGCCGTGCGGGCGGTTCCCAGACCGTCACCTCGCCCCACTCGTGCTCTTCGCCCGAATGCGTGCGCTCGTAGATACGACCGCCGATGCCCGGCTCTAGGACCGCGTCGAGTTCGCGCTCCCCACTGACGGTGTGATCGGCCGGCCACCAGCTTCCGATCCGCGCCGTCCACGTGGCGAATGCGTGCTCGGGCGAGCAGGCGACGTCGAAGGTGAGATTGAGCGGCTCGGTCACGGCTCCGGGGTGTTCTCGGCTAGCAGCGTGAAGCGGGCCGCGGCCTCGCCCCACACCTGGCGCAGGTAGGCCTGGACGACCTCGATCCCCTGCTCCTGCAAGCGATAGATCCGCAGCGTTCCCCGCGGACGCTCGGCGACCAGCCCCGCCTGCTTGAGCACGCGCAGATGTCGCGAGACCGCGGGGCGGCTGATCGGCAACGCGTCGGCCAGCTCGCGCACCGACTTCTCGCCCTCGCCCAGCAGGGTGAGGATCTCTCGGCGGTTAGAGTCGCCCAGCGCTTCGAACGGACTGCCGTGGGTGGCGGGCGGGGTCATCAGTAACGCGGAGGCTACCGTAACCAAGGGGTTACCCTGGACCGTCAGCGGCAGTGGCGCAACGCGGCGATGGCCTCCGTCCCGGTGAGTCGTCGCTAAACGAAGAGGACGGGCCGCCCGAGGGCAGCCCGTCCCCTTCTTCCGTTCCCTCGATGGATCGGATTATTGATGTAGCCCCGCCGGTTTGCGACCTGGGCGGAAGCGGGGCATTGGTCTCGCGGCGACAGCCGTGCTGACGCTGGCGAGTCTTGGCTCGCCGGCCCGGGCGGCGCGCAGCGGCCGCGCAGTTACCGGCGAAAGGGGTACGTCTAGCCCAGAAGCGAGCCTCTGCTGGGGCTCTGGACGATGGTCGGCTGCCTGTCGAGCGCCGTTACGCGGCTCTCCTGGTTTCCGCAGGTTTCGCTCAGCCAGCTCAAGCCCAAGGAGGAGGCCGACGAGGAGGCAGAGGACGTGAACATGTTTCTCAGAGCCCGTGCGTCGTCAGTCGAGCGTGCCGGTTGTGGCGAGGTCGAGCACCTGACTGGACGTCAGGCTGCCCAGCACGGTGCCCTGCATGTCGCAGACGTGCACCGTAACGTCGCCGGTCTGGTCATCGACGTGGAAATGCAGCTGGACGCCGTTCGCCGTCAGTCTGTCGTAGGCTCTCGCGGCGGCGCCGACCGCGTCGAGCACCTCCGGCGCCGGCGTCGGGGGCACCGTGTCGACGGCCACCGACCCGCTCGCTGCTGCGGCCGGTGCGGGTTGTGCCTGCGGGCGCACCGGCTGGGAGCTCGTGAGGGAGCGGGCCGATTGGAGGGAGGAGATGGTTCGGGCGTCGGAACTCATGCCTGTCCCGGGTTATCGAGCGAGGCGGTGCCAACTTGAGCGCGCCTCATCTATCTGTGCGGCCGGGCGGCACCCTCAGCCCGTCACGACGTGCGCGCGACCGCTCTTTGCCGAGGCCTTCGCGGAGCCGGACGCCGCTTGACCCGCGGACGTGTCTACGCCACGTAGCTGAACAGCTGCTCGTCTGACTTCAGCCGCGTGCGCAGGGCCTTGAGGATCTGGGCGTGCAGCTGGCAGACGCGACTCTCGGTGACCCCGAGGATCTCGCCGATCTCGCGCAACGTCAGGTTGTAGAGGTACAGGAGCACCGCGATCTTGCGCTCCCGCGGCGCCAGGCAGTCAAACGCCTTGCGGAAACGCTCCTTGGCGGCCAGCGCCATCACCGAGCTCTCGGGATCGGAGTCGCGGTCATCGGCGGGCAGCGTGTCGATCCGCTCGATCGCCGCGTCGTCGTCGGCGTGCACGACGGCGTTGAGCGAGCCGATCTGGGCGCGCGCCAGCTCGTCCTGGCGCCGAAGCAGCTCATCGGTGGTGACACCCATCGCTGACGCCAGTTCCTCGCGCGTGGGCCGACGCCCGTACAGGCCGACGAACTGGTCGCGGGCCTTGGTGAGCTCGCGGTCCCAGCGGCGCAGCGAGCGTGGCGCCCAGTCGTGGCGACGCAGCTCGTCGAGCACGGCTCCGTGGATCCGGGTCCACGCGAACTGCTCGAGCGTGGCACCCTTCCCGGGGTCGTAGCGATCGATCGAGCGGATCAGCGCCTCGAGTCCGCAGGAGATGAAGTCATCCACGTCGCACCGCGCCGGCATCTCCCGGACCTTGCGGTAGACGATGTACTTGACCATCGGCGCGAACGTCAGGACCAGCCGGTTGCGCACTCGCGGGTCCTCTGTGCGCCGGTACTCGCGCCACAACTCCAGCGTCTCGTCGGCCGACATGCGGCCGCCGCTTGCTCCTGTTGCCATTTGCTAGCCATCCCGAATCGAGGTGTACGGATGGCCGATCACGCGCGCCACCCGAACACGACGTGATCCGCCCCAAAGGGCCGGTTTCTGGCCCAGGATGTTTTCGGCTCGCGCGAGCGAGTTCTTTAGCCCTCGGAATGTCAGGATTCTGCGAGCCAGAAATCCTGCGAACTTCTTGCGGAGCCCTGGAAACGGGGCTCTAATACGTGTAGAAGCCCTGACCGGCCTTGCGGCCGTGATGGCCGGAGACGACCATCCGCTTGAGCAGCGGCGGCGGGGCATACTCGGGGCGTTTGAACTCCTCATAGAGCGAGTCGCACACCGCGTAGAGCACGTCGAGGCCGATGAAGTCACACAGTGTCAGCGGCCCCATCGGGTGACCGCACCCGAGCCGCATTCCCTCGTCGATGTCCTCGCGGCTGGCGAAGCCGTCCTCGTACATGCGCACGGCTGCCATCAGGTAGGGGACGAGCAGCATGTTGACAATGAACCCCGAGCGATCCTTGGTGCGGATCGGCTGTTTGCCGATCGCCGCGGCGAACTGCTCGGCGGCCGCGACCGTCTGCTCGGCGGTGTCGAGCGCGACGACCACCTCGACGAGCTTCATCACCGGCACGGGGGAGAAGAAGTGAAGGCCGACCACCCGCTCGGGCCGCTGCGTCCAGGAGGCGATCTCGGCGATCGGGATCGATGAGGTGTTGGACGCGAGGAACTGCGCGTCGGGCAGCTGCTCGTCGAGTGAGGCGAACAGCCTGCCCTTGACCCGCGGGTCCTCGGTCACGGCCTCCATCACGGCGTCGACGCCGTCGAGATCGCCGATCTCGGTCGTGTAGGCGATCCGCGCCACCAGCCCCTCGGCCTCCTCGCCGGTCATCTTGCCGCGCGACACCGCCCGGTCGACGGACTCGTGCAGCCGCGAGCGCGAGCGCTCCAGCGGCGCCTCCTCGGGCTCGAACACCGTGACGTCGACGCCCGCCGACGCGGCCGACTCCGCGATCCCCGAGCCCATGAAGCCCGCGCCGACGACGGCTATGCGCGACAGCGCCATCAGCCGCTGCACACCCAGGTGAGGAACTTGGCGTGCGGGTCGTGGGCGTGCCTGCGGGCCGCTGCGATGGCGCCGTTGTGGGTGGCGCCGAAGCCGCCCCAGAAGCCCTTGCGGTTGACGACGGCGGCTGCGCAGTAGTCACGAACCCACAGCAGCGTCCGGCACGTGCCCCGGCAGTGGTGCAGCGCCGCCCGCTCGGCGGCCTTCTTCGTCGGCTGGCTGTAGGAGCCGCCGTAGGCCTCGGTCTGCGGGTTGACGGCGATCGACCCGTAGAACGCGAGCGCCGACGCCGGCACGGCCAGCATCGCCGTCGCCACCACGAGACTCAGCAGCATCCTCCGCACCGCGCGAAGTCTATGCAGCACAGCCGCCGAGCGCGCGTAGCCGGGCGCGGTAGGTGTTCATGTCGTGGCGATTGAAATCGCTGTGGGTCTGGGTGCGCAGCGACGCGACGTCCTCGTGGTGAAACGGACTGGAGAGGCTTTCGTTGTGCCCGATCACGTTCTTGACAGCGATCCCGTAGCGGCAGCGCAGCCACTGCACGAGGTGCAGGCTGGCACTGATCTGGCGGCGATCCCCCAGCACCTGGGCGTCGCTGAAGCCCACGTGCTCGATCCCGATCGCCGTCCAGTTGAGGCCGACCGTGTGCCGGGCCATCGTCCCCAGCGAGACGAGCTGGTGGATGGTGCCGTCGGTGTCGATCACGAAGTGCGCCGAGGTGCCCGGCAGCTCGTGCAGCTCGGAGTCCGGGACGTCGGAGGCGAACGTGTTGAACGTCGAGCTGTAGCTGGCCTCGGTGTAGTGGATGACGATCACGTGAGGATGCGTCAGCCGCCACGTCGGCCTCAAAAAGCTGCCGTAGTGGCGCCCCACATAGGCCGTCATCTCGGCCTTGCGCTTGGCCCCGAACGGCACCGGGGTCCAGACGATTCTCGGTTTTGGAATTGGGTTCGCGTACGCGGCGACGCGGAAGGGTCGCGCCATCGTAAGACCCTCGGTGGGAAGACGGACGGGGGTGCTCCCGAAGAGCGCGAGCACGGCGAGGGCGAGGAGTCGCACACTGCCATTATCCTCGCGCGCCATGAAGCCGGTGCTGGTGGTGACCCATCTGGACGACCGGAGCTCCGGGCTCGTCCGGGGCTGCCTGGAGCAGACCGGCTGTCCCGTCCTCCAGGTCGACAAGGTGAGCGGCGATCGGCTGCCGAGCGTCTCGTCGGTCTCGGGCATGGTCTCCATGGGCGGGCGCGAGAGCGCGACCCGCGCGCACGAGGACGCGTTCCTCGCGGCCGAGGTCGAGCTGATGGCCGACGCGCTGCAGCGTCAGGTCCCGGTGCTGGGCCTGTGCCTGGGCGCGCAGCTGCTGGCCGTCGCCGGCGGCGGGCGGGTGCGCGCGATCGGCCACATGGTCGCCGACTGGGAGCCGGTCGCGGTCCGGCCCGAGGCGGCCGCCGACCCCGTCTTTCAGGCCCTGCCGGACGGCTTGCCGGTGCTCAAGTGGCACGAGGACATGATCGAGGCTCCGCCCGGGGCGACCGCGCTGGCCACCGCTCCCGGGCCGGGGGCGGCGGTATATCGGATCGGGCAGACCGCGTGGGGCAGCCAGGCCCATCTCGAGGTCACGCCCCAGCTGCTGATCGAGACCTGGCTGGCCGACCCCGGCAGCACGCTCGAGATTGAGGCTGCCGGTCATCCGATCGACGCGTTCCGCGCGCTCAGCCGGCGCGCATTGAAGCGCCAGATGCCGGCCGGCCGCGCGATCTTCTCGCGCTTCGCGGCGGCGCTCAGCGGTCGAACCGCAGGCGCGCGCCCGTCTGACTCCCGTCGGTGGTGAACGTCGCCGTCGCGCGGTTGAGCGCGAATTGCATCGAGCGGCCGTCCTCGGTCTCCACGAGCAGCAGGCGGCCCTCGCCCTCGATGCTGTCGACGACGCCGCGGACGGTCGCCCCAAGGTATTCGATCGACACCGTGGCGCCGACCCGGGGCATCACGCGCAGGGGCATTCACCCACGATCCTAACGAGACGGTCACCGAGCCCGGAGGCCCGGTGACCGCTGTCCTTGGACGCGCGAGGGCCGTGCGCGCCGAAGGGTTTCCTAGACCCCGAGCTCCGCGGAGGCCATCCGGGCACCCTCCAGGCGGGCGCTGATCTTCTGCATCGCGATGTCGCGGGCGGCGTCGGGCGAGGAGTGCTTGGGCTTGACGTCGCGGCTGAACGGCGAGAAGCCGCAGTCGTCCGTCGCGCCGAGGCGCTCCACCGGGATGTGCTTGGCGGCCGCCACCAGCTCGCTGCACACGTGATCGGCGGTCTCGACCTCCGGCGACAGTGGATTGATGACGCCCATGAAGCACACCTGGGCCACGCCGTTGGCGTCCTCCCGGCTGTACTTGCCGCACATCTCATAGATGGACTCGCGGTCGTCCTCCGACGCGCACTGGATCAGGAAGTAGCCGGCGTCCATCTCGAACATGTGCGACAGCAGCAGCTCGTAGGGGACCTCTTTGGAGTGCACGGAGTCACAATCGCCGCCCGGACACGTGTGGATCCCGATGTTGCGCCGCTCCTCGGCGGTGAAGCGGTGAAACAGCCGGTTGTTGAGGTCGATGAACTCCTGCAGCATGTCCTTGCCGGTCCAGGGGTTGCGCGAGTCGTTCTTGTTGGCGAGCCGGCCCTCGGTGAAGTCGACTGAGACGCGGACGGCGCCGGCGTCGAAGCACTGGCGGATGTCCTTCTCGGCCTCGTCGATGCAGTCGGCGAGGAACTGGTCGCGCGAGTAGCCATCGATCTCGCCGTCGAGCGGATAGAGCAGCATCATCATCGAGGGGGATATCACCGCCTGCTTGACCGGGTGTGAGGCGATCGCCTTGTTCTTGGCCACGAACTCGGAGGCATAGGTCTTGTAGCGGAACGGGCCACTGGTGATCCGCGGCAGCTGGCGGTTGTGTCCGTCGTCGAAGATCGCGAAGAACTGACCGTCGCCGGCGAGTCCGTCGGCCAGCCCCGTGCCGGCCAGCGTGTCGGTGAGGTTGTAGGTGGCAAAGCTCGACTCGCGCTGCTCGCCGTCGGTGACATAGGGCTCGCCCGTCGCCTCGAGGCGCTTGATCGAGTCCTCGGCGGCCGCGTCCTGGGACGTCTGGAGCTGCTCGAAGGAGATCTTCCCCTCGTCGTAGTCGGCGTAGGCCTCCTGCAGCTTCATCGGGCGCGGAAGGGACCCGACGAGCTCGGTGGGAATCGGCATGTATTCGTCCTCTCCTGGTTGGTGAGTGCCGGCCGCGGGGCGGCTCCTCGAGCCGCCGGCTCACCGGCGTCAGACTGACCGGTCTCCCTCGCAGGCCAACATACTACGCTCGTTCCCGTCTAGTCAAGAACCCCCGGCGGGGGCGCTTCGCGTAACCTGGCCCGCCGCTTGAAGTCCTCAGAAAGGCAGGCCACATTGAGCATCACCGTCGTTGGTTCGATCGCGTTCGACGCCGTGGAGACGCCGTTCGGCGAGCGCGAGCGCATGCTCGGCGGGGCCGCCACCCACTTCGCCCTCGCCGCCTCGCTGCTGCATCCCGTCAACGTCGTCGGCCCGGTCGGCGATGACTTCGGCGACACCGAGCTGGCCGTCCTCTCCACCCGCGGCACGAACATCGACGACGTCGAGCGCGTCGCCGGCGGCAAGACGTTCTTCTGGAAGGGCCGCTATCACGACGACCTCAACACCCGCGACACGCTGGACACGCAGCTCAACGTGTTCGAGCACTTCAACCCCAAGCTCTCGGCCGGCTCCCGGGACGCCGACGTGCTGTTCCTCGCCAACATCCAGCCCGGCCTGCAGCTTCAGGTCCGCGAGCAGTGCGACGGCGCCAAGTTCGTCGCGCTGGACTCGATGAACCTGTGGATCGACATCGCCCGCGACGAGCTCGTCGAGATCATCGGCAAGGTGGACTGCCTGATACTCAATGACGAGGAGCTGCGCCAGCTGACCGGCAAGCCCAATCTGTTCACCGCCGCCCGGGAGATCCTGAACCCGGACCCACCCGCCCCCGCCCCCTCGATCATCGTCGCCAAGCAGGGCGAGTACGGCTCGGCGCTGATCACCGCCGACGACTTCTTCGCGCTGCCCGCCTATCCGCTCGAGCGGGTCGTCGATCCCACCGGGGCGGGCGACACGTTCGCCGGCGGCTTCGTCGGGCTGATCGCCAGCCGGCTCGACGGCGAGCACCCGCTCGACGGCGACCTGCTGCGCAACGCGATGGCCTACGGCACCGCGCTCGCATCATTCAACGTCGAGCAGTTCGGCACCGAGGCCCTCGAGTCCGCCGACCCCGCGGCGATCCAGGCGCGCGTGGCCGACCTGTGGCGCTTCGGCCGCTTCGAACGTCTCGACGTCGAGCTGCGGTGATCGCCGTCCGCGCCGTCCGCGCGGGCGAGGGGCCGCGCCTGCGTGAGCTGCGGCTGCGCGCCATGGCCGACGCCCCGGGCGCCTTCGGGTCCACGCTTCAGCACGAGGCCGAGCAGCCCGACGAGCACTGGTCGGAGTTGGCCGAAGGGGGCAACGAGAACGGCGTCTATGTTGCCATCGACGAGGAGGCGTGGATCGGGATGGCCGCCGGGCTCTGGTTCGAACGCGAGCGCGGCATCGTCCAGCTGTGGGGGATGTGGGTGGAGCCAGGGCGCCGCGGGGAGCGGATCGGCGAGCGCCTCGTCGGTTCGGTCCGCGGGTGGGCGACAACCCATGGGGCTCACTTCATACGGCTCGGCGTCACGGGCGCCTCGCCGGCGATCCCGTTCTATGAGCGCCTCGGGTTCGTGCTCACGGGAGAGACCAAGCCGCTGATGCGCGACCCCTCGGTGCTCGCCGTCTACATGGCGCGCCCGGCCTGAGGGGTGCGCGCGTCCTTGAGCAGCAACCCCGCGAGGCGCTGGGCGCGCAGCGCGGCGTCGCGGTCGCCCTCGCCGGCGGCCACGATCGAGCCCTTCATCAGGATGTGCCACTGGCGCGCGAACGGCTCCGGATCGGGGATACCGGCGTCGATCGCCAAGCCGGTCAGGAACTCCCGGATGTGGGCCAGGTGCTCGGCGGCCGCCCGGTGCAGGGGATGATGCTCGTCGGGGTGCTCGAGCATGACGTTGATGAACGAGCAGCCCTCGAAGCCCGGGGTGCGAAACCACTCGTCGAACACGTCGAAGATCGTCAGCAGCCGCTCGCGGGGATCGTTGGTACGCCGGCGGACCTCGGCGGCCAGCCAGCCATACGTCCATAGCTCCTCGCGGCGGGCCAGAAAGGCGAGTACCAGGTCCTGCTTTGAGCCGAAATGGCGATACATCGTCTGGCGTGCCACGCCGGAGCGCTCGATGATCGCGTCGACGCCGACGGCCTGCACCCCCTGACGCGCGAACAGCTCGTAGGCCGCGGTCAGCAGTCGCTGGCGGGCGTCGCCGGCGATGGGCGCGGCCACATCCATCGACCCGAATCTACCAGCCGCGCGGGCGGCCCCAGGGAGTTCGGCCCGGCTACAGACCCGCGTCGGCCGTCAGGGCGCCGTCGGGCAGCTGATCGAGCTCGGAGACCATGTCGAAGTAGCCGTCGAGTCCGCACACCGCGAGCAGCCGGTCGATCCGAGGTGCGCCGCGGATCACTGTGAAACGCCGTCCACGGGCCTCGCATCGCCGGCCGGCGGTGATGAGCGCGTGCAGTCCGCTGGCGTCCATGAACGTCAGGCCGCGCAGGTCGATGGCCAGCACGAGCGCCTCGCCGCGCAGCAGCCGATCGAGGTGCGCCAGGAGCTCGTCGACGCCGGCCAGGTCCAGCTCGCCCCGCGGCGACAGGATCGCCATCGCCCCGGCTCGCGTCGATTCAATCCGGCAGCTGCCACCATCGAGCACGCAGGGCAGCTTAACGGGCTCAGTCGCCGCCCTTGCGGGGCGGCTCGAGCAGCGCGCCGACGATCCCCGTCGCGAACAACACGAGGATCAGGATCGCCAGCACGTCGAGCCAGTTGACGCCCGCGTGGGCGATGTCGAGCGCGGTCAACAGTCCGAAGCCGGCGATGAACGCCAGCGCCACAACCAGCAGAACGATTCTCATCGATAGGCCGCCGCGGTCGGCGGCACGGGCTTACGCCGCGTGGCCAGTGCCCGGATCGCCAGCAACCCGAACACGAACCCGCCGACGTGGGCGAAGTAGGCGACGCCGCCACCTCCGCCGGTCGGATCGGTGAGCCCGACGGCCCCGAACACCGCCTGCAAGACGAACCACAATCCGACCATCACCATCGCCGGCACCTCGATCACCGTGAAGAACAGGATGATCAGCACGAGCGTCAGCACCCGCGCCCGGGGATAGAGCACCACGTATCCGCCGAGCACGGCCGCGACCGCGCCCGAAGCGCCGACGGTCGGGGCGACCGACTCGGACCCACCCGCCCCGACGGCGACCTGGAGGGCCAGCGCCGCCAGGCCGCCGACCACGTAGAAGGCGAGGAAGCGCAGGCGCCCCATCGAGTCCTCGACGTTGTTGCCGAAGATCCACAGGAACAGCATGTTGCCGGCGATGTGCAGGATCGAGGCGTGCATGAACATCGCCGTGAACATGGTCTCCCACGTCCGCCCCGTGGGGTGAGTGATCTGGTACGGAGAGATGCCGTACTTGGTCAGCTCGTGGGCATCCGGTCCGGAGACCAGCGAGCCGCCGTGGGCAGCCGCCACCACGTAGACCACGACGTTGGCGAGGATCAGGCAGAACGTGACCAGCGGGAACCGGTCGGTGGGGATGTTGTCCTTGATCGGGATCAAACGCCCGGGAGCTTAGGCCCCGGTGCCGGCGCGACGCGTTAGCGCTAGACGAGACCGACGGGCGCGCCGACGGCGGTGATCCGCCATGGCTGGGCCTCGTCGTCGGTGAGGCTCATCGTCCAGCGCTCGGTGAAGCTCGTGGCCTTCGAGCGGCTGCCGGACACGACCGCGGTCGTGTCGCGATTCTCGATGTAGCGTCGGCCGGTCAGGTCGACCTCGAGCATCATCGTCGCCGGCTCGGCGGCGGCGTCGAGGGAGATGACCCGGATCCGCTTGACCGACGGTCCGCGGACGACGACGCGGGTCTGACGGGTCGAGTCGCCGGCGTAGAGCAGATCATCGGAGGCGCCGCTGGTGGCGATGCTCTTGAGGCGGGTGTCATCGCCGTCGACGGCCTGCGCCCAGGCGTCGATGGCACGGCGGGCGGCGACCTCGAGCACATCGGGGGCGAAGCGGCCGTCGGCGAGGCTCAGGTCCATCGCCGCGGCGTGGGCGTCGCCCTCGTACTGCAGGTCGGCGACCTCGGCGATCGCGGTGCCCTCGGGCACGGCATCGGCGACGGCGCCCTCGATCAGGGCGGCATCGCGCATCCCGGTCTCATCGGCCCAGGCGCTGGCGACGATCTTGTCCTCGAGCTGGTGCTGGCCCTCCTTGTCCTGCTCGATCGAGGCCACATACCAACGGCCGTCGTTGCGCTGCAGCGTCCAGAACTCGCGGATCCGCGTCGTCTCGCCGAGGCGGCCGGTGCGCTTGAGGCGGCGGCCGGAGCGGTCGACTACGTAGTCCTTGAGACGGGCGTCGATCTTGACGACGACGTGGTCGGTGATCGCGTCGCCGGTGTGGTTGAGCCCGACGTACTCGATCGTCGGCTCGCCGAGCAGCTGCACGCGGTTACGCCAGCCGCGGCGCTCGAAGTCCACAAGACGGCGCGACCACTCCGTGTAGAGGTCGCGTCCCACCATCGCGCGCAGCGCGATGCTGTCCTGCTCGTCCCAGGCGTGCTGGACGCCCTTGAACAGGGTCGTCGCGGATGCGCGCACCTTGTCGGGCGCGTACTCCGGATCGTCCTCGGCAGCCTCGGCGGCGGCCAGTTCGACCCGGCGCTCGCGCTTGGACGGTTTGCGCTGGACAGGGCCGCGGGCAGCGGCACGCGTCGCCCACCACTCGTGGACCTTGGGCATGCCCCTGGTCATGAACCACCACGTGAGCGCCAGGGCGATGAGCACGAGCGCGCCGAGCCCGTGGCCGAGCACCGCGATGTGGATCAGCAGATCGATGATGATGTACAGCGCGAAGCCGCTGCCGTGGCCTCCGCCACCGCCGCCTCCACCGCCGCCGCTGAAGCCCGACGAGCCGCCGCCGGCGGCCGCCAGCGCGGCGGGCGCGGCCAGCAGCGCCAGCGCCAGAACCGCGACCAGGATCAGGGTGATGCGTCTGCGCGGGCTCATGCCGGAACCGCCTCTCGAAGTGGGCCGACGCCGGGCTGGCGCTGGGGGACGTGCTGATCGGCGTGATAGCTCGAGCGCACCAGCGGACCGGCCGCGACATGCTCAAAGCCCAGCTCATAGGCGGCCGCCTGCAGAGCGGCGAATTCGTCGGGATGCCAGTAGCGCACGATCGGAAGGTGACGTTCGGTGGGTCGCAGATACTGGCCGACGGTCAGCACCTGGACGTGATTGTCGCGCAGTTCGCCAAGCGCATCCACCATCTCATCGAAGGACTCGCCGAGCCCGACCATGAGTCCGGATTTCGTCGTGACCTCCTCGCCGGCGTACTCCTTGGCGTTTCTGAGCACCCGCTTCGAGCGCTCCCAGGTCGAGCCGCGGCGGGCGACCGGATACAGGCGGGGCACCACTTCGACGTTGTGGTTGAAGACGTCCGGCCGCTCGGCGATCACCTTGGCGAGCGGCATCTCGGCTCCCCGGAAGTCCGGGGTCAGCACCTCCACCTGGGTCTCCGGCGACTGCCGGCGGATCTGGCGGATGACGCCGACGAACGCTGCTGCGCCGTAGTCGGGGAGGTCGTCGCGGTCGACGCTCGTGATGACCGCATGCCGCAGCCCCATCCTGGCCACGCTGCGCGCGACCCGGGCGGGCTCCAGCGGATCGTTCCACGTCGGCCTGCCCGTCTTGACGTTGCAGAACCCGCAGCGGCGCGTACACGTATCCCCGAGGATCATGAACGTGGCCGTGCCCCGCGTCCAGCACTCCCCGATGTTCGGGCAGGCGGCCTCCTGGCACACCGTGTG
Source organism: uncultured Solirubrobacteraceae bacterium (assembly GCA_963769565.1). Lineage (GTDB taxonomy): Bacteria > Actinomycetota > Thermoleophilia > Solirubrobacterales > Solirubrobacteraceae > Palsa-465. The sequence continues at coordinate 148,902 of CAVYMP010000007.1, forward strand.
CAGGTTCTCCTCCTTGATGAGGCTCTGTAGCTCCCGGTACCGCGGCCCACCGGGCGCCGGCACCTTGAACCACGGTGGCTTGCGCCCCCGGTGCGGCTCCGTCTCAGCGCCCAGAACCGTGAGGACGTCGGCAATCCCACCCGGGTTGGATCTCGATCGTGTCGAATGTTGCCGTTCAGTCACAGATATAAGGCTACTTCGTCGCCTCCCTCGACCCACGCGGCACAACCTTTCCGCAACGCTGGGACCGGTGCGATCGCCGCGCTCCTCCTCACCGGAGCGTGAGGCGCTTGTCAGCGGCGGCCGCGGGTGGGATGCTGAGCCCCTGTTTGAGCGGTTCACAGAGCGCGCGCGCGAGGCGGTGGTCCTCGCACAGGAGGAGTCTCGGGCGCTGGGCCACGGCCACGTCGGCACCGAGCACCTGCTGCTCGGCCTGACTCGCGTGCCCGACGGGCTCGCGGCGCACGTAATGGCCGCGTTCGACGTTCGCACCGAGCGGGTGCGCGACGCGGTGCTGGCGGTCGTGGCGCCCGGTGAGGAGCCCAGGTCGGGCCAGGTTCCGTTCACCCCGGGGGTCAAGCGCACGCTGGAGACGTCGCTGCGTGAGGCGCTCAGCCGCGGCGCTCGGAACATCGACACCGAGCATCTGCTGCTCGGCCTGCTGCGCAACCGCAACGACACCGGCGTCCGGATCCTCGTCCAGGAGCTCGGCGTCGACGTCGACGGGCTGCGCGATCAGTTGATCGCAAGCCTGCCCGACGCCCCCGGCCCGCGCGCGAGCGAGGTCCTCGGCCGGCGCCACGCCGGGATGGCCGTCCCCGACGACTTGCTCGGTCCGCTGAGCGGCGAGATCAACGCGCTCGCGCGGGAGATCGAGCGCGTGCGCAAGCGCCCGCCGGACACCGGCGACCTGCTGCTGGTGCTGGCCGCCACGCCCGACACCCCCGCCGCGCGGGCGCTGACGAAGCTCGGGATCGAGCTCGACGACCTCCAGGAGGCGATCGACGCCACCCGGACCGACGGGGCGCACCCACCCGCCGCCCCTTCCGCTCAGACGACCGCGGACGCGCTCGGCACGATCCGCCGCCGTCTCGGCCTCTCTGCTTGAGTCAAGCGACGGCGACCGGAGCGGCGATCGCGGCCTCGAGCCGCGCCCGCGACACGAGCCGCTGGCGTCGCCCGAGCGCCGAGGCGATGGCGAACGCCGCGCGTTTGGAGAAGCACGGCATCTGTCCGGCGAGCCGCCCCGTCTCGCGGATCAGCGATGTCATCTGGACGCCATCGAGGCCGCAGGCCACGACCCAGGTGAAGGGCTGCAGGTCGTTCTCGACGTTGACCGCCCAGCCGTGGGTGGTCACGCCCCGGGCGAGGTGGACGCCGAGCGAGGCGATCTTGCGCTCGCCCACCCACACGCCGGTGTAGTCGGGGCCGTCCTCGGGCCGCGCTCGGGCGGTCACGCCCTCCTCGGCGAGGGCCGCGACCAGCCCGCGCTCCAGCGTGCGGATGTACTCGACGACGTCGTCGACACGGACGATCGGATAGCCGACCAGCTGCCCGGGCCCGTGATAGGTGATCTTGCCGCCGCGGTTGACCTCGACAATCTCGATCCCCTGCATCTCGTACCAGTCCTCGCCCATCGGCAGCTCGCCGGCGCCCGAGCGCCGCCCGCGCGTGTACGTGGGCGGATGCTCGAGCAGCAGCATCACGTCGGGGACCGCATCGGCCTGGCGCGCCGACCGCACCCGCTCCTGGAGCTCCAGAGCCTCGGCGTATTCGACCAACCCCAACCGGCAGACCCACAGTTCCGGCGAACTCACAGGACCACGCCTTCGAGGTGCTGCTTCACTCCGGCCAGGAACTGCGCCGAGAGCGCCCCGTCGAGCGCGCGGTGATCCCAGCTCAGCCCGAGGATCGTCATCGGGCGGATCGCGATCGAGTCGCTGCCGTCGGGATCGGTGAGCACCACCGGCCGCTTGACGACGGCCTCGAGGTCGAGGATCCCGACCTGCGGCTGGTTGATGATCGGTGTCGCCATGATCGAACCGTACTGACCCGGATTGGTGATCGTGAACGTGCCGCCGGTCACCTCGTCGGGCGTGAGCTCCCGTGCCCGGGCACGGCGGGCGAGGTCGCGGATCCGCGCGCCCAGCCCCTCGACTGACAGTTCGTGGGCACGGTGGATCACCGGCACGATCAACCCGTCGTCGCCGAGCGAGACGGCGATGCCGAGGTTGACGTCCTCCACGCGCGTGTAGCGATCGCCCTCCAGCCAGGCATTCAAAGCCGGGTACTCGCCGCAGCGCATCGATCGTCGCCCGGGCGACGAACGCCAGCGCGGTGACCCCCAGCCTGGCCCGCGCCGCCTCGACGCGGCCCATATCGGCCTCGATCCAGGTCGTGCACGTGGCCGCCGTGTCGAGCGAGTGCTTCATGTGCTGGCCGATCTGACGGCGCATCCGTGACAGCCCGTCGCCCGACGGGGCGACCGGCGCGGGGTCCGGCCGGTAGGGGCTCTCGATGTGCATCGGCGGCTCGGCGGGCTCGGAGCCGTTCACATCCACCAGGGCGAGCACGTCCTGTTTCCGGACTCGACCGTCACGCCCTGTGCCCACCACCGCGCCGAGGTCGATGTCGTGCTCGGCGGCGATGCGCTGGACGACAGGGGAGTACCGCCGCCGCCCGTTCGCGCGGGGGGGCTCAGGCGTCGGTGGCGGCGGTAGGACGGCGTCGCCGGCGTCGGCACCGGGGGCGATCCGCGCCAGTACGACACCGACCTCGACCGTCTCCTCCACGCCGACGACGATCTCGGCGATGACGCCGCCGACGGGCGCCGGGACCTCAGTGTCGATCTTGTCGGTGGAGATCTCACACACCGTCTGCTCGGCCGCCACCTGGTCGCCGACCTCGACGCGCCAGGCGACGACCGTCCCCTCGGCGACCGACACGCCCATCTGGGGCATCGTCACGTCCACGAGATTGTCAATACGCAAGGAGCTCACGGCACGCCTCCTTGACTCGGTCGACGCCCGGCAGGACGGCCTGCTCGAGCGGTGGGGAGAACGGGATCGGCACGTCGGGGGTGGCCACCCGGACGACCGGGCCGTCGAGGTCCTCGAATGCCTTCTCGGCGATCAGCGACGCCACCTGGGCGCCGGCGGCGCAGGTCATGTTGGCCTCGTCGACGATCACCACCTTCGAGCAGCGGGCGACCGAATCGAGGATCGCGTCCTCGTCGAGCGGGACGAGCGAGCGCAGGTCGAGCACCTCGATCGACGCTCCCTCAAGGTCCTCCGTCGCCGCCAAGGCCACGTCGACCATCGCGCCGTAACAGATGACCACGAGGTCGGATCCCGTCCGCGCCACCCGCGCCGAGAACGGCGTCTCGTAGACGCCCTCGGGGACCTCGCCCTTGACGCGGCGGTACAGGTGCTTGTGCTCCATGAAGCACACCGGGTTGGGATCGTGGATGGCGGCGTGCAGCAACCCCTTGGCGTCCTCGGCCGTGGACGGGGCGACGACCTTCAGACCCGGCGAGTGCATGAACAGCGCCTCCGGGTTCTGGGAGTGAAACGGTCCGCCGGAGAACCCGCCGCCCGACGGCAGCCGGACGACGATCGGCACCGCCAGGCCCTGGCGGTAGTGCATCCGGCCGGCCACGTTGACCAGCTGATCAAAGCCGCAGGAGATGAAGTCGGCGAACTGCATCTCGCACACCGGGCGCATGCCGACCACGGCCGCGCCGACAGCGCAGCCGATGATCGCCGACTCGGCGAGCGGCGTGTCCATCACGCGCTCGGAGCCGAACTCCTCGACGAATCCGTCGGTGACCTTGAAGGCGCCGCCGAACACGCCGATGTCCTCGCCCATCACGAGGACGCGCTCGTCGACGCGCAGCTCGTCGCGCAGCGCCGACGAGATCGCTTGGAGGTAGGTCATGGTGCTCACCGTCATCGCCTCCCCGTTGGAGATAGCTCATCACCGCCATCACGCATCACCTCCCCCGGCGAACCCGCTCCACGGGGCTCGCCCGTCTCCGAGCGGCACCGCCTCGCCCTCGCAGAAGACGCCGTCGAGGACATCGTCGGCAGACGGCATCGGACCGGCCAGCGCCTCGGCCTCGGCAGCCTCGATCTCCGCCGTCACCGCGGCGCGGATCGTCTCGACGTCGACGCCGACGTCGCGCAACCGCCGTTCCTGGCGCTCGATCGGATCGCGCGCCCGCCATTCCTCCACCTGCTCGCGGGGGACGTACTTCATGTCGTCGTGCGCGGCATGGCCGTGCATGCGCATCGTGACCGCCTCGATCAGCGTCGGGCCGCCGCCGCCGATCGCCCGCTCGCGGGCGGCCAGCGTCGCCTCGAACATCGCCTCGGCGTCGTTGCCGTCAACCGTCACCCCGGAGAACCCGTAGGCGGTGGCGCGCTCCACCGGGTCGACCGCGTACTGCTTGTTCACCGGCGTGGAGTACGCGTACTGATTGTTCTCGAGCACGAATACCACCGGCAGCTTCTGGACCCCGGCCCAGTTCATCGCCTCGTGGAAGTCGCCGCGGGAGGTGGAGCCGTCGCCGAACCAGGTGAGCGCGCAGCGGCGCTCGCCGCGCATCTTGAAGGCCATCGCCATGCCGGTCGCGACGAGCATCATGTCGGGCAGCATCGAGACCATGCCGACGCAGCCGAGCTCGCGGTCGCCGAAGTGCACATTGCCGTCGCGTCCGCGAGTGACCCGGCCGCCCGGCCCATGTACTGCGAGAGGATCCGCGTCGGGCTCACGCCGCGGATGACGTGGGCAGCGAGGTCGCGGTGCAGGATGCACAGCCGATCCTCGGCGGCCATCGCGAACGCGGCGCCCGCCGAGACCGCCTCCTGGCCGTAGCCGTCATAGAAGGAGCCCGGCACCTTCCCCTGCCGGTACAGGCTCATCGCCCGTTCCTCGATGCCGCGCATCATTAGCATCGCGCGCAGCAACTCGATTCGGTCCGCGAGCCGGAGGTTCGCCAGCTCCTGCACCGGTGCTGAAGCCGGGGGCCGTGTCGGTCGCCATCTTTGAGTTGTCTCCCTGGGTCGGTGGGCGACGCGGGATCTCCGCTGCGCCCGGTTACAGGACGGTTGCGGGATCTCCGCCGCCGTCCCCCGTCGGGGTGGCTGAGATTACTCCCCCGCCCCGCGGGACTACCCTTCAGGGCAATGGATCGTGCCTCGCTGGCCCGCGCTCGTTGGCGGTACCGGGGCGCCTGGCTGTGGCCGATGTTCGTCGTGCTGTCGCTCGCCGACGGGCTGATCGGGCACGCGCTCCCGGTCTCCGGTCATCAGCAGAGCGTCCCCGGCGGAGTCGTCGTCGGACTGGCACTCAACCTGCTGGCCGTCGTGCTGCTCTCCCGGCCGCTCGGCGCGGTGCTGCGGCGTCGCCGGCGTGACCTGCCGGTGGGGGTCGCGCGCAATTACGCCGGGACGCTGTGCCTCGTCCTCATCAGTTGCGGGTTCGTCGCCGCCGGCCTGGCCACGCGCTCGGACCTGCGCTCCGACGACGCGGCCTATCGGGACGCGTTCGTCCGCGCCGAGGCGTACATCGGCGACCGCGCGCCGGTGCAGTTTCGCCGCAATCTCGCCCACGCCGACACGTTTACCATCCAGACGGGGAGCGTCTACCGCACGTGTGTGCCCAACCCCGCCGGCACGCGGACGTACTGCGTGATCGTGCGTCGCACGCTGCCGTTCGCCCGCAGCGTGGTGTTCGACGGCTACGAGCCCAATTCGGTGTTCGCCGCTGGCGCAAACTAGTCCGGCGCATTAGGCTGGCGCCCTCACGCTGAGCGCCGCCGATATCCGTGCCGTCCTCGAAGGGGCCCACGAGTTGCTGTACGTCCCCGGTCCGGAAGCGCTGCCCGAAGCGGCGCTGGCGTTGGTCGGGATGCTCGTGCCGTGCGACACCGCGTCCTACAACGCGATCGACCTTGCCCTCGGGCGTGCCACCGTGCAGCGCACGGGTCCGGCACCGGACGCCGAGTCGATCCGGGCGTTCGCCACCCATGCCGGCGAGAACCCGCTCGTCGCCCATCAGCATCTGACCGGCGATCCGTCACCGGTCAGGCTCAGCGACTTCATCACCGTGCGCCAGTTTCATCGGCGGCCGATCTACAACCTCGATACAGACGCCTCGGCGTCGAGTTTCAGATCGCGTTCGGCGTCGGCGCTGATCCTGGGCAGGTCGCCGGCATCGCGCTCAACCGCCGGCATCGCGACTTCTCCGACCGTGACCTGGAGGTCCTCGGACTGCTGCGACCGCTGCTCGCCGAGGTCGGCGCGACGGTGGCCGTCGACCGCTCACACGGCGGGATCGCCGAACGCCTGACGCCCCGGCAGCAGGAGGTGACGGCATTCGTGGCGCGCGGAGCGACCAACGCCCAGATCGCTCACCGGCTGCAGATCAGCGAGAAGACGGTCGCCAAGCACCTCGAGCACGTCTACGAGACCCTCGGCGTCGGCAACCGGACCGCGGCGGCCGCCCTGTGGTTGTCGGCGCGTACGTGATTCTCCGTATTGAGTCCGGCCGGCGGGCCGACTTCAATTCGTGACGGCGCAGTTCCCACCGCCGCGCGGTCTCAGCCCAGGCGGCCCACCCGCCACAAGGGCTCGCCCGAAGGCGGGCAGTGCTCAGGCAGGGTCCAGCCGCACCGGCAGGCGAAACAGGGACGCGAAGCGCAGCGCCAGGAACGGGTCGCCGGAGAGCTCGAAGCGCCCGCTGGAGATGAGCTCCGGCCACGTCACGGTGCCGCGGACGAGCGCGATCAGGTCGTCGGCGCCGACGAGCGCGCGGGCGCCCGCGCGGGATGCTGGTCCGGCGTGCACTGCGCAGCGGTGCTCGGCGATGGCGAGCGCGAAGCAGCGCGGCGGCCCGTCTCCCGGATCGCGAATCGCCAGTTCGATCGTGGCGTCCAGATCGCCGGCGGGCCGATTCGCATCGAAGCGCCTCGCGATCGCGCGCGGGAAAGGAGGGGCGCGTCAGCACGAGCCGCGCTGAAGGGCGGAGCCGGTTCACGACAGCAGATGCTCCATCGCCTCGGTGGGATCCGAGAACAGCATCAGTGCGTCGTCGGCGGCGACCATCCGCCCGTAGTGTGTCGACATCTCGTGCTGGATCGAGTAGGCGTCGATGGCGTAGCCGAGCGCCTGCGAGACGTCGTCATAGTCGATCACGAGCCGGTCGCGGGCGCGGATGTCCCAGAACGACGCCTGCTCGAGGACCTGAATCTCGTCCCGGCCGGCCAGACAGCGCGCCACCGCATCGCCCTCGGCCGACTTGGCCATGACGATTCCCACGTAGTCGTAGGTGCCGTCCGCCGATGCGGTGCGCGCCGCCCGCGCCACCGCCCGCCGGGGCGCCCGGGCCGGCCGCGGGCACAGTGAGACTCTCGGACGGCGGCGACGCCGGCTCGTGGCCGACGAGCTCGCAGCACTCCGGCAGCCCGGCGTCGTTGAGGAGCTCGCCGGCATAGCCGCGGATCCGCTCGGCGGCGCGGGCGGCGTCGACGCCGACGGCCTCGCCCACCGGCGCCAGCGCGGCCGCGGTGGCGAGCGCGTCGGGCAGCCAGTCGCGCACCCAGCCGGCGATCGTCATGCGGTTGGCCTCGCCGTGGACGTGATCGGCGAGCACGAAGCGGCTCAGCTTCACCATCCAGCCCCGTGACCACTCCCACTCCTGGGTCTCGGCCCGGGCGAGCACCGGGGTGATGGTGTCGCCATGGGCGGCGGCGGCCCGGGTGCCGAGCTCGCGGCGGATGAGCGTGGCCACCGTCGGCTCAAAGCACAGGTTGGCGGCGACGAGCACCTCGCCCCAGTCCGAGGTGGCGGCCAGGCGCTCGAGGTAGCGCCGCGCCGGCTGCCAAGCCTCGTCGCGCAGGAACGCCGTCCGCGCGGGCTCGATCGGCAGCTCGGCGCCGAGGAGCGGCTCGAGGTCCATCGCATAGAGGACGATCGCCTGGGCCGAGCGCTGCTTGTGGGCCGCCTGCAGGCAGACGCAGGTGGCCACGGTGTCCGACAGGCAGTCGCGCGCCGCGGTCGCCAGGGCGAACCACAGCCCGTGCTCGACGAACGCCGGGACCTGCAGGTGGCGGCCGAGGAACGAGACCCATTGCGCCGAGAAGTCGCCGAACAGACCCTGCGCGGCCGCCGAACGGACGGCCCCCTCCATCTGCTGCTCGAGCGCCGACCCCGCCTGGTAGAACGGTCGCTCCCACTGCTCGCCGGGGTCGCGGAAGGCAAACCAGTCGCGGCTGCGCAGGGCGGTCGAGCCGTCGTCCCAGGTGCCGCGCCCATCGGCGAAGCTGACCGGCCAGCCCCGGCGCAGATGGCGGTGGACCGAAGGCTGGGTGTCGACGGTGACGTCCTCGTACAACGTCGCCCGCCGCCCGGCCGGGGCGAACCAGCCGAACGCCCGCTCGTCGACCGCCGGCGACGACTGCGGCACAGCCGTCGCAGCGTCGGCCGAGAGGGTGAAACGATCCTGGAAGATCCGCGACGGATCGACACCCCGGCCGGTGAGCAGCGCCTCGACGGCCTCGAGCATCGGCGGCGGTCCGCACATGTAGACGTCGGGCGACTCGAGCTCCTCGTCGATCGCGTCGTGCACGAACCCCTCGGTCACGGGCGTGAAGGTGAAATCGGGCAGGCGCTCGCCCAGCGCCGCGATCTCGTCAAGCGCGAACAGATCGGCGGCCGAGCGGGCGCCGTAGAAGAAGCGGATCGGACGCACGCAGCTCTCGGCGGCCAGCTGGCGCAACACGCCCAGCACGGGGGCCATCCCCGAGCCGCCGGCGACCATCAGGATCGGCGCGTCCGAGCGCCGCAGGTGAAAGGCGCCGTACGGCCCGGTGAACGTCAAGCGCGAACCGGCCACGACCTCGGACCCGAGCATGCCGGAGAGGCGGCCCCCCGGATAGCGCTTGATCATCAGCTCGATGCGGCGTGAGTCCGGAAGGCTGGCGACGGAGAACGAGCGTCGGGCGCCGTCCTCGCCGGGGACGTGGACGTCCACGTATTGGCCGGGCAGCCAGGCGAAGTCCTCGGGCACCGTCAGCGTCACGCCCACGATGTCCTCGGTCAACTGCGCGACCGCCTCGACGACACCCGTCGCCTCGCGGATCGCGTTCTCCAGGCGGTAGTCCTCGGGGTCGTAGTGCAGCAGCTCCACCACGGCGTCGCCCACCGGCATCGCCCGGCACATGAGCGCGTAACCGCCCGCGCGCTCGGTGTCCGAGAGCGCGAAGGTGGAGTACGGCATCAGCTCGACGTCGCCCTGAAGCAGGTAGCACTTGCACGCCGAGCACTGGCCCTCTCGGCAGCCGTGGGCGAGCGACAGACCCTGGCGGAAGGCGGCATCGAGCACCGTCTCCTGCGCGCCGCAATCGATCGTCTCGCCGATCGGCTCGAGGCGGACCCCGGCTCATCACAGATCGCGGGGTGGCCAGCTCCGAGCGGCACGCGCCGGGCGCCGGGGCGCTCCAGTCGCCCCACGGCAGGCCGAGCTCCCGCGCCATCCGGATGTTCGGGCTCTGCAGCCGCAAGTCGTGGGCGCGGATGTCCGACGAGCGTCCAGCGACTGCCCTCGCACAGGTGGGGCTGGCCGATCAGCGTCTCGCCGTCGGCGCGCACGAACCCCAGGTCCTGGACGACCTCCGAGGCCTCCCAGCCGTGGTAGCGGTCGAGGTAGTTGCGATCGCCGGTGTAGCGGCCGGGGTTGGACTCGTCGAGCCAGCGGCACTCCGTGGAGCAGTAGAAGCGCGTGCGGTCGCCGACGACCCGGTGCACGCGATCGGCCTCGGACACGCACAGGCCCTGCAGGTCCAGCAGAACGGCGGCGCCATGTTGATGAAGCCGAGCGGCAGGAAGCCGTTGGCGGGATCGGCGCCCGCGCGGAACGCCTCCCAGAACGCGCCGTACTGCGCGTACCAGCCCGGGTACTTGCACTCGAACCACTCGAAGTCGCGCTCGTCGAGCGGATCGAAGCGCCAGAAGCCAGCGGCCAGGCAGCGAATGCGAGGAGCGCATGGCGGTGGTGGATGCCGGCGACGAGGCGCTCGCGCGCGCGCTCGAAGATGTCGGGCGGGATGTCCAGGCCCAGCTTCCCGAGCTTCATGACGTAGGCGCGGTGCCAGTCGTCGCGCACCCAGCGATCCCACTTGTCCAGGAAGCACTCGGGGTCGGAGCGGTCGCGTGGAGAAGTACTCGATGACCACCGCCGAGAACACGTCGACGAACGCGTGGTTGATCCAGAACGCCTGCTGCAGGTCGTGCTCGATCAGCGGCGCGTTGTGGTCGTCCTGCAGAACGGTCAGCAGCGTCGCGTAGCCGTTTGAGATGTGGCGGGCCTCGTCGGACTGGACGCTCAGGTACGTGGTCGGCAGGATGAAGTCGCCGTTGCGCGCGGCCACGTCGGGGGTGGCGACGAACACGATGTTGGTGAACGCCGTCTCGGCTACCACCTGAGCGTGAACGCGCACTGGATCGGGTCGCCGACGATGAAGTGCGAGAGCATGTTCAGCCCCGGATTGGTGAGCACCGAGCTCGCAGCGCCTTGCGCCCGATGTTCCATCCGGCGGGGTCGGGGACGTTCTTCGCGTACCAGCGCGCCAGTGACATCTGCATCCCGGTGTGACGGATCTCGTCGACGAACTGCACGTGGTAGCCGTTGCGCAGCTCGTTGTTGGGGACGGCGCTCATCAGCATGGACATGCAGCGGCCGGCGCGCGACCTCGGCGAAGTTCGTGACCGGGATGAACGGCTTCAGGATCTCCAGCCAGCGCTCGTGGGCCTTGGACGGCATCTCGGCGCTCGCACCGCCGCGTCGAGGCCGCCGTAGACGCGCTCGTCCTTCTCGAGCTCCATCGGCAGGTACTCGCGCATGATGTGCCTCATCGGGTCCTTGGCCTTGTGGGGAAACCGGTAGCGCGTCGGATAGCGGACGGCCGGCTCGTGGTAATCGGGTTCCCAGCCGAGCTGCGCGATGCGCTCGTGGGTCTGGGTGATGCTGCGGCGGCGGGGGGCGGAGCTCATGCCACCGGACCCTACGCCTGCGTCCGGGCACATTTCTCCGCTTTTTGCCAACGTCTTAGCGGCGCTCGTTTATCATGATGTGACAATCGCTGACGATGCCCTGCCCCCCGAGACGGTGGCGTTCGTGCTTTCCGAGCTCGACGCGATCGTCGCCGAGATCGTCGTCGCCGTGCGCGACGCCAGCCCGGTGTACGGCGAGGTGCTCCTCGCTCCCGAGGGGATCGGCCTACGGCTGGGCGTCGAGCAGGCGATCCGGGCGTTCCTGGAGGCCGTGGGACGGGGGGACCGGCCGGGCGAGGAGACCGACGAGCTGTGGCGGCGGCTGGGGGAGGCCGAATTCCAGGCCGGCCGCGGGCTCGACGAGCTGCGCCTCGCCTTCCGGGCGGGGACGCGGGCGGCCTGGCGCGCGGCGGCCGACGTGGCCGGTCGCGCCGACATCTCGGCGCCGGTGGCCATCGCGCTGGCCGAGGCGATCTTCGTCTACGGCGACGACCTGGCGACCGACGTCGTCGAGGGCTACCTGCGGATGCAGTCAGACGAGGCGGGCGAGCGCGAGCGCCGCCGCCGGCGCGTGGCCGCGATCCTGCTCGATCCGGATGGCTACGACGCCGACGCCGTGGCGCGCGCCGCCGAGCTCGCCGGCTGGCCGATGCCGCGCGAGCTGACGATCGTGGCGCTCGCCGCCGAGTCGCCCGGCTCGCTGACCGGACGGCTCGATGGGAACGTGCTCGTCGGCGCCGACGGGGCCGGCGGATGTCTGATCGTCCCCGACCCGCACGGCCCCGGGCGCGCCGCAGCGCTTGACCGGGCACTCCAGGACCAGTCCGCCGCCATCGGCCTGACGGTCGCCCCGGCGCTCGCCCGGCACTCGCTGCGCTGGGCCCGGCTGGCCCTCGCGCGCGCCGGCGAGAGCGACTTCCCCGTGCGCGCCGCCGAGCACCTGCCCGACCTCATCCTCCTCCAGGATCCCGAGCTGGCCCACGCATTGGCCGATGCTCGACTGGCGCCGCTGCGCGCCTTGCCGGCGGGGGAGCGCGATCGGCTCACCGAGACGCTGGCGGCATGGCTGGACCACCAGCGCCACACCCCGCGGATCGCCGAGGCGCTGCACGTCCATCCGCAGACGGTCCGCTACCGGGTCGCCAAGCTGCGCGAGCTGCTCGGCGACGCCATGGACGATCCCGACGGGCGCTTGGAGCTCCAGCTCGCGCTGCGGATCAGTTCGTGGCCAGCCCGGCGAGCAGCTCGTCGATGACCGCGCCCATCTCGGCACGCGCCTGCGACGGGTCGTCGGCACGCGCGATGTACAGCGCCGCCTCGTCCAGCGCGCCGATCAGGACGTGGGCCAGTGGCGGCACAGGCCGGCGGGGAATGCGCCCGGTATTCATCGCGTAGGTGAGGATGGCTTCGAGCAGGCCCAGCCCGTAGCGCAGGCCGATCTCGCGCCAGCGCTCCCACCCCAGGACGGCCGGGCCGTCGATGAGCGCGATCCGCTGAACTTCGGGCTCGGCGCAGGCATCGAGCCACACCTCCGCGCCGAGGCGCATCATCGCGAGCGGGTCTGTCTCCCCCGCAGCCGAGATGCGGTCGTCGACGCGTTGCCCGAGCCGCTCCTCCACGCTCTCGTAGACGGCGGCGAACAGTTCGACCTTGTCGGCGAACTGGTGATACAGCGCACCTCGCGACACGCCCGCGGCGCGCACGATCGCCTCGGTCGGGACCGCGCTGAAGCCGCGCTCGGTGAAGAGCTCCCGAGCGGCATCGACGAGCGCTCCTCGCGTGGCCGCGGAGCGCTCAGGCTGGGTCCGGCGCTTGTTTTCCATACAGACAGTATGTATGTTGATGAGGACGTTGTGAACACAGACAGGAGGCCGTCATGCCGTCGATCGAACTCCCGCAGGGCACCGTGACATATCGTGAGGCGGGTCCGGACAACACGGACGTCTCACCCGTCGTGTTCGTCCACGGATTTCTTGTCAACGCGACGCTGTGGACGCGGACCGCGGACGGGCTGGCCGCCGCCGGAATCCGTTCCTACGCGCCCGACTGGCCGCTCGGATCGCACTCGATCGCGCTCGCCCACGACGCCGACCAGTCGCCGCGTGGGGTCGCGCGGCAGATCATCGCCTTCCTCGAGGCGCTCGACCTGCACGACGTGACGCTCGTCGGAAACGACACCGGGGGCGCGCTGTGCCAGTTCGTCCTCGACACGGATGCCGCCCGTGTCGGCCGGATCGTGCTGACCAATTGCGACGCCTTCGACCAGTTCCCGCCGCCGCCGTTCGGGCTCCTGTTCACGACCTTCGCGCACGCGCGCCTGATCGCTGCGCTGATGGCGCCGATGCGCGTGGCCGCGGTCCGCCACAGCGCGCTGGGCTTCGGGCTGCTCGTCTCCGAGCCGATGGACGCCGACCAGACCCGCGGCTGGGTGGAGCCGTGCCTCACCGACGCGGGTGTGCGCCGCGACGTGTCGCGCTTCGCGCGGGCGGCCGATCCGGCGGAGCTCGACGCCGTCTCCAGGCGCCTGGGCGCGTTCGACGGTCCGGCGCTGCTCGTGTGGGGCATGGCCGACCGATTCTTCAAGCCGGAGTTCGCCCAGCGTCTGCGCGATGCCTTCACCGACGCCCGGCTCGTGGAGATCGAGGGCGGCCGGACGTTCGTCCCGCATGATCACCCCGATCGCCTGGCGCAGGAGATCGCGGCCTTCCAGACCGCCCGGGTGAGCTCGGTCTAGGCGGTCGAGGTCGGCGGGCGCCGACCTGGCAAGCTCCCCACTCGTCATGGCCTACATCGCATTGGTGACCGGGGCTTCGAGCGGAATCGGCGAGGCGACGGCTCGCCGTCTGAGCCGCGAGTCTGATGCGCGGCTCGTGCTCGTCGCCCGCCGCCGGGAGCGCCTCCAGCAGCTGGCCGACGAGCTCGGCGGAGCCACCGTCATTGCCGCCGACGTGACCGACGCCGGCGCAGCCGAGCGGATCCGCGACGTCGTGGAGACCGAGCACGGCGGCGAGCTGCACCTGCTCGTCAACAACGCCGGCGGCGCGTGGCGCGGCACCTTCGGCGACACCGGGTGGGCCAACGTCGAGCGCCACATGAAGCTCAACTTCGAGGCCCCCGTGCGCCTCACCGAGGCGCTGCTGCCGCTCCTGCGCCGCACCGCCGCGGCAGCCGGCCCCGAGCCGCAGCGCCGGGTGAGCATCGTCAACGTCTCAAGCACCGCCGGACGCGTTTCCCGCCCGGGATCGGGGGCGTACTCGGCGAGCAAGTTCGCGCTCGCCGGCTGGACGGACGCGCTGCACGCCGAGGAACGCGCCCACGGGGTCCACGTCGGACTGGTGCTGCCCGGCTTCATCGTCACCGAGGGTTTCCCCGGCGCCGAGCTGCTGGCCAGCGTGACGACGCGGTGGCTGGTCGGAAAGACCGGGACGGTGGCCGAGGCGATCCTCGACGCCGGTCCCGGTGGGCGGGCCGAGCGCTACGCGCCGCGGCCCTACGGCCTGGTCGCCGCGGCGCGGACCCTGGTGCCGGCGGTCGTCCGCCGGGCGGTGGCGGGCGGTGCGTTCACGACCAAGACGGGCAACCGGGACTGACCCCGCGCCTGGCCGCCGAGCTTAAGCTACGGTGGTGTAACTATGGAGAATATGGAGAACGGACACCCGCGGCGGGTGGCTGTCCTGGGCGGCAGCCGGATCCCCTTCGCGCGCCAGAACGGCCCCTACGCCCAGGCCTCCAACCAGGACATGCTGACCGCGACGCTCGACGCGCTCGTTACGAAGTTCTCGCTCGAGGGCGAGGTGATCGGCGAGGTGGCCGCCGGCGCCGTGCTCAAGCACAGCCGTGACTTCAATTTGTCCCGGGAATCGGTGCTCGGCTCGCGCCTGGCCGCCGAGACGCCCGCCTACGACGTCCAGCAGGCGTGCGGCACCGGCCTCGAGGCGGCGATCCTCGTCGCCAACAAGATCGCGCTCGGCCAGATCGACTGCGCGATCGCCGGTGGCGTCGACACCACCTCCGACGCGCCGCTGGCGCTCAACGAAGATCTCCGCGAGCTGTTGCTCGAGCTCAACCGGACGAAGTCCAACACCGGGCGGCTGAAGCTGCTGGCGCGGCTGCGGCCCGGCCAGCTCGTGCCGGAGATCCCGCGCAACGCCGAGCCGCGGACCGGCCTCTCGATGGGCGAGCACACCGCGATCATGGCCCGCGGCTGGGGCATCGACCGCCGGTCCCAGGACGAGCTGGCGGCCACCAGCCATCGCCACCTGGCCGCCGCCTACGAGTCCGGCTGGCTCGACGACCTCGTCGTGCCCTTCCTGGGGCTCGAGCGCGATCAGAACCTGCGCCCGGACTCCAGCCCCGAGACGCTGGCCACGCTCAAGCCGGTGTTCGGCGGACCCGAAGGGACGATGACGGCCGGCAACTCGACGCCGCTCAGCGACGGCGCCTCGACGGTGCTGCTCGCCTCCGAGGAGTGGGCCAACGCCCACGGCATCCCGATCCAGGCGTACTTCTCGAGTGCGCAGACGGCGGCCGTCGACCACGTGCACAAGGGCGAGGGGCTGCTGATGGCGCCCGCCTACGCGATGCCGAAGATGCTGGCCCGCGCCGGCCGGCAGCTCCAGGATTTCGATTTCTACGAAATCCACGAAGCGTTCGCCGCTCAGGTTCTGTGCACGCTCAAGGCCTGGGAGGACCCGGTCTTCTGCACCGAGAACCTCGGGCTCGATGCTCCGCTCGGCACGATCGACCGCGCCCGCCTCAACGTGCACGGCGGCTCACTGGCCGCCGGGCACCCGTTCGGCGCCACCGGCGGTCGGATCGTCGCCACGCTTGCCAAGACCCTCTCAGAGCATCCTGGCGGGACCGGAGTGATCTCCGTCTGCGCCGCCGGCGGACTCGGCGTCACCGCGATCATGGAAGGACCGAACCACGATGCCTGACCGCTACCAGCAACTCGTCAATACCCCGATCGGCAAGCTCGTCACCAAGCAGGTCGGGCTCCCCGCCCCGCCGCGCCTGGAGCGCTGGAATTCGTCCCCACCCACCCCGCCGGTGGTCACCGGTCCGGTGCTCCTCGGAGTCCCGGGCAACGGGCGGCTCGCTCCCGAGCTGACGCGCATCCTCGCCGCGATCGACGCCGAGACGCTGATTCCGATGGACAACGCGCTGCGCACCGCCGCGGCGGCGGCGAACCTGCGGGCCGGCATCTTCAGTCCCGACGCGGCCCCGCCCGAACAGCGCTTCAAGGCGCTCGTGCTCGACGCCACCGGGATCGAGTCAAGCGAGGAGCTGACGCAGGCCTATGCGTTCCTGCACCCCGCGATCCGGCGGGTGATGACCTCCGGCCGGGTGATCGTGCTCGGCACACCCCCCGAGCAATGCAGTCAGCCGGCGGCGGCGATCGCCCAGCGCGCGCTCGAGGGCCTGACGCGCGCGATCGGCAAGGAGGTCAGGAAGGGCGCCACCGCCCAGCTCATCTACGTCGCCCCCAAGGCCGAGGCCCAGCTCGAGTCGACGCTGCGCTTCTTCCTGTCGCCCAAGTCGGCGTTCGTGTCCGGCCAGGTGGTGCGCATCGGCAAGCGCGTGGCGGCCCCGGGGTCGTTTGATACTGAGGCGCCGTTGGCCGGCAGGGTGGCGCTCGTCACCGGCGCGGCCCGCGGCATCGGCGCGGCGATCGCCGAGGTGCTCGCCCGTGATGGCGCCCACGTCGTCGGGCTCGACGTAACGGCGATGGAGCAGGCGCTGATCGAGGTCACCTCGGCGCTCGGCGGTTCATCGCTGACCGCCGACATCACCGACGCCGACGCCCCGGCGACGATCGCCCAGCACCTGCGCCAAGCCCACGGCGGCGTCGACGTGGTCGTCCACAACGCCGGCGTGACGCGTGACAAGACGCTCGGCCGGATGACGCCCGAGCAGTGGAGCGGCCTGATGGCGATCAATCTGACCGCGCCCCAGCGGATCACCGAGGAGCTGCTCGCCCACGAGCTCGTGCGCTCCAACGGGCGCATCGTCGGCGTCTCCTCGATCAGCGGGATCGCCGGCAACGCCGGGCAGACGAACTACTCCACCTCCAAGGCGGGGGTGATCGGGATGGTGCAGGCCACCGCCCCGGCGCTGGCCACGCAGGGGGTGACGATCAACGCGGTGGCCCCCGGGTTCATCGAGACCCGGATGACCGAAGCCATGCCGTTCGCGCTGCGCGAGGCGGGCCGGCGGATGAACAGCGTCTCCCAGGGCGGGCTGCCGGTCGACGTCGCCGAGACGATCGCCTGGTTTGCCAACCCCGGCTCGGCGGGGGTCACCGGCAACATCGTGCGCGTCTGCGGTCAAAGCCTGATCGGCGCCTGAGCGTGCCCGATCGTGACCTGAGCGGCGCCCCGTCGATGCTGTCGCTATTTGTCCGGGCCGGCGCGTCGATGATCCCCGGCGCCTCGCGCCTGCCGTGGATCGGCGGCGGGGGCGGCGAGGTGCCCGCCGATGCCCTGACCCTGTTCGACGTCGGGGTCGATCGCGACCGGCTGGCCGCCTATGACCGGGTGTGCGGTTTCCGGCTCTCGGACACCCTGCCGCCGACCTATGTCCACATGCTCGCCTTTCCGCTGCACCTGGCGCTGATGACGAGCGGCTCGTTCCCGCTGCCGGCGATCGGCCTCGTCCACATCTCCAATCGCATCGAGCAGCACCGCCGCCTCGACGCCGGGGAGCGGTTCTCGCTGCGCGTGTGGGCGACTCCCATATATCCGCATCCGCGCGGCCGGCAGTTCATGATCCGCACGGAGGCCCACGTCGGCACCGAGCTGGTGTGGGAGGAGGCCTCGACGAATCTCGCGCGTGGCCGCGGCGACGAGTCCGCGCCATCGCCGGAAGGCCCGCCATCCTCCGAGGGACTTCCGGCCGCGGCGACGTGGAAGCTGCCCGGGGACCTTGGCCGCCGCTACGGCTCGGTGTCCGGGGACCTCAACCCGATTCATGTCCACCCGTTGACCGCCCGGCTGTTCGGCTTCGCCGGGGCGATCGCCCACGGGATGTGGACCAAGGCTCGCTGCCTGGCCGCCCTGGAGTCCGAGTTGCCGTCGCGCTTCAGCGTCGAGGTCGCGTTCAAGCGTCCGATCCAGCTGCCCGCCACCGTGCAGTTCGCCGAGGTGACCGCCGCCGATGCGATCACCTTCGGGGTGCGCGACGCCGAGCGGAGCACCCCGCACCTCGACGGGCTACTCGGTCGCTGACTCCGCGGCGGTGGCCGGGGCGCGGCGTCAGCTCGTCGAACACGGTGCGCAGGCTGTCCATGACCGCCGCGGCCGTGCGCAGCTCGTCGTCGGAGAAGCCGCTCAGGGCGGCGTTCCAGCGCGGCGCGATCCGCGCGTGGCGCTCCTCGAGCAGAGCGTGGCCACGTTCGGTCAGTGAGGTGAGTACGACCCGGCGGTCGCGCTCGGAGCGCACGCGCCGGACCAGCCCGGCAGCGGCCAGAGCGTCAAGCATCTGCGTCGCGGTGGCCGGCGACAGGTCGGCGAGGGTGGCGAGCTCGCCCGCTGGAGACCTCGTCCTGCTCGCGCAGGCCGAACAGAAGCCCGTACTGCGCGTCGGACAGGTTCCCGTCTCGGCGGGTCTCGCGCCCGCGCAGGCGGCGCACGGCCGCGAGCACGCCCTTGAACGAGGCCCCGACCTCACGGGCGGCGGCGCGATCGACCCAATCGTCGGCGCCGGTCGGCGTATCGCCGGTGACGGTCATGCCGCTACCGCCTCGGCCATCGCGTCCGCCGGCGGCCCCTGAGCCCGCGCTCGGCGGGCCGCTCGCTCGGCTCGCATGAGGACGATGCACGGCACGATTGCCAGGGCGGTCAGGCCCGCGGCCGCCCAGAACGCGGTGCCGTAGGCCGAGGCGGCGTCGCTGAGCGAGTGCGCACCGACGAGCGCCCGCTGCAGGACGACGGCCAGCACGGCGGTGCCGATCGAGCCGCCCACGCGCTGCAGCACGTTGAGCTGCGGAGTGGCATCAGAGAGCTCGGACCGGTCCAGCGCGGCGAACGCCGCCGCCATCGCCGGCATGAAGGCAAAGCCGATCCCGACGCCCCGCACGAGCATCGCCACCGACAGCCACACGATCGACGTGTGGGCGCCGATCAGGCCAAACGGAATCGTCGCCAGTGCGCACACGGAGACCCCGAACAGGGCGAGTGGGCCGCCACCGAAGCGGTCGGTGAGGCGACCGGAAAGGGGCATGACAAGTGCCGCCCCGAGTCCCTGGGGCGCGGTCAGCAGGCCGGTGACGACCACGTCCTCATGACGCACGGACTGCCAGTACAGCGGGAGCAGGATCATTCCGCCAAACAGCGCCGCGCCGACGCAGAACATCGCCACCGAGGCCGACGAGAAGGTGGGCTTGCGGTACAGGCGAACGTTGAGCAGCGGACGGGGCACCCGCAGCGCGTGCAGCACGAACGCCGCCACGAGGGCGAGTCCGAGCACGATCGGCACGATCACCTTGACCGAGGTAAAGCCGCCGGTGACGCCGATCTCGGCCAGGCCGTAGGTGATGAGGGGGAGGCCGGTGGCCATCAGCGCCAGGCCGAGGAAGTCAAGGTTCTCGGTGTGCTGGCGGGCAACCGTGGGCAGCACCCGCACCGCGGCGACGACCGCGATCAGGCCGATCGGCAGGTTGACATAGAAAATCCATCGCCACGTGGTGTTGTCGAGGATCAGGCCACCGATCGTCGGACCGAGGATCGGGGCCAGCATCGCCGGGACGGCCACGATGCTCATCACCCGGCCCATCCGCTTGGGGCCGGCCGCCTCGGCCATCATCAGCTGGCCCACGGGTAGGATCATCCCCCCGCCGATGCCCTGCAGCACGCGGAAGACGACCAGTTCGGTCGCCGAGGTCGCCAGGCCGCACAGCGCGGAGCCGGCGACGAACAGCACGAGCGACACGATGTAGACGGCTTTGGCGCCGTACCGGCGAGCTGCCCAGCCCGTGACCGGGATCACCGCTGCCAGGGCCAGCATGTAGCCGGTCACGACCCATTGGATGTTGGCGATCGTCGAGTGCAGCTCGCGGCCGAGGGTGTCAAGGGCGACGTTGACGATCGTCGTGTCGAGGATCGACATGATTGAGCCGACGATGACGACGGCGCTGATCCGCCAGACGTAGGCGTCGATGCGGTCGGAGCCCGCGGGGGAGGTTGTGCTCATGGGCGAAGTCCCGGTGGTTTTGTGTGGGACCGAAACATTAGGCGCCGAAGAATCATCCGTCAACCTCGCATGAAGCTATCGTGAGGAGGCACATGCCTGCTTTCACCGACCTCGGGCTCGAGCCCGCGCTGCTCGAAGCCGTCCAGGACGTCGGTTATGACTCTCCGAGTCCAATCCAGGAACAGGCCATCCCGCCGCTGCTGGAGGGCCTCGACGTGATCGGGCAGGCGCAGACCGGCTCGGGCAAGACCGCGGCGTTCGGGCTGCCGATGCTGCAGTACGTCGACCCCGACGACGACGACGTCCAGGGTCTCGTTCTCACCCCGACCCGGGAGCTGTGCATCCAGGTCACCCAGGCGCTGCGCGCCTACGGCAAGAGCAAGGGCGTCGACGTGGTTGCGGTCTTCGGCGGGGCACCGATCCGCAGCCAGCAGGCGCAACTGCGGGCGGGCGGGCAGATCGTGGTCGGCACGGTCGGCCGGGTCAAGGACCTGATCAGCCGCCACTCGCTGATGCTGCACGGCTGTCGCTTCGTCGTCCTCGACGAGGCCGACGAGATGCTGGACCTCGGCTTCCTGGAGGACGTGGAGCGGATTCTCTCGCTGACCCCGTCCAGCCGTCAGACGGCGCTCTTCTCGGCCACAATGCCGCCGGAGATCCGCCGGTTGGCCGACCAGTACCTGTATGACCCGGTCACGATCAAGGTCAAGACCGACACGCTGACCGTCGACACCGTCGAGCAGTTCGCGCTGGAGGTGACGGCCAGAGACAAGCCCGAGGCGCTGGCCACCGTGCTCGAGGCCGAGCGCCCCGAGCAGGCGCTCGTGTTCGTGCGCACAAAGATCCGCTGCGATCAGCTGTTTCGCTCGTTGCGTGACCGCGGGATGAACGTCAAGGCACTGCACGGCGACATGTCCCAGGGCGCCCGTGACGGCGTGATGATCTCATTCAAGAGCGGCAGCCTGCCGCTGCTGATCGCGACCGATGTCGCGTCTCGCGGATTGGACATCTCCGGCATCTCGCACGTGATCAACTACGACGTGCCGATGTCCCCCGACGTCTACGTCCACCGCATCGGGCGCACCGGCCGGGTCGGACGCAGCGGCCGGGCGATCACCTTCTACGAGAGCCGTCAGGCCCGGGACATCCAGGCGATCGAGAATCACGCGGGCGTCAAGCTCTCGCCCTGGGTGAAGGGCGCGCACGTCGCGCCGACCCCGGTCAAGGCGCCGCCCCGGCGCCACTCCAAGCCGCACGTGTCGGCCAACGGCGACGGCAAGTCGAGCAAGGTGATCGTGTCCGGGGGCCGCGCCGCGGGCCTCGAGCCGTCCGACATCATCCACGCGATCACGTCGGCCACTGCGCTGGACGGCGAGAAGGTCCGCAACGTCCGCATCCTCGAGCGCTTCGCCTTCGTCGAGGTCCCCGAATCGGAGGCCGAGCGGGTCGTGGAGCAGACGGGCGGGACCGAGGTGCGCGGCCACACGCTGCGCCTCGAGCTGGCTCGCGCCTGACCGCCTGACGGCGCTCGTCGTGCTGCAAGCGCGCTTGCAGCATCAGCTTCGCGTAAGCGGCCTGACCCGCCGCCGCGACTTCCGGCCGTGGCATGCGTTGGAGGGGGAGTGCAAGCGCCCTGATCCAGGGCCACCCCAACTACGGGAGGTCTCCCTTGAAACTTCGTTCCCTCGTCCGTCGGCGTCCTTCGCCGGCCATCGCCATCTCGGTGGTTGCGCTGTTCATGTCGCTCGGAGGCGTCGGCTACGCCGCCACCCAGCTGCCCGCCAACAGTGTCGGCACCGCTCAGCTGCGCAACGGCGCGGTCTCCTATCAGAAGATCCAGCCCAACTCGGTGGGCAAGGTCCGCCTGGCCGACGGCGGTGTGATCAACAGCAAGCTCAGCAACAGTTCCGTGTCCTACAAGAAGATCCAGCCCGGCGCCGTCGGCACGGTGCGCGCCAACCTCAACCAGCTTCAGGCCCGCGTGAACGGGACGTGCGGAGCGGGCACCGCGATCGGCGCCGTCGACTCCAAGGGCAACGCCACGTGCAATGCCACCCGGCCTGCCGAGTTCGGCACCACCAACAATGCCGCCACCGTCACCGGGACCGCGACCGGCGTGACGTCCGTCAACCTGCCCGCGGGCGCTTCGTACCTGGCGCTGGCCAACCCGACGGCGACCGTCACCGGGAGCGGCACCGACCAGCGCGTGACCGTGAGCTGCACGCTGACGGTCGGCTCCAGCACCGAGACGCGGGCGGCGACCGTCAACACCGGGACGAGCACAGGCGACAGCTCGGTGTCGATTCCGCTGCAGGCCGCCGGTGCGGCCGGCACGTCCAGCGTGTCCTGCCTGGCCACGCCGAGCACCGGCGCGCTGCCCAAGACCGTCGTCACCGCGGCGATCAACGGCATCCAGACCGCCAGCAACAGCTGACCCATCTACGGCGCAGTTCTGTCCCGGGCGGCGCACGATGCGCCGCCCGGGTCACGCCGGGTCGCCTGCGGCCGGGCGGCGTCGTTGCGGCTAGTGTCTCACGGCATGAGCACAGCCAATCTGAACACCACGCTGGGCACGATCGCGATCGAGTTCTTCGACGACGACGCGCCCCAGACCGTTGAGAACTTCCGCAAGCTGGCATCTGACGGCTTCTACGACGGCATCATCTTCCACCGGGTCATCCCGGACTTCATGATCCAGGGCGGCGACCCGGACGGCACCGGCAGTGGCGGCCCCGGATATACCTTCGAGGACGAGTTCAACCACCACAAGGTGGTGCGGGGCGCGCTGGCCATGGCCAATGCCGGTCCCAACACCAACGGCTCGCAGTTCTTCATCGTCACCATCGACAGCGCGCCCTGGTTGGACGGCAAGCACACGGTCTTCGGCCAGGTCACGGCCGGCATGGATGCCGTGGACGCGATCGAGGCGACCCCGACGGGGCGCGGCGATCGCCCGGTCGAGCCCCCCTCGATCGAGTCGATCGAGCTGGACCCGGCGTAGCCATGGCCAGCGTCGAAGAACGGGTCCCGGCGCAGGACGCCAACCCGGACCCACACGCGATCGCGGTCGAGAATCCGGCCACCGGCGAGGTGATCGCCACGATCCCGATCCAGGGCGCCGACGAGCTGGCGGCGATGGCGGCGCGGGCACGCGAGGCCCAGCCGCAGTGGGAGGCGATCGGCTTTGCCGGCCGGGCGCGGATCATGCGCCGCGCGCAGAAGTGGTTCTTCGACAACGCCGACCGCGTGCTCGGCCAGGTCGTGGCCGAGACCGGCAAGACCTACGAGGACGCTCAGCTGACCGATTTCGGCTACACGGTCTCGGCGCTGGGGTTCTGGGCCAAGGAGGCCGCCGACTACCTGGCCGACGAGCGGGTGCCGTCATGGGACAACCCGACGGTCGCCGGCAAGAAGCTCGTGATCCGGTACGCCCCGATGGGCCTGGTGGGCGTGATCGGCCCGTGGAATTTCCCGATCGTCAACGCGTTCGGCGATTGCATCCCGGCGATGATGGCGGGCAACACGGTGATCCTCAAGCCGTCCGAGGTCACGCCGCTCAGCGCACTGTTGATGGCCGAGATGATGCGTGAGTGCGGCCTGCCCGAGGGCGTGTTCCAGGTCGCCACCGGGGACGGCTCCACCGGCGCGGCGCTCATCGCGCACGTCGACTGCGTTATGTTCACCGGTTCGACGCGCACCGGCCGCATGGTCATGAAAGCCGCCGCCGATGCCCTCGTCCCCTGCTACCTGGAGCTCGGTGGCAAGGACCCGATGATCGTCTGCGCCGATGCCAACGTCGAGCGCGCGGCCAACGCGGCGGCCTACTGGTCGATGAACAACGCCGGGCAGGTCTGCATCTCGGTCGAGCGCTGCTACGTCGAGGCGCCCGTCTACGATGAGTTCGTCGCCAAGGTGACCGAGACGGTCCGTGGCCTTCGCCAGGGCGAGCCGACCGCGGCGGGCACCGTCGACGTCGGCGCGGTCATCTTCCCCCCGCAGATGGACATCGTCGACGAGCACGTGCGCGACGCGGTGGCCAAGGGCGCCAAGGTCCTGACCGGCGGCCACGGCCACTCCGAGCACGGCCGGTACTACGAGCCGACCGTCCTTGTCGACGTCGATCACTCGATGAAATGCATGCGCGAGGAGACCTTCGGCCCGACGCTGCCGATCATGAAGATCGACAACGCCGAGGAGGGCGTCCGCCTCGCCAACGACTCCGATTACGGCCTCCAGGCCTCGGTCTGGACGGGTGACATCGACCGCGGCGAGGCACTGGCGCGGCGGGTGCAGGCCGGCGTGGTCTGCGTCAACGATGCCCAGGTCAACTACACCGCGCTCAACCTGCCGATGGGCGGTTGGAAGGCCAGCGGCATCGGCACCCGCCACGGCTCGGCCGGGATCCGCAAGTACACCAAGGTGCAGTCGCTGCTCGTGACCCGTTGGGCGCTCACCCACGAGCCGTACATGTTCCCCTACAAGGCGCTCCAGACGAAGCTGTTGCGCGGGTTCATGAAGCTGCTCTACGGCCGCGGCCGGCGTGACTGAGTAGGTTCGTCCGGAGCCCGAGACGCGGGCTCCGGACGGCCGGCGCTTACTTCTGCTTCTTGGACGTCACCGTGGTCAGCACCTGCTGGATGAGCTTGAGCTTCTCGGTGCAGGCGTAGTGCGCGAGGTCCGTGGTGGTGCAGGCGAGTGTCCCCTTGCCGGAGGCCTTCTTGAAGAACCCCGTGCCGTTGGTGACGGTCATCGTGCCGGAGTAGCTGGCGTTGGTGAACGAGGTCGCCGACGGCGGGCCGGTGTCCGCGGCGGTCAGCTTGTAAACGCCATAGAGTGATCCCGCGTTGAACCACTGCTGATATTTGCCTGACAGGTTGCCCGACTGGTCCTGTAGGAACGAGCTCTCCTCGGCGCCGGAGAACAACGGCTTGCCGCAACCTGCCCGGCCGTACTGTGTCCCGGACTCCGCTCCCTGGGTGACGGTGACATCGTTGGTGGGAATCTGGGTGACGAGCTTGATGGTGCAGGTCAGCGTCGTCTTGACCGGCTGGAGCTTGGTGACCGGCTTCGTTTTGACGCTGGCCGGCTGCTTGGCCGCGGGAGCTGCGAACGCCGGTGCCGTGACGACACCGGCGGTGAGCAGGGCTGCCATGGCAGCGCCTACGAGACAGATGCGCTTCACGCTATCTCCTGGTCTGAAGGGTGGGAACGGATGAACCGATGCAGCGCAGCAGTCTTGCGAGCGGGCGGGCCCGGACCGTGAACATCTGGTGACCCCCTTGATAACTAGATGTGACGACGACGGTGCGGGGTTACTTCTTGGGGGCGTTGAAGATCGCCGCGTCGAGCACCGGGAGCGCGCTGTCGCGGGCGTAGCCGAGCGGCTTGAGGCCGAACAGGTTCTCGATCGACTTCAGCAGGGAGAAGTGGTTATACGTGTCCACTTGGTCCAGCGAGTTGGGCTTGACGTAGGGCGAGATCAGCAACAGGCCGACCTGGCCGCCGCCGGGGTTGGTGCCCGGGGCCAGGGGGATGGACGGTGTGCAGCCCGAGCTGGAGGTCGTCGTCGTGCTCGGCGTGGTCGTCGACACCGTCGTCGAACTCGACGAGCTGCTCGTGCAGGATGAGCTGGTCGTGCTGATCGTGCTCGTCGTCGTGCTCGCACCGACCGTGGGGGTCGTGGGGATCGGTGCCGCACTCGTGGCGGTGCCTGTGGCCGTCGAGGACGCCGACGTCGTGCTCGGCGGCTTGGGCAGGTTCGGAAACACCGGCTGGTCGCAGCAGCTGTTGGAATCGGCGTGGGGCCCTGACGCCGGCGCCCCGTCGAAGGTGATCGCGATCAGTCCGTCGTGCTGGTAGGCCGGCGAGCGCTCGATCTCCGGCACGACGGTCTTGAGGAACCGATCGGCCGGGGTCAGCCCTGCGGGGGCGTTCGCCGAGCACGGCGTGTCCGAGCCGTCGCTGCACGGGCCGGGGGAGATGTAGGAGAACGCGGGTGTGGTGCTGATCTGCTTCAGGTCGGTTGCGAGACGATCCAACCCGAGGTCGCTTGACGCGCACTTGCCGCCGATGAGGACCGATCGGAAGTAGACAAACGGATTTCGCCAGGTGGCGTACGGCGCGTCGACCGATGCCGACGGATAGGGATCGGCGCCGCCAAAGGCTGGATGCGGGCAGGGCCGGCTGGGCGGCACGGCCGGGGGACCGGGGGTGCTCGTGCTCGAGGTGGTGGGGGAGCTGGTGGTGGTCTCGGAGGTCGTGGTGGTGTCCGGGGCCGTGGTGGTGGTTCTGGGTCGTGGTGGTGTCCGGGGCCGTGGTGGTCGCCGGAGTCGGCGCGACCCCGGGGGCGGTGCTCGTCGTCGACGAGGTGCTCTGGTTCGGCACCTTCTCGCCGATGCCCTGCACGTAGGCCCGCCAGCCCAGCCCAGCCGCCGCGAGCTGGTCGGCCAGCGTCTGTGCCGCCTGCGGATACAGACAGCCGTCGCCCTCGATCTGCTGGAGGTGCCCGACCGTGGCGGGAGCGATTGCGGAGTAGGTCGGACAGCCGGCGATCGTCTGGGGTGTCGGCCCCTGACCGCTGATGAGCGCGATCTCGTTGGCCAGCGGCGATTGCGCCACCCCGTAGTAGTTGGTGATCAGCTCACCCTCGCGCCGCAGCCGGTTCGACAGGTACGGGTGCCCCGTGCTGGTGGCGAACGCCTGGTTGTAGCCCTGGCCGGAGAGCACGATCTCCCACACGTGCTTGATCGGCGGAAGTCCGAGGATGCCGGTCGGCGTCGTGTTGGTTGACGGCGTGGTCGCGCTCGTCGCGGAGCTGGGTGAGCCGACGGTGACGGTCTGCTGGGGGGCAGCCGCCGGAGCGGCCGCCGGGGCCGCTACTGACGACGGCGCCGGTCCGCTGCTGCCGGAGTTCGTGTTGCCGCTGCCGCTGGTCGACGCCGTCGCGACCGGCACGGGGGCGGGCCGCGGGGGCGAGACCGCGACCACCAGCTGGTGGGCCAGGGCCGCAACCCCGCCCGGCGTCGTCAGCGATCCGACGACGCACCCGAAGGCGAGCATCAGCAGAATCGCCACCGCCGCCGAGCGAGCCACCCCCAAGAGGTGGTCGCCGCCGCGCGGCGGTCCGGGCGCGGCCGGGGGCGCCGACAGCTCGGCGCCCGAAGCCGGCCGGGCGCGCCCGCGCTCGAGGATCTCGCCGATCGTCAGCCCGATGCGCGCCGGCAGCGGCCCGCGGCGGGCTCCGCATCGCAGGCAGTAGCGCTGGTCGTGGGCCAGCGGACGGGCGCACTCCGCGCAGCGACTCGAGCGATCGTCCATGAGAACCCCCCAGTGTCTCCGCCCCGGCGCGGTGACATGTGACGATCGTGCAACTCGCGACGCCCATAACAGGGTGGTCACAACCGACTGCGCTCCCGGACTTACTCTAGCTGCCGGCAATGGCGACCGGGCCCCAGATCAACGACGAACCGACGACGCAACCGCTCGTGTCAGCGACGGCCGGCGACCGGTGCCTGAGCTGCGGCACCTCGCTCTCCAGCGACCAGCGCTACTGCGTCGCCTGTGGAGAGCGCCGGGGCAAACCCCGTTTCTCATTGCCTGCCGGCGGGACAGCAGGTGCCCCGCCGTCCGCCGAGCTCGTCGTCGCGCAAACCGGCGCCGCGCCGCCGTCGCCCCGCGCACCCCGCGCCTCGGCGGGGACCACCATCGTGGCCGGGGTGGGGACGCTGTTGCTGGCGATGGGCGTGGGTGTCCTGATCGGGCGAAACAGCGCCGGCAACGTCAACACCCGGCCGGTGCAGGCAGCCGCGCCCACCGTCGTCACCGTCGGCGGAGGAGCGGGCACCGCGCCGACGGCCGCCGCAGCGCAACCAACAAGTCGGCCAAGAAGACATCGAAGTCCAAGAGCGCCAAGGGCAAGTCAAAGGCCAGCAACGCCTCCAAGCCGACCGCCGCCCAGGCGGCGAAGGCCTCGAACGCCGCCAGCAAGGTGCTCGGCTCCAGCAACAAGGCCCTGCCGCCCGCCACCGTCACCGTCGGCGCAGACCGGCCACGGGCCCGGGTACAACAAGACGGGCAAGTTCGACGGCTCGTTCTTCGGTCAGTGACGATGGCGTCGCTCGGCAAACGGAAGGCTGACAAGGCGGCGTCGAGCGGGGCGAGCGCGCCCCCGCTGACCTCCAAGACGAAGCTCACCGACGAGCGCACCTTCGACCTCAAGCGCCGGCGCGACCAGCTGACCTCCCGCGTGGCCGAGCTGCAGTGGGACCTGGGGGGCCTGGTGTACGAGATGGCGGTGCGCGACGAGATCCGCGTCGACGTGATCGTCAAGCGCGCCGCCGCGCTCCAGGAGGTCGACGCCGAGCTGGCCGAGGTGGAGCGGATCCTGCGCCTCGAGGAGACGGGCACTGCCGGGGTGTGCCCCTCCTGTGGTTCGCCGCACAGCACCGGGGCGTCGTACTGCTGGCAGTGCGGCCAGCCGCTGCTCGCGCAGGTCGCCTCAGCGACGATCTCCGGCGCGTAGTGTCCGGTCGCTGCCCTGGGTCGACCGAGGCCGGCAGCCCCGTCAGCCCAGGCGATCAGCCGAACTGGCCGGTCACGTAGTCGCGCGTGCGCGAGTCGGCCGGCCGGGAGAAGATCGTGTCGGTGTCGTCGTACTCGATCAGCGTGCCCACCCGCTCCTGGGCGTCCAGCGAGAAGAACGCGGTGCGGTCGGCCACCCGGGCGGCCTGCTGCATGTTGTGGGTGACGATCACGATCGTGTAGCGGTGCTTGAGGTTGTGCATCAGCTCCTCGATCGAGGCGGTGGCGATCGGGTCCAGCGCCGAGGCCGGCTCGTCGAGCAGCAGCACGTCGGGCTCCACCGCCACCGCCCGGGCGATGCACAGTCGCTGCTGCTGGCCGCCGGAGAGGCTGAGCGCGCTCAGCCTTCAGCCGGTCCTTGACCTCGTCCCACAGGGCGGCGCTGCGCAGGGCCCGCTCGACGCGGTCGTCGAGGTCGGCCTTGAGGCCGAGGTTGCGCGGTGCCCAGGCGACGTTGTCGTAGATCGACTTGGGAAACGGGTTGGGCTTCTGAAACACCATCCCGATCCGCCGGCGCACCTCGACCCGGTTGGTCGCCCGCGCGTACACGTCATGGCCGTGGTACAGGACCTGGCCCCCGAGGGAGAAGCCCGGTATCGAGTCGTTCATCCGGTTCAGGCTGCGGATGAAGGTCGACTTGCCGCACCCCGACGGTCCGATCACGGCGGTCACGAGGTTGCGGTAGATCTTCATCGTCGTCCAGTCGAGCGCCCGCTTGTCGCCGTAGCGGACCGACATGTCGCGGATGTCGAACACGGCCGCCCGCGCCGCCTCCCGGCGCTCGCCGTTGGCGGGCCCCGGCCGGCGCCACGAACGGGGGGCGCGCCGGTCGGTCCTGGATGCGGACGCGGGGCCGGGCCGGCCGACCGGGGTCGCTGGCGCTCACAGGCCCATCCTCCGGCGCTGACGTGCCAGGAACAGGCGGGCTCCCACGTTGGCGATCAGGATCAGCGGCCAACAGCACCAGCGCCTCGCCCCAAGCGCGGGTGAAGCCGGTGGGATCGGCCGCCTCGGCGGCGGTGAAGATCGACACCGGGATATTGGGAACGGCGTGGCCGAACATCTGAAACGTCAGCCGGGTCGTGAAGATCCCGTCGACGATCAGCAGCGGCGCCGTCTCTCCGGCGGCGCGGGCCACGGCGAGGATCGTGCCGGTGAGGATCCCGCTCAGCGCGGTGGGCAGGACGACGGTCAGGATCGCTCGCCAGCGATTGACGCCCAGTGCGTCCGCGGCGTCGCGCAGGGTGCGCGGCACGAGCAGCAGCACCTCCTGGCTGGAGCGGGCGATCAGCGGCAGCATGATGATGGCCAGCGCGACAGATCCGGCGAATCCCGAGTCGGCCTGTTCGGGCCTGACGAGCAGACCGAAGACGAACAGCCCGATCACGACCGACGGGAGCCCCTGCATGAGATCGAGCGCCAGCCTCAGCGCGCGTCCCGAACGGGAGCGCGGGCCGGCGAACTCCACCAGGTAGATGGCGGTCAGCACCCCGATGGGGGTGGCGATCGCCGCCGCCACGGCGACGATCAGCGCGGTGCCGATGATCGCCGATCTGATCCCCCCGCCGGGGCCGCTCGGCGGCGGGTCCTTGATCAGGAAGTCCAGGCTGAGCGCCGGTGCGCCGCGTGCGATCACCGCGTAGACGACCAGCCCGAGGGCGATCACCGCGATCAGCGCCGAGAGCGTCGCCAGGCTCTGGACCACGCGGCTGACGGCGAGCCGCCGGCGCAGGTTGCCCGGAGGGCCTCAGCGGCGCCGGCGGGGTCGAACGTCGCCGTCTCAGACAGTCGATCGGTGGACATCGAAGCGGCTCGAGATCGCGCGGGCGATCAGGTTGGTGACGATGCCGATGGCGAGCAGGATCAGCGCCAGGTAGAAGAGCGACGCGGTCTGCAGGTTGGAGACCGCGTAGGTGATCTCCAGCGCGATCCGGGCGGCGAGGGTGTTGCCGGTCTTGAACACGTTGCCGTGGATGACGTTGCCGGCGCCGATCACGCTGGCGACGGCGATCGCCTCGCCGAGCGCTCGTCCGAGGCCGAGCATGACCGCCGCGCTGACCCCGGAGAAGGTGCGTCGGCAGGACGACGCCGCGAATCACCTCCCAGCGCGTGGCGCCGAGCGCCTCGGCGCCGTCGGTGAGCTCGCCGGGGACGGTGAGGAACAGGTCGCGGCTGAGGGAGGCGATGATCGGTACGACCATCACGGTCAGGATCACGCCGGCGGTGAAGACGCTCAGCCCGGTCGTCTGCGGAGCCCCGAACACGCCGGCGAAGCCGAGCACGCCGTGCAGGGCCGGCTCGATGTGGGCCTGCATGAACGGCGCGAGAATGATGATCCCCCAGAATCCGAGGATCACGCTGGGGATCGCGGCCAGCATCTCGACCAGCGGGCCGACGATGACCCGGACCGAGCGGGGCGCGAGCATGCTGAGGTACAGCGCGATCGCGATCGCCACCGGGGTGGCGATGACGCAGTGCGATCAGCGACGTGACGGCGGTCCCGTACAGCATCGCGGCGGCTCCGAAGCGACCGAAGTTCGGCGCCCACGTCGACATGCCCGAGGAAGCCAAGGCCGAAGCGCGAGATCGACGGCTGGGCGCCCGCGATGACCTGATAGGCGACGTCGATGAGGATCAGCCCGGCGACCAACCCGGCGAGCACGCAGAAGCCGCGCAGGACCGCGTCGCCGACGCTCCGTTCGGACGAGGGCACCAACGAGCGCAACGCGCGAGCCGCGCCGCGCGAAGACCTGGTCGTCCGAATGGACATCGCGCGGGCAGCCTAGAGCACGCCAACCCCTGCCCACAGACGTCGTCACAAGATCGACAAAAGCTGATAACTCCGTGGCAACAAGCAGGCCCAGCGGGAGGCCCATGCTAACGCTGCTCGGAAGGTCGGCCGGCCCGCCGAGCGCCACTGTCTCCTAGCGAAAGGGCCTCACTTGAAAGGCTTTGCCTTCAGACGAAGGAAGCTGATCGCGACTCACCGTCGCCGTGATGGCGATCGGCACGATGACGGGCTTCACCCCAGCGGCACTGGCCGCAGGGACGCTCAACGGGGCCGGCTCGACGCTGGTCGCACCGCTCGAGGCGGAATGGGCGTCGGCATTTGCGAACAAGACCGGGAACACCGTCAACTACCAGGCCGTCGGTTCCGGCACCGGGATCACGGACATCTCGCAGCGGCTGGTCGACTTCGGCGCCTCTGACGCCCCGCTGAACCCCACGCAGGCCTCGGCCTGCAACAACTGCGTCCAGATCCCGTGGGCGCTGTCTGCAACCGGCGTCGGCTTCAACGTCAGCGGTGTCCGCAAGCTCCATCTGACGGGCCCGGTGTTGGCCAAGATCTATCTCGGCCAGATCACGAACTGGAACGACCCTGCGATCAAGGCCAGCAACACGGGCGTCAACCTGCCCAACCTGAAGATCACCCCGATCTACCGCAGCGACGGGTCGGGCGATACGTACGCGTTCACCAACTACCTGACCGACGCGAGCTCGACCTGGAAGAGCAAGGTCAACTACTCGACATCGGTGTCGTTCCCGACCGGCGTCGGCCAGAAGGGCAACTCGGGCGTGACGGCGGCGCTTCAGTCGACCAATGGCGGTATCGCCTACATCGCGGTCTCCTACCTGATCGCCCATCAGATCCCGGCGGTGGCGATCAAGAACGCCGCCGGCAAGTACGAGTACCCGAACCTGAAGAACATCGAGAGCGCGGCACAGACGGTGAAGCACGTGCCGGGCAACAACGAGCTGCACATCGTCAACCCGCCCAGGAGCGCGAAGATCGCCTACCCGATCTCCACGTTCACGTACGCGATCGTCCCCCACGGGGCCTCCCAGGCCGGGCTGCTCAAACAGTTCATCAAGTACGCCTTGACGACCGGGCAGCACTTCGGCGCCGCGCTGGACTTCGCGCCGATCCCCAAGGTCGTGATCGGCGCCGCCAACCGGGCCGTCAACGGCCTGTAGGCATCACGAGCCGTCTGTCTGCCGGGGCGCTCAGCCGCCCCGGCAGGCCGGCAGCCCGAGCGCGCTCCAGGCGATGCCCGCCTTGAACTCGGCGGGCGCCAGCTGCTGCTGGAGCGTCTTGATCGCCACGACCGGGTCGTTGCCGGCCTTCAGTCCCTTGAGCGTCGAGCGCAGTGCGGTCAACTCGGCGGCCGTGGCCTCCACAACGTCGCCGTAGTCATCGGCAATGTCGCCGGGGGCGCGCAGCCGCCGCAGAGCGGTCACCTCGGGCGCCAGCGCGGCGATCCCACGGTTGATGAACGAGGCCTCCTGCGTGGGCATTGTGGGCGTGGCGATGCGATTCGTGCGCCGGGTGGCCAGTGCGCAGATGCGCCCGGCGCGGCTGCGCAGCTGGGTATCGGTCAGCGCGGTCGAGCCGCAGCCTCCGAGCACGGCCGCCGCCAGCAGCACCGCCGACAGCAGCCCGAGCGACAGGCGTCGCCGGCGCTTCACCGCAGCTCGAAGCCATTGCGGGTGACGGTCAGCGCCCGCTGGGCGAGCTCGACCACACCCTCGCCGAAGGTCTTCAGGTACGGGTCGTCGGTGCTGCCGCTGATCGCCCGCTTGTAGTTGCCCTCCATGAACACGACCGCCTTCCACAGCGCGAGCGTGACGTACCAGTCGAGCGACTGGATCGAGCGTCCCGAGCGCTGCTCGTAGCCGGCGACCATCTCGCGCCGGCTGGGGAAGCCGGGGCGGTCGGTCACGGCCTGGAGGTTGAACTTGGTCTCCGGGTCGCCGGACTCCGCCCAGTGGATCATCATGTAGCCGACGTCCGCGAGCGGGTCGCCGATCGCCGCCATCTCCCAGTCGAAGATGGACACCAGCCGCGCCGGGGCCTGCGGCGCCATCATCACGTTGCCGAGCCGGTAGTCGCCGTGAACGATGGTCGCGGGGCCGGACTCCGGGCGGTTGGCGGCGAGCCACTCGCCGACCTCCGCCACCTCGGGAATCTCGCGGGTCTGGTTGTGATCCCACAGTCCGGTGAAGCGCCGCAGCTGACGTTCGAGATAGCCGGTGGGCTTGCCGAATCCCTCCAGGCCGATGCCGGTCCAATCGACCCCGTGCAGCTCGACGAGCGAGTCCAGCAGTTCGCCGGCGATGCGGCCGCGTTGCTCGGGGTTGTCCAGGGCGGACGGCACCTGGTCGGTGACGACCTCGCCGCGGACCCGCTCCATCACGTAGAACGGGGCTCCGATCACCGCCTCGTCGTCGCCGACGGCCAGGATCCGCGGCGTCCGCACGACTGTCGGCTCCAGCGCGGTGAGCAGGCGTGCCTCGCGGAGCACGTCGTGGGCGCTGGGCGGTAGCGGCCCGCGCGGCGGGCGGCGCAGGACGACGCCGGTCGACAGGATGAAGGTGACGTTGGAATGCCCGTCGCCGACCGGCTCAGCGCTGAGGTCGGCCGGGGCCTCGAGGCCGTGGGTGGCCAGGAACTCGCGCAGCGGCTCCAGCACGAGCAGCGGCTCACGCTCGTTGTCGGCGCCCTGCCTATGGGTCTCGACGACGTCGTCCGGAGCGAGGGTGACGGGCATGGTGGCGGCAGCCTAGCGCCGCGCCGGTGCCTGTGGC
Organism: uncultured Solirubrobacteraceae bacterium; assembly: GCA_963769565.1. Taxonomy (GTDB): domain Bacteria; phylum Actinomycetota; class Thermoleophilia; order Solirubrobacterales; family Solirubrobacteraceae; genus Palsa-465. The sequence continues at coordinate 183,308 of CAVYMP010000007.1, forward strand.
GCATGCCGGCTTGCCGCGCCGATCACCGGGGCGTCCGGCCGCGGCCGCCGTTGGCGGGAACGACCCGCGGCGGCCACCGGAGGGCATCGGCAGCCGCCGTGGGGGGTCGTCCGGCCGGTGGGCTGAAGCCTCAGGCCGCGACGGGAATCCGGGTCGAGAGCTCGCGGTCAAACCGCCAGCCCAGGAGTTGGTCCCGGTCGCCTGCGGTCCCGATCACGGTGGCGCCGGTGCGGCGCTCGACCAGGGCCATCAGGGCCGCCAGCCGGTCGCGGAGCGCTCCCGGCGCTGGGCTCTCGTTGGAGGTCCAGTCGGCGTCGGCGTCAGCGATCAGCACGGTGACGCGGGTGGGGTGCAGGCGCTCGATCTCGGTCAGCAGGTCCGAGTCAGACGGGGTGTCAGTCGGTCCGAAGATTGCAAGTAGGTCGCTCATGGCAGTCAGTCTTCAACCGGCGCGTAAAGCAATCCTGAAGGCCCCCGAATGATTGCCCCACGGTCGCCTGAGAGCGTGCTCTGAGGTTGGGTGAAATTCGGCCTCGCGACCAGCAATTTCATTCGACCCGAGGTCGGCTGCGCTGAGTAATCTCAAGGGGGCGATGCCGGAGCTACCCGAGGTCGAAATCACCGCCCGTCTGATCGGCGCCGCCACCGCCGGCGCGCGCGTCGAATCCGTGCTCACGCCGGGGATCAACGCGCTGCGCACCTTCGACCCGCCGCTGCACAGCGTCGAGGGCCGGGCCCTGACTCGGATCAGCCGCCACGGCAAGCTGTTCGACATGGCGATCGAGGGCGACCTGCACCTCCTGATCCACCTCATGTCGGCCGGGCGCCTGCAGCTGTTCGACACCCGGGCGTCGCTGCGCGACCGCACCTCGCGGGTCCTGGTGCGCCTCGACGACGGTCGCGAGCTGCGGCTGCGCGAGTTCGGCACCAAGCAGGCCGCCTGGGTCAAGCTGTACACCTCCGAGGGTCTGCCGCAGGACGAGCAGCTCTCGACGATGGGTCCCGAGGCCTATCCGGACCCGCCGCCGCTCAAGCCGCTGCTCGACGTCGCCCGGCCCCTGCACGGGCTGCTGCGCGACCAGCGAGTGATCGCCGGCATCGGCCGCTCGTGGGTCGACGAGATCCTTCATGCCGCCAAGCTCTCGCCATTCAAGCGCGGCACCGATCTGTCCGACGACGAGGCCGACCGGCTGCGCACGGCGATGGTCGCCTGCCTGGGCGGCGCGCTCGAGTACTACGAGCAGCACGTCACCATTCCGATCCCCGACAAGCTGCCGATGCCGCTCTCGGTCCATCGCCGCAACGGCGAGCCGTGCCCGCGCTGCGGAGACGAGCTCGAGGCGGTCTTCTACGAGGACTACGTGATGTGCTACTGCCCGACGTGCCAGACGGAGGGCAAGCTCCTCAAGGACCGGCGGCTGTCTCGGCTGTTGAAATAGGATCCCGGCCATGGCTCTCTCACCCGGCGATCGCGCGCCCGATTTCACCCTGCCCGACCAGGAGGGCAACCCCGTCACCCTGTCGGCCTTCAAGGGCCACAACGTGGTCCTCTACTTCTATCCCAAGGCGGACACGCCGGGGTGCACGACCCAGGCGTGCGGGGTCCGCGACCACCGCGCCGACTACGAGTCAGCCGATGCGGTCGTGCTCGGCGTCTCCCCGGACGCGCCGAAGAAGATCGCCAAGTTCGACGCGAAGTACGACCTTGCGTTCCCGCTGCTGGGCGACGAGGACCACGCGGTCGCCGAGGCCTACGGGGTGTGGGTCCAGAAGTCGATGTACGGCCGCGAGTACATGGGCAACGAACGCACGACGTTCGTGATCTCGCCCGATCAGACGATCACGGACATCTTCCGCAAGGTCAAGCCCGGCGAACACGACGAGCTGGTGCTGGCCGCGCTCAGCGCAGCCTGAGCCCGGCGGTCACTTCGTCGTCGTGGTGGTGCTGGTGCCGAGATCCTGCTTGACACACAGCGCGGGACCGCCGTCCTGCGGCGGGACGTAGGCCGACCCGGCCGGGCACTTGCCGCTCACCGGCTTGGACGTGCCGGCCGCCGAGGGCGTCCCGCTGGGCGCGCAATCCTGTCCGCAGCCCGAGCTCGACGACGAGGTCGTGGTGCTCGAGGACGACACCGCCGAGCCGCCGCTGCTCCCCGAGGACGAACTGGTCGTCGTCGAGCTCGATGATGGCGTCTGGCCGGCCGTTACGGTGGCCGTCCTGGTCTGAGTCGTCGGGGTCGTCGTCGACGACGTCGAGCCGGTCGAGGTCAGCGAGCCCGTACCGGTGCCCGTGGCTGTGGTCTGCCCGCTCCCTGAGCTGCCGCCGCATCCCACTGCCAGGATGACGACGACCAGCGCAGCGACGGTCCGCGATACGAAGCGCATGGCGTCGAGCCGCTCGGGTTTACTGCAGGCCCTCGCGCGCTTCGCGCACGAGCGTGACGGCCTCGGGGAAGACGACGGCCATCACCGAGCGCAACTGCTCGGTCTGCTGCTCGGTCGTCCCCTGGATGTTGACGCGATTGATCGCTGCCATCGTCAGATCGACGGCCAGCTTGATCGCGTTGTCGGCCCACGCGAGACGCTGAGCGCCCTGCATCTGCTCGGCGAACTCGCCGAGCCGGCGCTGCAGGTCGTCGGGGTCACCGAACATGCCACCGAATCCACTTCCTTCCATGGGCCCCATGGTAGCCACCTCGCGGCGGTGACCGTCAGCGGCGCCGGGCCAGCACCGCGATCGTGCCGCCGTGCCCCGCCCACCCGGCCAGCAGCTCGGCCAGCCCCGCCACCGGCGCGAGGCCGACCGCGGCGACGGTGATCGCCAGGTCGCGGGGGGTCGGCGGCGCGTTTCGCTTGAGCAGGTTGTAGAGGTAGGACACCCCCGCGACGGTGAAATGGGTGCGGTGGCGTGGCACGTCGAGATGAAACCAGCGCCCCCCGCCCAGCCGCGCCTGCCAGCTGTCGAGGTTGGGCACGCCGAGCAGCAGCCCACCGCCGGGCGCCACCCGGTGCGCGATCCGTGCGAGCGCCGCGGCCGGACGCTCCAGATGCTCGAGCACGTGCCAGAGGCCGCCCGGGCGGCGGCGACGAATCGGCCCTGTCCGGCGCCGGCGTCGAGTATCCGCGCGCCGGGTGCGGCCAGGCGTCCGAGCAGCCTCAGCCGCTGGGCGTCGAAGCGGTCAGCAGCGGGCGGGCGAGAGCATGGAGGCGTGGGGTGCCGGCTCGGAACGCGCCTCGCGCCACGACGCCAGCGGGCCGCCGCAGGCAGGACAGACCGTCGGGCTCGGCACGCCCGCAGTCTAAGTCCGGCCTGGCCGACTAGCATTGAGCGGCCGATGAGCCCCGAGGACCAACTGCTGTACGAGAGCCGCGTGCGCAACCGCCAGGCGGCCGTGGCGATTGCTCGCGGGCGTGCTGCTGATCGTCGCCTCGGTGATCCAGCTCGGTGGCCCCCACACGTCGGTCGACGAGCTGACTCAGGACCTGCTCACGGCCAACAAGCGCTTCCCGCTGGACCTGATCGCGGCGATCATCAACGCGGTCGCCTCGATCGGCATTGCCTGGACGCTCGTGTTCCTATATCGGGCCACGAAAGCGCGCAACGCGGAGGTCCGGCCCTTCATCCGCTGGCTCGCGATCGTCGGCGGCGGCCTGTCGGCGCTCGCCGGGGTCATCTACGCGGTGATCGTGGCCGTCAAGGTGCACCAGTTCGCCACGACCGGATCACAGACCTATGACCAGGCCACGCATCTGACCAGCGGCGCCGGCCTGCTCGTTCTCCAGCTCGCGGGCCAGCTCGCCGCCCTGATCGTCGCCGTGTCGTTCGTGCTCGTCTGCATGCAGGCGATGCGCGTCGGCCTGCTGACGAAGTTCATGGGCTATCTCGGCATGTTCGCCGGTGCGCTCGTGCTGTTCCAGATCACGCAGATCCCGGTCGTGCAGCTGTTCTGGCTGGTCGCCATGGGGTATCTGATCTCCGGCCGCTGGCCGACGGGGATCCCCGCGGCATGGCGCACGGGTCGCGCCGAGGTGTTGCCGTCAGGTGCCGAACTGCGCGCCCAGCGGGTGGCCGCCCGGGGCGGCGGCGCCGCGCGCCCGGCGCCGGGACGCGGCAGCGCAGGCGCCCGCGGTCGAAACGGCGGCGGCACCCCGGCGGGCGGCCGGGCGCCCGGCGGGCTGGCGGGCTGGCTGGCCGGCCGCGCCCGGCCGGCGCCGGCGGCGGAGACCGCAAGCAGCCCCGACGTCGACGAGGCCCCCTCGGGCCCGGCGACGCCTGATCCCCGCACCCGCGCGGGGACCCCCAAGCGCAAGCGCAAGCGCCGGCGCTGACAGCTCCGCGGGTGGCCGCCGCGGGCGCCCGCAGCGTTGGTCAACTTAACGGCGTACTGCGGACGGCAGCCGCTCAGCGGCCGTGAGGGCCGCTCACCGGGCCGCGACGACCGCTCGGCGATCCGCGCTTGCCTCAGGGCCCCCGACGCGACGAGTCTGCCGCTGCACTCGTCAACCACACTCAGGAGGAGAGACGATGGAAGCAAATCGCTTGCCGCGCGAGGCCGATGTTGCGCCCGCCACAGACCCGACGGAGGGCAGGGGCGGTTGGTCCCCCGCCGATCCCGGCCCGCTCGGGCTGGCCGCATTCGCGGGTACCACGTTCGTGCTCAGCTTGGTCAATGCCGGCCTGGTCGGCGACAAGAACCTCGTCGGAGGCGGCCTGTTGCCGTTGATCGCGGCGCTGGCGCTCGCCTATGGCGGGATCGCTCAGTTCCTGGCGGGTATCTGGGAGTTCCGTACCGGCAACACGTTCGGCGCTGTCGCGTTCTGCTCGTTCGGAACGTTCTGGATCTCGTACTACTTCGTCGTCAAATCCGCCGGAGACGTGGCGAAGACCGAGTTGTTCAGCGGTCTCGGCCTGTACCTCTGGATGTGGGGGATCTTCACCGCCTACATGTTCATCGCCTCGCTGCGGACGACGGGCGGGGTCGCGGCCGTGTTCCTGTTGCTGGCGATCACGTTCATCGTCCTCGGCATCGGCAACTCCGCCTTGGCCGGGACGACGAACGTCACCAACGGCACGATCAAGCTCGGTGGGTACATCGGGCTGGCCACGGCGATCGTCGCGTGGTACGTGTCGTTTGCCGCGGTCATCAACTCGACCTGGAAGCGGACCGTGCTGCCCGTCTTCCCGCTCAGCCGCTGACGACGTAAATCCCTGACCGCTGAGGGGGGGACTCGGGTAGAAATAGGGAGACCGCTGCGGGCGCCGGCTTTCACCGGCGCCCGCAGCTGAGGCTCAGAGCGAAGGAGAGAGGCTTTCATGGCAGACACGGCATCGACCCCGGCCAGCGACCAGAACCTCGAGCAGCAACTCGAGGAGATGCTCGACATCGAGAAGTTCGAGCCGCCGGAGTCCTTCACGGAGCACGCCCGGCTGTCGGACCCGAAGGTGTATGAGGAGGCCGAGGCAGACTGGAAGGGCTGGTGGGTCAAGCAGGCCAAGGAGCTGCACTGGTTCAAGGAGCCGAGCGAAGACGTCGACGACTCCAATCCGCCGTTCTACAAGTGGTTCAAGGACGGCAAGATCAACGCCTCCTACAACTGTCTCGACCGCCACGTCGAGGCAGGCAACGGCGACCGCGTCGCCTACTACTGGCACGGCGAGGAGGGGGAGTCCAAGGAGATCACCTACGCCGACCTGCACCGTGACACCCAGAAGCTGGCCAACGCGCTGAAGGACCTCGGTATCGAGAAGGGCGACATCGTCGGGATCTTCCTTCCGATGATTCCCGAGGTCGCGATCGCGATGCTCGCCTGTGCACGCATCGGGGCGGTCCACAACGTCGTGTTCGGCGGCTTCTCGGCCGACTCGGTCCGCGAGCGGATGGAGTTCTCCGAGGCCAAGGCGCTGATCACCGTCGACGGGGCTCGGCGCAAGGGCAAGACCGCGCCGATCAAGCAGCAGGTCGACAAAGCGATGGAGGGCCTCGACACGCTGAAGAACATCGTGGTCGTCAAGTCGACCGACGCCGAGTGCGAGATGCAGGACGGGCGCGATGTCTGGTACCACGAGATCTGCGACGCCGCCGACGGCGAGTGCCCGGCCGAGGAGCTCGACGCCGAGCACCCGCTGTTCGTGCTCTACACGAGCGGCTCGACCGCCAAACCGAAGGGCGTGCTGCACACCACCGGCGGCTACCTGACGGGCGTCAGCTCAACCCACCGCAACGTGTTCGACATCGATGTCGAGAACGACGTGTACTGGTGCGCGGCCGACGTCGGCTGGATCACCGGGCACTCGTACATCATCTACGGCCCGCTCTGCAATGGAGCCAGCTCGGTGATGTGGGAGGGCGCTCCCGATTATCCCCACAAGGGAATCTGGTGGGAGATCGTCGAGAAGTACAAGGCGACGATCCTGTACTGCGCCCCGACGGCGATCCGCGCCTTCATGAAGTGGGGCACCGACCACATCGACAAGTTCGACCTCAGCTCGTTGCGGCTGCTGGGCTCGGTCGGCGAGCCGATCAACCCCAAGGCGTGGCTCTGGTACTACAAGGTGATCGGCGGCGAGCGCTGTCCGATCGTCGACACGTGGTGGCAGACCGAGACGGGTGCGATCATGATCACGCCGCTGCCCGGCATCGTGGCCACCAAGCCCGGTTCGGCGACCCGGCCCTATCCGGGGGTCAGCGCCGATGTCGTCGATGAACGCGACGGCGAACCGCTCGACGAAGGTCAGGGTCTGCTCGTACTCCAGCGCCCGTGGCCGTCGATGCTGCGTACGCTCTACAAGGAGGACGACCGCTTCGTCGAGACCTACTTCTCCAAGTTCGGCAAGGAGACGTACCTCGTCGGGGACGCGGCGCGCAAGGACAAGGACGGGTACTTCTGGATCATCGGCCGCATCGATGATGTCGTCAACGTCTCCGGCCACCGTCTGTCGACCGCCGAGGTCGAGTCGGCGATCGTCTCCCACGGCAAGGTCGCCGAAGCCGCGGTGATCGGCCAGGTCGACGAGGACTCGGGCCAGGCGATCTGCGCGTTCGTCACGCTCGAGGGCGACCTCGCCGGCACCGACGATTTGGTGGAGGAGATCCGCGCCAAGGTCGCCGATCGGATCGGCAAGTTCGCACGGCCCAAGCGGATCATCTGGGCCGACGACCTGCCCAAGACGCGCAGCGGCAAGATCATGCGCCGGCTGCTGCGCGACATCGCCGACGGCAAGGCTCTGGGCGACGTGACGACGTTGCGCGATCCGGACGTGATGTCGCAGCTGGAGGGCAAGATCAAGGAGGAGCAGAAGGCCGAGGAGTAGCCCGCCCAGGCCCGTGGCTCACCGCGGTGAGCCACGGGTGCCGCTCACACACTCAGGCGCCGGCCGAGCTCGCCGGCATGGCGACGGGCGACCGGGATCACCTGGTCGCCGGCGAACGCCAGCTCGGCCGTGCCCCCGAGCTGAGGCCGCAGCTCGACGGCGTTTCGCAGGTTGGCGACGTACTGGCGGTGAACGCGGAAGAAGCCATGCGGTTCCCAGCGCTCCTCGATCTCGGCCAGGGTCGAGCGCAACAGGTAGCGACCGTCGGCGGTCACGACGCGCACGAAGTCGCCGTAGGACTGCACGTAGTAGATCGATGACCGGGCCAGCAGCCGGGTGGTTCCGCCGTGGAGGTTGGCCACGGCGATCATCTCCTCGTCGGCGCGGTGCCCGTCGCGACCGTCATGGCGGATGCTCCGCTCGCCCGTGCCGGGGTACGCGGACTCGATCGCGTCCGCCACCCGTTCGACGGCCTCCTCGACGCGAGCCCGCGCCACCGGCTTGCGCAGGTAGTCCAGCGCGTGCAGCTCGAACGCGTCGACCGCCGCGTTCTCGTAGGCCGAGACGAACACCAGCTGCGGGACGACCGCGAAGCGGCGCAGCACCCGGGCGAGCTCGAGCCCGTCGAGGTCGGGCATCCGCACGTCGAGAAAGATCGCGTCATAGACCTGAGCGGAGGCCATGACGAGCGCGTCGTGACCGTCGCCGGCGCACTCCACCTCGCGCACCGCGGGCGCGCCGCGCAGCAGCCGGGCCAGGTCGGCCAGCTGGGTTGGCTCGTCGTCGACGGCGAGGATCGTCAGCTGATCGCTGCTCATCCGAAGCTCAGCGCGCCTCGGTGTGCCACGGGGGGACGCTCCCCGGTCAGGTTGGGCACGGTCATGATCGCGATCGTGCCCCGCCCCGGCTCGGACTCGATCCGCAACGCATAGGGCTCGCCGAAGGTCGCGCGCAGGCGGGCGTCGACGTTGGCCAGGCCGATCCCGCCGCCCGTCCCGGCGAGCAGGCCGTCGACCTTGTCGGGGTCGATTCCCGAGCCGTCATCGCACACGCGCAGCTCGACGTCGGCCCCGACGACCCGCGCCTCGATGGTGATCTGCCCGGCGCCGTCGCGCCGGCGCTCGAGCACGCCATGGCGCACGGCGTTCTCCACGAGCGGCTGGACCGAGAGGGCCGGCACCACCGCCGACCGGCAGACGGGCTCGATCCGCATCATCACGTCGAGGCTGTCAGGGAAGCGGGCCTGCTCGAGACGCAGGTAGCGCTCGACGTGCTCCAGCTCCTCGGCGAGCGTCACGTACGAGCGCCCGTCGCGGAACAGGTAGCGCGTGAACTCGGCGAAGTCGATCAGCTGCTCACGTGCCTGCTCCGGCCGGGCGTGGATGTTGCCGGCCACGGCGGCCAGCGCGTTGTAGATGAAATGGGGGGAGATCTGCGCGCGCAGCGCCCGCAGCTCGGCCTGGGCGAGGCGCTCCTCCTGCTCGGGCAGGACCGAGAGCTCGATCTGGGCGGAGACGAGGCTGGCCGCCTCGGCGACGACGCGCAGCTCGTCGTGGCTGGGCCGGCCCTCGGAACGGTAGAACGTGATCAGCGTTCCCACGCGACGGCCCTGCACCGTCAGCGGCGCCAGCACCGCGGCGTGCAGCGGGCAGGTGGGGTCTGAGGACACCAGGCGCGGGACGATGTGCATGCGGTCGTCCGGTGTGCTCGCCAGCAGGCGAGAGAGCAGGTCGCCGGGGCGCACCTGCTCGCGGCCCTCGCCCTCGATCGCCAGGACCGCCCGGGTGTCGGCAAGCGCGATCGCGGCCGCGCCGGTGAGCGCGCGCAGGTGGGGGACGGCGCGCGCCGCCGAGCGCATCGTCAGCCCGCCGCGCAGGTGGGGCAGGGTCGCCGTGGCCGCATGGAGCGCCGACTGCATCCCCAGCGCCTCCGGCGTGCGCGAACGGCGCGGGGTACGGGTCGTGCGCCAGGCCGCCAGGACGGCGGCGACGAGGACGATCCCGACCAGTGCGCCGAGTGCCAGGTTCATGAAACTTGACGAAGCGTACCTAGTGCGCGTCCATCCGCGCCGCTGATTCAGTCGAACACGGGTCGGCTTCGATCCGACAGTCCGCAGTTGAGGGGCGCAGAATGATCACGGAAGAACAGGTCCGGCCATGAACGGCCACGCAGCGAGTGATACCCGAACCGGCGGGGGACCCGCCGCCACGTCGGCTTTCGGTCGTCCGGTTGATGATCCTGCAGGCCGCGCATCGGCTCGGCGCATCGGTAATGATGGGCGCATGAGCTCCATCACCTCCTACGAACAGGCCTGCGCCGAGCATCACTGGGACGTGCCCGAGCGCTACAACATCGCCACCGACGTGTGCGACAAGCACCCGCGCGAGAAGCTGGCGATGATCCACGAGGATCCGCAGGGCAACGTCCGCCGCGTGACGTGGGGCGAGCTGCAGGACATCGCCAACCGCTTCGCCAACGTGCTGACGGCGTACGGGGTCGAAGCCGGCGACCGGGTGGCGATGCTGCTGCCGCCGACGCCCGAGACGGCCGCGGCCTTCTTCGGCACCTGGAAGACGGGGGCGATCCTGCTGTCGATGTCGGTGCTGTACGGCGATGATGGCATCCGCCACCGCCTGACCGACTCCCAGGCCAAGGTACTGGTCACCAACCAGGCCAACGCCGACCGGATGGAGCGCGGGCTGGTGGAGCACGTGCTGATCCTCGACGACGCCCTGCTGAGCAAGGGCTCGACGTCGTTTGACACCGTTGACACGGCGGCTGAGGACCCGGCCCAGCTGTACTACTCGTCGGGCACAACGGGGCTGGCCAAGGGGATCCTGCACGCCCACCGCTACATCCTCGGCCACGAGGAGTTCGTCTACTGCCACGACGTACAGGACGGAGAGCTGTTTCACGGCATGGGCGAGTGGGCGTGGGCGGCGGGGATCGCGCCCCTGCTCGGACCGTGGCGCTACGGCGCCGTGCAGGCGGTCTATCAGCGCGAGGGCGGCTTCGACCCGGCCAAGCAGCTGGACTTCCTCTCTCGCCACGAGGTCACCAACGTGTTTGGAACGCCGACGGCGATCCGCTCGATGATGTCGATCGAGGACGCCGGCAGCCGCTATCCGCAGAAGTTCCGGATCGTCTGCTCGGCCGGAGAGCCGCTCAACCCGGAGGCGATCCGGTGGGTTCGGGAGCAGTACGGCGTCACCGTGCTCGACTTCTACGGCCTCACCGAGTCCTATCCGCTGTGCGCCAACTTCCCGTTCATGGAGGTCCGCGAGGGGTCGATGGGCAGGCCGATGCCCGGCTGGGAGGTGGCGATCCTCGACGAGGACGAGCGCCCCGTCGCCCAGGGCGAGCGGGGCGAGATCTGCCTGCGGGCACGCACCAACCCGCACTACCCGCTCGGCTACTGGAACCGGCCACCCGAGGACACCGAGGAGACGTTCGGGGGCGACTGGTTTCATACCAAGGACGCGGCCAGCACCGACGAGGACGGGTACTACTGGTATGAGGGGCGCGCCGACGACGTGATCATCTCCGCCGGCTATCGGATCGGGCCGTTTGAGGTCGAGTCGGCGTGTCTGGAGCATCCCGCCGTCGCCGAGGCGGCCGCGGTCGGGGTCGCGGACGAGCGCCGCGGCACCGTCGTCAAGGCGTTCGTCGTGCTCGCCGCCGGTCACGAGCCGAGCGACGCCCTGGGCGATGAGATCAAGGCGTATGTCCGCGAGCACCTGTCGGCGTACGCCTACCCGCGCCTCGTCGAGTTCGTGCCGGACCTGCCCAAGACCCTGACCGGCAAGATCCGGCGGATCGAGTTGCGCCAGCGCGAGGCGGAGAAAAGCGGCTAGGACCGGGCCTGGGTGCGCATCTCGGACAGGATTCGCTCCAGCCGCGGCTCGGTCTCGACGTCGACGTGGCGCATCGCGCCGGCCACCGCCGGGTGCACGGCGGCGATCTGGGCGTGCATCTCGTGCGCGACCGCTCGATAGGAGGGATGGCCCTCGCGGCCCGAGCGCAGCTCGATCAGCTGCATCGCCTCGCGGGCGTTGAGATCGAGCACGAAGCGCATCCGGTAGCCGAGGCACAGGGCATACGGCGCGGCCCCACCCAGGCCGGCGTCGCCGAGGCGCTCGTACTCGCGCCGCGACAGCTCGAGCGCGCGCCGGTACGGCTCGCCGGCGCCGGCGAGCTGCACCTGCTCGGGCACGTCGGCGCCGAGGTCGGGGGTCAGCGCCTGCCACTGGACGGTCAGCATCCGGTGGCGCTGCAGATCACGGAAGGCGCCGTAGTCGGCCACGATCTCGAAGCGATAGCGCACGGCCTCGAAGCCCCGGCCCGGGCGGTGGCGCCGGTTGGCCGCGCTCGCCGACGAGGTTCGCCAGCATCGCTGCCCGCTCGTCGTCGCTGAGGGACTGGACCGCACGGCGGGTCGCGTCCTCGGGGGCGGTCGTGGACTCGAAGATCAGCGCGCACAGCAGGTCATCCTCGTCGCCGTCGACGTGGGTGAGGCGGACCGACGGGCCCGTGTCGGTTGCGCTCGCATCCAGCCCGAGCCGCTCGGCCCAGCGCTGTCCCGCGCGTGCGCGTGATTCCAGATAGGAGATCCACTCCCCGCCGCGATCTGGACGTGTGACCCGGGCGACGAAGCTCGGCATGACCGCCTGCACTTCCTGCAGGATCATCGTTCCATAGCGCCGGGCTTCGGGCAGGGGGTGGGCCAGCAGGTGGAGGATCAGCTGCTCGTAGGTCTGGCCGCTGGCGTAGATGCCCATGTGCGACAGCGAGCTGGCGGGCAGCAGGCCGCGCAGGAGGTCGAGCGCCTTGGCCTTGATCGCCCGCGCGTGAGCGGCGGCCGGCTCGTCGTCTGCGCGCGGGTACTCGCCCTCGGCCCAGGCGCTGACGACCGGGATCGCGGCGGCGTAGATGCCGAACAGCTCGTCCATGGCCGCCGCGTACGCCGGGCCGAGCTCCGGGTCGCGGTAGTACCGGTAGCCGCCGTCCGGCAGCGGCGGCGTCATAGGCGATGTACCGCGTCGACTGCTCCAGGTAGGCGGCCAGCCGCGGGCGCTGGAGGATCTTGGTGAGGATGTTGGAGACCCACTCGCAGGCGATGTGCGCTCCGCCGAGCTGGGCGACGGAGTCGTCGCCGTAGCCGAGGAAGATCCGCTCGTAGAGCTGCTCCGCTCGTGTGGGCTCCGACGTGGTTGTCACAGCTCCGCCCGCGTCGGCCGCCGCCAGGTCCGACGAGAACTCGTCGAGCAGCAGCCGCCGCAGCGTCCCCGGGTAGCGCGAGTACCGGGCGAACAGCGCTCCCTTCAGCGTCTCGGGCAGGTCGACGAGCGCGAACACCGGCCGGTCGAGGTTGGTGCAATGCGCGCTCAGCAGCGGCTGCTTCGGCGGCGGTGAAGGTCTCGACGGGGTAACGCACGGGCGGTCGATCGTAGCGGCGCCGGCGGCCGCCTCCGGCCATTGTGTAGGCTGGCCGATACGCATGCGTACCGATGACGTCGAGCAGGTCGATGTGCTCATCGTCGGGGCCGGTCTGTCGGGGATCGGGGCCGGCTGTCACCTGCGCCGCGACTGCCCGGAGCGGACGTTCGCGATCCTCGAGTCCCGCGACGCGATCGGCGGCACGTGGGACCTGTTTCGGTATCCGGGGATCCGCTCGGACTCCGACATGCAGACGCTCGGGTACGCGTTCGCGCCGTGGAAGGACGCCCAGACGATCGCCGACGGGTCGTCGATCCTGCGCTATGTCCGCCAGACGGCCGCCGAGTATGGCGTCGAGGAGCGGGTGCGCTTCAACCGCCGGGCCGTGTCGGCCGACTACGACAGCAGCGACTGCACGTGGACGGTTCAGGTCCAGAGCACCGACGGATCCCACCCGACCGCAGACGACCGAGATGCGCTGCTCGTTTCTGCTCATGTGCACCGGCTACTACCGCTACGACGAGGGCTATACGCCGCCGTTCGAAGGCGTCGAGCGCTTCGCCGGCTCCGTCATCCATCCCCAGCATTGGCGCGACATCTCGACTACGCCGGCAAGCGCGTGGTGGTGATCGGCAGCGGCGCGACGGCGATCACGCTCGTGCCCGCGATGGCGCGGACGGCCGGGCACGTGACGATGCTGCAGCGCTCGCCCAGCTACGTCATCTCGCTGCCCTCCGTCGACCCGCTGGCCACGCTGGCCCGGCGGCTGCTGCCGGAGATGCTGGCCTACCAGCTGGTGCGCTGGAAGAACGTCGCCTTGATGGCCCTCAGCTACCAGCTCAGCCGGCGCCGGCCCCGGCTGGTCAAGGCGGTCATCCGCCGCGGGGTGCGCTCACAGCTGCCCGAGGGCTTCGACGTCGACACCCATTTCGCGCCGATCTATGACCCGTGGGATCAGCGCATGTGCGTCGTCCCCGACGCCGACCTGTTCAGGGCGCTGCACGCCGGGACGGCGTCGATCGTCACCGACCGGATCGAGACCTTCACCGAGCGCGGGCTGAAGCTCGCCGGCGGCACCGAGCTCGAAGCCGACGTGATCGTGACTGCCACCGGCCTGCGGCTGCAGGCGATCGGCGGGACCTCCCTGAGCGTCGACGGCGTCGCCGTGCACCTGCCCGACACGCTCGCCTACCGGGGGATGATGCTCTCCGGCGTGCCCAACTTCGCGCTGACGATCGGCTACACCAACGCCTCGTGGACGCTGAAGGCCGACCTCACGGCCGAACTACGTGTGCCGCCTGCTCAACCACATGGCCGCCCACGGCTACCGCCAGTGCATGCCCGCGTCCGATCCGCCGGGCGTCATCCGCCGGCCGCTCATCGATCTCGCCTCCGGGTACGTCCAGCGCTCGATCAAGGAGCTCCCCGCCCAGGGCTCCGAGCGACCCTGGCAGGTGCGCCAGAACTACCCGCTCGACATGCTGGACTTCCGCCGCGCCGAGCTCGACGACGGCGTGATGCAGTTCTCGGCGGGCGGCCGGCGCCCCGTCAGCCCGAACCCGCCGCGGCCTGACGCCGACATGCGTGCGAACCACTGGGTTGCGTGCGTATAAAAGCGACCGCTATGCGGCGCTTTTATCGCTTCTTGCGAGTGGCGGTCGGGCTCGCGCGGCCCTGCGGTGACCCCGAGCCGCCCGCGGAGATGGCCTCAGCCGGCGCTGTCGGGGTTGCCGGTCGACTGCGACCCTCGCTGGACTCGCCGCCGGAGCTCTCGTCGCCGCCGTCGCGGCGAGCCGGGACTGCGCGCGGGTCTCGTGCTGGCCGTCCTGGCCGGGCTGCTCCTCGGCGTTCTGATCGGACACCGAGCCGGGGAGGGGCTGTTCTTCGGGATTTCCCTGTCGTTCGTCTGGCATGTCCTCGTCTCTACCCGTGCGCGGGGATGCGCACGCGATTGACGATCAGACGACGTGCACGTCGGCGCCGGCGGCGGCGAACAGCTCTGGGCGGCTGGCGGCGGATCGGCCAGGTAGGCCTCGTCGACGGCGTCGGCGGTGACGATCACGTTGAGCCCGCGCTCGCCGAACTTGCGGGCGTCGGCCACCAGCTGCACCGTTCGTGCGCGGCCGATCATCGCCCGCTTGACCTCGGCCTCGAGCGGATCGGGATCGGTGAGCAGGCCCTCCTGCTCGATGCCCTTGACCGAGAAGACGACGCGGTCGGCGTAGAAGCGGTGAATCATCTGCACCGTCTCGGCGCCCACGAAGGACCGGGTGAGCCGGCGAAAGCTGCCGCCGAGGCCGATCATCTCGACGTGGGGGACGTTGGCGCCGCCGACGATCGTCATCACCGGCAGCGAGTTGGTGAGCAGCGTGATCGGCATCCCGCTCTCCACGATCTCGCGCACGATGTAATAGGCCGAGCTCGACGAATCGACGAACACCGTCTCGTGGGGGTTGAGGGTCTCGGCCACCGCCCGCGCGAGCCTGACCTTGACCTCGACGCCCTGCTCGAGCCGGCTCTGAAAGGAATCCTCGTGGCCGGCGAGCTCCGGGAGGACCGCGCCGCCGTGCGTCCGGCGGGCGTACCCGTTCTCGGCGAGGATCGCGAGGTCGCGGCGGGCGGTCATCGGCGAGACCCCGAAGCCCTCCTCGACCGCACCCACGCTGACGCTGCCCTGGGCGCGCAGCATCTCCAGGATCATGCGCCGCCGCTCGGCGGGCACGACCGGTCGTCGTGGATCAGGAGCCCCGGTCACGGCCACAGGTTCGCACAGCTCCCGGCCCCGGCACCCGACCTCAGCGCGGGAAGGCGGCCGCCACGCCGCCGTCCACGTTGAGCAGATTCCCCGTGCTCTTCCCCGAACGGGCCGGCGAGGCGAAATGCAGCACCGCGTGGGCGATGTCCTGAGGCAGAACATTCACCCCGAGCACCGTGCGCGCGCGGTAGTGCTCCTCCAGTTCGTCGGGAGCGATCCCGTAGGCGTCGGCGCGTTCGGCGCGCCAGCTGGAGTCCCAGATCCGCGAGCCCTGCAGCACCGCGTCGGGATTGACGGTATTGACCCGCACGCCGTTCGCGCCGCCCTCGGCGGCCAGGCAGCGCGCCAGGTGCAGCTCGGCCGCCTTGGCGCTGGAGTAGGCCGAGGCGTTGGGGCCGGCGACGAGCGAGTTCTTGGAGGCGACGAAGATCACCGATCCGCCGGTGCCCTGGGCCTCGAGGATCCGGAAGGCCTCGCGGGCCACCAGGAAGTACCCGGTGCCGAGGATCGAATGGTTGCGCTCCCACTCGGCGAGCGTCGTCTCGGTGATCGCCGCGCCGGAGGCGATCCCGGCGTTGGAGACGATGATGTCGACCCCGCCGAAGGCATCGACGGCGGCCGCGAACGCGTCGGCGACCGCCTCCTCGGAGGTCACGTCGCCGCCTACCGAGAGGCCGGCGTCGCCCATCTCGGCGACCGCGTCGCTGCTCCCGTCGGCGTCGATGTCGAACCCGACCACGACGGCGCCGGCCTGCGCCAGCGTCGCCAGGACGGCGCGGCCGATCCCTCCGGCGGCCCCCGTGACGAGCGCGACCGTCCCCTGGAGCTCTCCGGGGGGCGGCGCCAGGGAGAGCTTGTAGAGCTCGAGCGGCCAGTACTCGACGGCAAAGCTCTCCGGCGCGGTCAGCGACACGAATTCCGACACCGCGTCGGCGCCGGCCATGACCTCGATCGCGCGGTGATACAGGTCGCGGGAGATCCCCGCCGCCTTGACGGTGGTGCCGACGGTCACGAGGCCGAGATGCTCGATCAGCACGACGCGGGCATCGGGATCGGACATCTCATCGTCCCCGCCGGCGTTGTCGGCGAAGTACGCCGCGTAGCGCTCGCGGTACTCGGCGGCCTCGGTGAGCACCCGCTCGCGCAGCGCCGCGATGTCGTCGCGGGCCGGGTCATAGGACACCCACATCGGCACGCGCTTGGTGTGCACGAGGTGGTCGGGGCAGGCGGCTCCGGTCTGGGCAACGGCCGCTCCGTCGCGCGAGTCGACCAGTTCGCACACGGCGGGTGATACATCGGTGATCAGAATCTTCGCGCGGAGGCTTGAGACCGCTCCCCGCAACGTCGGCAGCAGCTGGCGCAGCGTGTCCCAGCGCGCCTCGCTCGACAGCGGCGAGGCGCCGGCGGGGCCACCGAAGCGCTGGGCCGAGCCGGTGCGCTGGTTGACGAACTCAGCGGCCTGGTTGCACACCGCCACCGTCTGCTGATAGGCCTCGCGCGCCGTGTCGCCCCACACCACCAGCCCGTGCTTGGCCAGCACCACCAGCCGCAGGCCGGGGTTGACGCGCACCGCCTCGCCGACCTGCTTGGCGAGGCTGAACCCGGGGCGGATGTAGTCCACCCACGCCGCCTCGTCGCCGAAGCACTCGGCGATCAGCTCGCGCCCGTCGCGCGCGCACGCCAGGGTGTTGATGGCGTCCGGATGGGTGTGGTGGACGTGGGCCGCCGGGATGAAGGCGTGCAGCAGCGCCTCGATTGAGGACCGCGGCGCGGCCGGGTCCAGCTGGCAGCGAGCCAGATGGGCAACCATGTCCTCGTCGCTCATCGCGTCGCGCTGCAACAACGGCAGGATCTCGTCCAGGCGCAGCGGAGTGAAGTCGGTCGCCGACATGGTGGCCAGGTCGCTGCCCGATCCCTTCACCCACATCGCCGCCACCTCGCGGCCGACGTGATCGGTGGCCGTGCCCTTGGCCGACGTGTTGCCGCCGCCGTAGTTGGCCAGCGCCCGGTTGGAGCCGAGCAGATGCGAGGCCAGGAGCACCTCGTCCAGCGTGGTGGCGGCCCGCGTCGCGGCGTCCGCGTTCCAGTCATCGGCGACCGGGGCGACTATCGAGGCAGCGATGCTCATCGTCCTGCCTCCACCGACGCGGGGCCGGCGGGTCGCTGCCCGGCCATCCGCGGCCCATAACCAGAGGCGCGCAGCTCCCCGAGCGGATCCGCGGCCCCACCCAGCTCCCCGCGCACCTTCGCGCACAGCGGGCGCACGTCGGTGTTGTAGGCGTCGAGCAGCAGCTCGTGGCCGCGGAGCACGTCGCCCTCGTCCTGGGCCAGGCGCAGCGCGCGGCGGTCGACGAGCAGCGACCTGGCGTAGCTCTCCTGGAGGTTGACGATGCTGAGCACCATCGCCTCGAGCTTGGGCTCGACGTTGTGGGACTGGTCGATGGTGAGCCGCGGCAGCGGACCGTCGCCGCTCCCCAGCTCGACGAAGATGAGAAACAGCTCGAAGGGATTGACCGAGCCGACGATCAGGTCGTCGTCGGCGTACTTGCGGTTGTTGAAGTGAAACCCGCCGAGCCGTCCCTCGCCGGCGAGGATGGCCACGATCTGCTCCACGTTGACCCCCTGGGCGTGGTGACCGAGATCGACGAGGACGCGGGCGCGCTCGCCCAGCGACTGGCAGAGCAGCACCGCCGATCCCCAGTCGGCGATGTCGGTGGCATAGAAGGCGGGCTCGAAGAACTTGTACTCAACGAGCAGCTCCTGGCTGTCGGGCAGCGCCGCGTAGAGCTCGCCGAGGCCGTCGAGCAGCCGGCGCCGGCGGGCCCGCAGGTCGTCCTGGCCGGCGTAGTTGGTCCCGTCGGCCAGCCACAGCGACTGCGCGCCGGACTCCAGCGCGGAGGCGATGGACACGCACTCCAGCAAGTGATCGACCGCCTTGCGCCGGATCCCCGGGTCCGGGTTGGTGATCGAGCCCAGGCGGTAGTCGGGGTCCTGGAAGAGGTTGGGGTTCACCGCGCCGGCGCGGAGGCCACGGGAGCGCAGGTGCCTCAAAACGTCGCTGAGATCGTCGACGGCGTCCCACGGAAAGTGCAGGGCGACGGCGGGCGCGGTGGCCGTCAGGCGGTGCACCTCGGCGGCGGCGTCGATCTTCTCGAACACGTCGCGGGGCCGGCCGGGCTGGGGGAACACGGCGAACCGCGTCCCGGAATCGCCGTAGCCCCACGACGGGGTCTCGACCTGCAGGCGCGAGAGCGCGCCCTCGACGGCGGCGACATCGTGCCCGCCGTCGGCCAGCTGCGCGGCCAGCGATTGATATGCGGGGGTCGTGGGCAAGCGAATCTCCTTCTCGGCGGTCTAGGCGGCCGTCCCGATCGGCCGATCGGCGGCGAATCCCGTGACCGCCAGAAAGCGTTGGTAGGTCTCGGCGGCGGGCTGCGCCGCCGAGGGCTCGTAACGGCGCAGCGAGACCGACCGGCTCACCAGCCGCCGCACCTCGGCCAGGCCGGAGACCTCGCCAAGCGCCATCGCCTGCACGAGCAGGTTGCCCAGGGCGGTGGCCTCGACCGGCCCGGCGAGCACCGGGCGGTCCGCCAGATCGGCGGTGAGCTGGCAGAGCAGCTCGTTGCGGGCTCCGCCGCCGACGACGTGCACGACCTCGATCCGGCGGTCGGCCACGCGCGCGAGCTGATCGAGCACGATCCGGTATTTGCAGGCGAGCGAGACGAGGATCGAGCGCAGCAGCACGCCGGGATCCGCGGGAGGCTCCTGGCCGGAGCCGGCGCACAGAGCGGCGATCCGCTGCGGCATGTCGCCGCCGCGCAGCAGCGAGCCGTGGTCGGGGTCGAACAGCGCGACGTCGGGCCGGGCAGCGGCGGCCAGCTCCTGCAGGTGGTCATAGTCACGACTGACCCCGTCGGATTCCCACACGCGCCGGCACTCCTGCACCAGCCACAACCCCATGACGTTGCGCAGCAGGCGGTAGGTCCCGTCGATGCCGCGCTCGTTTGTCAGATTGAAGGCGGCCGCGGTGTCGCCCAGCTCGGGCTCGGCCGCCTCGACTCCCAGCAGCGACCACGTGCCCGAGGAGAGCACGGCGCTGTGCGGTCCGTCCAGCGGCGCGGCCGCGAAGGCCGACGCGGTGTCGTGCCCGGCGACCGTCCGCACGACGGATCCCACGGCGGGGCCCGCGAGGGCGCCGTGCCCGTCATGAAGCGGTCCGAGCACCTGCCCGGGCTCGGCCACCTCGCCGGCGAAGGGGCGCCCCGGGAGCCCGAGCCGGTCGACGAGATCGGACGCCCAGCGCCGGCCGTGGGCCTCGAGCAGCCCGGTCGTGGAGGCGATCGTGAGCTCGTTGGCGAGCGTGCCGGTCAGCCACAGGCCCAGCAGGTCCGGGATCAGGGCGATCCGCTCGGCCACCGTGGCGCCGCCGCCGCCGGCTTCGCTTGAGAGCTGAAAGACGGTGTTGATCGGCATCGTCTGGATGCCGGTCCGGCGGTAGAGCTCGTCGCGACCGACGCGCCCGTGCACCCGGTCCAGGAGTTCGTCGCTCGTGCGGGCGTCGCGGTAGTGATACGGGAGGCCGAGCATGCGGTCGTCGCCGTCGAGCAGGGCGTAGTCACAGCCCCAGGCGTCGATCCCGATGCCCGCCAGGGGCGCGGTCTCCGCGGCCGTGCCCAGCCCCTCGAGGATCTGGCGCATCAGCTCGGGCAAGTTCCAATGCAGGCCGTCGGGGAGCCACAGGGGCCGGTTGGCAAACCGATGCGCCACGTCGAGCTCGACGCCATCACCGCCGAGACGCCCGACCACGACGCGGCCGCTCTCGGCGCCGAGGTCGACGGCCGCCAGCGACAGCGTCTCAGACATCCTCGGCCACCCCGGCCGCACGCAGCCGCCCGCGGGCCCGATGGCGGGCCAGCAGCTCGCGCCCGCGACCCGCGAAGGCGGCCGCATTGGGGATCAGCACGCTGAGGATGAGCAGGCCGCCGGAGACGACCTGGAAGTCGTTCTCGTTGAACGAGCTGGTCAGCAGCAGCGCGCTGCGCAGACCGGCGTAGATCAGCGCGGCGAGCGCGACGCCGAGGATCGATCCCCGGCCGCCGAAGATCGAGACGCCGCCGAGGAGCACGATCGTCACCACCTGCAGCTCGAAGCCGATGCCGATGTTCTCCGTCGCCGAGGAGAGCTCGAACGCGTAGAGGATGCCGACGGCCGAGCACACGAACCCTGAGAGCACGAACAGCGACAGCTTGATCCGCTTGACGCGGATCCCGCTGTGGAAGGCCGCCTCCTCGTTGAGCCCGATCGCGTACAGCGACCGCCCCAGGGAGGTCATCCGCAGCATCACGCCGGTGGCGACGGCGAGGACGATGAAGGCCGCCACTGACCACGACAGCCACGAGATGCCGAGCGCGCCGTTGACACCGACCGCCGTGTAGCTGGCGGGGAAGTTGGACACCGAGGCCGGGCCCAGGATAACGTTCGCCAGGCCTCGGTACAGGGTGAGCGTGCCGATCGTCACCGCCAGCGACGGCAGGCCGACACGGGTGACCAGCAGGCCGTTGACCAACCCGGCGAGAGTGCCGACGGCGAGCACGACGACGAAGATCAGGCCCATCGACCAGTGGTGCAGCCACAGGTCGCCCAGTAGCTCGGCCGACAGCGCCAGCGTCGAGGCCACCGAGAGGTCGATCTCCCCGGTGATGACGATCAGCGTCATCGGCAGCGCCATGATCGCCAGGTCGCCGATCCCGGTGCTGGTGGTGAAGATGTTGTAGCTCGAGAGGAACTGGGAGGAGATCGAGGTGCCGAGCAGCACCACGGCGATCAGGCCGATGACCAGCGCCGATTCCCAGCGCAGCACGGGCGCCAGGCGCCCGCCGGCCAGCCGCGCGCGCCAGCCGTCTGCGCCCGGGGTCTCGCCGGCGCCGGCGGCGCCCGCCACTCCGGCGGTGCCCGTGGTGCCGGCCGCGCGTGTCGGATCAGGCGCCAAGGTGCATCCTCCGCTTGCGCAGGGCCGCCGCCAGCCTCAGCTGAATCCCGCGATCCATCGTGATCGCCACGAGCAGCAGGAGCCCGGCGATCGCCTCGGTCCACAAAGACGGCACGCCGAGCACATTGAGGGCGACGTTGATCGTCTGCAGCAGCAGCGCACCGAGGGCGGCGCCGACCACCGAGCCGCTGCCGCCGAAGATCGCGACGCCGCCGACGACGACCGCGGCGATGATCTGCAACTCGAGGCCGTTGGCGGCGGTGGCGTCGATCGTGTTGTACTGCGTCGACCACACGACGCCGGCCAGCCCGGCGATCGCGCCGCTGAGCACGAAGGCGAAGAACACCCGCTTGGCGATGGGAATGCCGGCCAGCCGCGCGGCCTCCGGGTCAGAGCCGATCGCATACAGATCCCGGCCGCTGCGGTAGGACTTCAGGTAATAGGCGGCGGCGGCGACAGCCAGAGCGACGACGATCGCCAGGTCAGGGATCCCGATGACCGACGCATGGAAGATGTGGATGAACGAGTTGGGCAGCGAGTTGGCCACCACCTGACTGGAGCCGACGATGATCGTGTCGACGCCGCGGATGATGTAGAGCATCGCCAGCGTCACGACGAGGCTGGGAACGCGCCCGATTGCGGTGATCAGGCCGGTGACCGCGCCGCACGCCAGCCCGACGCCCAGCCCGACAAGGAACACGACCGGGATCGCGATCCCATGATGGGTCTGGAACATGTTGGCCGACACGTAGGCGGAGAGGCCGACCACCGACCCGACGGACAGATCGACGTTGCGAGTGAGCACGACGAACGTCTCGCCGATCGCCACCAGCGCGTACACGGCGGCGTCGCTGAGGACGAAGCGGATGTTCGAGCCGCTCAGGAAACTCGACTGGATCAGCGTGGTGACGACGACGAGCAGGGCAAGGATGCCGACGATCCCGAAGGTCCGCGCGCGCAGGACGAAGTCGACCAGGCTGCGGGGGTTGGCGAGGGCCCCGCTGTCCTCGGAATGCGCGCCGGTCGCCGGCGTCGTCGGAGTCGTGGCGCTCATCGCGGCGCACCGGCCCCGGCGTCAGCCGTGGGTGGCGCGACCTGCGCCGTTCCGGCGGCGACGATCGCCTCCTCGGTGGCCTGATCACGCGGCATCGAGGCGGCCACGCGGCCCTCGCGCATGACAAGCACCCGGTCGGCGAGGGTGAGCACCTCGGGCAGCTCGGAGGAGATGACCAGGACGGCCACTCCGTCGGCCGCCAGCGCGCCGATCAGCCGGTGGACCTCCGTCTTGGTGCCGACGTCGATGCCGCGCGTCGGCTCGTCGACGATCAGCAGGGACGGGGACCGGGCCAGCCACTTCGCGAGCACGACCTTCTGCTGATTGCCGCCGGAGAGCAGCGAGACGGGCATTGACGCTCGCCCGGCGCTGACCTGCAGCCGCTGCGCCCAGTCGACGCCGAAACGGCGCTCGGTGCGCGCGAAGATCAGCCCGCCGTGGCGCAGGCGCTTGAGTGAGGCCAGCCCGATGTTGCGCGCCACCGACATGTCCATCACCAGCCCCTGCTGGCGGCGGTCCTCGGGGACGAAGCCGATCCCGGCCTGCATCGCCGAGGCGGGTGAGCCCCGCCGCAGCCGCCGGCCGGCCATCATCACCGTGCCGGCGTCGTATCGGTCGATCCCGAAGATCGCTCGCGCCACCTCGCTGCGGCCGGAGCCGACCAGCCCGGCGAGCGCCACCACCTCGCCCGCGCGGACCTTGAAGGAGATGTCGACGAACACGCCCTCGCGAGTTAGATGTTCGACCTCCAGAACCGGCTCGCCCGCGTGGCGTGACACGTGGCTCTCGGCCACGACGTCACGGCCGACCATCGCACGGACGAGGTCTCCCTCGGTGACCCCCTCGAGCGGCTGGGAGAGGACGAGGCGCCCGTCGCGCAGGACAGTCACCCGCTGGCAGACGGCCAGGACCTCCTCAAGGCGATGGGAGATGAAGACGACCGCCGCGCCCTCGTCGCGCAGGGTCTGCACGACTCCGAACAGCCGCCGTGCCTCCACCGGCGACAGGGCCGCGGTGGGCTCGTCCATGATCAGCACCCGCGCGCGCCGGGTCAGCGCCTTGGCGATCTCCACCAGCTGCTGCTCGGCGATCGAGAGCCCACGGGCGATGCGGTCGGGGTCGATGCCCACGCCCAGCCGGGCGAAGATCTCCCGCACCTCGCGCTCCATCGCGCGGGCATCGACCCGGCGGCCGCTGCGCAGCGGCTGGCGGCCGATGAAGACGTTCTCGG
Organism: uncultured Solirubrobacteraceae bacterium; assembly: GCA_963769565.1. Classification (GTDB taxonomy): domain Bacteria; phylum Actinomycetota; class Thermoleophilia; order Solirubrobacterales; family Solirubrobacteraceae; genus Palsa-465. The sequence goes on from CAVYMP010000007.1 coordinate 207,085, forward strand.
CGACCGACAGGTCGGCGAACAGCGTCGGCTCCTGGTAGATGACTGAGACTCCGCGGTCGGCGGCGTCACCCGGTCCATGAAGGAAGACGTCCTCGCCGTCGATCATCAGCGCCCCGCTGTCCGGTTGGTGGACACCGCCGAGGATCTTGACCAGCGTCGACTTCCCGGCGCCGTTCTCGCCGACGAGGGCGTGAGCCTCGCCGGCATGGAGCTCCAGGGAGACGTCCTGCAGAGCGTGCACGCCGGCGAACGCCTTGCTGGCGTTCGCCAGCGACAGGACTGGAGCGCCCGCGGTCATCGCGGGCGCTCTGAGAACAACTCCATGCGCGTGCTCGTCGCTCAGAAGTTGAACTTGTCGATGTTGGCCTTGTCGAACACCTGCGGCGGTCCGAGCACGATCGAATGATCAGCGCCGATCGTGTAGCTCCCGAGCGGGCCGGCGGTGAACTTCTCGCCCGGAGCCCCGGTGATCTTCTTCGAGGCCAGGTTGACGGCCGCGTAGGCGGCCAGGTTGCCGAGCTTGGCCGGGTCCCACAGCTCGAACGCCTGAACGGTTCCGTCCTTGACGAACTTCTTCATCGACAGGGGCGTGCCCAGGCCGGTGAGCTGGACTTTGCCGCGGTACTGGGGCGTGTCGAGGACGCCGGCCGCAGCCAGGATCCCGACCGTCGTCGGCGAGATGATTCCCGCGAGGTGCGGATAGTGCTGTAGCAGGCCGCTGGTCACCTGGGTTGCCGTGGTCGGGTCGTCGTTGCCGTACACCGTCGAGACGAGTTGCATCTTCGGATACTTCTTCAGCTCCTGCTTCATGTACCCGATCCAGGCGTTCTGGTTGGTGGCCGACGCGGCGGCCGAGACGATCCCGATCTGACCCTGGTTGTGCACCTCCTTGGCCAGCAGGTCGACCTCGCTCTTGCCGATGTCGGCCGTCGAGGCCTGGTTGACGAACATCGTGCGGCAGGTCGGAGCGTCGGAGTCATATGTGATCACGCTGATGCCGCGCGCCATCGCCTGCTTGAGCGTCGGGCACAGCGCGCTGGGATCCGTCGCCGAGACGATCAGCGCGTTGGCGCCCTTGGAGATCGCGGCCTGGATGGCGGGCAGCTGCGACGCGGAGGTCGCCGCCGAGCCGCTGGTCTCGTTGCCGGTCTCGCCGAGCGTCTTGAGCGCGGCCAGGGCCCCGCCCGTCTTCACGCTGTCGGCGACGGTGAAGTAGTTGTTGCCGAGGTTCTTGGGGATCACGGTCACCTTGAGTCCGGTCTTGAGGCTGCCGCCGGAGGCGGCCGACGAGGTCGCACCGGAGGAGCCCGACGATGCCGCGCTCGACGACGACGATGAGTTGCTCGACGAGCCGCAGGCGGCCAGCCCGGCGGCGACGACCGCCGCCAGCGCCGCGGAACCGAGACGGAACCGACCAGATCGGCGTCGGCGCGTGTGAGAGCGGCCCATCGGGTTCTGTTTCATACGACGGCTCCTGTGGTGAGCTTGACGGAAGTGGTCATCAGCTCTGGCCGACGGTCGACCGCTCGTCGACCGCTCGCGGTCGACGCAGTCGCAGAGTGGGCACACACCATTCAAAGACGCCTCTCCCGAGACGGTCATCGCCATCACTCCCTCAGAGCAAAACGAACAGAGTCGATCAAATCAGACCAGTGTCTAGCCTGTCAAGGGGCTAAATCGGGGATATCACGCCTGCCAACCGGCCGATGTGATCAGGACACTGTGCGTTTCCGACCGTTTCCCGATCAGTTATCGGGGTAAGCCTTGACTCATGAGGGATGGGAAGCGGCCGTCTGGAGAGGCCGTAGTGAGCCGCCAGCAGTGGCGCAAAACGCTGCTCGCAGCGATGGCCAACTACATCGACTCGGGTTCGATCGTCGCCGGCGCGGTCGCGCTGCCTCTGTGGACGAAGCAGTTTCACTTCGGCTCGCACTTCGTGTCCCTGCTGGGGGCGTTCAGCTCCAATGCGATCTCGGCCGGGCTCGGGGCACTCATCGGCGGGCGCATCTGTGACCGGCTGGGCCGCAAGAAGATCTATCAATGGGACCTGCTGCTCTATGCGTTCGGCGCCCTGTGGATCATCTTCGCCCAAGGCGCCTGGATGCTGCTCTTCGGGTATTTCGTCGTCGGGCTCACCGTCGGGGCCGACGTCCCCGCGTCCTGGACGCTGATCACCGAGACGGCACCGACTCGGGTCCGCGGCCGGGTTGCCGGCCTGGCTCAGGTGCTCTGGTACGTCGGCACGATCGTGCCCCTGCTGCTGGGGATCGCCCTGCTCGGTCTCAACGATCTGATGCCGCGGATCCTGTTCGCGCAGCTGTTCGTCGTCGCGCTCGTGACATGGGGCCTGCGGCGCAGTCTGAGCGAGTCGAGCCTGTGGACGGAGGCCCAGGACAAGGCAAGCGGCGCCGCCGGCGCGGTGCGCGACCTGTTCCGGCGTCGACACCTGCGCGCGCTGGCATTCCTGATCGCCATGTACGGCATCTGGAACCTCGTCGCGGGCACCTATGGGTTCTTCTATCCCTACATCCTCGGCGCAGTCGGCTCCACCTCGCCGCGGGCGACCTATGCGCTCCAGGCCGTCTGGTTCGCCTCGACCGCGCTGTCCGTCGGGGGGATCTACATGCCGCTCGTCGACAGCGTGAGCCGCCGGCGGCTGCTGCTGTGGTCAAGCGTGCTGCAGATCCTCGCCTTCCTCCCGTTCATCTTCCTGCACGTGACGTTCGTGATCGCGCTCTTCAACGTACTGCTGTTCGGGATCGGGGCCGGAATCGGCCAGCAGTCCCTGTTCCAGCTCTGGAGCGGAGAGATGTTCCCCACGCTGCTGCGCTCGACCGCTCAGGGCGTCATGTTCGGCATCGTGCGCATCGGCCTCGGCGGCTGGGTGCTGCTGCTCCCCACCGTCCAGAAGGCCGGCTTCAGCGCCCTGGCAATCGTGCTGGCGGCGATGCTGCTCGTCTCCGGCGTGATCGGCATCGCGTTCGCGCCCCGGACCCAGGGCCGCGACCTGGAGGAGACCGGCGCCGAGGAGGTCAGGACCCGCGCGGCGCAGCGCGACGTCCAGGCCGCCTGATCGCTTGGTCAGGCCCGGTGCCGCTCGCGGCGCAGCACCTCGTGCAACGAACGGTTCGGGGCGCCCAAGGTGGTAGCCCTGAGCGCCTCCCAGCGCACTCGGTGGTGGTCTGTCGCTGCGTCGAGCGGTGCGTCGTGACCGTCGACGACGCGGCGCTGGCGGACGATCTCGTCCACCGTTCCGGCCCCCGGGTCAAAGCCGAGGATGCGCCGGGCTGCCGTATTGAACATCGACGGCCGGCCGTCGGGGGCGTAGAGGATCACCCCTCGGACAGGCTGTCGAGCGTCACCCGCAGGCGTCGCTCGCTACTACCTGCCTCGTCCCATCGCTGCTCGGTACCCATCTGCCCCCCGGAGACCCTCTTTGCTCAGCGAACCGGAAGTACTCCGGTTACCGCGAACGATGCCGGAGCCGAACGTCAACATCGAGCGGAGTGGACGATTCAACGACTCGGTAGACCGCTCGAGCCCTCATCCCGGGCCGGCCGAGCCGGCGATGGTGGCGCTTAGAACAGCCCGCCGATGGCCTGGCCGGCGTGCGCAGCCAGGTTGAACAGTGGTGAGGGGAAGACGCCGAAGACGACGCAGGCCGCGCCGAAGACGACGGCGACGAGCGTCACCTCGGGAAAGCGCGACGAAATCGAGGCGGAGGAGGCTGTCGCAGTGCCGTCGGCGCCCCGCGCGTCGGCCTCGGGCGAGCCGCCGGCGATCGGCGCCAGGATGCGCCGCGCGCTCGCGGCCGTGTAGCCGGGGCCGGGACTGGGCGTCGGCGCGCGCATCCAGATCGAGGCGACCACCCGCAGGTAGTAGCCGAGGGAGATCATCGAGCCGAGCACGAGCACGATCGCCAGCCACGTGTAATCGCCGTTGACGAGCGCGTGGATCAGCTGGAACTTGCCGATGAAGCCGACGGTTCCGGGGATGCCGGCGAGGGCGAGCATTGCGATCGTCATCGGCCACGCCAGCCACGGGCTACGGGCGCCCAGGCCGGCGATGCCGGAGATGTCGTCGCCGTCGGAGCGCTCGTCCTGCACGCCCATGATGACGGCGAACGCCGCCAGGTTCATCATCAGGTAGACGGCGAGATAGAGCACGGTGGCATTGACGCCCAAGCGGCTGCCAACGACCACGCCCGTGAGCATGTAGCCCGCCTGGCCGACGCTCGAGTAGCCGAGCATCCGCTTGAGTGAGGACTGCCCGAGCGCTCCGACATTGCCGACGATGATCGTGATCGCGGCGATCGTCGCCATTGCCGGGGCCCAGGTGTTCTGGAGGTCGATCGCGGCGACGTCGAAGAAGCGCAGGAGCACGCCGAGCGCTGCCGCCTTGGTGGCGGTCGCCATGAATGCCGTGACCGGAGTGGGCGCGCCCTCGTAGACGTCGGGCGTCCACTGGTGAAACGGTGCCACCGACGCCTTGAAGGCGAAGCCGACGAGCACCAGGGCGAGACCGGTGAGCAGCAGCGGGTCGCCGAGCAGGCCGCCGGCCACGCCGCCGGATGAGATCTGGGAGGCGATCGCCGAGAACGAGGTCGCACCGGTGGCGCCGTAGACGAGCGCCAGCCCGTAGACGAGCGTGGCCGAGCCGACGGAGCCGATCACCAGGTACTTCAGGCCCGATTCCAGCGAACCCTCCCGCCGGTACTCCGAGGCGCAGAGCACGTACAGCGGGATCGAGAGCAGCTCGAAGCCGATGAACAGCGTCACCAGGTCCTGCGCCGAGACGAGCACGGCCATGCCGAGCACGCTGAACAGCAGCAGTGCGTAGTACTCCCCGTGGCCGGCGGTCTCCGGCGCGCGGGCGCGCAGCGAGAGCAGCACGCAGGCGATCGCTGCCGTGGCGAAGATCATGTCCAGTACGAGCGCCAGGTCATCGACCGAGAGGGCGCCGGCGATGATCGACGCCGGGTGGTTGAAGCGGCTGATGCCGATGACCATGAACGCGGCCAGCGCGACGATGGTGACGAGCGGCACCACCCGTCCGCGGGTCGCGGTGTGCTCGCCCCCACCCAGCAGGCCGATGAGGAGCACGATGAGAGCCCCGCCGCTCAGGACGAGGAAGGGCATGAACGACGCCCAGTCGATGTGCGGGCCCTTGAGATGGCCGGTCGCGGCGGCGATGGTGATCACGAAGCTCATGGTGCCTGCGCCAGCTGGTGTGAGTCGGCGCCCTGCTGCTGGGCGGCGGCGATCGAGGATCTCAGCGTCGGCGCGGACCGGCGCAGCCCGAACTGGGGATAGAACGCCAGCACGAGGATCACGATCACCATGCCGACCACCGGCACGGCCTCCCGCACCGTGATCTCGAACGAGGTGACCCTCGGGACGACGCGGTTGTGCAGCGCTCGGATGTACAGGCGCAGCGCGTAGACGGCCGCGCCCACGACCCCGAGCGCGGCGATCATCGCGATCGCCAGCTTGGCGTTGAAGACGCCGAACAGGATCAAAAACTCACCGACGAAGTTCGACGAGCCGGGGATCGCCAGCGTCGCCAGGGTGATGATCAGCGCCAACGTGGCGAGGATCGGCGCCCGGAAGGCGATCCCGCCCATGTCGGCCAGCTTCTCCGATCCGCCGGAGCGCTCGGCGAGAGCGGCGACGATGAAGAACAGTGGCGCGGTGACCAGCGCGTGGTTGACCATCTGCAGCAGTGCGCCCTGGCCGCCGTCGGGGTGCAGCGAGAAGATCCCGAGCGTGATGAAGCCGAGCTGGGCCACGCTGGAGTAGGCGACGACGAGGCGCGCGTCCGGGGTGGTGAACGCCACCACCGTGCCCCACAGGATCGAGACGACGGCGATCAGCAGCATGAGCACCTGGAAATGCACGGCCGCGTAGGGGAACAGCGGGATCACGACCCGCAAAAAGCCGTAGGCGGCGACCTTGGAGAGGATCGCCGAGAACACCGCCACCGCCGGGAACGGCATCGCCTTGTAGCCGTCGGGCAGCCAGCCGTGGAACGGGACGAGCGGCATCTTGACCAGGAAGGCGATCGCGAAGCACAAAAAGATCCACGTCTGCGAGGTGTGGGAGAGGGGGAGAGCCTGCAGCGAGCTGAGCACGAACGTCAGGCCGGTGCCGTGCTGGCTGGCCGCCAGCACGCCGGTGGCGATCGCGCCCACAAGCATGAAGAACGAGCCGACCAGGGTGTAGATCACCAACTTCGTGGTGGCGCGCACCCGGTTCTCGCCACCCCACATTCCAGAGAGGAAGAAGAACGGGATCAGCATCAGATCGAAGAACGCGATGAACAGCGCCAGATCCTGCGCGCAGAAGGCGCCCAGCACGCCGGCCTGAGCCAGTGCAAACTGGAAGTAGAAGGTGCGCGGGCGATCCCACTCACGCGGGGCGCTCCACAACATCGCTGCGCAGAAGATAATGCACGTGGTGACGACGAGCGCGACGTTGAGCCCGTCCAGGCCGAGCTTGTAGTGGACCCCGAGCGCGGAGATCCACACCTTGTCGGTGACGAACTGCAGACCGGAGTGGCCCACCTTGAAGCGCGCCAGGAAGTCGACCGCGACGCCGAGGGTGACGAGACTGTTGAGCACGGCGATGCGCCCGGCCCACCGCGCCGGCAGCTGCGAGGCGACGAGCGCGATCGCCAGCGGCAGCCAGATGAGGATTGTCAGCGTCATGTGGCCTCGATCAGGAAGTACAGGGCGACGCAGCCGATCCCGACGATCATCAGCGCCGCGTAGTACCGCACAAAGCCGGTCTGGGCCCGCCGCACGGTGGCCGAGGCGGCCCGCACGACGCCCGTCGCCGAACCGGTGATCCCGCCGTCGACGACGGCCCGCTCCAGCACAGACTGGGTGAAGCGTCCGATCCACTGGGCGGGGCGCACGACGGTGAAGTCGATCAGCTCGTCGAAGTACCACTTGCGATACAGGAAGGTGTGCACCGCCGGGAGACGCTCGCGCAACCCGACGGCGATCGCCGGGTTGACGACCCAGATGCGGTAGGCGATCGTGATCCCCGCCACGGCGATGAGCGCGCCGATGATCAGGCCGACCCACGCCGTGCCACTGGCCGGATCGAGCTCGGCCAGGTGCGAGCCGGCGAACGTCGGCGCCAGGAAGCGGTTGATCCCGGCGTCGACGCCGGGGATCTGCAGCACGCCGCCGATGACGGCCAGCACCGCGAGCACGCTCATTGGGACCTTCATCGCCCAGTCGCGCTCGGCGATGTGGTGCTCGGGGCCGGGGAAGCCGACGTCGGTGTCCTCCACTTCGCCGGTCCCGGGATTGAAGGCGTTCTCGGGATGGTGCAGATGGCCCTCCTCGAGCTCGCGGGCCTCCGGACAGGGGTCGCCGAAGAAGGCGCGGAAGATCATCCGGAAGGTGTAGATCCCGGTCATCAGCGCGCCGACGTAGCCGAGGATGCCGAGGATCTCAAAGCCCCCGCCGCGGTGATCGAGGTAGGCGATGATGTCGTCCTTGGACAGCCAGCCGGAGAACGGCGGCACGCCGGACAGCGCCAGACCGCCGACGACGAAGCACAGGAACGTGAACGGCATCGCCTTACGAAAGCCGCGCATCCGGTCAAGCGACTGCTCGCCGCCCATCGCGGAGATCAGGGAGCCGGCCGACATGAAGAGCAGCGCCTTGAAGAAGGCGTGGGTCATGAGATGAAACAGGCCGGCCGAGTAGGCGCCCACGGAGACGCCCATCACCATGTAGCCGATCTGAGACATCGTCGAGTAGGCGATCACCCGCTTGAGGTCGGTCTGCACGATCGCGATCGAGGCCGCCACCAGCAGCGTCACGCAGCCGACGATCGCCCCGACGTCAGCGGCGGTCGTGGCGACCTCAAACAGGGGATGCATGCGCGCGATCAGGTACACGCCGGCGGTGACCATGGTGGCGGCGTGGATCAGCGCCGAGACGGGTGTCGGCCCCTCCATCGCATCCGGGAGCCAGGTGTGCAGCGGGACCTGGGCGGACTTGGCGAACGCGCCCACGAGCAGCAGCAGGCAGCCGGCCACCAGATCGGTGCTGTTGTGATGAAACACGTGGGGCACGGCGTGGAAGGTCTTCAGGAAGTCCAGCGAGCCGGTGTGGCGCAGGATGAAGAACGTCCCCAGCACGAGCCCGACGTCGCCGAGCACGTTGATCACGAAGGCCTTGATTCCGGCGGCGGTGGCCGTCGTGCGCCGATACCAGAACGAGATCAGCAGATACGAGGCCGCGCCGACAAATGCCCAGCCGACGATCAGCAGCAGGAAGTTGCCGGCCATCACCAGCAGCAGCATCGAAAACACGAAGTAATTGAGGTAGGCGAAGAAGCGCGTGTACCCGCGATCGGACTTCATGTAGGCGACGGAGTAGACGTGGATCAGCGTCGATACCCCGGAGACGATCAGCGCCATGAAGATCGACAGCGGGTCGACGAGGATCGAGAGCTGGGCGTCGAGCCCGGTGGAGCCGGCATAGGTCCACAGCGACGAGGTCAGCTCGCGGTGGCCCTCGGTGTTGCCCAGTAGCGAGATCAGCGCGCCGACCGACGCCGCGAAGGAGAGCGCGATCATCAGCGAGGCCAGCCAGCCGGCGGCCGTCCCCGACAGCTTGCGGTAGCCGAGGGGGATGACGATCGTCCCGACGAGCGGGAATAGCAGGATCAGCCAGCCGAACGTCGTCGCGGTCATCCGCGCAGCTCGTTGAGCTCGTCGACGTTGACCGCCATCCGCCGCCGGTAGATGGCAACGATCAGCCCCAGCCCGACGGTCACCTCGCAGGCGGCCACGACCAGCACGATCAGCGCGAACACCTGGCCCGCCTGGTTGCCCCACATGCGGCTGAAGGCGACGAGCGCGAGGTTGGCCGCGTTGAGCATCAGCTCCAGGCAGAGCAGGATGACCAGCGGATTGGGCCGGACGAGCACGCCGACGCCGCCGATGCTGAAGATGATCGCCGAGACGGCGAGGTACCAGCCGATGGCCACTACCAGCCGCCCTCGTCGCGGTCGCCCTCGCGCGTGCCGGCCACACCGAGTGGCTCTGTCTGCTCGTCGGCCTGGGGGTTTGTACCGGCGCCGGGACGCAACCCGGCGGCCTCGGCCATCGTCCCGCTGAACGCCGAGCGTGCCGGTCGGAACTCCGGTCGGGCCTCGTCCTCGGCGAGGCCGCGGCGGCGGCGGGCGAGAACGACGGCGCCGATCGCGGCGACCAGCAGCAGCAGCGAGGCGAGCTCGAACGGGAACAGGTAGGTCGTCAGAAACTGCGTGCCGATCTGGCGCGGCGTGCCGAAGCCGGGGATGTAGGGAGCGCCCTTGCCGGAGATCCCCTTCAGCGCCGAGCCGAGCGTGGCGACGCACAGCTCGACCGCCAGCGCCAGTCCGAACAGCGGACCGAGCGCCTTCAGCGCGCCGCCGGGGGCGTGCAGCGGCTCGTCCTGGCCGCCCACGTAGGCGACGACGAACACATAGAGCACCATCACCGCCCCGGCGTAGACGACCACCTGCGCGGCGGCCACGAACTCGGCCCTCAGCAGGAGAAACAGCGCCGCCAGCGAGATCAGGTGCCCGACGAGCGCGAGCACGCTGTAGAACGGGTTGCGCACCATCACCACGGCGATCGCGCCGGT
>CAVYMP010000008.1:0-53338 GCA_963769565.1 uncultured Solirubrobacteraceae bacterium
TCCTGGAGCTCGTCTGAGCCTGACGTGGTTGCTGAGTCGGGTGGTCCGGGTGGGCCGACCGCCCGGCTGCTGATCGAGTACGACGGAACCGAGTTCTCCGGCTGGGCCCGCCAGCCCGGCCGGCGAACCGTACAGGAGGAACTGGAGCGTGCGCTGTGCGTCCTCCTGCGCCGCGACTCGGTCCCCCTCACGGTGGCCGGACGCACCGACACCGGCGTGCACGCCACCGGCCAGGTGGCCAGCTACACCGGAGATGCCGCCCGCAGCGACGGGCTCAATGCGCTGTTGCCCTCCGACGTGGCGGTGGTGGAATGCGTGGCCACTGCGCCGGGGTTCGACGCCCGGCGCGACGCCACCAGCCGCGCTTACTGCTACCGCCTGCTCACGCGGCGGGCCCGCAGCCCGCACGAGCGCCGCCGGGCGCTCCACCAGCCGCAGACGCTCGATCGTCCGGCGCTGAGGGAGTGCGCCCGCGCCCTGGTCGGAACGCACGACTTCACGGCGTTCACCCCGGCCGTGACCGACCACGTGCGCTTCGAGCGAAACGTCTACGCGGCCCGGTGGCACGAGCGCGACGGCGGGTTGCTGGAGTTCACGATCGAAGCCGACTCGTTCATGCGCAACATGAACCGCGTGCTGGTGGGCACGATGCTCGAGGTCGCTCAGGGCCGGCGCTCGGTGCCCGAGTTCGCCGAGCTGCTGTCCGGGCGTCCGCGCAGCGCGGCAGGGGTCACCGCGCCGCCCCACGGCCTGCATCTGGTGGGCGTCGGCTACGGCGGCCACCGCGTATGTCCGGCTGACAGCTGAGCATTCACGCACTGGACGAAAGTTTGATGTAGCTTGCGCCCGCAAACCCCTACCATTTCTCCCATACAGGGGCGCAGGCGCCACGGGGGCGGCCGGGGCTCGAGGGGTGATCGGTCACTCCTCGAGCCCCGGTAACGCGCTTGCCGGGCACGCCGGCCGGACGCCTCGGCGCGGCATAGCATTGAGCACCGTGCGCGTGCTGCTCACCAACGACGACGGGATCGAGGCCGAGGGCCTGCAGGCGCTGCGCCGCGCGCTCGCCGCGGTGCCGTCCGTCCAACTGGCGGTCATCGCCCCCGACGGCAACCGTTCGGCGATGGCGCGCTCGATCACTACGCGCCGTCCCCTCTGGGTGCAAGAGGTCGACTTCGAGGACGGCTCGGTCGGCTATGCCACCGACGGCACGCCCGTGGATTGCGTGCGGCTGGCCAACCTCGGGCTGGTGGAGGACTTCACGACCGATCTGGTCGTCAGCGGCATCAACCACGGCTCGAACCTCGGCGACGACATCACCTACTCGGGCACCGTCGCGGCGGCCCTGGAGGCGATCGTCCTGGGGATTCCCGGTATCGCCGTCTCCCAGCAGTCGGTCTCCCGCGAGCTGGACTTTCGCGTCGGCTCGGCCTTCGATTTCGAGCTGGCGGCGACGTTCACCGCCCGGCTCGTGGCCGAGCTGCAGAACGTGCCGCTGCCGACGGGCACGTTGCTCAACATCAACGTTCCCGGGGCCCGTCCCGAAGGAGTCACCGTCGCCGGCCTGGGCAAGCGGGTGTACCGCGATGAGCTGGCGCTCGTCGAGGAATCCGGCGGCCGGCGCCAGTACCGCATCTACGGCGACGCAACCTTCGAGCGCGATGAGACCGGGACCGACCTGGCGGCGGTGGCGGCCGGTCAGATCGCTGTCACGCCGATTCATTTCGACCTCACCGACCGCGATGGCCTCGACGCGCTGGCCCGCTACGACCTGGCCCGGCTGATCGCGCCCGCCGCCGAAAAGGTCACCGAGTCGTGACCGCCGGCTCGGATCCGGCGGCCCGCGCCGACGAGCTGCGCAAGCAGCTCGAGCACCACGGCTACCGGTACTACGTGCTCGACGATCCCGAGGTCGGCGACGACGTCTACGACGCGCTGCTGGACGAGCTGCGGGCGATCGAGGCCGAGTACCCGGAGCTCGTCACCCCGGACTCGCCCACCCAGCGGGTCGGCGGCGAGCCGGTCTCAGACCTGGTCAAGGTCAGCCATCCCGAGCCGATGCTGTCGCTGGCCAACGCGCGCTCGGCCGAGGAGCTGCAGGCGTGGATCCAGCGGATGCGCAACCACCTGGCGCGTGAGGGGATCGAGGATCCGGACTTCGAGTTCGTCGCCGAGCCGAAGATCGACGGGCTGGCGATCTCGCTGATCTATCGCAACGGGGTGTTCGAGCGGGGAGCGACCCGGGGCAACGGCGAGATCGGCGAGGACGTGACCCACAACCTGCGCACGATCGGCTCGATCCCGCTGCGCCTGGACACCGACGATCCCCCGGCGCTGCTCGAGGTTCGCGGCGAGGTCTACATGTCGCTGCCGGACTTCGCCGCGCTCAACGAACGGCGCGCCGAGGCGGGGCTGTCGACGTTCATGAACCCCCGCAACTCGGCGGCGGGCACGATCCGCCAGCTCGATCCCAAGCTGGCCGCCGATCGGCCGCTGTCGCTGTGGTGCTACGCGATCGGGGTCACCGAGGGTCTGGTGTTCAACGCCCACTGGGAGGCGCTCGAGTGGCTCCGCGCGCATCGATTCCCCGTCAACCCCGACGTCAAGAAGCTCCATACCGACGAGGAGGTGGTGGCGCAGTGCGAGTCCTGGGAGCGCCGCCGCGGCTCGCTGGACTTCGAGATCGACGGCGTCGTCGTCAAGGTCAACCAGTTCGCGCTCCAGCGCCGCCTGGGCGTCGTCGGGCGCGACCCACGATGGGCGATCGCGTGGAAGTTCCCGCCGACGACCGCGGTGACCCGGCTCAACGAGATCGGCTGGAATCCCGGGAAGTTCGGCGATCTGCACCCCTACGCGATGCTCGAGCCGGTGCGCGTGGCCGGCGTGACGATCAAGCAGGCCACCCTGCACAACGAGGAGGATCTCGCGCGCAAGGACATCCGGATCGGGGAGGACGTGATCGTCCTGCGCGCCGGTGACGTCATCCCGCAGGTGCTCTCGCCGGCGCCCCACGTCGCCGAGACCGAGAACCGGCCGCCGTCGCCGGCACCGCCGGAGCGCTGCCCGGTGTGCGACACGCCGACGGTCAAGCCCGAGGACTCGGTCTTCACCCGCTGTCCCAACCGTGACTGCGCCGGCCGCCGCTGGCAGCTGCTGACGTTCTTCGTCGCCGCGCTGGACATCGATGGCCTGGGCGAGAAGCAGGTCAGCCTCTTCATGGACCTCGGGTGGGTTCACACCGCGGCTGACTTCTACGATCTGACGGCCGAGCAGATCGCCGAGCAGCGGGGCTTCGGCGCCGTCTCGGCCGAGAAACTGGTGCGGGCGATCCGACGATCGAAGGAGATGCCGTTCGGCCGCGTCCTGGTGGCGCTGGGGATCGAGGAAGTCGGTGGCGTCACCGGGCGCAACCTCGCCCAGCAGTTTCGCTCGATCGACGCGCTGCTGGCCGCCAACCCCGAGGCGATCGAGCAGACGCCCGGCGTCGGACCCAAGATGGCCGCCGTCATCCACGAGCAGCTGCACGACCCGATCATGCGCAAGCTGATTGCCGACCTGCGCGCACGTGGCCTGCAGTTCGAGCAGGAGGGCGCACCGCCCGGCGAGGGGCCGCTGGCGGGCAAGACGCTCGTGCTCACCGGGACCCTGCCCGATCTGACCCGCGAGCAGGCCACCGAGCGGATCCTGGCCGCGGGCGGCCGCGTGACCGGGTCAGTGTCGCGCAAGACCAGCTACGTGGTGGCGGGCGAGAGCGCTGGCTCCAAGCTGGCTGACGCGGAGCGGCTCGGCGTTGCCGTGCTCGACGAGCCGGGTCTGCTGGCGCTGCTCGACGGCGGCGCCGGCACGGCGGGCGACTCCGCCGGCTAACCCCCGTAGCGGGCGACGGCCAGCTCCATCCGATTCTGGATCGGATGGGCGTAGTCCGGATACACGCCGTTCATCAGGAACGCGTACGCCAGGGTGTGGCCATCCTGGGCGCGGCAATAGCCGACCACATTGGAGGCATCGTGCAGGGTGCCGGTCTTGCCGCGGCAGCGGCCCTGCGCGTAGGTGCCGTTCAGCTCGTGCTCGAGCGTGCCGGTCTCGCCGGCCACCGCCAGGGAGCTGGTGAAGACGGTGTTGGACTGCATGTCGCTGAGCAGCGTGACCACCTGGGCCGGGGTGGTGCGGTCAGCCCGCGACAGTCCGGAGCCGTCGTTGAGCTGGGGGTGGATGCCGAAGCTCGAGGCCAGCTGGGCGCGGATGACGGCCGCGCCGGCGGCGGTCGTCCCGCCGCTGCCAAAGCGCGCACCCAGGTCCTTGGTCAGCATCTCGGCGAAGAAGTTGTCCGACGGCGTGTTGGTCAACAAGATCAGCGTGGCGATCCGCGGCGACCCCGCGGAGGCGAGCGTGTGGGCCGCAGGCGGGGTGGCCCCCGCGGTCACGCGGACGCGGCGCGGCACCTTGACGCCGGCCGCCTGCAGGGCGGCTACGAACTGCTGTCCGGCCTCCAGCGCCGGGTGGGTGAAGTATGTCGACCCGTCCGAGCTGGCCCAGCCACGGTTGTAGGCCAGCCCGCTGAGCTGCCCCTCCACCTCAGTCGACGGCCGGTTGCCGGTGGCCGGCGTTCCGCGGTCGGCGTCGAACACGGTCTCGTCGGCGACCACGCTGCCCTGGAACCGCCTGAGCTGAGTGACCGAGACGAGGTTGGCGACGAGGTGCTGCATCGTCGCGCCGGTTCCGTAGGCGCGGTTGTCAAAGCCGGCCGAGCCGAACGTCGGATCCCCGCCACCGCGCAGGTACAGCGTTCCCGTGAAGGTGGAGCCGACCTGCTGTCCGGAGCCGAGCACCGTCGTCGACAGGTTGGCGTTGGCGCCGAAGCGGGTGAGCGCGGTCGTCGTCGTGTAGAGCTTCTCCACCGAGGCCGGCAGCCGCGGGGTGTTGGCGTTGTGGGAGAACAGCTCGCGGTTGGCGGTCAGGTCGACGACGTAGGCGCCGCTGTAGCTCCCCGCCTGGCGCATTCCGGCATTCAGCGTGCGCTTGAGCGAGGCGACCGCCGTCGACGAGGCGCCGCCGGGCGCCGGACCTGGGCTGCCGCCCTGATTGAGGGCGCCGCCACCGCCACCGCTGGCGCGGCCGGCGCCGAGGGCGCCGGGTGCGCACGCCAGCCCTACGAGCGTGGCGACGGCGAGCGTGACGGCAGCGACGCGCATCGATGATGTGTAACCGATCAGCGGGCGGAAAGGTGCGGTCGCCGGCATCGCCGTCCGGCACAGGCGTTCCGGCCCCGTCTCGCTCTAAAATTCAGGCAGCCATGGGCAAGGTCGTCAAGCTGGACGGGTCGGCGAAGAGTCGCGCTGCGTCCAAGCGCCCCCCGGCGAAGCGCACCGCAGCCCAGCGCACCGCGGCGAGCCCCCGCCCCTCCAGGACGGCGCTCGTTCTCGGTGGCGGCGGGTTCACCGGCGGCGTCTACGAGATTGGCGCCCTGCGGGCGCTGGACCTCTTGTCGGTGCGCCACACGGTCAACGAGTTCGACGTCTACGTGGGGACGAGCGCGGGCTCGTTCGTCGCCGCCGCGGTCGCCAACGGCGTGACGCCCGAGGAGATGATGCGGGTGATCGTCCAGCAAGGGCCGACGCCGTTTCCGGACGCCAGCATCAGCTCGCTGCTCAAGCCCAACTACCGCGAATTCCTGACTCGGGGCGCGAAGTTCCCGCTGCGTCTGGCCAAGCTGCTGCACGCGCTGGCGCGCGACGTCGGCCAGATCTCGGCCGTCGATATCGTGCTCGGGCTGGCCGACGCGCTGCCCACCGGCCTGTACTCCGCCGAGGGGATCGAGCGTTACGTGCATCGGATCC
This sequence comes from uncultured Solirubrobacteraceae bacterium, assembly GCA_963769565.1. Classification (GTDB taxonomy): domain Bacteria; phylum Actinomycetota; class Thermoleophilia; order Solirubrobacterales; family Solirubrobacteraceae; genus Palsa-465. The sequence goes on from CAVYMP010000008.1 coordinate 5,838, forward strand.
TGTCGGACCCCGGGCGGACGGACGACTTCCGCGAACTGCGCCGCGAGCTGTACGTCACCGCCACCGATCTGGACTCATGCGAGCGGGTGGTGTTCGGCGCCGAGGGCGCTGACGACGTGCCGATCTCCAAGGCCGTCAGCGCCTCGACCGCCCTGCCGATGATCTACAAGCCGGTGCGAATCGGCAACCGCGAGTACATCGACGGCGGCCTCGTCTCGACCACCAACCTCGACGTCGCCGTCGAGCGCGGGGCGAAGTTCATCGTCGTCGTCAACCCGCTGGTCCCCTACGTCAACGACATGAGCAAGCAGATCCCCGCGCTGAGCGGGTCCGGCGCCCGGCGGGTCTCGGACATGGGGTTTCCGCAGATCGGCTACCAGGCGTTCAAACTGATCGCCCACCACCGGCTGCATGAGGTCGCCCGCCACTGGGAGGAGCGCTACCCGGGGGTCGACATCGTCCTCATCGAGCCCGACCCGACCGACGAGCTGATGTTCCAGACCAGCGTGCTCAATTTCGCCTCGCGCGTCGAGATCGCGCGCCACGGCTTCGAGTCGGTCACGCTCCAACTCGCCCACGACTACCAGCGGTTCAAGCGGGTCGCGGCTCGGCACGGCATCGAGATCTCGGCCTCGCGCGTGCGCAAGGTGGTCAAGCACTTCGACGCCGAGCGAGAGTCGACGCGGGCCTGGCGCAAGATCCTCGAGCAGACGACCTCGACGCTCCTGCGCCAGTCAGCCGCCCAGTGACGCGGGGCGGGGACCCGGCCCATGGAACCGTGGGCGAAGTGACCCTTCGCCGGGGGAGGCGACGCTAGTGCGAGCTAAGCCCCTGCGGCTTGAGCCCGGACCGTTTGTGTGACGGTCGTCTCCCGAAGGGTCGTCAGAAACAGAGTCTTGTCGATCCGACCGTTGAAGATCGGGACGCCCAGCTCAACGCATTTCACGATGACGTCGCGTCGTTCGAGGCCAGCTTCGCGCGCGAGCTCGGTGGGCGTCAAGTGGTTTGCCATACGGAAGTCTCTCCTTTTGCAGCCGTTCACTACATGGCCGCAAGTATTGCGCCTCGCCCGGACGGGCACAACGCCTTAATGGACGAAAAGCGCGCCCCCGGGCGCGCGCTTTGCTCCGTTTTGCTGTTCATTGACCCATATTTTAATTTCCTCCGAAAGTTGATTGAACAATAGAGTTCAGTGGCACCTACAGGGACGTAGAGGAATCCATACCCGGGGGTTCGGTCGGATGGAACTAGCGCTCACATCGACGGCAACGACGGGTCTGCGAAGCGAGCAGGCTCTCGTCGACGCGGCCCGACGCGGAGACGACCGCGCGTTCGAGCAGCTCTACGCGCAGTACCGCGAGCGCGTGACCGCGTTCATCCAGAGCAAGGTCCGGGATCATGGCCGGGCCGAGGACATCTCGCAGGAGGTGTTCATGGCCGCGCTGCGCCAGCTGCACGCAAACGATCAGCGCATCGTCTTCAAGCCGTGGATCTTCGCGATCGCCAAGAACGCCTGCATCGACGAGTTCCGGCGCTCCGCGCGCGGGCGCGAGGTTCCCGTCGAGACCGGCGATGACTCTCCCACCGAGCAGCGCGCATCGCTGTCGATCGTGCCGTCGCCGCCGGCCGCGATCGAGAGCAAGCAGCGGCTGGATGATCTGCGTGGCGCGTTCGGAGGCCTGTCGGAGAGCCATCATCGGCTGCTCGTGATGCGCGAGCTGGAGGGGCGCTCCTACGACGAGATCGGCAATCGGCTCGGCATGACCCGCCAGATGGTGGAGAGCGGCCTGTTCCGCGCCCGGCGCAAGCTCACCGAGGAGTACGACGAGCTGGCCAGTGGACGGCGCTGCGAGCAGGTCCAGACCATCGTCGACAGCGGCGCGGCGTTCAAGCTCAGGGCGCTGGGCATCAAGGAGCGCCGCCGGCTGACGCAACATCTCTCGCACTGCCAGCCATGTCGCCACCACGCCCGCCTGGCCGGCGTCGACGAGAGCCTGCTCAAGCCGCGCAGCATCGCGGCCAAGATCGCCGCACTGCTGCCCTTCGGTGGTCTGTGGCGCTGGCCCTGGCGCCGCGGCGGCTCGGCGGCGGCGCGGGCCCACTTTTCGGGTCATCTGGCCGCATCGGGCGCCGCCCAGGCGGCGGGTACCGTCGGGTCGTCGGTCACGATCGGCCAGGCGGCCGCCGCGTTCGCGGCGCTGGCGATCGCCGGCGGCGGCGGGATCGCGATCGCCCAGCACGGCCACCACGGCCATCGGGTCCCGGCGTCCACCCATCACGGGCGAACGAGTGGTGCTGCCGCCACCGGGAGCGGTGCGAGTCTCGCCCCCGCCAACCGGGCCGCGGGCGGCTCGCCCGGCGCGGCGGCGGGCGCGTCGGCTCGCCACACCTTCAGCCCACGGCCCACGGCCAACGGCGCCAGCACACGCCCGACGGTCCTCGGCGCGGGCACGAAGCCCTCCTCGCCCGCGTCGAGTCAGCAGCCGCCCACGGGCGGCGCAGGCGCGCCGACGTCGAGCACGAGCTCGCCGTCCTCCGCAAACCCGACCTCGAACCTCCTGAACCCGACGATTAACCGTCCCGGCCAAACCCTCAACAAGGCCACCGAGCCCGTCAAGAAGACCATCGCCCCGATCACCAAGGCGACCGATCCGGTCACCGGGACGGTCAATAAGGTCCTCTCGTCGCCGCCGGTCAAGAGCGTCACGGGCCCGGTCACCGGGACGGTCAACAAGGTGCTGTCCTCGCCGCCCGTGAAGAGCGTCACGGGCCCGGTCACCGGGACGGTCAACAAGGTGCTGTCCTCGCCGCCCGTGAAGAGCCTCACCGACCCCGTGACCTCCGCGACCAACCCCGTCACGTCGGCGCCGCCCGTCAAGAACGTCGGGTCGACCGTCGGCGGAACCGTGCAGAAGATCCTGGCGCCGACCTCGACGACTCCCTCGAGCCCCTCGGGGAACTCCAGCGGCTCCGGCAGCTCCGATAACCCGGTCACGACTGTCACGAAGGTGATCGGCGGCCTGTAGGTCGGCGCCTCCCCGCCCGTCAGCTCATCGCGGCGCGGGACGCTGTGGAATACTGGCTGCATCGGGGCGTGGCGCAGCCTGGTAGCGCGCACCGTTCGGGTCGGTGAGGTCCCCGGTTCAAATCCGGGCGCCCCGATATCGGGAAGCCCTGCTCGCGCGGGGCTTTTCTCGTGGTCAGGAATCGTTCCTGGGCGCGGGGCATCACTGCGCGTAGACCCGAAGCGTGAAGGCCGGATTGCGGGCACACACCACTGATCCCAAGTGAGCCTTCCGCGCTGAGCGGCCGGTCGCCGCGAGGTTCGTTACCGCCCGAGGTAATGGGCGAGGTTGGCCAGGGAAGAGGCGAGTCCGGCGGCGTGATCCTCAGCGGAAATGCCGGCGGGGACGTCATCGGCACGAATGTCCACGCAGGTGCCAGCGTCGACTGGAGTGACCTTCCAGGTCATGGTCATGGTGCCGGCGTAGGCGGGATCGTCGGAGACGAAGTCAACGGCCTGCACGACCCGACGACCAGGGACGATGTCGACAAAGCGGGCTTCAACAACGTCCGATTCCGCGGTCGCCTTGCCGGGGGCAGTGGAGGCGTCCGCGTAGGTAAGGATGAGGCGATAGGAGCCACCCGGCCACGCGTCGAATCGCTCGAATCGGCCGCTCATGCCGTCAGGCGGTAGCCAGCTGATAAGCGCCTCGGGATCGACGAGGGCCGCAAACACACGGTCCGGCGGGGCGTCAACCACGCGCGATGCTGTGTCCGTCCGTCGCATGGACGCCATCGTAGCCGGGGGCTCCGGCGAGCTAACAGGTTCTATGCGCTTGAGCCTGGCTGCGTACCGATCGGTTCTCATGGGCGGGCGCTCGCCAGCAACACGTCGATGAGTGCCTCGAGATCGTCGCGGTAGTTGTCGCGGTCGTGCCCTGCGGTCCACGCTGCAGCGGCCGCCGCCAGCATCGGATAGCGCTGGGGATTGGGGGCACTGCGAAGGTCTCGTTGCTGACTTGGGCTATCGGAGCTGGCGCCGGCGCGCACGAGCAGCGAGCCAAGCGTGAAATTCCACATCAGACGGTACGCACGCACCGCCTCTTGGATTGAGAGACCGGCCTCGCGCAGCACTGCGTGGATCTCCTCGATGGCGCCGAGGATTGACGGCGCCATCATCCGGCGGCGCGCGAGCACCTCAGGGATCCAAGGGTGGTCGGCGAGGCTCTTGTAGATCGTCGACCACAGCACGAGCATCGCGCCCTTCGGGTCCGGGGGGCGCACGGGGTATAGGAGTCGCGCCGCGAGGCGGTCGACGAGGATCATCAGCAGCTCGTCTTTGCTGCCTACGTGCCGGTAGGGCGCCATGGCGGACACACCGAGCTCGCTCGCAACCCGGCGCATCGTCAGCGCCTCGACGCCCTCGGCGTCGAGCAGGCGGATCGCCGCATCGAGCACGGCCTCGCGATCGATTGTCGGCGGGCGACCCCGGCGGCGATCGGCGGATCCCCCGCCTGGCGACGCTTCTGACGAGTGCTCTCTGGACGATCTTGCAGACATTGATTTACGTGTATATTAATCGCGATGGCGCACGGAACCCCAACGCTCGCGACCGGCAAGATTTGCTACCTCGAGATCCCCGCGGCCGACGTCGAGCGCTCGTCGAGCTTCTACCGTGACGCGTTCGGCTGGGAGCTGCGCACCCGCGGCGACGGCGCGATTGCCTTCGACGACGCCGTCAAGGAGGTGAGCGGTTCGTGGGTCACCGGCCGGCCGCCGTCAACAGAGCCGGGGATCATGGTTCACATCATGGTCGCCGACTTGGAGGCGGCGCTCGTGGCCGTCCGCGCCGCCGGCGGCGAGATCCTAAACGAAGACGCGGCGCCCGGCGAGCGCGTCGGGCACGTTCGCGACCCGGCCGGCAACGTGATCGGGGTCTACCAGCAGCCCGGCCTGGCTGAGCGCGAACGGACGATCAGGCCGGTGCCCGAGCACCTCCACACGGTCACGCCGCGGCTCGCGCTGAGCGACGGTGCGGCCGGGATCGAGTTCTACAAGGCCGCGTTTGATGCCAAGGAGCTTGGCGAGCGCTATCACATGCCCGACGGCACGCTCGTCCACGCCGAGCTGCTGATCGGCGACTCGGTCGTGATGGTCAAGGACGCGCAGGACGACCAGTTCAGTTCGCTGTTGTGCACGTATTGGCCCGACGTCGATGCCGCGTGGGATCGTGCCGTTCGCGCCGGCGCCGAGGTCGTCCACCCGCTTGCCGACCAGTTCTACGGTGAGCGGGGCGGCCGCGTCGGCGACCCGTTCGGCAACCAGTGGATGCTCGCCGCGCGGATCGAGAACGTCACCCCGGCCGACCTGGCGGCGCGAGAGCCAGCGTAGCGGCGGGGACGGGGTGTGGTGGCAGCGCCACCTCCAATCGACCAGAGACCGAGAACGTTCCTGGCGGCTCGTGTTCGTGGCGCTAGGAGGCGGCGCCGGCCTCAAGCAGGGCGTATCGCTCGACAGAGATCAGGACGGCGCGCATTTGGTTGCGTTGAGTGAGGACGACCTTCTCGATCTCGCCGGTGTCTAAGGCGTCAAGCAGGCGGCCCATGTCGCGCATCGCTTCGCGGACGGTCGCGAGTTCGGGGTTCGCGACTCGGAGCCCGGAGTTCCCGGCAGGAAGAGCCATGGTGGTGACGCTAGCTGGGTGTGCGGACGGATTGTCGACGGCTCGTCAGCTTTCTGTCTGCGGTGACGGGGACAATCGGACGGGTGACGAGTTCTATGGCGCATCTGGACGTGCGGGTCGGTCAGGTTCGCGGACGGTACTTCCGCGAGAACTACGCGCAGGGGGGCGTCGATCTGGTGCAGATCATCCCGGAGCTCGTCACCAACGCCGACGCGGCGATCATCGCGTCCGGCCGGGCGCAGGGACGGATCGTGCTCGCGTTCGGTCCGCCGGATCCCGGGTTCGTGGATACCTGGCGCGAGCGACTGCGACCGTTACGGTCCCCGGCGCTGTTGTCGTGGCGCCACGAGCTGCGGTGCACCGATAACGGCGAGGGCGTCGACGCCACGCTGGTTGACCAGCGGCTCGGGGCGTTGGGGACCGCACCGCCGACACGCGGTCAACGGGGGCTGTTCGGACGGGGGCTGCGCGATGTGTGGCTGGCTCAGGGGGCTGGGCGGATCGAGGGCATCCGCGACGGGCGAGCGGTCGAATCGTGGTTCTTTCCCGCCCCCGGCGATGACCCGTACGCGTTCGTACACGTCCGCGACCAACCAGTGACCCGGGCTGACGTGAAATGGCTGGGGGTGGGGCAGTCCGGGACGCGGGTGACCGTCCCGTTGGCGGACCCATCGCTGCCGTCCGCCGGGCGGCTGCGCGCGCTCGTGTCCCAGCTGGTGCAACTCCGCCCGATCTTGGAGGACCCCGATCGGGAGCTCTACCTCGAGCTTCCCGACCGGCCGCTGGAGCTGCTCGGCTACCCCGCCCCCCAACCGGACCCCGACCGGCCGGTGCTCTTTGACGCGGATGTCCCGATCGCGCCGGAGATCACCGCGCGGATCGTCGTGCGCCGCTCCGCCGAGGCGCTGTCTGCTGGGTTCTCTCGCGCGACCCGGCGGAGTGGGCTGACGATCCGATCCGGTCGCTCGGCGCACGAGACGACGTTGGCGGGATGCGAGGGGCGACCCGGCGCGCGGCATCTCTACGGGGAGGTGGTGTGTGATTCGGCGCCTTTGCCCTGACGGCGCGGCGGTCGACCCCACACCGCGCAACCATGTGCGGCATGGACCGCGCCGACTGGTACGCCACCGCCGCCCTGCACTGGCCCCGGGAGGTCACGAATCTCGACGTCAAGCTGGAGGTCGCGGCCCGGGTGGCGGGGCGCACCGCGGACGGCGACGTCGTCGGCATCGGGTCGGGGTCGGCCGCCTACCTCACGCTGTGGGCGATCGGCCGGCGGGTCGTGACCGAGAAGCTGAGCATTCAGGTGATCCCCACCTCATATGAGACCGAGGCGGCCGCGGTCACGCTGAAGCTGCCGCTGGCCCGGCTCGGGCAGACGGCGCCGGCGTGGGGTGTGGACGGCGCCGACGAGGTCGATCCGGCGGGACGGCTGCTCAAGGGCCGGGGTGGAGCCCTGTTCAAGGAGAAACTGCTGTGGAACACGGCCCACCGGATGGTGCTGGTCATCGATCCGAGCAAGCGGGTCGATCGTCTCGGCACACGGTTCCCGCTGCCGATCGAGGTCCATCCCAACGCCGTGGAACCGGTGATCGCCCGCCTGGCCGAGCTGGGGTGCCGCGAAGCGGAGCTGCGCACCGGCACGGGCAAGGACGGCCCGGTCATCACCGAGAACGGCTTTCTGCTCGTCGACGCCCACTTCGATGAGATCCCGCCGGGCCTGCACGCCGTCGTCAAGCAGCTGCCGGGCGTGCTCGAGACAGGCCTGTTCGAGGGCTATCAGTACGACATCGTCGACTGACCATCCCGGGGAAACGAAATGAAGCTCCCGGACCGGTGAGGTGGTCCGGGAGCTTCGGGGAGGAGAGGGAGAGAGCTGCGCCTGTGCAGCCACCCGTGTTCTCGTCCGATTACGTCCGACCTTGAGTCTCCGTGGCGGAATCACCGACCGGCTCGCCGGCGGTCGGCTCGGTCTCGCCGGACGGCCGCCGGCGCTCCTCGCGCAGCCGGCGCCGGGCCTCGCGCGGCTGTCGCAGGTGCAGCGGCCGGTTGCGCGTTCGGCGCAGGATCACGAAGGCCGCCGTTCCCCACATCGCCGGGATCCACAGGGCGATTGCGTGATACACGACGGTGGCCGCCGTAGCCAGGGTGGCCGAGGTCCCATAGAGGACGAACATGCCGACCACGCTGCCGTCGAGCACGCCGATCCCGCCGGGGATCGGGATCAGGTTCGACATGTAGCCGATCTGGTAGGCGAGCACGATCGTGGCCAGGGGCGGCACCACGCCGGCGGCGGCGAAGCAGCACACCAGCACCGCGATATCGCACCACAGAAACGCGATCGCGCCGATGATCCGCCAGTCCAGGCGGAAGAGCACCTGCTCGGTCAGCCGGATGCTCGTGGCGGTCTCGGTCAGGACGGTGCGCACCTTCCCGGGCTCGCGGCGGGCGGCCAGGCGTTCGGTGACACGGGGCAGGGCGAGAAACAGCACGAACGCTCCGCTGCCGACGGCGGCGGGGGCGATGCTGAGCCACGGATTGCTCGACCCGGGGAGCACGCCCAACGCCAGCGCGAGGCCGGCCGCCACGAGGGTGACGACGTTGACGGCACTCGTGATGAGAAACAGCACGGCCGAGCGCTCGGCGATGCGCGTCGGCTGGCCGCCCCGTTCCACCAGCAGCCAGGCGCCGACGGCGATGCTGCCCGCGCCGCCCAGCGACACGGCCGCTCCGAACGCGAGCTCGCTCAGGGCCACGCGGGCTCCGAACCGGATCGGCGCGCGCTCGAAGACCTGCAGGAACGCGATCACGTATCCGACGCAGGACAGGATCTCCAGCCCGACCCCGGCCAGCACCCAGCCGAGCTTCATGTGCGACACCTCGTGCGCGACCCCGTGCAGTCCCGGCACCGCCAGCAGCAGGCCGACGACGAGCGCCACCAAGATGACGAGCGAGATCAGCCCGTGCCAGAGGCTGCGACCCGGGTCTCCGTCCCCTCCGTCGAGACCCACCGTTCCCGGCCCGTCGGCCCCGTCGGCCGAGTCGTCATCCGTGGGATGAGGATCGTCGGCGGTCATCGACATGGTTGACTATTCAAGCAGTGAGCCGGTTCGTCCTTGCCGAGTTTCAGATCGTCGGCCTGCGGGCTGACAACCCCGGCCCGTTCACGCTCTCCGGAACCAACTCGTGGATCGTTGGGGACCGGCCCGGCTGGCTGGTCGACCCCGGTCCGGCGCTCCCCGAGCACGTCGAGGCGACCGTCGCCGAGTGCAAGCGCCGGGGCGGCCTCGGCGGGATCGCCCTCACCCACGATCATCACGATCACGACGCGGCCGTTCCGGCGATCCGGGCTGCCTTTCCGGATGCGCCGCTGGCGGCGGCCCGCGGCCAGGTCGACATCACGCTCGGCGGCGGCGATCGCTTCGGGCCGCTGGAGGCGGTGGCCACGCCCGGGCACGCGCCCGATCATCTCGCCTTCGTCGCCGGGCGGGCGTGCTTCACCGGCGATGCCGTCCTCGGCCAGGGCAGCGTGTTCATCGCGCCCGACCCGGGCGCACTGGCCGGCTATCTCCAGGGGCTGGGCACGCTGGCCCGGCGAGATCTCGCCGTCCTGTGCCCGGGCCACGGTCCGCCGGTCACCGATCCGCAGGCCAAGCTCCAGGAGTACATCGCCCACCGCCTGGATCGCGAACAGCGGCTGCTCGTCGCCATTGAGGGGGGCGCCCGCACGGTGGAGGAGATGCTCGATGGCGCCTGGGCCGACGTCCCCGGGGCACTGCGGCCGGCGGCCGCCGTCACACTCGCCGCTCATCTCGACAAGCTGGCCGCCGAGGGCCGGTTGCCCGAGGGCATTCAGCGTCCCGCCGACGTCACGCTGTCTGAGCCGCGGGGCTGACCGGCGGCGCCAGCCGGGCGCGCGCCAGAGCCAGCGCCGCCGCCAGCGGAGTGCTGCCGTCGGCCTCGGCGCGCGCGAAGATCTCCCGCAGCGTGCCGGCGATCCCCTGGACCCGCCGGCGGGCGACGGCGGCGTCGTAGCCGCCCTGCTCGCAGCCGATGTTGATCAGCCCCCCGGCGTTGGCGACGAAGTCCGGAGCCCAGAGAATGCCCCGGTGGGCCAGGCGGGCCGCGATCCGGTCCTCGGCCAGCTGGTTGTTGGCGGCTCCGGCGATCGCCCGGCAGCGCAGGCCGCCGACGGTCGAATCGTCGAGCAGGCCGCCGAGCGCGCACGGCACGAGCACGTCGACGGCAGCGGTCACGGCGGCGCCGGGCGTGGTCCAGCGCGCCCCGAGCTGCTCGGCCAGCCCCTGCTTTCGTTCGTCGACGTCGGCCACCGTCAGCGAGGCGCCCGCCCGTGCGCATCGCTTGGCGACCCGCGAGCCGACGTGTCCGAGGCCGATCACGCAGACCGAGCGGCCAGCCAGCCGGCCATCGCCGAACGCCCGCTCGCACGTGGCGCGGATCGCCGCCTCGACGCCGAGCGCCGTCAACGGGCTCGGGTCTCCCGAGCCACCGCGGGCTCGCGCCAACCCCGCGACGTGCGCGGTCCGCTGCGCAATCACGCTCATGTCACGGCTCGAGGTGCCGACGTCCTCGGCGGTGACATAGCGTCCCCGCAGCGACTCCACGGTGTCGGCGAAGTCCAGCAGCGCCGCCCGGCGCCGGCTAGGGGAGAGGATCCCGCGCGCCGGGGCCATGATCACCCCCTTGCCGCCGCCGAGCGCGAGGTCGGCCACGGCCGCCTTGAGCGTCATCGCGCGCGAGAGCCGCAGTGCATCGTGCATCGCCGCGTCGGCGTCGTCGTAGGACCACATCCGGCAGCCCCCGAGCGACGGTCCCCGCACGGTCGAGTGCACGGCGACGATGCTGTAGAGGCCGGAGCGCCGTCCGCGCCGGACAAGGAGCTCCTCGTGGTCGAGGGTCTCCAGGTAGGTCTCGGTCAGCGGTGCGTCGACTTGAACACCCTGACGCTGCCCGGACGAGTCGAGGCGCCCGTGGCCCCGAGGGCGACGCCGCCCCTGGACCCGTTCGTTCCGCTCGTCTTCGAAGTCTGGGTGAGCGGGGAGAGGGCCGTCGGGGGGTGCGTGGTGCCCGACCCGCCCGTGCTCGACGTGGGGGTGCTGGGCGGGACCGCTCCGCTGATCGGAACGGTGCTCGTCCCGGTCGGGGTGGTGCCCGTGGGGACCGTTGGGCTCGTCGTGGTCGGGGCGCCGGTGGTGGTCGTGCCGGTGGCGGACGGGGTGCCGGGCGTGGTCGTCGTCGGCGTGGTCGTCGACGGAGTGGTCGCCGTCGGGTTGCCGGCCGCCGGGTCGCTGTTCAGGTTGTCGGGGTCGACCACCTCGGAGATCGGCAGGGCATGCCGCCGCGTGTCGTTCGTCGTCGGCGTGCTCGTGCTCGTGCTCGTGCTCGGGCTGCTCGACACGGCGCTGGCGGTCATCTGGGGACCGTGCGCCGGCGCGGTCGCCGCTGCTCTCTCCGAAGTGGAGTCGGGGCCGCTGGATACTGCCGGCGTGGCAGCACTCGCGGATACGGCGACCTGGGCCGGAGCGGAGGCGGGCTTGGTCGCGGCCGGAGCGGCTTTCACCACGTGATGATGCCGGACGTGTGCGACGGGCCGGGGCGAGATCCGTTGCAGCTCGATCGCTCCGCCGGCGGTCACCACCGCTGCGGCGATCAGCGTGACCACATGACCGGCTCCCGTGGCCACGGCGCCCACGGAAACGACGGCTCCCGTGCCGGCTCCCCCGGCGGCCGCGCCGCTGCTCGCCACCGCGCCGGTTCCGGCGGCCGCGCCGCCACCACTCGCGCCGCCCACGCCGAGCAGCTTGGCGACGACGCCGATCGGACCGAGGGCCGGCAGCAAGGCGGCGAACTGGCGGCTGACCCCCCGGACCTCGGAGCGGAAGCGGCGGCAATCGGGACAGTCGCGCATGTGGCGGCGCGCCAGCCCGCTGGTCCGGACCCCCCGATCATGAGCGACCATCAGGTCCTCGCGGATGCGGATGCACGATGTGTCGCGGGCCTCGCCGGCCTGTGCCAGCCCCACCCGCGCCCTGACCAGCAGCGACTTGACGGCCGGCACCGACACGGCCAGGGCCTGCGCGACGTCGGCGTACGGCATCCCGCCGAGCTCGCGCATCAGCAGCGCCGAGCGCTGCTGCTCGGGCAGCCGGCGCACGTCGGCGATCAGCCGCCGGAGGGCGTCACGCTGCTCGATGCGCGCCATCGGGTCCGCCGCGGGCGTTGCCGTCAGTTCCTCGATCGCCGCGGTCGCGATCGGCTGCGGCCGCCGGACCTCGTCGATGCAGCGGTTGTGGGCGATCCGGTACAGCCAGGCTCTCAGCGCCAGCTCGCGATCGCTGCTGCGCAGCCCACCGTAGGCGCGCACGAAGATCTCCTGGACGACGTCCTCGGCATCGGCGACCGAACCGGCGAGCATCTGGCGGGAATAGGCGTGCAGGCGCTGGCGGTAGCGATCGTGGATCACGCGGAAGGCGTCGTCGTTGCCGCCGCGAAACAGCGACACGAGTTGCTCATCCGAGCGGAGTCGAAGCAGTGGGATGCCGAGCCCGATTCGCGGCCGCGCCAGTCCTACGGATCCTGGGATTGCGGAGGCTTCCACGTTCTACCTTGGGCACTGTAACGCCCGGTCCGGTGGAAAGTTCCGGCCTTGACCGCTCAGCGCTCCTCTAGCTTACGCGCTCCACGGCCCGCTGGCGAGCACCCGGCCCGCGCGCGGTCTACGCTCTGGCGTGCTGCGCCGCCTCTGTGAAAGGACCCCATGACCGATGTTGTGATCGCCTCCGCCGCCCGTACCGCGATCGGCTCCTACGGCCGCGGGCTGGCTTCCGTGCCGCCCTCGGACCTCGGTGCCGTCGCCGCATCGGCCGCCCTTCAGCGGGCCGAGATCGAGCCCGGCCAGGTCGATCACGTCGTCTTCGGCAACGTCATCCACACCGAGCCGGCCGATGCCTACATGGCCCGCGTGGTCGGGATCAAGGCCGGTCTCCCCAAGGAGGTCCCGGCCTACACGGTCAACCGCCTGTGCGGCACCGGGGTGCAGGCGATCGTCTCCGCCACCCAGGCGATCCAGACCGGGGAGGCGCAGGTGGCGCTGGCGGGGGGCGCGGAGTCGATGAGCCGCGGTCCCTACTGGATGCCGGGCGCGCGCTGGGGAGCACGCATGGGGGAGGCCGAGCTCGTCGATCCTGTGATGGGCGCGCTCACCGACCCGTTCGAATCGATCCTGATGGGGGTGACCGCCGAGAACCTGGCCGAGCGTGGCTCAATCCCGCGTGAGCGCCAGGACGCGTTCGCGGTCCGCTCTCACCAGCGGGCCGCCGCGGCGCGCGATGAGGGCCGATTCGACGCCCAGATCGTGCCCGTCCCGGTCTCCTCCAAGCGCGAGACGGTGTCCTTCGAGCGCGACGAGCACATCCGCGAGGATGCCTCGACCGACGGGATGGCGAAGCTCAAGCCGGTGTTCAAGCCCGACGGAACGGTCACCGCGGGTAACGCCAGCGGCATGAACGACGCCGGGGCGGCGGTGGTGCTGATGAGCAGCGCGCGGGCCGCCGAACTCGGCGCGCCCGTCCGCGCCCGGGTCCTGGCGTACGCCAGCTGCGGCGTCGATCCGGCGATCATGGGCATCGGGCCGGTCCCCGCGGTGCGCAAGGTGCTCGGCCGCGCCGGCGCCAAGCTCTCTGACGTGCAGGTGATCGAGCTCAACGAGGCGTTCGCCGCCCAGGCGCTGGCGGTGATCGACGACCTCGGCCTCGACGAGGAGATCGTCAACCCCAACGGTGGAGCGATCGCCCTGGGCCACCCGATCGGCGCCACCGGCGCGGCGATCACCGCCAAGCTTCTCGACGAGATGGAGCGCCGCGACCTGGAGCTCGGATTGGTCACCCTGTGCATCGGTGGCGGGCAGGGGATCGCCCTGCTGTTGGGGCGCGGATGATCGGTCGGGGCACGCCGAGCAGGAGATGAGCGCCGCGTCGGGCATCGGTTTTCCGGTCGCGTTCGGCGCCGGTCTGATCTCGTTCCTGTCGCCGTGCGTGCTGCCGCTTGTGCCGGGCTACATCTCGGCGGTCGCCGGCGGCCAGCCCGGCGAGGTGCGGATGCGGCGGGTGATCGGCCCCAGCCTGGCGTTCGTGGCCACCTTCTCCCTCATCTTCATCGTGCTCGGGTTGCTCGGGCAGCGCGCGCTCCACTTGGCGCTCGTCGGCCCGACCGCCCAGAAGCTGTCGGGTGCGCTGATCGTGGCCATGGGAGTCGTGTTCGTGGCGGCGCCGTTCGTTCCGGCGTTCAGCCGAGAATGGCACGTGGGAGAGCTGATGGCGCGCGCCGGGCGCGGTGGGCCGGTGCTGACCGGCGCGGCGTTCGCGCTCGCCTGGACGCCCTGCACCGGGCCGACGCTGGGCGCGATCCTGACCGTGGCGGGCACCTCGAGCTCGGCCTCGCGGGGGGCGGTACTGCTCGCCGTCTACTGCGCGGGGCTGGGAGTGCCGTTCCTCATCACCGGGCTGGCCTTTGGGACCGCGACGACGGCGTTCGCCGTGATCAAGCGCCACTACCCCGTCGTGATCGGTGTGGGCGGCGCGGTCCTGATCGCGATGGGGGTGCTGATCTGGACCGGCGAGTTCACCCAGCTCAACGTGACCGTCAGCCAGTGGCTCCAGAGCCTCGGGCTGCCGAACTTCTCCAACGACACGTGAGACGCCTCCTGCTCTGCGTGGCCGGGATGGCTGCGCTTGCCGGCTGCGGGTCGTCGTCGGCGACGACGAGCTCGTCCTCGACGACCTCGACGACGGCGACCACCACGACGACCACGACCACGACGACGACACGGGCCACCTCGAGCAGCCCGCCCGCCCACGCCGCCTCCACGGCCTGCGTCTCAGGCAAGATCTCGGTGACGGCCGCCGTCGGTGGCGCGGGCCTCGGCCACGTGGGGGTCGTGCTGCGTTTCCGCAGCACGGCGTCGGACACGTGCACGCTGAGCGGATATCCCGGGGCGACACTCGTCACGGCCGGCGGGCACAATGTGCCGGCGCGCCGGACCCGCAACGGCTACCTCGGCGGTCTGGCCAACGCGTCGGCTCTCGTGCCCGTCGTGCACGTGCTGCCCGGCCACACCGTCTCTGCGCTCCTGGAGGGTCTGGACTCCGATGCCGCCCACGGCGGCGGCCCCTGCCCGGGCTATGCCCACCTGCTCGTCACGCCGCCCAATCAGACCGTGACCGCCCGCATGACCAGCCCGGTTACGGCGATCTGCCAGCCCGAGGTCCATCCGGTCGTCCCGGGGACGAGCGGCCGGGCGGGTTAGGGGCGACCGCTCACCGGATCAGGCGCTCGCGGCGAGCCGCGTCCACCATGCCCTGCAGCGTCTCGGCGGCATCGTGGCGCGGTCGCCACCGCAGCACCCGGCGGGCCTTGGTCGTGTCCATCAGCACCGGGCGACGCACGCTCTCGATCCACTGCGCCTCGGCGGGCACGAACGGCAGCCGGGCGACGAGCTCGGCGGCGGCCCCGAGTGCGAGATCGGGCACCGGGATGCTGTACCAGTCCAGCGCCCGGGCGAGATCGGCCATCGTCAGCGTGCCCTCGCCCGCGAGGTTGTAGATCCCCGGGGCTCCGTGTCCCAGCACCGCCGCCCGCAGCGCCGCGGCCACGTCATCGTGATGGACGAGCTGGAAGGGGACGCCCGGGTCCGGGATCACCGGCTTGAGCGCCGGCATCAGCTCGAGCGCGCGCATCACCGCCGAGGGCAGCCGCTCGGACAGCTGCAGGTAGGGGATGCTCTGTACGAGCGCCAGGGCATCCGGCCCGGCGACGATGCAGGGCCGGAACACGTAGGCGTCGGTAGCGGCGCCGGCCAGCAGCTCCGACAGCGCCTCCTCGAGCTCGGCCTTCTGAGCCGAGTAGTAGTGCCGGCGGGTTCCGCGGGCGGGGAGGTCCTCGGTCAGCAGCTCGGGGTTGTCGGCGTGAAAGCCGTAGGCGGCGACCGACGAGGCGTAGACAAGACGGGTGGCGCCGCCGTCGATCGCGGCGCCGAAGACGTTGCGCGAGCCGCGCAGGTTCACGCTTGAGGTCTCCTCGGTGTCGCCCATGATCACGAACGCGAGGTGCACGACGACGTCGGCGCCGGCGACGACCTCGGCCACAGCGTCGGGATCGAGCACGTCGCCCTGGCGGTACTGGGTCTTGACGAGTCCCTCGGCGGCGGGATCGAACGGCCGTCGCGCCATCGCCGTCACGCGGCCGACCTGAGTCGTGCGCTCGAGCGCACGCAGCAGCGAGCGGCCGATGTCGCCCGTGGGGCCGGTGACCGCGACGGTCAGCTTCCGGGCCGGCACGGGGCCGTCACCGCCGGTCCTCGTAGCCGGGCTCGCCGGGCAGGACGATCCGCGCCATCTCGCCCTGACCGAGCACCCGCGGCTGAACCGGCTGGACGGTCTGGCCCCGGGCGTGGGTCAGCAGCTCACCGGCCGAGCGAAAGACCGACAGCTGCTCCAGGTGCTTGATCGTCGGGAACACGAGCAGGATCTCGTTTCGGCGCGCCGCGGCGAGCGCCGCCGGCGGCAAGAACCAGCGGGCGTCGACGACCTCGGCGCCGTCGATGCGCGCCTCCTGGCCCGGAGGCATGGTGGCCAGGAAGAACCACGTGTCGTAGCGGATCTTGACCTCCGCGGGGGTGATCCAGCGCGAGAAGGCCACCAGCTCGCCGGGGTCGCTGAGCGCGATCCCGGCCTCCTCGTGCAGTTCGCGCAGGCCGGCGGCGCGCAGCGCGGCTTCACCCTCGCCGTCCTCGGCGCTGACAGCTCCGCCCGGGAACACCCAGGCGCCGGCCATGAAGCGCGCGTTGGGGTTGCGCTGGGCGAGCAGCACCTCCAGGCCCCCGGCTCCATCGCGCAGCACGATTACCGTCGCGGCCACGCGTGGCACGGTCACCGGGCCCGCGTTGAACTCCTCTCCGGGTGCTGGTTGGGCGTCCGGCACGCCCGCGACCCTACACCTCGCGGTCGGTCGATACGCTTGCCCGCAATGAGATACATGTGTGAGTCCTGCGGGTTCATCTATGACCCGGCCGAGGGAGACCCGGACGGGGGTATTCCGCCCGGCACGGAGTTCGAGGACATCCCGGATACGTGGTTCTGTCCGGTGTGCGGCGCGCGCAAGCGCGACTTCACGCCCTACGAGGATTAGGTCGGCGCCGCTCGAAAGCGGCCCGAGCGGTGATCCGTTCGTCCGCCACGGTCGGTCTCCGGCAGGCTCCCCGGGTGCCCGAGCGGCGAACACGCGCCCCGCGCGACGACGGTGCTGCGCCGCGGGGCGTGCTGGAGTCGATGTTCCAGGACGACAAGGAGCTGATCTACAGCGCTGAGCCGACCGTCGCCCGGACCCTGGACGTGCTGCGCGCGCTGGGCGTCGACCGCCCGCGCCTGACGCTCCTGTGGGCCCGCGGCCGTCAGCGAGCCACCAGGGGGAGGGGGAACCGGCGACCGGGCACGCGACGCTGAGACCGCGCGCGCAGCGCCGCGCGCCGCACAGGTTCCTCCGGCCTGCGCGGTCAGCGCGGCCTGGACGGCCTGGGTGAAGTCGGCGAAGTACTGTGCCCCGTAGGTGTCGACGCCACCGAGGGCGGCCTGGAGCTCGGCCGCAGTGAACTGGCAGGAGGGAATCGTGCCCTCGCGCTCATAGACCTGCCGCACCTGTTGGTATGGGCTGGCCGCGCCCGCGCGGACCGGGAACAGCCCCGCTGCCGGCGCCAGCGTCACCGACGACGCGATCACCACCGACGCTCGTCGCACGGGGCGGCACCCTAACGCGGCGCGGGAAGCGACAGCCACCGCCCCAGCGGCAGCGTCGCCCCGGCGGTGGCCAGCGCCGCCGGCAGCGGCTCGGCCACCCGGCCGAGCGTCGCGACCTCCGCCTCGCCGAGTGCAGCGATCGTCTCGCGATTGGAGTGCAGCATCGCGCCGGGTCGCTCGGGCCAGGGGGTCAGCACGACCCCGGCGACCCTGAGTCCCACCCGGCGGGCCGCCTCGAGGGTCAACAGCGTGTGGTTGATCGTGCCCAGGCCCGGCCGCGCGACGATCACCAGCGGGAGGCCGAGCGCCATCGCCAGGTCGCGCACGTCCCCGTCGGGGCCGAGCGGGACGAGCAGCCCGCCGACTCCCTCGACGATCAGTGTCTCGGCCGGCGCGGTGGCGGCCCGCACGCCGTCGGCCAGTTGCCGGACCGTCGGCGTCGGCGTCCCCGTCAGCTCGGCCGCCAGATGGGGTGACACCGCCGGCCCGTATCCGGCGAGGATCGTCTCCTGCGGCGGCGCGCCGGCGACCCGGGCGAGGAGCTCGTGATCGGGCGGCCAGATCGGATCGGGCGGATCGTCGAGACCGGTGATGAGTGGCTTGAGCGCCCGCACGGCGACACCGCCCTCACGCAGCCGGGCGACGATCGACGCGGCGACGACCGTCTTGCCGACCCCGGTGTCGGTTCCGGTGACAAAGCAGCCGCGCAGCGGCTCGTCGGAGCCGCTCACCGGCGGGTCAGGCGGCGCGGCGGACAGGCTCGGAGGCTTCGAAGTCGAATACGCCCGCCCGCGGTGCCGGCAGGGCGACGCGCTCGTCGTCGGCATCGAACGCATCCTCGAACTCGTCGTCGAAGTCAGGCGCGGACAGGGCGAGTGCGACCTCCCGCGGCGCCGAGCGCGCGTTAAATCCAACCGATCGCGCGGCTGCCCCGAGGGTGCGCGCGGCCGCCCGCAACTCGTCCTCGCGGTGGGTGGCCATCACGGCCAGGCGCAGCCGCGAGGTCATGTCGGGAACCGTCGGGGGCCGGATCGCCTGGGCGAACACGCCGCCGGCGAGCGCGGCCTCGCAGATTCGCATCGCCTGCTGCGCCTCGCCGATCACGAGCGGCAGGATCTGCGTGCGTGAGGTGCCGACCTCGAAGCCCTCCTGCTGGAGCCCGAGGCGCAGCGCGGCGGCGTTGCCGGCCAGCTTGGCCACGAGACGGGGTCGCTCGGAGATCAGCTCGAGGGCGGCCAGAGCTCCGGCGACCGCGGACGGAGGCAGGGCGGTGGAGAAGATGAACGTCCGCGCGGCGTTGACGAGGTAGTGGGCCATCTCCTGGTCGCAGGCGACGAACGCGCCGTAGGAGCCCAGTGCCTTGCCCAGCGTGCCGACGATCACGTCGACGTGATCGTCGAGCCCCGCCTCGGCCACTGCTCCCCGGCCGCCCGGCCCGAGCGTGCCGGTGGCGTGTGCTTCGTCGACGACGGTGCGCAGCCCGAAGCGCTGGGCCAGGTCGACGATCTCCACCAGCGGCGCGACGTCGCCGTCCATCGAGAACACGCTGTCGGTGACGATCAGCGCCCCGCGCCCCTCGGCGTGGACGATGCCCCAGCGCAGGTGCTCGACGTCGGCGTGCTCGTAGACGAACACCTCGGCGCGCGAGAGCCGGCATCCGTCGATGATCGAGGCATGGTTGAGCTCGTCAGAGAAGACGACGTCGCCGGGGCGGGCGAGGGCGGCGATCGTCCCGGCGTTGGCGAGGTAGCCGGAGCCGAACAGGAGCGCCGCCTGGCGGCCCTTGAACTCGGCCAGGCGCTCCTCGAGCCGGCGGTGGATCGTCATCGTGCCTGAGACCAGCCGTGATGCGCCCGTGCCGACGCCCCAGCGCATCGCCGCTTCGGCGGCCGCTTCGCGCAACCGCGGGTGGTCGGCCAGGCCGAGGTAGTTGTTCGAGCACAACAGGAGGACGGGCTTGCCGTCGAGCAGCACGTGCGGGCCCTGCGGTCCGGACACGAGACGGGTCCGTCGATGGAGCCCAAGGGCTTTCAGCTCATCAAGCCGGGCCTCGATCTGGATCACGAGCCGAGAACATACGGATGCCGCCGGACGGCACCGTGCGTCCGTCCGCGTCAGTCGCCGGTGGTGAAGCTCCAGCTGTGGGTCAACGTGCCCGAGCGGTCCTGCACGACGACGCTCGCCCGGTAAGTGGCGTCCGGGCGCAGCGGCCGGACGGGGATGAGGATCGCGCCCGTCAGATAACGCCCGACCGTGCGTGTGCTGTTGTCCACCCAGCGCAGCGCGACGGGGCGCCCGCCGAGCGAGAGCGTCGCCCGCGTCACCTTCACCTGCGCCTGGCCGGTCTGCCCGGACTGGTTGAGATACACGAACAGCTCGCGCCCCGCGGCTCGCCCGGCGGGGATGCCGACGAACTGCCCGGGCACGAACGGAGCCTCGCGAGCGACCTCTCGCGGCGGGATGCCGCGGGCGCCGTCGGCCGGGTAGGTGGTCACGGTGTCGCTGCCGGCGGGGGCTCTCAGCAGGCCGGGGTAGGTGGTGGCGCATTGCAGGCCGCCGCCGTCGTCGACGCCGATCATGCTGAGGCTGGGCGTGAACAGCTGCATCAGGTGGATCGGGGCGCTCTGCCAGGGGTCGGCCGCCCGCGTCCACCGCGACTGGGCGAGGACGCTGACGAGTCCCGCCCACGCCCCGCCTGGCGAAGCTCCCGAGGCCTGGGGGTTCTCAGAGTGTGTGAGGACGCCGTTGACACGCTCGTAACCGTCGTGCGCGGCACACTCCAGCGACCACCGCGGGTTGAGCACCAGGCCGGCGGGAAGCCCGGCGCGCCGGCGCTCGGCGTTGAGCCAGCGCAGGTCGCGGCCGGCGTGTACTGGTGTCGTGCCCGCCGGAACCGACGGCGCCGCCAGGTGCACGTCCGCGCTCACGCGCACGCCGGCGACGGCATCGATCGGCTGGACGTCGACGACCTGGCCGGCGTCGAGCGCATCGAGCTCATAGTTGCCGGCGACGACGCTGAGCGTGTAGGTGCCGTCGGCGCCCGAGCTCGTGCTCGGGCCACAGATCGCCCCGGGCGGACAGGTGACCGACGGGACCGGGCTCAGACCGACCGGCATGCCCGCCAGCGGCCGGTGGCGCTGGTCGGTGACCGTGCCGGCGATCGTCGCCACGGGCTGGTCGAGGGTGGCATCGGCCGTCGCGTTGACACCGGCGGCGACGGCGACGGGGCCCACGGTCTGCGGCTGGCCCTGGGAGGGGGTGAACGTGACGGCGTAGCTCGCCGGGGCCGGCAGCTGGTCAAGCTCATAGAAGCCGTCGCCGGCGGTGCTCGCGCGGTAGGTCGTGCCAGTCGGACCGGTGGCGGTGACCGTGACGCCGGCCACCGGGACCATCGTCGAGCTGTCGGCGGACGGGGCGGTGAGGTGGCCGGTCAGCGAACCGGTTTGGGCGGACGCGGCCGCAGCCGGAGCGCTACCGAGCGCGAGCGCGAGCCCCAGCGCGCAGACGATGCCCAGCCCGGCGCGCCAGGACGCCCGGCGGCGCTGCACTCTCGCGACGATCGACGTCATGCCCATGTAACCCCGAAGGCGCCCAAACGATTCGTCGCCGCCCCACGAGCGGACGGATGGGCGCGTCGGTCGGCGCGCCCGGGCGGGGTCAGGCGGCGCGGGCGCGCCGAGCGGCCGCCTCGCGGGTCTCACGACCGCCGCCGCTGTTCGCGGCGCCATCGGGACGCGGCGGGACCGACCGCTTGGCGGCGAAGCGCAGCTGGCTCGTCGGGTCCCAGAGTCGCACCTCGAGCTCAGCGCCGCCGTCGGGCTCCGCCGCCAGCACGTCGCCGACGACATCGGGAGTCTCGCCCTCCAGCCAGCCCGAGCGGTTGTCCGGGCGCGGGATTGGTGCCGTTGTCGTCCTGGCGGTGGACGTTGAGACCAAGATCCTCGAACATCGCCCGGTCCTCGTCGGGCGTGTTGCCCAGCGTCGTCAGGAAGTTGCCCATCATCACGCCGTTGAGCCCGGCCTTGACGGCCGTCGCCTGGAGCTCGCCGAGATTCTCCACCCGTCCGCCGCACAGGCGAAACAGCGCGTCGGGGAGGATCAGGCGGAAGATCGCGATCCACTTGACGACCTCCCACGGGTCCATCAGCTCGCGGTCGCCGAACTTCGTGCCGGGGCGCGGGTTGAGCAGGTTGATGGGCACACTCGTCGGGTTGATCCCGGCCAGCTCGAAGGCCATCTCGACGCGCTGCTCACGGGTCTCGCCGAGGTTGAGGATCCCGCCGACGCACGTCTCCAGGCCAGCCTCACGCACGGCGTCGATCGTGCGCAGGCGGCCCTGGTAGCGAACCGTGGACGAGACCTCGGGGTAATAGGACTCGGCTGTCTCGACGTTGTGGTGTACGCGCTGGATCCCGGCTTCCCGCAGAGCGCGCGCGCGGGCGACCGACATGTGCCCGACTGACGCGCAGCGCTTGAGGTTGGTGTTCTCAGCGACGAGGCGCGCGCCGGCCAGCACCTTCTCGAAGTCGCGCTTGGAGAGCCCCTGGCCCTGGGTCACCATGCAGAAACGGTGGGCCCCCGCCGCCTCGGCGGCCCGGGCATGCTCGAGGATCTGCTCGGGCTCCATCATCGCGTGCAGGGGTGTCTCGGCGTCGGCGTACTTGGACTGGGCGCAGAACCCGCAGTCCTCCG
Source organism: uncultured Solirubrobacteraceae bacterium (assembly GCA_963769565.1). GTDB lineage: Bacteria > Actinomycetota > Thermoleophilia > Solirubrobacterales > Solirubrobacteraceae > Palsa-465. The sequence goes on from CAVYMP010000008.1 coordinate 28,026, forward strand.
CGCAGCCGCCGGACTTCGCGTTGACGAGCGAGCAGAGATCGGTCGAATCACCGAAGCGATCACGGCGGGCCTCCCAGGCACGCTGCACGAGCGCCTCGATCTCGACGTGATCGGACAGCTCACCGAGGGCGAGCGCCTCCTCGCGGGTGATCAGCGGGGTCATCTAAAGCGGAAAGCTAGCCCGCGGCCCGGACGCTCAGCAACCAGGGGCCCGACAGGCGGTCAATGACCGGGGGCGGAGAAGTGCTCGGGGTCGACGGCGCCCAGGATCCCGCCGACGAGCTTCTCAGGGCCGGGATAGCCGCGCAGCACGGCGAGCAGCTGACCGGGGTCGCTGACGTCGACCGCACCTCCGGGGTAGGTGGCGGTCTCGTGGTTGGACTTGCCCGCCGGAGCGCTGTACAGGCCCTGCGCGTTGATCGACGCCTGCTCGGAGTAGCTGCGATAGCCGCTGGTGACCGCTCCCGACCACCCGTGCTGGGATGCCCAGTCCAGGGCGGGCGCGATCCAGGACGCGATCGGCTTCTGCTGGGGGTTCCACGACGCCTGCGGCACCACCACGTCGGCCGGGAGCCCGTTCGTCGCCGTCGCAGCGGTCGTCGACGAGGATTGCCGGGCTTGGGCGAGCGTCGAGGCGAAGCTCGAGGTGCCGACGCTGGTGGCGCTGGTGGCCGGGGTGCTGGAGGTGGTCGTCGCCGTCGCGGCGTTCAACGGGCTCGCGCCCGACAGCTGCCGCTGATCGACCATCAGCTGGTCGATCCGCGCCACGACGGCGGAGAGGCTCATCCTGATGGTCATCGGCGGGCGCCCGCCGCTCTTGAACGCCCCGGTATCGTCGGGCGGATGCTCGACACCATCCGCCGGATCACCGACGAGCGGCAACTGCGGGAGATCGTCGGTACGCCCACCGAGCAGGTGGTCATCAAGATCACCGATCGGCTCAACGACCTCACGCGTCAGTTCATCGACACTTCTCCGTTCGTGTGCGTCGCCACCGCCAGCCCGGGCGGCGGGCTCGACGTCTCCCCGCGCGGCGACCCGGCGGGGTTCGTCCAGGTGCTCGACGAGCGCACCCTGCTGTTGCCCGACCGTCCCGGCAACCGGATCGCCGACACGCTCACCAACCTGCTCGCCGACGACCGGATCGGGTTGCTGTTCCTGATCCCCGGCGTGGGCGACACCTTCCGGGTCAACGGACGCGCGATCATCACCGACGACCGCGAGCTGCTGGAGCCCTGCGCGGTCGGCAACAAGGTGCCGGCGCTCGGGATCGTGATCGCGATCGAGGAGGCCTACACCCAGTGCCCCAAGGCCCTGATCCGGTCCGAGCTGTGGAATCCCGAGCGTCACATCGAGCGCTCCCAGCTGCCCAGCTCCGGAGCGATCCTGCGCGCCGTTCACGACCCGCAGTTCGACGCCGAGCGCTACGACCGCGAGCGGGCCGAGCGCTACGACCGCGACGCGGGCCTCTACTGATGCCCGAGCGTCTGTACTTCACGGAGTCCGACGAGGCCAACGCGCTCATCGCGTCCGATCCGATGGCGCTGCTCGTCGGCTTCGCGCTCGACCAGCAGGTCACCGTGCAGAAGGCGTTCGCCGGGCCACTCGCGATCCAGGAGCGGCTCGGCTCGCTCGACGCGGCGACCCTGGCGCAGGCCGACCTGGACACCGTGTTCCGCCAGCGCCCGGCCGTGCACCGCTACCCAGGCGTCATGGCCAAGCGCGTCCACGACCTCGCCGTCCACATCGAGGCCGAGTACGCCGGCGACGCCGCCCGGGTCTGGACCGACGCCGACAGCCCGGAGGCCCTGCACGCCAACCTGGCGGCGCTGCCCGGCTTCGGCGAGATGAAGACCAAGTCGTTGGGCGCCGTTCTCGCCAAGCACTTCGGGGTGGCCGCCGCCGCCGACCTGGTGCCGTGGCATCCGACGCTTGGCGACGTCGACTCGCTTGACGCGCTTGCCGCGTATCAGGCGGTCAAGCGGGAGCACAAGAAGGAATGGAATAAGGCGCCAACGGCTGCTGGGTAGCGCGACCCGCGTCGTCTGATCAAGCAGTCGGGGACAGACAGGGGGTCCTTGGGGGCCTCACCCGATCATTTTGTTGCACGCGCCGAAGCCGGAGCGGAGGTGTGCTTCACGGTGATCGGAAACCGACGTGTATCGGCCACGCTCGGAGGACGGGCTGCGATCGCGCAACAGAATGATCGGTTTCGCACCTTCCGGAGCGCTCCGGCTCGCCGCCCTTCTCCCAGACCGGGGCGTCAGCCCCGAGACCCAAAGCCCATTGCGCGGCCCGGCCGCGCTACCCGCCCACGCCGCGTCCGATGGCGGCGACGACCCGCGCCCCAGCCACGAGAGACCACACCCCAAAAATCAGCGGCCCTTCCACTCCGGCGGTCGCTTCTCGGCGAACGCGCGCACGCCCTCGCGGAAGTCCTCGGTGGCAAAGCAGGCGTGACGGAGTCGCAGCAGCTCGCGCTCGACTTCGGGGTCGAGCTTCGCTTGAGCTGCGAGCACCGCGTCGATCACGCGCTTGTTGCCCGTCTGCGCGAGCGGCGCGTTGCCGGCGATCTCGGCGGCGAACGCGACGGCGGCGTCACCCAGTTCGTCGGCTGAGACGACGCGATTGACCAGGCCCCAGATGAGCGCCTCGGGCGCTGTCACCCGTCCGCCGACGAGGAACAGCTCACGCGTGCGCGCCGCCCCGATCGCCTCGATGAACTTGCGGATTCCGGTGTGCGAGTAGACGAGGCCGAGCTTGGCCGGCGGCATCCCCATCTTCGTCGGCTCGGCGGCGATCCGCAGGTCGCAGGAAAGCGCCAGCTCCAGCCCGCCGCCGATCGCGTGGCCGTTGAGCGCGGCCAGCGTCGGATAGGGATAGGCGTCGACGACGTCGATCGCGGCCGCGAACGGGTGCGCGACCAGCTTCTCGGCCTCATCGGCGAACACGCCGCTCGGCAGGTCGCCGATGTCATAGCCGGCCGAGAACGTCCGGCCCTCGCCGGTGATGATCACGCAACGCGCTTCCAGCTGAGGAAGCGTGCGGGCGAACGCGTCGAGGATCGCGTGATCCAGGGCGCCGCGCTTGCCGGGATTGGAGATCGTCAGCCGCGTGACGTGGGGCGCGGGCTCGTCGACGAGCAGCCGCCCCACCGGGGTCGCGCTACTCGAGGACAACGAGCGTGTCGCCCTCGGACACCGACTGGCCCTCGCTGCAGCGGATCTCCGCCACGACGCCCGGGTCCTCGGCCTCGACCGGCATCTCCATCTTCATCGACTCGAGGATCACCACGGCGTCGCCCTCCTGGACGGAGTCGCCGACCTCGACCTCGATCTTCCAGACGGTGCCCGTGATGTGCGCTTCGACATCGGTCAACTTCGCCAAGCCTCCTCTGGTCGGGAATCGGAGAATAGATGGGCGCGGTGACGGGTCCGTCCGGGGCCGGAGGTTGACTACCGGCGCACAGCGATGCCGCAGTCGAGACTGTTCATGAGCTCCGTGTCGCGCCGCCAGCTGGCGCGGCGCCGCCAGCGCGGCCCACGATTTCCGCTCTCGTTGCTCGTGGCGCTGGTACTCGTCGTCATCGCCGTGCTGGCGTTCGTCGCCGGGCACGGCGGCTTCTGAGCGGCCGGGTCCGCGTCGCGTCGTGGCCGGGGCCGCTGCGGGCGGTCGCGTCGCCGAGGGCGTACGCTGACGGGGCAGTGGCCATCGACGACGCAGACGACGGGCTGGACATCGACCTCCTCGCCGCTTCGCTGCGCGCGAACGTCTCCGACCTGGGAGCGTTCGTCGAGGCGCTGGCGGTCAAGCTGGAGGAGGCGGTGCCCGGCGGGGTGCGCGTCGAGCGCCGTCGCGCCGGGCTGTTCGGCCCCAAGCGCGTCAGCCGGATCTCCTTGGATGCCGGCGATCAGCGGCTGGAGCTGCGCGCGAACGACGGCCGGATCGAGACGCGGTGCGCGCGCCTCTCGGGCGGGATCGTGCTCAAGTCCGACGCGCTGCCCACGGACGCCTGGTTGGACGCGCTCAGCCGCGCCCTCGCCGACGAAGCGCGCTCCAGCCAGACAACCCGGCAGGCGCTCGAGCGTCTGCTCAACGCATAGGACATAGGAGACTCAATGCCCCTCTTCCGAGGACGCGACGACGACGATCAGCAGGCACAGGGCCAGCAGGTGGCCGCCGCTGACGCGCCGCATGCCGCCTCCTACGAATCAGGCTCGCTCGCCGGGATCCCGGAATCGGGCCGGGCGCGGATCGAGCGCATGAAGCAGGACGTGTCGCGCGGGTTCTTCACGTCCGACCTCTCGGTCAACGAATTCCTACTCGTCAAGGAGTCAGGCTTCGAGCCACTCGGCCTGGTGCTCGGCAGCTCGATCTACCACATCGGCTACCAGCAGGCCTCGTGGAACCAGAATCAGGAGATGGGCGTCCTCACCCAGGCGATGTACCACGCGCGCGAGCTGGCGATGACGCGCATGGAGGAGGAGGCCGACGCGCTGGGCGCCGACGGCGTCGTCGGCGTGCGTCTGGACATCGGCCGTTACGAGTGGGGCGCCGACCTTGCGGAGTTCATCGCCGTCGGCACCGCGGTCAAGCACCGCGGGGGCGAGCTGCACCGCGCTCCGAACGGCCGCCCGTTCACCTCGGACATGACCGGCCAGGACTTCTCCACGCTGCTGCGCGCCGGCTACCGTCCCACGGGCCTGGTGATGGGCAACTGCGTCTACCACGTCGCCCGCCAGGGGATGCTGGCGTCGCTCAAGCAGGTGGGGCGCAACGTGGAGATGCCGAACTTCACCCAGGCGCTGTACGAGGCGCGCGAGCTGGCGATGGGGCGGATGCAGACCGAAGCCGACGAGCTGCAGGCCGAAGGGATCGTCGGCGCGCGGATCATCGAGCGCAGCCACGGCTGGGGCTCGCACGTGATCGAGTTCTTCGCGATCGGCACCTCGGTCGTGGCCACCAATCCCGATCACCAGATCGAGAAGCCGGCGCTGGTGCTGCCGCTGCAGGGCTGACGCGCCGGGCTTGACGGCGGCGTCCAGGTAAGCGTAGACTTACCGTAAGTGGTTACTTACGGACAGTCCAATGCACCCGCCACCACCGCGCGGTTCGCCGCGCTCGCCGATCCCACGCGTCGTGAGATCTTCGAGCGGGTGGCCGAGCGGCCACGGTCGGTCGGCGACCTGGCGGCCGAGCTGCCGGTGAGCCGCCCGGCGGTGTCCCAGCACCTCAAGGTGCTCAAGGGCGCCGGGCTCGTCGCCGACGCGGCGGTGGGCAGGCGTCGGATCTACTCCGTCGATCCGACCGGGGTCGGCGCTCTGCGCGCCTATCTCGACGGGTTCTGGAACCACTCCCTATCGGCCTTCAAGGCGACCGTCGAGCAACCCCCGGAGGAGAAGCCGTGAGCACCACCACCGCCGCACCCGTCATCGAGACGATCGTCGTCGACGCGCCGATCGAGCGTGCCTTCGAGATGTTCACCGCCGGCATCGGCAGCTGGTGGCCGGCGAGCCACCACATCCTCCAGGCCGAGCTGGCCGAGATGGTCTTCGAGCCCCGGGTCGGCGGCCACATCATCGACCGCGGCGCCGACGGATCGGAGTGCCGGTGGGCCCGGGTCCTGGCCTACGAGCCGCCGCGCCGCGTCGTCTTCAGCTGGGACATCACCCTCCGCTGGCAGATCGAGACCGACCCGGCGCGTACCAGCGAGGTCGAGGTCCGCTTCACCCCCGCGTCCACTGAGCGTACCCGCGTCGAGCTCGAGCACCGGGGGATCGAGCGCCACGGCGAGGGCTGGGAGGAGATGCACGCCGCCGTCGGATCGCCCAACGGCTGGCTGGTCGGGCTGGAGCGCTTCGCCCACCGGGTATCGTCGCCCGGTGACGATGTCTGACGTCGAGATCAAGCCCCAGCGCTATCGCGACGAGCGCCCCAAGGAGCACTTCGACCAGTATCACGCGCGCGTGCGCGACCACGAGCCCGAGGCCAAGGTCTATGAGATCGTGAGGATCGCGACCGTGCTGAATGCGCTCATCACCTACCGGGCGCGCTCGATCGGCTCGGAGAACGTGCCCGCGGGGCCGCTCATCCTGGCGCCCAACCACGCCTCGTTCATGGACCACTTCTTCGCCGGTGCGTTCGTCCGGCGGCGGGTGCAGTTCATGGCCAAGTCGCAGCTGTTTGCACCCGGGGCCGCCCAGTGGATCTTCAGTCACGGCGGCGTATTCCCGATCCGCCGCGGCAGTCACGACGAGGAGGCGTTCATCACCTCGGCCAAGATCCTCAAGCGCGGCGGGGTGATCGGCATGTACTGCGAGGGCGGGCGCTCGCGCAACGGGCAGCTGGCCGACGAGGCCAAGCCGGGGATCGGGCGCCTCGCGCTGGACTCCGGCGCCCCGATCGTCCCGGTGGCGATCCTCGGCTCCCACCAGGTGCGCAACTGGAAGCGCGGGCAGTTCCCCCAGGTGATCGTCCGCTACGGCACGCCGTTTCACTTTGACGCGGTGCCCGGCTCCACGCGCGAGCAGCAGCAGGAGGTCGCCGGCATCATCCTCGAGCGGATCCGCGAGATGCACACCGAGCTGCAGCGGCTCGGGTCACGCGGCGCGCTGCGGGCGGCGCGCCGCCACGCGCTCGCCTAGGATCGCGGGCTCGCCACGCCGGCGCCGAGGTGCGCGTTCAGCCACGCGCACACGTCGTCGAGCACGGTCGCCTGCTCGGGCTCGTTGAGGATCTCGTGATACAGGCCCTCGTAGGGGATGATCGTGATGTCGCCTGCCCCGATCCGCTCGCCGAGCATCACGCTGCCGCTCGGTGGGCAGAGCCGGTCCTCGCTGCCGTACATGATCAGCGTCGGCACGGTGATCTGGCTCACCCGGTCGGGGAACCGCTGGCCGGCGGCCATCAACTCGGCCACGGTGCGCGCGGGGAGCTTGCCGTGGTGGACCATCGGGTCGGCGCGATAGGCCGCCACCACCTGCGGATCGCGGCTGACCAGCGAGGCGTCGAGCGCGATCAGCCCCGCCCGGGGCGCCACCACCGACAGCATCCGCGCGATCAGCCGCGCCGGTGCGGGAGCGGCATCGAGGGCGGCCAGGGCGCCGGACAGCAGCAGCCCGGTGAGCCGGTCCTGGTGCTCGAGCGCATACTGGACGGCGAGCAGGCCGCCCATGCTGTGGCCGAGCATGAACAGCGGGAGGGACGGATGGGCGTCGGCGGCCAGGACGACCAGCTGGTCGACGTCAGACACCGCGTCGGCCAGCCGGTCGATCACCGCGCGCGTTCCCTGGGAGCGTCCGTGGCCGCGATGGTCGAGCGCGTAGGTCACATAGCCCTCCGCGACCAGGCGCCCGGCGACGTGTTCGTAGCGGTCGGAATGCTCGCCAAAGCCGTGCACGATGACCACCACGCCCCGCGCCTGCGCCGGCGACCACGACTGCCAGAAGATCTGCTGTCCGCCGGCGCCGGCCAGCGTCGCGGTGGCGTGCGTCACGCCTCGTCGGCCGCCCACGGGACGACGACCGCGTCCTCGAGCGGGGAGTCGCGGGCGACCACGTAGTCGGCCGGCTCGGTGTCGGAGGGGTTCTCGAGCACATGGGTCTCGCGCGGCGGTACGTAGAGCAGGTCTCCCGGCTCCACCACCAGCTCCTGCTCGAGCCGGTCCCCCCAGCGGATCCGCATCGAGCCCGACAGCATGTACACGGCGCTCTCACAGCCGTCGTGATAGTGGGGGCGCGAGATCGCGCCCGGGGGGACGCGGAAGCGGCCCATGTAGATGTTGTGGGCGCCGGCCGTCGTCTGCGAGATCTCCGCTCCGCCCACGACGCCTCGTGGTGTCTCGCGATCCGGTCCCGGCTTGACCACCCTCATGGCGGCGAGTCTACGCGGGGGGATGGGTTTCGATCTGCAAGGGTGGCTGCGCCGCCGCCTCGTGGTCGACCTGCAGCGTGGTGTGGCTGACGCCGAAGCGCTCGCCGACCTCCTGTTGGAGGATCCGGCGCAGCTCGTGGCAGTCGTCGCCGGCGCGCACGACGACGTGGGCCGAGAGCGCCGGAAAGCCCGAGGTGACCTCCCACACGTGCAGGTCGTGGACCTCCACCACGCCGGGATGGGCGGCGAGCGCGCGGCCGATCTCGGCGGGATCGAGGCCCGCCGGTGCGGCCTCCATGAACACCCGGCCGGACGCGACCAACAGCCCGTAGGCGGCGCGCAGCAGCAGGCCGGCGATCAGCACCGAGACGATCGCGTCGGCTCGCTGAAAGCCGGTCGTGAGGATCACGGCGGCGGCCACCGCCGTGGCGATGAAGCCGTAGAGGTCGGTCAGCAGGTGCTGGTAGGAGCCTTCGACGTTGAGGCTGCGCTCCCCGGCGGAGGACCCCTGGGCGACGATCCGCGTCGCGGCGTAGTTGACGACGATGCCGACGAGGGCGACGATCAGCACGGGCGCGGCGTGCACATGCGGCGGCGAGACCAGCCGGCGGACGGCGTCGATGACGATCAGCACCGCGAGCACCGCCAGGGTCACGCCGTTGGCCTGGGCGCTGAGAATCTCGGCCCGTCCCAGGCCGTAGGTCATGGCTCCCGCCGCCGGGCGCCGCGCCAGGCGCGCCGCGGCCAGCGCCATCGCCAGCGCGACCGCGTCGGTGAGCATGTGCGCAGCATCGGAGAGCAACGCCAGGGAGGACGCGAGCACGCCGGCAGTGACCTCGGCGATCATGAAGACGACGATCAGGCCGAGCGCGATCTTCAGCGCGCCGCGCTCGGTGTCACGCGCCGGGCCGCGGGCGTGTCGGTGCTCGTGGGTGTGGGCGTGCGCCATCAGTTCACCGACGGGTCCGGCGGCATCCGCGCGACGAGTGCGAAGCTGCCGCCCTTGCGGGTCAGCACCGTCACCCACAGGTCCAGCGGCGTCGCGGTGAAGGTGTCCTCGCGCTGGGCGGGCTCCAGGATCCAGTCGCCGCGCTCGAGCTCGGCGTCGAGCTGGCCGGGCCCCCATCCGGCGTGCCCAACGAACGCCCGCCCGCGCCGGACGCCCGCGGCCGCGCCCTCCTCGACTTCGCCCCCGAACACGCCGACGTCCTCGAACGCGATCAGCGCCGCCGACTGGGTGTCGTCGAACTCGCCGAGGACGATCAGCGCCGACGGCTGCACCGGTCCGCCGATGTACAGCGCATCGTCGACGTCGAGCAGCGGCTCGAGCTCGGACACCGCCTCGCCCACGGTCGTCTCGGACGGACGATTGAGCACCAGGCCGAGCGCGCCGTCGTCGGAGTGCTCGACGATCAGCACCACGGTCCGCCAGAAGTTCGGGTCCGACAGGCCGGGACCGGCGATCAGCAGCTGCCCGCGCGTGGAGTCCACTGCTGGCGAGCGTAGCCCACTCACAACCCCAGCGAACGGCCCAGGATCTCCTTCATGATCTCGTCGGTACCGCCACCGATCGGACCCAGGCAGGCGTCGCGCAGAGCGCGCTCCAGCTCCGGTGGAGCGTCGAGCCCCAGGACCCGGAGGCAGGCGTCGATCGCGTCCACGGCCGCTCGCTGGGTGCCCAGTTTGGCGATCGTGACCTCGCGCACGGCGTCCAACGTGACCTCGAAACAGGCCTGCATCGCCCCCACGGCGCCGAGCGCCATCAGCAGCCGCTCCCACTGGAAGTTGGCCATGATCAGATAGAAGCCGCCGTGCAGCCTGCCGAGGAGATTCTCCGTGGGCACGAACACGTCGTCGAGGCTGATCTCGGCGGTGTCGGCGGCATGCCAGCCGAGCTTGCGCAGAAGGCTGCAGCGCACGCCGTCGCCGCGGTCGATCAGCAGGAACGAGATCCCGGCATGGGCGCCCAGCCCGGCCGCGACCCCGCCCGAGCCGCAGTGCGCGAGTTCCTCGACGAGCCCGGCGGCGGCGACGGGGTCGTCCCCGCCGCCGTATTCACGGGGGAACTTCAGGCCCAGGTAACCGCCCGCGCCAGCCAGCCGACCACCTCGTTGGGGAACCAGCCGGCGTCCTCCCACTCGTCGGCGCGGGGCGCGAGGCGCTCGGCGACCAACGCGCGGATCTCGCCGCGCAGCGCCTCGTGGGCGGCGGTGAACGGCGGGACCGCGGCGCGCGCTCGGGGCTCAGAGACCGTAGGACCGACCGATCACGTCGAGCATGATCTCGTCGGTGCCTGCGCCAATCCGGTTCAGGCGCATGTCGCGCCACACCCGCTCGATGCCGTACTCCTTCATGTAACCGGCACCGCCGTGGATCTGGATGCATTCGTCGGCGACCTCGACGGCGATGCGGGCGGCGTAGAGCTTGGCCATCGAGATCTCGCGCACCGGATACTCCCCGTTCTGAAAGCGCCAGGCGGTGGTGTAGACGAGCTGCCGGGCGGTTTCGATCTTGGTCGCCATCTCGGCGAACTTGTGCCGGATCACCTGGAAATGGCCGATCTCACGGCCGAACGCCGTGCGCTCCTTGGCGTACTGCAAGGTGCGGTCGAACACGTTCTGGGCACCGGCGACGCACCCGGCGGCCCCGATCAGCCGCTCGCCTTGCAGCTCCCACATGATGTGGTAGAAGCCCTTGCCGAGCTGGCCGAGCACCGCCGACTCGAGGCACGTACACGTCCTGGAAGGCCAGCAGCGCCGTATCGGAGGCGTGCATGCCGAGCTTGCGCAGGCGCTGCTCGCGGACCACGCCGTCGGCATCCATCGGCACCAGGAACAGGGTGAAGCCGTCATATCCGGCGTCAGGATCCGTCTTCGTGACGAGCACGATCACGTCGGCGCGGTGGCCGTTGGTGATGTAGGTCTTGGCGCCGTTGATCACGTACCCGTCGCCGTCGCGCGTGGCCACCGTCTTGATCCCACTGACGTCGGAGCCGGCGTCGGGCTCGGTGATCCCCAGGCAGAGGATCTTCTGGCCGGCGATCGCCGGCGTCACCCACTCCTGCTTCTGCTCCTCGGTGCCGAAGGCAAGGATCGGCGGCATCGCCATGTCGGTGTGCACCGCCACGCCCATCGCCAGCCCGCCGGAGTGAGCGTGCACGATCTCCTCGGCGAGCACCAGCGAGGAGTAGTAATCGCCGCCCTGGCCACCATAGGCCTCGGGCTTGTCGAGGCCCAGGAAGCCGAGCTCGCCCATCCGCGTGAACACCCAGTTGGGAAACGTCGTCTCCTCCCACTCCTCGGCGTGCGGTTGCGAGCTCCTTGATCACGAAGCGGCGGATCGACTCGCGCAGCTGCTCGTGCTCGTCGGTGAAGATGAAGTGCTTGCGCTGGCTGGCGAAGTCTGGCTTCAGTACGTCGGCGGTCGCCATCGGCTGGCCTCCCTGTCGTGGTCGCCTCCGGACGCTATCGGCGGTGCTCCAAAAGTAAACAGTAGAGCTTCCTACTTCCACAGAGAACCATCCGGCCGCCGCGCGTAGGCTGTCGCGTCATGCCCTACGCGAAGATCACCTACAAGGTCGCCGCCACGGGGGTGGCGACGATCGCCCTCGACGATCCCGACACCCGCAACGCCCTCTCCGACGATCTGCTGGAGGAGCTGATCGATGCGCTGGGAGCCGCGCGCGACGACGCGGGCGTGCGCTGTCTGGTGCTGACCTCGACCCACGAGACGGTGTTCTCCAGCGGCGGCAACCTGTCGGGCTTCGCCGCCGACGTGGCGCTCGTGCACAAGCACTTCGCCACCGAACGCTTCCCCGCGCCTTCCGGCTGCTCGGTGAGCTGGGCAAGCCGTCGATCTGCGCCGCCAACGGGCACGTGCTCGCCGGCGCGCTCGGGCTGGCCCTGGCCTGTGACCTGATCCTCGCCAAGGAGGGGGCGCGCTTCGGCACTCCGGAGATCAACGTCGGTCTGTTCCCGTTCATGATCATGGCGCTCATCTACCGCAACGTCGGGCGCAAGAAGACGGCTGAGCTGATGCTGCTCGGCGAGCAGCTCTCCGCCGCCGAGGCCGAGCGGATCGGGATCGTCAACCGGGTGGTCGCGCCCGAGCGCTTCGACGCCCAGGTGCACGAGTGGGGGGCGAAGCTCGCCGCCAAGTCCCCGGCACTGATGAAGCTCGGCAAGGACGCCATGTTCCGCCAGCAGGACATGGCCTACGCCGACGCGATCGACTTCCTGCGCTCGCAGCTGACGATCGCCTTCTCCACCGAGGACATCCAGGAGGGCGTCCGCGCGTTCTTCGAGAAGCGCGAGCCCGAGTGGAAGGGCCGCTGAGCGATCCGCGACGGCCTAGTCGGCGCCGGCGCCGGCGCCCGCCAGGCGGGGGGCGAGGGCCGTTCACGCGCCTGCGCGAACGTCAGCATCCGGTTGCCGTCCTCATCCCACAGCTTCAGCCGGACAGCCCGCAGGCCGTCCCACAGCGAGAGCACGGGGACGCCGTGGAACATCTCGTTGTCGTCGTGGGCGCGCTGGAGGTTGTAATTGGGGATCTTGGCGTTCAGGTGGTGAACGTGGTGGAGGCCGATGTTGGCGGTGAAGAACTGCAGCACTCGTGGGAGCTTGAGATAGGAGCTGCCGCGCAGGGCGGCGTCGGCATACGTCCATTCCTCGGCGCTCTCCCAGTAGGCGTCCTCGAACTGGTGCTGGACGTAGAAGAGCCAGATTCCGACCGAGCCGGCGAGCAGTGCGGCGGGCGCCCACGCGATCAAAAAGTTCTCGACGCCGATCCACCAGCACAGCGGGGCGACGATCGCCAGCAGCGACAGATCGGTCAGGAGCACGCTGTGGCGCATGCGCGGACGCTGCGCGCGGGTGGCGATCCGCGGCCCGATGACCATCGCCACGATCGGGCCGATCCCGAACATGACCAGCGGGTTGCGGTTGATCCGGTAGGCGAGCCGGCCGCGCGGGGTGCGGGCGCGGTACTCGGCGACCGTCAGCGTGGGTAGGTCACCGACACCGCGGCGCTCGAGGTCGCCCGAGCTGGCGTGGTGCACGGCGTGGTCGTGGCGCCAGCGGTGAAACGGGGCCAGGACGAACAATCCGAGGAACGCGCCGGTGTAGGCGTTGGCCCGTTTGGACGGCAGCAGCGAGCCGTGCGTGCAGTCGTGAAAGACGACGAACGTCCGTACGAGAAAGCCGGCCGTCGGGATCGCGAGGGCCAGCGCGATGAGGACCGAGTAGCCGATCGTGTTGTAGATCACGACCGACAGGACGAGATAGGGCACCACCGAGGTGGCAATGTCCACCAGGCTGCGCCCCAGTCGAGGTCGGGCGTACGGAGTGAGTGTGTCCGTCCAGAACGGACGATTCGCAGATTGCGACATGTTGGAGCTCCAAACCACTTGCGGGGACCCCGGGCATCCTCGCCTCATTGGGCTGGTTGGAGCACCGGATTGCACTGCGCAAGAAAGTGGCGTTTCTCGTGGACCCGCCAGGCTCTCGCGTTACGAAAGAGCGTACCCGCTGCTGGCGATCGAAATCAACCGGGACCGGTCGAGGTCGAAGCGGCGGTTGACGGGCGGGGCCCCGCCGTGCCAGAGTGAGAAGTAGAACGTCTCACTCTTGACGGTGGCGGCGCAGCGCCCCGATCCGGAGCCGCCCCGTGTCCGTGAACACACCGAAAACCAGCCTGCTGCGACCGCTCGCCGACGACCTTCGTGCCCGCCGCGCGCAGCTGATGCTCGGCGGCGGCGAGGCCAAGATCGCCGCCCAGCACGCGGCCGAGAAGCTCACCGCACGCGAGCGCGTGGCGCTGCTGATCGACGAGGGCACGTTCGTCGAGCTCGGCATGCATGGGCGGCCGCATTTCTCCCAGCGGGCGATGGACGGTCGTGACGTCCCGGCCGATGGGGTGATCACCGGCTACGGCAAGGTCGACGGCCGCCTGTGCGCCGTCGCCGCCTACGACTTCACGGTGATGGCGGGCTCGATGGGGATGACCGGCGAGCTCAAGGTCACGCGTCTGCGCGAGCTCGCGCTGACGAAGCGGATCCCGTTCGTGTGGCTGCTGGACTCCGCCGGCGCGCGCATCCAGGAGGCCGTCGGCTCGCTGTTCGCCGGCAGCGGCCACCTGTTCCGCGAGGAGGTCATCAACTCGGGCGTCATTCCGCAGGTGGCGGCGCTGATGGGACCGTGCGCGGCGGGGACGGCGTACATCCCCGGGCTGGCCGACTTCGTGCCGATGGTCCGCGGGCGGGGGTCGATGGCGCTGGCCGGGCCCCACCTGGTGCGCGCCGCCGTCGGCGAGGACGTCACCCAGGAGGAGCTCGGCGGCTCGCGCGTGCACTGCCGCAAGTCCGGAGTGGGGGACCTGGAGGTGGCCGACGACCCCGACTGCATCGAGGCGATCAAGCGCTACCTGAGCTTCTTTCCCCAGCACTGCGAGGAGGCGCCGCCGGTGCGGGCTGTCGCCGATCCGATCGATCGCGCCGACGAGGAGCTGCTCGACGTGCTGCCGGAGTCCAACCGCAAGCCCTACGACATGTACGAGGTGATCCGGCGGATCGTCGACGACGGCGAGTGGTTTGACCTCAAGCCGCAGTTCGCCAAGACGATCATCACCTGCCTGGCGCGGTTCGGCGGCCGCCCGGCCGGAATCGTCGCCAACCAGCCCAGGCAGCTGGGCGGGATCCTCGACAACGATTCGGCCGACAAGGCGGCGCGGTTCATCAACCTGTGCAACGCCTACGGCATTCCGCTCGTCTATCTGATGGACGTCCCCGGCTTCATGGTCGGCAGCAAGGTCGAGCAGGCGGGGATCATCCGCCACGGGGCGAAGATGCTCTACGCCACCGCGAACGCGACCGTGCCGAAGATCACCGTCGTCCTGCGCAAGGCCTACGGCGCCGGCTACTACGTGATGTGCGGGCGCGCCTACGAGCCCGATCTGATCGTCGCCTGGCCGTCGGCCGAGATCAGCGTGATGGGCGCCGAGGGCGCGGTCGAGATCATCTTCCGCAAGCAGGTCCAGGAGGCCGAGGACCCCGAGGCCAAGCGCCGGGAGCTGATCGAGGACTTCCGCAAGATCATCGACGTCTACGTCGCCGCCGGCAACGACATGATCGACGACGTGATCGACCCGCGCGAGACCCGGGCGACGATCTGCCGCGCGCTCGAGATGTCGGCCGGCAAGCGGGTCGAGCGGCCGTGGAAGCGATCGGGGTGGTGCCGGTCTGATGAGCGTCGACGACCCAGCCGTCATCACGTGCTCGATCCGCGGCGCCATCGCCAACCGCGACCAGTGCCCGGCGATCCCCTACACGCCGCAGGAGTACGCGGCCGAGGCGCGGCGGATCGTCGATGAGGGCGGGGTGCACATCCACATCCACGCGCGCACCCCCGACGGGGCGCCCAGCTACGAGGT
Source organism: uncultured Solirubrobacteraceae bacterium (assembly GCA_963769565.1). Lineage (GTDB taxonomy): Bacteria > Actinomycetota > Thermoleophilia > Solirubrobacterales > Solirubrobacteraceae > Palsa-465. The sequence continues at coordinate 43,323 of CAVYMP010000008.1, forward strand.
CGAGGACTTCGCCGCGATCCGCGAGGCGATCGTCGCCGAGATCGGCGACGCGGCGATCATCAACTTCTCGACCGGGACGGTGGGCGTGCCCGTCGCGAAGCGCGTCGCCTATCTGGAGGCGTGCCGGCCGGAGGTGGCGGCGCTCAACATGGGCTCGCTCAACTACGCCAAGTACTCGGCCTCGCGCAAGGACTTCGTGTTCAAGTTCGTGTTCGCCAACCCGTTCGAGGAGATCATCGAGTTGCTGGAGGCGATGCGGCGGCTGGGCATCAAGCCCGAGCACGAGTGCTTCGACGTCGGCCACGTCGGGTCGCTGGCGCCGCTGGTCGACATGGGCCTGCTCGAGGCGCCGCTGCACGCCGACTTCGTGATGGGCGTCGTCGGCGGAGTGCCGGCGACGCGCGCGCAACCTGGCGATGATGGCGGAGAACCTCCCGGTCCGGGCGACTCACCACTGGGGCGTGATCGGGATCGGGCGCGGCCAGTGGACGATGGTCGCCGCCGCCCTCACCCTGGGCGGCTCGATCCGCGTCGGGCTGGAGGACAACTTCTACCTGCCCGACGGGACGATGGCGCGCTCCAACGGTGAGCTGATCGCTCGCGCACGCCGGTTGACCGAGGATTGCGGCCGGCGGCCGGCGACCGTGCAGGAGGCCCGGGCGTTGCTCGGCGTCCCGCACGCCGGAGCGCGCGGCGACGGGATGAATGAGGCCGGAATGCTGAAGATGTCCGAGCTGGCGCAGCGCTCGGGCGTGAGCGCCGGCACGATCAAGCACTACCTGCGCGAGGGCCTGCTCGGCTCCGAGGACGACGTGCTGCGCACGAGCCGCAACATGGCCTACTACCCGGAGGAGTTCGTCGACCGGGTGCGGCTGATCAAGCGCCTGCAGGAGGAGCGGTTCATGCCGCTGCGGGTGATCCGCGAGGTGATGGCCTCCGACCCCGAGCGGGCGGCGCGGGTGATCGAGCTCGAGGACCGGATCCTCGAGCTGGCCGCCGAGCTGGAGGAGGGCGGGCGCGTGTCGCGCAGCGCCGCCCGCGAGACCTACGACATGCCGCGCAACGTCCTGGACCGCCTCGAGGAGCTGGAGGTGCTGACCCCCAACGCCCGCGGCTATGACCGCGACGACGTGGCGATCATCGAGGCGATCTCGCGCTTTCGCGCGGGGGGCTACGAGGAGGCGATCGGCTTCACCGTCTACGACACGCTGCGCTACCGCGAGGCGCTGGCGCCGCTGGTGGCCGAGGAGGTCGGCGTGCTGCTCGGCCGCCTGGCGGGCGAGGTGGACGTCGAGCGGGCGGTGGAGATCATCGCCTGCGGGCGCCGAGCCGCTGCGCGACCTGATCGGGGCGATGCACTCCAAGCTGCTGCTGGCCGAGCTGCGCCGCCAGCGCGCCGGCGCTGAGCGGGCCGGCGCGGCTGACGCCGGGCGCCGAGCCACCGGCGGTGGCTGACCTCCACGTCACCACCAGACGTCGTGCTCCTCCATCACGCCGTAGCCGTCGGCGAGCGCGACGCCCCCCGGCAGCGCGCCGGAGAACGTGCCGAACGGCTGGCGGTAGCGGCTGCGCACGAGCAGGCGGTTCTCGTGGCGCTCGCGCACCGCCTCCGCCGTGAAGCGCAGCTCGCCGACCGACTGACAGGTCCGCAGCGAAGCGAACGGGCCGGGCTCGGAGGCGACGCCGTCGATCCACACCGTCCGCTCGCTGTCGTGCGGCGGATCGTTGACGCCGTCGACGAGGTTCCACGCCACCGGCCCGGCCGTCGCCGCGCGTGCCGACGCCGGCGCACCACCGCCAGCGGGTGTGGCGCTCGTAGTAGGCGGCCGTGTCGTCGATCACCGCCCGTCCGGCGAACGCCCGCGGCGCTCGCCGCCGAGCGCGATCGTGCCGCTGCGATCGATCGCCGCCCTGCTTGCGCGTCCAGCGCGTAGCCCGTCGCCGCTGGCGGCACACGGTCTCGACGCCCGGCGCTCTCGTCGAGCGCGAGGTCGAGCTCGCAGCTGGCGGTCGTGCACCGCGCGCGCGCCGTAGCCGAGCGCGACGCCGCCGCGCCCGAGCGCCGTGCGCTCGTGCAGCCGGCCGGCGCGCGCGGTCCCACACCGCCCAGAACGACTGCCGCGCGGGGCCGATCGCGGACGGCGGCCGACGCACACCATCAGCTCGGGGCCGAACACGCCGACGTAGCGCCAGGCCTTCAGCGGGCGCGAGCCCGGGCGCGCGCGGCATCGGGGCGCGGCGGGAGCGCGCAGCGGCCGCCAGCGCCGGCGGCCGGGCGGCGCCGAACGTCGCCGCGGTAGGGAAGGCGTGGCATCGCTGTCGGCAACGCTATCGTGCGATACTGACTGACCGGTCAATCGGGAGAGTGATCCGGGTTGCGCGCCGGCGCCATCCAACTCAACTCCACCGAGGACACCGACCGGAACCTCGCAGACCGCCGACCGGCTCGTCCGCGAGGCCGCCGGCGCGGGCGCCGAGCTCGTCGTCCTGCCCGAGAAGTGGACGCGTGCTCGGCACCGCGAGCAGATGCGGCGGGCGCCCAGGCGCTCGACGGGCGCGGCGATCACGTGGGCGCGGTCGACCGCCGCCGAGCTCGGGATCGACCTGCGTCGCCGGCTCGATCGTCGAGCGCGGTCGCACGGCGCGACGAAGAGCTCCAACACCAGCGTCCACGTCGGCCCCGACGGCGGGCTGCGCGCCGTCTACCGCAAGATCCACATGTTCGACGTCGAGGTCGACGGCGCCGACGTACGCGCGAGTCGGAGCACCGAGGAGGCCGGGCGACGAGATCGTCGTCTCCGAGCTCGGCCGACGGCGACGCGGCTCGGCATGAGCATCTGCTACGACCTGCGCTTTCCCGAGCTGTACCGGATCCTCGCCGTGCGCGGCGCCGAGGTGATCGCCGTGCCGGCCGCGTTCACGCTCGCGACGACGCGCGACCACTGGGAGGTGCTGCTGCGGGCGCGGGCGATCGAGAACCAGTGCTTCATGGTCGCGCCCAACCAGATCGGCGCGCATCCGCGGCGGCCTGCGCTCCGGCGGGCGCTCGCTGATCGTCGACCCGTGGGGCCTCGTCCTGGCCGCGCGCGCCGGACACCGAGACCGCGATCGTCGCCGACCTCGACCTCGAGGGCTGCGCGACGTGCGCCGCCGGCTGCCCGCGCTGGCCACCGCCGGCCCGCGGCCTACGGCTGGGAGTGCGACGAGCGCTGACCGACCGCCGCGGTCGACAAGCGCCGGGTGATCCTCGACGCCGCCGTGCGCGTGTTCGCCCGCCAGGGCTTTCACACCTGCCGCGTGTCGGACATCGCCGACGAGGCCGGCGTCGCCTACGGGCTCGTCTACCACTACTTCTCCTCCAAGGAGCGAGATCCTCGACACGCTGTTCCTCGAGCGCTGGGACGTGATGCTCGCGGCGATCGCCGAGGCCGACGCCTCCGCGGCGCCCGCCGCGCGAGAAGCTGTACGCGATCGCCGCGTTCATCGTCGACTCCTACCGCCACGACCCGGAGCTGATGAAGGTGATCATCGTCGAGGTGACGCGCGCGGCCAACACGTTCGGGCCGCACCCACCTGGCGAAGATCCGCGACGCCTACGCGCGGATCGCCGCGATCGTCGAGCGCGCCCAGGCGGACGGCGCGTTCCGCGACCGAGATCACCCCCGAGTTCGCCGCGCTGGCCTTCTACGGCTGCGGTCGAGCAGGTGCTGACCGGCTGGATCTTCGACACCGTGCCGGTCGGCGAGGCCGAGCTCGAGCGCGCCAAGACGCTGATCGTCGAGACGATCTGCCGCGGGCTCGAGCGCTGAGCCACGCGTACCGCACCGGCGACCGCGCGAGTCTGATTGAATCCCGGCCGATGACGGAGAGCCCTCTGGTCAAGCGACTGATGTGGTCGGGCCTGCTCGCCGGCATCGGCGCGCTCGCGAGCCTCGCCACGACGCGCGTCGCCGCCGATGATCTGGATGCGCGTGTTCGGCGAAGAACCGCCCGAGTGAGCGACCAGCCGCAGAGCGAGACGCCCGAGCCGGCGGATGCCGGACGACTCCCGCCCCGACGTCCCGCCGCCCCGAGCCCGAGGCACCGGCTGACCGCTCACCGCGTCGCGACCGCCTCCGCCGAGCCTGCGCCGATCGCCGCCGCCTCGCCGCCGCCCGTGCCTCCCCGCCGCCCGCCGCTCGCCGCCCCCGCCGACCCTCCCCGCCGGCCGGCCCGCCGCCGGCGGCCGAGCGCCCGGAGCTCGCCGTCGGCGCCGCGTTCGCCGGCGGCCTCGTCCTCGCCCTGATCCTCAAGCGCCTTGCCCGCTGAGCACGACCAGCCGGAGAACCTCGCCACGCGGTGACGGAGGTCTCCGAGCGGATGACGTGCTCGTCCGCGAGGAGATCGAGCTGGCCAAGGCCGAGGTGACGCGAAGGTCACGAGCCTCGCCGGGGCGCGGCCGCGGTGGCCGCAGGGCGGTGTTCGGCGTGTTCGCGGTCGTGTTCCTGCTGCTGACGGCCGCCTGGGGGCTGACATCGCTGTCGGCAGCCTCTGGCTCGGCTTCGTTGATCGTGTTCGGCGCTGCTGATCGCTGTCACGTCGGGGCCTTCCTGTTCGCCTGGCGCAAGCTGAGGGTCGGGTGCGCCGACCCCGAAGATGGCGATCGACGAGGCGAAGAAGATCCGCGCGACCGTCGTGCAAGCCGGGGCGGAGCGCTGATGGCGACGCGTAGCCCCGAGGAGATCCGCGCCTCGATCGAGCAGAACCGCCAGGAGCTCGGCACGCTCGCTCGAGAAGCTGCGCGGTCGAGGTCGTCGAGCTCACGGACTGGCGCTCGCAGATCGCGCCACCAGCCGCAGGTGATGATCGGAGCGGCGGTCGGCGGGGTTCGTGCTCGGCGGCGAGAATCGCCACCGATTACGAACCCCGTCGATCCCGGCGCCGATCAGCGCCTGCGCTCGGACGCGCAACTGGCCACGCCAGTCAGTGAGCCTGACGACCTCGGTGCGCAAGTCCGTGACGGCGATGCCGAGCTCGCTTCGGTGGGCCTCGATCGAGCGACGGATCTCCTCGGGGAGCGCGCGGCGCCATCAGCCCTCCACCCCGGTCTGAATCGTGTCGCGGATCCGCTTTCCTTCTTCGATCGCCATGTCCGGCGTCGGGGCGCCGACTTTGAGCTTGCGGACCAGCGAACAGCACCACACCGACGGTCAGCAGCAGCAACAGCACCATCACGATCGCGAAGCCCAGCCAGATCGAGCTGAGCAGCGAATTCAAACCCCAGGCGAGCGTCAGCAGCGCGAAGATCAGCCAGAAGAAACCGAACACGGCCCCGATGATCGCCGCCACGGCGCCCCGGCCCAGGGTCGTGACCTTGGCCGTGACCTCGGCCTTGGCAAGCTCGATCTCCTCGCGGACGAGGACCGAGACCTTCTCGGAGACCTGCTGGACCGCGACGCCCAGCTCGGAGGTCTTGGGTTCGTCAACGGCCAAGGCGCTTGAGGATCAGGGCGAATACGATTCCGCCGGCGAAGGCGCCGCCGACGCCGATTTCGGGACGCTCGACGAGCAGTGCGTTGACCTTGTCGATCGGCGATGGGCCCGGCTGCGGCCAGTCTCAACCGCCGGCGGCACCGGCGGCGGGATCGGCGGGCCGCGTCTGCGCAGGCGGCGTCACGGCCGCCGGCTCGGAGATCTGCGTCGGCAGTGTGACCGTCTCGTTCGACGTCGTCTCGAGCCGGGCCGTCGCCGGCTCGGCCGTCACGGCGGCGCGCTCCTCGGTCACCGGCTCTTCCCGAGCCGGCGACTGACTCTGCGGCTCCTCGGTCACTCCGGGGGCTCTTCGCCGAAGATGCGCATCCAGATCATCGCCGCGAGCCGGGTCGATGCCAGGCTGGCCAGCGCGCCGAGACCGGCAACCAAGCCGGACCAGACGAGACGCTTCGTGAGTGGACTCTCCATCATCGCGTTCGCATTCAATCAGACTCGCTGACGGGCCGGTCATCGCGGGGCTCCAGACCCGCCGCAGATCATGTCGACGATCATCGCCTTGGCCTGCTCGAACTGCGGCTCGCTGATGGCACGGGAATCGAAGATCCAGCCGGTCAACAGCTGCTCCATCGCGCCGTAGAAGGTCTGGGCGGCGAACGCCGGGGTGATCTCCGAGCGGAAGCTGCCATCGGCCTGGGCGGCCGCCACGATCCCGGCGATGCCCGCGTACGCCTCGCGGATCTTGGCCAGGTGCGTCAGCCCAAACGTGTTGGCGGCGCGCGTGACCTCGACGATGATCACCTTCATCACGTCAGGGTCGTGTCGGTAGGAGTCGACGATGAAGGCGGCGATCGACTCGAGCTTCTCACGCGGGGAGCTGACGGCGGCGTCGGCGGCGTCGATCGCCTCGAGCATCAAGTCCCACCGCTCCGAGAACAGCGTGTCGAGGATCTCGTCCTTGGAGGAGAAATAGTGGTAGACGAGCCCGTAGGCGACGCCCGCCTCGTCGGCGATGTCGGACACGCGGCAGGTGTGAAATCCCTGACGCGCGAACACGCGCACGGCGGCGGTGAGGATCTGGCGCCGGCGCTCGGTCGCCGCGGCGGTCACGGTCGGGCTCCGTGGCCCGACCGCGTAGGCCGCGGGCCGGCGGGCGCGCCAGCGTCGGCAACTGGCGCGAATCGCGCAGCGCGTCGAAGTCGAGCTCGGCGACGATCACGCCCTCGTCGTCGGCGGCTCCGGCCAGCACCAGCCCCCAGGGGTCGATGATCAGCGACCGCCCGCCGGACCGCAGTCCGCCGGGGTGATCGCCGATCTGGTTGGGGGCGACGACGAAGCATTGGTTCTCGATCGCGCGGGCCCGCAGCAGCGTTTCCCAGTGGTCGCGGGTCGTGCGCAGCGTGAACGCGCTCGGAACCGTCAGCAGCTCCGCCCCCCGCAAGGCCAGGATCCGGTACAGCTCCGGGTAACGCAGGTCGAAGCAGATACTCAGCCCGGCCGTGGTCCCGGACTCGAGCGTCGTGGTGACGATCTCGTCGCCCGGCGCGTAGGTGCTCGCCTCGCCGTACACGCCCCCGTCGATCTCGACGTCGAACAGATGAATCTTGCGGTAGATCGCCGCGATCTCGCCCCGCGGATCGATGTGGACGCTCGTATTGGAGAGCAGCTCGACGCCGTCCCTGCGCTCGCTGAACGACCCCGCCACGAGGTCGATCCCGAGCTCGGCGGCGACCGCGCGCGCCCACGAGACAGCCTCACCGTCAAGCGTCTGTGCGCCCGCGATCATCTGCTCGCGCGCGCCCATCACCGTCCACGTCTCCGGCAGCACCACCAGCTCGGCGCCTCGACCGGCCGCCTGGCGCACCAGTCGGTCGGCGGTCTGCAGGTTGCGGTCGACGTCGTCGGTGGCGTTCAGTTGAATCGCTGCGGCTCGCACGCTCCGCTCCTCTCCGGGTGGGCCGATTGACGAGTCAGTCGAACGATAGCGTGCCGACAGCCGGATGACCACCGCCCTCCCTATCGCGGCACGTTCGGCGACTCCCCGGCCGTCGGCGCTCGGCCGGCCCTGGCGCTTGCCGCCCGGAGCGATGCCGGGGCGGTTGGCAGCCGGCCGCTGAAGGCGTGGCGCTACGTCGGCGTGTTCGGGCCGGAGCTGATGCTGTGCGTCGCCAGCGTGCGCGATCGGCCGCGCTCGGCAATCGTTCTGGGCCGTCTGGGATCGCCGCGGCGCCCGCCTGCACGAGCGGACCGCGATCGGCCAGGCGGGGTCGCGCTCGGCCACGGCGCGTGTCGGTGCGTGCCGCGACGCCGCTGGATCGAGCTGACGCTGGACGAGCGCCCGGGATCGAGAGCGTCTGCGTGAGCGGCGACGGCTACGGCTGGACACGCAAGCAGGGCGGCATCCGGCCCACGGCACGGTCACGCTGCCCGGGGCCGAGCCGGTGGCACTGGACGCGCACGCGGTGATCGACGACACGGCCGCCTACTACGAGCGCCACACCCGCTGGCGCTGGTCGGCCGGGGTCGGACGATCAACCCACGGGCGAGCGCTGGCGTGGAACCTCGTCGACGGCGTCAACGACCCCCGCAGCGGCTCCGAGCGCACGGTGTGGGTCGACGGCGACGCCTACGAGCCGCCGCCCGCCACGTTCGACGACGGACCTGTCCGGCGTCGGCGAGCTCCGGTTTCATGCCGAGGCGACACGCGAGCGCCGGGAGAACCTGCTGCTGATCCGCAGCCGCTATCGCCAGCCGTTCGGCACGTTCAGCGGCTCGCTGCCCGGGCGGATCCGATCGAGCTGGCCGAGGGCTTCGGCGTCATGGAAGACCACGACGTCTGGTGGTGACCGGTCTGCCGAAGCTTGGCGAAATCCGCCAGGGTCGGTAAGACGCCAAGCTTCGGCCGATGCTCGGCGCCGCCGATCAGGTCGCCGAACGCTGGCGGCGCAGCTCAGCCGACAGCAGCTTGGAGTGCATCGCGCCGACCAGCTCGCGCAGCGGCTCGGCCCCGAGGCGACGATGGCGGCGGCCCGCTCGACGTCGGACTCGCTCGAGAGCCGAGCCAGCAGGACCGAGACCTCGTCACGGACCAACGGCTCGAGCGCATCGCGATAGCGCAGCACGTCGTACACGGTGAAGCCGAGCGCCTGCTCGTAGCCGCCGGCGCGAAACCGGGAGATCGCCTCGATGATCGCGACGTCGTCGGCGTCATAGCCGCGGCGCGTCGGGCTCAGGACCCCGAGCTCCTCGAGGCGCACCAGCACGTTGGCGGGCAGGCCGTAGGTCTTGCGCACGATCGATCGCGACACGCGGCCGCGCTCGCGCAGCTCGTCGGCGTGCTCGGCGATGCGGTCCTCGAGCGCGACCAGCCGGGCGGCCCGCTCCGGGTCTGAGGCGATCAGATCACGGATCACCCGCAGCGGCATGAAGCGCTGCTCCTGCAAGCGCTTGACCAGCGTGATCCGGTCGACGAACGACTCCGGGTACTAGGCCATGTTCCGGCTCGTGCGCACGACCTCGTCGGCGGCCCAGCACCCCTTCGCGCAGGTAGTGCTTGATCGTGCCGGCGCTCACGCCGGAGCGCTGCGCGAGCTCGGACATCTTCAGCATGCCGTTCGCGTTCCCGCGGCGCGCGCTCCGGCTGGGATGCCGAGCAGCGCGCGCGCCTCCGTGACGGTCGCCGGGCCGCCGGCCGCAGTCCTCGGCCATCTGTCGCGCGCTGGCGATCAGGTCGCCGTTGGAGCGCGCCATCGTGCCGTCGGGCAGGTAGAAGTTGTCCTCCAGCCCGACGCGGATCGAGCCGCCGAGCGTCAGCGCCGCCGCGACCAGCATCCACTGCACGCGCGCCGATGCCGATCACGCCCCAGTGGTGGTTCCCGCGGGCATGTTGTCGGCCATCGCCGCGAGGTTGCGAGCGGTCGGCCGGCACGCCGCCGACGACGCCCATGACGAAGTCGACGTGCAGCGGCGCCTCGAGCACGCCCATGTCGACCAGCGGCGCCAGCGAGTCCGACGTGGCCGACGTCGAAGCACTCGTGCTCGGGCTTGATGCCGAGCTCCCGCATCGCCTCGAGCAGCTCGATGATCTCGTCGAACGGGTTCTCGAACACGAACTTGAACACGAAGTCCTTACGCGAGCGCCGAGTACTTGGCGTAGTTCAGCGAGCCCATGTTAAGCGCCGCCACCTCGGGCGGGCAGGCCTCCAGGTAGGCGATCCGCTTCTCGATGGACACGCCCACCGTGCCGGTCGAGAAGTTGATGATCGCCGCGTCGCCGACCTCGGCCCGGATCGCGTCGCGGATCGCCTGAAGTCCTCGATCTCGTAGTCGGCGTGCCGTCGGGCGTGCGCGCGTGGATGTGGATGTGGACGCCGCCCTCATCGACGATCCGCCGCGCCTCCGCCGCGTACTCGTCGGGCGTGTAGGGGATCGCCGGGCATTGATCGCGGTTGGCGATCGAGCCGGAGATCGAGCAGGTGATGATGGCGGGGTCGTCGAGGCTCATCAGACCGGGACCACCCCCGATCGCTTCCACGGACGCTCGACCC
>CAVYMP010000009.1:0-321085 GCA_963769565.1 uncultured Solirubrobacteraceae bacterium
GTTCGGAGACGAAGGAGGGCAGGCCGATACGCTCAAACTTGTTGGCGAACAGGACACCTTTGAATCCCAGGTTCACGCATCGTTCCATCTCAACTAAGGATGCGTCGATGTCCCAGAAGGGCAGCGCTGCCATCGGGACCAGACGCCGTGAATCGGCTGAGCACCATTCCCAGGTGAAATCGTTCCACGCCTTCACGCAAATGTCGCGAGTTCGTTGCCCAGCGGTATCAGTGCGCCCGAGACGAATCCGATGATGTTGGGGTAGATGAGCTGGATGTCGATGCCGTATTCATCGAGTCGTTCGAGTCGGTCCTTCGCCTTATAGACGGCGGGGTCCGCTTCGTCGTACTCCCACGGGCTGGAGGGCAAGTACTCCTTCCAGCCGGCCTGGGCGATGCCCCCGCCGGCCACCGGCCAGTACCACACGTCGCCTACCCGCCAGTGCCGTCGACCGGTTTTGGGGTGCACGTCGACGTGGGGGACCAACTCGGCGTACTTCTGAGGCATCCGTGAGGTCCACACATCGGGGGGTTCGGTGATATGGGAGTCGGTGTCCACGATTACCCATGAAGCGTCCCGTTTTGGTCGGTGATGGTGTCCATTCAGCTAAGTTAACAGTGCCTCACTGGAGCAGGTCAAGTGCTGTATAGACCCTATATCTGAGCTGGTAACGGCGCTTGTATCGCAAGATAAGATCACGTTAACCTGCGTTTCAACGGCCCGGGCTCTTCATCCTCTTCTGCGGCGCATGCTGCGGGCCAATGCGCTGCGGGTTGCCTAGAACCGTTCGGCAGGGCAGGCGTCGGCCAACCGTCCTCGGCGACTCAACGAGCCAGTCCGGCGATTGAATCAGCTTGGATCCGGTTAGTTGGTCAGCGCCAGCTTGCTCGTCCTCACCGTCGCGCGTCGACATCGGCCGTCAGAACCCGAGCGAATCCACGACCTGGATTAACGCAAACTGCGACTGCAGCAACAGGTTCTGAGATCTGGGCTGGACAAGATTGCCGTGTCACGCCCTTTCGAAGGTTAACGGTAGTAAACTAAGATGGTCAGGTTTTCGCAGCAGCAAGACATTGAGCCCCGTAGGATTCAGAGGAAGGATGCCTCCGATGAAGTTATGGCACATCGCAGACGACGACTATTGGGGCGTCAAGCTGTCCGGGATCGACTGGGCGGCAACGATAGCAGCAGTAGGCGAGCAGGAGGGACTGAAGTCAACACTTCATGTTCTCGGTGACCCAAATGACGAGCGAAGCCCCGCCGCTGTCGTTGTGGCGTACCCGCCCGATTATGTGCTTCCGCGTCACTCCCACGATGGGGACCGACTCGAGATTATCATCAGGGGCTCAGTCGAAGTCCAAGGCCAATGGCTTGTGCCGGGCGACCTGTGGACCTCGGCGGCAAACCAATTCTACGGACCCCACAGTGTCGGCCCGAAAGGCTGCACTACGCTGGAATTGTTTCCAGTCTCGGGGGCGCGAAGGCTGTCATTCGATGCGGGAGATGCCAGCGTCGACGTCGATTTCGGTGATCCGAATCGGAGCGAACGCTGCCAACCTCTTTCGACAGTCAACAGGTTGAGCCGCACCGCATTCACGGCGAAATTGACCGTCAGGGCCCGATCCCGCATGGAAGCCATCATGTGAGTATTGGGTGGCCGCGACGCCCCGGCCACCGTAAAGCCTGCGTGAACGCACCCGGGGTAACCCGGCGGCAGAGATTTGAGCATTCCGCCACATCACCTACGTCGTGCGGACAGGCTCACCCTGCGGTAGTGGCCAGGTGCGCGCGCCCGATGACTCACATGAATCGGCCGCCACCGACCGCAATGACGGCTCCTGTTACATACGACGACATCTCTGATGCGAGGAAGAGTGCAACATTGCCAACTTCGTCAGGCTCACCCGCACGACCCAGAGGTATGTCGGAGACCTTCTGATCCCAGATATGCTGAGGCAGCGCTTCTGTCATCGGCGTACGGATCAGGCCCGGCGCAATCGCGTTTACACGCACACCGTATCGACCGAGCTCCTTGGCGGCGGCCTTGGTCAATCCGATGATGCCGGCCTTTGCCGCCGAATAGTTGGTTTGACCGGGATTGCCGACCTTTCCAGATAGCGAGGACACGTTCAGGATCGTGCCGCGATGGTTTTCCACGACGGCCGCCGCAGCACGTGTGCCGTTCCAGGTCCCTTTCAGATGTACGTCGATTACTTGATCAAAGTCCTGCTCGGTCATCTTGCGCATCGTCGCGTCGCGCGTAATCCCTGCGTTGTTCACCATGATGTCCATCCGGCCGAGTTGCTCTGTGGCGCTGGCGACAAGCTGCTCAACCTCGAGCGTTTCCGTTACATCGCAGCGCACCGCGATGGCGTTGTCGCTTCCGAGTCGCTCTTGCTGCGCTGCGGGTGGATGACAAATCAAGATCACCTAGAACCACGCGCGCGCCCTCAGCAATGAATCGCGCCGCGATGGCATACCCGAGGCCTCGTGAAGCTCCGGTAACCACAGCCACTTGGTCCGCTAGCAACGACACGTTGATCTCCCGTTCTGAGTTCACGTCCAAAATTCCTGTTTACCTGCATCGTTAGTTGTCAGCGCCATATGCCGCTGGGACCGCGATGCTTGACCCTGGCCTGGCAACTTCAGTATCATAAACGATCGTTAACGCGATATGGACGGAGGCCCATGGCTCGGCAAACGCGACCGCTGCGCAGCATCTCGTTCAACTTCGATGAGCATGACGACGTGACAGTGATGCGCCGTGCCTATGCTGACCAGGCTCGGACGCAGTGAGTTTCGAGCTCGAAGACCACGTTCCTCCGACCATGAAACCGACTGCGCGGGCCAACATCCGCCAGGTATTGGAGGAGCTCGGCCCGACCAAGCCGACATTTGTCCGCGTCAACAAGCTTGACTCCGCAGAGTTGCTTTCCGATCTTGACGCTGTCGTCTGCTCTCAACTACATGGAGTACAACTTCCGAAAGTCGAGACTCCGCGGGAGATAATCCAACTCGATGGTCTGCTGAGGCTGTTCGAAAAGAAAGTCGGCTTGGATGAGGGGCAGATCCTCATCATGCCCATAATCGAGTCGGCTAACGGAAACCGACTGGCCTTTGAGATTGCGTCAGCATCGTCACGCGTCGCTTACGCAGGCGGATTGGTCTCGCGCAATGGTGATCCCGCGATATCGATCGGTTCTGAGTGGACGCCCGAGATGCAAGAGACGCTGTACATTCGCCAAAAGGTACTGCTCGACGTGCGAAGTGCTGGCGTGCAATGGCCGGTGAGCGGCAACTGGAACCCCATCGACGATCTTGAGGGGTTGGAGAAATTCGCCATCCAGAGTCGCCGGATCGGCTATGTCGGACTCGGCTGTATGCCGGTTGCCGAGCACGTTGAGGTCATCAACCGGGTATTCACTCCTACGCAGGAGGAAGTGGATTACTGGGCCGAAATCGTGCCGATCATCGATGCGGCGGCAACTGATGTGGTGGTGGATGGCCAGTCGCTACCGCCCAACAAAGCGAAATGGGGGCGGCGACGGTTAGAGCTGGCGGCGTACTTCGGGGTGGTACCCAGCGACGATCGCCGACGGCTCACAGCTGAATACGTCGGGGGTTTGACGACGCATGTACGCGGCCTCCAACATTCGCCGGATCGGTGAGCGCACCGTGCAACTTCGGTCGTCTTGCCCGAAATTCCCTATGGCGAAGTCGAATTCTCCTAGCGCGTCGCGCGCCTTAGGGGCTGGCATCCCTTACGCCTAAGCGTTAGGCACCCGGGAAAAGCGCAACGGGGCTGGTATCCCAAACCTCGATCCCAGACTCAATATGACCAGATTCAGGCAGCTGATCAATGATGCGGCCGTCCACGCGAACAAGGTCACCTCGACTGAGTCGACCACTCCACGAGAGGGGCGGGGTCGCTCGTGGAACCCTCGACGACTTCAATCTTCTCGGCGCCGAATCGCCCGAACGGCTCCCTGTGAAGCCGACGGCCACCTCGCCCGATGAAATGCGCCGAGGTCGGCCGCATGCAACCGCATGGTCGACGCCGCCGCACGGCGATAGAAACTGGGGCCGCCGGCCGATGTGAGCCCTGGCGCCAAATCGTCGGTGAACGCATGAAGACGCGATCAAGCAGCACCCTGTGTTAGTTTACATGTGTTCACATCTGAGGAGGTGATAATGGCGTCAACTTCCAGGGATCGCGCCCGGCTTCGGTTGTGCGAAGCGGGGAACTTGGCGGCTATTCTCATTCCCGGCCCACCGAACTCGCCTATGTACCATCGATTCTCATCGCATCCGCTGACGGTTGGCGGGCTCCAGCATCAATGTTCGCGTGTCGACGATCGACGGTGCGCGCTGCGAAGTTCACGTCGGCTTACATTGGACCCCTCAGGGGCTTATTGTGGTGATGGGCCGCGGCAGTGACGGTTGAAGTCGTGGAGCCACACCGCGCGCCGCGGCGGCAACAGTTGCTAGCGATCGCGTCACAAATGTTTGCCAGGCACGGGTTTGCTGGAACGGGCGTGGATGAGATTGGGCAAGCCGCTGGAATTACTGGGCCCGCCTTGTACCGGCATTTTGCCAATAAGCAGGCGATCCTCGATGCCTTAATCCTCGAGGGCATGCAACGGCTCATTAAGTTGTTGCAAAGCGACAGTGACTCGAACACCGATGCCAGTCGGTCGCTGGATTTACTCATTGAAAAGCGGTTGGATTTCGCCTTCGGGCCTGACCGCTATGCATTTGTCATTATGCGCAACGAGCATGACAATATTTCACGTTCCACTCTGCGCAAGGTCGCTGCTCTTGAGGACGTGTACTGGGCAGAGTGGCTACGTGCCCTGGCGTCACTGCGGCCGGGCGTACCCACAACGGTGCTTCGGCGCTCGGTATACGCAGTGCATATCTTCATCGGATATATCGCGCTCGAGGAGCATGTCGACAACCTCGGCGACGTCCGGGCCCACGTCGCCGCCATGGTCCGCGCCGCACTGTTCGCATGATGGGCCGAGTGCCGGCAACCTGCCGCTTGGCTTCGTCTCCACTGCGACCACGACTAACTATCGAACCTGCAGCAATGAATGCCGCCGCCGATCAACTCTCGTCGCCCATACGCCACGGGAACGTAGATCTCGCCGGTGGCTGCCACAAAGGAGTATGAGCTTGTCCACCGGCATCATGATTCGTCAGGATCCCGCTTCGCCCAACTACGTTGACAATATCGTCGCGCAAGCCCGCGCCGCCTACGACAGGGGAGTGCGGCACGCATGGTTCGGGCAACCGTTCGATGTGGATGCCATCATGGTGTCGGCAGTGGTCGCTACCACGGTGCCAGGTCTTCACGTCGGTACCGCCGCCGTGCCCATCAACCCGCGCCACCCGCTGTTGGTCTCGTCAGCCGCGCAAACAGCGCAAGCCGCAGCACACGGGCGGTTCAGCCTCGGCATCGGTCTTGGCGGCCATGCGGTTGAGCGGCATGGCTCGGCCTGAAGCAATCGAATGTCATCGCGCGACTGCGGGACTACCTGATCATCTTGCAATGCCGATTTCACGGCGGCGCAGTTGATTACGACGGTGAGCAACTCAGCGCGCACGCGCAGTCCACAGGCCAGTTCTCGGGGGGTTGTCGCCGGAGGCTCCCCAATACCGACCTATGTCGCCGCGATGGGCCCCGCAAGCTCTGGCAGTGACGGGTGAGTCAGCAGATGTACCATTCGATTCTTGGCCGGCCCAGAGCCATCGCGAAGTTCGTCAAGCCAACCATCGAAAGGGCGGCAGCCAGCGCCGCCCAAGCCAGCCACGGATCATCGCGATGGTCCCAGTATCGGTCACGGACGACCCGGATACCTGCACAGGCCCTCGCAGTCACCCAGCTGGCTGGCTACTATAGCGTCCGATCGTATCGAAGGATGCTGGATCTGGAGGGGCGGCGTCCGCCGCAGATCTCGCTGTCGTCGGCGACGCGGCGACCGTTGCGGCCGAGCTAGACCGGTATCGCGCCGGAGGTATCACCGACCTGATCTTGTATCCGATTCAATCGGATCGCGGGGCGCTCGAGCGCATCTGGGAGTCTCGCCGCAGCGTTCTGAGTCGGTGACGCGCTCGGGAAGCTCCTCATGGTGGCAGGATCGTCCTGCCACCGACATAGTCACGAAACAGCGGAGTCCGCTATTTTGTCTCGGAGTCATTGTCCGCCGGTAAGCGCGTTCACCACCTTAACGAAGCAAATCCGCGCCTGTATAGCGAAGCGAAGGCTCGCGCGCAACTTCCCCATCACCAGCGCGCTGTAACACCTTGGCGCGCAATCCATCTGGCTGCGCATCGGACTGATGCGGTTTCGGATCGTCAACAACGCTGGACAGTTGCGACCGTCGGACAACTACGGCGAGTGGATGAGACCGCTTTCGGATGACTTAGCAGCGCCTGTTGACGGCGGTCGTTAAGGTCTGTCGGCAAGGAGCCCGGTAGCGCGCTAAGGGGAGGAAATAAAGGACTCGGTGCACTAGCAAGCACCAATCAGGATCAGTGATCGTGGACGAGCAGCCATGACATGCCGTTAACTAACGTTAGCTGTGGCTAGACGCGACGACCTGCCTCGCGTAGCTGCTCGATAGGTGATTCTGACGGCGATATAGTGTTCAGTTAACGTTGGTTTCGTGTTCGCCGAAGGAGGTCACTGTGACTTCACAGTTACCCCGACGCCGAGGAGCATCACATGGTAGTCAGAGGGCAATCCCTGATTCTGCGCGTCCGCAGCATGAGTTGGGAAGCCGACGGTGTGGTCTCGTTGGTGCTCGCCCGCGACGACGGACAAGAGTTGCCGGCGTTTACCTGCGGCGCCCACATTGACGTCATCCTCCGTTCGGATCTGATTCGCCAGTATTCACTCTGCAGCGATCCGGGTAGCGGACGCCAGTGGAGGATCGCTGTGCTGCACGAGGCCGAAAGCCGGGGTGGATCAACGTATGTGCATACCGTCCTTCGGCCAGGAATGACGATCCCGAGTAACGGCACCCCGCAACAATTTTCCACTAGTCGACAGCGAGCGGTACTTGTTCGTCGCGGAGGAATCGGCATCACACCGATACTTCCGATGGTCAAGGAAGTCGAGCGCCAGGGTAAGGACCTGGGCGCTCCTGTACGGAGGCCGACGCCGAGCATCGATGGCTTTTGTCGAGGAGCTAAGGCAGTTCGGGCCCCGTGTGACGATCGCCCCGCAGGAAGAGTGTGGATTGCTGGATCTCAAGACGGCGATCGGTTTTTCTGCCCGCGCATGCCGCAATCTATTGTTGCGGCCCGGAGCCCCTGATCTCGGCAGTTGAGCAAACCTGCGTCGACTTGGCCCGTGACCAGCCGCACGTTGAGCGCTTCAGTGGCCGAGCGACTCCCATCAACGTCGAAGGCTCCGAGTTCGGAACCGGTCTTTCGAACTGGTCCTTCTCCGAGTGGGAGCGCAGTTCACCATCCCGGCCAATAAGACCATCATCGAGGTGCTCGAGGAGGCCGGGATCGTCGTCCCGACATCTTGCGAGGAGGGATTTTGCGGCACATGCGAAACCGCGGTTGTCAGCGGCATTCCTGACCACCGCGACGAGTACCTAACCGATGCCGAGCGTGCCGCCAACAAAACCATGTTGGTCCGCGCGGGCCGAGCAAATCGCCGGTGCTGACACTCAAGATCTATCCGACTGGGCCGACAAAGCCGGAGCGACAGCACTATTCACGTCTACTAGGTGGGAATGGATCGGTGCGATGCGAGTTACACCGTCTTGACTAAGGGTTTTCGCGCCAGCCAGCGGCGACCCGTGGACATCCGTTGAAGTCGTTGGTGATCGCGGAGGCGAGGCCAGGCGAGGACTACTTCGGGAGCCGCAGGACTCGCTCGGCCAATATGTTCCGCTGGATTTCGCTTGTGCCACCGAGGATCGTCTGTGCCCGTCCGACGAGCATCGCTTGAACCAAGACATTGTCTTGTGGGTCCGCACAGGCATCGACGCCGAGCACCTCAGTGGCCATGTCGCCGAGGTCGCGGCTTGTCTCTGATGTCATCAGCTTGAGGCTATTGAATGCCGCGGTTGCCGTGTCACCACCGCTTACGGCTCGATGCCATGTGAACCGTAGCAGCCAGATCCTTGCCCACAGCTTCGCTAGGGTGCGCTCAAGCGTCAAATCGAGCAGCCCACGATCGTGCGCTGCTTGAATCATCTGTTTGTGAAGCATGAACATGGCGACAGCTTGAGCTCCAAGACTGATGCGTTCCCGTCCCAAGGACCGCCATTGCCACGGACCATCCTTGTCCCACCTCGCCGATCAGCCCGTCATGTCCGAGCTCGACATTCTCGAAAAACACCTCGTTGATTTTGCTCTCGCCGTCGATCTGCTTGATCGGACGGACCGTGACGCCACGAGCTTGCATTGGGACGACGAACATGCTCAGGCCTCGATGACCGTCCGAGCCGGTGCGCGCCAACAACAATCCATAGTGGTGGCGTAGTGGGCCCCCGAACTCCACACCTTTCTGCCCGTCGATTCGCCAGCCAGTGCCGGTCCTTTCGGCCTTCGTGCGCACGGCGGCGAGGTCAAGATCCTGCGCCCGGCTCCGAGAAAAGCTGAGTCCAGATCTCATCGCCGAGGCGGATCGGCTCGAGGTATCGGCGCTTCTGCTGTTCGGTCCCGAACTTGATAAGTATCGGTCCCGCCAATTCAATTCCGGTGAACGCGAGTTGGCGGGGCACCCCTACGCGTGCACACTCCTCGGCGAAGATCCCTTGCAGCAATACCGACGCATCGGCCCCCGAATGCTCGGTCGGCCAGTCCAGGCACGCATAGCCCGAGCTAGCAAGATACTTGTGCCAAACGCGTCCTGCGTCGATATCTGCTGTGGTGGGCGTAGCGCCGTAGTTGCGCAGCCCAGGAGGCTTGGGCGCGTGTTCCAGAAACGCGCGGACTTCGGCCCTGATTGCCTCAATGTCCTCGATATCGGAAGCCTGTAATGACACATATCCTCCACTGAATCTCTACTGTGCCAACCGGCCGGGGTTCGTGCGGGCCGTTGGTGCTTCTAGGCGCTGCCGATGGCGGAGAGCGACTGCTGCTGCGCCAGGTGTGCGGCGGCCGACCCCAGCGCTGGCTAGGACCACCGAGGACTTCGTCGGCGCGCGCCACGAGGTACATGTGAACGGGCCCGTCCCATGAGAAGCCCAGACCGCCGTGAATCTGCACGGCGGTGTGTGCGGCGTTGCGAAGGATCTGAGCAGACGGCCTTCGCCATGCTGGCGCGCCAAGGGAGTTCGTTGCCCAGCGAACCAGGGCGTCCGTCGGCTGCGTCAAGTGCGGCCGGCCAGGCTGAACGGGCCAACCCCAAATCGGTCAGCACGTTGGCACAGAAGTGCTTGATGGCTTGAAGCTGCCGATGGGACTTCCGAACTGCTCGCGGGTTCTCGCGTAATGAGTGGAGAGCTCGAGGATTTCTTGAGGCCGCCCACGCTGTCCGGGCTGAGCAGAATTGCCGAGTGCACGATCCATATTGCGCGCGACGACGCAATGGGTAGGTTCGGAGCCCTCCAAGCGCACGGCTAAGGCATTGGAGAAATTGATGGTCGCCATCGGTCCGCGTGCCGTCGAGAACATGCTCGACCTCCACGAAGACGCCGGCACTGTCGCGTTCGACGAGAACGGGATCAACTCTCCGTCGTGTGACGCAATCCGCGATGCCATCCGTGCCAGCGCCATGCAGGACATGGCGCGCCGTGCCGTCGACGGCCCAATCGGTTCCGTGTCGCGTCGCGACTAGGGGTGCGGCGGTTCGATCGTACATGCCACCGGCGCCGATGATTATCGCGGCCGCGCTGCGCTCTGCTGATGTGAGCTGTTCCAATATGTCACTGCTGCAACCAAAGTCAACCAATAGTCCTGTGGCCAGGACTGCTGATGCTAGGAACGGCACGGGCGCTAGAGCACGACCGAGTCCATGGGCGACGACTCCGAGCGCAGTTGCGCCATAACCCGCTCCACCGTGTGACTCAGGCAGGGCGATTGCGGTAACCCCAACCTGTCTACACAGCACTCGCCATAGATCTGCATCGACGCCAGCACCCTCGTGGCTGAACGCCACGGACCGAATTCGGTCCTCCGAGCCGAGTTGTGTGCACGCCGAGCGGACCGAGCCGGCCACGCCGCTTCTCAACGACTAAGCGTCGTCATCGCCTTCTCCGAGCACCGACTTTAGGAATCAGAAGTTAACGAATGTTCACGGTAGGGCTGCGCGACTCTACCTGTCAGTGGGTCGCTGGGGCTGGGAAACCCATCGGAGGGGATTAAGTGGGGCCAGACGAGCGGTTTCGGGCCGCCAGCAACTCGAGCGAGCGAACTTGTGGAGTCATTCCGATGGTGACGGCGGCGGCGTGTCGTTCGGTGTCCACGCTTCCCGGTTCGATAGTGGACCGCATAGTGGCCTTCGTGGCGATCACCAAATGGACGTGGGGAGGAGCCCGGTCCTTCAGCGAGTTCCTTTGCGGCCGCAACGGCGTCGTCAGCTACCTGCAGCACGAGGCCGTGCCCAACTGCCGCGTCCGCGTCAAACTTCATCGCGAACAGGATTGCCGCTCGTGCTAGAGCCGGACCCACGGCGCGCTGCAACATCCACGTCGCACCACCGCCTGGATGTACACCAATCGTCAAGAAGCGAGGATCGAAAAGCGCGGTTGGTGTGGCGATTCGGACATCGCATGCGAGCGCAAGGTTGAGACCCGCCCCCACGGGGATAACGATCGACTGCGGCAATCGTCGGCAGCGCACAATCGGCCACAGCAAGGAAACCGGCATACATCTGTCGCAACCGGTCCGCGTCCGCGGCTTCGAGGGCTTTGCCATCGGCGCCGGCGCAGAACGCCGAGCCGGCTCCAGTGATGATCAGCGCATGCACGCCGACATCTGCCACGTTGTACGGTGTTGCGCAGAGCCGCCGAGATAGCCGGCGTGATGGCATTGCGCCGGTCTGGTGGTGCGTTCAACATGATTACGGCGGTGCGATCAACGACGTTGAGTATACGAATGTCCTGACGTATCTGCCCCGATGCGTTGTCCGTGCTCATCTCGATTTCCTTTTGCAGATCGTCGCAGGATCGTCGGGTCGTGCAACCTAGCGAACTATGGACGCTCGCCCAGACAGAACACGGCAGGGTAACACTCGTTAATGGGGCGCTCGTCGCCTAGCCGAGAGGCATGCATGCAGCCTTCAACACGCAGACCGGCCTCGGTAACGTAGCAGTGTAAACGCTTGCTCACTTTTGGGCATCGCCTGCTACTGTGTCTGCGTGTATGTCGCCTCGCGACCTTGGGCTGCGAACAGGTGAACGGAAACGAGTGCACGGCGGGGTCGGTGCCATGAGTCAGTTTGAAACCCTGTGTGCGAACGAGGGTGAACTCGCCGAGTTGCGTAAATGGGTGCGCGCATTTTTGGAAACCCGACCGCGCCCAGTTCGGATGGAAACCGGCTGTCGACTCGTGGTTGTCGCGCTGGGACGTCGATTTCCTGTTCAGGGCGGGGGCTCTCCGCCCGGCGGCGGTTAGAACTCGCGGACGTCGGCTCCCTGGGTCTCAAACGGCGCCCGCAGGACGCTCGCCCACCCCTGAGCCTCCTCGAGAGGCGCCGCATGACGGCCGCCGTCTGCTCGTAGTGACACCACACGAGCACGGTCGGGCCGGCGCCGGAGATCGTCGCCCCGAGCGCGCCGAGCGACGGCGCGCGCTCCAGCAGCGCCGCCGAGCGCGGGAACAGATGGGCGCGGTGGGGCTGGTGCAGGCGGTCGCGCAGGCCGGCGGCGATCAGGTCCCAGTCACCGCGGGCCAGCCCGAGCGTCAGGGTCGCCGCGCAGGCGACGTTGAACACGGCGTCGGCGATCGGCACCTGCGCCGGGAGCGGCGGCGCGCGCCTGCTCGGTGCGCACGGCGGCGTCGGGCACGACGAGCAGCGCCTCAAGCCCCATCGGCGGATCGAAGCGGTGGACGGTCGGCGCCGTCGCAGATGACGATGCCGCCCTGCAGGGACGCCGCGACGTTGTCAGGGTGGCCCTCCAGCTCGGTGGCCAGCCCCCGGATGTCGGCATCGAGCTCGAAGATGTGATCGGCGGCCAGCAGCCCGGCGACGATCGCCGCCGCGCTTGAGCCCAGCCCCCCGCTGATCGGGATCGTGGAGGCGATCCGAAACTCGAAGTCGTCGGCGGGGCGCAGCCGCTCAAAGGCGCGCACCACGAGGTTCTCGCGGTCGCGCGCCACCCCCGCAAGCTCGGTGACGACCGCGAACGTGCCCGTCTCCACGACCTCGAGCTCGAGGTGCAGGGCGAGCGCGGCCGCCATCACGTCATATCCCGGCCCGAGGTTGGCCGTCGACGCCGGCACCCGCACCAGACGCCGGCGACCGAGCGTCATCCGAGAACCGCGTGCTCCAGCGCGGCCCGGTCGGGATCGCACGGGCACGACCGCGCCCGCCTCGCCGAGGGCCGTCTGCGGGTCCTTGAGCCCGTTGCCGGTGAGCACGCACACCACCCGCCGGGCGTCGCCCGCGCCGTGGACGAGCAGGCCGGCGACGCTCGCCGCCGACGCCGGCTCGCAGAAGATCCCCTCGGTGGAGGCCAGCAGCCGGTAGGCGGACAGGATCTGGGCGTCAGAGACGGCCTTGACCGCGCCGCCGGAGGAGACCATCGCGCTCATCGCGTCCTCCCAGCGGGCCGGGTTGCCGATCCGGATCGCGCTGGCGACCGTCTCAGGATGCTCCACGCGGTGGCCGAGGACGAGCGGCGCCGCTCCCTCGGCCTGGAAGCCGAGCATCCGCGGGCTGTGGCCGAGCTCGTGAAACCCCCGCCAGTAGGCGGTGATGTTGCCGGCGTTGCCGACCGGGATGCAGAGCGCGTCAAGCTCGCCGTCCAGCGACTCCACGATCTCAAACGCGCCCGTCTTCTGCCCCTCTATCCGGAACTCGTTGACCGAGTTGACCAGCGCGATCGGGTGGTTTGAGGCCAGCTCGCGCACGAGCGTGAGCGCCACGTCGAAGTTGCCGCGCAGCGCGATCACCTGCGCGCCGTGCATCAGCGCCTGGGCGAGCTTGCCGGTGGCGATCTTGCCCTCGGGCACTATCACCACACAGCGGATCCCCGCCCGCGCCGCATACGCGGCCGCGCTTGCCGCGGTGTTGCCCGTCGACGCGCACACGATCGCCTCGGCGCCCTCGCGCACCGCCGCCGAGACCGCGCACGTCATCCCCCGATCCTTGAAGGACCCCGTCGGGTTCAGGCCCTCGAGCTTGCACCACACCTCGGCCCCCACCCGCTCTGACAGCCCCGGGGCGTGAACGAGCGGCGTGCTGCCCTCCCCCAGGGACACGACCGGGTCCTCGGGCGAAAACGGCAGGCGCTCGCGGTAGCGCTCGATCAGTCCGGGCATCGAGTGCCGGAGGATGGCAGGTGCTACTGCGGATCATCATCCCCGCCGCTGGGCGGGATCAGCCCGCGCGACTTCAACCAGCAGCTCGAACATCGGATCGGTCAGCCGTGGCCCTGCCCGCCTCGCGGATCACGTCGGCGTTGGCCACCAGGCTCTCCAGCGCCTTGCCGATGCTCGAGCGCTTGATGCCCACGGCCGTCGCGGTCTCCTCGCTGTGCAGCGGGCCGATCGCCACGGCCAGCGCCCGCGCGACACGGCGCTCGTTGGTGCTCAGCGCCTTCCAGATCGCCCGCATCAGCGGCGCGGTGTCCTCGGCCGCCTGATCAAGCGCCGCACAGCCACGTCCCCTCATCCGCGGCGGTCCCCGGGCGGGTGCGCTGCCACAGATAGTGGGCGAGCATCATGCTCCGCTGCGGGTGCCCGCGCGTGAACTCCAGAAACGGGGCGAGCGCCGCGCCGATCGTCCGCCCGCTCTGCTCAAAGCGCCGAGCGACGTAGTCGGCGACGTCGGCCAGCGGGAGCGGATCGAGGTGCTTGGGGACGGCCTGATCGAGCAGCGGACGCTTGGGATCGGCGAACAGCTGCTGCATGATCCCGGGCGCCGAGCCCGCGAACGCGTACGTCGCGGCCTCCCCCTGATGCTGGATCACGCTGCGGATCTTCCCGTCGGCACCCGGGCACGGCGAGCACGTCCTGGATCTCGTCGAACACGATCAGGCTCGTCGTGCCCTCGCTGTCGAACAGCGCCATCGGGAGCTCCAGCAGCCGCAGCAGCACGGACTCGACGTCGACGCTCGGGTTGCGCTGCAGCGTCGCCGTGAACCCCCCACCGCCGAGCGCCAAGCCCGATGTTCCAGCTGCGCAGCAGGTTCTCCACGTGCCGGCGCACCGGCCCCTTCAGGCGCTCGTACCCGCGCTCGATCCGCACCACGATCTCCGCGATCGACAGCACATCCTGAAGATCGACGAGCACGGTCGCCGACCCGCGGTGCTCCGTCGCCTCCAGGACCCGGCGCAGCAGCGTCGTCTTTCCGTACCGCCGCGGCCCCACCAGGCGGAACGAGTGACCGCCCTCGGAGAGCGCCAACAGCTCGTCGGACTCGGCGTCGCGATCGATCATCTGCTCCGGCGCCAAGGGACCGGAGAAGCGAAACGGGTTGATGTTGCGGTTGGCGGGGATGGTGCGGAATCATACCGCCTGCAGACTAGATGTATGCGGACTCGCATACTTTAAGTCGTCAAAACGGCATGCTCGGAGAATGCAGCACAACTCACCTGGGCGAGTCCGTCATGAATGGCGACACTCCCTCGGACGTGGAGGCGGCACAGGCGTGCAGGCGTTGTGTGTTGGCCTAGACGTTCCGACCTTCTGACCGCAGTTCATGAGCTGATCGTCTTTGCTGGCGAAACGAGGAAGTAGCAGGCTAAGCCCAATCGCGGTGACGGCGATCCACAGCCGCTGGGATCCTGCTTCAGGACACGGGGGAACCCTCGGCGGCCGGCGGCTTGCGGGACATCTCGATGAGGTTCGTACTCGACGCGCCGGGAACGAGTTCGATGAGCTCCACTCGTCCTCCCCATTCCTGGACCAGGTCGGCTCCGACGAGGGTCTCGACTGTGTAGTCAGCGCCTTTGATCAGTACGTCGGGACGGAGAGTCGCAATCAGATCTCGAGGTGTGTCCTCATCAAATAGAACGACGAGATCGACCGTGCGAACCGATCCAATCACTTCCGCACGAGCCAACTCGGTCTGAACCGGACGCTCGGGACCCTTCAGGCGGCGGACGGAGGAGTCCGTGTTGAGAGCGACAATCAGCCGATCACACCTCGCGCTCGCTTGGGCGAGGAGACTGATATGCCCCGGGTGGATGAGATCAAAGCATCCATTGGTAAGGCCAACTTGAAGGCCTTGGCTAGCCCACATCTTGCGCACGGCTTCCGCCGAAGCCGCCGTAACGAGCTTGCCCGACAGCGTTGTGGTGTCGGGAGAGTGGAGCAGCGCGAAGTTCAGTTCGTCCTGAGTGACCAGAGCCGTACCGCGCTTGCTGACTGCGACCGCCGCACCAATGTTGGCCGCGTGCGCAGCCTCTTGGAGCGGCGCATCGCCAGCGAGCACTAGGGCGCACACCGCCAAGATCGTGTCCCCGGCACCAGAGACGTCTCGCACAACTGTCGCGTGAGCCTCTTCGCTCCAGCTCTCGTGGCCCGTCTGGAAGACGGCGACGCCATGCTCCGAGCGGGTCAGAACCACCTCGGAACCAGTCAGCTTCATCACCTCATCGGCGGCGGTCTCGCACCCAGTGAGATCGCCGCAGTCCACCCCGGTCGCGAACTCGAGCTCGCTCACATTTGGCGTCAAGACGTCCGCGCCCGCGTACAGCCGGAAATCGCGCCTTTTAGGGTCCGCGATGACAGGGACTCCCGATTTGCCTGCTTCCCGCACAGTCTCTTCGACGACCCCTCGGGAGACGACTCCCTTGGCATAGTCGCTGATAACGACCGCATCACAATCTCCGATGTGGTCTCTAACCTTCTGGAGAAGCTGCCCCTCTGACTGAGGATGCAGATTCACAGCCTCTCGGTCGGCCCTGAGCAGATGGCGATCTCCCGCGATGAAACGCGTTTTCTCCGTCGTTACGTGGTCAGGCGAACGAACCAGCGCGTTGATGATTCCGCCGTCTTGCGCCTCGATGAGCGAGTGCACCTCCCGGCCGGCAGCATCGTCACCAATCACCCCGACCAGCACAGCGGTCGCGCCGAGGCTCGCAACATTCGCGGCGACGTTGCCCGCACCGCCAAGCATGCTGTGCTCCTCTAAGACTCGCAGCACCAGAGCCGGCGCTTCGGGTGACACCCGGTTCACCTCCCCGCCCACGAAATGATCGAGCATGACGTCTCCGAGGACAAGAAGGCGTCTATGAGGAAAGTCGTCAATCAGCAATCGTTGTCCCCCTCTGCTGCGTCGTGCACACGGCGGCCCATCACGCGCCGGCCTGTCGGCACGCATGTCTGCGCCACTCGCTTCGCGAGACCATAGCGACCGATCGTCCCGGTCTGACTGGCAAGCACCGGTCTAACCGAACTCCTCTTCGATCACCCGGATCGCCCGCGGCGGCGCGCGCATGATCTCCAGCCCCGCGATCAGCTCCATCGCGGCGGCGAACCGCGACTCGAGCACCGGGTGGACGACCATCACCAGCCGCGCCTGGTCGCGCATCCCCTTCTGCACGACCGACTTGACCGACACGTCCTGGAGGGCCAGCACCTGGGCCACGTTCGCCAGCACGCCGGGCTCGTCGGCGACCTCCAGGTGCAGGTAGAACGCCGACACCACGTCGGAGACGATCGTCAGCGACTCGGTGGCCGGCGGCGTCGAGGCCGGCGGGATCATCGCGCTGATCACGTCGCCGAGCACGGCTGACGCCGTCTGCGGCCCCCCCGCCCCGGGCCCCGACATCGTGATCTCGGTGATCGCCTCGGACTCGACGGT
Source organism: uncultured Solirubrobacteraceae bacterium (assembly GCA_963769565.1). Classification (GTDB taxonomy): domain Bacteria; phylum Actinomycetota; class Thermoleophilia; order Solirubrobacterales; family Solirubrobacteraceae; genus Palsa-465. The sequence goes on from CAVYMP010000009.1 coordinate 16,944, forward strand.
GACGGCGTTGAACGGGCCGTTGACCGACGCCAGCGGGTGCCCGGGATACAGGAACGCCGGGTAGACGCTGACTGCCAGGCCATCGGAGCCGATCCGCTCGGCGGTGCCGATCAGCTTCAGGCCGAGCCCCAGGTCACGCGCGTACTCCAGGTCGTCGGGCTGGATGCGCTCGATCCCCTCATAGCGCACCTGGTCGATGTGCACCGGCGTCTCGAAACGCCAGGCGCGCGATGATCGCCATCTTGGCCGCCGCATCGCGCCCGTTGACGTCGTCGCTCGGATCCGCCTCGGCGTACCCCAGGCGCTGGGCATCGGCGAGTGCCTCCTCGAACGTCGCACCGGTCCGCGCCATCTCGGTGAGGATGAAGTTGGTCGTCCCGTTGACGATCCCGTGCACCCGATCGATCGTCGCCCCCGCCAGCGACTCCTGGAGCACGCGGATGACCGGGACGACGCCGGCCACCGCGCCCTCGAAGCGCAGCTGCACGCCCTGCACGCGCGCCGCCTCCCACAGCTCCTCGCCGTGATGGGAGAGCAGCTGCTTGTTGGCGGTCACGACGTGCCTGCCGGCGCGCATCGCGGCCAGCAGCCAGGTGCGCGCGGGCTCGAGGCCGCCCATCAGCTCGACGATCAGGTCCGACCCGTCGAGCAGCTCCTCGAACGAGCCTCCGCTGCTGCGCGTGACCACCCCGGACAGAACCGGGCGCAGACCGGTGATCCGGGCGATCCGGTCGGCCTGGCGGGGCAGCAGGTCGGCGAACGCCGATCCCACCGTGCCGTGTCCGAGCAGCCCGACGCGAAACGGCTTGCCCGGCGGATCCGCCGCGCTCACGGCGCCACGTCCCGGCCCATCAGGTCGGCGTAGGTCTCGCGGCGCACGACGAGACGCGCGTTGCCGTCGCTGACGAACACGACCGGCGGGCGGGGCACGCCGTTGTAGTTGTTGGCCATCGCGTAGCCGTAGGCCCCAGTGGCGGGCGTGACCACCGTGTCGCCGACGGCGGGCTCGGCCAGCAGGGCGTCGCGCACGATCACATCGCCGGATTCGCAGTGCTTACCCGTGAGGTGGGCGCGCGTCTGCGCGGGCGCCAGTGGGCGATCGGCGATCAGCGCCTCGTAGCGAGCCCCGTACATCATCGGCCGCAGGTTGTCCGACATGCCGCCGTCGACGGCGACCCAGGTCGAGACGTTGCGCTTGATCGTCTGCACCGTGTACAGCGTGACCGTCGAGTTGGCGACGAGGGCCCGCCCGGGCTCGAGCAGCAACCGCTTGTCCTCCCCCAGCTCGGAGTGCAGAGCGTCGACGATCGCCTCCACGTAGCGCTCGATGTCGGGCGGGTGCTCGTCTACCAGATAGGCAGCCCCCAGGCCCCCGCCGAGGTTGTAGACGGGGAAGTCGCCGAGCGTGGCGATCGCCCGCACGGCCGCGCGGAACGGCTCGAGCTCCATCAGCTGGGAGCCGATGTGGAAATGCAACCCGACCAGGTTGAGCGACGGCGAGCCGGCCAGACGGTCGATCGCCTCCCGGGCGGCACCCATCGAGAAGCCGAACTTCGAATCGGCCTGGCCGGTGGAGATCGCCGCGTGCGTGTCGCCGGCGACGTCGGGAGTCACCCGGATCAGCACGTCCTGGCGGCGGCTGTGCTCGGCGGCGATCTGAGCCAGACGCGCCATCTCGTCGAAGGAGTCGATCACCACATGGCCGACGCCGGCCTGCAGCGCCTCATGCAGCTCGGTGGACGACTTGGCGTTGCCGTGCAGGTACAGGCGGGCGGGATCGATGCCGGCGGCCCGAGCCAGCGCCAGCTCTCCGCCCGAGGCGACGTCGCACGACAGCCCTTCCTGCGCCAGCAGCCGGTAGACGGCTGTGCACGGAAACGCCTTGGAGGCGAACAGCACGTCGAAGTTCGCGTGGCGGGCCGACAGCGCGTCGACGAACGCCCGGGCGCGGGTGCGCAGATCGTCCTCGGCGACGACGTAGACCGGCGTCCCGAACTCCCGGGCCAGCTCGACGGCGTCGCAGCCTCCGAGCTCCAGGCGGCCGCGCTCGTTGACGCGCGTGCCCCGTGGATACACGTGCGAGAGCTGCGAGGACGAGGCGGCGGTCATGAAGGCGAAAGATATGGTGTGAGCGACGCGCACCGTCACGCCCCCTGCTTCCCGCCGAGATCGCGCGTGTCGACGGTCTCGCTTATTCGCTGTGGCTGCCGCCCGCCCCCAAGGCCGGGATCGTGGTCCTCCACGGCGCCGATTCGGCCAAGGAGAGCCATCACGACTTCGCCCGTGCGGCGCTCGCGCTCGGCCTGGCCACGATCTGCTTCGACGCCCGCGGCCACGGCGAGAGCGATGGGCCGATGGATGCCCGCGCCATCGACGACGTGGTCACGATCGCCAGCGCTCCTGCGTGACCGGCTCGGCGACGCGCGGGCGCCGCTCGCGCTGCGCGGATCGAGCATGGGCGGTTATCTCTCGATCATCTCCGCCGAGCCCGCCCAGGCGCAGGCCGTCGTGGCGATCTGCCCCGCGAGCGCCGCCGGCCTGCGGCGCGGGCTGGCCGCCGGGCGCTTCTCCTTCGCCGCCGATCGCGAGGCGCTCGACGCGTTTCTCGCCGGGCACGAGCTGGAGCCGGCGGTGGCGGCGCTGCGCGCGCCGCTGCTCCTGCTCCACGCCGAGGGCGACGAGCAGGTGCCGATCGAGCACTCCCGTGAGCTCGCCCAGCTCGTCACGTCGCCCGGCAGCCGATTGATCGCCGTGCCCGGCGGGCATCATCGCTCGATCCAGCACGACGCGGAGTTGCAGGCGGTCAGCCTGCGGTTCATCGAGCAGGCGCTCGGCCTGCGCGCCCGGCCCGGCGACCGCTCGCGCTAACTCAGCCGCCGCCCAGGATGCCGCCGAGCCGGCCGGTGACCTTGGTGATGGTGTCACCCAGGCCGGAGCCGACCCCGGACACCGGGCCGCCCACCGGGGCCGTGACCTGCTTGACGATCGTGCCCACCCCGGAGCCGGTACCCGAGACCGTGCCACCCGCCGGTGCCGGTGACCTTCTTGACGACGGTGCCGACCGGGCCACTCGTGCCTCCGCCGGTCGTCGGTGGAGTCGGAATGGTGATCGGAGGAACCGACACGGTCGTCGGAGGGACCGACACGGTCGTCGGAGGAACCAGCCGGTCGTCGGAGGAGCCGGCGTCGTTGTCGGAGCGACGGGCGTGCTCGTCGTCCGACCGGGGGTCGCGGCCGGGGGCTGGGTTGGACGGGTGGTCGGCGGGGGCCGGGTGGGACGGGTCGTCGGCTGCCCGCCGATGCGGGACACGGGCACGCCGAACCCGCCGGCGCCGGCGACGACCGCCGTGCGGTGCGCATGCACGACCGCGGTCACCGCGGCGCGCGGAGCGGAGCTGATGCCGACCTGCCGGGGCGGGTCACGAGCGCGACCAGGCGGCGGGCCGCCGGGGTGGCTGACCGCGCGGGCGCGCTGACGACCACGCGCACCGGGATGTCGATCCCATCCGCGCTCGGCCAGCCGTGGAACGCGACGACGGCGCTGGCCAGGACGAACACGAGGGCGGCGCCGACGACGATCGAACCGGCCGTGCCGAGTCCTGCGAGATATGCCCGGGTTGCACGCATCGTCGACCGCTATCGGCACGCCGCGACGCACCCTTAAGTGGCGTGATGATGGCAAAGTCATCACTCGCCCTTCAAGCGACCGCTAAGGAAGTCTGCGAACATGTACGAGGGCCATGCCAGCCCCCCGTTCATTCGGCCGCGATCGCGGCCTGCAGGCCCGAATCCTGCTGACGATCTTCCTGCTCGGGCTCGTCTACGTGGTGCTGATCGCCGTGCTGATCGCCGCCGGCGTCGGCGCGATCACCGTGGCGGTGATCGCCGGCGGGCTGTTCCTGGTGCAGTACTTCACCTCGGACAAGCTCGCGCTCGCCTCGATGGGCGCGCATGAGGTGAGCGCCCGAGGAGGCGCCTGAGCTGCACGCGATCGTCGAGCGCCTGTGCATCCAGGCCAACCTGCCGATGCCGCGGCTGGCGATCGCCGACACGCCGATGCCCAACGCGTTCGCCGTCGGACGCTCCCCGAGCAACGCGACGGTCTGCGCGACCACCGGCCTGCTGCGGCTGCTCAACCCGGCAGAGCTCGAGGCCGTGCTCGCCCACGAGCTGACCCACGTCCAGAACCGCGACGTGATGGTGATGACGATCGCCAGCTTCTTCGCCTCGATCGCCGCGTTCATCGTGCAGATGGGCTTCTGGTTCGGCGGCGGCTCTCGGCGGCAACGACAACAACGACAACAACGGGCCGAGCGCGATCGTCGTCATCCTCGTCGCCGGCGTCGTCTACGTGGTCTCGTTCGTGCTGCTGCAGGCGCTCTCGCGCTACCGGGAGTTCGCCGCCGACCGCGGCTCGGCGATCATCACCGGGCGCCCGAGCGCGCTCAGCTCGGCGCTGCTCAAGATCAGCGGTCAGATGGACCAGATCCCCCAGCGGGACCTGCGCGCCGCCTCCGGCGAGCTCGCCGCGTTCTACATCTTCCCGCCCAAGGTCAAGGACTCGGTGGCCACGCTGTTCTCCACCCACCCGTCGCTGGAGCAGCGACTGGCGGCCCTCGCGCGGCTCGAGTCCCAGCTGCAGGGCACGGCGGCGTAGCCGAGCTCGATGGGCCTGCTCGACGTCATCACCGGCAAGCGCAAGCTGGCCAAGCCGGCCCCCGACCGTCTGTTTGCGATCAGCACGGCGTACGTGACGATGGAGACCGGCCTGGAGATCACGACCCGCGGCGCCGCGGCGATCGTCTTCCAGTCGCTGGCGACCGCCGACTTCACCCCGATCGTGCGCGACATGGAGGAGGTCGTCCGCGCGACCGCCTCCGACAGCGCCACCACGGTCGAGACCTCCGAGGACAGCTACGGCTTCAGCTGGCTGGTGCTCCGCGGCACGCAGCTTCGATGACCTCGTGGTCGGCATCAACGCCGTCTCGCACGCGCGATCGAGGGCGGCGGCTACGGCGAGCGCCTGCTGTGCGCCGTGTTCGCCTTCCAGGACGCGCGTGGCCGCCCGCTGTACTGGATCTACAACTACAAGCGCGGCGCCTTCTACCCGTTCGTGCCCGGCGGCGGCAGCGCAGCAGCGCGACAACGAGCGCGAGCTCGTGCTCAAGGCCCAGCTCGGCTCCGAGCTGCCGGTCGAGCCGGAGCTCTCCCGGTGGTTTCCCCTGTGGGGAACCCCGATCTGAGCCGTCGCCGGGCCGATCTCCGGCCCGATCCTGCTCAACGCCCGCGCGGCCACCCGCCCGACGATCACCGGCGTCGAGCGCTGGACGGCCGAGGTCATCCCGCGGCTGCGCGCGCTCGACCCCGAGCGCTACGTGGTCGTCGAGCCCCGCCCGCGGGCGCGCGGGCGGCTCGCCGCCCAGACCTGGGAGCAGGTGGCGCTGCCGGCGCTCGGCCCGCCGCGCCGCGCGCGGCGCTGGTCTTCTCCCCCGCCAACCTGGCGCCGCTGGCCTGGCCGCGCAACGTGCTGGTGATGCACGACGCCGCCGTGCTGCGCGAGCCGGACGCGTACTCGCGCGCCTACGTGCTGTGGCACCGCTGCGTTCGGGCTGGCCGCCGCCCGGCGCGCGCTGGCCGTGATCACCGTGTCGGAGTTCTCGCGCGGGGAGCTCGTCTCGCTGGCCGGCCTGGACCCGGCGCGGGTGCACGTCGTCCCCGGCGGCGTCAGCGAGCGCTTCCATCCCGGCGTCGACCACGAGCGGGTGACCGCGCAAGCTCGGCCTGCACCGGCCCTACGTGCTGACGATCGCCACCGCCGACCGCCGCAAGAACCTGGCCTCGCTGGCGGTGGCCGCCGCGGCGGCTGGCCGACGAGGGGATCGACCTGGTGTGGGCGGGCGACGACCGCCCGTACTTCTCGGCCGTCGGACGCGATCCCGGGCGTGCGCTCGCTGGGCTACGTCGACGACGCCGACCTGCCGGGCCTGTACGCGGGCGCGCGGGCGTTCGTGCTGCCTTCTCGCTACGAGGGCTTCGGCCTCACCTGCCTGGAGGCGATGGCCTGCGGGGTCCCGGTGGTGGCGGCCGACCGAGCGGCGCTGCCGGAGACCTGCGGCGACGCCGCGCTGCTCGTCGATCCCGACGACCCGCGCGGCGCTCGCCGAGGCGCGTGGTCGCGGGCGGTCGAGCGACGCCGAGCTGCGCGGCCGTCTGCGGGACGCCGGGCTGGCGCGCGCGGCAGCGACGTTCACGCTGGGCACGCGGACGCGCACCTGCGAGCCGCACGCGGCTGCTGCGAGCCGTAACCGGACGCGTGATCGAGGAGTATCCCCGGTGTGGACGGGCGCTGGCCGACCCGTGCGCTACCCTGACCGGCTCAGGTCTCGGCGCCCTCGGCCCAGATCGGACCCTCTAGTCGACGCAGCATCTCGGCGACGCGCGAGCTGATCGCGACGGACGACCTCAAGGAGAAACCTTGCGCATTCTGATTCTCGGCGGAGACGGCTTCTGTGGGTGGCCGACCTCACTGCACCTCTCGGCCTGCGGCCACGAGGTCGCGATCGTCGACAACCTCGCCCGCCGCAACGCCGACGTCGAGCTCGAGGCCGACTCGCTGACCCCGATCAAGCCGATCGGCACCCGCCTGGAGGCCTGGCGCGAGCTCACCGGTCGCGAGATCCCCTTCCACCGCTTCAACGTCGCCGAGAACTACCGGGTGATGCTCGACCTGATCACCGAGTGGCAGCCCGACGCGGTCGTCCACTTCGCCGAGCAGCGCGCCGCTCCGTACTCGATGAAGAGCTCGTGGCACAAGCGCTACACGGTCTTCAACAACGTCAACGCGACCCACAACCTGCTCGCCGCGCTGGTCGAGGCCGGGTCCGACGCCCACGTCGTCCACCTCGGCACGATGGGCGTCTACGGCTACGGCACCGCCGGGATCAAGATCCCCGAGGGCTACCTGCGGGTCAAGATCGACACCGACGAGGGCACCGAGATCGAGCAGGAGATCCTGTACCCGGTCAACCCGGGCAGCGTCTACCACATGACCAAGACCCAGGACCAGCTGCTGTTCGCGTTCTACAACAAGAACGACGGCACCCGGGTCACCGACCTGCACCAGGGCATCGTGTGGGGCACCCAGACCGCCGAGACCCGGCTCGACGAGCGGCTCATCAACCGCTTCGACTACGACGGCGACTACGGCACGGTGCTCAACCGCTTCCTCATGCAGGCGGCGGTCGGCTACCCGCTGACCGTGCACGGCACCGGCGGTCAGACGCGCGCCTTCATCCACATCCAGGACACCGTGCGCTGTATCCAGCTGGCGATCGAGAACGCGCCGGAGCACGGCGAGCGCGTCCAGGTCTTCAACCAGATGACCGAGACCCACCGCGTCGCGGGACCTGGCCAAGCTCGTCGCGAGCCTGACCGGCGCGGAGATCGACTACGTCGACAACCCGCGCAAGGAGGCCGCCGAGAACGAGCTGTTCGTCGCCAACGACCACCTGCTCGAGCTCGGTCTGGAGCCGATCACGCTCAAGGACGACCTGCTGACCGAGGTCACCGAGATCGCCCAGAAGTACGCGAGCCGCTGCGACACGCAGCAAGATCCCCTGCGTGTCGAAGTGGATCCAGAGCAGCCGAGCCGGCGCCACGCCGGTCGTCTGAGGCGCCGGGGTGAGCGCGATCCCGGGCGTCAGCCCGGGATCAGGCCCTCGCCCTGGAACTCCTCCTGGGCCTCCGCCAGCGACACGTCGGGCGGGGGCAGGATGATGTCCGATCCGTACAGGTCGTCGTCGGGGACGGGCGTGCCCTTGGCGCGCACGAGGTCCAGCAGCTGATCGAACGCCTTGCGGAAGTGCGCCTCGTCGGAGGAGCCGCACGCGTCGACGGCCGCGTTGTCGAGCTTGTTGAGCTCGTCGACGCGCGTCGTCGGGGACGTCGTACTGGCCCTCGTTGGAGATGCGGACGATCACGCGGACTTCTCCTGCTGGCCGGACGCCTCGCCGGCGCCCAGCGCGCCCGCCGAGCCGCCGCCGGTGCCGAGCTCGGCCTTCATCTTGGCCAGGTCGTCGTCGACCTCGCTGGTGCTCGAGAGCTGCTTGAGCTGGCGGTCGATGTCGTCGTCGCCGGAGCCGAGCTGGGTCAGGTCCTCGAACGTGCCGGCCGCCTCGAGCTCCTGGACGGCGCCGGCACGGGCCTTCATGTTCTCGGTCTTGTCCAGCGCGCGCTGCATCGCCAGGCCGACGTCGGCCATCTCCTCGCCCACGCCGGTGGCGGCCTCGGAGATCTTGACCTGCGCCTCGGCGGCGGAGTACTGGGCCTTGATGACCTCCTTCTTGGAGCGGAACTGCTCGATCTTGGTCCGCAGCTTCTGCTCGGAGGCGGTCATCTGCTCCTGCTGCTGCTCGAGCTGGGCGACCTGGGAGTCCAGCGACTGCAGCTCGGTCTGGGCGACGTTCTTGCGCTCCAGCGCCATGCGGGCGAGATCCTCGTTGCCGGCGGCGAGCGCCTGGCGGGCCTGCGTGTCGAGCTTGACGACCTGCTGCTGGAGCTTCTCCTCCTGCAGCTGCAGCCGCTTCTTCGACGTGACGACGTCGGCGATGCCCTTCTTGACGTTCTGAAGCAACTCGATCTGCTTCTGGTAGCTGTACTCGAGCGTCTCGCCGGGGTCCTCGGCGCGATCGAGCAGCTTGGAGATCTTTGCTTTGACGACGGTGGACATGCGCCCGGAAAGGCCCGGCATCGCATCCTCCCTTGGCTATAGCTGTACTGGCCTGTGAAGGGTAGTCGGTCCGGGCGATTAGGATCGAGCCATGGAGCCCAAGCCGGTCGCTGAGTCCCAGGTGCTGCTGGCGCACTGGATGGGGCCGACCGACGCCAACGGGAGCGGCAACATCCACGGCGGGACGATCATGAAGCTCGCCGACGAGGCCGCGGGCCTGGCCGCGATCAAGCACTCGCGCACGCGGGTGACCACGGCGGGCGTGGACCGGATGGCGTTCCTGGTGCCGGTCTTCGTCGGAGAGCTGGTGAGCTTCAAGGCGATGGTCAACGCCGCCTGGCGCACGTCGATGGAGATCGGGGTGCGGGTCGAGGCCGAGAACCCGCTCACCGGCGAGGTGCGCCACACCAACTCGGCCTACCTCACGTTCGTCGCGCTCGACGACGAGCGGCGGCCGACGCCCGTTGCCGCCGGCGACCGCCGCCACGCCCACCGAGCAGCGGCGCATGCGCGAGGCCGAGCTACGCCGCAGCAACCGGCTGGCCGAGCGAGCCGAGATGCTCGCTCGGCGCAGCGAAGAGGGCGACTTCTAGCCGGGCCTACAGCTGGCTGGGGTGGCGGGCCATGAACCCGTTGGTGCTGTCCATCACCGGACGCCACCGCGGCCCGGAGCCCGACGGCGGATTGGGATCCTGCTCGGCGGAGGTGTCGAGGCGGATGCCGGCGATCTCGACGAAGGCGTGGCCCGGGTTGGTGTAGACGGTGATCCACTGGCCGACGCCCTGCTGGCCCCAGGACTCCATCTCGCCGGAGTCCTCGGAGGTCTTGAGCAGGCCGGCGGCGTGCAGCACATAGGAGACCGAGCCCGAGCAGTCGTAGCCGGCGTCGTTCCACTGGCCGTGGCCGCCGCCGAAGACATACGGCTTCTTGCGGATCTGGTTGCCCGCCCAGATGGCCTTCTTGACCTGGATCGGGGCATAGGACGGCGCGTAGGCGACGCCGTTGACGATCTTCGCCGTGTCGCCCGCGACCGTGGGCTGGGCCGGGGTGCTCGGCGCCGGAGCGGGGCCGTTGACGCCCGCGCCGCCGTTGTCGGCGCTCGTCGACCTTCTTCTTGGTCTGGGTCTTGGCGCCGGCGCTCGTCAGGCCGGTGCCACCCGCGCCCAAGGCGGTGGCGGGAATCGCCAGCGCGAGCAGCGCGAAACCGGGAACGAGAAAACGTGGAAACCGCAAATTCATCCTCTTTCGTCGGCCGGCGGGGTTAGCTGACGGGCTGGCGCTGAAAGAGCCTGCGCCTCCCACGGATAACCGCGGGATTAGCCCCAAGGGAACTTGTGGATCCCCCGCTCCGCGGTGTTTGCATTGGGCCGCGGATTAGGCGCTGGGCAATATACACATCGATCCGGTTGTGAGTCATAACGTCGACCGGGCGGTTATCGACTTCGCAGCCAGCGCCGCCGCCGGGGGCTCCCGGTAACGTCCGGCCGCGATGCGGTCCCTCACCCATCGACAGTCGCCTGCATACCCGCATGTGCGCGCGATCACACTCCTGATCCTCGCGACTTTGACGGTGGCGCTGGCCGGCTGCGGCGGCGGCACCAAGCTGCTGCACGAGACCGGCTCGTCGACGGTCACGGTCGGCATCCCCTCCCAGACGCCGCAGGCCGCCCAGAAGCTCGGCTTCCCGGCGCTGGCCACCAAGAACACGACCCGGGTCGCCGGGCGCCGACCCGGCGGCCGACGCGGCCGGGGTCGCCCTCGCCGTCTATCCGTCGGCCGCGCCGGGAACCCATCCGGCGGCGGTGGCGCTGGCCCCCACCGACGACTGGCAGGCGGCGATCGCCTCCTCGGTCCTGATGGCCTCGCCCGTCCACGCCCCGATCCTGCTGTCGCCCGAGCCGCGCGCTGCCGTCGGCGACCTCGTCGGCGCTGACGACGCTGGCGCCGACCGGCTCGGGATCGATCGGCGGCGCCCAGGTGATCACGATCGGCGATGTGCCGGCGCCGCAAGGGGCTGCGCTCGGCCACGGTCAAGGGCTCTGACCCCTATGTCCTGGCCGCCGGGATCGACCGCTTCGTGTCGGCCGCCCAGGGACGCACGAGCACCGACGTGATGATCGCCTCGGCGACCGATGCCGCCTACGCGATGCCGGCCGCCGGCTGGGCGGCCGAGAGCGGCGACCCGGTCCTGTTCGTCAACTCCACGGCGATCCCGTCGGCCACGCGCCAGGCGCTGCTGGCCCACCAGAGCCCGCACATCTACGTGCTCGGTCCGCCGAGCGTGATCCCCGACGCGATCCTCAAGCAGCTGCGCAAGTACGGGACGGTCAAGCGGGTCGCCGGGATCAGATCCGGCGGCCAACTCCGTCGCCTTTGCCACCTACCGCGACCCGGCCTGCAAGTACGGCCAGCCGTGCGTCCACGTGCCCGGGCAGCTTCGGCTGGGCGATGCGCAGCCCGGGGCACGGCTACGTGCTGCTCAACGCCTCGCGTCCGCTCGACGCGGCCGCCGCGGCGCCGCTGTCGGGCAGCGGCGACTATGGTCCCGCGCTGCTGGTCGACAATCCCTCTAGCCTTCCCAAGCCAGTGCTCAACTTCTTCCTGGACTACGCGACGCCGGGCTACACCGAAGAGGGGCCGACGGCGGCCGTCTATAACCACGGCTGGGTGATCGGCGATCAGAGCGCCATCTCCGTCCCCGTGCAGGCCGAGATGGACAATCTGCTCCAGGCCGTCCCCCAGACCTCGAAATGAGCCAGGCCGAGCACCCCGACCGCATCGCCGCCGGCCACGAGCCGACCGTCGAGGACGTGCGCCAGCTGATGGGCGCCTCCACCCCCCACTTCGCGCTGCAGCTGCGCGAGCGGATCCGCCTGCTCATCCGCGGCCTGCCTGACGATCACCCCGCGCGTCGCGAGGGCGAGCGCGAGATCGCCCGGCTGGACAAGATCGCCTTCGTCGGCGAGGTTCGCGGCCACGCCGCCGAGGGCGGCATGGCGCCGCTGCGCAGCCTCGGTCACGACCGCGGCCACGTCGCCTAGCCGCCGGCCAGTTCGCCGGCAGGGGGAAACCGCCCCGCGACGCCGAAACCCGAGCCGAACGAGGCCGGGCTACGTTTAACCCGTGCAAGCCGTGAGCGAGAACCGCTTCATATCCGTGATCGGGCTGGGCCGCGTGGGCCTGCCGCTCGCGCTGTGCTTCGCCGATGCCGGCCTGCGCGTGCTGGGGGTCGACCACGACCCGGCGATCCTCGAGTCACTGCGGGCCGGGCGGATGCCGTTCGCCGAGGCCGGCACCCAGGAGCTTCTGGAGCGGGTGCAGACGGCCGGGCGCCTGGAGCTCGTCCGACCGCGCCGCCGACGCCGCCCGGGCCGACGACATCGTGATCACGATCGGGACCCCGTCGTTCTCCCACGTCGAGTCCGACCTGCGCCAGGTGCGGGCCGCCCTCGATGACCTGCTGCCGCTGCTGCGCCCCGGCCACGCGCTGATCCTGCGCTCGACGATCGCCCCCGGCACGACCGACTTCGTCGCCGGCTACCTGGAGAAGCGCCGCGGGCCTGCGCGCCGGCGAGGACGTGTTCGTCGCCCACGCCCCGAGCGGATCGCCGCCGGCAAGTTCCTCAAGGAGATCGGCACGCTGCCGTGCATCATCGGCGGCGTCGGCGAGAGCTCCACCGAGCACGCCGCCGCGCTGTTCAGCGCGTTCGGGGCGCCGATCGTCAAGACGACCCCGGTGCAGGCCGAGCTGGCCAAGATCTGGACGAACATCCTGCGCTACGCGACGTTCGCGCTGCCCAACCTGCTGATGATGGACTGCGAGAGCTACGGCGCCAACGTGTTCGAGGTGATCGACCTCATCAACCACGATTACCCCCGCGGCGGGATCGCGATGCCGGGGCTGACCGCCGGGACCTGCCTGCGCAAGGACTTCGCCTTCTCCGAGGAGCGCTCGCACGCGCCCGGGATGCTGCTCGCCGTCTCCCGCGTCAACGAGGGCGTGCCGCTGTTCCTCGTCGAGGGGATCAAGCGCCGGATCGGCAGCCTCGCCTCGCGCAAGGTGGCGGTGCTCGGCCTGACCTTCAAGCGCGACACCGACGACGAGCGCGACTCGCTGTCGCCCAAGCTCATCCGCCTGCTCGAGCGCGAGCTCGCCGACGTGGCCGTCTGCGACCCGGTCGCCCCCTCGCCGACCCAGCCGCTGGCCGACGCCGTCCAGGACGCCGACGTGGTCATCGTGGCCACCAACCACTCCTACTTCGAGCGGCCCGAGACGCTGCGCACGATCCGCGACCTGACCGCCGACGAGTGCCTGATGGTCGACCCGTGGAACAGCCTGGGGACCTCGCAGGTGTTCGTCTACGCCGCCGAGGCGTCCTCGATGCTCGGCGAGCGCGGCCTCCGTCGACGCGTCCCGGCCCGCGCCCTAGCCGATGGCCCGCGTGCTCGTGACCGGCGGGGCCGGGACGATCGGCTCGGCGGTCGTCCGGCGTCTGCTGCGCGATCCCGACTGGGAGGTGCGGGTCGCCGACCATCGCACGCCGCCCGACTGGATGCTCGAGGGGTGCGAGCTGCACGAGGGCGACCTGCGCGACCTCGACGTCGCCCAGGCGGCCGTCGAGGGCTGCAGCCACGTCATCCACCTGGCGGCGATCGTCGGCGGGATCGCCAACTTCCACAAGCTGCCGTTCACCCTCACCGAGGTCAACAACGCGCTCACCGGGGCGATCGTCCACGCCGCCGTCGACCACGACGTGCAGCGCTTCACGTACGTCTCCTCCTCGATGGTGTTCGAGCGCGCCACCCAGTACCCGACGACCGAGGCCTACCTCCAGGACTGCCCGGTGCCCGCGTCGGCCTACGGCTTCTCCAAGCTCGCCGGCGAGGTCTACACCCGCGCCGCCCATGACCAGCACGGGCTGCGCTACACGATCTGCCGGCCGTTCAACGCCTACGGCCCGGGCGAGCTGCCTGACCGCGACGAGCCGGGCATCGCCCACGCCGTGCCCGACCTGATCGCCAAGGTCCTCGGCGGCCAGCACCCGCTTGAGATCTTCGGCTCCGGCGAGCAGACGCGCACGCTCACCCATGTCGACGACATCGCCGACGGGATCGTGACCGCCACCGGATCGCCCGCCGGCGAGAACGAGGACTTCAACATCTCGGCCTCCGAGGAGCTGTCGGTCGCGGCCATCGCCCGGCTGATCTGGGAGGCCTGTGGCGAGGATCCCGAGCGCTTCGAGCTGCGTCACCTGCCGACCTTCGCCGTCGACGTCCAGCGCCGCTGGCCCTCGGTGGAGAAGGCCCGCACGGTGCTCGGCTGGGAGGCCCAGGTCGGCCTGCGCCAGGGCCTCGATGACACCGTCGCGTGGCTGCGCGACCAGCAGCCCGCCGCCGACCCGGCGTCGTGAGCCCGGTCCACCCCGCGGCGGCCATCGGCTTCGGCAGCGCCGCCGCCGACTACGAGCGCGGACGCCCGGGGTATCCGCCGGCGGCGATCGAGCTGCTCGCCGAGCAGCTCGGCCTGTGGCCGGGCAGCCGGATCGTCGACCTGGCGGCCGGCACCGGAAAGCTGACGCGGGCCCTCGGCGGGCGGGGCTGGAAGCTCGTCGCCGTCGAACCGGTCCCCGAGATGCGCGCTCAGCTGCGCACGGCCGTCCCCGGCGTCAAGGTCCTCGACGGGACAGCCGAGCGTCTCCCGCTGCGCGACGGGCGCGTCGACGCCGTGTTCGTGGCCCAGGCGTTTCACTGGTTCGACGTCGAGGCGGCCGCCGCCGAGATCACGCGCGTGCTCGTGCCCGGCGGGGGGCTGGGCGTGATCCGCAACGCCTGGGACCGGTCGGCGGCGTGGGTGGGCGACGTGCAGTCGCTGATCGACGAGCGCCGGGCCAGGCCATCGCGGATCGACGGCTGGCGCGAGCGCCTGGAGCAGACCGGGCGCTTCTCGGCGCTGCACGAGAAGGTCATCCGGCACGTCGTCGAGAGCGACCGCGACGCCCTGCTGGCCCGCGTGAGCTCGATCAGCTTCATCGCCATACTCGCCCCCGACGAGCGCGGACAGCTGCTGATCGAAGTGTCAAAGATCCTTGACCGTCACGGCGTCGGCGCCCCCGGGACGGCGCTGGCGACGCCGTATGAGACCCACGTCGTGTGGGCGCGCGCCCGTCGCTCCTGATCCATGGACGACCTGGCGGCGGCATTCGACTTCGAGCGCCGGATCACCCGGCGGGGGGCCGAGACGTGGACGGAGCTGGCCCTCGGCTGGGAGGCCCGCCACTCTGGGCTGGCCGACGTCCATCACCTCAACACGCTGCTGCTGCGCGCTCCGCTGCCCGCGGAGGTGGGCGGGCCTGAGCTCACCGCGCTGGCCGAGGCCCGCCAGGGCGGGCTGGGCCACCGCCGCGTCGTGCTCGACGACGAGGCGGCCGGCGAGCGGGTGGCCGGGGAGCTGCTCGCCGCCGGCTGGGAGCGCGACCGCACGCTGTACATGGCGCTGGGCTCCGACCCGCAGGACGCGCTGATCGACCCACGCGCGCGCGTCCTCTCCGAGGAGCAGCTGCGGGCCGTCCAGCAGACGACGTTCGGCGAGGACGACTTCGGCCCGCACAGCTCCCCCGGCCTGACCGACCGCCTGGTCGAGGCCCAGGCCCTGCTGCGGGCGGGCACGCGGTCGATCGGCTTCGGGGCCGGCCCCGGGGAGGACGTGGTCTCGCACTGCACGCTGTTCTGTGAGGCCGAGCCGACCGATCGGCGCGTGGCCATGATCGACAGCGTGGTGACGTTGCGCGCTCACCGCCAGCAGGGCCTGGCCAAGGCGGTCGTCTCGGCGGCGGTCCGCGCCGCCGGCGAGTGGGGCGCGGATCTGATCGTCGTGCCCGCCGATGCCGATGACTGGCCCCAGCTGCTCTACGCCGGGCTGGGCTTTCAGGGGCTCGGTCGCCAGGTGGGCTTCACCCGCCGCGCGCTCTCGGGTTCCGGGTTCGGCGGCCGGTAGCCGCGACAGGCCATGCGGCCCGCCGGCGCACGCGCCAGGCCGCCCGTCAGAAGTGAGCGCGGGCCTGTGTAGCTCATGTGCCACGGTTGGTTTGCGTGTCAGAAGACGAGGTCTCCGTACGCGAGCTTCGCAATCACACCGCCGAGGTTCTGCGGCGGGTCGAATCGGGCGCGCACGTGCGTGTGACCGTCGACCGTCGGCCGGTCGCTGAGCTCGTGCCGCTGCCCTGGCGGGCGACCTGGGTCCCGCGTGAGCGGTTCCTCAAGACGCTCACGCAAGCCGACGCCGGCCTGCGCTCAGAGCTCGCCGAGGCGCTCGCCGACACGGTCGATGAGCTGTGAGGGGGGTGCTCGACACGTCGGTGTTCATCGCCGACGACCACGGACGCTTCCTGGCTGTCGAGCGGCTTCCCGACGAGGCGGCCGTGTCTGTGGTGAGCGTGGCGGAGCTGGAGCTTGGCGTCCATCTGGCCGGCTCAGAGGCCATCCGCGCAGCTCGGCTGCGCACCCTGCATGCCGTCCAGACCACCTACGTCGCCCTCCCGATCGACGAACCGGTCGCCTCGGCGTTCGCCGAGCTGGTCGCCGCCGCTCGCCGGGCCGGTCACCGGCCCAAGGTGCGAGACGCATGGATCGCGGCGACCGCACGTGCGTGCGCGGTTCCCGTCTATAGCCAAGACGATGACTTCGCCGCCTTTGACATCGATGTCGTGCTGGTGTGACGGGTCGCTCGAGCCGGTAGCGCCAGGGTCGCGACGTGGCCTTCACCCGGCGCGCGTCTCGGGTTCCGGGTTCGGCGGCCGGTAGCCTCGACGGGGCCGTGGAGCCCGCCGCCGCCCTTGCCCCGATCGCCCCCGTCGTCGCTGAGTCCGGACTGCCCGGCCCCTACCCCGTCGGCGCCTATGCCGCGCAGCTCAAGCGCCGGCTGCGGGAGTTCGCGCACGTCCAGCTGACCGGCGAGGTGTGGGGGTTCCGGGCCACGCGGGCGCGGGTGTACTTCGAGCTGCGCGATGCGCGCGGCGCACTGCCGTGCTCGATGTGGCGTGAGGACTTCGACCGCCTCGGCGTGACGCCGGTCGACGGGATGCAGATCGTCGCCGGCGGCGGGTGTGACTATTACCCGGGCAGCTCGGCGTCCTCGCCGTCGTTCAGCTTCGCCGTCGACGAGCTGCGGATCGCCGGCGAGGGCGACCTGCTGATGGCGCTCGAGCGACTGCGCCGCAAGCTGCACGCCGAGGGCGTGTTCGAACCCCAGAAGCGGCTCGTCCGCCCACCGCTGCCGCGGACGATCGGCGTCGTCTGCGCCGAGCGCGGCAAGGCGCGCGACGACGTGCTGGCCGGCTTGAGCCGGCGCGGCTGGTCGGGACGGCTCGTGTGGGCATTCGTCCCCGTGCAGGATCGCCACGCCGCCCCCGGATCGCCGCGGCGCTGCGCGAGCTGGCGGCCACGCCCGAGGTCGAGGTCGTGATCGTCGCCCGCGGCGGGGGCTCACTGGCCGACCTGTATGCCTTCTGCGACGAGGCGCTGTGCCGGACCGTCGCGCTGCTGCGGGTGCCGGTGATCTCGTCGGTCGGCCACCACACCGACCGGACGCTGATCGACGAGGTGGCCGCGGTGTGCTGCTCGACGCCGACCCACGCCGCGGAGGCCGCCGTGCCGATCGACGTCGCCGCCGCCCGCGCCGCCCTGACCTCCGCCGCCCGCCGCCTGGAGGACCACAGCCGCCGCGCCGTCCTCTCCCGCGCGCGGACGCTCGCCCAGCTCTCGCGGGCGCCCGCGCAGCACGTCGCCCGCCACCGCGGACGCCTGCATCAGCTGCTGCGCGAGCTCCGCGCCAGCGCGCGGCGCCAGGTCGCCCGCGGCGACGCGCACATGGGCGCCGCCGGGCAGGCGCTGACGCGGGCGGCCGACCGCTCGGCGGGGGCCGACCGGGCCACGCGCGTCCGTGACCTGGAGCGGCTTGCCCTGGCGCTCGGCGCCCATGATCCCCAGCGCACGATGGCCCGCGGCTATGCCCTGGTCGCCGACCGGACGGGCGCTCCGCTGGGCTCGGCGGCGGCCGCCCGCGACGCCGGCGAGCTGGAGCTGCGCTTCCACGACGGGGCGGTCCCGGCCCGGGTGAGCGAGGAATGACCGACCCACGCAGCTACGAATCGGCGGTGGCGCGCGTCGAGGAGATCATCCGCCGCCTGGACTCCGGCGATGCCGGGCTGCGCGAGACCCTCGATCTCGTGCGGGAGGGCCGCGAGCTCGTCGAGTACTGCGCCGCCGAGCTCGACGCCGTCTCCTCGGGGCTGCAGGAGCTCAAGCTCGATGAGCTCGTCGCCCGCCTCGAGACGGCGCAGGGCAATCGGTGAGCACCTTCGACCTCCTCGCCGACGCTGCCGGTGCGCATCGACGGGTACGCGCTCGAGGGCCTGCGCGCGAACGTCTCCAGCGGCTTTGAACGCCTGTCGACGGTCGTGCACCTGCAGGGAGGCGGCGAGGAGGGCGTCGGCGAGGACGTCGTCTACGAGGCCGCCGACCACATCGCCCTGCAGGCGGCCGGCCCGGGGCTGCCCCTCGCCGGCGACTACGCGCTGGGGGAGTTCTGCGAGCGCATCGACGCCCTCGACCTGTTCCCGGTCGCCCCCGAGCGCGGGGAGGTGTCACGCCTGTATCGCCGCTGGACGTTTCACTCCGCGGCGCTCGATCTCGCTCTGCGCCAGGCCGGCCAACCCCTGCATGCCGTCCTCGGGCGCGCGGCGCGGCCGGTGACGTTCGTCGTCTCGCTGCGCCTCGGCGAACCGGCCACCCTGGAGCCGGTCACCAGCCGGCTGGCCGCCTACCCGGGGCTGCGCTTCAAGCTCGACGCCACCAACTCGTGGACGGACGAGCTGATCGACGGCCTCGTGCAGACCGGGGCGGTGGACTCGGTCGACTTCAAGGCCCTCTACAAGGGGACGGTCGTCGACGTGGCGCCGGATCCGGTGCTCTACCGCCAGGTCATCGCGGCGTTTCCCGACGCGTGGCTGGAGGATCCCGACGTCGTCACCGCGTCGACGGCGGCCGAGCTCGCGGCCGTCCACGACCGGATCACGTGGGATGCGCCGATCCATTCGATCGACGACATCGAGGCCCTGCCCTTCGCTCCGCGGATGGTCAACCTCAAGCCGTCGCGGATCGGCGGGCTGCCGAAGCTGTGCGCGACCTACGACTACTGCGCCGCGCACGGCATCGGCGCCTACGGAGGCGGCCAGTTCGAGCTCGGGCCGGGGCGCGGCCAGGCCCAGTACCTGGCCTCCCTGTTTCACCCTGACACCCCGAACGACCTCGCGCCCGTCGGCTACAACCAGTCAGAACCGCAGCCCGGCCTGCCGTCGAGCCCGCTACCGGCGACGCCCGAGCAGCTCGGCTTTCGCTGGGCCGTGAGTGGGTAGTGCCCTCGGCGAGATGAGCACGGGCGATGAACTGACGGGCACGGTCGCGCTGGTCACCGGCGCCTCGAGCGGGATCGGCGAGGCGACCGCCCTCGCGCTCGCGCAGACGGGCGCCACGGTGGCGATCGCCGCCCGCCGCCGAGATCGCCTCGACGAGCTCGCCCGGCGGATCACCGACGGCGGTGGCCAGGCGCTGGCGATCGAGGCCGACGTCGGTGAGCGGGCGCAGGCCGAGGCCCTCGTGCAGCGCACCGTCGACGAGTTCGGACGGCTGGACACGCTCGTCAACAACGCCGGCGTGATGCTCCTCGGTCCGGCGGTCGACGCGCCCATTCAGGAATGGGAGCGGATGCTGGCGGTCAACGTCGAGGGTCTGCTGTGGTGCGCGCACGCCGCGCTGCCCCGTCTGCTGAGCGCCGCGCAGGGCGGTCCCCGCCGGATCGCCGACATGGTCAACATCAGCTCGGTCGCCGGGCGCACGACCCGCAACGGCTCGGCCGTCTACAACCTGACCAAGCACGGCATCGGGGCGTTCAGCGAGGCCCTGCGCCAGGAGGTCACCGGACGTCACGTCCGGGTCTCACTCGTCGAGCCCGGCGCCGTCGACACCGAGCTGCGGATCCACAACCGGCCGGAGATCCAGGAGCAGATGCGCCAGCGCTTCGGCGACATGGAGTTGCTGCACGCCGAGGACATCGCCTCGGCGGTGCTGTACATCATCACCCGTCCGTGGCGGATGTCAGTCAACGAGATGCTGATCCGCCCCACCGAGCAGGACAACTGACGACCGGCGTTCGTCGCGTGGCGCCGTTCCACTGAACGGTCCCGTACCCTTGAGGCGGAGCCGGGCCATGGATGGGTCCGGCGCACCTCGACCCAGGAGACCCCTTGCAAGAAAAGCTTGCCATCGCCGGCTCGGGCACGATCGCCGCCGGGCTCGCCTCTGTTGCCGCCGCCCATGGAGATGTCCTGGTGTGGGCCCGCTCCGACGCGTCCGCCGACCGAGTACGGGCAGCCGTGGCCAAGCATTGCGACAAGCTGCCCGCGCTCAACGGGTGCGCCGACCGGGTCCAGGTGGTCTCAGAGCTCGAGGCGCTCGGTGAGGCGACGTTCCTCGTCGAGGCCGTGATCGAGGACCCACAGCACAAGGGGCAGCTGCTGGCCGAGCTGGCCTCCTACACCGGCCCGGACGAGATCCTGGCCACGACGACCTCGTCGCTGTCGATCGCCGAGCTGGCGCAGGCCAGCGGCCATCCCGACCGATTCGTCGGCCTGCACGTCTTCAACCCGGTGCCGCGGATGGAGCTCGTCGAGCTCGCCTACGGCCCTCAGACCCGCGACGACGTGCGCCGGCGGACGCGGGCGCTGTGCGAGTTGCTCGGCAAGACGCCGGTCGAGGTACCTGACACCCCGGGGTTCGTCGTCAACCGGCTCCTGTTCCCGTACCTGTTCTCCGCCGTGGACCTGATGGTGCAGAGCGGCATGGAGGCCGCCGATGTCGACCGCTGCATGACGCTCGGGGCCGGGATGCCGATGGGCCCGCTCGCGCTGCTGGACTTCGTCGGGCTCGACGTCTCCCAGGCGATCGGCGAGACGATCGGCGCGACCGTGCCGGTGCGGCTGCTGGAGCTCGTTGAGAGCGGCGCCCTGGGGCGCAAGTCGCGCCGCGGCTTCTTCGTCTACGACTGACGAAACGACCTGGGACTTATCGGGGGCAACCGCTTTTTTAATCTCGCATTCAGGTCTGAGCCCCAATATCCATGACGCGACGTACCTCATAGCAGCACCTCCTCCCCAGAAGCACAGAACCGGCCCGTCCCCAGCGGGCCGGTTCTCTTTTTTTGGTGTCGGCGGGTCATGAACGTAGGGGTGGTCGAAACCGCGGCGTGAGTGGTTCCGCCACCGTGGCGGCCAAGCTCGTCGGTCTGTTCCGCAGATCGATGAGAAGGAGCACCGCGATGGTGGAGGTTCGAAGGATGACGGCTGCTGATGTCGTTGCTGGCGTGCTCGCGGGTGAGCTCGGTGATTTTGTCCGCGAGGAAGCGGTGGGCGCTGCTCGACCCCTTCCCCAGATGTCGTTGCTGTGGGCGGCCGCGACGGTTGACCAAGGCCGGCGCCCGAGCACGGCGCCAACCTCAGGAGTCTCCGGCTGGCCGCGAGTGTTTAGGCGGATGCGAGCTCGCTCTGGAAGAGGTCCGCGGGCCGGGACCACCCCAGCGTCTTGCTGGGCCGCTCGTTGACCTCGAGTAGCGACCCGGGTCAGCTCCTCGGTGCTGTGGACGCTCAGGTCGGTCCCTTTGCGGAAGTAGTCGCGCAGCGGCCCGTTCATGTTCTCGTTGCTATCTCGCTGCCACGATGCGTGCGCCTCGCAGAAGAACACCTGGGTGCCGGTGGAGGCGGTGATCTGTTGATGCTGGGCGGGCTCTTTGCCTTGATGCCAGGTCAACGTTACGCCAGCCCCTCAGGCAGCGCCCCGAGCGTCGAGCTGACCGCCTGGCGGACCGTGGCGGTGGTCGGAACCCCTTCAGGCATGTGCAACAGGACCAGGAACCGCGGGGTGCATTCCACGAGCGTCCCAATCGCCGAGCGATTCCCCGGTCCCATGATCAGATCGCCCTCCCAATGCCGGGCCTGAACACGGTCTTCGACCGCTGCGGGACGCTGCTCGATCATTGTCATTGCGGTCAGCCGTCCCCGGCCGCTGTATGCCCAGAAGACGCCGGCGACGACGACCCCGGCGAGCGGGACGCGTCAGGCAAACCGCCGGGTCATAGATCGCCCGATAGATCGACTCCGTGCACAGCCACCGGGACGGTTCTCCGGCGAGGAAGATCCTCAGCTCAGGCGCGACCTGCTCCGGGTTCCAGCGCTCGTCCAACAGCGGCGCCACGAAATCCCGCACCAAGCGGTTTGATCCCCCGCACCCGCAACGGCAGCTACTTCCCGTCTGTTTCTGGAGCCACGGCGGCGATCAGAGCAGGCGATCGTCGCCGTCGTGCTCGAGGCGTATGTCAACGGCGTGAGCACCCGCAAGGTCGATCGCCTGGTTGAGCAGCTGGGGATCGAGGGGATGACCAAGGACCGCGTCTCGGCGCTGTGCCGGGGCCTGGATGAGCAGGTGCAGCTGTTTCGCGGGCGGCCGCTGGAGGGCGCCTATCCGGACCTGTGGCTCGACGCCAAGCACGTCAAGGTCCGCGATCACGGCCGGGTCGTGTCCAAGGCGCTCGTCGTGGCCTACGCGGTGCATGAGACCGGGGTGCGGGAGGTCATCGGCCTCGACCTCGGCGAGGTCGAGTCGGGCAGCTTCTGGGTCGAGTTCCTGCGCACCCTGAAGAAACGCGGGCTCGCAGGGGTGCGCCTCGCGGTGTCAGATCAGCATGAAGGGCTCAAGCACGCGATCGCCCGCGTGCTCTGGCTGCCCATGGCAGCGCTGCACTGTTCACTTCGTCAGAGACATGCTCGCGCACTGCCGCCGTGATCAGCGCGGCCGGGTGTCCGCCGCGCTCAGAGAGGTGTTCAACGCCGAAGACCGCAGCCACGCCCGTGAGCGTGTCGGGCACGTCCTGGAGCGTCTCGAGTCGGTCGCGCCAGATCTGCCGGTTGCTCGAGGAGGCCGAGGAGGACCTGATCGCCTTCGACGCGTTGCCGTCAGAGCATTGGACGAAGCTGCGCTCCACCAACCCTCTGGAGCGCGTCAACAAGGAGATCGGCCGGCGCTCTGACGTCGTCGGCATCTTCCCCAACGACGCCCCGCCCGGCACCAGCGCCGTATCACTGCCGTTGAACGCCGCCAGGTCATACCCCCGACCCGCCATACGCCCCAACCCAACTCCCCTGCGGAGAGCTCGGATAGGTGGCTGGGTTGCCGGTGCCGAGGAAGATTCCGGAGAGCACGGCGTTGGCGCCGGCGTCGCGGGTGACGGTGATCGTGATGGTGCTGACGCCGGCGAGCTGGAAGGTGACCCAGGCGCCCTGGCTGAAGTCGCTGGCCAACGCGGCCGTCTGGCCGTTGACGGTGATCGTCTCGCGCCGCGCGCTGGTGTCCCAGTCAAGGGCGTAGAGCTCGAGACTGCCGGTGTAAGGGGAGCCGAAGCTGAGCTGCACCTGGATCTGGTGGGAGTCGTAGTAGGTGGCCGCCGTGCGGCTGGACTTGTCAACACTCTGAAGCGCCCGCACGTCGCTGGTCCGCGATGCCCACACATAGCGGCTGCCCTGCACCAGGCTGACCGACGCGCCCGGCACCAGCGCCGTATCACTGCCGTTGAACGCCGCCAGGTCATACCCCGACCCGCCATACGCCCCAACCCAACTCCCCTGCGGAGAGCTAGAAACGGCAGCGGTCGCCGACTCAGCGGTCGTGGCCAACGCGACCAGGGCCGTCAGCACCCCCAAGATGACCAAAAACCGTCTTATTGCCCGCTCCCTAGCTTTGGCCCCGTTGCCGTGTGCCCGAGACGAGTGCATCGGCACGCGATCACCGGGTGAGTTCACGCAATTTATCGCCGTTGTGGCCCGCGTTTGGAGAACGAGGGGATGACGCAGCTGACCGTGTACGTCATTTGCGCGGATCCGTTCTGGCAATCGCCGCTGCCAACGCAGCGAAGCATCAATGACCGCGGCCACGAGAAACTCCTCAGTGGTGGCCACATATTTTTGGCGTGGCCCTCCGTGATGGCGGCATATCCACGGGCATACTCTGGTCGTGGCCAAGGTCTTCATCTCGCTCCCCGACGACCTGTTGGAACGCGTTGATCGCGAGGCCCGCCGGCGCAGCACCACCCGCAGCGCCTTCGCGCAGGAGGCCGTCCGGCGCGAGCTCGGCTGGCCGTGCTCGCCGCATTGCGCGAGATCAGCCTGACGATTACGCCCGGCGACGATGATCTCGCGCTCGCTGGCGAGCTGGCCGCTGAGCACGAACTGACGCTGCATGACGCCGCCTACGCCGCCGTCGCTCAACGTCGTGACGCGCCGTTGGTCACATTCGACCGCCAGCTTCTCGGCGCCGGCTTCGGGATCCGGCCGGCTGAGCTGCTCACCCGGCTGGGCAGAGGCGACGCCTGAAGGACCCTCAGTTCCGATTTCGGTTCGGCGTCCCGTCGCCGACATCCCTCCCCTCAGATCGAGCCGCGCGACCGGTGGGTTCCTGCCACCGGACTGCGCTGCCTCGTGCGCGCGCCGCGTTGGCTGAACCTCTTCGTGGCGATCTTTCCGACGAAACCTCTGCAGTTGCGACGATTCGACGCGGACCTGATTCCGAGAAGCAAAAAACTAGATTAGTGTCCTGGCCGCGGCGCTGGGAGGCATCGTGAAAGGTCCCGGACATCTCGAAGCTTCGGTACGCGCGAACACGCTCGGCACGGCTCCTGCCAACGACAGTGTCTGGTGGCGAGGGATGGTGAGCGGTCAGATGGATGTCTAGCCTGCTCGCGGGCGGGACGGCCCCGGAAGGTCTGGGGCGCCGCGGGCTGGTCGGCGGAACGCTGCTGGCGTTCGCGCTCGTGGCCGTCCTCGTGTCCGGACTGTTCGTGAGCCTGCTGGTCTCGGTGCAGGCGCTGGAGCGGCTCTCGGATCAGGGCCGTCGCTCGACCATCCTCACCACCGCAACGAGCAACGCGGTCGCTTCGGCCAACGCGCTCTCCGTGGATACACGAGGCTGGCTGCTGACCGGAGACCGGACGTTCTCCGCCGAGGCCGGCGCGACGCTGGCCGGCGTTCCCGCGACCCTCGCCGCATTGGCGCCCGGCATCAAAGCCGTCCCGGCGGACGCGGGCCAGGCGCGGGCGCTGCGCGTCGAGGTGGCGGGCCTCGCGGCCGACGCACGCCGGATCCTGAGCCAAGCGCATCCGTCGACTCGCGCCCGGCGCTCGTGGGTCGCTCGCGACCAGCAGACGCTCGCTCGGATCCACGCCGCCGAGGGCGCCATCGTCGGCGCCGAGTCGCGAGTGAGCGCGCGCCGGCGCGCGCAGAGCGAGGGCAACCGCGGGCGCTCGACGGTCATCGCCGCGATTGGCCTCGCGCTCTCGGTCGCGCTGCTGGCGGCGCTGGCGACCTACATGCTGCGCGCCGTCCTGCGGCCCGTCCGGCGCGTCGCGTTCAGCGCCAACCGGCTGGCCGAGGGCGATCTGTCCGAGCGCGTGCCCGTGCGGGGCCAGGGAGAGATCGCGCTGCTGGCGGCGAGCTTCAACGCGATGGCCGGGGCGCTGGCCGAGCGCGAGCGGGAGCTGCGAGCGGCGACGATCGCCGCCGAGGAGGCCTCGCGGATGAAATCGCAGTTCGTGGCGAACATGAGCCACGAGATTCGCACGCCGCTCAACGGCGTGATCGGGATGACTGACCTGCTGCTCGATACCGAGCTGACCGACGAGCAGCGTGAATACGCGGTCACCGCCCAGGCCTCAGGTGAGGCGCTGTTGGTGGTGATCAACGATGTGCTCGACTTCTCCAAGATCGAGGCGGGCAAGCTCGAGCTCGAGGACCGTGACTTCGACCTGCACGACACGATCGAGTTGACGAGCGAGATCGTGGCCGCCACCGCGCACAACAAGGGTCTGGCCCTGCAATCGTTCATCGATCCCGCGGTGCCGCGCGACGTCCGCGGCGACCGCGGGCGCGTGTCGCAGGTCCTGACCAACCTGCTCGCCAACGCCGCCAAGTTCACCAGCGCAGGCGAGGTATCGCTCCGCGCGACCCGCGTCCCCGACGGGAGCTCGCCCCGGGTCCGCTTCGAGATCACCGATACCGGGATCGGGATCGCTCCTGAGGTCCAGGCGCAGCTCTTCGAGCCGTTCGAGCAGGCCGATGCATCGATGACCCGCCGGTTCGGGGGCACCGGCCTGGGACTGGCGATCAGCCGCCAGCTCGTTCGCCTGATGGGCGGAGAGATCGGCATGGAGAGCGAGCTGGGACGCGGAAGCACGTTCTGGTTCGAGTTGACGCTCGGTCGCGCGACCGCCGCGCCGGTGGCGAGGCTGCCCCCCGTCGACCTGCGCGGCTTGAAGGTCCTCGTCGTCGACGACAACGCCACGAACCGGACGATCCTCAGCGCATACACCGGGTCCTGGGAGATGCGCACCACCGCCGTCGCCAACGGCGATCAGGCGATCGCGGCGATGCACACGGCGGCCGATGGCGGTGACGCCTTTGATGTGGCGCTGCTGGACTTCCACATGCCCGGCATGAACGGCCTGCAGCTCGCCGAGAAGATCAAAAGCGCCCCCAGCCTGCGAGCGACGCGGTTGCTGATGCTCGCATCGTCGGGACCGGAGCACACCGTGGCGCGCGCGGCCGGCCTCGGCGGGGTGCTGACCAAGCCGATACGCCAGTCCCGGCTGCTCGACGCGATCGCCGGCGCGATCAGCCGGCCTGTTCGCAGCGGCGAGCAGCCGCGTCCTGTCCAGCCGTCAGCCCGCACCGAGCTGCCGATCCTGATCGCCGAGGATCAGGACGCCAACCGTCTGCTGCTCGTCCGCCAGCTCGAGCGGCGGGGATACCGCGTGCATGTCGCCCGCGATGGACGGGAAGCTCTCGCTGCGATGAAGGGTGGCGGTCTCGCCCTGACCCTGATGGATTGTCAGATGCCCGAGCTCGACGGTTACGAGGCGACGCGCGCGTTTCGCAAGCATGAAGCCGACACGGGCTCGGGACACCTGGCGATCATTGCCATGACCGCCAACGCGCTCGAAGGCGACCGGGAGCGGTGCCTGGCGGCGGGGATGGACGATTACCTCGCCAAGCCCCTGCGCCCGTCAGAGCTGGAGATCGCGCTCGAGCGCTGGGTGACGACGCCCACGCCGGCAGCCGACCAGGCCACCCACGACGAGCGGCCCGAGTCCGAACCCGCGCTTGATCGCGACCGGATCGCCCTGCTCGCGGATGGCATGGTGGCGGCCGACCTCCGGGAGCTGCTGGGCCTGTTCGTCGAGTCTGCCGAGACCGAGCTGGACGCCGTCGCAGCGGCGATCGGCGCCGACGCCGGCGCCACCGCCGCCACCCACGCCCATGCCCTGCGCGGAGTCGCGTTGAACTACGGGGCGGCCCGGCTCGCCACCGCCGCGAACGAGCTCGAGCGGGCAGCGCGCCGCGGTGGCGAGCTCGACGAACCGCTGGATGCCGTCCAGCAGGCGTGGCCACCGACTCTGGCCGCGGCACAGCTCGTTCTCGAGGACGTCGCGTTCGCTCGGTCAGACGGGAGCTGACAATGACGGACGTGCTCGCGATCGACCCGGTCAGCCAATTGCCCATCCTCGTCGTCGACGATCAGCTCGCCAACGTGAGACTCCTGGAACGCGTGCTCAGCAATGGCGGCTACAGCCACGTGCAGGGCACCACCAACCCCCGGGACGTCGCCCGGCTGTGCGGCGAGTTCATGCCGGCGTTGCTCCTGCTCGATCTCCACATGCCCGAGCTGGACGGTTTCGAGGTGATGGCCGACCTGCGCGAATTGCTGGCCGATCCGGGCGGTCCGACCGTCGTGATGCTCACCGCCGATGTCACGACCGAGGCCCGGCGCCGCGCGCTCACGCTCGGAGCCCGGGACTTCCTGGTCAAGCCGTTCGATGCCGTCGAGGTGCTCGCACGCGTCCACAACCTGCTCGAGAACCATTACATCCGCCGCCGGCTCGAGCACCAGAACGCGTTTCTCGCCGAACAGGTGCGGGTGCGGACGCGCGAGCTCGAAGACGCCCGTCGCGAGGTTCTTGAGCGCCTGGCGCTCGCGGCCGAATTTCGCGACTACGCGACCGGGGCCCACACCCAGCGAGTCGGCCGCACGGCCGGGCTGCTCGCCGAGGAGCTCGGCCTCCCCGAGGAGATGGTGGAACTCATCAGCGACGCGGCACCCCTCCATGACATCGGCAAGCTCGCCGTGCCCGACAGCATCCTGCTCAAGCCCGGAGGGCTTGACGACGCCGAGCGCGACGTGATGCGCGCCCACGTCCGGGCAGGCGCCGAAATCCTGCGCGGGAGCCGCTCGCCATTGCTCCGGATCGCCCGGGAGATCGTCACCTACCACCATGAGCGCTGGGACGGCACCGGCTACGCCGCCGAGCTGCGCGGCGAGGCCATCCCCCTCTCGGCGCGCATTACGGCGCTGGCCGACACGTTTGACGCGATGACCCACGACCGCCCCTATCACCACGGCGCCACGGTCAAAGACACACTCGCCGCGATCGCGCCGCAGGCCGGACGCCAGTTTGACCCCGCGCTCGTCCCGGCGTTCATGCGGCTGGACCACGCGAGTCTGCTCTGAGCTATCGCTGCCCCGGACCGGCCTCACAACTGGCGAAGCCGGCCCCATGAGGGCCGGCTTCATCTCTCCTCTCAACCGCCGGATGTCTCTCCGGCCGGCCCGATACCGGCAATGTAACGAATGCTGCGAACGTATGCGCCGCTGTGCGCGCCGTCACACGTCAGGACGATGACCACCCGGCCGAATGAGCGCCTGGGTCAGGCCGGGGCGGTCTCGGCGGGCGCCTTGCGGCGGCGGATGCGCACCGCCTCGATGCGGTTCTCGCGCACCGACTCGACGCGGATCGAATAGCCGTCGGCCGTCACCTGATCGCCACGCTTGGGCAGCCGGCCGAGCTCGGCGAACACGAACCCCCCGACCGAGTTAAACGCGTCGGTGTCCACGGGGAGATGCAGGCCGTAGTCCTCCAGATCGGAGACGGCCACGTGCCCGCGCACGAACCAGTCGCCGTTGGCCAGCCGGCGCACGGCGCCGCCCGCGGGATCGGTCTCGTCGTCGATCTCGCCGACGATCTCCTCGAGGATGTCCTCGGTGGTCACGATCCCGGTGGTGCGCCCGTACTCATCGATGACGATCGCCATCTCCGTGCGCTCGCGCTGCAGGTCGGCGAGCAGATCGTCCAGCGGCTTGGTCTCGGGCACGATCGGCGCCTGGCGCACGAGCGCCGCGAAGTGGGCCTCGTAGCCGTCGGACATCATCAGCTTGACCAGCTGGTTGACGTGGACGATGCCCTTGACGCGGTCCTGATTGTGGTCCTCGGTGACCACCAGGCGCGAGTGCCCGGTGTCCACGCAGCGCTTGAGCGCGTCCTGGACGGTCTCCGACAGGTCGACGGTGACCACGGCGGGAATCGGCGTCATCACCTGACGCGCCTCCTGCTCGTGGAGGTGAAAGACGCCGGTCAGCATGTTGGCCTCGCCGATGTCGAGGCTGCCGCCGCTGCGCGAGTCGGCGATCACCCGCTTGATCTCGTCGGGCGTACCCCCCTCGGGCTCGGCGTCGGGATCGGTGCCGGTGGCGCGCAGCAGCGCGTTGGAGGCCGAGTTGAGCACGACGATGAACGGCGCGAACAGGATCCGGCTCAGGCGCAGCGGGCGCGACACGAGCCGAGCGAGATCCTCGGCGTGCTGGATCGTGTACAGCTTGGGGGCGATCTCGCCGACGATGCTCTGGGCGATGGTGATCAGCAGGTAGGCGATGATCACCGAGATGGCGACCGCCGCCGAGTGCCCGACCGGCCCGCCCAGCAGCGGCTCGATCAGATGCGCGATCGCCGGCTCGCCGAGCGCGCCGATGCCGATCGAGGCCATCGTGATCCCGACCTGGCAAGCGGCGATGTAGTCGCCGATCTCGTCCATCTGGATCAGCGCCAGACGAGCGCCGCGCCGGCCGGCCTCGGCCATCTCCTCCAGCCGCGCCCGGCGCGAACGGACCAGCGAATACTCGGCGACGACGAAGAAGGCGTTGACCAGGATCAGCAGCCCGGTCAGGATGATGAAGAGAGCCTTCACCGAGCGCGACGTTTCCGCCGCCGGCGGCGCGGGGCCGCGCTACTACTTCGGGGTCGGTCGTCGTCGTTCATTCAGCGACCCGGCGAACGGTAGCAGCCGACTCCGGCGGAAAAGACGCCGCGCGGCTCAGATCTCCTCGAAGCGGCCGGCCATCGCAAAGTCGACCTCGGTCAGGCCCCCTGCCGAATGGTTGGTGAGCGACAGCTTCACCTTGTTCCACCCGTGGACGAGGATGTCCGGATGGTGGTTGGCGTCCTCGGCCACCTCGGCCACGCGGTTGACGAACTGGATTGCCTCGTTGAAATCCTCAAAGCGCCACTCGCGGACGATTTCGTCGCCCTCCAACTCCCACGGCAGGCGCCGCAGCCTGGCTCCGACCTCGTCCTCGTTGAGCACTTCCGCCATCTCGTCTCCTTTTGGCTAGCCCGACCCGTTCTTCTCAGTTGCCACCCAAACCGGCGGCGCAAACCTTGCCGCCGGCTGTGAGACGATCCGCACATGGGACGCCTCGATCAGGTCAACCTAGACGAGACGCTGCCCCGCCGCGAGGCCAACGATCGCCTGGCTCACGCCCAGCGCCGGCTGACGGCGCTGCGGCTGCAGGCCGGCGGGCAGATCGGCGCGCGGCGCCTGGGGCCGCCCCTGGCCGTCCTGTTCGAGGGCTGGGATGCCGCCGGCAAGGGCGGGGCGATCCGGCGGCTGACCGCCCGGCTTGATCCCCGTCACTTCACCGTCGCCCAGTTCGCCGCGCCGACCGAGCGCGAGCGCCGCCACCACTTCCTGTGGCGCTTTGCCCCGTGGCTGCCCGGCTGGGGCGGGATGACGGTCTTCGATCGCACGTGGTACGGGCGGGTACTCGTCGAGCGGGTGGAGGGATTCGCCGCCGAGCCCGAGTGGGAACGGGCCTATGGTCAGATCGTCGGGCTCGAGCAGGGACTGGCCATGGAGGGCATGGTGCTCGTCAAGCTATGGCTGCACATCTCCGCCGACGAGCAGCTGCGGCGCTTTCACGAGCGCGAGGCCGATCCGCTCAAGCGCTGGAAGCTGACCGAGGAGGACTGGCGCAACCGCGAGAAGCGCGCCGACTACGAGCAGGCGATCGAGGAGATGCTGCGCCGCACCGACCACGACGGCTCCCCGTGGCACGTGATCGCCGCCGAATCCAAGCCGCTGGCGCGGGTGACGGTGCTGGAGACGGTGATCACCGCGCTCGAGGGCGGCCTGCGCGCCGCCGGCGAGGAACCGGTCACCACCGAGGCCGAGCTGTGATCCTGGCGGGCGTCCTAGCCTTCTGAAGCGATGCGGATCGTCAGCCTCGTCCCCTCGGCCACGGAGATGCTCTACGCGCTCGGGCTCGGTCCCGACCTCGTCGCCGTCACCCACGAGTGCGACTACCCCGCCGACGCCCGCCAGCTGCCCAGGGTGACCAAGGACGTGCTCCCCGCCGGGCTGAGCTCGGCCGAGATCGACGCCGCCGTCAAGGAGCGCACGCTCGCCGGCCAGTCGATCTACGAGCTCGACGAGGACGCCCTCAACGAGCTGGCCCCCGACCTGATCGTCACCCAGGCGCTGTGCTCGGTGTGCGCCGTCTCCTACGACGACGTGCGGGCGATCGCCGACGAGCTCGACAGCCAGCCGATGGTCGTCTCGCTCGATCCCCACACCGTCGGCGAGGTGCTCGGTGATGCCCGCACGCTCGCCCAGGCGACCGACCGCAAGGACGCGGCCGTCGAGTTGATCGCGCAGGCGTCAGCCCGGATCGACCGCGTTCGCGTCGCCACCCGCAACGTCCGGCGCCCGCGTGTGGTGGCGCTGGAGTGGCTGGACCCGCCGTTCGTCGCCGGCCACTGGACGCCGCAGCTGATCGCCTTCGCCGGCGGCGACGACCTGCTCGGCTTCCCCGGCGAGAACTCCGAGGAACGCACGTGGGAGGAGCTGGCCGCCGTCTCCCCCGACATCGTGATCGTGATGCCGTGCGGCTACGACGCCGAGATCGCCCACCGCGAGGCCGAGATGCACCGCGACGAACTGGCCGCACTCGGCGCCGGCGAGGTGGTCGCCGTCGATGCCGCCGCCTACTTCTCCCGTCCCGGGCCGCGGATCGTCGACGGGCTGGAGCTACTCGCCCACATCCTGCATCCCGAGCTGTTCGGAGACGCACCCGCGCCCGCGCTCACCGTGGCGCTCTGAGCGCCGTGGGCGGCCCGCTCGGGTTCTGTACCTGCATTCCTCGAGCGGCCACTACGGCGCCGACCGCCAGCTGCAGCTGCTGGCCACCGGGATCGACCGCCGTCGCTTTGCGCCACTCGTCGTGCTCCCCGGACCCGGCGTCCTCGCCGACGCCCTGCGCGACGCCGGCGTCGAGGTGCTCGAGCGTCCGCTGGCCGCCCTCTACGACGAGGTCCTGGCTATGGGCCAGCGACCTCGGCCGCGGGCCCTACAGGCTGATGCCGTTCGGCGTCAGGCCGGTCCCGCTGCTCACCGCGATCGCGGCGATGACGCTGATCACGGCCACGACCGCGCAGGCGGCGATCGCCGCCGCCGGCTGCCGGCGCCTCTCCCCCAGCTGGACGATCAGCCAGCCGCAGATCGCGCCGCCGACGACACCGCCGAGGTGGCCGCCGATCGAGATCCCGGCGACGCTCAGCGAGAACACGATGTTGATCAGCAGCGTGATGCCGAGGCCGCTCTGCCAGATCGAGATGCCCCGGTAGTAGGCGACGACCATCAGCGCGCCGAGGATGCCGAAGCACGCTCCGGACGCGCCGACGGTCCCGACGTCGGGTTGGAACAGCAGCGCGCCGAACGAGCCGGCGAGCAGGGACACGAAGTACACGACGACGAAGTTCAGCCGGCCGATCGCCGGCTCGAGCATCTGCCCCATGAACCACAGGAACACCATGTTGAAGAGGATGTGCAGGAGCCCGTCATGCAGAAACCCGGCGGTCAGCAGCCGGTAGTACTGATGGAGGTCGGCGATGTAGGGCCCGAACAGCGCGCCCTTGAGATAGACGGTGCCCGGGCTGTTGCCTCCGATGCCGCCGAGCGACGAGCCCGTCGCCGTCTCGGCCAGGAACACGAGCACGTTGATCGCGATCAGGATCTGGGTGGCGCTCGGGCTCGAGCCCATGCGCCCGCCCGAGCGGACGGTCTTGACCTTGGTGCGGTCACGCGCGCACTCCGGGCAGCGCATCCCCACCGGGGTCGGGGTCATGCAGTCCGGGCAGATCGGCCGCCCACACGACGAGCAGGAGACGCCCGTCTCGCGTGATGGATGTCGGTAGCAGGTGGCCATCGGGCCGATGACGGTATCAGCGCCGTCTGCAGGGAAAATAAGAGCCGCTTCAGCGGTCGGGCAGAACCCGCCGCGCCTCTTCGGCGAAGTCGTGCAGCGTGCTGCCGGCCAGCTCGAGCAGGTTTGACGCCTGCTGGCGGCGCGCCCGGTGACGACCGCGGACGCGCAGGACGACCAGCGCCGTGCCGGCGCCGGCGCCGATCACCGCCGCCGCGGCCGGTCGCACCCAGTTGCGCGGGTCGCGCATCGCCGACAGCTCCCACGCCTCGAGCTCCTCCTGGGCGAGCTCGGTCAGGTTGACGAGCGTCGCCTCCATCCGCGCCGCCAGGTCGGCGGGCGGGTCGACGGGCGCCAGGGCCTGGCGCAGCAGCGCTTCGAAATCGGTCGTCCCGGTGCTCATCAGTCGGCCGATCCATTGTTCGAGGTCTCGCCCACCATTCCCTCCAACTGGCGGATGGCGCGGTGCAGCAGCACCTTGGTCGCGCCGTCGGTGCGGCCCAGCGCGCGGGCGATCTCGCGGTTGTCCATGCCGAGCGCGAAGCGCATGATCAGCGCCTCGCGCCGGTCGTCGGGCAGCCGCGCGACGCCCTCGAGGATGCCCTTGAGCTCCTCGCGGCCCTCGACCAGCGCCTCGGTGGTGTGGGGCGAGGAGATGAGCCCGGCGTCCTCGATCGCCGATTCCGGCTTGCGCGAGCGGTCGCGGTAGAAGTTCGCCGCCAGGTTATGGGCGATGCGGATGAGCCACGGGCGCAGCGGGCGGCCGTCGGATTCGCGCAGCGCGCGCTCGAAGTGCCGGTAGGCCTGGAGGAACGTCTGCTCGGTGAGATCCTCGGCGTCGTGGTGGTTGCCGACCCGGTAATAGCTGTAGGAGTAGACGTCGCGCAGATGCCGGCGGTAGAGCTCGGTGAAGCGAGCGTCGAGCTCGGCCTTGGAGTCGGGCGGCTTGTCGACCAGCACATCAGGAGCCTACCCGGGCCCGGCGCCTATGCGGCACGGATCTCGCCCGGTCGCTTGGCGCCGGGCGCCTCGGTGATGGCCGCCGCCCACTGCTCGGGTTCGATCCGCCCCGCAAGCAGCGCGGCCAGACCGTCGAGGGCCGGCGCGTCGAGCCGGGCCTCGCGCGCCGCGCTGGCCAGCAGCGGCACCGATTCGACGGCCTCGACTCCCTGCCCCAGCGCGCGGCTGATCTCCGCGACCGAGACGCCCTCGGCGAGCAGCTCGCCGGCCCGCCGCTGACTCGAGTCGCTGGCGACGACGCTGGCCACCAGGTCGCCGGCGCCGGCCAGGCCGGCAAACGTCTCGGGGCGCCCCCCGCGGGCGCGCGCGAGCGCGTCGACCTCGGCGAACACCTTGCCGGCGGCGGCACCGGCGACGCCGGCTCCGGCGCCCGACGCCGCCGCGGCGGCCAGCACGGCCGCGTTCTTGGCACAGCCGGCGAGCTCCACGCCGGTCACGTCGGCCGTCCTCGAGATGTCCAGTCCGGCGGCGGTCAGCACGTCGGACAGCTGGCGGGAGAAGCCGCGATCGAGCGACGCGACGACGACCGAGGCTCCGGGCTGCAGCATCTCGGTGGCGTGCGCAGGGCCGCCGAGCACGGCGGTTGCCCGGGCGCCCGAGCGCTCGGCGGCGAACGCGGCCGGGAGCGTGCCGAGCGGCGGGACCAGTCCCTTGGAGACGACGACCACGCCGGTGTCGCCGGTGATCTGACCGCCGTAGGCGGCCAGCACCGCCGGCAGCGCGCGGGCGGGCACCGCCAGGCACACGAGGTCGATCCCCTCGAGCACCAGCTCGGAGGCGCGCAGCACCCGCACGGCATCGGGCAGCGCGACGTCGGGGAGATACCCGGAGTTGACGCGCGTCTCCTGGAGCGCCGTGGCCTGCTCCGCGGTGCGGCAGCCGAGGTCGACCTCCATCCCGGCGCGCGCCAGGCAGACGGCCATCGCGGTCCCCCACTGCCCGGCGCCGATCACGCCGACGCGGCGCACCGGCGCCAGCCCGCCCAGCCACTCCCACTGGAGCATCACGCATGGCCAGATGCGATCGGTGACCGCCGCCGCCAGCTCCCTGGAGGGCTCATCGACCTGCGGAAAGCGCAATGGGGGCCCGGCCCGGAGGCGCACCCGGTGCGGGCGGATCCGCCAGCCGCGGCGAATCGCCTCGGTGCCGATCACGGCCACGGGCACGACCGGCACGCCGGTCTCCAGGGCCAGGCGCCCGACCCCGCGCCGGGGCCGTCCCAGGGCGCCCGGCCGGGTCCGCGTGCCCTCGGGGAAGATCAACACGATGTCGCCCCGGGCGAGGATCGCCTTGGCGGTGGTGATCATGTCGGCGTCGCCCGCGCCGCGCCGGACGGGGAAGGCGCCGAGCGAGCTCAGCAGCCACGCGATCACGCGGAACTTGAAGATCTCCTGCTTGGCGACGTAGTACATCGGCCGCCGCGCCATGCAGGCGATCACGAACGGGTCCAGGAAGCTGCGGTGGTTGGCGGCGATGATCACCGGGCCGCGGCGCGGGACGTGCTCGAGCCCGATTCGCCGCATCCGGAAGTAGACCCAGAAGAACGCCTGGAAGGTGACCCGCACGAAGCCGTAGATGAGCCGGTTGGCGCGCTTCTCGCGCGCCCGTCGATGCCAGCGATCCAGATCGTGATCCATCGCACATGGCGATACCCACCGTTGCCGGGGTCGTTACAGTTTGCGAGCAGTGAGCCCGGACATCGATCGCACGCGCACGCTCCGGGGGGCCGTCAGCGGGGCTGTCGCGGCCGCCGTCTGGGGTCTGCAGCAGCCGGTGGACAAGCGCGTCTTCGCCAGCCGCTACGACGACATCGAGCTGCTCGGCAAGGCCGTCACCCGTAGCGACGCCTGGTACCCGCTCGGCCTTGGGCTGCACATGGGCAACGGCGCCCTGTTCGGGGCGGTCTACGCCAACGTCGCCCCCTCGCTGCCGATCTCCCCCGCGCTGCGCGGACCCGCGGCCGCCCTGCTGGAGCACGTCGCGCTCTGGCCGCTGGGAGCGCTGACCGATCGCCTGCATCCCGCCCGCGACGAGATTCCGCGCCTCACCGGCAACAAGCCGGCCTGGCTGCAGGCCGCCTGGCGTCATCTGCTGTTCGGGATCGTGCTCGGCGAGCTCGAGCGGCGCATGAACGCCGAGCCCGAGCCGCCGCCGCCGGAGCCCGAGGCCGACTACTCCTCCAATGGGCACGGCTCGCTGGAGCACGCGGTCTCGGTCCAGCAGAGCCCCTGACCCGGGCTCTGATCACCGGCGCCTCGGGGTTCGCCGGGGCGTGGCTGTGCCGGGCATGCGCCGCCGCCGGCGACGAGGTCGTCGCCCTCTCGCGCCGCGGGACCGTCCCCGCGGGCTGTGGACGCGGGATCGCGGTCGATCTCTGCGACGGCGGCGCCGTCGACGAGGCGATCCGCGCGGCGGCCCCGGAGGTCGTCTACCACCTGGCGGCGCTCAGCTCGGTTGGGCGCTCGTGGCAGGCGCCCGCTCGCACGCTCGGCGAGAACGTCGGGGCGGCGGTCAATCTCCTGGAGGCGATCCGGCTGCGCGCCCCTGAGGCTCGGGTCGTGTGGGTGAGCTCGTGCGAGGTCTACGGCGAGCCGGTGGCGCTGCCGATCCCCGAGACCGCGCCGGTGGCGCCCGCCAATCCCTACGCCGTCTCCAAGGCGGCCGGCGAGCAGCTGTGCGACGTCTACGCGGCCGCGTATCGGCTGCGGATCGTCCGCGCGCGGCCGTTCAGCCACTCCGGTCCGGGCCAGCGGCCGATCTTTCTGCTGTCCTCGCTGGCCCGCCAGGCGGCCGAGGGCCGGCGCGACGGGGCGCAGCGGCTGCAGATCCTCACCGGCAACGGCGACACCCGTCGTGACTTCACCGACGTGCGTGACATCGTGCGCGCCTACCGGCTGCTGGCGGCGACGACGAGCGACGGTGTGTTCAACGTCAGCTCCGGCCGGTCGGTGTCGGCGGCCGAGCAGGTGGCGCTGCTCGGCGAGCTGGTGGCGCCGATCGAGGTTCAGCACGTGGTCGATCCCGCCCAGGTACGGGCCCATGAGGTGATGGACCTGCGCGGCGACCACCGCCGCCTGACCGACGCCACCGGCTGGCGCCCGGAGATCCCGTTCGCGCAGACGATGGCCGACACCGTGGCGTGGTGGGAGTCCGAGCTGGCCGGGGAGCTCAGTTAGAAGAGACTGGAGACGCCGTTGACGGCGGCGCTGCCGAGGATGATCTCCAGGACCACCCCGGCGACGCCGACGACGATCCCCAGCGGCCACCACGAGGATGTCCTCGAGCAGCACCCCCAGCGACAGGAAGACGACGCCCAGCGAGGGCAGCGTGTCCAGGCCCGAGAACGGCGGCGCCACGAACGCCGCCACCGCCAGGGCGATCACCAGCAACCCGAAGACGACGTCGGTGATGCGGTGCTCGAACAGGAAGGTCAGCCGCGGCCGGGAGAAGCGCTCCAGCCACCGGATCAGCTTCATCAGCCCGTTGAGGAACTTCTGCTGGCGCGGGCCGGCGAGCTGCAGCCGGCGCCAGCGCTTGGGCAGCCAGATCTCCTCGCGCCCGGCGACCAGCTGCAGGGCGAGCAGGACGGCGATCGCCTCGAACACATGCGTCGCGCCGCCGGTGGGCAGCGGCAGGGCGGGTACGCCGAGGAGGATCACGAACAGCAGCGCGAAACTGCCGCGCCCGAACAGCGTGATCAGACCGTCAAGCGTCTTGTCGCCGTCGCCGTCCAGCCACCGGTGAAGCTGGGCGCTCACGGTCTCGCGCTCGCTGGGCTCCCGGTCGGTCACGAGCGACACAGGCTAGTGGCGCGGCCGCCCGGAGGGCCCGGGGTCAGGCGTCAGGCGCCAGGCGGCGAGGACGATCTCCCCGGTCCGGCGCGTGTGCTCGGCCGGGACGGCCGCGCGCGGGACGACGAACTCCTGGGTGTGCAGCTCGGCGACGACGCCGTGGACCGGAGTGCTCGGTGCCGCTGCCGCTTCGTCGCAGCCCCGGTACCAGCGCACCCGCGCGACGGCGATCACACCACCGGCGACGCTGAGCGCGTTGCCGGCCGCCAGGACGATCGCGTGATGCCCCACGCCGTTGACGAACCCGAGGGCCAGGTTGGCCAGCGCGCACAGCGCCCAGCCGAGCCTCGACTGCCCGCCCGCCGAGCGGGTCTGGAGCATCGCGATCAGCTGCGGGACGATGCCGACGGTCCCGACGAGCACGGCGAGGGTGGAGATGAGCGTGATGCCTCGCGAGTCGCGAACAGTCGTGCCAGACTGAGCCGCGGGCGCCCGCCTAGCTCAACTGGTAGAGCACTTCACTTGTAATGAAAAGGTTCTCGGTTCGAGTCCGAGGGTGGGCTCTGCGAAATAGCTGGTAATCGGGGGGTTTTTCAGCGGTCTGCCCTAGCGAGGAGTAGCCAGCGTGTCCCCGATATGTCCCGAGACCGGCGTGTGCTTGGGACATGGGAATCGGGGCCAAGATCGCCCCGCCATCGGGTCACGTGTTCCGCGTCGACCGTGCGCGCGGCCCGGTCTGGTACGCGAAGTACCGTCTGCCCGACGGCCGACGGGTGCAGAAGAAGATCGGTCCGGCGTGGACAGAGCGCGGCCGCCCTCCGGTGGGCTACCTTACGCCGCTGCAGCGCAGCGGCGACATCGAGGTGTTCCTCCCCCGAGGAGGTGTGGGCGCTCGCCCGTGCCGCCGGCTCTGCCCTCGACGCTGCTGTCTACCTCACGGCCGCGTTCACCGGCCTGCGCATGGGCGAGCTGCTCGCCCTCCGCTGGCGTGACCTCGGCTTCGCCGGCAGCGCTCGGATCGTCCCAATGACGTGACCGAGCACCCGTCCACGCATACATGTCGCGTGACGACCGATGGTCGGTGGTGGCGGCTCAGCAGCGAGGCCTGGGGAACAGCACGGGCACCGGCGGTTCTGGGGTGCGCGCGGCGGAGACCGCTTCGCTCTTGCGTGGATCTCGCAAGCTCGATCACGTTGACGCGACCGGGATGCAGCGCGATGTTGACCCCGGGCAACCGTCATCCCCTTACCGGGTTGAGGAAACCGCCGCAGGCATCACCGCCGCCACCAGCACCCCCAGCACCGCGAACGTGCCCCACCACCCCATTCCCGTCGCGCTTAGCGCGCCGATCAGGACCGCGCCGGTTGCGGTCCCGGCATCGAAGGCGCCGTTCCACACAGCGCTGGCGACCGGTCGCTCGCTCGAGGTGGTGCGGGCGAAGGCGTAGACCAGGGTGAGGCACTGAACCGCCCCATAGCCGACCCCGAGCATTGCGCAGGCTGCCAGCACGACCCCATCGGAGGGCCCGCTCAGGCCGGCGCCAAGCGCGAGCAGGCCAGCGATGGCGATTGCGCAGGCTCCGGCCAAGAGCCACATTCGCCCTGGCCGGTCGACCTGCGCCCCGGCCTGCCACCGAGCCAGAGCGGCGGCGACCGCGAACACCAGAAGACCAACGGTTGCCACGAGCTCCGAGCGCACGATGGGCAAGATCGTTACCACCGCGCCGGCGGCGATCGTGGTTGCGTACAGCACGGCGGCGGGCAGCAGCGAGCGAGCGATGGCCCGCCGGGTGGCGCCCGTCGGCACCGCCTGAGTCGGCTCCGGGGCGACCCGCCGCCAGCCACCGCCCAAGGCCAGCGCCGCGCCGACAGCGGGTAGGCCAGCGATGACCGCGATGGGCCAGAAGCCCAATGCGTGCAGCAGCACTACGGCCAGGGGAATCATGATCACGTTAGGAATCGCCGCTGCCAGCCCGTACAGCCCTGCCGCCTCGCCCTGGCGCCCGGGCGGCGCGACCTCGCTGACCATGAACGCCCCCGCGACCGTGAAGAGGGCAAACCCCACGCCCCGCAGCACGCATATCGAGTACAGGCCGGCGCCCGAGCTCGCCCAGATCAGTAGCGGAGCCGGCAGTCCCAGCGCGACGAGGCCAATGGCCACGGTGGCGGGTGTGGACAGGCGGCGCAGGAGCACGGGCACCACGGGCTGAAACAGGACGGTGGCGGCCAGCATCACCGTCGTCGTCGCGCCGGCCGAGGCGGTGGACTTCCCGGCCAACGCCACGTACGCCGGCAGCGACGACAGGGTCACGAAGAAGCCCGTGAACCCCGCCACAGCCATCAGCATCATGCGCGCGCATGGCCACTGCAGCGCCAGCGGGCGACGGTCGTCGGTGGCAACGCTGACCATGGCTAGGCCGGCGACCTCGCGGCTTGAGAGTGGACGAGCTGGCCGGCCACGCGCGCCCCCTGGACGCGGACGTCGCATGGTCGGCAGAAGATCGCCCCCAGGCTCGCCTCGGCAGTCTCGTTGCGGGCCAGCGCCGCCTCGAGCATGCTGCGCTGGGGCGCGCCCCGCGTGGTCACGTAAGCGCTCGTGCGCTCCAGGTTCCCGAGCTGGTTGCTCAGCTCCAGGGCCGCGTTGCGCGGACTGACGTCCGGGCTGACCGGGATCTCCGCCCGCGTGCGCCGCACGTGGGCCGTGCTGATCACCGCCATCAGTTGTTCGTCTCTGATCGTTCTACATGGTCAGCGGCCGCAGGACGGCTTTGGGCGGGAGAGCACCTTCCCAGCAGTCGATGGACTCGGACGGCCTCCAGTTCTGAGGCGTATGTGTCGACGGCGGCGATCGCGTCACCGCTCTATAGCGAGCGCTCAGATTTGCCCTCGTCCCTGTAGGCCCGCCAGCCCCCGTACTTCGTGATGTCGATCAGACCCGCGCCCCGTTCCAGGACCTCGCGCCGCAGCAGCATGCCAAAGCCCAGGACCCCATTCTCGAGCTCGATCGTGCCCAGCTCAAGCTCGGGCGGCTCGGCCGGCAGGAGCGAACGGTGCAGCATGTCGATCGGAACGTCGTAGAGCTCACCCATGATCGCGGCGCCACCGGCGGCGGTGGCAACCAGCGCAGGGAACTCGTCGCGGATCGAGTAGAACCGGTATTTGGGGGCGGTGCGCAGCTGCCCGAGCAGCGGAACGCCCTCGATGTGATGGTGGACCGGACCGCCCCGCATGCCACCGCCGTTCAGAAACATCGGGGGCATGTCAGCGCGTTTCCCCAGGGTAGACCGTGACCGCGAATTGAAGCACCAAGAAAATCGTCATCCTTCCTGCGCCGGAACGGGCTTCAGGCCCGTTGCCTGCCGCTATCCGGGAACATCTTTTCCGCATAGCGATATAGGGGTTCTGTAAAGCGGAAGATAAGGCCGAAGGGCGCTCGCGTCAACCCGCGAAGACGAGGTTTTCCCGCCAAACCGGCGGCTGGATCGCCCGGGCGTGGCCCAGCGGCAGCTGCCCGCTGCCCCGGCCGAGGGCCACGGAGGACTGGCTGAGCCAGTTCGACCCCGGGGTGCTGCTCCCGGCCCAGCAACCGACCCGGTAGCCGCGGCGATTGCCTCTACCGCGATGGCCTCGCCCAGGCGCAGCGCCGCCTAGGCGACTACTTCGAGCGCACCGGCTCCGCGATCATCGACGAGGTGAGGCGGCCACAGGCCTCGACGCCGCCGCTCGTTGAGCTGGCCCGTCCGACCCGTTGACACCGCGCTCCGCCCGACGTAGACTTCCGATATACGGTAAGCATTTTCCGTTAGACGGAAGCTGGTTCAAACGATCAAACCGCGACGAAGGAGCCTCCCGGATGGGCATCTCGCTCGGAGCAAATCAATACGGCAAGGCGGAGAACCGCGTCGTGCGCATCTATCGCGACACCGCTCGGCACGAGATCGTCGACCTCAACGTGTCGACCTCGCTGCGCGGCGACTTCGCCGATGCGCACACGACCGGCGACCAGGCCGACGTGCTGCCGACCGACACCCAGAAGAACACCGCGTTCGCGTACGCCAAGCGGCACGGCGTGAGTTCGCCGGAGGACTATGCGATCGCTCTGGGCCGGCGCTTCGTCGAAGCGGCCCCGAAGGCCGACAGTGCCCAGATCCGGGTCGAGCAGTACCCCTGGGATCGCATTGCGACCCAGCCCGACGGCCACGACCACGCGTTCGTCCGGCGCGGTGACGGAACGCGGACGACCGTGGTCACCGTGAGCGGCCGCGGCGGGACGGAGCACGTGTCGGTGGTGTCGGGCCTCACCGACCTGGTGCTGCTGAAGTCGACCGGCTCGGAGTTCCGCGGCTTCCTCAAGGACGAGTACACGACGCTCGCGGAGACCGACGACCGCATCATGTCGACCTCGCTGGTCGCCCGCTGGCGCTACGCGAGCGCCGAGGTCGACTGGAACGCCCGCTACGACTCCATCCGCGCCACGTTGCTGGAGGCGTTCGCCACGACCCACAGCCGCGCGCTGCAGGAGACGCTCTACCTGATGGGCACTCGCGTGCTCGAGAGCGACGACGATGTCGTCGAGATCAGGTTCTCCGCGCCCAACCGGCACCACTTCCTCGTCGACCTCGAGCCATTCGGGCTGCGCAACGACGGTGAGGTGTTCATCGCCGCCGACCGGCCGTACGGCCTGATCGAGGCGACCGTGGCGCGCGACGGCGCCCCCGACCCGGGCGACGCCTGGCTCGCCGTCCCGGCGTTCGCCTGAGCTGGGGTCTTCGCATGGATGATCACGGACTGGACTACCTCGTCAACTGCTCGATGCTGTTTTCCGAGCGGCCACTGCTGGAGCGCCCCGCCGCCGCCCGGGCCGCCGGCTTTGACGCGATCGAGTTCTGGTGGCCATGGCCCCAGCAGCCGGTGCCCGCCGACGCGGAGGTCGACGCGTTCGTGCGCGCGATTCGCGACGCCGGGGTTCGGCTGATCGGGCTGAACTTCTTCGCGGGCGACCTCGCCGGGCCGGACGCCGGCGTGCTGTCGATCCCGGACCGCTCGGCGCAGTTCCGTGACAACCTCGACGTCGCGGTCGGCATCGGCGAGCAGCTCGAGGTGACGGCGTTCAACGCGCTGTACGGCAACCGGGTCGACGGGGTCGGGGCGGCCTCGCAGGACGAGCTGGCCCGCGACAACCTCGGGCGCGCCGCCGACGCGGCAGCCCAGATCGGCGCCACCGTGCTCGTCGAGCCGGTGAGCGGCCCCAAGCCCTACCCGCTGCGCACCGCCGACGATGCCGTGGCGGTGATCGA
Source organism: uncultured Solirubrobacteraceae bacterium (assembly GCA_963769565.1). Classification (GTDB taxonomy): domain Bacteria; phylum Actinomycetota; class Thermoleophilia; order Solirubrobacterales; family Solirubrobacteraceae; genus Palsa-465. The sequence goes on from CAVYMP010000009.1 coordinate 60,241, forward strand.
CGCGGTCCGGGCGGCCGGACACGAGAACGTCGGGTTCCTCTGCGACCTGTTTCACCTGGCAAACAACGGCGACGATCTGGATGCCGCGATTGCGCGGCACGCCGAGGTCACCAGCCATGTGCAGATCGCCGACTACCCCGGTCGGGGCGAGCCCGGCAGCGGCGGGCTGGATCTCGACCGCCACCTTCGCGACCTGCCCGACCGCGGGTACGCGGGCTGGGTCGGCCTGGAGTACAAGCCGACCACCGACACCGAGACGAGCCTGCACTGGTTGCCAATGGAGCGGCGCGCGGCTCGCCGTCTGAAGGCGCCCTCGACAGGAAAGCGAGGGCGAGCATGAGCACCATTGGTTTCATCGGTCTCGGCATCATGGGCAGCCCGATGGCGGTCCACCTGCAGACGGCCGGGCACCAGGTGAGTGGCTACAACAAGAGCCGCGACACCGCCGGTCCGCTCGTCGCCGCGGGCGGCCGCAAGGCGTCCTCGATCGCCGACGCGGTGCAGGGCGCCGACGTCGTCGCGATCATGGTGCCCGACTCCCCCGACGTGCAGGAGGTCCTCACCGGCCCGGACGGCGTGTTCGACAGCGCCGCTCCCGACACGCTCGTGATCGACTTCTCGAGCATCCGGCCCGACGTCACCACCGAGCTGGCCGCGACCGCGGCCGAGCGGGGCCTCCGGCTCATCGACGCGCCCGTCTCTGGCGGCGAGGCCGGGGCCACGAACGCTGTCCTGTCGATCATGGTCGGCGGCGCGGCTGAGGACTTCGCGGCCGCCAAGCCGATCTTGGACGCGGTCGGCCGGACGATCGTGCACGTCGGTCCGAGCGGCGCGGGCCAGACGGTCAAGGCGGCCAATCAGCTGATCGTCGGCGTCAACATCGAGGTGCTCGCCGAAGCGCTCGTGTTCCTCGAGGCCTACGGAGTCGACACCGAGGCGGCGCTCGACGTCCTCGGGGGTGGGCTGGCCGGTTCGAAGGTGCTCGAGCAGAAGCGCGAGAACATGCTGCGCCGATCGTTTGACCCGGGCTTTCGCATCGACCTGCACCACAAGGACATGGGGATCGTCACCTCGGCCGCGCGGGAGGCCGGGGTGATCCTGCCGCTCGGCGCGATCGCCGCGCAGCTGATGGCCTCGGCGCGTGCCTGCGGCGACGGCAACCTCGACCACTCGGCGCTGCTGCGCGGTGTCGAGCGGCTCGCCGGACGGCAACCGGCGCAACCGACTGAAACGGAGAAATGACCGATATGGCACGCATGACCGCGGCGCAGGCCGCAGTGAGCATCTTGAAGGCGGAAGGCGCCACCCATCTGTTCGGATTGCCCGGCGCGGCGATCAACCCGTTCTACAAGGCGATCGCGCTCGACGGCGGACTGCACCACACGCTCGCCCGGCACGTGGAGGGCGCCTCGCACATGGCCGAGGGGTACACCCGCGCCGCGGCCGGCAACATCGGGGTCTGCATCGGGACGAGCGGACCGGCGGGCACCGACATGATCACCGGGCTGTACTCGGCCTCCGCGGACTCGATCCCGATTCTGTGCATCACCGGGCAGGCGCCGGTGGCCAAGCTGCACAAGGAGGACTTCCAGGCGGTCGACATCGCGGCCGTGGCCAAGTCGCTCACCAAGATGGCGGTGACGGTCATGGAGCCGGGGCAGGTGCCGGGCGTCTTCCAGCAGGCGTTTCACCTGATGCGGTCCGGACGCCCGGGGCCGGTGTTGATCGATCTCCCGATCGACGTTCAGCAGGCCGAGATCGAGTTCGACCCCGCCACCTATGAGCCGCTGGGAGTCTTCAAACCCCGGGCTACCCGCGCCCAGATCGAGCGCGCGCTCGATCTGCTGCACGCGGCGCAGCGGCCGCTGATCGTCGCCGGCGGCGGGGTCATCAATGCCGACGCCGCGGAGGCGCTCGTCGAGTTCGCCGAGCTGACCGGCGTGCCGGTGATCCCGACGCTGATGGGGTGGGGCACGATCCCCGACGACCATCGGCTCAACGCCGGGATGGTCGGGTTGCAGACCTCGCGCCGGTACGGCAACGCCTCGCTGCTGGCCGCCGACTTCGTGCTCGGGATCGGCAACCGCTGGGCCAACCGGCACACCGGCGGGCTGGCCACCTACACCGCGGGCCGCACCTTCGTCCACGTCGACATCGAGCCGACGCAGATCGGGCGGGTGTTCGCACCCGACTACGGGATCGTCTCCGACGCCGGCGCGGCGCTCGAGCTGTTCGTGGAGGCCGCCGGCGAACGCGACCTGCCGGACCGCTCCGAGTGGGCGGACGAGTGCGGCGAGCGCAAGCGGACGATGCTGCGCAAGACGAACTTCGACGCCGTGCCGATCAAGCCGCAGCGGGTGTACCAGGAGATGAACCGCGCGTTCGGCGAGGACGTCCGCTACGTGAGCACGATCGGGCTCTCCCAGATCCAGGCCGCGCAACTGCTGCACGTCTACCGCCCCCGGCACTGGATCAATGCCGGACAGGCCGGCCCGCTGGGCTGGACCGTGCCGGCCGCACTTGGGGTCGCCACCGCCGATCCCGACGCGACCGTCGTCGCGCTCTCGGGCGACTACGACTTCCAGTTCATGATCGAGGAGCTCGCCGTCGGCGCGCAGTTCAAGATCCCTTACATCCACGTCGTCGTCAACAACGCCTACCTCGGGCTGATCCGCCAGTCGCAGCGCGGTTTCGATATGGACTACTGCGTGCAGCTGTCGTTCGACAACGTCAATTCTCCCGGGGTCAACGGCTACGGCGTCGACCACGTCAAGGTCGCCGAGGGTCTGGGCTGCAAGGCGCTGCGGGTGTTCGAGCCCGACGAGATCCTGCCCGCGCTCGAGCAGGCCAAGGAGCTGATGGCGGAGTTCCGGGTGCCGGTGATCGTCGAGGCGATCCTCGAACGGGTCACGAACGTGTCGATGGGGACCGAGCTCGACAACGTCACGGAGTTCGAGGAGCTGGCGATGAGCGGAGCCGACGCGCCCACCGCGGCGTATGCCAACCTCGACTGATGGCGAGGGTGCTGCTCGCTCCGGACAAGTTCAAGGGGACGCTGAGCGGGGCCGAGGTCGCCGCGTCGCTCGCCGAGGGCATCCGGAGCCGGCGACCGGCCGCCGACGTGGTGGCGGTGCCGGTCGCCGACGGCGGTGATGGGTCGCTCGGCGCGTTCGAGGCGGCGGGCTTTGAGCGCATCGCGGTGCTCGCGACCGGCGCCACCGGGCGGGCCGCGCCGACGTGGTACGTGCGACGCGGCGAGGAGGCGGTCGTCGAGCTGGCCGAGGTGGCCGGGCTGGCGGGACTGCAGGGCGCGTTCGCTCCGCTCACCGCCAGCTCCCGAGGCCTCGGGGAGGTGATCGCCCACGCCCTCGACGCCGGCTGCACCCAGGTGCTGGTCGGGATCGGCGGCAGCGCCTCGACCGACGGCGGGCTCGGCCTCGTCCAGGCGCTCGGCGCCCGGGTGCGCGATGCGTCGGGCGCGGAGGTCGGACCGGGCGGCGCGGGGGCCGCGACGGCCGCCACGCTCGATCTCAGCGGCCTGCATCCACGGCTGGCGCGGACGCGCATCGAAGTCGCCTGCGACGTCGACAACCCACTGACCGGACCGGCGGGCGCGGCCGCCGTCTACGGCCCGCAGAAGGGCGCCGAGCCCGCCCAGGTGCGCGAGCTCGACGCGGCGCTCGCGCACTGGGCCGACGTCGTCGCCGCGGCGACCGGCCACGACCACCGTGCCGACCCGGGCGCGGGCGCGGCCGGCGGCGTCGGGTTCGCGGCGGTCGCGATCCTCGGCGCCAGGCTCCGTCCCGGCGCCCAGCTGATGCTCGACCAGCTCGGGTTCGCCGACGCGCTCGCCGGCGCGGACCTGGTCGTCACCGGCGAGGGGTCGCTGGACGAGCAGACGCTGCGCGGCAAGGCGCCGGCGGCCGTCGCCGCCGCCGGCCGCGCCGCGGGAGTGCCGGTCATCGCCGTGGCCGGTCGCTGCCTGCTCGACGGCCCGCGGCTGCAGGCCGCCGGCTTCGACGGCGTCTACACGCTGCTCGACGAGGCCGCCACGCCGCAGCAGGCGCTCGACGAGGCCGCCTCGCTGCTGCGGCGGATCGGCGCACGACTGGGCGATCGGCTGCCCGATGGCTGAGCCGGTGGTCGATCGGGCCTTCGTCGCCGCGCGCGCGCTCGTCGACGGCGCCGAACGGCCGTGCGTCGTCACCGTGCGCGACGGGCGCATCGCGGGGGTGCTCGCGGGCGGGCGGGCCGAGTCGGTCGCCGCCCGCGAGACCGTCCGGCTGGCCGACCACGAGGTGCTGCTGCCCGGCCTCGTCGACACGCACGTGCACATCAACGAACCGGGGCGCACCGAGTGGGAGGGGTTTGACACCGGCACCCGCGCCGCGGCGGCCGGCGGCGTGACGACCGTGATCGACATGCCGCTCAACAGCATCCCGCCGACGACCTCCGTCGCCGCGCTGGCGCTCAAGCGCGACCGGGCCGCCGCGCAGGTGCACGTCGACGTCGGGTTCTGGGGCGGCGCGGTGCCCGGCAACGCGGGCGAGCTGGAGGGGCTGCACGCGGCGGGCGTGTTCGGCTTCAAGTGCTTCTTGGTCGACTCCGGGGTGCCGGAGTTCCCGCCGCTGGACGCCACCGGCCTGGAGCTGGCGATCGCCGAGACGGCCCGGCTCGGCGCGCTGTTGATCGTGCACGCCGAGGACGCCGAGCTGATCGCGGCGGCGCCGGCGCCCGGCGGCCCGGCGTACGCGACGTACCTGCGCTCCCGGCCGGCGGCCGCCGAGGAGCGGGCGATCGCGCGCGTCCTCGCCGCGGCCCGGATCGGCCCCGCCCGCCCACGCGTGCACGTGCTGCACCTGTCGAGCGCCGGCGCGCTGGCGCAACTGCGCGCCGCCCGCGCCGACGGCATCGACGTGACGGTCGAGACCTGTCCGCACTACCTCGCGATCGACTCCGATGCGATCGACGACGGCGCGACGCAGTTCAAGTGCGCCCCGCCGATCCGTGACCCCGACAACCGCGAGCGACTGTGGGACGGGCTGGTCGGCGGCGAGATCGACATGATCGTGTCCGACCACTCCCCGTGCACCGCGGACCTCAAGCGCCTGGACACCGGCGACTTCGCCGCGGCGTGGGGCGGGATCGCGTCGCTGGAGCTCGGCCTCCCGGTCGTGTGGACGGCGGCCCGCGCGCGGGGCCGCGGCCTCGCCGACGTGGTGCGCTGGATGGCGACCGCTCCCGCCGATCGCGTCGGGCTGACGGACAAGGGCCGGATCGCGGTCGGGGCCGACGCCGACCTCGTCGTGTTCGACCCGGAGGCGGAGTTCGTCGTCGATCCGTCGCGCCTGCAGCAGCGCAACCCGGTGTCCGCCTATGCCGGGCGCCGGCTGACCGGCGTGGTGCGCCAGACTTGGCTGCGGGGCGAGAGGGTCGACCCATCGAGCGCCGCCGCTCACGGCAGACTGATCGAGAGAGGACGGCGAGGGTGACGAGCTACTACGTGCCGCGCGGGGGGCTGCCCGGCCAGACCGAGCTGGCGACCGACCGCACGCGGTTCACCGAGGCCTACGCGCTGCTGGCCAAGCGCACGATGCGCGACATCGTGACCAGCTACCTGCCGTTCTGGGAGGACACGCGGCTGTGGGTGATCGCCCGACCGCTGTCGGGGTTCGCGGAGACGTTCTCGCAGTACATCGTCGAGGTCGCCGCGGGTGGTGGATCGGATCGCCCGGAATCGGACCCGGGCGCCGAAGCGGCGCTGTTCGTCGTCGATGGCACCGTCGAGCTCACGATCGAGGACGTCGCGCACGTCCTCGAACCCGGGGGCTACGCCTACCTGCCGCCCGGCAGCGCCTGGACGCTGCACAACCGCGATGGGCGGTCAGCCTCGTTTCACTGGATCCGCAAGGCCTACCAGCATGTCGCCGGCCTCGACGCGCCCGAGCCGGTGATCGCCAACGAGCGGGAGATCGAGCCGGTGGCGATGCCCGACACCGACGGCGCCTGGGCGACGACGAGGTTCGTCGACCCGGCCGATCTGCGGCACGACATGCACGTCACGATCGTGACCTTGCAGCCCGGCGCGTCGATCCCGTTCGCGGAGACGCACGTGATGGAGCACGGCCTGTACGTGCTGCAGGGCAAGGCGCTGTACCTGCTCAACCAGGACTGGGTGGAGGTGGAGGCCGGCGACTTCATGTGGTTGCGCGCCTTCTGCCCGCAGGCGTGCTGCGCGGCGGGGCCGGATCCGTTCCGGTACCTGCTGTACAAGGACGTCAATCGCCACGCTCCGCTCACCCGCCAGTTCGTCTGAAGAGCGCGCGGCATGTATTCCGCAACACAGAAAAAGTTTTCCAATTTCCTTGCCGCGTGGTGGTGGTGAGGTGTACAATCGGCGCGGGGCTCGCAGAGGGCGTTTGCAGGGATTACGACGCTCCCCGACGACGTCAGCCGAGCCAGAGAGAGTGAGTCGAGTGGAGGGAGAGATGGTCGCTTCCGAGGTCATGATCAACGGGCGCAGCACGCCCCTGGGCGACGTTGCGACCTGGACCACGGCGCTCGACTTCCTGCGCGAGCAGGGTCTCACCGGCTGCAAGGAGGGCTGCGCCGAGGGTGAGTGCGGCGCCTGCTCGGTCCTGATCGCGCGGCCGGGCGTGGCCGCGCCGACCGAATGGGTCGCGATCAACGCCTGCCTGGTGCCGATCGCCGCGCTCGACGGCCAGGAGGTGGTCACTGCCGAGGGGCTCGGCGACGCCGACGCGCTGCACCCGGTTCAGCACGAGATGGCGGTGCGCGGCGGCTCGCAATGCGGCTACTGCACGCCTGGCTTCATCTGCAGCATGGCGTACGAGTACTACCGCCCCGACCGCGCGCCGGCCAACGGACACGGCGACGCGGAGCACGGGCCCAACGGCTTTGACCTGCACGCGCTCAGCGGCAACCTGTGCCGCTGCACCGGGTACCGGCCGATCAGGGACGCGGCGTACGCGCTCGGCGAGCCGGCGGACTCAGACGAGCTCGCCGCTCGGTCCGAGCAGCCCGCGCCCGCCCCGGTGGCCACCCGGCTGAGCCGGGACGGTCTCACGTTCACCCGGCCCGCGACGCTCGCGGAGGCGGTGGAGCTCCTGCACGAGCGACCGGAGACCACCGTGGTCGCCGGGTGCACCGACCACGGCGTCGAGGTCAACCTGCGCGGCAAGCGCCCCGAGGCGGTGCTGGCGATCGACCGCCTGCCAGGAGCTGCGGAACCTGTCGGTCGACCCCGACTGGATCGAGATCGGCGCTGCGCTCTCGCTCACCGAGATCGAGCGCCGGCTCGAAGGGTCGCGTGCCGCTGCTCGCCGAGATGTTTCCGCAGTTCGCCTCGCGGCTGATCCGCAACGGCGCCACGCTCGGCGGCAACCTCGGCACGTGCTCGCCGATCGGCGACAGCCCACCCGTGCTGCTGGCGCTCGGAGCGCGGCTCGTGCTCGCCAGCGTCGACGGCGAGCGAGAGGTCGAGCTGGCCGACTACTTCACCGGTTACCGGACGAGCGTGCGGCGCGCCGACGAGCTGATCCGCACGATCCGGATCCCGCGGCCGCTCGCCGGCCTGACGGCCTTCCACAAGATCGCCAAGCGGCGATTCGACGACATCTCGAGCGTCGCGGTCGCGTTTGCGATCGACCACGACGACGCCGGGATCGTCCAGCGCGCCCAGATCGGGCTCGGCGGCGTGGCCGCGACCCCGTTGCGCGCGACCGCCACCGAGGCGGCACTGGTCGGCAAGGCCTGGTCGCTTGAGACGGTGACCGCGGCCGCGGAGATCCTGGGCGCCGAGGGCACCCCGATGAACGATCACCGCGCCAGCACCCGGTACCGCGCGGCGATGCTCCGATCGAGCCTGCTGAAGCTGCACGCGGACAGCCGCGGAGATCGGCGTCGAGCGAGCCCCGGCATGACCGCATTATACACGAACGGGAGAGATCGATGAGTGAGCTTGCCACGCGGCCCGAGAGCCCGGCGGTCGGGATCGCGGTCCCACACGAGAGCGCGGTGTTGCACGTGACCGGCGCGGCGCTCTACACCGACGACTTGATCTATCGCACGAAGGACGTGCTGCACGCCTATCCCGTCCAGACCTCGTACGCGCACGCGCGGATCACCACCCTGAACACCGAGCCGGCGCTCGCCGTGCCCGGCGTGGTGCGGGTGCTGACGGCCGCGGACGTGCCGGGCGTCAACGATGCCGGGGTCAAGCACGACGAGCCCCTGTTCCCGTCCGAGATCATGTTCTTCGGGCATGCCGTCTGCTGGGTGCTGGGCGAGACGCTCGAGGCCGCCCGGCTCGGCGCGCGAAGCCGTCGAGGTCGAGGTCAGAGCCGCTGCCGTCCTACATCACGGTCACCGAGGCGATCGCCGTCCACAGCTTCCAGGGCGGCGCAGCCGCAGGTGGCGCGCGGCGACGTGGACAGCGCCCTGGCCGAGGCCGACCGGGTGTTCAGCGGCGAGTTCGAGTTCTCCGGGCAGGAGCACTTCTACCTGGAGACGCACGCCGCGCTCGCCCACGTCGACGAGGCGGGACAGGTGTTCGTCCAGTCGAGCACCCAGCATCCCTCGGAGACGCAGGAGATCATCGCCCACGTGCTGGGCCGGCACAACTCGGAGATCACCGTGCAATGCCTGCGGATGGGCGGCGCCTTCGGCGGCAAGGAGATGCAGCCCCACGGCTTCGCCGCGATCGCGTCGCTCGGCGCGATCCTCACCGGCCGCCCGGTGCGCCTGCGGCTCAACCGCACCCAGGACCTGACGATGTCCGGCAAGCGCCACGGCTTTCACGCCGACTGGCGTGTCGGCTTCGACGCCGACGGGCACCTGCTCGCGCTGGAGGCGACGCTCACCGCGGACGGCGGGTGGAGCCTGGACCTGTCCGAGCCAGTGCTGGCGCGGGCGCTGTGCCACATCGACAACGCCTACTGGATCCCCCACGCTCGGATCAACGGGCGGATCGCCAAGACGCACAAGGCGTCGAACACGGCGTTCCGTGGCTTCGGTGGCCCCCAGGGGATGATCGTCATCGAGGACATCCTCGGCCGCTGCGCGCCGCTGCTCGGCCTCGATCCGATGGAGCTTCGGCGCCGCAACTTCTACCGCGCGGGACACAGCACCCCCTACGGACAGCCGGTCCGCCATCCCGAGCGGTTGGAGGCCGTGTGGGGGCAGACGATCGCCAACGGGGACGTCCTCGCGCGCGCGCGCGAGGTGGAGCGGTTCAACGCCACGCACGAGCACGTCAAGCGCGGTCTGGCGATGACGCCCGTGAAGTTCGGGATCTCGTTCAACCTGACCGCGTTCAACCAGGCCGGGGCGCTCGTGCTCGTCTACAAGGACGGATCGGTGCTGATCAACCACGGCGGCACGGAGATGGGCCAGGGCCTGCACACGAAGATGCTGCAGGTGGCCGCCACCACGCTGGGCATTCCGCTGGAACGGGTGCGCCTCGCCCCGACCCGCACCGACAAGGTGCCCAACACCTCGGCGACCGCGGCCAGCTCCGGCGCGGACCTCAACGGCGGCGCGGTCAAGAACGCCTGCGAGCAGATCCGCGATCGGCTGCTGACGGTTGCGGGCGGCATGCTCGGCATCAACCCCGGCGACGTCCGGATCGTCGACGGCGTCGCGCGGCCCCTGTCCGCCTCGCCAGGAGCCCCACGTCAACTGGGACGAGTTGGTGCGCACGGCGTATTTCCAGCGCGTCCAGCTGTCGGCCTCGGGGTTCTACCGCACCGAGGGACTGCACTGGGACTCGACGGTGATGCAGGGCAGCCCGTTCAAGTACTTCGCCTACGGGGCAGCCGCCACCGAGGTCGAGGTCGACGGCTTCACCGGGGCGTATCGCACGCTGCGCGTCGACATCGTGCACGACGTCGGCGACAGCCTCTCACCGCTCATCGACATCGGCCAGATCGAGGGCGGCTTCGTGCAGGGCGCCGGGTGGCTCACGCTCGAGGACCTGCGCTGGGACACCAGCGACGGTCCGGGCCGCGGCCGCTTTCTGACGCAGGCGGCCAGCACCTACAAGCTGCCGAGCTTCTCCGAGATGCCCGAGACGTTCAACGTCACGCTGCTCCGCGATGCCACCGAGGCGGGCGCGGTGTATGGCTCCAAGGCGGTTGGGGAGCCGCCGTTGATGCTGGCGTTCTCGGTCCGTGAGGCGCTGCGCCAGGCGGCCGCGGCCTTCGGGCAGGCCGGCACGAGCGTCAACCTGGCCAGCCCGGCCACCCCCGAGGCGGTCTTCTGGGCCGTTGAGCAGGCGCGTGATCAGGCCGCCGGCGACATGCGCGGCGACGTGATCGAGGGCTATCCCGGTCGGCTGCCGCCGGATCTTGACCCGGATGCGCAGCCGATGCACAAGTCCTCGGAGGATTTGCAGCACGCGGTGGTGCATGCCTGATGGGCTGTGGCTGGACGCGGTCGTCCGCCTGCGCGCGGCCCGCGAGCCCGCCGTCCTCGTCACGCTCGCCACGGTCCGTGGCCACGCGCCGCGCCGGGCCGGCGCGAAGATGGTGGTGAGCGCGACCGGCTCGTGGGGCACGATCGGCGGCGGGAACGTCGAGGCGGTCGCGATCGAGCGAGCGCGTGCGCAGCTGGACGAACCCGTCGGCGTCGCCCGAGCTGATGACGTCCGAGCTGTCGGAGCGCGCCCCGTCCGAGCATGGCGTCCAATGTTGCGGCGGCAAGGTGACCGTCCTGCTCGAGCCGCTGCGGACCGTCCCCGCGGTGGCGATCTTCGGGGCCGGGCACGTCGGGTTGGAGCTCGCCCGCATCCTCGCCCGCCACGACATCGAGCTGCACCTGATCGACACGCGGCCGGAGATCCTCAGCGAGTCTCGGCTCGCCGTGCTCGCCGATGCGGTGGCCACGGTGCACGTCCACCGGGTCCCGGTGCTGCCGGAGTACGTCGTCGGCGAGCTGCCACCCGGCTGCCACGTGCTGATCATGACCCACGACCACGCCGAGGACGTGGCGCTGTGCGACGCCGCACTGCGGCGCGGCGACCTGGGGTCGATCGGGCTGATCGGCTCGTCGGGCAAGTGGGCGCGCTTTCGGCGCAGGCTCGCCGACGAGGGGGGCCACGACGCGGAGACGATCGCTCGGATCAAGACGCCGATCGGACTGCCCGACATCAGCGGCAAGGAGCCCGCGACGATCGCGGTCAGCGTCGCCGCGGATCTGCTGCGAACGTTCGAGCGCGAGCGACGAGAACGAGCCCGAGCGCGAGGGCGACGGCGCGCGGCCGTGACGATCTATCGCGCCCAGGTGCTCGACGCGCCTGAGGACCCGTTCCGCGGCGGGGCCCTGCGCGCCGATGCCGACGCCGGGCTGCTGGTCACCGCCGACGGCCGGATCGCCGACCGTGGCCCGTTCGCCGAGGTTCGGGCCCGGCACGCTTCCGAGCCCGTGTCCGAGCTCGCCGACGGCCTGCTGCTGCCGGGCTTCGTCGACACGCACGTGCACTTCCCCCAGGCGCGGGTGATCGGCGGCCTCGGCATGCCGCTGCTCGACTGGCTGGAGCGCTGCGCGTTGCCCGAGGAGGCACGCTTCGCCGACCTCGGCTATGCGCAGGAGGTCGCCGCGGAGTTCGTCGCCGGGCTCGCCGATGCCGGCACGACCACCGCGCTCGTGTTCGGGGCCCATTTCGCGCCGGCGGTCGACGCGCTGTTCGCCGCCGCGTCCGCGCGCGGTCTGCGGATCACGAGCGGGCTGGTGGTGAGCGACCGGATGCTGCGCCCCGAGCTGCACACCACCGCGCAGCGCGCCTACGACGACGGGCTGTCGCTGGCGAGCCGCTGGCACGGCCAGGGGCGCAGCCGCTATGCGGTGATCCCGCGGTTCGCGTTGTCGTGCACCGACGAACTGCTCGCCTCGTGCGCGGCGCTCCACGCGGCCGTCCCCGGCAGCTGGTGCACCTCGCATGTCAACGAGAACACGGCCGAGATCGCCACCGTGCGCGACCTGTTTCAGTCCAGTTACGTCGATAGCTATGACCGGCACGGCCTGATCGGGTCGCGGACCGTGCTCGCGCACAACGTCCATCCCACCGACGCGGAGCTGGAGCGCCTGTCCACCGGCGGCGCTGCGGTCGCGCACTGCCCCACGAGCAACGCCGCGCTCGGCAGCGGGCTGTTCCCGCTGGACCGCCACCTCGCCCACCGAGTGCCGGTGGCACTCGGCAGCGATGTCGGCGCCGGCACCGGCTACTCGCTGTTCAAGGAGGGGCTGCAGGCGTACTTCATGCAGCAGCTGCGCGGCGCCGACGGCGTGCCGCTCACCGCGACCCATCTGCTCTACCTGGCCACGGCGGCCGGAGCGGCGGCGCTCGGCCTCGACGGGGAGCTCGGCGATCTCGGCGTCGGCAAGCGGTTCGACGCGCTCTGGCTACGCCCGCGCGCCCGGCAGCCCGCTGGACGTCGGGCTGCGCTACGCGGACGGTCCGGAGCGAGGCGCTGGCGCGGGCGTTCGCGCTCGGCGTCAGCTCCGATGTGGCCGGTGTCTGGGTCGATGGCGTGCCGGTGAAACCGGACCGGACGACTTGAGAATCGATTACCGTGATGCGGAATACTGATATCGTTGGGCGGGCAACTGACCGACGGCGTAGACGGTGCTGACCGAGGAGGCGCATGGCAACCGATGGCTCGCCCGAGCCCCGATCGCAAGGCGGGGTGCAGTCGCTGGCTCGAGCGTTCGCGATCCTCGAGGCGATGGCGGACGCCGGCGGCGAGATCGGCCTGTCGCAGTTGGCCATCGAGGCGCAGCTGCCGCCGGCCACTATCCACCGCCTCGTCCGCACGCTGGTCGACCTCGGCTACGCGCGCCAGGAACCGTCGCGGCAGTACTCGCTCGGCCCGCGGCTGATGCGCCTGGTCGACACGAGCACCAAGCGACTCGGGACGCTGGCCCACCCGTACATGTCCGATGTCGTCGAGGCGCTCGGCGAGTCGCTCAATCTCGCCGTGCTCGACGGCGAGGAGATCGTCTACGTGGCACAGGTGCAGCCGTCGCAGAACTTCATGCGGATGTTCACCGAGGTTGGTCGCCGGGTCAAGCCGCACGCGACCGCGGTCGGCAAGGCGATCCTCGCCACCAAGCCCGACGACGAGGTGCGGGAGCTGCTCAAGCGCACCGGGATGCCGCGACGCACCGAGCACACGCTCACCACCCCCAAGCTGCTGTTCGCCGACCTGGAACGGGTGCGCGAGCGGGGGTACGCGCTCGACGACGGCGAGCAGGAGACTGGGCGTGCGCTGCGTCGCGCTCACCGTGCCGGGCGCCCCCCGGCCCGTCGCGCTGTCGATGTCCGGTCCGTTGACGCGGATGTCCGACGACGTGATCGACAAGGCCGCGCCGATCCTCCGCGAGGCCGCGGGGAAGATCGGCGCCGAGCTCGCCGCTCCGGCGCCCGTGAGCGCGGCCGAGACCACGCGCGCCGCCTGACCGGCGACCGGCCGGCCGCGGCTGCCGGCAGCGACGCGTGCCTCGGCATGCGCTGCCTGAGCGCCGCGTGGCCTGCGTGCGCTGAACGACTGCGGCTTGACAGCGGCGCGCGCTCCGAATACCGTATCTGCCAGCGGAATAGACTCCGCAGGCGGAAGGCTCCGCGCCCCGATCGTCCCCGGACGCCGACACGCTCGGCGCTGGAGATCCATGCCGTGACAAGCGGCGCTTGCACGGCGGCAATACCGTATCCGCCACGCGGAAATAGAAATCCACTAGGCGGAAGTCACAGAAGACCTCGGTCGTTTCCTGGATCACCGATCACCGCGCACGGAGAGGGGAGAATCATGTCGTCAGAAGAGACGCTCACAACGCCGGGCGGTGCCGCGCCGGCGACGCATCCGGTGGACCGCGTTCCACCGCTGCACAAGCTGCTCGTCTTCGGCCTGCAGCACCTGTGCATCATGTACGCGGGGGCGGTCGCGGTCCCGCTGATCGTCGGACCGGCGGTCGGGCTGAACTCGGGCCAGATCGCGACCCTGGTCAGCGCCGACCTGCTCGTCTCGGGGATCGCGACGATGATTCAGTCGGCGGGCATCTCGAACGTGTTCGGCGTCAGGCTGCCGGTGGTCGCCGGCGCGACCTTCACCGTCCTGAACCCGATGATCATCATCGCGACTCAGTACGGCGGGGTGAAGGGACTGCCCTACGTCTACGGCGCGATGATGGTCTCCGGCGTGCTCGGGTTGCTCCTGGCCAAGCCGTTCTCGATGATCATCCGGTTCTTCCCGCCACTGGTCGCCGGCACGGTCATCTGCATCATCGGCCTGTCGCTGGGCGGCGCGGACATCTCGCTGATCGCCCCGACGGTGGTCAACGGGGCGAACGTCGCCGACGTCTCGCACGTCGTGCTCGCCGGCATCGTCGTCCTGTCGATCATCCTGATCAGCCGGCTGTTCCGCGGCTTCATCTCGCAGATCGCGGTGTTGCTCAGCATCGTGATCGGCACGATCGTGGCGGCGTTCATCGACCAGGCCCACTTCGGCAACCTCGGCGACGTCGCCTGGTTCGGCGGGCCTCACATCTTCCGCTTCGGCGGCCCGAAGTTCGCGGCCGCGCCGATCATCACGATGTGCATCGTGATGCTGGTCACGTTCACCGAGTCCACCGCGGACATGCTCGCGGTGGGCGAGATGGTGGAGAAGGAGGTGACGCCCAACGACCTGGCTCGCGGACTGGCGACCGACGCGCTCTCGGCGTTCATCGCGTCGTTCACCAACTCCTTCCCCGACACCGCGTTTGCGGAGAACGTCGGGCTCGTCGGCCTCACCGGGATCCGCAGTCGCTGGGTGGTGACCATGTGCGGCGCCCTCCTGCTGATCATGGGCCTGATCCCGAAGGTGGGACAGATCGTCGCCGACCTGCCCGGCCCGGTGATCGGTGGCGCCGCCACGATCATGTTCTCGATGGTGACCGCGGTCGGGATCCAGACGCTGCACAAGGTCAGCTTCCGCAACAACCACAACCTGCTGATCGTCGCGATCTCGCTCGCGGTCGGATTGCTGCCCGCGTTCGACCCGAGCTTCTATAACAAGTTTCCGAAGAACTTCCAGGTGATCTTCGGATCGAGCATCACCGCCACGGTGATCGTGGTGTTCGTCCTCAACCTCGCGTTCAATCACTTCGCGGGTGACGAAGGCGAGAGCGCGGTGCAGCTCGCGGTCGACGAGGGAGCCGTCGTGTCCACGCCGCCCGGCTGAATCCGGTGCCCAGTGACGGTGGACACAGGCTCAGCACGCGACGGGGTCGCGCCCGGGCGGCGGCGGTGGCCGCCTTCGACGTCGCGCCCGACGACGAGCTGCGCGTCCGGCTGCACAGTTGCTGTGCGGCCGAGGCGTGGGTGGAGCAGGATGGTGGTGGGGCGCCCGTACCGGTCCGAGGCCGCGCTGTACGTCGCCTCGGACCGCGCGACCGCCGAGCTGGACGCCGGCGGGCTCGCGCAGGCGCTCGCCGGCCACCCGCGCATCGGCGACGCCGCTCCGGCGCACGGCGGTGACGGGCGTTCCGCCGCCTGGTCGCGGGGCGAGCAGGCAGGCGTCGCCACCGCCGGCGCGGACCTGCTCGGCGAGCTCGCCGCCGCCAACGCCGCCTACGAGCGGCGGTTCGGCCACGTCTACCTCGTGTGCGCCTCCGGCCGCAGCGCCGCCGAGCTGCTCGCCGTCTGCCGGGCCCGGCTCGACAACGACCCGGAGACCGAGCGCGGCGTCGTGCTGGGCGAGCTGGCCAAGATCAACCGGCTGCGATTGGGCAAGCTGCTGGAGGAGCCGCGATGAGCCTGTCGACGCACGTGCTCGACGCCATGACCGGACGGCCGGCCGAGGGCGTCGCGGTGCGCCTGGACGAACGGATCGACGGCGAGTGGCGCACCACCGCACAGGGACGCACCGACGCCGACGGGCGGATCGGCGCGCTCGGAGATCCGGGAGCGGGGATCCACCGCATCCACTTCGACACCGGCGGCTACTTCGACGCCGCAGGTGTCGCCGCGTTCTATCCGGAGGTGACCGTGACCTTCACGGTGGTCGACCCCGCCGCCCATCACCACGTGCCGCTGCTGCTCAGCCCGTTCGCGTTCTCGACCTATCGAGGCAGCTGAGCCATGGCGTCTCCCCGGCGCCGGCGCCGACACCGTGGTCATCGACGGCTGCGCGATCGCCACGGTCGACGCGGCCGGCACCGAGCACTCCACCGGGCATGTGGTCGTGACCGGGGGACGGATCGCCGCGGTCGGCGCGGGCCCCGCGCCTGCGATCGACGGGGCACGGCGCGTCGACGCAACCGGCTGCCTGGCGACGCCCGGCTTCGTCAACACTCACCATCACCTGTACCAGTGGCTGACGCGCGGGTACGCCCCCGACGGCACGCTGTTTGAGTGGCTGACCGCGCTCTACCCCGTGTGGGCGCACCTCGACGCCGACCTGGAGTACGTCGCCGCGAGCGCCGGGCTCGCCGCGCTCGCCCTGTCCGGTTGCACGACCGCGATGGACCACCACTACGTGTTCCCGGCGTCCGGCGGCGACCTGCTCGCCGCCGAGATCGAGGCGGCCCGGCGCATCGGGCTGCGATTCTGTGCCACCCGCGGCGCGATGAACCTGGGGCGCTCGTCCGGCGGCCTTCCGCCCGACGAGGTGGTCGAGGATGCCGACCGGATCCTCTCCGAGTGCGAGTCGGCGGTCGCCGCGTACCACGACCCGAGCTTCGACTCCCTGCTCCAGGTGGCGCTCGCGCCGTGCTCGCCGTTCTCGGTCACGGCCGAGCTGATGCGCGACTGCGCGCAGCTGGCGCGGGCACTCGGCGTCCGCCTCCACACCCACCTCGCCGAGACCAGCGACGAGGAGGAGTTCTGCCTCGCCCACTTCGGCGCGCGTCCGGTCGACTACGTCGAATCGCTCGGCTGGCTCGGCGACGACGTCTGGCTCGCGCACTGCGTGCACCTCTCCGACGGCGACATCGCCAAGTACGCCGCCACCGGCACCGGTGTCGCGCACTGTCCGAGCTCGAATGCGCGGCTGGGCGCCGGCATCGCGCCGATCCCGGAGCTGCTCGCGGCCGGGGCGCCGGTCGGGCTGGGCGTCGACGGCGTCGCCTCCAACGAGCACGGCGGGCTGGCCGAGGAGCTGCACCAGGCGCTGCTCTTCGCCCGCGCCCGCCTGGGCCCGCAGGCTCTGAGCGCGCGACAGGCGCTGTGGATGGCGACCATCGGCGGCGCCCGCTGCCTGGGCCGATCGGACGCGATCGGGTCGCTGGAGGTCGGCAAGCTCGGCGACCTCGCGCTGTGGCGGCTCGACGGCCTCGGACATGCCGACATCGCCGACCCCGTGTGCGCGCTCGTATTCGGCCCGCCCGCTCCGCTCGAGCTGTTGCTCGTCGGCGGGCGCGCGGTGGTCGACGCCGGCGAGCTGCGCACGGCCGACGTGGCGCAGGTCGCCGCCGCCAACCGGGCGGGTGCCCGCGAGCTCGCGAGCGCGCGCCGGCCTACGCTAGGGCGGTACGAACCGTGGAGCCAGCCCGTCCCATCGAGGAGCTGTACCGCGAGCGCATCCGACCCTGGCCGGCGACGTCGGCGACACTTCTACATCCCAATCGGCGAGGGTCACCACGGACGAGCGTGACGCTGGCTTTCTGGGTCGGGCGACACGCGGTCGTCTCCGTGCTCGTCGCCGTCGGACTGCCGCTTCGCCTGCGCGATCAGCAGGGCGTGCTAACCCAGATCGGTCGGCCCAGCAGACGCCGGCACGGTCAAACGCAGAAGGGTGACCGGACCACACCACCCCGTCACGGGAGCGCACGCTCCGCGCTGGGCTCACGCCAATAACGAAACCGTCGCAATCCGAGCGCCGCAGCTTGCTTGAACGCGATCTTGAAAGGGAGCGTCTGGTCGGACATCACCGATCCAGAACCAGCCTTTGACTGAGTCACAAGCGGGAGATCGCCTAACCCGAACCGATGAGTTCCTCGGTGGGCGGCTGTCTATGTCCTGAGAACCGACCAGGAAGACACCCAGCGATGAGTAAGGGCACCGACAGATCCTGTGACACTCCCATGATGGCTGACATCGCGCTCCAGCATGCCGTGCAGGCAGTCCTCGACGAGCTCGTCGAGGACGGAGATGAGGTCGGCCTGCAGGCCGTCGTGATGAAGGACGGCGCACTCGTCGCCGACGCACAAAGCGGAGTCGCCGATCCGGCCAGTGGCGAGCCCGTGTCCGCCGGCACCTTGTTCTTCGCTGGTTCGACCGCCAAGGGCGTCCTCAGCTCGCTCGTGCATGCCCTCGTCGCGGCCGGCAGGCTCGACTACGACCTGCGTCTGGCCGAGGTGTGGCCCGAGTTCGCCGCACACGGCAAGGGGAACGTGACCGTGCGACACGTCCTCATGCACCAGGCGGGCGTGCCCGGGCTGCCGCCTGACCTGACGACCGAGCAGCTGTGCAATTGGGATCACATGTGTGCACTCGTGGCCGAGGCGGCGCCGTGGTGGCCGGCGGGGACCGCGTTCGGCTACCACGCCCAGACCTTCGGCTTCCTGCTCGGTGAAACGCTCCAGCGAACTACCGGTGCACGCCTCGTCACGCTTCTCAGAGAAACACTCACCGAGCCGCTAGCCGTCGTCGACGAGCTCCACTTCGCGGTCCCGGCGCTCCTCCTGGATCGGGTCGCCCGCCAGGTCGCGCCGTTCGGACCTCCCCCGCCGGGCCCTGCCCCGGGCAGTCCGCTAGCCCGCGCGATGCCTCCCGGCGCCGCTCCCGATGCCGCCTTCGCTAACCGCCGCGACGTGCTCACCGCACAGATCCCCTCGTTCGGCACGATGAGCGCCCGCGCCGCGGCCCGCGTTTACGCCGCGCTCCTCGGCCACATAGCCGGGACGCGTCTGCTCTCGGCCGAGCAGGTCGCGGCCGCTGCCGCCGTCGCCTACACCGGAAGAGATCACGTAATGGAGATGGACATCAGTTGGTCGCTCGGCTACAGCCCGTACCGGCCCGGCGGCGCCCGCTCGCGTTCGGGCTCGACCTTCGGGATGGTTGGCACCAACGGATCGGCGGCCTACGCCGACATCGACACCGGGGTCGCGATCGCGCTGATGCGTAACCGATTCTCCCCGGACTTCACGGCGATCGCGCGCCTGGACGACGTCGTCGCCAAAACCTACCCGCCAGCCCCCAACCCCGAGGACAGAAACCCGTGATGACGACACCCCGCACACAGCTCGACACCCGATTCAGCGATCCAGCCGCACAGCCCACCAGTTGGGAGGACACGCTCGAGGCGATCACGCAGGCCGAGATCTTCTGGATCTCGACCGTCCGCGCAGACGGCCGGCCGCACGTCACTCCGCTCGTCGCCGTGTGGCTCGACGACGCACTGCACTTCTCCACGGGCCCGGACGAGCAGAAGGCGCGCAACCTCGCCAGCAACCCGCGCGTCGCGCTGACCACGGGCACCAACGACTGGCACAGCGGCCTCGACGTGGTCGTCGAGGGCGATGCGGCCCGCGTCACGGACGCACAGCAGCTCGAACGGCTCGCCGCGGCCTGGGCACAAAAGTGGGACGGGCGATGGCAATACGAGGTCAGTCAGGATGGCTTTCGACACGAGGTCGGGACCGCCCTCGTGTTCGCGGTCCACCCAGCGAAAGTCCTTGCCTTCAGCAAGGGCGGCTTCAGTCACACCCGGCATCGCTTCTGAGGCGCCGACGCCACATACGACGCCGACGACGGCTTCGCCCTGCCGAGTAAGAAACGACGCCATGACCGCCCCGCATGCCTTCCCCCTGGAGCCGACCCCGCTCCACGTGCCCGACAGAGTCCTTGGTGACCTGCGCGCCCGTCTCGCACTGACTCGTCCGCCGCTGGACGAGGGGAATGAGGACTGGTCCTACGGCGTCGCGGACAGCTATCTCCATGAACTGGTCGCCTACTGGCGCGACGGCTACGAGTGGCGCCCGGCCGAGGCCGCCATGAACGCCTACGAGCACTATCAGGTGAGCGTCGCCGACGTCCCCGTGCACTTCATGCGCAAGCCGGGCCGCGGCCCCCGCCCGATTCCGTTGATCCTCACCCACGGCTGGCCGTGGACGTTCTGGCACTGGTCGAAGGTGATCGACCCGCTCGCCGACCCGGCCGCGTTCGGCGGCGACCCCGCCGACGCGTTCGACGTCATCGTGCCGTCCCTGCCTGGCTTCGGTTTCCCCGGCCCGCTCACCGGCTTTTCGGACATCAACTTCTGGAAGGTCGCCGACCTCTGGCACACCCTGATGACCGAGACCCTGGGATACGAGAAGTACGCCGCCGGGGGCTGCGACATCGGCGGGATCGTCTCCAGCCAACTCGGGCACAAGTATCCCGACGAGCTGTACGGCATCCACATCGGCTCCGGGCTGCCGCTCGACTTCTTCACCGGCCCGCGCGCCTGGGACCTCGCTCGGAATCGGCCCCTCACCGACGACCAGCCCGCCGACGTCCGCGATCGCATCATCGAGCTGGACCACCGCTCGGCGTCGCACCTCGCCGTGCACATGCTCGACGGCGCCACCCTCGCCCACGGGCTGAGCGACTCACCCGCCGGACTGCTCGCCTGGCTCCTGGAGCGCTGGAACGCCTGGAGCGACAACGGCGGCGACGTCGAGTCCGTCTTCACCAAGAACGACCTCCTCACCCACGCCACGATCTACTGGGTGAACAACTCCATCGCCACCTCGATGCGTTACTACGCCAACGCCAACCGCTACCCCTGGGTCCCCGCCCACGCCCGCACCCCGGTCGTGCAGGCCCCGGTGGGTCTCACGTTCGTCACGTACGAGAACCCGCCCGGCATCCACACCGCTAACGAGCGTGTCCGCGCGTTCAAGAGCGGCCCGCAGGCCGATTGGTTCAACCACGTCAACGTCAACGCCCACGACCACGGCGGCCACTTCATCCCCTGGGAGATCCCCGAGGCCTGGGTGAACGACCTGCGCCGCACCTTCCACGGCCGCAGGCCCTGACCGACCCGGCGGCCTCAGCGAGATCGGATGGTCCGCCGAGCAGTTGGGTTTCTTGGGCGCGCACCCAGGTGCCTGGTCATGACGATGAAAGCAGCAGTCAGACAGCGCGTCGTCCTGAGATGTCGGGCGTCCGGACGCACGGATTTCTGCTCCTGGCCGTCGCTTTTCTCGGGCTCGGCGACCTACGCTCTTATCGTGGCGGCGGCAGCTACGACGCGTGACCGCTGACCGAACGGCCCGCGACGCGGGTATTGCCCTGACCAAAAAGCACTCGATTCGACCGCTTGACGGCAGACAGGAGGCGTGATGATGACCCACCCACTCAGGCTTGGGATCAAACTTTCGCAGGACGCTTCGATTGACAGCTATAAGGCTGTCTGGAAGATCGCCGACGAGGCCCGCTTTGACCATTGTTGGGCGATGGACCACCTCGCATCCATCGGGAACATCGGCGATGACCGCCCGATCTTCGACGGGTGGGAGCTGCTGGCCGGTATGGCGACATCCACGACTCACGTCCGCTTGGGCCTGCTCGTCACCGGCATGACCTATCGCAACCCGGCGCTCCTGGCCAAGATCGCAACCACAGTCGATCATCTCTCGAGCGGGCGCCTGGAATTCGGGATCGGCGCGGCGTGGGCGGCAAACGAGCACGAGATGTATGACATCTCCGGGCTCGACCATCGGGTCGGGCTGTTTTCAGAGGGGATGCAGGTGATCAAGTCGCTCTGGACACAAGAGCGAACCAACTTCGACGGCCGCTACTACACGATGCGCAATGCCGTCGCCGTTCCCAAGCCGGTGCAGAATCCGTATCCACCAATCTGGGTGGGCTCCGGCGGGCCGCGGATGCTCAGGCTGACCGCTCGCCACGCTGACGTCTGGAACGCCAGCGGCAACGCCGCCCGCGAGCTCCAAGGCGCCGTCACGGCGTCGCGGCAGCTCGACGAAGCCTGCACCACGATCGAGCGAGACCCGAATGAGATCCGGCGCTCGGCCCAGCTGGCAGTCGGCGAGGACAGTGCCGAGATCATCGATCGAGTGCACCGCTACCACGAGGCCGGCTTCACCGAGATCATCTTCATGCTCAGCGGTGGCTCGATGTCGACCAACGCCGATCCTGTGCAGACCGCGTCGAGGCTCGCCGAGAAAGTGCTACCCGAGCTCCGCCGCTAGGTGCAACCCTCAGGTTGCGCTACGCTCCTTGGCTATGACCACACTGGTCTTCGTTCACGGCGCGTGCGTTCGGGACGCCGGTTGGTGGTGGGCGCCGATGAAAGAGCCACTTGCCGAGCGCGGCATCGCGACCGTCGCGGTGCCGCTGCCCAGTTGCGGCGAGACCGGCAGCGAGCTCGGCGATCTCTACGCCGATGTCGAGGCGTGCCGCGGAGCGGTCGCCGCGCTCGACGGGCCGATCGTCCTGTGCGGCCATTCCTACGGTGGGATGATCATCACCGAGGCCGGCGTTGATGACCGCGTCACCCAGCTGCTCTATTTGACCTCGGTCATGCCCGACGCTGGGCAGTCCCAGGCAGATCTCACGAGCGCCGAGCCGGCGCCGTGGCTGCAACCTGGCAACGACGGCACCGTCGGCGTCGATCCCGACATGATCCGCGAGTTCTTCCTTCAGGACTGCGACGAGATCACGACCAAGGGGGCGCTTGGCCGCCTCACGCGTCAGTCGCTCATCCCGTTCACGCAGGCACCCCGCCAGATCGCATGGCAGCGCAAGCCCGCCACGTACTTTGTCTGCACCGAGGATCTCTCCACCCCTGCCGACGTGCAGCGCCGACGCGTCAAAGCAGACACGCGACTGGTTGAGTTCCGCGCTGGACACCACCCGTTTCTGTCACAGCCAGACGCGTTCGCGGACAGGATCGCCGCTGAGATCAATCCCGGCTGATCCCAAAGCAGAAGTCTCGGACATCGCCGAACGCGTACCGGCGCGCGCTGCGCAAAGAGCGCGTTGCCGGGAGAAGCGATGATCCCGCGCGGCCGCTTCGTTCGGATGGCGGTGCTTCTGCGTTGGACCCAAGCCGGTGGCTACCTGTGGCGACTTGCCGCCGTCAACCTCGGCGCAGCCACCCCAGCGCGGCGCCAGTCAGCGAGCAACAGACCGGCGCACCCAGAGGCCTCGTGGGTCACACCGTGAGGACGAGCTTGCTGACCTGTTGGCCGTCCTCCAGGTGGCGGTGAGCGTCGACCACCTGCTCAAGGCTGAAGGTGCTGTCGACGATCGGCGCAATGACGCCGGAGCGGATGCCGGCAGCGACGGAATGCGAAGATACGGCGAACCAATAACGGGTCGAGGATGTGCGCGAAGCCGACGTAGCAGTGAATCGTGAACGGCGCGACGATCGGGAACGAGGCGGGGCGCGGGTCAAGCCAGCCGACCGCCACGAGAGCGCCGCCGGGCCGCGCCGCCGCCGCTAGCGCTGCCAGGCCGGTTGAACCCGTACCTCAGGCCGGCGTACGAGATGGCGGGGAGCGCTTCTGCGAGAGCACGACAGGCGGGCTGCTCACTGCGGATCCCAATCATTCCGGCCAGCGCGGGGAAGTACCCGGAGCATCGATTGCCATCCCCGATCGCCTCGAGCCCCAGCTCATCCTCTGCCGCAGTGACACATCCTCGATCGAGCGGCGCGACGAACTGCCCGGACATCGCGCGATCCTACTTCGAGGCCCGTGTCTCTAGCATCGGCGCGCGTTTTATACCGACGTGGTGGCGTGGCTGGTTGGAACGGTCTTCCCTGCTGGCCGCACATGCCAGGGAAGACACCGTTCCCATCAAGATGTCTGCTGGGGGCGAACAGCAGGGGCACCGGGTGATCCCGCTGGCTCACTCGCTGCCCACTCGGCCAGGCCAGGGCAGCGTCGGTTCGGCTCGGGGTTCGCTCGGTCGCCGTGGACGGGGAGATGGTTGTCGCGAGTGCTCGGGACTAGATCGTCGAGGAGGTGAGGTCGGTCGGGGGTTGGGTGAGGGTGGCGGGGCGGCTGGCAGTGAGCCACAGCGTCATCGCGGCCGGTTCGAGTGGATGGCTGATGAAGTATCCCTGCGCGAGGTCGGATTTCAGGGTGGTCAGGACGGCGAGCGTTTCGGCGTCTTCGACGCCTTCGGCGACGACGCGTAGCCCGATGTTGTGACCGAAGGCGACCATCGCGGCGAGGTAGGTCCGCGAGTGCTGCTGGGGGTCTGAGACGAAGGAGCGGTCGATCTTGACTTCTGAGACGGGCAGCCGGTGTAACCGGCTGATCGAGGCGTGGCCGGTGCCGAAGTCCTCGATCGAGATCTCGATCCCCATTTGATGGAGGATGGTGAGCACCGCGCGGGCTTGCTCGGGCTCGCTGAGGACTGCGGTCTCGGTCACCTCGATCGTGAGGCTCTGCCCCATTACGCTGTACTGCTCGAGCTTGACGGCGATTCGCTGAGGGAGTGTCTTGTCGGCGAGGTCTGTTGAGGAGAGATTGACCGCGATGCGGATGACGAGGCCTGCGTTCCGCCAGCGCGCGTGTTGGGCGAGGGCGAGGTCGAGCACGCGGTCGGTCAGGCGTGCCATGTGCCGGCTCGACTCGACCGCGTCTAAGAACTGGTCGGTCCGATTAGCTCGTCGTTTCGACGCCAGCGGACGAGCGCCTCGACCCCGGCGACACGTTGGCTGTCTGGTTCGACTTGGGGTTGGTAGACGAGCTCAATCTTGCCGTGGTCGAGCGCTCGCCTGAAAGCTCGCAGGGTTCGGCGCCGTCCGGGGATCCAGTCTTTGGCCTGCGAGCGGGCGAGCCGAAGCTGCAGGGGCAACAGGTTAGAACCGGAGCATGGAACTCGCCCAATGATGTGCGTCGCTCCGGTCAACCGATCGGTGAGCCGCGGCCCGCGCTGTCGGCGGCCTCGTCCAGTGATTCCGATGGTTGCTAAGCCGCGCACCGAGCGCTCAACCCGGCGTGGCTCACGATGAGCGTCCGGCAGTCGTTCGCTCGGAGCTGCTCTTGCTATGTGGTGGTCGGTGCGTGCTCGATTGGGTTGCCGGAGGTGGCGGTGCCGGTTTCGACCCGGTTTCGCCCGTTGGTCTTTGCAAGATAAAGGGCACGATCGGCAGCGCGGACGAGTTGATCGCCGTCGCTGGCGTGACCGGGAATGGTGGCTACGCCGAGGCTGGCGGTTATGGCTCGGTCTACTCCGGTGACGCTGATGTCGGAGATCGCGGCCCGGATCTTTTCCGCGACGAGGAGGGCTGAATCGGTGTCGGTGTCGGGCAGGAGCACGATGAACTCCTCTCCGCCGTTGCGTCCGACGAAATCACTTGCTCGTACGGTTTCGGCCAGTACCGCGCCGACCGCGGCGAGCACGTCGTCCCCGCGGCTGTGGCCATAGCTGTCGTTGATCTGCTTGAAGTGATCGAGGTCGAACATGATCGCGCTCAGCGGTGCGACGGTTCGCGATGCTTGCGCGACCATGCGCTTGACGGTGTCCTTAACCGCGCGTTGGTTGGGTAAAGCGGTAAGCCCATCGGTCGAGGCGCGGAACTGGGCGAGCGCGAGATCTCGCAGGTTCGCGAGGATCGGGGCGGCCTGGGAGACCGAGTCGCGCAGGGCAGCAGTCTGCTGTTCCTGGAGCGGGTCGGGGTGCTGCAATAGAACCGAACCAATCACCTCACCGCCGACCAGCAGCGGCTCGCACGTCGTTCTGCGATCGGTCTGGCCGCACACCTCGCAGCGTGTCAGAGGCTTCAGGTCGGGATCCTCGCTATGGGAACGAGCAAACAGCACGGCCATACAGGACCGCGGCTTAGCGTCGCTCAGCGACACCTTCAACGGCGAGTCTTCAGGCATAGCCGTAGTCGCCTCCAGGCGATCATCGCTGTTGTTGCGATTCAAAATGACGGCGCTGCTGCCAGGAACCGAGCGTTCCACCTGTCGCTTGAGCAGATCATGTGCGACCTGTTCACTCTCGATCACCTGAAGCGTATCGACGAACTCCCGCCGCTCGACCATCTCGTCGAGAGTCCGGCCCAGGACTGCCAGCTCATCCGATCCCCGCGATGCGACGCGGACGCTGAGGTCTCCACTGGCCACCGCGGATGCGAACTGGGAATAACGTCGAATTCTCGGCACGACGTTGCGGGCCAGCACAAGCATGCTGCCGATCCCCAGAACACACGCGCCGATCGCGATTGACCAGATGACCAGCCGGCTGCTGTCATAGGTCTGCACAGCATTGGCGTACGCATCACCCGCTTGATCGGTTTCGAACGCCGCCTCCCTCTGGGTGATAGCGCTGAGCGGATCGAAGATTGCAATCAGCCGGTCGGTAAGACGATCACCGCCTCGATCCCCACCGGCAGCGGCGCCCGGCTCGTTGAAAGCTCCGGCGTCCCGCAGCGCGATGAACTGAGACCACCCCTGGACTATCCGCTTCACCCGGGCCCGCTCCGAACCGTGATCCTGAGCGTGAAGCGCCTGCAGTTCGCTTAACCTAGTCTCCACCGACGGCACCACCGTGCGGTCCAGCATTACGAACAAATCGGCTCGCTCGGCGGGATCGGCGGTCACCGCCAACCGCAGCCCGATCACATCCGCTCGCGCGAGATCAGCCCCCAAGCTCGTAGAGATCTGGCTGGTATGGATGTTGTCGGCAAAGACGTGATCAAACTCGCCTTTCATCGAGCCGAGCCCCAGCACGCCAGCGACCGCGACCGCGAGGATCAGCGGCGCCAGCACCGCCAGCACCGCAAAGAACTTATGAGAAATCGTAAACCGTACGCGCGCCACCGAACCATCCTTTGAGGTACTAGAGCTATCGGCCCCTCACGACACCAACATGAATTCGGCCCTCCTGCTGGTGTCACCGGAGCCAGTAGGCCACGAGGAGAGCCAGCCCCGCCGCACACACAGCCAGCAACCCGACTAACCCGGGGAGCGAGAGGTTGCTCGTGTTCAGCTGGTTCATGAGGCCGATGTCCACGAACGTCAGAGCAACAACCAGAGCGAGGGGTGCGGTGCTCGGCGCGGCTACGGTTGTGGTGTGGCGAAGGGGAAGGATGCGCGACGCTTCGGGCCTGGTCCCTATCTGGTGGGGCTGCAACGCCTCGATGACCGCGAGGGCTTCCCGTTCGGCGTGCCGGCGGTCGCCCAGGTCGAGCAACTGCGCTTCGACCAGCCGGTGACGCTCCTGGCCGGAGAGAACGGCTCCGGCAAGTCGACCATCCTCGAGGCCGCCGCCGCAGCGATCGGCTTCACGGAGCAGGGCGGAGAGTTGTCTCGCCTCGGGGACCTGCCGGCCGTCCCTCGCGATGTTCTCGACGAGAACCGCGTGCCGCTGCTGGCCCCGGTGCTCAGCACGACCAAGCCGCGCAACGGCTACTTCCTGCGCGCCGAGAGCTTCTTCAACGTCGCGGAGTTGATCGACGGCGGCGATCGCTTCGCTCCCGACCTCTCGCTCTACGGCGACGTTCCACTGCACGCGCAGTCACACGGAGAGTCGTTCTTGGCGCTGGCCGCCAACCGGTTCGGTGCGGAGGGTATCTACCTGCTCGACGAGCCCGAAGCGGCGTTGTCGCTCACCGGGACGCTCGCCCTGCTTGCGATCGTGGCCCGCGCTGCCAGCTCAGGCGCTCAGTTCATCATCGCCACTCACTCGCCAGTGCTGCTCGCCACGCCTGCCGCCCAGCTTTACGAGCTCGGCGAGGACGGGGTGAGCAGCCCCGTCTACGACGATCTGCAGGCCGTGCGACAGATGCGCGGCTTTCTCGAGGCGCCCGAGCGGTACCTGCGCCAGATCGTGGTTGGGTCCGACGAGGACTGAGCGCCGAAGCCGCGGAGGCGCCGCCGGACCGGGCGGACGGCCCTCGACCAGCCCTAGCGCAATAGAAGACCGTGCCGCGTCCGGCTAGGACATCGCCTTGGTCAAGACGCCGTCCTCGTGAATGCGGCGCTCATCGGTTTCCCAGAGTGCCGTCAACACTCGGTCGCGCAACAGGGCCTGCCGTGACGGAGGAAGAGTCCGGTGGCCGTAGATCCGCTGGTGCAGTTCGCCCGGTTGTCGTTGCCCGCGACGGCCGTGCGCGACCGCAAGGTTGTCGAAGACCAGCAGTTGCCCGGGCGCAAGCGACACCTCGGTCTCGGCGGCGCGAAGACGCAGTCCGCGCTGAGCGAAGAAGCTGCGCTCGTCCGCTAGACGAGCGAACTCCAACCCGCATCGAAACCCCGCCGTCGTCTTGACACTCGGGAGAGCTGGGGGTTGGCCCAAGGCCGCCTCTACGATCCGCGCCAAGCTCCCCTCGACGTATCCGTGCTCGCCCTCCCATGCCCGTGACTATCGCCGTAAGCCGCAAAGCGACGTAGCAACTCGCCTCGATCGGGGCAGCTGGCCGCTCCCAACAGGCCCCGCAGTGAGACCAGGCGCGTGGCTGCCTGACCGGCGCGGCGTCGGCGGCAATGTGCAGGGCAGTGAACCGAGCAACATCGGCGTGGGCGCCAGGGATCAGCGGTAGCCCAAAATCGAAGTGGAGGGTCTGGAAGCCTCGACTCGGCGGCCCGTCACGGGGCGGCAGCACAAACTCGCCGATGACCTCGAGGTCCGCGCCAGGCGTGAGCGCGCGATCGACGAGCGCACCTGCCGCCTCCCACGCGGCCTCGACGCGCGCGAACGGATCGCGGATCCACGCGAAGCCCTCGGTCCGAAGCGCTTCGCACGACTCCGGTGACCCCGTGAAGGACGGGGGCGCGGCCGGCGTGCTGCTCGGCGGCATCCTCACCAGCGGCCTGAACTGGCGCTGGGTCCTATTCGTCAACGTCCCGATCGGCCTCGCCGCGGCAGCGCTGGCCCCCCGGACGCTGGTCGAGAGCCGCGCCGACGACGACACCAACACGTTTGACCTGCCGGGCGCGGTCACCGTCACCGCGGGGCGGTCACTGCTCGTCTACGCGATCGTCAACGCCGTCAATGTCGGTTGGGGATCGTCAGAGACGCTGCTGCTGATCGCCGGTGCGTTCGTGCTACTGATCGCCTTCGTCCTGATCGAGTCCCGACGGCGCCAGCCGCTGATGCCGCTCTCCATCTTCCGCCTGCGGACGCTGCGCGGCGCCGACATCGTCGGCCTGCTGCTCGGCATGTCGCTGTTCTCGATGTTCTTCTTCATCTCCCTGTACCTCCAGAACGTCCTGCACTACTCGCCGATCAAGACCGGAATCTCGTACCTGCCGCTCGCGGTCGGAATCATCATCTCGGCCGGAGTCGCGTCGCAGCTGGTCACCCGGATCGGGTTCAGGCCGACGCTGATCGCCGGGCTGCTGCTGGTCGCCGGCGGCCTGCTGTGGTTCTCCCAGGTGCCCGGCAGCGGCGGCTCGTTCGCCGCCGACGTGCTCGGTCCGTCGCTGCTGGCGGCCCTGGGGTTCGGGTTCGCATTCGTGTCGGTGACAATCGCGGCTGTCACCGGGACCCGGCCACATGAAGCGGGGCTGGCCTCGGGTCTGATCAACACCTCCCAGCAGATCGGCGGGGCGCTCGGACTGGCGATCCTCGCGACGCTCGCCAACAGCCGCACCCAGAACCTCTACCACTCTGGAGTCGACAGCGCCTCCGTTGCCCTGACCAAAGGGTTTGACCGAGCGTTCCTGGTCGGCGCCGGCTCGCCGTCGTCGGAGCGATCCTCGCCGCCGTGCTGATCTCCTCGGGTGACAGCCACGAGCACTCGACGGCGGGCCGCATCGGCGAGGCCGCCGGCGCCGATGCCGCAGCCGCTCCCGTCGTCGCGGGCTGAGCGCTTCAGTCAGTCTCTGGCGCTCGTAGACGCCAAGCGACGTCAGCTGGCCCACCATATCGTCGCGGGGCGCAGCTCCGGCCCGCCGGAGCTGCGCCCACCCCCAAACTCAAGGCGCGCCGCACCGTTCTGCGGAGCCGAGGCGGCCCGCGGCCAAGCCTCGGCCATGACCGGGACGAGTGAGATGTGAAGAGCGGGGGCCGAGCGGCGCCGTGGCGCCGCTCGGCCTGTTGTCCCGGTGGTCAGGCGGCTTGGCCGGCGGGCTCGGTGTGGCTGACCCATTGGTCGATCCATCCGCCGGTGATCTGCCTGGTGGCGGCGTTGACGCGGTTCCAGGCGTTGATTGCCGCGATCGCGACCACCAGCCCGGCGAGCTGCGACTCGTCGTAGTGGCGAGCTGCCTGTTCCCACACCGAGTCGGGGATCGGATCCGAGCGGTCAGCGAGCCGCGTGGCGGCCTCGGTGAGCGCCAGCGCGGCGCGCTCGGCCTCGCTGAAATACGGCGCCTCTCGCCAGGCGCCGACCATAACGATGCGCTCGTCTGGCTCGCCAGCGGCCTTGAGCTCGCGCGAATGCATGTCCAGGCACACGCTGCATCCGTTGATCTGGCTGGCGCGCACCTCGATCAGGTACAGGGTGCTGGCGGGCACACCGGCGCTCCGGGCGGCGGCACCGAGGCTCTGCAGCGCCTCCATCGCGCCGGGGACGGTCATCGCCGGATTGTTCATTCGTGCCTGCATGTTGATCCTCCAGTCGTGGTGGTCAACCGCGGTCACATCGCGTGGATCCCGCGGGTCTATCTATCGCATTGACGCGCAACGACGCAGGAACGTGACATGACCGATCAGCAGTGGCTGGCCGAGCGTTCGAGGAGCTCCAGTGAAGTCGAGAATCTCGACGCCTGGCCACGACGATCGTCGCCCGCGCCGCGCTGAGCATCCTGCGCACACTGTCTGACGAGAGCAGCCGTTGGCGTCCATCTCCCTGATCCCGTGGTCGCCCGCGCCGACGGCACCAACCCGAGCACGAGGCGCCGGATGGGCCAACCCGCTCAGGAACTACACCTAAATCGTGACGTCGGCGCGGTCGTCGGGACTACTGTCTGGATCGAGGACCCAATGCTGCGACACCGTCGCCCGATAGAGCCGATACGGCGCCGGAGCTAGCACCTTCTCCAACGCCCAGCGGCCGGTCAGACCCTGTGCCTGGCTGGCTGTGTCAAAGAAGGCGACGTCGCGTTCGAGTTCCGCGCCCGACAGTTCCTCGGCGCGCGCCGACATGTACACCGCCAGCGCACTGCCCACAGCGACCCTGGAGTCGAAGATGACGATGCTCACCGCCGAGCGCGCCCTGACGTTCCGAGAATGCCTGCGCTCAGGCGAAGAGACCCAGACGAACCGCCGGTAATCCGACTGCGCGTACCACACCGGCGTGACCCACGGCACTCCAGCCTCGTCGGCTGTACCGAGCACCATGTAGCGGTTCGACTCGATGATGTCCTTCGCGATGCCGCTGAAGTCGGTCATGTCTCCTCCCTGGCCACCACCGTGGGGTCGAGGCTCACCAACGTCCACGCGGGGGTGTGACTTTGCACCGTCGGGCCTAGCGGCGTACCTTGAACCTCAGGTGTAACACCCGGTCGCCCTGGATGATCACGTGGGGATCCTCGAGTAGGTGCTGCCGATCGATGCTGCCAAAGTAGCGCGTCCCCGAGCCGAACACCACCGGCACCACGTCCATCGCTACCTCGTCCACGAGGCCGGCCGCGAGCATCTGGCTGCCCACTTCGCCGGCGTTCACCGCGATGGTTCGCTCCCCGGCGAGCTCCTGGGCCTTGTCGATCGCAGCGGGCACGCCATCGACGAAATGGTACGAGGCCTCGGGGTGCCAGCCCTCGGGCTTGGGCCGGTGGGACACCACGACCACGTGGTCCCCCGCGGGCGGGTGACCCTCCCAGCCGTTCACCAGGTCGAACAGTTTGCGGCCCATCACGATCGTGCCGATCGCCTCCCACATCGGCCGGACGTATTCCGCCGATGCATTGGAGACCTTGAAGGCGGTTCCAGCTCCGGAATGATCGTACTGCTGCTCGCCGCCTTCGGTGATCGGGGTGTCCCCATTGAAGTACCAGTCGTGGAGTGGCCCGACATCGTCGTTCTCGTCCGCGATGAAGCCGTCCACTGACACCACGTTGTGCATGATTACCGCACCCAAAACAGCTCCTCCTCGCGTCGCGTTGCGCAATCGCTCCGATCTTGCCGGACCGGGGGGCAGCTGTCTTGTACAAAATCAATCAGCGGGCATCGGGCCGCTGTCTGGCGGGAACCCCTGCTCGGCGGGGAATCGACGGCGCAGGGCCAGGTATCCCGTCGGGGTGTGGCCGGTGAAGTCCTTGAACTCCCTGCTGAAGTGGGCCTGGTCGAAGTAGCCCGCCGTGTGAGCGAGCCCCGACCAGTCGACCGGACGCACAGCGTCTACGGACAGGATCAGCCGCGCAAAGCGGTAGAT
Organism: uncultured Solirubrobacteraceae bacterium; assembly: GCA_963769565.1. Taxonomy (GTDB): domain Bacteria; phylum Actinomycetota; class Thermoleophilia; order Solirubrobacterales; family Solirubrobacteraceae; genus Palsa-465. Next base: position 92,520 of record CAVYMP010000009.1, read on the forward strand.
CCGCGCCACCCGCTTCGGCGTGACCCCGACATGAGTCTTGAACTGCGCGGCCAGGTGATTGCTACTCACCCCGGCGGCATCGGTCAGCGCAGCAACCGGGACCGCGCCGTGGGACGTCTCCAAACGCCCGCCCGTGCGCTGGACCAACTCGAGACCACGCGACGGTGACTCGGCCAGTCGCGATCGTAGCTCGTCCTCCATGACCCGCAGCATCTCAGTGGCCGACGCGGTGCCGCCGATCTGGTTGCGAATCCGGTCCAACGACCGTTGCCAGACGGCGTCGACCGGCACCCATCGGTCTCGCAGCTCGGTCGCCGGCATATCGACGAACGGCGAAACGCCCCACGGCTTGAAATGCACCCCGACGAGCCGCACCTGTGTGGGGTACTCGAAGAGGAAACGCCGTGTCCAGACACCCATGAACCACCCATCGGTGGACACTGCCGGCGGAACCGACGCGTCGGAATCCCACAGGCGGGCGGGTCCGCCGAGGTTGACGAACAGGTGTGCCGACGGCATCGGCGGGACGACCATCCGGCGGTGCCGCGGCACCCCGGTCAGGCAGTAAATGTCGTCGACGAACCGGTCAAGCGGCGGGGCCGGCACCCGGCTGATGTATTCCATGGACTCAGTGTGGCCGACGAGGTCTCAGTTCGCGTCGGGACCAACCCTGCTCAGACACGAGGACTCGCCTCATCGACCTGGGCGTCGGTCGGCGGCCGCGGGTCGCCTGCTCGAGCTCCATCTCATCCCGGTGCTCCTCGGGCAAGAAGGAGACGGCCGACCTCGCAGGCCGGTCAGTCAGTAGTCGTTCTTGAACGCGAAGTAGGAACCGCGAATGGTTCCGGCCAGCTTCGACTTCTGGGTCGCGAACTTGAACCGCGAGGCGAGCTCCGAAGGGACTTCCATCCCTTCGGAGAGCTTGAACCCAACCGCCCGCTTTTTGGGGTCGTCGACGGTGTACATCACATTGATCGACAGGCCGCTCTCGTAGAAGACGTAGGCAATTCGGATGTTCTCGATCTGGAAGCCCGAAGCCTCGAGTGGGCGAGCGGAGATGACGATGTCACGTTCTTCGCTGAGGATCCGATGCACCCAGTCGATGATCGTCTTGGCGTTGCTGGCAGGCTCCACCGTGAACACGTGGTCGTACTTGTTCTTGAAGTAGCGCGCCTCGTGCGCCCGCAGACCGGCGAGTGCGGCAGCGACCGGCGACGACTCCAGGCCGACGGTCGAAACAGTGTCGAAATCCACGGCATAGGGCATGAGGACCTCCCGAACGCGCCGATGTTCACTTACGTCGGCTGGAGACTACCTCGGCCGTGGGGTCCGGAGCGCGATTCGGCACCGTTGGTCGCGGTCCCGGACTGCGGGCGTGCCGGGCGCGTTGCGCCGACGTCCTCGCGCGCGGATGCTCGTCAGCCGCAGTCGCAGCTGCCGGTGGTGCAGCAGTCTTCTTGCTGGGGATCGGCGAAGCCGATCGGGGCGCAGCAGTCATCGCTCTCACCGCGCCAGAGCTCGAGACTTTCTTTGCCGGCGATCGCTGCGACGACCAGCGCTGCGATGGGGTCCAGAATTCCGAGGCCGGCGGAGGCACCGATGAGCGCGACCAACGCGGCCGCGGCTTGGGCGGCGCACATGAGGTTCTGCACGCCCTCACCGGCGGTTGCGGCGGAGCCGAGGCGGTCCGCGAGACGGAGCTTGACCCACCCAAGGAGCGGCATCACGATGATCGCTGATGCGGTGACAGCCATTCCGAGCGCGCTGGCCTTGGCGTCGCTGCCGGCGATCAGCCGGTGGATCGCCTCATAGACGAAGAACGGGATCAGCAGCAGGAACGATCCGGCGACGAGTCGCTGCGCGGTCTGTTCGCTGGTCTGCGAGTGGGTCCGAGATCCGGTGAAGCGCCAGATGACGATGATCGACGCGAGCCCTTCGACAAACGAGCTGGCCGCCCAGATGAGCACGCTCAGCGCGTCAGCGTCCAGACCTGCGATCAGACCGACGACCCCTTCAACGGTCATCCATCCCAGAGAGGCCCAGGACAGTGCTCGGGCGCGCCTGGCCGTCAGCAGCCATGCCGCGTCTGGAGCTGGTCTCGGCGGCGCGGGGAGCTGGAGCGTCGGCGGCGCGAGTGGTAGCTCGACGCGCATTGGCCTGATGCTACGGAGCACCGGGATGCTCGCGCCGCATGCGGTGGTTGGGCGGCCGTTAGCTCGCGTCGAGCTCGGAGATGAGCGCGTCGACTCGCTTGGAGATCTCGTCGCGGGTTGCGCGCACCTCGGCGAGGGGTCGTCCGCCGGGGTCGGTGAGGTCCCAGTCGAGGTAGCGCTTGCCGGGGATGAACGGGCACTCGTCGCCGCAGCCCATCGTGATCACCAGGTCGGCTTCGGTCAACGGCCCGGCGCCCACTTCGCCGCGCGACCTTGATTGACCCGGATGCGCTCAGCGAGGACCGGCGCGGGCAGCCTGCCGGCGAGCGCGAGCATCGCGGCCTGTCGACCGGCGCCGGCCCGTGGATCCCGAGGCGGTGCAGGGTAGGCTGAGGACATGCCGATGCCGAAGCGCGCAAGCGTCGATGACTTCTTCGCGCAGCTGACCAGCGTCCAGCGACCCCACCTCGAGATGCTGAGGCAGCTCAGCCTCGATGCCGATCCCGAGGCGCGGGAGGAACTGAAGTGGAACCTGCCGGTATACGTCCGCGGTGAGAAGACAACCCTGTGGATGCTCCAGAACTTCAAGAACCACTGCTCGCTGCGGCTCCCTCCGCCGTTCTTCGCCACACAGAAGGCCGCGGTTGAGGCCGCCGGCTATGAGGCCGGAGAGGGCTTCATCAAGCTCCCATACGATCGCGAATTACCGACCGAGCTCCTGAAGGTGCTGATGCAGGCACGGGTCGAGGAGTACGCCGCTACCGGCGCGGGCTGGAACGACCGCTGACCTGAGCGACGTCCCGAGGGTCGCGATCGTGGAGGTGCCGCGCCGGGCTCGGTGCGCGATCGGAAGCTCGTCCAGGCCGGAATAGGCGGGCCACCGGCCGGGTGAGCCATGATCTCGATGAGGATGGATCTCACAGACGTCAGCCGTGCCCGACGGACGCGGGGCCTCGTGGTGCTGGAGGGCTTTCACGCGATCAAGCACGCGATCCGGTTCGGAGGCGAGATTCTCGGAGCCTGGACCGCGGACCCGGAGGAGGTAGAGAACCTCCTCGCGCGGCTCGCCCCCGACGTGCATATACCGGTCGAGCTTGCGGACAGGGAGGCTCTCAAGGACGTGGTGCCGCGCGGCCAGATCGTTGCCGTCGCCCGGCGTCCGGTTCAGCCCGATCCGGATACGGTCCTGGCCGGTCCTGGTCACGTCGTGCTGCTGGAGGACCCCAGACACCTGGGCAACCTGGGGGCCGTGGTCCGGGTGGCTGCCGCTGCCGGCGCCGCGGGCGTGATGACCACCGGACGTCAGAACCCCTGGCATCCGGACGCTCTGCGCGGCAGCGCCGGCCTGCACTTCGCGCTGCCCGTCCACCACATCCGCGCCGTGAGGACCCAGGACCGCGACCTCGTGGCGTTCGACCCAGCTGGCGAGCCGCTCGCGCCCGAACTGTTTCCCGCTGCGGCGGTACTCGCGTTTGGCACCGAGCGTGACGGGTTGAGCGGTGAACTGCTGGCGCACGCGCAGCGCCGCGTCGCGCTGCCGATGTCTCGCGGGGTGTCATCGCTCAACTTGGCCACGGCGGTTGCCGCCACCCTGTACGCGCTCAAGCTCGCAACATCGTGACGATCGCTGTCGTCCTGCACTGACCGTGCCGTGACAGCCAGATGGTCGTTCGGTCTCGACGCGACGTTCTCCGCAGGGCAGCGGCGACCTTCCCGGATCCCGGTTGCGGTGCCGCTCTGGGCCAACCGCAGCTGCCTGGATCAGGACGCGGCGCCGGGGCCGGGAAGCAGGTCGACGTCGCGGGCGTGCATCGGCTCGTTGCAGTGTGAACAGCGCAGGTCGACGTGGGTGATCTCGCCGCATGCGTGGTGGCGATAGAGGACCGGTGGGCCGGGCTTTCCGGCGAGCCACTTGTCGGCCCAGCCGACCATCACCATCAGCATGTCGACGAGCTCAGTGCCCTTGTCGGTCAGGACGTACTCGTACCGCGGTCTGCGGTCGTAGGGGCGACGCTCGAGTACGCCATGCTCGACGAGGTGGTTGAGCCGCTCGGTCAGGACCTTGCGTGAGATGCCGAGGTCGGCCTGGATCTGCTCAAACCGGGTGAACCCGACCCACACGTCACGCAAGATCAGCGGCGACCAGGGCTCGCCGATGACGTCCAACGTGCGCGCGATCGAACACGCCATCTCGCCGAAGTTGGTGCGTTGCATGCGATGAGCGTAGCAGTCTGAGTTCCTTCAGGGAACCCACTGTGATACGGTCCGGCGTCTCGTAAAGGAACCTCAGAGAGGAGCACGGACATGAGCCAGGCACCGAGCGTCACCCCCCTCCACTACGAGGTGGTCCGATGATCCTCGTCACCGGCGGGCTGGGCATGATCGGCGCCCACACCGCCCGCGCGCTCGTCGACCTCGGACACGAGGTCGTCGTCACCGGACACCACCGGACCGAGGTCCCCCCGTTCCTCGCCGGCCGGGTCACCGTCGAATCGCTCGACGTCACCGACCGGGACGCGTTCCTCGCCCTCGGCAATCGCCACGACGTCACTGACATCGTCCACCTCGCCGGCAGCATCCCCGGCGAGGATCCCGTCCGCTACTTCCGCACGGACACGATCGGCCTGCTCAACGCGCTGGACGCCGCCCGCACCTGGGGCGTCCGCAGGTTCGCCGTCGCCAGCAGCCTCGGCGTGTACATCGGCCGCACCGAGATCCCCTGGCACGAGGAGCTCGCGCTGCCCGCCGCAGCGCTACCGCACCTGATCATCGCCTTCAAGAAGGCCGTCGAGCCCCTCACCACGCACAGTCTCCAGGGCAGCGGCGTCCAGCCGGTCGTGCTCCGGATCGGGACGATCTGGGGACCGCTCGTCGATCCGGAATCACCGTTCTTCTACATCCCTCCCTACATCAGTGCCGTGCTCCGCGGTGAGGAGCCGCCGCCGCTGTGCGCCGATGACGGCGGTGACTGCTGCTACGCGCCTGACGCCGGGCACGCGATCGCCCTGCTGATGACCACCGAGAGCCTGGAGCACGACACCTACAACGTGTCCAGCGGCCGGCCGTTCACCAACCGGGAGTTCGCGGACGCCCTGCAGGCGATCACTCCCGGCCTGCGGCTCGGCCTCCGGCCCGGACGCCAGGACGGTCCCGGCGAGGACCCCTACCTCGACACCACCCGGCTCAGTCACGACACCGGCTTCGCGCCGACCTTTGACGTCGCCGCGGCGGTTGCCGACTACGTCGCGTGGCGCGCCGACAACCCCCGCTAAAAGGAGCACGCACATGCGTGATTCCGACGTGCGCCGCAAACTCACGCTCCCGGACAGCTCGCCCCACACCGCCCCGCTCTGGGTCGACACCCGCGGCGGCCTGGCCACGGCACGCATTCGGTCTTCGCGACCGGGAGACGGTGCGCGCCGAACGCGCCCGGGGAGCCTCCGGTCGCCGTGGCCGGGAAGGCGGGGCTACGTCGCGTTCAGCGCGCGACGCGGTAGTGCATGTGGGTGACACCGTCTTCGCCCTCGATGATCCGGGTGCGCTGCAGCTCGATGTGCTCGGGTCCGAGGTCGTCGAACAGGCGGCGTCCTTGGCCGAGGAGCACCGGGATGACGTGGAGCTCGAGCTCGTCGAGGAGACCGGCGGCGAGCGCGAGCTGGGCGGTAGCGGCGCCGTGGACCAGCACGTTCTTCTCGCCCGCCGCGCGCTTGGCCTCGGTCATCGCACGTCGGACATCGTCTGTGTAGGTGACCAGCGGCCACTGGCTCACGTCGATGCCGGGCGGGTGGCGGCTGAGGACCCAGATCGGCACGCCATCGTGGTGGTCACCGCCCCAGCCGCCCGCGGGCTCGAAGGTCCCCCGCCCGGCGACGGTCGCCCCGGTCGCCATGAACTCGTCGAAGAGCTGGCCGTTGACGCCCGCCGGACGGCCGGGAACTCCCGAGTCCGGGTCAGCGCCCCTCGAGTGCAGCCACTCGTGCAGGCATTCTCCGCCGTCGCCGAGCCCGTTGCCCGGTCCCGCATTGGGGCCGGCGATGAATCCGTCAAGCGACACGGACATGTAAAGCACGGTTGCGGACACGGCGTTCCCTCCACTCGTCTGCGGATTCGGCGTGGATCTCTCCGCCCTCGAACGGGAGACTGGTTCGGTAACCTACCACCATATGGTTGTAGGTGAGCGGGCCGAGGACGCCGTTGACGAGCTGTTCGGTGCCCTGGCCGACCCGACCCGTCGCGACATCCTTCGCCGCTGCGCCGCCGACGAGCCCTCGGTGTCGCGACTCGCGCGGGGTTACCCGATGAGCTTCGCGGCCGTGCAGAAGCACGTCGCCGTGCTCGAGCGGGCCGGCCTGGTCATCAAGCAGCGCCACGGGCGCGAGCAGCTCGTGCGCACCGATCCCGGCGCCGTCGCCCGCGCGCGCCAAGCCCTCGACGACCTCGAGAGGATCTGGCGCGGGCGCGTGGACCGGATGTCGGCGCTGCTCGCCCAGGAGACCGAGCCGGAACATCAGAGTTCAACGATCAGAGCAACTCAGTGACCGTCACCAGCGTCGATACGGACTACGACACGCTGACGATCACCCTGATCGCCGACCTCGACGCCCCGATCGAACACGTGTGGGACCTGTGGGCAGATCCCCGCAAACTCGAACGCTGGTGGGGCCCTCCGACCCATCCTGCGACCTTCGAGACGCACGAGCTCACCCCCGGCGGCGCGGCCACCTACGTCATGACCGGCGCGGACGGCACTACCCGCGGCGCCTGGCGCGTCACGGCCGTCGATCCGCCGACGTCGCTGGAGTTCACCGACGCCTTCGCCGACCCCGACGGAAGGCGGATCACGGACATGCCGGTCGTCGCCGTCAAAGTCCGGCTCACCGAGCGCGACAATCGCACCCGGATGCAGATGCATATGACGTTCGAATCCCGCGACGACATGGCGAAGCTGATGAGCACGGGCGTCGTCGACGGCTTGCAACAGGCCGTCGGCCAAATCGACGGCCTACTCGCGTAGCACCACGATGACTCGGCGCCGGACCGAACCGCTACCACTGACTGGAGCACGATGCCCAAGCTGATCTATCAAGCGCTCGCCTCGCTTGACGAGTACGTCGAGGACGAAGCGGGCAACTTCGACTGGGCCGCGCCCGACGACGAGGTCCACGCGTTCGTCAACGATCTCGAGCGGCCGATCGGCACCTATCTGTACGGCCGGCGGATGTATGAGACGATGGTCGCCTGGGAGACCATGAGCACCGGCACCGATCAGTCGGCGGTGACCCGGGACTTCGCCGAGATCTGGCGGGCGGCGGAGAAGATCGTGTACTCCCGGACCCTGGAGACGGTATCCAGCGCGAGGACCCGGATCGAGCCCGATCTCGACCCCGATGCTGTGCGCCGGCTCAAGCAGACCTCCACGGCCGACATCGCGATCGGGGGTGCCGAGCTCGCCGGCCAGGCGCTCGCTTGGGGGCTGGTCGACGAGTGCCATCTGTTCCTCGGGCCGGTCCTGGTCGGCGCCGGCAAGCGCGCACTGCCTGACAACGTCCGCGCGCAGCTCGAACTCCTCGACGAGCGCCGGTTCAAGAACGGCGTCGTTTATCTTCGATACCGCGTCAGCGACTGACCAACACGACCACACGCCGGCGTTCGGACGCCGGCTGAGGCCCTGGCGATCGCTGGTAGCAGGGTCGCTCGCCCGTCGAGGCGCGGGCGTCCGACGCCGCCCATGCGTAGTGTCTGCAGTCATGTCGATCTACGAAAGCGTCTTTGGCATGACCCTCCGGGTCCAGGCCTTCCTCTACGAGCACACCGATGGCTTGATCGGCCACCGCATGCTCGGCGTGCCGTGTCTGATGCTCCGCACCACCGGTCGCAAGACCGGTCAGACCCGGACCAACTCGCTCGTCTATGCCAAGGACGGCGAACGCTTCATGGTCGTCGCCTCCAAGGGCGGTGCCCCGAAGGCCCCGGCCTGGCTGCTCAACCTCCGCGCCACACCGGAGGTGGAGGTCCAGATCGGGCGCACGCGCTTCCCGGCGAACGCCGCCGAGATCGGGCCTGGGGACCCGGACTACGCCCGTCTGTGGAAGCTCGTCAACGACAAGAACGGCAACCGCTACGAGGAGTACCAGAAGAAGACAACGCGGCCGATCCCGGTAGTCGCTTTGACCAGCGCCTGAGGTTTGCGTCGCGGGTAACCGGGCAGTCACGGAGTGTGTCGGAGCTGCGCACGTGAAGATCGGCTATTTCCTCTCTTGCGAGGAGTGGGGACCTAACGATCTGATCTCTCAGGCGGTCAGAGCCCAGGAGGCCGGCTTTGAGGGGTTGTGGATCTCTGATCACTATCACCCGTGGAACGACGAGCAGGGCCACAGCTCCTTCGTGTGGGCGACGATCGGCGCGATCGCGGCCGCGGTGCCCGGCGTGCATGTCACGACCGCGGTCACCTGTCCAACGATGCGCATCCACCCTGCGATCATCGCGCAGGCCGCGGCAACGGCCGCGGTGCTGCTGCATGGGCGATTCGCGTTGGGTGTCGGCAGCGGCGAGGCGCTCAACGAACACATCTTCGGGGACGCATGGCCCAATGCCGATGAGCGGCTGGAGATGCTCGAGGAATCAATCGAGGTGATCCGCACGCTGTGGCAGGGCGGAGCTCAGAACCATCGCGGCCGCCACTACCGCGTCGAACACGCTCGCGTCTACGACCTGCCCGACGAGCCGACGCCGATCCTCATCTCGGGCTTCGGACCCAAGGCGATCGAGCTCGCCGGTCGTGTCGGCGACGGGTTTTGCACCGTGCAACCCGACGCTGAGGCGGTGCGCTCGTTTCGCTCCCGGGGTGGCGACGGCAAGCTTGTCCAGGGTGGAACGAAGGTCTGCTTCGGCCAGGATGAGCAGGCGGCACTGGCCCACGTCGCACGACTGTGGCCCAACGAGGCCCTGCCGGGTGAACTGGCTCAGATTCTGCCCACCCCGGAGCACTTTGAGCAGGCGGCCGCGCTCGTCACGCCCGAGATGCTCGCCGACGCGGTGGTCTGCGGCCCGGACATCGACCGCCACGTGGCGGCGCTGCAGGAGTACGCCGACGCCGGCTTTGATGAGCTCTATGTCAACCAGATCGGCCCCGACCAGGACGCGTTCTTCGCGGCCTACTCACAAGACGTGCTGCCGCGGCTGCGATGAGAGTCGTCGTCACCGGCGCGACCGGCAACGTCGGTACCTCCCTGCTGCGCGCGCTGGACGCCGAGCCGAGGGTGGATGAGATCGTCGGCGTAGCGCGGCGAGCACCGGGACGGCCACTCGGCCGCGCCGAGTTCGTCAGCGCCGACGTCACCACAGATCGGCTCGAGCCGATTTTCAGCCGGCGCCGACGTCGTCGTTCACCTCGCCTGGCTGATCCAGCCCGGCCGCGATGAGACGGTGACCCGTCGAGGTCAATGTCGAGGGCAGCCGACGGGTATTCGAGGCGGTCGTGGCGGCCGGCGTGCCGAGCCTGGTCTACGCGTCCTCGGTCGGGGCCTATTCCGCCGGGCCCAAGGACCGGCTGGTCGACGAGTCGTGGCCGACCGAGGGGATCTCGACCTCGTTCTATTCGCGCCACAAGGCCACGGTCGAACGCGAGCTGGATCGTCTCGCCGATGCGCACCCAAGATTGCGCGTCGTGCGGTTGCGTCCCGGCCTCATCTTTCAGCGCTCGGCCGCCACCGAGATCCGTCGCCTGTTCGCTGGACCGCTGTTGCCCACGACCCTGCTGCGGTCGCGTCTGGCGCCGTTCTCCCCCGCCGTGCCGGGCTGCGCTTTCAGGCGGTGCACGCCGACGACGTCGCGGATGCCTATCGCCGAGCCGTGCTCTCCGACGTCAGCGGACCGTTCAACATCGCCGCCGATCCGGTGATCGGCACGGCCGAGTTGTCACGCCTGCTCGATGCACGCTCCATCAGAGTGCCCGCCGCTGCCCTGCGAGCCGCCGCGGCCGCCACCTTCTGGCTGCGCCTCCAACCCGCCGAGCCGGGATGGGTCGACATGGCGCTCGGTGTGCCTCTGATGAGTACCGAGCGCGCCCGCGAGCAGCTGCACTGGGCACCGCAGCGCTCGTCACTGGAGGCCATCGGCGAGCTCATATCGGGGATGCGCGACGGCGCACAGGATCAGACCGCTCCGCTGGCGCGCGCCACCAGCGGCCCGGGCCGCCTACGCGAACTGCTCACCGGTCTGGGAAAGCGCCAGTAGCCCGCACACTGGAGTGAGGTCCCGAAGCGTTCGCAAGGGTCGATCCCGGTGAGACGTCGGCTTCGTCAGCGCGACTCGCTTCGACGGGTTTATGGTCACGCACCAGCTCGCGGTTACCGGCGTTCTGACCGGGTACGTCGTCGGCATGAAAGCTCTCACTTGGCAGGGCGTCTCAGACGTCCGCGTCGACAACGTTCCTGACCCCACGATTCAGCACCCCACGGACATCATCGTCCGCATCACGACCACCGGGCTGTGCGGATCTGATCTGCATCTCTACACCGTGCTTGCTCCCTTCCTCGATTCCGGAGACGTGCTCGGGCCACGAACCGATGGGGATCGTTGAGGCCGTCGGAACCGAGGTCACCAAGCTGAAGGTCGGCGATCGGGTGGTCATCCCGTTCAACGTCTCCTGCGGAGACTGCTGGATGTGCGGCCATGACCTGCATTCGCAGTGCGAGACGACGCAGGTGCACGAGTACGGCTGCGGCGCGTCGCTGTTCGGATACACCAAGCTCTACGGCCAGGTCCCGGGCGGCCAGGCGGAGTTCCTGCGCGTACCGTTCGGCAACTTCCTGCCGATCAAGGTGCCCGAGGGACCGTCCGACGACCGCTTCGTATTCCTTTCAGACGTCCTGCCAACTGCGTGGCAGGGCGTCGCCTACGCCGACGTGCCCGACGGGGGCAGCCTCGTCGTGCTCGGCCTGGGCCCGATCGGGGACATGGCCGCGCGGATCGCCACCCATCAGGGCAAGCGGGTCATCGGCGTGGATCTCGTGCCCGAGCGCCTGGCGCGCGTGCGCGCTCGCGGCATCGAGACCCTCAACCTCGAGGACCACGACGATCTGCCGGCCACGATCCGCGAGCTGACCGGCGGCCGCGGACCCGACGCGGTCATCGACGCCGTCGGCATGGAGGCCCACGGCTCGCCCGTGGCCGGATTCGCGCACAAGCTCGCCGGGATGCTGCCCGACGCGATCGCCCGGCCGATGATGCAGAACATGGGCGTCTCCAAGCTCGCCGCGCTGCGCTCGGCCATCGAGATCGTGCGCCGTGGCGGCACGATCTCGCTCAGCGGCGTCTACGGCGGAGCGGCCGATCCGCTGCCGACGCTGCAGCTGTTCGACAAGCAGATCCAGGTCCGCCAGGGCCAGGCGAACGTCAAGGCATGGGTCGATGACATCATGCCGCTGCTGTCCGACGACGACCCGCTCGGTGTCGAATCCTTCGCCACCCACCACCTGCCGCTCACCGACGCGCCCAGCGCCTACGAGCACTTCCAGAAGAAGGAGCAGGGGATGATCAAGGTCGTGTTCAACCCCTGAGACGGCCGTCCACCATCAAAACCCTCGCTGGATGACAGATACCTCGTGCTACCCCCAGTGCGCGCTCAAAACCGCCGCACGTCAGAGTCCCGCGCGCAGCCCTTCCAGCTGAAGGGTCATCACGGCAGAGGACTGTTTACCGAGCCTGCGAGCGAGTAGCTGAAGAAGATCAAGAACGACGGCCGCGCGCGGCCAGGGAGATCAGCTTTGGCAGAACGCATCCTCGTCACCGGCGGAGCCGGCTTCATCGGCTCGCATCTGGCACGCCGTCTGCTGTGCGAGGGGCACGAGGTCCGCGTGCTCGACAGCTTGATCGCCCAGGTCCACGGGGAAAGCCGGCGTCCCAGCTACCTCGACGACGGCGTGGAGCTGATGGTGGGCGACGTCCGTGACCCCGAGGCGGTGACCTGCGCGCTTGACGCCATCGACGTCGTCGTCCACCTCGCGGCGCGCGTCGGCGTTGGACAGAGCATGTACGAGATGTCGGAGTACGCCTCGGTCAACACGCACGGGACGAGCGTGCTCCTGCAGGCGATGATCGATCGTCCGGTGCGCAAGCTGGTCGTCGCCTCGAGCATGAGCATCTACGGCGAAGGCCTCTACCGCCACCCCGACGGTGACGTCCGCGAGGGTCATCAGCGCGGGCGCCCCCAGCTGGAGGCGGGCCGCTGGGAGCTCGAGGACGACGAGGGACGGCCGCTGGAACCCGTGCCGACTCCGGAGTCAAAGGCTCCGTGGCTGGCGTCGAACTACGCGCTGGGCAAGTTCGACCAGGAGCGGATGTGCCTGCTGTTCGGGGCCGCCTACGACGTGCCGACGGTCGCGCTGCGGTTCTTCAACGTCTACGGGCCCGATCAGGCTCTGTCCAACCCGTACACGGGGGTGCTGGCGATCTTCGCCAACCGGCTGCTCAACGATCGAGCTCCGCTGATCTTCGAGGACGGCCGCCAGCGTCGTGACTTCGTCTCCGTCAGCGACGTCGCGCGGGCGTGCTCGCTGGCGATCGAGCGCGACGGAGCGGACGGGCGAAGCCTGAACATCGGCAGCGGGCACAGCGTGAGCGTGGGCGAGATCGCCGGCCGGCTGGCCGAGATCCTCGAAAAGCCCGAGCACGCCGCCGTTCTGACCGGCAAGTACCGGGTGGGCGACATCCGCCACTGTTTCGCCGACATCAGCCTGGCCACGGAGACGATCGGGTACTCGCCCGAGGTCGAGCTGGGGACGGGAATGTCCGACCTTGCCGCCTGGCTGGAGGGTCAGGCCTCCGACGACCGGGTTGAATCGGCCGCCGCCGAGCTGTCGGCCCGCGGGCTGACGATATGAGACCGGTGCTGATCACCGGGGGAGCCGGCTTCGTCGGGACCAACACCGCCCACCGGCTGCTGAGCGCCGGGCGGCGGGTGAGGATCCTCGACGACCTATCGCGTCCCGGCGTCGAGACCAACCTCGAGTGGCTCGCCGGCCAGCACGGGGCGACGCTGGAGGTGGAGATCGGCGACGTCCGCAGCCGGGACACCGTGCGACGTGCGCTACGTGGCGTGCAGTCCGTGTATCACTTCGCCGCCCAGGTAGCTGTCACCACGAGTCTGGAGGCGCCGATGGACGACGCCGGCGTCAACCTCCAGGGAACGCTGAACGTCCTTGAGGAGGCACGGTCGCGGCCAAGCCCGCCGGCGATCATCTTCACGTCCACCAACAAGGTCTACGGCTCGCTGCCCGACGTCGATCTGGTCGAGCGCGACCGCCGCTATGAGCCCCGTGATCCCGCCCTGCGGGCGACGGGCGTTGGGGAGACGCGGCCGCTTGACTTCTGCACTCCCTACGGCTGCTCGAAGGGCGCCGCCGATCAGTACGTGCTGGATTGGTCGGCGAGCTTCGCGGTGCCGACCGTGGTCTTTCGGATGAGCTGCATCTACGGTCCCCATCAGTGCGGCACCGAGGACCAGGGATGGGTCGCCCACTTCCTCATCAGCGGAGTCGACGACCGGCCGATCACCATCTACGGCACCGGCAAGCAGGTTCGTGACGTGCTCTACGTCGACGATCTCGTCGACGCCCTGCTGGTGGCCGGCGAGCGGGCCGGCGAACTGGCCGGGTGCGCGTTCAATATCGGAGGCGGCCCGGCCCACGCGGTCAGCCTCCTCGAGGTGCTCGAGATCATCGGCGAGCAGTGCGGCTGCCGGCCCCCCGTCCACTCGCGCGACTGGCGGGCCGGGGACCAGCGCTACTACGTGTCCGACACCTCGGCCTTCACCCGCGCCACGGGCTGGGCGCCACGGGTGCAGCCCGCTCAGGGCATCGGAGCGCTGCACTCCTGGTTGGTCGGTGAGCGCTCCTCAGCCTCGGCCGCCGCCTGATGAGCACGGTCACAGCGACGATGCGCAGTGCCGTGATCCGGCGTGCCGGCTGCGTGGAGATGGTGGATGTCGGCTTGCCCGAACCCGGACCGCGTGAGATCCGCGTCGCCCTGGAGGGCTGCGGCGTGTGTGGCTCGGACCTGCCGGTGTGGGAGGGCCGCTCGTGGTTTGAGTACCCGCGCGAGCCGGGCGCGCCCGGCCACGAGGGCTGGGGCAGAGTCGACGCCGTCGGCGAGGAGGTGACCGAGCCCGCGGTGGGCGATCGCGTGGCGGTCCTCGGCTACCGCTCCTATGCGCAGTACGACGTCGTGGCCGCCGATCGCGCCGTGGTGCTCCCATCCCGGCTCGACGACCAGGCGTTCCCCGGCGAGCCGCTGGCGTGCGCGGTGAACGCCTTCGAGCGGGCGGGGGTCGCCGCCGGCGACACGGTGGCGGTGGTGGGCGTCGGCTTCCTCGGCGGGCTGCTGGTCGCCCTCGCCGCCTCGGCGGGCGCTCGGGTGATTGCCATCTCCCGCCGCCCCACCGCCCGCGAGGCCGCCCAGCACATGGGCGCCCATGATCAGCTCCCGCTCGACGACCGCACCCTGACCCGCGTCGAGGACCTGACCGACGGCGCCGGATGCGACGTGGTCATCGAGGCGGCCGGAGCGCAGGCGACCCTCGATCTGTGCGGCCCTCTGACCCGCGAACGCGGACGGCTGGTGATCGCCGGCTTTCATCAGGATGGCCCTCGGCAGGTCGACATGCAGCTGTGGAACTGGCGCGGGCTGGACGTCATCAATGCCCACGAACGTGATCCGGACGTCTACATGCGGGGCCTGCGCCGGGCCACGCAGCTCGTCGCCGACGGACGGATCGACCCCCGCCCGCTCTACAGCCACGAGGTTCCGCTCGCGCGGCTGGGCGATGCCTTTGCGCTGATGCGCGACCGGCCGCAGGCCTTTCTCAAGGCCCTGGTGATCTGAGTGAGCGTTGTGATCTCCGCGGCGACGGCGTCGGGACCCGGCGACCTGCGCCGGCCGCGGATCGGCTTTCTCGGCGTCGGCTGGATCGGGCGCAGCCGGATGCAGTCCCTGGCCGCGGGCGGCGTGGCTGACGTCGTGGCGGCGGCGGACCCCGATCCGGCGGCCCGGGCGGCGGTGACATCGACGCTGGCGCACGTCGAGGTCGTGGCCGATCTCGAGTCGCTGCTGGCGCTCGAGCTCGACGGGATCGTCATCGCCACCCCGAGTGCCCTGCATGCCGCCCAGGCGATCTCCGCGCTGGAGCACGGCGTTGCCGTCTACTGCCAGAAGCCGTTGGCCCGGACGCGAGCGGAGACCGCACAGGTGATCGCCGCAGCCCGTCAAGCGGACCGGCTGCTCGGCGTGGATCTCTGCTACCGCCACACCGATGCCGCCGGCGCTCTGCGCGACGTCGTCGCCGGAGGCGAGCTGGGGAGCGTGTCCGCCGTCGAGCTCGTGTTCCACAACGCCTACGGTCCCGACAAGCCGTGGTTCAGGCAGCGCCGCCTTTCCGGCGGGGGATGTCTCGTCGATCTCGGCACCCACCTCATCGACCTCGCCCTGTGGCTGACGGACTCCGCCGGAGCCGCGGTGGTCTCGGCCCGGTTGCGGGCAGGCGGGGTTCCGGTGAGCTCGCAGGCCGACGAGGTGGAGGACTTCGCCGTCGCCCAGCTGGACGCGTCTTGCGGAGCGACCGTGCGCCTGGCGTGCTCGTGGTTTCTCCCGGCCGGGCGCGACTGCGTGTTCGAGTGCACCCTGTACGGCACCGAGGGCGCGGTCTCGATGCGCAACCGGGACGGCTCCTTCTACGACTTCGTGGCCGAGCGCTTCACCGGCACGACGGCCGAGGTGCTGACGGCGCCCGGGGAGGACTGGGGGGCGCGGGGCATCTCTGCCTGGGCGCAGCGCCTGGCCACGGCCAACCGCTTCGACGCCGCGGCGGCCGACGAGCTCGTGACGCTGGCCGGAGTGCTCGACGAAATCTACGGGGCCGCCCGATGAAGCTGCTGATGACCGCCGATACCGTCGGCGGCGTCTTCACCTACGCGGTTGACCTGGTCACCGAGCTGGCGCAGACCGGCGACGAGGTGGTGCTCGTCACCTTCGGGCGACGGGCCAGCGCCGAGCAGCGCCGGCGGATCGCGACGGCGGGCGTGGCCGGCTGGCACGAGAGCGAGCTGGCGCTCGAGTGGATGGACGACCCGTGGAGCGACCTGAACACGGCCGGGGAGCTGTTGCTGGAGATCGAGGCCGAGGAGCGTCCGGATGTCGTCCAGCTCAATGCCTACGGCCACGCGGCTCTGGACTGGCGAGCGCCGGTCGTCGTCGCCGCTCACTCCTGCGTGTTCTCCTGGTGGGAGGCGGTGCACGGCGTGGCGCCGCCACCGGCGTGGACCCGGTACCGCCGCTGGGTGCGCGACGGATTGAGCGCCGCCGACGCCGTGGTCGCCCCGTCGCGCGCCATGCTCGACGCGGTGGTGCGCCACTACGGCCGCCGGTCGGACCCGGGGGTGGTGATCCCCAACGGCAGCGCCGTGCCGCCGGCGTCCGCCGACGTGGTCAAGCGGCCGTTCGCGGTGGCCGCCGGGCGGCTGTGGGATGCCGGCAAGAACCTGGCTCTGCTCGCCGGAGCGTCGGTCGGTCTGCCGCCGGGGAGCGTGCGGGTCGCCGGTGAGGGCGGGAGGCGCGCCGAGGTGGGCGGTCTGGAGATGCTCGGGGCACTGAGCGCGCGGTCACTGGGGCATCTGCGCCGAGATGCCGCCGTGTTCGCCGCCCCGGCGCGCTACGAGCCGTTCGGCCTCGCGGTCCTCGAGGCCGCGCGCGACCGTTGCGCACTCGTGCTCGGCGACATCCCATCGCTGCGGGAGCTGTGGGAGCCCGACGCGCTGTTCGTCTCCCCCGATGATCCCGAGCAGCTGGCCTCCGTCCTGCGGACATTGCTCGATGACCTCCCGGCCGCCGCAGCGCTCGGACAGCGTGCTCAGCGCCGCGCCGTGCGCAACTACGCGCGACCGGCCATGGCCCGCGCCTACCGGCGCCTCTACGCCACCGTCGCCGCGGGCGGCCGGCAGGTGATGGCGTGATGAAGGTCGTGATCTTCTGTCACTCGCTCGTCTCGGACTGGAACCACGGCAACGCTCATTTCCTGCGCGGGGTGACGCGGGAGCTCCTGGAGCGCGGACACGAGGTGGCGGTCTATGAACCGCGCGGCGGATGGAGCCGGACGAACCTCGTGAGAGGTCAGGGCGCGGGGGCCGAACGGGACTTCGCCGACCGGTTTCCGGAGCTCTCCAGCACCGAGTACGACCCGGCGCAGCTCGACCTCGACGCCGTTCTCGACCATGCCGATCTCGTGCTCGTGCACGAGTGGAACGAGCCCGGGCTGGTGGCGCGCATCGGGCGCCATCGCGCACGCGTCGGCGGCTACACGCTGCTCTTTCACGACACCCATCACCGCGCCGCCACCGCTCCCGCCGAGATGGCGCGGTTCGACCTGTCGGCCTATGACGGCGTGCTCGCCTTCGGCGAGGTCATCACGCAGATCTACCGTGACCGCCAATGGGCGGCCCGGGCGTGGACCTGGCACGAGGCCGCCGATACCCGCGTCTTCACACCCGCGCCCGTACCGGCCTCCCGGCAGGATCTGGTGTGGGTGGGCAACTGGGGCGACGACGAGCGAAGCCGGGAGTTGCGCGAGTTCCTCCTCGCTCCCGCCCGGCGTCTGCGGCTCTCCGGATCGATCCATGGGGTCCGCTATCCGTGGCGCGCGCGGCTGGCGATCCACCGCTCGGGCCTGCGCTACCGCGGCTGGCTGGCCAACGCCCGGGTGCCGGCGACCTTCGCCCAACATCGCCTGACGATCCATGTGCCGCGCCGGCCCTACGTCGAGGCGCTGCGGGGAATTCCGACGATCCGGGTGTTCGAGGCGCTGGCCTGCGGGATCCCGCTGATCTGCTCGCCGTGGAAGGACGCCGAAGGCCTGTTCACTCCCGGCGAGGATTACCTGACGGCAAGCAGCGGCGCCGAGATGACGACCGCCATCTCCTCGCTGCTCAGCGACCACGCGCGGGCGCAGTCGCTCGCCCAGCGCGGGCTGGCGACGATCCGCGCGCGGCACACGTGCGCCCACCGCGTCGACGAGCTGCTGGCGATCCACGCCTCGCTGGACAACGGCGCCCTCCCGCAACCCCGAACGGCCCGGGCATGAGCGAGCCCGCGGTCAGCTTCGCGTTCTTCGGCTCGAGCCTCGTCTCGGCCTACTGGAACGGCGCCTGCACGTACTATCGCGGCCTGATCAGGGCGCTGCACGACCGCGGCCACCACGTGACCTTCTACGAGCCGCGGGCATATGACCGCCAGGAGCATCGCGACATCGCCGATCCCGATTGGGCACGCGTCGTCATCTATGAGCCCAGCGACCCGGCCGCCGTGCGCGCGGTCGTCGACCGGGCCCGCGACTGTGAGGTGATCGTCAAGACGAGCGGCGTGGGCGTGTACGACGACGTGCTGGAGGCGGCGGTCGCCGCCCGTGGCGACGCGTTGCGGATCTTCTGGGATGTCGACGCGCCCGCCACCCTGCGGGCCATGGAGAGCGGCGAGCTGGACCGCCTGCGAGAGCTCGTGCCGAGCTATGACATGGTGCTCACCTACGGTGGCGGCGACCCGGTGGTGCGGCGATATCGCGCGCTGGGCGCCCGCCATTGCGAACCGGTCTACAACGCGCTGGATCCCGCGACCCATCATCCCGTGGCGCCGTCCCCGGAGCTGGCGTGCGACCTGGCGTTTCTCGGCAACCGCCTCCCGGATCGGGAGAGCCGCGTGCGGGAGCTGTTCTTCGGCGCCGTCCGCCGCGCACCGCGACAGCGCTTCCTGCTCGGTGGCAACGGCTGGGCCGATCAGGTCGACCACGCCAACCTGCGCTACCTCGGTCACGTCTCCCCCGGCGAGCACAACGCCGTCAACTGCAGCGCCCGTGCCGTGCTCAACGTCACCCGTGAGAGCATGGCGGCCAATGGCTTCTCGCCGCCGACACGGGTATTCGAGGTCGCGGGCGCGGGTGCCTGTCTGATCAGCGACGCGTGGGAGGGCATCGAGGAGTTCCTGACTCCGGGCGTCGAGGTGTTGACCGCGACCGACGGCACGGAGGTGGCAGCGCTCATCGAGGACCTCGATCCGGCACGGGCAGCGGCGATCGGTGCGGCCGCGCGCGAGCGGATGCTCGCCGAGCACACCTACGCCCAGCGCGCCGAGCAGGTGGAGGGGATCATCGCCGGCGAGCGCGCGGTGGGTACGCCATGAAGGTCGTCTTCATCGGCCTGTCGATCACGTCCTCGTGGGGCAACGGACACGCCACCAACTACCGGGCACTTGTCGCCGAGCTTCACCGTCGCGGACACGAGGTGGTGTTCTGCGAGCGCGACGTGCCCTGGTACGCCTCACAGCGCGACCTGCCCCAGTTGCCCGGCGGCCGGCTGTGTCTGTACCACAGTCTTGAGCAGCTGCGGCGCCAGGCAACCGGCGCGCTCGCCGCCGCCGACCTGGTGATCCTCGGCTCCTACGTTCCCGAGGGCGCGGCGGTCGCCGACTGGGCGCTGGGCGCCGCCCGCGGCGCGGTCGCCTTCTACGACATCGACACCCCGATCACACTGCAGAAGCTGGCCGATGGCGATCGGGAGTACCTGGGGGCCGAGCAGGTGCGCGAGTTCGACCTCTACCTGTCGTTCACCGGGGGTCCGACGCTCGACGTGCTGAGCGAGCGCTACGGAGCCCGCCGGGCCCTGCAGTTCTACTGCCTGGTCGATCCCGAGACCTATCGGCCGACGTCGGGCACGCCGCGCCTGGAGATCGGTTACCTCGGCACCTACAGCGAGGACCGCCAGCCAGCGGTCGATGAGCTGTTGGTGGCGGTGGCCCGCCGTCGTCCCGCGCGTCGCTTCGCCGTCGCCGGCTCCAGCTACCCGTCGGCGATCCAGTGGCCCGACAACGTGACGCGCATCGATCACCTGCCGCCGCCGGCCCATCCGGAGTTCTACGCCGACCAGCGTTTCACGCTCAACGTCACCCGGGCCCAGATGCGCCGCGCGGGCTTCTCGCCCAGCGTCCGGCTGTTCGAGGCCGCCGCCTGTGGCGTACCGGTCATCTCTGACGACTGGCCCGGCCTCGACGAGGTGTTCGTGCCCGGCGAGGAGATCCTCATCGCGCACGACAGCGACGGGGTGGTGCGGATCCTTGACGAGGTCGACGAGTCCCGCCGCGCCGCGATCGGCCACCGGGCCCGCGAGCGGGTGCTGCGCGAGCACACCGCCGCCCAGCGGGTGACCCTGCTCGAGCGTGAAGTGGCGGTGGGGCGCCCGCGCGCCGAGGCAATATGAGCCTGCAGTCTCCGCGCAGCACCCGCGCGAGTGCCGACGACTGCGAGCGGATGATCGACGAGCTCGGCCCGTGGTTTCACAACCTCCACCTTCCCGGCGGCTATCAGACGGCCGCCGACCATCCGCTGGGCGACTTCCCCGCCTTCAAGTGGGAGCAGTTCGCCGGTGCGATCCCGGCCGACCTGCGCGGGACGCGCGCCCTGGATATCGGCTGCAACGCGGGGTACCACAGCTTCCAGCTGGCGCAGCGCGGCGCCGAGGTGCTCGCCATCGACTCCGACGAGCACTATCTGCGACAGGGCCGCTGGGCCGCGCAGTGGCTCGATCCCGAGGAGCGCGTCGAGTTCCGGGCGATGGCGATCTACGACCTCGTCGACGTGACCGAGCGCTTCGATCTCGTCCTGTTTCTCGGCGTGCTCTATCACCTGCGCTATCCGCAGCTGGCGCTCGACCTGGTGGCCCGCGCGGTCAAGCGGCAGATGGTCTTTCAGACGCTCACCATGCCGGGCGACGAACCGCTTGAGCCTCCGGCCGACCTGCCCTTCTCGGCCCGCGATCGCCTCACCGAGCCGGGATGGCCCCGAGCCGCCTTCATCGAGCACTCCCTGGCCGGCGATCCCACCAACTGGTGGGCGCCCGACGACGCCTGCGTTCAGGCGATGCTGCGCTCGGCCGGCCTGCGGGTGACGGCCACCCCCGGCCACGAGCTCTACATCTGCGAGCCGGCTCCCGACGAGCACCCCACGGCCGGCCTGCGGGAGGCGGAGCTTCGCTCAGCCCTGCGGCTGTCCTGAGCCCGGCGCGCGCTCTTCTAGCCAGCGGAAGTAGACCCCGTAGCGGATCGACCCCGTCGTGTTGATGCCGCCCGTGTGCAGCGTCCCTGGATCCATCATCACCGCGTCGCCGGGATCGAGCTCCACGGCGAGAGTCCGATCGCTCGGCCTGACCAACAAGCCCCCGTTGGCCGGCTTCCAGCGCGACAACGGGACACCGACGATCCGCCGATAGGGGCGGCCGTCCGCCCAGGCGGGCTCCTGATCGACGTGAAAGGTGATCTCCGGCTCGGGGCCGACGTGCGGGAACTGCAGCAGGATCTGGGGGTCACATCGTTCGCCCGTGCGCCAGTCGGCGGGCAACGCCTCGGCCAGCGCCAGAATCCGGGGGTCGTAGACGAGGTGCGGAAACCAGTGCGCGCTCCACAGCCACGCTCCGAGCTCGGGGGCGGGGGCGCCGCGCTCCAGAAGGTCGAGGTGCAGCGCCCGAAGAGCGTCATCGATCAGGTGCGGCTCGATCACCCGCCGGCGAATCTCCACGTGTCGCTGCCCGGTATCCGCTAGGGGCCGCTCGCGCAGGTGTGGGTGCGGATGATGCGAGAGCGGGGCGCTCACTCTGCGGCGCTACCCAGGTCTGACCTCGGTAACCAGCCGTCGCTGCCGGCGGGGTTTCGTCACGCGTGGTGGGTGTTTGGCCACGCGTCATCCGGCGTCCCGACGGTCTCCCCGCTGACATCAGATCTTTACGCGACCTGTGAGCGGGTATCGAACGGTCGTGGTGGCGTAGCCATGATCGAGAACGCGCCTGTTAGTACGCGTGGGCAGTACGACCACTTGTTCGCGATCTACGTGCCGATCGCGGCCGGGGTGTTCGCCCTCATCGTGATCGTCGTGCTGGCCTCGGTGCTGCGCTACCGGCGTCGCGCGCGGCCGGCGCGGTGGTCGGAGAGCAACCGCCTGGAGATCAGCTACGCCGGTCTGCTCGTGCTCACCGCGTCCTTTCTCATCTATCTGACGCTGACCGCCGAGCACAAGGTCGACACCGTCGCCAACCACGAACGCCCGGCGGTCACCGTGGATGTCACGGCCGCTAAGTGGGAATGGGAGTTTCGCTATCGCGGGGACGGGATCGTCGTGCGCAGCGGAACTGTTGGGCGCCAGGCGCTGGTCGTCCCCGTCGATGAGGCGATCCGCTTTAACCTCGCCTCCCAAGACGTGATCCACGCGCTCTGGGTTCCCGAGGTGCGCTTCAAGCGCGATCTCATCCCCGGTACGGTCGAGCACGTCACGCTCACGTTCACGCGGGCGGGGCTGTTTCCCGGGCAGTGTGCGGAGTTCTGCGGCCTGCGACACGCCGACATGGTCTTCAACGTCCGGGCGCTCTCACCGGCCGCCTTTCGCCGCTGGGTGCAGATAAATGCCACCGCGGTGAGCTCGTGACGGTGCAGGCTCCACCGCTGCGCTCGTCGCCGACGCGCTCGGCGGGCTGGATCGGCGCGCTGACGAGCACAGATCACAAGCGGATCGGGATCAACCTGGGAATGGCGTCATTCGCGTTCTTTTTGGTCGGCGGCGTGTTCGCGCTGATCATGCGCTCGCAACTCGCCTCGCCCAACGGCCACGTCGTGTCTGACAACGCCTACAGCGAGCTGTTCACGATGCACGGCTCGACGATGATCTACCTGTTCGTCACGCCGATGGCGATTGCGCTGGGGATGTACCTCGTCCCGTTGCAGATCGGCGCCGTCTCCATCTCCGGTGCGCGCGCCGCGCTCGCCGGGTTCTGGATCTGGCTGGCCGGTGGGATCATCATGCAGTCTGGCTGGCTGACCAGCGACGGGGCTGGACGCGACGGCTGGTTCTCCTACGTCCCCCTGTCTGACTCCTCTAACACCCCGGGGGTGGGTCAGGACCTCTGGGTGCTGGGCGTCATCCTGGCGGCCGTCGGAACGCTGATCATGGCGGCCTGCCTGCTGGCGACCATCGTCCGCCGGCGCGCGCCCGGCATGGCCCTGCTGCGCATGCCGGTGTTCACGTGGACGAGCCTCGTCACCGTGCTCATGGTGGTGGGCGCGTTCCCGGCGCTGATCGTGGCGATGACGCTGCTGTACATCGATCGCACGACGACCGCGCACATCTACACCGGTTTCAGCGGCGCGATCGACTACCAGGACCTGTTCTGGTTCTTCGGGCATCCCGTCGTCTATGTGATGTTCTTCCCCTACCTGGGCGCCGCCGCCGAGGCGATCGCCGTGGGAGCGCGCAAGCGGTGGTTCGGCTACAAGGCGTTCGTCGCCTCGATCATGGCCTTCGCGGCGCTGTCGATGAGCGTCTGGGCGCACCACATGTTCACGACCGGCGGGGTGACCAACCAGTACTTCGCGGCGACCTCGACGGCGCTGATCGTGCCTGCCGGCATCGAGTACTTCGACATGATCGGCACGCTGATCGGCGGCGCGCTCGTTCTGCGCTGCTCGATGCTGTTCGCCCTCGGGTTCTTTTTGCAGTTTCTCATCGGCGGGCTGAGCGGCATCTTCGTGGCGTCCCCGGTCCTCGACTACCACGCCAACAACTCCTACATGGTGATCGCGCATTTCCACTACACGCTGTTCGCCGGGAGCGTGTTCGGGTTCTTCGCCGGGGTCTTTCACTGGTTTCCCAAGGTCACGGGCGCGATGCTGCGCGAGCGGCTGGGAAAGATCCAGTTGGCGGTGATGGTCGTCGGCACCAACGCCACCTTCTTCCCGATGTTCCTGCTCGGCCAGGACGGGATGCCGCGCCGCATCTCCCGCTACGGACAGCATCCCGGCTGGGCCACCCTGAACCGGATCGAGACCGCCGGCGCCGGGATCATCGCCGTGGGGATCGTGCTGTTCCTCGTCAACGTCGTCGTCTCACTTCGACAGCGGGTGCCGGCTGGCGATGACCCGTGGGACGCGCACACGCTGGAATGGGCGACCTCATCGCCCCCGCCGCCGCTGAACTTCGAGCGGGCGCTGCCGCCGATCCGCTCCTACGCGCCCCTGCTCGATCTGCACGAGGCCGCCGAGGACCGTGAGCCCTCATCGGTGGGAGCCTCGGCGTGAGAGGCGGGTCGATACCCCTGTTTGCCTGGGGTCTGCTGCTGGTGGTGTTGCTGGTCGTCAACGCTGTCTGGACGAGCGACACGATCCAGGTGGCGTTGTTCGGTTTCGCCGCCGGGGTCGTGTTCCTGAGCGCAATCGCGTTCGGTGTGGCCAGCCGCGGGGAGGCGCTGCGCCGCGGCGCGCCCGCGGCGTCGGGCGATCCCGAGGCGGTGCCCACATCCAGCCTGGGGGCCGTCATGGTGGCGGTGGGTTTCGCGGCATTGATGTTCGGGCTGGTCTTCGGTCGCTTCCTGGTCTACTTCGGAGCCGGCGTGGTCATCGCGTCGCTCGGGCAGGTGACCCGCGAGCTGCGCGACGAGCGCCGCGCGCGCCGCGCCTGGCAGGAGCGGACGTGAAGGCGTCTCAGCTGCTGGCCCTGGTGGGGCGAGGGTGGCAGCCGCTGTGGAGCCTCGACGTGCTCGCTGCGCTGGGGGCGGGGCTCTACCTGGCGGCCACCCGTCGGGTGAGCCGCGGCTGGCCGTGGCTGCGGACCATCGCGTTCCTGGCGGGCATCGTTTGCGTGCTCGTCGCGCTGCAGTCCGGTATTGGGGCCTTCGACGATCGGCTGCTGTCAGACCACATGGTCCAGCACCTGCTGCTGCTCGAGCTCGCTCCGCTGCTGCTCCTGGCCGGCCGGCCCGGGATCCTGCTGCTGCGCAGCACACGGCCCGGCGGGCGTCCGGCGCTGGCGCGGCGGCTGCGCAGGCTTCGGCCGCTCACCCACCCGGCCACCTGCCTGGCGGTCTTCTGGCTGACCGTCTGCCTCACGCATCTGTCCGCGTTCTATGACGCGACCCTGCGACATGGGACCCTGCACGACGCCGAGCACGTGCTTTATCTCAGTGCCGGTGCGTTGATGTGGTGGCCGATCCTCGACGGTGACCCGTTCCCCGCCTGGCGGCTGAACGGATTCGCCCGTCTGGCCTACGTGATCGTGGCGATGCTTCCGATGACACTGCTGGGCGGCTACCTGGATCGTGAGATGGCCCTCGTGTACTCCGGGTATGCCGGGCCGGCGCGGGCCCTGGGGATCTCGGCGATCGCCGATCAGCAGCAGGCCGGCGCGATCATGTGGGTGCTGGGAAGCTCGCTGATGGTGGTCTGCGGGCTGTGGCAGGCGATGGCCGCGCTGATCGAGGAGGAACGCCGGCTCCAGGTCCGCGAGCGACTGGCCGACTCGGCTGTCGCCGATGGAGCTCGCGAGCGTTGATGTCGCTCGTCGGACGCGCACTGCGACGATGGCTGACGCGCCGGGGGCGAACCCCACGCTGGATCCGGTGGACCTTGGCGGTGGTGCTGGCCACGATCGCGCTCGTGGGCATCGCCACCCCAGCGTCCTCCGGAGCCGGAAATCCCACGGGCGGCCCGCTTGACGGGTCGCCGAACGCGCCGGCCAAGTCCCCGGAGGTTCCGGTCAGGGGCGACCGCACGACGCGGTTTCCGACCTCGCCGGCGTTGGTCGACGAGGGCCGCTCGCTGTATGAGAACGGCTGCTCGTCGTGCCACGGCATGCTGCTGGAGGGCCGGACGGGGATGGGGCCGGCCCTGTCCGGGGTCGGGGCCGGACCGGTGGACTTCTACCTGTCCACCGGCCGGATGCCGCTGCAGAACCCCCGCGACGAGCCCGAGCGCGCGCGCCCCGCTTACAACCGCCGACAGATCAACGCACTCATCGCCTTCGTCACGGCGATCGGGGGCGGCCCCCCGGCGCCCGCCGCCGACCCCGCCGCCGGTGATCTCGCGATCGGTTTGCATCAGTTCACCGCGAACTGTGCCGGCTGTCACCAGATCGTCGCCCGCGGCGGTCTCACCTTGGGCGCGTTCGTCCCCAACCTTCAAAGTGCGACGGCGCAGCAGGTCGCCGAGGCGGTGCGGATGGGCCCATACCTGATGCCCCACTTCGACTCCTACCAGATCAATCAGCACGAGCTGGACTCGATCGCCCGCTACGTCGCCTGGACGCGTCACCCCGACAACCCCGGCGGTTGGGGCATCGGCAACATCGGACCGATCCCCGAGGGCATGGCTGCGTGGTTCATCGCGGTGCTGGCGATGCTGATCGTCGCCCGCCTGATCGGTGAGCGCGCCGAAGGAGCACCACGATGAAATCTCGCCTTGCCTCGATCCTCGGGCTGCTGATCGCCGTCCGGACCGCCTGGCGGACGCTGCGCGGCCGTGAACGACCCTCCGAGCTGGTGCCGGCGTCCACCGCCACCGAACGGCCCACTGAGGACAGCGATCCCTCGCGAGCGCACCGTGCCCGCCGATCGCCGCGCCGAGACGATCGTCGCCGCTGCGCTCCTGCTGGCCGCCGTGTGCGGCTTTGCCTTCCTGGTCTTCTACGTCGTGTTGGAGACCGACACGCAACTCCTCGGTCTGGCCATGGGCGGTGCGCTGGCGATGCTCGCCGCAGCCGCGATCATCGCCGGCAAGCTGGTCGTGCCCCAGGAGACGAGCGTGGAGCAACGCGACGAACTGCTCGAGGAGCCGCAGGTGGAGGAGGTGATCGAGATCATCGAGACCGGTGGCGATGGGATCTCCCGGCGCGTGCTCCTCACCGGCGCCGGCGGCCTCGCCGGCGTGGCCGTTCTCGGTGCTGCCGCAGCGCCGCTGGCCTCGCTGGGGCCGCCTGCCCGCGCCGAGCACGCCTCGCCGTGGAAGCGCGGCATCCGCCTGATCGACGATACCGGCCGGCCCTACGCCGCCGCCGACATCCAGATCGGCTCGTTCTACACCGCGCTGCCGGAAGGTGAGAGCCCGGAGAGCTTCGGCGCCGGGTTGCTCGTCGTCCGGCTCACCCCGCACATGATCGACCTCCCGCAGTCGCGCCGCACCTGGACCCCCGACGGGATCATGGCCTTCTCCAAGATCTGTCCCCACGCCGGGTGCGCGATCTCGCTCTACCGCTATCCGACCTATGAGCCGACGAGCGCCGCACCGGCCTTCACCTGCCCCTGTCACTACTCCTCGTTCACCCCCGGCGATGGCGGCCAGGTGATCTTCGGCCCCGCCGGACGACCCCTGCCGCAGCTGCCGCTGATGATCGACATCGACGGGAACCTGCGCGCGGCGGGTCAGTTCGACGAGGACATCGGCCCGTCGTGGTGGGGCGGCCGGCGCACATGAGCCTGATCGGACGCTACCTGCACCGGCGCTTTGAACGCGGCGTGCGCTCGGTCGAGCAACGACTCGGTGGGGCACCCCTGTACAAGTTCCTGTTGCGCTACGTGTTCCCCGATCACTGGTCGTTCCTGCTCGGGGAGATCGCTCTGTACTCGTTCCTCGTGCTGGTCGGCACCGGGATCTTCTTGACGCTCTACTACATCCCGAGCGACTCGCAGGTCACCTACCACGGCGCCTACACCCTGCTGCGCAACCAGGAGATGTCCGAGGCCTACCGCTCGGTGCTCGACCTCACCTTCAACGTTCCCGCGGGATTGCTGCTGCGCCAGGTCCACCACTGGGCGGCCGACGTGTTCATCGCCTCGATCGTCTGCCACCTCGTGCGGATCTTCTTCACCGGCGCCTACCGCAAGCCCCGCGACTTCAACTACTACATCGGGCTGATCATGCTGATGCTGGCGATCCTCGAGGGCTTCGCCGGCTACTCACTCGTCGATGACCTCCTCTCCGGCATGGGTCTCGCCATCGCCAACGGCGTGGCGCTCTCGGTTCCGCTGATCGGCGGGCAGATGGCGAGCACCATCTGGGGCGGCCAGTTCCCGGGGACCGACAGCTTCTTCTCCCGCCTGGAGATCGTCCACGTCCTGCTCATCCCCGCGATCCTGGGCGTGCTGATCAGCATCCACCTCGCGATGATCATGCGCCAGCACCACTCGCAGTTCCCCGGCCCGGGACGCACGGAGCGAAACGTCGTCGGCACCCCGATGTGGCCCGCCTACGCCCTGCGCTCGATCGGGCTGCTCTTCGCCGTCGCCTCAGTGCTCTTCTTGATGGGCGGCATGATCCAGATCAACCCGATCTGGCAATGGGGACCATTTCACCCCTACCTCTCCGAGAACGGCGCTCAGCCCGACTGGTACATCGGCTGGCTGATCGGCGCACTGCGGCTGATGCCCAACTTCGAGCCCGTCATCGCCCGACGGACGATCATCCCCAACCCGTTCTGGGGAGGCGTCCTCTTTCCGCTGGTCGTCTTCGGCGTGCTCTTTGCCTGGCCGAGCCTCGAACGGCGCTTCACCCACGATGACAAACGCCACGACCTCCTCGACCGCCCCCGCGATCACCCGACACGCACCGCCATCGGCGCCGCCTTCTTCAGCTGGGTGGTGATCATCTTCGCCGTCGGCTCCACCGACCAACTGTTCTACCGCCTGCACATCTCCTACACCGCCCAGATCCATTTCTGGCGCGCGGGCGTCTGGATCCTGCCGATCGCCGTGTTCTTCATCGTCCGCAGCGCCGCCCGCGCCCTGCAACGCAGCGACGCTCACCCCCTGCTCGGCTGGGAGGGCACCGTCGTACGGCGAACTCCCGACGGCGCCGTGCAGCGCCTACCACCCGATGGCAAGCCACAACCCGCCTCAGCAGACCCACCCGTGCGAACGCCGTCGGAATGACGGCCCGATCCCAAGGAGCAAGGGGCGCGCGGCGAGCAGCACTCGGGGCGCGTCCCCTCGCCGCTCTAGATGCCATCTTGCTGGGTCACGGCGCACTGCAGCAACATGGCATGCACGAATGCCTGCGGGAGGTTGCCACGCAGCTGGCGCTGAACGACGTCGAACTCCTCGGACATGAGGCCCGGCGGGCCGCTGCCCGCGCGGGTGCGTTCAAACCAGCGAGCGGCGCGCACCCGGTCGCCCCGCTGGGCATAGGCCAGCGCCATCAGGAATCCGCATAGTAAGAATGCTCCCTCGGCCGTGCCGAGCGGCCGTTCATCAGGTCGGAAGCGGTAGCAGTAGCCGTCTTCGGTGAGCTCCTGCTCGATGGCGACGAGAGTCGCGAGGGAGCGAGGATCGTCAGCGCTGATGGCTCCTCGGATGACGGGCAGCAACAGGGAAGCGTCAACGCGGGGGTCGCCCGGTGAGCGTTGCCAGCGACCGGACGGGTGCAGAGAGTCCGCGCCCGTCTGGGCGGAGATGACGTCGGCCAGCGCCACCCACGGCGCGCCGCGCTCGGATGGCTGGTGGGTGGCGATCGCGCGCAGGCCGGCGACACAGATCAGGCGGCTGTGGGTCCAGTTGTCGGGCTCGAGCTCCCAGATGCCGGCGTCGGGCTCGTGCCAGCGTTGCTCGATGGCGGCGATGGCCGCCTCGGCGGCTCGCCATCCGTCGGCGTCCAGGTGATCGTGTTCGGCCGCGGCGGCGAACAGGAGCAGCGCTTCGCCGAACGCGTCGAGCTGGAACTGCTGGTTGACCCAGTTGCCGGCGATGTCGGTCCCCCCCGGGTAGCCGGGAAGTCCGAGGTTGCGCTCGCCGGGAACCGGGCTTCCATCGATCGTATAGGCGGGGACCATCCGTGATCCGTCGGCGAGCAGCCGGTCACAGACGAACCGCACGGCGTCGTCGAGCAGCCGATAGGGACCGGCTTTGGCCACCGCCTGTCCCGCCAGGCATTGATCGCGTATCCACACGTAGCGGTAGTCGTAGCTGCGTCCCTCGCGGGCGCGCTCGGGTAGCGACATGGTGGCGGCGGCCACCATGCCGCCTCGGGCACCGGTCAGTCCGGAGAGCAGCGCGTAGGCGTGGCGTGCATCACGGGCAGCCACGGTGTTCTGCAGGTCCGGAAGCCGATCGCGCCAGGCGGCCTCGGTGCCCAACCAGGCGCGGTCGGCATCGACCGTCGACTCCCCGTCACCGTCGAGGCTCATGACGAGCACCAGGTCGTGGCTGTGTCCCTCTGCCAGCTCGAGGGTCATCGCCAGGGGCTGGCCGGCCGCGCTGTCGTCGTGGACCTCGGCCTCGAGTGCACCGTGCCAGCTGACGGTGGCCTCGCCGAGCCGGGCTCGCCAGACGCCGTCGTCGGTGCGCCGCAGCGAGCGCGCTTGGCGGGCGCCGAAGTGCGAGCGCAGGTCCAGCACGACGTTGACGCGCGCGTCGCCGCGCACCGCCAGGATGCGGCGCAGGATCACGGCACGGTTCTCGTCGCCGGGCAGGGCGAGGGCCTCGCGGCACTCCACGACCCCGCCGTCGGTGATCCAGCGGCTGCGCCAGATCAGTCCGAGCTCATAGAAGCCGCCCCACACGAACCGCTCCTGCGGCGTAACCACGTAGGTCCCACGGCCTCCGATCAGCGTGGCAAAGCAGGCGTCGGAATCCCAGCGCGGAAAGCACATCCAGGCATAATCGCCTCGCGGCCCCACAAGCACGCCGCGCTCACCGTCAGCCAGCAGCGCGTACTCACGTAGCGACTGGGGCGGACTGAGGCGAGCCGGGTCAGCGGCCGTGGTCATCGTCGGCGCTGTCCGCGCGGCGGTTGATCAACCACGCCGAGCGGCCAGGCCGAGTGCGGTGGCGGCGGTGGCGCTGGCGACGCCGGCCAGCAGCCGGCGATGCTTGGACAGCCACAGCTGGGGGCTGGACGTCTTGGCCTCGTCGTCGAAGATGCCGTGCGTGGCCGCCATCTGCGGCAACGGAGAGAGCAGGTTGTCCGGTCGATCGGCGGAGACGGGCATGTCCGGCACCTGCTGGCCGGAGAACGCGGTGCGCGCCAGGTAGCGGTCGGCGAGACTCGGCGCGAGCATGGTGCCGAGGATCGCCTGCACGGCGCTGTAGCCCACCCACAGCTCTCGCCGGTGATGGTGCGCGGCCCAGTAGACGGCCTCCGCCGGGATCTCGGGCTGATAGATCGGGGGGACCGGCTTGGGATGCTTGGGCAGCTTGGAACGACACCAGTTGAACTGGGTGGTGTTGACGCCGGGCAGCTGGACCATCGTGATGCGCACCTTGCTCTTGTCGTGCAGCAGCTCGGTCCGGATCGAGTCGGTGAAGCCGCGGATCGCGAACTTCGATCCGCAGTAGGCGCCCTGCAGCGGAATCGCCCGGTAGGAGAGCGCGGAGCCAACCTGCACGATCTTTCCGTGATCGCGGGCGGTCATCCGTCGCAACGCGGCCATCGTGCCGTAGACGGTGCCGAGATAGGTCACCTCGGTGGCTCGCTTGAACTCGGCAGGATCTGTGTCGACCGCCTTGGCGAACACGGTCGCCATCGCATCGTTGATCCAGATGTCGATCGGGCCGAAGTGACCCTCAGCGGCCACGGCGGCCGCCTCCACCTGTTCGGCGTCGGCCACATCGGTGGGCAGGACGAGGGCCTCACCCCCCAGCTCGTGCACCTCGCCCTCAACGTCGCGCAGCGCCGGCTCGCCCCGCGCCACCAGCGCGAGACGGGCTCCGCGTTTGGCGAACGCGTGGGCGATCGCTCGTCCCACCCCCCCGGACGCACCGGTCACGACCACCACTTCCGGACTCGCTTGCCTAGTCAAAGCGCCACCTCCTCTGGACATTGCATCGGTCGTTCACGCCGCGTAACGCTCGGCGTCGCTCCAGCGAAACTCCACACCCATGCCAGAGACGTCGACATTCGGCCACAGCGCTCCGGCTCGCGCGAGGGCGGCACCATCGAAGAGCATGTCCTCGATGCGCACGTGGTCATGGAAGTACTCCACGTGCACGATCGTCTCCAACGCCACTCCCACATTGGCGTGGATCGTCGGGGAGCAGTGCAGCGACAGCGGCCGCGAGCGCGCCCGGCACAGAGCGTCGACGCGCAGCAGGCCGGAGATCCCACCGCAGCGCGTGACGTCGGCCTGCAGGACATCGACGGCGCGGGCATCGAGCATGCGCTGAAAGTAGGACAGGTCGTCGCCGTACTCGCCGGCGGCGACGGCCATTCCCGCCGGCACCCGCTCGCGGACCGTCCGCAGACCTTCCAGGTCCTCGGAGGAGACCGGCTCCTCGAACCAGCTGATCTCGAAGTCGGCGAGCTCGTGGGCCACGGCGACCGCCTCCGCCGGCCGGTAGGCGCCGTTGGCATCGACGAACAGCCGAACATCGGGTCCGATCGCCCTGCGCGCCGCGGCGACGCGGCCGGGATCCTGGGCGGGTTCTCGTCCGATCTTCATCTTGACCATGGTGATGCCCTGCTGAACCCAATCGGCGAGCTGCGTGCGCAGGCGGCTGTCGGAGTAGGAGGTGAAGCCACCGCTGCCGTAGATCGGCACGCTCTGGTGAAAGCGCCCGAGCAGCGTAGCCAGGGGAAGCGAGAGCAGCTTGGCCTTCAGATCCCACAGCGCGACGTCGACGGCGGCGATCGCCATCGAGCCCATTCCGGGCCGGCCGCTGTTGCGTAACGCGGCGGCCATTGCCGCCCAGGCTCGAGGCACGTCGGTGGCGGGAAGACCGCTGACGGCACGGGCGAGATCGCTGTCGATGACCTGGCGCAGCGCGGCGTGGCCGTAGGTCCAGCCCAGGCCGGTCTCCCCGCCGGCCTGCGCGGTGACGACGATCAAAGTCGTCGAATCCCATTTCAGGGTGCCGTCGGATTCGGGTTCGTCGGTGGGGATCGTGTAGGCGCGCGCGCTGACGCCGGAGATGGGCACGTCGGTCGTGGTGAGGGTCGTCATCACGTATCGACCCGCGTGACCCGCTTGCGCGCGAGCAGGTCGGCACAGCGATCCGCCAGGGCCATGATCGCCAACGCCGGATTGGCGGCCCCCTGCGTGGGCAGCACGCTGCCGTCGACGACGAACAGGTTGGGCACGCCCCACACGCGGTGGTTGGCGTCGACGACGCTGTCGTCGGGTCCGAACCCCATCCGGGCTCCGCCGACGAGGTGCGCGTAGCGGTCGATCTTCAGCGTGTCCTGCGCGCCGGCGTGCTCCCAGATCGTCTCGATCGTCTTGGTGGCAAAGGCGATATTGCGCCTGTCGTTCTCCCCTAGCGAGTGCGCGAAATGCGCGATCGGCATCCCGAACTGATCGGCTTCATCAGCGAGGGTCACCCGGTTGTCGGCCTGCGGCAGCAGCTCGCAGAGCAGCCCGATAATCGACCAGTGGTTGTAGTCACGCATGTACTCGCGCAGGTCAGCGCCCCAGTGACCGCCGGCCTGCACGTGCTCGGCCCACCCAATCGGCAGCGGCGACAGCGTCTGGATCGAGAAGCCGCGGGCGAACCCGCGGTCAGGGTCGGTCTCATAGAACTGCTCGCTGGAGATCTCCGGAGGCGGCGCCTTGTACATCCGCAGATCCATCGGAAACCGACCCGCGACCTGCGTGGCCCCCTGCACCATCACATATCGGCCGACTTGGTCTGATGCGTTGCCCAGGCCCCGAGGGTGCCGGCGGCTGGTCGAGTGCAACAGCAGGCGAGGCGTCTCGATCGCGTACCCGCAGACCGCCACCGCCTCGGCGGACTGAAAGCTCTCCCGTCCCTCCTGGATGTAGGTCACCCCGGTGCAGCGACCGCTGCCCTCATCGACGTCGACGCGAATCGCCATCGAACCGGCCCTGACCTCCACCCCATGCTCGATCGCGTCGGGGAGGTGCGTGATCAACGGGCTGGCCTTGGCGTTGACCTTGCAGCCCTGCAGACAGAAGCCGCGATAGATGCAGTGCGGGCGATTGCCGAAGCGCCCGTTGGTGATCGACACCGGACCGACCCGCATCTCGATGCCGCAATCCTCGGCACCCCTCCAGGCGACCGAGGCCGCGCCTGATACCGGGTGTGGCGCGTGCGGATAGGTGTGCGGATCGCCCCATGGCCAGTCCTGACCGGCGACTGGCAGCTCACGCTCGACCCGCTCGAAGAAGGGCTTCAGATCCCCGTAGGAGATCGGCCAGTCGACGGCCACCCCATCGCGGCTGTGGACCTCGAAGTCGCTGGGATGAAGCCGCGGAACGTAGCCCGCGAAGTGCGTCATCGATCCGCCAACCCCCACCCCGGAGTTGTTCTTGCCCATCTCGATCGGATCGGTACCCGAGATGATCCGCTTGTCGGTCCAGTAGATCGGCCCGGCACCCTTCTCGTCAGACACCCAGTCGCGATCGGGGTCCCACAGCGGCCCCTTCTCCAGGATCACGACGCGCCAGCCGACGCGAGCGAGTCGTTGAGCGAGGGTGATTCCGCCGGCGCCGGCGCCGACGATCACCAGGTCGACGGTCTCGCTGGGGGCGTAGCGCCGCATGCGATCAAGGTTCTGCAGGCCGCGCTTGTGTGGATCAAGCAGCCACGCGGAGTCATTGTCCTTGGGCATCCGGGTGACGCCCTTGATGAGGCTGCCGCGCAGGCTCATCGGGTCGGCGGCTGCTCGCGGCGTTCGCTCACGGGATCGCGATCAAACGCCTCCCGGCCCTCCCAGGTTTCGCGCTCGGCGTTCTGCAGCTCCGGGCTTCCGAACCGGCTGTAGCCACGCGGGTAGGCCGGGCCGCCGAAGCCGATCTCGTTCCACGCCCATGGATGGGAGTAGAAGCACGACAGCGTCACGCGCATCACCAGGCCGAACGCGCGCTTGACGTCGAGCCGCTCCCAGCTGTCGCCGCTCAGCTCACCGTCGGCGAAGTCGCTGACGATCGCGTGAGTGACGTCCGCCGTGGCCGCGGCGAACGACGGCGCCCGCGAGCGCTGCGCCGCCTGCTCGTCCAGTCCGCGGGCGACCAGGCGCCACGCCTCGCGGTCGTCGGGCATGTCGTCGTACTGATAACCGTCAAGCTCACCGGAGGCGTACTTCTCATCGACGAAGTTGATCAGCGGGATCCGCGGGTCGGCGTCCTGGGCGGTGAGCACGTCGCACAGCGCTCCCAGGGTCGCCGCCTCGCGGGCCGTGAAGAACTGGATCGGCGGCGGCGCTTGAACGCGGGCGAGCACCATCTCGCGGGTCACGGCATCCCAATGCCCGGCCTGCTCGAGGACGTCGAAGTCCGGATAGCGGCCGTGCATCTGCGGCGTGCGTCCCCGCCGCTGGCGCGGCAGCTCATATGGGTCGGCGGGTTCTCGGCCGGCGCGGCGGTTGGGGAGCTGCTCGCCCCGGTCGAAGTCCGGCGCCACTCCTCAGCGCTCCCGTCTGACGATCCCGGCCAGCATGGCGATCGAACCCACGAGCATCAGCGACCCCGGCGCAAGGAGCGGGGGCCCCATCACCAGGTTGTAGGTCGGCTCAGACAGGCCGCCCGGCTTGCGGACCACGCCCCGCAGATGCGTATACGTGCCGATGACGCCGTTGAGCACGTATAGCGCTCCGATTCCCGGTAGGACGACGCGAGCCGCGGCCGGCGAGCGCAGGCCGGCTACTCCCGCGGCGCTGACCAAGGGGCTGGTGATGATCGGGCTCCACATCCAGATGTCGCCGAAGGAGCCCTTGTAATGCTCCAGATACATCTCATAACCGAGCGGAACCCCGCTTACCGCCACCGTGGCGGCGAGGGTCTTCTGCATCCGGCCGGCGCGCAGGTTCCACAGCCACCGCGGCATTCGCCGTCGGGGGCCGGTCACGTTCTCCCACACCTTGGTCATCATCAAATCAGCGGTTGAGCAGCTCGTCGACTTTGCCCTTGAGCGCCTGGCGAATGATCTCGCCACGCGCCGGATCCCCGGGCAGGGCGTGGGCCATCTTCTGGGCCTGCTCGAAGCGGATGTGCGGCGGCAGCGGTGGCACCTCGGGATCGGTGATCGCCTCGATGACGACCGGGCCGCCGGCGGCCAGCGCGTCGTCCCAGGCGGGACCAACGGCCTCGGGCGAGTCGACCCGGATCCCCTTGAGACCGATCAGCTCGGCGTAGCGCGCGTACGGGAAGTCCGGCAGGTTCTGGGAGACCTCGAGCTTGGGATCGCCCGACATCACCCGCTGCTCCCAGGTCACCTGATTGAGGTCATTGTTGTGCAGCACCAGCACCACGAGCTGCTGGTTTGTCCAGCGGTCGCGATAGTGGGCGATGTCGATCAGCGCGTTGATGCCGAGCATCTGCATCGCACCGTCGCCGATCGTCGCCACCACCGGACGGTCCGGATAGGCGAACTTGGCGGCCAGCGCGTAAGGCACCGCCGGGCACATCGTCGCCAGGGTGCCCGACAGGGCGCTCTTCATCCCCGTGCGCATCCGCAGGTGACGCGCCCACCAGTCGGTTCCCGAGCCGGAGTCGCTGGTCAGAATCGCCCGGTCGGGCAGCCGCTTGCTCAGCTCGTGAAACAGCAGCTGCGGGTTGAGCGGCTTGGCCGGCTCGTGCGCCTGGGCGTCGAGGATCTCCCACCAGCGGCCGACGCCCTCCTCGATGTCCTGGCGAAACGAGCGGTCCTCCCGCCGACGCAGCAGTGGGATGAGCGCGCGCAACGTCTCGGCGCTGTCACCGACGAGGTTGACCTCCATCGGATAGCGGATCCCCACCATCCGGCCGTCGATGTCGATCTGTACGCCCCGAGCCTTTCCGACCTCGGGCAGCCACTCCGAGTAGGGAAAGCTCGAACCGACCATCAGCAGTGTGTCGCAGGCTTCGATCATGTCGTAGGTCGGCTTGGAACCCAGCAGACCGATCGGGCCGGTCACGAACGGCAGATCGTCCGGCACGGCAGCGCGTCCGTTGAGCGCCTTGGCGATCCCCGCTCCCAGGAGTTCGGCGATCTCCACCACCTGATCCTCGGCCCCCAGCACACCCTGCCCGACCAGCATCGCCACCTTCTGGCCGGCGTTCAGGACGTCGGCGGCGCGCTGCAGATCCTCGTCTCGCGGACGAATCACCGGCTCCAGGAATCCCACCGACGAAGGCACGGCGCCATGGGCGTGCGGCGGCTCGGAGTACTCGGCCTCCTGGACGTCGTTGGGCACGATGACGCAGGTGACCGACCGCGTCGCCTTGGCGATCCGAATGGCGCGATCAATGAGATGCGCGGCCTGCTCGGGGAGCCATGCAGGTCTGCACGAACTCGCTGGCGACGTCCTTGAACAGGCTCGTCAGGTCGACCTCCTGCTGAAAGTTCGAGCCCAACGACATCCGGGCCTGCTGACCGACGATCGCCACCACCGGAGCGTGATCGAGCTTGGCGTCATAGAGCCCGTTGAGCAGATGGATCGCGCCCGGCCCGGAGGTCGCCATGCACACCCCGACCTCGCCCGTCAGCTTGGCGTGCGCGCAGGCGGCGAAGGCGGCGATCTCCTCGTGCCGGGTCTGGACGAACTCGATCTCACCCTCGAACTCGTGAAACGCCCCGAGCAGACCGTTGATCCCATCCCCGGGATAACCGTAGATGCGCCGGACCCCCCACTCCCTGAGGCGTTGCAGCATGAACGCGCCGACCGACTGAGACATACAAGACTCCTGGCTTGAACGAATGTGGGCCGCCGGAAATCCTCACCGCAAACACCAGCGGGGAAACAGCGGTGTCAGTACGAAGACCGCCTAAGCGGCAGGCCGGTCAACCGTGATCTCCGAGCGGAGTCTGGACCGCTCGCGCGCCGCATCTCCTCCGTCGCCCCTCGACCAGCGCGCGGTGCTTATGCGGCGTATCTCCGCTTCCACGACCGCAGCGTCGTGGCGTATGCGGGCGTGATCGCGACTGCGGCGAAGATTCGCGTCGGCTACCGAGCGGCTGTCTTCCGGCCTGAACCTGCTGTCTTCGTTCATACGTCCAGTGTTTCCGGGGCCGGGCCCAGCGCCTAATCATTTGGTCTGAGTGATGACGTGCGCTCTCGGACCGGCTCGAGGACGACCAGCCCAGCGAAGGGAGACCGGTGCGCGACGCCCACGTGCCTCGCGGGCTCGAGGCGGGGCCCGGACCGCTCCGCTGGACCGCCTGCGCGCTACGAGCTCACCGTCGATTCCACTCAACATCTACCGCCGTGTCCGAGCTGCAGCAACGGAAGCTGGGACACCCTCAGCGGCGGAGACTCAGTGAAGGACCCTTACCCGGACCGATCTGACTCCTAAGACCCCGGTCTCAACGCGAGACCTCGGCGGCGCCGGCACGGCTAGCCCGATGTTCGGCTCTCCGTGATGCGCCGAAGACGGCGGAGCGACTCGACGTTGCGGAGATGAACGAGAGGGTCGGTGAAGGGATTGAGCACGAGACGCGAGAGCGGATCGCCGGCCCTCTCGATCATCGTCACCTCGGTGCCGTGGCCGCGAGCAGTCAGAATCAGCCTGATCTCAGCGGTGGCCAGAGGCCGCGTCCGGGCGCGCAGCACCAGACGGTTTGGCGGATCGGCCTCGAGGACCTCGGTGTGGTCGTTGAGTTTGAGCAGCCCGAATCCCACGCGGTGGTGAAAGCGTGACCCGACCTCCGGCCAGGACACGTCAGCGTCACGGATCGTGTCAGAGCCCACGACCCAGTAGCCGTAGGCTTCCGGGTCGGCGAGGACAGCGAAAACCTCGTCGAGGGACGCGGCGATGTGAACGCGGGTCGTTGCCACTCGTCGGTTCGACCGGCGGCTCTACTGGTCCTCGACCGCCGAGTGGGCCTGGATCGGCATGACCGTCAAGCCGAACGTGATCGTCCCGTTGCAGATCGAGCGCGGCATCGTGCCTGAGCACTACCCGCGCGGGACGCGACGCGAACCGGCGTCAGGCGGCGCGCTCCTCGGCCGCCGAGATCGACGACATGAAGCCGTGGGTGACCCAGCAGCGCACGATGTCGCGCATCGAGATGATGCCGATCACGTCCGCCCCGTCGATCACGATCACATGGCGGAACTTGCCGTCGGTCATCGCCTCCGCGGCACGCTCGAGCGACCACTCCGCTGACGCATAGACGAGGTTCGCGGTGAGATGCGCGCGCACGAGCTCGGCGTCGAGGTCGCCGTCCTCGCCGGCGACGGTCAGGATGTCGCGCTCGGTGATGATCGCCGGCGCCGGAAGGTCCGGGTCGAACACGACGGCGGCGCCGACGCCACCCCGGGTCATGCGGCGAGCGGCCTCGCGCAACGTGTGTGAGGGGCCGACGGTCACGACGATCGGGTTCATGCCATCGCGCACCAACATGGGCGTTCTCCTTTGCTTGCAACGTTTGCCACGATAAGAATGTAGCAATTGTTGCAAGTCCTGACCGGCTCGTTCAAGGCGTCGGGCACATTGGTCGATGCGGGTCCGAGGCCTGCCATCAAGGAAAGAGCTTTTGCCCACGTCGTCCCGAGTCCGCGCAGGCCCGCCGAACGCCGCGCGTCACTCCACCCGCAATCGCTGGGCGGGGATCGTGCTGCTGGTGCTGTCGCTGATCGCCGCGGCCAGCGTCGCCGGCGAGTACCTGACCAGTGGTCAGGCTCAGCTCTGGTGTGCCAACAGCGGATGGACGGTGAGCGCGCTCGTGGCCGTGGTCGGTGTCGGCTGCGCACGACACCGCAGCGCGGACAGCGACCGCTCCGGCTGGACGCTGCTGTTGGCAGGTTGTGTGGCATGGCTGGTGGGACAGCTGTTCTGGAATGCCTACGGCGTGACGTCGTTTCCGCCGTCGCCAAATCCCGCGGATATCTGCTGGCTGGCCTTCGGACTCGCGGCGGCCGCGGGTGTTCATCGGCTGTGCCGCGGTCCGGCGCGTTCCCTGGCCGTGCCGCTGCTCGAGGTGACGCCCCTGATCGTGGCCGCCGGCGCGCTCATCGTCGCGCTGCTCGCGGGCTCCGTTCACGCCTCGCCACTCTCCGGTCCTGGCCAGACCACCGCGCTGGCCTACCCGATCCTCTCGGTCTCAGCCGTGCTGGTGATGATGCAGGCGGTGCTCGCGGGCGGGCTTGATCTGCGCAAGAACCGGGGACTCATCGCGGTGCTCGCCGGCCTGGCTCTGGAGGCGGCCGGGTTCGTTCTGTGGTCGCCGCAACTGCTCACCGCGACCTACGTCGTTGGCGCCGGCATCCTCGACGCGCTGTGGAGTGTCGGCCTGATCCTGATCGGAGTCGGCGCCTGGGCCAGCGCCCCGGCGGTCATGCGCCCGCGGGCCGAGCCCGTCAGCCGGCTGTGGGACGGCGCGTTGCCGGCCTTGACCTTCGTGATCCTCGCCGGCGTGCGCACGGTGTTCAGCACCAGCAGCGGCAGAGATCTCGCCCTCAGCATCGGCCTCTGGATCATGGGAATGACGCTCATCGCCCACGCGATGATCCTCCGCCGCCACCAGGCCGCGCTCTTCACCCAACTGCACGCCCGCGAGCAGGAGCTCAGCGAGGCGAACACGCTGCTCCGCCAGCAGTCGCGCACCGACCCGCTCACCGGCCTGGCCAACCGATTGCGCCTGCGTGAGGACCTCGACGACCTCGAGGCGCACCACAAGCGCTACGGCCACGGCTACTGCCTCGTCCTCATCGACCTCGACCGGTTCAAGGAATACAACGACGACCATGGCCATCTCGCCGGCGACCTCGTACTTGCCCGCGTCGCCGACATGCTCAACACGATGATGCGAGCGACCGACCGCGCCTACCGTTACGGCGGCGAGGAACTGCTGCTCGTTCTCCGCGGCCAGGACCTCAACGCCGGCTTCGCACTCGCCGAGCGCAACCGCAGCGAGCTACATGGCCAGAGCCTGCCCCATTCGCTGAACACGCCTCACGGTGTCGTGACCTTCAGCGCCGGGGTCGCGGCCGCCCAACCCGGCGAAACCCCCAAACAGGTTCTCCATCGCGCCGACCGGGCGCTCTACGAGGCCAAGGCCAGGGGACGTAATCACACCGCAGTCGCCATCCCGACCACAACCCCCGGCGACCCGGCCGCCGCGCTCACGCCCTCCTGATCCGCGGTCGCCGAAGCCGCGCGCCTGGAGCTCAACGCGACCGGAGCCCGGCCTCGCCGAGCGGCTGGGGTCCGGCCCCGACTCGCTGACGCCGACCGAGCGCCGGGTCGCCCAGCTGGCCGCCGAGGGTCTGACCAACCCCCAGATCGCGCAGGCACTGTGCCGGTAGCGCAGGATCTTCACCCCCGCCGTGCAGCCTTGAGCCGAGCGTCGCCACCACGCCAGAACCCGGCGGTAGCGTTGCGCATGCGGTCCAGCTGAGGATCGCCGCCAACGTCCAGAGGAGAGAGGGTCATATGTACTCAGCAAGCCGGTTTCGCTTGGCGGTCATCGCGCTGGTGGCCAGCGGGTCGATACTCGCCTGGGCGACCGGGGGGAGCACCGCGCTGGCGCGCATAGCACCGGCCGCCGGCACCGCCAGCACCGCGAGCGGACATCCGGGCGTCAAGCGCTTCAGCCTCGCGGGATACGTGATCGACGCGCAGTACGCGCTGGGACGCAACGCCGGCAACACCTTCGAACAGACGTACAGGCACAGCACCGTCCACGGCGTGCCGATCAAGGGGCCGTTCGTCGGCAGCACGTTCCCGGTCGAGGACTACGTAGCGATGCCGATCGGCAACCACGAGCTGTACGTCGCGTGGCTGGATACCAAGACCCACGCGCTGCTCGACGTGTTCGTCATGAACTTCAAAACCCACAGGGTGTTCGATTACGCGCCCGGAAGCCTTCACCCCGAGAGCTCGGGCACGATCAAGCTCGTGAAGACGGGCACGAGACCGGCCCCGTAGTCACAACTCGTCAGGCGGGCGCCGCCTGATCGGCCGCGTACCGGGCGATGAACGCGGCCGTCCGCTCGGGGGTGGCGAGCGCGTCCCACTGACGATCGGGGTGATTGAAGTTCTGGGTGTAGGCGTCACACAGCGGCTTGCTCTGGGCCATCGCGCCGAGCAGCTCGACGACGTGGGGCTCGGGGTTGAGGATCAGGTTCGTCCAGTCGGAGACACCGTGGACGAACGGCTCGCGCTCGCGGGCGACCCGCCGGCAGAAACGCTCGTCGAACGCATAGTCCTCGAGGATCGCGTGGCCGATCACCCAGGCCGAGAACGACGCGGAGTTCGCCCCCTGGCCGTTGACCGGATCGACGACGCAGTGGGCGTCGCCCATGGCCAGGGCGTAGCGGCCGTTGCTCAGGCGCACATAGTCCTCGCGCACAACCGGCGTGAGCGCTCCCTGCAGCAGGTCCGCCGGGCCCTGGAGCCCGAAGCTCGCGTGGTCGACCCGCTCGAAGCACATCGGGTAGTGCGCCTGGAGCTTGTCGAGCACGACGCGGTGAAACTGCGCGGGGTCGTCGTCGTAGCGGATGTCGGCCAGAACCTCGGTGTCGCCGCCCGGGATGTTCTCGAACAGCAGCGCGGTGGCGAATCCCTCACGCGACGTGATCGGCAGCTCGAGCAGCTCGCCGTGGCCGAGTGACAGGTGCACGCCGACACCCTTGGGCTCCGAATAGGCCACGCCGTGGTAGATCCCCGCCGACAACCGACGCTGCGGGCGGTCATACGGAGACTTGTCGCCACGCGGCGCGAACATCGCGCCCAGGCCGCGGCCCCCGGCGACGACCACGAGGTCGTGGCCCTCGCTGAGACGTTCGGCCATGGTGGCGTCGACCGCGCCGACGACGATGTCCCCGCCCCGCTCCTGGAAGTCCGCCATCAGCCGCGGCAGATACAGCCGGTAGTCGATCACCGAGGACGGGTGATCGAAGTCGCCGCGGAAGCGCACCGGCTCCGGGAGGCCGGTGATGGCGTGCTGGTGGCAGACGTAGCCGTAGTCGGCGGCGTCCCAGTGGTGCACGCCGAGCGCGCGTTCGCGCTCGAGCGTGTGGTGGTGGTGGGCGACCGTGTTGGGCAGGCGGCCGGACGCGATCTGCTCGGGCGTCCTGTCGGTGTAGATCGTGACGGGAACGTCGTGCTGCTGCAGAAACAGGCCGAGATGCAGACCCGAGACCCCGGATCCGACGATGGCAATGCGGGTCATCCTCATCCTCCTTTGACGGCTCAGCACGCTAACCGGCGTACTCCCTTCGATCAAGGCGCTCCGCCGAACTCCCGCCGTGGCGTGGTGCTCAGTCTCCGTAGAGCTGCTCGTAGGCGCCGGTGGCCGCGTCGATCTGGCGCCGTTCCTGGGCCACCGCCCAGCGCCGCGAGAGGCGATCGATGGCGACGGTGGTCCAGCCGTCGCCGTCCTCGCCGCTGAGATGGATCAGCAGCGTGTGTTCGTCGTGCTCGACGCGCAGGCGGTGCTGGGGGCGGCCGTCCTCGTGCAGGCCACGCACGGGGCCTGATTCGGGCGGTCCCGGCTCGGCGACGAACGACGTCCAGCGTCCGGGACCCGATCGGGGCCGGGATGGGCGCTGCTCGCCCGGTGATTGGTCCGGCACGCCATCAAGCGTGGCATGCCGCCCCGCCTGAGCGCAACCGCGCCCGCGGCCCGGCTACGCCGTGACCGGCTCGCGCTCGGCGCCGGCGATCGTCTCCACCAGCCCGGTGAGCACCGTCTCGGCATCCTCGTTGGCGATCTGGCAGGTGCCGGCAGCCTCGTGACCGCCCCCGCCGTGGGCGAGCATCAGCGCGCCGATGTCCACCCGCGAGGCACGGTCGACGATCGAGCGCCCGACGGCGAAAACGGTGTTCTGCTGACGCAGGCCCCAGAGCACGTGGATCGATGCCCGGCATTCCGGATACAGCGCGTAAAGCAGGAAGCGGTTGGTGGGATGGATGATCTCCTCGTCGCGCAGATCGAGCACCACGACCTGATCGTGCACGGTGCTCGCGCGGCGGATCTGCTCGGCGGCGGCGTCGGCATGCTCGCGATACAGCGCGACGCGCTCGGCGACGTCGGGGGACTCCAGGATGTCCTCGATCGACATCGTCAGACAGCAGTCGATCAGCTGCATCATCAGCTGGTAGTTCGAGATGCGGAACTCACGGAAGCGGCCGAGTCCCGTCCGCGGGTCCATCAGGTAGCTGAGCAGAATCCAGCCCTGCGGATTCAGGATGTCGTCCATCGACAGCTTGGCGGCATCGGCGCGGTCGACGGCCTCCATCATCTGAGCGCTCACGCGCGGGAAGCGCTCGGCCCCGCCGAAGTGGTCGTAGACAACGCGCGCCGCGGAGTCGGCATCGGCGGCCATCACGCGGTTCGCGGCGCCGGCGGCGAGCCGCAACTGCTCTGAGGAGTGGTGGTCGAAGGCCAGTGCCACCTCGCTGCGATACGGCAGGTTCGTGGTGATGTCTCCGGCGGTGAGCTCCACCTTGCCGTCCTGGACGTCCTTGGGATGGACGAACAGGATGTCGTCGATGATGCCGAGCTCCTTGAGGAGCGCGGCGCAGACGAGACCGTCGAAGTCGCTGCGCGTGACCAGGCGGTAGGTGCGATCGAGTGAGAGTGCGGCGGCGGGTGACATACCCTCATGCTCGTCCGGTGCGCCGAAACCTTGAGCGATCCCGC
This sequence comes from uncultured Solirubrobacteraceae bacterium, assembly GCA_963769565.1. GTDB lineage: Bacteria > Actinomycetota > Thermoleophilia > Solirubrobacterales > Solirubrobacteraceae > Palsa-465. Next base: position 137,032 of record CAVYMP010000009.1, read on the forward strand.
GCGGGGACACGCCGGCATCCGGCGGGCCCTTTTGGTTGGGTGAGGCTGACCAAAAGACCGTTCGGCAGCCGCCGGCGAGCTACAAGCTAGGAGCCGGTTTCGCAAGCGAGGTGTCCGGGAGGTGGCATGGCACGGATCGTCGACCTGTCGCAGGAGATCTACCAGGGGATGCCGGTCTACGCCGGCCATCTGGAGACCGCGGTGTGGCAGCACCACACCCACGAGCAGACGGCGCCGAACTTCGCGAGCGGTTTCTCGTATCAGAGCCTCGGCCTGACGATGTGCGACCACGGCCCGACGCACGTCGATGCGATCAGCCACCTGGACCCCCGCGACGGAGCGCCCCGGATCGACGAGATGCCGCTGGACACGTTCTGGGGCGAAGGGATCTGCCTCGATGTCTCCGACGTCGCGCCGCGCGAATACATCGACGCGCACCGTCTGGAGCGCGCGCTCGCCTCATCGCCGGTCACGCTGGCGGCCGGAGACGTTCTGCTCCTGCGCGTCGGCACCGCCGATCGCTACGGCGGCACCGCGCAGTACACGACCGAGTACCCGGGGCTGGACGCGTCGGCCGCCGACTGGCTCTCCGCGCACCACCCGAAGGTCTTCGGCGTGGACTCCCCCAGTCCGGACAACCCGATCGACAAGGATTACCCCGTTCACATGTACTGCCGGCGCGAGGGTGTGACCCACTACGAGAACCTCGCCAACCTGGAGGCGCTGCTCGGACGGCGGTTCACCTTCTTCGGCTTCCCGCTGCGCATCCGCGGCGGCCACGGTTCACCGGTGCGGGCGATTGCGATGGTCGATGACTGACTCCGCGGGCGCGCAGCTCCCCGGCCAGGTCGTCGCCGTCACCGGGGCCGGGCGGGGGATCGGCCGCGAGATCGCGCTCGGCTTCGCCGGCGCCGGCGCCCGGCTCGTGCTGGCGGCCCGGACCGAGGCCGAGCTCGAGCAGACGCGCGGGCTGGTCGCGGAGCGGGGCGCCGAGGCGATCGTCGTGGTCACCGACGTGGCCGACCCCGCTCAGACGGCCGCGATGGCGGGCGCCGCGCTCGAGGCCTTCGGGGTGATCGACGTCCTGGTCTGCAACAGCGGGATCGCCGGCCCGACGGCGCCGCTGTGGGAGATCGAACCCGAGCAGTGGCGCGAGACGATGCGCGTCAACGTCGAGGGCGTGTATCTGTGCTGCCGGGCCGTGCTGCCGTCGATGGTCGGCCGCGGCCAGGGCGCGATCGTCGTGATCGGCTCGATGACCGGCAAGCGCCCGCTGCACGGTCGCACCCCCTACAGCGCCTCGAAGCTCGCCCTCGTCGGACTGGTGCGCACGCTGTCCTGGGAGACGGGCTCGCACGGGATCCGCGTCAACCTGATCTCGCCCGGCGCCGTCCGCGGGCCGCGGATCGAGGCGGTGATCGCCAACCAGGCGGCGGCGCTGCAGATCTCCGAGGAGGACGCGCGCGCCCGCTTCACCGCCTCCTCGCCGATGGGCCGTCTGACCGAGCCCGGCGAGGTGGCGGCCGCCGCCGTGTTCCTCGCCTCCCCGGCGGCGGCGGGGATCACCGGCGAGGACCTCAACGTCTCCGCCGGCGTCGTCAGCTTCTGAGCTCAGCCGAGCTCGAGCGTGCGGCCGTGCTCGCCGCGCGGCGCCCCCGGGCCGGGCGGCAGCTCGATCTCCCCGCGCGCCGCGGGTTTGCCACACCGGTCGCAGCGGAGGTCTGACCGATGTTGCCTCCGCAGCCGGCGTGGAGAGTGAGTCGGGGTGGGCCGCCCGGGGTCGGGTAGTGACGGTCGCCCCATTTCATGAGCACGATCAGGGCGGGCCCGAGCTCGCGTCCCTTGTCGGTGAGCATGTACTTCGGCCGGCCGGGCCGCTCGGGGTCCGGAGCGCGTTCGAGCAGTTCCTCGTCGCACAGCCGCTTGAGCCGGTTGGCGAGGACGTTGGAGGCAATCCCGAGGTTCGCCTGGAACTCCTCGAACCGCGTGAGGCCGACGACGGCGTCGCGGAGGATCAGCAGCGTCCAGCGCTCGCCGATGATCTCGAGTGACCGGGCGATCGAGCAGACCTGGTCTGGATAGTCGCGTTGAAGCACGCCCTAATCGTAGCTGACTTGCTTGACAAAAGCCAGGGTCCTCTGCATAGTCTGCCTTGCATGACACAAGTTAGCTTTCGACGAGGAGCCGCCATGACACGCAAGCCCCTGATCCTGGCCTCGCTGCTACTGGCGGCGTTTGTCATCAATCTCGACACGACGATCGTCAACGTCGCGCTGCCGTCACTCGTGCGCCAGCTGCACGCGTCGGACTCGCAATTGCAATGGGTCGTGGACGCTTTCAACTTGCTGTTCGCCGGATCGGTGCTGGCCGCGGGCAGCCTGTCTGACCGCTTCGGGCGCAAGGGGATGCTGCTCGCCGGCCTCACCGTCTTCGGTCTCGCGAGCCTGGCCGGGGGGCTGACCGACAGCCCCGGCGCGCTGATCGCGACGCGCTCGGTGATGGGCGTCGGTGCGGCAATGGTGTTCCCGTCGACGCTGTCGCTGATCACAAACGTGTTCACCGAGCGGGGCGAGCGCGCCCGGGCGATCGGCTTGTGGGGCGCGATCACGGGCATGGCGATCGCGCTCGGGCCGATCGTCGGCGGCTGGCTGCTCGAGCTTTCTGACTGGCGCAGCATCTTCTTCGCGCTGGTGCCGATCGCCGCCGGCACCGGTGTTCTGGTCGCCCGCTACGTTCCGACCTCGCGCGACCCGCACGCCCCGAGCACCGACCGGGCCGGATTCGCGCTGTCGACCGCGACGATCGGGCTGCTCGTCTACACGATCATCGAGGCCCCGAACGACGGTTGGGGCAGCGCCCGGACGCTCGGCGGCTTCGCGCTGAGCGGTGTGCTGGCGGCGGTGTTCGTGGCCTGGGAGCGGCGCACCGAGCAGCCGATGCTCGACGTGAGCCTGTTTGGCAACCCGCGCTTCACCGCCGCGAGCGCCGCGGTCGCGATCTCGTTCTTCGCGCTGTCGGGGTTCATCTTCCTGGCCACCCAGATGTTCCAGTTCCTCAAGGGCTACGGCCCGCTATCGACCGGCGTGCGCCTGCTGCCGGTCGCCTCATCGGTCGCGATCTCCTCGATCCTCGGCACCAAGCTGGCCGTCCGGTTCGGCACGAAGCTGATCGTTGCCGGCGGCCTGTTCTCGATGGCCGCGTTCTACCTCTGGGTCTCGACGTCATCGGTCACGACCGGCTACGCGACGATCGCCGCCCAGATGGTTGTGCTCGGGACAGGGATGGGGCTCACCAGCGCGCCCGCAACCGAGGCGATCATGGGCGTCGTCCCAGAGACCAAGGCCGGCGCCGGGTCGGCGGTCAACGACGCCACCCGCCTACTGGGCGGCACCCTCGGGGTCGCCGTGATCGGCAGCGTGTACGCGTCGCTGTACGCCAGCCGGCTCACCGGCGCGCTCCCCGGGGGGCTGCCGGCCAGCGTCGTGCGAACCGCGCACGCATCCGTCGGTGGCGCCCTCACCGTCGCAAGCAAGCTGACCGACGCCGGCCATCCACTGCTGGCGTCAGCCACCCACACCGCCGCTAACGCGGCGTTCTTTCACGGCTTCACCGCCGCCAACTACCTCGCCGCGGGCATCGCCGCCGCCGGCGCCGTGATGGCGCTCGCACTGCTGCCCGCCCAACCGACGCCCCGCCGCGACGACACGCCCGAGCTGCTGGCACGCGGCACGCCCGCCACAGCCGCCGCGAACAGCTGACACAAACCCAAGTCACAGGAGACAGCACCCCATGAACAACATCGACTCCGCGCTTCAACGCAACCGCGCCTTCGCCGCCGCCGGCGGCCACGAAGGCGCCGTCGTCTTCCCGAATCTGCGGCTGTTCGTGATCACGTGCCTCGACCCGCGCGTCGACCCCGCACACTTCCTCGGACTCGGCCTCAGCGACGCGATCGTCATCCGCAACGTCGGCGGACGGGTCACCCCGGAGGTCATCAACGACATCGCCTTCATCGGCCAGCTCACCGAGAACCTCCTGCCCGAAGGCCCGCTGTTCGAGGTCGCCGTGATCCACCACACCCAGTGCGGAACCGGCGCCTTCGCCGACGACACCTTCCGCCGCCGCTACGCGCAGCGGATCGGCGCCGAAGAATCCGCCCTGCGCGAGCACGCCGTGCTCGACCCCGCGGCGACCGTCAGCCGCGACGTCGAGCGGCTGCGCTCCGCACCCGCCATCTCCCCGCGGGTCACCGTCTCCGGGCACGTGTACGACGTCGTCACCGGCCTAGCCCAGACAGTCATCCCGGCCGTACAGCTCAGCAGATCGAACCGCTGACACGTCACGGGGCCGGAGCAGCCCTATCCGTCGGCCATACCGCGCCTCCTCCACCTGACCGCTCGCGGCTGGGGAGCCGCTCCGTCCCGGAATCCGGCATCCTCGGTCGCGATGAGCACCGAGGATGCGCAGCTGCGCCACGGATACGCCGATCTGTCGGAGGTGCGGCTGCACTACGTCGAGGCCGGCGCGGGCCCGCTCGTCGTGCTCCTCCACGGCTTCCCGGAGTTCTGGTACGGCTGGCGGGCTCAGATCCCGGCGCTGGCGGCCGCCGGCTTCCGCGTGGTCGCGCCCGACATGCGCGGCTACAACCTGTCCTCGCGGCCCTCCGGCGTCGCCGCCTACGACATGGGCCGCCTCACCAACGACGTGCGCGAGCTGATCGGCGAGCGGCGCGGCGAACGCGCGCTGCTCGCCGGTCACGACTGGGGCGCGGCCGTCGCGTGGGCGACCGCCTTCACCCATCCCGACGTGGTGGAGCGCCTGGCGATTCTCAACGTCCCCCACCCCCGCCGGCTGCTGGCGGGCCTGCGGACCGCCCGCCAGCTGCGCAAGTCGTGGTACATGTTCTTCTTCCAACTGCCCGGGCTGCCCGAGCGGCTGGTGAGCCACAACCGGTGGCAGGGCTTTCGGGACAACTTCGAGCACGACGCCCGCCCGGGGGCGTTCACGGCCGCCGACATCGAGCGTTACGTCGAGGCGTGGTCGCGCCCCGGCGCCGCCACGGCGATGATCAACTATTACCGGGCTGCGTTTCGCCGGTCGCCGCAGCGCGCCGCCGCCGGGATCCGCCCCGTGAACGCGCCGACGCTCGTCATCTGGGGCGAGCGCGACCGCCATCTCGGCGCCGAGCTGGCCGAGCCCGAGCGCCGGGACGTGCCCCGGCTGGACCGCGTCGAGCGCCTCGACGCCTCGCACTGGGTCCAGCACGACGAGCCGGAGACCGTCAGCCGGCTGCTGGCCGAGTTCTTCTCGAGCTGATGCGGATCGCCGTCGTCGCCGACGTCCATGGGAACCTGCCCGCGCTGCGGGCGGTGCTCGCGCAGCTCGACCGCGAGGCGGTCGACGCGATCGTCGTCGCCGGCGACGTGTGCGGCGGCCCGCTCGTCCGGGATGCGCTCGAGCTGCTCGAGGGCCGCCCGGAACCCGTGCACTGGATCGCCGGCAACAGCGAGCGCGAGACCGTGGCGGTGTTCGACGGCGGCGAGATCCCGGACGGCCTCGCCGGACGGGCCGCCGCCTGGAGCTCCGGCCAGCTCGATCGACGCTGGCGCGACGCCGCGGCCGCCTGGCCGATCGCGATCACGCTCGACGGCGTGTGCTTCTGCCACGGGTCGCCGCGGCGCGACGACGAGATCCTCACCCGCGGCACGCCGGATACCGCGCTCGCTGAGGCGCTGGGCGCCGTGTCCGGCCCGCTCGTCGTCGGCGGACACACCCACCAGCAGATGATCCGGCGGGTCCACGGGGGGCTGGTCTACGCCAACACCGGCAGCGTCGGACTCCCCTACGAGGGCAGCCCGGATGCGTTCTGGATCCTCGTCGCCGACGGGGTGCCCCAGCTGCGTGCCACGGGCTATGACCAGACGGCGGCGGTCGCCGAACTGCGCGCCTCGGGCTACCCCGAGATCGACGATCTGCTGGAGGAGTCCTTCGTCTCCCCCGTCGATCCCGACTGGATCACCGCGTTCTTTGAGCACACCGCCGGGCGCCGGGCCCACCCCGGCGAGCCCCGCCGGGCAGGCTGAGGCAGACCGCTGCTCAGGCGCGGGCGGTCAACGTGCACGGCATCGGCCCCGCCCGCCCGGCTCGCGGCGCCGGTAGTCTGACGCACGATGACGGTGTTCTCGCTGCAGGGTCGCACCGCCCTGGTGACCGGCGCCTCCCGTGGCATCGGAGCCGCGATCGCCGCCGCGCTGGACCGGGCGGGAGCGCGCGTGGCCCTCGCGGCGCGCACCGGCGACGCGCTCTCGCGGGTGGCCGCCGGGCTGACGAATGACCCGGTCGTGATCGAGACCGATTTGGCAGATCCTCAGGCGCCGGCCCGCCTGGCCGCTGACGCCGAGGCCCAGCTCGGGCGCGTCGACGTGCTCGTCAACAACGCCGCGCTCGGCGGCCGGATGCTCCTGCGCGACGTCGAGGCCGAGCTGATCGACCGGATGCACGCCGTCAACGTGCGGGCGCCGCTGCTGCTCATCGCCGCGCTGGCCCCCGGCATGGCCGCCCGCGGCCGCGGCTCGATCATCAGCCTGTCGTCGGTCTCGGGAGTGGTCGGGACCCCCCACCGCAACGTGTACGCCGCCACCAAGGGCGCGATCGACGCCGCCACCCGCTCACTGGCGAGCGAGCTCGGGCCGCAGGGCATCCGCGTCAACGCGGTCGCCCCCGGGGTCGTCGACACCGACATGTGGGCCCGCAACAAGGCGATCCCCGGCGTCGTGGAGATGGTCGAGGCCCAGACGCCGCTGCGGCGCTGGTCGAGCGCCGAGGACGTGGCCGACGTGATCGTCTTCCTCGCCTCCGACGCCGCCCGCTTCATCACCGCCGAGACGATCTGCGCCGACGGCGGCATGGCCCGGACGCTCGACCTGTTCAGCGGAGCGACGTGATGCGAGCGCCCGGGCGGCGACCGTTCGGCCACGGCGTGGCGCGCGCCGCGATCGTGCCGATCGCCGCCTTCGCCGTCCACCAGCTGCGGTATCTGCTGGCCTTCGGGACCGGTGCGAGCGCCGAGCTGCAGCGTCAGGGCCATTCCTATCTGCACTCGGTCGTCCCGTGGCTGGTCCTGGCCATCGGGCTGAGCGCCGGCGCGTTTTTGTCGTCGCTGGGGCGGGCCCTGTCAGGGCAGACGAGCGTGCCGCGCTACGGCGTCTCGCTCTTCGGGCTGTGGCTGACCTGCTCGGCCTGTCTGCTGGCGATCTACGCCTCCCAGGAGTTCCTCGAGGGCCTATTCGCCACCGGGCACCCGGCGGGGGTGGCCGGGGTCCTCGGCTACGGCGGGTGGTGGGCGATCCCCGCCGCGCTGTGCGTCGGCCTCGTGCTGGCGTCCCTGCTGCACGGCGCCCGGTGGCTCCTGCACGAGGTGGCGTCCCGCCGGGCGCCTCGCCCGCGTGTCGGGGCGGCGCGGGGGACACGGGCCCCCCGCCCGGTCGACGTGCTGCTCCCCCGCCGGGCGCCGCTGGCGCTCGGCTGGTGCGGACGCGGCCCTCCTCGCTGACACCGCCGCCGGGCGCTCGCCCGGCGCGATCACTGTCAGACAACCAAGGAGGATCAGACAACGTGAAGCCTCACCTCGCGCTGACGCGGCAGTGGTACGCCGTCGTCGCAGCGCTCATCGGACTGCTCGCCGTTCCGGCGCTGGCGCTCGGCCACGCCCGGGTCAGCCCCGCCGTGTCGGTGTCCGGCCAACTGCAGCTGTACAGCCTCGCCGTCCCCACCGAGAAGGCAGGGGCGACGACATCCAAGATCGTCTTCACCGTCCCCAGCGGCTTCGGGATCGACTCGTTCGTGCCCCCTCCGGCGGGCTGGCACCAGCAGGTGCAGTCGACCGGCTCGGGCGACAACGCCGTCGTGCAGAAGGTCACCTGGACGGGCGGGCGCACCCCCACCGGCGAGGACTCGCTGTTTCAGTTCCTCGCTCAGCCGGCGTCGCCGCGGACGTACACCTTCGGCGTGCAGCAGACCTACTCCGACGGGTCGATCGTCGACTGGGCGGGCGCTGAGTCCTCGGCGGCGCCGGCGCCGACGATCCAGGCGGTGACCTCGCTCGGTGGTGGCGGCGGCACGTCGGTGCTGACGATCGTCGCCCTCGTGGTCGGCGTGCTCGGGCTGGCGGCGGGCGGGTTCGCGCTCGTCGGCCGCCGGGGCGGCGGTGACGGAGACAGCGGGAGGAGGAGCCTGGCATGACCCGCGCGGGGCGGATCGCGGGGGCGCTGGCGGCGGTCCTGCTCGGCCTGGTGGTGATGCCGAGCGCGGCCTCGGCACACGCCTATCTGATCAGGACCTCCCCGACGGCGAGCGGCGTCCTCAACGCACCGCCCCGTCAGATCTCGCTCACCTACGACGAGGCCGTCGAACCGCGCTTCGCGATCATCTCGGTCACCAACGTCGACGGGCGTCAGGAGACGACCGGACCGGTCCGGCGCTCGGCGGCCGATCCGGACACGCTCGTGGTCCCGGTGCGACCCGGTCTGCCCGAGGGCTGGTACCTGATCTACTGGCGCGCGATCTCGGTCGACGGCCATCCGGTGCAGGGCGCGTTCACGTACGCCGTCGGCCCTGACCCGGGCCCGGCGCCGAGGTTCGCGGTCCCGAGCATCTCCGGCGGGGCGACCGCCCCCAACCTGCTGATCGCCCGGTGGGTGATGTTCCTGTCGGTGATGGTGGCGATCGGCCTGTTCGCCTTCCGCTTCCTCGTCGCCCGGTTGCTGCCTCGGCGCGTCGACGGGACCCGGCTGCGCGCCCTCTCGATCGCGTTCGTGGTGGCGTCCGTGATCGGGGTCCTCGCGATCCCGGTCTATCTGGACTTCGCGATCGCCTCGGACTCGCTGCGCTCGGTGTTCGACCTGGGGGCGCTCGTGCCCCTGTTCCGGGTGACCGCGTTCGGGCGTGGCTACGTCGACATGATGCTGTGCTTCGCGCTGTTCTGCGTGGCCTCGTGGGTCGCCCTGATCGTCGACCGGCCCGACCGCCGGTCTCGGTCGCTGGCCGAGGTCCTCGCCCAGACGGGGGCGCTGCTGGCCGCCGGCGCCGCGCTGGTGCTGCCCGGAGCCGTCGGGCACGCCGGCCAGACCTCGCCGCGCGGGCTGTCGGTCCCGATCGACTGGCTGCACCTGATCGCGGGCTCGGTGTGGCTCGGTGGCCTGGTCGGACTGCTCGTGCTGTGGTTCACCGCGGGCGCCGGGCGGCGCGTGAGGGCACTGTCGGTGGTGGTGCCGCGGTTCTCGGCGGTGGCTTTGGGGTCCGTGGCCGTGCTGCTGACGACGGGCACGGTCGCCACGGTCGATCACATGCCGGCGCTCGACGCGCTGTGGGACACCGGCTACGGGGTGGCGATCCTGGTCAAGATCGCGATCCTGCTCGTGGCGATGGCGGTCGCCGCGGGCAACCTGCTGTCGACCCGGCCGCGGCTGGCGGCCGCCGGTGGCGACTCGGGCGCCGGTGATGGCGCGGGCGCCGGTGCTGCGCGAGCGGCGGGGCTGCTGCGGCGACTGGTCGCCGTCGAGGCGGTGCTGGTGGCCGGCGCGGTGTTCGTCGCCGCCCTGCTCTCGAGCCTCGCTCCCCCGCCGCCGGCCTTCGCCGAGCAGAACGCGGCGGTGGCCTCGGTCGGCCCCGGCCGGGTGGTGCAGACGGTCGAGCGCGCCGGGTACCGGCTGCAGGTCCTCGTCTCGCCCAACAAGGCGGCGGCACCGGACGCCTTCGCCCTGCGGATCACCAAGGGGCGCCGGCCCGTCCGCCACGCCAACGTCACCCTCACCTTCAACCACACGGAGATGGAGATGCCCCAACAGCAGTACCAGCTGACCGAGACCCGGGCGGGGTTCTATTCGCGCCGGGCCCCGGCCCTCATCATGGTCGGCAAGTGGGCGCTGGCGTTCAACGTCTCGCCTCCCGGGGGGCCGCCGTTCACGGCCCTGATCCTCGACGAGGCCACCGGATGAGCGCCTCCGAGGTGGCCGTCCGCCTGATGCTGGCCGTGCTCGCGCTAGTGGCAGGAATCGCCGCCGCCGTGGTGGCCATCGACGTGGTGCGCACCGTGCTGTCCTGACTCACGCCCGGCGCCCGGAAACGTCCATCCACCCGCCCTCCCCGGACGCCGATGTCACACAAATCGCGCCACGGACGTCGACCCGGCATGACCACATTCGCCCTCATCGAAGGGAGCGGCACCGGGGCCCGGCACGTCGTCGGCGTAACGGCCTTCGAGTCGCATCGCGCGCACCTGCTGCGCGTCGCCTACGGCACGCTCGGCTCGGTCGCCGACGCCGAGGACGCCGTCCAAGAGGCGTGGCTGCGGCTGGCGCGCCTGGAGGACCCCGGCGCAATCGAGGATCTGCGGGCGTGGCTGACCCGCGTGGTCGGCCGCCTGGCCCTCGATGGCCTGCGCCGCGCCCATCGCACGCGGGAGAGCTACTTCGGCGAGTGGCTCCCCGAGCCCGTCGTCAACACCACCGCCGCGGCCGGACCCACCGCGCCGGACGACCCTGCCGACCGGGTGACGCTCGACGAGTCGGTGACGTTGGCGCTGCTCGTCGTGCTGGAGAGCCTCACCCCCGCCGAGCGCACGGCGTTCGTGCTGCATGACGTCTTCGGGATGCCGTTCGAGGAGGTCAGCGAGGTCGTCGGACGGGCGCCGACCGCCGTGCGCCAGCTCGCCGCCCGGGCGCGCCGTCATGTCGACGAGGCTCGCCCCCGTCACCCGGCGACGCCCCTTGTGAATGGCTGGCCGGGGCTGGTGATGCGCGACTCGCGGGGCGTCCTCACGGTGATGTCGTTCACCGTCGACGGCGGCCGGATCGTCGGCATCGAGACGATGCGCAACCCGGACAAGCTCACCCACGTCGATCTGCTGTGAGCCGGCGGTGGCCGGCGCGGCGCCCGCCCGCCGGCGTGGGCGAGCGGGCGGACGGCGACACGGCAGTGAGCTACTTCACCGGCTCGGGCGACGGCACGATCCGGATGTACGGCTTGGGGGACTCCCAGCCCTCGGGATAGGTCTCCTTGGCGGCCTCGTCAGAGACCGAGCCGGCGATGATGACCTTGTCGCCCTGCTGCCAGTTGGCCGGCGTGGTCAGCTTGTGCTTGGCGGTCAGCTGCAGCGAGTCGATCACCCGGACGACCTCGTCGAAGTTGCGCCCGGTGGTCATCGGGTACACGAGGATCAGCTTGATCTTCTTGTCCGGTCCGATCACGAACACGTTGCGGACCGTCTGGTTGTCGGCGGGCGTGCGATCGGCGGCGGCGCCGCTGACGTCCTCAGGCAGCATGTCGTAGAGCTTGGAGACGGTGAAGTCCTCGTCGCCGATGATCGGGTAGTTGGGGGCCGCTCCCTGGGTCTCCTCGATGTCCTTCGCCCAGTCGGTGTTGGCGCCCACGGGATCGACGGACAGACCGATGATCTTCACGCCGCGCTTGTCGAACTCGGGCTTGATCTTGGCCATATAGCCCAGCTCGGTCGTGCAGATCGGCGTGAACGTCTTGGGGTGCGAGAACAGCACCGCCCACGAGTCGCCGATCCAGTCGTGGAAGCTGATGGGGCCCTCGGTCGTCTGGGCCTCGAAGTCTGGGGCTGTGGAGCCGATCTTCAATGACATGGCGTCTCTCTCCTATTGTCGACAAATACGGTTGTCATTCTGCCCGATGGCAGCAAACTCCGTATCTCTGATCGCAAATCCTGTATTTCCCAGCATAGGAACCTGGTGGGTGCTAGTCCACGATCACGGGAATCGGCGTCGCCTCGTCGCTGCTCGTGAGCGTCACCCCGATGCTCGCCGAGACGATCAGCACGATCGCCGCCACCCCGCCGAGCGCCAGCGACTGGCCGAGGATCACCAGCGCGAGCAGCGCGCCGATGCCCGGCTCGAGGCTCATCAGCACGCCGAAGACGCGCGTCGGCAGCCGGCGCAGGGCGGCGAGCTCCAGGACGTACGGGGCCAACGGGACGAGCAGCCCGAGCACGAGGCCGAACAGGTCCTTGTCGAGCTCGGCATAGCGATGCCCGAAGTGCGTCAGCCCGAACGGCAGCGAGACGACCGCCGAGATCGCCATCGCGATCGCCAGGCCCTCGAGGCCGGGCCACGTCTGGCCGACGCGCTTGGTGAGCACGATGTAGGTCCCCCAGCCCGCGGCGGCCGCGAACGCCAGGAGCACGCCCGTCGTGTCCAGCGCCCCACCGACGGGGTGGCCGAGCGTCAGCAGCGCGATCCCGCCCGCGGCCAGAGCCACCCACACCGCGTCGCGCCAGCGGCGCGAGCCCACGAGCGCGACGGTCAGCGGACCGCTGAACTCGATCGCCGCCACGATCCCCTGCGGAACCCGGGCGATCGCCCCGTAGAAGGCGAGCGTCATCAGGCCCGACGTCAGCCCGAGCGACACCGGCACGATCCACGCGCGGCGGGTGCGCCCCCGCAGCCGCGGGCGCACGATGAGGCAGAGAACCACGGCGGCCAGCAGCAGCCGCAGCATCACCACCCCGCCCGGACCGAGGCGACCGAACAGCGGGTTGGAGAGCGCCGCCCCGAGCTGGATGCTCGACATCGAGCCGAGGGCGAACAGCACCGCCAGATTGCGCTGGCGCGGGGTGACGGCGGTGGCGGTCAGCTGCCGGGCGTGAGCGCGTAGGAGAAGCGGGTCAGCGTCTCTGACCCGTCGTCGGTGACCAGCAGCAGATCCTCGAAGCGCACCCCGCCGATCCGCAGGTCCCACAGCCCGGGCTCGATCGCGACCACGTCGCCGGCCACGAACGCCTCGCGCCCGGAGAGGCCCAACCCGGGCGGCTCATGCACCTCGAGCCCGACCCCGTGGCCGAGCGCGAACTGAAAGCCCTCGTTGGTGTTGTCCGGGTCGCCGGTCCGCTGGGTCGCATAGCCGGCGGCCTCGAACAGGTCGCAGGTCGCGTCGTAGAGCTCGCGGCCGGTGACGCCGGGGCGGATCGCCGCCCGCGCCTGCTCGAGCGCGGTGCCGACCAGCTGCTCCTGCTCGGCGATCAGCGCGGCGTGCTCGGCGGTCGGCTCGCCGACGACGAACGTGCGGGTCATGTCGGCCCAGCAGGCGCTCGCCTCGTCGCGCGGAAACAGATCGACCTGGATCGGCAGTCCGGCGGGGAGCGGGCCGCTTCCCGGATCGTGGCCGAAGCCGCTGCGCAACGAGGCGACCATCATCTCCGCCGGGCAGGTGGCGCCGTGCTCGGCGGCGACCGCGCGCAGGGTGTCACGCAGCTCCTCGGCCAGCAGCAGCTCGCCGTCGAGCCACAGGTTGGCGTCGTCTCCCGGCGTCGCCCGGGCGAGCACCGATGCCGCCATGGCCATCATCGCGTGCGTGGCGGCCTGGGCGGCGCGCACGCCCTGAAGCTCGGCTCCCGCCTTGACGCGGCGGCGACCGGCGACGAACTCGTCGTCGACGGTGAGCTGGACGCCGGCGGCGCGCAGCCGGTCGGCGATCGCCACCGGAAAGTCCCATGGGATCACGGCCGCCGTGATGCCCAGCTGCGCGACCGCCCGGGCGACGACCTCGCTCTGGGCCTCGAGGCGGCTGTGGCCCCCCTTGAGCAGCTCCTGTATCCCCAGGGCGGTGAAGTCCAGGAGCTCCGCATCGGGCAGGGCGGCCGCGATCCGCGCGCGCTCGAGGCTGGAGGTGAGCACCGCCCGGCGCCCATCGATGTCGGCGATCATGAACGAGTCGCCGATCGCCAGTGGGACCTCATGGCGCATCGCCGGCGAGCTCTCGCTGTCGCCGAACAGCAGCAGCGTGGTCATCCTGGTCGCTCCTTTCGCGAGGGGCCGGTCCGCGTGATGAGCACGGCGACGCCGTCGGTGTGGGCGAGCTTGATCCCTGCGGCCACGATTCGCTCTTGCTCATCGTCTTCATCGTCTCACCTTGACGAGCGGCCGGTCCTCGACCTGCGGTGGTGCTGGCCGGACCTGTTCCAGCGGCGCAGCTAGCGGCCCTGCCGACTCAACGTCGCGCAGGTGAGATCGAGGATCGCGGTGAAGCGAGCGTAGCCCTCGTCGAGGGACGTGATCTGTTCGGCGGCTCCGATTGTCGTCCCCGTGCGGCCGAGGATCTCGAGTCGCTCGCACAGGTGCGGGAGATCCTGGCTTCCGAGGCTGGCGGAGCTGCTCTTGAGGGTGTGGGCGGAGGCGGCGAGCTGCTGGTGGTCGGCGTGGTCGATCGCGTGGTGGATGGCGTCCAGCAGCTGTGGGCCTTCGGTTTGAAACAGGCCGCTCAGTTCGGGCAGCAGGCTGTCGGCCTGCTCGCCGATGGTGTCTCGCAGCTCGCTCAGGAGCGCCTCTGCATCCTCCTCGTTCGCCGCGTCGGTGATGGCCGTCCGGCCGAGCGACACGCTCGTGGCCGGCTTCACGTCGTGGCGCGGCGCAGCGCCTGCCGTCCTGACAGAGGCCGAGGGTGCGCCGTCGCTCGATGCGGGCACGAGCAGCAGAGCGGCCACGAGCTCCTGCATCCGGACGGGTTTACTGACGTAATCGTTCATTCCCGCCCGGAGACACGCCTCGCGGTCGCCCGCCATGGCGTTGGCCGTCATCGCGATGATGCGTGGCTGGACAGCGAGGCCGGCAAGCGCCCGGATCGCCTGCGAGGCCTCCATGCCGTCCATTTCAGGCATCAGCACGTCCATGAGCACGACGTCATATCTCGTGGCCTGAACGGCGAGCACGGCCTCATGGCCATTGTTGGCGATCTCGCACGTGTAGCCCATCCGGGCCAGCATGCTGATCGCCACCTTCTGGTTCACCGCGTTGTCCTCGGCGAGGAGGATCCGCAGGGGGTGTCGTGAGGCCATGTTCGGGTCCAGGCCCGGAGCCGATGTGACGGGTTGGGGTTCGGCGTGTCTGTCGAGCACGCCAACCAGGGCGTTGTACAGCGAGGAGGACTTGCTCGGCTTGTGCAGGAACGCGGCGAAGCCGACGGCGTCGGCTGCCTGCTCCCGGCGCCCAAGCGACGTGAGCATCACCAGCGGCATGTCGTCGTAATCGTGCAGCCGGCGGATCTCACCGCCGAGCTGGATTCCGTCCATCACCGGCATCTGCATGTCCAGCACGGCCACATCGAACCGGTGGCCGGCGCGCAGCAACCGCAACGCCTGATCGCCACTCTCGGCCGCCTCGCACTCCATGCCCCACGACTTGGCCTGGAGCGAGAGAACCCGGCGGTTGGTCGCATTGTCATCGACGATGAGCATGCGCCGACCCTTCAGCCGCACGCCGATCGCCGCGTCGCTCGGCAGTTCCGGAGCCGCCAGGACCTGCAGGGTGAACTGGAAGCGGGAGCCGACGCCGAGCTCTGACTGCACCCACATCCGCCCGCCCATCAGCTCGGCCAGGCGGCGGCTGATCGCCAGGCCCAAGCCGGTCCCGCCGTACTCGCGCGTGGTCGACGCGTCGACCTGGCTGAAGGACTTGAACAGCCGATCCAATCGATCGCCGGGGATCCCGATGCCGGTGTCGCGAACCGTGACGTGCAGCTCATGGCGTTCGGATCCCAGCGGTCGGGTCTCGAGATGGACCACGACTTCACCCTCGGACGTGAACTTCACCGCGTTGGACAGCAGGTTGACGAGAATCTGTCGCACCCGGGTGAGATCTCCGAAGACGACCTTCGGCACGGCATCGTCGATGCTGGCCACGAGCTCGAGCTTCTTTTCCGTGGCCTGACCGGCGACCAGGTCCAGCGACGCCTCGACGCATTCCCTCACGTTGAAGCGCGCCGCCTCGATCTCAAGCTTGCCGGCCTCGATCTTCGAGAAGTCGAGAATGTCGTTGATGATGCTCAGCAGCGCGTCCCCGGAAGCGCGCACGGTTTCGACGAACTCACGCTGTTCGGCCGAGAGGTCGGTGTCCAGCACCAAGCCGGTCATGCCGATGATCGCGTTCATCGGCGTGCGGATCTCATGGCTCATGTTGGCCAGGAACTCCGACTTGGCCAGCGTCGCCGCCTCGGCCTGCACGCGAGCCTGCTCGAGCGCCTCCTCGGTGAGCTTCTGCTCGGTGTTGTCGAAGATCGAGCCGTCGAGGTAGAGCAGCTCGCCGTCATCGGCGAAGACCCCGCAGCCGCGCTCGTGGACCGACACGATCGCGCCGTCGGCGTTGACGATGCGGTACTCCATCATGTACGGGGTGGCCGTCGCGACGGCCGCGTCGACCGCCGCATGAGCCCCGTCACGATCCTCGGCGAGGATCAGGGAGTCGTAGGTCCGCGCAGCATTGTCGATGAAGTCGGAGGCCGGGTATCCCGAGATCACCTGGATCTCCTCGCTGATGAAGCGCATGGTCCAGTCGCTGTCGTTGGCGCAGCGGTAGATCGCGCCGGCCACGTTGCTGACCAGGGAGGTCAGAAACCGGCGGAACTCCTCAAGCTCGGCCTCGATCCGCATCCGGTCGGTGACGTCGCGGGACACGGTGAAGATGCTCCATCCGCCACGCTCGTCGATCATCGCCGTGATCAGCGTCTCGAGCCAGACGTAACGACCGTCCTTGTGACGAGCGCGCGTGGTGAGCGTGATCGATCGCTCGCCCGCCAGCAGTCGGTTCATCGCCTCCTGCTCCTGCGGACGATCGTCGGGATGCAGATAGTCAGTCCAAGACGTCCCGACGACCTCCTCGCAGGTGTATCCGAGGATGCGCTCTGAGGCCGGCGAAACGTAGCGGTAGACGCCGTCCCCGCCGATCCGCCCGATGATGTCACCGGAGGCCTCGGTGACCACGCGGTGAAGCGCCTCGCTTTCCGCGAGCGCAACCTGCTCGCTGAGGTCGCGCGTCACACACGCCGAGAACGGGCGCCCGTCGGCGACGGCTTGGCTGACGATGAGTTTGAGCGGGAACGTCTCGCCGTTGCGCCGCAACCCGACAGTCCCCCGATCGAGGTCGCGGAGCGTCGATCCCTCCGGGCCTGTGCCCTCCGGGTGGCGATCCGGGCCGGCCGCGATCAGGGTCGACAGATCCCGCCCGACGATGTCGGACTCGTCGTAGCCGAACATCGCCTCAGCGGCCGTATTGAAGGCGAGGATCGCCCCGTCCTCTCCGACGGCGATGATCCCGTCGATGCTGTGCTCGACGATCAACCGGGCGAGCACCTCGCGCAGCGAACCCGGTGACGCCGAAGCGAGAGGCATAACCTCCTATCGGCCCATTCCTCCCGGCGCTTGACCCGAGCGCGCGCCAAGCGACCCGCGGCGCGAACTCGATGTTCACTGCCTGTGCTCCGGATGCCGATACAACACGGGTGCTCCCTCGCGACCCCCGATTCGGCGCGCCCCGCGTCCTGCTCGTCGAGGACAGCCCCGTCCAGGCCCGGGTGGTCGCCGCGCAGCTCGAGCAAGGTTGGGGTACGGCCGACACGACCGAGGTCGCAAGCAACCTCACCCAAGCCATCGACGCGCTCCAACGAGACACGTTCAATTGCGTGCTGCTCGACCTCGGGCTGCCGGATGCCGACGGCCTCGAAGCGATCAGGCGGGTGCGCATCGCAGCTCCCGGCGTGGCGATCGTGGTCCTCAGCGGCCAGGAGGACGAGACACTCGCGCTGATGGCAGTCCGCGAGGGAGCCCAGGACTACCTCGTCAAGGGCCGCGTTGACCACGACCAGATCGTCCGCGCGATCTCCTACGCGATCGAACGCAAACAGCAGGAAGCCGTGCTTGTGCACCAGGCGCTCTACGACGGTCTGACCGGGCTCGCGAACCGGGCCCAGCTCCTCTCGCGAATCGACATGGCCGTGGCCAGAAGCCAACGCCATGACGAACACAGCGCCCTGATTTTTCTCGACCTCGACGGCTTCAAACCGGTCAACGACCGGTACGGCCACGAGGTCGGCGATCGCGTACTGGTCGAAGTCGCCCAGCGTCTGGCAGCAATCGCGGCACGGAGGACCGACCTCGTCGCCCGGCTCGGCGGCGACGAGTTCGTGGTGCTCTGCGAAGACACGACCAACGCCCAGGCGGCACTGATTGTCAGTCGGATTCGCTCCAAGCTCACCGAACCGATCGTGATCGGCGCCGGGCCGCCGATCACGGTCGGGATCAGCGTCGGGGTGGCCATCGCGCACAGCAGCGTCACGTCCCCGAACGATCTGCTCCGTGACGCCGACAGCGCCATGTACACCGACAAGACGTCACGCCACGCCGGACGCGACCGAGCGACCGCCCTGCTCTCGTAGTCGCGAGGCGCCGCGGGCCGGGACAGGGTCCCGCCCCGCCGCCGTCGCAGTACGTACAGGATCGCCGCCGAGCAGAGCACCGAGACGACGACCCCGGGCGCTCCCGTTCCCCAGATCGCCCACACGATCAATCCGGCGATCAGGTTGCCGGCCAGCCCGAGGGCGACCGTCTCGAGGATCGTCATCGGGTCGGATCCGCCGAGCCGCTGCTAGAATGCTTGCCCGCAAGCAATTATCTTCTCACCCGTGATGACTTCCCCCGCCCCACTGCTCGACGTCGATACCGCCACCCGGCTGCGCGTGGCCATCGGACGGCTCTCCCGCCGGCTGCGGGTGACCGCAGCCGCATCCGAGGCCGGCCTGACCCCGACCCGGATCTCCGTCCTGTTGTCGGTCGACCGCCACGGGCCGATCCCGATCTCGGAGCTGGCCGAGCAGGAGAGCCTGAACCCGACGATGCTCTCGCGGGCCATCTCCCAGCTGGTCGAGGACGGGACGATCGAGCGCGTCTCCGACGACCGCGACCGCCGGGCCGCATGGGTCAACGTGACCGCCGCCGGCCACCGGCTCGCCGAACGCGTGCGCCGCGAGCGCACCGACGCCCTCAATGACGCTCTCAGCGGGCTCGATGCCGACGACCGTCGGCTCCTGGAACGGGCCCTGCCTGCCCTGGAGGGCCTGGCCACGCAGTTGCAGGACCGTCTCCCGTGACGCGCGCCGTGCGCGTGACCTTCGCGGCCCTGGCGGTCCCCAACTACCGCCGGTACATCGGTGGCCAGTCGATTTCCCTGATCGGCACCTGGATGCAGATGACCGCCCAGTCGTGGCTGGTGCTGACGCTCACTCACTCGGGCACGATGCTCGGCGTGGTGGTGGCGCTGCAGACGCTGCCGGTGCTGCTGCTCGGTCCCTACGGCGGCGTGATCGCCGACCGCGTCGACAAGCGGCGGCTGATGATCGTGTTGCAGAGCGCGATGGGCCTGCAGGCGCTGGCGCTGGGGTTGCTGACCCTCACCGGCACCGTCAGGGTGTGGCAGATCGGGATCCTGGCCGGGGTGCTGGGCGTCAACAACGCCTTCGAGAACCCGGCCCGCCAGTCGTTCATGATGGAGCTCGTCGGGCCAGAGCACCTGCGCAACGCGGTCAGCCTCAACTCGGTGCTGGCCAACGTCGCCCGCGCGGTCGGACCGGCGATCGCCGGCATCTTGATCGCCACCGTCGGCACCGACGTGTGCTTTCTCGTCAATGCCGGCAGCTTCGTCGCCGTCCTGTTCTCGCTGACCTCGATGGACACCTCGGCGCTGGCGCCCTCCACGCCGGCGGCGCGGACCCGGGGTCAGCTGCGCGACGGCCTGCGTTACGTCCGCTCGACCCCGGGGCTCGTCATTCCGCTGGTGATGATGGGCATCGCCGGCTGTCTGACCTACGAATTCCAGGTCTCGCTGCCCGTGATGGCCGACCAGGGCCTGCACGTCGGGGCGACCGGCTTTGGCTTCATGACGGCGGCGATGGGCGTCGGGGCGGTCGCGGGCGGACTGTACGTGGCCGGCCGCGGCAAGATCGGGCTGCGGACGCTGGTGATCGCCGCCTCGGGGTTCGCCGTGGCGATGGCGCTGGCCACGGTGGCCCCCGACCTGGCGTTCGAGATGATCGCTCTCGCGTTCGTCGGCGCCGGCAGCATCGCCTTCATGGCGACCGGCAACTCGACCCTGCAGCTCACCGCCGCGCCCGAGATGCGCGGGCGGGTGATGTCCCTGTGGTTCGTCGCCTTCCAGGGCTCGACGCCGATCGGCGGCCCGGTCGTGGGGGCCACGATGTCGGCCCTGGGACCCCGCGCCGGCCTGGGGCTGGGCGCGCTCACGGTCGGCCTCGTCGCCTGCGGCGGGCTCCTGGCGCTGCGCCATCTGGCCGGCTCGCGGCCCACCGGGACCGGCGTCGCCGTCGGCGCCGGCTGATGCCGGTGCGTTTGACAGGGTCCGGAGTGGAAAGAATCCGGACCATGATTATCTCCATGCTCGATACCGCGCTCGATCGCACCGTGCTCGCCGGCTACACGAACGTCGGCTATGCGCTGCGCAGCCGCACGTGGGACGACGACGCCCTTCGCAGCATGTCCGGCAAATCGGCGCTCGTCACCGGCGCCACCTCCGGGCTCGGCCTGGCGGCGGCGGAGGGCTTTGCCCGGCTGGGCGCCGACGTGACGCTGGTCGCCCGCGACGCCGAGCGCGGCGAGCGCGCCCGCGCGCAGGTCGCCGAGCATTGCGACGGTGGCGAGGCGCGCCTGGAGCTGTGCGACCTGGCCAAGCTGTCCTCCGTTCGCGATCTGGGGCGACGTCTGAACGCGCGCGGCGACGGCCTCGACGTCCTCGTGCACAACGCCGGCGTGCTCGCCGAGGAGCGGACGCTCACCGAGGACGGGATCGAGATGACCTTCGCCGTCAACGTGGTCGCGCCGTTTCTGCTCACGGAGCTGCTGACCGACAAGCTGGCCGCCCGGGCCCCCTCGCGGATCATCACCGTCTCCTCCGGCGGGATGTACACGCAGCGGATGCACACCGACGACCTCCAGAACGCGCACGGCGAGTTCAACGGCGCCACCGCCTATGCCCGCAGCAAGCGCGCGCAGATGCTGCTCACCGAGGTGTGGGCACGGCGCCTGGCCGACCGCGGCATCATCGCCCACGCCATGCACCCCGGGTGGGCCGACACGCCGGGCATCAGCGCGTCGCTGCCGCGGTTCTACCGGGCCAGCCGGCCGCTGCTGCGCTCTCCCCAGCAGGGCGCGGACACGATCGTGTGGCTCGGCGCCGCCGACGAGGCGGCCGCCAGCAGCGGCGGCTTCTGGCACGATCGCCGGCGCCGGCCGACGTCGCTGCTGCCCTGGACGCGGGAGACGGCCGCCGACCGCTGCGCCGTGTGGGGCGAGTGCGTGCGGCTGGCCGCCGACACCCCGCAGGGTTAACCCCATCTCGTCGACGTGAGCTCGGAAACGGCGCCCACCTTCGACCTGCAGAGCCACTCGATCCACTCCGACGGCGCCCTTGCCCCGGCCGACGTCGTGGCCACGGCGGCCGCGGCCGGGGTCGAGCTGCTGGCGCTGTCAGACCATGACAGCGCCGCCGGCGTTCCCGAGGCCACCGACGCGGCCGAGACGGCCGGCATCACGTTGGTGAGCGCCGCCGAGATCACGTCGGTCTACGCCGGACGCCAGGACCTCCACGTGCTCGGGTATCTGATCGATCCGTCCGAGCCGCGGCTCGTTGAGACGCTCGAGCGCTCGCGGTCCGACCGCGAGCAGCGGGCCGAGCGGATGGCCGAGGCTCTGCGCGAGCTGGGATTCGTGCTCGACGACGAGATGCTCGCCGAGCGCGCTGCCCAGGGCCGGTCGATCGGTCGCCCCCACCTCGCTCAGGCGGTCGTCAGCCGTCCCGAGAACCACGACCGGCTGCGCGGCGACGGGCTGCTCGATCCGACCGACTTCCTCGTCGCCTACCTGATCGAGGGCAAGCCGGCGTTTCGCGAGCGCCAGGCGCCATCGGTCGAGGAGGCGATCGAGCTGATCCACGGGGCCGGCGGCGTGGCCGTGTGGGCGCACCCGTTCTGGGACATCTCCGAGCCCTCGGCCGTGCTTGACGCGCTCGCGCGGTTTCGGCGGGCCGGCCTGGACGGCGTCGAGGCCTTCTACGCCAGCCACACCGCCGGCCAGACGCGGCTGCTCGTCGACCACTGCGCGCAGACGGGCCTGCTGACGACGGGGTCGTCGGACTTCCACGGTCCCGAGCATCACACGTTCTCGCGTTTTCGGGCCTTTGACCTCTACGGCATGACGCCCACGCTCGGCCCGATCGCGGATTGAGGGCCGCCGCAGTCGTGGCCGGACGACCCCGACGGCCTTCAATCCGCGACCGAGCCGGCGGCCCGGCGCTTAGTGGGTGGCCCGCCGGGTCCGCGCGATCACGAGGGTGCGCTGGGGCGCGGCGACGACGAGCACCCGCTGGCCGGGCTTGACCGACCCCAGGCTGCTCTTCTGCTTGTCATCGCGAATTCGAGCGTTGGCGGGGATCGTCAGGGTCACCGTCTTGTAGGTCGCCTTGGGCGTGCCCTCGGTGATCTTCAGCTGCTGGCCGGAGACCGCGTCGACGACACCGCGGTCGACGGTGACCGTGCGAAATCCGGCCTTGGTGTGGATCACGAATTGACCGTGCACCGTGCGCCGCGCGATCCGGCGCAGGCCGCCCTTCTTGGTGTTGTGCGACCGGTGGGCCGTGCCGGCCGCCTTCGTCCCGGTGGCGGCGCCGGCGCCGGCGATGACGCTCGCCCCGGCTCCGGCGGCGATGCAGCAGACGGCCATCAGGAGCAATCGTGAGTGCTTGAGGATGTGTGACATTGGTTGTGGACCTCGCTTGTGATTGATGTGCCGGATCACTGTCGCGGCGGTCTGAAAGCAACCTGTCAGCCGAAGGTCAGCTGCGTGTAAAACCCGGCGCGCCGGGATGCGCCGCCCACCTACGATGTCGCCATGGGCGCCACCGTCATGGTTGTCGAGGACGAGCCGAACATCGGCGCGCTCGTGCGCACGTATCTGGAGCGCGCCGGCTACCGGGTGCTGTGGGTGCGCTCCGGCGAGGACGCGCTGGTGGAGCTGCGCCGTCACCCCATCAAGCTCGTCGTGCTCGACATCGGGCTGCCCGGAATCGACGGCTTCGAGGTCTGCCGCCGGATCGCCGGCGAGGTGGCGGTGATCATGCTGACGGCCCGCGACGAGGAGCCCGACCGCGTGGCCGGCCTGGAGGTCGGCGCCGATGACTACGTCGCCAAGCCGTTCTCGCCCCGGGAGCTGACCGCGCGGGTCAAGGCCGTGCTGCGCCGCGCCGGGCGCGCCGGGCGCGGCGACGGCGGCGACGTGATCGAGGTCGGCGGGGTGACGCTGGCGCGGGGTGCGCGCGAGGTCCACGTCGACGGCGACGAGGTCGTGCTCACCCAGCGCGAGTTCGACCTGCTCGAGTACCTGCTGCGCCACTCCGGCCAGGTCGTCACGCGCGATCAGCTGCTGGAGAACGTGTGGGGGTTCCGCGCGCCCGGGGAGACGCGCACGGTCGAGGTCCACGTCGCCCAGCTGCGCAAGAAGCTTGGGCAGCCGGACCTGATCCGCACGGTGCGCGGACTGGGCTACAAGGCGATGGCAGCCGGCGCGTGAGCCTGCGCCGGCGCGTGCTCGCCTACCTCGCGCTGGCCGCCGTGGCCTCGTGTGCGCTGACGGTCGGCGTGGCCGTGGTGCTCGTGCGCCACCGGCTGGCCAGCCAGCGGTCCAACAACCTCCAGGCCCAGGCCAACGCGCTCGCTCTCGCCGGCGGTGCTCCCGGCGCGCTGCGCGCCGGCGAGCACGTCTTCCGGGTGGGCACCGGGACCGGCAAGCCCAAGCGCGTGCGGCCGCGGGTGGCGGCCGCGGTGGAGGCGGCGTTGCCGGCAACCGGCAACGGCGAGGGCTCGATCACGGTTTCCGGCCGCTCGCTGATCTACGCCGCGCGGCCGACCGCCAACGGCCGGGTGGTGCTGATCCGCAGCGCCCGGCTGGCGTTCGCGGAATGGCGGCCGTTTCTGTTCAGCCTGGTGCTTGCCGGACTCGGCGGAGCGGCGCTGGCGGCGCTGCTCTCGTGGCTGCTGGCGCGACGACTGGCGCGGCCGATCGGTCAGCTGTCACGGGCCACCGAGCGCGTGGCTGCCGGCGAGCCCGACGTCGAGGTCCCGGTGCAGGGCTCCGACGAGCTGGCCGGGCTGGGGCGGTCCTTCAACGCGATGTCGGCCGAGCTCGCTCGCGCCCGCGAGTCCCAGCGGCGCTTCCTGGAATCCGTCAGCCATGAGCTCAAGACGCCGCTGACCTCGATCCGCGGCTACGCCGAGGCCCTGCACGACGGCGCCGTGACCCCGGCCGAGGGGGGCCGGGTGGTGGCCGCCGAAGCCGATCGCCTCGAGCGTCTCGTCTCCGACCTGCTCGACCTGGCGCGCCTCGGCCGTGAGGGCTTCGCCGTCGAGCACCGGCCGGTTGACCTCGCCTCGGTCGCAGACACCGCGGTCCAGCGCCATCTCCCGCGGGCCCGTGAGCTGGGGGTCACGCTGTCGGCCGGTGCCGGTGCCGGTGCCGGTGCCGGTGCCGGGGCCGGGGCCGGGGCCGAGGGCGGCAACGGCGACGGCGACGGCGCGTGGGCGGTGGGCGACGAGGGCCGGCTGCTGCAGGCGACGTCAAACCTGATCGAGAACGCGCTGCGGCTCACCCCGGCCGGCGGCGCGGTGACGGTGAGCGCGCGCCCCGGCCAGATCGCCGTGGCCGACACCGGCCCGGGGCTGGCCGCCGAGGATCTGCCCCACGCCTTCGATCGCTTCTATCTGTACAACCGCTACCGCTCCGAGCGGGCGGTCGGCTCGGGGCTGGGGCTGGCGATCGTCAGGGAGCTGACCGCCGCGATGGGCGGCGGCGTGCACGCCGCGGGGCGCCCGGGCGGCGGCGCCGAGTTCACCCTCACCGTCCCGGCGACCGAGCCCCCGCGGGCCGCTATCGGCGCAGAATGATGCTGAGCCGATGACGGCGCGACTGCCGTCAGCGAGGCATCGAGATCGCGCACCGCGGCCCGGGCGCGCGGCCGATCCGCCGATCAAGCGTGACGAGGGTCGCTCCGAGAAGTTCGGCGAGCGCGACGTAGGCGGCGTCGTAGATCGACAGGTTTAGACGAAGCTCCCAAGCGCGCCCGGCGAGCAGCTCGTAGGGCCACGGCTCGATCGTCAGGTCCAGAAGATCAGCATGGGCTTGCGCGGCCTGGTCGCGACCGATGAGGCCGGCCAGCTCGTGGCGGCGGATGATGTTCGCCGTTTCGAAGCCCACGAGGCTCGGCGCGGCGAGGTCGGCGCCACTGAGGGCTTGCGTGACCCATGCTCCAGCGGGGCCCCCGTCGATCAGCAGCGCCGTCAGCGCTGAGGCGTCGCAGACGACGCGGGTGCTCACCGCCGGTCGGCGTCGCGAGCGGCGAGGATCGACTCGGCATCGACGCGCGCTCCCGTCGCGGCGACCCGCGCGCGAGCGCGGACGATGACGTCGGCGACGGGCGGGCGGTCGGCCGCGTCGATGAACATCCCACGCAGATACTCCTGCAGGGACTTGCCGGCCCGCGCGGCGCGCGCGGCAAGCTCGTCGCGGACCTCATCGGGAACGTCTCGGACGGTGATCGACACGCTCATTGCAGACAGATTAGCAGCAGTGCTGCGAGAATACAGGCGCTGCGGGTGCGGAAGCCGAGCCTGGCCGGGCGGTCACGCGGCGATCGCGCGCTCGGAGAGGTGCAGGCCGACCTTGCGCTTGACCCGCTGCAGCGCGTTGTCGACGGTCTTGCAGTCGCAGTCCAACCGCCGGCCGATCTCCTCGTAGGAGTGACCGTCGAGGTACAGCGCGAGCACGCGGGACTCGAGCTCGGAGAGGGCGGTGGAGATGCAGGCCACCAGCGCGCGGAGCTCCTCGGAGGAGATCACCTGGTTGACGGGGTCGTGGACGGTGGAGCCGGGGAGCATCTCGTCGAGCGTCGGCTCGTTGTCCCCGGTGCCGCCCGCGGGGGTGCTGGAGAACGAGACGTACTGGTTGAGCGGCGTGTGCTTGTTGCGGGTCGCCGTCTTGACGGCGGTGATGATCTGGCGGGTGATGCAGAGCTCGGCGAAGTTGCGAAAGCTCGACTCGCGGTCGGTCCTGTAGTCGCGGACCGCCTTGTAGAGGCCGACCAGGCCCTCCTGGATCAGATCGTCGGCGTCGCCGCCGGCGAGGAAGTACGACGAGGCCTTCAGCCGGACGAATCCGTAGTAGCGGCGCACGATCTGGTCGTACGCCTCCGTGTGTCCCTGCTTGGCCAGGGCGATCAGGTAATAATCCTCAACCCGAGGTTGAGACTGAGAGTAAGCAGACAATCGAGCCACAGGCGTTCTCCATGCCGCCGCGTACCCGCGGCAGATCGGATTTGTCGTGGCGCGCTACCTCCCCTGGCGCCGCACCGGTATAGAACCTTCCCCAGAAAGCACGATGGCTCTCTGTCAACCCGAGCCCTCAAGCTCGAGTTGATCCTTACTTATGGGCGCGAGCTTGACATAGGACCGCACCGCTGTCAAGCGGCGAGCGGCGTTATGCAACCACCGGCCCAGATTCAGCGCGAGCGCGCGGATTCGGTCGTGGGGAGCAGCTCGGGGCCGTCCGGGCCGTCCCGGACCTCCCAGCCGAGCTCCCGGAGCTCGTCGCGCAGGCGGTCAGCGGCCGCGTAGTCGCGCTCGCTGCGGGCCCGCTCCCGCGCGTCGCGCAAGTGCAGCGCGCGCTCGGGCACGTCGACGTCGGGCGCGTCCAGCAGGGTGCGCAGGCCGAGCACATCGAGCATCGCCGCCAGATCCGCCGAACCGACCGTGCCGGCGGGGCTGCGGTTGGCCTCACGCGTCCACTCGGCGACGATCGCCAGCGCCCGCGGGGTGTTGAAGTCGCGGGCGAGGGCATCGAAGAAGCGCTCGCGCAGCGGGGCTGACCACTCCGGGCTGGGCCCGGCGACGAGGCCGCGGGCGGCCTCGCGGATCCCGGCGGCCCGGGCCGCGGCCTCGGCCAGCCGGTCGTCGTCGAACTCCATCGGCTGGCGCCAGTGAGCGCCGCTGAAGTACATGATCAGCGTCTCGGGCCCGTAACGCTCGAGGGTCTCGCGCAGGCCGAACACGTTGCCCAGCGACTTGGACATCTTCTCGTCGCGCAGGCGCACCATGCCGACGTGCATCCACATGCGGGTCAGCGGCTCCCCGTGGGCGGCCTTCGTCTGGGCGGCCTCGTTCTCGTGGTGGGGGAAGATCAGGTCGCTGCCACCGCCGTGGATCTCGAAGTCCAGCCCCAGCAGCTCCTCGGCCATCGCCGAGCACTCGATGTGCCAGCCGGGCCGACCGGGGCCCCAGGGGGAGTCCCAATGCGTGTCCTCGCCCTCCTTGCGGCCCTTCCAGAGCGCGAAATCCTGCGGATCGCGCTTGCGCTGGCTCCCCTCGGTCCCCTCGCCCTGATCCATGTGCGCGATGTCACGATGCGACAATTCACCGTATTCCGGGTACGACCGGACGGAGAAGTAGACGTCGCCGTCGCTTGCATACGCATGCCCACCCTCAACCAACCGCTCGATCAGGCCCTCGATCGCCGGGATCGTCTCGCTGGCCAGCGGCTCGTGATCGGGGCGGCCGAGCCCCAGGGCGTCGGTGTCCTCCCGGTAGGCGGCGGTCATCTCGCGCGCCAGCTCGTCGCTGGGAACACCGGCGGCCGTCGCGGCGGCATAGATCTTGTCGTTGATGTCGGTGACGTTCGCCACGAAGGTCACGTCGTAGTCCTCGGCGGTGAGAAAACGCTTGAGCTGCGAGAAGACGACGAACGGGCGGGCGTTGCCGACGTGCACGCGGCTGTAGACGGTCGGCCCGCAGGCATAGATCCGGACCCGCGGCGCGACCGCCGGGATCATCTCCTGAAGCTCGCCGCTGAGCGTGTCGTGCAGGGAAATCGTGCGCATCTGTCGGCAACCCTAGCGACGCTGATCACCCGCGCAGCGGTCCGCGCCGTCCACTAGGTTGCGGCGATGCCGTTGCCCTCAGACCACGCCCGGCGCCTGACCGAGGTCGAGACCGCGTTCCGGACGCTGCCCGGGCGATATCTGGGGGCCGATCCCGGCTTCGACGCCACGTATCACGTCAAGCTCGGCGACCTCGGACACACATGGGAGGTGCGCTGCACGACGCACGGCGCCCGGGTGCGCAAGGGCGTCACCCGCCGGGCCCCCGACGTCACGATCGCCACCGACGCGGCCACCTGGCTGGCCCTGCGCCAGGGCGAGCTCTCGGGAATCGACGCCTTCGAGCAGCGCCGCCTGACCGTCCGCGGGAACCTCGACGAGGCCGTCGCCTTCGAGGGGATGTTCCGCCTGCCGGGCGGCCGTCCGCCGCTGCTGCAGATCCCCGAGGTGCCGGTGGGCCGCTACCGGATCTCGACGCTGACCATGGGCCACGGACCGGACGTGCTGCTGCTGCACGGTCTCGGCGGGACGCGAGCCTCGCTGTTCGAGACCGCGGCGGCGCTCAGCACGCGATATCGGGTCCATGCTCCCGACCTGCCGGGCTTCGGCTCCTCATCCAAGCCGGCCCGCGCCCCGTACAACGCGCGGTGGTACTCCGAGACGATGCTCGGCCTGCTCGACGCGCTGGGGATCGGCTCCGCCCATGTCGTCGGCAACTCGATGGGCGGGCGCGTCGCCATCGAGATGGGACTGACCGCGCCCGATCGGGTGCGGGCGCTCGGCCTCCTGTGCCCGGCGGTGGCCTGGGTCAAGCGCGGCTTTCATCCGCTCGTCCGGCTCCTGCGCCCCGAGTTCGGGCTGCTGCCGCACGGCTTCACCCGCCGCGCGGTCGCGTCGCAGTTCTGGAGCATGTTCTATGACCGCGACCTGATCGACCCCGAGGTCGGCGAGCTGATGGTCGACGAGTTCCGCCGGATCTACCACTCCCCCGGGGCCCGGCTGGCGTTCCTGGCGTCGGCGCGCAACATCTATCTCGAGGCTCCGTACGGCCGCCACGGCTTCTATCCGCGGCTGGCCGAGCTCAGCCGCCCGGCGCTGTTCGTCTGGGGGACCCACGACCGGCTGGTCCCCGCCGCCTTCGGCCGGCACGTCCGCCGCTGGCTGCCCCGCGCCGAGCAGGTCACGATCCAGTCGTGCGGCCACGTGCCCCAGGTGGAGCGCCCGGCGGAGACCAACGAGCTGCTGATGGCTTCTTCGCCCGCCACGAGCTGACGCTCGCCTCGCCGGCGAGCTCGGTTCCCCCGGCGCGCGCCGCCGACGACGACGCCGGCACCCAGGCGGCCTGAGCGATGGCCGACACGCGCCTCGCCGGCCGCAACGGACACTCCACCAACGGCGACACGCCGGCCGCCACCGAGGGTCCGTCCGGGAAGGGCGCGGACGGCGACGCCGGATCCGGCGGCGGTGTGGGCTCGCTGATCGGCCGGGCGCTGCGCGGCGTCGCCGCCCAGGCCCAGCGACGGATCCCCCGCGCCGACCTCGACGAGCGCGACCCCGACTTCATCCGCGAGCGCCTGCCGTTGATGTGGCTGTTGGCGAGCCTCTGGTACCGCGGCGAGGTCCGCGGCCTGGGCAACATCCCCGACGACGGCCCGGTGCTGATGGTCGGAAACCACTCCGGCGGCAACATGACCCCCGACACGGTGCGTGTTCACGCTCGCCTTCACCACCTACTTCGGCGTCGAGCGGCCCTTCTACCAGCTGGCCCACAACCTCGTGCTCTCGATGCCCGGGCTGGGAGCGCTGCGCAAGTTCGGCACCGTCGCCGCGTCGCCACGCAACGCCCGTCAGGCGCTGGGCGCCGGGGCGGCGCTCCTCGTCTACCCGGGCGGCGACTACGAGGTCCACCGGCCGAGCTGGCAGGGCAACCGGGTCGACTTCGACGGTCGCCAGGGCTTCATCCGCCTGGCCCTCGACGCCGGGTGCCGATCGTTCCCGTCGTCTCGATCGGCGGCCAGGAGACGGCGCTGTTCCTCTCGCGGGGCGAGGGTCTGGCGCGGCTGCTGGCGCTCGACCGCATGCTTCCGCCTCAAGGTGCTGCCGATCTCCCTCGCGCTGCCGTGGATCCTCAACGTCGGCGACATGCTCGGCCACATCCCGCTCCCCGCCAAGCTGACGATCGAGACGCTTGCCGCCGATCGACCTGGAGGAGGAGTTCGGTCCCGACCCCGATCTCGACGAGATCTATGACCATCTGATCCGCCTGATGCAGGACACCCTCGACGCGCTGGCCGCCGAGCGGCGGTTCCCGGTCATCGGCTGAGCCGATGAGGACCTCCGCCCACACCACGATCGCGGCCCCGATCGAGACCGTCTGGGCGTTCGTCTCTGACCCCGAGCGCGCGCTGCGCTTCATGTCCGGCGTGACCCGCTGGGAGGTCGACGGCGACCAGCCGACCGGCCTGGGCGCCCGCTACCGCATGCTGCTGCGCGTCGGCTCGGCCGAGGTCGGCGGCCTGATCGAGATCGTCGAATGGGAGCCGCCGCGCGAGCTCGCGTGGACGTCGGTCACCGGCGTGGACCAGCGCGGCCGCTGGCGGCTGCGCGCCGCCCCGGGCGGCCGCACCCGCGCCGAGATCCGCCTCGCCTACGGGGTGGCCGGCGCCGGCATCTCGGGCTGGCTGGCCGAGCGCCTGGCCGGTCCCGCGGTCGCAAAGCATCTGCGCACCACCGTCGCCCAGCTGCGGCGGGTGGTCGAGCACGAGCACTCGCGCGAGCAGGCCGCCCAGCGGCGGGCCGCCCGCGCCGGCTGAGCTGATCAGCTGGCGACGGGCAGGCTGAAGCGCACGCGCGCTCCGCGCGGGCTGTCGGCGAGCCAGATCCGCCCGCCGTGGGCCTCGACGATCGCCCGCGAGACCGCCAGCCCCAGGCCGGCGCCGTCGCCGGTGCGGGCCGCGTCGGCCCCGCCGCGGTAGAACGCGCCGAACACGCGCTCGCGCTCCTCGGGCGCGATCCCGACGCCGCTGTCGGCGATCTCCACCTCGATCCCGGCGTCGACGGGCTCGGCGCGCACGACGACGCTGCCGTCGGCCGGGGTGTGGCGGATGGCGTTCTGGATCAGGTTGAAGAGCACGCGCTGGAGCTTCTCGGGGTTGGCATGGGCCGGCGACAGGCCGCGGGGCACGCTCGCCGAGACGGCGACGCCCTTGGCCTCGGCCTCGAGGCGCATCGCCTCCACGGTCTCCCCCACGAGCTCGCCCAGCGGGACGCGCTCCAGCGACCAGCTGATGTCGCCCGCCTCCAGCCGCGAGAGCTCGAACAGATCGTCGATGAGGGCGCTGAGGGCATCGATGTGGGTCCGCATCCGCAGCGAGGTAGGCGCGCCGCAGCGTCGCCGTCGACGATGTCGTCGTCGACTGCCTCGGCGAGCAGGCGCAGCGAGGTGATCGGCGTGCGCAGGTCGTGCGAGACCGCCGCCACGAGGTCGCGACGGGCCGAGTCGGACTGGTCGCGCGCCGCCTCCTGGCTGCCCAGCTCGTCGATCATCGCGTTGGCGGCCGTCGGCCAGCTGCGAGAGCTCGTCGCGGCCCTCGGTGGTGATCCGCGCCTCGCGCTCGCCGCGAGCGACCGCCGCCAGCCCGTCGCGGATCGAGCCGACGTCGCGCAGGATCCCGTTGGCGACCAGCCGCGCGCCGAGTCCGGCCAGCAGCCCGGCGCCGACGACGATCGCCGCCACGAGCACCGCCTCGTGATCGGAGAGGATCATCAGCAACGAGACGACGACGAGCGGCGACGAGCACGGGCGCGACGACGATCGCCAGGACGAGGACGAACTGGCGCGAGAGCGGTCCGGCGGCCAGGCGCAGCCGGGCCGCCAGACCGGTTCATGGCGCGAACCGGTAGCCGACGCCCCACACGGTCTCGATGTGGCGGGGCTGCGCGGGGTCGGCCTCGATCTTGGCCCGCAGGCGGCGGATGTGGACGGTGACCGTCGAGGTGTCGGTGTAGAACGAGTACTGCCAGACGGCGTCCATCAGCTGGTTGCGGCTGAACGCCTGCCCGGGGTGGCGCGCGAGGAACAGCAGCACGTCGAACTCGCGCTGGGTCAGCGACACCTCCTCGCTCGCGCGACGGACACCCGCCGGGCGGCGGGATCGATCGTCATGTCCTCGAGCTCGATCGGCGCGTGCGGTGTGGCGGCGGTGTCGACCCGCCGCAGCACCGCATCGACGCGGGCGACGAGCTCGGCGGGCGAGAACGGCTTGACGACATAGTCGTCGGCCCCGAGGCGCAGCCCGATCACGCGATCTGACTCCTCGCCCTTGGCGGTCAGCAGGATCGTGGCGATCGGCGGTCCCTCGGCCTGGCGCATCCGCCGCATCACCTCCAGCCCGTCGATCCCGGGAAGCATCAGGTCGAGCACGACGAGGTCCGGCCGCTGGCGCGCCACCTGTTCCAGGGCCTGCGGGCCGGTGGCGGCGATGCGAGCGTGGTAGCCGGCGCGCTCCAGGTAGCGCGAGACAACCTCGGCGATCGTCGGCTCGTCGTCGACGACCAGCACCGAGCCCCGGGAATGATCGTCCATCCTCGCATTCTGGCAGCCAGAGCCGCCACCGCAACGTCGGCGACGGACGGTTCATCGGCTGTTCAGATCATCCCCGCCTGCCCGAGCTCGGCGACGGTGGCGATCGCCAGCGCGGCGATGCCCTCCTCGCGCCCGACGAAGCCCATCCCCTCCCCGCGCGTCGCCTTGACGCTGACGTGGCGCAGATCGCAGCCCGAGCGCCGCCGCCAGGCGCTCGCGCATCGCCGTCGCGGACGGGGGCGAGCTTGGGGCGCTCGAGCACGACGGTCGCGTCGACGTGGGTGACGGCCAGCCCGGCGTCGGCGAGCAGGGCGACGGTGCGCGCGCAGCAGCTCGATCGAGTCCGCGCCGCGGTAGCGCGGGTCGGTGTCGGGGAAGTGCTCGCCGATGTCGCCGAGCGCCCCGGCGCCCGAGCATCGCGTCGATGATCGCGTGGGTGAGCACATCGGCGTCGGAGTGGCCCTCCAGGCCGCGGTCGTGCTCGCACCGGCACGCCGCCGAGCACCAGCGGGCGGCCGCTGCGAAGCGGTGGCAGTCATAGCCGATGCCGGTGCTCACGATCCGCGCTCCGCGAGCAGCATCTCGGCCACGCGCAGGTCCTCGCGGGTGGTGATCTTCATGTTGCCAGGGTCTGAGCCGACGATGTGCACGACTCCGCCGATGCGCTCGACCAGCCACGCGTCGTCGGTGGCGCGGGCCAGCTCGGCGTCGGAGCAGCGCCAGCGCGCGCTCCAGCGCGGCGCGGCGGAAGACCTGCGGCGTCTGCACCGCCCACAGCCGCGCGCGCGCCAGCGTGCGCTGACCGTGCGTCCGTCCTCGCCGACCTCCTTGATCGTGTCGGTCACCGGCGCGGCGGCGATCACGGCGTCGGCCGGGGCGCCGGCGCGCGGTCTCGATGCGCTCGAGCTGGCGAGCGCCCGCTCGAACAGCTGCGGCGTGGCCAGCGGACGGGCGGCGTCGTGGACGATCACGGGGTCCCGTCGGCGCAGGCGGCCAGCGCCGCGCGGACCGAGTGCGAGCGCTGCGCGCCGCCGGCGACGGCGATCGTTCCCTGCGGCGCGCTGGCCAGCTCATCGGCGGGCAGCGCGACGACCACCGTGCGCACCGCTGCCACCGCCCGCAGCGACGCGACGCTCCACTCGAGCATCGGCCGGCCACAAAGCGAGACGAGCGCCTTGGGCCGGCCGGACCCAAGGCGCTCGCCTCTCCCTGCGGCCACGATCAACGCGGCCGCCATGTGGAGCATCGGGGCGCCTATTCGGCGGCCACGGCCACCTTGCTGGTCGCGGCGCCGTTGCCGCTCCCGTTGCCGTTGCCGTTCGGACTCGATCAGCAACACGTAGAGATGCTCCTCGACCTGCTCCTCGTTCATCTCCAGCGCGTACATCAGCTCGGAGGCGAGGATCTTCTTGGCGCGGGTGAACATCTGCTTCTCGCCGGTCGAGAGGCCCTTCTCGGACTCACGGACGGCGAGGTTGCGCACGACCTCGGCGAGCTCGTAGATGTCGCCCGTCTTGATCTTGTCGCGGTTGTGCTTGAAGCGCCGGTTCCAGTTCTTGGGCATCTCCGAACACTCGTCCTGGAGCAGCGCCGAGCACCTTCTTGACGGTCTCCTCATCGATCACGCGCCGCAGGCCGGCGAGCGCGGCGTTCTCGGTCGGGACCATGACGGTCATGTCGTTGTGGAGGATCTTGATCGTGAGGTACTCGCGGCTCTCGCCCAGGACCTCCTTCATCTCCTTGCGAAGCACCCTGCCGGCGCCGTGATGGGGGTACACGACGCTGTCGCCGATCTCGAACTCGATGTGAACCGGTACTTCCGGCTCCAGGTCATCCAGCTGCTCTTCCATTAGCTCTGTGATGGTGTCCTCCTCTGGGATTGCGGGCGCTGAGGCGCTCGCGGATTGCGCTACGTCTGCAGGTAGCGATCAACGAGATTGATCTCCTGCTGTCGGCGAAGGCCCTCGCGGATGTCCTTCGCCCGGATCTCGCCGACGCCGTCGACGGTCTCCAGCTCGCCGTCGGATGCGGCGAGCAGCTCCTCCAGTCCTCCGAACTCCGTCACGATCCGCTGAACGACCAGCCGGGGCAACCGGGGGATACGCCCCAGGATGCGGAAGCCGCGGGGAGACACGGGATAGTCGAGAGTGTTGAGCTTGCGGTCGTAGCCGAGCAGCTCGGCGAGCCGGCCGAAGTCCAACAGGTCCTGATGGGGAAGTCTGACCAGCTGGTCGAAGACGATCGCGAAGCTCTCGTCGGTGTCCTCGACCAGGTAGTCGTGCACGAGCGCGGCCTTGTCGGCGGCCACGCCGACCATCGTCTCGTCGAGCTGCATCTCGATCAGCCGGCCCTCGGTGCCGAGCTCGACGATGTAGCGCTCGATCTCGACCGCCATCCGCGTGACCAGCTCGACGCGCTGGAGCACGGTGAGCACGTCGTTGAGCGTCACGCCGCCCTCGAACTCGAGCGCCGTCAGCCGGGTCGAGACCTGGTCGAGGCGGCTGCGGTACTTGTCGAGCGTGGCCAGCGCCTGGTTGGCCTTGGCCAGCACGACCGGGATGTCCTCGAGGATGTACTTGCCACCGTCGATGTACAGCGACACGACCTCGCGCCGCTCGGAGACGGCGACGACGATCGCGTCGGTCTGCTTGGAGACGCGCTCGGCGGTGCGGTGCCGGGTGCCGGTCTCCAGCGTGAGGATCGTCGGGTCCGGGGTCAGCTGCACGTTGACGTGGGCGATCTTCGTCGCGTTGGAGCTGAGCACGATCGCGCCGTCCATCTTGGCCAGCTCGTAGAGGAACGCCGGCGAGTAATCGATGTCGAGCTTGATCCCGCCGGAGAAGAGAAAGCCGAGCTCATCGGCGTCGCCGATCACGATCAGACCGCCGGTCCGAGCGTCGACGATGTTGTCGAGGCCCTCGCGGAGCGAGGTTCCGGGCGCGACCATTTCCAGCGCCCTCATGATGCGCGATTCCTGTCGAGACTCGAGCTCGTCTTTGAGCTCTTCACCGGAACGCGGCGGCATCATCAGCTCATTTTAGCTGGAAGGCGCGCAGCATCAGCCCTTTCGTCGGCTTTGCACCAGATCCGACCCGCGCAACGGCAATCGTGTGCGGCCCGGGACGCCCGCGTGCCTGCTCGCTCAGGCGGCCGCCGACACGTCCCGGGGCTGTCGACACGTCCCGGGGAGCCGCCACGGCGCTCGCCAGCGCGGCCCGCAGCGTCTTGAACGACTCCGGCTCGATCACCGGGGTCAGGCCGAACCGCCGCGCCTCGGTCAGCCGCCGGTCGCCGTGGGCGACCGTGCGCAGCTCGCCGGTCAGGCCCAGTTCGCCAAAGCAGGCCAGCGGCCCGCCGTCGGCGCCGGTGAGGGCAACGCGCTTGAAGGCGCTGGCCACGGCCAGCGCGACCGCCAGATCGGAGCCCGGCTCGTCGACGCGCACGCCGCCGACGACGTTGACGAACACGTCGGAGGACCCCAGGCCGATCCCGGCGTGGCGACCGAGCACCGCCAGCACGAGCGCCACCCGATTGCGGTCCAGGCCGGCCACCACCCGCCGCGGCGGCACGAGCTCCGACGGGCTGACGAGCGCCTGCACCTCGACCAGCAACGGCCGTGAGCCCTCCATCGCGCACAGCACCACGCTTCCCGGCGCCCGCGTCGCCTCGGCGAGGAAGCGCGCCGAGGCGTCGAGCACCTCGACGAGGCCCTGGTCGCGCATCTCGAACACGCCCGCATCGTTGGTCGACCCGAACCGGTTCTTGATCGCCCGCACCGTCCGGTAGGTGCGCTCGCGCTCGCCCTCGAACTGCAGCACGCAGTCGACGAGGTGCTCGAGCACCCGCGGCCCGGCCAGCGACCCCTCCTTGGTGACGTGGCCGACGAGCAGCACGGCAATCCGCAGCCGCTTGGCGACCTGCGCCAGCTCGCCGGCGACCTCGCGCACCTGGGCCACCGATCCCGCCGCCGAGCTGAGGTCCTCGGAGTGCAGCGTCTGCACGGAGTCGATCACGCATACCTCGGGCCGCTCCTGCTCGAGCGTCGCCAGCACGGTGTGCAGGTCAGTCTCGGCGATCACCGGCACGGCCAGCGCCTCTCCCCCGCCCAGCCGCTGCGCGCGCAGGCGGATCTGCGCTGCCGACTCCTCGGCCGAGACGTACAGCGTGCGCCGCCCCGCCGTCTGCAGGTTGGCGACCGCCATCGTCGTCAGCGTCGACTTGCCGATCCCCGGCGCGCCCCCGATCAGCACCAGCGAACCGGGCACGATCCCGCCGCCGAGCACGTTGTCAAGCTCGCCGATGCCGGTGCTCAGCCGGTCATGGTCCATCGCCTCGACGTCGCGCAGCGCGATCGGCGTTACCGCCGCCGCCCGCGCCCCGGCCGCCCCGCTTCCCGGTCCCGCCGCCGCCCCCGCGCACCGCCGCCGGGCGCACCTGCTCGACGAGCGTGTTCCACTCCCCGCAGCCCGGGCAGCGACCCGCCCAGCGGGCGGTCTCATGCCCGCAGGCGGAGCAGACGTGGACGGAGGAGGGTCTGGGCATCGCCGCGTCCGAGCCTACGCCCCGCCCCCGACGTCAACGGGGGTCTGGGCGCGCCTTGTCACACAGTTGTTGCACGTCGTGGCGCGACCGGCCACCACGTGGTCAATCGATCCCGGATAGCGGGAAACTTCGACCACGCCACCCAGGCCGGTTGCGCAACCGGCACAGCGCGACGAACGACAAAGGGCGCGCCGCGAACGGCGCGCCCCTTGCTCAATCAGATAGCGGTGGAGCTACTCGGACTCGGAGCTCGACTCGGGAGCGTCGTCCGCGGGCTCGGCACCGGCATCGGCGCTCTCGTCCGAGCCGCCCTCGGCGCCCACGCCCACCGGCGTCGGCTTGGGGGCCGGCTCGATCACCGACAGCTTGACGTCCTCGTCGTCGGTGTCCGGGGTGCCGGGCTCGACGAGCACCGTCGACCCGGCCGGCACCTGAGCGCGCAGGACGAAGTCGGCCAGCGGATCCTCGATGTAGCGCTGGATCGCCCGCCGCAGCGGACGGGCACCCATCGAGGGGTCCCAGCCCTTGTCGACGAGCAGGTCCTTGGCTTCCTCGGACAGCTCCAGCTGCAGCTCGCGCTCGGCCATCGACTCGCGGATCCGTCGCAGCAGCAGCTCGACGATCTCCTTGATCTCGTCCTTGGCCAGCTTGTGGAACACGATGACGTCGTCGATCCGGTTGAGGAACTCAGGCCGGAAGACCTTCTTGAGCTCGCCCATGATCCGGTTCTTCATGTCGTCGTAGGTGATCCCCGTCTCGTCGTCGGAGACGGCGAAGCCGAGCGGCGTGTTGCGCGCGATCTCGCTCGCCCCGATGTTCGAGGTCATGATCACGATGCAGTGGCGGAAGTCGACCGTGCGCCCCTGGGCGTCGGTCAAGCGGCCGTCCTCCAGGATCTGCAGCAGGATGTTGAACACATCCGGATGCGCCTTCTCGATCTCGTCGAGCAGGAGCACGCTGTAGGGCTTGCGCCGCACCGCCTCGGTGAGCTGTCCACCCTCGTCGTAGCCGATGTAGCCCGGAGGCGAACCGACCAGTCGCGACACGGCGTGCTTCTCCATGTACTCCGACATGTCGATGCGGATCATCGTGTCCTCGTCGCCGAACAGGAACTCGGCCAGCGTCCGCGCCAGCTCCGTCTTGCCGACGCCGGACGGGCCGAGGAAGATGAACGAGCCCGTCGGGCGCTTCGGGTCCTTGAGACCGGCACGGCTGCGGCGGATCGCCTTCGAGACGACCTCGATCGCGGGGTGCTGTCCGATGACGCGCTTGTGGAGCTCTTCCTCCATGCGCATCAGCTTCTGGGTCTCGGCCTCGGTCAGCTTGAACACCGGGATGCCGGTCCACATCGAGACGATGTCGGCGATCTCCTCCTCGCCGATCGACGGACGCTCGGTTGACTCACCGGCCTCCCACTGATCGGCCAGATCGCGCTTCTTCTGGGTCAGCCGGCGCTCGGTGTCACGCAGGTTGGCGGCCTTCTCGAACTCCTGGGACTCGATCGCCTCCTCCTTGGCGCGCCGCGTCTCCTCGATCTCGTCTTCGAGCTCGCGGTACACGGGCGGGGAGGTCATCGACTTGATCCGCATGCGGGATGCGGCCTCGTCGATCAGGTCGATCGCCTTGTCGGGCAGGAAGCGGTCGGAGATGTAGCGGTCGGCCAGATCGGCGGCCGCCTCCAGCGCCTCGTCGGTGATGTTGACCTTGTGGTGCTGCTCGTAGCGATCGCGCAGGCCCTTGAGGATCTGGACCGTCTCCTCGGTCGACGGCTGGTCGACGGTGATCTTCTGGAAGCGGCGCTCCAGGGCGGAGTCGCGCTCCAGGTACTTGCGGTACTCCTCGAGCGTCGTCGCGCCCACCGTCTGCAGCTCACCGCGCGCCAGCGCCGGCTTCAGGATCGAAGCGGCGTCGATCGCGCCCTCGGCGGCACCCGCGCCGACGAGGTTGTGCAGCTCGTCGATGAACAGGATGATGTCGCCGCGCTGGGTGATCTCCTTCATCACCTTCTTCAGGCGCTCCTCGAATTCTCCGCGGTACTTGGAGCCCGCGACCAGGGCGGCCAGATCCAGCGTGTAGATCTGCTTGCCCTTGAGCAGCTCGGGGACGTCGGCGTTGGTGATCCGCTGGGCGAGGCCCTCGACGACGGCGGTCTTGCCGACGCCCGGCTCACCGACGAGCACCGGGTTGTTCTTCGTGCGCCGGGAGAGGATCTGCATGATCCGCTCGATCTCGGTCTCACGACCGACGACCGGA
The DNA here is from genome assembly GCA_963769565.1 of uncultured Solirubrobacteraceae bacterium. GTDB lineage: Bacteria > Actinomycetota > Thermoleophilia > Solirubrobacterales > Solirubrobacteraceae > Palsa-465. The sequence goes on from CAVYMP010000009.1 coordinate 176,185, forward strand.
TCGAGCTTGCCCTCGGAGGCGAGCTTGGTCAGGTTGCGCCCGAACTGGTCGAGCAGCTTCGAGGACTTCTTGCCCTCGCCGGTGCCCTGCGCGCCGGCGCTGCCCGAGCCCGAGCCGCGCTGACGGCTGCCGGGACCCGACAGCATCCGGATCACCTCGTTGCGGATCTTCTCGGAGTCCGCGTCGAAGTCGAGCAGGATGCGGGCGGCGACGCCCTCGTTCTCGCGCACCAGGCCGAGCAGGATGTGCTCGGTCCCGATGTAGTTGTGGCCGAGGCTCAGAGCCTCGCGCAGCGCGAGCTCCAGGACCTTCTTGGCCCGGGGGGTGAAGGGGATCTGGCCGGAGGTGACCTCCTCGCCGGAGCCGACGATACGGACCACCTGCGCGCGCACGCGCTCGACGGTGATCTCGAGCGACTCGAGCACGCGGGCAGCGAGCCCCTCCTCCTCGCGGAGCAGGCCGAGCAGGATGTGCTCTGTACCGATGTAATTGTGCTTGAGGGTCCGAGCCTCTTCCTGTGCCAAGACGACCACTTGGCGGGCTCGTTCTGTAAATCGCTCGAACATGAGATTCCTAGGAGTGGTGGTTGCTGCTACGAAGGAGTTGGTCGGATGGTGGTCTGTTCTTTCGTTCTCCTACGCTGCCAGAGTGGCTGCACTCCAACTGCGGGGACGTCGAAGACTCCGTTTCACCCATGTACTCGGCAGTTGTGCCGAAACCTGTGGGCGCGAACGGTTGTTCTCTCGGGGCCATAGGTCAGTCTAACAGCCGGTCTGCGGGACCCGGACGCAGCAGTTCCCGGTCTCTGCGTGACTTCTCGCGCCGCGCGGCCCCCGGGACGAGACCCCGCCCGCCCCGCGTGCCGCCGGTCGTCGACAGCCACGAGCCGGCGAGGATGAGCAGCAGCCCGACGATCGCCCCCGCCCCCGGACGCTCGCTCTCCAGGGTGACGCCGAGCGCCAGCGCGATCACCGGGTTGACGTAGGTGATCACCGTGGCCCGGCTGGTCCCCGCCTCGCGGATCAGCACGGTGAAGACGACGAACGCCAGCGCCGTGCACGCCAGCGCCAGCGTGATGACCGCCGCCCACGCGCCGGGTGACGGCGCCCGCCGGGGCGTGTCAAGCGCGGCGAACGGCGCCAGGATGAGCGCCGCCAGCGACAGACTGCCTCCCATCAGGGCGCGGGGGTCAAGGCCGCCCATCCGGTGCTTGACGAGCATCGGGCCGATCGCGTAGCCGACGGCCGCCACGAGGACGGCGAGCGCCCCCAGCAGCTCGGCGCTGTTGCCGGCGACGTCGATGCCGACGAGCGCGATGACGCCGGCGAAGCCGATCGCCAGGCCGGCCGCCCGCACCGGCGTGGGACGCTCGGAGTGATCAAAGCGCAATGCCAGCACCGCGCCGATCAGAGGCACGGCGGCGATGATGATCGCCGCCAGCGACGACGCGAGATGCACCTCCCCGGCGGCGATCAGCGGAAAAGGGATCGAGATCTCGGCCACCGCGTAGGCCAGCAGCCAGCGGCCGCGGCCCCGCAGCGACCCGAGCGTGCCGGCGCGCCAGGCGAGTACCATCAGCACGACGGCCGCGATCACGACCCGCAACCACGCCACGTCGGGCGCGGGCAACCCGCCGCGCACGGCGATCTTGATCAGCAGGTAGGAGACTCCCCAGAGGACCGACATCGCCGCGAAGGCGAGCCAGGCCCGCCGGGTCATGACACTTACCCGACGTCGATCTTGGTGATCTTCAGCTGGCGCTCGCCGCGCGGCGTGGCTGATCTTGACCTCCTCGCCGCGCTTGCGGCCGAGCAGCGCCTTGCCGACCGGCGACTCGTTGGAGAGCTTGGCCTCGGCGGGCTTGGCCTCGGCCGAACCGACGATCGTGTACTTGTTCGACTTACCGGCCTCGTCCTTGACGTGGACGATCGACCCGACACGAACGACGTCGGTGCCGAGGTCGGAGGCGTCGACGACCGTCGCCGAGCGCAGCTTGTCCTCGAGAGTGGCAATTCGCGCCTCGAGCATGGCCTGCTCGTTCTTGGCGTCGTCGTACTCGGCGTTCTCGGAGATGTCGCCGAACTCACGCGCCTCCTTGATGCGATCTGCGACCTCGCGCCTGCGCGTGGTGGCGAGATGGTCGAGCTCCGCCTTGAGGTTGGCGAGACCTTCCTGGGTGAGGATGACGTCCTTGGGCATAGCTATCGGACCCTGTTTCTATGAGACTTACTGGCGAAGAAAAACCGCCCTGGCAGGGCGGACCGCCACGCGCCACCTGTCCGCGTGGGCGCATGAGTATAGACACGCCCCGCGACGGTGGAAAAGGCCTGCTGTCAGCGCACTGTTCGCCCGTGGCAGCGGACCTACCGGGGGCCGTGGCCCTGGATCTCGTCGGCCTGCTGGAAGGTCGGGCGGTTGACCCATTCGATCAACGGCTGGGTGATCGCTCCGATCGCCCGGAACTGGATCGAGTCAGAGCACATCTGGTCGCCGGCCTGGCAGACGCCGTCGGCCGGGTAGACCTGCTGCGGGGACTCGGCCACGGCGGCGACGAGCGAGCTGTCCAGCGCCGCCCGGCATTTGGTCAGTGAGCCGTTGCCGCAGTAGATGCGGTTGAGGGGTCCGCGCACCTTCTGATGGAGGACCGCTCGCAGGTCCTTCTGGACGATCCCGTAGAAGCCCACGTCCCAAGCCGACCCCAGATGCGAGGTGGCCGGCGTGCCGTGGACGCCGGCGCCGTGCCCGGGCTCGTCGTTGATGGGGTAATCGCTCTGCACCTGGTTCAGCAGCGAGCTGCCGAGCACCGGCGAGAACTCCGCTTTGATCACCAGCGGCCACCAGGCATCCATGATCCGGATCGCGTCGGCGTCGTCATAGGAGCCCGAGGCCCCCGGATGGGTGCGGTTGATCCGGTGAGCGCCGGTCGCCGCCCAGGCCTGCAGCTCGGAGACAGCGCTCGCCAGGGTCGGATTTGTCGGCCGGCCGATGACCTTGAGCAGATACGGCAGCACCTCGACGCCGCGCAGGTCCTGGGTGCCCGCGACTCCCCATCGCGTTGATCAGGTCGGAGAGCGTCAGCTTCTTATGGTCGACGCGCATGTAGTAGGCGATGTTGTTGTCAAGCAGCTGCGAGCGGAAGATCGAGGAGTACTGCTGGCCGGTGGCCGGATCGCCGTAACCGCGCGCCTGCTTGTTGTTCCAACTGGTCAGGACGTCCTGGTCGACCACGTGCGGGTGGGCGTTCTGCGCCGTGTCCTGTTCGGTGAGGCTCTGGGGCGTCGTCTGCGCCGCCCCGTTCAGGCCCTTCCACGCGTACTTGGCGAGGGTCGGGAACAGCGGGTCGGTGTGGGGGGCGCGCACCGGGTTCTGGCCGGAGTTGAAGTACGCGGTGTGCTTGTCGTCGGCGTAGAACCAGTTGAACGTGTAGCCGATCTTGTCGGCGGCGTTGAAGAAGTCCTGCGGGTTCTTCATCTGCGAGGGATCGTTGAACTGCTGAAAGCCGGCCGCGGAATCGAGCTCGTGCATGTACGTGGAGCGCAGGTTGGTGTAGGCAACCGGCTTGCCCTTGATCGTCGCCCGGGCGATCACGATTCCGTAGGCCGTGCGCTGGGTCTGCAACGTGACCGAGCCGGCCGGCGTGGAATCGGCGAGATTCGGCGACCAGGACTCCTGGTTGGTGAGCGTCTCCATCGGCACGCATTGGCCGTGGAACATGTAATCGTTAGAGCTGGTCGTCACCGCGCCGCCGCCGGGATTGCACAGCGAGACGGCGAAGGTGTCGATGATGTTCTGGCCGGCCGAGGTCGCCGACCACGCGTAGTCGGTGCCGTGACCGAGCTCGACGTAGAGGTTGACGCCCGGGAAGGCGGCGCCGTCGGCGTCGACCCCCGGCCCGTGGATGTCCTCCTCCATGAGGATCTGCGGGGCGAAGTACGAGACCTGCGGGCCCATGACCGCCAGCGGGTGGCCGCTGGCGCGAGTCCTTGGCGCTGATCAGCAGGGCGTTTGACATGGCGCGGGGAAAGCCCAGCAGCCCTGGCCCGGCGTTGGCGCGCGCGCCGAGCGACAGCCCGGAGCGTCCCGTGCCGGCGGTCCGCGCGGCGCGGGCCTGCCCGCTGGGCGCGGCGCCGCCGACGATCGTGTTGGCCGCCTGGACCGAGCCGGGGTCGGGCAGGGCGATCGTCGGCCCGCACGGCCTTGCTCGGCTGGGGCAGCGTCTGGTAGTTGAACGTCTTGTGGCGCACCGTGGTCGGCGCCTCGGGATCGTTGGGAGCGTCGAAGCTGAGGAAGGTGGCAAAGCCCGAGTGGTCGATCTTCCCCGTCGGCTTGGGCTGGCGCCGCTTCTTGGACTTCTGCTTCGGCTTCGTCGGCTTGGAGGTCACCGGATTCTTGCCGGTCGTCGCTGCCAGCGTGTGCATACGTCGCTTCGACTTCTGCTTGCTGGCCTTGGCGATCACCTGCGGTGAGCCAGCGACCGAGTAGCGCTCGCCGCCGAACTTTGCTGCATGCTCTGGTAGAGCTGGGCGTTGTAGAGCTGGTCGCCGCCGCCGTTTCCGAAGATCCCCCCGACGAGCGTGGCGATCGAGACGAGGTCCTCGAGCGAGAACGGCGCCGGCCCGCCGGGCTGACCGATCGCGGCGTACTCACCCGGCATCATCGTCAGCGTGTTCAGCGGCTGCTTGGCCGCCGCGATGTAGGCGTTGATGCCGTTGACGTAGCTGGTCGCGTCCTGGTAGAGCTGCGCGCCGCCGGGCTCGGCAGGCGATGTCGTTGACCTGGTTGACGAGATCCTGCTGGGTGTACGGCTCGGCCTGCCCACACCGACTCGTCCATGCTGACATTGGCCCCGCCGGCGAAGTCGCGAGATCACCCTGCCCGGAGTGGCGCAGCGCGTCGATGAAGAACAGGCGGTCCTCGGCGGTGGCGTAGCCGATCCCGAACATCAGCTCCGGCCGCGTGTCGCCGTAGATGTGGGGGACGCCGTACTGCTTGTCGCGGACGATCGTGACCCCCGGCTCGGGCGTCTGCGTGCTCTCGACGTCGCCGGCCGGGACCCCGAACGTCGCGTCCTTGTAGTAGTCGGGGATCGTCGCCTCGGTGATGTTCCCGGCCGCCGTGGTCAGCGCGTTGTACATCGCCAGCTGATCGGAGCTGTGCGCCGGGCGCTGGCCCGGCCGCCTCGAACAGCGCCGAGCTGGGCGACGTTGTCAAAGCCGTTGGTTCCCGGCGGCAGGATGTTGCGAAAGCCGCGTAGTCGTTCGGGCCGTAGGGCTGCACCTGGGCCTGCGCCGGCGCGGCGGACGAGGACGGCCAGCAGCGCCATCGAGGCCAGCAGCTTCGCGATGCACCGGATCATGGCGCGGCAACCCTACTACGCCGGGCCGCCAGGGGCGGCGCTGAGCTGACATGGGCGGGTCGCCGGCCGGCGACCCGCCCGACGCGGCTCAGGACAGCTTCTTCAGCGTGACCGAGACGTCGACCGCCTGCTGGCTGGCGTCGGTCGTCGTGAGCCGGAAGACCAGCTTCTTGACCTTGTGCTTGCGGATCTTCGCCGCCTCGCGCTTGCTGATCGTGATCGCCGGCTTGGCGAGCGTCAGCGACGCGCTGCGCGTCGCCGACTTGAAGGCGAGCGAGAGCACCCCCTTGCTTGACCTTGGGCGTGAACTTCAGCTTCTTCTTGCCCGACTTGAGCGTGATCCCCTTGTCCAGGGTCTTGACCTTGCCCGGCGAAGCTCAGCCCCTTGGGCAGCGTGATCGCCACCGCCTTCAGCGCCGGGGCATTGGTCCCGGCGGCGAGCGTCGAGGGTCAGCTTGGGCTTGCCCTTGCCCAGACCGGAGAGCTTCACGGACTTCGCCTTCGGCTTGCCGATCACCGGCGGCGGCGATCGCCCACGTGAACGATGTCGCGAGCCGGCGTTGGTGAACTGGTCGCCGGCCGAGACCGTGACCGTCGTCGTCTGGGGCGTCGTCGGCGTGCCCGAGATCACGCCGGTGCTCGCATTGATGCTCAGACCGGCGGGCAGACCCGTGGCGCTGTAGCCGAGCGCGGCGCCGCCGGAATCGGCCCCGTGCACGGCGAGGCTGACCGGCGTGCCGACGAACGTGCTCTGGTTGCCCGGACTGGTCACCGTGACCGTATACACGGGCGCGCGGACCGAGCACAGCGACGTGCCGAGCGCGGCGGCATTGGGCGAGCCCAGACCGGTCGTCATGTCATAGCCGGCCGTCGTCGGATAGACGCCGTTGTTGGCTCTGAAGACGTCGTTGTTGGCCAACCCGGTGACCTGACTGGCCTTCGAGACGTCAAAGAAGTTGCTCCGGTAGGCGCTCCCGGCGATCTGGTACAGCGCCGGGTTGGCGAAGCCGAGCGACAACCCGCGACAGGTGCTCGACGCGTTGGCCAGGCGCGAAGAAGCCCGCCCAGAACGGCGAGGATCCGCTCGTCCCGCCGGTGACCGTCCACGCGCCGTTGGAGAACACGACGTAGCCGGTCTCCGGGGCGGCGTCGGCCGCGACATCGGGCACCTCGCGGCAGTTCCCGCCACCGCAGCCGCCACCCTGACCCGAGTACGGATTGATCAGGCCGAGGGAGCTGGAGGCCGTCGACTGGTAGGCCGGCATCGTGAAGTTCTTGGAGACGCCGCCGCCGCTGCCCCGACGGCACCCGGGGGACCGGCCTGAGTTCCATACGCCCTCGGTCGGCGCCGCCGCCGCGTAGGGATACAGCGTCGTACCTCCGACCGAGGTGATGAACGGCTGGTTGCCCGGGATCGATCACCGACAGGGCGGTGTTGCCCTGGGTCTGCTGCGAACACATCGCGTCGCCGGCGTCGCCGGAGCTGGCGAACACCGATTGACCCTGAGCGGCCGCCTCCTGGAGCAGGGTGTTCTGGGCGTTGCTGGTCGCCGCCGGCGTGTTGGCCTCGCAGGCGCCGTAGGAGATGGAGACGACCTTCGCCTGATTCTGGGAGACGATCGCGGTCAGCGTGTCGACCGACGCCGTGGCCGTGCCGGGAGCGCTGTAGACGAGGATGTTGGCCTTGGGCGCCATCTCGTTGACGACGTCGATGTCCAGCGTCACCTCGCCGTCGCCATTGACGGAGTTGGGGTCGTTGGGGTTGTACGGACCGGGGCCGCCGTCGACGGGCACGAGCGTGACCACTCCCGACGTCGTCCCGTAGCAGCCCTGGAAGACCCGCCGACGTCCGACTGCGGGTAGGGCGCGCCCTCCTCGAACAGCGCGACCGTCTGGCCCTGCGCCGAGGTCACCGGCGAGGTAGTACGGCGAGAAGTTGTAGGCGGTGGCGAGCTGATCGCCGGTGTAGCCGGAGTTCTGCAGGGCGGCCGCCTGGGCGCACGGCTGCGGTCCCCCGGTCGCGTCCTGGGGCGCCAGGGCGTGGCGGGTGAGGCGGGTACGGTGCGGCCGGCGCCTTGACGTACTGGCGGACGCGGGATCGCGGCGCCGTCGAGGCCGACCACGCCCTGGACGGCGCCGGCGATGCTCGCCGGCAGCGCGACCGCCGCGGAATTGAGATAGGTCGACTCGCCGGTGGCCAGCTTGACCCGCGACAGCTTCGTCGCGAAGGCACTCTGCACCCGGGCGACGGAACCCGACACCGGCAGCGTCAGGTGATTGGCGCTGGGCGCGCCGACGGTGAGACCCTGCGCGCGCGAGCTGTCGACTGAACCGCGGCAGATCTGCGCCGCCGGCGCCCCGAAGCGCTGGGCGAACTGGGCGACGGACAGGTAGTCGCGGTACGCGGCCGACCCCGGAGTCGAGACGGCGGTGGCGAAGGATTGGAGCGCGCCGGCGCTGCGCGGGCGCAGGGCGATCGTCAGCTTGAGCGGTAGCGGCTGGTGGGCATCGCGCCGAGCGCATGGGCGCCGACACGGCACGGCGGCGGCGGCCTGCACCGCGCAGCCGTGACGTCGACGCGGTCGCCGAGTTCACGCTGACGGCGACCGGGGTGCCGATCGCCGCCGCCGTGAGCAGCAGTCGCAGCGGCAACTTCGATGTTTCGCCGCATGGCGGCCACCAGTCTCGATTCCGTTCGGGCATTGCGCCGCTCGGTACCCCGGCGGAGCCCAGGCGCGCCGAGCATACTGGAGGTCGGACGGTGCGGCCCTACGTACTGAATACGTAGGGACAGACTGAGAGTGACTAGGTCAAGTCGAGGATCGCGCGCGCCGCCTGCAGCGACGGTGCGCGCTGCAGCGCGTCCTGGAGCGCCTTGTCGCCCTCCAGGCGCTCGACGTACCACGGGTAGAACTTGCGCAGATACCGTCCGGCGCGCTCCTCGCCGAGGTGGTCGACCGCGCTGGCCATCACCCAGTCGAGCTCGGTCAGGATCTCCTCGCGGCCGGGGGCATCGCGCGCGTCGCCGACCAGCTGCGAGAACAGCCACGGGTTGCCCAGCGAGCCGCGGGCGAGGGCCACGGCCTCGGCGCCGGTGCGCTCAAACGCCTCCCGGACGAGCTCAGGGGTGCGCAGACCGCCGGAGATGATCACCGGGACCGGCAGCGACTCGATCAGCTCCCGGGCGGCCTCGTAGTCGGGGCGCCGGCGTGGCGCTGGGAGGCGTGGCGGGGATGCAGGCAGATGCCGGCGACGCCGCCCTCGTCTGCGCCAGGCGTTGCGCCAGCTCCAGGCCCGAGGCGGTCGCCGGGGCGCAGACCGGAGCGCAGCTTGACGGTCACCGGCAGGCCGCTGCCGCGCGCCGCCGCCCGGGCGAGCGCAACCGCGCGGTCGGGATCGTCCAGGAGCGCGGCGCCCGCCCCCGTCTTGCAGACCTTGGGCACCGGGCAGCCCATGTTGAGGTCGATCAGGTCGGCTCCGGCGGCCGCCACGCGCTCGGCGGCCGAGGCCATGACCTCGGGATCGTGGCCGAACAGCTGCATCGAGACCGGGTGCTCGTCGGGATGGATCCGCAGCAGCTCGGTGCACGTGCGCTCGTTGCCGTAATGCACGGCGAAGCTCGAGACCATCTCCGAGACGACCAGGCCGGCGCCGTGACGTTTGGCCTGCAGGCGCACGAACCAGTTGCCGATTCCGGCCAGCGGTGCGAGCACGACGCGGTTGGCGAGCTCCACGCCGCCGAGGCGTCCACGGGTCGGTCAGGCGGCGGGTCGCCGGGCGGGCTGAGGGTGTCCGGCAGAGGGGTCACGAACGATTCATGGTACGAATTGCGGTAGTGGACATCGCGTCGTTCATGGCCCCCTGGGTGGCTCAGATGAGGGAGCAGATCCCGGGAGTGGAGCTGTTCGACGCCCACACGCACCTCGGCCAGAACGATCCCGACGGGATGAGCCAGACGCTCGAGGAGCTGCTCGCCGTCCTGCACGCCGCCGACGCCCGCGGGGCGTTCGTGTTCCCGATGCACGAGCCCGACGGCTATCCGCCGGCCAACGACATGGTGATCGAGGCGGCGGCGCACGCCCGGCGGTCTGCTCACGCCGTTCTGCCGCGTGAGCCCCAACGGCGGCGACGCATCACGGAGGCCGAGCGCGCCCTGGACAGGGGGGCGCGGGGGATCAAGCTGCACCCGCGGGCCGAGCAGTTCACGCTCGATCATCCGGACGTACGCAGGCTGGCGGCGATCGCCGCACGAGCGCGCAGCTGCCGATGCTCGTGCACGCCGGCCGGGGAATCCCGGCGCTCGGCGCGCACATGGTGCAGCTCGCCGAGGCGTTCCCCGGCGCCCGGCTGATCCTCGCCCACGCCGGGATCACCGACCTGTCGTGGATCTGGCGCGTGGCCGCCGATCTGCCCAACCTGCTCTTCGACACCGCCTGGTGGATGCCCGCCGACCTCCAGGCGCTGTTCGCGCTCGTCCCGCCTGGCCAGGTGCTGTTCGCCTCCGACGCGCCCTACGGCCACACGATGATGTCGGCGGTGACCCAGCTGCGCTCGGCGATCCAGGTCGGCCTCTCGACCGAGCAGATCCGCAGCATCGCCTCCGAGCAGTCGCTGCGGATCGCCGCCGGCGAGCCGCTCAAGCCCGCCGGGCCGGCCGTCGGCGAACGCGACCGCGCTTCGCACCTGCTGCTGGACCGCGTCTCGGAGTTCGTGATGCTGGGCGCGATCGCCACGATGCGCGGCAGCGAGGGCGGCCCGGAGATGCTCGCCCTGGCGAGGCTGGCCTGCGACGTGCCCGACGACATCGACGACGCGCCCGTGTTCGCCGTCGTGCGCGATCTGCTGGACACCTACGACGAGGTCGAGGCCGCCGAGCCGACCAACCGCCGCCGGCTGGCCTTCCTGATCCTGGCGGCCAGCGTCGCCCGCACGCCCGACGTGCCCGTTCCAGCCGTGCCGGCCGCGAGCTGAGGGCCGCCGATGCCCAATCAGGCAGTGTCTACGGGCGCGTTGTCGCTCCCAGATCAGCCGCAGGCCGGTGAGCGTCAGCAGGTCGTCGACCTCGTCGATCGTGGCCCGCACCGCCGGAACCAGCGTCCCGGGCCAGCCCGCCGGTGGCCAGCACCGCCGTCGTCTCCCCCAGCTCGTCGCGCAGCCGCCCGACGATCCCGTCGACCTGCCCGGCGAAGCCGAAGATGATCCCCCAGCGGATCGCCTCCACCGTCGACTTGCCGATCAGCGCCCGCGGCTGGGCGAGCTCCACCTTGGGCAGCTTGGCCGCCCGCTCGTACAGGGCGTCGATGGAGATCTCGGCCCCCGGCGTGATGATCCCGCCCAGGTACTCGCCGGCCGCCGAGACGACGTCGTAGGTGATCGCCGTGCCGAAGTCGACGACGACGCAGGCGCCCCTGACCCGCTCGTAGGCGGCCACCGCGTTGACGAGCCGGTCGGCGCCGACCTCGCGCGGGTTGTCCATCCGGATCGGCATGCCGGTGCGGATCGCCGGCCCGACGACGAGCATCTCGTGGCCGAGGTAGCGCTCGGCCATCTCGGTCCACTCCTCCGAGAGCTGGGGCACCGTCGAGGAGACGATCGAGCGGTCGATGTCGGCGAAGCCCAGGCCCGCGGAGACCGAGCAGATTCGACAGCGCCGCTCCCAGCTCGTCGCGGGTCGAATCGCGCACGGTGGCAAAGCGCCAGTGCTCGGAGACGGTATCGGCGCCGTCGGGGAAGACCCCGAAGTGCGTCTGGGTGTTGCCAACGTCGACGACGAGCAGCATTGGCGCAATTACACCAGCGCGGGGCCGGCGCGGCGTACCGCCTGTCCGTCGCCGAGCCCGGCCAGCGCGTCGGCGAGGGCCCGGCCGTCCGGCAGCGTCAGCTCGGGGCCGAGCTCGAGCAGCGGCACGAGCACGAACCGCCGCGAGCTGACCTCGGCGTGCGGCAGGGTCAGGCGCTCGGAGGAGTACTCGAGATCGCCGAGCAGCAGCAGGTCGACGTCGATCACCCGCGGTCCGTGGCGCGGCCCGCCGGCCGCCCGGCCGACCGCGCGCTCGACGGCCTTGCAGGCGTCGAGCAGGGCCTCGGGATCGAGCTCGGTCTCGACCTCCACGCAGGCGTTGAGGAAGTCCGGCTGGTCGAGCACGAGGCCGACCGGCTCGGTCTCGTAGACCGACGACGAGCGACGCACGGTCACGCCGTGGCGCGGCAGCTCGGCCACCGCGGCCTCCAGGTTGGCCCGGGAATCACCGACGTTCGAGCCCAGCCCGAGAAAACCGCGCATCGCTATTAGCCGCCGGCCTCCCGCCACACCTCGACCGAGACCTCGGTCACCGGCAGCGCGAGCGGCGGCTCGGGCTTGGCCGCCTTGACCCAGACCGCGTTGCACGCGTACTGGTCCAGCAGGCGGTCGGCGATCGCCGCGCACAGCCGCTCGAGCGTCTTGTAGGAGCGCTGCTGGGCGACGAGGGTGGCCAGCTCGCACACCTGGCCGTAGTCGATCGTGTCCTCGATCCGGTCGGTGAGCGTCGCGTCGCACTCGCCCACGTCGAGACGGAGGTCCAGCAGCAGACGCTGTCCGACTTCTCGCTCGGCCGCCGTCACGCCGTGGTGGGTGTACAGCGACAGGCCGCTGATCTCGATCGTGACCTCGGGCTCGGAGCCCTCGTCGTCATCCTCGTCTACTTCGTCGAAATCGTCGGCGTCATCCTCGCTCACGCTGGTCGCCCTAGCTCAGTCATCCAGACTCACTTGTATCTCGGCGGCGTGAGTCATCCGGTTGGCCGTCGGACCGTAGCAGCCGCGACCGCCAGCGCATCATGCGTCGGCCCGACGTCGTGGACGCGGAACACGCGCGCGCCGCGCTCGAAGGCGAGCACGTTGATCGCGACCGTCGCGGCCACGCGGCCGGCCACGTCGCGGCCGGTGATCCGGCCCAGAAACGACTTGCGCGAGGCTCCCATGACCACCGGCCGGCCGAGCGCCGCCAGCTCGTCAGCCGCCGCACGAGCTCCAGGTTGTGCTCGAGCGTCTTGCCGAAGCCGATCCCGGGATCGAGCAGGATCCGCTCCTCGGCGATCCCCTCGCGCGACGGCGAACGCCATCCGGGCCTCCAGGAACGCCTTGACGTCGGCGACGACGTCGTCGTAGTGGGGGTCGTCCTGCATCGTGCGCGGCTCGCCGAGCATGTGCATGAGGCACACCTCGGTCCCGTGAGCGGCCACGAGCTCGGCGATCGCGGGGGTCCGCCCGCAGGGCGGTGACGTCGTTGACGAGCGTCGCCCCGGCGGCAAGCGCCGCCTCGGCCACCGGCGCCTTGGAGGTGTCGATCGAGATCTGTGCCCGTGTGCCGGCGGCGATCAGCCCCTCGATCACCGGCATCACCCGGCGCAGCTCCTCGGCCAGCGAGACCGGCTCGGCCCCCGGCCGGGTCGACTCGCCGCCGACGTCGAGGATCGCCGCGCCCTCCGACGCCAGCTCGAGCCCGTGCTGCAACCGCCCGGCCCGGGATCCAGCCACTGACCGCCGTCGGAGAACGAGTCCGGGGTCACGTTGACGATCCCCATGACCGCGAACGCGGACGCTCATCTCGTCGTCCGGCCAGTCGCCGGTGCGGTCGAAGTACTCGCGCGCGCGCTCCTCGTCCTCGCGATCCTGGTTGGAGCGCAAGCTCAGGCGAAACAGCCAGTTGAGCATCCACACGATGAGCGCGACGATCAGCAGGCCGACGCCGGCCGCCGACTCCAGCGAGTGGGTGTTGGCCAGCTGGGAGTAGCTGCCGTGACCGATCACGAGCAGGACGATGCCGGCGACCGCGATCGCCAGCGGCAGCCACACCCGGGTGAGCTTGAGGATCACGCCGTGGCGATGCCCGGCGGGAGCTACTCGCGACCGAGCGAGGTCACTCTGCCGACCCGCCGGCCAAGCCCGGCCGCGGCAGGGGGCGCGGAGCGTCGCGCCCGGCGCGCTCGGCGGGCGTGCCCGACACGGCGGCCGGAATCTCCGGCGGTGCCGGCGCCTCGGAGCCGAACACCTCCTCCTCGGTGCGACCCTCGAGGAGGGCCTCGAACTGCTCCTTCTCGATCGTCTCGCGCTTGATCAGGATCTCGGAGAGCTTCGTCAGCGACTCGCGCCTCTCGGTGAGGATCTCCTTGGCCTGTACGTGCGCGATCTCGACGATGCGACGGATCTCGTCGTCGATCTCGCGGGCGATCTCGTCGGAGTAGTCGGGCTCCGAGCTGAACTCGCGTCCCAGGAACGGCTGGCCGTGATCGTGACCGAACACGCGCGGGCCGAGCTTCTCGGACATCCCGAAGCGCATCACCATCTGCTTGGCGGTCGCGGTGACCTTCTCCAGGTCGTTGGAGGCGCCGGTCGTGATCTCGTCGAAGCAGATCTCCTCGGCGGCGCGACCTCCCAGGGTCATCGCCATCGTGTCCTGTAGCTCTGCCCGGGTGGTCAGGAACTTGTCCTCGCCGGGCAGCGAGATCGTGTAGCCGAGCGCCTGCCCGCGGGAGATGACCGAGATCTTGTGGATCGGATCGGAGTTGGGCAGGTAGTGGCCGACGATCGCGTGGCCCATCTCGTGGTAGGCGGTGATCTTGCGCTCCTTGTTGCTCATCACCCGGGTCTTCTTCTCGGGACCGGCGATCACGCGCATGATCCCCTCCTCGAGCTCGACCTGGGTGATCTCGCGCTTGCCGTTGCGGGCGGCCAGCAGGGCGGCCTCGTTGACGAGGTTGGAGAGGTCGGCGCCGGTGAAGCCGGGCGTCTGGCCGGCGAGGGCGTCGACGTTGATCTCCCGGGCCAGCGGCTTGCCGCGGGTGTGGACCTCAAGGATCTTCTTGCGGCCGAGGCGATCCGGACGATCGACGACGATCTGGCGGTCGAAGCGGCCGGGACGCAGCAGCGCCGGGTCGAGGATGTCCGGGCGGTTGGTGGCGGCGATGAGGATGATGTTGTCCTTCATCTCGAAGCCGTCCATCTCGACGAGCAGCTGGTTGAGCGTCTGCTCGCGCTCGTCGTGACCGCCGCCGAGGCCGGCGCCGCGGTGGCGACCGACGGCGTCGATCTCGTCCATGAAGATGATGCAGGGGGAGTTCTGCTTGGCCTGCTCGAACAGATCACGCACGCGCGAGGCGCCGACGCCGACGAACATCTCGACGAAGTCCGAGCCCGAGATCGAGAAGAACGGCACGCCCGCCTCGCCGGCGACGGCCCGGGCGAGCAGCGTCTTGCCGGTGCCCGGGGGGCCGTAGAGCAGGACGCCCTTCGGGATCCGCGCTCCCAGCGCCTGGAATTTCTTGGGGTTCTCGAGGAACTCCTTGATCTCGTGCAGCTCCTCGACGGCCTCGTCGACGCCGGCCACATCGCGGAAGGTGATCTTCGGCGAGTCGACCGACATCCGCTTGGCGCGCGACTTGCCGAACGACATGACCTTCGAGCCGCCGCCCTGCACCTGGTTCATGAGGAACAGCCAGAACCCGATGAAGATGATCACCGGCAGCAGGTAGGTGAGCAGCGACAGCCACGCGCTCGAACCCTTGCCCTGGACGTTGAAGCCGCCGGTGGGGACTTCGGTCTTGGCCTGGTTGATCAGCGAGGTCGAGTACTGGTCGGGATAGCCGACCGTGTACTGGGTCCCGTCCTTGAGCGTGACATCCGCGTTGTTGGACTTCTGGTCGAGCGACAGCTTGGCCACGTTCCCGTGGTCCAGCTGATAGATCATGTCGCCGAACGTGTGGGTGGGCCCGTGGTTCGAACTTCCGATCAGCTTCTGGGCGAAGAACGCCAGGACGACGACGATCAGAATCGGAAATGCGGCGCTCTTGAAGAACCTGCTCATAGATGGTTTCCGCGGCGGTCGCCCTTGGGGTTTCGGTCGCTTACCGCGGATCAGCAAGCGTAGCAGCCCGGTCTGAGCCCGAGGACGGCTGTCATTGCTTCAGCGCCGCCACGTAGGGCAGGTTTCGGTAGCGCTCGGCATGGTCCAGCCCGTAGCCGATCGCGAAGCGGTCGGGGATCTCGAATCCCACGTAGCGGGTCTCCAGGTCGACCTTCTGGCGCTCGGGCTTGACCAGCAGCGCACACACCTCCAGCGAGGCCGGGTGCCGGCCGGCGAGATTGCGCAACAGATATTGCAAGGTCAGGCCCGAGTCGACGATGTCCTCGACGATCAGGACGTCGCGCCCCTCGATCGCCGCATCGAGGTCCTTGAGGATCCTCACCACACCACTGGACTTGGTCGCCGAGCCGTACGAGGCGACGGCCATGAAGTCGACCTCGACGGGGATGTCGAGATGGCGCATCAGGTCCGAGAGGAAGAAGACCGCCCCCTTGAGCACTCCGATCAGCAGCAGGTCCTTGTCGGCGTAATCGCGTGAGACCTCCTCGGCCAGTTCGCCTACGCGCCGAGTCAGCTCATCCGCGGGGACGAGGATCTCCCCGATCGCTGGGTCGGCGCTCACCCCCGCCATCTTAGGTACTCGGTGAGCGCCGCCCGGCGGGGAGGGGCGGAGTCGGCGCGAACGTCAGCACTCCGCGGCGAGCGGTGGCGCGCACTCCGCCGGGCAGATCGAGCGCCGCGGTGCCGCTCTGAGCGAGCTGTGCCACCTCGTCGGCGCGGCGGCCCACCCCGGCGGCGGGGCCGCCGGCGGCCTCGTCGGCGAGCCGCTGCACGACCAGCCGCCGCAGCGCCGGTGCCAGCTGCCGGAGCGTGGCCAGCTCGATCTCCGCGCCGCCGCCCAGCACCGCGTCGACCACCTCGTCGAGCACGGCCGCCTCGTCGCGCAATGTCTGGGCGAGCGCGAGCACGTTGGCCTGTGCGGCGGGATGGATCGCCTCCAGCGCCGGGACGAGGCCATGGCGCACCCGGCCGCGGGCATACGCGTCGGTGGCGTTGCTCTCGTCCTCGCGCCACGGAAGATCACGGGCGCGGCAGTGGGCGGCCGTGCTCGCGCGCGTGACACTGAGCAGCGGGCGGACGAGGCGACCGTCGCGCGGGCGCATCCCGAGCAGGGCCCGCCGGCTCGGCGACGATGCCAGCCGGTAGAGGATCGTCTCCACCTGGTCGGTCGCGGTGTGTCCCGACGCAATGTCGGCGTCCCGCGTGCCGGCCAGCTCGCGTGCGGCGGCGTAACGCAGCTCGCGCGCCCACGCCTGGACGTTGCCGGTGGGCTCGCCGGCGCGTCGCACCACCAGGGTGACCCCGAGCCGAGCGCTGGTGTCGGCGCAATGGCGCTCGTCTTCGGCGGCGCACTCGCGCAGTCCGTAGTTGACGTGCAGCGCCGTCACCGCGTCCGGACCGGCGATCCGAACGGCCACGTCGAGCAGGCAGGTCGAGTCCCTGCCACCCGAATACAACACCACCACCGGACGCCCGGCGACGAGCAGACCCCCCTCGCGCGCGACGGGCTCGAGGTCCATCAGCCCTCCGCGCGCTGGCGTGCGATGAACACCTCGGTGGACTCGCTGAAGCCCTTGAGCCGGACCTCGGCGATGCGCTCGAACTCCAGGTGCGGCGCCGCGACGGCGTCGACGACCGGCCGCGTGACCAGCACCTCGCCTCCGGCCGAGC
This sequence comes from uncultured Solirubrobacteraceae bacterium, assembly GCA_963769565.1. GTDB lineage: Bacteria > Actinomycetota > Thermoleophilia > Solirubrobacterales > Solirubrobacteraceae > Palsa-465. The sequence goes on from CAVYMP010000009.1 coordinate 193,116, forward strand.
GCGCCGCCATCCGGGATGCGATGTTCACGTCGCGCCCGTAATAGTCACCGTCGCGGTACATCGCCACCCCATAGTGCACGGCGATCCGCGGCAGCGGACGCTCGGTCTGCATCGTCTGAAAGCCGACCGCCCAATCGGTGAGGCTCGCCGGGTCAGAGCCGATGATCATCGCCTCGTCGCCGATCGTCTTGATCACCCGCGCCTCGTCGGGCAGCGTCACCTCGACAGCGTCGACGAACCGCTCGACGGCGTCAACGGCCGTCTGCTCGCCCTCCTCCTCGGTCATCCGCGTGTACCCGGCCAGATCGGCGAACGCGATCGCCACCCGCATCCGACCCAGGTCGACCGAGGTCCCGTCCATCTCCAGGTCTGACTCCATGTGACCGACGACGTCCTGCTCGACGAAGTGCGTCAGGTAGCGCTGGTGGATCTGATCGAGCACCGGACCGACGAGCGGCAGGACCTCGCGCGACAGCGCGTGCATCTGTTCGGCGGTCTCCACGCCGTCTGACCCCGCGCGCAGCAGCGGCTCGTGCACATAGAGGTGAAACAGCCGCACCTCGGCATCGGCGATCCGCGCCATCGACTGCCCGTAGACGCGCACCAGCTGCAGCAGCGCCACCAGCGGGAAGCCCGACTCGAGCACCGCCGAGACGTAACGCAGCAGCTGGAGCTCGTCCTCTGAGACCGTACTGGCGTGCTCGCGACTGATTCCCAGGCCGCTGAGCAGCCGGGCCACCAGCCCCTCGTCGAGCCCCGTGTCGCGGGCGGCGTCGCGAATCGAGATACGGGCCTGATCGGCGGGGAACAGCTCCTCGAGGAAGCCGAACGCCAGCCGCCCCTCCTCGGTGGCCCGCTGGATCTCGGCCAGCGAGTGCCCGCGCTCGCGCATCCGCGCGACGACCCGGGCGGCCCCGATGGCCGACGGGGTCCACTCCCCGTCGAACTGCAGCACCAACCCCCGCCGCGCCCATCGCCGCAGCGTGTCGGGGGTGACCCCAACGCGCCGGGCAGCCTCGGTCAGCGTCATCGTGTCGCGGGCTGGCGGTCAGCGGCGAGCGGGCACGCAAGTCGGCGGCGGAGTCCCGATGAGAACGAGTCTCCGCCGCCCGCGGGCATGCCGGCCCGCTGCGTCGGCCGTGGGCGCTCGTCACGTTTCCGGCGGCGCCTCGCGGTCGCGCCGAGCGGCGCAACCACGCTCCGGCCTGTGGCCTTGCGTGTCCACATAAGGTCTACTCGCGCTCCGCCCTGGTGTCAATAGTGACGAGCGAAGAACGCCGGCTGCCAGTCAGAGTTCCAGGTGAGGGTAATCGGCGGCGACCATCTCCCGGTACCGCGCGTACAGCGGCTTGGTGATCGGGATGATCGCGAGCGCCGCCTTGACGTCGCCGCCGGCCTTGATCCGCCGTCGCGCGATCGCGATCGCGATGTTCTCCTTGCCCTGGAAGTACTTGTTGGCCGTCTCGGAGCTCATCGACATCTTCACCGTGGGCTCCCAGTCGATGTCGTCGCTCCACTCCCACGCCAGGTTGGGCTCACCCGGTCCGCCGGCGCGCACGTTGACCACCAGGTCCAGGTCGGTGAACTCGAAGCGCTGGGGAGTGTCGGCATCACGCAGGCTAGGGCCCATCTCCGGGTCGTCGCTCATCAGGGCGAACGTCCGGTCCATGACCTCGCGGAACTCCTCAGCTGACGTGAACTCCGCCATCGCGGGGCCAGTCTAAGGGTGCTGGTCCTAATCTGCTGGCGCGATGTCCGGCCCCATCCACATCCAGCCGACGGCGCCGCTGGCCGACCGCGTGCTCCTCCCCGGCGACCCCGGGCGCGCCCTGCTGCTCGCCCAGGCACTGCTGTCGGGGCCGAAGATGTTCAACCACAACCGCGGCCTGTGGGGTTACACCGGCCCGGCGCTCATCGACGGCCAGCCGCTGACAATCCAGAGCACCGGAATCGGTGGCCCGAGTGCCGCGATCGTGATCGCCGAGCTGGCCGACCTCGGAGCGCGGACGATCGTCCGCGTCGGCACCTGCGGCGGGCTCGACGGGTCGCTGACGCTCGGCGAGCTGCTCGTCGTCTCAGCGGCCGTCTGCGAGGACGGGACGAGCCGCGCGCTCCAGACCGCGCTCCGGGTGAGTCCGGATGCGGATCTGTTGGCGCGCCTGCGCGACGCCGGACCGGCGCGCACCGGCGCCGTGGTGTCCACCGACCTGTTCTACGACACGGCGCCCGGCACCGAGGAGCGCTGGCGCGATGACGGTCTGCTGGGAGTCGAGATGGAGACCGCGACCCTTTTCGCGCTGGCCGCCCGACGCCGGCTTCGGGCCGCCGCGGCGCTGATCGTCACCGATCTGCTGTTCCCGAGCCGCCGGCGAATCGGGGCCGAAGAGCTGCGCGACGCCGAGCACCGGCTCGGCGAGCTGGCCGTCGCGGCCCTGGCCGCCAACGCTGACTAGCGCGTGCGGTCCGACGGCTTGGCGCGAGTCGGCTTGGCGGCTGCCGGCTTCCTCGCCCGGGACCTGCTGGCCCGGGTGGCCTTCGCAGCCGCGGGTTTTGTTGTCGCGGGTTTTGTGGCCGCGGGGTTTGTGGCCGCAGGTTTCGCCGCGGGTTTCGCGGCCGGCTGCCCGATCGTCCCCAAGCGCTCGAGGGCGGCCTCGATCCGGGTCAGGCGATCATCCAGCGTCGGCGCCTGCGCGCTGCGCTGGAGGCGGTCATCGAGCCGGTCCAGTCCGTCCTCGATCCCCTCAAGGCGCTGCGAGACGCTGCGGACACGCCGGGTGAGGCGCTCGAGATCACTGGCCGAGGGCAGGTTGAGCGCCCCCATCGCCACCTCCTGGGCGCGCATCGCGCGCTCCCGTGTCTCGAACGCGGCCGACAGGGCGCCGGACACGACCGGGTTCTCGAGGAGCTCCTGGGCGAGTTTTCCGATCGCTTCCTCGCCCTGGCGGGTAACACGTTCCTTGAAGCCTTGTTCTTCGCTCATGCCGCCGACTTTACAGCCAGATCGCGGCGTACCGGGCCTCAGAACCGTTTATCTCGACCTCGACTTGACCCTTAGAATAGATCTTTCGGCGGGTGACGGTGGCCCATGCGACGGCTCTGAGCGCGCGCGACGCTTCCCTCTCCATTCACGCGGGCGCGCGCGCGTAGTGGCGAGTGGCCCTGGCGTGAACCCGTCCGGTTCCAAATTGCAAACCTCCGTACCAGTCAGTAGCGTGGCCTCGGCACGACGATGTGCACGAATTTCGACGCATGAGAGGCGCACGTTGATGGTGGCAGGAGAGGACGGACGAGCTTGACGTTCAAGCGCAGGCTGCGGGCGGTGCTGCTGCTCGCCGCCGCGATCTTCGTCGTCCTCGGCCTGGCGGCCATCCCGATGGCGTCCGCGGATTCGTGCACGGTGACCGTGACGCTCGTGGGCGGCAGCACGACGACGGTGCCCGTGATCGCCACCCCCGGGGTAATTCCCCCCCTCAATGTTCCCGGCGCCGTGTCGGAGACGATGACGTGCGTGCCGGCGGCGACATCGTCATCGTCATCGTCATCGACGACGACCACGACCTCGTCGCCGAGCTCCTCCAGTTCCTCCAGCACCTCATCGTCGTCCTCGAGCTCGTCGTCCTCGTCCACCACGACCTCAGGTTCAACCTCAACCTCACGTTCACGCTCGAGCACGACCAAGACGACGACGCCGACCTCGTCGAGCACCACGCCGCACCCCACGTCCTCATCTCCCCAGCAGCCCTCCAGCCACGGCCAGACCCCGTCGACGAGCCCGAAGCCGAAGAAGCGCAAGGCGAAGAAGAAGACCACGACGACGACCTCGCCGAGCGCCAAGCTGCCGACCGGCAAGGGCGTCCCGAAGACCTCGAACCCGACGTTCTCGCTGTCGCTGCCCGGGCCCGCTCCGATCGGGGTGCCGAACTTCTTCATCGACTCCTTCCGGATCCCGCCGTTCCTGATCCCGATCTACCAGGCGGCCGGGATCGAGTACCAGGTGCCGTGGCAGGTGCTGGGCGCGATCAACGAGATCGAGACCGACTACGGGCGCAACCTGTCGGTGTCGTCGGCCAACGCCGTCGGCTGGATGCAGTTCCTGCCCTCGACGTGGAAGCAGTGGGGCGTCGACGCCAACGGCGACGGCGTGGCCGACCCCTACAACCCGGTCGACGCGATCTTCACCGCCGCGCGTTACCTGCACGCCGCCGGCGCCTCCACGAACCTGTCGCAGGCGATCTTCGCCTACAACCACGCCGGGTGGTACGTGCAGTCGGTGCTGTTGCGCGCCAAGCTGATCGGCGGGATCCCCTCGCAGCTGATCGGGGCGCTCACCGGGCTCGTGCAGGGTCACTTCCCGGTGGCGGCGCCGGCCAAGTACGCCGACGACTCGGTCGTCTCGCTGTCCAGGCACAAGGTCAAGGGATCCAACGCCGCGATCCCGATCAGCTCCGATCCGAACAGCAAGGGCACCTCGATCTTCGCCAAGAAGGGCTCGCCGGTGATCGCCGTCAACGACGGCAAGATCGTCAAGGTCGGCTCCAGCCGCACGCTCGGCCAGTACGTCGAGCTGCAGGACTCGACGGGCAACATCTACACCTACGCCCATCTGGGCAGCGTCTCGAAGACCTACCCGGTCGCCAAGCCGGTGAAGATCACCACCAAGGACATCGCCCAGGAGCTCGCCGCGCCGAAGATCAAGGCCCCGAGCGCGCCCGCCTCGGCCGGACTGCAGCAGACCACGCCGGCCGCGACGGCAGCACCATCCAAGCCGGCCAAGCTCACGACGACCAAGGCTCCGGCGAAGACCACCGCACCCGCCGCCAAGCCGTCCAACACCGCGGGCGCCGGCTCCTCCTCGACGGGCACGATCTCGGCGCCCCTCGTCAAGGAGCGGCTCTTCGCCCGCCCCTCGCGCTCGGCGTCCTATGCCGCCGGCGGCAACCTCCAGCTCAAGAACACCACGCAGCAGGTGACGAGCTTTGAGAACTACTTCTCCGATGCTCTGCACCTCGGCAAGAAGGAGTACACGCTCAAGCACCTCACGAAGGGCTCGATCGTGATCGCCGGAACGATCCTCGGGCGCATCGGCGGCCCCACCCAGGGTTTGTCGCCGCACGTGTACTTCACGGTCCAGCCGGCCGGCAAGGGAGCGCCGAACATCGATCCCAAGCCGATCCTCGACGGGTGGAAGCTGCTGGAGGCGACCGCTGTGTACCGGGCCTCGAACGTCGACCCGTTCTACGGACCCGGCGCCAAGAACCCGACCGTCGGCCAGGTCCTGCTGATGTCCAAGCAGCAGCTCACGCTGCGCGTCCTCTCGGACCCGCACGTCCGCATCTACAACTGCGGCCGGCGTGACATCCAGACCGGCCAGATCGACCGACGCGTGCTGGCGACCATCGAGTTCCTGTCGGCCTCGGGCCTGGACCCGTACGTGTCCGGCCTCAAGTGCGGCGCCTCGGTCAACGCCGCAACCGGCACCGACCAGCAGGGGGCGACCGGCCAGAGCGTCGACATCTCCAAGATCAACAACATCCCGGTGGCCGGCCATCAGGGTTCCGGATCGATCACCGACATGGCCATCCGCCGCCTGCTCACCCTGCAGGGGTCGATGCGGCCAGACGAGATCATCTCCGACATCGCCTACAAGGCCCAGCCCAACACCCTGGCGCTGCCCGACCATCGCAACCGGATCCAGATCACCTACACGCCCGACTACGGCACCAACAAGAAGCTCTCCAAGCAGATCAAGAGCATCCTGCTGCCGGGCCAGTGGAACCAGCTGATCAATCGCATCAGCCAGATCCCCGAGCCGATCGTGCCGATCGCCCCCAGCAAGTACGCGATCCGCAAGCACAAGGGCTGAGGGTCACCGGGGACCGGGACGGGCGCGGCGGGCGGTGAGCGCCGGGCGGTCAGAGACGATGCTGTTCCGATTCGCCCAGGTCGAGCTGCCCTGGGCGCTCGGTCCCCCCGATGGGCGCTACCTGGCCCGCCCCGACGGCGAGGCGGCCGCCGCGCCGACCCACGTGATCGTGTTCGCCACGCTCGGCGCACCCGAGCGCCGGCGCCTGGCCGGCCGGCGCCGGTCGCGCCCCGCCGAGCCCGCACCGCCGCCCGCGGCGGTCGTCACCGGACGGGCCACGGTGATCGACGTCGGCCGGCCCCTGGAAGGTGAGCAGGCGGCGGCCGCGTGGCTGGGCGCCGCCGGAGAGCCGGAGCTCGAACAGGCTCTGGGGACGCTGAACCGCGCGCTGCATGCGTTTCGCGTCGTCTCGGCGGACCCCTACCTCTACCCGGTGGCTCGCCGGCAGGCGATCGTCGCCCGCCTCGGCTACGGCGCGGGCGAGCAGGTGGCCGAAGGGCTGTGGGCCGCCGCCCGCGAGCTGACGGAGCTGCGCGCGACGGGGCCGGTCGGCGCCGCGAGCAGGCCGGCCGGGATCGGCTCCCGCCGGTCACGCATGCTGGCGCCGCAGGCCCGGCTGGCCGCCATGCTCGGCGCGCGGGAACCGGCGCTCGCCTGCGAGGAGCTCGTCCTGCGCGCCCGGCTCGACCTGGACCACGCCCGCCCCCGGGAGGCGGCGCTGCAGTTGCTCGTTGCGCTCGACGCCGCGCTGGCCGAGCTCGCGGCCGATTCCCGCGTCGAGGCGTTGGCCGACCGGCTGGGCGAGCTGCGCGAGCAGCGCGAGGCCGTGGCGGGCGCGGCTCAGGCCGCGCTCACCGGGTCGCTGGCCGACGCCGAGCTCGAGGTCGTCCGCTTCACCGTGGCGCGACTCGAGGCGGCGCTACGCGCGCGGGCCCTCGCCCACGCCTGAATCGCTCGACCCCACCCCGGCCAGCTCCGGTCCGAGCGCGGCGAGCACGGCCTCGAGCTCGTGGACGACATCGCCACCACAGCGCACGGCGGCGCGGCCGTCAAACGGCGTCGCGCCCTGGGTGATGATCGCCACCTCTCCGCCGGCGGCGAGGGTCACCGCCGGGAGCTGCGCCACCGGGTAGACCTCGAGCGAGGAGCCGATACACAGCAGCAGATCGGCCCCGGCGGCCAGCTCCTCGGCGCGCGCCAGCGCCTCGGCGGGGAGGTACTCGCCGAACAGGACGACGTCGGGCTTCAGCGGCTCGCCGCAGTCACACCGGGGAACGCCGGCCTCATCGCCCCGCTGGCGGTTGCGCACCTCGGCGAGCGGATACCGTGCGCCACAGGTCAGGCACGACGAGTGATCGATCGTGCCGTGGACCTCCACCAGCTCGCGGGTTCCCGCCCGGGCGTGCAGGCGGTCGATGTTCTGCGTGACCACGGCCTCGAGCAGTCCGGCCCGCTCCAGGCGGGCCAGCGCGCCGTGGGCGGCGTTGGGGAGCTTGTGCTCGAGCGTCTGGAAGCGGGCGCCGTAGAAGTGCCAGAAACGGGCCGGGTCACGGCGGAAGACGTCGATGTGGGCGACCTCCATCGGGTCGACGTTCGTCCACAGGCCGGTCCCGGGGGTGCGGAAGTCCGGGATCCCTGAGGGGACCGAGACGCCGGCGCCGGTGAGGGCTACGACCGAGTCGGCACCGCGGATCAGCTCCGCCAACTGGATGGCCTCGCTCGACACGGCGCTCGAGTCTAGGGCGGCCAGGACGGCCAGGACGGCCAGGACGGCCAGGACGGCTAGGGCGGCGGCGAGTGCGCGGACGCGAGGCTGGCGCCGAAGCGCGACAGTGTCTGCTGAAGCGAGGCCGTCATCGCGCGGCGGATGAACAGCACGTCGACGAGCGGGGTCACCGGGGAGCGGCGCCGGATCGCATAGGCAAGGCTCAGCTCGACGCGCACGCCGGGCGGCTCAGGCGTGAAGGCGATGGTCTGCTCGCCGCGGATCGAATCGTCTGAGACCTGGACCGTCTGGCCCTGGAGCGGCTCATGCGCGAGCACGCGCTCGGTCACGTTGCCCCGGCCCGCCGGTCCCGAGCGCCAGCTGACGGTCGCGCCCATCCGCGGCCAGCCGCCCTCGATGGCGACCACCCGCTCCAGCCCATCGACCCAGTCCGCCCAGCGCCCGGTGTCATACCAATGCGCCTCAGCGTCCGGCAGCGACGCCGCGAAGGTCTCCTGCGCTCGGACGGTCCGCATGATGGTTCATTGTTGCTGGCTGGAGTAGGCTCCGAAGCCAGATGGCGGAGAGCCTCCCTGAAGCCGTAGATCCGTATCCGGAGATCTCCTCCAAGGCCTACGAGCACCCTGCCGACAAGGCAGCCACCGCGGCGCTGAAGTCGGTGCCGATGCTCGACACGGTCGTGCGCAAGATCGTCGAGTACAGCTACGAACGGGCGCTGCGCCAGTCGCTGCTCGGCAACTCGATCAAGGTCTCCGAACGACAGCTCCCGGAACTGTGGGCGTCCTACCGGGGCGTGCACCGGATCCTCGACATGCCGGGGCAGTACGACCTCTACGTCAGTTCGTCGCTGTACTGGAACGCGCTGACGATCGGCTCCCAGAACCCGATGCTCGTCATGGGCTCCAATCTTCTGTCCAAGCTCGGTCCGGGCGAGCAGCGGACGATCATCGCCCACGAGCTGGGTCACATCCTCTCCGACCACGTCCTCTACACCACCGCCCTCAACGTGCTGCTCGCCGCCGGGAGCGGGCTTCCGCTAGGCCTCGGGCTGCCCGTGCGCGCGGTCCGGGCCGTCCTGCTGGAGTGGAGCCGCGCCGCCGAGCTCAGTTGCGACCGGGCGGCGACCCTGGCGGTCCGCGACCCGCGGATCGTCTGCCGCGCGCTGATGGTCATCGCCGGCGGCCTCCCCGCCGACCAGCTCGATCTCGACGCCTTCATGGCGCAGGCGATGGAGTATGAGAACTGGGAGGACTCCCACGACCGGGTGCGCCGCTTCTTCAACGAGCTCAACCTCACCCACTCCAACGCCGTCCGCCGCGTCTCCGAGGTCATGCGCTGGGTGCAGGGCGGCGAGTACGACCGGATCATTCGCGGCGAGTACCGTCGCCGGAGCGAGGAGACCCACGTCGGCGAAGAGGCCTCCGAGGCGATGGAGTTCTACGCCGAGCGCTTTCGCGCCATGTTCCGCGAGCTGGGGGACAACGTCACCACCCTCGGCAACCAGGTCGGGGACGCGAGCCAGCAACTCGCCGACTGGATCCGCAAACGAGGGTCCCAGTAGCTCTGACGGGCCGCGGTGCCTGCCCCCTGCTGTCCTCGCGTCTGCTCCAGAAGCGTCGCGGCAGCTGGGTATCAGCCGGACGCGAGGACAGTCAGCGCCAGACACCCGTCCCGCTGTCGCCCACCCACGCTCACTCCCGGAGCCCTTGACAAACGATACGTAACGATATATCTTTGACGCATCGTGATACAACGAACCAAGGATTTCACCACATGACGAGCGATTCATTTGCCTTCCCAGCGCCCGGGGGATCCCCCTGGGCACCCAAGTCACATCGACATCATCACCACCACCATCACCACGACGAGCCCGGCGAGGGCGAGCGCTACGGCGGTCCCCGCTCCGAGGGTCGCCACGGCGGCCCGCGCGGCGGCCGCGCCGCCAAGGCGGCATTCGCCCGCGAGCTCGCGCGCCAGTGGGCCTTCGCCCGCGGCAAGCACGGCGGCCACGGCCGGCCCTCCCCCGAGGAGCTCGAGGAGCTGATCGCGCTGCGCCGGATGCGCGGCGGCCCGTTCGCCGGCCCGGGCCCGTTCGGCCCGCGTGGCCCCCGTGGCCGCGGCCGGGGTCGGGGCGGTCGCGCCCGGCGCGGCGACGTCCGGCTCGCGCTGCTGCGCCTGCTGGCCGAGGAGCCGGCCAACGGCTACCAGCTCATGCAGACGATCGAGGAGCGCAGCGGCGGGCGCTGGCGCCCGAGCCCGGGATCGGTCTATCCGACGATCGCGCAGCTGGAGGACGAGGGACTCGTCCGCTCGATCGAGTCCGAGGGCTCCCGTCAGCTCGAGATCACCGACGCGGGACGCGCCCATCTGGAGACGCGCGCCGGCGAGCCCGATCCGTGGGCGGCCGACGACGAGGCCGGCGAGGACGCCCTCACCGAGCTCGGCCCGATCATCATCGGCCTGGGCAAGGCGGCCTGGCAGGTCGCCTCGGTTGGCACCCCCGCCCAGCGGGCTCAGGCCCTCGAGCTGCTCGCCGAGACCCAGCGCGGGCTGTACCGCATCCTCGCCGAGGAGCCGGAGGCGGGCGACGGCGACGCCGGCGATGACGAGGGGACCGGGGGCGCCCAGTCCGGGTCCGCGACGGACTAACGTTAGGCACCGAAATGTCGACAGCTCCCGCGATCACCGTCCACGGCCTCGCCAAGAAGTATGGCGAGGTGCGGGCGGTGCGGGGCGTCGACTTCGAGGTCGCGACGGGCGAGGTCTTCGGCTTCCTGGGCCCCAACGGCGCCGGCAAGACGACAACCATCAACATGCTCTGCACGCTGGCCAAGCCGACGGCCGGCGAAGCTCGCGTGGCCGGGCACGACGTCGTCACCGAGCGTGACGACGTCCGGCGCAACATCGGCCTCGTGTTCCAGGATCCGACGCTCGACGGCTACATGACGGCGGCCCAGAACCTCAAGCTGCACGCCGAGCTCTACGGCGTGCAGTCCGACCTCGTTGCGCCGCGGATGCAGCAGGTGATGGAGATGGTCGGGCTCTGGGATCGCAAGGACTCGGTCGTGGGAACGTTCTCAGGCGGGATGCGCCGACGCCTGGAGATCGCCCGGGGGCTGATGCACTCTCCGCGCGTGCTGTTCCTCGACGAACCGACGATCGGCCTCGATCCCCAGACGCGGCGATCGATCTGGGACTACATCCGCGAGCTCAAGGAGCGCGAGGAGATCACGATCTTCATGACCACCCACTACATGGACGAGGCCGAGTGGTGCGATCGGATCGCGATCATGGACCACGGCGAGATCGTCGCCCTGGACTCGCCCGAGGCGCTCAAGGCGACCGTCGGCAAGGATCGGGTCACGATCCACACCGACGATGATGAGGCCGCGATCGCCGCCCTCCAGCGCCAGTTCGGGATCGAGGCTCAGATCAGAGAGGGGGCCGTCGTATTCGGCGTCACCGCGGGCGAGCAGTTCGTACCGCGGCTGTTCGCCGAGTTCGAGCTGCCGATCCGCTCGGTCGCCGTCTCGCGACCGACGCTCGACGACGTGTTCATGTCCTATACCGGCACGACAATCCGGGATGCCGAGGAGGATTCCTCCAAGCACCGCAATCGCGTGATGATGCAGATGATGGGCGCAGGCCGACGATGAGCACGACCGCTTCAACCCAGCCCACCCGGACACCCCCCAGCATCCGGAGATCGTCCGGGTCAGCGTTCCCAAGCGCAGCACGGCCTCCGAGCTGCGCGCGATCAAGATCGTCTGGCGCCGGGAGCTGATCCGGTACTTCTCTGACCGGTTGCGGATCGTCACCGTGCTGATCCAGCCGTTGCTGTTCCTGTTCGTGCTCGGCTCGGGCCTGCAGCGCCTGTCGAGCGCCGGCACCCACGGCGTCAACCTCAAGACGTTCATCTACCCGGGCATCCTCTGCATATCCGTGCTCTTCACGGCGATGTTCTCGGCGGCCTCGATCGTGTGGGACAGGGAGTTCGGGTTCCTGCGCGAGATGATGGTCGCGCCGATCCGGCGCAGCTCGATCGTGATCGGCAAATGCCTGGGCGGCGCCAGCGTCGCCGGTGTGCAGGGAGTGATCGTGATCTGCCTCGCGGGCGTGGTCCACGTTCCCTACAACCCGGTGATGATCATCGAGGTCTTCGTGCTGCAGCTGCTGCTGGCGTTCACGATCACGGCCTTCGGGGTGATGATCGCCGTGCGCATCAAGCAGATGCAGTCGTTCATGGGCGTCATGCAGATGGTCGTGACGCCGATGTTCTTCATCTCCGGAGCCCTGTTCCCAGCCTCCGGCCTGCCGGGCTGGCTGACCGTGCTCAACCGGATCGATCCCCTCACCTACGCCGTGGACCCGATGCGGCGGATCGTGTTCAACCACCTCCAGATCTCCCCGGCGGCGCGCCGAGCGCTCGATCCCGGCATCACGTGGTGGGGATGGCACGTGCCGACGCTGCTCGAGGCGGGCGTGATCGTGATCCTCGGGCTGGTCATGCTGAGCGTCGCGATCTGGGAATTCAGCGCCACCGAATAGGGTCGCCGCGTTCACCGGGCGTTCGTGTCGAAGACCTGAGCACCCGGAGCGGTTGGTAGCGTTGGCCGTGTGAGCAGCGGCGAAACGGCGGCCACCCGCACCTCCGTGCGGGTTCCGTGCCTGCACAACCCGCCGCATGACGACCTCGCCGTGCAGCTCAAGAAGGAGGGGTTCGTCTGGATCGACCTCGAGGATCCCTCGGACGAGGATCTGGCCAAGCTGGCCAAGCTGATCACGCTGCACCCCCTCACGCTCGAGGACGCGCGCACGTTCCAGCAGCGGCCGAAGATCGAGGAGTACGAGGGCTACATGTTCATGGTCGTCTTCGGCGTCGACGAAGACACGGAGTCCGGCGGCCCGCTGCTGCGCGAGGTCCATCTGATCATCTCCGGCGACTACGTGGTCAGCATCCATCGCCGGCCGTTCCCGGCGCTGGCGGACTTGCGCCGCCGCTATGACGATCAGCCGATTCGCTCCGAGCAGTTCCTCGTCTACAAGGTCCTCGACGCATTGGTGTCGACGTTCGTGCCGGTGCTGTCGCGGACCGACGACGACATCGACGACGTCGAGCAGCAGGTGATCGACAACCCGACCCAGGAGGAGTTGCAGCGCATCTTCGCGCTCAAGCGCGACCTGGTGGCGATGCGACGGGTCGTCTCGCCGATGCGCGACATGTTCGCCCGCAACGCCGACCGGATCGCCGAACTGCCCGGGCTGGAAACCGACGACCGGCTGTACTTCCGTGACCTCTACGACACCCTGATCCGCGTCTCGGAGTTGGTGGACTCCTATCGCGACCTGCTCTCGGGTGCCACCGACATGTACCTATCGACGGTCGCCAACCGCCAGGGCGAGGTCAACAAGCAGCTCACGATCATCGCCACCGTGTTTCTCCCGCTGACGTTCCTGACCGGGTTCTTCGGTCAGAACTTCGCCTTCCTGACCGGTCACATCATCAACCACAACTGGACGTTCTGGGTCTTCGGGATCGGGCTGCTCGTGGCCTCGGCGATCGGCTTCCGCATCTACTTCAAGCGCAAACGCTGGATCTGACGACACAACGCCGAGCCATGCCGGCGCCGCTGCCCCTTCCCGATCCTCCACTGACCTGCGGCGCGCTCGCGCTGCGGCCGTGGAGTCCCGAGGACCTGCCTGACCTGCTGGCCGCGGCGGCCGACCCGGTCGTGCACCGGTATCGCTACTCGCTGCCCCGCGACGCCGGCGAGGCCGAGATGTGGCTGGCGAGCGTGGAGGGTGATCGCCTCAGCGGCGAGCGGATCGAGCTGGCGGTGACGACGACTGACCTGGCGCGGGCCGTCGGCTCGATCTCGGTGTGGGGATTTCACCGCCGCAACCATGCGGCGATGGTCAGCTACTGGCTGGCGCCCGGCGGGCGCGGACGGGGGCTGGCCACCGGCGCGCTCAGGCTGGTGGCCGGCTGGGCGTTGGGCGAGCTCGGTCAGCACCGGCTGACCCTGCAGGTCGAGGTGGAGAACCTCGCCTCCCAGCATGTCGCCGAGCGCTGCGGCTTTCGCCGCGAGGGACGGCTGCGCTCCCACCAGCAGCTGCGCGACGGCACGCGGGCGGACGTGCTCGTCTACGGGCTGCTGGCGGGGGAGCTCAGCTCCGGTTAGGCGTTGACGCCGGCCTCTTCGCGCACGTCGGCGCGGCGGGGCAGGAGGGTCTCACGGGCGATCACCAGCCGCTGGATCTGGGCGGTGCCCTCGTAGAGCTGGAGGATCTTGGCGTCACGCATCAGCTTCTCGACCTTGTACTCCTTGATGAAGCCGTAGCCGCCGTAGACCTGCACGGCGTCGGTGGTGACCTCCATCGCGGTGTCGGCGGCGAAGCGCTTGGCGTGCGAGGACTCCAGCGTGTTGCGCTGGCCCTGGTCGAGCAGCACCGCCGAGTTCCAGGTCGCCAGGCGGGCGAGATGCACCTTGGTGGCCATGTCGGCGATCAGGAACTGGATCGCCTGGTGCATCGCGATCGGCACGCCGAACTGCACGCGCTCCTTGGAGTAGTTGATGGCGAACTCCATCGCCGCGCGGGCCACGCCGACGCCCATCGCGGCCACGCCGGGACGGGTGCGATCGAGCGTCATCATTGCGATCTTGAACCCCTTGTTCTCCTCGCCGACGAGATGGTCGAGCGGGATCTCGACGTCGTTGAAGCTGATCGTCGCCGTGTTGGAGGCCCGCTGCCCCATCTTGTCCTCGTGCTTGTCGACGACCACGCCGGCGTCGCGGGGAACGATGAAGCAGGAGATGCCACGATGGCCGGCCTCCTTGTCGGTCTTGGCATAGACCGTGTACCAGTTGGCGTACTCGCCGTTGGTGATGAAGCACTTGGAGCCGTTGATGACCCACTTGTCGCCCTTGCGCACGGCGGTCGTCTTCATCCCAGATACGTCGGAGCCCGCGTCGGGCTCGGTCAGGCAGAAGGACGCCAGCAGCGGCGCCTCGGACAGGCGGCCGATGTACTCCTTCTTGAGCTCCTCGGAGGCGGCCAGGAGGACCGGCGCGGTGGCGAGGCCGTTGCACGACAGCGAGGTGCCGATGCCCGAGCAGCCCCAGGCGATCTCCTCCTCGATGATGACCCCGTCCAGGTAGCCCAGGCCCGGGCCGCCGTACTCGGACGGGAGATGGTTGTTCATCAACCCCAGCTCCCAGGACTTCTCGAGGATCTCCGCGGGCCACGTGCCCTCGCGGTCGTAGTCCCAGGCGACCGGGCGGATCTCCTTCTCCGCGAAGTCGTGCGCCATCTCGCGCATGCTCTTCTGCTCGTCGGTGAGCGTGAAATCAACCACTGAATCTCCTTGGTGATGTGCTGATTGACTGGTCAGTCAATGCTCTGATCCGGAGGATACCCCCTACGCTTGCGTCCGCAACCCTCATCTGCGCGACAATCAAGCCGTGCAGGGCGCGTTCGCCACGGTCGTGTTCGTCGTGAGCGCCGTTGGAGTCATCGGCGCGGTCGTCGGGCTGCTGCTCAACCGCCGCACCTGGGACCAGTACGGCAAGGACCACCTGCTGCTGGATTCCGAGCTGCCGCAGGCCGGCCCTGCCTCCTCGGCGGCCGAGCTGGCCGAGCGCGACGAGGAGGTCCGGCAGATGCTTCAGGCCCGCAACGCCCGCCGGCGGCGGCGCGGTGAGGTCGAGATCGACGTCGAGCAGGAGCTCAGGCGGTTGATCACGCCGGCCCCGGCCATCGACGCCGAGCTGCGCGAGGAGATCCGCGAGATGGTGATCGCGCGCAACCATCGCCGGTCTCGCCGGGGCGAGCCGGCGCTCGACGTCGAGGCGGAAATCGAACGCCAGATCGCTGAGCTGAGCGGCCCGATCAAGTAGGCTCAGCGGACCATGGCAGATCTACGCAGCCTCGAGCTCGACGAGCTCGCCAACCGTCCCGGCACCTACTTCAACCCCCAGACGGAGATCGTGATCGTCGTCGACGATTCATCTCAGCTGGACTCCGAGGTCTTCAACATGGAGGACGCCGAGGGTGCCGATTGGGTGCTGATCTCCGACGAGGTCCCCGTGGACGAGAACCGCCGTGACGAGCTGCTCGAGGCCTTTCAGGTCCACCTCCATGCCGGCGCCGCCGAGGAAGAGGACGACGGCGACACCGACACCGACGACGAGCTCGAAGCCGACGACCAGGAGCCCGGGCGCGAGTAGGCCGGGCGCGGCGCGGACCTCTCCGCGGAGTGGGTCAGCCGGCGTTGAGCAGCGACGCGCACTTCTGCATCTTGGTGACGTCGCCGTTGGCCTTCTGGATGCAGGCGCTGTACTTCGAGACGCCGGCGGCTGAGCCCGACCCGCCGCTCGGCGCCGTCGTCGTGGCGCTGCCGGTGCTCGTCGATCCGCCCGCCAGCGCCGATCCGCCGAGGGCGCCGGCGATCGCCTGGCCGATCGATTGCAGCTTGGCCGTGAACTCGCTGTAGGGGTGCACGCCGGTGGGCGTCGCGATCGTCTGCGGCTGGTTGAGCTTCGCGTACTGGACGGTGAGGCCGATCCCCGCCGAGGTCATGCCGCCCAGCGCGGTCGAGACCTTCCCGGTGACGGGCACGGTCAGATCGAGCGCCAGCCTGCGCAGGGTCGTGTCGCTCTTGCCCGTCCACACGTCGACGGTGGCGTTCTTGACCGCGGCGGCGATCTTGCGCTGGGTCGCCTGCGGAATCTGGCTCGGGAGGCTCGACGAGGCGGCGGCGTTCTTGGCGGTCTTGGCCAGGAAGGTGTTGAGGTCGCCGATCAGCGCGTTGACGTCGACCCCGGCGCGGATGTGGGTGGTGGAGGCGCCGTTGACCGTCTCGGTGCCGACGACCGACGGGTTGGTCAGCCAGTGCTGGGGGTTGATGCCCAGCTGCGTGAGGCCGGGATTCTGGGAGCCGCCGCTCGACTGAGCCGAGCTGAAGCTCTGCTCGAGCTTCTGGAAATCGGCCTGGGGCAGCTGGTAGTTCGTTCCCTGGAGGTTGACGTAGCCGGCGGTGCCGGTGGAGATCACGCCCAGCGACCCGTGCCGGCCCAGGGCGGAGATGGCGATCGTGAAGTCCGATTGGGGCAGCTTGCCGCTGCCGCGGCTCTGAAACGGTCCACTGAGGCTGAGCGTGATCGGGGTCGTCAGCGTGCTCGAGCCGGTCGGCTTGAGCGTGAGGGTGAAGCCGAGGACACCGCTCTTGACCGAATGGCCGCTGGAGAACGTCTGCTTGAGCAGCGACTGCGCGCTGCCCGAGGAGCCCCCGCTGGGGGAGCTCGAGCCGCACGCGCTCAGGACGAGCACCGCAACTATCGCCGCCGTGAACGGTCCAAGCCTTTTGATGCGCATGCAACTTCCTCCTCAGCTGTCGCCTGCCCGGCTGCGCGAATGTAGCATCGCCCCAGTGCGCAGGAGCCTGTTAGTCCTGCTCGCGGTCGCCGCCTTTCCATCGAGCGCAGCAGCAGCTCCGGTGCTGGTCCTCGGCCACGACGGACGCGTGACGACCCGCAACGACCCCTATGTCACGGGGCCGGCGATCACGCCCGCTCCGCCCCGGCCCGCGCGGGTGGCCACCGCGGCCACGGCCACGGCCACGGCCACGGCCAAGCGGGTACCGGAGCGAACGGTGCTCTCGGAGCTTGCCCGCCTGAGCCGCACGGGCGCCATCGACGCCGCCACCTACCGCGCGGACACCGCGAGCTACCGCGCCGCGCTGGCCGAGGAGAAGCACCTCAGTGGCACCCGTCGCACCGAGCTGGCGGCGGTCACGGAGACGATGCACAACATCGCCGCGGCGCGGCTGCTGACCGCCTCCCGGCTTCCGGCGCTGTTCGCGACGCTGGCCGCCAACCGGCAGTGGTGGGCGAACGGGACACTTCTCTCCTACGGCCAGCGGGTCGAGATCGCCGGCTCGCAGGTCGTGTGGGAGTACTACCCCGGTCAGGGGATCCAGCTGCAGGTACTGGGGACCTTCTCCAAGGCCGACGCGCTGTACACGGCCGGTGCCGCGTCGTATCCGCAAATGGAGCAGGTGCTGGCCGAGACGATCCCGCTCGGGGCTCAGCGAGGCGGCGGACTGACCTGGGAGTACTACTTCAGCTTCGACGGCGGTTCGCCGCCGTGGACGAGCGCGATGTCGCAGGCCACCGCACTCGAGGCACTGGCGCGCGCCTACCAGGCGACCAAGAACCCCTACTACCTCAACGTGGCAACCCGGGCGCTCGCGATCTTCGCCAAGCCCGCGCCGACCGGGGTCAACGTCCCCACCTCGGCGGGCACGCGCTTTCTGCAGTACACGTTCGCGCCGAAGCTGTCGATCATCAACGCGTTTTTGCAGACCCTGATCGGGCTCTACGACTTCGGCCAGGTGAGCGGCAACGCGACCGCCAAGCGGCTGTTCGCAAGCGGCAATGCCGAGGCCCTGACCGAGGTGCCGCAGTTCGACACCGGCGCCTGGTCGCTGTATCAGCCCGGGGTCGAGGACAGCCTCGCCTACCACGAGCTCGTCACCGGCTTTCTGGCGCAGCTGTGCACGCGCACCGGCTCGCCGGTGTACTGCACGACCGCACAGCACTTCACCAGCTATCTGAAGACACCGCCGGTGCTCACCCAGCTGACGACGCAGGCGAAGACCGGGCACTCATTCCCGCTGCGCTTCCGGCTCTCGAAGGTCTCCCACGTCGGCATCGCCGTTCGCCAGGGCTCGTCCACCCCGCTGTACACGAGCGCGAGCTTCGGCTACGGGGTCGACCATTTCACCGTTCCGGCGCTGCACACGCCGGGCACGTACTCGGTGACGCTGAACGGAACCGATCTGGCCGGCAACAGCGCCAGCGCCAGCGGAACGCTGACCGTGCGGCGGTAGCTGGTCGGGATCGTCCGTACACTCGCCCGGCCATGAGGCCGCGCACGATCCTCTACACGGGCAAGGGCGGCGTCGGCAAGACGTCGGTCGCCGCCTGCACGGCCCGCGGGTGCGCGGCGGCGGGTCTGCGGACGCTGATCGTCTCCACCGATCCCGCGCACAGCCTGTCGGAATCGCTCGGCGTCGAGCTGGGCGGCGAGCCCCTCGCCGTCTCGGATCGGCTGTGGGGTCAGGAGGTCAAGGCTCAAGAGGAGATGGAACGTCACTGGTCCGGCGTCCAGGACTGGCTGGGGGAGCTGCTGCAGGAGCGCGGCGTGGACCGCATCTCGGCACAGGAGCTGACCGTCCCGCCGGGGATGGACGAGCTGTTCTCGCTGCTGCGCCTGCAGGCCCACAACGACTCCGGCGAGTGGGACGCGATCGTCGTCGACTGCGCGCCCACCGGCGAGACCCTGCGGCTGCTGTCGTTTCCGGATGTCGCCCGCTGGTGGATCGACAAGGTGTTCCCCTTCGAGAAGCAGATCCTCGCCGCTGCCCGGCCGCTCGCCCGCTCGCTGATGGACATCCCGCTGCCCAGCGCGGCGGTGTTCGCCGACCTCGAGCGCCTGTCGCAGAGCCTGATCGCCATGAACGAGATCCTTCGCGACCGCGCCCGCTGCACCGTCCGCCTGGTGATGAACCCCGACAAGATGGTGATCGGCGAGGCGATGCGCACGTTCACCTATCTGAACCTGTACGGCTATCTGACCGACGCGGTCATCGTCAACCGCCTGTTCCCGGCCGACGTGGGCGACTACTTCGCGGCCTGGCGGCGCGTCCAGGAGGAGCACATGGACCTGGTGCGATCGGCGTTTGAGCCGGTGCCGGTGCTGTGCGCGCCGTACTTCGAGCAGGAGGTGGTGGGCCCCGCGATGCTCGACCGGCTGGCCGGCGCCCTGTTCTTCGACGATGGTCTCGCTCCGGCCGCGGTGCTCCACGACGCGCTCGCCCAGGAGCTGACGGTGCTCGACGACGGCGCGCTGCTGCGGATCCAGCTGCCGTTCGCCGACAAGGGCGACATCTCGCTGAAGAAGATCGGCCTGGAACTGATCGTCGGGGTCGGCGGGCAGCGCCGCGTCGTTATGCTCCCCCCCGCCATGGCCGCGATGCGGCCGGGGGCGGCTACGTTTACGGAAGGCGCGCTGCAGATCAGGTTCGATGGCTGAGGGTTCTGACACCGACGCGGACGCGCTCCGCCGTCTGGAGGAGCGCCTGGACCGAGCCGCCGCGGCTGCGGAGCGGCTGCTCGGCGATGCCGTATCCGCCGCCGGTGATGCGGGTGGTGGCGCGCCTCGCGTGCCGCCGGCCGGCTGGCAGCAACCGGCTCCCGACGGCGCGTCGGCGCGAGGCTGGGGCGGCGGCGAGGTCGACCTGCTGCTCGGCCTGCTGGCCTCGCTGCGCGACCGCATCCCGCCGGAGCTCCAACAGCGTCTCGCCGACGCCGTCCGGGAGGTGCTCCTGGCCATACGGGCACTGATCGACTGGTATCTGGAGCGCGGCGAGCGCGACCGGACCGAACCTCGGCAGGTCCAGGACATACCGATCCTGTAGCCGCCCGGTGCCCGCTCGCGGCGGCGCTGAACCGGGTCGGCCGCCCGGACCGGCGCTTACAATCGAACGGTGTCCCGCACCTGGATCCTCACGGGGTCGCCGGAGAACCACGCGGCCACCGCCGCCCATGGATTCGCGGTGATCGGGCTCAAGGAACGCAACCGCAACCGGGCGCTGGAGATCGAGCCGGGTGACCGGATCGTCCTCTATCTCACGCGGGTCAAGGCGTTCGCCGGCAGCATCCGGATCGAAGCCGAGCTCTACGAGGACCGGGAGAGGATCTGGCCGGGCAAGCCGGGCAAGGTGGACCCCTATCCGTGGCGCTTTCCCACCTCGCCCGAGCTCGTGCTCGCCGAGGACGAGTGGGTCCCGGCCGAGAGCCTCGCCGCCGAGCTCGAGCACGTCGGCAAATGGCCCCGCGAGCATTGGACGCTCGCCTTCCAGGGTCAGATCCGGCCGGTCTCCGAGCACGACGCCACGCTGCTCATGCAGCGCCTCGGTGCCCGGACGGGAGCGGCGGCATGAGCGCCGCCCGTGACGACCATCCCCACCGACCCGGTGACGCCGGCGGTACCGGCGGTACCGCCCGGAGCCAACGTCCGCTTCCGCCGAGCGACTCGCCGCGGCTGGAGGCGGTGGTCGACCGCGTCGCCGCGATCGCCGGGCGGCTGACCCGGGTCTGGCGGGCCCTGTCCTCCGAGCGGCGCCTGGCGGGTTTTGCCGCAATCGGCCTGTTCGCGACCCTGTTTCTCCCCTGGTATCAGGAGACGGTGATCGCCCGGGGGGTGACGAGCCTGCGCTCGCTCAGCGAATCGCTCACCGGCTGGGGGGCCTTCTCGTTCGTCGAAGCCGCCGTCCTGATCGTGGCCGCGGGGGTACTGCTGCTGCTGTTCGTCCGCGCCGAAGGCGAGGCCTTCCACGTCCCCGGCGGGGACGGCACCGTGATCACCGCGGCGGGCGCGTGGGCGTGCGTGCTGATCATCTGGCGGATGTTCGACAAGGAGGGCACAACCGGGCACGGCCTGTACAGCACGAGCTCGGGGATCGAATGGGGCATCTTCGTCGCGCTCGCGGTCGCCGGCCTGCTGACGTATGCCGGAACCCGCATCCGCCTCGCCCACGATCCCGAGCCGCCGCTGCCCGGAGAGCGTCCCCGGCGCCGGCGCCGGCGCGGGCTGCGCGGCTCCCGGCGGACCGAGGAGACGTCACGGCGGCCGCGGGCGTCGACGACGCCCGACTGGGCCGCCGAGGACGACATCGAGGAGACCTGGCTCCAGCTGGAGCGCGATCTCCCCCGGCGGACGGTGCCGCCGCCGGCGGCACCGGAGGCCACGACTCCGCCGGCGCCCACGGCGGACGCCGCCGCCACCCAGGTGACGCCACCGGCGGCCGACGCGACCGCGCCGCTGCCACCAACGGCCGACGCCACCGCGCCGCTGCCACCAACGGCCGACGCCACCGCGCCGCTGCCACCAACGGCCGACGCCACCGCGCCGCTGCCACCCCCGTCCGCGGCGCCGACCCCCCGGCGCCGGCGTCCCCGGAGCATCGCCGAGCCCACGCCGCCCTCCGACGACGATCAGTCCGCGGTCCGGCTCGACCGCCGCAACTGAGCCAGCCGCTGCGCCAGGCGCACTAGGACCCATTCCCGCTGCTTGTTGACCTGGTTACGGGTGAAGCGCATCACGGCGAAGCCGTAGTCCTCGAGCTCCAGCTGCTGCGCGTGGTCTCCCTCGAACGACCGGCGGGTGGAGTGGAACTCATAGCCGTCCGTGAAGACGATCAACCGCTCCGAGCGCCAGAGGAAGTCGACCTCATGCGGTCCGACCCACACGTTGACCTCGGGCTCCATGAGCCCTCCGGCGCGGACCAGCGCCAGCATGTCATCCTCGGGCGGCGACTTCGTCACGGTTGAGAACCGGCCCTCGGCGGCGGCCAGCGCCCGCACCCGGGCGGCCGCCGGCGCCCGCGGGTTGCGCGCCACGACGGTTGCCACGGCATGGCGGCTGAACCGTCGCTCCTTGAGACCCCGGTCGAACATGCGCTCCAGGCCTCGGCCGCTGAGGGCCGGGGCGATCTCCAGCAGGACCCTGGCCGGACGGGTGACCGGGATCCCGCGATAGGTGGTCACGTCCCGGGGGTCGACCGTCGTGGTCTGGTGGACGTTGATTCCCGTGCGGCGCCGACCCGCATCCCGACCGACCAATGTGATCTGGACGATGCGGGGCCCCTGGGGGACCATTCCCCAGAGCACCGCCGCCGAGAAGTGACTGAGGTAGGCGCCTTCGCCCACCGCGAGGACGGCGGCCAGTTCGGCCGCGAAAGGCGGAAGGGCGAGATGGGCGAGCGAATAGACGCCGCGGTGCCTCGCTCTCAGGCGCCCGCGTCGCAACGCCTCGTCGACGGTGCCCGGTCGCACCCCGAGCTCCAGCAGCTGCGCGCGCGAGATGAGTGAGAGCTGCCGGGTCGCGATTTCGCCGATCACGCGGTCCGGCCACGCCTGGCCGGAAACGTCCTGATGATCCCCGGTGGGGGCCGGGGCGGACGTTTCCGCGGTGGGACGCGAAACGTCCGAGGCGTCGACGAAGCTGGTTGATCTGGACGTTTCCGGGCGCGAGGAGGCTCCACACAAGGCAAGAGGCCGCGGGCGGGCCGGTTTCGCCCCCCCGGTAAGCGTCGGCTCCGGTCAGCCCCCGTGGGGCTGAAGCACGAACGAGAAGTACGCGCTGACGCCGCCGATGATGATGATCCCGGTGAGGATCAGCGACCGCGAACGGATGATGTGGCCGAAGATGCCGATCACCAGACCGACGGCGAGAGCGGCCAGCGTGGCGTGCAGGTCAGATGACTGGGAACTGCCGAGGAGAAGCATGCGAGGCGCTAACCCTATATTTGAGAGCCACCCATGACCGCCACCAGCCAACTGCCCGCCTCCGTCGCCGAAGTCGCCGACGGCCTGAGAGAGGTCGGATACCTCCCCGGAGAGTCGACCGCGCTCGTCTCGTTCCTGGCGACCAAGCTGGGCAAGCCGGTGCTGGTGGAGGGTCCGGCCGGAGTCGGCAAGACCGAGCTCGCCAAGGCGCTGGCCAAGTACCTGAACCGCACGCTCGTGCGGCTGCAGTGCTACGAGGGTCTCGACGAGGCCAAGGCGCTGTATGAGTGGAACTACCGCAAGCAGCTGCTGCGCATCCAGGCCGAGTCTGACGATGCCGGCTGGTCCGACGTCCAGGACGACATCTTCGGCGAGGAGTTCCTGCTCGCCCGGCCGCTGATGACCGCGATCGCCTCCGAGACCCCCGTCGTGCTGCTGATCGACGAGATCGACAAGACCGATCAGGAGTTCGAGGCGATGCTCCTGGAGCTGCTCTCCGACTTTCAGATCTCGATTCCCGAGCTGGGGCGGATCGAGGCGCGCAGCCAGCCCGTCGTGCTCCTCACCTCCAACAACACGCGCGAGCTGACCGAGGCGCTCAAGCGCCGCTGTCTGTACCTGTGGCTCGACTATCCCGAACTCGAGCACGAGCTGGAGATCGTCCGCCTGCACTCCCCCGGCCTCGACGAGGCGGTGGCGCGCAAGCTGGTGGAGATCGTCTCCCAGATCCGCGAGCTGGACCTCAAGAAGCCGCCGAGCATCGCCGAGTCGATCGACTGGGCCCGGGCGCTGCTGCTGCTGGGCGCCTCGGACATCGACCCCGAGACGTTCCGCCAGACGATGAGCGTGATCGTCAAGCACCGCACGGACCTGGACACGGTGGCCGCGCGCGTCGGCGTCAAGCTGCAGGAATCGGCGGCGTAGGGCGAAAGGCGCCCGCCGTGCCCGGCCCATCAACCGGCAAGGTCTACGCGAAGATCCCCGAACGCGGCCCGGGCGGGTTCGACGGCCAGCTGCTCGGCTTCGCCGAGGAGCTGCGCCAGGAGGGCATGGCGCTCGGCACCTCCGAGCTGCTCGACACCTTCGCGGCGCTTCAGCACGTCAGCTGGACCAGCCAGGCGGACTTCAAGGAGGCGATGGCGGCGACCCTCGCCAAGTCCCCGGAGGACCGCCGCATCTTCGAGCTGGTGTTCGAGCGCTTCTTCTTCCGCGCCGCCGAGGCCGAGGCGAGCCGCCAGAACATCTCCGAGAGCGCCGCCGGCCAGGGCGCCGGCTCCGACCTCGAGCTCGACCTCGACGCGCTCCGCCAGCAGATCGCCGCCGCCCTGCAGGAGGGCTCCGACGCCCAGCTCGGCGATCTCGCCCGGCTGGCCATCGCCGCCTTCGGCCGGGGCGAGGGCTCGGGGGTGCTCGGCGTCGACGTCCAGCGGATCCGCCGGGCGCTGGGCCTGCGCACCGAGCCCCAGCCCGACCTGCCGCCCGGCGATCCCCGCCGCGACGGCGTCCCCCGCGAGCAGCTGCGCCGCTTCGAGGCCCACCTCCGAAGAGAGCTGGAGCGCGGCCTGATCGAGCGCACGGCGAGCCTGCCGCCCAAGCGCCCGCTGTCCGAGCTCGATCGCGCGCTGCCGACCGGGCCGATCCAGGATCTCGCCGCCGTGCACCGGGTGGTCGCCCAGCTCAAGCGCCGCCTGGCCACCCAGGGCCATGAGCTCAAGGGCCACCGGCATCACGCCCACGTCGACGTGCGGCGCACGATGCGGGCTTCGCTGCAGACCGGCGGCGTCCCCGTCGAGCTCAAGTACCGCCCGCGCCGGCCCCGCCGCCCGGAGATCTTCGTGCTCTGCGACGTGTCGACGAGCGTCACCAGCGCGAGCACCTTCTTCCTCAGCGTCCTGCACGCCCTGCACGACTCGTTTCGCAAGCTGCGCTCGTTCGTGTTCATCGAGCGGATCTCCGAGGTGACCGACGTGTTCGAGCGTGAGCGCGACTTCCGGGCCGCGTCGGAGGCCGTCTCCAAGGACGCCGGCGTCGCCGACATCTCCGGCTACACCGACTACGGGCGGGTGTGGACCGAGTTTTTGGCGCTGATCGAGGACGAGCTGCATCCCCGGGCCACGGTGATCGTCCTCGGGGACGCGCGCACGAACGGCCGGCCGCCCCGCGAGGACGTGTTCGCGGCGATCACCGCCCGGGCCGGGCGGACGTTCTGGCTGAACCCCGAGCCGCGCCTGTACTGGAACTACGGCGACTCGGTGATCGCCGCCTACGCCCAGTACTGCAACGCGTTCGAATGCTGGCGCACCGATCAGCTGGAGGACTTCGTCAAGGCCCTCGCCCAGCCGGTGGTTGTCTAGCCAGAGCGGTAGCATCGGGTTCGCAAGAGCAAACCCAGGGGGGCTGGCGGGCACGCCGGCTGAGATAGCGCCCCACGCCAACTTCATGACAGGCGACCCGGCGCTGACCCTTCGAACCTGTGGGGTAATGCCCGCGGAGGGAGATGAAGCGATGATCGAGGCTCCGCCCACGGGGCCTTGGAGCGAGCTCCGCGGCACCGCAGCGGTGCAGGTGGAGCACGTGAGCCGGACGTTCGTGGCCAAGCGCGCGACGGTGAACGCGGTGGCCGACGTGTCGCTGCGCGCCGCTCCCGGTGAGATCGTGACCGTCGTCGGCCCGAGCGGGTGCGGCAAGACGACCCTGCTCGAGCTCGTGTGCGGCCTGCAGCAACCGGACGCCGGCACCGTTCAGAGCGCGCCGGCGGCGCTCATGCCCCAGCGCGACCTGCTGCTGCCGTGGCTGAGCGCGATTGACAACGCCGGCCTTGCTCTCCACGCCCGGGGGATCAAACGCAACGAGGCGCGCAAGCAAGCCGCTCCGTGGTTCGAGCGCTTCGGCCTTGACGGCTTCGAGCAGACGCGGCCGGCCGAGCTCTCCGGCGGGATGCGCCAGCGGGTGTCGTTTCTGCGCTCGCTGCTGGCCGGCAAACCGGTGCTCGCGCTCGACGAGCCGTTCGCCGCGCTGGACGCGATCACCCGGGTGGAGATGCAAGGCTGGCTGGGCCGCGTGCTCGTCACCGAGCCGCGCACCGTCGTGCTCGTCACCCACGACGTCGAGGAGGCGGTCGTGCTCGGTGACCGGGTCGTCGTCCTCTCCCCCGTCCGGGCCGCACCGTCGCCACCATCGAGGTCGCCCAGCCGCGGCCCCGCAAGCGCACCGACCCCGCGATCGTGGAGCTGCGTGAGCAGGTGCTGACCGCGCTCGGGGTGACCGGATGAGGCGCCTGGCCGCCGCCGGCTGGCGACCGCTGCTCGTCGTCGTCGCCCTGCTGGGCATCTGGGAGCTCTACGTCGACCTCGGCGGCGCCGAGCCGCTTGATCCTGCCCGCCCCCCACGCGATCGCCCAATCGCTCGTCGACGACCGGGCGCTGCTGTGGTCCAATTTCCTCGTCACCGCCCAGGAGGTGCTGCTCGGGATCCTCGTGGCCGCCGTCGCGTCGCTCGTGCTGGCGACCGCGATGCACTTCTTCGCGACGGTCCGCAACGCCGTCTACCCGCTGCTGATCGCCTCGCAGACGATCCCGATCCCGATCCTCGCGCCCGTGCTCGTGCTGTGGCTGGGGTTCGGCATCCTGCCCAAGCTGGTGGTGGTGGCGCTCGTCTCGTTCTTCTCGATCGTCGTGACCACGCTCGCCGGGTTCGCCTCCGTCGATCCGGACCTGCTCAAGCTGATGCGGACCTTCGACGCTCCTCGGCGGCGGGTGTTCTGGTCGATCGAGCTGCCGACGGCGCTGCCGGGGGTGTTCACCGGCGCCAAGATCGCCGTGATCTTTGCGGTCATCGGCGCGGTGTTCGCCGAACAGGCGGGGGCCAGCTCGGGTCTCGGCTACCTGTTCGCGCAGGCGATTCCCAATCTGGACACCGCGCGGGCGTATGCGACCGTCGTGATCCTCTCGGCGTTCGCGATCGCCCTGTTCGTACTCCTGACCCTGGCCGAACGGCGGGCCACGCCGTGGGCCCATCAACCGAAAGTGACGACTGGATGAAACGACGACTGGCGCCGCTCGCCGGCGTGCTGCTCGCCTCACTGGCGCTCGCCGCCTGCGGGGAGAAGACCGACAAGCTGACCCCGACGAGCGCGAAGTCGCAGTCGCTGAACCTGATGCTCGACTGGGTGCCCAACGCCGACCACGTGGGCCTGTACCAGGCGCTGGCCGACGGCGCCTTCAAGGCCGCCGGACTGAACGTCAGCGTCCATGTGCCCACCGATCCGGCCACGCCCCTGCAGCTGCTGCAGGCCGGCAAGGTCGACGTCGCCGTCTCCTACGAGCCCGAGCTGATGCTGGCCCGCGACAAGGGCGCGCCGCTGGTGGCGATCGGCGCGGTCGTCCAGCGGCCGCTGACCTCGATCGTCTCCCTGCGCGACAAGCACATCACCTCGCCCGCCCAGCTGCGCGGCAAGCGGGTGGGCGATGCCGGCATCCCGTACCAGCACGCGTATCTGCAGACGATCCTCAAGCACGCCGGCGTGCCGACGGGCTCGGTCCAGGAGGTCAACGTCGGCGCCAACCTCGTCGGTTCGATGCTCTCCGGACGCGTCGGCGCGACGCTCGGCGCCTACTGGAACGTCGAGGCGATCCAGCTGCAGCAGGCGGGCAAGCACCCGAACGTGATCCACGTGGAGAACGCCGGCGTGCCGAACTACGACGAGCTGGTGCTCGTCACCACCGAGAAGGCGCTGGCCAACAGCACCAAGACGAGCGCGCTGCGCCGCTTCGTCCAGGCGCTCGGCCGCGGCTATCAGTCGGTGCGCGCCAATCCGCAGGCGGGCGTCAACGCGCTGACCAGCGCCAACCCCTCGCTCAGCGCCAAGCTGCAGGTGGCCAGCGTCAAGGCGACGCTGCCCTCGTTCTTCCCAACCGCCGCCAACCGGCCGTGGGGCTGGATGACGACGTCGCAGTGGACGGCCTATGGCCAGTGGATGCTGCGCCAGCACCTGATCTCCAATCCGGCCGCGATCGTCGGCGCCGAGACCGACCAGCTGCTGGCCGGCCAGGGCCCGTAACGAGATGGTCCTGCGGCGTGACGGTGCCGGCGTGCTGGCGGTCGGCCAGGCGGCGCACGCCTGGCTCTGCGGACAGCTGGCACGCGAGTGGGGCAACGAGCGCTTCGGAGCGGTGGCCCCGCTCGACGAGGTGGCGCTCGGCGCCGAGCAGCACGACGTCGGGATGGCGCAGTGGGACCTGCACCCGGTCCGCAATCCCGAGACGGGGTTGCCGCTGTCGTTCATCGAGATGCCGCTGGCCGACAACCTCGGCCTGTGGCGGGCCGGTCCGTCACGGCTGATCACCCAGAGCCGCTATGCGGCGTTGCTGGCGGCGATGCACGGGCGGCGTCTGTACGAACGGCGCGACCTTGACATTGCGCCCCCCGCCGAGGCCGAGCTGGTCCGCGCCTTTCTGCAGGACAGTCACGCGCTCGAAGCCAAGCTGCGCCAGGACCTGCGCGCCGATCCCGCGGCCGCGGCAACCGCCACCGACGAGCTGATCGCCCGCAACAGTCACCTGCTCTGGACGTGGGACAGCCTGTCGCTTGCGCTGCTGCTCGACTGGGCGCCGTTCACCCTGCGCGGGGTCCCAGCCGCCGCCGGCGGCGACGGCATCGACGTTCACCTCGGTCCCGCGGGCACGCTCGATCCGTGGCCGTTCTCCACCCCCGGCCCAGTCTCGGTCCACTGCGACGCCCGCCGCCTCGCCGACGGCTACGCCACCGACGACGCCCTGCAGCGGGCGCTGGCCGAGGCTCCGTGGGAGACCGTGCGCTTCATATTGCAGCCGGCGGCCGCCCCGACGCCTACGATCTAGCCGATGTGGCGCTCATCCAACGCCGCGCTGCTCGCCGCTCTGGCGCTGGGGGCGTGCGGCAGCTCGCATGTCGCGGAGACGTCCTCGTCGTCCTCGTCGTCCTCGTCGTCCTCGGCGAGCGCCGCCGCCGGCCGGTGCGCGGCGCTGACGACCGCCTACGCAGGGACCCAGGGAGCAACCGGCCACCTCGAGGTGACCTTCTCGCTGCGCAACATCGTCCAAGCGGCCGTGTCGCGTCGTGGGCTATCCGGCGGCGCGGCTTCTCGACGCCGCCGGCCGCAGGCTGCCCATGACGATCCAGCGCGGCCATGGGTTCTTCCCGGACACGCTGCGCCCGCCGCGGTCGGTCACGCTCGCGCCGGGCGCCCGCGCACGGTTCGGACTGAGCTTTGTCACCAACAACGAGTACGCCGGCGCGCACCGCTGTCGCACGGTCGTGCGCGCCGAGGCGGGGATGCCGGGGTGGTCGGCGGCGCGGTGGATGCCGGTGTCGCTGCGCGAAGCGCCCCGGCTCATGCCGTGCGGCACGAAGCTGGTCGTCTCCCCCGTCTACGCGTAGTTACGCCGCGAGCCGCAGCGCCGCTCCGTTGCCGGCGCCGCGCAGCGCGTGCAGGCCGGCGAGGCCCGCCCACGGGGCGTAAGGGGCGAAGAAGCGCTCCACCTCCTCCTCGGTGGCCCGGGCGTACGGATCGCCGCCGCCGAGCAGCCGGCCGACGAACTTCAGGTAGCCGAGATCGCCGGCGGGCAGCTGGTCCAGGCGGCCCTGGCCGGTGAAGGCCAGCGTCTGCAGCGTCCAGGCGCCGATCCCGCGGATCCGGCGCAGGCGCCGCCAGCCGGACTCGTGGTCGGGATGCGTCAGATCGACGCGGCCGGAGGCCACCTCGCGGGCGGCCCGGCTGAGCGCCGAGCGCGCGCGTCTCGCTCAGGCCGAGCGATGCCAGCAGCGCCGGAGCCTGACCGGCGATGACCGCTGCCGGCGGCGAGTCGCGCAGGCCCGTCTGCGGGCAGCGCCGGCCCAGCCGGGCGACGAGGCGACGCTCGATCACGGCCGCCCGCTCGTACTCGATCAGCTGCTCGCAGATCGACCAGACGAGCGCCTCGAACGGATCGGGGCGACCGGCCGGCCGCAGGCCCGGGTTGGCGCGCACCGCGGGCCGATCAGCGGATCGAAGCGGAAGCGCTCGTAGAAGGGCCGCAGGTCGGTGTCGATCCCGAGGGCGAGCCGCATCCGCTCGATGCCCCATTCGGCGAGCTCCCGCGAGGCCGCGCGGGCGCCGAACAGCACGCGGTCGTCGGCCGTCTGGGCGACGCGGATCGCCACCGGCGCCGCGCCTTGATGCAGCAGGCGGTGCAGCACACCACGGCGGACGGGCGCCAGGCCATCGAGCGGCGCCCGCCGAGGCAGGCGGAAGACCCATCGGGGCCGGACCTCTGTCCGGACCTCGACGGCGTACTGCCCGTCGCTCACTCCCCCGGCTTTGCGATCAGGTGGATGTCGATGAGAAAGCTGCGCGTTCCGGCGATCGGCAACGCGTCGACCCCCCGGCGCAGTCCCGAGCGAGCCAGCTTGCGGGTGGCGTGCCGGCGCATGAGCGCGAGCGTCGCCGCTCCGGCGACGAAGCCGGTGGCGGCGACGGCGGCCGCCTGGACGGCGGGCAGGGCGGGCGACGGGGCCGGCTCGATCGCCCGCACCGTCGGAGAGGACCGCCACCCCTTCGACGGTTTCCTCGTCGAGGAAGACCTCGGGTCGGCCCGGGCTCGGCGGGGTCGGGCTGGGAGTTGGAAGGAGATGACATCGGCCCTACATGGTGACACCGCGAGCGGTCATGTCAAAGCCGGCGCAGCCGGGCTTCCGATTAGAGTTGTGTTGATGCCCACAATGATCGACGTCTTTGCCAAAGCCCGCGAGCACGAGCGTCTGGAGCAGCTGAAGATCGCTCGTGAGCTCGACGCCCTGCCGTACTTTCGCGTTCTCGAGGGTCCGACGCTGCCCGTCGTCGAGATGGAGGGCAAGCCGCGCATCATGCTCGGGTCCAACAACTACCTGGGGCTGACGGGCGATGAGCGCGTGCGCCAGGGGGCGCTCGACGCCGTCGCCAAGTACGGCACCGGCCTGACCGGCTCGCGCTTTCTCAACGGCACGATCGATCTGCACCTCGAGCTCGAGGACGAGCTGGCGCAGTGGCTGGGCACCGAGTCCGCGCTCGTGTTCACCACCGGCCACCAGGCCAACCTGGGAGCCCTGGGCACGATCCTCGGCCGGGGCGACACGGTCATCGCCGATTCCGGCGACCACGCGTCGATCCTCGACGGCTGCATCCTCTCCGGTGCCAAGCTGCGGCCGTTTCGCCACAACCGGCTCGATCGCCTCGAGCACGCGCTGAGCCGCGCCACCGGCGACGGCGGGGGGATCCTCGTCGTCGTCGACGGGGTCTTCTCGATGGAGGGCGACGTGGCGCCGCTGCCGGAGATCGCCGACCTGTGCGGCGAGTACGGGGCGCGGCTGATGGTCGACGAGGCCCACGCGCTCGGCGTCCTCGGCGCTCGCGGCGCGGGCGCCAGCGAGCTGCTCGGCGTCGAGGACCGGGTCGACCTGCGGATGGCGACCTTCTCCAAGTCGCTGGCGTCGTGCGGCGGCGTGATCGCCGGCCCGGCGGACGTCATCGAGTTTCTGCGGATCCAGTCGCGGCCGTTCATGTTCACGGCGGCCGGCGTGCCGGCGGCGGTCGGTGCCGCGCTGGCCGCCGTGCGGATCTGCCGCTCGTCCGAGGGCCCCGAGCTGTTCGCCCGCACGCTGGACAACGCCCGGTACCTGCATGCCGGCCTCGCCGAGCTCGGCTTCCAGGTCGTCAAGCCGACCCGGCTCGCCGACGGCCGCGAGGTCGTGACCACGGTCGTCCCGGTGGTCGTCGGCGACGACTGGAAAGCGGTGTTTCTGTGGAAGGCGCTGTACGAGGCCGGGGTCTTCGTCAACGTCGCGATCCATCCCGCCGTGCCGCCCGCCGGCGCGCTGCTGCGCACGAGCGTGATGGCGACCCATGATCACGCGACGCTTGACCGCGCGCTCGACGCGTTCGCCGAGGTCAAGCGGTCGTTCGAGTCAGAGCACGGGCCGCTGCCAGCGGGCTGAGCCGCCGCCGGCCGGTGCGGCGCGGACGGGCGCCGGCGGACGGCATCCGAACGAACGGACGGCATACGAACGGCTGCTCTTGTCCGATAGCGCACAAGTGCCATCGATCACAAAAAAGGCGCTCTATGCGCATGTCATCGCCGTGTGACGTTGCTGTGACCGAGCCGTTGTTCTAGGTTCTAACGGTCGCAGCGTGGTGGCTGGCCAGCATTTTGAAAGGCCCTGCTGGGGCGGGGAATTCAGACCGGTCACCCGAATGTCACACGAAGGGTGGGCCCCCCGGGCTCTCATAGACATGCAGGCACAACCGCCCGGCTGCTTGCGGGCAGCGGCGGGCGGTATCCCGATGCCAAACGTCCGCTCACGGCGGACCGAACAAGGAGTGAGAGCGCTACATGACGGACTTGAAGACCTCCGAGCCGCAGCGACTGCGCGCACTCGAGCGAGCCAACGAGATCCGGCTCGCGCGCGCAGTGATCAAGCGACGGATCGCCCTCGGCGAGGTCTCAGCCGCGGAAGTCATCCTCCAGTGCCCGGAGGCCGCCGACAGCTGGCCGGTCAGCGAGCTGTTGATGAGCCAAAGGCGCTGGGGCAGCACGAGGTGCCGGAAGTTCCTGTCTCGCAATCGGATTGTCGAGACCAAGCCGGTCGGGAAGCTCACCGAGCGGCAGCGCCAGTTGCTGGCAAGCTCGCTGCAGCAGCCGTCGAGCTCCCGTGACATGGAGCTCGTGGCCTGAGCGACGGCTGAGCCGGGACGTGCCTCGCGGCTTCCAGCGGGGCACGTCCCGACCTCACCACGGGCCGAGCCGGGCGATGGCCGCTCAGAGCTGGATGCCGATCGGAACCGGAGTGGCCCCGGCGAGGAACAGAAACCAGATGCCGAAGGCGACGAGGGTCACCCCGGCGCTGACGACGAGCACGCCCTCGAGCATCACGTGGCCCGGATCGCTGAGGCCACGCGCCACGCAGTTGGCGCGGTACACGTCGCTCAGCCGGGCGAGGAGCGAGCCCAGCGCGGTGACCGTCGCCAGCACGCCGACGAACGCCGCCAGCAGCGCGGTGCCCAGCGACTGCGTGGCCCCCTGGATCTGTGAGGCGACCCACAGCCACGCCAGGGGCGTGCCCACCCACAGGACGATGGAGCCGATGAACATGATCGCGATGACGAGGACCGCTCCCGCGCCGGTCCTCAGCAACGTGCGCATGCCGGACCTCGGTGACGGTGGTCGATCAGGATCGCGCTGGCCCGCCGACGGGCCGGCGACCCCCGGCTAACGGACAGCCGGAGGAAAGCTTGACCTGCCACCACCCCATCAGCATCCCGATCAGGCCGAGCCGCGGGCGGACCTGCCAGACGCCGCAGCCGGGCTCGCCGAGATCCTCGCAGGAGACGCGGGTGAAGCGGTAGCGACCGGGCTCGAGCAGCATCCGCTCGAGCAGCAGACGCTTGTCGGCCTGCTCGTCGGCGCGGCGCGCGATCGTCGTGCGTGCCTCATGGAGGCGCTGGGTCAGCTCGTCGCGCACGACCTCGAGCTCGCCGAGGTCGAGCAGCCGCGGCTCGGCCCAGATCGCCGTCGATGGCCGGGGCAGACCGCCCATCGGAAAGGCCGTCACGAACGCGTCGGCCAGCTGTCGCTCAAGGCGATCGATCTGCGCGCGCAGGTTGCGGCGAGCGGCGCGTTCGTCGGCGCCGTCTCGACGCCAGCGCCCGAAACGACGGCGCGACTGCACCTCGCCACGCTGCCCCTGCGGCGGATCGTCGAGGAGCTGCGAAAGCTCGTCTCCCATCTTAAGCGCACCTTAGCACGCCTCCGGATCGGCTCCGCCGACCAGCTCGGCGCTGATCCAGAGCGCCTCCTCGACATGGATCCGGGGCACTCCGTCGACGGCCACCGAGAACAGCGCCACCCGGGTGGTCCGCGCTCGGACCGCGCCGCGGGCAGCGGATCGGCGAACAGCCGCGCGTGGATCCGGTCGCCGTCGGCGACGGCCAGGCTGCCGGGATCGAAGGTAGGCCGGTCCGGCGAAGGACGGGCATCCTCGGCCGTGGTCGTGCGGATACCCAGACCCGGCGCGGCGATCGCGTCGGCGTCGAGCGCCCACACGGGGATCGCGGTCTCCAGCAGCGCGATCAGGCAGGCGTCGGCGATCAGGTCGACGGACGCGAAACCCGCCGTCGAGCAGCCGCTGCACGGCCGCGCGCTCGGCGGGGATCCGCTCGACGTCGGGATCGAGACCGATCTGGCGATAGAAGGCGCGGTAGGCGTGCGGGATCGGCTTGGTTCGCATCGTCACGACGCTGGCGCCGCGGTACCGGCCGGCCAGCTGCCGCAGCCGCGCGACGACCGCCGGAGGGCTGGATCGACGGCGCTCGGCCGGGGACGGGCACGGTCACCCAGTCCAGGCGCAGACCCGGGAACTCAGCGGCCACCTCGGCGGCGACGAACCCGGATTGCGGTCGCAGCGCTCGATCACGCGCCGGCGGCCGCGCGGCCACCAGCGCCCGGACGCGCGGATACAGGGCGCGGCGGTCTGCCACTGATCGCCGATCAGCCGGTCGCGCACGATCCCGCCACGATCGGCCAGCTCGGCCATCGGGCAGATCGCCATCCCGTAGAGCTGCCCGACCCCGCCGTCGCGGTCATAGGCGACCGGGATCGTCCAGTGGTGCGCGCGCACGAGCTTGGCGGTCGCCGCCCGCCCGGCGTTGACGGCGACAGCGGCGAACCGCACGGCGGACGGGGAGAACCGGCGCGAGAGGGCCTGGAGCGCGTCGACCTGGCGCTCGCAATCGGGTGAGCCGGCGACGAACAACGACAGCACGAGCGGCGTGCGGCGGGCCAGCAGGCACACGTTCAGCGCCCGCGGGTCGTGGCGGGCGAGCGTGCACGGCGGGTTGAGGTTGGGATCGCCGACGAGCGTGGTCGACGCCAGCGGCGCGGCGAAGTAGTGCAGCCGCTGGCCGGGCGGCACCCCGGTCGTGCCCACCCCGTGGGTGGCGAACTGATAGATCGAGACGGCGACCACGAGGACGAGGCCGACGATCCCGATCATCCACCGGTAGCGGCGCGTGTCGATGACCGGGTCGCCGGGGCCGGACGCCGGGGCGGCCGTGGGGGTGCTCGGCGGCGCGGGCGCGGTGGCCGTCGGGGCGCGTCGGGATCCAGCCGCGTGAGCGGGGCACCGTCGGCTCGGGGGCCCCGTTCCGGCCCCTCCCTCCCGCCCCTCGCCGGTGTCGGTCACGCCGTCCGAGGACCGCGCCGGCGGCGGCCGACCGCGTCGCCCAGGACCCGCCACGGCGACCGGGCCGGCTCGCGAGCGTCGCGCTCGGACAGCGCGAGGACGGCCGGCAGCACGAGGAGCACACCGCCGAGTGAGACGGTCAGGTCGACGAGCGTCACGAAGCCGAAGTCGCGCAGCATCGTGATGTCGGAGAAGACGAGGACGCCGAAGCCGACGATCGCGGTGATACCGGATGCCAGCACGGCCGCTCCGGTCGAGCGATAGGTGCGTGCCAGGGCCGCCCGCAGCTCGTGTCCGGCCGCCCGCTCCTGGCGGAAGCGCTCGGACAGCAGCACGCTGAACTCGGTCGAGATCGCGATCACGAGCGTCCCCAGGGTCGCCGACATCGGGTTGAGCGGAATGCCGATCAGATACAGGATCAGGGCCGACCAGCCGGTCGCCAGGGCGATCGGGATCATCGGGACGACCGCCCGCCGCGGCCGGCGCAGCACGAGCAGCAGCACGAGGCCGACCGCGAGCAGGCCGGCGATCAGGGTGAGGAAGCGATGGCCGGTGGACGACAGCGCCTGGTTGGCCTGGGCGGCCAGCACCGGCAGGCCGGTCAGCGCGGCGCTCACCCCGGCCGGGGGATGCAGCCGCGAGCGCATGTAGTCGATCACCTGCTGCTGGCGGGCCAGCGGCATCAGGCGGATGCCGAAGGCGAGCGTGGCCTCGCGGTGATCGCCGGTCAGCACCGCCTGGGAGAAGTACTTCGGAACCGATCTCAGCAGCGTGTCGATCTGGGTCTGGGTCAGGTTGGCGCTCGCGCCGGATTGACCGCTGCTGCCGGCGCCCGTGGAGAAGAGGTCGGGCAACGAGAGCGCGGGACACAGCGTGGCGCGCGCACAACCCATCGTCTCGACGTAGCCGTAGTGGCTGAGGAGGCCGTTCTCATAGCCGATCATCCACTTCAGCGTGGCCGGGCTGGCCACGTCGGCGCCCCGGACGGCCACGTCGATCTCCCCGGAGACGCCGGTGACCTTCTCCAGCGCGGTCAGGTTGCGCAGCGCCGGCATGCTCGCCGGCACGAGCTTGGTGACGTCGGACTGCACGGCCGTCTGCGTGTCGGCGATCCACCCGGCGACGGCCAGCACGCCGGCGAGCGCGAGCACGCGGCCGGGACGGCGCATGACCGCCGTGACGATCCGCCCCGGCAGTGAGCCGCCGGGACGGCGGGGCTCATCGGCGCCGCGCCCGGGCGAGACGGGAGCCGGACGAGCGCCCCGGCCGCGTCGGCGACGATCTCCCGGGCGCCCCGCAGCGCCGGCGCCACCGCCCGCGCGGGCGCGGCGAACAGCTCGCCGGCGCCGCGCAGCGAGGCGGCCAGGCGACCCGCTCCCAGGCCACGTTCGCCGAGCACGAGCGCGGCCGAGACGACCGTCAGCGCGCAGGCGAGCGCGACCACGATCCCGGCCACGAGGACGAGGCCGAAGCCGCGGACCATCGGGACCGGCGAGAGCAGGAGCACGAGGAAGCCGGTGGCGGTGGCCAGCGCCGCGGTGGCGATCGTCGGCGCCGCGCGGCCGGCCGCCTGCGCGACCGCCTCGGCGGCGCTCGGCGCGGCCCGCCCCTCGCGCTCGGCCAGCTCACGGGCCTCCTGCGCCCGGGCCTGGAACTGGATTGCGTAGTCGACGGCCAGCCCGATGAGGATCGGCAGGACGGCGATCGAGGCCATCGTCAGCGTCACTCCCAGGACCGCGAGCAGCCCGAAGGTGATTCCGGCCGCCGCCAGGGCGATGGCCAGCGGCAGCAGGCGCAGGCGGTTGCGGAAGACGATCAGCAGCGTGGCCGCCATCACCAGGAGCGCGGCGATCAGCAGCCCGGCGATGGCCCCCGTGATCTGGCCGGCGAGGTCGTTGACGACGACCGGCACACCGGTCACGGTGTAGTCGCCGTGGTAGGCCGAGCGGAACATCGGCATCCGGATCGCCTGGCGGATCCAGCTGATCGCCCGCGCCTGCTGGGCGTCGGACAGCGACGAGCGCAGCCGCACCTGGATCAGCGCCGAGTCGGCGGTCGGAAACAGGTAGGCGAAGCGGGCCTTGGGCTGGTTGACCCCCCGGGTCTGGTCGAACACGATCTGGGGGATGAACTGGGGATTGTCGATCGACGGGGCGCTGTTGAGCCCCGAGGTGACGGCCAGTTGCTCCATCTGGCTCAGCTGCTGCTGATACTCCAGCTGGCCGGCGGCGTTGGCCTCGGCGAGCGCCTTCTTCTTGCTCATCCCCTTGCCGATGGCGAGGCTGTAGGCGTTCTGGGCGGCCGACGTGCTGGCGGACTTGGCACCTCCGAGCATCGAGCTGATGCCGGCGTTGACGGCCGCCACCGCCTGGTTGAGGAACGTGCCCGGGCCGTAGACGACCTGGGCGGCGTGGGACTTCATGAGGTGGCCGCACGGGCTCGACCAGCCGCCGTACGGGGCGTGGTTGACCGCTGTGAACGCCCGCAGCGTCGAGTTGGCCTGCACGTACTGGCCGCCCAGGCAGGCCTCCAGCTGGGTGATCGTCGCCAGGTCCTTGGTCTCGACGAGGTTGGTCAGCTTCTCGCGCACGAGGATGATGACCGCGTCATCGCCGAAGTGGCGCTGATCGTCGGCCGTCGCCCGGAAGGCCGGCGACGAGCGGCTGACGAACGTGTCGGTTCCGGCCGACGGCTTCAGGCCGAGCGCCAGGATGCCGCCGGCGATCGCCAGCGCCAGGACGATCGCCACCACAAGCACAGGCCGCCGCGCGGCCGCGCCCGAGATCCGCTCAAAGATCGCCGCCATGCTGGCCCCGAGGCTATCGGCGGGCGGTTGCGCTCGCGCCGATTCACGGCGAGACGACCCGCGGGTGGACCGGTCTCAGTCCATCGTCAGGGGGCCCTGGGACTCCCCGGAGAGGAACTGGCGGATGAACGGGTTGTCGGAGTTGAGCATGTCCTCGGCAGGGCCGGCCTCGACGATGCGCCCCTTCCACAGAACGTTGATGTAGTCGGCCACGCGGCGGGCGCTCATGATGTCGTGGGTGATCACGCAGAAGGTCGGCAGATGCTCCTTCTGCTTCTCCTTGGCCTCATCCATCATGTCGCGGTGGATCTCGAGGATCAGCTCGCCGAGCAGGGCGGTGCGCACCGGGTCCAGCCCCGAGTCGGGCTCGTCGAAGAGCACGATGTCGGGCTCGAGCACGAGCGCGCGGGCGAACCCGGCGCGCTTGCTCATCCCGCCGGAGAGCTCGTTGGGCATCTTCGAGCGCGAGTGGCCGAGGCCGACCTCGTTGAGCCGCCGCATGACGATGTCCTCGACCTCGTCCTCGCCCTTCTCGGTGTGCTGGCGCAGCGGGAAGGCGACGTTGTCATAGAGGTCCATCGATCCGAACAGCGCGCCGTCCTGGAACAGCAGCCCGAACTTCTTGCGCATGTCGAAGAGATCGTCGTCGGGCATGTTGGGAACCGACTCGCCGTGGACGAGGATGTCGCCCTGGTCGGGGTACAGCAGCCCGACCATGTGCTTGATGCAGACCGACTTGCCGGTGCCCGACGGCCCGAGGATCATCGACACCATGCCCTCGGGCAGGCCCATGTTCAGGCCGCGCAGGATGTGCGTGCGCCCGAACGACTTGTAGGTGTCGATGAACTCGACCGCGTCGGGGCGACCCGACGGATACACCTTGTAGGTGTGCCACTTGTACTCGTCGTCGGAGACGCCGTCGGGCGGCTCGGGCCGCGGCGGCGACTCGTCGACGACCGAGACCCGCGACCCGGAGTCCCGGCCCTCGCGCTCTGGCTCGGCCGGCCACGGTGGCGTCTCCTCGATCTCGCCGCCGTCAGGCGCCGCGCTGGTGACCTGCTCCTGGCGCTCCTCAGGCGAGAGCTCGACCTCGGCCCCGCGCGCCTCGGCGCTGTGCTCCTCGCTCTGATCGCCGATGTGGCGCGGGTCGTTCTCGGCACGGGCCTCGGCGTCTGAGTCCTCGCGCTTGTCGTCGTCGTCTGAGTCAGTCATTCCTTAGCCTCCGATGGGTGCGCGAGGGTTGGCGCCCCAGAACAGCTGGGTGCCGAGCATGCCGATGAGGTGGACCGAGACGAGGTTGAGCACCATCGACTTGGCGGTGGCCGTGCCCACGCCGACGGGGCCGCCACTGGCGTTATAGCCGTAGTAGCAGCCCACGATGACGATGACCATTGCCATCGACATCGCCTTTATCAAGCTGAATAAGAGGTCCGGCGGGTTCTGGAATTGCCAGAAGATTAAGAAGAACCCGCCCGAGGAGACGTAGCCGATCTGCTGCACCACGGCCAGGTAGCTGGCGAAGAAGCCGGCGCCGATCGAGCACAGGTACACGAACGGCAGCACGAGCATCGCCGCCAGCAGACGGGTCGCGCACAGAAAGCGCATGCCGCTGATGCCCATGACCTCGAGCGCGTCGATCTCATCGGAGATCCGCATCGAGCCCAGCTCGGCGACGATCCCGGTGCCCACCTTGGCGGCCATCATGTAGCCGAACACCAGCGGGACGAGCTCACGCAGGTCACACCACGCCGCGAACACGCCGGAGTAGGCCGGCGTGCCCTCGCCGTAGGTGAAGTACGCGCCCTCGAGCCCGCACTCGAGGCCGATCACGAACACCAGGCCCCAGATCACGAGCGTCGAGGAGACGATCAGGATCCCGGCCTGGCGCAGCGCCTCGCCGAAGAACCTGAGCACCCGCAGCGTGGCCACGTCGCGGACCATCTGCCAGCCGAACTTGACGATCTCGCCGAACGCCTCGATCCAGCCGCGGGGGGTTGCGATCAGTTCACCCATGGCTCACTTGATGATCGTCGTGATCTCAGGATGGGTGGCCAGCAGCGTCTGCGTGAACGCGTAGTTGAAGGCGAACACCCCCATGAAGGCGATGACCACCGCCTGGTTGACGGCGCGGCCGACCCCCTCGGCCCCGCCTGAGGCGGTCATCCCCTTGTAACAGCAGACGATCGCGATGATCGCCCCGAACAGGGTCGTCTTGAGCACCGAGCCCCACAGGTCGGTCGTCTCGGCGTTGTTGAAGAAGGTGGCGAAGAACGGTCCCAGCGGCGCATGGTTGACGAGCGTGGCCAGGATCCCGCCGAAGACGCCGAAGATCAGCGCGTAGATGTCGAACAGCCCGGTGAGCAGCATCAGCGCGAGGAAGCGCGGGACGACGAGGTTCTTGATCGGGTCGACGCCGAGGACCTGGAGCGCCTCGAGCTCCTCGCGGATCTTGCGGGCGCCGAGGTCGGCGGTGATCGCCGTGCCGGCCACCCCGGCGAGGACGATCGCGTCCACCGTGGGCGCGAACTCGCGCACCGAGGCGAGCACGAAGAAGCCGCCGAGGCGGTCC
This sequence comes from uncultured Solirubrobacteraceae bacterium, assembly GCA_963769565.1. Taxonomy (GTDB): domain Bacteria; phylum Actinomycetota; class Thermoleophilia; order Solirubrobacterales; family Solirubrobacteraceae; genus Palsa-465. The sequence continues at coordinate 233,664 of CAVYMP010000009.1, forward strand.
AGCGCTCCGAACAGCACGAGGAAGTTGGCGGCCTGCAGGCCCGGCGCCTCGTAGCCGAAGGCGATCGTCGAGATCAGCAGCGGGAACCAGCACAGCCGCATCGCGAACAGGAACTGGCCGACGAACTCCGAGCCGTACGGATACGGCGGGCGGACCGCGGAGACCAGCGTGCGGCCGGTGAGGATCATCATGTTGCCGACCTCTTCGAGCACCGATTTGGTCGGCAGGAACGCTCGGTCGGCGACGGCTCTGATCAACGGTTCTGATTCCTCCCTGAAGGCAGGTGGCTCACGCGGCCACCTAAAGGCAGCGCACAGCGTACGCCACCGTTGCGCCGACCACCAACCCTGAACCGGTGCGATGGCGCGCGACCGGCGTCTGCGGGCCACGGTGGCTGGTATGTTGGCGGCGCCTTGAGACGGTGGAGAACGAGGAGCTGCGCAGCCTTCGCCGGGGTCGGAATGACGCTGGCGCTGTCGGCGTGCGGCGGCGGACAGCGCCAGGACGTACACGAGCCCCGCGGGAAGTTCACCGTCGACGTGAGCACCGCCCGCTTTCCCGCCTCGCAGCAGATCTCCCAGCACACCCATCTGGTGATCGCCGTGCGCAACACGAGCCGCAAGACGATCCCCGACGTGGCGGTCACGATCTGCAACGTCACCTGCGCGTATCCGGCGCCCAAGGGCGAGGGCTCGAGCGCCCAGGCGTTCGCGGCCAACATCAACCAGCCCTACGCGGCCAACCCGTCGCGGCCGAACTGGATCGTCGACCGGGGTCCGGGCACATGCGGCTACAGCTGCCAGAACGGCGGCCAGGGCGCCGGGGTCACCGCCTACTCCAATACGTGGGCGCTGGGCAAGCTCCGGGCCGGGCACACCGCCCGCTTCGACTGGGCAGTGACGGCGGTCTCGCCGGGCCGCCACACCGTCGCCTGGGAGGTGGCCGCCGGCCTCAACGGCAGCGCCCGGGCCGTGCTCTCCGACGGCACACCGCCGCATGGGACGTTCCCGGTGCACATCAGCACCGCGCCGCCGCAGACCTACGTCAACAACAACGGGCAGATCGTCAACGCGCAGTAGAGCTGCGGGGGCGTCAGGCTTCGCTGGAGCTCGCCCAGATGTTGAGCGAGCCGTCGACGGCGTAGCGCTCGATCTCGGCCAGCTCGGCGTCGTCGAAGTCGAGGTTCTCGACGGCGGCGACGTTCTGCTCCAGCTGGGACACGCTCGAGGCGCCGACGAGCGCCGAGGTGACCCGCGGGTCGCGCAGCGTCCAGGCGATCGCCATCTGGGCCAGCGACTGCCCGCGGCGGGCGGCGATCTCGTTGAGCGCCTTCACCCGCTCGATGTTCTCGGGCGTGACGAGGTCCTCGGAGAAGTTCTGGCCGCGACGCACCCGCGAGTCCTCGGGCACGCCGTCGAGGTACTTGTCGGTCAGCATCCCCTGGGCGAGCGGCGAGAACGCGATGCAGCCCACGCCCGCGCGCTCGAGTACGTCGAGCAGCTCGGGCTCGATCCAGCGGTTGAACATCGAGTAGGACGGCTGATGGATGAGCAGCGGCGTGCCGAGCTGGCGGAGGATCTCGATCGCCTCCTCGGTGTGGCGCGGACCGTAGGAGGAGATCCCCACGTAGGTGGCCTTGCCCTGCTTGACGGCGGTGTCCAGCGCACCCATCGTCTCCTCGAGTGGCGTCTCGGGATCGAAGCGGTGCGAGTAGAAGATGTCGACATGGTCCAGCCGCATCCGGCGCAGGCTCTGCTCGAGGCTGCCCAGGAGGTACTTGCGCGAGCCGTGGTCGCCGTAGGGGCCGGCCCACATGTCGTAGCCGGCCTTGGTGGAGATCACCAGCTCGTCGCGGTAGCGAGCGAAGTCCTCGGTGAAGATCCGCCCGAAGTTCGTCTCGGCGCTCCCGTACGGCGGGCCGTAGTTGTTGGCCAGATCGAAGTGGGTGACCCCGAGATCGAACGCGCGGCGCAGGATCGCCCGGGAGATCCCCAGCGGCCGGTCGTCGCCGAAGTTCTGCCACAGCCCCAGCGAGACGGGCGGCAGCGCCAGACCGCTGCGTCCGCAGCGCCGGTAGGCAAAACGCTCGTATCGATCGGCGGCGGGGAGGTAGACCGACTGCGGTCCGGTCTCGGCATCGCGCGGTGGCATCGACCCCGGAGTATCGCAGCCCGGGGCCGCGCCCAGCCGTGTCGCGCCCGCCCGGAGGCCTCAGCCCGGCCGTTTCGCCGTCCGGCCGATACGATGCGGGCCTCTTTGGCCATTGGGATAGTGACCCTTCATCAAACGTTGCCTAGGCTCGACCCCTCACGTCCCGACGAGACCGGCTACTTACGCGTGCGCTTCCGCCGCCGGAGCGCCGACAGGAAGGAATCACCAGAGAGCATGCCCATCCGCCAGCAGAATGTCCACGCAGCGAAGTGGAACGTGAACGGGAACGCGATGGGGGCGCCCGATCTCACCAACTCTGATAACCAGATTTTCGGCGCGAACGTCTTCAGCCCGCTGATCCAGCGCCAGCGACTGCCCAAGGACGTCTACCGCAAGCTGTCGCTGACATTGGCCAAGGGCGAGGCGCTCGACACCTCGCTGGCCGACTCCGTAGCGCTGGCGATGAAGGAGTGGGCGCTGGAGAAGGGCGCAACCCACTACGCGCACGTCTTCCAGCCGCTCACCAACCTCACTGCCGAGAAGCACGACAGCTTCTACGCCCCCACGGGCGAGGGCACGGCGCTGGCCGAGTTCTCCGGCAAGGAGCTGATCCAGGCCGAGCCCGATGCCTCGTCGTTCCCGACGGGCGGCATCCGCGCCACCTTCGAGGCGCGCGGCTACACCGCCTGGGACCCGACGAGTCCGGCCTTCATCCTCGAGAACCCCAACGGCGCGCTGCTCTGCATCCCGACGGCGTTCGTCTCCTGGACCGGTGAGGCGCTGGACAACAAGATCCCGCTGCTGCGCTCCATGGACGCGCTGTCCAAGTCGGCGATGCGTGCCCTGCGGCTGTTCGGCAACGAGTCGGCGGTGCGGGTCTTCACCACCGTCGGCCCCGAGCAGGAGTACTTCCTGATCGACGAGCAGTACTACTTCGAGCGGCCTGACCTGTACACGACCGGACGCACGCTGTTCGGCGCCAAGCCGCCGAAGGGCCACGAGCTCGACGACCACTACTTCGGCTCGATCCCCGAGCGGGTCCTCGCCTACATGCTCGACTGCGAGAAGGAGCTGGCCAAGCTCGGCGTGCCGATCAAGACCCGCCACAACGAGGTGGCGCCCTCCCAGTACGAGGTCGCGCCGATCTTCGAGAACTCCAACGTCGGCTCCGATCACCAGCAGTTGACGATGCAGGTGCTGCAGAACGTGGCCCGGCGCTACGGGCTCGTCTGCCTGCTGCACGAGAAGCCGTTCGCCGGCGTCAACGGCAGCGGCAAGCACAACAACTGGTCGATGGGCACCGACGACGGCGAGAACCTGATGGAGCCCGGGGACACCCCGCACGAGAACCTGCAGTTCCTGTTCTTCTGCGCGGCCGTCATCCAGGCGGTCAACAAGCACCAGGGCCTCCTCCGCGCGTCGGTCGCCGGCGCCGGGCAGGACCACCGGCTCGGTGCCAACGAGGCGCCGCCGGCGATCATCTCGATCTTCCTCGGCTCCGAGCTGGAGAAGGTCTTCAGCGCGATCGAGCGTGGAGAAGTGGGTGAGTCCACCCCGGAGTCGTTCCTCGGTCTCGGCACCCCGGTGCTGCCGCCGCTGCCGATGCACGGCGGGGATCGCAACCGGACGAGCCCGTTCGCGTTCACCGGCAACAAGTTCGAGTTCCGCGCCCTGGGCTCCAGCCAGTCGCTGTCGCTGCCCAACACCGTGCTCAACACGATCGTCGCCGAGGCGATCGACTACCTGAGCGAGGAGCTCGAGGATGCCCTGGAGTCGGGCACCGAGCTGGAGGCGGCACTGCGACCGATCCTGCAGCGCAGCTACGCGGCCAACAAGGCGGTCGTGTTCGGCGGCGACAACTACTCCGGCGATTGGTACACCGAAGCCGCAGCGCGGGGGCTGCTCAACCTGCGCACGACGGCGGACGCCCTGCCGTATCTCGTCAGCGACGACACCGAGACGGTGTTCTCCAACTACGGGGTCCTCTCCCAGCGCGAGCTGGAGTCGCGCTACGAGGTGATGCTCGAGCAGTACGTGACGACGCTCAACATCGAGGCCGAGACGGTGGCGGCGATCGCCAAGACGATGCTGGTGCCGGCGGCCGCTCGCCATCTGACGCTGATGCGCAGCGCCCAGCTCGGGGAGCTGGCGTCCGAGGTCGAGGAGCTGATCGGCTCGCTGGTGGAGGCGCTCAAGGGTCTGGAGACGGCGAATCTCGCCGAGAACCAGCCCGAGGGCAACCCGCAGGCGGCCGCCGACTACACGCGGGACACGACGATCCCGGCGATGGAGGCGGTGCGCGCGGCCGCCGACACGCTCGAGGGCATCGTCGCCGACGACCTGTGGCCGCTGCCGAAGTACTCGGAGATCCTCTTCGTCAAGTAAGGACGGGAGTTCGCCCCTGAGGAGCCGTCGGAACCCCGGCTCCTAGGGGGGCGAACTCCCAATCCAATTGCCGCCAGGCAATTGGACCGCAACTTGCGGGAATTCGCCGGGTTGTCCGCTACGGTGACCCGTCGTATGCCGGAAGCCCGCGCGGCGCGCGGTCGTCGTTTGTTGGGGCATGGCCTTCCGCGCCGCTTTCCACTCCTGACGCTTGCCATCTGCATAGCGTTTCCTGTCGCCTGCGCGGCCACCGCGTGGGGCGCGACCGGTGGTGCATCCGTGGGCGGATCGCCGACCGGTCACCACGCCGCCTCGCACGGCACGCGTTCGGCCGTCGGCGGGGCGACGCCGATCAGCCATGCGACGAGCCGCGGCAACCCGCTCGCGGGCCGGGCGATGTGGATCTGGGAGCTCTCCCGGGCCGGCCATGGCGACGTCAGCACGATCGTGCGGACCGCTCGGCTCTACGGCGTCGGCACGCTTCTGATCAAGTCCGGCGACGGCACGAACCTGTGGTCCCAGTTCAGCTCCCCGCTGGTGCGCGCGCTGCACGCCAGCGGGCTGAAGGTCTGCGCGTGGCAGTACGTGTACGGCAACCACCCCAGCGGCGAGGCGGATGTCGGCGCGGCGGCGGTGCACGACGGAGCCGACTGCCTGATCATCGACGCCGAGTCCGAGTACGAGGGCAAGTACGTCTCGGCCGAGACATACATCCAGCGCCTGCGCTCCCAGGTCGGCGCCAACTACCCGCTGGCCCTGGCGGGCTTCCCCTACGTCGACTATCACCCTGGCTTTCCGTACTCCGTCTTCCTCGGTTCCGGCGGCGCCCAGTACAACGCCCCGCAGATGTACTGGAAGGACATCGGCACCACGACCGACGCCGTGTTCGCCCACACCTATGCCGACAACATGATCTACGGGCGGCCGATCTTCCCCCTCGGCCAGGTCTACAGCCGCCCGCCGGCGCGCCAGATCTTCCGCTTCCGGCAGCTTTCGCGCGTGTACGGCGCCGCGGGCGTCAGCTGGTGGGACTGGCAGGAGGCCACCTCCTCGGCGTGGACGGCGCTCTCCCGTCCGGCCGGCCTCCTGGCCGGCTATCAGCCTTACAAGCTGATGGCCCCGATCAAGAAGGGCGCCAAGGGCGACCTCGTCGTCTGGGCTCAGGAGCACCTGATCTCCGCCGGTTACCGGCTGGGCGTCGACGGCGGCTTCGGCGGCAACACGCGCCAGGCGGTACTCAGCTTCCAGCGCGCCCGCGGCCTGGCCGCCGACGGCATCGTGGGCCCCGCGACATGGTCGGCCCTCCTGCGCTACCGGCCCGTGTACATCAAGTGGAACGTGCGCGGGACGATGCGTCCCGCCGCCATCTCCGATGCGGGCGCCACCGGGATCCGCTCGGCGCCGGTGCCCTCGTCAGCCTCCCAGCCGGCCAAGCGCAACGAGATCCCGCAGCACCTCGGCGCCGGGCGCCCGTAGAGCAGGGGAATCGCCCCTGGGCGATTCCCCGTGCTCAGAGCAGGTCGTGGTCGCGCGCGTAGGCGACCAGCTCGGCGCGTGACGCCCGCTGGGTCTTCTGCTGGATGTGAGCGCGGTGCGATTCGACGGTGCGCACGCTGAGGAACAGCTGCCCGGCGATCTCGGAGTTCGTGTGTCCCAGCGCGATCAGCCGCAGGACCTCGAGCTCGCGAGCGCTCAGGTCGTCCGGAGGCCCGGCCGCGCCCGGGCCCTCGGCGGCCAGGCGGGCGCCGAGCTCCGGGGTGAGATAGGTCCGGCCCTGCGCGGCGAAGCGCACGGCCTGGATCAGCTCGTCCTCGGCGGCCTCCTTGAGCACGAACCCCGTCGCCCCGGCTCGCAGCGCGTCGCGCGCGAGCTGGGGATCGGTTTGCATCGTCAGCACGACGATCCGCGTCGACGGCGCGGACTTCAGGATCCGCGGGATCGCCGGGATGCTGGAGCCCTCCGGCATGTTGACGTCGAGCACGAGCACGGTCGGGTGATAGGCGACGACCCGGCGCTCGGTCAGGGAGATGTCTCCCGCCTCGGAGACGACGTGCATGTCGGACTCGGCGTCAAGGAGCAGCCGCAGACCGGCGCGCACGACCCGGTGGTCGTCGGCGAGCACGATCGTGATCGCAGCCTCGGGGGCGGTGGGGTCCTCGGCGCCCGTCACGCGGGTCGGCTCTCGAGCACCGTCCCGGGCCCGAGCGTGGTCGGCTCGTCGACGTCGAGCGAGACCGCGCCCCGCACGACGACGGCGTCGGCGAACGTGATGTCGCCGTGCACCACGAGCCGCTCGGCCTCCCGCAACGACGGTGGACCGGCCGGGAAGCGACGCTCGAACTCATCGATGATGCGGTAGAAGCGCTTGTCGAGCTCGACGTAGGGCAGGTTGTCGGCGCGCTCGGGAATCGGCTCCACGTCCATGTCCTCGCTGACCGTGTAGACGTCGGAGCGGAGCACGAGCAGATCGTCGGTCGTCTTGACCGGCGCGAACCGCGTGCGCGGCACGAGCAGCAGGCTGGCGCCGGGGAAGCTCTCGATCGCGGCGCCCATCGCGCTCTCGAGCTGGATCACGGGGGGCGAGTCGGAGTCCCGCGGGTCGACGGTCTTGCGGTTGACGATCAGCGGCAGTTCGAGCACGCCTCCGGACCGTTGAAGAGTGTCGGCCAGGACGTCGAGGTCGACCCACAGGTTGTTCGTGTTGTAGTAGCGCCAGTGACGGAAGTCGCGGAACGAGTCCTCGTCCTCGGGCGGGGTCTGGGCGGTTTCCCGCAGGACGAGCTGACCGTCGGAGCGCCGGCGGGCGACGTGGCCGCCCTTGCGGTCGGCCTCGGTCCCCTGGACGACCTCCATCAGGAACGGGATCGACTCCTGCGCCATGTGGGCGGCGACCCGGGGGTCGAGCTTGGCCCCGAGGTTGTCGGCGTTGGACAGCATCGCGTAGCGAATTCCGCGCTCGCGCAGCGCGTCGAGCATCCCCGACCGGCGCAACGCGCCGTACACGTCGCCGTGTCCGGGCGGCACCCACTCCGTCGCCGGCGCGGCGGGCCAACTGACCGGCTCGAGCGTGTCGGCATCGAGCTTGGGGATGACGCTCTGCAGAAAGTCGGGCGCCAGGCCGTAGTCGTCGAACTCGGGGTGGGCGGCGAGCGCCTCGAGGGTCGGCTCGCGGGTCGACTCCGAGTCCATCAGCACGAGCGGGAGCGCGACGTCGTAGCGCCGGCGCAGCGCGAGCGTCTGGCGGATGATGATGTCCAGGAACGACAGCCCGTCGCGCGCCTCCATCAGCGACTTGGGCTGCCGCAGGCCCATCGTCGTCGCCAGCCCGCCGTTGAGCTTGATCAGCGCCACCTGGCCGAGCACCTCGCCGGCGTTGACCGCGGGCAGGTCCTCGAGCCGGGCCACGTCGCCGGCGGGCTCCAGCTCGGAGCTGGGCAGCATCGTCGCCTGTCCGGAGGTCAGGCGCGAGTACGCGCTCTCGAACGCGCGGATGGCCTCCTCGTGCGCGCCCGCGGCGCGCATCTTGTCGGCTGCGGCACGGGGGCCGGGTTCGTCGGTCATGGCAGCCATTGTGACTAGTATCGGACGCCCATGGAGGCCCGCCACATCCCCCGGCTCGACCGTGACGTGAGCGTCATCGGGCTGGGGACATGGCAGCTCGGAGCCGATTGGGGCGACGTCGACGCCGGCGCGGCGCACGAGGTCCTCGAGACCGCCTACGCGAGCGGCGTGCGGTTCTTCGACACCGCCGACGTGTATGGCGACGGACGCAGTGAGCGCTTCTGCGCCGAGCTGCGCGAGCGCCACCCCGACGTGTTCGTGGCCACGAAGATGGGTCGACGCCAGGAGCAGACGACGGAGAACTACAGCCGCGAGAACTTCCTCGCCTGGAACGACCGCTCGCGTGAGAACCTCGGCGCGCCAACACTCGACCTCGTCCAGCTGCACTGCCCGCCCGACGGCGTCTTTGCCAACGACGCGGCCTTCGCGGCCCTCGACGAGATGGTCGCCGAGGAGCGGGTCCGGGCCTACGGGGTGTCAGTGGAGACCTGCGACCAGGCGCTGGCGGCGATCGCTCGCCCGCACGTGGCGACGGTGCAGATCATCCTCAACTGCTTTCGCCTCAAGCCGCTCGAGCAGGTGCTGCCCGCGGCCCGGGAGGCCGGGGTGGGGATCATCGTCCGCGTCCCGCTGGCCTCCGGGCTGCTCTCCGGGCGCTACGACGAGCACACGACCTTCGACGCCTCTGACCATCGCAACTACAACCGCGCCGGAGAGGCGTTCGACGTCGGCGAGACGTTCGCCGGGGTGCCGTTCGAGATCGGGGTGGCGGCGGCCCGCGAGCTGGCTGCCCTCGTCGACGAGGGCACGACCCTGGCCCAGTTCGCCCTGCGCTGGGTGATCGATCAGGCCGGGGTGAGCACGGTCATCCCGGGCGCGCGAAACCCCGAGCAGGTTGCCGGCAACGTCGCCGCGGCCGCCCTTGCGCCGCTGCGCGAGGAGCAGCTCGCGGGCGTTCGCGACGTCTACGACCGCCTCATCCGCGAGCACGTCCACGACCGCTGGTAGCCCGGTCGCCCCGGAGTCCGCTCGCCGATCTTGACCATCGCGAACCGTGGCTCGACGCGCGATCGGAGTCCGTCCCGCTGAGCAACGACGGTGGCGGATACTGGACAATAATTGTCCAGTATCGGCCACAGAACGTCAGAACGTCAGGCCTGCAGGCTGAACGGCGGGTAGCGGTCGGTGATCAGGAGGAAGGCGTAGGCCGCGACGCGGTTATGCCAGCGGAACACGCCCTCGATGAAGACAAACAGCGACCGCGGGTAGCGGCCCGTGAACAGGATCGCGAACCAGGCGAAGACGGCGGCGACCGACGCACCGATCGTGAGAAAGAACAACACGATGTAGTGAGGGATCGCGAGCAGCCACTTGACCAGCGGCAGGCCCTGGCTGAGGTCGTGTTCGGCGTCGGGGTAGGGGAAGTTCAGGTGGACCGCCTGCTCCTCGTCGGTGGAGGGGTAGCGGTCGTCCATCAGCGCGAAATACACGCCGATCCGGCTGGTGAACCGGGTCAGCTGCAGGTTCCAGTCATACCACCAGCGGGGGTACTTCCTGCGGAACAGCAGCATCAACAGCACTGGGATGACGAGGATCCCGATGCCGCCGCCGGCGTAACGAGCCCCGGCTCCGCCTGCGTTGGACCCGAAGCTGCCGCCCTCAACCGTTGCGGCGAGGATCGCGATCGGGATGATCGTGAAGATGCGAAAGGCGCTGGTGAGGCGGTTGAGGCTGCGGTCGGGATAGTCGATCGAGAAGGTGAGCGGGTAGGCGTGGCCACCGGCCGGCGGCACCCCGTCGCCCGGCGACGATGCGGGCATCTGTCCTGAACCTTCCATGATGGTCCCTCTCTCTCAGGTGTACGGCGTACACTCTGCCGACGACTGTAGGTGTACGCCGTACACTTGTCAAGCGCGATGACCCAAAAGACGAACACCGGCCGGACACGCCTGAGCAGACCGCTCGTGCTGCAGGCTGCCGTAGCGCTCGCGGACGAGGACGGGCTTGAAGGGTTCAGCATGCGCCGGCTCGCTCAATCGCTCGGAGTGGTCCCGATGGCGCTTTACAAGCACGTGGCGAATAAGGATGAGCTCCTCGATGGCATGGTCGACATCGTCTTCGGCGAGATCGAGTCTCCCTCGATCGACGACGACTGGAGGTCGGCAATGCGGCAACGGGCGATCTCGGCGCGCGAGGCGCTCAAGCGCCACAGCTGGGCGATCGGGCTGATGGAGATTCGGAACCCGGGCCCGGCCAACCTGCGAAACCACAACGCGGTGATGGGCTGTCTACGCGAGGCGGGCTTCTCGTTCGCGACGGCGATCCACGCCTATTCGGTTCAGGACGCCTACATCTACGGCTTCGCCCAGCAGGAGAGGACGCTCGGGTTTCAGACACCCGGCGACGCCGGAGAAGCCGCGCAGAGAAGAGCAAAGGCGATCGGCGCGCTCGACGAGTACCCGTATCTCGCTGAGATCGCGGCCACGCTCCCCGGGTCCGGATACGACAACGCCCTCGAGTTCGCCTGGGGACTCGATCTCATCCTCGAGGGCCTCGACCACCGTCGCTCCCCGGCCCGGCGGTAACCCCACGTTGCGACCACGGCTACTTCGCGACGACGGTCGCGAAGAGTTCCGCGGCTTCGGCCGCAGTGATCTCAAGTGCGGGATCGCCGATGTTGAGTTCGGGTTTGCTGACAGCTAGCTGCCGTGCGAGCTGCTGACCGCGATCATGCTCGCGATGTCCCGCCGGCGGCGGGCGAGCAGCGCAAAGCAGGCGGTGAGTACGAGCAGATCACGACGTTCCCAGTCGCCGTGAGCTCGATCGCAAGTCGTCGTCCGCTCAGGGCGGGCATGGGAATCACCATCGTCTCGCCACCTCGGGTGAGCGTGCCGGTATATGTGCGCAGATTGCGGGCGATCACCCAGCTCGCATCTCGCTCAGGTCCGGGCACGACCGATGCCGCCGGCGAGATGCGTACGAGCGGCCGGTCGCCGTCACCGGCGATGACCTGCCCCCCGGTGTGGCGACGCACGGACGTGGTGTCGCGGTCGATCGAGATCTCTCCTCGCCTGACCGGCCAGCGCACGCACAAGGATGCACACACATGCCCGTCCTCATCTGTCAACTGGTACTCCCGGCGGGCTGCACGAGTCACCGTCAGTGCCATAACCGGCCGGGGGCTGATCGTGGTCGTCATGACTGACGCCGCAGGCTGGCATGGACGGCGAGGGTCACCGGTGACCTGGTCATGCCGAGTGGGCTCCACGTCATCCCCAGCTGTCGCTGATCGACCGTCGCGGTCACGTCGACCTCCAGCCGGTCGCTGGTCTGGTGGATCGTCGGCTCGAGGGTCATCGCCAGACGCTCGCCGGCGGCTTCGAGCTCGCCCTCGACCCGCACCCGGTTGTCGCCGATATCGCTCACTGGTGGAGCGGCGCGCCGACGAGGCGGTCCTCGGTCGCGCTGGGTTATGGCAGCCTGAGGGCTGGCCTGGAGTCGAAGTCGGCTGGATGTTCGCTCGGTCGGCCTGGGGTCATGGCTACGCCACCGAGGCAGCCCGGGCTGCCGTTGATTGGGCGTGGGCAAACCTCGACTCCGACCGGCTGATCTCTCTCATCGCTGAAGAGAACGAGCGCTCGATCCACGTCGCTGAACGGCTGGCAATGTGCCGTGCGGGCCGTCACGAACACGATGGCGTCCAGCTAACGGTGTACGAGCTCGGAAGGCAGGACCAGACCAAACCGGTGACGACCCGGCCGGAACACGTCGGCTCGTAGCCGTTCTCGGGTTCTCTCGCGGACGTCTCCGCGGAAACGCCCTAGACCCGTGCGGCGGATCATCGCAGTGACCGCGCGACACCGAGAGCCTGGCGCAGCGTGTGCGTGCCCTCGATCAGCACCGTCACCGGTCCCCGCTGCCAGATCAGCACGTTACCCATGCGTCTGACCCGCTCAGTGCGGATCGCCCCGTTGGACTCTTGGGTGATCAGCTCGTGGGGCGCACCGAACAGGTACACGGATGGTCCACCGCGGATGCGGAGCTGCCGGGAATGGGTGCCCGGGCCGATGAGCTTGAACACCACCGGGATGGATCTTCCACGGAACTCGGTGATCAGCAGCCGAGCGGCGAGCAGCGTGATACGACCACCGGGAACGTTGCGGTCGAGGTAGGCCGCCCCTGTCGCACTCGGCAGCACGGCGGTGAAGCCCGCGGCGTGGCGCGCGCGGTTGACCGGGATGCGCTGTCCCAGGCCGCTGCGGGCACCGGTACCGCTCAGCCCGCGCGGCAGTTGGGGGACGCGCTCGATCCTGACGCCGCGCAACCCGAGGACGCTCAAGATCGCGTGCCGGGCGGGCGTGACCGCAAACGCGGCGCCCGCGAGCGCAAGGGTCGCGGTAAGCGCCACCGCGACGGAGCGCCGAACGCGGCGGCGGCGCCTGGGCCGGCGCTCCGGGAGCTGAGTGAGCGCCGCCGGGACGACGTCGGGCGCGGGCGGCAGAGCAAGCGCGTCGCTCAGTGCCGCGAGTCGCTGCTCGAGCTGGTCGCTCACGTTCCTGCTCCAGGTGGACCCGCAGCCTGCCGAGGGCTCGCGAGAGTCGTGATTTGACGGTACCCGACCGCAGGCCGAGCGCGGCGGCCGTCTCGGCCTCGGAGAGTCCGAGCAGATAGCGCGCGGCGATCACGAGCTGATCCTGCTCGCGGAGCTGCTCCAGCGCCGCGACCAGACGCGCGCGGTCCGCGGCGGCGAGCGCCTCCTCCTCGGCCGAGGGCGCCGTCGCGACGGTCACGGGGTCGCCGCTGAGGCGGAGTGTCAGGCCGGCGCGGCGTCCCGCGCCACGTCGGCGGTTACGCGCCTCGTTGACGGCGATCCGCACCAGCCAGGGTCGAAACGGAGCGTCCGGGCGGAAGCGGTCAAGCGCCATCCACGCCTTGACGCAGGCCTCCTGGGTGGCCTCCTCGGCCTCAGCCGCCGAGCCGCAGACCAGATAGGAGGCACGGAATGCCACCTCCTGGTGGCGGGCGAGCAGCCGTCCGTAGGCGAGGCGATCACCGGCTCGCGCTGCCGCCACCAGGCGCTCCTCGTCAGGCTCGGGCTTGGTCGTGGCTTTCCTCCGGCGCGTCGGCAGGTCCTCAATCGATGAGCTTGGCAGCACCATCCTTATGGGGTCGCCAGAACAAGCACGCGAGCTCTCATTCGTCCGCATACACCCGCAGGCGCCGATCGGTTCCCGGCCGGCGGGAACCGCCCGGGCTCGGCCGGTGTACGAGGGGTATGAGGAAGGTCTGGCGCACAGGCACGAGAGCCGGGGCCGCGGCGGCCCTCGTGCTGGTGCTCGCCTCCTGCGGCGGGGCCGCGCCGGCCGGCTCCCCGCGCACAGCGCCCGGTGTGCGGCGGCCGCGATCCATCACGGGCCCCCGCCGGCCTGGACCGCTGGCGCGTGGGCTGACTCGAGTCCCGGCTTCTCGGTGCCCTACTCGGTCGCCACCGGCGGTCTGGCGGCCGCGTTCTTCTTCGCCGATCCGCTGCGCGCCGGCCACCCCACCGACCCCACCAACAAGGTGCTGTGGGTGGTCCGCCGGCCGCGTGACGGAATGCCGCTGACCATCTCCGCGCGCCGGGCCGGCGGCCGCTCGCCGACGGTGCGGATCACCCGGCCCGCGGACTCCGGACCCGGTGAGATCTACCCGTCATACGTCGACCTGCCGCAGGCCGGATGCTGGAGGCTCACGCTCGCGTGGGGCAGCCATCGCGCAGCGATCAACGTCGACGTGGCGCCGACGCGGACCCCGCCAGCCGCAACCGCCGCGCCGAGCGCTCGCGCCCGCACTCGGGCGGCCGTGCCTCGACCGCTGCATGGAATCCCGCTGGCCGGCCGCACCGGGCTGCGACTACTCGTGGCGGCCGACCCGCCGTTCGTGCTCAACGTCGACTCCGGACGGGTCACGCCGGTCACGGGAGTGAACACCCGCGGCGAGCCGGTGCTGACCGTGCAGCCGGTGGGCCGGGATGCCGTCGTGTGGGCCGACGGCCGGTCGGGCCGCAAACCCCCCGTGATCTACGTGGTGCGCCACGGCAGCACGCGGGCGATCCGCATCGGAACGGGATCGGAGCTCGCGCCGGCGGACCGCGGACGCGGGCTGTGGCTGATCGGCGCCCGGCGAGCGCACCGCTGCCCGCTGACGGAGATCTCCCTGCGAGGGCAGCGGCTGCGCCGGCCGCGGCAGGTGGGCTGCTCATCGCGACTGGTCGCCGTCGGCACCGGCTCGGCGGTCCTGGTCACCGGGCGCCGGGTGATCGCCCCCGACACGGGCCGGACGCTGCGGACGGCATCCTGGGTGTGGGCGATCGCCGGCGGCTGGGCGCTGACCAGCGCCGGGTCGCAGCCGCCGCTCAGGCTGCTCGAGCTGGAGGGGGTGCCGTTCGGCGTCTGCGGTGGCCGAGCCGGATCGGCTTGACCGACGACGCGGTCGGCGAGCCCGGCGGCCGCCTGATCGCCCTGGACTTCGGTAATCCGGCCTTCCGAATGACCTCCACCCAGGTCATGGACGCTTGGCTGCTGGATCCCGTCACGGCACGATTCAGGCATCTGCCGGACATGCCCGCCGCGGTCGCGCTCAAGGTCACCAGCATGGAGTGGGTCCCCGGGCGCCGGCTCGTCATGCTGGCCGCGGTCGACGGTCCAGGCGGTGGGCGCGACCTCGTGGCAGTCTGGGGACCGGGACAGCGCCACCTCGCGGTACGCACCGTCCGGCTGCCCGCACGCAACAGCGGCAGCGACACGTTCGTCGTCCGGTAGCACCTACGCCGGTCCGTTTCGCGATGAGGTTGGTGAGACGGCCCCGGCCACTGCCCGCGGCTCGGTGGCTGGTGGACAATGGTGCGGTGGACGGCACCGTTCCCACTCCGCTCGAGCTCGCTCCACCCGGATTAGCTCCGGTCGGGAGGTGTGGCTCAAGCGTGAGGACGTGCACGAGCTGGGCGCGTTCAAGTGGCGCGGCGCAATGCCGACGTTGCGGGAATACCGTGCGCGGGGCGCCGATCGGGTAGTCACGGCGTCGACTGGCAATCACGGGGCAGCGACCGCGTGGGCGGCTGCGCGGCTGAGCATGGTGGCCGTCGTCTACGCCCCGCAGAGCACGAGCCAGACCAAGCTCGCCCGCATGCGGGACCTGGGTGCCGCGGTGCGACTGGTTGGAACCGACGTCGACGAAGCGAAGGATGCAGCCTCGGCCTTCGCCGACGCGCACGGACTTCCGTTCTTCGAGGACGGTGCCGAGCCGGCCCAGTTCGCGGGCTACCGGGCGGTCGGCGAGGAGATCCTCCAGCAGGCGCCGCATCCGCCCGCCTCCGTGATCGCGCCGGTCGGCAATGGGGCGCTGCTCATCGGCATCGGATCGGCGCTTGGCGAGGCGGCGCCGCAGGTCGAGCGCGTGGGCGTCGTGGCTGCTGCAGCCCCGGTGATGGCGCTCTCGCACCTCGCCGGCGCAGTCGTCACGTGTGATCGCTGCGCCACATTCGCCGACGGGCTCGCCGTCCGGGTGGCGATCCCTCGCGCCGTGAGCGAGCTCCAGCGCGCCGCGGATCGCATCGTGCAGGTCTCCGAGCGCGAGATCGCCTGCGGCGTGGGCGCTTACGCGCGTGCGGGAATCCGCGCCGAGGGCGCGGCGGGTGCGGGGCTGGCAGCGCTCGGGCAGGTCGCAGCGGAACCCGTGGTCGTGATCATGTGCGGGTCGAACATCGACGACGAGCTATACACACGTGCTGTCCAACACCCGCAAAGCTTCCCGGCGTAGGTAGCGAGCGCATGGCCCTCCGGCGGCGCCTGACCTCGACCCGGGGGGAGGCCGCACACTCGTGCGGTAACCCGTCGAGGAGGCAGTGCACAGGTGCACTGCACACTGGCAGAATGCTCTCGATGGCCGAGCACTACCAGCGTCCTGGATGGTTCACGACGAACATCTTTAACCGGCTGGTGGCCGCGCTGACGGCGCTGGGCGTGAGCGTCTACGGTTCTCGCGTGCTCGAGGTCAAGGGCCGCAAATCCGGCGAATGGCGACAGACGCCGGTGAACCTGCTCCGCTACGACGGCATCGACTACCTGGTCGCGCCGCGGGGTCACACGCAATGGGTCAAGAATCTGCGCGCGAGTGGCCACGGCAGGCTACGTGTCGGTCGGCGGACGGAGCAGTTCGCGGCGGTAGAACTCTCCGACGACGAGAAGCCACCGCTGCTGCGGTCCTATTTGAAGAAGTGGAGGTTCGAGGTCGGCGTGTTTTTCGGCGGAGTCGGTCCCGATTCCTCAGACGACGAACTCCGTCGGATCGCGGCGGATCATCCGGTGTTCCGGCTCACGAAAAGCTGAGCGGTCCGCCGCCTAGCATCGGCACTGTGGTCGATCCTGTCCTGATCTTGACCGGACCACCGGGCTCTGGCAAGACGACCACCGCGCGTCTGGTGGCTGCCACATTTCCGCGGGCGGTGCATCTCGAGTCAGACTCGTTCTTTCACTGCATCGCCTCGGGCCACGTCGCACCGTGGAGGCCTGAGGCTCACGAGCAAAACACGACCGTCATGGGGATCGTGGCGACGGCCGCGGCCGGCTATGCCAGCGCGGGTTACCTCACGATCATCGATGGCATCGTCAGCCCGAACTGGTTTTCCCGCCATTGCGCGATGCCCTCCACGCCGGCGGACACGCCGTGGCCTACGCCGTGTTACGCCCCCCGATTGAGGTCTGCATCGCCCGGGCGGCGAACCGTGCCGGCGCTCAGCTCGCCGACATTAAGGTCATCACCCAGCTCTGGGATGACTTCGCCGGCCTCGGGCCGCTCGAGGAAAACGTCATCGATAGCGCCGAGCCGCGCCCTGCCGCAACCGCCGTGGAGCTGACACGACGGTTGGACAACCGCTCGCTGGAGGTCTGAAGTAGGAGCAGGCCGTCGGAACCGGCGACGGGATCCGGTGTGCGCCGAAATGCGGCTGGCAAACGCGCCGGGCGGGTGCTTCAGGGCCTCCAGCCGTCTCAGCCTTTCCCTCGAAGGCCGGCCGCGCTTGCTTGGCGGCCTTCGCCCGATTCGAGGCCCTGGCAGCGATGGTCGCCGTCGGTGGCTCAGCGTGCGAGCAGGCCGCCTTCGACGGCGAGGGACTCGCCGGTGATGAATGAAGCGGCATCGGAGCTGAGCCACGCGATCGCGTTTGCGACTTCCGCGGGCTGGCCCATCCGTCCCATCGGGTACGAACCCGAGCAGGCGTCTCCCGGAACCCCGGGAAACGCTCGAAGGTTTCGTCCATCATCGGCGTGTCGATCGCGCCCGGGCAGACGGCGTTGACCCGAATGCCGGCGGACGCATACTCGATCGCCGCCGTGCGGGTGAGGCCGAGCACGCCGTGCTTACCGGCGCTGTAGGCCGAAGCGAGCGGCGAGCCGCGTACGCAAGCGTCGAGGCGACGTTGACGATCGCCCCCCCGTCGCCCCTGGCGAGCATCGCCGCAATCTCGCGCCGCATCGCCAGCCACGTGCCCCTCAGGTTGGTGGAGATGATCTGGTCCCAACGGTCCTCGGGATATTGGTGCGTCAGAGCGTGGCCGCCGCCAACGCCAGCGCAGTTGGCGGCACAGTCCAAGCGCCCGTAGGTCTCGACGGCGCAAGCCACGAGCGCGGCACAGCGTCAGCGTCTGTGATGTCCGCAGCCTTGAAGATCACGTCGTGCCCAGCCTCGCGGAGATCGTCACCGTCGCCGCCCCACGATCCGCATCGAGGTCCGAAGCCACCACCCGCGATCCCATCGTCGCGAACAGTTCCGCGGTGGCCCGGCCGATGCCCGACGCCGCGCCGGTGACGAGCACCACTCTTCCCTGCAAGCCATAGTCCATTGCGAGCGCATCATTTTACAAAGCCCTTGTCCACCGGGGCCGGTACAAGGCGTACCTGACAACGGGGTGCGGCTCGACTGGGTCGGGAGGAGCAGCCCGCAAGCTGTATCCTCCGGTTCTTGGGGCCGCTAGCTCGGAGGAGACTGATGGACGATATTCGCGCGAGGGGGCGCTCTGTCATCTCAGGGTCGCTAGGACGTGGCGTGGTGCTGGGAGCGCTCTCAGCGCTCGCGATGCTTACCGTCGCAGTTGCTCCGGCCTCGGCTCTGCCGCTGCCTCCGCTTACGATCAACGGGGCTGCCCCACTGCGAACAGCCCCACGGTCGACGCCACCCTTGACTCCCAAGGAGGCGACGGGGGAGGTGGCGCCGAGTACATCCTGACGATCTCCCTGCCGTCATCCAACAACGTCAAGAACGCCGTCGCCGCCGTGAATGGTCAGTTCAACCCGGCTGTGGCGGGCTGGCAACCGACCGCGTCCGTCGATGAGGAAGATGGGGACGCCAATCCGGGCGCGCTGTTCTGCGTATTTGCACAAGGTGCCCCATGCTTTCCGCCGGCGGTGGCCATCAGTCGTTCAGCTGCTTGAACTTCTCGGCCGGTTTCGACCCGGGGCTCAGCAGTCGTACGTCATCGATACCAATCAGAATCAGAACGACCCGAAGCCGCTGGGCGGCGTTGACATCACCGTCAAGATGTGTGGCCAGACCGGCACCAATGCGGTGGTTGCTGACAACTGCGCGCCGCCCGGACCCACCAAGATCACCAAGACGAAGATCGATCAGCACGCGCACACAGCTTCGTTTCATTACACGGCGAACGGCGCCACGCACTACCAGTGCGAGTTGGTCGACAACAAGAGGGTGAAATATCGGGCCTCGTGCGGGTCAACGAAGAAGTACGCCAACACGCTTGCGCGCGGCAGCTACGTGTTCGTCGTGTGGGGTGTGAACGCCGGCGGCGGTAGCGCCAAGGCGGCGGCGAAGAAGTTCAAGATCAGCTAGGGACTGCGCGGGACCGCGAGTGCGCTCCCGCCGCCGAGACGGACCGGCTCGGCGATCGCCTCGGCCCTGCCGTCGTTGAGCATCTGGAGCGCCGTCGCATCGCCCGGGTAGTTGTCGAGCGGGAGGATCGGCCCCGTGGCGAGGGAGAACTGCTCGCCGTATTGACTTGTGAGCTGTTGGGCGAGCGCGCTGCTGTAGAAGTCCGGCTCGGCCAATGAGGTGTTCGACGACGAGTTCGTCTGGCTGACCCGGGGCGCGGCGAGTGCGGCCGGCAGGCTCATCCCGAAGTCGACGTGGTTGATGAGGGTCTGGACGACGGTCGTGATGATCGTCGAGCCGCCGGCGGCGCCGATCGCGAATTGGGGTTGGCCGTCGCGCAGCGCGATGACCGGGCCCATGCTCGACCGCGGCTCCTTGCCGGGCGCCGGCAGGTTCGGGTCATACGCGCCGGGCGAGGACGGGGCGAAATCGAAGTCGGTGAGCTCGTTGTTGAGCAGGAAGCCGTAGCCGGGCACGACCTGGCCGCTGCCGCCGAAGAAGTTGATCGTGTTCGTGTAGGCGACGATGTCGCCCCACTTGTCCTCGGTGACGATGTTGTTTGTGTGATGGGCCTCGGGCGACGCCGACGAAGCCTGGGTCGACGCGGCCGTGGCGCTGCAGCCCGGGAACGGGGCGAACGGCGAGCCGGCCGCGACCGGCGAGGTGAGCGCGGTGCTGCCGATGAGGCAGCGGCGCGTCGCCGCGAACGCCGGATCCAGCAGGCCGGCGAGCGGCACGTGGACGTAGTCGGGGTCGCCGACGTATGCGTTGCGGTCGGCGTAGGCGAGCCGGGACGCCTCGAGGTACTGAAACAGGGCCTGGACGCGCGACTCGGAGCCGAGCGGGTAGCCGCTGAGGATGTTGAGGATCTCGCCCTCGGTCGAGCCGCCGCTCGACGGCGGCGCCATCCCGTAGATCTTCAGGCCGCGGTAGGTCACCTGGGTCGGCGCGAGGATCCGGGTGCGGTAGGACCGCAGATCGTTCATCGTCATGATCCCCGGCGTCGTGACGATCGTCTGTCCCGGCGTGAGCACGGGGTGATCGTCGGCCTGGACGATCGCTCGTCCGATCGGCCCGTCATACAGCGCCGACGGACCGCGGCGAGCGATCAGCTGGTAGGTGTGCGCGAGGTCCGGGTTTCGCAGCCACGTTCCGATCGGCAGCGGATCACCCGACGGCGTCAGCAGGAGCGAGCGGCTCGCCGGATACGCCTGCAGCGTCGACAGGCCGGACTGCTCGAGCTGGTTGAAGTCGAAGTTGACCGCGAAACCGCGCTTGGCGACGCGGATCGCCGGCCGCAGGTCGGCGCCGAGCGAGAGCCGGCCGTAGTCGCGCACGGCCGTCGCCCACGTTGCGACCATCGACGGCACGCCGGTCGAAAGCGGCTGATCAGAAGCCGCCGTGTAGCCCATCGGCTCGCCCGTCGCCGGGTCGATGAACATCCTCGAGGTGCAGGCCGCCGGGCATGCCTCGCGGCCGTCGACCGTCGTGACCTATGCGTTCGAGCGTTGTAGATGACCATGAAGCCACCGCCGCCTGGACCCGCGACGAACGGAACGGTCACCCCCAGAGCGCTCGCGGTCGCGACGGCGGCATCAACTGCGTCGCCGCCCCGCCGGAGTACGTCCACGCCGGCCCGGCTGGCGCCGACGTCCATCGATGCGACAGCACCCCCCGTCCCGACGGCGACCGGCAGATTCGGATTGCGGGCGGGGCGCCGCGCGGCGGACGCGCCGGCTGGCAAGGCGGCACAGGCAGCGGCGCATAGCACCGACAGGAGTGCTGCGATTCCTCGATGGCCCATCACGCCTACCTCCCCATCATCCCAAGGTCAGAGCTCAACATTCCCAAGGGGAGCGGATGGGAAACCCGGTGACCCTAACCTGGGCCGGACCATCTGGGAGTCGCCGGAGGATCTGCCGCCGCGCGGTGCGCCGTCCGTCTCGGGACGGCGCACCCGCCTCGGTCGATCCCGATCAAGGCGCTCCTGGAGACCGGACACGTCCTGGCGCAGCCGACGGAGACGGGACGTCGAGTGTCCGCGGCGTCGGTCAGTAGTTCGTGTGCATGGCGGCGGCGACCCGTGCGAGTGTGGTGTGAGCAATGCTGCGAGCCGCGGCGCTCCCGTCGCGCAGGACCGTCCGGAGATAGCCGCGGTCACGCATGAGCTCGGACCGGCGGTCACGGACTGGTCGTAGCCGTTCGTTGACGGCCTCGGTCGCGCGGCGCTTGAGCTCGGCGGCTCCCCGGCTACCGATCTGCTCGGCGAGCTGGCGAGGATCGACCTCTTCGCACAACGCAGTGAGCAAGACGAGGTTGGCGACCTCGGGGCGGTCATGCGGGTCGTAGGTGATGTGCGGGTCCGAATCGGTCTTGGCCTGGCGCAGCAGCCGCGCGGTCTCATCGGCGGTCGCGGCGAGGGCGATCGCGTTGTTGCGGCTCTTGCTCATCTTGCGTCCATCGGTTCCCAGCAGCACGGCGGCGTCGCTGAGCAGCGCCTCGGGCTCGGGAAAGACCGGGCACTCCGGCGCGTACCGGCGGTTGAACCGCCGGGCGATGGCGCGCGTCTGCTCGACGTGCGGGAGCTGGTCGGCGCCGACGGGCACGATCGTGGCCTGGCAGAAGAGGATGTCGGCGGCCTGGTGCACGGGATAGGTGAGCATCAGCCCGTTGAGCGCCGTCATCCCGGAAGCAGCGGCCTCGTCTTTGACCGTGGGGTTGCGCAGCAGCTCGGGCAGCGTGACCAGGCTCAGAAACGGCAACAGCAGCTGATTGAGCTCGGGCACCAGCGAATGGGCGAAGATCGTCGCCTGTCGCGGGTCGATCCCGACAGCCAGGTAGTCGGCGACGAGCTCATCGACATCCTCCGGCAGTGACCCGGGGCTGTCGCGGTCGGTGATCGTCTGATAGTCGGCGACCAACACCATCAGATCCACTCCCTCCGCCTGGAGGCGGACCCGGTTGAGCAAGGTCCCGAAGAGATGGCCGAGGTGCAGCCGGCCGGTCGGGCGATCGCCGGTCAGCACCCGCGCCGGGAACACCCGCGAACGCGGATCAGAACGTGAATCGAGGTCAATCATGGAAGGGCCTTTCACAAACAGGGCCCTCCCGAGCACACATCGTCAGCTACGCCAACGGACCGCCCAGGAGCGGCCCGAGAACACAGATCAGCGGGGCCGCGTGAGAAGCGGCCACCACCAGCAACGACGAAAGCCAAACGACATGCTGCGCATCATACGGACGACCCGGGCCAGCTCACAGCGCCGACCTCGCCGGCGACGAGCGGACGGCTGGAGCTTGGAGGTCGGCGCGAGCGTGCGCTGGCCCGATCAGGGCGGGAGTTGTCGTCATGCGACGATCGCGCGTACGTGGACCCGGGGGCTCGCGTTGTTGACGTAGCCCTTGGGGTTCCAGAGCCCGGCCTCGGCATCGGGCTGGGTGGCCGCAGAGGAGTCCCAGGCGCGCACCAGCAGCTCATGGTCTCCGGGCACCAGGTCCAGTGTGATGCGCCAGTGTCGCCACGCCCATCGGCCGAGATCCTCCAGCAGTTCGGCTTGCATCCAACTCGCGCCGCCATCGATCGACACGTCAACCCGGGCGACGTATCGATCCCCACCCGCAAACGCATAGCCGCGCGCCTCGACCGGCCCTGCGGTGACGGTGGCCCCTTCACGCGGGGACAGGACATCGGAATTCAGCGCCACCAGGCCCAGCGGCATCCCGATCCCCGGGCCCGCGGTTCCGTTCGCGGGCAACAGCCGGTACACGACATGCTGAAAATAGCCCGGCCACGGTCGCGAGCGCAGCTCGATGCGCTCCAACCACTTGACGCTGCGTGCGCCGATATAGCCGGGCACCACCACCCGCAGCGGAGCGCCGTGCACCGGTGGCAGCGGCTCGCCGTTCATCGCCCACGCGAGCAGCACCTCGGGGCGCGAGGCCTTATCGAGCGGGATCGAACCACCGAACAGCTGCACGGGCTGGGCCTCCGGACTCAGATCCGCGCCCTCAAACCCCACGTCTGACGCGTCGCCGAGCGGTCCGGCGAGCGCGACCACGTCAGCCAGCGCGACCCCGGTCCACGTCGCGGTACCGGTCGCTCCCGGACCCCACGGCGCCTCGCCGGGAATGTCACGCACCGCGATCAACCCCGCCCGCCGGTTGCCCGCACACTGCAGCGTCGCGGTCACCGTCCGCTCACGAAACGCCTCACGCAGCGTCTCCAACGACAGGCTCAGCTCCCGCTCGACCATCCCGTCGACCCGCAGCCGCCATGCGCCGGGTTCGATCTCAGGCACCGGACCGTGACTACGCACATAAAACGCGTTCGTATCCGTCACCGGATTGGTGAGCGATTCCAGGCCGGTCTCGGCGTTGAACGGCTCCTCTTCATGCACGAGGAGATCGTCCCGCTTGCCAAAGCGTGCCATCGCTCCAGCTTACGGACATCACGTCGCACACCAGCGGTCTGCCACCGGCTGCCGCGACCCCCAGTCAGTCCTTCGTTCGTGAGACGCGGATGGCTGTCAACGAGCCACCCACGTGTGACGTTTTCCTTTGTCACGCTAGGGGATGTCCGACGCCGGGAGCTTTAGCCACGGTGGCGGTGGGCAACCCTCCCAACGTCGCGCCGAACGCGAGCGTTCGCTGGCGCTCGTGTGCCGGAAGCAGTCCGGAGCTATCGGGTTTGAGCAGCTGACCGAGCCAGCCGCGGGCCGCGATTAGGGTCCTCGTGGATGCCAGAGGTTCGTCTGCGTTGGCTATCCGGGCACGACGGTGACTGGGCAACGCATTCCGGGGGCTCGAGTCAGTCGCACGTCGGCGGTCAACAGGTCGCAACCCAGACGTTCGGCCAGCGCGACGTAGGAAGCGCGTAGGTAGACAGGTTCTCGCGCAGCTCCCAGATCCGGTCCAGGAGAACGACGCCTGATGCCGCCAGGTACTAGGTCTGGCCGTAGTACGCGGCGGGGCCGTGCTTGCGCTCGAAGTGCTTGTTGCGCAGCACCGAGTCCAGCGGGCCGATGCCCGGCTGCAGCAGTGAGGACAGCAGCGCCAAGCGGGCCACTTCCTCCAGCGTGACCGCGGCCTCCACCGCCTGAGCCGCCGTCGCCGCCCAGCAGAACGGCGCGTGGCCGACGACGAGGGCGCCGGGAATCTGCTCGCCCTGCCCGCCGAGCGCCTCGATCACGACGGTGGCGGTCTCCGCCTCGTAGCCGGCGTCGATCTCCTGCGCCGTGAGTGCCCGGGTGACCGGGATCGGCTCGGTGCAGAAATCGGCGTGGGTCGTCCCCAGCACCGGGATCTCGCGTCCCGCCTGGGCCCAGGCGGTGGCGAAGGTGGAGTGCGTGTGGACGATCCCGCCGATGCCGTCAAGCGCCCGGTACAGCGCGACGTGCGTGGGGGTGTCGCTCGACGGCCGCCGCTCGCCGCCCATCACCTCGCCGCTGGAGACGTCCACGAGCACGATGTCCTCCACGGTCATGCCGTCATATGGCACGCCGCTGGGCTTGATCGCCATCACCCCGGCCTCGCGGTCGAGGCCGCTCACGTTTCCCCAGGTGAGCTTGACCAGGCCGTGCTCGGGCAGCGCCAGGTTGGCGGCCAGCACTTCCTCACGCAGCGATTCGAACTCCACAGCGTCAGATCTCCTCGTAGTCGATCTCAAGCAGCTCGGCGAAGCGCCGCCAGCGTCCCACGTGGTCGCCCAGGTTGGTGACGAAGTGATGCGGGCCGCCCAGCTCCAGCCACTGGTCCATGAACGGCTCCATGCCCGGCTCGGGTCGGAAGTGGAAGTAGTGCATCTCGACCTTGGGCAGCTCGGCCGTGTCGAGCACCTCGCCCCGGCCCACGAGCAGCCGGTAGGCCTCCCCCTCGAGCGGGATCAGCGCCGCCGTGGTCGCCGGCCCCGGCACGGCGGAGAACACCGGCGTCGGCGGGTTCTCCAGTCCGCCGATGCCCAGCGGGCGATCGATCAGCTTCACCGGGCGGTCGGGCCGGGCGATCTTCCAGTTGCCTTCCCCCATGTGGCTGATCAGCACCGAGTCCCGCTCCCAGTCCATCGCGTACATCTCCGAGAAGTGAGCGTCGCCGATCATCGTCTGGGCGGCGCACATCAGCGAGGCCGTGTTCGTGTCGCCCTCGGCGGCGTAGCCGTAGCCGTCGGCCATCAGGTTCGAGGCGGCGAGCAGCGGCAGCTGGGCGAAACGCCCGTCACCGCCGATCGCGTCGAAGTGAAACGACCATCCGGCGTAGCCACCCTGCTCGAGCATCTGACGGATCGCGATCTCCAGCCGCGCCGCGTAGGCGTGGCGCTCGCGCGGCAGCTGCGGCGAGACCTCGAAGCGCTCGGCGTTCTCGGCCACCAGCGCGTCGACCGCCGTCTCGGTCACGCCCTCCAGCCGGCGGTACACCCCACCGAGGTCCTCGGCGACGATCGTCGGGCCGATCCGGCGCAGCATCGCCGGCGGGTCATACAGGATGTCGCCCATCCCGTTCATGGGGTAGCCGAGCAGCGCCACGCGCGAGCTGCGCAGCCGGGTGATCGCCCGCGCGGCGGCGGCCCAGTCGGCGAACGCCTCGGCGAAGTCCTCCGAGCGCCAGTCGGCGGTGATGATCGAGCACGGGACGCCGCCGCGCAGCAGCGCGTTGGCCTGGTCCTGGGCGCCGTGGATCCCCTGGTTGTAGGTCAGGTCGTCCATCGTCCAGTCGGCGGTGATCGTCCGCCGTGGCTGGATGTTGGCCAGCAGCAGCGGCACGGGCACGGCCCGCAGGGCGTGCACCGAGCGCATCGCCGGGCCGTAGGTGAGCATCACGATCATGATCCCGTCGACGCCCGCGGTCACCAGCTCGGCGGCCCGCTCCTCGATGTCGGCCTGGTTGCGCGCCGGGCGCGTGAAGCTCACGTCGGCGACGCCCGACAGCTGCTGGGCGACCTCGGCCGCATAGGCGGCCTGATGCTCGGTGATGCCCGGAATCATCTCGTCGTAGAGCTCCTGCATGATCCCCAGCAGGCCGATCCTGGGCAACTGACTCACAGACGCTCCTCCATTCCGGTTCGGATGCCTTTGAGCGCGTGCAGCAGCCCCACCTCGTCGTGCCCGAGCAACTCGTACAGGCGGCGATACACGGGATAGACCCGGTCGTAGGTCTCGGTCGCCTCCGCCCGGGGCGCGTAGACGCGAGCGTCGGCCGGTCGCGTCGCCGCGATCGCCTCGTCGATGCTCGGATAGACGCCGGCGGCGACCGCGCCGAACAGCGCGGCTCCGCGGGCCGGGATCAGCTCGGAGTCCGGCACGTGGACGGGACGGCCGCTGATGTCGGCGAGCAGCTGCATCGTCAGCGGGCTCTTCTCGGCGATCCCGCCGCAGGCGACGATCTGCTCCAGGGCGATTCCGTGCTCGGTGAAGTTGTCCATGATCCGCCGGTTGCCGAACGCGATCGACTCCAGCAGAGCCCGGTAGATCTCGGCCGGCTTGGTGCGCAGGGTCAGCCCGAGGATCGCGCCGCTGAGGTTGGCATCGGCGAGGATCGAGCGATTGCCGTTGAACCAGTCGAGCACCACCAACCCGGTCTCGCCGGGAGCGAGCTCGGCGGCCTCGCGCTCCAGCGTGTCGAACTGCGCTTCCTCGCCGAGGGTGCGCACGAACCACGCGAGCATGTCCCCGACCGCCGTCTGCCCGGCCTCGTAGCCGAACCGGCCGGGCAGGATACCGTCGCGCACGACCCCGGTGATCCCGGGCAGGCGCACCTCGTCGGCGGCCACCACCATGTCGCAGATCGAGGTGCCGATCGCCATCACGAACACCCCCGGCCGCTCGACCCCCGCTCCGGGAACCGAGGCGAAGGAGTCGACGTTGCCGACCGCCACGGCCACGTCCTCGCCGAGCCCGACGCGCTCGGCCAGCTCCGGGCGCAGCGTGCCCGCACGGGTGCCCAGCGGCACGAACTCCGTGCCGAGCTTCTCCGCCGGCCGGTCGAAGCCCGGGTAGGCCGCCTCGAAGTACTCGACCGGCGGCAGCCCCTCGTCGGCCGACCACATCGCCTTGTAACCGGCGGCGCAGCTCTGGCGGACCTCGCGTCCGGTCATGTGCCAGACAATCCAGTCGGTCGCCTCGATGAATCCATCGGCGGCGTCGTAGACCTCGCGATCCTCCAGCCAGATCTCGATCAGCTTGGGGAAGTACCACTCCGACGAGATCTTCCCGCCGTAACGCTGCAGGAACGGCTCGCCGCGGTCGTCGGCCACCTCGTTGAGACGGTCGGCGACCGGCTGGGCGGCATGGTGCTTCCACAGCTTCGGCCACGCGTGGGGGCGCCCGCGCCACTCCGGCACGCGGCACAACGGCTCGCCGTCGGCCGCGACCGGCAGCACCGTGCACGACGTGAAGTCGACGCCGAGCCCGACGACCTGTTCGGCGGCCACGCCGGCGCGGGCGAGCACATCGGGCACGCCCACCTCGAGCACGCGCACCCAGTCGTCGGGGTCCTGCAGGGCCCAGTCGGATCCCAGGCGCTCGCCGGTGCCGGGAAGCTCAGACTCGATCACGACGCTCGGGTACGCGACGACGCTGACGGCGAGCTCCTCCCCGGTGCGCGCGTCGAGGAGCAGCGCGCGCCCGGACTCGGTGCCGAAGTCGACACCGATGCAATAAGCCGGCTCGGTCACGGCGGAGACGGCGATCTAGGCGGGACCGGGCGCCGGTGGCGCCGGTGGTGCCGGCGTCTCCGGCGTCGCCGGCGTTGCCGCGGCGCCGTTTCCGGAGTGGCCCTGCGCCTCGGCCTGCGCCTCCAGCCGGGCCCGCCGGTACTCCTCGACGACGATCTCGGTGAGCTCCTCGACGGACGTCTCGGCCGTCGGCTTGTCGAGAGCGATGACGCCGTCCTGGATCAGGTTGACGCGATCGCAGGCCGCCAGCACGTGGACGTAGTTGTGCAGGATCATGATGATCGAGACGTTGCCCTCGTCCTTGAGGCGCTGGATCAGGTCGAGGATCATCGCCCCCTCCTTGGCGCCCATCGCCGCCAGCGGCTCGTCAAGCAGGATGATGTCGGCGTCGCCGGAGATCGTCCGCGCCACCGCGATCGCCTGGCGCTGACCGCCGGAGAGGCGCGCCGCCGGGACATCGATCGAGGGGATGTTGATCCCGATCTGGTCCAGCGCCTTGCGGGACTCGCGGCGCATCAGGGCGTTGGACAGAAACGGGATCGGCTTGTGGATGCGCTCGCGGCGCAAAAACAGGTTCTGGAAGACCGTCAGCTCGTTGATCAGCGCCAGATCCTGAAAGACGGTGTCGATCCCGCGCTTGCGGCCATCGTCGACCGACCGGGGCGTGTACGGCTCACCCTTGACCCACAGCGAGCCGGTGTCGGGCTTCTGGAAGCCAGCGAGGATCTTGATCAGCGTCGACTTGCCGGCGCCGTTGTCGCCCAGCAGACCCAGCACCTCGCCCTTGCGCAGGTGGAGGCTGATGTCGCGCAGGGCGGTGGTGGCGCCGAAGCTCTTGCCGACATGCTCGACGCGCAGCACGTCGTCGTCGGACATCGTCGGCTCGACGATGATCTCGTGCGATGGTGCTTGGTCAGCCACGGCCGGACCCCGTTCTCACGCGGGAGACATACGTGTTGATCGCCATCGCGATCAGAATCGCGATGCCGAGGTACAGGTCGAGATAGTTGGCATTGACGCCCTTGATCGTCAGCCCGTCGTGCAGGATGCCGAGGAATAGCGCGCCGATCAACGCGCCCACGACGGTGCCCGAGCCGCCCTGCAGCAGCGTGCCGCCGATGACCGCGGCCGAGATCGCCTGAAACAGGATGTCGTTGGCTCCACCGGGATCAGGGGTGGCCGTCGTCGTGCGTACCGCCTCGAGGACGCCGACGAAGCCGGCGAGCACGGCGCACATCGCGAAGTTGCGGATCAGCACTGTCCGGGTCGAGATGCCGGCCTCGGAGGCGCCCAGCCGGTTGCCGCCCACCGCGACCGTGTAGATGCCCCAACGGGTGAACGACAGCAGTAACTGCAAGATGATCACGATCCCGACCGCCCAGATCAGCTCCGAGTACGCACCACCTCCGAAGATCTTCTCGAACGTCGAGCCGCCGAGAATCGTCGTGCCGGGGGGCGTGATCGGCGTCGCGTGGGAGATCACGAGCGTCACCCCGTCTAAGGCGAACAGGGTGCCCAGCGTCGTCACGAACGACGAGATCCCGATCACCGCCACCGCGAAGCCGTTGAGGGCGCCGATGAGCCCGCACACGATGAGCGCGAGGATCATGGCGGGGACCGTGCCCAGACCGTGGAACTTGTCCCAGATGAACGGCGCGAACAGGTACATCGCCCCGATCGAGAGGTCGATCTCCCCATTGATCATCACGAACACCTGACCGGCGGCCATGATCGCAAAGGGAGCGAAGAACGGCAGCAGGGTCTTGAAGTTCGCGGTGCTGAAGAACCGGCTCG
Source organism: uncultured Solirubrobacteraceae bacterium (assembly GCA_963769565.1). Lineage (GTDB taxonomy): Bacteria > Actinomycetota > Thermoleophilia > Solirubrobacterales > Solirubrobacteraceae > Palsa-465. Next base: position 263,140 of record CAVYMP010000009.1, read on the forward strand.
TGCTGGTCGCGAAGTAGATCAGCGTGATCAGCGTGACCACGATGATGCTGCCCTCGCGCAGCGTCAAGAAGCGCTTGATCCCGCCCAGACCGGCTTCCCGCCGAGCCCGGCGTGCTGCCGCTGGACCCGGGGGGGAAGCCTGCGGGCTGTCGGAGGTGACCGCCATGGCCGACTCGGTCGCCTCCGGCGCTAGGCCTTCACGACGCCGGCGGAGGTGCCGGTGCCCTCGTAACGGCTCTTGGTGCTCGTGTACGGACCGACCGTCGTCTTGTCCAGGAACTTCAGACCGGTGTTGACGTCGGCCGGACCGGTGAGCGTCTGCGATGCGTTGTACATGTACAGCTCGAGGATCGGCAGAAAGCCCTGCAGGTAGGGCTGCTGGTCGATGGTGAAATCCAGGTCGCCCGCGCCGAGCAGCTGCTCGGTCACCGGGGTGAGGTCATAGCCACCGCCCTTGATGCCCTTGGACCGCAGGTTCTGCTTGCGGATGACCTGAGCGATGGCCTGGGTGGAGCCGCCGTCGACCGCGAACAGGCCCTTGGTGGTGGGGTGTCCGACGGCGTAGGAGTTGACGACCGTCAGCTCGGCCGGAACGGCCGCGCCGGTGGCGACCACGTGGGGCTTGATCGACGGATGCTTCTTCAACGTCGCCTGGGCGCCGTCGATGCGCGGTTGGATGTTGAGGGCGCCCGGCGTGGCGATGAACAGGGCGACGTCACCCGAGGGCACGAGCGCAGCGATGTGCTCGCCCATCTGCTGACCGGACACGAACAGGTCCTGGCCGATGTAGGCCAGGCGCGGGTTGCCCGCCGCGTCGGCGTTGTAGGCGACGACGGGGATCTTGGCGGCGAGGGCCTTGGCGACCGGGTTGTTGAAGGCGCTCGGATCGACGAGGGTGGTGGCGATGCCGTTGACCCCGGCGGTGACGGCGGTGTTGATGGCGTTGACCATCTCCCCGACGTTGCTCGTCTGCGAGCCCGCCCACTGATAGGAGCAGCCGAGCAGCTTGCAGGCGTCGGCGGCGCCGTTCTGGGTGGGCGTGAAGAAGACGTTGGTGGTCACGTGGTTCACCATGGTGAACTTCAGCGCCTTGCCGAAGCCGAAGATGCTCGAGGCGGCGCTGCCGCCGCCGGCCGCCGAGGCGGTGCTCGTGCCGCTGCTGGAGCTGCTGCTGCTCGAGCTCGAGCCGCCGCACGCCTCGATCATCATCGCGGCGATACCGGCCGCTCCACCCGTCAGCGCGGTGCGGCGCGTGAACTGCCGCAGACGCTTGTGCGGGGTGTCCTCCTGCTTGCGCTCGTCCCACTCGAGTCGCTCAACGGCGTCGTAGACAACATCCTCTTTGGACATCTCTCTCCTCTCCTCGGACCTCCCAGCCCGCCGTACCGTCTCAGACGCCAGGCTGGATGTCCAGTGAAATTAACTCAGACCGAACGTGTTCAAGAGCCACCGGTACGCGGCCGCCTGGCGCGCACGCGACAGGGGCAGTCATCGGATCGATGGAGCATTCTGGGACCTGTGACCGACTCGGAAAAGGTTCGCCGAGGCGGGGCTCTCTCCTCTCATGGGCAGTGCGCGGCGCGTCATGTTAGCGATCACATCGGACACGTGTCAATTCGCCGGCGCGAGCCGGGCGGAGGCCGGCCGGCCGCCCGTCGTGCTGGCGCGCAGCACGAGCTCGGGGGCGACCAGCGATCCCGCCGGGAGCGGGGTGCCGTCGGCGCGGCTCGAGATCGTATCGACGAGCACCCGGAGGCTGCGGCTGCCGACCTCGCCGAAGTCCTGGCGCACGGTCGTCAGCGGCGGAGTGAAGTAGGGCGCCTCGGGGATGTCGTCGAAGCCGACGACGCTGATCTCGTCCGGGATCCCGCGGCCGGCTTCGTGCATGGCCCGCAGCAGCCCCAGCGCCATCTGGTCGTTGGCCACGAACACGGCGCTGACATCGGGCTCGCGGGCCAGCCGGTAGCCCAGGTGATAGCCGGTGCGCGCGCTCCAATCGCCGATCAACGGCGGCGGAGCCGTCGCCCCGCAGGCGCGCAGCGTCGCCCGCCAACCCTCGGATCGCTGCTGTGCCTCGAGCGACCCCGGAGGACCGGCGACATGATGGACGGTCTCGTGCCCGAGGTCGAGCAGATGGCGCGTGGCCATCGTCGCCCCAAGGCGCTGATCGACCGCCACCACTGGGATTCCGCGCTCTGGCCCCGCCTCCACAGCCACGAGCGGCACGTCGATCTCGACCGCCAGGAGCGCGTCGGCGGCGGCCTGCTCAGAGACGATCACGAGGATTCCCTCCACCCCCTGGACGCGCAGCCGGTCGACCGCCTCCACGACCGACGCGCGGTCCAACGCCCGCAGGCTCGCGATGATGATGAAGTAGCCCGCCTGATGGGCGGCGCGCTCGATCCCGAATAGGGTGGACGCGGGCCCGTAGAGCGTCGTGTCGAAGCTCACCACGCCGAGCGTGCGCGAGCGGCCGGTGACCAGCGCGCGGGCGATCGAGTTGGGGCGGTAGCCGAGCTCGCGCATCGCCGCCAGCACGCGCTCGCGGGTGGCCGGGCTGACGTGCCGGCTGCCGTTGATCACGCGGGACACCGTCTGGTGCGATACTCCGGCCAGCCGGCCGACGTCGGCCATCACCGCGGGGCGGCGCTGCGAGCGCGCAGGCGGCTCGACCTCGTCCTCGACATCCATCGACTGCTCCTCTCCTCCGTACCGCTCGACGAGCGGGACCGGGCGCGCGGCATGTTAGCGCTAACCACGCCTGCGGGCGTGACAATTGGGCAGGACGTTCATGCCGGCGCCGGCGGCGCCGCGGGTCACAGCAGATGCGCGCCCGGCCCCGGCGCCACCACCATCGCCCCCGTCGGCGGATGCGCTCCGGGTCCGAACAGCCCCAGCACGTGGCCACCGAAGCCGCCACCCACGATCCGGGCACCGATCGCGCCGGCGTCGAGTAGCCGCTGCACCGTCGCCTCGACCGCGGGGGTGGAGACCGCAAAGCAGTCGCGCAGGCTGGCGTGGGAGGCGTTGAGCAGCTCCCCGACGCGCGGCAGATCCCCGTCACGCAGCGCCGCCACCGTCTCGCGCACGCGCTCGTTCTCGCTGATGACGTGGCGGGCACGATCGGCGAGCGGCTGGGGCAGCCGCTCGGCCATCGCGAGCGTCGCGTCGCGCAGGCTCGGAATCGACAGCAGCTCGCCGGCACGCCGGCATTCGTCGCGCCGCTGGTTATAGCCCGGCTCCTCCCCCTCGCCCCGGCGCCCCGCGTTGGCGTGGCGCTCCCCGGAGTCCAGCGTGACCAGCGCGTATCCGGCCAGCTCGAGCTCGACCGGGGTCACCTCCAGCGAGCGGAAGTCGATCTCCAGGGCCCGCTCGGGCTCCCCGCACAGCGACGCGATCTGATCGAGCAGCCCGGTGCGCGCCCCCACCCATTCGTTCTCGGCGCGCGAGCAGATCCGCGCCAGCTCGAGGCGGTCGGGTACCGGCGCGTCGCCGACCGCCAGCATCGCCAGGGCGAGCGCCACCTCGAGCGCGGCCGACGAGGACAGGCCCGATCCGGACGGAACCGTCCCGCGCACCTGGAGGCGCGCGCCGGCGAGCGAGGCGCCGGCTGCCTCCAGCTCGGCGGCGACGCCCCGCGCGAACGCGCGCCAGCCGCTCACCCGCTGCGGCGCGTGGACATCGAAGGCGTCGTGGGCACCGAGATCGTGCGCCACAACCGTCACCCGGTCGTCCCCGGAGGGCCGCGCCGTGACGGTGACGCCCTCGCGGATGGCGAACGGGAGCGCGAGGCCCTCGTTGTAATCGGTGTGCTCACCGATCAGGTTCACCCGCCCGGGCGCGAACGCGGTGACGCTGTCAGGCACGCTGTACTCTCCTCGTCGTGATCTTGAACGACATTCTCCAGCCCACCCACCTGCTGTTGATTCTGGTCGTCGCGCTGCTCGTGCTCGGGCCCAAGCGGCTGCCCGAGGCGACGCGCTCGATCGGACGTGGCATGCACGACTTCAAGAGCGCGATCACCGGCGAGCCGCGGCCGGGCGACCGGGCAACGGCCGACGCGCCGGCCCGCGAGTCCGGCGAGCGCACCGTATAACGCCGGCGTCATGAGTGTGCAGTGGGGCGTGCTCTCGACCGCCCACATCAACGCGAAGTTCCTCACCGGGGTGGCGCAGTCAGACGAATGCGATGTCCTGGCGGTGGCCAGCCGCGACGCCGAGCGCGCCGCCAGGTACGCCCGGGCCAACGGGATCGAGCGCTCCTACGGCAGCTACGACGAGCTGCTCGACGATCCCGACGTCGAGGTCGTCTATATCTCGCTGCCCAACTCGCTGCACGTGGAGTGGACCGAACGGGCGCTGCGCAAGGGCAAGCACGTGCTCTGCGAGAAGCCGCTGAGCCGCCGGGTCGCCGAGGTCGAGGCGGCCTTCGACGTGGCCGAGTCCGCCGACCGGCTGCTGATGGAGGCGTTCATGTGGCGCCACAACCCGCAGACCGAGCGTCTGGTCGAGCTCGTGCAGTCAGGCGCGATCGGGCGCCCGACGCTCGTGCGGGCGGCGTTCAGTTTCGCGATCGGCGCCGGCGATACGGCCAATGTCCGACTCCGTGCCGACCTGGAAGGGGGCGCCCTGATGGACGTCGGCTGCTACTGCGTCAGCGCCGCCCGGCTGCTGGCCGGCGAGCCCGAGGCGGTCAGCGGCCACCAGCTGATCGGCGGCGACGGAGTCGACGTGGCATTCGCCGGCTCGATGCGCTGCGGCTCGGACATGCTCGCGCACTTCGACGCCGGCCTCGCCCTCGCCGACCGCGACGAGCTGGAGGTTGTGGGCGATCAGGCGAGCCTGTTCCTCGACGATCCCTGGCACTGCCGGGAGCCCGTGATCGAGCTGCGCCGTGAGGGTACGGTCGAGCGCATCGAACTCCCGCCGGCCGACTCCTACCGGCTGGAGGCCGAGAACCTGTCGGCGGCCATTCGCGGCCGGGCGCAGCCGCGGCTGGGCCGCGCCGATGCCGTCGGCCAGGCGCGGGTGATCGAGGCCCTCTACGCCGCGGCGAGCCGATGAGCGACAACGTCGAGCGGCGCCTGGCCTCCAACGAGGACATGTTCCGCGATGTCAACGAGGGCATCCTGCGCGGCCAGTGGCCGGGCGACCCCGAGGCGCCGATCGGGTTTCGCTGCGAGTGCGCTCGTTTGGGCTGCAACGTGCTCGTGGCGCTGACGCTTCCTCAGTACGAGGCGGTGCGCGCCGACCCCCGGCGCTTCGTGATCGTCAGTGGTCACGAGCTGCCCGAGATCGAGGTGGTCGTCGAACGTCACGGCGAGTACTCAGTCGTCGAGAAGGTGGGCGCCGCCGGAGACGAAGCAGAGCGCCAGGACCCGCGGAGCTGAGGGCCCTTCGGGTGCAGTCAGTCGGCGAGCGACGCGGCGGGCACAGCGCTCACCGGGGCACGCGGGCGACCAGACCGACGGAGATCTCGGCCGGGGTCCCCGCGACCGAAGCGCCCTGGTCCTGCGGATGCTGCGGTTGACGGCGCTGCGGCTCCTGCTCCTGGTGTTCGGGCGCGACGGCCAGCTTGAACAGGATGCGCACCTCCGTACCGCCGGCGGAGCGGGGGACGATCGCCATGTCATCGCACACCTGCGAGATCAGCCCGAGCCCGAGCCCGAGCCCGGGCCGGTCGGCCCGGGGCTGCATCCCGCCACCTTCGTCGGAGACGAGGATCCACAGCTCGCGCCCGGCGAGCGCCGCGGTCACCTGGATCGGTCCGGTTTCACCGCGGTAGGCATGCAGCACCGCGTTCGTGACGGCTTCGGACGCCGCCAGGCGGACGCCGTCAACCTGGTCGGCGGATGCTCCCGCGTTGGCCGCGAACTCGGCCAGCGCCGCACGCGCCGCGGCCACCGAACTCGGCTTGGCCTCGTACGTCGCGCTCAGGCCCTGGGTGACGCTCTGCATATTGTTCCATTACCCCTTGACGACCAAGCTTACTCAGCGCGGCGGCCGTCGACAAAGGCTCCGGTTTCCAGGAGATCCGCGATCGACGGGTACGCAGCCGCTCCGCGCCGCCGGCGATGGGCGACGGGCCGCCCCGCCACGTGGGTGCCATCGCGCTGCAGCGGTTGCGCGTCCCAATGTTCGGGCGTAGCCTCGATTCAGTCGCTGTACGCCGGGTAGCAATCAGGCAAGCGAACGAGGAGAGGCATGACGGATCGCAACGACGAAGCCAAGCGCTCGCCCGATGAGCAGGTTCGTGCTCTCTACGAGGACATCGAGTCCCGCACGGCCAAGGCGTTCGAGGAGGCGGTGTCCACCCCCAGCTTCGGAGGGCTGCTTGCCCGCAGCGCCGAGAACGTCGCCGCGCTCACGCGCATGGGCGGCGACCTCGCCGACCTGGTTCTGCGCAACCTGAGGGTGGCCGGCCGCGCGGACATCACCCGGCTGGCCCGGCAGCTGCACCGCAACGAGGACAAGCTCGAGCGGGTGCTCCAGGAGGTCGAGCAGTTGCGCGACGAGCTCACGCGCACGGACGCCGAGAAGTCGACGTCATCGGGTAACGGCCGCTCCGCCGCCACCCGGCGCCGCAGCTCGTCGGCCAAGCGATGAGCGCCCTCTCGCGTCTCGCCCGCACGCCGGCGACGGCCTTCGAGTTCGCCAACACGCTGCTGACGACCGACGACGCGGTACTCGGCGCCACCGAGCGCGAGGTCGTGTGGACGCATCGCCAGACGACCCTCTACCGCTACCGCTCGACCGAGCGGGCCTATCCGGTGCCGTTGCTGCTCGTGTTCGCGTTGATCAACCGTCCCGCGATCTTCGACCTCCGCCCCGGCCACTCTCTCGTCGAGTATCTGCTGTCGGAGGGCTTCGACGTGTTCCTGCTCGACTGGGGCTATCCCGACGAGGAGGACGCCGACACCGGCCTCGATGACTACGTCTGCGACGAGCTGCACTGGGGGATCCGCGAGACGCTGCGAGCGAGCGGCGCCGACGAGCTGTCCCTGCTCGGCTGGTGCATCGGAGCGACGCTGTGCGCAATGTACTGCGGCCTCGAGCACGAGCAGGCGAGCAACCCGGTGCGCAACCTCGCCCTGCTGACGATGCCCGTCGAGGCGCGCGGATCCACCTACGCCCGGTGGGTGGGCGCGCCGGAGTTCGACATCGACCGGGTGGCCGAGCAGTGGCGCGTCCTGCCCGGCGGAGCGGTCGATGTCGCCAACAAGCTGCTCAAGCCGGTGACCAACTTCTGGACGACCTACCGGCGGCTGTGGGACGGCATCGCCGAGGGCACAGCGCGGCGCGAGACCTATCAGCCGATGGCCAAGTGGGTCGCCGACAACCCGGCGTTCCCGGGGCGCGCATGGGCGGAGTGGATCCGGATGATGTACCGCGACGGCGATTTCGTCTCCGGACGCGCGCGGCTGCGCGGCCAGCGGATCGACCTCGGCCGCATCGAGCAGAACCTGCTCGTCGTGACCGCCGGCGCCGACCACATCGCCCCGCGCGACGGGACGATGCCGATCTTCGAGCTGGTCTCCAGCGAGGACGTGACCCACATCGATCGCCCCGGGGGTCACATCGGGCTGGTCGCCGGGTCGGCCGCCCGCACCGAGATCTGGCCCGAGATGGCCGACTGGCTGCGCGAGCGCTCCGAGCGCTGAGCACGGCCGCGACACAACAGAGGAGAGGACCCATGACTACGCAGACCAGCGAAACCCCGGCCCAGAGGCCCGATCACGAGGGTCGCCAGCGCCCCCGCATGCACGGCCGGGTGGTGTTCGTGACCGGCGGCACGCGCGGGATCGGCGGCGCCATCTCGCAGAGCTTCGGCGAGCAGGGGGCGATCGTCGCCGCCGGCTACGGCCGTGACGAGGAGCATGCCCGTCAGTTCCTGTCCGGACTGGAGAGCAACGACATTACCGCCAGCGTGCACCAGGGCAACATCGGCTCGGCCGACGACTGCCGGCGCACGGTAGCCGAGGTGATCGATCGGCACGGCCGGCTCGACGTGCTCGTCAACAACGCCGGCATCACGATCGACAAGACGGTGCTGAAAATGACCGATGAGGACTGGTACAAGGTGATCGCGGTCAATCTGTCGGGCGCGTTCTTCATGTCCCAGGCGGTGCTGCCCCACATGATCGAGCGCGGGGCGGGCCGGATCATCAACATCTCCTCGATCATCGGCGAGACCGGCAACATCGGCCAGGCCAATTACGCGGCCTCCAAGTCCGGCCTGTTCGGCCTCACCAAGACGATGGCGCGCGAGGCCGCCCACCAGCTGACCAAGTCGGGCAAGCTCACCGACGACGGGATCGGCGTGACGATCAACACCGTCGCCCCCGGCTTCGTCGCGACCGAAATGCTGGAGCACATCCCTGACAAGGTCCTTGAGAAGATCAAGTCCGAGATCCCGCTCGGCCGCCTCGCCCGGCCCGACGAGATCGCCCGCGTCGTGCACTTCCTCGCCGCCGACCAGTCGGCCTACATCACCGGTCAGGTGTGGGGCGTCAACGGCGGCCAGGACATGTAGATTCGCGACGCAGATGGCCGACCGCTCCGCCGCCTCCTCTCTGGGCGAGATCATCCGCCAGCAGCGCGAGCTGGCGGAGCTCTCGATGCGCCAGTTCGCCGAGCTGGCCGGAATCTCCAACCCGTACCTGTCGCAGATCGAGCGGGGGCTGCGGGCGCCGTCGGAGACGGTGCTCGACTCCATCGCCCGCACGCTCAAGGTGTCGGCCGACGCGCTGTACAAGCAGGCCGGGATGCCGGCGCCGGGCTCCGCTCCGGAGGCGAACGCGGTGCTCGAGGCGATCGCCGCCGACTCGCGCCTGACCGCACGCCAGCGGGCCGCGCTCAGGGAGGTCTACGAGGCGTTCGCCGCCGTCTCACCGCGCCACGCCCGGCGACGCGCTGAGACCCCGGCCGACACCCCGGCGGCGGACGGCGGCGGCGGATGAGCGCTCGCGCGGCGCTCGTCACCGGCGCGGCCAGCGGCATCGGCCGAGCCGTGACCCAGCGGCTCGTCGACGGCGGCTACGACGTACTCGCCGTCGACCTCACCCCGTCCGAGGACGGTCCCGGCGTGCCCTTCGAGGCCGACCTCACCGATCCCGGGCAGAACGTCGCCGCCGTCCACGCCGCCCTGGATCGATTCGGCCGCCTGGACCTGGTGGTCCCCAACGCCGGGGTCCAGCACGTGTCGCCGATCGAGGAGTTCCCCGGCGAGCGGTGGGAGACGATCCTCGCCCTGCTGCTCACCAGCCCGTTCGTGCTCGCCAAGCACGCCTGGCCGGCGCTGCGCGAGTCCGGCGCGGGTCGCTTCGTCGTCATCGCCTCCGCCCACGCGCTCGTCGCCTCGCCGTTCAAGGCCGCCTACGTCTCGGCCAAGCACGGCGTGCTCGGGCTCGTCAAGACGCTCGCCCTGGAGGGCGCCGAGCACCGGATCACCGCCACCGCCGTCTGCCCGGGCTACGTGCGCACCCCGCTGGTGGAGAAGCAGATCGCCGACCAGGCCCGGGTGCACGGCCTCTCCGACGAACAGGTCCTCGAGCAGGTGATCCTCGCCCCCCACGCCGTCAAGGAGCTGATCGAGCCCTCCGAGGTGGCCGAGGTGGTGGCGTTCCTCGCCTCGCCGGCCGGGCGCTCGTTCACCGGCGTGCCGGTGACCATGGACCTGGGCTGGACCGCGCGGTAGGCCCTTACTGCTTCGCGGCGGCCGCCCGCCGCGCCTGCCGCGCCGGCCGGGAGCGCTCGAGCACAGCGCCCAGCAGCGGCGGCCAGTGCTCGCTGAGGGCCTCGTGCCCCATGAACAGCCCGAGGTGGCCGCCTGAGCTCACCCGCCGCACCACGTCCTCGGCCGGCGTTGCGGCGTAGTCGGCGAGCGCGAACACCTGGTCGGGAGGGGTGATGTGGTCGGTCGCGCCGGCCAGGAGGTTCAGCGGCATCGCCAACCGCCCGAGGTCCACTTTCGAGCCCCGCACCTCGAGCTCACCGCGGATCAGCTCGTTGCCGGAGAACAGGTGGCGGACGATCCACAGATAGAACCCGCCGGGGATGTCCTGGACGTGCTTGAACCAGTCCTCGAAGATCCGGTAGCGATCGACGTGCTCGGAGTCACCGACGTGGCACAGGAGATCGAGCTGGCGCGAGACCTCGGCGCCCGGACCGATCAGCAGGAAGCCGTCGAGCATGTGGCGGCCCTTCAAAACGCCCCCGCCGGAGGCCACGAGCGCCTCGTAGAACGCGAGGTCACCGCCCGGCGCCAGGCCGCCGAGGACGTCGCCGATCACCGGCTCGCCGGTCCGGAAGTCGATCGGCGCCCCGGCGATCGTCAGCGTGTTGACGCGCTCGGGAGCGAGCGCCGCGTAGATCGTGGCCAGCCAGCCGCCCTGGCAGTCACCGATCAGGTTCACGCGACCACCGCAGTGCTCGACGGCCCGGTCGATCACGTCGAGGTAGTCGTCGATCGTCGCGTCCGCGGTCTCCCGCGTGGCGCCCACCCAGTCCAAGGTGAAGGCCCGCTTGAGCCCCGCCTCGCGGATACAGCCCATCTGCGATTGCTCGGGCGAGAAGTCCACGATGCACGAGTCGTGCCCCGCCTGAGGCGGCAGCACGAGCGTCGGCACCAGGCCGCGCGGCGCGCCGGAGACCGAGAAGTCGCGCAGCCGCGCAACCGGGCTCTCGAACACGATCGAGTGCCCGGTCGCCCACTGCGGGGGGCGCCGGTCGTTGTAGACCTCGAGCCAGCGGGGCACGTCCAGGCCCAGCGGGAAGCGATCGAGCGAGGCGGCGAAGAGGTCGGCGCTTCCGGCGACGGCGGCCGACAATCCCTCGAGCCAGGCGCCCATCAGGCCGCCATAGGCCGGGGCCACGGGGGGGCAATACGACGAACTGGTCATCTGTGACCTCCTCAGAAAACAAAACGGCACCGGCGGAGAACTCCACCGGTGCCGTTATTGTCGCGGATCGGTCGGATCCGCTGCGCAACGCGCCTACTTCAGGAGCGAGCGCGCGGTGCTCGTGTAGGTCTGCGTGAGCTCGCGGGCCAGTTCGGCCTGGGTCTCGGCGATGCTCTTGATCCAGTCCTGCTGGGTCGTCGCGGCCAGCTTGAGCTGAAGCTCGGCCGCGCGGTCGACGGCCTTCTCGTAGGAGTCGAGGTACGCCTTGCCGGCCTTGCGGGCGGCGTCGGCGAACTGCTCCCGGGTCTCGCCGGCACGCTCGAACACGCCATCGATGCTGGGGGTGGAATTCCTGGTCTGGGTGGTAGCCATATCGGCCTCCTCGTTCAAGTTCGTTTGCTGTCCTGCTGCTAGCACGTTAGCAGCTTCCCGGCTAACGCGCAAGCGCTCTTCAACGGCAGGCGTTCCAACCTTGCCACAACCGTGTCAAGGTTTGTTACGATCCCCGTCAATGCGAGACTTCATCACCGCCACCCGCGAGCGCACGATCGTCTACGACGGCGGCATGGGCGCCACCCTGGAGCAGTTCGATCTCAGCCTGGAGAACGACTACCGGCTGCCCGGCCGCTGCCACGAGGCCCTGATCATCAACCGCCCGGACGTGATCGAGGGCGTGCACAGCTCGATGATCGACGCCGGCGCCGACGTGCTGGAGACCGACACGTTCCAGGCCTCGCGCCTGAAGCTCGCCGAGTGGGGCCTCGAGGACCACACGCACGAGATCAACCTCAAGGCGGCGCAGATCGCCCGCGCGGCCGCGGGCGAGCACAAGTTCGTCGCCGGCGCGATCGGCCCGACCGGCTTCCTTCCCGCCTCCGACGACCCGACGCTGGGCGCGATCACGTTCGCCGAGCTGAAGACCTGCTTCACCGAGCAGGCCGCGGGCCTGATCGAGGGCGGGGTCGACCTGATCATCATCGAGACCGCCCAGGACATCCTCGAGCTCAAGGCCGCGATCTTCGGCGTGCGCGAGGCGGGCGCCGCGCCTGGATCGCCCCGTCCCGATCCAGGCCAGCGTCTCGCTGCTGCCCCAGGGCGGCAAGATGCTGCTGGGCACCGACATCAGCGCCGTGCTCGCCACGCTCGAGGCGCTCAAGGTCGACGCCGTCGGCCTCAACTGCTCGACCGGCCCCGAGGACATGCGCGACGCGATCCGCTTCCTCGGGCGAATTCAGCTCGCTGCCCGTCCACTGCATCCCCAACGCCGGGCTGCCGCTGCAGGGACCCAACGGCGAGACGATCTTCCCGGAGAAGCCCGAGCCGCTGGCCGACGTGCTCGGCGACTTCGTCGACCGCTACGGGATCTCGATCGTCGGCGGCTGCTGCGGCACGACGCCCGCCCACATCGAGGCGATCGCGCAGCGCGTCAAGGGCCGCACGCCGGCGCAACGGCCCGCCCGCCGCTCGGCGCACCTCAGCTCGATGATCGCCGCCACTCCGCTCGTCCAGGCGCCGCGGCCGACGATCGTCGGCGAGCGGGTCAACTCCCAGGGCTCGCGCAAGGCCAAGGAGATGCTGCTGGCCGACGACTACGACGGCCTGATGACGGTGGCCGAGGACCAGGTGACCGGGGGCGCCCACGTGCTCGACGTCTGCGTGGCGCTCACCGAGCGCCAGGACGAGGCCGAGCAGATGCGCCGGGTCGTCAAGGGCATCTCGCTCAGCCAGCCGGCGCCGATCCAGATCGACTCCACCGAGCCCGACGTGATCGACATCGCGCTCCAGCAGATCCCCGGCCGGGCGATCGTCAACTCGATCAACCTCGAGGCCGGCCGCGCCAAGCTCGACAAGGTCGTCCCCCTCGCCAGGCAGCACGGCGCGGCGGTGATCGCCCTGACGATCGACGAGGTCGGGATGGCCAAGACGGCCGAGCGCAAGCTCGAGGTGGCCAGGCGGATCACCGAGTACTGCTGCGACGAGCACGGGCTGGACCGCGACGCGCTGATCTTCGACTGCCTGACGTTCACGCTGACCACCGGCGATCCCGAGTGGCGCCCATCGGCGATCGCCACGATCGAGGGCATCCGTCAGGTCAAGGAGCAGCTGCCGGGCGTGCAGACCTCGCTCGGCGTCTCCAACGTCTCCTTCGGCGTCGGGCTCCCCGCGCGCTCGGTGCTGAACAGCGTGTTCCTGCACCACTGCGTCGAGGCCGGGCTGGACCTGGCGATGGTCAATCCCGTCCACATCACGCCGTACTCGGAGATCCCCGCCAACGAGCGCCAGCTGGCCGACGATCTCGTCTTCGATCGCCGCGAGGACGCGCTGGAGCGATTCATCGCCCATTTCGAGTCCAAGGGTCCCGAGGAGGCTGCCGAGAACGCCAACCCGACCGAGGGCATGGAGCCCGAGGAGGCGCTGCACTTCCACATCCTGCGCCGCAAGAAGGAGGGCGTGGAGGACTGGATCGACGCCAGCGTGGAGAAGATCGGCGCCGTGCCGACGCTCAACACCGTGCTCTTGCCGGCGATGAAGGAGGTCGGCGACAAGTTCGGCGCCGGCGAGCTGATCCTCCCGTTCGTGCTGCAGTCGGCCGAGGTGATGAAGAAGGCCGTTGCCCAGCTCGAGCAGTACCTCGACAAGCTCGAGGGCTACACCAAGGGCACCGTGGTCCTCGCCACCGTGTTCGGCGACGTCCACGACATCGGCAAGTCGCTGGTCAACACGATCCTCACCAACAACGGCTACACGGTCGTCGACCTCGGCAAGCAGGTGCCGATCTCGACGATCCTCGAGGCGGCCGTCGAGCACGACGCGACCGCGATCGGCCTGAGCGCGCTGCTCGTCTCCACCTCCAAGCAGATGCCGGCTGCCGTCCAGGAGCTCCACGCGCGCGGGCTCCCCTACCCGGTGCTGATCGGCGGCGCCGCGATCAACCGCAACTTCGGCCTGCGGATCCTGTATCCCAACGGGACCGAGTCCGACGAGATCTACGAGCCGGGCATCTTCTACTGCAAAGACGCCTTCGAGGGCCTGCACAAGATGGACGAGCTGATCGATCCCGAGGCCCGCGCGGCGCTGCTCACCAAGACGCGCGACGCCGCCCAGCGCCTGCGCGACCAGCCGGCCGCCGCGCCCGACGACGCGCCCGCCGTGACCGACGACACCGTCCGCAGCAACGCGAAGACCGACACGCCCGTCCCCGCCCCGCCGTACTGGGGAGTCCGGGAGCTCGAGATCGCGATGGACGAGGTCTACCGCCACCTCGATACCCACGTGCTGTTCAAGCTGCACTGGGGCGGGCGCGGGGTCAAGGGCGACGCCTGGACCGCGCTGCTGCGCGATGACTTCCAGCCGCGGCTGGAGCGGATGTGGCGCGACCAGGATTACCTGCGCCCGCGCGCCCTGCTCGGCTACTTCCCGTGCAATTCCGAGGGCAACGAGCTGATCGTCTGGGATCCGGACAGGCCCGGCGAGGTCGAGCTCGAGCGCCTCGTGTTCCCGCGCCAGCCCCGCCACGACCGGATCTGCCTGGCCGACTTCTACCGGTCCCCTCGGACGCCGAGCCCGACGTCGTCGCGCTGCAGGCCGTCACCGCCGGCGAGGAGGTCACCGAGCTGATGGCCAAGCTGGAGGCCGACGGAGAGTTTGCCGAGCAGCTGTTCACGCATGGTCTGGGCGTGCAGACCGCCGAGGGCATGGCCGAATGGCTGCACGGCCGCGTGCGCTCCGAGCTCGGCATCGCCCCCACCCAGGGCCGCCGCTACAGCTGGGGCTATCCCTCCTGCCCCGAGCAGTCCGAGCTGGAGAAGGTCTTCCGGCTGCTCGACGCGCCCTCCATCGGCCTGCGGCTGTCGGGGGGCTACGCCGTCGAGCCCGAGCAGTCGACGCTGGCGATCGTCGCCCACCATCCCGAGGCGGTCTACTTCGGGATGCGGTCGGGGACGCTGCCGCGCAACGACCGCCAGGCCAGCGACGAGCTGGTGGCCGGGACCGAGAAGGACCCGACCCGCTTGGCCACCCTGCCCGACGTCGACCCGGTGCCCGCCCAGGAGCAGGCCGGGGCCGAGGCGGGGAGGCGAGGGCGAGGGCGAGCCGGCGATGGCCGGCGCCTGACGCTCGATTCCCCGGATCTGACGCCTCGCCGGCGCGCGATGGGTGAAGAGATCGCGAGCCGTGCCGATACCTGTCTTGGTGAGCCCCCCGATGCATGCACCCCTCGCGCCGATCGGCGAGCGTATGCGGTGGCCCGAGCCTGCGCTCGCGGTCGCCGGGGCCGCGCGATCCGGACGCCCGGCACTCGGTCGCTCCGGCCGCCGTCGTCGTCGTCGACGCCGAGGAGCGGATCCTGCACGTCGACGGAGAGGCCTTCGCCCGCCACGGCCTCGACACCGGCGACTGGACCGGACGAGCGCTGGTGCAGCTGCTCCCGGCGGACGCCGCCGCGAGCCTGCTGCCCGCGCTACCGCGCCGCGCTCGGCCGGCTCGCCCCAGTCCTTTGCAGTACCGCACGCCGACGCCACGCGCACCTACCAGGTGCAGATGGCGGCCGTTCGCGATCGCGCGGGCGTGATCGGTTCGGTCGTGGCCGTGCTGCAGGACTGCACCGAGCCGCTGCGGGTCACCGCGGAGCTGGCGCGCAGCGAGGCCCGTCTGCGCGAGGCCGAGCGGATGGTCGGCGTCGGCAGCTGGGAGCTGACCGTGGAGACCCGCGAGCTGACCTTCTCCCCGGGTTCGGCCGCCTCCTCGGCCTGCCCGGCGTCGAGCGTCTGAGCGGCGAAGGCCTGATGGAGCGCGTCCACGCGACGATCGTGACCGGGCCCACGCTCAAGGCGCGGAGTGCCGGTCCGGCGGCGTCGCCACCTGCCGAGTACCGGGTGATCTGGCCCGACGGGACGGTGCGGACGCTCTCGACGCGGGCCGAGATCGTGAGCGGCGCGCGCGACCCGGCGCCGACGATGCGCGGCGCGGCGCTCGACGTGACCGAGCAGCGCGAGGGTGAGCGCCAACGGCTCGCCGCCGAGCACCTGTTCCGCGACGGGTTCGACGCCGCGCCGATCGGCATGGCCCTGTCGGATCCGTCCGATGGGCGCTGCGTGCGCGTCAACGACGCCATGGCGCGTCTGCTGCAGCGCCCGCAGGAGGAGCTGGTCGGCCATCGATGTACGCCTTCATGGACCCGGCCGACCGGGCGGAGATCTGGGAGGAGCGCGAGCGGATCCGCACCGGCGAGCTGTCCACGCTGCAGTCCGAGCGCGGTTGCTGCGCCCCGGACGGCGAATCGGTCGTGGGTGCTGCTGCACCTCGCCCCGATCCGCCTCGCCGACGGCTCGGTGCAGGCATTTCACTCGCAGATGGTCGACATCACCGAGCGCAAGCAGCGCGAGGCGCAGCTGGAGCAGCATGTGGGAGACGCCATCTGGCTGGGCCGGATCCGAGGCGCGCTCGACGAGGACCGCCTCGTCCTGTACTCCCAGCCGATCGTCGACCTCACCACCGGTGTGACCGTCCAGCATGAGCTGCTGCTGCGGATGCGCGAGCCGGACGGGTCGATCATCGCCCCCGGCGAATTTCTCCCGGTGGCCGAGCGCTACGGCCTGATCTCCGAGATCGACCGCTGGGTGATCCGCGAGGCGGTGCAGATCGCCGCCACCGGCACCCCGACGGAGTTCAACCTGTCGGCCCGCTCGATCGGCGATCCGCTCATCATCCGCGAGCTGGCCACGGCGATCGAGGAGACCGGCGCCGACCCGTCGCTGCTCGTCGTCGAGGTCACCGAGACCGCGCTGCTCGGGCGCACCGGAGTCGGCGCGCGAGTTCGCCGAGCGGCTCTCGGAGCTCGGCTGCCGTCTGGCGCTCGACGATTTCGGCACCGGTTTCAGCAGCCTGAGCTATCTCAAGCACCTGCCGGCCGATTACCTGAAGATCGACATCGAGTTCGTGCGCGAGCTGACCTCGAGCGAGACCGACATGCGGGTCGTGCGCGGGATCGTCGCCCTCGCCCGGGAGTTCGGCCAGGTGACGATCGCCGAGGGCGTCGAGGACGAGGCGACCCTGCTCACGCTCAGGGAGCTGGGCGTCGACCAGGCCCAGGGATACCTGTTCGCGCGGCCCGCGCCGCGCGCCGGCGGCGCCCGCGGCCGGCGCCGTCCCACGACCCTGCGGCCGTAGCCGGTGAACCGGACGGGGTCAGGGTCGTGAGCGCGGCGTTCGAGGCCTTCGCCGCTCGCGATGTGCCCGGCGATGCTCGGCCACTGCCGGCCGGACATCGTGCTGCGGGCCTTCGCCACCTCCCGGCTCGCCGATCGCGCCGAGCCCTACCGCGGTCACGACGGCGTCCATGCCTACCTGCGGAGTGGCGAACGTGTGGGACGAGCTGCAGTTCACCCCGATGGAGCTGCGCCAGACCTCCGAATCGGTGATCGGCTTCGGCCGGACCGAGGGACGGTGCGGCGAGAACGTGATCGTCGACAGCGTCCTGTGGATCGTCCGCGTCGTCGAGGGCCAGATCGCCGCGATCGAGGTCTTTCAGGCCGAGCAGCCCCGCCGATGGGCGGCGCACCGCCGGCGGAACGCTGAGGCGCTCAGCTGCCGGCGCTGGCCGCGCCCGAGCGCCGCGACGAGCTGCGCCGCGGCGAGGGCGGGAGCTTGACCGGCGCGGCGTGCATCGCCCGCAGGCGCACCTCGCGCCACGACATGCCCTCCTTGAGCAGCGCCGGGGCGCCCATCAGGATCGCGGTCGCGACCTCGACGGCCTGCAGGATGACGCCGTAGGCGACGCCGGTGCCGAGCCCGACATGCCAACCAGTGTGCAGGACGGCCGCGCAGGCCGCCTGGAAGACGCCGAGGTTGGCCGGGGTGGCCGGCAGCACCGCGGTCACGTTGACGGCGAACAGCACCGCCGCGGCGGCGCCGATGCCCGGCCTGGTGGTTGAGCCCGAGGGCGACGAGCAGCGTGTAGCAGGAGACCCACTGCAGCGCCCACGCGCCCAGCTGCGCGGAGATCGCCGCCGCCCCCAGCCGCGGGTTGCGGAACACGACGAGCCCGGCGCGGACGCGGGTCATCGCGCGGCGCGCCTGGGCGAGCAGCACGGCCGCGCGTCCCAGCCGCGAGCCGGCGGCGCCGTGGCGCAGCACGAGCGGGGCGAGCAAGACGAGGACGCAGCAGCGCCACGGGCGCCACCGCGACGGCCACGAGCGCGTTCTGGTGCCCGTTGAAGAAGTCCACCGAGGAGAACATCACCGCGCCGAGGATCGCCAGGGCGACGATGTTGATCAGCGTCTGGGAGACGAGCGTGCCCAGCACGACGGGCAGGTTCTCCCGCGGGCGCCCGCTGCGACGGGCGACGATCAGCGCGCGCGAGGGCTCGCCGAGCCGGGCGGGCAGGGTCGAGGACATGAGCACGCCGATGAACGTCCCCTGCATCGCGTCCGACATTCGGACGCGGGCCTTGGGCATGGCCGCCTTGAGGATCGCGTGCCAGGACACGGCGCGCATCGCCATCGCGCCGCACATCAACCCCAGCCCGAGCACGACGAACGACGGGCTGGACGCCAGCAGCGCCGACGCGATGTTGTTGAGGCCGATCTTGTTGAGGGCCAGGACCGCCAGCAGCACAGCGCCCAGTGACACCGCGGCAAACGCCGCCCGGCGGGCCAGCGAGACCCACGGGTTGCGCCGCGGGCCCGAGCGGCGGCTCGAGACTGGGCAGGCGCTGGGCGGGCACGTGCGGCTTGAGATCGGCGGCCCGCGCCCCGACGGCCACGGCAGCCCGCGCGCCGACCGTCTGCGCCTGCGGGGTGGCGATCGCGTCGGCGTAGGCGGTCAGGACCTCGGCGGCGACCCGCGGCCAGGCGAAGCGCTCGACGTCGGCGGCGGCGGCGCGCGCCATCTCGACCCGTCGCCGAGGCTCCTCGTAGAGGTCGCGCAGCGCCTCGGCCAGCGCCTGGGCGTCGGCGGGCGGAACGAGCACGCCGTCGACCCCGTCGCGCACGACGTCGCGGTAGCCGGCGATGTCGGAGGCGACGACCGGGGTGCCGGCGGCAAACGCCTCGGTGAGCACCATGCCGAAGCTCTCGCCGCGCAGCGAGGGCGCGCACAGGACGTCGGCGCGCTGCAGCTCGGCCGCCTTGCGCTCGTCGTCGACCTTGCCCAGCGCGCGTACGCCGCGATCGTCGACGAGCAGCGGGGCGAGTTCCTCGCGCGTCGGGCCGATCACGGTCAGCTCGCACGGGATGTGCTCGCGCAGCGCCTCGAAGGCCCGCAGCAGCAGCGGCAGGCCCTTGCGCTCGACCGCCTGGCCGACGAACACGATCCGCAGACCGTCGTCGCACTCGGCCCGGCAACCGCGCCTGCAGGACCGCGCGCCCCAGGACGGCGGGATCGACGTGGACCCCGTTGGGGATCACCCGGTAGTGACCGCCGAAGAACCGCCGGCCCGTCCACGCGGCCGCCTCCGAGACGGCGATCCGCACGTGCAGCCGGTTGAGAACACGCCGAGCGCCCATCGCGTTGGCGAGGCCGTTGGAGAAGCGGCTCTCCGAGAAGGAATGAAAGGTCCCCACGAGCGGCAGCCGCGTCGAGTCCGACGCCACCCAGCCGGTGAGCGGGGCCACCGGCTCGTGGATATGGACGAGGTCGAAGCGGCCGCTGCGCAACTCCTTGTGCAGGGTGGCCACGCCGTACGGGGTGATCGACACGTTCGAGATGGCGCCGTTGGCCTTGAAGCCGACCGTGCGGCCGAGTGGCACGAGGTAATCAGGCGCCGGCAGCGGTTGCGGACCGGCGCCACGATGCAGCGCCGTGGAGAAGACGTCGGCGGGGTCGTACGGCGCAAGCACCCGGACGTGATGTCCATCGGCGATGAAGGACTCCGCCAGCCCCTCGATGTGGCGGGTCACGCCTCCCGGATACGTCCACGAGTACGGAGATACCAGTGCGATCCGCATCCGACGCATCTTATCGGGTACCCCGGCCTCAAAGCCGTTTTTCGGGTGACCTAACATAGACCCGGCATGCCCACCCGGCACTTCGTCAAATACACGTTCCTGCAGGTCGATCCGGCCTGGCGGCGCCTCGACGACGAACAGCGCGCCGCCGACAAGCGTGAGTTCCTCGCGGCGTGTGAGGACTTCGCCGACGGCCACCTGCTCCGATCCTTCTCGCTGGTGGGCACCCGCGGCGACGCCGACCTGATGCTGCTCAGCCAGGCACAGAACTTGGAGCGCATCCACGAATTCCACGTCGTGTTGGCGCAGAGCGGGCTGATGAAGTGGTGCACGGTTCCGTATTCGCTGCTGGCCATGACCAAGCCGTCGGAGTACTCCGACGAGTCACGCCTGGAGGTTCGACCCGCCCACGGCAAGTACCTCTTCGTCTATCCGTTCGTCAAGACCCGCGCCTGGTACCTGCTCTCCCCCGAGGAGCGCTGGCGGATCATGCAGGAGCACATCAAGCTCGGCCGCGAATACCCCTCGATCGAGCTGAACACCAGCTACTCGTTCGGCCTCGACGACCAGGAGTTCGTCGTCGCCTTCGAGACCGACAACCCGGCCGACTTCCTCGACCTCGTGCAGCGACTGCGCACGACCGAGTCCAGCAGCTACACGCTGCGCGACACCCCGACGTTCACCTGCATCTCGTGCTCGGTCGAGCGGGCGCTGGGCGCGCTCGACGGCACGACGATGTCGCTCAGCGCCTGATTTTTGGGGTTCGGTTTCTCGCGGCCGGGGCGCGGGTCATCGCTGCCATCGGACACCATGTCGGCGGCGAATCGGCGCGGCTGGGTGGCACGGCCGCGGATCCGGAGCCATCAGAGGGCGAGAAACCGATCTAGTGTTGCGCGGTCGCGAGCGGTCAAGCTCCCACGCAACAACGGCAGCGTTACCGACGCCGATGTTGCCCGCTCCCGTGTGCGCGCCACCGGGCGCAACGTCATGATCGGCGCAGGCGCCCAGGGACCCCAGTTTGTCCCCGATCCGGGGGCGCCAGCCCGGCATCGCTGCCTCATTGCGCGACCACGGCCCAGAGGTCAAGTAGCGCCACACCGACCAGACGCGCTCCAGCCGATCCTCGTTACTTGATCAGCCGCGACGGGTCGCGCTACCCACCACGCCCGGGTACCCTCGCGCCTTGACCGACATCGCCGCCATCGATCACCTGCGCGCCGCCGACCCGGTGATGGCCACGATCATCGATCGCCTCGGCACCGAATGGCTTGGCGAGCAGCTGGTGCGCGGGCCGTCGAGCCCGTACGAGATGCTCGTGCGCGCGATCGTCGGGCAGCAGTTCTCCACCCGCGCGGCGGCCGCGATGTACGCCAAGCTGGCCGACCGCTTCGGCGGGACGGTGCCAAGCCCGGACGAGATTCTCGCCGACGACCCCGAGGAGCTGCGCCGCGCCGTGGGCCTGTCGCACGCCAAGCTCCGCTATCTGAGCGCCCTGGCCAAGCACGTGCTCGACGGCCGGCTGGTGCTCGAGGAGCTGCCGGAGCTCAGCGACGACGAGGTGATCGCCCGCCTGACCGCCGTCCCCGGAATCGGCGCCTGGACCGCCCAGCTGTTTCTCATCTTCTCGCTGCGGCGTCCCGACGTGATCGCGTCGGGCGATCTCGGCATCCGCCGCGCGGTGATGATCGCCTACGGGCTAGCCCAGATGCCGACGCCCGCCGAGGTCGACGAGCGCGCGCAGCTATGGAAGCCGAACCGCACGCTCGCGGGGATGCTGCTCTGGCGGTCGGTCTCGACCGTGCCCGCTTAGACCGCGGAAACTTCTTCCTCGTCCGCGACGCGGAACGAGGAGCCACAGCCACAGGCGGCGATCACGTTGGGGTTCTCGACCTTGAAGCCCGCGCCCTGGAGGCCGTCGACGAAGTCGATCACCGAGCCCCGCACGTAGGGCAGGCTCGGGTTGTCGACCAGCAGGCGGATTCCCTTGTCCTCGAAGACGGTGTCACCGTCGCGCTGTTCGTCAAAGGCGAGCGCGTACTGAAAGCCTGAGCAGCCGCCGCCGCGTACCCCGACCCGGAGGCCGGCGGTCTCAGCGACCGTGTTTTGGGAGGCGAGAAAGTCGTTGACCTTCTCAGCGCCTCTGTCGGTGAGAGTGATCATTGCTTCAGGAAGTATAGCGATGGCGTCTCGCTACGCTAGGGGGGTGTCTGCAACTCCAGAGGAGCTCAAGGAACGGATCGAAACCGGGATCCCGGGAGCCGTGGCCAGCGTGACAGGAGACGGCCACCACTTCAACGCCGTGGTGAGCGCGCCCGCGTTCGCCGGCATCTCCCGTATTGCCCAGCACCGGCTCGTCTACGACGTGTTCGGCACCGAGCTGGGCGAACGCATTCACGCCTTGTCGATCCAGACCAAGACTTCGGAAACCGAGGAGGCCCGATGAGCGACGAAGCGACCAACCCGATGCGCGAGGCGATCCAGGAAGCGATCTCCGAGAACCCCGTGATCCTGTTCATGAAGGGCAATCCGGAGGCGCCGGCGTGCGGCTTCTCGGCCCGCACGGTGGCGATTCTGCAGTCGCTCGGCACCCGTTTCGCGGCCGTCGACATCCTCCCGGATCCCCGGATCCGCCAGGAGCTCTCGGCGATTTCGAAGTGGCCGACGATCCCGCAGCTGTTCGTCGACGGCGAGCTCGTCGGCGGGTGCGACATCGTCACCGAGATGTACGAGTCCGGCGAGCTGGCCTCGACGCTCGGCATGGAGTCCGCCGAGCCGGCCGCGCCCGTCGTCCAAGACTCGGCGCCGATGACGATCGAGAACCGGCTGTAGATAACGATTTCGGTGGCGGGGGCCCCGGCGTCCCCGCCATCGCGAGACCCGTGGTTGCTCTTCGTTACGACGCGGGCGCGCTATGGGTCCTGGATCAGACGCGTCTGCCAGGGGACGAGGAGTGGCTGGAGCTGCGCGACGCCGGCGCGGTGGCGGCGGCAATCCGCCGGCTGAGCATCCGGGGCGCCCCGCTGATCGGGGTGGCCGCCGGCTACGGCGTGGCGCTCTCGGTCGATGACCTGGACCGCGCCTGCGCGACCCTGATCGCCGCCCGGCCGACCGCGGCCAACCTCTCCTACGCCGTCGAACGCGTGCGCGCCGCCGGGGCCGCCGGAGCCCTCGAGGAGGCTCGGGCGATCCATGCCGAGGAGGAGGCCGCCAGCCACGCGATGGGCACGATCGGCGCCGACCTGCTGACGGGCGCCCGTCGACTGCTGACCCACTGCAACACGGGAGCGCTCGCCGCCCCGGGGCGGGGCACGGCGCTGGCCCCGGTCGCCGAGCTGCACGACCGCGGACAGGTGGACCTCGTGCTCGCCTGCGAGACGCGGCCGCTGCTCCAGGGCGCGCGCCTGACCGTGTGGGAGCTTCAGCGCCTGGGCATCGCGCACGAGCTGATCGTCGACGGTGCCGCGGCCGGTCTGATCGCCGCCGGCGAGGTCGATGCGGTGATCGTCGGCTGTGACCGGGTGGCCGCCAACGGGGACGTCGCCAACAAGGTCGGTACCTATGCCCACGCCCTCGCCGCGGCGGCCGCCGGGATCCCGTTCGTGGTCGTCGGGCCGTGCTCGACGATCGACGCCGAGACGCCCGACGGCGCGGCGATCGAGATCGAGCAGCGCGACGGCGACGAGGTGCGGAGACTGAGCGGCGCCGGTCCGCAGACGCCCGTGCGCAACCCCGCCTTCGACGTCACGCCGGCGGGACTCGTGACCGCTCTGGTCACCGAGCGCGGCGCCGCCCGTCCCCTCAACGCGGGCGCGATCGCCGCCCTACTCGGCGCGCCGTAGCTCGAGGTGCTCGACGATCCGGCGTGAGTCGCAGATCACGTCACCTTCGAGGACGAGCACCGGGACCCGGCGCTGGCCGGAGAGCGCTTCGACCTCCGGCCGGCGCGACCGGCGCTGGGGCACGACGACCGACTCGTAGTCGATCCCGTCGCGCTTGAGCGTTCGGGCGACGCGGCCGCACGGGCACAGCCAGTTGGTCGGGGTGCTGCAGCGATACAGGGTGGCCACGGGGAGAGGCTACCCCCGGCGGGCGGCGAGCAGCGAGCGCACGAGCAGCGCCAGCACGGCCAGCGGGATCAGCCACCAGGCATCCACGCCGGCGCCCGCGAGGACGGCGGTGGCGCCGATCGCCACCACCACGCCGGCGGCGGTGCGCCAATCGTCGCCGACGACGAAGTCCCAGATCGCCTCCAGCGGCGTCATTGGACGACCGCCTGGGGCCGGCGCAGAAGCGCGACCATGGCCAGCGAGGCGAGCGCGAGCACGGGGATGATCACGAGCAGCGCGCCGTCGCCGCCCGGCCAGTGCGTGCCGGCGCCCTCGGCGCTCCAGAACGCCCCGAACGACGTCAGCATGATCCCCACGGCGAACTTCATCGCGTTCTCCGGCACCCGTGCGAGCGGCGCTCGGACGGCGACGCCGACGGCGATCACGAGCAGGACGGCCAGCGCCGCCGCGATCGCCGCCAGCCCCACGCGGTGCTGGTTGGCGCCGAAGGTGAGGACGATGAACACCACCTCGAGTCCCTCGAGCAGGACCGCCTTGAGCGAGACGGTGAACGCGTAGCCGTCGAGTGACGCGCGCGCGCTCGTGCCGGAATCGACCGAGCGGGCGCGCTCGGTCTCCTCCGCGAAGTTCCCCAGCTCGTCGTGAAGGGCCTTCAGCCCGGCGGCGCGCAGGATCGCCTTGCGCAGCCACTGCAGGCCGAAGACGAGCAGCAGGCCGCCGACGATGACCCGCAGCGCGCCGATCGGGATCGCGCTCAGCGCCGGCCCGAGAGCGGCGATCAATGCGGCGAGGACGAGCGCCGCCGCGCCGACCCCGTACAGCGAGGAGCGCCAGCTGCGCACGGTGCCGACCGCGAGCACGATCGTCAGCGCCTCCACCGCCTCGACGGTGCAGGCGAGGAACACCGAGAGGGCGAGACCGAATTCAGCTGCGGACATGGTCGCTCAAGTATGGACGGCGCGCCATGAGGCGCCGATGAGAGGACCGCCGCTCGGTGGCGGCCTACGCGCGCTGCACGCGCAGCCGCTCGGCCTCGGCGGGCGCGAGGCCGGCGACGGTGTCGGCCAGCACCTCGCCGTGCTTGACGCCGACGGTCTTGAGGAACCGCTGCTGGCCGAGCGTCAGCGCGATGAAGTGCCCGAGCTCCACCAGCTGGGGCTCGGTGAAGTGCTCGTGCAGGCGCTCCCACAGGTCATCGGCGGCCAGTGCGGGGTCCCAGGCGATCGCCTGCGCCCATTCCAGCGCCGCGCGCTGCGCGGGGTCGAAGCGATCCGAGCGCTCGAAGTCGAGGATCTCGTCGACCTGCAGCTCGGTCTGGCGCCCTGCTGCTGGGCGAGCGACCGAGCGCTGGCCGCCGCAGTACTCGCAGTCCACCGACTTGGAGATGTACAGCCGGCACAGCTCCTTGATCGCGTGCGGCGTGACCCCCTGGCGGAAGAAGACGTCCCAGGCGTGGTTGAACGCCTTCATCACCGCCGGGTGGTGCAGGCGGATCGCCTGGCTCTCGGGCCGCGGCGTGCCGCCGGTCCGGGCGCGCTCCATGATCGCCGCCAGCTCGGGGTCGTCGATCGTGGCGGGGTCGACGTAGCTGATGTTGGGCATGCTCTCTTCTCCTCGCGCCCTCAGCGGGCGATCGCCATGTACTTGGTTTCCAGGTACTCCTCGATCCCCTCGCGGCCGCCCTCGCGACCGAAGCCGGAGTGCTTGGCGCCGCCGAACGGCGCGGCGGCGTTGGACACGATCCCCTGGTTGAGGCCGATCATCCCGGTCTGCAGCTGCTCGCCGACACGCAGCGCGCGCCGCAGGTCGTTGGTGTACAGGTAGGCGACGAGGCCGTACTCGGTCGCGTTGGCGGCGGCGATCGCCTCGTCCTCGTCGGAGAAGGCCACGAGCGGGGCGACCGGCCCGAAGATCTCCTCGTCGAGCAGGCGCGCGCCGGCGCCGACGTCGACGAGCACCGTCGGGCGATAGAACCAGCCGGGGCCGCTCGAGCGGCTCGCCGCCGGTGAGCGCGGTCGCCCCCGTGTCGCAGCGCGTCGTCGACGAGCGCCGCCGACCTTGTCGCGCTCGACCGAATCGATCAGCGGTCCGACGTCGACGCCCGGCTCGGTGCCCGCGGCCGACGGTCAGCCGCGACATCCGCGGCGCTGAGGGCGGCGCTGAACTCGTCGATCAGGGCCTCGTGCACGTAGAAGCGGTTGGCCGCCGTGCACGCCTCGCCGCCGTTGCGCATCTTGGCCAGCAGCGCGCCCTGCACCGCCTCCTCGACGTCGGCGTCGGCGAACACGAGGAACGGGGCGTTGCCGCCGAGCTCCATCGAGACGCGCAGCAGCTGGCGCGCCGACTGCTCGACGAGCGTCCGCCCGACCTCGGTCGAACCGGTGAACGACAGCTTGCGCGCCCGGGGGTCGGCGATCAGCGGGCCCATCGCCCGGGACGCCGAGCGAGCTGGTGATGACGTTGAGCACTCCGGCGCGGCAGGCCGGCGTGCTCGAGGATCTCGGCCAGCGCGAGCATCGACAGCGGCGTCTGCTTGGCCGGCTTGACGACCATCGTGCACCCGGCGGCGATCGCCGGGCCGATCTTGCGGGTTCCCATCGCCAGCGGGAAGTTCCACGGCGTGATCAGCAGGCAGGGACCGACCGGCTGCTTCATCACCAGCAGCCGCGACGCTGCGGTCGGGCGAGTCGGCGTAGCGGCCGTCGATCCGCACCGCCTCCTCGGCGAACCACCGGAAGAACTCGGCCGCGTAGGCGACCTCGCCGCGCGACTCGGCCAGCGGCTTGCCCATCTCCAGCGTCATCAGCAGGGCCAGCTCGTCGCGGCGGGCGACGATCTCCTCGTAGGCCCGGCGCAGGATCTCGCCGCGCTCGCGCGGCTGCGGTGGCCGCCCACTCGCGCCTGGCGCCGTCGGCGGCGGCCAGCGCGGCCAGCGCGTCCTGCTCGGTGGCGTCGGCGACCTCGGCCAGGACCTCCCCGGTCGAGGGGTCCTCGACGGCCAGCGTGTCCGGTGTCGACAGCCAGTCGCCGGCGATGAACAGGCCCTTGGGAACGCGCGTCGAGCAGCGTCGCCTCGGTGGCGACGGCCGTCATGCCGTCACCACGCCGGCGCGCGAGCGCACGCTCTCGACGATCGCGTCGGTGTCGGGGATGAACGCGTCCTCGAGCGTCGGGCTGTAGGGGATCGGTGTCTCGTCGGTGGTGATGATCCAGGCGTCGTCGAGGTCGTGCAGCCCCTCGGCGGCGACCGCCCCGAGCAGGCCGGCCGCCCAGCCCCCGGTCTGCGGCCCCTCCTCGACGGCGAGCAGGCGGTTGGTCCGGCTGACGGACTCGAGCACCGTCGTCGACGTCGAGCGGGCGCAGCGAGCGCAGGTCGATCACCTCGGCCGACGATCCCGTCGGCGGCGAGCTGCTCGGCGGCGGCCAGGGCGTCGGAGACCGACTTGCCGATCGAGACGATCGTCAGGTCGTCGCCCGCGGCGCGGGGTCCCGGCGCGGCCGATGGGGATGACCTCGTCGTCGCTCGGGCGCCGGGCCCTTGACCGAGTACAGGCGCTTGTGCTCGAGGAAGATGACCGGGTTGTCGTCGCGGATCGAGGCCTTGAGCAGCCCCTTGGCCTCGGCCGGCGAGGACGGGAAGACGATCTTCAGCCCGGGCACGCCCTGAAACCAGGTGCCGTGCGTCTGGGAGTGGATCGCGCCGAAGCGCCCGCCGCCGCCGACCGCCGAGCGCACGACGAGCGGCACGCTCCCCTGCTCGTTGGAGATGTACCAGAACTTCGCCGCCTGGTTGACGAGGCTGTCCATCGGCAGCGCCATGAAGTCGCCGAACATGATCTCGAACACGGGGCGCAGGCCGGTGACCGCGGCGCCGTAGGCCATGCCGGCGAGCGCCAGCTCGGAGATCGGCGTGTCGAACACGCGCTCGGGCCCGAAGCGCTCGGTCAGGTCCGGGCGTGGCCTTGAACACCCCGCCGGCGGCGGCGACGTCCTCGCCGAAGAACACCACCGCCGGATCGCGCTCGAGCTCCTCGGCGATCGCGTCGCGGATCGCGGTGCGGAACTCGAGCGCGCTCATGACCGGAACTCCGTGGCCGCGTCGACGGCCGGATCGGGGTACGGGGCGGCGCTTGGCCGTCTGCGACGGCGTGCCTCGATCGCGGCGGCGATCTCGCTCCTCGACGGCGGCGATCTGCTCCTCGGTCGACGCCGTCGCTCGAGCAGCCGCGCGCGGGCGAGCTTGAGCGGGTCGCGCTCGAGCCAGTGCTCGAGCTCGTCCTTGGGCCGGTAGGGCGCGGGATCGCTCTTGGAGTGGCCGTAGTGGCGGTAGGTCTGGCACTCGAGCAGCGTCGGGCCCGTGCGCCGGCGCGGGCGCGCGTCGACGGCGTCGGCGGCGGCGGCGTGCACCGCCCACAGGTCGTTGCCGTCGACGACCGTCGGACGGGACGTCGTAGGCGCGCGGCGCGGCCGGCGATGTCGGCGCCGGCGGTCGCCGCGGCCAGCGGGCGTGAACTCCGCGTAGAAGTTGTTCTCGCAGACGAACACCACCGGCAGCGAGAGCGACCTTGGCCATGTTCAGGCACTCGTGGAAGTAGCCCTGGTTGGTGGCGCCGTCGCCGAAGAAGGCGAGCGCGACCCGGCCCTGGCGGCTGGCCGACAGCGCCGCGCCGAGCGCGGCGGCGATCGAGCCGCCGACGATCCCGTAGCAGCCGACCAGCCCGTGCTCGAGGTCGATCACGTTCATCGAGCCGGCGCGCCCGCCGCACACGCCGGTGGCGCGGCCGAGCATCTCGGCCAGCAGCGCCCGCGGATCGGTGCCCTTGGCCAGCGCGTGGCCGTGGCCGCGGTAGGTCCCGGTGACGTAGTCGTCGGGCGCGAGCGCCAGGCAGGAGCCGACGGCGACCGCCTCCTGGCCGGCGTAGAGGTGGGTCGTGCCGTGGACCTCGCCCTGCGAGGAACAGCCGGTGCATCGCGGTCTCGAACGGCCGGATCAGCAGCATCCGGCCGTAGGCCTCCAGGAAGGCCGTCTCCGGCTCGGTCTGCTGCGCGCTCTGCACGTTGGCCACTCGCCGCCTCCTCGACTTCGCCGTCGTGTTACGATCGTATCGCAAACGTTTGCAGTCGTCGTCTGGGAGGCGTTGTGGCCCGCGAGATCGTCATGCCCCGGCTGTCGGACTCGATGGAGGAGGGCACGATCCTGAAGTGGCTGGTCGCCGAGGGCGACCGCGTCGCCGAGGGCCAGCCGCTGGTCGAGGTCGAGACCGACAAGGCGGTCGTCGCCCTACGAGGCCGAACGCGCCGGCGAGCGTGCTGCGCTGCATCGTCGGCGAGGGCGCGAGCGTCGCCGTCGGCGCGCCGATCGCGATCGCTCGGCGCGCCGGCGAGGCGCTGCCCGAGCGGTCGCTCAGCCGAGGCGCTGGCCGCCGTCGGCGCCCTCGCCGAACCCGCCGCCGCCGCGGCGAGCCGCCGCCGGCGCCGGCGCCGTCCCGGCATCGGCCGGCAACGGACGCCGCCGGCTCCCGGCGCGCGCGTCAAGGCCTCTCCGCTGGCCCGGCGGATCGCCGCCGAGCTGGGCGTCGATCTCGCCGCGCTCGCCGGCTCCGGGCCCGCAGGGCCGGGTGATCCGCGCCGATGTCGGAGCGCGCCGCCGGCCGGCGGGCGGCAACGGCCGCAGCGCACGTGACGTCGCTGCCGCCGCCCGGCCGAGCCGGCTGCGGCCGACGGCGCGCCAAGGGCGACGACGACCGCGCACACGCTCACCGCGCCTGCAGCAGACGGTCGCGCGGCGGATGGGCGAGTCGCGGGCGACCGTTCCCGACATCGAGCTGCGCGCCGAGGTCGACATGACCGAGGCGGTCGCGCTGCGCGAGCAGCTGCGCGAGGTCGCCGGCGACGGCGCTGCCGTCGCTCAACGACTTGATCGTCAAGGCCGCGGCGCTCGACCCTGCGCGAGTTCCCGCGCGTCAACGGCGCCTACCGCGACGGCCGCGTTCGAGACCGTACGCGCGGGTCAACGTCGGCATCGCGGTCGCCGCCGAGGACGCGCTCGTCGTGCCCACGGTGTTCGACGCCGACCACCAAGTCGCTGGGCGAGATCGCCGCCGACCACGCGGACGCTGGCCGCGCGCGTGCGCGACGGCTCGATCACGCCCGCGCGAGCTGGGCGGCGCGACGTTCACGCATCTCGAACCTCGGCATGTACGGCATCGACAGCTTCTCGGCGGTGATCAACCCGCCGCAGGCGGCGATCCTCGCCGTCGGCGCGGTGCGCCGGCGCCCGGTGGTCGACGACGTCCGGCGAGATCGTCGCCCGCCAGACGGTCCAGCTCACGCCTGGCCTGCGATCACCGGATCGTCTACGGCGTCGACGGCGCGCAGTTCCTGGCCCGCCTGCGCGAGCTGCTCGAGCAGCCCGCTCGTCGCTGCTGCTCTGACGTAGGGCTCGACCGGCGCCGAGTCGGGCGCGCGCGGCGGGACGCCGGCGGGCGCGCGCCGTTGCCCGGGCTGCCAGCGGGCTGAGCCCGTCGTCGACCTCGACGTCCTCGGGCTCGAGCTCCAGGCCCGAGGCCCGCGCGACGAGCTCGAGCAGCGCGGCGAAGTCGACCTCGTTGCCGGCGACGCCGACGCAGGCCCTGGACGATCTGCTCGGTGGCCGCGGCCAGCGGCATCGCGACCTCGAGCTCGCGGGCGGCCTCGAAGCCGAGGTGGAAGTCCTTGAGCAGCAGCGACGGGCGTGAACGTCGGCTTGAAGTCGAGGTTGACGTAGGCGGGGCTCTTGTAGCGGGTGAAGGTCGAGCCCATCACGCTGTCGTTGAGGAACTCGAGGAAGTCCGCGCGCGAGACGCCGCCCTTCTCGGCCAGCACGGTGACCTCGGCCATGCACTGCGCGACCACGCCGAGCATCAGGTTGTGGCAGATCTTGACCAGCCGCGCGCGCTCGCCCTCGCCGACGTAGGTGACGCTGCGGGCGAGCAGCTCCAGGTACGGGCGCGCGCGCTCGCCAGGCGTCCTGCGGGCCCGGAGGCGACGATCGTCAGCCGGCCGCTGGCCGCCGACCTTGGGGTTGCCGCTCACCGGGCGCGGCGAGCATCGCCGTGCCGCGCCGCTCGGCCGCCGCGCGGATCTGCCGCGGCCGCGGCGGGGGAGATCGTCGTCGAGTCGACGATCAGCCCGGGCGCCGCGTCGGCGCGCGAGAGCAGGCCCTGCGGGCCCGGTGACGACCTCTCGACGTCGGCCGAGCCGGCGACCATCGTGAACACGATGTCGCGGTCGGCGAGATCGGCGCGGGGCGTCGACGATCGTCGCGCCGAGCTCGGCCAGCGGCTGCGCCTTCGCGCGGGTGCGGTTGTAGACGGCGACGTCGTGGCCGGCCTCGAGCAGCCGCGTCGGCCAGGGCCATGCCCATGCGGCCGACGCCGATCCAGCCCAGCCGCAGTTGCTCCGTCCGCCGCTCATAGCTCGCTCCAAGCTCCTGCTGCAATCGTTTGCAGCAATGTAGCCGACGCCTTCGCAGCGGACGGTCAAGCACGAGGCTCCTGCGGACCGCGGTATGCTCGCCAGCTGCAAACGTTTGCAGACGCAACGGCAGAGCGTGAGAGGCGATGGGAATTCACAGCTACGGCGCGATGGGCGTCGACTGGGAGGAGCGGGTCCGCTACGACCGGCTGCGCGAGGAGCGCCTGGCGCGGATCAAGGCGCTGCTGGCCGAGTCCGAGCTCGGCGCGCTGCTGTGCTTCGACATGACCAACATCCGCTACATCACCGCGACCCACATCGGCACCTGGGCGGCCGACAAGCTCAACCGCTTCTGCCTGCTGCCCCAGGGCGACGAGCCGATCATGTGGGACTTCGGCTCGGCCGCGCGCCACCACCAGCTCTACAACCCGTGGCTCGGCGACGGCCGCTCGCGCGCCGGCATCTCGACGCTGCGCGGCGCGATGTCGCCCGCAGTCCGGCCGGGCCGAGGACGTCGCGCGACAAGATCCGCGTCGAGCTCGAGCAGCGCGGCCTGCTCGGCGAGCCGGTCGGGATCGACGCGATCGAGCCGCCGGTGCTGTTCGCGCTCCAGCGCGAGGGCATCCAGGTCGCCGACGGCCAGCAGCTGATGCAGCAGGCGCGGGTGATCAAGACCCGCGACGAGATCACGCTGCTCAACATGGCCTGCGCGATGGTCGACGCCGCCTACGAGGAGCTGTACCGGACGATGCGCGCCGGGCATCCGCGAGAACGACTGCGTCGCGCTCGTCAACAAGGTCCTCTACGAGATGGGCTCGGAGTTCGTCGAGGGCGTCAACGCGATCTCCGGCGAGCGCTGCAGCCCCCACCCCCACGTGTTCACCGACCGCGCGCTGCGCCCCGGCGACCCGGCCTACTTCGACATCCTCCACAGCTACATGGGCTACCGCACGTGCTACTACCGCACGTTCGCGGTGGCCAGCGCGTCGCGGCCGCTGGTCGATGCCTACAAGCGCTGCCGCTACTACCTCGACGCGGCGATCGACGCTGATCCGGCCCGGGGCGACCACCGGCGAGGTCGTCGCGATCTGGCCGCGCGGCGCAGGAGTTCGGCTTCCCCGACGAGGAGGCCGCCTTCGCGCTGCAGTTCGGCCACGGCGTCGGGCTCTCGATCTGGGAGAAGCCGATCTTCAGCCGCCTCGTCTCGCTCGAGCATCCCGAGGAGATCAAGGAGGGGATGGTGTTCGCGCTCGAGACCTTCTGGCCCGCGAGCGACGGCTGGTCGGCGGCGCGGATCGAGGAGCAGCTCGTCGTCACCGCCGACGGCTGCGAGGTCATCACCCGCTTCCCCGCCGAGGACCTGGTGATCGCCGGCAAGCCCTACTTCACCGCCGGCGGCACGCCTGCCGCTCGAGCGCGACCCGCAGTCCAACCGCAACACCGAGCTCGATCGCCGACACCCAGGAGGCGACGCCGCAGCGCGCCGGCCGAGCCGAGGCTCTGGCCATCAGCGCGGCCGGCACCCTCGGCCTGCCGACAGCACCGCGCCGACGATCCCCTCGTAGCCGGTGCACCGGCACAGGTTGCCGGCGATCGCCTCGCGGACCTCGCGCCTCGCTCGGCTCGGGGTCGTCGGCGCAGCAGCGCGTCGGCGGTGATCAGGAAGCCGGCGGTGCAGAACCCGCACTGCAGCGCGTGGTGCTCGGTGAACGCGCGCTGCAGGGCGGCTGAGCTCGCCGTCGGGCCCGGCCAGGCCCTCCGACGGTCAGTCAGCGCGCGGCCGTCGGCCTGCACGGCGAGCATCAGGCAGGACGCGGACCGGCTCGCCGTCGAGCTGCACCGTGCACGCGCCGCACACGCCGTGCTCGCAGCCGACGTGGGTGCCGGTCAGCCGCGCCTGGTGGCGGATGAAGTCCGACAGCAGCGTCCGCGGCTCGACCTCGCCGTCGTGACGCGCTGCCGTTGATCGTGACCGCGATCCTCACGCGCATCGCCGCCTGCGAGCGCCCGGCGCCCGAGCGTCGGCGTGATCAGCGCGCGCCGGTAGTCGTCGCGCGATCTCGGCGGCCGCCGCCGAGCGCGCCGGCCACCTCGGCGTCGTCCGCGCCGGCGCAGCAGCGCCGCCTCGGCGGCGGCGGCGCGCACGGGCGTGGCCCGGCGGCTCCGAGCAGCGCGACCGCGCGCGTGCTCGCCGGCGACGAGCACGACCGCGGCGCGCCGGCGAGCGCGAAGTCGCCGTGCGTGCGGGCGTACTCGCACGAACGCCGTCCGCGCGCCCGGCGCCAGCGCCGGGACCTCGATCTCGCACAGCAGCTCGTCGTCGCGCGAGCGCCGTCGTCATCGGCCCGCGGAACAACTCGCCGGCAGCCGACGGTCGCGCTCGCCGCGCGGCGCGGCGCAGCGTGAAGCGGGCGTCGCAGGGCGAGCAGCGCGACCGGCAGCTCGGCGCGCGGGTCGGCGTGGGCGACCGAGCCGCCGACCGTCCCGCGGCTGCGGATCGCCGGCATGGCCGACGAGCGCGCACCGCCTGGGCGAGCAGCGGCCAGCGCCGCGGCGATCGTCGCCGAGCGTTCGAGCGCGGCCTGGCGGGTCAGCGCGCCGATGCGCAGCGTCGCCGTCCGCGGCGACCGCATGCCGCCGAGCTCCGCGAGCGGGTTGAGGTCGACGAGCAGCTCGGGCCGGGCGAGGCGGAAGTTGAGCATCGGCACGAGGCTCTGGCCGCCGGCCAGCGGCCGCGGCCTCCTCGAGCCGGCCGAGCGAGCTCGCCCGAGCGCGCCGCGTCCACGCGAGTCGCCGGGCGCCGCGTAGGCGAACGGCAGCGCGCGCTTCCCGATTGCAGCGCCCGCCACAGCTTGGTCGGCCGTGTACGGCGGGTCGAGGTGGCGGCCGCCGAGCGCGTCGGCGACGGCGTTGGCGACCGCCGGCAGCGTGCCGACCGCCCCGCCCTCGCCGGCGCCCTTGGCGCCGAGCGGGTTCAGCGGCGACGGCGTCGACACCTCGCCGGTGAGGATCGGCGGGATCTCGGCCGCGGTGAGCAGGCTGTAGTCCAGCAGCGAGCCGCTGCGCATCTGCCCGCTCTCGTCGTAGACCGCCTCCTCGACCAGGCACTCGCCGAGCGCCCTGCACGGCGCCGCCGATCACCTGGCCGTGGGCGAGCAGCGGGTTGATCAGCGTGCCGGCGTCGTCGACGGCGACCAGCCGGCGCACGTCAGGTGACCCGGTGCCGCGCTCGATCTCCACGTCGGCCGCGTAGGCGCCGGAGGAGAACACGTTGCCCGAGGCAAAGCGCGCCGCCGCCCGCAGCCGACCGGGCGGGTCGCCGGGCGGGCGCCGTTCCGGGTCGGCGGCGACCTCGGCCAGCCGCGCCCAGCCGAGCGTCTGCCGGCGCCGTCGGCCGCGAACGCCGCCGCGGTCGAGGCTGACCGCCGCGGGGTCGACGTCGAGCAATGTCGCCGCGAGCTCGGCCGCGCCGCGTCGACCAGCTCGCTCGGCGGCGACGGCGATCGCCGAGCCGGCCATCGCCACCGAGCGGCTGCCGAACGTTCCGACTCCCGGCGGCGTCGTCGCGCTGTCGCCGAAGCGCAGCTCGATCGCTCCCGGCTCGACGCTGCAGGCGACTCGGCGGCGATCTGGGCGAACGTCGTCTCGTGTCCCTGGCCGTGAGGGCTGGCGCTCGACGCGATCACGAAGCGCCCGCCGTCTCCCAGCTCGATCTCCGCGCTCTCCCACGCCCCACCGGCGCGCTCGACGTAGCATCGCCGATCCCGGACCCGGTCACCGTCTCCGCGCCGGGGTCGACCAGCGGAGCCGCGCCCAACTCCAGCGCGAGGTCCAGGCAGCGCTCGTAGTCGCCCGAGTCGTACACGAGGCCCTGCGGCGTTGCGGTGGGGAAAGCGGCGGATGAGGTTGCGCCGGCGCAGCGTCACCCGGTCGATGCCGAGCTGGCGGGCGGCGCGGTCGACGAGCGCCTCGATCATGTAGGCGGCGTCGGGTCGACCGGCGCCGCGGTAGGGGCCGGTCGGCACCTTGTGGGTGCGGACGCCGCGTCACCCGGACGTCGGCGGCCGCGATGTCGTAGCACCCCGTAGATGAGCGTGGCGGCGGTGTGCGGCGGGATCGGCGTGGTCGTCAGCAGGTATCCGCCGAGGTCGGCCCACAGCCGCGCGCGCAGCGCGAGCATCCGCCCGTCGGCGTCGAGCGCCAGCTCGAGATCGCCCTCGATGCCCGCGGCCCTGATAGGCGCCGACGAAGTTCTCGAGCCGGTCCTCGGTCCACTTCACCGGGCGCTGCAGATCGGATCGCGGCGGCGGCCACGGCCGCGACCTCGGGCGCGATCACGCCCTTGCTCCCGAACGCCCCGCCGACGTCGGGCACGATCACCCGCAGCGATCCGCCGGGACGCGCTCCAGGATGTGGGCGAGCTGCGCCAGCGGCCGGTGTGTGTCCTGGGCCGACACCCACACCGTGAGCGCATCGTGCCCCGGGTCGTAGCTCGGCCACGCAGCCGCGCGTCTCCATCGGGACGGCGGCCAGCCGGGGCAGCGCGTAGCGGCCGCGAGACGACGTGGGCGGCGGCGGCGAAGGCGGCGTCGACGTCCCCGGTGCGCCGCGTCCCAGCGCATCGAGACCAGATCGGACGCGCGCGGGGCGATGACCGGCTGTAGCGGCTCGTAGTCGACCTCGACCAGCTCGGCGGCGTCCTCGGCCGAGCGCCGCGTGTCGGCGATCACCAGCGCGACGGCTGCCCGGCGTAGCGGACCTCGTCGCCGCCAGCACCGGATGGGCCTCGGATCCAGCACCTCGGCGCCGGCCGGCGCGTCAGCGGGAAAGGTCTGCACGCTGGCCGGCGAGGTCGGCGGCGGTGACGACGGCGATCAGCCCGTCGGCGCGCCGCGGGCACGCTCGATGGCGGTGATCGCGCGCGTGCGCGTGCGGGCTGCGGACGAACGCCACGTGGCCGGTGCCGGCCGGCTCGAGGTCGTCGACGTAGCGGGTCTCGCCGCGCAGCACGCGCGCGTCCTCGCGCCGGGTGACGGCCGCGCCGATCACGCGATCCGCGTCCGCGATGGACCGCCACCCGCGGGGCGCCGGCTCATCCCAGCCGCTCGCCGATCCAGTCGGCGACCAGCGGCCGGTACTTGTACGGGATGTTGTTGCAGACGTGCGTGCCGTCGGGGTAGCAGCACCCACTCCGCGCCGGGCACCGCCTCGGCGATCCGCTGCGTGTCCTCGCCAGCCGATGACCCGGTCGCGCTCGCCGGTGACGACCAGGCACGGCTGGGTGACGCGCTCGGCGACCCCGGTGAGGTCGAGCTCGCCGGCGCGCGCGCGCGCGCCTGCTCGGCGATCGGTGGCGCCGGTGTGATGAGCGATCGTCTCGCGGGTCAGCTCGGGCATCGCCTCCCAGTCGGCGCCGAAGTCAAACGGGCCGCTGATCCCGGCGATCGCCTTCAGCCGCGGCTCGAAGGCCGCCGCGCGGACGACGTAGTGGCCGCCGAGGCTGACGCCGACCGCCCCGATCCGCTCGTGAGTCGAGCTCGGCGCGGGCGGCGACGGCGTCGAGGATCGCCGTCACGGCGACCTCGTAGTCGGGCCGGATGTCCAGAGTGAAGGCCGGTCTCGCCCTGGCCGGGGCCGTCAAGCGACAGCGTCGCCATGCCGCGATCGAGGAAGACCGACTCCCAGTGAGAAGAACTCCTCCTTGGTCGAGTCCAGCCCGGGGATCAGCACGACGAGCGGCCGGGCGCCGTCGCCGGCCGGGCGGCGCAGGTTGGCGACGACGCGGCCGCCGTCGGGCAGCGGCGCCTCGACCCGCTCGGCGCTGGGGTCGAGCAGCTCGTGGGCGGCGTACATGGCGCGCACGGCCGCCTCGGTGTTGCGGCGGTTGCAGCGCCGGATCGAGCACCCACACGAACTTGGAGAAGTGATAGCTGACGGCCGCCCGCAGGTAGGCCTCGCCCGGCGCTGCGCCGGTGGCCCCGTTCCAGCGCGTGCTCGGCGAGCTCCATGTGGACCTCGGCGGTGGCGGTCCAGGCGTCGAGCCACTGCATCCCAGCGCGAGATCGCGGCGGTCGTCCGTGCGAAGTCGTTGTAGTCGATGCCGTTGGCGATGAACCGACCCGCCCAGTTGCGGATCGCCGCCTGCACGCGCTCGTCAGCCACGCCGCCCTCCCGTGGTCAGGCCTGCCGCAGCTCGCGCGCGGCGTTTCCGTGCAGCACGGCGGTCTGCGCCGCGTCGTCGAGCCCGGCCGCCCGGACCGTCGCGACGGGGTCGGGATCGGCCATGTCGAACGGGTAGTCGGAGCCGAGCAGCACCCGGTCGGCGCCGACGTGGCCGACCAGGTCGGCGAGCAGCCGCGGGTCGTGGGTGACGGTGTCGAACAGAAAGCGCCGGATCACGGCGTCGGCGGCCTGCTCGGGCGCGGTGGGCGGCGGCCCGGCGGCCGCGATGTGCTCGCGGCCGTGGCGCAGGCGACCGCCCAGGGCGACGATCGCCCCGCCGCCGTGGGCGAGCAGGACCCGCAGGCGGCGATGGCGGTCCATCGTGCCGCTCAGTACCAGGTGGGCGGCGGCCAGCGTCGTCTCCATCGGGTTGCCGACGAGGTTCCACAGGTAGTGCTCGGCGAACGCCGGCGCGGCGAACCCGCGCGTGGTCGGATGCACGAAGACGAGCGCGTCGCACTCCTCCGCCGCCGCCCAGAAGGCTCAAAGCGGGGATCGCCCAGGTAGCTGCCGTTGACGCTGGCGGTGATCTCGACCCCCGCGAAGTCGCCGCTGGCCATCAGCGCGTGCAGCTCGGCGGCCGCCAGGTCGGGATCCTGCAGCGGCACGGCGCCCAGCACCGAGACGCGCTCCGGCGCGCGCGCGCGCAGCGAGGCCAGTCCACCGTTCTGCAGACGGCAGCGCTCCAGGCCCTCCGCCGCGGCCACGTCGTAGAACAGAAGCGGCACCCACGGGCGACAGCAGGACGCCGTCGATCCCGTGGGCCGCCCGGTTGGCGAGGATCGCGTCGAGATCGACGAACTCGTCGACCGCCGAGCGGATCTCGCGGCCGTCGAGCTCGACGACCTGGTGGCCGTCGCGCCAGTCGACGCGTCGGGCGCCACGCCTCGCCGGGCTCGGCGTCCCGGAGCAGCTCGGGCACGATCACGTGGGCGTGAGCGTCGAAGGCGGTCATCAGAGCTCTCGGCCGACCACTCTATTGCAATCGTTTGCAGTCTGCGTTCCAGCCGGGTAGGCTTCCCGCCTCAGGGGCTTCTGGCCCGCCCAGCCATCGAAGGATTCCCGCCGCGGTGATCACCAGTCAAGCCGTAGACGACATAGCGCGCTTTGCCGACCAGATCCGCCTGCGGGCGGTGAAGATGGTCGCTCCCCACGGGTTCGGCTATCTCGGCCAGGCCCTGTCGTCCGCCGAGCTCCTCGCCGCCCTGTTCTCCGGCCCGTACCGCGCCGAGCACGACAAGCTGGTGTGCTCGCCCGGGCATTACATCATCGGCGTCTTCGCCGCGGCCGGCGAGCTGGGGCATCCTCGACGACCGCGCGCTGGCGAGCTATGGCCAGGACGGCTCGTCGCTGGAGGCGATCGGGACCGAGCGTTCCCCGGTGGTGGATCTCGTGTGCGGATCGCTCGGCCAGGGCCTGTCCGGCGGGGCCGGCTTCGCCCTCTCTGACCAGATGCGCGGCGACACCGATGCCCGCGTGTTCGTGCTCCTCAGCGACGGTGAGCTCGAGGAGGGGCAGACGTGGGAAGCCGTCGATGTTCGCCGCTCACCGCAAGCTCGGCAAGCTCGTCGTCCTGCTCGACGCCAACGACTCGCAGGTGGACGGCCCGGTCTCCTCGATCACCACGATCGAGCCGATCGCGGCCAAGTGGGCGAGCTTCGGTTGGAAGGCGCTCGAGGTCGATGGGCACGATCCGTACGCGGTCGGCCAGGCGCTCGCCACCGCGGTCGCCGAGCCGCGTCCGAGCGTCGTCATCGCCCGGACCTCGACCGTCCACGGTCTGGACTGCCTGCCTCCCGACGCCGACGGTCACTTCATCAAGCTCCCCGCGGAACTTGCCGAGGCGGCCGTCGCCGAGTTGGAGGCCCGTCTTGCGTGAGCCACCGTACGCGACGGTGCTCAAGCCCTACGGGCGAGCGCTCGTCGACCTCGCGCTGCGAGCGCGAGGAGGTCGTCTGCCTGTCCGGCGATCTGACGCGCCAGTGCGAGGTCGACCTCTTCGAGGACGAGATCCCGGAGCGGTTCATCAATGCCGGGATGGCCGAGGCCAACATGATGAGCATGGCCGGCGCGCTGGCGCGGCAGCGGTCACATCCCGTTCGTCCATACCTTCGGCGTGTTCGCCACCCGCCGGCCGCTGGACCAGATCGTCAACTCGGTGGCCTATCCGAACCTGCCGGTGAGGATCGTCGGCTTCATGCCGGGCGTCTCCAGTCCCGGTGGACCGAGCCATCAGGCGATCGAGGACGTCGCCCTGATGCGAGCCCTGCCGAACATGACCGTCATCGATGTCGCCGATGCCGTCGAGATTCGCCAGGCGGTGCGGGCTGATGGTCGACCTTCCCGGCCCGGCGTACCTTCGCCTCAAGCGCGGCGAGATCCCGGTGATGTTCGCCGACGACCACGAGCTGTCGCTGGAGCGGGCACAGATCCTGACACCGGGCGACGACGTCGCGCTCGTCGCCAGCGGGATGATGGTCTCCACCGCCCTGGCGGCGGCGGCCACCCTGGCCGACGCCGGCGTGAGCGCCGCGCGTCGTCAACGTGCCGGTGATCAAGCCGCTGGACCACGCCACGATCATCCAGGCGGCCTCGAGCGCCACGGCCGTGGTCACCGCGGAGAACCACTCGGTGATCGGGGGTCTCGGCTCCGCGGTCGCCGAGGTCCTCGCCGAGGCCGGTCTCGCCCGCCCGTTGCGACGTGTCGGTCTGCAGGACACGTTCGCCGAGGGAGCGCAGAGCGCCGCGTCACTGTTTCTCAAGTACGGACTGGGAACCCAGGACATCGTCGACCGCGCATGGAGCGTGCTACGCCGTCCGGGCGCCGCACCGCAGGCGACCCCCGTCGATGCGCCGGCCGGCGCCTACTCGCCGGTATGAGCGACGCGCCCGCTCACCCTGGGCTGGCTCGGCACGGGCAGGATGGGTTCGGTCATGGCCACGCGCCTGCTCGACGCCGGCCACGACCTGACGGTCTGGAACCGAACCCGCGCGAAGGCCGAGCCCCTCGCCGACGCCGGGGCCACGGTCGTCGATCGGATCAGCGACCTCGCGCACGCCGACCTGGTGTTCGTGATGGTGTCGACCCCGGCCGACCTCGAGGAGGTGGTGATCGGAGCCGACGGCCTGCTGTCCGGTCCGCGCCGGCCCCGGATCATCGTCGACTGCTCGAGCGTGGGAGCGGACACCTCGGCCCGCGTGCGCGCCGCGGCGAGCGCGTGCGGGGTCGCAGTTCCTCGCGGCGCCGGTCAGCGGCAACCCCCACGTCGTCGCCGAAGGTGAGGCGGTGATGATCGCCTCCGGTCCGCAGGCGACCTACGACGCCGCGGAGCCGTACCTGCGCAGCCATCGTCAAGATGTCGGTCTGGGGCGGCGCCGATGAGCAGGCGCGGCTCGTCAAGATCTGTCACAACCTGTACCTCGGCCTGCTCGTCCAGTCGCTGTCGGAGGTGACAACCCTGGCCGAGAAGTCCGGGGTGCCACGGGCGGCGTTCCTCGACTTCCTCAACAGCACCGGCCTGGGCACCGACTGGGTTCGCAGGCGGACCCCCGATCTGCTCGCGCTGGACTGGACGCCCACGTTCACCACCGAGCTGCTGCGCAAGGACTTCGACCTCGGGCTGGCGGCGGGACGCAGCGAGGAGGTCTCGATGCCGTTGACGGCGATCGTCCTGCAGCTGATCCAGGCCGCGATCGGTCGCGGTCATCGCGACGACGACTTTCTGTCCCTGTTCGAGCATCAGGCGTCCTCGTCGGGGATGACGGTGACTCCGCAGTCACCACCACACAGCGATTAGAAGAGAGGGTCATGTCGTCACAGGAGTTTGTCCCCACCCCGAAGTTCGAGGAGTACCGGGAGGTCTTCAAGGACTTCTACAAGCTCGAGCGCCGCGACGACGGGGTGCTGCTCGTCCAGGCGCACACCGAGGACGGCCCGATCCGGCTCAACGTGCAGAACCACCGTTCGCTCGGTCAGCTGCTCAAGGTGATCGGCGCCGACCCGGAGAACGAGGTGCTGATCCTGACCGGGTCCGGAGAGGACTTCATGATGGCCTCAGATCCCGGGGGCTTCGCGCTCGAGGACGAGGACATGGAGTACTGGGCGTACGAGTACGCCTACAAGGACGGCCGGATCAACGTCAGCTCGCTGGTCAACGATCTGGAGATCCCGACCATCGGGGTCCTCAACGGTCCGGGCTTTCACACCGAGATCGTCTTGATGTGCGACATCACGATCTGCAGCGACGACGCGGTGATCTTCGATCTCCACTACGACATCGGCTCGGTTCCCGCGGACGGCATCCACAACGCCTTCCAGGAGCTCCTGGGCGTCAAGCGCGCGGCGTACGCATTGCTCACCGGGGAAGCGATCGACGCCGCCAAGGCCCTGGAGTACGGCCTCGTCAACGAGGTGGTTCCCCGGGCGCGACTGATCGAACGCGCCTACGAGATCGCCGACCACATCATGAGCCAGCCGCGGGTCACGCGTCGCCTCACGACCCAGATCGTGCGCCGCCCGTGGAAGAAGCGGATCGCCGACGACCTCGACGGCGGATTCGGGATCCAGATGTTCGGCCATCTCGCCAAGAAGAAGTCGATCCACGGCCAGCAGGCGATCGCCTCCACCGTCGACTACGTGCGCCAGGGCCGCAAAAACAACTTCGACTGACCAGTCCCCGCCTACGCGCCGGCGGCCGGACCGGTCGAGGCCCTGATCACGAGCGAGGGCTCGAGCAGGATCTCCCGGGCGGGCTGCGAGGGGTCGG
Organism: uncultured Solirubrobacteraceae bacterium; assembly: GCA_963769565.1. Lineage (GTDB taxonomy): Bacteria > Actinomycetota > Thermoleophilia > Solirubrobacterales > Solirubrobacteraceae > Palsa-465. The sequence continues at coordinate 305,496 of CAVYMP010000009.1, forward strand.
CGAGCTGCTGCAGCAGGAGGTCGGCCGCCACGGTGCCGATCTCCCGCTGAGGCACCCGCACCGAGGTCAGCGGCGGTCGCAGCCGGTCGATGAACGGCATGTCGTTGAAGCCGACGATCGAGACGTCCTCCGGGCAGCGGAGCCCGCGAGCGGCGAGCGTGTCGTAGCAACCGATCGCCAGCCGGTCGTTGCCGGCCACGATCGCGGTCAGCCGCGGCTGACGATCGAGGAGCTCGGCGCAGGCGCGCGCGCCCTCGGACTCGGTCAGGGCGGCGGTGAAGCTGACCGAGCCGTCGGGGACCTCGAGCCCGGCCGCGCGCATCGCGTCGAGGAAGCCGAGGTAGCGGCGATGGCCGGTGGAGACGTTCTGCGGGCCGGCCAGGTGTCCGATCCGTCGATGCCCGAGCGCCGCCACATGCTCGACCGCCAGCCGTGTCCCCTCCCGGTCGTCGACGGTGACGGCGGCGACCGATCCATCCTCGAAGCTGCGGTTGACCAGCACCAGGGGCGTCCCGCCGGCTCCCGCCTCGGCCAGCAGCTCATGGTCGAGCCGAGCCGTCGCCGCGATGAACCCGTCGACCTGACGCGCGCGCATCGCCGCAATCTGGCTGCGCTCCCGATCGGCGTCGTTGTCGGTGTTGACGATCAGGGCGGTGTAGCCCGCCTCGGCCAGCCGGTCCTCGATTCCGCGCATGATCGGCGGAAACAGGGGGTTGGTGAGGTCGGGGATCACCACCCCGACGGTGAAGGAGCGGTTGGTCTTCAGCCCGCGCGCGATCGGGTTGGGCCGGTAGCCGAGCTGCTCGGCGGCGCGGAGCACGCGCTCGGCCGTTTCCGGGTTGACGAGCGCCCGGGTCTGCTCGTTGAGCGCGCGGGAGACGGTACCGGGGTGGACCTCGGCCACTCGAGCCACATCCCGGATGGTCACGACAGCGCGCACGGGCGGATTATGCAGCCGTTGCCGATCAGCGGCCGGCGATCTGCTCCCGGCTGCCGACCACCTCGCGCAGGTCCTGTCCGAAGTCCTCGAGCATCACGATCGCCGCGTTGCGTCCCGGGTCCGCCGGTGACCGATCCGCCCGGATGGGTGGTCCCGCCGGTCTGATAGAGGCCGGGGATCGGCATCCGGTGCTGGGCCCATCCGGGCGCCGGGCGCAGCTCCCCGGAGTTGGCCAGCGACCGATCGCCGCCGTGGAAGGTCCCGTGCCACATGTGCGGGTTGGAGCGCTCGAGGTCCACCGGGGAGACGATCAGCTCGGCGAGGATCGTCTCGTCGGTCAGGTTCGGCGCCGCCCGCCGCAGATGCCCCAGGTGCTCGGCGGCGATCTCGGCGCGCAGCTGCTCCCACTGCCCGGGACCCCCCGGGCCGGGGGCGTACGGCTGCATGCCGAGGATCTTCACGGTGTGGTGCCCGGCCGGCGCGCGCGTGGGATCGGCGACGGTCGGCGTGGGAAACAGCAGCCACGCCCCGTCGTGGACGAGCCGTCCCTCGCAGACGTCGCGTCCCATGCGCAGGATGTCCTCCGGCCAGCCCGCCACGCCGGCCGAGACCACCTCCAGCTCGCCGCCGTCATGCGTCGGGTAGCGCGGCGCCTCGGTGGTGGCGTAATGGGCGGCGAAGCCGGGGACGCCGGCGATCGTAGGTGTCGATCGCGTAGTGGAAGTCCTCGGCGTCCGCGCCCCACGCGTCCCGGGGGGCCATGTGGACGAGATCCTTGATGTGGATCGTCGACAGGACGGCCTCGCGCGCCAGGTGTCGCTCCCCGTCCTCGGTGACGACGCCGACGCACCGACCGCCCTCGAGCACGAGCTCGACGACGCGCCGGTCGCACAGCACCTCCCCGCCGCCGTCCTCGATGACCTCCACGAGCGCGCGCGCGAGCTCGCCGGAGCCCCCCCGCGGCAGCGTCCAGCTGCGGCGCTGGCGCCCGAAGACGATCGAGTAGGCCAGCGGCGCGGACCCCGCGCTGCCCACCGGCTGACCCGTCTGAAAGGCCATCCAGAGCATGAACGAGCGCACGTGGCGACTTTCGAACTCGTGGTTGACGACATCCCAGGCGCTCATCGCGCGCCCGGCGCCGCCACCGCGACGCGCCGGCGCGGCCCTCGAGCATCTGGTCCATGCTCGGCCCGCGTCCGACCGGGGTGAAGCGCTGGCGGCCGAACACATCCTTGACGGCGTCGTACTCGGCGAGCAGCCGCCGGTAGGCCCGCTCGTCGGCCGCGGAGAAGCGGGCGATCTCCGCACACGTCCGTTCCAGGTCCAGCCACATCGTCAGCGACTCGCCGTCGGGGAAGACCACATGGGCGACCGGGTCGGGCTCGATGTAGGTGAGGCCGTGCTCGGCGATCAGGCCGAGCTCGTCGTCGGCGAGCAGCGGGTTGGTCTGGATCAGGGTGTGGCCGGTCGAGCACGAATCGAGGCGGAAGCCGGGGAGCAGCAGCTCCTCGGAGGCGACGCCCCCTCCCGGAGCGGAGCGCGCGTCGAGCACCCGGCAGCGGTGTCCGGCCCGGGTCAGGTAGGCGGCGGTGATCAGGCTGTTGTGACCGGCGCCGGCGACGATCACGTCCGCCGACCGGACCGCGCTGCGCACTCACGGCGTCGCCGCGGCGCGTGACCGCGCCGCCGAGGTACAGCGCGCCGATCTCGGGGTGCTCGAGGACCTCGCGGCCCGAGCCGGTGAGGCGGACCACGCCGTTCTCGAGGACGACCCCGTACGTGCTCAGCTTCAGGCCGGCGCGGGCGTTCTGCTCGACCAGCAGGATCGTCTTGCCCTGCTGGTTCATCAGCTGGATCATCTCGAAGACCATCTGCCGGGTCTGGGGGTCGAGTCCCATCGAGGGCTCGTCGAGCATGATCAGGCTCGGGTCGAGCATCAGGCAGCGGGCGAACTCCACCAGCCGCTGCTGGCCGCCGGAGAGGGCCCCGGCCTTCTCGTCGGCGCGCTCGGAGACGATCGGGTAGAGCTCCTCCACCGCCGCCAGGCGCTTGCGCACGAGCGCGCGGTCGTCGACCGTGAAGGCGCCCATCTCGACGTTCTCGCGCACCGTCATGTCGGCGAACAGGCTGTGGGCCTGCGGGATCTGCGACAGCCCGCGGGTGAGGATCTGCTTCGGCGTCGATCCCGAGATGACGTGGCCGTCGAAGGTGATCTCGCCGAGGCGGGGACGGAGCAGGCCGCTGATCGTCCCCATCAGCGTCGACTTGCCCGCGCCGTTGGGTCCGACGACGCAGGTGATGCTGCCGCGCGGGACGTCGAGGGTGACGTCCTTGAGGATGTCGCCTCCGCCGTAGCCGGCGGTGACGCCGCGGAGGGTGAGCAGGCTCGTGGACTCGCCGAGCTTCTCGCGCTCCCGCCGCACCGGAGTGACCGACAGCGCCGGGGCATGGGCGGCCTCGTCGGCGAGCTCGCTGCTGGGTGGAGGCGTCGTCCTCCCCGCCGAGGTAGGCGTCGAGCACCGCGGGGTCCGAGCGCACCTCCTCCGGCGTGCCGGAGATGAGCGCCGTGCCCTCGCGCAGCACGGTGATCCGCGAGCACAGGCTCATCACGAACTCCATGTTGTGCTCGACGACGAGGATCGTCTTGCCGTCACGGTTGAGGTCGCGGATGCGGTCGCCGAGGTGCCCGATGAGCGTCGGGTTGACCCCGCCGGCCGGCTCGTCGAGCAGCAGGATCGCCGGATCGGCGACGAGCATCGAGGCCAGCTCGAGCAGCTTGCGCTGACCGTAGGAGAGGTTGCCGCCCGGCTCGTGGGCCAGCCGGGCGATGCCGACGAAGTCGAGCAGCTCGAGCGCCCGGCGCTTCTCGGAGGCCGAGCCGGCGAGGCGCAGCACCCCCCGCAGCCAGCTCTCCTGGCGCTGGGTGGCGACGAGCATGTTCTCGAGCACGGTGAGGCGCGGGAACATCCGCGTGAGCTGGAAGGTGCGCCCGATGCCGAGCTTGAACACGCGGTCGGGCGGCGCGTTGGTGATGTCGGTGCCCCGGAAGCTGACCGTTCCCTGCTGGATGCGCTCGTAGCCGGTGACGACGTTGAAGAGCGTCGTCTTGCCCGAGCCGTTGGGGCCGATCAGCCCGTTGATCTCGCCCTCGCGGACCTGCAGGTCGCACAGCGACAGCGCGTTGAGGCCGCCGTAGGACTTCGAGACGCCCTGGACCTCGATCAGGTTGCTCATCGTGCGGCTCCCGCCACTCCGCCGGGCACCGCGGTCTCTCGCTCGGGCGGAACGCTGCGCCGCCTTGACGCGGCGGCGCTCGAGCCACGCCGACACCCCGGGCACGACGCCCCGGGCATGATCAGGATGACGACGAGGAACAGCACCCCGTAGGCGATCAGGTAGGTCGCGCTCGAGGAGAAGGTCTGGGTCAGGTACTGCTGCAGGGACTCCAGCACCGCCGCGCCGAGCAGCGGACCGGCGATCGTCCCCATCCCGCCGAGGAAGCCCATCAGCGCCAGGGCGACGTCGAACAGCGGGTCGAAGGCGAACTGCGGATAGATCTGACCGACGAAGTAGAAGTACAGCCCGCCGACCATCCCGACGGGGATCGCCGAGATCACGAACGCCGTCAGCTTCACCCGCCGTGTCTTGACGCCGAGGCCGAGCGCCCGGTCCTCGTCATCGCGGATGGCCAGCAGCTGCAGGCCGAAGCGCGACCGCCGGATCGACCACGAGACGATCACCGTCAGGACGAGGATGATCAGCGTCACGTAGTAGAAGGGGACGTTGTAGTTGGCCGCCGAGAACGGAGCGAACGGGAACGTGATGCCCGACGTCCCGCCGGTGAAGCCGAGGTTGAAGGCCGCCAGCTGGAAGATGAAGAAGATCGCGATCGTCACCACGACGAACGTGTGCCGGCGGATCCGCAGCGCCACCAGCCCGACCGGGATCGCGATCAGCCCGGCGACGATGCCGGCGAACGGCAGCAGCGCGAACACCGGCCAGCCGCCGGCGACGTGCCAGTCGCGGGCCGCCAGCGCGACGGCGTATCCGCCGCAGCCGAAGAACACCGCGTGGCCGAGGGCCAGATAACCCGAGTAGCCGCTGAAGATGTTCCACGACGAGGTGGCCACCATGAAGACGAGGGTGAACACGGCGATCGACGTCGTCGACGGATCGGTGACCCCCAGGGGGAACAGGATGAGCAGCGCGAGGATGGCGATCACCGCGCCGATCACCGGGCCGCGCCGGACGGCGGCGGGTGGGGCCGGGACCGGCCGTCGGCGCTTCGGTCACGTTCGCGTCGCTCACTGGGCCCGCACCGCCGTGCGCCCGAACAGTCCCTGCGGCCGGAACGACAGGATCACGACGAGGGCGGCGAAGAACACGAGCGGCGCCCACGTCGGCGACCACGCGACCGCGACGACGTCGTTGATGACGAGCAGGAAGATCGCCGCCGCCATGGCGCCGCCGATGCTGCCCATGCCGCCGAGGATGACGATCGCCAGCAGCCGCGAGATCAGGTCATAGCCGGAGTTGGGGTTGAACGAGTTGGTGGCGCCGAAGACCATGCCGCCGACGGCGGTCACCGCCACCCCGACGCCCACCGAGAGCATCCGCACCCGGTTGACGTCGATCCCGATCAGGTCGGCGGCGGTCCGGTTCTGCAGCGACGCCCGCACGGCCCGGCCGAACTTCGTCCGGTACAGCCCGTAGTACAGGCCGGCCGAGCAGGGCGAGCGCCAGGCCGAAGCCGATCAGGTAGATGTAGGCGAGGTAGAAGCCGAAGATGTGCAGCGACGAGTTCACGTAGGACGCCGACAGCTGCTGATAGTCGACGCCGAAGACGGCGACGAGCACGCCCTCGATGATGATCGCCACCGCATAGGTGACGAGGATCGACATCTGCGTTCGGTCCCGGTCACGCACGCGGCGCATGAAGCAGAACTCGATCGCCACCCCCAGGGCGAACATCACCGGGACGGTGATGAGCAGCCCGGGGAGCAGTCCGATCCCGGCGTGGACCTCCAGCTCGTAGCTCAGGTAGGCACCGAGGATCACCATCACGCCCTGGGCGATGTTGATGATGTCCATGACGCCGAAGATCAGCGTCAGACCGGCGGCCATGAGCGCGTACACGCCGCCGGTCAGCACGCCGTCCACGATCGCCTCGATCAGTGCCGTGGATGACATCCCGGCTATCCCTTCCAGACCGGCTTGGGGTACACGGGCGGATGCACGCCGGGCGTCCCGGCCGGCAGCGTCTGCACCAGCGCTCCCTTCTGCCACTGGAAGCCCAGCGTCTTGCCGGCCGTGTTCTCGCCCAGCGCGTCGAACTTCACCGGACCCATCACGCGTGTCCAGCGTGGCACCGCTGTGCAGGTAGGCGATGATCTTCGCTGTTGTCGAGGCTGTGGGTGGCCTGCACCGCCTGGGCGATGACCTGACCGACGGCGTAGGCCTCGGCGACGTCGGCGTTGACGTCGGACGCGGTGCCGCCGTACTTGGCGATGTACTCCTTGACCATGGCCAGGCTGTCGGCCTTCTGGAAGCCGCCGAACCACGGCCCGGGGACGAAGATCCCGTTCTCGTTGCCGGCGCCGACCGCCTTGACGAACTGCGCTCCCTGGTCGGGTCCGGCGGTGGCGACGAACCCCTTGGGGTTGTAGTGCTGCTGGATGAAGGCGTGCGTGAACGCCGAGACCGTCGGAACGTCGACCGAGCCGAGCATCACCAGGTCGGCGTGCGTCGAGGCGACCTGGCTGGCGATCGGCGTGAAGTCGGTGACCTCGGCCGGGAACACCTTGGAGAGGACCGTCTTGACGCCCGCCGCCTGGAGGATCTTCTGCGCGACCGGGATCTGCGGCTGCGTGAACGGGTCGTCGACCGTCGCGTAGGCGGCCGTCTTCGGCCGCTGCGCGGCGGGCAGCGAGGCGATCCATTGAGCGGTGCTGACGAGGTCGTTCTTGACCGGGATCTGGACGGAGAAGACGTTCTTGAGGCCCTGCCCGAACACGGCCGGACCGGCCCCCGCGCCCTCGACGAAGGCGTAGCCGTAGCGCGCCGCGATCCGCGCCGACGGCACGGTCAGCAGCGTCGAGAACGGGCCGAAGACGAGCTGATCCTTGTTGGAGCCGATCAGCTTCTGGTAGTTGCTGACCACCTGCGAGGCGCTCGAGGAGTCCGAGAGGACCTGCAGATTGACCTTGTGGCCGAGCAGGCCGCCCTTGGCGTTCTGGTCGGCGGCCCACAGCTGATAGCCGCGTCTGGAAGGCCTGCCCGTCGGCGGCGAAGTCGCCCGACAGCGAGAGCGAGGTGCCGATCGTGATCGGGCCCTTGCCAGAGCCCGAGCCGGAGCCACCACCACCACCGCCGCTGCTGCTGCTGCTGCTCGAGCCGCCGCACGCGGCGAGCAGCCCCATCGTCGTCACAGCGATACCGGCAACCGCGTATCTGCGAATCACTCCCATCACTCTCTCCCTCCGCGACTCCGGTTCGAAGGCGCTACTGCAATCGTTTGCAATCGCGACCATATCCAGCCGCGCGCACGCTGTCAATGGGGTTTCGTTAGAGCTGTGCGTGCCCAGCCGTCCGCTCGGTCCGCCGGTCGCCGGTCCTCCGCAGCGGCCCGGGGAGGTCCAGCTCGAAGCGGGCCCCGGCGACCACCGGCGCCGCCGCTCGCACGCTGCCGCCGTGCGCCTGGGTGATCGCCCGCACGATCGCCAGACCGAGCCCCGCCCCGCCGGCGACCCGGTCCCGGGCCTCATCGGTGCGATGGAACCGGTCGAAGATCCGCTCGCGCTGCTCCTCGTCGATCCCTGGTCCGTCGTCGCTGACGGTGAAGCGAACCGCGCCGTCGGGCAGGACGCTGGTGTCGAGGCACACGTGCCCGTCGGGTGCCGCGGTGTGCGACACCGCGTTGTCGATCAGGTTGCGCAGCGCCTGGGCGAGACGATCGGGATCGCACTGCAGCCGGCCGTCGGGGATCGCCCCCAGCTCGAATCGGCGGTCGTGGCCGGCGGTCGTGGCCGACCACAGGTCCTCCAAGAACGGCGCCAGATCGATCGTGCGGCGCCTCAAAAAGCCGGTGTGGTCAGAGCTGGCCAGCAGGAGCATGTCGTCGACCAGCCGTGACGTACGCGCGATCTCGGCGCTGACCAGGCGCTGCACCCGCTGGATGTCCTCGCGCGAGGGATCCGGCTCGGCGGCGAGCACCTCCAGCTGACCGCCGATGACCGTGAGCGGCGTACGCAGCTCGTGGGAGGCGTCGGCGACGAAGTCGCGCTGTTGGGCGAAGGCCGCCGCCAGCCGATCGAGCATGTGGTTGAACGAATCGGCGAGCACGTGGATCTCCCGGCCGGCCGTGGTCGGAGGGTGCATCCGAGGATGTAGGTCGCCGTCGTCGACGCGCGCGGCCACGCGCGCCATCCGGCGCAGCGGTGCCGACACCACGGCGCCGGCCAGATAGGAGGCGACGAGCACCAGCACCAGGCCGATCGCCCCGGCGATCAAAAACGACCGCGCGACGCTGCGCTGCGCACCGGTGACGTTGGCCAGCGGCTCGCCGGCCCCCAGGCGAACCTGAACGCCCGCGGCGGTGACGAGCCGCTCGTCGAGGCGCACCGCGCCGACGTCGGGAACCTGGGCCGTGCGGGGTCCTCCCGGGCCCGCCAGCACCGCGCGCCCGAGGGCATTCTCGTGCTGCTGCTCGGCCGTACTCTCGCCGTCGTCGGGCCGCTCGGAGCCGAACAGCTCCGGATGGTTGCTGACCGTCGGCTCGCCGGGAATGGCGGCGAACAGGAGCGCCGAGCTGGCGCTGTAGGGCTGGCCGCTCACATAGCTGCGCAGCCGGGCGAGCAGCTGCGCCGAGGAGGGGGCGCGCAGCGTCCGAACGGTGTCGGTGAGCTGGCGAACGTCCCCGGTGACGTCCGCCGCCACCCGGGAGCGCAACTCGCTGCCGGTCTGCGCGTAGACGACGACGAACACGATCGCGCTGACGGCGAGCAGCACGCCACTGACCCACATCACCAGCTGCCAGCGCAGGCCCAGGCGCCGGATCACGGTCAGTCCTCGAACCGGTAGCCGCGCGAGCGCAGCGTGGTGATGCGCACGGGCGCGCGGTCGGGCCCGCTCAGCTTGCGACGCAGGTACCCCACGTACACGTCGACGTTGTTGGTCGCGGGATCGTGGTCATAGCCCCACACCGCGCGCTGGATCTGGTGGCGGCTGAGCACCTGGCCGGGGTTGTGCATGAAGTACGCCAGCAAGTCGAACTCGGTGGTCGTCAGGCGCACCGGATGCCCTTCGTGGGTCACCCGGCGCGAGAGGAGATCAAGCGTGACACCGGCGCGGCGCAATGTCGTTGCGGGCGCCTGGCGGGCGGCGCGCAGCTGGGCGCGGATGCGGGCGTCAAGTTCGGCGAAGGCGAACGGCTTGACGAGATAATCGACCGCGCCGGCATGCAGGCCGTTGACGCGATCCTCGACCTCACCGCGGGCGGTGAGGACGACCACCGGCAGCCCCGGCCGGCGCTCGGCGAGGTCACCCAGGATCTGGGTGCCGCTGCGCCCGGGGAGCATGCAGATCGAGCACCACGAGCGACACCCGATCTCCGAGCGCCAGCTCGAGGCCGCTGTCGCCGTCGAGCGCCGCCTCCACGTGAAAACCGCCGGCGGTCAATCCGCGCTTGACGAAGTCCACGATGCCGGGCTCATCCTCGATCAGGACGATGTGCGCCACGCCGGCCATCATACGAGCCAAAGCTGCCTGCAAACCTCAAGAAATGAGAGTTCTCATGCCTGGGTAAATGGGTTGTTGGAACCATCGCCCTGCGCCTGGCGGCCCGGGGGCGTTCAGTGGGGCCAGGCGGAGAACGAGCCGAGTAGCGCCACGGCGAGCACGAGGCCGACGACCAGACCCGCCCCCAGCGCGGCGCCGCGGCCACCGCCTCCGGGCAACGGCTGATCGGGAATGAGCTCGCCGCGCGTCGTCCGCGCGCGGGAGCGCACGCGCAGGATCTCCGGCATGTGTCCGAGAATATGGATCGCCGTCACCGCGAGCCACACGAAGAAGGTGACCTTGTGCACCAGCACGAGCGGGTCGCGCGAGCCCTGGCCCAGCAGCAGGAGGGCCACCCCCGTGGCGAACACGAGCACCGTGAACACGACGACCAGCGGTGCGAGGACGCGGAGCGCGGGCGGCGGCGGCCCCTTGCGGCGGTAGGCCGCATCGTGCGTGTAGTAGCGGACGAAGCGGTAGCCGGTGCTCGCCAGCTTCAGCGCGAGCGGCCCGATCAGGACGAGGCCGAGAAACAGATGCAGCCACAGCAGCTGGCCGATCCGGATGATCGTCACACCGAGGACGGCCAGGAGGACGATCAGCAGCAGCCCGGTGAGCGTGGTCAGTCGCTCATTGCCCTCTGTTCCGCCTGCCGCCCAGCTGCGAGCCCGCGGACGACGACGCGCCGACGGGGACACGGGCCGCTCGGCTTGGCCGGTCACGGGTCTGAAGTGTCGTCAGCGGGGTTCAGGGATCGCTAACCCTTCGGTGAGAATCCTCCTGTGGAGGTGGCGGTCTACTACGTCTTGCGTTATTACGTAGCACGTAGTATTGTGGCCGCATGACCACCCGATCACGCAGCGATGAGGCGACGGCGGGTCGCTCCAACGACCCGCCCATCCTCATCCTCACCAGCCTCGCCGCGGGCGAGAAACACGGCTATGCCCTGCTCCAGGACATCGAGGAGTTCGCCGGCGTCCGGCTCGGGCCGGGCACCCTCTACGGAGCGATCGGCCGGCTCGAGGAGCGCGGCCTGATCGAGGCCGTCGGCGACTCCGGCCGCCGCCGGCCATATCGCCTCAGTCTCGCCGGCGCCGAGGCGCTGCGCGTAGCCCTCGACGGACTGCGGGCGATCGTCGACGAGGGATCGGCCCGGCTGGCCCGGCGCCCGGCGACCGGCCTCTCCCCGACCGGGAGCGCGGCATGAACCCGGCGCGGACGACGACGCGACTGCTGCGCCTGTACCCGCGAAGCTGGCGGCTGCGCTACGGCGATGAGCTCGAGGCGCTGATCCTCGACATGAGCGGCCCACAGCGGGTGCCGTGGCGGATCCGCGCCGACGTCGCGGTCTCCGGCGGGCGCGAGCGGCTGCGCGCCGCGGGCCTCGGCGGTGACTCCGCGGACGCCCGCGTCCGCGGGGGAGCGAGCCTCGTACTGTGGGCGTGGGCCCTGTTCGTGGTCGCCGGGACGATCGTGCAGAAGACATCCGAGCACTGGCGCCACGCGCTGCCCAGCGGAAGCCACACCGCGGCGACGGTCGCCTTCGGCAGCCTGATCGGCGTGGCGATCGCCGCCGCCGTGATCGTGGTCGCCGGCATCGCGCTGACGCTCCCGGCGCTGGGGCGTTTTCTGCGGCGCCGGCGGCTGGACACGGCTCGGCCGGCCCGTGACGCGGGCAGCAGCGATCACCGCGGTGTTCGTCGCCGCGACCGTCGGCCTCGTCGCCTGGGCACATGGCCTGAGCACGCGTGACCGTCAGGGTCACGACGCCGCCTACGCGCTCGTCGCCACCGTCTGGGCGCTGCTCGGCGCCGGCACGCTCGGCGCGCTGGACGCTGGCCGCCACCCGCACAGCCGCGCGCCTGACGCTGCGCCGCCTCGCTGCTGCGCCTCGAGGCGCGGCTGGCCACCGCCGTGGCGGCGGCGCTCGGCGTGATGGCAGCGGCGACCGCTGTCTGGTGGGTGTCGGTCGCCACCGTCGCCCCGGACGCGCTCACCGGATCAGTCGGCACCCACAGTTCGGCGTTCGTCCCCCAGCTCGTGGTCGCCATGGTGCTGATGCTGGCCGCCGTCGGACTCGGCGGCGCCGGCGCGCGCCGGGCGCTCCGCGGACTGCCGCTGCTTGCTGACGCCGCGTAGCGCCGATGGAGGTGGCGTGGGGTGTGACCCGCCGTCGCGATCCGGCGGCCTGACGGGCGCTCACCACGCGCGGGCCGCTGCGCCCGGTAGGGTGCCGCGCTCATGAGCGTCGCCGTCGTCTCGGACACCTGCCACTACCTGCCCGCCGATCTGGCGGCGGCCGAGGGGATCCATCAGGTCAGCCTGTACGTCCGCTGGCCCGAGGGCGATCAGCGGGAGTCGGAGATCTCCGACTACGACGCCTACTACGAGCGGCTCAGAGGACGCTCCGGAGCTGCCGAGCACCTCGCAGCCCTCGATCGGCGATTTCCTGGCGGTGTACGAGCCGCTGCTGAACGCCGGGCACGAGATCGTCTCCGTGCACCTCGCCGGGGGCATGTCCGGCACCGTGCGCTCGGCCGAGCAGGCGCGCGAACAGCTCGGCGAGCGAGCCGGCAGCGTGCACGTCGTCGACTCGGCATCGGCGTGCGGCGGCGAGGGGCTCGTCGCGCTGGCCGCGGCCGCGGCGGCGCGCGGGGGCGCGGACGGCGCGACCGTGGCCGAGCGGGCCCGGGAGGCGCGCTCGGCGCTGAAGATGTGGTTCGCCCTCGACACGCTGGAGTACCTGCGCCGCGGGGGCCGGATCGCCGGCGCGCAGGCATGGCTGGGATCGGCGCTGCGGATCAAGCCGATCCTCACCGTCGAATCCGAGATCACGCCCGTCGAGCGCGTGCGGACCTCGAAGCGCGCGTTCGAGCGCATGGTCGACCTGCTGCGCAGCCGCGCCGAGGACGGCGCCGACGCCTACATGGTCCAGCACATCCAGGCTCCCGACCAGGCCCAGGAGCTGGCCGCCCGCGCCACGGAGATCTTCGGCGTGCCGCCGCGGGTGATCTCGGAGATCGGGCCGGTCATCGGCACTCACGTCGGCCCCGGTCTGCTCGGCGCCGGCGGGCTGCCGAGCTCCTACCTGAGCTGACGTCAGCTGCCGAGGAGGCGCTGCCGGCGGCGCTTCTTGCGCCCGAACGTCAGCGCGCCCAGCGCGGCGATGCCGCCACCGATCACGAACCCCGCGACGCCCGGCGCCGATCAGCACCTGCGGCTCGGCCCGGCGCAGCTGCTCGCGCCAGTCGGTGAGCTTGACGACCTCGACCCGCAGGTGCTCGACCGCCGTGCCGAGCTCCTTGCGGTTGCGCTCGATCGAGTTGCGGATCTCCTCGGGGCTGCGCGTCGCCATCAGGCGCCCGGTCCCGGCTTAACGGTCGCGCGGATCTTCTTGGCCTCGTCGATCGCCATCTTCGGTGTCGGGGCTCCGACCTTCAGCTTGCGCCAGGCGAACAGGAACGCGAATGCGGTGAGAGCGAGCAGCAGCACCATCACGATCGCCATGCCGAGCCACAGGTGGCCGGTCGCCTCGTTGATCGCCCACGCGATCGTCAGCAGCACGAAGATCAGGGCGAAGACGCCGAACACGGCGCCGACAGCGACCGCCACGGCGCCGCGCGCCAGGCTCGAGACCTTGGTGACGACCTCGGCCTTGGCGAGCTCGACCTCCTCGCGGACGAGCACAGCCATCTTCTCCGAGACCTCGGTGATGGCCGCGGCGAAGCTTTCGGACTGGTTGGGGGGCTCAGCGGGCAAGGCGCTTGAGGATCAGGGCGAGCACGAGGCCGCCGGCGAAGGCGGCGCCGACGGCGAGCTCCGGACGCTCGGCCGCCACGGCGGCCGGGCCGCCGGATGAGAGGTCGTCCTCGGGCCGCCAGCTCGGACACCGGGGGCACCGGCGGCGGGCGCAGACGGCGGCGATCGCCGGCGGCGGAGGCGGTGGCGCAACCGGTGAGACGTCAGTCGGCGCGTCGGGCCCGAGGGCGGCGGGCACGTCGCCGGCCGGCTCGGATCCGGCATCCGCCCGTTCGGGCGGCCCACTCTGCGGATGGTCGGTCACTCAGGGGGCTCTTCGCCGAACACGCGCATCCAGATCATCGCGGCCACCCGCGTTGACACGAGACTCGCGAGCGCGCCGATGCCCGCCACGACCCCCGACCACAGCAGGCGTTTAACCAGAGGGCTCTCCGTCATGGCCGGGGATTCAAGCAGACTCGTCCGGTGCTGTGCGGGCGCGTTGCTCCAGACCCGAGCAGATCGTCTCCACGATCATCGACTTGGCGCGGTCGAGCTCGGCCTGGCCGACGGTCACCGAGTCGAAGATCCAGCCGGTGAGGACCTGCTCGACGGCCCCGTAGAACGCCTGGGCGGCGAACTCCGGGGTGATCTCGGAGCGGAACTCCCCGTCGGCCTGGGCGCGGGCGACGATCGCAGCGATTCCCGCGTAGGCGTCGCGGATCTTCTCCAGGTGGGTGAGCCCGAACGTGTTGGCCGCGCGCGTCACCTCGACGATGATCACCTTCATCAGCTCCGGGTCGTGGCGGTAGGAGTCGATGATGAACGAGGCGATCGCGTACAGCTTCTCGCGCGGGGGCCGCCCGGAGGCGTCGGCGTCGGCGATCGCCTGCAGCATCACGTCCCAGCGCTCGAGGAACAGCGTGTCGAGGATCTGCTCCTTGGAGGAGAAGTAGTGGTAGACGAGCCCGTAGGCGACGCCCGCCTCATCGGCGATGTCCGACACGCGGCAGGTGTGAAACCCCTGGCGCGCGAACACCCGCACGGCGGCGTCGAGGATCACGCGGCGCTTCTCGGCGGCGGCGGTCGTCATCGTCGCCCCACCGGTAGGCCGCGGGCCGGCGGTGGGTGAGCGCCGGCAGCCGGCGGCGCACCTCGCGCAGGCCCTCGGGATCGAGGTCGGCGACGATCGCGGTCTCGCCGTCCGGCGCGCCGGCAAGGACCACACCCCACGGGTCGACGATCAGCGAGCGCCCGCCGGAGCGCAGACCGCCGGGATGGCTGCCGATCTGGTTGGGGGCGAGCATGAACACCTGGTTCTCGATCGCGCGCGCCCGCACCAGCACCTCCCAGTGGTCGCGCGTCGTCGTCAGCGTGAACGCCGCCGGCACGGCGATCACCTCGGCCCCGCGGAGGGTGAGGATCCGATACAGCTCGGGAAAGCGCAGGTCGTAACAGACCGTCATGCCGAGGGTGAGCCCCGACGCCAGCGTCGAGACGACGATCTCCTCGCCGGCCTCCTGGGTGGCGGCCTCGCCGTAGTTGGTCCCGTCGACGGTGACGTCGAACAGGTGGATCTTGCGATAGACGGCCCGCAGCCGCCGTCAGGCCCGACGTGGACGCTGGTGTTGTAGCCCTTCTCGGCGTGGCGCCGCGCTCGAACAGCGATCCGGCGAGCAGGTCGATGCCGAGCTCGGCGGCGATCGACCGCGCCCACGTGATCGCCTCACCGTCGAGCTGGACCCCCGCCCGGATCACGTCGCGGCCCCCGAGCACCGTCCACGTCTCCGGTAGGGCGACGAGCTCGGCCCCCAGCGCCGCGGCCTGGCGTACAGGCGGCGGCGGTCTCGAGGTTACGATCGGTGTCGTCGGTTCATTCAGTGGATGCGCCCGCGCGCACCCGGAAATCTCTGCCGATTGACTGGTCGGTCAGAGCTGCACGATAGCGATGCCGACAGCTCGATGCCACCCTCCCTATCGCGAATCTTCGGCGCTCCCCGGCCGCCGGACTGGCTGCCTGGCGCTTCCCCCCGGCCCCGATGCCGTCGGACTCGGGATGCGCCCGCTGAAGGCATCGCGCTACGTCGGGGTGCTCGGACCCGAGCTGATGGTGTGCGTGGCCTCCGTCCGCGTCGGG
>CAVYMP010000010.1:0-598155 GCA_963769565.1 uncultured Solirubrobacteraceae bacterium
GCCGCCCGGGCGGCGGCGTCGCTGGTCGACATCAACCTCGCGCTGACCCCCAGCGACACGCGGCGGGGGCGGGCGCGGGCGCTCGTGCAGACGGCCGAGTCGGAATGCCGCCGCGCTCGGGAGCGTCCCCATGGCGGCTGACGGCGCCGGCTCAGCGGTCGAGGTGATCGCGCAGAGCGGCGAGGAGGGGGGCGGTGGGGGTCAGTCCCGCCGCGGTCACCGCCGCGCTCGGGTCATCCCGGAAGCGCGCCCGAAATTCGGCGTCGGACGCAAGCCGTTCGATCGCCGACAGGTCGCCGACCGTCGAGGGGATGAGCACGGCGGCTTCGATCCACGCCGCGGGGGCGTC
This sequence comes from uncultured Solirubrobacteraceae bacterium, assembly GCA_963769565.1. Classification (GTDB taxonomy): domain Bacteria; phylum Actinomycetota; class Thermoleophilia; order Solirubrobacterales; family Solirubrobacteraceae; genus Palsa-465. The sequence goes on from CAVYMP010000010.1 coordinate 350, forward strand.
CGCCGTCAGCTTGAGCGCGTCGGCCAGGGCAGCCTCGGGGAGAACGGGATCGTCCATCTACTTGGTAGACGCTCCGGCGGGGTGAGATCTTCCCTCGGCCGCCTCCCAGGCGACGCGCAGCGCGGCCAGCGCCCGCGAGATCCGGCTGGCGATCGTCCCCGGGGGGATGCCCAGCTCGGCCCCGATCGTGTCGTAGCTCTCGTCGCGGGCGAAGAAGCGGTCGAGGATCTCCTGCTGGTGGGCGGGCAGCTGCGCCAGCGCCGCGCGCACGCTCAGCGCCTCCTCGACGCTGCGCAGCGGCTCGTCGAACGCGGCCTCGCCCAGCGGCTCACCGGTGACGACCTCGCGGCCGCTGCGCCGGATCTGGTCCAGGGCGGCGTTGCGGGCCACCTGGGCGATCCAGCCACGGACAGCGTCGCCCTCCCGGATGCTGCCCAGACGGACGTACAGACGAGTGAAGACCTCCTGGAAGACATCCTCGGCGTCGGCGGGCGACAGCCGAAAACCTCCACGGACGATCGCCGCCACCAATGCGGAGTGCCGGCGCACCAGCGCCTCCCAGGCGCTCTGGTCGCCGTCGCGGCAGCGGGCGATCAGCTCGGCATCCGTCACGGCAGGCTCACTGTATCCGTCGATGGCGCGGAGGGGCGGGCTACGTCCGTCTGACGGCTGTTCAGTTGATCCTCAGCGTCCTCTTACGCGGAGCTGACGGTCGCAAGCTTCAGCTCCTCTCATGTCGCGCTGGGTGTCATCCAAGGCGAGGCGATGGTCAGCTTGACAGAGGCATCCCCGCGCCCTGTCGGGCTCACCGTTTCGCGACATCAGCCGGCGACGACGAATGTGCGCCTCGTCGTCCGCGGGCCAATGGTCCCGCACCCTGGGGCACCGGCGGCGGCTCGGGCTCAGACTCCCGCTCGAGCATGCCCGCCGGGCCTCGGGGCACCTGCGGCACGCGTTCGCATCAATAGGTATCGATGAACGGCGCGAGCAGCGTGGTCTGAGCCGACACCGGGCGGAGTCTATGGCTCATACTTGGCGCGGTGAGCGAGGAGCCTCAGGTGCTGTGGGAGCCGTCGCAGGAGTGGGTGGCGCGCACGACGTTGACACGCTACAGCGAGTGGCTGGAGTCCGAGCGCGGGTTGTCGTTCGGTTGCTATGAGGAGCTGTGGCGGTGGTCGGCGGACGACCTCGACGCATTCTGGAGCTCGATCGTGCAGTTCTTCGACGTGCGCTTCTCCTCGGGCGGCGACGTCGTGCTCGGCGATCGCTCGATGCCGGGGGCGGAGTGGTTCCCTGATTCTGAGATCTCTTACGCCGAGCACGTGTTCCGCGGCAAGGACGACGACGCGGTGGCGATCCTGCATCGCTCCGAGGTCCGGCCGGAGCTGGCGGAGTGGACGTGGGGGCGATTGCGGTCAGAGACCGCGCGGGTCGCCGACGGGCTGCGGGCGCTCGGTGTCTCGCAAGGAGATCGGGTCGTCGCCTACATGCCCAACATCCCCGAGACGGTGGCGTGCTTTCTGGCGTGCGCGTCGATCGGCGCGGTGTGGTCCTCGGCGGCGCCTGAGTTCGGCGCGCGCAGCGTCATCGATCGCTTCGCGCAGGTGGAGCCCACGGTGCTGCTGGCGATCGACGGCTACCGGTATGGGGGCAAGGACTTCGACCGGAGCGAGATCGTGGAGCGGATCGCGTCGGAGATCCCGGGGCTCGGGCATACCGTGCGCTTCGGATATCTGGATGGGTCCGGATGGGAGGACGGCTTCCTGGGCCCGGAGGACGCCGATCTGTCGTTCGCGGAGCTGCCTTTCGACCACCCGCTGTGGGTCCTCTACAGCTCGGGCACGACCGGATTGCCCAAGCCGATCGTCCACGGACAGGGCGGGATCCTGATCGAGCAGCTCAAGGCGATGCACCTGCAGCTCGACGCCCGGGCGGGCGATCGCGTGTTCTGGTTCTCGACGACCGGCTGGATGATGTGGAACTTCCTCGTCGGGGTGCTCTTGACCGACGCCGCGATCGTGCTGTTCGACGGCAACCCTGGCTATCCGTCGCTCGATGCGCTGTGGGATCTGGCCGCCGACTCCGAGATGACGACGTTCGGGACGAGCGCGGCGTTCATCGCCTCGTGCATGAAGGGCGAGGTGGATCCGGCGGGCGGTGGCCGGGACCTGAGCGCGCTGCGGGCCGTCGGCTCGACGGGCTCGCCGCTGTTGCCCGAGGGCTTTCAGTGGGTGTATGACAAGGTCGGCGCCGATACGTGGCTGTTCTCCACCTCGGGCGGCACCGACATGTGCACGGCGTTCGTGGGCGGGGTGCCGGTCCTCCCCGTGTACCTCGGTGAGCTGCAGGGCCGGGCGCTCGGCGCCGACGTGCAGTCCTGGGACCCCGACGGCAACGCGCTGGTCGGCGAGGTCGGCGAGCTCGTGATCGCGGCGCCGATGCCGACGATGCCGATCTACTTCTGGGGCGACGACGACGGCTCGCGGTTGCGGGAGTCCTACTTCGAGATGTACCCGGGCGTCTGGCGCCACGGTGACTGGATCGAGATCACCCCCCGCGGGACGGCGATCATCTCCGGCCGGTCTGACTCGACGATCAACCGCGGCGGCGTGCGCATGGGCACGAGCGAGATCTACCGCGCGGTGCTCGACGTCGAGGAGGTGGTCGACGCGCTCGTCGTCGACCTCCCGCGGGAGGGGACGGACGGGTGGATGCCGCTGTTCGTCGTCCTGCGCGATGGCGTGGAATTGGACGACGAGCTCGTCTCCGAGATCCGCCGGCGGGTGCGCGAGGACTGCTCGCCGCGCCACGTCCCCAACGAGATCCGCCAGATCGCCGAGGTCCCTCGCACGCTGTCGGGAAAAATCCTCGAGGTTCCGGTCAAGCGCATCCTCAGCGGCACCCCGGTGGATCAGGCCGCGTCCCGCGAGTCGCTGGCCAACCCCGCCGCCCTGGACTATTTCGTGGAGCTCGCCAACGAGGGATGAAGCCGGCCGCCGGCCCGCCGCTGCTCGAAGCGGGCGGGGGTGAGATTCGGTCCCCATTGCGGCTGACGTCCGACCGGTTGGCGGCAGGCGAGGCGGAGCGCCTGCACCGGAGCCTGGCTCGCCGGCGGTGAATCCGTCCTACCCTGGTCTTACGGACTTCTTGTCCAACTCTGAAAGCTTTCACACTGGAGCCTGGTGCCATTGATACAGGAAACGCCAGCTCTGACCTCAACTTAGGAGAGAAAGTTCAACCATGCGCAAACTCAGCCGATGGATTCCCATCATCGGGGGCGCCGTCGCGGGGGGAGTTATCGCGCTGGTCATCGCCAGCGGCCACGGAAGCTCGACTCGAAACGTGACGACGACCGTCGTGCAATCGAGCACGCGTGCCGTTCCGACCGCCTTCAGCAGCGGCAGCGGGATGAGCATCAACCAGATCTACAAGAGCGACAGCCCGGGCGTTGTCGACATTCTCGTCACGACCAACGGCGGACAGGGCCAGTCGCTGTTCGGCGGGGGCTCCCAGAAGAGCCAGGCCGAGGGCGCGGGGGTCGTGTATGACACCAAGGGCGACATCCTGACCGACGAGCACGTCGTCTCGGGGGCCACCTCGGTCAAGGTCAACCTCTCCAACGGCAAGTCGTATCCGGCCAAGGTGCTGGGCACCGACGCTTCGACCGACGTCGGCGTGATCCACATCGACGCGCCGGCCTCCGAGCTTCATCCGATCGCGCTGGCCAACTCCGACACCGCTCAGGTCGGCGACCCGGTGGTCGCCATCGGCAGCCCGTTCAGCCTGCCCGAGACGACCACGTCGGGCATCGTCAGCCAGACCGGCCGCAGCATCCAGGCCCCCAACGGCTACACGATCCCCAACGCGATCCAGACCGACGCGGCGATCAACCCCGGCAACTCGGGCGGCCCGCTGCTGGACGCCTCCGGGCACGTGCTCGGCCTCAACGACCAGATCGAGACCAACAACTCGACGGCCGGCGGAGAGGGCTCGAGCTCCGGTGTCGGCTTCGCGATTCCGTCCAACGCGGTCAAGCGGATCGCCGACGGGATCGTCTCCGGCAGCCCGATCAAGCACCCGTACGTGGGGGTCGCGCTGCGCAACAGCTCCTCCGGCGGCGCCCAGATCGGGACCGTCCAGCCGAACAGCCCGGCCACGACTGCCGGACTGCAGCCCGGTGACGTCGTCACCGCCGTCAACGGCAAGGCCGTCACCACCACCGACCAGCTGATCGCCACGCTGGACACGTACTCGCCGGGCACGACGATCACGATGACGATCAAGCGCCAGGGCCAGAACAAGCAGGTCCACGTCAAGCTCGGCGACCGGCCCGCGCAGGCCCAGAACGGCGGCTGAGCAGCCGACCGCCGGACGTACACGAGCTGTGCCGACTCAGGCGCTCGCGGCCTCCGCCCATCGACGGCGGCGGGCCGCGAGCGCCACGGCGAGCGCCCCCGCCGCGACCACCGTCATCACCACCGGACCGGCCGGGCCCGAGCCGAACGCCGATGCGATCCCGTACGCCAGAGCGCCGAACAGGCCCGCGATCGGCAGCGTGATCACCCAGGCGGCGGCGATCGAGCCGGCCACCCCCCACCGAACCGCCGACAGGCGCTTGCCGGCACCCGCCCCCATCACGCCGCCGGAGATGACGTGCGTGGAGGAGAGGGGATAGCCGAGGTGTGAGGAGATCAGGATGACCGCGGCCCCGGTCCCCTGGGCGGCGAATCCCTGCGCGGGGTCCATCTTGATGATCCGGCTGCCGACCGTGCGGATGATCCGCCAGCCGCCGGCGTAGGTCCCCAGCGAGATCGCCGTCGCCGAGCAGATGACGACCCAGGTGGGGACGTGGACGTGATGGGCACTGAGCGAGCCATGGGCGACGAGCGCGAGCGTGATCACGCCCATCGTCTTCTGGGCGTCATTGGTCCCGTGGGCGAACGCCAGCACCGCGCTGGTGACGATCTCCCCGAGGCGGAAGCCGCGGGTCACCGGACCCGGTCGGCGCCGGCCGAAGATCCGATAGATGAGGATGATCAGGATCCCGGACACGATGAACGCGGTGACGGGCGCGATCAGGGCCGGAACCACGACCTTGTCGAGCACCCCGCTGCCCTTGACGCCACCGCTTCCGACGGCGGCCAGCATCGCGCCGATCACGCCGCCGATCAGGGCGTGCGACGAGCTCGACGGGAGGCCGTACATCCACGTGATCAGGTTCCAGGCGATCGCCCCGAGCAGCCCGGCGAAGGCGATCGTCTCGGTCACCTGCCCGGCGTTGATGATCCCGGTGGCGATCGTGGCCGCCACCTTGAGCGAGACGAGCGCGCCGGCGAAGTTCAGGATCGAGGCGAGCGCGATCGCCGTGCGCGGCGCCAGCGCCCGGGTCGAGATCGCCGACGCCACGACGTTGGCCGTGTCGTGGAAGCCGTTGGTGAAATCGAAGGCCAGGGCGGCGACGACGACCACCACCAGCAAAAGCTCACTGTGCACGCGGCGGAAGAGTACGGGTTGACGTCAGCCGGGAGCGCTGGCCGCGGTCAAGGCCAGGGTCCGCTCCATCAGCTCGGTGTGGACGGACCGCGTCCGTCCCTGCCGTCGCGCCCACGAGCCGTCGGGACCGAGCGTCCATGCGTACGTGTCGTCGTGCAGGCAGCGCTCGAGTGTGTCCTCCAGCTCAGCCTGCAGCTCCGGGCGCTCGATCGGGGTCAACAGCTCGACGCGGGTGTCCAGGTTGCGGGGCATGAGGTCGGCCGAGCCGATGTAGTAGACGTGCTCGTCACCACGATGGAACGAGTAGACGCGCGAGTGCTCGAGGAATCGCCCGACGACCGACACGACCTCGATCGTCTCCGAGACGCCCGGGATGCCGGGCAGAAGGCAGCAGATCCCGCGCACGTTGAGCTCGATCGGGACACCCGCCATCGACGCACGGTAGAGCGCCTCGATGATCTTCTGGTCGACGAGCGAGTTCATCTTGAGCACGATGCGGGCCTCGTCGCCCGTCTCGTATGCGCGGACGGTCTGCTCGATCTGCTCGATCAGCGGCTCGCGCATCCAGGTCGGCGCCACGAGCGTCTTGCCGTGATGCTCGGGGTGGCCGTAGCCGGTGAGCGTGTTGAACAGGCTGGCGACTTCCTCGCCGATCTCCGGGTCGGTGGTGAAGAACCCGAAGTCCTCGTACAGGCGTGCGTTCTTGGCGTGGAAGTTGCCGGTGCCGATCATCACGTAATGGCGCACCGAGCCCCGCTCGCGGCGCACGACGAGGATCGCCTTGGCGTGGGTCTTCAGCCCCGGGATACCGTGGACGACGTGGGCGCCCGCCTCCTCGAGCGCTCGTGACCAGCGGATGTTCAGGCGCTCGTCGAAGCGCGCCTTGAGCTCGACCAGGCACACGGCCTGCTTGCCCTTCTCGGCGGCGGCGATCAGCGACGGGACGAGCGCCGAGTCGTCCGAGGTGCGGTACACGGTCATCTTGATCGCCAGCACGTTCGGGTCGTCGACGGCCTGCTTGACGAAACGCTCGACACTCGACGTGAACGACTGGTAGGGATAGTGGACGAGGACGTCGGAGGCGCGCATCATCGCGAACAGGTCGGGCTGGGCGTCCCCATTGCCGGGCGCGGTGACGAGCCCGGGCTGGGTCACCGGAGTCCAGCTAGGCCAGCGCAGATCCGGACGGTCCTTGACCGACGCGATCTCCATCAGATCGCCGAGATCGAGCAGCCCGTCGACGTCGTAGACCTGGATCTCGTCGACGTCGAGCCATTCGATCAGCCGGGTCCGGAGCGCCGGGTCCATGTTGGCGCCGACCTCGAGGCGCACGACCTCCCCGAAGCGCCGGCGCCGCAGCTCGTCCTCGACTGCCTGCAGCAGGTCGTCGGCCTCGTCGGAGACCTCGAAATCGGCGTCGCGGGTGACCCGGAAGAGGTCGTAGCTGAGGATCTTCATGCCCGGGAACAGCGTGTCGAGGTTGGAGGCGATGACGTTCTCGAGCGGGATGAAGGTGTCCCTGGAGATCTCCACGAACCGCGGCAGCACCTCCTTGGGCACCTTGACCCGGGCGAAGGCGTCGTGGTCGGAGTCCGGGTCGTGCAGACGCACGATCAGGCTCAGAGACAAATTGGAGATGTACGGGAACGGTCGCCCGGCCCCGACCGCCAGGGGCGTGAGCACGGGGAAGATCTGCTCGCGGAAGGTCTTCTCGATCACCTCCTGCGGCGCGCCGGACTCGTCGCAGGTGACGATCCGGATTCCCTGCTCGGCGAGCTCGGGCATCACGTTCTGCGTGAGCTGGCGCGCGTGACGGCGATCCTGCGCGCGCACCGTGTCGTGGATTCCCCGCAGCACCTCGGTCGGCGACAGCCCGTCGGGACCGCGGGCGTCGATCCGGGCGTCGACCTGGTCGTGGACGCCGGCGACGCGGATCATGAAGAACTCGTCGAGGTTGGTGACGAAGATCGACAGGAACTTCAGCCGCTCGATCAGCGGGATGGACTCGTCCTCGGCCAGCTGCAGGACCCGGTCGTTGAAGTCAAGCCACGACAGCTCGCGGTTGACATAGAGGTCGGGATCGCGGAGGTCCGGCGAACCGGTGGCGTCGGTGGCGATGGTCCCGTCGCGGGCAGGGCCCTCGGCGACCTCCTCGGCGATCTGGTCGGCCACGTGCTCAGGCCACCCTCTGTCCGGCGATCGCGCTCAGCTCCGACGGGCGCAGAAGCACGACGAGCTCGCCCTTGTGGATTCCCGCCAGGCCGCCCTTCTTCATCCGCGCCTGGGCGCCGGTGAGGTCGTGGAGCGTGAGGCTGAAGGACGGGTCGTGGCCGACGAGCAGCACGTCGTCGAGCCCGGCGGTCAGGTCGTCGACCTCGAACGGCTCGCCGGCCAGCCGCCGGTCGACGGTCACCTCGACGCCGAGCGGCGCACACGCGAGCTGCGCGGTCTGCAGCGCCCGGAGCTTCGGGCTGGACAGGCACGCGGCGAGGGTGGCGCCGAGCGTCTCCAGAGCGCGCCCGGCCGCCTCGGCCTGGCGGACCCCGCGGTCGGTCAATGGGCGCTCGTCGTCGGGAACGCCGTCAGCTGCCTCGGCGTGGCGCAGGAGCCAGAGCATGCCCACACTGTACGCCGCGTTGGCAAACGCCTCATCGAGCGCCACCATATATCCGCCCGGGACACGCGAGGTGACGCGGTTGTAAAAGAGATCAGTCGATCAGCAGCCGCCGATGGAAGACGCGCTCGAACGCCTCGCCGTCGCCGTAGCGCTCGACGCTCCACCGCGGCAGCGTCAGGTCCCCGCCGGCCTTCAGGTGCAGATCGACCCCCTCCCCATTGGTGTGCAGCCGGGCCTCGGACACCGACTGGTCGCGCCCGCGCTCCAGATGCTCGGCGAGGCGCAGGATCACGGCGCAGCGGTCCAGCAGCTCCTCGTCGTCGGCGCGGGTCACGGAGGCGATGGCGCCCAGCTTGGGCATGCCCTTGCGGTGATAGCGGGTGATCTGGGCGATGAGCGCGCGCTCGCGCGGATCGAACCCCGGCAACTCGGCGGACTCGATCAGATAGCGCGAGTGCTTGTGGTGGTCGTCATAGGAGATCGTCATGCCGACGTCGTGCAGCATCGAGGCCGCCCACAGCAGCTCGCGCTCTCCGGCACGCGGCAGAAACAGGCCGCTGGCGACGAGCGAGTCGAACATCTGCAGCGACAGCAGCGCGACGTGCTCGACGTGGCGCAGGTCGGACTCGTACTGGATCGCCAGGTTGCGCACCGCCGCGCCCGCACGTCGTCGATCAGCGGGTCGGACCCGGCGAGCAGCGTGCGCGCCAGGAACACGCCCTCGCGCAGGCCGGCCTCGGTCGCCTCGATGCCGTCAAAGCCACCGGCGGCCACGACCGTGTCCAGGACGACCGCGGAGGCGAGGATGATGTCGCCGCGGCCGAACTTGATTCCCGGCACCGAGCCGCGCTCCTCGCTGGGCAGTGCCGCCAGCGTCTCCACGAGGTGCTCGAGCATCGCCGGGGTGATCACGAAGCCCTGTACGCCGAGGTCGATGGGGCCGTCGACGTGCTGGGCGGCGGCCGCCAGGTTGCGCACCGCCCCGCCGATCCCGACCAGGCGAGCACCCGAGCCGGCCAGCCAATCGACGCCGGCGAGCGACTCCTCCACGCGCGAGCGCACGCGGGCGAGCTGCTTGCGCTTCACCGGGCCGGTGCCCGGCAACAGCTCCTCGGTGACCCGTACCGCGCCCAGCGGGAACGAGACCGTCGGCCCGTTGAGGCGGTCGCGCACGGCGGTCAGCTGCATGCTGCCGCCGCCGATGTCGAGCACCACGCCGTCGTCCAGCGTGGTCGTGTTGACCGCCGCCACGTACCCGAAGTAGGCCTCCGCTCGTGCGTCGAGCACCTCGATCTCCAGCCCCGTCTCGCGGTGGGCCTCGTCGAGGAACGCCTGGCCGTTGGCGGCGTCGCGGATCGCGCTCGTGGCCACGACGTGCACGTCGGGGGGCTCGATCCGGTTCGCGCGACAGAAGCGGGCGAACACCTGGAGCGTCTCGGAGCCCCGCCGCATCGCCTCCTCGCTCAGCCGGCCCGACGACGCCAGGCCGGCGCCGATCCGCACCGTCTCATACAGCTCGTCGGTGAGCTTCCACCATAACCCGGCCCCACCCGCCCCGTAGGTGAAGACGACAAGGCGCCACGAGTTGGACCCGAGGTCGACGACCGCGACCTGGCGGTTGGCCTGGGCCTGCTGTCCGGAGACTCGCGTGGTGCGCCAGCTCACGCCCGCATGATGGGCCCGGCCGCGGACGGCGTGACCGCTAGGCGCGTGTGGCGGTCGCGCGCGGGGACGCAGATGCCACCGACGACACGGCGGCGGAGTCGTCGGTGATCACGTAACGGATCACCGCGCAGATGAGCAGGATCGTCAGGATCACGGCGCTCGATGCGCACCACTCGCAGATGGCGTGGATCGAGAACAGCTCGCGGTAGGTCAGATAGCCGCTGAAGAGAAAGCCGATCAGGGTCAGCCCGAGCGTGGCCAGACGGCTCTCCTCGCGGTCGGGGGCGAGCAGGCTGCCGAGGATCGCGATGTAGCCGATCAGGCCGATCAGCGCCACCGGGACCCCGGCCAGTTTGGACCACTGGGACGTCTGGACCTTGATGCACGACGCGCCGGCCGTGCAGGCGGGCTTGGTGCCCGAGTAGTGGACGTAGGTCAGATAGATGGCCACACCGAGGCCGATCACCGACAGGACCAGCATCCCCCGGCGGATCTTAGACTCACGACACCGACTTGATCGCCGACTGCAGCGACGCATAGTCGGCCGAGCCTACGATTGGCCGGGCCTGGCTCTTGGGACCGGTGACGATCAGCGTCGGGGTGCTCGAGTAGCCCGCTGACTGAGCGGCCTGCATGTCCTTGGTGACCTGCGCGGACAGCGACGAGGATTGCCGGGTGGAGCTCCACTGGTTGTAGTTGAGCCCGGAGACCTGCTTGGCCAGGCCGGCGAGGAAGTTGTCGTTGACGTAGCTCGTCGTCTCGTCGCCCTGCTCGTGGTAGAAGAGCTCGATGTAGTTCCAGCCGAGCTTCTGCTCGCCCGCGGCCAGTGCGGCGGCTTGACTGGGGACGAACATCGTGGGGTTGGCGGTCGACGACGCGGTCTCGAGCGACTTGTAGACGATCTTGGCCTTGCCCGAGCGGACCTCGTTGGAGATCAGCTGGTTCTCGGCGCCGAGCGCGAACGTCTTGCAGACCGGGCAGACGAGGTCGCCGTATTCGGTGATCGTCACCTTGGCGTTGGGCGAGCCCAATGTGTTGCCCTGCTGGGGGATGCCCTGCAGCAGCGCGTTGACCGACGCCTGGGCCTTCTTGGCCGCCGGGCTGTTGGGCGTCACGACCTTCGCCGAGCTCGAGCCGCCGCTCGAGATGGCGATCGCCACCGCCACGACCGCGATCGCCACGACGACGACGCCGCCGACCATGCGCATGCGGCGGGTGCGCCGGTCGCGCTCGGCGCGGACCCGCTCCTCGGCGAGCCGCCGCTCGCGGGCGGCTTCCTTTTGTGCTTTGCGAGAGGCCATGCGATGAAACGATCAGCGTCCAGCAGTACCCGGACACCGCGGAAAATGAGCATAGCGGCGGCTTGCTTAGGCCACCTTTAAGACAGACGATGGCTTTAGTGAACGCGCAGCGTGAACGGCGCGGTGATGATGCGCCCGTGCTGCTTGAGCTGCACGAACAGACGCCACGTGCCCGGCACCGGTAACAGGACGCCGAGCGTGATCTTTCCCGGCGCCGTGGCGCGCCCGCTGACGCGCGAGGCGGCGACCCCCGGCAGCGACCCGCAGTTGGGCGCGTCGGGCGCGCACACATGCGTGTGGAAGTAATCCAGCGAGCCTTCGCGGAAGAAGATCGCGTGGGCAAGCGCGCCGAACCAGGGCGTGAAGTGGACCGGCCGGCCGTCGGGACCGGTCACGTCGACGTGCATGAACTGCGCCTGGATGGCGTGGATCGTCGGGCCTGACCTCGGCGCGTGCATGTGGAAGTGGTAACCGTCGATCACCTCGTCGGCGCGGAACGGCGGCAGCCTGGCCGGGTGGTAGGCGCCGGCCACATCGACCGTCCGCGTCAGCTGGAAGTTCGGCGGCTCCCCGGCGACGTCGGGATAGGCGTCGACGAGCACGTGATAGGGCCCCGGGGTCGGGAACGTGACCCGCTGGTGCAGCATGCCGTTGGCCGCGATCGGCGGATGCTCGTGGATGATCGAGGCCAGGTCGTCGCGGACGATGATCAGGTGCACGCCCGTATGGGGACCCGGCCCGGTCTTATAGCGGGTCAGGGGACGTCCGGATGGCGTCCGGATGTCGAACGACATCGTCGTCGGGCGGTGGGCGGCGATCCGGCCGGTGGGCGCAAACGCGCCGAGCGAGAACGTCTGGGCGGGGGCGACCTTGGGGACGCTGACGGTCATCGGTCCGCTGCCGCCGCAGGCGGCCGGAAGCGTCGCCGCCACGGCAGCGACGACCACACATCGCAGACGGCTCATCGTCGACGGCTCATCGCAGCGCGGCCCGGAGCGCCGCGCGCAGCTCGGTCGTGCCGAACGCCCCCTCGAGGCGGGCGACGATCACCCCGTGGCGGTTGATGGCGAACAGCCACGGCTCGGTGCGCAGGTGAAACGCCTTCAGCTGGGGACGCAGGCCCTTGGTGGGATCGTTGCCCACGTAGACCTCCTGGTGAATGAACGCGATCCGAGTGCCGAACGCGCGCTGCTCGGCGACGGCGACGTCGGTGACCGGACCGCACACGCGTGACGTGCACAGCTGGGGCGTGGAGAACAGGAGCGCCACCGGCCGCTTGCCGAGCACCTGCTTGAGGCTGACGGCCGCCATCTGCTCGGGCGGGTGACGGGTGGTGAGCAGGGCGGTGTTGCCGTTGACCGACGCGGCCGTGTCGGTGACGATCGCCGGGGGGCGCTGGCCGACGTCGGGAATCGGCGAGGAGGCGGCGACGGCGACCTCCCCGGGGGCGCCGATCACCCCGCGCGAGGTCCGGGTGAGCGACAGCAGGGCATAGGTGCCGGCGCGGGGCAGCGGCAGCCGGGCAGCGTAGATCGCCTTGATCCCGCCCGGGCCGGCGTTCTCCCGGCTGCGGTCCTGCGGAGCGACGCCCATCGGGTCAGCGGGAGCGAGGAACGGGCCCTGGGCGGGCGCGTCGGGGTTGCGGGCGATGTAAAGGGCGGTGGGGGCGTACAGGAAGCTGCCCGCTTTATCGGTCAGAGCGAAGGCGAAACGGCGATTCCCGGGGGTGAACGTCCCGGTCGCCGCGCCCAGCTGGACCGAGGCGCCGGCCAGCCGGGCCAGGCTGCGCAGGGTTTGTCCCCGGGCGGTCGGAAAGGCGTGGGCGGGCGGGTGTTCGGCGGCCGCGAGCACGGGGGCGGGGGCGGGGGCAGCGGTGGAGCTGGACGCCGAGGAGTCCGACGTGGCTGGCGTGGCGCTCGAGCTCGTCGTGGAGGAGCTGGGGGAGGACGAGCCGCACGCGGCGAGGAGGACCGCAGACAGGATCCCGAGACCGGCCAGACGCACGGCGCCAAGCGTACAAGCCTCGAGCGGCCGACCGGCGGTCGCTGTTTGCATGTAAAGATCTTGTAACCGAGCGCCGCAACGGCGTGTTAGGCCGGTGGCGTGCAATAGAGTCCCGCCCATGCCGTTCCCCGAGAGCAGCGCCACGCTGCCTCCCATCACCGGATCAACCCAACGTGCGCCGAACCGGCTCCGGCTGGCGGTGCTCGATCGCGACCCCGGTTTCATGCAGGTGCTCTCCAAGCGCCTCGATGCCCTCGGCTGCGAGTACCGGCCGCTGGCAGCGCCGATGGGTCCCGAAGGGCTCGTGGCGATGCGCCTCAACGCGCTTGTCGTCGACCTGGCGATCCTCGGTCCCAACGGCTGGGCGTACCTGGAGCAGGTGTGCTCGCGACTGCCCGGCCTGGCTGTCATCGTCTGCACCGGGCCGTCCTCGGTGGCCCAGCGGGTGCGCGGTCTGCGCCTGGGCGCCGACGCCTGGATCACCAAGCCGTGCCACGCCGAGGAGCTCATCTGCGTGATCGAGGCGGCCGTTCGGCGTCACCGTCGCACGGAGATGCCGGCGCTCGAGGAATCGACCAGCTTCGGCGAGATCATGGTGCGCCCCGACCTCTACCAGGCCTACGTCAACGACGTCAGCCTCGAGCTGACCGCCCGCGAGTTCGAGATCCTGCACCTGCTCACGGGTTCTGACCGTGTCCTGCGCCGCGAGGAGATCTACGAGCGGGTGTGGGGTTACGCGATGGCCCACGGCGACCGCTCGGTTGACGTGTTCGTGCGCAAGCTGCGTCAGAAGCTGCGCAACGGCTCGCCGGCGTGGAGCTACATCCACACCCACTTCGGAGTCGGCTACCGCTTCGCCCCTGAGCGCGAAGGCGGCGCGGGCGCGGATCTGGAGCTCGTCGAGGACGCGCCGATCGACGGGCTGCATCCGGCCCTCACCGGCTGACTGCAGGCCGGCGCGACCCCCCGCGACGGGGGTACATCACGCGGCCGATTCACAGGTCGTTCACATCCTCGTCACGACTCGATAACGCGGGCCGGCGGCCGTCTCTTCACCATCCGGTGCGATGGCGCCGGCCGCCAAGTCACTTCCCGAGATCCTGGAGATCGGACCGCTGCAGATCGTCCCCGACGAGCACCTCGCGCGGGCCGACGGCCGGGCGCTCATGCTCTCGATCCGGGAGCTGCGCCTGCTCACCGAGCTGGCCCGCCGCGTCGACCGGATCGTCTCCCGCGAGGATCTGTTCGCACTCGTGTGGGGGCGCGAGATGCGCGCCCGTGACCGCTCCGTGGACGTCTACATCCGCAAGCTGAGGGTCAAGCTCGAGGCCGCCCTGCCGGGCTGGCGGTTCATCCACACGCACTTCGGTTTCGGCTACCGGCTGGCGGCGGAACGCCAACAGCCCTCCAACGGGGCGTTCACAACTCGATAACACCATCGGGCCGGGCGCAGTCGAGACTCTTCCCGACTCGTAAAGGACAAGGAGAAAACCAAAGTGCGTACACGTCGTCTCAGCGCGGTCGCGGTCACGCTGGCCGCTGCCATCGGGATCGCCGCCTGCGGTTCGAGCTCCAGCAGCTCGAGCTCGTCAGGCAACCCTGCGCCATCCGGAGCCGCGAGCAGCTCGAGCAGCGCGAGCGGCGGCGGGGGATCGGCCACGCTCAACGGCGCGGGCTCGACCCTGGCGGCGCCGATCTACCAGCAGTGGGGCTCGACGTTGAAGTCCCAGGGCCTGACCGTCAACTTCAACCCGGTCGGCTCGGGCGCCGGCATCGCCTCCCTGCAGACCGCGACGGTCAACTTCGCCGGCTCGGACCCGGCGCTCAAGCCGACCGACAAGAAGGGCATGAAGGGCCCGGTCGTCCAGTTCCCGGTCGCGTTCGGAGCGATCACGGCCTCCTACAACCTTCCCGGCGTCAAGTCAGGGCTCAAGCTCGACGGGCCTACGCTGGCCGACATCTTCCTCGGCAAGATCAAGACCTGGAGCGATCCGGCGATCGCCAAGCTCAATCCGGGCATGAAGCTGCCGGGCACGAACATCACGGTCGTGCACCGCTCCGACTCGTCGGGGACGACCGCCGGGTTCACCACGTTCCTCGCGGACGACAGCCCGGCCTGGAAGTCCTCGGTCGGCTCCGACAAGGAGGTCAAGTGGCCGGTCGGAACCGGCGCCGCCAAGAACGCGGGCGTCGCCGCCGCCGTCAAGCAGACCCAGGGCGCGATCGGCTACGTCGAGCAGGCCTACGCGCTGGAGAACGGCTTCACCTACGCCTCGGTCAAGAACGCCGCGGGCAACTTCGAGACGCCGACGATCGCCAACACCTCGGCGGCCGCCGTCGGGATCAAGATCCCGCCGGACCTCGGCATCTCGACGATCAACTCGACGGGCAAGGACGCGTATCCGATCGTGTCGCAGACGTTCCTCGACGCCTATAAGGACCCATGCACGTCCGGCAAGGCCAGCTCGGCGATCGCCGGTGGCCTGAAGAAGTTCCTCACCTACGCGATCGGCGACGGTCAGCAGACGCTCGGGTCGGGTCCCAACAAGCTGCCCTACGCGCCGCTGCCCGCCGGGCTCGTGGCCAAGGACAAGGCGGAGCTGGCAACGATGACCTGTAACGGCTCGCCCATCTCCTAGAACGCAGGTGCAAGCAAGCGCATCAACGGTTCCCGGCGGCCGCCCGGCTCTGGAGCGGTCGCCGGCGAGCCGGCTTCCCGATCAGCTTCTCAAGTGGGGGCTGACGACGCTGGCGGTGCTGATCCTGGCGCTGCTGGCGTACTTCTTCATCCGCCTGATCGGCCAGTCCCAGCTCGCGTTCAGCCGCTTCGGGGTCAGCTTCGTGCTCGGCAACGACTGGGACCCGTCGCGCAGCATCTACCACGGCGCGGCGCTCATGGTCGGAACGCTGATCACCTCGGCGATCGCGCTGCTGATCGGAGTGCCGGTGGCGATCTCGACCGCCCTCTTCCTCACCGAGCTGTGCCCGCGGCGGGTCCGTGGTCCGCTCACGATGCTCGTCGATCTGCTGGCCGCCGTGCCGTCGGTCGTGTACGGGCTGTGGGGCGTGTACGTCCTCATTCCCAAGCTGCTGCCGGCCGAGAAGTGGTTCGCCTCCACGTTCTCGTTCATCCCGTTCCTCGGCGGCGGGACGCCGACGGGGCCCAACTACTTCATCGCCGGACTGATCCTGGCGATCATGATCCTCCCGATCGTCTCGGCGATCGCCCGTGAAGTCCTGTCGACGGTTCCCTCTGAGCACAAGGAAGCCGCCCTGGCCCTCGGAGCGACGCGGTGGGAGATGATCCGCATGGCCGTGATCCCGTATGCCCGCCCGGGTATCACCGGCGGAGCCATGCTCGGGCTCGGCCGAGCGATCGGCGAGACGATCGCGGTCGTGCTCGTGATCGGCAATGCCCCCGTGATCGGGCACAAGCTCTTCAGTCAGGGGTATTCCCTGGCGGCGGTGATCGCCAACGAGTTCGGCGAGGCGGCGGCCACTCCGATTCACAGCTCGGCACTGTTCGCCGCCGGGCTCGTGCTGTTCGTGCTGACGTTGATCATCAACATCTTCGCCCGGCGGTACATCTCGCGTGGGCAGCGGGGGCGCCGCGGCACCGGTGGCACCGGGGTGGCGCTCGCCGACGCGCCCCCGGCGGGAGCGATGCCATGAGCGACGTCGGCATCGTCGCGATCAGCCCAGCCCGACGGCGCAAGGACCGGGTGATGCACGGCGTGCTGATCGCCGGCACGGTGATCGCGCTGATCCCGCTCGTGCTGATCATCTACTACCTGCTGCTCAAGGGTCTGGGCAGTTGGACCGGCAGCTTCTTCACCACAGACCCCACGGGCAGCTTCTTCGGGCCGCCCGGCGGAGTGCGCTCGGCGATCGTCGGCACGCTGGAGATCGTCGCCCTCGCGAGCCTGATCGCGATCCCAATCGGCATCGGTGTCGCCCTGTATCTGACCGAGTACGGCAAGGAGTCGGCGTTCGCCAACGTCGTGCGCTACTTCGTCGACGTGATGACGGGCGTTCCTTCGATCGTCTTCGGCCTGTTCATCTACATCGTGCTCGTCCTCTCGGGGGTCGGCGGCGCGTTCACCGGGTGGAAGGGCTCGGTCGCGATCTCGCTGCTGATGCTGCCGATCGTCGTGCGCTCCGCCGAGGTGGTGCTGCTGCTCGTTCCCGGTGCGCTGCGCGAGGCGGCGCTGGCGCTCGGGGCGCCGCGCTGGCGCGTCATCACCCGGGTCGTGCTCCCGACCGCCCTCCCCGGCCTGATCACAGGGTCGCTGCTGTCGATCGCGCGGGGCATGGGGGAGACCGCGCCGCTGCTGTTCACGGTGGCGACGGCCAGCGGTCTCACCGGCAACCTCGGCAGCCAGATGAACACGCTCCCCACCCAGATCTTCCAGGACATCACGTCTCCGCGTAACGCAATCGTCGCTCGTGCCTGGGGCGCAGCGCTTACGCTGGTCGTGCTCGTTCTGATCCTCAACCTCACCGCCAGGGCCATCGCGCGAAGGAGCCGCTTAGGATGACTCCCCCAGAGATCGACACGCAGACCGAAGACAAGGAACAGAGTCAGATGTCAAGCGCCGGAGGCCCCCCCGCCGAACAGGCGGATGACGCTCCTAACCTCGCCGAGCTGGGCGTCCGCGAGGGCGCCGGCCACGCCGTCAACGTCAAAGACCTGCACGCCTACTACGGCAGCGTCCACGCCATCAGGGGAATCGACCTGACGTTTCCCGCCAACGAGGTGACGGCGATCATCGGACCCTCGGGGTGTGGCAAGTCGACGATGGTCCGTTGCATCAACCGCATGCACGAGGAGATCCCGGGCGCCCGCGCCGAGGGCAGCGTCACGCTAGATGAGCTCGATGTCTACGGCTCGGGCATCGACGTGACCTCGGTGCGGCGAATGATCGGCATGGTCTTCCAGAAGCCCAACCCGTTCCCGACGATGTCGATCTTCGACAACGTGGCCGCCGGCCTGCGGTTGACCGGGACGAAGTCCGAGAACCTGCGCGAGCGCGTGCACAAGTCCCTGCGTGCCGTCGGGCTCTGGGGCGAGGTCAAGAACCGCCTCACCGAGCCCGGGATCGGCCTCTCCGGCGGCCAGCAGCAGCGCCTGTGCATCGCTCGTACGGTCGCCGTCGAGCCCGAGGTGATCCTCATGGACGAGCCCTGCTCGGCGCTGGATCCGATCGCGACGCTGCGGGTGGAGGAGCTGATCGACGAGCTCAAGTCCCGGTATACGATCGTGATCGTGACCCACAATATGCAGCAGGCCGCGCGCGTGGCGAACTCCACTGTGTTCATGCTCGACGGCGAGGTCGTCGAGCACGCGCCGACCAACGACATCTTCACGCACCCCAAGGACGAGCGCACCGAGCGCTATGTCACGGGCAAGTTCGGTTAGGACGTCCATATGAAGGAAACGCGTCACCAGTTCCGCGAGGATCTCAAGGAGCTCGAGCGCCAGGTGCTGGGCGGCCTCGACCTCGTCGTCTCCCAGCTCGACCGCGCACAGGAGTCCGTCAGCTACCAGGACGTCGAGCTGGCCGCGATGGTCGTCGCCGACGACGACCGGATCGACGGGCGCTATCTGGAGGTCCACCAGGGCATCCTCTCGCTGCTCGCGCGCCAATCCCCGGTAGCCGGCGACCTGCGGATCGTGGCCGCGCTGCTGCACGTCATTCGCTGCATCGAGCGCATGGGCGACCAGTGCGTCAACATCGCCAAGCTCGTTCCGCTCTCGGGCTACGAGTCGCCCAAGGACAAGCAGATCCTCGATTCGATCGAGCGCATGGGCCAGCTGGCCCGCTCGCAGGTCACCCAGGCCAAGGAGGCGCTCGGCGGCCGCAACGTGGAGCTCGCCCAGGACCTTGTTCGCCAGGACGCCGAGATCAACCGCCTCAATCGCGAGATTTTCAAGCGCGCCGTGGAGATCGGCGATGACATCGACATGCGCGAGTGGGGCATGTTCATGATCCTCGTAGCACGCTGTCTGGAGCGCGTCGGCGACAACACCGTCGACATCGCCGAGCAGGTGGTGTTCGTCGTCACCGGGCTGTTCCGCGAGATGGCCGACGCCTCGTCGCCGGCGGAGACCGCCCACAGCAGCTGACCTCGACAACGACGTCGGGTGACCCCGTGGCCCGAATTCTTGTCCACGGGGCCAATGCAGGGATTTCGTGGCAAACCTAACTTGTGCAGGATGAGCGCGCGCCCCCCGCAGATCGTGGCGTTCGGCGGTGGTGGCTTCTCGATGGAATGGGGCAACCCGCTGCTCGATGACCACGTGGTGGCGCTGGCCGGCGTGGAGCGCCCCAAGGTCTGCTTCCTGCCCACCGCCAGCGGCGACGCCGACCACTACATCGTCCGCTTCTACCGGGCGTTCTCGGCGCCCCGCTGCGAGCCATCGCATATCTCGCTGTTTCGCCGTGAGACCGGGGTGGGCGACCCCCGGGCCCATCTGCTCGATCAGGACGTGATCTACGTCGGAGGCGGCAGCCTGGTGTCGCTGATGGGCACCTGGCGCGCTCACGGGCTCGACCTGGCCCTATACGAGGCGTGGCGGGCCGGCGTGGTGCTGTGCGGCGGGTCGGCGGGCTCGCTGTGTTGGTTCTCGCACGCCGTTTCGTCGTTTCACGAGGGCCCTGCCCGGCGGCTCGAGGGCCTGGGGTTCCTGCCGTGGTCAAACGCCGTGCATTACTGCGACGAGCCGGGTCGACGGGCGGCATACCTGGACGCGGTCGCCGACGGGATGCCGCCCGGCTACGGCGTCGGCGATGCCGCGGCGCTTCACTTCGTCGGCACCGACCTGCACGAGGTGGTGTCGTCCCGTCCCGGCGCCACGGCGCATTACGTCTCCGCCGACGAGAGTGGGACGGCCGCCGAGCGCGAGCTGCCCGTCCGCTACCTTGGCGAGCCGGCAGTGCTGGTGGGTAGCCAGCCGTTGGCGGCGTGAGCGCGCGTCCGCGGCGCCCGTGCGCGGTGTGGTCGACTGCGTCATCCTGGTTGACCGTGGTCGACTCCTCCGATGACGATCGACGGCGGATCCTCGCCATGGGCGGCGGGGGCTTCACGATGCAGGAGGCCAGCCCCGCGCTGGATCGCCTTGTCCTCTCGCTGACCGGCAAGCCGGTGCCGCGGATCTGCTTTCTCCCCACCGCCTCCGGCGACGGGCGCGAGCAGACGACGCGCTTCTTCGAGCGCTTCTCGACCTGGCCGTGCGAGCCGAGCATCCTCTCGCTGTTTCATCTCGGGCGTGACCGGATCATCGACCCCGCGGCTCACCTGCTGGCCCAGGATGCGATCTACGTCGGCGGCGGGTCGATGCGCAACATGCTCGCCGTGTGGCGCGAGCACGGCATCGACGAGGCGATGCGCACGGCGTGGGAGCGGGGCGTCGTGCTCGCCGGCCTGAGCGCGGGCGCCATGTGCTGGTTCGAGGGCGGGGTGACGATGAGCGGCGGCGCCCCCCGGCCGGCTCCTGGCCTGCACCTCCTCGACGGCAGCATGTCGGTCCATCTCGACGGCGAGCCCGAGCGGCTGCCCGCCTATCGCCGGGCGGTGGCCACCGGCGGCCTGCCCGGCGGCTACGCCGTCGACGATTGTGCGGCGCTGCTGTTCGCCGGCACGCGCCTGGGCGCCTGCGTGGCCTCCCGGCCCGGCGCGCGGGTGATCCAGATCCGCGCCGACGGCCACGGGGCGACGACCGATCAGGCGCACACGGTCAAGTTCCTCCCGGGCGCCGAGCTGCCGCTCGCCGGTGAGGCCGGCGGCGAGCCCTACGGGGTCTCCGAGCTGCGCGCGCTGCGCGCCGGGCGCAACCGCTGGGAATGAGGGGGATCGCCCGGGGGGCGATCCCCTTGGAGAATTTCCCGGGGGAAATTCTCCGGTGGGGGTGGCGGCTATTGGGTCGAGGAGCGGCGCACACGGAGCACGATCAGCGCCGTGGAGACGGCGATCACCGCCACGACGAGCAGGATCAGCAGGGCGGTGGTGCCCCCGCTCTAGCCGCCGCCACCGCCAGCGCTCTTGGTGCTCTTGATGGAGTGCCCGGAGGCGGAGAGCATCGTGGCCACGGCGGTCTGCGCCGCCCGCGCCAGGTCGGTGCTCGTCTTCCCCGCCGGCTTGGGCAGTGCGCTCACCGCGCGCCTGGCCGCCGCGGTGACGCCCTGCACCCCATAGCCCGCTCGCATCACCACCAGCAGCGGCTGGGCGCCGCGGAAGCTGATCTCCTGATCGAGGAACTTGGCGTAGGCCTGGGGCTTTCCGAACAGGCTGGGGATCGCGCCGAGATCGGTAGGGCCGGCGATGAGGGCGACCTTGAGCGGAAAGCCGGCGCGCTTGGCGGCCGCCGTCTGCACGGTGAGCATGCGTTGGACGGCTCGCGCCACCGGCGGGGAGTAGGGATAGAAGACGTTCTCGCCGAGCAGGGTGTCGCTCGCCGGATCCCCGTCGGCGGCGGCGAGGCTCGGCAGCACCAGCACGGCCGCCGTCAGCAGCAGTGCGATCCGGACGGCGGCGCGACGGGTCACGGTCGACATTATGCTCAGCGCCGTTGCCCTCTCAGAAGTCCAAACGCCCGCGCAAGCGCCGCACGCCCGATCGGGCCCCGCGTGCTGTTGCATCCAGCCGGCGCGACGAGCGCGCGATCCGCGCCGCCGAGGCTGTGCGCGAGCGCCGGCGCGGACGGCGCCAGCTCGGGCGCGAGGGCGAGCGCCCGGAGGGTCCGTTCGGGGGCCTGCCGGTCTCCGAGGTGGCGATCCTCCTCGGCATCATCGGCGCGGTGTTCGGCTTTCTCAACGGCGGCGGGCCGGCGCTCGTCGTCGGGCTCGTGGTGTGCGCACTCGGTGTGTGCGAGATCACCGCCCGCGAGCACTTCGCGGGCTACCGGTCGCATACCGCGCTGTTGGCGGGCATCCCGGCGGTGATGATCGAGGTCGGGGTGGTGGCGATCTTCGGCGAGCCCAAGCAGCGGGGATTCCTGCTGGTGGTCGTCGTTCCCGTGTTCGCGATCCTCTTCTGGCTGCTGCGCCGGCAGTTCATGATCGCTCGCCAGGCGCGGGTGGCTCGCAGCGCGCGGGGCGGCGTTCCGCTCAGCTGACCCAGAGCGACCGGGGGCTGCCGGCCCGCTTGGGATCCGCCGCACCGCCGGCCTCGTCCTCCGCCATGTCGCCCGTCGTCGTCGGCAGCGCCATCGTGAAGATCGCGCCGCCGTCGGCTGCGTTGGCCGCCGACGCCGTGCCGCCGTGCTGCTCGGTCACCTGGCGCACGATCGCGAGGCCGAGGCCGCTCCCCTGACGTCCCCGGGAGTTGGTCCCGCGGTAGAAGCGGTCGAACACGTAGGGAAGGTCGGCCTCGGCGACGCCCGCGCCGTGATCGCGGACGCGCACGCCGCCGCGGTCGACGCGGAATTCGACGGTGGCGCCCGGCGGGCTGTGGCGGGCGGCGTTGTCCAGGAGATTGTTCATGGCCCGGCCGAGTCGCTCGGGCACGCCGTCGACGAGCACCGGCTCGAGGTGGGCATTGAAGTTGATGCCGGGGGCGTTGCGCCGCGCCCGCGCCAGCGAGTCGGCGGCCACCCGGTCCAGGCGGACGTCGTCGGTGTCGGGCCCCGGCTGATCGCCCCGGGCCAGTTCGATCAGATCGTTGACGAGGGCGCTCAGCTCCTCGGACTGCTCGACCACGTCGGCGAGCAGGCGGCGCCGGTCTTCGGGGTCGAGCTCGCCACCCTCCAGCAGGACCTCGATGTTCGTGCGCAGGCTGGTCACCGGGGTCCGCAGTTCATGCGAGGCGTCGGCGACGAGCTGGCGCTGGGCCCGCACCGAGTCGTCGAGGGCGTCGCGGGAGGTCTCCAGGCGGTCGAGCATCGCGTTGAAGTTGGTCGCCAGCTGGCCGACCTCGTCGTCGGCGTGGACATGCAGGCGCGAGTGCAGGTCCTCGGTCTCGCCGATGTGCTGGGCGGCCTGGGCGACCTCGCCGAGAGGACGCAGGACGCGCCGGGAGGCCATCCGCCCGAGCACGGCGGCCAGGGCGATGCCGCCGAGGAACAGCAGGGTGAGGATCAGGCGCAGGTGGGAGAGGACGGAGTCCACTCCGCTCAGGGGCCGTGCCAGCTGGATCGCGATGGGCTGCCCCGAGTCGAGCGTGTCGTGGAAGGTGATGACCCGCAGGTGGCTGTCCATGGTGTTGACGTCCTGCAGCACAGTGCCGTCCCGCGTGCCGGCCACCGACTCGGTGGTCGAGTTCACCGGCAGCCTTACCCCGCCCGGGTTGGAGAGGACGGTTCCATCGGCGGCCACGATCTGCCGGTAGGGGGCCGGCCCGCCGGCGTTGGGGGGAAGATCGCCGAGCCCGCCACCGAGCGCGACCCCGCCGTGGTTGAGGACGGCGACCGACTGGGCACGCAGCGAGTCGTCAACCGACCCGCGCAGCTGGCTGCGGACGACCGCGTAACACGCGACGAGCGCCAGGAGGACCGCGATGGCCACCGAAGCGGCGGCGATGATCGTCAGGCGCTTGCGCAGCGACACGACGAATCAATCTCGCAGGACGTAGCCGACGCCGCGCACCGTGTGCAGCAGGCGTGGCTCGCCACCGGCCTCGGTCTTTCGTCGCAGATAGCCCATGTATACCCCCAGGGCGTTGGAGGTGGGGCCGAAGTCATAGCCCCACACGTTCTCGAAGATGGTCGAGCGGGTCAGGACCTGGCGGGGGTGACGGAGGAACAGCTCGAGCAGGAGGAACTCGGTCCGCGAGAGGTCGATCAGGCGCTCGCCGCGGCGAACCTCGTGGGCGATCGGGTCGAGCACGAGATCGGCGTACTGCAGGGTCTCGCCCTCCCCGGCCCCGTCGCCGGAGCGGCGCAGCAGTGCCCGCAGCCGGGCCTGCAGCTCGCGCAGGGCGAACGGCTTGACCAGGTAGTCGTCGGCGCCGACGTCCAGTCCCTCGACGCGGTCGTCGATCGCGTCGCGCGCGGTCAGCATCAGCACGGGGGTACGATCCCCCGCCTTGCGCAGGCGCCGGCACACCTCCAGGCCGTCGAGCTTGGGCATCAGGATGTCCAGGATGACGGCGTCGGCCGGCGCCGAGGCCAGCGCGTCGAGCGCCTCCTCGCCGTCGGCGGCGAGCGTCACATCGTGGTTCTCCAGTCGCAGCGCACGCTCCAGCGCCCGCCTCACGGCAGGCTCGTCGTCGACTACGAGTACGCGCGCCATGGACGCAATGATCGCGCGTGGGAGTAAACGTTGCTGAAGAGACGGTCATGCCCGGGAACCTGAGCGAGCGGCTGTTCGCCGCCTACTACCCGTTCGTCGCTGCCAGATCCGAACGGGCCGGCCACGCCGCGACCCGCGCTGAGCTGCTGGCGGGCGCCCGCGGGCGGGTGCTCGAGGTCGGCGCCGGTCACGGGCTCAACCTCGCCCATTACCCGCCCGGCCTGGACGAGCTGGTCCTCACCGACCCGAGCCCCTGGATGCTCAGCGCGCGCCTGCCGGCACCGAGATCCTCCAGGCGGGCTTGCCGGCGCTGCCGCTCGCCGACGGCCGCTTCGACACGGTGGTCTGCACGTACGTGCTCTGCTCGGTCGAGGACCAGGCGGCCGCGCTCGCCGAGATCGCGCGCATGCTGGCGCCGGGTGGAGCGTTGCTGTTTCTCGAGCACGTGCGGGCGGCGGACGGCAGCGCGCTGGGGCGCGTGCAGGACCTGATCGTGGCGCCCCACCGGTGGGCGGCTGCCGGTTGCCGTCCCAACCGGCGCACCGAGGACGCGCTGGCCACCTCGCCGGTTGCGGCTCGAGTGGCTCGTGCACGGCAACCAACCCAGCGCGCTGCCGACCGTGCGGGCGACGATCATGGGTGCGGCCAGGCGGTGCGATTCGGAGATATGACCCGGATAGCGGGCCTTTTTCACCTTCAGGCCAGCTCGAGCAGCAGCGGGGCGTGGTCGGAGGGCTTCTTGCCCTTGCGGTAGTCGCGCTCGATTCCGCAGGACACCAGGCGGGTTGCCGGCCCCGCGCTGACGAGGGCCAGGTCGATCCGCAGTCCCAGGCCCTTGTGGAAGTTGCCCGCTCGGTAGTCCCACCACGTGTACTGCACCTCGCCGGGGTGCAGAGCGCGGTAGGCGTCGACCATCCCGCCGGCGACGATGCGCTCCAGGTGCTCGCGCTCGGGGGCGCTCACGTGGGTGCCGCCGACAAAGGCCGCCGGGTCGTAGACGTCGAGGTCCGACGGCGCGATGTTCATGTCGCCGCCGACGATCAGATCGCTGGCCGACAGCTGGGCGATCCGTGCGCCCATCGCGTCCAGGAACGCGAGCTTGCGCGGGTACTCGGGACTGTCGAGGGTGCGGCCGTTGGGGACGTAGACGCTGGCGAAGCGGATCCCGTCGACGGTCGCCTCACACCAGCGCGCCTCGTGGGACACCGTGTCCCCGGGCAGACCGAGCTGCGGCTCGGAGAGCGTGAGGCCGGAGCGGGCCAGCACGGCCACGCCCGCCCACTGGCCGCCGGAGTTGTGGACGGCCGCGTATCCGGCCTCGGCCAGCTCCTCGGTCGGAAACGTGTCCGGCGTGGTCTTGGTCTCCTGCAGCAGCGCGACGTCGGGCGCGTGCTCGTCGAGCAGCTGCAGCACGCGGGGCAGGCGCGCGCGTAACGAATTGACGTTCCAGGTGACGATCCGCATCTCGCCGCCTCAGCCTAGTCTTCAGAACT
Organism: uncultured Solirubrobacteraceae bacterium; assembly: GCA_963769565.1. Lineage (GTDB taxonomy): Bacteria > Actinomycetota > Thermoleophilia > Solirubrobacterales > Solirubrobacteraceae > Palsa-465. The sequence continues at coordinate 26,151 of CAVYMP010000010.1, forward strand.
CGGACCGCCGATGCCCGCCGACAAGCTCAAGCCCTACCGCGCCAAGCGTGACTTCCAGGCCACTCCGGAGCCGGGCGGCGATGACCGGTTCTGACACCGCGACCCAGAGCCGGTTCGTCATCCAGGAGCACCACGCGACCCGTCTGCACTGGGACCTGCGCCTCGAGCACGACGGGGTGCTGGCTTCGTGGGCGATCCCCAACGGCATCCCGCCCGACCCCGCCGACAACCGGCTGGCCGTGCACACCGAGGACCACCCGCTCGAGTACCTCGACTTCTCCGGGGACATCCCGAAGGGCGAGTACGGAGCGGGCACGATGCGAATCTGGGATCAGGGGACGTTCGAGACCCACGAGTTCAACGACAAGAAGGTCGAGATCACCTTCCACGGCGAGCGCCTGAGCGGCCGCTACGGCCTGTTTCCGATCGGCCGCAAGGGCGACGCAGACGCCGAGAAGGACTGGATGATCCACCGCATGGACCCGCCGGCCGACCCGGGGCGGGAAGCCATGCCTGAGCACCTGGCGCCGATGCTCGCCGGCGCCGGGGAGCTCCCGCACGACCAGTCGCAGTGGTCCTTCGAGGTCAAGTGGGACGGCGTGCGGGCAATCGCCTACATCAAGCCGGGGCGCTTGCGGCTGGAGAGCCGCAACCTCAACGAGATCACCGACGCCTATCCCGAGGTGCGCGGCATCCTGCGTGACCTCGGGATGCGCGACGTCGCCTTCGACGGCGAGATCGTGGCCTTCGACGACGCCGGCCGGCCGAGCTTCGAGCGCTTGCAGAAGCGCATGCACGTCACCTCGCCCAGCTCGATCCGCCGGCTGTCGAAGTCCACGCCGGTCGTCTACGCGATCTTCGACCTGCTGTACCTCGACGGCCATTCGCTGATGGGGCTGCCCTATCAGGAGCGCCGTGCCCGCCTCGACGAGCTGGGGCTGGGCGGACCGGCGTGGCGGGTGCCGGCGGCGCACGCCGGCCGCGGGCAGGCGCTGCTGGAGGCGACCGAGGCCCAGGGGTTGGAGGGAATCGTCGCCAAGCGCCTGAACTCCCGCTATGAGCCGGGCCGGCGCACCGGGGCGTGGGTCAAGATCAAGCACACCCGCCGCCAGGAGCTGGTGATTGCCGGCTGGCTGCCGGGGGAGGGACGGCGCACCGATCGCATCGGTGCGCTGCTGATGGGCGTCTACGACGAGCACGGCAAGTTGCGCTATGCCGGGCGCGTGGGCACCGGCTTCACCGACCGCACCCTGGACGAGCTCCGCGCCCGTCTGGCGCCGCTGGTCAGAGACGACAGCCCGTTCGAGATCGCGCCCAGGCTGCCCCGCAACGCCGTCTACGTCACGCCTGAGCTCGTGGCCGAGATCGAGTTCCGGGAGTGGACGGGGGAGGGGGTGATGCGCGCGCCGTCGTTCAAGGGCCTGCGCGACGACAAGCCGGCCGCGGCGGTCACCCGGGAGGATCCGCAGGAGATGGACGCCACCACCCCCGAGGCCCTGTTCGACGACGTGGAGCGCCTGCCCGACGGCTCGCTCTCGGTCCATGTGGACGGCCGGGCGCTGAAGATCTCCAACTGGGACAAGGTGCTCTTCCCGCAGACGGGTTTCACCAAGGGCGACCTGATCGCCTACTACGCCCGGATCGCGCCGGCCGTGCTTCCCCACCTGCACGACCGGCCACTGACGCTCAAGCGCTATCCCAACGGCGTCGAGGCGCCCTACTTCTACGAGAAGCAGTCGCCCTCGCATCGCCCCGAGTGGGTGCAGACCGCGCGCGTCGGCGGCGTCGACTACACCGTCTGCCAGGACCGCCCGACGCTCGTCTGGCTGGCCAACCTGGCCGACATCGAGCTCCACACCTCACTGGCGCTGATCAGCGACGTCCAGCGTCCGACGATGCTCGTGTTCGACCTCGATCCGGGGGCGCCCGCGGGGATCGTTCAGTGCTGCGAGGTGGCGCTCGTGCTGCGCGGCATGTTCGGCGCCCTCGGCCTGGACAGCGTGATCAAGACGTCGGGCTCGAAGGGGATGCAGATGTACGTCCCGCTCAACACCGACGTCACCTACGCTCAGACCAAGCCGTTCGCCCGCCAGGTGGCCGAGCTGCTCGAGCAGCGCCTCTCCGACCTCGTCGTCTCGCGCATGACCAAACGCCTGCGCGCCGGCAAGGTTCTCGTCGACTGGAGCCAGAACGACGACCACAAGACGACCGTGACCGTGTACTCGGTGCGGGCCCGCGAGCGGGCGACCGTGTCCACTCCGGTCAGCTGGGCGGAAGTGCAGGCCTGCCGGGACGCCGGAGACCCAGAAATGCTGACGTTTGACACCGACGGGGTGCTCGAACGCGTGGCCCGTGACGGCGATCTGTTCGCGATGCTCCTGTCAACGACACAAGAGCTCCCGGGGGGCTAGTGGACCACCAGGACCGGTCGTGGCCGACCCCCTCCGACCACTAGGATGATGGCCGCCATGGACCCGATCCAAATGCGCAATCGACTGCTGGTGGCCACCGGTATGTGGAAGGAAGCGACGGGCGAGCCGCTGCCCAAGATGGAGCCGGGCGACCCCGCCGATCAGATCCAGAGCTTCGAGCTCAAGCTGGTCGACCGTCTGTGGGAGAGCGCCACTCCGGAGAACGCACGCGAGATCGCCGATCGCACCTGGGACCTGGTGCACGATCGCGCCGACAACGACCCCGTCAAGCTGCGCGTCGTCGAGTGCCACGACGCGCTCGCGCGGATGACCCGCCTCGGCGACTGACGTCGTTACGGGCGCGCCGGCGGAGCGTCGGCGTCGTCGGCGAGCGCCGCCGGCGGCAGGACGGGTGCCGCATCCTCCGCCACCGCATCCCGGTTGACCGGTAGCCCGGCCGCCGCGTAGGCATCGTCTTGGTCGAGCGTCTCGTGGGCGATCAGCTCGGCGACAAGGGAGTCGAGATTGGAGCGGTGGCTGGAGAGCTCCCGGGTGGCCTCCTGATGGGCCGTCTCCACGATCCGGCGCACCTCCTCATCGACGAGGCGCTGGGTCTCCTCGGAGGTCTCGCTGACGCCCGGGAGCAGCGGACTGCTGCCGTCGGACGGCAGGACGGCGATCGGCCCGATCGCCCGGCTCATGCCCCAGCGGCCGACCATGCCACGGGCGATGCGCGTCAGCTGTTGGATGTCGGACTCGGCGCCCGTCGTCAGGTCGCCGAAGACGACCTCCTCGGCGACCCGTCCGCCGAGCGCGACCTTGATCTGGGCCAGTAGATGGCGCTCGTCGAAGTTGAAGCGGTCGGCGTCCGGCGCTGAGAAGGTCACGCCGAGGGCCTGGCCGCGGGGGATGATCGAGACCTTGCGCACCGGGTCGGCACCGGGGGTGAGCATCCCCATGATCGCGTGGCCGGACTCGTGATAGGCGGTGCGCCGGCGGTCCTCGTCGGAGATCATCACCTTGCGCTCGGCCCCGAGCACGATCCGTTCCAGGGCGTCTGAGATGTCCTGGCGCCCGACGGCCGAGTGCGCCCGCCGGGCGGCCAGCAGCGCCGCCTCGTTGGCGACGTTGGCGAGGTCGGCGCCGACCATTCCGGGCGTGGAGGCGGCGATCGATCCCAGGTCGACGTCGGCGGCGAGCGGCACCGAGCGCGTGTGCACGCGCAGGATCGCCTCACGCCCGGCCCGGTCCGGGGGTGACACGACGACCCGGCGGTCGAAGCGACCGGGGCGCAGCAGCGCGGGGTCGAGGACCTCGGGGCGGTTGGTGGCGCCGAGCACGATCACGCTCTCGCGCGGGGAGAAGCCGTCCATCTCGGTGAGAATCTGGTTGAGCGTCTGCTCGCGCTCGTCGTGACCGCCGGACAGGTTCGGTCCGCCGGACGCGCGCGAGCGACCGATCGCGTCGAGCTCGTCGATGAAGATGATCGCCGGGGCGGCCTCCTTGGCCTGGTGAAAGAGGTCACGCACGCGCGAGGCACCGACGCCGACGATCATCTCCACGAACTCCGATGCCGACATCTGGAAGAACGGCACGCCCGCCTCGCCGGCCACCGCCCGCGCCAGCAGTGTCTTGCCGGTTCCCGGCTGGCCTGAGAGCAGCACGCCGCGGGGAATCCGGGCGCCCAGCTTGAGGTACTTGTCGGGGTTCTTGAGGAAGTCGACGATCTCCGTCAGCTCCTCTTTGGCCTCGTCGATGCCGGCGACGTCGTTGAACGTCACGTGCTGATCCTCGGCTTCGACGCGGCGTGCCCGGGAGCGGCCGAACGACATCAGGCCACCCGCGCCGCCCCCGCCCGCCGCCGCGCGGCGTGCGATGAACACGAACAGCAGGATCAGGAGCAGGGTCGGGCCGAAGCCGACGATGATGCTCGTCAACGTCGACGGCCCGGTGTTCGGCCGCTTTGCGTCGATGGTGACGTTCCTGGACTGCAGCAGGCTCGACAGGCTGGAGCCCGGATAGAACGACGGGACCTGCGTCTCGAAGCTCGTGGTGGGGTTGGCGCTCGTGTCGTTGAACGGGTAGCGCAGCGCGGCCTTGAACGTGCCCTGGATCGAATCGCCGGTGGAGGAGATCTCCTTGACGTTGCCGTTCTTTACCTGGTTGAGGAACGTCGGGTTGAAGGGGATGCGCACCGGCGCGTTCGGCGAGAGCGCCCGCGAGGAGATCCACAGGTTCAGCGCCAACAGGCAGACGACCGCCGCGGCCGCCACCCACCATCGCGAGCGCGGCGGCGACGGGGGACGGGGGCGCTCCGGGGTCCCGCGGCCGTCCGGAGCCGGCGTGACCCGCCAGCCCTGCTGGCCGGGGGCCGGAGGCTGAGCGCGGCCCCGCTGGGGCGGGCTCGAGCGGCGGGAGGGTTGATCGGCCATGACTTGAGATTGTGCCAACGCGCGCCGAAGTGCCGGCTAAATCAATGCCCCTCGATCAGCGAGCGAAACATATCTGCCCCGTGGACGCCGGCTCCGAGCAGCATCGCCTGGTCCGACAGCCAGTGATCGGAGGTGACGACCCGCACCAGCGCGGGCTGCGTTTCAGCCTTCAGGCGCCGGATGATCTCGTCGTCGGCGGCGTCGCGACGGGGACGCGGCGCATGGGCGATCTCGATCACGGTCGAGCGGATCGGCGGCCGGGGCGGGCGTTCGAAGACCACCACCACGTCCTCGCCCTCGACGGCCGCCCAGCGCTCGAGCAGGTTCACGAGGTGCAGCATCGCGGCGTCGCGGTCGCGCCACCATCCGTCCGGACGGGTGCCGATCACGTTCATCCCGTCCACGTACCAGCGCATCAGCCGTCCGAATCCGGTCCCCACCCACCCCGACGGTTGCGCTTGCGCTCCGCGCGGGTCCGTTTGCCCGCCAACCGTCGCTCCACCGACCCCTTGGTCGGCCGGGTGGCCCGACGCGGGCGCCGGACTGCCAGTGCGCTGGACAGGCGGCGGGCGAGCCGCTCGAGCGCCAGCTCGCGATTGCGAGCCTGGCTGCGCTCGTCCTGCGCGACCGCGGTGACGCGCGGTCCCGCGCGGGCGATGATCCGCCGCTTCTGCTCGTCGGTGAGCGACTGCGAGGCGGCCACCTCGAACGTCGCCTCCACTCGGGAGGCGGTCGTGTTGGCGTGCTGGCCGCCGGGCCCCGAGGAGCGCGTCGCGCGGACCGTGATCTCACGCAGGGGGATGGCCGTGTCGCCGCGCACCGGCATCGGATCGTCCATGGAGGAGATGATGACGCGTGACCCGATCGTGAAAGACGGCCGTCCGGCGACGAACGATGCCCGCCGCCGTGCTACCTTCCCGCGCGAAAGGTCGCTCGAATGATCGTGCGGCGACAAGCAGGTGCAGGCCTCGGGTGGTAAGACCTCCGGGTAGCAGCACTTCAATCCCCGGAGGGGAAAGCCTGATGGCAACCGGAACAGTCAAGTGGTTCAGCGATGAGAAGGGCTTCGGCTTCATTACGCCCGATGAGGGCAGCCGAGACCTGTTCGTGCACCACTCGAGCATCCAGGCAGACGGATATCGGTCACTCGCGGAGGGCGCGAAGGTGTCCTACGAGGAGGAAGCCGGGCCCAAGGGCCCCAAGGCCATCAACGTCCAGAAGCTCTAGGACAGCCATGGCCGGGTGATCAACCCGGCCCGGCGCTTTTTCGACCTGATCGACCATGGCCGATTGGGTCACGATTTCTTCGCTGGCCACGGCGGGGGGAACTCTCATCCTCGCCGTGGCCACGTACGGCTCGGTCCAGTCGTCGAACCGCTCGGCGCGTGTCGCCGAGCAGTCGCTGCTGGCCGGCGTCCGTCCTGTCCTGATCCCCTCGCGGGAGAGCGATCCCGTCGAGCGCGTGCGCTTCGGGGATGAGCAGATCGTCAACGTGCCCGGCCACGGGGCGGCGGTCGAGTTCGCGAACAACGTCGTCTACCTGGCGCTGGCGCTGCGCAACGGCGGCTCCGGCCTGGGGGTTCTGCACGGCTGGCGGGCGCGGGCCCAGCCCCCGCGCGACGACCAGGTGGTCTCCCGCGGCGCTCGCCTGTTCGAGAGCGCCGAGCCAACGCCGAGCGGGGTCGATGCCGAGCCCAGCCTGAAGGACTTCCGCCGCCAGCAGCTCGACCTGTACATCCCGGCGGGCGACACCGGCTACTGGCAGGGCGCGCTGCGCGATCCCGAGGAGTGCGGCTTCGCCGAGGTGCGCGACGCGGTCCAGGAGCGCCGCGGCATCTGGATCGACCTGCTGTACGGCGACTATGAGGGGGGCCAGCGGACGATCGTGCGGATCGGCGTCTCGCCGTGGCCCGATACCGATGGCGAGCGGGCGTACGTGCTGCGCTACTGGAACGTCGACCGCCAGGATCCCCGTTAGTCCGCGGAGTCCTCCGACCCCTCGGACTCATCTGGCGTGTCTGACTCGTCGGCCCCGGGGGGCGGAGCACCGGGGACGGACTCGTCGGCGCGCTTGCGCTGCCAGTCGTCGCGGACCTCTTTGATCTCGTCGCCCAGCTCGGCGCTGCGCTGCTCCATCTGGTCGCCTTCGCGCTCCATCTCGTCGGCGAGCTCCTTGTGGTCTTGGTGCTCGGTCACCCCCTCAGGATCACCGTTCTGGGCCGCGGGCAAACCGGCCGCGTCCGGCCGCCGGTTAGTATGGGTGCCCTTAGGTACGCGAGCTGGACGGAGCGACTGGGGACGATGAGCAAGGCTGTCGAGGAGCTGGAGCGGGTGATCATCCGCTTCGCCGGCGACTCGGGTGACGGGATGCAGCTGACGGGCAGCCGTTTCACCGACGCCACCGCCGTGGTCGGCAATGACCTGGCGACGCTGCCCAACTTCCCGGCCGAGATCCGCGCTCCCGCCGGCACGCTGGCCGGCGTCTCGGCGTTTCAGATCCACTTTGCATCGAGCGACATCCTCACCCCGGGTGATCACCCCAACGTCCTGGTGGCGATGAACCCGGCGGCGCTGAAGGCCAACATGGCCGAGCTGCTGCGGGGGGCGACGATCATCGTCAACGAGGACGCGTTCACCAAGCGCAACCTGGAGAAGGCCGGCTACGGGACCGAGAACCCGCTCGAGGATGGGTCGCTCGCGGCCTACCGGCTGCACCGGATCCCGATGAGCACGCTGACCACGCGGGCCGTCGAGACGATCGAGGGCGTGAGCACCCGGGATGCGGGACGGGCCAAGAACCTGTTCGCTCTCGGCGTGATCTCGTGGCTGTACGGACGGCCCACCGACGTGACGGAGCGCTGGATCGAGAAGAAGTTCGCGCGTGACCCGGCGATCGCCCAGGCCAACCTGGCGGCCTTCAAGGCCGGCTGGTCGTTCGGCGAGACGACCGAGCTGCTCGACGTCCAGTACCGCGTCAACCCGGCGACCGACGTCCCGCCCGGCACCTATCGCAACGTCAACGGCACGACCGCGCTGTCGCTGGGCCTGATCGCCGCCAGCGTGCGCAGCGGGCTGCCGCTCGTGCTCGCCAGCTATCCGATCACACCGGCCTCCGAGCTGCTGCACGAGCTCTCGCGCCACGCCGCGATCGGCGTCGCGACGATCCAGGCCGAGGACGAGATCGCCGCCGCGGGGATGGCCCTCGGCGCCTCGTTTGGCGGAAAGCTCGGCGTGACCGCCACGAGCGGACCGGGGATGGACCTCAAGGCCGAGATGATCGGCCTGGCGGTGATGCTCGAGCTGCCGCTGGTCGTGATCGATGTCCAGCGGGCCGGACCGTCGACCGGGATGCCGACCAAGATCGAGCAGTCCGACCTGCTGATGGCGCTGCACGGCCGCCATGGCGAGAGCCCGCTGCCGGTGATCGCGCCCAGCACCGCGGGCGGCTGCTTCGACGCGGCGTTCGAGGCCGCACGGATCGCGATCCGTTACCGGACGCCGGTGATCCTGCTCTCCGACACGTTCCTCGCCTCGTCCTCGGAGCCGTGGATGATCCCCGACACGGCGGCTCTGCCGGCGATCGATCCGGCGTTCGCGACCGCCCCGCACGACGGCGATCCCCCGTTTGAGCCCTACAGCCGCAACGAGCATCTCGCTCGCCCGTGGGCGGTCCCGGGTACCCCGGGGCTCGCGCACCGGATCGGCGGGCTGGAGAAGGCCCACGGCAGCGGCAACATCTCCTACGACGGGGCCAACCACGAGCGGATGACCGAGCTGCGCGCCGCCAAGGTGGCGGCGATCGCCGACGAGATCCCGCCGCTGGTTGTCGACTCCGAGCCCCGCGCGGGACTGCTCGTGCTCGGCTGGGGCTCGACCGAGGGCTCGATCCGCGCCGGCGTGCGGATGGCGCGCGAGGCCGGGCACACCGTCGCCTGCGCGCAGCTGCGCCACCTCAGTCCGCTGCCCTCCAACACCGGCGACGTGCTGCGCTCGTTCGAGCGCGTGCTCGTCCCCGAGCTCAACTCCGGGCAGCTGGCGTCGGTTCTGCGCGCGCGCTTCCTCGTCGACGTGGAGTCCTTCACCAAGATCCAGGGTCAGCCGCTGTTCGCCGGCGAGATCCTCGAGCAGATTGCGGAGCGTCAGTGAGATGAGTGCCACGCTGAGCAAGACCGACTTCCAGTCAGATCAGGAGACACGCTGGTGCCCGGGGTGCGGCGACTACGCCGTCCTGGCGGCGGTCCAGCAGTTCATGCCGGAGCTGGGGATCCCGCCCGAGCGGATCGTGTTCATCACCGGCATCGGATGCGCCGGGCGCTTCGCCTACTACATGGACACCTACGGGATGCACGGCATCCACGGACGCGCGCCGGCGCTCGCCACCGGCTTGGCGACGGCGCGGGAGGACCTCTCGATCTGGGTCGTCACCGGCGACGGCGACTCGCTGTCGATCGGCGGCAACCATCTGATCCACGCCCTGCGCCGCAACGTGCCGGTCAAGATCCTGCTGTTCAACAATCAGATCTACGGCCTCACCAAGGGCCAGGCCTCGCCGACCTCCGAGCTGGGCAAGATCACCAAGTCGACCCCGTTCGGCGTCGCCGACCACCCGTTCAACCCGGTTGCGCTGGCGCTGGGCGCCGAGGCGACATTCGTCGCGCGGACGATCGACCGCGACCGCCAGCACCTGACCGAGGTGCTGCGCGCCGCCGCCACCCACGAGGGGGCGTCACTGGTCGAGATCTACCAGAACTGCCCGGTGTTCAACGACGGGGCGTTCAGTGCGCTCACCGACAAGGAGGCCCGCGACGTCAACCAGATCCGCCTCCAGGCCGGACGGCCGATCCGCTTCGGGCCCGATGGCGAGCACGGGGTGATCCGCGGCGCCGACGGCTGCCTCGAGATCGTCGACGTGGCCAGCGTCGGCGAGGACGCCCTCCTCGTCCACGACCCGGCGCGCCAGGACCCGGGCCTCGCCTTCTCGCTGGCCAAGCTGGCCGAGACCCCCACAGGTCCGACGCCGATCGGCATCTTCCGCGACGTCGACCGGCCGGCCTACCGCCAGCGGGCCGCCGCCGCGCCGGCGAGCGAGGCCCAGCTCACCGATCTGCTGCTGGCCGGCGACACCTGGGCGGTTACCTGATCTCGGCTCTGACGGAGGAGCACCAGCACGCGTGCCGTACGCGCGTGCGTGTGTGACTGCAGCGCGTGCTGAGCGTCAGGGGTCGGCGACGAAGCCGTCGGCCGGCTCCATCGGCAGCCCGGCGGCGTGCCACTCGAGCATCCCGCCGGTCATGTTGTGGGCGTCGAAGCCCGCCTGGGCGAACGCCTCCGTGGCCATCGTCGAGCGGCCTCCGCTGCGGCAGTAGAACACCACGGGCCGATCCCGGTCGATGGTGTCGGCGGCCGCTGACAGCTCGCTGAGCACGATCAGCCGCCCGCCGGGGATCCGTCCCGCCTCGTGCTCGTGGCGCTCGCGGACATCGATCAGCTGGACGCGCTCGTCGGCAAGCAGTTCGGCCACTTCGCGCGGTGTGTAGTCGGAACCCACGCCCCGAGATGGTAGGCGGTCGCGCAAAGGTTGCATTTTCCTGCCCGGCGGGTACCCCGTGACAGACATCTTGCTGTTCGTGTACTGTGCCCTGCCGATAATCACCCAAAGCCGAATCGCCGAGGCGTCCAGAAGCCAGAGCGATCGGGGAACCCGATTGGGACCACGGTCCCAGGGGCGAATCGCCGGTACGCCGGCGTAGCGCGACTCTTTCAGCGCGAGCCCGTCAGCTAACCCCGAAGGCACGCGAAAGAGAAGGGTAAGTCGTGGTTGAACGTCGTCGTGCTGCCGTTCCGCTGCTGGCGGGACTTTTAGCTGTTCTCGCCAGCCTGGCATCGGTGGTGCCGGCGCTCGCCCGCACGTCGCAGGCGGGCGATCCTGATAACGCTCACCGCGTCGACTCCAAGCGGGTCGTCGTGACCGTCGACCGCGCCACTCACGCAGTACATGTGCACGGCATCGCCGACACGGCACCCGCGGCGATGCAGGCCGACACGGTCACCGGCGGTGGCGGACTGGGCTCGACGACGACCACGACGAAGCAGAAGACCACCCATGCCACGAAGCATGCGACCGCCAAGGCCGCGGACCCGACCGCGGCCAACAGCACGGTCATGGCGCCCGTCGCCCAGGACGGCGGCTCTCAGCATCTCGGCGAGCGCACGCTCAAGCAGGGGATGCGGGGCCATGACGTCCGCGTGCTCCAGGGCTACCTGACGGTCGCCGGCTATCCGACGAGCATCGACGGCGACTTCGGGCCGGGCACGAAGGCCAACGTCATGAAGTTCGAGACAGCCCATCAGCTGCTGCCCGCCAACGGCGTCGTCACCTACGCCCAGTCACGGGCGCTGCGCCAGGTGGTCGCCACCGCGCTGGCCGGCGGCGCCGTGTCGAAGGCGACGATCAACTCCGACGGCACGGCGACCGCGCCGGCGGGCGCGCCCCCGGCCGTGCAGGCGATGATCGCGTCCGCCAACCAGATCATCGACAAGCCCTACATCTACGCCGGTGGGCACGGGCGCTGGAACGACAATGGGTATGACTGCTCGGGCGCGGTCAGCTTCGCGCTCCACGGCGCCGGAATGCTGTCCTCGCCGGAGGACTCGACCGAGCTGGAGTCCTACGGCGCCCCCGGTCCGGGCAAGTGGGTGACGATCTACGCCAACGCCAATCACACGTGGATCGTCATCGCGGGTATCGCCTTCGACACCGCTCACTATGGCCCGACGACCCCGGGCGGGACCGGGCCGCGATGGCTGTCGAACCCCACCGGGAACCTCGCCGACGGCCAGAACTACGTGGTGCGTCACCCCTCCGCGCTGTAAGGCTTCGCCGACCAACGCGGTGACGTAGGATCCAGGGCGGCATGTCCGCCCTGTCCGACCTGTACACCGTTCCCCAGGAGCATCTCGACTTCCGCGAGACGATCCGCGTGATCGCCCAGGAGCGGATCGCCCCGCGGGCCGCCGAGATCGACGAGAAGGCCGAGTACCCGCACGACCTGCGCCGGCTGCTGGCCGAGCAGGACATCCTGGGGCTGCCGTTCGAGACCGAGCACGGCGGCACCGGCACCGGCACGCTGATGCTCAACATTGCGATCGAGGAGATCGCCAAGGCGTGCGCGTCGACGGCGCTCATCCTGATGATCCAGGAGCTCGGGACGCTGCCGATCAAGCTGTTCGGCTCCGAGGAGCTCAAAGACCGCTTCCTGCCCCGCTGCGCGAGCGGGGAGTGGTCGCCGGCCTTCGCCCTATCCGAACCCGAGGCAGGCTCTGACCCGGGAGGGATGATCACCCGGGCCGTCCAGGACGGCGACGAGTGGGTGATCGACGGGACCAAGAACTGGATCACCAACCTGGGGATCGCCGACTTCTACGTCGTGTTCGCCGTCACCGATCGCGAGGCCGGCCACTCGCGGGGGATCACCGCGTTCGTGGTCGAGGCCGACCGCCCCGGCTTCAGCGTCGGCAAACTCGAGCACAAGATGGGCATCCGCGGCTCACCGACCGGCCAGCCGATCTTCGACGGCGTCCGCGTCCCCGCGGAGAACGTCGTCGGCGAGGTCAACCAGGGCTTCAAGGTGGCGATGAGCACGCTGGACATCTCGCGGCTGGGCGCCGGCGCGCAGGCGCTCGGGATCGCGCAGGGGGCCACCGATTACGCCGCTGCCTACGCCCGCGAGCGCCGCCAGTTCGGCAAGCCGATCAACGCCTTCCAGGCGATCCAGTTCAAGCTCGCCGACATGGAGACGCAGTGCGCGGCCGCCCGGGAGCTGCTCTACCAGGCGTGCGCGAAGATCGACCGCGGCGACGCCGACCGCGGCAAGTACACCGCGATGGCCAAGCTGTTCTGCTCCGACGTCGCCATGAACGTGACCGTCGAGGCGGTCCAGGTGCTCGGCGGCTACGGCTACGTCAAGGAGTACCCGGTCGAGCGGATGATGCGCGACGCCAAGATCACCCAGATCTACGAGGGAACGAACGAGATCCAGCGTCTCGTGATCGCCCGCACGCTGAGGTAGCCAGATGCGTGGTTCGTCGTCTCCGCCCTCTCTGCGCCGCGTCCTGTTGTCGGCCGCGGCGGCGATGGCCATCGGCCTGGGCGGCGTCAGCGTCGTCGTCGGCTTCAGCGATTCCTTCCCGGTCAAGCTGCTCCAGGGCGTCGCCGTGTTCGGCGCCGGCGCCGCGATCCTCGGCGGCGTCGTGCTGTTCGCCCTCGTCCACCTCGCCGGATGGCGCGAGCCGGAGTCCGAGGCGGACTTCGACAAGATCGTCGAGCGCGCCGAGCAGCTCGCCGCCGAGGGTCGCTGGGGAGATGACGCGGATCCCACCTACCCGGGCGCATTCGACGACGACGACGAGTTCGAAGTGACCAGCGACGAGGACTTCCGCGCCCTCGTGCGCGCGGCGATCGACGACCTGCCGCTCGAGTTCCATCGCGCGCTGGAGCATGTGGCGATCGTCGTCTCCGAAGAGGGCGGACGGCGCCAGCGCGCCTACGGCCTGTATCAGGGCGACACGGTCGCCCGCGACTACTTCCACGACCGCATCGTGATCTTCCGGGACACGCTGATGCGTGACTTCGGCCACGATCCGGAGATGCTCAGGGCGCAGGTCACGCGCACCGTGCGCCACGAGCTCGCCCACCATCTCGGGTGGGACGAGAAGGGCGTGCGCGGCCTCGGGCTGTAACGCCGACGACTGTTCCGAGCCACACGACAAGGAGGCCGTAGATGCCCGAACCCGTGATCGTCGACGCCATTCGCACGCCCATCGGGCGGGCCGGCAAGGGGTCGCTGAAGTCCGTCCGCGCCGACGAGCTGGCCGCCCTGCCGATCCGCACGCTGATGCTGCGCAACGCCGACGTCGACTTCGCCGAGACGGCCGACGTGCTGATGGGCGCCGCCTCCGGGGTCGGCGAGCAGGGCTACAACGTGGGCCGCAACGCCGCTCTGCTGTCCGGACTGGACCATCACGTGCCCGCCTGCACCGTCAACCGCTTCTGCGCCTCCTCGCTGATGGCCATCCGGATGGCCTCGCACGCGATCCGCGCCGGCGAGGGCGACCAGTACATTGCGGCGGGCGTCGAGGCGGTGTCGCGCGCCGGGTTGGGCGCGGGGATGATGGAGGAGGCCAAGAACTCCAAGCTCGACGGGTCCGACGGCTCGCTGTACAACGTCTACATCCCGATGGGGATGACCGCCGAGAACGTCGCCGAGCGCTGCTCGGTGACCCGCGAGCAGCAGGACGAGTGGGCCGTCATCTCCCAGGGCCGGGCCGTGCAGGCTCGCGAGAGCGGCCATTTCGATGCCGAGATCGTGCCCGTGACCGTGCCCACCCACACCGACACCGACAAGGAGGGCAACGAGATCGACGTGCCCGAGACGGTCGTCGACCGCGATGACGGCCCGCGGGCGGGCACGACGATGGAGGTGCTCGCAAAGCTCAAGCCGGCGTTCAAGCCCGACGGCACGGTGACCGCCGGCAACTCCTGCCCGCTCAATGACGGCGCAGCCGCCGTGCTCGTCATGTCCGACGCCAAGGCCGACCGCCTCGGCCTGCAGCCGATTGCCCGCATCCTCCATTCCACGGTGGCGGCGATCCGCCCGGAGCTCATGGGCCTCGGACCGATCCCGGCGATCGAGGCGCTGTTGGGGGAGACGGGCATGACGATCGACGACATCGACATCGTCGAGATCAACGAGGCCTTCGCCGCGCAGATCGTGCCCTGCAAGGCGCAGCTGGGCATCTCCGACGAGCAGCTCAACCCGTTCGGTGGGGCGATCGCGCTCGGCCACCCGTTCGGGATGACCGGCGCGCGGATCATGACGACCCTCCTCAACGGCCTCAGGGCGCGCAACGGGCGCTACGGGATCGAGTCGATGTGCGTCGCCGGCGGGATGGGCCAGGCGATGCTCGTCGAGATGCTCTAGCTGTTCATCGTGGATCGCGACGTGCGAGCGCGATCCCGAACAGCGCGTCCTCGTCGGTGAACCAGCGGTCGAGCGTGAGCCCGGCGGCCTGCAGGTCGGCCTCGACGCGGTCGCGGGTGAACTTGGCGCTGATCTCCGTGCGCAGCTCCTCGCCGGCGGCGAACTCGACGCGCAGGTCGAGATCGCCGACGTACACCGAGCACGGTCGGATGGCGCGCAGGCGCATCTCGACCCACTCGTGCTGGCGGTCGAAGAAGGCCACGTGGTCGAAGTTGCTTGGCCGGAAGTCGGCGTCGAGCTCGCGGTTGAGCACGTGCAGGAGGTTGCGGTTGAACTCGGCGGTCACGCCCTCGGAGTCGTTGTAGGCGGCCTCGATGACGTGGCTGTCCTTGAGCAGGTCGCAGCCCAGCAACAGGCGGTCGCCCTCGCCGACCAGCCCGGCGATCTTGGACAGGATGGCTCGCCGGGTGCCGGGGGGGAAGTTGCCGATCGTGCCGCCGAGCAAGGCGACCAGCCGGGACGTGTCCCCGCTCGCCGGCACGTGCTCGAGGTGGCGTTCGAAGTCGCCGACGACGCCGTGGACGGCCAACCCGGGGTAGTCGTCGACGAGCGCGGCCGCGGCTGCCGTGACGACGCTCTCGGAGACGTCGAGCGGGACGTAGCGGCGTAGGGTGCCCGCCTCGCGCATCGCATCGAGCAGGATCCGGGCCTTGGCAGAGGCGCCCGCTCCGAGCTCCACCACCTCGCCGGCGCCGGTGAGCCCGACGATCTCCGCTGCGCGGGCCCGGAGGATCGCCAGCTCGGTGCGCGTCGGGTAGTACTCGGGCAGCTCGCAGATGCGGTGAAACAGCTCGGAGCCGCGCGCGTCGTAAAGGTGCTTGGGGGAGAGCTCCTTGAACGGCTTGGTGAGGCCGTCGAGCACGTCGTTGGCGAGCGAGCGATCCTCGGTCTCGCTCAGCCACGAGTCGAGCTGCACGTCGGCTGATCCCGGAACAGTCATCTCATGCGTCCCGTGCGATGCGCAGCCCGGAGAAGATCTGGCGCCGTTCGGGCAGGTCCCAGTTGCGGAACGTCGCCGTGCTCACGCGGGGCCGGGTGGCCCACGACCCGCCGCGCAGGACTCGGTAGCCGCCGCCGAAGAACACCTCGGAGTACTCGCGGTACGGGAACGGCGAGAAGCCCGGATAGCCGTTGAACTCGCTGGCCGTCCACTCCCACACGTCGCCGATCATGCCCAGACAGCCGTACGGCGAGGCGCCGGCGGGCAGCGAGCCCGCGACCGCCGGACCGCGGCCCAGCTGGTCGAGGTTGGCGTGGCGGCCCGGGATGGGCAGCTCATCACCCCACGGATAGGGGAGAGCCGTCTGTCGGTCCTGATCCCAGGTCGCCGCCTTCTCCCACTCGGCTTCAGTGGGGAGGCGAGCACCGTGCGCACGGGCGAAGGCGTCGGCCTCGAACCAGGAGACGTGGACCACCGGTCGGTTCGGGTGCAGTGGCTCGAGCTCTAGCAGGCGCCACTCCGACCGGAGGTCGGCCGTCCAACTCTGCGGTCGTGTGATGTCGTAGTCCTCCTTCCAGGACCAACCCTCGTCAGACCACCACTCACGCCGCTCGTAACCACCTCCCTCCACAAACGTCAGGTAGGTGGCATTGGTGATCGGCGTGCGCCCGATCAGGTAGTCGCGGACATCGGTGCGGTGGCGGAGGCGCTCGTTGTCATAGGCGAAGCCGGCCGGCGGCGCGCCGATCGTGCACGGCCCACCCGGGACCTCCACCAGCTCGAGCCCGGTGAGCGCCGGATCGCTGGTCGCGGTCGCCGTGTCGCGGCGAGGCAGGTCGTACCCGTCCAGCTGGGCGAGCTGAAGGGTCTGCAGCATCGTCTCGTTGTGCTGGTGCTCGTGGCGGAGGGTCAGCTCGGCGACGATGCCATCACCGACGCCGCGGTCGTCGATCACGTCGATCGCGCGCTCGTGGACCTCCGCCAGGTACTCGCGGGCCTCGCCGGGCGCCAGGAATGGGAGCTCACCGCGGCCGGCGCGCGGGGTCTCGAAGGCGTCGTAGACGTCGCCCAGCTCTTCGTGCAGCAGGGGCCGCTCGCCGTAGCGGTGCACGATCCACAGGTCCTCGAAGGCGGCGATGTGCCCCAGATCCCAGACGAGCGGGCTCATCAGGGTCGAGTGGACGCGCTCGAGATCCTCGTCCGACACCGACGCGACAAGCGTCAAGGTCCGCTCACGGGCCTCTTCCAGCGCGGCGAGGACCGGGGCGGTGCTGCGCTCCCGCGTTTCCATGCTCCTAATAGTGGCAGCCTCGCCCCTCCGGCAAACGTTAATTCGGTAAGCGGTAGCGAAGAAACAGCGAGCCGGCCCGTTCCAGCACGCCCGCCAGGTCCATTTCCCGTAGCTCAGGCAGCTCGGGCCCGGTGGTCAGGGCCGGCCCCGTCCCCCCGCCGGTGAGCTGGGGGACGAGCGTGAGGAACAGCTCGTCGACGAGCCGGTCGCGCACGAGCGCGGCCAGCAACGACGGCCCCCCCTCGCACAGGAGCACCCTGACGTGGTGATGAGCGCGCAGATGCCGCAGGGCCGCGCCCAGGTCGGGAGGGTCAAGGACGACGACCTCGACGTGAGCGGCGACGCCGCGGACGTCGATCTCGCTGCCGCTGAAGACGACCACCTCGGCCTCGGGCTCGGCGAACAGGGGAATGTCGAGCGGGACATCGCCGCCGCGTGTCAGCGTGGTCGCCAGCGGCTCAGGCGCCAGGCCCCGCCGCCGGCGGCGCTCGCGTGATTCCGGGAGCTTCAGGATGCGTCCGTACTGCTCGGCGCGCAGCGTGCCGGTGCCGGCGAGGACGGCGTCGACCTCACGCCGAAGCGCGCGGAACACGTCGAGGTCGCCAGCGTCGCCGAGATGCCCCGAGCCTCCTTGAAACGAGGCTCGTCCATCGGCGCTCGTAACGAAGTTGGCGATGACGTACGGGCGGCCGGGCGGGGCCCTGTCGGGCAGCGCCAATTCCGCGAGAAGCTCGTCCATCTGGACCTCGCCCGGCCCCGGCAGCAGCTGGTGAAATCGCAACACCGCCATAGGGTCTCATGGCGCCGGCGATCGGTTAGGCTGCCTGCCGATGAATTTCAAGGCGCTCGATCGCGGCGAGCTCGTGGCGATCGTGGGGGGGATCCTGCTGGGCATCTCGCTGTTTCTGGACTGGTACACGCTCGGCAACCAGCACGCGATCCTGGCCAGTTGCCACGGGCCCAAGTCGAGCTGTACCGGCTGGGCGTCGCTGACGATCCTCCGCTTCATCCTCCTGATCGCGGCGGTTGCCCCGCTGATCCTCGCCTACATCATCCTGCGCGGCCACGCCCTCTCCTGGCCACGCGGTGAGCTGACGGCCGTGACCGCGCTCGTGGCGCTCGTGCTCACCCTGTTCGTCGGCCCGATCGATCACCCCGGCACCCCGTCGGGCGAGATCGCCCTGACCACGGGGTGGTTCGTCGCGCTCGGCGCCGACCTGCTGATCCTGGCCGGTTCCATCTGGCGCTCGCAGGAGAGCGGCGCGCGCCGCAAACCCCCGGGGGTCCTATGAGCAGCGGCTCGCCCAACAAGCCCGATCGCAATCTCGCGCTGGAACTCGTCCGCGTCACCGAGGCGGCGGCGCTCGCCGCTGCGCGTGAGATCGGCCGCGGCGACAAGGAGGGCGCCGACCAGGCGGCCGTCGACGCGATGCGCCTGGTACTCGAGACGGTCTCGATGGACGGGATCGTCGTGATCGGCGAGGGCGAGAAGGACGAGGCGCCGATGCTCTACAACGGCGAGCAGATCGGCGACGGCACCCCGCCGCAGGTCGACGTCGCCGTCGACCCGCTCGAGGGCACCCGCCTGACCGCGCTGGGGATGCCCAACGCGGTGGCGGTGATCGCCCTGTCCGAGCGCGGCACGATGTTCGATCCCGGGCCGATCATGTACATGGAGAAGATCGCCGGCGGCCCGGAGATCGCCGACCTGCTCGATCTCGATCGTCCGATCGGCGAGACGCTCGGGTTGATCGCCGAACGCAAGGAGACCGACATCCGCGACGTGATGGTCGTGATGCTCGACCGCGAGCGCCATCACGACGCCATGCGCCAGGTCCGCGAGGCGGGCGCCCGCGTGCGGCTGATCACCGACGGCGATGTCGCCGGCTCGCTGCTGGCCGTCTCCGAGGACACGCCCGTCGACCTGCTGTGGGGAATCGGCGGGACCCCCGAGGGCGTCATCTCGGCAGCGGCCATCAAGTGCATCGGGGGGCAGCTCCTCGGCCGCCTGTACGCGCGCGACGACGCCGAGCGTGAGTCAGCGGTCGCGGCCGGGTACGACCTCGACCGGGTGCTCACCTGCGACGACCTCGTCGCCGGGGACAACGCGTTCTTCTCGGCCACCGGGGTCACCGACGGCGACGTGCTCCAGGGCGTGCGCTACCAGGGCGACCGCGGCGCCAGCACGGAGTCGCTGGTGATGCGCTCGCGCTCGGGCACGGTGCGCCGGATCTCGGCGCGCCACGACCGCACCAAGATGCGCCAGCTGGGCATCACGAGCTACGGCTGAACGGCGGGCTCGTCGGTCGCGTCGGGCTCGGCGAGCTGACCGATCTTCGATGTGGCGAGGTCGAGCCTGGCCAGCGACCGCAGGAACGCGTTGGTCACGAGGACGTGGATCGTCGACTGGGTCATCTCGTACACCGGGATGCTGAAACCGGCGGCGATCGACGGGAAGAAGTTGGCCACCTCGACCTCGATCCGCACACGCCGGCGGTCGCTGCCGTCCGGGGGCCGGCGGCGCACGTCGAGCCTGAGAAAGCCGCAGCCCCGCCCAGGGCGGGCGACGAGCAGCCCGTCGCGGATCCGCCACGTGACGACGCCGTGGTCATCTTCGATCGTGTACTCGGGCCGGCCGAAGCGCAGCAGGGTCAGCGGCCGGCCGAGCAGCACGACCGCACGGCTGTCGGCGTCGTAGACGACGCGGATCAGGCCGAGCGTGACCCGCGAGAGGAAGCGCCAGTACGTCCGCGCCAGGTTCTCGAGGTTGGCCGGTGTCCACAGGTCCTCCATCTCGCGTTCGTCGATCGTCAGCTCCGCCGACTGCACCGACCGCACAGCGCCGTCACGCTGGATCACCGTCGACTTGCGCGGTGAGACGATGACCGCGTGGGCGGGACGCCGGCGGCGGCGTCGCTGTCGCGCCACGAGCGCGGACACGGCGGCGAATGCGATCAGGAGGGGGGCGATCACGGCGGAGGTCACGCCTCAGTGGGCGAGCGCTTCAAGCGCCACGATCGATCCGGCGGGCAGCGCGCCGTCGCCCATCGGGATCATCGCCAGGGCGTCGGCGCCCAGCAGCGAGGTGAGGATGTGCGAGCCCTGGGCGCCGTTGGGAAACGCCGTCAGGACGGCCGGGCCGCCGTGCTCGCCGCCGAGCTCGAGGCGGACGCGGACCGCCTGGTCGCGGTGCGGGTTGCGGTTGACATCGGTGGCCAGGGCGGCCTGCGCATGGGGGGGGCGCGGGGCGGGACCACCCTGCAGGGCCGCCAGCGCGGGGGCGACGAACAACGAGAACGTGACGACTGCCGAGACGGGGTTGCCGGGCAGGCCGAACACGAGTGGCCGGTGTGGCCCCGACCGGAGCGAGCCGAACCAGGTCGGCTTGCCCGGCTGCAGCGCGACCGACCAGAACACCTCGTCGACGCCGAGCTCGGCCAGCGCCGGCTTGACGTGGTCGTGAGGGCCGACCGAGACGCCGCCGGAGATGATCACCACGTCCGAGCTCTGCAGGGCCTCCTCGATGCCGCGCTCGGTGGCGGTCCGGTCGTCGGGCAGGCGCCGGGCGGGCCCGGCGAGCGCCCCGGCGCCGGTGGACAGGCCGACGAGCATCGGGGCGTTGGAGTTGTGGATCTCGCCCGGTCCGAGGGGCTCGCCCGGGGCGCGCAGTTCGTCGCCGGTGCACAGGATCGTCACCCGTGGACGGCGGGAGACCGACAGCGTTCCTACCCCGGCGGCCGCGGCGGCCCCGAGCTCGACCGCGGTCAGTCGCGAACCGGCGGTCAGCTGCAGCGCTCCGGCGCGCATGTCCTCGCCGGCGCCACGGATGTGCTGACCGGGCGCGCTGGCGGCGCGGGTCTCGATCTCGTCGTCCGCGCGGTCGACCTCCTCCTGGGGGATGACCGCGGTGGCGCCGGTGGGGATCGCGGCGCCGGTCGAGACCCGGATCGCCTCGCCCTCCCCGAGGGTCTGGCCGGCCGGCGTGCCGGCGCGTGACTCCCCGACGATCATCAAGCGCCGCCCGGAGTCCCCGGCCAGGATCGCGTATCCGTCCATCGCCGAGCACGGGAACGGCGGCACGTCCTCGGCGGCGCGCACGTCCTCGGCGAGGACTCGCCCGAGGGCGTCGTCGATGGCCACCGGCTCGGGATCGAGCGGCGAGATCACCGCGAGCACGTTTTCACGCGCCTGGGCGATGGGAATCAGCGTGGTCGACATCGTGGTCGCATCGGAGCGGGCGGCATCCCAGCATATTCTGACCGGGCCCGGCGGCCCTAAGCGCGCCCGCCCACCGAGCCGCGTGATAGAAGAGCCCGATGGCGCCGTCCGTACCGCGCCGGCGACCGGCCCGACCCGTCGCCGACGCCCCGATCGACCGGCTCGTGCCGCGGGCGGCCGATCTGGCCAAGGGATGGCTGCTCGCCCTGCTCGAGGAGGCTCCGCTCCAGGCCGCGCCGGCGCTGCTGCGGACCGGCCTCGTCGACGAAGGCCCGCAGCTGTGCGAGGCCGTGCTCCGCGCGCTCGCCGACGACCGGGGGCTGCGCCGCCTGGAGCAGGGAGGCTCGCTCTTCGCTCTGGCGGCGCGAGTCGGCGACCTGGCCGGGGCCGGCGGCGACGCGGCGGCGACGGTGCGCGCGGTCGACGCCCTCGCCGGCGTGCTGTGGGCCTCCCTGCGCCGCGAGATCCCCGCAGACGACGCCGAGCTCGTCTCTGACCTCGCCGAGCGGCTGGCGCGCGTCTGTGCGCTCCTGCGGGTGGCCGCCCTGGAGCGCGTCCCCGTCGGCGGCTCAGCCGGCGCGGACCCCGGCGAGGCCGGCGTCGCCGCCGGCGCGGGGGGCGTGGCCGGCACGGTGCCCGATGCCCCCGCGCAGCCGACGGTCGCCCCGGAGGCGCATACGTCGTCCACGGAACCCCTGTGGATGGGCGCGCTCGAAGAGGAGATCGCCCGTTCAGACAACTCGCCGCTGTCGCTGCTGCTCGCCGAGCTCGACGATGCCGAGCGGGTGGCCGCGACCGAGAGCGCGGTGGCGGCCACGGCCGCGTTCGAGCACTTCGCCCAGGCAGTGCGACGGGCGGTGCGCCGCCAGGACATCCTCGTCTCCGAGACCGACGGCCGGGCGTGGATCATCGCCCGCGAGACGGGGCGCGCCGATGCCCAGGCGCTGGCCGCGCGGGTCGCCGAGGCGGTCGGCAACGGCGTGACGTGGCGTGGCGCGCCGCTGATCGCCAGCGTCGGGGTCGCCGTGCTGAGGGAGGATGGTCGCACCGCCGACGAGCTGATCGACGCCGCCGAGGAGGCGCGGTTCGCCGCCGCCGCGAGCGGGACCGACGTCGCTCGCTGATCTAGTGCGTCGGCAGTGAGACCGCGTCGATGAGCGCCACGCCGCCGATCCCGAGCGCCCGGGCCGTCGCCGCGGTGAGATCCCAATCACGCCCGGCGACGTAGGGACCGTGGTCGATCACGGGCACTGTCAACGTCTGGCCGTGGTAGTAGATCGCGACCTGCATGCCGCACGGGAGCGTCTTGTTGGCGACGCCGATCGTGCTCTTGGTCAGCTTCGTCCCGCAGGCCGTGCGCGTCCCGTACATCCCCGGTCCGTACCAGCTCGCGCGGGACGGCCGGTACACGGTCGTCGTCAGCGACGGGGTGACCGACGCCGAGCTTGCGTTGCCGGCGGAGGCGAGCACGGCTCGCATCGCGAAGCGCCCGATGTGGTCCGTGGTCCATGTGGCGGTGAACGAGCCGTCGCTCGCGACGGTGGCGTGGACGGTGTCGGCCCAGGTCCAGCCGGTCTGGTGGCCGGAGCGCTGGATCTCGATTGTCTTGCCGGCCGCCGAGGGCACGGTGCCGGTGAATGTCAGGGTCTTGCGCAGGATCGCCGAGGCCCGGGTCTGCAACGTGATCCCGGCACCGCTCGTGCTGACCGTCACATCACCGCTCTGCAGCGCCGGGCCGGCGGACGGTTCCGGGGTTGTGCCGGTGGGCGTAGTCGACGAACCGGAGGCCGGTCCGCCGATGCCTGAGCCACCGGACGCGGCCCAGCCGGCCGACGGGGCGAGCAGCGCGGCGCACAGCAGCGCGAGCACGGCAGGGATGTAGGGGCGTCTTTTCACCATCGTTGGATCCGGCTGTCGTCATGCCTACGAGGTGAGCTGACGGGCTCGCGCCTGAACGGCGCTACGGTCCTTAGCGGGACCGATTCGCCCCAGCGGGCCTGAGTTCAGGTCCGCAAGTGGTTCCCCCGCCGGCCGTGTCCGGAGACACGACCGCTCGGCTGATGGCGGGTGAGTATACGTAACTCGCCGACCGACGCCCGGCCGGTGGCGCCGGAGCGTCCGGATCAGCCCGCGGGGCTGCCGTACTCCGCGTCTGTGACGTGGCGCCCCCAGTCGGCCGCCGCGCCGTCCTCGCTGAGCTCCTGGACCGCGAGGTGGGTCATCGCGTGGCCCGGGCTGGCGCCGTGCCAGTGGTTCTCGCCGGCGCCGAAGCGCACCGACGTGCCCGCGCCGACGTCGACCGCATCACCGCCCTCGATCTGGATGCGCGCCAGGCCGTGGAGCACGTGGAGGAGCTGGCCGAAAGGGTGGGTGTGCCAGGCGGTGCGGGCGCCGTCGGCAAAGGAGACGATGGCGGCCTGCGTGCGTCCCGGCGCCTCGGCAGTGCCGACGGCCTGGATCGAGACCGCGCCGCTGAACCACTCGGACGGGCCGGTGGTTGCGGGGGCGTCGGGCGAGGGAGTGATGTCCATGTGACCTCGTGCTTAGTGGTTCGTTTCGTGGGTGCGGCGGCACAGCGGCCCCCCGAATGTCGTCGTATTCGCGACGTGGGCCACTTAGGGTCGGGGGAGACGCGACAGGGTGCGGCGCAGCGCCCGGGCGCTGGCCTGCAGGCCGATCTCGGCCAGCTCGGCGGCCGCCTGGACCGCCGTCTCCAGCGTGCCCGGGACGGGCGCAGGCGGCGGGGCGGGTTCGCGGGCCGGGGTCCGCTGAGGCTTGGGAGCGTCGGCGGGCTTCGCGGCGGCGGCCCGCGGCTTGGCAGCGGACTTGGCGGCGGCGCCCCGCGGCTTGGCAGCGGACTTGGCGGCGGCGCCCCGCGGCTTGGCAGCGGATTTGGCGGCGGTAGCCGTGCGGCGTTTGGCGGAAGCAGGCGTCGTCGACGGGGCAGCGCTGACCTCGGGCTGGAACCCCGCCGCCGGGGCGGTCGCCTCGGGCCGCTTGTCGCTGCGCCGGTGCGGGCGCGTGCGGGGCAGGGAGCCGAGAACTCCGGGCTGGCGCTTGGCGGTCATGGCCTCCCATGATCGCGCACCGGGGTCGCGCATGTCGATTCCCGGGGAAATCTTGGCGTAACTTTCCAACCGTCGCGGTTGTTCTATGTATAAGTGGTCAATGACGGTGCCGGGAGCTGCCGCTCAACGCGCGCTCGGGCAGTGTTGCCCTCACGCTCTTCCAGGCCTCGTCACGACTTTGCCTTCATAAAGTATAGTGGCTATAGTCGCCGACTATGTTTGAGTAGCGGGCCTACGCTCTAGATGCGCAGAGCCCGAGTTGTTGAACTCAGCGCCGGCACCGCCAGGGCCGCCGCCAACGACGGAAACGGAATCAGATGTCTGTTGCGGAACTGCAGGAACTCGAAGAGATCAAGGGCCTCGTCAACCGTGGCCAGCAGCTCGGCGTCCTCACCTATTCGGAGATCGCCGGCGCCGTCTCCGAGCTCGATCTGGACGAAGCCGACGTCGAGGAGCTGCACGGCTTCCTCGAGCGCGCCGAAATCGAGCTCGTCGAAGAAGTCGACCCGGCCCTGGCCGCCACCGAAGTAGAGCGCGCGCCCGACAAGCGAGGCCGCCGCAAGGCCAAGACGGCGCTGGACCTCAAGCCGGACATGACAACCGACTCGCTGCAGCTGTTCCTCAAGGACATCGGCAAGGTGCGCCTGCTGACTGCCCAGGAGGAGGTCGACCTGGCCAAGCGGATCGAGCGCGGTGACCTCGACGCCAAGCAGAAGATGGTCGAGTCCAACCTCCGCCTCGTCGTCTCGATCGCCAAGAACTACCGCAACCAGGGCCTGCCGTTCCTCGACCTGATCCAGGAGGGGACGCTCGGTCTGGTCCGGGCCGCCGAGAAGTTCGACTACCGCAAGGGCTTCAAGTTCTCCACCTACGCCACCTGGTGGATCCGCCAGGCGATCGCCCGCGCGCTGGCCGACAAGGCCCGCACGATCCGCATCCCCGTGCACGTCGTCGAGAAGCTCAACAAGATCGGCCGCGCCGAGCGCAAGCTGGTGACCGAGCTGGGCCGCGAGCCGACCGCCGAGGAGATCGCCGAGGTGACCGGCATCGAGCCCGAAGAGGTCGAGTCGATCAAGCGCTCCGCGCAGGCTCCCGTCTCCCTGGAGAAGCCGGTGGGCGACGAGGAGGAGTCCGAGTTCGGCCAGTTCATCGCCGACGAGCGCGCCGAGTCGCCGTACGAGCGTGCCGCCGAGATCCTCACCAAGGAAGCGCTGCGCGAGGCGCTCGAGAACCTCAGCTACCGCGAGCGCCGCGTGCTCGAGCTGCGCTACGGCCTGGGCGGGGAGCACCCCCGCACGCTCGATGAGGTCGGTCGCACGTTCAACGTCACGCGCGAGCGGATCCGTCAGATCGAGAACCAGTCGCTCAAGAAGCTGCAGTCGCTGGCCGAGGCCCAGAAGCTGCGCGACGTCGCCTAGCGCGACGTCGTCGCGGACGCTCGGCTACGGCGCCGCCACATCGGCACCTGACGCGTTTGATGCCCTGATCTCGGGGGTATGACGCCAGCGCGATTCAGCGGAAGTCGCGTCGCGTCACTTCATCGGAGGTCGGCCGTGAGATACCGGAGCAGGGTCCTGGGGACCGTCATGGCGAGCATGTCGTTGTTCGCCGTGGCCGAGATAGCGTCCGGGTCGGCGTCGGCAGAGAGCCAGACGCCGTCGCAGCACGTGATCGTGGTCTTCAAGAACCAGGATCACGCTCAGCCGGCGACGCCGGCGATGGTCGGCCAGCGCCGCCAGACCCTGCACTCGATCCAGGCCCCGGTGCTCGACCAGCTGTCGAGCTCGCACGCCCGCAGCGTGCACGCCTACACGACCTTCAACGCCGTGTCGGCGACGGTTACGCCGGGGGTTGTGTCGGCGTTGAAGTCCGATCCGTCCGTCGCCACGGTCGTTCCTGACCAGATCATCCATCTCGCCGGCCCCGCAGCCGGGTCGGCACCGCCCGGCGCGGCTGGCGCGACGCCGCTGCCCGGGGCCTGCCCGGCTCCCGGCAAGGTCCAGCTCAATCCCCAGGCCCTGCAGGTCATGAGCGTTGCCTCCGATGATCCTCGCGCCCGGACGGCCCGCTCGCTCGGCGCCACCGGCGCGGGCGTGAAGGTGGCGTTCATCGCTGACGGGCTGGACATCAACAATCCCGACTTCATCCGCGCCAACGGCCAACACGTGTTCGTGGATTACAAGGACTTCAGCGGCGCCGGGACCGCCGCCCCGACCGGCGGCGGCGAGGCGTTCGAGGACGCCAGCTCGATCGCCGCCCAGGGCCGCCAGGTCTACGACGTCTCGAAGTACAGCGCCCTGCCGCTCAACCGGCCGTGCAACATCCGCGTCGAAGGCGTGGCACCCGGGGCCAGCCTCGTCGGTCTCGACATCTTCGGTGATGAGAACGAGGGCTTCAACTCCTCGCTGCTGCAGGCGATCGACTACGCGGTGTCGGTCGATCACGTCAACGTGCTCAACGAGTCGCTGGGGATCAACAACTACCCCGACGACCAGGGCAGCCTCGATCTCATCAAGCAGGCCAACGACAACGCGGCGGCCGCCGGGACGACCGTCACGGTGTCCTCCGGCGACGCCGGGGTGACCAACACCGTGGGTTCGCCGTCATCTGATCCGAATGTGATCGCCGCCGGCGCATCGACGACGTTCCGCACCTACGCGCAGGACGGCTACGGCGGCCTGCGCTACCCCGGGATCACCGGCTGGCTGAACAACAACATCAGCTCGCTGAGCTCGGGCGGCTTCGAGCAGGATGGCCGCACGATTGATCTGGTGACCCCCGGGGAGAGCAACTGGGCGCTGTGCTCGACCGACAACAACATGTACGGCGACTGCACAAGCTACGCCGGGAACCCCTCCCCGGTGCAGGACACGGGCGGCACCAGCGAATCAGCGCCCCTGACAGCCGGTATGGCCGCATTGGTCATCCAGGCCTACAAGGGCGCCCATCACGGTGCCGTGCCGAGTCCGGCGCTGGTCAAGCAGCTGATCGTCTCCAACACCGACGACATCGGGGCGCCGGCGGACCAGCAGGGCGCCGGGCTGGGTGACGCCTACAAGGCGATCCTCGCCGCCAGGGCCTACAACACCGCCGGAGGCGGCCAGACGGCCCAGGCGCGCTCGGCCCGCCTTGCCCAGGCGGGCCGCGACCCGGCCCGCCGTCGCCAGAGGGGTCATCGCCACGGTGGCCACCATCACCCGACGCCGCCCCCCGGCACCGGCAGCGCTCCCGTCGCTCTCGTCGAGAGCGCGACTCAGCTAAACGCCGTCGACGCCCCCGGGACGCCTGAATCGCTCACCGACACACTGACGAACGCCGGCAGCCGCTCGCAGAACCTGCGGCTGTCGACGCGGACGCTCGGCGCCTATCGGCCGGTGATCACTCAGACGGTCACCCTCAGCGACTCCAATCCCACGTTTCCCGACTACGGGGGCGATCCCGACAACTACCAGACGATCACCTTCCACGTCCCCCGCGGGGAAGACCGCCTCAACGCCTCGGCGGCGTTCCAGGGACGCGATCTCACGGACCTCAACTCGCGGGTGCGGTTCTTCCTGATCGATCCCACGGGCAGGTACGCCGGAGACTCCCGCCCACAGGGCAACGGCAACTACGGCAACTTCCAGGTCGCCTATCCGGCGCCCGGCACGTGGACCGCGGTCATCCACAGTCGCGACACCGCTCACGGCGGGACGACCGGACCGGTGCTGTTCGGCGCCTCCGTCGCGCGCTATCAGTCCTTCGGGTCGGTGAGCCCGTCGTTCGTGCACCTGGGGCCCGGCCAGTCGGTCGCGGTCACTCTCCACACCCAGACCCCGACCCATCCGGGTGACAGCTCCGGCTCGATCGTGGTCGGCTCGTCCGGCGAAGGGCAGGGCGCGCCGGCACCGACCTCGATCCCGGTGACCCTTCGCAGCCTGATCCCGAGCGGCGAGCAGTCGTTCACCGACACGCTCACCGGCGGCAATGGCCGCGACCAGATCAGCGGACAGGAGTTCTACTACCAGGTGCCCGTGGCGTCCGGCGCCCCCGAGCTCAACGCGACGGTGACCCTCGGCGACAACCCCAAGAACCCGTTCGGGGCCTACCTGATCGATCCCAACGGTCAGATGGAGGGCTACGCCACGAACGTGGTGCCGAGCTCCGGCGATCCGTCCGGTCAGACGAACGTGATCGGAGCTCAGGTGCACGTCCTGAACCCGGCTCCGGGCAAGTGGACGCTGATCGTCGTGTTCGCGCCCACCGTCTCCGGCACGGCGCTGTCGGAGCCGTTCACGGTCGCGGTCAACCAGAACCAGGTCGCGGCCGGCGCAGACGGGCTGCCGAATTCCGCGCAGACCACGCTGACCGCCGGGCAGGCCTACACGTACAAGGCGACGATCAAGAACACGGGCACGGCGCCCGAGTCGTTCTTCCCCGACGCCCGGCTGCCCGGGAGCACGCCGTTCTCGTTGGGTGCGGTCAGCGGCGCGGATACCACCGAGCCGTTGACGTTCAGCGCGAACCTGCCCGTCTATCTGGTGCCGACAAACTCGACCAGTATCAACCTGCAGGCGAGCACGACCGGGTCGCGGGCCATCCAGTTCGATTCGCAGACCGCCAGCGGCGATCCCGACATCGCCTCGACGTTCGGCACCACCGCGGCGGCGTCGTTCGCGGCCAATCCGATCGCCCCGGGCGCCTGGGACATCGCGCCCA
Organism: uncultured Solirubrobacteraceae bacterium; assembly: GCA_963769565.1. Lineage (GTDB taxonomy): Bacteria > Actinomycetota > Thermoleophilia > Solirubrobacterales > Solirubrobacteraceae > Palsa-465. Next base: position 55,249 of record CAVYMP010000010.1, read on the forward strand.
ACGAGTACGGGCCCGGCGGAGCCGCCCCCGGCCCAACCGAGCCGGTGACGACGTCGGCCAGCGTCACCACCAGCCCGTTCGATCCGGCGGTCAGCTCGCCGACCGGCGATCTGGAGGCCGACAGCGCCAACCCGGCGACCAGCTTGGCTGAGTTCAAGCCGATCACCGTCGGGCCGGGCGAGACGGCCACCATCCCGGTCACGATCACGCCGACCGGGGCCTCCGGGACGCACGTGAGCGGGACGCTGTATCTCGACGATGCGGCGTTCTTCCAATTCGGCTCCATCCAGGCCGCGATCACCAATTTCCCGCAGGGCAATCAGGTGGCCGCGATCCCATACACCTACACGATCAAGTAACGCAGGGCGGCCCGGGCTCGCGCCGGCGCGCGCGCCCGGCCGCGTGCCAACTCGCTTCAGTTCGTGAAGTGTTGCGCTAGACTGGGACTTGCGATGGCAACAGCCGATACATGTCCGGTATGCCGCACGGCAGAGATCGTCTGCGGCAAGTGGACGCTGCTGGTGATCCGCGACCTGGCCGACGGACGCTCGCGTTTCTGCGAGCTGGAGCGCTCGCTGGCGGGAATCAGCCCACGAACCCTTTCGCTGCGTCTGCGGGCGCTGGAGGAGGAGGGCGTCGTCGAGCGCCAGACGTTCCCCGAGGTGCCGCCGCGCGTCGAGTACGTGCTGACGGCCAAGGGACGGGCACTCGTGCCTCTGATCGAGGACATGCGCGCCTACGGGCGCCAGTGGCTGGGTGCCGAGTGCGGCGAGGACCTCGACTCCGCCCACGAGCGCGAGCCGGCCGTCGCCGCCGCCTGACCGGAGCGCTCGAAGAGCACGGTTAGGCGCACTGCAACTCACGCTGCGGCGAGAGGATTGACGCCCGTCGTGCAGAAACCGCCCGGGTGCGCAACGCCGCCTTGCACCGACAGCTGGAGACCTTCACCGTTGACGCCTCCGGGCGACTGTCCGCCGAGGCGGCCGGTGCCGAGATCCCTTTCGAGGTCGCCGAAGAGCGCGGGGGTGGCCGCGCGGCCGGCCGCGCGCTGTACGTCTACCGGCCGCTGACCGGGGAGTTCATCGCCTCGCGCCGTCCGGCGCTGGCCGCGCTGGCCAGCCACGGCGACGCTGTCCGGGCCCTCACCGGCTGCGAGGCGCTTGACTCCTACCTGATGGAGCGCGGGGAGGTCCAGCTGCCCGACGACCGCCGGGGGCTGGCCGAGACCGTGCTCGAGGCGTTCCTCGGCGCGGTGTTCGCCGAACGCAGCGAGTTCGGCTTCGAACCCGCCCACTTCGAGGCCGCCTACGGGGAGCTGGAGCACGCCCTCTACGAGGGGCACTGCATCGCCACCGTGGTGGCGCCCGTGCTGGGAATCGCGCTTGATCCCGACACCGACGAGCTCGAGCTCGGCGAGGGCCTGTCGCTGATCCGCGGCGACGCGCTCGGCGACGCCCCGCGGGACGCCGTGTGGGGCGACAGCGACGAACCGAACGTGCTCGCGCTGCTGGCGATCGGCCAGGAACGCGCCGACCGCCCGCCGGTCTCGGTGGCGCGGGCGCGCTTCCGGCGCATCCTCTCCGCGCTGCGGCTGTTCGAGCGCGGCGGTTACGCGCTCGGGCCGGTGGCCTACGCGCGCAGCGAGGCGGGCACCTGGCGCCCCGTGCCGATCGGCGTCAGCGGACGCCCACGGATGCTGACGCTGATCCCGTCCGCTCAGCACGAGGAGCTGCGGGCCTTTTACCGCCTGGTGTCGCGCCGGTCCCCCGGCGGCGGCGAGCTCAGCTGGGCGCTGGCGCGCTTTGAGATGGGCTGCGAGCGCCTGGCGCCGTTCGAGGCGCTCACCGACTACCTGCTGGCGCTGCGGGCCCTGCTCGAGCCCGAGGGGCCGGCCAGCGGCCGCCTGGCCCAGCGGCTGGCCGTCATCTGCGGAGCCCCCGAGGAGCGCGCCGCCCTCGCCCAGCGCGTCGCCCGCGCGATCAAGCTCGAGAGGGCGGTGGTCACCGGCATGGCATCGGACGAGCGAGGCGTCTCAACCCTCGTCGACGAGCTCGCCGAGCACCTGCGGGCAATCCTTCGCGACGCGCTCTGCGGCCACCTCGACAGCGACCTGTGCGCGGTGGCCGACGACCTGCTCGCCGAAGCGGCCGAGGCGCCGGCTCGCTAACCTCAAGGGCGGACCGCTCCCTACTCGGTCTTCGTTGAAGGCCGGGAGTGTTATGCCCACCAGGCACGACACCGTAAGTCCTGGGGCTCGTAAGTAGTCAGGGGGAGCGCGATCTGCAGCGACGAGCGGGCTCCGGCCCGCTCGTTCTGCGTCTGAGGACACCGGAGCGAGATACGCTGAGTGCGTGGCCGACGACGACCTCATCTGCATGGTCGAGATCCCCAAGGGGAGCCGTAACAAGTACGAGTTCGACCCGGCGCTGGGGGCGATCAAGTTCGACCGCTTCGTCTCGGCGTCAGTCGTCTATCCGACCGATTACGGGTTCATCCCGCAGACGCTCGGCCTCGACGGCGATGAGCTCGACGTGCTCGTGTGCCTGTCGGAGCCGACGTTTCCTGGCTGCCTGGTCCCGGTGCGTGCGATCGGGGTGTTCTGCATGACCGACGAGAACGGGCAGGACGACAAGATCGTCTGTGTGCCGACGAGCGATCCGGGCTGGAACATCTACGAGCACCTCGACGAGCTGCCCAAGCTGCTGCGCGACGAGATCTTCCATTTCTTCTCGGTCTACAAGGACCTCGATCCCGAACGGCATTCCGAGCCGACGGGCTGGGCCGACCGCGAGGCCGCGGACCGATCGATCGCCGAGGCCCGCGAGCGCTTTCGCGAACGGGGCCACGAGCTCGCCGAATGACCGTTGTCTACCACCTCGAGCTGCGCCAGTTCCCGCACACCGCCCGCGTGTTCAACCTCGAGCGCGCCGCGCTCGACACGCGCTTTGTGCGCCCCTGGGTCCAGGGCGAGATGATCGATCACGACGAGCGCCGCTGGGCGCCCGAGCGCACCCGGCTGAAGATCCTCAACGGCCCGGCCGTGCGACTCGACGAGCTGGGCCTCGGTCGCGGCTGGGGACAGGCCACCAAGGATTCCGAGGACGTGACCGACGCGGTCCTCGCCGACGCCCAGCGAGGTGCCGGCGCACGGCCTGAGGTCGAGGCGCTCAAGGAGCAGATCGCGTATCGCGCCGCCGAGCCGCTCGCCGTGACCGAGGTGATGGAGCTGGCCGGGGCCGCCAACCCCGGCTGGCGAGCCTCCGAACAGCTCGCGGCGGCCGAGCAGGCGGTGTGGGAGCTGCTGCACCAGGAGCGGGTGGCGATCCTGTCCGGCGGGGCCGAGATCCCCCGCGAGCGTTGGCAGGAGACCGTGCTGCGCTTCTCGACCTGGGCGCCGGCGGTGGATGACGCGGCGGTCAGTCTGCAGGTGACGCACGGGGACAATGGCTGGGCTGTCTCAGGCGACGAGCTCTGAGATCAGCACGTCGCGCTCGGCGTCGGAGGCGAACAGGTAGCGCTCGACGCGTGCCAGGCCCTCGATGTCGTGGACGTCGTCGTCGAGGTGGGGGACGAGGATCAGGTGGCCGCCCTCGTCGCCGAGTTCTGAGACGAGGCGCGCCACGTTGCGCCGGTCGCGCCGGGCGAGGAGGTGATAGTCGTCGAAGTTGGCGGCCACGCGGGCGGCCAGGCCGGCAGGCAGCTGCTCGCGCAGCGCCTCCGTCAGATCGGCGGGGGCGGCGTCGCCGATCACGTCGTGGTGATACCGGTTGACGATCACTCCGGCGAACGGCAGCCCACCCTCCTGCAGCGTGCGGCGAAACCAGATCGCTTCGTCGATCGCCGGGGCGGAGGCGGAGGTGACGAGCACGAACGCGCTCGTGGGCGCCTTGAGCATCTGCTCCACCGCGGCGGCGCGCTCGGAGAAGTCGTCGGTCATGTCGCCGAGCAGGCCGAAGAACGTCGTCAGGTCGGAGATCAGGTCGACGCCGGTCACCTTGCGCAGCGCACTCAGCAGCGGCGCGGCCCCGCGCCCGAGGACGCGCATCCCCAGGCCGGTAGGCCGGACGAAGGCCTTCAGCGCCCGTCCCTCGAGAAACGAGGTCAGCCGCCCGGGCGCGTCAAGGAAGTCCAGCGCATTGCGCGACGGCGGCGTGTCGAGGATGAGCAGGTCGAAGTCGCCCTCGCGCTGCAGCTCGTAGAGCTTGGCCACGGCGGTGAACTCCTGCGAGCCCGAGACGGCCATCGACAGCTCGCGGTAGACCCGGTTGGCCTTGATCTCGGCGGCCCGCTCGGGATCGGCGGCGATCCGGTCGATCAGCTCGTCGAACGTGCGCTTGGGATCGAGCATCATCGCCCACAGTTCGCCGGCGCAGTCCGGGCCGAGCCGGGCGGGATCGACCCGCCGCGGCTCGTTCTCGAGCTCCTGCAGGCCCAGCGCGTTGGCCAGGCGCCGGGCGGGATCGATCGTGACGACCGCCACCTTGGCCCCGCGCGCGGCCATGCCGAGCGCGACTGCCGCCGAGGTGGTCGTCTTGCCCACGCCGCCGGATCCACCGCAGACGCAGACGCGCTTGCCCTCCAGCAGCTCGGCGACGCTCACGGCAGGTGAGTTTATGGGCGCGGCCGTCGGTGAGCTTGAGAGCCCCCCGGGAGGGCTCGTCGTCGCCCTCATCGCCGAGTTGCGCGCCGCCGCGGGGCCGCCGGATCGGGCAACGTGATGATCGGGGGCGGCGTCAGCCGGGCGTCTGGCTCGGCTCGGTCGCCGCGTCGGTCGCGCCGGACGAGTCGGACTCCTCGGCGACGACAGCGTCGGGGTCGACCGGCGGCGGCGCCTCGGCGCCGAGCACGCGCAGGGCGTCGGCGGGGACGTGGACGGACACCGGTGCGCCCTGTTCGAAGCCGTCGGCGGACCCGGTGTTGGTCACCGAGGCCTGCAGCTGGGCGCCGGTGACGAGGCGGACCATCACCTGGAGGGTGGCGCCGACGTAGACGGTGCGCTCGACCATGCCGGGCAGGCAGTTCTCCTGGCCGGCGCCGTGGGCCAGCAGCCGGACGCGCTCGGGGCGGGCGACGACCTTGACCGCGCCGCGGGCGGACGTGTCGCCGCAGCCCGCACGCAGCGTGAAGTCGCCGATCGTGACCGTGCAGTGAGACGGACTCCCGGGGTCGGGTGCGGCCTGCGCGTCCATCAGGTTCGAGACGCCGAGGAAGTCGGCGACGAACACGGTGCCGGGATCCTCGTAGACGGTCGACGGCGTGCCCACCTGTTCGATCTTCCCGTTGCTCATGACCGCGACCCGGTCGCTCATGCTGAGCGCCTCCTCCTGATCGTGGGTCACGAACACGAACGTGATCCCGACCTCCTCCTGCAGCGCCTTGAGCTCGAGGCGCAACTGCTTGCGGATCTTGGCGTCGAGTGCGCCGAGCGGTTCGTCGAGCAGGAGCAGGGCAGGCCGCAGCACGAGCGCGCGGGCGAGCGCCACGCGCTGCTGCTGACCGCCGGAGAGCTGCTGCGGGCGCCGGGCGGCCAGGCCGCCCAGCTCCACCAGCTCGATCGCCTCGTTGACCCGGTGGGCGACCTCGCCCTTACCCACCCGGCGCCGGCGCAGGCCGAAGGCGACGTTGTCGAACACGTTGAGGTGGGGGAACAGCGCGTAGTTCTGAAACACCGTGTGGACGTTGCGCCGGTGCGGTGGGGTCTGGGCGACGTCGACGCCGTCGAGCAGGATCTCGCCGGAGGTGGGGCGCTCGAAGCCGGCGATCATCCGCAGCGTCGTCGTCTTGCCGCAGCCCGAGGGGCCGAGCAGCGAGAAGAACTCGCCGGCGTGGATCAGCGCGTCGATGTTGTCGACGGCCACAGCGTCGTCGAAGCGCTTGCACAGGCCCCGGAGCTCCACCTCGCCAGCCATCAGGCCCCCGCCTCGATTCCCGACAGCTCGCGCAGCGCCATGGCGCCGCTCCCGCCGCTGCCGGTGCGCCGGCCCAGGGCGGTGTAGAGGAGGTAGGCGACCGCCACCCCGACGAGGGTGACGACGACGAGGATCGTGGCGAGCGCGTTGAGCGCGGGAGTGGTCGTGCCGCCACGGGCGTTGGAGTAGAGGAACATGGGGATGGTGGTGGTCGTGGAGTTCGAGGACATGTACTGGGTGACGACGAAGTCGTCGATCGACAGCGCGAACACGATCAGCATGCTGGCGAGGATCGCGGGGGCGAGCAGCGGGATCAGCACGAGCCGCAGCGCCTGGATCGGCGTGGCCCCCAGATCGCGCGCCGCCTCCTCGTAGTGGCCGCCGATCGAAGCCAGCCGGCTGCGGACGATCACCACCACATAGGAGAGCGAGAACGTCACCTGGCCGACGACCTGGGCGGTCGTGCCGAGATGGACGAGCGTGAAGGGCACGAGCGCCAGCTGGGTGAAGACCACGAGCAGCGAGACGGCCATCACGATCTCGGGCGTGACCAGCGGGATCAGCATCAGCGAATTGGCCGCTCCCGACCCGCGGCCACGCCAGCGGGCCAGCCCGAGCGCCAGCAGCACGCCGAGCGGGGTGGCGATCACCATGTCCAGTCCGGCCAGCAGGAGACTGTGCACGAGCGCGTGGGTGTAGTCGGAGTTGTGGAAGATCGAGAGGTTCGGATCGCCCCACCACCACTTGAAGGAGAAGCCCTGCCAGACGCTGCGCGAACGCCCGGCGTTGAACGAGAACAGGATCGCGATCACGACCGGCACCAGCGCCCACGCAATGTAGGCCCACGTCCCGGCGACGAGGAAGCGGGGCTCGCCCCACGGGTTGCGCAGCCGGCGCGGTATGAGGTTGCGCTGCGAGCCGGGCCGGGTGACGATCGGCGAGGCCTCGGCCGCCGGCTCTCTCTCGGCCACGCTCATGCCATCCGCCTCTGGTCGCGCAGCGTCGCATAGAGGTAATAGGCCATGCCGACGGCGAGGATCGCCATCAGCACGATCACCAGGGAGGCGCCGAGGTTCTTCTGCGAGCCGCCCTGGACGAACAGGTTGATCTCGTTGCCGAGCATGTTCGTGTGGGGCGATGCCGAGATCAGGTCGTTGGTGTAGTAGTCGCCGAACATCGGCAGCACGACGAGCGCGGCGCCGGCCATGATGCTCGCCTTCGAGAGCGGCAGGGTCACGTGCAAGAACGCGCGAAACGGGGTGGCGCCGAGGTCGCGGGCGGCCTCGATCTGGCTCTTGTCGATCCGGTCCAGGCCGGCGAACACCGGCAGGATGAAGTACGGGATGTAGCCGTAGACGAGTGCCATGATGACCGAGTACGGGTTGCCGTTCAGCCAGTCGGGCGGGTGGGCGATGCCGATCGCGTGCAGGATCTGGTTGACGTATCCGCCGGGGGACAGCAGGCCGATCCAGGCGAGCATCCGCAGCAGGTAGCTGACCCAGAAGGGGATTACCAGCAGCACGATCAGCAGCGTCTTGGAGCGCTTGGCGTGGCGGGCGACGTAGTAGGCGACGGGATAGCCGATCGCGAAGCACAAGCCCAGCGAGACGGCCACGTAGACGAGCGTGTTGCGGATCGAGGGCCAGTACTCGCCGCCGGGCAGCGAGCCGCCGAACGCCTTGGAGATGTAGCCGGGGTTCCAGTGCAGCGGGTTCCAGTACGGGACCGGCTGGAACAGGAAGTTGACCCGTCCGAACGCGATCGCCAGCACGGCGTAGGCGGGGATGACGACGAACAGGATCAGCCACACCACGCCGGGCAGGGCGAACGAGCGCCAATAGGACGAGCGCGATTCGATCGCGGTGGCGCTCACGTCGACTTGACCGCCGCCCAGGCGTTCTCCCACAGCGTGTTGCCGCGGGTGCTCAGCGGCCCCTGCACATAGCCGACGTTGAACTGCCGTTCGGCGATCAGTGTGCTCGTCAGGTTGGGGGCGACGAGCTGGCGCTTGACCACCGCCTGGGGGGTCATCGCGTTGAGCGGCTGCTGGTAGAGGATGTAGCCGTAGTTGGTGAACGCCGTCTCGACGTCAAGCACGTGGTTGAGGAACAGGTGGGCGAGGACCGGGTTCTTGGCACCGCGGACGACCGCCATCGTGTCGTTGTTGATCGGTCCGTGCCCGTTCGCCGGCCACCAGTAGGCGAACGCGCTCGCCTTCGTTCCCTTGGGCGCGTATAGCGGCGTGGCCGCGACGTCGCCCGACCAGGCCTGGTGCAGCCACAGCGAGCCGTCGGCGAGGTGCTGGTACTCGTTGGTGTCGAACTTGAGGTTGGCGCTCTTGACCAGTTGCTGGATGGATGTCTGGGCGGCGGCGATCTGCGCCGCGTTATCGGTGTTGACGTCGCTCACCCCGTTGCGCAGGAGCGCCATCGACAGCGCGTCGTGCTGATCGTCGAGCATGCCCACCAGCCCGGAGATCTTCGGCCCCTGGAGCCACAGCGCGTCCCACGGGTTGGCGTACTTGGTGGGAGCGAAGTTCGGCAGCTTGTCGGTCCGCCAGCCGATCCCCGTGGTGTAGATCGTGTACGGCACGGTGTAGCGGCTGCCGAAGTCGTACCACGGGTTGACGAGCGTCGGCCATGCGTTGCGCTCGAGATTGGGGATGTAGTCGAGGTTGAGCGGGGCGAGCACCTTGCCGACGGCCAGCCGCTCGAGGTAGACGAGCTCCGGCACGAAGGCGTCGAACTGCACCGCGCCCGATTGGATCTTGGCCACGGCCTCGTCCATCGTCGAGAACGTCGAGATCTGCACCTTGACGCCGTAGCGCTTCTCGAAGGACTTGATGACGTCGGGAGCGATGTACTCCTGCCAGTTGTAGAGCTGAAGCGGCCCCTTCTCGGGCTTGAGGCCCGAGGCGATCGGCTTGTTGTCGGCGTAGGTCGGCAGCACCACGGGCTGATCGGGCCGGGCGAGCGCCAGGCCGCCGGGGCCCTCGCCCCGCGTCGGCCCGGCGGCGCCGCCGGGCGGGGGCAGCGGCTGGGTCGTTCCGCAGGCGGCCAGCAACCCGGGGACGGACAGTCCGGCGGCCGCCGCTCCGGCGCTGCGCAGGAAGCTGCGTCGCGTGCTCCGGGGGTGGGGGAGGCCGGAGTCGATCATCGCCGCGCGCTGCCCTCGGTGCCGAGCGCGTTGTGGCGGTGCAGCGAACAGCCGAGCTCGCGGGATGCGACGGCCAGGCAGCGGTCGACCATCCGCTCGGGCGTCACGTCGGGCTGGCCGAGGGTCACCTGAACGCCGAGCCCGTCGAGCAGGCCCGAGAGCACGACGGCGAAGTCGTCGGGGTCGGCCGTGGGATCGAACTCACCGTCGGCCTGGCCCTCGCGGACGATGTCGGCGATCAGCGCCCGCTGGCGGCGGTCGAGCTCGATGTAGGTGCCGCGGACCGACTCGTCGCGCCGGGCGCGCACCCAGATCTCCATCCACAGGGTGTAGTCGTTCAGCCCGCCGGGGCCGAGGCTCGTCTGCTCGATCAGGTCCACGAGCCGCTCGCCCGGCGACCCCGCACGATCCTGGCCGTCGGCGAGGCGCGCGTAGAAGCCGCGGTCGGCGTATTCGACCGCCTCCTCGAGCAGCCGGTCCTTGGACTCGAAGTAATAGAGGATCGTCGGCGAGCTCGTGCCCGCACGTTCGGCGATGTCGCCGATGCGGGTGTCGAACAGGCCGCGTTCGTAGAGCACCTCAGCGGCGGCGGCGACGATCTGCGGCTTGCGCAGGTGGTCAACCTTCGGACGCGGACTCATTCGGTCACCTTGAGTCGAGACGTATACTGAACGACGATTCAGGAAACTACCGGGGCACGGCGGCCGCTGTCAAGCCGGGGATGTGAGAGAGAGGCTGAACGTGAGCGACGTGGTCGTGCTGGGAGCCGGACTGGCGGGGTTGGCGGCAGCGCGCGATCTGGCGCGCGGCGGCGCCGACGTCGTCGTGCTGGAGGCCCGCGACCGTGTCGGGGGACGCGTGGAGGCCGCCACGCTGGCCGACGGGCGCCGGGTGCAGCTCGGCGGCGAGGTGATCGGTCACGCCCATGTCGCCTACCGGGAGCTGGCCGGGGAGCTGGGCCTGACGATCGAGCCGTCCTACGTCAACGACCCGGGAGAGATCAGCTGGGGCCTGGACGACGGCGTCCACGTCGGCGACGCGGTCCCGTGGATGACCGCGGCCGAGCGCGCGGACCTGGCCAGGGTGGACGCGGAGTTCGAGCGCCTGGCGGCGACCGTCGATCCGGCGGCTCCGTGGGACCATCCCGAAGCCCGCCGCCTCGACGAGTGCAGCGTGGCGGAATGGCTGCGCTCTGTGGATGCAGCGCGCGCCGTGCATCGTCGCCACACGTTGGCCTCCCTGTCGCTGTCCTGCGACGGACCCGAGCGGACATCGCTGCTTGCCGAGCTGCGCAAGCACGCGTGGCTGCCCGGCGAGGCGTTCTATGACCTGGCGGCGTGGGAGGGCCTGCGCTGCGCCGAGGGCTCGGCCGCCGTCGTGGAGAGGCTGGCGGCGGAGGTGGGCGACCGCGTCCGGCTCAACGCGCCCGTGGTGGCGCTGAACGTGACACCGAGCGGCGTGGCCGCGACGCTGGCCGGCGGGGAGGCTGTCGGCGCCGAGGCGGTCATCTGCGCGATCCCCGCCGGGCCGCTGCGCGCGCTTGCGATCACCGGGCTGAGCGAGGCGCGCCTGCAGTCGTTGCGCGCCCAGCGCCAGGCGCTCGCTGCCAAGGTCGTGGCCGCCTACGAGCAGTCCTTCTGGCAGGCCCGCGGGCAGAACGGCCTGGCCGAGTGCGAGTGGCTGTTCGGCTCCACGTGGCCCCAGGGGCCGGGGGTGCTCTCGCTGCTCGTGCCGCCCGAGCGCCTGTCGGCCTTCCTCGCCGCCCCGCCGCCGGCCCGCGCTCGCGACATTCTCGACGGTCTCGTCCGGCTCTACGGAGACGCCGCCCGTGAGCCGCTGGCGATGCTCGAGCGTCTGTGGGGAGCTGACCCATACACGCTGGGCTATATCGCCTCCTGGGCTCCGGGCGACCTGGGCCGGGTCGGCCCGCTGCACGGCACCCACGAGCCGCCGTTCTACGTGGCCGGCTCTGACCACTGGGTGGCCGGCTACATGGAGGGGGCGGTGGCCACCGGCCGCGCGGCGGCCCGCGAGGCCCTGGGGATCTCCGCGCCCGTCTAACTCCGCTCCTCAAGCTCGAGCCACGCGTGGTCGATACCCAGCGACGATGCTGGTTCGCCGGCCGAGCGCAGCCGCCCGCTTTTTTGTCGCGCTGGGCATTCTCGTCGTGTCACTGATGGCTATCGCCGTCGTCGGGCTGAGTGGTCTGGCCGATGCCGACGCCGCCAACCAGCAGGTGTTCAACGAGAACCTGCCCACCGTCGAGGCGCTGGACCAGCTGACCGCGGAGCTCGGCCGCGCGGAGACTGTCAGCCTTCGGATCCGCTCCGCATCGGACCGCGACGCCGATCGCCTGAGCGACCGAGGAAGAGGACGAGGCCCGTGAGCTCCTGCGCCGTCAGCTGGAGCGCACCCATCCCGGCTCCCGCGCCGTCGTGCGCTCGCGCAACAACAGCGATGATCGCCTGCAGCCGCGGACCACGCTGACCGAGCTCGAGGAGCTCCGGCCCGTGCTCGAGCACGCCGGGCCGCGGGCGTGCAACCGGCCACTCTCAGGGTGATGCCCGTGAGCCGCTGATGAGCTATGAGGTGTGCGGCCGGCTGCCCGGGATCTCCAGCTGCGAACCACTGGTCGTCGGGGGGTGAGGTGATCGGCTCGATGCTCATCAGCCAGCCCGACGCGACCGAGCGGGCCGATGCGCTGTGGATCCGCGAGACGGTCGCCCAGGCGGCACCCGTGCTCGGCAACCTGCGCAACCTCGCGCTCGCCCAGTTGCGTGCCGCCACCGACCCCCTCACCGGCCTGCCCAATCAGCGCTCGGTGCAGGACACCCTGAAGCGAATGGTCGCCCAGGCGTCGCGGACGATCACGCCGCTGTCCGCGGTGCTCGTCGACCTCGACCATTTCAAGCAGATCAACGACGTGTATGGCCACGACCGCGGTGACGAGGTTCTGGCCGCGGTCGGCGTGGCCTTTCGCAACGTGATCCGCGAGGCGGACTTCGTCGGGCGCTACGGCGGCGAGGAATTCCCAAGAGCGACGGCCGCAACCGCGTCCACGCCGCCATCAGTGAGCCGGCTGCGGCCGGAGCTCTCGCCTAGCCCAGGCAGCTGACCCCTGCTGGGATGCCTGACAACGTCGACCGCGCCGCGCAATGAGGCAGCGATGTCGGGGCTGGCCCCAACTCGGGCACTGGTGGCGGCCCCGGGAGCGGGCGGCGGGCGCGAACCCGATCATTTGGTTGCGCGGTCGCCGCCCGGGCGGCTCGAAGGCAACATCCGCGTCGGTTTCCAACGCGGATGTTGCTGGTCGTGGCTGGCGCGCCGACGAGTGCAACGTCATGATCGGCACACCCTCAGGACCCCCTGCCTGTCCCGATCCCGGGGCGTAAGCCCCCGACCCCAGCAAATAGCGCGACCACGCGGCGGACGTCAAGCAGCGCCGCTCCGCCCGGAGCAACCCCAGCCGTATCTCGCTGCTTGGTCTTCCGACGCGGGTCGCGCTACCCAGCGGCGCGCACAGCCGACGGGCGCTCCGGCGCGGCCACCAGCTGCTCGCCGAGCCCCAGCTCGCCCGCGAGGGTGGACCGTACGGATGAACAGGCCCGCGCCAGCGGGATCGCCGAATCGCCGATCAGGGTCCTGACGCCGAAGCCGTCAAGCAGCGCCAGCGTGCGGTCGGCCACCTCCTGGGGGTCGCAGCGCGCGAATTCGCCGTCGGCGATCCCGGCGGCGATCTCGTCGGCAAACCAGGCGTGCAGCCGGGCGTACAGCTCCTCGGCGACAGGACGCAGCTCCGGGTGGCGTACGGCACGCAGCCACAGCTCGACCCACAGGACCCAGTCGGCCTGCAGTTCGGGCGTCGTCGGCAGGCACTGATCGACCATCGCGGCCAGCCGCTCGGCGTGCGTCGTCCCGGCGAGATCGGCGCCGAGCCGCACCGCTCCGGCGTGCGCATAGGAGTAGTCCAGCGCCTCGGCGAGCAGCGACTCGCGGCTGTCGAAGTGATAGTGCACGAGCGAGGTCGAGACCCCGGCGTCCATCGCGATCCGCGCGATCGCCACCGCGTCGATTCCCTCGAGCGCGATCCGTCTCACGGCGGCGGCGAGGATCCGCTCGCGGGCGTCTTGTTTCATTGCAGCGCGGGGGCCAGGTCGGCGCGGACCCGGTCGGCGAACCACGCCACGCCGCCCTCGCGGGCACCGAGCGGCCCGCAGCGATAGCCACGGGTCTGCAGGCCCTGTTGCACGTTGTCGACGAGGTCGATGTCCTCGTCGAACACCAGCGTGTTCAGTCGCTGGTTGGCCCACTGCACGAGGCGGGTCCGCGGGTCGGCGCCCGCCGCGCGGTAGCTGCCCCACGTGTCGCTCGTGGAGGCGACGCCGTCGGGGAGCATCTGCCACGTATTGACCTGGTCGGGGTACAGATCGATCGTCGTGTTGGGGTAGATGAAGGCGTAGCGCCACACGCGCCGGTCTTCGGGCCCCAGCCCCGGCATCGGCGTGACCATCCGCGCGTACAGCCGCTCCAGCCGGTTGCTCGAGGGCTTGTCGCGCAGCGGCGACTCGAACCACACGTAGTGCTCGTTGACCTCGACGTCGTAGTGCTTGTAGTCGAGCATCCGCATCAGGCCGGGATGGGCGATCGGGATGTGGTAACCCTCGAGGTAGTTGTCGGCCACCGCCTTCCAGTTCGCCGGCTGGCGGCTGCCGCCGGAGACGGCGAAGGACTCGAGCGTCTCGATCCGGTAGCGGGCCAGGCGCTTCGTGAGGTCACCGACCAGCTCGGCCAGCGGCGTGGCGTCGGGATCGAGGTTGACGAACACGAGCCCGCACAGCTCCTCGACCCGCGCTCCCATCAGGCCGAGCGCTCCCTTGTCGAGCTTCTTGCCGAAGCCCAGACCCTCGGGCACGCCGATCAGGCTCCCGTCGAGGCGATAGGTCCACCCGTGGTAGCGGCAACGGATCGCCGCCTTGCACTGCCCGGATCCGCTCAGCAGGCGCGAGCCGCGATGGCGGCAGACGTTGCGATAGGCCCGCAGGACGCCGTCCTCGTCGCGGATCACGAGCACCGGCTGATTCCCGGCCTGGGCGGTCAGATAGCTGCCCGTGTGGGGAAGCGCCGAGACGTGACCGGCGAGCTGCCAGGTGCGCTCGAAGATCAGCTCCTGCTCGGCGGCCAGCAGCGCGGGATCGATGTACAGGCGCGGCTCCAGGGCGGAACCGCCGGCGGACTGCGGCGGGGCAACGGGGGTGTCCATTCTCCTCATCCTGACTTTGTGATCAGTGTGTGTAACACTACCGACATGGTCAAGCGCGCAACCTGGCTGTCGATCACCCCCGAGCCCGAGCGCGAGCTCCCAGACGCGGTCGCCACGCTGGCGGCCGGGCACCGCGCCGAGGCGGCCGCGGTCGCCGCCGAGCGGGCGCGGATCGAGCGGATCGTGATGCGCCGCGGGCAGCGGCGATGGCTGCGTTACCTCCACGACGTGGTGAAGCTGATCGAGCGGCGGACGCAGTCCGTCGATCCCGAAGTCCGACGTGCCGGCGAACGCGCACGCTGGGTGATCGCCAACCACCACAACCTGTTGCTCGGGCTTCCCGGGCGCGGCGCCCGTCTGACCGCCCACGATCGCTCCCGCCTCGAGGAGATGCACTCATGACCGCCACTACCGCACCCGCCGTCGAGCGCGCCCGCGCATTCGTGCAGGACGTGCTGATCCCGCTCGAGCAGGACGCCGAGCGCCTCGGTGGTCGCCTGCCCGCCGAGACCGTCGCCGAGATCAAGCGCGCGGCGATCGCCGCGCAGCTGCACGGCGGCCGGGTGCCGAAGAGCCTCGGCGGCCAGGGATGGTCGATGGGGGAGTGGTTCGCCGTCAACGAGCAGTTCGGGCGGGTGACCGGCGGCCTGCACTGGCACGTGCCGAGCGTCTACAACGTGTGGGAGGAGGCGAGCGAGGCGCAGCGCGAGCGCTACGTCCGTCCGGCGCTGGCCGGCGAGGGCGGCGACGCCTACGCCGTCACCGAGGCCGAGGCCGGCTCCGATCCCGGCGGCATCGCCGCGACCGCGCACCCCGTCGCCGGCGGTGGCTGGCGGATCAACGGCGAGAAGTGGTTCGTGACCTCCGGCGACGTGGCCCGGGTGCTCGTCGTCATGGCCAACGTCGTCGACGGCTCCGACAGGCTGCCGACGCTGCTGCTGGTCGAGCCGGGGACGCCCGGCGTGGAGTTCGTCGACGATCCGCCGTTCACCCACAATTACCCGCACGGGCATCCGACGATCCGCTTCACCGACGTCGAGGTGGCCGCCGACGCGGTCATCGGCGGCGTGGGGGAGGGCGAGAACCTCCAGCGGCGCTGGTTCACCGAGGAGCGCCTGGGGATCGCCACGCACGGGCTGGGGGCGATGTGGCGCCTGCTCGACGAGACGACCGGCTGGGCGCTGACGCGCGTCCAGGGCGGGCAGCGGATCATGGATTACCAGGGGATCTCATTCCCGCTGGCCGACTCGGCGACGGATGCGACGCTCGGCCGCCTGCTCGTGCTCGCGGTCTGCGAGATGGTCGACGGCGAAGACACCGACCCCAAGCTGATCCACGCCAAGGCCTCGATGGCCAAGCTGTTCGTCTCCGAGGCGGCCGGCCGGTGCGCCGATCGGGCCGTCCAGGCGTTCGGCGGGCGCGGCTACCTGCGCTCCAACGTCGCCGAGCGCTTCCTGCGCGAGCTGCGCGTCGATCGCATCTGGGAGGGGACGAGCGAGATCCAGCGGCTGATCATCGCGCGGGCGCTGGAGCGCCGCGGGGTCGAGGCGACGATCCATTGACCGCCGCCGCCGAGCAGGTGCTGGATCTGCAGCGTCTGATGGCGCCGGCCTCGATCGCCGTGGTGGGCGCCACCGACCGTCCGGGCAGCTACGCCGCGCAGACACTGCTCAACCTGGCGGCGATCGGCTTCCCCGGTCCGGTCTGGGGGGTCAACCCGCGGCGCACCGAGGTGCTCGGGCGCCCGTGCGTTCCGAGCGTAGCCGAGTTGCCCGAGGCGGTCGATGCCGTCGTCGTGGCGATCCCGGCGGCGGGGGTCAGCGAGGCGGTGGAGCAGGCGGGCGCGCGGGGCTGCGGCGGCGCGGTCATCTTCAGCGCGGGCTTTGCCGAGGTCGCCGGAGGGATCGCGCTTCAGGAGGATCTGGTGGCGGCCGCCCAGCGTCACCGCTTGCCGGTGTGCGGGCCCAACGGCAACGGGATCGTCTCCCCCGGGCGGCGGGTGGCGCTGTGGGGCGACACGCTCGAACCGCTTGAGGCCGGGTCGGTCGCGCTCGTCTCCCAGAGCGGCAACGTGGCCGTCAACGCGCTGTCGAGCCGCCGGGGGCTGCATTTCCACACCGTGATCGCCAGCGGCAACCAGGCCGTGCTCTCGGCCGCCGACTACCTGCATTTCCTGGCCGCCGACGAGGACGTGCGGTCGGCGGCGCTGTATCTGGAGGACGACGGCGGCCCGGGATTGTGCGATGCGCTGGCGGCGTGCGCGGACGGCGGCGTGGCCGTGGCCGTCCTGAAGGTCGGCAGCTCGGCGATCGGGGCGCGGGCGGCCGCCGCCCACAGCGGCGCCCTGGCCGGCGACCAGCGGGTGTTTCGCAGCCTCGTGGCGGAGGCCGGGGCGGCGTGGGCCGACGACGTGCACGAGCTGCTCGAGCTCGCCAAGACGCTGGCCGTCCGGCGAACCCGCACGCCCTCGCCGCCGCGCGGGCTGGCGATCATGACCTGCTCGGGGGGCGACTCGGCGCAGGGTGCCGACGAGGCGGCCCGGCTGGGGCTGGAGCTGCCACCGCTGGCGCCGGCGACGCGCGAGCGCCTGGCCGAGCTGCTGCCGAGCGCCGCCACCGCCGCCAACCCGCTCGACTACACCTCGATGGTGTGGGGTGACATCCCGGCGCTCTCCGAGCTCGTGCGCGCGCTCGGCGAGGACCCCGCGATCGGGCTCGTGCTCGTCTTCTATGACCAGCCGGCGGGACTGACCGGCGCGATGGCGCAGTCCTGGCGAGACGTGCGCGAGGCCGTCATGCGGGGCGCCGCGCTGAGCGCGGTGGGAACGCTCGTCTCCTCGACCCTGCCCGAGCTGCTCGATGACGGCGCCGCCGCCGAGCTGGCGGCCGCCGGCGTCCCGGCGACCGCGGGGCTGCGCACCGGGCTGCGCTGTGCGCGGGCGCTTCTGGCACCCGGCGAGCGCGACGCTGCACGCCTGCGGGCGATCGCCGTCGCCGCCCGGGAGCGCGCTCCGCGCGACGGCGCCTGGCTGCCCGAACACGCCGGCAAGCGGCTGCTGCGCGAGGCCGGCGTGCCGGTGCCCGACGGGCGGGTGGTGATCGACGGCGACGACGCGGTCCGCGCGCTGGTGGAGCTGGCGCCGCCCATCGCCCTGAAGCTGAGCGCGGCCAGCGTGCAGCACAAGTCGGAGCTGGGCGGGGTGGCGCTGGGCCTGGACTCGGCGCACGAGGTTCGTGAGGCGTACGCCCGGCTGGCGGCCCTGGCGGGCGAGCATGGCGGCGTGGTGATGGCCGAGGCGATGGCGCCGGCCGGCGTCGAGCTGATCGTGGCTGCCCACGACGACGGTGTCGTGCCGGCGCTCGTGCTCGGGCTCGGCGGGATCTGGACCGAGCTGCTCGACGATGTCGCGGTCGTGCCGCTGCCGGCCGGCGTCGCCCGCGCGCGCGCCGCGCTGCTCTCGCTGCGGGGCGCGCCGCTGCTGCTGGGGGCGCGCGGCGGCGCGGCGGTCGACCTGGACGCCGTGGCGTCGCTCGCGGTGCGGGTAGGCGAGCTGGTGGGCGGCGATGAGGCGAGCCTCGTCGAGTGCAATCCGGTGCTCGCCGGACCCGGCGGGGCGATCGCCGTCGACGCGGCGGTGCGGCGATGAGGGACGTGATCGTCGTCGGCGGTGGGTTCGCGGGCGTGACCGCCGCGCGCGAGTGCGCGCTGCGCGGACGCGACACGCTGCTGCTCGAGGCGCGCGACCGCCTCGGCGGCAGGACGTGGAGCGCGCGGTGGCATGGCGCCCCGATCGAGTACGGCGGCGCCTGGGTGCACTGGCATCAGCCGCACACGTTCTCCGAGCTGACCCGGGCGGGGCTGAGCGTGATCGTCTCCGACGAGGCCGCGCGGGCCTCGTGGTATGTCGGCGGCGAGCGGCGCGCCGGCACGATCGAGGAGCGCGACGCCATCGCCCGCCGCGGCTGGGACCGTTTTGTCGACGGCGTGGCCGGCGCGTTGCCCCAGCCCCACGCGCCGCTAAGCGCGCTCGACGCGCTGGGCCGGTTCGATCGCCTCACCATTGCGGATCGAATCGACGAGCTCTCGCTGGACGACGAGGAGCGCGCCGTGCTGGCCGCCGAGCTCGAGTCGCTGGCCCATGCCCCGCTCGAGACCGCGGGCGCCGTCTCGGTCCTGCGCTGGCACGCGCTGTCGGGCTACAGCCTGGCGCTGACGCAGTTCACCGGCGGGCGGGTCACGATCGACGGCGGGACGGGCGCGCTGCTGGCCGCGATCCGGGGGGCGGCAGCGTTCGACGTGGCCCTGGAGTCACCGGTCGCGACGATCGCCAGCTCGGACGACGGCGTCGAGGTGATCGGCCGCGACGGGGCGGTGCATCCCGCGCGCGTGGCCGTGGTCGCGCTGCCGCTCAACGCGCTGGGAGCGCTCGAGTTCGATCCGCCGCTGCCCGCCGACAAGCGCGCGGCAATCGCCGCCGGGCAGACCAGCCGCGGGACCAAGGTGATGCTGCGGGTGCGCGGCGACGCGACCGCGGTCAACGCGATCCGCCCCGGTCACCCATTCGGCTACCTCGCCTCCGAGCAGGTGGACGACGACGGAACGCAGCTGCTGATCGGCTTCGGGCCCGATGCCGAGCGCTGCGACATCGAGGACATGGCGGGACTCCAGCGCGAGCTCGACGCGATCCTCCCCGGGTACGAGCTGGTCGACGCCACCGCCCACGACTGGCTCGCCGACGAGTTCGCCCAGGGGACGTGGGCGATCCACCGCCCCGGATGGTATGGCGAGCACCACGCCGCCATGCGCCGCCCCGAGGGGCGCGTGCTGCTCGCCGGCTCGGACATCGCCAACGGCTGGGCGGGGTTCATCGACGGCGCGATCGAGTCCGGGCTGACCGCCGGCGCGGCCGCCGCGGCACTCAGCGGCTGACCAGCGCTGTGGGGAGGGCCCGCAGCCCTTCGTCGAGGGCGTCGGCCAGCGACGCCAGCTCAGGCCGGCCGATCTGCTCGGCGAACAGATACGGCAGCTCGACGAGCTCACGGGCCAGACCGTCGCGCAGCCGCTGGAGCTGCTCGGTCTGCGTGCGGGCCCGGGAGTGCTCGGAGAGGGCCGCGCCGAGGGCGGCGGTGGCCAGCGGCGTCTGCGCCTTGGTGCGGGCGCGCTGCAGGCGGGTGCGGTCGGCCTCGGAGAAGCGCTCGGGATACCGGGCGTTGACGATCACGGCGTCGAGCGGGATCTCGTCCTCGGCGAGCGTTTCGCGCAGCCACAGCGTCTCGATACCGGCATCTCCTCGGCGGTCGAGACGGCGGCCACGGCCGTGAACTCACGGTCGGCGATCGTCGCCGCGATCGTCCTGGCCTGGTGGGCGATCGGCCCGACGCGGGCGATCTCGGCGAACGTGCGCGGCGTGCGCAGGATCCCGACGCCGTGGCCGGCCGCCGGCGAGTCGACGATCACCAGGTCATAGACGTCGGCGCCGCTCGTGCGCCGCTCGAACTGGGCCAGCTCCCACACCTTGCCGATGCTCAGCAGCTCCCGCATCCCCGGGGTGGCCATCGCGAACGCCTGGAACAGTCGGCTGGAGCCCAGGGCCTGGCCGACCGGCCCGGTCTTGACGCGCAGGTACTCCTCCATCGCCGACTCGGGGTCGATCGAGATCGTGAACAGGCCGTCGGCGAGTTGGACCTCCTCGAAGGTCTCGCCCGATTGGGCGAACGTCTGCCGGACCCGATCCTGGCTGGCCAGCTCGGCGACGATCGTGCGCAGGCCGCGGCGTGCGGCGACCATTCCGAGTGCGATCGCCACCGTCGACTTGCCGACGCCGCCCTTACCGGTGACGAAGATCAGCCGCCGCTCGAAAAGTCCGGGCACAGCCGTGCAACATAGCCCTCGGTGCCGTCGCCGCGGGTGCGCGGCAATGGGCGGCCGCTACCAGCCGACGCGCCAGAGCAGCTTCTCGATCAGCTGCGCGTCCTCGCTCCAGCCCGCCTCGTCCGGGTGGAAGGAGACCTGCAGCTCCCCGCCGTAGACGTGGTTGATCCACGCATCCTTGTCGCATTCGGAGTGGCCGGTGAACGCGGCGCGCGGGTCCACGAAATACACGTGGCTGCGCTGCGTCGCCGCGCGGATGGTGTCGTCGAGCAGGTCGGTGGCGCCGTGCAGCAGCGAGACGCCGCCGCCCTTGGCACAGGATCCGAAGATGTACGGATACCCGAGGACGATGACCTTGGCGTTGGGCGCCGCGCGCCTGATCGCGCGGTAGAGCGTGTCGAGCCGGCCCGGCAGCTGGTGGCGGATGACGCCGCGCTCGGTGCGCAGCTGGTTCTCACACCAGCTCTTGGCGACGAGGCAGCGTCCGAGGATCCCGATGAAGTCGGCGTCGTTGCCGCCGACCGAGAGGGTCACGACGCCCGTGGAGGCGCTCAGCCCGCCGACGTGGTAGCCCTCGACCTGATCGTGCAGGACGGAGGTGGTCGTCGCTCCGGCGCAGGCCTCGAAGTCGGTGACGTCGAGCGCGAGGTCGAGCGAGAGCTGCCAGGCATAGGCGCCGTAGCTGCGCCAGCAGGGCGCCTTGTCGTAGTAGGTCGGATTTCCCAAGCCCGACGAGTACGAGTCGCCGAGCGCGACCGTGTACGGGTTGTGCTGCGGCGCCGGTGTCGGCTTGGGCTTGGGCTTCGTCGCGCCCGGCGGGGTGCCGTGCGCGCCGCCACAGCTCGGTACGCCCTCGAACTTCCCGTTGTTGGTGCCGCCACGGCCGAAGACCGCGTTGACCCAGCCCATCTTGTGGTTATCGGCCTCGGTCCAGGCCCACCACACGTTGACGGTGCCGTTGCCGACCCCGAACTGCGCGCCCTGCTGCTGGCAGAGCACCCAGTTGTTGCCGTAGTTCAGGTACCCGACGCGCGTGGAGCCGGCGAACACGGGTGTCCCGCCGTGGATGCCGTCACCCGCCGTGTAGAAGAAGCACTGGTGCTTGCCGGCGCCGATCGAGTGGCACGGCACCGGCTTGGGGGCCGGCGGCGGTGTCGGCGTGGGCGTGGGCGCCGGTGCGGCGGCGGCCGGCGGCGATCCGTAGGTGGAGCCGCAGCTAGGGACGTTGGCGGAGAATGGCCCGTCGTTGGAGCCGCCGCTCGCCCAGACGGCATTGACCCAGCCGAAGTGCTGGTCGTTGGCCTCGGTGTAGCCCCACCACCGGTTGTAATCGGCGCCGTTGTGGACGGTGGCCCCGGAGGCCTGGCAGACGATCCAGTCGGGCCCGTGGTTGAGATAGCCGATCCGCGTGCCGGCCGAGTCCTGGACGGGCGCGCCGGCGCTGATGCCATCGCCGGCGGGATAGAAGCTGCACTGGTACTTGCCCGTGCTGAGCTGGGAGCAGGGCACGTCGCTGGCGCTCGCTGCTGACGTGCCGATCGCCAGTGCCGCGATCACCGTCGCGATTCCCACCGTCAACCGGCCCATACCCGCCTCCTCCGTTCGTCCGCCGCCGGTCCCCCCCGCCGAGGACCAGTCATCGTCTTCCCAACCCGCCGTGGCGTGAAACGTTGCGCTCCGAAAAGCGGATGAGCAAAGGACTTCCCGTCCCGTCTGCGAATACAGGCGCGTATGAGTTCCAGTTCCCGACGCATCGGAGACCCAAGGTGAAGGCCACGCCCGGCAGGCCCAAGGTGATCGCGCTCGCCAACCAAAAGGGCGGCGTCGCCAAGACCACGACCACGCTCAACCTCGCGGTGGCGTTCGCCGAGGAGGGCCACCGCGTGCTGTGCTGCGACATGGATCCGCAGGGCAACCTGACCATGTCCCAGGGGATCGACCCCGACACGCTGGACAAATCGATGTACGACGTGCTCGTGCACCACGTCTCGATTCGGGAGGTGGTCCGCAAGCGGGAAATCGATGTGGCCTGTGCGTCGATCGACCTGGCGGGTGCCGAGATCGCGATGTCGACGATGATCGGCCGCGAGCGCTCGCTGCAGAAGGCGCTCAAGGAGGTGGCCGACGACTACGACTTCGTGTTCATCGACACGCCGCCGAGCCTCGGGCTGCTCACGATCAACGCGCTGACGGCCTCCGACAAGGTGATCGTCCCCGTGCAGTGCGAATATCTGTCGATGCGCGGCTTGATCCAGCTGCAGAACACGCTGGCCATGATCAAGGAGAACCTCAATCCCGATGTCGAGATCGAGGGCATCCTGCCGACGTTGGTCGATCTGCGCACGCTGCACGCCAAGGAGGCGATCGAGCTGCTGGAGGAGAACTTCGGCGATCGCGTGTTCGCCTCGCGCATTCGCAAGACGGTCAGGTTTGCGGAAGCGCCGGTCAAGGGCATGTCAGTACTGAAGTACGATCCCGACGGTCTGGCCGCACACGCCTACAGGCAGCTCGCCAAGGAGGTCCTCTCACATGGCAACCGGTAAGCGCGCGAGCATGCGCGAGGGGCCACTCGCCGACCTGTTCCGCAAGACCTCGAGGGATGAGCCAGACGAGCCGGCGAAGACCGAGCCCGTTGCCGAGCCGCCCGCGCCCGCTCCCCCTCCTGAGCCGGTGGCCGCCGAGCCGGTGGCCGCCGAGCCGGTTGCCGCCGAGCCGGTCGCCGCCGAGCCGGCCGAGGCCGCGGAGCCGCGTCGGCGCTCGTTGCCCCATCCGTCGCTCGATGCCGACCTGCCGCAGCCCGCGCCCGAGCCCGAGCGCGCCGCGCGCTCGGCCCAGGAGCGGCTCAGCCGCGCCTTCTCGGCCGACATCCCCGAGGATGTGCTCGCACCCGCGACGCCCTCCGCGTCCGAGCCCGACGTCTACGCCCGCTCCGAGCGCGAACTGGAGGCTTGGGCGCCTCCACCCCCTCCGGCCGCCGCCGGTGGCCCGGTGCTGCGCGTCGTCGGCGTCGGCGGGGCCGGCGTCAACGCCGTCAACCGGATGGTCGAGGCCGACATCTCCGGCGTCGAGTTCCTGGCGATCAACACCGATCTGCAGTCGCTGCAGCTGTCGGCAGCGCACGAGACGTTGCACATCGGCGACGGCGTGACCCGCGGGCTGGGCTCCGGCTCGGACCCCGACCTCGGGCGCAAGGCCGCCCGCGAGGAGTACGACCGCATCAAGGCGATCCTCCGCGGCTCGGACATGGTCTTCATTGCCGCCGGCGCCGGCGGCGGCACAGGAACCGGTGCCGCTCCCGTGGTCGCCCAGATCGCGCGCGAGCTGGGAGCCCTGACGGTGGGCATCGTCACGCGTCCATTCCAGTTCGAGGGCTCGCGCCGGCGCGAGCAGGCCGAGGCCGGGATCGACGCGCTCGGCGCCGAGGTCGACACGCTGATCGTCGTGCCCAACAACCGGTTGCTCTCGGTGCTCGACCGCGGGGTCTCGATGGTCGAGGCGTTCCGCGTCGCCGACGACGTCCTGCGCCAGGGCGTGCAGGGCATCTCCGACCTCGTCACGCTGCCCGGCCTGATCAACCTGGACTTCGCGGACGTGCGGACGATCATGGCCGACGCCGGCAACGCCCTGCTCGGCATCGGCATGGGCACCGGCGAGCGCCGCTCGATCGACGCCGCCGAGCAGGCTGTCGCCTCACCGCTGCTGGAGACCAGCATGGAGGGCGCGCGCTCGATCCTGCTGTCGATCACCGGCGGGCGCGACATCTCGCTGTGGGAGGTCAACGAGGCCGCCAAGGCGGTCGCCGAGGCCGCCCACCCCGACGCGAACATCATCTTCGGGGCGATGGTCGACGAGAAGCTCGAGGATCAGGTGTGGGTGACGGTCGTTGCCACCGGCTTCGGCGATAAGCCGCGCCGCCGGGGCGACGAGGATCCCTTCGCAGCCCATCCGCGGGTCGACGAACGGCCGTCGCAACGGCCCGCCGAACCGGCGCCGCGCCGGCCGCCGCGCGAGCAGACGCTCCGCGAGCCCGCGGGTGAGCCACGGGTGAGCCGCGTCCGCCGCCCGGCGCTGGACCTCGACGTCCCAGAGTTCATCCCCAGGCGTTAGTGCCTGACCAGCTCGGCGTCGTCGCTGCCGGGCATCCGGTCAGCGCCCGCGCCGGGGCCGACGTGCTGCGCGAGGGCGGCAACGCCGTCGACGCCGCGCTGGGGGCAATGCTCGCGTCCTTCGCCTGTGAGCCACTACTGACCGGGCTGGGCGCTGGGGGCTACATGCTCGTCGTCGGGCCCGGCCGAGCGCCGGCCCTGCTGGACTTCTTCGTCGAGGCGCCGGGGCGGGGAGGACCGGAGCCCGCCCGCCCGGGCTCGCCGCTGATCCCGGTCAGCATCTCGTTCGGTGACGCCGTGCAGGAGTTCAACATCGGGGCGGCGTCCGTGGGCACCTTCGGGATGCCCGCCGGGGTGTGCGAGGCCGCCCGGCGCTATGGGTCGGTCCCGCTCGAGCAGCTCACCGCTCCCGCCGCGGCGCTCGCGCGCGACGGCGTGGCCCTCAACCCCATGCAGGCCTACATCATCGAGCTGCTCGCCCCGATCGTCACCTCCACGCCCGCGGCGGCGGCGCTGTTCGCGCCCGGCGGACGCCTGGTCGGCGCCGGCGACCGGCTGCGCCAGCCCGAGCTGGCCGGCGCCCTGGAACGCCTCGCCGCCGAGGGCGCGCGCCCCTTCTACGAGGGCGACATCGCCGACGCGATCCTCGAGTGGCTCGGCGAGCGCGGCGGGATCGTGACCCGGGAGGACCTCGCCGCCTACGAGGTCATCGACCGCGAGCCGCTGCGCGTCGGGTATCGGGATCGCCAGGTGCTGACCAACCCGCCACCGTCGGCCGGGGGGATCCTCATCGCCCGGGCGCTGGCGCTGCTGGACGCGCTCCCGTCGCCACCGTCGGTCGTCGACGTGGTGGGCGTGATGGAGCGCACCCAGCGCGAGCGCACGCCCGAGTTCCTCGCCGGCCTTGACGACCCGGCGTTCGTGCAAAGGTTTCTCGGCGGCGGCGGCGGCGGCGGCGGCGGCGCGGGTGGCGGTGGCGGCGGTGGCGGTGGCGGCGGTGGTGGTGGTGCTGGCGGTGGGCGGCTGGGGTCGACCACCCACATCGCCGCGCTCGATCGCGACGGGTGGGCGTGCTCGGTCACGTGCTCCAACGGATCGTCCTCCGGGGTCATCGTCCCCGGGACGGGTGTACACCTCAACAACATGCTCGGCGAGCAGGACCTCAACCCACTCGGCTTTCACCGCCACCCGCCGGGGCGGCGGATGCCCAGCATGATGTCGCCCACGGTCGCGCTGCGCGACGCGCGGCCGGTGCTGGCGGTCGGCAGCGCCGGCTCGAACCGGATCCGCTCGGCGATCCTGCAGACGATCATCCGCTCGATCGACGACGGGATGGACGCCCAGGATGCGATCGACGCCCCCCGCGTCCACTCCGAGGACGGCGTCGTCTACGCCGAGCCGCGGGTCGACGCCGACGTCCTGCGGGCCGCCGGGTACACACTCGCCCCGTTTCGCGATCGCAACCTGTTCTTCGGCGGCGCCCAGGCGGTGGCCCGCGGAGCGGACGGCTCGTTTGAGGGCGGGGGAGATCCCCGGCGCGGCGGCGCGGCCACCGTCGTCCACGTGACGTGACCGGATGGCGGGCGATTCGTCCGGCGGCCGCGACCGCGCTGGCCGCCGCCGCGCTGGCCGTGGTCCTCGCCGGCTGCCTGGACCAGCGGTCGCCTGATCTGTTCCTGCTGACCCGCAGCGGCCCGGGCCCGACGCTGACCCTGCTGCCGAGCGACGGCGGGACGATCCGGTGCGACGGGGGCAAGGCGCGGACGCTGCCGGACGCGCTGCTGATCCAGGCCCGCGACCTGGCCCAGGACCTCGACAAGGATGCCCGGCGCGGACTGGCGATCAAGCCCTCGCCGGGCACCGTCTTCGACTACCGGATCAGGCTCGAGCACGGAACGATCACGTTCCCCGACAGCGCCGCGCGCAGCCGCAAGGAGCTCTCGCGGGCCACCCTGTTCGCCGCTCAGACCGCCCAGCGCGCCTGCGGCCTTTCGGGATGAGAGTCAGATGAGCGCGGCCGCTCTCGGTTGGCGCCCGATCCGGCAGGGCGGCTACGCTGGCGCTCGTGCTCTCCCTCGCAGCCGCGCATACCCATAACCTCATCACGACCTTCCAGGCGGTCGTCCTCGGCATTCTCCAAGGAGCGACCGAGCTGTTCCCGGTCTCGAGCCTCGGTCACACGGTGCTGTTCCCGACGCTGTTTCGCTGGCACAACATCGTCGTCTGGCAGTCGCAGCCCGAGTCGCCCTGGCTGGCGTTCGTCGTCATGCTGCACGTCGGCTCGGCTATCGGCCTGCTGATCTACTTCTGGCGCGACTGGATCGCGATCATCCGCGCGTTCTTCGTCACGCTGGGCAAGCGCCGGATCGAGACATCGACCGAACGACTGGCGTGGCTGATCATCTGCGCCACGATCCCCGTGGGGATCCTCGGCCTGGCGCTCGAGCATCCGATTCGCGACGCTCTCGCCAAGCCGATCTTCGCCGCCATCTTCTTGATCGTCAACGGCTGCGTGCTCATCTACGCCGAGCGCTACCGCCGGCGCGCCGAGGTGCGCGAGCTCGCCCGCCGGGAGGGTCTCAATCCCGAGGGCGCTCGGCGCCTGGACACGCTGGAGTTCAAGGAGGCGGGCGTGATCGGCGTCGCCCAGTCGACTGCGCTGATCGCCGGCATCAGCCGCGACGGCGTCGTGATGACCGCCGGGCTGGCCCGCGGCCTGGACAACTCCGACGCGGCTCGTTTCGCCTTCCTGCTCGCGACCCCGCCGATCCTGGCCGCGGGCCTGGTCAAGCTCTCGGACCTGACCGGTCCGCTCGGCGCGGGGGTCCGGGGCCCCGCGGTCATCGCGGCGATCTGCGCGGCCCTCACCGCCATCGTCACCGTGCACTACCTGACCAAGTACTTCGAGAAGCGCAACCTGATCCCGTTTGGCCTGTACTGCATCGCCTTCGGCGCCTTCATGGTGCTGTTCACGGCGATTGCCGGGACTCCGTAACCGCCGCCGCCTCGGCCCGGTTCAGCCGAAGCGGACCTTGCCGTTGGACCGCGCCCGCGCCTGCGCGCGATCGACGAAGTCCAGGCGCTTGGTGGCCGCGCGAAACAGCCGTGTGACCAGCTTCAGGCGGGCGTTCTCGGAGCGCAGGTCAAGCAGCCCCTGTTTGGCATCGAGCCCGAAATCGACCGTGGCCGCCATCCCGTAGGCGTCCATCTGCTCGAGCTCGTCGTCCTGGGGCTCGCGATCGGTCGCGCGCTTGACGAGATCCGCGTAGGTAGCGCGGGCGGTCTCGGCGGCCTCCGGATCGGGCTCCTCGGCAACGTCTGAGAGGAACACGACCACGCCCGCCGGATAGGCCAGATGCCCCTGGCGCTCGAGCACCCGAAAGGGCCGCGTGCCACGCGTGAGGATGTTCATGCGCCCGTCGTCCATCTCCTCGAGCACGCGCTCGATTTCGCAAGCACAGCCGATCTCGCGCAGGCCGTCGTCCGACATCCAGACGATCCCGAACTCCCGCTCTGACTCCAGGCACTCGGCCATCATCTGCTTGTAGCGCTCCTCGAAGATGTGCAGCGGGACGACCTCTCCGGGCAACGCCACCAGCCCGAGCGGGAACAGCGGAAACTCGCGCTCAACCTCGTCGGCCATGACCGCGAGTGTAGGGCCGGCGGGCGTATACGCCCGCCGGAGGAGCCCTACGGGCGCCGGGCGGTGAGCAGCAGGTTGTAGAAGATCGACGACGGCAGGAGCGGCTCGAGCAGCTTCTCGTCGACGCGCTGCAGCATCAGATAGCCGTGGAACGCGTACTGGCGCCACAGCATCGGCACGTCGGCGGGATCGGCCGAGGCCTCGAGGCCGCGGTTGAACCATCCGAACCAGTTGGCGGCCAGCTCCTCGCCGCGCACGACAACGTCACTGAAGCCCGATCGCCTGGCGTGCCTTGAAAGGTCGCCGGGCGCGAACGCGTGGATGTCGACGAACCGCTCGAGGTCGTGGTCATGGGCATCGCGTCCGGCCGGCCCCCCGCCGGAGGGTGTGCGGGGTCTGGTCGGAGCCGGGCTGGCTCGCATCAGCCGCCGCCACGCCGGCGCCAGCGCGTTGGCTCCGCGCTTGGGCAGTGACGCGATCCGGTCGCCCACCCGCGAGGGCTCGCCGGCGAAGACGATCCGCCCGCCGGGGCGCAGCACCCGGTGAAACTCGGTGAACGCCCGGCGCAGGTTGGGCAGGTGGTGCAGCACGGCGTGGCCGAGCACGAGGTCGAAGCTCTGGTCGGCGAACGGCAGTGACTCGGCGTCGGCCCGCGTGGCCTGCACGGTCAGCCCCAGCCGCTCCGCGTTGGCCGACAGGGTGGCCACCATCCCCGGCGAGATGTCCGTGCACGTCGCCTCGTCGACGACGCCCGCCTGCAGCAGATTCAGCGAGAAGTACCCGGTGCCGGCGCCGATCTCCAGCGAGCGGGCATAACCGTCGTCCAGCTCGGGGCCGAGCAGCTTGCGGAGCTTGCCGAGCACCTGGTTGCGGCCGATCTCGCCGAAGTCGATGCCCCACTTGGCGTCGTAGCTGTCTGCGGCGACGTCGTGGTAGCGGGTGTTGACGTCGCGGATCTCATCCGCGCTGCGCAATGCCTCCATGCCGCCGGCCAGATTACCCTCTCGGCACCGCGATGGCCGTCCACGCCCACACGCAACGCGATCAACCGCCCGGAGTGCCGCCGCTCGAGCTCACCGGCGAGCGCACGCTGCCCGACGTCCCGGCCGAGAACTACTGGTATCGCCGGCACCTCGCCGTCTACGAGTGGATTGGGGCGCGGGTAATCGGCAAACGCGTGCTTGACATGGCCTGCGGCGAGGGCTACGGGTCGGCTGTCCTGGCCCGGGGGGCCGAGCGCGTGCTCGGCGTCGACGCCAACCCGGAGGCGTTCGAGCACGCCCGCCGGCGCTACGCCGGCCAGAACCTGCGCTTCGAGCGGGGGATGGTCGAGAACCACGGCGGGACGGGTGGGACTTCGGACTACGACGCCATCGTCTTTCTGCAGACGATCGAGCACGTCCAGGACCCGGTGGCCGTGCTGCGCCACTTCCGCTCGCTGCTGGCCCCGGGGGGCGCGGTGTATGTCTCGACTCCCAACCTGCTGACGCTCGCGCCGGCGGGGGCCGACAAGTCCAGCAACCCCTGGCATATCAAGGAGTACCGCGCCCACGAGTTCGACGCGCTCTGCCGCACCGTGTACGGGCACGTCGAGCTGCTCGGCCTCTTCCACGCCCGCAAGCTGCGCATCCACGAGCTGGCCCTCGCCTGCGGGTGGGACGCGGTGCACACCCGCCTCGGGCTGACCAAGCCCTTCTATGACCGCTTCACCCCGGCGATCTCCGCCCGCGATTTCACGTTGCGGCCCAGCGGCCTCGACGGCGCCCTGGATTTCCTGGCGGTGTGCTTCTGACGCGGCCGAATTCAAGCGCTTGCGGCTAGGTGCCGATGCAGAGGGTCGGAACGCACGCACATGAATTCACACTCCCGGACCGGGGTGCGGGTTCCACCCAGCGAACAACTAGGACAGGAGAAACGCAGATGCTTCAGCGTCTTCGTCGTCGCGCCCAGGATCAGGGGGGCTTCACTCTGATCGAACTTCTGGTCGTGATCCTGATCATCGGGATCTTGGCGGCGGTCGCCATCCCGGCGTTCCTCAGCCAGAAGGGCAAGGGTCAGGACGCCAATGTCAAGTCCGACATCAACTCTGCCCAGACGGCGCAGGAGAGTTACGCCATCAGCACCGCGAACACCGGCTACGTCGCGTTCACAAAGGGCAGCGATACCGCGATCCTGGGCGTCGAGCCGACGCTCAAGAACGCGATCGAGGTCGGAACCGAGGCCCTGTCGGCGACGGTCACCGGTACGCCGCCGAATGCCTACACGATTACTGCGGTCTCTCCTTCGGGCGTGACGTACAGCCTGGCCAAGGCTTCCACCGGAGCGCTCACGCGCAGCTGCACGCTGACGTCCGGCACCAACGCGTCCGGGTGCAACCTCAACTCGGGGAGCACCACCGTCGGAGCCTGGTGAAGGGCTGTTATGTAGGCTCGCCGAATGCCGCAGGGCGAGCTCGCGATCGTCCTGCACTCGCACATGCCGTACATCGAGGGGTTCGGCACGTGGCCATTCGGTGAGGAATGGCTGTGGGAGGCGATCGCCACGTCCTACCTGCCGCTGCTCGACGTGCTCGACGAGGCGGCTCCGGCGCCGCTGACCCTGTCGCTGACCCCGGTGCTCGCCGACCAGCTCGAGCGGCCCGATGCGATGCAGCGCTGCCTGGCGTTCCTGCGCGAGATCCGCCCTGAATCCCATCGCCTCGACATCGCCGAGCTGCGGGTGGCGGGCGATGGTCCGGCGGCGGCTGAGCTCGAGCGCTCGGCGGTTGAATATGCGGCGGCCGCCCGGCGTCTGGCCCAGATCGACCTCGGCGCTGCGCTGGGCCGCCACGCGAGCTGGACCTCGGCGGCGACGCACGCCGTGCTGCCGCTGGTGGCCACCGACAGCGGCGTGAACCTCCAGGTGCAGACGGGGATCGCGTCGCATCGGCGGCGCTTCGGTGCCTGGCACGGTGGCTTCTGGCTGCCTGAGTGCGCCTACGCGCCGTGGCTGGATCCGGTCCTCGACCGGGTCGGCGTGCGGTCGACGTGCGTCGAGCTCACCGGGCAGTTCGGGTTGGGCGACCCCCGGCACCTGCGGCCGCTGCGCTCCGAGGCCGGACTCGTGCTCTGGCCGATCGACCGGTCGACGATCGCCCCGGTGTGGGGAGAGGGCGGATATCCGTCGCGAGCCCCGTATCGCGATTACCACCACCACACGACCCACCGCCATCGCGCCTGGCGAATCGACGGCGCCGTCTACTCGTACGAGGCGGCACTCGAGCAGGCTCGGGCCGACGCCGGGGATTTCGTGGCCCGCGCCCGGGCTCGGGTGGCCGGCGGCGGGCTGAGCGTCTGCGCGCTCGACACCGAGCTGCTCGGCCACTGGTGGTATGAGGGCGTCGAGTGGCTGCGCGCCGTGCTGGACGAGTCGGCGCGCCAGGGTCTGGCGCTGACGACGCTCGACGACGCCCTCCAGCGCCACGAGCCGGTGCTGCTGCGTGACCGGCGGCTGCCGGTGACGAGTTGGGGAGAGGGGGGAGACCTGCGCACGTGGAGCGGGCCCGACGTCGCCGAGCTGGCCTGGCAGGCCCGCACGCATGAGCTGGCCGTGGCCGCGTGGGCGCGGCGGGACGTGCCTCGCTCAGCGCCCCCGCGGGCCCTGCGCGAGCTGCTGGCGCTCCAGTCCTCGGACTGGGCATTTCTCGCCCACACGCGGCTGGCCGGCGACTACCCGCAGGAGCGGGCCGCCGGCCACGCGGCGGCGCTGCGCGCGGCGCTGGCCGACCCGGCCGGTGCCGCGGAGCCGGAGTTGCGGGGCCTGGCCCCGGACCTCGCCGGCTGGTCCTGACCCCCCGGCCGGGGGGCGCTACGGGGACCAGCGGAATGTTTCGGGGGCCTTGCGCATCCGGATCACCTTCGCCGGGATTCCGCCGACGACGGCGTTGGCCGGCACGTCGGCCGTGACCACCGAGCTGGTTCCGATCACCGAGTTGTCGCCGACGGCGACCCCGCGCAGCACGCACGCGCCGTAGCCGATCCAGACGTTGTGGCCGACGTCGACGTCGCGCTTGTAGATCCCCTGCTCGCGGATCGGGCGCTCGACCTCCACCATGCCGTGGTCGAAGTCGATCATCATCACGCGATCGGCGACGATGCACTCCCGTCCGATGGCGATGTGCTGGAAGGCGGAGATCGTGCACTCCTGGCCGAACACCGTCTTGGCGCCGATCGACAGCTCGCCCTCGTGCACGCGGATCTTGCAGCCGTGGCCGAGCCACGACCAGCGGCCGAGGTAGACCCGCGCGTTCTTGCCGATCTCGAACTTCACCCCCGGGCAGACGAAGCACAGCCCGTCGGTGACCAGCCGGCCGCGCCAGCGCAGCTTCAGCCACACCCAGCGGGCCGCCAGGAACAGGTAACCCCAGCTGAGCATGTGGTTGGCGCGCGCGAAGCGCAGGAACGCCAGCGCGCCACCGCGCAGCGGGGGCGGCGGCGTGCGGACGTACTGCGGCGGCGCCGGGCGCCGCTTCACCGTCGTGGCTGACACAGCGGCGAATCGTAATCATCCCCTCCGCGACGACGGCTGCCGACCCGCAGCGTACGCGCAACTTCATGGTTGCGTGGCGGAAAGAGGACACTATGTTGCCTACATCGGCCTCGCCGCCCGGGGCCGCGCGCGCTGGGCGTGGAAGGGCCGGGGCGCGTGGGCGTGGAAGGGCCGGGGCGCGTGGGCGTGGAAGGGCCGCCCGGCCTGGCATGATGGCTGACCCGCATGAGCCGCTCTGACCAGTCCCTCGCCCAGCGCCTGCTCGACGGCGACCGGCGCGCCCTGGCGCGGGCGATCACGCTCGTGGAGAACGACGATCCCGAGGGCTGGGAGCTCGTTCGCGAGGTCTATCCGCGAACCGGGCGAGCGGCCATCATCGGCTTCACCGGGGCGCCCGGTGTGGGCAAGTCGACGCTGCTCAACGTGATCACCAGGATCGAGCGTGAGCGCGAGCGTTCAATCGCGGTGTTGTCGATCGACCCGTCGTCGCCGTTCAGCAAGGGCGCGCTCCTCGGCGACCGGATCCGCCTGACCGACCACTTCCTCGATCCGGGCGTGTTCATCCGCTCGATGGCCAATCGCGGCGCGCTCGGCGGGCTGAGCGAGGCGGCGCTGCAGGCGGCGCTGCTGATGGACGCCTCCGGGCGCGACGTGGTGCTACTGGAGACGGTCGGCGTCGGGCAGGCCGAGATCGACGTGATCGACCACGCCGACACGGTGGTGCTCGTGCTCATGCCCGGATCGGGCGACTCGATCCAGGCGCTCAAGGCGGGCATCATGGAGATCCCGGACATCATCGTCGTCAACAAGGCCGACCATCCGCTGACCGACACGATGGTCCGTGAGATCAAGGGCGTGCTTGCCCTGGCTCCTCACGAGGGCTGGCAGGTGCCGATCATCCGCACCGAGGCCGTCCAGGGGACCGGCGTCGAGGAGCTCGTCGAGATGCTGGGCGAGCACCGGGCCTTCATCGAGGCCGAGGGCACGCTCTCCGAGCGCCGGCGCCGCAACCTGATGAACGAGGTAATGGCGATCGCGACCGCTCGCATGCGCCGCGAGCTCGAGGAGACGGTGCATGAGGACGAGCACGTCCAGGAGCTGCTCGACCGGGTCGTCTCCCGCGAGCTCGATCCCGCCAGCGCCGCCACCACCATCCTCGAAGAGCGGGTCAGGACCTAATTGGCCGACGCGCTCACTGTGCCCCACGCCGTGGCCGCGCTCGTGCTGTGCGCGGCCGGGTTGGCCAAGCTGCGCTCGCCGCGGACGGCGGCGGCGGCACTCGGTGTCCCGGCCGGACTGATCCGCGCGTTCTCCCTGTACGAGCTCGCGCTGGGGGCGGGGGCCCTGGGCTGGAGCGTGCTTTCACCGCTGGTGGCGCTCACCTACCTCGGGCTGGCGGCGCTCACCTTTGTCCTCGGCCGCCGAGCGCAGGCGTGTGGGTGCTTTGGCGAGGGCGATGCCCCCGCATCGGGGGCGCAGTCGCTCCTCAGCCTGGGGCTGGCGCTCGTCTCCGTCACGCCCGCCCACGGCGCCGGCTGGCTGCTTGACCGCTCGCCCGGCGCGGCGGCCGTGCTCGCCCTGGGCGCCTTCGGGGCGGCCTACGGGGTCATCGTCGCCTATTCGAATTTCGCCCCGGCCTGGCGGGCGTGGAGCGCGTCATGAGCCCGGCGGCGCGCGCGGCCCGGTCGCTCGGGTCGCTGCTCGAGCGGCGCAGCTCGCGCCGCGGGATCCTGGCGCGCGCCGCGGTGGCCGGGTCGGCGTTCGCGGTCGCGCCGGTGCGCTACCTCGTTCGCCCCGGAACGGCGTGGGCGGTCCTGAGCCCCCAGGGCTGTCCTCCGGGCTCGCGCTGTCACGACGGGTACACGGCGTTCTGCTGCGAGATCGAGCACGGCAACAACCGCTGCCCGGACGGGACGTATGTCGCCGGCTGGTGGAAGTGCACCGACTACCGCGGCTCGGGGCTGTGCAGCGATCAGGGCTACCGGTACTACATCGACTGCAACCGCACGCCGGGCACGCACTTTCCCGGTGGCTGTCAGTGCGCCAACGAGAACTGCAACGAGCGCCGCGTGGACTGCAACCATTTCCGCTACGGCCAGTGCAACACCCAGGTGCACGGGGAGACCGAGGTCGTCTGCCGGCTGGTCATCTGCCAGCACCCCGGCGGGGTCCCGGGCCTCAACTGCAACAGCACCGAGATGATCGACGACAACACCTGCAGTCACGAGGCCGGCTGCCTGAAGGGCCTGGGGATCCCGGTGCAGGGCGGAGGCGGAGCGTAGGCATGACCGCGATCGTGTCGGTGGAGACGGTGCTGCTCGTGGTCCTCGTCGTGCTCGTTGCCGGGCTGCTGCGCAGCCACGCCGAGATCCTGCGCCGCCTCGGCCCCGGCGGCAGCCCCAATCCCGTACCGCGGGCGCCGGAGCGCGCCGCCGGGGCGCCCGCGCCGGCGATCGCCGGATCGACCCCGGACGCCGATGTGGTTGCGCTGGATCTCGCGGCCCCGGGGGCGCCGACGCTACTCGCCTTCCTCTCCAGCGGCTGCTCGACCTGTGCTGCCTTCTGGGCCGGCCTGCACGAGGCCCGGCTGCCGGCCGGGGTCCAGCCGGTGGTGGTCACCCGCGGGGCCGACCGGGAACGGGTCGGACGTCTTCAGGAGCTGGCGCCACCCGGGGTGGCGGTCGTCATGTCCTCGCAGGCCTGGGAGGACTACTCGGTCCCCGGCTCGCCGTACTTCGTGCTCGTCGACGGCGCGATCCGCGGCGAGGGGGTGGCCACCTCGTGGCCGGCGCTCAGCTCGCTCGTGGCTGACGCGATCGCCGAGCGCCACGGCTCAGAAACCGGCGGCAGCGCCCGCGCGCTCACCGTCGAGCACACGCTCGCCGCCTCCGGCATCGGTCCCGACCATCCCAGCCTTTACCCCGGGCGCGTCCCGCAGGAATGATCGCGTGGCTGGGGTTCGCGGCGGCCGTCGTCGCCGCCGTGCGCGCGGCGTGGTCGCCCTGAGGCGAGTCGATGCTCGCGAGCATCACTCCGCTCGGTGAGCGGGGCCGCCACAGTCACTGGGCCGTCACCGTCACCGCGTTCGCCTTCGGCGCCACCGCGGCCGGGGTGATCGCCGGAGCGCTGCTCGGCGCGCTCGGCACCCTGTTGCCCGCCAGCGCCGGCGGCGGTGCCCGAACCGCCGTCGTCGCGCTTGCGCTGATCGCGGCGCTCGCGCTGGACCTGAGCGGCACCGCGGTGCCCGGTCCCCGCCGCCAGGTCGATGAGCGCTGGCTTGACCGCTACCGCGGCTGGGTCTACGGCCTGGGCTTCGGCTCCCAGCTGGGCCTGGGCGTCGTCACCGTGATCACCAGCGCGGCCACCTACGTCGTGCTGCTGTGCGCCCTGGCGAGCGGCCATCCGCTCACTGGGGCGGCGATCATCGGCCTCTACGGCGCGCTGCGGGGGCTCACGCCGCTGCTGGCGGCGGGCGTGCACACGCCCCAGCACCTGATGGCCCTGCACGCGCGACTGCGGCGCGCCGAAGCGGCGATGGCGCGCGCCGGGGCTGCCGTCCTGGCGGTGGCCGCCGCGCTCGGCCTCGTGGCCGGCCTGTCGTGAAGCTCTCGGCGCACGGCATCGAGGTCATGCTGCCCCGCCCGTGGAGCGGGCGCATCTTCGCTCGCGCCGGCGGCAACGCCACGCTGCACGCCGGCGATTTCCGCCTGGCGCTCGCCGACGGGGAGTTCGGCGATGGCAGCACCGCCCAGATGCCGCTCGGGTCGGCATTCCTCGCGGTCGTCGAGTACGTCCCGGGGGCCGGCCTCGAGCCCGGCCGCGGGCTGTATGCGCCGAAGCGGATCCGGCTCCCCCTCGATCCGACCGCCTTCGCCGCGGGCAACCTCGCCCACATCCGCCCCGGCCAGGAGGGGACCCAGCAGTTCTTCACCGCCGCCGGCCGGCCGATGTGCCTGTACGTCGTGATCGCCGCCGGGGGCGACCGGCTCGTCCGGCGCCGTCAGCTGGCGGCGCTCGACCGGGTGCTGGGCTCGCTGCGCGTTGCGCCGCCGGGCGCCACGACGAGCCTGCCGGTGTAGCGGGCGGCGTCGTGAGCCGGCGCGCTGACACACCTGGTCAAGCCGATCCGCTGGGGATTGCGATAGAAGGCGCGCACCCCGCTGGCCAGCACCTGTCCCCCGGTCGTCTGGGCGGCGGTGATACGCACCGTGATCGAGAACGGGACGGCCTCGCCCTTGGCATAGCGTTGGCCGCCGCAGCGCATCGGCGCGAGGAACGTCGCCGTGCCGGAGTAGTAGCCGGGAGAGCGGCGGCGCAGGACGAGCCGATCGGTGAGGGGCGGCACGGTGCGGTTGCGCGTCCGCAGCAGCGCCACCGTCGGGCAGGCGCCGGTGGGGCAACTGGAGGCGAACGTCCACGTGCGCCGGACACGCTCGCCCGGGTGTTCGCCACCGGCGTTGACGGCGTCGGTAATCACCCCGGTCATCGCGAAGATGCCCTGCAGGCGCGCCGATGCCAGCAACCCGGCGCCGCCCGCCGCCGGCGTGGCCACCAGCCCGGCGACGGCCAGCGCGGCGGCCACCGACCACCTAGGCACGGCCGGCCGCCAGCTCGGTCAGCAGCCGCACGCCGAACCCGGTCGCGCCCTTGTCCAGGTACGGCGCACGGCCGTCGTCGCCGACGGCCGCGATGTCCAGGTGCGCCCATGGCTCGTCGCCGGCGAAGTGATGCAGGAACTCCGCGCCGGTGATCGCCGACGCCTCGCGGCGCTGCGTGCGGTTGGTCAGCTGGGCATAGCGGCCCTTGACCATCTCGGCATAGGCAGGGTGAAGGGGCAGGCGCCACAGCAGCTCGCCGGTGCGC
Source organism: uncultured Solirubrobacteraceae bacterium (assembly GCA_963769565.1). Lineage (GTDB taxonomy): Bacteria > Actinomycetota > Thermoleophilia > Solirubrobacterales > Solirubrobacteraceae > Palsa-465. The sequence goes on from CAVYMP010000010.1 coordinate 92,584, forward strand.
TCGCCGGTGGCGATCAGCTCCGCCGCCAGCGCGTCGTCTGATGCCATCAGCCCGGCATAGGTGGCGCCGAGGGCGATGACGACCCCGCCGGTCAGGGTGGCGATGTCGACGATCGCCTCGCACCCGAGTTGGCGGGCATGGACAATGCAGTCGGCCAGTACGAGCCGGCCCTCGGCGTCGGTGTTGTTGACCTCGATCGTCGTCCCGTCCATCGCGGTCACGATGTCGCCGGGCTTGACCGAGCGGCCGCTGACGAGATTCTCGGTCGCGCCCACCACCCCGAGCACGCGTACCGGCACCTGAAGCTCGCCGAGCGCGCCGAGCGCCTCGATCACTGCCGCCCCGCCCATCATGTCGAACTTCATCTCGATCATCGAGTTGGGCGGCTTGAGCGAGAGCCCGCCGCTGTCGAATGTGACCGCCTTGCCGACGAGGGCGAGCCGCGGCGCATCATCGGCGACGCCGGCGCCGGTGTACTCCAGCGTGATCAGCTTCGCGGGCTCCGCCGACCCCTGCGCGACCGCGGCGAACGCGCCCATGCCGCGCTCGTGCAGCTCGTCCTCGTCGAGGACCGTGACCGTCACCGCGTCGTGGCGCTCGCCCAGCGCCACGGCGTAGTCGGCCAGAGCCGTGGGGGTGAGGTCGTTGGGGGCGCGGTTGCCGAGGTCGCGGGCCCGGTTCTGGGCGGCGGCCAGCACCGACGCCCGGTGTGCCGCATCGGTCAGGTCGGGATCGGCCGGGGCGCTGATCGTCAGCTGCTCGAGCGCCGGGTCCTCCGGCGACGGCCGGTAGCGGGTGAAGCGATAGCCCTCGAGCACGGTGCCCTCGACGAGGCCCGCGGCACGGCCGGCGTCGACGCCGCGCGGCAGCTCCCAGCAGAGGTGGCGCGCGCCGAGCTCCCGCGCGCGGCGCCCGACGACGGCGGCGACGACCCGGGCTGCCTCGGGATCGAACCGGTCGCGCGCGCCCAGCCCGGCGGCGATCACCCGGCGCCCGTCGCTGTGAGTGACCGCGAGGTGCTTGAACGCCGGCTTGGCCTCGCCCCCATCGAGCAGCGCCTGTACGGGTGCTGGGGCGACCGCCTCACCCTCGAAGACGCCGACGGCGACTGTGTCGGCATCGGTCGCCGACGTGCCCTCGGTGGTTACGGCGACGTGCACAGCGGGCACGTTACCGGTGACCGCGTAGCATGCATTTGCCACCACCTGCGACCTCCGGAGACCGACTCGCGATGCCCAAGACAGTGATCCTCTCAGCAGCTCGGACCCCCGTCGGCAAGCTCGGAGGCGGGCTCGCGTCGTTGGACGCCACCGAGTTGGGCGGGGCCGCCATCAAGGAGGCTCTGGAGCGCGCCAGGGTCGTCGGCAGCGAAGTTCAGCACGTCGTTATGGGCCAGGTGCTTCAGGCCGGCCAGGGCCAGATCCCGTCCCGTCAGGCTCAGATCAAGGGGGGCATCCCCAAGCAGGTGCCCTCGGAGACGATTAATAAGGTGTGCGCCTCGGGCATCCGGGCCGCCGGCATCCTCGACTCCGCGATCCGGGCCGGCGACCTCGATGTCGCAGTGGCCGGCGGCATGGAGTCGATGTCCAACGCTCCCTACCTGCTTAAGGAGGCGCGCTTTGGCTACCGGATGGGCGACGGCAAGGCGATCGACGCGATGATCAGCGACGGGCTGACCAACCCGTTCAGCGGCAAGCACATGGCCCTGGAGGCCTCCGAGGTCGCCGCCGAGCTGGAGATGACCCGCGCCGACATGGATCGCTGGTCGCTGCGCTCCCATCAGCGGGCCATCACGGCGACAGACGAGGGGCGCCTGCCCGAGGAGATCGTCGCCGTCACCGTAGAGGGAAAGAAGGGCGACACGGTGGTCGAGGTCGACGAGGCGCCGCGCCGCGAGGCCAGCCTGGAGTCGTTGGCGAAGCTGCCGCCGATCTTCTCCAAGGACGGCACCCACACGGCGGGCAACAGTCCCGGCGTCAACGACGGCGGCGGCGCCATGGTGCTCGCCTCCGACGAGTGGGCCAAGGCCAAGGACAGAATCGCGCTGGCGACGATCATCGCTCAAGCGCAGGTGGCCGACGACTTTCCGTACCTGGCCAGGACGCCGGCCAAGGCGGCCAGGCTCGCGCTGGACAAGATCGGCCTCTCGCCCGAGGACATCGACCTGTGGGAGATCAACGAGGCGTTTGCCTCGGTAACGCTGAATTCCATCCGGATGCTCGAGATCGACGAGGACAAGGTCAACGTCAACGGCGGGGCCGTGGCCATCGGCCACCCCATCGGCGCCTCGGGCGCGCGGATCCTCGCCGCGCTCGTCTACGAGCTGCGCCGCCGCGGCGGCGGCCTCGGCTGCGCCGCGATCTGCTCGGGCGGCGGCCAGGGCGATGCCGTGATCGTGGAGGTCAATGGCGGCTGACAACCGGTCAGCCGGCGCAGCGGACGGCGGAGAGGACCAGCCGGGACATTCGTCGCCCACAACCCTGTCGGATGCCGCATTGGCAGGCGGCGGCCAATTCCCTAGCCGCGGAGCGGCCTTTTTCGACCTCGACAAGACCCTGATGCAGGGCTCGTCGGCGTTTCAGTTCGCCCGGGCGGCGTTCAAGAGCGGGCTGATGAGCCGTCGCCAGCTGCTGGCCGACGCGCTGGCCAACCTGCAGTTCCGCCTGCGGGGAGCGACCGACGCCGACTCGCTGGCCCTCCGCGAACGGATCGCCGCCTCGCTGGAGGGCGTCCGCGTCGTCGACCTCGAGCGGCTCGGAGTCGAGGTGCTGGCCGGGATCCTCCCGCGCGTGTATCCGCAGATGCTCGAGGTCGCCCATCGCCACCAGGACGCCGGACGGCGCGCCTACATCGTCACCGCCGCCTCGCAGGAGCTGGCCGAGATCCTTGCCACAGTGATGGCCTTCGACGGCGCGATCGGCTCTGACATCTCGGAGATCGTCGACGGGGTCTACACCGGGCGCCCGACCGGCCTGTTCATCTATCGCAGCGGCAAGGCCACGGCAATCGAGAAGCTGGCCGACCGTGAGAACCTCGATCTGGCCGCCTCCTATGCCTACTCGGACTCGGAGTCCGACCTGCCGATGCTGCGTGCGGTCGGCCATCCGGTGGCCGTCAACCCCGACGGCGCGCTCGCTCGGATCGCCCGCGAGGAGCGCTGGGAGGTGCTCCGTTTCGACCGTCTGGGGCGCCGGCTGACGACGACGGGCGCCCTCGTTGGCGCCGCGGCGGCCGGCGGCGTGGCCAGCGCCGCCCTGCTGCGCCGCGCGCGTCCGCCGCGACCGTCCGTCTATAGACTGCTGCCGGCGCGCCTGGCGGCGCGCACCCCATGAGCGTCACCTCCGAGAAGAAGATCCGCGTCGTCGTCGCCAAGCCGGGTCTCGACGGCCACGACCGCGGCGCCAAGATCATCGCCCGCGCGCTGCGCGACGCCGGCATGGAGGTCATCTACACCGGGCTTCACCAGACGCCCGAGCAGATCGTCGAGACGGTGATCCAGGAGGATGCGGACGCCGTCGGCCTGTCGATCCTGTCGGGCGCGCACATGACGCTCGTGCCGCGGATCATGGAGCTGATGGCCGAGCAGGGGATCGACGATGTCGTCGTCACCGTCGGCGGCACCATCCCCTCCGATGATGTCGCCGAGCTCAAGACCCTCGGGGTCGCCGAGGTGTTCACGCCGGGCGCGTCGGCTCAGCAGGCGATCGACTTCATTCGCGGCGCCGTCCGCGCCTGAGGGTTCGCCGCAAACCCACCGATGCGGCCGCGCCGACCATGTCACCATCTCGTGTCGCGATTACCGATTGACTCGTCAGTCAACGCGGTAGTATTCGCCCACGCTTCGTAGCGACATCGCAGTATCGGCGGGGTAGGAATCCTCGCTCAGGAAGACCTGATAGGAGGCCACACTTGAAGATTTGCGTCCTGGTCAAAGAGGTCCCGGACGCCGCCGTCGAGAAGCGCATCGATCCCTCGACGGGGCGCATGGACCGATCCGGGGAGAGGAACCTCAACCCGTATGACACCCACGCCATCGAGGCGGCGATGCAGATTCGCGAGGGCGGCGCGGTGCAGGTCGACGAGATCGTCGCCGTGACGATGGGCCCCCCGACGGCCACTCGCGCGCTGCAGAAGGCCGTCTCGCTGGGCGCGGATCGTTCCCTGCACCTCACCGACGATGCCCTTGCCGGCTCGGACGTGTCGGCCACCGGCTACGCGCTGTCCAAGGCGCTGGAGAAGGAATCGCCCGACCTGGTGCTCCTCGGCCAGCAGTCCGATGATGGTGAGTGCTACACGATCGGCGCCGTCGTCGCCGACCACCTGAAGATGCCGTCGCTCACACAGGTGATCAAGATGGACGTGGCCGTGAGCGGCCTGACCTGCGAGCGCCAGGCCGAGTACGGCTATGACACCGTCGAGATCACGCTGCCTGCGGTGATCTCCGTCGGCGACGCCATCAACGAGCCGCGCTATCCGTCGTTGAAGGCGATCATGGGCGCCAAGAAGAAGCCGCTGGAGACGGTCGGCGCCGGCGACGTCGGGATCGATACCGCGTTCGTCGGGGGCGAAGGGTCGCGCGTTCAGTGCGGCGAGTTCCACGATCCGCCGGCCAAGTCGGCCGGCCAGATCATCGAGGACGAGGACACCGACGAGACGGTCGAGAAGATCGTCGCGTGGCTGGATGAAAGGAAGTTGATTTAGCGATGGCAGACGTTCTCACCTACGTCCTCCACTACGAGGGGGCGTTCAACAAGAACTCGCTCGGCGCCGTCTCCGAGGGCGCGGCCCGCGCCGCCGAGATCGGCGGCGAATGCCACGCGGTCGTCGTCGGTGGCGACGACCTGACAGACGAGCTGTGCCAGACGCTGGGCGCCTACGGCGCGACGAAGGTCTATCGCGCCAAGGGCCCCGAGGGCCTCGCGCAGCCGGTCGTCGACGTGATGGCCAAGGTCATCGACGAGGGCGGTCACGGCTACGCGCTGTTCGGGGGCGGTCTGCTCGGCTTCGAGATCGGTGCCGGACTGGCTGCTCGCAAGCAGGCCGGCGTGACCATGGAGGTCATCGCGATCAAGGCCGCCGACGGCAAGCTGGTCGCCGAGCGTCCGATCCTCGGTGACTCGAAGATCTCCGACTCGCACTACCAGGGCGACCTCGGGATCATCATCGGGCGCATCAACGCCTTTGAGATTCGGTCCACCCACCCCGAGGGCACGGCCGAGGTGGTCGACGTCGAGATCGAATACTCGCCGTGGTCCACGCAGGCGACGATGAAGCAGCGCGGCGAGCAGCGCGGCGCCGACGTCGACATCGAGGGTGCCGACATCCTCGTCGCCGGCGGCCGTGGGCTGGGCAAGGCCGAGGGCTTCGAGTTGGCCGAGTCGCTCGCCGGGGCGTTCGGTGGAAACAGCGCCGTCGCCGCGACCCGCGCGGTCGTCGACGCCGGCTGGTATCCCTACGCCGCGCAGATCGGCCAGACCGGCAAGACCGTGTCGCCGAAGTTGTACCTGGCGGCGGGCATCTCCGGCGCGATCCAGCACAAGGTCGGGATGCAGTCCTCGGAGAACATCGTGGCCATCAACAAGGACGCCAACGCGCCGATCTTCGAGTTCTCCGACCTCGGGATCGTGGGCGATCTGAACAAGATCATGCCCAAGCTGACCGAGGCGATCAAGGCCAAGAAGGGCAGCTGACCGATGGCGGGGAGCAACGGTAAGGGTCCACACGCGCCGAGCGAGTTTCCACCGCCGGTGGACTCCGTCGGCGAGTTCATCAAGCGTGGGCTCGACGACGAGGACGAGCTGATCGAAGTCGGCGTGGCGATCGTCGGCGGCGGGACCGCCGGCCTGGCGTGCGCCAACCGCCTGCTTCAGCTGCTCGGCGACGACGAGGCGCTGATGGAGCGCCTCGGTGAGGTCCCGGTGGCCGTGATCGAGAAGGCCAAGACCTGCGGCGGGCACAACCTCTCGGGCGCCGTCATGCGCCCCGGACCGTTGCAGGAGCTGTTCCCGGGCCTTTCGCGTGAGGACTGGCGCAAGGAGCGCTTCGCCTTCGGCGAGGTCACCAAGGAGTCGATCTACGCCCTGCCCAACGCCAAGACGAAGCTGCCGGTGCCGACGTTCGCGGTGCCCAACTTCAAAAACCACGGCAACGAGGTCGTCTCCGTGGCGGCGCTCGCCCGTTATCAGCAGGCGCAGGCCGAGGAGGGCGGCGCCTACGTCCTCACCGAGACCTCGGCGACCCGGCTGATCGTCGACGACGGCAAGGTCGTGGGCGTGCGCTCGGGCGACAAGGGCCGCGGCAAGGACGGCGAGCCGCTGGGCAACTTCGAGCCCGGCACCGACATCAAGGCCCGGGTCACCGTCCTGGCCGAGGGCTGCTGGGGCCATCTGACGGGCGCCGCGATCAAGGAGTTCGAGCTCGCCGACGGCCGCGAGCCGCAGGTATGGGAGCTCGGCGTCAAGGAGCTGTGGAAGGTCCCCACGCCGCTGGACCGCGTGATCCACACGCTCGGCCCCTGGCCGCTCAAGGTGCCGGCAAAGTACGGCCACGTCGGCGGCAGCTGGCTGTATCCGATGAAGGACGAGAAGACCGGCGACGACCTCGTCTCGATCGGCTTCGTCGTCGACCTTGACTACGCCGACGCCACCACCTCGGTCCACGACCTGCTGCAGCAGTTCAAGCTGCATCCGCTGGTCAAGGGCATCCTTCAGGGCGGCGAGCGGGTGGCGTGGGGCGCCAAGGCGCTCCCCGGCGGCGGCTACTGGTCGATGCCGAAGCTCTCGATGCCCGGCGCGCTGCTCGTCGGTGACGCCGGCGGGATGGTCGACGCCGCCGCGCTCAAGGGCGTGCACCACTGCATCAAGTCGGGGATCCTCGCCGCCGAGGCGATCTACAAGTCGCTCAAGACCGGCGAGTCGCTGGAGAAATACGAGCAGGCGATCGAGGACTCGACGGTCGGCCAGGAGCTCTACCAGGTGCGCAACACCCGCCAGCCCCTGACCAAGGGCTTCATCAAGGGCGCGCCCCTGAGCGGCGCCGCGATCATGTCCAAGGGCCGGATCCCGCGCGGTCGCCTGCCCTGGCACCGAGGTGACGAGGTGCCGCAGTTCATCGGCGACACCAAGAAGGGGTATCCCAAGCCCGACGGCAAGTACACCTTCGACAAGCTCTCGAGCGTCTATATCTCGGGCAATGCGACCCGCGACGACGCGCCCAACCACATCCGCCTGCACCGCAACGTGCCGCGGGAGGTCGCCGAGAGCTGGGTGTGGATGTGCCCGGCCGGCGTCTACGAGATCCCCGACGACGCCCCGGAGACGGGCAACGTCGACGTGACCGTCAACTACACCAACTGCGTGCAGTGCGGAGCGATCACGGCCCGTGGCGGGCGCCTCACGCCTCCCGAGGGCGGCGACGGCCCCCTGTACCAGATCACGTAGGAACTTCCGGCCGTCCGATCTGTTAGAGCGGTGATGAGACCTTTTCTCCCGTTCGTGGCGGTGCTCGTGCTGGCCCTCGGGTCGGTCTCGGCGCGCGCGTCGACGACGACGACCCCCCCGCGCGCCGCGCTGACGAGCTTCGCCTGCCAGCGCGCGCTTGACCCGCCGAACCGCTCGGTCTCGGTCAAGGCGGTGATGCGCCCGGTCACCGGCACGCGCGCGCTGTCGCTGAAGTTCGACCTGCTGGAGAAGCAGGCCGGAACGACGCGGGGCCTCGCCGGCGCCGGGGACCTCGGTGTCTGGCTCTCACCCAAGGACTCGACCCTTGGCCGGCAACCCGGCGACATCTGGGAGCTCACCAAGGCCGTCTCGAACCTCGATGCTCCGGCCGGCTACCGCTTCCGCGTCACCTTTCGCTGGCTCGGCGCCCATGGCAAGGTACTGGCCACGGCCGTCCGGCAATCGGCCAGCTGCAGCCAGCCGGAACTGCGACCTGACGTGCTCGTCAAGAGCGTGGGGGTGACGGCGATCGCCCGCAAGCCCCACAAGCAGCTCTATACCGCGGTGATCGGCAACCGGGGCGCGTCGAGCGCCGGTCCCTTCCAGGTCCTGTTCACGCCCGGCGACGGATCGGCGTCCCAGACGCAGATCGTGACGCACCTCGCTGCCCGCTCCTCGCGCCGGCTGTCGTTCGTGGGGCCGGTGTGCAACGCCGCCAGGCCGCCGACGGTCGTCGCCGACTCGGCCGATCAGGTCGACGACTCAGCGCGCGACAACAACGCGATGACGGTCACCTGTCCGTCCTGAGCGCGAGCCGTCGACGCACTAGACTCCACGGGACATGAAGACCGAGATCCATCCCAATTACGTCGACGCTCATGTCACCTGCACGTGCGGCAACGACTTCATGACCCGCTCGACCCAGTCTGAGATCCACGTCGAGATCTGCTCGGCGTGTCACCCCTTCTACACGGGTCGCCAGAAGCTGGTCGACACCGGTGGTCGTGTGGAGCGCTTCCAGCGCCGTGTGGCCAAGGGCCGGCGCAGCGCCCGCACCACGACCGCGAGCTAGCTCAGAGCGCTGATGCCAGGCGGCACCGACGGCCGGTTGACCGCCGTGCGCGACGCGCCGCTCGGCGGCCAGGCCGTGCTCGAAGGCGTGATGATGCGCGGCGTCTCGACGTGGGCCGTCGCCGTCCGCAAGCCGCCCGACGAAGACGATCCAGATGCGCTGATCGGCGAGATCGCCGTCAAGCGCTTCCCGATTACTCCGCGGGCGCGACGCCATCGCGTGTATCGGCTGCCGATCATCCGGGGCGTGACCGCTCTGGGCGGGTCACTGGCAATCGGCATGCGTGCGCTGACGATCTCGGCCAACGCGCAGCTTCCCGGCGAGCAGGAGGAGATCTCCAGCGGCGCGTGGTTTGGGACGGTGCTCGTGTCGCTCGTGTTCGCAGTCGGGGTGTTCTTCGTCGCGCCGGTGGGGCTGACCAGCTTGATCAAGCACCAGCTCGGCTCCTCGCTGCTGTTCTGGCTGGTTGAGGGCGTGCTGCGGACCTCGATCTTCCTCGGTTACCTGTTCCTGCTGTCGCGCATCCGCGATCTGCGGCGGGTGTTCGAGTACCACGGCGCCGAGCACAAGGTGATCTCCTGTTACGAGGCCGAGGACGAGCTGACCCCCGAGCGGGCGAAGCTGTACTCGCGCCTGCACCCCCGCTGCGGCACGAGCTTCCTGCTGATCGTGATGATCATCTCGATCTTCGTGTTCGCGCCGATCGGCCTGCCGGCTTGGTGGATCCTCGTGCTGACGCGGATCCTCGGGGTCCCGGTGATCGCCGGCCTGTCATTTGAGGTGATCCGCTGGGCGGGGCGCAACCGCCGTCACCGCTGGGTGCAGTTCCTCATGGCTCCCGGGATGCAGCTGCAGAAGCTGACCACGCGCGAGCCCGATCTCGACGAGCTGGCCGTGTCGATCGCCGCGCTGCAGGCCGTGCTCGAGGTCGAGAAGCCGGGAGAGGCCTCGGCGGCCGATCTGCTGGGCCTCGAAGTCGTCGCGTAGGCGCTTCTCCTCGCGGGTAGCTCTCAGGTACGGATTACGTACCCAAGGAGAAACACATGGCAGACGACGGCAGCATCGACAAGGGCAAGGGTCGGCTCAAGGAAGCAGCCGGCGACCTCACCGACGACCAGTCGCTGAAGAACGAGGGCAAGGTCGACAAGGCCAGCGGCGGCCTGAAGAACACCATCAGCGAGGCCGCCGACAGGGTCAAGGAAGTCGTCAACCCCAAGCACTGACCGGCAGGACCTGCTCCGAGATGTAGGGGCCGCCGCCCGGCGGCGGTCCTACACTCGCGAGCATGATTGACGAGCTCGTCTCCCAGGTTCATGCCCGCTTCGGCGAGCTCGAGGGCGAGCTCTCAGACCCCGAGGTGATCGGCGACCGCGAGCGCTTCGCGGCCGCCAGCCGCGCCTACCGCGAGCTCGAGCCGGCCGCCCGTCTCGCCGGCGAGTATCTCCACGCCGCCGACGACGCGGCGGGTGCGCGTGAGCTGCTCGAGGACGGTGACGATCCCGAGCTGCGAACGCTGCTCGACAGCTCCCGGGAGCGCATGGCCGCGCTGGAGGAGGAGATCCGCCTGGCGATGGTCGAGCGCGATCCCAACGACGACAAGAACGTGATCGTCGAGATCCGGCCGGGCGCCGGCGGCGACGAGGCCGCGCTGTGGGCGGGCGACCTGTACCGGATGCTCACGCGCTACGCCGAGCGTCTCGGGTTCAAGGTCGAGCCGCTGTCGATCGGCGAGGGCGCCTACACGTTCTCGATCAAGGGGGACGGCGCCTATTCGGTGTTCAAGTTCGAGGGCGGCACCCATCGCGTCCAGCGCGTGCCCGAGACGGAGTCCCAGGGCCGGACTCACACCTCGACGGCGACCATCGCGGTGCTCCCCGAGGCCGAGGACGTCGACGTCCAGGTTGACCAGAACGACCTGCAGATCGACGTCTACCGCAGCTCGGGCCCCGGCGGGCAGTCGGTCAACACGACCGACTCAGCCGTGCGGATCACCCACAAGCCGACGGGGATCGTCGTCTCGATGCAGGACGAGAAGTCACAGTTGCAAAACCGCGAGCGCGCGATGCGCGTGCTGCGTGCCCGGTTGTACGAGCGCGCCCTTGCCGAGCAGCAGGCCGAGATCGGCGCCAGCCGCCTCGCCCAGGTCGGCACCGGCCAGCGCGCGGAGAAGATCCGCACCTACAACTACGGCGAGCAACGGGTCAAGGACCACCGCATCAACCTGCTCGTCCACAACCTCGACGAGATCCTGATGGGGGAGCTGACCGAGCTCACCGACGCCCTCCAGGACGACGAGAAGCGCCGGCGTCTGGACGAGCGGGCGAGTGGCTGAAACGGCGATCGGGGTGACCCTGGGAGCCGGGGTCGCGGCGCTGGCCGGTGTATCGGGGACCCCTCGCCTCGATGCCGAGCTGCTGCTCTGCTCGGCCCTGGGGGTCGACCGCGCCCAGCTGGTGATCGACCGTGACGAGCCCGTGGGAGGCGCCCAGGGTGAGCGCTTCTGGAAGCTCGTCACCCGCCGGGCGGCGAGCGAGCCGGTCGCCTACATCCTCGGCCGGCGGGCCTTTCGCCGGTTGGAGCTCGACGTCGACCGCCGTGTGCTGATCCCGCGTCCGGAGACCGAACTGCTGGTGGAGGTGGGGCTGTCGCTGCCGACGGGGACCTCGGTGGTCGATGTCGGCACCGGAAGCGGGGCGGTCGCCCTGGCGCTCAAGGACGAGCGCCCGGACCTGCGCGTCGTCGGGATCGACGTGAGCGCCGACGCGGTGTCCGTGGCGCGGGCCAACGCCTCGCGGCTGGGGCTCGATGTCCGGGTGTTCACCGGCGACCTGCTCACCGGGATGGGCCGCGTCGACGCCGTGCTGGCGAACCTGCCCTACGTCGAGGACCACGCCGAGCTGCCGCCTGACGTCGTCCGCTTCGAGCCCTCCTGCGCCCTGTTCGGGGGCAAGGACGGCCTCGACCTCGTGCGCCGGCTGGTCGTCCAGGCCACGTCGGAGCTGCTGGCGCTGGAGATCGCCCCCGAGCAGGCCGGTGCCGTCGCCGCGTTGGTCGGCGATGCCGGGTACACGCGCGTCGAGGTGCTGCGCGACCTGGCGGGCCGCGAGCGGGTGGTGGTCGGCCGGGAGAAGTCGTGAGCGAGCTCGGGTCCCATGCGGAGGCCTTCGAGCGCTGCATGAGCGTCGGCGGCGTCGCCGTGTTCCCGGCCGACACCGTCTACGGGCTCGCCTGCGACGTCTCGGATCGGCTGGCCGTCGAGCGCCTGTATCGCTTCAAGCGCCGGCGGCTGGACAAGCCCTCGGCGGTGATGCTCTTTGATGTCGAGGTGGCGCTGGCGGCGCTGCCCGAGCTGGGGCCGCTGACCCGCGGGGCGCTCGAGCGTCTGCTGCCGGGCGCGGTGACGTTGCTGCTGCCCAATCCCGCCGAGCGCTTCCCGCTGGCCTGCGGCGCCGATCCCTCGGTGGTCGGTCTGCGCGTTCCCGTCGTGCCGGCGCTACGGGGTGTGCGCTGGCCGGTGCTGCAGTCGAGCGCCAACCTCGCGGGGGAACCGGATCCGCGGCGCCTGCAGGACGTGCCCGAGGCCCTTCGCCGCTTCGCCGACCTGGTCATCGACGGGGGAGAGCTGCCCGGGACCTCGTCGACGGTGATCGATCTGCGCTCCTACGAGGAGTCCGCCGAGTGGAGCGTCGTCCGCGACGGCGCGGTCCCCGCCGCCGACGTGGCGGCGGCGCTGGAGGGGCAGTTCGCGTTCTCGCCGGGCTCCTATTCGGAGATGATTCGCGCCGACATCCCGGCGTATGACCACCTGCAGGATGCGCTCGTGTCGGCGTCCGGTCAGGGGGCCCTGCGGCTGCTCGAACTCGGGACGGGCACCGGTGAGACGGCTGCCCGGCTGCTCGAGCACCACCCGGATGCGTTTCTCGTGGGCATCGACGAGAGCGAGGGGATGTTGAGTGCCGCGCGGGAGCGGCTGCCCGCGGATCGGGTGGCGCTTGAGGTCTTGCGGCTACAGGATCCGCTGCCCGAGGGGCCCTTCGACATCGTGGCCTCAGCGCTCTGCGTTCACCACCTGGTCGGTACCCAGAAGCAGTCGCTGTTTCACCGCGTGCGCGAGGCGCTCGGACCCGGCGGACGCTTCGTGCTCGCCGATGTCGTGACGCCGGTCGACCCGGCCGACGCCGTCACCTCCCTGACCCCCGGCTTTGACCACCCCGACACGTTGGCCGATCAGCTGGCGTGGCTGGCGCAGGCAGGCTTCGCCGCGCAGGTTGCGTGGGAGCATCAGGACCTGGCGGTCGTCGTGGCCGGCGCCCCGTGACCGTCGCCGGTGGCGCCCGCCGGAACGTCTAGGATCCCCGGCGTGAGCTCCGAGTTGCCGCCGGATTTCTTCAATCGTCCTCTCGCCGAGGTCGATCCCGAGATCGCCGACGTCCTCGCGCTGGAGCTCGAGCGTCAGCAGCGGACGCTCGAGATGATCGCCTCGGAGAACTTCGCGCCCGCCGCGGTGCTCGAGTGCCAGGGCTCGGTGCTCTCGAACAAGTACGCCGAGGGGTATCCCGGCAAGCGCTACTACGGCGGCTGCGAGTACGTCGACATCGCCGAGCAACTGGCCATCGACCGTGCCAAGGCGCTGTTCGGCGCCGAGCACGCCAACGTCCAGCCGCACGCCGGGGCCCAGGCCAACACCGCCGTCTACCACGCGCTGCTGCGCCCCGGCGACACGCTCATGGGCCTCGAGCTCTCCCACGGCGGCCACCTCTCGCACGGGATGAAGATCAACGTCTCCGGGCGCCTGTATGAGATCGTCGCCTACCACGTCGACCGCGAGAGCTCGGTGATCGACATGGACGAGGTGGAGCAGCTCGCCCACGAGCACCGCCCGAAGATGATCGTCGCCGGGTGGTCGGCGTATCCCCGCCAGCTGGACTTCGAGCGCTTCCGAGCGATTGCCGACTCCGTCGGGGCCTATCTGCTGGTGGACATGGCGCACTTCGCGGGCCTGGTGGCCGCGGGGCTGCATCCGTCGCCGGTGCCGCTCGCCGATGTCGTCACGACGACGATCCACAAGACGATCGGCGGCGGTCGCGGCGGCATGATCCTCTGCAAGGAGGAGCACGCGCGCAAGATCGACTCCGCGGTGTTCCCCGGACAGCAGGGCGGTCCGCTCGAGCACATCATCGCCGGCAAGGCGGTGGCCCTTCGCATTGCTCAATCCGAGGCGTTCCGCGAGCGCCAGCAGCGCACGCTTGACGGCGCCCGCGCGGTCGCCGCGGAGCTGCTGTCGGCAGGCGGCGGGGTGAGCGTGCTCACCGGCGGCACCGACGTGCACCTCGCGCTCGTCGATCTGCGCGAGTCAGAGCTCGACGGCCGGCAGGCCGAGGACCGGCTGCACTCGATCGGCATCACCGTCAACCGCAACGCCGTCCCGTTCGATCCGCGCCCCCCGGCGGTCTCCTCGGGTCTGCGGATCGGCTCGCCGGCGCTGGCCACCCGCGGCCTGCAGGTCGAGGACTTCACCGAGGTGGGTCGCATCATCGCGGCCACGCTGACCGCCGGCGACGCATTCGAGGACAAGCGCGCCGAGCTGAGCGAGCGCACGGCCGCGATCGCCGATCGCTTCCCGCTGTACGCGCAGCTCGCCAGCGCCGTCTGACCGTCCGCGTCTGATCGACCCCGCGTCTGGCCCGCCGGCACCCACCCGCTCATCAACGCCGTCGATGCCCGGCCCGCCATTTCCGCGCGGCCCCACCGCCTCGCTCTAAGCCCGGTCGGCGCCTGACGAACCCATACAGTCGGCCGGGGCTGACATGCTTCACCGCGGATGCGATATTGGGATGCCGCTCTTTCCTTCGTGGTCGCGGCGCTGATCGCGGCCGCGCTGACGCCGGTTGCGGGTTGGCTGGCGCGGCGCCTGGGCGCCGTCGACGTCCCCCGTGAGCGGGGGCTGGCGTGGCGTGAGACGCCGCTGCTCGGCGGTCTGGCGATCCTCGTGGCCGTGCTCGTGGCGGCGGCGATCTGGATGCCGGCAACGATCAACCTGCCCCGCGCGGCTCACGCGGCCCGCGACGTGGTCAGGCAGGCCAATACCTGGGGGCTGATCGCCGGCGCCTGCCTGATCGCGCTCGTCGGCGCGATCGACGACATCCACGAGCTCAAGCCGCTGGTCAAGCTGGTCGGTCAGATCGCGGCAGCGGTCGTGGCCGTGCGGGCGGGGGCGGTCGTCACCGGTCTGACCGTGCCGTTCGTCGGGGCGCTGCAGTTCCCCAACGCCGGCGGGGTGCTGACCGTCATCTGGCTGGTCGCGTTGATGAACATGATCAACTTCGCCGACGGCGTCGACGGGCTCGCCGCCGGGCTGTGCGCGATCGACGGCATCGCGTTCTCGATCATCGCCTTCGACCTCGGGATCTCGGGCGCGGCCGTGCTGGCCGCGCTGACGGCCGGCGCGGCGCTCGGCTTCCTCGTGCACAACTTCCATCCGGCCTCCGTCTTCATGGGCGACGCCGGTGCGAACCTGCTCGGCTACCTGCTCGGCGTGGCGGCGGTCGTGGGCTCGCTGAAGACGAATGCCTTCGTCGCCCTGCTCGTCCCGCTGGTGATCCTGGCGATCCCCTTCCTCGACACCGGGTTCGTGATCGCCAAGCGGCTGAAGTACCGGCGAAAGCCCTGGTCGGCGGACGCGAACCACTTCCATCACCGGATGGCCCGCATCGGGTTCTCGCAGCGCAAGACGGTCGCCTATCTGTACGGCTGGTCGGTGCTGATGGCCGCCCTGGCCGTGGCCTTGCGGCTGTATCACCGCCATCACCATCAGACAGGGTGGATCGCGCTGATCGTCCTCCTGGGGCTGGTGTGCCTCGCGGCCAGCATCTACCTCGTCTACGTCCTGGAGATCTTCAAGTTCAAGGGACTCCGGGCACAGGACCTGCGCAGCTCGCGGCCGCAGGCAACCGAGGCCGAGATCGAGGCCACGGTGACCCACGACGTCGAGACCGGCGACTTCGAGCGGGTGCAATAGCCGTGGAGAAGGCCAACCTGGAGCAGCTGCAGTCGTTCATCACCGCCGATGGCTCAGCGATCCGCGAGCTCGCGGGTCCGGCGTGGACAGGCGCCCGGAACCAGAGCCTGGCCGAGGCCACGCTCGAGCGTGGCGGGGAGACGGCCGAGCACTACCACCCCCAGAGCGAGGAGCTGTACTACTTCGTGGCCGGAGCGGGCCGGATGCGGCTCGGCGACGAGGAGACCGAGATTTCCGTCGGAGACTGCGTGGTGATCGCGCCCGGCACTCCCCACAAGCTCTGGAACACCGGGCCGGGCCAGCTCGTGCTGCTGTGCTGCTGTGCGCCGGCGTACTCCGACGACGACACCGTGATGACCGGCAGGTAGACGATCCTCGCCGGGCTGACACGGAGCGAACGCGTGGGCCTGGCCGGGGTCGCGCTCCTCACCGTCCTGGCCGGCATCGCCCGGTATGTGAGCAGCGTCCCGCACGTCGCCGCGTTCGTGGTGGCCGGCCTGGCGCTCGCCGGCGGGGCGTGGATCGTCTCGTTCTCCACCGAGCAGGTCGGCCAGCGCTTCGGCCCGGCGATCACCGGCCTGATGCAGTCCACGCTGGGCAACCTGCCCGAGTTCTTCGTCGTCGTGTTCGCGCTCAACGCCGGCGAGAAGATCGTCGCCGAGACGGCGATTCTCGGCTCGATTCTCGTCAACGCGCTGCTCGTCCTGGGTCTGGTCCTGATCGCGGGCTCGCGCCGGGAGCCCGATCGGATCATGCGCTTCAGCCCGCGGCTACCCAACGACACCGCGACGTTGCTGCTGATCGCCAGCTTCATCATTGTGCTCGTGGGGCTGGCCGACTCGGCCAACGATCACGCCAGCCACCACATCAAGACGATCTCGATCATCAGCGCGGTGGCAATCCTCGCCGTCTACGGGTTCTGGGTGCGCCAGTACCTGACGACCGAGCAGGCGTCCGACGAGGCCGGCGAGAAGCCGCGGCTGTCGACCGCCTCCAGCCTCGTCCTGCTCGTGATCTCCGGCCTGGCGGCGGCGTTCGTCTCGGACTGGTTCGTGCACGCGCTCGAGCCGACGATCAGGAGCACCGGCATCTCCAAACCGTTCGCCGGGCTGGTCATCGTGGCGATCGCCGGCAACGCCGTCGAGCACGCTGTCGGCGTCGTGCTGGCCCACAAGGGCCAGCCCGAGTTGGCGATCGCGGTCGTCAAGAACTCCGTCGCCCAGGTGGCGGCGTTCCTGTATCCACTGCTGGTGCTCGTCTCGCTGCTGACGGCGACGACGCTGACGTTCGCGCTGGCGCCCGTCTACACCGGCGCGCTGCTGGGCACGGCGATCATCATCTGGCAGATCACCGGCGACGGCGAGGCGACGCCGTTCGAGGGCGCGGCGCTCGTGGCGGCGTTCGTGATCCTGGCCACGGTTGCGGCGTTCGAATGAGCGCCACCGCTCCGCCGGCCCTCCGGCGGCGGCTGAGATGGCGCAACTTCTGGGGCCGGTCCGGGTCACCGGGGCGAGCGGGCCGGTCTGGGCCGGTCCGGGCCGTACAGCGGAACGGGCGGAATGCCCGTTCCGCTTCCGGCTTTCTCATGCTATTCTGACGTTTACGTAAGAATCAGTTTCGAGAGAAGGCGGTATCTCCTTGTCAGCCCTCAAAGCCCCCTCGACGCCGGATGGACGTCGACGCCGCATCGGCGTCCACTCGGATCACAGTTCGTACAAGTGGTGGGCGCTGTCGTGCACGAGCCTCGGCATGCTGCTGGCCACGATCAACTCCGGCACGCTGATCATCGCGCTGCCCGATCTCGAGCGCAGCCTCCACACGAGCCTGCTCGAGCTCGTCTGGGTGATCCTCGTCTACATGATCGCCTCGACCGTGCTCGTGCTCAGCGCCGGGCGCCTCTCGGACCAGTTCGGGCGCAAGAAGGCCTACGTCGGCGGCTTTTTGCTGTTCGCGGCGGCCTCGCTGGGGGCCGGTTTTGCCGGCAGCGGCACCGAGCTGATCATCTGGCGGATCCTTCAGGGCATCGGCGGCGCGTTCCTGTTCGCCAACTCGGCGGCGATCGTCACCGACGCCTTCCCCAAGGAAGAGCTCGGCGTGGCAATGGGCACCAACACGATGGTCGCGGCCGTCGGCCTGGTCATCGGACCGGTGCTCGGCGGCGCGCTCGTCCTCATCTCCTGGCACTGGGTGTTCTGGTTCAACGTCCCGTTCGGCCTGCTCGGCTGCTTCTGGGCGTGGCAGGTGCTGCACGAGATCACCGGCCGCTCCGAGGACCGCTCGTTTGACTACCTCGGCACGATCACCTTCCTGATCGGCCTCACCGGCATCGTCTACGGCATCTCCAAGGGCGGGATCTCGGGCTGGACCTCATCGCTGGTCATCCCCGCGCTGATCGTCGGCGTCGTGCTGCTGCCGCTGTTCGTGCTCATCGAGAGCCGCCAGAAGTCGCCGATGCTCGACCTCTCGATCTTCCGCGACCGCCTGTTCGCGACCGCGTCGGGCGCGGCCTTCGCCAACGGCCTCGCGCGCTTTGCGCTGATGTTCGTCTTCGTCTTCTACTTCCAGGGCGTGCAGGGCGACACGCCGATCCTGGCGGGTCTCAAGCTGGCGCCGCTGGCCCTCGGCATGCTGATCGCCTCGCCGCTCGCCGGCGTGTGGGCGGACCGCCGCGGCTCGCGCACGCTGGCCGTGCTCGGCATGATCGTCACGGCCGTGGGCCTGGCCCTCATGACCACCTTGGGCCGTGACACGAGCTACGTGTGGCCCGGCATCTACATGTTCGTCGTCGGAGTCGGCTCGGGCATGTTCAACTCGCCCAACACCGCGGCGATGATGGGCGCCGTCGCCCCGCACCGCCGCGGAATCGCGGCCGGCGCCCGGGTGCTGGTGCAGAACACCGGCGCGGTGATGTCGATCGCCTTCGTGCTCGCCATCGTCACCGCCTCGGTGCCCAAGTCGGTGCTGTTCGCCGTCTTCTCCGGCCTCGCCAACCACATCTCCAACGCCCAGCTCGTGCCGTTCCTCTCGAACATGCACATCGCCCTGTGGTGCCTGGCCGGCGTCTCGGTCGTCGGCGCGGCGATCTCCGCCGCCCGGCCCAAGTTCGTCGGCGGCGAGAGCGGAGCCCCGCAGGCCGGCGATGCCGAGAGTGGCCAGCCGCAGCCCGACCGCGAGCCCCAGGCGGCGCTCTCATGAGCCCCGCCGCCACGGCCGTCCCCGAGCGCAGCCTGCGCATCGGCGAGCTGGCCGAGCTGACGGGCACGACGCCGCGCACGATCCGCTATTACGAGGAGATCGGGCTGCTCGGCGGCGGCAGCGACCGCGAGCAGGGCAAGCATCGCGCCTACAGCGAGGCCGATGTCGACCGCGTACGGGAGATCATCCGCCTGCGCGACCTGCTCGGCCTCTCGCTCGATCAGCTGCGGGAGCTGCTGGAGGCCGAGAGCGCCCGGGCGCACCTGCGCGCCGAGCTCCAGCAGACCGAGGCCCCGGCCGAGCGCCGGCGGATCCTCGAGGAGCTGGGCCGCCACATCGCCACGCAGCTCAAGCTCGTGCGCAGCCGCCTGTCCGAGCTGTCGGACCTGGCCGCCGAGCTCGAGCGCAAGCAGACGCTCGTGGCCACGCGGATCGAAGAGCTCTCGGCCGCCTGAGCGTGGTTCGAGGAGGCGGGCGTCGGCGCCCGCGCGGCGGCCATCCGGGCGCGGTGGCGTAACCAGACCGCCACGACGTTGTACCTTGCCCGGCTGGCCGCCCGCCGATCCCGCCCCAGGGGACGGCCGTTTAACTCGAGATGACCTCTTCCCATGCCCGCATCGCGCGTCTGACGCCCACGCTCGCCGCCGTCGCGGCCGCCCTCGTCGGGGCGATCAACGTCGCCTCCGCGCTGACCCCGACGATCCGCTGGCGCGGACATCTGCTGCTCGACTTCGAGCCCGTCGAGGCGATGCGGCTCCTGCACGCGTTCGCGCTCCCCACCGGGACGGCGCTGCTGCTCGTGGCGCCCTACCTGCTCAAGCGCCGCCGCCGCGCCTGGCAGACCGCGATCGTGCTGATGCTCGCGCTCGGGTTGCTTGATCTGTTCAAGGGCCTGGACTTCGAGGAGACCGCGCTGACATGGCTGACGGCCACCGCGCTGGCCCAGGGCCGGACCGCCTTCACCGTGGACCACGATGCGATCACCCCGCGCTCGGCGGTCTGGCGCGTGCCCCTGCTGGGCGTCTTTGGCCTGGCCCTCGCCGGCGCGGCCGCCTGGGTCTCGCAGGGCCATCCCTCGCTGAGCTCGGTGGCCCGTGAGACCTGGGACCTGTTGCGCTGGCAGGCCGGCCCGCTGCGCCTGCACGACATGCCGCTGGCCGCGATCGTCCACGCCATCGAGGTCGGGACGCTGCTGGCCATCGCCTACGCGATCTTTCGCCCGCTGGCCGGTCCGCGCGTGCTTCCGAGCGCTGCCGCGCGCAGCGCCGCCGCCGCGCTCGTGCGAGCGCACGGCGCCGACACGCTGTCGTTCTTCAAGCTGCGGGCCGACAAGCACTACTTGTTCAGCGCCGACCGCTCGGCGTTCGTCGGCTACCGGGTCGAGAACGGCGTCCTGCTGCTGTCCGGTGATCCGGTCGGACCGGAGGCCGCGCTCGGCGACCTGCTGGCGCAGGTGCGCGGGTTCGCCGAGCTCCGGGGCCTGCGCCTGGGTGCGGTCGGTGCCTCCGAGCGCCTGCGGCCGACGTACGAGCGGCTGGGGCTGCGCACGCTGTACCTCGGCGACGAGGCGATCGTCGACATCGCCGCGTTCTCCCTGGAGGGCCGACCGATCCGCAAGGTCCGCCAATCGGTCAGCCGGCTGCACAAGGCGGGCTACAGCGCTCGGCTGGAGTCTGTGTGCGACCTGGACCCGGCCGCCATCGAAGCCGTCGAGGCGGTGCTGGAACGCGGCCGCGAGGGCGCACCCGAGCGCGGCTTCTCGATGGCGATGGATTCGATCCGCTCCGAGCACGACGCCGACACCCTCGTGCTCCTGGCCCGCGACGAGTCCGACCCCGCGCGGCCGGTGCGCGGCGTCCTGCATTTCGTGCCCTGCTACGGGAGGGCGGCGATGTCGCTGTCGTTCATGCGCCGCGATCCCGGGACGCCGAACGGCCTCACCGAGTTCATGGTCGTCCAGGCGATCGAGCTGCTGCGCGAGCGTGGCGTGGAGGAGATGTCACTCAACTTCGCGGCGTTCGCCCGCTGGCTCCACAGCCCGCGGCACGTCGCCGAGCGCGCGCTCGGCAAGCTGATTGCGCTCGGCAACCCGTTCTTTCAGATCGAGAGCCTGTACCGCTTCAACGCCAAGTTCTTTCCCCGATGGGAGCCCCGCTACCTCGTCTACGAGGGCGCGCTGGGCCTGCCGCGGACCGGGCTGGCGGCGATGTGGGCCGAGGGTCAGCTGCCCAAGCCGCGGAACCTGACCCCGGTGGCGGCGGCCGGACGACGCGTGGCCTCCGTGGCCCGCTAACCTCCTACTAACGTTCCTGCGGTGCTCCACTACCCTTTTCGGTGGTGGCAAGCCGCGTTTTCAGGCGCCCGGCTCCGGGCAGTGCCTGCCCAGCAGCGCCGCTACCCTACGCGGCCCCAACCCAGTAGCTCAGCTTGAGAAGAAGCGTCAGAAAACATGACGAACAGAAGTCGTCCCCCTGTCACCGGCCGGGACGTAGCCGGAGCCGGAGCCTTGATGCTCTCGGTCAACTTCATGTGCGCGGCCGTCGGTCTCGGGATCGGGGCGCTGCTGGGAGCAGCCGTGCCGCTGGCAATCGCCGGCTTTCTCGTGGGATTCCTGGTGGGGCTGCGGGTTGTCGCTAAGCGCTTCGGCAATGTCTGAGCAACAGCAACCGCTCACCGTGCTCGGCTACATGGACGTCGTCCTCCTCGTGGTGGCCGCTCCGATCATGCTGCTGATCGGCGTTCCCGCCGACGGCTACGGCATCGCCGCCGCCACGTGGGTCGCACTGCGGGCGCTCGGCGTCGCCGTCGAGCGCTTCGCCGCGGCCACCCCGGAGGCCAACCGCCAGATCGGCGTTCGCATGGGCTACATGCTCGGCCGGCTGTTCACCCTGGCGATCGTCGTCATCCTGGTGCGCAAGTCAGACGGCCAGGACGCCGGGTTGACCGCTCTGGCGGTGGTCGTGTTCGCCTTCACCGCCCAGCTCGTCCTCAGCGCCTTCACCCGTCCGCGGTCATCCAAGCGCCCGCCGTCCGCCGCCCCCCGCACGAGGTCACGATGAGCAACACCCGCAAGGTTCTGTATGGCGTCCTCGGCTTCTACGTGCTCGGCATCGTGCTGCTGGTCGTCATCTTCGGCTTCGGCCACAAGAACAACGTGTTCCAGATCCAGAACGAGTTCAAGCTCACCAACTGGATCAACCTGGGCGTGTTCAGCATCAACCGGGCGGTGCTCTACCTGTTCATTTCGACGATCCTCACGATCGTCACGATGGTGTGGATCGCCGGGCGCATGCAGGCCCGGCCCAACAAGGTCCAGACGGCCGTCGAGGTGCTGTTCTCGCTGATGCGCGACAACATCACCCGCGGCAACATGCCCGACTCGATGGCCGCCAGGTGGTTTCCGTTCATCGGCGCCCTGTTCCTCTTCATCTGGTTCTGCAACCTGATCGGCTACCTCCCGCTGCCGACCAACAGCGAGCAGACGTTCAACATCCTCGGCGCCCACATTCCGTCGTTCGCCCTGTATGCGGCGACCGCCAACATCTCGGTGCCGCTTGTCCTGGCGCTGGTCGTGTTCGTCGCCTTCAACTGGGTGGGTCTGCGAGCCCATGGGCCGATCGGCTACGTGAAGAGCCTGATTCCGGCCGGCGTGCACGGCCCGATGCTGATCTTGATCGGCCCGCTGGAGATCATCTCGAACTTCATGCGCCTGATCTCGCTGACGATTCGACTGTTCGCCAATATCCTCGCCGGGCACCTGATCATCCTGTTTATGGCCGGGGGCCTGGCCGTGATCCTCGGCCTGACGTTCCTCGGTTGGTTCACCCTGCCGGTGGGCATCGCCGTGTACCTGTTCGAGCTCGGCCTGGTGGCCACGCTCCAGGCCTTCATCTTCGCCACGCTCGCCGCCATTTACGTCGGCGGCGCAGTGTCTTCTCACTAACGAAAAAGGAGCTGTCCCCAGTGCTGCTTACTCATATCGTCTCCTTCGCTGCGTCCTCCGGGGTCGGCGCCGGTCTCGGGATCGGCATCGGGGGCGGACTCGGCGCGGTTGGCGCCGGCGTCGGCATCGGCATCATCTTCGGCAAGGTGATCGAGTCGGTCACGCGCCAGCCCGAGATGCGCGACGAGATCACGAGCATCCAGTGGCTCGGCTTCGCGCTCACGGAAGCGTGCTTCTTCTATGGGCTGGTGGCCGGCCTGATCTCCTACGTGCTCAAGTAGATGGCCACGACCGCCGCATCATCCGGATCGTTCCTGATCACGCCCAACGTCGGGCTGATGATCTGGACGCTGCTGCTGTTCGGACTTTCGATGTACGTCCTCGCCAAGCTGGCGTTTCCCCGCATCTCGGAGGCGCTGGACAAGCGCCAGCACGCGATCGAGGAGTCGATCGAGGCCGCTGAGCGCACCCGCAAGGAGGCCGATGAGATCCTCGCCGAGTACCGCCAGCGTCTGCAGGAGGCCCGCAAGCAGGCCGAGGAGATCATCGCCCGTTCACGCAAGGCGGCCGAGGTCCACGAGCGCGAGGCGCTCGAGGAGGGCAAGGAGAAGCGCGAGCAGCTGTTGGAGCAGACCCGGCGCGACATCGAATCCGAGACCCGCCGGGCGATCTCCGAGATCCGCCGCGAGGTCGCCGACCTCACGGTCATGGCGACCGAGAAGGTGACGCGCAAGACGCTCACCGAGGACGACCAGCGCCGCCTGATCGACGACGCGCTCTCCGAGCTCGACTTCAGCGCCCTCAGCCACGCGGAGGGTCACAACTAGGTGGAGGAGATCGCTCAGGTCTACGCCCGCGCCCTGTTCGAGGTCGCGGTCGAGCACGACTCGCTGGATGAGATCCGCGAGCAGCTCGACGTGTTCGCCGACGCCCTGAACGAGAACCGCCAGCTCGCGTCCTTCTTCTTCTCGCCGTACTTCTCGGCCGATGAGAAGAAGGAGGGGCTGGCGCGGGCGGTCATCGATGCCAACCCGGCGCTCGACAACTTCCTGCAGGCGCTGATCGAGCGCCATCGGATGCCAGCTATCTTCCGGATCCGCGCGGAGTTCATCTCGCTGTGGGACGAGGCGCGACGGCTCTTGCCCGTGCAGATCACCACCGCCGTGGAGCTGGACTCCAAGACGGTGGACGAACTGAGCAGGCGGATCGGTGATCAGGTGGACCGCAAGATCGAGATGTCCACCGAGGTTGACCCCGACATTCTGGGCGGCGTGACGCTCAGGGTCGGCAACGTGATCCTCGACGCTTCGATCAAGACCCGTCTGGAACAACTGAGAAAGCAAGTCGCGCAGGCGTAGGCCGCGCCATAAGGGAGCCACTGAAAGACACATGCAGATCAAGCCCGATGAGATCACCTCGATCCTCAAAAGCCGGATCGAGGGCCTGGACACGTCGAGCGCCGAGCTGACCGAGGTCGGCACCGTGCTCTCGGTCGCGGACGGCATCTGCCGGATCCACGGCCTGGAGAACTGCATGTCGTTCGAGATGCTCGATCTGCCGCGCGGTGTGACCGGCCTGGCCCTCAACCTCGAGTCCGACAACGTCGGCGCCGTGCTGTTCGGCGAATGGGAGCACATCTCCGAGGGCGACACGGTCCGGCGCACCGGCCGCCTGCTCGAGATCCCGGTCGGCGACGCCCTGCTGGGGCGGATCGTCGATCCGCTCGGAAATCCGCTCGACGGCAAGGGGCCGATCGAGACGAGCGAGATGCGCCCCGCCGAGCACAAGGCGCCCGGCGTCGTGCAGCGCCAGCCGGTCACCGAGCCGATGCTCACCGGGCTCAAGGCGATCGACTCGATGATCCCGATCGGCCGCGGCCAGCGCGAGCTGATCATCGGCGACCGCCAGACGGGCAAGACCTCGATCGCGATCGACACGATCATCAACAACAAGGACCGCGACCTGGTCTGCGTCTACGTCGCCATCGGCCAGCGCAAGGCCACGGTCGTGCAGCTGGCCAGCGTGCTCGAGGAGGCCGGCGCACTCGAGAACACGATCATCGTGATGGCGGCCGCCGACGAGTCGGCGCCGATCAAGTTCCTCGCTCCCTACGCCGGATGCGCGATGGCGGAGTACTTCCTGTACAACGGCAAGGCCGCGCTGGCCGTCTACGACGACCTCACCAAGCATGCCTACGCCTACCGCCAGATGTCGCTGCTCCTGCGCCGCCCGCCCGGCCGCGAGGCCTACCCGGGCGACGTCTTCTACCTGCACTCGCGCCTGCTCGAGCGCTCCGTCAAGCTCAATGACGATCTGGGCGGCGGCTCGTTGACGGCGCTGCCGGTCATCGAGACCCAGGCCGGCGACGTGTCGGCCTACATCCCGACCAACGTGATCTCGATCACCGACGGGCAGATCTTCCTCGAGCCGAAGCTGTTCTACGCCGGCGTGCGCCCGGCGATCAACGTCGGGATCTCCGTCTCCCGCGTCGGCGGGAATGCCCAGATCCGGCCGATGCGCCGGGTGGCGGGCACGCTCAAGCTCGAGCTTTCGCAGTACCGCGACCTCGAGGCGTTCTCGCAGTTCGGCTCCGACCTGGACGCCGAGACCCGTCGGGCGCTGGCCCGCGGCGAGCGCCTGGTGACGACCCTGAACCAGAACGAGCGCCACCCGATGCCCGTCGAGGATCAGGTGGTGCAGATCTTCGCCGCCACCAACGGCTTCATCGACCGCATCAACGTCGATCGGGTGACCGAGTTCCTTGAGAACCTGACCGAGTCGGTTCGCGGCAACGAGCCCGAACTGGTCACGTCGATCTCCCAGGGCGAATGGAGCGACGAGATCCAGGAGAAGCTCAGCCAGGCGATCGGTACGTACGCCGAGGACTTCGGCTACGACCTCGATGAGGAGGGCCTCCCGCTCGACGACGATGCCCAGGCGGCGTAGTCAGATCCCATGGCCGCCTCGCAGCGAGACGTTCGCAACCGGATCAGTTCGGTCAAGAACATCCAGAAGATCACCCGGGCGATGGAGATGGTCGCCGCCGCCCGGCTGCGCCGCGCCGAGCAGCGCATCGAGTCGCTGCGGCCCTATGCGGACGCGATCCGCCGCATGACCCGGCAGGCCGCTCAGGCGGCCGGCGACGTCCCGCGCCTGCCGATCCTCGCCGAGCACGACCAGGTCAACACGGTCGGGCTGCTCGTCGTGGCCGGCGACCGCGGCCTGGCCGGCGCCTTCAACTCCAACGCGGTGCGGGCCGGGATCCGGGCGGCCAGCGAGCACGCCGAGGAGGGCGCCAAGGCGCTGTTCTTCGCCTCCGGCCGGCGTCCCGCGTCCTCGCTGGCCTTCCGCGGCCAGGACGTCGCCGAGAGCTTCACCGGCTTCACCGACCGTCCGTCCTACGCCGATGCGCGCAAGATCGCCGAGCGGCTCATGGCCGCCTACATCGACGACGAGGTCGACCAGGTGGAGATCTTCTACAACGGCTACATCTCGCCGCTGTCGCAGGTGATCCGGCGCGAGACCCTGCTTCCGCTGCAGCGCGCCAGCGTGCTCGACGACGACGACGGGGACGACGATGAGGGCGGCGAGGATGACTCCGATTCCCAGAAGCGCGCGCTGGTGGAGTACGAGCCCGACCCGGAGGACATCCTCAGGCGGCTCGTGCCCGACTACGTGGAGATCTCCGTCTACCGTGCGCTGCTGGAGTCGACGGCGTCCGAGCACGGAGCGCGCATGACCGCGATGCGCAACGCGTCGGAGAACGCGAGCACGCTGATCGACGATTACACCTTGGAGATGAACCGGGCCCGCCAGGCCGAGATCACGCAGGAGATCATGGAAGTCGTGGCCGGCGCAGAAGGCCTCGGATAAGGAGAACGAAATACATGTCTGCCACCACCGAAGAACAGACCGAGTCAACTCAGGAGAAGCGCAACACCGGGCGCATCGAGGAGGTGCAGGGCGTCGTCATCGAGGCCGTGTTCCCCGACAAGCTGCCGGAGATCAACCACGCGATCCTGATCCCCCGTCCCGAGGCCGCGCGGGTCGAGGAGGACGAGGACATCGCCGCCTCGAAGGACCCCTACCTGGTGTGCGAGGTGCAGCAGCACCTCGGCGACGACCGCATTCGCGCGGTCGCGATGGACACCACGGACGGCCTGGCGCGCGGCACCGAGGTGATCGACACCGGCGCTCCCATCACCGTCCCCGTGGGGCGCGCGACGCTGGGGCGGATCTTCAACCTGCTGGGCGAGCCGATCGATCTCGGCGAGGACCTTCCCGAGGACACCGAGCGCTGGCCGATCCATCGCGAGGCGCCGACGGTGGAGGAGCTCACCCCGACGACGGAGATGTTCGAGACCGGGATCAAGGTCATCGACCTCCTGGCGCCCTACGCCAAGGGCGGCAAGGTCGGCCTGTTCGGCGGCGCCGGCGTGGGCAAGACGGTCATCATCCAGGAGCTGATCCACAACCTCGCCCAGGAGCACGACGGTCTGTCGGCGTTCTGCGGGGTCGGCGAGCGCTCCCGTGAGGGCAACGACCTATGGCTGGAGATGAAGGAGTCCGGCGTGCTCGACAAGACGATGCTCGTCTTCGGGCAGATGAACGAGCCGCCCGGCGCCCGCATGCGCGTCGCCCTCTCGGGGCTGACGATGGCCGAGTACTTCCGTGACGAAGAGGGCCAGGACGTGCTGCTGTTCATCGACAACATCTTCCGCTTCGTCCAGGCGGGCTCCGAGGTCTCGGCACTGCTGGGGCGGATGCCCTCCCAGGTGGGCTACCAGCCGACGCTCGAGTCCGAGATGGGCCAGCTGCAGGAGCGGATCACCTCGACGCGCAAGGGCTCGGTGACCAGCGTCCAGGCGATCTACGTCCCGGCTGACGATTTGACTGACCCCGCGCCGGCGTCGGCGTTCGCCCACCTGAATTCGACCACGTCGCTGAGCCGGTCGATCTCGGAGAAGGGCATCTACCCGGCCGTCGACCCGCTGGACTCGACGTCGACGATCCTCAAGCCGGAGATCCTCGGCGACGAGCACTTCAGTGTCGCCAACCGCGTCAAGGAGGTGCTGCAGCGCTACAAGGAGCTGCAGGACATCATCGCGATCCTCGGGATCGACGAGCTCTCCGACGAGGACAAGGTGACCGTGCAGCGCGCCCGGCGCCTGGAGCGCTTCCTGTCCCAGCCGTTCTTCGTGGCCGAGCAGTTCACGGGAACGCCGGGTAAGTACGTCCCGGTCGAGGAGTCGATTCGCGGCTTTAAGGAGATCCTCGACGGCAAGCACGACGACGTTCCCGAGCGGGCGTTCTTCATGAAGGGCTCGATCGACGAGGTCGTCGCCGAGGTTCGCGGCGACTCCGGATCCAATGATTCCCGGTCTGATGACTCCGGCTCGGTCGAGTCCGGGACCGAGGACGACGGCGGGACCGAGGACAACGGCAGGTCCGCGGACGACGGCGGGACCGAGGACAACGGCGGGACCGAGGACAACGGCGGGACCGAGGCGGGTTAGGCGGTGGCCGAGCACGAGAAGTTCAAGGTCGAGGTCCTCACGCCCGACGGCCAGGTGTTCGCCGACGAGGTGCAGATGGTCTCCACCCGCACTACGATCGGGTCGATCGGCGTGCTCGCCCACCATCAGCCGCTGCTGGCGATGCTCAACCCCACCGAGCTGCGGCTGTACAAGACCGACTCCGATGTTGTCTCCTTCGCCCAGTCCGAGGGCTACCTGCAGGTAGCGAACAATCGCGCGCTGCTGCTCGTGGAGGAGGCGCACGAGCCGGACAGCCTCGACGCCGGCGAGCTGCGCACCCGCCTCGAGGAGGCCGAAAAGGCGCTCGACGAGGCCGAGGACGACTCCGAGCGCCAGCGTGTCGCCCAGCGGGACAAGCGCCGCTGGGAGGCGTTTCTGCGCATCGCCGAGGGGTAACGGGTGGGATGGTCGACGAGCGCATTCTTGCCGAGCGGCTGATCGGGTACGAGACGTCTCGGCCGGATGTGATCGTTGCCGCCGCAGGATTCGTCAAGGGTTGGCTCGAATCCCGTGATATCGAGGTCTCCGACCACGACCACAACGGCCTTCCCGTGCTCGTCGCCGACGTCGGCCCGCGCCGCGTCGACGTCCCCTGCATCGTCTGGCACGGCCATCTCGACGTCGTTCCCGGGCGTCCCGAGCAATTCTCGCCGCGCGTCGAGGGCGACCGGCTCATCGGTCGCGGCGCCTACGACATGAAGGGCGGCCTGGCGGCGATGATGTGCGCGCTCAAGGACGTCTCGGAACAGGACCGCGTCCGCGTTCGGCTGGTCGTGGTGCCGGACGAGGAGTCCGAGGAGCTCGACGAGCGCTCCACCGACGCCGTCGTGGCGCGCGGGCTGGGTGGCGATTTCGCGATCACCGGCGAGCCCACCGATCTGCACATCGGCGTCCAGGCCAAGGGCGTCCTCGTGATGCGGATCGTGGTCCACGGCCGCGCGGCCCACAGCTCGACGCCGTGGCTGGGCGACAACGCCGTGCTCAAGGCGATCGATGTCTTCCGGGCGATCGAGTCGCTGCCGTTCACGCGGGAGGCCTCGGAGATGTTCGACCGGCCGTCGCTCAACCTCGGGCGGATCGAGGGCGGCGATGCGCTCAACAAGGTGCCCGACCGCTGCGAGATGGCCGTCGACGTGCGCTATCTGCCCGGCCAGGATCCCGGCGACATCCTCGCGCAGGTGCGAGCGATCCCCGGGATTGATGTCAAGCGGACGTTCATCCACCCCCCGGTGACGGTCTCCCGCCGCAACCCGTTCGTGCGCGGGCTGCGCGAGGCGGTGGCCCGGGCGATCAGCGGCGAGGTCGTCAGTGTCGGCCGTGACGGAGCATCGGACGCGGCGTCGTTCATCGAGGCGGGCATCCCGGCGGTCGAGTTCGGGCCGGCGGGCGCCGGCCATCACGGCCCCGACGAGTGGGTGTCGCTCACCTCGCTGGCCCACTACCGCCGGGCGCTCGCCGACTTCGTGCGGGCCCTCCCGAGCTGGCTGGGCGCGGGGTCTGACGCCGAATCGGACGCGGTTGAACCGCTGCGCTCGATCGAGGGTGGCCTCGCATGAGATGGCTGATCCCTCATAGCCGCGGCGGGACGGCGTGGCGCTTCGTGCTGGCGGCGGTGATCATGATCGGCGCGACGGCAGCCACCACCGCCGTGGCCGGTCTGCTCCAGGTGTCCAACCTGGTGGGCGACATCTCGATCAACCCCGGCATCAAGGTCCCGCAGCTGCAGCTGCCCAGTCCGGGGCAACCGCAGACGATCTTGCTGATCGGCTCAGACCACCGCGCCGGCGAGCCGTTCCGCACGTCGAACACCGACACGATGCTGCTCGTGCGCCTCAACTCCCAGTCCTCGACGATCAACGTCATGTCGATCCCGCGCGATCTCCAGGTCAGCATCCCTGGCTTCGGCATCGCCAAGATCAACTCCGCGTACACCGACGGCGGCTACGGCCTGTTGATCAAGACGATCCGCCAGAACGTGTTCCCGAACCTGCACGTCAACCACATCGTCGACACGAACTTCACCGGGTTCTCGGATCTCGTGGATGCGATCGGGTGTGTCTACTCGGACGTCGATCACCGGTACTACAACAACACGCTGTACACCCACTACTCGAGCATCGACATCGAGCCGGGGTATCAGCCGCTCTGCGGGCACAACCAGGCGGTCAACGGCGCGCTGCCGTTCGTGCGCTTCCGGCACACCGACACCGACATCGTCCGCGAGGCCCGCCAGCAGGACTTCATCCGCTGGGCGAAGGCCCAGTACCCGATCTCCAAGCTGTTCTCCAACCGCGACCGCCTGCTGCGGATCTTCGGCAAGCACTCCACGCTTGACAAGAATCTGCAGTCCTCGGACCAGATCATCAACCTCTTCAACCTCGTTCTCAACGCCGACGGCAGCACCATCAAGCAGATTCCCTTCCCCGCCGACCTGCAGCCGTGCACGGCGACGTCGTGCTTCGTGACAGCCCAGCAGTCACGGGAGGCGCAGGTGTTCGCGCACTTCATGGCGGCCACGCCGAAGGCGAAGACGAAGGCCAAGACGACGCCGAAATCGGCTAAGGGGCACAAGCGCCTCAGTCAGATCAACACCGCGGGCCTCACCGCGGCGCTGTCGGATGGTCATAGCCAGGCCGCGCAGCTGAGCAAAGTGAAGATGCCCGTCTACTTCCCCAAGTACATCGCGTCCGGGTCGCAGTACTGCCTGAGCCTCATCGCCAACTGCACCCAGGGCGACGAGCCTGCGATCGAATACGCGCACTCCTACCCCCGCCAGTACGTGATCCGCGACGAGAGCGGCCGGCCCCGCGCCGCCTACCGGATGACGATCGAGCTCAACGCGTTCAAGGGCCAGTACTACGGCGTGCAGGGCATCGCCTGGCGCGATCCGCCGCTGCTGCAGAGCCCGAGCGGCACGCGGACGATCGGCGGCCGCAAGCTGTTGCTGTATGCCGATGGCGGCCGGCTGACGACCGTTGCCTGGCACCAGGGCCCCGACACCTACTGGATCTCGAACACGTTGACCAGCGACATCCCCAACAGTCAGATGGTCAACATCGCTGCATCGATGATCCGGGCCCGCGGCTGAGCCAGCCGCACCTCGCTAGATTCAGCGGCCTGATGAACTCTGTGCGTGAACCCGTGGCGGTCATCGGGACCGGCTATGTCGGGTTGGTGACCGCGGCCGGCTTTGCCGAGCTGGGTAACGAGGTGTGGTGTGTCGATGTCGATGCGGAGAAGATCGACGGCTTGAATCGGGGGGAGATCCCGATCTGGGAGCCGGGGCTGGCGGAGTCGGTGGAGAAGAACCGTGATCGCCTCCATTTCTCGACCGAGCTGGCGCCGGCGTTGGAACACGCACGGTTGTTGTTCGTGGCGGTGGGTACCCCGCCGACCTACTCCGGCGATGCCGACCTTTCGGCGGTGCACGCGGTGGTGGATTCGATGCCGCCGTCGGATCGTCATGCGCTGGTGATGAAGTCGACGGTGCCGGTGGGGACGGGCGCATCGATCAAGCGGGCGTTCGCGCAGCGGGGCAAATCCGGGTTTGCGTATGTGTCGTGTCCGGAGTTCTTGAAGGAGGGGTCGGCGCTGAAGGATTTCCTCGAGCCTGACCGGGTGGTCGTCGGCGATGACGGTGGCTGGGCGGGGGATGCGGTCGCGGCGTTGTACGAGCCGCTGGGCGCCCCATTAGTGCGGACCGATGTCGCGTCGGCGGAGATGGTCAAGCTGGCCGCGAACGCGTTCTTGGCGACGAAGATCTCGTTCATCAACGAGATCGCGAACGTGTGTGAGGAGACGGGCGCCGACGTGGCCGAGGTCGCCAAGGGGATGGGTCTGGATCGCCGGATCGGCAACCACTTCCTCAAGCCGGGAATCGGATTCGGCGGCTCGTGTTTTCCCAAGGACGTGTCGGCTTTGAAACAGCTGGCGGGTAATTCGGGCTATCACTTTCAGTTGTTGACGTCGGTGATCGAGGTCAACGAGCTGCAGAAGCGCCGGGTCGTCGGCAAGCTGCAGAAGCATCTCGGGTCCCTGGTCGGACGGCGAATCGCGCTGCTCGGCCTGGCGTTCAAGGCCAATACCGATGACATGCGCGAAGCCAGTTCGCTGGTGCTGTCGGCGCGGTTGCAGGCCGACGGCGCGTACGTCTCGGCGTATGACCCGGTGGCCGAGGAGGAGGCGCGCAAGCTGATGCCCGGCGTCGAGTTCGCCGATTCCGCCTTGGGCGCGTTGGACGGCGCGGACGCGTGCATCCTGGTGACCGAGTGGCCGGAGTTCGCCGAGCTTGACTGGGTGGCGGTCAAGGAGCGGATGGCGGGGAGGCTGCTCGTCGACGGGCGCAACTTCGCCGACCGCGAAGCCGTGACCGACGCCGGCTTCACCTACGAGGGAATCGGCCGGTGAGCTCGGGCACACCGAGCTTCCGCCCGCTCGCGTGCAGGCGCTGATCCTCGTCGGCGGTGAGGGCACGCGGCTGCGGCCGCTGACCTCGACCGTCCCCAAGCCGGTGGTGACGCTCGTCGACCGCCCCTTCATGGCCTACATGCTCGAGTGGCTGCGTGGCCACGGTGTTGACGACGTGATCCTGTCCTGCGGGTTCATGGCCGACGGCGTCCGGGAGTTGCTCGGCGACGGCTCGACCCTGGGCGTGCACGTGCGCTACGTCGAGGAGCCCGAGCCGCTGGGCACGGGCGGGGCGCTGAAGTATGCCGAGGACCTGCTGGACGAGCGCTTCTTCATGCTCAACGGCGACGTGCTGTCCGACATGGACCTGACCGCCCAGCTGCGTCAGCACGAGCAGACCGGCGCGCGGGCGACGCTGGCCCTGATGGCCGTCGAGGATCCCTCGGCGTACGGCCTCGTCCGCCGCAATCCGGACCACTCGGTGACGGAGTTCTTGGAGAAGCCGAGCGCCGACGAGGCGCTTGACACCAATCTCGTCAACGCCGGCGCCTACATCCTGGAGCGCGAGGTGCTGGCCGGGATGGCGCCCGCCGGCACCCGGATCTCGATCGAGCGCGACGTGTTTCCGACGCTCGTGGCCAAGGGGCTGTTCGGTTATGAGGCGGCGGGCTACTGGCTGGACATCGGGACGCCGCACCGGTATCTGCAGGGGACGTTCGAGATCTTGGAGGGCGCCGTGCAGACCGAGGTGGGACGCCAGCTGGCGCAGGCCGGGGGTGTGCTGGGCGCCTGTGAGGCGACCGTCCGCCCGCCTGCCGTGATCGGCGAGGGTTCCGCGGTCCATCGCGACGCGGTCATCGGCCCGCGAGCCGTCCTCGGCCGCGGGGTGCATGTCGGCGCGGGCGCGGTGATCGAGGGCTCGGTGGTGCTCGACGGCGCCCGGATCGGCGCCGGCGCGCGGATCCACTCCTCGATCGTGTCCGCCGACGCTCACATCGGCGAGGGCTGCCAGCTCGAGGGCGAGGTCGTGATCGGCGCCGGGGTGCGCCTCGGCGCGGGCAACAAGCTGCAGGACGGAATCCGTATCTTCCCGGGCGTGGAGTTATCCGACGGAGCGATCGCGTTTTGACTGGCGGCGCCGCGTCCGGCGATCTGAGCGCCGCGGCGATCGCCGCCGTCGACAGCACGGGGCAGCTGGCCGACGTGCTGGGACTCCCCGAGCACCTGCGCGACGCCCTGTGGCGCGTGGAGTCGGCCAACCTCAAGCCCGTCGACTGTCCCGGAGGCCTCGTCGTCGCCGGCATGGGCGGCTCGGCCGTCGGCGGCCTGCTGGCGCGGTCGGTGCTCGGCGACCGCTGCTCGCGGCCGATGGCGATCGCCCGCGACTACGGCCTGCCCTCGTGGGCGACCCCGGACACGGCGGTGCTCTGCGCCAGCTACTCGGGCGAGACCGAGGAGACGCTGGCAGCCTACGAGGCCGCGGGCGCGCTCGGCGCGCACCGGATCGTCTGCACGACCGGCGGCCGGCTGGCCCGGGACGCCCGCGCCGACGGTGTGCCGGTGATCCCGCTGCCGGGCGGCTTTCAGCCACGCGCGGCCGTCGGCTACGCGATCGTCGTGGCCCTCGAGGTGGCGGCGCTCGTCGGGGTCGGCGAGCCCCTGCACACCGAGATCGACGTCGCCGCCGCCCGCGTCGAGCAGCTGGTCTCCGACTGGGGCCCCGACGCGCCCGAGGACTCGCCGGCCAAGCGTCTGGCCCGCGCGCTGCACGGCACCACGCCCCAGATCGCGGGCGCCGGCCTGACCGCGCCGATCGCCTATCGCTGGAAGACCCAGCTCAACGAGAATGCCAAGTCGCCGGCGTTCGCCGCCGAGCTGCCCGAGCTCGACCACAACGAGCTCGTCGGCTGGCAGGGCGCACCGGAGCTCGGCCGCTTCAGCGCCGTCTTCCTCGACGACTGCGATCTGCACCCCCGCGTCCGCGAGCGTATCCGCCTCACCCAGGAGCTGATCGGCGACCACGCCGCTGTCTCCGAGCGCATCGAGAGCGTGGGGGAGACCGCCATCGAGCGCCTCGTCTCCCTCGTCCTCCTCGGCGACCTCGTCTCGCTCTACATGGCCATTCTCTACGGGCGCGATCCCGCCCAGATCGACGTCCTCCACGAGCTCAAGAAGCGTCTGGCCGAGACTTAGGCGCCAATCGCCCAGCCGGCAACGAACGGGACGACCCGCCCCCCGAACCTTGACAGGCGTGTGGTAACGTTGGCGACGATGGAAGCCCTGACGATCAACGAAGCTGCCGAGACGACCGGCTGGTCGGCTCGCATGCTGCGCTACGTCGAGCAGGCGGGTCTGGTCACACCGGCGCGCTCGGCGTCGGGCTACCGGCTGTACGGAGCCGCCCAGCTGCAGCGCCTGCGCACGCTGAAGGAACTGCTGGCGGACTTTGACCTCTCGCTGTCCGACGTGGCCTTCACGGCCCGGCTGAACAGCGAGATGGCCCTGCGGGACGCCGTGACGGCGTGGCTGAGCTCCGAGGCCAGCCGGCCCGAGCACGTCGAGGCCGAGGACTGGCTGCGCTTCGAGCAGGACAAGCACGAGCGATTGCTCGCGGCCGTCTGAGCCACCGCGGCCACCCGGCCGCGCCCCCAACGAGAAACCCCCACGAGAGCCCGGAGAGACCATGAGCACAACCGTCGCCAAGACTGATTACAAGGTCGCTGACCTTTCGCTGGCCGCGTTCGGCCGCAAGGAGATCCAGCTGGCCGAGCACGAGATGCCCGGGCTGATGTCCACCCGTCGCGAGTTTTCCGACAGCCAGCCGCTCAAGGGCGCGCGGATCACCGGGTCGTTGCACATGACGATCCAGACGGCCGTGCTGATCGAGACGCTGACGGCGCTGGGCGCCGACGTGCGCTGGGCGAGCTGCAACATCTTCTCCACCCAGGATCACGCCGCTGCCGCGGTCGTCGTCGGGCCCGACGGCACCCCGGATGATCCGCAGGGCATCCCCGTGTTCGCCTGGAAGGGCGAGACGCTCGAGGAGTACTGGTGGTGTGCCGAGCAGGCGCTGACGTGGCCGCAAGACGAAGAGATCAACATGATTCTCGACGACGGCGGCGACGCCACGCTGCTCGTGCATCTGGGCGCCGAGTACGAGGCCGCCGGCGCGGTGCCGGACCCGAGCACGGCCGACAACGAGGAGCACAAGGTCATCCTCGAGCTGCTCACCCGCTCGGTGAAGGACGACAGCGAGCGCTTCACCCGGATGGCGAAGTCGATCCAAGGGGTCACCGAGGAGACGACGACGGGCGTGCATCGTCTGTATCAGTTCGCCAACGAGGGCAAGCTGCTGTTCCCGGCGATCAACGTCAACGACTCGGTCACGAAGTCCAAGTTCGACAACAAGTACGGCTGCCGGCACTCGCTCATCGACGGCATCAACCGGGCAACCGACGTGCTGATCGGCGGCAAGGTGTGCGTCGTCGCCGGTTACGGCGACGTCGGCAAGGGCTGCGCGGAGTCCTTCCGTGGCCAGGGCGGCCGCGTGATCGTCACTGAGATCGACCCGATCTGCGCGCTGCAGGCGGCGATGGACGGCTACCAGGTCGCCCGCCTCGAGGACGTGCTCCAGACGGCGGACATCTTCATCACGACGACCGGCAACAAGGACGTCATCACCGCCGAGCACATGTCGCAGATGAAGCATCAGGCGATCGTGGGCAACATCGGCCACTTCGATAACGAGATCGACATGGCCGGCCTGGCGGCGATCGACGGGATCGAGAAGATCAACATCAAGCCGCAGGTCGACGAGTGGGTGTTCCCCGGCGGACGGACGATCATCGTCCTCTCCGAGGGCCGGCTGCTGAACCTCGGTAACGCCACCGGGCACCCGAGCTTCGTGATGTCGAACTCGTTCACCAACCAGGTGATGGCCCAGATCGAGCTGTTCGGCAACCGTGACGCGTACCAGACCCAGGTCTACACCCTGTCCAAGCAGCTCGACGAGAAGGTCGCGCGGCTGCACCTCGACGCGCTCGGGGTCCGGCTCACCGAGCTCACGCCCGAGCAGGCCGGCTACCTCGGCGTTCCCGTCGAGGGCCCCTACAAGTCCGACCACTACCGCTACTAGGCACCGACCCGCCCGAGCGGACGGGACCCGGCCGCCCGGCGCGGGCGACGGGACCCATGGCACGGACATCGATTCCGGCCCACGACGTCGCCGACCTGGCCCTCGCACCCGAGGGCCAGGCGCGCATCGCGTGGGCGGCCGGGCAGATGCCCGTGCTGGCGCAGATTCGCGAGCGCTTCGCGGCCGAACGGCCGCTGGAGGGCCTGCGGATCGCCGCCTGCCTGCACGTCACCGGTGAGACGGCGAACCTGGTGCGGACGCTCGGCGCCGGCGGGGCGACTGTCGGCCTCTGCTCGGCCAATCCGCTGTCCACGCAGGACGATGTCGCCGCGGCGCTCGTGCTCGAGGACGGCGTCGAGGTGCGGGCGCGCCGAGGCGAGGACCTCAACACCTACGTCGAGCATGTGCTGGCCCTTCTGAACACCCATCCGCAGGTCACCCTCGACGACGGCGCCGACCTGCTGATGACCGCCCACGCCCGCGGCGGGGAGACGCTCGAGGGGCTGCTCGGCGGAACCGAGGAGACGACCACCGGGATCGTCCGCCTGCGCCGCCTGGAGGAGGAGGGCGGCCTGCGGGTGCCGGTCCTGGCCGTCAACGAGGCCCGGACCGAGCGGGCCCTCAACGACCGGCACGGCACCGGCCAGTCGGCCCTTGACGGGATCATCCGCGCCTCCAACGTGCTGCTCGCCGGCAACACGATCGTGATCCTCGGCTACGGCTGGGCGGGCCAGGGAGTCGCCGAGCGCGCTCGCGGGGCGGGCGGCGCGGTGATCGTGTGCGAGGTCGACCCGCTGCGTGCGCTCGAGGCCCGCATGGCGGGCTATGAGGTGACGACCTCGCTGGACGCGGCGCAGCGCGGCGACATCTTCATCACGGTGACCGGTTCGCGGCGGGTCCTGCGGCGCGAGCACTTCGAGCGCATGAAGGACCGGGCGCTGCTGGCCAATGCCGGGCACTTCGACGTCGAGCTCGACCTCGCCGAGCTCAGCGAGCTGGCCACCGGCGGCATCCGCGCGGTGCGGCCGCTCGTCGAGGAGTACACCCTGGCCGACGGGCGGCGCCTCAACCTGCTCGCCCACGGCCGCGTCGTCAACCTGGCGGCGGCCGACGGGCATCCGGCGGCGGTCATGGACGTTTCCTTCGCCCTGCAGGCACTCGGCGTCGAGGAGCTCGTGCGCCGCCGTGGCCGGCTGGCCGCGGGCGTGCACTCCGTGCCCGCAGCCGTCGACCGCGAGGTCGGCCGGCTCAAGCTGGCCGCTCTCGGCGTGCACATCGACGAGCCGACGCCCGAGCAGGAGCACTACCGAGAATCCTGGGGCCCGCCCGCCTGACCGTCGTTGGCCGGGCGGCCACTGAGATACGCTCCCGGCCATGGAGGGATCCAACGGGTTGCGGGGTGGAATCGATCTCGGTGGGACCAAGGTCGAAGCGATCGTCATCGACGCCGAGCACAAGGTCCTCGGTCAGGCCCGCCAGCCCACGCCGACCGACGGCGGTCCTCCCGCCGTTGCCGCCCAGATGGCGACGGCGATGCTGGAGGCCGCCAAGGCCGCCCACGTCAAGGCGTCGGCGCTCGCCGGGGTCGGCGTCGGGTCGCCGGGCGACGTCGACGAGCGCGCCGGCACGGTCGGCAACGCGCGCAACCTGCCGGATTGGATGAGCACATTCGAGCTGGCGGCCGTCCTCAAGGACAAGCTGGGCGCCGCCGTGTACGTCGGCAACGACGTGCAGGTGGCCACGCAGGCCGAGTTCGAGCTGGGGGCCGGCAAGCCCTATGACTCCCTGCTCGGAGTGATGTGGGGGACCGGCGTCGGCGGCGGGCTGATCCTCGGCGGCAAGCCATGGCTGGGGCGCGGCGGCGCCGGCGAGATCGGCCACATGGTCGTCAAACGCAACGGCGCCCATTGCCCGTGCGGCCGCCGGGGCTGCATGGAGGCCTACGCCGGGCGCGCGGCGATGGAGGCCAAGGCCCGTCACGAGCTCGACAAGGGCGCCCAGACCGATCTGTTCAAGCTGATGAAGCAGCGCGGGCGCAGCCGGCTGACGAGCGCCGTGTGGGCGGACGCGCTCGAGCAGGACGATCACCTGGCCGCGGAGCTGATCGAACGGGCCGTCAAGGCGCTCGGCGCCGGGATCGCATCGGCGGTCAACCTGCTCGACGTCGAGGCGGTCGTGATCGGGGGTGGCCTCGGGGTCCGCTTCGGACAACCGATGGCCGAGCGGATCTCCACCGAGATGCATCCGCACCTCTTCAACGACTCGCGCCCACCCGCGGTCAGGGTGGCGGGACTGGGCGATCTGGGTGGAGCGATCGGCGCCGCGATGCTTGTGCCCGCCCCTAAGAACTAAAAGCAAGCTTAACGCGAGCTACGCCGTTGCCCTCTGGCGGGCAACCGGTCTCTCTGGCAGGATGCCAGCGCACAGGGGGCCGCCGATGCAGGGGAATCACGGAGGAGGAGGAGGTCGACATCAGCCCGCTCGCCAGTACGACATCCACTCCTGGGCGCCCACGGGGCCCGCGCCGCGGCGCGTCGGGTCCCGTGCGGGTCAGCGTGGCGGCGCGGATCATCGCCGGCGTGGCCCTGGGGGCGGCGATCGTGGTGGTGGCCCTGGTGGTGCTCGGCGGTGGCTCGGACTACACGCTGCGCGCCGACTTCCAGGACGCCAGCGGCCTGGTGAGCGGCGACAGCGTGCTGATCGGACCGGCCCAGGCGGGCACGATCACCGCGATCGGCCTCACCGACACCGGCGCCGCCCGGGTGACGCTCAAGCTCAACGGCGACGTCGGCACGCTCCACCAGGGCACGGTGGCCAAGATCGCCGAGGACTCGCTATCGGGGATCGCCAGCAAGTACGTGCTGCTCGAGCCCGGACCGCCCGAGGCGCCCCCGATCGCCTCCGGCGGACTGATCGGCGTCCAGCGCACCCGCTCCGAGGTCAACCTCGACGCGCTCTTCAACACTCTTGACCCCCAGACCCGGACCGGCCTGAAGGGCCTGATCCGTGGCGAGGCGGCATCGCTGAAGGGCAGCGGGCAGAAGGCCAACCAGGCGCTGAAGTACCTGGCGCCGGGGCTGCAGGCGACCAGCGATGTGACCGCCGAGCTTGCCCGTGACCAGCCGACGTTCGACCACCTCGTCGTTCAGGGCGCCGAGACGATGAAGGCGCTGGCCTCGCGCAGCCAGCAGCTGACGCAGCTGATCTCCAACACGAGCGCGGCCACCGGCGCGATCGCCAACCAGAGCCAGGCGCTCACCCAGGCGCTGACGCTGTTTCCGGGAACGCTGCGACGCTCGACGACCACCTTGGCCGGTCTGAACGGCACGCTCGACTCGCTGGATCCGCTCGTCGCCGCCTCGGGGCCGGCGGTTCGCCGGCTGCCGGTGTTCGCCGCACGCCTGAACCAGCTGTTGACGGCGGCGATACCGACCGTCGCAGAGCTCAACTCGCTGATCCACAATCCGGCCGGCACCGGGGACCTCACCCAGCTGGCCCAGCAGACGCCCGCCCTGGAGCGGATCGCGAGCGTCGCCTTCCCGCAGATAATCAAGCAGTTCAACGATTCCCAGGCTCAGGTGCAGTACCTGCGCCAGTACACGCCCGACGTCGTCGCCGCGCTATCCAACATCGGCCAGGCCGGCGCGGCCTACGACGCCAACGGCCACTTCGTGCGCAACCAGCCGACGCTGTACCCGTTCACGCTCGACGGCCAGGGGCAGCTGACGACGCAGTTCCCCTCGCAGCGTTACTCGGGACTGCACGCGGTGCACAACCGCTGCCCGGGCAGCGCGGTCCAGCCCGCCCCGGACGGCTCGGCGCCCGCGGCGGTCAGCGGTTGTCAGACGACCTCCGTCCCGCCCGGCCCATGAGACGACTGGCGGCGATCGCAACCGGATTGGCCGCGGCGGCGCTGGTCGCCATCGTGCTCGCGAGTCCCGCCCGCTCAAACGGGGGCCCGTACACGGTGCGGGCGATTTTCGACGACGCCGCCTTTGCGGCCCGGGGCGAGGACGTGCGGGTGGCCGGCGCCAACGTCGGCACGATCACCTCGCTCGGGGTCACCGCCGACAAGCGCGCCGCCGTCTCGCTCGCCATCAACGACTCCCGCTTCACGCCGTTTCACGCCAATGCCCATTGCACGATCCGCCCCCAGTCCCTGATCGGCGAGCAGTACGTGGATTGCAGTCCCGGCACCGCCGCCGCGCCGGAGCTTGGGCGGATCGGCCACGGGCCGGGCGCCGGCAGCTATCTGCTCCCCGTCGTGCGCACCAGCTCCCCGGTCGACTCCGACATCGTCCAGAACATCTCGCGCCAGCCGGTGCGCCAGTCGCTGGCCGTGATCATCGACGAGCTCGGCACCGGCCTGGCGGCCCGCGGCTCTGACCTTAACGCGGTCATCCATCGCGCCAATCCCGCGCTGGGCAACACCGACAAGGTGCTCCGGATCCTCGCCTCCCAGAACCGCGCGCTCGCCCAGCTGGCCACCAACTCCGACACCGTGCTCGCCCCCCTGGGGCGCGAGCGGCGGCAGATCTCCGGGTTCATCACGCAGGCCAACACGACCGCAGTGGCCAGCGCGCAGCGGGCGGCCGACATCTCGCGCACCTTCCAGCTGTTCCCCTCGTTCCTGCGCCGGCTGCGCCCGCTGATGGCCGACCTGGGAACGCTGGCCGACCAGGGCACGCCGGTGATGACCGAGCTCGGACAGAGCGCCTCCGCCGTCGGGCGCCAGTTCGCCAACCTGACGCCGTTCGCCGGCGCTGCCCGCACGTCGCTCATCAACCTCGGCCGAGCGGCGTCCGAGTCCCAACCGTCGCTGGTGGCAACGCTGCCGCTGGCGCAACGCTTCAACCGGCTGGGCACGGCCGCCCGCCCGACCGCCAGCTCGCTGCAGCGCCTGCTCTCAAGCCTCAATCAGACCGGCGGCATCCAACAGCTCATGAGCCTGCTCTACCAGGGTGCGTCGGCCACCAACGGCTTCAACAGCCTCGGGCATTTCGCGCGCTTCGAGCCGCTGGACTCCAGCTGCACTGACTATGTCTCCGCCGTTCTGGCGGGGTGCTCGGCCAACTTCAGCGGCGTCCAGACGTCGTCATCCGCGACCGCCGCGAGGACCGACACGGCCGCGTCCAGAGCCGCGGCGGCCGACAAGGTGGTCGTCACCGCCGTCCGAGGCGCGTCGGGCACGGCTTCCGGGGCCAAGACGATGACCGGGCTGCTCAGCTACCTGGTGGGGACCAAGCGATGAAGCGCCGCCGCCGCGAACCGGGGCTGGCCAGCAACCCGATCCTGATCGGGGCGCTCACCGTTCTCGTGACGATCGTCGCCGTCACGCTCGCCTACAACGCAACCAACGGGCTGCCGTTCGTGCCCACCTACAACCTGCACGTCCAGGCCGCCAACGCCTCCGAGCTGACCCACGGGACCGACGTGACGATGGGCGGGGCCCGGGTCGGCGTCGTCGCGAGCGTGACCGCGGGGCGTTCGGCCGGCGGCCGTCCGATCGCGCTGCTCAACATCCACCTCTACGAGAACGTCAAGCCGCTCCCGGTGGATTCGCGCTTCGACATCCGCCTCAAGGGGGCGATCGGGCTCAAGTACCTGCAGATCACGTTGGGCCACGACCGCCGCGGATATGGCGACAACGCCACCGTCCCGATGCGCCAGACGAGCAGCGAGGTCGACTTCGACCAGGTGCTGTCGATGTTCAACCCGCCGACGCGCACGGGCGTCACCGACTCGACGATCGGCTTCGGGGAGGCGCTCGCCGGACGCGGCTCTGACCTCAACAGCGCACTGCGGGCGTTCGTGCCGCTCGTCACCGATCTCGGGCCGGTGGCGCGCAACCTCGCCTCTCCCGCGACCGGGCTCGGCGGCTTCTTCCGCGGCCTCGAGAGCTACAGCGCCGCGCTTGCGCCCGTGGCCGAGACCCAGGCGACGCTGTTCACCAACCTCAACACGACGTTCCGCGCCCTCGCCTCAGTCGCCGTCCCGTCGCTGCAGCAGACGATCTCGCAGACGCCGCCGACATTCGAGGCGACGATCGCCGAGACCCCCGTGATCCGGCCGTTTCTCACCGACACGGCGAGTCTCCTGCACCAGCTCCGTCCCGGGTTCGCCACCCTCTCGCAGAGTGCGCCGGTACTCGCCGACACGTTCGCCATCGGCACCCGGACGCTGCCGCCGACCGCCGAGCTGGACGCCCGCACGGTCTCGCTCGCCGAGGCGCTGAAGAACTACAGCCAGAACACGGTCGCCCAGGACGGGATCGATCGCCTGACGCTGACGCTCGGCCACCTCAAGGAGCCGCTGCAGTTCCTCACGCCGGTCCAGTCCTCGTGCAATTACGTGACGCTGTTCTTGCGCAACATCTCGAGCCTGCTCTCCGAGCACGTCACCCAGGGCACGTTCCTGCGCTTCGTCCCGCTGTCGATCGCCCCCGGCACCAACAGTCAGAACGGACCGTCGCACCAGATCTCCCAGCTGCCGGTCGGCCGGGATTCCGGGCCGCTGCACTCCAACCCGTATCCCTACACCGATTCCCCCGGCCAGCCGGCTGAGTGCGCGGCCGGCAACGAGACGTTCAAGGCCAACCAGGTCGTCATCGGCAACCCGCCGGGCAACCTCGGCCTCAAGACCGAGAAGACGAAGGCCAGCACGTCATGAGACGCCACCGCTCGCGCGTGAGCAACCTCGCGGCCGGCGTGATCGCCGGGGTCATCGTGCTCGTCGTCTGTTACGTCGTGTTCGGCGGGTCGGTGCCGTTCAGCGCCTCGCCGTTCCAGCTCAAGGCGACGTTCACCGCCGAGACCCAGCTGCACCTCGCCTCCCCGGTGCGGATCGCCGGCGTGGAGGTCGGCACGGTGACATCGGTCAAGCGCGTCGGCGGGTCCTCCTCGGCGGCGGTCGTGACGATGGCCATCCAGAACAACGGCCTGCCGATCCACGCCGACGCCACCGTGGACATCCGCCCGCGCCTGTTCCTGGAGGGTAACTTCTACGTCGACCTGCACCCCGGCACGCCGTCGGCGCCGACGGTGTCCTCCGGCCACACGCTGCCGGCGGCCAACACGACCGGACCGGTCCAGCTCGACCGGGTGCTGTCGGCGCTCAACTCCGACACCCGCGCCAACCTGCAGACGCTCGTACGGGGCTTCGGGGGCGCGCTGAACGCCCGCCCGACGGCCGCTCAGGACGCCTCCCAGGACCCCACGCAGCGCGGGCTGACCGCCGGGCAGTCGCTCAACCAGTCGCTCAATTACGCCGCCGGCGCGTTCAAGGCCTCGGCGATCGTCAACGGGGCGTTGCTCGGGCGCCAGCCCC
The DNA here is from genome assembly GCA_963769565.1 of uncultured Solirubrobacteraceae bacterium. Classification (GTDB taxonomy): domain Bacteria; phylum Actinomycetota; class Thermoleophilia; order Solirubrobacterales; family Solirubrobacteraceae; genus Palsa-465. The sequence continues at coordinate 136,656 of CAVYMP010000010.1, forward strand.
ACGATCTGTCCGGCGTCGTGTCGGGGACCCAGCGGCTGTTCGGCGCGCTGGCCTCGCAGTCCGGGCGGCTCAGCGACCTGGTGAGCACGCTCAACGCCACCATGGGCGCGCTCTCGAACCGCCAGGGCGACCTGCAGGCCACGATCGCGCTGCTGCCCGGGACCCTGCAGGCCACTAACAACGCGCTCGGGCCGCTCCAGGCCTCGTTTGCGCCGACGCGCCAGTTCGCGCGCGAGCTCACCCCGAGCATCCGCCAGCTCGGGCCCACGATCGACGCCGGGCTGCCGTGGCTCAGTCAGTCGATCGCGCTGTTCTCGCCGCAGGAGCTGCGCGGACTGCTGGCGTCGCTGACGCCCGCGGTGCAGGGAACCTCCGAGACGCTGACCGCCACCCAGTCGCTGCTCAACGGTTCCAACGAGCTGGCCCGCTGCCTCACCCACGACATCATCCCCACCGGCAATCAGCGAATCTCCGATCCCCCGGTGACGACGGGGCTGCAGGTCTACCAGGAGCTGTTCCAGTCGGCCGTCGGGCTGGCCTCCTCGGCGCAGAACATCGATGGCAACGGCCGGTATCTGCGGGCGTCCACCGGCGGCGGTGACCAGCAGGTGGCCACCGCCTCGCTCCCGGGTGGCGGACCGCTGTACGGCAATGCGGTGCTGGCGCCGCTGGGCACCCGTCCGGCGTTTGCCGGCACGGCGCCGACGGTGCGGTCCGACGTGGCCTGCTATCGCAATCCGGCACCCGCGCTGAACCGCGTCACGACGGGAACCGGACCGTGAAGCGAGCGATCCTCACCCATCGCTTCGATTTCGCCGCGATCGCCGCGCTGTTCGTCGGCGCGATCGCCGTCACGCTGTACATCCTCGAGCACCAGCCGTCGTTCGTGTTCGGCCAGAGTTACTACACGGTGCGCGCGCCGTTCGCCACCGCCGCGGCGGTCACTCCCGGCCAGGGGCAGGCGGTGACGATCGCGGGTGTCCAGGTCGGGCAGATCGGGGGCGTGTCGCTGCAGGACGGCCGCGCGGTGGTGACGATGAACATCTACAAGAAGTACCGGCCGATCTACAACAACGCCACGGTGCTGCTGCGGCCGCGCACGCCGCTCAAGGACATGTACCTGGCACTCGATCCGGGCACCCGCAGCGCCGGCGTGGTGCCCCAGGGCGGGACGCTCTCGGCCGCCAACACCAACCCCGACGTGGATGTCTCGGAGATCCTCTCCTCGCTGGACGCCGACGCGCGCAACTACCTGGTCCTGCTGCTCGCCGGCGGTGCCCAGGTGTTCCACGACCCCGGCGTCAAGGGCGCGGCGCCGTCTGCGGCGGCGGTGGCCGGCCTCCAGGGCACGCTCAAGCGCTTCGAGCCGCTGGACCGCGACACGCAGCGCTTCGCCACGCTTCTCGCCCAGCGCCAGCGCAACCTCCGTCGCGCGATCCACAATCTCAATCTCGTCGCTGGGTCGCTGGGCGGCGTCGAGGGGCAGCTGGCGTCGCTGATCAAGTCCTCGGATACGAACTTCCGGGCGATCTCGACCAACGATGCCCAGCTCGAGCAGACCCTGCAGCTGTTCCCCGGTACGCTGCGCCAGACTCAGCAGACGCTCGGCAAGGTGACGTCGTTCTCCCGCGCCAGCGCCACCACCCTGCACCTCCTCCGGCCTTTCGCTCGCAACCTCGGGCCTGCGCTGGCGGCCTCGCGTCCGCTGTTGCGCGACACCACCCCGGTGATCGCCCACCAGCTGCGGCCGTTTGCGGTGGCGGTCCAGCCGCTGGCTCGCACCCTCGCCCCGGCCACAGCCAAGCTCAAGGTTGCCATCCCGTCGCTGTCGAGCTCGATCAAGGTGCTCAACACGCTCTTCAACACGCTCGCCTACCAGCACGGCTCCGAGCCCAGCTACCTCTATTGGGGCTCGTGGCTGGCCCACAACGCCGACAGCCTCGTCGCCTCCCAGGACGCCAACGGAGCGCTCACCCAGGGCATTTTCATGGGGACCTGCAGCGAGCTGAACTTCTACGAGAACACGATTGCCCCCAACAACGCCGGGCTGGGCGTCGTGCTCGACCTGCTCAACGCGCCGAAGGCCACCTCGCTCCCGGGGACCAAGCAAATCGGCACCTTCACCACCTGCCCGAGCTGATCGCGTGACCGGATGAACAAGCAACGCCCCAGCGTTCTCGCGATCCTCACGATGGTCGCCTTCACGGCCTCGTGTGTCGGTCTGCTCATCTTCCTGTGGATCTCGTTCGGAGGCTCGCTGCCGCTCTCGCCGCAGGGCTACCGCTTCACCGTCGAGTTCGACCAGGCGGTCGAGCTGGCCTCCCAGGCCGAGGTGAAGATCTCCGGGGTCACCGTCGGGCACGTGGCCTCGGTCGGACTGGACCGGCGCACCGGCCGCAACCGCGCGGTGATCCAGATCGACCGGCAGTTCGCGCCCCGTCCGGCCGACACGCGGGCGATCCTGCGCCAGAAGACGCTGCTGGGGGAGACGTTCGTGCAGCTGAGCGCCGGTTCCCCCAGCGCCCCCAAGCTGCGCGATGACGGAACCCTGCCGCGCGCGCAGGTCGCGCCGACCGTCCAGCTCGATCAGATCCTCTCCACGTTCGATCCGACGACCCGCCGCGCCTTCGAGACGTGGATGCAGGAGGGCGGCGTCGCGCTGACCAACCGCGGCCAGCAGTTCAACACCGCGCTGGCCGACCTGTACCCGTTCGCCACCAACGTCGACCGCGTCCTCGCCGTGCTCCAGCGCCAGGGGCAGGCGACGACGACCCTGCTGCACGACGGCGGGCTGGTGTTCTCGGCCCTCAGCCGCTCCCCGACGGCGCTCCAGGGCTTCGTGCGCAACTCCAACGCGCTGTTCGCCGCGACCGCCTCCCGCGACACGGCGCTGGCCGACACGATCCGGGCGTTCCCGGCGTTTCTCGCGCAGACACGGAGCACGATCGACCGGCTCGGGACGTTCTCGGCCACCACCAAACCGCTGATCGACGAACTGCACCCCGCGGCCGTCCAGCTGACACCGGCGCTGCGCCAGCTCGTGGTGGCCGCGCCGGAGCTGCGCACGCTCGTTCAGGTCGTCGCCCCGCTGACCAGCGCGTCTCGCTCCGGCTTCCCGGCGCTGCAGCGCTTTCTCGTCGACAGCGTGCCGTTCCTGCAGCGGCTGAAGCCCTACCTGGGCCAGCTCGTCCCGGTGATCGACTACATCAACGTCTACCGGCGTGAGGTCGCCGCCTTCTTCGCCAACAGCACGGCGACCACCGAGGGAACCCTCCCGTCGGCCTCCGGCCACAACGAGCATTACCTGCGGGCGGCCAACACGATCGGTCCCGAGGCGCTGATGCCCTACCAGGCGCGTCCGCAGAGCAACCGCTCCAACGCCTACATGACGTCCGGGGGCTTTGACCGTCTGCGCACGGGCCTGCAGGTGTTCGGCAACTATCTGTGCACGAGCCATCCGCTCCCGGCCCTGTCGCCGTCGCTGTCGACGAGCGCAACTTCGGTGACCGGGACTGTGTTAACAATTGCGCAGCTGGTGCAGCAGTACTACCTGACGTCCAATCCGTCCGGTCCGTCGTGCGTGTCCCAATCGCCGCTGGCGAAGTCGACCACCGGGCAATCCCAAGTCTTCCCCCACCTACAACCGCTTCCGTGAGCTCGGCCGGCGACCCATGCCGGCCGGACTCGGATCAACCCACAAGGAGGAGCATTTGCGTAAATCACTGGTGATCGTCGTCACGGCGGCGATCACGCTGATCGCCGCGGCGTCCGCGTACGCCGCGATCAACACCTACACGGCGAAGGACGTCGTCTCGCCCGCCAAGGCGGGCACGGCCTCCAAGCCGGTCTCGGTCGGCTACAGCGAGGCCCTGACGGCGACCGGCACGGCCGGGAACCGCACGGCAGAGCTGAACAACATCACGACCAAGATCTACGGTCTGAAGGTGAACACGAAGGGCCTTCCGACGTGCTCGGTCGCCTCGATCGCCGCCGCCAAGAGCGACACAGCGTGCCCCAAGGGCGCGATGCTCGCGACGGGCGCGATCACGGCGGTCATCGGTAGCCCGACGAACTTCAGCACCACGGATCCGACGGCGACGGCGTGCGACCCCAACCTCCATGTCTGGAACGCCGGCGGAGGCAACCTGGCGTTCTTCTTCGTCGAAGCCCCGGGTCACCTGTGCGCGGGCGGAGCCGTCGCGACCGGTGCGGTCCCGCCGTATCCGGCCACCCGTAAGCAGCAGGGCAAGAACCTCGTGGTCAACGTTCCGATCCCGAAGTACGTCACCCAGCCGCTGGGCCTCGCCGGGTCCCTGGAGACAGAGCACCTGAAGTGGTTCAACCTCTCCACGAAGGTCAACGGCAGGAAGGTGGGCGTGCTGCAGTCGATCGGTTGCAAGAACGGTAAGCGTCCGTACTCCGTGTCGTTCAACGCGACCCTGCCGACGACCAATACGACGGAGACCAAGACGGTCTCCGGCCAGCAGGCCTGCAAGTAGTCCCGAGCAGGCACTCCTAGCTGTTGCGGCGCCGCGCGGAGACCCCCGGCTCTCCGCGCGGCGCTCGTCGTTCCAAGGAGCGTCAGGCGACCTCGTAGCGCTCGGCGCGCTGCGCCTCGCGCTCTGACTCGCGCAGCATCTGCACGAACACCCAGACGAGCGCGACCCCCATCACGATCGACTGCTCGAGGGCCATTACCAGCCCGGCCATCGACTGATCGGTGGAGGGGGAGAGTCCCCAGTAATGGGGATGGTGCTCATAGAAGGGATAGAACGACGCGGGCGCGAAGGCCAGCGCGATTCCCAGCGCGCCCACCAGCAGCTTTGTCGAGACCATGTAGGCGACCGGGCCCAGGCCGCCGATCCGCATGCGGCTGCGGATCGGCGAGAGCAGGTGCCACCAGTACAGGGAGCCGGCGGCGGCGAAGCACAGGTGCTCGAAGGCGTGCACGGTCGAGTTCTTCAGGGCGGCGTCGTACATCGACGGGACGTGCCAGATCCACATGAAGCCCGCATAGGCCAGGACGGCGAACGCCGGATGCGCGAGATAGCCGGCCCGGCGCTCGAGCGCGTGCAGCCGGCGAGTCACCGGCCGCAGCAGCACCTTGTTGAAGCCCAGAATGATGAGGATCGGCGCGAGGTCGAGCAGCAGGACGTGCTGGACCATGTGCATCACCAGCAACTGGTCACCGAGCGCGTCCACGGGGGAGACGAGCGCGACGATGACTGTCACCAGCCCGCCCGTGAACAGCGCCAGACGCCCGAACCCCGGGGCGTGCGACGGAGTAACAGAGCCCTGCCCACCCCGAGCCCGCCGCCACGCGATTCCGTAGAGCGCCGCCATTGCGGCCACCCCGATCAGGACGGCCGGCTCCGGTGACCACGAGATCGTGGGCGCGACGCTCGGAGCGCTGGGGCCGGGCAACACCAAAGTATGGACATTCTGCCGATCGACAAACGCCCCCGCCAGGATTACTCTCGAAGGGACATACAGCAACGCTTCCACTCAGGAGGTCGGTCATGCGGATCGAAGTCAAAGGCCGCAACATGTCCATCTCGGAGGATGTGCGCGAGCACGCCGCCAAGCGCTTCGAAAAGATCGGCAGGCAGGTGTCGGAGCTGGCGGAACTCGAACTGGAGCTGTTTCACGAGCGCAATCCCTCGATCGCCGATTCACAGGTGGCCGAGGCGACCCTCTATCTCAAGGGCGTGACGCTGCGCGCCCGGGACGCCTCCGGCGACCTCACGCACTCGATCAACCGCTGCGCCGACGAACTGGGCGTCCAGGTCAAGCGCCATCGCGACAAGCGCCGCAAGCGGCGCGAGGCCCGGGCGGTGCGGACATCGACCGCGCGGGAGGGCGGGGGGGAGGCCGTCTCCGGGGACGTCTCCTCGGCCGCCTGACCCGGCGGGCGCCGGGCGTGCGCACAGACGTGCCCGAGCTCGTGCCGGCCCGGCGCCCCGCGCTACCCTGAAAAGCATGTCGTTTCTCGACCGCGCGCTTCGCATGGGCGAGGCAAAGAAGTTCAAATCCTATGAGCAGAAGGTCGCCCGGATCAACGGGTTCGAGGCCGAAGTAGAGCTCTACGACGACGAGGAACTCCGCGAGGCTGCCGACGAGCTGCGCGAGCGGGCCCGCAGCGGCGAATCGCTCGACGATCTCCTCTACGAGTGCTTCGCGCTCGTGCGCGAGGCCGGCAAGCGGGCGATGGGCATGCGGCACTTCGACGTGCAGATGATCGGCGGCATGGTCCTGCACGACGGCTGCATCGCCGAGATGAAGACCGGCGAGGGCAAGACCCTGACCGCGACGCTGGCCGTGGTGCTCAACTCGCTGCCCGGGACCGGCGTCCACGTCGTCACCGTCAACGACTACCTGGCCCGGCGTGACGCGATGTGGATGAAGCCCGTCTACGACATGCTCGGCGTCACCGTCGGCGTGCTGCAGAATCAGCAGGACCCCGCGGAGAAGGCCGCCGCCTACGCCGCCGACGTGACCTACGGCACCAACTCGGAGTTCGGATTTGACTACCTGCGCGACAACATGGCCAAGAGCCTGGAGGACAAGTTCCAGCACGGTGGTCGTCCCAAGGGCGCCGACGGCAAGACGATCTACCACCGCTTCGCGGTCGTCGACGAGGTCGACAACATCCTCATCGACGAGGCCCGCACTCCGCTGATCATCTCCGGCGCGCCCGAGCAGGCCGCCGACCTGTATGCCAAGTTCGCGCGGCTGGCGCCCAAGATGAAGGCCGGCAAGACGCCCGACGGCATGGATGCGCGGATGAAGAAGGAGTTCGTCGCCGACTTCGACTACGAGTTCGACGAGAAGTACAAGACCGTCTCGGTCACCGAGCAGGGCGTCGCCAAGGCCGAGAAGTTCATGGGAATCGACCATCTCTACCGGGCCGAGAACGGCCATCTGGTCAACCACCTGATCCAGTCGCTGAAGGCCGAGTCGCTGTACCGGCGCGACGACGACTACGCGGTGATCGACGGCGAGGTCAAGATCATTGATGAGCACACCGGCCGCATCCTCGAGGGACGGCGTTGGTCCGAGGGCCTACACCAGGCGGTGGAGGCCAAGGAGGGCGTCCGCGTCCAGGAGGAGAACCAGACGCTGGCGACGATCACGCTGCAGAACTACTTCCGCATGTACGACAAGCTCTCGGGCATGACCGGCACGGCGCTCACCGAGGCGACCGAGTTCATGAAGATCTACGAGCTGCCGGTCGTCCAGGTACCGACGAACATGCCGATGGTCCGTGAGGACCGCAACGACCAGGTCTACAAGACCAAGGACGGCAAGTGGACGGCGGTCGCCAAGGAGATCGCGGAACGTCACGCCGCCGGCCAGCCGGTGCTCGTCGGCACGATCTCGGTCGAGGTCTCCGAGATGCTCTCCGAGCAGCTGACCAAGCGCGGGATCAAGCATTCGGTCCTCAACGCTAAGCCGGAGTTCGCCGAGCGCGAGGGCGAGACGATCGCCGAGGCGGGCGCCCCCGGCGCGGTCACGATCGCCACCAACATGGCCGGCCGCGGCGTCGATATCAAGCTCGGCGGCAACGCCGAGCACCTCGCGGGGCTCGAGGTGGCCAAGCTCGGCCTGGCTCCCGGCGACCCCGACTACGACGAGCACCTGGCCAAGGTGCTGCCGTCGATCGAGGAGCGCGTCGAGGAGCAGCGCGACCAGGTGATGGCGGCCGGTGGGCTGTTCATCCTCGGCACCGAGCGCCACGAGAGCCGCCGGATCGACAACCAGCTGCGCGGTCGCGCGGGACGCCAGGGCGACCCCGGCGAGTCACGCTTCTTCCTCTCCGCCCAGGACGAGCTGGTGCGGCTGTTCGCCGGTGAGCGGATCTACAAGATCCTCGACCGCCTCGGGTCGGTCGACGAGGAGGGCAACGAGGAGCCGATCGAGGCCGGGATGCTGTCCAAGCAGATCGAGAAGGCCCAGCGCAAGGTCGAGGAACAGTATTTCCTGCAGCGCAAGCACACGCTGGAGTACGACGACGTCCTCAACCAGCAGCGCGAGGTCGTCTATGCCTATCGCGACGAGGTCCTCGAGGGCCGCGACATGAGCGGCGCTGCGCGCGACGAGATCACCAACCTGATCGAGCGCCTGGTCGCCGAGTACACGATGGGCGACTTCGTCGAGGATTGGGACATCGAGGGTCTGATGCGCCGGATCGAGGAGGTCTTCACCCCTTCGGAGGAGCTCGCGGCCGTCGACCCGCACCAGATCGATCGCGAGGACCTGACCACGCGTCTGCAGGAGGAGGCCCTCGCCGAGTACGACGGACGCGAGGAAGAGCTCGGCGAGGAGCTGTTGCGCCAGGTCGAGCGTTACCTGCTGCTGGAGATCATCGATCAGCGCTGGCAGGAGCACCTCTACGACATGGACTACCTGCAGCAGGGCATCCACCTGCGCGGGTTTGCCCAGATCGAGCCCCTCGTCGCCTACAAGAACGAGGCCTTCGAGCTGTTCCGCGACCTGATGAACAGCGTGTGGGAGGACTTCGCCCGCCTCATCTTCCATGTCGAGATCACGCTCACCGACGAGAACGGCGGGGCGCCGCCGCCGCGCAGCCGTCCAAACCCTGCGTCGAGCTCGGCGACGGGGGGTGGCCGCGTCAGCTACTCCGGCGGCGCGATGCAGTCCGGCGCGTCGGCAATTGCCGCGGCCGCCGGGGTACAGGATGGCGACGGCTACACCGAGGAGCCGGCCGGCTTCGAGCCCGTCCAGCAGCGGATCGTCGGCGAGGAGGAGCAGATCGGGCGCAACGATCCGTGCTGGTGCGGGTCGGGCAAGAAGTACAAGAAGTGCCACGGCGCGTAGCCGCGGCCGCGATCTCGCCAGCGAATCGCGTCAGCGATTTGCCCGGCTGAGGATCGCCTGCAAAACGCGGCTGAGTTCGGCCGCGGGGTCGTCGTGGAGCGTGGCCGCGCGCCAGCCGACGTGGGCGTCGGGACGCACGAGCACGCATCCGTCCTCGCCGACCTCGCGCAGGCGCGCCCAGTCGTCGTAGAGGTCGGTGTACTCGCGCCCCGGGCCGATGACGTGGGCGGCGATCTCGATCCCGAGCTGTTGCGCGAGCGCCTCGGCCGCCTCCGTCCACGCTTCGCCGGAGATGCCGGTCAGCAGCGCAAAACGGCCCTTGCCGGCGAGGTCGTGGGTGCTGACCCGGTGGCCGCCGTTGCCCAGCCAGCAGTGCGGCAGACGGGCGCCCGGCCAGGTCGTCGGGTGGTAGTACAGCTCGGCGTCACGGGTGTACGCCGGCTCGGGGGTCCCGTCGAGGGCGACCGCTCCCGAGCGATAGCGCTGTCCGAGCTCGACGCCGTGGGCGTTGAACTCGTAGTCCTTGAGCTCGAGTGCCGCGCGCAGCTGCGCGCGCTGGACGGCCGCCTCCGGGGTGCTGTCGGCGCGGGCGCGCATCCGCTCGTTCATCACGTCGGGATTCGCGGTGTCGCTGAACCCCAGCGCGGCGAAGATCGGCCCGAACTCCTCGATCGACTGATTCGCGCGCAGCACGATCTGGCGGCCGATCGGCGCCCGCTCGGCGTCAAAGCTGTCCAGTAGCCCCGGCCCGGCGGCACCCCGCAGCACATAGGCGAGCTTCCACGCCAGGTTGTAGGCGTCCTGGATCGAGGTGTTTGACCCCAGGCCGTTGGACGGCGGGTGGCGATGCACGGCGTCGCCCATGCAGAACACCCGTCCCTCGCGGTACCGCGTAGCGTACATCTTGTTGTTGCCCCACAGCGACGTCGAGCGGATCGTCACCGGGATCGTGTCGTCGCCGATCAGGTTGTGGACGATCTGGATCGCCGCCTCGTCGTCGAGCTGAGGCGGGGGCTCTTAGATGTCATAGCCCCAGACGATCAGCCACTCATCCCACGGGCGCACCATCCGCACCAGCCCCATCCCGATCCCGCCGATGTCCGAGCCGGGCTGCAGCACCCAGTACAGGACGCTCGGGCGGTGCTCGACCTTGGCGCTGAGATCGGCGTGGAAGACGATGTTCATCGAGCCGGCCACGTCCATCTCGCCCTCGAACGGCAGGCCGACGTCGCGGGCGACGAGGCTCCGGCCGCCGTCGGCGCCGATCACGTAACGGGCGTTGATCGCGTACTCGCCGCCTCCGATCCGATCGCGCACGGTGACCGTCACATGGTCAGGATGCCGCTCGAGGCCGACGTACTCGGTGTCGAACCGGATCCGCGAGCCCCGGGCGGCGGCGTGGCCGATGAGGATCGGCTCGAGCAGCGTCTGGGGCAGATCGCAGTTCTCCGATGGGCTCGCCAGCGTGTAGTCGGCCTGGCGGGCGGGATGCGTGCCCCACGTCCGGACCCGGCCGATCTCATCGCCCGACAGGCTCGTGCAGAACACCGTGTCGCCCATCAGTCGTTGGGGCGTGCCGTTGGCCTTGATGTCGGCCTCGATCCCCAGGTCGCGGAAGATCTCGACCGTCCGCTGGTTGGTGATGTGGGCCCGCGGGGTGTTCGCCGTCCACGAGTACTTGGTGATCACGATGTGCTCGACGCCGAGCGTGGCCAGCGTCAGAGCCGCGGTGGCCCCTGCCGGCCCGGTCCCGATCACGAGCACATCGGTGCTGATGCTCTCGGCCACGCCGGGAGCCTATGTGCTCAGCCCTGCTTCTGGTAGCGCACCCGCTCAGGTGTGATCACGTACTTGCGCCGGACTTCATCTGGAGTGCGGAAGGGGTACTTCTCCTGGCCGATGTACTGCTGGGCGAGCCGGTCGATGTGGTCGTCGGCGTCGTCGGTGCTCCCGCTGGCGGTGGCGCGGATCTCGACGTACTCGTAGGGGTTGGTCGCGTCCATGACGACGACGGTGACGCGGGGATCGCGATCGAGGTTGCCCGGCCATTGGCGACCCTCGGCGCTGTTGACGGCCAGCTCGCCGTTCTCGAGGCTGATCCAGGCGACGGCGCTGAGAATCGAGCCGTCCTGGTTGAGCGTGGAGATGACGGCGTGGTTGGGAGCCTCCAGCAGCGCGGCTACTGGGGCGTCAGTGAGAGATGCCATGAGTGGACCCTACCCACGCACGGCGACCCGATACCGGCCGGCGCGTGAATCGTGGCGGTGGCGGGTATCGTGGGCCTCGATGGCCGTCCGTCAGAGCATCGAGCTGCAGGGTCCGTCCGAACGCGAGTTCGACGACGTCCTCACGCCGGACGCGCTCGAGTTCGTCGCCGTGCTGGCCCGGGAGTTCGAGGGTCGCCGCCAGGAGCTGCTGGCGGCTCGCGCCGAGCGCCGCGCTCGGCTGGCCGCCGGCGAGGAGTCGCTGGGCTTCCTGGAGGAGACCGCCTCGGTGCGCGCGGGCGACTGGACGGTGGCGCCCGCCCCCGAGGCGCTCCAGCAGCGGTGGGTGGAGATCACTGGGCCGGCCGACCGCAAGCTCGTCATCAACGCGCTCAACTCGGGCGCCGACGGCTTCATGGCCGACTTCGAGGACGCGACCGCGCCGACGTGGCGCAACATGGTCACCGGCCACACCAACCTACGCGACGCGATCGAGCGGACGATCACCTACGACGGCTCCGACGGACGCCACTATGAGTTGGTCGACGACCCGGCCACACTGCTCGTCCGACCCCGCGGCTGGCATCTGCCCGAGCGTCACCTGCTCGTCGACGGCGAGCCGATCTCCGGTTCGCTGTTCGACTTCGGCATGTACTTCTTCCACTGCGGGCCCCTGCTGCTCAACCGCGGTGCCGGGCCGTACTTCTACCTGCCCAAGCTGCAGTCCCACCTCGAGGCGCGGCTATGGAACGACGTCTTCACCCTCGCCCAGGAGCTGGTGGGGCTGGAGCGGGGGACGATCAAGGCGACGGTGCTGATCGAGACCCTGCCGGCGGCCTTCGAGATGGAGGAGATCCTCTATGAGCTGCGCGAGCACTCCGCGGGGCTGAACGCCGGCCGCTGGGACTACATCTTCTCGGCGATCAAATGCTTTCCAAACGATCCCGAGAAGGTCCTGCCCGACCGCGGCGCGGTGACGATGACGGTGCCGTTCATGCGTTCCTATGCCGAGCTGCTCGCCGCCACCTGCCACCGTCGCGGCGCCCACGCGATGGGCGGCATGGCGGCGCTCATCCCCTCTCGCAGCGACGAGGCGGCCAACGAGAAGGCGCTCGAGGGCGTGCGCGCGGACAAGCAGCGCGAGGTCGAGCAGGGGTACGACGGCACCTGGGTCGCCCATCCCGACCTCGTCCCGACCGCGCGTGCGGTCTTCGAGGACGGCCTCGGCGGACATTCCAACCAGCTCGAGAAGCAGCCCGACGTCTCGGTCTCGGCCGATGACCTGGTGGCGCTGGAGAAGACGCCCGGCGAGATCACCGAGCAGGGGCTGCGCACCGACGTCAGCGTCGGCTTTCAGTACCTGTCGTTCTGGCTCGGCGGTCGCGGCGCGGCGGCGATCAACTCGCTCATGGAGGACGCAGCCACGGCCGAAATCTCACGCTCCCAGATCTGGCAGTGGGTCCACCACGGCGCCACCCTGGCCGATGACGGCCGCACGGTGACCGCCGAGCTGGTCCGCGAGATCCTCGACGAGGAGATGGCCAAGATCCGCGAGACCGTCGGCGAGGAGACCTGGCAGGCCGGCCGTCCCGACGAGACGCGCCGGATCTTCGAGCAGGTGGCGCTGTCCGAGAAGCTCGCCGAGTTCCTCACGCTCATCGCCTACGACTACCTGGACTAGCGAGTTGCGCGCCAACCCTCGCGGCCCTGTCGCGGTGGGCGCGGATTCGCCGCCCTCTCGTCGGCTGCAGCGCCCACCCCTCGCCCGGGATCGGGGTGGGCGCAAACTCAGCCGCGGCTAGGGCACCATCCAGCTGAGCGCCGAGGTCGACTGCAGCAGCACGAGGACGGCCATCAGGAGCACGAGCCCCACGCTCCAGCCGATCACCTTGCGGAAGATGTCGCCCTCCTGGCCGCCGAGGCCGACGGCCGCGGCACCGATCGCGAGGTTCTGGGGCGAGACCATCTTGGCGAGCACGCCGCCGGAACTGTTGGCGGCCGCCAGCAGCGTAGGGGAGAGCCCCGACTGCTTGGCGGCGGCGACCTGCAGGGCGCCGAACAGCGAGTTCGTCGAGGTGTCCGAGCCGGTGACCGCGGTCCCGAACCATCCGATCAGCGGCGACAGGAACGCGAAGAAGCCGCCCGCGCCGGCCGCCCACGTGCCCAGCGTGATCGTCTGGCCCGACAGGTTCATCACGTAGGCGACGGCCAGCACCGAGCAGACGGTCACGATCGCCCACTTGAGCTGGTTCAGGGTGCCGGCGAAGATGCGCACCGCCCTCCCAGGTGAGACGCGCAGGACGATCGCCGTGATCACCCCGGAGACGAACAGTGCGGTGCCGGCGGCGGTGAACCAGTTGAGCTTGAAGAGGAGGCTCGTCGGGGCCTTGCCCTTGGCGTTGAGCACGTGCAGCCCCGGCCAGCTGAACTCGGTGGTCGCCTTGTCGAGGTCGGTGGCGATCCCCTTGATGCTGATCAGCCCCAGCACCACGATGATGATCAGGTACGGTGCCAACGCCAACGCCAGCTCACGGCGAGTGAGCGGCTCGTCGTCCTCGGCCTTGACCGTCCGCTCGAATGCCGGGTCCGAGGTGCTGCCGCCGGCGATCGCGGGCCGCCCGGCGCCGGCCGCGGCCGCGACGGTCAGCGGGGCCGCTGGCGACCACACCCTCATCAGCGCCAGCAGAGCGGCGGCCGAGCCCAGCGCGGCGATGATGTCGGTCAGCTGGACGGAGACGAAGTTGGAGATCGCGAACTGCAGCACGGCGAAGACGACGCCGGCGGTGAGGGCCGCCGGCCACGCCTCGCGCAGGCCGCGGCGGCTGTCGGTCATGAACACCAGCACGAACGGGACCAGCAGTGCCAAAAACGGCGTCTGGCGGCCGACCATCTGGCCGAGCTGGTGGACGGGCAGCCCCGAGACCGTGCCGAGGGTGGTGATCGGGATCGCGATCGCGCCGAAGGCCACGGGGGCGGTGTCGGCGACCAGCGCCACCGCGGCGGCCTTGATCGGCTTGACGCCCAGGCCGACGAGCATGATCCCGCAGATGGCCACGGGCGTGCCGAACCCGGCCAGCGCCTCGAGCAGCGCCCCGAAGCAGAAGGCGATCATCACGACTTGCACGCGGAGGTCGTCCGAGACGCGAGCGAACGCGCGGCGCAGCACTGCGAAGTACCCGGTGGCGTCGGTCATGTTGAAGATCCACAGGGCGGTGATGACGATCCACATGATCGGCCAGAAGCCGAACGCGGCTCCCTCCAGCCCGGAGTCCACCGCCTGACCGACCGGCATGCTGTAGACGATCACGGCGACGAGGATCGCGACGAGGAGGGTGATCAGCGACGCCCACTGGGCCTTGAGGCGCAGCACGCCCAGCAGTACGAACAGCACCACCAGCGGCACCAGCGCGAAGATCGAGGTCAGTCCCAGCGAATGCGAGACCGGGTCGAGTACCTGCTTGTACATGCGTCGCCTCCCTCAAGGCTTTGGATTAGGCGGACATGTACCCGCCGCGGCGTACTCCAATCCCGTCAACTGCGCGGTTGCTAGGGTCTCCAGCGATGTCGACCGCCCCCACAGAGCCGCTTCCCCAGCGTCTCGCAGCCATCCGCCGGCAGCTCAAGCTGCTAGCGGACTATCTTTGACCCGGCTGAGCTGAGCCGGCGCACGAGCGCGCTGGAAGACGAGATGGGAGCGGCCGGCTTCTGGGATGACCAGGAGCACGCGGCCGGCGTCAGCGCCGAGCACGCGCGGGCGAGCCGCAAGCTTGCCCAATTCCGGGAGCTCGAGTCAGACGTCGAGGACCTGGAGCCGCTCGCCGAGATGGCCGAGGAGGATCCCGAGATGGCGACCGAGCTCGACGAGCAGCTCATCTCCGTCCAGGAGCGCCTCGACGCGCTCGAGGAAGAGCGGCTGTTCTCCGGACGCTATGACTCCGGCGACGCGCTCGTCACCGTCAACGCGGGTGCCGGGGGGACCGACGCCCAGGATTGGGCCGAGATGGTGCTGCGCATGGAGATGCGCTGGGCCGAGAAGCGGGGCTTCGGAGTCGAGCTGCTCGAGGCCTCTCCGGGGGAGGAGGCCGGGATCAAATCAGCCACCTTCCGCGTCCGGGGCGAGAACGCCTACGGCCTGTACGGATCGGAGAAGGGCGTCCACCGGCTCGTGCGCCTCTCCCCGTTTGATTCGGCCAATCGCCGCCAGACGAGTTTCGCCGGGGTCGAGGTCTCGCCGGTGGTCGAGGAGACCGCCGACGTGCAAATCGACGACGACGACCTGCAGATCGACACCTACCGGGCCAGCGGCGCCGGCGGCCAGCACGTCAACAAGACCGACTCGGCGGTGCGGATCACCCACAAGCCGACGGGCATCGTGGTCCAGTGCCAGAACGAACGCTCGCAGTCCTCCAACAAGGCCGAGGCGATGGCGATGCTGCGCTCCCGGCTGGCTGAGCTGGAGGAGCGAAAACGCCGCGAGGAGATTGCGCGCGAGAAGGGCGAGGCTCAGGACGTCAATTTCGGCTCCCAGATCCGCTCCTATGTCCTGCATCCCTACACCATGGTCAAGGACCACCGCACGGACTTCGAGATGGGTGACGCCAACCGCGTCCTCGACGGTGACCTCGACGGCTTCGTGCGCGCCTACCTCCTGGAGGCCGCAAGATGAGCCACGCCGAGCCACGCAATCCCCGCGAGCCCGACGAGCCGCGCGACGTCATGCCTGAGCGGCCGCCGCGGCGCACGCGCGAGCTGCCGACCGCGCCATACCTGGACGCGATCGTCTCCTATGGGTTTCGCGGCTCGGTGCGCTTCCACGTCCCCGGCCACAAGGGCGGCGCCGGGGCCGACCCCGGCCTGCGCTCGGCGATCGGCGAGCGCGCCCTCGCGCTCGACATTTGCCAGGACATCGAGGGCATCGACGTCGGTCCCAGCCCGACGCCCTACGAGCGCGCCGAGGAGCTGGCCGCCGCCACCTACGAGGCGCGGCAGACGTGGTTTCTCACCAACGGGGCCACCCAGGGCAACCACGCGCTCTGCCTGGCGCTGGCCAAGCCCACGGACCACGTGCTCGTCCAGCGCAACTCGCACGCCTCGGTCGTTGACGGGCTCGTGCTCAGCGGCGGCCGAGCGAGCTTCGTGGCCCCCGAGTACGACGACGAGCTGGGGATGGCGCACGGGGTGACCCCGGAGGCGCTCGACGAGGCGCTGCGGCGGGCCGGCGACATCAGCGCAGCCTTCATCGTGTCGCCGACCTACTACGGCATGGCGGCCGACATCGCCGGCTGTGCCGACGTCGCTCACGCCCGTGGTACCGCCCTTGTCGTCGACTGCGCGTGGGGCTCGCATTTCGGTTTTCACCCCGGGCTGCCCGAGTCGCCGCTGCGCCTGGGGGCCGACGCCGTCCTCGCCTCCACCCACAAGATCGTCGGCAGCCTCACCCAGTCGGCGATGCTCCACGTCTCCCACAGCGGCCGCATTGATCCCGACGAGGTCTCACGCTGCGTGCGGCTGGTGCGCTCCACCAGCCCGAATTCGCTGCTCCTGGCCTCGCTCGATGCCGCCCGGCGCCAGCTGGCCGCCCACGGCGAGGCCCTGCTGGACCGCACGATCGACGCCTCGATGCGCGCCCGCGAGGCGATCGACCGGATCCCCGGCGTGGCAGTCGTCGGCGAGGCGATGGTCGGCCGGCCCGGGATCGCCGGCTGGGATCCGCTGCGGATCGTGATCGACGTCCGCGGCAGCGGCTGCACCGGCTATGAGCTGGCCGCCGAGCTGCGCGCCGCCAACGACGTCTACGTCGAGCTGGCCACCCACGCCACGCTCGTGCTCGTCCTCGGGCTCGGTCAGCCCGTCGAGCCGCTGGAGCGCTTCGCCCACGACTTCGCCGAGACCGTCCGGTTGCTGGCGCGGCCCGGCGAGAGCGCCATCATCGCCAGCCCGGCCACCTCGCTTGAGCATCAGACGGTCGTGCCCCTCCGCGAGGCGTTTCTCGGCCACGGCGAGGCGGTGCCCGTGGACGAGGCGATCGGCCGTATCTCGGCCGAGTCGATCGCCGGCTATCCCCCGGGCGTGCCCTCCCTGTTGCCCGGCGAGCGCGTGACCGGCGAGGTGGTCGGCTACCTGCGCGACCTGACGGCCGCCGGCGCCCGGCTGCACGGCGCGGCCGACCCGACGTTCCGTACGGTCCGCGTGCTCGTCGACGACGAGCGCGGCCGAGCCGCGGAGCGCACCGAGCGCCCCGCGGCCTCCGCCACGACTACGGCTTGACCGAGAACACCTGACCGGTCAGCTCGCCGACGTACAGCGTGCCGGCGTTGCCACCCAGACCCACGGTCGGGGCGACGAAGCCGGTGAGGACCGTCTTGACCGGCCCACCCTTGAGCGGCATCGAGAGAACCTCTCCGCCGGGCCCCTTGCCGGGGTGCTTGGTGCCGAGGAACGACGTCATGTAGAGCGTCTTGCCCATGATGACCATCCCCATGATGTCCGTGTGGGACGAGAACTTCTTGTACGGCTTCGCGAAGCCGTTGCACTTGGCGGCCACGAGATGGTTGCAGCCCGGGAAGCCGAAATTGTCGCCCTGATGGACCTGCAGGATGAAGTCCGGCGCGTTCTTGGCTCCCTTGTCCTGACCGAGGTCAGACACGAGCGGGTTCTTCGAGCCCGGCGCAAACGCCATCTGCCAGGGCTGGCGGATTCCGGATGCGAACACCTTCATGCCCGAGCCGTCGGCCTTCATCGACAGGATGTCGTACAGGTAGGGCGAGAGCGTCGCCGGGCTGTGGTCGTTGCCGTTGAGCAGACCAAGGTCGACGCCGACGTACAGCCGGCCGTCGGGGCCGAAGGCGATGCCGTTGAAGCCCTGGAACTTCTTCGGAGCCGTGTAGATCGCCTTCCGCGAGGCGAACTTCGTGCCGTTCCAGCCGCTCCACTTCTGAATCGCGAACGTGGCGCTCTTCGGCCCGGTCACCGATCCGCCGGCGACGTAGAGCGCGCCCCGGTGCCAGGCGAGCCCGGACACGAACATCGGTGAGCCGGCCAGCTTGACGCCGGTTCCGTTCTTGAGCACGAAAACCCCGCCGTTGGGGACCTTGCTCTTCTCGCTACCGCCGTCGCCCTCGAACACCTGGCCCTTGCCGAAGGCGAATGAGGTCGGCGTGGCAATGCCGCCGCCGATGGCCACCTGGGTGACCGTCTTTCCGCCGGCCGCCTTGGGTGGCGGCGGGGGACCGGCGGCCTGCGCGACTGCCGCCGGAACCAAACTGCACGCCAGCATGGCTGCCAGCACCTTCAATGGACGAAAATTCATCCGATCTTCTCCTCTGGTTACCCCGACCTTTTCCCCGACCGGCAGTGTGTCTGCCGGTCCACGATGGCGGCATCATACCCACGGGCGCGCCGTGCCCGGGCGCCGGCCCCCGCGTGGGGAGGCCGGCCCCGCGGACGGCACGTCACTTGACGACGATGCTGCCAACCATCTGCGGGTGGATCAGGCACACGAAGCGGTATGTACCTGGGGTGGTGAAGTCGATCTGGCTCGACGGCGGAAGCTGCTTGGTTGCTGCCTGGGCGTCGAGCACACCGGTGTTGGCGAAGCCGTTCCCGTGTGACGCGGGCGTCAGCGTGATCGGCTGCGTCGGATCGCTCGGGAAGGCGGCCGTGGGCGAGATCGCACCCGTGAAGCTCCTCTCGAGAGGTCCGAGGTAGGACTGTGGCCCGAACGTGGCGGTGTGGGACTCGAATGTCTTCTTGGACATCCGGAACGTGACCGTGGTCCCGGCGTTGACCGTCAACCTGGCGGGGAACATCGAGAAGAGCTCGACGCCCCCGGGCGCGGATACTCCCAGGCTCACCGTGTTGGCCGGCACCTTGGTCTTGGGCAGCGCCTTCGCCGCCTTGACGTCGGCGGTGGCCTGCGCATTCGCCGCGGCCGTGTCCTGCTTGGCGGTCGGGATCGTCGCCGGCTTGGGCTTGACGACGATCGTGCCGACCATGCCGGGATGGACATCGCAATAGAACGTGAACGTGCCGGTCTTGGAGAACTTGATGTTGAAGGGCTTGCCCTGGCCGAGGCCGCTCACCAGGCGAGCCGAACCGTTGTAGGTCGTCGACTTGCTGCGTGTTATCAGCGCCGGGTTGAAGCCCACCGCCGGCAGGTGGCCGCTGAACCAGAACGGGTTGCCGGCGGCATCGTTGCCGGTGGCCAAGGTCGTGCCGGGCACGATCAGCGGCAGCCGCGAGCCGGCCTTACCGGGGAGATCGACGTCGTGGAAGCCCCGGAACTTAAACGACACGGTGTCGCCGACGTGGATCGTCGTCCGCGTGCGGAAGAACGCGTTGATATCCGGGTTGTAGGCGTGGACGAAGTTCTTGGGCAGCAGCGGCGCGGCGATCTTGGCGATCGACGGCGGTGGCCCGACGAACACGGCCTTGGATCCGGCCAGCGCGGCGGCCGGTACGGCGAGGAACGCGACCAGGGCAGCGGCCGTGGCGCAGGCAGATCGGCGGTACATAGCGGTCCCTTCTTCTGGTGCAGACGGCCGCGATCCTACCCGGCGCACGCGTCCGCGTGGGGAAAAAATGCGAGCCTTCGTATGCTCCGGCGCATGCTCGATGCCGGCACCGCGGAGATCGTGGCCCGGGCGCTGGCCGAGGATCTCGGCGACGGCGACGTGACGACGGCGGCAACCGTGCCCACTGAGGCGCGGGCCAGCGCGCTGATCACCCAGAAGGCGCCGGGCATCGTCTTCGGCCTCGAATTGGCCGAGGAGACCTTCCGCGCGCTGGACTTCGAGGTGGAGGTGCAGCGGCTCGTGTCGGAGGGCGTGTGGCGCGAGCGCGGGGAAGTGCTGCGGGTGCAGGGGCGCGCCCGGGCGCTGCTGTCGGCCGAGCGCACCGCGCTGAACTTCCTGCAGCGGCTCTCCGGCGTGGCCACGCTGGCCGCGCGCTGCGTGCAGGCCGTCGAAGGCACGGGCGCTCGGATCCTCGACACGCGCAAGACGACTCCGGGATTGCGCACGCTCGAGAAGGCGGCGGTGGCCGCCGGCGGCGCCACCAACCACCGCGCCGGCCTCTATGACCAGGTGCTCATCAAGGAGAACCACGCGGCCCTGGCGGGCGGGGTGGGCCACGCGGTCGCCAGCGCCCGGGCCGCGGCTCCGGAGCTGCTCGTCGAGGTCGAGTGCCGCACCCCGGCCGATGTCGACGAGGCGCTCGGGGCCGGCGCGCCCATGATCCTGCTCGACAACATGAATCCCGATCAGCTGCGCGCGGCGGTCAGGCAGGTCGCCGGGCGCGCTCAGCTGGAGGCGAGCGGGGGCGTCACGCTCCCGACGCTGCGAGAGATTGCCAGCACCGGCGTAGACTTCGTGTCCGTGGGTGCGATCACCCACAGCGCTCCCGCACTCGACCTGTCCCTCATCCTCCAGCCGCTCTCATGAACCTTCCGATGCTGGACATGGCCGACGCGCCATTGATGCTCGAGAACATCCCGGCCCTGCAGCAGCAGGTCCGCGAGCTAGCGGCCGAGCGGGGCGCGGCGATCCTCGCCCACAACTACCAGCTGCCCGAGATCCAGGACGTCGCCGACTACGTCGGCGACTCGCTCGGCCTCTCCCAGCAGGCGGCGGCCGCACACGCCGACACGATCGTCTTCTGCGGCGTGCATTTCATGGCCGAGACAGCCTCAGTCCTGTGTCCCGACAAGCGCGTGTTGATCCCCGATGCCGACGCCGGCTGCTCGCTGGCCGATGCGATCACTGCCGCCCAGCTCCGGGAGTGGAAGGCGGCTCACCCGAGCGCGATCGTCGTGATGTACGTCAACACGACGGCCGAGGTCAAGGCCGAGACCGACTACTGCTGCACGTCGGCCAACGCGGTTGGAGTCGTGGAGCACATCTACCGCGAACACGGCGACGACACCGAGATCCTGTTCGGTCCCGACATGTTCCTCGGCGCCTATGTCGAGCGGATCCTGGGCCGGCCGATGCATGTGTGGGACGGCGAATGCCATGTGCACGCCGGGATCAAGCCCCACGACATCGAGGCCGTGCGCGCCGAGCATCCCGACGCCGACTTCCTGATCCATCCCGAGTGCGGCTGCTCGACGAGCGTGATGGAGTACGTGGCGGCCGGCGACATCGCCTCCGACGGGGTCAAGATGCTCTCCACCGGCGGCATGATGGGCTACGCGCGAGAGCTCGCCGCCCACCCGTCCGAGATGGGCAGCCCACGGACGGCGATCGTGGCCACCGAGACCGGCATGCTGCATCCGCTGCGGGTCACCGCGCCCGACGTCGACTTCGTCGCCGCCAACGAGGCCGCATCCTGCCGCTTCATGAAGATGATCACGCTGCCCAAGCTGCGTGACGCCCTGCTGCGTGGCGGACCCGAGGTCAAGGTCCCGGCGGAGATCGCCGAGCGCGCCCGGGTCCCGATCGAGCGGATGGTCGCGATCACTTAGCCGGCGCCGGCGCGGTGTCCTCGAACAGCAGCAGCCCGCGCTCGACGACCGCCCGGATCGCCGGCGTGCTCGTGCGCCGGCGCAGGAACTCCGGCGTCGTGTAGCAGTGCACGTCGGCGGGGTCGCCCATCTCCAGGGCATCCCACAGCGAGCGCGCCTGGTAGACGCGCTCCAGCCACGGCATCCCGTCGAAGGCGTGGGAGACGAGCACGACGATGAACTCGGGCCCGCGCTCGCGTTGGGGCGGCGCCCCGCGGAAATCATCGACGCGGGCCCCACCGACGATCACCACGGCCAGCGGCCAGCGATCGCCCACCCGGCCGAGGTACCGCTGCAGCTCTCGCAGGTTCAGGGCGGTGTTCAACTGCACCCCGCGATTGTCGAGGGGCTGACCGGCTCCGTCAATAACGCGCGATTGCTGCAATCATCTTGCTCTCCTCGAGGATCGCGGTGCCATTGTCCGGCCCGTCGACGAACAGCGCGAAGGCGATGGTCTTGCCGCTGCGGCTGTGGCAGTACCCCGCCAGGTTGGTCACATAGTTGAGCGTCCCGGTCTTGGCCCGGCAGTGGCCCCGGGCCGCCGTCTTGAGACCGATCGTCTTCACCGTGCCCTCCACGCCCACCACCGGCAGGGAGGCGGACAGCACGTTGCCCACGCGCGTCTTGAAGACGTCGCGCAGCAGGTCCACGACCTCCAGCGGCGAGGAGCGATCGTTGCGCGAGAGCCCCGAGCCGTCGACGATCGTGGGGTGCAGGTCATAGGCGTCGGCGATCGTGTCGGCGATCACCCGGGAGCCGGCGGCGATCGTGCCGCCTCGGCCGAAGAGAACCCCGAGCTGCTTGGTGAACAGCTCGGCGAACAGGTCGTCGGAGGGCACGTCCATCAGTCGCGTCATCGTCGCCAGGGGTGGGGAGGAGACGAGTGCCAGGAGGTGGCCGTCGGCCGGGGCCTGGCCGGAGCGGGTCGAGGCCCGAGCGGCGATGTGCGACGCGCGCATGGTCAGCGCGAGTTCGCGCGCGGCGAACGTGGCCGGGTCGTAATGCGGCGCGGTCGTGCCGTGGTCGTAGGTGAGCGCGCTGAGCTGGCCACCGAAATCAGGCACATCGACCAGGAGGTTGGTCAGCATGCCGCCCCGCCGGCGATCGAACAGCGATTCGTCGCCGATGATCCGACCGGTGACACGCCGGATCCCGTGGGCTCGCAGCTGGCTGACGAGCTGATTGGCCGTCGGACCGTAGCCCTGTAACCACACCCGGTTGAATGTCGGGTCGCCGAACGTCGGATCGCCGCCGCCGCGCAGGTACAGGTTGCCGTGCCACACACCGTGGCGCAGGGAGCCCGACCCCAGCACCGTCGTGTGCAGCCGGGCATTGGGCCCGAGCTTGTTCATGAGCGCGCACGTCGTCCACAGCTTCTCCACCGAGGCGGGAGGGCGCTTGACCGTCGAGCGCAGGCCGAACAGCTCCGCGCGGTTGCCGACGTCATAGACGAGCGCCCCGCTCGACGGGCCCGCCTGGCGCATTGTCTTGGTCAGTGCCGTCTGGAGGGCGGCCACGGCACCGGAGACCGGTGGGCGGTGTCCGGACTTGGTCAGCTTGGAGGCCGACGGATCGGCCGCGCCCCCGTGCGGCCGGTCATGGCTTCGGCGATCGTGCTTGGCGCCGACGACGGGAGCGCCGGCATCGAACGCGACGTCGCCCTTGCTCGTGTGGCTAAACGAGCCCAAGAGGGCAAGGATCACCGCCGCGACCGCGACGAGAAGTCCACTGCCCACGGCGATCCAGCGTCTCAGGCCGTCTCCAGCTCGGCCACGGTGTGCGGCCCCACGACCGCCACCGACAGCTCGTCGGCCACGCCCGCCGCGACCTCCCGGACATCGTCGTGGGTCACCTGATCGAGCAGCTCGATCGTCCGATCGGGATCAACGTCCTCGCCGTAGACGATCGCCTGCTGGGCAGCGTAGCGGGCGACCGCGCCGGTGTTCTCGAACGCGATCGTGCGCGCGCCCGCGGCGTAGGCCTGGGCGCGCTGCACCTCGGCGCGGGTCGGCCCGGCGTCACGCAGCTCGGTGACGATGTCACGCATCCGGCGGTAGGCCTCGCGCAGCTTGCCCGACTCCAGGCCGGCCGACAGCTGCAGGATCGACACGTCGGCGTAGGCGTGCGGAAACGCGCTGACCGAATACGCCAGGCCGCGCTGCTCGCGGATCTCGTCGAACAGCCGCGACCCCATCGAGCCTCCCAGCAGCGTGCCGTAGATCGCCATCGCAGCTCGTTGGCGCGGGTCTGTGACGTCGATCGACGGGCGATAGGACATCCGCAGATGCGACTGGTTGGAGTCACGCTCGCGCACCATGAAGCGTGGCTGCAGCATCGGTGCCGGCTCGTAGGGCTCCGGGGCGGGACCCTCCGTGAAGCGGCCAAACAGCTCGGAGAGCTGCCCGTCGTCGCCGAGCGCCTCGAGGTTTCCGACCGCGAACGCCCCGCCCCGCGAGGGCGACCAGCGCCGCTGGCGGAAGGCGACGATGGCCTCGCGCGTGAAGGTGTCGCGGATGTGCTCGGTGGTGCCGAGCACGGGACGGCCGAGGGGATGATCGCCGAACACCGCCTCGTCGATCAGATGCTCGGCCTGCGCGGCCGGCTGGTCGTTGGCCCGAGCGATCTCCTGCACGACGACGCCGCGCTCTCGGTTCATCTCATCGCCGTCGATCTTGGGACGGGCTACGAAATCGGTGAGCAGGTCCGCGGCCTCGAGCCCGCGGGCGGCGCGGGCGGTGATGTGAAACGCGACCAGGTCGTGGCTGGTGTAGGCGTTGAGCACCGCGCCGATGCCCTCGGCGGCCTCGTTAACGTCGCGGTAGGTGGGGTACTTCTCGCCCCCCTTGAACACGAGGTGCTCGAGGAAATGGGCCATCCCGTTCTCCTCCGGACGCTCGGTCC
Source organism: uncultured Solirubrobacteraceae bacterium (assembly GCA_963769565.1). Lineage (GTDB taxonomy): Bacteria > Actinomycetota > Thermoleophilia > Solirubrobacterales > Solirubrobacteraceae > Palsa-465. Next base: position 161,100 of record CAVYMP010000010.1, read on the forward strand.
GCGCACCCGCGTCAAAGGCCCCGAGGATCGTCACCGAACGGGTCCCCTCCACCGGAATGCGGTGCAGGCGCATTCCGTTGGTCAGCGTGGAAATCTCGATCTCCGCCATGACTTGGGACAACGGTACTCCCCGTCCGGGTTGGTGTAGCCGACGGGCCATGTTGGCGTCGTGTTGACATCTGCAAATCCCGTTGCAAACCGGGTCTTCCGCACGTCTCGTCGCTACGCTGCCCCCTCTCTATGGCTACCTCAACAAGAATCTCTCGGCGCAGTCGCAAGCGCGCCGCGGAGGCCTCCGCCCACCATCCGCGGACGGCCCCGCAGCAGGGGGGGTCCCGGCGCTCGGTGATCGAGTTCCGCGGCGTGTCCAAGCTCTACGCCGGCGATGTCGGCCTCGATCAGGCCACCTTCTCGGTGGACCGTGGCGAATTCGTGTTCCTCGTCGGCTCGACCGGCTCGGGTAAGTCGACGCTGATGCGGCTGCTCATCAAGGAGCTCGAGCCCACCAGCGGGACGATCCGGGTGGCGGGCCATGACCTCGACGGCATTCAGCGTAAGCGCGTCCCGTACTTCCGGCGCAACATCGGGGTCGTCTTCCAGGACTTCAAGCTGCTTCCCAATCGCACGGTGTACGACAACGTCGCCTACGCGCTCCAGGTCACCGGCGGCTCGCGCAAGGAGATCCGCGCCAAGGTGCCGGACATCCTGCGCCTCACCGGGCTCTCGACCAAGCTGCACAACCTGCCCCACCAGCTCTCCGGCGGCGAGCAGCAGCGCGTGTCCATCGCCCGGGCGTTCGTCAACCATCCGCCGCTGCTGCTGGCCGACGAGCCGACGGGCAACCTGGACCCGGAGACGAGCATCGACATCATGCGCCTGCTGTACCGGATCAACCGCACCGGAACGACCGTGCTGGTGGCCACCCACGACCAGACGATGGTCGACAAGATGCGCCGCCGCGTGCTCGAGCTGTCGCGCGGCCGCGTGATTCGCGACGAGGCCGCCGGCCTGTACACGAGCGACGAGACGACGCGCGACCTGGCCAAGCGCCTGCGCGCGCCGTCGACCCGCCCGCCGGGCCTGCAGCCGTGAAGCTCGGCTTCTTTTTGCGCGAGGCGGTGCGGGCGGTCCGCCGCAGCGCGGCGCCCAGCTTCGCGGCGGTGGCCACCGTGCTGGTGACGATGCTCGTCCTCGGCGTGTTCATCCCGATCGTGCAGGCGACCAACGGCGCCGCCAACACGGTGCGCAGCCGCGTGGAGGTCGACGTGTACCTGAAGACCAACGCGACCGCCGCCGACGCGGCGCGGGTGCGCAAGGAGCTGCTCGCCGTGCAGCACGTGCGCTCGGTGCAGTTCATCTCCAAGCAGGCCGCCTACGCCCAGCAGTCCAGGGCCGATCCGCAGGCCTACAAGCTGCTCGGCTCCAACCCGCTACCCGACACGTTCCACGTCATCCCCGACAATCCGGCCAACGTGCTGAGCGTGCACAACGCGCTCGCCTCGGCTGGGGGTGGCGGCGCCACCGCGATCGATTCCGCCATCCAGAGCGTCTCCAACAAGCGCAACGACACCAAGAAGATCCTCGAGGTCACCAACCTCGTGACGATCACCGCCGCCGCGCTGACCGTGCTGCTGACAATTGCCTCGGTGCTGCTGATCGCCAACACGATCCGCCTGTCGCTGTACTCGCGCCGCCGGGAGGTCGAGGTCATGAAGCTGGTGGGAGCCACCGACTGGTTCATCCGCTGGCCGTTCGTGATCGAGGGCATCGTCGTCGGCGCGGCCGGAGCGCTCCTGGCGATCGTCGTGCTGGGGATCACCAAGGTCGCGCTGCTCGACCCCCTGGCCGGCAACTGGGCCCTGATCGCCGCGCCGCGGACGATTCCCTTCACGGCGCTGATCGCGGTGCTGATGGTGGCCGGCGTGGCCGTCTCGGCGCTCGGGTCGGGTCTCTCGCTGCGACGCTTCCTGCGCGTCTAGACGATCGGCTCCGGCGCGGCCACCAGTGGTCGTCGACTGGTCCGCGGGCACACCCAGCGCGGCCGCGAAGACATGCTCGATCGCCAGTCCCACCAGCGCCACCGCCTCGGCGGGCGTCTGCGCTCTCTCGGCGGTCACCGTGGCCAGCCGCCCGAGCCGCGACGCACCGCTGATGGCCCGGCGCAGGACACCCGGCTACCCTGGAACCAGCCATGTTCGCGCCTCGTCCCCGCAGTCCGCGCGTCGCGGCGCTCGTGCTTGCCACCCTGGTCCTGCTGGCCGTGGGCCTGTGGTTCGGCGGACATCCCAGCTGGCTGCCGGGACCTCTGCGCAGCGCATTCACCTCGCAGAGCGCCTCAGATCAGCTGGTCGACCGGGTGGTGGGGCTCCTGTCCAAGGACTACTACCGCAAGATCAACCGCTCGGACCTGATCAACAAGGGCCTGGCGGCGGCGGTGGCATCGCTCGGCGACCCGTACTCGCACTACTACGACGCGTCGGACTATCACTCCTTCCAGAACGAGACCAATCCGCAGCTGAGCGGGATCGGCGTCGAACCCGCGGCCAGACCCGTGGCTTGCTCGTCCAGGAGGTGATCGGCCACTCCCCGGCCGCCAAGGCCGGGCTCACCGCCGGCGACCTCATCACCCGCGTGGGCTCGACGTCGCTGGCCAACCGATCGCAGGGGTTCTCGTCCGGTCTGATCAGGGGTCGCGCCGGGACCCGGGTGACGCTCACCGTCCAGCACGGCACACGCCGGCGTCAGGTCACGATCGTGCGGGCCACGATCGCGCAGCCCGTGGCCGGGAGCCGGATTCTCACCTTCAAGGGCACCAAGCTCGGATACGTCGACCTGACGAGCTTCACCCAGGGCTCGGGCGACGAGGTCCGCGTCCAGGTGGACCGGGTGCTCCATCAGGGCGCCAAGGCGCTGATTCTCGACCTGCGCGCGAACGGCGGCGGCCTGCTCGAGGAGGGCGTCAACGTGGCCAGCATCTTCATCCCCGACGGGACGATCGTCTCCACCGACGGGCGCAGCCAGCCGCGTCAGGTCTACATGGCCAAGGGCCATGCGATTCCGATCAGCATCCCGCTCGTCGTGCTCGTGGACCACAACACGGCATCGGCGGCGGAGATCGTCACCGGCGCGCTCCAGGACCGGGGCCGGGCCAAGGTCGTGGGCACCCGCACCTACGGCAAGGGGGTCTTTCAGGAGATCCAGCCGCTGTCCAACGGCGGCGCGCTGGACTTCACGATCGGCGAGTACTTCACCCCGTCGGGCCGTAACCTCGGCGGTGGCGGCGTCCGGCAGGGCCCCGGGATCAAGCCCAACATCTACGCTTTCACGGCGCCCCACTCGCGCGCCGACACCGCGCTGACGACGGCCGAGAAGACGGTCGCCGCCGAGGTGCGGTGAGCGCTTCGGTCGGCGGCTCGCGCGTCGCCGTCCTCGCCCGCCAGGGCAAGTTCCTCGTCGCCGAGCCGTTCTTCGCTCCCGGTCCCCGAGTCGCGGTCAGCCGCGACAAGCGCTACGACGTGGGCGACCTGGTGCTGCTCGGGCCGCCGCGCAGCGGCGCCCGCGGGAAGGGCGGCGGAGGGCGGAGGGCGACGATCGAGCGCCGGCTCGGCCGGCCCGATGTGGCGCGCGACGTGATCGAGGCGCTGATGCTCGACCGGGGCCTGCGGCGGCGCTTTGATCCGGCGGTGCAGCGCGCCGCTCGGGAAGGGGCGGCCGTGCCGGTCACGCTGGAGGGGCGCCGCGACCTGCGCTCGCTGGCGACGTTCACCATCGACCCGGTGACCGCCCGTGACTTCGACGACGCGATCTCCGCCGAGGCGATCGTCGGCGAGGCGGCATGGCGCGTGTGGGTGCACATCGCCGACGTCGCCGCCTACGTCACGCCGCGCTCGGCGATCGACCGCGACGCCTACCGGCGGGCGACGAGCGTGTACGTGCCCGCCGCGGTTGAGCCGATGCTCCCGCCCGAGCTCTCGAGCGATGCCTGCTCGCTCGTTCCGGGCGCCGACCGGGCGACGGTGACGGTGGAGATGACGATCTCCGCACGCGGCGTGCGCCAGGCCGCGATGTACCGATCGGTGATCCACTCCGACGAGCGGTTGGACTACGACCAGGTCGACCGCCTGTTCGCGGGCCTGGAGGGGGCCTCCGAGCCGTGGGGTGCGCCGTTGGAAGCGGCGCGTGCGGCCGCCGCGGCGCTGGGGGCGCTGCGTGCCGGTCGCTCGGCGCTCGTCCTGGATTCAGCCGAGGCCTCGTTTCAGTTCGACCGTGAGGGACACGTCGTCGGCGCCGAGCTGTCGCAGCAGACCGAGTCGCATCGACTGATCGAGCACCTGATGATCGCCGCCAACGAGCAGGTCGCTGCGTTCCTCGAGGAGCACCGGATCCCGACGCTGTACCGCGTCCACGAGCGTCCCGACTCGATGGCGGTCGAGCGGCTGATCGAGCAGCTGGCGTCCCTGGGCGTGCCGACGCCGCCCGTGCCCTCGGGACCGCTCACGCCCCAGCAGGCGGCGGAGATCATCGGCGAGGCGTCCGTCGCGGTCGCCGGCTGGGTGGCCAGGAATGGCCACGGGGCGCGGGCGCTCAACAGCCTCATCCTGCGCTCGCTCAAGCAGGCCTACTACGACGCGCGCAACCGCGGCCACGCCGGCCTGGCGTCCCCGCGCTATTGCCACTTCACCTCCCCGATCCGCCGCTATCCGGACCTCATCTGCCATCGGGGACTGCTGTCGGCGGTCGCCGGCGAGCCGGCACCGGACGCCTCGTGGGTTCAGACCGCCGGTCCGTGGTGCTCCACGCGCGAACGTGAGGCGATGACGATCGAGCGTGACGCCGACGATGTCGCGTCGTGTTTCCTGCTCGAGCGGGAGCTCGTGACGGCCGGGGAGCGCGACCGGCTGTTCACCGGCGAGGTGGTCGGCCTGATCGGCGCGGGCGCGTTCGTTGCCTTCGGCGACCGGGGCCAGTTCGAGGGGATGCTGCCCGTCCGCCGGCTGCGGGGGGACTGGTGGGAGCTCAACGAGCAGGCGACGATGTTGGTCGGCACGCGCAGCGGGGGCATGCTGCGGCTCGGCGACCCAGTCGAGGTGCGGGTGGGGCGGATCGATGCGCCGCGGGGTAGGGTGGATCTCCTGCCTTCGGAAATGAGCGTTGATGGCTAAGGGAACGAAGAGAAAAGTCGCGTCCGGCGACGTCGCCAGCAACCGGCAGGCGTCGTATCGCTACAACCTGCTCGAGCGCTACGAGGCGGGGATCGTGCTCACCGGCACCGAGGTCAAGTCGCTGCGCGAGGGCAAGGCCCAGCTCAAGGATTCCTACGCCACCGTCAATGACGGCGAGGTGTGGCTGTACGGCGTCTATATCCCGCCGTACGGACCGGCCTCGCGGGCCAACCACGATCCCGAGCGCCCGCGCAAACTGCTGTTGCACAAGCGCGAGATCGAGGGCCTGACCGGGCGCACGCACGAGCGCGGACTGACGCTCGTGCCCACGCGCATGTACTTCTCCGGGCCGGGCTCGCGGGCCAAGGTCGAGATCGCCCTGGCCAAGGGCAAGGACCTGTATGACAAGCGCGAGTCGATTCGTAAGCGCGACATGGCTCGCGACGTCCAGCGCGAACTGCGTGAGGCCGGCCGGTGAGCTCCTTTTCAGTGGTGGGTCAGCCGGGTAGTACCTGATTGATGACCATCGGGAGCTCCATCCTGCTGATCGCCGTCGGCGCGATTCTCAAATGGGCCGTGACCGCCCACGTGAGCGGCGTCGACCTCCAGACGGTCGGAACGATCCTGTTCGTGCTGGGGATCCTCGGGCTTGTGCTGTCGATCGCCTACACGTTCCGTGACGCGTTCGGAGGCGGCCCTCGTGGCGGTGGAACGCCCCCCGACGAGCAGGACACCGGGTACCTGCGCTAGGGAGCTACGGCAGGCCCTGCTCGAAGCGCTCGCCCTCGCCGGCTGACGCGTAGTAGTCGCCTGGCGTGGCGGTGAAGATGTGGGCGACCGTGCGCAGGCCCGTGGGCGGATCCAGCGTGCCGGCAGCGACCGCCGTCATCTCCGGTTCGTCATCGCGCTGCCAGAAGAGGCTGGCCCCGCAGCGCGAGCAGAATCCCCGCCGTCGCTCGTCGGCCTCATACCAGCGCAGCGACGTGTCGTCGGCGATCGCCAGGGCGGCGGTCGCGCAGTCCGAATAGGCCGCGACGTGACCGTGGCTGCGTCGGCAGCGGCTGCAGTGGCAGACGACGACGTCACGCAGCGGGCCCTCGATCCGGTAGCGGACGGCGCCACAGAGGCAGCCGCCTTCGTGTGCGGCGGTGCTCACCCCAGCGCGCGCGGCAGGTGTGCGGCGTCCATGCCGATCACGAGCAGCGCGACCAGCGTGAGGTAGGTGAGCGCCACGAGCGCCCGGTTGCGGGGGCTGACGCGGTAATAGGCCTCCTGCTCGGTGCCTCCCGCGCGGCGCTGCTTCCAGCGCTTCCAGGTCTCGAAGCCCGCGAACACGATGATGATGAGGATGATCGGGTTGGGGAAGATCACGGCCAGCGCGATCATCCCGGCGAAGCCGGCGAACCACATCCACGGCGCCATCGCGGCCATCGCCCTGCCGCCGTCGAGCGGCACGACCGGCAGCAGGTTGAACAGGTTCAAAAAGAAGCCCGTGAACGCCAGCGCGCGCCAGTAATCGTGCCCCGTGATCTGCCAGATCACGGCGCACACGGCCGCGCCGACGCTGCCGAGGATCGGGCCGGCTAGCCCGACCCGCGCCTCGGCCAGCGCGTCCTCGCCGAGCGAGCGCGCCGTGATCAAGGCTCCCATGAACGGAATGAACATGGGCGCGCTGGCCTTGATCCCCTCGCGGCGCAGCGCGATCACGTGCCCCATCTCGTGCACGAGCAGCAGGACCACGAAGCCCAGGGCGAACGAGAAGCCCCAGATCGTCGCGTAGGCAACGACGGAGACGAGCATCGTGCCCGCGGTGGCCAGCAGCTTCACCTGCCCGAGGATCAGCAGGACCGCCTTGAGCTTGGCCAGCAGCGCGATCAGCGCCGCGCCCAGCGGGGCGACGCGGCGCCGGAAGAACGAGTCGTGCTCGCGCGGGGGCCGCGGCTCGCGCGGGCCGGTGCCGGTGTGGCGAGGCCGATCAAACGGCTGCTCGAGCCCGGAGATCGGCCCAAAGCCCTTCGGCCGCTCCGGGACGGGCTCCGGCAGCGTGGGTGGGATGTGATCCATGGGCTGTCAGTGATTCTCGCAGGCGCGCGACCGCGCTTACCAAGGTCTTACCGACGGGCCCGCCGGTGCCTATAATGAGAGGACATACCTCACGGGGACGACAGGCTTCGACGTGGTCGGTTCGTGGGGATGGTTGCGAGTCGAGGTCCCGGGCGGCCTCGTAAAACACCCGGGAAAACAATAAGTGCGGACTCTCACGAGTACGCGCTCGCCGCTTAGTCACTAGCACTAAGCCGTGAGCGTCCTGGCCTCCGGCTCGCCTGCGGCGGAGCAGCCAGGATCACATAGCAGGCTTACCCGGTGAGGCTCGCTCCGGCCGATCGGGGGACATTTTTTGGAGCTGGTCGCCCACAACCCCGCCGGCGTGGCGAGTGGGGGACGAGATCAGAGCGCCGGATACGCTCGTAGACGCCATCTTTTACGCGACCGCGGACGCGGGTTCAATTCCCGCCGTCTCCACTGGTTGCAGCGGGTGCGAAAGTCTGAGACTTTCGCTCCGCTGCAGGCGTTTTACAGGGCGAAGCTTCGCGGCGTTCGCTCGAAGGAATGACGCAAATGCGGGTTGCCAGGGAGCTGGTCGGCCGCTGCAACGGGCGAACGGCTCGAGGGCGTGCCGGGCCCTGGATTTGGCGAGCCCAGGACGGACCCGAGGCGCGTAGTGGGGGTGGCGATGACAATCATGTGCTGCCGTCCGCGATCGAGAAGTCAGGGCGTTCGGGAGTCAGACGGCGACCCGGCCGCCGTCGGCGGGCAGGATTGCCCCGTAGACGAAACTCGCGTCGTCAGAAGCGAGGAAGCTGACAGCGCCGGCGATCTCGTCCGGGGTGGCGCCGTGCCCGGCCGGCGTGCTTGACGCAAGGACATCGAACATCTCGCCCATCGCGGCGCTGGCCGGGGTGCGGGTTGGTCCGGGAGCGACGGTGTTGACGCGGACGCCCTGAGCGGCGTATTCGGCGGTCCAGGCCTTGGTGAGTGATTCAACCGCGGCTTTGGACGCACCGTAGGTCGCTAAGCCGTTCATGCCGATGGTCGCGGCCATGGTTGAGATGTTGATGATCGAGCCGCCGCCCTTTCGCGCCATGTACGGCGCGATCGCCGCAGTCAGGAAGAACGGCGCTTTGACATTGACATCGAAGGTGAGGTCGAACGCCTCTTCGGTCGTCTGGTCGGTCGGGCCGCCGGGGAAGACGCCGGCGTTGTTGACCAGCACATCGACGTCGCGTGCCGCCGCGGCAAGGCGTCTGACATCACCGAAGCTGGCGAGGTCAGCGGCGATGAACCGTGCGGTGCCGCCGGCGGCCTCGATCGCCTGCACGACCTCGCGGCCCCGGCCCTCGTCTCGGCCGCTGATGATCACCTCAGCGCCGTCGCTAGCGAGGCGCTGTGCGACTGCGCGGCCGATGCCCGATGTGCCGCCGGTGATCAGTGCGGTCTTGCCTTTAAGTGCCATGGCTCGGTGTTCTCCTCTCGGGGGGTGTCGCGACCCTGAGAATGGATCGGACGTTCCACTCTAACAGCTATTGGATCACACGATCCAATTCGCGATAGAGTGGGTACCCATGAGCACGGCTAGTCCCTCTCCTCGCCCGCTGACGCGCAAGGGTCAACAAACTCGCCAGCGCATCGTGAACGCGGCGGCCGATTTGATCTTCGAGCAAGGGGTCGCCCACACGACGATCGAAGACGTCCGAGTTGCGGCGGACGTCTCAAGCTCACAGCTCTACCACTACTTCGACGACAAGCCAGCCTTGGTCCGAGCCGTCATAGAGCACCAGGCGGACACCATCGTCGATGGACAGAAGACGTTTGATCTCAGCAGCTTGGGCGGCCTGCGCGCCTGGCGTGACTGGGTGATCGAGCATCAACGGCAGCTCAACTGCAGCGGCGGCTGCCCCATCGGCTCGCTCGGAAGTGAACTCGCCGAAACCGATCCCGAAGCCAGAGCTCAGGTCGCCGACGGCTTCAAGCGCTGGGAAGCGGCCATCCACAGCGGCCTTCGAGAGATGCATGCACGCCGCCGGCTCGCCCCCGACACCGACCCAGACACCCTCGCGCTCGCCCTGCTGGCCGCGTTACAAGGCGGCCTGCTGCTCAGTCAGATCGAACGCGACACCAAACCGCTCCAAGCCGCGCTTGACGCAATGCTCGAACTGATCGCCAGACTCGGCGACCACAGCTAGCGCAAAGACACCATCGAACTCTCTGCGCCGTCACCGCCCGACACGAACTACGCGATCGGCGTCATCCCCAGCGACACCGCTTTGCGGACTCGTCTCAACCGCCTTCGCCCGTTCTCGATCGGCTGCCTTCTACCACCTATCAGCGAACGGTACGTCTCGCTCGCGGGTCTCATATGCCGATCGGCTACTGGACGCCGCCGAGGACGAGCCGGTCGTCCCGACCGACTCCCCAGCGATGTGATTGTCATATGCCTGGGACCGCTAGGCCCCAGCCGGAGGACGACAAGGTCGTTGCTGCCCGTTCGCACCGGCTTGCGCGGGCACGCTCATCGCCTAGCACTGATGCCGAGTAACCGTTTGCAACGCCGGGCGTTCCGAACACGGAGGACAAGCTGTACCGGGCACTTACGCCGCCGCCAGTCGACGGGCGGGGCGTGCCGGCGAGCGCCCGGGCGATCACGGCGGCCGTGATGGCCGAGCTGAGGTGAGGGCAATGCAGCAAGGTGATGAGCAGCGCTCGGACAACCCGGACAAGCGACGAGGAGCGGCCGAGGCTGCTGGTGACCTTGACTGGCGCAGATACGTGGACACTCGCCGATGGCACGAGTCATCCGACGGGGTTCTGGGCCGAGGAGTTCGTCGAGCCGATGCGGGTGTTCGGCGACGCCGGCGTCGACATGACGGTCGCGACGCCCGGCGGCGTCGCGCCGACGGTGGACGAAGCCAGTCTCTCTGCGGACGGGGCCGGCGGAGAAGACCGTGCGGCGGAGCTACGCGCCGCGCTGGATGCTCTCAGTGACATGCTCGCCGCTCCTGCGGCGTTGGAGGACATCTCCCCGGCTGATTTCGAAGGCGTGTTCGTGCCGGGAGGTCACGGGCCGATGGAGGACCTGGCCGCGTCGCCCGAGCTCGGGCGAATGCTCATCACGATGCTCGACGACGACAAGGTCATCGCGGCCGTGTGCCATGGTCCCGCGGCGCTGCTGAGCGCCGAGCGCGACGACGGGTCGTGGGCATTCAGCGGTCGCGCGCTGTCGGCATTCACCAACGAAGAGGAAACCCAGGCCGGGCTCGCCGGGAGCGCGCCGTGGCTCCTCGAAGACAGGCTGCGTGAGGCCGGCGGCACCGTCGCCACCGCGCAGGTGGCAGCCGTTCTCGATCGTCGACGGAAACCTCGTCACCGGGCAGAACCCGCGCTCCAGCACCGAAGTCGCGCAGCGGACGGTCGAGCGCCTGCGCGCCAGGGCGCACTTCGTCCACGTCGTGCCTCACCGCGGGAAATGGACCCACAAGCACGAGCACAGTGAGCCGCAGGGAGAGTTCCCGACCAAGAAGGCGGCCACCGGCGCGGACCTGGAGCACGCCCGCGCCCACGGTGATTGGGAGATCATCCTTCACGATCGACATGGCCGCATCAAGGACTCGCAGGCCGTCCGTCCGGGCGGCTGATCCGGCGGTTCGGCTCGACGACGTCAGCGGCGGGGAGCTCGCGCTCCGCCGTGTGCATCAGCCGGGCTGATGAGGTTCAGAGAAGGCAGGAGGGCTGACCTCGCGCCGTTGTTCTGTGCCGCCGCGTACGCGCAGGCTCTTGGCGACCGTCTTGTCATCCACACCGATCGATCGGGCGATCGCCCGATCACTCATGCCGAGCTCGCGCAGATGGGCTTTGCGTCCGCGTCCACCTTGCAAAGTATTCGAACCGCTCTCCGCGTCAGCGGGGAGCGGTTCTTCTATGGGGCGATGGCGTCGAGCGTCGTGACGGCACGGCAGAAGCGGCGGCCGATGTCCGGCGTCTGGAGTTCGAGCCGGATCGGGCTCGGCAGGCTGCGCATGAAGGTCGCGCAGCTGGAGCTCGTTGAAGGTCCGCGGACCTGGCTCGCGAGCGTTGACTCCTCGCCATCGCTGTCGAGTGCATCGGCCACCGAAATGACGCGGATGCCGTCGAACGAGCCTCGCGCCTTGCCGCTCCATTGACCGGGGTTTGCCGCGGCCTTGCCGTCCGCTTACAGAGCCAGGCTCCTGCGGCTCGCCCCCAGCTGCCGATGGCCGATCTGCCTCAGGGCACGGCGGTCGTGACGCCGAGCGCCGACTCCAGGGCGGCGGCCACCTGCACGACCAGGCCGTCGCTGCCCCGCGGGCCCCACAGCTGCACGCCGACGGGCAGGCCCGAGCCGTCGCGGCCCGCCACAACCGCGCACGCCGGGAGGCCGAACAGGTCCTGCGCAACGGTGTAGGGCAGCACGCAGTCGCGCAGCGACATCCGCCGGCCGAGGTGCTCCACCTCGTCGGGATCCTCGATCAGGGAGGGGGGCACGGCGGTGATCGGCGTGATCACCACATCCACCTGCTCGAACGTGATCGCACAGCTGCGTTCGAGGGTTAGGCGCTCCGCGGTCGCGTCGGCGTACTGCTCGAGGGTGATCGACGAGGCGTCCTCGAGCCGGCCGCGCACGTCGTCTCCGTACTCGGCCGCGCGCGCCGGGAACAGCCCGGCCCGCCGATGCGAGATGACCGCCTCGGAACCCTGGACGGTGGCGAATATCGGGCGGAGACGATCGGCGCCGGGGAACGCCACCGCGGTCACCCCCCCGGCGATCTCGCCGAGCGCAGTGACGGCGTCGTCGTAGACCGCCTGCACGTCTGCGGCGAGCGGCACGAGATGCAGGTCGGGGCAGACGCCGATGCGCGCGGGGGCCGCCGGGGCGGCCGGACGAAGCCCGTACAGCTCGACGAGCCACGGCGCCAGGTCGCCCGCCGTGCGCGCCATCGCGCCGACATGGTCCAGGGATGCCGCCAGCGGCCAGACGCCGTCGCGCGGGATCGCCTGGAAGGTCGGTTTCAGTCCGGCGGTGCCACAGAAGCTCGATGGGATCCGCACCGAGCCGCCGGTGTCGGATCCCAGCGCGAACGGGACCTGGTGGCTGGCGAGAGCGACGGCGGAGCCCCCGCTGGAGCCGCCGGCGACGCGCCGCGGGTCGACGGGGTTGCGCGGCGTGCCGACCTGGGGGTTGACCGACGTGATCCCCCACGCGAACTCGTGTGTGGCCGTCTTGCCGACGAGGATCGCGCCGGCCACCCGCAGGCAGGCGACCGCCGCGGCGTCGGCCGCCGGCACGTGCCCGGCGAACATCGCCGAGCCATAGCCGGTGGGCACGCCGGCGGTGTCGAAGATGTCCTTGGCGGCGAACGGAAGCCCTTCGAGCGGTCTCGGCCGTGCTCCGTCGCGATACGCGTGCTCGGCGCGGCGAGCCTCGTCGGCGGCGCGCTCCAGGCAGAGCGCGTGAAACGCCCCCAGCTCGCCGTCAACCTCGGCGATCCGAGCGGCATGGGCGTCGAACACCTCGACCGGGGAGAGCCGCCGGGCGCGGAAGGCCTCAAGCAGCTCACGGGCGCCGAGACCGACGATCTCGCCCACGTCGTTCGTCAGCCGCCGAGCGCGGCGAGCCCGGCCTCGGCGCAGGCGCGGTCCTCGTCGGGCAGGCCGCCGCTGACGCCGACCGCGCCGAGGACGTTCCCGTCCCGGTCGCGGATCACCAGCGAGCCGGCGCCGGCGATGAGCGGCAGCCGGGTCATCTGGCTGACGGCCGAGACGAACGCCGGACGGTCCTGCGCGACCTCGGCGAGCGCATGGCCGTCGCGGTGCCAGACGGCCGCCCCCTGGGCCTTGGCCTCCGCGATCTGGGCGCTCAGCGGCGGAGCGCCGTCCATCCGGTCCAGGCCCTTCAGCAGGCCACCGCCGTCGACGACGGCCACGCTGATGAGCAGGCCGAGCTCACGGGCGTGAGCCTGGGTGGCGGCGATAACGGTCCGGGTGGCGTCCTGGGTGATGCTCATCTCGCGGGGACGGATTCTATGGCGATCAGTTTCGGCGCGCCGAAGCGTTTCACCGAGCTGCGCCTCGAGCAACGGGGGGTTCCCACCGCGGAGGATCGCGACGACTTCGCGCAGGCGTGGCCGAGCGTGCTCGCGATCCTCGCCGAGCGGATCGGCGGCTGATCAGCGGGCGAGCAGGCGGCGCGAGGTGCTGCGGGCCAGCAGCCCGTTGATGGCGACGAGCGAGAGCTCGGCTGCCAGGTTGACGCCCGCGAGAAGGTTGACCGCGCGCTTGAGCTTGGCGGCCCGTCGGGGTGTTTCGGCCGCCGGCTCTGAGCCGCTGTCCATCGGCACAGCGCCGTCGGGCGCCTGCTGGGCGAAGCCGATCCCGCCGACGGCGGAGGCCACGCCGGAGACGACGACGGCGCCGACGGCCACGTCCTTCGCCGCCACGAGCGTCCTGCGCCGCCGGCTCGTCCACAGCGGCCCGTGCTCGTCCTTGCGGGCCGAAGCCCAGCCGGCGACCAGGCCGGCCAACGCGAGCGAGTTGACCGAGCCGTAGCGACGCCACGCCTGGTTGAGGACCTTGCCGCGCTCGGCCTTGTCGGCGACACCGGCGAGCGCCGGATGCATCGCCACCCGCCCGAACAGGTTCCCGCCGAGCAGAGCGGCGAGCGACGCGTCCTGAGCGACTTGGCCGGCGAGGGACGGCAGCCGCTCGCGTGAGGGGATGAGGCCCGACGGATCCGGCGGCGAGGGCAGCGACGGAAGGCTGGGGGAAGGTAGGGAGGGAAGGTTCGCCATAACCGCAGGCTTACCCCGTCCAAGCGCGGCGGCAAACCTGATACAGCTAGGGGCATGACCAAGATCGCCGTCACCGGCGGAAGCGGCAAGGCCGGGCGTGTCGTGATCCGCGACCTTTACGAGCACGGGCACGAAGTGCTCAACATCGACCTGGTGGGCGCGCCGGAGTCCAACCACCCCGAAGACCCGATCCCCTTCCTGCGCGCCGACGTGACCGACTTCGGCCAGGCGCTGGAGGGGCTGTCGGGTGGCGACACGCTGCCCGGGATCGAGGCCGTCGTGCATCTGGCGGCGATCCCGTCGCCCGCGCACTCGACGGCCGCGCACATCTTCGACGTCAACGCCAACAGCACGTATGCCGTGTTCTCGGCCGCGCAGCGGCTGGGGCTGCAGAAGGTCGTGTGGGCGTCAAGCGAGACGACGCTCGGGCTGCCGTTCGACCGCCCGCCCGACTACGCGCCGGTCGACGAGGCGCACGTGCGCCCTGAGACCAGCTATGCGCTCTCCAAGGTGGTCGGCGAGGAACTGGCGCGTACGGTCAACCGCTGGAGCGGCATCCCGATCATCGGCCTGCGCTTCTCCAACGTGATGGTCCGCTCCGACTATGAGCGCTTCGCCGCGTGGGAGGGCGATCCGCACGCCCGCAAGTGGAACCTGTGGGGCTATGTCGATGAGAGCCACGTCGCACAGAGCGTCCGCGCGGCGCTGGCCTCCGACATCCAGGGAGCCGACAGCTTCATCATCGCCGCCGCCGACACCGTCATGGAGATGCCGAGCCGCGAGTTGATGGCAGCGGTGTTTCCGGATGTGCCGGTCGCCGACACGGTCACCGGAAACGACACCCTGCTCGACATCAGCAAGGCGCGCTCCGTGCTCGGCTACGATCCCCGGTTCAGCTGGCGGGACCTGTAGGCGTCAGGCGTGGAGGGGTACGGCGGCCTCCGGGGTCGCCACGTGGAAGCTGAAGCTCTGCTCGAGGTAGAGGTTCACGACCTCGCGGTCGTGGTCCAGGTAACCGATCGAGAGATCCTGACCGGACTCGAGCAGGAAGTCGCCGCCGCGCTGTGAGAGCACGACCGCGCCCAACACGCCGGGCGCCCACAGGACGGGACCATCGAGGATCTTGTGCAGGTGGTCGCGCAGCGGGTAGCCGCCGTGCTCGGCGGTCTCGGACACGCGGGTGAACTCGTCGCTGCCCAGGGCCAGCGCATACGGACCGCCGATCCCCGCCTGCAGGAGCTGCTCGACGGCTCGGGCGACCGGCCGCGGATAGCTGTCGGCCTCCTCGCCGAGCGTCAGCCCCTGATGGGGCGAGGCCTCCGACAGGCCGACGATCCCCGCCTCTGGCCAGCCGTGGAACACCGACTTGTTCTCGGCGATGGCCATCCGGTGGGCGGCGGCGTCCAGCGGCTCCAGATCCGCGTCCTCGGCACCGCGGTCGTCATCGCGCAGCTCCGCGCGGGAGATCGCGAAATCGGCGCGCAGCTCGGCCAGCGGCAGCACGCGACGCTGCAGCGCGGTGATCCCCTCGCAGGGCGCGGCCGCCACGTCGGTGACCCGGCCGAGGTTGGTGGCCGAGTACTCCCAGCCGAACGGCCCGAGGAAGTCGACGAGCTTGCGGGCGGCGAGCGCCGCGCCGAGGCGCTCACGCGCCTCGTCGTCGAGCAGCTTCCAGTTGCCGTCGCTGATCGGGGCGTGAGAGCGAAGCAGATGGTTGCTCATCCCACGGCCCTCCGTAGGCTGCCGATCCCCAGCGAGCCGGTGCCGTCGTCGGCATAGCCGCCGCCGCCGTTGCCCTCGCTGGCCTCCTCCTCGGCGGCCTCGCCGTGCTCGACGATATCGCCCGGCTGGAACAGGATGCCCTGGGCGATCTCGCGCCAGACGGGGGTGCGGCGCAGAAGGAACTCGAGGTCCATGCTGAAGTGCTTGTACTCCTCGCCGACGGCGTCGCGTCATGACCGCGACCGCCTCGGGGTCCTTCTCGATCGCGATCCGCTGCTCGTACCAGCCGATCGCCTCGGCCTCCTCGGTCAGCGACGCGCACAGCCGAGCGAACGTCCGGGTCTCCGCCGGCAGCTCGTCGGGCGGCTCGTGGTACTGGTCGAAACCCATTCTCAGCTCCTGGTCGCGGTGGCTCTGGCCGGACACGCTACCCACTCCGGCGGTGTGGGATCATCGATGTGTGTCAGACCTCCTGGAGCGGGCGCCCACAGCCCCGATCGCGGCCATCGGACTGGTCGCCGGGTTCGCCGTCGCCGTGGCCAGCGGCTCGCGGCCGCTGGGCGGGATCGTGCTGGCTCTGTGCGGCCTGTGCTGCATCGCCGTGTGGCTGCGCCGCGACGGGCGGCGGGTGGCGCTGTGGCTGACCGTCGCCGGCCTGGTGGCCTTTGCCGTCTCCCACCTCCTCGGCCGGGTGATCGGCGCCTGGCCGGCGGTGGCGATCGTGGCGCTCGCCACCGCCGGGCTGTGCTGGCGGGTGTCGGACTCGCGGCGCCCGGCGGTGACGCGTCTCAGGCCGGAAGCCGAAGCTCGCTGACCGAGAACGTCGCTCCGTCGGGAGCGGCGAGCACGGCGCGCCGAAACGGCGGGGCGTCATCGGGCGCGGCGATCACGCTGCCACCGAGACCGGGTGCTCCGCGGCTGCCTGGTCGGCGTCGGCGATCCAGAAGTCGACGTTCCAGGAGGCCGGACCTGATCGGACCGGCAGGGCCATCATCGCCGCCACCACGTCGCGGGGGACCGGCTGCTCGGGCTCGCCGCCGACGTATCCGGGCCGGCGAAACAGCGAGACGCCCGGTCCACCGTCGGGGAAGGGCTCCGCCTCCCAGCCGAATAGCCGGCCGTAGAACGCCTGTGCGCCGTCCGGGTCAGGCGTGGTGAGCAGGCTCATCGCCCACGCCGAGGGGGCGTTGACCAACTGCGCCCCGGCCCGTTCGCCGGCTTGCCACAGGCCGAGCGCGGCGCCCGCCGGGTCGGCGACGACCGCCATCCGACCGGCGGGCGCGGCATCGACGGGCTCGAGCAGCACCGTGCCGCCGGCGGCCCGGGCGTCGTCGGCCGCCGCGTCCGCGCTTGCCACCGCCACGTAGGTGGTCCAGTCCGCAGGGGGAGAGGGCACGCCGCCACCAAGACGCCCGACGCCCGCGACGTCGCGCTCGCAGACGCGCGCCACGACGTACTCGCCGGGCGGGTCCCCTGGCGTTGGGCCAGGCCCGGCGAACTCCCAGCCGAAGAGGTCGCCATAGAAGCGCACGGCGGCGGGCAGGTCGTCGGTGATCGAGTCCAGCCAGCACGGGACGCCCGGGGGATATGAGTCGATGCGCGTCATCGTGGCGCCACCGGCTCGTACTCACGGAACCGCTTGATCGCCTGGGCCCATCCGGTGCCGGAGACGATGGGTTGCGCGTACATTCTCCCTCCTTAGTTGGAATTTCCAAGTACATAGTTGGAAAAAGCGACTATACTGGGACCATCCCGGAGCGCAAGCGCAACTACGGAGACTCGTGCGGGATCGCCCGCGCCCTCGACCTCGTCGGCGAGCGGTGGACGCTGCTCGTCGTCCGCGAGCTCGTCCTCGGGCCCAAGCGGTTCACCGACCTGCGTGCCGGCCTGCCCGGCATCAGCGCCGATGTGCTCTCCCAGCGGCTGCGCGAACTCGAGGCCGCCGGGGTCGTGGCGCGGCGCACGGTGCCCCCGCCGGCGGCCGCACGCCTGTATGACTTGACCGCGTGGGGACGAGAGCTGGAGCCCGCGCTGCACGCCCTCGGCCGGTGGGGCAGCCAGACGGCGCTGCCCGTCGACGCGCCGCCGCTCAGCGCAGACGCGGCGATCGTCGCACTGCAGACGATGTTCGACCCGGCCGGCGCCGGAGACATCGATGCCGCCTACGAGCTGCGCCTCGACGACAGGCCCTTCGCGATCCGGATCGGCGACCGCCGGCTCGCCGCGCGCCAGGGGACGGCCGACGGCGCGGTGGCGACGATCGCCACCGATCCCGGCACGCTCGTCGCCGTGCTCTGGCACGGCCGCGCGCTCGATGACGCGATCGCGACCGGGTCGCTGAGCATCGATCGGGGACCGGACCGCCGCGCAGCGGCTGCTGGGGAGCTTCTCCGCCACCAACGCTTAACCAGAACCTCAGCATTCCGAGGTTTCTGCGCACTACTCTGAATCGAGAATGGCGTACACGACGGCAGAGGGCAGAGAGCAGGTCCTGGGTGACCTCGCGGTCGCGATCGAGCAGATCGCCGAGTCCCTGGCCGCTCTCGGCGAGGCCTACGAGCAGCTCGACGAGCGACACCGCCGACGTGCTCGAGGAGCAGCTCTTCCGCCCCGTGCAGTCCGCGTACGGCCGTGCGCGGCGGACCTACAGCGAGTTCGCGAGCCGCTCCAACATCCGCGGGCGGACGTTCGACCCGCATTCGCCGGGCGTGCAGTCGCAGAGCGTCCAGGCGCTGATCGAGCGGGCGGTCGATGCCGCCCACGACGCCGATCAGTCGATCGCCGAGCTGCAGGACTCGATGCTCCCGGTCGAGGTCGGTGACCCGGAGCTGCGGGCCGGGCTCTCCCAGGTGCGCGAGACGCTGTCCTCGGTGCCGCTCCGGGCGCGGACGCTCGTGCGCACCGTCGGTCGCTGACGCCGGTAGGCTCCCGCTCCTCGTGAGGACGGGATTGATCTGCGCGGCGCTGCTGGCGCTGGCATCACTGGCCGGCGCGGCCCGGGCCGCGGCCGCGCTCGTCGCCCATGGCAGCGCCGATCAGGTCTATGCCACGGGCCTGCGCGTCCGCGCCCAGGCGCGGCTGCTCGACCGGCACGGGCGCACCGTCGCGATCAAGGCCGGCGACGCCCAGGGCGGGGTCCTGTTCCGGCAGGTGGCTCCCGGCCGGGGCTACCGCGTGCGCGCCGGAGCGCTCCGGTCGACCGCGCTGACGGTCTTCACCGGCCGCGACGCTCCGCCGCACCATCAGCGGCTACGCCCAGCGGCTGCCGACGAGGCGGCTACGGATACCTGCGCACGCGCGACGGGACTCGTCTGGCGATCGACGTCCGTCTGCCGGCCGGGCCGGGGCCGTACCCGACGCTCGTGGAGTACTCGGGCTACGGGTACGCCGAATCCCGCCGGGGCCGAGAGCGGCATCAGCCCGATCGCCAACCTGCTCGGGTTCGCCGTCGTCGACGTCAACATGCGCGGCACCGGCTGCTCCGGCGGGGCGTACGACTACTTCGAGCGCCTGCAGAGCCTCGACGGCTACGACGTGATCGAGACCGTCGCCCGGCAGCCGTGGGTGCTCGGCCACCGCGTGGGGATGACCGGCATCTCCTACGGCGGCATCTCCCAGCTGTTCGTGGGCGCCACCGACCCGCCACACCTGGCGGCGATCACGCCGCTCTCGGTGATCGACAGCACGATCACGACGCTCTATCCGGGCGGGATCCTCAACACCGGCTTCGCGCTCACCTGGGGCAAGGAGCGCGCCCACGACGCGCTGCCGGCGTCGCCCACCGGCGGACAGCCGTGGGCGCTGAAGCGGATCCGCGGCGGCGACCGGATCTGCGCCGCCAACCAGGCGCTGCACGGCGAGGCGACGAACCTGATCGCCACGATCCGCCACAACAGCCACTACAGCCGGCCGTCGCGGACCCGCTGGATCCGGTCACGTTCGTGCACCGCATCACGCGCCCCGACGTACCTCGCCTGCCAGTGGGAGGACGAGCAGACGGGCGGCCATTGCGCCGATCTGGCCCAGCACTCACGGGCACGCGCCGCGCCTGGTTCACGTTCACCAACGGCGCGCACATCGACTCGCTGGACCCGGCGACGTTCAATCGCTGGTACGACTTCCTGGAGCTCTACGTCGCCCATCGCCGGCCGTCGCTGTCGCCGACGCGTCCGGGCGCTTGCGCCCCTCTGTGTACCAGCGACGATGGGGATCTCCGGCGTGACGCTGCCGCCCGATCCGATCCAGTCCGAGCCGTCCTATCGCGGCGGCGCGCGCCGCCTTCGACGGCTGGCGCCGATCCGGGTCCTGTTCGACAACGGGCCGGGAGCCCGACGCCGGGCGCCCCGTCGCCGGCCTTCGAGCAGTCCTTCGCCCGTTTTCCGATCCCCGGCACGCGCGCCCGCTCCTGGTTTCTGTCGTCCGGCGGCGGCCTGGCCGCGGCCACGCCCGGCGCGGGCCGGGGCCGATCGCTTCGCCTGGCGCCCGAATGCCCGGCTCGGCCACGAGCTTCACCGGTCCGGACGACGGCGCCCCGGGCGGCCTGTGGAACGCGACGCCCGAGCTATCACTGGCGTCCCAATCCGCCCGGTACCGCCGCCGCCTACGTGACCGCGCCGCTGGCGGCCAACACCGCCGTCATCGGCGGCGGCGCCGTCCACCTCTGGATCAAGGCGTCGGCGCCGAGCGTCGATCTCCAGGCCACGATCTCCGAGGTCCGGCCCGACGGTCGCGAGACGTTCGTCCAGAACGGCTGGCTGCGCGCCGACGAGCGCGCGCTCGATCTGGCGCGCAGCACGCTGCTGGCAGCCGGTTCCGAGCCTGCGCGCCGCCGATGTCGCCCCGTTGCCGCGCGGACGCTACACCGAGGTCACCGTGCCGCTGTACTTCGAGGGTCACGTCTACCGCCGCGGCTCGCGCATCCGGCTGACGATCTCCGCGCCCGGAGGCGACCAGCCGGTGTGGGCGTTCGCCGAGACCATGCCGCGCCGCGCGGCCACGGTGAGGATCGCCGCCTCGCCGGTCGATGCCCTCGCGTCTGATCCTGCCCGTCGTGCCCGGCGTCGCCGTGCCGACCGGCCTGCCGCCCTGCCCGGGCCTGCGCGGCGAGCCATGCCGGACCGTCCACGCCCTATGCCGACCGCACCGTGCCCGTTTCGGGTTAGGCCCGGCGGGAGCCGCCGAAACTGTCACTTTCACGCTGCTATCAGGTTCAGCCGTTAGAGTCGGTCACGACTCCATGGCAATTGACTCGCCCACGGCGGTCGCCGAGCGTCCCGCGTCCGCGCCCGACGAGCCGTCCGCACCGCACGCCGAGACCGTTCGAGCGGTCAAGATGCCGCTCATCGACCGGCTGGCCAGTGCCGTCGTCACCGGCGCGCCGCCGATCCTCGTCGTGCTCGGCATGTGGTTCGGCTGGAACCACGGTCTGCTCGTCTGGCAGGACCTGCTCGTGCTGGCGATCTTCTACATGGTGATCGGCACCGGCATCACGGTCGGCTTCCATCGCCTGCTCACCCACCGCAGCTTCAAGTGCAGCCGCCTGCTGCGCGCCGGGTTCGCCGCGCTGGGCTCGGCGGCCGCCGAGGGACCGGTGATCGACTGGGTGGCCACCCACCGCAAGCATCACCAGTTCTCCGATGAGACCGGCGACCCGCACAGCCCGCACCTCGACGAGCGCCACGGCTGGCGTGGCGAGCTGTGGGGCTTCGTCCACGCGCACGTCGGCTGGGTGTTCTCCGACATGGAGGTCGCCGACGAGCGGCGCTACGCCAAGGACCTGCTGGCCGATCCGTGGATCCGCTTCGTCGACAAGACGTTCGTGCTGTGGGTGGTGCTCGGCCTGGCGGCCGCCTTCGGCCTCGGAGTGGCGCTGACCGGCACCGTCGCCGGCGGCCTGACCGCCCTGCTGTGGGGCGGCGCGGCGCGGATCTTCTTCATGCACCACGCCACGTTCTCGATCAACTCCGTCTGCCACTTCTTCGGGCGCCAGGCCTACGACACCGGCGACGAGTCGCGCAACGTGTTCTGGCTGTCGATCCCCACGTGGGGCGAGGCGTGGCACAACAACCACCACGCGTTCCCCACGTCCTACCGCCACGGCCTGCGCCGCTGGCAGCTGGACCCATCGGCGGCGATCATTCGCATGCTGGAGATGATGGGCCTGGCCTGGGACGTGGTGCGGGTCGACCCCGCCAAGCGCGACCGTATGCTCGCCGCCGCGTCGACGTCCTAGCTAGCCTCCACGCTCCTTGGCGTTCTCCAACACGGCACCTCTGCGCCGGGCGATCGAGGCCGCGCTCCCGCGGCGCCCGTTCGCGATCTCGTTCTGGGATGGCACCACGGTGCCGGCCACCGAGCCCGACTCGCCGACCTTCCGGCTGCTCTCGCCGCAGGCCCTCGCCCACGTGGTGCGCGCTCCCGGCGAGCTGGGCCTGGGCCGGGCGTTCGTGCTCGGGCTGATCGACGCCGACTCGATCGAGGGGGCGATCCGCGTGATCGACACGTTCGAGGCCCCACGGCCCTCGGTGCCCCAGCTGCTCGCCCTCGCCGGTGGCGTGGTCCGCGCCTGCGGGCTGACCCGGCTTCCCCGCCGGCCCGCATCCGAGCTGCGCCTCACCGGGGAGCGGCACACCATGGGCCGCGACCGCCAGGCGGTCAGCTACCACTACGACGCCGGCAACGACTTCTTCGCGCTGTTCCTCGACGAGTCGATGACCTACAGCTGCGGGTACTTCCGCACCGGGGCCGAGACCCTGGCGGAGGCCCAGCGGGCCAAGCTCGACCTCGTCTGTACGAAGCTCGGGCTCACGGAGGGCGAACGGGTCCTCGACGTCGGCTGCGGATGGGGCAGTTTCGCGATCCACGCCGCCCAGAACTATGGGGTGCGGGTCCTCGGCGTGACGCTCTCCGAGGAGCAGGTCCGGCTCGGCCGCGAGCGAGCGGAGGCGGCCGGCGTCTCCGATCTCGTCGAGCTGCGGCTGGCCGATTATCGCGAGCTGTCCGGCGAGACGTTCGATGCGATCTCGAGCATCGGGATGGCCGAGCATGTCGGCTCAGAGCGGATCGGTCTGTACATGCGCACCCTGCACGACCTGCTGCGGCCGGGGGGACGCCTGCTCAACCACGCGATTGCCAAGCTGATGGACTTCGACGAGAAGGACGAGGGCGAGTTCTCCGAGCGCTTCGTGTTCCCCGACGGAGTGCCACTGGCGCTGTCGCGGATCACCGAGGCGATGGAGCGGACGAGCCTCGTCGTCCGCCACGTCGAGGGGTTCCCCGAGGACTACGCACGGACGCTGGGGTACTGGATCGACAGCTTCGAGTCGCGCTTCGACGAGGCCGTCCGCGTGGCGGGAATCGAGCGCGCCCGCGTCTACCGGGTCTACTTGCGGGCGGCGCGGGCCGGCTTCAACACCGGGTACGTGTCCGTCTACCAGGTGCTGGCTCACAAGCCGACCAGCGCCCGCTACCAGGCCCCGGCCGGAGCTGAGCCGGCCGGGAAGTACTTCTCGACGTCCTAGGTGGCCGCGGCGGGCGTTTCGGGGGCGGGGGTGGGCTCCGCCTGCTCCGGCTCGGGACCGGCATCGGCGACGACCTTGGCACCGACGGCACCCAGCGCGCCCAGCAGCAGGGCCAGCGCGGCCCACTTCGGACCGTACATCTGACTACCGCGCGCGTCATCGATCGAGGGCGATCCAGGACCGGTCTCGGCGAGGGCGGCGGCCACGGCGATCAGCACGAGGTTGTACTCGTAACCCTGGTCGGTGACCCACGGTCCGTTCTTGAGATGCACGCGATGGATCGCGGTGAGCATCGTCGCGATCAGGGCGGCCGAGGCGAGCGGGGTGGCTGCGCCGAGGACGAGCAGCACGCCGCCTCCGGCCTCGGCCGCGCCGGCCGCGACGGCGTGGCGCTTACCGGGCCGCAGCCCCAGGCTCTCGAAGAACTGGCCGGTTCCGTCCGGGCCATAGCCGCCGAACCAGCCGAACAGCTTCTGGGTGCCGTGGCCAAAGAAGTAACCGCCGACGACGAGACGAAGAATGAGGCGTCCAATTTTCATATTCGCGGACCCTATCAGATTGGTTGTGGACACAACCGACTTGCAACCTTCGCCCGCGGCGTTGCAACCTTGCGCCTATGCGCAGCATGGGCACGCGGGCGCCTGGAACGACGGGCGCCTAGGAGTGGTCGGCAGTCTTCGCGAGCTTCCCGTTACCCGCGGTTTCGGCAGATACGCAAGGAGTATGGTGCCCTCAGCCGAAGCGCCCTTAAGGAGGAGAGATCTTTGACCACCGTCAACGTGCGCCTGAACGTGAATGGAGTCGAGCACAGCCTCGACGTCGAGCCCCGTCTGCTGCTGGTGCACGCCCTGCGTGACCAACTCGGCCTGACCGGCACCCACGTGGGGTGCGATACCTCCAACTGCGGCGCCTGCACGATCCACATGAACGGCGAGGCGGTCAAGTCCTGCACGGTTCTCGCCGTCCAGGCCGAGGACGCCGAGCTGACGACGATCGAGGGCCTCGGCACCGAGGACAACCTGCACCCGATGCAGGAGGCCTTCTGGAACAACCACGGGCTGCAGTGCGGCTACTGCACGCCGGGGATGATCATGGCCTCGTCGGCGCTGCTGACCGAGAATCCGAACCCGACTGAGCACGAGGTGCGCCACGCGCTCGAGGGCAACCTCTGCCGTTGCACCGGCTATCACAACATCGTCAAGTCGGTGCTCGACGCGGCCGGTCAGTCCTCCTCCGAAGGAGTATCGGCATGAGCGTCACCGAGGCGCCGATGGGCGCCAGCGTCGGCAGCGCGCTGCGCCGCAAGGAGGACCCGCCGCTGATCACCGGCCAGGGCCGCTACGTCGATGACATCAAGCTTCCCGGAATGCTGTGGGCGTCCTTCGTGCGCTCACCGGAGGCCAACGCGAAGATCACGTCGATCGACACCTCCGCCGCGATCGCCCGTGACGGCATCACCGCCGTCTACGTCGGCGCGGACATGTCCGATCTGGGTGGGCCGCTGCCGATGGCCTGGGCCCCGCCCGGCGTCGAGGTCAACAACCCTGAGCACTGGCCGCTCGCCCGCGGCGCCGTCAAGCACGTCGGCGACCCGGTGGCGGTCGTCATCGGCGAGGACCGCTACGCCGTCCAGGACGCGACCGAGGACGTGCTCGTCGAGTACGAGACGCTGCCCGCGATCGTCGACCCCGAGGCGGCGATCGCCGGCGGCCCGTTCGTGCACGAGTCACTGGGCACGAACAAGGTGCACGAGTGGACGCTCGCTGGCGGGGACGTCGAACAGGGCTTCGCCGAGGCCGACGTGATCGTCGAGCGCCGCGTCGTCAACCACCGGATCGCCGGGGCGCCGATCGAGTGCCGCGGCGTGATCGCCGACTACCGCGGCGGTTCGCTGACGCTGTACTCGGCCACCCAGGTGCCGCACTTCGTCCGCCTGTTCATGGCCCTGCTGCTCGGTCTCGGCGAGGACCACGTGCGCGTGATCGCGCCCGACGTCGGCGGCGGCTTCGGCCAGAAGCTCCAAGTGTACGGCGAGGAGCTGCTGGCCTGCTGGGCGTCACGCAAGCTCGGCCTCCCGGTCAAGTGGATCGAGACGCGGTCGGAGAACATGTCGGTCGCCCACCAGGGCCGCGACCAGATCTCCCAGGTCAAGATGGGCGCCAAGCGCGACGGCACGATCACCGCGTTTCACGTCAAGATCCTCGCCGACTTCGGCGCCTACAACATGATCCTGACGCCGCTGATCCCCTCGCTGGGCGCGTTCGTGATGGGCGGCTGTTACAAGATCCCCAACGTCCAGACCGACATCACGGGCGTGTTCACCAACAAGTGCCCGACCGACGCCATCCGCGGTGCCGGGCGCCCCGAGGCCACGCAGATGATCGAGGTCACGCTCGACCAGGTGGCCCACGAGCTCGGCATGGACCCCCTGGAGATCCGCCGCAAGAACTTCATCCCCAAGGAGGACTTCCCGGCCGCGGTCGCCACCGGCGTCGTCTATGACTCCGGCAACTATCACGGGACGCTCGACAAGCTGATGGAGCATGTCGACGTCGATGCCTTCCGCGCCGAGCAGGAGCAGCTGCGCACCCAGGGCATCTACCGCGGGATCGGCTTCTGCACGTGGACGGAGATCTGCGGCCTGGCCCCGTCGCGGGTGACCGGCCCGGCCGGGGTCGGCGTGCAGGCCGGCCTGTGGGAGTCGGCGATGGTCCGGGTGCACAACACCGGCGCGGTCACCGTCTACACCGGCACCTCGCCCCATGGCCAGGGCCTCGATACCGCGATGGCCCAGATCGTCGCCGACCGGCTGGGAGTCGATGCATCGGTGGTGGAGGTCATCCACGGTGACACCTCGATGGGTCCCGAGGGCCGCAACACCTACGGCTCGCGCTCGCTGGCCACCGGCGGCGAGGCCGTCGCCAAGGCGACCGACAAGGTGGTCGCCAAGGCCAAGGCGATCGTGGCCGCCGAACTGGAGGCCGCAGCCGAGGACATCGAGGTCGCCGACGGCAAATTCTCGGTCAAGGGATCCCCGGACAAGGGGATGGCCCTGGCCGACGTCGCCGGCGTCGCCTACATCGGCGCCGTCCCCGAGGGCATGGAGCCCGGCCTGGAGGAGACGACGTTCTACGACCCGGAGAACTTCGTCTTCCCGTTCGGGGCCCACGCCTGTGTCGTCGACGTCGATGCGGAGACCGGGAAGATCAAGGTCCTGCGCTACGTCGCCGTCGACGACTGCGGGCCGGCGGTCAACCCGATGTTGATCGATGGCCAGATCCACGGCGGTGTCGTGCACGGCATCGGCCAGGCGCTGTACGAACGCGTGCACTACGACGACCAGGGCCAGCTCATCACGGGCACGTTCGTCGACTACGCGCTGGCGACGGCCGCGGAGCTGCCCAACTTCGAGACCGACCGCACCGAGACGCGCTCACCGGTCAACTCGATGGGCGTCAAGGGCGTCGGCGAGGCGGGCACGATCGCCGCCTCGGCGGTGGTGACCAACGCCGTCATCGACGCGCTGCGCCCGCTCGGCGTCGACTACATCAACATGCCGCTCAGCCCGATGCGGATCTGGAACGCCATACATAACAGCGAGGGCGCGAGCCCCGAGGGAGGCCTCTCGTCATGATCCCCGCCGAATTCGACTACACGGCGCCGGAAACGCTCGAGGACGCGATCAAGGCGCTCGTCGATGGCGGCGAGGACGCCAAGCTGCTGGCCGGAGGCCACTCACTGCTCCCGCTGATGAAGCTGCGGCTGGCGGCGCCGTCGCTGCTCGTCGACCTGCGCAAGGTTCCCGGGCTGCACGGCATCGAGCGCCAGAATGGCCATTGGCGGATCGGCGCGCTCACGCCCCACCGCAAGCTCGAATTCGCCACCGAGCTCGGGCTCGTCTCCCAGGTGGCGGCGACGATCGCCGATCCCCAGGTCCGCCACCGCGGGACGATTGGCGGCTCGCTGGCCCACGGCGACTCCGCCTCGGACCTGCCGGCGGCGATGGTCATCCTCAAGGCCGAGGTCACGCTCCAGGGCCAGGGCGGGCAGCGCACGGTGGCCGCCGCCGACCTGTTTCAGGACTACCTGACGACGGCGGTCGCCGAGGACGAGGTGCTGACCGAGATCCGCGTCCCCGCGCTCGAGGGCTACGGATCTGCGTATCACAAGTTCAACCGCCGCTCGGAGGACTGGGCGATGGTGGGCGTGTGCGCGACCGTCAAGGCCAACGGCTCCACCTGCGAGGACGTCCGCATCGGCCTGACGAACATGGCATCGGTGCCGCTGCGGGCGACCGCGGTGGAGGAGGCGCTGCGCGGCCAGGAGCTCAGTCCGGAGAACATCGCCAAGGCCGCGGAGCTGGCTGCCGAGGGCACCAACCCGCCGTCGGATCTCAACGCCTCCGCGGAATACAAGCAGCACCTCGCGCGGGTCCTCACCCGGCGGGCGATCACCGACAGCCTGGGATAGCGCACTAAGATCGAGAGCCGGATGTCGCTCGCGGAGCTCCAGACGGTCGGCGCCGCGAGCGAAGCTCTCGCGGCGCAGGGCTACCTCGCAGACCGGCCGCTCGCCCTGGCGGTCAGCCTCGCCGTGTCTCTGGAACAGCCCCTGCTGCTCGAGGGCGAGGCCGGGGTCGGCAAGACCGAGGTCGCGCGGGCGCTCGCCGCCGCCAGCGGCGCGCGGCTGATCCGCCTGCAATGCCACGAGGGCATCGACCTGCACCACGCGGTCTATGACTGGGACTACGCGCGCCAGCTGCTGGCGCTGCGGGCAGCCGAGGGTGGCGTCGACGAGGGGGAGCTGTTCGCCCGGCGCTTCCTGCTGCGCCGCCCGCTGCTCGAGGCGCTGGAGGCCGATCCGGCCGACCCGGTGGTGCTGCTGATCGACGAGATCGACCGGGCCGACGACGAGTTCGAAGCGTTCCTGCTCGAGTTCCTGTCGGACTTCGCGGTCACGATCCCCGAGCTCGGCACGATCACCGCCCAGCGCCGGCCGATCGTGCTGCTCACCTCCAACCGCACCCGCGAACTGCACGACGCGCTCAAGCGCCGCTGCCTGTACCACTGGATCGACTACCCGACGCCGGAGCGCGAGCGGGCGATCGTCGAGTCGCGCCTGCCCGGCGTGCCCGAGGAGATCGCCGCGCGGGTCGTCGCCGCGGTGGCCAAGTTGCGCGATCAGGGCGACCTGTACAAGCAGCCGGGCGTGGGGGAGACGATCGTGTGGGCGCAGGCGCTGCTGTCACTCGGCGACGAGGCCGACCTCGACGAGACGCTCGGGGCGGCGCTCAAGGTGCACGAGGACCTGCTGCGCGTGCGCGAGCGCGGGGTCCTGGAAGGGGTGTAGGACGATGGCCGCCGATGCGGTGGACGCGGCGGCGGATGCGATGGTCGCCCGCCTCGGGGACCTGACCGGCGTGCTCCGTGCGCAGGGCACGCGCGTTGGGGTGGGGGAGCTGCTGACGGCGGTGCGCAGCCTCGACGTGATCGACCCGGCGTCGCGCGAGGACGCGCGGCTCGCCCTGCGCACCGTCCTGTGCTCGCAGAAGGTCGACCTCGAGCGCTTTGACGCTGCGTTCCTCGCCGTGTTCGGCGACGGCCACGTCCCCGGCGGGCTCGATGATCCGCTCGGCGAGCTGGGAACGATCGAGCGCGCGGTGCTGCCGCGGGCCGGCATGGCCGATCCGGAGGCCGGCGCCGTGAGTGAGGGAGCGGAGCCGTTGCCCGCCGCGTGGTCGGACATCGAGCTGCTGGTCACCAAGGACTTCGCCCGCTTCACCGAGGCCGAGAGCGCCCGGGCCCGCGAGCTGATCGCCCGCCTGGCGCGCCGGCATCCGACCCGGCTGTCGCGCCGCACCCGTCCATCGCGGCGCCGCGGCCACGCGCCTGACCTGCGGGCGACCGTCCATCACTCGCTGCGAACGGCCGGCGAGCCCGTGCACCGCCGGTGGCGCAAGCCCACGCGCCGCCCTCGCCAGCTCGTCCTGGTGTGTGACGTCTCGGGCTCGATGGCGCCGTATGCCCGGATGCTCCTGCAGTACATGCACGCCTGTGTCGTCGCCCGGCGCCGTGTCGAGGCGTTCGCGTTCGGCACCCGGCTGACCCGCATCACGAACGAGCTGGGCGGACGCGACCACGACCGGGCGCTGGACCGCGCGGCCGCCGTCGTCACCGACTTCTCCGGCGGGACGCGGATCGGCGCCGCGCTCGCCGAGCTCAACCGCGTTCATGGGCGGCGCCTCGGGCGCGGCTCGGTCGTGGTGATCCTGTCCGACGGCTGGGACCGCGGCGACCCCGAGCAGCTGCGCGACGAGATGGCCCGCCTGCGACGTGCCGCCCACCAGCTCGTGTGGCTCAACCCGCTGGCCGCCCACCCTGACTACGAGCCGCTGACCCGGGGAATGCAAGCCGCCGTCCCGTACACCGACCAGCTGCTGGCGGGCAACTCGCTGGCCTCGCTCGAGGAGCTGGCTGAGATCCTGGAGGCGATGTGACGTCATCCGAGCAGGTTGAGTGGCTGCAGTCCTCGGAGGTGCACGGCCCGGGGTTCGACCCGGCCGCCGATTCCGCGCCACGGATCGTCAGCTTCGGCGCCGTTCCCCTGGCGGCGGCGCTCTGCCGGGCGGCACGGGCGATCGACTGGACGCCGTTCGTCGTCGATCCGCGTGAGCGGTTCGCGCGCGCCGATCTGTTCCCGGCTGCCGAGCTCGTTGTCGCGGCCTGGCCGCAGGAGGCGTTCGCCGAGCTGGGCGGCATCGACTCGTCGACATCGGTCGTCTGTCTGACCCACGCCCCCGAGCTCGACGATGAGGCGCTGTTGATCGCGCTGCGCTCGGACGCGCCCTACGTCGGCGCGCTGGGCTCCCGGCGCACCCAGGGGCGCCGGCGCGAGCGGCTGACGGCCGCCGGGCTGGGTGACGCGCAGCTGGCGCGCCTGTCCGGTCCGGCGGGACTCGATCTCGGCGGGGTGACCGCGGCCGAGGCCGCACTGGCGATCCTCGCCGAGGCGGTGGCCGCCCGCTATGGGCGCGAGGGCGGCCGGCTGACCAGCTCGCCCAACCAGATCCACGCGTCGGCATGACGGACGGCCTGATCCTGGCCGCGGGCGCGGGGACGCGCTTCGGCTCCGAGGCCCCGAAGCAGCTCGCTCGGTTTCGCGGCCGCCCGCTGCTGGAGTGGGCGGTGCGGGCGCAGTGCGCCGTCCCCGGGCTGGAGCGCGTCCTGGTCGTCCTGGGCGCGCGGGCTGCCGAGGTGCGCGCGGGGGTGGCGTTCGGACGAGCCGACGTGATCGTGTGCGAGGACTGGGCCAGCGGCCAGGCGGCGTCGCTGCGGCGGGGTCTGGGCGAACTCGCGGATTCGGACCGCGTCGTCGTCACGCTCGGCGACGCGCCACTCGTCACGCCCGCCGTGATCGAGCTGTTCGTCGCCGCCCAGCCGCGGACCCGCGCCGTCTACGACGGCCGGCCCGGTCATCCCGTGGTGCTGGGCGCCGAGGAGATCGCGGCGCTCACCGCGCTGCGCGGCGACCGCGGCGCGCGCGATCTGCTGCACGGCGGCCCGGCGGTGGAGGTCGGACACCTATGCTCCGGGCGCGACGTCGACACCCCTGACGACCTGGAGGAGATCAGCCATGAAGCTAGAGCAGTCATTTGAGGTCCAGGCCCCGCTGCAGCGTGTCTGGGAGGCGCTGATCGACGTCGAGCGCGTGGCTCCCTGCCTGCCCGGAGCCTCGGTCACCGGGCGCAACCCCGACGGCAGCTATAACGGGGAGTTCAAGGTCAAGATCGGCCCGACCTCGGCGGCCTACAGCGGCAAGCTGCACATGGAGGACATCGACGAGGCCAAGCACTCGGCCGTGATGCAGGCCGCCGGTACCGACAAGCGGGGCCAGGGCGGGGCCAAGGCGACGATCGTCTCGTCAGTGACCCCCGCCGGCGACGACGCCACGACGGTCAACGTGAACACCGATTACCACATCACCGGGCGCCTGGCGCGCTTCGGGCGCGGCGGGATGATCGAGGAGATCTCCAACCGCCTGCTGGGAGAGTTCGCTCGCTCGCTCCAGGGGATGCTCGCCGGGAGTGGCGACGAGCCGCCGGTCGTCGAGACCAAGTCCGAGCCCGAGGCCACCTCGGCCGGCAACGGGGCCACGGCCGCGTCACCCCCGCCTCCGCCCCCGTCGCCGCCGGGCGAGCCCCTCCCGCCGCCGCCGGCCGAACCCCTCGCGCCGCCGCCGGCCGATCCGATCGCGCCGCCCACGCCGCCGACCGCCGGACCCGCGGTGGAGGGCGAGCCGCTCGACGCCGTCTCCCTCGTACGCGCGGTCGTCGTCAAGAAGGTCAAGAGCAATCCTGCGCCGTTCGTCGCCGCGGCCGTCGGCCTCGTCGTCGCGCTTCGGGTCCTGCGCCGGCGCCGCTGAGCAGGGGGGACGCTTCACGGATAACTCAGACCAGTAGCCCCGTTATCCGAGATGGCGGGAAGGAATCGGGGCGCGACGCGTCTTGATGGTCGATGCCGGGTCACATCGCCATCGTCGCGCTGGGTGCCGTCATCGCGACTGCCCCGGCGCACTCGGTCCATGCCCACCTGCCGCTGAGCCGGCATGTTGCCGCGGCGAGCTCGTTCAGCGCGCCCGCGCCCGCGCACCGTGTCGCCGCCCAGCGCCGCCGGAGCGCGCACTCCGCGTCTGACCCGGCGGTCACGATCGCCGACTTCCACTTCACCCCGCCGGCCACGACCGTCCATGTCGGCGACACGATCACCTGGACCAACGACGGCCCCAGCTCCCACACCGCCACGGCCAAGGACGGCAGCTTCAACACCGGAACGCTGAGCAAGGGCCGGAGCGCCTCGCACACCTTTACGCGGGCCGGCACCTACGGCTACGTCTGCACGATCCATCCGTTCATGCACGGGACGATCACCGTGCTGGCCGACGGCAGCACGGCGCCGCCGACCACGCCGACGACGACCTCATCGACACCGGCGACGGTCACCACCACCACGCCGGCGCCCGCGAGCACGACCACCACGCCGGCTCCGGCGACGCCCGCCCGGGCGGCGACCGCCAAGCCGAGCCTTCCGGTGACCGGCATGGACGTGCTCGGCGCGATCGCCGCCGGCGCTGTCCTCGCCGGCTCGGGCCTGGCCCTGCGGCAGGCGGTGCGGGCATGAGACGGCCGGGGCGGGCGATCGCCATCACTTGGGGGAAGGGGGCTCGGACCTCGGTCATCCGTCACGTCCAGATGGAGAGCTGACCGAGGGAGCACCGCCGGCCGGGGTCAGCCCACGCCCGGCCGGCGGGCTCGCCGAAACGACCGGGACGGCTATGCCCGGCCAGCGGGCTCGTCGAAGCTGGCCGCCGGCCGCACCGCGATCAGGCCCGACGGATTGATCATCGGGTGGGTGCCGTAGTAATGGGCGCGGATCTCGTCGAAGTCGACCGTCTCGGCGACGCCTGGCCGCTGGTACAGGTCACGGGCGTACGGCCACAGGTGCTCGTACTCCACGAGCTTGCGGATCGAGCACTTGAAGTGGATCTGATAGACGGCATCGAAGCGCACGAGCGTCGTGAACAGCCGCCAATCGGTCTCCAGCGGCTCCGGGCCGAAGAGGAAGCGACGGTCGGTCAGCCGGGCGTCGAGCTCGTCCAGGGTCGCGAACAGCCCGTGCACCTCGCGCTCGTAGACCGCCTGCCGGGTGGCGAAGCCGGCCTTGTAAACGGCGTTGTTGACGTTGTCGTAGATCGTCTCGTTGAGCGCGTCGATCTCGCCGCGCAGGCGCTCGGGGTACAGCTCGACCGGATGCTCGGCCAGCGGCGCGAACACCGTCGAGAGCATCCGCAGGATGTCGGCTGACTCGTTGCAGACGATCGTGGAGGACTCCGTGTCCCAGAGCACGGGCACCGTGACGCGGGCATCGTAGCCGGGGTCGGCGATCGCGTAGGCCTCGGAGAGGAAGCGAAAGCCGTTGACCGCGTCGGCGTACTCGCCGCCGGCGAACTCCCAGCCGCGCTCGTCGCGCAGCGGGCTGACGAAGGAGACGCCGATCGCTTCCTGCAGCCCCATCAGCTCGCGGGCGATCAGCGTGCGGTGCGCCCATGGGCATGCACGTGCCACGTACAGGTGATACCGGCCGGCCTCGAGCGGGAAGCCGGTCGATCCGTCAGCCGAAACGGTGTTGCGAAAGGTCGAGTCCTGTCGGCGAAACGAGCCGTCCTCGCCACCCTCGCGCCCGAGGGACATCGCATGTTGTTGAGTGCTCATCCAACCGAGGCTAGCCCACCACGCGTAGCCTGTAGGTATGGCCGTCCGCTCAGAGATCGCCGAGCGCTTCCTCGAGCTCCACCGCCCCGGTCGTCCCCTGCTGCTGCCCAACCCCTGGGACATCGGATCCGCTCGGCTGCTGGCCTCGCTGGGTTTCGAGGCGCTGGCCACCACGAGCAGTGGCTTTGCCGCCACCCTGGGGCGCCTCGACGGCTCGGTCACCGCGGAGGAGGCGCTCCAGCATTGCGCCGCGATCGTCTCGGCCACCGAGCTGCCCGTCTCGGCCGATCTGGAGAACGGCTTCGCCGACAGCGCCGAAGGGGTTGCCGAAACGGCCCGGGGCGCGGTCGCGGCCGGGCTCGCCGGGTTCTCCATCGAGGACTTCCGAGGCGACGGCGCCGATCCCATCTACGAGCTCGAGCGCGCCGCCGAACGCGTCCGAGCGGCCGCCGAGGTGGCCCACGCCGGACCCGCGCATGTGGTGCTGACCGCCCGGGCCGAGAACCACCTGCACGGCCGCGACGAGCTGGACGACACGATCGCGCGACTGCAGGCCTATCAGGAGGCCGGGGCGGACGTGCTGTACGCCCCCGGCCCGACCTCGGCCGAGGAGATCCGCGCGATCGTCTCCTCGGTCGATCGCCCCGTCAACGTGCTGGCGCGCCCCGGGTCGCCCCCGGTCGCCGAGCTGGCGCAACTGGGGGTCAGCCGGATCTCGGTCGGGGGCAGTTTCGCATTCGCCGCGATCGATGCGCTGGCCCGCGCCGGGCGGGAGCTGCGTGAGCAGGGGACCTACGGCTACGCCGAGCGCTCCGGGTCAGGCGCGCGGGCCGCGCGCGAGGCATTTCGCTAGTCCCGGCGAACTCCCGTTTGGTGCGGCGAGTGTGAGGCAATACTGCGGCAGTGGCACCCCGACCCCCGGGGCCGATCTGACATGAGGACAGTGCTGCGGATCCCCGCGTTTCGGCGGCTGCTCTCTGCCTACGTGCTCAACGAACTGGCGTGGTCGGTGGGGACGTTGGCGCTCGCGCTGCTCGTCTACCGGCGGACGGGCTCCGCGATCGGCTCCACCGGGTTCTTCCTCTGCTCGCAGGTGGCCCCGGCGCTGCTCTCGCCGTTGCTCGTGGCCAAGCTGGACCACCTCGCCCCCAACCGGCTGCTGCCGGCGTTATACGGCCTCGAGGCGGTGCTGTTCGGCGTCCTCGCGTGGATGACGCATCGCTTCGCGCTCGGGCCCGTGCTCGTGCTGGCCCTCCTCGACGGGCTGGTCGCGATCATCGCCCGGGCGATGGCCGCCACCGTGCGCGTCCAGGTGCTGCGGCCCCTTGATCTCGTGCCGGAGGGCAACGTCGTGGCCAACTCGGCGTTCGCGATCTGTTTCATGGCCGGCCCCCTGATCGGCGGGGCGGTCGTGGTCGCGGGCGGCACCATCGCCGCCCTGCTGGCCAACTGCGCCCTGTTCGCCGTCATGGGCGTCCTGCTCGCCGGCGCCGGTCTGCCGCGCACCGCTGAGACCGGCGGCCCAACCCAGGGGCGACTGCGCGGCGCCCTCGCCCACGCCCGGGAGGACCGCGCCCTGTGGCGGCTGCTCGTGCTCCAGGGGATCGGACTGGCCTGCTTCACGATCTCGGTCCCGGTGGAGGTCGTCTACGCCCAACACACGCTGCACGCCGGAGCGGGCGGGTACGGCGCCTTGCTCTCGGCCTGGGGCGGGGGAGCCGTCGCCGGCAGCATCGTCATCGCCCGCTGGCGCCGGCGCTCGCCGCGGACACTCATCACCGGGAGTGCGTTGGCCCTGGCGGTCGGCTTTGCCGTGATGGCGGCGGCGCCGTCGCTGGCGATCGCGCTGGCGGGATCGGTGATTGCGGGGGTGGGCAACGGCGTGGAGTCGACCGCCGCCCAGACCGCCGTCCAACAGCGCGCCAAGCAGGAATGGATGGCGCTCATCATGAGCCTCAACCAGTCCGTCGCCCAGCTCGCCCCCGGCCTCGGCATCGTCCTCGGTGGCGTGATCGCTTCGCTGGCGTCGGCGCGCGCCGCCCTCGGGGTCGCCGGGGTGGGATCGCTGGTATTCGCCGCCGCCGTCGCGTTCGCCCTGCGGCCGGCGATCCTCGCCCCTCCCGACCCGCCGCGCTCGTCGGGCGGCGCCGCCTCGGTCGGCGACGCTCCCGCTCCACCGGCCAGCGGCCGCACCTCCGTCGCCTGAGCGGCTCGATGCGAGCCGCATGCATCGACATCGGCTCCAACACGACGCGCCTGCTGGTGGCCGACGGCATCGGGGATCGTCTCCAGGAGGTCCATCAGGAGCGCGCCTTCACGCGGATCGGCCAAGGCCTCTCCGCCGGCGCGGCGATCCCCGTCGAGAAGATCGACGAGGTGGTCGCGGTTGTGGGCGCGCAGCTCCTGATCGGCCGCGATCTCGGTGCCACGCACGTCCGCGGCGTGGCCACGGCCGCCATCCGCTGGGCTGCCAACGGTGACGAGCTCGTCGCGGCGATCCGCTCGGTGACCGGCTTAGAGGTCGACGTCCTCTCCGGCGAGGACGAGGCGCGACTGGCCTTCTGCGGTGCCGCCGCGATGCTCGACGACCCGCCGGTCGCGCCCGCCCTGCTCGGGGTCCTCGACGTCGGCGGTGGGTCCTCGGAGATGGTGATCGGCACCGTGCCCTCGCACGTCGACTGGTGGGCCTCGCTGCAGCTGGGCTCGAGCACACTGACCGACTGCTGCCTGCACAGCGATCCGCCGTCCGCCGCGCAGCTGGCGGCTGCCCGGCGCCAGGTTGGGGCGGCGCTGCACCCGCTCGTTCCGCCCCAGCCGGCGCTCACCGTGGCCGTCGGCGGCAGCGCCACCTCGCTGGCCCGGATGGCGGGGTCGATCCTTGACGCCTCGGCGCTGCTGCGCTCGCTGCGGGTGCTGGCCTCCGAGCCGTCCACGAGCGTCGCCCGGCGCTCGCAGATCGACCCTCAGCGGGCCCGCCTGCTGCCCGCCGGGCTGCTGATCCTCGAGGCGATGGCGCAGCGGCTGGGCACGACGATCGTCGTCGGGCGGGGTGGCATCCGCGAGGGCGTGCTGCTAGAAGCCATGGCGCAGTGAACGTCGAGCCCCCGATCCCCCCACGCGAGGCGATCGCCGAAGTTCGCCTGCGCGCCCCGACGCGCGGCAACCGGCGGCTGGAGCGGCTGCTGGAGGCCGTCAACGCCGACGCCCAGGTCAAGGCGTGGTGGCACGTCTCGGCGGTCAACGCCACCCGCCGGCTGGGCATGTCCGACCATTCGTGGGTCCACATCCAGATCGTGCTCAACATCGGGCTGCGGCTGGCCCGGCTGCTGTTCCGCCGCGGGGTGACCCCGAGCGTCGTCACCGATTACGCGATGCAGGAGCGCGACGCCGAGGTCGTGGTGGCGGCCGCGTGCCTTTTGCATTGCGTCGGGATGTCGATCCACCGCCGCGATCACGAGCGCTACAGCCTGTTTCTGACGGCCGACAAGCTCGGCTCGCTGCTGGAGGGCATCTACGAGGAGCCCGAGCGCTCGGTGATCGTCGCCGAGACGCTGCACGCGATCATCGGCCATCGCAGCGACGGCGCGCCGTTCACCGTCGAGGCCGGCATCGTCCGCGTCGCCGACGCCCTCGACATGGCGCGCGGCCGCTCCCGGCTGCCTTTCGAGTCCGGGCGCCCGAATATCCACTCGCTGTCGGCCTACGCGATCGAGGACGTCAAGATCTCGCCGGGGCGCGATCGCGCCGTCCGGGTGGAGATCGCGATGTCCAACAGCGCCGGCATCTTCCAGGTCGACGAGCTACTGGCCGAGAAGCTGCGCGGATCGGGGCTGGAGGAGCACATCGAGGTGATCGCGCGCGTCGACGCCGAGCACGAGCAGCGGTTGCTGCCGGTGTTCCGGATCTGACGGCCGGGCGTCAGCGGGCGCGCAACATCTCGATCAGGAGATCGAGATATCGATGCCAGTCAAAGCCGGGAGCGGGGTGGGCCATCACGGCCGATAGCCCGCACATGATCATCCCGATGTCGGTGGGCACGATGTCGGTGCGGATCGTCCGCGCCGCCTTGGCGCGGTCGATCAGCTCGCCGGTGAGGATCAGCAACTCCCCGAGCTCCGTGGTCGCCGCGGCCCACACCTGCTCGCCGATGCCCGACATCGCCTGCTGGGTGGCGGCATCGCGCTCCAGCTCGGCGGCATTTGACCGCATCAGGTCGGCCAGCACCTCGAACGGCTCCCCGGTCCGCGTCAGCGCCTCGCGGGCGGCCACGTTGAAGCGCTCGAACTTCTGGCGCACGAGCTCGGTGAGGAGCGCCTCCTTGGTCGGGTAATGGCGGTAGACCGTGCCGACGCCCACCCCCGCCCGGCGGGCGACGTCGTCGATCTGCGCCTCGGCGCCGCTTTCGGCGAACACCTCGCGCGCGCTCTGCAGGATGCGCTCGCGGTTGCGGCGCGCGTCGGCCCGGAGGGGGCGGTCGTCGTGGCTGACGATGTCGGTCACCAGAAATTCACCGGCCGCTTTGACAACCGGAATCATCGTTCACTATAGTGCCCGGAGTCAAACGGAACCGGAGGTCAGCTTCCATGTCAGCTACCGAGATCGATCAGCCGCCCGCGCTGTACACCCCCCGAGCAAAAAATCTCGCCCTGCTCCTGCTGGCGATGACGCAGTTCGTGATCGTCATCGACGCGTCGATCGTCAACGTCGCGCTGCCGTCGATCGGCTCGGCGCTGCACTTCTCCCGCGATGATCTGACGTGGGTCGTCAACGCCTACACGCTGACCTTCGGCGGCTTTCTGCTGCTCGGCGGGCGCATGGCCGACCTCCTCGGCCGGCGCCGGATGTTCATGCTCGGGCTCGTCCTGTTCTCGGTGGCCTCGTTCGCGGGCGGCATCGCACAGTCCGAGGGCTGGCTGATCGCCGCCCGGGCCGTCCAGGGGCTGGGCGCCGCGATCGTCTCCCCGGCGGCGCTGTCGATCATCACCACCACGTTCGCCGAAGGGGCCGAGCGCAACCGCGCGCTCGGCATCTGGGGCGCCGTCGCGGGCGCCGGTGGCGCCGCCGGCGTGCTGCTCGGCGGGATCCTCACCAGCGGGCTGAGCTGGCGCTGGGTGCTGTTCGTCAACGTCCCGATCGGGATCGTCGCGGCGGCGATGGCGCCGCGGACGCTGCTCGAGAGCCGCCGCGAAGAGGCTGGTAACACCTTCGACATCCCCGGCGCGGTGACCGTCACCGCCGGTCTGGCGCTGCTCGTCTACGCGGTCGTCGACGCCGTCAACGTCGGCTGGGGGGCGAGTCGCACGATTCTCTGCCTGGCCGGCGCGGTCGTGCTGCTGATCGCCTTCGTCGCCATCGAACTGCGCCAGCGCGACCCGATCATGCCGTTCTCGATCTTCCGGCTGCGGACGCTGCGCGGAGCCAACATCGTCGGCCTGCTGATCGGCATGTCGCTGTTCTCGATGTTCTTCTTCATCTCGCTGTACCTGCAGAACGTGCTCGGCTACTCGCCGATCAAGACGGGGCTCGCCTACCTGCCGCTGGCTGTGGGCATCATCGTCTCGGCCGGCGTGGCCTCGCAGCTGGTCACGCGGCTGGGCTTCAAGACGCCCCTGATCGCCGGCCTGCTGCTGATCACCGCCGCCCTGTTGTGGTTCTCTCAGGTCTCCGCGACCGGTGGCTCGTTCGCGGCCGACGTCCTGGGCCCGTCGATCTTGGCCGCCGTCGGGCTGGGCTTCGCCTTCGTCCCGGTGACGATCGCCGCGGTCACCGGCACTCAGGCGAACGAGGCCGGCCTGGCGTCGGGGCTGATCAACACCTCACAGCAGGTCGGCGGCGCGCTCGGCCTGGCGATCCTGGCCACGATCGCCAACACGAAGACCAAGGACGTGCTGCTGAGCGGGGTCCACAACCCGGCGGTGGCACTGACCAAGGGCTTCGACCGGGCGTTTCTGATCGGCGCCGGGTTCGCGTTCGTCGGAGCGATCCTGGCCGCCGTGCTGATCTCCTCGCGCGACAGCCGCGAGCACGCCCAGGCGGCGATGTCGGAGACGGCGACCGCCGCCGCCTGACCGCCCGGGGCACGGAGGCCCCGGCCGGCGCTACCAGCCGCCGCGCCAGTCGGCGTTGGCGGCACGCGCCCGGGCCGCGTCCTCGCGGGCGTGATGGCGTTTATCCAGCCGCCACTGGATCAGCGAAAGGACGAGGATCAGCACGGGGAAGAAGCCGATCACGATGAACATCGTGCTCGTGATTTGCGGGTCCGTGCTCTCGCCCCACCAGCCCTGACCGCCGTCGGCGCGAGCGAGCGCATCGGGGGCGAGCGTCAGCACGGCGACCGTGACCGACGTGAGCGCGAGGGTGATCCGGGCGCGGCGCATGGTCCCCACAGCGTATCTGATCGCCGGACGCCGTCGTTACGCGGGGACGCTCTCGCGGGCCCCCACCGCCTCCAGCGCCGACAGCAGCGCCGGGTTGTATTCGGCGTCGCGGTCGGTGAGCTCGAGGTGGTTGAGCGCGACCTCGAACACGGTCGCGCCGACGGCGGCCGCCAGGGCGCGTTGCTTGGCCGGCGAGACGGCGCTGTCGCGGGCGGTGAGAACCATCGCCGCGGGGACCTGCACGCTGCCCAGCCACGGCCGCGAGTCAAAGCGGCCGAGCTCGCGCCCGGCTTCGGCGACGTCGCGGCCGGAGTGGCGCATCAGCTCCGACATCCACCAGGCGGTGCGCTCGTTGAGCGGGATGCCGCTGCGCCGGAAGCCTGCTGCAAAGAACGTCTTGGGTGCCAGCTTGACCCCGAGCCCGACCACTCCCATCCAACGCCACAGCTTCACCGTCTCGGGATCCTGGAAGTGCTGGCAGGTGCCGCTGAGCACGATGCCGCGCAGCAGATCGCGATGGTCGCGCGCCATCAGCTGGGCGATCGTGCCGCCCATCGAATAGCCGACGGCGATCGCCTGCTCGATCTCCAGGGTCCGCAGGACGGCCGCGGCGTCATCGGCGCAGTCGGTCAGCCGGAACGGCCCGAGCGCGCGCAGTCCGCGGGCGTGGCCGCGATGATCGATGGCCAGCACCCGGTAGCCGGCGCCGGCCAGCGGACCGTAGGCGGCGTGCCAGTTGAGGTCAGCGCTCACCATCCAGCCGTGCAGCAGGAGGACGACCGGACGGTCGGGGTGGGTGGGGCCGGTATCTCGCAGAAAGAACTCCCCGCGCCCGGGCACCACGACCGTCCGCGCCGGCGGCAGCTCGCGCGGCGGAACCGGTTGGTACGCGGGCGTACGGGCCATTGCGGCTGATCTTATTGCCTGCCCGTCCGGGTCCTACCATCAGACGATATGGCCGTCGTCATCGCATCTGACCTCAAGAAGGACATCGCCGGGGAGCCGCTGCTCGGAGGCGTCTCGTTCAAGCTCGAGCGCCGCGACCGGATGACGCTCTCGGGCCGCAACGGCGCCGGTAAGACGACGCTGCTGCGGATGCTGGCCGGCGAGGCGTCGATCGACGGCGGCGAGCTCGTCTTCAGCAAAGGCGCCAAGGTCGCCCTCCACGACCAGCGCCCGCCGCGTGATCGCGAGATCTCGCTGCGCGACTACATCCTCTCCGGCGCGGCCGAGCTGGTGGCGATCGAGACCGAGCTGGACCGCCTCGAGCAGGCGATGGCCGGCGGCGCCCACGACGAGGCGACGCTCGAGCGCTACTCCGCCGCCCAGGCCCGCCTCGAGCACGCCGGCGGATACAACTGGCGCGACCGCGCGCTGGCCACGCTGCGCGGGCTCGGCTTTCGCGACGACGCCGACCTCGATCGCGCGCTCGCCACGTTCTCCGGAGGCGAGCTGACGCGCGCCTCGCTCGGCCGCGCGCTGGCCGGCGACCCCGACCTGCTGCTGCTCGACGAGCCGACCAACCACCTCGACATCGCATCGCTGGAGTGGCTGGAATCCCACCTCGTCAGCCTCGACGCGGCGATCGTGCTCGTGGCCCACGATCGCTGGTTTCTGGAGGCGGTCGGCACCTCCGTGCTCGAGCTGGAGGCGGGACGCGGCCGGTTCTTCGCCGGCACCTGGCACCAGTGGCGGCGTGAGAAGGCCGCCCGCGAGCTGGCCCTGGGCCGGGCAATCGAGCGCCAGGAGGCCGAGATCGAGCGCCTCGAGCGCTTCGTGACCCGCTTTCGCGCCGGCACCCGGGCGCGCCAGGCCCAGTCCCGGGCCAAGAAGCTCTCCAAGATCGACCGGCTGTCCCGCGATCCCACCGACGGCGCCGGCCTCGAGTTCGCCTTCAAGGCGCCCGAACGCAGCGGCCGCGTCGTCTTCGAGCTCGAGCACGCCTCGCTGTCGGCCGGCGGCAAGCACCTGCTCGACGATGCCGACCTGTGGCTGGAGCGCGGCGAGCACGTGTCGCTCGTCGGCGCCAACGGGACCGGCAAGACGACCCTGATCGAGACGCTCGCCGGTCAGCGCGAACTCGCCGAGGGCAAATTGCGCGTCGGCCACAACGTCCAGATCGGCTATCTCTCCCAGCATGCCGAGGAGCTCTCGGGCGGCACGGCGCGCACCGTGGTCGAGGCCGCCCAGCACGCCACCGGCCTGACCCCCGGCAAGACCCGGGCGCTGCTCGGACGCTTCCTGTTCTCCGGCGAGGATGCCGAGAAGCCGCTCACCGGGCTCTCCGGCGGCGAGCGCCGCCGCCTCTCGCTGGCGATCCTCGTCCATTCCGGCGCCAACCTGCTGATCCTCGACGAGCCGACCAACCACCTCGATCTGGAGAGTCGCGAGGCGCTCGAGGCGGCGCTGCGGTCATTCCCCGGCTCGCTGCTGCTCGTCTCCCACGACCGGGCGCTGCTCGACGCGATCGGGACCCGTACGGTGGCGCTGGAGGACCACACTCTGCACAGCTACGTCGGCGGCTGGCCCGAGTACGTGCGGGTGCGCGCCGAGCGCAGCGCCAAGCCGGCACCCGCACCGGCGGCCGAGCCGGCCCTCAAGAGCGCCAAGAGCGCCAAGAACGTCAAGAACGCCAAGAGCGCCAACGGCCCCAGGGCGGCCGAGCGGCCGAGCGGCGCCAAGCGCAGCCCGCCGGCCCGTACGCCCAAGCGCGGCAACGGCGCCGCGCGGATCGAGGCCGAGATCGAGGCTGCCGAGGCGGCCCTGGCCGTCGTCGAGGACGAGCTTGCCGATCCCGCCGCCTGGGCCTCGCCGACCGCCACCGCCCGCTCCACCGCCAGGCACGAAGCGGCCAAGCAGGCGGTCGCCGAGCTTTACGAGCGCTACGAGACGGTCGCCGGCTGACGGTTCGTCGCCGCCGTGGCCTAGACTCACTCGCATATGGCCCCGTCGGGTGTCCGCCTCGCGCTGATCGACGACGACAGCGGGCTGGTCGCCGTGCTGGACCGGCGCCTCGCCGTGCTCGGCTGGCAGCGCGAGGTGCTCGGCTACGGCGCCTCCCATGACCAGCTCGCCGCACTGCGTCTGCACGCCCTGATCGTCAACCCGGGGATCGTCGGCCTGGACTACGTGGAGCGGATCGCGGGTGCGCTGCCCGGACTCGGTCTGCTTGTCGTCGCCGCGCCCGCGGCCGTGGCCGACCGCGTGCGGGCGCTGCGGGGCGGTGCCGATGACTGGATCACCAAGCCCTGTCATCCCGACGAGCTGGTCGCGCGCGTCGAGGCGGTGCTGCGCCGCCGGCGGATGGGCGACGTGCCGTCCGAGGATGTGACGATCGACGCCGGAGAGCTGGCGATCCGGCCGGACCGCTTCGACGCCTATGTCGCCGGCCGCCCGGCGTCGCTGTCGCGCCGGGAGTACGAGCTGCTCCACCTGTTGGCCTCGGCCGACGGCCAGGTTCTGGAGCGCGAGGATGTCTACCAGCGCGTGTGGGGCTACACGATGGCGCGGGGTGATCGCTCAGTCGACGTGTTCGTACGCAAGCTGCGGCTCAAGCTCGAAGCGGTGTCGCCGGGGTGGCGCTACGTGCACACCCATTTCGGGGTCGGCTACCGGTTCGCCGCCGAGGTGCTGGAGCCCGTCGCCGGCTCGCCGGCGATCTCTGAGCCGGCCGGCCCCGACCCGCTGGCGCTGCGCGGCTGAGGCCCCTAAGCTTCATCGGGCGATGACCAACATCCGCACCGTCCGCAACGTCATCATCATCCTCGTGCTCGCCGCCATCGTGGCGGTTGTCCCCGGCGGCGGGACCGGCTCGAGCGTCGTGCTCCAGGCCGTATGGCTGGCCTTCCTGGCGGCGTTCGTGTGGGTGGGGACGATCATGTATCGCGAGCATCGCACCGAGCTGTACTCCCTCGGGGACCGCAAGCGGGCGGCCCTGTACGTCGCGCTGGCCACCGTCGTCGTGACCCTGACGGCCACCCACCGGCTGTGGACGTCGGCCGCCGGCTCGGTCGCCTGGCTGGTGCTCGTCGGCGCTGCCGTCTACGTGGGCGGCACCGTGCTCTGGTCGGCGCGCCGGTACTGAGCTGAGCCTGACTCCGCCGGCGCCGACGCGTACACTGCCGCCGCCGTGAGCGCGGGCAGACGAGAGGCGACGGCCGACTGGCTGATGGTGGTCGCCGCGATGGCGCTGCTCGCCTCGCTGTTTCTGCCGTGGAGCCATCAGCTCTCCGGGGCGGTACGGGCCCAGTACGGAGCGAGCGCGGCGCTCCAAGGTGTTCCCGCCAACCCGACCGCCTGGCAGGTCTACTCGGCCGTCGACGTCTTGCTCGCGCTGCTCGCCGCAGCGCTGCTCGCCGGCGCCCTGCGCGGCGGCCGGGGCATGCGGCTGGCGCTGCTGGCGGCGCTGGCGCTCGCCGCGGCATTCACGCTGCACGCGCTCAGCGTGCCGCCGACCAACGCCGCCACGCTGTTCGATCCCACTCTCAGCCCGCCCGGCTATACGCCCAACCCGGCGGCCGCGGGGAGGGGGGAGACGCTTGCCCTGGTGGCGCTCGGCCTCGGCCTCGGCGGGCTGGCGCTGTCGTTCACCGCCGATTGAAGGGGCACCGCCCGACCTACTATCTACACACGAGATGTCCCTCTATTCCGCCGACCGGCGTCGTGAACTTCCAGACGAGCCCGGCGTGTACCTGTTCCGCGACGAGCGAGGCAAGGTGATCTACGTCGGCAAGGCCAAGTCGATCAAGAAGCGCGTCGCCTCGCACTTCTCCAATCCGAGCACCCGCGCGGGTCGCGAGATCCTCGAGATGATCGACCAGATCGAGGCGCTCGTCGTCCACACCGAGTCCGAGGCGCTGCTCGTCGAGCAGAACTTCATCAAGCAGTACAAGCCGCGGCTGAACATCCGCCTGCGCGACGACAAGTCCTATCCGTACATCGCGATCTCGCTCGACGAGGATTTCCCGCGGGTGTACTTCACCCGCGA
This sequence comes from uncultured Solirubrobacteraceae bacterium, assembly GCA_963769565.1. Classification (GTDB taxonomy): domain Bacteria; phylum Actinomycetota; class Thermoleophilia; order Solirubrobacterales; family Solirubrobacteraceae; genus Palsa-465. The sequence continues at coordinate 205,996 of CAVYMP010000010.1, forward strand.
GCGCCACCGTCGCGACCGCGCCTACTTCGGCCCCTACAGCAACGCCAAGCGCGTGCGCTCGACGCTCGAGGTCCTCGGCAAGGTGTTCATGTTCCGCTCCTGCGACGGCCCGGAGCCCGGGCGGCGCAGCGGCTCGCCGTGCCTTGACTACTACATCAAGCGGTGTGAGGCCCCCTGTGTCGGTTACGTCGACAAGGAGCAGTACCGGACCGCGATCGACGGCGTCATCGCCTTCCTCTCCGGCCGCTACAAGGAGATCGAACAACGGCTCACGTATGAGATGCGGCTCGCGTCGGCCGAGCAGCGCTTCGAGGACGCCGCCCGTGAGCGCAACCGGCTGCGGGCGATCCGGTCGCTGCTCGAGCGCCAGCGCGTCTCCCACGACGGCGCCGGCTCGTTCGACGCGATCGCGGTGGCGGTCGGCGACGGCGAGGCCAACGCCCAGGTCTTCCAGGTCCGCGACGGCGTGCTCTCCGACCGCCAGAGCTTCTATCTCGACAACGCCGCCGATGCCGAGATCGTCGACGTCGCCCAGGCGTTCGTGCTCCAGTACTACGCCTCGGCGATGTCGGTGCCGCCGCTGCTCGTGGTGCAGCGGGAGTTCTCAGAGGTCCCCGGCCTGGCCGAGGCGCTGAGCGCGCGCCGGGGGCACGCGGTCGAGATCCGCGCCGCCGAGCGCGGGGACAAGCGCCGTATCCTCGAGCTCGCCGAGCGCAACGCCCGGCTGGCCATCGACCAGGAGAAGCTGCGCTCCGAGCGCCGGCGCCAGCAGCGCGTCGAGGCGCTCGACGGGCTCCAGCAGGCGCTCGGGCTCGACACGATCCCCCTGCGGATCGAATGCTTTGACATCTCGACACTGATGGGGACCAACACGGTCGCCTCGATGGTGGTGTTCGAGGGCGGGGCGCCGAAGAAGTCCGACTACCGCCGCTTCCGCGTCTTCTCCACGGGTGACCAGAACGGCGATCACGGCGACAACGGCGCCGAGAATCCCGGCCCCGACGACGTCGCATCAATGGAGGAGGTGCTTGGCCGGCGGTTTGCCCGCTTCGAGAGCCAGCGCGACGTCTCCCCCCACGACAAGGACTATGACCCCAGCTTCGCCGCGCTGCCCAACGTCGTCGTGATCGACGGCGGCAAGGGCCAGCTGTCGGCCGGACTGCGGGCGCTGCAGGGCTTTCGCGACCGCGGCGTCACCGTGATCTCGCTCGCCAAGCGGATCGAGGAGGTGTTCATCCCCGGCCGCGACGCCCCGCTCGTCATGGCCCACGACACGCCGGAGCTGCAGCTGCTGCAGCGCGTGCGCGACGAGGCCCACCGCTTCGCCGTCACCCATCACCGCATCCGCCGCGATCGCGCGATGACCTCGTCGATGCTCGACGACCTGCCGGGCGTCGGGCCGGCCCGCAAGCGGGCGCTGCTCGCCCACTTCGGATCGCCGGACGCGATCCTCTCGGCCTCGCGTGAGGAGCTCGAGTCGGTGCCCGGGGTACCCGGCAAGCTCGCCCGCGAGATGTACCGCGAGCTGCACCGCACCGGCGTCTGACACCGTCTCAGACGCACGAACCCAGCCCGGCGATCCGGGTAGGATGCGCGGCCCATGCCGCTGCCCAGCGTCATCCGCGGTCTCACCCCTGATCGACTGCGGGACAGCCCGGGCGTGCGTGCCGTCGCGCTCGCGAGCGGCCTGATACCCCCACGACCGATGCACAGCGCCGCCGAGGCGCAGCTGCTCAAACGGTTCGCCACCGGCAGCCACTGCGTCGTGGAGCTCGGCGTCTACGAGGGCTCCTCGGCGTACGTGCTGTGCGACGCCCTGGACCAGCACGCCGACCTGCACCTCGTCGATCCGTTCGAGGACGCGTCGAAGTGGACGATGCGGCCGGGATGGCACGGCACGCCGTTTGCGACCCGTCTTGCGGTGCGCCGGCGCGCCAGGGATGACGGCCCAAACGTCCGGTGGCACCTCGCACGTAGCCAGGACATCGGCCGCTCCTGGCGGGGCCCGCAGGTCGACCTCGTTTTCATCGACGGCGACCACAGCTCAGCCGCGGTCCGGGAGGACTGGGAGGTCTGGCATCCCCACGTGAGACCCGGCGGCGCGGTCGCTTTCCACGACGCGCGCCACGGTCAGCCAGGCGGCGGCGGGTCGCCGGGCCCCACCGAGGTCGTCGACGAGATCTTCCGCGCCGGCAGCGTTCCGGCCGGATGGAGGCTCGCGGCCGAGATCGACACGCTCGTCGTCGTGCAACGCACCCCGTCGTGACCTCCGGCTAGAACGGGCGCGGCACGCGCGATTTGGTCCGCATAGCGGGGCAAACGCGCAACCGGTCCGTTAGAGGTCGATCTGGTAGCGGATGAAGCCGCGGTACTCGGCGACCGAGTCGTAGAGCCGGCGGGCGGTGGTGTTGGTCTCGTGGGTCGTCCAGTAGACGCGACTGCAGCCCCGGTCGCGGGCCCACTCGGTGACCGCGGCGATCAGCGCCCGGCCGACGCCCTGACCGCGGACATCGGGGGCGGTGAACAGGTCCTGCAGGTAGCAGACGTCGGGGCCCCAGGTGTTCGCGTGGGCCAGGAAGTGAACGATGCCGACCAGCCGGCCGTCCAGCGACGCGCCGAGGGCATGCGTCCGGGTGCCGTCCTGGAATCCGGCCCACGCCCGGTCGTAGGCGTCAGCCGGCAGAACACGCTCGTAGAAGTCGATGTACCCCTCGAACAGCTCCTGCCAGGCGGAGCGCTGACCCGCCGCCAGCGGGCCGACCGCGATCACGTCAGCGGTGGCGGACCAGGCCGGTGCCGCCACCGCCCCCGGGCCCCGAGATCGTCAGCAGGGTGGCGCTCCCGGGCGCCAGCGGCATCGTGTACACGCCTGAGGAGGGCGTGACCGGCGTCGTCCCCGGGGCGGCGGGCAGCCTCCCGGTGGTCGTCGCGTCGCCGAAGGACTGGCCGCCGAGGCTCACGCCGGTCGTCGCCGTGAGGCTGGGCGCCGCCAGCGTCTCCAAGGAGCCGCCGTCGGTCGCCCCGGCAAGCAGCACCTGGACGTCGTGTTCAGCGGTCCCGTCCTGGTTGATGGCCACGATCCGCACGGTGCCGTCCGCTCCGACGGTCGCCCACACCTTGACCGGTCCGGCGGGGGCGGTGACGGGCAGCAGGCGGGCGCCCGGCGGGAACGCCTGGCCGAACATCGCCAGCCCGTAGTACTCGGGGTGCACGAACGCCTGCCACGCCCCCTGGGCGCCGTGGGAGACCGTGAACAGCTCGTATTGCGAGCCGGGGAGCATGTGGAAGTTGACCCCCTGGACACCCCGGCTGGCGAAGTTGAACATCGTGTCCAGTGCCCACAGAGCCGAGGCGAAGGTGTCGCTGACGCCCGCCTTGCCCTGGCACGAGGCCGAGTTCATCTCGGCGATCCGCAGCGGGAGATGGTGCGCCGAGGCGGTCTTGACGAACGGCGACAGCGGCGCGGCGAGCCCCGCCGACGAGTAGTCGGCCAGCAGGTTGGGGATCGAGGCGAACGTCGGGTCGGAGGGGTTTGTCGTGCAGTTGCGCAGCGGATAGCGGTGGTAGGTGACGAGCTTCAGTCGCGGCTCGGCCTTGATGAAGCCGTTGAGGCCGTGCATCCAGTTCGGGCCCGAGACGGCCGGCCCGGCCAACGGCAGGTCGGGCAGCGCCTTGGCCCATTGGGTGAACTGGTTGGTGTAGGCGGCGAGGTCGTACTTGCTCGAGCGCCTCCGGTAGACGTGACCGCGACGGTCCTTGTACCACGCGAAGACGGAGAACAGGTCGGGCTCGTTGCCGATCTCCAGATCGCCGATGTACTTGCTCCCGATGCCGGCCAGGAAGGCGCGGCCCTCGGCGGCGGCGATCGCCGGGCGGCCGGCGGCCAGGTTGATGCCGAGGATCAGCTTGGCGTTGAGATCGGCGGCCAGCGCCTGGGTGGTGCGCAGCCAGCCCTTGGTCAAGCGGTAGTAGATCCCGCCCTGGGGGATCATGCCCTTGATCGGCCACCAGGTGTCGTCGGTGCTGTTGCCGCCGATGCGGATCACCGGCGACTGGCCGGGCACGAGGCCCTGGAGCAGCGAGAGGAGCACGGGGTTGATGGCCCGCGGGTCACGCCCGGTGTACTGGTGCACCGCTCGGTACTCGAATGAGACGCCGACGAATCCTGAGTGGCATCGAGGGTCCGCTGGGGGTGGTCGAGACCGTCGCCGAGAGCGTGTCGGCGGATGCGGCGGCGACCATCACAGCGGCCATGGCACAGGCCGCCACGACGGCCAGACAGGCGCGGCGGCGAAGCACGCCGGGCATGGTGGCACATGGTGATGGGGGTGGGCGGCAGGACCGATTCTCTGCGAGGCGCCGCGTGTCCGCTGCGCCCGTCAAGATTGATGGCCGATGGAAGCCACCGCACTGACCGACCTGGTCGTCATCACCGGCTTCTCGGGGGCCGGCAAGTCAACGGCGATGGCGGTCTTCGAGGACGCGGGGTACTTCTGCGTCGACAATCTCCCCTCGGAGATGATCCAGTCACTGGTCGACCTGTTCATGCACGCGGGGTCGAAGGTGGCCCGCGCGGCGGTCGTGTCCGACGCCCGCGGGGGGGACTACTTCGAGGGCCTGTCGGCAATGCTCGACACCCTGGCCTCCAGCGACATCCGGCCGCGGATCCTGTTCCTGGAGGCCGACGAGCAGACGCTGCTGACGCGCTACAAGGAGACCCGCCGGCGCCATCCACTCGCGCCCGAGGGCAGCGTGGCCGAGGGCATCGCGCGCGAGCGGGAGCTGCTGGCGCCGCTGCGCGCCCGCGCCGACGCGGTGATCGACACGAGCGCGCTCAGCGCGAGCATGCTCCGCCGCCGGCTGACCGACGAGCTGCTGCCCTCAGAGACGCCCGGCCGCCTGGCGATCACATTTCAGAGCTTCGGCTTCAAGTACGGCCCCAGCCGCGACGCCGACGTCCAGCTCGACGTGCGCTTTCTGCCCAACCCGCACTACGAGCCGACGCTGCGCCCGCTCACCGGGCGCGATCCGGCGATCGTGGCCTTCATCGACCGCGACGGGGCGCTCGGGGCGTTCTATGACCGCCTGCACCCGCTGCTTGATTACCTGTTGCCGCAGTACGTGGCCGAGGGCAAGGCGCACCTCGTCGTCGGCATCGGCTGTACCGGGGGACGGCATCGCTCGGTGGCGATCGCCGAGCATCTCGGTGAGCGCTACGGCGGCGAGGGCGCGTACCTGATCGACGTCGTGCACCGCGACGTCGACGAGGCGCCGTGATCGACCACGTCGGCTTCGAGGTCGCAGACCTGGCCGCCGCCACCCGCTTCTACGACGCTCTGTTCTTCGCCCTCGGGGCCCGGCGGTTGATCGACGCCGAGCATGCGGTCGCCTACGGGACCAACGCGCCGGTGATCTGGTTCGTCGTGCGCGGGCGCGTGCCGGCGCCGGGCTACGGCCATCTGGCGCTGCAGGCCTCAGGCAAGGCGGCGGTCGACGCCGCCCACGCCGCCGGTCTGGCCAACGGCGGCGCCGACGACGGCGCCCCCGGCCAGCGGCCCCAGTACGGGCGGCGGTACTACGCCGCCTACCTGCTCGATCCCGATCACCTGCGGGTGGAGATCGTCTCGCACCGGTAGGGCGAGGACGTGCCGCCGACCGGTTCGGGTAGCCTGTCGCGAGCCGGTGGTACGTCGCGCAACGCGCCGGTAATTGTCCTGACGCGTAGGTGGAATGGAGGCTTTCGGCATGGCGGTACGGGTCGCAATCAACGGCTTCGGCAGGATCGGACGCAACGTCTTCCGGGCTGCCTACGAGACCGGTGCGGACATTGAGTGGCTCGCCGTCAACGATCTCGTCGATCCCAAGACGATCGCCCACCTGCTCAAGTACGACTCCACCTACGGCCCGTTCCCCGGCGACGTCAGGGCCACCCCGGCCGGCTTCTCGGTCGATGGCAAGGCGATCAGGGTGCTCGCCGAGCGCGATCCCGGCGCGCTGCCGTGGGGTGACCTCGGCGCCGACGTCGTGATCGAGTCCACCGGGCTGTTCACCGACCGCGAGAACGCCTCCAAGCACATCGACGCCGGCGCCAAGAAGGTCGTCATCTCGGCGCCCGCCACCGACCCCGACACGACCGTCCTGCTCGGCGTCAATTTCGACGAGGCCTATGACCCGGCCGCGCACCACGTGATCTCCAACGCGTCGTGCACGACGAACTGCCTAGGCCCGATCGCCAAGGTCCTGCACGACACCGTCGGGATCAAGCACGGGCTGATGACGACGATCCACGCCTACACGGCCGACCAGCGCCTGCAGGACATGCCCCACAAGGACCTGCGCCGCGCCCGGGCCGCCGCTGTCAACCTGATCCCCGCCTCGACCGGGGCGGCGAAGGCCATCGGCCTCGTCATCCCCGAGCTCAACGGCAAGCTGCACGGCTTCGCGGTGCGCGCGCCCGTCCCGACCGGCAGCGTCGTCGACCTGACGGCCGAGGTCAACCGTGAGACGAGCGTCGAGGAGGTCAACGCGGCGCTCAAGGCGGCCGCCGACGATGGCCCGCTCAAGGGCCTGATGCTCTACACCGAGGATCCGATCGTCTCCTCCGACATCATCAAGAACCCCGCCTCCTCGATCGTCGACTCGCAGCTGACGGCGGTCATGGATGGAACGATGGTCAAGGTCGTGTCCTGGTATGACAACGAGTGGGGCTACTCCAACCGCGTCGCCGACCTGGTCCAGCGATTGCTGTGAGGACGCTGGCGGATCTGGGCGAGCTTGGGGGCAAGCGGGTCCTCGTCCGGGTTGACTTCAACGTCCCGCTCGACGACGGCTCGGTCACCGACGACACCCGGATCCGGGGAGCGCTGCCGACGCTCGAAGCGCTGCGCGAGCGCGGCGCGGCGCTGATCCTCGTCTCCCATCTCGGCCGGCCCAAGGACCATGAGCCCGAGTTGTCGCTGGCTCCAGTCGCCGAGCGCCTGTCCGAGCTGATCGGCGAGCCGGTCAAGCTCGCCCCGGCTGCCCGCGGCGAGGAGGTCTCCACCTCGCCGAGGCGTTGCGCGAGGGCGACATCCTGCTGCTGGAGAACATCCGCTACGAGCCGGGCGAGACGCAGAACGACCCGGAGCTGGCCGCCGACCTGGCGAAGCTGGCCGACGCCTACGTCGACGACGCGTTCGGCGCCGCCCATCGGGCGCACGCCTCCACGGTGGGCGCGGCCGAGCTGATGGATACGCGGGCCGCGGGGCTGCTGCTGCAGCGCGAGGTGGAGACGCTGGACGGGCTCCTGCGCGATCCGGCTCGTCCGCTGGTGGCGGTGCTCGGGGGCGCCAAGGTGTCGGACAAGATCGGCGTGATCGACTCGTTTCGCCTGGCCGCCGACACGATCGTGATCGGCGGCGCGATGTGCTTTCCCTTCCTCGCTGCTCAGGGCCATCGGATCGGCGATTCGCTGTGTGCCGACGAGGACGTCGAGCTCGCCCGCCAGGCCCTCGCCGACGCCGACCAGGACGGCAGCGCGATGATCGAGCTGCCGGTCGACCTCGTGCTCGCCGACCATTTCGGCGCCGACGCGACGCCGCAGCCGCTGGACGGAATCGATGTTCCCGACGGGCTGATGGGCCTCGACATCGGCCGGCGCACCGCCCGCGCCTACGGCGAGCTGATCGCCCGCGCCGGCACGGTGTTCTGGAACGGGCCGATGGGCGCCTTCGAGCTGGAGCCGTTCGCCGCCGGCACCCGCACGGTCGCCCAGGCGGTGGCCGGCGCGCCGGGCGTCACCGTCGTAGGAGGCGGTGACTCGGCGGCCGCGCTCGTGCAGTTCGGGCTTGGCGATCGGGTGACCCACCTCTCGACCGGGGGTGGAGCCGCCCTGGAGCTGATCGAGGGCAAGGAGCTTCCCGGGGTGGTGGTGCTGTCGTGAGCGAGCGGACGCCGCTGATCGCCGGCAACTGGAAGATGCACAAGACGATCGCGCAGGCCGAGGAGTTCATCCAGGCGCTGCTGCCGCGGGTCTCGGTCGTCGACGGTACCGACGTCGACGTGGCCATCTGCCCGCCGTTCACCGCGCTGCAGGCGATGGTCGACTCCACGCGCGGCTCGCGGGTGGCGATCTACGCGCAGAACATGCACCAGGCCAACGAGGGCGCGTTCACGGGCGAGGTCTCGGTGACGATGCTGACCGAGCTCGACATCGCCGGGGTCGTGCTCGGTCACTCCGAGCGCCGCGAGCTGTTCGGCGAGACCGACCGCGCGCTGGCCCAGAAGGTCCCGGCGGCGCTGGCCGCGGGGCTGCTGCCGGTGCTATGCGTCGGCGAGACCGAGGAGGAGCGCGAGCGCGGCGACACCGAGCGCAAGCTGCGCCATCAGGTCCAGGAGGACCTGGCGCGGCTGGAGCCCGAGCAGCTCGGCGACGTCGTCATCGCCTACGAGCCGATCTGGGCGATCGGCACCGGACAGGTGGCCACGGCCGAACAGGCCCAGGAGGCGGTCGCGTTCGTGCGGGCGCTCGTCGCCGATCGCTCCAAGGAGGCCGCGCAGCGGACCCGGATCCTCTACGGCGGCAGCGTCAAGCCCGACAACGCGGCCGAGCTGATGGCCCTGCCCGACGTCGACGGGGCGCTCGTCGGGGGCGCCAGCCTCGACGCCGACGCGTTCGCGGCGATCGTGGCCGCGGTCGCGCGGTGAGCACCCTGACCGACGGCGTGGACGGGCTGCCCGTCGCGCGGGCGGTCCTGATCATCCTCGACGGGTGGGGGCTCGCCCCTGACGGCCCCGGGAACGCGGTGTCGCTCGCCGACACGCCCGTGTTCGACGAACTGTGGGAGGCCTATCCCACCACCACGCTCACCGCCTGTGGTCGCGCCGTCGGACTCCCCGAGGGGCAGATGGGCAACTCCGAGGTCGGCCACCTCAACCTTGGAGCGGGCAGCGTCGTCATGCAGGACCTGACGCGGATCGACGCCGCCGCCGACGACGGCTCGCTGGCCGCCAACGAGGTCCTGCGCGATGCCGTCACCGCCTCCGAGCGCGTGCACGTGATCGGACTGGTGTCCGACGGCGGCGTGCACTCGAGCCTGGAGCACCTGCGTGCCCTGATCGAGCTGGCCGCCGCGCTGAAGGTGCCCGACCTCGTCGTCCACGCCTTCACCGACGGCCGCGACACCACGCCCACGTCCGCCGCCGGCTTCCTCGAGCAGGTCGCGGACTGGATGCACGCGAGCGGGGCGGGCCGGATCGGATCGGTCATCGGCCGCTACTACGCGATGGATCGCGACCAGCGCTGGGACCGCGTCCAGCGGGCCTACGACATGCTCGTCCACGGCGAGGCCGAGCATCATGCCGACAGCGGCGCGCAGGCCGCCCACGACGCTTACGGGCGCGACGAGACCGACGAGTTCATCGCGCCGACGCTCGTCGGCGAGGAGGCGCGGATCCGCCCCGGCGACTCGGTGGTGGGGCTCAACTTCCGCCCCGACCGCATGCGCGAGATCACGCAGGCGCTCGCCGATCCGTCGTTTGACGCCTTCGATCGCGGCGACGGTGCTCCGGTGCAGCTTTACGCGACGATGACCGAGTACGAGGAGGGCTGGCCGTATCCCGTCGCCTTCCCGCCCGAGCGCCCGGAGACGACGATCGCCGCCGTGATCGCCGGCCGCGGCGAGCGCCAGCTGCACGTCGCCGAGACTGAGAAGTACCCGCATGTGACGTATTTCTTCAACGGCGGGGAGGAGACGGCCTACGAGGGCGAGGAGCGCGAGCTCGTGCCCTCGCCCCGCGACGTCCCCACCTATGACCACAAGCCGGCGATGAGCGCGCCGGAGGCGGCCGAGGCGTTCGTCTCGGCGTGGGGCACCGAACAGCGCTTCGGGATCATCAACTTCGCCAACGCCGACATGGTCGGCCACACCGGCGTGATTCCGGCGGCCGTGGAGGCGATCGAGACGGTCGACCGCTGCCTGGCGGCGGTCGTGGAGGCCGTACACGCCAGCGGCGGCGCCTGCCTGATCACCGCCGACCACGGCAACGCCGATCACATGCTCGAGCCTGACGGCAGCCCCAACACCGCCCACTCGATGAACCCGGTACCGGTGATCGTCACCGTCCCGGACCTGAAGCTGCGCGACGGCGGCGTCCTCGCCGACGTCGCCCCGACGATCCTCGCGATGCTCGACATCGCCCCGCCCGACGCGATGTCGGGCACCTCGCTGATCGAGCGCTGACGGGGACCCGACGTCAGCGTCGCCGGCGGCCGTCATCCGATGGCGCCAGCGTCGGCGTGACTGCAGACGAGAAGTTCAACTAAAAAAACTTGACAGGAGAACACTCAGGTTTCATACTGGTCCCGTGAGCAGTTCACCATCGTCCGACGGAGGTACAGACATGGCACTTATTCGCTGGGAGCCGGTGCGCGAGCTGGGCACGATCCAGAACGAGATGAACCGGCTGTTCAACAACTTCTTCGACACTCCGACGGCCGCCAACGGGGGCAACGGGGCACCGCCGCTGCGGCGCTGGATGCCGGCGATGGACCTCGTCGAGAACGAGCACGACTTCGTGCTGCGGGCCGACCTGCCCGGGCTCACCGAGGGCGACGTCAACATCGAGCTCGACGACAACGTCCTGACGATCTCCGGCGAGCGGAAGTCCGAGCACGAGGACGGGAAGGCCGGCTACTACCGGGTGGAGCGCAGCTTTGGCACCTTCCGCCGGTCCCTGGGCCTGCCCGAGGGCATCGATCCCGAGAGCGTCAAGGCGAGGTTCGAGAACGGCGTGCTCGAGGTGGTCGTACCCAAGCCCGAACAGCGCAAGCCGCGCAAGGTACAGATCAGCGTCGGCGGCGGTGAGCCGCAGGCCATCGAGGGAGCCGAGACCGCGGGCGCCTCGTAACCATCGACCTTCGGGCCCGGGCGCCCCAGCCCGGGCCCGATGACTTTGGCTCGGTCACGCCGAGATCTTCGGCTTCGCGAACTGGTCGCGCACCGAGGTGTACTTCGGGTGGAACGTCGCTAGCGCATGATCCCGGTATGGCCGAGCGAGTAGCGGCCCGGCTGTGGCCACACGCACAGGCCGTGGGGTCCGCTGCCCACGGGGATCGTGGCGCGTAGACGCCCGTTGCGGGTATCGATCGCGTAGACGACGGCGTTGTAGCGCCCGCTCAGCCACAGCGTGCCCCCGTCGGCCGACACCCCGCCCATGTCCGGGCTGGCGGGCTGGGGTAGCTGCCAGCTCGCCACCACCCGGCGGGTCTTGAAGCTCACGACCGAGATCTTGCCCGCCGCGCGGTCCGAGACGTACATGACGCGGCTGTCGCGGCTCGGATACAGGCCGTGGGCGCCCGCTCCGGTGGCCAAAAAGCCGGTCAGCCGGAACGTCGTGGGGTTGATCTCCCACAGGCCGCCGGCGAGCTGGTCGGCGACATACAGGGTCCGCCCGTCGGGCGAGAGCTTGACGTCCTGGGGGCTGGTGGCGCCGCCGTGCAGCACGAGTGTGGCGATCACCCGCTGGGTGCGCAGGTCGATCTCGATCATCCGCCCGCTGAACTCGCAGCTGGCGTAGGCGTACCGCCCGTCGGCGGAGAAGTCCATGTGGTCGACACCCCGGCACACCGGGACCGCCAGCGAATGGATGAGCTGCATCGTGGTCGGGTTGCGGAAGTCCAGGTGCTGCAGGCGCTCGGCGACGACGATGGCGAAGTGCCCGTCGGGGGTGAAGTACAGGTTGTAGGGATCCTCGACGGGGACGGGGGCGCCCGGCCGGCCGGTGCGGGGGTCGATCGGAGTGAGAGTGTTGCCGAGGTCGTTGTCGACCCACAGCCGGCGCAGGTTCCACGCCGGCGTGACGTGCTGGGGGAGGGCGCCGGTGGGAAACGTGGCGATGACCTTGAAGGTGCGCTGGCTGATCACCGAGACGGTGTTGCTCATGCTGTTGGGGACGTACACGAGCGCCGGGTCGGCGCGGATCGCGGGGCTGATGTCCGTCGCCCGGTCGGCCCGGTAGACGTTCGTCGCCGCCGCGGTCGCGGCGATGTGCGCCGGCTTCGCCTTGCGGTGAGCGGTCGATTGCGTGCGCGGCTGGCCCGACGACCCGCCGCAGGCGGCGAGGCCGACGGTGATCAGCAGACAGATCGCCGCGCGCGCGAGGCGGGACGGGCCCGGGCGTCGGCGGCGCATCACACCTTCCAGTGTCCCATCGGGTGATGAGACCGTGATGAAGCCGTCACGGGGACGGTGTCAGGACGGGCGGCGGGTGGCGCTCGATGCCGATCACATAGCCGACTACGGCGCGCAGCTCGGTGTCGGTCAGATGACGGCGAACCGGCATCTCGCGGGCCAGCTGGAGAAACTGGGTGCGGCTGGCATGGAAGCGCAGGAGGTCGCCGCCCTGCTGGCGCGGGCTCGAGGTGCCCGAAATGGAGTGGCAGGCCCCGCACGCCTCGCCGAAGAGGACCCGGGGCGACGGGCTCGCGCGCGGGTGCGCGCCTCCGCAGCCGGCGAGCAGGGCCGCGCCGGCGGCCGCCAGCAGCCAGATCCGGCGTCGGACACGCATCGTCGCAGCCTAGAGCTGAGTAGGGTCAAGGCGTGTTCACCGTCCGGACTCGCGATCCCGGCTCGCGCGCACGCACGGGCACGCTGAGGCTCACCCACGGCGAGGTCGCGACGCCCGCGTTCGTCCCACTGGCCACGCGGGGCGCGGTCAAGACCCTCGAGCCGCGCGACGTCGCCGGGCTCGGCTACGAGATGGTGCTCGGCAACACCTTCCATCTGATGCTCGCGCCGGGCCCCGACCTCGTCGCCGAGCTGGGCGGCCTCAACGAGATGATGCGCTGGCCCGGGCCGATCATCACCGACTCGGGCGGCTTTCAGGTCTTCTCGATGGGCTACGGGGGCGTCGCCGACGAGATCAAGGGCCGCCGCCGGACGGGCGGGGCCGCCGCCGGGCCGGGGCCGTCCGGGAACGGTGGGGCGGAGCCGCACGGGTCGATCCTGGAGATCAGGGAGGAGGGGGTGCGGTTTCGCTCCTATCTCGACGGCGGCGAGCGGTTCATCGGCCCCGAGGTCTCGATGGCGGTGCAGGCGGCGCTGCGCTCCGACATCGCGCTCGTGTTCGACGAGTGCACGCCGTTTCACGTCTCTCGCGACTACATCGCGCGCTCGATGCAGCGCACCCATCGCTGGCTGGAGCGCTGCCTGGACTGGCACGAGCAGTCCGGTCCAGCCGATCAGGCGGTCTACGGAATCGTCCAGGGCGGCACCGAGCGCGATCTGCGGCTCGAGTCGGCGGCGGTCGTGGCGTCCAGCCGCAGCGACGGGATCGCGATCGGCGGCTCGCTCGGCCAGGACAAGGCCCAGATGTACGCGGTGGTCGACTGGATCACGACCGAGCTCGAGCGGCTCGCCCCCGATCGTCCCCGCCACCTGCTCGGCATCGGCGAGATCGACGACCTGATCGCCGGCGTCGCCGCGGGGATCGACACCTTCGACTGCGCGATGCCGACCCGCCTGGCCCGGCACGGCATGGCGCTCGTCCCCGATCCGGCGGGCCGCTGGCGCGTCGACCTGGTCAAGAGGCGCTGGCAGCGCGCGCCCGAGCCGATCCTCGACGGCTGCCCGTGCCCGACCTGCTCGCACGGCTACTCGCGCGCCTACCTGCATTACCTGCTGCGCGCCCACGAGCTGACCGGGCTGCGCCTGGTGACGCTGCACAACCTGAGCTTCATCGGGCGGGTGATGGCCGACCTGCGGGCGGCGATCGACGAGGGCCGCCTGGCCGAGGTGAGCGCCCGCCTGCTGGCCGGCGCCGCCCCAGGCGCCGCCCTGGCGACCTGACCGGGCAATCGCCGCCAGGCGATTGCCCAAGGGAATCGCCCCCCGGGGCGATTTCCCTATTTCGTGTATTTGCCGATCAGGCTCTGCAGCTGATTGATCGCCGACTGGGCGTCGTGGGCGACGATCTTCTGGTAGTGCACGACGGTGTTCGAGGTGCTGTTGGCGATCAGCACGGCGGCGATCGCGATCAGCGCCAGCACGGCGAGCAGCGAGAGAAATCCGATCAGCCGGCGAAACCCGCGGCCCGAGCGCTGGGGAGCGCGCTCCGGTGCCGCCGGGCGGCGGTTGGCCGGGGCGGCAGCGCGCCGGGGGGCCTGACGGGCCGGGACCTCACGGGGGGTGAGGGGGCGCGTCGCGCGCGTGGAGCGGGCCGGGGTGGCTGGCGCGGGAGGCGACATGCGCGTCGCCGCGGTGGGGGTGCCGTCGCTGACCCGGGTGGCTGCGCTGGTGGCGAAGTTGGCGTTCTCGGCCCCGGGCGGGGCGATCCCCCGCGCCCCGTCGCGCAGCGCCTCGGCCAGCTCGACCGCGGTCGCCGGGCGGGCGTGCTGGTCGATCGACAGCGCCATGGCCACTGCCTGGGCGAGGGCGTGCGGGACCTCGGGGACGAGCTCGTCGAGGGGGATCGGCGACTCGCGCTGCTGCTTGAGCGCCAGCTCGGACAATGAGGCGGCCTCGTAGGGCAGGCGGCCGGAGATCAGCTGATAGGTGACGACGCCCAGCGAGTACAGATCGGCGCGCGGGCCGGCCTCCTCGCCGCGGGCCTGCTCGGGAGCGAGGTACGCAGCGGTCCCGAGCACCGATCCCACCTGCGTGATGCTCGACTGATCGACGGCCCGCGCGATCCCGAAGTCGGCCAGTTTGACGACCTCGGAATCGGAGACGAGCAGGTTGCCGGGCTTGACGTCGCGGTGCACGACGCCGTTGCGATGGGCATAGTCCAACCCCCGGCAGGCCTGGGTGACGACGCTGATCGCCTGTGCCAGTCCGAGATGACCGTGGTCGCGCAGCAGCTCAGCGCATGAGTTGCCGGGCACGTGCTCCATGACGATGAAGTGCTGGTGGTGCCCGGAGTCGAAGCCGAAATCGAACACCTGAACGATGTTGGGGTGCACGAGGCGGGCAGCGGCCAGCGCCTCACGCCGGAAGCGCGAGATGAACGTCGGATCGTCGGCCAGGTGCTCGGCCAGGAGCTTGAGCGCCACATAGCGCTCGAGCCGGTTGTCGAAGGCGAGATGGACGGTCGACATCCCGCCGACGCCGAGGCGGCCTTCGATCCGGTATCTACCGGCGATCGTGGTCGTGCCTGTCATTGTCCGTTGCCACCGTTGCCGGACGTGCCGGTCCCGCCGAGTGAAGCCCCGCCGTTCGTCGTAGTAGAAGTACCCGGTGCGGGGGCATTTGTTGCGGTGCCGGTGTGCGTCACCGTGCTGGAGTTCGTCGTCGGCGTGTTGGTCACCGTCGTCGTGGTCGTCGAGGGCGGTTGCGTCGGCGTGGTCGAGCTGGTGCTGGGCGGCGTGGTGGAGCTCGACGTCGACGAGCAGTCCGTGGCGGCCAGCTGCTTGACCGTCTGGGCCCCGTCGCCGAGGTTCTGCACGAGCTTGGTGCTCACCGACGGCGGAAGGTTGCCGACGGCGGTGTTGAAGGCGTTGGCGGCACTGGTCGCCGCCGAGCAGTTGCCGGAGTTGACCGCCGCCGAGAGGGAATCGAGCCGGGTCGATAGGGTATTGCGCTCGCCGGATGTGAGCAGGCCGTTGGAGCCGCCGCAGGCGACAACAAAGGCCGCGGCAAAACCCAGACCGCCGGCCAGGAATGCTCGGGAGCGCAAACCCATCCGGCGGCTGACTTTAGAGGCTGTCCCGGTTTGCTTGACGTTACGTGACCTATTGGCCGTACAGCAGGCGCTCCGCCAGCGAATCGGGCAGGCGGGCGGCGCGGATCGCGCCCGCGGCGCCCGCGATGTCATACTCGACGCGCCGGTAGACCGCCCGCCCGCCGTCGATATCGAGCTCCAGCCAGGCGGCGCGCGGATCGCCGTCGCGCGGCTGGCCGACGCTGCCGGGGTTGATCAGCCATTCTCCGGTGGCGAGGTCGAGCTCCTGCTCGGGATCGCGGGTCTCGCCGGTCGCCGGGGCCCCCGGAAAGCGCGAGAACGAGAGCGCCACGTGGGAATGCCCGATGAGGGCGATCCGATGCTGCTGGGCGTCAAGGCACAGTTCGGCCTGCAGCGGGGAGAGGACGTACTCCCACACCGGATCGCGGGGGCTGGCGTGATACAGGCCGACTGCCTCGTCGAGACGCTGGGGCGCCAGCGACTCGAGGAACGCGCGGGTCTCGGGCGTGATCGTCTCGCGCGTCCACGTGGCGGCGAGGGCCGCCCCGCGGGAGAACTGCTCGAGGGGGATCGCCCCGGTGACCCCCAGGTCGTGGTTGCCGGCCAGGCAGACCGCGGTGTGCTCCCGCGCGAGGGCCACGCAGGTATCGGGGTCGGCGCCGTAGCCGACGAGGTCGCCCAGGCACCACAGCTCACGGCACTCCGAGTCGGCGATCGCATCGAGCACCGCTTCGAACGCCTGCCGGTTGCCGTGGACATCGGACACGACCGCGACGCGCATCTCTACAGTCTCCCTGGTGAGACGCGATTCGCGCTTGGCGGGCGTGCTTCCGGTGCTCGCCGCGGCCGCTGTGGCCGAGCTGGGACGGCGGCTTTTGGCGCCCCGAACGGCGGTCATCGAGCCCGCGGCGGTCGACGCCCGGACGTATTTCTCCGAAGCGGAGCTGGCGCGGGGACGGCGGTATGCTCGTCCCCAGCTGGCCCTCGGTATGGCGAGCGAGGGGGTCGAGCTCGCGGTCCTGGTCGCGCTGGCGGTGCGCCCGCCCGGTCCGCTGCGGGCTGGTCGCCGCTGGGAGCAGCCGGTCGCCGGTGGGGCGGCCGTGGCGGCCGGGCTGGGTCTGGCGATGACGGCGGCGACGCTCCCGTTGCGCGCGGCGTCTCGCCGTCGGCGGATCGCCGTCGGCCTCGATACCCAGTCCTGGCGCGGGTGGCTGGCCGACCTGGCCAAGGCGGGCGTGATCCAGACGGGGTTCGCCGCGGCCGCCGGCGCCGGAGTGGTGGCCGGCACGCGGCGCTATCCGCAGCGGTGGTGGTTGCCGGCGGCCGCGGTGTCGGTCGGTGTGGGCGGGGTGCTGACCGCCCTGGCGCCGGTGGTGCTCGATCCGATCTTCAACGACTTCAACCGCCTGCCCGACGGCGAGACCCGCTCCGACGTGCTGGCGCTGGCCGAGGCGGCCGGCGTCTCGGTGGGGGAGGTGTACTCGGTCGACGCCAGCCGCCGCACGACCGCCGCCAACGCCTACGTGACCGGCCTGGGCCCGACGAAGCGGGTCGTGCTGTTCGACACGATGCTCGACCGCTACACCCCGGAGGAGGTCCGCCTCGTCGTCGCCCACGAGCTCGGCCACGTGCGCCACCGCGACGTGCCGCGCAGCATCGCGTTTGCGGCGGTGATCGCGCCGGTGGTCGCCTGGGCGGTGCAGCGGCTCAGCTGGTTGTTGTCGCCGGAGCGCGGCACGCCGGGAGCCCTTCCGGCGCTGACTCTGGCCGCCGCGCTGGTGGCGGGCCCGCTGGGACCGATCTCGAGCGCCCTGTCACGCGCCGTCGAGCGCCGGGCCGATCAGTTCTCGCTGGAACTGGGGGGTGCCGGCGCGGCCGAAGCCTTCATCTCGTTCGAGCGCGGGATCGCGCTGCAGAACGTCGCTGACCTGGAGCCGCCGCCGTGGCTGACGCGGCTGATGGCCTCGCATCCGCCGACGCTGGAGCGGATCGGAGCGGCGGTCGCGTTCCGCGAAGCAGCCGGGGGGTAGTCGTGGGCGATTTCGCTGCATATCAGCGAAAATCTCCCACTCACGGAGCGCGCAGGACGACGACGCAGTTCTGGCCGCCGAACCCGAACGCGTTGGCGGCGGCGACGCGCACGTCGGCTTGGCGGGCGATCAGCGGCACGTAGTCAAGGTCGCACTGAGGGTCGGGCGTCTGCAGGTTGGTCGTCGGCGGCAGGACCCCGTCGCGCATCGCCAGCAGGCAGACCATCGCCGAGAGGGTTCCGGCGGCGCCGATCAGGTGGCCGACCATCGACTTGGGCGAGCTCGCCGGCACACGGTCGGCGTCGTCGCCGAGGGCGATCCGGATCGCCCGGGTCTCGGCGGCGTCGTTGGCCTTGGTGGCGGTGCCGTGGGCGCAGATGTAGTCCAGCTCTTCCGGTCGCACGTCGGCGTTTGCCAGCGCCAGGGAGATGGCCCGGGCGGCGTGGGTCCCGCTCGGCTCGGGCGCGCTCATGTGAAACGCGTCGCTCGTCAGGGCGCCGCCGGCGATCGTCCCGTAGGCGGTCGCGCCCCGGGCGCGGGCGTGCTCGGCGGACTCGACGACGCAGATCACCGCCCCTTCGCCGAACACGAACCCGTCGCGGTCGGCGTCGAACGGACGGCTGGCCTCGGTGGGGGCCTCGTTGCGCTCCGAGAGCGGGCCCATCACCGACAGCCCGGCGAACATCGCCTCGTTGATCGCCGCGTCGGTGCCGCCGGCGATGACGACGTCGGCCTCGCCGGTCGCGATCAGCCGGCGGGCCTCGAGCAGGGCGGCGGTGCCGCTCGCGCACGCCAGCGCTGACGCGTTGACCGGCCCGTGGGTCTTGAGGTCGATCGCGACCTCGCAGGCCGCCATGTTGAGGATCGTCGAGGCGACGTAGTACGGGCTGACGTCCTTGGGGCCCTTGGTGACGAGACTGCGGATGTTGCGCTCGGTCTCCGGGGTGCCGGCGCAGGCGCTGTTGACGATCACGGCGGTGCGGTCGGGTGCGGCCGTCATGTCAAGCCCCGCGTCGGCGACGGCCTCGCGGGCGGCGACGATCGCCAGCTGGGAGAAGCGGGCGGCACGCCGGGCTCGCTTGGGTCCGAGCGCGGCCTCGGCGTCGAAGCCGTGGATCTCGCCGGCGATCCGCGTCGGCAGCCCGGAGGCGTCGAAGAACGTGATCGGAGTGACCCCCGAGCGGCCGGCGACCAGGCCCTCCCAGGTGGCGGGAGCGCTGTCGGCCAGTGGCGTGATGGCTCCGATCCCCGTGACCACGGGATCCTCGCGCCTGGGCGCCGGACGGCTCACGGACGCAGCAGCAGACCGTCGGCAGCGTCGCGGACTGCCTGTTCGCGCAGCTGGTAGTGGACCTTCTTGCCGGTGGCCGTCATCGGCAGCTCGGACACGAAGCGGTAGGCGCGCGGTCGCTTGTAGGCGGCGAGCATCGGATGGCCCTTGCAGTGGGCCTCGCAGGCGGCGGCGTCGAGCGCCGGGTCGCTCGCCACGACGTAGGCGACCACGATCTCACCCCAGTGCTCGTCGGGGAGACCGACGACGGCCGAGTCGGCGACGCCCTCGAGCTCTGAGAGGACCGCCTCCACCTGCGTGGGATGGACGTTCTCGCCGCCGGAGATGATCATGTCGTCCTTGCGCCCGACGATCGTCACGTACTCGTCGGCGTCCCACGTCGCCAGGTCGCCGATGTACAGCCAGCCGTCGCGGAAGCGCTGGGCCTGCTCGTCGGGCTGGTTGACGTAGGCATAGCCGGCCTTGATCGAGCGCACCGCCACCTCGCC
This sequence comes from uncultured Solirubrobacteraceae bacterium, assembly GCA_963769565.1. GTDB lineage: Bacteria > Actinomycetota > Thermoleophilia > Solirubrobacterales > Solirubrobacteraceae > Palsa-465. The sequence continues at coordinate 225,462 of CAVYMP010000010.1, forward strand.
GACCTCGGTCCCGTCCTTGGCGGCGTGATCGTCGGGTTCGGCGGCGCGGTCCTCGTAGATCCTGACCACGGCAACGTCGTCGTCGGTGCACGCGCGCCCGGCCGAGCCGGCGTGCTGAGGGAGGTCCGACGGGCGCAGGAAGGTGTTCCAGAACGCCTCGGTCGTGCCGTAGCCGTTGAAGATCCGGGGGGTGAGCGTCTCCTGGTAGCGCAGGCACGCCTCACGGTCCAGGGGGGCGCCCATCGTCACGATCCCGTTGAGACTGCTCAGATCGCGCGGCCGGGCGCTCTGCTCGGCGGTCAGCATCGCCAGGTTGGTGGGCGCACCGATGAGGAACGTCAGGCGGTGCTCCTGGACCCAGTCCAGGACGGTCGCGGGGTCGAACTGGCGCAGCGCCACGGCCTCGGCCCCGACGTAGAGAACCGGGTTGGGCCCGCCCGAGTACAGGCCGCCGCGATGAAACCACGGCGTCATGTTGAGCGTGCGGTCCTGAGGCGAGAGCGGGAAGTGCATGATCACGTCGTGGGCGGAGAGCACGTCGACGAGGCTGTTGAGCGACACGCCCTTGGGCATCCCGGTCGTCCCGGAGGTGTACAGCCGTGTGCTCTCGTCATAGACGGTGGCGTCGGGCGGGGGCTCGGGGTCGGCGTGCGGATCGCCCAGCTCCAGGAGCTCGTCGAACGGGGTGGCGGGCGCGGTGTCCCGGCCGACGGCGACGAGGAGTGACGGCTGGTGCTCGGCGCGCGTGATCGCGTCGGCGGCCGTTGTTGCCAGCGTCTGGTCATAGACAAACGCGGTGGGCTGGCTGTCGTCGATCACGTAGGCGACCTCGCCGGCGGACAGGCGAAAATTGATCGGAGCGGGGATCGCGCCCAGCCGTTGCGCCGCCAGCCACGTCAGCACGAACTCCGGCCCGTTGAACAACGCGAACACGATTGCGTCGCCGGGCCGGACGTTGCTGGCCCGGAGCGCGTCGGCGAGGCGGCCGCTGTCGGCCCACAGCTCGGCGTATGTCCAGCGCCTGCCCGACGCCGGATCATGCAGCGCGGGTTGGTTGGCGAAGCGGTGGCTGTTGCGCCGGACCCCCGCCAGGTAGGTGAAGTTGTGCTCGAAGACGGCGCGGAACGCCGACGCGTCGTAGCGGTACGGGGTGTCGATGGTCATCGGCCGGCGACGCTGGGGCTGGGGTTCCGGTCGGTCAGGCGGGTGGCGACCGCGGCGAGGCGCTCGTACTGGGTCAGGGGGTCCTCGCCGAGCGTGAGCAGCACGAATTCCTGCACTCCCACGTCGGCGTATTGGGCAAGTCGTCCCACGGCGCCGTCGATGCTATCCAGCAACGTCCAGCGCTCGACGGCGTCGAGCGCCATCCGGTACTGGCCGGCGATGTGGGCCTCGGCCTGGGCGCGGGCGTGGGCCGCGTCGTCGTCGATCCGGGTGAGGATCAGCAGGGCGGTGGCGGGCGTCGGCCGGCCGTGGCTCGCCGCCAGCTCGGCGAGGCGCTCCGAGCGCTGCGCGACCTTCTCCGGCGACAGCCACATCGGCAGCCACGCGTCGCCGAAGCGGGCCGCTCGCTGCAGGGCGGCATCGCCCCGGCCGCCGACGTACACCGGCGGCGGCGCCCCCATCGGCGGCTCCAGCGGCGGCGACGTGACGCGTTGCGCGCGACCGTCGTAGTCGACCGATCGGCCGGTGAGCAGATCGGGCAGGACGGTGAGCGCGTCGTCCAGGCGCGCGCCCCGTTGCGTGACGGGAACCCCGGCGGCCTCGAACTCGGCCGGGAACTCCCCGCCGACGCCGACGCCGAGACGCAGCCGGCCCGGACCCGCGAGCGCATCGATGGTGGCCAGCTGCTTGGCCGCCCAGGCGGGCGCCCGGAGCCCGAGCAGCATCACGCTGAAGCCGAGGCCGATCCGCTCGGTGACGGCGGCGGCCGCGCTCAGGCAGCCGGGAGCGTCGAGTCCCGGGGCCGGGCAGGCGAGGTGATCTCCGGCCCACACCGCGTCGAACCCCAGTTCCTCGGCGAGCCGCGCGGCGGAGACGATCTGGGGCGGCCCGCCGGTGCGCAGCGGGTCGAAGCTCGGCAACAGGACGCCGCAGCGGGCGGCCACCGATCAGTTCTCTGCGTCGTCGTCGGTGTAGTCGAGCGTGCCGCCGGGGAGCCGCCGGAAGGCCCGCCGGTCGAGCCGCCGGTCGATTCGCTGGAGCCGGGGCGACCACCGAACTCGGGCAGGTTCTTGATTCCCTCCCGGGTCTGCCACTTCTCGTAGTTGTCCTGCATGGCGTCGATCAGCTCGCGCATGAACTTCGGCGACAGGTTGACGCGTGAGACGACGACGCCGGGGATCTCCTCTTCCTCCACCTCGTGGTCCACGCGCGCGAAGGTGATCGTGAACTCGTAGTCGGAGTGGCTGACGTTGGCGAAGTTGGAGTAGACGCCGGCCATGATCTCCGGCGAGAAGTGGATGTTGATGTGACGCTCGGGCATGTTGGGATCGTCCATATGTTCGTAGTATCTCACCGTGCGGATCGTCGTCGTCGCCGTGGGCAGGTTGCGTCCCCCGTTCGCCGACGATGTCCAGCACTACCAGAAGCTCCTCGCCGGCCATACGCGGCTGGAGCTCGTGGAGGTGCGCGAGGGCGATCGCGTCGTCCGCCGGCTCCCCGAGCGCGCCTTCGTCTCGCTGCTGCACCGCGACGGCGAGCGACCGGACTCGATCGAGTTCTCGCACTTTCTCGAGGAACGGCGGCGCAGCGGTCGCGACCTCTGCTTCGTGATCGGCGGGCCGTTCGGGCTCGACCTCGAGCAGGTCGACCATCGCCTCTCGCTCGGCCAGATCACCCTGCCCCATCAGCTGGCCCGCGTCGTCCTGCTCGAGCAGCTCTACCGCGGTCACAAGATTCTCGCCCGCGAGCCGTATCACTACTGATGAGCACGCTGCAGACACCTCGAGGGCCGAGAGCGTCACCGCGCGCTCGAGCAATCGTCGCGCTCACGCCGCGAGCTGGGGAAGTTCGTGCGCCGCCTCGTGTTCCTGCTCGGCGCGGTGGTGGCGCTCATCGTGCTGGGGACGGTCGCGTTCATGATCACCGACCACAAGTCGGTCGGCCTGGCGTTCCTATGGACCCTCGACACGGTGTCCACCCAGGGCGCGATCGGCATCCCACCCAGCACCGGCGGACGGGTGGTCGTGGCCCTGCTGGAGGTGTTCGGCATAGGTACGCTCTTCTACGGGCTGGCGACGATCGCGGAGTTCTTCGTATCGGGCCAGCTGAGCGGCCTGCTCGCCGAGCGCCGCACCCAGCGCATGATCGATTCCTATTCAGACCACTTCATCATCTGCGGCTTCGGCCGGGTCGGGCGTCAGGTCGCGCGTGACCTGGCGCGCGTCGGGGTCAGTCACGTCACGATCGACTCCGAGCCCGCACACCGCGAGACAGCCGAGGCGATGGGCGTGCGCTTCATCGAGAGCTACGCGGCCGACGACGAGGTTCTGCTCGGCGCCGGGATCGAGCGCGCCCGGGCGGTCATCGCCTGCGTCGACTCCGATGCCGACAACATCTTCATCGCGCTCACCGCGCGCGAGCTGCGGCCCGACATCCTGATCGTCGCCCGCGCCTCGGCCGAGGACTCCGAGAAGAAGCTGCTGCGGGCCGGCGCCGACCGCGTGATCTCGCCATACAAGACCTCGGGCACCGAGATGGCGCGGGTGGCGCTGCACCCGCAGGTGGGCGGCGCCGTCCAGGTGGCCGACTACCGGCTCGAGGAGATCGACGTGCCGGCGTCCTGCGAGGGCGTGGGCAAGACCGTCGAGGAGGTCCGCGGGGAGTCGGTGATCGTCGCCGTGCGCCGGACCGACGGCCGGCTCGAGCCCCAGCCTTCCCGGACTCGAGAATCGAGGTCGGCGACATGCTCGTGGTGATCGGCGAGCCGGAGGCACTGGAGCGGCTGGAGAGCGTGTTCAGCCCGTCAAGGTGGCGAGCGCGTGAGCTCACCGGGCGTCGTGGCCACTCCCTTGGACGATCTACGGGCTGCCGTCAGCGAGGCGGCGGCGAGCCTGCGCGGCGGCGCGGCCGGCGTTGATTTCCGGGTCGAGCGCCCGAAGCGGGCCAAGCAGGGCGACTACTCGACCAACGTCGGCATGCTGCTCGCTCCCTACCTGCACGCGTCCCCGCGGGAGATCGCCGAGCGCGTCGGGGAGGCGCTGACCGGGCTGCTGGGCGACGCGCTGACCTCGTATGAGGTCGCCGGGCCGGGGTTCCTCAACCTGACGCTGTCGGACCGGTGGCACCGCGCTGCGCTGCGCGCCGTGCTCGAGGCCGGCGAGCGGTTCGGCGCCGGGGGTGCCGACCCGGGCGTGCGGATCCTGGTCGAGTTCGTGTCGGCCAATCCCACCGGCCCGCTCGTGGCGGCCAGCGGGCGCCACGCGGCGTACGGCGACGCGCTCTCGCGCATCCTCGCCCACCACGGACATCAGGTGTGGCGCGAGTACTACTTCAACGACGCCGGCTCGCAGATCCGGCTGCTCGGCGAGTCGGTCCAGGCGCGGGCGCGCGGCGAGGCCGTTCCCGAGGGCGGCTACCAGGGCGACTACATCGCGGAGCTTGCCGGTCAGATCGAGGGCGTGGCGGAGATGTCGGTGCCGGAGGCGTCCGCGCGGGCGGTCGAGGTGCTGCTGGCCCAGATCAAGGCCACGCTCGAGCGCTATGGCGTGCACTACGACCAGTTCTTCTCCGAGCGGCTTCTGCACGAGGGCTCGCCCAGCTACCTCGACCGCGCCCTCGCGCTCGTGGCCGAGGGGGGGCACAGCTACGAGTCCGACGGCGCGCTGTGGCTGCGCACCACCAGCTTCGGCGACGACAAGGACCGCGTGCTGCGTCGCTCCGACGGCGCCCCCACGTACTTCGCCGCCGACCTCGCCTACCTGCTGGAGAAGCGGGAGCGCGGCGTCGACCTGCAGCTGCTCCCGGTGGGATCAGACCATCACGGCTACGTGGGCCGTATGAATGCGGCGTTCCGGGCGCTCGGCGGCGCGCCTGAAGCCCTCGAGTTGCCGATCCTGCAGTTCGTACATCTGATCGAGGGCCAGGAGCGGGCGGCGATGTCCAAGCGCCGCGGCGAATTCATCACCCTCGACGAGCTCCTCGACGAGATCGGCGTCGACGCCACTCGCTTCTTCATGCTGCAGCGCTCCCATGACCGCACGGTCGACCTCGACCTCGACCTGGCGCGCCGCGAGTCGCCGGAGAACCCCGTCTACTACATCCAGTACGCCCACGCGCGCATCGTCTCGATGCTCGGGCGCCTCGAGGCCGAGCGGGTGTCCGGCGCCCTGGGTCCGGACTCGGCGTGGGGCGGGGGAGAGCTCGCCGGCGCCGAGCGCGCCCTGATCCAGGCGCTCGTCGCCTTCCCCGACGAGATTACCGAGGCGGCCGAGCGCCGCGCGCCCCATCGGATCGCCGCCTACGCGCTCGAGCTCGCCCAGACGTTCACCGCGTTCTACCGCGACTGCAAGGTCGTGGGCGTCGAGCCCGAGTCGCTGGAGTCCTTCCGCGTGGCTCTCTCCCAGGCCACCCGCCAGGTCATCGGCCTGGCGCTGTGGCTGCTCGGGGTGAGCGCGCCGGACTCGATGTAGTCCGGCCGGTGCGGGGCATCCGCGCGCGGTGTCTGCGCGCGCTCGCGCGTCAGAACTCGCGCTTGAGGTCCTCGTCGAGCCGGCGGGCGTCGGCAGCGCTGAACGCCGGTCCGGCCGGCTGCGGCCCGGCGGCCGCGAGCGCCGCCGCCTGGCGAGTGCGCCGCCGCCACCGCGGGAGCGTCACCGCCACCCCGGCGATTGCGAGGATGACGGCGACCGGCGGGATCACGTAGACGAGCAGGTTGAAGCCGTGGGCAGGGGGCTTGGCGAGCACGGCCGGCCCGTACTGCTGCACGAGGTCGTTCTCGATCTCCGTACGGCTCTTGCCCTGGTTGATGAGACCCCGGATGTAGTCGCGCTCCTGGAAGGCCTCGGGCGACTGGGCGACCGCCAGCGGCTCGTGGCAGACGACGCACATCACCTCGCTCTCGATCTGGGTGAACGAGGCGCGGCCGCCGGCGCCGGCGGCCAGCGCGGCGGCGGGGGAGACGAGCAGCACCGCCAGGAGGCCGGCCAGCGCCGCGGCGAGCGAGCGTCTCATGATTTCTGAAGGAGCGGTGTCAGCGTCTGGCGCAGCCACCTGGTTGTGACCGGAAAGCGTTGCAGGGCCTGGATCCGGCCCTGTCTGTTGATCACGAACGTCTCCGGGACACCGGTCGTGCCGAACGCCCGCACGAAATCGCCGCTCACGTCGCGTAGCACCGGATAGGTGATGTGGTACCGGCGGGCGAACTGCTCGGATGAGGTGGAGGCGTCCTCGTAGGTGACGCCCAGCAGGGTCGCGCCGCGCTTGGCGAGCACGTGCTGCTCCTTGGCCAGCAGCGGAGCCTCGGCGGCGCAGGGGTCACACCAGGAGGCGAACACGTTGAGGACGACGACCTTCCCGCGGAAATCGGCCAGACTCTTGCTCTGGGTGCTGCTTCCCAGCACCGGCAGGGCGTGACGGGCGTCCGGCGCCGCTGGGAAGGTGCCATGGGCGACCTGGGCGTCGATCGATGACGTGTCGTTCTGCTTGGAGACCCCGAAGGTCAGCAGGGCCAGCACGGCGACCGCCGCCACCGCGATCAGCCCGGGGAGGATGAACCGCCGCATACGCCTTGAGATGGTAATGACAGCGATCCTGGGGCTCGCTGGGCACGGTCCAGCGCTACGGGGCTGGGTCATAGCTGCCGATAATGGCCTCGATGCGCTCGCGGGACATCTACGACGACATGCCGGACGGCGCCGCCCAGCGCGACCGCAACAAGCAGCGCGTCGCCGAGCTCGAGGGCGAGGGAGCCGCCCGTCGCGCCCGCCTCGCCGAGGTCGTCGCCTACGCCGAGCTCGCCGGCCAGGTCGTGCTGCCGATCTGCTCGCACGTGCTGTAGCCGCTCCAGCCTCAAGTCATCCGCCGGTTGTGCGACCTCAGGCTGTCGTCGCCCTTGCCCTTGCGCTTGCCCTCGCCGGGGACGTCGGCCAGCAGACGATTGCCGAAGGCGTCGATTCGGCGACCGACCCGTAGAATCTGCCGGCACGCGGATGTAGCTCAGTTGGTAGAGCGTCGGCTTCCCAAGCCGAAGGTCGCGAGTTCGAGCCTCGTCGTCCGCTTAGAGTCTTTCCCTGGTAATCGGGGGTTTTTGGTTTGTAACAACGTGTTGCAAACTTCGCGGGCAACTGTCGCGGGCAACTGTTTCGGCTTTGCCCTGCAAAGCGTCGGGTTCTAAGCCGAAGGTCGCGACCACGTGTCCGCCTCGGATTGAGGCAGGGTTGCCCGGTTGAGCAGGGATTTCCTGAAGATCCAGCGCCGGCCGATCTGGCGCGCCGGAAGCTCCTGGCGGCGGGCCAGGTCGTAGAGCGTCGACCGCGGGATTCCAAGCAGCGCGCTCGCCTCGGTTGCTGTCAGCACGTCAGCGCGGGTGAGCGGCTCGGGGTCGGCGGGGTGGCCGGGTTGAGGACGCTCGACGATGCTCATCGGGAGCATCAAGAATACAGTCGCGTCAAGCGCTTTTCCCTGTAAAGACAGGTGTTGTGCCGCACGTGGTCACAGGTGATCACAGCGGGTCAACGAAGGTCGACGCGGGTCAATGAAGCTCTCTGACGGCAACGTCCGGCATCGAATGGCCACGTCTTTCGGGGTGTGCTTATGCGGCAGCGTGTGGTCGCTTGTCAGAGTTCGGACCACGCGCAGGGTTTTCTTGGTGGGCGTCAGCGCGTCCATGCGGTACCAGAGTGGTACCGTCCCAGTTATGGCGATGAATTTGCGTCTCAGCGAGGCGGAGGCCGAGGCCCTGCGCCGGAAGGCGTCGGAAGAGGGGCGCTCGATGCAGGAGGTCGCTCGGGCGGCGATCGCCGAGTACGTCTCGGATCGGCCGGGGCGGCTACGGGCGGCGATCGAGCGCGTGCGGACCGAGGACGCCGAACTGCTTGACCGGCTCAGCCGGTGAGCGACGAGCCGCTTGACAACCTGACCACCGAGGACCTGCTGGAGATCGCCGCCCGGGTGATTGGGGATGTCGAGGTGCGCGACGAGGGGCTGCTTGCGTCTGCGGCCGGGCGTCCCCGGACCAGCGCGTTCGGCGAGGACGCCTATCCGACGTTTGCCAAGAAGGCGGCGGCGCTGATGCATTCCCTTGCGCGCAACCACGCGCTGGTCGACGGCAACAAGCGGTTGGCCTGGGCCGCCACCCGCGTCTTCTGTCTGCTCAACGGTCGCGACCTGGTGTTCGATGTCGACGAGGCCGAGGCGCTCGTCCAGGCCGTCGCCAAGGGCGAGCTCGAGGCCAGCGAGATCGCCACGGTGATCGAGGAGCACCTGCGGTAGAAGGGCTACGTCGACGAGGGCGAGAAGGCTTCGTTTGGCTTCGGAGGTCCTGCGCGAGGTCCTGCGGTTGGTCCTGCGCGTTGCGCAGAACCTTGGCCCGCCCAAACCCCCGGAGCCACAGGGGTTCGCGCGCTACGGTGTTACTGACTACCCGCCCTCCACGAGGTCGTTCGGGTAGTCAGTAACACCTTCGCTGAGTGATGGGCAGCGGGGGCACGGGCGGGCTGGTGGCAGACGTGGTCGGCGTCAGTGGTGGGGTGGAGGGAACGGTTGTCGGAGAGGGATCAGGGTGATCTCGGGGCCAACGGATCAGGGACACGCGGCGGCTGACAGCGGGTCTCAGTCGTAGAGGGCGACAGGTGCGCTTTGATCGCTGGTACTGGACGAGGACGAACGCGATGCTGCGCCATAAGTACGGCGAGCAGGGGAGTGCGCAGTCGGACTGCGCACTTGGCCCGCCTCCGCCCCCGCTACTACAGGCGATTCGTAGGCTCAGCGTGCCCGACTACCCGCCCCCCACGTAGTCGATGAGAAGGGGGAGGGGTCGGGTAGTCGGGCACACTGAGCTGGGTGGTAGTAGCCGGGGGCGGAGGCGGGCAGGTGGCCGGGATGATCGGCGTAGGTGATGGTGTGGGGCATTGGTGTCGGAGAGGATCTGACTGATTTCGGAGGCCAGCGGACGAACGGGCTGGGGTTCAGCGGACCGTCAGGAGTAGCGGGGAGGGGGCTGTGATCCGTGGCGGGAGCTGTGCTGTGGGAAACGCAGCAGCGGGCGGGGACGGGAGCGGGTGGGCGGGACGCCCGGCGGTAACCGCTGCGCTTCCGCCAGGATCTCGCTGGCGCTCGATGAGGATCACGCACCGTCCGCGTTATCGGCAGCGCCAGTCGAGCCGCGGGCCACAATAAGCCGGTCGTCGCGACGACCCGAGTCATCGCCCTGCTGGTCGCCGCAAGCTGAGATGTGCCGGTCGGCGTGACGTGAGGCTGAAGGTGGCCGGTCCTCCGCGTCGAAGGGCGGTGTAGGCGCGCGTGGTTGCAGCCACGCGGCCGGCCATTCGATCAGGAGGTACCGACCGTGGTTGACGGTATGCGATGCCCTGCGCGCCTGGCGGGTTTTCGGCGCGTGATGGCAGACCTCCGGGTTGTCGAGGGGAGGATGATCGCGTGACGCTGGTGATGGGGATGGATCAGCACCGCGCGCAGATCTCCGCGGAGTGGATCGACACGATCACCGGGGAGATCTCGACCGCGCGGATCGCACCGGCCGATCGCGCCACCGTCCGCCGGTTTTTGACTCGGTTTGACGGCGGCGATCTCGAGGTTGCGTTAGAAGCAACAACCGGGTGGCGGTTCGTAGTCGAGGAACTGCAACGCGTCGGCGCTGACGCCCATCTGGCCGAGCCAGCGGAAACGAGCGGTCTGAAGGGCAAGAAGCGGCGAGCGAAGACTGACTGGGCTGACGCCCGGCATCTGCGCGAACTGCTGCTGATCGGTCGACTCCCAGAGTCCTGGATCGCCCCCGCGCAGCTGCTTGACCTTCGCGCCCGCGTGCGGTGCCGTCACACCCTGGTCGAGCAACGCACCGAGTGGCAGCAACGAATGCACGCCGTGCTCTATCACCACGGCGTGCCCCACGCACGCAAACTGCTCACGCTCGCTCACCGCGAACGGATCGCCGCGCTGAAGCTCCCCGCCGCGGCACGCGAGCAGCTCACCATCGCCCTGGAGATGATCGACGCGATCGAGCTGCAGGTCGGTCCGGTCGACCTCGCACTGCGCGCCTATGCCCGCCAGCACCCTGGGTGCCGCACGCTGATCGATGAGATCTACGGGGTCGGCCCGTTGACGTCAGTCGCGATCCTCGCCGAGCTCGGCGACACCCGACGGTTTCAGAACTCGCGCGACGCGGTCCGTTACGCCGGCCTGGACATCACCGTCTATCAATCCGATACCCGACGCTCGGCGGGGCATCTCTCCCGCCAAGGACCGCCCGCGCTGCGCTGGGCGCTCTACGAAGCCGCGCAGGCCGCGCGACGACCCAGCAGCCCTGAGCGCCCCTACTACGACCAACTCGCCGCCCGGATCGGCGGCAACCGCGCGTGCATCGCCGTCGTGCGCAAACTGCTCAAACGCAGCTACCACCTACTGCGCAACCTCGGCGACCAAGCCCTCGAGCCCGTCACCACCTGACCGTCACGCGGCAAGCCCCACCACCACCGATGAACCGCGGCCAGTTCCCCAAGCCCTGCTGCCGACCCACCCGGGGAAGGCCTCGCAAGACTGAGCGGCCGCACCATCATCTGCCGGAACACCCATCACATCATGTACCCGACCGGGAACCACCCCGAGTCGAGGACCGAAGTAAGCCCGGGCGTCCGCGGACACACCCCTACCCCTCAACGCGCCCACGCCCCTCCGACACCCGAGCAACACCACCCGGACGACCATCACGCCCTTGACAACACACAGCCGACACAAGTAAGCAGGGCTCCGCATGCTGGCTCACGCGTGGCGAATGACGTCGACATCACCCCTGGGTTGGATGCCCATGACGCCGATCAAGGACCCGTTGAGGTCATAGCCCCAGAACGCGACGCCGGCGGCGATCTCATGGTCAAGCTCGGCCGGGCGCATGTACGGCTCGTGCCAGCAGTCATCGGGGATGACGCCGCGGTAGGCCATCGCAGCGGCGTTGATGACTTCCAAGATCCGCTCCCGTTCCGTACCGTGGCAGCGCCGAACGCCTTCGTAATGCACGGTCGAATCTAGCCGGAGGACCCGTGCTCGACCCGCCGGTGAACCCCCCAGAGCGTTGCTGAGCGATCCTCTTGCGGGCCCCCACTGCCGCTATCAGCCCGTTGGGGAAGCGACGACAGGATCGCAACTTTGGGGTTTGGCAAACGTTTCAGGGTTCGTGCGGTGGACCGGGCGATCATTGGGTGTAGTCCTTGCTGTTCTGATCGCGCTCGGCTGCGCGTCCACCGCGGCAGGCGCGCACCAGCGTCAGCCTCCTCCGTTGCTGCTGCATCCTCGGTTTCACGTTGTCGGCCGTGCGTTGCTTTCGTATGTCGATGGCCCGTATGTGGTGTTGTCGGCCCCCGTGGACGCTTTTGAAGCGTCGGGGGGGATGGTGATTGACGAGCAGACGGGAACCCGGACCGCCGTTTCGTATCCGGGGTGTCATCTGGATGAGTTCGGCGGTCCATGGCTGATGTTCTTCTGTGACCGGCCCGGTCAATGGGCCGGTGGATTTGAGCTCTACAACCTCTACACCGGGGAGTGGAGGGCTGTCGTCCCAGACCCTCCCCAGGATGTCTGCGACCAACCGCCTTATTGCGGCGTGACCGTGGGTGGCTTCGGTGTGCACTGGATCGAGTGGGTCCAAGTACCCTGCCGCTACTGCACGGCCAACTATGTCTTCCAGAACATCGACACAGGGCAGGTGGGCAGCCTGCCCGGCTGGCAGCCGGGGGGACAAATCATCCCGGACCTGGACTCCGAATCCCTGGCGCGAACGCTATGCCCACCGCTGACCGTACCCGCGGGCGCGCCACCGGCGCCCGGTGGTGGACCGCCGCCTGGCGCTCTGTCTTTGTACGGATCGTTCGCGATCGCGTCGCCCGGGGGCGGCGGGGATGTGCTGGAGCGGTGCGGCTCCACGCTCAAGCTAGCCGTCGGCAGTCACGATGGGCCGCTTGGGGCGAGTTCACACGCGATCGTATGGGCAAACAGCCGCACCGGTCGCAGACTTCACGGACTCTTTTTGCCTAGCTTGCGACGTTTTGTCATCGCGACCAATCCGGCCGCCGCGACCAGGCCGTTCCCTGGTGCCGATCGCGTCGTGCTCAGTTCAGGCGAGCTGTACGTACTCGACGACAGCGGGCGGGTGTTCGCGACGCGTGCCCCCACCCAGCGACACCGACCCGCGCGCACAAGGCGACACCACTAGCGGTCAGCCGACGAACGATGCGTGGTTGCGCTTCGATCGAGGAACGGCAGCCGCCGTACGCGGCACATGTGTCCGATAGACGTTGGCTATCCGGGCGCCTCGACGTGCCTGACCCTGATCACCTCTGAGCGCTCGATCGCTTGCTCGCGCATTGCCGATAGGGCCAGCCGATCTGGGTCGTTTTGGTAGTCCACGAGCGCCTGGTCGGTAGCGAACTCGAGGAGATGGATCTCGCACGTGCCGCCGTCGATTGCTCTCACTCGTGAGAGCAGCCTGGCCTGATGTCGGTCGAGGAGCGCGAGCACCCGGTTCTCGTACTCAAAGAGCAGATCCTCGCCACCTGGACGCGCCCACAGCAACACTGAGACAACGACTGCCATGCCGGGGACCCTAGCGGTGAAGCAGTCGAACTCCGACTGCCACCGGGCCCTAGCAAGACGTGTGCGTAGAGCGTTCCCCTGATGACACCCGGAGGACGTGCGCTGGTCGATCGTCGATCCCGACTGAGACGGAGACCTGAGTTCCGCGCAAGGCGGGTGCGCGGCGTCAGCGACCGAGATCTCTGTCGTGACCTGAACGCAGGTCACGACGGCTTCTATGTGTGGGTAATGCCCAGTTGATCGTCCGACGCCCCGTTCGTAGAGGCTTCCATTCAAAGGCGGTCCGTCCTAATAACGGAGAGCGTGCGGAGTGCCAGGCTCGTCGAGTGCCACCAGCCAGAAAGCGCCCCCTCGGAGTTGGTCGATCGCGTGCATCGAGTCGAACGTCTGGATCGGCACGTAGGCGACCGGGGTCGGCGGGTCTACGCAAGCAGGGCGTCGATTTGCGCTGCGGCCTGTCGCAGGCCCTCGGCTATGCCGGTGCTGATCAGCTTCTCCATGTCGGCACGGGATGCGAACGTCAGGTGCATCTCCATCCGGGTTCCGGGCTCGCGCTCAATGAGCCGTACTTTGACCCTGAACGGCACGTCGGCGATCCGCCGCCCGTCCGGGCCGGCGAAGGCGTCGGTGAATTCCAGCGAGGTCGGCGGTTCGACGACCGCGATGCGCCACTCGCCGCGCATCGTGCCGTTCGGGCCGGTCATGACGTACCTGGCCGCGCCTCCCGAGGTGAGCTCCAGCGTCTCGAACGTCGTCGGGTAGTCGGGCGGCCCCCACCACCGTTCGAGTTTGCGTGGATCTGACCACAGCTCCCACACCCGCTCGACGGGAGCGGCGAAGTCGGCGATCAGGGTGATCGTGAGCTTGTCGTAATCGGTCTCGACGCTGGTTACGGTCATTGAATCCCCCCGGTCCTCGACTGCGTATGTTCTGGCTCGGCTTGCGTAAGCAGCGCCGACATCCGGTCAACCCGTCCACGCCAAGTCGCCTCGAGCTGGTCGAGAGCCTGCCGCGCGCGCGCGACCGCTCCGGCGTCCGTGCGCACGAGCTGCTCGCGTCCGTGTGGCTTCTTGGTGACCAGGCCGGCCCGCTCAAGGACGGCGACGTGCTTCTGCACCGCAGCGAAGCTCATCGGGTAGCCACGCGCGAGGCGCGAAACCGACGGCTCGTCGGTGGCGCAGCGGCGCAGGATGTCGCGACGGGTCTGGTCTGCGAGCGCATGGAACAGCCCGTCAACGGCGTCTTCGGTCAGTCGACCTACAACCATTTGGTGGTAGGTTAACGCGCCGACCCGACGCTTGAGACGGAGACGTCCAAGCCGCATCCGCACGACTGGAGGAACGCCGTGACCGCAACCGTTCTCTACATGTCGATGTCCCTCGACGGATTCATCGCCGGCCCCAAGGAACGACTGGACAACCCCCTCGGCGACGGCGGGGGACGCCTGCACGACTGGTCCTTCACCGACGAGATGGACATCAACGGCCAAGTGTTCAAGGAGTTCATGGCCACCGGCGCAATCGTCGCCGGCAGCGGAACGTTCGAGCCCGCCGGCGGCTGGGGCGGCGACCACCACGGCGTGCCGATCTGGGTCCTAAGCCGCCACGAACCTCGCATCGACATCAGCCAATGGCCGCTGGTCACCTACACCAACGATCTCAACCGCGCGATTGCCGACGCCAAGCTCGCCGCCGGCGAGAAGAACGTGCTCGTCCATGGCGCCGCAACCGCCCAGCGCGCGCTCGCAGACGGTCTGCTTGACGAACTCGAGCTCCACATCATCCCCGTGCTCATCGGGCAAGGTCGCCGCCTCTTCGAGAACCTCGCACCCGACCACATTGAGCTAGAACGAACCCGCATCCTCAAGGGCGAGAACGGCGTCACCCACATGCACTACCGCGTACAGCGCTGAGCCCCTGCCGCCGACCTGAAGCGCTGCCGGCGGGCGTCGAGACGCAGACCCACGAGAGCAACGCTGCGCTTGACGTCCACCGCTCGACTGCAACGCCAGACCAGGGTTCGGTGGACGAGGCAGCCCGCGACATCCGTTGAACCCACATCCAGACAAGCACTGACGTATCCGCAAGATCCGAAACCCGACGAACAGGGAGCGAACATGACGGCCACCTATACCTACGACGTCTTCTCGAGCGTCGATGGCTTCGGCACTGCCCGCGCGGGCACCTGGCCCGGCTACTGGGGCAAGCAAGGCCCCGAACTGCTCGAGCACCGCCTAGCGCTGTTCAGCGAGCCCCAGCGGCTGGTCCTCGGCGCTACCACCTTCCGAATCTACGAGCGAATGATGAGCCCGGAGGCCGCCGGGCAGAACGGGATCGGTGACGAGTGGGTCACGCGGCTGAGAGAGCTACCGACCACCGTCATCTCCAACACGCTGACGGCCCCGCTGAACTGGCCGGACGGAACCCTTGAGCGTGGTGACGCACGCGACGTCGTCGCGCGGCTGAAGGAAGAATCGCCAGTACCGCTGCGCTCGACGGCGAGCCTGGCCATGAACCGGTCGCTGATGGCTGCCGGCTTGGTCGACCGAGTCCAAGCCACCGTGTTCCCCGCGATCACCGGCCAGACAGGAACTGAGCCGATCTTCGCCGGGGCGGCAGACTTCGACCTCGAGCTGATCGAGAACCGAGTGCTCGACGAGAACACTGTTCAGCTGATCTACCGACCCACGTTGCACT
Organism: uncultured Solirubrobacteraceae bacterium; assembly: GCA_963769565.1. GTDB lineage: Bacteria > Actinomycetota > Thermoleophilia > Solirubrobacterales > Solirubrobacteraceae > Palsa-465. The sequence goes on from CAVYMP010000010.1 coordinate 240,920, forward strand.
GATCCCACCTACAGGACGCGAGCACCGCCGCCCGCGGCTGTGCTCGCGTCCTTCACGGCGAACAATCGCTGGCAAGCTTTCAGCGCCCCGTGCGAGCGGACTACGACAGCAGCGCAAATGCCATCTCAATCGCGATCACCGAGCCAACCGCCGATCGCAGCGATGAGGTGTATGCGCGGGCGATCGTGGCGCTCGCCGACGGCCAGCCCGTCGAGTGCAGGTGCTTACGCGGGAGATGGGCGTCTCTGAGCCGCTCGCTGCCGTTGCCGGGCGCTACGGTCTCGATCGCGAGGCGCCAGCGCACTCGGCGCTCGCTGCCCCGGGCCGTCTCGTTTCGCTCGAGGTTACCTCTCGACCAACGGCGTGAGCTGACCCGCACCGCGTTTGCGCGAGTCGCCGGCCTCCGAGGCCGATTGCGGATCACGACGCGAGTATCGCGCCGCCATGGAAGCAGGGCTTGCACCCATGCCGGTCCCGAGGCCCGAGTTTCGCCAAACTCGTGTCTGAGGCTGCCGCTCGACGCGAGGCGGAGCGCCAGCGCCCTCGCATCCGCGCGAAGGAGGTCCGTCGCGATCGAAGGATCAGACGCTCGCGGGCGAGCGAAAGCAGGTTAACGCTCTTACTGGAGCCAATAGAGTAGAAGTCTTGAACGGCCGGGAGTGCGGCGTTCTGGTGCGGGCATTGATGCTGCGGATCCGTGGAACCGGCTGCGGTCCGGTCCGGCCCGGGCCGGGCCGGGCCGGTGCTATTGCGTGTTGCCGGCACGAAAGTACGCGATGTAGTTGGCGACCGAGCGCTCGAGGTCCCATTCCGGCAGGTAGCCGGTGTCGTCGTGCAATCGGCTGATGTCGAGGTAGCCCGCCGGGCCGCTGGAACCGGGCTCGAGCTCGAGTTCGAAGTCGGGCACGACGGACTTGATCGCGGCGATCACCTCGGCGTTGGTGGTCGTCCGGCCCGAGGCTACGTTGTAGGTCGCGTACTTAAGAGCGTCGGCCGTCTGCAGCAGCGCTGTCGCCCGCCCGAGGTCGTAGACGTAGCAGAGGTCGAGGCCGTCGTCGGCCTTGAGCCGCCCGGCTACGCCGGAGAGGTCGACCGGCGTGCCCGTCGCCGCGGCGTGGACGAACTGGGGCGCGGGGAAGGCGAAATTCGGGAGGTGGCCGAGCGGCCCCCACGCTCCGCTGATGCGCAAGTGAATGATCTCCAGGCCGGAAGCCTCGGCCAGGTGATGGCCCAGCAGCTCGCTGATCTTCTTGAAGGTCGGGATGACGTGCGGGGCGGTCATCAACAGCGGCAGATCCTCGCTCAGGGCGCCGGTGTTGGGCAGACCGCCATACACGCCGATCGTGCTGGCCAGGCCGACGCGCTTGACCCCCCACTCCCAGGCGACTTGGATGATGTTGAAGAGCCCACCGAGTGCCTCGCGTGCGGCCTCCACGGGAGCCTGGTCCGGGTTGGGTGGCCAGGGCATCGAGCCGGCCATGTGGACGATTCCGGTGATCGCGCGGTCACGGCCGATCGCCCGCAGTGCCTCGAGGTCCTTAACGTCGCCTTGGACGGCGGTCACCGGCCGGCTGAAGCGTCCCGCCGGGATCTCGGGGCTACGGCGCTGGATGAGAACACACTCTTCCCCGATGTCGAGCAGCGCCTGCACAGCGGCGCTGCCGATATGGCCGAGTCCTCCGGTAATCAAGATCATCATTGCCTCCCAGTCGTCTATGGGGCTGATTATCAGTGATGCTGACGGTCAGCTTACCGGTAGGCTGCGATCGATGTCGACGAGCGGTGAAACCCGATCTCGGACGCGCCGGCGGCTGGGCTATCTGTTCAAGCACGCGGAGAGGCTGATGTCCGAGTTGAATGTCAAGGCGCTTGCGCCCTTCGGCATCCACCCACGCGATCTCGGAGTGCTGCTGGTGATCGACAGCTTCGAGCCTGCCTCGCAGCAGCAGGTCGCCCTGCGCATGGGAGTGGACCGCACCACGATGGTCGCCATCATCGACGCGCTCGAGGCCAAGGGCATCATCGCCCGCCACCCCGACGCCGAAGATCGCCGTCGCAACGTGATCGGGCTGACACCAGCCGGCCACGACATCCTTGACCAAGCGACCACAGCCAGCGACGCGGCCGAGGCCAAACTGCTCGCTCCACTCAACCCCGCAGAGAGCGAGCAACTGCGAGACCTATTGGCGCGGGTCATCGCCCCCAGCTCAGCCCATTCTGACCAGGACTCGAAGGCGACACGCCGCTGAGCAGCCAGTACTCGACTGGACCATCACTGCGCTGCCCGAAAGGAGGGCTGCGCGAACAGGGCGCCGATCGACCTGCTCGTCGCCAAATCCAGGACCGCGGCCGTCACGGCACGCCTATGCAATCGCCCGATGCTCCACGCCGCGGCCTCTGCCCTGCATTTCAGTGTGAAGCTGGTGGGGCGTTGCGTGATCAGCGCGCGTGGTGGATTGTCCTTGACGGCTTCGAGCTGACTCTCCCTGCTTTGGTCGCCGGTTGGCTGACCTTCGCCGATGGTGTTGCTCGTTGCCGTCAAGGACGTCCTGGCGTGATTTGATAGGAGCTTGGCAGAGCCCCAACTGAATAGTGTCCGCCGGGAGTCCGCTTCATCGGGTCATTCGACGAAGGGACACACGTGATGGTGACGATCGGGATCGATCCGCACAAGCAGACGCACTCGGGGGCCGCGGTCGATCCGCTCGGGGTGCGGGTCGCGCAGCGCACCGTCGCCGCGAGGCGCGACGGGTTCGGTCAGCTGGTGGAGTGGGCGCGTAAGCTCGACTCAGAGCGGGTGTGGGTGCTCGAGGACGTCCGCCTCGTGTCCGGCGGTCTGGAGCGGTTTTTGATTGATCGCGGTGAGACGGTCGTCCGGCTCTCGCCGCGGTTGATGGCCAACGCCCGCCAGGGGGTCCGCGAGCGCGGGAAGTCAGATCCGATCGACGCGCTGGCGATCGCGCGCGCGGCCCTCAGAGAGGGCGTCGAGACGCTACCGACCGCGCGGCTGGCCGGCGCCGAGCTCGAGATCCGGCTGCTGGCGTTGCACCGCGAACGGCTGGTGGGGGCGCGGACGCGGATGATCAACGAGCTGCGCTGGCAGCTGCACGATCTCTGGCCCGACTGGGAGATCCCCAAGCGGGTGCTGATCCGCCCGGCGTGGCAGACCAAGATCGCAAATCGCCTCCGGCGGGCCGAGACGACCGTCCAGGTGCAGATCGCGCGGGACATGATCGCGCGGGTCCGGGAACTGACTCGCACGATCACCCAGCTCTATGAGCAGCTCGCCGGCCTCGTCGCGCAGGTCGCGCCCCACCTGCTGGCCGAGACCGGCCTCGGGGTGCTGATCGCAGCCAAGCTGATCGGCGAGATCGCTGGGATCGACCGCTTCACCAGCGACGCGCAACTCGCACGGATCTCGGGATGCGCCCCGATCCCTGTGTCATCCGGACGCACCGACCGTCACCGCCTAGACCCCGGCGGCAACCGCCAACTCAACCACGCCATCCACATGCTCGCGCTCACCAAGCGCATGCTCGACCCCCAGACCGCCGCCTACCTCGCCAAACAACGCCGCGCCGGCAAGACCAACACCGAGGCAATCCGCTGCCTCAAACGCCACCTCGTCCGCCGCGTCTACAACCTCCTGCGCAACCCCAACCAGGTCTCGATCACGGTCTGCTTGACATAGGAGCCATCGGCGACAAGGATGCTCTCGCGAGGTACCAGGCGTGCGTACCGAGGGCCGTGCACGAACAGGTACTTCGCTTGATCCTGATCGAGCGGAGCGAGATCGAGAGCGAGAGTCGGCCACAGCCGACGGTCTCGACCGCGCGGTCACCAGGCACGCCCCGCAACTTCCCCGCCTCGTTGCTGCCTGCGGGCAGGCGCACCCGCTGAAGCTTCAGGCGGCGCGCCGACGGGATGTGCGGCAGGCGGCCAATCAGGCCAACCCAGTACGGACGCGTGTCCGGATCTGGCTATACGGTCAAAGACGTGCCCAAGAAGTACCGGGAGGTGCGCGCAGCGTTGATCAGGCGGGGTGGACGGTGGTTCGGCAGCGCGGGTCTCATGAGGTATGGGTGCACCCGGACCGCCCCGAGCACATCGTCGTTGCCGGCAAGGGGAGCGCCACCGTGCCTGTGGTGACCCTCGGTAGCATTCGAAGAGAAAGCGGACTGGAGCATCTTCGTTGAGCGAATACGTCGTCATCTATGAGCAGGCCGATGATGGCGGCTGGGGTGCCTACATCCCTGATCTGCCCGGCGTGGTCGCGCTCGGCGCCACTCGCGACGAGGCGGCGGCCGGCATCGAGGAGGCGCTGGGCGCCTGTGCCGAAGATTTGCGCGAGCGCGGGGTCAGCTTGCCGGTGCCGCATCACAGCGCTGGCACTGTCGCGGCGTAGTCGTCCCGGACGCCGGGCCTACGGGACGTGAGCGTCTGCGTCGGCGCGCTCGGCACTGACGCCGCCGAGTGCCGTGGTGAACCGGTCGGCGAGCTCGGTCGCCGGTCGGGCGTGCAGGTAGCGCTCGGTCGTCCCGATCTGGGAGTGGCCCATGGCGCTCTTGACCGAGACGATGTCGACTCCGCCGGCCACGAGGAGCGAGCCGTAGGTATGGCGGAGGTCGTGGAAGCGCGGCGGCGGCAGTCCTGCGGCGTCCCGCGCACGGTCGTAGCGACGGCGTAACGCTGACGGATCGAGCCGGCGGCCGAAGCGGTTGCAGAACACATACTCGTCGAGGCCGATGTAGCTGTCGCGGCGGCTGAGGCGGTCGAGTGCGCCGGCGGCCTGGTCAGGCAGTGGCACCTCGCGGAAACGGCCGCTCTTGGTGGAGTTGGACTCGACGTCGGCCGACAGCGTGCGTGAGACGACGAGCTTGCGGCCGAGGAACTGGACGTCTCGCCATCTCAGCGCCACGAGCTCGCCTTGGCGTAGGCCGGAATACGCAGCGACGCGAACCAGCTCGGCGTCCTGCGCATCCTCGTCGGCGCGGGCCGCCAGCTCCTCATCCCCGACGCCCTGCGCTCGCGGATCGCGGTGGGCGCCCGACTCAAAGGCCCGCGCCAGGGCCTCGATCTACTCGACGCTGTAGTAGGGGAGAGGACCCGGTTCGGGCTCGCGGCGGCGGTCGCCCACTTGGCCGGATTCTCCGTCAAGCCCCAGGTGTGGGGGCGCATCCCGTAGTTGAAGACGGCATGGATGAGCTGGCGCGCCTTGTTGACGGTGCGGGGCGAGACGCCGGTGGCGGCGATCCTCCGCAGCAAGAGATTGATCTCGCGCGTCGTGACCTCCCGTGCCGGACGGTCCCCGAGCGCACCCATGATCCAGCCGGGCGTGTGGCCGTTGCCGCGGAGGTGGGGGATACCCGGCTCGGTCAGCTCCGAGCGCAGCGCCCGGAGCGTCGAGGGCTTGGCCCCCCGCACGTCGGCGAGCCAGCCGAGGTAATCGAGTGCGACCTCGCGAAAGGTGACGCCGCGTCGATCCCGCGCTGAGGCGTCCCGCTCGATCAGCGTCTGATCGGCGTCGTGCTCGCGGACCAGGGCGAGCATCCGCTCGTGGGCCTGAGCCTCGGTCAAGCAGCCATCATCGACCCGGCCGCGGCGCATCCGCCAGCCGCCTTCGCCATCGGGCTCCACCCACGCGCGCCCCAGCGAGCGAACCACCGGCTTGCCGCCTCGCGACCACTTCGCGTACCAGTAGACCCCGCTCGCACGCTGGCGCAGATACGGCCGCGTGGCCGGATTCGGCGGTGTCACAGCAGTGTCATGGCGAGTGTCATCGCGAGCACCGTATAACAGTCAGTGGACGTCGGGCAACTGCCGGGCAACGGTCCTGCGGGCAACGGTCGCGGGCAACCTTCCGAGTCGGAAACCCCGTCAAATCAGCGTTTTGGGCCTCTCAATCGCTCGCAAAGAGCGCAGAAAGACGCTCCCTCGTCGGTTCCCAAGCCGAAGGTCGCGAGTTCGAGCCTCGTCGTTCGCTTAGGCTTTTTATCTGCAATTGCTCCTCGATCACGGCGCTCGAAATCCCGAGCACATGATTCTCATCCAGTTGATCTGGCCGTCGCGCTCGGAGAGGTAGACCTGCTGCTCGATTACGAACGGCCCATCGGACCGATTCCCCCGGAATCGGTAGGCGACACGCTGGCGATCTGCAAACGCGTCGGTGTCGACGCAGACCACCTGTTCGATTTCGCAGTCGCCGAACCAGGTTTGCAATAGCTCCAGGACTTGCGTGTGGTTCTCCGGCGCCCATGCGCGTCGCGGGGTGAGCGCGCGGAGTTCGATCTCTGGATGCAGGAGCGCGCTCAGCCCTTGGAAGTCCTGGCGGCCGAGCGCGTCCGCGAAGGCCCTGCCCAGCGGCGATCCCTCGCGGGAGTCGCGGGAGTCGCGGGTTGCTCGACGGGCCGGGGGAGGCTCCAGTCGTTCCCGGTCGGGGCGGGATGGGCTAGTAGCTGAAGACGGTTGTTTCATCGTCGCCGATCCATTCGAGCATCGGGCTGGCGCCGGCCAGCGTCGCGTTTGGCACGAGGGCGGCCTGGGTCAAGCGCTCGCGCGTTGAAGCAGATTGGGCAGACAAGGAGTTCACCGCCGCCCTCGGCGTATTGCTCGAACAGCCGAGCCAACGGCGGGCAGCCGTCACACGCGGTTCCTAGGGCGTGGGCTGGCAGGGCGAGACGGACGGCTTCCTTGGTGAGGAACATCGCCACCTTCTTGCCCTGCTGAACGCCGGCGCCGCCGACGAGGAATGCGACCGTGACGCGCTCGGGATCCTCAAGCCCAGTCGCGAGGTTGACCAGCATCTTGGAAGCCACGCTTCCCTTCCTTTCGGGAGTGTTGTCAGGTCGGCGGTGGTGACTGATGAGCAGAACCTACGCCGGGTCGACGGCGCCCACATCGGGAGAACTCCCCATCTAGCGGCCGGGAGCGACTTCGCGTATCGACGGGGCTCGACGCCGCCTGGGTCGGGGCGGATAACGTTCGGCGGCGTGGAGGGCGCGACTCAGAGCGGGCCGCCTGAGGAACTTCGACCGAGGCTCGTCGAAATGGTGGCCGCGCTGTCGCTGGCCGCGGACCTCGGTCTGGGTCAGACGATGGACCACGGGCTGCGCGCCTGTCTGATCGCGACACGTCTCGCGGTCCGGCTCGAGCTCGACCAGCAGACGCGTGATGACGTCTACTGGGTCAGCCTGCTGGCGATGGTCGGCTGCACCGCCGACTCGTTCGAGCTGCGGCAGATCTGGGGGGACGACCTCGCGCTGCGGGCCGGGATGTTCGAGGCCGGCCCATCCGAACTGGCCATCGCACGTTATTTCCTATCCCGCGCGGGCTCGGATGGGGGGCCAATCCGGCGCGCCCGCGCGGGCGCGGCCCTCGTCGGGACCGGCCTGCGGGCAGTGGCCGAATCGCTGGCGACGCACTGCCAGGTCACGGGGAAACTTGCCGAGCAACTGCAGTTCGGTTGGAGCGTTCGTGAGCCGCTCCAGCACACATTCGCGCGCTGGGATGGGAAAGGCGTGCCGCGCGGGGTCGCAGGCGAGGAGATCGAACTAGCCGCCCGCCTGCTCGTCGTCGCCAACTACATCGAGGTCGAGCATCGGTTGCACGGTGTTGACGCTGCGATCGCGTTCGCGCGCCGGTTCGCCGGATCGGTGATGGATCCAGCAGTGGTCGAGGGCCTCGCGAGGGGAGCAGGCGAGATCCTCGACGGCCTCGAGCAGCGCACCTGGGATGCGGTGCTCGCAGCAGAGCCCGGCGACCGGGCGCGCCTGGTCGGAGCGGAGTTCGACGCCGCGCTCCAGGCACTTGGTGATTTCTCCGATCTGAAGTCCCCGTGGTTCACCGGCCACTCGGGACGGGTCGCCGAAATCGCGGCAGAAGCAGCGACTCAGCTTCAGCTCTCGGAGCCTGACGTTGTTCGGTTGCGACGCGCCGGGCTCGTCCACGCACTCGGCCGCGCGGGCGTCCCAAATACCATCTGGGACAAGCCAGGCGAGCTGACGCGGGTTGAGCGGGAGCGAATGCAGCTCTACGCGTACTACACCGACCGGATCCTGCGCCACGGGAGTCTGGCTGGTCTGGCGGACCTTGCTTCAGCCAGTCACGAAAGGATGGACGGCAGTGGTTATCCTCGGGGTCTGAGCGGCTCGGCGATCACGCAGCCTGCCCGGTTGCTCGCCGCGGCCGATGTCTACGACGCGCTCACCAACAAGCGACCCCACCGCGAGGCGCTATCGCAGGAGTTGGCCGCACAGGAGTTACGTGACCAGGTGCAAGCCGGCCGGCTCGACGGCCACGCGGTCGACGCCGTCCTGGCGACGATCGGAGTCGGCGCGTCGACGCGACCCAGCGCACCTGCCGACCTCACCCCGCGCGAGGTCGAGGTCCTCAGGCTCATCGCGATCGGGCACACCACCGCCCAGGTCGCCCACGTGCTCAGCATCTCGCCGAAAACCACAGACCACCACATCCAGCACCTCTACGCCAAGATCGGCGCTTCGAACAGATCCGTCGCGACACTCTTCGCGATGCAACACGGGCTGGTCTGATTGGGAGTTGCCGACACCGCGCGGACAGCGCAACCGTGGCAGAGCACTCGCGAGTTTGGTGGTGCCACGAGGACAGGGACGGCCACAGGCCTCGCGCCCCAACCAGGGCAAGTGGGAACGGAAACGATGGAATGTATGACCTCACGCCCGGCGATAGAGTCAGCTGATCGTGGAGTTCGCGAAAGGGTCGCTGCGCGATGAGTGACAGCCGAGTCGACGAATACGCCGCCTGCCTCGAACGTTGGCGCGACGAGTTCGCAGCACTGCGAACGATCCTCTCGGAGACCGAGCTCACCGAAGCATTCAAGTGGCACAAGCCCTGCTACACGCATACTGGCAAGAACATCGTCATCTTCCAGCCGTTCAACGACCTGTGCGCACTCATGTTCTTCAAGGGGGCGTTGTTGAATGACCCGAAAGCCGTGCTGCGTGAACAAGGCGAAAACAGTCGCTCATCGCTCAGGCTCGAGTTTCGCTCGGTTGCCGATGTGACGAGCACGAAGAGCGCACTTCGCGATCTTGTCGCCGACGCCATACGCGTACAACAGGCCGGGCGGCGCGTCAAGAAGCCTGCACCGCCGAGCCACCGCGACTACCCGGACGAATTGGCGGCGCTCATGGAGGTAGACCCTGCCTTTCGCGACGCCTTCGAGCGGCTGACACCCGGTCGCCAACGCGGCTACCTGCTCCACTTCACCAGCGCCAAGCAATCAGCGACACGCGCGGCTCGCATCGAGCGCGTACAGGATCGAATCATGGAAGGCTTCGGAATGCACGACTGAGCGTCGCCGCGATGCGGACCATCTGGTGGTCGGCCCGAGCTACCGGGAGGCTGGTCGGAAGGCGCCGTTCGTCGCGCTCGTGCTTGCCACGGATGCGATGACGCCGCCCGCACCTGCTTCGGTCGTGCGAGGAGCATCTCGAGGGACGCCGACCCGATCGGCGATGGCCGGCGTCACACGAACGGATTGCATCTCGCCCTCCTCGGGCGCTGACGGGACCGCTCAATCGTCCTCTTGAGCCGCTGGCTTGCCACCCACACCGACTGGGCGCGCATCCTGCCCACGCGCGGCGTGGCGGCACTGCCGGAGAACGACAATCGTGGTGCTGGAGTGTTTGCAGGCTGGCGGGAGAGTCCGGTCTCTCCCGTGCTCGGGTAGGGATTCCCCTACCGGTGCCTTCGGGAACTCCGGGGACGCCTTCTCTGGCGGATCCGTCTGTACGCGGACGAGAGCCGATGAGAACCTGCTTCTCGTCCAATGCTCCTGCAACGACAGCCAGATACCAGGACGCGAGCTCACACCGGCCTCGGCCAGACCTCCGCTTTGCCCTCGGCCGCAGCGCAAAGGCAACCGTCCTCCCGACGCCTGCTCGGCGAACTTGAACATCCCAGCGACGTTGTTCGCGAGCTCGGGCCTAACTGGTACGCGTCGATCATGGGCACCGGGATTGTGGCCACCGCCGCCGCGCTGCTGCCCGTCCACACTGCCGCGCTGCACGCGTTCGCGCTCGGTGTGTGGGTGCTCGCCGCCTCCCTGCTGGTGGGGCTGACACTCGCGACTGCGGTGCACTGGCTCCGGTACCCCGAGATCGCCCGCGGGCATCACCGCGACCCGGCGATGGCCCCGTTCTACGGCGCCCCGCCGATGGCGATGCTCACCGTCGGCGCCGGGGCCCTGCTCGTCGGCAGGGACCTGATCGGCCTGTCCTCGGCAGTCACCGTTGATGAGATCCTGTGGACGCTGGGAACGCTCACCGGCCTGGCCAGCACGGTCGTGATCCCCTACCTGATGTTCACCCGCCTCGACCTCGCGCCCAAGGACACCCTCGCCACGTGGCTGATGCCAATCGTGCCCCCGATGGTCTCCGCCGCCACCGGAGCCGGACTGATCGCGCACCTGCCCGGCGGGCAGGACCGCCTGGCCCTGCTGCTCGCGTGTTACGCCATGTTCGGCATCAGCCTGCTTGCCTCGCTGATCGTCATCACGCTGCTCTGGGGACGTCTCGCTTACGAGGGCATTGGCCCCGCCCGCACCGTCCCGACTCTGTGGATCGTCCTGGGACCGCTCGGACAATCGATCACCGCCGTCGGGCTGCTCGGCAACGCGGCCCATGCTGTGATGCCGGAGCCCTACTCCACCGTGATGCAGGCCACCGCTGTGCTCTGCGGCATGCCCGTCTGGGGGTTCGCAATCATTTGGCTGCTCATCGCGACCACGATCACGCTGCACACCGCCCGGCGCCACCTCCCATTCTCGCTGACCTGGTGGAGCTTTACCTTCCCCGTCGGCACGCTCGTCACAGGCACCTCACAACTTGCGCTCCACACCCACGCCAACTTCCTCACCTGGGCCAGCGTCAGCCTCTACGCGCTACTCATCGGCGCGTGGGTCACCGTCGCTGGACGCACCGCCCACGGCTCGCTGCACGGCCGATTGTTCCTAGCCGCGCCAAAGCCCGGCCTCCGGTCCCGCCCGGCACCGGGCTAAACACGCCTACGGATGGTTGTCTTGCACTGAGCGGGCGCCGACTCCAGCGGGTCGACAGGCGTGCGCAACACCCGGCGATCGTCCGGGAGCCCGCGCGGTTCGCTCGGGCATCGACAGCCGGCGCGCGGCTCCGCTGTTCGTCGTCCGCAGGAGCAGCGCAGCTAGATCGCCGAAACGAGAATCTCGGCGCGCTCGTCTTCGGGCGGATAGCCGTAGACGTAGAGCAGCAGGTCCTTCGTTCCATAGTTGACGGTCTGCAGCGCCGTCCTCGCTTCGACATGGATCAGGCCGCCGCGCCGTACCTCGACCCGCTCAGGAGGCTCGCCCAGGTACATGGTCAGCGTTCCGCCCAGGACCACGAAAGTCTCCTCTTGATGAGGATGCCGGTGGCGGCGCCCGCGAGCTCCAGGCTCGTACCGCCATACGTTTGCCCGGGTATGGGCGAACCCAGCGGCATCGCTGAGCTCGGCGACATGACGCGCCGGCTCACCGTCACCATGGGGACGGGTGGTCCAGTCAAACTCGTCAGGCGAGATCCGGCGAAACGGCATCACCGCAAACTACCGCAGCGGTCGACTCAGCGAAACGGCGTGCTGCGCTTAGCCCCTACCCCACGCGCCCTGTCGGACCTCGTCCCCGGCAGAAGCATGGGCCGGGCCGAGTGATCAGCCAACACTGCTGAGATTTCGTCCGAAGCGGCGCTTTGGCTAGGTTGGATCGTCAGCCAACGCCAACGTGGACTTGAGCCCGGGGTCGCCGGCGACCACGCAGCTGCCCGTCGCGGTGAATCCGGCCAGGTGTCCTGAGAGGGTTTCGTAGAACTCATCGACACGATCGTTGATTGACCTCGCGAAGGAGGCGCGGTTCCCGAGCTCGAAAGCAAGCACCGCCTCCATGTGACCACCGCTCAGACGGTGAAGCTCGTGCATGCGCGGAGAGTATCTCCGCAACGAGCACATGACGCGCCAGGCTCCCGCTCCGTGCGGGCATCGGTGTCGAGCCGCCGGGCGCCAGCCAGCGCATCGGGTCGGGACCGCACCGAGGAGATAAGCTCGCGCAGCATGCCGGATGTCGATCTCAAATCGCCCGTCTATAAGGACGAGCGGCCCAAGGAGTATTTCGACACATTTCACGAACGCACTCGCGGCGGCCCGCCCGGAGCCACCTACGAAGTTGTTCGCGCGATCACCGTACTGCATGCTCTGACTACGTTTCGTGCACAAGGTATCGACAGCGGCAATGTCCCGGCGGGACCGGTGATTCTCGCGCCGAACCACGCCTCGAACATGGATCACTTCTTCACTGCAGCTTTTATTCGACGCCGCATCCAGTTCATGGCTAAGTCCCAGCTGTTCGGCTCCGGCCCGTTGAGCTGGATCTACAGCCACGGCGGCGTGTTTCCGGTTCGTCGCGGAGACCAGGATGAGGAGGCATTCACCACTGCATTCAGAATCCTCGATCGCGGTGGTGCGATGGTGATGTATTGCGAGGGCACCCGGTCTCGGACCGGGAAGCTGGCGGCATCGGCAAAGCCGGGAGTCGGCAGGCTCGCGGTCGAGTCCGGAGCTCCCGTCGTGCCGGTCGCGATCCTCGGCTCTCATCAGGTCCGGAATTGGAAGCGAATGCAATTTCCGAAGGTGACGGTCCAATATGGAGCGCCGTTCAAATTCGATGTTGTTGCAGCGACGACACGCGACCAACGTCAAGAGGCGGCCGACTACATCTTCGACCGGATCAAGGAGCTTCACTCGGACCTCGAACGGCGCGGACATCGAGCAGCGAGACGTACCGCAGGGCAGCGCGCCGATGCCGCCCCGAAGCCATCGGTTGGGCCCGACAGCAACGTCGGGCTGTAGATCGGCTCCCCGGCCGAGCGCGGCGACCGATCCGCCCCCCGCCGCCATCGCGTAGAGCGCGCTCAGCCGAGCCGAAGGCCCGCCCTGAGGCCGCCGTCGGCGCCCGCCCTTGACGGCCCCACCCGCCGTTCGCTAGCGTTCCGCGTCGAGTGGTCTAGACCATTCACCCGCGTGCTCCGGGCAACGGTAGCCGACGAGGGAGAACGACGGATGGCCAGTATCAGCTACATCGACGCGACATGCGTCTACGAGGGCGCGACGACGCCCGCGGTGTCCGCGCTCAGCCTCGACGTGCAGGACGGCGAGTTCATGGTGCTCGTCGGCCCGTCGGGCTCGGGGAAGTCGACGGCGCTGCGGATGCTCGCCGGGCTGGAGAGCGTCAGCTCCGGCGAGATCCGCATCGACGGGGACGACGTCTCGCAGCGGGCGCCCAAGGACCGCGACATCGCGATGGTGTTCCAGAGCTACGCGCTGTATCCGCACATGACCGTCGCGCAGAACATGGAGTACGGGCTCAAGCTGCGCGGGATGCCCAAGAGCGAGCGAGCGGCGAAGGTGACCGAGGCGGCGCGGCTGCTCGAGATCGAGAACGAGCTGGACCGCAAGCCGCGCGCGCTCTCGGGCGGCCAGCGCCAGCGCGTGGCGATGGGCCGCGCGATCGTGCGCGAGCCCCGCGTGTTCCTGATGGACGAGCCGCTGTCCAACCTCGACGCCAAGCTCCGCGTCGAGACGCGGGCCAACATCGCCAGCCTCCAGGCGCGGCTGGGCACGACCACGCTGTACGTCACCCACGACCAGGTCGAGGCGATGACGATGGGCCACCGGGTCGCCGTGCTGCGCGACGCTCGGCTGCAGCAGGTCGATACGCCGCGCAACCTCTACGAGCGCCCCGCCAACGTGTTCGTGGCCGGCTTCATCGGCTCGCCGGCCATGAACCTTCGCGACGCCACGCTCGTCTCCGACGGGGTCAGGGTCGGCGAGACGGTGCTGGCGTTGCCCGAGCAGATGACGAGCCGCGCCCGATCGGCCGGCACCGGGCAGCTCACGATCGGCGTCCGGCCCGAGTCGGCGACGCTCGCGGCGGCCGATGAGCCCGGCGCGCTGGCGCTCACCGTGTCGCTCGTCGAGGAGCTCGGCGCCGACGCCTACGTCTACGGCGTGCTCGCCGGCGACGCCGCGGCGACCAAGCCGTGGGTCGTGCGCTGCGACGGACGCGACGCGCCGCACATCGGCGATCGCGTCGGCGTCACCGTGCGCACCGCCGAGGCCCACCTGTTCGATCCAACCACCGGCCTGCGCCTCGATTGAGCGACGCGATGGGATCGCGATGACGATCGCCGGCGACGGCGCCGCCGCCGAACCCAAGTACTACGCCGTCAAGCGGCACCTGCTCGACTTCATCGGCTCGCTGGAGCCGGGCGCGGCGGTGCCGACCGAGCGCGAGCTGGCGCTGCGGATGACGACCTCGCGCACGACCGTGCGCCAGGCGCTCTCCGAGCTCGTCGCCGAGGGCCGGCTCGTCCGCCTCCAGGGCTCGGGGACCTACGTGGCCGAGCCGAAGATCACCTGGCCGCTGTATCTGGCGAGCTTCACCGAGCAGGTCAAGGCGTCGGGCTTCGCTCCGTCGGCTGAGGTGCTCTCCACGCGGCGGATCGCGGCCAGCGCCGAGCTCGCCGCCCGTCTGGCGATCGCCCCCCGGGCGCCCGTGTACAAGCTCGACCGACGCCGCCTCGCCGACAACTGGCCGGTTGCCGTCGAGACCTCGTGGCTGCCGGCGGAGCGCTTCCCGGGCCTCACCCGCCTGATCCGCGTCCACGGCTCGCTGCACGAGATCCTCTCCAGCCACTACGCGACGAGCCTGCGGACCGGGGAGGAATCGATCGAGACCGCGCCCGCGACCCCGCGTGAGGCCGGGCCGCTGCAGGTCGACGTCGGCACGCCGATGCTCGTCGTCAGCCGCCAGAACTTCGACGCCGCGGGCGCGGTCGTCGAGTTCGGCCGCACCTGGTTCCGCGGCGACCGCGTGACGCTGGTGACGCGGCTGGGATCGCGACGCCGATGAGCGCGGATGCCGCCGTGAACGCCTCCGCGCGGCTGCTTGCCGGCGGCCGGGTCGTGACCCCCGACGGCGTCCTGAGCGACGCCTGGGTCCACTTGGCGGGCGAGACGATCGCCTCGGTCGGCACCCGCCGGCCGGCCGTCGACGCCCCCGTCGTCGATCTCGCCGGCGCGTGGCTGCTGCCGGGCTACGTCGATCTGCACATGCACGGCGGCGGCGGCCACAGCGTGTCCGGCTCACGAGAGGCGATGGAGGCGGCCGTCGCCTTTCACCGCGGCCACGGCACGACCTCGACGCTCGTCTCGCTCGTCACCGCCCCCGTCGCCGAGCTCACCGAGCAGCTCGGCTGGGCGGCCGAGCTGACGCGGCGCGGCGCGGGCCCGCGCGGCCACGTGCTCGGCGCCCATCTGGAGGGACCGTTTCTGTCGGCCCGGCGCTGCGGCGCCCAGAACGAGGCGCACATGATCGCCCCCGACCCGGAGATCCTGGCGGCGCTGATCGCCGCCGCCCGAGGGGACGCTGCGGATGCTGACGCTCGCGCCAGAGCTCGACGGCGCGCTCGAGCTGATCCCGGCGCTGCGTCACGCCGGGGTGATCGTCGCCATCGGCCACTCGGACGCCGGCTATGAGCAGGCGAGGGCCGCGATCGGCGCCGGCGCCGGCCACGTGACGCACCTCTTCAACGCGATGCCTCCGCTGCATCACCGCGAGCCCGGACTCGTCGGCGCAGTGCTCGAGGCCGGGATCCCGTGTGAGCTGATCAACGACGGCCGCCACGTCCACCCCGCCGTCGTCGCGCTGGTCTGCCGCCTGATCGCCTGCCCGGTGCTGATCACCGACGCGATCGACGCGACCGGCGTCGGCGACGGGACGTTCGACCTCGGCGGGCAGGAGGTGCACGTGCATGGGGGCGAGGCGCGGCTGGCGCGCACGCGCTCGCTGGCCGGCAGCACGCTGACGATGGACGAGGCGCTGCGCCGCGCGGTGACCGACAGCGGCTTCAGCATCGAGCAGGCGGCCGCCGCCGCGGCGACCAACCCCGCGCGGGTGCTCGGGTCCGAGGACCGGCTGGGCGCGATCGCCGCCGGCCGCCAGGCCGACCTGGTCGTGCTCGACGACGAGTTGCGGGTCGCAGGCCGTCATGGCTGCCGGCACCTGGTCTGACGACAGTGACACTGCCCAACCTAAAATTGGTCTAGACAACTCATGACACACGCGGTAGCGTCCGTATCGGAAACCACTTTCGAGTTATCCTGCAGAGGAGGAGCGAGGGATGCACAAACGGCTATTCGCCACCGCGGCTGGCGCGGCGGCGGTCGTGCTCGCCATCGCGGCGTGCGGCGGATCGAGCAACTCCGGCGGATCCGGCGGA
Organism: uncultured Solirubrobacteraceae bacterium; assembly: GCA_963769565.1. Taxonomy (GTDB): domain Bacteria; phylum Actinomycetota; class Thermoleophilia; order Solirubrobacterales; family Solirubrobacteraceae; genus Palsa-465. Next base: position 257,245 of record CAVYMP010000010.1, read on the forward strand.
TCCGGCGGCAAGGTCACGCTCAAGCTGGTGGCGGCCGACTACGGCACCGGACCGAGCAACACGAGCGCGAAGTACTGGCAGGGGATCATCGACGCCTTCCACAAGGCCAACCCGTCGATCTCGGTGAAGGTCACCGTCGTGCCCTGGACGAACTTCGACAACGAGATCCAGACGGCGGTGCAGAACCACAACTACCCGGACATCACGGAGGGTGACTACTTCTCGGCCTTCGCCCAGCAGGGTCTGCTGTATCCGGCCAGCAAGGTGCTGTCGGACCCGTCGAACCTGCTGCCGGTGTTCGCCAAGCAGGGCACCTACAACGGGACCCAGTACGGGATGCCGTTCACGACCAGCTCCCGGACGCTCTTCTACAACAAGCAGATGTTCGACAAGGACGGGATCACCAGCGCGCCGACGACGTGGTCGGAGATCCAGTCCGACGCCGCCAAGATCAAGGCCAAGGGCGGTGTCGGCTTCGGCCTCCCACTCGGCCCCGAGGAGGCGCAGGCCGAATCACTGCTGTGGTTCCTCGGCGACGGCGGAAACTACCAGAGCGCCGCCGGCAAGTGGACGATCAACAGCCCGCAGAACGTGTCCGCGTTCACCTTCCTCAAGGGTCTGGTCGCCGCGGGTGACACCGAGCCGCATCCAGGCACCCAGGACCGCACCCCGTTGTGGCAGCGCTTCGCCCAGGGCAAGATCGGCATGATCAACGGCTCCCCCGCTCTGATCCCGATCATCCAGAAGGGCGGCGTGCTCAAGCGCTCGGACTGGGCGTCGGTCGCGATCGCCGGCAAGAGCGGCGCGCTCACCGACACGCTCGGCGTGTGCGACAACGTCGCTGCGTTCCGTCCTAACGGACACGAGGCACAGATCAAGAAGTTCCTGGACTTCGTGTACCAGAACAAGTACCAGCTGCAGTTCGACCGCGAGTACGACCTGCTGCCGGCGACGGTCTCGGCCGCCAACACGCTCGCCAAGGACCCGACGTTCGGCTCGTTCATCAAGGCGCTCCCGCACTCGGTCCAGTACCCGATCACCACCTCCTGGGCCCAGGTCAAGACCCAGATCCAGAACACGATCGGGACCGCCGCCACCGGCAACCCGGTCAGCGTGCTCGGCACGCTGCAGAACACCGCGGAGAAACAGGCGAGCTGATCCTGAGCCCGGTCCGCTCGCTCGCCGGGCGGACCGGCACTCCCTCATAGCGATGGCGATCACCGACACCCAGCTCACGATCAGGCGGCCACTGCCCGCACGCATCGCGGGCTCGCTGCGGCCGGCGCTGTGGGTCGGTCCGGCCGTGGCACTGATCGCCGTCGTCGTGCTGTGGCCGGTCGTCGTACTCGTCCACAGCTCGTTTCAGAACATCGCCTCCGACGGCTTCGTCATCGGCGGCGCCGGTACGCGCAACTACAGCAACCTGTGGCATGAGCCGGCGCTGCTGGGCGTCGTCACCCGGACGGTGATCTGGGTCGTCGCGGTCGTCGGCGTTACCCTGCTGATCTCGCTGGGGCTGGCGCAGCTGTTTCACCGCAGCTTCCCGCTGCGCCGCGCGGCGCGCACGGCGCTGATCGCTCCCTGGGCGGCGTCGGTGATGATGACCGCGCTGATCTTCCGCTGGGCGCTTGACCCGAACGTCGGCGCGATCAACATCATCCTGCACGCGCTGGGGATCGTGCACCGGATGGGCTCCAGCCAGGCCGACTGGCTCGGGCGTCCCGGGTGGGCGCTGACGTGGATGATGATCGTGGCGATCTTCGTGTCGCTGCCGTTCACGACCTACGCCCTGCTGTCGGGGCTGCAGACGATCCCCGGCGAGCTGTACGAGGCGGCGCGTGTCGACGGCGCCGGCCGCTGGCACGCCTACCGGACGCTGACGCTCCCGCTGCTGCGTCCGGCGATCCTCGTCGCGACGACGATCAACGTCATCAACGTGTTCAACTCGTTCCCGATCATCTGGGAGATGACCCGTGGCGGCCCGGGCTACCAGACGAGCACGACGACGACATTCATGTACATCCTCAAGCAGTCGTTCATCGGCGAGGCGGCCGCGATGTCGGTCGTCAACTTCCTGCTCGTGATCGTCGTCGTGCTGCTGTTCCTCAGAGTTCACGCGCTGGCGCGAGCAGGTGACGTGATGAGCGCCGTCCCAGCTCCCTCGCTGCCCCTCGCTTCCGTCCGCCGAGGAGCCCGTCATCGCCAAGCGCCCCGCCCGGCGCCCGCTGACGCCGCGCACGCTCGCTGCTCAGCGTTATCGCCTACGCGGTCGCGATCGTCTTCCTGCTCCCGTACGTGGAGATGGTGATCGCCGCGCTGCGGCCCAACAAGCAGCTGCTCGCGCCCAACCTACTGCCCAGCGCCATCACCCTGCGCAATTTCACGACGATCTTCAAGACCGGCTTTGGCGGCAACCTCGGCACGAGCCTGCTGATCGCCGGCGGCGCGACCGCGCTCGTGATGCTCGTCTCGGTGCCGGCGGCCTACTACTCCGCCCGCCGCCGCTTCCGCGGCCGCTCGCTGTTTTTGCTGCTCGTGCTGGCAACGCAGATGTTCCAGCCGGCGGCGATGCTCGTCGGCATCCAGCGCGAGTTCACGACATTCAACCTGCCGCCGACGCTCTCGCTGATTCTCGTCAACGCCGGCTTCAACCTCGCGTTCGCGGTATGGATCCTCAACGCGTACTTCGCCTCGATCCCGGTCGAGCTCGAGGAGGCGTCGATGCTCGACGGCTCCAGTCGCGTCGGTGCGCTGGCTGCGCGTGACGCTGCCGCTGGCGATGCCGGGGATCGTCACCGCGCTGATCTTCACTTTCATCGCCGCCTGGAACGAGTTCATCGTCGCGCTGACACTGTCACTGGGCGAGGGCGGCAACCGTCAGCCGCTGACAGTCGCGATCAACAACTACATCGGCCAGTACTCGATCGATTGGGGCCACCTGTTCGCCGGCGCCGTGATCGCGACGATCCCGGTGATCATTCTGTTCGCCGTGATCGAGGGCCGCGTGGTCAGCGGCCTCACGGCCGGCTCCATCAAGTAGCGCCGTGAGCATTCCGCCCGGCGCCGTCATCGCTGTCGACGCCGGCGGCACGACGATCAAGGGGGCGCTTGTCACCGGCGACGGCCGCTTCGTGAATGAGCTCGTCCGCCCCACACCGGTCGCGTCCGGGCCGGAGGCCGTCGTCGCGACCTTGCAGGCGGTGGTCGCGGAGCTCCTCGGGGCTGCCGCGTCGCTCGCGCCGGGCGCGTCCGCCGGCGCGGTTGCCGTCGTCGTGCCGGGCGTCGTGGACGCCGCCTCGGGAACGGCCGTGTTCTCGGCCAACGTCGGCCTGCGCAACGTGCCCCTCGGGGACCTGATCGCGTCGGCCACGGGCCTGCCGACGCTGATCGAGCACGACGCGCGCGCCGCGGGCATCGCGGAGCGGACGGTCGGCGTTGCGCGTGGCGTCGACGACTACGTGCTCGCCGTGATCGGCACCGGGATCGCGGCTGCGGTGTATGCCGGGGCTCGGCCGGTCGACGGCGCGCAACGGGTCGCGGGCGAGCTTGGCCACGTCCCCGTCTGGCCCGGCGGCGAGCCGTGCCCCTGCGGTCAGCGTGGCTGTCTGGAGCGGTACGCCTCGGGGTCCGCGATCGCGCGGCGCTATGCGGCGCTAGGCGGCGACCCGGACGCGACGGCGCGTGACGTCGCGTTGCGGTGCGAGACCGATGAGGCAGCGCGCCGCGCCTGGCACGAAGCGACCGAGGCGCTGGCGATCGCGTTCGTGACGTGCACGATGCTGCTGGATCCGGAGATGATCGTGCTTGCGGGCGGAATCAGCGAGGCCGGCGACGCGCTGCTGGGCCCGGTCCGGGCGGAACTGGCCGCCCGCATCACGTGGCGCGACCCGCCGCCGGTGCGACAGTCGGCGCTGGGCGGGCGGGCAGGTCTCATCGGAGCGGCCGTGCTCGCCTGGCAGCGTCTGGCGCGCGACGGCGAGGCGGGCCCGGCCGCTGCGGGACTGCACTGGGACGATTGGGGCACGCCATCTCGGCGATGAGCGACCTGCCTCGGGCGATGGGGCGCTGAGCAGCTGCGCCCTGGACGGCGGCGAGGCGCTCGAGGTCGGGATGCAGGCCCTGGGCCTCGATGAGGATCCCCGCTCCGAGCGTGACCAGGGCGTAAGCGAGCGTCGCGACCTGTTGCTCGCGTCCATTGTGGCAGGGCATCTGCGGGGCAGCTGATCCCACGCGTGCTCGGCCGAGCGGTGAGCGCTCCGGGCTACAGCGGCGGGACCTGGTTATTGACCTGGGGTCCGTGGTACAGGTGGTCGTGGTCATTGCAGCCGGCCGGGAAGATGAACTGGACGCTGTCGCTGCGCACACCGTTGTAGCTTGCGAACAGGGTCACACGGCCGAGGGTTCCGACGGTGCACCGCGGGTCGGTGCTGCTCTGCACGCGGACGACGATCTTCATGATGTTGCCCGGGACACCCCACATCACCGCGTGGTGTGAGTGGTAGACCAGGTGGCGCTTGACGCTCATGATGATCAGGCGGTCGGGCTGGTGGCGGACGCGGTCGACCTGGCACAGGATTCCCGTGACGGTATCGGCGGCCAGGTTGATGTCACCGTGGCCGCGGGCGTAGCTGCCGGTCGCGCCCATGATCGGTGCACCCGTATGGAAGCCCCATGGCGGAATGCCGCCGACGATCGGGATCTGGGCGCAGTACTGAACCGGGTATGCGCCAGCCGAGCCCGCCATGTTGGTCAGCGCGAGGACCGGCGCCAGCACCAGAACTCCCAGTCCGAAGCGGCGCATGATCTGGTTGCCCCGCATCCCGGACCGACTATAGCCTTGCCCCATCAGGCTCAAAACCGCTCGAGGATGGATCTGCCTCGCTACGTCCGCCGCGGCTGAGCCAGCAGCAACCCAGCGCCCGGGAGGGCGCCCGGGCTCAGCACTGTTCGATTTCCGCCCGTCGGGCCGTCACGAGTCAACCCGGCAACGCCCACGACCTCGGTGGAGGCCGTTCGGGTTCCACAGTCGCGCCTCTCGGTGTCCATCGGCTCGCGATACCTCGGCATTATGAGCGCTCATATCGCCATCTGGTAATATGACAGCATGAAGGCATACGCTGCCATGGCCGAGCCGCATCGCAGACAGATCCTCGACCTGCTGCGTGATGGCGAGCGGCACGCCGGAGACCTGGTGGAGCGCCTTGAGCTGAGCCAGCCCGGCGTGTCCAAGCACCTCAAGGTGTTGCGCGAGGCCGGGCTCGTTGCGGTGCGCGCGGACGGCAAGCGGCGTCTGTACGCGCTGCGTCCAGAGCCCCTCGCCGAGGTCGACCAGTGGCTGGAGCCCTACCGCGCGTTCTGGTCAGAACGCCTTGACGCACTCGAGCGACACCTGGAGGAGAACCTATGACCGACGGAACCCTGGAGACCATCGACGGGCGCCCAGCGCTGCGCTTCGATCGAACGCTCGCCCACTCGGTCGAGCGCGTGTGGCGGGCGATCAGCGAGCCCACAGAGCTTGAGCGCTGGTTTCCCGCCGCCGCCGACTGGACACCGGTGACGGGTGAGACCTTCGAGGCCTACGGTGCGACCGGCGAGGTGACTGAGGTCGATGCACCCCATCGCCTGGCCTGGACCTTTGGCGGCGAGCGGTACAGCTTCGAGCTGGCCGCTCACGAAGGCGGCTGTCGCTTGGTCTTCACCCACGTCTTCGACGACCGCGCGCTCGCGGCGCAGACCGCAGCCGGCTGGGAGGCCTATCTGTCGCGGCTCGAGCCTCATCTTGCCGGCGGCTATCTCTCCGAAGAGGAGGCACACGAGCCGTCAGAAGAAGTTCACGAACGCTACGCCGAGCGCTTCGGGATCGACCCCACTCCGGGCCGCCGCTTCCTGGCCGCTCAGCGTGCCGGTCAACAATGATCCGGTAAGTCCGACTCGTGACCGGCGCGCGAGGGTACGCCTCGCCAGCGGGATCCTCAAGCTGCCGGCGGTCGTGAAACGCTGAGCCAGCGGTCGAGATCGTCGAGGATGTTTTCAACGATCGGGTACAGCCCGTCGGCGATCTCCGTCTGGCTCTGGCCCTCGCGGGTGCACCGGCCGGCCTCGCTGAAACACGCCGGCGAGCGCGATCCCGTGCAGCCGGGCGACCTCCGGTACGACGTCGGTGTCGTTGATGGCGCCGGCGAGCAGTATTGGCAACCCATCACTCGGCAGTGAACACCGACCAGGAAGAGGATCCCGTCACGGCGCGGTCAACACAGCGAACCACCGATCCCCCTCACGCCAGCAGCGCGACACGCAGACACCTGCCGCGTTGGCCAGCGTCTCGATCGAGGCTGCGGACACCTCCGCCCACGGGAACCAGTCGCTGACCGCGGACCCCGTCTCGAGCCGTGCCACGCTCTCAACGGTCGACGACTGAGGCCCTGCCACCTCGGCGAGGACCGTGCCCGCGGGCCCCAGAAGCTCCCCGACGCGGCTCAGCAACCTCGCCGGGCGGCCGCCGATCCCGATGTTGCCGTCCAACAAAAGCGCGCTGCGCCACTGTCCGGCGCCCGGCACGTCGCCGAATATCGACCCGACCATGGCGCGTGCTCCACCACCCCTCGCCAGGTCGACCGCGACGTCGCAGATGTCAACGCCGAGCCCGAAGACACCCCGGCGCGCCAGCGCGTGGAGGTGGCGTCCGGGACCGCAGCCGACGTCGAGCACCGGCCCCGGAAGCTGCGCGAGGACGCGCTCGTCGACAGCGTCGGCCCCATCCACCCAGCGGTCCACGGCGGCAGGACGCGTCGTACCGTCGCGAAAGCGGATCACGGTCTCGCCGCCCGTGCCGCCGACATGGCCGCGCAGCGCCTCCGCATAGACCGCCAGCGGCGTGCTCACAGCATCTCCGCCAGCGCCTGGGCGAACCGCGAACCGGGCGCTTGGGCGGCGACCGCTCGAGCATCGGCGATCGTGTCGACGTCGCGCAGTCGCACCTGGCGGTGCGTGCGCAGTCCCAATCCGGAGAACCGCTCGCTCTGGCAGTCCAGCGTTCGCTGCGAGCTCATCGGCACTCCGACGAAGGCTTGGTGGTGGCCGCGTCGAAGTCCGACGCTCCAGTAGCCGCCGTCGAATGCCGGTCCCAGCACCGCGTCGTGTCGGTCGAGCGCGCGTTGCCCGTCGTGCAGCAGCTGGGGAGTCAGCTGCGGGGTGTCCATGCCAACGAGCAGCGCCGGCTCGTCGACGTCGGCGAAGGCATTGCCCAGCCGCTCGGCCAACCCGTCGCCCCGCTGAGGGATGATCTGCCAGCCCGGCCGTCGCCACCGGTCGGCCGGGCCGTCGATGACGAGGACCTTCCGGGCAGCGTGCACGGCATCGACAACATCAAGCGTGTCCTGCAGCGCCGCAGCGGCTAGCAGCGCGGCCTGCTCAGGGGTGCAGGGCGGACACAGTCGGGTCTTGCAGCGGCCCGGCTCTGGATTCTTGGCGATGATCAGCAGGGCGGCGCCGGTCACGCCGACGACCGCAGGGGCGAACGGCAGAGCTCCGCCATTCCGGCGGCGAACTCCTCCTCGGCGGCGAAGCCGAGGCTCTCGCGCGCCTTTTCCGCGGAGGCGAAGACGTGGCGGACGTCGCCCAGCCGGTACTGACCGGTGACCACCGGACGTGGCGCTCCGTCGCCGTTGGCGTCGGCCAGCGCCTGCGCCATCTGCAGGACAGAACGTGGCTGTCCGCTGGCCACGTTGTAGGCGCCGGGCGTTACCTCGCCGGCGCACAACGCCCGGACGTTGGCCCGCGCCACGTCGCGGACGTGCACGAAGTCGCGCAGCTGGCCGCCGTCCTCGAACACGCGCGGAGCGTTTCCGGCGGACAACGAGCTGGCGAAGATCGAGGAGACGCCGGCGTAGGGAGTGTCACGAGGCATCCTTGGTCCGTATACGTTGTGGTAACGCAGCGAGATCACCGGGGCGCCCGATTCGCGAGCGAACGCGGCGCACAGGTGCTCCTGATGGAGCTTGGTGGCGGCGTACACGTTGCGGGGGTCCAGTCGTCCCGCCTCGCTGATCGCCTCGGGGATCAGCGGTCCGGCACAGACGCCGCAGCGTGCCTCAAAGCGCCCCGCGTCGAGATCCTCCACGAGCCGCGGCCTGGGTCTCACCTCCCCGTGTTCGGTGCAGCGGTAGCCGCCCTCGCCGTAGACGACCATGCTGCTGGCCAGCACGAGCCGTCCGCGGAAGCGCCGGCCGGCCAGTTCGCCGAGGAGCACCGCCGTGCCGAGATCGTTGTGGCGCGCGTAGGCGACCGCGTCGCCGAAGTCGACGCCGAGCCCCACCATCGCCGCCTGATGGCTGACCGCATCGACGCCGTCAACGGCGGCCGCCACCGCCTCCCGGTCGGCCACGTCGGCACGGATGAACTCGGCGCCGGGGTTGAGGTAGTCCGGCCGCGTGGCATGTGCAAGCGGGAGCAACAGATCGAGTACGCGCACGTCGTGTCCCTCGCCGACGAGCTGGTCGACGATGTGCGAGCCGATGAATCCCGCGCCACCGGTGACAAGAACCTTCATGCACTGGAAACTATGTGAATCCGCCGGTGTTCAGGCACGAATCGCGGCCGCGTTTTCCGACCTGTAAGAACCTGTGCGTAGATTCCGGCGGGTGGTGGAGGTGATTCTTCCCGTGCTCGACGAGGCACAGGCGATCCCGGGCGTGCTCGCCGGGTTCCCCGCCGGGTTCGCGCCTCTGGTCGTCGACAACGGGTCAACCGACGGGTCGGCGGAGATCGCACGGCGATTCGGCGCGCAGGTGGTCTTCGAACCCCGCCGCGGCTTCGGCGCTGCCTGCTGGGCGGGACTGTCGGCGGCGCGCTCCGACCTGGTCTGCTTCATGGACTGTGACGGCTCGCTGGATGCCGGTGAGTTGCCCGCGGTCGCCGATCCGGTTCAGGACGGCATCCTCGATCTGTGCCTCGGCACGCGCCGGGCCGATCCCGGCGCCTGGCCGCCCCACGCTCGCCTGGCCAACCGCGCGCTCGCCTGGCAGTTGCAACGCCGGGCCGGGATCACCCTCACCGACCTCGGGCCGATGCGCTGCGCCGCGCGGCAGCCGCTCCTGCAACTCGGCCTGGCGGACCGCGCCTTCGGATGGCCGCTGGAGATGGTCCTGCGCGCGGCCAGGGCGAGCTGGCGGATCGGTGAGGTGCCGGTCGCGTACCGGTCGCGCTCCGGCGGGCAGTCCAAGGTCTCGGGCAGTGTGCGGGGAAGTCTGCGCGCCGTGCGCGACATGAGCACCGTCCTGCGGGCGCTCGGATGAAGCGGCTCGGCGGGGGCCGGCTCCCAAGCCTGCCCGGCCCGCCGCCGGGACCGTTTCGCGCGGGGTTCTGGCGCAGTCCGCTGAGAGGGACGTGGCTGACGTCGTTTTTGGGGTCGATCCTGTTCGTGCTGATCGCCGTGGTGGCGGTCACCGGGTTGATCTCGCATTCGAACTACCAACCCGATCTCGTCCCGGGCTTCAACGCGACCGTCCCCCCCGGCGGTGACATCGGCCCGCTGATCTCGCTGCCGTCATGGAGCCCCGCCTGGGCCTACGCGCTCAGCCAGGGCGCCCACATCACGATCGGCCTGATCGCAATCCCGGTCCTGCTGGCCAAGCTCTGGTCGGTCATCCCGCGACTGTTCGCCTACCCTCCGGCGCGCAGCGCCGCCCAGATGGTCGAGCGTCTCTCGATCCTGCTCCTCGTCGGCAGCGGGCTGTTCGAGTTCGCCACGGGGGTACTCAACATCCAGGTCTTCTATCCCTGGCATTTCAGCTTTGTGCTTGCCCACTACTACGGCGCCTGGGTGTTCGTCTCGGCGCTGGCCCTGCACATCGGTGTCAAGCTCCCGACCGTCCGGCAGGCCTACCGCGAGCATGGCGTGCTGAAGCCACTGAAGGCCGACCTCGCCCACACCCGTCCCCAGCCATATGAGCCCGGCGGCCTGGCGCCGGCGAGCCCCACCGCGCCGACGATCAGCCGCCGTGGACTGCTCGGCCTGGTGGGGGCCGGATCGCTGGGCCTGCTGATCGCCAACCTCGGCGAGTCGGTGGGCGGTCCGCTGCGCCGGATCGCTCTGCTGGCGCCGCGCGGCCGGGTCTTCGGCACCGGCCCGAACGCCTTCCAGGTCAACAAGACCGCCGCCTTCGTCAAGGTGACCAGGCTCGCCTCGAATCCGGGCTGGGCGCTGACCGTGCAGGGTGCGAGTACGTCGAAGCTCAGCCGCCACGCTCTGCTGGCGATGGAGCAGCACACCTACGCGATGCCGATCGCCTGCGTCGAGGGATGGTCGACGACCCAGCACTGGACCGGGGTGCGGCTCTCCGACCTCGCCGCCCTCGTCGGCGCCGACAAGCACGCGATCCTGGAGGTCCAATCGCTGCAGCCGTCGGGGCCGTACCGCCACACGGCATATGCCGCCGAGCAGGTCGGCGACGACCAGGCGCTGCTGGCCCTGCGCGTCAACGGAGCCGACCTGTCGCTCGATCACGGGTACCCGGCTCGGATCATCATCCCCGCGCTGCCGGGCGTTCATTGCACCAAGTGGCTCGCCTCGATGCGATTCGTGAGCGCGTGATGACCGGTTTTCGCCGCCTCTACGGATCACACCCACTGCACCTGATCGGCCACCTCGCGGTGTTCTTCGTGGCCGGCTGGGCGATCGACCAGATCGTCGGCGGCGGCGCGGTTGTCAACTGGATCGCGTGGTTCGTCGGCGCCGCGCTGCTGCACGACCTCGTGCTGCTGCCGCTCTACTCCCTGGCCGACCGGGGACTGGTGAACAACGGCGGCAACCGGGTGGCACGTGCCGCCCGGCGGCGCGCATGGGTCAACTACATCCGCGTACCGGCCGCCGTCGCGGGCATCCTGCTGCTCGTCTACTTCCCCGTCATCCTCGGCTACTCGAGCACCAACTACCGCAATGACACCGGCCACGCGCTCACCGGTTACACCCGTAACTGGCTGCTGATCACCGCCGGTCTCTTTGTCGGATCGGCCCTCATCTACCTAGTACGGACCATGAGACGTCGTCCGCCCGCAGCGCGGCCCGCCCGTGAGCAGTCCGGCGGCTAGCGCCCCGCGCTCCGCCGCCCTCGCCGTGCGCAGGTCGCTGCCCGCCGTCACCCTGGCGGTGGCCGCGGCGGTGATCGTGGCCGGGCTGCTCATTCGCTGGCAGACGCGCACGCCGCTCGGCACGCCGCTGCCGCCGTTTCTCATCAGCTGGTCGCCGCACGTGCGCTGGCCGGCCCTCGTCGGCCTGGTCGTGGCCGTCGCCGTGGCCGGCGCCGCGCCGCGGGCGATCAACCGCGTGCGGTCAGGGGCGGGCTTCGCCGCGCTCGCCTATGCCGGCACGCTGGCCGTGGGCCTGTCGGTCAACGCCGCTCGGCGCGGCAGCGCCGGTTGGACCCACGTCTTCGATCTCAGCGGTCACGGCTCGTTCGAGGCCAGCCGCGAGTACCTTCCCGCGCTCAAGTGGCTGGACGCGGGGGTCGGGCACTACGTCGGCCACTACCCGGACATCCTGCGCTATCTGCCGACGCATACCAAGGGCAACCCGCCCGGCCCGCTCGTGGCGATGCACCTCCTGTCGATCACGAGCGCGGGACGCCTCGCCGCCGCGTGTGTGCTCGTCGGCGCGCTCGTCACACCGCTCACCTATGTGCTCGGCCGCGAACTCGGGGACGAGCGGCGGGGGCGTCAGGCCGCGGTTCTGGCGGCCCTGTCGCCGTCCGTGGTGCTGTTCGGTGTCACCTCGGTCGATTTCGTCTTCGCGGCGTGCGCGGCCGCTGTCGCGTGCCTGCTGCTCGCCCGCCGTCCGGCGGTCGTTGCGGCCGGCTGCCTTGCGGCTGGCGTCGCCGCCTTCTTCTCCTGGGTGCTGTTGGCGATCCCCGTGTGGGCGGCGCTCACGGTTCTGCGCCGCGACGGGCTGCGGGCGGGCGCGATCCTGGTTGCGATGGCACTCGCCGGGATTGCGCTCGTCACGCTCGCGCTCGCCGGCGTGTGGGGTTATGACCCGGTGTCGATCCTGCGCACGGCCAACCGGATCTACGGCGGAGGTGCCGCCGCCCATCGTCCGTACGCGTTCTGGGTCGCCGGCTCGCCGGCGGCCTGGCTGACGATGCTGGGGGCGCCCGTCGCGTGGCTGGCACTACGCGCGCTGGCGCGCGGAGAGCCCGCCGCCGTAGGTCTGGCAGCGGTGGTCGCGATCAGCGCGTTGGCGGGGTTCACGAAGGCCGAGACCGAGCGGATCTGGCTGCCGTACGTGCCCTTGGCCTGCGTCGCCGCCGCCGCGATCCCGGTCCGCCGCCTGGGGCTGATCCTCGCCGCGATGGCGCTGCAGGCGGTTGTCATCGAAGTGCTGTTCGGGACGGTGTGGTGACGGGGACGCGCATGCGGTTGTCGACTGCGATCCCCGCGATCGCCGAGACCGCCACCAACACCATCGCCGAGCTCGACATCAGCCGGCCGCGCCCGCGGCCGATCGCGACGTTCCCGACGGTCCGTCAGCCCAACACCGCCGCCGTCGACACCTCGGCGGGCCGGGTGTTCGTCGCGGGCACGGCCGCCGGCGACGTGCAGTTCTTCGACCCCGCTCATAGGCACTCGCTACGTTGACAGGGGTGGATCCGGTCCTCCGCGCGCGCGGTCTGACCAAGACGGTGGGCACCGGCCGCGCCCGGCGCCGGGTGCTCGACGGGGTCTCGCTGGAGGTGCAGGCGGGCGAGATCGTCGCCGTGCTCGGTCGTTCCGGGAGCGGCAAGTCGACGCTGTTGAACCTGCTCGGCGGCCTCGACAGCCCCAGCCGGGGTCGGATCGACCTGGCCGGAGAACGGCTCACCGGCCGCAGCTCGCGAGCGCTGGCACGGATGCGCCTGCGCCACATCGGATTCGTCTTTCAGCAGTTCCAGCTGATCGAGGAGTGCTCGGGGCTGGAGAACGTGCTCCTTCCCACGCGGCTGCCCGGCGCGCCGTCCGGCGGCGCGCAGCGCGCGGCGGAGTTGATCGAGGAGCTCTCGATCGGGGACGTCGCCGAACACCTTCCCCACGAGCTCTCCGGCGGTGAGCAGCAGCGCTTCGCGCTGGCCCGCGCCCTGGTCAACGATCCTGAGCTCGTCCTCGCCGATGAACCGACCGGCAGCCTCGACTCGGACAATGGGGCGTCGGTGCTCGAGCTGCTGCGCGGGCTGCGCCGCCGGGCGGTGGTGATGGTCACCCACGAGCCCGGCGCTGCCGCGATCGCCGACCGCGTCCTGCATCTGCGCGACGGGCGGTTGCAGGACGCGCCGCTCGCGGCCACGCGGTGAGCGGGCCCCGTGGCGGGCTGCGCGCGGCGCTTGGCGAGGCGCGGCGGGGATTGGCGCCGCGGCGACGGCGCGCGTTGCTCACCGCGGTGGGGATCACGCTGGCGGCGGCGATGCTTTCGGCCGCGGTGGTCGTCGCCGACGGGCTGGGACTCGGCTTTGACCGCGCCGCGCATGCCGCCGGCCTCCCCGATGTCATCGTCCGTTTCGACGACGAGCCGCGGTCGATCGTCGCTGCGCGGATCCGGTCACTCCCCGACGTCGCCGGCTACGCCACTCGCTCCGAACTGACCAACGTTGCGATCGGCGCCGACGGGGAAGGGCACCGCCGTGGTGACGCCGTCGCCGAGGTCGTCGGATCAGGGACACGACGCGGCTACGCGGTCGTCGACGGTCGCGACCTGCGTCCGGCCGGGGACGAGGTCCTCGTCGAAAAGGGGTTCGCGCAGGCCTGGGGGCTGCGTCCGGGCAGCACGATGTACGTTCGCGGGCTGGGGCCCGAGCGGGTCGTCGGGCTGGTCGAGGCGCCCGACAACGTCGGGTTTCCGCTTGCCAAGCCGCGCATCTACGTGGCCCGCAGCGCGCTGAGCGCCCGCTTCGGCGCGCAACGCGACCCGCGGGTCAACTATGCCGAGATCTGGGTCCGCGACCCGCGATACCTCAACGAGCTGCTCGTGCAGGCCCGCGCCACCAGCTTCGGTCTTCACAACGTCCGCTTCGCCACTCGCTCGGGGGTGCGGATCCTGCTCGCCCAGGCGGCCGGGATCGTCATCGACCTGCTGGTGGCGCTGTCGCTGATCGCGCTGGCGACGGCGGGGGCGATGCTCGCGGCCTCCGCGCGGGCGGAGGTTCAGCGGCGGCTGGGCACGATCGGCGTGCAACGGGCAGTCGGCGCCTCCGGAGGATATGTGACTCTGGTCCATGCCGTGGAGGCGGCCCTCGTCGCCGGTCCCGCCGCGGCGTGCGGCTGCGCGGCCGGGACGCTCGCCGTCAACGGGGCCGCCGGGCGGCTGCTGACCTTGCTCAACGAGCCCGTCCCGGGGTGGGCGCTCGCGCTCCCGGTCCTGGCCAGCTGGCTGGTGGCGGTCGCGATCGCCGTAGCGGGGGCGGCTTGGCCGGCGTGGCGGACGGCATCGCGCCCCGTCGTCGTGCTGCTGCGCGGCGCTGACGTCGCACAGCGGGCCAGCCGACGGATCCCCGGCCTGCGGGGGCTGCGCCCGACCGGGCTTACTGCGCTCGGGGTGCGGCTCGTTGCTGCCCGCCGCGCCCGGTTGCTCGCCACCGTCATCACGCTCGGGCTGTCGGCGGCGTTCGTGCTGTTGATGCTGTCGCTCGCCTCGGAGCTGAGCACCCTGCAGACGGATCCCGGGGCGCTGGGCGAGCGCTACCAGCTCACGGCCGCATTGCCGGCGCGCGCGGTGCCGTCGGTGCGACGGATCGCCGGTGTGCAGGCAGTCGCTGCGCGCTACGACGTCCAAGCGGTCGACTCGTTCTCGCTCGGCGAGACGATCGACGTGGTCGCCTACCCAGGCGACCACACGATCTTCGAGGCGCCGCCGCTGACCGCCGGCCGGCGCCTGCGGGGATCCGGCCAGGCCGAGATCGGGCAGGGCCTCGCCCAATCGCTCGGGCTCAACCCCGGCCAGACGCTCGCACTCGCGCTCGGCTCGGGCAAGGAGCTGCGCCTGCGGGTCGCCGGCGTCGTCAGCTCGCTGGATCACGACGGCCGCGTCGCTTACATCCCGGCCGCGGCGCTGCTGCGCGCCGACGCGCAGGCCTCACCGCTGCTGGCGATCCGCCTCACGCCGAACGCCAACCCGAGCCGCGTCAGCTCGGCACTCCAGGCGCTCGGCGTCGCGCCGGCCACCCCCGGCGGCGCCACTGCACGCGGAGCAGCCCTCGTCGACATCCTGCGCGCGATAATCCGGGCGGTCGCGATCGTCGACGGTCTCGTCTGCCTGTTTGCGCTGATCCAGGCGTGCGCGCTGACCACGCAGGAGCGCCGCCGGACCATCGCCGTGCTGCGCGCCTGCGGCGCCGGGACGGGCGCCGTCGGGCGGCTGCTGGTCGGCGCCGCCTTGATGCTGGTGATCCCGGCGGCGGTCGTCGGCCTCCTGCTCGAGCGCTTCGTCCTCGCTCCGGCGCTGTCAGGGCTGGCCGCCAACTACACCACCCTTCCGCTGCAAGCCACCGCCGCCGAGGTCGGCCTCACCGGGGCCGGCCTGCTCGTGGCCGCCGGGGTGGCCGTCCTCTGGGTCACGCGCCAGGCCGCGCGCCAGTCCGTCCTGACGGGGCTGGCCGCGTGAGCGCGGCGCGCCGGATCACCCGTCGGCGGGCCCTCGCCGAAGCTGTCGGCGGCGCCGGAGCGCTGGCTGTCGCCCTCGCCGGGTGCGGCGGCACGGACCCGCGGCCGGCCGACTCCGGGTCGACACGTCAGACGACCTGGCGCGATCCGGTCGGCGACGGTCAGCTGCGCGTGGCCGCCGGCGAGGCAATGCACGCGCGGACTGAGCTCGGGCCGGCCGCAGCCGACGTCCGGACCCTGACGACGCTGGCGCACCTCACGGACGCTCACGTGCTTGACGCCTCCTCGCCGGCGCGCGTCAGCTTCCTCGATCCGCTCGGTTCGCCGTTTCAATCGACGTTCCGACCGCAGGAGACGCTGACCGCCCAGGTGCTGGCGGGCGCCGCCGCCGCCGTCCGCGCCCTTGCTCCCGACGCGGTGGTCCAGGGGGGCGACCTGATCGACAACGACCAGCACAACGAGCTCGTGCACGCGCTGGCCGCGCTGATCGGCGGGCGCGTCGCCCCGGGGAGCGGCAGCCGGGGCTACTACGGCGTCCAGCTCGGGGCCGACACCAACCCGTTCTACTACCGCCCAGCCGTCGACGCCCCGCGCCACCCCGGGCTGCTCTCGGCAGCGGTGAAGCCGTTTTCCAGCCCCGGCGTCGGCGCGCCCGTGCTGCCCGTGTTCGGCGACCACGACGGCCTGGTGGCCGGGACGGTGCTGCCGACCGCGCTGACCCGCTCGCTGGCGATCGGCGGGCGCGCCCTGTGGGATCTACCTCGCGGGCTGACCCTACCCGCCGGCCTGCGCGCGCGCAGCGCCGGCTCGCCGGATGGTCCGCCCGACCCCGGCGTCGTCGACGTGCTGCTGCGCCGGGCGCTGAGAGGCCCGACGGTGCGGGTGCCCGCCGACCCTGACCGCCGACAGCTCACGTTCGCCGAGTCGGTTTCCGGCCTGTGCCGGCACGCCGGCCGCGGGGTCGCCGCGCGGCCCGGGGGACGCCTCGACTATGTGATCGACCTCGGCGACGCGGTCCGGCTCGTCGTGCTCGACATCGTCCGCCGCGGCGGCGGGTCGGGCGGAGAGGTCGACCCCCGCCAGCCGGCGTGGCTGGCGCAGCAACTCGACGCCGCCGGCGATCGCTGGGTGGTGGTGATCACCCACCAGCCGCTGCCCACCTCGGTCGGCGGCGGCCGTCTGCTGGCTGTGATGGATCGCGCGCCGCGGGTGATCGCCGCGCTCAACGGCCACACTCACCGCAACGCGATCACTCCCCGCCCGACGGCTGCCGGGGGTTACTGGCTGATCGCCACCGCCTCGCTGATCGACTATCCCCAGCAGGCGCGCGCCCTCAGCATCCGGGCCACCGCCGGCGGCGGAGCCGCGATCCACAGCTGGATGCTCGATCACGCCGGCGGCGCCACGCTCGGCCGGATCGCGCGTGAGCTGTCCTTCCTCGACGCGCAGGGCGGACGGCCGCAGGGGTTCGCCGGCTCCCCGGGAGACCGCAACGTCGTTCTGCACCGCCGCGCCGTCGACTGAACTCCTCGCGGCGCGACGACCGAGACCTGTTCGGGTCGGTAGTTGGGCGAGTGACTACTTGGACGCGAGTACGTCAGCCGGGAGAATCTCCAGGCGGTGCCGCCAGCAGCTCGTCGGCGTTGGCCATCAGCGCGGCGGCGATCTCGCCGTTGATGTGTGCTTGGCGGGCGTCCTCGCTGCCGAACGTGTCAAAGATCCAGAATGTGGTCGGCGATGTCCGTGCGGCATACCAGTTGACCGTGCCCGGCTCGGCTTCGGCAAGAGGGAGCGCGCCGGCCAACAGGGCCGCGACGTCCTCGGCCTTCTCGGGCTTGGCCTCGATCCGGGCGACAAACGCGTAGGGGGTGCTCATCAGGTCCTCCTCGGGGGTTTGACTCGCCCCGTGAGACGAGTCTGGTTGAGCCGAACATGCTGACAGGGAGGCCTTTGTCTCCACGAGTCCACTGGTCCATCTCTCTTCGATATGCCAAAGGCGCCACACGGGAACGTGATCCGAACGCGAGCCAGTGCACCAATAAGTGGGTCTCAGCGGGTATTGCCAAGCCTGCTTGCCGGTGCTAAACCGAGCCTGAACTGGTTGCTACGCGGCTGACCGCGTAGACACCCGACGCGGTGTCGAAGGGCCGAGAGGAGTCAGAATGTCGTTTAGCGAGGACCCCACGCAAGGCGGGACCAGGGGCGAGCGCCCCGGCGAGGACCCCATTGGATCAGGCACGGGGAGCGGGCCGCCCTCCCAAGACGCGACCCAGGGTCGAGAGATCGGCGCGGAGCCGTCCGAGGACCCCAGCCAAGGACGTGAGATCGGCGAGCAGCCGTTCGAAGACCCCAGTCAAGGGCGCGAAGTAGGAGAACTGCCGGGGGAGGACCCCACAACATCGGCGAGCTGACCGCGCCCCGCGCGCACGCGTCGACCGGGGAGGAAGGGCTGCGATCCGGGCTGGAGCTCGCCTACTCGGCGCGTCTTTGAAAGCCCCGGTGAGGCCCCTGGGCATCTCGAGCCGTTCGAACATCTGTCTAGCCCGGGTGTCCGAAGTCGGATTCTGGGTGGCCGTGGTCGAAGCGCCAATTGTTAATCAATACTGAAAAGGGCAAACCCGGCGTGAGCCGGGGACGCAAAGCTAGAGGTCTCGCACCCCGAGATAGCTCGGCTGCCAGTACACACCACGGAAGGTGCGTACAGATGAACAGTTCCTCTTCAGCCGTCTACCGCCGGCGAATCGCACACAGTAACGTGGCCAGTTCCGACCCCTCGGCGATCCCGCATCGCCGCGACGAGAGCGCAAGCCACCGCGACCAAGCGGCACGAGAACGCGACCAGCTCGCCACCCGACGTGACCGGGAGGCAGACACCGACGACGCGACAGCGCTTGAGTTTCAGGATGTCGCTGGACCACTCGGCCGACGCACGCTGGCGTGCGGCGCGCACACGACGTCGAGGGTCGCGAGCAGGCTTTACTCAACCGCGAGCGCGCGCGAAACGACCGTGCTCTCGCCGCCATCGACCGCGAGCTCGGAGAGTGTGATCGCGAGGCGTCCCGGCGCGACCGCGAGCACGCCGGGACCGACGAGCTGACCGGTGCGCGCCGGCGTGGCGTTGGACTTGAGGACTTGCAACGCGAGATTGACCGAGCCCGTCGAACGGGAGAGAACCTCGTCGCCGCGTATGTGGACGTTGACGGTCTCAAGGCCGTCAACGATCAGCACGGCCACCACGCCGGCGACCAGCTTCTTCAGGACGTCGTCGAGGCCCTGAGACACGACATGCGCTCCTATGACCTGCTCGTACGCCTCGGCGGCGATGAGTTCCTGTGCGTAATGCCCGGTCTCACGACCGAGCAGGCCAGGCACCGCTTCGAGCACGTAAAGACTGAACTGTCCCCCGGCCCGACACTGAGATCACTCAGCTTCGGCATCAGTGAACTGCGGGACGGTGACGGACCGATGGGGCTCGTCGACCGCGCCGATCAGAATCTACTCGCCACCCGCGGCGCACGATGAACGGCGCCTAAATCAGCGAGGTCTCGCCGGCAGCGGCGAGCCGGCGGGCACCCGCCGCGGGCGACCACCCTCTTCTCACGGCGGTGTGTCGGAGACACATCTTCGCCTCCAGCACCAACGTTCGCGTCGACCGCTATTTGAGCGAGGTGTAGTTGAAGTCCCAGGTGCCCAGGTTCCAGAGCTGGTCCACCCCGGCGACGTTGCGGCTCTCGATGTTCGGCTGGATGTCGAAGTCCTCAGGAGCGGCGACGGCCTGGTCGACGAGCATCCGGTCGACGCTCGCCCACGCGCGTGCCCGCGCGCTGGCGTCGGTGACGACCGCGGCCTGCCTGATCGCGCTGTTGATCTGTGAGTCGTTGACCTGGCCCCAGTTGGGATTGTTGGTCTGGGTGATCGATGGCCCATAGAAGGCGAGGTACAGCACGGAAATCGGGTCGGCGAAGTCGCGCTGCCAGCCGACCGCTGGGCAGGCGTCGATCTCCTGCTTCGGGACACCGCAGTATTTGCTGTACATGACGGTCTGATCGACATTGTTCGCATGGGTGTGAAAGCCGAGTGCGGTGAGGGCGGAGTCGACGATCTGGGTCGTGGCCGGGATGGCGCCGCTGTTGGCACTGATCACTTGGACCGTGGCGTGGCCGGTGTATTTGCCGCTCGGGTAGCCCGCCAGCTTCATGTACTTCGTCGCTATCGCCATGTCGCCGTTGACGTTGCGGTTGTAGTCGACCTGGGGCCCGGCGTAGCCTCCGGCCTGCGCGAAGCCGCTCACACCGGGGTAGATGAAGTGTGTCATCGGTGCGGCCACGAGCGAACCGCCGCGTGCCTTGACGATCGCTCCGCGGTCCAGGGCCGCCCACAGGGCCTTGCGTAGGTTGATGTTCTTGAACGGGCCGGAGCGGTTGTCGAGCGCCACGTAGTGATCGCCGGCCCCGGGAGTGAACGTGATCTGGGACGGATAGTTCTCGTAGGCGAGCTTCACGACCGCCTGGGCCGGGGTGTCGAGCTGAACTTCGCTTGATCCCTTGAGGACCTGTCGGCCGGTTACGGTCCCCTCGCCACCGATGCTGATGTCGATCCGGTTCAGATAGGCGGGACGGAAGTCCGTGGCCTAGCATTCCAGTTCGGGTTGCGGACGAGGGTCGCCGACTTGCCGGCCTGGTACCCGAGCCCGGAGAACTGTCCGGTTCGCTCGTTGGCCTGCACCATGTAGGGCCCCGTGGCGACGAGATACGTCGATCCGTACAGAGTGGGGCTGTGGGCATCGAGGGGCTTGGCGAAGCTCGCGGGCACCGGCGCCGACAGCGGCAGGCTGAGGGCGTCGATCAGCACCGCCGCGCCCGGCCTGGTCATATGGAACACGATCGTGTACCGGTCCGGCGTCGTGATCCCGGGAAT
The DNA here is from genome assembly GCA_963769565.1 of uncultured Solirubrobacteraceae bacterium. GTDB lineage: Bacteria > Actinomycetota > Thermoleophilia > Solirubrobacterales > Solirubrobacteraceae > Palsa-465. The sequence goes on from CAVYMP010000010.1 coordinate 277,783, forward strand.
CGGACCGCCCGTGTACTTCGCGCTCGCCGCGCCGCGGAGGGGTGCCGGGCTGCCGAATCCGAAGTAGGACTGGAAGTACGGATTGGCCACGTGCGGGTTAGCTCCCCGCTCGATCGCGTAGGCCACGTCGGCGGAGGTGACCTCGCGGTTGACCGGCGGGCTGAAATGCACCCGCGGCGGATGCGCACGGTGACCGTCCGTCCACCGTCGGAGATCCCGCCATCGGCGACCGTCGGCATCTGCCTCGCCATGTCCGGGCTGAGCGTGGTCGACGTGTTGGGCTTGTAGGAGAAGAGCGGTCGCTGGGTAGCGGTGTCGATTGCGTAGTCATCGGTGAAGTAGGACTCGCCGGGGTCCAGCGACTGGAAATCCTCGCTCGAGTACACGGTCAGCGTTCCGCCGTGGCGCTTGCCCGTCAGGATCTGGCCAGCCGGACTCTCGCCGGGCTTGAGCGTCAGCGCCCGCCCGCTTCCGGTCGCCACCCGCGGCGAGGATGCACCACCGCCACCGCCACCGCCGCATCCGGCCGCTGCCGCGGCCATCAGGGCAGCTGCGGCCAGCCCTCGAATCGCCCTGCGAACATTCAGCACACCTGCGTTCATCTCACGTTTAGGTCTCGCGCGGAGGTCGGCACCGCAAACTGCCCCACTCGAGCCAACCAAAACGTCACGAAATCTCCTGAAATCTTTGGTCGCCGTGGACGGTCGTAGCCCGTTCGACCTGACGGTCCCCCGACGTCCGGTTCACTTCGCGACCGCCGGACTCGCCAGCGGCATCGCCTCCGCCGGCGACCGAACCGCCACGGCCAGCTCGCCCGGACCCGAGTTGCTCGACGACCCCCAAATCATTTAAGGCGAGCGCGTTACCCGCCTGGGCCACCGGGTGCGTACGCCTGAGGCACAGCCGCCGCACGGACGGAGAACCAGTCGTCGGCGCTTGCATGGCCGGAATAAAAGTGATATCTAATAGAAATCACTTTTTAGCGGCACCACTCCAAGGGGAGGGATCATGAGTCAAGCCGTCCAGCCATACCGCCAGCCCGAGGCGACACCCGTCGGGCACTCCGGGAACCCGCGTCGATATCCACGAGCGTCCCGCCTGGGCGATCAACGGCTGGATCGGCGTGCTCGTCGTCGCCGCCTGCATCGCCGCCGCCGTCCTGCTCGCCGGCTCGGCGGGGATCATCGCGCCGATCGTGATCGGTTCGCTGGTCGCGACCTCGCTGGTGATCGTGCAGCCGGGCCATACCAAGGTCGTCCGGTTCTTCGGCAGCTACGTCGGCACCGATCCGACGGACCGGCCTGTGGTGGATCCTGCCGCTGGCCGACCGGCGGAGCCTGAGCATCCGGGTCCGCAACTTCGAGACCAACCATCTGAAGGTCAACGACGCCGACGGCAACCCGGTCGAGATCGCCGCGATCGTCGTCTGGCAGGTGGCCGACACCGCGCGGGCGGTCTACGCCGTCGATGACTACGACAACTTCGTCCGCGTTCAGGCCGAATCGGCCTTGCGTCACGTCGCGACCACCCATCCCTACGACGATCCCGAGGACGAGGGCACGTCGTTGCGCGGCTCGGTCGACGTCGTCGCGGACGAGCTCGCCCAGGAGGTGGCCCAGCGAGTCGTGATCGCCGGCGTGGAGATCGTCGAGGTGCGCATCAGCCATCTGGCCTACGCCTCGGAGATCGCCCAGGCGATGCTGCGCCGCCAGCAGGCCAACGCGGTCGTCGCCGCCCGCTCGCGGATCGTCGAGGGCGCGGTGGGGATGGTCGACCTCGCCCTCGCCCGGCTCGATGAGCGCGGGATCGTCGAGCTCGACGAGGAGCGCAAGGCGGCGATGGTCAGCAACCTGCTGGTCGTGCTCTGCGGTGACCAACCGGCGTCCCCGGTCGTCAACACCGGCACGCTCTATACGTGAGCCGCGAGCGCAAGCAGGTGCCGCTGCGGCTGGATCCAGCGGTGCACGACGCTCTGGCCCGGTGGGCCGCTGACGAGTTCCGCAGCCTCAACGCCCACATCGAGATGCTGCTGCGACGTGCCCTCGATGACGCCGGGCGGATGCCTCACCAGGCACAGCCCGTCCCCAGGCGTGGCCGGCCGCCCACCCGCAGCGCCTGACCGCAGTGCGGCGCCGAGCCCTGCGCATGCACTCGAGTGAACGCAACCTCCCGACGACGAATGGCGGGCGATGAAGCTTGCACCTCAAGACGGATCCAGGCACCCGCGATCTATCGCCGGCGTGCGAACCGCTGTCGGGGTCTGGCTGCTAACCCTCGCCGCCATCGGTGAGATGACCTTGGCCAATGTCCGTCAGGGATCAGGCGGCCGGCCCGAGGACAACGAGCCCAGCGATCCGCCAGGCACGCGGGCGCGGGCCGATCACCGGGGAGCAACGTGCGGGTGGGTAGTGGACCCGCTTACGGTCTCGCCGCGCTGCTGGGCAGGCGATAGACGATCGGCCTTGACGACCTCGCCAGTCTTGGCGAGTCGTGACAGCGTCGTGCTGACCGTCGGTCGTGCCAAGCCGGTCGCCTTGGCGACCTCGCCGGCAGTCGAGCTCCTGTCGCGTGAGAGCGCAGCAAGTACCTTGGTCTTTGTCTCGCCCGGTCGCGTTCGCGTCGCCGCGGTTGCACCGTCTGACGCGCCAGCATGCGTCACCGTGCGTTTCGCAGTCTCCGGCGGGTGCACAGCCTGCGCCTCGGTCGGCCGCGGTTTTGTCGCTGTCGGTCTGGGTGAAACGCGCTCGCGCGGATCCAGCGCGACGAGGGCGTGCCGCAGCTTGTCGGCCTCGGCGAGCAGGTGCTCGAGTCGTTGCCGGATGTCGTGACGGATGCGATCGATCAACTTGGTCAGGCTCCCGATCTTGAGGTTTGGTCCTGCGAAAGCCACTGCGCCAGCATCCTGTCAGACCTGCTCGGCAGCCGGCGATGATTGAGAATTGCACAACGTCGACTGCGCTTCGACCTCCGGCTCCTGCCGTCGACGTCGGGTCCTTGGCACCGCCGCCTCGGTGATGTGGACATGATTCGGCCTGGGCGCCTCGCGCAGGTCCTCGCGGACGGCGTGTGGTTGATGGAGCGCAGCGAGGTGGAGGCCGACGCCGCCGAGGACGTCGACCGCCTTGTCGTCGGCCCGGCCTCGACCGATCTGGACGAGCAACTCCGCCAGCTCGAGGCGTTCGCCACCCTTCGCGTGATCACACCGGGCGCCGATCCGCCCTTGAACCACGCCGTCGGATGGCGGGGCAGTCGAGCCCGATCTCGACGTCGTTGATCGACAGCGCCTGGCCGATCGGTCCAAGGCCGGATCGTCCTGCGGAGCGGCGAAGCGGCGGAGCGCGAAGCCGTCGCGGGGCCGCGGTGCGAGGCCCACCACAACAATCGGGGGGGCGACCGTGTTGTAGTCCTCGTCCCGGTTCCGCGACCTCTGTGAGGCTCATGAAGCGCTGTCTGCCACTTCTCCTGTCCCTGTTTGCTCTTGCCGTTCCGGCAACCGCGGGTGCCACCACGTTCGGCGCCGAGGTCGGCAGCGTCTTCACGAATCAGGTGCGCGGCGAGTGGTCGCAGACCAAGGTGATGAGGAGCCTCAATTCGCTGTACAAGGCTGGGGGCCGGGTGGGGCGCGCTGATTCGGACTGGGGGATCACCGAGCCCAAGGCTCCGGTCGGCGGCCGTCATCGCTTCGACTGGGCGTACGACGACTTGGTCGTCTCCGAGATGGCATCCGCCCACCTGCGCTGGGAGCCGACGCTGGCGTTCGCGCCACGATGGGCCGAGGGACATCGTTCGAACGTCCTGCATCTCTCGTCAGGGCGGGCAATCGCCTACCTGCCGCCAGCCCACAACGGGAACTTCGCCTACTACGCGAGCGCGTTCATGAAGCGCTACGGCCCGCACGGCGCGTTTTGGAAGGCCAACCCCAAGATCCCCTCTGTGCCGGTGACCACCGTGGAGGTCTGGAACGAGCCCGACAACATCCACGACTGGGGCACTGACATCAACCTCTCGAACTATGCGCGCATGTACGAGGTGGTCCGCTCCGTCGTCCACCATGTCTATCCCCGTGCCCGGGTCACGACCGGCGGACTGGCGTGGACCGAGTCCTCGCTGCCTCGCCTGCTGAAGGCATTCCGGGGCAAGCCGATGGATGCCATCGCCATCCATCCCTACGGGGCAACGCCGAGCCAGACGATCAAGGTGGCCCGTGACGCGCTTGCTGACCTGCGCGGGTATGGCCGCGGTCAGACGCCGGTCTCGGCCAACGAGTACGGCTGGACCTCGATCCGCCACACGTGGGGCTCGACGAACGCGAGGCACGTCAAGGCCTACGCCTACCAGGCGCTGATCGGGCTCTCCAAGCTGCGGCTCTCCGAGATCGTGCCGTTCCTGTGGGCCGATTCCTCCTGGGGCCTGAACACTGGGTCCTTCGCCAGCGCGCTGGCGAAGATCACCCACCACCGCTGAGCCGGCCATGCTGAGCGCTCGCCGCACGCGCGCGCGGCGTGCCGACCACGATCGAGGACCATGAGTGTCGTTCAATCGAGGTCTGCGACGGACGCTGTGCCCGCGTGGTCGCGGATGCGCTCTCACCCGATCAGGTCGCGGAGGCCGACGCCGCCATCGACGGCGTCGCCGAGCTCCTCGACTGGCTGTGGGGCGCGACTCTGGGAGGGTTAGCCACCGCAGAGTGGGTGGCGAACCCTCCCAGCGTCAGTCAGCCGCCGGGCCTCCACGGGCTCTGGCTCGTGTCGATCGTTGTCCGCAGTCCGTTTCGATACGTGCTGTGGGGCGTGGCGGTGCTGGTCGACCTCGTGATACCGAGGCGAGCCCGGGGGTGCTCAAGGGCCACTCCGACGTCATCTCGCGCCTCACCGGGCCGCGCATGGTCGATCCGCAGGTGAGAGGAGACGCCATTCGGTCATGGTGTCTCCTCCCGCGTTGCGACCGGTGGGCTACCGTCGACCGCGGGCCGATGATCGATCGGCTCCTTGAGCTTGACGGCGAGGGTGATCGCCACGAGCGGGATCACGGCAAGGACGGCGAACGCCCCTTGCGGGCCGTGATGGTCAGCGATGACTCCGAGGACGGGTTGGAAGAGGCCGCCTGCGCTGACAGCGAGGCCGAGGGTGACTCCCGCGGCGGTGCCGGGCGGGTTGGCAGGTAGTCCTGGCCGAGCTTGATCAGGACAGCGAACGGGATGTTTGTGACCAGGCCGACGATGAGGACGAGCGGCAAGCCGGCGTAGCGGTTGTGGCAGAGCAGCAGGGCGGCGAGCGCGGGGATCAATAGGAGGTTGCCGAGCTGGACGGTGCGGACGGGCCGATGCGGTCGCTGATTCGCCCGCCGCGAAGGGTGCCGAGGATCCCGCCCGCAAGCTCGAGCGTCAACGCGGTGCCGCCCAAGCCACTTGAGGCGCCGAGGTGACGGATCCAGTAGAGCGAGACGAAGGTGTTGATGCCGAACGAGATGCACGAACGCGTGACTTCGACGGCGATCAGGAGCGCGAACATGCGGGGCCGGTCGGCCCCGGGCTGATGGGAGCGTCCCGGCCGTTGCGTGATCCGGCGGCGTTGATAGCCCGCGAGGATGAAGGCCATGAGCACGGCGGGCGCGAACAAGACAGGATCGTGGCGTGCAGTCCCCAGGCATCAAGTGCGGGCGTCGCGAGCGCGGGTGCGAGGAAGAAACCGGCGCTGCCGCCGGCGGCGAAGTAGCTCATCGCGGTCGCACTGTGTGCGGCGGCACGCCGGGCGTCGCGCCCGCGCACGGGGGATGGAAGATCGCGACCCCGAAGCCGGACAGCAGCAGCAGCGCGAAGACGGCGGGGTATGGAGGGACAAACCCGGCCAGGCCCGCGCCCGTGCCGGCGAGGACCAAACCGAGCGGTGCCATCCAGCGCAACGGATGGCGGTCGGCCAGCAGTCCGACCAAGAGCTGGGGCAGGGCACTGCCCAGGGTCGCGGCCAGGGCGAGGCCCGAGGCCGCGGCGTAGCTGTAGTGGCGCTCGAGCACGAAGAACGGCACCGCGGCGGGCACGAGTCCCTGGTAGAGGTCATCGACGGCGTGGGCGCTGGCCCACACCCGCATCCGCTGCCAATCTGCCGCGCGGGGTCCGGCGGTGGCTGATGTCTTCCGCCGAGCCGCGAAGGCCGGTTGACGCTGCTGATGCCCGCGCTCATGTTCGCCACCGTAGGCCGATCAGCCACGTCTGGCTTCCGATATTCTGTCGAAAAGTGTCGGATATCCGCCATGCGCCGGAGGCGCGAACGGTCGCGTGGCAACTCGCCGCCGGGCACACGATTGATCGACACCGGCACGACGGCCACCAACTCGTGTACGTCAGCACGGGCGTGCTGGCGGTCCAAACGGCGGCCGGAAGCTGGGTGGCATCCTCAGACCGGGCTGTCTGGCTGCCGGCAGGCACATGGCACGAGCACCGCTTCTATGGCGCCAGCAGCTTTCACACTGTCGGGTTTCCCGCCGATCAACCGCCGCTGGCCGATCGGGAGCCCAGGATCGTCGCCGTCTCGCCGTTGCTGCGGGAGTTGCTCATCGCATGCGCCGATACCGCGCTCACACGACGCGAGGTCCAGCGCGTGCGAGCGGTCATCCGCGACCAGCTCACGCGGTCACCGCACCGGCCGATCTCGCTACCGGCCCCCCGCGATCCGCGCTTGGCTCACGCGTGCGCGATCGCCGCTGAGCAGCTCGAGCGCCGCTACACGCTTGCCGCCCTGCGCGCAGCGGTCGGGGCCAGCCAGCGCACCCTCTCGCGCCTGTTCCGCGCCCAGCTCGGAATGACCTATCCCCAGTGGCGGACAAACCTTCGTTTGCTCAACGCCATGATCCTGCTCTCCAGCGGCGTTCCCGTCACTACCACCGCACATCAGTGCGGCTGGAGCACGACCAGCAGCTTCATCGATGCGTTCCGCCGCGCGATGGGTCAGACGCCGGGCGCGTACAGGTCCGCGACGGCGCAGTAATCCCGGACCTTCCCGGGCTGCTCAAACGCCGAGACGCGAAGGGCCGTCCTGAGACCGCCGCGGTTACGCGGCCTGCGTGGGTCCGTCGCGCTCCTCGGCCATGACGGCGGTGCAGAGCTCGACACACTCGTTGCAGATCGCGATCGACGGCGTCGGACCGCAGACGATCGTCTCGACCTCGACGTATGCCTTGCCGCAGAACGAGCATCGAAGGCTGTCGCGATCAATACGAGGAACCGACTTCTGAGCGTCCTGCTGGTCCTCGTCCTCCTCTTTTGCCATGCACGAGATGGTACGCCCGCCACGGGCTGGAGGCTGAGGAATGCTCTGGCGACGCGCGCACGGCTCTCGGAGGGGCCGGCCAGATGGATCGCCTCGGGATCGCCTGGATGGCGGCATAGGCGCAGAGGCGCGGAAATGGCGCCTCCGATCCGGCGCACGATCGCGTCCTCGCCGGACCCGCTTGGACGACCGGCAGCCAGATCACGCCGAGGCGGCTGACGTTGACATCAAGCTTCCGCCCGACCCGATCCTCGGACCTCGCGCCAGCGCGGAGGCCTTCCGGTCTTCGCGATCGCGGCACCGTCGTCGGTGACCGAGAGCCGTCGCTCGCGGCGCACTATCAGCACACAGACCGGATCCTCGGGCCGGTACCGGAGACCGGTGTCGACCCCGGTCTCATAGCGGACCAGAGCCGCGCCCGGTTGCTCGGCGTCGATCTGTCGAGCCGCGCGCAAAAGCTGTCGCCATGATTGGTAGCCGAGCTCGACGGCGATGACGTGCTGGGCGTCGCTCAACCCAAACCGGCCGCGGGCCCGCTCGCCCAAGACTCCTTCGGCGCGCGCTACGCCACGGGCGTCACCGGCGCGGAACCCGTGCACGAGACGCTTGGCGGCTTTTCGATGGTGCTCGAAGTTCAACGACGATCCTCCCTCGTGAAGCGCCCGGGCGTCCGCTTTGCCCAGGGCGACGAAGTGTCGTCAACTCGGCTGATCCGAAGACCTGAGACGAGGTGGGAGTCTCCCTTTCCGCGGACCGGGTGCGCCCTCGCGCGCACCCGGAAATGGTACCCCCGCCACCACCTCGCTGCTGGCCCGGGAGCGCTCCTAGCGGTGTTCGGTCACCAGGCGTAGACCGATCGCGATCAGCACGACGCCGGTCACGCGATCCAGCGCGGACTTGATCCGGGGCCGCCGCAGAGTCGCTGCCGCCCGCGCGGCGATCAGGCAATAGGCACCCAGCCAGAGCACGGTCATGAGCACGAAGACGGCGCCGAGCGCCAGGAACGGCAGCAGGACCGGATGTCCGGGGTCGACGAACTGGGGCAGCAGGCTCGTGAAGAAGATCCCGATCTTCGGGTTGGCGAGATCACTGAGGAACCCCTGCCAGAAGCCACCGCGCGCGCCCATTGCCGGTCTGGCCGAGGCCAGGCGGGCCTCGTCGTCGGCCGCCGCGTGGCGGGCGGCCCGCAGCGCCTGGAACCCGAGCCACATCAGATACAGCGCGCCGACCACCTTCAAGACGGTGAACGCCACGTCGGAAGCGCGAATAACGGAGGCGAGTCCGACCGCCGCAGCGAGCGTCCACACCGACAGCCCGGCGCCGACACCGGCCGACGCTCCCAATGCCGCCCGGCGCCCGTGAAGGAGGACGTTCTTGGTCACCACGGCGGTATCGGGCCCCGGGAGCAGGATCACGATTGCCGCTACGCCCACGAACACGAGTAGGTGCGCACCCATGCCCGCCAGTGTGACATGCGGCTTGGCGACCGTTTGGTTAGCCTCCGGTGTGATGTGAATCGCTCGCGGTGGACGCGCGGGCCCTTGCGGGGGGATCAGGTGAGCGCAGGCGGATCGTCGAAGGTGGAACTGGACCGTGCGAAGTCCGTCGGGGAGATCATCGGCGACGCGGTGCGCTGCTATGCGTCGTATCCCGCGCTGTTCGCGACGCTGACGCTGGCCGTGGTGGTCCCCTATGCGGTGATCGTCCGGTTGGTCGAGCAGGCGAACCTGATCGGCGGAACTCATCACGGGGCCGTTGCGGCACTGGTGTTGCTCCTGATCGACGTGCTCCTCGTGGGCCCGCTGATCTCGGCGCTTCACGTTCACGCCGTGGTCGAGCTTGGTGCGGGGCGGGTGCCGCGGATTCGCGAGGTCTTCGCCCGGGGTCTGAGGGTTCTTCCGGTGGTCGCGGCCGCTCAGGTCGTCGCCGGCATTGCCACGGGGCTGGGGTTCGTGGTCTTGATCGTCCCGGGGCTGTTCCTGCTGGCGGTGTGGGCCGTTGTCGCGCAAGCCGCCGCCATCGAGAACACCGACTGGGTGGGCGCGTTGCGGCGCAGCGCCGCGTTGACCAGCGGCTCGCGCTGGCACGCCCTTGGGGTCTTGATCAGCGTCGCACTCATCAACGGGGTGATCGAGCGCGTCTGCGGGACGGCTGTCGGGTCGGGCGTCTCGGTGGGGGCACTCGTCGCCGGCGTCGTGGTGGAGATGATCACGCTGTCATTTGCTGCGCTCACGGGCGCGATGCTCTATTACGACCTGCGGGCTCGCGCAGCCGGTCGAGCGACCTGACTCGCCCAGCAGCAGCCCCAACCCGCTCCATGGCGACACCGTGGGACCTCTCCGGACAACGCTAAGTAACGGAAGCATCGCCCCAGTTGATGTCCGCGAAGCGCTGCCGGAGCTTCGCGCCACGGTCCGGGTGCAGCGAGGCGACCCACGCGATCCGCCCGCGCAGATGCGCCTCGAAGATCGGATACCCCCGCGCGGTTCTGGCTCGCGGCGCCGTAGCGGGCCACGTTATGGAGGATCGCCTTGAGCCGATCGTATTCGGCGCGGGTGACGTTCGGATGAACATTGACGACGATCCCGCATACCGATTGCCGCCTGGCGGTGGAGGTCAGTGACGACTTGCCGGCGTTCACGGCGAAACCCTCCTCGCGAGCGATCGTCGCAACGAGATCCTCCACCTGGGCGCGTCGGGCGCCCAGATGCGGGGCCCGGAGAAGGTCAGGTCGTCGGCGTAGCGGGAGTAACGCAGCCCGAGCGAGGTGGCGAGCGCCGTGAGTCGCCGATCCAGCCCGAACGCCGCGAGGTTGGCCAGGGCGGGGGAGCTCGGGGCGCCCTGGGGCAGGTGCGGCGTCGCCAGCTGCCGCCCGAGCCAGAACCGCGCCTGCACCAGCCTCGGCTCGCCGGACCGGGGAATCGCGTGCCAGGCGGCCTGCGGGAACGGTATTGGTGCACAGGCCGGTGAGGACGTGCGCGACCGCCGGCCCGTAGCCGACAGTGCGGAAGATGCCGTACACGCGACCAGCGGCAATCGACGCGAAGAAATCTTTGAGGTCAAGACGCAACACGGCCGCCTGGCCTGTGTGAAGCTGCGCATGGGTCACAACGGAGTGCCCGCGGACAAAACCGTGGGCGCTGTCGTGCGTCGGCACGTGATCGAGGATCTCCCGCAGGAGCCAGCGCTGGACCTCCTTGATGCGGGCCTTCGGCGCCTCGATGACACGCGGCAGCCCGTTGCGACGGGGGACGGCGCGGTACCGGTAGTTCCGAAGCTTCTCAACGGTCACGGTCCGTTCGAGGCCGCGAACGTCAGCGAGCCACGCCAGCTGCCCGTCACTGAGCTCGAGCCGCTCACCCAGCGCGTCGACGGATTCGATCGCCGCGATGGGCCAGCTGTGGTCCAGGCGGTCGCGGCACGGCGATGAGCCGCCGGAGGATCAGCGGCGGGTCGGAGTCGCCGCTGGGGGCCGGGCGCTCGGCAAGAAAGGTCTCGATGAGCCCGACGAGCTCGTCGGGCCGGTCGGTCGGCGGCGCCCGGTGGACGGAGACGACACGCATCGCCAGCGCACTCATCCATCCCGGCCAACGATCGAGACAGCCAGCTCCGCGCTCGGCTACTTCGACGGCCTTCCAGGGGCCATCCAGGAAGGCGCCGGCGAGCTCCCGGGCAAGATCAGAGCGCGTCAGATGGGCCGTACACAGCGCAGATGATCGCGGCGCCGCGCCCCGACTGCTCTCCGTCGCGCGTGCCCGCAGGTGCCTTCTTCGACTGCACTGACGGGCTCGCGATGCACTGCCTCAGGTACTCAATCGTCCCCCGGGGTAACCCCGGAGAGGACGGCACACCCATACGGGCGCGCCGATCCACCTCGGTGCACGGCGCCGCGATCCGACGCTATCGCGTCAGCCGTGGCTAGGCCAGCTCCGCGCTCGCCAGCTCGGCTCCTTGGACCATCGTCGCGAGCTTGTGCCAGGCGACCGCCGGGTCGACCTGGGAGAACTTGATGAAGGTGTCAAAGCCGCAGTCGGTTCCAGCCATGAGGCGATCACGCCCGATCAGCTTGCCGACCCGCACGAGACGATCGGCGACGACTTGGGGATGCTCGATGTAGTTGGTCTTGGTGTCGATGACGCCGAGGATCACCTTCATCCCGTCGGGCATCTGGAGGTCACCGAACACCCGCCACTCGTGTTCGTGGCGGGGGTTGCCGCCCTCCGGGTAGATCGTTCCGACGTTCGCCTTGACCACCTCGTCGGCGATGTCGGCAAACGGCACGTCACAGTGATGGGGGCCGGCGTAGTTGCCCCAGCAGACATGAAGCCGGACCCGCTGCGGTGGGATCCCCTCGAGCGCGGCGTTGATCGCCTCGATCGCAAGGGGCAGATGCTGATCCCAGCTGATGATGCTGCTGCCGACCGACCGCGAGTGCGCGGCCATCGCGAGATCGGGGGAGTCGATCTGCAGGTTGAGGCCGGCGTCGACGATCGCCCGGTATTCGTGGGAGAGCGCTTCGACGAGCGCCCCCAGATACTCCTCGTGCGAGCCGTAGTGCTGGTTGGGATAGTTGAACGCGATCTGACCGGGGCTGACGGACCCCATGAACGCGTGCTCAGGCGACGTGTCACCGAGCGCGGCCTTGAAGTTGGCGATGTCGCGATGGATCGACTCGCCGTCGGTGAGCTCCACCGGGCCGACACAGTTGGAAAAGACGACGTGCGCCATCGAGTCGGTGGCGAACAGGCGCATGGCCAGATCAGGGAACGGCGCCACGTCATCGCTCTGGAACTCGGCCTGTCCGTCGAATCCGCTGAAGCGCTCGGACACGTACGTGCTGAAGCCGGGCTTGCTCATCTCGCCATCGCTGATGACATCGATCCCGAGGTCCCTCTGCTTGGCGACGACCTCGGCCACGGCGGACCTCATCCGATCCTCGAGCTGGGTGCGATCGACGTCCTGGCCATCCATCTTCGCCCAGATCAGCTCGATCAGGTCGGTCGGTCGCGGGAGGCTTCCCGCGTGCGTCGTCAGGATCCTGTCGGCCATCATCCCTCCCTCGATCTCGTCTCCCGCGGCCCGGCGTATCGCGCTGCCGGGCGGTGGGCCGGGGTGAGCCTAACCCGCGGCGCGCTCACCGGTCAACGTGGTTCGTCCACAGGACAAGCTGTTCGGCGCCGGCGACCTGGAGCCCGCGCGCCTCGATCGCCGTGACACCGCTTCGGGCTCACCGGCCTCGGCCGACGTCAAGACCCGGCTGCGCCACGAGCCCGTCGTCGCCCCCCTGGGCCAGGTTGGCCCACCGCACCAACCTGGCCCGTTCGCCCCAACAGCGATGGATGGACTGAGCCGAACGTGTTAGCGCCGCGATTCCCTGCTCGGACCTCGCGTGCGTGTCAAAGGTCAGCTCTGGGAGTTGCCGGTGAACCCGCCGATCGATCCTTCGTAGCCGGCGAAGCAGTCATGCGCGGGCGAGCCGTTACCGGCCGGCCAGTTCACACCGTCGTTGTAGAAGATGTCTGACTCCTCGCCGTCGGCGGCGATCTCGGTCGAGCTCGAGGCGCTGCCGACCTGCGTGAAGTCGCCGGGCTTGAGCGGAGCGCCCGGCGTGCTGTTGAGCGCGTCGCTGTCGGTGTGGATGTTGACCTTGGTCCCGGCCGAGACCGGGCCGCCGCCGTCCAGGTCGGCGGTGGTGTTCGCGGTCACGTCAAAGGTGACCTGGTTCTGGCCGGTGCTGTCCTTGGAGCAGGTAGCCGAGAACGTGAAATGCCCGTTCTTGCCCAGGACCACCGTCTGGCCGGCGCTCAGGAACCGCTCGCCGTGCGAATAGGCGAAGTGACGAGCCTGCTGGTAGTAGCTGGGCGGCTTTCCGCCGAGGTGCTTGGCGTTGTTGGCGGTGGCCACCTTGACCGCAGCGTAGCCGGTCCCGCCGAGCGCGATGAACAGCGCGAGCACGCTGAGAACGAATGATGGTGAGGGGATACGGCGCTTCATACGAACCTCCGGTGGTTGACTGTTCTGTCCCGCTGCGCGGCCGCCCCCGATCCCTCCGCGAACCCGCGCCAGGTCAAGCATTCACGGCGGCGATCATCGTCGCACGCGAAGTCTCTCGCATCAGCCGCACAGGCTGATCTTTTCTCGATGGCCCCCCGAGAATTACGGGCCTACGATCGCGATCGAGGCCAGTGGGCGGCAACCTGGCCACCGCCTCCATGGGCAGGCACGGCACAGGGCGTGACGGTTCGGCACACTTGGCGGCGGTGTACGCGTTTGATCGGCTGGGTTTCCTGCAGTTCGAGCAGTTGTGTGAGGCGCTGCTCGAGCTGGAGGGAGGCATTGCAGCCGGGGCGTGGGTGGGGGAGGCGGACCGGTGTCGCTCGGTCCTGAGTGGGGCGCCGCTCGAGCCGCCGGTGGCGGATTCCGTGCTTCCTGCCCCGGCGTTGTTGCAGTGCGCGTGGGTTCGCAGCGGCGAGCGTCGTGACCTTCTCGACGCCGTACGTGCGCTGGTGGCGCTGCGTCCAGAGGACTTCTCGGTCGCGGCCTCGTTTGTGGTGGTGACGAACCTGCAGCTGCCGACGGCGTTCGCACGGGTGGTCGCCGAGATCGTGCGTCCATACAAGGTGCGGGTGCGGGTGCTCGCTGCCGAGCAGCTCGCTGTGCGAGTCGATGCGCGTGTCGAGCTGCGACGTGTGATGCCGTCGCTGCTCGGGCTGCGTGATCTCGCGGCTTTGATTGATCGCGACGTCGAGGAGCGCTCGTCGCTTGATCGCGGTGCTGCCGAGCAGCTGGCGGCGGTGTTCGTGCCGACGCGGGCTTACCGGCGCGCGCTCGACGTCCTGTCGGCCCACCGCTTCGCCGTCTTGACCGGCCCGCCGGAGATGGGCAAGACCGCGATCGCACGGATGGTCGCTCTGGCGCAGACCGTTGCGGGGTGGTTTGGGACGGCTTCACCGCGAGCGCGGCGCGGAGCGGTTTCCTTCGCCTGGAGAGGTGCTGGTCGACGCCGGCGAATTGGATCCCGCGGAGAAGACACTGATCGTGTTTCGCCATGCCAAGGCTGCCGATCTACCGGCCGGCACTCGCGACGAGATCCGCGCCTGTGGGCCGGAGATCGTCGCGCATTCGCATTTCACGCCAGAGCGCATCCGTCGGTTCGTCGCCGGCGCCAAGGCGCTGCCGGCGCCTCATGGCGTGGCGAGGATCCTGGGCAGCGAACTGACGAACACCACCGAGGCGATGGCGACGTCGTTCGGCGCGCTGAGCGCCGAACATCGCGATCTGCTCGTCTCGATGCTCGACACCCCTCCCGGCCCGGTGACCGAACGCGATCTCGCCGGCGCGCTGCGCCGCCACCACGACGGTGCCTTGCCGCACCCACCCGCCGAGCTGGTCGACCGGCTCACCGATCACTTCCTGCGAGTGCTCACGTGAGAGTCGCCTGGGTTCACCCGAGCTGGCGTGACCTGGTGATCGATCATCTCGGCTCCGACGACGCCGCCCGGCAGCACTTCCTGCGCAGTTGTTCGGTGCACGGAGCCCTCCTCGCGCTCTCGGTAGCCGGAGGCCGCAGAGGTGATCGCGAACTCCCGCTCCTGAGGTGCGATGCCGACTGGGATGCACTGACCGGGCGCCTCTATGAGCTCGCGCCCGAGTTCGAGCCGGTCGAACTGATCGGCCTGATGGACGCGCTCCTGGTGATGACGCACGACGGCCTGGACGCGTCGACACGGGTCGAAGCCGAGGCGCTCGCCACCGCCGTCCTGTCCCGCGTCCGGAGTCTCTGGAACACGAGCCGAGCCCCCATCTCGATCGCCGCGCTCGAGATGTGGCTGACCCTCGCCGGGCGGCTGGCGGTCAAACCCGATCCCCCGGCGATGGCGGTGACATGGGCCGAGCTGCTGCCGGTCGCTGCGCCTGACCTGTCGGACCGCGCGACGCTCGAACGCTTCGCAGATTGGCTCACCGTCGTCGAGCTGCTGCTGGACCATTACCCCGACCTGCTCGGGGGGCTTGGTTTCCCCGGCCACACGCCGGGGCTCTGTGAGCGGTTCATCAGCTCGCTGGAGGTCCCAAACGAGCGCCACCGCCCCTGCGATATCGGTCAAACCCTCCGGGCTCTCATCAGCATGCCCCGCGTCACACCGCAACTCCGTGACCGCGCCTACTGGGTTCAGGAACGCCTGGCAGAGCTCGACGAGGTCTCACCGCCGTCCGTGGCCAGCGTCCGTGCGCCGGACACCGCCCAGAACACCGGGCGTCTTGACGTGCAGCGCGTCCTGACCGATCTGTAGACCCTTCGCCGCTCCGCGCGCTCGGTCAACGCGCGGACGAAGACGCCTTTGGCTGTAGACCGCGGGCCCCAGACGCCGAGTCGGTCAGCTCATGGCGGGGGCCATGTGGGCGCCCGCTGTGCGCCGGACCGCGCGAATGGCGGCGGCGAGTCGCCGGATGCCCTCGTCGATCGCCTCCTCGTCGAGCAACGAGAAGGAGAGCCGCAGCCCGTTGAGGCCATCGCCCTCGACCGTGGTGGCGCCACCCGGGGTGAACGACACCCCGTGGCGTACGGCCTCGGCGAAGAGCCGGCGTTCGTCGAGGGGTTGGCGGAGGGTCACCCACACGTGGTGGCCGCCCTTCGGCGTCGTCGCGACGACCTCGTCGGCGAGCCGGCGGCGCAGCGATTCCAACATCGCCTCACAGCGGCGGGCGTAGACGGCGTTGATGCGGCGCAGGTGGCGGTCGTGCGCGCCGCCGGCGAGCCAGCGTTGGGCGAGATGCTGGGTGAGGACCGGTGTGTGGTAGTCGGTGGCGAGTTTGAGCTCGGTCAGGCGGCGACGGACCTCGCCGTTGGCGGCCACCCATCCGACGCGTAGGCCGCCGCCGATCGTCTTGGACAGCGAGTCGACGTAGATCACGTGGTCCGCGGCACGGGACCGCAGCCGTGGCGGCTCGGGCATGTCGAAGCGCACCGTGCAATAGACGCCGTCCTCGAGGATGAAAAATGACCGCTCGCGGGCCAGTTGCAGCAGGCGTTCGGCGCGAGCGGGGCTCATGTCCTGCCCCGTCGGGTTCTGCGATCCACTCTGGACGCACACGAGCTTGACCTCGTGGCGCGCGAGCACCCCCTCCAGCGCATCGACGTCGAGCCCCTCCTCGTCGTAGGGGACCCCCATGACCCGCGCGCCGGTGTTCTGCATGGAGACGAGCGCTCCCATGAAGGTCGGCGATTCCGCTACCGCGACGTCGCCGGGGCGGAGGACGATGCGGCACACGAGGTCGATCGCCTGCCGCGCGCCGGTGGTGACGATGATCTCGTCGGGGTCGGCGGCGAAGCCCGCGACCGATCCCCGGCGCGCCAGCTCTGCCCGTAGACCCGGCAGGCCGTCCGGCTCCCCGTACATCAGTGCGCCGGCGCCCTCCTCGGCGAAGATCGCGGCGCTCAGGCGCGCCAGCTCGCGCGTGGGGTGAAGCTCCGCGGAGGCCCACCCGACCGCGAGGTTGACGTGGTCCTCGGCGCTCGGCGGCTGCCAGGTGTCGGCGACGATCTGGTTGATGTAGCTGTGCCGCGCCTCGGGCAGGACGGCGTGCTGCCAGCGGCCGTCTGCCTGGACCGCCGTCGGGGGGGCGTGGCGCACAAACGTCCCGCGTCCCCGGGCCGCGGTCACGAAGCCGTCCTGCGCCAGGCGCCGGTAGGCCCGGACCGCCGTCAGATGGTTGATCTGCGCCTCCTCGGCCAGCGCCCGCGTCGTCGGCAGCTTCTCGCCCGGTCGCAGGTCACCGCGCTCGATCGCTGATCTCACAAGAGCAACGAGCTGGGCGTTGATTGATTGATCCGACTCGCGCTTCAGGTGCGACAAGTCAAGTTTGTATGACATTGAATCCCCTTGAGAACGCGTCATTCTGTGGATCAAGATGCTACAGCAGCTAATCAATCCATGGGTACGCAGTCGATCCGCCGGGCGATCACCGCTCGACGACGGTCAGGGCTTCACGATCCGCTTCGCCTATCCGGACGACGAGAGCGGCCTGCGACGCCTCGCCGCGCTGGACTCCCAGCCGAACCTCACCGGCCCGGCGCTCGTCGCCGAGGTCGGCGGCGAGCTGTGGGCCGCAGTCAGCCTCGGCGGCGAACCGCGCGCGATCGCCGATCCGTTCCGGCCAACGGCCGAGCTGGTGGCGCTTCTGCGTGAACGGGCCCAGCGGCTCACCCACACCCGGCGCGACCGCTCCGTGGCGACGCCCGCGGGGATGGTGACGGTGACCGGCCGATGACCGCCCTGCTCGTCTCCCTTGGGGTGATGGGCTGCCTGTTCGTCGCCCTGTGGCTGTTCGCGATGGAGGGCGTGCGCGCCGGCGACCGTCCCGGCGACACAACGGTCTCGGGTGTCGAGGTTGACGGCGGCGACATCGGCGTCCGCTTCACCGTGCACAACCCCGGGGATCAGGCCGTGCTGCTCGGGGCGTCCCTGCGGCGGCGCGGCCTGCGGCTGTGGCCGTCGAACGCCTCCTCCGTCAGCGTGCCCCGCCGCACCGCGCGGGACCGGCTGGCGCCCGGCGAGTACGCGCTCGTGTGCGTCGTCGAACCTGACGACCGGATGGTGGTGCGCATAGCGCCGCCGCGGGTCGTTTCCCGTCACCTGGCGCTGGTCGTGGCCATCGGCGAGCCCGACCGGCTGCGCGTCGTGCACCGAGCCGTGACGCTGCCGCGGGCGCATCGTGCCGGGCTGTCGCAGGAGACGGCGGGCACCCCGCGCGCGGGCGCGTCGAGACGGTCGGCGTCGACGCCAGCTGACGGCGGTACGCGATCGATCGGGAGCTACCGTTCTCCGATGGGTAGGGCCGGCCAGCCGACGCGCTAGAACGAAATCGGTCGTGGCTACGCGCGCACACGCCGTGAGGACGCGCGCTTTCGCGTGAAACGGCCCTGGTTGTGGTGGGCATCGACCGGCCGGCCAGGCGGTACCCCGGCGCCCCGCTGGCGCGTGGCGGCGTCGGTCTCGTTCCGCAGCTCGATGTAGCCCCTCTTGGCAGGATGGGAGCATGGCCCTTCCGGCAGAGGTTTCCCGGTATCTCGAGCGCCTGGTCGGCGAGCTGCGCCGCATGCTCGGCGACCGGCTGACCGGCGTCTATGGGCTCGGCGGTCTCGCGCTTGGCGACTTTCGTCCGGGCCGCTCGGACATCGACGTCTACGCGCTTGTGGACCGGCGACTCGACGACGAGCTCAAGCGCTTGGTCGCCGCGGCCTGCTGCCACCACCGGCTTCCCTGTCCCGCGCCCAAGCTGGAGATGGTGCTCGTCTGCGCGGCGGTGGCGGAAGCTCCCGGGGCCGCTCCCGATTGGGAGCTCAATCTCAACACAGGGGAGGGCCAGCCCGACCACGTGGGAACCGATCCCGCGGCGGAGCCCCGTCACTGGTTTGTGGTCGACCTCGCGGTCGCCCACCAATGTGGCCTGAGGCTGTTCGGGCCGGCGCCCCAGGAGCTGATCGCCGCCCCCGATCCCGCCGACGTCCGGGCGGCCCAGTCCGGGGTGGTCGCCTGGTACGCCCGCCACGGAGACGAGGCCGAGGTCGCTGCTGCCGCGTGCCGCGCCTGGCACTGGCGCGACACCGGCGTCTTCGCCTCCAAGCGGCGGGCAATTCAGTGGGCGGCTCGGCAGAGCGATCCGTGACCGGTTGCGATGTAACCCCGGTCGGCGTGGCCCAACCACGGCCAGATCAACTTGACGTTTAGCGCCCGCAGGGTCATCACAACTCGGTGGCGTCACCGGCGTGGGCAGACAAGCCGCACGGCTTTGCCATGGCAAACGACGCGCGCGCAGCGCTACGGCGCCACGATGAGGGCGGACGGTGCCACGAGGAGTCGCTCGAGGAACTCATCGATCTCCTCATCGCATCGCGCGCGGCAGAACAGGTAGCCCTGAGCTCGCGTGCAGCCGAGTCGGCGCAAGTGATTGAGCTGGTCGTCGGTCTCGACGCCTTCGGCCACGACGGTCAGGCCGAGCGCCCGGGCCAGGTCGATGACCGTCTTCACGATTGCCGCGTCGGCGGCGCTGCGACCCAGCCCGCGGGTGAACACCGAGTCGATCTTCAGCCCGGCGAGCGGGAACTGCTTGAGATAGCTGAGCGATGAATACCCGGTGCCGAAGTCGTCGAGCATCAGCCGCACACCGTCCGCCATCAGCTGCTCGAGAACGGTCATCGTCGCCCCGGCCTCGTCGATGAGGACGCTCTCGGTCACCTCGAGGCCCAAGCTCTGCGGCAACAGTCCGCTGCGTCTGACGGTCTCCGCCACCTCAACGGCAAACAGCGGATTGGCAATCTGGCGCCCGGATACGTTGACGAACATCTTCAGGGGCCGGCCGAATCGCTGCTGCCAGATCGCGCCCTGCCGGCACGCCGTTTCGAGCACCCAGCGGCCGAGGTCGATGATCAGCCCGGTCTCCTCGGCGACTGGGATGAAATCGAGCGGCGCAACGAGGCCCCGTTGCGAGTGCTGCCAGCGCACGAGGGCCTCCAGACCCCGGGGGTGTCCGGTGGCCGTGTCGACGATCGGCTGGTAGTGGACGCGCAGCTCGCCGTGGTCCAGTGCATGGCGCAGCTCGGTCTCGATCCGCAGCCGGGCGAGAACGTCGGCGCGCATCTTGTCGTCAAAGAGTTCGTAGCGGCCGCCTCCGGACTGCTTGGCGCGGTACATGGCCGCGTCGGCATCGCGCAGCAATGACTCAGGGGTCTCGTCGGACCTCGAGGCGACCGAGATCCCGATGCTGGCGCTCACGAAGTGCTCGCCGCTGTCCAGTGCAAACGGCCGGGCGATTGCCGCGGCGGCCCGCTCGGCCACCGCGATGACCTGGCGCAGGCCATGCGCAGCCTCGCACACGATCACGAACTCATCTCCGCTGAGGCGGGCGACCGTGTCGCTGGTGCGGAGGCTCTCGCGCAACCGAGGGGCCAGCGCCAACAGCAGCCCGTCCCCGGCGCCGTGCCCGAGCGAGTCGTTGATGACCTTGAAACGGTCGAGGTCGATCATGATCGCGGCGACGTTCGAGCCGTGGCGGCGCCGGCGCGCGAGCGCCTGCTCGAGGCGGTCGAGCGCCAAGGTGCGGTTTGGCAGGCCCGTCAGTGGGTCGCGCAGGGCGGCGGCGCGGCTGATCTCCTCCTCGGCGTGACGCTCGACCGCGGCGGAGAGGACGTTGGCGACCGCGGTGAGAAAGTTCACGTCGGGGCCACCGAAGCGCCGTCGCCGGCCGCTGTGAGCAGTGAGCAGGCCGAACGGCCGCTCGCGCCCTTCGATCACGACGCTCATGCTGCTGACGACGCCGTGGTCGAGCAGGAGCTGCGATTGCCGGAACCTGGTCTCGGTGCCGAGGTCCTCGACGACGACCGGTTCTGACCGGCTCAGCACGTAACCGGCCTGAGAGCCTGGATCGTTGGCGACTCCCCACTCGCGGATGGGACCCTCGCGGAACCCCTCGCTGGCCACGACGTCCACCTGTCCGGTCTGGCGGAGCGCCAGCACGATGCAGAACTCGAGCTCCAGCGTCTGTGCCACGACGGCGACCACATGGTCCAGCAGGACTTGCGGATCACGTTCGCGCAGCGCGAACTGCCCCAGGCGGGCCACGCATTCCTGTTGGCCCGCATGCTGGGCGAGCAGTCGCTCGGCGTTCGTTCGCTCGGTGATGTCGCGGACCACCACCAGGGCCGACTCCACCGCGCCGTCTGCTCCCTGAACGGGTACGGCGGTCACGGTGAACGAGAGCCCCGCGCTGGTGAACTCGAACTCCCCGCGTTCGCCGGCGAGCGCGGCGCGATAGCACTCCAGCGATAGCGCCAGAACGTCGCTCGGCAGCTCGCCCTGCAACTCCACGACCAGCCGTCCGCGGAACATGCCCTCGTCGATCCACGGCAGTGCGCGCACCCCCTCGCCCTCGGCGATCAGGATGCGCATGTCGCGATCGAGCAGGAACATCGTCGTATCCGGAAGGTTGGCGGTCAGGGTGCGGTGCAGTGAATCCGACCGACTCAGCTCCTTCGCGACCTGCTCGCGCGCGGCAGCGTCGAGGATCGCGGCCTCGTCCTCGAAGGCAGCCGTGCCGACGTGACTGCTATGCGTGTCCATCGATTCCTTCCGCTGGGAAGCCGACGCGAGAAGGACTCGGTAGGGACAAAACCTCTCGTAACCGGTCTATCGGCAACGAGGCGTCCAACGTGAGCGATTGCTCGATGTCCCTGGACATCGGCGACCGGCGCGCCGGACCTACGAGCTGAGCGCTACTCGGCGGGGTAGGTCCCGGCCTGCAGCTCGGCTCTGACCGACTCCGCCAGTCCCGCGAGGAGGCGAACCTCACGTTGCCCGATGCTCGGCCGCGATTCGCTGGCCAGGCAGCAGAGCACGTAGAGCCGCATGTCCGACATCTCGATCGGCACGCCGAGCCATGCCCGGACGCCGAGATGGCGGGCCATGGCGAGATCGTTGACCCGGTCATCGGTGGCGGCATCGCGGATGTAGTTCCCGATCCGGCCGTCGAGCATCCGCTGGCAGAACGTGTTCTCGAGCGTGAGCGACGCGTCCAGGAAGGAGCCCCGCCCGGGCCAGGTCCCCTCGACGCGCAGTGCGGTCTCGCGTCCGTCGCGAATCTCGGTCAGGAGGGCGACATCAGTGTCCAGGAGGTCGCGGGTCATCCGCAGCAGTTGATCCAGCCGCCAGTTGGCGTCGGTCGACTGACTGGGCGCGTCGCCGGCCCCCTTTACCGGAATCCCGCACTCCGGACAGGTGGCGCCGTGGGCGTGACGAGGCACATAGCTCAGAACGCCACATGTCAAGCACCGCAGATAGGGCACCGGCGTCTACCCCTCAACCAGCCCGTTCACTGTGCGCACCGTATCAGCTGTCCGCTCTGTCGCGAGCCAATAAGTCACGAAACTCTGACCAAACAGGCGACGCCGCCGCATGTCGGTTTCGGCGACCCCGATCATGGTGTTGCACGCGTTCGAGCGGGGGCGGAGGTGTGCTTCACGGTGATCGGAAACCGACGTGTATTGGCCACGCTCGGAGGACCGGCTGCGATCGCAACAGGATGATCGGTTTTCGGCGGCCCGCGAGCGCTACGGCCCACCGCCTCCCCTCGGACCGGGGCGTCAGCCCCCGGTATCGCTGCCTGATTGCGCGGAGCCGCCGGGGCCCCAGCCACCGCCACTAGTTGCGTTTGGCACAAAGCCCCGCACAGCTCGCGCATTGACCGAACTTCCGGGTGCGCTGGCCACCGACTCCACACGGTTTGCGCTCGAAATCCGAGCGGCGGGACCCCGGGCCGGGGTTAGAGTGTGCGTCGGCGATGCTCGACTGCACCTACTGCGTCCAGATCCCACACCACGCCGGGCAGCTCGCGCGGGTGGCCGGCGCGATCGCCACGGGAGAAGGGCTGATCGGCGATGTGGTGACGATCTCGCGCGGACGCGAGCATTCGGTCCGCGAAATCACCGTCGAGGTCCGCGACGGTCCGCACCAGGACCTGATCGCCGACCTCGTCAACGAGCTCGAGGGCGTGCGGATCCTGTGGCACCAGGACCGGGCGTTCATCCGTCACGAAGGCGGAAAGCTCCAGATCGACGCGGTGCGGCCGGTCCGCACCGTGCAGGAGATGCGCGACGTCTACACGCCGGGCGTGGCGCGCGTCTGCGCGGCGATCGCCTCCGACCCGGAGCTGGCCAGCCGCTACACGATGATCTCGCGCACCGTCGCGATCTGCACCAACGGCACGCGGGTGCTCGGCCTCGGCGACATCGGCCCCCGCGCCTCGATGCCGGTGATGGAGGGCAAAGCCGTGTTCTACCGGCAGTTCGCGGGGATCTCGGCGATGCCGATCCTGATCGACGCCGCTGACGTGGACACGTTCGTCGAGACCGTGCTGCGGATCTCGCCCACATTCGGCGGGATTCACCTCGAGGACATCTCCGCCCCCGAATGCTTCGAGATCGAGCGGCGGCTGATCGCAGCGCTCGACCAGCCGGTGATGCACGACGACGTGCATGGCACGGCGGTGGTAACCCTCGCCGCCACCCTGGTCGCCTGTCGCCAGGGAGGAGTCGACCCGCGGGCGGCGACGGTCGGTCAGCTGGGCCTCGGCGCCGCCGGCTTCGGGATCGCGTCGCTGATGGTCGACAGCGGCGTGCGGCGGGTGATCGCGTTCGATCCGGCTCCGGCCTCGCATGCGAGTGCCGTCGCCCATGGGATCGAGATTCGCTCGATGGAGGAGGTGATGCGCGAGGCCGACGTGGTCGTCGCCACCACCGGCAGGCCGGGCCTGATCACGCCGTCGATGATCCGTCGCGGTCAGGTGATCCTGGCCCTCACCAATCCTGACCCCGAGATCGAGCCGGAGCTGGCCGAGCTCGCCGGCGCGGCGTTCGCGGCCGACGGCCGCAGCGTCAACAACGTCGTCGGCTACCCCGGGATCTTCCGTGGCGCCCTCCAGGCGGGAGCCGCCGCCATCAACGTCGAGATGAAGCTGGCCGCCGCCCGGGCGATCGCCGACCTCGCCCCCGAGGATGAGCTCGTCCCCAACGCGCTCGATCAGGGCGTCCACGACGCCGTTTCACGCGTCGTGCGGGAGGCGGCGGAGCGCAGCGGCGTCGCCCGACCGCGGCTGGCCGCGCAGCTCTGAGGGGTACGCCGCCCAGCGCGACTCGGCTCCGGCGCGGCCCGCCTAGACTGAACCGCGCGATGAGCTTTCTGGGTGGCGCAGGCCGGGCGTCGGACGGCGACCATGACCTCAACCGGCAACCGGTGACGGCCTACTACGAAGAACGGCGCTCGACCCGCACGGATCGCCTGTGCGGCGGGACGCTGGCCTGCGACCGCTGTGATGCGCCGATCGACCCCGGCAGCGAGCCGATCTCACTTGGTCAGGCTCTGTCGTGCCCGTTCTGCCGGCGCCGCGGGCCGGCCCGGGACTTTCTCTCGCTGGCCTCCCCGATGCGACCGGCGCGCGTAGCCGTTCGGATCAGCCGTCGGCTTCGGTAGCGAGCTCCGCGACGAGCCGGTCGAGCTCGGGCACCTCGGCGCGCAGTGAGGGCAGATTGACGACGATGCCCTCCTGGGTGCTGCGCGCCAGGACGACGACCGCCGCCTCGTCCGCGGACGGGTTCTCCTCGCGGTGGGGCACGTAGGGCGGCACATAGACGTAGTCGCCAGGCGCGGTCTCGACGCGACGCTCGGCGCCGTCTTGCAGGAACACGAACACCGGGTGTCCGGAGACGACGTAGATGCCGGTCTCGGCCTCGCCGTGATGATGGTCGCCGGAGAGCATTCCGGGCGCGATGCGGCTCTCGCCCATCCAGATCTTGCGCGAGCCGTTGCGCGCGCCCGAGATCGCCTCGTAGCGTCGCATCCCCGGCGTCTGGGCGGTGTCTTGGGAGAGCTCGTCGTGCCCGGTGTGATGCAGTTGGCGATGCCAGGCGGCGGTGCCCTCGCGGCGGCCGTTCTCACCCTCGCTCATGGGGCAGACGATACCGCCACGAGCGCGAGCTTCGCGGCTCGCGTCAGACGCTTGATCCGCGCCTCCTCGCGCCGGGCGGCGGTGCGGTCGGGCATGGGCAGCGCCAGCGTGAGCTCCACCGGCAGCCGGCTGGCGGTATAGCGGCTGGCCGTGCCGGCCCGGTGGCGCGCCAACCGGCGCTCGAGATCGACCGTCCAGCCGGTATACAGGGAGCCGTCGCGGCAGCGCAACAGGTAGACCCAGGCCTCGGTCATCTCAAGGCCCCGGGTTCGCCGCCGCGCTGCCGAGCCCTGCTAGTCGCCCGGGGTGTACTTGAACGAGATGCCGAGGCGAACGCGATAGTTCAGGACGCCCCCGTCCTGGATCGTCAGATCCTGGCGCACGACCTCGGCCACGCGCAGTTCACGGACGCTCTTGGCGGCCGTCTCGACCGCCACCCGCGCCGCCGCCTCCCAGGACTCACTGCTCACACCGACGACTTCGGTGACCCGATAGACACTCTCCGTCATACCGACCTCCCATCAGAGATTGAGACCTGTGAGTCTCTCACCGTCGCGGGGGCTGTGGGGATTCTCGCCGGCCGCCGGGCCGGTACGCTCGTCGCATGCCGTCAGTCCCCGACGGGATCGCCGTCGGCGAGGACGGCGTCGCCCGCTGCTCCTGGGCCGACTCGGCTCCCGAGTACCGGGCCTATCACGACACCGAGTGGGGCTTTCCGGTCGCCAACGACGTGCGGCTCTTCGAGAAGGTGAGCCTCGAGGGCTTCCAGGCCGGGCTGTCGTGGCTGACGATCCTGCGCAAGCGCGAGAACTTCCGGGCGGCTTTTGCCGGGTTCGATTTCCGCGTGGTCGCCGGCTTCGGCGAGGACGAGATCGCCCGGCTGCTCGAGGACGCGGGGATCATCCGTCATCGGGGCAAGATCGAAGCGGTCATCAACAACGCGGGACGAGCCGTGGAGCTCGTCGAGGCCGAAGGCTCGATTGCGCATCATGTGTGGCAGTTCGAGCCCGCGCGCCACGCCGGCCGGCTGGACCGCACGCGGGCCGCCGAGCTGACGACCACCGCCGAGTCGCGGGCGCTGGCCAAGGACCTCAAGCGGCGCGGCTGGCGGTTCGTCGGACCGACGACGGCCTACGCATTCATGCAGGCCATGGGCCTGACCAACGATCACCTCCACGGCTGCGCCGCGCGGGCGCCGGCCGACAGCGCGCGGCGCGCGTTCGAGCGGCCCTGAGGCGCTGCTCAGGCTCGTCGCGGGATGCCGTTGGCAGCGCGCAGCAGCGCGTCTATGAGCGACGTCGGCGCCAGCCGCGACGCCAGCACCAGCACGCGAGGTCCGCGCCCGACGAGATACCGGGCCCGGGGGCGCCGGTCGGTCAGCGCCCGTTCGATCACGGCCGCCACCTCGTCGGCCGGCACCGCCGTGCGCAGCGCGGCGGGGATCGTCTTGCGAAAGCCCGCGATGTGCCGCGCGTACAGAGCGCGGTGCTCGGGCGACAGGGCGCTCTCGAGATCATCGGCATCCCGCTCGGCGTTGCGCCACAGGTCGGTGTCGGTCTGGGACGGCTCGACGAGCACGACGCGGATGCCCCACGGCGAGAGCTCGAGCCGCAAGGCATCGGCGAGCCCCTCCAGCGCGAACTTCGACGCGTCATAGGGACCGAACATCGGGGTGGCGATCAGCCCGCTGACCGAGGAGACGAAGACCAGACGCCCGCGCGCGGCGCGCAGGCGCGGCAGGGTCGCCTGGGCCACGGCCATCTGGCCGACGACGTTGACGTCGAGCTGGCGGCGCAGCTCGGCCGGAGGCACCGCCTCGAGCGGTCCGGCGACGACCACGCCGGCGTTGTTGACCACGGCGTCGAGCCGGTCCGGGAGCGAGCGCTCGAGCGCCGCGATCTGCTCGGGGTCCGTGATATCGAGTGTGACCGGCGTGACCCGGAGCGGATGGGCGGCGCGCAGAGGATCGGCATCCTCGGGGCGGCGAACGCCGGCCAACACGTCCCACTCGGCCCCGGCGAGCCGGTGCACCGCGGCGGCGCCGATCCCGCGAGCCGCTCCGGTGACCAGGACGGTGGGCATCAGCTGGAGCTTCTCAACAACCGCCGGGGCACCGCGCGCTCACGGGCAGGGCGCGCATCCGGCGCGGTTCAGGCTATGCCGCACGCAGCCCGGCGACCGTCTCCGGCCCGCAGGCGCGCAGGTCGCTACCCAGCTGGGCAGCCGTGACCTTCTCCCAGCGACCGCTCTCGACCAGCGACTGGCACAGCCGGACCGTATCGTCGAGGGCGGCCTGCGCCGGACCTTCCTGATCCTCCATGTCGGAGGCGAAGATCAGGTTGTCGGCGGCATGACGGATCCGATCCTGCTCCTCGTCGAGAAGCTTGCTCGGACCCAGCTCGTCCAACGTGTGCATGACGCGGCGGTAGGCCTGTGAACGCTCTGGACTCATGACAGTGATCTTAGGAACCTGCGAC
Source organism: uncultured Solirubrobacteraceae bacterium (assembly GCA_963769565.1). Classification (GTDB taxonomy): domain Bacteria; phylum Actinomycetota; class Thermoleophilia; order Solirubrobacterales; family Solirubrobacteraceae; genus Palsa-465. Next base: position 305,021 of record CAVYMP010000010.1, read on the forward strand.
GACGACCATCATGGCAATCGTCACACAGCCCGGCCTTGGCCCGTTGTCCAAGGATTACGGTCACGACTTGTACGGACGCAGCGATCATCGGCTCGCCGTCCGGTCCAGCTCGCGCAATGAGCCCCCGGTGGCCGGCTCGTGGCCATCCGCGCCGTCCGGCGCCCGGTCGCCGCCCGGCCGGCCGTCCGCCGGCAGTGCGGGTCTCGGACCTCGCCGTCGACTACCTGCATGACCGCCTCGCGGATCCAACCGGACTCGTCGTGATAGCGGACGAGCGGGCGGTCGGGCCGCTCGGCGTCAACCCCGGCGACCACGGCCGAGCGCCCACTGGGCATCGGGATCGAGTATCCGACGGGATAGGGCATGACGACGCGCAGGAAGTGCTCGACGACACCTGGGTCGAACTGGCTTCCGGCGCCCTCGCGGACCACGCGGACGCCGACGTGGGGGGCGTTCGCCGGCTCGTAGGGCCGGTCGGCGGTGATCGCGTCATAGACGTCGGCGACGGCGGCGATGCGGGCGAACTGATGGGTATCCGAGCCGGTGCGCCCGCGCTCATAGCCGAGGCCGTCCCAGCGCTCGTGGTGGTCGCGCACGACGCAGATGGTCAGCGCCGAGGCGCGGTCGGCCGACAGCATCGAGGCGCCGGCGCTGGGGTGCGTCTTGATCAGATCCCATTCCGCGGAGGTCAGCTTGGCAGGCTTGTTGAGGACCGACTCGGGAATCGAGATCTTGCCGATGTCGTGGATCAGCAGCCCCATCGCCAGCTCGGACATCCGCTCGGCGCTTCGGTCATAGCGCCGCTGGCCGCGCCAGTCGACCCAGCCGTCCAAACGATTGATCCGCTGGCCGAGCAGCAGGCCGAGGGTGGCGACGCGCACGGAGTGGCTGTAGGTGTAGCTGTCGGCGCTGGCGAGATCATCGAGCGCCAGGGCAGCCTCGGGGCAGTTGTCCAGCGCGTCGAGGATCCCGGCGGCGGCGTCCTCGATCTGGGCCAGCGCAGCCGTGGGCAGGCCCGCGATCCCGCCGGCGGCCGAGCGGGCGGCGCGCAGGCACGTGCCGACGGCCTGCTCGGTGGAGCGTCGCACGTGATCGGGCAGGGGCTGCGCGGGGATGATGCCGTCGCCGAGCCCGTCCTCGATCCACACCGCCCGCATCCCGCGGGCGGCGAGCCGGCCGGCGAGAGCGGGGGAGAGCCGCACCCCGCGGCGCAGCAGCGGCAGGGCACCGAGCACCGCCGACGGGATGTCGCGAGCAAGCTCCATCTCCTCGCGGATCGAATCGAGTCGGACGAGCCTTATGCCGGGCCCCGGTCAGGACGATGGACTTCGCGGTGACGCATATTGCCCGGGTTATCGGCAGGCGGCGGCCGACCTTCAGGGGATCTACGCTTCGATTTCGGAGCCGTCTAAGCTGCCGAAGCTCGATGAGCTCAACCCATCCCCAGCGCGAGGCCGAAGTCGGTGAGCACCATCTCGCCCGCCTGGCAGAGCAGGCCTACGAGCGCCGCGGCGACTATCCGTCGCTGCTCTACGAGGGCGTCTGGCTGACCTCAGGGGAGATCTTCGAGCGGGCCGGGCGGCTCGGCGGCGGCCTCGCGTCGTTGGGACTGAAGCCGGGCGAGCGGGTCGTCGTCACGATGGCCAACTGCCCGGAGGTCTCAATCGTCTATCAGGCGCTGTGGCGCGCCGGCCTGGTCGTAACCCCGGCGACGTTCCTGTTGCCCGCGCTCGAGTTGCGCCATGTGATCGCCGATTCCGAGGCCAGCGCGGTGGTGACCACGCCGGAGTTCCTGCCCAAGGTGACCGAGGCGGTCGAGGGCCTGCCGAGCGTGCGCTTCGTGATCTGCACCGAGGACTCCGAGTACGACGTGCTGCCGCTGCACTCGCTGATGCACGGCGACGCGGCGCCGATCGTCCCGCGTGCCGACGACGACCTGGCCGCTCTGCTGTACACCGGCGGCACGACCGGCCAGGCCAAGGGCGTGATGCTCTCGCACGCCAACCTGCACTTCTCCGGGCATGCGGCCCACGAGGCCGCCTACGTCCCGGGGCTCAATCGCTCGCTGATGACGCTTCCGATGTCGCACGCCTACGGACTGCTCGTCACCGTGGCCGGGATGCACTCGCCTGAGCTGGGGGTCGCGGTCGTGCTGCGGTGGTTCGACCCCGGCGCATTTCTGTCACTGATCGCCGAGCATCGCCTCGAGCTGAGCGCGGTCGTGCCGTCGATGCTCCAGATCCTGCTCGCCAGCCCGCTCGAGCAGCACGACCTGAGCTCGCTGCGCTACCTCAGCTCCGGCGGAGCGCCGCTGGCCCCCGACGTCGAGCGGGAGTTCCGCAGCCGCGTGCCGACCGTCTCGATCCGCCAGGGCTACGGCCTGACCGAATGCGCGGCGCTCATCTCGACCAATCCCGCCGGACGGGAGCGCAACGGATCGGTGGGGCTGCCGGTGCCGCGCACGGAGCTTCAGATCCGCGGCGAGGACGGCGGGCCGCTCCCCGCCGGGGAGATCGGCGAGGTGTGCGCCCGCTCGCCGGGCGTCATGCTCGGCTACTGGCGCGCTCCCGAGACGACCGCCGAGGGGGTGCGCGACGGCTGGCTGTACACCGGAGACGTCGGCTACGTCGACGACGACGGCTACCTGTTCCTCGTCGACCGCAAGAAGGACCTGATCATCCGCGGCGGCTTCAACGTCTATCCGCGCGACGTGGAGGATGCCCTGGTCGAGCATCCGGCGGTCCAGATGGCCGGCGTGATCGGCCGGCCGAGCCCCGTCCATGGTGAAGAGGTGGTGGCTTTCGTGTCGCTTTATGCCGGGGCGGAGATCGACGCCGAGCAGCTGATCGGCTGGGCCCGCGACCGGATCGGCGGCTACAAGTACCCGCGTGAGGTCCACTTCGTCGACGCGATTCCGCTGACGCCCGTCGGCAAGATTGACCGCAAAGCGCTCCGGCGCCTGAGAGCGGCTTAGGCGGCGAGCGCGGACGGCGCGGGCGCGGCCACCGGCGCGGTGGCCGCCGCCAGGTCGGCCCACAGGTGGATCACCGCGTACGCGCGGTACGGGCGCCAGGCCTGCGACAGGCGTTCGGCGGCCGCGGGGCGGCTGTCCAGCCGATGTCGCCGCAGGGCATGGTGGATGCCCAGGTCGGTGGCGAGAAACGCGTCGGGGTCGCGGAGGGCGCGCATCGCGACGTACTCGGCCGTCCACGGCCCGACGCCCCGGACCTCGAGCAGGCGGCGGCGTGCCTCGTCACGGTCGGCGCCCGCGTCCAGCATCAGCTCGCCGGCGGCCAGTCGCGCTGCCAGGACCGTCAGCGCGCGGGCCCGCGAGCGCGGCATCGGCAACGTGCCGGGGTCGAGCGCCGCCAGCGCCGCGGCGTCGGGAAACACATGCGTCACCCCGTCGACCGGCCGCCTCAGAGGCTGTCCGTAGGCGGCCACGACGCGCCCGGCAGCCGTGGCCGCGGCCGCCAGCGAGACCTGCTGGCCGAGGACGGCGCGGACGGCCAGCTCGGGTCCGTCGACGGTGCCGGGGACGCGCATCCCGGGCGCCTGGCGGCGCAGCGGACCCAGCAGCGGGTCGGCGCTGAGGGCTTCGGTGACGGCCGCCGGGTCGGAGTCGAGGTCGAGCAGCGCCCGGCAGCGGTGCACGGCGGTGGCCAGGTCGCGCGGGTCATCGACGGCCAAGCGGGCGCCGATATGGCCATCGGCGGGGCGCAGCTGGACGGTCGCTGAGCCGTGGGGCAGGCACAGGCTGCGCGTGTAGACCTCGGCGCCCACGCGCTCGATGCCCGGTACCGCGCGCCGCGCCAGATAATCGAGCAGGCCGGGGGCGTCCAGGGGCGAGCGATAGGGGAGGCGCAGCGCCACGCCCCCATCGCCGTGCCCGATGTCGGGGTCTCGGCGCACGCGGGCGCGCAGCTCGGTCGGTGACATTGCGAACACCTCGCGGATCGTCGCGTTGAACTGACGCACCGAGCCAAAGCCGGCGGCGAGGGCCACCTCGGCGATGGCCATCGTCGTCGTCTGCAGCAGGATCCGGGCGGTCTGGGCCCGCTGGGCACGGGCCAACCCGAGGGGCCCCACGCCGACGACGCCGGCGAGCAGGCGGTGCAGGTGGCGCTCGGTATAGCCCAGGCGATCGGCCAGGCCGCCGACGCCCTCGCGGTCGACGACGCCGTCGGCGATCAGTCGCATCGCTCGGCCGACCGCGTCGCTGCGCCGGTCCCACTCGGGCGAGCCGGGGGAGGCATCCGGGCGGCAGCGCTTGCAGGCGCGCAGCCCGGCCGCCTGAGCGGCGGCCGCCGTGGAGAAGAAGCGGACGTTCGCGCGTTTGGGGGTGCGGGCCGGGCAGCTCGGCCGGCAGTAGATCCCGGTGCTCGTCACGCCCACATAGATCCATCCGTCAAAGCGGGGATCCTCGGCCTGGGCGGCCCGCCAGCAGGTGTCGTCGTCGGGGAGCATGACGCTCACTGTGGCACGCCGCGGACGGTCTGTCTGGCGGGAATCGGACAGGGACAACGAGCAACCGAAGCGTTGCGTATAATCGCGTCGATGCTGACTACCGACGTCGCAGTACTAGACCGTCTAGTCCAGTTGGTTGGCCGGGACGTGCTCGACGTCGGCTGCGGCGCGGGGGCGCTCGTGCGCGAGTTGGCCGCCCGCGGCGCGCGCGCGGTCGGGCTGGAGACCTCCGAGCGACAGCTCGGCGATGCCCGGAGTCACGGCATCGGGCGCTTCGTCGTCGGCCGCGCCGAGGAGCTGCCGCTCCCCGAGCATTCGCTCGACGCGGTGCTGTTCATGCGCTCGCTGCACCACGTGCCCGAGGCGGCGATGCTCCCAGCGTTGGCCGACGCCAGGCGCGTGCTGCGCCCCGGCGGCGTGGTGTACGTCGCCGAGCCGCTGGCCGAGGGCGACTACTTCGAGCTCGTGCGCATCGTCGACGACGAGACGGAGGTGCGGGCGGCGGCGCAGCGGGCGGTGGCCGACTGCGCGCGGGCGGGCCTGGAGCGCGTGCAGACGCTCGAGTACGAGGTGGGCGCCGTGAGCACCGGGATCGGCCGGCTGCGCAAGCGCATCGTCGACGTCGACCCCGAGCGGGGCGCCGTGTTCGACGCCCACGAGGGCGAGCTGGCCGCGGCGTTCGCCCGGCTCGGCGACGAGCGCGACGGCGGGCGGTGGTTCACCCAGCCGATGCGCGCCGATCTGCTCCAGCCGGCCTCCTAGTCTCGACCTGACACCGATTCAGGGAGAGCACCGATGCACTACGTCAATCTCGGCCGTACCGGACTGCGCGTGTCGCGTATCTGTCTGGGGATGATGAGCTACGGCAAGCACGAGAGCCGGCCGTGGACGCTCGGCGAGCCCGAGGCCGAGCCGATCCTGCGCGCCGCCATGGAGGGCGGGATCAACTTCTACGACACCGCCGACGTCTACAACGGCGGTGAGTCCGAGGTGCTGACCGGCCGCGTGCTGCGCAAGCTGTACGGGATGCGCGAGGAGTACGTCGTCGCCACCAAGGTCAACGGCAGGACGATGCCCGGCGAGAACGGACAGGGCCTATCGCGCAAGCACATCATGGCCTCGATCGACGCCTCGCTGCAGCGCCTCGACATGGACTACGTCGACCTTTACCAGATCCACCGCTTCGACCCGAATACCCCGGTGCAGGAGACGATGGACGCTCTGCACGACGTCGTCGCCGCCGGCAAGGCACGGTACATCGGTGCGTCGAGCATGTTCGCCTGGCAGTTCGCCAAGGCCCAGTCGGTCGCCCGCACGCGCTTCGTCTCGATGCAGGACCACTACAACCTCATCTATCGCGAGGAGGAGCGGGAGATGATCCCGTCCTGCATCGATCAGGGCGTCGGCGTGATCCCGTGGAGCCCCCTCGCCCGCGGCCTGCTCACCGGCAACCGCACCCGCGGCGGCGAGAAGCTGACCAAGCGCGCCCGGACCGACGCGTTCGCCGACAACCTGTACAAGCCCGACATCGACTTCGAGGTCATCGAACGGGCCGACGAGGTCGCCGCCGAGCGTGGCGTCCCGACCGCCCAGATCGGGCTCGCGTGGCTCCTGCACCGCCCCGGCGTGACCGCGCCGATCATCGGCGCCACCAAGCTCCAGCACCTGCGGGACGCCCTCGCCGCCGAGGAGCTGGCCCTGAGCCCACAGGAGATCGAGCGCCTGGAAGAGCCCTACCAGCCCCATCCGGTCGCCGGGCACTCGTGAGCTGCGCCGGCGAGAGCGTGTAGGTTGCGCCCATGTCCGCCTCCACGCTTCCCCGTCCCTCCGATCGGGTGCTCGTCCTCTTCGGAGCGACGGGCGATCTCGCCGGGCGCAAGCTGTTTCCCGGGTTCTTTCACCTCTACCGCGAGGGCCTCATGCCCGAGGATTTCCGGATCATCGGATCCGGTCGGCACTCGCCCGGCTCCGACGACGACTTCCGCGAGCACGTCCGCAATGCCCTGGAGAAGCACGGGCGCGGTGAGCTCGACGAGCACTGGGACGGGTTCGCGCAGCGGCTGAGCTTCGTCGTCTCGAGCGCCGACGACGGGCGCGACCTGGCGCAGGCGGTCGTCGACGCCGAGTCCGAGATCCACGCGCAAGGGGATCGGCTCGTGTACCTGTCGGTGCCGCCCGGCGCGATGCAGGACATGGTCGCGATGCTCGGCGAGACGGGTATCGCCGATCATTGTTCGCTGGTCGTCGAGAAGCCGTTTGGTCACGACCTCGCCTCCGCGCGAAGGCTCAACGCCGCCCTGCACGAGGTGCTCGACGAGGAGTCGATCTACCGGATCGATCACTTCCTCGGCAAGGAGGCGGCCCAGAACATCCTCGTGGCCCGGTTTGCCAACGGGATCCTCGAGCCCATCTGGAACCGCGACCACATCTCCTACGTGCAGATCGACGTGCCCGAGGAGCTCGACATTCAGGGCCGCGCCGCCTTCTACGAGGAGACGGGCGCATTTCGCGACATGGTCGTCACCCACCTCATGCAGATCCTCGGGATCGTGGCGCTCGAGCCGCCGTCGCGAATCGACGCCGAGTCGCTGCATGTCGAGCGCACGAAGGTGTTCGCCGCGATCCGCCCCCTCGATCCCGAGCGCGTCGTCTTCGGCCAGTACGAGGGCTACCGCGTCGAGGACGACGTGGCCGATGAGTCCGAGACGGAGACGTTCGTCGCCGCCGAGGTGTTCGTCGACACCTGGCGCTGGAGCGGGGTGCCGTTCTACCTGCGCACCGGCAAGTCGATGGCCGAAGGGCGGCGGACGGTGACGATCGGCTTCACCGAGGCGCCACTGCGGATGTTCCCCGAGCATGATCCCGACAAGCCGGTGCGACCCTCGGAGCTGATCTTCGAGCTCTCCGACGATCCCCAGGTGCGCATCGAGGTCGAGGCCAAGGTTCCCGGCCCGCAGATCGAGATCGGACGGGTGGCCATGAGACTCGACGTCGACGAGGCGTTCGGCGGCACGGACGGACTGGAGGCCTACGAGCGGCTCCTGCACGACGTGATGCTCCGCGAGCGGCTGTTGTTCACCCGCGCCGATCAGATCGAACGCCTGTGGGAGGTGAGCGCACCGGTGCTCGAGCATCCGCCCAAGACCGAACCCTATCCGAAGGGCTCGTGGGGCCCGGACGCCGCTCTGCGACTTCCCGGCGAGATCGGCTGGCGACTGCCCAACGGCGACCTCTGACGCCTCGGCCGCGTTCAGGCGTCCGGGAGCCACCCCGGCTGGTAGGCGGTCTCGGTGTCGGGAGCAACCGACGCGTAGGCGACCTGGGGATCGTGGGTCTCCTGCGTGACGCCGGCGCGATGGCGCTGAGCGAGCTCTGACGCCGGGTAGACGACGTCGTCGCCGAGGCGGGTGCCGAGGGCCAGCACGGCGCACGGACCGCTCCCGGCGCCGACGAACACGTGCTCGGTCCAGGCGGGGCAGTGCACGAAGTCCCACGCCTTGCAGTGGCGCTCCTCGCCCTCGATCAGCAGCAGGCACGCGCCGCTGAGCACGAGGAAGTCCTCCTGCTCGTCCTCGGCGTGGTAGAAGCAGGCCGGCTGGCCGGGGGCGAGAATGCCGATGTTGACGCCGATGCTGGGAAAGCGCGCCTCGCCCTCGAAACGCGTGTAGGCGCCGAAGTCGCCGGTCAGCCATCGGGCCTCCCGGGCGTTGAGCACAAACCAGCCCTCTCCCACGGGGGCGAGGCCCTCCCCGGCACGCTCAAGCCGCGCTTCGCTGGGCATTTCGGCAGTCTAACCCGGCGCGGGCCAGGGCAAGCACGCACTACGATGCGGCGCCCGATGAGCTTCGCCAGCCAGATCCTCGCCCGGCGCATGCGGCTTCCGCGAGCCCGTACGCTCGACGTCGTCTGCCAGCGCGACCTCCCCGCGACGATGGACGACGGCACGGTGCTGCTCGCCGACCGCTGGGTGGCCGCCGACCAGCAGCACAAGCCGCAGCCCACCGTGCTCGTGCGCTCGCCCTACGGGCGCCGCCAGGTGGTGGGGATGCTGCTCGGGCGCCTGCTGGCCGAGCGCGGGCTCGCGGTCGTCCTCCAGAGTGTCCGCGGCACGTTCGGATCCGGCGGGCGGTTCAGTCCGTTCGAGGAGCGCGACGACGGACTGGCCACGCTGCGATGGATCCGCGCCCAGCCGTGGCACGCCGGACCGATCGGCACGTTCGGGCCCAGCTACCTGGGTTTCGTGCAGTGGGCGGTCGCCGCAGAGCCCGACGCCGACCTCGCCGCGCTGTCGATCCAGGTGAGCGCGTCTCAGTTCTACGACCAGACCTACACCGGCGGCAGTCTCTCGCTGGAGACGCTCGGCTCATGGATGGTGCTGCTCGCCGCCCAGGAGAGCCGCGTGGCGCCGCTGGCGATCAATCGGGCGTTGCGCGGCCTGGGCAAGCTGTGGGGAGAGCTACCGCTCGGCGAGCTCGACGAGCGCGCCACCGGCGCTGCGGTGCCATGGTTTCGCGAGGCGTTCGGCGACACCGACCGGACGGGCCTCTACTGGTCGGCGCGCGACTTCTCGCCGAGCGTGCGTAAGGTGGCGGCGCCCGTCTCGTTCGTCGGCGGCTGGTACGACATCCTGCTGCCCTGGATGCTGGCTGACTTCGAGGCGCTGCAGGCCGCCGGCCGCGCGCCGCGACTGCTGATCGGTCCGTGGAGCCACACCTCCCCGGGGCTGACCGCGGCCAGCGAGCGCGACGGCATCGCCTGGCTGCGGGCTGAGCTGCTCGGCGACGATCGCCTCCTGCGCCTTGCCCCGGTGAAGGTCATGATCACCGGCGAGCGCACCGGCGGCGGCTGGCGCGAGCTGCCGGCGTGGCCGCCGCCCGGCACCGGGGAGCGGCGCTGCTACCTCGACGACGGCGGCACGCTCGGCGACCAACCCGCGGCGAGGTCAGGATCCGATCGCTATCGCTATGACCCCGCCGACCCGACGCCGTCGCTCGGCGGTCCGATCCTGCTCGAACGCTCGGCCGTCGTCGACAACGCGCCGCTGGAGTCCCGCGACGACGTGCTGACCTACACGACGGCGCCGCTGGCGCACACCGTGGAGGCCGTCGGGCATGTCGGCGTCGAGCTGTGGGCGCGGGCCGACGGGCCGTCCTTCGATCTTTTCGCCCGGGTCTGCGATGTCGACGCCGAGGGCGTCTCGCGCAACGTCTCGGACGCGCTGGTGAGCGTCCCCGCCGGCGGCGCGGGGCAGGCCCCCGACGGCGCCTGGCAGGTCGATTTTCGGCTGTGGCCGATCGGCCATCGGTTCGCGGCCGGCCATCGCATCCGCCTGCAGGTCTCCTCGGGCGCTCATCCGCGATACGCGCGCAACCCGGGGACCGGGGACAGCGCCGCGCAGGCCGGCGCCGACACGATGCGCGCGGTCGAGATCGAGATCCTCCATGGCGCCGAGCATCCCTCGACGCTCGTGTTACCGACAGAAGCGTGAATGACGGGCCCGACCTGACACCGCATCGCCCGCTGGTGGTTTCCCGGCTACGAGGGAGACGTGCCGGCGGGAGCGTTTCCCGCCGGCTGGGTCCCGCTGGTTCAGCCCTGAGAGGCCGTCGCCCGCCGGCGGCTGTTGCCGCTGCGGGGCCGCCGCCGGCCGCGAGGACCGTCGGGGCGGGTCGTGGCCTCGCCGTGGCGTGGCGATGACGGCCGGCCCGCGGAGCGCGGACGCGACCGCTGGGCCGGCGGCCGGGGCGAGGGCCCTCCGCGCAGGCCATGGTCGAGCCCGAGGCGGTCGGCGAGCCGGGACACGTCGCCGCGCTCGGCGGAGTCGACGAGCGTGATCGCCAGACCGCTGCGCCCGGCGCGACCGGTGCGCCCGACGCGGTGGACGTAGCTCTCGTGATCATGCGGCGGATCGAAGTTGATCACGTGCGAGATCCCGGTGATGTCGATCCCGCGGGCGGCCACATCGGTGGCCACGAGCGTGTCGATCGAGCCGGACGCGAACGTCGCCAAGGCGCGCTCGCGCTGACGCTGTGACTTGTTGCCGTGGATGGCGACGGCGCTCACGCCGCGGGCGCCGAGGCGCTTGACGAGGCGGTCGGCCCCGCGCTTGGTGCGCACGAACACGAGGGCCAGCTCGCGGTCGGCCTTCAGCTCGGAGATCAGGGTCTCCACGCGGTCGGTGCCGCCGAGGGAGACGAAGCGGTGCTGGACGTCCTCGACGGCGCGCCGGTCGGTGGGGCCGTGCTCGTGGGTGACCGCATCATGGGTGAGGCTGCGTGCGATACGCCCTGCCTCGCCATCGAGGGTCGCGGAGAAGAACAGCGTCTGGCGCTTGGTCGGGCAGGCGCCGACGATCCGGTCGACGGCCGGCTTGAAGCCCATGTCGAGCATCCGGTCGGCCTCGTCGAGCACGAGCGTGGTCACGTTGCGCAGGTTGAACGCCCGGCGGGCGAGCAGGTCCTCGAGCCGGCCGGGGGTGGCGACGAGGATGTGGGAGTTGGCCGCGCGCTTGGCCTGGTCGACCAGGCCGACGCCGCCGTACACGGCGGTGATCCGCAGGGCGCGGGCGTGAGCGATCGGCCGCAGATCGGAGGCGATCTGGGTGGCGAGCTCCCGCGTGGGGGCGAGGATCAGGGCCGCGGGCCGGGGGCCGTCGGCGGGGATCCCGTCGACGAGGGGGACCCCGAAGGCGAGTGTCTTGCCCGAGCCCGTGGGGGAGCGGGCGAGGACGTCACGGCCGGCGAGGATGTCGGCGATGACAAGGCGCTGAACGGCAAACGGCTCGGTGATGCCCCCTTTGGCGAGGGACTCCACGACGGCGCGTGACACGCCGAGTTCGGCAAAGGACTGCATGAAATACATCACTCCTTGGGCGGCAAACAGCGCCGCGAAAACGATTCGGGAGGCTACGGCTGACCCGAACCGCATCTGCGGGACCCAAGCAAGCTGCCTCGCGGCCGAGAATCGACCGCTGGCTGGAAGTTAGCAGAGCCGGGTGTCGCCGACCGCACGAACGGCGTCACCGACCCGGAACTCGCCGTCGTCGAGGATGTCGGCGCGCAGGCCGCCGCGATGCACGAGGGCCCGCAGCACCGGCCGGCCGGCATAGCGCTGGACGACCGTGCAGGGCTCGCACAGCCGCATCCCGCGACAGCGAACCGACCCGATTTCGAACTCGTGGCCGACCAGTCGGTTGAGGTCCAGCCCCCGCACGACGACGTTTCGCCGGTGCTGGTCGGCGCTCAGCGGGGGCGAGAACGACTCGCACACCTCGGCGGCCACCAGCGTCAGGGCGCTGCCCGGACGGCCGGAGGGAAACGTGCCCGTTCCCGCAACGTGACGGTCGCCTTGCAATCCCCTGCCGGCGAGGGCGTACACGCTCGACAGCGCGCGCGCCGGCTCGCCGGCCGACGGAGCGATCCAGATGCCCTCCACGGCGCCGCTGCCGGCGGGCGCAGCCGGCAGCGGTGGCCGCGCCTGGGCGATGTCGGCGGCGGCTAGCAGGTAGCCCGCGGCGATCCACTTGTTCGCGCACGCTTCCGTCGCCGGCCGGATCCCACACCACTCCCGACGGCACCCCGAACATGACGGCATAGCGCGGTTCGGTATCCGGTGCCTCGACGCGCGCAATCCACGGGCCCGGCCACGAGAACGACGCCGGGTCGGCCAGGCGGGCGATACCCATCCCCAGACCGCCGAGCCAGCGCGACACCGTCCAGCCGCCGGCCGGATCCTCGTCGGGGGCCGGCTGCGCGATGTCGCTCGGCTCGATTTCCAGGATGTAGGCGATGCAGGCCGTCAATGAGCCGTGCAGGCGGGAAGGGGTGTGGGGGGTGTGGGGGGTGTACCGGGCACCATATGTCTGAGGGTAAGCCCCCGAGCGCTGCCCCGGTGGATAGTGTCACGCGCCGACATATGCCAGAGCAACAGGTGATCCTCAACGGCGAGCTCTCGATCGCGCAGGTCTCGGCGATCGCCGCCGGTGCCCGCGTCGGCCTCGACGGCGACGCGCTCGCGCGGGTGCAGGCCAACCGCGAGACGCTGGAGCACATCCTCTCGAGCGGGACCGCCGTGTACGGGATCAGCACGGGCTTCGGAGCGCTCGTCTCCAACACGGTGGCGCCTGAGCTGCAGCGCCACCTCCAGGTCAACCTGCTGCGCAGCCACGCCGCCGGGACGGGCGACGACCTCCCCGGCCCGGTGGTGCGCGGCGCGATGGCCGTCCGCCTCAACGGGCTGCTGCTCGGTCACTCGGGCGTGCGCCCGGTCGTGCTCGAGCGTGTCGTGCAGCTCCTCAACGAGGGCTACACGCCCCGCGTGCCGCGGACCGGTTCGCTGGGGGCCAGCGGCGACCTGGCGCCCAGCGCCCACGCCTTTCTGCCGCTGCTCGGCGAGGGCGAGGCCTTCGCCCCCGACGATTCGCTGCTGCCGGGTGCCGAGGTGCTGGCCCGCCTGGGCACCGAGCCGCTGGCGCTCGAGAGCAAAGAGGGCCTGGCGCTCATCAACGGCACCCATTTCATGAGCGCCATCGGGGCGCTCGTGGCCGCGCGGGTGGGGGGGCTGCTCGACGGGATCGATGCCGTCACCGCCGCCACGATCGACGCTCTGCGAGGTGCCCTGCCGGCGTTCGATCCGCGCGTGCACCGGCTGCGCCCGCTCGGCGGCCAGGCCCGCAGCGCCGCCAACATCGTCGCCGCGCTGCACGGCTCAGAGCGGGTGGGTGGCGACCGGTCCCGCGCGAGGATCGGCTCCGGCAGCCTGCAGGACGCCTATTCGCTGCGCTGTGCCGCGCAGGTTCACGGCGCCGCCCGCGAGGGCTTTCGCTTCTTCTCCGAGCTCGTGTCGGCCGACCTCAACGCGGTGACCGACAACCCGCTCGTGTTCGACGACCCGGCGGAGGTGATCTCGGCCGGCAACTTCCACGGCCAGAGCCTCGCCCTGGCGTTTGACACGCTGCGCCTGGGGCTGGCCGATCTGGCGGCGATCTCCGAGCGGCGCACGTTCCGGCTCGTTTCGCCCAGCCTGAACGGCCGGCTGCCCGCGTTTCTGACCAACGACGCCGGCGCGTCGAGCGGGTACATGGTGATCCAGTACACGGCGGCGGCGCTCGTCGCCGAGCTGCGTGCGCTCGCGCACCCGGTCAGCATCGACTCGATCCCCACCTCCGACAACCAGGAGGACCACGTCTCGATGGGGATGACGGCGGCCCTGATGGCGCTCGAGGCGGTCGGGCGCGTCTGAGCGGGTCGTCGCGATCGAGCTGCTGTGTGCCTGTCAGGCGCTCGACTGCGACCCCGGCCGTGCCGGCGACGTCGTCGAGGCGCTGCACGCCGCGGTGCGCGAGCGGGTGCCCACGCTGACCCGGGACCGGCCCCCCGCCGGCGATCTGCGTGACGTGCTCGGGCTGCTCGAGGACGGGACGCCGGCGCGCCTGCTGGCCACCGCCGCGGCGGGCTGACAGACCGCCGGGCGCGCGATACTTGCGGCCATGGTGTACGCGCCGACCGCCCGCCACCTGCTGCGGGCCAAGGATCTGGCCGACGCGCGCTACGCCGAGCCGCTGGACGTCAACGACCTGGCCGCTGCCGCCGGCCTCTCGCGCGCCCACTTCAGTCGCGAGTTCCGCCGCGCTTTCGGCGAGTCGCCGCATGCCTATGTGCTGACCCGGCGGCTGGAGCGGGCGGCAGCGCTGCTGCGCACGACCGACCACTCGGTGGCGGAGATCTGCTTTTCGGTCGGTCTCTCCAGCCTCGGGTCGTTCACCACCAGCTTCAAGCGCACCTACGGCGTGACGCCGACCGCCTACCGGGCAGGCGTTTCCGCCGGCCGCCCGATCTGGCGATGGTCCCGACCTGCATCGTGCGCGCGTACGGGCGCCCGCAACGCCGCACGTTTGGAGAAGACAGGGAGGCCGGGGCGACGTAGCGTCCCCGGCGTCAATCCGAACCCTTCCCCATGGAGGTAGTCAGATGATCAGATCGCCAGTATGCAGCTGTGGGTCCACGACCAGGACGAGGCGCTCGCCTTCTGGACCGAGAAGATCGGCATGGAGGTTCGCTCCGACGTGACCATGCCCGAGATGGGCAACTTCCGGTGGCTGACGGTCTCGCCCCCCGGCCAGGAGGACGTCTCGATCGTGCTCATGGCGGTCCCCGGGACACCGGTGTTCGAGCCCGAGACGGTCGAGCAGATCAACGCCCTGATGTCCAAGGGCGCGGGCGCGACGGTGTTTCTCGTCACCGAGGACTGCCGTGCCGACTACGAGAGGCTGAAGGACCGCGGCGTCGAGTTCGTCGAGAAGCCCGAGGAGCGCCCCTACGGCATCGACGCGGGCTTCCGCGATCCGTCGGGCAACCACATCCGCCTCACCCAGGTCAGGCGATGGCGGGCGTGTGAGCGGCGAGACCGGGTCGGCTCACTCAGTCGCGCGAGAACGGCCAGCGCCCGCGCCGCGGGGCGACGATCGGCGGCGGCTCGGGCAGGGGGCGGCCGGTCACGATCGCGGCCGGGGAATCGACCGCCAGCCACTCCGCCCGCTGCGCGCCCACGAGCTCGGCGGCCGCCGCCACCGCCTGTGGCATGACGTTCACCGGCCGCCACTGCGCCGCCCGGTGGCTGTCGGAGGCCAGCGCATGGGCAAGGCCCTCGACGCACAGATGCTGGGCCAGGCGCGCGGTCGGCGAGCGTTCGGGTCGCCGAGCACGGCGTCGGCGTTGACCTGCAGCAGGATCCCGCGCTCGACCAGCGCCTCGAGCGTCGACGGGTCGCGCTGGAACTCGCGGCTGCGCTCGGGATGGGCGAGCGTGACCCGGAAGCCGCGGGTGCGCACCTGATAGAGCAGGGCCTCGAGGCCGACGATCGTGTTCGGGGTCTCGATCAGCACGTCGCCGCCCCGCTGCCCGTAGCTGGCCAGCCGCAGCGCCTCGTCGGCGGCGTCGAGCGCCCACACGAGTCCCACCTCGCCGCCGTTGATCAGCTCGATCTCCAGTCCCTGCTCGCCGATCCAGGCGCGCAGCTCGTCGGCGCGCCCCGCCAGCTCGTTCACGTGGACGTCGGGGAAGTCGGAGCGCAGGTGGGGGGTGGCGACGATCGCGGCCGTCCCCGACCGGGCGGCCGTGCGCAGCATCGCCTCCGCGTCGGCGCGGTCGGCGGGTCCATCGTCGATCCCGTAGAGGACGTGGGCGTGGATGTCGACGTATCGGTTCATCGCGCGAGGCGGTCGGTTGTGGGAGTCACGACTAGTGGACCTAGGCTCATGGGCGTGGAGCGCGTCTGGGATTACCCGCGGCCGCCGGCGGTGGACCCGGTGAAGCGCCGGGTGCGAGTCGAGCTGGCCGGCGAGCTGCTGGCCGAGTCGACGCGCGCGCTGCGGGTGCTGGAGACCAGCCCCCCCGACGATCTACCTGTCACCCCAGGACGTGGGTTCGGAGTGGCTTGAGCGTAGCGGGGGCGGCGGCTCGTGGTGTGAGTTCAAGGGCCCACCGGGGACGCTCGGCTGGTGAGCCGTCGCCTGAGAGAATGCCGCCGGTGGATCTTCAGCTGACCGGCAAACGAGCGGTGGTGACCGGTGCGAGCCGCGGGATCGGGCTGGCCGCCGCCCGCGCGCTCGTCTCCGAGGGCGCCGACGTGGCGCTGATCGCACGCGATTCCGAGCAACTGGAGCGCGCGGCGGCTGAGCTGCGCGCGGCGGGCGCGCCGGCTGTCAAGGTGCTGCCGGTGATCTGCGACACCGGCTTCGACGAAGCGGTCGCGGTGATGGCAGCGACAGTCACCGCGCAGCTCGGGCCGCCCGACATCCTCGTCAACTGCGCGGCCAAGGTCAACGTCGGCCCGATGCGCGACGAGGACCTCGACGAGCACCTCAACATCAAGCTCAAGGGCTACCTGCGCTGCGCCCGCGCGTTCGCGCCCGGGATGGCGGAGCGCGGTTGGGGGCGGATCGTCAACGTCAGCGGCCTGGCCGCCCGGCAGACGGGGTCGGTCGTCGGATCGGTGCGCAACGTCGCGGTCGCCGCGATGACGAAGAACCTTGCCCACGAGTACGGCCCCCAGGGCGTCAACGTGACGGTCGTGCATCCCGGGATGACGCGCACCGAGCGCACCCCGGACACGCTGGCCGCGATGGCCGCCGCGCGCGACTCGAGCCCCGAGGAGGTGGAGGCGGCGATCGCCCGCGGGGTGGACATCGGGCGGATGGTGACCGCCGATGAGGTCGCCGACGTGATCGCGTTCCTCGCCAGCCCCCGATCCGTATCCATCACCGGGGACGCCGTCCCGGTCGGCGGTGGGGTCCGCGGAGCCATTCACTACTGATGCCAGAACGCTTCGAGCAGATCCTCTACGGGGTCGACGAGGGCGTGCTGACGATCACCCTCAACCGCCCCGAACGGCTCAATGCCTGGACGGAGACGATGGGACGCGAGCTGATGACGGCGTTCGATCGCGCCGACGCCGACGACGCCGTCCGCGCGGTGATCGTCACCGGCGCCGGGCGCGGGTTCTGCGCCGGAGCCGACCTGGCGACGGGGGGCGAGACGTTCGACTATCGAGCTCGGGGCCGTGAAGACGAGGTGCCGCGCGACGGTGGCGGTCGCTTCGTGCTGCGCGTATTTGCGTCCACCAAGCCGGTGATCGCGGCCATCAACGGGCCGGCGGTGGGCGTCGGGGCGACGATGACGCTGCCGATGGACATCCGCGTGGCCGCCGACGATGCGCGGATCGGCTTCGTGTTCGCGCGGCGCGGAATCGTGCCCGAGGCATGCTCGAGCTGGTTTCTTCCGCGCCTGGTCGGCATCAGCCGCGCGATGGAGTGGGTGGCCACCGGCCGCGTGTTCGGGGCTCAGGAGGCGCGTGATGGCGGCCTCGTGAGGTCACTGCACCCGGGTGATCGGCTGCTCGACGCCGCCCGGGCGCTGGCCCGGGAGATCGCCGAGAACACGGCGCCCGTGTCGGTGGCGCTCGCCCGCCGGATGATGTGGACGATGCTCGGAGCCGAGCATCCGATGCTGGCCCACCGCGCCGACTCACGAGCGATGTTGGCGCGTGGGCAGTCGGCGGACGCCCGCGAGGGCATCACCGCGTTTCTGGAGAAGCGCCCGGCGCGGTTCCCCGACCGCGTCAGCGCTGGACTGCCGGATGTTTTTCCGGGGTGGACGGCGCCGGAGTTTCAGTAGAGGCGTCCAGGCGGGCGGCGGCGACGGCCGCCTGACCGAACGAGATCCCGCCGTCGTTGGGCGGAAGGGTTTCCGGGACGAGCACGCGCAGGCCGGCCGTGCGGGCCCCGGCGCACACGGCGGTCAGCAGGAGCCGGTTCTGGAACACGCCACCGCTGAGCACGGCCGTGTCGAGCCCTCGCTCGCCGGCGATGGCGGCGAGCGCATCAACCGTGGCCGCGGCGATCGACCGGTGAAAGCGCGCCGCCACGACCGCGACGTCGGCCCCGGCGCGCAGATCGCCCACGAGCGCGCCGATGGCCGGGCGCGGGTCGGTGAGCTCGAGTTCGTAGCGACCGGAGCCGGGGCCGGCACGGCAGGCGGCCGCCTCGAGCTCGATCGCGGCCTGACCCTCGTAGGTGACCTCCTGGCGCAGTCCGCAGAGCGCGCCCACTGCGTCGAATAGTCGGCCCATACTGGAGGTGAGCGGCGAGACGGCCGGGGCGGCCGCAACCGACGACATTGCCTGCCAGCGCGCCGGCTCCACCGTGCCCGCCAGCCAGTCCGGAAGCGGCTGGGGTTCGCCGAAGGCCTCGGTCAGCCACGACCACGCCATCCGCCACGGCTGGCGGATGGCGGCCGTGCCGCCGGGCATCGACACCGAGCGCAGCCAGGCGACTCGCTCGACGCCGGTCAGCCCGCCGACGAGGACCTCCCCGCCCCACACGGTGCCGTCGTCGCCGTAGCCGGTGCCGTCGAAGATCGCCCCGACGGCGGTCGTCTCGGCCAGCCCGTGCTCGGCCAGGCAGGCCGCCAGATGAGCGTGGTGATGCTGGACGTCGACGAGCGTCACGTCCTCGCGCTCGAGGGCGTACTGGGTCGAGAGATAACCGGGATGCCGGTCGTGGACGACGACCTCCGGTGTCACGGCGAACAGCCGCTCAAAGTGGGCGATCCCCTCGGTGTACGCCCGCAGGGTGGAGACGTGCTCGAGATCGCCGATGTGGTGGCTGACCCAGGCCCGCCCGCCCTTGGCCACGCAGAACGTGTTCTTCTGCTCGGCCCCGCAGGCCAGCAGAGGACGCGCGGCCGGCACGGGCAGGGTCAGCCGCGCCGGCACGTACCCGCGCGAGCGGCGCAGCATCACCGGGCCCGCGCGCACGACCGAGTCATCAGTCCGGGTCTCGATCGGCCGATCGTGGATGAGAAAGAGGTCGGCGATGGGGGCCAGGCGGGCGAGGGCGTCGTCATCGTGATAGGCGATCGGCTCATCGGACACGTTCCCGCTCGTCATCACCAGCGGCCGGCCGCCGGCGTCGGCGAGCAGCAGGTGGTGCAGCGGCGTATAGGGCAGCATCACGCCCAGCTCGGGCGCCCCCGGAGCCACCGCGTCGGCGACCGGCGCGTCCGGCCTCCGGGACGCCAGGACGATCGGGCGGGCGGTCTGTAGCAGCAGCGCGCGCGTCGCCGCAGACACGTCGATCAGTGCGCTCGCGTCGTCGGCGTCGGCCACCATCAGCGCGAACGGCTTGTCCTCACGGTGCTTGCGGGCCCGCAGCGCGGCGACCGCCTGCTCGTGGGCGGCGTCGCAGACGAGGTGATAGCCGCCGAGGCCCTTGACGGCGACGATCGCTCCCGCTGCCAGCCGGCGCGCCGTTTCGGCGATCGGATCGCCGGCGACCGGCACCTGCACGCCATCGCCATCGAGCAGCTCCACCACCGGCCCACAGACCGGGCAGGCATTCGGCTGAGCGTGGAAGCGCCGGTTCGCCGGGTCCTCGTACTCGTCCCGGCAGGCGTCGCACATGGCAAACGCGGCCATCGTCGTCAGCGGCCGGTCATACGGGACGTCGCGCACGATCGTGAACCGCGGCCCGCAGTTGGTGCAGTTGATGAACGGATACCGGTAGCGGCGGTCTTGCGGGTCGGCCAACTCCGCCAGGCAGTCGCCGCAGGTCGCCGAATCGGCGACGACGAGCGCGTCCGGGACCCCGGTTCGCTGGCTGGCCCGGATCGTGAACTGCACCTCTCCGACCGCCCGCACCGGCTCACGGCGCAGCCCGTCGACGGACGCCAGCGGAGGTGCCTCGGAGCGGACCCGCACGAAGAACCGGGCGACAGCGTCGGGATCGCCCTCCACCTCGAGCAGCACGCCGTGCTCATCGTTGAGCACCCATCCGCCGAGGCCCTGCTCGCGGGCGACGCGGTAGACGAACGGACGGAAGCCGACCCCCTGCACGGTGCCCGAGACACGCGCGCGGGTCCGGACGGTCATGCCAGCTCGACCATCTCGCGCAGCAGGTGATAGGCGGTCGCCTGGGCCTCCTGGATACGCGGGATGTGCTGCGACGGGGAGACGATCACGTGGTCGGCCAGCTGCTCGGACGCGACGCGGCCACCGTCGTAGCCGACGAAGGCGATCGTGTGCAGGCCCTGACGTCGCCCCTGGGCGAGCGCGTCGAGCACGCTGAGGGAGTTGCCGCTCGTCGAGAGCGCCACCAGGACGTCGCCGGCGCGGCCGTAGGCGATGATCTGGCGGGCGAAGATCGCCTCGGTGCCGATGTCGTTGGCGATCGCCGTGATGATCGCCGTGTCAGCACAGAGATCGAGGGCGGGGCGCGACGGCCACCCCAACGAGTCGTCGGCGAAGTCGGCGACGACGTCCATCGCGTCGGTCGCCGAGCCGCCGTTGCCGAGCGCCAGCAGGCGACCGCCGCCGTCCAGCGCGCCTCGCAGCGCGCGGGCGGCCTGGGTCAGCTCATCGGAGCTGCCCGCGATCGTCGCCGCCCGCAGCTGGGCGACCTCGCGGGACTTCATCAGCGCCGATTCGCGGACGTCGGCGAGGATCGCCCCCAGATCGTGCTCGCCCTCGGCGAGGAACGGGTACAGGAAGCTCGAGGCGCCGGCGTCGTGCGAGCGCCGGTCGGTCCGGCCCTCCAGGAGCCCGCGGTGCTCGAAGAACACGTGCACCAGCTCCCACAGCACGTGATAGGCGGTCTCCACGAGCTCCTGGCGCACGAACCGGTCCGACACCGGCGGCTCGAGCTCTGACTTCGCTCCGAGGGCGGCGAACGCGATCGTCTCGCAGCCACGTTCCCGCGCGCGGGACAGCGCGGCGGTCAGCTGCGGGCCGTCGGCCGGCTCGCCGAACGCGATCACGATGTCATCGGGCACGGCGGTCAGCTCCAGCTCGCGCTCGAGCCGCGCCGACTCTCCGCACAGCCCCAGTGCCGGCAGCGCCCGTTTGCCGACGATCACCGGGTGCACGAACTCGACGGCCACGTGGCGGACGTCGGAGCGCGCGGCGGGGGTGACCCCGATTGCGATCAGCCGCCCGCCCCGGGCGAAGCGTTCGGCCATCCGGTGACACAGCGACGCCAGCTGGTCGGCACGGGCGCCGAAGAATCGCTCTCCGGCGTCGCGGCGCTGCTCGAGTCGCAGCTCCGCCAGCTCGTGCAGCGTCTCCGCCGAGGCCGCCTGGGTCATCCCGGGACGGTTGCCGGAACCCGCCGGGTCACGAGCTCGCCCAGCCACTCCCGCAGCTCCACCACGCCCTCTCCGGTGCGCGCGCTCGTCACGATCGTCCGCGCGCCCGGGTTGACCACATCGACGTTGTACAGCAGCTTGTCGAGATCGAAGTCGAGGTGGGGGAGGAGGTCTGACTTGTTGATCAGCACGAGCTCGCAGGCGCGGAACATCAGCGGGTACTTCAGCGGCTTGTCCTCGCCTTCGGTGACCGAGCAGACCATCGCGCGGGCGTCCTCGCCGATGCGGAACTCCGCCGGGCAGACGAGGTTGCCGACGTTCTCGATCACCAGCAGGTCGATCTCGCCCAGCGGCAGGTGGCCGAGCGCCGAGCGCACCATGTTGGCGTCGAGATGACACTCGCCGCCGAAGCCGTTGTCGGTGTTGAGCTGCACCACCGGCACGTGCAGGGCGGCGAGACGGTCGGCATCCATCGATCCCTGCACATCGCCCTCCAGCACCCCCGGCCGGGCGTCGCCCGGCAGCGTCTCGGCCAGCGCCCGCTCCAGCAGTGCGGTCTTGCCGGCCCCCGGCGCCGACATCAGGTTGAGCACGGTCACGTTGTTGCGGTCGAAGTCGTCGCGGTTGGCGCGGGCGATCGTGTTGTTGGCGTCGAGCGCGTCCTCGACGACTCTCACTCGGGTGCGATGCATGCCGCCTCTCTCTCCTCGACCTCGATGTAATCGACCTCCAGCTCCTCGCCGGCCAGCGTCAGCACGTCGGCCGAACCGCAGTCCGGGCAGCGAAACGCCGGGATCTGCGGTGACCAGCCGCGCTCGCACGCCGTGCAGCGAAGTTCGGTCGCGATCTCGACGAGCGCCAGCTCCGCGTCCTCGCACGCCGTGTCGCGGGCGACGATCTCGAAGTAGAAGCGCAGCGAGTCGGGCACGACCTGACGCATCGCCCCGACGCGGACGCTGACGACGCTCACCCGGCGGTCCTCGGCGTGCTTGAGCGCCGTGTTCAGGACCGCCGTCGCCACCGACAGCTCATGCATTCTGGAGCTCGGCGACGGTCTCGAGCACCACGTCGGCCGCGCGCTCCAGCGCGCCGCTGACGCTCATCGACAGTCCGATGCCCACGTCCTGTACCTCCTCGGGCTCGCAGGCGACGACGAACACCCGCCCAGGCCAGCCGCCGACGTACTTGACGAAGCGCAGCACGGTCGACGGATCCATCCCGTGGGGATCGAGCATCTGGCCGTCCTCGATCTGGGCGTCGACCTCGGCCTGCTGGACCTCCATCACATACAGCGTGCCCGGAGGCTCGCCCTGCCGGCTGACGTCGATCAGGATCAGCGCGTCGTAGCCGCGCATGACCTCGTAGGCGAGATCCAATCCGCCGGTCCCGAAGTCGACCACGCTCACGCCCGGCGGGACCTCGCGGTCGGACAGCACCTTGGCCACCTCGCCGCCGAAGCCGTCGTCGCGCAGCCAGGAGTTGCCGATGCCGGCAACGAGGATCTGCTTGGTTCGCTGTGCCGTGTCTGTCATGTGGGCTCCACTTCGTCGGCGAAGAAGAACAGGTAGCGGCCGGTCTCCCGCATCAACTGCTGGCCGGGGTCGTCGTCGACGGTGACGGCCAGGTGTACGCGGTCGTCGTAGTCGATGTAGATGCGCTCGACCGTGGCCCGGCGGCCGTCGAGCATCCGGTCGAAGGGATCGCGCTCGGTCCCGGGGCGCAGCACGAGCGTGTCGCCGCGGTGAAACACGACGCCGTCGATGGTCGCGGACTGCTCGCCGGGGATCTCCCGCTCGGCGGCGGTCGGGGGCGTGGGCTGGACCGGGGTGAGCCCGCTGTGCAGGGACATGATCTCGTGTGGTCCGAGTGCGAGCGCGCGTTCCAGCATGTCGCCTACGACCTGGTCATGGCCACTGGCCGCCGCGCGCTCCTCGTCGGTGAGCACGTTCACGTGCAGGACGAGCGCCTCCTCGATCTCGGTGTTGTCGAATAGGTTCCCGTAGCTGGCGTCCGAGAGCCGCGGATGGTCGGGAAGCACGATCCCCGCTCCCAGCACGGCGTCGTCGGCCGGCCCGGCCAGCACCGGCCACAGGTTGACGCTCTGACACCCGGCCTCGAGCGGGGATACGAATCGCCCCGCCGAGACCTCGACGGCCACATGCACGGAGATCAGGGACTCGCCCAGCGCCCCGGCGCGGTCGAGGCCAGGCGACACCTCGGCGGTGTTGTGCACGCACGCCCGGACGCGCACGCGGCCGTCCGGACCGGGCGCTTCGGAACGCAGCGTGAAGCGCCCGCCCGGCAGCTCGGTGGTGATGCGCTCGCCGATCGCCGCCGGTCCCAGCGTGGCGCGCTCCTCGATCGCCTGATGACCACTGCCCCGGGGCGACAACCACCGCAGGGTCGCCGTCAGCGTTGCGTCCGGTTGCGCCACCGTCGCGCACTCCAGCCGCGCGTGGTCGTGGGCGCCGGAGCACTCGGCGGCGTAGACCGGCGGATAGACGATCCCGAACGGCGTCGGGGTGGCGTTCTTGGTCGCCTCCGGCGTGTACGGGTACAGGGCATAGCCCTCGTAGAGCAGCGAGTCGACGAGCCGCTCGAGCCCCGGGTTCATCTGTCCTGCTCCAGCAGCTCCCGCACGCAGGCGTCGAAGCTGCCCAGCCCGCGCGCCGCGCGGCGGTCGTTGAGCGCCGCCAGCGTCTGCTCGTCGACGCGGATCCAGCCGCCCCCCGGGTAGTGCTCGGCGATCATCGCCCGCCACGTCGCGACCGGCATGCTGTATTGGGCGGTGCTGCTCCAGGCGACCGGGACGACCATCAGCCGGCGGCGCTCGTCGCGGTAGAAGACGTTGCCGTTGAAGTGGAATGACAGCGGCACCAGCCCGTCGTGGACGGCATAGAAGTACTTGGCGGCCGCCACCTCGAGGTCGTAGGTGCACGGCACCTCCAGCGTGAAGGCCCCCGAGCGGGTGAAGCCGGGCACGGCCGCGGCAACGCGTGCCCACGCTAAGGCGCTCGTCGAGGGCGGGCGGGTGGGACCGGATCCCGGGGGGCCGAAGAGCTCCGCCAGGCGTTCGCGGGTCTCCGGGTCGTATCCCCGGCGCGCCGGGTCGATCATCACCTGCGCGGTGAGCGCGATCGACTGCACCTCCATTCCCTGGGGCTCGGTGGCGAGGCCACGGAAGAGCATGGTCGGCGTCGCCGCATACGGGATGTGCTCGGCGCCGGTGACGGCGAACTCCGGTGCGGGCACCAGCACGGGAGCCTCGACGCTCACGCCGGCACCGCCCGGGCGCGCAGGCCGGCGAAGAACTCCGGCACCGCGTTCTCAATCGCCGAACCGCCGGAGATTCCCTCCCACCGGGACTTGATCAACCCGACGAGGCCGTAGCACTGGTCGATCGGCACGATTGCGTATTGCGCCGGATCCGACATGCGGTTGACGACGAGCGCCTCGGCGTCGGAGTCGAGCTCCTCGAGCACGGGGTTGGCGTCCACGAGCGCCGCCCATGCCTCGAGGCTCAGCTCGGACTCGGTCGCGCCTGCCGGGCTGGGATAGAACGCCACCACGGACTCCGTGACCGTGCTGCGCATGAAGAACGCCAGCCCGATCGGGATCCGGAAGGCCGCCCACGTCTCGGGGTCGCAGCGGAAGTCCTCGAGCCAGACTGTGCGCATCCCCGTCGGCCGGTACTCGGCGTTGCCCGAGTACAGCGCCCAGCAGGCCTCGCACGTGCAGACGATCCGCCGGTCGACGAGGTGGAGCATGTGGCGATGGTCGTCGGGCAGCGTGGTGTTGCACAGGTCGCAGCGCTCGACGGCCGATTTGCCCATCGGCGCGCCGCGAACCGACCCGGCCTGCGCGAGGCCGCGCATCCGGGTGACCGCCTGAGCGCGGCTGCTCGGCCGACTCACGCTGACCGCCTCCGCTCGCCGTCCGGGCTCGCTTCTAGGTCGGCGGCGTGAGTCATCCGGCTTCAAAGAGCCACCCGTAGCCCACCGTCCTGGAGCAGGGGCACGGGGCGCAGCTGAAGCGGCTCGCCGCCGGCCGCCCGCCCCGCCCGCGGGAGGTCGAACTCCACCTCGCAGCTCGGACAGCGCAGCAGGCCGCCGGCCAGCTGACCCGCGCCCAGCGGCGCGCCGCAGGAGGCGCACTCGTCGACGTAGGCGAGCAGCGAGCCGCCGATGTCGGCGAGGACGAGCGTCTCGCCGCCGATCCGCACCTCGCTCACCCGGCCGGGGTGCGGCCGGGCCCCCTCGCTGAGGTCGATCCAGCGCGGCGGCGGGGCCGCCTGAACGACCGGGAGCTCGAAGGCCGGGGTGGACGCCTCCGCCATCGACGGCGCCGCCATCGGGAGCGAGAAGCCCGCGGCCTTCTCCGTGACTCCCTCCACCTCCAGGCCGGCGAGATCGGGAGCGTGCTCCTCCAGGGCCTGCTCGATCGCCGTCTCCAGCGTCGCCCGCGAAGCGGCGCAGCCGTTGCAGCTGCCCTGCAGCGCCAGGTGCGCCACCCCGTCGCGCAGCTCCACCAACTCGACGTTGCCGCCGTGGGACTCCATGTAGGGCCGCACCGTGTCGAGTGCCTCCAGCACCCGCTCCTCCAGCGAGACCGGGTACAGGTCGTGGATCAGCAGCAGGCTGGCCACCGCACCGTCCTGGGAGAGCTCGTCGAGGATCGTGGCCCCCGCTTCGCGGGAGCCGGCGATCACCTCCATGATGCGGGTCAGGCCGTCGCCGTACATCGCGATCACCCCGGCCACGAGCTCCTGGGCGAGCTGACGCGCCCGCGGGTCCGGGAGCTCGTCGACGCGTTCGGTCAGCTCCTGGACCCGCTCGAGCAGGTCGGCGGGGTTGGCGGTTTCGGTGGCCACGCCGGCCTCAGCTGAGGCCCGTCGGGGTGTGCATCACCTTGCGGACCTGGCCCGCCCCGGTGTACATGTGCACGCCGCACGGCAGGCACGGATCAAAGCTCCGCACCGCCCGCATGATGTCGACGCCCTTGAAGTTCTCCGGCCCGTTCTCCTCGAAGATCGGCGTGTTCTGCACGGCGTCCTCGTACGGACCCGGAGTTCCGAACGTGTCGCGCGGGCTCGCGTTCCACGGCGTCGGCGGGTATGGCTGGTAGTTGGCGATCTTGCCCTCGCGGATCACCATGTGATGCGAGAGCACGCCGCGAGCGGCCTCGTGGAAGCCGCAGCTCACGGCCTCGTCGGGGACCGTGAACTCCTTCCAGCTCTTCGTGCGGCCGGCCCGGACCTCCTTGAGCGCCCGCTCCAGGCAGTGCAGGGCGACGAGCGCCGAGTAGGCCTGGTGATAGGACCGGGCGCGGTCGCGCTCGATCGCGTTGGACTTCTCGGGCACCATCCACTCGAGCTCCATCTCGGGCATCGAGGCCGACTTGGGCAGCGTCATCTGGATCGAGTGGCCGGTCGCCTTCAGGTAGCCGAAGTCGACGAGGCCGGCCTTGGCGGTGCACCACTGCCGGGCGAACGGGCCGCCCCCGGTGTCACAGCACACGTGGGTGTCGGTGCGCTGGTCGTAGATCCGCGGAGAGACCACCCAGCTGTACTTGTCGGCGAAGTCGCGCTTCTGTGGCTTGGGCAGCGTCTGCTTGTTCCACGGGTGGTTCTTGTCCACCGGGTTGCCCAGCGGGTCGTGGGTGACGAACGTCGGTTCGCTCTCCCAGCCGTCGAAGTACGAGCTGCCGAGCAGGATCCGGATCATGAGGTTGATCTCGACGAGGTCGGTCGAGATCAGCTCGCCGTTGATCGCCACGCCGGGGGTGATGTAGCGCTTGCGGCCCCACTCGGTCATCGTGCGGTAGTCGTAGTCGACGTAGTCGGGGTCGTCGAAGCAGCCCCAGTTGACGAGGTTCGTCTCGCGGTAGCCGACCATGTCGTAGCCCGGCAGCTGCTCGAGGAAGAAGTCGTACAGGTCGTCGTGCATCGGCACGACCCGCTTGACGTAGTCCATGTAGCGCATCAGGCGCACGTAGTAGTCGGTCAGCGTCTGATGGGTGATGTCGGCGCTGCAGCCGCCTGGCATGATCGTGGACGGGTGGGTGTGGCGGCCGCCGAACAGGCAGTACATCTCACGCGTGTAGCGCGCCACCTGCAGCGTCTCGAGATAGAAGCTGCCGGTGAACGGGTTCAGCGACCGCATGATGTCGGCGATCGTCTTGTAGCCGTGCACGTCGGAATGGGGCGCCGACGTGTTCTCGGCGGTGGCCAGCAGACTCGGGTTGGTGTCCTTGACCATCTGCTCGCAGAAGTCCACGTTCGCCATGCAGTCGTTGAAGATCGCGTGGTCGAACATGTAGTCGGCGGACTCGGCCAGGTTGAACGCCAGGTCGCCCAGCGGCGGTGGCTTGACCGAATAGGCCATGTTCTGGTTCAGGCACGAACAGGTGCAGTGGTTGTCACCGCAGATGCCGCAGATGCGGCTGGTGATGAAGTGCGCGTCGCGCGGGTCGATCCCCTTCATGAAGATGTCGAAGCCCCGGAACACCATCGACGTGCTGTAGCACTTGTTCACCTTCTGATTGGTGAAGTCGATCTCGGTGTGGATTCCCAAGCTGCCGACGATCCGCGTGATCGGATCCCACGACATCTCCTTGACGACGACCTTCTGCTCGGTGGTGGTGGCCATGCTGGCTCCTTCGTGACGGTGGACGTGACGGTCGGTGGCTCCGGGCGGCTACCAGCGCTTCTGATAGCCGGTGGTGAGCACCGGCCCGGGACGCCGCCACTCCGGCTCGACGTCGTACTTGCTCTTGATGTTGCGTTCGCGGAAGAACTTGAGGATCGGCCCGTAGCTGAAGCGTTCGAGATCGGCCGCCCGCGAGCCCCATTTGTCCGGGTCCATGAACGGCATGTACTTGTCTGGGAACCCGGGCATCGTGCACGCCATGCAGATGCCGCCGACGTTCGGGCAGCCGCCGATCCCATTGACCCAGCCGCGGATCGGCACATTGCACTTGACCACCGGACCCTTGCAGCCGAGCTTGACCAGGCACCGGTGGTCTGATCCGTACTCGCTGGCGAACTGGCCCTCCTCGACGAAGCCGGCGCGGTTACAGCCCTCGCGCACCGTGCGGCCGAACAGCCACTTGGGCCGCAGCTGCTCGTCGAGCTCGGGCACCGGCGCCATCCCGGCCAGGTGGAAGACGAGGTACATCAGCACCTCGGTCATGTTGTCGGGCTGCGCCGGACAGCCGGGGATGCAGATCACCGGCAGGTTGGCCTTTGACTTCCACTTCCAGCCCAGGTAGTCCGGCACGCCCATCGCGCCCGTGGGGTTGTTCTTCATCGCCGGGATCCCGCCGTAGGTGGCGCACGTGCCGACGGCGACGACGGCGGCGGCCTTGGGGGCCAGGCGGTCAATCCACTCGTTGACGGTGATCGGCTGGCCGTTGGCGGGGTTGACGCCGAAGCCGGTCCAGTGGCCCTCACCGTTGATCTGCTCGTTGCCGAGCGATCCCTCGATCACGAGCACGAACGGGTCGAGCTTGCCCTGCTCGGCATCGGTCCACGCCCGGGCGAAGTCATCGCCGGTCTCGAACGCGATCACCTGGTTGTGGATCACGACGCGCGGCATCCCGGGGATGACGCCCTGGATGATGTCCTCCAGGCTCGGGTTCGTGGCCGAGGTCATAGCGACGGAATCGCCCTCGCAGGAGAGACCGACCGTCATCCAGAGGACATGTGCGGTGACAGCCTCGGTCGCCGCCTGGTTGGGTACGAACTCGGTTGTCGTCGCCATGTGCGTCGCTCCTGTCGTTAGTTCTCAGCAGATCCGCGGAAGGGGATCGCCGACCAGCTGATCCATCACGCGCCGACCACCGAAGGCGGTCTGCACCATCACCATCCCGGGCGGCTCGGTCCGGGCCTCGCCGATCGCGCCCGCGTGTTCGCTGCCGGGCACGGTCCGCAATGCGGCCAGTGCCGCGTCGGTCGCCTCAGGCGCCACGAAGGCCACCAGCCGGCCCTCGTTGGCGATGTACATCGGGTCGATCCCCAGCAGCTCGGCCGCCGCCCCCACCACGGGGGAGACGGGCACGTCGGCCTCGCGGACGACCATGCTCACCCCGGACGCCCGCGCCAGCTCGTTGAGCACCGAGGCGACGCCCCCGCGGGTGGCGTCGCGCAGGCAGTGAAGCTCGGCGCCGACCGCGTCGAGCAGGACGTCGACCGCCGGCCACAGGCAGCGGGTGTCGGACTCGACCTCGGCGTCGAGGTCGAACTGGTCGCGGGCGAGCATGATCGCCGTCCCGTGCTCGCCGATCGGCCCCGAGACAAGGATCTGATCGCCCGGCCGGATGCCGCCGGTCGACAGCCGGGCCCGCGGGTCGATCGCGCCGATCCCGGTCGTGCACAGATACATGCCGTCCGCCAGCCCACGCTGCACGACCTTCGTATCGCCGCCGACGATCTCGACCCCCGCCTCACGCGCGGTGTCGGCGATCGCCTGGACCTCGGCGCGCAGGACGCCGGCGTCGAGGCCCTCCTCGAGGATCATCGAGACGGTCAGTGCGTGCGGCCGCGCGCCGGCCATCGCCAGATCGTTGGCCGTCCCGTTGACCGCCAGCTCGCCGATCGAGCCGCCGGGGAAGCGCAGCGGCGAGACGACGAAGCTGTCGGAGGTCATGGCGACGCGGGCGCCCCCGAGCTCGACGGTTCCGGCGTCGCCGAGCGCGGCCAGCGTCGGCGACCCCTCGGCGGCGAAGGCCGGCACCAGCAGTCCCTCGATCAGCGTCTGCGTTGCCTTACCGCCGGCGCCGTGGGCGAGCGTGATCTGCGTGTCGCGAAAGCGCGCCTTCTTGGCCCGAGCGGTTTCGATGATCTGCAGCACCCGCTCTTCCCGACCTGTGATGCTCACACCGCCTCGCGCTCCCTCGCACTACCCGCGATATGCGTTCGAAGACGCGTCACACCGCCTCGCGTTCCCTGGCATACCGGCCGAAGTTGTAATACGCCGCGCAGGCGCCCTCGGGCGAGACCATGCAGGTGCCAATCGCGTGCTCGGGGGTGCAGGCCGTGCCGAACACCTTGCACTCCCACGGCTTGATTACGCCCTTGAGCACCTCACCGCACTGGCACGCCTTGGGATCGGCGACGCGCACGTTCGGCGTCGGGAAGCGCTGCTCGGCGTCGAACTCCGCATAGGCGTCGGACAGGCGCAGGGCGCTCTGGGAGATGAAGCCCAGGCCCCGCCACTCGAAGTGCGGACGCAGGGCGAAGACCTCCGCCATCACCTGAAGGGCGCGCAGGTTGCCCTCCTCGGGGACGACGCGCGTGTACTGGTTCTCCACCTCACAGCGCCCGCCGCCGAGCTGCCGAAGGATCATCAGGATCGACTGCAGGATGTCAAGCGGCTCGAAGCCCGAGATGACGACCGGGCGCCCGTAGTCGGCCGGGATGAAGTGAAACGGCCGCGCGCCCACCACCGTGCACACGTGGCCGGGCCCGATGAAGCCGTCGAGGCGCAGGTCCGGGGACTCGAGCAGGGCCCGCAGCGGCGGCACGATCGTCACGTGGTTACACACGCACGTGAAGTTGGTGATGCCCTCGGCCTTGGCGCGCTTGAGTGTCAGTGCCGTGGAGGGCGCCGTCGTCTCGAAGCCGATCGCGAAGAACACCACCTCGCGGCCGGGGTTCTCACGCGCGATCCGCAGCGCGTCGAGCGGCGAGTAGACCATTCGCACATCGGCGCCCTGCGCCTTGGCGTCGAGCAGTGTGTGCTCGGAGCCGGGGACGCGGAGCATGTCGCCGAAGCAGGTGAAGATGACCCCGGGCTGATGGGCGATCGCGATCCCGTCGTCGACCCGCCCCATCGGAATCACGCACACCGGGCAGCCGGGCCCGTGGACGAGCTCGACATTGGACGGCAGCAGGTCGTCGATCCCGTACTTGTAGATCGAGTGGGTGTGACCGCCGCATACCTCCATCACCTTGTAGTGATGGCCGGGCTGGGCCTCAGCGGCGATCTGGGTGGCCAGCGCCTGGCCGAGGTGCGCGTCGCGGTATTCGTCGACGTACTTCATCAGAGCGCCTGGCCCCGGGCGATCGCAGTGCCGGCGTGGACGAGCAGGCGCTCGGCGGGCCGGACAGGGGAGACGAGCGTGGTCTCGACGGTCTCGCGCGTGCCCTGGGCGGTGGTACAGACGGCGAGGTCCTGGTCTTCGTCGACGGTGAGGACCGTGACCTCGATGGCCTCGTCGGAGCAGGTGATGCAGTGGCCGCCGGGATCGCAGCTCACTCGATCACGCTCGCCTTCAGTTCTTCGAGCTCCTGCTCGTACTCGGCGCCCATCCGCTGCAGCAGCGACAGGGTCGCGTGTGCTTCCTCCTCGTCGACCTTGGAGAGGGCGAAGCCGACGTGGATCAGCACCCAGTCCCCTGGCTGGGCGTGGTCGCCGTCGTTGGCGAGGAGGCTGACGTTGATGTTCCGGCGTACGCCGACGACATCCACCTTGGCGATCTGGTTGATCTCATCGACCACCTCGATCACTTGCCCGGGTATGGCCAGACACATAGACCTTCGCCGCTCCTCTCTAGCGGCTTCCCCGGACTGGTCACCAGTGACCCGGGGCATCCCGCCAAACGCCGGTATATCACCGGGCGGAGTGTCGGTTCAAAACGGCGGTAATCCAGGTCACGGTAATCAGGATTACCGTCACCCCCGGGGCGACGACGCGTTGCCTTTCGGGAACCGGTGGGCGTATGCTGGGCTGCAGGTCCGGTCCAGGGAACACGCGATCCAGAGGGGCGTACCGGTATGAAACGCCTAGGGAGGGAAGTGCCATAACCGCCGAAGGCGCCGGAGTTGACCCGCGGTGGGCCGCACGGCAGCAACGGCCGCCGCCGTCCAGGCGATCGAGCTCCTTTCACTACCTGCTTGATCTTGATGTCGACCTCGCTGAAGCGCTCGACGTGCGAATGCGTCTGGTGGCGCGTCCGGCGGCGACGGCCACGATCTTCGACGCCGACGTGGGGGAGGTGAAGCTGGCCGATCGCCTCGCCTCCG
Source organism: uncultured Solirubrobacteraceae bacterium (assembly GCA_963769565.1). Lineage (GTDB taxonomy): Bacteria > Actinomycetota > Thermoleophilia > Solirubrobacterales > Solirubrobacteraceae > Palsa-465. Next base: position 337,148 of record CAVYMP010000010.1, read on the forward strand.
CGAGGACCGGGCCAGGCGTGCTCGTGCTCGACGGCGTGCTCGCCGTCAATGTCCAGGTCGGCGACCGCGTTGCCGCCGAGCTGCTCGGTTCGGGCGACATCGTGGAGGCCTGCCAGGAGAAGGGCGATGACCTCCTGGCCTGCGCCACTGAATGGCGCGGCCTGGTGCCGACGCGCTTTGCCGTGCTCGACGACGGCTTCGTCCAGCGGGTCCGTCCCTGGCCGCAGATCATGCAGGCCCTGCTGAACCGCGTCGAGCGCCGAGCGCGCAACCTCAACGTGCAGCGCGCGATCGCCTCCCAGCCGCGGCTCGAGGTGCGCCTGGCGCTGCTGCTGTGGCACCTGGCGGCCCGCTGGGGACGGGTCGAGCCCGGTGGGATCCGCCTCCCCCTGCCGCTCACCCATCAGTTGCTCGGCCGGCTCGTCGGCGCCGAGCGACCGTCGGTGTCCCACGCCCTCGGTCGGCTGGCTCGGTCCGGGCTGGTCACCGGGCACGGCGACGAGTGGCACCTGCACGGGCGCGTCGAGGACCAGCTCGGCACGATGCTGCACCCCACCGAAGCCGGCGTCTCGCCGCTGCATTCCGCCCACGGATCTACCTAGCGAGCGGCGGGCCGAGTGATGCGCACCGTCGAGCTCGGATCCGGCGACGCGCGGGCCGAGAGCCGGCTCGTCCACGTCGTGTGGCTGACCTCCGGCCTGGGCTGCGACGGCGAGTCGGTGGCGATGACGAGTGCCACCAGCCCCAGCCTCGAGGACCTCGTGCGGGGGGTTCTTCCCGGCATGCCACAGCTGGCCATCTACAATCCGCTGCTGGCCTACGAAACCGGGGAGCAGTTCATGACCGCCTTCTGGCAGGCGGCGGCCGGGCGGCTGGAGCCGTTCGTGCTCGTGCTCGAGGGATCGGTGGCCAACGAGGAGCAGAGCGGCGAAGGGTCCTGGTCGGCCCTGGGGGTCGATCCGGCGACCGGCCAGCCGGTGAGCACGGACACCTGGCTGCAGCGGCTGGCCCCGCGGGCGAGTGCCGTGCTGGCGCTCGGAACGTGCGCGGCCTACGGCGGCGTGCCGGCGATGCGCGGCAACCCGACCGGCGCGATGGGCCTGCGGGATCGGCTCGGTCACGGCTGGCGGTCACGCCGGGGCCTGGAGGTCGTCAACCTCCCCGGCTGCCCGGTGCTGCCCGACAACATCACCGAGACGCTGCTCGCGCTGGCGATGTTCGTCGCCGGGACGGCGCCGGCGCCGGCGCTCGACGAGCAGGGTCGGCCGGCCTGGCTGTTCGGGCGCACCGTGCAACAGGGCTGCGGCCGGGCGGGGTACGCCGAACAGGGCGAGTACGCGTCGTCGCCGGCCTCTGACCGAGGATGTCTTGTCAAGCTGGGCTGCAAGGGGCCGGTGTCGTTGTGCAACGTCCCGCTGCGCGGGTGGACGGCCGGCATCGGCGGCTGTCCCAACGTCGGCGGTATCTGCATCGGCTGCACGATGCCCGGCTTTCCCGATCGCTTCATGCCGTTCGTCGAGCCGAGCGCCGCCGGGCTGGCGCGGGCCCGGGCGCGGCAATTCACCTATGGCCCGCTGCTGCGAGGATTGCGCCGCCGCGCGGTCACGCGCGAGTTCGAGCGCGAGCCCGCATGGCGGGGACCGGGAGAGCAGCTGGCCAGCGGATACGAGCCCCGCTGGTAGCGTTGGTGGGGTCGATGCCCGTTCGCGTCGTGTTTCGCTGCGAGTTCTGCGACGGCCAGCCCGATCCGCTGACCCAGCTTGCGCTGGAGCGCGGGCTGCGGGAGCTGGCCTTCGGTCAGTATCTGGACGTCCCGCCCGGCCGCTGGCTGCTGTGGCTGGGCGGCGGACCGCTCGGACCGCGGCGCTATGCCTGTGCGGCTCATCGCGGGGACCTGGTCGCCGACCTGCGCGAGCACTACGGGACGATCGCCCCCCATCCCTGGAAGCGTCCGCCGTACCCGACGACCGTGCGCTCGGCCGACACCGAGCGGGCGATCCGCAACGGCGGGCTGTCCCCGATCCCGAAGTGGGGTTTCGGGTGAGCGACGGCGACCCCCTCGCCCAGCCGGTCTACGCCGAGAGCGAGTACAAGCCGTTCGGCGACTTCACCCTCGCCGAGGTCCAGGCGCGGGCGGCCGAGCTGTCCGCCGCCACCGGCTGGGGTCCCACCGCGCGGGTGGGCGGTGTCGCCCGCGGTTGGGCCGACCTGGGCCGGGCGATGAGCGCTGCCGGGGCGGCCGTGGTCCGTGACCTGGGCGTCGAGGAGGCGGGCGCCTACGCCCGCCGCCTGTGGGTCGTCCCGCCGGGCGGCTCGCTGCTGCGGTGAAGCGCAAACCGTCACGCGAGATCGACGTCGGGGACGCGACGCCGGTGGGGCCCGAGGCGCGCACGACGACGGACCACGCTGGCCGCGCGCCGTCAGACGGGAGTGGGGAGCGGGCCTACCAGGCCTGCGAGCCGCCGCAATGAGGGCAATCGACCGACGTCGACACCAGCGCCTTGAACACGAAACCGCAGTCGCACGTGTACATGGCGGCGTCCGTGGGCGCTCCGGCCTCGCGACGGCGTCGCTGGGACGGATTCTGGGTGGCGGTCGGTTCCGGGGTCGGCTTCGGGGGTTCTCTCTGCCCCGCGACACGCCCCGGTCGCTCCTCGCGGTGGCGTCGCAGACGCGCGGCGCCGGTTTTGCTTCGAGCAAGCACAGTCATAATCTGTAACGGGGACTACGCCCAATGGTTTCGCCGGCAAGCCAATTTTCCCTGGCCGTTAACACGACGCTAATAAACAAATTGGTTCGCTCAGCGGGCGCGCTGCCCCGGGGTGGCGCGGCGGGGCGGTATGGGACAATGGAGCACGGTCATGGATCCGAGCCGCAAGCGCGCCATCCGCCTCACGATCGCCCTGACCGTCGCCCTCCTGCTGGCGTCGGCCCTGGTGTACACGAGCTTTTCCGCCGGGCGCGAGGAGCTGACCGCGTCGCAGCTGCTCAAGCGTGCCCAGCCCGGGAAGTCCTACATCCTGGCCGGCACGGTGCTCGACGGCTCGGTGCAGCGCGACGGCGACTCGCTGCGCTTCCGCGTGCGCGATCCCAAGCTCAAGGTCTCGGTTCCCGTCAGCTATACCGGCATCGTGCCCGACCCCTTTGCCCAGGGCCGCGCCGTGCTGGTGACCGTCCACCGGGGGACCGGCGACGCCACGGCGTGGGTCGGCCAGCAGAACTCGCTGACGACCAAGTGCCCGTCCAAGTACAAGGCCGCCACCGCTTCGTATTGATGGGAACGCCTCGCTGATGGCCGCCGTCGGACGGCTGCTGCTCATCCTCGGACTGGTGGTCGCGGGATATGGGCTGGGCGCCTCGCTGTACGGCGCGCGCGGCGGCGGCGGCGCCTGGGTGGACTCCGGGCGCCGGGCGATGTACTCGCTGGCCGGCATGTCGGCGATCGCGTTCGTGATCCTCGATGTCGCCTTCCTCAGCTCGGACTTCTCCTACAACATCGTCGCCACCGGCTCGAGCACGACGACGCCGACCTTCTACCGGGCGGCGGCGATCTGGTCGACCCAGCAGGGCTCGCTGCTGCTGTGGGTCCTGCTGCTGTCGTGCTGGTCGAGCCTGGCGCTGTTCCTCACCCGCCGCAAGGTGCGCGAGATCGTTCCCTATGCCCAGGCCACCCTGTTCGCGCTCGCCACGTTCTTTGTCGGGCTCATCGTCTTCTTCGCCAATCCGTTCTCCACGAGCTCGACGCCGCCCGTGGAGGGCTCCGGCCTCGATCCGCTGCTGCGCCACACGACGATGATGATCCATCCCCCGATGCTGTACTCGGGGTACACGCTGCTGATGGTGCCCTTCGCGTTCGCGATCGGGGCGCTCGTCTCGAACCGGCTCAACGCCGAGTGGATCCAGGTCACCCGCCGGTTCGCGCTCGGCGCCTGGCTGTGCCTGGGAATCGGCGTCATGCTCGGCGCCCGCTGGTCCTACACCGAGCTGGGCTGGGGCGGCTACTGGGCCTGGGATCCGGTCGAGAACGCCGCGCTGATGCCGTGGCTGGTCGCCACCGCCTACATCCACTCGATCATGATCCAGGAGAAGCGGGGCATGCTGAAGGTGTGGAACGCCTCGCTGGTCCTGCTCACCGGCATCCTGGCGATCGTCGGCGATTTCCTGGTGCGCTCGGGGATCCTCAGCTCGATCCACGCCTTCGTCTCCGATCCGACGCTCAACACGTCCTTCGTGGCGCTCATCTCGGTGATGGTCATCGGCTCGGTGGGGCTGGTGGTCTGGCGCCGCGACGCGCTGCGCAGCGAGGCCCGGCTGGACTCCTTGCTCTCCCGCGAGGCGGTGTTCCTGTTTCAGAACCTCGTGCTCGTGGCGCTGACCGCCGTCATCTTCTGGTTCACGTTCTTCCCGCTGGTCTCCGAGGCGATCACCGGCACCCAGGTATCGGTCGGGCCGCCTACGTTCAACCAGTTCGTGGATCCGCTGGCGCTCGTCGTCGTGGCGCTGGCGGGCATCGGGCCGATCATCGCCTGGCGCCGCGTGACCGTCGCCAAGCTGCGCCGCAACTTCGCCTTTCCGATCATCGCCGCCGCCCTTGCCCTCGTCGTCCTGCTGATCGTGCCCGGCGTGATCAACCACGGCTACGCGCTGGCGGTGTTCGTGTGCGGAACCTTCGCCGTGGCCTCGGTGGCGCAGGAATTCTTCCGCGGCGTGGGGGCTCGCAAGGCGATGACCTCCGAGCCGGCGCCGGTGGCCCTGGGCAGCCTCGTGCGCCGCAATCGCCGCCGCTACGGCGGCTACATCGTGCACGCCGGAGTCGCACTGGCGCTCATCGGCGTGGCCGCCTCGACGTCGTTCCAGCACTCGCGCACGGCCAACCTCAAGCCGGGGCAGTCCGTGCACCTCGACGGCTATGACATCCGCTATGTGCGCCCGACGGCCAGCGCCACGCCCCAGCGGCTCTCGTTCGGCGCGGTCCTCGACCTCAGCCGCGGCGGTCACCACGTCACCACGCTGCACACGGAATACGGCCTGTATCCGGCACTCGATCCGATGCACCAGATCGGCCGGTTCTTCAACGGCTCCAACGAGAGCCGCGTCGGCCTCGACGCGGGTCTCACCCATGACGTGTGGACCGTGATCGCCCCCAACATCACGCCGCTGCAGAAGATGATCAGCCAGGGCGATGTGGTCCTCGGCCGCGCCATCAACCAGGCGCTGACGCTGCCCGCCCCCCAGCGCAATCGCCAGCTCAACACGCTGTATAACGCCCGCGATCTGATCATCCGGTCGCTGACCCAGCGGTGGGTCAGCCACCCGTGGGCGGCGTCGTTCAAGCTGATCGTCTCGCCGCTGGTCGCCTGGCTGTGGCTGGGGGCGATCATGGCGGCGCTGGGCGGGCTGATCGCGCTGTGGCCGATGTCGGGCGCGGGCCCCCGGCGTACCCGCCCGCGCGTGCCGGTGCCCGAGCGCGGAGCCCGAGACCGAGCCGGCGCCCGAGCGCGTGCTCGTCTAAGGGGACGCGCCGGTGCCGTACGTGCTCGTCCTCATCGTCGTGGCGGTCGTCGTCTATGCGATCTCGGCGCCGTTGCGTGCGCAGCGATCGGCCGGGAGAGCCCGGCCGGATCCGGTCGCCGAGCTCGAGGCCGTCCGGGACGCCAAGTACCGCGAGATCCGCGACGCCGAGCTCGACGTGCGGACCGGCAAGCTGTCCGACGAGGACTACCGTTCGCTCGACGCCACGCTGCGCGCCGAGGCAATCGAAATCCTCAACGAGCTCGATCGGGCCCGGGCTCATGACGAGCTACCATCAGCGCCGTGACGACGATCCTCGACCTCGTACAGATCGTTCTCTGCGTCGGCCTGATCTTCCTGATCCTCATGCATTCGGGCAAGGACGCGGGACTCTCGGGTGCCTTCGGCGTGGGCACCGGAGCCGGTCCACTGGGCGGCGGGTCGCTGGTCGAGCGCAACCTCAACCGCTGGACGATCGGCTTCGCGATCGTATTCGTGATCAACACGATCGTGTTGATCAAGCTCGGCTGACCCGTCTGGCGCGCCGAGTCCACGAACCGCCGTCTACAGCGCGCGGTACATGAGGTGCAGCCCCACATAGCCCTGCGTGGGGTGCTCAAACCCCTCGGGCACGGTTGCGAGAATCTCGAACCCGAGGCTGCGCCAGAGCGCCACGGCGCGCTCGTTGGTGGCGACGACGGCGTTGAATTGCATCCCCCGAAAGCCGGCGGCGCGGGCGCGGTGAAGTGCGGCCTCGCCGAGCGCTCGTCCGACACCGCGCCCGGCGCGGGCGGCGTCGACCATGAATCCGGCGTTGGCGATGTGTGACGCCCCGCCGCCGTGATTGGGCGCCAGCTCGGCCGTACCGACGATGCGGCCGCCGGGATCCTCGGCGACGAGGGTCGCTCCCGGCGCCGCCTGCATCCAGAAGCCGCGCGCCTGATCCTCGCCGAGGTCCCGGTCCCAGGAGAAGGTCTCGCCGGCGCGGATGATCGGCTCCATGAACGCCCAGATCGCCGGCCAGTCCGCCGCGGCGGCGTCGCGGATCAGCACGCCGGCGGCTGTCATGCGGGAGCGTTTGAGCCCAGGCGGTCGACGAGGGTGAAGTGCGAGACAGTCACCGGAAGACGGGCATCGTATCGGCGCCCGGGGCGAATCGAGCCGGCCGGTCGTACTAGCCTCGGAGCGGATGCGCTCACGCTTGGGCTTCGATCGAGCCGGCCGGTTGCGCCGCGGCTCCCTCGCCCGGCGGGCGCTGCTGATCGCCGGCTCGCTCCTCGCCGGCGCCTGCGGCGGTCACAGCGCGAGCACGGCCACCGCCAGCGCGAGTCCGAGCGACTCCGAGAGCACTGCCGCCGCCGGCTCCGCCGCGATCACGCGGGCCGTCCCCGCCGGGGACTGGCCGAACTTCGGCTACACCGCCGATCGCAGCAGCGCCGGACCCGGCGACACCGGGATCACCGCCTCCACCGTCTTCAAGCTCACGGGCCGCCGGGTGCAGATCGACGGAATCGCCGACTCGTCGCCGATCGAGCTACACGCCGTCACCGTGCGCGGCGCACGCCACGATCTGGTCGCGGTCACCACCTCCTACGGCATCACGGTTGCCTTCGATGCGCGCACGGGACACACGCTGTGGGAGTTTCGCCCGCGGGGCGTCAACGCCACGCCGGGCAACTCCCAGGTGACGACCGCCAGCCCGGTGGCCGACCCCGACCGCCGGTTCATCTACACCGCCAGCCCCGACGGCGTGATCCACAAGCTGGCCGTGGCCAGCGGCCACCAGATGTGGTCGCGGTCGATCACGTTCGATCCCGCCCACGAGAAGATCGCCTCGGCGCTCAACCTCTCCGGCGCCTCGGTGGTGGCGGTCACCAGCGGCTACTTCGGCGACGCCCCGCCCTACGACGGTCATGTGGTCACGATCAGCCGCCAGACCGGACGGATCCTCCACGTGTGGAACTCCGAGTGCTCAAACCGGCACAAGCTGATCGCGGCCAGGTCCTGCCCGGTCACCAACACCAACGGCGACGACGCGATCTGGGGCCGCGCCGGCGCCGTGATCGAGCCGGGCTCGAACCGGATCCTCATCGCCACCGGCAACGGCCCGTTCGACGGTCACACCAACTGGGGCAACAGCGCGCTCGAGCTCACGCCCGACGCCAGCCGGCTGCTGCACAACTGGACCCCGCCCAACCAGGCCCAGCTCAGCGCCTCCGACACCGATGTCGGCTCGACGTCGCCGGCGATCCTGCCCGCCTACCACGGCATTCGCCTCGCCGTCCAGGGCGGCAAGGACGGCCGGCTGCATCTGCTCGACCTGGCGCGTCTGGACGGCACCACGCAGGGCGCCGGGCCGCGGCTGGGCGGCGAGCTGGGGGAGGTGGCGGCGCCCGGCGGTGCCCAGGTGTTCACCGCGCCGGCCGTGTGGAGCCATGGCGGCCGCGTGTATCTGTTCGTGGGCACCGACTCGGGGGCCACCGCCTACGAGCTCGCCGGCGGCTCGCACCCGCGCCTGGCGACCGTGTGGTCGAACGGCACCGCCGCCACCAGCCCGGTGATCGCCGGGGGGCTGCTGTACACCTACGACGAGTCGGGGGGGCAGCTGGACATCCGCCGCCCGCAGACCGGGGCGCTGGTGCGCGCGTTGCCGGTGGCCCCCGGCCACTGGAACAGCCCGATCGTCGTCGGCGGGCGGGTGATCGTGCCGACCGGCAGCTACCACGACTCCAGCTCCTCGAGCACCGTCTACGTGTACCACCTGCCGGGCCGCTGAGCAGCCGCGGCGGTCACCGGCGAAGGGGCTGACGGCGGGCGATCACACCCAACCCCTGATGGCGCGGTTTTTCACTGCAGGCGCACCACGGTCGCGGCGGCACGGAAAATGCCTTCCGTTGCAAGATCCGCTGCACAAAACCCCCGCTAACGACCCACTTGCTAGGTTCGCCGCCTGGTCGTGGACGACCCGCCACGACCGCGTCAACGCATGCCCTCAGCCCGCCGCCTCCTGTGTCTGTGCCTGCTCGCCGCCGCGGCGGTGGCGGTCACCGGCGGCTCCAGCTCGGCCAGCCTCGTCGACCGCTACCAGTCCGGCCAGCAGCGGGCCTCGCAGCTGCGGTCCACGCTCCGGGCCGAGAACCAGCAGATCGAGGGCTTTCAGGGCTCGATCTCGTCGCTGCAGTCGCGACTGACCGTGGTGCAGAGCAGCGTCACCACCCAGGAGCAGCTGCTCGGCACGGTCTCGGATGAGCTCAGCCGCGCCCGGACGCGGCTCGTCGCACTGCGCGCCCAGTACGCGCGCGATCGCCAGACGCTGGCCCAGCAGCTGCTCGCCCGCTACGAGTCGCCGCCGCCGGCGCTCGTTAACGTGGTCGTGGACTCCGGCGGGTTCAACGAGCTGGTCAACGGGATCCGCGACCTCACGGCAGTCGAGCGCCAGAACGTCGTCACCACCCGCAACGTGGCCGCCGCGCGCCTGGCCGTCGAGGCCCAGACGGTGCGCCTGACCAGGGTCCAGGCCCGCCGGCGGCGGGCGACCGCTGCGGTGCTCGCCGAACGCGACGACATCGCGCAGCTGAAGGCGGCGATCGTCGCCAAGGAGATCCGTGCGCAGGGCGCCAGGAACACCACCAGCGCCAACCTCACCGCGCTGCACAAGCGCCTCGTCCACGAGGCCGCTGTGCTCGACGCTCAGGCCGCCCGCGCGCGGACGCTGTCCTCGGGCGGCGCCGTGGCGCCGCCCGCGGGCTGTACGAACGGACCGTTCGTACCCCACGGCGGCAGCTTCGGCTTCTTCCAGGCGGCCGGGACCAACTACTCGGTCAACCAGGAGCCGATCCTCGCCGCCCGGCTCGACCAGCTCGGCAAGGCGCTGCAGCTGCATCTGGTCGGCATCTCGGGCTATCGCTCGCCCGCGCACTCGGTCGCCGTCGGCGGCTTCCCCAACGACCCCCACACGCGCGGCGAGGCGTCGGACACACCGGGGGTGGAGGGCGTGCCGGAGTCCACACTGAACCAGTTCTGTCTCACGCGCCCGTTCGGCGGCGCGGCCGAGGCCGACCACATCCAGCTCTCCTAGAACCGTCTCCGAGTGTTCGCATAGCGGCGACCTGGGCGCTATGCGACCAGGGGCAAAACGACTAATGTCCCGATGACCGTGATCCGTGAGCGAACCCAGGTGGCCATCGTGGGGGCCGGTCCGGCCGGTCTGCTGCTCGGCCGGCTGCTGCATCGACAGGGGATCGAGGCGGTGATCGTGGAGGCGCGCAGCCGCGCTTACGTCGAGGCGCGCATCCGCGCCGGCGTGCTCGAGCAGGGGACGATCGAGGTCCTGCGCGAGGCCGGGGTGGGGGAGCGCATGGACCGCGAAGGCCTGCCCCACGGCGGCATCTACATCAACTACGAGGGGATGCGCCACCACATCCCGATGTCCGAGTTGACCGGCGGGCGGGGCGTGATGATCTACGGGCAGACGGAGGTCGTCAAGGACCTGATCGCGGCGCGCCTCAAGGACGGCGCGCCGTTGCTGTTCGACTGCAGCGACGTCTCCGTCGACGGCGTCATATCCGACGAGCCGGTCGTGCGCTATACCCACAACGGCCTGGAGCACGAGCTCAGCTGCGAGCTGATCGCCGGCTGCGACGGCTTTCACGGGGTGTGCCGCTCGGCGATCCCAGCACACGTCCTGATGACCTGGGGGCGCGAGTACCCGTTCGCCTGGCTGGGGATCCTCGCCGACGTCGCGCCCTCCACCGACGAGCTGATCTATGCCCAGCACGAGCGCGGCTTCGCGCTGCACAGCATGCGCTCGCCGACGGTCAGCCGGCTGTACATCCAGGTCGCCCCCACCGAGAACATCGACGACTGGCCGGATGAGCGGATCTGGTCAGAGCTGCATCAGCGGCTGGCCACCGATGGCTGGGAGCTCACCGAGGGGCCCGTGATCGAGAAGTCGATCACCCCGATGCGCAGCTTCGTCGCGTCGCCGATGCGCTACGGGCGCCTGCTGCTCGCCGGCGACGCCGCCCACATCGTGCCGCCGACGGGGGCCAAGGGGCTGAACCTCGCCGTGGCCGACGTGACCGTGCTCGCCGAGGCGCTGACCGAGCACTTCCGCAACGTGGCCGACGCCGCCCTGGACGAGTACTCGGATCGCTGCACGAGGCGCGTCTGGCGCGCCCAGCACTTCTCGTGGTGGATGACGACGATGCTCCACCAGGATCCCGGGGCCGATGAGTACGGCCGCGAGCTGCAGCGTTCGCAGCTTCGCTACACCTGCTCCTCGGAAGCGGCGATGACCTCGCTCGCCGAGAACTACGTCGGCCTACGCCTCCGGGAGACGGCGGTGCACCATGGCTGAGCTGAGCACGCTGGCCGACGCGGTCGCGTCGCTCGTCCACGACGGCGACGCACTGGCGCTCGAGGGCTTCACCCACCTGATCCCGTTCGCCGCCGGTCACGAGGTCCTGCGTCAGGGACGCCGGGACCTCGAGCTGATCCGTATGACCCCGGACATCCTGTATGACCAGATGATCGGGATGGGGGCGGCGCGAAAGCTCGTCTTCTCCTACGGCGGGAATCCCGGGGTCGGCGGCCTGCACCGCTTCCGCGACGCCGTCGAGCACGGCTGGCCGCGTCCGATCGAGCTCGAGGAGCACAGCCACGCCGGGATGGCCAACCGCTACGCCGCCGGCGCCGCGCGGATGCCGTGCGCGATCATGCGCGGCTACGTCGGCACCGACCTGAAGAAGATCGCCAACGTCAAGCCGGTCGTCTGTCCGTTCACCGGTGAGCCGCTGATGGCGGTGCCGGCGCTGCGTCCCGACGTGGCGATCGTCCACGCCCAGGAGGCCGACCGCCAGGGCAACGTGCAGCTGTGGGGGATCCCCGGTGTCCAGAAGGAGGCTGTGCTCTCGGCCGACCGCGCGCTGGTGACAGTGGAGCGGATCGTCGACGAGCTCGAGCCCCGCCCGGGCGGCCTCGTGATCCCGGGCTGGGTGATCGACGCCGTCGCCGAGGCGCCCGGTGGCTCGCTGCCCTCATACAGCCTCGGCATCACCACCCGCGACAACGACTTCTACCGCTTCTGGGACAAGCTCAGCCGCGACCGTGACGACTTCACGGAATGGATGCGCGAGCACGTCCTGGAGGGAGTGACGGCGGCGTGAGTGAGAACGGGGCGTACACCTCCGGCGAGGTGCAGACGGTGGTGGCCGCCCGGCGCCTGACCGACGCGCAGTCGGTGTTCATCGGCGTGGGACGTCCGAGCACGGCCGCGATCCTCGCCCGCATGGTCCACAACCCAGACCTGGTGCTCGTCTACGAGTCGGGCACGATCGGCGCCAAGCCATACCGCGTTCCGTTGTCGATCGGCGACGGCGAGCTGGCCGAGACCGCTGACGTGGTCGTGTCGGTGCCGGAGATGTTCAATTACTGGATCGGGACCGGGCGCGTCGAGGTGGCGTTCCTCGGCGCCGCCCAGGTCGATCGCTTCGGCAACCTCAACTCGACGGTCATCGGCGACTACCACCATCCCAAGACGCGGCTGCCGGGGGCCGGCGGCGCGCCGGAGATCGCCGGCTTCTGCCGCGAGGTCGTGGTGATCGCCCCGCACACCAAGCGCACGTTCGTACCCCAGCTGGACTTCCGCACGACCGTCGGCTACGGCGACGGACCGCATGAGCGCGCGCGCCTGGGGCTGCGCGGGAAGGGGCCGACCGCGGTGGTGACCGATCTCGCCGTCCTCGAGCCGGACCCTGAGAGCAGCGAGCTCACGCTGACCCAGGTCCATCCCGGCGTGACCGTCGGGCAGGTGCTCGAGCAGACCGGGTGGGACCTGCCGGTGACCGTGTCCCCGGCGCAGACGCCCCCGCCGACCGAGGAGGAGCTGGAGGCCCTGCGGGAGTTGCTGAGCCGATGAGAGAGGATGTGACGATATGACCACTCAAGCCGCCGGAACGCGGGGCGGGACCTACGCGCCCGTGATCGACACGCCGGGCAACTACATCCGCGAGGATGCCGCGGCGCACCCCCCGCTCGACTACCCGCCGTATAAGTCAACCCAGCTGCGCCATCCCAAGCAGCCCCTGATCTACCTGCCGAACACGATCTCCGAGATCACGGGGCCGGCGCTCGGCGAGCCGCTCGGTGTCTCCGAGCAGGACGCCGACCTGACCACCCAGCACGAGGGCGAGCCGATCGGTGAGCGGATGATCGTCCATGGGCGAGTGTTCGACACCGAGGGCAAGCCGCTGCGCAACACGCTCGTGGAGGTGTGGCAGGCCAACGCCTGCGGGCGCTACAAGCACGTCGTCGACAATTGGCCGGCGCCGCTGGACCCCAACTTCTCCGGCGCCGGACGTTGCCTCACCGACGATCAGGGTCGCTATCGGTTTCTGACGATCAAGCCCGGCCCGTACCCGTGGGGCAACCACTACAACGCGTGGCGGCCGGCCCACATCCATTTCTCGCTGATGGGACGGGCGTTCGCCCAGCGGCTGGTCACCCAGATGTACTTCCCCGGCGACCCGTTCTTCCCGTATGACCCGATCTTCAACTCCGTGCGCGACGAGCAGGCGCGCGAGCGGATGATCGCCAAATTCTCGATCCACGACACCCAGCCCGACTGGGCGCAGGCGTGGGAGTGGGACATCTACCTGCGCGGCCCGGTGCCGACCCCGATCGAGGAGGCGTTTTGATCTTCGGCACCACGCCCTCGCAGACCGTCGGGCCGTACTTCGCCATTGGTCTGCCGTGGCCGGAGGGGCCGCAGGCCGTCACGCCCCACACACCGGGGACGATCACGATCGCCGGCAGCGTGTACGACGGGGCCGGTGTCCCGGTGCCCGATTTCCTGCTCGAGACCTGGCAGGCCGACCCCGAGGGCCGGTTCAACGACCTCTACGGTCACGGCGGCCGCTCGGAGATCGCGGGCTTCCGTGGCTTCGCCCGCTATGGCGTGGAGACGGGCGACGGCAGCTTCGAGATTCTCACCGTCAAGCCCGGCCGGCTCAAGGGACCGCGCGACGCGCTGATGGCCCCGCACGTGGCGGTGACGATCATGGCTCGCGGAATGCTCAACCGGTGCGTGACCCGGATCTACTTCGGCGACGAGCCGGAGGCCAACGCCGAGGACCCGATCCTCGCCCTCGTCCCCGCGGAGCGGCGCCGGACGCTGATCGCCGAAACCGACGGCGACGACCGCTACCGCTTCGACATCCGCCTCCAGGGCCCGGGCGAGACGGTCTTCTTCAGCACGTAGTGTTGTTCGACGGCATCTACGGGCGTGGGGAGACGGCCGCGCAGGTCAGCGACGGCGCGTGGCTGCAGGCGATGCTCGATGTGGAGGCGGCGCTTGCCGTGGCGGTCGATGCACCGGCGCAGGCGGTGGGGCAGATCGCCGAGGCCTGCCGCGCCGACCGCTTCGACATGGCCGCGCTCGCCGCCGAGACCGCTCGCAACGCCACGCCCGTGGTCGGGCTGGTCGCCGCGCTGCGCGATGCGGTGCCCGAGCCCGCCCGCGAGTACGTCCACGCCGGCGCGACCAGCCAGGACATCGTCGACACCGCGCTGATGCTCGTCGCCCAGCGGGCGCTCAGGCCACTGCTGGCCGACGCGCGGGCCGCGGCCGACCACGCCGCCGCGCTGGTCCGGACGCACCGACACACGCGCATGATCGGGCGCACGTTGCTCCAGCAGGCGATGCCGACGACGTTCGGGCTGCGGGTCGCGGGGTGGCTGGTCGGCATCGACGAGAGCTGTGAACGGCTGTCAACCGTGGCCGGGGCCGAGTTGGCCGTCCAGATGGGCGGACCGGTGGGAGGCGGGTCCCCACGCATCGCCGCCCGGCTTGCGGCCGAGCTCGGACTGGCCGAGCCGGTGATGCCGTGGGGAGCGATCCGGGTGCGTCCGGCCAACCTCGCCACCGCGCTCGGTACGCTGGCCGGCGTGCTCTCGAAGGTGGCCCGCGACGTGACGCTGCTGACCCAGCAGGAGGTCGGCGAGGTCGCCGAGGGCGAGGCCGGCGGCTCCAGCGCGATGGCCCACAAGCGCAACCCGGTGGCGGCGGTGTCGACGCTCGCCTGCACCGAGCGCGTGCCCGGCCTGGTGGCGACGATCCTGGCCGCGATGGAGCAGGAGCACGAGCGCGCCGCCGGCGCCTGGCAGGGGGAGTGGGGGACCCACACCGAGCTGCTGGGGCTGACCGGCTCGGCAGCCGCGTGGACGGAGACGATGCTCGGCGGCCTGCACGTCGACGGCGCACGGATGGCGGCCAACCTCGCTGCGGCGCCGACGGCCGACCAGCCGCTCCCCGACGGTGCGCAGGAGCTGATCGACCGCGCCCTCGCCGCGCACGCCGCATGACGCCCGTTGCTCTGCATCACGAGCAGACCGGTCCAGCGGACGCACCGGTCCTGCTGATGGGCGGTTCGCTGGGAACCAACCTCGCGATGTGGGATCCACAGCTGCCCGCGCTCGCCGGTCGCCGCGTGATCCGCTTCGATCACCGCGGCCACGGCCGGTCACCCGCGCCCCTGGGGCCGTATTCGATCGCCGACCTCGGCGCCGACGTGCTGGCGCTGATGGACCGGCTGGGGATCGAGCGCGCCGACTACTGCGGCCTGTCGATCGGCGGCATGACCGGCCAGTGGCTGGCGATCAACGCCCCCGAGCGGATCGCGCGCCTGGTGCTGATCTGCACGTCGCCGGACACGCTGAACCCCGACGCGTTCCGCGCGCGAGCGACGACGGTGCGCGAGGCCCGCAGCACCGAGGTCGTCGCCGACGCCGTGGTCGCCAACTGGTTCACCGAGCCCTACGCGGCCGCACACCCCGACGTGATCGCGCGCCACCGGCAGATGATCGTCGACACCCCGGTGGAGGGATACGCCGCCTGCTGTGAGGCGGTCGCCGGCCACAACGTCCGCGCCAGGCTGTCGCAGATCACCGCCCCGACGCTGGTCATCGCCGGCGCTCAGGACCGGGCGATCCCGCCCACCCAGGGCGAGGCGATCGCCGCCGGGGTCGCGGGTGCGAAGCTGCAGATCCTCGATCCGGCGGCCCATATCGCCAGCGCCGAGCGCGCCGACACCGTCAACGCCCTGATCGCCCAGCACCTCAATGGTGCGGGCGGGGGGGATCCGATCCACGCCGCCGGGATGGAGGTCCGCCGTGCCGTCCTCGGCGACGCCCATGTCGACCGGGCGATCGAGCGCACGACCGAGTTCACGGCGCCGTTTCAGGACTTCATCACCCGCTATGCCTGGGGCAGCGTGTGGACGCGGCCCGGGCTGGAGCGTCGCACCCGCTCGGCGATCACGCTCGCCGTGCTGACCGCCCTCGGTCGGGAGAACGAGATCGCGATGCATGTCCGCGGCGCGCTGCGCAACGGCATGACACCCGCGGAGATCGGCGAGGTGCTGCTGCACACCGCGATCTATGCCGGCGTGCCGGCGGCCAACGCCGCCTATGCGATCGCCCAGCGGACGATCGATGAGGAAACGCAGACGGGCGGGTCCGAGGACCCGCCCGCCTGACCTGCTGCTAGCGACTGTCGGCGCGTCTCAGCACCTGAGTCGGGACTAGCCCTTGATGAAGCCGGTGCCCTTGACGGCGGCCAGAACCTTGGCGGCCGTGTAGCCGTTGTCGAACGGACCGTTCGGGGCGATCGACTTGCCGAGATACCCGCCGATGGCGCCTGAGTGGCGAGCCTCGATCGTGACGATCGACAGCGCGACGAGCAGGTACGCGGAGTTCGAGATGTTGCCGGCCTGACCGATGTAGGCGTGCACGCCGGTGTTCTCCAGCACGTACGCCGTGGCGGCGAACTCGTGCTTGTTGGTGACGGCCTTGCCGAAGTCGAAATTCGGCTTCTTGACGGCCTTGCTGCCCAGCGCCTTCCTCAGCGCCGCGACGTGAGCGGCCTCGTCGGACTTGATGGTCGTCAGGAGGTGGTTGAGCTGCCGGTCGCCGTTGGCGACATGGTTCTTGGACGCGGCGTCGTAGAACGCCGACTCCAGGTACTCGAGCGTCAGCGCGTAGTTGAGGATTCCGATGTCGCCCTTGCCGAACGAGGACGGCGGAGCGCCCTTCGACGACTTGGCCATCGCGGCACCCGGTACAAGGGCGCTGAGGATCGCGCCGCCGCTCACGGCGGCGCCGCCGGCCACTGCGCCCTTGCGCAGGAAGCTCAGACGGGTGTCGCCGGAGACTGCGTCAGCGGCCTCGCGGACCGCTCCGTCGACGTCAATGTTTTCAAGCTTGAGATTCTCCATAGAGATGTCTCCTTTCGGGGGGAAGGGTCGCGCCTCTCCTTCGAGGAAGACGCTCTGCAGGGTTCTGCGTGCGCACCCCCTCAGCGGTTGTCTGCGATGTTCGATATCTGACAGTCAGCCGGCGGCGGCGATCGCCGCGCTGCGCACACCCGCGTGCGCCTGGACCGCCCACAGCGGCTTGGCCAGCAGCAGCTGAACGTCACAGATCCGCCGCTCGGCGAAGCCGCCCTCGCAATAGCTGAGATACAGCGTCCACAGGCGCCGGAACTGCTCGTCGTAGCCGAGCGTGTCCAGCTCGTCGGCGTGGGCGGCGAAGTTGTGGCGCCAGCGGCGCAGGGTCTCGATGTAGCTGGAGGTGATGTCCTCAAGCCCGACGGTCTGCAGGTCCGTGCGCCGGGCCACGTTGCGGGCGATCACCTCCATCGACGGCAGCGTGCCGCCGGGGAAGATGTACTCCCGGATGAACGACTTCGACGCCTTCTCCACTTCGTAAGCGCGGTCGTCGATCGTGATCGCCTGCAGCAGCATCGCGCCGTGGGGGGTGAGCAGCTGCGAGCAGCGCTGAAAGAAGGTGCCGATGTGCTGCCAGCCGACCGCCTCGATCATCTCGATCGAGACGAGCTTGTCGTACTGCCCGCGCAGGTCGCGGTAGTCGCACATCAGGACAGTGACCCGGTCAGACAGCCCGGCCTCGCGCACGCGTTGCAGGGCGTAGTCGTGCTGCTCGCGCGAGATCGTGGCCGTCGTCACCCGGCAGCCGCGGGTGGCGGCGGCGTGGACGGCAAAGCCGCCCCAGCCGGTGCCGATCTCCAGGACGTGGTCCTCAGGCCCGATCTCCAGGCGCTCGCAGACGCGCTCGAGCTTGGCCACCGACGCCTCCTGAAGCGTCATCCCGTCGCGTTCGAAGAGCGCGCACGAGTACATCATCGTCGGGTCGAGCATCCGCTCGAACAGCTCGTTTCCGAGGTCGTAGTGAAACGCGATGTCCTTGCGGCGCTGGCGCCGGGTGCCGCGACGCAGGAGCGCCCGGATCCGCTGGTGGGGCGTCCAGAACGGTGCGGTGAAGATGCGCACGCGGTCGATCAGCACGGCGTTGCGCGCCGCTAACCGGATCACGGCCACGAGGTCGGGCGAATCCCACATCCCTTGCGCGTAGGACTCGGCCAGCCCGCGGCTACCCCGCATCAGCATCCGCCAGAAGCGGACGTCGTGCAGATGGATCGTGGCCGTCGGCGCCCCGCGTCCGAACGTGCGTCGCCGCCTGCCATCGACGATCACCAGGCTGCCGACGCGGATCTGGCGCAGCAGCACCGAGGCGAGCATGCGCCACATGACGACTTGGCGCGACCTCATCGCGCCACCCGCGGGTGGGGATGAACGCGGGCGCCGGCCAGTTTCAGTCCGACCGCGTGGCCGTAGATGAGTGCCAGCGTGCGCGCCGTGGCGAACGGATAGCGGACGCCCAGCCGGGCGACGGCCGAGCGGGACAGCTCACGGCGCTTCAGCGCGAGCGTCGCGTCGAACGCGGTCGCACCGCTGCGCAGGCTGGCGATATGGACCGACAGCGTGCCGGCGGGTTCGGTGGCCCGCGCCTCGTAGACGTGGTCCATGCCCATGAACGGCGACACGTGCAGCTCCTTGGTGAAGCTGCCATGGATAACTCCCCCTCCGGAGTTCGTGAGGGCATAGCTGTGGCGCTCACCCCACGGGGTGTTCGTCACCTCGGCGAGCACGCTATCCACGCGCTCGCCGGCGGCGTCCAGGCAGTAGTAGAAGCTGACCGGGTTGAAGCACAGCCCGAACGACCGCAGCTGGGTGAGCAGGCGGATCGGACCGGCGGGGCGGTTGCCGGTGAGCTCGTCGACCCGATCACGAACGGCCATGTCCAGCGGCGTGGCCGGGGCTCCGAGATAATCGCGGCGGCGAAAACGCAGCACGCCCGGACCGCGGGCGAGCAGGCGCCCGCGCAGCAGCGAGGGAAGCTCTTGCAGATCGACGAAGCAGAGCGCGATCTGGTGGCTGAACTCCTTCTCAGGAGCGGTCCTCCGGTGGCGGATCGTCCCCTCGTAGATGCAGCTCGCAATCACAACGCCACCCCGAAGTGCTCGGCCACCCGCAGCGCGGAGACGACGCCGTCCTCGTGAAAGCCCCAACCCCAGTAGGCGCCGCAGAAGTGCGTGCGCTCACGGCCGCTGATCTCGGCGAACTGACGCTGGGCGCGCACGCCGCCGGCGGTGAAGACGGGGTGGGCGTACTGGATGCGGCGGATCACGTGGGCGGGATCGATCTCCTGCGTGCGGTTGAGCGTCACGCAGAAGTCGCGCTCGGCGCTCAGCGACTGGAGGCGGTTCATGTGGTAGGTAACCGTCGTGCGGTCGCCCGGGTTCTCGAGCAGGTGATAGTTCCAGCTCGCCCACGCGCGACGCCGGCGGGGGAGCATCCGTACGTCGGTGTGGAGCACCGCCTCGTTGGCCTGATAAGGGATCGCGCCCAGCACCTCGTGCTCGTGATCGGTGGCATCGGTGAGCAGGGCCAGCGCCTGGTCGGAATGGGTGGCCAGCACGACCTCGTCGAAGCGCTGCGGCTCACCCGTCGCCGGCGTCACCTCCACGTGGTCGCGATGGCGCGACACGCCTCGCACCTCGGTGCGCAGAAACAATCTCCCTGAAAAGCGCGCCAGCAGCGCCTCGACGTAGCGGGCCGACCCGCCGCGGACCGTGCGCCACTGGGGCCGCCCCCGCAACGACAGCATCCCGTGGTTGTCGAAGAACTCGACGAGAAAGCGGGCCGGGAACGTCCACATCTGGTGCGGATCGGCCGACCACACCGCCGAGGCCTGGGGGACGATCAGCCGGTCGATGAACGGGCGGCTGAAGCGCAGCTGCTCCAGCCACTCGCCCAGCGACGGGCCGGGCGCGGCGCCTCCAAGCAGCTCCCGGGCGGCGCGCTGAAAGCGCGCCATGTCGGCGATCATGCGGTGAAACCACGGCGTCACGAGGTGCGCGCGCTTGGCGAACAGCCCGTTCGGCGAGCTGCCGTTGTATTCGAAGTCGCCGCGCCCGTCGCTGACCGAGAAGGTCATCGTCGAGGGCTGGGAGGCGACGCCCAGGCGCTCAAGTAGGCGCTCGAAGTTGGGGTAGTTGCGGTCGTTGAAGACGATGAAGCCGGTGTCGACCGCGTGGGTCTCGTGCGGCGTGTCGACGCGCACGGTGTTTGTGTGTCCGCCCGCGTAACCGGCGGCCTCGAACACTGTTACGTCGTGCTCGCGGCCGAGCAGATAGGCGCTCACGAGTCCCGAGACGCCGGCTCCGACGATGGCGATGCGCATTGGTCCCGGTCCCTACGCTTCGGCCGCGCCGGTCAGGCGATCGGCTCGCGGGGGCGCTCGGTGCTGTCGTGAAGCTGGGCCGTGTGGGTCTCGCCGCTCATCGAATCCTTGAAGCCGCGCAGGCCCTCGCCCAGGGACTTGCCCATCTCGGGTAGGCGCTTGGCGCCGAAGACGAGCAGCACGACGACGAGCAGCATGGCGATGTGAAGGGGGTTCTCGAGTCCGACCATTCAGGGGCTCCAATCAGTTGCTTTGCAGAATTCGTACGGCGCCGGGACCGATTTGGATCAATCCAGGTAGGCGCGGATCACCGGCGGGTGGGTGGGCTTCGGGGACCCGCCGGCCGGCTCGCGCGTGACCATCACCTGCGTGACGCCGTGCAGGTTGCCGGGGACGTCGACATCGGCATCGCCCGCGCCGTTGACGCTGAACAGCGCCTTCGTGGGGATCGCGGCCCCCGTCTTGCCGCGCTGCAGCCAGACCTCATAGATCTGGCCGGGCGGCGGGGCCTGGAAGCGGTGGACGACGAGCTCGCCGTGGCCCTGACCCACCCGCAGGCTGGCAGAGCCGGCGCCGGACACCTGGGCATCGATCACGCGCGGGGTCGGCGACGAGCCCGATCCCACCGCGAGCACGACGACGACGACTGCGGCAACGGCGAGCGCGAAGGCGCCGCCGAAGGCGAATACGGGGCGGGGCACCACGCGGCGACGGGGTGGCGGTGCGCGTCCGTGACGTGGCTCCTGGGCGACGGCGGTCATGACCCGCCGGCGCAGCGTGCGGGGCGCGCGGTAGGCGGGGACGCTCGCCGGCAGGACGTTGACGACCTGTTCGAACGCCGCCAGCTCGTCCTGGCAGACGGCGCAATCCTGCAGGTGTGCGCGGAAGGTCTGGGCCTCCGCCTCGTCCAGCGCGCCGAGCGCGTATGCGGCCACGTCACCGCCGCAATCACGATCGCCTGCGATCCGCTCCTTATCGCTCATCGTGTCCCCCCGATCATGGCAGCGCTCCCGACGGATCTCCCAGCGAGAGCCTCAATTTCGTCAACCCGAGCCGCATCCGTCCCTTGACGGTCCCGGCCGGGAGCTTCAGCTGTTCGGCGATCTCGGTGTGGGTGAAGCCGCCGAAGTAGGCGAGCTCGATCACCTGGCGTTGATCGTCGGGCAGGTCATGCAGCGCCCCCTGTACCTCGGAGGCGTCCTCGCGGCGATGCACTTCTCCCTCGGTGCTGTCTGGGGCCGCCATCCGCTCCACGGCCCCTTCATCGGACACATCCTTGCCGGTCCTCACCGAGTCGCGGCGGAACAGGTCGATCGCGCGGTTGTGGACGACCCCGAAGACCCACGAGCGAACGCTCCCCCGCGTCCGGTCGTAGCGCGCGCCGCTGCGCCACAACGACAGGAACGCCTCCTGCACGACGTCCTCGGCCGTGGCCCGGCGACCGCACATCCGGTACGCGAGCGAGAATGCCGCATCGGCGTGACGGTCGAAGATCACCTCGAACGCCTGGGCGTCACCGTCCTGGACGCGCGCCATCAGATCCTCGTCGGCGAGGGTTGCCAGGTCGGGGCGTGATGGGCGGCGGGTGAGTGAGGGTCTGAACACGGATATCTCAGGACATTGAACAGACCGCGCGACTCGCGGGGAGGAGGAGAAGACTCCGGGCGAGGTTCTGGGTTGGCGGTTCGCTGATCGGATCTCGTTGGTGTGCCGGATACCTGCGCCCGGTTACACCTCTTTGTACGAATATGCGGTGCGGCTGGATCACCGCTGATCCGAATCGTCATCGGCTCCGTAGACATGGCTACGGATCACGACGACGGGCTTGTGGCGTCCGCGGGGTCTCAAGGGTCCGCGGGTCGACGCCGATGATCGGGGAGTGCCCGCGCGAGGATGTTTCGCGGCGGGGCTCGCGTCATGGCCTCCCTTCCCCGCTCTTCGACCGCGACGTTCTCCGGGCGCTTCACCGAGCGCCACGCCACCCGTCTTCTCTGGCGGGCGGGCTTCGGGCCGCGTCCGGGCGAGGCGCGGCGGCTGGCGGCGCTCGGCCTCGAGGGGGCGGTGGCGTCATTGACGCGTCCGTCCCGCCCGGCACGGCTGATCGGCCGGCCGCCGCACGGCGAGCACGGCCGCCCGCTGGATCCGGTCAACGTGTGGGGCGACGATCACTGCTGGTGGCTGGACCGGATGGTCCGCTCCGATCAGCCGCTGGTGGAGCGCATGACGCTCGTCTGGCATGGCTGGCTGACGTCGTCGGTGGCGATGTCGACCGCGCAGCTGATGCTGGCCCAGAACCGGATGATGCGCGGGCGGGCGCTGGGCAACTTCCACGATCTGCTGGTGGCGGTCACGTCCGATCCGGCGATGCTGCTGTGGCTGTCGGGGGTGGAGAACAACAGGTACGCCCCCAACGAGAACTACGCGCGGGAGCTGATGGAGCTGTTCACGCTGGGCGCCGGTCGCGGCTACTCCCAGCATGACGTGCACAACCAGGCGCGGGCGCTGACCGGCTTTCGCTATCGCTGGAGCAGCCACGGCGGTCCGGGCGGCTTTCGCTTCGATCCAACGCTGCACGACGACGGGGTCAAGACGATCTTCGGCCACCGCGGGCGCTTTGGCTGGCGCGACTCCTGCCGGTTGTGCGTCGAGCATCCGCTGCATCCGTCGTTCCTGGTCTCCAAGCTGTGGGGCTACTTCGTCGGCGAGCCGATCCCCGGTCAGACCCTGAAGGTGCTGGAGCGCACGTATGTGGCCAGCGGCTATGAGGTGCGGCCGCTGATGGAGGCGATCCTGCGCCATCAGCTGTTCTATGAGGGGGCGCGCCTGGTCACGCCGCCGGCGGTGTTCTGCGCCGGGATGCTGCGCGCGCTGGGCCAGACGATCACCACCAGCGCGTGGGGCTGGATCTCTGAGGAGGCCGGTCAGAAGCTGTTCGAGCCGCCGAACGTCGCCGGCTGGGACTACGCGCATTGGCTGGACACGTCGCGGTGGGCCAGTCGCCTGACCGCGGTCAACACCGCGCTGGCCGACTCGGTGCTCGACACCCGCGCCAAGCACTATCCGACCGACGAGAAGCCGGGCACGGCGGTCAGCCGCGCGCTCGCCCATTGGGGCGACCCCGAGCTCTCGCCCGACACGGTGGGCCACCTGCTGACCTTCAGCCGCCGCGCCCAGCGCAAGATCCGCGCCGACTGGGAGCAGGTCCCCTACCGGATCCTGCGCCAGAACGCGTTGCGGGCGTTGATCCCGATGACGCCGGACTGGCAGGCGCGATGATGGATTCGCGGATCCCGACGTGTTGTGACGGGCTGTCACGGTCGCAGGTCATCGCGGCGTCGCGCGCGGGGAGCCCGCGGGAGTGGGATCGGCGGATGCCGGTGCCCGCGGGGGCGGGGATCGACCGTCGCCGATTTCTGCTCGGCGCCGCCGGGGGGCTGGTGTCGGTGTATGGCGCCGGGCGCCTGGGGCTGGGTGGTCAGGCGATGTCGGAGGGGATCGCCCAGGCCGCCGAGGTCCAGGGGTCGCGCGGTCCGATCCTCGTCTCGATCTTTCTCGCCGGCGGCGTTGACGCGCTGTCGGTGCTGTCGCCGACCGAGGACGCGACGTATCGCAAGCTGCGCCCGACGCTGGCGCTCGCTGCGGGGTCGGGGACGCCGTTTGCCGAGGATCCGCGGTTGAGCTGGAGTCCGGCGGCAGCCGGGCTTGCCGGCCTGCACGCTGCCGGGAAGCTGACCGTGCTGCCGGGGATCGGCTACTCGAGCCCTGACATGTCGCACTTCACCTCGCGCCATTACTGGGAGGTGGGGGAGACGAGCACGACGACGACCACCGGCTGGCTGGGGCGGTATCTGGACCAGGTCGGCAGTCGCTCCAATCCGTTGCAGGGCCTGTCGATGGACTCGGCGATGAACCCGACGCTCGCCACGGCGGTCAACCCGGTGGCGGCGATCGACCGCCCGGAGAACTTCTCGCTGTGGATGCAGGGCGTGTGGGGCGACGTGTTCTCGCTGGCGCTGGACTCGACCTCGCAGCTGGGCGATGCCCAGCGGCGTTCGCGCGACCCGGCGATCGCCCAGGTGGCCGCGGCGGCGGCGGAGTCGGGGATCGTGCGCCGCGCGCTGACGCCGTTTGTCGGCAAAGACGGCAAGGCGAGCTACACCAGCCCGGTCGCCTATCCGGCGGCGGCGGCGCAGAGCGACTTCCCCCAGCGCCTGGCCGGTCTGGCGGCGATGATCGCGGCCGGACTGCCGCTGCGCTGCGTTGCCCTGTCGCCAGAGACGCAGTTCGACACCCACGCCTCGCAGGCCTCGACGCTGACGCCCGGGGTGACGATCACCGGGGAGGCGATCGCCGCCTTCCAGGCCGACCTGGAGGCGCGCGGGATCGCCGACCGGGTGCTGATCCACGTCTGGTCGGAGTTCGGGCGCCGTGCGCTGGAGAACGGCTCGCGCGGGACCGACCACGGCGCCGCCGGCCTCTCGATGCTGATCGGCAGCCGCGTCACCGGCACGATGATCGGCGAACAGCCCTCCCTGCAGCGCCTCGACGCCAACGGCAACCAGCGCGAGAACGTCGACTTCCGCGGAATCTACTGCTCGCTGCTCGAGCAGTGGTTCGGCCACGACGCCGCCGCCGTGATCCCCCACGCGCACCGCTTCCCCCGCCACCAGCTGCTGGCATGAGACGACGGTGGTGCACGGCACTGATCGGCGGTGTGGCGGCGCTCGCCTGCCTGCCCGCGGTTCCGGCCGCCGGCGCCGCTCGCCGGCGCGCGTCCGCGCTTCCGGCGCGGATGCTCGTCTACGCCCAGGAGTGGTCGCTGTGGCCCTCGCGCTCGGTGGTGCCGACCGGGACGGTCATCGTGCAGCTGTGGAACCGCGGCATGGACGACCATGACCTGCGCATCCGCCGGATCAAGCAGACGGGGGCGATGACCGGCCGCGTCGAGGGCGTGGCGGTCACCGCGTCCGGCCAGCTGCACCAGTCGACGTGGCGACTCGGAGCCGGAACCTACGAGCTGTACTGCTCGATGCCCGGCCACGCGGCCCGCGGCATGCAGGTACGCATCCGCGTGAAATAGCCCGTCACGCGTTGATGGGACGCGCCGTCAGGGTGGTGGCGATGACCGGCGTCGGTGTGGCGCCGCCGCCCTCCCGGAGCTCGAGCAGCTCGCCCGGCGCCTCGCCGGAAAGCATCCAGCCGCCTCCAGCCGGGATGACCAGTCCCTGCCGGGCGAGCTCGGTCAGCGCCGTGGTGACGGTCGGACGGCGCGCCGCCACCAGATCGGCGAGGACGGTGTGGGTCAGCGCCAGCGGCAGCCAGACGCCCGCCGAGCGCACCCGCCCCCAGCGGTCGGCCAGGTGCCAGAACAGCATGTGGAGGCGGACGTTGACCCGCGCCTGATGCACGATCGCCATGTTGATCGCGAGGTTGCGCGAGCGGTCGAGGGCTCGATCGACGAGGCGGCCCGTGAGCTCCGGGAAGTCGGCGAAGCGGCGAGCGGCGGCCGCGTCGAGCAGCGCCAGCCGCACCGACTCGAGCACCTTCCAGCCAGTGGTCAGTGCCAGTGCGGGCCGGGGGTCGTCGCTCTGCCACGGCCGCAGCAGGTCACCCGCGCCGAGCAGCTCGGCGCCGAAGCGGCCGTCGATCCCGACCCGCCTGAGCAGCAGGCCCTCCAGCACCAGCAGGCCGATCCCCTCCCGCAGGCCCTCGGGGCCGGGAACGTTCCAGCGTCCACGGGGCATCCGGATGGTGCGCGCGACGCAATACGCCTCTGCCCGGGCGCGGTGCCGCGGATCGATGCACTCGGCGAGGTCGGGATCCTCAGTCAGGACGTGGCAGACGCTCATGATTCGGTCCGGCTCAAGGCCATGGGGTGCAGGTATCCGTAGCGCAACAACGGCAAACCGGTCATTGCCCTGACCGGACGTCTGGGCCGGGCCCTGCATCGACCGCGCCGGGCCGGGGGAGGGTGTCCACCGGCCTTGATTTTAGCGCTGGGGTACCGATAGACGCGACAAGGCCCGCGGCAGCCGCGGGCAGGCACGCGACGTGCTGATGCAGGTCGTCAACGAGCGCACGCCGGGACTGCTGGCCCACGTCAGTGGTGTCACCGCGCTCGTCTGCGGCGTGGCGACGGCGCTCGGACTCGACTCCGAAGCCCTGGACGAGGCCCTGCGCGCGGCCGAGCTGCACGACATCGGCAAGCTGGCGATCCCCGACGAGATCCTCGACAAGGCGGGCCCCCTCGACGAGTCCGAGTGGGTGTTCATGCGCCAGCACTCGGTGATCGGCGAACGGATCCTCGGCGCCGCGCCCGCGCTGGCGCCCGTGGCCAGGCTCGTGCGCTCCAGCCACGAGCGCTGGCACGGCGGCGGCTATCCCGACGGTCTGATCGGCGAGGCGATCCCGCTGGGTGCCCGGATCGTATTCGTGTGCGACGCCTTTGACGCGATGACGTCGGACCGCTGCTATCAGCACACCCGCACCCCACAAGCGGCGATCGCCGAGCTGCGCCGCCACGCCGGCACGCAGTTCGACCCGCGGGTCGTCGAGGCCCTCTGTGCCCACCTCGACGCGAGGACCGACGCAGCCGACGCGTTCGTGGCGCCGGTGCCGGTTTCCTGACGTCCTCGCGGCCGTCGCGGCCGTAGAATCGCCCCGGAGTGCAGAGCGAACGGAGAGCGATGACCAGCTCGTATGCGCAGGGCCAGGAGACGGTGGCGCTGTTGGAGGAGACGATCGGCGCCAACCTCGAGCGGACCGTGGCTCGGTTCGGCGATCGCGAGGCGCTGGTGTCCTTCGGGCAGGGCGTGCGCTACACGTGGACCGAGCTCAACGACGCCGTCGACGAGCTCGCCCGCGGGCTGATCGCCTCCGGCCTACAGCCGGGCGACCGCCTGGGGATCTGGAGTCCCAACTGCGCCGAGTGGACGCTCGTGCAGTACGCCACCGCCAAGCTCGGGGTGATCCTCGTCAACATCAACCCCGCCTACCGCACCTCCGAGCTGGAATACGCGCTGCGCCAGTCAGGCTGCCGGATGCTGATCGCCGCGCCCGCGTTCAAGACCTCGGACTACCGGGCGATGGTCGGTGAGGTTCGCGCCGGCCTGGACGCCCTGGAACGGGTCGTGTTCCTGGAGGGTGAGGACTGGGAGGCGCTGCTGGCCGGCGCGGCGGGGGTGGGGGAGGATCAGGTGCGGGCGCACAGCCTGTCCCTCGATGCCTCCGACCCCATCAACATCCAGTACACGAGCGGGACCACCGGCTTTCCCAAGGGCGCCACCCTCACCCACCGCAACATTTTGAATAACGGCTTCTTCGTGGGGGAGGGGGTCGGGTACAGCGAGGGAGACCGGGTCTGCATTCCGGTGCCGTTCTACCACTGCTTCGGAATGGTGATGGGCAACCTCGCGTGCAGCTCGCACGGCGCCGCGATGGTCATCCCGGCGCCGGCCTTCGATCCGTCGGCCACCCTGGCCGCGGTGGCAGCCGAGCGGTGCACATCGCTGTACGGCGTGCCCACGATGTTCATCGCGATGCTGGCCGCGCCGGACTTCGACGGCTATGACCTCGAGTCGCTGCGCACCGGAATCATGGCCGGCTCGCCGTGCCCGGTCGAGGTGATGAAGCGCGTGATCGAGCGGATGCACATGACCGAGGTGGGCATCTGTTACGGGATGACCGAGACCTCGCCGGTCTCGACCCAGACGGCGGTCGACGATCCGGTGGAAAAGCGCGTGGGGACGGTCGGGCGCGTCGGTCCTCATCTGGAGGTGCGGGTGGCCTCGCCGGAGACGGGGGAGACCGTGGCCCGCGGTCAGACCGGCGAGCTGTGCACCCGCGGCTACAGCGTGATGACCGGCTACTGGGAGGACCCGGAGCGCACCGCGGAGGCGATCGACTCCGATGGCTGGATGCACACCGGCGATCTGGCCGTGATGGACGACGACGGCTATCTGAACATCGTCGGGCGGATCAAGGACCTGGTGATCCGCGGCGGCGAGAACGTCTACCCGCGCGAGGTCGAGGAGTTCCTCTACAGCCATCCCGACATCGGCGACGTGCAGGTCATCGGCGTCCCCGACGACCGCTACGGCGAGGAGCTGATGGCGTGGGTCATCCCGCGCCACGGGGCCGCGGTTGACGAGGAGGCGGTACGGGAGTTCTGCCGGGGCAAGATCGCGCATTACAAGGTCCCCCGGTATGTCAAGTTCGTCGACTCCTTCCCGATGACGGTCACCGGCAAGGTGCAGAAGTTCAAGATGCGTGAGCAGGCGATCGACGAGCTCGACCTGGCGGCGTCGGCATCGACCAAGACCGCCTGATCGTCAGTGTCGCTTGTGGTGGTGGGGGGCCGGAGGCGGCGGGATCGTCGTGATGCCGGGCGGCTCCTGCGCCCAGACGAGCGCGACGGTGCACGGCGCGTGATCGACGATGAAGCGCGCGCGGGGACCAAGGCTCTTGGGTCCAAGTTTTCGCTCCCCGTCGCGGGCGGCGACAAGCAGGTCGGCACCGGCGCAGGCCGCGACCACCTCGCGCTCCACCCGTCCGCGGCGGGCGACGAGTGTGCAGTCACGGCCCAGCAGGGCTCGGGCCGCCTCCAGCAATTGCCGTGCCTCCTCGTCGGAGATCGCGCGCAGGTCGTGTTCGTGCGGCGGTGGCGGTGCCCGCCGCCGGCCGAGCAGGCCGGCCGGCCCGGCGGCGGCGAGCTCCTCGACGTCGCTCGGCGCGACGTGCAGGAGCGTCGCCTCGGCCGCTTCGGGCAGGAGCTTGAGCGCATGCCGCACGCATGCCCTCCACGTCTCCTCGGCGATCCAGATCACGGCGCGCATCACACCACCCGCAGAGCCAACCACAAGCAGGCGGTACACGCCACCAGGGCGGGACCCACGGTGAGTGCCCCCACCCGGACGAACTCGGCGATCTCGACGGTCTCGTCGTGGGCGTGGACGATCCGGCGCCACAGCAGTGTCGCCAGCGACCCCACGTAGGTGACGTTGGGACCGACGTTGACGCCGATGAGCATCGCGAGCACCGGCCCGGCTCCGCTCGTGGCGACGACGGGGAGCACGATCAGCGTCGCGGGCAGGTTGTTGACGAGGTTCGCGAGCACGGCGCTGACGGCGGCGATCCCCACCAGGGCGAGGAGCCCTGAGCCGTGAGGCAGCAGCGAATCCACCGCCGACGAGAGGCCGTGGGCGCTGGCCGCGGTGACGATCACCGCGAGGGCGAGGACGAACGCCAGGAACGCCGGCTGGGCGGCGAGCACGAGCTCGCTCGGCCGCGGTCGCTCACGCGCGGTCATCACCAGGGCGGCGAGCGCCGCCACCCACACGGGCGCGATCCCGACCGCCGAGCTGGCCGCGAAGCCGACGAGGGTGAGGGCCAGCACCGCCAGCGCGAACCGGGGGAGGGGCCGGCTCGTTTTCGGGTCGGGAGTGTGCGCTGAGGTCCTCGGCAGCTCGGGTGCAAACGCCCGCGTGAGGACGATCCACTCGATCGCCAGGCCGGCGAGCCACGGCAGCGCCATCAGCGCGGCGAAGCGGGTGAACGACAGGCCGCTGGCGTGGAAGGCGAGCAGATTGGTCAGGTTGGACACCGGCAGCAGCAGCGAGGCGGTGTTGGCCAGGTGTGAGCACGCGTAGACGTGCGGACGGGAGTTGACGCGCAGTCCGGCCGCCGTCGCGAACACGATCGGCGTCAGCAAGACGACCGTCGCGTCGAGGCTGAGCACCGCGGTGGTGCCGGCCGCGGCCGCGAACACGAGCGCCAGCAACCGCATCGGACGTCCACCGGAGGCGGTCGCGATGGTCGATCCCAGCGCCTCGAACAGTCCGGAGCGCCGGCAGACGTCGCCGAGCACGAGCAGCGCCGCCAGAAAGCCGATCGTCGGGCTGAAGCTCGCCACGGCGTGACGGGCACTCGTGAAGCTGATCACGCCCAGCACCACCAGGATCACCGCACCCCCGACGGCCACCGCCCAGTCCGGTGTCCGGCGGGTGCCGGTGACCGCCGCCGCCAGCGCCAGCACGAGCACCACCAGGGCGGCGACCTCGCTCACCGTGGGTCCAGGCCGCCGCCGCGCACGCGACCATCTTCCATCACCGGCCACCGGCCACCGGCGCGCCCAGCCGCCCCGCGGCCTTTTTTCGTCACGCGAGGCCGGCTGGCGACGAGCCGGCCGGCCGGCCTACGGAGCGGTGACGGTGCAGTTGCGCCCGCTCTGCTTGGCGGCGTAGAGGGCGGCGTCGGCGCGCCCGAACAGCTCCGCCGCCGTCTCTGAGCGGTCCCAGCTGGCCAGTCCGGCCGACGCCGTCAGGCCGGCCGGCGTGGCGAGACGCAGTCGTTCGACGACGGCCACCGCGGTCTCGAGCGGCCACGCCGAGATCACAGCCGCGAACTCCTCGCCGCCGTAGCGAGCGAGCAGATCGGAGCCGCGGAGCTGCCCCTGCCAGGCGCGGGCGGCCTCGGAGAGCAGGGCATCGCCGGCCTGGTGGCCGTGCTCGTCGTTGAAGCGCTTGAACTCGTCGAGGTCGATCACGGCCACGCATACCGGGTTGCCGTCACGGTCGGCTCGGGAGAGCTCGCGTTGCAGGGCCTCCTCCCAGGCGCGGCGGTTGGGCAGCCCCGTCAGCTGATCGGTCAGGGCCAGCCGGGCGAGGCTGGTGAGCAGCGCCTGGCGATCCTCGAGCACACCGAGCAGTTCGCCCACCTGCTCGCCGACGGTTGCGAGCGCCCCCGTGATCGACCGGTCGCGCACCCGCAGCTCGGAGGTGAAGAACTCGATGACCCCGACGATGTCCTGCTTACGCAGCACCGGCACGGCGATCGCGGCGTGCAGCCCCGCCTGACGCGCCGCCCGCGCCCGTGGAAGGCGGTCGTCGGCGCTGTAGTCCTGAAGCCAGACCGGCTCGCCCAGGGCCAGCGCCCGCCCGGGCAGTCCCGCATCGCGCCCCAGTCGCAGCTCGGCCCCGAGCGCTTCGAACTCCGTCGCCTGCACTCCATCGCCCACCCAGCTGGCCATCCGCTCCAGCGCACCGTCCTGGGCCAGCTGCCAGTAGCCCCCGATCTGCCAACCCATGGACTCGCCGAGCGTCGAGAGCAGCGACCGCATCGCCACTTCGGGCGATTGCGCACGCGCCATTGCTTGGGTGACCGCCTGCATCGCGATCAGGACGCGCTCGGACAGCTTGCGGTCCGAGATGTCGTGCAGGAAGGCGTGAAACACGGTCTCGTCGGCGTCCGGACCGCGATAGCTGGCTTCGGAGATCGTCATCTCCACCGGGAACTCGTGGCCCTCGCAATGCAGCGCGCTCATCTCGACGCGGCTTCCGATCACCGTGCTGACGCCGGTGTCCGCGTAACGGCGCAGGCCCGCGCGGTGAGCGGCCCGGTCGCGGTCCGGGACGATCGTCTCCGCCAGCTCGCGCCCCAGGATCTCGCCGCGACAGAAGCCGAACGTCCGCACCGCCTCGCGGTTGAACTCGAGGATCATCCCGTGGGCGTCGATCATGATGAACGCCTCGTGCGCGGTGTCGAGGATCCGCCGCAGGAGATCCTCATCCCCGTGCGGTTGCTGTTCTCGCCTCTGGCCCCTCGCCGCCGGCGTCGTTGCCTGGTCGGTCACGAGGGAAAGATTAAGGTGATATGAGCGGTACGGCAAGCCCAGGCGCGGAACCCACGTCGCCGACGCGGATCTCACGCAGCGGGGTCCCACGTTTGAGCCGCTCCTGCTGGCTGATCTGGTGTTCGCCGAACGCGTGAGCTGCACGAACAGGCGCTTGCCGCAGCAGGATTGGGGTGGAATCATTACCCGATGAGTCCGGCTGGGTCAGGAAAAGCCCAGTTTCGCGGCGGACGGGGAGCGTGCCGCGACCGCCATCCCGCTCGATCCCGGTGGCGGTGGCCGATCCTTGCCTGGCTGTTCGGGCTTGGCCTCGTGGTGATCTCTGGCCTGCTCCCATCCGCTGTCGGCTACGTGGTCATCGTCTGTGCGTGTGTCTTCCTGGGATGTGCGCTCGGAGCGCAGACCGGGGATCCCAGCGGGCTCAGAGACCACCGCCAGTAACCACCGATTAGCTGAGGAGACGCCGGGCCCGGCAAACCGACGCGCTCGCCGACGGCCGCGTCTCGCCAGCTTCGAGAAGCAGGAAAAACCTCGTTTCGCGTGAGAGTTTTCTCACGGGCTCCGAGAGGCGGCCTTAGGCCACCTGGTTACAGTCGGATACCGGGTGACGAGCAGCATTACTGCCATGTGCGCGGTACGACCGCGATCGTCGCTTAGGCGGTGATCGACCCGTTTCTTAGCCCCGTCCACCTCGCCCGGACTCGGGATCGAGGCCACTCGCGCGCGGTCCGACCGCCTGCCGCTTCTGGCCCTAGGGGGGCTGGTCGCCAGTGGCCTGATCGTTGCTCTGACCGCCGCCAACACGCGCCAGTTGCTGCCGAGTTCGATCCGGGTCTCCACCCCGAGCTATCTGGCGGGTGCGTTCGCCCACTCCGGCGTCGACGTCGGGCTCTCCGGCCTGATCATCGTGCTGGGTCTGATGTGCGTGTTCTACGCGCTCGCCGTTCGCGTGGCGGATCGCCTGCCGATGTGGGCCCTGCTGATGGCGATCGCGGCGCTGTACACACTTGTCCTGCTCGCTCCACCGATCCTCTCGACCGACATGTTCAGCTACGTGGCCTACAGTCGGCTGGGGGCGCTTTACCACATCAACCCCTACGTCCACGGCCCGGATGCGATCTCCTCGGACGCTTTGTACCCGTTCGTGAGCCCACGGTGGATCACGACCCCGACGGTCTACGGCCCGGTGTTCACGGCTCTCGGCTACCTGCTCGCCTCGTTCGATGTCGTGGCTCAAGTACTCGTCTACAAGCTCACGGCCGCCGTCTCGAGCTTATTCGTCGTCGTGATCGTCTGGCGAGCGGCCGCTCTCCGGGGACTGAATCAGGTTAAGGCAGTCACCCTCGTTGGCCTCAATCCGGTGGTGATCCTGTACGGAGTCGGGGGCGGCCACAACGACCTGTTAATGCTCGCGGTCCTCATGGGGGCCGTCTACCTCGGGCTTCGGCAGCGCGACGGCGCCAGTGGTGCGCTGCTCGTGGTCGCTGCGGCGGTGAAACTGAGCGGTGGGCTGCTGTTGCCCTTTGCGGTGGCGAACGCACGGGCGCGGGGCAACGGGCGCCAGTTGTCGGCGGCGACGCTCCCCGGGGTCGCCGTCGCGACCGTGCTGATCGGCCTACCGAGCCTCGTCCTGTTCGGCCCGAGCGTCTTTCACCTCCTCTCCACCCTCCAAGGCATCCAGGCCCACGGCCGTGAGCACAGCATCCACGGATGGATCCTGGGCGCTTTCGGTCTGCAGCGCTGGATCGGGCCGGTCGGCATCGTTCTCGATGGTCTATTCGTCGCGGCCGTGGCACGGTTGGCGTTCCGCGTGTGGCGCGGGCGGCTCGACTGGATCACGGCCGCCGGCTGGGCGACGGTCTGGATGCTCGTCGCGGCAGGATTTCTGCTCCCCTGGTACGTCGCCTGGCTGATCCCGCTCGCCGCCCTGAGCCGAGACCGCGGACTGCTCATCACTTCGGTGATATTGACGGCGATCTGCATGACCACGCTGTAGACCCGCGTGGGGGCCAACCGGGCAGACGCCGAGCGTGCGCTGCAGGCCTACACGGCGATGCGCGCCCGCTGGCAAATGAGCTCTGGGCTCTACCGGCGAGACGGCCGGCTCCTCCTCCCAGGCGCCGCGGCCCATCTGTGGCCGTTCAGCCAGGCGTTCGTCGCCACGCTCATGGTCGCCGGGATCGATCCTCGGCTGACCGCGGGCTTCGAGTCCGATGCGGCGATCGCCGCTGACCTCGCGGCCCTCGAGCACTACTGGCGGCCCGATGACACGCCTCCTGCCTACGCCTCCGATATCCGAGGCTCGCTCGTCGGTGGCGATCGCTACTACGACGACAACGCATGGATCGGACTCGGCCTCGTCCTGCTCGAGCGATTGCGCCCCGGCTCAGGCCGCCTCGACCGCGCGCTATCGCTCTACCAGTTCGCGGTGAGCGGCTGGGACAAACGCCAGGCGCCCGATTCCGGAGGCGTCTTCTGGGTCGAGCAGGGCCGCGGCCTCGGCCTCCGCAACCATGACCGGAACCTCGTCTCGACCGGGCCCAACGCCCAGCTCGGACTCCACCTGGCCGAGCTCGGGCGACTCCCCGGCATCGCCGCCGGGACGATCGGCCCGGCGCAGATGTATGAGTGGGTGCTCGCCACCCTCGACGAGAGCCGGGGCAGTGCCAGCCCGGGCACCGGTCTGTTCTGGGACAAGGTCCGGGGGGACGGATCGATCGATCGCGCCCGGTGGAGCTACAACCAGGGGACCATGGTCGGCCTGAACGTTCTACTCGCCCGCGCCCCGAGCAGGCCCGAGGCGGACCACCTTGGTCGAGCCGAGGCGATCGCCCGCCAAGCCGTTCGCGCGCTGGCCGGGGATCGGCTTGCCAGCCAACCGCCGGCTTTCAACGCGATCTTCTTCCGCAATCTGCTGGGGCTCCACGCCATAACCGGGGATACTTGCCTTCGCGAGGAGATTCGGACGGCTGTTCGCAACTACGCGGAGGCGACTTCGGCACGGTTGCCCGGCGACCGCCGCTCAGGCCGAGTGCGCCCCCGCATATCGCTGCTCGACGAGAGCGCAATCGTGCAGCTGCTGGCCCTGCTCGCCTGGGATCCTGAGACATACGAAAGACTTGTCTGAGCAGTGTCAAGCCGCGCCGCGGCGGTGGCGTCTGGGATCTCGAAACCGCAGCATCTCAAGATGCGCCACCGTGAGCACGCCGCAAGCGAGAGCGTGACGCCTCCACGCGACGGGCACCACATCACGATCACGGCACCGCGCTGGTTGCCACGCTTGTCCCCGACATCGCTGGAACGGGAGCCTGACGGCGGCCATCTCGAACTGGGACGGCGTCTGGCTGCGCGGCTCGGGCGAAGCGCTCGAAGTCGCCGATCTCTGCGCACAACCCGACTGCGGTCAGCGTGTCGACCCCGCGCAGGCAACGCAACCGGCCGACCTGCACCGACCACGGCGAGGCGGGGAGCATCGCGATGATCTCGCGCTCCAGACCGTCGCGGCGGTGCGTGAGCGCATCGATCGCGCCCTCAACGTCGAGCAGCGTCGCCTGCGCCGCCGGCCAGTCAAGCGTGACCGTCGCAACCGGCGGTGACGGTCAGTCCACGCATTCCCGTCATCGACCGGATCCCATGGCGCAACAGCAGCTTTGACAGGCGATGACGGGAGCGCATCAGATCGATCCGGACTGCATCACGAGCCCGGACCAGGTCACGCAACGCCTCCTCCTCCTCACCCGGCACCCGGACCGGACACGTCCAAGCCGACGAGACTCTTAGCCTTCGCCATGGTTGGTTCCTCCTATGCGGTTGTGGGCCGCCGCGCGGTTGCAGCCGCGCGGCAAGAACGTCACCCCACTCTCAGCGTGGGGGAACCGGCCCCTTCCACACCGACAGCCGGACGGACGCTCAATCCATATTGTCTAGTCGACGGAGACCCGGCGCTCGTGGCCGAGATGCGCTCTCCGCGGCCTCGGAGCCATTCGCCGAAGAGCGGGTCGAGCACGAACGGTCGCTCCTGGTCATCGCGTCGGGCGTTGCACTCGTCGGCGAGCTCGAGTAGCACGTCGACCGCACCGCCGGAGCGCAGCGGGGCGGCGAGCCGGATCGCCACGCGATCGGTCGCTGCGCGCGCTGAAGCAGGTCGAGCTCGAGCCGCCTAACGATGAGCGCCCCAGGGGTTACAGGTCCTTGGTAGTTGAACGGATTCACCGTACATCGTTGTGCGGCTCTACCGGACATCGACCGGACGGACGTGTCCGGCAAATGGCTGGATGAACGAGCTCGGCTCTCGCGGGGCGGTCGGGCCGATAGTGTCTGCTCGTCGTGTCGGCCTTCAGGCGATCGGGGACGGTCAGCGGCGTCGCTCAGGCGGCGTTGCTCGTGCCGGCTGCGTTTGCTGTCCATCAGCTGCGCTATTTGCTGGCGTACGGGTCTGGCGCGGGTATTGAGCTTCAGCGCACCGGTCATTCGTATCTGCATTCGGCGGGACCCTGGTTGGTGGCGTTGATCGCGCTCTGGTCGGGGGTGTGGTTGCGACGGCTGGGCCGGGCGTGTTCGGGGCACGTGTCGCCGGCGGGGTTTGCATTGTCGTTCGCAGGTCTGTGGCTGACGAGTGCGGCCACCCTGGTCGCGATCTTCGCTGGGCAGGAGCTGTTGGAGGGCGCGTTGGCGACCGGTCACGCGCCAGGGCTGGTTGGGGTGTTTGGCTACGGCGGCTGGTGGGCGATCCCCGTCGCCGGGTGCCTGGGGCTCATGTTGGCAGCGGTCTTCCACGGCGCGCGGTGGGTGACCGAGCGGGTCGCCGCGCGCGCCCGGGGCCATTGCGCCCACGCGTCCGCAGCACAACGCTCTGCGCGGCCGGTCCCGGCGCGTCAGGCCGGCAGTCGCGCGCCGTTGGCGTCGGGCTGGTCTGACCGCGGTCCTCCACTGCTGAGCGCCTGACTCTCGCCGCTTCGGCGGCGAGCTGCGCGTGCCGGAGACGCCGCAGGCCCGCGTGCCTGCCGGAGCGTCGGCGGGCGCCTGGCCCGGGACGGTCCCGGGTCGGTTACGCGATCTTGACAAGGAGTAATGGATGGTCTACGGACACTTGATGACGCGCGTCGCGCGTGGTGCGCTGGCGCTGGTGGCGGCGTCGGTGATGCTCGCCGCGTGCGGGAGCAGTGGCGAGCAGGTCACGACGGTCGTTCCCGGGACCCAGGCGTCGGGCTCGAAGGGGATGGCGGGGATGGACATGGGGGGTTCGGGCTCGGCCGTCTCGGTCAACGGAATCAAACCGATTCCGACTCAGACGCTGGCCAGCGCTACCTGGCAGGGGATGAAGGTGACTGCCCGCGCGATGACTGCCACGCCGTTTGTGGTCTTCGACGGAACCCGCGAGCGGATGATCAATCCCAACAAGGACGACTCGTTTCATCTGATGGTCATGCTCAACGACGCCCGGACGAGCATGGCGATCCCGTATGCAAGCGTCTGGGCGACGATTCGCAAGGGATCGAAGGCCGTCTATGACGAACGTCAGTGGCCGATGCTCTCGGAGTACATGGGGCCGCACTACGGCAACAACGTGGCCTTGCCCGGTCCCGGCCGTTATCGGCTGAGCCTGCTGATCAGTCCGCCGGTGGCAGCGCGGCACCTGGAGTACAAGAACATGTGGCTGCATCCGCATCGCGTCAACGTCAGCTTCACCTGGCGGTCGCCCTCGTGAGCCCGCGGCGCGATCGTGGTCTCGTTACCCGCCGCCGGTTCCTCGGCGGCGGGGCAGTCGCGGCTGGAGCCGCAGCGGCCCTGGTCGCCGTCGACCGCGCCGTCAGGGCCCCGCCGCCGCGTCCGGTTGGGCTCGGCGCCCAGCCGCCCGGTCTACCGGACGCCCAGCACAGCTGGGACGGGACGCTGGCGCGCGATCGGTTCGCCAACGCGATCGCCGCGCGACACGACCGCCTGCTGCTCTTCGATGTCGTCGGCAGGCCCGGCGTCGCGCACATGACGGTGCTCGAGGCCGCCCTGCGCTCGCTGGAGCGGCGATTCGCGTGGGGACCGCACGGCCTGCTGTTCGCACTTGGCTGGTCGCCCGGTTACTTCGCGAGACTGGGCGTCGACTCGCCGGTGCCGCGGGCGCGCGCGCTGTCTGACTTTGAGCTGCCGACGATCGACACGTTCGACGCCTGCTTGCACCTGGCTTGTAATGACGACGCGCGGTTGGTCGCTGTGCAGCGAGCCCTCACGCAGGGTGATGCGCTTCCAGGCGCTGATGCGCGGCTGTCACTCGCCCGGGTGTTGCGGCTGCGCGAGGTCCGGACCGGTTTCACCGGCGCGGGCCTGCCCGCCGAGCACCAGAACACGGGCGGGATCCCGGGCGGCCATCCGGTCGCGTCGGGCGCGCCACTGTTCATGGGCTTCAAGTCCAGCCTGCGCCGCAACCAGGCCAGCGAAGACGCCGTGACGATCCCGGCTGGTCGGTTCGCCGGCGGAACGACGATGCATGTCAGCTACATGCGCCTGCGGCTGGAGAGCTGGTACCGCGACCTCTCCCCGCAGGGGCGGGTCGCGCGCATGTACGCGCCGCAGGTAACAGCCAAGCAGGTGGCGGACTTCACCACCGACGCCGAGAGCGACCCCGCCAAGCTCGGCCAGGCGATGCGCCGCTACGGCGTGATCGGTCATTCGCAGTGTTCGGCCCGTGCGCGACGCGCTGGCAGGCCGATCATCCTGCGCCGAGACTTCAACACCGTGGACGGCGGCCAGGCCGGACTGCACTTCGTCTCCCTCCAGCGAACGATCGCGGATTTCGTGACCACACGAACTGCGATGAACGCCACGTCCGCTCAACTGGAGAACCCGGCCATCGGCGACACGGTCAACAACGGGATCAACGAGTTCATCTTCGTGCTCAATCGCGCCAACTACGTCGTTCCGCCGCGCGCGCGCCGCTCGTTCCCCGAGGTGCCGCGCGCGTGAGCTACGCCGCATCGAGCCGCCTGGACGGACGACCGGCAGCGCGTTCGGGCGCTCGAGGCGTTTCCCGCATGGGGGCCAGTGGGGCGGGGAAGAGACGAACGGCGGCCAACTGCGGCCGAGCGCTGCCGCGCCGATCGCCGCGGTCGCGGTGCACCAGCTGCGCTACCTGTTGGCCTTCGGCACCTCGGCGGGCTGGAGCTGCAACGCCAGGGCCACTCCTACCTCCATTCCCTGGTGCCGTGGAGCGTGCTGGCGCTGGGGCTGGCGGTCGGCGGTTTCCTGTCCTGCCTGGGGCGTGCGCTTGCCGGACAGGCGACGGGGCCACGGTATGGCTGCTCGCTGCTGGGCTTGTGGCTGAGCTGCACCGCTTGTCTGCTGGCGGTCTACAGCAGCCAGGAGGTTCTCGAGGGCTTGTTCGCCACCGGCCACCCCACCGGGATCGCCGGCGTCTTCGGCGACGGCGGCTGGTGGGCGATCCCGGCAGCAGCGTGCGTCGGGCTCTGAGTCCTCCGAGGACCCCGCGCCCACCATCGAGGCCAAGAGCTCGCTCGGCGGCTCGGGCACCTCGTCGCTGACGATCATCGCGCTGATCCTCGGCGTCCTCGGCCTCGTGGCCGGCGCCTACGCGCTCGTCTCATCCAGCGGCCGAGGCGGCAGGTCGCCCGGCGGCAACCAGCGGTCACTGGCATGACCCGCCGGGGCGCGAGCGTCCTGGAGCTGGCGTGCTGCGCCGCCACCGGTGCGACCGCGCCGAGTCTCGCCTCGGCGCACGCCTACCTGGTCAGTACCGTGCCGGCGGCCAGCGGCGTCCTGGACGCTCGGCCCCGTCAGGTCGCGTTGACCTACGACGAGGCGGTCGAGCCACGCTTTGCGATCGTCTCGGTCTCCACCGTCGACGGCCGCCAGGAGACGGTCGGCCCGGTGCGCCGCTCGCCGGCTCCGGCCGCGTGCTGCAGACCGTACAGCGCAACGGCTACCGACTGCAGATCCTCGTCGCTCCCAACAAAGCAGCTGCTCCGGGCTCATTCGCTCTGCGCATCACTCGCGATGGGCAGCCGGTACGGAACGCCGACGTCACCCTCACCTTCAACCACACCGAGATGCAGATGCCCCAACAGGAATACCAACTCACCGAGACCGAGCCAGACTCTACGCCCGTCGGACCTCAGCACTTGTGATGGTCGGCAAATGGAGCCTCGCGTTCCAGGTCACCCCACGCGGAGGCCAACCATTCACCGCTCTGTTCCTCGACCAAGCCGACGGATGATGCGCTCGGCGAGTGACGCCAACACGACGCCGCCGACGACAAGCACGACGCGTGTCTGGGTCAAGCTGATCCTGGCCGCGCTTGCACTCGCGCTCGGCATCCTCGCCGCGGTGATCGCCGTCGATGTGGTTCACGTCGTCCTCTCCTGAGACCACACGTGCCCAGAACACGTCACCGCCCCGTCCCGGACGGTCGGCGGCGAGGGCCCGCCTGGTGCGGCCCGCCAGTGGGGTTGCTAGCCACCTTGGGCGACGCGCGCTATGTCGGCGTTCAGCGTTCCCTGGGAGTCGTACTGGCCGGTGTGCACGAACACCGTCTGTCCGACCGAGTTGATGAAGATCGTGGTCGGCAGTCCCTGGACGACCGCGAGTCCGCTCAGCGCCGAGGGATTGCTGGCCTGATAACTCGGATAGCTGACCGGATGCTGGGCGAGGAACGAGCGAGCGTCACCGGGGGAGTCTCCGGTGTCGGCTCCGAGGAACGCGACACGGCGGCCGAACTGTGCCGAGGCGGTGGCGAAGAGTCCGAACTCCGCTCGGCACGGGGTGCACCATGAGGCCCACGCGTTGATCACTACCGGATGCCCGCGTAGCGCCCGGACGCGCGCGGCGAGCTGCGGTTCGGCGCCGAGGAGCCTGCCGGCCTGATCGTGCAGAGCGGCCAGCGCGGGCGGCGAGCCGTCGAGCGCCCTGGATGCAGCCGCTCCGGTCGGGACCTTCGGGGCTCGGGCCTGCGCCTCCCGCATGGTGGCCGTCAAGGTGGTGAGACTGGGCCAGCCGGCGGTTGTCACCTCGCGGTAATAGAGGATCCTCCCGGTTGCGGAGACGAGCACGAACCATGGTTGGCCGAGTACCTGATAGCCGTCGGCGACCCGGCCGCTGCGATCGATCGCCACCGGATAGGAGAGGGGACGCGGGAGGGTGTGCAAAAAACCCGGCAGCGCGCTGGTGGATGGCTCGACGCTGGCCTCGTCAACGGCCGTGAGCGGGGGCAGGCCGGCCCTCGCGGCGCTTGTGGCGTACCGGTTCAGGGCGGCGAGATGGCCGGCGAGGCCGGTGGTCTCGCGGTTCCAGGTGTCGAAGAATAGATACAGATGCGCCGAGCGTCCGGGCCCGAGTCCCACCGTGCCTCCGCCGGCGCGCGGGAGCGTGACATGAGCCTTTGGCGTGATGCCGGCGATCGGCGAATAGGACGTGTCGGAGTGCACGCGGGGATGGTCGGGCAACAGGGTCGAGGCCTCCTGCGCCAGTACCCTGGCGAGCTGCCCGACCGCCGAGTAGGACTGCTGGGTGACGTACACCTTTGCCTTGCGGCCTTGAGGATCGATCACGAACAGCGCCGGCGAGTGGGTGATCAGCCCGCGCTGAATGTCCGCCTCAACCGAGTACGCCTTCCACACCCGCCGCAGCTGCGCCAGCGACCCGGTCAAAAAGCGCCACGAGTGAAGCATTCCGTGTAGCTGGGAATACGACAGGACGTCCTCGAGCGAGATCGCTTTGGGGTTGGCGTCGATTCCCAGCAGCTGCACGCGCGATGCCGCGGTGCCGAGCATCGCCTCGGCGTCGAGCATCGCGGTGGTGGTTAGCGGACAGATCGTCGTGCACTCCGAGTCGTTGAACGCGAGCATCACCACTTTCCCGCGATACGACCCCAACGAGACCGGCTGACCGAACTGATCGCTCAGCGTGAAGTCGGCTGCCGGCCCGGAAACCGGTGTACCTGGGTCCAGATGAGGATTGAGCGCCAGATCACGACTCGCTGAGCTCGAAGGCGCGCGCACCGCCTCGATCACCACGATCGGCGCTCCCACCGCGACCGCGCACAGCACCGCGAACGCCGGTAGCGCTCGGCGCCGCCCGAGCCGCGGCGACCGCGCCGCCGCCACGACGTCCGAGGGGCCTGGATCGCGCGCGCGCCGACGTCGCAGGCCATAACGGATGGCGAGGACCACGAAGACGATCCCGATCACGGCGACCGCGAACAGCGCCACGCGGCTATCGGTAGTCCGTCCCGGAGCCGTTGCCCTGACCCCGGAGCTGCCCGGACGCGACGCGCCGCCGCCCGTTGCGCTCGCGCGGTGAGTTGGCGTCGCAAGTTTGATTCCCGCCCCCGCTGCCAGAGTCTGCACCGCGGCCGTGGTGGCGCTGGCCAGGCCGGTCCTCGATGTCAGCGGCACCCGAGCGAGCCGCGAGTACGCTGCTGCGCCGGAGTGGCCTGGCCAGTTGAAGCCGAACCCGTTGGGCATCACCACGAGGAGCCGCTGCTTGTACGCCAGCGACAGCTCGATCCCGAGGAACCGGGCGTAGGCACGCGGCTGGCGCCACAAGGCGGTGACCGCCCCGAGATCGGACGGGCCGGCGATGATCGCCACCCGGATCGGGAAGTGCGCCGTCGACGCGGACTTCAACAGACCGCCGAGTCGGGCCTGCTGCTGGACTGTCAGCCCAGCGCTGGACCCCGCGAACAGATCCTGGTAGACCAGCACGTCGCTGCCCGGATCGCCGTCAGCTCGCGCAACGGATGCGGCGGCCCCGGCGGCAATCACCACCGCCAGCAGGGTAAGCACGCGCGCGTGGCGGCGAACGTAGCGACCCACGACGGTCAACAGGCATGGCGCTTCGTCCGGTAGCTGTGGCCGGCCGTCACTCAGATCGATCACGGCCGACCCGTCCCACGCAGTAATCCACCGCGACGAGCTGCTCGAATCGCTCCCGATCCGAGAGGCGGTCGGCACGAGCAGCGGGGCGGAGCGGTCGCATCGCTTTTGTCATCGAATCACAGCGGGTAAGCCAGAACCTCAGGGCGCCGACGATACCCGCATGGCACCCCAGGCGACCGCCGCCGTCGTGATTGCGTCTCGCGATCGGAGTCGGCGTCATCCTCCGGGGGCCCCCGTCACTGGCACGCCGGCGCAGCGATCGGCCTTGGGCTGCTCGCAATTGGGACCGGGCTGTCCAAGGGCGCGGTCTTCTGTCACCCGATCGCGCTCGCCATCTTGCCCGCGACGCTCGTTCGCTACAACGGCATCACCGCGCTCGGCGCCGGCGGCGGTGCGGCCGGGCTTGGGTGCTGGATCTATGCGCGAGCGCCGAGTCAGGTCTCCGAGCAGGGTCTCGCATACACGGCCGCCGGGCTCACTGGTGAACCCTACTGATTCGAGAACCTACGCAGCGACCGCGACAGCCGCCTCGCGGGCTGATCCGCACGTTGGCGCTTGGGCCAACCCTCTGGAACTCTGCGCGGGTTGCTACCGCCCGATCCAGACTTGCTCTGGCTCGGAGCCGGGGGAGTGGTCGGCGCCTTGATGGCAACGGACGGCGGGCGTGCCGGCGGATCCTTCGTCGGCTGGTATCCGTCTTCTCTGATCGTCTTCGCGGACACGTGAACGGTTCTACCGGTCGGCCGAACGTCTACTCGGAATTTTCGAACGGCACCTCGATCCGGGCGATCTGCCCGTCGATCCGGCTGCGCGAGCTCTCTAGACGGCGGCGGTGGATTGCGGTCCGCCGTCGGCAGCCCTGCCGCCGGGCGGAGCCACCCCGTCGCGGATCCATGTCTGGGCGCCGATCTGCAGGGCGTCCCAGGGGGACCCCAGCGGCGGCGCGTAGGAGAGATCCAAGTCAGATATGGCGTCGATCGTCATCTCGTTGACCATGGCAGTGGCGGCGATATCGATCCGCTTGGCGATCTCCGAACCGAGGAGCCCGATGAGCTGCAAGCCGAGCAGCCGACCGGTGCTCTGATCGCCGGTGTAGCGCATCGCGATCGGGTGACTGCCGGGGTAGTAGCGCTTGTGG
The DNA here is from genome assembly GCA_963769565.1 of uncultured Solirubrobacteraceae bacterium. Classification (GTDB taxonomy): domain Bacteria; phylum Actinomycetota; class Thermoleophilia; order Solirubrobacterales; family Solirubrobacteraceae; genus Palsa-465. Next base: position 380,910 of record CAVYMP010000010.1, read on the forward strand.
TCATCGGCTTGTGAGCCGACCGTGATCGGGTCAAAGCCGCCGATGCGGGCTTCGTGGTCGCGCAGCCCGGTCCGCGCCGCCACCAGATCAAATACCTTGACCACCTGCGTCCCAAGACTGCCGGCGAATGGACGTGAGCCCCCGAGCGCGGTTTCGGCGGCGACCCGTCCCTGCTTATGGGCGGTGGTCCCGAGGGGAAGGTAGGCCGGCCCGAGCAGGCGATGATGGGTGACCGCGCAGTCGCCCGCGGCCAGCACATCCCGAAGGCTCGTCCGCATGTGGCGGTCGACGTCGATGGCCTGCTTGACGCCGAGCCGAGCGCCGGCCACGGCGGCGAGCTCGGTGTCGGGCCGCACCCCGACGACGATCAGCACCAGGTCGGCCGGAAAGGTCAGCGGGGTGTTCTCGGGACCGGTCGCCCGCACCTCGAGCGGCGGCCCTGGCCCCGACCCTTCGCGTTGGATGGCGTCCACCCGCGTCGCGCACGCGACGGCGACGCCGTTGCGCTCCAGTTCGGCGTGGACCATCGCCCCGAGATCACCGTCCACGGTTGGCAGCACCTCCGGTAGCTGCTCGAGCTGGGTGACCTGCAGACCTCGCGCCGTCAGGGCTTCGGCCATCTCCAGGCCGATGTAGCCGGCGCCGACGATCACGGCCCGGCGGACGTGCGGCTGTTGGAGCGTCCGCATCAGCGCAAACGCGTCACCCATCGAGTGCATCAGGTGGACCCCGTCCTCAGGCCCGAGATCCGCAAGCCCGGCGATCGGCGGTACGACGGGCACCGCGCCGGTCCCGACGATCAGCGCGTCATACCCCAGGACCTCCTCGCCGCTGTCCTCGGTGGCGATCAGGATCTCGTGGACGTCAGGATCAATGCGTTGGGCGCGCGTGTTCAGCCGTAGACGCATGCCGGTGTTCTCGAGGTCGGTGAGGGTGCGGTGGGCGAGATTGCGCCACTCGGCGACCTCGCCCGAGACGTAGTAGGGGATGCCGCAGATCGAGAAGTTGGGGTAGGCATCGGCGACGACCACGGTCACGTCGACGCTGGGGTCAAGCTCGCGGGCGCGCAGCGCAGCGCTGATCCCGGCGTCACTGCCGCCGACCGCTACCAGGCGCACGCCGGGTGGCTCCTCATCCCGGTTCGGTCGCGGGTTCTCCGGCGGGGAAGCCGTGAGCTTCGGTCGGGCGGCCGGATCGGAGTGGGGGAGGACGACGTCGGCGGCGTCCGCGGGGGTGACGTGCGGATAGAGGGTGCGGATGGCGGCCACACCGACCGCCGCCCCGCACAGCTGGGCGATGACGTAGGCCGGGACCGACGCCGGGGTGATTCCGGCGAACGAGTCGGAGAACATACGTCCGATGCCGATCGCCGGGTTCGCGAAGCTGGTCGAGCTGGTGAAGAAGTAGGCCGCGCCGATGTAGGCGCCGACGGCCGCGGGCGCTGCCGCGCCACGCCGGGTGCGCGCCAGCGAGAAGATGACCAGCAGCAGACCGAGTGTCGCGACGACTTCGGCCAGCAGATGCGCGGGGCTGGCACGATGTTTGGTGGAGATGCTGATCGCTGCGCGCGCGAACATGCCGTTGGCGACGGCGGCTCCGGTGATGCAGCCACCGATCTGGGCGACGGTGTAGCTGCGGGCGTCGCCCCAGGTGATCCCGCCGAAGCTGGCGTCGACGAGCGACACGACCGGGTTGAAGTGCGCGCCTGACACCGGGCCGAACATCAGCATGATCGCGAACAGGCCCGTGGCGGTCGCCGCCGCGTTCTCGAGAAGCTCGAGCCCCACGTTCCCGGGCGACAGCTGCTGGGCGGCGATGCCGGAGCCGATGACGATCGCGGCCAGGAACGCCGAGCCGAGGAACTCAGCCAGCAGACGCCGGCGCAGCGGCGCGATCACAAGCGCCGCTCCCCGATCCTGATGACGCGAGCCGTTGGCCGACCGCTGTTCATCGCTGGGAGGGCTCGAGCATCGCGCAGCGCTCTTGGCGCAGACATTCAGTAGATGGCGTCCAGGCCGACCGCGTCAATCGCGGCCAAGCTGGCCTGCAGCGCGGGCAGGTTGCCGCGGATGTCGGTGATCACGGCGACGCGGCTCACGGCTGACCTCCAATCGGTCGGTGCAGGGCAAGCAGGTCTCCGGTCGGGACCAAGGTCTCGAGCAGGTCCCAAACGTCGTGATAGATCGCGTAGCGGATCTGGCGCACCAGTGGGAGCGGCCGGCTGGCCGGTCAGCGACCGGCCACCGGTCGTCTACCCCGACGTCGAGCGTGACCACGCGCGTCGGATGGCGGAGGTCGCCAAGGCCCTCAGTGACCCGGTGCGCCTCCAGCTCGTCGACGTGTTGCGCAAGCACGCCGGCAAGGTCTGCGTGTGCGAGCTCGTGCCGTTGTTCGACCTCTCCCAGCCGACGGTGTCTCATCACCTCAAGGTGCTGCGCGCTGCCGGAATCGTCGGGTCTGAGCGTCAGGGCCTGTGGGCGTACTACTACGTGATCCCCGGCGCGCTGGCCGAGCTGTCGACGTGGCTGACCTGACCGCCAGCGCCGCGGCCAGTCTCATCGTCCGCCGCTGACCGCCGACGATGCTCACCGCGAGCACGCCGTGCCGGCAGCTGGCGGCTGGCCGTCATCGGACTGGGCCTGGTCACGATCGCCGCCTACGGGGTGGCCTACTACTCCTACGGGGTGCTGATCGACCCGATCCACGCTGACACGGGCTGGTCCTCACCGGCGCTGGGCGCGGTCTTCAGCGGCGTGCTGGTCATCGGCGGCGGCGGGGGCCTGGTCGGCGGCCGACTCGTTGACCGCGTCGGCACTCGCCCCGCGTTCCTGCTCGCGGGAACCCTCGGCGCTGGCGCGGTCGCCACCGCCTCCTATCAGCACACGCTGCCGGGATTCGGGCTGCTGTACGCGACGGGCTGCGGGGTGATCGCAGCGCTGGGCTTCTACCACGTCACCCAGCCGGCAGCGATCCGCGCCGCTGCCGGTGCGCCCGAGCGAGCCGTCGTCTGGCTGACGATCCTCGGCGCGTTTGCCGGCCCGATCTTCCTACCGCTGACCGCTGCGCTGGTCAACGCGATCGGCTGGCGCGAGACGATCCGCGTGCTCGCCGCGATCGCCGCCGCCATCTTCCTGCCGCCGCCGCCCTGAGGACCGCCGCCCAGCCGAGCGCCCACACCCGGCCCGCCGACGCAAGGGTCACGTCGGCGTTACGCGCCGCCTGGCAGGTGCCGGGCTTTCGCCGCTGGGTGCTCGCCTCGTTGATCAGCGGCGCGGCGGTCGACGTCATTCTCGTCTACCAGGTGCCGGTGATGATCGCCGCGGGTCTGCCGATCGGCGCGGCCGCCTCGATCGGCGGGCTGCGCGGGTTCGCGCAGCTCGGCGGCCGGATTCCCCTGTCGCCGATACTGCGGCGCCTTGGCGCCCGCCAGACGATCGTGCTTTCGTTCCTCATCGGCGCTGCCGGCACGCTGCTGCTGCTGGCCAGCGGGCATATCGTGCCGGCGATCATCTACAGCGTCCTGGCCGGCGCGGCGATCGGGGCGATGTACACGCTGCAGGGCATCTATACCAACGAGCTCGTCGGCCAGGCCGACCTCAGCCTGCTGATGGGCGCCCAGTCGGCGGTGTTCGCCGATCGGTGGCGCCGCCGGCCCGGTGCTCGCCGGGACGGTGTTCGCCGCGACCGGCTCCTACATCGCGGTCGTCCTGCTCACCGCCGCCGCGCTGCGCGGTGTCCGCGGGAATGATGAGCACGCCACGGCGCGGGCGTTCCGCCAGTCGGATGCGAGCGCCAGACGCGGCGGCTGAGGTCGGCGCCGTCGAGCTAGCCGACGGCGGCGCGGTCGAGCTCGTCGACGAGCTGCTGGACCCGCGCGGCGATGTCATCGCGGGTGGCGCGGACCTCGTCGAGCGGTCGACCCTTGGGGTCGGGCAGCTCCCAGTCGATGTAGCGCTTGCCGGGGATGAACGGGCAGGCGTCGCCGCACCCCATCGTGACCACGACGTCGGCCTGCGCGGCCAACTCGGCAGACAGCCGCTGGGGACGACGGTCAGACAGATCGATCCCCAGCTCACGCATCACCTCCACGACCGCGGGTGCACCCGCCCGGTCGGGTCGGCCTCGCTGCCCGCCGACACAGCGCTGATGGCGTCCCTGCGCGGCGCGCTCAAACAGCGCGGCGCTCATCTGTGAGCGCCCGGCGTTGTGCAGGCAGACAAACAGGACGGTCGCCATCAGTGGCCACCCACCGGCGCGGGACGGTTCGCCGCCGCGGCGAGCTGCCGCAGCGCGGCGGCGCCGACCGGCGGCTCGGGCTGCCAGCCGACCAGCCACGTACCGCCGGCCGAGAGCTCCTCGACGCGCGCGATGTGCGCCAGCTCGCTGTGCAGCGCGGGCCCGCAGCACCGGGTGCGTGGTCGGCCGTCGGTCAGCGACGCGTTGATCACCCAGCCGAACGGTTCGATCCCGGCGCGGCGCAGATCGGCCTGGAGGCGGTCGGCCTCGTGCACCGGCGTGGACTCCGCCAAGGTCACGACCAGCATCCGCGCGAACTCGGGGTCGCGCAGGCGGGCCAGCAGCTCGGACACCTCGTCGGGGACGTGGGCGTTGGTGCGCTGCACCTCGCGCTGATAGCTCTGCGCGGCGTCGAGCAGCAGCAGCGTGTGCCCGGTCGGGGCGGTGTCGAGCACGACGACCCGATCGCGGGCGGCGTCGATGGTCCGCGCGAACGCGCGGAACACAGCGATCTCCTCGGTGCACGGCGAACGCAGATCCTCCTCGCAGCAGCGACCGGCCCTCGTCATCCAGGCCAGTCGCGGCGGCGAGCACCTCGTCGGTGTAGCGGCGCGGTCTCGACCGCCGGGTCGATCCGCTCGACCACCAGACCGGTCGGGCGCCGACTGCGCCAGCGCCTCGGTGAGATGCGCGGCCGGATCGGTCGTCGAGAGCGTCACCTGGTGGCCGCGGTCAACCAGGGCCACCGCGATCGCCGCCGCCAGGGTCGTCTTGCCGACCCCGCCCTTGCCCATCGTCATGACCACCCCGTTGCCAGCCGCATCGAGATCATCGATCAACTCAGCCGAGCCCGGGCAGATCCACCGAGGTGTCACCGTCGTCCACCGGGGCCGTGGTGCTGTCGCCGCTGAGCGAGACGGCGCAGCGCGCCGACCCCGGTGACATCACCGGCGACCAGACCGACTCGCGGATACGGCAGCGCACTGAGCTGCCGCCGGCGCAGCCGGCGAAGCGCGCCGCGCTTGGCGGTCGGCGAACGCGCGGGCGGTCGCATCGTCGCTGGGGTCGCGCAGCACGCCGTTGATGATCAGCTGCTGATTGGCGACGCCGAGCGCCGCGAGCTCGTCGCTGGCGCGCGCGGCCTCGCGCAGCGCCCCGGTCTCCGCCCGTGAGACGAGCACCAGCGTCGTCAGCGCTGGGTCGGCCAGGGTCGCGACCGCCGCGACGTACTGCTCGCGCTGCTGGTCAAGCCCAGCGAGCGGTCCCAGGCAGCTCGCGCCCGGCCGGGTGCTCGTCGACGTAGCCACTCCAGGCACTGGGCAAGGTCAGCAGCCGCAGCGTATGACCGGTCGGCGCGGTGTCGAACACGACGTGGTCAAACTTCGCTGGTGTCCGGCCGGCGCGGCGAGGACCGCGGTGAACTCGTTGAAGGCGGCGATCTCGACCGTGCACGCCCCTGACAGCTGCTCTTCCATGTTGCGGATCGCCGACTCGGGCAGCACCCCCCGATACGGGGCCACCGCCCGCTCCTTGAACGCCTCGGCGGCGGCCTCGGGATCGAGGTTGCTGACAAACAGACCCGGGGACGCCGGGGACGGCCGTGGGATCGGAGCCGGCGGTGATCCCGAACACATCGTCGAGGTTCGACGCCGGGTCGGTCGAGATCACCAGCGTCCGCCGGCCGGCGTCCGCCAGCGCGACCGCGGCCGCACTGGCGGTGGTCGTCTTGCCGACCCCGCCCTTGCCGGTGAAGAACAGGTACCGGGTGCCCCATGCCGCCCAGTCCAAGCCGGGGATCGACTCCAGGTCAGGCAGTCGCCATCAGCAGCAGCCGCCCGGCTCACAGCCGCACGCGTCGCCGTCGCCGACCATCAGTCAACGGCTGGGGTGCCGGAGCGCCGAGCAGGCCGGCGAGCTCGTCACGCGACGGGTAGCGACCGTGCATCGCGATGTCGCCGTCGAGCACCAGCGCCGGCAGCGCGCCATCGCCAAACGCGGCCATCAGCCCGGTGACCTTCGGGTTGGCGACGAACGCGTCGGGATCCGAGGACAGGTTGTGGCGAGCGACCGCCGCGCCCTGGCCCTCGGCCCAGCGAAGGTCCTCGCGCACATCGATGAGCTGCTGGTCGACCGACGGACCGCACACGCCGGTCTGGCAGCACATCGCCGGCTCGAACAGCTCCACCCGGCGTGACGCCGTGATCGCGGGCGCATCGGGGGATTTACGCGCGCGAATGATCGCCGAGGTGGCGTGCTCGTGGACCTGGTGGGTCTCGCGGATCTCGACGTCGACCAGCCCGGCCGCCGCCAGGCCGTCGCGGAACTCCTGCTCGGTCAGCGCGCCGGCGATGCACCCGGTGTAGGCCGCCATGTCCGCGCGCGTCGCCTCATCCATGTCGGGGCTGGCGATCACGTCGGAGATAGCAAACCGGCCCCCGGGCTTGAGCACCCTGGCGGCCTCGGCCAGCACCTTGGGCTTGTCGCCTGACAGGTTCAGGACGCAGTTGGACACAATCGCGTCCACGAACGCGTCCGGCAGCGGGATGTCCTCGATGTAGCCCTTGACGAACTCGACGTTTTCCACGCCCGCCTCGGCGGCGTTCGCGCGCGCGAGCTCGAGCATCTCGTCGGTCATGTCTAGACCGATCGCGCGGCCGGTCGCTCCGACCCGCCGGGCGCTGATCAGCACGTCGGCGCCGGCGCCCGACCCCAGATCCAGGACGGTCTCGCCTTCATGTAGGTCAGCGACGGCGGTCGGGACACCGCAGCCGAGAGACGCCGCAACCGCGGTGGCCGTCGCCCCCTCGGTCTGCGCGCCCTCGTACAGGGCCGACCCGAACACCTGATTCTCATCGGCGTCGGTCACCGCCACCGGCCCGCAGCACGAGCTGCCCTGCTCGGCTACGCGCCGGGCCGCCGCCGCGTACTTCTCGCGCACCGTCTCACGGATATCGACGTCCGCGGCCGTCTCAGCCGTCTCCGTCGACGCGCTGGCCGAGCAGCCGCACCCGCCGCCGGCGGTCGCTTCGGTCCCGCAGCACTCCGCCTTGTCGGACGGTTCACAGCACGTCGACTGTGCTTCGGTCGAGCAGCAGCTCGAGGTCGCGGTCGTCGAATCGGGGGTGGTCAGCTCAGCCATGCGGTCAGCTCCTGGAAAGCGTCGGGAGAAACGGAGTAGTACGCCCATTTGTGGCGACGCTCGACGTCGACCAAACCGGCCTCCACGAGCTTCCTCATGTGATGAGACAGCAACGACTGGTTGATCCCGAACAGCGGAAGCAGCTCGCACTGACAGACCTGGGTGTCGCTGCGACGCAGCACATCCATGATCCGCACGCGCAGCGGCTCAGCCAGAGCCTTCGCCGCCAGCGCGATGCCCTCCGCGTCAAGCGCCGGGTCCAGGCCGGCTGACGGGACGCAGCACTCCGACGCGGCCGGGCCGGCGCGAAGGACGGTAAGTGTCGACGTCATATCAATATTCTTTGCTTTGACAGCACGCTCAATCTAGCACGCTTTGGCGCTCGTATCAACGTCCGTCGATGCGACACCACGAAGTCAGTGCTCGGCGACGGCGCGGCGTGAGATGTCACGCCCGTCACCCGTGGGTCGGCCCTAGTTCCTCCGCGTGATCCTGATCGAGCGCAGCGAGGTCGATAGCGGAAGCCGGCGCCAGCCGGCGGTCTTCATCGTGCGGCCCGCTGCTGGCGCTTGAGCACGATCTACCTCTTCGTTGCTGTTGTTTGCGGTCAAAAGATCGGCATGGCGTGCCGTGGAGCAACACCTGGCCTGAGCGTCAGCGTCGCCATAGGCGGCGGGCCTTGGGTTCGTCCATGCCGGAACCGATCGGACTTGGTCGACCGCACAGCGGATCCCTTCCGCGAGCGGTAGACAACGATCGCACCGCCCGTCTCCGAGCTCCAGGTCACCGATCCGAAGCGCCAGTGACTCGGAGATCCGCAACCCGCTGCCAACCAGCAACTCGGCGAGCGGGCGGTACACATCAGAGCACGCCTCGATGTAGCGCGGAATCTCCTCGAGGCGGAGGTATTCGCGCTCGACGTGCGCCGGCGGGAGCCGCTGCACGCGCAATGCCGGGTTGACCGCGACCACGCCGTCCTCAACTGCCGAATTGAGACAGACAGCCAGCGTTCCGAGGGCGTTGTTCACTGTCTTTGCTGCCAGATCGCCCGTCTCCACTTCATCGGCAAGCGCGGCGACGAAGTCACGGATCGCGTCGACCGAGAGCTCGCCGAGCGGTTGTGCGCCGAACCCCGGCAGGAGCCGTTTTCGTCCCGCGATCTCGTAGCCCGACCATGTTCCGGGCTCGAGGTATGGACGGCGGCGTTGGAGCCATTGGTCCCACTAGCGGCCGAAGGTCTGCGTTGTATGTCGGACCTCGCCGCGTCGATCCGCTCAATCAGCCGGCGCCGGGCATCCCGTGCGGCGCGCTCGCTGGCGAAGCCCCGCTTGGTGTCTGCGCGCCGTCGCTGCGGCGGTAGACGAACCGCCACCGAACAGCGTCGGCGGCGCGGTATGAGTAGACGCCGCCGCTGCGGCCATGGCGGGCGGTATCCGCGCGACGGGCGGCGGGGGAGACCTCGGCGATCGCCTCGTCAACGCGCGCGCCGCGTCTTCTGAGCTGAACCGGCGAGCACGCGGTCGACCCGATGCGTCGCGCCACCGTACTTCCCGCCGCCCCGATGCAGACGGACGCTCATGCCTACCCGCGGTGTGTTGTCATGAGGTGGGTACGGATATGGGTATTTGTCACGTGACGTATACCCACACCCTCGGACGGACGCCGCGAAGGTATGAAGGCATGAAAAAAGCCCCGACATGCGGGGCTTTCTCCATGCGCCCGAGAAGACTCGAACTTCCACGGACCATACGGTCCACAAGGCCCTCAACCTTGCGCGTCTACCAATTCCGCCACAGGCGCGTGGGCGGCCAGTATAGCCCGAGGGCGCCGTTGCGATGGCGGGCCGGCGCCGGCGCGACGGCGTGTTGTTTCTCCCTGCGTAGGAGTTGAGTCCGTCCGTTGACCGCGCTATCTTACCGAACACATGTTCGACGGTCGGCCTTGCGGGGTCGACCCCGGTCAAGGAGTTGATCGTATGGATCTGACCAAGCGACAGCAGGAGATCTTCGACTTCATCAAGCGCTACTCGGCGAAGTACGGGTATCCGCCGACGGTGCGCGACATCGGCAAGGCGGTTGGCCTCGCGTCGTCGTCGACCGTGCACGCGCATCTGGCCAATCTCGAGCGAATCGGCCTGCTGCGGCGGGATCCGACGAAGCCGCGGGCGATCGAGCTGCTCGATCGGGCGGCCGCCGGGGTTCGGGGGTTCGTCAACCCGGGCCTGCCGCTGGTCGGTCACGTGGCCGCCGGCGAGCCGCTGGTTGCCGAGGAGAACATCGAGGAGTACATCCAGACGCCCTCGTTCGCCGGGGGAGAGGACGGCGAATACCTGCTGCGCGTCCGGGGCGAGTCGATGAAGGACATTGGCATCCTCGAGGACGACCTCGTCGTCGTGCGCCCGCAGGAGACCGCCGCCGACGGCGACATCGTCGTCGCGCTGGTCGGCGAGGAGGCCACCGTCAAGCGGTTCTTCCAGGAGGCCGACCACGTGCGGTTGCAGCCCGAGAACGCCTCGATGGAGCCGATCCGCAGCCGGGACGTACGGGTGATGGGACGGGTCGTGGGCCTGATGAGGAACATCTCGTGACCGCCCTGGCGCTCGACCGGCCGCGCGTGGACCGCCGGGGGATCGGCGAGCCGGCGCCTTCATTGTTTGACGACGTCGGCGGCGAGCCCACCCTGGACGAGGTGCTGTCCGGGGCGTGGGAGGGGCTCGCCGCCCATCAGCACGCCGCTTGCCCGGTGTGCGGCGGGGACATGTCGCCCGAGTACGGCGTGCACGCGCGGCCGATCGGCGGCCGGTGTGAGAGCTGCGAGACGCAACTGAGCTGACCGCCGGAGGGGTGGCTGACGGCCACCGCCGGCGCCGGGGGCGAGCCCGTCAGACGTTGTGCAGCAGACCCTCGCTGCGCGCCCACTCGACCGTGCGCACAAGCGTGTCGCGTGCCGGGGCGTAGGTCAGGCCGAGCTCGCGCTCGGCGCGGGAGCCGTCATAGCGATGGCCGTGCAGCAGGGTCCGGACCATCTCGCGGCAGACGGGTGGTTGGCGACCGAGGAGGCGAAAACCGGCCTCGGCGGCGGCGCCGCCGGCGGTGGCGAGAAAGCGGGGCACGAGGCGGGGCCGGCGCTCGATACCGGCGACCTCGGCCGCCAGGGCGAGGGCCTCGACGATCGTCAGGCGGATGCCGCTGAGCAGGTAGCGCTCGCCGGCGACGCCGCGCTCGGCGGCCAGCAGGTGGCCCTCGACGCAGTCGCCGATGTCGACGAGGCTGACGTTGGTGTTGACGAAGACCTTCAGGCGGCCGTCGAGGAACGCCAGCAGGAAGCGGCCGGTGCCGCTGGCTCGGCCCGGGCCCTGGACCGAGGACGGGTTGACGCAGACGACGTCCTGGTCAAGCTCGCGGGCGGCGGCCAGGGCGGCGCGCTCGCCCTCGGTCTTCGTGCGCTCATAGGTCGAGAGATACGAGCCCCGGTGCTGGGTCCATTCGTTTGCGATCGTGCCCTCCGGCTCGCCGATCGTGGCCGCCGAGGAGGTGTGGACCAGGCGGGGCAGGCCGGCGGTCCGGGCCGCGCGCACGGCGGCGACGGCAGCGTCGACGTTGACCCGTCGCATCAGCGCCGGGTCAGAGACGCACAGGGTGTTGATTCCCGCGAGATGAAAGGCGAGCGAACAGTCCTTCATGCCGTCGGCGAGGGCGTGCTCGTCGTAGGCCTCGCCCCAGTGGACCTGCACACCGCGATCGGCCAGCGCGGTCGCCGCCTCCTCGGAGCGGGCCAGGGCGACGACGTCGTCGCCGCGCTCCTGCAGCCGCTCGACGAGCGCCCGGCCGATGACGCCGGTGGCGCCGGTCACGAACACCCGGGCCATCGTCAGGCTCGCAGCGCGTCGGTGGAGCGGATCAGGTAATCGATGCCCGACCAGGCGGTCGCGACCGCGGCCAGCACCATCACCCACTGATCGAGGTAGGCGCCGGCGAGCGTGACCTCCGGTCGCAGCATCGCCAGCGCGAGGGCGATGAACTGCAGCGTGGCCTTCCACCGGCCCAGCGACGAGGTGGCCATGTGGACGCCGCCCGCCTCGACGGCCGCCCGCAGTCCGAGGATCGTGAACTCGCGCGTGACGATCACCAGCGCCACCCACGGTGACGCCCGGTGCACGGCCACGAGCGCGATCAGCGCCGTGGCCACGAGCAGCTTGTCGGCCGTCGTGTCCAGGAAGGAGCCGAGCTTGCTCGTCACGCCCCAGCGCCGTGCCAGGCGGCCATCGAACCAGTCGGTGGCCGCCGCGAGGACGAACACCACCGCCGCGGTGCCGTAGGCGTGACCGAGGACCAGCGCCATGATCGGAGCCGCGGCCACGATCCGTAATCCCGTGCCCACCGCGAGCGCGCGAGACGACCGCCAAGCGGGCAGCGAACCTACCTCCACGGCGGAGGAGGTTACATCACGGCCGCCCGGCGAATCCGTCGTTCGCGGCGGCTCCGCAGGGCCAGCCACTAGGGGTGGCCGTCCACGGGGACACCCACTAGCCCGAGCGCGCTCCGGACTTGCCCTTGCGCCGGTACGGAGATGTCGACGGCCGCCCGTCGCCGTTCTCGAAGAAGGTCTGGACCCGCTCGATCAGCGCCGCCGTGTCCGCGCTCGGCTGGATCGGCTCGCCGAACGAGACCTCGATGCGGTGGCGCGAGGACAGCACCTTGCCGTGCAGTCGCCTGGGCCACATCCGGCCGGGGGGCATCGCGGCGGCGGTTCCGGTGACCCGGATCGGCACGATCGCCAGGTTGTGCGCCGAGGCCAGCACGGCCGCGCCGCGCCGCACCCGGCTGGGCGCCCCGGCGCGCGAGCGGGTGCCCTCGGGATAGAGCAGGAGGTTCCAGCCCTGGTCGAGCAGCTTGTCGAGGTGGCTGCCGTTCTTCGCCATCCCGCCGCCGCCCTTGCGCTCGATCGGGACGGTGTTGAAGATCAGCGAGACGAGCGAGGCCACGAGGCGGTTGCGGTAGAAGTAGTCGGCGGCAGCGGCCACAGCGGTGCGCTTGCGCAGGTTGCGCGGCAGCGCCGACAGGATCACCGGCGTGTCGAGGTGGCTGGCGTGATTGGCGACGAGGATCACCGGCCCCTTGAGCGCGGTCAGCTTCTCGCGGCCGGTGGCTCGCCGGCGGGCGTAATAACCCATCACGGGGACGAGGACGAAATGCATGAAGCTCTCGCGGGCGACGCCGGCCAGCCACGAGCGGGCCCATTTCTGGTCGACCGCGGCGGCCGCGGAGCGCAGCGCGGGCTTGCGCTTCGAGGATTTTGTCAGCGCATCGACGATGCGCCGCTTGAGGGAGCGTTGGCGGCGGAAGGGCAACACTGCCCGACGTACCCCGTTTACGTAACACTCGTTACAGGTTCGGGGTCCGCGGTGCCCGGACTCGGCCTCAGCGGGCGCCGTCCAGGGCGCGTTGCAGCTGCTCCGGCGTCTCGGGCTCGAGAGCGCGCGCGGGACCGCTCGGGTAGCCGCGCAGCACGTCGAGCACCTCGGGATCCTCGCCCTCGACGGCCATCCACGCCGCCCGCAGGCCCTCGCTGCCCGCCACCTGCAGCGCCTCGTTGCGGTACTCGAGCTGGCTGATGGTCGTGGTCTCGGCGGGGGGGCGGATGACGCAGATCGCGGGCCGGCCGGCGTCGGCGCCGGGCGCGGCGGGCGAGGCGGACTCCACCGCCCGGCGGGCGAGCCACGCGCTGAGCTTGTCATAGCGCTCCGAGCGGGTGCGCCGCAGGTGCACGAGACCGGGGTTGATCGTGCGCAGGTAGCGGTCGGTGAGCAGCCCCACCGGTCCCGATAGGCCGCTGTGCTCCACGCCCTCGGGCCGTGTCTGCAGCACGAGCACGTCGGTGGCGGTCGTCAGCGCGGCCTGCACCGGGATCGCCTCGGCCAGTGTCGCGTCCAGCAGCCGGCGGCCCCGGAACGCGACCGGCTGTCCAGCCAGCCACGGCAGGCGCGCCGACGCGCGCAATGCGCACCGCACCTCCTCGGCGGAGCGCAGGGGAGCGAGGTCGACGATCTCCGCCGTATCGGCGTCGGTGGCCGTGCAGTGCAGCTCGGCCGCGCTCTCCAGGAGCACGTCCATGCGCAGCGGCCGGCCCCGCGCCCAGATGCCGTCGACCACGTAATCCATGTCGAACGCCGGCCCCTCGCCCCGCAGCGCTCGCCGGAGGCTGACGAATCGCGGGTCGCCGAAGCCGCGCCAGTACAGGGAGGTCATGTACGCCGCCTGTCCGGCCATGAAGAAGGCGCCGTTGAACGCGCCCGCCGAGGCACCGTGGACCTCGTCGAAGGCGTCGCGCAGTCCGAGCTGGTCAAGCGCCGAGGCCATCCCGGCGGAGACGACGCCCCGCATCGCTCCGCCCTCGATCACCAGCGCCACGCGGCGATCGTCGGTCCGCGCGCCGGGACGCGAACCCTCGAAGCGCCGCCGCAACAGCGTCTGGACCACCGGATGGGCGCGCTGATCGGCCACCATCGCCGTCCGGGACGCGAGCGTGTCGGGTGAGAGAGAGCGGGTGATCGGCATGGGAGGACGGCCCGCCCGGCGGCACCCCGCGAAACGGTCAGATCAGGCTGTCATAGAGCGCCGCGGTCTGCTCGGCGATCGCCGCCCAGCCGAACTGCTCGATCGCCCGCCGGCGGCCGGCCCGGCCCATCGATGCGGCGCGGCCGGGATCGCGCAGGAGGGCGTTGACCCGCTCGGCGAAATCGGCGGCGAAGCGCTGTACCTCGCGCGGCTCGCCGGTGCGGTCGTCGCCGGGCTCGATCGGCACGAGCAGCCCGGTCTCACCATCCTGCACCACCTCGACGATGCCGCCGGTGGCGGTGGCGACGACGGCGGCCTCGCAGGCCATCGCCTCGAGATTGACGATCCCCAGCGGTTCGTAGATCGACGGGCAGGCGAACACCGTGGCGTGGCTGATCAGCTGGATGACCTCGGGCTTGGGCAGCATCTGCTCGATCCACACCACCCCCTCGCGGGTGGCCCGCAGCTCGTCGACGAGCGCCTGGACCTCGGCGCCGAGCTCGGGCGTGTCGGCCGATCCGGCGCACAGGACCAGCTGGGCGTCCGGATCGAAGTCCCGGGCGGCGCGCAGCAGGTGGGCGACGCCCTTCTGGCGCGTGATCCGTCCCACGAACACCACCGACGGGCGGTCCGGCCGCACGCCGTGGCGTTCGAGCACGTCGACCCCCGGGTCCGGCGCGTACTGCTCGGCGTCGATCCCGTTGTAGATGACGTGGATCCGGGCGGGATCGATCGCCGGGTAGGCGGCGAGGATGTCACGCCGGGTGCTCTGCGACACCGCAATCACGGCGTCGGCGGCCTCGAGCGCGGTCTTCTCGGCCCACGAGGAGACCGCGTAGCCGCCGCCGAGCTGCTCGGCCTTCCACGGTCGCAGCGGCTCGAGCGAATGCACGGTGGCGACATGGGGGACGCCATAGAGGAGCTTGGTCAGATGGCCCCCGAGGTTGGCGTACCAGGTGTGGGTGTGGACGATCTCGGTGCCCTCGGCCCGGGCGGCCATGCTCAGGTCGATCGAGAGCGCGCGCAGCGCCGCCAGGTGCGGCTCGGGGCCGGCCAGGATGTCCCACGCCTCGTGGGGCACGTCGCCGACCCCCCAGGCATGCACGGTCACGTCGTCGAGGCGGGAGAGCTCGCGCACGAGATATTCGACGTGCACGCCGGCGCCGCCGTAGACGGCCGGCGGGAACTCGCGGGTGAAGACGGCGACCCTCACGAGCCGGCGTTCAGCTTCCGAGCGCGGAGTCCACCACCTGCTGGGCCTCCTTGAGGATCCGCTCCAGATGCTCGGGCCCCTGAAAGCTCTCGGCGTAGAGCTTGTAGACGTCCTCGGTGCCCGAGGGCCGGGCGGCGAACCAGCCGCTGCGCGTCACCACCTTGACGCCGCCCAGCGCCCCGCCGGAGGGCGCCTGCGTCAGCACCTCGTCGATCGGCTCGCCGGCCAGCTCCGAGGCGGTCACGTCGGCCGGAGAGAGCCCGGCGAGCACGCGCTTCTGCTCGGCGGTGGCGGGCGCGTCGACGCGGCGGTAGACCGGATTGCCGTAGCGCTCGGTCAGCTGGGCATAGCGCTGCGCGGGATCGCGGCCGTCGCGGACGGTCATCTCGGCGGCCAGCAGGCACATGATCAGCCCGTCCTTGTCGGTGCTCCAGGCTCGCCCGTCGCGGCGCAGGAAGCTGGCGCCGGCGCTCTCCTCGCCGCCGAACGCGAGCGTGCCCTCCAGCAGGCCCGGCACGAACCACTTGAAGCCGACCGGGACCTCGTGCAGGCGCCGGTGCAGGCCGTCGACGACCCGGTCGATGATGCTGCTCGAGACCATCGTCTTGCCGACGCCGGCGTCAGCGGGGAACTCGCGCGCGTCGCCGAGCAGGTAGCTGATCGCGGCCGCCAGGTAATGGTTGGGGTTCATCAGCCCGCCGCTCGGGGTGACGATCCCGTGGCGGTCGGCGTCGGGGTCATTGGCGAAGGCGACGTCGAAGCGGTCCTTGAGCGAGATCAGGCCGGCCATCGCATCCGGCGAGGAGCAGTCCATCCGGATCTTGCCGTCGTGGTCGAGCGGCATGAACGCGAACGTCGGGTCGATCTGGTTGTTGACGACCTCCAGGTCTAGCCCGTACCGGTCGGCGATCGCCTGCCAGTAGGCGATGCTCGCGCCGCCCAGCGGGTCGACGCCCATGCGGATGCCCGAGCCGGCGATCAGCTCGAGGTCGACGACCTGGCCGAGCTCGTCGACATAGGCGGAGCGAAAGTCGTGGCGGTCGGCGCGGGTGATCGCCTCGTCGTAGTCGAGACGCTTGACCGCGCCCAGCCCGGAGCGCAGCAGCTGGTTGGCGGCGTCCTGGATCTGGCGGGTGACGTCGGTGTCGGCCGGCCCGCCGTGCGGCGGGTTGTACTTGAAGCCGCCGTCGCTCGGCGGGTTGTGCGACGGGGTGATGACGATCCCGTCGGCCGTGTCGCCGGCGCTGCTGTCGGCGTTGTGGGTGAGGATCGCGTGCGAGATCGCCGGGGTCGGCGTGTAACCGTCGGCGGCGTCGACGGCCACCCGGACGCCGTGGGCGACGAGCACCTCGACCGCCGTGCGACACGCCGGCGCCGACAGCGCGTGGGTGTCGCGGCCGATGTAGAGCGGCCCGGTGATGTCCTGGCCGGCGCGGTACCGGGCGATCGCGGCGCTGATGGCGACGATGTGGTCCTCGGTGAAGGTCCCGGCCAGCGAGGTCCCGCGGTGCCCCGAGGTCCCGAAGGACACCGCCTGCGCGGGATTCTCCGGATCGGGGTGCTCGTCGTGATAGGCGCGCAGGAGCCGATCGACGTCGATCAGCATGTCGGCCGTGGGACGGCGGGGCTCGGGCACGGTGTCAGCCTATCTCCGGAGCGGGCTCGCGCCACCCCAATTCCGACCAGATGTGCGCCGGCAGCAGCCGGTCGATGCGGTCGAGGACGATCGCCGGCCGCTCGCCCGGATCCAGCGCTGCCAGGTCATCCGGCCCGGTCTCGCCGGTGAGGACGAGCGCGGTCGCCATCCCGGCGTCCCGGCCCATCCGGATGTCGGTGCTCACGCGGTCGCCGACGATGACGCAGTCCGCCGGGGCGACGTCCAGTCCGGCCAGCGCCGTGTCGAGCATCGCCCGGTGGGGCTTGCCGAGGATCGCCACCGCCTGCGTCTGCGTGCAGGCTTCGATCGCCGCCGTGATCGCCGCGCAATCGGGCTCGCCGCGCCCGCCGGGGAGGGGACAGAAGCGGTCGGGGTTGGTGGCGATCAGCCTCGCGCGCTTGTGAAACCAGATCGCGTCGAAGGCGATCTGGAGCTTGGCGTAGTCAAATCCCCGGTCATAGCTGGCGATCACGATGTCGATCTGCGCCGGGTCTGACGACATCCGGATCCCGGCGTCGCGCAGGGCGTTCACGAGCGGGGGCTCGCCGATCGGGAACACCACCGTCCCGGGCTCGTTGTCGAGCAGCCATCGGGTGGTCGCGACCGTCGTGGTGACGACCTCCGGCGCCGGGGTGGGCAGTCCGAGCCGCGCCAGCTTCTCGGCGTACTGCTGCGGATCCCGGGTCGGATTGTTGGAGATGAAGCGGACCGCCCGGGCCCGCCCGCGCAGCTGCTCGATCAGCCGCTTGGCTCCCGGCAGCAGCTCGTCGCCGAGATAGATGGTCCCGTCCAGGTCGAAGACGTAGACGTCGTAGACCCGCTCGGGAACCCTGATCGCGTCGATGGTCGCAGAATATCTCGGCGTCGGCGCTATGCTGGCTCGCGCAGGCTGAGCAGTCGCGGAGGTATGAACCTTCGAGGAAAGTCCGGACATCACAGGGCAAGGTGGTCGGTAACGCCGACCCGGGGAAACCCGCGGGAAAGTGCCACAGAAAAGACACCGCCTAAGCCTGGGGCCGCTGCAGAGTCCCAGGCCGGTAAGGGTGAAATGGTGCGGTAAGAGCGCACCGGCGTCGCGGTGACGCGGCGGCCAGGTAAACCCCACCTGATGCTAGGCCAAGCAGGACCGTTCGTAGGTGACCCGCCAAGGTCCGGGTAGGCCGCGAAGATGGATGACTGCTCTCGACAAGATCCGGCTTATAGGCCTGCTACGGAGAAGCCCCGCCTCGGTGGGGCTTCTCTACTTCCCGGGGTGCGCCGGCGACCCGCGCCAGCGCTTCGCCGCTGAGGCGGTGCAGCTCCCACGCCGACAGCCGCTCGGCGCCGAGCCGCTCGTAGAAGCCGAGCGCCAGGTCATTCCAGTCGAGTGCGTGCCATTCCAGCCGCCGGCAGCCGCGCTCGACGGCGATCTGCGCCAGCGCGCGCAACAGGGCGCCGCCGGCGCCGACCCGCCGGTGCCGGGGCGGCACGTAGAGGTCCTCCAGCCACAGGCCGGGGGCGCACTCCCAAGTCGAGAAGGTGCCGTGAAAGAGGGCGAAGCCCACCGGCTCTGAGTCCACCTCGGCGATCAGCGCCTCGGCGGCGGGATGTGATCCGAACAGCGCCTCGCCGAGCATCTCGACGGTGCCGGTGACCTGCTCGGGCGCGCGCTCGTACTCGGCCAGCTCGCGCACGAAGCCATAGATCTGCTCGGCGTCTCCCGGGGTGGCCGGGCGAACCATGACGCTCACGCGTCGGCGGGCGGCTCGATCTCGCGCTTGAGGATCTTGCCGGTCGGGCCCTTGGGCAGATCGTCGACGAGCCACACCTTGCGCGGGTACTTGTATCCGGCGACCTGATCCTTGACGTAGCTGCGCAGCTCCTCGGGCGACGTCGAAGCGCCGTCCTTGAGCGCCACGGCGGCCGCCACCTCCTCGCCGTACTCGTCGGACGGGATGCCGAGGACTGCGGCCTCGCGGACGTCGGGATGCTCGTAGAGCACCTCCTCGATCTCCCTCGGGTACACGTTGTAGCCGCCGCGGATGATCATCTCCTTCTTGCGGTCGACGATGAAGAAGTAGCCGTCCTCGTCGACCTTGCCGATGTCGCCGGTATGCAGCCAGCCGTCGACGATCGTCTCGGCCGTTGCGTCTTCGCGGTTCCAGTAGCCGTTCATCACGTTGTGACCCTTGATGAGAATCTCGCCGACCTCACCCTGGTCCACCTCGTTGCTGTCATCGTCGACGACCTTCATCTCCACGCCCTCGATCGGGGTGCCGATCGATCCTGGCTTGCGCTCGCGGTCGGGGTGGTTGAAGGAAGCCACCGGCGAGCTCTCCGACAGCCCGTAGCCCTCGAGCACCTTGCACCCGAACGCATCCTCGAAGCCGCGCATCAGTTCCACCGGCATCGCCGAGCCGCCGGAGGCGCACACCTTGAGCGAGCTGACGTCGTAGTCATCGCGATTGTCGAGGTGCAGCATCGCGCCGTACATGGTGGGCACGCCCTGGAAGACGTTGACCTCGTCGCGCTGGATGATCTCCAGGGCCTTGGCCGGATCGAAGCGGGGGATCAGGGTGAGCGTCCCGCCGCCGCCGAGGGTGGCGTTCATCCCGCACGTCTGGCCGAAGGTGTGAAACAGCGGCAGTGCGCCCAGCACGACGGCCTCGGAGCCCAGCCCGAACAGGCCCCGTGAGGCCTCCGCGTTGCGCGCCAGGTTGGCGTTGGAGAGCTCCGCGCCCTTGGGCTGACCGGTGGTGCCCGAGGTGTAGAGGATGACCGCGGTGTCTCCGTCCCCGGTGTCTGCGACCTCGGTGACCGGATCGGCAGCGCCCACGACGCTCTCGAACTCGCCGGGCTTGACCAGCAGGCACTCGGCCCCGGCCTCGTCGGCACCGGTCTGCGCGCCCTCGGCGAAGTCACCCCAGGCGATCAGCAGCTTGGCCTCGGGGTCAGAGAGGTAGTAGCCGACCTCGCGCTTCTTGAGCAGGACGTTCATCGGCACGACGATCGCCCCGGCGCGCAGGATCCCGTAGTAACAGACGGGGAAGTACGGGACGTTGGGGAGCATGATCCCCACGCGATCGCCCGGCTTGACGCCGTGCTCGCGCAGCAGCCCGACCATGTGGGCGGTCGCGCCGTCGAGCATCTTGTAGCTGAGCTCGGCGTCGTCGAGCTTGACCGCGACGTGGTCAGGATCTTCCTGGCCGGCGTCGAGGACCGTCTGGGCGAGGTTCATGGTTACTCCCCCGTGAAGTTGGGCGGGCGCTTCTGCACGAAGGACACGACGCCCTCCATAAAATCCTTGGAGTCCGCTCGCTCCTGCTGGAGCTGGGCCTCGAGGTCGAGGTTCTCGGCGAAGCCCTCGTAGGTGCAGGCGTTGATCGTGCGCTTGATCGTCGCGTAGGAGCCGGGCGGGCCGGCGGCCAGGCGCTGGGCAAGCTCGGTCACGGCGGGGCGCAGCTGCTCGTCGTCGACGACGCGGTTGGCCATTCCCCAGTCCAGGGCCTGCTCGGCGCCGATCCGCTCGCCGAGCATCGCCATCTCCATCGCCCGGGCATGGCCGATGCGCGCCGTCAGGCTCTGCGAGGCGCCGCCGTCGAGCCCCAGGCCGATGTTGACGAAGGCCAGCAGGAAGTAGGACGAGCGGGCCGCGACCACGAGATCGGCGGCCAGCGCCAGCGAGCAGCCGATGCCGACGGCGGGTCCGTTGACGGCGGCGATCACCGGCTTGGGCACCGTGCGGACACGGAGGATCGCCGGGTTGTAGACCTCGCGCAGTGGCGTCAGCACGTCGAAGCTGCCACCCTCCCGCTGCAGCTCGCCGCCGGCCTTGAGGTCGGCGCCCGAGGAGAATGCCCGGCCCGCCCCGGTGAGCACGATCGCTCGGACCTCCGGATCATCGGCCGCCGTGTCGAGGGCGGCCTGGAGGTCGTCCCCCAGCTGGCGGATCCAGGCGTTCAGCGCGTCGGGCCGGTTGAGCGTCACCCACGCCACTCCGTCGACGCGCTCGCAATCCACCGTCTCCAGGTTCAATGCAGTCACACCATCGACAATACCGGGCGGGGGGTGGCGCTGACGCCGTGCTTTGAGCGAAGATAGGCGGCGTGCCACGGCTGCCCAAGCGGATCACCGCTCCCGTCGGCCGCCTGGGTGCGGCCGCCCAGAACGCGCTCGAGGTGGCCCGCTTTGGCGGTCTCGACACCGAGGAGGAGCCCTCGCCCTACGAGGTGGCGGCCGAGCACCGCGTCTACCGCCTACGCCACTACTACCCGCCGGCCGCCGAGAACGGCGACCGTCCGAGCAACGCCGGTCCGGCCGTCCTGCTCGTGCCGCCGATGATGCTGGCCGCCGAGATCTACGACGTCTCGCCGGCCACGAGCGCGGTCACGACCCTGCACGACCACGGCGCCGATCCGTGGGTGGTCGACTTCGGCTCCCCCGAGCACGTCGAGGGCGGGCTGGAGCGCACGCTCGCCGATCATGTGATCGCCGTCTCGGACGCCGTCGACACCGTGCGCGAGCGGACCGGCCGCGACGTGCACCTTTGTGGCTACTCCCAGGGCGGGATGTTCTGCTACCAGGTGGCCGCCTACCGCCGCAACGACGGCCTGGCCTCGCTGGTGACCTTCGGCAGCCCCGTCGACACCCGCCAGGGCATGCCCCTCGGACTCCCCGAGAACCTGGCCTCCGGCCTGGCGAACCTGATCGCCCATGGGATCTTCCGCGGGGGCGGATTCCCGGCGTGGGCAAGCCGCAACGGCTTTGCCCTGCTCGATCCCGTCAAGTCGGTGCGCAACCGCATCGACTTCATCCGCCAACTCCACGATCGTGAGGCGCTGCTCCCGCGCGAGGGCCAGCGGCGCTTCCTCGAGGCCGACGGCTGGGTGGCCTGGCCGGGCCCCGCACTGGCCGAGTTCCTCAGCCAGTTCATCGACCACAACCGGCTGCTCGAGGGTGGGTTCACCGTCGATGACCGCCTGCTCACGCTGGCCGACGTGGAAACCCCGATCCTGTCGGTCGTCGGCACCGTCGACGAGATTGCGCCCGCCGCAGGGGTGCGGGCGATTCGCCTGGCCGCCCCACGCGCCGACGTCTACGAGCTGGCGCTGCATGCCGGCCATTTCGGCCTCGTCGTCGGCTCGACGTCGAACGAGATCACGTGGCCGACCATCGCCGGCTGGGTCCGCTGGCGCGACCGCGACGATGACGCTCCGCCCGCGGGCGTCACCCAGGTGCCCGACGATCCCGACGTCGAGCTCCTCCCGGACGTGCGTAACCGCTTGAGCTACGGGATCGAGCTGGCCGGCGCGGTCGGCGACGGCATGGCCCGTTCGGTGGTCGGAGCCGCGCGGCGGACGACGCGCGGGGTCCGCCAGCTGGGCCGCGAGGCGGCGGGCGCGCTGCCGCGGCTGGCCCGCCTGGAACAGGTGCAGCCGGGGACGCGGATCTCGCTCGGGCTGCTGGTGGAGGAGCGCATGCGACGCGCCCCGGCCGAGATCCTGTTCCTATTCGAGGATCGGGCCCACAGCGCCCGTGACGTCAACGAGCGCATCGACAACGTCGTGCGCGGGTTGATCCACATCGGCGTGCGCCAGGGCGAGCACGTCGGGGTGCTCATGGGCTCGCGTCCGAGCGCGCTGGCCGTGGTGACGGCGCTCAGCCGGCTGGGGGCGGTGGCGGTGCTCCTGCGCCCCGACGGCAACACCGAGCGCGAGGCCGAGGTCGGGATGGTGCGGCGGATCATCGCCGACCCCGAGCGAGCCGATCAGGCTGCCGGCATCGCAACCGTCCATACGTTCGTGCTCGGCGGCGGCGGGGGCCCGCGGGAGCTGGGTCTGCCACTGGCCGCCGACATGGAGCAGATCGACCCGCGCAAGGTCCGGATGCCCAAGTGGTACCGGCCCAACCCGGGCAAGGCCGGCGACCTGGCGTTCATCCTCTTCACCGGCGACGGCGACAACGTGCGCATGAGCCGCATCACCAACGCGCGCTGGGTGACCTCGGCGCTGGGCACGGCCTCCTCGGCCGCGCTCTCCGTGGCCGACACCGTCTACAGCGTGACCCCCCTATATCACCCGTCGGGGCTGATGGTGAGTGTTGGTGCGGCGATCGCCGGCGGCGCGCGCCTGGCGATGGCGTCGCGCTTTGAGCCGGCGACGTTCTGGGAGGAGGTCCGTCGCTACGGGGTGACGGTCACCTCGTACACGTGGACGCTGCTGCACGACCTCGTCGAGGCGCCCCCGCAGCCGGGTGAGCGCCATCACCCGGTGCGCCTGTTCATCGGCTCGGGCATGCCGCCCAACCTGTGGCGGCGGGTGCAGCGGCGCTTTGCCCCCGCCCGGGTGGTCGAGTTCTACGCCTCGACCGAGACCGGCGCCGTGCTCGTCAACCTGCGTGACGCCAAGCCGGGGGCGATGGGCCGCCGGCTGCCCGGCAGCCCCGAGGTCCGCCTCGGCGCCTACGACGCCGAACACGGACAGCTGGCGCTCGGCGACGACGGCTTCGTGCGCGAGTGCGGAACCGACGAGGTGGGGATCCTCCTCGCCCGGGCGCGGACGGTCGACACGATCGCCACCACTCCGCTGCGCGGGGTGTTCGCGCGTGACGACGCCTGGCTGTCGACGGGTGACCTGTTCCGCCGCGACACCGATGGCGACTACTGGCGCCTGGACAGCGCCCGCGATGTGATCCGCGCTGCCGCCGGGCCCGTCTACAGCGCGCCGATCCGCGATGCCCTCGGCGAGCTGCCCGCCGTCGACCTGGCGGTCGCCTACGGGCTCGCCCTTGCCCGCCGGCAGTCCGAGCTGGTTGTCGCCGCCGTGACGCTGCGCCCCGGTCACTCGCTTGACGCCCGCTCGATCGGCGACGCGCTCGAGCGCCTGCCCGCCCCGGCGCGTCCCGACCTCGTCCACGTGGTCGACGCGATCCCGGTGACGACGTGGTACCGCCCCCTGACCGGGCCCCTGCGCGACGCCGGCATTCCGCGGGCCAACCCGGATCGCGCGTGGTATCGCGATCGGGGCGGGCGGCGCTACCGGCCGCTCACCGCGTCGGCGCGCCGCCGGCTCTCGGGACCCGCGGCGCCCGGCGCCTAACCGTCGGCCATCGCCAGCACCCGCCGGGCGTCGGCGACGTGGAGGCTCTCGATCAGCTTGCCGTCGACGGTGGCGACCCCGCGGCCCGCCGCCTGCGCCTCGCGGAAGGCGTCGATCACCCGATGAGCATGCGTCACCTCGTCGGCTGACGGGGTGAAGACCCGGTTGCACGGCTCCACCTGGCTGGGGTGGATCAGGGTCTTTCCGTCGAAGCCGAGCTGCCGTCCCTGGCGGCACTCCGCCTCGAATCCCTCAGGATCGCGCACGTCGTTGTAGACCCCGTCCACGATCGCCTTGCCCGCCGCCCGGGCGGCCAGCAGGCACATGCCCAGGCTCGTCTGCAGGGTCGAGCGGCCGGGGGCCAGCTCGGCGTAGAGCTCTGAGGCGAGATCGTTGGTGCCCATCACCAGGACCGAGAGACGCCCGCTGGCGGCGGCGATCTCGGTGGCGCCGAGCACCGCCGCCGGCGTCTCGAGCATCGCCCAGATCCGCGTGTCCTCGGGCGCGTTGGCGGCGCGCAGCGCCTGCTCGATGCCGAGCACGTCGGCCCCGGAGCCGACCTTGGGGACGACGACCGCCGCCGGCCCGGCCGCGCCGGCCGCCCGCATGTCGTCGGCGTGCCATTCGGTGCCGATGCTGTTGACACGGATCGTGACCGTTCGCTCCCCGTAGACGCCCGACGCCACCGCAGCGCACACCCGCTTGCGGGCCTCGGCCTTGGCCTCGGCGGCGACGGCGTCCTCGAGATCGAGGATCAGCGCGTCGGCGGGCAGGTCGCGCGCCTTCTCGAGCGCGCGCTCGTTGGCGCCCGGGATGTACAGCACCGAGCGCAGGCGCGGCGGGCGAGGATCGTCGGCGTGGGAGTGGGGCGCCGGCATGGGCGGCGCGGGACCCTAGCGGACGTGCCGGAGAACGAGATTCAAACCAAGTTCGTCCAGTTAGTCGGGTACGTTGTAATATCGCTAAACCCAATCGACTAACTCAGGTATAAGGAATCGATGATCAAACGACGTGATCTCGGGCGCGCGCAGTGGCTCGCTGTCCCGGCAACGCTGGCTGTCGCCGCATTGGCGGTGGCCGGATGCGGCGGGTCCTCCGACGCTGCGACGGGCACGGGCGCCAGCGGCAGCGGCGCCTCGGGCGCCAGCGGCGGCTCGGCCAAGACCCAGCTGGCGCTGGTCGGCTACTCGACCCCGAAGAAGGCCTACGGGGCACTGACGGACGCGTTTGCGCAGACGCCCGCCGGCAAGGGCGTGGGCTTCTCGTCGTCGTTCGCCGCCTCGGGCTCGCAGAGCCGCGCCGTGGACTCCGGCCAGCCGGCCGACGTCGTGGCGTTCTCGACGACGCCGGACATGACCCGGCTGGTCAAGGACAAGATCGTGGCCTCGAACTGGGACGCCAACCCGGAGAAGGGCATGTCGTCGGATTCGGTCGTCGTGTTCGTCGTGCGCAAGGGCAATCCCAAGCACATCACCGGCTGGGATCAACTGATCGAGAAGGGCGTGGACGTGATCACGCCCAACCCCGCCACCTCGGGCAGCGCGCGGTGGAACATCATGGCCGGCTACGGGGCCGAGCTCAAGCAGGGCAAGTCGCCCGCCCAGGCGCTCGCCTACATCAAGACGCTGCTGACCAAGAACGTCTCCGTGCAGCCCGCCGCCGCCAGCTCGGCGCTGCAGACGTTCACCAGCGGCAAGGGCGACGTCCTGCTCGACTACGAGTCAGACGCGATCGCCGCCGAGAAGGCCGGCGACAAGATCAGCTACGTGATCCCCAAGCAGACGCTGCTGATCGAGACGCCGATCGCGGTCACCGCCAAGACCTCGCACGCGACGCAGGCCAACGCGTTCCTCAAGTACCAGTGGTCGCCCGCCGGCCAGACGATCTGGGCACAACAGGGCTACCGCCCGGTGGACAAGGCGGTGGCCGCCAAGTTCAAGTCGCAGTTCCCGACGCCACCGCAGCTGTTCACGATCGACTCGCTCGGCGGCTGGAGCAAGATCAAGGACGAGTTCTTCGATCCCGCCAAGGGGTCGATCATCAAGATCGAGCAGGCGGCGGGGGTGCCCACTGCCGCCAGCTAGCGCATCCGCCGCGGCTCCGGCCGTGGGGTCTCGCAGCCGGTTGCCCGGGCGCGCGAAATCGCGCGCCCGGGGCGCCGGGAGCGGCCATCTCGGGATGGGCGTGGCCATGCTCTATCTGAGCGTGATCGTGCTGATCCCGCTGGCGGCGGTCGCCGTCAAGGCGCTCGGACAGAGTCCGTCGGCGTTCTGGCAGTCGGTGACCAACGCCACCGTCCTGCGGGCGCTGGCGATCACGCTCGTGGCCTCGCTGCTGGTGGCGTTGATCGGCGGCGTGATGGGGACGATCGTCGCCTGGGTGCTCGTCCGTGACGAGTTTCCCGGCAAGCGGATCGTCAACGCCCTGATCGACCTGCCGTTCGCGCTGCCGACGATCGTCGCCGGGCTGACGCTGCTGGCCCTCTATGGGCCCGACAGCCCGTTCGGGATCCACATCGCCTACACCCGCGGGGTGGTCGTGGTGGCGCTGCTGTTCGTCACGCTGCCGTTCGTGGTGCGCTCCGTGCAGCCGGTGCTGCTCGAGCTCGACCACGAGGTCGAGGAGGCCGCGGCCTCGCTCGGGGCGTCGAACTGGATCACCTTCCGGCGGGTCATCCTGCCCGCGCTGCGCCCGGCGATCCTCTCCGGCGCGGCGCTGTCGTTCGCGCGCTCGGTCGGCGAGATCGGCTCGCTCGTGCTGATCCTGGGCAAGGTCCAGATCGCCTCGATCGTGATCTTCGCCGACATCGAGTCCGACGCTCCCAAGGCGGCCGCCTCGCTGTCGCTGGTGCTGATCGTGCTCTCGCTGCTCGTGCTCGTGGCCATCCGCAGGCTGGGAGGTCGCGTGGGGGAGGCGGGATGACGATCACTCCTCGGGCCAGGTGGTCGCTGCGCACGATCGCCCTGCTCTACCTGCTGCTGCTGTTGCTGTTGCCCGTGGTGGTGGTGTTCTTCAAGACCTTCGAGCACGGGTGGAGCGTCGCCTGGGGCTACATGACGACCCCGGCGGCGGTCAGCGCCCTGTGGCTGTCACTGCTGATGGCGGTCATCGCGGTGCCGCTCAACACGGTCTTCGGGGTCGGGGCCGCGCTCCTGCTCGCGCGCCGGCGCGGCCGTGCGACGGCGGTGCTCGACGCGCTCATCGACCTGCCGTTCCTCGTCTCGCCGATCGTCATCGGCCTGGCGCTCACCCTCGTCTACGGAATCCATGGCTGGTTTGGCACGTTCTTCTCCGGACACGGCGTGCGGATCATCTACGCGGTGCCGGGCATGGTGCTGGCCACGGTGTTCGTCTCGCTGCCGTTCGTCGTGCGCGAGGTGACGCCCGTGCTGCGCGAGGTCGGCGACGAGCAGGAGCAGGCGGCCGCCACGCTCGGTGCCTCCTCCTGGCAGACGTTCTGGCGGATCACGCTGCCCTCGATCCGCTGGGGGGTGGCCTACGGCGTGATCCTCTCCACGGCGCGCGCGCTGGGCGAGATCGGCGCCGTGCTCGTCGTCTCCTCGCTGGTCGCGGGCCAGACGCTGACGCTGCCGCTGCTCGTCTACTCGCGCAACGACCAGGACTTCGGCGCGGGCGCGACCAGCTCCGCCTATGCGGCGGCCACCGAGCTGGCCGTGATCTCGCTCGTGGTGCTGCTCGTGATGACCGTCCTTTCACCCCGCAGACAAGGGACCTCATGAGAATCGACATCAATTCCGTCTCTAAGCACTTCGGGGACTTCACCGCCCTGCAGGACGTCTCGCTGGAGGTACCGGAGGGCTCGCTGACCGCCCTGCTGGGGCCCTCCGGGTCTGGCAAATCGACGTTGCTGCGGATCATCGCCGGCCTTGAGACGCCCGACGCCGGCACGGTGGGCATCGACGGCGTCGACGTCAGCCACGTCATTCCCCAGAAGCGGGGCATCGGGTTCGTGTTCCAGCACTACGCGGCGTTCACGCACATGAGCGTGCGCGACAACGTCGCCTTTGGCTTGCAGATCCGCAAGCGCCCGAAGACGGAGATCCGTCAGCGCGTCGACGAGCTGCTCGAGCTCGTCGGCCTGGCGAAGTGGGCCGAGCAGCGCCCCTCGCAGCTGTCGGGCGGCCAGCGCCAGCGCATGGCGCTTGCCCGGGCGCTTGCCGTGGCCCCCAAGGTTCTGCTGCTCGACGAGCCGTTCGGCGCCCTGGACGCGGTCGTGCGCGCCGAGCTGCGCGCCTGGTTGCGGCGGCTGCACGATGAGCAGGGCACGACGACCGTGCTCGTCACCCACGATCAGGAGGAGGCGATGGAGGTCTCCGACCGGATCGCCGTCATGAGCGCCGGCGCGATCGAGCAGGTCGGCTCGCCGCGGGAGATCTACGACCGCCCGGCAACCGACTTCGTGATGAGCTTCGTCGGTCCGGTCAGCCGGGTCGGCGGGCAGCTCGTGCGCCCACACGACTTCAAGATCTCGCTCACGCGCGACGAGGGCACGATTGAGGCGCTGGCCCGCCGCGTGGTCCACCTCGGCTTCGAGGTGCGCGTCCAGCTGGTACTGCCCGACGGCGCGGAGGCCTCGGCTCAGCTCACGCGCGCCCAGGCGGAGGAGCTCGAACTCGCTGACGGCGACATCGTCTACGTCCGTCCACCGGCCGGGGTGGCCGTCGAGCCGGCGCTGCGCGGCGACGTCACCCGCGAGCCAAGCTCGGTGCCGGCCGGCGCCGCCTTCGACGCCTCCGAGGGCTGAGGCCTCGCCCGCCGCCGAGTCGCGCCTCAGCGCGTGACCCAGGCGCCCTCGTCCTCGGTCAGCTTCGTCACCACCGCGGGCAACTTGCCGTTGGCGATGTCGGCGACCGTCACCCGCTCCATCACGCGGCGCAGGTTGACGCGCACTGCGATCCATACCTGCGGCAGGACGCTGGCGGCGCCGTTGTAGCTGGCGTCCTCCGGCGGCCCGCCGCGGACGCTGGCGAGCGGGCCCTCGACGGCGCGGATCACGTCGGCGACGGTGACCTGCTCGGCCGGCTTGGCCAGGCGGAAGCCGCCCTCGGCGCCGCGGTGGCTGCGGACCACGCCGGCGTGGCGCAGCTCACCGAGGATGTTCTCCAGGAAGTTGAGGGGAATGCCCTGTGCGGTGGCGATCCGCTCCGCCTTGACCGGTTTCTCGCCGTCGGCAGCGGCCAGTTCGGCCACCGCCCGGACGGCGTAGTCAGCTTTAGCGGAGATGCGCATCGGCGCAGGAGATCCTACGCGGCGGCGCGGGCGAATCCGTACGCCTCGGCCAGTTCGGGGTCCTTGCCGGCCAGCATCTCGGCCAGCTCGACCATCACCTTGCACTGCTTCCAGGTGGCGTCGTCCTGCATCTTGCCGTCGATCATGTGCACGCCGCGGCCGTCGGGGATCGCCTCGAGCACCTTCTTGGCGAACAGCACCTCCGCGGGATCGGGGCTGAACACCTTCTTGGCGATGGCGATCTGCACCGGGTGCAGCGACCACGTACCGACGCAGCCGAGCAGGAATGCCGCCCGAAACTGGGCCTCGCAGCCCTCCACGTCCTTGATGTCGCCGTAGGGGCCGTAGAAGGGGAGGATTCCGGCGCTCGTGCAGGCGTCGACCATGCGGGCGAGCGTGTAATGCCACGGATCCTGCTGGGCGGTGGCGCGCGGCGCGTCCGGACTGGCGGGGTCGGGATCGTTGATCACCCGGTAGCCGGGATGGCCTCCGCCGACCCGCGTGGTCTTCATCCGCCGGCTGGCGGCCAGGTCGGCGGGCCCCAGGCTCATCCCCTGCATGCGGGGGCTGGCGGCGGCGATCTCCTCCACGTTGACCACGCCCAGCCCGGTCTCGAGCAGGGCGTGGACGAGGATCGGACGATCCAGCCCGGCCTTGGCCTCGAGCTGGGCGAGGAGTCGGTCGATGTAGTGGATGTCCCAGGGCCCCTCGACTTTGGGGACCATGATCACGTCGAGCCTGTGGCCGATCTCGGAGACGAGCGTTGTCAGGTCGTCAAGGATCCACGGCGATTCCAGGCTGTTGACGCGCGTCCACAGCTGGGTGTCGCCGAGCTCCATCTCCCGGCCCACCCGGACCAGGCCGGCGCGCGCGGCCTCCTTGCGATCGACGGGCACCGCGTCCTCGAGGTTGCCCAGCAGGATGTCGACCGTCGGCGCGATGTCGTTCACCTTGCCTACCATCTTCTCGTTGGAGAAGTCCAAAAAGTGGATCATCCGCGACGGCTTGAAGGGAATCTCGAGGATCGGGTCGGGGGCGCCGATGGCCAGCGCCTTGCCGAAATCGCGAGGGTTTCGCAAAGGGGTGTCTCCTGTTCGGTGGACCTGTGACGCTACCGATCGCCCGCATCCCTGGCATCCTCTGCCGTCTTTGCAGCCCGCGATCAGGAGTTTTGAACCATGCCCGGAGTCGAGACCGATCAGGCGGCCCGCGAGGCCAGCGGCGCGCATCCGTACGGCCGCTACCTCGAGGAGTTCGAGGTCGGGGCCGTCTACAAGCACTGGCCGGCCAAGACGGTCACCGAGTCAGACGACCACCTGTTCTGCCTGATCACGATGAACCACCACCCGCTGCACATCAACGACGTCTACGCCAAGCAGTCCCAGCAGGGGCGCAACGTGGTCGTCGGGCCCTACGTCTACTCGCTGGCGCTGGGGATGAGCGTCTCCGACGTGAGCGGCAAGGCGATCGCCAACCTCGCCACCGAGGAGCTCAGCCATCCCGCTCCGGTGTTCCACGGCGACACGCTGTTCGCGGAATCGGAGGTGCTTGACGTCAGGGAATCGCGCTCCAAGCCCGATCGCGGCACCGTCCGGGTGCACACGCGCGTGCTCAACCAGGACGGCGTGCTCGTGGCCGAGTTCAAGCGCCTCGTGCTCGTCCCGCGCAAAAATCCCGGCGAGCCCGTCTGAGGCGCCGATCATCGGCCGGTGAGGCCCGCTGTCATGTGCGCGCTAACAAAAACGGACGCGCACTTTGTGAGCAGTTTGTGAGCCTGCCGGGTAGGCTTCCCGGACCTTTTCCTTCACCCAAGGAGTGCCCTCTTAATGGCAAACACAGCCCCGACGCACCAAGCGACCACCGAGCACCCCGGGCTGCGGGCGTGGGTGGAGGAAATCGCGGCGCTGACCCAGCCCGACGACATCTACTGGTGTGACGGATCGGCGGAGGAGTACGACCAGCTTGCTCAGGCGCTGATCGACGCCGGCACCTTCGAGCGGCTCTCAGACACCAAGCGGCCGGGGTCCTACCGGGCACTGTCGGATCCGGCCGACGTGGCGCGCGTCGAGGATCGGACGTTCATCTGCGCGCAGAACGAGGCCGACGCCGGGCCCAACAACAACTGGCGGGCGCCCGCCGAGATGCGCGCGACGCTCGACGGCCTGTTCAAGGGCTCGATGCGCGGGCGCACGATGTATGTCGTCCCGTTCTCGATGGGGCCGCTCGGGTCGCCGATCTCCTACATCGGCGTACAGCTGACCGACTCGGCCTACGTCGCCGTCTCGATGCGGATCATGACCCGGATGGGGCAGCCGGCACTCGATGTGCTCGGCACAGATGGGGATTACGTGCCCTGCGTGCACTCGGTCGGCATGCCGCTCGAGGACGGCGCGTCCGACGTGCCGTGGCCGTGCAACGCGGACAACAAGTACATCGTCCATTACCCCGAGACGCGGGAGATCTGGTCGTTCGGCTCGGGATACGGCGGCAACGCGCTGCTCGGCAAGAAGTGCTTCGCCCTGCGGATCGCCTCGGTCATGGCCCGTGACGAGGGCTGGCTGGCCGAGCACATGCTGATCCTCAAGGTGACCTCGCCCCAGGGCGAGGTCAGGTACATCGCCGGCGCCTTCCCGAGCGCGTGCGGCAAGACGAACCTCGCGATGGTCATCCCGACCCTGCCCGACTGGAAGGTGGAGACGATCGGCGACGACATCGCGTGGATGAAGTTCGGCTCCGACGGCCAGCTCTACGCCGTCAACCCCGAGGCCGGGTTCTTCGGCGTGGCGCCCGGCACGGGCGCGCGGACCAACCCGAACGCGATCGACATGATCAGCCGCGACACGGTGTTCACCAACGTCGCCCGGACCGACGACGGCGACATCTGGTGGGAGGGCATGACCGGCGAGCCGCCCGCGCACGCGATCGACTGGCACGGCCACGACTGGACCCCGGACTCCGACAAGCCGGCCGCGCATCCCAACGCCCGCTTCACCGTCCCCGCCGCCCAGTGTCCGTCGATGGCCGAGGAGTGGGAGGACCCCGAGGGCGTGCCGATCTCGGCGATCATGTTCGGCGGCCGCCGGGCCACCGTGGTCCCGCTCGTGCACGAGGCCCGCGACTGGGAGCACGGCACCTTCATCGGCTCGATCATGTCCTCGGAGACGACCGTCGCCCAGGCCGGCGAGGTCGGCAAGCTGCGTTTCGACCCGATGGCGATGCTGCCGTTCTGCGGCTATCACATGGGCGACTACTTCAACCACTGGCTGACGGTCGGCAGGCGCGACGGCGTCCAGATGCCGAAGGTGTTCTACGTCAACTGGTTCCGCAAGGACGACGACGGCAAGTTCATGTGGCCCGGGTTCGGCGAGAACTCCCGGGTGCTGGCGTGGATCTTCGGCCGGCTGACCGGGGACACGCAGGCGCGGGAGACCGCCATCGGGCTCGTGCCGACGGCCGGCGAGGGCGGGATCGACATCGACGGCCTCGACGTCTCCCCGGAGACGTTGGCCAAACTGCTCGAGGTCGACACCGACGGCTGGCTGACTCAGCTGCCCCAGATGCGCGAGCACCTGGCGACCTTCGGCGACAAGCTGCCGGCCGAGCTCACCGCCCAGCTGGACGGGCTCGAGCAGCGCCTCAACGCCGCGTCGCACTCTTAGCGAGCTCATAGAAGACGCGGCGTAGGCTGACGGGGTGGCCCTCGGCTTCATCCCGTCAGACGCCGCCGTCCTGATCGTGCAGGCCGGCGTGGTGGCTGCCCCTCGGCACCCGCCCCGCCCGGCGTGGCTTCAGCGACTCTCCGGCCCGGCATGGGCGGCGATCCCGATCGCCTCGATCGTCGGGGTGATCTTCGCCATCCGCTATGTCTCCAGCACCGCCACCGGGCTGACCTGGCTGGCGCTCGTCGCCGTGCCGCTGCTGGCCGCGCTCGCCCTCGGCTGGGCATCCCATGGCGGACGCTGGTGGCTGGCGCTGCTGTTCGTGCCCCTGTTCCTCCTCGCCTGGCTGGATCGCACGACGCTCGTCGGCGAGGGGGCGGGGACGCTGCTGTGCGCCCTGAGCTGTGTCAGCCTCGGCTGGCTGCTGGCCGCGGTGGCCCCGCCGGGCTGGCTGAAGCTGGGGATCCTGGCGATGGCCGCCGCCGACGTCTGGCTCGTGCTCTCCGACCTGCTGCAGGCGCCCAACGACGCGCTCGTGTCGGCCGCCCCCGCGCCCGGCAGTGGTCTGCCCCAGCTGCAGTCGGAGTCGTTCGGGAGCATCTCGCTGGGCTACGGCGACCTGTTCGTCGCCGGGGTGCTGGGGGGCGTGCTGGCGCGCGAGGGTCGCCGTCAGTGGCCGATGGCCCTGCTGACGCTCGTCCTCGCCGGGCTGTTCGACCTGTTGTTCTTCGTGCTCTCCGAGCTGCCGGCGACCGTGCCAGTGGCGCTGGCCCTCGTGGGCGGTGAGGCGTGGCTGTGGTGGTCGCGCCGGCGCCGACGCGTCCTGCAGCCGGTCAGTGCTGGTCGTCGCCGGTGGAGGCCGGCGGCCGCGATTCCTCGGCGAGCGAGGTGATCGCCAGCTTTCCCCGGGCGGCCTCCTCGAGCACGTCGGTGGCCTCCTCGGCCGATCGCGAATAGAGCTCGACGAGCAGATGGACGACGATCTGATCCTCGTCGTGCTTGTGAAAACGGACGTGGGTGAAGAACTCGCGCGTGCCGTGATCGCCGAACGCGGCGTAGGAGAGGGCGTCTGAGGCTTCCGGGCCTGAGCACGTCTCGACGTCGTCGGCATCGACGGTCACCGTGCACGACGCCACCCACGGGGTGCCGGCGATCATCCGCTCCCAGCGGTCCTCGATCGGCTCGACCCGGCCGTTGTGAAAGCCGAGGTGGGGCTGATCGTGCATGCACTCCAGGCACTGGACGACCGCTTCCTGCATCTCGTCGACGACCTCGCCGCGCTCACCGGATTCGGGGTCGATCCGGTGGATCCCCTCGTAATGAACCTGTACTTCGAGGTTCTGGGACCAGCAGCGGTAGCAACGCAACCAGCTACGGACCTCGGTAGATCCCTCCATCGCGAAGATTCTAGGACGGACACCAACGACCACGTGCCGGGGCCGATCCTGGCGTCACCGGCTGGTCGGGATCGTGCACGCGCTGGCCTCCGCGAACGGTCGCTCACCACCCCAGCCAGCCACGGCTATCCGAACGTGAAGTCGTAGGCGCTGACCTTCGGCGGGACGAGCAGCTTGATCGTCGCCGTCACGTCGGCGGGGGCCGAGACGAGCGAGTACAGCCGCTGGCCGCGGACCGTCACGAGCCCGCCGGGACGCACGTCGGCGCCGGCGGCGCGGGCGGTGATGGGCTTGCCGTCGAGCAGGACCGTGACGGTGCGGGGCACGTTGCCGGCCGAGGTCAGCACGAGGTAGACGTGGGCGGCCTGGAAGCGGCCGATCACGTAGGCGCCCGAGGAGACGGGGGTGGAGGACTCGCCGGTCACCTTCCAGGTCCCGTGCAGCCCGAACTCGTTGACCTGGGGATTGGTCACCCCGGGGTAGAAGCTGGTCCCGGGTTTCAACGGCTGGGCGAAGCCCTGGTTGCGCTGGTCATCCAGGTAGGTCTCGGGCGTCGCCAGTCCCTTGGAGGGCATCACCGCCGTGGCGGCCATCGGCCGCGGCAGGTGGCGCGCGCCCGCCTCGTAGAGCAGCTCGCGCACGGCCGCCTCGTCCTGCTTGTAGCTGCCCTCGCCGAACTGCGTGTGGCGCACCTGCCCGTGGCCGTCGATCAGGTACTCGGCCGGCCAGTACTGGTTGCGATACGCGTCCCAGGTCCCGTAGCGGTTGTCCTGGACGACGGGATAGCGCAGCCCGTCGTCGCCGATCGCCTGGGCGACGTTGCCCGCGTCCTGCTCGAACGTGAACTCGGGCGTCTCGACGCCGACGATGTTCAGCCCGTAGCGGTGATAGGTGGCGTACAGGCCCTTGAGAAACGGCAGCGTGCGGATGCAGTTGATGCACGTGTAGGTCCAGAAGTCGACGAGCACCACATGACCGCGCATCCCGGCGAGCGTCAGCGGGCGCCCGCCGGGCGTGTTGAACCAGCGCTGGGTGTTGGTGAACTCCGGCGCGGGGCCGAGCTTGGGCAGCGCGGGCGTCGTCACGCCGGAGATAGCGACCCCCGGGCGCGTGGCCACCGGCGTCACCGACGCCTGCTCGTTCTGGCGCTGGGCGAATTGCGAGGGCGGGCGCAGAGAGGCCAGGCGGCTCTGGACGGCGTGCGAGTTCTCCAGTGACCGCGTCGGGTCGACGAGGAAGCCGGGAAGGCTGGTGCTGCGGGCCAGCGCGTCCTCGAAGCGCACGTCGAGGTTGGTCGCCATGACCACCGCCGTGACCAGCAGCACGACGCCGAGGCTGCGCTCGACCACGTGGCCGCGGGCCGAGCGGCGGATCCGCGCCAGGACCGCCCGCCCGCCCAGCCCGTAGAGCAGCATGACGGCGCTCAGTCCGACCGAGTAGGCGAGCGCCACCGCCACGACGTTGGCCGACGCGCCTCCGGACGCGCTGACCGAGGTCACGGCGGCGAGGATCGGCCCCGCGCACGGCGCACACACGAACCCCAGCGCACCACCGACGCCGAGGCCCGACCAGAAGCCCGTCCCGCGCGTGCGCGGCCCAAAGCGCGCCAGTCGCGAGAGCGGGGCCTGGACGCGCTCGGCCACCCCGGGTGCCAGCAGCACCAGGCCGAACGCGATCAGGACGACGATCGCCAGCGTGCGAGCGGCACCACTGGCCAGGCCAACACCCTTGACCAGCTGGGCGAGGGCGACGATCGCGATCGTGAACGTCACTGCCAGCCCGAGCACGATCCCCAGCGGCCGGCGCCGCCCTCCACCGGCGCTGGCCGACAGCAGGGCCGGCAGCACCGGCAGCACGCACGGCGTGATCGCCGTGCCGGCGCCCGCGATCAGCGCGAACAGCAGTAACAGGAGCATGGGCGCCCCTGACTATGGCGAGAAAAGGTTGCGGTGCGGTGAACGGTGCGGGCGCATCGGCTAACCGCACCTCCGTCCGGCACACACTGTACTCCCGAGTAATATCGCGCCGACATCACCCGAGCCGGAGAGGAAGCGCCGATGAGCGACGGAGTCGCCGAACAGACGGCCACGAACGACACAGGGGCGTTCACGCTCGCGCTCAGCGACGACCAGCAGGCGCTGCGCGCCAAGGCCCACGCGTTCGCTCGCGACGTCATCCGCCCGGTCGCCTCCGAGTACGACCGCGTCCAGGAGTTCCCGTGGCCGGTGCTCGAGCAGGCCGCGCAGCAGGGCCTGTATCAGTGGGAGCTCTACGCGCAGCTGACGATGGACCCCACCGGGCTCTCGCTTCCGATCCTCATGGAAGAGCTCTTCTGGGGATGCGCCGGGATCGGACTGTCGATCGTCATGCCCGCGCTGGCGCTGGCGGCGATCCGCCAGGCGGCCACCGACGAGCAGCTCGTCCGGTGGGCGCCGGAGTGCTTCGGGAAGCCGGGCGATCTGCGCCTGGCGGCACTGGCCGTCACCGAGCCCAGCGGCGGCTCAGACGTGCGCTCGATCCAGACCCGCGCGCGCCGGGACGGCGGCGACTGGGTCATCGACGGCCAGAAGGTCTTCATCGGCAACGGCGGAATCGCCGACGTGCACGTCGTCGTGGCCACCGTTGACCCTGATGCCGGGCACCGCGGGCAGGGCGTGTTCATCGTTCCCAAGGGAACGCCCGGCCTGCGGATGCTGCGCAAGCT
The DNA here is from genome assembly GCA_963769565.1 of uncultured Solirubrobacteraceae bacterium. Taxonomy (GTDB): domain Bacteria; phylum Actinomycetota; class Thermoleophilia; order Solirubrobacterales; family Solirubrobacteraceae; genus Palsa-465. The sequence continues at coordinate 417,798 of CAVYMP010000010.1, forward strand.
CGACAAACTCGGCTGCCGCGCGTCGCACACCGGCGAGATCCTGTTCGAGGATTGCCGGGTTCCCGGCGATCACCTGCTCGGCGGCGACGAGCGCCTCGCCGAGCGCATTGCCAAGGGCAGGGCGGTCGAACAGGGGTCGCCGCCGTCGATCGCGCCGGCCGAGGAGGGCGGCACGGCGGCCGCCGTCCAGCGCCGCAGTTCGGCTGCCCTCGGCGCGTTCGAGCGCACCCGCCCGATGGTCGCCGCCCAGGCGATCGGCATCGCCCGAGCGGCGCTCGAGTTCGCCCGTGACTACGCCGTCTCCCGCGAGGCGTTCGGCCAGGCGATCATCGAGAACCAGGGCATCGCCTTCCCGCTCGCCGATCTGGCCGCCGACATCGACGCCGCCCGGCTGCTGACCTGGCGGGCCGCGTGGATGGCCGCTCAGCGCCGGCCATTCGAGCACGCCGAGGGCTCGATGTCCAAGCTCAAGGCCTCCGAGGTCGCCGTGCGCGCCTGCGAGCAGGCGATCCAGACGATGGGCGGCTGGGGCTATATCAAGGACTTCCCGGTCGAGAAGTGGTACCGCGACGCCAAGCTCTACACGATCTTCGAGGGCACGAGCGAGATCCAGCGGCTCGTCATCGGCCGCGCGCTGCGGGCCAACGCCAACACCGACCCGCTGGACCAGCGGATGGACGCCCCGCGCTGATCGCCGGGGGACGCGGGGCGGCGTCCAAGCGGGTTGAGTTTTTCGCCGTTTCGGCCGATGCACCCATCGTGACCTGGCTTACGCGCCTCTTCCGTCGGCGCACCGTGCGTGAGTTCGCTCCGTTCGCCGGGGCGTCCTGCCTGGCCTGGACAGCGGTGCTCGTCGGCGCCTCGATCAGCTGGTGGCAGTACGTGCTCTCCAGCGTGTTGGCGTTGTCGGCCGGAGCGCTGACGCTGCTCGGCATGGCCGGTCGGCTCCGGGGCTGGCAGGGGGTGGTGCCCGGCGCGCTGGTGTTCCTGGGCGCGGTCGGCCTGTTGCGCAACTCCGCCGGTGGGATCAGCTCGGGGGCGAGCGCGCTGGCGTTGATCCCCGTGTTTCTCACCGCCCTGCACAGCCGATCACGTCGCGATCTCGGTCTCGTCCTCGCCGGGGTCGCGTTGTTCTATCTGCTGCCGAACCTGATCGTCGGGGCCCCCGCCTATCCCCAGACGCAGTACCGGGCAGCGCTTCTGACGGTGACGGTGAGCTGGATCGTCGGTTTTGCCACCCAGCGGCTGGTGGCCGGCGTGCGCTTCCAGGCCAGAGAAGCCCGCACCCATGAGCGGATGCTCGCGCAGGTCAACGACGTCGTGCACGGCCTGTTTGACAGCCCGCAGGTGCGCGTCGCCGTGTGCGAGGCCGCTCGGACGACGAGTCAGGCGAGTGTCGCACTGCTCTACGAGCCGGCCCGCGACTCCGACGGCCTGCGCTGCACCACGTTCGCCGGGTTCGAGGACACCTCGACCCACGGACTCGCCGGCAAGGGCAGTGCCGTGTACGAGGCCTTCAGCTCGGGCCGTCCGACGCTGATCACCGAGGATGTGGAGAAGCGGGTGGGGAACATCGCTCTCTGGATCACGTCCGGCCGGCCGGCATCGATTCTCTATCAGCCCCTGATCAGAGGCGGCCTGGTGCTGGGGGTCCTCGTCGTGGGATGGCCGGACAGCGTCCGCGCCGAGGGTTCACGCGCTACCATCGCCGCGCTGCTGGCCCACGAAGCCGCGGCCGCGATCGACCGCGCCGACGCCATGGAACAGCTTGCCGACGAGGCGCAGACCGACGCGCTCACCGGTCTGCCCAACCGACGCGCCTGGGACGTCCACCTCGACCGGGCCGTCGTCGAACACCAGCAGTGGGCGATCGCGATGCTCGACTTCGACCACTTCAAGGATTACAACGACACCTTCGGCCACCCCGCGGGCGACCGGCTGCTCAAGGAGACCGCCGCCGGATGGCGCGATCGGCTGCGCAACGGCGACATCCTCGCCCGGCTCGGTGGGGAGGAGTTCGGGCTGCTCCTGCTCGACTGCGATCCCGGCAGCGCCGAAGAGGTCACCGAGCGTCTGCGCTGCCACGTTCCACGCGGCCGCACCTGTTCGGCCGGGATCGCGCATCGCCGACCCGGCGAGACCCCGGAGGAGGTCACGGTCCGCGCTGACCAGGCGCTCTACCAGGCCAAGGCGGCGGGGCGCCGGCGCAGCCAGCTCAGCATCGAGGACCAGCCAGGGCGTGCGGAACCGGTTCGGCCCCGCGGTGACGCCGCAGCCTGAGCGGCGCCGGGCGGGTCAGCCTCCGATGGCCGACATGCTGCGCGCCGGCTGGATGAAGCCCTGCTCGCCGACGTGGTGCTTGAGCTCCTTGCGCCACACGGCGGCGCGGATGATCTCCTCGACCTCGTCGTCATCGGCGCCCTCGCGCAGCGGGATGCGCAGGTCGGTCTCGTTGAGCGAGAACAGGCAGGTGCGCAGACGCCCGTCGGCGGTCAGCCGGACACGGTTGCAGTCGGCGCAGAAGGGCTCGGAGACCGGGTTGATGAAGCCGATGTGGCCCTGGCCGTCGGCGAAGCGGTACACGACCGCGGTCGAGCTCGGCTCCCGCGGTTCGGCCTCGAGCGGGTAGACGGTCTCGATCTCGGCGCGGATCTCCGGGCCGGTGAGCATCTTGGCTTCCGTCCACGCGCGGTCGGCGTCGAGCGGCATGAACTCGATGAAGCGCACCTGGTACGGGGTCTCACGGGCGAAGCGGGCGAACGGGAGGACCTCCTCCTCCGTGAAGCCGCGCATCGCCACCGCGTTGATCTTGATCGGATGCGCCTCGGGGAACGCGGCCAGCGCGGCCAGGCCCTCGAGCACCTGCGGGAGCGCGTCGCGGCGGGTCAGCTCGTAGAAGCGGTCGCGCTGCAGCGAGTCGATTGAGACGTTGAAGCGGTTGATCCCCGCCCGCACGAGGCGTTCGGCGTCGCGCTTGAGCAGAAAGCCGTTGGTGGTGACGCTCAGATCCTGGACGCCATCGATGCCGGCCAGCATTCCGGCCAGCGCCGGGAAGTCGCGGCGCACGAGCGGCTCCCCGCCGGTCAGGCGCACGTCGCCGACGCCCATCGACGCGAACACGCCGACGAGCCGGGCGATCTCCTCGAAGGTGAGAATCTCGGAGCGCTCGAGCCACGGCAGGCCCTCGGCGGGCATGCAGTACTGACAGCGGAAGTTGCAGCGGTCGGTGACCGACACCCTGAGGTCGCCGATCTGACGACCGTGTCCGTCCATCAATGGCTCGCGTCCCATACGCACAGGCTACCCATGCCGCACCGCCGGAATCGCTCGCCGACGGCCGCCTAGGCAGTGCCTAGGCGTCCTTGAGCAGCCCGAACGCGACCATGTCCTGGCGCCCGTCGGTGCCCAGCATGTAGGCGCGCAGCACCGCTTCGCGCGCGAAGCCCGCCCGCTCGGCGACCGTCTGCGAGGCCCGGTTGCCGGTCGCCGCCAGCAGGTCGATGCGCTCGAGTCCCAGCTGGGCAAAGCCCCACTCGCAGATCAGCTGCACGGCGCGCGTGGCGTGGCCCTGGCCGCGGGCGTCGGCGGCCAGCCAGTAGCCGACCTCGGCCCGCAGGTGCTCCCAGGCGAAGCGCATCAGCGAGATCGAGCCCAGGAGCTCCCCGCCGTCGGCGGCGACGATCGCAAACGGCGCGCTCAAGCCGGCGAACGTCGCGTCATAGCGCGCCAGCAGGTAGGCGCGGGCGTCGGCCTCGCCATACGGGGAGGGAACTCGCGTCCAGCGCACGATCTCCGGGTCCTGGCAGGCGGCCACCAGCGCGGCGACGTCGGTGTCGCGCCACGGTCGCAGGGCGGTCGGTTCGGAGACGAGCGGGTCGCCGGGGAGCACGATCCGCCGCGCCGACGCTGCCCGCCACCGCCTCACGGGCTCACCCCGGCACGGCGCTCGAGCGCGGCGATCAGCGTGGCCACATCGGCTGTCGCCTGAGAGCGCAGCCAGCGGTCGGCCTCCCGCCGGCCTCCCAGCGCGCGCACGCCCCGGTCGCCGTGCTCGGCGGCGAAATCGGCCAGGGCATGCGCCCGGCGGCTGCGCGCGCGCCGCTGGACGACGTCAAGGTTCGCCTGGTGGGCGTCCAGGGCATCGGCGAGCTCCTCGATTCCCGACGGCGGCGGCACCGAGGACACGGTCAGCACCGGGGTGTGGGTCGCCCCCAGCGCGCTCAGCGCCGCGCGCAGGTCCGACAGCGCCCGCGTGGCCACCCGCCCGAGATCGGCCTTGGTGACGACGAGCACATCGGGGATCTCCATGATCCCGGACTTCAGGAACTGCAGCACGTCGCCGGAGCCGGGCTGCACGACGACGGCCACGGCGTCGGCGACGTCGGCCACCTCGGTCTCGGACTGCCCGACGCCGACGGTCTCGATCACGACCACGTCAAACGCGCACGCCAGCGCCGCGGCCGCCGCCCGGGTGGCGGGCGCCAGGCCGCCGAGCCGGTCGCCGGCGGCGGTGGAGCGGATGAACACCCGCTGATCGCCGGGATCGCGCTCGATCCGCGCCCGATCGCCGAGCAGCGAGCCGCCGGAGCGCCGCGAGCTGGGGTCGACGGCGAGCACGGCGACCGACCGCTCGCGGGCTCGCCACACGGCCACCAGCTGGGAGAGCAGCGAGGACTTGCCGACCCCCGGCGGCCCGGTCACGCCGACGATCTGGGCGGGAGCCTCTCCGGCGCCGGCTGCCACCGCCGCCAGCAGCTCGGCGGTCTGCGCGCGGTCGGTGTCCGTGCGGCTCTCGACGAGGTTGAGGACCGCCGGCGCGGCGCTCAGATCGCCCGCGCGCAGCCGTTCGCCGAGCTCGCGCCCGGTCAAGCTCCGGCGACGGACGCGACACCGTGGCGCGCGCCGACGATGGCGACGATGTCGGTGATCATCCGGTTGAGGTCCCAGTCCTTGGGGGTGTAGACGGCCGCCACGCCGGCCTCGCGCAGCGCGACGGCGTCGGCCTCGGGGATGATCCCGCCGACGATCACGGGGATGTCGGGGACGCCGGCCTCGGCCAGCGCCTGCAGCACCAACGGGATCAGTTGCGCGTGCGAGCCCGACAGGATCGAGAGCCCGATCACGTGCACGCCCTCCTGGGCGGCCGAGGAGGCGATCTGGGCGGGGGTCAGGCGGATGCCCTCATAGACGACGTCCATCCCGGCGTCGCGGGCGCGGACGGCGATCTGCTCGGCGCCGTTGGAGTGGCCGTCGAGGCCGGGCTTGCCGACGAGGAACTTCAGCCGCCGGCCGAGGGCCGCGGACACGCGCTCCACCTCGTCGCGCAGCTCCTCGAGGTCCTCGCCGGTGACCGCCGCGCCCTCACCGACGCCCGTCGGCCCGCGATACTCGCCGAACACGTCGCGCAGGGTCTGTGACCACTCGCCCGTGGTGGCGCCCACGCGGGCGGCGGCGATCGTCGCTCCCATGATGTTCTGTGCGTCGTCGGCGGCGACCTCGGCGAGATTTCTGAGGGCTTGTTTCACGGCGCTGTCGTCCCGCTCGCTCCGCCATCGCGACACCGCTTGCCGTCGCTCGGCTTCCACCGCGGGGTCGACGGTCATGATCTGACCGTCGGCGTCGGCCGTCAGGGGAGACGGCTCGGTGCTCGTGAAGCGGTTCATGCCGACGACGGTCATGTCGCCGGACTCGATCCGCCGCCAGCGCTCGCGGTGGGAGTCCACGAGCGCTGACTTCATGTAGTCGACGGCCTCGACGGCGCCGCCCAGCTCGGCCACGTGCGCCATCTCGGCGCGCGCGCCGTCGACGAGCTCGGCCACGAGGCCCTCCATCACGTGGGAGCCCTCGAAGATGTCGGGGTACTCGAGCAGGTCGGTCTCGTAGGCGAGCACCTGCTGCAGGCGCAGCGACCACTGCTGATCCCACGGGCGGGGGAGGCCGAGCGCCTCATTCCAGGCGGGCAGCTGCAGGGCGCGGGCCCTGGCTCCGCGCCCGAGGGTCACCGCCAGTGCCTCGAGGGCGATCCGGTAGACGTTGTTCTCCGGCTGGGCCTCGGTCAGCCCCAGCGAGTTGACCTGGACGCCGTAGCGAAAGCGGCGCTGCTTGTCGTCCTCCACGCCGTAGCGGTCGCGTCCCAGCTCATCCCACAGCTGCGACATCGCGCGCAGCTTGGCGTGCTCCTCGATGAAGCGCACGCCGGCGTTGACGAAGAACGAGATCCGCCCGAAGACGCTGCCCATCAGCTCCGCGGGCACCCGCGCGCGCACGGCGTCGAGGACGGCGACGGCGTTGGACATCGCGTAGGCGATCTCCTGCACCGGGGTGGCCCCGGCCTCCTGCAGGTGATAGGAGCAGATATTGATCGGGTTCCACTTGGGCACGTGCTTCACGGTGTAGGCGATCGTGTCGGCGATCAGCCGCATGCTCGGCGCCGGCGGGAAGGCGTACGTGCCGCGGCTCAGGTACTCCTTGAGGATGTCGTTCTGGGTGGTTCCCTGCAGTTGCGCCTCGCTGACATCGTGCTCCTCGGCGGCGACGATGTAGAGCGCCAGCAGCCAGGCGGCGGTGGCGTTGATCGTCATCGAGGTGTTCATCTGATCGAGCGGGATGCCGGCCAGCAGCGTGCGCATGTCGCCCTTGTGGGCGATCGAGACCCCGACCTTGCCGACTTCGCCCTTGGCGAGCGCGTGATCGGGGTCATAGCCCGTCTGGGTGGGCAGGTCGAAGGCGACCGACAGCCCCGTCTGGCCCTTCTCGAGATTGCGCCGGTAGAGCTCGTTGGAGCGCTGGGCGTCGGAGTGCCCGGCGTAGGTGCGCATCATCCACGGCCGGTCACGCTCCGGAAGCCGGGCGGTTAGCGGGTCGGGCATCGCGGACATTGTATGGATCGCACCCCACCCTCCACCCCCAACACCTGACCGCCCCACCTGCCACAATTGCGACACGCTCTTCTATGCCTGATCAGAGTTCCGCCGCCACCGAGCACGCGATCATCCAGGAGATCACCGCGCCGCTGGGGAGACTGCCCGACGACCCGCTGTCGGTCATCGACGCCGATTTCCCGCACGCGTTACGCGGTTACGATCGCCTGGCCGTCGACGAGTACGTGCAGCAGACCCGCCGGCTCATTGCCGAGCTGCAGGCGACGCGCTCCCCCGAGGCGGCCGTCCGCCGGGCTCTGGAGCGCGTCGGCGACCAGATCACCGGGGTCCTCCAACGCGCCCACGAGACGGCCGAGCAGATCACCGCCCAGTCGCGCTCCGAGGCCGAGGATCGGCTCCAGGAGGCGCGCGTCGAGGCCGATCAGATCGCCGGCGCCGCCGAGGAGCGGGTCAAGGAGCTCGATGCCGACACCGACCGGATCTGGATGGAGCGCCAGCGGATCGTCGCCGACGCCGAGGATCTGGCCGGCCAGCTGCTCGCCCTGGCCAAGGTCGCCGCCGAGCGCTTCCCCACCGACGAGGAGACCGACGCCGCCGAGATCGCGCTCACGCCCTACGACGACGCCGCGCTGGTCGCCGGCACGCCCGTCGAGGCCGGCGCCCCCGAGGTCGAGCCCGAGCCCGGGCCCGAGGTCGAGAAGGAGCCCGAGCCCGAGGTCGGAAAGCAGCCCGAGGTCGAGGAGGAGTTCGAGCTCGAGGACGAGGACATCACGCGGACGCGGGCCTTCACCCCGCTGCAGAAGACCGGCGACGAGACGGCGATCCTGCCCGAGGCCGACGAGCCCACGGAGGAGACCGCCGAGTCGCCCCCGCACGCTGATGGAGAGCCGCAGCCGCGGCGTGCCCGGTCGACCGACGATGACTCGACGGGCGTGATCCGTCCCGCCTCGCAAGCCGCCAATCGCCGCCTCGGCCGCTAGCTCCGACCCCGTCTCCGACGCCGTGCGCGTGATCGATCTCATGCACCTCGGTAATGCGCGCGTGATCGGCTGCTGGCAGGTCGACGACGTGCTCGTCGACCCGGGGCCCAGCTCGTGCCTGGACACGCTGATGCAGGCCCTCGGCGACGAGCGTCCCCGCGCGGTGCTGCTCACCCACGTCCACCTCGACCACGCCGGCGCCACGGGCACGCTGCTCAAGCGCTGGCCCGGCCTGCCGGTCTACGTGCACGAGCGGGGCGCGCCCCACATGATCGACCCCTCGCGGCTGTACTCCTCGGCGCAGCGGCTCTACGGCGATGGCATGGAGCGGCTGTGGGGCGAGATGCAGCCCGTGCCCGAAGAGAACCTGCACATCCTGGAGGGCGGCGAACGGCTCCTCGACGGCCGTTTCGAGGTCGCCTACACCCCCGGCCACGCGTCGCACCACGTCTCCTATCTGCACGACGGTACGGCGTTCGTCGGCGATGTCGCCGGGGTGCGGATCACCAGGGACTCGATCACGATACCGCCCACGCCCCCGCCCGACGTCGACGTCGAGCGCTGGCACGAGTCGATCGCCACGATCCGCGGCTGGCAGCCCGACCGGCTGGCGATCACGCACTTCGGCGGCTACGAGAACGTGACCGAACAGCTCGACGAGCTCGGCGCTCGCCTCGACAACTGGTCGCAGTTGGCCCGTGGCGGCGATCGCGGGCGCTTCATCGCCGCCGTCCAGGCCGAGATCCTGCGCGACGGCAGCCCCCAGCAGGCCGCGGTGTATCAGCAGGCGGCACCGGTCGAGCAGCTCTACGCTGGCTATGAGCGCTATTGGAGCAAGCAGGCCGCCCGGGATTAGAACGCTCGCGGCCGCGCCGCTATGCTGGCGAGCAGTGTCAGTGACGGTTGAGCTTCCGCGCACAGGCGTCCCCGGGGGCGGTGTTGGCGGGCCCTGGCGAGTCGTCGTCCTCAACGACGACCACAACACCTTCGACCATGTCGCCGAGACCCTCGCGCGCTTCGTCCCCGGCGTCACCCTCGCCGACGGCTACCGCATGGCCGACCAGATCCACAACCAGGGCTGCGCGATCGTCTGGAGCGGCCCCCGCGAGGACGCCGAGAGCTACTGGATGCTCCTCGACGACGCCGGCTTGACGATGGGGCCCTTGGAGGAGGGGTAGGTTTCGGCGCCGCTGTTGCGGCGCCGCGTCGGAGGCCGTCGCCTCGCCGTGCCGATCTGCCACGCCGAGTGGGAGATTTAGCCCGGATATGCGGGCCTTTTATCCCATTCGAGCTTAAGCGGTGGCGCTCTTGGCGCTCTTGGCCGGCGTGCGGGCGGCGGCCGGCAGCAGTTTGGCCGCCTGACGGTCGGGGCTTACGCGGTTCACGTTCCACACGAGCCCGAGCTTCTCGAGGAGCGAGATGAGCAGGCCGGTGGGGTCGGCCATCCGCTCCCAGAAGCGCAGGCCGTGGAAGGCGGAGGTGGGGAAGGCGTGGTGGTTGTGGTGCCAGGCCTCGCCCATCGAGAGCGGGGCCAGCCAGAACACGTTGCGTGACTCGTCCTCGACGTCGAAGCGCTTGCGCCCGAAGAAGTGGCAGACCGAGTTGATCGACCAGGTCACGTGGTGCAGGAGGAAGACGCGGACGAAGCCGCCCCACAGCAGCGCGGTGAGCGCCGTGCCGAGGCCGCCGCCGATGATCCAGCCGAGCGCGAAGGGGATGACGAAGCCGAGCACGACCCAGAGGAAGAACAGCTTGTCCATGACCCGCATCGTGCGGTCCTTGACCATGTCGGGGGCGAAGCGCTCGCGCTCCGCGGTGCCGACGGTCTCAAACAGCCAGCCGACGTGGGCGTGCCACAGGCCCTTGACCGCGCCCGCGAACCCGGGGCCGTGACCGTGGGGGGAGTGTGGGTCGCCGGCCTGGTCGGTGAAGGCGTGATGCTTGCGATGATCAGAGACCCAGGTGATCACCGAGCCCTGCATGGCCATCGACCCCATCGCGGCCACGATCGCGCGGAAGGTGCGCGAGGACTCGAAGGCCCGGTGGGTGAACATACGGTGGAAACCCAGCGTGATGCCGATCGCGGTGATCACGTAGAAGCCGACGAGCAGGGCCAATTCCAGCGGCCCGATCATCCGGTTCCACAGCAGCACGATGGCCACGGCCAGGCCGATGAGCGGCAGCGGGACGCCGATGAGGTTGACGATCTTGTTGGAACGGCTCATGGGTGTCCGAGAGCATACGTCGCTTCATGTCAAGTTTCTCCTATGGTAAGGATGAGTATGGGTTCAGAACTTATGCGAGCCGTATAAGGGATGGCTGACCAGCCGTGGCATGAGCTGCCGTCGCAGATCGCCGATGTCCTGCGCCCGCAGCTCGAGGACGTGGCCGGCGAGATGATGCAGGCGGTCGCCACCGTGCCCGCCTACTCGCGCCCGCTCGAGGGGCCGTTCGGCGACGGTCTGCGCGCCGGGGTCCACGAGGCCCTGCGCCACCTCGTGGCCGAGATCGATGCCGGGGGCGCGGTCGAGCGCCCCGACGTCTACCGCGCCCTGGGGCGCGGCGAGATGCGCGCCGGGCGCAGCCTCGAGTCGCTGCTCAGCGCCTACCGGATCGGCGCCCGGGTGGCCTGGCGGCGGTTCGCCTCCGCCGGGGTGGCCGCCGGCCTGGAGCCCGACACCCTGTATCTGCTCGCCGAGTCGATCTTCGCCTACATCGACGTGCTGTCGGCCGAGTCGGCCGAGGGCTACGCGCTCGAACAATCGGCGGCGGCCAGCGAGGCGCAGCTGAGCCGGCGGCGGCTGGTGCGGATCCTCGTCCGCGAGCCCCCGGCCGACCCCGACGCGGTGCTGGCGGCCGCCGCCGACGCCGACTGGACGCTGCCCCGCACGCTCGCGGTGGTGGCGATCGGCGGCGAGCACCGCGACGACGCCGTCTCCCGGTTGCCCGCGGGCACGATCAGCGAGGGGATCGGCGAGCTCATCTGCGCGCTCGTCCCCGACCCCGAGGGACCCGGGCAGCAGGCGGCGATGCGGCGCGCCGTGATCGGGGCCGCGGCGCGCGCCGGCCTGGGCACGACCGTCGACTGGACACAGGCGCGGACCAGCTTCGAGCGGGCGCGGGCGGCGCTGGGCCTGGCCGGCGTTGAGCCCGCCCTGGTGAGCGCGCGCGAGTACGCCGGCGAGCTGCTGCTGCGCGCAGACCCCGGCCTGGCGCTCGAGCTGGCGACCGATCGCATGGCCCCGCTGGCCGAGCTCTCGCCCGGCTCGCGCCGGCGGCTGTCCGAGACGCTGCGGGTGTGGCTGGCCGAGCAGGGGCGCCTCGGGCAGGTCGCGGCGCGGCTGGAGATCCATCCCCAGACGGCCCGCTACCGGCTGGGACGGCTGCGCGAGCTGTTCGGCGACGCGCTCGACGACCCGGACTCGCGCTTCTGGCTCGCGTTGGCCCTGCGCGTGGCCCCGGGCGACGAGGGCCGCTGAGGCTCGCTCAGACCGGCTGGCCGGCGGGCGGCGCCGAGGCCGGCTCAGGCTCGGGCTCGACGGTGGCCACTCCGGGCCCGAGGGTTCCGGCGGCGATCTCGTCGGCCCAGGAGTAGGCGATCGGGACCTGGAACTTGCCGATGTTGCGGGCGCGGAACTCGATCATCTCCGGTCCGTCCCAGTAGCGATACCAGGCGGTCTTTGAGGGCACCCAGGTCATCTGGGTGATCTTGTAGCGGTCGTCGTCGGAGACGTGCACCTGGTACTGAGTAGCCCCGTAGCGCAGCGCCAGCGGGGCGATGCGGGCGACCTCGGCGGCGAAGTAATCCTGCCGCAGCACGGTCGCATACCAGGAAACCCATACGAGATCGGCCATCTCTACGCTCCTACCTCGGCCCGGATCGCTCCGGGTCCGTCCGCGGTCTTACCCTGTCCTTCCTCGGCGGCGCCCACCAGGATCGCGATCTTGCCGAGGTGGCGATTGTCGCGCAGCAGCTGGTGAGCCTCGGCCACGCCCTCGAAGCCCATCGTCTGCCACAGGACGGGGCGGATCTTGGACTCCACGATCAGCTCGTTGGCCTTGTTGGCCTCCCACGCGTTGGCGAAGTGCGAGCCGATGATCTCCTTCTGGCGCATCCACAGATAGCGTACGTCGAAGTCCAGCTGGTAACCCGACGTGGCGCCGCAGATGACGACCTTGCCGAACGGCTTGAGGCACAGCACCGAGGTGGGGAAGGTCGCCTTGCCGACGTGTTCGAAGACGACGTCCGGGGGGCCGCCGAGTTGGGCCTCGACCGCCTTGCAGAAGCGCCGTGACTCCTTGAAGCGGGCGCGCTCCTCGTCGGCGTCCTCGCCGCCCACGCGCATCATGCCGCTGAACTCGGAGCGGTTGATGTAACCGGTGGCGCCGAGCTGCTCGATCAGCTTGCCCTTGTCCTCGGAGGAGACCACACCGACGGCGTCGGCGCCGGTGAGCGCGCACAGCTGGGTGGCGAACACGCCGAGACCGCCGGCCGCGCCCCAGATCAGGACCTTGTGGCCGGCCTGCAGCTGGCAGCGGTCGATCAGCATCCGGTAGGCGGTGAAGTAGGTCAGCCCGTAGGAGGCGGCCTCCTCCCAGGCGAGGTGCTTGGGCTTGGGCAGCAGCTGCTGGGCCTGGACCTTGCAGAACTGGGCGAAGGAGCCCCAGCTCGTCTCATAGCCCCAGATCTGCTGACTGGGAGCGGCCAGCGGGTCGAGGCCGTGGACCTCGGGATCCTCGTAGGAGGCCTGGTTGCAGTGCACGACGACCTCGTCGCCGGGCTTCCAGCGGGTGACCCCGTCGCCGACCTTCCAGACGATGCCCGACGCGTCCGAGCCGCCGATGTGGTGATCCTCGTTGGGGTGATAACGGAAGATCGACACCGGCTCGCCCAGCGCGGCCCAGACGTTGTTGAAGTTCACGCCGGCGGCCATCACCCGCACGATCACCTCGAACGCCCCCGGCTCGGGGACCTCGATCTCCTCGAGCTGGAAGGCGTCGACCGGCTCGCCGAAGCGCTCCTCGCGGATTACCCAGGCGGCCATCGTGGGTGGCAGCTCGCCTGGTTGGGTCTCTACGCTTGCGACACGGCTGACGTCAACGGCCACTGAAGTGAACACCTTCCTGGTCGGGTCGGCTGGACTGCTGCGGGACCGCAAGCCTACTCGGTAGTAACCCCTGGCCGGTGTGCCGCGGCCGCGACCCGGTCGAACACGGGTTCGTCTCCCGCGGGTCGCCGCCCGCCCGTGCGACCAGCGCGACCGGCGATCGTACGCGGCGGCGCACCCACGGCCGGCCTGCCACCCCGGTGACGCGCTATCGGACACTCCCGATCGCTCACTCGCCCCCAACGCGGCGCGCGATCTGCAGCGTCCACCTGTCGGACGCGGCGGATCGCGCTGGCTACCGGCGCGCGGTGAGCGATCCGGAGTGGCCGCTGCCGGGCGGGGGCGACTCCTCGTTTCCGTCTGTCAGGGCTGGAGCAGCGAGTTGCTCGAGCTGGCCCGCCGGCGGCCGACGTGCAGCGAGGCGGGGGCGATCGAGGAGGGGCGGGAGAGCTGGGCGTCGGTGCGGCCCTTGGCCGCGGTGGAGATCGTGTAGTCGCCGGGCTTGAAGTCGACCGAGAGCTGGGTGGTGCCCTGGGGGTTGATCGGGGCGGTCGAGGCGAGGGGGTGAGAGCTCACCGGACCGCGGGTGATCGCCAGGGCCTCGGAGTGGGAGGCCTGGTTGGTCACGATGAAGAGGACGGGGCCGGCGCCGACGGCCTGAGGGGAGAGTGAGATGCGTGAGTCGTTGACGTAGAGGGTGAGGTTGACCGGAGTCGGTTCGCCTGCGCGCGACGCGGCCTTGCCTCCGGTCGAGCCGCACGCGGTCACCGCCAGAGCGCTAACCCCCACAGCCACGATCGTCCTGATACGCATCCTCCTCCGGCTTCCTCTCCTTGCCCCTGCAGCTGAAACGCGGGCGTACCATATCCGATCCGACCAACGCTCCGGCTTCTAGTCAGACGCAGATCAGGCTGCCGCCGGGTCCAGCCGCTCCCGCCGGCGCTCGAGCCGCCGAAGCTCGGTCTGAAGTTCGGTCCAGGACTCGGACTCCACGCGCTCATACTCGTCGCCGGTCAGCTCGCGCAGCGAGCCGCTGTAATTGCTCCACGCCAGGCGGGTGTCCGCCTCGAGCTCGCGGAGTCTCTCGATATCGGATGCGGTGGGAGACAAGATCGGGCTCCTTCCTTGACTACTACGGCGCGATCCTACCCCTTGGATCAGTCGGCCACGCAAACCGATGCGCGACGGGGCTGCAAGCCACGCTGCAAGCCGTCCGGACCGGGGCGTATCACCAACCGCCCGTGGATCTGCTGCAGGCACCGATCGCGACCGCCGAGTTCATGGTCGTCGACACCGAGACCAACGGTCTGAGCGGTGACAGCTGTGAGATGACCGAGGTCGGGGCGGTGCTCGTCGGCGGCGGCGAGCTGCACGACCGCTGGAGCTCGCTGTGTCGCACGAGCGTGCCGCTGAGGCGCGGCATCCAGCGCTTCACCGGGATCTCGCAGGCGATGGTCGACTGCGCGCCCTCCCTCGAGGACATCCTGCCGCCGCTGCGCCGCCGGCTCCAGAACCGGATCATGGTCGCCCACAACGCGCCCTTCGACCGCCGGGTGCTGCGCCAGGCCTTCGGGCGCATCGGCCTGCAGTGGCCCGACCCGCCGGTGATCTGCACGGCCGCGCTCGCCCGCGCGCTGCTGCCGTTGCAGCCAAAGCGCGGTCTCGGGGTGCTCGCCGACGCGCTCGGCATCGACGTCGAGCTCGCCCACCGGGCGCTCGCCGACGCCGAGACGTGCGCCCGCGTGCTGTGCGCGCTGTTTCCCCGCCTGTGTGCCAACGCCGCCACGGTCGGTGAGGCGCTCGTCCTGCTCAAGCCGCGAAAGCCCAGCCGCCGCAGGCCGCCGAAGCTCGCCACTGTCTCCCGCGGCACCGAGCCGCCGGCCGTCGACTTCACCGATCTGCCCACCGACCCCGGCGTCTACATCTTCCGCGACGACCGCGGGCGGGTCCTGTACGTCGGCAAGTCGGTGTCGATCCGCAGCCGCGCCCGGGCGCACTTCGCCCCGTCGAGCCCCCCGGCGGCGTGGACGCGGCACGCGACGGTCGTCGACTACCGCACGACCGAGTCAGAGCTCGGCGCGCTCGTGCTCGAGAACCGGCTGATCAAGGAGCTCAAGCCGCCCGGCAACAAGCGGCTGACGAAGTCCGACGACCGGCTCGTCTACATCCGCTGCCGTCTCGACATCCCGTTTCCGATCCTCGAGGTGTCCCCGGACCCGGCCGCCGGGCACGCGGTCACGATCGGGCCGGTGCGGGGGCGGCGGCTGGCGCTCGAGCTCGTCGAGCAGCTCGACTCGCTGTTCGGGCTGCGCCACTGCGGCCGGCGGCTGCCCCGTCGCGACCACCCCTCGGCCTACGGCCAGATGGGCCGGTGCCTGTCGCCGTGCCTGGGCGACCTCGATCCCAACCTGTATCGCCGCCGCCTCGACGAGGTGCTCGGCCTGTTCGTCACCGCGAACGGCGCGCAGCCCCTGCTCGACCACGTCCATCGCCAGATGCGGGCGGCGGCATCCGCCCAGCGCTATGAGGCGGCGGCCTCGCTGCGCCGCCGCGCCCAGCGGCTGAGCACGATTCTCGCCCGGCTGGGCGGCGTGCTCGAGGCCACCCACGCTCGGCCGCGGCTGATCCTCGCACCCCATCCCTCCGATCCCGTCCGCGCCGAGGCCTTCTGGCTGGCGGGCGGCCGGCTGGTCGACCACGGCGCGATCACGGGGGAGGAGCTGGAGGCGCGGACCGAGCGAGCGATCGGCCGGGCGGGACGGGTCGGGGATCTCGCTCCCCCAACGCACGTGCCGCCCG
Organism: uncultured Solirubrobacteraceae bacterium; assembly: GCA_963769565.1. Classification (GTDB taxonomy): domain Bacteria; phylum Actinomycetota; class Thermoleophilia; order Solirubrobacterales; family Solirubrobacteraceae; genus Palsa-465. Next base: position 433,566 of record CAVYMP010000010.1, read on the forward strand.
CGGAGGTCGACGAGGTCCGGCTGATCGGCAGCTGGCTGGCCTCGCACCCTGATGCCTCGCAGCTGGCGCTGCGACCGGCGCCGAGCCCGGACGAACTCCGGGAGTTCCTGCTCCGCGAACGGGAGCTCGACGACGACCGCCTCGATCTCGCCGGAGCCGACGCGCACGTGTGAGCCGGGTTCGGCCTCGCGGCGGACGAGGGCGAGCCCGATCGGCCCGAGGGCCGGGGACTCGGCGACGCTGGCCAGCCGGCCGACGGCGCGGTCGCCGAAGACGATCTCGGCGCCCGTCGCCGCAGGCCCCGACAGCCGCAGCCCGCGCAGGTGGCGGTTGGGCTTGCCGCGGTAGAAGAGCCGCGCGACCGTTTCCTGGCCGACGTAGCAGCCCTTGGTGAAGGACACGGCGCGACCGTTGAGGTCGGCCTCCTGCGGGATCACGGTGTCATCGAGCTCGATGCCGTAGCGCGGCCGGCCGTGCTCGATGCGCAGGCAATCGGCGACGGCCTCGGAAACCGGCCGGGCGCCGCGGTGCTGCAGCACGGCGGCGAGCGCCTCCGTGTCGCCGGCGGCGCAGAGCACGTCGATCCCCTGATCGGTGCGGATCCAGCGGACGGAGACACCGTCGAGCTCGCCCGCCTCGTGCCAGTGCTCGGCGTGACCGAGGTCGCTCACGGCGGCGACAGCGGCCGCCTCGGGACCGACCAGCGACAGCAGCCCCGATTGCACGGTGCGCTTGTGCAGCTGCACGTCGTAGCCCACGCTGTAGCGGCGGATCATGTTGAACAGCTCCTGGAGCGCGACGCGCTCGGTATCGAGCAGGAGCTCGGCCCCGGCGTCGAGGATCCGCAGGTCGCCGAGCATCTTGCCCTTGGGCGTCAGGAAGGCCGCGTAGCAGCCCGTCCCGGGGGTGAGCGCCTCGACGTCGTTGGACACCTGGCCCTGGAGGAAGCTCTTGGCCTGAGTCCCGGTGAGCGCCAGCTTCCCACGCTCGGAGCGGTCCACGAGCCCGCACGCCCCGGTCACGGCCTCGTACTCGGTGCTCGAGATTGCCAGCGACGTCACTTTCAAAAGGATAGTGCGCGACCCCGGTGCGCGATGGCGGTCGCGCCCATACCCCAGAGCCGAAAACCAAATCAATCTTGATCAGAACTCGAATTTAGGGCTACCATAAAATAAATGTCGGCAAGCTCACCTGCGATCGAGGACTACAGCAAGGCGATCTACGCGCTCGAGCAGCGCGATCGCGAGCCGGTCAGCACCAACGCGCTGGCCGAGCGGTTGGGGGTCACGCCCGCCTCGGCCTCGGGGATGGTCAAGCGCCTGGGCGAGCTCGGCCTCGTCGCCCACCAGCCGTATCGGGGCGTCTCGCTGACCGACGCCGGCCGGCGCGTCGCCCTCGAGGTGATCCGCCATCACCGGCTGCTCGAGCTGTACCTCGTCAAGGACCTCGGCGTGCCGTGGGACCGCGTCCATCAGGAGGCCGAGGTGCTCGAGCACGTCCTCTCCGAGGAGCTCGAGGAGCTGATCGCCGCCAAGCTCGGCCATCCCACCCACGACCCCCACGGCGATCCGATTCCAACGGCCGAGCTGACGATCGACGAGCCCCCGACCGACAGCCTGGACTCGCTGCACGCCCGCGCGCGCGGGCGCTTCGTGCGCGTCTCGGACTCCGATCCGGAGATGCTGCGCTACCTCGCCGACCGCGGGATCGCTCCCGGCGATGCCTTCGAGGTCGTCGACCGCCAGCCGTTCGGGGGTCCCCTGTTCGTGCGCTTCGGCACCGACGTGCACCCGCTGGGCGGCGCGCTGGCGCTGGCGATGCGCGTGGAGGTCACCGGTTGAGCGCGCCTGAGCCGCTGCTCGAGTCGGCCGAGGGCCCGCCGATCGGACTCGCGGACGGCGCCCCCACGCCGCTGGAGCGGATGCTGGATCACGGTCGCTTCCGTGCGCTGCTGGCGATGCTCGGGCCGGCGTTCGTCGCCGCCGTCGCCTACGTCGATCCCGGGAACTTCGCCACCAACATCCAGGGCGGCGCCAAGTACGGCTACCAGCTGATGTGGGTGGTGCTCGTCGCCAACCTGATCGCGATGCTCGTGCAGTACCTCTCGGCCAAGCTGGGGATCGTCAGCGGGCGCTCCCTGCCTGAGGTCTGCCGCGAGGTCTTCCCCCGCTGGTCGACGTGGGGGCTGTGGATCCAGGCCGAGGTGATGGCGATGGCCACCGACGTGGCCGAGTTCCTCGGCGCCGCGATCGGCCTCAACCTGCTGTTCGGAGTGCCGCTGCTCGTCGCCGGGCTGATCACCGGGGTGATCGCGTTCGGCATCCTCGAGCTCCAGCGCCGCGGTTACCGGGGCTTTGAGCTGGCGATCGCCGGGCTGCTCGGGATCGTGCTGCTCGGCTTTCTCTACGAGACGCTGAAGATCGGGCCGTCGGCGCCCGACGCGCTGGCCGGCCTGATCCCGCACCTCGGCGGCTCCGACGCCGCCTACCTGGCGGTGGGGATCGTCGGGGCGACGGTCATGCCGCACGTGATCTATCTGCACTCCGCGCTGACCAAGGGTCGCGTGGAGATGCGCAACGACGCCGAGCGCCGGCGGGTGCTGCGCTATCAGCGCGTCGACGTGATCGTCGCCCTCAGCCTCGCCGGGCTCATCAACCTGGCGATGCTGGCGGTGGCGGCCAAGCTGCTGCACGGGGTGGGCGGGGCCGTGTCCGGGGTCGAGACGATCCAGGGGGCCCACGCCCAGTTCGGCCACCTCGTCGGCGGCGGGGCGGCGCTGGCCTTTGCCGTCGCGCTGTTCGCCTCCGGCGCGTCGTCCTCGAGCGTGGGCACGTTCGCCGGTCAGGTGGTGATGGCCGGCTTCATCGGGGTCCGGATCCCCGTGCTCGTGCGGCGCGCGGTGACGATGCTGCCGGCGCTGGTGATCCTCGCGCTCGGCGTGAGTACCACCGGGGCGCTCGTGCTCAGCCAGGTCGTGCTGTCGTTCGGGATCCCGTTCGCGCTCGTCCCGCTCGTGCTGTTGACCAATCGTCGCGAGATCATGGGCACCTTCGCCAACGGCCGCCTGCTCAGGTTCGCCGCGTTCGGGGTGGCGGCGGCGATCTCGGCGATGAACGTGTTCCTGATCGCCGAGCAGTTCGTCGGCTGAGTACATTGGGGCCGACATGGTCTCTCGCCCAGGAGTTCACCGCGATCGTCGCCGCCCAGCCCGACGATTGGACCGACCTCGAGTTCGACCTGCGGATCTTCGATGAGACGCGCTACGTCGACGCGGCGATCGTGCTCGTCACCTGCAATGCCCAGCCCTATTCCAAGCGCGACTGGCACTGGCGGGTGATCGTCGCCCATCGCTTCGGCCACGCGGCGGCGGTGCCGGCGGTCCACCTGGCGCTCAAGCTCCTCGACGACTCCGGGATCGCCGGTGAGATCGCGATGCGCGAGGTGCGCACCGGGCGGGTCGAGGTCGTGCAGATGTGGGGCCGCACGGAGTCGGTACGCCAGGAGTTCAAGAAGCTCCGCGCGCAGTAGTGGCGCGCGTCGTCGCGTTCGTGCCCGACCTGCTGTTCGGGTCCAATGTCGTCGGCGCGCTGCAGGCCGGCGGCCACGATCCCGTGCTGGTGAGCGCGGCCGATCAGCTGCCGGGCGCGCTGGCCGGCGCCGACGTGCTGATCATCGATCTGACCGACGACGTCGACGCGCGGATCGCGGCCACGCGCGACGCCGGCGTGAAGACACTGGCGTTCTTCTCCCACGTTGACGGCCGACGTCAAGGCCCTGGCGACCGCCGCCGGCTTTGACCTCGTCGTGCCGCGCTCGCGGATGGCACGGGCGGCGGCGTCGCTCGTCGACGAGCTGCTCGGGTGAGCCGCTGGGGAGCAACACCGAGGGTGCTGCCGCAGGGCGTCGCGGAGAGCTCGTCAAGGTGCATGGCGGGGATCTCGGCGTCCCGGCAGGCGCACAGTAGCCGTTCGTCGACGGTGAGCAGGGGGGCGGCGAATGTCTCCGCGGTGGCTGCGTAGGCCGCGTCGTAGGCGCTCATCCCGTTGCGCAGCGCCCAGATGCGGCGCACTCGGGGGGCGGTCGCGTCAAGCACGAGATCGAACTGACCGAGCCAGTCGACAGCGGCGAGACTGCGTCCTCGGGGGTTAGAGCGCCGCGTTGTGTGAGACGCCGCACGGCGCTGATGGCCTCGACCAGGCCGTGAGCAGCCGAGAGCAGCGTCAGCCGGGGAGAGGACTCGTAGCGCGCCAGCAGGAGGTCCGCGCCGCGGCGGCTGCGGCCGGCCACGACCAGCTCGACGAGGACCGAGGCGTCCACGACGAGGAGATCGACCTGGCGCGGCTCAGGCAGGGCGCTCCCCGCGGATCACCGCGCCGAGATCGGCATCGACCGTCCGGCGGCGCCGGCGGATCTCGTCGATCAGCCGGGAGCGCTCGAGCTGATCGAGTCCGAGACCACGCTGCAGCGCCTCGATCGCGCGTCGATTCTTCGACACCCCGTCCGCGCGTGCCGCCTCGGCCAGAGCGGCGTCGACCTCAGGGGGAACGTTGCGAAGGTGAAGGGTCGCCATCCGGGACCGACGATAGCGTGTGCGGCTGCATTCTGCTAGCAGCGGCCCCGGTCCGCTCGATTCACCCGGCCGGAGCGAACGTCCGGTCGAACGTGGTGGCCACGTCGGGCGGGTGCTTGACGATCCTGAAGCGGGTCTCCCACTGCGCCCAGGCGTGCAGGCGGCCCGGGTCGAGTACCCCGAAGCGCCCACCGGGACCGCGGAAGGCCGGTAGCAGCCCGCGCAGCTCGGCGCTCACCAGCGAGGCGTCGAGGCCGGGAACGCGGGACTCGAGCGCGTGGGCGGCGGCCGCCGGGTCGGCGAGCGTCGCCTCGTAGCCCCGTACGAGGGTGTGGACGGTGTCGCGAGCCAGCGACGGATCCGTGTGCAGCTCGTGAGCGCTGGCGCACACGACGAGCTCGGGATACGCGGGGGCGCCATAATTCTCGACGCGGAACACGCGAAAGCCGGGGCGGCGGCGGGCGAGGGTGACGCCCTCGTCGTTCCAGAACGCGGTGGCGGCGGCCACGCGGCCGGCGAGCAGGTCGCCGACGGCGTTGAAGCCGATCGTGATCCGCTTGACGGCCGCCGGGCGGGCGCCGCTGCCGAGCAGGATCGAGTTCAGGACGGCGGTGTCGGAGGGCGCGCCGGTGACGCCGACCGTCTGGCCGGCCAGCCGGCGCGGGCTCACATACCGGGGCTGGGCGATCACGGCCGCCAGCGGCTGCTGGACGATCGGCAGGATCCCGACGATGCCCTGCCGGCGCGCGCGGGCGATCGCCAGGTCGTGGATGTCGAGGATCGCGAAGTCGGCGCGCCCGGTGGCCAGCAGGCGGATCGCATCAGTCGACGCCGACGGGGTGATCACGTGCAGGTTGACGCCGGCCGCGCGGTCATAGCCGCGGGCCAGCGCCGTGTAGATCCCGGCGTGCACGGCGTTGGGGGTGAAATCGAGCACGAGCGTCGCGGCGCGCGGGGCGGCGTGGCGCGCGCTCGTCGTGGTGTGGTGTCCGGCTGATCCGCAGCCGGTAAGCAGCGCGGCGAGGGCCAGCACGGCGGCGATCAGTCGTCGCATCGGCGGCCAATATAAGCGCCTCCCTAGTATTCGCCTCGAGCATGCGACGCCGGGTCACCTTCAGCCGCAACCTCACGCTGTCGCTTTCGCGGACGTGCCGCTGCTACTGCAAGTACTGCGCGTTCGCGACCCATCAGCCGCACCTGCACGCGCCCGACGAGGTGCTGGAGACGCTTGACCGCGCGGCCTCGCGCCATCGCGTCAAGGAGCTCTTGGTGCTCACCGGCGAGCTGCCCGAGCACAACAAGGGCGTCGCCGCCCGCCTGGCCGAATACGGCTTCGACGATTTCGTCGCCTACGTGGTGTGGGCGTGTGAGCGGGCGCTCGAGCGCGGTCTTCTGCCCCACACCAACCTCGGTGTGCTGTCGTCGGGGGATCTCGCCCGGCTGCGCGAGGTCAGCGCTTCCCAGGGCCTGATGCTCGAGTCGGTCTCCGAGCGGCTGATGGAGACTGTCCACGCCGGCTCGCCGACAAAACATCCGATCGCGCGGATCGAGACGATCGCCGCCGCCGGCGAGCTGAAGATCCCGTTCACGAGCGGGATCCTCGTCGGCATCGGCGAGACCGAGGACGAGCGGATGGCCTCGCTGGCCAAGCTCGCCGAGCTGCACGAGCAGCACGGACACCTCCAGGAGGTGATCCTCCAGAACTTCGTGCCCCACGACAGCTACTACGGGCGCGAGCCGGCCGAGATCGCCAGCGACGCCGCGCGCGAGTACTGGCGAACCGGAGTGGCCGACGGACCGCAACTCGACGCGCCCACGTGGGCGTGTCCGGTCACGCTTGACGACATGAAGCGGCTGATCGCCGAGGCGCGGCGGCTGATGCCCGACATCGGCATCCAGGTTCCGCCGAACCTGTCTGACTGGTGGGCCGAGCTCGTGGCCGCCGGCGCCACGGACCTTGGGGGACTGAGCGCCAACGGCGACCATATTTCCCCTGAGCATCCCTTCCCGTCGCCGACCCAGGTGCGCAAGCGCCTGGCCACCGACGGCTACGCGCTGTCCGAACGGCTGTGCGTGTACCCGGAGTACATCGACCCTCAGTGGGTCGCCGCGCCCGTGCTCGACGTGATCACGAGCCGCTATTGGTCGTTCATCCCCCGGCGTGGGAGCGGCCGGCGCACCGAGCTGACGGTGGCCGACGACACCGCGCCGCGGGCGCTCGAGAAGGCGCGCGACGGACGCGCCCTGAGCGCCGATGAGCTCACCGCGCTGTTTGCCGAGCGCCGGCCTGAGGTGATCGAGGACATGCGCGCCGCCGCCGACGAGCTGCGGGCGCGGCTGGCCGGCGACACGGTGACGTTCGTCGTCAACCGCAACATCAACGTCTCCAACGTCTGCATCGTCGGCTGCGCGTTCTGCGGCTTCGGGCAGTCCAAGCGCTCGCCCGACGCCTACGAGCACTCCGAGGAGGACTTCGCCCAGCGGATCGAGGATGCTTTGCAGTTCGGCGCCACCGAGCTGTGCATCCAGTCGGGGATCCATCCCGACTGGGGTCTGGAGGACTACCTGCACTGGCTGCGCTTCGCCAAGTCGATCGCGCCGCAGCTGCACCTGCACGCCTACTCGCCGATGGAGGTCGCCCATATGTGCGACGTCAGCGGCCTGTCACCGCGGGCGGTGTTCGCCCAGTTGAAGGAGGCCGGCCTGGGGTCGACGCCCGGTACGGCCGCGGAGGTCCTGCACGACGGCGTGCGCGAGCGCATCTCGCCCAACAAGCTGCCGGTCGCCCGCTGGGTGGAGGTGATCGAGGCCTCACACGCCGAGGGCATCCGCTCGACGGCGACGGTCATGTTCGGCCACATCGAGGAGCCGTCAGAGCTGGCTGAGCACATGCGCGTCGTGCGCGAGCTGCAGGAGCGCACCGGCGGCTTCACCGAGTTCGTGCCACTGTCGTTCATCCCGTTTCAGACCCTGCTCGGGCGCGCCCACGGGGTGCAGGAGATCTCACGCGAGGAGAACCTCAAGCACACCGCCGTGTTCCGCCTCGCCCTGGGCGAGACGGTGCGCAGCGTCCAGGCGTCGTGGGTCAAGATGGGCCTCGACGCGGCCACCGAGGCGCTGCGCTGGGGGGTCAACGACCTCGGCGGGACGCTGATGGAGGAGTCGATCAGCCGGATGGCCGGCAGCTATCACGGGGTGCGCCTGGAGCCCGCCGATCTGATTGGTGCCGCCCACGCCGCGGGGCGCCCGGCGGCCGAGCGCACGACGCTCTACGAGATTCGGCGACGCTTCGAGCCGGCGAGCGCCGCCGCGGCATGAGGGCGATCACCGCGTGAGCGTCGAGCGGCCGCCGTCGCTGTTTGCCGGCGTCGAGCCGCTGGAGGTGTTCGTCGAGCTCCTCGCCGACCTCGACAACGACACCTCCTCAACAGACTTCTATGACCGCATCTGCGAGGCGATCTGCCGCCTGACGACGATGCGCCGGGCGGCGATCTTCATGGCCGACTCGGCCCGCCGGCGCGTCTACGTCGTCGGGGCGCACGGCACGTCGTTCCGTCAGCTGATGAACCTGCAGCCGTCGCCGACGCTTCTGTCGACGCCGATCGCCCAGCGGGCGCTGCTCGAGGACGAGGTCGTGGTCGTCTCCGACGGGGTCGAGGACCAGGTCCCCGCCGAGTACGCCGAGCTGTTCGGGATCACGACGCTCGTGTGCACCCCGCTGAGCGCCGCCGGCCACGCCTACGGCGTGATCTGCGCCGACCGCGGCGGCGGGCGCTTCGAGCTCACCGACGGCGAGCGCCACCTGCTGTGGACGCTCGGCAAGACGGCCGCGCTGGTGGCCACCGCTCGCAACGCCACCCGCCAGCAGGAGCGCACGCGCCGGCTGGGCGAGCGCCTCGAGCTGGCCCGCGAGATCCACGAGCGTGTCATGCAGCGGTTGTTCGGGGTGTCGCTGGCGCTGAGCGCCGAGCGCGCGCTGGACTCCGAGCAGCGCGAGCGCTGCCGCGTGGAGATGCAGGAGGCCCTGTCTGACCTGCGCTCGGCGCTCGAGCGACCGCTGGCGCCGGTCGTGCAGACGACGGCGACGACGCTGGCCGCCGAGGTGGCGAGGGTGGACGAGTCGATGTCGCCGGTGGGGCCGCTCGTGATCGACTGGCCCGACGGGGTGGACGTGCCGGTCGACGTCGAACCCCTGGCGCAGTCGGTGTTCGCCGAGGCGCTGCGCAACATCGCCAAACACGCCTCGCCGACGCGGGTGCAGGTGAGCGTGTCGTCGGATGCCGACACGTTCGCGCTGGAGGTACGCAACGACGGCGTGGCCGCCGGGGCCCGCGGGGCGGGCATGGGTCTGCGGCTGGCGGCCTTCGAGGCGCTGCAGCACGGCGGGATGGTGGAGTTCGGGACCGCCGAGCCGGGGGCGTGGCGCGTGCGCCTGGTGGTGCCGATCGCCGACGCTTCCGAGGCATGAGCGGCCCGCCCGACGAGCCCGCGCTGGACGGCCGGCAGCTGCGGGTGCTCGTCGTCGACGACCACGATGTCGTGCACTGGGGGTTTCGCGTGTTGCTCGGCGAGCAGCCGTGGGTGCAGCGGTGCATGGCCGCACGGACCGGCGCCGAGGCGCTCGAGCTGCTGCCGAGCCTGCACCCCGACGTGGCGCTCGTCGACCTGTTCCTCTCCCACGAGTCCGGCGCCGACGTGTGTGCGTCGATCCGCAAGGCGTCGCCGTCGACGCGCGTGCTGCTGATCTCGGGCGCCGGGCGGATGTCGCCGGCGGCGGCGCGGGCGGCGGGGGCCTCGGGGTTCGTGTCCAAGGACTGGGACGCCGGCGAGGTGGCCCGGGCGGTGCGGATGGTGGGGCTCGGCATGACGATGTTCGCGCCGACCTCCGAGCAGCCGGCGCCGCTGCTCTCCGAGCGCGAGCGCGAGGTCCTCGACCTCGTCGCCGCCGGCTCGACCAATCGCGAGATCGCCCAGGCGCTGTTCCTGTCTCCCCACACCGTCAAGGAGCACACGAGCGCGCTGTATCGCAAGCTCGGCGCGCGCAACCGCGCCGAGGCGGTCCAGCGCGCTCAGCGGGTGGGGTTGCTGGCATGACGCTGTTCGCGGGGTTCGGTGAGCGTCGTCTGGCGTGCGAGCGGGGTGAGGTGTGCGCCCGCGTCGGCGGCAGCGGCCCGCCGCTGCTGCTGCTCCACGGCTATCCGCAGACGCATCTGATGTGGCACGGGGTGGCGCCGTTGCTGGTCGAGCGGGGGTTCACCGTCGTCGCCGCCGACCTGCCCGGCTACGGCGACTCGCTGCACCCGGCGGCGAGCGACGATCACGCCCCGCACTCCAAGCGGGCGATGGCGCTGGACATCGTCCAGGCGATGGCCGAGCTCGGCTTTGACCGCTTCGCCGTGGCCGGCCACGATCGCGGCGGCCGCGTCGCCTACCGGATGGCACTCGATCACCCGGCGACGGTGACCGCGCTGGCGGTGCTCGACATCGTGCCCACCGCGGAGGTGTGGAGGCGCACCGACTCGACCTCGGCGGTCGGCTACTGGCACTGGAGCTTTCTGGCGCAGCCGGCGCCGCTGCCGGAGCGGCTGATCCTCGGCGCGCCCGAGGACTGGTTTGAGTACCACGTCCGCCGCATGGGGATCGGCAACCAGCCCGAGCGCTATCCCGACGCCGTCGTCGAGGCCTACCGCCGTCAGCTGCTCGATCCCTCGGCGGTCGAGGGGATGTGCGAGGACTACCGCGCCGGCGCCACGATCGATCGCGAGCTCGACGAGGCCGATCGCGGCCGTCAGATCGACTGTCCGGTGCTGGCGCTGTGGGGCACCCGCGGGGCGCTGCCGCGGTTTTACAGCGACGTGCTGGCGGTCTGGCGCGAGTGGGCGGCGGACCTGCGCGGGCGAGCGGTCGAGGCCTCGCACTTCCTCGTCGAGGATGAGCCGGTCGAGGTGGCGGGAGAGCTGGCGGAGTTCTTCACCAACGGGTGAGTGCGATATTCGTCCCGCTTTTCGGGACGTTTCTCGCACCTGGCGCCTAGCGGCGCCGCATGGCCCACTCGATCACCGGCAGCTTGACCGCGTGGGGCAGGTACTGGCTGGCGAGCATCGCGGCGCGCACCTGGACGCCGGGGACGACAACCCGGCGCCCCGCCTCGAGGCCCTTGACGCCGGCGCTGCCGGCCTGCTCGGGGGTCACCCACGCGGGTTTGGGGACCGCCTTCTCGAACGACTGGCCGCTGGCCACCTCCCAGCCGGCCACGTCCCAGAACTCGGTCGAGACCGGCCCCGGGGCGAGCGCCGTGACGGTCACGCCGGCGCCCTTGAGCTCCTCGTGCAGCGCCTCGGAGAAGCTCAGCATGTACGCCTTGGCCGCCGAGTAGCCGGCCGAATAGGGGAGGGGTTGCATCCCAGCGGTCGAGGCGACGTTGAGCACGGCGCCCGAGCCGCGGCGGACCATCTCGGGCAGGAACGCCGAGCACAGCGCCATCGGCGCCTCGACGAGGAGGCGCACCTGGTCGAGCTCGCGGGCCGGATCGGATCGGTAGAACGCGCCGCCGGTGGCGAATCCGGCGTTGTTGACGAGCACGCTGACGGTCAATCCCAGTGATTGCACGCGCGCCGGGAGGCGCTGTCGGGAGGCCGACTTGCCGAGATCGCAGCCGAGGGTGTCGGCGCGGATCCCGAACTCCTCGGTCAGCTGGGCGGCCAGCTCGTCGAGCTTGTTCTTGCGGCGGGCGACGAGGATCAGACGATGGCCCCGCTGGGCCAGCTCGCGGGCGATGGCGGTGCCGATCCCGGCCGAAGCGCCGGTCACCATCGCGGCGGATGTGGAGGTGGGTTGAGGCAGGCTCACCGGCGGTCCGGCGGCAGCCTAGCGCGTCTCCCCCCGTTCGGGGGGAAGTCGCAATCGGGGCTGTACCAGCATCCGCATCCCGGCGTACGTTCAGCTGCATGACCAGCCCCACGGCAATCCTGTTCCCCGGGCAGGGGAGCCAGACTCCCGAGATGCGCGACCTCGTCGCGCGGGTCCGCCCCGACCTGCTCGAGCTCGCCGCGCACGTCGTCGGCGAGGATCCGTTCCCCCGTGCCGACGACGGCACGAACTTCGCCCAGCCGGCGATCTTCTGCGCCAGCCTGGCCGGCTGGGAGGCGATCGGGCGCCCGGTCTCGGAGCTGATGGCCGGCCATTCGATGGGCGAGCTCGGCGCGCTGGTGGCCGCCGGCGCGCTCGACGAGCGCGAGGGCCTGGAGCTCGTGACGTTGCGCGGGCGGCTGATGCACGAGTCCGGGCTGGCCGCCGGCGACGGCAGCATGCTGGCGTTGATGGGCGCGGGCGCCTCCGAGCAGGCCGGCGAGATCGCCGCGGCCCACGACCTGACCGTGGCCAACGACAACTCGCCGATGCAGGTGGTGCTCTCAGGCGCCGCCGAGGCGTTGCCCGGGGCCGCCGAGCATGCTCGCGAGCTCGGCCTGCGTCCGATCGAGCTCGACGTCACCGGGGCGTTTCACTCGCCGATGATGGCCGCCGCCGTGCCCGAGTTCCGAGCGGCGCTGGCCGGCACAAGCTTCTCCGAGCCGGCCTGCACGGTCGTCTCGGCGGTCACCGCACAGCCGTTCACCGATCCGCGCGCCGAGCTGGCCGACGCCCTGACGATGCCCGTGCGCTGGCGCGAGGTGATGCTCACCCTGCAGGAGCTGGGCGCGCAGCGCTTCGTCGACGTCGGCCCCGGCCGGATTCTGACCGGGCTGGCCAAGCGGACCCTCAAGGACGTGGAGCTCGTCAATGCCTGATCTGCACGAGGACGGCTGCGCGCTGGTCACGGGCGCCTCACGGGGGATCGGCGCGGCCACCGCCCGCGCGCTGGCCGCCGACGGCTGGGCGGTCGGCGTCAACTACCGCTCTGACGCCGACGGCGCCGCCGGCGTCGTCGAAGAGATCGTGACCGATGGCGGCCGGGCGTACGCGGTCGCCGGCGACGTCGCCGACCCCGCGACGCCCGACGCGCTGTTCGACGCGCTCGAGGCCGAGTTCGACCGGCCCGTCCTGGCCCTCGTCAACAACGCCGGCATCAGCGTCGACGACCTCACGCCGTCGATGAGCGACGACGCCTGGAACACCGTGATCGAGACCGATCTGAGCGCCGCCTTTCGCCTGATGCGCCGCGCGCTGCGCCCGATGATGCGCGCCCGCGCGGGCCGGATCGTCAACATCTCGTCGGTCGTCGGCCTGCGCGCCAACCCCGGCCAGGCCAACTATGCGGCCGCCAAGGCGGGGCTGATCGCGCTCACCAAGACCACCGCCGTGGAGGTCGCCCGGCGGGCGATCACGATCAACGCCGTGGCCCCCGGGTGGATCGACACCGACATGACCGCCGGCGTCTCCTCCGAACTGCTCTCGCAGGTACCGGCGCGCCGAGCGGGAACCCCGGAGGAGGTGGCGGCCTGCGTGCGTTTTCTCGCCTCGCCGCAGGCAGCCTACGTAACCGGAGCAGTGCTATCTGTCGACGGCGGACTCGCTGCCTAAATCGAAAAGGAGTCGTAGATGTCAGTGACAACCGAGCAGGTCGAGGGCCGCGTCGTCGAGACGCTGGCCAGCTTCGGCCCGGATGCCAGCACGATCACCCGTTCCGCCACCTTCGAGGAGCTCGACATCGACTCGCTGGACCTGGTGGAGCTCGCCCAGGTCGTCGAGGAGGAGTACGGCGTCGTGCTCAAGGGCGAGGACATGAAGGAGCTCAAGACGGTCGGCGACGCCGTCGACCTGATCGTGGAGCGGGCCGGCTGACATGACCTCGTCGCCGGACAGACGCAAGGTCGTCGTCACCGGGATCGGCGCCGTCACTCCGCTGGGGATCGGCGCGAGCACCCTGCACGACCGCTGGGCCGGCGGCGTGGTCGGAATCGAGGACGGCGCGGGGCGCTCGAGGGAGTTCGATCCCAAGGACCACCTGTCGATCAAGGAGGCGCGCCGGCTCGATCGCTTCGCGCAGTTCGCGCTCGTGGCCGCCGGTGAGGCGCTCGAGCAGGCCGCCTGGGACGGCGAGCCCTATGACCCGCTGACCGTGGGGTGCGTGCTGGCCACCGGGATCGGTGGGCAGAACAGCCTCGAGACCCAGCTCGACGTCATGCGCACGAAGGGGGCCAAGGCGGTCTCGCCGCTCGGGATCCCGCAGTACATGCCCAACGCCGCCGCCGCCGCGGTCACGATGAAGCACCACCTCCAGGGCCAGAGCTACGGAGTCGTGTCGGCGTGCGCATCCGGCGCCCACGCCGTCGGCTCGGCGCTGCGCATGATCCAGTACGGCGACGCCGAAGCGGTCGTCTGCGGGGGAACCGAGGCGACGCTGACGGACTTCGCGTTCGCCTGCTTCGGCAACATGCAGGCGCTCTCGATCAGCGGCTTCTCGCGCCCGTTCGATCTGCGCCGCGACGGCTTCGTGATGGGGGAGGGCGCCGGCGTGCTCGTGCTCGAAGAGGCCGAGGCGGCTGCCGCGCGCGGCGCCACCGTGCTCGCCGAGATCGTCGGCTACGGCTCGACCACCGACGCGCACCACCTGACCGCTCCCGAGCCGACCGGGGGACCCGCGTCGCGCGCAATCGAGCTGGCGATGCGGGATGCGGGAGCCCAGCCCGACGAGGTCGACTACATCAACGCCCACGGCACCTCGACGCCGCTCAACGACGCCGCCGAGACGGCCGCGATCAAGCGCGCCCTCGGCGAGCAGGCGAAGCGCATTCCGGTGTCGTCGACCAAGTCCTCGATCGGCCACCTGCTCGGCGCTGCCGGCGCCGTGGAGGCCGTGGCCACCGTCCGCACGCTCGTGACCGGGGTGATCGCGCCCACGCTCGGCTACGAGGAGCCCGATCCCGAGCTCGACCTCGACTACGTTCCCGGGGAGTCGCGGCCGCTGATCACCGGCAACGGCCACCCGCCGCTGGCCCTATCGAACTCGTTCGCCTTCGGCGGCCACAACGTCACACTCGCCCTGCGGGGGGCGCCGCGATGACTGCGACGGCCACCCCGCCTGTTCCGCGCGAGCGGCTGTCGCCGTACGAGCGGCTGGAGGCGCTGTGCGACCCGGGCACGATCCGCGTGATGCGCTCCCGCGTGCACTCGAGCCGGCTGGGCGAGCGCGCCGTCGCGGGCGACGGGGTCGTCGGCGCCACGGGCGCGGTCAACGGCCGGCCGATCGCCTGCTATGCCCAGGACGGCGCCTACCTCGGCGGCTCCCTCGGCGAGCGCCACGCCGACACGATCGTGCGGGTGCTGACCACCGCCCAGCGGGCGGGGATCCCGGTCGTCGGCTTCGTCGAGTCCGGTGGCGCGCGCATGCAGGAGGGCACGGCGGCGCTCGCCGGCTACGGGCGGATCTTCCGCGAGACGGTCGCGCTGACGGGCGTCGTGCCGCAGATCTCGGTCGTGTCCGGCGCCTCGGCCGGAGGCGGTGCCTACTCGCCCGCCCTCACCGACTTGATCGTCATGACCGAGGACGCTGCCATGTTCCTCACCGGCCCGGGCGTGGTCCGCGAGGCGCTCGGCGAGGAGATCGACGCCGCCGGGCTGGGCGGACCGCACGTGCACGACCGCAACGGCGTCTGCCACCTGGTCGAGGCCGACGAGGCCGCCGCCGCGGTGCGGGTGCGTGAGCTGCTGTCCTACCTGCCGAGCTCGGCGGGTTCGCCGCCTCCGCGGGCGGTGTCGCTGGACCCGATCGCTCCCGACCCGGGTGCGTTCGTCCCGGCCGCCTCGCGCAGCGCCTATGACGTACGTGACGCGCTGGGTGGGATCGTCGACCGCGACTCGCTGGTGGAGCTGTGCCCGCGATGGGCGCGCAACATGGTGACCGCGCTGGCCCGCCTCGACGGCCGGCCGGTGGGGATCGTGGCCAACCAGCCGCGCTACCTCGGCGGTGTCCTGGACGCCGAGAGCTCGGAGAAGGCGGCGCGCTTCGTCGGCTTCTGCAACTCCTTCGGCCTGCCGCTGATCGCCGTCGTCGACACGCCCGGGTTCATGCCCGGCTCCAAGCAGGAGCAGGCAGGGGTCATCCGCCACGGCGCCTCGCTCGTGCGGGCCTTCGCGGCCGCCCGGGTGCCGAAGCTGACGGTGGTGCTGCGCAAGTCCTACGGCGGGGCCTACATCACGATGAACTCCCGCGACCTCGGGGCCGACCTGGTGCTGGCCTGGCCCGATGCCGAGCTGGGGATCATGAGCGCCCGGGCGGCCGTCGGGATCGTCAACCGCCGCGAGCTGCGAGTGGCGCCGAACCCTGATGCCGAGCGCGACCGGCTCGCCGATGCCTACGCGCGCGAGCATCTGCTCGCCGAATCCGCGGCCGCCGAGGGCTTTGTCGACGAGATCGTCGAGCCGGCGCAGACGCGCGACCGTCTGGCCTGGGCGCTGCGCTCGTTCGCCGGAGACACCGACGCGTGATCCTCCAGGGCAAGCGCCTGGTGATCACCGGTGTGATCACCAAGGACTCGATCGCCTATCACGCCGCCGAGCGAGCCCAGCAGGAGGGCGCCGAGGTCGTCCTGACGAGCTTCGGGCGGGTCAAGCGGATGACCGAGCGGGCCGCCCAGCGGCTGCCGACACCCGTCGACGTGCTCGAACTCGACGTCAACAAGGCAGAGGACCTGTCGGCGCTGACCGACACCCTGCGCGAACGCTGGGGCTCGGTCGACGGCATCCTGCACGCGATCGCCTTCGCGCCCGAGGACGCGCTCGGTGGCAAGTTCATGACCGCGCCCGCCGAGAGCGCGTCGCAGGCGTTTCTCACCAGCGCGTACTCGCTGAAGGCGCTGGCCGCCGCCGTGGCGCCGCTGATGCCGCGCGGGGCCGGGATCGTCGGGCTCGACTTCGACGCCAGCGTGGCGTGGCCGGTCTATGACTGGATGGGCGTGGCCAAGGCCGCGCTGGAGTCCGTCTCGCGCTACCTGGCCCGCGACCTCGGGCCTGCCGGCGTGCGCGTGAACCTCGTGTCCGCCGGACCGCTGGGCACGGTGGCCGCCCAGGGGATCCCCGGCTTCGAGCAGCTCGCCGGCCTGTGGCGCCAGCAGGCCCCGCTCGGCTGGGACATCTCAGACCCCGGCCCGGTGGCACGCGCGATCTGCTGGCTGCTGTCGGAGTACGCCGAGGCGATCAGCGGCGAGATCGTGCATGTCGATGGCGGATTTCACGCCGTCGGCGCGCCGGTGACCTGAGGGGTCAGCGAAACAGGTCCTCGGACTCGGCGCGCAGCAGTTGGACCGCGCCGGGGCCGTCCTCGGCGGTGACGTGACGGCCGGCTCCGCTGACGAGCACGGCGGGCTGCATCGCGTCCTTGGCGCGCGCCAGGTCGGCGGCCGCGGCCAGCTCGTCGGCGACGGCGATCCAGGTGGCCTTCAGCTCCCGGCCGCGGGCATCGGTCAGCCCGCGCCAGTCCTCGAGCCCGCGTAGCCCGGCGCAACCGATCGCGACGTCGACCTGGCCGTGGCGCCACGCGCGCCCGAACGAGTCCGTGATGAGAACGGCGGGGGCGGCGCCGAGTCGTTGGCGCAGGCCCGCTCGCAGCCGGCGGGCCGAGGCATCAGGGTCCACCGGCAGCAGGATCAGCGTGTCGTCGTCGGTCGAATTGGAGGCGTCCACGCCGGCGTTGGCGCACACGAAGCCGTGGTGGGTGACGCTGATCAGCACGCCGTGGGCGGCCCGCCGGACCTCCCGCGTCTCGTCAAGCACGACCTGGACGTGCCGGGGGTCCTTGCCGCCGAGCTGCGCGGCGAGCTCGCGCGCACGGTCGCTGACCGTCACCTGGGACAGGCGGCGGGTCCGGCCCTCGGCCTTGGAGACGACCTTGTGGGCGAGGACGAGAACATCGTCGTCGGCCGGAGCGCCGTTTTGCAGCGCGGCTGCGATCAGGGCAGCCAGGTCGTCGCCGCGGTGGACCTCGGGCAGGCCGGTGAGGGCTCTGGCGGTGACCACGGCGCGTCAACCGCGGCTGCGCAGCAGCTGGCGCAGCATCCCGCGGGTGTGCGCGGCGCCGCCTCGGGTCTGCTCGAGCGCCTCCTCCACGGCCGCCAGATCCTCGGGCGTATCGATGTCGAGCGCCAGTGACGGCACCTCGACGCTCTCGACATGGACTCCCGCGGTGCCCGCGTGTTCGTGGTGGCGGTCGTGGCTGCCGGGGCCGAACGCCGGCTGGAGGGCGTCCGGCGGGGTCATCACGAGCGCGTTGGTGCCGGTGCCGTGGCGGTCGGGGACGACGAGCAGCGACGGCGAGGGGACCGGGCGGCGGAGGAGCTCGTCGAGCTCTCTCGGGCTGAGCAGCGGGCAGTCGCCGGGCACCATCAGCACCCGGTCCACGCCCAGCTCGAGCGCCCGCGCCGCCCCCCGAGCGGCCGCATCGTTGTGGCCGAGGTCGTCGTCCTGGAGAACCATCGCGTCATAGCCCCCGGCGATCCGCTGGGCGACGTTGTCGGCGGAGACGACGAGCACCTGATCGACGAGTGTCGCCCGGCGCAGGGCGATCAGGACGTCGGAGAACATCGCCTCGACGAGCGCGCGGCGCGGCGTTGGGTCAAGCCCGGCGCGCAGGCGCTGCTTGGCCTCGTCGAAGCTCTTGATCGGCAGGACGGCAAGGGTGGTCACGGCCGGTACAACCTAGACGGTCAGCTTCGGCCGGCGAGCGCGAGCGCGAAATGCAGCGTCTCCTCGGCCACCCGCGTCCGCCGCTCGGGCGTGTCCATCAGGACCTCGGTC
This sequence comes from uncultured Solirubrobacteraceae bacterium, assembly GCA_963769565.1. Taxonomy (GTDB): domain Bacteria; phylum Actinomycetota; class Thermoleophilia; order Solirubrobacterales; family Solirubrobacteraceae; genus Palsa-465. The sequence continues at coordinate 451,867 of CAVYMP010000010.1, forward strand.
TCGAGGGTGGGCAGCGCGTCGGTCCGCTCGTCGGCGACGAGCCCGTCGAGGAGGCCGGCATACGCGTCGGCGATCCCGGCGCTGCTCAGGGCGTGGCCGGCCCAGCGCAGGCATGCCTCGGTCGGGCCCTTGACCACCTCGCCGCGCACGAGCGGGCTGACGGCCACCACCGGGGCGGGGCTGGCCGTGATCGCCTCGGCGAGGCCCGGGAGGGCGAGGATGGGGCCGATCGAGATCACCGGATTGGACGGTCCGATCACGATCGCCCGGGCGGTCTCGATCGCCTTGAGAACCTCGGCCGTGGGCGGTGCCGCCCGGGCGTGGCGGAAGTCCACGTCGTCGATCGGCCCTTCGCCGCGGCGGCGGATCATGAACTCCTGCAGCGGCCACCAACGCCCGCCGGCGAGCACGCGGGTCCGCGCCGGGCGATCGCTCATCGGCAGCACGCGCGCCGGGATGCCGAGCATGCCCGTGATCTGCGCCTGCGCCCCGGTCAGCGTCGTGCCCTCGTCGAGCGCCCGCCCCCGCTCGATGCCGATCGCCAGGTCGCGGTCGCCGAGGTTGAACCACACGTCGACGCCGAGTTCGCGCAGCCCGTCCATAACCGCGAACGTGTCGTTCTTCAGGCCCCAGCCGCGCTCGTCGATGCGGTCGGCCAGCCAGAACGAGATCAGATCCGGGTCAGGTGAGACGTAGGCGCCGTAGATCTCCACGTCGTCGCCGGTGTTGGCGACGACGATGAGGTCGTCGCCGACCACGTCGAGCAGACCGCGGGCCAGCTTGGCGCCCCCGGTGCCCCCCGCCAGGACGACGACCGGCCGGTCGCCGCTCACAGGCCGGTGATCGTGATCCCGGTCACGCCGACGATGCCGATCCGGTTGCCATGTGACCGCCGAGTGTATGTCGCCGCCGGGATCTATAGTCAGCGTTGGGTGCGCATACGAGTTCTGGGGACCCTGGTGGTGGCCGGCCTGCTCGGATGGGGAATCTGCGCTCCGCTCGCCGGCGCCACGCACTCCGCGCCGGCGCCGAGCACCGTGGTGAGCGCGTCGGTCTCGCAGTCCGCTCAGCAGATCGTCTGGAAGGCCAAGCTCAGCGTCCCGTTCTCACCGGTGCAGATGAGGCATGACCGCCGCTCGCTGTGCCTGCTGCTCGAGCGCGGGGCGCACGCGAGCGTGTCCGGCCTGCTGTGCGTGATCCCGCCCCGCCCGGGGCATACGTCACCGCGGCTGGTCTATCAGCAGGCGAACCACGGCGTGGTGGCCCCCGCCCACGTGGTGAGCGCCACCGTGACGCGCCCGAGCACGCGCGAACTGACGGCCAGCTTCACGCCCCGCGCCTACGGCAGCACCACCTATGGCTCATTTCGCTGGCAGGTGCGCACGACGCTGCGACCGCCGGCCTGCACCCCGGTCAAGCCGGACGCGGTCGGCTGCCTGGCGCTGTTTCCGGCTAGGTCGCAGGTCGCCAAGCTGCACACGCCCAAGCTCGTCGGGTGCGTGCCCAGCGGCTCTGACTACGTGACCAACGGCTCGCGCAGCGTGCACCAGATCGCGCTCACCTTCGACGACGGCCCGTGGTACGACACGCCGCAGTTCCTGGACATCCTCGAGCACTACCAGGTGCCGGCCACGTTCTTTCAGATCGGCGAGCAGGTCCCCGTCTACGGCGGCGCGGGCGGGGCGGTGGACCGCCGGATCCTCGCCGACGGCGACATGATCGGCGACCACACGTGGAATCACGCCGATGTGGCGGGCGGGGGCAGCTTCGCCGCCGGCGAGATCGCCCAGGCGGCGAACGCGATCAAGGCCGCCACCGGCTTTACACCGTGCCTGTTCCGCGCGCCCGGCGGGGCTGTCTCCGCGGGGCTGGAGTCAGAGGCCCGCTCGATGGGATTCACCACGATCGGGTGGGACGTCGACCCGCGTGACTGGGCCACCCCCGGCACGGCCTCGATCTACCACACGGTCACGAGCACCGCCCACAACGGCTCGATCATCCTTCAGCACGACGGGGGCGGCAACCGTTCGCAGACGCTGGCCGCCCTGCCACAGGAGATCGAGTTCTTCAAGCGCCAGGGCTACACGTTCGTCACCGTCACCCAGATGCTGGGGGAGCGCCTGCTTTACAAGTGAGCCGTGGCCGGGGCGGCCGGGGCGGACGAGTCCGTCTCACGCCGTACCAGGTCGGAGTCGATGGCATCGACGAGCATCAGCGCGAACTGCAGCACCTCATCGAGCGCCACGGGGTCGAGGTTCTCAGCGGTCCCGCGCGGGGCGTGCGAACCCGCGGCGAGGCCGCGCGCGTCCAGGGAGCCGACGTTGATCGCCGGGACGCCACGCAGTCGCGCGGGCAGCGCGGGCGCGGTGCCCCGCCCGCGGTGGGGCCGGGCGTCGAGGCCCGTCTCCGGGTCGGCCAGGTGCTCGGCGAGATCGCGCAGGCGGCGGTGATAGCGCACGGGGACGAGGCTGCCGTCGCCCGTCCACCACCGGGGGCGACCGGGGCCGCAGGGACCGATCCCCAACACGATCGTGTTGCCGCGGGCGAGCTGCTTCCCGCGCCCGCGCAGGTGGCGCGCGAGGCCGATCATCTGCCCGTCGCCGGCCCCCTGGAGCACGAGCTCGGCGGCCAGCCGCCGCGGCGGGGCGGCGTCGAGCGCCCGGATAAGGGCCAGTGCGACGGCCGTGCCGGCCGCATTGTCGGCCGCCGAGGGCCCGAAGTCGGCGGCCGCGCTCTCGAGTAGCAGGGCGATGGCGAGCACGAGGACGACGGTCGGGACCAGCTGGAGGATCCCCACCACCGAGCTCGTCGTGCCGGAGCTCCCGTCGCGCAGAACCGCCACCGCCAGCAACCACACCTGGGCGATGACGACCCATCCCAGCCACCCGGGGCTGAACCGGCCGTCACCGGCGAGGCGGCGGCCAAGCGCGGTCGCGCGGCGCAGCCAGGGACGGTGGACGACGCCGGCTCGCCCGGCGTCGTAGTTGGCGGTGACGATCAGATGCAGGCGCTCGGCGGTGCCGGCGGCCGGGGCCTCGGCGGGCGGCCGGCTGACGACGTTCTGGCTGGCGCGCTCGGGGGTGAGCCGGCGGCCGGGTGAGCGCCCGGTGAGCCAGTCGACCACGATCGAGAGCAGGCCGATGAGCACGAGCCCACCGCCGAGCGTGGCGTTGGAGACCATCACCAGGCTGCCGGCAATGCCCACCAGCAGATGCCAGCTGTGGGCCAGCGCCCAGTTGGGACGACACCAGAACGTCTCGATTGCGGCCGCCCGCGGCCGGGACTCGGCCTCGTCGCGCAGCCACAGGGCGGCGCGCCGCTCGGCATCGGTCCCGGCGCCCCGGCGCGCGAACTCGGTCAGCTGGACGGCAGTCTGGGTGGCGGACATCGCGTCTGATGATCCCAGGGAAGGGCCGGGCGCCGGGCCGATCGTGTAGAACGACCCTCCGATGCCCCCCGCCTCCGAAGACGAGCTGCTGGCCGTCGCCCATGCGGCCGCCCGCGCCGGCGCCGCCGAGCTGCTGCCCCGGTTCGGCCACGCTCAGGAGGGGATCCGCTCCAAGAGCGGACCGACCGACCTCGTCTCAGAGGCCGACCTCGCCGCCGAGGCCGCCATCCGCGGGGTCCTCGGCGAGCGCCGCCCGGAGGACGCGATCCTCGGGGAGGAGGGCGGCGCCAGCGGCACCGGCGAGCTGCGCTGGGTGATCGACCCGCTCGACGGCACGACCAATTTCCTCTTCGGCATCCCCATGTTCGCCGTGAGCGTCGCCTGTGAAGGGCCCGACGGGATGCTCGTCGGCGTGGTGCTGGACCCGGTCCGTGACGAGACGTTCGCCGCCACCCGATCGACCGAGCCGACACTCGACGGTGCCTCCATCACCGGCTCGACCCGCGAAGATCTGGCCACGTCCCTGGTGGCGACCGGGTTCGCCTACGCCGCGGAAGTGCGCGCCCGGCAGGCGGCCGTGCTGATACGGGTCCTCCCGCGGGTGCGTGACATCCGGCGAGCCGGATCGGCCGCGCTCGATCTCGCGTGGTCGGCCTGCGGGCGTTTCGACGCCTACTACGAGCGTGGCATCAAGCCCTGGGACTGGGCCGCCGGGGGGCTGATCGCCGAGCGGGCCGGTCTCGTCCTGCGTCACCTGGAGGCCGCCGCCGAGGTTCCCTTCGGGATCCTGGCCGCCCCGCCGGCGCTCATCGACGAGCTGTCCGGTCTTGTCCTCGGGCCGTGACTCACGAGTGTGGGTGCCGAGCGTCCGAGGACGCCGCCAGGCGACGATTTGCAGCCGTCAGACCGCAACGGATTTGCAGGATGCGCCACTAGACTAGGCGCCCCGCGGCGGTGGTGGAACGGTAGACACGATGGCCTCAAAAGCCATTGTCCTTCGGGACGTGTGGGTTCGAATCCCACCCGCCGTATCCGTCCAGGCGCGCTCGTCAGCGGGTGATCAGGTCAGGCAGCTTGGTGGGCGCGAACGCGATCGTCGCGCTCGAGCTCCACGGGGGGCAGCGCCTCGATGACGGTCGGCCACACGGAAGTGATCGTTTCCAGGTCCAAGACTTCGCTGCCGATCACGATCCTGGCGATGAGGCCGAGAATCAGCGTGGCGATTATCGGACCTATGAGAAGTAGTGCTGTCGTCATCTGCCCTCGTTTCGTGTGCCGCTGGCGACGCCAGCTCCTACCAACGCATCGGAAGTCCGCTCGGAGAACTCCTGCCGATCGGCCGGATGCTCGATCACCCGTCCAGCTCGATCCATCGAACCGGAGCCTGCCGGCGGAGATTGTACGGCTAGGCCGACGCGCTTGAGGGGCCGGCCGCGACCGGCTTCGATCCCCGGCGCTTGGCCTCCTCCTCGGGCACTTCGATCTCGACGTTCCAGCCCTGGGCGAAGCCGATCATCGCGAACACGATCAGCGCGACCTCGACGGGGATGAGGAGCAGGGTGGCGCTGCCGAGGACGTTGTCGCCGAGCCCCTTCCCGCCGAGCAGCGACTGTGCCGAGGCAAAGCCCGAGTGATGGCGGTCAAACCAGCTGGCGCCGGCGACTCCGGTGCCCGCGATCACCGCGACGATCAGGAGCAGGATCGCTAGCCCGGCGGTGATCGGTAGCAACCCGCGGGCCCAGCGCAACACGAAGTAGGCCATGATCAGGTACAGCGCGCACCACGCGAAGTTGATCGGTTTCAGGCCCTGCAGCTTGCTCCAACCGCCGATCGTCAGCACGAGCATCAGCGCCACCGACGCCAGCAGGATGATCACCACGATCAGCCGCGTGACCTTGCAGATCACCTTGTCGCGGTTGGGATTGATGACCGCGTAGCCGGGCCTGACGTTGCGCACCTGAGCCATCGCGCGCACGATACATCGCCAAGCCGCCGCATGCTGCAGTTTCCCGGTGCTTCGCGGTGGCCCACGGCCGGTCCATCGTCGCCCGCCTAGAATCGCCGCACGCAGAGCCCGCGGGCGTGGCGGAACTGGTCTACGCGCCGGCTTTAGGTGCCGGTGGGCTAACGCCCTTGGGGGTTCGAGTCCCTCCGCCCGCACTCCTCCTCCGTCCGTGGCGCGCCCGGCTTCGGCCGCCGGCTCCCGGGGCACCTCCCGGCCGTGAGCGGACGACGCCCGGCGTCGGCGGCTACCATCGCAAACTCCTCAGGGGAGTGAGTTAATGGCTATGCGCGCGGTCTCCAAAACCGTGAATCCGGGTTCGAATCCCGGCTCCCCTGCTCCGTGGTCGCGCACACCGTCTACCGGACCTTCAACACCGCGCAGCGGCGAGAGTTCATCCGGATCACCGACGACGTCGCCGACGCGGTGCGCGCGTCCGGGATCGCCGAGGGGATGGTGCTGGTCTGCGCCATGCACATCACCGCAGGGGTGTGGATCAACGACGACGAGCCGGGCCTGCAGGCGGATGTGCTCGAGTGGCTGGACAAGGTCGCTCCGCCCACCTGGCAGGAGCCCAGCAACGAGGTCGCCCGCGAGCTGCTGCCCGACCCTGGCGACTACCGGCACCATCGCGGCGGCGAGGACAACGGCGACGCCCATCTGAAGAACCTCCTCGTTCATCACCAGGTGATCGTGCCCGTGACCGAGAGTGAGCTCGACCTGGGACCGTGGCAGCAGGTGTTCTACTGCGAATTCGACGGTGGGCGGCCCAAGCGGCTGGTCATCAAGGTGCTGGGGGAGTAGTCCGCCGTCGCGGTACCATGCCTCGGACTCGCGGGCGAAGTGTTGTGGTTGCACAAAAGCCTTCCAAGCTTTTAGGGCGGGTTCGATTCCCGTCGCCCGCTCTGTGCGGCGGTCGAGCATCAGCCGCGCCGGCGCCCCATCGCTCCCGCCGGATCCGGTGCGAGGCGGCCGGGGGGTTATCATCGGCTTTTCCACGGGGAGTGGCGCAGTCTGGTAGCGCACCCGGCTGGGGGCCGGGCGGTCGCAGGTTCAAATCCTGTCTCCCCGATTGATGAAGTCCTGCAACGAAGCTGTTTCGCTGAGCGCGCTCGAGCGCGCGGCGATCGATCACGCCGGGCGTCGTCAGGTGAGCCTCGCGAGAGCTATCGGTGCCCGTCGAAGGAGATCACCTGCTGGATTCCGCTGGGACGGTTGGTGTAGCTCATCGTGAGCGGGTTGAGCGGAGCGAACTTGATGTCCAGTGCCGTTGAGCTGGCCCGCCAGGCGCCGGGTGTCGCGGTGCCCTTTTGCTTGGCCAGCACCTTGCCTGCGGCAGCGATCGCGGCCCACAGCGACTTCTGACAGCGGCGCAGGTTGCCGCGTCCGCAGTAGCGGTTGGCAAACGGCTCGGGCTGCTTGATCTTCAGCAGCCGGTTGATGTCGCGATCGAAGTACTGATACCAGCCGTTGTACTGGCCTCCGGGGGGCGCATCGAACTGGCTGAATAGCGAGTCGAGTTCGGAGAGCTGCGGTCCGATCACCGGCTTCATGAAGGCGTTGGCGATCTTGGGCCAGGCGGTGTCGATGATCGCGTCGCCCGGATTGTCGACCTCGCCGTCGTGGTTGAGATCCAGCACGTTGCCACCGGCTTTGTTCCAGGCGACCAGAAGCGAGAGCATCCTGGCGGCTTGTGCATTCGGAGCGTGCGAGCCCTTGAGAACCCTGGCTAGCAACGGCACCGTCTCGATCGCGAGCACGTTTTGGCCGGCGGCCTCGTTCATCGCCGAGGTCACAGCGGCCAGCGTCCACTTGCCGTGTTTGCGCTGCTGAGCCAATGCCCGGTTGAGCAGTGATACGCGCGCCACCGAGCCGTTGGCTCCCCAGGCATCATCGGCCGAACCGAAGCCGTGGGCGGAATCGTTGTTCCAGTTGACCATCGTGCCCTTGGTCGGCGTGTGGACCGGGTCGATGCCCTGGGGATGTCCCTTGACCGACAGGTCGCCGGTCCACTCGTACTTGCCGTTGCCAACTGTCGGCAGGCTCGGGTCGGTGCCCTTGGCGCGGATCGGCAGCAGTCCGGTGGTGATCTCAGCCACGTGCTTGTCGTCGACGTAGAACGAGTTGAACGTCTGCGGCGTCAGCGCTGCGGCCGTGATGAACGACCGCGGGCCATTGACCTGTCCATCGGAGAGCCGGCGGTTGAACAGCAGGTCGAGCACGTCCTTGCCGAAGCTGGCGCGCTTGGAGGCGATCGCCACCCTGTGGCGCCCGACCGTGGCGTAGCCGACGACAGGCCCGTTGACGGTCGTCATGAATCTCACCGGCTGACCGCTGATCGTGCCGGCGTTGAACGGCTGCATCTTGCGGCAGGTCCCGTTGTAGATGTACCGCGTCCGGCTGTGAGCGCAGAGCGTCTCGACGAACTGGTCAGTGTCGTCAGCGCCGGCGGAGGTCAGCGTGGTGGCGAAGTCCGGACCGCGGCCGATCAGCATGTAGCCGGGGAACGGTGCCGACGTGGCTCCCCGCCAGTCCAGACCCGGCGCGTGCATGTCGATCTCAAACGTCAGACCGGGATAGAAATACCCGACCTGCGGGCCACCGACCAAGAGCGGATTGCCGGTCGTGGAGTACTTGCCCTCCACCATCAGCTCGTTGCTGGCGTGCGGCCTCGGCTCCTGGCGGGGAAGGCTGGCCGTCACCGCCGATGGCGCCGCGGGGGTCGCCGTGAAACTGCTCGGATTGAGGACGACGCTACCCGGCGCGCCGGGAGTCGCAGGAGCGTGTTCGTAGTTAAAGGTGCCGTCGACCGTCGTCGGACTACCGGCATTGAGGTTCTGGCGCAGGTCGCCGAAGACGCTATAGCCCTTTGCGACCCCCAGACGATGCTCCAGGGCGCCCAGGAATTCGGAACGACGGGCCTCGTCACCGCCTCCCTCACCGAAGAACTGGTCCTTCAACGCATTGAAGGCGTAGATGTCGTTGCGGGTGAACGGCGCCTGGGGCGAGTTGGTCGCCTTCAGGTAGGCATTGATCCCGGTTACGTACACGTCGATGTCGTGCAGGACGGCACGTCCCTCCGGCCCCGCCTTGAGCAGGACCTGCGTCTGACGCGACACGACGTTCTCAGTCTGCCGACTGGGGACGAAGCTCTTGAGGTGCTCCACCAGGCCGATCGCGCTCAACCCGGGCGCGTCGATCGCCGCCACCCGCGAGTCATAGCGAGCCTGCGCCAGCAGCAGACCGCGGTCCTCGGCGGCGATCCAGCCGGCCGCCCAGACACCACCGTCATGTGTCGTCGCGCTGACGTGCGGGACGTCGAAGCGATCACGGATGATCGTTAACCCGGGATAGGAAACCGGCTCCGCCTTTCCCGGCCCGTCGGTGCCGAGACCGAACACCTCGGACTTGAAATCGGAAGAGAGATCGCCGTTCGTCACGTGGCCCGCCAACGGCGTCAGCGCGTTGTACATCCTGGCCTGCGCGTCGGCGCCGGCCGGGAACGGGTAGCTACCCGGCTCGCCGGAGGGAATGATGTTGCGAGCGGTCCGGGCATAGTCAACCAGCGCGGGCGCTGCCTGCGCGATTGGCGCACCAAGAGCCACCGCACCAGCAACCACCATCGCGAGCGCGATCGATTTCATCTGTCCTCCTCCGACGACCACCAGCTGACCGGCGCAACATAGCGGACCGCGCCGCGTCCCCCACCCCCGCAGGAACCGAAGCGGGATGCGCGCCCTCGCTCGATCTGGCCTTCGGTCTGCTCCCGGCGATAGCGGCCGAGGATGCGGCGAGTCCATGTGGCTCGTGCGCCACGAGGAACGCCCGACACGAGATCACCTTCCAGACCACCGTCACCGAGGCCCGCTGAGGGCGCTGGATGACGAACACGTGGACATCGGGATGCTAGTCGTGCTCGACACGATGACGCTCTCGGCGCCGTCGAGGTGCGCCGGCAACCGCCGGAAGCTGTCAGCAGGGGAGCGTCACCGGCCGTGGGCGGTGGCCCAGGCTTCATGGATCGTTTGGCTGACGCGGCCGCGATCGGAGACCTCGTGTCCGTGCGGAAGCTGGAGCTGGGCGGCAATCTGCTGCGCTGCGGGTGCGCCCGGTGAAGGTCCGCCAATTGGCTCCCGATGGCCCGTTTCATCGCCGGTCGTCGTACCCCGCAGATGCCAAGCAGACCCCGAATCAGCGGGGATCTACCGCTCAACAACGCATAACCGGTAAAAAGTTCCCTACTTGCGCTGTCGGCGTTTGGCCCCCCGGCAAATCTGTCGACACGGTTGTGGGGACCCGGCCTTGCCCGCTCACGGCCGAACGAACCATCTCACCGGGACGGTTCCCGTGGTCAGGATGCCATGGACGCAGCAGGACGGGCCCAGGGTCGCTCCGACGGGATTCCGCTGAGCGTTCCCTCCAAGAAGCGGCCGGCCGCCAAGCGCCGGTCCGCTGAGACACGTCCCGCGACGTCATCGCGGATGGCCGTGGCGGAGCCGGAGTTCGACCCGTTGTCGGTGTCGAACGAGGTTCTGCGCCTGGCGTTTGCCCGTTCGCCGAGCGGGATGACGATCGCCGCGCTCGACGGCCGCTGGCTATGGGTCAACGATGCGTACTGCGGGATGCTCGGCTACGAGTCGGACGAGCTCTTGCGGATCTCACATCGAGAGGTCACCCACCCCGATGACGTCGACGGCGACAACGCGTTCGTGGCCGGCGCCCTGGCCGGCGAGTGCGAGAGCCTGGAGGGCGAGAAGCGCTATGTGCGCAAGGACGGGTCGGTGTTGTGGACCTGGGTCGTCGCCCAGGTCATGCGTGACAGCAGCGGACAGCCGATGTACTTGGTGTCCCATGTTCAGGACGTGAGCGATCGCAAGCACGCCGAGACCCTCCAGCGCGACACCGTGCGAACGCTGCGCTCGGTGATGGACAACACCCCGGCCGTGATCAGCGTCAAGGGGCGCGATCACCGCTACAAGCTCGTCAATCGCGAGTTCGAGCAGGTGTATGGCGTGAGCAGCGAATGGATCGTCGGCCGCAGCGACGCCGATCTCCTGGCGCCGTCGACGATCGCCGATGTCCACGCCCGGGAGGACGCCGTGCTCGACAGCGGCGTGAGCTCGCAGGAGGAGACGACGAGCTTGGATGATCACGACGGGCAGGTTCTGCTGATCACCAGGTTTCCGCTCGTGGACGAGGACGGGGTGATCTGTGGAGTCTGCACCACGTCGACGGACATCACCGAGCGCCGCGGCGAGGAGCGCTCCCGACGCGAGCGGCTCCAATGCTCCGAGCTGATCTATTCGGCTCTGGCCGAGGGCCGCTTCGTCCTGTACGCACAACCGATCGTGCATCTTGCCTCGATGACCTCGTCGAGGGCCGAGCTCCTGATCCGGCTGCGGCCGGTGATCGATGATGGGGAGCTGCTCACTCCGGGTTCGTTCCTTCCGGCCGCCGAGCGCTTCGGCCTCATCACGTTGATCGACGAGTGGGTCGTCGACCACGCAATCGAGTTCGCCCAGGCCGGACATCGGGTCACCGTGAACGTATCGGCCAAAACGGTGTCGGCCGAGGGCTTGGTCGAGCGGATCGAACAGGCGATCGCCGCCAGGCCGGGATGTGCGGCAAACCTCGTCTTCGAGATCACCGAGACCTCGGTCGCCGACAATCTCGACGCCGCGCGAAGCTTCGCCACCCGCATGCGCACGTTGGGCGCTGCGATCGCGCTCGATGACTTCGGGGTCGGCCATGGCACCTTCACCTATCTGCGCCACCTGCCGGTCGATTATCTGAAGATCGACATGCAGTTCGTCCGCAACCTGCTCAGCGATGCCGAGGACCGGCAGGTCGTCCAGGCGATCGTCGGCGTCGCGCGCCAGTTCGGCATCGAGACGATCGCCGAGGGCGTGGAGGACCCGGCCACGATGACGACCCTGCGGTCGATGGGTGTCGATTACGCCCAGGGCTTCTTGACGGGGCGACCGATGGAGCTCGACCGATGCTTCGAATCTCTTGACAAGCCATGGCGAGGAGCCCCGCATGCCGCAGCAGACTGACCAGCCGGAACGCTCGGAGGAGCTGGCGCGCGAGCAGGCGCTCACCGAGCTCGAGCAGGCCATCGGCGACCGAGAGCAGTTCGCCGGCGACCGGGATCAGGCGCGGATCGATCAGCAGCAGCTCAGCCATGACCAGCAACGCGAGGCAGCCGCGACCTCCGATCTGCGGGTGCGGCCGATCCTGGACGACCGCCAGGCCCGGATCGACCGCGAGCAGGTCAGCCGCGACGTCAATCAGGAGTCGTTGGACAATGCCCAGCACGGGCGCGACGTTCAGCAGGAGGCGCTCGACGACACGCGTGCCATGCTCGACCTGCCGACGAGTGAGCAGCCCCTCGTCGCCGACCCCGCCACGGTCCGGCAGGGCGCGATGGAGCGGGCGGCGGCCTCCCGCGAGCGCGCCCAGACGGCGCTCATCCGCGCCCAGGCCGCCGTGGCCCGCGCTGAGGCGGCCGAACTGCGCGCGCTCGCCCAGCCATCCGAGGCCGGTTGACCGTGGCGACGCAGGCGCGCGCCGCCCTATCAGCCCCCCCGGCACGGCGAACATCACCGGAGCGGGGCTCGCCGGGCTGGGTCGCCGCCGCGCTGGAGGCGGCGCTGAAAGCCCGGGCGCCCGGCGTGTATGCGTCGACGCCGCTGGTGGGCCAGCTGGCATCCCGACTCGGTCGCGAACTGAGCCTCGACCCTCGCACACTGGCGCTGCTCGATGTCGCCGTCCGCGTTCGCGACATCGGGATGATCGCCTTGACCGACGCCGTCGTGCTCGCGACCCGGCGGCTCTCGTCCGAGGAGTGGCTGCTGGTCAACGGCCATCCCATGCTCGGCGAGCGAATGCTCCAAAAGCTCTCGATCGTGTCCGCCGCGGCGCCGATCATCCGCGCTCATCACGAGCGCTGGGACGGCGGCGGCTATCCCGACGGACTCAGCCGACAGGCGATTCCGCAGCTCAGCCGCATCATCGCCACGTGCGATGCGTTCGTGGCGATCGCCAGCGATCGTCCCCATCGTCGTGGCTTGGGCGCGGCCGCCGCTCTCGACGGCGTGATCCAGGAGAGCGGCGCCCAATTCGATCCGGCGACCGTCGACGCGCTCACCGCCTTGTTGGCCAAGGGCGCCGCTCCCAAGGGCGCGAACGCCCGAGCCCTCAAGGTGGTCGCGCCGGACAGCCCGAGGCGCGCCCGGCATGGTTCGCACAAGCTGCAGGACGCGATCGCCGACTTCGATGTCGTGCCGGTCCTCGCGCCCGCCTACGAGCGCATCCTCGAGGCGAGCGCGTCCGGGCGCACGCTCGGCGCGGAGCTCGTGGCCGCCGTCGAGAGCGACACCGGGCTGACCGTTGCCGTCCTGCGCAACGCGCAGCCGCTCGTGCGCAGCCGCCCGATCATCAACGTCACCGACGCTGTCGCCGCGCTCGGGGTCGCCGGGGTGGACGCGGCCGTGCGACCGCTACCCCGCTCCGAGTTTCCCTGGCGAACCTCGCATCTTCAGGTGCTGATGCACCGCTCGCTCGTGCACGCGCAGGCCGTGGCGCGAGCGGCCGACCGGATCGCCCGCGAACTGGACCTCGACAAGCGCGACGACGTCCTCGCGGTGGCGCTGCTTCACGACGTCGGAAAGCTGGCGCTGGGGCGGGGCGTCGCCGACTATCCGACGGAGGCCGAGCGAGCGGTCAAGCCCGAGGAGCGTGTCCGCCAGGAACGGGCGACGTGGGGGATGGACCACGCGAGCCTCGGCGGCGTCCTATTGCGCCGCTGGGGTCTGCCGAAGGCGATTGCGAGTGCCGTCGCCGCGCATCACAGCGCCGAGGCCGAAAACGACGTTGCCACCTACGTGCGGCTGGCCGACATGGTCGCCCACCATGCGCAGGGCGAAGCCGTCGACGGCGCCACGATGCTCGCTCTGTCCAATCTCTGCGGGCTCTCCGCATCGGTGCTGAGAGCGATCCTCTTCGATCTGCCTCACTCCGGCGGAAGCAGTCGCCGCCGGGCCGAACCGTCGCCGTTGTCGAATCGGGAGACGACCATCGTCCGCCTGCTGGCGGAGGGAAAGCGCTACAAGCAGATCGCGCTCGAGCTCTCTGTGGCGGCGAGCACGGTGAGAACCCACCTTCACAACGTGTACGCCAAGATCGGTGTCGACGATCGTGCCCAGGCTGTGCTCCGCGCCACGGAGATGGGATGGATCTGATGCCGACTCCGCAGTCCCGCATTCCGCCCAGCCGAACAGGAGCCGCCATGCCGAAGATCACATCGTCAACCGACCAGCCACCGATCGCGGGAGCCGGGAAGTCGGCGACCGCGAAGAAGACGGCGGCGACCGTCCTGCGCCACAAAGAGGAGCGCCGTGCCGAGAGCCTGGCGCACATTCGCACGCAGACCGACGACGGAAGCCTCGTCATCCGTCACATGTCCGAAGAGGAGCAGGCAGTGGCGTCCCAGGCGGCGCGCCTGACCCGCACTCGCAACGAGGCGCGCACGCGGCGTTACCGGTCTCCCGAGGAGCGGTAGGCCACTGTCAATACCCGCCGTTTGAGTAGCCAGAACCCGATGAGCTGCTGCTCGAGGAGGAGGCGGCCGACGTGGAATGGCTGGCCTCGATCTTGCTGCCCGAGGGCGCCAGCACGTACCAGTCGGCGCCGAACGCCTTGACGCCCTGGCCGTAGGCATCTCCGCCGTCCTTGTCCTTGACGAACCCATAGATCGGGTGGCCCTTGTACGTGACCTGGAGCTTGCCATCGGAGCGCGCGGTCGTGCCGAGGTCGGCGGCGACAGCGCTGCCCCCGGGGCTGGGCTTGCCGATCACCGGAGGCCAGGCGGCGGCACACGCCCCGGTGCACGTGGAGTGCGAACCGGAGTCGCCCTCGAACAGGTAGACGGTCATGTGCTTTGGCCCGTAGGCGAGGACGGTGCCCAGCTTGTCCTGCTTGGTGGTCACCAGTGCGACGGGCGCAGCCCCGCCGGCGCCGGCCGCCGTCGACGAGCTCTGCGCGGCGGCGGCCGCGGGCTGGGCGCCGGTGCTGCTTGTGGTCTTGCTGCTGGAGCCGCAACCGGCGATCAGGCCGGCGGCCACGATCGCAGCGACGGCGGCGTATCGGGAAGTGTGCACCTTGCCTCCAAGTGAGTCGACTGACTTGCCTGACCTCACAGACGCCGGCGGGGCCGATTCCTTCCCCGAGCGCTGATGAAGGCTGTCTACAGGAGCGCGCCCGCGGCTCGGAGCCGCTCGCGCGCCGGCCGGTCAATCCCCCAGCGCTCCAGCGCGGCGTCGGGGTCGTCGTTGGCCGGGCGAGCCGCGGGGGCCGTACGGCTGAAGCGGGGCGCGGGCCCGGGCTGGCGAGCGCCGCCGACGTCGACGAACGTGCCGCGGGCGGCCATGTGGGGGTGCTCGGGAGCGTCCCAGACGCCGCGCACGACGGTGGCGCACGCCTCCTCGCCCTCGAGCAGCTCGCCCCACTCACCGGCGGTCCGCCGCGCGAACAGATCCGTCAGGCGCCGCTTGAACTCGGGCCAGCGGGCGCGGTCGAACTGCGGCATCTCCTCGGCAGCGACCCCGAGCAGCTCGAGCAGGCGCGCGTAGAACTGCGGCTCGAGCGCGCCGACGGCGACGTGCCCGCCGTCGGAGGTCGCGTAGACCTCATAGAAATGCGCGCCGCTGTCGAGCAGGTTGCCGCCGGGCTCCTCGCCCCACAGACCGGACCCGCGCAGCGCGTACACGAGCGAGGTCAACAGGGCCGCGCCGTCGACCATCGCCGCATCGACGGTCTGGCCGCGGCCGGAACGGCGGGCCTCGAGGATCCCGCAGACGACGCCGAAGGACAGGAACATCGCTCCGCCGCCGTAGTCGCCGACGAGGTTGAGCGCGAACATCGGCCGCTCGCCGGTCCGCCGGGAGGCTCCGAGCACGCCGGCGAGCGAGATGTAGTTGATGTCGTGGCCGGCGACGTGCGCCATCGGTCCTTCCTGGCCGTAGCCGGTCATGCGGCCGTAGACGAGGCGGGGATTGCGGGCGCGGATGTCATCCGGGCCGATGCCGAGGCGCTCCATCACCCCCGGGCGAAAGCCCTCGATCAGGGCATCGGCGTGCTCGCTGAGCGCCAGCAGCGCCTCACGGCCGTCCGCGGACTTGAGGTCAAGGGCGATCGACTGGCGGCCCCGCCGCGTCGGGTCGTCCGCTGGAACCACGGCGGCGGCCGCCGAGCGCTCGATGCGCAGCACGTCGGCGCCCATGTCGGCCAGGAGCATGCCGGCGAACGGGGTGGGGCCGATCCCGCCGATCTCCAGCACCCGGACGTCGGTCAGCGGTCCTTGGCGCGCCACGTCGTCGCTCATGACCGCGCGAGGTTACCGGCCGCCTGATAGAAGACAGGGCGTGCCGAGCATCCTCGATCGCTTCACGCTCGACGGCAAGGTGGCGGTCGTCACCGGCGCCTCGTCGGGCCTCGGGGTGGCGTTTGCCACCGGCCTGGCGAGCGCCGGCGCCGATATCGCGATCTGCGCACGCCGCGTCGACCGGCTGCAGGGGACCCAGCGCGCGGTGCAGGAGACCGGGCGCCGCTGCGTCGCCGTCGAGGCCGACGTCTCGCGCCCCGAGGACTCCCGGCGTGTGATCGAGGAGGCCATGAGCGAGCTCGGCCGCGTCGACGTGCTCATCAACAACGCGGGCGTGGGCACCGCGGTGCCGGCTCTGCGCGAGCCGCCCGAAGACTTCCGGCGCGTGATCGACGTCAACCTCAACGGCAGCTACTTCATGGCGCAGGCGTGCGCCGCTGCGATGCGCCAGTCCGGCGGCGGGAGCATCGTCAACATCGGCTCGATCCTCGGCTTGACCTCGGCCGGGCTCCCCCAGGCCGCCTACAGCTCGTCCAAGGCGGCCATCATCGGACTCACCCGCGACCTCGCCCAGCAGTGGACCGGGCGCTACGGGATCCGTGTCAATGCACTGGCGCCGGGCTTCTTTGAGTCCGAGATGACCGATCAGTACCCCGACGACTACATCGAGGGCCGCCTTCAGCGGGTGCCCGCCGGCCGCGTGGGGGAGGCCGAGGAGCTCGTGGCCGCTGCCCTGTTCCTGGCCAGCGACGCGGCGTCCTACATCACGGGGATCGTGTTGCCTGTCGACGGCGGCACGCTGACCAGCTGAGCGGGCTGCTCAGGGCGACGGCGGGTTGGCCAGCGACACGAGGTTGCCTTCGGGATCGGTGACGTAGGCCACGCGCTCCCCCCAGAACATGTCGGCCGGCTCACGCAGGACGGTCGCGCCCAGCTCACGCAGCTGGGCGACCGTGGCGTCGACGTCAGAGACGTAGACGAACAGCTCGTGGCGCGGTCCCGGCTGCGGATCCACCCCGGCCAGCATCCGCGGCGCCTCCTCGGTGGTGACCGCCAGCTCCGCGCCGCCCTCGCGGCGCAGGCCGATGTAGCCCGCCCGCCCGTCATCGCCGTTGAGACGGAACGTCTGCGCGAACCCGAGGGACACGTAGAAGTCGGCGACCACCTCGACGTCGCGGGCGTGGAGCACCGGGAAGGCTCGTAGAGCGTTCACCGCTCCTCCCGCGGGCGGCGCTCCTCGGCCAGCGGCTGGCCGTCGTCGAGCGCGGCGAACTGCGGCGGCCACGGTCCGTGCCAGTTGTCGCGCGCGCCGTCGACCGTGAGCACGGAGCCGGAGAAGAAGTCACCGGCAGGGGAGGCCAGGAGGGTGACCAGCCACGCGATCTCCGCGGGCTCGCCAAGCCGGCCCAGTGGGACCGTCGACGCCAGCGAGTCGACGATCGGCTGCGGGTACTTGGTGAGGAGCGTCTCGGTCGCGAACTGGCCGGCGGCGATCGCGTTGAGCGTGATGCCATAGCGCGACCACTCGATCGAGAGCACGCGCATCAGGTTCTCGACGGCCGCGCGGGCCGCCGACGAGTGGGCCATCCCCGGCAGGCCGTGGTGCGGGGACACGGTGACGCTGACGATCTTGCCGCCGCCGCCGGGGATCATCGCCTTGGTCGCCACCGCGTGGGTCATCAGCCAGGTGCCCTCGACGTTGAGCTTCATCACCGTGCGAAAGCCCTTGGGGGTGATGTCCTCGGCCGGCGAGAGGAACTGGCCACCGGCGTTGTTGACGAGCAGATCAACGCCGCCGTGGCGCTCGAGCGTCTCGTCGACGAGGGCATCGACCTGATCCTCTTCGCGGATGTCGCAGGTGCGCGCGATGATCCGGCCGTCGGTTTGCAGCGCCGCCGTCTCCTGCAGTGGATCCGACCGCCGGCCGCAGACCACGACCGATGCGCCCACCCGGGCCAACTCCAGAGCGGTCGTCCGTCCCAGGCCCGAGCCACCGCCGGTGACGATCGCCACCTGGCCCTCGAGCAGGCCGTCGCGGAAGACCTGAGAGGTCATCGGCGGCGAGTCTGCCAGATGAGCGATTTGGCGCGCCCACCGCGTCATATATCTCTCGCTAGCGTGGGCCGCGATGAAATCCTTCGCCTCAGACAACTACGCGGGCGCGCACCCCGACGTCATGGCCGCCATTCAGGCGGCCAATGACGGCCATGCTCCCGCCTACGGGGCGGATCCGTGGACCGCACGAGCACAGGAGGTGCTGAAAACGCACTTCGGTCCGCACGCTGAGTCCCTGCTGGTGTTCAACGGCTCGGGCGCCAATGTCGTCTGCCTGCGCCTCGCCTGCGATCCCTGGGCGACGGCCGCCATCTGCGCGGCCGGCGCGCATGTCAACGTCGATGAGGGTGGCGCCCTCGAGCAGGTCGGCGCGATCAAGCTGCTGGCCGTTCCCACCCCCGACGGCAAGCTCACCCCCGAGCTCGTCGCCACCCAGCTCACACGGCTCGGCGACGAGCACGCCGCCCAGCCCGGCGTGGTGACGATCACCCAGAGCACCGAGCTCGGCACCCGTTACACGCCGACGGAGATCGCCGCCCTCGCCGACGCGGCGCACGCCCGCGGGCTCCGTCTGCACGTCGACGGGGCGCGCCTGGCCAACGCCGCGGCCGGGCTCAACGCTGACCTCAAAGCCATTACCACCGACGTCGGCGTGGACCTGCTCAGCCTGGGCGGCACGAAGAACGGGCTGGTGCTCGGCGAGGCGGTTGTCGTGCTCGACCCGGCGCTCGCCGTGGGCGTCCGCTACGTGCGCAAGCAGACGCTCCAGCTGGCCTCGAAGGGCCGCTTTCTGGCGGCGCAGTTCGTGGCCATGTTCGAAGGCGATCTGTGGCGGCGCAGCGCCGCTCACGCCAACGCCATGGCGACCCGGCTGGCCGAGCGCCTGCGGCGCGTCCCCGGGATCACGATCACCCAGCGCGTAGAGGCCAACGGGGTGTTCGCGATCATCCCGCCGGCGGCGGCCGACGCCGTGCGTCCGCGATGGCCGTTCTACACGTGGGACGAGATGACCGGCGAGGTCCGGCTGATGTGCTCGTGGGATACCACGGCGGACGAGGTCGACGCGTTCGCCCAGGCGCTCGCGCAGGCGTGCGGCTGACGATTACCCTTGACCGTATGAGCAAGCGACTGGTGGCGCTGTCGGCCGCCTATGGCGCCGGGGGCCAGTGGATCGGGACCGCGGTGGCCGCTCGCCTGGGGGTGCCGTTCGTCGACCGCGCGATCGCTCGGGCCGTGGCCGCTCGCCTGGAGGTGCCGATCGACGAGGCCCTTCAGCAGGAGGAGCCGCCCGGATCAACCCTGCTGGAACGGCTGCTGTCGAGCTTCGTGGGCGCTGAGACCGGCGCGCCCGTTCCCCTACCCGCCGAGATGATCACCGCCGAGGACTTCCACATCGCCTCCCAGCACGCGCTGCTCGAGCAGGCTGCCACGGGCGAGGGCGTGATTCTGGGGCGCGGTGCCGCGGCCGCCCTGCGTGACGACCCCCGCGTCCTGCGCGTGCGACTGTCGGGACCGGTCGAGGCCCGGCTGCGCCGGGCACTGGCGGTCAGCGACTTCGACGAGGCGACGGCGCTACGAACGTTGAGGCGCTTTGACCGCACCCACGCCGAGTACTTCCGCCAGTTCCACGACGTCGACATCGACGACGCGTCCCTGTATCACCTGACGATCGACTCGACCTCGATGCCCCTGGAGGCGTGCGTCGATCTGATCGAGCTGGCCGCCGGCGCCGCCGCCTAATCCACCCCGAGGGACTGGCGCACCTGTCCGACGTTGCTGTCCAGCCAGCGCCGGGCGCGGTCCGCCCGCGGACCGCCGCCGGCGTTCCAGTAGACCCCGAACGCCTCGTGACCGCAGGCCACCGCTCGGCTCACGATCCGATAGGACCATTCGTGGCTTGCCACCATTGCTTCCGCCAGCTCGCCCCGGTGCGAACGTGGCAGGCCGTAGGCCTCGGCGAACAGCGCCAGCCGCGCCATCGAGCGGCCGCGCACCCCGGCCGGGGTGTCCCGATCGGGGCGCACCGGCGCCCAGAGCCGGGCCGCGCCGGCGACGTCCCACAGCGTGGAGCCGGGACCGGCCAGGTCGAAGTCGATCAGCGCCACCGCCCGGCCGGCCACGAAGATGACGTTGTCGAGGTTGAGGTCGTTGTGGCTGATGACCTCGCCCCGGTAGCGCGCGGGGATCGGGGACGGCCAGTGATGGCCGGCGGGATCGAAGCCGGCGATCGCGTCGTGATACCGGCGCAGCAGATGGGCGACGCTGAGGAGCGCCTCGTCGGTCAGAGCCCAGTCCGGGTAGGGCGCGATCACTGCCTCCCCAGGGATGTAGGTGAGGACCTCGCGCCCGCGCTCGTCGATGCCGAGATGGCGGGGAGCGCCGTCGAAGCCGACGCGCTCGAGGTGGGCCAGGAGTGCCTGGGTGGCGGGGGTGGTCGGTCGCCGCGGCCGTCGCACGGTGTCGCCGACACGGGTGACGAGCCCGGCGTTCGTGAGGCCGCCCTGCAGCTGAACCTCGCGGGCCGAGTCCGTCGACGTACTCACGCCGGCTCCAGCAGCTCCCGCGCCAGCGAGGCGTGCGTCACCAGCGTGCTCACGAATCCACCTCGGATGGCTGCTCGGACAGCTGCCACCTTGCGCGTCCCATAGGCGATGGCGATCCGCTCGGGCACGGCCCGGAGTGCGTCGGCGCTGATGCAGATGATCCGCTCGGAAAGCTGCGTGGCAACCGCTCGGCCGTCGCCGTCGAGCTGGATGCCGCCGAGCTCCGCGCGCACGCCGAGCTGCTCGTCGCGGCGACGCTCCTCGTCGGAGACGGCGTCGGCCACCGTCGACTGGCCCGGTGCCCAGGCGCCGATCGCCACCACCGCCGTGGTCAGCTCGGAGAAGCGGGCCATCGCGGAGGCCACCTCGGTCTGCTCGCGTAGGGCCCGCGCCGTGCCGGGGTCGGGCACGATCATGGGCGCATAGAAGCAGAAGGCGGGCCCACGGGCGATCCGGGCGACGTCGCGTACCAGCTCGATCGAGCTCTCGTCGACGTCTTCGCGGCTGATCGCGCCGGTGAGCTGGACGACGGCGCACGGGGCCAACCCGCCGAGGGCCGATCGCATCGCCATCGTCGTGCGCGACCAGGCCAACCCGAGCACGTCGTCGGGCTCGACCATCTCGGTGAGCAGGCCGGCCGCCGCACGGCCCAGGTTGGCGCGCAGGAGCGCCTCGCTGTCGGCGGGCGACTCGGAGTCAGAGTCGGGGTCGGCGTCGGCGTCGGCGTTGGCGTCGGAGTCGATGACGAGGCAGCGCCGCAGTCCGTATCGCGTGCCGAGCGCAACCGACAGTTCGAGATCGATCTCGCCCTCGTAATGCAGCTCGATCCGTACCAGCCCGGTGGCGCGCGCCCGCTCGAGCATCCGCGCCACCTTGAAGCGGCTCAGCCCGAGCTCGGTCGCGATCTCCGACTTGCTGGCGCCCTCGAAGTAGTACCGGCGGGCAACCGTGGCGGCGAGGAGAACGGCCGCCGGACCGCCGGCGGGGCGCGCGAGCGAGGTCACCGAGCCCATCCAGTGATCGGTGAGACCGCGCTCATATGAGCACTCTACGCGTTTTCACGCGCATAAGTTGACACATCCGGGCCTGGAGAGATACGCTGACCGCACTCACGAGCGGTGACCTGCTCATTTGAGCGGTTCGCCGCGAAGGAAGATGCGCGTCGCCCGCAGGGGCACGCGAAGGGAGAGATGAGAGGAGACGCTACGTGCAGGCGAAGCGTGCGCTGACAGCTCTGGGCATCGTCGCGGCGGCAGCCGTGCCGGTGACGGGTTGCAGCTGGGCCGGCGCCGGTGGCGGCTCGGGCGCGGTTCGCGTGCTGATGGTCAACAACCCCCAGCAGGTGGAGCTGCAGTCGCTGACCGCCAAGTACTTCACCGCCAAGACGGGGATCAAGGTCGATTTCAAGGTCCTGCCCGAGAACGACCTGCGCGACGCCATGAACGAGGACGTCGCCAACCAGGCCGGCCAGTACGACGTCGTCTCGACGAGCAACTTCGAGGCGCCGTTCTACGCCAAGTACCACTGGCTCAAGCCGCTCGACGCCTACATCAAGAAGGATCCGGGATTCGACGCCAACGACATCCTCGGGCCGATGAAGGAGTCGCTGCAGGGGCCGGGCGGCGGCCTGTACGCGTTGCCCTTCTACGGCGAGTCCTCAATGCTCATGTACCGCAAGGACGTCTTCGCCAAGCTCGGGCTGAAGATGCCGCTGCACCCACCTGGCAGCAGGTCGCAAAGCTGGCCGCTGAGGTCAACGGCAAGCAGGGGATGCGCGGGATCTGCCTGCGCGGCCAGCCGGGCTGGGGCGAGCTGTTCGCGCCCCTGACGACCGTCGTCAACACCTACGGCGGCACCTGGTTCACCAAGAACTGGCAGGCGCAGCTGACCGCGCCGCCGTTCGTGAAGGCGACGAGCTTCTACGTCAACCTCGTCCGCAAGGACGGTGAGACCGGCGCCGCCGAGTCGGGGTTCACCGAGTGCCTGAACGACATGAGCCAGGGCAAGGTGGCGATGTGGTATGACGCCAGCTCGGCCGCCGGCGCGTTGGAGGACAAGTCGCAGTCCAAGGTCGCGGGCAAGATCGGCTACGCGTTCGCGCCCACTGACAAGACGAAGTACTCGGGCTGGCTGTACACGTGGGCGTGGGCGATCGAGAACAACGCCAAGAACCCCAGCGCCGCCTACAAGTTCATCTCCTGGGCGTCGAGCAAGGCGTACGAGCAGCTCGTCGCCCAGAAGCAGGGGTGGTCGCAGGTGCCCAATGCCACCCGCTACTCGCTGTACAAGATCCCCGCCTATCGCAAGGCGGCGTCGGCGTTCTGGAAGGTGACCTACGAATCGGTCCTGCACGCCAACCCCAAGGACCCCGGGCTGCAGCCGCGCCCGACGCTCGGGATCCAGTTCGTCGACATCCCGGAGTTCGTCGGCATCGGCACCAACATCTCGCAGCTGGTGAGCTCGGCGATCGCCGGCGGCGGGTCGGTGCAGAGCGCGCTCAGCCAAGGACAGTCACAGGCCCAGTCGGCCGGCAACCACTACAAGTGAGACCCCGCCCATGAGCTCGATCACCCAGGCCCCCGCGGCGACCGCCACGCGCCGGCGGCCCGGACCCACCCAGCGTTCGGACGAGCCAGAAGGAGCGGCGCGCGCGGTGGCTGCGGCGCGCCCCGCTGATGCCGGCGATGATCTTCATGATCGTCATCACCCAGGCGCCGTTCGTCGCCACGCTGGTGTTCTCCACGCTCAACTGGAACGCGCTGGAGCCCAACTACAAGCGCTTCATCGGCCTGGACAACTACACCAGGTGTTCTCGGACCCGACGCTGCGCCAGGCGACGATCAACAGCGTCCTCTTCACGGTGGCCGTCGTGCTCGTCTCGGTCACGCTCGGCCTGGTGATCGCGGTGCTGCTCGACCGCAAGTTCTTCGGCCGCGGCCTGGTGCGCACGATGATGATCGCGCCGTTTCTGATCGTGCCGGTGGCGGCCGCCCTGGTGTGGAAGCACGCCATGTTCAACCCCAACTACGGCCTCCTCGACGGTGTGCTGACGTGGATCGGGCAGCTGTTCGGGTCCAGCCATCCGGCCCAGCCCGACTGGATCTCCAGCGTGCCCAAGCTGACGATCATCATCCCGCTCGTCTGGCAGTGGACGCCGTTCATGATGCTGATCCTGCTCGCCGGGCTGCAGGGCCAGCCGCGCGACCCGCTCGAGGCCGCCAAGGTCGACGGGGCCAGCGACTGGCAGGCGTTCCGCTACGTGACGCTGCCGCATATGCGCACCTACATCGAGCTGGCGATGCTGCTCGGGGCGATCTACATCGTGCAGAACTTCGACGCCGTGTTCACGATCACCTCGGGCGGCCTGGGCACCGAGAATCTGCCCTACAGCGTCTACGACACCCTGTTCACCGGGGAGAACTACGGGCAGGCCTCGGCCGAAGGGGTGATCGTCGTCATCGGGACGATCATCATCGGCACGTTCCTGCTGCGCACGGTGTCCAGCCTGTTCAAGGAGGAGGGAGCCTGATGTCCGCGTCCGCGTCAGCCGGAACCGTCACGAGCCGCCCCCGGTTGCGCCGGCGCGGCACCCGGTCGCCGAATCGTCACCGCTATGCCTGGGCGGCGGGCTGGCCGCGTGGGCGATCGCGCTGCTGTTCGTCGCGCCGATCATCTGGATGGTCCTCACCTCGCTGCACTCGGAGTCAAACGCCGCCACCAACCCGCCGTCGATCGGCGCCGGGCTGACCCTGAGCGGGTACAAGAACTTCTTCGATTCCGATCCGTGGCCATACCTCGTCAACTCGCTCAGCGCGGCGGTCTTCTCGACGCTCATCGTGCTGCTTTTGGCCTTCCCGGCCGCCTACGCGCTGACGATCAAGCCGGTGAAGAAGTGGCGTGACGTGATGTTCTTCTTCCTCTCGACGAAGTTCCTGCCGCAGGTGGCGGCCGTGCTGCCGATCTTCCTGATCGCGCGCGACCTGGGGCTGCTCGATCACGTCCTGGCGCTGATCATCGTCTACGCCGCGATGAACCTTCCGGTAGCGATCTGGATGATGCGCTCGTTCCTGGCCGAGATCCCGCGCGAGGTCGTGGAGGCGGCCGAGCTCGACGGCGCCAACCTGCGCACGATCCTGCTCAGGATCCTGCTGCCCCTGACGGCCCCGGGTCTGGCGGCGGTGTCCCTCATCTGCTTCATCTTCTCGTGGAACGAGCTGCTCTTCGCTCGCGTGATCACCGCCACCGTGGCCGAGTCCGCTCCGGTGTTCCTGACCGGATTCATCACGAGCGAGGGCCTGTTCCTGTCCAAGCTGTGCGCGGCGGCGGTCATCATCTCGCTGCCGGTGCTGATCGCCGGCTTCGCCGCCCAGGACAAGCTCGTCCAGGGCCTGTCGTTCGGCGCGGTGAAGGGATGAGCCAGCTGTCGGCCCGTCCGCTGGGCACCGCGACGCTCGCCGCGTTCGCCGACCGCGTCGCGGTCCCCGGCTATGACCGCTCGGCGCTCAGCGTGGGCATAGTGCACTTCGGCGTCGGCGGCTTTCACCGCGCCCATCAGGCGATGTTCCTCGACCGCCTGATGAACGCCGGCCAGGCGCACGACTGGGCGATCTGCGGCGTGGGGGTGATGCCAGCCGACCGGGGCATCAAGGATGCCCTCGAGGCCCAGGACCACCTCTACACGCTGGTTGAGAAGCACGCCGACGGCACCTACGACGCGCGGGTGATCGGCTCGATCGTCGACTTCCTGTTCGCCCCTGACGATCCCGAGGCGGTGATCGAGCGCCTCGCCGACGAGGCGACGCGGATCGTCTCGCTCACCGTCACCGAGGGCGGCTACAGCATCGACGACGTCACGGGGGAGTTCGACCCGCGCACACCGGAGGTCGCAGCCGATCTGGAGCCGGGAGCGACGCCCGCCACGGTGTTCGGCCTCGTCTGCGAGGCGTTGCGCCGGCGGCGCGAGCGCGGGACGCCGCCGTTCACGGTCGTCTCCTGCGACAACCTCCAGGGCAACGGCACGCTCGCGCGCACGGCATTCACCTCATTTGCCCGCATGCGCGATCGCGAGCTGGGGGACTGGATGGAGCACGCCGTGCGCTTTCCCAACTCGATGGTCGATCGCATCACCCCGGCGACCACCGACGAGGACCGCGAGGCGGTGCGCGAGCGGTTCGGGATCGACGATCGCTGGCCGGTCGTCTGCGAGCCGTTCGTGCAATGGGTCCTGGAGGACGCGTTCACGCTGGGCCGGCCGCCCTACGAGGACGTGGGCGTCCAGGTTGTCGCAGACGTCGAGCCCTACGAGCTGATGAAGCTGCGCCTGCTCAACGCCAGCCACCAGGGGTTGTGCTACTTCGGACGGCTGTGCGACTACGAGCTCGTCCACGAGGCGGCACAGGATCCGCTGTTTCAGCGCTTTTTGCGCGGATACATGGATACCGAGGCGACCCCGACCCTCCCCGCAGTTCCCGGTGTCGATCTCACCGATTACAAGGACACGCTGATCGAGCGCTTCTCCAATCCCGAGATCCGGGATACGATCGCCCGGCTGTGTGCCGAGAGCTCGGATCGGATACCCAAGTGGCTACTGCCCGTCGTCCGCGTCCGGCTGGCCGATGACGGCGAGGTCCCCTACAGCGCGGCGATCGTCGCCAGCTGGGCGCGCTACGCCGAGGGAACCGATGAGCACGGCGAGCCGATCGAGGTCGTCGACCGTCAGCGCGACCGGGTGATGGGGCTGGCCGCCGAGCAACATGACGAGCCACTGTCCTTTATCTCCAACCGTGAGCTGTTCGGCGACCTCGCAGACGAGCCCCGGTTCGCCGACGCATTCGCCGGCTGGTTGGAGTCGCTGCACGAGCACGGTGCCCGAGCGACGCTGCAGGCCGTCGTGGACCAGGACTAGGCCAGTCCACAGGTGACCAAGCTCTACGGCGGCGTCGAGACCGGCGGCACGTGGTGCGTGTGCGCACTGGGCACCGGCCCGGGCGAGTTGGTCGCCCACGATCGCTTTCCGACGGGGTCGCCGCAGGAGACGATCGACCGGATCGTCGCGTTCTTCTCCTCCGATGCCCATCCGGCGCCCGCCGCCGTCGGGCTGGGCTCGTTCGGACCCGTCGACGTCGACCCGCGCTCGGCCGCCTGGGGCTCGGTGACGACGACGCCCAAGCCGGGCTGGGCCCACACCCCGGTGGCGCCGGTGCTGCGCGAGCGGCTCGGCGTCCCCGTGGCCTTCGACACCGACGTCAACGCGGCCGCGCTGGGCGAGCAGCGCTGGGGGGCGGGCCGCGATGCCCCCAGCCTCTGCTACCTGACCGTGGGGACCGGGGTCGGCGCCGGGCTGCTCGTGGAGGGACGCCCCCTGCACGGGCTGGTGCACCCCGAGGTCGGCCACCTGCGGATTCCCCACGACGCCGGGCGCGACCCGTTCCCCGGCGTGTGCCCGTTTCACGGCGACTGCTGGGAGGGGCTGGCCTGCGGCCCGGCACTGAGTGCGCGGTGGGGCGCGGCGGGGCGCGACCTCCCCGATGACCATCCCGCGTGGGCGCTCGAGGCCGAGTACCTGGCACTCGGGATCCTCAGCATCGTGATGGTCGCCTCGCCGCATCGCGTGATCCTCGGCGGCGGGGTGATGGAGCGCGAGCCGCTGCTCGGGCTGGTCAGGACACGGCTGCGCGAGCTCGTGGGCGGCTATCTCGACCTGCCGCTGCTCGGCGATGACATCGACCGCTATCTCGTCCGCCCTGAGCTCGACGACGACGCCGGGGTGCTGGGCGCGATCGCGCTCGCCGAGCAGCTCTGAGTCGGGGCACTAGCGCCGGGCGGGCGGGCTGCGATCGATCAGGTCTTCAGCTCGGCCGGCGCGGAGTCCAGCGCCGCCTGGATGGCGGCCACCAGCCCGAGAGCCGAGGCGGCCGTCAGCTCGACGGCGACCCGCGCCCCGGGCCCCTTGGCGGGGTCGGCGAAGTCGATGTTGAGCGTGTGCTCGGCCATCGCGTGCACGGGATGGTCGAAGTAGACAGTGCCGTCGGTGACGTGGAACCAGCTCGAGTCAGGCCCTTTGGCACTGCCGTCGAGCTCGGTCTTGACGGTTGCGTACGTGCACATGCTCAGCCTCCGAGATGGGTGGCGAAGAACGTCGTGATCCGGTCCCAGCCGTCGTTGGCGGCCTCGACGCGGTAGGCCGGGCGGTCAGTGGAGAAGAAGGCGTGGCCGGCGCCGTCGTAGCGGTGGAACTCGTGGGGCTTGTTCTCCCGGGTGAGGATCTCGTCGAGCTCGTCGACCTGCTCGGGGCTGGGGAACGAGTCGTCGTTGCCGAACAGGCCGAGCAGCGGCGCGCGGAGGTTGGGCAGCTGGTCGACGAGGTTGGTGACGTTGAGCGGGAAGTCCTTTGGGGGCTTGCCGGTGACGAACGCGCCGTAGCAGTCCACCGCGGCGTCGAGATCGAGGTTGCACGCGGCCAGGACGGACTGTCGCCCGCCGGAGCAGTAGCCGATCACGCCGACCTTGCCGTTGGAGCTGGGCAGCGCGCGCAGGTACCCGGCGGCGGCGCCGACATCGCCGACCAGGCGGTCGTCGGGAACCCCGCCGTTGGCGCGAGCGGTGGCGGCCGCGTCGTCGGGGGCGGCGCCGGGGGCCTCGCGGTGGTACAGGTTGGGCACGATCACGTCGTAGCCGAGCTCGGCGAAGCGGCGCGCGATCTCCTTGGTGCCGCGGTCATAGCCGGGCATGTGGTGAATCACCACGACGCCGCCGCGGGGGCCGTCGCCGGCGGGTCGGGCCACGTAGGCCTCGATCTCGTCGCCGCCGTGGCCCGCAATCTGGATCGTCTCGGTACTCATCGAATCGCTCATGGTTGAGCATTCAAGCACGCCGACGCCGGGGACTCCGCGGCCGTGAGAGCAGGCCGGAGCATCCTCTAGCATCGCCTCGCGACACCCCGCGCGAAGTGCGTGCGCGGGCGGGTGGGCTCGTATTCCATGGACCAGTTCGTCGACATCAACGGCATCCGCACCCGCTGGCGCCGGACCGGCACCGGCCCGCCGGTGCTCGTCCTGCACGGCTGGGGAGCCAAGATCGAGGCCGTCGATCCCATCATCCGCGCGCTGGCGCCGCAGCTCACCGTCTACGCGGTCGACCTCCCGGGGTTCGGCGAGACCGGTCTGCCGCCGGAGCCATGGGGCGTGACCGACTATGCCGACTGGACCCGCGCGCTGATGGACGACCTGGGGCTCGAGCGGACCAGCATCGTCGCGCACTCCAATGGGGGGAGGATCGCGATCCACGTCGCCAGCCACCACCCCGGTCGCGTCGACAAGCTGATCCTCGTCGATTCGGCCGGCATCCGGCCCAAGCGCGGATTTCGCTACTACCGCCGGGTCGGCATGGCCAAGACCGCCAAGCACGCCGCCCGCTTTCTCGGACCGCTCGGCCGGGCGCTCCGGCGCCGGGTTTTCGCCCGCACCGCATCCTCGGACTACGCCAACGCCGGGCCACTGCGGCCCACCTTCGTCAAGCTCATCAACGAGGACCTGACGCCGCTGCTGTCGCAGATCCGGGCGTCGACGCTGTTGATCTGGGGCGACCAGGACGATTCCACGCCGCTCGCCGACGGTCAGACGATGGAGCGGCTGATTCCCGATGCCGGGCTCGTGGTGCTCAAGGGCGCCGGGCATTTCTCCTATATCGATCAGCCGCAGCGCTTCGGGCGGGTGGCGGCCCATTTCCTCGCCGCCCCGGTGCCCGTGCCATGACCTACGCATCTGCGGGCGCGCTGCTCGCCTGCGCGGTGCTCGGCTGGCGCTACGTCGTGCGCGCCCGGCGCATGCTGCACCTGCTCCAGCTCGAGCATTACGAGAACGCCCGGCTGTTCGTGTGGCTGCGCCGGCGCGGGGAGCTGATGGAGGGCGTGGCGCTCGGCGCCGTGAGCGTCGTGGTCTGTGGGGCGCTGGCGTTCGTGCGCAGCTCGGCAGTCGCGTTGCTCGTCTGGCTGGCGCTGTGCGCCGGGCTGCTCGCCGTCTGGCGGCGCGAGCCCCGGCGCGCCGACATCAAGCCGCTCGTCTTCACCGAGCGCGCCCGGCGGCTGTTCCTAGCCGCCCTGGTCGCGCCCGCTGCCGCCGTCGTGCTCGGCGTGGTGCTCACCGTGGTACTGGACACCGACGCGCCGCTCGCCCTCGCCGCCCTGCTGGTGGCGATCGGCACGGTGGCGAGCCCGTGGCTGGTCACCGCCGCCAACGCCGCCTTGGCGCCGGTCCAGCGGCGCATCAACCGGCGCTTCGAGGAGTCCGCTCGCGCGATGCTGGCCTCGGTCGCCCCGGTCGTGGTCGGCATCACCGGCAGCTACGGCAAGACGACGACCAAGGTGTGCGTCGGCGCAGTCCTCGCCGAGCGCGAGCCGACGCTGATCACGCCGGCGAGCTTCAACAGCTATCTCGGGGTCATCCGGACGATCAACGAGCACCTCGAGCCCGCCCATCGGGACTTCGTGGTCGAGATGGGGATGTACCGCGCGGGCGACATCGCCGAGCTTTGCGAGCTCGTCCATCCACAGATCGGCGTGCTCACCGCGATCGGCCCCGTGCATCTGGAGCGGATGGGCACAATCGAGGCGATCGCCGACGCCAAGGCCGAGCTCGCCCTGGCGCTGCCTCCTGACGGACACCTCGTTGCCAACGGCGACGATCCCCGCTGCCGGGAGATCGCCGCGCGGGTGTCGGTGGACACGGTGCTGTACGCGGTCGAGTCTCCCGACGCCCACGTCCGCGCCGAGAACATCAGCTTGGCCGACGGGCGCACCCACTTCGAACTGGTGATCGGCGACGCGGGCGTCGCCGTCTCGAGCGGCTTGCTGGGCCGTCACAACGTCTCCAATCTGCTGGCGGCGGCGGCCGTCGGTCACGTGCGGGGGCTGTCACCGGCCGAGATCGCCCGGGGGCTCGCCGCCGTCGACCCGCCCGAGCACCGGCTGCAGCCGATCCCCAACCCGCGCGCCGGGATCGTCGTGATCGACGACGCCTACAACTCCAATCCGGCCGGAGCGGCGGCCGCGCTCGAGGTGCTGCTCAGCCATCCGGCGAAGCGGCGGATCCTCGTCACTCCGGGGATGGTGGAGCTCGGCGACCAGGAGGCAGAACTCAACGAGGCCTTCGGTCGACAGGCGGCCGCCGTCTGTGACCACGTGATCCTCGTCGGCCCGCAGCGCACCCGACCGATCGATCGAGGGCTGCGAGCCGCCGGCTTCTCCGCCGAGGCGATCACTGTTGTGCGTGACATCGCGGAGGTGACGACCGTCCTCGGGCGTTTCACCCGCGCCGGTGACGTCGTGCTGTTCGAAAACGACCTGCCGGACATGTACTCCGAGCCCGACCCGCCCCCACCGGCTGCCCCCCCGGTCGCGGCGGGGGCCGCCTGACGCGCCGCGCGCGGGAATACACTCCGGCGCCGTGCCCAGAAGCGGATTGCGCGTAGGGGTCGTGTTCGGCGGACGCTCCGTCGAGCACGACGTCTCCATCATCACCGGCCTGCAGGCGTGCGAGGTCCTCGACGCCCGCCACGAGCCCGTCCCCCTGTACATCGACCGCGACGGCCGCTGGTTCGCCGGGGAGTCGCTGCGCGACATCGACACCTACCGAGCGGACACACTTAAGGCCGAACCGGTCGTGTTCGACATCGGCAGCGGCCTGCTGCGCTCCCAGCCGGTGGAGCAGCGGCGCGGGATGTTCGGACGGGGGGGAGGCGGCAGCGCGCAGGATCAACATGTCGATGTCGTCATCCCGGCCACCCATGGCACGCAGGGCGAGGACGGCTGCCTGCAGGGCGCGCTCGAGCTGGCCGACGTGCCCTACGGCGGCCCGACGCTCGAGGCGGCCGTGCTGGCGATGAACAAGGCCGTCACCAAGAGCATGCTGCGCGCCGCCCAGATCCCGGTGCTCGAGGATCTGACCTTGCGGCGCTCGGAGTACGAGCGCCAGGGGCCCGAGGCGATCATCGCCAAGGTCAAGGCCCGCTTCGGCCTGCCCGTGTACGCCAAGCCGGCCTCGCTGGGCTCGAGCGTGGGGGTGAGCAGGTGCGCCGACGAGGCCCAGCTGGCCGACGCGCTGCAGCTTGCCTTCGAGCTCGATCGCGTCGCCCTGGTGGAGCCGGCGATCGAGGGCGGCATGGAGATCAACTGCGCCGTGCTCGGCCGTCCCGGCGCCGAGCCGCGCGTGTCGGCGTGCGAGCAGCCGGTCGCCTCCGGCGACCTTCTGTCCTTCGAGGACAAGTACATGCGCGAGGGCGGCAAGGACGGAGGGATGAAGGGCGAGGGCATGAGCTCCGCCGACCGGATCATTCCGGCGCCGATCTCCGACGAGCTGACCACCCACGTCCAGGAGCTCTCACGGCGGACGTTCGAGGTGCTCGGCTGCACCGGGGTGGCGCGCGTCGACCTGCTGCTCGATGCCCAGGATCGCCTGTTCGTCAACGAACCCAACACGATCCCCGGGTCGTTCGCGTTCTATCTGTGGGAACACGTCGGCCTGTCATTCCCCGATCTCCTCGACGAGCTGATCGACATCGCGATGGCCGAGCACGCCGAGAAGCAGCAGACGACGCGGACGTTCGAGACCAACCTGCTGGCGATGCGCGGCGACGGCGCCAAGCTGCGGGGCGAGGGCGCGAAGGCGTGAGCAGCCGGCGGGTGGCCGTCGCCAAGGGCGGCACCTCGATCGAGCGGGAGGTAAGTCTGAGAGGAGCGCACCGGGTGACGGCCGCGCTGCGCCAGGCGGGCTACGACGTGACGGAGGTCGAGATCGACCACACCGTTCTGGATCGCGTGCGTGAGGTGGCGCCCGCGTTCGTGTTCATCGTCGCGCACGGGCGTAACGGCGAGGACGGGTCGTTACAGGCATTGCTGGAGCTGCTCGAGGTGCCCTTCACGGGCTCCGACAGCCTCGCCAGCGCGCTCTGCATCGACAAGATCCTCACCAAACGGCTGCTGCAGCGCGCCGGTCTGCCGACGCCGCCGTTTCACGCCTTCAGCCGGCGGACCTTCCAGGACCTCGGCGCGGCCACCGTGTTCGACGAGGTGATGGCCAGTCTCGGCGCTCCGGTCGTCGTCAAGCCGGCCCGGATGGGCTCGTCCTTCGGGATCAAGTTCGTCTCGCATCCTGATCAGCTGCGCACCGCCGTGCTCGGATCGGTCGCCTACGACGATGAGATCCTCGTCGAGCAACACGTCGCCGGCCGGGAGCTGGCCGTGACCGTGATCGGTGGTTCCGACCCCGAACATCCCGAGCCGCCCCGGGCACTGCCGATCGTCGAGATCTTCTCCACTCGCGAGTTCTACGACTACGAGGCGCACTACGACTTCGACGTCGTCAGGCTCGCCGCGCCGGCCGGACTCGACGACGATGTCCGCGCCGCCGTGGAGGCGGTCAGCCTTAAGGCCTATCGCACGCTTGGCTGCCGTGACTTCGCGCGCGTGGACCTGATGCTGGACGCCGACTCGATGCCGCAGATCCTGGAGATCAACACGATCCCGGGCCTGACCGAGACGGGACCGACTCCGTATGCCGCCGACGCCGCCGGAATGACGTTTCCCGACCTGGTGGCGGCGATCGCCCGCCGGGCGGCGGGCGATCGGTCCACCGCCGGCTAGGCCACTAGGACCGCCGGGCGCCGGTAGCCCGCGAGCGGCTCGCCGTGCTTCGCCGGGTGCCGGGGCCCGATGTGCCCGCGCCGTTGGACCTGGCGCCGCCGGCGCGCGCGGAACCGTTGCTGCGCGATGAGCCGGCGCTGCTGCTCGAGCGTGCGGATGTGGATCGCCGGGACCGAGTCGCCGTGGCACGCTGATTACGCGGGATCTCCGCCTTGACGACGTCCTTGACCAGCCGTGGCAACTCGGCCGTGAGGTACTTGGCCATCCGCTCTTCCTCACGGCGAATGCGCCGCGCGAGCACCTCGGTGTCGCGATCGCCGACCGCCGCTGCGAGCGTCTCGATGCGCAGGTAGATGGCGATCTCGACCTGCTCCTCGCGCAGCTCCTCCTGGGCGTTGCGCACGTGCGTCTCGGACTGCTCGGTAACGAGCGCCCGCACCGCGCCGACCTGACCCTTGACCGCCGCCATCGTCTTGCCGGCGACTTCGCCGACCGCGGTGGGGACACCGGTCACGTCGAGACCGGTCGCGGCCACGCCGCCGATCTGCTTGATCCGGCGCGCGACCGAGCGCTTGTGCTCCTTGGTCTCCTTGAGGTGCGCCTGGAGGCGCTTCTTATAGGCCGCCTTCTGCGTCAGCCTGATGTGCGCGGCCAGGTCGATCTCCAACTCGGCTTCCTTGGCGTGAGCCTCGTTGAGCCACTGCACGAGCTTTGTGTCCCGCTCGGTGAGGACCTTGTCCCTGGTTGGCATGCGTACTCCTCGGTTTCGTTGTGTCGGGTCGGCACCCCAACTCTCTCTCCTTTCTACTCCCCGGTAACCCCATCACCAAATCGGGCACTGATTACAGCGCCCTCGGATGGGCAATATGCGGGCAGTCATCATCGGCCACGTTGGCTTCCCCTGCTCGAAGCCCGGCCGGTCCGGGTTCCCGCCCCCGTGCTGCGTGGCGCGGCCGCCGTCAGCTTCGCGCTGCGTCTGCAGCCCGCCGAGCCCGGCTGGGAGCGCCACACGTACGTATCAGGACACCATCCCAATAAGGATCGGCTATCAGCTGCTATATCGTCACTCACCCGTGTCCAAGCTCGCCGACGACCATTCCGCAGAGCCGGCCGCGGCGCCGACACCGGTCGTTCGTGTCCCGCTCGCCGCCCCGTACGCAACGATCTCCGTGCGCCGGCTGACGACCGAGGAGCTGTGGAAGCGCAAGCTCGCCGGTGCCCCGTGTCCCGCCCGCGATGAGCTGGCCGCGCGCTACCTCCCGCTCGCCCGCAACCTGGCCGCGCGCTACACCAATCCCAACGAGCCGCTCGAGGACCTCGTGCAGGTCGCCAGCCTCGCTCTGCTGCGGGCCATCGATCGCTTCAGCCCGGAGCGCGGAACGTCGTTTCATGCTTTCGCCGTCCCGACCATTCTCGGCGAGCTCAAGCGCCACTTCCGCGACACCGGCTGGTCGGTGCACGTGCCACGCGACGCCAAGGAACTGGCGCTGCGCGTCGATCGAGTCTCGCGTGAGCTGACCGAGCGCCTCGGCCGATCGCCCCAGGTCGACGAGCTGGCGCAGTTCCTCGGGCTGAGCGTCGAGTCGGTGCTGGGAGCGCTGGAGGCCGCCAACGCGCACTTCGGCACATCGCTTGACGCTCCTGCCGGCGGATCGGAGTCCGATGGCGCACCTCTGGTGGAGGTGCTGGGGTCAGACGACGACCGGCTGGCCCTGGCCGACACCGCGATCGATCTCGCCGCCGGCATCCGCCGGCTGCCGTACCTGGAGCGGCACGCGCTCAGCCTGCGCTTCGGCGAGGATCTCAAACAGACCGAGATCGCCGAGCGTCTCGGGTGCTCGCAGATGCAGGTGTCACGGTTGCTCGCACGCGCGACGCGGCGGCTTGCCGGGACCAACGAGAACTAGCCACAGCCATGCCTTTGGATAGGCTCGCGACAAATGCCGGATGATGCGATAGCTCGGATGCTGCGTGAGCGCGCGCTCCGGGTCACCCCGCAGCGGCGCGCGATCCTCCAGGCGTTTCGTGGCCGCGGAGACGAGCACCTGTCGGCCGACGAGGTCCTCTCGCGGGCGAGCGCGGCTGTGCCCGAGATCGGCCGCGGCACCGTGTACTCGACCCTGGCCGAGCTCACCGAGCTGGGTCTGCTGGCCTCCGTGGGCAACCCTGAGCCGGTGCGATACGAGACCAACCTCGATCCGCACGACCACTTCCAGTGCCGGCTGTGCCTGAGGCTGTTCGATGTCGAGCTGGGGGGACCGGAGCTCGCGTCCAGCCCGCTGGCCGGCTACGAGATCGAGACCGTCACGGTCCGGGCCTACGGCGTGTGCGCGCAGTGCCGAGACTACGAGCGCGGGCTGAGCGCCGGGGCGGCGCAGGTCACGCGTCGTCCGACGGTCGATGCATCAGCGGCGGTCGAGCTCACGTGCACGACGCTGACCACCCCGGTCGGCAAGCTCGCGCTGGGTGCCTCCGCCGATGGGGTGGCGCGCATCGCCTTTGAGGATCACGCCGATTTCCCTGTCCTCGCCGAGCGCGCCCGCACCCGCCGCGGACCGGTCGCGGGCCGGCGCCGCGCGACGCATCTGGCGGCGACCCTGGCGCAGTACTTCGATGGCTCGAAGACTGCCGGCCAGGACGGCATCGACTGGCGCTTTTGCACCCCGCAGGCGGCAGCGGCATTGCAGTCTGTCCACGAGATCGCCTACGGCGAGCCCCGGTCTTATGACCGACTTGACGGTGGGCTCAGCGCCTTTGACTGCGGCTACACGATGGGGAGTAACCCGGTACCGCTGCTGGTCCCCTGCCACCGCGTCTGCCGCGGCAGTCAGCGGCCGGAGGCGTACTCGGGCGGCCCGCACCGGCTGCGTCTGCTGCGAGAGCTGGAAGCCGACTGACAGCGGCGCCGCGCATCGGCGCAACGCCGCTGCCGGGCGGCGGCGGCGCCACGCATCAGCGCGCCGCTGCCGGGTGGCACTAGGAGGTGACGGCGTCCTTGACCTTGTCGACCAGGCCGGTGGCGTTGCCGGGATTGGCGACCACGCCGGTCGGTGCGTCGGGGAGGCCGGCGGCCTTGCGCAGCTTGGCTGAGACCTCGGCGAGCATTTCGGGGTCAGGTCCGGGGGCGAACACCGCCTCCTGGGAGGGCAGGTCAAACGGGGCAGCGCCGGCGGGATGGTCCTCTTCGGCGACGAACAGGTCTTCGCCGGTCTCGGGGTGCGGACCGTTAAAGACGGCCTTGATCTCCTGAAAGTCGCGGGGGGAGAAGCGATAGAGCTTGAGATGCTCGCCGCGCTTGATGTGGGGCTGGCACTCGGGGATCTTGTCGGTCGGGATCCGCGGCGAGGGAAACAGCTTCATCAGATTGGCGCCGGTGAGATTCTCCAGCGCCCGGGCGTAGGCGACCTGGTGCACACCGCCGCGGACCAGCAGATAGCCGGTCAGCGCCCGCGCCGCCGGATGCTCGACCATCTCATAGACCTTGAGCTTGTTGTTGCGCGCCCCGGTCTCGAGAAAGAAGTTGTGGGTGAGATCCTCGATCAGATCGCCGGTGGCGGTGACGTAGTCCCCGCTCCACGGCTTGCCCATCGAATCCTGGACCATGGTGGCCGCGCCCCCGGCGATGAACTGCTGAGTGTTGCGCGTCCCCGCGACGCCCGAGAGATCGCCCAGCTCCCCGGGCGTGCCCTCGGCCGCCCCGGTGAGCATCGTGTTGATCGCCGTGGAGACGAGCTCGATATGACCGAACTCCTCGGCGGCGATGCTGGCCACCAGGTCATAAAACGGCCGGGCGCCCTGCCGGTTGCGAAAATTAAACGACTGATACGTGTAATTCATAAACGTCGACATCTCGCCGTACTTGCCGCCGAGCAGCTCCTGCACCGCCGACGCGCCCACGGGATCAGGATCAGACGGCGGCGGCAGCTCGGTCTGCAGCTTGTCGATACGCAGAATCATGCAAAGCTCCTAGGTAGGACACAGTCTTAACTAGCTAGCCCCGTCCACGATCTCCAAACAATGGCCGCGATCAGCCGGCGGCCGGCGGCGCAGCGCCGAGGGCGCCCGATGGACCTACTTGGCCTCGGGCTCCTCGTCGCCCGGCCACTCACCCGTCAGCCGCAGGTAGGCATGGCGCGAGCCATGGTCGACGAGCCCGCGGATGAGCGCGAACAGCGCCCCCTCGATCGCCAGCGCCGCCACCAGCTTGACCGGCTGCACCCGCCGGTGCTCGGCCTTGGGGGCCTCCTCGTCGTCGACGAGTCCCCACAGCGCGGTGAACAGCCTGCGGCCGATCATCCCGGCCACGAGGCCGCTGCCGACGCTGATCGGGGTGAACAGGATCTTGTCCATTGTCCGGTACCTCCTAGTCGGGCTCTGAGACTGGCTTACGGCTTGGGTTCGTCGCGCGGAGGCAGATACGGCTCGCGCTCGGCAGGGTGGCCGCCCTCGATCTGACGACCTCGCTCGATCTCGGCGTTGAGCTCGGCGCCGAGGAGGATCACGATATTCGTTATCCACAGCCAGACGAGGAAGATGACGACCGAGGCGAGCGCGCCGTAGGTCTTGTTGTAGGACGAGAAGTTCGACACATAGAACGCGAACGCCGCCGAGGCCACGACCCACAGGACGACCGCGACCAGACCTCCGGGGGTGACCCAGCGAAATCGCGGTTGGCGGACGTTGGGGCCCGCGTAGTACAGGATCGCCAGGATCAGCACGACGATCAGCGCGAGGACCGGCCACTTGGCGATGTCCCACGCCTGGACGGCCGTCGAACCGACGCCGATCAGGTTGCCGAGCTTGGACGCCAGTGAACCGGTGAACACGACGGCGGCCGCGCTCAGCGTCAACAGCACGACGGTGATGAACGTGACGATCAGGCGGACCGGCAGCGTCTTGTAGAACGGCCGCCCCTCCTTCACGTCCCAGACGACATTGGAGGCGCGCATGAAGGCCGCGACATACCCCGAGGCCGACCACATCGCTGCCACCAACCCAACGATGAACGCCACCCCGGCGGTCCCGCGGCTGGACTGGATGTTCTTGATCGCGTTGGTGAGGATCTGCCGGGCGGTACCGGGGGCGACCGTGCTCAGATTGTGGATCAGCGACTGGGTCACCGAATGTCCCAGCAGGCCGAGCAGCGAGACGATCACCACCAGCATCGGGAAGATGGCCAGGATCGCGTAATACGTCAGTGCCGCCGCCAGGTCGGTGAGATGGTCGGCGTTGAACTCCCGGATCGTTCGCTTGAGCACGCCCGGCCATGCGCGCCGCGGCAGGTCGGTCGGCTGATCGGGCGCGTCGCGCTCGACGGCCTCGTGCTCACTTTCGGATGCCATCCCCGATCCCATGAGGCGCCTACCGCCGGCCGATCAGCCAGCCGAGGAGTACCCCGGCCATGAACGATCCCGCGGTGGCGAACGGCAGTGGCTTCTCCCGCACGGCGGCGCTCACCTGCTGGGCGCCGGCACCGGCCGATTCGGGCGTGGCCTGCTTGGCCTTGGTCAGGAGCTCGTCCGTGGTCTCCGAGACAGACTCGCGGGCGCCGTGAACAGCGTCCTGGATCGACTCCTTGGCGGCGTCGACGCGTGCCGATGCCTGAGCCTTGACGTCGGTCTTGTGGGCTAGCGCCTCGACGGTGTCGCCCAGCTCCTGCTGGGTGCGCTCGATCTCGGCCCGGATCTGCTCGGGCGTCTGCGGCTCGCCCTCCGGCGCCCCGCCGGCGGCCGGGTTCTCTGTTGTGTCACTCATCGACGACCCTCCTGTGCGCGCTGCTTGGCAACTTCCACGTCCTCCCGGACGGTCTCAACGGTCTGTTCGGGCACCGGCGGCACGCCACGTTGGACGTTGCTCTTTCCGGACAGCGTCAGGCCACCGGCGACGGCGCCGTAGGCGGCGGTGACGATCAGGGCGGCCAGCCAGCCGGCCATCGCCAGACTGAGGGCGAGGATCACGGCGGCGGTGAACGCGCCCAGCGCGTACAGGCCGAACACGCCGGCGGCGCCGAACATCCCGGCGCCGATGCCGACGCGCTTGCCCTTGAGGGTCAGCTCGGCCTTGGCCAATTCGAGCTCCTGGCGCACGAGCGTGGCCGTCTGATCCGACAGCTGGCGCATGAGCTCGGGCACCGAAAGCTCGGTCGTCGTGGCGGGACTGCGATCGTGCTCGGTCACCGGGGACCTCCTGTTGCGTCTACCGACGTGAAGTTCATGTCGTCGGTTTGCCCGCTGGGAAGGCGCGCAACCAAACCTCGGCCGGCGTTATGAACCGGCGCCAGCGGGCATCTTGTAAGACAAGCCGCGCGCGGAGCCCCCGCGCTGCGTGTGACAAATAACAGGCAGAACGGCAGGAGCCGCCAGCTGCGGTCTCTGACGAGCACGCCACGTGCTTTGCAAAAGGAGACCGTATGCCCGTTTCGCCCCCTCAAGACATCTCCGCGCAGTCAGCGGATGCCGCCCGGACAGTCGAGCTCGCCCGCCGCTGGCGCAACGATGGTGATCGCCAGGCCCGAGAGCAGCTGTTCGTGCGTTTCCTGCCGCTGGCGCGCAAGCTGGCCGGTCGCTACCCGAACGCGCGTGAGCCGCGCGAGGATCTCGTGCAGGTGGCCTCGATCGGCCTGCTCGGCGCGATCGATCGTTTCGATCCCGATCGCGAGATCCGCTTCAGCTCGTTCGCCGTGCCGACCATCCTCGGCGAGTTGCGCCGCCACTTCCGCGACACCGGTTGGTCAGTCCACGTCCCGCGCGGCGCGCAGGAGCTGGCCCAGCGGATCGACCGCGCCTCGGCTCAGATCAGCACCGACACCGGGCGGCCCCCGCGCGTCGCCCAACTGGCCGAGTATCTGGAGATCAGCGTCGAGGAGGTCCTGGACGGTCTCGAGGCCGGCACCGCCCACTTCGCGTCGTCGCTCGATGCCCCGGCGAGCGCGGAAGATCTCGATGGCGTCGAGACGGTGGGGGAGCGTCTGGGCTCAGACGACGAGCGCTTTGGGCTGATCGACGCCCGGCTGTCGCTCGCGGCGGGGCTGTCCCGGCTGCCCTACCTGGAGCGCCGCGCGCTGAGCCTGCGCATCGATTCCGACATGAAGCAGACGGACATCGCCGCTCAGCTCGGTTGCTCGCAGATGCAGGTCTCGCGGTTGCTGCGCCGGGCTGCCCGACGGCTGCGCGAGTTCACCGATCCGGAGTTGGACCGCTCGTGATCGCCGATAGCTCGCGCAATAGCGCGTCCATTCCGGCGATCTCATAGAAGCCGCGCTGCCGCCCGGCTCCGCCACCGCGGGCGAGAAGGTCAGGCAGGGTGGCGAGTTCGGCCTCGCACTGCAGCTCGGTGGCGTAATCGGCCGCCTGGGCGAGGGCCTCGTCGAGCAGCTCATCGACACCGCGCAGCCGGCCACCGGCGTCGGGCAGCTGGGCGGCGGTGCCGAAGCGGGCGGCGCGGAACAGCCCCTCCTCGAGCAGCTCGGGTCTGGTGGCCGTGCCGCTGTCTGACTCGGCGGCGTGGCGGGCCAGGCAGTGGGTGAGGGCGACCAGCGCGGCGTTGTCCTCGAGCGTCGTCTGGGCGTCGAGCGCGCGCACCTCGACCGTGCCCAGCTGCGGGTGGGGCCGCAGCTTCCACCAGAACCAGGTGTAGTCCTCGACCCCGGCGGCCCGGCAGAGGAGCTCGGACAACTGCTCGAACTCGGCAAAGTCGCGCAGCGCACGGGGGACACCCGAGCGCGGCCAGGAGCGCAGCGTCACCTCTCGAGCCGAGGCCAGGCCGGTGTCGCGTGCGTGGCGAAAGGGCGAGTTGGCGGCCAGGGCGTTGAGCAGCGGAAGATGCTCACGGAGGCCGTTGAAGGCGCGGATCGCGGTGTCGGCGTCCGGCATCCCGATGTGGACGTGCAGACCGGCGACCGGGGTCACCGCGGCGTCGCCCAACAGGTCGCGGATCCGCTCGTAACGCGCCTGGTCGGTGATCTCGGCGCTGCCCTCGAGCGCGCTCGGATGGGTACCGGCGCCCAGCAGGCCGGCACCGGTGGCGCGGGCGGCTCGGCGCATGTCGCCGAGCGCGGCGACCGCCTTACCAGCGCTCGTGCACACCTCCGTGATCAGCTCGACCTGGCAGGCGTGAAGCTCCTGCTTGAGCGTGCCCGCGTTCTCGGGGGCGTTCTCCAGCACGGCCGGCGCGGCATTGACCTGCGCCCCGGTCGCGGGGTCGACGAGGAACAGTTCCTCCTCGACGCCCAGCGAGAAGGGGCGGCCGGAGCCGAAGTTCGTGTCCCCGCCCGCGGCGGTGTCAGCGCTCAGGCGTCGGAGTGCTGGTCGGTGTCGCCCAGCGCGCTGTCGTCGTCCTCGTGAGGCGCGAACGGGGCCTTGGTGTCTGACGAGCCCGAGCCGCCTTCGGCTCCCGGCTCGTTCGGGTGATCCTCGGGGGCCTCGTCGGCCCGATCCGGCTGGGTTTCATCGTGAGTCATGGTGCCATGCTGCCCGCTGAGGATCGAGATAAACGAACGCCGGGCTGGGTAGCTGAGACTGCGCACCACCCGCTGTCACACGAGGAGGCTCAGTTGTCGGAATCGGACACCTACAAGATTGTCGAGGTCGCCGGCACGTCACCGGACGGCGTCACCGAAGCAATGCGCTCGGGCGTCAAGCGCGCCGCCACGACCCTGCGTCAGGTCGACTGGGTCGAGGTGCGCAGCATCCGCGGGCACGTCGAGGGAGACGAGATCGCCCACTTTCAGGTGGAGATGCGGATCGGCTTCAAGCTCGAACAGCAATGACGGTAGCGTTGGGTCGAGACCCAATCGACCGGAGGGGTAGCCAATGGGACTGTCGGACAAGCTCAAGCAGCTCAGCGACAAGGCGAAAGAATCAGCCACTGAGCACCACGAGCAGATCACCAAGGCCGTGGAGAGCGCCGGCGTGATCGCCGACAAGCGGACGCGTGGGCGCTACAGCGACAAGATCGCAAAGGCGACGGCCAAGACCGAGGCTGCCGTCGATCGGTTGACCGATCAGCCCCCCGACGAGACCCCACCGCCGCCGCCCGCCAGCTGAGCGGCCGGGCTGTCGGCCGCCGGCCCGTGTGCGACCGGCTGTGGCGCCCAGCGCCCGCAGGTGCGGTGCAGGAGGACGAGCGTACCCGCGAAGATCAGCAGATCGCCGACGCTGAGCACGTTGGGCAGCGGCCCCGGCCACGGGATCACGTCGCCCAGCCACGGCAGGTGCGCGTGGCCGACGGGGGCCGAGTTGTCAAAGCCGGCGCGCAGGTGCATGCCCGCGAGCCGCTCGGCGGTCCGGGAGGCGGGCATCACGCCGCCGTTCAGCGTGATCGTGAGCGCGTTGAGAAACGCGCCCCCGCCGATCAGCTTGACGCCGGCGAGGCGCCGGTTGAACCACAAGAAGAGCCCGATCGCGACATAGGTCGCGATGTGCACGACGCGGTGCAGCAGCGGGTCTCCCTCGGGCACGATCGTGGTCAGCACGACCTGCAGCGCGAGCGCCAGCACCGGCGTCCACAAGCCGGTGATGCGCACCGACGCGAGCCGTCCGAGGCTGCCGCCTGTCAGCGGCACGCTCAGCAGGCACAGCGCGGCGAGCGCGATCAGGACCATGCGACGGCCTCCAGGGACGCGCTGGCCTGGGCCGGCTCGAGGCTCTGGCGTCGCAGCAGCCAGCGGGTCGCCTCGGCGGCGGGGAGCGGACGGCTGATCGCATAGCCCTGCGCCGCGTCGCACCCCTGCAACTCGAGCTCGGGCAGCATCGCGGGGTCCTCGACGCCCTCGGCGACGGCTCGCAGCCCCAGATGGTGGGCGAGGTCGATCGTCGAGTTGACGATGATGG
The DNA here is from genome assembly GCA_963769565.1 of uncultured Solirubrobacteraceae bacterium. Lineage (GTDB taxonomy): Bacteria > Actinomycetota > Thermoleophilia > Solirubrobacterales > Solirubrobacteraceae > Palsa-465. The sequence continues at coordinate 494,706 of CAVYMP010000010.1, forward strand.
CCTCGCTGGACCCGTCCGCCATCCGGCTCACGAACGACCGGTCGATCTTGACCTCGGACACCGGCAGGTCGGCGAGATAGGCGAGCGATGAATAGCCCGTTCCGAAGTCGTCGATCGCAATCTCCACGCCGAGCCGGTCGAGCTCGCGCAGCACCGTGCGCGACGTCACCGGGTCGGACATCAGAGCGCTCTCGGTGACCTCCAGCTTGAGGTGGGCGGGCGGAACCCGGGCGGCGCGCAGGGTCTCCATCACCTGGCCGGTGAAGCTGCGATCCACAAGTGTCTGGGGGGAGATGTTGACCGCGACGCCGACGTCGAGCCCGAGCGCTCGCCAGTCGGCCACCTGGGCAACCGCGACCTCGATCACGCGGCAGGTGAGGGGCTTGATCAGACTCGTCTGCTCGGCAATTCGTATGAACGAGCTCGGTGGAAGGACGCCCAGGCGGGGGTGCTCCCAGCGTACGAGCGCCTCCATGGCGACGACCTCCCCGGTGCGCAGGTCGAGCTCAGGCTGATACCAGACGACGATCCGCTCACCTTCGACGGCGGCGCGCAGCTCGGCGGTCAGAGCGAGCTTGGCCGGGCTGTAGTGATCGTGGCGCTCCTCGTAGAGCGCCACGCCGGTCTGGGTCTCCTTGGCGCGGTACATGGCGACGTCGGCCCTCTGGATCAGCGTCTCCACCTCCGAGCCGTCGGTGGGAAAGAGCGCGATCCCGACGCTCGCCTGCGTGTCGACGACCATCTCCTCGAGCTTGAAGGGCTCGCGCAGCGCGCCGGCGATCCGTTCGGCGAGAGCGACGGCCGCGCGCCGGTCACGGTGCCGGCTCACGAGGGCGAATTCGTCGCCTCCGAGGCGGGCGATGAGACCGTCCCCGCCGATGGCACTGCGAAAGCGCTCGGCCACCTGCACGAGGAGTAGATCCCCATAGCGATGGCCGAGGGTGTCGTTGACGTCCTTGAAGCGATCGAGGTCCACCAGGAGCACGCACGCGGGCGTGTCCACGTCGCAGAGGACGGCGGTTACCGCGTCGTGGAAGGCCGCCCGGTTCGGCAGGCCGGTGAGCGAGTCATGGCGAGCGGCATGCTCGGAGCGCGCGCTCTGCGAGATCGAGTTGTACATCGCCACCACTGGAGCTAGGCAGAGCGGGACGATCGCCACCGAGTAGGCGGCCGCGGCCAGCACGATCGGCCCCACCAGCAGCATGACGCCGCCGGTGAGCAGGGTGAAGGAGAGACTGTTGGCGAAGTAGCGCGGGATCGACGCGCCCTGGTAGAGAGCCACGGCACAGCCCACGACGCCACAGTTGACGAGAAAGAAAGCGCCGGATCCGAGGAGCATGGCGGGCAGCTGAGCACTGGCCAGCGGATGGGCGAGGCTCATCGCCGGTAGGCCGGAGACGGCGCGGATCACCAGCCATGCCGCGGTCATCGACAGCGCGAGCTGGCCCGCGTTGAAGCAGATCCGCCACCACGGCTTCCCGGACCGGAGGTCCTGGATGATCGAGGCGCCTGCCTGGGCGATCATCGCCGGGCCAAGCCCGCCGATCATCAGCAGCGCCATCGCAAACGACGCCGAGAGGGTCAGCTCCTCGTCGTTTCCGCGGCGCGGGATCTTGATCGGAAGCATCTCGCCCAGGACGACCCCGCCGGTCAGGACGCCGAAGGTCACGGGGTCGCTGACTGGGTAGCCGAAGTGCGCCGAGCCGGCGAGCGCGACGACAGCGCCACAGCCGGCGGCGAACACGATGGCGCAGTAGATGCGGACAGGGGACCGGAGGCTCATGACCGGGGCCGGAAAGGGTCGGCGGGCACGCCTGGCGATCGGTCGCCGGGCGTGCCCATCGCACTGATCAGAACTTGTGGGCGGCGCCGGAGGCGACGGCGATCGCGGCGATCGCGGCGAGAGCGGAGCCCACCTGGTACAGATGGAACTTCTTCATTGGGAACCTCCGTGTTCGGGGGGCCCCTCCCTGGGACCCACTGTGCACCTCAATTCGGCCATGAGACATGCACAGCTTTAACGCAGGGGCCCTTGAGTGGACGGACCCTGGACACAACCGGCCTGGCGCCCTGATCGACGGCCCGCACCGTGCGGTCAGGTACGGCGGCTCTCCAGCGTCTCGGTGAGCTTGGCGATGGCGAAGCCCCACCCCTGCCCGACCTTGACCTTGGGCGGCAGCGAGATCTCCTCGGGGTTGGTGACGACATCGAGCAGCGCCGGTCGGGTGGGGTCCGATTCGAGGAAGGCGCGCACAGCATCGTCGAGCTCGTCCGCGCGCTCCACCCGGACGGCGTGCAGGCCGGCGGCGCGGGCGATCGCCGCCAGGTCGACGTTACCCAGCCGCGTGCCGAATTCCGGCAGGCCGCCCTGCTCCTGCTCGAGCTTGACCATCCCCAGCCGGCCGTTGTTGAAGACGATCAGCTTGGCCGGCAGGTTGTGGGCGACCGCGGTCAGCAGGTCACCGAGGAGCATCGTCAGCCCGCCGTCACCGCAGAAGGCGATCACCTCGCGACTGCGGTCCAGGGCCTGCGCTCCCAGCGCCTGCGGCATCGCGTTGGCCATCGAGCCGAGGTTGTAGGAGCCCAGGAGCTGCCGGCTCCCGCGCATCGGCACAAAGCGCGACAGCCACACCGTCGACATGCCGGTGTCCGAGGTGAAGACCGCGTTGTGGGCGGCGTGCCGGTCGACCGCCACGGCGACCGCCTCGGGACGGATGCGCTCGTCGGGATTGTCGAACGTCGAGCGGACCTTCTCGACGATCCCGCGCGAGTCATAGCTGGGGTCGGCGAGCTGCAGCTGCTCCTCTCGCCATCTGCCGAAGCGGCCGGTGGAGTCCTCCAGGTGGCCGCGATCGGGCTTGGCGGCGACCAGCTCGAGCAGTCCGGAGATCGACAGACGCGAGTCCCCGACGACCCCGTGAGCGACGCTCGTCCGTCGTCCGATGTGAGCGTTGCGCGCATCGATCTGGACGACCGTCTTGCCGTGCGGATACCAGTCGGTGTACGGAAAGTCGGTCCCGACCATGAGCAGCGCCTCGCAGTGATCGAACGCGTACTGCGCGGCCGGGTTGCCGATCAGGCCGCTCTGTCCCACCTGGTAGGGGTTGTCGGCCTCCAGCCCTTCCTTGCCCTTGAGGGTCAGCACCATCGGCGCGGCCAACCGGTCGGCGAGGGCGAGCACCTCCTGGCGGGCGTGACGGGCCCCGGCGCCGACGAGCAGCGTCACGGCGCCGGCGCCGTCGAGCAGCGCGGCCGCCTGCTGGAGCGCAGCTGGGTCGGGCACGACCGGGCGTCGTTCGGTGACGAAGTGGGGAGCAACGTCAGGCGCGTCGAGGCCGGCGACGTCGCCGGGCAGGGTGAGCACCGCCACCCCCGGCGTGCCGAGCGCGCTCTGGACGGCCTGCTCGAGGAGCCCGGGCAGCTGCTCGGGACTCGTCACGGTCCGGCAGAACTCTGCCACGTCGGAGAACACGGCGTCGTTGTCGACCTCTTGGAAGAAGTCCGAGCCCAGCTCGGCGAGGGGCACCTGGCCGCAGATGGCCAGCACGCCGGCGTGGGATTTCTTGGCGTCATACAGCCCGTTGAGGAGGTGCAGCGACCCGGGGCCGACGGTCCCCATGCACACCCCGAGCGTGCCGCTCAGCTGGGCCTGGGCGCCGGCGGCGAACGCTCCCACCTCTTCGTGGCGCACGCCGATCCACTCGAGGCGCTCCTCGCGGCGGATCGCGTCGGTGACGGGGTTCAGGGCGTCGCCGACCACCCCCCAGACGTTCCGGACGCCGAGGTCGGCGAGGGCGGTGACGACCATCTCGGCGACGCTTGCCATCAGCGGGTCGCCGTCAGGCCGCGCGGGGCAAAGCTGTCGGGATCGGCGCGGTCCCAGTCGATGGCCCAGCCGGCCGGCGGCTGCTCGAGCAGCTGGTTGGGCGACAGCCACTCAAACAGCTCCTCGTAGCTGCGACATGTGGCGTGGTCGACGCGGCGCACGAGGTGGTGCGGCGTGACGTCGGCGGGGGAGTGCAGTCCCATCGAGGCGATCAGCCGCTGGGCCTCTGCGACGGTGGCGTGCTGATAGCGGGCGGCGCGCTCGGTCTTGTCGGGAATGTTGAGTGCCCGGGCGCGCTTGGGGTCCTGCGTGGCGACTCCGACCGGGCACTCGTTGGTGTTGCAGCGCTGGGTCTGCAGACAGCCGACGGCCTGCATCATCGCCCGCGCCGCGTTGGCGTAGTCGGCCCCTTGCGCAAGGCGCTTGACGATGTCCGATCCGGTGGCCACCTTGCCGCTGGCGCCGATCTTGATCTGATCGCGCAGGCCGCAGCCGACGAGCGCGTTGTGGACCATCATCAGTCCCTCGGTCAGCGGGGTCCCGACGTGGTCCGCGTATTCGGCCGGTGCCGCCCCGGTGCCGCCCTCGGAACCGTCGACGACGATGAAATCCGGCGCCGTCTGCTCCTCGACCATCGCCTTGCAGATCGCCAGCAGCTCGTGGCGGGTGCCGACGCAGAGCTTGAAGCCCGCGGGCTTGCCTCCGGCCAGCTCGCGCATGTGGGCGATGAAGCGGATCAGCTCGCGCGGCGTCGAGAACACCTTATGGCCGGGTGGGCTCACGCACGTCTCGCCCTTGGGGACGCTGCGCGTCTTGGCGATCTCCTCGGTCACCTTGGGGCCGGGGAGGACGCCGCCGATTCCCGGCTTGGCGCCCTGGCTGAGCTTGAGCGAGACCATCTTGACCGCGTCCTGTGACGCCTTCTGGCGGAACTCCTCGGCGTCGAAGCCGCCGTCCTTGGTCCGGGCGCCAAAGTAGCCGGTGCCCAGCTCCCAGACGACGTCGCCGCCCTTGAGGTGATACGGCGACAGTCCGCCCTCGCCGGTGTCATGGGCGAACCCGCCTTTGGCTGCCGCCTGGTTGAGCGCGGTGAGGGCGTTGCCCGACAGGGCTCCGAAGCTCATCGCCGAGACGTTGAGCAGCGCCATCTCGTAGGGCCGGGTGCAGTGCGGGCCACCGATGAGGACCCGTGGTGGCTCTTTCGGCGGATCGAAGGAGTGGATCGACTGCAGCAGCCATTCATAGCCCGGCTCTGCCATGTCGCGCTCGGTGCCGTAGGCCTGCTCGTCCTTGACGCCCTTGGCGCGCTCGTAGACGGCGGTGCGCGTGTCCCGGTCATACGGGCGTCCGTCGTAGTTGCGCTCGATGAAGTACTGCTGCAGCTCGGGGCGGATGGACTCGAGGATGAAGCGCATGTGCCCAATGATCGGGTAGTTGCGCAGGATCGAGTGGCGGCGCTGGATCACATCATGGATGCCGACGGCGGCCAGCGCTCCGGCGAGCACGGCGATCACGATCCACACGATGCCGCCGAGGGCCACGGCGGCGACGATCGTCAGTACGCACACGACGAGCGCGGCGATGAGCGCGGCGAACCTCACGACGGCGGTGCTACCCCCTGGCGCCCGGATCCAGACGGGAAGGGACGGCGCGGGTCCGCACGCGGACGTTCGGCCGATCGATGCGACGATCCGGCGATGGGACGCGATTTCGTCTTCGGCTATGGGTCACTGGCCGCCGAGCTGCCCTTCGTGCCCGGTCGCGAACCCCGTGACGAGGGGTTCGTCGCCGATCTGCCGGGCTTCGCCCGCGGCTGGGGCGTGGCCATGGACAACCGCCGCGATCTGCCGGGCTACAAGTACTACACGGCCACCGACGGGACACGGCCGCCGGTCTTCGTCAGCTTTCTCGATGTCGCTCCGGTGGCCGGCGACGCGGCCGTCAACGGGCTGTGCCTGCCCGTCGACGCTGCCCGGCTGGGACGGCTGGATCTCCGCGAGCGCAACTACTCACGGCTGGACGTGTCGGATCGGATCGACGCCGGCGGCGCTCGCGTGTGGGTGTACGAGGGCACGCCGGCGGCCCGCGAGCGCCTGCGCGGCGCCCGCGGCGACGGGCGGGCGGTGATCGACGCGGGGTACCTGGAAGCCGTCGGGCGGGCGTTCGCCGCGCTCGGCGCCCACGAGCTGGCCCTGTGCCGGCCGTCGCTGGCGCCCGGCGACCTACCGGTCGTCGAGCTCGTGCGGCACGAGCTCCCGCCCTCGTAGACGACCCGCAGGCCGAGCCGGGCAGGGAAGGACCTGCCGGTCCGCTTGCCGGCCCAGTCGATCGCCTGGGTAGCCTTGGACGCGGGCCGATCGCAGCATCAGAAAGGAATCCGGACCGATGGATCGCAAGTGGTGGACCCTGATCGCGGTATGCGTGGGCACGTTCATGCTGCTGCTCGACGTGACCATCGTCAACGTCGCGCTGCCCGCGATCCAGTCGTCGCTCAAGGCGAACTTCTCCGATCTGCAGTGGGTCGTCGATGCCTACTCGCTGCTACTGGCCGCGCTGCTGTTGACCACCGGGTCGCTGGCCGACCTCTATGGGCGCAGGCGCGTGTTCTGATCGGTCTGGTCATCTTCAGCCTCAGCTCGCTGGCGTCGGGGCTCGCCCAGTCTCCGCTGATGCTCAACCTCGCCCGCGGAGCTCAGGGCATCGGCGGGGCGGCCATGTTCTCCACCTCGCTGGCGCTGTTGGGGTCGGCCTTTCAGGGCCGTGAGCGGGGGACCGCGTTCGGCGTGTGGGGTGCCATCACCGGCTTGGCCGTGGCCATCGGCCCGGTGGTCGGCGGCGCGCTGACGACCGGCATCTCCTGGCGGTGGATCTTTCTCGTCAACGTCCCGATCGGCGTCGTCGCCGTCGTGCTGACGATGATGCGCGTCGAGGAGTCGCGCCAGCCGGGGAACCACCGGATCGACCCGATCGGCGTGATCACCTTCAGCGGATCGCTCGGGGCGCTCGTCTATGCCCTGATCAAGGCCAACGAGAAGGGGTGGGGGTCGACGCTCATCCTGGCGCTGCTGGCCGGCGCTTTCGTGGGGATGATCCTGTTCGTCATCGCGGAGATCGTCCAAAAGGACCGCGCGATGTTCGATCTCGCGCTGTTCCGCAAGCCGACGTTCACCGGAGGCTTGATCGCGGCGTTCTCGCTGTCCGCCGGGTTCTTCGCCCTGTTTCTCTACCTGACGCTGTATCTGCAGGACCTCCTCGGATACTCGGCGCTGCAGACAGGTCTGCGCTTTCTCGTCCTGTCCGGCGGGATCCTGCTGACGTCGACTCTGGCCGGTCGACTCACCGCCCACGTGCCGATCCGGTTTCTCATCGCGCCCGGGTTGGCCCTCGTCGGCGTCGGGCTGCTGCTCATGCGCGGCGTCCACGCCGGCACGAACTGGGAGCACCTGATCCCCGGCTTCATCGTCTCCGGAGCCGGCGTCGGCTTGATCAACCCGCCGCTGGCCTCGACGGCCATCGGCGTCGTCACCCCCGACCGCGCCGGCATGGCCAGCGGCATCAACTCCACTTTCCGCCAGGTCGGCATCGCCACCGGCATCGCCGGCCTCGGGACCTTGTTCGCGCACACCGTGAGCACGCACGTCGAATCGGCGCTGCGGGGCACGCCCGGGGTGACCTCCGCGGCGGCGCACGCGCTCGCCCGGACGGTCTCCCAGGGCAGCGGCGCCGCCAGCGGACTCGGGTCGCTTCCCGCCAAGGCGCGGCCGGTCGCCGCCCACGCGGTCCGCGCGAGCTTCACCACCGGCCTCAACGAGGTGTTCCTGGTGGGCGCGGCGCTCGCCCTCGTCTCGGCGGCGTTGACGCTGCTGCTCATTCGCGGCCGGGACTTCGAGACCGGGGCGGCGCGCGGCGCAGCTCGTCCGAGGCCCGCCGCCGAGCAGCCGCAGCCCCCTGCCGAGCAGCCACAGCCCGCTCCTGCCGGGGTGAAGGCGGTCCCGGCCGACCCCCAGCCGCTCGCGCCCGGGGCCACGGGCAACCAGCTGCTGCGTGGCGCCGAGGCCGTCATCGCCGCCTCCGGGGAGGCCTCGCGTGATTACGAACGCCAGGTGGAGGACGAGATCGAGCGCCATCGCGCCGCCGAGCTGGCGCGCGCGGAGGCACAGTCGCGAGCGTTGCTCTCGGACGCGATGGATCGCAACGACCGCTATGCGCAGTCGCTGCGCCGTCGCCTGGAGGAGCTGGGCGGCGAGCGCGAGCGCCTGGTGACCGAGCTGCGGGAGCAGACCGACTCGGTCGCCCGTCAGGCCGACGAGGCGGCTGTCACCCGCGCTCGCCTGTACCGGATGATCGGCCAACTCGGATCGTTTGACGCCGACCGCTCGGCGCCGCCGGCCGCGGACGGCTCGGGCAACGGCCGGGGGCCCAACGGCGACGAGTCGGGCACCGACGCGCCGGCCCGCCAGAGCGCTCCCGAGGCCTGAGCTCCGGCCGGGCTCGCGGGGGGTCCCGCTCGGGAAGGTCAGCCGGTCAACTGCGCGCCGACTCCAGCGCTACGTCGTGGAAGCTCACTCGTCGTCGGGGTGGGTCTCCTCGTAGCGCAGCGCAGCGGCCGCCGCGCTGGCCGAGACGCGCGGACCCTGCCAGTCCCAGCCGGCGTCGTGGGCGCGGTGGCGCTCCACGTGCAGGTCCTCGGGCACGTCGATCTCGATCCGCTCCGCCTCGAGCGGGCCGAGCACCTCGCGCACGTAGCGCTCGCGCGTGGGGTGGTGCAGATAGGCGCTCAGCGCGTCATCGTCGGAGAGCCTGACGATCAGGGCGTGGGTGAAGCCGTGGTCGTCCTCGGCACGGTTGCGACCCAGCGAGACGCGCTCGACGGTCTCAATCGCGTCGACGAGCTGCTGAGCCTCCCCGAACGCGGCGTCGATCTCCGCATCGGTGGTGCCGGCCTTCCATTTCAACAGCACGATGTGCTGGATCACGTCGGGGCTCCTCTCCTGTGGCGAACGAGCCCATCATGCTAAGCGCCGAAGAACTCCGCCAGGACGGCAGCCGCCACACCCTGGTCGACACCATGGTGCTGGCCGTCGACGATCTCCGAGCGAGCGTCCCGGACGGCGGCGGCGATGGCCGTGACGCCCTCCGTGGCCCACGGCGCGCTCAGCCCGCCGGCGAGCGCCAGCACCGGGCAGCCAATGCCGCCCAGCCGGTCGGCGGGGACCTCGCCGCCGTTGCCCAGGCGGACGTCATAGGCGAGCTGCGGCGCCAGTCCAACCATCCGGGGCCAGAACGGCTGCGTCTGCATCGCCTCGACCTGTTCGTCGCCCATCCCGGTGTTGCGCAGGAACAGCATGGCCGCCTCGTCGGGCTGCCCGGAGGCGCAGAGCGACGCCAGCCGGTCGGCCGTCTCCGGGGTGGTGCCCTCGCCGGGAACATACGGCGGCTCATACACGGCGAGCTTGCGCACCGGCACTCCCGCGGCGGCGGCCTCGAGCGCGAGCGCCGCGCCCGATGAGTGGCCGTAGACGAACGGCGTCTCCCCGGTGGCCGTCACGACCGCGGCCAGGTCCTCGACCTCGCGCGCCACGGACCATGGGGGCGTGTCGCCGCTGTCTCCGCGTCCCCGGCGATCGAAGCGGTACACGGAGTAGCGATCGCCGAGGTGCTCGGCCAGCGGTGCGCTCGACAGGCGATCGCAGAAGGCTCCGGTCGCCACCACCAGCGCCGGCCCGCTGCCCGATCTCTCGTAGGCGATCGAGGTGCCATCCGCCGAGGTCACTGTCTTCATCGTCGTCTCCTGTCCATGGTTGCCGCTGGCCTCAAGACTCCGCGACGCCGCGAAAGTGAGCGCCTACATCCGAAAGACGCCGTAGCGCACGTCGGCCAGCGGAGCATTGCCGGCCGCCGACAACGCCAGCCCGAGCACGTCGCGGGTCTCCCGCGGATCGATGACCCCGTCGTCCCACAGCCGGGCGGTGGCGTAATACGGCCGGCCCTGACGCTCGTACTGCTCGCGCAGGCGGGCGCCGGCCTCGGGCTGACCGACCTCGGTCATCACCGTCGCCGCCTGCTCGCCGCCCATCACCGAGATCCGCGCGCCCGGCCACATCCACAAGAGGCGCGGTGAGTACGCGCGCCCGCACATCCCGTAGTTGCCGGCGCCGAAGGAGCCGCCGACGATCACCGTCAGCTTGGGCACGCGAGCGGTGGAGACGGCGGTGACGAGCTTGGCGCCGTGCTTCGCGATCCCGCCCGCCTCGTAGTCGCGCCCGACCATGAAGCCGGTGATGTTCTGCAGGAACAGCAGCGGGATGCTGCGCTGGTCGCAGAGCTCGATGAAGTGCGCGCCCTTGAGCGCCGACTCGGAGAACAGGATCCCGTTGTTGGCGAGGATCCCGACCGGGTGGCCGTGGATGTGGGCAAAGCCGGTGACGAGCGTGGCGCCGTAGAGCTCCTTGAACTCGTCCAGTCGCGAGCCGTCGACGATCCGGGCGATCACCTCGCGGGCGTCATAGGGCCTGCGCACGTCGGCCGAGACGACGCCGAGCAGCTGGTCGGGGTCGACGGCCGGGGGCGCGACCGGTTGCCGGGTCCACGGCAGCGGCGCGCGCGGTCCCAGGCGACCGACGATCTCGCGCACGATCTCCAGGGCGTGAACGTCGTTGTCGGCGAGGTGATCGGTGACCCCGGAGGTGCGCGAGTGAAGCTCCCCGCCGCCCAGCTCCTCGGCGGTCACCTCCTCGCCGGTCGCCGCCTTGACGAGCGGCGGGCCGCCGAGAAAGATCGTTCCCTGGTCGCGGACGATCACCGCCTCGTCCGACATCGCCGGGACGTAGGCGCCGCCCGCCGTGCAGGAGCCCATCACGCAGGCGATCTGCGCGATCCCCTGCGCCGACATTGTCGCCTGGTTGAAGAAGATCCGGCCGAAATGCTCGCGATCGGGGAACACCTCGGCCTGCTCAGGGAGGAACGCGCCGCCGGAGTCGACCAGGTAGATGCACGGCAGCCGGTTCTGGAGGGCGACCTCCTGGGCGCGGAGATGCTTCTTGACCGTCATCGGGTAGTACGTGCCGCCCTTGACCGTGGCGTCGTTGGCGACGATCACGCACTCGCGGCCTGACACCCGGCCGATCCCGGTGATGATCCCGGCGCCCGGGGCCTCATCGCCGTAGAGGCCGTGGGCGGCGAGCGCGGAGAGCTCGAGGAATGGCGCACCCGGGTCGAGCAGCCGGTCGACCCGCTCGCGGGGGAGCAGCTTGCCCCGGCCGGTGTGGCGCTCGCGGGCGCGCTCGCCGCCGCCGGCGGCCACGCGCTGCAGCTCGGCGCGCAGGTCGCCGACGAGCGCCTCGTTGGCCTCGCGGTTGGCGCGGAACTCCTCGGACCCCGGATTGGCGAGGGAGCCCAGGACGGTCACGTCGACGGCACCGCCTCGACGCGGGCGAGTGGCTGATCGACCGTCACCCGGTCACCGACGGTCACGTTGACGGCCGCCACGGCGCCGTCGACGGGCGCGGACATGACGAGCTCCATCTTCATCGACTCGAGCACGATCACCGGATCGCCGGCGCGCACGTGATCGCCGACCGACGCGGGGACGAGCAGCACCTGTCCGGGCATGGGGGCGCGCAGCTCGCCGTCGGAGAGTCCGGCCCGGGCCTCGGCGGCGGACGCCGGACGCACCGACCAGGCGTATCCGTCGCGGCCGACCCAGATGGTGTCCCCATCGCTCGCCAGCCGCCAGCGGTCGTCGGCGCTCGCACCCGCCGCCAACCGGATCTCGATCGGCTCCGCGGGCCCGACGGCGAGCCGCCACCACGAGTCGGCGCGCCCGCCGCCCAGCCGCCAGCCGTCGACGCGGTCAAACGCGTCATCGGAGCGGTTGCCGGCCTCGGGACCGGCGAGCAGGAGCGCCGCGGTGGCGCGGGCGACCTGCTCGTCGTCGAACGGCGGCGTCAGCGCCGGCAGGCGCTCGATCAAGCCCGTGTCGAGCTCGCCGGCGCGCACGGCATCGACCGCCAGCAGGGAGCGCAGAAACCCGGTGGTCGTCGTCACGCCCAGCAGCGATGTCTGCGCCAGCGCACGGTCGAGCCGCGCAATCGCCGCCGGGCGATCGCGGGCGTGGACGACCACCTTGGCCAGCAGCGAGTCGTACGTCGTGTCGACGGCCGAGCCGGTCTCGATCCCGTCGTCGACGCGGATGCCGTCCCCGGCGGGAGGCCGGTAGCTGAGTACCCGCCCGGCCGCCGGCAGGAAGTCCCGAGCGGCGTCCTCGGCACACACGCGGGCCTCGATCGCGTGCCCGCGAAACGTCACCTCATCCTGGCCGAACGGCAGCGGCTCGCCGGCGGCAACGCGCAGTTGGAGCTCCACCAGGTCCAGGTCGCACACGAGCTCGGTCACCGGGTGCTCGACCTGCAGGCGGGCGTTGCATTCCAGGAAGTAGTGCACGGCGGGGTCGTCGGCGTCGGCGACGAACTCCACCGTCCCGGCGTTGACATAACCGCCGGCGCGCATCAGCGCGACCGCCTCGGCGCCGAGCGTGGCCCGCAGCCTGTCGCCGACGGCGGGGGAGGGGCTCTCCTCGATCACCTTCTGATGGCGGCGCTGCAGCGAGCACTCGCGCTCGCCGAGGTGAACGACGTTGCCGTGCGCGTCGGCGATCACCTGCACCTCGAGATGACGTGCCCGCCCCAGGAAGCGCTCGATGAACACGCGGTCGTCGCCGAAGGCGGCCAGCGCCTCGCGCCGGGCCGCGGCGAGCGCCGCATCGAGCTCTTGCGCGCGCCCGACGACTCGCATGCCGCGCCCGCCGCCGCCGGCGGCGGCCTTGACGAGCAGCGGGTAATCTGCGCGCCGGGCCTCGTCCTCGGTGAAGCCGGGGACGGTGGGCACCCCGGCCCGGCGGGCGGCGTCCTTGGCACGCAGCTTGTCGCCCATCAACGCGGACGCCTCGGCGGGTGGCCCGATGAACGTCACTCCGGCGCTGACGCACGCGCGGGCCAGGGCGGGGTTCTCGGAGAGAAAGCCGTAGCCGGGGTGCAGCGCGTCGGCGCCGGCGGCCGCGCAGGCCGCGATCACCGCCTCGATGTCCAGATAGGAGTCGACCGCCACTGCCGCGTCGGCCTCCCGGACGTGGGGAGCGTCGCCGTCGGCCGGGGAGAAGACGGCCACCGACCGGACTCCGAGGCGGGCGAGGGTGCGGATCACCCGGCGCGCGATCTCGCCCCGGTTGGCGATCAGGACGGTGTCGAACATCAGCGGAGCGTCAGCTCATGCCCCCAGGGCGCGGGCGATCACCATCTGCTGGACCTCGTCGGTGCCCTCGCCGATCGTCAGGATCTTGGCGTCGCGGTAGAAGCGGCACACCGGGTACTCCTCGATGAAGCCGTACCCGCCGTGGATCTGCACGGCCTCCTCGGTGGCCCGCACGGCCAGTCGGCCCGTCTTGAGCTTGGCCTGCGCGGCGACCAGCGCGAAGGGCTGGGCCTGGTCCTTCAGCCACGCGGCGTGGTACGTGAGCAGGCGGGCGGCAGCGATCTCGGTGGCCAGGTCGGCGAGCTTGGTCTGGATCGCCTGGAACTTGGAGATCGGCCGGCCGAAGGCCCGGCGCTCCTTGGCATAGGCGAGGGCCTCGTCGAGCGCGCCCTGGGCGAGGCCGACGCCCATCGCGGCGACGCCGATACGGCCGATGTCGAGCACGTGGAGAAACTGCCTGAAGCCCGCGCCGCGCTTGCCGAGCAGGTTCATTTGCGGCACGCGGCAGTCGGTGAAGGTGAGCGGGCGGGTGTCGGAGGCGTTCCAGCCCATCTTGCGATACGGCTCGGCCTGCTCGTAGCCGGGGGTGCCGTTGGCGATGATCAGGTTGGAGATCTCGTCATCGCCGGTCCGGGCGGTGATCGAGACCACCCCGGAGATGTCGGTCCCGGCGTTGGTGATGAACTGCTTGGCGCCGTCGATCACCCATTCGCCGTCGTCCAGGCGCGCCCGCGTGCGGGTGTTGCCGGCATCCGAGCCGGCCTCGGGCTCGGTCAGGCCGAACGCGCCGAGGATCTCGCCGCTGCACAGGCGGGGCAGCCACTCGGCCTTCTGCCGATCGGACCCGAACAGGTAGATCGGCTGGGTGCCCAGCGAGGTGTGTGCGCAGAGCGTGATCGCCACACTCGAGTCGGCACGGGTCAACTCCTCGACGGCGATCGCGTACTGCAGCGACGAACCGCCGGCGCCACCGACCTCCTCGGGAAACGGGATGCCCATCCATCCGAGTCCGGCCATCTGGGCGACGATCGCGTAGGGAAACGCCTTCGTGCGGTCCAGTTCGCCGGCGGCGGGAGCCACCACCTGGCGCGCGAAGTCGCGCACCGTGCGCTGCAGCAGCTGGGTCTCGTCGTCGAGCGCAAAGTCCATGGCGGCGCCCGACTATACAGAACTGCCGTTCGGATTCCGAATGTCCGTTCGGTACAGTGCAGACACGATGGCCACCGCGCCCACCCGTCCAGCTCTGCGCGAGCGCTATGACCGCCGCCGCCAGCGCGCGGTCCATCAGGCAGCCAAGGTGTTCGCCCGGCAGGGCTATGACCAGACGACGATGCAGGAGCTCGCCTCGACGATGGGGCTGGCCACCGGCGCCCTGTATCACTACTTCGGCGCCAAGGAGCAGCTGCTGCGGGCCATCTGCGATCAGCTGATGGAGCCGCTGCTGCAGCGCGCGCAGACGCTGACCGCCATTGACGCTGAGCCCCGCGCGCAGCTGCGGTCGTTGGTGCGGATGTGGGTCGCCCACGTCGTCGAGCATCGCGACCACATGCTCGTCTTCCAGCAGGAGCGCCACGTGATCGAGGCCGGCCAGGCCTGGCGCGGGGTACGGGCCAGCCGCAAGGCCTTCGAGCGGCTCGTGTCCGAACTGCTTGAGCACGTGCTCGCCGCCGGCGGGCAGGACAGCCGCCTGGCGCTTTTGGCGCTGCTGGGCATGGTCAACCACACCGCGCAGTGGTACCGCCCGCGCGGCCTGCTCTCCCCTGAGCAGATCGCCGACGGCTACGTCGACCTGGTGCTCGGCCCGGCGCTTGCCGGGTAGGAGGGCAGCAATGGCCCAGGAGATCGAGAACCCCATCTTTGCCCGCTTCTTTCACCGATTCTGCGGGCGTGACAGCGGGACGGGCGAGCAGGAGCTGCGCCGCGAGCTGCTGGCGGGAGCCCGCGGCCTCGTCGTCGAGATCGGTGCCGGCAACGGCATCAACTTCGAGCACTATCCGCAGGGCGTGACGGAGGTGATCGCCGTCGAGCCCGAGCCGTACCTGCGCCGTCAGGCCGAGCGGGCGGCCGTCGACGCGCCGGTCCCCATCCGGGTGCAGTCTGGGGTCGCCGCGTCGCTCGAGCTGGCCGCGGGCTCGGCCGACGTCGTGGTCGTCTGCGGTGTGCTCTGCTCGGTGCCCGATCAGGGCAAGGCCCTCGCTGAGGCTCGCCGGGTCCTCCGCCCCGGCGGCGAGCTGCGCTTCTACGAGCACGTGCGCTCCCGGCGGCCGCGCTTCGCCCGCTGGCAGCGGCAGGTCGACCGGTTCTGGTCGCGGGCGATGGGCGGCTGCCATACCGATCGCGACACGCTGGGCGCGATCGCCGAGGCCGGCTTTCGCGTCGAACACTGCCGCGGCTTCGGCTTCCCGGCGCAGGCGCGCGCCTACCCGGTGGCGCCGCGAATCCTCGGTCGCGCCCGCGCCGACTGAGCGGGTACGGCTAGGCGGGCTCCCGGTCGGTGAAGGTCTGGATCAGGGTCGGCGATTCGTGGACCGAGACCACCAGCAACGGGACCGATCCGGTGTTGCGAAAGCCGTGGAGGGTCTCGGCAGGCACCGAGATCACGTGCTCGGCCGCGACGTCGAGGACCGTGTCGCCGGCCGTCCAGCGACCGATGCCGGCGAGCAGAACGAACGTCTCGTTGTACGGGTGCGTGTGGAGCTCGACGAACTTGCCCGGAGGCGTTCGCACGATGAACATGGTGACACCCGCTCCAGCGTGCGGGCCACCCTCGAACAGGGCGGCCGTCGGCCCGAGTCGGAGGTCGTCGAGGTCGATCGAGGCGATGTGGGGCATGTCGGCACACGATAAGACCCGCAGCCTCATCGCCCGAGGATCGATGAGTCCGGGCACCGGGCCGGGTCTCACTGGGTATGCCAAACAACATCACCCAAAGCGCCGTGCGCATCAGCGAGATCGGCGCGATCTTCGTCGCCGTCGCCGACCAGGAGCGAGCGCTCGAGTTCTACCGCGAGACGCTCGGCTTCGAGCTGCGCGCCGACTTCACCTACGGCGACGGGATCCGCTGGATCGAGGTCGCGCCGCCCGGCGCGGCGAACTCGATCGCGCTGGTCGGACCGGACGAGGGCGGACCCGCGGGCGGCGACCGTACCTACTGCGCCTTTGCCACCGTGGACATCGAGGCCGACCACGCCGCGCTCCGCGCCCGCGGCGTCGATGTCGACGAGATCGCCGCCGCCGGCAGCAGCCGCGCGGGACTGCTCTCGCCTGATGCCTTTGTTCCGGACCCCGTGCCGGCGCAGTTCCTCTTCCGCGACCCCGACGGCAACCGCTTCCTCGTCGTCCAGCCGGGCTGACCGTGTGGCCGTCATAGAGTCGCGCCCCGCCTGACCCTGGGAGCTTTAGCCACCGTGAGGGTGGGAAACCCTCCCAGAGTCGCGGCCGGAGGTATCTGGAAGACTGCGGGCGTGTCCGCGCCCGACCTGACCACGCGCCCTGCCACGTCCGGGTGACGTCGACGTGGGCGCGGTGGATCAAGCCGATCGCTCGCCGGGCAGCGGGCGCGTGAGCCGCGTCGTCCTCATCGACGAGGCCGGCGACCTCGACGCCGCCCGGGTGGCGCTGGCCGGCCACCCGGAGGTGGCGGTGCAGCGCTCCGCCACGCTGCCCACCGGCGACGATGTCGTCGGGCTGCTCGTCGGCACCGAGGTGCAGGTCGGCGCCCCGCAGTTGGCGGTGCTCCCGGCCATGCGGATCGTCGCTGCCACTGCCACCGGCTATGACCACCTCGCACTGAGGGAGATCGCGGCCGCCGGCGCGTGGGCCACGCACTGCCCCGGCTACTGCGACGTGGAGGTCGCCGAGCACGCGATCGCGTTCGCCCTTGACCTGCTGCGCGGCGTGACCCTGCTCGACCGCGCGGTGCACGCCGGACGCTACGACTACCTCGAGGCCCCCGGCCGGCGGGTGAGCGGCGCCGTGCTGGGGATCGTCGGGCTGGGACGGATCGGCCGCGAGGTCGCCTCGCGCGGAGCCGCCCTCGGGATGCGGGTGCTGGCGGCCGACCCCCTGATCGATCCCGCGCACGCGGGTTTCCCCGAACTGGTGGAACTTGATGACCTGCTGCGCGCCGCCGACGTGATCACGTTGCACGCGCCCCTCAACGAGCACACCCGCGAGCTGATCGGCGCCGCCCAGCTCGCCCAGATGCGCCCCGATGCCTACCTGGTCAACTGCGCCCGTACCGGCCTCGTCGACCATGCCGCGCTGGGGGAGGCCCTGCACAGCGGCAGGCTGGGCGGCTGCGCGCTCGACGTGCTGCCCCAGGAGCCGCCGCGCGACGACGAGCCCGCCCTGCGGTGGCCCCGAACGATCATCAACCCCCACTCGGCGTGGTACTCACCGCAATCGGGTCCCGCCCCGTACCGGATCGCCGCCGAAGCGGTCGCCGCCGTGCTCGAGGGACGCGAGCCCAAGGCGGCGCTCGTGCGCCCTCTGCGCCGCGACTAGTCGCTGAACGCCCGGGCCGCGCGCTGCAGCGCGCGCAGGTCACATCCCAGCTCGAGCGCCGCCGCGGCCAGCGACATCGCCACGTAGCGCTCGGCGGTGTGTTCGGAGTCGCCGAGCACCATGTGCACGGCCAGGCCGTCGGTCAGCGCCGAGAGCCGCAACGCGATCTCGTCAGGCGCGTCGACGCTCCACTCACCCCGTGCGCCGCCGTGCCGGACGACATCCGCGATCGTCTTGCGCCAGCGCTCGTGGAAGTGGCGCTGGGCGGCCGCCGTCTCCGGGTGCCGGCGCGAGTACACCCACAGGTCCATCCACAGCGGCCAGTCGCTCGTGCTCGAGCCGACGAACAGACAGGCGATGCGCTCCACGCCTGACTCCAGCGCCTCGAGCTCGGACAGCAGCGGCGCGTAGAACGCGTCGTCGGCGTGGGTGATCGCCTCGGCGAACAGCTGGTCCTTGGATCCGAAGTAGTAGACGACGCTCGTGGCGCTCAGGCCGGCGCGCTCGGCCACGTCGGACAGGCGGACGTCCCACAGCCCCCGCTCGCCGATCAGCTCGACGGTGGTGGCCAGGATCTGGGGGCGCCGAAGGTCGTCGAGTCGCCGCCGGGGCCGAGCGTGTACCGTGCCGCTTGAAATCGTCATTTCAAATCAGTATTTCAGATGTCCGCCGCCCCGCTCGCCTCCCCCTCGCTGCGCCCCGACGCCAACGCCGGACGGGTCGCGCTGATCACCGGTGGCGGAACCGGCATCGGCCGCGCGACGGCGCTGGAGATGGCCGCGACCGGCGCCCGGGTGATCGTCTGCGGCCGGCGTCCGGCTCCGCTGATGACCACTGCCGAGCGGATCGCGGCGGCCGGCGGCGAGTGCCTGGCGATTCCCGCCGACATCCGCGAGCCCGAGCAGGTGGAGCTCGTTGTCGACGCCGGCCTCGAGCGCTTCGGCGCCATCGACGTGCTCGTCAACAACGCCGGTGGGCAGTTCACAGCGCCCGCCGAGGAGATCTCCGACAACGGCTGGCGGGCGGTGCACCGGCTGGCCGTCGACGCCGCGTGGAGCGTGACCCGGACGGTGGCCGCGCGCTCGATGATCCCTCGCCGTGACGGCCTGGTGGTGTTCATCGGCTTCAGCCCGCAGCGCGGCAACCCGGGATTCGCGCACGCCTGCGCGGCCCGCGCGGCCGTTGCCAACCTGGCGTCCGGCCTGGCGATGGAGTGGGGCCGCCACGGGATCCGAAGCGTCTGCCTCGCGGTCGGCACGATCGTCACCGAGGGCCTCGAGCAGTACGGCGAGGCCGAGGCCGAGCGCTGGCGGCGCTCGATCCCGCTCGGGCGCCTGGGCACGCCCGCCGAGGTGGCCGGCCTCATCGCCTTTCTCGCCAGCCCGGGTGGCGCCTACATCACGGCGACGACGATCGCCGTCGACGGGGGCGCCGACGCGTGGGGGATGGGCGAGCCCGTGCCGGTGCCCGGATGACCCTGACCGCGCGGCGCCTCGACGCGCTCTTTCACCCCTCCTCGGTGGCCGTCGTCGGCGCGTCCGACGACCCCCGCAAGTGGGGCAACTGGCTGGCCCGCGGCGCGCTGCGCGGCGAGGCCCGGCGGCCGGCCTACCTGGTCAACCAGCGCGCCGGCACCGTGCTCGGCCGTCCCGCGTATCCGTCGCTCGCCGACCTGCCCGAGGGCGTCGACCTGGTGGTGATCGCCGTGCCCGCCCCCGCGGTTGCCTGCGCCGTCGACGGGGCGCTCGCGTGCGGGGCCGGCGCGATCGTCGTCATCAGCGCCGGTTCGGACGAGCCGGACGCCGCCCTCGCCCAGCGGGTCCGGGCCGGCGGGGCGGTGCTCGTGGGGCCCAACTGCCTGGGGGTGCTCGATTCCGGCGCGCAGCTGGAGCTCGTCCCCAACCCGCTGCCCGCCGGTGCGATCGGGCTGATCTCCCAGAGCGGCAACCTCGCCCTCGAGCTGGCGCTGCTCGCCGAGCCGGAGGGCCTGGGTTTCTCACGCTTCGTCTCCCTGGGCAACCAGGCGGATGTGGGCGCCGCCGAGCTGATCGCCGAGCTGGCCGGCCACGACGAGACGCGGTTGCTCGCCCTCTACGTCGAGGATTTCCGCGACGGACGGCAGTTCGCCCGCGCGGCGACGCTGGCCGCCGACGCCGGCAAGCCGGTGCTCGCCCTGGCGATCGAGCACGGCGACGCCACGACCCGCGCCGTGCGCTCGCACACGGGAGCACTGGCCTCCGACGGCGCGGTGATCAACGCCGCCTGCCGCGCGGCGGGCATCCAGCGGGTGCGCACGCCCCGGGAGATGATCGACGCCGCGTCGGCGCTGCTGCGCTGCACGCCGGCGCGGGGGCGGCGGGTCGGGGTCCTCGCCGACGGTGGCGGGCACGGCAGCATCGCCGCCGGCGTCGCGGCGGACGCGGGTCTGGAGGTCCCGCATCTGTCTCACGTCCTCACAGCGTCGCTGCGCGATCAGCTTCCCGCCGGCGCGGCCGTGGCCAACCCCGTCGACCTCGCCGGTGGCGCCGAGCGCGACGTGCACGCTTTCGACCGCCTCACGAGCGAGCTCCTGAGCAGCGACGAGGTCGACGCCCTGCTCATCACCGGGTACTTCGGCGGCTACCGCGAGTACGGCGAGGCGGTCGCCGCTGAGGAGTTGCGCACGGCCGCGCTGATCGGCGAGGCGGCTGCCGCCACCGGCCGTCCGGCGGTGGTCCACACCATGTACCCCCACGGGCCGGCCGCCGCCGCCCTGCGGGCGGCCGGGGTGCCGGTGTATGAGTCGGTCGAGCGCGGCGCCGACGCGCTGCGGCGACTCGTCGTCGCCGGCGGGCACCAGCCGGCCGGCGTGCCCGAGATCCCTGCGCCCGCGACTCCCACGCCCACCACCGACTACGCCGGCCGCCCGGGCGCTGCTGGCCGCGGCCGGCATCGCGTTCGCCGCCCAGCGGACCGTGACGAGCGCCGCCGAGGCGGTGACGGCCGCCGGGGAGCTCGGCTACCCGCTCGTCCTCAAGGCACTCGGGCGGCTGCACAAGTCAGACGGCGGCGGGGTGGCGCTGGCGATCGCCGACGACGACCAGCTGGCCCGTGCCTACGACGACTTCGCCGGTCGCCTCGCCGCCACGAGCTGCTCGCTGGAGCGGATGGCACCGCTCGCCGACGGCCTGGAGCTGCTCATCGGCGCGCGCTGGGATGCCCGCTTCGGGCCGGTTGTGCTCGCCGGCAGCGGCGGCGTCTACGCCGAGGTGCTGCGCGACACCGCCGTCGCGCTGGCCCCGGTCAGCGAGGCCGAGGCCGAGGCGATGCTCGGCGCCCTGCGCTGCGCGCCGCTGCTGTACGGCGCCCGGGGCCGCTCGCCGCTCGACGTCGGGGCCGCGGCCGCCGCGCTCGCGGCGCTCTCCTGCGTCGCCGCCACCCACCCCGAGCTCGCCGAGCTGGAGGTCAACCCGCTGCTGGTCCTGCCCGCCGGAGCGCTCGCGCTCGATGCCCGCGCCGTTCATCACTAGGAGGAAGCCCGTGGAGTTCACCTACACCCCCGAGCAGCTGGAGCTGCGCGACCGCGCGAGCCGGCTGACCGACGCGATCATCCCGTTCGAAGATCCCTGCGAGGCCGGCCGGGGGCTCGACGACGAGTCGCTGGCCGAGATCCGCCGGCTGACGCTCGAGCACCAGCTCAACGCCATCAACATGCCCGTCGAGTGGGGAGGACAGGGCCTGTCGGTGCTCGATCAGGTGATCGTCTCCGAGCGCCTCGGCCAGCTCACCAACGCGCTGTGGGACGCCGTGTGGCGGCCGGCCAACGCGCTGCGCCACTGCACGCCGGAGCAGCGCGAGCGGTACCTGATCCCGGCGATCGCCGGCGATCGCCGTGACTGCTTCGCGGTGACCGAGGAGAAGGCGGGCTCCGATCCGTCGCTGATCGAGACGGTGGCGACGCGGACCGGCGATGGCGGCTTTCGGATCAGCGGCGAGAAGTGGTTCGTGACCGTCGGCGACGTCGCCGACTTCATGATCGTGCAGGCGCTTGTCGGCGACGAGCGGGCGCCCACGTTGTTCCTCGTCGACAAGGACACCCCGGGCGTGAGCGTCAAGCGCACGCCGGCGTACATGCACACGTTCGTCTTCGAGCACCCCGAGTTCATCTTCGACGAGGTCGCGGTCGGTCCCGAGCAGGTGCTGGGGGAGATCGGCGGTGGCTATGAGCTGACGCGCGAGTGGTTCGTCGAGGAGCGGCTGATGATCGCCGCCCGCGCCACCGGCGCCGCGGAACGCGCCCTGACGCTGGCCACCGAGTGGGCGTCCGAGCGCGTCCAGTTCGGGCGGCCGATCATCGAGAACCAGATGATCGGCGCGATGATCGCCGACAGCGTCTGTGACATCGGGCTGTGCCGCGCGCTCACCCACCAGATCGCCTGGGAGGCCAACGCCGGTATGTCGCGCAAGCTCCTGCACGCCAAGGCGGCGATGGTCAAGTTGACGGCATCGGAGGCCGCCGGGCGGGTCGTCGACCGCGCCGTGCAGATCTTCGGCGGCCGGGGCTACATGCGTGAGAACCCCGTGGAGCGCCTCTACCGCGACATCCGCGTCGACCGGATCTGGGAGGGCACCTCGGAGATCCAGCGCACGATCATCGTCAACGAGGCGAGCAAGCGCGGGCTTGACGCGCTGCTGCAGTACGGAGCGCAGGTGGGCGCGCATGCCTGATCTCGTTGCGCTCCGAACCGACGGATCGGCGTGTGTCGTCACGCTCACCCGGCCGGCCAAGCTCAACGCGATCTCGAACGCCATGGAGCGCGAGCTCTGTGACGCGCTCGGCTCCGACGAGCTGCGCGCGGCGTCGGTGGTCGTGTTCACGGGCGGACCCGACGTGTTCTCCGCCGGCGCCGACGTCACCGAGATGCGTGACCAGGACCCGGCGGCGATCATCGGCTACTACCGCGGCACGGGTGACTTCGCCGAGCGGATCGCCGACCTGCCCCAGCCGACGCTGAGCGCGATCTCGGGCTGGTGCCTGGGCGGAGGCCTCGAGCTGGCGCTGGCCACCGACTTCCGGATCGCGCACCCGGGCGCGGTGTTCGGTCTGCCCGAGGTGGAGATCGGGATCGTGCCGAGCTCCGGCGGGACGTATCGCCTGGTCAGTCTGCTCGGGCCCGCGCGCGCCAAGGAGCTGATCCTGCTGCGCGACCGGGTCGACGCCACCGAGGCGCTGCGCCTGGGGCTCGATCACCGAGATCGCCGACGATCCGCTCGCCCGGTCACTGCAGCTGGCCCAGCGGCTGGCGTCGCTGCCGCCGCTCGCCGTGCAGCTCAACAAGGACATCGTCGACCGGATGGCCGACGCTCCGCGTAGCGCGGCCCTCGGGCTGGAGCGGCTGGCCTACGGCCTGCTCTCCCAGACCGGCGACACCGATCGCGCGATGGCGGAGAGGCTCGGACGATGACTGCCCGGGAACGGCGACCCTCACCGACGAGCAGCGGGCGATCCAGCAGACGTGCCGCGAGTTCGCCGCCCGGGAGATCCGGCCGATCTCGCTGGCCGTCGACGAGGCCGACACCGTCTGGCCGCAGGAGGTGTGGCGCAAGGCCGCCGGGGTCGGCCTGTGCGCCTACATGCTGCCCGAGGAGTACGGCGGGGCGGGCATGACCGATTGCCTGACCTCGTGCATCGTCCAGGAGGAGCTCTCCCACGGCTGCTCGGGGATCGGCAACCTGATCACGAGCGGCGGGTTCTTCGCCGAGCCGGTGCTGGAGCTGGGGTCCGAGGAGCAGAAGCGCGAGTGGCTGACCCCGCTCGCCGATGCCGAGCATCCGCCGCTGACCGCGCTGGCGATCACCGAGCCGGCCAGCGGATCGGACGCGGCGTCGATCCGCACCCGGGCGCGCGCCGTCGACGGCGGCTACGTGCTCAGCGGCCAGAAGGCGTGGATCTCCAACGGCGGCGTGGCCGAGCTCTACGTCGTGTTCGCCACCGTGGAGCCGGGCAGCGGCCATCGCGGGATCACCGCCTTCCTCGTGCGCGGCGACGATCCGGGACTGCGATGCGGGCCGCCGATGCGCAAGATGGGCCAGCGGGCGATCCCCAACAGCGAGGTGTTCCTCGATGACGTGTTCGTCGCCGGCGAACGCCGGCTGGGGGAGGAGGGTCAGGGCTTCTCCGGCCTGATGCACACCTTCGACCGCTCCCGGGTGACGCTGGCGGCATCGGCAACCGGGCTCGCCCGGGCGGCCCTGGAGTACGCCGTCGACTACGCCAAGGAGCGCGAGCAGTTCGGCAAGCCGATCGCCCAGCACCAGGCGGTCGCCTTCCGCCTGGCCGACATGGCGCTGCGCGTCGACGCCGCGCGGCTGCTGACGTGGCGCGCGGCCGAGATGCTCGACCGCGGCGAGCGGGCCACCAGCGAGGCGGCGATGGCCAAGCTGGACGCCTCGGAGACCGCCATGTGGTGCACCTGGGCCGCCGTCCAGACGCTCGGTGGCTGGGGCTACTCCCGTGAGTACCCGGTGGAGAAGTGGATGCGCGACGCCAAGCTGGAGGAGATCGAGGAGGGGACCTCGGACATCCAGCGCCTGGTCATCTCCCGCGGCCTGCTGCGATGATCAGGGCGGCCGAGGCGCTCTTGCCGGGATTGAAGATCCCGTCGGGGTCGAGCGCGTGTTTGATCGCCTGCATCATCTCGACGCCGGCGAGGCCGTGCTCGTCGACGAGGAACTTGGCCTTGCCGTAGCCGACGCCGTGCTCGCCGGTGCACGTCCCGTCGTGGGCGAGCGCGCGGCGCACGAGGCGGGCGTGGAACTCCTCGCCGCGGGCGACGTCGGCGGGATCGCTGGGGTCGACGAGGATGACGGCGTGGAAGTTGCCGTCGCCGGCGTGGCCGACGATCGCCGAGGACAGCTCGTGCTCGGCGATGTCGCGCTGCGTCTCGGAGATGCACTCGGCGAGCGCCGAGATCGGCACGCACACGTCGGTGGTGAGCGCGCCGCTGCCCGGGCTTCATCGCCCGGGCGGCCTCCATCGCGCCGTGGCGGGCGTGCCACAGCTTCCGGCGCTCGCGCTCGTCGGTGGCCCAGGAGAACTCCGAGCCGCCGAGCTCGGCGGCGATCTCGGATGTCTCGCGCGCCTGCGCCTCGACCTCGGCGTCCGAGGCGCCCTCGAACTCCAGAAACAGCGCCGGGGCGACCGCGAACGACGTCCCGAAATGACGGTTGAGCGCCTCGACCTGCCGCTCGTCGACGAGCTCGATCCGGCTCACCGGGATGCCGTACTGCTCCACCCGGACCACGCACTGCACGGCGGCCTGCAGCGACGGGAACGTGCACTGGGCGGCGGCCGTCGCCTCGGGAATGGGGTGCAGGCGCAGGACGGCCTCGCAGATCAGCCCGAGCGTGCCCTCCGACCCGATCATCAGCCGCGTCAGGTCGTAGCCGGCCGAGGACTTGCGCGCCCGCGAGTGGGTGCGCACGATCCGGCCGTGCGCGTCGACGAGCGTGATCGAGATGACGTTCTCGCGCATCGCGCCGTAGCGCACGGTCGTCGTGCCCGAGGCGCCGGTGGCGATCATGCCGCCGACCGTCGCGTCGGCGCCCGGGTCCACCGAGAAGAACACGCCCTCGGGACGCAGCCGCGCGTCGAGCTGGCGGCGGGTGACGCCGGCCTGGACGTGCACGTCGAGGTCCTCGAGCGACAGGTTGCTGATGGTGTTCATGTCCCGCATGTCGACGCTGATCCCGCCCGCCAGCGCCGCGACGTGGCCCTCGAGCGAGGTGCCGGCGCCGAACGGGATCAGCGGCAGCCGATGGGCGGCGGCGATCCGCACGATCGCGGCGGCCTCCTCGGTGCTGCGCGGCCACACGACGGCATCCGGCCGTGCCTCGGGGTGGAAGGACTCGTCGTGGCCGTGCTGGGAGAGCACGTCGTCGCCGAGCGCAACGCGGTCGGCGCCGAGCAGATCGCTCAGCGCGCGCTTTCCGTCGGCCACGGTGGCGGCGGCCGGGCGGTCCAGGACGGACATGGACAACAGCTTGACAGGTCAGGCCGGCAGGCCCGACAGTGCGGGATAGAGCGCCCGGTAGCGCTCGCGCTGGGAGGCGTAGGCCTCGACCCAGGCTGGATCGGGCGTGACCTCGGCGCTCACCTTGAAGCCCAGCTGCGCCCCGCTGCGAGCGTCGGCGAAGACCCCGCCGGCAACCCCGCCGAGCACCGCCGCGCCGTAGGCGGCGCCGGCCTCTGACTCGGTCCGCTCGATCGGCAGCTCCAGCATGCTCGCCAGGATCCGCAGCCACAGCTCCGAGCGGGCGCCGCCGCCCGAGGCGCGCGCGCTGGGCGGCGCGGGGTCGGCGGGATTCGATTCGATCAGGTCGAGGCCGTCGCGCAGAGCGTGGCCGACTCCCTCCAGCGTGGCGCGGACGAGCGCGCCGCGGTCGTGGCGCAGCCCCAGGCCGACGAATGCCGCGCGCACGTCGCCGTCGGCATGCGGAGTACGCTCGCCCGACAGATAGGGCGCGAAGGTCAGCCCCTCGACGCCCGGCTCCCACCGCGCCGCCTCCTCGAGCAACGCCGGGATGCCGTCGTCGTGGCCGATCGCGTCATCCAACCAGGCCAGCGCGCCGGCCGCCGACAGGATCACGCCCATCACGTGCCAGCGGTCGGGCAGCGCGTGGCAGAAGGCGTGCAGGCGGCCCTCGGGGTCCGGCGCATAGGCGTCCTGAGCGGCGAAGATCACGCCGCTCGTGCCCAGCACCAGCGACGCCGGGCCGCCGGCGTCGGTGACGCCGACCCCGAGCGCGCCGGCCGCCTGATCGCCCGCGCCGGCGGCGACCGGAACGCCCGCCGGCCGTGTGCCCGCTCACCTCGTGGGACTCGTGGACCGGCGGCAGCCACGCGGGGTCGACGGCAAAGGCCTCGGCCAGCTCGGGGCTCCATGCTCGCCGGCCGACGTCGAGCAGCACGCGTGCCGGAGGCATCGGAGACGTCGGTGCCCAGCTCGCCGGTGAGGCGAAAGCGGACGTAGTCCTTGGGCAGCATCACCCGGGCGATGCGGCGGTGCACGTCGGGCTCGTGCTCGGCCAGCCACGCGAGCTTGGGCGCGGTGAATCCGGCCAGCACGCGGTTGCCGCTGAGCTCGACGAGCCGTTCGATGCCCAGCCGCTGCTCGATCGCCGTCGCCTGCGGCTGGCTGCGGCCGTCGTTCCAGAGGATCGCCGGGCGCAGCGGGCGATCGTCGGATCCGAGCGCGACGAGGCCGTGCATCTGGCCGGTCAGCCCGATCCCGGCGGCGTCGTCGGCGCCCAGCTCGGCGAGGACGGCCTCGGTGGCGGCGACCCAGTCGTCGGGATCCTGCTCTGACCAGCCGGGGTGGGGCATCTGAGACCGGATAGGCGCGCGTCGCCTCGGCGAGCAGCGTGCCGTTCTCGTCGATCGCCACCCCCTTGGCCGACGAGGTCCCCACGTCGACGCCGATCACCCGTACGCTCTCTCCGCCATTCTGTCTAATCTTAGACAAAACTCGGATCGAGAGGATGACATGACGACACCGCGCTTCACGTTCGGCCTATGGACGGTCGGCAACCCGGGCCGTGACCCGTTCGGGGAGCCCACGCGTCCCGCCGCGCGACCCGGTGGACACCGTCCACAAGCTCGCCGACGCGGGCGCCTGGGGGGTCAGCCTGCACGACAACGATCTGATCCCCTACGGGTCGAGCGCCGCCGAGCGCGACCGGATCGTCGCCGCCTTCAAGGACGCGCTGTCCCAGCGCGGTCTCGGGGTGGGGATGGCGACCACCAACCTGTTTCACCATCCGGCGTTCAAGGACGGCGCCTTCACCTCCAACGACCGAGCGGTCCGGCGCGCCGCGATCGGCAAGGCGATGCTGTCGATCGATCTCGGCGCCGAGCTCGGCGCGGAGGTCTATGTCTTCTGGGGCGGGCGCGAGGGCACCGAGGTGGGGGTCGCCAAGGACCCGCGCGACGCGCTGGAGCGCTACCGGGAGGCGATCAACGTGCTCGCCGACTACAGCGTCGGCCAGGGGTATGACCTGCGCTTCGCGATGGAGCCCAAGCCCAACGAGCCGCGCGGCGACCTGTTTCTGCCGACCGTCGGCCACGCGCTGCACTTCATCACCACGCTCGACCGGCCCGAGATGGTCGGCGTCAACCCCGAGGTCGCCCACGAGACCATGGCGGGGCTGTCGTTCATGCACGGAGTCGGACAGGCGCTGTGGGCCGGCAAGCTCTTTCACATCGATCTCAACGGCCAGCGCATCGGCCGCTACGACCAGGACTACCGCTTCGGCGCCGAGGACCTCAAGGAGGCCTTCCACCTGGTCAGGCTGCTCGAGCGAGCCGGCTACGAGGGTCCGCGCCACTTCGACGCCCACCCGTATCGCAACGCCGACGAGGCGGACGTGTGGGCGTTCGTGCGCGGCTGCATGAGCACCTACACCGCGCTCGCCGAGAAGGCGCGGCACTTCGATTCGCTGCCGGAGGTCCAGGAGGCGATGGCGGCGGCGTCGGTCGGCGAGCTGGGCCGGGCCTCGTGCGACGGCGTCGGCGAGACCGACGCGCTGAAATCCGAGGCCGGCGATCTGGACCGCGCTGGCGCGCGCGGCTACGCCAACGAGCAGCTCGACCAGCTGGTGATCGACGTCCTCCTCGGGGTGCGATGAGCGCACGCGAGGTCGTCGTCGACTGCCTGTGGCGCGAGGGGCCGCTCGACCGGGCGCAGGTGGTGCGCGACACCCGGTTGTCGCGGGCGACGGTGTCGCGGCTGATCGGCGAGCTGCAGGCCGAGGGGCTCGTCGACGAACGCCCGGCGCCGCGGACATCGCGGCCGCTCCGGCCGGCCGACCTCCCTGCTCGCGCATCGAGCCCCGGCTGGCCGCCGTCGGCGGGATCGACTTCGGGCACGGGTCGGTGCGGGTGGCGCTCGCCGACCTGGCGGGGACGATCGTCGCCGAGGCCCGGCACGAGCTCGACGTCGACAACGAGCCGCGCGGCGCGATCGAGGTGGCGGTCGCCGAGCTTCGCCGGCTCGGGCGCGACGTCAACCGCCTGCTCGGCGTGGGCGCCGCGATCTCGGCCCCGGTCCGGCGCGACAGCGGGATTCCGGTGGCCGAGCGGGATTCTTCCCGGCTGGATGTCGATCTCGCTCGGCGCCGAGCTGCGCGGGCGACTGGGCGTCCCCGTGCACGTCGGCAACGACGCGAATCTGGGGGCGCTGGCCGAGGTGCGGGGCGGGGCGGGGCGGGGTGCCGACAACGTCGTCTACCTGATGGTCTCGAGCGGGATCGGCGCCGGGCTGATCCTCGACGGGACCTTGTTCACCGGCCACAGCGGGATGACGGGGGAGCTCGGCCACGTGGTCGTCGATCCTGACGGGGCGCTGTGCCGCTGCGGGCATCGAGGATGCCTGGAGACGGTGGCCGGCGCGCGGGTCGTGCGGGCGCGGGCCGGCGGCGCGCGGGGCCTGCGCGAGGCGGGACGAGCGGTGGGGCGCGTTGCCGGGGCAGCCTGCAATCTCGTCAACCCCGAGCTGGTGATCGTCGGCGGTGAGCTTGATCGTCGACGGTGAGGCGCTCGTCGAGGGCGTTCGGGCGGGGTTGCGTGAGACCGCGATCGACGTGGTGTGGCGCGACGTCTCCGTGGTGGCGGCCCAGCTCGGCGATCAGGCCGAGCTGCTCGGCGCGATCGGTCTGGCTCTGGCCGAGGTCGACGCCGACATGCTGTTGAGCGCGGCGGCTAGCGGGGGCACGAGTGCCGCGTGCGCCGGCCTGCCGGGCGGCGATGCGGCTGCTCAAGCGCGGGGCGCGCTGACCGCGCGGGCGATCTCGTCGGCCACCATCGCGGCGCCGTGGGAACCCCAGGCGATCGTGTAGTGGTTGACGTCGGGTACCTCGATCGCCCGCCGCCGCTCGGGGTCCTGCGCCGCCCAGGCCTGCACGATCGAGAGCGGCTGCATCGGATTGGGGTCGTCGACCATCCCGCGAGGAGCGCACAGGAAGGTCGCGGGCACCGAGAGCGCGGTGGCGTCGGTGACTTCGAACAGGTCGACGCCGTCGTCGCGGACGGCATCGGGATTGACCGAGGAGCGCATCTGCGGGCGGCTCGCCGACGAGGTCGTGGGCCGCGTACTCGGACGAGATCGGCGGCGTCGATGTCGGCGTGTACGACCGCCGGATGCTCGGCCCACCAGGCGCGGTAGGCATCGTGGTCGGCGAAGGTCATCCGCAGCCGCGCCAGGGTCGGTCCGAGGAACGCCTCCATGAACTGCTCCGGGTCGACGCCCTT
The DNA here is from genome assembly GCA_963769565.1 of uncultured Solirubrobacteraceae bacterium. Lineage (GTDB taxonomy): Bacteria > Actinomycetota > Thermoleophilia > Solirubrobacterales > Solirubrobacteraceae > Palsa-465. The sequence continues at coordinate 524,573 of CAVYMP010000010.1, forward strand.
TGCGTCCGGGAATCGTCAGCCCGCCGTCGACGAGCACGAGGCTGTCGACGCGATCGGGATGCAGCGTCGCCAGCCGGGCGGCGATGTACGCGCCCAGCGAGTGGCCGACGATCACCGCCCGTGGCAGGTCGAAGTGGTCGAGCACCGCGATCACGTCGCGGACGTGGGCGTCGATCCCGAACGGCGGGGGCAGCGCGTTGCTCGCCCCGCGCCCGCGCAGGTCAAGGGCGATGAGCGACGCGCGATCCTCCAGCGCCCGCGCGATGGCCAGCCAGGTACGGCTGGTGGATGTGATCCCGTGGATGGCGATGGCCGGGCGGCGCGCTCCGGGTCCGCCCCAGGCGGAAGGTGGCCAGCCGGCCACCCGCGACCACTACGTCAACACGCTCTTCCTCGGTGACCGTCATCGCCCGGAGTCTAAATCGCCACGTCCTCGGCGGGGGACTCGCTCGCGGGCCCGCAGGTCGCCGGCGACGTCGCGGACCAGCGCCGAGGGCGGCGCCATCGTCGGCTCCCACGGGCGCTTGAGCCACAGCCAGGCCACAGCCCCGGCCAGCAGCGTCGCGCACAGGATCCAGCCGAGCGCGGTCGTCTGCACGCCGATGTACTTCAGGCCCGAGGCGAAGATGACGAACGTGATCACCGGCCGGACGTAACGGTCGGGCACCGTCGAGGACAGCAGCGAACCGATCAGCACCGCCGGGACGCTGCCGATGATCAGCGAGCCGGTGACCGAGAACTCAACGTGGCCGAAGGCCAGCGCCCCGAGGGCCGCCGCCAGCGTCAGCGGGACGGCCTGGCTGAGGTCGGTGCCGACCAGCTGGTTGGCGCCCAGCCGCGGGTAGATGAAGAGCAGTGCGACGATCATCAGCGAACCTGAGCCGACGGAGGTGAGGCCCGACGATCAGCCCGCCGACGATGCCGACGGCCAGCGTCAGGGCCGGGCGCGGCTCCACCTCGGTGATGTAGGCGTCGCGCGGGCCGCCGCCGCGGCGGTCGAGCACGAAGCGCAGCACCATCGCGCCGGCGCCGATCAGCAACGCGGCGCCCAGGAAGACCTCGATGTTGTTCTCGGCGGACTTGGCGTCGCCCATCAGATGCAGCAGGTAGGCGCCGAGAAAGGCGGCCGGTACCGACCCGAGCACCATCCAGCGCACGACCCTGAAGTTCACCGTCCCGGCGCGCATGTGTACGGCTGCGCCGATCGGCCGCATCACCACCGCGGCCACGAGGTCAGAGGAGATCGCCGTCGATGGCTTGACCGAGAAGAGCAGGATCAGCATCGGCGTCATCAGGGCGCCTCCGCCGGCGCCGGTCATACCGACGAGGAGGCCGATGATCGCCGACCCCAGGACGATGAACGGGTCGATGTGCACGTTTTAGGTCCCGCCGGTCGCCGCTTGATGGCTGGGGTCGCCGCGGAGCCCGGAGATCTCGCTCGGCGGCTCGCCGGACAGCAGCCAGCCGTGGTCGATCGGCCGCAGCACGTCCGCGGCGGGCCAGGTCGGTGAGCGCACTCGTGACCGTCGGACGGCGGGCGGCGACGAGTTCGGCGAGGGTCGTGTGGGTCAGGCGCAGCGGGATGACGACGCCGTCGGCGCGGACGCGGCCCCAGCGCCCCGACAGATGCCAGAACAGCATGTGAAGGCGGGTGTCGACCCGCGCCTGGTGAACGATCGCCATGTTGACCGCGAGCTGGCGGGTGCGCAGCACCGACCGCGCGAACAGGCGGCCGGCCAGCTGCGGAAACGCCGCCAGTTGGCGCACGAAGCGCTCGTCGAGCACTGCCATTCGCGTGCGCTCGAGGATCAGCCAGGTCATCGTCAGCGCCAGCGTCGACGTCGGGGGCTCCCCGCGCAGCGAGCGCAGCACGTCTCCCTCTCCGAGGAGCTCGGCGCTGTAGCGCTCGTCGATCCCGACACGGTGCAGGAGCACCCCCTCGAGCACGAGCAGCCCGATCCCGCCGTCCAGCGGAGCCGGGCGACCCTGCCATGCGCCGGCGGGGATGGTGATCTGCCGCGCGACCAGAGCCTCGGACGCCGCTTCACGCCGGGCGGGCTCGATCGCCTCGGCGAGCTCGGGGTCCTCCTGCAGCGGGTAGCAGACGTTGGCGTTCGGTCCACCGAGGCGCGTCACCGGCATCACTCTGTCAGAGCCTGCAACTCGATCACCGCGACCAGGTCACGGGCCGTCGCGCGGAGAATCGATGCTACGACCTGGTCGGCGTCGACCTGGCGGGCGTTGACCTGGGCGATCGCATCGTCGGCCCGCCGTTGCACGATCGGCCAGGAGCGCCGGCGGCCACGGGCGCTCGGCGGCCGCCAGATCGCTCAGCCCCTCGGCGAGCGAGGCGATCGTCTGGAGTAGCTCTGCGGGCGGCGCCTGACGATCGTCGCTGCGCAGTGTGGCCGCCCGGATCAGGCTGAGCACGGCGTTGGCGAGGAGGTCGACCCGGGCGGTGCGCTCGACCTCCGCGTCGACCGCCGGTCGCAGCGCGAATCGCCGGGGCGCGACCCGCACGTTGACGCGCGCCGTCGCGCGGGCGCGGGCGAGGGCGGACAGTTGGCGGTGGATGGCGTGGCCGGTGGCCAGGGTCCACTCGTCGGTGGCGGTGCGCCCGGCGCGCAGGATCTCGACCACCTCGCCCAGCTTCCCCGCGAGCGTGCGCAGCACGTCGGACTCGGCATCGGCGAGCAGCGACAGCGGGTTGGCGGGAAACAGTCCGACGCCGAGCACGAACGCGACCGCGCCGCCGACGAGCACATCGATCGCCCGCTCGGCCCCGGCGCCATGTTTGTGCACGGCGACGACGAGCACGGCGGAGGCCGCCGCCTGATTGGGGAACATCATGCCGTCGCCGAAGAAGCCGAAACCGACGGCGATGGTGACGAGCATCGTGACGAGCACGATCACGCCCAGCGCCGCGGTGCTGACCCCCAGCAGCGGAGTCAGCACCTCGGCGATGCCGATGCCCAGCAGCACGCCGGCGACCATCTGGGCGATCCGCCGGCTGCGCTGGATGTGACTGGTGCTGAGCGAGATCGCCGCCGCGATCGGGGCGAAGAACGGCTGCGGATGGCCGAGCACGCGATGCGCGATCAGCCACGACAGGGAGGCGGCGAGCGACGCCTGCAGCACCGCTCCGAAGGAGTCCAGCACCCGCCGACGGGCACGCTGTCCGGTGCGCGCGACGTCGATCCGGGCGGTCAGCGGTCCGGACACCATCGGATCAGCCGGCGGCGATGCTCGCCGTCGACGCTGCGCCGTCGATGAGTTCAGAGAGCGCCTCGACGATCTCCTGCGGCCGCTCGAGCGGGCTCATGTGCCCGGTCTGCTCGAGCACGATCAGGCCCGCCGGGCTGGGCAGCGCCTCGGCGATCCGGCGCCCGTGCTCCGGTGGGGTCAGACGGTCACGGTCGCCGGCGAGAACCAGCGTGGGGACGGTCAGGCCGGCGACCGCCGACCACAGATCCAGGTCGGAGAGGATCACCCCGCAGGCCGCGCGGACGTCGGCCGGGCAGTCGATCAGCATCCGCTCGTAGAAGTCGACGTCGCCGTCGGTGGCGCTCGGCCCAAACGCGGCATAGCGGATCAACGCCTGCGAGACCGGCGAGGAGAACGGGACCAGCGGCGCCCCGAAGCCGAGCACCGCCCGGCTAATCCGCGGATGGTTCATCCAGCGGGCGAGCTCGCCGAACAGCAGGCTGCCGGCGACCAGTTCGCCGAGGCCGGTGTTGACCAGCGCGGCCGCGTCCGCGCGGGCCGCAACGTCATGGGCGCCCGCCCATGCCACGATCGACATCGCGCCGAGGGAGTGGCCGACGAGGGTCGGCGCGGGTGTGGGGACCCGCGCAAGGGCGGCCTCGAGGACGACGGCCACATCCTCGCCGAAGCGATCGAGCGAGTAGTCGTTGTCCACGGCCTGCCCGCTGCGCCCGTGCCCACGGAGGTCGTAGGCGACGACCCGCTGGCCTCGGGCCGTCAACCGGGCGATGACCGGCCCCCAGAAGCTCAGCCGCTCAGTCCATCCATGGGCGAGGACCACCGGGTGCCCGTCCGGCGGCCCGAACGCCTCGGCGTGCAGCCCAGTGCCGTCGGCCGAGACGATGCGCAACGGCCGGCCGCCCAGCGGCCTGGTCAGCCGGGCGTAGTCGGGGTCACTGGCCAGGGTCCGCAGGTGGCGACGCTCCACGGCGACCCCCGCGGCGGCGGCGGCGGTTGCGGCGGCCACCGCCGACATCGTGCGCGCGGTGAGGCGGGGACGGGCCAGCATCGCGCGAAACCCTAGCGGCGCGCTTATGCGTAGGATCTCCGCGGTGCGCATCGGCATGCTCACCGGCGGAGGCGATTGTCCCGGCCTCAACGCGGTCATCCGGGCGGCCGTGCGCAAGGGGATCGACGAATACGGCGATCAGCTGGTCGGATTTCGTGACGGCTGGCGCGGCGTGCTCGAGGACGTCCAGGAGGAGCTCACGATCGAGTCCACCCGCGGGATCCTGCCCCGCGGCGGGACGATCCTCGGCAGCTCGCGGACCAATCCGTCCAAGCGCGGGGACGGCGTCGACCTGGTCGCGCAGAACCTCGAGCGCCACCGGCTCGACGGTCTGATCGCCATCGGCGGCGAGGACACGCTGGGCGCCGCCAACCGGCTGAGCGAGGCCGGAATCAACGTGATCGGCGTCCCCAAGACGATCGACAACGATCTCGGCTCGACCGATCAGACGTTCGGCTTCGACACCGCGTTGCACGTCGCCACCGAGGCCATCGACCGCCTGCACACGACGGCCGAGAGCCACCACCGGATCCTCGTCGTCGAGGTGATGGGACGCAACGCCGGGTGGATCGCCCTGCACTCGGGCGTCGCCGGCGGGGCCGACGTGATCCTGATCCCCGAGATCCCGTTCGACATCGAGGAGGTGTGCCGGCTGATCGGCCGCCGGCACGGCCGCGGGCGCTACTTCTCGATCGTCGTGGCGGCGGAGGGGGCGACGCCGAAGGAGGGCACGATGAGCGTGGCCACGGGCGAGCTCGACGAGTTCGGCCACCCCCGCCTCGGTGGAATCGGCCAGGCGCTCGAGCGGGAAATCGAGGAGCGGACCGGGCTTTGAGACGCGCGCCACCGTGCTCGGGCACGTGCAGCGCGGCGGGACCCCGACCGCGTTTGACCGCGTGCTGGCCACGCGCCTGGGGCTGGCGGCGATCGAGGCCGCTCACGCCGGGCGGTGGGGCACGATGACCGCTCTGCACGCGACCGAGATCGAGCTCGTGCAGCTGGCCGATGCCGTCGCCGAGGTGCGCCGGGTCCCGGTGGAGGAATACGAGCGCTATGGCGTGCTCTTCGGTTAGGCGGGTAGTTCACAGGAGCTCGGCATTTGCGGCTGAACTTCTGTCTATGCTGAGTTTCAGGGGCCGTGTCAGCCCGCCGCGGCCCCAGACGTCAACCCACGGAGCGCAGCGATGAGCACGACCGAAGCCACAAACGTCAATCCCAACCTCCGCTCGCTGGCCGAGGCCGGAACCAGCCCCTGGCTGGACTTCCTGAGTCGTTCGCTGGTCCAGGACGGCGAGCTGGCCCGCCTGGTCGCCGAGGACTCGTTGCAAGGGGTCACCTCGAACCCCTCGATCTTCGACAAGGCGATGCTCGACCCCGAGTCCGACGACTATGACGAGCAGCTGGAGTCCCTGGCCCGCGAAGGGCGCGACGCGCAGGCGATCTACGAAGCGCTCGCCGTCGCCGACGTCCAGCACGCCTGCGACGTCCTGCGCGACCTCTACGAGGAGTCCCAACCACCAGGACGGATTCGTCTCGCTGGAGGTGGCCGCCGACCTGGCCCACGACGAGCAGCGCTCGATCGAGGCCGCCCGCGACCTTCTGGCGGCGCGTCAAGCGGCCCAACGTGATGATCAAGATCCCCGGCACGCCCGAGGGCGTCGGACGCGATCGAGCAGAGCGATCTACGAGGGCATCAACATCAACGTAACCCTGCTGTTCTCCGTCGAGGGCTACGAGAAGGTCCACGACGCCTATCTCAAGGGGCTGGAGCGCCGCCAGGCCGAGGGTAAGCCGCTGGACGTCGCCTCAGTGGCGAGCTTCTTCGTCTCCCGCGTGGACACCGCCGTCGACAAGCTGCTGGAGGCCAGCGGGCACGAGGAGCTCTATGGCAAGGCGGCGATCGCCAACGCGCGCGTGGCCTATCGCAGCTTCGAGGCCGTGTTGGCAAGCCCGCGCTGGGAGGGTCTGCACCATGGCGGCGCCCACCCGCAGCGGCCGTTGTGGGCCTCCACGGGGGTCAAGAACGAGCGCTATCCGGACACGATGTACGTCGACGAGCTGGTTGGAGCCCATACCGTCAACACGATGCCGCTGGCGACGCTCGAGGCGGTTGCCGACCACGGGCGCATCTCGGGCCCGACGGCCCAGCACGATCCGGCGCAAAGATCTCGAGGCGATGAAAAGGCGGGATCGACATGACGAGGTGACCGACGAGCTGCTGGTCGCCGGGGTCAAGATGTTCGAGGACGCGATGACCCGGCTGCTCGAGCGGGATCGAGGAGCGCCGACAGGCCGCGGTGACTGGCAAGTCCTAGGTCTGAGTTGATGCCTTCCCGGCCCCGCCGGCGGCGCCCAAGACGTGAGCACCGCCTCCCCGATCAACCTCACCGACACCGACAACCCGCTCGTCGAGGGACTCGAGCGGCTGCCGGTGCATCCGACGTCGCTGGTCATCTTCGGCGCCACCGGCGACCTCGCGCACCGCAAGCTGCTGCCCGCGCTCTACAACCTCGCCCACGAGGGCCAACTGCCCGAGCGCTTCGAGATGATCGGCGTCGGCCGGCGCGATCAGGAGCACGAGGACTTCCGCGACGCCGTGATCGCGTCGATCCAGCGCTTCTCGCGGCGCAAGCCCGACGAGAACGTGCTGCAGGGACTGCTCGAGGACACCCGGTACGTCCAGGGAAACTTCGACGACGATGAGATCTACACCGAGCTGGACCACACCCTGCGGGAGTTCGACGAGCAGGCCGGACGCCCCCTGGACCGCGTCTTCTACCTGTCGACCGCTCCGGAGTTCTTCCCGCTGATCGCCTCCAAGCTCGGCGCGGCGGGACTGAACCGCGTCGAGAACGCGCATACGCGGATCGTCATCGAGAAGCCGTTCGGCTACAACCTCGCTTCGGCGCGCCAGCTCAACGCCGAGCTGCTCGAGGTCTTCGAGGAGCCGCAGATCTTTCGCATCGACCATTACCTGGGCAAGGAGACGGTCCAGAACCTGATGGCGATGCGCTTCGCCAACGCGCTGTTTGAGCCGGTGTGGAACCGCAACTACGTCGACCACGTGCAGATCACCGCCGCCGAGGACATCGGGATCGGCGGTCGCGCGGGCTACTACGACCACGCGGGCGCGCTGCGCGACCTCGTCCAGAACCACATGCTGCAATTGCTCGCTCTGCTGACGATGGAGCCGCCGACGGCCTTCACCGCCGACCGGCTGCGCGACGAGAAGCTCAAGGTGCTCGAGGCGATCGTGCCCCCGTCGATCGACGAGGTAACCGGCATGGCGGTGCGCGCCCAGTACGGCGCCGGGCGTCGTCGGCGGCGAGAAGGTCCCCGGCTATCGCGAGGAGGACGGGGTCGCCCCGGACTCGCGGACCGAGACCTACGCCGCGCTGCGCCTCCACGTCTCCAACTGGCGCTGGGCGGGAGTGCCGTTCTACCTGCGCACCGGCAAGCGGCTGTCGCGCAAGCTCACCGAGATCGCCGTCATCCTCAAGCCGATCCCGCATCTGGCCCTCCAGAGCTCCGGGTCGGTCGGGATCCAGGCCAACCAGCTCGTGTTCACGCTGCAGCCCGACGAGGGCGTGTCGGTGTCTCTCGGCGCCAAGATCCCGGGCACGCGCATGCGGATCCGTCCCGTCAACATGGAGTTTCGCTACGGCACCTCGTTCATGTCGGAGTCGCCCGAGGCCTACGAGCGGTTGATTCTGGACGCCATGCGCGGCGACGCGACGCTGTTCACCCGCAACGACGAGGTCGAGGCGCTGTGGGGGATCGTCGATCCGATCCTCGAGGCCTGGGCGCAGGACACCGAATCGGAGATCCCCACCTATCCGGCGGGAACCCCGGGCCCCAAGGAGGCCGAGGCGCTCCTCGAAGGCCGGATCTGGCGGCGGCTTTGAGGGCGGCGGCCCACGTGTCAGGCGTGTGTCCGCCGACGAGTCGCTGATGTGGGCAGCTCGAGCGGAGGATGAGCTATGAGTGAGGACGTCTGGGCCGAGCAGGACACGAGCCCCGAGCGCATCGAGGCCGCGCTGCGCGAGCTGCTGCGCCAGCGCCACGCCGCCAACGAGCAGCTGGCGCCCGCGCGGGTGCTCAACCTGGTGGTGATCGTCGATCGGGAGTGGAAGGGCGAGATCGCCAACCGGCTGGAGCGCGTCGGGCGCTATCACGCCTCGCGGACCGTGCTGTGCGCCGTCGAGAACGCCCGTACGACGCTCGACGCGGTGGCGACGGTCAGCTACGAGGAGCCGAAGAACGGCCTCGGGGTGATCCACGAGACCGTCGAGATCGATTGCGGGCCCGAGCACCTGCTGGGGCTCCAGACGATCGTCGACCCGGTGCTCGTCGGCGAGATCCCGACGGTGGTGTGGTCCCCCCACGGTCACGACGAGGCGGTGGAGGCGCTCCTGGAGTTGATGGACGTGATGCTCGTCGACTCCGACGACCTGCCCGAGCCCGCTGACGCCTTTGACCGCGTCCACGATCTGCGCGAGTATGCCTACGTGGTCGATCTCGCGTGGTTGCGCACGACGCCGTGGCGCGAGCGGCTGGCCGCCAGCTTCGATCTGCCGTCGCGCCTGGCCGCGCTTCACCACATCTCCGAGCTGGAGATCCGCCACCAGGAGCGCTCCACCGCCAGCGGCCTGCTGCTGGCCGGCTGGATGGCCTCGCGGCTGCATTGGGGCCGCGCGCGGCTCAGCGGCGGCATCGGCATGTTCACCGGCTCCCTGGACCGCGAGGACGGAGCGGTGGCCGTGGAGCTGCGCGCGCTCGAGCAGGAGTCCCCGGGACTGGTCGGGGTGACGGTCTCCTGCGACGAGGGGACCTCGCTGTCGCTGCAGCGCGGTCTCGGCGGACTGGATGCCGCCGAGCGCAACCGCAACGGCGAGCAGCGTGAATGGAAGATCCTCGGGGCCTCCCGGGGGGAGGGCGGGATCCTCGGCGAGGGGGTACGCCAGGCGCTGCTGCGCGATCCGACCTACGTGGGCGCGCTCGACGCCGCCCGGGAGCTCTGTCCCGATATGAGTGTCACGTTCGAGGTTGTCGAGGATCCGGCGCGCGCCTGCGCGGCCCTGATGGTGGGCGCGGCGATCGGCGGCGGGGAGATCGTTCTCGCCGGCGGTTCCACGCCCAAGGCGGCCTACGAGCACTTCGTCGACGCGGTCAGGGCGGTCGGACTGAACCTGGCCGGCAGCCGGTTCTGGATGGGGGACGAGCGCTGCGTCGACCCCGACGACGAGCGCTCCAATTACCGCATGATCAAGGAGACCCTGATCGACCCGCTCGACGGGATCACGACCGTCGACGTCGAGCGCGATACGGGGCGAGCTCGGCCCCGAACCGGCGGCCGACGACTACGAGCAGCGGCTGCGGGCGGCCGGCCCGCCGAAGCTTCGATCTCGTGCTGCTGGGCATCGGGCCCGACGGCCACACGGCGTCGCTGTTTCCCGGTCAGCCGTCGCTCGCCGAGCGCACGCGGCTGGTCGTCGGCGTCCCCGAGGCGGGCCTCGAGCCGTTCGTCCCGCGCGTCACGCTCACGATTCCGGCGCTCACCTCCAGCCAGCGGATCGTGTTCCTGGCCTCCGGGGAGTCCAAGGCGGACGCGATCGCCGAGGCCTTCGGGCCCGACGCCGATCCCGACCCGGCCGTTCCCGCATCGCTGCTCGTCCCCGACGCCAAGCAGATCACCGTGTTGCTCGATCGCGCCGCCGCCCAGCGGCTCGGTCCCGAGGTCTGACCGCGTCATGACCGATGTGATCGGCGTCGATCTCGGCGGGACGAAGATCGCCGTCGCCCGCCTGGCCGGACGCGAGCTGGCCGACTCCACGCTCGCCCCGACGAATTGCGACAGCGCCGATGCGCTGATCGACCAGCTGGTGGGGCTCGTCCAGGACTGCCGCGGCGCCGAGCTCGACGGCGTCGGCATCGGCGTCCCTCGGTGGTCGAACTTCGAGAAGGGGCGGGTCGTCTCCTCGGTCAACATCCCGCTCGTCGACGTCCCGCTGCGCGAGGTGCTCGGCGAGCGGCTGGGGGTGCCGGTGTTCGTCGACAACGACGCCACCGTCGCCGCCCTGGCCGAGGCCCACGACGAGGACCTGAACATGGTCGCCCGCGACCTCGTGATGCTGACGATCGGAACCGGCGTGGGCGGCGGGCTCGTGCTCGACGGGCGGATCTACCGCGGGGCCACCGGCGGGGCCGGCGAGCTCGGCCACACGCTCGTCGGCATGGACCTCAGCGGTCCGGTTCCGCCCGCGGGCAAGTTCCCGCAGCCCGGCTCGCTGGAGGCCGCCGCCGCCGGGCACGCCCTCGATGGTCTGGTGTGCGGGTTTGCCGGCGAGCAGCCCGAGTCGGCGCTCGGCCGGCGGTACGCCAGCCGGCGAGAAGCTCACCGGCGTCGAGGCGGTGAAGGCCGCCCAGGCCGGCGACCCCGACGCCGCGCGGCTGATCGAGCTGTGGGGCGAGCGCGTGGGAATCGGGGTGGCCAACGTCGATCAACACCTTCGATCCCAAGGAGGTGGTGATCGGCGGCGGCGCCGCGCGCGCCGGTGACCTCCTGCTCGAGCCCGCCCGGCGGACGGCGTCCGCCTACGTCCTGCCCGGCCTGGGCACCGAGACGACGATCCGCCTCGCCCGCCACGGGGTGCAGGCCGGCGTCCTCGGGGCGGCGCTGCTGGCCGTCCACGAGCTCGCGCGGGTCGACTCGCCGTCGCCGACCGAGGTGGCGCGGTGATCGTCGCCTGCGGGTTCGACCACGCCGGCTACGTGCTGCGCGAACGTCTGCTCGGGGTGATCGCCGCCGGCGGGCACGAGGTCCTGGACTTCGGGACCGATCGCCCCGACCCGATCGACTACCCCGACAAGGCGCTCGAGGTGGGGCACGCCGTCGCCTCGGGACGGGCGCAGCGCGGGCATCATCGTGTGCGGCTCGGGGGCCGGCGTGTCGGTGGCCGCCTGCAAGATCCGCGGGGTCCGCGCGGCGACGATCCATGACACCTACACCGCCCACCAGGGCGTCGAGCACGACGATGTCAACGTGCTCTGCCTGGGCGGCCGCGTGATCGGCGTCGAGGTGGCGGCGCAGATCGTCGTCGCCTTCCTGGCCGCTCGCGTCTCCGACGAGGAGCGCCACGTCCGCCGCCGCGCCAAGGTCGACGAGATCGAGCGCACCGGCGGCGACGTCGGGTCGCTCGTCGGTCTGAGGGCGGCGTGGCCGGCGCGGATCTTCATCGTGCGCCACGGCGAGACCGAGTGGAGCGCGAACGGCAAGCACACGAGCGTCACCGATCTGCCGCTGACCGAGAACGGACGCGACGCAGGCGGCGATCGCCGCCGAGAAACTGACCGGCGAGCAGTTCGAGCTCGTCCTCTGCAGCCCGCGGCTGCGCGCTCGCGAGACGGCGCAGATCGCCGGCTTCGGCGAGACGGCCGAGCTGTGCGACGACATCGTCGAGTGGGACTACGGCGAGTACGAGGGGCTCACCTCTCCCGAGATCTGGGAGCGCCACGATCCCAACTGGAACCTGTGGCGCGACGGCTGTCCGGGCGGCGAGTCGCCGGCGCAGGTCGGCGCCCGCGTCGACCGCGTGCTCCAGCGGTTCGCGGCGGTCGACGGCGACGGGCTGGCGTTCGCCCACGGCCACATCCTGCGGGTGCTGACCGCGCGCTGGTGCGAGATGGAGGTGGCCGCCGGGGCGCACTTCAAGCTGGCCACGGCGGCGATCGGCGTCCTCGGTCACGAGCGCGCGACGACCGACGATCGACCGGTGGAGCGTATGACACTTGTCATGGGCGATTTGGGCCGCGCGCCACTTACCGCGCGAGTCCGGCCGAGCCTACGCTGCCGGGCATGAGTTCACATGCGACAATTCACAATCACGGCCCCGCCATCGAGGTGCGCGATCTCCGGCGCTCGTACGGCGAGACGCAGGCGGTGCGCGGGGTGAGCTTCGACGTCGCGCGCGGCGAGGTGTTCTGCCTGCTCGGCCCCAACGGCGCCGGCAAGACGACGATCGTCGAGATCCTGGAGGGGTACCGCTCCCGCTCGGCGGGTGAGGCGCGGGTCCTGGGGATCGATCCCGCGACCGGCGCCCGCGAGCTGCGCGAGCAGGTGGGGATCGTGCTGCAGCAGTGCGGCGTGCAGGCCGACCTCTCGGTGCGCGAGCTGGTCGAGATGTACGGCCGGTATCACCTGCGCCAGCGGCCGGTCGACGAGGTCATCGAGCTCGTCGAGCTGACCGACAAGCGCGACGTGCGCGCCAAGCAGCTCTCCGGTGGCCAGCGTCGCCGTCTGGACCTGGCCCTCGCCCTCGTCGGCGACCCGGAGCTGATCTTCCTCGACGAGCCGACCACCGGCTTTGATCCGGCGGCGCGCCGCCAGGCCTGGTCGACGATCCGGTCGCTGTGCGAGCTCGGCAAGACCATCTTCTTGACAACCCACTTCATGGACGAGGCTCAGCATCTCGCCGACCGCGTGGCCATCATGCGCAACGGCGAGATCATCGCCTCGGGCCGTCCCGAGGAGCTGGGCGGTCGCGATCTGCGGCCGGCCGAGATCCGGTTCTCGCTGCCGCGGACGATCGCGCTCGGTGACGTGCCGCCGGTGCCGTGCGAGAGCCGGACGCTGGACGGTGAGCGCGTGCTGGTGGTGACGCGCGAGCCGGTGCGGGCCGCGCAGATCCTCACCACCTGGGCGTTGGAGCGAGACGCGGATATCGGCCATTTCTCCGTCACCCAGCCCACGCTCGAGGACATCTACCTGGAGCTCACGGGTGGGGGAGAGCAGAATTCGGTGTCGCAGTCGGAGGAGGTCGTCGCATCATGAGTACGGTCAGTCAATCCACGTTCGCCCGCGACCTCGGTCTGGTCGGCTGGCAGATCCGCTACGAGCAGCGCTCGTACTGGCGCAACCGCGGACGGGGCGTGTTCACGTTCGTGTTCCCGCTGATGTTCCTGGTGATCTTCGCCAGCCTCGACAAGGGCCAGCACATCTCCGAGCGGGGTGGGATCCCCTACAACGACTTCCTCGTGCCGGGGATCCTCGCCTATTCGGTGATCACGACGACGTTCGTCAACCTGGCGATGAGCACCGCCATCCTGCGCGACAACGGCATCCTCAAGCGGATGCAGGGCACGCCGCTGCCCCGCTGGGCGTACGTCACCGCGCGCATCGGGTCGACCTGCCTGGTCACGCTCGTGATCAGCGTCACCGTGATCGTGGGCGGCGTGCTCATCTGGGGTCTGCACTTCCGCGCGGGCGCGCTGCCGGGCCTCGTCGTGACGATGGTGCTGGGGACGGCGGCCTTCACGGCGCTCGGAATCGGGCTCACCCGCCTCATCCCCAACGCCGAGAGCGGGCCGGTGGTCGTCAACCTGCTGATCCTGCCGCTGACCTTCATCTCGAACATCTGGTTTCCGACCGATTCGCTGCCGTCGGCGCTGAAGTCGATCGCCGGGGTGTTCCCGATCAGGGCGCTGGCCAACGGGCTGCAGTTCGTCTTCGATCCCCGGCGACACGGCGCCGGCTTTGACGGCGCCAGCCTCCGCGTCCTCGCCATCTGGACGGTCATCGGCGTCGTGATGATGGTCAAGTTCCTGCGCCAGCCTCAGGGGGAGGTGGCGTGACCGACGGCGCATGCGGCCGTTCTCCGGCCTGCGTCCTCCGGCCGGCGCCGACCGGCCGCCGCCGGAGGACCCGTGGCACGCCGGGCGCCGCTGAGCCGCCGCCGGGCGATGATCAGCCTCGTCTGGCTGGGCTTCATCGTCGCTCCGCTCGTCGATGCCATCGGCCATGGCGGGCACGGGCTCGGCTATGGCTGACGATCGCCGCGGCCGCCGTCTTCGCCGCCTGCTACGTCTGGCTCGTCTTCATCTGGGTCGAGGATCGCCGGCGCTGGCGAGCCTGGGTGCTGGCGGCTCTGCTCACCGCTGGCGATCGCCCTGACGGTCCTCAGCCGCTCCTCCTGGGGCTACCTGTTCTCCTACGTGGCGGCCTGCACGGCGCTGGTCGTGCCCTCGGGCTGGAGCTTTCCGGCGGTCCTCGTCATCGGCGGCGGTCGCTGGGGGCGACGGCGCTGGGCGGCGGCGACGCGGGCGCGGCCGCCGGTTACGCGATCAGCGCCGTCGGGGTCGGGCTGCTGCTGTCGCTCATGCGCGACCTGCGCACCCGCAACCAGGAGCTGACCGAGGCCCGGGCCGAGCTGGCCCGCACCGCGGTCGCCGCCGAGCGCGAGCGCTTCGCCCGCGACCTGCACGACCTGCTCGGCCACAGCCTGTCGGTGATCGCGATCAAGGCGGAGCTGGCCGGGCGGCTGCTGCCCGATCGTGTCGACGAGGCCGCGGGGAGATCCGCGACGTCGAGCAGGTTGCCCGCCAGGCGCTCAGCGAGGTGCGCGAGGCGGTCAGCGGCTATCGCCAGCCGACGCTGGCCGGGGAGATGGAGGGCGCGCGGATCGCGCTCTCGGCCGCCGGGATCATCGCCGAGTTCGAGCGCTCGCCGGTCACGCTCGATCCCGACGTGGAGGCGGTGCTGGCCTGGGCGGTGCGCGAGGGGGCGACGAACGTGATCCGCCACAGCGGCGCGTCGCGCTGCCAGGTCCGGGTCGCTGGCCGGGCTGGCCGACGCGGAGGTGGAGGTCGTCGATGACGGCGGCGGTGGCTGGTCGCTGGGGCGGACGACGGCGGGCAACGGGCTGGTCGGTCTGCGCGAGCGCGCTGAGCGTCTGCGCGGGCGGATCGACGCCGGCGCGCTGCCGGACGGCGGCTTCCGGCTGTCGGTGTCGCGTTCCCGTCTCGGCGGCGGGCGCGTCATGATCCGGGTGCTGATCGCCGAGGACCAGGGGATGGTCCGCGGCGCGCTGGCCAGCCTGCTGTCGCTGGAGCACGACATCGAGGTGGTCGCCCAGGTTGCCCGGGGCGACGAGGTGCTGGCGGCGGCGCTGGCGGCTCAGCCCGACATCGCGCTGCTGGACATCGAGATGCCCGGGGCAGACGGGGCTGGACGCGGCCGAGGAGCTGGCCGCGGCGCTGCCCTCCTGCCGGGTGTTGATCCTGACGACGTTCGGCCGCCCCGGGTATCTGCGCCGGGCGATGGAGGGCGGAGCATCGGGTTTTCTGCTGAAGGACGCGCCGGCCAGCGAGCTGGCGTCCGCCATCCGCCGCGCCCTCACCGGCGAGCGGGTCGTCGACCCCGGCCTGGCCGCGGCCGCGCTGTCGCAGGGCGAGTGCCCGCTGACCCCGCGCGAGCACGAGGTGCTGGCCGCCTCCCGCGATCATGCCACCGTCGCCGAGCTGGCCAAGGCGCTCTACCTGTCACACGGGACGGTGCGCAACCACCTGTCCTCGGTGATGCAGAAGCTCGATGCCCGCAACCGCGCCGAGGCGGTCCGGCTGGCCGAGGAGCGCGGCTGGCTGTGAGCCGGGGCTCGATGACGTGCCCAGGGACCGTTCGAAACGTGATGGGTAGGTCCGGGGCAGGGGGCCGATCCTGGCAGCTATTTGTCCTGAATCCGCCACCGCCTCCGCTCAGAGGGCGTGCGCCGCGTTCGGTGGCCGGCGGGCTGCTCTTGTGGGTCGGCACCCGACCGGTTCACCGCGCTCAACGGCTAGACGAGCGCGGGCTGGCCCGACGGGTTGGTGCCCGGTCGGCGGCGAGGAGGTGGCGGTGGCATCGGCACGGGGAGACCGCGCCCGGCGTGCTCTTGCGGGCCAGCCAGGTGACGAACGCCACCGTCTGGCCGTGGCACCAGGGATTGCTGCGGGCCACCTGCGCCGCGTAGCCCCGGCACGGGCGCAGTTGGACAGCGTCGAGCCTTTGAACCTGGTCGAGATGCTCTCGATTCCGGCCACCGATCGCGCCCAATCCACGCACAGCCGGGCGCGCCATGCCGTCACCCGCGGCGGGGCGCGCGTGTCGACGATCTCGGAGGCCAGACGCGAACAGCTCCTGGCGCAGATCATCCGGCAGCCCGTCGTTGTAACTCTGCAGGAACTCCCGCAGTGCCGGGCAGACCGATCGCGGCCGATCGCTGAACGGCTCGGCGTTGAGCATCGAGGCCAGCTCGAGCACGCACGCGCCGTCGTGCGGCGCTGCATGCGAACCGGCGCTCAACCTGACGGTCTGGTGCGTGCCTATCGACTCCATCGAAAGAGCACGTTCGAAGCTACCAAAGACAGTCGGTTTGAGGAGGTTCTGGTCAGCGCCGACGGCGCTCTGATGCGGCTGAGAGGATTCGAACCTCCACGCCCGTGAGGGCACGGCGACCTGAACGCCGCGTGTATACCAGTTTCACCACAGCCGCGGGAGCGTTGAAGTTAGCAACCTTCGACCTCCCGCAGATACCCGATCGCCAGTCGACAGCGCGACTCGATGGCGGCCGCGTCTGACGTCGACCTGAGATCCGTGCGCGTGCGGTGCGTCGTGCGACGCCCGAGCATCGAGCTCGTTCGCGGTTCGCCGCTCGATGCACCGCTTCTGCGAGATCAGGGAGATCATGAGCCACGCTAAGCTGATCAACGCTGACCGGTTGGTGTGCGATTTTGCCTGCCACCAGCGTCCCCGCCGCTATCGTCTAGGGGACTAGGACGCCGCCCTCTCACGGCGGAAACCCGGGTTCGAATCCCGGTAGCGGTACTAACGAAGTGCCTGCAAACGACGCAGTTTTGGTCCTCTATGGTGGCCAATTGGTGGCCAATTCGCCTCGTACGAAGACGGCGGGGGCCGCTCCCGGTACCGAGCAGTCAGCGGTTCGACGTCTGCCGCAGCCCGGGAACAAGAGGCCCGCCGGAGCCGTCGACGGCCGGTGAGACCATCGGGAACATGCCCAGCATCAGCTCCGATCGGGCTCCGGCGATGACCACGCGCCACGCCGTCGGAAAGCTCGCAGCGTGAACTACGCGCGACGCCAGCAGTACCGCAGGCTGTCGCGAGCCGCGGCGATGGCGATGGCGAGCGCCGGGACCGGACTACTGGCGCTGGCCGCCATCGGGGTGGGAGCGATCTCAGCCGCCGGAGTCCTGCTCGTCCTCGCTCTCGGGTCTGGCCTCTACGCTCGCCACTGGATATCGCTCGCCGGGCGCAGCCGCGTGGGTGCTCGCTCGGAGGATGAGGTCCGGCGCGCGCTCGAGCATCTTCAGGCGGAAGGGTGGCGGCTCCGGCACTCGCTGCCGTGGCGAGGCCGGGGGGACATCGACTCCCTGGCGATCGCGCCCACCCGAGTTGCGTTCGCCATCGAGACCAAGACGAGGAGCTACGACGATCGCCATCTCGCCCGGGTGCGGGAACAGGCGGCGTGGCTGTCGCGCTGGCGTCGGCGGTGGTGTCGGCGCGGCGCCGTGCCGGTGGTCTGCCTCGTTCGCCCGCGTGGCGTCGAGCGGGTCGAGCACGGCGTCCTCGTGATCTCGGTCGATCGGCTGATCCCCGTGCTGCGAAGGTGCGGCTTCAGCCAGCGCACTGCGGTCACGCGCAGACGCAGGCTCTTCAATCAGCGCGGCGCCTGAGCCGAGTGCATAGAGGCCGCCCGGCTGACGGAGCGTCCGGAGGAGTTCCCTTCGTACCGCGCATTCCGGAACTCGAGCCGAACGGTCTGAATGCTCGTCGCAGCTATGAACCGGGTCGTCTTCGCGGTCAGGCCTGGTCGTGAAACGACGGGATGTGCGAGATCCCGATAATGGCGCCCTCGGGTGACTGCAGCCTGGCCACGGTTTGGCCCCACGGCTCCTCGCGTGGCTCATGCAGCAGCTCGTAGCCGGCTTGCTCGAGCTCGCGTGCCGCTGAGGTGACTGATCGGGCGTTCGCGACGTCGAACTCGAGACTGGTCTGTGGTGTCGGCCGGTCGGTCGGCCATTGTGATGTTCCAAAAGCAGGCCTCAGCCGCCTGGAACAGCGGCCAAATGCCGAAGGACTTGCAGCCGGCGAGCTGTTCGCTGTGGAGGTACTCGTCGCCCTCGAGCGGCAGAGCGAGCGTGTCGAGGTACAGCCTTCGGCTGGCGGGCGGATCGGGCGTGATCGCTGCCACGGTCGATAGGAACTTGATGTCCATGCCACCTCCTCGCTTCGGGTCTACGTGCACGACGATGCAACCAGGCTCCCGCAACCCGCGCATTGCGCGAGCCACACCACGAGCAGGTAAAGACCTTTTTGTGTGAAAGCAGGGCCGTCGTGCCTCCCCTACGTTGAGACCGTGGCCTGTCCGGCTGCCCGAGGCGGCAGCCCACGGTTCAGGTCGGCTGCATCGCTGGCGGCGGCCCCGGACAGCCCGCCGACATCGCTCGCGCCAGCCTGAACGAGCGGATGGCGTGCTCGTAACCTCTAAGTAGGACATGGAGCTCTACTTCTCGCAGTACTTCGACGTCGATCCGGACCTGCTCGAGGAGTATGGGGCGCTCGACATCAGCCTCGTCTCAGACCTACCGCTGTTCGTCGATCCGTTCCTGCTGTTTAACAGCGACGATGCCGAGTACCAGGGCCTGCACGAGGAGATCCTGCGTTACCTGAAGTTCCTGCGCGACCTTGCGGCCGACGGGCACCTCGATAAGGGATTGATCGACAGCCTCTACCGATTCCAGGAGGTCAAGCAGAACTGGCTTGGCTTCACGTTCTTTGGCAACGGCGGTGCAGGCCTCGGCAACGACTTCGCCATGGCGCTCCACGGCGCACTCGGCGCCATCCTGTCCGGCTTCGGGGAGGAGAAGATCACCCGCGGCAGTCACCTCGAGAAGCTCTGCCTGATCACGTCCGGCGTCGGTGCCGACAAGATCAGCGACTTCACAACGAACCTGATCAAGCGCTACCTCTGCAGGTACACCGAGGCGTTCGGGCGCGAACACATCGATGAGGACAGCTGCGACCTGTTCGCGGTGCCACGGGCCGTCTTCAACTACGACACCAAGACCTGGGCTACTAAGAAGTACTTCTTGCCGCGGCTCGGAGATGACTTCGTCCTCCTTACGCCGCTCGACATGCTCACGCGTGACGACACGTGGATCAGCCAGGGGGACATGATCAACAAGTTCCCGCAGCTGCCGGCCGCGGTGCCAAACGCGCAACTGCGCGCGCAGATCAACCAGTACTTCAGAGACAAGCTCGGCCGGGATCCCAACGCTAAGCGCAGGCGGCAGGCGGCGAGCGAAACAATCATGCGGTTCCCAGAGCTGATCGATCGCTACATCAGACTGCAAGAGGAAAACGGCGACGCAGCGGAGTCGGTGAGTTCCTCGAAGGTCGACGACACGAAACGTGTCCTGATCGAGCAGATGAAGAAGGCGATCAGCGACCTCGAGGGCAGAACCGAGTTCTACGACAAGCCGTGGACCAGCTACGACGAATGCCTGGCGCGGGCGAAGTACTTCAAGACGTACATCGAGGACAACGACGGTTATAGGCTGCTCAACCGCGCCGGGCAGCCGTTCACAACCGAGACCGAGGTGCAGCTGGCATTCGTGACCCGACCCCCTGAGATCGGTCCGGTCTGTGTGAGAGCTTCGATGACCTTGTTGAATGGGTCGAAGGAGCGCATCGATGAAGGGTCGACGTCACACCCCGGAGCAGGTCGTCCGCAAGTTGCGGGAAGCCGATCGGCTGCTGGGCGAGGGGCAGGAGCTGCCGGAGGTCTGCAAGGTCTTGGAGGTCTCAGAGGCGACGTATCACCGTTGGCGGGCACAGTTCGGTGGGCTGAAGGCCGACGATGTCAAGCGCCTGAAGGAGCTCGAGGTCGAGAACGCGCGGCTGAAGCGGATCGTGGCCGATCAGACCTTGGAGAACGCGGCGTTGCGCGAGGTGAGCCGGGGAAACTGGTGAGCCCGTCGCGCCGGCGCCAGGCGGTCCTGATGCTTCAGGACCGCCTTGGCCTGTCGGAGCGGCGGGCGTGTCGATATGTCGGTCAGCACCGCTCGACGCAGCGTCACGAGCCGGTGGCGGCTGGTGAGGATCAGGCGTTGCGCTCTGAGCTGCGTGGGATCTCGCGGGATCGCCCGCGGTGGGGGTATCGCCGCGCGCATCAGCTGCTGCTCGAGCAGGGTTGGCAGGTCAACCGCAAGCGCACGCAACGGCTGTGGCGCGAGGAAGGCCTCCGGGTGCCGCAGAAGCGCCGCAAGCGCCAACGGCTCGGCGTGTCAACCGTGCCGGCTGACCGCCTGCGGGCCGAGCGACCGGATCACGTATGGGCGATCGACTTCCAATGGGACCAGACCGCCGACGGGCACAACCTCAAGCTGCTGCACGTCGTCGACGAGTTCACGCGCGAAGCGCTGGCGATCGTGTGCCGCCGCCGTATCGACGCTGACCAGACCGTCAACGTGCTCGATCGGCTCGTCGCCGAGCGCGGCAGCACGCCGGCGTTCGTCCGTTGCGATAACGGGCCGGAGATGACCGCCAACGCGCTGCGTGACTGGTGTCGGTTCTCCGGGGCTGGGAGCGCCTATATCGAGCCGGGGTCGCCGTGGCAGAACCCCTACGTCGAGAGCTTCGGCGGTCGCGTCCGTGACGAGCTGCTCGCCGTCGAGCTGTTCTCGTGTCTCGCCGAAGCACAGGTGCTTGTCGAGGACTGGCGCCAGGATTACAACCACCACCGACCGCACTCGTCGCTGGGCATGATGACCCCGGTCGCGTTCGCCGCCAATCTCCGCCAACCGCTGCCCAGACCGACAGCAACGGCGGCTGAGGAAGAGGTCGATAGAGGCGGTCGGCTGACCAGCACCACGCCGCCAGCCACCTGCGCCGTCTTCCCAACCGCGCTACGGCAGAATCCTGCTGAGGACATCACCGCACCCGCCTCGCAAGCCAACAGCCACAGCAGCTACCGTGGCGCAACCACTACACCCACCCAGCTCTCACAACGGGTGGACCGATGAACGGGGTCCGGTCATTCGGGCTCGTCTGGTGCAACACCGAGTTCGACATCAACCGCGAGCCGAACAACGGCCGCGGACCCGTCGACTTCAAGGCCAGCTACGGCGCCGGGGATAAGTCGCTCGTCGAGTTCAAGCTCGGTAGCAACTCGCAGCTCAAGCGGAACCTCGAGAAGCAGGTCGCCATCTACGAGAAGGCAAACCGCACCTGGTGCTCAGTCAAGGTCATCGTGTACTACACGGCCAAGGACGAGCAGCGCGTCAAGAAGATCCTCAAGGAGCTTGAGCTTGAGAGGGAGAAGTCGATCGTCCTGATCGACGCACGCGGCGACAACAAACCATCGGCCTCAAAGGCTTAGTCGTTAAGTAGCTCGGCCCTCATGCTGACTGCGCAACTGGGGACTCCAGCCACACCACCACTACACCCACCCAGCTCTCACAACAGGTGGACCGATGAACGGGGTCCGGTCACGTGGATGCGGCGCCCACGGTCTGGCTTTCGCCCCGCCGGCACACTGAGGTGTTCCGCCAGCTCGCGGAATGTCGCATCGGATGTGATCTACCGCTTTCAACGAGTCCGTAAGTGCGGTGTCACCATCGCTCAGGTCTGTGCGTCGTGACACTCGCCTGAACATGGGCGCCATCGGGCGATCCGTTGTTCGTCACCGAGCGAGAAATCGGGTTTGTCGCTCCGTGGCCGCCTCTTGTCCGTCCTGCTCTTCCACTGTCAGCTATGACGCTGCTCGGCTCGGGAGAGAAACAGCCGCGAGATCTCCTTGAGAGCGTCCCGGTGACGCGGTCGCTGCACCAGAGCGACCGCAACGCTCGACGCGAGCAGTCGCACCGTGCTCAGTAACCGCTGGAGCTGTCAGTTGAAATCAGGTGCTCGTCCACGCCGATCGTCTTCAATGCTTCTGTTGCTGCTGCTGCCATTCCGGGCGGACCGGCGACCATGTAGCTCGGCGCGTTTAGGTCGTCACCGAGGTAGTCCCGGAAGAAGCTCGCGTCGACCCGCCGCCGCTCGCCCGATCAATGGTCATCATCCGTCATCGTCAGGATCAACCGAATCCGAGGATTCGCGCGTTCGATTTCCTCGAGTTGGTGGACATCAGCGCGCAGATGGAGCAGATCTATAGCGTTCTCTCCGACGTGAGCCACGTCCGCCGCTCGGGGCTGCGCGGCATGGTCAGCGTGCCCCTGCGCCGCGCGGTCTACCGCGCGCATCCAGACCAGGTCGCACGCGCGCACGCCACCGTCTCCACCGTCCCGGCCGTCGAGGCCACCGTCCTGGGCGTCGGCGACGCGCTAGCCGCCTTCTTCGGGGACCGGTCCTACGCGCAGATCATCAAAGCCGATCCAGGACGGCCTGATGGCATCGGCGGCGCAGCTAATCGCGCTTACCGACTCGCTCCGCTGAGGCTCCGACACAGCGCCGGAGCGCGCGGCGGCCCATGGCCGACGCCGACCGCGGCCGTCAACGCCGCCCTCGCACGCTCGGCACCCTGACCGACGGTCCCGCGAGCAGATCTGTTCACGGGACACCAGCTTCGCTGGCGACGCACAACTCCCCGCCGGCTGTCCGCGGCTTTCCCGCCTTGCGCCGGAAGGAGGCTCAGCCGGGTGCGCCGGCACGTGATTGCCGACCTCGACGGAAACGCCAATTGAGCGAGGTAGCGTGACCCGTGTCACGGGCCAGGCATCAACCGCGGGAATGAGTCGGGTTCTCGAGCGTCGACGGGCGGTCGCCCTGGCGCGGCATTACCGCGAGTTCGAGGGCCTCTCGATCCGGCAGATCGCCGACCGACTCGGCCGCTCGCCCGCGACGGTCAAAGCGTACTTTTACGACCCCGCCGGCGAGAAGGCCCGGGCGGTCAAGGCCCGCTAGCAAGGCGTGTGCCGCGGCTGCGGCGCCTACACCCAGCCGCGCAACGGCAAGGGCGACGCCTACGCGTACTGCAAGGCGTGCCACCCCGGCGCGACCGAGCGCCGCTGGACGCGGGAGCGGGTGGTCGACGCCATGCTTGACTGGCACCGTCGGTATGGACAGCTGCCGTCGTCCTACGACTGGTCGCGCACGCATGCGCGATGCCGTGGCGGCGAGCCGCTCGAGCGACTACGCACAGGCGACTGGCCTTCCTCCGGCGTCGTGACCGCGGTGTACGGGAGTTGGAAGGCGGCACGGGCTGCGGCCGCCAAGCACATCGTCCAGGCTGGCGACGACAGTCGACGGTCGCGGGAGCGTCGTTCCTGACGACACACGGCCAGCCAGGTCGGTCATCGCCGATCGCCAATGCGCACGACTGTGCAGGAAGCGGCGCGCCAGCCCGGGATTCAGGGCCGGAAACGCCGTACCTAAGAGGCAGTGCTTTCCGGCGGCGGTTGAAACGGAGCGCGGTGTCGTGACCACCCAGATCAGTGAGCTCGGTCGGGCGCAGGTTCGGGTGCGGGCCGTAGCGTCGGTCTCGGACCGCGCGGCCGTCACGACCGTGCAGCCGGTTCCGAGGATCGCGCTGACGCAACAGGAGGCGTGCGCCTCGGTTGGCTGTGGCGAGGAGTTCTCGGTGGAGCACGTCCGGTGGCGCATGCGGGTGGCGCGCCGCGCCTGCAAGGGGCGGTTCCCGGCGGACGAGCTGAGGCGTGAGGCGACCGAGTACACCCTGTGTACGGGTTGGAGCGAGCGATGACCGATCTCGATCTGACCGAGCAGCTCGGTCGCGCCCGTGAACGTGCGCGACGACCACGCCTGAGAGCGGCAGCGCGTTCCTGTTGAATCGCCGCGCCGCAGAGTTGAGCGCGTTCATGTTTGCGGGAGTGTCGTGTAGGCCCGCAGCCAGCGTTGATCGGCGGACTGCATCGGGCGATCAGCAGGCGCGGTTGAAGTCGGGCGTCCGGGGTTAGACGATTGCCGGGTGAATCCAGTGACGCTGATTCGGGCTGCGACCGCGGTTGGCGCCCGAGGAGGGCGGCATCGTCGCCGTTGCGCCGAGGCTGGCGTTGCCAGGCGGGCGCCGCGCCTCCTCGTCAGCATATGCCGCGCGAGCAAGTGTCCGGACGATAAGGAGCAGAGAGATGGCTGAAACCGAGAAGGCGATCCTTGCAGGCGGGTGTTTCTGGGGTATGCAGGATTTGATCCGCGAGCTCGATGGTGTGATCAGTTCGCGCGTTGGCTACGCGGGCGGCGACACGCCCAACGCGACCTACCGCAACCACGGCTCGCATGCGGAGGCGATTGAGATTCTGTTCGACCCAGACCGAATCTCCTATCGAGACCTGCTCGAGTTCTTCTTTCAGATTCACGATCCGACGACGAAGGGTCGTCAGGGCAACGATGTCGGCCCGAGCTATCGCTCGGCGATCTACTACGTCGATGACGAGCAGCGCTGTACCGCGGAGGCCACGATCAATGACGTCGATGCCTCCGGCTTGTGGCCCGGCAAGGTTGTCACGGAGGTGGCGCCGGCCGGACCGTTTTGGGAGGCGGAGCCCGAGCACCAGGACTACCTTGAGCGCTACCCCGACGGGTACACCTGCCACTTCGTCCGTCCAGGCTGGAAGCTGCCCCGCCGACCGCAGGAGGCGGCGCACTGAGACAGCCGATGCAGGAGGCCGTGCCACCGGCGCTCTGATCAGCCCGGAGGCGTCCGCCGACGCGCTGATCCGGCGCCTCGACGGCGATGTCACCGGCGAAATCTGGGACGTCGCGGACGAGCGCCCGAACCCATCCGCGAGCACCGAGAGGATCATGGCCAGGCTCAACCGCGGCGACGGCTTCCCGTCGCTGACCATCACACCGGTCGACGGCCGGCCGCTGGAGCTGCCCCGTGCGCCCGCCGGCCACTTTGGCGTCGTGCTGCTCTACCGCGGCGGCTGGTGCCCCTACTGCAACGCCCAGCTGCGCGCGTTCCAGCGCGTCGCCGACCGGCTCGAGGAGCTCGGCATCCGCGTTGTCGCGTTGTCGGTCGACGATGAGGCGAGCACGCGCCAGACCATCGCCGAACACGGCCTCGAGTTCCCCGTCGGCTACGGCGCCGACACCGTCGCGGCGGCCAGCGGCGCGTTCGTCAACGACGATCCGCGGTACCTGCAGTCCACCGGGTTCGTGCTCGACCCCGCGGGTCGGCTGATCGTCGGCGTCTACTCCAGCAGCGCGATCGGCCGGCTCGTGCCCGAGGATGTCATCGGCCTCGTCAAGTACGTGCGCGACAACGACGCCCACGAGCAGGCTGCCTAATGGTTTTGTCAAGCAGTTTTTGCGAGTGTGATCTCGAACGGGCGGCGGTCGCGCAGGATCGCGTGAAGGACGTTGACGCGGCGGCGGGCGAGCGCGAGGACGGCTTGGTGATGGCGTTTGCCTTCGGCTCGTTTGCGGTCATAGAAGGCGCGGCTGGTGGGGTGGCTCAGCGAGCAGAACGCGGATTGGTAGAAGACGCGTTTGAGCGCCTTGTTGCCGGCTCTGGCGCGTTGGAGGTAGTGGACTTTTCCGGACTGTCTGAGCACGGGCGCCAGGCCCGCGGCGGAGGCGAGATGGTCTGGGCTTGGGAAGCGAGCCAGGGTGCCTGCCTCGGCGATGAACTCAGCGGTGAGCGTGGCCCCCATCCCGGGCAGGCTGCGGATGAGGGCTGCGTCAGGGTGACGTTGCAACGCCACCTCGATCTGTTGGTCGAGGGTGATGAGTCGTTGACGGCCTTGGCGCAGCTCGAGCGCGAGCTCTCTGATGATCTCGGCGCTGAGCTGCTCGCCCGGAAGGACGAGTCGCTGGGCGGTGGCGGCGGTCAGGGCATCCTCGACGAGCTGATCGATATGACGGCGCGACAGGCCACCAGCGCGCAGCAGGTAGTCGGTCAGTCGCGTGCGGCCGGCGCGACGGATCTCGGCTGCGGTCACGTAACGCGACAGCAGCCACAGGCCGCCTTTCTGGGTGGGATCCACGACCCGTTCCAGTCCGGGATGAATCGCGACCAAGAGCTCTCTGAGTCGCTGGACACGACGGGTTTGGTCAGCGACCAGATCGCGGCGACGGCCGACCAGCAACCGGACCTCGATGTCGATCTCCTCGCCGATGTCGACCGACCGCAGGTTTGGGCGCACCCGCACCTGGTCGGCGATCACCGCAGCGTCTCGCGGGTCGCTCTTGTTCTCCCCGCCTGCGGTTCGCTGACGAGCACGGTTGACCGCCAGGCCGGGCACGTGAACCACCGCGACGCCGGCCTGATTGAGCATCGCCGTCACCAAGCCGGCGATCCCGCCGATCACGTCGATCCCGACGCGCACCGGCCCGTGGGCGTCGGCCCAGCCCTCCAGGTCACTGATCAGGGCATCGATCGAGGCCGGGTCGTTCTCAACCCGCCGGCTGGCCAGCACCGCGTTAGTGGTGGCGTCGATCGCGCAGACCCAGTGGAACTCCTTGGCGATATCGATCCCGACAACAACTGCCATTGCGCTCCTCTCGTCCTTGTCGATGACGCGTGCTTTCCCGGTGCCGGCATCGCCCTACATAGCGATCGAGTCGCGGTGCCTAATCAGCGGTCTGGAGAAGCGGTGAAGCAGGGGGATCAGCCTCCTGAGCCATCGAGGGCAGCCAGCATGAAAACCATCCCTGCTTCACCCACGCACCCCGACTCTGACAACTCCCGGGGACGCAATCTAAAAGGTAGGACGGCATGAGCGGCGTCCTGGTCGAGCGTGAGAAGGCGTTGCGGGTATCGGAGACTGGCCTTGTCCGCCCCCGCCGATAAGCGTCTCCTGGCGCCCGACGACCGGCTCGGTCTGTTCGCCACCGTCGCGATCGTCGTGGGCGGGATCGTTGGCACCGGCATTTTCACCGTCCCCGCTGCGATCGCCGCCTACGGCTGGCTCAGCGTGCCCGCGTTCGCCGTGGTCAGTGCCGGCTCACTCACGCTCGCGCTGACGTTCGCGCGGCTCGTGCGCCGGACCCGGCGCTCGGGCGGCCCATACGCCTACGCCGACGATGCGTTTGGGCGGTTCGCCGGATTCCTCTCCGCCTGGACATATTGGATCCAAGGGTGGACCGGGCATGCCACGATCGCGGTTGCCGCCGCGGGCTACGCCGAGGCGCTGTTCGGGCTTCGGTCGGGCGGGGTGACGACGTTCGCCGTGGCTGGTGCCGTGCTCTGGCTTCCGGCGCTCAACAACCTCGTCGGCACCCGGTCGGTGGGTGCGGTGGCCGTGGCCACGACTGTCCTGAAGGTCACGGCCCTGGCGATCGTCGCCGTGGCCGGATTGCTCGCGTTCCACGCCGGCCACGTGGGGCCAGTGCGCGCGCATGGCGGCTCGTGGACGGCGCTGCCCAGCGCATCCGCCCTGCTGCTCTTCTCGTTCCTGGGCATGGAGAGCGTCGCCGTCGCGACCAACCGCGTGCGTGATCCCGAGCGCAACGTTCCGCGAGCGATCATCGCCGGCGTGGCGGGCGTGGCAGTGCTCTACCTGGCGAGCACGCTGGCCGTCCAAGGTACGGTGCCGCAGGCGCGACTCGTCGAATCCGGCGCCCCGTTCGCCGACGCCGCGCAGGCGATCTTCGGCGGCGCATGGGCGGCGAAGGCGATCGCTGCGGTGGCGCTGATCTCGGCGCTCGGCGCGCTCAACGGCTTCAACCTGGTCAACTCCGAGATGGCGGCGGGCGCCGCACGGGACGGCCTCTTCCCACCCCCGCTGCGCCGTCGCGTGCGCGGACTGCCCGTGCCGGCATTGCTGCTCAACGCGATCCTCGCCACCGCACTGATCGCGTTCAGCGCGGCGGGAGACCTGCTGGCCGTCTTCACCACGCTCGCGCTGTTGAGCACGTTCGTCTACGTCTTCGGCTACGTCCTCTCCGTGGCCGCCGAACTGTCGCACTCGCTCGCCCGGCGCACCCCCGCAGGCCCACCGACGGGGACACTGGCGATCGCCGCGATCGCCCTGGCAATGGCGTTCTCGCTGTGGATGGCAGGTGCTACGGGCGCCGAGGCCGCGCAGCGCGGCACCGTGCTGATCCTGATCGGCATCCCGGTCTACGTGATCACTCGAAGGACGAACGGGAGCCGGGAGGCACGGGCAGGGGGACCGATTGAGCATTGAACAGAAGCAAAATGGCTGACGATGTCCCGTGCTCCATCGGCGAGGAGCAGAGCCCGCCGACCGGGTCGAAGTTCCTGGCGAGCCGCGTCGCCGATGCGATCACGCTCTAGGACGGGCGGATCCTCGAGCACGCCGCACGACTTTTCACCCCGCGGGGACGTGCGCGATGGGTGCGGTGGTCGACGCGGAGCTCCGCGTATGCGGCGCCGAGGGCCTGCGCGTGGTGGACGCATCGATCCTGCCGAGCGTCCCGCGGGGCGATACCAACGCACCGACGATCATGATCGCTGAGAAGGCCGCCGACCTGATTCGCGGGCTGCCGGCGCTACCTCGCGCGGCCGCCGCCGGACGCCACGCCGGGCCCGCTCACGCGTAGCCACCTCCCCGGTCACCCCGAGCCGTAGCAACACAGTTAGCGGGCCGCGGCCTAGGGGGATGAGCCTCGCTCGTTACGACCCGGTGGTCGAGGGCCGCCGCTGCGCGGGGCACTGCGCATGGGCGAGAAATAGGGACCTCCCGACGACCGGCACGGCCGCGGCGGCGGAAGGAGATCTGACCCGGCTCACAGGGCGACGCGGAGCAGCGCGCGGGGGCCATGGCGGCCGCCTGGGGAGGAGAGAGACGACCGGGCAACACCGACCACGCCGCCCTGTCAGCCGGGCGCAAATCAAGGGCGAGGCAACTTCGCTTCCACGCGCTCAACGATGCACCAGAGGAGGGCCGCTCGCAAATGGGTTGCGCGAGCGTGTGATACGTGGCGGCGATCAGGATGCTGCTGATTCGCGGCGTCGATCGTTCGATCAGGGGCCGCTGTTGCGCATCGTCGCGCGCCCCGAATACTCACGAGGATGAACGGCGGCCCCATCACCTCCAACGCCCGGTCGATGATCGTGCGCGAGCAGCCGTCGGCAGGTCGATCGATTCTCGCCGGGCGCGGTTGGCGCGCGCTGACCGGGGACGACTTCCGGCCGAGGCTCGACCGTGTGCAGTGGAGCCGGACGTGCCCCGTCTGAGCCGAACCCGCCAGCGCAACCAGGCGCGTCGCAAGAAGCGGCTCGCAGCGCGCAAGCGCATTCGACGCGAGCGAAGCCAGGCCCGCAAGAGCCGGTGGCAGGGCGGGTGACCCCATGTCCGCAGCGGCCGGGGACGCCGCTCCGCGAGAGATGCTGATCTGCAACGCCCGAGTGGGCTGGCTGACCGGGCGACCGGACGGGCATGCCGCCGCCTCGGCTCGCGTGCCGTCGCTGCGCTGCCGCTCACTGCCTCGCGCGCGCGGGCGCGGGCGCGCGAAACCGGAAGTCACTGACCCGGTGAGCTGATCGCGGCAGCACACGCCACCGCTTTCGCCGCAACCCGCGCGCAGATCCTCGCGTTCGACCGTGCGCGGCGCGGGAACTGGTGGTTTGAACCACGCTGCGCGCGCGCCGGGCCGTCGTACGAGCTCCGGGGCCGTGGCGATCTCCGTCCCGGCTCGTGTCGTCGAGCTGGACCTCCAGCGCGTGCAGAGAGCGGCACATCTCGCCCTTGAGCGCTGTCGACGGTCGTTCTGCGTGGGCACAGACACAGCTCACGTTCACCGCGCACTCGGAGCGGGCGCCCCATGCCACTGCTCCGGTGGCTGCCCGCTCGCCGCGGAGCCGGGGATGCGGATCGGCGGGGGAGAGGGGAGCACGCAAGTGGCGGTACCCGTAGGCCCGCTGTTAGCGCTTGCACGCTCCCCTCTGACGCAGCGGTGCCGGCGAACCCGGGAGGGGAGGTCGTCAAACACCTGCTCGAAGGAACCGTACGGAGCGAGGAGCGATCACCAAGCTGGATGTGCGAGCAACCGATCGCGACACGCTCTCGCTCGGATGACGCGATGAAACGCGGCGCGGGTCCGTCCATGCGCCGGAAGCCCGATCACGCACGGTCATCAGAGCGCGGGCAGGGGGGTTGTGCGGACCGGCGCGGCGCGCTGCACCCCACGCCATCCCCCGAAGGCGGGGCCGTCCGTCTCACAACTTTCTCCCAGGAATGGATGCCGCGCCATCGCGGTCGTGTCAGGGAGCCGCCACGTCGTGCGGGGGCAGAACACAGCACGGAAGATGACCACGGAGGAGAGCGCGGGAGCGCCTCCGCACGAGGCCGGCGAGCACCCATCCGGGGAGGCCGGGGCGCGATGACTGCGCGGCTCGCCGCGTCCGGGTTCGGACAGCACCAGGACGACTGCGCCGACGGTCGCCGTCGGTCCGAGCCGGCGCCGGAGGACGCCGTGCGAGCGGAGCTTCTCGGGCATCGGCTCGGCCGGGCGGTGATCACGCGCTCATCCGCGGCCGCCGGCTTTCAGGGCGAGCGACGGGTTTCAAGCGCAGGCTGTGATCCGGCGATCGACGCGCCAAATGCGTGCCGACCGTGCTCGGCTCATGTCGCGTCGACGATCACGCGTCGCCGGCCGGCCAGAGTGTGGCCGTCAGCGGGTAGTCGAGGCCGGACTCGACGAGATGACCGACCTTCGCCATCAGCCGGGCGTACGTCTCCGCAGCTGCCTGCTCACGATCGAGCGTCGCCACGTACGCCGTGTAGGCAAGCGCTGCGTCTGCCGCCGGCGCACGGACCCAGTTGCGGTACGTGCCGTGCGCGGCGGTGCAGGCGGCGCGCCACCCCACATAGGCGGCGACGGCCGCATCAACCATGCGCTGCTGCTCAGCGATCCCGTCTAGGCGGGCGGATTCGTCCGCACGCTCGCGTGAGGCGACCCTGGGAGTTCGACGCCGAGATCCCGCCCCGCGGCAAACGCGCCCGAGCGCGTATTCCAGGATCGAGGCGTATCGCGTCAGAGGTTTCGAGGCGTCAGACACGGCGGTGCAGATGCCCCGGGTCGTAGCCGAGCCGCAGGTGCGCGCGCGGGTCGCGTCGATACAGCGTCACGAGCCCGTCGATCCATTCGACGCGCCAGTTCTCGTTCGGCATCGGCATCACCTGTCGCGGTCGTCTGCGGCTGCCGTCGGCCGTGAGCACGATCGGATACGGGTCGATCATTAGCATCGCCACTAGCTCCGCACTGCCTGCAGGTGGGGCCGTTGCCCGTCCGCTGCCGGGAGGGCGGCACGCCGCGCGAGCTCGGCCCGGCCGGGTCGAACGTCGCGATCTGTGTGCACGAGCCGAAGGTGGCTCGAGCCCGGGCGCGAAGCGAGACGTCTGCGAGCCCCGGTGAGCGCTTCGCTCATCAGCGTGCGCCCGTGCTCAAAGCTCGTTGGCTGGACGCCGGCCGAGTCCGGTGCGGGCAGGACAACCAGCTCGGCCTCGCGCGAGTATCTGGCCAGGTCAGCCTTGAGCCGGCTGGAACCGAGGAGGCCAAGACCGTGGATCGCGGCATCGAGCGCGGTCTTCGCCGGGCGTGTGAGCGGCTGGCATGGATCCTGCGCCGGAAGCACGTAGACCGTTTCCGCGCCCAGCGCGACGGCATGGGAGATCGGGGTGTTGTTGACAACACCCCCGTCGATGAGCCGTTGTTCGCCGATGGCGACGGGGGGATAGATCCCCGGGATCGACATGGACGCCGCGATCGCGTCGAGGGCACGTCCCTCGGAGAGCAGCACCTCGCGGCCTGCGATCTGATCGAACACCACCACATGGAGGGGGATCGCAGCGTCGGCAAGATCGTCGAACTCGAGGCATCGGCGCACGAGTGCTCGCAGCCCGCGGTCGGGGACGAGATGGTCGCGTCGTCCGCAGACACCCCCGACGAGGGCGGTCATGCTGACCGGGAAGACGTCCTCCCGGGACAGGTCGCTCCAGATTCGCCCAAGCTGCCGGGCCGTCGCGGCGGTGGGGGGCCGGGAGGCGGCAAACGCTGCGTTGAGCGCTCCGGTGGATGTCCCCACGAGGACGTCGGGCTCAATCTGGTGCTCGTAGAGGGCCTGGAGCATTCCGACCTGGGCCGCGGCAAGGCTCCCGCCGCCTGACAGAACGAATGCCGTGCGTGGCCGGCTGCCGCCGATCGGCGCGAAGCGCCGGCGTGGGGCACGTGATGGATCTCCGGTGCCGATGCTTGCGGGTGTCGTTCGCGTCATGGTCGAAAGCCTCCGCCAAACGTCTCGAGGTCGCATCTAGGAGGCCCCTAGTCGGGCACTAGCCGCACCCGCGCAAGCCCCGGCCGCGGGCCGTGGCCGGACTCGGGACCGGTGATCGGCGGCGGCGACGGCGTGATCGGCACGCGCGCTCACGGGGGCCGAGGCGGCTGCGCTGGCACGGCGATGATGATGAACGTGGCCGCGTTCGGCGCGGTCGCGCGCGGTCGCGTCCGTCGGCGGCTTCGCCGCGGCGCATGGTTGGAGGCCACTCTTCGGCGATCGTTACCGGTGTCGCGCTGGCGGCGCTCGGGCTCTCGGTGCCGCTTTCCGGGCTCGCCGCCGTCCGATCGCCGGCAGGCGAGTGCTCGCCGCCGGCCCGCAGCTCCCACGCAGCGCGCCCTCCGAGTGCCTCGGCAGGGCGTCATGGGCGGCTCGCCTCTCGGCGAAGACGGCTGACCGAACGGCGGCGGCGGCGCCCCGCTCCCGCCTTTCTCAAGGGTCGTCCCTGGTGGGCCGGCGAGCTTCGGTTAGGACTGCTTGACCGCGGAAATGTCGAGCCTGAGAGTGACCGTGTCGCCGACGAGCAGATTGCCGCTGCCCAGCGCCTGGTTGAACCTCATCTCGTAATCGCTGCGCGAGATCTGGCCGGTGACCTCGAGGCCGACGCGCTCGTTACCCCAGGGGTCGACATCGGTGCCCTGCGCCTCGGCGTGCAGGACGATCTCGTTTGTGACGCCGTGGATCGTGAGCTGTCCGGTGATCCGGAAGGTCTCATCGTCGAGCGCCGCGATCCTCGTCGACTCGAAGCTGATCTCAGGGAAGTGCGCGGCGTCGAAGAAGTCCGGCGAGCGGAGGTGCTCGTCGCGCTGGGGCTCGTTGGTGTCCACGGACTGCGCCTTGACGGTGCCGGATGCCTTCGCGGCCGCGAGATCGTCACCGATCTCGATCGTGCCCTCGAACTCGGTGAAGCTGCCGCGGACGGTGGCGAGACCCATGTGTCTGACGGCAAAGCCGATGCTGGAATGCGCTGGATCGACCGCCCAGGTGCCGGCGGGTATCACGGTATTCGACGGGACGGTGCTCATTGTCTGCTGCTCCGGTTTCGATGACGAAGGCGACCGTGTCGATCGCCTCTCCTGGGGTTGTCGGCCGCCGACACGCGCTGAGCCGGGGCTCCGGGGCGCTCGTTCGCCGGCCTGATTGAAACGTAGCCCGGCGCGGAGAGCTCACAAGCGGGACGGGCGATCAGTTACTACACCGAGACGATCGGATCGCCCCGTGGCGCCTGAGACGCCACAGCATCGCCGGTGCATTCGGCGTCATGGTCTGTCGCCGGTCGCCGTGACTGGCGGTCACGATGCCACCGTAGGCCCGGGTGTGTTCAGCGAGCGCTCGCTCGCCGCCTCGAGCCCTCGGAGTGGGACGAGCCGCCGGTCGGCCTCGGCGCGCAGCGCGCAGCGCCGGGCGGGATCGCCAGATCGAGCAGCCATGTCCGAAGGCAAACGGGAAGTCCATGCGCGACTTGAACCGCTGATATTCACGGCGGGCTTCGTCGAGGGTCATTGCCGCGCATCACCTCGCGGGTCCGAGGTCTTTGCTGTGCGGCTGCCCCGCGATCCCGAGGCGCTCTCGTCGATGACGATTCCGAAACTGGCCCGGACCGGTGTCGGAGCGATCACGCGGCACAAGGAAATGCTCCGCACCCGGCCGAACGGCCGGAGACGACGAGTTCGGCAAGTGGCATCGTCTCTGCTCCGTGATTGACGCAGTGAGTCAGCCGGGTCTCTCGATGGTGACGCCGTGGCTACACGTCCGCCGACCTCTGAAGATCCCGGAATGGCTCGGCAAAGAGCAGCGCGGTGCACGCTTCGATGCAGGCTCGACAAGCGTCCTCGCAGATTGCGCAGTGCCGATGGTGCTCGGCGTGCCGGGCGCACTCCTCCGCACAGGTCACGCACGCGCGGACGCACGCCTTGATTAAACGGTCGAAGGTGAGGAGATCCGACTGCGCCGGTTGCGAGAGAACCCGGGCCGTGGTGTCACAGACATCGGCGCAGACGTGATTGAGGGCGATGCAGGTTCGGAGGTTGGCGACATCCGGCTCGACGAGATCGGAATCCGCGCACTGCGTGCAGGCCTGTACGCAGGTGAAGCAGGCGTCGATCGCCGCGGCGAGGCGCCGGGTACCGATCAGGAGCGGCGCCGGGGAGGCTTCCAACATGTGGCGGGTATTGGTCATGCCGATAGACAACCGCATGGGAGGCGTGGAACAACAAGACCTGGCGCTGAATCGATCTGCGCTTGCTATCGCCCATCCGATCGGGGCGGCGAGCGAGCGATCCCCCACGGGCATCGAGTGATCGGGCCGGATGCCCGACGCTCGGCTACGCCCGCTTCGTGGCCAGACGGCGGTCCGCCAGCGCGGCGAGGTCGATGTCGTCCAGGCTCGTGACCACGATGTCGGCGTGGGCCGCTGCCAGGAGCTCGGCGTCGTCGGCGCGTGCGATGCCGATCGCTCCCATTCCCCCGGCCTTGGCGGCCTGAACGCCCGCGGCGGCGTCCTCCATCACGATCGCGTCCTCGGGCGCCACCCCGAGCTCGCGCGCAGACGTGAGGAATATCTCGGGATCTGGCTTTCCGTGTGCGAAATCCCGGCCCGACAGGTCAGCGTCAAAGTACTCGAGCAGCGTCAGGCCCGGTCGCACGGTGGCCGAGGAGATCCCCTGTTCCCGGGCGAACGTGTCGAGCCTGATCTTGCGCAGGAACAGATTCGCGTTCTTCGAGGAGGAGGCGGCGGCGACGCGGACGCCCGCCTCCTTGAGCGCGATGATGAACCGCAGGGCGTCGGGGTAGGCGGTGAACTCGCCGGCTTCGATGAGCTTCACCACCGTCGCCTGCTTCCGATCGGCGTACTGGGCCAGGCGGTGGTCGTCGTCATCGGGCACGTGGAAGTACTCAAGCGCGGCGCGCGCGCCGTCCATCCGCGGCTTGCCTGACATCTGCTCCTCGTATACGTGCGGCGTGAACGCCTCCGCTGACCAGCTCGTCTGATCGCGGATGTCGCTCCAGTCGCTCTCCATGAGATCGCGCAGCGACTCGCGCCAGGCCTTCTCGTGCGGCGAATCCACGAGAACCCCGTCGACGTCGAAGATCGCTCCTTCAAATCGCCGCATCCTGCACCCTTTCGTCCGAGTTTCGCGGCCCACCGACTGCGGCCGGCATGGAGAGCGCGAACGTCTCCGTATCACCGGGACACAGGTCACGGATCTCGTGGCCGATGCCGACCCGTATCGCCCCGCCGGCGCCCTCCCGGTCAACGCTCAGCGCGAGCCGGTCATGGTCGAGCGTCACCCGCAGGGGGGTTCGCTCGGAACTGCATCGAGAAGGACACCTCTTCGAGCGCTGCGGGGAGCCTCGGCTCGAACCGAAGGACGCCGTCGCGAATCTCGCAGCCGGCGTAGGCACGCTGTATGAGGTCGAGCGTCCCCGACATGACGCCCATGTGGATGCCCTCTCGGGTCGTCCCGCCCTGGATGTCCTCGGCGTCGCTTCGCAGCGCCACCCGGAAGCGCTCCCACGAGCTCTCCGGGTTCAGCGCAGCGAGCACACCCGCATGGGCGACGAAGCTCAGGGTCGACCCGTGCGAGGTGCGCTCGTCGTAGTAGGCGATGTTGCGGGCGGCGGTATCGGCACGGTACTGATAGCCCAGGCGCTCGAACAGCTGCCGGAGCGCGCCCGGGGAGAAGAGGTAGAACAGCATCACGGTGTCGGCCTGCTTCGCGAGCTTGAAGCGGTTGGGGTCCTCACCCTCCGCGTGCAGGATCCGGTCAAGCCGCTGGATGTTCCCGTACCGCGCCCGGTATCCCTGCCAGTCGAGCTCGTCGAGCTGCTCGTAACCCTCGAACTGGCTGATGATGCCGTCGCCGTGGAAGGGGACGAACATGCGGCGGCTCACATCGCGCCACAGCTCCAGCTCCTCGTCTGAGATCTCCAGCCTTGAACGCAGCGCCTGGCCTCGGCTGTCGGGCAGCAGCGAGAGGACCTCACCAGCCAGCCCGCACAGCCACGCCACCATCAGGTTCGTGTAGGCGTTGTTGCGCAGCCCGCCGCGATCGGCCCCGGGGTACTTCTCATGGAACTCATCGGGGCCCATCACGCCATGGATCTCGTAGCGTTCGCGCTCGGGATTGAAGTGCGCGATGGAGCCCCAGAAGCGCGCGATCTCGAGCATCAGCTCGGCGCCGTAGTCGCGGAGGAAGGCCAGGTCCCGGGTGGCCTGGAAGTAGTGCCAGACGTTGTAGAAGATGGCCGCGTTCACGTGACGCTGGTTGCGGCTGAGGTCGGGCTCCCAGTGGCCGGAGAGCGGGTTGAGGTGGACCTGCTGCGTCTCCTCGGTGCCCTCGCTGCCGCTTTGCCACGGGAACATCGCGCCGCGGAAGCCCGCTTCTCGGGCCGCAGCCCGCGCCTCCTCCAGCCGACGGTAGCGGTACATCAGCAAAGCGCGCGTGACCTCGGGCATCCGGAGGCTGAGGAATGGATAGACGTAGAGCTCGTCCCAGAACACGTGTCCGCGGTAGGCCTCGCCGCTCAGGCCGCGGGCTGGCACCCCCGCGTCCAGATCCGCCGTGTGCCGGGAGCAGACCTGCAGGACGTGGCAGATGTGCAGCCGCAGGAGCGCCTGGACCTCCTCGTCCCCGCGCACGCGTATGTCGCACACGCGCCAGAGCTCTTCCCAGCTTGAGGCGTGGCGGTCGAGCGCCTCCCCGAAGTCCGGGCGCCGCAGGGCGCCGGCGCCCGCCTTCGTGAGCGTGTCACTGGTGGCCGCGTCGCGCGATGTCGAGAACGCGACGACCTTCTCGACCCGGATCGGCGCGTCCTTCCTGACCTCGAATGCGAGTACCTGCTGAACGTAGTCCTCGACCTGGTACACGCGGCGGTCGACCGGCAGGGGATGCTCGCCAGCGAACACGCGGGTACGCGCCGCCTGGCTGACGTACACGTTTGACTGGCGCGTCTGGAGCTTCAGGGCGATCACCTGCGGACCGAAGGTCCGCGGCGAGACCGGATCGAGATGCCGGCCCTCGAGCTTCAGGTAGCGGGCGACGCCGCGGTTGGTGATCCGGCCGTCGATCGCCGAGATCACCTCGACCCGCCCCGACCAGTTATGGGCGCTCAGCGTCCATTCGATCGCGGCGCAGTGCGGATCGGCCATGCTCACGAAGCGTCGGCTGCGCAGCGTCGTCTCGCGCCGCGCGTGGTCGCGGAAGCGAACTGAGCGCGTCATCAGCGCCCGCCGCAAGTCGAGCTCGTGACGGTAGTCGAGCAGCTCGACATCTGCGAGCCGGATGGCGTCCTCGCCCTCGATCCGCAGCCTGAGCACAAGCCAGTTGGTCAGGTTCACGAGGTCCTCGTTGAGCACCGGGACACCGCCGAGGATCGTCGTCTCCCGGTTATAGACGCCGTGCGCGTAGGTCCCGGGGTAGTGGACCCCGTCGGCGTCCTCCCACTCGGCGGCGCCACGCGAGCAGAAATGCCCATTGCCCGTTGAGGTCAGCACTT
Source organism: uncultured Solirubrobacteraceae bacterium (assembly GCA_963769565.1). GTDB lineage: Bacteria > Actinomycetota > Thermoleophilia > Solirubrobacterales > Solirubrobacteraceae > Palsa-465. The sequence continues at coordinate 562,382 of CAVYMP010000010.1, forward strand.
CGCGCAGACCCTCCTGATCGGGGTCAAAGCCCTCATAGGCGAGCGAAAACTCCTCTGCCGCGGCTCCTCGGATTGCCGGTGTGACCAATGAGCCGCCGTCCTGAACCAGCTGACCGTTGGCAGCCAGGCTCAACCCAGTGGTTGGCGAGTCGGCCTTCAGATGGTGCGGGCTGGCTGCCATGACGGTAACCATGCGGGCCAGCGCTGTCCGGCACAAACCGCGGATGCGACGACGCGATAGCCGCCGGTTATCACCAGCAGCTGATCCGCGGCGTCGATCGCGCGATCACGGGTCACTGTTGACCCCGACGGGCACGCGGGGATGCTCGTGGCATGACGCCACGGAAGCGCACAGCCGGCGAAGGCTGCGGGATGAGCGCAGCGCTCTTCCCGGTCCGCTGAGGGGGCGGCTCGTGACGCCCATCAAGCGTCGTTCACCGTGCGAGCACTCGTTCGCGTGTCTCTACCGCCAGGGCTGCGCGCGCGTTGCCGCGGCGGTTCCGCAGCTGCGCCCTGCCGAGCCCGATTTCAACGCAGCGCGCACGCTGGCGCTCGCCGGGCGGGCATCGGCGGAGCGCGCCGCGGTCGTGATCTTTCCCGAGCTCGGCATGTCCGCCTACGCGATCGACGACCTTCTGCACCAGCAGGCGCTCCTGGACGCGGTGGAGGCCGCGCTGGCCCGGGTGGTGGCCGGAAGCGAGACGCTCCTGTCGGTGATCGTGGTCGGCGCGCCGCTGCGGACAGAGGGCGGAGTGTTCAACACCGCGGTCGTGATCCACCGCGGACGGTTGCTCGGCGTCGTTCCGAAGAGCTACCTGCCTGAGTACCGGGAGTACTACGAGAAGCGGCAGTTCCGCGCGGCCCGGGACGCAATCGGCGATCAGCTGAAGCTGCTCGGCACTACGGTGCCGTTCGGCGCCGACCTGCTGTTCGCGTGCCGGGACTGCCCGAACCTCGTGCTCCACGCCGAAATCTGCGAGGACCTGCGGGCGCCGATTCCACCAAGCACATACGCGGCCATGGCCGGTGCCACAGTGCTCGCGAACCTCTCGGCGAGCAACGTCACGATCGGGAAGGCGGAGTACCGCCGCCGCCTGTGCGCATCGCAGTCGGCGCGCACGATCGCGGCCTATCTGTATGCGGGCGCCGGCGCAGGCGAGTCAACCACGGATCTCGCGTGGGACGGCCAGGCTCTGATCTACGAGAACGGTGACCTTCTGGGGCAGAGCGAGCGGTTCTCAGGCCGGGAGGAGCTGATCCTCGCCGACATCGACCTCGACCGGATCATCGCCGACCGCACCAGCACCAGCAGCTACGCCGACTCGACCCACGACCACATCGAGCGCCTGCGGCGCATGCGGCGCATCGAGTTCGACCTCGTAACCCCCGACGAACCGCACCCGATGCCCCTCCGTCGCCGGATCCGGCGCTTCCCCTACGTCCCAGCCGATGCGGCCAGCCGGAGCGAGCGCTGCGAGGAGGTCTACAACATCCAGGTCCAGGGGCTCGAGACGCGCCTTCGCGCGACGGGGATCGAGAAGGTCGTGATCGGCGTCTCGGGCGGGGTGGACTCGACGCACGCGCTGATCGTTGCCGCGCAAGCGCTTGACCGCCTCGGCCTGCCGCGCTCCAACGTCCTGGCGTACTCGATGCCGGGGTTCGCGACCAGCGAGCGCACTCTGAGAAGCGCCCGCGGGCTGATGCAAGCACTGAGCGTGAGCGCGAATGAGCTCGACATCCGCCCGTCCGCCACCCAGATGTTGCGTGACCTCGGCCATCGGGCCGTCGAGGGAGTGCCGAGCTACGACATCACATACGAGAACGTGCAGGCCGGCGAACGCGCCTCGCACCTGTTCAGGCTCGCGAACCACCACGAGGCGCTCGTCGTTGGGACCGGCGACCTCTCCGAGCTCGCGCTCGGCTGGAGCACCTACGGGGTCGGTGATCAGATGTCGCACTACAACGTGAACGCGTCCGTCCCGAAGACCCTGATCAGGTTTCTCATCGCCTGGGCGATCCACACCGACCAGTGCGGCCGGCGGGCGAATGAGGTGCTCCGGTTGGTCCTCGAAACCGCGATTTCCCCGGAGCTCATTCCCGCCGGCGATCCCGTCCACGGCCCCGGCCAGCACAGCGAGACGGTCATCGGCCCGTTCGAGCTCACGGACTTCTTCCTCTATTACACGCTGCGGTTCGGCTACCGGCCCAGCAAGGTCGCATTCCTGGCCCAGCACGCATGGGGGGACCGCAACCGCGGCAGGTGGCCCGACGGTATCCCCGAGGATCGACGCAACGAGTACAGCCTCGCCGAGATCAAGCACTGGCTCGGTGTGTTCCTTGAACGGTTCCTTCACACGAGCCAGTTCAAGCGCTCGGCACTGCCCAACGGTCCCAAGATCGGCTCCGGCGGGGCGCTGTCGCCACGCGCAGACTGGCGGGCCCCGAGCGACTCAAGCGCTGCCGTGTGGCTTCGCGAGCTGGAGCAGAACGTCCCGGATCAGTAATGCCTGGGGGTGGGTCGGAGCCTCGGACGGCGCCCGTACGGTGATCGGCGCGTCGTCGCGGCCGCACCTTCTCCACGCAGCTGGCGCGAGCCTGAGGCCAGGTTGTCGGCGATGTGCGGACTGCATGGAAAACAAGCCCGGCAGCTCCCACACGGGTGAGGGCCGTCGGGGAGCCGACGGGGCGGCGTGGGGGGGACCCACAGGGGTTTCCGGCTAGGGGTTCGACTAGGGGCACTCCAGATGCGATCGCCGCGCCGTGAGCGCAAGCTTCTCGCAGCGATGAAGACGACGGGAGAACATGGACTTCAGCTCGGCGCGTATTTCCTGCACCAGACGCGCGGATTCTGTGCCCGACCGTCGATCGCCATCGGGACTAGCCGCACGCGCTCGCGGGCTGTGATGCACCAGTCGCCGCTTTGCCTGAGCGATCGGACCCCAGGCCGGGGAGCGCGACCGCGTTTCCCGCTCCACCTACAACAGGCGTCGGACCGACGCCAGAAGGACGCCGCCCGTGCTCGTTGAACTGGACACACGCCGCAATGATGGTTTCGCGGTCTCGCTCGAGTGGAACCGCGACACCGGACAAACCCAAATCGTCATCGACGACACCCGGAACGCAACACAGACCGTGTTCGCGGTTCCGGGGGTCAATGCCGGCGACGCATTTCGGCATCCATTCAGGTACGCACGATGAACGCCGTTGCCCGACGCGCCGAGCTCGCGTGCCGACTCGCGGAACTGCGACGGCTCGCCGAACGCCCGACGCGAGATCGACGCTGAGATCAACTGGTCCGCCTGGCGCGTGACCGCTCAAGGGGTGACCGCCTACGGGAGACTCACGCGCGCGAGCTGCGAGTTCGGGCATGAGGTGGCCGCTGGCTAGCGGGGGAGCGGATGGTGGTCGAGACGCCGGGGAACCCGTTGGCGTTGTCAGAATTTCCGCGGGGTCCCACGGGCAGAGCTGGTGTTGTGGCAGCCGCAGAGCCGGTCGGCGACCCGGCGCTGCTGTAGGGCATCGCAGGGCGACTGGATCGCATGTGAGGCGCCTCGCTCGCTTGGTCGCCGAGCTGTTGGAGGTCGGCGGCTCGGCTCGGCTTCGCCATTCGCTCGTGCGCTCGGGGTGGCGAGGCGTCGCGCGCGCCGCTCGCTGCGGAGTCCGGTCCCGGTTTGTCAGCGCCGGATTACGGTGTACCGGAACGTGATCACCGCGGCCGATCGCGCGGTCGCGCCACGGTGTTGTGGCCACCGACGTCTTGGCGGATCGTTGCGTGTGTGGAAACGCGGTCGTTGTCTGGCCGCTGATGTGCCCCCGGCTGACGGGGCGGCGTGGTCGGGCCGTCTGGTCCTCCTCTCTCCCCAGGGACGGCTCTCGAGCCCGCGCTGCGCGCTGGTACCGCGTCGCCCCGTGAGCCGGGTCGCAGCCTTGCACGAGGATTCACGCGCGAGTGCCCGACGCCTGCACAGCGGCCGGACAGTCGACGCGGTGGAGATGCGCACCTTTGGCGAATCGGAGGTGCGAGCCGACACGCGGACCGACACCCGTTTTCACTTCGGGACGGGTATCACGGTTCATGGCCGATCGATCTCACGGCCACGACCTTACCGGCCTCCCGGGAGGCAGAGCGACGGGGCGCTCAGAGCAACCAGTACGCCAACCCGCCAAACACGATCGACGCCAGCCACGAGAAGTCCACCCCGCCGGTGGCGCGCGACATTGGACTCTGGGAACAGCGAGACCCCACCGTATTCGAAGGCCAGCCACTAGTACGCCTCGCAGGGCCACTGTGCCGCCTTGCTCGCCGCCCGCGGCCCCGACCTGTCTGGGTACGGACACCGGCAGCCGGACCAGGGACTGACGCGGCACGACGCTGACCCGTCGACGGCGGACGGGTTGCGCTCTCATCGGCCCGTCCGATCGGGCGATCGCCCAGCGCGCTTGTGGCGCACCGGCGCCGGCCGCATCGTGGGGGTCCGTCACTTACGCGAGCGGCGCAACTCGGCGCTCGCCCGAACTCCCGAAGGAGAAGGTAATGGAGGAAGTCGAACAGTCCGGGCGCCGGGCGAGCCGCCGTGCGTTCCTGCTGAAGGGTGCCGCGGTCGGAGCCGGCGCCATCGGCGCGAGCGCTTTGCTGAGCGCTCCGCCAGTGTCCGCCAGCGGAGGGCTCACGAAGGGGGACGTGGCCGTTCTGCAGTTCTTGGCCGCGGCCGAACTGCTCGAGGCGGACCTGTGGGAGCAGTACAACGAGCTGGGTGGGGTCCAGGACAGCGAACGCCGGGGCGGAACCGGGAACAAGGCCTACACCAGAGCCCTCGAGGTGTTGGACAAGGACATCCCCCAGTACATCCACGACAACGCCGATGACGAGCAGAGCCACGCGAGCTTCATCAACGCGTATCTGGCGGCGAACGGCGCGGATCCCATCAACCTGGACAAGTTCCGTACGGTGGCCGGCAGCAAAGCGACTGGCGCTCGTCACATCGGCCGTTTGACCAACCTGATGGAGCTGACCATCGACACCAGTTGGTGGACGCGCTACCGCAGCGACTCGAAGAATCCGGACCTGGGTGACACCCTGCCGCAGGCCGTCCCCGACCTGGCTGTCGGAAAGCACCCGGCGATCCCGCGCAGCGACGACGATCTGACACCGCGTAAGCATCTGCAGGCGATCGCAAACACAGCCGGCTTTCACTTCGGCACGATCGAACAAGGCGGCACGAGCCTCTACGCCTCCCTCGCGCAGCGCGTGACGAACCCGGAGGTGCTGCGCATCCTGCTCAGCATCGGCCCCACGGAAACGATGCACTTCCAGACCTGGCAGGACAAGGCCGGCAACGCTCCGCCACTGACCGACCCCACCACCGGGCTCACGTTCCCCGACCTGAACGCGAGAGGGGCGCTGTTCAAGCCCAACGGGATCCTGCCCGAGCCAACGAGGTTCCTCGATCGGAAGTTCCCGAGGTGCTCGATCATCCGCCCCACCAACAGCGAGGGCGCTGCCCTCGGCGCGGCGAAGTTCCTGACCGCCATGGGGCTGTTCAACGGACAGTCACCAGATTTCTTCGCGGGCGTCAAGGCGCTGGCGGAGGCTGCGGACGCCGCGCAGCGTCAGTAACGAGCGTCGCCGCAAGACCGAGACGAGGGGCCCGCTGAAGCGGCGCCCCTCGTCTCTTGCCGTCCGCAGACGGGGGGCGATAGCGGTTGACTACCGGTCAATCGCCCGTCGTGCTTGAGCGGGTCCGCGGCGCACTTACCGTCGAGCCCCCGACCCGAACTAAGGACCACGCATGATCGAGAGCATCCTCAGCCCCACTCATCTCCTCCTCATCCTGGTCGTCGCGCTGATCGTGCTCGGCCCCAAGCGACTGCCGGAGGCAGGCCGTGGGCTTGGCTCGGCGATTCGCGGCTTCAGGGACTCGCTCACCACGGCCGAACGTCGCGAGGAGCAGCCCGCGATCCAGCCGTCGCACGAGCCCGATCACACGCCCGGCGCCTAGACGCAGGAGGGCGCGATTCGAAATGGAAGCGACCGGCGGCGCAGTTCCCGTAACTCTCCGCGGGCGAACCAGGACACATATTTGAATGTCGGGGATAACAGTTTGCTGACGTTGCGATGGCGGGGTCGCTCCTTCGTTCTGCGCACACCTGCGCAAGTCGAGCAACTCGCTCGGAGGCTTAGACAGAAAGGCTTCGCCAACATCGCGGTGTCGATTTCAGGCGCAGTGATCGAGGACAAGGGCTCCGGGAAATTCCTCAGCGACGTCGAACGTGAGGCTGTCTGTGCTGTCCTGACTGACGCTGAGAGCGATCCGGCGCTGAGGAGAGCATTCAATCTCTTGTGCGCAGAATCGGAAGTGTTGCGAGCGACGTAGCCTCCGACTGGTAATCCATGAGCGCGCCCCTGGTGCCAGCCGCCCCACGTCAACCGGCCATGGGGTCAGGCGCCCCGAGTACCGTCCGGTGCCAGGGCTCGAAGGCTCGACCGGGGATCGCTGTGACGACCAGTGTCCGGATCCCATCGGCCCCGGCGAGCACGCGGCGCCGTTCGGCTGGCCCGACCGAAGCAGGGAGTCGCGCTCGAGCGGAAAGTGCTCGCCCGATTCAAGCTCGAGCGCGCCGCGCCCTCGAGCGCGATGTACATCTCCTCCTGGCCGTCCTCCGCGTCGTCGTGCCAGGGGTGGCCGGTGGAATCCGGCGGGGATTCGATCGTCAGCACGCTGAAGCTCGTCAGCCCGAGTTGGGCGGGGACCTTTCGCATTGACCCCCGAAAGGTGGCCTTCATCTCCTCGGGCGCTTACACGTCGCGCCTGTCATCGCGTGCTTCCGTTCATCGTGGTGTGGTGGTGCCGGTTCGCCGCACCGTCGGGGCAGCTAGGACGGGGTTGGTGCAACCTCAGCAAGGGATGGTCCGGGATGTGCTCGCCCCCGACCCTGGTGGCCGTGTTCGTCGGCACGTCGGTCAGCACGACTTCGGCCGAGAAGAAGCACTACTACGCCCAGCCCAGCAAACCGCTGCTGGGAGCTTCTGGATGCGACCGGGCTACGAATCGTGCCCGGTGGTGCAGTAGCCGTGACCGCGAGCTCACCGACTACGGCGTAGGTCTCACGGATCTCGTGACGGTGGGCGGGGCGGCATCCGACGGGCTGCTCGAATCGAGCCACTACGAGCGCTCCGGATGCATCGCGTCGGATCGAGCGCGTGCGCCCGCCGATGCGGTCGTGCGCGTAGCGCGCCTTCGACCTATGAGAGCGATCCCGGCGTTGAATCTCGGGGTGCGCGCGTGAGCGACGGTGCGCGGAGGGCCGAGGGCGTTGGACGACTCTCTGGCTGCGCGCGGCGGAGCAGCACGAGTCCGAGGGCCGGGGAGATCACCACCGAGAGAAGACCTGCGGCAACGAGCCCCGCGGCGCTCGCCTGGCTGACCACGCCGAGTTGGAGCCCGATTTGGGTGGCGGCGACGATGACCGTCAGGGAGGTGGCTTGAAGCACGCCGGCGATCACCGAGCGCGAGAGGCCGAGCAGTCGCACGTACACGATCGCAGGGAGCCCGCGGGCGAGGTAAAGCGCGAGCAGGAACAGCGGTACCCGCGCCACGGTCGACGGGCTCGCGAACAGCGCGTTCACGTTGAAGCGCAGGCCGCTTGTGACGAAGAACACCGGGATGAATACGCCGAATGCGGCGGTCTCGAGCTTCAGCCTGAACTGGGGATGCGTCGTCTGGTCGCGGTCGATCAGCGACAGCAGGACGCCGGCGGCAAACGCTCCGAGGATCGTCTCCAGCCCGAATTGGTCGGCGAGTTCTGCGAATCCAATCATCAGCACGAACGCCGCGCGGACGCGGATCTGTGCGGTTGTGTCCTGGAGGCGCTGGACGACGTGTGAGAGGCTGATGGACCGCTCGACACCCGCGATCGCGACGCCCGCCAGGGCTACGACCAGCCCGAACACGCCGACCAGGATCAGCGTCGCGGCGGTGCTGCTCGAACCTTTGCCCGAGAAGAACAGCGATAGCAGGATGATCGCGCCGAACTCTGCGACTGAGGCCGACGCGAGCACGAGTTGACCGAAGCGCGAGCCGGTGAGGTTTGCGTCCTTCATGACCGGGAAGATCACGCTGACCGACGAGGCGGCGAGCACGATCGCGACGAACAGCGGCGAGTTGACGAATCCGGCGGCTTTCAGTCCGAGGCCGAGGGTGATCGCGATCGCGAACGAGAGCGCGAATCCGATCGTGGTCAGCTTGAGGACCGGGCCGCGTAGGCGCTCGACGTCGATTTCCAGGCCGGAGAGGAACAGCAGGAACGCCAGTCCGATCAGAGCGAGGGTCGAGACGGGCAGGTCGGGCCTGGCCCACCCCAGCCCGGACGGACCGATCACGATGCCGAGCACGAGCTCGAGCACGATCGCCGGCAGCCGGAACCGCGGGAAGAAACCCAGTGCGAGCGGGGCGAGCAGGCCGATCGTGACGACGATCAGGAGGTTTGTGTAGTGCACAGCGGGCATGTCGAGGCCGCAGTCGCGCCGGTCGCGCTCAGTTCCTCTCGCTCCCGGCCAGACTCGGGCTCCGCCCGGCCAACCAGCGGCCGAGGGTTGGCCGGCCGCCGCGACCGCGGGATACGTCTGGCCGGGCGTCCACAACGGTTCAGCCCGGACGGTCGGTGGACGCGTCCGGGCTGAAGCCGCCTCGGTCCTGTGGGGCCGGGCTTGCGTGGCGTCCGGCCTATCGCGGCTCGTTCGAGCTGATCTCGATGGGCGGGGCGATCGGCGACTGCGGGAGGTCGTAGAAGCGACCGGCGGCGCTCCCCTGCTCGCCGAAGCCGAAGCCGGCGCTCTGGGCGGCCGCGGCGATGTCGCTGACGCGATCGAATTCGTACTCCGCGAATCCGAGGTCGTTGGGCGGGTTTGCGCCGGCGAGCGTTTGCCCGAGCAGGCGGTGCTCGGACTCGTTCGCGGCAAGCTCGGCCGCGTAGCGCGCGTACGTGGAGTTCCCGGCGGCCGCGAACGTCGTGACCCCGAGCAGGTACATGTTGACGAACAGGTGCTCGCCGGCCGCGACTCCCTGGCCGACCGCGGTCAGGTCGAGCGCGTCGCCCTCACCGCCGTAGAAGCCGTCCGGGATCCAGAACCGCGTGGTGGCCGGATCCCAGTGCTTACTGGTGAATCGCCAATGGTCCAGCTCGGCGGCGTACACGCCGCCGACGATGGCCGCCACCGAACTTGGGACTTCGGGATGCTCGCCCGCGCGGCGCAGCAGCTCGGTCAGGATCGTGAGCGTCAGCGCCTCGGTCGTGGACGCAAAGACCCCCCACTCATCGATCGTGTCGTGCGGCGCGCCATTGGGCGAGTCGACCGTGCCCGCGGCGCCGGGACCGGTCAGGTCAGATTTGATCCGGGACACAAAGTCCCCCATGTGGGACATGCGATTGCCTTTCTGTAGTGGGGTCCGACAACAGTCGGGTGCAGGCCCGCCGAGCGCAGATCGGGTGTGGCCCCGACTCAGCGCCTGCCGTCCTAACGATGCGGGCCGCTCGCCGGTCCCACAACACGATTGCCCGAACGGCCGATAGGCACCCGCGATCAGCGCCAGTTATCCGTACGGCGCCACGGGAACCGTTCTACTGGCGGCAGCCCGGGCTCGGCGCGCCCACACTGACGGACTCGGTCGAGGTCGATAAGTGCGTGGCGGCCCGATCACTGGCCGGCGCCCAGGCGGCCGGACGCTGGCCGACGGCGGAGAGGGGTTCGCCGAGCGTGAACCGGCAGTGACGGCTGCCGGGCGCCATCCACGCAGCGGCCGCCGCTGTCCGTCTGTGGCCGGTCGTGTCCGATACCGGCAGCGCGACCGCCGGCGGTGCGGCTACTGCTCTGGTGCTTGCAACATCCAGGCCCGTGGCTAGCACGGGACGCTTCGAGCTCGGCGGTGGACCGATCGTGGGCGAAATGCGCGCTATCCGCGCATACCGGGGAGGATCGCCGGAACGTCGAGATGCCCGTGCTGGAAGGGGAGCAGGTGTCACCATCCGGGCACGATCGAGCGGGCGCTGCCGCTCCACGCCTGGACCGGTCACGCCTGCCGCGTGGCCGCTTCCGTGAGCGAAGGGCCACGCGCCGGGACGCGTCCACGGCCGGTCGGCGACGCCGGCGCGGGTTCGCCCGCGCCACGCCGGTAGGCCTCCGTTAGTAGCAAGGGCTCCTGCTAATTCGCCGGCGGGGAGATGCGCACCTTCCGCGGCGGTCTCAGGCTGTCGCCGCACCACCCGGGAGAGTCAGCGATTCGCTGACCAACGAGGTGAGGTGCGGAGATGCCGAAGGGTCACTACCTGGCCGAGGTTGTGAAGGATGCGATCTGGGAGCTGCGAGCAGAGGGGGTGAGCGAGGCCGAGATCGCCCGCCGGCTCGTGATGCCGAAGCGGACGGTGAGTAAGTACCTGCAGAGGATGGGAGGGATCCGCCCGAGGCCGCGTCGTCGGGCTGAGTGCTGCCTGACGGTGGCTGAGCGTGAGGAGATCTCGCGTGGGATCGCTCGGGGAGAATCGGCCCGCGCGATCGGTCGCACCCTCGGCCGGTCCCACTCCACCGTCTCCGGCGAGATCAACCGTTGCGGTGGCCGTGGGCGCTCTCGCGCTCACGCAGCTGAGCGGACTGCCTGGGGTCGGGCCAAGCGCCCGCGACCGTCGAAGCTCGCGCTGTGTCGCGAGCTGCGTGAGCTCGTGATTCAGCGGCTCGAGCAGGATCACTCCCCGCAGCAGATCTCGGGCTGGCTCAGGCTCTCATACCCCGACAATGATCAGATGCAGGTCTCGCACGAGACGATCTACCGCGCGCTGTACGTTCAGTCGCGTGGGTCGCTGCGACGCGAACTTACCCGGCATCTCAGAACCCGGCGTCAGAAGCGCTACGCACGGACGCACTCCAATCGCGGGCAGGGCCCCGGCTGCATCGCCGGGATGGTGATGATCTCCGAGCGTCCACCAGACGTTGCCGACCGAGCGGTGCCCGGGCACTGGGAGGGCGACTTGCTGATGGGAACTCGTGACACGGCGATCGCGACCCTGGTCGAGCGCCAGACCCGTTATTGCCAGCTCGTCGCGCTGCCCGAGGGGACCAACGCCGAGCCGGTCTGCGAAGCGCTCAAGGCGAGCATCACGACACTGCCCGAACAGCTTCGACGCTCGCTGACCTGGGATCAGGGAAAGGAGATGGCACAGCACCGACGGTTCAGCATCGAGACAGGCGTCGAGGTCTACTTCTGCGATCCCCGCAGCCCGTGGCAGCGAGGGTCCAACGAGAACACGAACGGTCTCCTTCGCCAGTACTTCCCGAAAGGCAAGAACCTCGCCGGCGTGAGTCAGGCAGACCTCGACGAGGTCGCCCGCAAACTCAACGACCGACCCCGCCAAACGCTCGGGTTCCGGACACCCGCCGAGAAACTCACCGCACTGATCGACCGGCCCCACACGGGCGGCGCGTCCGAGCGCTGATCTCGCTCCGGCCTACGGCCTTCGCTCGACAGCGCCCGGACGGAATGACACGATCCACACGTCAGGGGTGGTGCACCGACCAGTTGAGGCCAAGGCGCATAGCGGGGCTCTCGAGCGCGGCGCTGGGGCCTGGGGGATGTCTATCTATGCAAGCGGCGGGACTTGGACGCTCTCGATTCGGCGATCGTTGCCGCAGATCGTTGGCGCCCCGACTCGACGCCCGTTGCGCTGCGGGTTGATCGCCAGGCCAGCGCACTACCGCACCGGAGCCAGTGCCGTCGGTGGCGCCCGGGCGGTCGCCGTACCCACGGCCGTCGTCGCCAGCCGCTGATCCAATACGCCGCGGTCGGCCGAGCTCCCCCGAGCGCTGATCACCTTCGGTCAGAGCGTCGGCATCCAGGGCCCAGCGGCGTGTACCTCCTGGTAGCCCTCTTGCGCGGCCGCCAGCGGTGGCTCGTGCGAGCCGTAGAACGACAGCTCGACGATCCCGTTCGGGCTGTCGCGCAGGATCACCGCCCGCTGGTACGGGCCGTGCTGGCCGTAGTCGAGCAGCTCGTACCGCGCGGTCAGCTGGCCGATCCAGACATCGGCCTCTGGGTGCTACTGGGTGCCACTGGGTGCTCAGCTCGTGCCTCGCCGAGCGCAGCTGCGGGAAGAACTCCTTCAGGACGGGCGCACTTGCTCGATCCCCTCCGCACGCTGACCGTCGGTTCGCAACAGCGTTCCCGTGTCGGCGAACATCGCCAGCGCCGCATCGAGATCGAGCGCGTGGAGCGCCCCGAGCACCGCCCGTGATCGGCGACTCGGTCATTGGCGCGGATTGCGTGTTGGCCGAGCCGCTTTTAGTTGGGTGCATCACGAGCGCGGGGGTCAACCTGCTTTGTTCACGACCGGCGGGACGCCTCATCAGTAACCCCAGCCGTGTCCCCAGGGGGCGAAAATGATGAAGATAAAGACGATCCAGATCAGCCACCACGTGTAGTTGAACCCGATGAAGTCGTAGCGACTGCGCGGCTCGGGCCGGAGGTGATACCAGCGCCGCCCGCGCTCGTCGGTCGCCTCGAGCTGGTCTTCTCCGTGGGGCCCGACGGTGTGATGCTCCTCGATCAGGCGCGGACGCTCACCTCTGGAGTAGTTCGGCGGCGCTACGTTGAGCGCGTTCTGCTCGGGGACTCGGTGTTGGTCTTCTGAGGCGGCGCCGTCGGGAGTGCTTGATGAATCAGTTGGTGTGTAAGCCATGAGGCTCCTGTTCGGGTTGACACTGGTGGGCAAGGCAGTCCGGTTGGCTGTGTCAGGTGACGCGGGCTGTGAGGTGGGCGTGGTCGGCCCATCGGTGACGCCGCTCTGCGAGGGCCGGGGATGGAGTGACCAGGACGGGGCGGTCGGCGTGATGAAGGACGGCGTTCGAGACGCTGCCCATGATCAGCGACTTCACAGAACCGCGACCGCGGGTACCAAGGACGATCAGGTCGGCGCTCACGTCGCCGGCTACGGCAAGGATGTCGGCGGCGATGTCGTACTCGCGATTGACGACTCGGGGCTCCGCGACGAGTCCGGCGGTCGTGGCTCGCTGCGCGCCGTCGGTGGCGGTGTCGAGCGCGGCATTCTGGAGCGCGGTGTCAGTCCCGCCGTCACCGTAGGCGCCAAGCATCCCGAATCCCATCGCCAGGGAGCCGTTGCGGGTCATCGTCTCCAGCAGCGTCTCCCAGATCACGAGTACCGTCGCCTCGCTTCCGGGCATCAACTGCCCGGCGCGGTCGATCGCGGCTTGCGCGTCCGCGGAACCGTCGTAACAGATCAGGACCATCATGCCCGCGCCGCCGACCGATGTTTGAGGCTCCGATGAATCGATCCAATGCGCTCGTGAATCCAAGCCATGTGTGCTTCCTTTCGGGGGAAGAGAGAGGCCATCAACCCCGCTCACTCTGAACCTCGCCGCCGCCGCTCGCGCCCGGGAGGTCACTGGCCTGTGACCACTGGCTTGTGACCGGGCCGATGCAGTCACGAACCGTCAGCCGGGCAGAACCCCGTGAACAAGGGGGGTTCCGCCCGGAGACCATCGTTAGGCCATAGCGAACGGGGTCGTCCGCTCGGCGAGTATCTCCAGCATCCGGTTGCCCAGGACCGCGGCCGAGTGGGGATTTTGGCCGGTGACCAGGTTGCGGTCCTCGACCATGTACGGCTGCCAGATCGGGCCTCGGCTGAATTCGACGCCGACCTTCTCCTTCAGATCGGTCTCCAGCAACCAGGGCGCCATTTGTGCTACCCCGACGGCCTCCTCTTCCTCGTTGGTGAAGCCGGTGACCCTGTAGCCCTTGAACGGCGAGACGCCATGAATCCTGGTCGACAGCATCGCGGCAGGGCCATGACAGACGATGAACAAGGGGTTGCCCGAGGCCAGTTGCGCGGTTAGCAACCGCCCGCAATCAGCGTCCCATGCCAGGTCTGACATTGGGCCGTGACCGCCCGGCAAGTACACCGCGTCGTAGTCCTCGAGACGCACGTCTGATAGCTCCAGCGGCCGACGCATCGCCTCGGCGGAACGGATGATGCCCTCGAGTTCGAGCGCCTCGTCGTTGCCGCTGAGCATCTCGGGGCGCAGGCTCATCATGTCGACGTTTGGCGTCACGCCATTCGGCGTCGCAACGACGACTTCGTGGCCGGCATCCGTGAGAATCTTGTATGGGTTCGCGAACTCCTCGGCCCAGTAGCCCGTCGCGTACCTCGTTCCGTCCTTCATCACCCAGTAGGTGGCACCGGTGACGATGAAAAGGACCTTTGCCGTGGCGATCTCGGTCGCCGTGTCACTGCTCACGTCGATGCTGCTCATGTCTACCTCCGAGGTTGATTTGCCTGGCGTAACCGTCGCGCCTCGGCCGATCGGTCGCGCCCGTGCATGCCCTGGTCACTCCCCGTGTCCGCGTCGCGCACGCCGGACTTCGGCCAGCGCAAATAGGACGTGACCGTGCACGCCGAAGGTCATGGGGTCCCAATCGATCTTCCGGCGCGAACAGAGCGGGCGGGCGTTTGAGCAGCGGTGGTCCGTGAAGGTCGCACTTCGCGCGTCGGCGACTCGCCGACGCTCGCCCGGCCGGCGAGACCTGCGCGGCCTCGTGAGCGACGTCCTCTAGCATCACCCTTCGATGCAGAGCAGCTTTCGCCCACCGGGCGAGCGGACGCTTCTACGTGGGCGGACACGCGAATGTGCGCTGCTCGATGGGCTGCTCGATTCGATTCGCGCCGGCGAGAGCCGCGCGTTGGTCGTGCGGGGGGAGGCCGGGATCGGCAAGACGGCGCTGCTCGAATATCTGATCGAGACGGCGCCGGATCTGACGGTCGTGCGAGCGGGGGGCGTGGAGTCCGAGATGGAGCTGGCGTACTCCAATCTTCAACTGCTGTGTGGTCCGATGCTCGCGTGGCTCGAGCGGCTTCCGGGGCCGCAGCGGCAGGCGCTCGAGACCGTGTTTGGGTTGAGCGTCGGCCCACCTCCGGACCGGTTTCTCGTCGGGCTCGGAGTGTTGGGCTTGCTCTCGGAGGCTGCCGAGGAGCGTCCGGTGCTGTGTGTCGTCGACGACGCGCAGTGGCTCGACCAGGCCTCGGGGCTGATCATGGCGTTTGTGGCGCGGCGGCTGGTGGCCGAGCGGGTCGGGATCGTGTTCGCTGCGCGTCACCCGGCGGACGAGTTGAGTCGCTTTCCCGATCTGGAGGTGCGTCGCCTGCGTAATGGCGACGCCCGCGCGCTGCTGGGCGCGGCGGTGCAGTCGATGCCGGACCAGCGCGTTCGGGACCGGATCATCGCCGAGGCAGGAGGGAATCCGCTCGCTTTGCTCGAATTGCCGCGCGGGCTGACGGCGACACAGCTGGCGGGTGGGTTCGGGCTGCTCGGTGCGGGGGATGTCGCAGGACGGCTGGAGCAGACCTTCGTTCGACAACTCGACGCGCTTTCGGACGATGCGAGGCGTCTGTTGCTGCTGGCGTCGGCCGAGCCAGTCGGCGATCCGCTGCTGCTGTGGCGTGCCGGCGAACGGCTCGGTATCGCGCAGGCGGCGGCTAGGACCGTGGAGACGAGCGGGCTGCTGGCGATCAGCGAGCGTGTGATGTTCCGTCATCCGCTGGTGCGCTCCACGGTCTACCGATCGGCGCCGCTAGAGGAGCGACGGGCCGTGCACATGGCGCTGGCGGACGCGACCGATCGGGAGACGGACCCCGACCGTCGGGCGTGGCATCTGGCCGCAGCCGCTCCAGGGCCCGACGAGCGTGTCGCCTCGGAGCTCGAGCGTTCCGCGGGCCGGGCGCAGGCCCGCGGTGGTGTCGCCGCGTCGGCGGCGTTCCTGCATCGCGCCGTGGCGCTGACAGAGGATCCCGCACGGCGAGGCGATCGCGCGCTTGCCGCGTCCGAAGCGAGCGTCCAAGCCGGGGCGTTCGAGGCCGCTCTCAGACTGCTGTCTGCGGCAGAGGCCGGGCCGCTGAGCGAGTTCCAGCACGCGCGAGTCGACCTGCTGCGGGGCCAGGTCGCGTTCGTCTCAGGAATCGGCGGCGATGCTCCATTGTTGTTGCTGCGCGCCGCGATGCGGCTCGAGCCGCTTGACCTCGAACTCGCTCGCCAGACATATCTGAACGCGCTCATCGCTTCGGTCTTCGCCGGCCAGTTCGCCGGCGCCGGTCTCATGCAGGAGATCGCTCGGGCCGCCCGCGCTGCGCCGACACCCCCAGAACCTCGGCGCCCGTCCGATGTCCTGCTGGACGGCCTGGCCGCCGCGGTGAGCGAGGGACGGGCCGCAGCGGCTCCCATGCTGCGCCGGGTCGCGCGCGCGTTCGCGGAGGAGGAGATCGGCATGGAGGAGGTACTGCGATGGGGCTGGGCAGCGCCGATCTCCGCGGCCATGCTGTGGGATGTACAGCGCTGGCAGTCGATTGATGCCCGCCAACTCGGGTGGGTCCGCGAGGCGGGCCTGATGCTCCAACTCCCGATCTATCTGAATAGCCTGGGACACAGCGCGATCTTGCGAGGCGACTTGGCGACGGCCGGCTCGCTGATTGCGGAGACCGATGCGGTTGTGGCAGCGACCGGGGCCCGCGTGGCCCGATACACAGCGGTGCTGTTGGCGGCCGTGCGCGGCTCGGAGGCCGACGCCGTCCCGCTGATCGAGACCGCGATGGGCGAGGCGCGAGTGGCCAAGCAGGGCGTTGGCGTGCAGTGGTGCCAATGGGTGTCCGCAGTCCTCTACAACGGTCTCGGCGAATATGAGAAAGCGTTGCGTGCGGCGGAGCAAGCTGCGGAGCAGGCGCCTGAGCTATATGTGTCGATGTGGGCGCTGCCTGAGCTGGTCGAGGCCGCCGCTCGGACCGGAGAGCTTGGGGTTGCCGTCCACGCGCTGGAGCGTTTGGTGAAGGAGACCGGCGTGAGCGATACCGACTCGGCGTTGGGGATCCGAGCGCGCTCGCGCGCCTTGGTCAGCGAAGGCGTCGCGGCCGAGCCTTTGTATCGAGAGGCGATCGATCGGCTGGGCCGTACCGGGCTCCGGCCTGAGGTGGCGCGCGCGCATCTGCTCTACGGGGAGTGGCTGCGCCGCCAGCAGCGACGGGTGGACGCGCGTGTCGAGCTGCGCGCCGCATACGACCAGTTCACCACGATTGGCATGGAGGCGTTCGCCGAGCGTGCATCCAGGGAGCTGCAGGCAACGGGCGCGACGGTGCGGAAGCGAACGGTGGAGACGCGCGACGATCTGACTGCCCAGGAGCGGCAGATTGCGTACCTCGCCCGCGATGGCCTCTCGAACCCGGAGATCGGTGGGCGGCTGTTCCTCAGTCCGCGCACCGTGGAGTGGCATCTGCGCAAGGTGTTCTCGAAGCTCGGCATCCGCTCTCGGCGCGAGCTCAGCTCGGCCCTGCCGGCCGAGTCCGAGTTGGTCCCGAGCTGAGTGTCACCTCGTCGACGTATGACTTGGTGCGGACGAGCGCGTCGTGGTCGAGACGCGCGAGCCGGGAGGCGATCGCGTCCACTTCATTGTCAAGCCGGTCATCGGCGATTACGCGGTTGACGTACCCGTACTGCTCTGCGCGCGGTCCGTCGAGATCGTCGGCGACGAGCAGGATCTCGAGCGCCCGGCTGTAACCCGTGAGGCGTGACAGCCTCGCCACCGGACCGCCGCTGAGGTGTAGGCCGGTCCCGACCTCAAACTGGCCGAGCCGCGTGTTCTCGCGCGACGCGAAGCGCAGGTCGCAGGCCAAGATGAATTCGCTCCCGGCGCCCTGGGCGCGGCCGCGGATCGCGGCGATGCTGAGGACCGGGGCGCGAGAGAGGCGGACGAGCAGGTCCAGCCACGCGGGCAAGCCGGTCGGACCGGCGGGCAGCCGCGTGCGGTCAGGCGCGTGCTCGGTGCCGGAGCCGGTTAGAAAGAAGTCGGGGTTCGCACTGTCGAACACGACGACGTTGAGATCTGCGTCCTGATCGATCAGGTCGACAAGCTCGGCAAGCTCCGCGACCGTGATCGCGTCGATCGCGTTGATCGGCGGATGGTCGAACGTCATTCGGCAGTACCCGGGGCTCCGGCGATCGACGCGCAGATGCATCCACGATCGGGCCCACACGTCCGAGCCGTGGCCGTTGTTGGATGGGCTGTTTTCGATCGTGCTCATGGCCAACTCCTATGGCTGGTTTGGCGTCTGGTGATGTCGCCTGGAGGCCCCGCGGGAGAGGGGCGGGGGCTCCAGGCGAGCACCGGGCTGGCGGTCAAGTCCGCGGGACGACGACGTTCTTGACCTCCGCCATGTAGCGCCCGGCGGCCGCGGAGGCCTCCTCCGGGGCGCTCCCACGCTCGCGAGCGTCGATGTACGCCGCGTACCAGTCCCACCACTCGTGTGGCGGGGCGACAGCCTCGAACGAGCCATGCCGCTCGGCCGTCTCGTGCAGGAGCTGCGCGAGTCCTTCGACGTCCATCGTCACGCGCGGCCCGGAAGCCGCTCCTTGATCTCCTGGAGCACCCATCCGTTGCCGTCGGGATCGCCGAACGACGCGAAGCTCCCATAGGAATGCCCCCCGGGTCCGGGCCGGAGACCCTCGCAGTCGTTCCGGCGTGATGGAAGATCCCTGTCGCGTCGTGCCAGATTTCGCTGACCTCGGCTCCGCGGCCGATCAACTCGTCGCGCGCCGCGTCGATGTCATCGACGACGAGCATCAGGTCCTGAACCGAGCCGGGCGCCATCGTCGTCGTGCCCTGGCCGAAGATGATCGACGCCGGCGAGCCCGGCGGCGTGAACTGGATCACCCGGTAGCCCTCGTCGACCGTGAGGTCGGCATCGAGGCGCCACCCAAGGCCCTCGTAGAACACCTTGGCGCGATCGACGTCGGCGACGGGCACCACCGCCACCTCGAGCCTCAGCGCCACGCTCGCGGCACGCGGGCTCTCGGTCGGTGACTCGGTACTCAGTTGCGTACTGCTCATGGGAACCTCCGTTGTCGTGTGACAGCAGATTCGTCGCTCGGCCGATCTTTCGCGCCCGTGTGGTCACTGGTCTGCTCCGGATGCAGTCGTTGCGGCTATACGGCTGCGGTGGTCGTGACGGACCCAACGTCTCCGCGTTGGTGTGCGTGAACGGTCAGAACCGGGACGGGGCTGTGGTTCAGGACGTAGTGGCTGACGCTGCCAAGCAGCACTGAGCGGGCCTCGCCACGCCCCCGCGACCCGATCACGACGAGATCGTGGTGCCGTCGGTGATCTGTCGGACCAGCGCACTCCGGATCGATTGGTCGCTGAGCAGCAGGGTGCTCACGTGCAGGCCAGCTGGCACGCGATCGCCTGCTTGCTTGACGATCGCCTGGCCGTCCGCGAGGGCGGTCCTCGGTGAGCTCGCCGATCGGTGCGCCAGGCATCGGGTAGACGCCCCAGGGCAAGGGCTCCACGACCGTGACCACGCTCAACCGGGCGTGTTCACTTTCTCCGAGATCGATCGCGTGCCTTAGCGCCTGATCGGCGTCCCGCGAGCCATCAACGGCGACGAGGATGTTCTGGAACATGACGTTCTCCTTAAACCTTGGGTGTTGTCATCACCGTCCCGCTTTGCGCTGCCGGTCGCGCCCGTGCATGCCCTGGTCAATGGCTCTGGCTGCAACGCTCGTCCCAGACGAATAGCTCTGTCGTACACCAACCGATGACTGGGACGAGCGCGATGGTGACGAGCACGCCAAGCGCCAGTCGCGCGGACCGCCGGGACTGCGTGGACGCCGCTGACGGTGCCTCCGGGTCGGCATCCAGCCGCAGTACGCCGCGTGCGATCGGCGCCCGCGAGGCCTCGACCAGGACGGTCGCGTGTTCCGGCGCCATGACGAGAATACCTCCGTGGGCCCGAGATCATCGAGCACACGGGCATGACCGGCGGGGCCCGAAGCGACTAACGAGGCGTTCCAGTCCCCCGGCCAGCATCGTGTTCGAGCAGGCCCAGAGCCGCCTACACACGATCAAGGCGATCCTGGTAGCGACCATCGGATCCTGAGGTGCGTTGGCCGATGGCAGCCGCCGTTCTGCTTTGGCAACTCCGGTCCCCGGGCCGTCGCGCGCGGTTGCCCCCAGCTTGGTCTATCCCAGGGACCCGGACCAGGGGGATCACGGGCGCGACCTTGGCTGTTACAGACGACCGTAGGCCAACGGAAACACGAACGAAGGAGCGGCACCGTTGAGTACTGAGAATTCAAACCAGCAGTCAATCGCCGCGTCCATTTACGCGCGAGCCGACCGCGCTCTCGGGAGCCGTTCCTCGATGACACGGAATGACGCTCGCGCGCTGCTCGGCCAGGTCATGGGCCTCGTCGCCCTGACGCTCGGATGCCTGGCGCTGGGGGCCGTCATCGGTCGCAATCTGACCGGCGGCACGGGCATCGTGTTGTTCATCGGCGCCCTCGCGTGCGTGTTCGGCCTCAACATCGCGACCGCCCGCGGCCGCGAACAGCTCGCGACCGGATTGCTGTTCGGTCTCGGACTGCTGCTTGGTCTTGCCGCCGGACCTCTGTTGAACGACTACGCCAAAGCCGACCCGGCAGCTCTGTGGCAGGCGGCTGCGGCGACCGGCGCGTTCGTCGCCGGGCTTGGCGCGTACGGGTACGCGACGCGGCGCGATCTCTCGTCATGGGCACGCACACTGTTCTGGGCGCTCCTGGCACTGATCCTCTTCGGAGTCGTTGCCATCTTCGTCTCGATCCCGCACGCGAACGCGATCTACGCGGTGGCCGGACTCGTGATCTTCGGCGGGTTCACGATCTTCGACTTCAACCGCCTGCGCCGCGCGGGCACCGAGGACGCAGTCCCAATCGCGGCCGGCATCTTCCTCGACATCTTCAACGTGTTCCTGTTCATGCTCGAGCT
Organism: uncultured Solirubrobacteraceae bacterium; assembly: GCA_963769565.1. GTDB lineage: Bacteria > Actinomycetota > Thermoleophilia > Solirubrobacterales > Solirubrobacteraceae > Palsa-465. Next base: position 583,225 of record CAVYMP010000010.1, read on the forward strand.
GTTCGGCGGCGGGCGGAAATGAAAAGAGGAGTGAACGTCATGACCGAACCGATACGCGCGAAGTCGTCCCCACAGACCGTGGACGGCGAGCTGGTCAAAGTGGCCAGCACTCAAAACCAGGCGGAGGCCGAGTTCGTTCAGGGCCTACTGCGTGAAGAGGGCGTCCCCTCGATCCTTCGCCGATCGCCCGGGTTCGACGTTCCCGACTTCCTCGCGGCCGGACCGCGCGACGTGCTCGTGCCGGCATGGGCGGAACCGACCGCACGTGACGTGCTGCTGCAACCGACCCCAAAACCAGATGAGTGACGTCCGCCGAGCGCCGGAGGAGCGTGCCGTGATCGACCGGCTTCAGAGACTCACTGGGCTCCTCCCCGGACTGGCACTGGAAGCTGCGACGGCCCGGCGAGAGGCCACTCGTCTGCGAGCCGAGAACAAGCGCTTGACGGGCCGGTTGGCTGAAGCCGAGTCGCGCAACCTGGTCCCGTCACCCACGCCCACGAACGGACCGACCTGATGACGACCGCAAGAGAGCGCTTGTCGGATGCCGTGGGCACCTGAGCTGTTCTCTGCGCCGGTGCTACAGCGGCTGAGGAGAAGTGGCAGCACGAGCTTGTGACCGTGCCGTTCTTCGACGGCTTGATGACCGAGGAGCTCGATGCGCTGATCGGCTCGTTTGCGGGAGAGCCCGAGCTTCACCACCCCCGTACGCGGACGGATCAGGGGGGCGCGAGCGTTCGCAACGGGCCGATCGACGAGCTGCGGATGCACTTCAGCGGCCGGCCGTTGACCGGGCGTCACGCGAACCGTCCACCGCTGCTGCAGCCCGATCCGGGCCTGCGCGACTCAGGCGTAGTGGCCGGTACCAACGTGCGCTGTCGTCTGGCGACGTCGACGCAATCGTGACGACGTTCGAACCGGACGGCTACGCCCGCGAGCCTGCTGACGGCGAGCACGTCCACCGAGAGTGCGATGGCCTGCGTGCTTTGTACGAGCTGCTGTTCTCGAACGACGGCGCCATCCCTCTGGAGCACTGCAGGCTCGTCGACGACGGGCGCGCATGCGCGCCCGAGTACAACGCCGTCCGGTGGGGCGGCACGGAGCTGCCGCCACAGGCAGGAGTCGCCGTTTACGTTCGAGAGAAGAGCGGCAAGCTCGCCGCAGCTCGCATCTACGACGACGTCACCCCCGCCGCTCGACTCCAGCGGCTAGCCGGACGGTTCTAGGCGAAGGCGAGCTACGGGCGGGGGCTCGACAGCGCATCCGCCAGCTCCTGCTCGGGCGGTCGCCCAGCGGCGCTAAGCGCTAGCCGACCGCGCCTGCCTCGGCCTCAGCCGGGAACTCGGGTCGTCTGTCCGACCTCGATCAGATGGCCGTCGGGATCTCGGAGGTAGCAGCGGATCTCCGTCTCACGCTGAATCGGCGGAGTCAGGAAGTCGGCACCGCGCGCCTTCCACTCGTCGTAGACGGCTTGGATATCGGCCACCCGGATGTTGAGGAAGCTGCTCACCCGATCCGGGTCGGTAGGGGTCTCGAGCGTGACCGTTGGCTTGTCGTCGGTCGGGCCGCCACCGAGATTGATGATGATCCAGCTGTTGGCCAGCGCGACATACGTCACGCCTCCATCATGGATCGTCTCGCCGCCGAGCACGTCCGTGTAGAAGCGGCGCGAACGTTCGACGTCGCCGGAGACGATGAAGTGCGCCAGTACGATTCCGGGGAGCGGGAACCTGGCGACCCGGGTTGCGCGCTCGGGGGCGGTTTCGCTGCTGCTCATCTCGTCTACCCCCTCGATCCCGCGAGCGCTCCGGGCGTCGCCGAACTCGGCTCGTCCCAGCCATGGAATGGCGCGAGGTCGCCGGCGTCCCAGCGCTCACGCAGCCCGGGTGCGCCGATGTCCCAATCGGGCCGGATCTCCCGAGTGACGGCGCGCAGGTCGTGCCAGAGGTCGGTGAACGAGGGGCGACCCCAGAACCAGTAGCCGTTGTAGATGCTGTGGACGACCAGCCCCGGGCGCAGAACGAGCGTGTGCGGGATCATCGGGTCGTTCTCGGGGTCCGTGTACTCCTGAATATCAAGGTCCTTCTGCACGATCCGCTCCGGGTCGGACAGGAACGGCCACTGCGCGCCGACCGAGTTGCGGAACTCTTGGCTCGAGTGGTGGCTATCGGTCGAGATCGTGACGATCCGGGTGTAGGCCACGTTGATCTTGGGGTAGTTGGCGGCGATCTCGAGGTGCTGCTGGTGCTCCTTCGGGCAGTAGTGTCCGCGGGCGAGCGTGAGGATCAACGGATTGTCGCCCTGCAGCTCGCTGAGCCGCCGGGGGACGTTCTCGTGATCGGGTAGCTCGTAGTCCGGAAAGGCTCCGCGTGGGGCGATGTCGGCGCGCACGGTGGTCCTCCTTGTTTGTGGGTTGGGGGTCCGGTGATCTGTACAGCATCTTGGTCGCGCCGCTCGGTCGCGCCTGGGCATGCCCTGGCCGGCGCCCTGGTCGTCTCTCGGCTGTCCGTGCTACCCGTGAGCCTGCGCAGCAGCCTTTTGCTATCCGCCCCTGGGCACTCGGCCAGGGCATGCCCAGGCGCGAGGAGCGACGAGATCGACCACTGTGAGTGCCGCCGTCACACAACGAACTCCGATGGAGGTCGAGATGCAGCAGGAGCAAGCAGTGGGGTTCGAGCGCGATATCCGGTCGTTGTTTCGCGACAAGGATGTCGAGTCGATGTCCTTCGTGCTCGATCTGTCGGCCTATGCCGACGTACGCGTCAACGCCAACCGAATCGTCGCCGCGGTCGCGGGTGGAACGATGCCCTGCGATGGTCGGTGGCCCGAGGAGCGAGTCGCCCTGTTTCGCAGGTGGATGGACGCGGGGTGCCCGGCTTGAATCCGAGCGCGGGCGCGCCGGTTGCACCAGGGTGCCAACCAGGGCTGTAACTGGCGCGAGCGTCCCGCGTGCGCGTCAGCCTCGTCCGCATGACGACCAGCGCTGAGTCTCGGACGCCAGCTGAGGGCTCCACAACCAAGGAGGCACACATGCCGCGCACTCACTACCTCTCAGATGAGCACGTTCACTACAAGTGGGACACCGACAACGACCCGTTGATCGGGATCGATTCAGGCGACACGGTCATCGTCTGGACCCGGGACATCAGTGACAACCAGGTCGGTCGCGCTTCGGATGCGAGCGCGCTCGCCGCCTTCGATTGGGACCGGACCTATCCGCTGACCGGTCCGATCGCCGTACACGGAGCCGAGCCGGGCGACACGCTGATGATTGAGATCCTCGATGTTCACACGCAGGGGTGGGGCTGGACCGGGGTCATTCCGGGATTCGGCCTGCTACCGGCGGAGTTCCCGGACGCGTATCTCAAGGTGTTCGACCTTTCGCACGGCGATGTCGCGTACTTCCGGGAGGACATCGCGATCCCATTGGAGCCGTACTTCGGAACGATGGGCGTGTGCCCCGCCGGCGCAACGGCACAAGTGGTCGTTCCACCGGGCGTGTTCGGCGGCAACATGGACATCCGCCAGACCGTACGGGGATCCACGCTGTATCTGCCGGTCCAGGTCGAGGAGGCGCTGTTCTCCTGCGGCGACGCGCACGGAGCCCAAGGCGACGGTGAGGTCTGCGGCACCGCGATCGAGTCGCCGATGTTCGCCGCCTTGCGCTTCACGCTTCAGAAGGGTCGCTCGATCCCGGCACCGCAGTACCGGACCCCTGCGCCTCTGACCCGCCGCGTCGATTCGGCACCGTTCTTCGCCACCACCGGCGTCAACGGGGACCTGTTCGTCGCTTCACAGGACGCGATCCGGGCGATGATCGACCATCTCGGCAAGAACTACGCCCTCACCCCGGAGGACGCCTACCTCCTCTGCAGCCTGACCGTCGATCTCAAGATCTCGGAGATCGTCGACGGGGGTCAGTACATCGTCAGCGCGTTGTTGCCCGAGGCGGTCTTCACCGGCAGTCAAGCGACGTCGAACGGGGCAAGCACCAGCGGTTCGCAGATCCCGGCTGCTGTCGCTCGTTGAGATGACCATGCCCGGAACCACAGCCAATGGCTCGCACCCCGCGACACCTACCCCGGTTGGCGCCGTCGTCAGAGGGCTTCTTGCGGGCGCGGCCGGAACCGCTGCGATGGACACGCTGCTGTTCATCCGCTATCGGCGCGGCGGCGGCAAGAGCAAGCTCGAGGAGTGGGAGCTGTCCGAGGGGCTCTCGAGCTGGGAGGAGGCGCCAGCCCCGGCACAGGTCGGCAAACGACTGACGGAGGGCCTGTTCGCCATCGAGCTTCCGCCGAGCCGCGTGTCGCTGGTCAACAACGTGACGCATTGGGCGTTCGGCATGATCGGCGGCGCGCAGTACGGCATCGTCGCCGGGTCGTTGCGCCGCCCTCGGATCGGCTATGGGTTGCCGTTCGGAGCGACGGTCTGGGCGGGCGGTTACGTGGTCCTGCCGGCAGCCAAGCTCTACAAGCCGATCTGGGAGTACGGCAACAAGACGCTGGCCAACGATCTCAGCGCGCATCTCGTCTACGGCCTCGCCACAGCTGCGGCGCTACGGCTGCTGTCGAGGCGATCAGAAAGGAATTCGCTGTGTCTGTAACCACCGCAGATGTGTGTGTCGCGACCCTCAAGGCCTCCGGCGTGCGCCGGATCTACGGGCTGCCGGGCGACTCGCTGAACGGACTGACCGACGCCCTCCGTCGCGACGGGGAGATCGTTTGGGAGCACGTCCGCCACGAGGAGGCCGCCGCATTTGCCGCCTCCGGCGAGGCGGCTGTCACGGGTCGGCTCGCCGTCTGTGCGGGGAGCTGCGGTCCCGGCAACCTGCACTTGATCAACGGCCTGTTCGACGCGCAGCGCAGCAGGGTGCCGGTACTGGCGATCGCCGCTCACATCCCGATCGAGGAGATCGGCGGCAGCTATTTCCAGGAGACACACCCGCAGGAGCTGTTCCGCGAGTGCAGCGTGTATGTCGAGCTCGTGAGCGTTCCCGAGCAGCTTCCGCGGGTGCTCGAGATCGCGATGCGCGCGGCGCTCGAGCGCCGCGGAGTCGCGGTGGTCGTGATCCCGCCGGAGGTCTTGCTCACCCGTGCGGCTGCCGATGCCAAGGCGAGGGCGATCACGCCGACCGAATCGATCGTGCGGCCCAGCGACGATGCCGTGATCGCGGCTGCCGAGGCGCTGAATGGTGCGAGCCGCGTGACGATCCTCGCGGGGGCCGGCTGCGAGGGGGCCCACGACGAGGTGGTGGCACTTGCCGGGATCCTGAAAGCGCCGGTCGTTCATGCGCTCCGGGGAAAGGAGTTCATCGAATATGACAACCCGTACGACGTCGGCATGTCGGGCCTGCTGGGATTCGCATCCGGCGCTCACGCGATGGAGCACTGCGACGCATTACTGATGCTCGGGACGGACTTCCCCTATCGGTCGTTCTATCCCACCGAGGCGCGCGTGATCCAGGTCGACGTCCGCGGCGAGCACATCGGCCGGCGCGTCCCGGTCGACGTTGCGCTCGTCGGCACGGTGAAGGACACGATCGATGTGCTGACACCCCACCTGGACCCCAAGCACGACGCCGAGCACCTCGACCGCATGACCGCGCACTACCGCCGAACGCGTAAGAGGCTCGATGCGCTCTCCCACAGCCGCGGTGACCGCGGGCCGCTCCATCCCCAAGTCATCGCGCGCGCGATCGACAGGCTGGCGGCTGACGATGCCGTGTTCATCGCAGACGTCGGCACACCGACCCTGTGGGCTGCGCGGTACCTGCACATGAACGGGCGCCGGCGGCTACTTGGCTCCTTCAATCACGGCAGCATGGCCAACGCCCTCCCCCAGGCGATCGGCGTACAGGCAGCACAGCCGCAGCGGCAGGTCGTCACGCTCTCCGGCGACGGTGGCCTCGCGATGATGCTGGGGGAGCTGCTGACGATCCGCCAGCAGAACCTGCCCGTGAAGATCGTCGTCTTCAACAACGGGGCCCTTGCCTTCGTCGAACTCGAGATGAAGGCCGATGGGTTCGTCAACTTCGGGACCGACCTCGACAACCCAAGCTTCGCTGAGATCGGAAAGGCGGTCGGGCTCCACACCGTGCGAGTCGAGCGCCCCAGCGAGCTTGGGGATGGGCTTCGGGCCGCGTTCGCGCATCCTGGGGCCGCGCTGATCGAGGTGATGACCGAGCGCCAGGAGCTGTCGATCCCTCCCGAGATCACGCTCTCCCAGGCCAGAGGCTTCACGCTTTGGGCGACTCGCACCGTGCTCTCCGGCCATGGAGACGAACTGGTGCAGGTCGCGAGGAAGAACGTGCGGGAACTGGCGCTCGATTAGTCCGACGATCAGGACACTAGTAGCCGCGACTCGTCACGTGCTCGTGGATCGAGTGCGTTAGCTGGTCGATGTCCTCGCTCAGCTTCGCCACCCGCTCGGTCAGCTCCGTGTTCTGGCGCAGCAGGTCCATCTGCATGGTCGACAGCTCCTCGGCGTGGATCGCCGAAGCCGTCTCGGAGGCCTTGTCACGATCGGCCTGGCGCGTCTGCGCGAGCAAGATCAGCGGGGCGGCGTAGGCGGCCTGGGTCGAGAAGGCCAGGTTGAGCAGGATGAACGGATACGGGTCCCAGCGCAGGCTCACGGCGAGCGCATTGAGGGCGATCCAGATCACGACGAGAACGGTCTGGCCGACGATGTACTGCGGCGTGCCGAAGAGCCGCGCGACCGCCTCCGCGCGGCGGCCGAATGTGTCCGCGCCGAACGCGCCGTGAAGCTCGGAGTGGGCGCGCACGTGGCGCAGCGGGTCGGCCGGGTCGCCGACGGGCGGCGTCGTTCTCGGAATCGCGCTCATGGAGGCGGTTTTCGACGTGCCCGCCGGGGTTCCCGCCGAGGCGGAAAGGCGTCGCCGCAGGGCTTACTCTTGTGTGGAGCCGATGGCCTGAACCGACGAGCGACTTGACCTGGTGCGCAAAGCCATGCACGAGCTCGTCGCCGGCCACCTCGCACCCCGCGAGGGAGTCGGGAGCGGCCTCTGGGCCGCCCGGCAGCTGACCTGACGGATCGACTTCTTCCAATCGCCCAGAGGCTTCACGGCGCGAATCTGGCTCTAGCTGGCCGCGCGTCACGCGGACCTCTCCTGGGTCCAAAGCGGGCCTAACTCGGCATCGCTCCTATGCCCTGCTATTCGCCACGAGCACAACGCGACCGGTGGCGCTCGGCGCCGGTCCGACCGGACGTCCTCGTCTCCCCTGCTGGCCGCGGTGGGCGGGTGTTAGCCACTTGTCGTGGGGAAACGAAATGCTCCTTCCGCGGGAGCGAAAGCGGGGGTCCGAACTGTTCTCGTGCTGGCGGGTTTCGAGCGGGGCTGGGTCTGCCCACAGGGTGCTCACTCCGTGGGTGCGAGGTGCGCGATCACGGCGCGGAGGCCGGCGTCGTAGCGCTCCCTGAATTCGTCGCTGGCGGCGTCCGCGCCGAACAGCCGGTGGACGAGGTGCGGCATGAGCGCCGGGTGCGGCGACCGCGCCGATCAGGATCAGCCTGAGCGCGGCCGGGTCGACGTCGCTGGCGATCTCGCCTCTCTGCTGCCGGCTGATCATGCTGGTGAGGTCCTCCGATGCGGGTGCGAGGTCTGGCGGCTGCTCGGGCGGCCACTTAGTCCGCGCCAGGCGAGCAGCCGGATCGGGCGTGGGTCTGACAGGGCATCCTTGAGATAGCGAGCGGCGAGGTCCGCGAGCGGCAGGTCGGGGTCGTGGAAGGTGGCCTCGCGCTCGAGCCACCGGCGTTGGACCTCGCGGTAGAGCTCGGCCTTGCCGCCGAAGTGGTAGCTGATCAGGTCCTTGCTGACGCCGGCCCGATCGGCGATAGCCCGCACGGTCGTGCCCGCGAAGCCGTGGGCGGCGAACTCCTCGATGGCTGCGTCGAGAAGGGCGCGTCGCGAACGCTCAGGATCGATCCGCCGCTCCTCGGGTTTAGGCGCCCGGCGCCGCCTCGGGCGGACGTCCTGCGATCTGACCTGCTCGCGCCACGGCACCGGATGATATACGCTATACGATTGTCTGACAAGCTCAGACAATTGTATATTAGCTCAGGAGATGCCATGAGCCGAGCAGTCGTGTTCGACAACTACGGTGGGCCGGAGGTGCTGCGGATCCTCGAGTTCGACCCGCCCGAGCCGGCGCCGGGCCAGGTCAGGGTGCAGGTGCGGGCGGCCGGCGTGCAACCGTTTGACTGCCTGTTCCGCAGCGGCGCAGCGCAGGCATGGGTGCCCGCGCAGTTCCCGCAGCGCCTGGGAAACGAGTTCGCCGGGGTGATCGACGCTCTGGGGGAGGGCGTCGAAGGCTTTGCTGCGGGCGACGAGGTGCTCGGGTGGGCGATGCTCAGTTCGCACGCCGATCACGTCGTTGCCGGGGCACACGAGATCGTGATCAAGCCGTCGGAATGCCGTGGCCCAAGGCCGGCGTCCTGTCGGCGTCGGGCCAGACAGCGGCGACCGCGCTGCGGCTGCTGGATGTGTCCGCCGGCGACACGGTGCTGATTCACGGCGCGGCAGGCGGCGTCGGGAGCTTCGCGGTCCAGATCGCGCTCGCGCGGGGCGCGAAGGTGATCGGGACCGCCAGCGAGCGAAACCACGATTACCTCCGCGACCTGGGAGCAACGCCCGTCGCCTACGGGGAAGGTCTGGCCGGGCGCGTGCGGCGAGCTCGCGGTCGGCGAGCTGACCGCGGCGCTCGACGCGTCCGGGACCCTCGAGGCGCTCGAGACCTCGCTCGAACTCGTCGCCGACAAAAACCGGATCGGGACCGTCGCCTACCAACCCGCGGCGGAGCAGCTGGGGGTCAGGCGACTGAGCACGGAGCGCTCCCCAGAGCAGCTTCGAGACCTGACCGCCCTGTTCACCGCCGGCAGGCTGCGCACGAGCATCCAGACGCCTACCCGCTCGAACAAGCCGCCGAGGCGCACCGTGCCGTGGAGACCGGGCACGTCCGCGGCAAGGTGGTCCTGAGCCGTGAGCGACGAGATCTTCACGGACGGCGAGCTCGCCTACCTCGACGCGCAGCGCCTCGGGCGGCTTGCCACCGTGCAGCCCAATGGCACGCTACAAAACAACCCTGTCGGGTTTTACTACAACACCGCCCACGCGACGATCGACATCGGTGGACGCGACATGGCCAACAGCCAGAAGTTCAGGAACGTCGCCCGGAAACCCGTGGTGGCGTTCGTCGTCGATGATGTCGCATCGGTCGAGCCGTGGCGTGTCAGGTGTCTCGAGATACGGGGCCGAGCCGAGGCGATCGTCGACCCGATTGACTCCGCCGTGCCGTTTCAGAGCTCGATAATCCGCATCCATCCAAACCGGATCATCAGCTTCGGCATCGATCCGCCGGCAACCGGCCGCGGCAAACGCAACGTCGCCTGACCCGTCTGCCGCGCACCGCGGCGCGCCGGAAGGAGGCCCCAGGATGCGCGGGCCGCAACGGATGCGGGGCTGGCGTTCGAGGCACGGATCACCGCGTGCCGCTGCTCGCCGCCTGCACCGATCACACGGCGCGCGTGGTTCCTTCCCTCGACAAGGGGAAGCCTGGGCAGATGAGTCAGGCGGCGATCGATGCGGCAGCCCGAAGGTGGGGAGTGCCTTCTGGCTGCGGAAGGCCGTGGAGCTCCTCGATACTCCCGCCGGGCAGAGCGTGAGGACGTGTAGGCAGTCCGCCGTGAAGAGGGCGCCGGCCTGTTCGACCCGAGGTAGGCGGCGGCTGCCGGCTGTCCGTTTGCCGCTGTCCGAACCAGACGCCAGAACGGATCGAGGCATCAACAAGTCCCTCGCGCTGAAGAAGGCGGCGACGTGCTCAGTTCGGCTGCTCTGCCCAGCTCAACACAGCAGCATCGCCGATGTCCAGCTCGACGCGACCCGAGCGAGCATCGCCACGAAGGCGTCGACGTCGTTCTGCTCCCAGGCGGCGCGTAGCGCTCGACGAGCCGGCTCAGCTCGTGGTCGCCCAGGAGGCGAAGCGTCTGCTGCGGGACTGGCTCGGCAGCCGCTCGGCAACGGCCTCTGTGCGCTCGCTGCAACGCGCTGTCGATGGAGACCGACGTCGCTGGAGCATCGCCGCGGTGTCGCGGGCCGGGAGGCCGAGGAACTCGCGGAGGCGGCGCGCTGCCCGCTGGCGTACCGGCAAGTGGATGAACGCCGCGATCAATGCGGGCTCGGCACTCTCCTGGCGCTGCCCGTAGCAGCGCCGCCGCGGCCGGCCGGCCCCGAGGCCGAGGCCCGCGTCCGGGTCGGGCTCGAGCCAGATGGGCTCGCCCACCGGGTAAGCTCGCGGCCGCGTGTGGATGCGCCGCAGGCCAGTAGTCGACCGGGGGCAAGCGACTGGGGCGCGGCTCGATCGAGCGCAAGCTGGCGTTGGTGGCGATCGGGTAGAGCCAGGCGCGCGACGAGCTTCGGCCCTCGAAGCTCGGAGGCGAGCGCCGGCGCGAGCAGCGTGTCCTGCAGCGCGCCCTCGGCGTCGGGAACGGCGCCGAGCATCCGGTAGCAGTGCGCGCGCAGCTGCACATGGTAGGGCTCGATCAGCCGCGCGAAGGCGTCCTCGTTGACCAGCTACAGCTTGGCGGCTTCGTCGAGGTGGCGGGCATGGATCATCGCTTCAGCTCCCCGCCAACCGCAACGGTGCCCCGCCTCCGAGCTGGCGGCGACGCTGCGCAACCCGGTCGGCCTTCCCGCGGTTCGAGCAACGGATCACGCCAAGAGCCTCCCGGCGCGTTCGGTCGACCCCGTAGATCTGGTGGACCTCGACGTGCGGGCAAGGCGGACGCCGAGCGGCGCGTCCAGCAACTCGACGATCCCGCCGCCGAGGCTCGCGCGGATCTTCGAACGCGAGATACAGCCCGCATCCCCGTGCGGATCATCTCAGATCACCGCCGGAGCACCGACGTAGAAGGCGCACACCCGCGCTGATCGGGGGTGAGCCGAGCTCGAAGTCGACGACGGGCATCGGCAGCACGTTCATGTCGTCTGCTCCGAGCGGCTCGGGCACCCTCTTGCGCTTAGCGAGAGCAAGCGCAGCGCTGGCGGCGAGGACCCGAGGGGCGCGGCGGCTACGGCCATCGCAGCCCGGTCCCCGTCACCGAAGTCTGACGGGGTTGCGTGCCCGGCCGCATCGGTGAACGCAGCCGCGGGGACCGCGACGCAACGCTCACCGAACTGGCGCAGCATGGGACCGACCCGAACGCCCTTGCCCATGTCCAGCAAGACAACGGCCGACCACCGTTGGCGTCACCGCCGGCAGCTGAGGGCGGGAAACCGAGCGCCCGCGACAGTAATCACCAAGGCGATCCGGAAATGCAGAGCACGCCCCGGAGTAGCGATCGCAGCCAGCCAACCCATACCGACCGACTGCAGAACCAGGCCGCCGACGATCAGCGGAAGGCCGTCGAAGCAGGCGAACCAGCTCCGCCCTGGCGCCGATCAAAACGGCGTCACACCCCAGGGCGACCAGCCGCAGCTTGCCCCGCGCGCAGGGGGTGAGTCGCTCTCGCCGCCTCCAGGAAACTGGGCGGTGAAGAAGATGGCGCCCGTGAGGGCAGCATTGAGCAGGAAAATGACGGCGTTGCCAGCAGAGAAGGCCCGCGAGCGGAACAGCCGCATCGGCAGCATCGGCGCTTGGCTTCGGCTCTCGACGGCCACGAACACCGACCGCGAGCGAGGCTCCGAGGACGAGTGGCGGCGAGCACCTGTGCGCTTCCCCACCCGTTCGTGGTCGATCGCACCAGCGCCCAGACGATACCCAGACCAGACATGCTCACCAGCACCGCGCCCGGGAGGTCGATCCGCTCCCGAGCCCCGAACGCCTCGTCCGATCCGCGACAGCACGAGCGGGATCGCCAAGAACACCAACGGCACGTTGATCCAGAAGATCCACTGCCACGAGATGCCCTGCGTGACGGCGCCGCCGACGACCGGGCCGAGCAGTGCGGCCAGCCCGCTGACGCTGCCATACACGCCAGCCGCCCAGCCGCGCCGCTCCGGTGGGAAGACGCCGTTCATCATGGCGAGCGCGAGCGGCATGATCGTCGCCGCCCCCGCGCCCTGAACCGCGCGGGCGGCGATCAACCACCCGACGTTCGGGGCAAGCGCGCACGCCGCCGAAGCCGAGACCGAACAGCGCCAGGCCGACCGCGAAGAAGCGCCGGCGGCCGAAGCGATCCCCGAGAGCAGCGGCAGTCATCAGCAAGCACTGCGAAGCTGAGCGTGTACGCGTTGACCGTCCACTCCAACTGCCCAACCGAGGCACCCAAATCGCGGCGGATCGCAGTCAACGCGGTCGCCACCACAAGCTGATCGAGCACAACCACGAAGGTCGCAACCGAGGCCAGGCCGAGCGTCCAGCGCTGCAGCGGCGTCGATTGAAGCCTCGTCTTATCCAGCTCGTTGCTGGGTTGTAGACACGGCGCTCATCCCGAACCCGCCCGTCCGGTCAACTGCGGCCAGCCGCGCGCGCCCGAGCGACGGCACTCGCGGCACCGTCGCTACACGGGTCGCCGTGGCCCGGCAGCACCAGGTCGCAGTCGATCCGCTCGATCGCCACCAGCGAGCGACTGGCCTGCTCGGTTGAGATCGCGAACCCGGCGGGCGCCAGCTGCGGACCTACGCTGCCGGTGAGCGGGTTCCACGTGCACAGCGCATCACCTGCGAACAAAACGCCCCGCTCATCGAGAACGAGAGCACAGTGCCCGTCGCTGTGTCCTGGCGTGTGCACCACGCGCGGGCGGCCCGGGACGTCCAGCACGTCGCCGCCCTCGAACACCATCGGGTCATCGATCTTCGGCAGGTGCATCATGCACCTCCGCGGACCAGGTGAGCCATCAGCCGCCACATCGTCGCGTGCCCGGCATAGGCCAGCATGCTCTTCTCGGCCTTGCCTTCAGGTGGCTTGCCCCCATTCGCCAACATCCCGGCATCCTCGCGATGCACATACACGGGAACGCCCCGAGCCGCGCAAGAACCCAGCGACCCCGATGTGATCGGGATGAGCATGGGTCAACACCACAGCCTCGATATCCGAGAGCTCCCGTCCGACCGAACGCAAGTCGGCTTCAAGCGTGTCGGCGTGCTTGGGCAGCCCGGCGTCAATGACCGTCAGCCGCCCGCCGTCCATCGACCGCGTACCAGTTGACCATCGAGCTGCCAAGCCGGAACACTCCGCGCTCCAGGGCTTCCCGACCGCCGACGGTCGATCTCACAACCTTCCCTGTCGTCTGCTCGCTCATCACAACCTCCGGCGAGTCGTCTACGCCGGCCTATCCGGCGCGCTCACAGCCAAAGATCCAACGAGCGCTCGAAATCCGTCGCTCCACCCCGAAAGTGTTCCTCCACCCGGATCACCCCCTCCGAGAGCTGCGACCTTACGGCGCGAGTGATTGGCGCCGCCAGCGAGTGACGAGCCGTCGAGCGAGTTCGACGAAGAAGGCGACGGTACAGGCGCGCCGAGATCGTCTGCGGTGAGCCTCGGCCGCGAGCACGCTCAGCTCCTCGTGTCCCAGAAACACCACTAGGAGAGCCCGCTCGGACCGCCGGCTGGCCGGGAGCCCCTACCGAAGGATCGTCCCAACCACCCGCCGACACCTGTCCGCCGAACAACGATAAGTGTCGTGGCGCCGCGAGGCGGCGGCGAGATCGCCGAGAACAATTTCTTCCGGCGCCCGCGGCGGTCGCCGGATTCGATCTCCCCCCAAAGTTCTTTCCGTGTGCGCGATGGATCCGCGTGCGTTCGCGGATCTCTCTCCATACGGACCACCAAGGCGCGGCGAGTCATGCGAGCCACGCGGATCTCTGTCCATAAGGACCACCAAGGCGCGGGCAGTGGTGCGAGCCACACCGACCCGACCAAGGAGCACAACTATGACCCCTGACGATCTCTCCGACGCGACGACCATCGTGGTCGGCGCTTCGCGCGGCCTCGGCCGCGGCATCGCCACCGCGCTCGCCAACGCCGGGACACCGGTGATCGCCGTCGCCCGCACGTCGCAGGCGCTCGACGAACTGGCAGACCACAACAGCCTGATTCGATCCGAGGTGGCCGACGCGGCCGATCCGACGGTCCCGAGCCGCCTGATCGACCGCTACGAGCCCCGAGCCATCGTCGTCGTTGCCGGTGCGACCCCATTGCTCCGTCCACTGCAGCAGCAGACATGGGAGACGTTCTGCGTGAACTGGCACAGCGACGTGCGCATCACCTTCCAGTGGGTCAGAGAGGCCCTGCTCAAGCCGCTACGACCGCAGAGCAAGGTGATTGCGATCAGCAGCGGCGCGGCGCTATGGGGCTCATCGATCGCCGGCGGCTACGCGGGCGCCAAGGCCACCCAGCGCTTCATCACCGACTACGCCCGGGGCGAGGCCGACGGTGCGGGCTTGCAGATCGGCTTCAGCTCGGTGTACCCCGGGCTCACCGGTTCGACCGACCTCGGTCGGCTCGCGGTAGCTGCGCACGCCGCTCAAAGCGGTGTCTCCGAGGAGGAGTTCCTCAAGGGTTTGGGCGAGCCGTTGACTCCCGAAATCGCCGGCGCCGCGCTCGTCGGGCTCGTCCGAGCCGACACGGCGACGGTCGCGCCCGGCTACCGGCTCTCCGCCGCGGGACTTCAGGACCTCGCTAACCCAATCGCATGAGGTGAGAAGCGACGACCGTCGCAGACCGAGCAGTTCTCGTCACCGGAGCCAGCCGAGGTTCAGGACACGCGGTCGCGGCGTAGGGCCGGCTACACCAGCAAAGGCGCCAAAGCACTCCATCGGCCCGACACCCATCGGCGACCACGCCAACCACCGCCGCGACCCCGCGAACATGTTCGACCAGGACCGCGTCGGTCACTCGGCCAGCGCCTGCTCGAACGCCTTCGCTCCTCGTCGCCGAGGTCGGCGACGTCAAACTGCTGGCTCAGATCGAGCGGCGGGAC
>CAVYMP010000011.1:0-56694 GCA_963769565.1 uncultured Solirubrobacteraceae bacterium
ACCGGACAGGCGCTCGCCTCCGCCGACCCCGCCACCACTGACGGCGCCGACCCCGTCCATGTGGTCACCTACTCGTGGGATTTCGCGGATCTCGGAGACCGCTCTCGCTTTTTCCAGCGCAACCTCCTCAGCGACGGCGAATGGCCGACCCCAGGAGGAAGCCCGCAGCCGGTCCCCGCTCGCCGCTACCTGGCTGCCGCCCAGCGCAACGGACGCGTCCAG
Organism: uncultured Solirubrobacteraceae bacterium; assembly: GCA_963769565.1. GTDB lineage: Bacteria > Actinomycetota > Thermoleophilia > Solirubrobacterales > Solirubrobacteraceae > Palsa-465. The sequence goes on from CAVYMP010000011.1 coordinate 223, forward strand.
GTCGACCTCGACGCGGACTGGCTGTTCGACGTCGTCGTCGCCCTGGTCACCGCGGCTGCCCCCCGTCCGCAACAGGGCCTCGCCGTCCCTCGCGACGAGCTGCGCCGCAGCGTCCAGACCATCCTCACCCCCACCCTCGAGGCGGAGCGCGGATGGCCTCGAGCCGTCGGTCCGCCCGACGCACGATCCTGATGGCCGACGACGACGGGGACGATCGTGACCTGGCCCAGGACACGTTCCGCGACTAGCCGCCCGCCGGCGAGTTCCGCTGGTCCTCGACGGCCAGGAACTGCGTCGACGAGCTGCGGCAGCCGCGCCGGCTCGGCGCATCCCGAACGGCCAGACATCATCCTGCTGGACCTCGACATGCCCCGCAAGGACGGCCGCGAGGCCCTGGCCGAGATCGAAAGCGACGAATCCCTCCGCGAGATCCCGGTCGTCGTGCTGACCACCTCCAGGGACGAAGAGGAGATCCGGCGCAGCTATCGCCTCGGGCCAACTCGTTCATCGTCAAGCCGGTCACCCACGCCGAGCTCGTCGAGGTGATGCGCGAGCTCGCCACGTACTGGTTCGACGTGGTGAAGCTTCCGCAGTAGCCCGATGGGCGTCGCCGAGCTGCGGCGACTCGGCCAGACGAGCTCAGACGCGACGCCCAGTCGACGATCGTCGTCGTGAACTGCTGAGGCTCGTGGGCGTGCATCGCGTGCGCCATGTCGGGAAGGTCGACCACCTCGAACAGCTGCCCGGCGGCGGTGACCAGCTCGCGGGCTCGTCTCACCTGGCGGTCTGAGACGGCGCCCATGAGGCCGCCGGTATCGGCGTCGATCTCTCGGAAGTGATGGGTGAGCAGCATCGGCACCTTGACGCTGGAGAGCATGCGGAGGGTGATCGCACCCAGCGCCGGCCGCGCCGCTTCCAGAACGAGCGTGCCCATTCCGGGTCGTACTCCTTCATGTTCTGCGGCGGCTCATCGGGCGGCGCTTCGGTCAGGCGAGCGCCCATCCGCATCCGCTGCAGAGCGATCAGGACGTACGGCGGAAGCTCGGTGGGGATGGCGGCCTGCATGCCCGCCCAGTCACCGATCGACCACTGATCGCCCAGCCACTTGCTCACCGAGGCGAACATCGGGCCGATGGCCTGACGGATCGACTCGCCACCGCCGGATTGAGCTCGGAGGAGAAGAGCGGAGGGTCTTCGCACACGACCCCGCACACCTGGCCCGGCTTGGCGTAGGCGGCCAGCCAGGCCGCCGCGCCCGCCGGACGAGTTGCCGCTGACGATCGTCGGCCGTCCGATCACGAGGTCGATGAACCGAACCAGATCGTTGCCCATGTTGTCCAGCGTGTAGCGGCCGGGCGTCCGGGTCGAGCGGCCCTGGCCGCGCAGGTCGACGGCGTGGACCTGGAAGTGCTCGGCCAGCAGTCCGATCGCCTGCTCATAGCCCCACCACGATTCGGTCTGGGCGGGGACGAGAAGCAGCGCCGGCGACTCGGCGGCGCCGGCGGTCGCGTAGTTCATGCGGATCTCACCGAGGTCGACGAACTGTTCGTCGAAGGCGTGGGGGATGAAGGTGTCGGCCCAGTCGCGAGCCTTGGGTCCGGTCATGTCTCTCCTCGATCGGTGTGTCAGCCGAGGTCGCGTTCGATGATGCGCTCGACGGCCGCCGCGACGTCGGTCTCGACGATGTCCGGGTGGGGGCCGAGCGGGCTCAGCACCATCCCCGGCCGGGCCACGAACGCCGCCGTGGCGCCCGCCGCCAGCGCACCCGAGACGTCCCACGAATGGGCAGCGACCAGCCGGACCTCCCCGATCGGGACGCCGTAACGCTCGGCGACCGCGTGGTAGGGAGCGGCCGCCGGCTTCAGTGCCCGGACGGTATCGGCGGACATCACGGCATCGAAGCTGCCCCCGATCCCGGCGTTGCGCAGCTGGGCCTCGGCGACCTGCTGCACCGAGTTGGTCAACGCCACGACCGTCAGCGAGGTCTCCCGCAGACGCGCCAGCGCCCCCGGTACCTCCTCGTGCGGCGGCAGCGAGCTCATCCGGTCGACGATCTCGACGACAGCGTCCTCGCCGAGTGATCGTCCACAGCGAGCGGCCACCATCTGCAGGGCGGCGCGCTGCGCGGTCGTGAAGTCGACGTAGTCGCCGGTCAGGCCTCCGACGAACGACAGCTGAAGCATCTGCGCAAACCACTGGCCGCGCAGCGCCGATGAACCGAGGAGCTGCTCGAACGGCTCATCGAGAGCCCGCAGGTCGAGCAGCGTCTCGTTGACGTCAAAGGCGATCACGCGCGTCATCTGCCACCTCCACTCGGACGAGCACCGCGGACCTGGTCTATCAGTCCGGCGACGTCGCCGGGTATCCGATCAGCGGCCCAGGCGACGTGCTGATCAGGACGGACGAGCATCAGCGCTGCACCGTAGCGATCACGCAGCGCCCCGTCCTGGCGGACGACCTGCAGAGGTACCCCGCGCTCGTCGGCCACACCCTGCAACGGCTGAAGCGAATCGTCTCTGAGGGCGACCAGCGTCATGCCGCCGCCGAGCTCGTCGTAGATCGACCGGCCGGGCGCGATCCAGACGTGGGGCAGCCGCGCGCCCGGACGCACCTCGGTGAGCGGATCGTCGTCATCTCCCAGCACCGGACCGGGGCCGTCGGCGACGATCACCGGCGAGTCCTCGTAGGCGAGATCGAGCACGAGGCTGAGGGCATGGAACTCGGCGCGCTTGGCGGCCTGGATCCTGACATCGGCCTGCTGCCGTGCGCGCACTCCCGTCTCGCCCGGCGCATCGGCGTCATCGTCGAGCAGGTCGGTCGCCAGCACCCGGTTGTTGGCCGCCGCGGCGGCGATGACGCGCGTCTGGATCGGCCGGCGCTCGGCCTCGTAGCTGTCGAGCAGCGCTGGTCCGCCCCAGCCCTGCAGGACAGCGGCGAGCTTCCATCCGAGGTCGACGGCATCGCCGAGCCCGGTGTTCAGCCCGTGCCCGCCGAACGGCGGATTGAGGTGGGCCGCGTCCCCGGCGACGAACACCCGGCGGTCGCGGGCGCGGTCGACAAGCTGCATGCGTGCCGTCCAGGGATCGTGCGACAGCACGGTCGCGTCGACCGGCGTTCCGGCCGAGCCGTCGATGATCGCCCGCGCGTTGCGCTCGCCCGTCGCGCGATCGACCCCGAAGGCGATGATCCACCACGTGCCGTGCAGGTCGATCGGCCCCATGAGCGACGGCGCAGCCCGGTTGAGGATCCAGTATCTGGACCGCCGGGCCGTGAGCGGTCCGGCGCAGCAACTCGGGCGCGTGGAAGACCATCCCGAAGTTCGGTCGCAGGGCATGCTCGCCGACGTAGTCGGCACCGATGGCGGCGCGCACCGCGCTGTGCGGACCATCACAGCCGAGGACGTAGACGGCGGAGATCACCGACCGGTTCCCGCCCTCGTCGGTCACGGCGACGCGCACCGCGTCATCGTCCTGCTCGAGCCCGGTCACCCGCCGGCCGGTGGCCAACGTCACCGACGGGGACTCGCCGGCGACATCGCGCAGCAGCTCCTCCAGCACATACTGGGGAGCCTGCTGACCGGTCTCGGCCGACCGTCCGTCCTCAGGCGTCAGTCCGAGGACGCCGCTGAAGCGCGACAGCTCGTATCCGACCAGCGACGTGCAGAAGACGATGTCCTGCGACCACGCGACGGGCAGCGGCGCACGCTCGCGCAGGCGATCGGCGATACCCCAACGCCGCAGGTGCTCCATCGAGCGGATGCTGATCGTCTTGCAGCGCGGCCGGGCGTGCGACACCGTGGCTCGCGGCTCGATCACCACACACTCGATCCCGCGCCGTCCGAGCTCGACCGCCGCGGCGAGGCCGACAGGACCGCCGCCGGCGATGAGCACCTGGGTGTGGCCAGGCAGGGCGCCGTTCATCGCACTGTCTTGATCGCTGGCTGCGCCCGCCCCCACACCCGGTCGGCGACCCGACACATGACGTCGATTTTGCGCCACTGGATGTCCTCGGCGTCGTTGATCCCGACCGCGGAGGAGAACCCGCACTGAGGGGAGATGGCCAGCTGGGCGGTGTCGATGTGGCGCGAGGCCTCGTCGAGCTTGGCCAGCAGCTCGTCCTCGGTCTCCACCGCGCGGCTCTTGGTGTCAACGATCCCCAGCACCGCCGTCGTCCCCGGCCTCACGAAGCGCAATGCCTCAAAGCCGCCGTGGCGGTCGGGGTCTGACCACTCGATCAGGAGCACGTCGTAGTCCAGCGCGCCGAACACCCTCTCGGCCACCGGGTCCAGGGGGCCGGACGCCAGGAACTTGTCGCCGACGTTGCCGCGGCAGAAATGCAGTCCCGTGGTCACCGCATCGGGCACGTTGGCGATCATCGCGTTGTCGATCGTGATCGAGCGGTCGACCAATGCGTCGCGGCCCACACCGCCGTCGCGAAAGACCTTCAGCCAGGCCGGGTCGGCCGCGTGGGTGTAGGCCGGATAATCGAGTTGCACGTACGGGGCACCGGCGGCCACCACCTCGTCCACGAGCGATCGCTCCACGGCGAGGAGCTCGGCGAACGCCTCGTCGGGGTCGTCGTAGATGCCGGCGGCGTAGACCTCGGGCCCGAGCACGGGACGACCCCAGAAGGTCAGCTCGCGTGAGGCTGCCGGGAGCGTGACCTTGAACGGCCGCTCGGTGATCGACGCGAGTACCCGCGCCTCCTCGGCGGCCGGATTGGCGGCGCGGCGAACCGGCCGGTCGATGCGCGGCACGTAGAGCGTGCGGGTGCCGCCACGGCCGTCGCGGGCGACGATCGGTTCGCGATCCATAGCGAATCCCTCCAGCGCTCCGTAGAGTCCCATCCACCACGTCCAGCGGTTGAACTCGCCGTTGACGACGACGTCGACGCCAGCGTCCGCCTGGCGCTTGACGAGCGCGGCGATCGCGGCCGTGCTGACCTCGGCCAGATGGTTGCGGTCCTCCGCGGTGCCCTTTCCCCGCGGCGCCTCTCCGAGCGCGTCGCGGCTGGGAAAGACCCGGCGAAACGCCTCGATCACCTCGGCGGGACGCACCATGCTGCCGACCAGCTCGGCCCGGGCCCGCTGACGCGGCGGCGCCGCGCTGTCCTCGTGCTGCAGTGAGCTCATTCCTCTCCTCTCACGGCGAGGTGAAGACTATCGATTAACGCAAATCGATCCTGTAGTCTGGTCGCCGAGTCAGAGGAGAGGGCATGCGATTCGCCAATCACGAGGGTCGGCTGACCGTGATCGCGGCCGGGCCGGACGACGAGCTGGATGGGACGACCGGCGTCGACGTGCACGCCGCCAGCGGCGGCCGGATCCCGGCCGATCCCGCTCGTGCCCTGCGCGCGTGGGACGACGTCCTCACGTGCATGCGCAATCCGCACTCCACCGAGCCCGTCACCATCCGGCGCGGCGGCCTCGGCGCCCCGTCGCCACGCCCGCGACAGATCTTCGGGATCGGCGTCAACTACGCCGATCACGGGGCCGAGTCGGGCATGGAGGTGCCGGAGGTGCCGTTGGTGTTCCCCAAGCTGTCGACCGCGGTGGCGGCCCCGTTCGACGCGATCCCATTGTCGACGGACGCCGTCGACTGGGAGATCGAGATCGCGGTGATCATCGGGATGCCGGCCCGGGACGTGCCCGCGACGCGGGTGTGGGATGTCGTCGCCGGCCTCACCATCGGCCAGGACCTCTCCGACCGCGACATCCAGTGGCGGCCCCAGAGCACCCCCCAGTTCAGTCTGGGTAAGTCGCTGGCCGGCTTTGCGCCGCTGGGCCCGGTGCTGGTCACGCCCGACGAGTTCGCCGATCCCGACGACCTCGAGCTCGTCTGCCGGCTCAACGGCCAGGAGATGCAGCGCAGCCGCAGCTCGCACATGCTCCTGTCGATCGGAACGCTCGTCGCCTACCTGAGCTCGGTGCTCGAGCTGGTGCCCGGCGACGTGATCTTCACCGGGACACCCAGCGGCATCGGCATGAGCCGAACCCCGCCTCGGTATCTGTCACCCGGTGACCAGCTGGACAGCTGGATCGAGGGCATCGGGTCGATGTCGCACTCGTTCATCGGCGCCGGCGCCCGCGCGACGGTGTCGTGAGGCGCAGCAGGGGCGGATCCTGACCACCCATGAGAGAGGGGAGCCCATGAGTTCAGATGCGACGCCACGTCCGGTCCTGCACCACGTGACGCTGAAGACCAACCGGGTGCAGGAGATGATCGATTGGTATGGGACGGTAGTCGGGATGACGACCAACCATCACAGCCAGTTCGGCGCATGGATGACCAACGACGCCGCCAACCACCGTGTGGCCCTGCTCGCCCATCCGGCACTGAGCGACGACCCGGACAAGATCCCCCACACGGGCATGCACCATCTGGCGTTCGAGTACGCCGACATCGGCGAGCTGCTCGACACCTACGACCGGCTCAAGGGTGAGGGCATTCGTCCCCACGCGTGCCTGGATCACGGGCTGACGACGTCCCTGTACTACGTCGATCCCGACGGCAACAGCGTCGAGTTGCAGGCCGACAACTTCGGCGATTGGGCGGCCTCCACCGAGTGGATGCGGACGGCGCCCGAATTCAAGGTCAACCCGATCGGCGTCAACGTCGATCCGGAACGCCTGCTGGCGGCGTGGCGCGACGGCGTCGACGCGGCGGAGCTGCATCGCCGCAGCTTCTCCGGACAGTTCGATCCGGGAACCCCGCTGGACCTACGGCTGCCTCCCGAGACCGCTCCGCTGGCCTGACGACATCGGGAGATCACGGCGTGAGGACGAGAACGGGCATCGCGCGGCTGTTTCCCGAGTCGCAGTCGCTCGTCGACCGGGTCGGTCACGCCGTGCGCCGGGCGATCCTCGAAGGTCGGCTGCGGCCGGGCGAGACGCTCTCGATCTCCGACCTGGCCTCCGATCTCGGTGTCAGCCACAGCCCGGTGCGCGAGGCGGTTCAGCGACTCTCCGGCCAGGGACTCATTCTGCTGCGGCCCGGCCGGACCGCCGTCGTCGCGCCGCTGGACCTGAGCGAGCTGGAGGAGATCTACCGGCTGCGCGAGCTCGTCGAGGTCGACGCGCTCGGCCGCGCCGCCGCCGAGCTGACCGACGCCGACCTGGAGACACTCGAGCGCCACTTCGAGCTCCTGTCGGCCGCGGCCACGGACTCGCGATCCGTTCTGGGAAGCGCACAACGGGTTTCACACCGCGCTCATGGCACCCGTTCTGACCGCTCGGCTGGAGCGGCTGATCACCCAGCTGTGGCACGCGGCCGAGCGGTACATCCGCATCGTCTACATGGAGACCGACGTGCTGTTCACCCATAGCCCGCGTGAGCGCCACGAGCGGCTGCTCGCCGCCGCTGCGGCGCGTGATGCCGAGGGGCTGCGCGCGGCGATGACCCGCCACCTGCGCAGCAACCACGAAGAGGTCGCCGACAGCCTGACGCGGATCCTGCCCAGCGCGCCCGAGGGTTGACGGGGTCGGCAGCTACGCGCGGCCGAGATCGCTCCGTAGCCACGACGTCACAGTGTCGGCCCACACGCCCGGCTCCGTGAGGTGGGCGTGGTGGCCCCCGTGGTCCAGAATGCGAAACGACCATGTGGGTTCACGCGCGCAGGCGGCGATCGCGAAGTCGATCGGCACGTGGTGGTCATCGCGGGCGTGCATGAGGAGCACCGCCGGCGTGACGTTCGTCAGTGCGCGTTCCAGGCCGTTCGGGACGACGGCGAGGCGCAGCAGCGAGGCGAGCGGCCGAAGCGACCCCGAGCCGGCTGGTTGGGCTCGCTTGGTGCGTGACGCCCTGAGGAACGCGATGCGGTGAGCGGCGTAGTCGGTGACGGTGGCGGTGAGCGCGCGTCCGTTGCGGGCGGGAGCGAAGAAGCAGCCGGTGAGGATCACCGCCGTGAGCGGCCGGGGCCGGGTCTTGGCCAGGCGCATGGCGAGGATGCCGCCCATGGAATGGCCGACCACGATGGAGCCGGGGGAGATCACCTCGTCGAGGACGTCAAGGGCTCGCTTCGGCGCGCTCGGGACGTGGGGTGTCACAACCTCGCCGAAGGGTGCGAGTTGCGCTCGGACCCCGTTCCAGTCAGCCGGTGTGCGTCCGAGGCCGTGCAGGAAGACGACGGGCGTCGGGCCCGTCATCGCGGCTGCATCGATGCACCGAGCGGTTCCTCGGTGCTGAACTCGGGGTCGGTCGCGTAGCAGTCCAGGGTGGGTCCCAGCCACCCGGCGATCACGTCGCGAGGGGCTGAGGCGAGCGGCTCGACGCGCAGGATCCATCGTGACCACGCGGTCCCGATCAGCGTCGAGGCGACCATTGCGCGGCGTTGGCCCCAGGAGTCCTGCAGGTCTGCCCGTGGGGGTGAGATGCGAATGCGTGCGGCCAGGAACTCGCGGATCGCGCGAGAGGCCTCCTGCGAGCCGGCGGCGGCTTGGGCCATCGCGATGAACGCCTCCCCCGGTGGGTCGCTGCGCTCCCACTCGGCCAGAAACCGCTCGGCCAACCGGGTCCCGTCAAACGGGGCGTTGCCGGGCATGGCGGTCTCGCCCACGGTCCGGGGGTCGAACGACAGGTCCAACGTCGCGGCGAACAGCTGCGCCTTGTCGCCGAAGTAGTGGTACACGAGGCCGGGATCGACCTCCGCGGCCCGGGCGACCGAGCGGATCGTCGTGTTCGAGTAGCCGTTGGCCGTGAACTCCGCACGCGCTGCGTCGGTGATCGCCGCGCGGGTCTTCTGGGGGCCTGGACGACGGCCGGCCGGGCTCATGAGGGCGCCTTTGGGTGAGGCATCGGGACCGCAGTCTAGAACGTATTTCACGGAAGTGAATTCTTTCTGGTAGATTTCACGCCCATGAATTCCTCTCTCCTCACCTCAACCCCGTGACCTGAACGGTCTTGGTCGTTTGGCTGCCGTCTGTTTTGACCATCGCCGGCGCGTGCTGTCGATCTGGACGGCGACACTCGTAGCCGTCATCGCCACCTCAACGGTCGTGGGCGGCCATCTCTCCAACAGCTTCTCTCAGAGCAACTCGCCCTCCGGTCAGGCGCAGGCGTTTCTGGCCAAGTGCTTCCCCGCCCAGGCGGGTGACAGCGCCCAGATCGTGGCGCAGAGCTAGCTCCGTCCAATCCGCGGCGAACGCCAATCGCATCGACCGGCTGGTCCGGGCCGTCTCGCCGTTGCCGCACGTCTCCGGCGTCGTCAGTCCGTTGAGCGCCCGCGCCGACCACCAGATCAGTGCCGACCACACCCTCGCCTACGCCACCGTCCAGTTCGACGAGCAGTCCGACACGCTTCCCGTCGCCTCGATCAACCGGGTGATCGCGACCGTCCAGCGTTTCGCGGCGCCCGCCGTGGTCAACGGTCTGGCGAGCACCGCCAAGGTCATCATCGCTGCCGCGGCGATCATGATCTCCGTCTTCGGGTCCTTCGTGGTCAATGACCCGCTGCGGATCCTCGATGTGTTCGGCCTCGGCCTCGCCGTCGCGATCCTGATCGACGCGACCGTGATCCGGATGATCCTCGTCCCCGCGGTCATGGAACTGCTCGGCACGCGCACGTGGTGGATGCCGAGCTGGCTCGAGCGTCTCTGCTGACCCTGGTCATCGAAGCCGAGCAGACGACCGCCTGATCGCTGTGACGAGGCCGCGCCGGGCCGGGGTCACGGGAGCTTCTGCAGCCCGGCGCCGGTCAGCAGGTACCCGGAGGCGACCGTCGCGGCATCTGCTGCTACCAGCTCGACCAGAGCCGCGCCGGCGAGAACCGGGGTGAGCGGCTCGCCCATCGATCGGAGGTACTCCTCCTCGGACTGGTGACCGCGAGCCGCGTACGCCTGGACCGCCGGCCGGCCAAGGTCGGTCAGCGCCGTGATCTGGGGCAGCACTGCGGTGAAGGTGATGCCGAGACCCGCGCGATCGGCCTCGTCCTGGGCGTACCCCGTGATGAAGCGCTGGGTGGCCTTCGCGCCGGCGTACCCACCGCTGAGCGGTGAACCGGCGACCGCGGCGCCGCTGCTGACCACGACCACCCTGCTGCCGGGCCGCAGCGGCTTGAGCAGGGCCTCGCGCAGCCAGTGGAACGCAATCCGGACATCCGTGTGCCAGTTGACCGAGAACGTCTCCCACGTCTGGTGCTGCAGCGGACGCATCAGTGGCGTGGCGCCGGCCACGACGATGACGGCCGCCGGCTCATAGCGATCAAGGAGGCTGCCTGCCACCGTCGCGTCGGCCGCATCCGCGACCTGCGTCCGCAGGTTCGCGTGGGAACTCGCCAATTCCGCAAGCGCCGGCCCGGTCCGGGCGACCGCGACAACCGGAGCATCGCCCTCGGCAAACGCGCAAGCGATCCCGCGCCCCAAGCCCCGGCTGGCGCCGACGACGACAGTGGTGCCGCCCGACCCGTTACTCATGATGGTTCTCCGCGCGGGCGCCTCCACGATTGCCCGCCGTCGGCCGGTCGTATTCGTCGTGGCGACGCCACCAGAAGCCGGTCTCGTTGCGACCGAGTGGCGCCCGATCGAGCCACTGGCACATACCCCAGATGCCGTCGACCCCGCGCTCATACGACGAGTAGGTGCGGTACACCACGCCATCCTCCAGAGCGAACGCGCTCACGCCGGGTCCCTCTCGCCGGTATGTGGCGAAGTCCCGTTCCCACCCGCGACGCAAACTCGGCGAGTACGGACTCTCCTCGGCAGGCCGGAAGTCCGTCTGGCGGAAGTTGTACTCGACAGTTCCCGACTGCCACTCCTCTCCGGTGTGCGTCACCCCGAAGTCATGGTTGAAGTCGCTGCCCAACGAAGACGCCCACGGAAAGCGCCAACCCATCCGCTGCGGGTCCTGCCGCCACCGCGCCAGTTCATCGCTCCGTCGTGTCAGCGCTTTCTGCGCCTGGAGCAGCTCAAGCCGTCCGGCGAGCCACTCTTCACACGTTGCGGTCGTGTGACTGGTCATGTTTCTCATGACAGGACGGCCGCTGCTTGAACGAACGCCGCATTCGCACGTTCCATCGACTTGACCGGGCCGCTTCGCCAACTCTCGGCCAGCGCCGCGGACATGGGATCGGGGAAGATCTCCTCCTCGCCGTTCTCGAGTCCGTCGAAGATGCCCCGGGCAACGGACTGCGGCGAAGCCTTCGGTACTTCGAGGTCCCGTGACATCTCGGTGTCCACGGGACCGGTGAGGACGGCATGGACGCTCACGCCCTGTCCGGCCAATAGCGCGCGCAGCGACTGTGAGAGCGAGAATGCGGCCGCCTTCGAGATCGAGTAGGCCGGAATGACCGGCAACGAGGCGAGGGCCGCCACCGACAGAACGTTGGCGATAGCCCCCTGAGACCGGGTCAGCAATGGCAGGAACGCCTGCGTCACGTCGTACGGGCCGAACAGGTTGACGGCGAGATGCTGTTCGAGCACGGCACGGTCGCTGAGGTCATCGTAAGCCGCCAGGCCGGCGTTGTTGATGAGGAGGTCGAGCGAGTCGACGCTGTCGACCGCTGCCGTGGTCTGCGCCGCGTCGGTCACGTCCAGGAGCACGGGGGTGACGCGTGGATCCACATGGGCCAGGGGCCGGCGCGTCCCGGCATACACCCCTTTCGCGCCTCTCCTCAGGGCTTCCTCGACGAGCGCCTGGCCGATACCGCGATTGGCCCCGGTGACGAGAACGACTCGATCTGCGATGTCCATTACATCCTCCTACTGGTTGGGGGGTTGGTTGACTCACCCGGTGTTGCTCCGTTGTGGTCATCACCCCTGTAGGCGTCGCGATGTCGCGAAATTGACCGACGAATCTGGGCGGCGGGCGACGTCTGTACTCGTGATGGCTTGGAACGGAGACGTCAATGCGAGGATGCGAACGTGACCGGAACCGCGCTCACGCTGGCTCGCGCCGGAGACGAGGACGCGTTCCGCGAGCTCACCGAGCCCTACCGGCATGAGCTGCAGCTGCACTGCTACCGAATCGTCGGCTCGACCCAGGACGCAGAGGACCTGGTCCAGGAGACCCTGCTGGCCGCGTGGCGCGGGCTCGACCAGTTCACCGAGCAGGCGTCGATCCGGACCTGGCTTTACAGAATTGCCACCAACCGCTCGCTTGACGCGCTCCGAGCGAACGCGCGCCGGCCGCAGCGCCTCATGACCGAGCCGCCCACGCCGAGCCGCATGACCGAGCCGATCTGGATCGAGCCCTACCCGGACGTGCTCATCGAGGGGATTGCCGACGAAGCCCCTGGGCCCGAGGTCCGGTACGAGCACAAGGAAGCGACGGCCCTCGCGTTCGTCGCCGGCCTCCAGCACCTCCCGCCCCAGCAGCGGGCGGTCCTCGTCCTACGCGACGTGCTCAGCTTCCGCGCCGCGGAGGTCGCCGAGATCCTCGACACGAGTGAAGCCGCGGTGCACAGCCTGCTGCGACGCGCCCGTACCGGCCTGGAGAGCCGTCTGCCGGCTGCCGCGCGGGAACGAGCGCCGCTGCCCAACTCGCGGCGCGAGCGCGAGGTCGTCGGGCAATTCGCCAACGCGATGGAAGAGGGCGACGTCGATGCGATCGTCGCGCTGCTCACCGGCGATGCCTGGCTGACGATGCCGCCCGAGCCATACGAATACCAGGGAGGGGAGGCGATCGGGCGGTTCCTTTACGATCGGGCGGTGCGGCGCGGGGGCCCGCTGCGAATCGTTCCCACCCGGGCCAACGGTCAGCCTGCCTTCGGCTGCTACGTCCCGTGCCCGCACACCGACATCGCTCGCCCCTACGGGTTGCTCGTGCTCACCCTTGCCGGCGGCAAGATCGCCGAGATCACCTTTTTTGCCGACAGCAGCGTCTTCCCCCACTTCGGTCTCCCCCGGAGCGTGCCCGCACAGGACGGGTGAGGCAGGCGCCCGCGCCGACGTCAATCGCGAGGGCGCTGCTCGCGGGTTGATCGTGGAAGCTGGTGGCTATGCCACAGCGGGAGGTCCGAACCAGATGGTCAGCGCTTCAGGGAGCCCGAGATGGGTTGGGTCCCCGACCCAGGCGACGTATCCGTCGGGCCGGATCAACACGGCAGTGGGAGCGGTGACCGCGCCAAGTACCGGAAGCTCCCACGGGCCGACATGTTCAGCGTCGACCAGCTGGACCCGGTCGGCCCATCGAGCGATGTCAATGCTGCCGGGCTCACCGAGGTTGAGCAGCACCGGCTCGGCGTCGTGCAGCAGCTCGAAGACTCGGAGCGGGCCGTTGGCGGTCACGAGGTCCAGATCGGGCATACGGCGTCCGAGCAGCGGATGTCCCTCGCCGAGCTCGTAGTGAATGTCCAGCCCGGAGCTGATCCCGGCCAGCCGTTTGCGAGGCTCGTCCATGCTCACCAGCTCTGACACGACATCGACCACGGCCTTGATGCGCTCGTCGTGGCGCTGGAGCACGGTCTGAGCCATCGTGTACCGAAGCGCGCGGGCAGCGACCGGATGGCGCTCGTCCTGGTAGGTATCGAGGAGGCTCTCCGGGGAGGTCCCGTTGACCACCTGAGCCAGCTTCCATCCCAGATTCACCGCATCCTGCACACCGAGGCTGAGGCCCTGTCCACCCGCCGGGTAGTGGACGTGTGCCGAGTCGCCGGCGAGTAGGACTCGTCCCGCGCGGTAGGCGGCTGCCTGACGAGTCATGTCGGTGAACCTTGAGATCCACGTGGGGTTGTGGATCCCGAAGTCGGTCCCGTAGACGGCGATGAGCGCCTGGCTGAGATCGCCCAGTGTGGGCTCGCCGCTCGGCCCGAGTTGCTGCTCGGTCACGACGACCCGGACCGTCGTCCCATCCTCCATCGTGTGGAGGCCGTGGACGCCGGTGGCGTCGTGACGGACACCGCGCGGCGGTTCCTCGGTCAGCTCGACCTCGGCGATCAGATTGCTCCTCGTCGGATCCCACCCCGGGAAGTCGATCCCAGCGGCTTTACGGATGACGCTGCGTCCTCCGTCGCACCCGACGAGATACGGCGCCCGCAGCGACTGGCCGTCGGAGAACTCGACGTCGACGCCGGCGTCGTCCTGCGTGAAGCCCGTCACCTCACATCCGTAATAGATCCGCACCGGCAGCTCGGCGAGCCACGCGGCCATGATCCGCTCGATCTGGTTCTGCCAGATTCCGAGCGAGTACGGATGACGTGTCGGGAAGTCGCTCATGTCCAACACGGTCGTGGCGAACGTCGCGACCTGAGCCACCTGACCCTCCGCGAGGAACCGGTCAGCGACCCCACGCTGATCGAGCACTTCGATCGTGCGCGAGTGAAAACCGCCGGCCCGTGAGCCGACGAGGACGTGATCCGGACGCCGCTCGAAGACCGCGACATCAACCTTCGCCAACGCCAACTCAGCCGCCAGCATCATCCCCGCCGGACCTCCTCCGGCGATCACCACGGCATGCTCGGTCATCCGCATTTCGCTCCTCCCATTTCCGTCGGTTCCGGCTTGCGGCGGGCGAGTATGCAGCACGACCCAGGGCCTCATGAAGGCTTCGTTTGCGGTATAAGTTGAAACTGGAGAGGAGGCTGACACCCGGGGTTCAGTCGTGGAGGTGGGCGCGTTTCGGCCTCAGTGAGAGAAGAACAGTGCGTCTGGTGAGTTGACGAGGATGCGGTGACGGTCCTGCGCATCCGGCGCCCAGTCGGCGAGCAGGTTCACAAGCTCGCCGGTATCCCGTTGCCCATTGGGGAGATGCGGCCAGTCAGAGCCCCAGATCAGCCGGTCCGGGCGCGCCTGGACGAGGGCTGCGCCGATCGGCTGCACCGACGACAGCGGCTGCTCCTTGGCAATGCGGTAGGGCCCCGACAGCTTGATCCAGCAAGTGCCGCGCTGCAGCACGGCAAGGAGATCCTCGAAGTCGGAGCCGGTCAGGCCGTCGGCCTCGAGCATGTAGCCCATGTGGTCGATGACGAACGGATCCTCGAGCTCGGCGAGGAAGGGCAGGAGGTCGCGGACGACGGTTCCCGGACTATAGAACTGCAGATGCCAGCCGCGCCGCCTCACGCGTGCCGCCATGCGGCTGATGTAGGCGTGGATCTCGGCAACCGGCCAGCTCGCGCGCGCGAACAGATCGAGCCGTACCGCCCGGACGCCGAGCTTGTGGAAGCGGTCGAGGTCTGCGTCGGGCAGGTCCTCGTCGATCTGGACCACCCCCCGGCAGGATGACCCGACGCGACCGAGGACGTCGAGCAGCAGGCGGTTGTCGGTGCCGTAGTAGCTCGGCTGGACGAGCACCATCCGCTCGAATCCCAGCCGCGAAGCGACGCGCTGATACTGCTCCAGGGTGGCGTCGGGAAACGTGTAGAGCGGCTCGGCGACATGGGGATAGCCGGCCTCGAACACGTGGACGTGGCAGTCGCAGCTTCCCGGTTCGACATCGAAGCGCGGCGCGGTGTTGGTCTCGGCGTCGCGCATGGGGGTGGTCACGGCGAAGGCTGGGGTCACGACGGCTCCTTTACGGTGGGGGTCTGGTCCCGACTCGCGTGTGCGGCGAGGAACCGGCCCACCCGCGCCCGCGCCTCGGCGAACAGGAGATCCGTGTCCATCCCTGACAGATACAGCGGGCAGACGCCGAGACCCACCAGCGAGGCCATGACCGAGAGGTCTCCGATCCCGCCGACCATCAGGAGCTTGTCGTGGCGCCGGCAGGCGGCCGCGACCACGGCGATGGCGTCATGCACACGCGGATCTGAGTGCTGTCCCGGTACGCCCAGCTCGGCGGTGAGGTCGTTGACGCCGATCGCCAGCATGTCGACCCCGTGGAGCTCGGCGATCGAGTCGGCGTTGGCGATGCCGGCGGGCGTCTCGACGAGGATCTGGACGATCGTGGAGGCGTCGAGGATCGGGTTGAGCTCTGAGGCCGAGGTGGGCCGCATCCCCGCCTGCGGAGCGGTGGCCACCTGCGAGCGCTGCCCGCGCGGGGGAAACCGGCACGCCCGGGCGACGGTCTGCGCCTCGTCGGCCGTCTCGATGCGCGGGGCGATGATGCCGTGGGCGCCGGCGTCGAGCAGGCGCCCGACCGCACCGTAATCGCGCTCCGGCAGCCTGACAAAGGGGGTCAGGCCAAGATCGGCGGCCGTGCAGCACATCTGGCCGGCGACGTCGAGCGACATGGCCGCGTGCTCCAGATCGATCAGCACGCCGTGGTGACCGGTGGCGTGGGCGACGCGCACGACGTCGGTCGTGCGACTGGTGCGGATGCCGAGCAGCAGGGTCGGCTCGCCGGCGCGCAGGCGCGCAAGGAACCGGTTCGGCAGACGATCGCCGCCTGAGCTCATCGCCCGTCCGGCACGGGCTCTCGCTGTGGGGGCGCGGCGCCGGCGCCGTCGGTGTCGGAGCCGAAGAACACCTCCATGAGCGACGGCTGGTCGGCCAACTCGGACGCCGGGCCGCTCAGCACAACGCGGCCCGCGCTCATCACGGTGGCGTGATCGGCCAGAGCCGAGCCCGAAGCGGACGTTCTGCTCGACCATCAGGATCGTCGTCCCCGCCTGCTTCATGGTCTCGACGCTGCCCCGGATGATGGTCAGGCTGTTCGGGTCCAGGCCGAGCGTCGGCTCGTCGAGCAGTACGACCGTAGGCTCGAGCATCATCGCCCGGGCGAACTCGACCATGCGGCGCTGCCCGCCCGACAGCGCCCCGGCCAACACGTTGGGACGCTCGGCGAGTGGGGGGAACAGCCCGGCCAACGTCTCGTAGCGTTGCTCGAGGCGCTTGCGCTGGCGGCGGATCAGATAGCCGCCCATGAGCACGTTCTGGCGGACGCTCAGGCCAGCGAAGAGGCCGTGTCGCTGAGGGACCTGGGCGACGCCGGCGCGCAGCAGGTCCGCGGGCGCACGGCCCGTCAGATCGTCGCCGGCGACGACGATCGAACCGCGGCGCGGCGAGAGAAGTCCGCTGATCGTCTTCAGGACGGTTGACTTGCCGGCGCCGTTGGGACCGACGATGCAGTTGATGCTCCCCTCCGCCACGTGGAGGTCGACGCCGCGCAGGATGTCGAGGCCGCCGTAGCCGGCCCACAGGTCCTCGATCTCGATCATGGGGTGGCCCCCACCGGCAGCAGGGCCACGGAGTCGCCGAGGTAGGCATCGACGACGGCCTTGTCGGTGCCGATCTCCTCCACGGTGCCGTGGGCGATGATGCGGCCCGAGCACATGACGTACACGTCCTCGCACAGGCTCGCCAAAAAGGCGAGGTCGTGTTCGACGAGCAGGACGCCGACGCCCTGTCGGTGCAGCGATCGGATCATGTCGGCCAGCCGGCGGCTCAGGGCAGGGCTGATGCCGGCCGCCGGTTCGTCGAGCATGACCAGCGCCGGGCCCAGCCACAGGACCTGTGCGAGCTCGATCAGCTTGCGCTGACCGTAACTGAGCTCGGCCGGGCTGACGTCGGCGTAGGCGGTCAGCCCGAGAGAGCCGAGAAGTCCCGTCGCCCGCTCTCGCTCCGCGTTGGTCACCCGCTTGAGAAACAGCCGGCGCAGAGACAGCCCCTGCTCGGGGAGGACGATGTTCTCGACGACGGTCAGACTCGAAAACAGGCGCGGGAGCTGGTATGTGCGTCCGATCCCGGCATGCGCCCGGGTCGGCCGGCCGCGCCGCTCGAGGGGCCGTCCGCGGACCGCGACGCGGCCCGAGCGGCTGGTGATCGTCCCGTCAATCAAGTTGAAGAGCGTGGTCTTGCCGGAGCCATTGGGACCGATGAGGCCCGTCACGCGCCCCGCGGCGACCTCCAGGTCGACGTCGTCGACGGCGCACACGCCACCAAATGCCTTGACGAGCTGCGCAACCTCAAGGACGGGGGAGCCGCCCCCGGCGGATCCTCCATCCGCCGACGCCACCATCGCCGGCATAGGGCGGTGCTCGCTGTTGCTCGCCTGCGGCCCGGCCGTCGCGGGACGGCCCTGTGTCGCGGCGCGCCGGCGCCGGGCGGCGATGCTCGGCAGGACACCGCGCGGGAGGAACAGGACGACGGCACCGAGCAGGCCGCCGAAGAGAAACAGCCGGATCGAGCCGGAGTTGGCGCCACCGAGGTTGGTGGTCGTGAAGTTGGCGAGGGGCTCGATGATGAAGGCGCCGAGCACCGGGCCCCAGACCGTGCCGCGACCGCCGAGCAGCGCGGAGAGCACGATCAGCATGCTGGTGACGATGTCGAAGACGGCGCTGGTGTTCAGGAACGTCACGTCATAGGCGTAGATGCCGCCGGCGATCCCCAGAAACGTGCCGCCGAGGACGAAGGCGATCATCTTGTAGACGCCCGTCCGCACGCCGAGGCCAGTCACCTTCTCCTCGTCATCCTGGATGGCGAACAGGCCGAGGCCGAGCTTGCTGCGCCTCACCCAGGCCGACACCGCCACGGAGATCACCAGCAGCGCCAGCAGCGAGTAGTAGAACGGCCAGTAGGCATACGTCAGGCTCCAGGTGGGAATCGGCAGCGCCAGGCCCTGGCTTCCCTTGGTCAGGCTGCTCCACGTCGTCGCCACCACGGCGAGCAGCTGCAGGGCCGCGAAGGTGACGATCACGAAGTACATGCCGCGGGTCCGGCGGGTCACGAGGCTGAGCAGGGCGGCGGCGACCGCGCACACCACTCCGCCGAGCAGGCACCCGAGGAAGGGAGAGACCCCGTCGCGGACGGCGAGGATCCCCGTCGTGTAGGCGCCCAGGCCGATGAATGCGCTGCTGCCGAGGGAGATGTAGCCGGCGTAGCCGCCCATGATGTTCCAGCCGGTCGCGCCGATGGCCAGCAGGAACGTCAGGATGAGCATGTTCTGGTAGTAGGCGCTGTTCGAAAGCAGCGGGTAGGCCGCCAGGGCAGCGAGCGCGGCCGTCAGTGCTGCCCGGCGGAGAATCTTCGGGTTCACGCGACCATGTCCTGGCGTGTCATGCGCGTGAACAGTCCCTGGGGGCGGATCGTCAGCACGATCAGGATGAGGAGCGTCGGCACGGCCGTGGCCCAGCGCACGGAGACGTATGTCGACGTGGCCGCCTCGGTCAGGCCGAGCAGCAGTCCGGCACCGAGAGCGCCGGGAATGCTGCCCAGCCCGCCGAGGATGACGACGCTCAGCGTGATCCCGATCCACACGTCCTGCGAATCGGGAGTGAACTGGTACAGGAAACTCAGGGCGCCACCGCCGAATGCGGTGCTCGCCGTCGCGATGGCAAAGATCCACATCCCGACCCGGGCGGGCTCGACGCCGACCAGGCGCGCGCCCTCCACGTTCTCCGACGCCGCCGTGATCGCGTGCCCGAGCCAGGTCCGGCGGACGACGACCTGGAGCGCGAGGGTGACTCCGAGGCTGAGCAGACACGCGTACAGCTGCGCGTTGGGGACGACCAGGGAGCCGAGGTGGATGGCCTGGTTGAAGTACCGCGGGGTCGTCTCGGTCGGGTTCGGCCCCCACGCCAGCGCGACCGCCGCCTCGGCGATGATCGCCAGCGCGAACGTGGCCACGATGGTGAGTCCCGGATCGATCCGCTGGGCGCGCTCGATGACCAGCTTGTAGAGCAGGACCCCCACCAGCGCGAGGGGGATGGTGACGATGAACGTGCCCACGATCGGGTCGACGCCGAAGTGCGACCACAGGCTGTAACACAGGTAGGCCGACAGGATGAGGAAGGCGCCGTGGGCCATGTTGACGATTCGCATGACACCGAACGTGAGTGTCAACCCCGTGGCCATGAGGGCGTACACGCCGCCGAGCAGCGCCCCGAAGATGAGCGTCTGAACCAACTGGGTCATCAGTGGGCCCAGGTCGGCTTGGGGTTGATGATGCTGCGGCTCGTTGCGACGCTCGCCGGAGCGACGATCTTCAGCGCCCCGTGCTGCCACTGGGCCAGCAGCAGGCTGCCCTCGGGATCTCCCGCGCCATTCCACCGCAGGGGCCCGACGATGCTGCTCACGGTATGCGAGTGAAGCCACGTCTGCAGCGCCTGCTGGTCGATGCGGCCCACCGCCGTGACGGCGGCCGCCAGCACCTGGCCAGCGGTGTAGGAGTTGGCGGCGTCCTCGGAGGGCGGATGACCGAACATCTTGGTGTATGCCGAGACGAAGGTGGCGTTGCCCGGGAACGTCGCGTCCGGGCTCCAGGCCTCGGCGGTGAAGATGCCGTCGGCGCCATGGGCCCCGCCGATGGCCGACGCGTAGGTGGCGTCCGCCGGGGCGTTGGTCTGGAAGAGGATCTTCGGGCTGAAGGACAGCTTCTGCAGCGACTGCACGAACTGGGCGCCGTCGCTCGCCACCGCTCCCTGGATGACCAGGTCGGGCTTCGCCTGCGCGACCGCCGAAGCCTCCGTGTCGAAGTTGGAGGTGTTCGGGTCATAGGTCTTGTCGTACACCGATTTGATGCCGAGCGCTTGCAGCTTGGGCTTGAACGCGGCCACGACCGGGCTGGCGCTCGGGTCGTCGGCGGTGATGTAGGCGGCGGTCTTGGGCCGGCTGCTCGCCGGCAGCGAGGTGATCCATTGCACGAACCGGTCAGGCTCGGTCGCGGTCGTCCCCGGCTGGGCGAAGAACAGGTTCTTGAAGCCCCGGGTGAACAGTGAGGTCGAACCGCCGGAGGGCTCGATGTACAGCATCCGCTGGCGGGCGGCCACGGCCGACGCCGGGGCGTTGAGCAGGGACGAGAAGGTGCCGAGCAGCAGGTCGACCTTCTGCTGGGTGATCAGCCGCAGGTAGTTCGAGGCGTTCTGGTTGGGGTCGAAGCCATCGTCGAGCACGTTGAGCTTGACCTTGCGCCCGAGCAGTCCGCCCGCCGCATTGACCTTGGCCGCCCACAGCCGATACCCCTCGTAGCCGGACTTCGAGACGTCGGCCACCGGCCCGGTCAGAGGCAGGGACATCCCGATGACCAGCGGGGCGTGCGTGGCGGCCGAGGCCGTGCCTCCGGACGTTGAAGAGGACCCGCAGGCGCTCACCACCACGCAGGCGCCGGCGACCAGCGACGCGGCCAGCCACCGGCGGAGCGGAACGCGCGACGGTGATGTCAGCGTGCGCGGACGCACCCCATGTCGCGTGTGGCGGGGACTTCGATGGGTACTCATGGCGCAGGTTTCCTCTCTCTCACGACCGGGTGTCTCGCTACGGGTGCTCGTGCGCGGCGGCCGGTGGTCCTCGGTCGACGACCAGCGCCGGGTACGGCTCGTCATCGAGCCCCGGCACCGTCACGGCCTGCGGGTCGTTGCCGTTATCGATCAGCAGCTGGCTGGCGTAATCCGTGACCGCGCCCGACAGCAGCTGCCGAGGGTCCTCCATCACCACGCGCAACCGGGTTGTCAGACCGAACCAGTCCGTGGCGCCGCGGATGGCCGGCTTCGCATGGACCCAAAGGGTGTCGGGCTCGGCGTGACGGCTATCGATCGTCTGCGGTACGAAGCGCGGGTAACCGTCGAACATCCGCCCCCCGAGCTCCGAGATGGCGGACAGCGATGACCACATTGAGCGGTAACCGGCCTCTGCCGCGCACACCTCGTCCAGGTTGGAGCCGTCGAACATCGCGAACACCGGCGCGTGCGGGGCGATCAGGAGCCGCTCGAGTCCGAGCCGGTGGCGTGAGGCCGCGCGGATCACCCCGGCCACGCTGTTGGACTCCTCGCTGACGCCGGCGGTCGGCCGACCCTGGCGGCCGGCGATAATCACCATCGCCCGCTCCCATGGCAGCTCGAGGCTGTCGAACCAGGTGATAAGGCGGTGACCGAGCTCGAGTCCGACGAGGAAGAACGTTGCGACCATGACGCGGTTGAAGGGCACCGGCAGGTCTGCGGCCGGTCCCTCGAGGTAGTCGCGCCGCAGGCTGGCATCCGAGAGATACGACGGCCGGTCCAGCGCCCGCTCCAGGACGTCCTCGGTCAGCCGGCAGCTGTAATCGACCATCGCGGCGATCGCCGCCTCGCGGCCGGCGAACGCCTTGACCGCGATCCGGTCGCGCCAGACGGCGTGCGAACTGCCGGCACGCGCGGCACACGTCGCCTCGAGCAGCCGCTCGGCATCGCTGCGCCACAGGTCGGACTCGCCCAGCTCCCTCATGAAGGCGAGGCTCGCCAGCGCGGGGCCGAGATGCGAGATCGCCGCCAGCTCCTTGAAGCCGCGGGTCGACATCCGGAACGGCTCCACCGTCGGGGCCGTTCCATCGCCTCGGTAGAGGACGAGATCGGTGCCGGTCGCCACGATCAGGGGATCGAACGCGCTCTCCTGCGCTCGCAGCTGCCCGAGGTGGGCACCGATGCCCGCGGCGGAGCCGGTGTAGGTGTGAAACAGCCGCACGAGTTCGGGGCTCTCGAACGACGACATGGCGGCCTCAGATGCCATTCGTATCCAGCGCATAGACGATCGTGTCGGTCGCGAAGCGCAGATCGGGTGACAGCGAGTTCGAGACAACCATCTGCAGCTCGCCGCCGTCGCTGAGCAGGGCAGCGTCGGTGCCGCCGCTGGTCGGAAACCTCGCCACGACCTCCAGGCGTCCCGGCGCCCATGCGTAGACCTGGGAGTCGAGCACGGGGTCGGGATCCTCGGGGGTTCCGACGATGAAGTTGACCCGGATGACGAACAGCGCTGCGTCGACCCGCAGTACGGCAAGCTCGCGAGCACCCAGTCCCTCGAGGACCTGAACGGTCTCGAACCGGTCGCCGTCCCAGCGCAGGAGGACCGGCGGCTTGAGCAGGCCGGCGGCGAGAAGGTAGGTGGCGCCGTCCTGATCGAAGCTCGCGAACGCCCGTCCGGCACGCTCCACGAGCTGCCTGATGAGGGACGAGACGCTCGCCGTCCCACCGGTAGAGGACGCTCGGGCCGAGGTGCTCGGCGTGGGCTACGAAGAACGTGTCACCCACGGTGAACGGATGCCAGTTGTAGGCCCACTGGGACGGGATCCGCTGCTCCTCGACGAACCCGTCGCCGTCCCACTCATAGACGACCGACTTGAAGATTGGAATCCTCCATCCCCGGCAGACGCAGGCCCTGGGCGAGGCCAAGGAAGTCACGTTCGCCGATGCGCCAGTGCTTGAACTGCTTGGCGCCGAATGTCCTCACGTTCTGAAACGGCACGAATTCACCACTATACCCAGGTGAAGATCTGCGACTCGACGTCGAACCGGTACGGACCGGACCCGGATCGGACGCTCGCCACGGCGAGAAATGCGCGGTCCTCGATGGTGAAGAATTCGGCGTCCTCGCCGCCCGGCGCGGCCAGCTTTCCCCACGGCACAAATCCCCCGCCGTCACGACGGAGGAGCAGCAGGTCGGTGTCACTGTCAACGGCGTTCATGCCGGGCAGCCTGACCGGCGACGTCGTAGGCGAGCTGGGGAATCGGCCAGCAACTCCACGCCTCCGACCACGATGTGGTGACACCGCGCGCGCCCCTGAGGTCGGGATGCGCTGGCGCTCGGTCAGCGAGATCTCCATGGCGCGACTGAACCAACGCGCCGGCGCGGAATCAAGTCATTCAGAGTAACCATTGACGACGCTCACCGTTAGGTAAACTGACGGGGTGCTCGATGTCCGCAAGCTGCTCATGCTCCGCGCGATCGACAGCGAGGGTTCGATCGCCGCGGCAGCGCGCAGCCTGCAGTACACCCGGTCGGCGGTTTCCCAGCAGGTCTCCGCCCTGGAGCGCGAGACGGGCGCCGCGGCTCATCGAGCGCGCGCCGGGACGCGTGACCCTCACCGCGGTCGGCCGGGAGCTGATCGAGCACACCGAGCGGATCCTGATCGAGCTGCGGGCGGCCGAGGCGATGCTCGACAGCAGCCCGCACGCCGGTGGGCGGGCTCCTGCGCGTGGGAATCCCGTTCGGCGGCGGCCCGCGCATCATGAGCCGAGCACTCGCCCGCGTGCGCCAGCGCTTCCCCAGCCTGGAGATCCGGCTGGCCGCCACGACCGACGAGACCGGCGCCGACGAGGTCCGGCGCGGCAATCTGGACATGGTGATCCTCTCGCGCTTCGGCGCGCCCCACCCCGGGGGGTGCTGGGTCTGCGCGAGTGGATCCTCGGTTCGGATCCGCTGCGACTCTGCGTCCCGCCCGACCACCGTCTGGCCGGCGTCCAGGAGGTCGAGATCGGCGACCTCCACGACGAGCCGTGGATCTTCTGCCCGACCGACACGCTGGGCCGGCTGACCATGTCGCTGTGTGCGACCGCGGGATTCGAGCCCGTGCTGGCGGCTTCGGTGAACGATGTCGGAACGGCGGTCGGCCTGGCCGGCATCGGTTGGGGGATCACCATCGCGCCGGAGTTGACGCCGTCCAACACCGATCGTCCAGTCGCTCGCGTGCCCCTGATCGGCGTGAGCACGCACCGCCATAGCGTGCTCGTCGTTCGCGACGGCGAGCACCGCTCGCCCCGGATCTCGGCCGCGGTCTCCGCGGTGCGCGAGATCAGCGACCAGAGCTGGCCGGCACAGAGCTGACCGGGCGCGCGGCCGTCCGGTCGTCGTTCCCCGAGCTCAGAGGTTGCCCCGGCGTGCCTGCTCGCGCTCGAGGGCCTCGAACAGCGCCTTGAAGTTCCCGTCGCCGAAGCCCCGGGCGCCGTGGCGCTCGATGACCTCGAAGAACACGGTCGGACGATCCCCGATCGGCTTGGTGAAGATCTGCAGCAGGTATCCGTCGTCGTCGTGATCGACGAGGATGCCCTGCTCGCGCAGCTGGGCGATCTGGGGCGCCACCTGGGGCACGCGCTCGGGGACCTCGTCGTAGTAGGCCGCGGGGATGGAAAGGAACTCGACGCCCCGCCGGCGCAGCTCGGCCACGGTGCCGACGATGTCGCGGGTGGCCAGCGCCAGATGCTGCGCACCGGGCCCCTCGTAGAACTCGAGGTACTCCTCGATCTGGGACTTGCGCTTGCCCTCGGCGGGCTCGTTGATCGGGAACTTCACCGAGCCGCTGCCGTTGGTCACGACCTTCGACATCAGCGCCGAGTACTCGGTGGAGATGTCGTTGTCGGTGAAGTGGATCATCTCGCGCATGCCGAACACGTCCTCGTAGAACTTCACCCACGGGTTCATGTCCTGGACGTTGCCGACGATGTGGTCGATGCCAACCAGCATCCCGCTCTGCTCCCCGATCTGGCGGCTGTCATAGCCGGGCAGGAAGGGGCCGTCGTACTGGCCGCGCTGCACGAACGTGTGAATCGTCTCTCCATACGCCTGGATCGAGGCGAGCCGCACGGCGCCGTGCTCGTCCGAGATCTCATGGGGAGGCGTGACCGAGGTTGCGCCGCGGGCGGTCGCCTCCCGATAGGCGGCGTCGACGTCGGGGACGCCCAGCGCGATCTCCTTGACGCCGTCGCCGTGCTTGTGCTGGTGAGCGGCGATCGCCGAGTCGGAGCCGAGCGCGCCCGTGATGACGAGGCGAATCCGTCCCGACTGGAGCACGTGGGAGACCCGGTCGCGAGAACCGGTCTCCAGCCCCTGGTAGGCAACCTCCTGAAAGCCGTAGGCGTGAATGTAGAAGTACGCCGCCTGGAGGGCGTTGCCGGCGTAGATCTCGACGTGATCGATGCCGTGGAGCGGCATGAAGTCCCGCGTGCGGGTGTCCGCGGAGGCCGGGCTGGATGCGGTGGATGTGGTCATACCGAGATGCTCGGCGCTCCAACCGGTTAACGCAATGCCTGTCTATTGCGTCGTACACGTCATAAGCTGTGCCTGTGGGCGAGATTGACCAACGAATCGTTATGTTGCTTCAGGCTCAGGCGCGCAGGTCGTTTCAGGACATCGGTCAGCACGTGGGCCTGACCCCGCCGGCGGTGAAGCGCCGGGTAGACCGCCCGATCTTCTCCTTGGAGGACAGGTAGATCACTCGGGCGGTCCGATCAGCTCGAGGAGGTTGCCGTCCAGATCGTGGACGAAGGCCATGCGCCGACCTGGCTCTGGGGAGGGCCGCGGTGGCCACACCTCGGTCGCGCCCGCGGCTACCACCGTCTTGTAGGCGCGTCGAGGTCCTCGAGCTCGAAGGCCACATGCCCGAACCCCGCATCCGTGCGCGCCCCAGCGCCGAGTCTACGCAGAGTGTCATGGTGTATGCAAGTAGGTCCTACCAATCCCTTACGTTCGCGACCGTCCGCTCGCCGGCTCGTCGCGTCGCCGCGGCGGCTCGGCGCCGACCTCGGCGAGGACCTGGCGCAGGGTCGACAGGTCATAGCCACGCTCCAGGATCTCCGCGACCTCGAACGCCGTGCGGGCGAGGTGCTGGGCGAGCAGCGCGGCTGCCGCCTGAGCGTCGCCGAGCTTCACCGCGTCGAGGATCTCGCGGTGATCGGCGGTCGCCCACGCGCTCGGGCCGTGGCCCAGGTGCAGGCGCCGGTAGCGCTCGGCATGGTCGAACAGCTGCGAGAGCAGCGCGGCGAAGCGATCGCCGGCCAGCCGGGTGAGCTGCCGGTGGTACTCGGCGTGGGGGACCAGCCAGCGCCGCATATCGCGCCGCTCGGCGAAGTGGGCCATTTCGGCGATCGAGCCCTCCAGCCGGGCGATGTGCTCCTGGCTCATGCGCGGAACGGCGAGGCGCAGGGCCTGCGCCTCCAGGACGACGCGCAGCGCATAGAGCTCCTCCAGGTCGCTGGGGCTGATCGGCGCCACCCGCACCCGCCGATTGGCGCGCGCCTCGACCAGGCCCTCGCCCTGGAGCATGCGCAGCGCCTCGCGCAGCGGGGTTCGGCTGACGCCGAGCTCGTCGGCGAGTGCCACCTGGGACATGATCTCGCCAGGCGGAATCTCAGCTTCGAGGATCGCCTCACGGACCCGCCGGTGGACGTACTCGGCGCTCTGACGAGGCGGGACTCCGTTCTCCTGCGGTTCCTGCTCGGTCATCAGCTCCCCGCTCTCGATCGACACACTCCGACTCGCCGCATTCTGTCATCTGTGGTGGCACGTGTCGGCTTGATTGAATACAGTTCAGCTTTCTGTATTCTCAGGCGCCGAGTGTCGGCCCCGGCCGCGGGGGTGGCGGAACCCACGAAGAAGCGGAGACGTGATGAAGCTGGTGACCTACGACGACGGGCAGGTGGGATATGTGGAGGGCGACCGGGTCGTCGCGCTCGATGTGCCGTCGATGCGCGAGTACTTCGAGCGGCGCGGGCAGGCCGAGGCCACCGGCGCGGAGCATCCGTTGAGCGACGTCGCCCTCCGTGCCCCCATCATCCCGCACAAGTTCTTTCACACCGCCGGCAACTTCCGTGAGCACCACGAGGAGTCCGAGCGGGTCAACTGGTCACATCCGGTTCGGCCGTGGATCGTCTTCTTTCAGAACCTCGACGCGATCATCGGGCCCGAGGAGCCGATCATCTACCCGGAGGCGCTGACCAACGAGATGGACTACGAGCTCGAGCTGGCCGTCGTCATCGGCAAGGCCGGGAAGTTCTTCTCGCCCGCGGAGGCCGCCGACTACATCGCCGGCTACCTCATCTTCAACGACATCACGGCGCGCGACATCCAGCGCGAGGAGATGAAGTCCGGTGTCTTCTGCCTCTCCAAGAGCATCGACACCTTCTGTCCGATCGGACCGTGGATCGTCACCCCCGACGAGATCCCCGATCCGCACAGCCTCGCGATGGAGCTGCGCGTCAACGGCCAGAGCCGCCAGGTCTCGCACTCCGGCCGGATGGCGGTGACGATCCCCGAGATCATCTCCCACTACAGCCCGATGGGGTACAGCGCCGGGGACATCATCTCCACCGGCACGGTGGCCGGCGTGGCCGGCTTCTCGGAGGACGCGGCGTCGCTGTACCTGCGGCCGGGCGACGTGGTGGAGGCCGAGATCGAGAACATCGGCGTACTGCGCAACCCGATCATCTCGTGGGCCGAGGGGCATCCCGAGGCCGGGCGCGTCGCCGTCGAGCACGCCTGATCGTGGCCACCGCTGATCCGTTCACCGTCGACTGGTCGACCCAGGAGTTCTCCGAGGTCCGCCCCGGCATCCATGGGGCAACCGTCCACACCCCGCGGCTGACGGTCACCTTCTACCGCTACGACCCGGGATCCTCGTGGGAGGAGCACCGGCACGACGAGGACCAGGTCACCTCGGTGATCGAGGGCGAGATCGACTTCGTCGTCGCCGGCGAGCCGGTCCACCTGCGGGCCGGGGAGTTGGCCGCGCTGCCGGGCGGCGTGCCGCACTCCGCGCAGGTCGGCGAGCGCGAGGTGCTGACGCTCAACGTCTATACGTCGCGCACGACGCCGCCCGCCCCCTGATGTTGGACTGGCTCGGGCTGCGCGACGCGCGCGTGCTGGTGGCCGGGGCCGGAAGCCTGGGCGGAGCGCTTGCGCAGGGCTTCCTGGACGCCGGGGCCGCGGTGGCCGTGGCCGACGTCTCCCGTGAGCGCCTGGCGGCTCTCGGCGGCGTGGCGCCGGAACGGCAGATCGCCGCCGACCTGTCGAGCGCCTCGACCGCCCGCGACGCGATCGACGAGGGCCGCGCCGGGCTGGGCGGCCTCGACGTGTTCGTCCACGGCGTCGGCATCAACGACCGCCGCCCGATCGCCGAGTACGCGGAGTCCGACTGGCAGACGATCATCTCCGTCAACCTGTCGAGCGCGTTCTTCACCGCGCAGGTCGCGCTGGAGACGATGCGCGCCCAGGGGTACGGCCGGGTCGTGTTCTTCTCCTCGGTCGCCGGGGTCATGGGCCACCGCAACCACGGGCCGTACGCCGCCAGCAAGGGCGCGATCAACCAACTGACCAAGGTGATGGCCCACGAGTACGCCGCCGACGGGGTCACCGTCAACGCGGTCGCGCCCGGGTACATGGAGACCAACCTGACCACGGCGTACCTCGACGCGCATCCCGCCGAGCGCGAGCGGCTGATCTCGCTGATCCCGGCGGGGCGCTTCGGCCGCCTTCAGGAGGTCGTGGACCCCGTGCTGTTCCTGGCGTCGCCGCGGGCGAGCTTCCTCACCGGTCACATCCTGTACATCGACGGTGGCCGGACTGTCGTGTGAACCCCGAGAAGGAGAGAGACACCAATGGATGAGCCCCGCCAGCGCTTTGCCGGACGGACGGTGATGGTGACCGGTGCGGGCACCGGCTACGGCGCCGAGATCGCCGTCCGGGCCGCCCGGGAGGGAGCCAAGACGGTCGTCGTGCACTACCGCAGCTCGTCGGCGGGGGCCGAGCAGAGCGCCGAACGCGTCCGCGCCGAGGGCGCCGAGGCGCTCCTCGTCCAGGGCGACATCGTCAGCTGGGACGACATCCAGCGGATGGCCACGACGGTCGACGACGAGCTCGGCAGCCTCGACGTCCTCATCAACAACGTCGGGGACATGGCCTCCGAGCAGGACTCCTGGCGTGAGATCACCGAGGAGCTCATCGACCACACCCTGGCCGTGGACATCAAGGGCACGATGCTGATGATCCATGAGTTCGGCACGCGCATGCTCGAGCGTCAGCGGGGGGCGATCGTCAACATCGGCTCGACGGTGATCGTGCGCGGCTCTCCCCGCGCTCCCCAGTACGCCGCCGGCAAGTACGGCGTCGTGGGTCTGACCAAGTCCTACGCCAAGGCGTTCGCGCCCCATGTGCGCGTCAACACCTTCGCGCCGGGCTTCATGCGCACCGAGCGCGTGCTCAACCGCGCTGACTGGAAGGCCGGCCGGGGCGAGCAGCTCGCCCGTGACACGCCCGCCGGCCGAATCCCCGAGCCGGAGGAGCTCGCCGGCACCGCGCTGTTCCTCGCCTCCGACGAGGCAGCCCACATCACCGGCAGCTACATGATCTGCGACGGCGGCTACAGCATGCTGGGAGCGTGATGAGCGCGCTGCTCGAGCGCGGGGCCGATCGGCTACGAGGAGGCTGGGCCCTGGGCGGCGCTAGGCCTGGGGCTTGAGGGTCGCCGTCTCCGTCCGGGAGGGGATGAATGGAGCATTGCGGCCCTCCTTGCGCGCATCGATGCGCTGGAGGGTGTCGCGGCACGTCTCGCGAGCTGACGCCACGGCGATCGCTGCCGCCACGGAAGCGGCCAGGGTGATGGCGGCCACCGGCACCCAGCCCGCGGTGCCCTTTCCGGCGACGGCGTCGGCGAGGGTGGGCGCCAGTCCGCCCAGGGCGAACCCGACCTGGGTGCCGATCGCCATCCCCGAGAGCCGCACCCGCGTCGGGAACATCTCTCCATACAGCGCCGGCCAGATGCCGTTCTGGGCGCTGTAGACGACGCCGGACATGAGGATCGCCGCCAGGAAGATCAGGACGTACTCACCGCTGGCGATCGCTCCCAGGTAAGCGAACATCAGCGCACCACTGCCCAGCGCGCCGAAGATGAACACCGGCCTGCGTCCGATCCGGTCGGCCAGGATCGCCCAGGCCGGGATGGCGGCAAGTGCGACGACATTGGCGGTGATTGACACCCACAGCATCGTGGTGGTGTCCAGGCCGACGGTGTTGACCGCGAACGACAGGGCATAGACGGCGAAGATCGTGCTGACCGTGGAGGCCAGCGCGCCGCACGCCACGCGCAGGACATCGAGTCGATGATCGCGCAGCAGCTGGGCCAGCGGCACCGTGAGCACCCCGTCGTCAGCGGCGTTTCGGAAGACCGGCGACTCGTTGAGCTTGCGCCTGATGACGAGTCCCGCAACCGTCACGATCGCGCTCAGCCAGAACGGAATCCGCCAGCCCCAGGTCAGCAGCTGATGCTCGGGTAGTGCTCCGATCGGCAGCCACAGCGCCGTCGCGATGATCAGACCCGCTTGGGTTCCTCCGAGAGTGAAGCTCGTGTTAAACGCCCGGCGCCCATCCGGCGCATGTTCCAGGCTCAGCGAGTTGGCCCCGGCCTGCTCACCCGACGCGGCCAGGCCCTGTAGCAACCGCAGCGCGACGAGCAGCACCGGTGCCCACACCCCGATGTCGGCGTACGTCGGCAGGCAGCCGACGAGGAATGTCGCCACCCCCATCAGCGTCACCGTGAGGACGAGCACCCGCTTGCGTCCGTATTTGTCGCCGAGATGGCCCATGAACAGCGCTCCCACGGGCCGCGCGACGTACGCGACTCCGTAGGTGGCGAAGGACAGCAACGTTCCGGCGGCCGGACTCGAGCTGGGGAAGAACACCTTGCCGAACACCAAGGCGGCTGCGGTGCCGTAGATGAAGAAGTCGTAGTACTCCAGGACGCTTCCGATCCAGGCGGCGCGCGCCGCCTTGCGCGGCGTCTTCTCCGCGGCGTGCGCCTGGCTCGGGCCTTCTGACTGCTCACTGTTCTCCATGGTCTCTCTCCCTGTCGTTGTGCCTGAGGTGTGAGTGCCAATCAACTCGGCGCGGCCGCGCGTTGAGCCGCCATGCGCACCGGCGCGTTCGTGGCCCCGTAGCCCCCGTAGCCGCCGCGGCGCTGCACCAGTTCGAAGAACAGGTGGCCGTCCACGGTCGGGGTGTAGAAGTGCAGAAATTCCCCAGCGCCGGACCGCTCGTAGAGGACGTCGAGCTCTCGCAGCTCCTCCAGCAGTCGCCGGTCGAGGTCGTAGCGGGCTGCCAGGTCGTCGTAGTAGTTGCCCGGGATCGGAAGAGGCTGGACGCCGTGGGCTCGCATCCGCCGTGCCGCCGAGAAGATGTCCGGGCAGGCCAGGGCAATGTGCTGCATGCCCGAGGGGTCCTCGGCGTGGCCCGCCAGCAGCGGCACGTTGAGCGCCAGCTGCACCTCGCCTCGGGGGCTGGTGACCGCCCGGCTACGCACGAGTCCGGCGGGTGCGGCCAGCTCGATGCTGTCGTGCGGCTCGAGGCCCAGAACCGAGCGGTAGAAGAGCGTCGCCTCGTCGAAGAGGTCGAACGGCTGGGTGAGGGCGACGTGGTCGATCCGCTGGATCCCGGTCGGCTCGCGGACGCCGCCGGCCAGGACCGGCTCGAAGTCAGACAGCCAGCTGTCGGCCTGCCATTCGGCGGCGCTGTCGCAGAAGAAGATCGAGGTGCCGTCGGGAGCGGCGACGGCTGCCAGGTCGGCCTCGCTCGGTCCGCGCCGGCGCTCGAGCACTGCTGCCAGCAGGGCTTCTGCCCGTCGCGTGGAGCGCCCGGGATCTCCGCTCTCGACGGCGAGGGCGGCGATCCCCCGACCCGGAGCAGCACCCGCGTTGAGGAGAACGCGGACGTCCTGCTGTTGCCAGAGCGCCACCGGCTTGCTCCGATGCGCGGCAACCTGCGCGAAGCCCATCGCGTGCAACAGCCCCTGCGTGCCCGCGACCGACGCCGGTCCGACGCTCAGCTCGACGAACGCGTAGCCGCGCAACGGGGCGGCCGGCGGGAGGCGGTTCGTGTTCGGGCTCGCCACCTGCTCCTCGAGGATGAGCAGCGACCGGCGGGCGTCGACGGCCATCCGCCCGGGATCGGCTTGCCGGAAGACGTCATTGAAGACCTCGAGGGACAGGGGGCCGGTGTAGCCAGCGTCGAGCACACGGGCGGTGAAGTCCGCCAGCGCGAAGCCGCCCTGGCCGGGAAAGCAGCGGTAGTGCCGGCTCCATTGCAGGACATCCATGACCAGGTGGGGCGCGTCGGCCAGCTGGACGAACAGCAGCTTCTCGGGCGGGATCTCCGCGATCGCGGCCAGTTCGGTTTCCCGCGAGAGGATGTGAAAGCTGTCCAGGCAGACGCCGAGCGCCGGATGGTCAGCCGCCTGGACGATCCGCCACGCGTGGTCGTACTCGTTGACGTGCCGTCCCCAGGCGAGGGCCTCGTAGGCGACCTGCAGCCCATAGTCCGCGGCTCGCTGGGCGAGGAGACGCAGCTGGTCGGCGGCGAGCGCGTCATCGTCGATGGCGCCGATCGAGACGTTGGAGCAGACGAGCACGGTGGTGGCGCCGAGCCGCCGCATCAGCCCGAACTTGGCCTCGGCGCGATGCAGGTTGCGCCGTAGTTGCGCCGGCTCCACGGCCTCGAAGTCACGAAACGGCTGGTAGAGATCGACGCTCAGCTTCAGGTCGGCCGCGCGGGCGCCGACCTGCTCCGGTGACAACCGCGAGCCGATGAGGTCGGGCTCGAAGATCTCCACTCCGTGAAAGCCGGCGTGTGCCGCCGCGGTCAGCTTGTCCTCGAGCGTGCCGCTCAGACATACGGTGGCGATCCCGTGTCGCATCGGGTCAGCGCCGCCCCTCGGCGGTCGTCGCGATGCCGGCCTCGCGGTCGGCGATGCGGGCGAAATGACCGAGCATCCGCTCCACGTTGGGGAGTCGTCCCGTGAACAGCTCGAACGAGAGGGCGGCCTGGGTGACCGCCATGCCGCCGCCGTCGAGCGTTCGGCATCCGAGCCGGCGCGCCTGCCGCAGCAGTTCGGTCTCCAGCGGTCGGTACACCACCTCGGCCACCCATAGGTCCTCGTGGATCAGGCCGGGATCGAGAGGCATGCCGGGGTGCTCCGCCATTCCGGTGGGGGTGGCGTGGATGAGCCCATCGGCGCGGCGGCACTCGACGGCCAACCGGTCGCAGACCCCGACGCGCTCGCCGCCGTAGCGCTGCGCCAGGGACGTCACCAGGCGGTGCGCCTGGCCGGTCTGCCGGTCGCGGATCACGAGTCGCTCGACGCCGAGCGACAGGGCGGCGTGGGCGACGGCAGAGCCCGCGCCGCCGGCTCCGAGAAGCACGACGTGATTCAACGGGACATCGGGAAGTCCGCGGGCGAAGCTGCGCTCGAATCCGGGCCAGTCGGTGTTGTAGCCGACCGCTCCCGCCGGGGTGAAGACGACGGTGTTGACGGCGCCCAGCGCCGCGGCATCATCGGACAGGTCATCGAGGTGCTCGAGCACGCTCTGCTTGCACGGATGGGTGATGTTGACGCCGCGAAAGCCCTGGCCACGCGCCGTCCGCAGCAGCTCCCCGATCCGCTCTTCGGGCACGCCGAGCTTCGAGATGTCAATCCGTTCATAGCTGTAGTCGAGTCCCAGCTCGCGCGCCTCGTGCTCGTGCAGGGCGGGGCTCAGTGAGGGCCCGATGTCGGCACCGATGAGGCCGACGCGGTAGGGATGTTCGGGAACGGCAACCATGAACGTACTAGATAGTTCATTACCCTTGCCGTTCCCTCTTCAAACGCCTCCGCCTAAGATCGGCGGGTGTCGCGGCCGACCTCGGACAACGCTCCATGACCACGTCGAAGCGCGCCCCGGGCGCCGATGCCCCCCGGCAGCGCGACGCGGCGCAGACCCGCGCCGAGATCCTGGAGGTCGCCGCCCAGGAGTTCGCCGACGTCGGCTTTGCGGGCGCCCGCGTGGACCGGATCGCTGACCACACCCGCACGACCAAGCGGATGATCTACTACTACTTCGGGGGCAAGGAGCAGCTCTTCATCGCCGTGCTCGAGCGCGCCTACGCGGCGATCCGGCACGCCGAGCAGAGCATCGATGTCGAACACCTCGACCCCGTCTCGGCGATCCGCCGACTCGCCGAGCTCACCTTCGACCACCACCAGGCAGCCCCGGAGTTCGTTCGCCTGGTCAGCATCGAGAACATCCACCGCGCCGAGCACCTCAAGCGTGCGGAGGGGCTTGTCCGCCTCAACAGCCCTGCGATCGACCTCATCGGCGAGATCCTTCAGCGCGGTCGGGCATCAGGCGCCTTCGTCCGCGACATCGACGCGATCGACCTGCACATGATGATCAGCGCCTTCTGCGTCTTCCGGGTCGCCAATCAGTACACGTTCGGCGAGCTCTTCGGCCGCGACCTCACCAGCCCGGAGCGCCGCGACCACTACCGGCAGATGCTCTCCGACATGGTCGTCACCTATCTCACCAGCGGCGACGCAACCGCCACACGCTCCCCGCGGCCGCCGGACTGAGCGGTGTTGGGCGCCCGGCCGTTTGAATCGAAGCTGCGGCCGACGTTGGGGGCGTGGACCACGGGTTTCTGTGATCGGTGGCCTTGCCGCGGTACGCTTTCGAGTCGACGGGCGCGCGCGCGTGCCCTCGCTGCCGATAGGCCTGATGTCTTCTCTTGTTGCGTCGTGGACCCTAGTCTCCAGCGCGTTGATCGCGGCCGGGACGCTGGTGGTTGGCTCTGTTCTCCACGACGCACGGACCATCTCTCTCGGAGCAGGGTTGCCTGGAGGGAGAGCGCCGTTGAGCAATGAGGAGCTGCTCGAGCTGGCCGAGGAGCAGGCTGCGTTGCGGCGGGTCGCGACGCTCGTCGCGCGTGGGGTGCCGTCCGAGGAGCTGTTCGCGGCGGTGGTCGAGGAGATCGGGGTGCTGCTTCCCATCGAGTACACCTACATGGGACGCTACGAGCCCGATCGTATGATCACGCTTGTCGCCGCCTCGAGCGCGACCGGCGACTCGTTGCCGTCTGTTGGCAGCCGTCTGGTCCTCGGCGGGAACAACGTCCCCACACTCGTGTTCGAGACCGCCCGTCCGGCGCGGGTCGACGGAATAGTCCGATGCCTCCGGTCCCATCGGATCTGCCTTTCGCGTGTGGGGCGTCCAGGGGGCGGTGGGGACGCCGATCGTCGTCGAGGGCCGCCTGTGGGGTGTGATGATTGCGATCGTCGACCCTCGGGCAGCCCATTCCGGCCGATACCGAGGGGCGCCTGGCCAACTTCACAGAGCTTTTGGCGACCGCGATCGCGAATGCCGAGAGCCGCGCCGGGCTCGCCCGGCTGGCTGAGGAGCAGGCGGCGTTGCGGCGGGTCGCGACGCTCGTTGCGCGCGGGGTGCCGCAGGAGGAGCTGTTCGCGGCGGTCACCGAGGAGGCCGGGAAGCTGATTCGCGTCGAGTACGCGGGCCTGAACCGCTACGAATCCGACGGTCGGACGATGACCATCGTTGCCGTCTGGGGAAGGACAGGCGCCCCGCTCCCTCCGGGCGGCCGTCGGCAGATGATCGGCGGCAAGAACGTCAGCACGAGGGTCTTCGAAACCGCGCGCGCCGCACGGATCGATGGCTATGCCGACGCCTCAGGGCCGCTTGGTCTCGCAGCCCGCGAGCACGGGATCGGCTCAGGCGTCGGGACGCCGATCGTCGTCGAGGGACGCCTCTGGGGGTCGATGACCGTCTACTCGACCGCCGACCAGCAGCTAACGGCGGACGCCGAGGCGCGCCTCGCGTCGTTCACCGCGCTGTTGGCGACGGCGATCGCGAACGCCGAGAGCCGCGCCGGGCTCGCCCGGCTGGTCGACGAGCAGGCCGCGTTGCGGCGCGTGGCGACGCTGGTAGCGACCGGGGTGCCACCGGAGGAGCTGTTCGCCGCGGTTGCCGAGGAGGTCGTGCGCCTGCTTCCGGTCGATTTCGCGCACATGGGGCGCTACGAGTCCGACGGTACGATCACCGTCCTCGCCGCTTCGGGGACGACAGAGCACCACTTCCCCGTCGGGCGCAGGTGGAGACTCGCGGGAAGGAACCTCGCCACGATCGTCTTCGAGACCGGGCGTCCGGGCCGGATCGACGGCTATCTCGACGCATCCGGTCCGCTCGGTGTCACCGGTCACGAGCTGGGCATCCGCTCATCGGCGGGGACGCCGATCATCGTCGAGGGCCACGTCTGGGGCGTCGTCATCGTCGGTTTGACGCGTCCAGGAGCAGCCGCTGCCGGCGGACATCGAGTCGCGTCTGGGCTCGTTCACGGAACTGGTGGCGACGGCGGTGGCGAACGTCGAGAGCCGCGCTGCCCTGGCCGCCTCGCGCGCGCGGATCGTGGCCGCCGCTGACGAGAGTCGGCGGCGGATCGAGCGCGATCTGCACGACGGAGCGCAGCAACGACTCGTGCACGCCATGATCGTGCTCAAGCTCGCGTTGCGAGCTCTGTCGAGCAACGATTCGAACAGCGGCGAGCTCGTGGCCGAGGCGCTGCGGCACGCCGAGGCTGGCGAACTCCGAGCTGCGCGAACTGGCGCACGGCATTCTGCCCGCGGCGCTTACCCGTGGCGGCCTGCAAGCAGGGGTCGACGCCCTCGTGGCTCGGACGTCCCTACCGGTGAGCATGGACGTCTCCGTCGGACGCCTCCCGCCCAGCCTCGAAGCGACCGCCTACTTCGTCGTGAGCGAAGCGCTCACGAACGTGGTCAAACATGCCCGCGCGAAGGCAGCCAGTGTCACGGCCCGAGTTGAGCACGGACAGCTGCGAGTAGAGGTTCGCGACGACGGCGTCGGGGGGGCACGAGCCGGGGACAACACCGGCTTGGGAGGGCTGGAGGATCGCGTGTCGGCGCTGGACGGACGGCTGGTGCTGGACAGTCCTCCGGGTCGGAGGCACACGCGTGTGTGTCCTGCTGCCGATCTCGGACGGAAGCTAGTCGCAGCGGCGGCCGGGTAGGGGTTTCCCTACTCACCCGCTCCGGAGGTCGGACGCGGATTCTCCGGCGCAGCCGTATGTACGGCCGCGAGTGCTGATGGAAGCCTGATTCCTGTTCCCAGACGGCAACCACCACCACAAAGGAGACGGTTGAATGAGCGAGGACCAACAGGTGCCCCGTACTACAACCGATTCAGGTAACCCAGTTCCCAGCGATGAACACTCGCTGACGGCCGGGCCTGACGGACCGACCCTGCTGCAGGACCACTACTTGGTGCAGAAGATGCAGCACTTCAACCGCGAGCGGGTGCCCGAGCGCGTGGTGCACGCCAAGGGCAGCGGCGCGCACGGCTTCTTCGAGGTGACCGAGGACGTCACCCAGTGGACGAGCGCGGACTTCCTTTCGAGCGTCGGTAGGCGCACGCCGCTGTTCGCTGCGCTTCTCGCAGGTCGCCGGTGAGCAGGGCAGCGCCGACACCGTGCGCGACCCGCGTGGGTTCGCGATCAAGTTCTACACCGAGGAGGGCAACTACGACCTCGTCGGCAACAACACGCCGGACGTTCTTCGTGCGTGACGCGGCGAAGTTCGAGGACTTCATCCACTCGCAGAAGCGCATGCCCGACACCGGACTGCGGTCCAACGACATGCAATGGGACTTCTGGACGCTCTCCCCGGAGACCGCCCACCAGGTGACGATCCTGATGTCCGATCGCGGCACCCCGCGCACCTACCGGAAGATGAACGGCTACAGCAGCCATACGTACTCGTGGATCAACGCGGCCGGCGAGCGCTTCTGGGTGAAGTACCACTTCAAGACGGTTCAAGGAGTCGAGAACTTCACCCAGTCCGAGGCCGACGCGATGGTCTCCGAGGACACTGACTATCACCGTCGGGACCTGTGGGACGCGATCGCGACGGGCGACGCGCCGGAGTGGCGCCTCGAGATGCAGATCATGCCGTTCGAGGAGGCCGCATCCTACCGTTTCAACCCGTTCGACCTCACCAAGGTCTGGCCGCACGCCGACTATCCGCCGATCACGATCGGTCGACTCGTGCTCGACCGCAACCCGGCCAACCACTTTGCCGAGGTCGACCAGGCGGGGTTTCGCCGGCGCGGCTGGTGCCCGGGATCGGCCTGTCCCCGGACAAGATGCTGATGGGCAGGGTCTTCTCCTATCACGACACGCACCTGCACCGGATCGGCGCCAACTACGAGCAGCTGCCGATCAATGCGCCCGAAGTCGCCCGTCCACTCCTACAACAAGGAGGGCGCGATGACCTACCGGCACAACGGGACGCAGCCGGTGTACGCGCCGAACTGGTACGGGGGGCCGAAGGCCGACCCGAGCACGGAGCTGCCAACCTGGTTGGTCGAGGCCGGCGAGATCGGCCGCTACGCCGTACGAGAAGCACCGAGACGACGACGACTTCGTCCAGCCGCGGGCGCTGTACCGCGATGTGATGAACGACACCGACCGTGACCACTTGGTGAGCAACATCGTCGGCCACGCGAGCAACGACGTCACGGACGAGGTGCAGCGACGGGTGATCGCCTACTGGACCAACGTCGACACCGATCTGGGCGCCCGCGTGGCGGTCGGTCTGAGCAAGACCGATGGCAGCGCCAATGGCGCCTCCGCCGGCAGGGATGCGGTCGTGACGAGCGGAGGTACCCAATGACGGTCCTGACACGCAAGCTCGTCGTCGAGTTCATCGGGACGTTCTTCTTGATGTTCACCGTCGGCATGGCTAGTCGCCACAGCCGGCAGTCTCGCGCCGCTGGCGATCGGGTCGGCCCTCATGATCATGGTGTTCGCCGGTGGCCACATCTCGGGGGGGCACTACAACCCGGCCGTCAGCACCGCGGTGTTCGCCCGCGGCAAGATGGCCTTCGGCGAGTACGTCCCGTACATCGTGACCCAGGCCGTCGGCGCGATCCTCGCGGGCCTGCTGATCCGCGGGGTCTTTGCTCCTGCGGCGCCGGCGGCTGTGGCAGGAACGGGCAAGATGCTGCTCGTCGAGTTCCTGTTCACCTTCGCGCTGGCCTACGTGGTCCTGAACGTCGCGACCGCCAGTGACACCGAGAACAACTCGTTCTACGGCCTGGCCATCGGGTTCACGGTGATGGTCGGCGCGTTTGCCGTCGGCAAGATCTCCGGTGGCGCGTTCAACCCGGCGGTCGCGCTCGGCGCGTCGGTGCTGGGCATGTTCGCCTGGAGCCACATATGGATCTACCTCCTGGCCGAGCTCGTCGCGGGCGCCGTTGCGGCCGGGGTGTTCCTGGCCACCCAGCCGGCGCAGGCGCCGGCCGGGGACATGCGTCCTGCGGAGGCCGACGGCGAAAACGGCTGGCGGCCTGCCGACGGCGCCCGCCGCGGTGTCGCGCACACGGCCAGCTAGGAAGGTCGGACGCCACCATGCATGTACTCGAGCGCTCCACGCCCGGCAGTGCCGCTCTCCCTCGTGTCGCGCAGAGCCGAGCGCAGAGCGCTCGAGACGTGCGTCCGGATGCGGCCACGGATGGCCGCGTGACCGGACTCCGATCGCCGCGGCGCGAGCTGTTGGCAGTCGGGCTTGACCACACGACCGCGGGAATCGAACTCCGGGAGCGGGTGGCGTTCGCCGACGCCGAGATTCCGGCGGCACTCGCGCGGGTGACGGATCCGGCCGACCCGCTGCTCGAGCAGGCGGCGATCGTGTCGACGTGCAACCGGGTCGAGCTGTATGGCGTCGCGCGGTCACGGCGCCCGAGGGTCGAGCTCACGTCGTTCCTTGCGCGCTACCACGGGCTCGCGCCACGCGAACTCAACGGCGCGGTGTATGTCCACCGCGGCGACGACGTCGCGCACCACCTCGCGGAAACGGCGGCCGGGATGCATTCGCTGGTGCTGGGAGAGGCACAGATCCAGGGCCAGGTGCGTCGTGCACTCGATCACGCGATCACCGCCGGCACCGGGGGCCCGGAGCTACGGCGCCTGTTCGAGTCGGCGATCTCCGCGGGTCGCCAGGCGCGCTCGCGCACTGCTCTCGGCCGTGGTGTCGCGAGCCTTCCGCAGGCGAGCGTCGACCTCGCACGCCAACGCCTGGGGACGTTGGACGAATCAACGGTGCTCCTGATCGGCGCTGGTGCGACGGGCGAGCTGGCCGCCAAGCAGCTCGCCCATCACGGCGTGCGTGAGCTGCTCATCCTGGGCCGCAACGTCGGGCGAGCCCATGGACTTGCCGAGCGCTACGGCGGCCGTACCGTCACGTCGGACAGCCTTGCCGAAGCCTTGGCGCAGTCCGACGCGGTCATCAGCTCCACCGGCGCGCCCCATGCGATCGTGCACCGCGAGCACGTCGGACGCGCGCTCGCGGATCGGCGCGGCGCCGAGGCGCACCCGCTCTTGCTGATCGATCTCGCCGTGCCACGCGACGTCGATCCGGCTGTGGCCGAGTTGGCCGGAGTCGAGCTCTACACGGTCGACGATCTCCGGCGGGTTGTTGACCAGACACTCATGCAGCGCACTGGCGAACTGCCGGCCGCCTACTCGGTCGTCCGCGCCGAGGTCGGTCGCTTCACGCGTTGGATGAACCGTCGCGAGACGACAGCGGGCCTCAGTCCGCTCAGCGACGAGATCGAGCACGCGCGAGCCGCCGCGCTGGAGCTCGCGCTTGAGGAGCTCTCTGTGTCGTCGGCGCACGACCGCGAGGTCCTCGACACGATGACCCGCGGTCTCGCTCGAACGCTGCTGGAGCGAGTCGGCGCGGGGTTCCAGCCGCCGTCCGTCGGCGTCCCGGAGCCCATGACCGAAGCGCTCGGGCCGGCGCCGGGCTGAGGGAGCGCCCGACATGTCGGCAATCGACACCGACCGCTTCGCACCCGGAGGAGGGACCGCTCAGGCACCGCTCCTCGTGCGTGCCCTTCGGGGCGAGCCGGTGGAGCGCCCGCCGGTCTGGTTCATGCGTCAGGCCGGCCGGTCGCTGCCCGAATATCGCGCGCTGCGGAAGGGCAGAACGCTCCTGGAGCTCGCCCGCACCCCAGAGCTCGCGGCCGAGGTGACGTTGCAGCCGGTCCGGCGCCACGGGGTCGATGCGGCGATCCTCTTCTCCGACATCGTGGTGGCGCTCGCGGGAGTCGGCATCGATCTCGAGATCCGCCCGGGCGTTGGCCCGGTGATCGCCGACCCGATCCGGACCGCCGCCGACGTTCGTCGATTGCGGCCGCTGACGCCCGAGGAGAACCTCCCCGAGGTGGGAGAGGCGGTGCGGCTGCTGTGCGCACACCTCGACGTCCCGCTGATCGGCTTCGCCGGCGGTCCGTTCACGCTCGCGAGCTATCTGATCGAGGGCGGCCCGTCGAAGGGCCAGGCGAGGACGAAGGCGATGATGCTCGGCCAGCCGGCCCTGTTCGGCGATCTGCTTGGGCGGAGCCGTGCAAGCCGGACTCGCGCAACTCGGTCCCGCCGCCGTCGGCGCCGAGGTGGTCTTCACCGCCCACAGCCTCCCGGAGCGGATCGTGTCGGCGGGCGACCCGTATCCCGACGAACTGCGGGCCACCGCCGAAGCGGTGGCGCGCGCCGCCGGCCTGGCGCGTTGGAGCATCGCGTGGCAGAGCGCCGGCCGAACCGCGGACCCATGGATCGGACCCGACATCCTTGAGGTGCTGCCGAAGATCGCGGCCGCCGGGACGAGCGGGGTGGTCGTCTGCCCGGCCGGCTTCGTCGCCGATCACCTTGAGGTCC
The DNA here is from genome assembly GCA_963769565.1 of uncultured Solirubrobacteraceae bacterium. GTDB lineage: Bacteria > Actinomycetota > Thermoleophilia > Solirubrobacterales > Solirubrobacteraceae > Palsa-465. The sequence goes on from CAVYMP010000011.1 coordinate 42,089, forward strand.
TCTATGACCTCGACATCGAGGCCGCGGCGGCGGCTCGCGAGCTGGGCCTTCCCTTCGCTCGCACTGTTTCGCCGAACGCCCACCCGAGATTGACAGCGACGCTCGCCGACGTGGTGGCGCCACTGCTCATGGAAGAGGTCGGACGACGATGAGCGACGTGGTGGTCGTCGGCGGCGGGATCGCCGGGCTCGCGGCGGCCGATCGTCTGACCCAGGCCGGCGTCGGCGTGATGCTGCTCGATGCGGCGGACCGGCTGGGAGGCAAGGTCGAGACGACCTCGTTTGCGGGCCGTCCGCTCGACATCGGCGCCGAGACGCTCGTCACGATCGATGCGACGGCGCGTGGCCTGTGCCGTGAGTTGTCACTCTCCGGTGACCTGGTGACCCCGACCTCGGGGCGCGCTTTCGTCTGGGCGCGGCGCGGGCTGCGGCCGCTGCCGACGGGCGCCCTGACTCGGATGCCAGGAGCACCGGTCGAGCTCGTCCGTTCGCGTCTGCTCTCGCCCCTCAGCGTGCTGCGCTGCGGATGGGACCTCATCGCGCCGTCGGCAGCCCCCGACGGCGATGTCGCGATCGGGGTGATCGTCCGGTCCCGCCTGGGTCGGCACGTGCTGGAACAGATCGTCGACCCCCTTTTGGGCGGCATCCACGGTGGACGCTGCGACACGCTGAGCGCCCAGGCGCTCGCGCCACAGCTCATCGACGCCCTCGAAACCCGCAAGGGGCTGGCACGCGGGCTGCGGGCCGCCGGCCCCACCGCCGCCGGCCCGACGTTCGCGACGCTCCGCAATGGGTTGGGGTCGCTGACCGCGGCGCTGGCCACGCGCACGCGGGATGCCGGGGCGAAGGTGCGGCTTGGCGTGCCCACCATTGCGGTGCACGCGCCGCGCCCGGGCCGCGTGATCGTTGCTCAGGGCGACGGCGACGCGGTCGAGGCAGCGGCCTGTGTCGTCGCCACGCCGGCGGATGCTGCGGCACGGATGCTCAGGGACGCGGTGCCGGTCTCTGCCGGGGAGCTCGCGGCGATCGACCACGCTCCGGCCGCGGTCGTGGCCCTTGCCTACCCTGTCGAGGCACTTGCCCACCTGCCTACGGGAACCGGATTTGTGACCGCCGGCGACGAACGGCTCGTCCGCGCCTGCACCTGGTCATCGGCCAAGTGGCCGCACTTGGGCGGACATCCAGCGATCGTCAAGGCGTTCGTCGGCCGCGCCGGCGCGCGCCGCGGCCCGCTCTGGGCGACCGCGAGCTCGCGGCAGCCGTTCATCGCGAGCTCGTCCGCGCCATGGGAGTGCGTCAGCCGCCGGTGGACCTGCGAATCAAGCGCTTTGCTGCCGCGATCCCCCAGTATGTCGTCGGCCATCGGGCGCGCGTTGACCGCATTGAGGCGGCGTTGCCGCCCCATCTCGCTGTCGCGGGCGCGTCGTACCGCGGTGCCGGGCTTGCCGCCTGCGTGCGCTCCGGACACGCGGCCGCCGACCGCCTCCTTGGTCATCTCGGGGCGAGCATCGACGCCGTAGACAACGACAAGGTCAGGAGTCAGGTGTGAGCGAGCAGCCGCCCATCTACACCCTGTACGCCGCGTTCGCGGGAAAAACCGGCGATCGGCGCCTGCCCGATGCTCAACGCAGCGACGCCGCCGCCGATGCCGGTAAGGCGCTCGAGTCGACCGACGCCAGCGTGCGCGCTGTCTACACCGTCAGCGGCTACCGGCACGACGCCGACCTGCTGTTGTGGCTCGTGGGGCCGACCGCCGACGCGCTCCAGGACGCGTTCCTCGCATTTCGCCGGACCGCGTTGGGGCTTGCTCTCGACCCATTCTGGTCGGCAATCGGTGTGCATCGGGAGGCGGAGTTCGCGAAGTCTCACACGCCGGCGTTCTATCGCGGGGAGGGACCGCGCGGGTACGTCTGCGTGTACCCGTTCGTGCGCTCGTACGAGTGGTACCTCCTCGCGCCGCAGGCGCGCGCCGAGATGCTCGCCGAGCACGGCCGGATGGCTCGAGCGTTCCCGCAGGTGCGGACGAACACGGTCAGCGCCTTCGCCCTGGGCGACTACGAGTGGCTACTCGCCTTCGAGGCCGATGAGCTCCCGCCGATCGTTGACCTCATGCGCCACCTGCGCGCTGCCGAGGCGCGACGCCACACGCGCCACGAGCTCCCGTTCCTCACCGGCCGCCGCCGGCCGCTCGCGGCTGCCGTTGCCGACTTGCCCTGAGCCTCAGACCGTGACCGCACCCGCGGTCGGGTGCGGCGGTCGGATCGACACATGTGCTGCCTACTCGGCGAATGGCGAGCCGAGGATCAGCTCGCAGAGCAGGACCTCCTCGCGCTGTGCGTCCGTGATGTCGTTGTAGCCGAGGCCGAGCACGTCGAGCTCCACGCCGGCGGTCACGAGGGCCACGTCGGGCTCCTTGTGGTGGGGGATGCCCGGCGTGGTGCGGAGCGCGATCGCGTCCCACACGATGCGGATCGCCTCCGTGGGGATGCCTCGCTGGGTCAAGAAGTCGCACGCGGCGTTCGCGCCGTCGACCTCGAAACGGTCGTGCTCGCCGCGGTGCCCTTCGACGAGGCCGATGTCGTGGAACATCGCGCCGACGTAGAGCAGCTCGGGGTCGTCGGCCAGGCCGCGGCGCTGACCCTGCAGAGAGCCGAACACGAACACCCGCATGGAGTGGTCATAGAGAAGGTCTGACTCAGTGTCGCGGACGAACGCGGTTGCGTCGCTGGCCAGGGCGCTGTTTGGAATTTGTATCCCCGGCGATTGTGAATGTGGATGTAGTCATTCCTGCAGTGTGCGGCCGCCCAGAGGTGACCACCAGGGCAACGGGCCCCCGTATCGGGTAGGGAGACGGCCTGCTCCCGTAGGGATTTCCCTAACCGGCCCGTCCGGAGCACCGCGCGCAGTGCTCCGGCTGATCCCCATATGCGCGTCAGGCGCCGGATGAGAACCTGAACTCATCCGGTAGCCGGTAACAACCGGCGAGTCCCAGGACGCGCACACCCTTCGAACCGAAAGAGCACAACGCATGAGCACCACTCAGGGCACGACCGTCGTTCCGTCAGTCAGGCTCAACGACGGCCAGTCCATTCCGCAGCTTGGTTTTGGCGTTTTTCAGATCGATCCCGCTGACACCGCCGAGGCGGTCGGCACCGCGCTTGAGGTGGGTTACCGACACATCGACACCGCCGAGATGTACCGGAACGAGCGCGGAGTCGGGGAGGCCGTACGTGCCAGCGGTCTCGACCGAGGCGAGGTGTTCATCACCAGCAAGCTCAACAACCGCTATCACCGGCCAGACGATGCCCGCAGAGCGTTCGAGGCGACGCTGACCGAGCTCGGCTTCGACTACGTCGACTTGTTCCTGATTCATTGGCCGCTCCCAACTCTCTACCGCGGCGACTTCGTCTCGACATGGAAAACGCTCGAGGAGTTCCGAGAGGACGGCCGCGCACGCTCGATCGGCGTCTCCAACTTTCAGATCGAGCATCTCCAACGGCTGGCATCGGCGAGTGATCAGACGCCGGTGGTCAATCAGATCGAGCTTCATCCGTACCTTCTCAACGAGCAGGTGGGCGCTTACGACGAGGCGCACGGCATCGTCACCGAAGCGTGGTCACCGATCGCGCAGGGCAACGTCCTCGCCGACCCGGCGATCACCAGGATCGCCGATCGGCTTGACAGGTCGCCGGCGCAGGTGGTGCTTCGCTGGCATATCCAACGGGGCAACGTCGTCTTTCCCAAGTCCACGACCCCGTCTCGGATCAAGGAAAACCTTGAGCTCTTTGATTTTCAGCTAGACGCGCACGACCTGGCGACGATCACCGCGCTCGACAAGGGCGAAGCTGGCCGGACCGGCCCGCACCCCGACACTTTCGCCCACCTCCCTGCCTGACGACACCCGACTACGCAGAACGGAGCGAAAATGCAGACCTACGACCAGGCCGGTGGGCACCGACCGAGCGCGACTGCGACGCAGCCATCCGGTTGCTCAAGCGTACGGCGATCGCTGTCGAGCAAGAAGAGCGGATGGGTTGTGGCTGGGCTACTGGTCGCCGCGGTTGGGCTCTCCGCTTGTGGTGGCACGTCGAGCGCGCCCGCAGCTACGACCACCACGACGACAGCGGCGCATGGCGCGCCATCCGGATCGGGCAAAGGGGGTTCGAACGCCCGCTCCAGACCGGCCGCGGGCGGGTCAATCGGCAAGGTGACGGCCGTCTCGAAGTCGGGCTTTGGGCTGTTGACGTCGGCCGGGGAGAAGGTGACGGTGAAGGCGACGTCGTCCACGACGTACGAACAAGGCACGGGCTCGACAGCGGCCAGCGCCGTGAGCAAAGGCAGGACCGCGCTCGTGCTGGGAACGACCAACAGCACGACGATCACCGCCACGCAGGTCATCGTGCAGCCGCCAACCAGTACGTCCAAGGCGGCGTCGAAGGTCGTTCCCTTCAAGCGGGGGGCCCCGAGCACGGCCAAGAAGGTCGGTCAGATCCCGGCCGACTACAAGGAGGGTTCGGGCACGATCGTCAGCGGAACCACGGCAAATAAGGCCACGAAAGCCGGCTTGGCGGCCTACCCAGGCGGCATCGTCGATCGGGTTGTGAAGCTGAGCAACGGCGAGTACGAGGACCACTACATCGGTGTTAACTGGCCCCACCACATCTTCGTCACCAACGAGTACAAGGTCGTTGGCGCCTACTAGATGAGTTCGCTCGCCCTCTGGAAAGGTGCCGCCGTGCTCAGCACGCGACCCGCCGCCGCACCGTCTTGGTACGCCGGCGCGCAGCCGCCGGAGCGCGTCCGACAGTCCGTACTCGTATGCGATGACGATGCACAGAGCGTGCGCGCGGTGAAGGCAGTGCTGTGGAGTGCCGGCTTCGCGATCGACGCCACCAGCACGAGCAGCCAGGCGCTCGATCATGCCGCCCTTCGCGCCCCCGTCGCGGCGATCGTCGAACTCGTGCTGCCCGACGGAGATGGCGTGGAGTTGTGCACGACCCTGCGCGAGTGGAGCACGATGCCAGTGATCGTGCTCTCCGCAGTCAACGAGGAGACGCACAAGGTGCGCGCACTGCACGCCGGTGCGGATGATTACCTGACGAAACCATTCGGCGGGCAGGAGCTGGTCGCACGTCTCCACGCGACGCTGCGCCGGGCCAGTCCCACCATCGAGGAACCGAGCGTTGAGGTCGGCGACATCGAGATCAATCTGGCGGCGCGAGTCGTCATCCGCCAGGACGAGGAGGTCCACCTCACACCGATTGAATTCGATCTCCTGCGCGCGTTGGTACGCCATCGCGGACGTCTGCTCACCCATGGGGCACTACTGCGCGAGGTTTGGGGTGTCGCACATGAAAACGACAGACAGACCCTGCGCGTTCATATCGCTAACCTCCGCCGCAAGCTCGCCTCCGCCAGCGGTATGTCACTGATTGACACCCATCATGGCGCCGGCTATCGCTTCGCGGACCTGCGTGCTGAGGGTTCGCCGAACACTCGGCACGTCGTGTCAGAGACACAGCCGCTGGCACTCGTCTAGGGCGACGGGCTCACGGTTCAACGAGCCGCAACTATCGCGAGGTCGACCACATCATCCCTGCCATGAGCCGGGAGCTCACCCGCCAGGACATCGCCGAGATCGAAGGCGGCGCTCAATGGATCCGGTCGGAATCGTGGCACTCGGGGCCGATGGGCAGTCGCATCGCCGGTCGCTGAGAGCTCCGCAGACGCTGCCGCGCGCGCGGGTTCACAGAACGGCGAGGAGGGATACGCTTGCCAGTCGATGCGTACGCGTGTGCCGTCGCTGCTATTGCGCCCGACGTCCCCCCCGACCCGCGATCGAACCCAAGGCGCGGATGAGGGGTGAGGCGCTGCATGTGCTCGCCGCGGAGCAGGCGGCGTTGCGGCGGGTAGCGACGCTGGTCGCACGTGGGGTGCCTCAGGAGGAGGTGTTTGCGGCGGTCACCGAGGAGGTTGGGCAGCTGCTGGCGGTCAAGTTCGCGATCATGGGCCGCTACGAGGCCGATGGTACGGTCACCTGCGTCGCCTCCTTGGGCGCTGCGGCTGCTCGATTTCCCGTTGGCAGCCGCTCGCAGCTTGCGGGGAAGAACCTGGTGACGATCGTCCTCGAGACAGGCCGCCCGGCGCGGGTCGACCACTTTGCACATGCCTCCGGCCCGATCGGTGTCGTCGGCCGCCAGAGCGGCTTTCACTCCGCGGTTGGGACACCGATCGTCGTCGAGGGTCGTGTGTGGGGAGTGATGACCGTTGGTACGACCCTGCCGGAGCCGCCGCTGCCCGCGAACACCGAGACGCGCCTTGAGCAGTTCACGGAGCTCTTGGCGGCGGCGGTCGCAAACGCCGAGAGCCGCGCTCGGCTCGCCCGGCTGGGTGAGGAGCAGGCGGCGTTGCGCCGTGTGGCGACGCTGGTGGCGGGTGGTGCGCCCCCGAAGGAGGTATTCGCCGCCGTGGTCGAGGAGGTCGGGCAGTTGCTTCCGATCGATTTGGCCAACCTGTGTCGTTACGAGCCCGACCGTACCCAGACGTTCGTCGCGACCTGGGGCCGACCGGGCAAGCGCTTCCCCCAGGGCAGTCGGTGGCCCCTGGGGGGGAAGAACCTCGGCACGCTCGTATTCGAGACCGGTCGCCCCGCACGGATCGACGACTATTCCGATGCCGATGGCCCGGTGAGCTTGGTGGCCCGCGAGACGGACCTCCGCTCGGCGGTCGGCGCGCCGATCATCGTCGAGAGCCGCGCGTGGGGGATGATCGGCGTCGGCTCGAGCCACGTGCAACCGCTGCCGCCGGACACCGAGGCGCGCCTGGCGTCGTTCACGGAACTGGTGGCGACGGCCGTCGCGAATGCCGAGAGCCGCGCCGAGCTCGCGCGGCTGGCCGAGCAGCAGGCCGCCTTGCACCGGGTCGCGACGCTGGTGGCGCGCGGGACGGCGCCTGAGGATGTGTTCGCGGCGGTTGTCGACGAGGTGGGGCAGCTTCTCCCCGTCGATGTCGCGTGCATGGGCCGCTACGAGTCAGACGATTCAGTGAGCTTCGTGGCGGCATGGGGCGATGGACCCTTTCCCGTCGGAAGCCGACAGAGGCTTGGGGGTAAGAATCTCGGCACGGTCGTGTATGAGACCAGCCGTTCCGCCCGCATCGACGGCTACGCCGATAGCACCTCCGGCCGGCTCGGCGCCGGCGTGCGCAAGACGGGCATCCGCTCGTCGGTCGCGACGCCAATCATGGTCGAGGGCCACCTCTGGGGGGTGGTCGTGGCCGGCTCCTTTCTGGAGCAGCCGCTGCCGCCGGCCAGCGAGGCGCGCTTGGCCGATTTCACGGAGCTGGTGGCGACGGCGATCGCGAATGCGGAGAGTCGTGGCGCTCTGGCGGCCTCGCGTGCGCGGATCGTGACTGCTGCTGACGAGAGCCGGCGGCGGATCGAGCGTGATTTACATGATGGGGCCCAGCAGCGTCTGGTCCAAGCGGTGATCATGCTTAAGCTGGCGCTGCGGGCGCTGTCCGAGGGTGATGCGGGCGTGAGTGAAATGGTGGCCGAGGCGTTGCGGCATGCGGAGGCGGCGAACGCTGAGTTGCGCGAGCTGGCGCACGGCATTCTGCCGGCGGCGCTGACTCGGGGAGGTTTGCGCGCAGGCGTGGAGGCGCTGGTGTCGCGGGTGTCGTTGCCGGTGAGCGTCGATGTACCCGTTGGGCGTCTGCCGGCTGGTGTGGAGGCGACGGCTTATTTTGTGGTCAGCGAGGCGCTGACCAATGTGGTCAAGCACGCTGGTGCGGGTGGTGCTGGGGTCATGGCGCGAGTTGAGGATGAGCAGCTGCGAGTCGAGGTGCGCGATGACGGGGTCGGTGGAGCGCGCGGTGATCACGGTACGGGGCTGGGCGGTCTGGAGGATCGCGTTTCGGCGCTGGATGGACGATTCGAGCTCGAGAGTCCGCCGGGTGGCGGCACGCGTGTGTGTGCGCTGCTGCCGGTTTCAGACCGGGGTTAGCTGCTCGGGGTGTCGCGCAGGAAGGTCAGCACCGCCAGGACTCGTCGGTGTTCGGTCTGGGCGGGGTCGAGCTCGAGCTTGTGAAAGATGCTTGTGACGTGCTTCTCGACCGCGGCCTGGCTGACGAGGAGCGCGTGAGCGATGCCGTGGTTGGACTTCCCTTCGGCCATGACGGCCAGGACGTCGCGCTCGCGTCGACTGAGGCGGTCAAGCGGACTGTCGCGCTGACGGCGGCCAAGCATCCGCCCAACGACCTCCGGGTCAAGCGCGCTGCCGCCCCCGGCGACCCGGGTGACGGCGTCGATGAAGCTCTCGACATCGCCCACGCGCTCTTTGAGCAGATAGCCGACTCCCTCGGCGTGCTCTCCGATCAGGTCGATTGCGTACTGCTCCTCGTAGTACTGAGAAAGAACGAGCACACCGGTCTTGGGCCGCTGTCGTCGTAGCTCGATCGCGGCCCGCAGGCCGTCGTCTCCATTTCCGGGCGGCATGTTGACATCGGCGATCACGACCGAGGGACGATGGGCAAGGCCCTTGCGTAACAGATCCGGTGCGTCGCCGGCCTGAGCGACAACGTCGAGCCCGGCCTCTGTGAGCAGTCGCACGATCCCCTCGCGAAGCAGAACGTCGTCTTCGCCGATCACCACGCGGACCGGATCTAACATCGGTCAACCGTACCGCGCGAAAGGTCGGGGCGTGCGCGCCCGCGTTGCGGGCCTCCCCGTGTGGCGCGCACACAGGACCACGCCGAACTGAACGTGGTCCGCTTGGTGGGCGCCGTTGGCGTCACCGGGAGATGCGCCGGACGTGCTCGATGTGGTCGGCGTAGGCACGCGCGGCACTCTCTTCGCGGTCAAGCGCGGCGAGGTAGCCGGCGTGGGCGAGCCAGCGCTCGTGGCGTTCGGCGTCGACCCAGCGTTGATACGCCTGCCATACCGTTTCGCACTCGTCGCGCCAGGCGACGTAGCGCTCCAGCAGCGCATCGATCGCGCGGCGACCGAATGCCGTGTCAATGATGGTGACCGTGCTCATCTGAGCGGCCCCATCGCGGGATCTCGGTTGGACGTCCGTTCCCAGGCGAGCTCCCGCAGCCGAGCGGTCATCGCCTCGATCTGCCCTTCGAAGTCGACAATGATTTGTTGCAGATGCCTTGGAGTTGCGCCGCGCTCGCGTTCCCGCTCGGTGGCGCGCTGTCGCAGCGAACCCACCGCGAAGGTCATCCGTATCGCACGGCGCTCGAGGCGGTCACGCTCGAGCGCGGCGCCCAGGCTGCGAGTCGGTGTGTGTTGTGCGGCGCTCATGGCTGTGGGAACTTGGTCGGCTGGCGTTCGCAATGGAGATCAGGTTCTCATCCGTCCTGGCGTGCGTACATACGCATCGACCGGAGATCTCGCGCTGGTGTTCCGGAGAAGCCGCGTAGGGAAATCCCTACGCGGCGCCGCGGACGTCGCCACGTCCACCTGTCCAAGGGAGGTCCCTGTGAGAGAGCCGCGACACCTTCGGCGCTTGAGACCGCCGCGAACCTCTCCGCCACCGTTGCCCAGTTGACGTGTTCCACCACGCCTCGATGTAGTCAGGGCGCTGTTCGATGGACGCAGAGAGGCCGAGTGTCTCGGCTACGACGGAAGAAGATCAACGACCCGGCCGACCAGGCGATCCCGCACAGCGCCGAGCCGACAGTGCACACAGCAACCGAGACCATCCACACGCGCTTGGAGCCAAAACGCTCCGCCAACCATCCGGCGAGTGGGATCACCATTGCCAACGACAGCAGATAGCCCGTCGACACCCACTGAATCGTGCTCAGCGGCGAACGAAGATCGCGCGATAGAGAATCGAGCGCGACGCTCACGATCGTCGTGTCGAGGAGCGACATGATGACGCCGAGCACAACCACACCCGCGACGATCTTGACTTCCCGGCTCAGCCCCTCATCGGGACTGCTCTTGGCCTGCTTCTCGGATGTACGCCCCGGCGTCTCTCGGCTCCGGGATCGGGTGGCGTCGCGTTCATCGGACTCACCCAGCTGTGGCTCGGCTGGCTTGACTGCTGAGTGTGGCGGTTAGCTTGGCGGTGGCGGATCCGCGCTTCACCGCGTCGGTTTGCAGCGCGTGCGCAATCAGGGATCCGTTCGGCGCCTGGATCGTGCGGTCACGCCCGGACACCGCGCCGGTGCTCAGGCTGCGGTCATAGCCGAAAGGGTTCCGGCTCACCGCGAGCGGATCGCCGGCGACAAGCGCGGCCGTACTCCCCAACGCCAACGGCTGAAGCGCCAGTCTTGCCGGATTGACGTGTAGTACGGACACGTCGTTGGAGGCCTCGATGGCGACCACTCCGGCAGCGGCTCCTCTGTAGAGCGCGCTGGGATTGAGCGCCCTGGGGGCCGTCGAACCGGCCGGTGAGGGCGTGGACTTCGCGACGACGGCCGTCGTCGAGCCCCCGGCAACCCCGGCCGCGTACAGCAGTGCCGCCACCGCGGCCGACGCGATCACGGCCGCGGCCAGTACAGCCGCGGCAAACCGGGCAACCAGCGGACTCCGCGGCAAGGGAGGCCCAGGCTGCGGTGGCTCAGCAGAGGGTGTTGACACGGGTACTCATTTCATCGAGGCGTCGGAGATCAGACTTTCACCGGCCGCCGTGTTCGTACATGTGGGTCCGCCGGAGAAAGCACACCCGATTTCCGGAGGTCCGGGTAGGGGAAGCCCTAGGTGGACTAGCCACTGGCGCGTAACGCAGGTGCCGCCGGCCGAGCATCCGCGAGGCAAGCCTGCCGCGCGGTCGACGTTCCTGGCTAATCAGCGCCGAGCAGCTCCGCCAGCGGCACGCTGGGGAGGTCGGCCTTGTTCACGAACGCGCGGGCACCGGCGAGCCGGGCCTCGCCGGTGGTGGTGATGTCCCCGTCGATGGAGGTGAGAACGATCCGCGGGCGCCACGGCAGCGCGGCAAGCTCTCGGGCGAGCGTGACTCCGTCCCCGTCGGGCAACTCGATGTCGACCAGCACCGCCGAGGGCTTTAACTCCAGGGCGGCCCCTCGCGCCGCCGCCACGCTGTCGGCCTCGCCGATCACAGTCAGCCCGCTCACGGCCAGCAGCCGTCTCGCCAGCTTGCGGAACTCCGGGTCGTCATCGACCACCAGAACTGATCGCGTCATAGGACACCAATCATCGTCGTCTCGCACCCGGCGCGAGGTAGGGAAAGCCGGAAATGGCGCCAAGCGCGACGGGTAGGAGTCGGACACGCGCGCGGCGCCGCAGGACCGCCGGTCACACGCTGCGTCCTGCTGCTGGGGCTCCCACGCGCGGTAGGGCTTCCCCTACCCAGCCCCTCCGGAACCCGGACGCGAAGCCTCTGGTGAATTGGTATGTACGCGCCCAGGGACCGTTGCGAAGCTGCTTGTCCTAGGAAGGAGAGCGATGACCGACATGACCGCCCAAGCGTCCCGCGCAATACCTAGGTTCGCAACCACACCCCCCTCCTGAGGAGCACCCATGAACCAGACAACGCTGACCACAGCCCGGCTCGATCAGAGTGTCCCCGCCATCACCCGTGTCGGGTTGCTCGGTGCCGGCCTGATGGGCTCTGCCATGGCCCGCCGGCTTCTCGATCGCGGTATCGCGGTCACTGTGTGGGACCGCGACGCCGATCAAGTTCGGAATCTCGAACGTCGTGGCGCGGCGCCGGCCACGGGCCCGGGCGAGGTGCTCAGCGACGCCACGGCGGTGATCACGATGCTCCCCAATGCCGAGATCGTGCGTGACGTGGTCGCGCCGTTGCTCGAGGATTGGCCGCAGCGCACCATCTGGCTGCAGATGAGCAGCGTCGGGGCGGCCGAGGCTGATCAGCTGACCCAGGTCGCGCAAGCGCACGCGGTCACGGTGGTCGACGCGCCCGTCTCGGGCAGCACCCATCCCGCCGAGCACGGCGAGCTGACCGTCTTGGCTTCGGGGCCTGACTCGGCGCGGACCGTGGTCCAGCCGGTCTTTGACGCGCTCGCGTCACGCGTGCTGTGGGTCGGGGAAACCGGAATGGGATCACGACTCAAACTGGCGGCCAACCATTGGATGATTGCCATCGTGACCGCGCTCGCTGAGTCGATGCAGCTCTGTGAGGCGATGGGACTCGATCAGCAGCACTTCATCGACCTCCTTGACGGGGGGCCGCTGGGCTCCCCCTACGCGCTGCAGAAGCTCGACGAGATGCACCGCCACGAGTACCCGGCCGGCTTCCCCGTCCGCCTTGCCCTCAAAGACCTCAAGCTCGTCCGCGAAGTCCAGACAAGCTCCGGAACACCCATGGGAGTGCTCGACGCCGTCCTGGAGCGCTTCGCAGCCGCGAGCCCAGACATCGCCAACCAGGACCTGGCCGCTATCTACGAGCTTGACCAGCCTGCTAGGGCCAGCGCGCGATGAGCACGATCGGGTTCATGGGCCTTGAAGCGATCGGCACCCGGATCGCTGGCCTGCTGCCGGAGAAGCACATCCGCCGCGCGCGTCAGGCAGCACAAGCTGATGCCTATGCCGGCGGCCACTAGGTCGGCTGATGTGCGGCCGCCGCGTCGCACCGGCGATACGGCTTCTCCGCTCGGTGTCACAGGCGACCGTGGTACGGGTGGCCGACGGATGTCTGGCAAGAGACGACCCGGCACGCATACCCTCAGCGTAAGGTACTCGCGGCGATGAGCGTCGGCATCGAGGCGATCACCGAGGGCGGCCGAACCGCGTGGGCGCGCAACCTGGCCGCGCCTGTGCGGAGCTTCCTGAACACCGAGACTGGCGGCGCGATCGGGATGCTGGGGGCTGCGATCGCGGCCCTGCTGTGGGCGAACTCTCCCTGGTGGCACTCGTACGAGTCGGTGTGGTCGACGAGGCTGGCGGTGACGGTGGGGAGCACCGGGATCGCGACCGACCTTCGCCACTGGGTCAACGAGGGATTGATGACGTTGTTCTTCCTCGTGGTGGGACTCGAGGCCAAGCGTCAGCTCGATCTCGGAGAGCTGCGCGAGCGGCGGCGCCTCATGATTCCGGTGGCCGCAGCGATCGGCGGGATCATGGTGCCGATCCTGATCTACCTTGCCTTCAACGCCGGTCGTGCCGGCGCGCACGGGTGGGGTGCGGCGATGTCGACCGATACCGCATTCGCGCTCGGAGCGGTGGCGTTGGTGACCCCCCGGACCTCGACCCGCGTTCGCGTGTTCCTGCTCACGCTGGCGGTGGTCGACGATCTGGCCGCTCTCGTGGTGATCGCGACGGTGTACGCCGGCCATGTCTCGCTCCTGGCCCTCGGCACGGCGCTCGCGCTGCTCGCTGTGCTCGTCGCATTGCGCTCCGCGCCGTTCGGGCGGCGGGCGATCTCGGTCGGGCTGGCGGTGGCGATCTGGATTGCGATGTTCAAGTCCGGCATCGACCCGGTCATCTCCGGACTGGCGATCGGGCTGGCGACCAGTGCGTACCCGCCATCACGTGAGGACCTCGAGCGGGCAACGGCGCTGACGCGGTCGTTCCGCGAGCAACCGACGCCCGAGCTCGCTCGTTCCGCGCGGCAGAGCCTGCAATCGGCGATCTCGCCCAACGATGTGCTCCAGTTCGACCTGCATCCTTGGACGAGCTACGTCATCGTGCCGCTGTTCGCGCTCGCCAACGCCGGGATCCATCTGACCAGCAACCTGATGAGTGACGCGATCTCTTCGCCGATCACGTGGGGGATCATGATCGGGTACGTCGTCGGCAAGCCGATCGGCGTCGCGGGTGGCTCGTGGATCGCGTCCCGCCCCGTCCTTCACGGACCCCGCTCTCCGGTCAGCGGACCGGTGCTCGTGGCGGCCGGCGCGTGCGCAGGGATCGGCTTCACCGTCTCACTCCTGGTCTCGAGTCTCGCGTTCACGGGCGAGCGACTCGACGAGGCGCGTCTGGGCGCGCTCGCTACGGTGCTGCTGGCGCCGGCGCTCGCGTGGGTGGTGACCCGGGTCATCCGGCGGTTACCGAGCGCGACGCGTGCGCGCCAGATTGGCGGCACCGCTGAGGACATCCTCGATCTCACGGACGAAGTCGACCCCGATCGCGACCATATTCGCGGTCCCGACGAAGCGCCGGTGACGCTCGTCGAGTACGGCGACTTCGAGTGTTCTTACTGCGGCCAGGCGGAGCACGTGGTTCGCGAGCTGCTCTCGTCGCACGGCGACGACGTGCGCTACGTGTGGCGCCACCTACCACTCAACGACGTCCACCCCAGCGCTCAGCTAGCCGCCGAGGCGTCGGAGGCCGCCGCCGCCCAAGGCAAGTTCTGGGAGATGTACGACCTCCTGCTCAGCCACCAGGGCGATTTTGCGCCGCGCGATCTCACCCAGTACGCCACCGAGCTTGACCTGGACGTCGAGCGCTTCAGGGACGAACTACGTCGAGGGGAATACGACTCACGGATCAGTCAGGACGTCGCGAGCGCCGACGAGAGCGGCGTCTCGGGCACGCCGACCTTCTTCATAAACGGCCGCCGCCACTACGGTGTCTACGACATCGACACCCTCACCGAGGCCGTGCGAGCGGCCAAGATCAGAGCCCGGCAGCTCGCCCTCACGGCCACACCGACCTAGTGGGTGGATCCGGCAGAG
>CAVYMP010000012.1:0-16145 GCA_963769565.1 uncultured Solirubrobacteraceae bacterium
CGGACGCACGTTTCTCACCTACCTGGGCGTCAACGCCGGCTGGGGGCCGGAGCTGATCTCGGCCGACGCGCTGCGCTGCGACAACCTGCTGCTGTGCGACTACTTCGTCGCCCCCGCCCTGCAGGGCGAGGCGGCACGCGGCCTGCTCGAGACGGCGCGCGCCGCGGGCGCGCGCACGTTCTTCGACACCGCGTGGGACCCGGGTGGCTTCAGCGCTCAACGAGCTCGCAGGTCCGGTCGCTGCTGCGCTGGGTCGACGTGTTCCTGCCCAACGAGGCCGAAGCGCGGGCGCTCAGCGGCTGCCCGGACACCCGGCAGGCGGCACGTGCCCTGCAGGCCGACTCGGGCCGCTGGGTGGTCGTCAAGCTGGGCGCGCGTGGATGCCTGGCCGTCGGACCCGACGAGACCGAGCTCACGGCGAGGGCCCCGGCGGTGATCGCCGCCGACACGACCGGCGCCGGGGACGCGTTCAACGCCGGCCTCGTGCACGCCCTCAGCGAGGGCGTCGACTGGCCGCAGGCGCTGGCGTCCGCAACGCGCTTTGCCTCGGCGATCATCGCCCGGCCGCCCGGGGAGCGCCACCGCTGGCGTCAGTTCGACTCAAGCTCCGTGGAGTGACACCGGGCCGGTGAGTTAGGGTTCGCAGCGTGCTCGGTCTTTCCGACGGCATCACGGCGCTCCTATTCGACCTCGACGGCGTGCTCACCCAGACCGCCAAGGTGCATGCCGAGGCATGGAAGCAGACGTTCGACGAGTTCCTGCGCGCGCGCTCGGAGAAGACCGGCGAACCCTTCAAGGAGTTCGACAAACACGACGACTACGACAAATACGTCGACGGTCTGCCCCGCTATGACGGCGTGCGCAACTTCCTCAAGTCACGGGGGATCGAGCTGCCCGACGGCACCCCCAAGGATCCGCCGGACGCCCAGACGATCGACGGCGTCGGCAACCGCAAGAACGCCCTCGTGCTCAAGCTGATCAAGGACCAGGGCGTCGACGCCTACGACGGCTCGGTCCGCTACGTCAAGGCCGCCCGCGACGCCGGGCTGCGGCGGGCCGTGGTGTCCTCCAGCGCGAACTGCAAGGACGTCCTGGAGGCAGCCGGGATCGATGACCTGTTCGAGGCGCGGGTCGACGGCAACACGATCGACGAGCAGCACCTCAAGGGCAAGCCGGCGCCCGACACGTTCCTCGCCGGCGCCAAGGCGCTCGGCGTCGAGCCGAAACACGCGGCGGTGTTCGAGGACGCGCTGGCCGGCGTGGAGGCCGGCCACGCCGGCCACTTCGGCTACGTGGTCGGCGTCGACCGCGTCGGTCAGGCCGAAGCCCTGCGCGAGCACGGCGCCGACACGGTCGTCCAGGACCTCGACGAGCTGCTGTCGCGTTGATCGAGCAACCGGCCTTCCCGGTCGAACCGTGGGCGATCCGCGAGACCGAGCTGCAGCTCGACCGCCTGGCGCAATCCGAGTCGGTGTTCGCGCTCTCCAACGGGCATATCGGGATGCGCGGCAACCTCGACGAGGGCGAGCCCTACGGCCTGCCGGGCACCTATCTCGGCGGCTTCTACGAGACCCGCCCACTGCCCTACGCCGAGGCCGGCTACGGCTATCCCGAGGACGGCCAGAGCGTCGTCAACGTCACCAACGGCAAGATCATGCGCCTGCTCGTCGAGGACGAGCCGTTCGACGTGCGCTACGGCGTGCTGCGCAGCCACGAGCGGGTGCTCGACATGCGGGCGGGCGTGCTGCGGCGCTCCGTCCACTGGACATCGCCCACCGGACGCGAGATCAAGGTCTCCTCCACCCGGCTGGTGTCATTCACCCAGCGCGCAGTGGCACTGATCGAGTACATCGTGGAGCCGGTGCAGGACGAGTTCACCGTCGTCGTGCAGTCCGAGCTGGTGGCCAACGAGTCGATGCCGCCGATGGCCAAGGACCCGCGGGCCGCCGCCGCGCTGGCCGAGCCGCTGGAGTCCGAGGGCTACGACTCCAGCGGCCTGCGCGCGATCCTCGTGCACCACACGCGCGCCAGCGGTCTGAAGATGGCCGCCGCGATGCAGCATCTCGTCGAGGGTCCGGACGGCCACGAGTGCAACTGCGAGGCCTTCCCCGACCTGGGGCGGATGCAGGTGACGACCGAGGTCTCCCCCGGCAAGCCGCTGCGGATCCTCAAGCTGATCGCCTACGGATGGTCGGCGCAGCGCTCGGCCCCCGCGCTGCGCGACCAGGTCGCCGCCGCCAGTGCGGCCGCCGCGCACGTCGGCTGGGACGGCCTGCTGGCCGAACAGCGGGCGTATTTGGACGACTTCTGGGACCGCGCCGACGTCGAGATCGAAGGCGATCCGGAGCTGCAGCAGGCGATCCGCTTCGGGCTGTTTCACACCCTGCAGGCGGGGGCCCGCGGCGAGCAGCGGGCGATCGCCGCCAAGGGCCTGACCGGCCCCGGCTACGACGGCCACACCTTCTGGGATACCGAGATGTACGTGCTGCCGGTGCTCGCCTACACGGCCCCCCACGCCTGCGCCGACGCGCTCGCCTGGCGCCACGGGACGCTCGATCTCGCCCGCGAACGGGCGCAGACGCTGGGGCTCAAGGGCGCGGCCTTCCCGTGGCGGACGATCGGCGGCGAGGAGTGCTCGAGCTACTGGCCGGCGGGGACGGCGGCGTTTCACATCAACGCCGACATCGCCAACGCGGTCGCGCGGTATCAGTGGGTGCGCGACGACCCGGATTTCGAGCGCGACATCGGCGTCGAGCTGCTCGTGGAGACGGCGCGCCTGTGGCGCTCGCTCGGTCACCACGACTCCACGGGCGCGTTTCGCATCGACGGGGTCACCGGACCGGACGAGTACTCGGCGGTCGCCGACAACAACGTCTACACCAACCTGATGGCCCAGCGCAATCTACGGGCCGCCGCCGACTCCGTGGAGCGCCAGCCGGCGCGGGCCCGGGAGCTGGAGGTCGACGCCGAGGAGGCGGCGGGCTGGCGCGACGCGGCCGACAAGATGGTCGTCGTCTACGACGAGGCGCTTCAGGTCCACCCGCAGGCCGAGGCCTTCACCCGCCACCAGGTGTGGGACTTCGCCGCGTGCGAGACCCATCAGTACCCGCTGCTGCTGAACTTCCCGTACTTCGACCTGTACCGCAAGCAGGTGGTCAAGCAGGCCGATCTCGTGCTCGCACTGTTCTGGTGCGGGGACTCGTTCACCCCCCAGGAGAAGGCGCGCGATTTTCGCTATTACGAGATGCTGACCGTCCGCGACTCGTCCTTGTCGGCCTCCTCGCAGGCGATCGTCGCCGCCGAGGTCGGCCAGCTCGACCTCGCGTATGACTACTTCGCCGAGGCGGCGCTGATGGACCTCGACGATCTGGAGCACAACACCCGCGACGGGATCCATATCGCGTCGGTGGCCGGGACCTGGATCGCCGCCGTCGCCGGCTTCGGAGGGTTGCGCGACCACGGCGGCCGGCTGACGTTCGCCCCGCGGCTGCCCGCGGCGCTCACCCGGCTGCGCTTCCGGATCATGTTCCGCGAGCGCAGCCTGCTGGTGGATGTCAATCACGAGCACGCCCGTTACACCGTGCGCGCAGGCGAGCCGCTGGAGATCGAGCATCACGGCGAGCCGGTGACGGTGACGGCCGAGGAGGTCCTCAAGCTGCCAATCCCGCGCTTGGCGCACCAACCGCCCCCGCCGTCGCAGCCGCCCGGCCGCGAGCCGATCCGCCGGCGCCCGTTCCCCAAGCCCGGCGACTGACATGTGTCCGACACCCCCTGACGCCGACGGTCCCGGCGCCGTGCGCATCCGCGCCGTCCTGGAGCCCCGTGGCGCCGCCGCCGCGCTGATCCTCGACGACGCGCAGCTGGCGGCGATCGGTGGCGGGCGCAAGACGCCGCCGTCCGCGTCACCGTCAACGGCCATACGTTCAACGGGCGCATCGCCCGGATGGGCGGCGAGACCCTGCTCGGCTTCAACAAGGCGGTGCGGGCGGCCTGCGGGGTGACGCCCGGCGAGGAGATCGCGGCGCTCGTCATCCTCGACGACGCCCCGCCGCAGGTCGACGTCCCACCGCCGCTCGCCGCCGCGCTCAGCGCCGAGCCGGCCGCGCGCGCCGCCTTCGAGGCGCTGGCACCGACTCACCGCAAGGAGTTCGCCCGCTGGGTGAGCGAGGCCAAGCGCGACGAGACGCGCGAGCGGCGGATCGCCGAGACGCTGCGGATGCTGGCAGAGGGACGCACCCGGTAGCTCCCCAGCCCGGTCAGCGCAGCGAGTCGGCCAGCGCCTGCCCCCAGTCGCGCTTGGCCTGCTCGGCATCGACCCCGTCGGCGAAGGAATGGATGCTCACCGCAACCGGCTGCCCGAACGCGTTGCGCCCGAACAGGCAGTACAGCGCGTCGCCGCCGCGCACTCCGATGAAATTCGCCCGCCGGTAGGTGACGACCCCGGAGACGGCCGGCAGGCCTGCCGGGGTCAGCCGCACCGCGTCGCCCTCGCTCACGCCGTCCGCCAGCCCGAGCGCCCGCTGCAGCCGCTCGAAGCCATCGGCCTTCGCCGTGTCGGCCGGGGCTTCGATCCCCACCGGCACGTCGCCGATGTAGGTCACCGGACGGCCGGCGAAGTGGCGGAGGTACTCGCCGAGCGTGTGCAGATAGAAGTCGGTGTGCTGGGAGACGCCGTCGTACTGGGTGTCCCAGTCGTCGACGAAGATCCCGCTGTGCATGTAGCGCATGAGGGTGGTGCCGCCCTCGCGAGCCTCGATCGTGAACTCGAGCGCGTTGAACCAGTCGCCCCGCTCGTGGCGGACGTGAAGATGGGCCGGCGGCTCCCACGCCCTCGCCGCGTCGGCGTCGATGTCGTTGGGAAACAGCCACGCCGCGTTGCCCTCGGAGGTCGCGACCGCCTCCCACACCTCCTCGGGAGTGGCCGCCAGGAGAACCTCCCGGCGGCACTCGAATTCGCGCGCCATCCGACTACGCGAGCGCGGTGGCCAGGAAGCGCTGCCACGTCTGCTCGGCCTGGTCGCCGTCGCGGCCGTCGAACGCGTGGATCGTCAGCGCGACCGGCATCCCGAAGGCGTTGCGCCCGAAGAAGCAGTACAGCGCGTCGGCCGTGCGGATGCCCATGAAGTTGGCTCGCAGATAGTCGACGACGCCGTTCAGCGGCTCGGTGCCCTCGGGCCGCAGGTTGACCTCGTCGCCCTCGCTGACGCCGGCGGGGAGCCCGAGGGCCGACTGCAGCCGCGCGAAGCCGTCGGGCGCCACCGAGCTCGCCGGTCCCTGGATCCCGCCCGGAACCTCACCGATATAGGTGACCGGGCGGGCGCTGAAATGGGCCACGTACTCGCCCAGGGTGTGCAGGTAGAAGTCGGTGTGCTGCTGGATCTGGTCGTTCTGAGCCTCGAAGTCCTCCGGTCCGAAGGTGCCGGTGTGGGCGTAGCGCAGACCGGTCGTGCCGTCGCCCCGGTCCTCGATCACGAAGTTCAGGTCGTTGAACGACTCTCCCTGCTCGTGGCGGATGTGCAGATGCGCGGGCGGCTCGTAGGCTTTGGCGGCGCCGGGGTCGACGTCGTTGGGAAACAGCCAGCCGGCGTTGCCCTCCTTGGTGGCCACCGCCGTCCAGACGGTCGCGGGGGCGGCGGGCAGGATCACTTCTCGGCTGCAATCGAACACGGGCACGTCAGGCCTCCTTCTCGGTTTTGGTCAGGGTGGGGTGCAGGGCGATGAGCAGGCGGTGGGGGCGGCCGCCGGTGGCGGCCTCGTCGTGGTACTTGGCCACGAGGCCCTCGATCGACTGCGCGAGCTCGGCGGCGAACGCCGCCCGCTCGGCGGCCGACGCAAAGCGGACCTCGGCGTCGATCCCGAAGGTGGCCAGCGGCCGGCGGGCGCGCTTGGCGCCGCGCATGAGCGCGCCGACCTCGCGGACCAGCCGGGCGGCGAGCGCGATCAGCCACATCGACGACAGCTGGTCCGGCGAGCGCTCGGGATCAGGCGCGACCGCGGCCAGCGCGGCCGGCGAGATCACGTATGACGAGGCCGTCGCCGCCATCACGCGCTCGGTCATGTTGCCCCGGCGGCGCTCCGCGTGGAGCTCGATCAGCCCGACCCGCTCGAGCGCGCGCAGGTGATAGTTGACCTTCTGGCGGGCTAGCCCCAGCCGGGCGGCCAGCATGCTGGCGGACCCCGGCACCGACAGCTCGGCCAGGAGGCGGGTGCGAATCGGGTCGAGTGAAGCCTCGGCCGCCGCCGGATCCTCGATCACTGCCACGTCGATCATGGCGACAGCCTCTCACCGACAAGAAGATTTGTCAAGAAGAATTTTATTGTCGGTATTCTCGTGGCCGGGTCGACTTGGACGTTCCCGTAAGAGGCCCGCCCGCGGTGGGTTTGCGCCCCAAGCCGGGTAGACACCGGGGATGGCTCAAGAACTCAACGTGCAGGACCTGAAGCTCCGCAGCCCGGCCTTCGGATACCACGAGCGCATCCCTGACAAGCACTCGGGCGACGGCGAGGACGTGTCGCCGGCGCTGGAGTGGAGCGGCGTGCCCGCGGGGACCAGGGCGTTCGCGGTCGTCGTCGACGATCCCGACGCGCCGCTGGTCAACGGATTCACCCACTGGGTGGCCTACGGCATCCCCGGCGATGCCACCTCCCTGCCCGAGGGCGGAGGCGACGTGGTCAACGGCATCAACTCGATGGGCAACGCCGGCTACAACGGCCCCGCCCCGCCGCCCGGCCACGGCAACCACCACTACTACTTCTGGGTCTATGCGCTCGACGACGACGTCGACCTCAAGCCTGGCCTGGACCGGCCGTCACTGATGGAGAAGATCGAGGACCACGTCATCGAGCAGGCGCGCCTGGTCGGGACGTTCAAGCACTGAGCGGCTACGCCAGCAGGTGGACGATCGCGACGATTCCGACGACGACGATGATCGCCCGCAGCGCCGACGGCTTGAGCCGGCGGCCGAAGCGCGCACCGAGCACGCCGCCGATCAGCGAGCCGGCGGCGATCAGCCCGGCGGGCGCCCACGCGATGTGAGCGGCGAAGATGAACACCACGCCGGAGACGAGGTTGACCAGCCCGGTGAGCACCACCTTGACGGCGTTGAGGCGTTGGAGCTCGTCGTCCACCGACAGGGTGAGGACCGCCGTCACGAGGATCCCCTGGGCCGCCCCGAAGTAGCCGCCATACACCCCGCCGGCGAACACCGCGACGGTGGCGATCCAACCGGGCTGTTGGCGGCGGTGCCGCCCCCGGCTGGCCCGCCACGCCGAGACCCGCGGCTGGGCGATGATCAGCACCAGCGCGATCGCGATGAACACCGGGACGATTGCCTGAAAGGCGGACGCGGGCAGCTCCAGCAGCAGCACCGACCCCACGACAGCGCCGCTCACCGACGCCCCCGCCAGGAACATCACGCGGCGCCCCTGACCGGCGAGCTCGCGCCGGTAGCCGAATGCCCCGGCCGCCGAGCCGGGAACGAGCCCGACGGTGTTGGAGACGTTGGCCACGACGGGCGCATAGCCGAACCCCAGGAGCACCGGGAAGGTGAACAGCGTGCCCGATCCGACCACCGTGTTGATCGTCCCCGCCACGATCCCGGCGCCGAAGATGGCGACGATCTCGAGCGGGCTCACCGGCGCAAGCCCGGGATCAGTCCGGTGAGCGCAGCGGCGCCAGCGCCGCCTCGACGGCGAGCAGCTCGTCGAGCATGGCGCCGGCCGCCTGGATCATCACGTCGTTGGCCTGGATCACGCGGTCGTCGTCGAGGAACTGGGTCACGAATGGGATGTTGACCGCGGTCGCCACCGCGAACAGCTGGAGGGCGCCCACCACCTGCTTGAGCTGCTGAACGGCGCGCGTGCCGGCGGCCACGCCGCCATAGCTGACAAAGCCGACCGGCTTGTATCGCCACTCGTGGTGCAGGTAGTCGATGGCGTTCTTCAGCGCGGCCGGATAGCCGTAGTTGTACTCGGCGGTGACGATCACGACGGCGTCGGCGGCGTCCACGGTGGCGCTCCACGCCTGGGTGTGCGCCTTCGTGTAGGTCCGCAGCCGAGGATGGTTGGGCTCGTCGAGGAGCGGCAGGTCGAGCTCATAGAGGTCGGCCAGGTCGAGCTCGAATCCACCGTGACCACGCGCACGGTCCTCAAACCAGTTCGCCACGGGCAGGCCCACGCGTCCGGGACGCGTGCTGGCGATGATGGTCAGCAGCTTCGGCATGACGGCCTTTCGGTCGATCGGTGAGTCAGCGCCCGGTCACGCCTCGAGGCGCAGGGGCAGCCCGAAGGAGGGCAGCAGCTCGGTGTTGAGGTAGTTGTGGATGGCCGTGATCCGGCCGTCCTTGAGCTCCAGCACCTGCAGCGACCAGGCGAAGTGCCCGCCCGCGGGGTCGGCGCGGTAGCTGGCAAACGCCGGGCATCCGTTCGCGCGCGTGGCGAGCAGGCGCCCGTCGCGGCATTCGGCGCCCGGA
Source organism: uncultured Solirubrobacteraceae bacterium (assembly GCA_963769565.1). GTDB lineage: Bacteria > Actinomycetota > Thermoleophilia > Solirubrobacterales > Solirubrobacteraceae > Palsa-465. Next base: position 8,472 of record CAVYMP010000012.1, read on the forward strand.
CCGAGCAGCCAGCGGCGCACCTCCTCGGGACCGCGGATCCACAGGTTGTGGGGAGGCATCGAGAACGTCGCGTCCTCGCGCAACAGGGTCACCAGCTGGTCGACGTCATAGCGCTCGAAGCAGCTCATGTACCGGGCCAGCAACTCCTGGTCGTCAGCATCGAGCTGGGGCTCGTCGCCCACCATCTCGGCGACATCGATCGTCGCCCGGGCTCGCTGCAGGGCGCTGTTGACCGACGCCGTCGTCGTCTCGAGCAGCTCGGCGACCTCGCTGGCCTGCCACTGCAGCACCTCGCGCAGGATCAGGACCGCGCGCTGGCGGCGCGGGAGCGTCTGCAGCGCGGCCACGAACGCCAGGCGGAGGGTCTCGCGCTGAGCCGCCAGCTCGGCAGGATCATCGCCCGCCGAGAGCACGCGGCTGTCGGGGACCGGTTGCACCCAGCGATACTCGGGCAGCTCGGTCAGGACGGCCGCCTCGGTCGTCGAGGAGGCGGCCAGGTCCATCGGCCGGGCCCGGCGCTGCGGTCGCTGCGGCATGTCCAGGCAGACGTTGGTGGCGATCTTGTACAGCCACGAGCGCAGGGTGGCCCGGCGCTGGAATCCCTCGCGCGCGCGCCACGCGCGCAGGAACGTCTCCTGCACGGCGTCCTCGGCCTCCGAGCCCGCGCCGAGCATGCGGTAGCAGTAGCCGGTCAGCTCGCGCCGGTGGCCCTCCATCTCCGAGGTGAACCCGTCCGGACGCGGGAATGTGAGCGAGGCGCTCTCCACAGAGGGTGATGCTATCGCCGTCGCCCGCGATCCCGGGGACGCGCGTCAGCAGACGGCGCAGGGCCTCTCGTCGTCGACAGGCGTGCGACCGCCGAGGACGTCCTCCAACGATTGCACGACCACCGAATCGAACTGCGTGCCCGCGCAGCGGCGCAGCTCGGCGACGGCCTCCGACGCGGAGCGCCCCTGACGGTAGGGGCGGTCGGTCGTCATCGCGTTGTAGGCATCGCACACGGCGACGATCCGCGACTCGACCGGGATCTCGGCGCCGGCCAGGCCGTCGGGATACCCCAGTCCATCGAAGCGCTCGTGCGAGGAGCGCACGAAGCGCCCGACGTCGGCGAGCGTACCGCCCATCTGCTTGAGCATCGCCTCGCCGTCGATCGTGTGGCGGCGGATCATCGCCCACTCCTGTTCGGTCAGCTTGCCCGGCTTGTTGATGACCTCGATCGGCACCCGGATCTTGCCCACGTCGTGCAGCAGCGCGGAGAACTCGACGTCGCGCTGGCGGGTCTTACCGAGGTCCATCTGCCGGCTGACGGAGACCGAGAGCCCGACCACCTGATGGGTGTGCACGGCGGTGTAATGATCGACGGCGTCGATCACGTCGCCGAGCAGATACGCGGCACCGCGGTAGGCGGAGCTGAGCGCCAGCGTGTTCTCGAGACGCTCGCGCCGCTCCCGGGCGAAGATCGAGAACAGCGCCACGAGCGGCAGCGAGAGCAGCACGAGCGCGGGCTGCCGGGCCACGTCGGACGCCACGGCCAGCGCCGCGCAGGACAGGCTCCCATCGGTCAGATACAGCCACAGCATCTGCGGCTGGGCCCCCGGCCCCACCCGTTCGGCGAACCACGTCCGCGCCAGACCCGTGGCGCCGTCGACGGCCAGCTGGGCGACCAGCGCGAGCACCAGCCACGGTGCCGCCTCCCACGAGAAGACCTGATGGCCGGAGAGCACGAGCACGAGCACCGGGCCCAGCGTGTAGAAGCTGTCCCCGACCCGGGTGGCGACGCGGAACACGCCGGCCTGCCCGCGCGCCCCGTCGGGCAGGAGATCGACCACCTCCAAGCCGGCGATCACCAGCGGCACCCACGGCATCGGTAGGACGAACAGCATCGGCACGAACACGAGCTGCGTCGGCGCCGTCGACGCGCTGCCGACCGCGAAGCGGACTCGGCCGGCCGCCAGGTAGGCGACGACCGTCGCGAGCAACGGGCCGACCGAGAACGACCGCTCGGAGTCAGCCAGGACCGCCAGCACGACGGCGATCGCGAGAAACGTGATCGCCGCCGCGAACTCGGTGATCAGGCCACGGCGCTGTGCCGTCGGCTCGTCAAAGCGGTGACGGCCGGCGAGGAGCAGGCTCTCGGCACCCGGCGTCGCGTAGGAGTCCAACGACATCTCTCACCGGCGATCAGCCACGGCGCCAGGGATCGACGAACACGTCGTCGACGCGCGGATGGCCGATGAGCGCGCTGATCCGGATGCGCGCCGGCACGGTCCCGCCGCCGAGCGGTCCGAGCAGCGAGCCGCCGGTGAGCTGAATCGGCGATGGAGCCCACGTGCTGGAGACGGCGACCACGCCGACGGGAATCGTCAGGCCGCCCGTCTGGAGCTCCACCGCCAACACACCGCCGCCGGAGGCGAACAGCCGCAGCGTCGGGTTGCTCGCGTCCACACAGAACGACGGGGAGGTCACGTCGGCTCCGGCCGGGAGCGACAGAGACTGCGCACCGACCGACCCGGTGGCGGCGAACGGCTCGCTGCCGGAGGCGAGTGCCGCCCCGTCGCCGAGGCTCCAACCGGGAGATTCGAAGTCACCGCCGGGCGCGAGCTCGTACGAGGCGGAGTCACCCCACGGCGCGAACGGCTGGCTCACCGCCGTCGACGGGCAGGTGTTCAGCGTGCCGGCCCGAGCGCTGGTGGCGGAGACCAAGGCTCCGATGCCCGCGAGGGCGAGCAGTGAGCCGAGGATCGACGGCAGTCGGTGGACAGCTGAGATCATGGGCATTCCTTCCGTGGTGGGCCGGTGTGCGGCAGCGACCTCCCGAACTCCCGAGCGCGCATTCGGCTCATCGGTCCCGTGATCGGCCGCTGCACCGAACGGTTGTTAACGCAGCGCTTTCACGTCAGAAAGCGCACCGACCGACGCGCACCGGATTCCGACGTCGGCGCTCCGGCGTTTATCGTGGCCGGCGTGTCCGCCGCCGGCTCCCTCACGCCGAGTCCGTCCCTGAGCGCCGCCGACCTGCGCGGCCGCTTCGCCGGCCGCCGCGTCGTCGTCGAGCCGCTGGCCGCCGAGCACGAGGCGGGTCTGGTGCAGGCGGCCGTCGACGCCGAGATGTTCCGCTGGATGCCCGTCGACATGGCCTCCTCGCGCGATGCGCTGCGCGAGTGGGTGGCCACGACGCTGGCCGCCGCGCAGGCCGGAACCGAGGTGCCCTACACGATCCGCGACCGCAATTCCGGGCGCGTGCTCGGCTCCACGCGTTTCCTGGCGTTGAGCCTCGAGCACCTCCGGGCTGAGATCGGCTGGACGTGGGTCACCCGAGGGGCGTGGGGCAGCGGCGTCAACGTGGAGACGAAGCTGCTGCTCCTCGGACATGCCTTCGAGCGGGCCGGGCTGCGCCGGGTGGAGTTCAAGACCGACGCGCGCAACGCCCGCTCGCGCGGGGCGCTGGAGGCGCTGGGCGCGCAGTTCGAGGGGATCTTTCGCAAGCACATGGTGGTGCGCGACGGCGGCGCCCGCGACTCGGCCTACTACGCGGTGATCGACGACGACTGGCCGGCGCTCAAGCCGGCGCTGGAGGCCCGATTGGATCGCTTCGCCTGACCGGCGGCCGCCCTCTAGGCTGCCCAGTCATGAGCGACCGATTCGACGTGGCCATCCTCGGCGCCGGGCCGGGTGGCGAGCATGCTGCCAACGCCCTGCACGGGCAGGGTCTCCGGGTGCTGCTGATCGAGCGTGAGCTGATCGGCGGCGAGTGCACCAACTGGGCCTGCATCCCCACCAAGACGCTGCTGCGCCCCACCGAGGTCCGCGGCGAGTCCGAGCGCGCCGCGGGCACGCGAACCGCCGAGCTCGACTGGCCCGAGCTTGACCGCTATCGCGACTACATGACCTCGGCCGGCGATGACTCCGGCCGGGTCAAGGGCTATCGCGACATGGGCGTGACCGTCGTCACGGGCGCCGGCCGGCTGGCCGGGCCGGGTGCGCTGGAGGTCGACGGCCAGCGCTACGAGGCCGAGCGGATCCTCATCTCCACCGGCTCGGAACCGGTGATACCGCCGGTGGAGGGACTGGCCGACTCCGGCTACTGGACCAACCGCGAGGCCACCTCGCTGCACGCGATCCCGGCGAGCGTGATCGTCATGGGCGGCGGTCCCGTCGGGGTCGAGCTCGCCCAGTTCATGCGCCGCTTCGGGTCAGAGGTCTCAGTCGTCCAGGGCGCGCCGCGGCTCGCCGAGCGTGAGGACGAGCGCGTCTCTGAGCTGCTGCGCGAGTCGCTGGAGGGCGACGGGATCGCCGTTCGCACCGGCGCCCACGTCGAGCGTGTCGCCCGCGACGGTGAGTCGACCGTGGCCACGCTCGACGACGGCTCCACGCTGTGCGGCGAGCGCCTGATCGTGGCCGTCGGCCGGCGCCCGCGCGGGCGCGACATCGGCCTGGAGACGATCGGGGTCAACGCCGGCGAGCACGGCGAGGTGCCGGTCGATGCGCACTGCCGGGTGACCGACCGCGTGTGGGCGGCCGGCGACTGCACCGGCGTCATGCAGTTCACCCACGTCGCCAAGTACCAGGCCCGGGTCGCGATGGCCGACATGCGCGGCCATCCGGTGAACGCCGACTACCGAGCGATCCCGCGGGTCATCTTCACCGACCCCGAGGTGGCGGCCGTCGGTCTGACCGAGGCCCAGGCCCACGACGCCGGCCACGAGATCGTGAGCAGCCGGCTCGATCTCCCCAGCGGCGGAGTAGCGCGCACCTATACCTATGAGCGCAACCCACGGGGCGAGATGAGCGTGATCTTCGACCGCGACCGGCGCGTGATGCTCGGAGCGTGGGCGGTGGCCCCGCTGGCCAGCGAGTGGATCCACCAGGCGGTGCTCGCGATCAAGGCCGAGATCCCGCTCGATGTGCTGCGCCAGACGGTCGCGCAGTTCCCCTCCTATTCCGAGGCGTACTTCTTTGCGCTCCAGCAACTGGAGCTCTGAAAAAGAAAAGGCGGCCGCAGGGCTGTGAGCGGCTGCCGCGCGCCGGTACCCTAGGCAGGGTTCAATGGCTCGACGATCGCGAACAGCGGCTCGGATTGCCGCCGTTATCGCCGTGGCCGGGGGTGTCATTCCAGCTTCGGCGACGGCGACGGCGACGGCGACCGTGCGCGTCGGCGCGGTGGAGCACGCCGCCCTGGCACGCCGGGCGCCGGCCGTCTCGCCCGGCCTGCGCCTCCGCGTCCGCGTGGCGCTCAAGCCACGCAGCGTGGCTGCTCTGGCCGCCTACGCCACGGCAGTGTCGACACCGGGCGACGCCGATTACCGCCACTTCCTCACGCCCAAGCAGTTCCGGCGACGCTTCGGGGCCACGACCGCACAGGTGTCCCGGGTCCGCGCCTCATTGCGGGCGCGTGGCCTGCGCCCCGGCCCGACGAGTGCCGGCGGCCTCTCGATCCCGGTGACGGCGACGGCCGCCCAGCTCGAGCGGGCGTTCTCGCTCTCGCTGCGCCGGATCGTCACCCACGGCCGGCGCGCGGTGACCTCGACGGTCGCGCCCGCGCTCGACGCCCAGGCGGCGGGTGCCGTGCAGTCGATCGTCGGGCTCGACACGACCGTGGCGCGCCGGCCCCAGCTCGTCCGGCCGACCCGCGGCGGCGCCCGGCCGGCCGGGCCTCGCCGGGCCCGAACACGGCCACGTGTCGTCTCCGGCGCCCCGCGGCCGTGTGTCCAGGCCCAGGTGGCGGCGCCCATCAACAGCGCCTACACCGCTGACCAGCTCGCCTCCGCCTACGGCTTCTCCGGCCTGTACGCGGCCGGGAACACGGGGGCGGGAACCGTGATCGCGCTCTACGAGCTCGAGCCCAATGATCCCGCCGACATCGCCGCCTTCCAGGCCTGCTACGGAACCCACACTCCTGTCTCCTATGTGAGCGTCGACGGCGGCGCCGGGCGCGGCGCGGGCGGCGGCGAGGCCGCGCTCGACATCGAGAACACGATCGGCCTGGCGCCGGGCGCCACCGTGCTCGTCTACCAGGGTCCGAACTCCAACTCGGGCGCTCCGGGCTCAGGCCCCTACGACATCTTCTCGAGCATCATCAACCAGGACCGCGCCCAGGTGGTGAGCGTCTCCTGGGGCGAGTGCGAGGCCGCCCTCGGGGCGTCGGACGCGGCCGCCGAGAACACGCTGTTTCAGCAGGCGACCGTTCAGGGGCAATCGGTCGTGGCGGCGGCCGGCGACAGCGGCGCCCAGGACTGCGACCTCCCGGGGGCGGTGCCCCGCACCCACACCGCCGTCGACGATCCCGCCAGCCAGCCGTACGTGACCGGCGTCGGCGGCACCTCGCTGACGGCCCTCGGACCACCGCCCACCGAGACGGTGTGGAACAACCCGGGAACAGCCGTCGGCGGGGCGCTGTCGGCCGGCGCCGGCGGCGGTGGGGTCTCGTCGCTGTGGCCGATGCCGTCCGCCCAGAAACATGCGGGCGCCGCCCTCGGCGTGATCAAGCCCAGCTCCGCGGGGCGGGCCTGCGGACGCTCCAGCGGCAACTGCCGTGAGGTGCCCGACGTCGCTGCCGACGCCGACCCCAACACCGGCTATCAGATCTACTGGAACGGGTCGGGCAGCGTCGTCGGCCAGCCGGCGGGCTGGCAGGGGATCGGCGGGACGAGCGGCGCGGCGCCCGTGTGGGCGGCGCTGCTGGCGCTGGCCGATTCGGCGCCGGGCTGCGCGGACTCCCCGCTCGGCTTCGCCAGTCCCGCGCTGTATCGCGCCGCCAGCACCGCGTATGCCGCGGACTTCCACGACGTGGTCAGCGGCAACAACGACTTCGCCCACACCAACGGCGGCCAGTTCCTCGCCGGACCGGGCTATGACCTGGCCAGCGGCCTGGGCTCCCCCAACGCGGCCGCCCTCGTGGGGACGCTGTGCGCGGACGCACTTCAGCTGCCGAGGGTGAGCACGCAGATCTCCGCCCAGCACGCCGCCGTGGCGGTGCGCGTGCACGGCACGAACATCTCCGGTGCGGCGATCCGCTACAGCGCGAAGGGGCTGCCGCCCGGACTGAACCTGAACGCGGCCACCGGCGTCATCTCCGGGCGGCCGACCCGGCGCGGCGACTTCACCGTTCTCGTCGACGGCCACGACGCTGCCCGCTCGACGGCGACGACCAGCTTCCAGTGGACGATCGCGCCACCGCTGCGCATCTCCCGGGCCTCGCTGGCCACGCGCGGCCGCGGCACCCCCCGGCTGGTGGTGACCGTCGTGGCCCCCGCCGGGGCGCCGCTCGTCCGCACGGTCACGCTGTCGGTCCCGGCGGGGCTGCGGCTGCGCTCCACGGGTGCGGTGTCGCTGGCGACTTACCCCGGGCCGCTGTCCTACGAGGACAGCATCCACCGCGGGGCGCTGACCGTGACGCTGGACAAGCCGGCGAGCCTGTGGACGGTCACGGTCTCGGCCCCGAGCCTCAGCGGGGCGCTCCGGCGGCGCCCGCGCACCTCGCGCCAGCCGGGACCCGCCGTCGCGGTGACCGTGGGCGATGACAACCGCGGCGCCAGCCGCCTGACCGCGAGGCTCAGATGACCCTGCTCAGCGGCTCCTCGAAGGCCGACATCAACGCCGACCTGGCGCGCTGCTGGGCAGTGGTGCAGGACGTCGCCGGGTGGCCGGACTGGCAGCAGGGCCTCGAGCGCGTCG
>CAVYMP010000013.1:0-24554 GCA_963769565.1 uncultured Solirubrobacteraceae bacterium
CACGTCGCTGAGCACCTGGATCATCGAGCGCGCCGCCGGCGCCACGCCGGCCGCCGCCATCGTCGCCGCCGTCACCTTGCGCGCCGGGCTCGCCGGCGCCAGCGCGCGGACGACGATGCCGGAGTGGACCCGGGTGAGCGCCAGCCGCGGGATCAGCGCCACCCCGACCCCGGCCGCGACCAGCCCCTGCACCGTGTCGTAGTCGTCGCTCTCGAAGGCGACGTCGGGCTCAAAGCCGGCCGCCAGGCAGGAGCGCACGACGTGGCGGGCGCACGGGCTGGCGGCCGACGTCTGGACCCACGGCTCGTCGCGCAGGTCGGCAGCGCCAGCTGCCGGCTTGGAGGCCAGCGGATGATCGGCCGGCAGCGCCACGTGCATCGGGTCCTCGAGCAGCCGCACCGAGCGCAGCCCCGCGCCCGGGCGCTCGCGGCGCGCCCCGGGAACTCGAACAGCAGCGCCAGATCGAACTCGCCGCCCGCAGGCGCGGCGCGATCTGCTCGGGCTCGCCCTCGGCCAGCGTCAGCGCCACGTCGGGATGCGCCTGGCGAAAGCGGGCCACGGCGAGGGGCATCAGCGTCGCGCCGCCCGACGGGAACGACGCCACCCGCAGCCGCCCGGCGCGCACCCCCATGCACGGCCGCGATGTCGGCCTCGGCCGCCTCGACCTGGGCGAAGATCCGCTCGGCGTGGGCGACCAGCGTGGCCCCGGCCGCGGTCGGCCGGACGCCGCGGCGGTCGCGGACGACGAGCGTCGTCCCGGTCTCGGCCTCGAGCCGGGCGATCGACTGCGAGATCGCCGATTGGGTGTAGGACAGCGCCTCCGCCGCCGCGGAGAACGAGCCCCGCTCGACGACCTCGCAGAGCACCTGCAGCCGGCCCAAGTTCAGCATTAGCAAATCTTATACTGAGGATGACCAACTTCATTAGAACTAATGGCAGGGACTGCGATACTCGCCACGAATCGCAGCGAGCGGACGTGACTTCGAGACAGGAGGTGGAGCAGATGGCCCCCCACGCGATCATCTCCTACGACGACACGCAGAACGACCACGACGCGCTGGTGCTCGGGGCGGGTCCTGCGCGATGCCGGCGCCAAGCTGACGCTCGCCTACGTGCGCCACGCGACGCAGCGCCGCGCCGACCGCGAGCAGCTCGCCGAGCACGAGGCCGAGGCGCTGCTGGAGCGCGGCGCCGACTGGCTCGACGACACCTACATCGAGCGCCGCGTCGTCATCAGCGCCTCGACCGGCGAGGGCCTCGGCTGGCTGGCCGGCCGAGATCGACGCCGACATGATCGTGTTCGGCTCGGACTACCGCACCCGCGCCGGCCACGTGCGATGGGCCGCTCGGCCCAGACGCTGCTCGAGAACGGCCCGGTCGCGCTGGCGATCGCCCCCGCCGGCTACGCGGCCGCCCGCGAGCGGGAGATCGAGACGATCGGGGTGCTCCCCGGCACCGCCGACGAAGCCGCGATCGAGACCGCGTACTCGCTCGCCGCGCGCCTCGAGGCCACGGTCGTCGACTCGCGACCGCGGCGTCGACCTGCTCGTCGTCGGCTCGCGTCCGAGGCGCGCCGAAGGCCCCGTGATGATCACCGCCCGCTCGCAGAACGCGATCGAGGAGGCCACGGCGCCGGTGCTCGTCGTCGCCCGCGGCGTGCCGCTGCACTTCGACACGCTCGTCACCGCGTAGTCCCGCGGGGCCGTCCAGGCCCCACTGGCGGCGCGGCGGCCGGGTCCACGACCCGGCCGCTGCTATCGTGCGCCGCCGTGCGCACGCTGGTCATCTCCGACCTGCATCTCGGAACCGGCGCGCCATGACGTGCTGCGCCTGGCCGGCCCCGCGGCGCGGCTGCTGCGAGGCGATCGACGACGTCGACCGCCTGGTGCTGCTCGGCGACACCGTCGAGCTGATGGCTCGCCAGCCCGCGCCGACTCGATGGCCGCCGCCGAGCCCGTCCTGCGCGCGATCGGCCGCCGTCTCGGCCCCGACCGCGAGGTCGATCGTCGTCGCCGGGCAACCACGACGCTCCGCTGGTGCGCGCGCTGGGCGCTCGAGCGCGGACGGCAGCTCGGGATCGACGAGCGGGTGGACCCGACGTCACCCGGGCGCTGTCGCGGGTCGCGTCATGGCTGGCGCCGGCGCAGGTGACGGTGCACTATCCCGGGGCATGGCTGGAGGACCGGATGTGGGCGACCCACGGCCACTACCTCGATCGCCACCTGATCCCCGAGTCGGCGTTCGGCCTGCCGCGCGGCCGCCTGCGGACGGGCGCGCCGCGGCGAGCGCGTCGCCGATCGACTACGAGCGGGCGCGCCGGCGCCGGCCGGCTCGCGCTCGCCCGAGCGCTGCTCTCGCGCCTGGCGGCGCGCCCGCTGGCGACGATGCTCGAGGCGCCGCCGAGCTGTGCGCTCGGCGGCGGTGCCCCGGCTTCCGATCATGATGCAGCGCATCCGCCTGGCGCCGGTGACCGCGGCGGTGATCGACGCCCAGATGCGCCACGCCAGCATGCCGGCGATGGGACGCGTCGTCACGCGACTCGGCGTCGAGGCCGACTGGGTCGTGTTCGGCCACGTTCACCGCGCCGGCCCGCTGCCGGCGAGCCGGTGGCCGCGAACGGCCGGACGCGGCTACTCAACAGCGGCTCGTGGCTGTACGAACCGCTGCTCGTCGACCGCGCCGCGCCGCCGCACCCGTACTGGCCGGGCGGCGCGGTGCTGCTCGAGGCCGGCCACGCCCCGCGCGCGGTCGGCCTGCTCGACGACGTCGGTCCGCGAGAGCTGCTCGGCGTCTGAGCCCGGGGGCCGAGGAGCGTCCCCGGCGGCCGGTCAGGCGGCGTCGGCGAGGCGTGAGCCAGTACCGCACTGAGGGGTGCCGGGGCGTGGCCGGTCAGGTCCTGCACGTGAGAGCTCAGCTGGTCCAGCTGACCGCCGCGGATCGCCGCCCCGAACGAGGCCAGCAGCTCGCCGACGCCCCGCGGCAGGCCCGCGGCGACGAGGCCGTCAATGATCAGCTTCGGGCCTGGGGCTGCACGGACCGAATCCCAACTGCCCGGTGGGCCAACGCATCCAGGCCGCACTGGTCGCCGTCGACCGTCGCGCGGCGGCGGCCGTGGAGGCGGAGCTGGCCGAGACGACCGTGGCCGAGCTCGTCGGAAGCACCCACGCCGCGACGCTGGCCGACGCCGGCGGCGCCCCGCGCTGCGCGCTCTCAGCGCAAGATCAGGTGGCTGTCGCCGAACTCGTGCCAGAGATAGCCGTTGCGCAGCGCCGAGGCATAGGAGCGCTGCAGCAGGTCGTCGCCGGCGATCGCCTCGAGCATCAGCAGGTGTGACGCCTCAGGCTCGTGCCAGCCGGTGATCAGCCCGTCGACGGCACGCACACCGCGCTCGGGGTCGATCACCAGGCCCGTCCAACCTGCGCCGGCAGCGACGGCTCCCCGGTCGTCGGCCACCGTCTCCAGCGCGCGCACGACGGTGGTACCGACAGCGATCACCCGGCCGCCGGCCGCCCGGGTGCCGTTGACGAGCCGGGCGGTGAGCTCGGGGATCGCATACTGCTCGGGAAACGGGGGTTCGTGGCGCTCGGGCGAGCTGACCCCGGTGTGCAGGGTGATCGGCGCCACCGCGATCCCGCCGGCGACGAGCGCGGTCACCAGCTCGGGCGTGAACGGCCGCCCGGCGCTCGGCATCTCGGCGCTGCCCGGAGTGACGGCGTACACGTTTTGGTAGTCGGCCAGCGGCCAGGCGTGGGGCACGTAGCCGTAGCGGATCGGCTCGCCGTGTCGCCGCAGCAGCTCGTCGATGTCAGGCGCGCCGGCGCCGAGCTGCGCGAGCATCAGGCGCGAACCCGACGCGTATGGGGCGACCAGCTCCAAGGCGGCGACGCCGCCGGCGAGCTCGATCGTCTCGCCGGCGCGGCCGCGGGCTGGACGCGACCCGTCGGGGCTGCGCAGCTCGACGACGCGCCAGCGCTCGTCGAGCCGCGGCGCGCGGGTGGCGACGTGCACCCGCACGGGGCGTCCGTCACGCGTGTGGCGGCCGGGCAGGGCGGCGGCCAGGGTCGCCGAGACGTTGACGACGACGAGGTCGCCGGGGGCCAGCAGCTGTGGCAGCTCGTGAAAGCGGGCGTGGATCAGGGTCTCGGCCGACGCGTCGGCGACGAGCAGGCGCACGCCGTCGCGCGCCAGGCCGCGCTGCTCCGGCGGCTCGGTGGCCTCCAGCCGGTGTGGAAGCTCGAAGGCCAGCGCGCTCATGAGGCACTCCCCGCGCCGCCGCCGGCGCCGGCGAGTATGGCCCGCGCCTGGTAGCGGCCGCTGGGAAGCTCGCCGTCGATCAGCGCCAGCAGTCCCGGCACGCTCTCCTGAGGTGGCGGTCGATCAGAGATGTCCTCCCCGGGGAACGCCTCCTGGTGCATGCGCGTGCGCATGTCGCCCGGGTCGACGGCGTACACGTGCAGGTGCGGCTGCTCGGCGGCGAGTATCGCGGTCAGCTGATCGAGCGCCGCCTTCGACGAACCGTATCCGCCCCACCCGTCGTAGGGCTCCACCGCGGCGTCGGAGGTCACGTTGATGATCGCGCCCCCCGGCGGGATCAGCGGCAGGGTGAGCTGGACGAGCGCCAGCGGCGCCAGCACGTTGGTGGTGTACACGCTCTGAAGCCGGGCCAGGGGATAGCGGGCCAGCCCCGGCTGCGGGCTCGGCCCGAGCGCGGAGGCGTTGTTGACGAGCAGATCGACGCGCCCTCCGGCGGCGTCGACCAGGGCGTGGCGATGCCAGTCGTCGGTGACGTCGCCCGGGAGCGCGGTGACGGCGGTCAGCGCGCTCAGCTCGCGGGCCGCCTCCGCCAGCTCGGCAGCCCCGCGGGCGTCGATGACGAGCCGGTAGTCGCGGTGGGCGAGCTCGGTGGCGAGCGCCAGCCCGAGTCCGCGGGATGCTCCGGTGATGATGGCTGTTCTCGTTCTCGTGGACATGGCCGCCACGCTACGCGCGGTCCGGTCCCGATTGGAAGCGGTCTTTGGTCCTAGGACCCGTCGACGAGACCGCGACGGACGGCCAGCAGCGCGGCCTGGGTGCGGTCGGCGACCCCGAGCTTGGCCATCAGATGCCCGACGTGGGTCTTGACAGTCTTCTCCGCGATCCCCAGCTCGATCGCGATCCGCTTGTTCGAGCGTCCGGCGGCGATCAGCTCCAGAACCTCATGCTCACGCGGCGTGAGGTCCGCGCCCGAGTCGTTGCCGCGGTGGATCGCCGGGCCGGGCTCCGACAGCGTGCGCAGCAGGCGCGCGGCCACCGTCGGGTCGATCATCGCCTGGTCGGAGCCCGCGGTCCGCACCGCCCGCGCCAGCTCGGCCGGCTCAACGTCCTTGAGCAGGTAGCCGGCCGCGCCCGCCTGCACCGCCGGCATCAGCCGGCTGTCGTCGAGGAAGCTGGTGAGGACGATCACCCGGCTGGCGGGCGAGCGCTCGCGCAGCTTGCGCATCGCGGCGACGCCGTCGAGGCGGGGCATCACCAGGTCCATGAGGATCACGTCGGGGGCGAGCGCCACGGCCTGGTCCAGTGCCTGCAGACCGTCGGCCGCTTCCCCCACCACATCGATTCCGTCCTGGAGCTCCAGGAACGTCCGCAGGCCTTCGCGCACGACCGCGTGGTCGTCGACGATCAGGACCCGGATCGTGCTATCGGCGGCCATCGTGCGGGAGCTCCAAGCGGACGGTCGTACCGCTCCCGGGAGCCGAGCTGATCGCCAGGCGGCCGCCGAGCTCGGCCGCGCGCTCCTCCATCGAGGTCAATCCCAGATGGCGCGAGCGCAGCTCGGGATCACCGGGATCGAAGCCGTGTCCGTCGTCTGCGACCTCGAGCGCCAGCAGCGCCTCCCCGTCGCCGCGCAGGTCGACCGTGACGTGGCTGGCGGCGGCGTGGCGGACCGCGTTGTGGACCGCCTCGTTGGCGATCCGCAGCACTTGGGCGTCGCGTGCGGCATCGGACCCGGGGACCGAGCGCGCGCTCAACTTCACCTCGATGCCGTGCACGCGGGAGACCATCGCCACCTCCTTACGCAGCGCCGCCTCCAGGCCGTCGTGCTCGAGGTCGGCCGGCCGCAACCCCAGGATCAGCGAGCGGAGCTCCTCGAGCGCCTCGCGGGAGAGCGCGCGGACACGCTCGAGCTGCCGCCCTGCCGCCTCGGCGTCACGATCCAGCAGCGTCGCCGCCGACTCGGCGGCGAGGTTGAGGCTGAACAGCTTCTGGGTGACGGCGTCGTGCAGCTCGAGCGCCAGACGGTTTCGCTCCGACAGGATCGACAGCTCGCGACTGCGCTCGTACAGGCGGGCGTTGGTGATGGCGATCGCCGCGTGGGCAGCCAGCAGCTCGATCAGCCCGCGATCGGATTCGTCGAAGCATTGCGTGTCCGCCTTCTCGGTCAGATAAAAGGCGCCGATCACCTCTTCCCGGGCGACGATCGGCACGCCGAGGAAGGAGCGCATGTCCGGATGGTCGTTCGGCCACCAGCCGCGAAACCGGGGGTCCTCATGGATGTCCCGGGACAGATAGGCGCCGTCGGCGGTGAGCATCGCGCCCAGCATCCCGTGCGTGCGCGGAAGCGGGCCCATGGCGGCGATCAGCTCGTCGCTCATCCCGGCGACGAGGAAGCGCCGGAACCCGCCCGAGCCGTCCGGGATCCCCAGCGCCGCGTAGCGGGCGCCGACCAGCTCGCGCGCGGAGTCCACCAGACGCTGCAGCACCTCGTCGACCGACCGCTCAGCGGCGACGGCGAGCACGGCGTCGGAGACCGCCCTCAGCGCAGGGCTGACCGGCTCGGGCATGACGCTGACGATAGCTTTGGTGCTATGGGAATGCCGAAGCTGTGGGTGTGGACCCAGGTGCTGATCTTCGTATTCGTGGTGGCGGGCATCGTGATCGCGATCACGAAGCTCGTGTGACCGGCCGGGCGTCATGATCGAATCGGTCCTCGTGGGCACCGACGGCTCCGACAGCGCGGCGGCAGCCGTCGCCCGCGCAATCGAGGTCGCTCACGGGCTGGGCGCGCGGCTCCAGATCGTCAGCGCGTATGAGCCGGTGCCGGAGGGACGCCTGCGCCAGGCCGCGATGCCCGTACCCAACGACCTGGCGTGGACGGTCAACCCGCGCGCCGACGTGCTCGCGCTCCTGGACAGCGCCGAGCGTGACGCCCGCGACGCCGGCATCGAGCAGGTGGAGACGTTCGCCCGGGTCGGCGACGGCGCCGACGCCATCCTCGACGTGGCCGAGGAGCAGGGCTGCGACCTGATCGTCGTCGGCAACAAGGGGATGACCGGCGCCACCCGCTTTCTGCTCGGCTCGGTGCCCAACAAGGTCTCTCACCACGCGCCCTGCTCGGTGATGATCGTCCGCACGACCTGAGTCGCGCGGCGCGGCCTATTGCTGATTGGCGTTGGCCGTCGCGGCGCCGGCGTTGAGCAGCCCGTAGCCGTAGATCGAGTTCGGCGCGCTGCCGCCCAGGGGCGTCGCCGTCTGCTCCAAGCGCGTAAGCACCGCGCCGGGGGTGGGATGGCGGCCGAGCACCCGGCTGGAGATCACGAGCGCCGCCGCGGCGGCGACCTCCGGCGAGGACATCGAGGTCCCGATGTAGTAGTTGGGATAGCCGAACTGACCCCAATGCGGCGCATTGGTCAGCGTGAGCTGATAGATCGACGGGAGGTTGCGATCCGGGTGGCAGTTGGCGTCGTCACGCACGATCGCGTCGTCGCCGCCGCCGGGGGCGACGAGGTCAAGGCCGCGGCCCCCGTTGGAGTACGCGGCGAGGCAGCGATCGCGGGTGGTGGCACCGACCGAGATGACCCCCGGCACCCGAGCCGGATAGGCGATCTGCGAGTTCTCGTCGTTGCCGGCCGCCCCGACGACGATCACGCCCTTGCGCCGCGCGAAGCCGATCGCCGAGACGATCTGCGGGATGTCCCGGCCCGACTTGACCTGGGTCGGCAGGAACTCGAGGCTCAGGTTGATGATCTGCGCCCCATGCGACGCCGCATAGCGAATGCCGCGGGCAATCGTCGTCTCGTCACCCTCGCCCTGGGAGTCGAGCACCCGTACTGGCATGATCGACGCGCCGTAGGCCAGTCCCGTCAGATCGAGGTGGTTGTTCGTCGACTCCGCCACCACACCGGCCACGAAGGTGCCGTGGCCCTCGCGGTCCAGCGGGTAGGAATTCTTGTCGACGAAGTCGTAGGGGGACACGAACTTCGTGGCCGTGAAGTCCGGAGAGCGGTAGAACTGCTTCCAGTCGCGATAGGCCACGCCGGTATCGAGGATCGCCACCGTGACGCCTTGCCCTCCCGGCCGATGGTCGGCGATCAAGTTCGACCAGGCTCGCGGCGCGTCGACACCGGAGGCCGGCAGCAGGTTCCACTGCAGTTTCTCCCAGCCCTGCTTGACGTTCGCCCGGCCGCGGTCGTCGGGATAGAACGCGCCGGCCGTGTGGGCGATGTAATTGGGCTCGGCATAGGCCACCCCCGGCTGGCGCCGCAGCCGGGCGGCGGCGGCCGTCGCCCACACCCCGCGCGGGAGGCGCAGGATCTCAGTGTGCGGTGCAGGCGCCGAGGTGAGGCGGCGCAGCCCCAGATGGGCTTCGGCGGCCCGGGCCAGGGCGTCGGGAGCGCCGCGCCTGTAGCCGACGATCACCTCATGGGGGACGTAGTCGGCCGCCTTGGCCAGCGGGGCGTGCACGGACCCGGCCGACGCGGCCAGAAGGAAGCCGATCGGCACTGCGCGCAGCGCTTGACGGCAGGAGAATGTGAAGGTCATCGGAAGGATGGGAGACGGCAGCAGGCCCCACGCGTCGCCGACAGTCGGTTAAGACATGATCAGGTACGCAAAAGTTGCCCCGTTTCTACCCTACCTCCATCGTCGGTGAACTACGCCCGTGAACTCACGATTCTTCCCGCGGGACGAGTACTTCATGCGCCTGGCCATCCGTGAGGCGAGCCGCGCCCTCGAGCACGAGGACATTCCGGTCGGCGCCGTCGTCGTCGCTGACGGCGAGGTGATCGGCACCGGCCACAACGAGCGCGAACTGCGCGCTGACCCGACCGCCCACGCCGAGTTGATCGCCCTGCGCGAGGCCGCCCGCTCGCTCGGCAGCTGGCGGGTGCTCGACTCCGTGCTCTACGTGACGCTCGAGCCGTGCGCGATGTGCGCCGGCGCAGTCGTCCTGGCCCGCGTTCCCCGCGTGGTGTTTGGCACCACCGACCCCAAGGCCGGTGCGGCGGGCAGCGTCTTCGACGTCCTCGCCGAGCCGCGCCTCAACCACCGCCCCGAGGTCCAGTCGGGCCTGCTGGCCGAGGAGTGCGCCGACCTGTTGCGCTCCTTCTTCGCCTCGCGACGCTGACGAGGGCAGCCCCCGTGATCACCCGCAACGCCCGAGCGCCCGGCCTCCATCGCCCGCCGAGTTCGGCCCTGGACGGCCTCGCCGAGGCTCTGCGCACGGGGGCCGGTCTGCATGCACCTGGCGACCGGCGCGTGCCCTACGCGCTGGCAACGCTCTCGTCCTATGCCTACGCCGACGAGCTGACGGTGGCGATGATGGCCGCACGTCTGGGGCTGGAGGGCAACCACTGCCGGATGGTGTCCGAGTTCGTCGACGCCCTGTTCATCTCCTCGACGGCCTTCCTCGTCCAGAGCGCCGACGGGCGGGTGGTGATCCTCGTCTACCGCGGCACCGCGCCCGCAAGTCTCATCACCTGGCTCGCCGACCTCCAGGTCGACCCCGAGCAGATCACGATCCACTTCCGCGGGCAGGTGGTGAGCTCCTCGGTGCACCGCGGCTTCTACCGCAACGCGCGGGCGACCGGCCTCGAGGTGGTGGCCGGATTGCGGCGGGCGCTGGCGGGCCAGACCGTCACCGTCGATGCCGCCGGCCAGTCCCAGCCGGTAGCGAACCCGATGGAGGCGCTCTACATCACCGGTCACAGCCTGGGCGGAGCGATGGCGGTGCTGGCCGCCCTGCTGATGCGCAGCGACCAGGCCGACGACCCCATCCTGAGCACGCTCAAGGGCGTCGTCACGTTCGGTCAGCCGATGGTCGGCGATCCCGGCCTGGCGCGCCTCGCCGGCCAGGATGCGCTGCTGGCCAGGACCATCGTCCGCTACGTCTACGGGCAGGACGCGGTCCCGCAGTTCCCGCCCAAGGCCTCAGGGGCGTTCGTCCACTTCGGCCGGGAGATCCGTCACACCGGACCTGAGATCGGCGGCACCTGGAGCCCCTCGGCCGACACCGAGCAGATGCGCAGCCTCCTGGCCCGGCTGCTCCTGCTCGGGCCCTCGTTCCTCGCCCGGCAGCTGACGGCCGGGCGGCGCCTGCATTTCTCCGCCTCACTCGACGACCACCTCCCCGCGCACTACATGGCGGCGCTGACGCCTGACGGCCTGCGCAGCGAGTTCGGGAACTGACGCGGCGAGCCACGATCCGTTGGGCTAACTTGAATCTGCGCCCCTTGGAGAGGTGGCAGAGCGGTTGAATGCGCCGGTCTCGAAAACCGGTATGGGCTTTCAGTCCATCGGGGGTTCGAATCCCCCCCTCTCCGTTCGTCGTTCGCCGCACTCAGGCCTCCGCCAACCGCAGCCAGAGCCCACTGCAAACGACGGCTGGGGAACGGATCGAGGAACGCCGCCGACTGACCAACACCGCGCAACAAACGAGCCGCCCTGTCATCCCAACCGGGCGAACGGCGACGATCCGGCGGTGGAAATCATAGTTTCGCGGTCGCGACCACCCGCGTTATACTCAGCAAGTATGACCGGAAGAGTGGGCGCCAAGGGCCAAGTGGTGATTCCGAAAGCGATTCGCGATCGGGTTCAGCTGCACCCCGGCGACGAGGTCGAGTTTGAACTGCGGAACGATGAGATCGTCCTCGTCGCCCGCCGGCGGCCGGCTGACCTGGGCGGGCGGTTTGCCCGCAGCGGTATGGCTGCGCGCCTGCTCGAGGATCGAGCCCGCGAACCGCAGTGAGCGTCTGCCTGGACTCGTGGGCGATCCTCGCGTGGCTCGATGGTGACGAGCCTGCCCTGACACTGGTCAACGCGGTGCTCGACTCCCGACCGATCGTCAGCTGGATCAACCTCGTCGAGGTCTACTACCGCGTCGAACGCGACCACGGGCGCGACTCCGCCGACGAAACCCTGGCGTCGTTGCGGTCCTCCGTGAGCCCCGATCTGCCCGGCACCGCCCGCATGATCGAGGCCGCGCGCCTCAAAGCCCGAGCGTCGATCGCTCTGGGCGACTGCTTTGCCGCCGCGACCGCCGCTGCGCACGGCCTCGCGCTGCTCACCGGCGACCCCGAACTGCTCAACCTCTCCGAGGCGCCGTGTGTCATGGAAGACCTTCGATCGACCTAGACGCTTCTCCGGTGATCGCCCTCGCGTCAATGGCGCGCGTGCCAACTCTGTGTCAATTCGGGCGTAAGGGATCTATTGACCTCCGTTGGCGGCCAGCATTAGGAGATGACAGAAGCGACCGACGACGTGCGCGGGTCTATCGACCAATACCCCCTCCCTCGGATCAATGACTTCCGGTTGCCGGCCTGCCCGCTCGGGCTTCCGCAGAATGCGCGGGAGTGCCTCGGTTACCGTGAACGCGATCCGGGGCGACTCCAGCTTCGTATCCCGATGCTGTACAACGAGGGGGTCTGTGATGTCGCGCTCGACGAGTACCCGTCACACATCGTGGTGTGTGTTGTCGTGTGCCGGCGCGATGATGACGAGGAGCGCTCGTGGTATCCGGGATTCGCGGAGGAGCGAACTCACGCGTACCTGGACGCGCCGCTCGATGACCGCACGCTGATCGACTCCGAGACTGGCAAGGCCGTCCCGTTGTACGTGCCGACGTGGCTCGACGGCCATCGGACCACAGCACCGGGCTTCTACACCCAGCGCCAAGAGGCGATTGCTGGCGCCGAACTTCTACCTCGCAGCGAGGACGACAGCCCTTTGGTGGTGCGCAACGCGATGTCCCGCAGTCGGACGATTGGCTGGTGACCCGGATGTCGGGCGCGACACGTCTCCGCGGCAACGTCGCGATGTATATCCCCCTCTCAGTCGTCCTTCGCTGAAGTCAGACCTACCGTGGGACTGAATGGCACAGCACGACCATCACTGAGGTGCTCGATTCCTGCTGCCCGTGGGAGTGGACGCGCACTCCCTCCCCATCTACGACCGTGGGCCGGGCAGCTCGTTCGCCAACAGCGTTACGACAGCGCAGCGGCGGCCCTCGAAGATCGTTCCCGTCGGCGGTTGAATGCGTCGGTCTCGAAAACCGGTATGGGCTTTCAGTCCATCGGGGGTTCGAACCCCCTCTCCGTTCCATACCTAGTGCTTGGGAGTCGCGCCCTTCTCGTCTGCGGCCTCGAGCTCGGAGGCCCGGAGGTCCTTCGGGTTGTCGGAGGCGAGCTTGTCGCTATCTCCCTTGATGTCCTCCTTGCGGCTGTCCTTATACGCGTGCAGCGACGTATCCGGAAGCGCCTCCTCATCGGTGCCGGTGTTTCCCTGTGGATCTGGCATGAGCCCTCCCTCGCGCCGCGCGGCTAGGAAGTTGAAATGCGCGGCGTGTCTCTGGGCTACCCCAAAGTTGGCCCTGTAAGCACGGTCAACACACCCGTCAGAGGCTGTCATGCTCATTTGATCACTCCCCGCTCCCGTCGATGTCGTGAGACTCAACCCCTGGCCGCCGCCATCAACCGCCGGGGCTGGCGGTGGCGAGGTCGTGGACCGAGACGCCGTTCTGTGCGCTCTGCGACCCGATACTAGACACCGACTGGTTGGCGCCATTGATGCTCGTCGAATCCAGCTGCCCACCGCGCAAGCTCTGGTGAAGCGCGCTGAGCTTGTTCTGCAGGGCTGTCAACGGACTGACCAGCTTGGAGAGCACCGGGCTAGAGCGGGCGTCGACCAGCGCAATCTTCAACTCGTGATAGACGAACAGCGCAGCTACGGCCGCCTTGACGATGGCGGCCTTATGGCTGAGGGGCGGAGTGAACCCGCCACTCCGAAATGGTTTGTAGATGTAACGATGAAAGGCTCCGAAGGCCAATCCGGCATGGAGGACGAACTTTGTCTTGGCGAAGTGCACATGCGGAGCCGCGGGGCCCCCGCCGGAACTCGCCGAGCTGCCGCCGGAACTCGCCGAGCTGCCACACCCGGTGAAGCTGATCGCCAGTGCCAGCACGAGAATGAGCGGCAGGGTTCGCCCGCGTCGTCGCCCGCGGAAGTGCGGGCGCCGCGCCCGCGTGGCCGCCGATTGATCAGAGGTTGCCAAGTTGACCGCCGAACTTCTGCACGAGCTCTGTGGGATCGATGTTGAATTGTTTGAGGAGATCGCCGTGTTGTTCGTGATCGACCTGGTCGGGAAGCTGCTGTGAGGCCTGCGCTGCCTGATCAGCGCCAAGTCGGCTCTCGATGAGGGAGATGATCTGGTCTTTGGGAATCTGCATGCGAAGCTCCTTGGATCATGGTGATGAGGGGTTGTCCGACGGTTGCGCAGCGGCCATTGACGACTGCCGCTGGCGATAAATCACAACTGCTGCACCTGCGACCGCGCCCACGCTGAGCGTGCGCCGGACCAGGTGGCGTTTGGGGGGTTCAGGTTCACGCAGCGTCCGTGCAGCCCGGCCGGCGGCGACAGCGGCAGCGGCGAGCTGCTGGCGAACCCGCCTGTCGCTGACGGCCTTATTGGCTCCCTTGCGCTTCGCCCGCGTCCCGCCCTGCCGAAGGCCCGTCACGAGCTCCCGGACCTGGTCCTGGACGTAATCGTCGTTGAGGAGCCGGCCAAGGTAGGGAGCCGCCTTGCCGATGCGGTTACTGGTGCTCATCAGTCGTCCTCCTTCGCAGCGGGACGTTCCTCACCGGGCCACTCGCCGTGAGCCGCGTGAACCCGTGACGGGCACAGTGATCAGCGAGGCCTCGCAGAGCCCTGAAGATCGCGCCCTCCAGGCCGCTGATGGTCCCGACAGGTTTGAAGACGAGGTTCACCGCGAGTGACCATAGGTCTGCGACTGCGCGGCTCGCTGCTGCAGGGCGGCAAGGTCCAGCTCACCCCGGTAGAAAGCAGCAGCGAGGTAGAAGACACCGGCGCCGATGAGGCACAACAGCGCGTCGCCGAAGCCGAGCGATGCCCAGGCGGCGACGAACAGGAAGCCGAGAAGCGCGGCGAAATGTTGGGGTTTCATGACAGTTCCCTTTTGGTCGTTCGGTCGTAGCCGGCCAACGTGACGTTGACCTGGAATGCTGGAAGCTGGTGGTGATCCAGGGCGGCGGCAACACGCTTGTGGACATCGGTGAGGGTGTCGGCGGCTGTGCTTGCCCGACGGACGCCGATGTTGACGTTGATCTCTTTGTCACCCAGCCGACCCGAAGCCCCGGTGACATCGCGGTTCTCGCCAGCGGCGAATTCGGCCACTCGCTCGATCGCTCTCGGCCGAACAACGGTCGATCCCCGCACATGCTCGTCGAGCGCGACGTCGCCTCGCGCGAGATATGGCCGAGGGATCTCCTGCAGCGCGAGATAGATGAACAACAGGAAGGCGAGCAGCCCCCCGAAGCCGGCGACCAGGCGCACGGCTGTCGTGAAGTCGCTCCCCCGGATACCAGCCGCCTTGTCGTAGAGCGTGCGGTAGGCACTGAGCGAGTTGACGGTGTGCGGTGAGACCTTCACGGCGAGTAGCACCACCATGAGTCCGTACCACAGCAGCGCCAGTCCGAGAAGGAGCGTGAGCACCCGGCCTGCATAGGCCAGCCTGGGGGTGCGCAGGTTGATGCGCTGGCGGATCACTGGACCCGCTCTGACCGCTCGCCCAGCCGTACCCGGACACGCGGCGTGAGCCGGAACGGTCCGCTGATCGGCCCCAGGCGCTCGGTGACATTGCGCTTCACGTCAGCGGGGTCGCTGGTGCGCGTCCGTGACACAGTCATCGTCAGCCGCCCGCGGTTCGCACGGCGGGAAAGGCGCAGCTTGGGCCGGTCGATGCTCGTCGCGGCGGGCGCCTGCTCGGCAAGCGCCCGGGTCATGTCGCGCAACGCCCGCGGCCTCGCCGCCAGAATCCCGTTCGCAGTGTCACCGGCGTCGTCGGCGGAAAGGACGGCCAGCCGCTGCTTGGGCGACCTCAGCGGACCTACGACGAGCAGCCCACCGAGCACCATCGCTCCCACACCGGAGGCCAACGCCAACCCCGCCGTCGATCCGTCCGCGGCGATCTGGTCCAGGAAGTGGCCGACATGGAGCCGCACGCTGGAGAGGCGCAGCAGGCGATCCGGACGTAACGAGCCGAGGCTGATGAGCCCGTCCAGGCAGTAAAGCGCGATCCCGAGAGCCAGCAGTGCCACGGCAAGCGTGAGAACCATGCCGACCAGACGGATGAGCGCCTTCCACAGGAGCATCAGGCGAGCTCCGGTCCGGCCACATCGGCGACCTGCACGTTGACGGAGGTGACATGGATTCCCGCGGTGACCGCCTTCGCGCCAACCACCGTGCGCACCTTCTCGGCGATCGGCTGAAGAGGCACCAGCGCGCACACGAGCCGCAGCGAGATCTCATAGCCGCCATCCGTGGCGGCGACGCAGGTCACGCCTTCCACGCGCTCGCCGTCGCCAACGGAGACGAACAGGCCTGCCGGCCCCACGTCGCTGCGGACGACGCCGCCGGTGCGCATGGCGACGTCGTGGGCCACGCGCGCGAGACGCATCCGCGGCGACGACGGCCGCGGCGGTGCGCTGGTAGATGAGATCATCGACGCGACTCGCCCGTCGGCTACTGGACTCGGGAGGTCGTGTCGTCCTCCTGATCGTCGCCGGGGAAGTACAGGTCGTTCACGGCGACGTTGACCTCGGTGACCTTCAGACCTGTGATCCCCTCGATGCGTCGCACGACGTTGTCGCGGATCTCCTGAGCGACCCGAGGGATGGACTCGCCGTAGTCGACGATGACCTTCAGATCCACGGCGGCCTCCTTATCACCGACCTCGACCGACACGCCCTGGCTTGCCGTGTCGCCCACCGGCAGCCGATTGGTGACGGCGCCCAGAGCGCGAGCGACTCCTCCGCCCAACTCATGCACCCCACCAACCTCCCGGGCGGCGATACCGGCGACCTTGGTGACGACCGGGTCGGCGATCGTCGTGTTGCCCTTATCGGTCTCCAATCCGCCGGGCTGGGTGCCCTTTCGGGCGACTCCGGTGCTCGTCGGCTGCGCGTCCATCGTTGCTTCTGCCATCAAAGATCCCTTCGTCGAATGTGAACATCCCGCCACGAGCGAGCAGCCCGAGCTGTCGTCCTACGGGGAGCGGAGGCGCCGCGCGGTGCGCGGCGCTCTGGCTCACGACTCAGCGGCTGGCCGGCCGATCGATTCCGTCGGTCTCGATCTGCTCCTTGCGGACTTCCTCGGAGATCTCTCGCTCCTCGGTGACGGTGTCGGTGTCGAGGCGGACGCGCTCCTTTGGAACGGTCTGCTTCTCCACGACGGGCTGCTCTTCGTGCAGCACGACCTCGTGCTCCTCCTCGGAGATGTCCATCCCGGACAGGGCCTCGTCGCGGTTGGCGTTGGTGATCGGCTCGCGCTCGATGCGCACTTCCTCGCGCTGCACCGGGACGGTCTGGGTGACCTGCTCGGTCACCACGTACTTGCGCAGCCGGACGCGTCCGCTCTCGCGCGTCGTCGTGCCGACGCGCAGCTCCTCCTCCGAGCGAGTCATCGCATCGTCGGTGTTCGGGCCGCTGGTGTCGTGACCGACGACCCGATCGCCGTCGACCACGTTGCTACGACCATTGCCGGCCGCGCCCTCAGCGGCGCGATCGCTGGTCTGACCGTTGCCGGCCGTCGGAGCGCCCTGGGCGGTCGTCGAGCCCTCCGTGGTGTAGGGCACGCCGTAATGCTCGAACAGAGCCCGCTCCTCGTCTTCGGAGAGCTCCTGATCGGGATCGACTCGCGGGGCGTCCTTGACCTGGTCCTTGGCCACGGCAACTCGCAGGTCCTCACCATCGGGCTGAGCGCCGGCGATCGGCACGAACGACTTCTTAGTGCCGAACATGCCGGTGTTCACCAGCGCCCACTCGGGCTGGCCGCCCTCCTGGTCGTAGTACAGCTCGTCGATCTTGCCGATCTTCTGGCCGTTCTGATCGACCACCGTGCGATCGTGAAAGTCGTACGCCTCGGTTGTATCCGGCATGCATCCCACCCTTTAGTTGTACCGGTTGCGTCCCAGTTATGGGGGACAGATGCACTGCTGATACCCGAGTACGAACCACGTAATCAGAAGGTTGGACGGAAATCGGGACGGAAGTGGTGCTTTCTGGTCAAGGACGATGCGCCCTGCTCTGCCGCTATGCGACGGCGAGGACGACGACCGTGGCATCGTCCTCGAGCGGTTCCGACCAGCTGGCGATCACCGCCGCGTGAATGGCCATCGCCGTGGACGCGGCGGTGGGGTGCTCGGCGGTCTGGATCGCAGCACGCAGGCCCTCGACGCCGAACGTGCCCCCATCCTGCACGTGGCGTCCGGTGATCCCGTCGGTGATCAACACGAGACGCTCGCCCGGATGCAAACGTCGCTCGGAGACCTCAAAGGCCGGTTCGCCCTTACCGACGCCCAGCGCGGGATGCTTGATCCCCACGAGCTCATGGAGCTCACCCTCCGTATCGATCAGATAGGCGGGAGGATGTCCACAGTTGACCCACCGCAACGTCGCGGTCGCTGCCCTCCAGCGCGCCACCATAGCCGTGACATAGAAGTGGGAATTCTCGAGGCGACGCACGGTGTCGTCCATCAAGGCCAGCGCCTGCTCCAGCTCCCCGCCCGCGCGGCGGGCCGCCCGCAGCGCCCCAAGCGCGGCCGCTCCCAGACCGGCCGCGGTCGGTCCGTTGCCCGAGGCGTCCGCGATCGCCAGCCACGCCCCATCCCGGTTTTCGACGAAGTCAAACCAATCACCGCCGACGGCATAGCTGGGCAGCAGCGCCCCGGCGAGCTGCGCCCCCGCGATCCGCGCGATCCGCGGGGGGAAGAGGTTCTGCTGGATCTCGGCGGCCGGCGTCGTGGGCTTGTGGCGACGAGCCGCCTCAATGAAATCGGTGTAGTCATCGGCAAGCTCCAGCGCCGCGGCTCCCTGCTTGGCGATATCGCTGAGAGAGCTCACCGGGACACCAATGGACAGCAGCAAACCGGTGACGCGACCGCGCAGCCAGAGCGGCTCGACCACGCAGCCGGGCAACAGCTCCTGCAGCCTCTCGTAGAACTCCGACAGGCCTTCCGGAACGAGCTCGGGACCCAGCGCGGGCGGCGACTCAATCCGATCGGGGAACTCCTCTGAGCCGGCGAGCCGAAGCAGATGCGAGCCGTCGATGTCGACCACGTACAGAGCGACCGGTACCCCGGCCGCCCGGCGCGCCTCAGACACGAGCTGATCAGGGACAAGATGCGACGGAACCTCATCGAGCACCCGGGTGACCTCGAGCGCCATTGGCTGCTCGCGACCGAGGTGTCCGGGCGCCTGGAAGGGGAACGTCATCACCTGATCGCTCGGACGCGGCGCATCACGCCCGACTTCCGACCGCGATTGTTCAAGCGCGTCTCGCAGCGCTTCCCGAGTGGGAAAATGGCGATATAGCGTCGAACGGCCAACCCCGGCCGAAGCAGCGATCTCGGCCATGCTGAACCCGCGATCCCCAGCCAGAGTGGCCGCCGCCTTCAGGATCCGCTCCCGGCTAGCCACCGCGTCGGCCCGCATGAGCCCTCTCCCCTCCGAAGGGTCCGGCTGATGGCTAGAGGAGGACGCCGCCTCGGACACGCGATTCAACCTACCGATCCGGCACCCAAAACAACCAGACGTCGAGCAGCGGACGCTTTCAGTCGATCGGGGGTTCGAATCTCCCCTCTCCGTTTCCAATACGCAAGCACGTTTGAACCGGCGAGGTGGCGCAGTCCGTCAGAGGCCCACGTCGCCGCACAGATGAACATGGACGCCGAGCTCGGCGAACATGGCGGCCTTGGCCAGGAGCCCCTTGTCCGCGGTCTCCGTGTCGGGGGCGTAGACCACGTTGACGTGATTGGCACGATGGCGAGCCATCAGCTGATCCCGGCCGACGCCGTGGAGAACCGCGTGCATGATCGGCCACTCCGGGTTGGTGGCCTGAAGCCGGCGTGCGGTCTCTTCCGGGGGAAGCTCCACCACCGTGCCGCGGCCGAGGTCGACGTGCACTGCGCCCTCCATGATGAAGACTCGAGACCAGACGATGTCGCCCGGCCTTGACACGCCGCTGAGGGTGCCGCCGCCCAGCGGGAAGAACATCGGAGGCTGGCGCTTGCTGTAGGACTTGTGATAGCCACCGTTGTGGGAGGCCGGCACCGACCCAGAGATCTCGAATACCCAGACGAAGTGCTCGCCGTAGCGCTCCCCCCAACGGATGTCGTGCAGAGTGGTTGCCGGGTCAATCCCCATCGCCGTCCAGAGCCGATTGGTGACGAGGGCGTCGACGGCCGCGCCTTCATCGACCTCGTTGAAATGCGGCAGAGGCGCGCCGGCATAGAGCTCGCGCGCGCCATCCCGGCTGAAGGACGGCGGCCGCTGGACGTTGTTCAACAGCCCCTCGGCGAGGTCACTGGCCGGCACCGTGTCCTTGAGGCCCTGCTGGTACTGAATCCCGACGGCGTCGAGGCCGAAGTCATCGGCGATACGAAGGGTGGCGACGTACATCTTCATCTGGCTGTGCAGCTGGGAGTCCGTCAGCTCGCTGGCCTCGTCGGTGCCCGTATCGAACGTCATGCCGGCGTCGTCGAGCCAGGTCCGGACCGCAAGGGCCTCCTCGTCGCTGACCTTGCTCATCTCCGCGACCAGCGCACTTTGTGACAGGCGCTCCTTGTAGATCCCCATGGGATTGATCAACTCGTCGTCGAAGATCGCGTTGTACATCCCCATGCAGCCCTCGTCGAAGACGCCGATGATCGCCTTCTCGGTGCGCAGCTCCCTGGCCAGCGCCCGGCCAAGGTCGACCTCCGGCCCGGCCGGCAGGGCCGGGAGATCACGGACGTGGCTCTGGTCATGAGTCAGCTCGCCGGTCTGGAGCCACGTCCTCAGCCCCTCGAGGGCCCACTCGTCGGTGAAGTCCTCACTCCACAGCGCGGAGTAACGCGTGCCCGCCTTGGTCAGGCTGGCGGCGAGGTTGAGCAGGCCGACCAGGCCGGGAAACTTACCCTCCCAGTTTGCCACGATGAGGATCGGCCCCCGGTGGCTGCGCAGCCCGGCGAGCACGTGATGGCTGTACTGCCAGACCGCCTCGACCACGATCAGCGGAGCATCGACGGGCAGCGACCTGAAGACGTCCATCCCGGCGCGCTGGCTGTCGATGAAGCCGTGACCCTTGGCCGGGTCGATCTCATGACCGCGTTGCACCTGCCAACCGAATGAGGTGACGGCGGCCGTCAAATCGGACTCGAGCTTCTGCTGGGTTGGCCAGCACGTCACGTTGGCGCTCGTGCGCAGGTCTCCGCTGACGATCGTGTAGACGGTATTCGCCGGTGTCCGAGCCACTGCGGCGGGGACCGGTACGCGGTAGCTGATCATCTCGCCTCGGCTGTCATCGACACCAGGGTTTCAGAAATCGGCCGGCGCCGAGGTGACCTTCGGTGAACGCGTTTGCGTTGGGATGACGCGGGTACGTTTCCAGGGCCTGAAGGAGGATGAGGAGAGGAGTGGCCAGTGGACCGTGAGTCACCTGGGCCAGGTCGGCCCATTGTCGAATTCCGAGGAGTCTCCAAGAGCTACCCGGGTGTCCAGGCAGTCAAAGACGTGAGCCTGGAGGTCCGCCCGGGCGAGGTACACGTTCTCGCCGGCGAGAACGGCGCGGGCAAGTCGACATTGATGAAGCTGCTCTCGCAGGTGGAGCGGCCATCGGAGGGGGAGATCCACATCGATGGCGAAGCGGTGCGATTCCACAATCCCCGGCATGCTCAGCGCCTTGGTGTAGCCATGGTCCACCAGGAGTTTGCGCTGGCCCCGCACTTGAGCGTGGCCGAGAACCTCGCGCTGGGACGCGAGCAATCGCACCTGGGTCTGATCGTCCGGGGTTCGAGAAGCGCCGGGCCCGAGAACTGCTCCAGCGGGTGGGCCTCGACATCAACCCCGCCCGCAAGGTTTCGAGTCTGTCGGTGGCAGCACAGCAGCGCGTGGAGATCGCCAAAGCGCTGGCGATCGACGCCAAGGTGGTGGTCATGGACGAGCCCACCGCCCCCCTCACCGAAAGCGAGGTCGATGACCTCTTCAAGCTGATCGACGACCTGCGCTCCAACGGCATTGCTGTGCTGTACATCTCCCATCGACTCGACGAGATCGTTCGCATCGCGGATCGCGTGACCGTCATCCGTGACGGTGAGGTCGTGCAGACGCTGGAGGGCGACGAGATCCAAGAGCGCGAGATCGTGCGCCTGATGGTCGGCCGTGAGATCGAGAATCTCTATCCTCGGGCGGAGGCCCAGGCGGGCGACGTGGTCCTGCGCGTGGAGGGATTTCTCGACCCGGCGTGCTTGACGAATGCTCATTCGAAGTCCGCGCCGGTGAGATCGTCGGCTTCGCGGGCCTGGTCGGGGCCGGACGGACCGAGTTGGCTCGCGCGGTGTTCGGGGCCGACCCGATCTCGTCCGGTCAGATTCAGGTCGATGGGCACGAGGTCACGATCAAGCCCCCCGGGATGTGATTGCCGCCGGCATCGGCTACCTGACCGAGGACACCAGCGCGAGGGGCTCGCCCAGCAGCTGCCGGTGGCGAAACATCACCCTGCCCGTACTCCGGAGTCGTTCAGGATGATCGACCGCGGGCGCGAGCGCCGTACCGCCGAGCAGCGCCGCCAGGAGCTTGACATCCGGACCCCGTCGATCCGTCAGCGTGTCGAGTCGCTGTCCGGAGGAAATCAGCAAAAGGTGGTGGTCGCAAAGTGGCTCGAGACCGAGGCGCGAGTGCTCATCTTCGACGAGCCCGCCCGCGGCATCGACGTCGGTGCCAAAGCCGAGCTCTTTCGGCTGACGGGGGACCTCGCGGGCGACGGCCGCGCGGGGGCACCCATCAGCTCTTACCTGCCCGAGCTGATCAACATGTGCGATCGCATCCTCGTACTGCGGGACCGCCGGATCGCGGGCGACGTCAAGCGGTCCGACTTCTCCCAGGAACGTCTGGTCCATTGGCGACCGGCGCCGAGGCTAAGGAGGCTGCATGAGCACCAACGCCGACGCACCTCGAGGCCGGCCTGGCCATGAAAGCGCCCACCCCGGTTCGCGAGCGATTGAACGACGTCGTCTCTCAGGGTCCGCGGCTGGTGCCTTGATCGTCGTCTGCATAGCGCTCGCCATCGCCTCCCCCTATTTCCGACCTCGACAACATTTTCAACATCGGTGTGCAGGTCTCGGTGGTGGCGATCATCGCCGTGGGTCAGACACTGGTGATTCTTACCGCCTGGATCGACCTCTCCGTCGGCTCGGTCGCCGGACCGTCGGGCGTTGTCGGGAGCATGGCGATCGTCCAGAGCGGCCGGCCGATCCTGCTCGGCATTCCCGCCGCGAACCCGTCGGGGTGTGATCGGGATTGCGAACGGCGTGCTCGTCACGCGCATGGGCCCGCCGCCGTTCATCGCCACGCTCGGCATGATGGGAGCGGCGCGCGGTCTGACGTTCATCGTCAGCAACGAGGTGGCGATCTACGGGCTGCCGAAATAATTCGGCACGGCGAGCCAGGGCCAGATCGGTCCGATCCCGCTTCCGGTCGTCTACCTCGTGGTGATCGCGGCGATCGGCCATCTGGTCTTATCGCGAACAAAACTGGGGCGCTACGCCTACGCATCGGCTCCAACAAGGACGCGGCGCGGCTGTCGGGAATCCCGATCAACCGCACGCTGGTCCTCGTATATGTCATCTCCGGAGCGCTGGCCGGCTTCGGCGAGTTCATCGCCGCCTCGCTCGAACAACCGGACAGCCCAACTACGGCGTGGGCTTGGAGCTTCAGGCGATCGCGGCCTGCGTTATCGGGGGGACCGTCTGTTCGGCGGCCAGGGCACGATCGGCGGGACCCTGATCGGCGCGCTGCTGATCGCGGTCGTCACCGACGGTGCCGTGCTTCTGAACATCACGCAGTACTACCAGCAGGTGATCATCGGCGTGATCATCTGGGCGGCTGTGTGGTGGATCAGGTCCGCCGTCGGCGGCTGTCGGCCGCGACCCAACAAGGCGGAAGGAGGGACAGCGATGACGCTACGGCGGATGGTGACAACGGCGGTCGGCCTGCTGGTGACGGCGATCGTGACCGGGTGCAGCCTAGTCACGACGCATAAGGACCACGTCACCTCCAGGGCGCTCCGCCGATTCACCTGGCGGTCAGCACCCGCATCTGTCGGCCTCGACGATTGGGAAAAAGTTCAAGAGGGTGTGGAGGAGCCTGCGCGGCCTGCGCAGATCGGCAAGCGAGTGCTCCATCGGGTGGAAATGGGTCACCGATGAGCACGGATGCGGTGGGCGACGACGATGGCCTCAATAACTATGTCTCGCAGGGCATCAACGGGCTGGTCTATGCGGCGACTGACGCCACAGCGATGGTCGCTGTGAGGGACAGGGTGACGATTGCCGGCGTAAAGGTGATCAACATCGACTCGGGGACGATGCCCGAGCCCAAGGACGCGCCTTCGCCGGCCACCAACAACTACACCGCGGCGAGGTTGGCCGCCGACGCGCTGGCACGGGCGATCGGTCCGAAGGGCGGGAAGATCGCGATCATCGCATTTCACGCCGGTACTCAGCCCAACGATCAACGGGTTCAGGGCTTTGAGAAGGAGCTGAAGAAGTTTCCCAAGCTCAAGCTGGCCGGAATCCAGTACAGCCAGAACGTCTACAACACCGCCCTGACGGTCACCGCGAATGTCCTCACCGCCAATCGAGATCTGAAGGGCCTGGTCGCGGCCAACGAGGCCAGCGATATCGGCGCCGGCCATGCTGTCCGGCTGGCTCACAAGGCCGGCAAGGTCAAGATCATCGGCTGGGACACCTCGCCCGATGAGGTCCAGGATGTTCAGCAGGGTCTCGACCACGGGATCGTTTCCCAGGACCCGTTTCACGGGGGCGACCACGGTCTGCCGTGATGCGGTGGCGATGATCCGTCTCGTCAGAGCGGATCGCCAGCGAAGACACTGGCGTCGCGCTTGTCACGAAGGGCAACCTCTGTCCCTCGCCATCGGCCAACTGGCGTTCCGGAAGTGTGGCAGCCCCCAGCAGGTCGATATTGCCCCCCCGGCGCCCAAGCGCTGAAGCGAAAGCGCAGGCGGCTGGGTGCGGCCGTGGCAGAGCGGTTCCATGCGGCCGGCGCGGTGTCACGCCGGCCAACTGAGGAAGCTACGATACGTCTTTCATCGACTCACCCCCCAGGGGACGGACGTCTTAAATCCTGGGTCTCGCGAGTCGTCTGGCTCTTGGCACGTCTTGGGCCTCTTACAAACGGACTACGCCTTGTCCTTTTCCACGTGTTGGCTGGTATCGATCACGCCGCCGTAC
>CAVYMP010000014.1:0-341521 GCA_963769565.1 uncultured Solirubrobacteraceae bacterium
GCCCGAGGCGGCCAGGCACAGCGAGTCGGTTGGGCAGTAGAGCCTCTGCACTGGGTTGGGGAGCGAGGACTTGGTCCACGCGGCGTCAGCGGCGCGGGGGTTGGTCGAGACCCAGAGGTACTGACCGTCCGTCGTCGCGCACAGGTTCGTGGACGGGCACGAGACCGCTGTCAGCGCGTCGGCGGTGCAGTACTGTCGCTCGCACTGAACGTTGGCGCCGATCTGCTGCGAGCTCCACGCAGCCGCGCCGCTCGACGGGTTGGCGGAAATATGGATCGCGCCACCGTAGTCTGAACCGGCGCAGAAGGTCACGGTCGGGCACGACACGTCGAAGAGCCCCAACGCTGAGGACGACCACGCGCCCGCATTCGAGGGGTCGGCGGATGTGATCAGCAAGCCCGAGGTTGTCGTGGCGGCACACCACGACACCGACGGGCAGGCCGAGACTCGGTGTCGGGGAGGTCTGCGACGCGAACGCGAGCGGTGCGACATTCCACGCCGTCGCGCTCGCGGACGGGGCACTGGACGTGATCAGATTGCCCGCGGCGTCTATGCCGATGCACAACTGGTCGCTCGGGCACGCGATCGCCGTGAGCGGGTTATAGCCCTGCTGCAGCTCGATCGATCGCCACGCGGCGGCCCCGGCTGCTGGATGCGGCGTTGAGAGCACCAAATCTCCGGACGCGGCCACGCACAGCCTCGTCGACGCGCACGTGAGCGCCACGGTCCATGGGTGCGTGCTCGGCTGGCCGCTAGTCCTCCAGGTGCGGGCCCCGCCGGCCGGATTTGTGGACAAGGCGACCGCCTGCGGTCCAACCAACGACAGACACAGATGCACCGATGGGCATGTAAGGCTGGCCGGGAGAACAGCGGTGGAGTCCGGGCCGAGGCCGGGTAGCCGCCCATACTTCCACCGTCGGCGCGCGGGTTCGGTTGAGGTGAAGATGTTCCCGGCTTCGTCAGTGACCACACACAGATGCGCCGAGGGACAGGCGACGCCGCTCGGGTCGAAGTTCAGGTCGGGCTCGGTCTTGTACACGGGCTTCCATTTCCGCCCAGGGCCGGTCGGGGTGGTCGTGGTCCAGATCCCGCTCTCGCCAGCGAAGCCCTCAGTCGCCACGCACAGGTTCCTCGACGGGCACGCGATGCTCCGCAACGCCCCGTTCGTGCTGACGGGGATTACCCGCCAGGATCTCGCACGTGTCGGGTTCGTGCTGACCACCACGTTCACCCCGTCCAGCGCGATGCAGAACCGCACCCGCGGACAGCTGAGCGCGGTCGCCTGGCGGAGAACGTCGACGCTTGCGCCCTTCCAGGCGACAGCGCCACCGGTGGGGTTCGTCGAGGTGAACAGCTGGCCGCCGTCGCTCACCGCTACGCACAGCCGCGGGGACGCGCACGAGATCGGACCGGGCGGGGAGCCCGGGTTCACGGGGAGCGCGGTGATCGCCCAAGCGCTCGCGCCGCCGAGCGGGTGCCTTGAGATCTCTACGCCGCCGGCCTGTGTTCCGACGCACAGATGGACCGACGGGCACGCCAGATCGGTGATCCCCTCCGGCACCGCGAACGGCAGCCGCTGGTCGATCAACGCCGGTGCTGACCAGGTGATCGACGACGCCGCGCACGGTCCTGCCAAGCATCCGAGCGCAAGCGCCGCGCCGATGAGCGCCAGTCCTCTCCGCACCACGCCTACGTAAACGTTCCCTGCCGCGAGAAGTTACGCGGGCGGCACGCGACAGACGCCCGCCGCCGGCCCTACCGTGCCGTCATGCGCCGTCCAAAGGTAAGAGCAGTCTCAGCGGTCTACGCGGGAAGTCGAGGCCACCCGACCCGAGGAGAACGATTGAGGTCGAACTGAAACCGAAGCAGGTCTCGGGCGCGAACAACACGGCAGTCCTGAAATTCGCCAGCACCGTGTCTCTCCGCAGGCCCGGATCGCTCGTCGTCGTCGCGGTCGGTGCCGAATACCCGTGAATCCGCAAAAGCAGGGCGGGCGGCGATGAGACCCGCAATTCCGGAGAGCGGGTCTGTTCCCCGTTTCTCGGTCGCACCTGCCTTGCGCGGATTGGGAGGCGGGCCGTCCGGCCGGCGGCCCGCCCTTGACGGGCCTAGAGCCTCGCGGTGAGTCCGGCGGTTGCTGAGATCGCTGGCGCGGGCCGGGAGTGGACCGCGTCGATGATCTCGGCGTCGTCGATCCCCTGCAAATAGATCGAGGTCACCCCGAGATTGGCGTGCCCGAGCTGGCGCTGGATAACGACCAACGGCACGCCCTCATGCGCCATCTCGACGGCGTGCGCGTGACGCAGCTGATGCGGCGCGGGCCGTCGCCGCACCCCGGTCGTAGCTGCGGTGCGCGCCAGTTGCTTGCGGGCCGACGACGACTCCCAGTGTCGACCGGCGGTCGCGCCGCGGATCACACACAGCAGCGCACCAACCGGCAGCTGGCGCCGGATCGCGATCCACGGCTCTAATTGAGACCATGCCCAGCGGTCCATCCCGACTTCGCGTCGCCGGCCGCCCTTACCGCGGCGCACCAGAACTGCGCCGCGCGATGCGTCGAGATCGCTCTCAGCAAGGTCGAGCGCCTCACCGATCCGCAGACCCCGCCACAAGATCACCATCAGCGCGCGCAGCCGGACGCCATCGACCGTGTTTCCGGCGGCGCGCATCACCGCGACGATCTCCTCCACGGTTGGTGGGTCAGCCGGATAGCGCCGACCCTTGTTCCTCGGCGTCCGACCCTCGTGAAAGCCAGGCATCGTGACCGGCGAACGATGATGACCGGCAGCGTCATACAGAACAGCATGCATGTTGCCCTCCTAACGGGCGACGACGGGACCGCCTAATCCTCCACCCACCGAAGAAGCCATCCTCGCCGAGAGCAGGCCTCCCACGCTGGGCGCAGGATCGGGCGATTGCCTATGTGGTTCAGTCTCGGGTTTGGAGAGAAGTAGGGACGGGCCCTTCCTCCTCCTCCGCCGTTCTACTTTTTCCGGCGGCGACGTTGCCCGCCGTGGCACCGCTTCGGCAGCGGGCCATGAGCGCAGACCGTTACCCTCGCTCGATCTACATCGCGCGACCGAGATCCCATTCCGACGCGCGGAGGAGCTCACGATGCATGACAACCAGATTGCGCTGATCACGGGGGCCAACAAGGGGATCGGACTCACGATCGCTAAGAATCTCGCGAAGCACGGCTTTACCGTCCTGGTCGGCTCGCGCGACCTCGCGAACGGTGAGACGGCGTCAAAGGGCATCGACGGCGACGCGCACGCGATCCAGCTCGACGTCACCGATCAGGCCTCGATCACTGCCGCCGCGGACCGGGTCCGCGAGGAGTTCGGCCGGCTCGACGTTCTCATCAACAATGCGGGCATCTCGCACGCGACACCCTGGGAGCAGATGCCGGGAAACACGTTTGACGAGAAGGCGCAGTCGGGTCAGCTCAGCAAGGTGTCGCTCAACGAGTTGCGCGAGATCTTTGACACGAACGTGTTCGGCGCGCTCGCGGTCACACAGGCAGCGCTTCCCCTGCTTCGCGAGGCGCCATCTCCCCGGGTCGTCATGGTCTCAAGCGGGGTCGGCTCGCTCGCCGCTGCCTCACAACCCGGGAATCGGTACCGCGCGATGTTCGGCGCCTACTCGGCCTCGAAGGCCGCGATGAACGCGATCACCGTCGGGCTTGCGATCTCCCTCGAGTCCGAAGGAATTCGGGTGAACGCGATCTCACCGGGGTTCGTCGCCACCGACCTCAACAACCACAGAGGATTGCTCCCCGTGGAGGAAGGCGGCAAGGACGCCATTCGCCTCGCGCTGCAGCAGGGCGGTCCGACGGGAACGTTCACCGATCAGGACGGCGACACCATTCCCTGGTAAGGCTCCGGAGATGGGCGCTCACCCGGCCACTCCTTTGACGACAACTCCATCGCCGACTCAGCCGTCCTAGTCGCCGGAAGCGAGGCGCACGCTCACGTGTGCAGACTCGACCAATTGCGTATTTAAAGTCGGTCCGGACGCCGCGCGCCGCGCCCGAGCTGACCGGCCCCGGAACCTGATCCTTGCGATCGGAATGTCTAAGCGCTCGCCCGGTCGGGCGCCGGCCTGAGGATGAATGCGATGGTCCGAAGGCTGCGCGTTTCAGCGCTTGCAGGCTCTCGCGACCTGTGACCGCCGAGGCCCGCGACGGACCGACAGCAGGTCTTTTGACTCGCGCAGCAACGAACGAGCATCCGTGGCCTGCTGTCGCATGGTGTCGCTCAACAACACTGCGTCGTACGGATTGTTGCTCTACGAAGCCGGCGGATCGCAGTCTTGGTCGTGATCGGCGTCAGGGCAGGTGGGCAGATGAAGTCCGTAGATGGCCACGCTTCGTGGTGCACTGGATAACGACCGGAACGCTCGCTGACCCACGGCGCGGACGAAACCGTCCAGGTCCGTCGTGTGGTCGAAGTGCCCATGGCTCAACACGATCGTGCGAGCAGAGGGGTTCGGACGAGCCATCGAATCGGAGTCTACGCGCGCCCCCCGGATGCAGGCAACCGTCACGGCGGGCAACGGTCGCGGGGAAGCTTCCGAGTTAGAAACGGCTAATCCATATGCATCTAGACGCCATCAACCGCCCGAATTTACGGGGCTCACGCACTGGCCCTGCTTTCACGCAGGAGATCATCGGTTCGTCCGGTTGGGGGTACTGCTCGAACGTGCTGCAACGACGGCTTCTGAGATGGACGCGGACACAGGCGCGGTCGTCGGAACCGTTGCCTGGATACTGTGCCGTCGTTTCCATAGCCACGCCAGCGAGAACCTGAGGTGTCCGGGTGGCCGAGATCCATCTGACCACCCGGACTGTCAGGGAAGTGGGGGCGCAGTCCCCTGACTCCTCGTGACTCTGTTCGAGCCGGGACTTGAGGTCGTCAAGTCGCTACAGAAAGTTTCCCCGGGAAACCATCGGCTGTCTATCGT
Source organism: uncultured Solirubrobacteraceae bacterium (assembly GCA_963769565.1). Taxonomy (GTDB): domain Bacteria; phylum Actinomycetota; class Thermoleophilia; order Solirubrobacterales; family Solirubrobacteraceae; genus Palsa-465. Next base: position 4,963 of record CAVYMP010000014.1, read on the forward strand.
CAATTCTGCTGATCTGGAATCTGGTCGGCCAGTCGTGTGACGGACGCGAACGTCTGTTTGGGCGCTGTCCAGGCCGGCCGGCCGCCGTCACGCGTTGAGTTCGATTTCGCCCTGCTGCAAGCCGAGCGCGATCGCGTGGGCCCGGTTGCTGGCGCCGAGTTTGTCCAGGCAATGACGCACGTGGGTCTCCACGGTCGAGGGAGAGACGACGAGCGCGACGGCGATCGCCGAACTGGCTTTCCCCATGGCGACCAGCGCCAGGACCTCTCGTTCTCGCTCGGTCAGGCGCCGCGAGGCCTGGGACGGGTCAGCGGCGCCACGTTCCGGTTCCGCACGGGGGATGAGAAGGATTGAGAGGTGGCGCCCGGCCGCGATCTCGGCCGTCGCGCTGTAATCGACACGCATGCGCGGGCCGTCGGGCATAAGCAGCTCAAACGTGCCGCTCTGGGTGCCGTCGCGCAGGAAGGCAGCCCACAGCTCATCCATGTGCTCCCGGTTCTCGGGCGGTGTCAGGTCATCGATCCGGAGCTTGAGGACCTCGTCCTGCCTGAGTCTGAGGAGTAGACACGCCGCGCGGTTGGCCGCCAGGTAACGACGATCATTATCAGCCACCAGCATCGGCACCAGGCTGTCCTCAAACGATGCGCTGGTGGGGCTGACCGGGCCCTCGAACAGGTTTGCGTGCCGCACGGCTCTCAGCTCGCCGCCCGAAGCCGTATTGCGCACCGAGAAACACAACTGCACCTCGGACGTGATGGCGTGCGTCGCGTCCAGAGCAGCCGCCCCGCGCCGGGCTCGCCGCACATGAGACTTTTTTTCATGACTGGACCTGAGGCAAATCTTAGGTCAATAGTCGTCGTCTGTGGTGTGGCTTTTTCACGCCGGAGATCACTGGTTCGAATTCGGTTGAAGGTATTGCGTCGGACCGAGCCAGTTCACCGCCGAGGCGCACACTGTGAGCGTGTCTGAACTCAACGTGCTCGGCGAGCCGCTGGCCTCGTTAGACTCGGCCCGGTCACCGGCTTCTTTCGCGACGGCTGCTGTCGGACTGGGCCGGAGGATCTGGGCAGTCACGCCGTCTGCGCCGTGGTCAACGCCGACTTCCTGGAGCACCACCGGGAGATCGGCGACGACCTGATCACTCCCGTGCTCCAGTTCCGCCTTCCGAACCTCACGCCCGGTGATCGCTGGTGCGTGACCGCGATCGCGGACACGAGCGTGTTCGACTTGTTCGTCCGGCTGATCAAGGCCGAGGGCTACCGGGCCAGGTACCGGGCGCTGTATCGGCCTGACTGCGCAATGACGAACCGCTACCTCGAGATCAACGAGTGGGGTACTGGTTCATCTATCCGAACATGCCAACCGGGAGCGGGCCGAGGATCGGGAGCATGAGCCGATCCCCGATTAGCGAGTTCACTCCGTCCTCCGGCGTAGCGGCGCTCGTGCTTCGCACGAACACCAGCGGCGCCTAGCACCCCAAGCCGGACCGTTCATTCGCGTTCGAGCAACTGCGGGAGTCGCCGAGCCTTATGAGTGCTTTCAAGTCGCGACGGCTCCGTCACGGGCGATCGCCTTGGCGACGTAGGAGGCGTCCGGATCCGGCTCAAGACGCCGGTGCCGGACGAGTGGAATCGCGAGATCCGAGCGCCTCATGAGTCTCGGTCGGCCGGCCGCGCTGCGTGTGCAGCGCGCCGGTTCCGGAGGGTTCTCGGGAGCCCGCTTCCGGCGACTTGCGCGTCTGCGATGGCGTCTCCTCGGCGATATATCGATCGTGCGGCCTGGCAGCTGACGGGCGCGGAATCGCAAACGCGTCGAGGGTCGAGCGACATGAGCCTTTCGGGGGACGCCGGGAAAAGCAGCAGGTCTGTGCTGCCTCGCCGGAGTAGCCTTTCCGACATGAGCGACCCACTGCGTCTCACCATCGTCTATGAGCCCGGCGAGGACGGATGGATCGTCGCGTCGGTCCCGGAGGTCCCCGGCGCGCTTAGCCAGGGGGAGACGCGTGAGGAGGCGCGCGCGAATGTGATCGACGCGCTGCGCGGCATCCTCGAGTTGCGGTTCGGCGAGCATGCTCTCGTCGATCCGGCGCAGGACAGCGAGCAGCTCGAGCTGGTCATCGCCGCGTGAAGCGGCGCGATCTCGAGCGACATCTACGAGAGCACCGCGCCCGTCTTCTGCGCGAGGGCGGCAACCACAGCTTCTGGGGGTTTGACGCAGAGCGGTCCACTGCCGTCCCGCGGCACCGCGAGATCGACCACCGGCTGGCGCGCAAGATCTGCAAAGACCTCGGGATCGACCCTCCGACCGGCGCACGATGACGCCGGCGGACAAACCATGTCCCGAAAATGTCCCGAACTCAGCAAATATGACCTCAGCTCGGGACACGTCAGCACCCCGAATCCCCAGTAAGGACGGGCTATAGCACCTCAGGGAGCGCGATGGTAAGGAAGGGGTCTGGGGTTCGAGTCCCCAAGAGGGCTCTATGAAGTCCCGCTCAGTGCCGACGACACGCAACCGTTGTCCAACGCGGGATGTCGCCGCGGGAGACTGGGCCGCGACGGGCGGATAGTTAGAGGCGGTTGCATGGGCTGCCTGCGCCGCCGTATAGGCTGGCGCCGATGGCCAGAGCGGGCGAGACCATCGAGAATCCGGTCACCGGTGAGCGGATCACATGGCTGCAAACCGCCGCGGAGACCGCTGGTGAGACGCTTGACTGCGACCTGTTTCTCCGTCCAGGCGCGTCCGTTTCCGCCGAGCATCGACATGTCCGCCAGACCGAGGAGTTCACCCTCGTGGCGGGCTGGCTGAGGGTGGTCGTCGATGGCCGCGAGAGCGACCTGCAGGTTGGCGACCAGCTCACCATCCCGGCCGACACCCCGCACCGCTGGGTCAATGCCGGCGAAGTCGAGGCACAGGTGCGTGTCACGCTTCGCCCGGCACTCGATACCGAAACGTTCTTTGAGACCTTCTTCGGCCTCGCCCGCGACGGAAAGACGAGCAAGAGAGGGATTCCCGACCTCGCTCAGATCGCAGCGGCTTATCGCGATCTAGGAGACTCGTGTCCTCGGGTCACCCGGCCCCCGCGCGCCATCCAAGACTTGGTGTTCGCAGTCGCGGCACCCTTCGCCCGGATGCTCGGCAAGCGCGGGGTCTACCAGCGTTACAGCCCCGGACATCCAAGCGCCTGAGGGCGAGCGGGAGCGGGTCCATGCCAGCCAGGAGCTCGTCGTAGAAACCGACCGCTCGGTCGCGCTGAGACGCGACGGTGACGGCGCTGATGTGGGGATGATCATTGCGGAGCTTGCCGTTGGCGGTCGTGATGAAGCCGCCCTCGTCCACGACGCGATTGACGCCCCAAACATCGTCTCGCTCCAGCGCGCGCTCTCGCCTTCCTTGTGCTTGGCGGAGGCTGTCGCGTAAAGCTTCGGGCCGGGGAGATCTTGTCAACAGACGACACGGGGGCGCCGGCCGGAATCGCGCCTGGGCATTTAAGCGCCCGTATATGTCGTTTAAATGCCCAGGCCTGCACGCAGCGGCGAGCACGCACTTGTCGATTCTCTGTACAAGCCGAGCTTTACGCGACAGCCTCGGCGACGAGCAGGTCTGGTCGCCAGTTGGGTGAGCTCTCTGCTAGTGCGTCGGCGCGTTACTCGCCGGTGGGGCGGGTGCTCTTGTCGGACGGGCGGCTCAATCGGGTGGACTGGCGCGGCTCAATTAGGCGGCCGTTGGCCGGCTCAACGCCGCCACTGCTCTGAGAGCCTCATGAGGAGCGCGGTCATGAGCCGTGGGAGCAGTCGGGGACCTGGGACGACTCGCAGGCCGAGCTGCTCGAACATCGTGAGCGTGTCCATTTGTTGCTGAGGGCCTCGGTGGTCACGTTCGTCTCTTTCGGAGTCAGGCCGGGATGCCGGGAGGGCCGAGGATCTCCAGGCCGTATTCGGCGGCCGTCCTCATCACCAGCTCCATATCGGGCGGCGTTGAAGGCCCGGGCGGGAGCTCTGGGCCGGGGGCGGGCTCGGCCAGCGCGCGGACGAAGCCCGCGAAGTCGCCCGGCTCGGTGACCAGGAGGTACCGCGCCATCTCGGAGCTCACGATGAACGTGTGCGGGATGTCGCGCGGCCCAAGAAGGAATGAGCCGGCTGGCGCGACGTGGGTCTCGCCGTCGACCCAGATGGTGAGCTCACCTTCGAGGACGTAGAACCACTCGTCCTCGTTGTGGTGGACGTGGAGCGGCGAGCCGCTTCCGCGGGGGGCTGTCTGCTCGGTGACCATGGCGCCGTAGCCGGCCGCCTTGATCGTCGTCAGCCCGCCGAAGAACCAGAGGTGCTCGCCGGCGCCGGGCTGCTGCGCGATGGGGGTGAGAGTTGTCATGTGCCCAGCATGCTCCGCGCGCCGCCGCGCGACCATCCCTCGCGCGCGGGGATCTTTCTTGCACGCGGTGGGAGACTTGGGCATGGCACGGTCCGTCGAAGCGCTGATCGACGAGATCGATCTCCTTGCGTCCAGGGGACTGCCGCGCAAGGAGTTCTTCGCCGAACTCGCTGCGAGGGTGCGCACGGTGATCGACAACGACGCGAGCTGCTGGCACACGCTGGATCCGCACACGCGTCTGCTGACCAGCGATGACCCCGCGGAGCTGATCGGCCGCGGGGTCCTCACCCCGGAACAGGGCCCCGGCGCCGGCGAGCTGATCATCCGCAGCGAGTACATGATCGATGACGTCAACACGTTCGCCGGGCTCGCCGCCAAGCGGGTGCCGGTCGGGATCCTCGACTACGCCACCCGCGGCAATCCCCAGAACAGCCCGCGATACCGTGATCTCCTGCTGCCGCTCGACATCCCGCACGAGCTCCGTGCCGCGTTCGTCATCCGCGGTCGGGTCTGGGGCGCGGTCCACGTCGCCCGCCGCGGGTCGAGCGGCCCGTTCCAGCAGCAGGACGCCGACGCCCTCGCCGCGATCACCGCGGCGATCGCGCGCGGAATCCGCACTTCGCTGCGCTTCGACGCGGCTCGGCGCATCACTGGGCTCGAGGCCCCCGGCCTCGTCGTGCTCGGCCCCGGCGACGAGGTGGAGATGATCACTCCGCCGGCCCGGGAGTTGCTCGCCTCGATCGCCGCCAGCGATCTCCCCTACGCCGACGACGACATGCCCGCTGCGGTGCTCTCACTCGCGGGGTTCGTCCGTAGCGCGCCCCACGCGGCCCAGGGGGGCGCGAACGTCGTCACCGTGCCGGCCCAGGACAGCTGGGTGACCCTCCACGCGTCCCGTCCAGGTTCGGCTTCCGACGGCCGCGTGGCGATCGTGATCGAGCGCGCCAGCGCGGCCCGCTCGGCAAGCGTCCGCCTGGAGGCGTTCGGCGCCACTGCCCGCGAGCGTGAGGTCGCCACGCTCCTCGCACGCGGGCTGTCGCGCGTCGAAATCGCCGAGTCGCTGGTCCTCTCTCCGCACACAGTCGAGGACCACACCAAGAGCCTCTACGACAAGGTCGGCGTCGCTTCGCGCCAGGAGCTTGTCGCCCGGGTGTTTCTCGACGAGTACCTCCCCGAGGTAGCCCAGAGCACGCCGCTCACCTCCCGCGGACGCTTCGACCGCGCCTAGCCTCCGGGTCCGCGTACAGCGGATGCGCCGGAACGGCTGATTTGGCAACGTCTGTTCCGCATCGCGCCACGTGGCCGTCCAGCACGCCGAACACGGGCCGCACCAGTTCCGCGGGCTCGTAACCGCGCCCGTGAGCGAAGCCTCCCTCCGGGCGATCTCGAACACTGCAGTCCCGCCGAGACTGTGGCATCGATCGTCGACCGGCACCTGGTCGCTCGCGGCACGGCCCGATCGACGGGAAACTCAGGAGCCGGGCTTCAGACCGCTCGCCTTGTGCCCGGCCTGCTTGCCCGTCTTGTCGCTCTTGACGATGTAGACCGGGTCGTCCTCACTGCCCTTCAGCTTCGTGCCGCCGACGGTGACCGTCTTGGTCTCCTTGCGCAGGACGACGCCGTGCGTCTCGCCCTGCGGGGTGTTCCAACGGACCTTGTCGCCGTCCTTGAAATCGCTTGACATGGATGTGGCCTACCCGTTGTCACGCTGGGCACGCACGCGCCCGCGACGCCCGCCCTGGCGATGTCGGTTGCTCGCCAGGCGCCCTTGTTGAAAGGTCCGCTTGAGAGGCCGATCCGACTCCCCGCCACGCGCGACACTCCGCGGCACGCATCGCTCAGCTCGGCCGACCGACCGCAACGCCGACCATCCCAATGGCGAGATAGAGGTCACTGCGGTCGACCCCGATCCGAGGCTCTGCGGACGGACCGACGACAGGACCGCGCTGCCGGCCCGCCCGCGGTCTCGTGAGTAAGGTGCTCCCCACGCGGGACATTGACGCCCGCGGTGGCTCTCTCAGTGACGATCACGCGCGACGCTACGACTCATCACCGGCGGACGATCTGGACGCTTTTGCTGGCCGCGGCAGCCACGCTGATGGTCGCTGGTCCAGCGGAGGCGAGCCCTCCGGCTCGGGCGCGGGTGCTGGTCACGCAGACCAGTGCGGACCTTTCGCAGGCGATGCGCTCGCTGCCCGCCCGGCGCTTCTCGCCGATGACGCCGATCGCCCGCGGCGTCCGAGTCATCGACGTCGACGACACGCACAGGTATCAAAGATTCATCGGGGCGGGCGGGGGGATGACCGACTCCTCGGCGTGGCTGATCTGGACGCAGTTGAGCCCCCCGCAACGCAGCCGGCTGATGAAACTGCTGTTCGCGCCTTCCGGCGCTCACCTGAGCTTCCTGCGCGTCCCGATCGGCGCGTCGGACTACACCGCCGGCGGGATGCCCTACTCCTACGACGACGAGCCGGCGGGCCGCACCGATCCGGCGCTGGCCGACTTCTCGGTAGCGCATGACGAGCCATATGTCCTGCCGGCGCTCAGGGCCGCTTTGCAGCTGAACCCGACGGTATACCTGGAAGGGGTGCCATGGTCGGCGCCGGGGTGGATGAAGGCCAACGACGCCCTGGATAACCGAGCCCATGCTGGCACCCTGCTGCCGCGCGACGACGCAGCCTTCGGCCGTTATCTCGCCGCGTTCGTGCGCGCCTACCGCCAGCGGGGCGTGCGGGTCAAGGGCATCGCAGTGCAGGATGAGCCAAACGAGCCCAACCCGTATCCGGGAATGCAGCTCAGCACCTCACAGGAGGCCGATCTCGTCGCCCGCTACATCCGGCCCGCTCTGCGTTTCGCCGGTCTGTCGGTCGATGTGTTCGGGTGGGATCTCAGCTGGGGACCCCTGAAGGCCGTTGCCCCGCTGATGAGCGGCAGCGAAACCGGCTCGCTTTCCGGTCTGGCGTGGCACTGCTACGGCGGATCTCCGCAGTTCATGGCCAATGCCCACGCGGCTGCCCCGAAGGCTTTGCAGATCGTCGACGAGTGCTCCACGGGAGCCAAGGATGTGTTCGCGACTTCCGAGCTGCTGATCTCGGCGACCCGGAACTGGGCGAGTGCCGTCGCCTTGTGGAATCTGGCGCTGTATCCGGGGGGTGGCCCGGCACAGTCACTGGGCTATGGCTGCGAGGGCTGCACCGGGATGGTGAGTGTCGATCCTGAGACCGGCCGGTACGCGCTGAGCCGCGACTATTACGAGCTCGCCCAGTTCAGTCGCTTCATCCAGCCCGGCGCCGTGCGGGTCTCCAGCCCGCATTTCGTCTCCTACCGGCTGGGTGGTCTCGGGCATTTCCAGACCGTGATCAGCTCGGGCCTGGACGACGTTGCGTTCCTCAACCCAGACGGTACGCGGGTCGTGGTCGCCTACAACACAGGGACGACGCCGATCTCCTTCGCCATCCGCTGGCACCGCAGCTCGTGCACCTACCGGATCGCACCGCACGCGACCACCACCCTGCGATGGCGGTAAGAGGACCCTCGGACATCGATTGATGCGAAGCATGGCCGCGGGCGATCGTCTCACCCCTCCGGATCGCGCGCCCCCTCGGCGAGAAAGAACGCGTGCTCGATGGCTCGCAGCTGTTCTCGGGGGTGGGGAGATCGGTGGTCGCTTGGTGGTCAGCTGATATGAGGTCAGCCGGGTCGTCGAGCCCATACGACGCCGGTGGACCGCCCAATGAGGTCGGGACGGTCGGCGACGATCTCATATCCGACCTCTCGGAGAAGCTGATGAGCAACGTGGGCGGGGTCTGGACCAGGTGAGCGCAGCCTGTGCCATTCCATCACGAGGACCTTGACGTCCAATGCCTTCATCCGGGGATCAGAGAGGATCGCCCACTCGCCGCCCTCGATGTCGATCTTGAGCAGATCGATGTGGGCGGTCAGTGCGAGCACGTCGATCGCTTGTACCTCGATGCCGCCTGTCTCGTGGTCCAGGGCTTCACGAGACTCGGCCAAGCGCCCAGGGAGGAAGCGCATCGTTCCCGGCTGGTTGCTGACCGCCGCCCGAGTCACGGTCCAGCGATCCTGCGCGTGGTTGGCGGCGATCGTCGCCGTCAAGAGTTCCGCGTTGGCTGGGTCGGGCTCAAAGGACCGGATGCTCGCCACCTGCCAGCGTCCTAACGCGAAGGCGCCGAACATGCCGGTGTTGCCGCCGAGGTCGAGGATGGCGAGGGGCCCGGATAGGTCGTTGTGAAGCTCGGACGGGGGATCGTAGGCGTGCAGGTGCCCCATGATCTCGTTGACCAGCGCCACGTCGCGCGTCTGATGACGAACCAGGATCGTGCAGCCGGCTCGCGTCGTGTATCGCCGGGTCCCGCCACGCACTTCGCCGACGATGAACGCGATCGATGGGCGGAGTGCCGTCGCGGCTCGGAGCGACCCGAGGACCCGCCACAACGCCGGATGACGACCGATGCCCGCCAGCGCAGGGACGTGGCGCACCACGCGACGCGAAAGAGCCTCCCACTCCACGGCGTCACGGTAACGCAAGCACCAGCGCCCGCTCAGCGCCACCTCTGCCGTCCGCGCGCAGCGAGGAGCCTGGCTTGCGCTGCGGCCAACATGGCGTTCAGGACCGGCCGCTCCAGAGGACTACTTTCACGAGGTTGCGGGCTTACCGTGCGAGGTGTTGTGGGTGCTAGGCGAGCCCGATCTGCTGGGCCATCAGCGCGGAGTCCCAGAACACGTACTCCTCGACGAGCTGGTCGCCGTCCCACCTCGCCGTGGTCGAGAAGGTGAGCGCAAACGCCTTGCCGGTCCCGGGAATAACCGTCCCGTCGGGCAGTGCCATTTCGCCGCTGAACGTCCCCGTGGCCGTGGTGACCACGGTCATCCAGTCGCCCTGGCCGAACTGCAGCGGATAGGGGTCGTTGTCGACGTGGACGTCGGGGAACGCCCGGAACATCGCGTCCATCGCGGCTGCGTGCGCGTCGCGACCGCGGATTGGCTCGGTGTTACCGGTGATGTGCGCGACCATCCCGGGGTGGTGGACCGCGTCCATTGCGGCCCTATTGCGTCGGTTGAATGCGTCGTCGCCTTGCTTCATGAGCGCGAGCATGTGTGCAACGCGGTCAGTCGGGTGGGAGTCGGTAGCCATGAAGGCTCCTTTCGCGGCGCTGAGCGCCATTGGTGACCGGACGCGACGGACTTCGTCGGCGGTATTTGACTTGCATCTAAATATATACACACTCTAGCATTAGAGTCTGCCATGGGTTCGCTACGATTCCTGCGTGGCCAACTCGGGACTACGCGAGCTCAAGAAGGCACGCACACATCGGCTGATCGCCGACGTCGCGGCCCGGCTGTTCGCCGAGCGGGGGTACGAGCACGTCACCGTCAGCGACATCGCTCGCGAAGCCGAGGTCTCCGAGCAGACCGTCTACAACTACTTTCCAAGCAAGGAACAGCTGGTCACCGACCGAACGCACCAAGTCCAGGACGACCTGGTCGGTCTGATCCGAGCCCGCGCGCCCGGCGTCAGCGCAGCTGCCGCGGTCCGGGACTACGTGCTCGCCTCCGTCGACGTGATCCCCAGCATTTCGCCCGAGCTATGGCGCGGGGAGCTCGGCTACCTGGCAGTCATGAGCCCGACCGTCCACCGCCTGTCGCTGGAGATGACCGACCACCAAGCCGACGCCATCGCCACGGCGATCCACGACACCACGCAGGTGCCGAGAGAGATCGCCAAACTGCAAGGGATCGCCATCGCCAGCGTGTACCAGATCATCTTCAACCACGCCGGTCAACGCACCCACGAAGGCCACTCGCAAGCCGAGATCAGCCGCGAGCTGCACCCCGTCATCGACGCCGTCATGGACGAACTCGACCGCTGGCTCAGGCTTACCGAACAGGGTCACGAGTAGGCTCCGAGCCCGCTGGCCGAGGAGGCGACTAACCCTGGTGTAGGTGCTCCTGAGCTCCCTCGGCTCCGAGGATCAGGATCATCTCGACGGCCTCTTGGGCCGAGCCGAACCAATGTGGGGTCCACGTGGAGAACTCGACCGCCTCCCCGGGATCGATGATGAGGTCAGACTCGCCGAGCAGCAGCCGCAGCCGCCCCTGCAGCACATAGATCCAGTCGTAGCCCGCATGCACCGGTAACGGGTCCGGTGGTGTCCGGCGGGCGGGACTGATGCGCACTCGGTGAGCGTGCAGCCCAGGGGCGCCGCGACGCGTGAGCGGCCATATTGTGAGGCCGGCGTGCCGGCGGGGACGGCCGCGGATCCGCGGGTCCTGCGCCGCCGGAGCGCTCAAGAGGTCATCGGCGGTGACCCCTAGTGCAGCGGCTAACGAAGGTACGTGATCAAGCGCGAGGCGTCGCTTACCGGACTCCAGTCGGCTGAGGGTCGAGACGTCGATCGCTGCGCGAGCCGCGACCTGCGCCAGCGTCAGACCTTGCTCGGCTCGCAGCTCGCGCAATCTGCGTTTTACTCGAGCCTCGATTTCAACCTCCCCAGCATGGATCACAAGACCTATCGCTGCATCGAGGTCGGCGGTGGCGCCGCCGCACGAGACGACGTACTCTCGCTGGGCTGCACGCACCGACTGATTTCAGGGGGCGCATGCTCATGAGCGGACACGCCGACCACGCCACCTCGAACCACGCGAGGGAGATGTTCGAGCCGCGAAACTGGGATGAGCGGTACTCCGGGGAAGCAGACCTCTGGAGCGGAGATCCCAACCCACAGCTTGTCGCTGAGGCGTCGCGTCTGACCCCGGGCTCGGCGCTTGACGTCGGCTGCGGCGAGGGCGGCGACGTCATCTGGCTGGCGCGCCACGGGTGGAGGGTGACCGGCGCGGACTTCTCCAAGAACGGCCTGACCCGCGCCGCCCACCACGTCGAACGGGCAGGCCTCGGCGACCAAGTCGAATGGTGGCAAGTCGACGCACGGCACTTCGCAGCTGAAGGCCGCGCCTATGACCTGGTCAGCACTCACTTTCTGCATCCACCCGAGGGCGGGATGGTCGATGTGACTCGTCGCCTGGCCGCGGCGGTTGCGCCCGGCGGGCATCTGCTTGTCGTCGGTCACGCGCCGCCCCCCGATGCGCTCGTCCTTCCCACCGACAGTCGCCGCAGGGCGATGTTCGTCGCAGAACAGCTGCTGCCCGGCCTGCCCTGTGACTTTGAGGCGCTCGTGGTCGAGCAGCGACCGCGGACGGTGACCCGCGACGCGACGACGTTCGTCGTTCACGACTCCACACTGCTCGCCCGCCATCAGGTCTGAGATGGACACGCGTGTCAAGGAGGCGCTGGGGATCGGTGGTGGGGGGCCCGCACCGCTTAGCGGGGATGAGGTCATAGCGTGATCACGATCTTGCCGTGGACGTGGCGTCCCGCCTGAAGCGTCACGGCGTCGCGGGTCTGCTCGATCGGGAAGGTCGCGGCTATCGGCACGGTGATGTTGCCGGCGAGGATCGCGTCGGTGATCCGTTCCACGTCGGCCGGTCGGCCAGTCCTGGGCCGTACTCGACCGGCTCGGCGCCCAGCCGTCGAAGGAATGCGAAGGTGCTCTCCGACGCGGTCCCGATCACCCGTGCGCCAGTCAGCTTCGCCAGCTGCACAGCGAAGACGCCCACGCCGCCTGCGGCCCCACCGATCAGGACGGTGTCGCCCGCCTGCACCGCGATCGCTGACAGAGCAGCGGCGGCCATGAGCCTCACCCATCGCACCGCCAAAGACGCGGTCACCCATAGCCAAACCATCGACGCCGGCTCCGAGCTCGTCGACCACGCCCGCGAAGTCATATCCGAAGCCGGACGGAACACTTACACCGAACATCGCCGCCAGCTCGGGCTTTGAGGCGATGCCCAAGTCCATCGGATTCACACCAATCGCCGTCACGCGGACCCGAACCTCCCCCGTACCGGCGTGCGGTTCCGCAACCTCCTGCAGCTCAAGTACCTCGGGCACCGGGCCGCTGGCAACCGAACGCGTCGGACCGACTCGTTCTGGCGGCTCTCGATCTGTTCGCGGAGCGGGGTTACGAGAGCACAACGGTGGTCGAGATCGCCGAGCGCGCAGGGCTGACGAAGAGCACCTTCTTCCGTCACTTCCCGGATAAGCGAGAGGTGCTCTTTGGCGGAGACACGATGAGCGCACTGCTCGTTGAAGGGATCGCCGCAGCGCCGGCCGGCGCGCCCCGCTCGAAGCGGTGGCTCATGCCCTGGCCGCGATCGGGAGGGAAGTCCTCACACCCGCCCGCCGCGAATTTGTCGCCCGCAGGCGGGCGGTGATCGCCGCCAACCCGGAACTGCAAGAACGCGAGGCGCTGAAGGCGCTCGGCCTCACCGCTTCGATGATTGACGCACTCAGACGGCGTGGGGTTTGCGACCTGACCGCACACGTCGCCTCACAGCTCGGCTCGCTCGCCTGGAAGATTGCTTACGATCGCTGGATCGACGCCCCCGACGGCGAGGAGTTCGGCGAGATCGCGCGACGAACGCTCGGCGAATTGCCAGCAGCAGTGGCTCGTGCTGACGGTCCTGTGCCCGGCTGACACGCCAGAGCTCGGCGAGCGGAATGCCACGCACTCGATCGTTCGATGGTGGAGCCCTCGAGCGCTCCCGGTGATCGCCGCCCGCACAGCATGGCCGGTGAGCCCGAAGCTGTGGCGCCAGCTCGACACCGGGCTCGGGCTCGGGCGGCGTTTGACTTGCCAGATACGGCCTCTCTAACTTCTGGTAAGTTTTCGCAGGGTCTGGGTAGCCGAGCGGCGGGGGGGATGCATCATGTTTCGAAGGGGTGTCGTACGGTCGATCTTGGGGGCTGTGACGCTGCTGGCGGCGCTGGCGGGCGGCGCGCCTGCGCTGGCGCATGTGAACTGGCCCAGCTACCTGCTCGACACTGGCCACGCGTCGCTCAACCGCGCAGCGAGGAAGATCACGCCGGCTAACGCCGGCGCGCTGGCGCCAGCGTGGTCACACGGCTTCGCTCCGGCCGCGAGCGGGTTCTCCGCCAGCCCCGTGGTCTACAACGGCTCGATCTACATAGGCGCCAACAACGGCGGCTTCTACAAGCTCAACGAGGCGACGGGCGCTGTCCTGCACAAGGTGAGCATGGGGAGGGAGATCAGCTGCCCCGAGAGCACCTATGGATATGGGGTCGAGGACACCGCCACTGTGGCGCCCGATCCAAGCCGAGGCGGCGCGCCGACCGTGTATGTGACCGGTGCTGACGGGAAGCTTGACGCCAAGGGGGTTGCCGGCAAAGGCGGCATCTACCTGTGGGCGCTTGACGCCCGCACGCTCAAGCGGGTATGGAAGACAGACCCGGTCACGGTGAGCACTCAGCCGGGCGCCACCGGCTGGGCATCGCCCGTGGTGTCGAACGGGACCATCTCGGTCGGAATCGCCTCGAGTTGCGACACTCCGGAGGTTCGGGGCGGACTGCGGGTGTTCTCCCAGTCCCACGGCGCGCCGGTCGGCACCTACTGGGCGGTACCGGCAGGCAACGTAGGAGGCCCCATCTGGTCGACCCCAGCGGCCTCCGGCTCCTCGACTTGGGTGGCCACCGGAAATGCCACGGTGGGCTCGGTCTTTGGAGACTCTTACTCCATCGTTCGTCTACATGGAGCCACGAAGGTGGACAGCTGGACGATACCTGGCCAGACGGCAACGGTCGATAACGATTTCGGGGCCTCGCCGACATTGTTCACCGGGCTCGTCGGCATAACGTCGACCAGGATGATCGGCGCTTGCAACAAGAACGGAACCTTCTACGCTCTCCGGAGCCAGACGCTCAGCTCTGGGCCGGTATGGACCTATCAGCTCGCGAAATCTGGCACCGACAATCTGTGCAACGCCGGTGCTGTCTGGGACGCGGGCGCCCACGAGCTCATCATGGGAAGCACTCGGACGCCGAACAACCATCCCGGTTCGATCCAGGCGTTGTCTCCTGATGCCAACGCCCAGAGTCGGGTCATCTGGCAGAAGTACCTGCCGTGTCCGGTGGAAGGCGCTCCGTCTGAGGACGGAGCCGGCGTACTGGCCGTGGTGACATTCAGTGAATCCGCAGACCGGTGTTCGCCGGGTGGCAGGCCCAGTTTGTATCTGTACAACGCTCACGCCACTGTGTCCAACGGTTCCGGTCCTCGTGCCCCGCGACTGCTCAAGACGATCCCGCTCGGTTCGGCCGCGTTCAGCCAGCCCGCCTATGCCGATCGCTACCTGTTCGTTGCAGGCGAGAGCCACGGCAAGCTGATGGCCTACGCTTCCCGGTCCCGGGGCTCGTAGAACTTCGAGGTGACGGTGTTCCCCCTCGCAGCCTCCGCTCCCGACGGCAGCGTTCGTGGTGATCCCGCAAAGATCTGAGGAGGAACCGCCGGCCATGCAGGAGGTCGTGCTTCCCGAGCGCGTGCAGGAGGCGTTTGGGGCAGCTGGTCGGGGCAGTGAGGGAGGGGCTGCTCGCACTCAGCGTCGGTGGCGGGCTTGGCGTGGTGAGCGAGTTGATTGATGGAAGAAGAGGTCGACGATGTCGTCGGTCTGAAGGGCAAGCGCAACGCCGAGTCGGGGGTTTCATCGCCTCAGACGGTCGACCCGGAATGGGGCCACCGGATGCGGGCTCGCGCCATCAAGCACCAGCTCGCTGAGAACGAGGCCGAACAGGGCAGCGAACTTGGCGCCGTGACCGGCGCCGATGGCGACGCGCACGCGCGGCTCGCCGGGTAGCGGACCCAGGATGAAGTCGCGGTCGACCGGCAGCTCATAGAGGCAGGCGCGGCTGAAGGCCACCGGACCGACCGCTCCGGGCAGGTGTCTGGCGAGGAAGTCGGCGACCCGCCGCTCGCGCCGCGCCGAGATCGGGCTCTCCTCGTCGTCGACCTCGACCTCGGGGCCGCCCAGATCCTCGGCCGCCTTGATCGCCGGCACCCCGTGGGTGCCCAGGCCGTAGAAGCACGGCTCGCCGGGCCGGATCCAGATGGGAAAACGCTCGGGGGCGAAGTCCGCGAGCGACGGCGGGACGAAGTAGGTGACCTGCTCGCGGGTGTACGTCAGCGGGAGCTGACCGATCTCGCCGAGAACCTGGTTGGTCCACTTGCCGGCGCAGACCACGAGGTCGTCGGCCTCGACGACATCGTCGTCGGTCTGCAGGCTCACGCTCCCCTGATCGGAAGCAGGCGTCACGCGGAGAACCCGGACGCCCGGGTGCAACCGGGCGCCGCAACGCCGCGCAAGCTCCAGATGGGCACTGCACGCGCGGCCGATGTCCAGGCTGCCGCTGTCGGGCTGGAACACCGCGCGTACGTCGTCGGCGACGCGCCACTGCGGCCAGCGGGCCCGCAGCGCGTCGGCATCGACGAGTTCAAAGCCGATGTGCTGGTCACGCAATGCGGCAGCGTTGTTCTTAATCGCCTCGACTGAGCCCGGCACCGCCGGATCGCCGACGTCCAGTCCCCCGGTGGTCGTGACCAGCGACAACGCGCTCTCGGCCTCGACCTCCCGCCAAGCGGCGAACATCGCCGGGGTCAGCCGCGTGTAGACGGTGGAGGCGTAGGAGTGGCGGATGATCCGTGAGTGGTCCTCGGAGGCGCCGCGCGTGTGGCCGGGCGCAAACTGCTCGAGGACGAGCACCCCGTCGCCGAGTCGCCGGGCCAGCCGGTAGGCCGCGGCGCTGCCCAGTGCGCCCATCCCGATGACGGCACACCGCACCCGCCGGGGCAACATGCCTCAGACCTCCGCGACGTTACGCGGGTGATGACAGGCGGCGAGGTGATCAGGCGCGGCGTGTGGCAGCAGCGGTGGATCCTCGGTACGACAGATGTCGGTGGCATGGCGACAGCGAGGGTGAAAGCGACACCCGGCCGGCGGGGAGACGGCACTGGGGACGTCACCGTGCAGCACGATGCGCTCTCGCCGGGCCGCCAAATCGGGGTCGGGGATGGGGACCGCCGAGACCAGCGCCTCGGCGTACGGGTGCGTCGGCCGGTCGCTCACGGCTTCGACGGGACCGACCTCGACGATGCGACCGAGGTACATGACCGCGATGCGGTCGGAGACCTGGCGCACGATCGACAGATCGTGGGCGACGAGCAGGCAGGCCAGACCGAATTCGTCGCGCAGGTCGGCCAGCAGGTTGACCACCTGAGCCTGCACGGAGACGTCGAGGGCGGACACGGGCTCGTCGGCGATCAGCAGCCGCGGGCGTAGGGCCAGCGCTCGGGCGATCCCGATCCGCTGGCGCTGACCACCGGAGAAT
The DNA here is from genome assembly GCA_963769565.1 of uncultured Solirubrobacteraceae bacterium. GTDB lineage: Bacteria > Actinomycetota > Thermoleophilia > Solirubrobacterales > Solirubrobacteraceae > Palsa-465. Next base: position 21,587 of record CAVYMP010000014.1, read on the forward strand.
TCGTGCGGGAAGCGGTCGGCGTGCTCTGGCTGCAGGCCGACGACGTCGAGCAGCTCGCGAACGCGAGCGTCGATCTGGCGCCGGGGAACGGCGTCGTGGATGCGCAGCGGCAAGCCGACGATCGTACGGACGCGCTGGCGAGGGTTCAGGGAGGCGTACGGGTCCTGGAAGACCATCTGGACCTCGCGCCGGACTGGCCGCAGCGCCCGGCGTGAGAGCTCGGAGATGTCGCGTCCATCGATCTCGACACGGCCTTCGGTCAGGTCCGTCAGGCGCATCAGGCAACGGCCGAGGGTCGACTTTCCGCAGCCCGACTCGCCGACCAGGCCGAGGGTCTCGCCCTGGCGGACTTCCAGATCGACACCGTCGACGGCTCGCAGCTGCGCGACCTCGCGCCGCAACACGCCGGAGCTGTGTACCGGGAAGTGCTTGTGGATGCCGGTGGCGCGCAACAGGACGGGCGCGTCGCTCATCGTGCCGCCTCGGCGGAGGCCGCCCGGCGTGCGCGCAGCGAAGGACGCTGGTCGAGCGGCAGATGACAGGCGTCGAGGTGACCGTCGCCGCGCTGGTCGACCAGCGGCGGCATCTGCGCACAGGGCTCGAAGCGATGCGGGCAGCGCGCCGCGAACACGCATCCACCAGCTGCCTGGGCGGCGTTGGTTGCCGAAGCGGGCGCGATCGCGCTCAGCCGGCGCGGCCGCGGGCGGTCCAGGCGCGGGATCGAGCCCAGCAGACCCCACGTGTAAGGATGGAGCGGGTCGCGAAACAGGCTCGTCGTCGTGCTCTGCTCGACCACCTTGCCGCCGTACATCACGATCACCCGGTCGGCCATCTCGGCAATCACGCCCATGTCGTGGGTGATGAGAATCACCGAGGAACGGAAGTCGGCACGGAGGGTGCGGATGAGGTCAAGGATCTGCGCCTGGATCGTCACGTCGAGGGCGGTCGTCGGCTCGTCGGCGATCAGCACGCTCGGGTTACACGACAACGCCAGGGCGATCATCACCCGCTGGCGCATCCCTCCCGAAAGCTGGTGCGGGAAGTCGTGGACGCGCTGCTCGGCGTCGGGGAGACCGACCGAGTGCAGCAGCTCGATCACCCGGATGTGAAGGCCTTTCTCGTCGAGCTCGGTGTGCTCGCGCAGCTGTTCGGCGATCTGCCAGCCGACGCGATATACGGGGTTCAGCGACGTCATCGGATCCTGGAAGACCACCGCGATGTCGCCACCCCGCACCCGCCGCAGCTCGGTCTCGCTCACGTTCAGCAGGTCGCGTCCGCCGAAGCGGACCTCTCCCTCGGCGGTCGCGCTGGTGTCCAGGAGCCCGACGACGCCCATGACCGTCGCCGTCTTGCCCGATCCCGACTCGCCGACGATGCCGAGGACCTCGTCGGCGCGGAGGTCGAAGGACACGCCGTCGACCGCGACAGTGGTTCCGGCGTCGCCGGTGAAGCGGATACGCAGGTCGCGGACGGAGAGCAGCGGCTCAGTCGCCATCACGCCTCACGGATGCGCGGATCCAGCCGCGCGTAGACCAGATCCACCAGGGCGTTGACGACGACGATGAAGAAGCCGCCGTAGAGGACGGTGGCCATGATCACCGGCAGATCGAGACCCTGGAGTGACTGGTAGGTCAGCTGGCCGATCCCGGGCAGCCCGAACACGACCTCCACCAGCAGTGCCCCGCCGCCCACCAGCGCGCCGAAGTCCAGTCCGAACACGCTGACGAAGCCGATCATCGAGGTCCGCAGGACATGGCGGATGAGCACGCGCCGCTCCGAGATCCCCTTGGAGCGCGCCGTGCGGACGAAGTCCTGGGTCTCGGCGTCGATCACGGCGGCCCGCAGGATCCGGGCGTAGAGCCCGACGTACAGGGTTGCCAACACGAGCCACGGGACGACGAGGTGACGCAGCCACAAGACCGGGTCGGTCCCCAGCGACGTGTACCCCAGCGGCGGGATCCACGAGAACAGAAAGAAGCCGTGCCATCGATCCTGCGTGAACAGGTTGGCCACCTCGCCCAGCCAGAAGACCGGCATGGAGATCCCGACCAGCGCCAGGGCCATGAGTGCCTTGTCCCAGAACGAGCCCCGAAGTACGGCGGCGGCGACACCCAGCGCGACGCTGACGACGATCCACACCACCGCCGCGCCCAGCACCAGGGACAGCGTCACCGGTGCAGCGGCGAGGACTTCGGGGATCACCCGGACGCCGCGGTTGGAATAGGACTGCAGGTCGCGGTCGATCACCAGGTGCTTCATCAACAGCACGTACTGCTCAGGTAACGGACGGTCCAGCCCGAAGTCGTGGCGGATGGCGGCGAGCGTTGCCGGATTTGGGTCCTTGCCGGCCAGCTGGCGGGCGGGATCGATTCCCGGCGTGGCGAAGAAGATGAGGAACACGATGACGCTGAGGCCGAACATCACCATCACGGTGGCGCCCAGCCGCCGGATGGCAAACGCGGTCATGCGAGCGGGCTCTCGGTGCCGGGAAGTCGTGCCCGGCGCCGGCGCCGGCGCAGATCGCGCCGGGTGGGCAAGCCCCCGCGGGGATCGACAGCGTCGCGAACGCCGTCGCCGAGCACGTTGAGGGCGACGACAACGATGACGATGAGCAGGCCGGGCGCGATCGACACCCAGGGCCGGGTATAGAGCTGGCTCTGGCCGTCGGAGACCATCGTGCCGAGGCTGGCCTGGGGTGGCTGAACGCCGATCGACAGGTAGGAGAGCGCCGACTCGGTCAAGATGTCGGTGGCGATCAGCAGGGGGAAGAAGACGATTACCAGCGGCAGCACGTTGGGCAGCAGTTCGCCGAACACCAGGCGAAGCCAGGAGGCGCCCTGAGCGACGGCGGCCTGCATGAACTCCCGCTCCTTGGCGGCCAGGACCTCGCCGCGCACCGGCCGGGCGAGATAGGGGATGTAGACGACGCCGATGATCGTGATGGGCAGCCAGATGCTGTTGGGGCTCACGGTGATCGGACCGAGCTTGATTCCCTGCAGCAGCAGGACCGTCGACAGGCAGACGGCCAGCAGGTAGACCGGGAAGGCCCACAGCAGCTCGAGCAACCGCGAGAGGATCGCGTCGACGATGCCGCCCGCCATGCCCGCGATCAGGCCGATGATGGTCGCCAGCACAGCGGTGAGGATCGCCGCCCCAAATCCCGCGGTCAGGGAGATCCGCCCGGCATAGAGCAGGCGCGCGGCGACGTCGCGTCCCTGCGTGTCGGCGCCGAGGAAGTAGTGGGCTCGCAGCGTGGGCCCGATCGGCGTCGAGCCGAGGCCTGACGCATTGGGGGCGATGACCGGCGTTCGCTTGCCGTTGACGATCGTCGTTGCGCTGAGGTTCGACGCCAGTGGGTTGGTGTGGGCTATGTGGTGGGCGTACAGCGGAGCCGCCAGGCAGCCGAGCACGATCACGACCAGGACGGCGAGCGAGGCGATGGCCGCCCGGTTGCGCAACAGGCGCCGGACGGCCAGTGCCGACGGGCTGGCGCCGGCCGGTGCAGCGGCCTCGCCGGCGGCGGCTGCGGCAACGGCGGTAGGGGAGCCGGGCGGCGGCTCGGCCGGGACTGCCGTGCTCACTTCACCCAGGCCTGGTCGATCATGAAGCGCCCGGTCACGGAGGGGTTGAACTGGTAGTTGCCGACCCGCTTGGCCACGAAGTCCAGCTTGCCGGCCACGAACAGCGGCACCTCTGGAGCCTGGTCGGTGACCGCCTTATCGATCGCCGCCCACAGGGGGTTGGCGGCCGCCGGGCTGGTCGTCTGCACTTGCAGCGCGTGGGCGGTCTGCTTCTGGATCGCGGGGTCGCAGAACTCCGAGAGGTTGGGACTCGCCGTGGAGCCTGGCGTGAAGCCGGCGCATCCGACCGACACGCTGAGGAAGTTGCTGGCCGCGTTGTAGTCCGGCGACCAGTAGCTCTCTGAGATCTGAGGCTTGTTCTGTGAGTTCTGGACGTAGGAATACTCCACCGATGACGACAGCGTCTTGAGCGATGCGCGGTAGCCCAGCTTGTCCAGCAGCGAGACGAAGTACAGGGAGATGTTCTTGGTGGTGTCATCTGGAGTGGTGATGACCGCGACCCGTTGCCCGGCGGTGTGGGAGGCCGCTACCAGCTGCTTGGCCTTGGCCAGGTCCGGCGCAGCGCCGCCTGCTCCTCGGCTAACCCGCGGGCGCGCGCCTCCGACGCCGCCAAGTCGGAGCGCGCCTCGTGGTTCGCGATCGCCGTGGCAACGAGCTCCACGAAGTCGTGCAGGCGACTCTCCGTTCCCGAGGGAAGAACCGTTCCCGCCCGTGAGAAGACGCACATCTTGCCCCAGAGGGCTCCATCGACCATGATTGGACCCGCGCAGCCGGAACCGAGTCCGGCCTCAGCCGCAAGATCGCCGACGGTTCCCCGTAACGTCGAGAAGTCATCAATTCGCGCCGGGCCGTGCGTGTCGTGGACCAGCGCGGCCAGGCTTCCAGGGTCTGGTGGCATCCGGACACCAACGCCGAGGAATCGCTCTGCGCCCGCGAGGTTGGCGCCAAAGCCTCCCCGAGCGTCACAGCTGTTCCGTCGGCGTCGTAGCGCGTGACGATCACGCCCGGCACGTCCAAGACAGATGCCACCTCGCGAGCGACTGTGGAGAAGAGTTCTTCTGACGCCGGCGCGCCGGCCACCAGTGTGGCCACCCGCCGCAGCGCCGCCTGCTCCTCAGCGAGCCGGTTGAGCGCGGCGCGCGACTCGGCGTTCGTGAGCGCCGTCGCGACGAGTTCGGTGAAGTCGGCGAGCCGCACTTCCGTGTCCTCGGGCAGCGATGCGCTTTCCGGCGAGAGAAGGACGATCGCGCCCCACACGCGTCCTCCGACGAGGATTGGACTCCCCACCCCAGAGCGCATCCCTGCCGAGCGAACCGCACGAGCGCCGTCGCCAGGCGCCAGCGCGTAGTCCTCGACACGCTCGGCACGGCCGCCATGGCGGATCGTTGCCAGTAGGCCCGGCGTGTCAAGCCGCCAGCGCGACCCGATCGGGAACGGGTCGGCGTCACCCTCGCTGAAGCCGCCGACCACGACCGCGGCGGTCGGCTCGTAGCGAAGCAGCCTGACCAACGGGACGTCGAAGACCCGCGCGAGCTGCTCGGCAACGACAGCGACCAGGCGTTCAGGAGACGACTCGTAGGCGACGAGGGTGGCGACCTGCCGTAAGGCGGCCTGCTCCTCGGCGAGTCCGCGCAGATGGCTCTCGGCCTGTTTCATCGCAGAGATGTCGCGCACCGCGCCGCAGATGAGAACCGGCTCGGACTCGACCTGGCTGAGCGCCAGCTCAACAGGAAATTCGCTGCCGTCCGCGCGCATGCCCGTCAGCTCCACCCGCCGGCCGAGCATGCTGCCTTCGCGGGTCTTCACGAAACGAGCGAAGCCGGCGCGGTGGCGCTCGCGAAGCGACGGCGGCACGATCAGCTCGGCCATCGTCCGCCCGAGCGCCTCCTGACGGGAATAGCCAAACGTCCGTTCGGCAGCCGGGTTGAATTCGACGATCCGGCCTGACGCGTCCGCCATGATGACGCAGTCGATTGCCGCCTCCAGATATGCGCTCAGGTGCTCGCCCGCCCTCGGGCTAGGCAAGCCGCTCTCGACTTCCCCGGCGCGCTCAGGATCGCAGACGCGCGACGGTGCAGCTCGCTTCACGCGCGCGGGCGGATCATCCCGGTCCCAACAGATAGCCACGGGCACGGCATGACGCAGGGGATCATATCCCCGTCGAGCGGTCCCATTTCTGGCTCGGGGGATCGCGCTGCGGGATACTCTCCTCGTGTCCGCGGAGAACCAGGCTCGTACGCGGGTCGTCGTTGCTGAGGATGACGTGTTGATGCGCGCGGGTCTTGCCGGAGTGCTCGAGGATGGCGGCTACGAGGTCGTCGGCGAGGCCGGTGACGCATCCACCTTGATGCAGCTCGTACGCGAGTGCCGGCCGGATCTCACCGTCGTCGACATCCGGATGCCTCCAGCTCACCGGACTGAGGGCCTCGAGGCAGCGCGCGCGATCCGGGAAGAGTTCCCCGAGACGGCGATCCTCCTGCTGTCGGCGCATGTGGAGGTGGCGCAGGCGATGACGCTGCTGGCCACCGGCCGAGGCAGCGGCTATTTGCTCAAGAGTCGGATCGCCAACATTGACGAGTTTCTCGACGCCGCCGGCCGAGTCAGTCGCGGTGGCTCTGTAATCGACCCGGTGCTGGTTCAGGAGCTCGTCGCCGCGCGGGCGGTGGATGACCCGCTGGAGGAGCTGACGCCGCGCGAGCGCGAGGTGCTTGGGTTGATGGCGGAGGGACGCTCGAACGCCGGCATCGGCCGGCTGCTCTTTATCAGCCCGGGGACCGTCGAGCGGCATGTGCACAGCATCATGATGAAGCTCAGCTTGCCGGACACTGAAGACGATCACCGCCGTGTGCTCGCCGCGATCAGGTTCCTGGACGCTCATCAGACTGGCCTCTCCCGCTAGTAGCGGACCCGAGCATCGTGCGAATCGCCGGCGCCGACAGCCGCGTCTTTGACAGAAATCCCAGGGCAGGACTCTGCTCGATCAGTTCCGCGAACGCCCTTTCGTCGTGGGTCGAAATCAAGATCACCGTCGGGCGGGCATGAGCCCGAAACCCCGTGATCCGGCGCGCGAGGGCTAACCCACTTTCGCCACCAAGGTCGATGTCGATGAGCGCTACGTCGGGGCGTAGCTCGGCGATCTGGGCAAGAGCCTCACTCCCGGACGCCGCGCCGCCGACTACTTCGATCCCCTGCTCCTCGAGCAGGCCGGCCATTTCTTGCCGGAAGCTCACGTTGTCATCCACGATCAGGCACCGAATCGACATGTCGCATACGGTGGCAGGAACCGGAGCCGCGCGCATGTGGGCTAGCCCACAAATGCAGATGTGGGCTGCCGCACACGGGCTAGCCACCACGGCGCTCTGTCAGCTTCCCTGAGTGGCAATTTGTCGGTTGTCCTCGACGACACCAACGCTCGTCGCCGCCATGCTCACCCCATGTTCGAAAACAGCGACCGGCGAGCGTCAGGTAGCGGATTGCGCCCGCACCGAGAGGACTGAGCGCGACCGTGTCGACCGTAGCCAGTTTGGACTTCCGCCGAGACGTCGAAGGTGGGCCATCGGTGAGGGAGGGGGGGTTCGCCGGCCCCGATCGCGCCGCGTTCGCGACGGGCTCGCCCGAGCGCTTGACCCGCCTAGGATCAGCTTCACTGGCCCGGCGCTCTTCCCGAGCACCATCGCGATTCACCTCGCTGCTCGGTCGAGACGACGAGTGCGCAACGGTTGACCGGTTGCTGGCGGACGCGCGGGCTGGACGCGGCGGCGCGCTCGTGATCCGGGGTGAACCCGGGATCGGGAAGACGGCGCTCCTGGACTACAGCATCCGCTCCGCATCGGATCTGACCGTACTCGCCGCGGCGGGGATGGAGTCCGAGCGGGAGCTGCCCTATGCCGCGCTTCATCAGCTCTGCGCGCCAGTAGTCGATCGGCTCGATCGGCTGCCCGGGCCGCAGCGAAATGCGCTGGCGATCACCTTTGGGCTGAGCCGGGGCGAGGCGCCGGACCGCTTCATCGTCGGTCTGGCCATCCTGAGCCTTCTCTCCGAGGCAGCCGACGAGCGCCCGCTCGTGTGCGTGGTCGACGACGCGCGCTGGCTCGACCGGCCGTCGCGCGAGGTACTGGGGTTCGTGGCTCGGCGGCTATCGGCCGAGTCGGTGGCCATTCTGTTCGGCGCCAGGCAACCCGGCCCAGAGCTGCGAGGGCTACCGGAGCTGACGCTCAGCGGGCTGCGAGACAGCGACGCCAGCCAGCTGCTGAACTCGGTTCTCAACTCGCCACTCGACGAGCGGATCCGCGATCAGATCCTCGCCGAAACCGAAGGCAACCCATTGGCGCTCCTCGAATTGCCGCGCGGCCTGTCGCCGAACCAGTTGGCCGGCGGCTTCGGCCTTCCGGGGGCACTGTCGCTTGAGGGCCGAATCGAAGAGAACTTCGTGCTGCGCCTTGAGGCTCTGCCCGAGGACACGCAGCGGCTGCTGCTGCTCGCCGCCGCGGAGCCGTCCGGCGATCCCGGACTCATCCTGCGGGCCGCGAAGCGGCTCGGGATCGCCCACTCCAGTCTCGGGCCCGCCGGAAGAACGGGATTGCTGGAGGTCGGTAGCAGAGTTCGGTTTCGGCATCCACTCGTCCGCTCGGCGGTCTACACCGTCGCGTCCCCGGAAGCGCGCCGCGCGGTGCATCGAGCGTTGGCAGACGAAACCTCTGCCGCGAGCGATCCAGATCGACGTGCGTGGCATCTCGCTGAAGCCGCCGCGGGACCGGACGAGGACGTCGCAGTCGAGCTCGAGCGGGCGGCCGGCCGGGCCCAGGCGCGTGGAGGGCTCGCCGCCGCGGCGGCTTTCCTCGATCAGGCCGCAAAGCTCAGCACCGAGCCGGCACGCCGCGGCCACCGGGCGCTGGCCGCCGCGCAGGCGAAGCTCCAGTCCGGCGCGCCCGACGAGGCGCTCGCGCAGATCGCAGCCGCCGAGGCCGGGCTGCACGACGAGCTCGCCGTCGCCCACGTCGGCCTGCTGCGCGCGCAAGCCGCTTTCGCGACGCGCCCCGGCAGCGACAGCGCACCGCTGCTCCTCCAAGCCGCCAAGCGGCTGGAGACCGTGGACGTCGCGCTGGCACGAGACACCTACCTCGAGGCGATTGCGGCGGCCCAGTTCGCGGGCCCGCTGGCTCGCGGGACCGGCCCGCGCGCCGCGGCCGCCGCCGCATGTACGGCGCCGCCGCCGACGGGACGCGCCCGGCCGACCGACCTCCTGCTCGACGGTCTGGCCGCGTGGCTGACGGAGGGATGTGCAGCCGGCGCCCCGCTGGTCAAGCGAGCGCTGATCGCCTTCCGCAGCGAGGATATCCCTGACGAGGACGCGCTGCGATGGCTGGCGATCGCTTCCCGTGTCGCAGGGGAAGGACCGTGGGACCACGACACCTGGGAAGCCCTCGTGAGCCGTCACGTCCGCCTATGCCGCGAAGCCGGGGCGCTGTCCGCGTTGCCCATCGCCCTGACCGCCCGCGTCCACGTTCACTTGTTCGCTGGGGAGCTTTCTGCTGCGGCGGCATTGAGCGAGGAGCTGGGATCGGTGGTGGAGGCGACGGGCAGCGAGCTGGCACCGTACGCCGCACTTGGCGTGGCCGCCTGGCAGGGTCGGGAAGCCGACACCCGGGCGCTGATCGACGCAACCCGCGACGAGGCGACACGGCGGGGCGAGGGGTTGGGGCTGAGCGCCACACACTGGGCCGCCGCAGTGCTGTACAACGGACTTGGGCGCTACCAGGACGCGCTCGAGGCGGCTCAGCGCGCCAGCCGGCCGCCGGAGGCGATGGGCTACGCGCACTGGAGCTTGGCGGAGCTGGTCGAGGCGGCGACCCGCTCGGGCGAGCAGCACGTGGCTGCCGAAGCGCTGGATGCCCTCGCAACGACCACCCGCCCCAGCGACACGGATTGGGCGCTCGGTGTCGAGGCACGCTCGCGAGCGCTCCTGAGCGACGGCGAGGAAGCCGAACGCCTTTATCGTGAGGCCATCGCCCGCCTCGGTCGTGGGGGAATTCGCGCGGAGCTTGCCCGCGCCCACCTGCTCTACGGCGAATGGCTGCGCCGCGAGCGCCGACGAGTGGACGCACGAGAGGAGCTGCGGATCGCCCACGAGATGTTCAGCACGATGGGTGCGCAGGCCTTCGCGGCGCGGGCCGAACGTGAGCTCCTGGCGACCGGAGAGCGCGCCAAGAAGCGCGCCAGCGACACCCGAGACGAGCTCACGGCACAGGAGGCTCAGATCGCCCGGCTCGCCCGCGACGGCCTCTCCAACGCGGAGATCGGCAGCCGACTATTCATCAGTCCTCGCACCGTCGAATATCACCTACACAAGGTGTTCGGAAAGCTGGACATCGGATCCCGCCAAGCGCTCCGGCATGCGCTCCCGCCCGGTCTCAACGGCTGCCGCGCTGCCAGGCACGATCACCGCCACGGCCACGTAGCGGGCTACGGGCCGGCCGGTAAATCCATCGCGGATCGGATCCGCCGGCGCTGATTGCTCCGGCCTATTGCCGGTTCGCCCAACGGTGTTGCGGGGCCAGGGCGCACGAAGGATCGTTAGCTGCACACGAGCCGACCGACGCGACTGCCTGACCTGCGCTCGGCGGCCCTGCGCTGACCCCAATACAGAAAGGCAATCGCATGTCCCTTACAGATCCTGTCCTGACCGGCCCCGGGCGCGGGACGTACCCGGTCCTATGGCGGCGGCTCGGCCGCCGAGTTGAAGATCGCCGGCGAGCAGTCAGGCGGCGAGTGGGCAGTCGTGGAAACCCGCGTGAGGGCTGGCGACGAGCCGCCCATTCACACCCACACGCGCGAGGACGAGACCCTGTACGTTCTCGAGGGCGCGATCACCGCCTACGTCGGTGACCAGCAGTTCGAGGTGGAAGCCGGGTCCTACGCGGCGCTTCCCAACAACGTCCCGCACGGCTTATGCGGTGCGCGGCGAGGAAGTCCGCCTGCTGCTGACGGTGCAACCCGCCGGTGTGGAGTACTTCTTCGTGCCCCGCGACGAGAGCGACTCCGACCCGGCAAAGTTCGGGCTCATCCTCCAGGAGCGCGCCCCGGCGATGTAAGTACGCGACCGCAGGGGACGCCGCGGGCTGAGGCGGCGTCCCCTGCGGAGGGCTCGCGTCTCGGCAACCACGGGCCCCTCACTGCCGCGCAAGATGGCATGGCCGGGTTCGTCGAGACGCCATGCCCTTGAGGGATCCAGGCACAGGAAGGTAGAGCTAAGGCATGCACGAGGACGACGATCGAATCCGATCCCAAGCCAGGACTGGGAGGGAGGACTGATGCCGCTCGCCACGCCGCGCCAGTACGCGGCGATGCTCGACGCGGCCGCCGATGGCGGGTACGCCTATGCGGCGATCAACGTCACGTCCTCCGAGACGCTGAACGCCGCGCTGCGGGGATTCAAGCTTGCCGATGCGGATGGAATCGTTCAGATCTCGGTCGGCGCCGCCGAGTACATGTCCGGGGCGGCGGTAAAAGACGCGCTCCTGGGTGCACGGGCATTTGCGCGTTACGCCCACGTCGTCGCCGAGGCGAGCCCGGTCCTGGTCGCTCTGCATACCGACCATTGCCCGCCGCCGCACGTCGACGACTGGCTGCTCCCACTCCTGGCGGAATCCCAGCGCCGCGTCGAATTCGGCGCCAGCCCCTTGTTTCACTCCCACATGTTCGACGGCTCGACGCTTCCACTCGACGAGAACCTGCGGATCGCGTCCGACCTGCTCGCGAGATGCAGCGAGCTCGACGTCATCCTCGAGGTCGAGTCCGGTGTTGTCGGCGGTGAGGAGGACGGGATCGTGGGCCCGGCGAACGGGCGCGAGGAGCTGTACACCACCCCTTCCGACCTGCTCCGTGTCGCCGACGTGCTGGGGATCGGCGAGCGCGGGCGCTACCTGGTGGCGGCAACGTTCGGCAACGTGCACGGAACCTACGCCCCCGGGAACGTGGTCCTGCGACCCGTGATCCTGCAGGCGGGCCAGCAGGCGCTCGCAGCTGCGCATCCCGGCGCCCGCTTCCAGTATGTGTTCCACGGCAGCAGCGGATCCAGCCAGCGCGAGCTTGCAGACGCGGTCGGTTTGGCGTCGTGAAGGTCAACGTCGATACCGACAATCAATATGCGTTCACACGCGCGGTCGCGGGCCACGTGCTCGACCACTGGCAGGGCGTGCTCAGAGTCGACGGTGGGATGGGGGACAAGCACAGCTTCGACCCGCGGGCGTGGGGCAGCGCCGGCGAGGCGGCGATGGCCGAGCGCGTGCGGCAAGCCTGCGAGCAGCTCGGGTCGGCCGGGCGCAGCTCACGGCCTCGGCCGGGCCAGCGATCGAGCGGAGCCCGCCGTTGATCGATCTCGACTGAGTCCGCGATCGATGTTGCGTCCCGCACGGCTCGGCCGGCGAAGGTCGCTTCGCCAGACGGTCCCGACGAGCGGCTGCGCATGGCGGATCTCGCTCGCGATGACGCACGCAGCTTCCCGACGCCTCCGCTGGCGACGGCCGTGAGCGGGCGCGCCGGTGCGGCGGTCGCGCTCGCGGTCTAGATGAGCAGCGCTGTCGGATAACGCGCCTCAAGCGGTCACGGCTTCCGCGTGGCCGCGATGCCGATCACGCAGAAGCCTCGCCACGATACCGCGGAACACTCTCGTCGCGTGCCCCGACGGCCGGCGGGTAGCTACGACCGGCCGCGAGCGCTTGCTGAAATCCGGCTAATTCGACGTGAGGTTCGTGCGCGAGTTCCGCGCTTTCCGGGACTCGAGACGGGGCACCCGAGGTGCTCGGCGCGTCAATAGAGCAGGTCGCCTCCCTGTCAATCTTCGTCGTGGAATGAAGGGATGTGCGAGATCCCGATGATCGCGCCTTCCGGTGACTGCAGTCGGGCCACCGTTTGACCCCACGGCTCTTGGCGCGCCGGGTGCAGCAGCTCGTACCCATCCTGCTTGAGCTCCTGTGCCGCTAAGCCCACCGCCGCGGCGTCCGCGACGTCGAACTCGATGCTGACCTGCGGCACCGTCCGCTCGGCCGGCCACTGCGGCGTCCCGAAGCACGCTTCCGCGGCCTGGGACAGCGGCCAGATCCCGAAGGACTTACAACCAGCGACCCGCTCGCTGTGGAGATAGTCGCCGCCGCTGAGCGGCAGGGCGAGCGCGTCGACGTACAGCTTGCGACTCGCGGGAGGATCCGCCGCGATCACCGCCACGGTCGAGAGGAACTCTATGTTCAACGCCACCTCCTCGTTGCGTTCTGCTCGTCAACGATCCAAGCACGTTCCGCAACCCGCGCAACTCAGGTGCACGCTTCGCAGGGCCGCGATTACCGCGGCCGAACGAAACGAGGTCTTCGGCCTAGCGACTTTGCATCCTCCCGAGGCGGCAGAAGCCTGCTTTGGAGTCGGGGCGCTCTCGTCAGCGCTCGACGACCGCCATGTTGGCCTCGTCGTGGCGCTCGCCGGTCGCCGGGGTGAGATCGTTGAGCCGTTCGATCTGCTCGGCGCTCAGCTCGATGTCGTCGGCAGCGATGTTCTCCTCGACGCGTGAGACGCGCTTGGTGCCGGGGATCGGCGCGATGTCGTCGCCCTGCGCGAGCAGCCACGCCAGAGCGACCTGCGCCGGCGTGGCGTCGACCTCGGAAGCGACGGCCTCCCTTCAGCGCGATGCAGATCTCGACGCCCGCGAGCGCTGCGAAGCTGAGGCTGGCCTCGGACGCGCTTACGAAGATTGGAAGCACGATGTGCAGGCGCGGCGATCTCTACGCTCGTCAGCAGACTCAGGCGATGACGCTCGACGGCGAGCTCGAGTTCTTGGCGCCGCGGCCGGCGTAACTGGTGTTGTCACTGGGAGCGTGCTCGTCGGAACGCGAGTTCGGGCGGACGCACCGCGGACGCGGCAGTCGCCAGCACTCTCCAGGTACTCGCTGATTCTGCAGTCGCGTCGCACCGCTGACAGCGTGCGCCGATCAAGCGCACACTCCGAGTCCTCGTGATCGTGTTCGCAATCAGCCTCGCGGCTGCGCATGTCCTGAGCGAAAAGTGACGTACGCGCCCACTCGACGCGCCGTTCGGGGCAGACGAGGAATTCCAGTGGCAGCTGCTCATCGGAGTCGAAGCTGCCTGAGCGGATGCACGCAATCGGCTGAGTCGAGCCGTGAGCCTCGCGACAGGATGGATGTAAGCTCACAACGGGGGTTGGGCTCACAGAGCCTGGGGTGCACCGAGGCGATCCGCCTCGCTTTATGCCTATCGCTTTCGCACTTTCTGCGGGGTCCGGCGGACGACTGCGACGGCGACTGAAAGCGCGCCCGGGCTCACCAACAGACGAGCTCGCCACTGCGTCATGAGTTCAGAGCATGTCGAATTCCCTGAGACAATCGTGTGGCGGACGTCGGTCTCAGGCGGCGCAGACGACGTTCCAGCTGATGAGCACTTCGTTCGCGTGTTCGTGACCCATCACGGACACCGCTCCGGCCGCGAGGGCGAAGCGAGCGCCCGCGGCGGGAGCCATACGCAGCCAGCGGGCCGGCGATCACCCGGAGGATGTGACCGTGAGCGAATATCGCCACGGCGCCATCGTCGCGCAACTCCGTCAGGGCGTGATCCGCGCGAGCGCCGACTTGATGCGGGCTCTCGCACCGGGACAGCCGTCGCGCCAGAGGTTCCAGCCGGGGTCGCGCAAAGGATCTCGGCCGTGGTCAAGCCTTCGTAATCGCCGTAGTTCCATTCGCGCAAGTCGTCGCAGAGGACAGCCTGCTCCCCGTATCCGGCTAGGTCGCAGGGCTCGCGCGCGCGCCGCAGAGGGCTGCAGAGGACCGCCGAAACGCTTGTCCCGAAGCTCAGCTCGCAGCTGTCGGGCGCGATGCCGTCCCGCTGCGGTCAGTGCCAGATCGGTGCTGCCGGTGTGTCGGCCGGATCTGCTCCACTCCGTCTCTCGTGCCTCGCACAAGTGTGATCGTCACGGCTCAGCACCCACCGCTTTGGGAGAGGAGGAGCCGCCGGGTGACATTGTCGGGCGTGAGCGGTCGGACGGCTCCAGCTCGTGCAAGGCGACCAGCGCGGCGCCAAGCACACCGGCGCGATCATGCCGGGCAAGGCGGATCGTTGTGTGGCTGCCGAGTCCCGGCACCACATGCGAGAGCGCCACCCGCCGCGCCGGCGCGAGCAGCAGCTCTCCGGCCCGCGCGGCCCCGCCCCCGAGCACGACCTCGTCCGGGTCGAACGTGTTGATCGCGTTGGCGATGCCAATTCCGACGCGCTGAGCCCAGGTCTCGACCACATGCGCGGATGTGGGATCGCCGGCGCGAGCGGCGCGAACGACATCGCTGCCGAGCACGGACTGCCCCGCCGCCCGTCGTCGCCCGAGCGCAGACTGGGGCTGGGCGGCTGCGGCATCAGCGGCCAGCCGGTCAAGCGCGGAGCCCGCGGCGACACGCTCAAGCGAGCCTGGCTGTGGAAAGCCCGAAGCGGATCGGAGCGGGCTGGAGAGATCGGCTGCCACAATCGTGTGGCCAAGTTCTCCGGCGCCGCCGGTGGCGCCACGGTAGACGCGTCCTCCGAGCACCAGCCCGCCGCCCATGCCGGTGCCGAGGGTAAGCATCACAAGGTTCCTCGCGACCATCCGAAGCTTGTCATCATGGGCCTCAGCGAGTGCCGCGATGTTGGCGTCGTTATCGACGAATACTGGAACGCCGAGCCGCTCTCGCAGCAGCTGACGCAACGGAACGCCGGCGAGTGGCACGTTGACTGATGCGATCACCCGTCCCGTCTCGAACTCGACCACCGAGGGGACACCCACTCCGACTGCGTCGAGCTTGGCGCCCCGCAGGCTGTTCACGAGCGAAACCAACTGGTCGAGCAATGCCTTCTGACTGGAGTGGTCGGTCACCTCGATCGCGGCCGGGGCGAGCTCTCCATCGCGCAGGCATGCTGCCGCGATCTTGGTACCCCCGAGGTCGATTCCAATCGACGGTCGGGGTTGCTGCGTCGCGGCGGGCTACGGACGCGCGACGACCTGGACCTGAGTGGCGCCCGGTGCGATCATCCTCGAGCGAGTCGTCGAGCTCTTCAATACGCTCGCCGCTCATGCCGCACCGAGCTGCCGCATGGCCTTGACCGCGCGGCGGTAGGTTGAGTGCCGGAGCAACGCCTGACCGACGGCCTCAGCGCGCGTTTCGCTGTCCTCCGAAGGCAGCGCAAAGCAGTCGCGAGTCGCCGCCGTTACACCGGCCATCCGTCGTCCGGCCAGGTCCGGCGACTCGACGGCCGGAGCTACGCGCTGATTACCCAGCGCGGTCAAAACTGAGTCCTTCAGGCGATCTGCGGCAGCGCTCCCGACATGGGCTCTGGCTTCGCTTCATGGGCTTCAAGGAACCTGAGCTCTGCCGGCGCCGCAACAAGGCTTCGCTCTGATTCGATCCGTGTTCGGGATCGCCGGAGCGCAGCTTCGTGCGCGGCTCCTGATCCGCGGCGGCTATTGGGTCGTGCTGCGTGCCTACGACCGAGCGACGAGCGGGCCGACCCGATCGGCCGATCGCTCGTTGTTGTTGCGGCCGAGAGAAACCGCGCCGATCCTCGTTCAATCACGCACTGTTGGGAGACGACATGACACCGACCGCGCAGCTTCGCCAGCTTGGACAGAGCTTGTCGCTGGACAACATCGCTCGAGAGATGCTCACGTCTGGCCAGCTGCAGCGGCACATCGATGTGTCCTCCGTCAGCGGCTTGAACAGAGCCGACAGGTCCGCCGAGCCGTGGGACGCGACCTGATGAGCAGGGATCGACGACCAGGCCGCGGCGGTGGGGTCGTGACGGCCCTGCTCGAGCGCACGTCATGGCATGCCCTCCGCCGCCACTACGAGGATGTCAAGGCTCTGCATTTGCGCGACCTGTTCGCCGCCGACCCGGCGCGAGGTGAACTGCTCGCAGCAAATGCGGCCGGCCTCTATCTCGACTACTCGAAGAATCGCATCACGCTCGAGACGATGCGCCTGCTCCTTGAGCTCGCCGGACAGTGCGGATTGCGCGACAGCATCGCGGCAATGTTCCGCGGCAAGAGGGTCAACTTCTCAGAGAACCGCTCGGCGTTGCACGTCGCGCTGAGAATGCCCAGAAACCGGTCGTTGCTAATCGAAGGGCGCGACGTGGTCGCGGAGGTGCATCGCGTGCTTGATCGGATGGCGGCCTTCTCAGAACGCCTGCGCTCGGGCGAGTGGACCGGGCACACCGGCAAGCCGATCAAAGCGATTGTCAATATCGGGATCGGCGGCTCCGACCTGGGACCCGTCATGGCCTACGAGGCGCTTCGCCACTTCACGCGCCGGGATCTCAGTTTTCGCTTCATCTCCAACGTCGATCCCACCGACTTCGTCGAAGCCACGCGTGAGCTGTCGCCCGACGAAACGCTGTTCATTGTCTCCTCCAAGACGTTCACGACGCTTGAGACGATGACCAACGCACGGTCTGCCCGCGAGTGGTGCCTGGCCGCGTTAGGTGATGAGGCGGCGATCGCCCGGCATTTCGTGGCCGTGTCGACCAACGCTGAGGCCGTGACGAGCTTCGGGATCGACATCGAAAACATGTTCGGCTTCTGGGACTGGGTCGGTGGCCGGTATTCGCTCGCCTCGGCGATCGGTCTCTCCACGATGCTCGCCGTCGGGCCGCAACACTTTCAGGACCTCCTGGCCGGCTTACACGCGATGGATGAGCACTTCGCGAGGGCCTCGTTCCGGTGCAACCTACCCGTGCTGCTCGGGCTCCTGGCGATCTGGTACGGGGACTTCTTCGGCGCCCAGACGGTGGGCGTAATGCCCTACAGCGCGTATCTGAAACGATTCCCTGCCTACCTTCAGCAGCTGGCCATGGAGTCCAACGGCAAGCGCGTGACGCGCGAAGGGCGACCAGTCGACTACGAGACCGGTGCGGTGTACTGGGGCGAGCCGGGCACCAACGGCCAGCACAGCTTCTACCAGCTGATCCACCAGGGGACGAAGGTGATTCCACTCGACCTGATCGCGTTCGGAAAGTCGCCGAATCCGCTTCGTGACCAGCATGACTTGTTGACCTCGAACGTGTTCGCTCAGGCGAAGGCGCTCGCTTTCGGCAGGACAGAGGAGGAGGTGCGCGCGGACGGCACTCCCGACGCGATAGTGCCTCACCGAGTGATGCCCGGGAATCGGCCCACGAACGTGATTCTGGCTGAGGCGCTCACACCCTTCTCCCTGGGGACCCTGATCGCGCTCTACGAGCACAGCGTGTTCACGCAGGGAGCGATCTGGGGGATCGATTCCTTCGATCAATGGGGTGTCGAACTCGGAAAGGCGCTCGCGAAGCAGATCGTCCCAGAGCTGGAGAGCGAGACCGAGCCGCAGCTCGCCCATGACAGCTCCACGAACGCCCTCATCCGCCGCTACCGCGCGATGCGCTGATGCGCGCCGGCCTACGGACATACGCTCCAGCAACGCTCCGACGGAGCGGGCATGGTCACTGACACGCCGCTGCAGCTGGGCATGGTCGGGCTTGGGCGGATGGGCGCGGGCATCGTCCGCCGGCTGATGGCCGACGGTCATCGCTGTGTCGGATATGACGTCAGCACCGACGCCGTCAAGGCCGTCGAGGCTGACGGCATGGCGGGTTCTGGATCCCTGGAGGAGTTCGCCTCGAAGCTCTCCAAGCCGCGCGCGGCGTGGGTGATGGTGCCCGCCGGGGACATCACGGACCGCACGATCAAGGCCGTCGCCGATGTGTTCGAGCCCGGAGACGTGATCATTGACGGCGGAAACACCCACTACCGCGACGACCTCCGCCATGCCGCCGAGCTCCGGGAGAAGGGGATCCACCATGTCGACTGCGGCACCAGCGGCGGCGTGTGGGGGCTCAAGCGTGGCTTCTGCCTGATGATCGGCGGCGAGGGCGACGTCGTCCAGCGGCTGGCGCCGCTGTTCGCCTCGCTCGCGCCGGGCGTGGACAGCGCACCGCGGACACCGGGCCGCAGCGGCCCCGCGAGCCAGTCGGAGCAAGGATTTCTGCATTGCGGTCCCAACGGCGCGGGGCACTTCGTCAAGATGGTCCACAACGGCGTCGAGTACGGGCTCATGGCAGCCTACGCGGAGGGACTCAACATCTTGCGCCATGCCAACGCCGGGAACCTCAAGCACGAGGACGATGCCGAGACCGCGCCGCTCGAGTATCCGGAGTACTACCGCTACGACATCGACACCACCGAGGTCGCCGAGCTCTGGCGTCGGGGCTCGGTGGTCGGCTCCTGGCTGCTCGACCTCACCGCGCAAGCGCTTGCTGGCTCTCCCGATCTCGCAGAGTTCTCCGGCCGTGTGTCTGACTCGGGCGAGGGACGGTGGACCTCCACCGCTGCGATCGAGGAGGGTGTCCCCGCCCCAGTGCTGACCTCGGCCCTCTACTCGCGCTTCAGCTCGCGGGGACGGGATGACTTCGCGGACCGGGTTCTCTCCGCGATGCGGAAAGAGTTCGGCGGTCACGAGGAGAAGCACGTCGGCTGACCCACCCTGTGTCCGACCGAGCCCGGCCCGCGCACGTTGATGCAGGGACCGTGACGCGCAGTCGTCTGCCCTCGCCCGGAGCATCCCGAGGGCGGGCCCGGCTCGGCCGTCGCGTCCGCCCTGGACATCGCGGGGCCGCGGCCGCGCGGGTCGACGGACGGCGGGGAGCGAGCCAATCGAATCTCGATCGGAAGCACTTGGGGCGTGATCGAGTGATCGCCGATCGCGCTCGAGCGGCAGGGCGGCGGACCTAGATTCGGGTCACACGGTCCGACGAGAGGACGCACGATGATCGGAAACATCCTCAGCCCCCACACATCTCCTCCTGGTTCTCGCCGTCGCGCTGCTCGTCCTCGGCCCCAAGCGGCTACCGGAGGTTGGACGCGGACTCGGCTCGGCGATCCGCGACTTCAAGGGCTCGCTGTTGGGCCCGACCTCACCCACGAACGATCCGAGCACGAGTTCTCTGAGTGAGCCGGATCGCGTCCCCGTTGCTTCCCCGTCCGACCCGTCCGCCGCGTCGCGGCCCGAGGACGCCGATGCCCGATAGGCCCCGCGAGCTCGCCGCATCCGCGTGGGGCCGCGAGTCAGTTCTGGCGGCGGGCAACCGTACAGCGGTCACCCGCTGGCGCGGTGCTCGCGCTCACTGCTGAGCATAAGGACTTCCGTGAATTATCTGACCGATGGAACTCATCTCTACGAAATCGTGGCGCAGCGTACGGTTCAGAACTGCGGCCCGACGCGCGGCGTGATCCGCTACGTCATCATTCGCGACTGCGTCACAGAGGCGATCTCTACGGTCGACGAGTGCAACCTGGCCGCGCTAACCGCCGTCCGGTGATCCGGGTTGACACCTCTCACCAAGTCGCAACCGTCCTGGGCAGCTTCTCACGCACCCCAGCACCCGACGCTCGCGACTATGCCGGCGATCACAGCTTGGGGATTCGCGTGTCGATCGTGGCCCCTCACGATTGGTCGCCGGCTGGTCGGCGCAGCGACGGCATCCGTACTCGACCTGCTGCACATTTCGAGACGGAATATTCATCAACAGAAAGGAAATTGCTATGCACGCCATCGCTGTCCGCGACCGCGACGCCGGTCTAGCCGGACTGTCCCTAACGGACTTGCCGTACCCGCACGCCGCCGAGAACGACGTCATTGTGCGCGTGCATGCCGCTGGGTTCACGCGTGGGGAGTTGGCCTGGCCGGGGAGTGGACTGATCGTGGCGGCCGGGACCGGACCCCGAGCGTGCCCGGGCACGAGGTGTCGGGCGTCGTCACCGAGCTGGGCTTTGGGACCACCGGCGTGACCGTCGGGCAGCGGGTGTTCGGGCTGGCCGACTGGAGCCGCAACGGGACGCTGGCGGAGTACGTTGCGATGGAGGCGCGCAACCTTGCGCCGCTGCCCCTGGGCGTTGATCATGCCGTCGCCGCGGGGGCGGTGATCTCGGGGTTGACGGCATGGCAGGCCCTGTTCGACCACGCCCACCTGCGCGCCGGCCAGACCGTGCTGATCCACGGCGCCGCGGGCGGGGTCGGTTCGATCGCCGTGCAGCTTGCCCGTCAGGTCGGCTCCCGGGTGATCGGAACCGGCAGGACCGCCGACAGAGACCGCGCGCTCAGTCTTGGCGTCGACGAATTCGTAGACATTGAGCAGGACCGCCTGGAGGATGCGGGCGAGGCTGATGTGGTACTCGACGTGATCGGGGGTGACATCCTCCGGCGTTCGACCGCGCTCGTACGTGCCGGCGGCACGCTCGTCACCGTTGCCGAACCGCCCGCGATTCAGCCTGAGAACGGGCGGGCGATCTTCTTCGTAGTTGAGGCCGATCGCTGCCAGCTCGCCGAACTCGCCCAGCGGCTGCGCGATGGACGACTGACCTCGAATCTGGGGACCGTGCGGCCGTTGGCCGAAGCACCCGCCGCGTTCGGCCCCGACACTCCGCGTGTGTCGGGCAAGACGATGATCCAAGTCACCGAGGGCTGGTAACCCCTTCGATCGACGAAGTGTGAGCGCAAGACGCAGCTCCACCCCCCGTGACCGCATAACCCACGCGTCTGATCGCGTGATCGCGTTTGGCGCTTGCGGCGCGCGGCGGTCCGGCGAGCATGGTGATCTGGCAATTGCTGGCGCCATCAGATCAGGAGACTGATAGTTAGGAGAAGACGGGATGTTCAAGCAGATCGTGGTCGGCGTGGACGGACGGCAGGGCGGCCGCGAGGCGGTAGCGCTCGCCAAGCTGCTGCTCGCGTCGGGCGGGGAGCTCACGCTTGCCCATGTCATTCCGGGCAATGCCCACGCCGACCGTGGCGCCGGCGCGGCGTACGAAGCGCCCGACGCGGAACGTGCCGACGCGTTGCTGGAAACAGTGCGCGAGGAGACGGGTGTCGAAGCGCAACTGCGCCGGCGCCGATCTTCTTCGGTCGGACGCGGCCTGCATGAGCTTTGTGAACTGATCGGCGCTGATCTGGTGGCGATCGGTTCATCCCGCCGCGGATTACTCGGGCGGGTGCTCATCGGGGATGACACGAGTGCGGCGCTGAACGGCGCGCCGTGTTCGATCGCGATTGCGCCGACTAACTACTCACAGCAGCCGGGTGCGCTGCGCGAGATCGGTGTCGGGTATGACGGCTCTCCCGAGAGCCAACACGCACTCTCGGTGGCCAGGACGCTCGCGAGCGCGTCCGGTGCCAAGCTTTCAGCGTTCGAGGCTGTGTCGCTTCCGTCAGATGCCTTTCTCGGGCCAGGAGCGGTCGATAACTCGCCCCGGCGCCTCCTCGAGGATGCGCGCAGGCGGATCGCGGCGCTGGATGACGTTGAGCCGCGCGCGGGCTACGGTCAGCCTGCCGAGGAGCTAGCGCTGTACAGCGCGTCACTTGATCTGCTGATCGTTGGCTCGCGCGGCTATGGCCCGATCGGACGCCTGATTCACGGAAGCACCTCCCAGCAGCTCGCGCACAGCGCCCGCTGTCCGCTCCTGGTCCTCGCGCGTACGGCCCGCCCAGGGGTGACGGATGATTAGTCCCAGCGCCGCTTGCCCGGCACGCCGATCAGCATAGCTGCGCCCGGCGGGAACACCACTAGGGACCGCGGCATCCCTTCCGGTTGTTGTGGTCATACGGCCAGGATCGGGCCTGGGTGGTGGGGTCCAAACCGAGCTCGATCGGTATCCGCGTCGTTAGGTGGGACCAACAAGTACTCCGCCCCTACCGGTTGCAGCGCGATCAGCACGCGAGCTTCCTCGCGACGCACTGACAGCCCATACGGGATGTTCGTGGGAGCGCCGCGAAGGAGCGGGCCGGCGCGGTGATCGCGGCCACGGATCGTTTGATCTGCTGGTGTGGTTGTGATTGTCGGGCCTGGGTGCACAGTGGTTGTCATGTTTAACGCCCGTGGATCGCTTCTAACCGTCACCCGTTTTGCCTCTGTTGCTGCGTTGGGAGGTTTTCTGTTTGGTTATGACAGCTCGGTGATTAACGGGGCGGTCAGCGCGATCGGCGATCATTACCATGTCAGCGCCACGGGCCTGGGGTTCACGGTTTCCTCGGCGCTGCTCGGTGCGGCCGCCGGTGCGGTCGTGGCAGGCCGGTTGGCGGATCGCCTCGGACGGCTGATCGTGATGCGGCTGGCGGCGCTGTTGTTCTTGGTCAGTGCACTCGGGACGGGCCTGATCAATTCGCTGGCGCTACTGATCGTGTTTCGGGTGCTCGGCGGCGTCGGCGTCGGGATGGCGTCAGTCGTCGCGCCGGCGTACATCGCGGAGATCGCGCCAGCGCGGATCCGCGGTCGCTTGGGCTCCGCGCAGCAGATGGCGATCGTGCTGGGAATCTTCGTGTCGCTGGTGGCCGACTATGCGTTCGCGACCGCTGCGGGCGGCTCCGAGAAGAGCCTGTGGTTGGGACTCCCGGCGTGGCGGTGGATGTTCTTGGCGATGACTGTGCCCGCCGTGATCTACGGCGCGCTGTCGCTGACCATCCCGGAGTCGCCCCGCTATCTCGTCTCGCGGGAGCGCATGCGCGAAGCGAGGCGGGTCCTGAGCAGCGTGCTCGGCCACGTCGATGTAGATGCCACGCTCGCCCAGATCCGCCAGACGCTGAGCAGCGAGCGGCGGCCGAGGTTGGCGCGACGTGCGCGGGCCCGCGTTGGGGCTGATGCCGATCGTGTGGGTCGGAATCGGTCTCTCGATCTTCCAGCAGTTCGTCGGGATCAACGTCATCTTCTACTACTCGAGCGTTCTCTGGCGGGCCGTCGGGTTCAGCGAGAACAGCTCGCTGCAGATCACCGTCATCAGCGGCGCGGTCAACATCGTCAGCACCGTCGTCGCGATCGCACTGATCGACAGGATCGGCCGCAAGCCGTTGCTGCTGATCGGCTCGACGGGGATGACCGTCACGCTCGGTGTGATGGCCGGGATCTTCGGGACCGCGACGATGGGCGCCCACGGACAACCGGTGCTGCACGGCGCCGAAGGGGCGGTCGCGCTGATCGCCGCCAACGCGTTCGTGTTCTTCTTCGGCATGTCGTGGGGCCCCGTGGTATGGGTCATGCTCGGCGAGAGGTTCCCCAACCGGCTGCGTGCCTCCGGGCTCGCGATCGCCGCCTCCGCACAGTGGATCGCCAACTGGGCGATCTCGACCAGCTTCCCCTCACTCAAGAACGCCGGGCTCGGGCTCGCCTACGGCATCTACGCCGGCTTCGCGCTCCTCTCCTTAATCTTCGTACGCCTCACGGTCACCGAAACCAAAGGCCAAGAGCTCGAACACATGTCCGACCACATCCAGCTCGACACGCCAAAGCGACCACGACCCACCCGGCGAGGATCTCTCGGCGAGGAGCCGGCACAGTCTTGAGCCGCGCCGGGAGATCGCGCGCATTGTCAACATGTCTGCCCCGCGAAGCGAGGTGAGAGAGAAGCCGGTTCGGCGAGTAATGCTGTCGAGCTGTGTGTCGTTTTGGCTGGTGGGCGCGATCGGTCTCTTGACGGCTGCGACGAACGCCGCGGCATCGCCCCTGTAACGGGTCCATCAGCTTCATTGCCATTTGCCCTAGTGCCGGCCTTGGCCGCCAGTGCGGTCATCGCGGCGGCACTGGTGACAGCACCCCAGCTCCTCGTCGTCCACGCCACCCACGGCCGCTTCCGGACCCGCGGCTGCAAGCACCGGGTCACGCGATCGTTGGTCGTCTTGGGCACCGGCACACGTGCAGCGATCACGCTGTTTCGCGACCACGACCTCCGGGCGCTGGCAGGCGGCGCCGGCTACCTGGTGTTCGACATCGCCACGCGCCTTCGGCGCCCACCCCTCCATCCCGGCACTCACGATGTCCTACCTCGTCGGGCAGTTCGACGGCGAGATCCCGGTTCCCGGCGGCATCGGTGTCAGCGCCGGCGGACTGATCGGCGCGATGATCCTGTACGGCCTGCCGGGCACGCTTGCGACGGCCCGCGTGCTCGCCTACTACGCGATCGCGCTCGCGGTGCCGATGCTGTTCGGCGCCATAGCTGCGGTCTTCTTCATGCGAACGGTTCGCGGCTGGACCGGCCAACGCGTGCCCGCCGTCACGCGCGAACCGGCGTGAGAAGTGAAATTCGCCCTTCGCAACGGCGGGTCAGAGCCGACACCGCTCGGGCAACGAGCTCGACCGCACGCCGCGCGATTCGCAGATCGAGCCCGGCGATCTCGATCGCGCGATCGGATTTGACGCTTGCACCGCGCCGCGCTCGCGCGACGATGTTGACGAAGCAGTTCCATGACACGAGGAGTCACCATGAACCTGAGCCCGAGCGACGTTGACCGTTCCCGGCCCTGGGAGGAGCGCGAGGTCGACGACGCCGGGGCCGAAGCGTCGAGGATCGGCGGTTATGCCGGGGATCAGCACCTCGATCCCGCCCAGCGCCCCTTAGTTGAGGCCGGCGAGGGCGTCGCCGAAGGGTTCGAGCTCGCCGAGGAGGACCTGATCGAGGCCGCCGCAACCGGTGAGGGTTGGGATCCGATACGGCAAGCATTCCCGCCAGAGCCTGAAACGGGATCCGGGGAATACGCCGAGGCAGACCACGAGGACTCCTCGGAGCTTCCGTACGGCGATAGGTGAATCGGAGGTACGCTCGCATGAAGGGCGATCGCGTGGAAATTGTGGTGGCGGGGGACGATGGTTCGCGAACCTATGAGATCGTCGCGACCCGTGCCGGACGTCGGGTCGAAGTGACGACGGGCCGGGGGGTGGTCGAGGTCGTGGAGGTGACACGAACGGGCGAGCCCGTGCGCACGGCCAGGTTCATGGCCAGCCGCGTCGTGGCACTGGTCGAACATCCGGCGAGCGAGATCACGGCAGCGCCGTCGCGCTCAGAGTTCGACGCCCGATAGGAACGATTCCTCGCCCGCCCACGGTACGAGATGAGCGAGCCGACCTCATCGAAAACGCCAGGCGACCCAGCTAGCGTGACCCCGTGTGATCGGCATGGCGTCAGCTTCGGACCTCAGTCGGGTTCTTGAGCGCCGCCGGGCGGTCGCCCTGGCGCGGCATTACCGCGAGTTCGAGGGCCTCTCGATCAGGCAGATCGCCGACCGGCTCGGGCGATCGCCGGCGACCATCAAGGCCTACTTCTATGACCCGACCGGCGAGAAGGCCCGGGCGGTCAAGGCCCGCTACCAGGGCGTTTGCCGCGGTTGCGGCGCGTACACCCAGCCACGCAACGGCAAGGGTGACGCCTACGCCTACTGCAAGCGCTGCCATCCCGGTGCGATCCAGCGGCGGTGGACGCGGGAGCTGGTGATCTCGGCGATGCTCGAGTGGTGTGAGCGCTTCGGGCGGATGCCGTCTTCGTACGACTGGTCGCGGACCCATGCCCGCCGACGCGGCAAGGACGCGGCGCGGCGGCTGGCAGCCGGGCGCTGGCCTTCGGCGAGCGTCGTCGCCGCAGTGTTCGGAAGTTGGGCTCTCGCGCGTGAGGCGGCGACAGAGGCGAGTTTCGGCGACCGACCACTGCACCCTAATCGTGGCCCGCCTACGACCTGACCGATGCCCGAGCCAGGTCTGACAAACCGGAGCGGTGGCAGCGGCTGAGCGAATCGCTCGGCGCAAACTGCGGTACCCAGCTGTGCCCGCGCGTGACCGGGCACGGGGCGAGCGGCGCGACTTCGACGAGGAGGCTGCGGAGGGGCGACGGGTTGCTCGACGGCGAGGACCTGGACTGCGTGTTCGAGGCGATCGCCGTCGTCAAGCGGCGCCGGATCACGAGCTCCGGGTCCCCGGACGATCTCTGGATCCG
Source organism: uncultured Solirubrobacteraceae bacterium (assembly GCA_963769565.1). Lineage (GTDB taxonomy): Bacteria > Actinomycetota > Thermoleophilia > Solirubrobacterales > Solirubrobacteraceae > Palsa-465. The sequence goes on from CAVYMP010000014.1 coordinate 47,963, forward strand.
CGCCGCCGAACTCGGGTGGCGTGCCTCGTGTCCCGGCGACGGGGCCGCCTCCTGCGCACGCAGTATCTACAGGTGAGGATGGCATCCCTTCAATCGCGACAGATTTCAGATGCCGAGCTCGCACGTTGGGGGCAGGTCTTCGAGGAGATGCTTCCGGTCAGATGACCGCGGTCCGCGCGCACGTGCACGATCCGCTGCTGTCAGTCGAGCAGGCAGCGGAGTTCTTGGGCGTCAGCGCCTACACGGTCCGCCAATGGGCTCGCGAGCGGCGCATCCCGGCGATCCGTCTCGGCCGATATTGGCGGTTCCGCCAATCCTCGCTGGATGCGTGGATCGAGGCGCAGGAGCGAGCAGGCCGATGAGTGCGGGCATTACCTTTCTAGTCGTGGCCAAGCGCGCATACGGAACCGGAAGCCTGTACCTCAAGGACGGGGCGTGGTACGGGCGCTGGCGCACCGCGGACGGTCGCCGTAAAGCGCAGAGGATCGGTGCGGCGCGCACGAACGCCAACCGGACGGGGCTGACGAAGAAGGAGGCGGAAGCGCTCTTGCGGGAGAGCCTGCTCGCCGCCACGCTTGGCTCCGGTGAGCCGAGCGATGAGACGACTGTGGCGGAGCTCGGTCGGGCCCTTCTCGCCGCGCTGACCGATGCCGGCCGCAAGCCGTCTCACATCGAGAGCGTCCGCTACCACCTGAGCAAGCACATCGAGCCGATGCTCGGTGACATCGAGGCGCGTGATGTTGACGAGCGCGACGTGCAGCGCCTTGTGGAGCGGTTGCACCGCGACCGTAAGGCGCCCAAGACGATCCGCAATGTGATCGGCACGCTGCACAGCGTCCTCGGAGTGGCGGTCGACCGCCGTCTGCTCGCGAGCAACCCATGCGACATGGCAAAGCTGCCCGACGTGCAGCGAGACGAGACGATCCACTTCCTCACGCAGGCTGAGCTCGAGCGCGTCCTCGCCGCGCCGCCACCGCCGCACGCCGCGCAGGCGGAGCGCGACTGGTGGCCGGTCGTGCGGCTGCTCGTCCTGACGGCCGCGATGACGGGGATGCGGCTGGGAGAGCTGCGGGCTCTGCGCTGGGATGACCTCGACATGGCTGCGATGAAGGTGCGCGTCCGGCAAAGCTACGTCCGCGGCGAGTACGGCAGCCCGAAGTCGCGCCGGTCGATCCGCGCGATCCAGCTCGCCTCTCGGCTGGTCGCCGAGTTCGAGGAGCATCACAAGCACACGGTTTGGAACCAGGACCAGGATCTCGTGCTCGCACACCCGCACACCGGCCGGCCGCTTGATCGCGTGCGGCTCCTCCTGCACTTCAAGGCGGCGCTGCAGCGCGCAGACGTCCGTCCCGTTCGCCTGCACGACCTGAGGCACACGTTCGCCACGACGGTCGCCGCGTCAGGGCAGGTCAGCCTGCGCACGCTCCAGGAGTGGATGGGGCATCGCGACCTGAAGACCACCCAGATCTACGCCGACTACATGCCGGGCGAGCGGGAGGCGGAGCTGATCGACGCCGCGTTTGGTGGCCAATTGGTGGCCAATTCTTTCAACACTGCGCAATCCGACTCCCTCGAAAGCCCCGTAAACACTGATGATCTACGCGGCCCAACATAACCTAACCGGGTTCGAATCCCGGTAGCGGTACTCCTGAAAGCCCTGCGCAGCGGGGCTTTTGGCGTGAGGGTGCGAACACGGCGGCCGGGACGACCGGCGATGCGCGCCTGGCTCGGGCTCAGGCCGTGCGTCGCGGGAGCGTGGCGGCGCCGAGTGTGAGGGCCAGTACCGTCGCGCCGATGATGACAGCGATGTCGAGTGCGCCGCGGCGGCCGAGCGTTCCTTGGACGGTGGCTCGTTGGAGGGCGTCGAACGCGTAGGTGAGCGGGAGTGCGTCGGAGACGATCTGGAGGAGTTTCGCCATCTGGTCGCGGGCGACGAACAGGCCGCAGAGGATCAGCTGCGGAAAGACGACAGCTGGGAGGAACTGGATAGCCTGGAACTCCGTCCGGGCGAAGGCGCTGGTGAACAGGCCAAGTGACATCCCGAGGACGGCGTTGCCGACGGCGAGTGCCATCACCAACAGCGGCGATCCCGCGATGTGCAGGCCAAGGAGGCCGAAGGCCACGCCGGCGGTGAGCAGCGCCTGTATGACCGAGACGGCGGCGAATGCGGTGCCGTAGCCGAGGAGGAGGTCGAGCTTGGCGAGAGGCATCGTCATCAGCCGCTCGAGCGTCCCGGTCGTGCGCTCTCGCAGCATCGTGATCGAGGTCACGAGAAACATTGTGATGAACGGAAAGAGGCCGACGAGCGGGCCGCCGATCTTCTGAAACGCGGCTGGTTCGCTCTCGAAGGTGTACTTGAGCAGAGTCATGAGGAGTGGGGGCACGACGAGCAGCAGCGCGATCGTTCGCGGGTCCCGTCGCAACTGGATGAGGACTCGCAGAGCCGTCGCGTAGGTGAGACGGGCGCTCACCGATCCGCCTGCTGCTCGATCAGGGCGAGGAAGGCGTCCTCGAGGTTCTGCTTGCCGGTTCGGCGGCGAAGCTCTTCGGGAGTTTCGGTCGTGATCATCTGGCCGTCGCGCATCAGGAACAGCTCATCGCAATGCTCGGCCTCGTCCATCACGTGGCTTGAGACAAGCAGCGTGACTCCCGAGTCGGCGAGGCGCCGGAAGTGGGCCCAGAGGTCGCGGCGCAGCACCGGGTCGAGGCCCACCGTCGGCTCGTCGAGCACGAGTACCTCCGGGTTGCCCAGCAGGGCGGTTGCCAGTGACACACGCGCGCGCTGTCCTCCCGACAGACTCCCTGTCACCCGGTCCGCCTCCGCCGTGAGGGACACCGTCTCGATCACCTCGGCGATCCGAGCCTCACCTGCGCCGAGGACGCCAGCGAAATAGCGAAGGTTCTCCCGCACGCTCAGGTCGCCATACACCGATGGCGCCTGGGTCACGTAGCCGACCCGTCGGCGCAACTGTGCGGCCCCAGCGTGCTGGTCAAGGACGCGGATCTCGCCGGACTCGACGATCTGGACGCCCACGATCGCGCGCATCAGCGTCGTCTTGCCGCACCCGCTGGGGCCCAACAGTCCCGCGACGCCGCCAGTCGCGATCTCGCAGCTGATCGCCTGCAGGACGCGCCGCCCGCCACGAACGACGAGCAGGTTGGTAATCGCGACCGCCGCCACAGAAGTCATCATACAATGACTTCTTGTGACAAGGCCAAAGACCCCAGCCGGTCCGCGACGAACCGGGCGCCGACCCGGCCCGAACCGAACCCGCGATGAGATCCTCCAAGCGGCACGCGCGGCGTTCTCGGCACGCGGTTACGACGCAGTCAGCGTCCGCGCCATCGCTCGCGAGGCGAACGTCGACCCGGCACTCGTGCACCGCTTCTTCGGCTCCAAGGAGAGCGTGTTCGTCGCCGCGATGCAACTTCCCGTCACACCCAGCCGGCTGGTGCCAACGATCCTGGCGCGCGGACCTGACGGGCTCGGGGAGCGACTCGTGGAGACCCTCCTCACCCTCTATGACAAGACTGGGGCCGCCCCGTTCCGCGCGCTCCTCGCTTCGGCAGTCACCAACGACCATGCCGCGACCATGCTGCGCGAATTCCTGACCACCGAGATCCTCGGCCGTGTGACCTCTGCCGCCGCGCCCGACCAACCCGACCTCCGCTCCGCGCTCGCCGCATCGCAGGTCCTCGGCCTCGTCATGGCGCGCTACGTCCTGCGCATCCCGCAAATAGCCGACGCCCCAGGCGCACAACTCGCAGCCTGCATCGGCCCAACGGTCCAGCGCTACCTCACCGGCTCGCTCCCCCAACCGCCGGGTCGTACCTCGGTCTGACCGCTCTGACGCTGGTATGCCGATGCAAGTCGCGGGTTTGCGTCGCGCCACGCGGTGCGCTGATCATCGCCGGGTACCTCGGGTTCGTCGTCGCCGTGCTCATGGTCAGCTGACGGCGCCGGCGCCATCCGCTGGCTGGCTAAGTGTTTGCAGTATGCAATGATAGGTATATGCAAGCAACCTCTGAGTCGTCGGCGGCATCGAACCGCGACCTCGACGAACCGGCTCGGGACGAGTTGGTCGATGCGGTGTTGGGGTCCAGTCGGGCACTGGTGGCGGTGGCGGCGCGATCACTGGCCAACCTCGCTGAGGATGTGACGCTGGCGCAGTACCGGTTTCTGATCGAGTTGGCGTCTCGTGGGCCACAGCGCCTCGCCGATCTCGCTACCGCTCTGAACGTCGATCGCTCGACGGCGACACGGATGTGTGACCGTCTCGTGCGCAAGCGGCTGGTCACCCGACGCCGTACGCAGGAGGACCGTCGGACCGTGCGGGTCTCGCTGACCGCCGCCGGCGCGGAGCTGGTCGCCGAGGTGAGCCGGCGTCGGCGGACGGAGATCGCGACGATCGTGGGACGGATGCCGGCGTCCGACCGGGATGCCGTGGTGGTCGCGTTGCGAGCATTTGCGGATGCGGCCGGCGAGGTGCCTGAGCAGGACTGGTCGCTGGGCTGGCACCTCGACTGATGGCCACCGAGCCCGTGGTCGGCGCGCAGTCAAGCCCGTCGCGGCCTTCGGTGGTGCGGACGGCGTCGGCGTGGCTGGGCGGCAATCGCCTGGGGCTGGGGGTCATGGCGTTGATCGTCGGCGCGGGAGCCGGTCTCGGTGCTGCTCTGTTTCGCGAGATGGTGTTCGGTGCCACCTGGCTGGTCACCGGCCATGACCGGTTCGGTCAGCAGGGTCATGCAGCGAGCGCGCATCTGCCGGGATTGGGGATCTGGTTTGTGCTGGTCGTTCCCGTCCTCGGCGGCCTTCTCTACGGTCCGCTGATCTATCGCTTTGCCCGGGAGGCCCGGGGGCACGGCGTTCCCGAGGTGATGCTCGCCGTCGCCGAGAACGGGGGACGGATCAGACCCCCGGTAACGATCGTCAAGGCGCTGGCCTCCGCAATCACCATCGGCGTGGGTGGCTCGGTCGGACGCGAAGGCCCGATCGTGCAGATCGGCTCGGCGCTGGCCTCGACCCTGGGTCAGCTGGTTCGCATGTCCGAGAGCCGGCTTCGGATCATCGTCGCCTGCGGAGCGGCGGGAGGGATCGCGGCCACCTTCAACGCTCCGCTGACCGGATTGTTCTTCGGCTTTGAGATCGTGCTGCGGGAGTTCTCGCTCGATGCGCTGGTGGCCACCAGCCTCGCGGCGGTCACCGGTGATCTCATCAGCCGAACGATGTTCGGCTCGGCGCCGTTCTTTGCCCAGATCCCGCATGGCCTCTCGGTGACCAGCGACACCACCTACCTGCTGGTGGCCGTGCTCGCGCCCGCCGCGGGACTGATCGGGATCGGTTTCAAGACGTTCCTGTACTGGCTCGAGGATTTCGTTGACGAGCTGTGGGAGGGCCGGCCGGAGTGGGCACGTCCGGCGGTCGGTGGCATCGCGCTCGGTGTCCTGCTGCTGGCGGTCCCGCAGATGTACGGCGTCGGATATCCGGTCATGAACAACGTGATCGGCGGTCATGTCGTGGTCGGGCTGATCATCCTGTTTCTCGTCAGCAAGGTGTTGGCGACCAGCCTCACCCTGTCGATCGGCGGCTCCGGGGGAGTGTTCGCCCCGTCGCTGTTCATCGGGGCGATGGCCGGCATGGCCTTCGGCACCCTCGTCAACGGCCTGTTCGGGCCTGCGGTCGGCCCGCCGGCCCTGTACGCCGTCGTGGCCATGGGCGGGGTGTTCGCGGCCGCTGCTCAGGCACCGCTGACCGCGATCGCCAGCGTTGCGGAGATGACCGCCAACTTCGGGATCACCCTCCCGATCATGCTCACCTGCGGGATCGCTGCCGCGGTATCCAAATACATCTCCTACGGCAGCGTGTACACGACCAAGCTGCTGCGTCGCGGAATCGACATCGAGCGTCCCAAGATGACCAACGTGCTGCAGACGCTGACCGTCGCCGACGCGATGCAACCCGTCCCGCGATCTGCCGCCGCCGCCCGGTTGGAAAGCTCCCAGGACGCAGAGCCCGACCGTGCCAGCGTTCCCGACGAGCAGTGGGAGCGCCTCGCCGGAAATGTGACCGACACCCGCCAACCTCAGGAACTGTTCAGCGACGAAACCCTCGAGCAGGGGTTGCGGCAGCTCGCCCTTTACGGTCCGTCAGGCCTCCCGGTCCTCTCTGATGACCGCGAGCACCTGCGAGGATGGATCACCCGGCAGAACATCCTCGACGTGCTGACCCAGACCGTGCAGTCCTGCGAGCAGTCGATCGAGCGGGGTGCCCTCGCCGCGGACTTCGGTGCCGATGATCCTTCGCTAATCGCCCACCACTCCAGCACCCCACTGACCGGCTATGAGATCGTCGAGATCACCATCGGCCCGAACTCTCCCGCGCTCGGACAGCGGGTCGACGAGATCTCCTGGCCCCCCGGTTGCCTGATGGTCGCCGTCACCGAACCGGACGCGAGGGTCGCATCCCACAACGACACGATCCTGCGCGACGGGACACGGGTCGTCCTTCTCGCGCCCGTGGGCGCACAAGCCCTCCCGCAAAATCCGATCGCTGTCGCGACGCGCTGATGTTCGCAGACGGATTCACGACAGCCGAACGCAAAGCGCACGCACCCCTGGCCATCTCTAACGCGAGTGATCTCCGTCGCTCGTTTCGGGACAACGCCACACGCTGGGCATAAGCAACCACGTTCGACCTAACGACAGCAGGCGCCACACAGACCGACCTCTTTCGAAGTGGCCACCACAGTCACCTTCTTCCCGTTCGGTTGTTCGCCTCGCGACCGGAGGATTCCGTCCGGGGCCACGGAGGTGTTCAGGACGCCCATGCACGTGGAAGCCTCGGTCCGGGAGGGAATGGATCGCGACCGAGACGAGGGACTGTCATCGACCCTCGACGACCATCAGCGTGTTGCCCTCGGGATCGCGCAACCAGAACAGCGGCGGGACGGCGTCGCCGAAGCGGCTGACAGCGGCGTCGACGTCCACGCCGCGGTCCTTCAGCTGCGCGTGGTAGGCGTCTATGTCGTCCGTCTGGAGGGAGATGCCGGTGTCCTTGTCACCCGTGGTCGCGGCCGGGCCGGGAGGGCAGATCGCGATCGGCGTGTCAGCGCCGGGCGGCGCGACCTCGATCCAGCGTTCGCCGTCGCCGAACGGCACGTCCACGCGTTTCTCGAGACCAAGCGACTCGGTGTAGAACTGGAGCGCACGGTCCTGGTCGGCGAAGGGGACAATGACGTTGGCCAGCTTGGTGACGTGGGTGCTCATGGTCTTCCTCCTGAGTTTGGGGTGAGCTGCCCGACCAAATTAATCTCCCGCGTGACGGCTGTCTTCTCCAAACGTGCTGCCTCGCCGGGGGCGAGGCCGGCTGCGTCGGGAGGCCGATGCGGCACGGATCTCACCGTGAGTCGCCCCGCCGGCGTGCGGCGTGCCGGATCGTTCATCCCCTCGCTTGGGCGCCGCGCACCGCCTCGTAGCCAGGGCTGAAGACCGGCCCGACGCCCAAGGAGGAGGCGTAGCTGCCGTAGTCCGTCAGTGACACTCGTCCCAGACCGCCGGTGCTCGAGTCGAGGTTCCACACGGCGATGGCGATCGTGTTGCGCCCATCGGTCCTCAGGATTCCGTTGGGAATCGGGAAGCTGTGCTGGGGGCCGAGGTAGTTGACATAGTCGCCGAGCTGCCAGCCGTTGATGTACAGCAGGGCGCGGTAGCGCCGGCTGGGGTTGTCGGAGAACGTGACGCCGATCGACGTGTCCTGGCCGGCGGGCAGGTGCAGCGACACGGAGGTGCGATACCACGAGACGCCCGCTCGAGTGTCCGAGGCGGGCAGGCTCACGGGGGTCCACCGCGCGTCGGGGTAACCCGGCAGGTCCCACCCGCGTCGCTCGCCGAACAGGCCGCCGTAGGCCAGCGGACCTCGGACCGGGTCCTGGATGTCCTCTCCGCCCCGGTTGCCCTGGATGCGCCACGTGACCGCGGTGGCCGGCGCGCCGACCGCGGTCTTGAGCGACGCGGTGGTCAGCCCGCGCGCGGTCTTGTTGGCGTTGGTGGAGTTGTAGTCCTCCTCGTGGCCCATGTTGACCGTGAGCACCGAGACGACGTTGTCGCGATTCCGGTGCAGTGATCCGGCCGGGAACGTCAGGTCAGCGCTGCCCGTCGTCGAACTGCCCAGGAAATGACCGTTGATCCATGCCGAGAACGTCTGGGCACCGCCGCCGGAGGCCGACACGAGGTGGACCCCGGTCTCCGTGCCGGTGGCTCGGAAGTGCCCGCGGTACCAGACGTTCCCGGTGTGGAAGCCGTAGTCATCGGCGTAGAGCACCGGCGATGACTGCACGGGGGTGATGCTGTTGGTGGTCGTCTTGTCGGCCACCTGCCACCTCGAGTCGTCAAAGGCGGGCGCCGCCTCGGGCGACTCCTGCTCATGGCGCCAGCGCGTGAGGGCGGGCAGCCGGACGGCGGCCGCGACCGGGATCGAGCCGACGAGGCTGCCGCTCGGCGTGCTCGCCGTCTGCACCGGCCGGCCGTTCCAGGTCACCTGACCCGCGGAGCTGAACACCTCGAGGTTCGGATCGCTGCCGTTATCGCCGGTGAGGGCGAGCTCGCGCCCGCCTGCACTGCTGACGGCGGATCGCAGCAGGTGCGTGCCGCGGACCAGGACCGGACCCGCGTCGGTGTCCTGGCGCCAGAACGTCTCGGCCGTGGGCTTATCGGCGATCAACAGCAGCAGCGGCCGCTGCCCGCTCGGCGTGATGGTGACGCGGATGAGCCCAGTGTGCTGATAATCGAGCCGCAGATCGCCGCGCTGCGCATCCCACGTCGTGGTGACCGACCCACCGGTGGCCTGTACCTTCGGCTCAGACGTGTAGTTCAGCACCGTCTCGCCGTCGCTGCCGGGATCGCCGTAGAGCACGGCGACGTCACGACCGGCGATCGTCGCCTCGGTCATGATCTCCGAGGTGGAGTACTGCAGCTGGGAGTCTCCCAGGCGATCGTTGGCCACGATGATGTGCGAGTCGCGCCCATCGAGCGTGATCGCCGTGCCCGGCTGCTGAGGCACCACCGGATAGGTGGGGACCGACTCTGGGACGGTCGGCACATCGATGGCATCGATGGAGACGTAGTTGTCGGTCGAACCGCTGCTGTGGGTGCCGTCCACGACGATCTTCAGGACGTGGTTCCCGTTGGTGAGACCCGTCTTGGAGAACAGCACCGCCTGGTTGGCGCTGCCCGCGCAATCGACCGTGGCCTGCTTGACCCCGTCGATGTAGACGTCCGCGAAGCCGTGGTTGTTGGTCTGCGAGCCGATCCAGCGCACTCCCGTGCCGGTGAACGTCACGGTCATCGAATCGCCCGTCGTGTTGGAGAACGACTCGGTGTTCTTGTAGTCGCCGCCGGTGTAGCTCTGGTTGGCGACGTGGGACCAGTTGCCGGTATAGACGAGCGCTGGGTCCGTGTCGTCGTAGGTGTACGTGATCTCCGGGATCGGCTTCGCGTTGAAGTCCAGCGCGATGTGGGTGCGGTCGACCGAGTTCGACGTTGAATCGGCGTGGCGCACGACGTGAAACTGGGTCCGCGTGTCGGGGTTGATCCGCGCCGTGTCGACGATCGCCGGGTTGTCGGGCGCCTGGGCGTTGATCGGCTCGGTCTTCGTCAGCGACGTCACGGCGTGGGTGAAGTAGCCGATCAGCTTGTCCTCGTAGTACTTGGGATCGAGTTGCCGGGTCTCGCGGATGGCCGCGCCGTAGTCGTAGGAGGTGTAGTTCTCCGGAATGCTCAGCCAGCCCCAGTTGGTCCCACCGTAAGTCATGTAGAAGCTCTGGGCGGTCGCGCCCACGGCGATGTTCTGTTTGTAGAAGACGTCGGCGAACTGGTCGTTGATCAGCTGGGCGCACTTGTCATAGCCCGGGCCACCCCACGGGTCGAACGCGCCGCCCTGGAACTCGGGCGAGTACAGCGGCTTGCCGGCCGGGTGGTCATAGGAGATGTCCGGAACGCCGTTCCACTGCGTCGGGTTCGAGCAGTTGAACCCCTGCGGGTAGGAATCTGGTCCGTCGACGTTCAACTCCCCCGTGCCTGAATTGAACGTGCCGTTGTTGTTGCCCGTCAGGGGAACCGTGATGCCGTCCGCCCGGGCCTTGTTCTCCAGGTCCTGCATGTAGGCGCGACCGGCGGGCGAGCCGTTGTAGTACTCGTTCTCGACCTGGTAGGCGATGACCGAGCCGGTGCCGTTGGTCAGCTGATGACGGGCGATATGTCGGTCGATCTGCGTCATCCACTCATATGCGTACTGCAGGAATCGGGGGTCGGCGCTGCGGTTGTTCTCGGCCTTCGTGGTCAGCCAGCCGGGCAGGCCGCCGGAGTCGACCTCGGCGTTGATGTACGGGGCCGGGCGCACGATCACGTACAGGCCCGCCTCCTGAGCCATGTCGAGCAGCTTGTCGACGTTGCGCACGCCCGAGAAGTCGTAGACCCCGGGACGCGGAGAGTGATAGCCCCAGTCGAAATAGAGGGAGACAGCATTGAATCCGGCCGCCTTCATCTTCTGGAAGATGTCGCGCCAGAGGTCGGGGCTGGGGAGGCGGAAGTAGTGGAACTCGCCGGACCACAGGTAGGTCCGCCGACCGTCGATGATGAACGAGTAGTGGTCATAGCTCACCGTGTGGGTGGTCGCCGCCCGGGCCGGCGCGTGAAGCGTCCTCGCTGACACTGCTACCGGCGAGGCCGTCCAGACTGCGGCCACGACCGCGGCCAGCGCGGTCAGTCGCCCGATGTGCGTTCGCAGACGTACTCGCAGCGTGCTCTTGGACGAGCGCATGCCTCCACCTCATCTCTCCTGGGACTGACCGATTGGGCCGGGCGCATGCACGCTCAGCCTCTGTTGCGATCGGTCCCTGTTCGCGCCTGGATACGCGAAACCGCCGGTCGATATTGTGAGCGCTCACATGAACGCTGTCAAGGCGAGATGACCGAGTTATCGTGGAATGGGACGAGCGTCTCGCAGCCGATGCTCGAATGGGAGGAGACGGCGTTGCTGCTCGCGGGGTTTACGTCGCGTTGAATGCACGTTTGGCGACGAAGCCGTACCGACTCGTCGCCCCGCGCCGGAAGCTCCCGGTGGCCACGTTGAAGCGCCTGGTCGCTGCATCGCGATCGCGGTGAGATCACTGGTCGTGCCCGCCCACCGCTGACGGCGGGTCTCGCCGAGGTGGCGAAAACGAGGGCTCGAGCCGCTCCACGGCCGCGCGCACGCATCCCGGGACTTCAAACCATGGGAAGTGCCCGGCGGCGGGCAGGACCGTCAGCGATCCCTGGGGCGAGAGCTCAGCGGTGGCCCGGGCAGCTTGACCCCACGGGACTGGGCTGCCGGCACCGGCGATCACGTGATAACGCACGCTGCCCTGTGCCAGGCCCGCCGCCACCGTGTCGGTATCGACCCCGATGGCTCCGATGAGGTTGGAGTACGCCTCGATCGACACTCGCAGCTCCGGCATCGGAAGGGTGCGGGCAGGATCGGCGAAGTAGGCCGGCCACACCAGACCGAGCGACTCACGCAGCTCCTCCGGCGTTCCCTGCCCGTCCATCGCCCGGTGATCAAGCTCGACCATGCGATCGCGATCGCGCCGCGGGGTCCGCGCGGCCATCTCCGCTTCAAAGGCCGCGGTTCCTCCGTCGCCGACCACCCCGATTGGTTCGACGGCCAGCGCACCCAGCAGCCGGTCCGGATGCATCGCAGCAACGCGCAGGCCGAGGTGCCCGCCCCAGGAATGCCCCACGATCAGCGCGCGGGTCCACGCCACGTGGTCAAGGACGGCGATGACGTCCTCGATCGCCTGGCTCATGGTGAACGGTCCCTCAAGCGTCGAGGGAGCCAATCCACGCTGTTGAAAGGCGGCGATGCGAAAGCCGACGCCGATGTCGGCGGCTAGGTGGTCCAGATACTCATAGCTCAGCCCGGGCCCGCCGTGCAACAGCAGGATCGGCACTCCTTCACCTTCGATCCAGCCACCGAGTTCGCCCCCCGCAGCCACTGCTGCGAAATCCTCTCGCACGCCCGCAGCCTATCGGCTAATCCCCGGTCCGTGCCGTATGACGCGCGTCGCGCGGGGCGATCGTGCATGGGCTCTCTCACACTGTCGGGGCCGTGGGCTACGTTCTGGCGAACCTATGTTCGTCAGCCTGGAGCGCCCCTCCGAGCCCGCGTGGCTCAGCGGTCTGAACCCCGAGCAGCGGGCCGCGGCCGAGCACGACGCCGGCCACCTGCTGATCCTCGCGGGGGCGGGGACCGGCAAGACGACGACGCTGTGCGCGCGGGTTGGCCGTCTGATCGAGGACGGCGCGTCGCCGGAGCGCATTCTCCTGCTCACCTTCACCCGCCGCGCGGCTCGCGAGATGATCGCCCGGGCGGTGGCGCTGACCGGGTCGCACCCCGGCGGCGGCGCTCGGCGGATCGCCGGCGGGACCTTTCACGCGATGGCGCATCGGTTCGTGCGGGCCGACGCGGCGGCGCTGGGCCTGACCGCCGACTTCGGTCTGCTCGACGCCGGTGACGCGGCCGACCTCATCGACCTGGTCCGTCAGGAGCAGGGTCACGCCGAGACCGGGCGGCGGTTCCCGCGCAAGTACACGTTGGCCGACGTCTATTCCCGTACGGTCAACGCCCAGCGGCCGGTCACGGAGGTCATCGACGAGGCGTTTCCGTGGTGTGCCGAGCACAGCGATGCCATGGCCGGGCTGTTTCGCGCCTACACCGCTCGCAAGCGCGCACTCGGCGTCATCGACCTCGACGATCTGCTCCTGTTCTGGCGCGCGCTCGCCTGCGACCCCGACGCGGGCGCTCGACTGGCCGCCGGCTTTGACCACGTGCTTGTCGACGAGTATCAGGACGTCAACGAGCTGCAGGTGGAGGTCGTCGACGCGCTGGCTGGGCACGGGGCCACCGTCACGGCGGTCGGTGACGATTTTCAGGCGATCTATGGCTTCAGGTCGGCCAGCGCCGATCATTTGCTCGGCTTCACCAAACGGTTTCCGGGGGCCGCGACCGTTCTGCTGGAGCGCAACTACCGTGGCGGCCAGCCGCTGCTCGACCTCGCCAACGCGGTCGCCGCCGAGGCTGAGATCGGCATCCCCAAGACGTTGCGGGCAGCGCGTGCGGGCGGCGAACGCCCCGGGCTCGTGTTCTGCCGCGATCAGGCGCAGGAGGCCACCGAGATCTGTGACCGCGTACTGGCCGCCCGCGAGCAGGGGATGCTCCTGCGCGAGCAGGCGGTTCTCGCTCGCTCCGGGCACGACACCGACCTGCTGGAGCTCGAGCTGTCACGGCGCCGGATCCCGTTCGTCAAATACGGCGGGTTGCGCTACCTCGAAGCCGCGCACGTCAAGGACTTCCTGGCGCTGTTGCGACTGACGGATCGGATCACCGACGAGATGTCGTGGTTCCGGGTGCTGATGCTGCTCGAGGGGGTGGGTCCGGCCCGCGCCCGTCGGTGCTTGGACCAGCTGCTCGCCGGCGGGCTGCTGTCGGTGACCCAGCTGGCGCAGCGGTGGGCCGAGGCGCGGATGCAGCTGCCGGCGGTGGCCCAGGAGCAGGGTGACGCGGTCGTGGCGGCGCTCGCCGGCGGCCCCGACGCCGAGCGATTGCGCGACGCCCTGGCTCCCATCGTCCGCGCCCACTATGTCGACGGGGCGGTCCGAATCCAGGATCTCGATGCCCTCTGCGGCCTGGCTCGCGACGCCGGTGATCTGCGGACGTTCGTGGCCGAGCTGCTGCTGGACCCGCCGGCCTCGTCCGCCGATCTGGCCGGACCGGCCGCTGGAGGACGAGGATTGGCTCGTGCTCTCCACCGTCCACTCCGCCAAGGGGCTGGAGTGGCAAGCCGTCCACGTCGTCGCCGCCTACGACGGCAACTTCCCCTCGGACCTGGCCGCGGGCAGCCGGGAGGCGCTGGCCGAGGAGCGCCGGCTGCTGTACGTCGCGCTGACCCGCGCTCGGCGGTCGCTCAGCGTCTACGTTCCCCGCCGGTACTACCACCGCAGAGACCGCAGCGACAACCATGGCTACGGCAAGGCGTCGCGGTTTCTCAGTACCGCCGGCGCAAGCGTGCTGTGACGTCGTGCACCTTGCCGACGACTCCCGCCACACGGCGCCGGCGCCGCAGCAGCCGGCCGGCGGATCGAGGTGTCCGTCGATCACCTGTTCAGCTGAGCGCGCGGTCGACAGGTGCGGCGGCCTGCAGTAGCGTTGTGGCGGAATGCCGTTTCAGGGCGTGTCGCGCAGTGTCTGGTGGGCGCCCCGTTCGGGGTATCCGGATCGGTCGCCGTCGCGCGCGATCGGGGTCAGCCGCGGGGCACGACCGGGCTGGCTCCCCTCCAGCAGCGTCCAACGACCCGGGGATCGGGGGGCGGACATCATCGAGGTCCCTGATGTGATCCAGCCGGTCGTCGGCTTCCGCGCGTGGCGTCTCGACAGTGACTTTCTGCTCTCGCCGAGCACCGGCGAGTGGTGGCCTCCCGGGACGGAGTTGCAGGCCCGGTGTCTTCGCGGCGCTCATCTCGAGGCGGCTCCGGCGCATGGCTGTGACTGCGGGATCTACGCCTACCACGAGGCCTGGACCGACCGCGACGTGGTACGCGAGCCGGCCGGGAGATCGATTCCCGGCGCGGTGCTCGCCTGGGGGCGGATCGAGGCATCGTATGGAGGCATGCGGGCTCAGTACGCGCGGCTGCTGTGCCTGGAGTTCCGCCCTGGGCCGACCGCGGGCGCAAACGCCGGATCTACACCGAAGCGACCCGGCTGGGATTGCAGGTCACGCCGTTGCAGCAGCTGGCTCGCGCGGCGGCGAGCGCCGGGGCGCCGATCCCCGCCGTGCTGCGCGGGGATCCCTGACGCGAACTCTCGGGTTCGCACCGGCAGGCGGTCGGCCATGAAGCCTCCCTGGAGCCACCCGGCCAGGAGGGGCGACGACGCCGGTATGGTTTCGCCGGTGCCGTTCTTCGGCCACAAGTTCCGGCGGGAGCGGGAATGGGACGAGGTCCGGGCCTCGGCCCAGGACGATCTCGTCGCGCTCGGCGAGGACATCCGGGCGCTCGACGTCGACATCTCGATGCCCAACGCCTCCGAGGAGGCCAAGCAGCGCTACGACCAGTCGCTGCAGGCCTATCAGCGAGCCAGCCAGATCTTCGACCGCGCGCGGCGTCCGGAGGACCTCGCCCCGGTGAGCGAGACCCTCGAGGAGGGGCGGTACGCGATGGCGTACGCCAAGGCGCTGCTCGAGGGACGCCAGCCGCCCGAGCGCCGGGCGCCGTGCTTCTTCGACCCGCGTCACGGGCCGTCGGTCGAGGACGTGGAGTGGGCGCCGCCCGGCGGGACCCCGCGGGCGGTTCCCGCTTGCGCCGCCGACGCGATCCGGGTCAAGGAGGGCTTCGCCCCCCACGGGCGGCAGGTGAACGTCAACGGCCGGCCGACCGACTACTGGAACGCCCCCGGCCATTTCGGTCCGATGATGGGTGGGTACTTCAACGGCTTCGGCGGCGGCTCGCTGATGTCGACGCTGCTGATGGGCTCGGCGCTCGGCGCGGGCCTCGGTCTCGGCGAGGGGCTGGTGGGTGACCTCTTCGGCGACGGCGGACGGCGGGATGCGGCGACGGCGGGCGACGGCGGGCGGTGCGGAGGCGACGGCTGGGGCGACGGCGGCGGCGACGGCGGCGACTTCGGCGACGGCGGCGGAGATTTTTGAGACGCCGGCCGGTCAGAGCCGGGCGGCTCGCGGCGGGCCGCCGCGTTGACCGACCAGTAGCGATCAAGGCCGCGGGCGTAGCCGGACGCGTAGCGGTGCAGCCCGGCGAGCAGGTGCACCTCGGTGCTCGACAGGCCGGGGTGCCAGAGATCGACGATCAGGACGATCCGGTCGCCGGTCGTGCGGTTCCACGCCTCGTGTTCGAAGGAGTCGTCGAAGACGAGACACCGTCCCTCGCGTCCAGCGCTCGGAGCGATCCCCGACGCGGATGGCGCAGTCGCCGTCGGGGACGGCGATCCCCAGATGGCAGCGCACCCGCAGGTTGGTGGGGCCGCGGTGGGGCTGGATGTGGGTCCCCGGACGCATGCGCGACACGTAGATCGAGCCCGGCGGCCGTCCGCATCGCGCCCTCGTCCCTC
Organism: uncultured Solirubrobacteraceae bacterium; assembly: GCA_963769565.1. Lineage (GTDB taxonomy): Bacteria > Actinomycetota > Thermoleophilia > Solirubrobacterales > Solirubrobacteraceae > Palsa-465. The sequence continues at coordinate 64,116 of CAVYMP010000014.1, forward strand.
GATGACGCGGGTCGTCACCGGACAGGCGTCGCAGACCTCGTCGTGCCGGCGCCCCCGCTCGTAGAGGAACACCACCTCCCACTCCCCGGTGCGGGCGATCCGCTCGCTCTCGGGGGCGAACCGCGACGGATCGAGCGCGAGCATCTCCTCGCGGATCTCGTGCGCAGTGGGACTCCAGCTCGCGGCGAGCGCGAACGCGGACGGCTGTGCCACGGCCGGCCCTCGAGGTCCGGGTAGAGCAGCCGGCCCGGTGGGCCTGGCCGCATCGGCGAGCACGCCCATGTAGCGCTGGAAGCGCGCCCGTGCCGGCGGCGGGCTCCGGCGCGCGCGGGGAGCGCTCGGCCGTGCGGCGCGCCTCCCCCGCCGGCGGCGGCGCGCCAGGAGCTCATCGCGGAGCGCCCGCGGATCGGTCGCGGCGGCCGACCCACGACTCATCGGTCGGCGCCCCGAGCGATGCGCGCCAACGCCAGCCACTCGTCGAAGCGCAGCCGTTTGTCCCAGGACGTGCCCAGCGCCGAGCAGCCGCCGCTCGGCGATCCGGGCCCACTCGCGGGCGGCTGCCGGTCGCCGCGGCGCCGCGCCGCGTCGGCCAGCCACACGCACGGCTCGCCGACGACCGGACAGGTGGCCGCCGCCATCGCCAGCCGCTCGGCGCGCACCGCCGGGTCGCTGCTCGCCAGGCCGTCGCGGTAGGCCCGGCGGGCAGGCGGACTCGTCGTCGGCCGTGAAGCCGGCGAGCGTGGCGACGAACAGGGGGAGGGTCACCGCGCGGCTGTCGACGAGGACCTCGGACCGGTCACGCAGGCCGGCGAGCCAGGACGCCGGGGAACCGTCCGGCGCCCGGGCCTGCTCGGCGACATTGGCCAGGTGCAGGAGGACGAGCGCGTCGAGCTCGTCGCGCGTGCCGGGCGGGTCGGCCGATCGCCGCGCCGCGCCGGCCTGCCGGCGCGAGCGCGTGCCCACCGGTGGGTGCCGGCGAACAGCGGCCGGCGCGGGGTGGTGGCGAACAGATGGCGCGAGGCGTTCGGCGCGCTCGCCCACGAGGGCCCTCACCTCGCCCGGCGCGTCACGGCGATCAGCGGTGCCGGTAGGCCTCGGTTCCGTAGATGCTGTGGACGAGCGCCGCATGCTGCAGCCACGACGGCTGCTCCCAGCGGCGCGGCGATCTCATAGGTCCCCGTCAGGTGATCGAGAAGGCTCCGCCCACCACCGTGACCGTGTGCGGTCGCTCCCTCCGCCTCGAGGAAGGCGATGGCCCGCATCGGCGATCGGGTCGTGGTGGGTCTCGCTCGCGGGATACGTCGTCACACCGCGGATGCTGGCACGCGCGGGAGGTGATGCGGACCGTCGCCCGCACCACCCTCCCGTCGTCCGTCAATGTGCCCGGGCGTGCTGGGGCAGCCAGAACACGGCCGCGCCGGCGGCGATCAGGAAGGCCACCGCCACGAGCAGGGCGTGGTCGGCTGCGCCCACGAACGCCCCCGCGCCGTGAGCTCCGCCGAGCCGGTCGAACAGGACCGTTCCCACGGCCGCGATCCCCAGCGACATGGCGAGCTGCTGGATCGACTCGAGCAGGCCCGAGGCCGACCCGAGCTCGGATGGGGCGACGCCGGCGAGGATCACGTCGAACATGGGGACGAACACCATCCCCATGCCGAACCCGGTCCCGAACAGCGGCGCGGCGACTGCCCACGCGCTCAGTCCGCCGCCCTGCGCCCGCAGGACGAGATCGACGGCCACCAGCCCGCCGGCCATGACGACGATGCCGATGTGCATCGTCGTGCGCCCGAGCCGGTGCAGCAGCGCCGAGGAGGTGATCGAGCCGCCGATCGCCGCCAGCGGGATCGACACCGTGGCCACGCCGCACTCCAGCGGGGAGAAGCCGAGGCCCGTCTGATACATCACGTTGAGCGCGATCACCATCCCGCCCATCGCCGCGATGAATCCGATGACGACGCCCAGCCCGGCGACGTAGGGACGCCGGCGGAGGATCGAGGGCTCGACGAGCGGCGTGCGGCCCTGCCCGGCGCGTCGGGTCTGCAGCCAGCCGAAGACGGCCAGCGTGATCAGCCCGGCCCCGATCAGCCCGAAGCACCACAGCGGCCAGCCGTGCTCGCGGCCCTGGATGAGCGGGTAGATCAGCGCCACGCCGCCGGCCATGGCCAGGGCGACGCTGGGCACGTCGAGGCGCCCGCCGGCGGCGGAGGGCGCGACGCGCGGCAGATACCTGCGCCCGGCGGCGATCGCGGCCAGCCCGAGCGGCACGTTGACGAGGAAGATCGCCCTCCAGCCGGAGCCCAGCAGGTTGAGGTCGATCAGCCCGCCGCCTACGAGCGGTCCGGCGACTGCCGCCAGGCCCATGACCGGACCGAAGACGGCGAAGGCGCGCTGCTGTCCCTCGTCGCCGAACAGCTCGCGGATCAGGCCGAATCCCTGCGGGACCATGAGAGCGCCCACCGCCCCCTGGAGCGCGCGGGCGGCGATCAGGGTATTGGGATCCGGCGCGGCTGCACACAGCACCGAGGCCGTGATGAAGCCGCCGAGGCTGACGAGCAGGACGCGCCGACGGCCGAAGAGGTCGCCGAGGCGGCTGCCGAGCAGCAGCGTCACCGACATGGCCAGCGTGTAGGCGGCGGAGATCCACTCCAGTTGCGTGTAGGAGCCGCCCAGCTCCCGACGGATGGCCGGGGACGCCGTCTGGGCGATCGTCGAGTCCAGCAGATCCATCACGGCTGAGGCGAGGACGACGAGGAAACCGAGCCACACCGTGCGGCTCGTCCGCGCACTGAGGGCGCGCGGTGGGGGTGAGGAGATGGTGGTGGTTGACATGCGTCCAGCTTCTCGACGATTGCGGTCACTTGCGGTCCTCGTTCGGCTTCAGACCCGTGAATTGCGGTCAGCAAATGTCCGCATTGTGTGAAAGGCTGCGCTGACCATGATCCAGACCTCCGCTCGCCTGCTGTCGCTCCTGTCGCTGCTCCAGATGCGCCGCGAGTGGACCGGGCCGGAACTGGCCGAGCGACTGGAGGTGGGACCGCGGACGATCCGTCGCGATGTCGACAAGCTGCGCTCGCTCGGCTATCCGGTCGAGGCCGCGCCCGGCGTGGCCGGCGGCTACCGGCTCGGGGCCGGGGGCGAACTGCCTCCGCTGCTCCTCGACGACGCCGAGGCGGTCGCCGTCGCGGTGGGCCTGCGCACCGCGGCCACCGGGTCGATTGCCGGGATCGAGGAGACCTCGGTGCGGGCGCTGGCCAAGCTCGAGCAGGTGCTCCCGTCGCGGCTTCGCCGCCGGGTGAGCGCCCTGGGCGACGCGACCACGTCGTTCGTGCCCGAGGGCCCTCGGATCGACCCGGAGCTGCTGGCCGGGATCGCCGGCGCCTGCCGCGACGCGACCCGCGTGCACTTCTCCTACACGGCGAAGGACGACCGCGCGAGCCAGCGCCACACCGAGCCGTGCGCGGTCGTCCACACGGGCTACCGCTGGTACCTCGTCGCCTTCGACCTCGACCGCGACGACTGGCGGACCTTCCGGATCGACCGGATCCGCGGGCGCCTGCGTCCCGGCGAGCGTGGCCGGCGCCGGACCGTGCCGGGAGGGGACCCGGCGGCCTTCGTCAAGCGCCAGATCCGCAGCAGCGGCGACACCGGCGCCCCCGTCGGCCAGATCCGGGTCGAGGCGCGTCCCGAGACGCTGCGCCGCCGGATTCCCGACCGCTACGCGACGATCGAGCCCGACGGCGACGCGACGTCCCTCGTGACCACGCGCGGACCGTGGTCGCCCTACTTCCTCGTGTGGATGTCGATGCTCGACGAGCCGATCCATGTGATCGGCCCACCCGAGCTCGTCGAGGCGGCCCGCTCGGCGGCGGCGCGGCTGAACGAGGCGGTTATGGGCACCGAACGCGGGGATCGCTGACTCTCGACGCCGGATGTGCGCGGGTCTGCACGCGATTCTGCAGCTCGGCGGTGAACTCCGAGTAGGTTCCGCGCGGCACGGACGCGCCGCGCGTGCCCTTACCCCTACTCGGCACGCGTACGCGGCCCGCGACCTGCCCCACTGCAGTACGGGTCGCGGGCCGCCCCCACTTCGTTGGCTGGAGGGCCTGCCTGCCAGGCGGCGAGAGACGGGCCCTCAGCACCATCGCGCCCCACCCAGGGCTGGTGACAGCCACAGATCCTCCTTGCTTTCATTCGATCGGCCGAGAGAACTCGCTCTTTGCATGGTTTTCGCGTGGAGAACCTGGCGGGTTGGATGACCTGGACCCGCCGTGACGCCTTCAGCCCGCCATCGCGACGGCCGATTCGCGGGGTCGGATGCCCGCAGGCGCGGGCGGCGGCGAGCGCCGCCGGCCCGGTCGCGCCGGCGAGGATCCGAGGCGGACCGCGGGCGCCAGGCTACCTGCGCCCCCCGTTTGAGGCCCTATCGTGGAGGGGTCTGGCGGCCGATACGGGACTGAGTCGGCCAACCATCCGCCGGAGAGAGCACGGCAACGAAATGATGCGTGAAATCGATCCCGCCGGAACCCTCGACCGTGCGCGCACGCAGTTGCAGGTGACTGCCGCCCGCGGCTCGGAGATGATCGTGCCGCGGCTGCGGGGCGTCTCGCACGTGGGAGCGTTCGTCCTGGCGGTCGTCGGAGCGGTGGTGGTCGTCCTGCTGGCGCCGGCCGGCGAGGCGACCGCGGCGGCGGCGATCTACGGCACGGCCCTGGCCGGGCTGTTCGGCGGCAGTGCGCTGTATCACCGCTGGCCGGGTCCGGCGCGCTTCAAGCCGTTGCTGCAGCGGATCGATCACAGCACGATCTTCGTCTTCATCGCCGCCAGCTACACCCCGATCGCGGTGATCGTGCTCCACGGGGTGCTCGTGTACGTGATCCTCGCCATCGCCTGGGTCGGCGCCGCGGCGGGCGTGGCTCTCTCGCTGGGGTGGATCCACGCCCCCCGGGCCGTGCATGCCGCCAGCTATCTCGTCCTCGGGTGGCTGGCGCTGATCGCCCTCCCGCAGCTCGTCGGCGAGCTCGGGGTCACGCCGCTCGTGCTGCTCGGCGCCGGTGGGTTGCTGTACTCGATCGGCGCGATCATCTACGCCAGCCAGCGCCCGGACCCGTGGCCGCGGACCTTCGGCTTTCACGAGATCTTCCACGCGCTCGTCATCGCCGCCGCGGCCGCGCAGTACGCCGCGGTCGTCGGCTGGGTGCTGCCCGGCGCCCACGCCTGACCGCGGCGGTCACTCCGGACCCCGGCGCGGTTCAGCCGGCCCAGGTGGCGTTCGTCCAGCCGTCGAGATCGTAATCGTCCAGGCACCGGTCGACGAGGGCCTCGCAGTTCTCGATGATCCCGCGGCCGCCGGAGAACCTCGCCATGTCGAGGCGCATCTGCTCCTGGTTGCCGCTGTAGTTGATCTCGTACCACTCGTGGCGGGATCCGAACTCGGTCCCGACGGCGTCCCAGATCAGCTTGAAGAGCTTGATGCGGTCGTGGGCGTCGCCGGTCGAGCCGCGGTAGAAGCGGTCGATCAGCGGGCGCAGCTCCGCGCTCTGAGAGATCGCGGTTGCTCGACGGGACGACAAGCGGGGCGCCGCCGAGGGTCTCGGCGAAAAGGTCGCGGGCCTTCGGAAAGGCCATCGTGCCGAACAGCCGGATGAGGACGGCGTATTCGATCTTCGGCACGACGCTGCCGCCGGGGCCGGCCATCGGGTCGTTGCACAGGGCGTCGGTGATCGCCCAGATCAGGTTGCGCCACGCCACCAGCTCGCCGAATTTCGCCTGCACCCCCCGGAACTCGTAGGTCCCGTTGGCCTCCAGGCCGCGGAGCAGAAGGCCGCAGAGGAAGTCGAGCTTGACCGCCAGGCGCGTGCCCGATTGGAGCGTGTAGCGGGGCATGAACCCGGACTGCGCATAGAACCCGGCCGCCTTGTCGACGTCGCGGTAGACGAGCACGTTCTCCCAGGGGATGAGGGCGTTGTCGAAGATGACCACCGCGTCGTTTTCGTCGAAGCGACTCGACAGCGGGTTGTCCCACGGTGAGCGCGCGCTGAGCTCGTAGGAGTTGCGGCAGAGGAGCTTCTTGCCGGGGGTGTCCATGGGGGCGATGAACACGAGCGCGTAGTCCTCGGCCTTGCCCTTCTCCAGCTGGACGGCGCTGTTCTGGGCGACGAACGTCGCGTGGGTGAGCGCCGAACCGGTGGCGAGCATCTTCGCGCCGGAGACGACCATGCCGTCGTCTCGCTCGTCGACGACGTGGACGTAGACGTCGTCCACCTCGTGCACGGCCTTGTGGCGATCGATCGGCGGATTGATCAGCACGTGGTTGAGGAACAGCGCCTTCTCGGCGTAGTCGCGATACCACCCCCGTCCGCTGTCGCGCGAACGGCGCGTACCACTCCGGGTCCGCTCCGAGCGTCGCCATGAACGAGGCCTTGTAGTCGGGCGTGCGCCCCATGTAGCCATAGGAGAGCCGCGCCCATTCGGCGATCGCCTCGCGGGATGCGAGCAGATCCTCGGCACGTGTAGGAGGGCATGAAGAAGCGGTGGGTGTGGATGCCGTGGCGGTCCTCGGCGGTCATCACGTCGCGCAGCGCGGGGTCGTGCATTGCGTCATACAGCCGCGCCACCGAGCGCGCCGCGTTGCGAAACGCCGGGTGGTCGGTCACGTCCTTGACGCGCTCGCCGTCGATGTAGACGGCGCGGTCGTCCCGGAGGCTCTCGAGGTACTCCTCGCCCGTGTACGGCGCCGTCCTGGTTGGCGTGGTGCTCTCGGGCATCTGCCCTCCCTCGCTCTCAGTGTTCACGATGCGGCATAGTATGCCGTATCCTGAAACCATGGAGCAGGTGCTCTGATGACGTCTGACGCAGTACCGACCGGTCGCCCGGGCTACGCGCTCGGCTCGGTCGACAACGCGTTGCGGCTGATCCGGCTACTCGGCACCCGCGGTGAACTGCGGGTATCCGAGGCCGCCACCCTGCTCGACACGTCACGCTCGACCGCCTACCGCCTTCTCTCGATGCTCGAGGACCATCGGTTTGCCAAGCAGGATCCCGCAACCAAGGTCTACGCCGCGGGACCGGCCCTGCTGGAGGTGGGGCTCTCGGCACTCGCCTCGATCGACATCCGCGCGGTCGCCCGGCCGGCGCTCGAGCAGCTCGTCGCCGACGTCGACGAGACCGTGCATCTCGTGATTCTCCAGGGATCCTCGGTGCTGTTCCTCGATTCCGTGGAGGCGGCTCGGCCGGTCCGCGTCGGCGCCCGCATCGGCAACGTCATGCCCGCGCATTGCACCGCGTCGGGGAAGGCGATCCTCGCCCAGTTGACGCCCGACCAGGTGCGCGCGCTGCACCCGGACGGCCGGCTGGAGCAGATGACCGACCGGTCACTGCCGGGCCGACGTGAGCTCGATGCCGAGCTCGAGCTCGTGCGAACCCGCGGCTTTGCCACCAACTTCGGAGAGAGCGAGCCCGACGTCGCGGCGGTCGCGGTTGCGATTCCGGGGCAGGTGGGCAATCGCCGGGCGTCGATCACGGTGTCGGCGCCGATCGGCCGGCTGACGCCCGATCGTGTCCGCCCGATCGCCGACGCCGCCATGCTCTGCGCCGCCGAGATCCGCCGCCTGTCGGCGCCGATGCTCGAGCGCGCGGCCTGACGGATGAACCTTCAACCCCACGCCGGGCGGTTCGCGAGATACTTGACACGATGAGCGAGCGCAACGTGCTCGGGGGGCGGCTGCAGGTGTGCGGTGGCGACCCGGTGACCGGGTTCTACCGCGACGGGTGCTGCCACACCGGTCCTCAGGATCTCGGCAGCCATACGATCTGCGCGGTCGTCACCGCCGAGTTCCTCGAACACCAGCGGAGCATCGGCAACGACCTGGCCACGCCGGTGCCGCAGTTCGGCTTCCCCGGCCTCGTGCCCGGCGACCGCTGGTGCGTGACCGCCGCCAACTGGCTGCGCGCGCATGTCGACGGGGCGGCGGCGTTCGTGGTGCTCGCCTCGACGCACGAGCGAGCGCTCGACGTCGTCCCCCTCGAGGTTCTCCAGCAGCACGCCGTCGACGTCCCCGAGGATCCGGGGCAGCTGCAGACCTGGGACTCCTGAGCGCGGCGTGGCCGGGTTACCGGCCGCGGCGGAGGATCCGCACCAGGCCGCCGGCGAGGACCGCGCCACGGTGCCCGCTCACACTCAGGCTCAGCGAGAGCTTGAGACTGAACCCGCCCGCCCGTGATTGACCCTGTCGAAAATGCTCCTCGCAGGAGGGATCATTTTCGGGGCGCAGCGGGTATCGTCGACGTAGACGATGGAATCGAGCCAAGACGAGTTCGCGGATGTCCACGTCCCGGATTCGCCGGGCGGTCACGCGATCGCGCAGGACGAGGAATGGTTCGACGTCTCCGTCGACGGGCAGCTGCGCCGGATTCGCTTCCACGACTACGGAGCGATCTACGAGGTGCCCGGCCTCTACGAGCGCATCTTCTACGAGGAACTGGAGTGCCGCTCGCCGAAGACGGTCGTCGGTCTGCTCAAGCGCGAGCTCGAGCGCGACGGCACCGACCCGGCCTCGCTGACGGCCCTGGATCTCGGCGCCGGCAACGGGATCGTCGGCGAGGAGCTGCGGGCGATCGGGGTGAGTTCAATCGTCGGCGTCGACCTGCTGCCCGAGGCGGGCGCCGCGGCGAAGCGGGACCGCCCGGAGGTCTACGACGACTACCTCGTCGCCGATCTGACGCAGCTGAGCGACGGCGAGCGCCGGCGTCTGGCCGAACGGAACTTCAACTGCCTGATCAGCGTGGCGGCGCTCGGCTTCGACGACATCCCGCCCGAGGCGCTGGCGACCGCCTATGACCAGCTGCGACCGGGCGGGTGGATCGCGCTGACGATCAAGGAGGACTTCCTCACCACCGACGATCCCTCGGGGTTTCAGCAATTGATCCGGCGGATGATCGACGAGAAGATGCTCGACCTCCGCACGCACGAGCGCTATCGCCACCGGCTCTCCTCAAACCGCCAGCCGCTGTACTACGTCGCGCTGATCGCCGTCAAGAACGACGATCGCCCGGCCGCCGAGCTCGTCTCGGACTGATTCGCTTCACGACTGCTCAGCCCCAGACCTCCTCGGCGACCTCGACGATGAGCTCGAGCTTGGCCTGCTCCTCGTCGATCGAGAGCTTGTTGCCCTCCTCGGTGGAGGAGAAGCCGCACTGCGGCGAGAGGCAGAGCTGATCGATGTCGACGTACTGCGATGCCTCCTCGATGCGGCGCTTGAGCAGGTCGCGATCCTCGAGCTCCGGGCGCTTGGTCGTAACGAGGCCGAGGACGACGTGTTTGCCCGCCGGCACGAACCGCAGCGGCTCAAAGCCGCCCGAGCGCGCGTCGTCGAACTCCAGGAAGTAACCGTTGACCGCCAGGTCGCCGAACAGCGCCTCGGCGACGAAGTCATAGCCGCCCTCGGCCGCCCACATCGACTGATTGTTACCGCGGCAGAGGTGCGTGGTAACGACCAGATCGTCCGGCTTGTCGGCGAGCGCGCGGTTGAGGTTGGCGATGTACTGCTCGTGAAGATGGTCGGGATCGCCGCCGATTTCCTGGATGTGGGCCCGCTGCGCGGGGTCGTTGATGTAGGCGAGGCTGGTGTCGTCGAGCTGGAGGTAGCGACAGCCGAGCTCGTAGACGCCTCGCAGCTGCGCGGCGTAGGCCGCAGTCAGGTCGTCCCAGAAGGTTTCGGGGTCCGGATAGACGGACGAGTCCAGCGAGGAGTTGCCGCCGCGGTAGTGGACCATGCTGGGCGACGGGATCGTCAGCTTCGGCGTTTGCCCGGCCTTGGCGTTGTCGCGCACGAAGCTGAAGGCGTCGGCGAAGATCGTCTCGGGCAGCGTGACCGTGCCGCCGACGCGCATCGCCGGGGGCGCATAGTCGTACTCGCCGTCGTCGGAGCGGAACTGCACGTGGATCGACTCGCCGTCCACCTGCTCGATGCCGCCAAGCGCGTAGATGAAGTCCATGTGCCACGAGGTGCGCCGAAACTCGCCGTCGGTGACGGTCTGCAGTCCGGCATCGCGCTGGAGCGCCATCACGTTGAGTATCGCGTCGTCCTCGACGGCGTGGAGCTCGTCGCTGTCGATCCGCCCCGCCTTGAAATCGGCGCGGGCCCTCGTGAGATCAGGCGGCCGCAGCAGGCTTCCGACATGGTCCGCACGGAACGGTGGGGTGTCACGACTCGGCATTCGGGTCTCTCCTTGAAGGGTGTCGAGGGGGCTCTCGCCAGGGCGGGGGAGGGCCCGAGCGTAGTAGGTGAATTCGTACGGCTAGGCTGGCGCCATGCTCGCGAGGTATCGCTCAGTGCTCCTCATACCCGGTTGCGCTCGGGTCTTCGCGACCGCCCTGATCGGCCGGCTGCCGCAGGGCATGTCCTCGCTGGCGATCCTCCTGCTGGTGCGCGCGGCGACCCATTCCTATGCGGCGGCCGGCATCGCCGTCGGGGCGTTCGCGTTCGCCACCGCGGCGGGATCGCCGTGTCAGGGCCGTCTGGTCGACCGGTACGGCCGGGCGCGGGTGCTCGTCCCCGCAGCGCTCGGCCAGGCCGCCCTGCTCGGGGCACTCGTCGTGGCCGCTGCGGCGGGCGCCGGGGCGACCGTGCTGGTGGTGTTGGCGGCGGGCGCCGGGTCGCTGGCGCCGGCGATCGCCCCGTCAGTGCGGGCGCTTCTCGGCGAGGTCACCGGCGAGCGCGAGGCCCGCGAGACCGCCTACGCCCTGGAGTCGGTGATCCAGGAGCTGATCTGGGTCAGCGGTCCGCTCGTCGTCGCGGTCGTGGTGGCGTTCGCCTCCCCGTCGGGAGCGCTGCTGCTCGGTGCCGCGTTCTGCATCGTCGGCACGATCCTGTTCGTGCGCTCGCCCCTGGCGCAGCCCCGGCCACCGGCCGAGCATCACGTCAAACAGCAGGCCGCCCTCGCGAGCCGCGAGCTGCGCGTCCTGCTCGCGCCCATGGTGCTGATGGGGACTGCGCTCGGCGCGATCGACGTCGGTCTGCCGTCGCTGGCGCTCACGGCCGGCTCGCGCCCGTCGTCGGGGCTGCTGCTCGCCCTGTGGAGCGTGGGCAGCTTGACCGGCGGACTGTGGTTCGGTTCGCGCTCGTGGCGGGCGCCGCTCGCCGAGCGCTACCGCGTGCTCACGCTCGCGACGGTGATCAGCACGGCGCCGCTGATCGCGGCGCGGACGATTACCGAGGGGATGGTCTGCGCCCTGCTGGCCGGGGTGACGATCGCGCCGACGTTCTCCTGCCTGTACGCGCTCGTGGGGCGGGTCGTCAGCCCCGGGTCGGAGACCGAGGCGTTCACGTGGGCGGCCTCGGCCCTGATCATCGGGCTGTCGATCGGCTCGGCCTTGGCCGGTGCTGCGATCGACGTTGCCGGCGTCAGCGGTCCGTTCGTCCTCTCCTGCGCCGCCTCGGGCCTGACGGCGCTGCTGGCACTGCGCACGCGTGAGCGCGCCACGCCGGTGGCCGGATAATCCCCGTCACGGGATCGGCCGCACCGGCCGGCAGGGGTTGCCGAAGCACAGGAAGCCGGCCGGCATGTCCTTCGTCACAACGCTCCCGGCGCCGATCACGCAGCCGGCGCCGATCGTCACTCCCGGGCAAACGATCGCCCCGGTCGCCAGCCAGGCGTCGTCCTCGATCGTGATCGGCGCCCCCCACTCGAGGCCGGTGCGGCGCTGCGCGGCGTCGAGCGGGTGGCTGGGGGTGACGAGCTGCACCCCGGGGCCGAGCTGCACGTCGTTGCCGATCGACACCGGTGCCGAATCGAGGATGACGGCCCCGAAGTTGACGAACGTACGCGCGCCGACGGAGATCTGGTAGCCGTAGTCGCACGCAAACGGGGACAGGATCTCCGTCTGCGCGCCGAGACCGCCGAGCAGCTCGGCGAGGATCGCCCGCCGCTGGTCCGGCTCGGCGGCGGTCGTCGCGTTCAGGCGCTCGGTGAGCAGGCGGGCATGGAGCCGGTCGGCGACGAGATCCTCGGCGCCCGCCAGATACGGCTCGCCGGCGAGCAGCCGCTGCTTGTCGCTCGCCATCAGGCAGCGAAACAGCTAGACGGTCAGCTTGAGCGGACCGATGATCCGCGGTTGGGACTTCGTGGAGTAGTCGTGGCTGTCGTCGTACTGGATCGAGAAGCTCGAGTGGTGAGGCGTCGCCGGGTACAGGCGCGCGCGCACCTTGAGTGTTCCGCAGGGCGCCTGGGCGCGGCCGAAGCGGGCCAGCGCCACCTGCTTGCCCTTGTACAGGTAGTGGCCGAAGATCGGTTCACCGGGCTGGAAGCCGGAGAAGGACCAGTTGGTCTCCTCGGTGAGCGCGCCCAGCCCCGGCCGGCGCTTGGTCGAACCGTGCTGCCAGCCGAGCTCGGTGACGTTGACGGTCGTCCTCGCGGTGATCGTCTTGCCGGTCGGCGTCTGATCCTTGGCGGTGAGGCCGATCTTCTTGGCGCCGGGGGTGGCGAAGAAGGGGGTGGGGGCGTCGGCGCGGCCGGCGATGCGGCCCTGGCTGTCGGCCTTCGCGCTCGTGTCGACGGTCCCCTCGTCGCTGGCGACGAGGACCCGGTCACCGGGTGTGAAGCCGGAGCCGGTGAACGACATCGGTGGAGCGTTCTTGCCGGCGATCACGTAGCAACCGGCGGTGACCGACAGATCGGCGGCCGCTGCCTGCGCCGCGAGCGCGCCGGAGGCGAGCATCGCCAGGGCGCCCAGCGACCACTTCGCGGTGTGCCGACGAACGTCAAGACGCACGGTGTCCCCCTTCTTCGGTGGGTTGCGAGCGGCGCAAGTCTACGACTGACGGAGGCCCGGACCATTCCTGGCCGGTTCGCATCGTCGATCAGACCTTGTGGAACCCGTAGATGTACGTCGGGATCGCGTTCTTCTTGAACTTCTTGACGTTGTCGTAGAAGACGGTCCACTTGTCAGGCTGGGCGTGGGAGATCGGATAGCCCGTCGCCTTGGCCTTCAGTGTCCCGCACGGCCCGGTCGCCTTGCCGAACCGCTTGCGGCCGGTCAGTCGCTTGCCGACGAAGTAGTGGCCATAGATCTGCTTGCCGGGACGGAAGCCCCCGAAGTAGTACGTGATCCGCGTGCCGAAGCCGACGACGGTGTCGCTCAGGGCGAGGCCGGCCTGCGAGTAGTGGCCCGTCGTCGACGCCGTGATCGTCTGAGCAGTGCTGGGATCAGGCTCGGACGCCGTCACGGTGAACTTCCGCGCGCCGGGCTTGATCGTGGCGTTGGGCGCCTTCACGGTGGTCACGAAGTTGCCGGCGGCATCGGCGGTGACGGTTCCGAACACGCCCCCCCCGATGTCGACGCTGCCCGATGGGACGAAGCCCCGGCCGGCGATTGTCACCTTCGCGGTCGCGCTCGGCGTGTTCAGGTAGCAGCTCGCGTTGAGCGCGATCTGGGCGGCGGACGCCGGCGCGGCGAGTGCGCCGGACGCCAGCAGCGTCGCTGCGCCGACAGTCACGCCTGCCGTGTGGCGGCGGAGGTCGAAACCCATAAACCTTCCCCTGTCTTCTCTTGAGTGTCCGGTACGGCCGGCCGCGGGGGGAGTCTACCGGCGCGTCCGCGCGCGAACAGATTGACGCTGCTGACCTGCATCTGATATATCAGGGCCGTGGCCACTAATACCGATCCCTCCCGCCCGCTGCCCGTCCGCCAGCGCGTCGTCATCATCGGCGCGGGCATCGTCGGCAACAGCGTCGCCTATCACCTCACCCAGCTCGGCGAGACCGAGATCACGCTGCTCGACAAGGGCCCGCTGCCAAACCCCGGCGGCTCCACCGGGCATGCCTCCAACTTCATCTTCCCCGTCGATCACTCCAAGGAGATGACGGCGCTCACCAAGGAGAGCATGCGCCAGTACAAGGACCTCGACGTCTACCTGGAGTGCGGTGGGATCGAGGTGGCCCGCAGCGAGGACCGGATGCAGGAGCTCGCCCGGCGGATGGTGTCGGCCAAGACGTGGGGCATCGAGCCCGTGTCGCTGGTCGCGCCCCAGGAGATCAAGGAGCTCGTGCCGTTCATCAACGAGGAGCTGCTGCTCGGCGGCTTCTACACGCCCGGCGCGGGCGTCGTGGACTCGCTGCGCGCGGCGACGATCATGCGCGAGCGGGCGCTTGAGGCGGGCATGACGCTGGCGGCCAACACCGAGGTCATCGGGCTCGACGTCGAACATGGGGTGATCCGGCGGGTGCGCACGAACCGCGGCGACATCGAGGCCGACCGTGTGGTCATCGCCTGCGGCTGCTGGAGCCCCCGGATCGCCCGCATGGCCGGCGCCAACATTCCGCTCACTCCCGCCGTACACCAGATGATCGACATCGGGCCGGTGCCGGGCTTCCAGGACGCCAAGACGCTGGTCGACTATCCGATCGTGCGCGACATGGACACCAATATGTACGAGCGCCAGGACGGCGGCGGCCTGGAGATCGGCTCCTATGCCCACCGTCCGATCCTGATGGACGCCGACGAGATCCCCTCGATCGAGGAGTCCGCGCTCAGCCCGACCGAGCTGCCGTTCACCCAGGCCGACTTCGAACTGCAGATGGAGCAGGCACTCGAGCTGATGCCCGACATCGTCGGCGACGAGTCGGTGGGTGTCCGCTACGCGATCAACGGCCTTTTGTCGGTCACCCTCGACGGGCTGCCGCTGATCGGCGAGACGCCTGAGGTCAAGGGACTGTGGTCGGCGGCCGCGATCTGGATCAAGGAGGGGCCGGGGTCGGGCAAGACCGTCGCCGAGCTGATGGTCCACGGCGAGTCGGAGATCGACATCTATGACTCCAACATCGCCCGCGCCTATCCCCACCAGAAGACCAAGGCCCACGTGCAGGCCCGGGCCTCGGAGGGCTTCAACAAGATGTACGGGATCGTCCATCCCGCCGAGCAGTGGGAGTCCGATCGCCGCGTCAAGCTGTCGCCCTACTACGAGCGCGAGCAGGAACTGGGCGCGATCTTCTACGAGGCCGCGGGCTGGGAGCGTCCCCAGTGGTATGAGTCCAACGCGTCGCTGCTGGAGGAGTTCGGCGACCGCGTGACGCGCCGGGAGGCCGAGTGGGAGTCGCGCTGGTGGTCGCCGATCATCAACGCCGAGCACCTCGCTCTGCGTGATCGCGCCGGCTATACCGATCTGACGGCGTTCTGCATCTTCGACGTCACCGGCCCCGGTGCGCTCGACGTCGTCCAGCGCGTCGCCATGCGCCAGATGGACGTGCCCACCGGCCGCGTCGTCTACACGCCGATCCTCACCCCGAGCGGGGGCTTCAAGGCCGACCTGACGATCATGCGGATGGGCGACGACGTGTTCCGCGTCGTCACCGGCGGCGCGTGGGGGATGGCGGATCTCAAGTGGTTCTCCGACCATCTTCCGGCCGATGGCTCGGCACAGATTCACGACCGGACGAATTCGCTGACCACGCTCGGGCTCTGGGGCCCGCGCGCACGCGACATCCTGTCCAGCGTCACCGCCGGCGATGTCTCCAACGAGGGCCTGCCGTTCGGGCGATGGAAGGCGATCGAGGTCGGATCGCTGGAGGTCATCGCCAGCCGGATCTCCTATGTCGGCGATCTCGGGTGGGAGCTGTACGTCGGAATCGAGCAGGGCGCCAAGTTGTGGGACACGATCGCCGAGGCCGGCCTGTCACACGGCGCGGTCCCCGTCGGCGCGGGCGTGTACGGCTCGACCGGGCGCCTGGAGAAGTGCTACCGGGCGTACGGCGCCGAACTGGAAGGCGAGTACAGACGTCGTCGAGGCCGGCATGGCGTGGGGCAAGGTCAAGGACCAGGACTTCGTCGGCAAGGAGGCCCATGTCCGCCACCGCGCCGAGACGCCGGCGGCGAGCATGTGCACCCTGACCGTCGACGACCACACGTCGAGCTCGGGCGTGAAGCGCTACATGATGGGCGGTGAGCCGATCGTCACCCCCGACGGTGAGCCCATCACCGACGCCAAGGGCCGGCGATCCTACGTGACCAGCGCCGGCTCGGGCCCGTCGATCGGCAAGTACATCCTGATGGGCTACCTGCCGCCCGAGCAGGCCACGGTCGGCAACCAGCTCGCCGTCCAGTACATGGGCGAGCAGTATCCGGTGACGGTGGCCACGATCGACTCGACCCCGGTGTTCGACCCCGACAACACGCGCGTGCGATCATGAACATCCTCGTGTGCGTCAAGCGGGTGCCCGCTGACCGGTGGCAAGATCGTCCTCACCGAGGACGAGCAGGCGATCCAGACGCGCCACCTCGGTTTCACCGTCAGCCCGCACGAGGAGTGCGGCGCCGAGGAGGCGGTGCGGCTGGTCGAACAGCACGGCGGCACGAGCACGGCGCTGACGCTCGGCCCGCCCGAAGCCGAGGAGCAGTTGCGCGACCTCATGGCGATCGGTATCGACCAGGGCATCCACCTCGTCACCGACGGCTCGGAATGGGACCCGCAGGCGACCGCGTCGGCGATCGTCGCTGCCGTCCGTGCGCAGCCTGAGCCCTACGACCTGATCATGTTCGGCAACGAATCGGCCGACTCCGGCAACTTCCAGGTCCAGGTCCGGGTCGCCCAGGCGCTGGGCCTGCCGGTCGTCAACGGCATCAAGGCGATCAGCCTCGACGGATCCACCCTGCGCTGCGAGCAGGAGACCTCCGCCGGGCGCGATGTCTACACCGTGCCGACGCCGGCCGTGGTGTCGGTCAAGGAGGGCATCAACCTGCCGCGGTATCCGTCCGTGCCCGGCCGGATGCGGGCCAAGCGCAAGCCGATCGAGGCGTCTGAGCCGCCCAAGCCCGAGGCGCGGCTGGCGATGATCCGCCTCGTGCTCCCCGAGACCTCGAGCAAGCAGGCCGAGGTCCTGGGTCACGGCGCGGAGGCAGCGCCCGCCGTCGTGGAGATCCTGCAGTCGATCGGAGTGATGTAGATGAGCACGCTGGTCTTCGTCGAGGACGCCGACGACGAGCTCTCCCGGCAGGCCGTGGTCATGGCCCGCTCGCTCGGCGCCGACGTGGCGCCCGTCGCCATCGATCCCACCGGCGGTTATGCGCCGGCCGCCTGGGCGCAGACGCTCGTCGAGATCGCCCAGTCCAGCGGGGCCACGGCCATCATCGCTCCCGGCTCCGAGCGCGGCAACGAGATCCTCGCCCACGTGGCCGCCAAGCTCGACCAGCCGATGGCGGCCAACTGCGTGTCGGTCACCGCCGGCGACCCGGCCACGGTGACTCGGGTCCGCTGGGGCGGCTCGCTGCTCGAGGAGGCCTGGCTCATCGGTTCCCCGCTGCTGTTCACCAGCGCCGCCCACGCGGTCGCTGCCGAGCCGATCCCCGATGTCGAGACGGTGCCGGTCACGACCGCGCTGTCCGAGCTCGACCAGGTGGTGTGCGTGGTCGAGCAGGTTCCCGCGTCGACCTCGGGCGTGTCACTGACCGACGCCGACGTCGTCGTCTCCGGCGGTCGCGGGGTCGGCTCAGCCGAGGGGTTCTCGATCATCGAGGAGCTCGCCGCGCTGCTGGGCGGCGCCGTCGGCTGCTCACGCGCGGTGACGAGCGCCGGCTGGCGCCCGCACTCCGACCAGGTCGGCCAGACCGGCAGCAAGGTGTCGCCGGAGATCTACATCGCCTGCGGGATCAGCGGGGCCACCCAGCACATGGCCGGCGTCAAGGGCGCCAAGCGCCTGCTGGCGATCAACCCCGACGGCGAGGCCTCGATCTTCGCCGGCGCCGACTACGCCGTCATCGGCGACCTGCACGAGGTGGTCCCAGCGATCTCGGCCGAGATCAGGAAGGCTCGAGGGTCATAGGAGTCATCGTCGCCGCGGTGGTGCTCGCCGCGCTGCTGGCGGCCAGCGGGACGCTCTTCGTCCTGCGCGTACGGTTCCTGGTGGACCTCGTGCGCTCGGCGGCGCCCACCAGCCGCACCGGTGACCGGGAGCGCCGCGTGCGCAACGAGGCGACGATCGTCCTCGGCCAGCGCAAGCTGCTGCAGCGGATCGTCCCCGGGCTGATCCACGCGTTCATCTTCTGGGGCTTCCTCGTCCTCGGCCCGACGATCGTCATCGCGATGATCGGCGTCGTCTCCAAGCACGCCACGTTCCCGTGGCTGGGCGACCAGGGCTGGTATGCGTTCCTCGTCGATCTGTTCGCCGTGCTCGTGCTCGTCGGCGTGGTCAGCGCGCTGTGGATCCGCAAGGTCCAAAGGCCCCGCCGCTTCGAGGGCTCACACCTCGGCGAGGCCGACCTGATCCTGGCGCTGATCGCGACGATCGCGATCTCCCTGCTGCTGTGGCACGCGACGCGGATCGCGCTCGGGCTCAACGAGTGGCCGGCCTCGTCGGCGCCTGTGTCGCATCTGCTCTCGCACCTGTTCGGACGCGACGGCACCACTCGCGTGCTCGAGCGCGTGTTCGTGTGGGCGCACGTGATCACGATCCTCGGCTTCCTCGCCTACCTGCCGCGCTCCAAGCACCTGCACATCGCCAGCGCCGCCTTCAACGTCTGGTACGGGCGCACCGGTCCGGGCGGCAAGCTCGAGACGCTGCGCTTCGACGACCCCGACATCCTCGAGGAGGACATCCGCTTCGGCGCCGGCACGGCCGCTGACCTGACGTGGAAGGAGATGCTCGACACGTTCTCCTGCACCGAGTGCGGCCGCTGCCAGGACGCCTGCCCGGCGTTCGCCACCGGCAAGACGCTGTCGCCCAAGCTGGTGATCATGGGCCTGCGTGACCAGGTGTTCGCCGACGGCGCCGCCCTCGTGAAGCCGCGCGAGAACGGCGCCAAGCCGATCGACCTCACCGCCCTGGTGCCGACCGCCGTCCCCGAGGAGTCGGTGTGGGACTGCGTCACCTGCGGCGCCTGCGTCCAGGCCTGCCCGGTCTCGATCGAGCACGTCGACCACATCGTCGATCTGCGCCGGCATCTCGTGATGGTGGAGTCGAGCTTCCCCGCCGAGGCCGAGCCGATGCTGCGCGACATCGAGCGGGCGTCGAACCCGTGGGGCAAGGCGCAGTCCGAGCGCGCCGACTGGGCCGCCGACCTGGGCATCCGGATCCTCGAGCCCGGCGAGACCGCGCCCGAGTATCTGTACTGGGTGGGCTGCGCGAGCTCGTTCGACGAGCGCGCTCGCGCCACCGCCGAGAACACCGCCAGGCTGCTGCAGAAGGCCGGGGTCGACTTCGCCATCCTCGGCGCACGGGAGGCGTGCACCGGTGACCCCGCCCGGCGGATCGGCAACGAGTACGTCTTCCAGGGGTTCGCCGAGCAGAACGTGGAGACGCTCAACGAGGCCGGGGTGACGAAGATCATCGCCAACTGCCCGCACTGCTTCAACACGCTGGGCAACGAGTATCCGGATTTCGGCGGCCACTACGAGGTCATCCACCACACCGAGGTGCTGGCCCGGCTGGTGAGCGAGCGACGGTTGACGCCCCGGCGCGACGAGGAGCTCAAGGTCACCTACCACGACTCCTGCTACCTGGCTCGCCACAACGACGTGCTGGCCCCGCCGCGCGAGCTCGTGTCGGCCGTCGGCCAGCCGGTCGAGATGGAACGCAGCGGCAAGCAGACGTTCTGCTGCGGCGCGGGCGGCGCGCACATGTGGATGGAGGAGCGCGGCACTCAGATCAACGACAACCGCGTGCGTGAGGCGGCCGGCACGGGCGCCGGCACGCTGGCCGTGGCCTGTCCGTTCTGCACGGTGATGCTCGACGACGGCGTCCAGGGCGCAGGCGCTGAGCTGCGCGTGGCCGACGTCGCCACGCTGCTCGTCGAGGCCGGCGCCGCGGACTGACGCCCCGGCCGGGTCCCCTCAGTTAAAGAACGCGAACGTCCGGAACTCGATGCTGTGCCGCGGGACGGCCGTGTGCACGTTCGGATCGCGAAACGCGGTGTGGATCACACGCCAGGCCCGGCTGTGGTCGGTGTCGTGAAAGACGAAGAACAGGAGCTCGTCGCGGGTCATGTCCGGGAAGTACCACCACTCGTGACCCGGGCTGAAGTGAAACTCCGACCCACTGGTAACCATCTGTGACTCGTCGACGTCGGCGAACGGGTCCTCGGGGACCCGGTCGACAAAATACAGCTGGTTGCGCAACCCCTCATCGTCGCCGACGCTGCGGAAGTCGCACAGCGCCAGCGGCCAGTCCTGGGGCGGCGGGCTGAACACGCGCCACACGCTCGTCGCCACAGCACGGCGATAGCCGGGGCCGGCGGGGAACTGCTCGGCGTAGACGCGCTCGGCGGTCATCGCCGCGCCCTCCGGGCCGTAGTCGATGTGGACAAGTGCGGCCTGCGGCTGGGCTGCGTTCTCCGCGGGGGCGGCCGAGCGGCGGGTCACCCACCCGCGCGACGCGACCGCGTCGGCGCCGGTGCGCCCGCGCACGAACTCGATGACCTCCGGGACGTACACCGCGTCCACCTCGTCGGGATTGGTGAAATCGGAGACGGCGCTGGGATGGCGCACGATCTCGAAGCCGTGGGTGTCCAGGCGGAAGTCGTCCTGCGCCGGTCGTCCGTTGCGGATGGGGACGGTGTGCGCTTCGTAGGTCCCCGTGTTGACGCTCTCGCCGGGCGCTGTGAACCTGCGCAGAACGGTTGAGCCGGGCGTGAGGTACTGAAGCTCCCCCGGGACGCTCGTCGCGACATCGGTCACGCCTCCCAGGCTACCGCTGTCGCGGCCCGGGATGAGCTCACGGGCGATGCACGGCCGACAGCAGCGCGGCGTAGGAGCGCACGAGCGCCGCGCGCTCCTCGCCGATCAGCGGGCTGGCGGGATCGCAGCCGCGCCCGATCCAGCTGTCGGAGATGTCCATCGCCAGCGCTCGCTGCTGGGCGGCGCGGTGTACGGCGTCCTCGGTGACGTCGTAGACGTAGGCATACAGGGAACCGAGCGCGTCGACGAGCGCGTTGGCGCGCTCGGAGCCTCCGAGGTCCTGATGCTCGCGATGGATGCGCCACCACTCCACCTCCAGCTGGGCGGCGACGTGAGGGTCGAAGTGCTCGCTGGCGTGGTGGCGAAGCACGAGCGCGTAGAAGCGCTCCATCACCGCCCGGCAGGCGGCCGGATCGTTGTCGGCCGGGGCCCACAGCTGGTTGCCGCGCATCACCAGCCACGCGCCGCGCAGCGTCGCCGGCCAGGGCAGGGCGAACGTGTGGCGGACCAGGCCGACGGCGGAGCGCAGCAGGGTCAGCCAGTCGTGCCGGTAATAGGCCACCCAGGCCCGCGACTCCAGGCCGCCCACCCGGCGGGGGTCAAACGAGCGAGGACTGCTCGCAACTATCGATCGCGAGAAAAGTGACCCTATTCGGCACTTTTATCGCATTCGCCGGCCAGCAGCCGCTCCAGCTCCCGCTCCAGTCCCGCGTTGCCGACGGCCACCTCGGTGAGTGGAAGCCCGAGGATCCCGGCGGCGCGCTCGGCGCACGCCCGGGTCACCGGCGTGGGTCGCTGGGCGAGCCACACGACCCGGGTGTAGTGGCGGAAGTACTCGTCGCGCAGCGCCGGCCAGCGGTCGAGGCCAAGTTCGCGCACGACGGTGTGCTCGAACGTGCGGGCGAGGAAGTCGGTGAGGAAATACGTTCCCGGCTCGTCGGCGAGCAACGCCGCCACCTCGCCGGAGCCGCCCAGGACGTCATAACACGTGTCGCCCCGAAGACGCGGGAGTCCGTCGAGAGCCCCCTGGGTCCCGCAATCGCCATATGCGAACGCGATCACCTCGTGTCCGGATGCGGCCTCGGCGACCGCCGCCGGGATCTGCTCCGGACGGTTGTGCAGCAGCGCGGGCACGGGCACGACGTCGATCTCCCAGCCTCGGCGCAACGCGATGCGGCGTACGTCGAGCGCGAGTGCCCCACAGGCGACGATCGATTTCATCCCGGGAACGCCAGCTGATCGATGAACAGGTCGTTGAAGTCCGCCCGTCCCGACAGCTCCACGTACTCCACCTCACGCAGGATCGACTGCGCCTCGGCGCGCTCGCGCAGGGACAGCGCGGCGATCTTGGCGCCCTCGCCGGCGACGTTGCCGGCCGAGACGATGCGCGGCAGCGCCAACCGCGGCACCAGCCCGATTCGCACGGCGCTCAGCGGCGTCAGGTACGCCCCGAACGAGCCGGCCAGGAGGACCTGGGAGATGTCGGACGCCTCCACCCCCAGCTGGCGTATGAGGATGTCCCAGCCGGTGGCGATCGACGCCTTGGCGAACTGCAGCTCGCGCACGTCGCGCTGGGAGAGGAACACCGAGGCGGCCGGATCCTGCGAGGCGCCGCGCCAGTGCAGCACGAACACCCGCTCCTCGCCGATCTTGGTCAGCCGGTCGCAGAGCCCGGGGAACTTCTCGGCGGCATCCTCGTCGGGCATGAAGCGTCCCGAGTGGTCGATCAGGCCGCAGTGGACGAGCTCGGCGACGGCGTCGACGAGGCCCGAGCCGCACATCCCCACCGGCTCGCAGTCACCGATGACCTCGAGCGTGAGCCCGTCGTCGTTGATCCGGACTCCCTCGATCGCCCCGTCGGCGGCCCGCATCCCGCACCGGATCTGGGCGGCCTCGAACGCCGGTCCTGCCGGGGCCGCGGTGGCGACCACGCGGTCGACCGAGCCGAGCGCGATCTCCGAGTTGGTGCCGACGTCGATGAACAGCCGCAGCCGCCGGTCGCGCGTCAGGCCGCTGGCCAGCAGGCCGGCGACGATGTCGCCGCCGACGTAGGCGCCGAGTGACGGGAACACGAAGGCCGGCGCCCGGGGATGCACGGTGACGCCGAAGTCGGCGGCGGTCGTCGGCGGAAACTGATGGGTGGCGACGACGAACGGCGCCATCGACAGCGGCTCGGGATCGATCCCCAGTGCCAGCTGCATCATCGTGACATTGCCGCACACGGTGATCTCGTAGACCTCCTCGGCGGCGACCTCGGCTTCGACCAGGACCTCGGCGGTCAGCTCGGCCATCGTCTCATGCGCGCGATCGCGCAGCGCGTCCTGCGCGGTGTCGTCCATCATCGTCGACGAGATCCGCGTGATCACGTCGGCGCCGAACGGCTGCTGGCGGTTGAGCATCGAGCGCACGGCCGCCGGCTGGCCCTTCTCCAGATCCAGCAGGGTCGCCACGACCGTGGTCGTACCCAGATCGAAGGCGATCGCGAAACGCCGGTCCGTGGTGTCGCCGGGCTCCAGGGCGATCAGCTCGCGGTCACAGACGACCGCGGTGACGTCGAAGTGCGACGTGCGCAACGTGCCGCCGAGCGTGCGCAGCAGCTCGAGCGAGGCATAGGGCTCGAGGTCCTCCAGTCCGTCGAGCACTCGCTGCAGGTCCGGCCGCTGGTCCTCCATCGTCGGCTCCTCGAGCACGAGGTGGCGCTTCTGCACCGACGGGCGCAGGATCACGTGACGCCCGACCCCGGCCATGGCGGCCTTGGGGCGGGTCTGCAGCGGCGGGACCTCGATCACCAGGTCATCGCGCGCGCCGGCCCGGCAGGCCAGCCGCCAGCCGTCGCGCAGCTCCTCGGGGCTGAACGCCCGCGGGTCCACGCTGGAGACCGGCACATCGCCGGAGACGACCCGCACCTTGCACTTCTTGCACGTGCCGTAGCCGCCACAGGTGGAATCGATCGCGATCCCGTTCCAGCTGGCGGCGTCGAAGATCGGCGTGCCGCTCGGCACCCGCACTTCGCCGCCGTCGGGCAGGAAGCGCAGGCGCACCCGCGTGGCGCCGTCCCCGGGAGCCACGACCTCCAGCTCTGGCGCCTCGCGGGGCAGCCGCTGAGGGCTCGCGGCGCTCACGCCGTCGCTGCCTCCTTCTCGGAAGCCTGGCGGGCACGGTGGGCGGCGATCCAGCTCGCGCCCCACGGGTCGTGGCCGAGCAGCATGTCGGTGGCGCGGACCGACTGGACGCACACCTCGGCGGTCGACATGATCGCGCTCGTCAGGCCCGCAGCGGCCGCCATCGGCAGGAATGCGGCGTTGAGCACGTGGCGCTGGGGCAGGCCGAAGGAGACGTTGGACGCGCCCAGGCACATGTTGACGCCGAGCTCGTCGCGGATCAGGGAGATCGTCGCCAGCGTCGTCGTCACCGCGTCGGTGGCGGCGCCGACGGTCATCGCCAGCGGGTCGATGAGCACGTCCGTTGTGGCGATTCCGTAATCGTTGGCCACGCTGACGATCTTGCGCGCGCACTCCAGGCGCTTGTGCGGCGTCTCGGGGATGCCGGTCTCGTCGTTGGCCAGCCCGATCACGGCGGCGCCGTACTTGGCCACCAGCGGCAGGATCTCCTCCAGGCGCTCGTCCTCGGCGGTCACCGAGTTGACGAGCGCGCGGCCCTCATAGACCGACAGGCCCGCCTCCAGGGCCTCGATCACCGAGGAGTCGATGCAGATCGGCAGGTCGACGGCCTCCTGGACGGTGCGCAGCATCGCCTTGAGCAGCTCGGGCTCGTCGACGAGCGGGATCCCGGCGTTGACGTCGAGCATGTCGGCTCCGGCGGCGGCCTGGGCCAGTGCGTCGACCGTCACCGTCGAGAGGTCGCCGTTGCGCAGCTCCTCGGCGAACACCTTGCGGCCGGTGGGGTTGATCCG
Source organism: uncultured Solirubrobacteraceae bacterium (assembly GCA_963769565.1). Classification (GTDB taxonomy): domain Bacteria; phylum Actinomycetota; class Thermoleophilia; order Solirubrobacterales; family Solirubrobacteraceae; genus Palsa-465. The sequence continues at coordinate 88,689 of CAVYMP010000014.1, forward strand.
CTCGCCGATCACGCAGAAGGGCTGATCGGCACCGATCGTCACGCTCCTAGAGCGCGACCGAAGCACTGTGTCCATGTGACTCTCTTTCCTGTCGAGGGGCGATTCCCAGTCGTGTGCACAACGCGGCGATGCCCGCGTCCTTGCGAAACGAGATGAAGTGAAGGCCGGCCACGCCCGGCTGGGCGAGGGCATGCGTCGCCAGCTCGTAGGCGATCTCGAAGCACTCGGCCTCGGCGTCGACGGCTCCCTCGACGCGCGCCACCATCTCCGGCGGGACGTCGAGGCCAGGCACATTGCGCGCGACGAAGCGCATCCCGCCGACCGAGCGCAGGATGCAGATCGACGGGATCAGCGCGATCCGCCGGCTCAGCCCGGTGTCGTGGGCGGCGTGCATGAAACGGGCGAGCTGCTCGGTGCGGAAGGTCAGCTGCAGCTGCAGGAAGCGCGCGCCCGCCAGGGCCTTCTTGGCCGCGCGGCGCACGCGGTATTCGTATGGCGGCGCGGCCGGGTTCTCGACGGCTCCGACGCAGTACTGCGGGGCAGGCGAGAGGGGGCGCCCGCTGAGGTAGTGCCCGTTCTCGAGCACCCGGGCGAGCGCGATCAGCTGCACGCTGTCGAGGTCGAACACGCGGCGCGTCTCGGGTTCGTCGCCGGCGGTCACGTCGTCGCCGGTCAGACAGGAGATGTTCTCGATGCCGTACATCGCGGCGCCGACCAGGTCGGATTCGAGCGCGAGGCGGTTGCGATCGCGGCAGACGAGCTGCATCACCGGCTCGGCGCCGACCTGCATCAGCCCGACGGCCACCGCCAGCGGCGAACAGTGGGCGTGCGCCGAGGGGTTGTCGGTGGCGTTGAAGGCGTCGACGAACGGCCGCATCGGCTCCAGCTGGCGCTGTATTTCGACAAGGCCGCCGCCGTCGATCACCGGCAGCTCGGCGGTGACGACAAACTCGCCGGTATCCAGCTTATGCGCGAGATTGGACATCGGCCGCCCAGCCCTCGGGAACCTGCCGGTCGCGGCCGGCGACGAAGTTGACCCACGACGACGTGCCCTTGAGGCGGTTGTCGACCGGGGGGCGCAGGTTGTCGATGTGCCCGCGCCACACCGGCAGACGCTCCGAGCGCTCGTAGGCGTTGAGCCACACGCAGCGCATCTCCGGCTTGACCTCGCAGCGGCCGTCGGCCCGTACCCCGCCGCACGGGCCGTTGCGCAGCGTCTTGGGGCACGTCATCGGGCACGTCAGGCCGGTGTCGTGGAGCACGCACTGCCCGCACATCTGACAGCCCCAGATCGGCTTCTTGACCGCGTGCTCCACCTTCGCCACGAGGCCAGCGGCATTCATGCCGGTACGCGGTCCCGCTTGAGCTGGATCAGCTCCTTGGCTTTCTTGACCGCCGAGGAGGCGTCGGCCGAGTAGCCGTCGGCGCCGACGGCGTCGGCGTACTCCTGGGTGACCGGAGCGCCACCGACCATCACGATCACGTCGTCGCGAATGCCGGCCTTCTCCAAGGCGTTGATGTTCGCCTTGAACATCGGCATCGTCGTCGTCAGGAACGCCGAGAAGCCGACGACGTCGGGGTTGTGCTCGTTGATCTGCTCGATGAACTTCTCCGGCGGGACGTTGACACCGAGGTCGATCACGGTGAAGCCGGCGCCCTCGAGCATGATGTTGCAGAGGTTCTTGCCGATGTCGTGGACGTCGCCCTTGACCGTGCCCATCAGAAACGTCCCCACCTGCTGGCTGTCGGTCTCGGCCAGCAGCGGGCGCAGGATGTCCAGCGCGCCCTGCATGGCACGGGCCGCGATCAGCATCTCGGGCACGAAGTAGTCGCCGCGCTCGAAGCGGGCACCGACCTCCTCCAGGGATGGGATCAGCGCGTCATACAGCATCCGCTCGGGCTCCAGGCCGTCCTCGAGTCCGTCGTTCACGCCGTCCTTGACGGCGGGGGCGTTACCGATCAGCGTCTCGTCGTACAGCAGCTGCAGGATCTCCTCGTGCGTCATGCGGCGTGTGCTCCTTGCTGGTGGTGGCCGAGGCGGCGGCTCAGGCTCCCCGCCTCATCGATCAGGATCGGCTTGAGCTCGGCGATCCGCGCGTCGGTCATGCGGGTCGTTGGCCCGGAGATGGAAAGAGCGGCGACAACCTCCCCGCCGGCGCCGAGCACCGGCGCAGCGATCGCCGCGAGGCCCAGTTCGAGCTCGTCGATGGCCGTCGCGAAGGACTCGGCACGGACCGTCTCGAGCTCGGCGCGTAGTCGCGTCGGCGAGGTGACCGTCTGCGGGGTCAGCTTGGCCAGCGGGGCGGCTGCGACCGTCGCCCGTCCGAAGGCCATGAAGACCTTGCCGACGGCCGTGCAGTGATAGTCGACCGAGCGCCCCAGCCACTGGCCGGCGCCGAGGAAGTGACGGCTCTCCACCTGGGCGATGTGCTCGACGCCCTGACGTGCGGGGACGGCCAGGTTGATCGTCTCGCCGCTGAACTGGCCCAGCGCGTCCAGGGAGGCCGCAGCGAGCTCCACGACATTGCGCTCGAGCAGGTTGCGCTCGGCCACGCGCAGGATCGCCGGACCCGGGCGCAGCCGGCCGCGCTCGCCGTCCTGCTCGACGAGGCCCTGGCGTTCGAGCGCGCTCAGCAGCCTCGAGGCGGTCGACTTGGGGATCCCACTGGCCGAGGCGAGGTCCGCCAGCGCCACCGGCTCGGCCGACTCCAGGACGCGCACGAGGAGCTCGGCTCCGCGGTCGATGGCAGTCGTACCCTTGACAGCGGTCGCGGGCGAGCCGCCCGGCGGAGAAATTTGAAACTGTTGTTCCACGGTAGATATATTAGGCGCGTCTGGCCTGGCGTCAAGCGCCTGGATCGTGGCCGCGAAGTGAGAAGAGGAGGCAGCCCATGTTCGTCAACAACATGCCCCGCTATGAGATCCTCTCCGAGGACGCCATGGCAACCCTCGACCGGGGCTGGCGGCGAATCGTGTCTGAGCTCGGGATCGAGTTCCTCTTGCCCGAGGCGATCGAGCTGCTGCGCGGGGCCGGCCAGATCGTCGAGGACGAGAACCGGGTGCGCTTCGACCCCGAGTGGATCCTCGAGCAGGTGGCCAAGGCGCCCCGGGAATTCGAGTTGCAAGCGCGCAATCCCGCCAACAGCGCGCATATCGGCGGCAACAACATGGTGTTCGCGCCCGTCTACGGGTGTCCGTTCATCCGCGAGGGCGACGTGCGCCGGGACGCAAAGATGGCCGACTTCGAGAACCTCGTGCGCCTTGCCCAGGCCTTCCCGGAGCTCGACTCGCCCGGCGGCACGATCTGCGAGCCCGAGGACCGGCCGCTCGATTCGCGCCACCTCGACATGGTCTACGCGCTGCAGACGTTCTCCGACAAGCCGTACATGGGTTCGGTCACTTCCGGGCCCAACGCCGCCGACACGATCCGGATGGGGGAGATCCTGTTCGGAGGGCGCGAGGCGATCGAGCGCGCCCCGGCATCGATCTCCTTGATCAACGTCAACAGCCCGCTGCGCTACGACGACCGGATGCTGGGCGCGATGTTCGAGTACGTCAAGGCCAACCAGGCGGTCGTGATCACCCCGTTTCTGCTGATGGGGGCGATGTCGCCGGTGTCCCTGCCGGCCACGCTCGTGCAGCAGATGGCCGAGGCACTCGCCGGGATCGCGCTTGCCCAGCTGATCCGGCCGGGAGCTCCAGTCGTCTTCGGATCGTTTCTCTCCAATACCGACATGCAGTCGGGATCGCCGGCCTTCGGCACGCCGGAGTCAGGCATCGGCGTGCTCTGCACGGGCCAGATCGCCCGTCACTTCAACCTGCCGTGGCGTGGCGGCGGAGGCCTGAACGCCTCACAGACGGTCGACGCCCAGGCCGCCTATGAGTCGCTGATGACGCTGCTGCCGACATTTCTGGCCGGCACCAACTTCGTGATGCACTCCGCCGGCTGGCTGGAGGGCGGCCTGGTCTCCTGCTACGAGAAGTTCATCGTCGACGTCGAGCTGTTGCGTGAGCTGCGCCACGAGTTCACGCCGCTGGAGATCGACGAGGCGTCGCTGGCCTTCGACGCCCACACCGAGGTCGGGGCGGGCGGCCACTTCCTCGGCGCCGCCCACACGCTCGAGCGCTTCCGTGAGTGCTTCTACCGCCCGCTGCTCTCCTCGACCGAGAACTTCGATCGGTGGACGAAGAAGGGCGCCCGCGACACGACCGCCCGCGCCGGGGAGATCTACAAGAAGACCCTTGAGGAGTACGAGAAGCCGCCGATCGACGACGCGGTCGACGCCGAGCTGCGGGAGTTCGTGATCCGCCGCCGCGCCGAACTCGGCGACTAACGCATACTTCCGGGCGTGAAAGCGGCCGGGATCGCAGTCGGGCTGGCGGTAATCGTGGCGCTCGGGCTCGGTGTACGGGCGCCGATCGCCGCTTCGCGGTCGACCCGGATGCAGGGTGCCGTCGTCCTGCGCCCCCGCGACCCGGCGGGACTCCAGCGGTTCATCGCCGCCGTCAGCGACCGCCGCTCGGCGAGCTACGGCCGGTATCTGACGCCCGGCGAGTTCGCCGCGCGCTTCGGCCCGACGGCCGCCGCCGTCGCCGCGATCACGGTCCAGCTGCGCGCCCGCGGACTGCGGGTCGGCGTCGTGTCGGCGAGCCGGATTCTCATTCCGTTCTCCGGACCTGCCACCTCCGTGAGCGCGATGGCGCGGCCCGCAGGTGCCCGGCGTTCGGTGCTCGCCGGCCTCTCCGGTCCGGTCGCGGCCGTCGTCGGGCCGGGGACGACAACGCACGCGGCGCCCGCCGGCGTGCCCCACCCGGCGCCGTCGCAGGTCGCCCGCCATCGGGCCGCGCACGCGGCGGCGGTCAGCCATCCCGCCGGCTCGCCCCGGGCCTGCCGGGCGGCGCGGGCCGCCAGCGTCGCCGCCGACGGGCTCACCAACGACCAGATCGCTCACGCCTACGGGGCGTTCGGGCTCTATGCGGCCGGTGACCGCGGGGCCGGCCAGCACATCGCGATCTACGAGAACGAGCCGTTTCTGCGCTCGGACATCCGGACGTTCGACACCTGTTACTTCGGGGCCGCCCAGGCGGCGGCGATGCAGCGACGCCTGCACATCATCCCCGTCGACGGCGGCCAGCCGACCGGCCCGGGGACCGGCGAGGCCAGCCTCGACGTCGAGGACGTCTCGGCGCTGGCGCCGGGGGCGACGATCGACGTCTACGAGGGCCCCTACACCGGGGCCAACCCGACCGACTACGACTCGCTCAACGAGTACGCGGCGATCGTCAACGCCGACCGCGATCGGGTCATCAGCACCAGCTGGGGCCTGTGCGAGCAGTCGGTCCAGCACGGGCAGCCCGGGATCCAGCAGGCCGAGAACGTGCTCTTCCAGCAGGCCGCCGCCCAGGGACAGACGGTGTTCAGCGCCGCCGGCGACAACGGGTCAGACGACTGCAACACCAGCCAGAAGCCGATACCGGCCAAGGGCCAGGACCCCGTCTCGGTCGACGACCCCTCCTCCCAGCCCTACGTCGTGGCCGTCGGCGGCACCGCCATCGACGACGCCCGCCAGCCTCCGCTCGAGCAGGCGTGGAACGGCGGGCCCCGGGGCGGCTCCGGCGGTGGCGGGATCTCCCAGTCCTGGCAGATGCCGGCCTGGCAGCGGACGTCCCGCGTGCCGGGGATCGCCTTTCCCGGCGGTGCCGACTATCGCGGTGCCAACGCCGTCCAGCGGGCGTTCGGCTACTCGCCGGGGTTCTGCCGGACGACCGCCGCCGGTGCGAGCCCCGCGCCCGGGGTGGCGGGGCCGGTTGCTTGCCGTCTGCTCCCCGACGTGTCGGCGGAGGCCGACCCCTACACGGGCTCGATCAGCGTCTACAGCCGCAGCTATGCCGGCACGAGCTTCTCCAAGGACGGTTGGACGACCACCGGCGGCACCTCGTCCTCGGCCCCGCTGTGGGCGGCGACGCTCGCGCTCGTCAACGCCTCGCCGGCGTGCGCCGCGGCGACGTCGACCCGGAGCGGGGTGGGGTTCGTCTCCCCGCAGCTGTATGCGCTCGCCTCCGACCCGGCCCGCTACCGGTCGTCGTTTCACGACATCACCACCGGCAACAACGACGTCAACGGGCTCGCCGGCACCCGCGTGTTCCCGGCTCGCTCCGGCTACGACATGGCCACCGGGCTGGGCTCGCCGCAGCTCACGGGCCCCGGGGGCACGGCCGGGCTCGCCTACTACCTGTGCGCGAGCGCACGGGCGCCCCGCCCGGCGGTCGCGCACCTCTCCCCTGCGGAGGGTGACGTCAGCGGCGGCCAGCAGGTGACCGTCACCGGGTCGGGGTTCGGCCGCGGCGTGAGCTCCGTGCAGGTCGGCACGCGACGCCTGCGCAGCTTCCGGGTGGTCAGCCCGACGTCGATCGTGATCACGCTTCCGCCGGCGCGTGAGCTCGTCGCGCCCGCGGCGCCCGCGCCCCAGAACGGCGCCGGACGGGCGAACGTGATCGTCGTCTCCCGTGACGGGCAGGCCAGCGCCCCCGGTCCAGCGTCGACTTTTAACTACGTCGACTCGAGCCCGGCCGGCCCGATCGCGACGATCGACGCGATCGCTCCCTCGGGTGGCCGGCGCGACGCTCCGCGCCCGGTGGCGATCCTCGGGTCGGGCATGCGCGGCGCCACCGCGGTGACCTTCGGCGGCGTCCCGGCGCCCAGCTTCCGCGTCACCGGTCCCGGGCGGATCGTCGCGACGCCGCCCGCGTTCTCTCCGGCCACGGCGTGCGCGCCGCTGCCGACCACGTTCGCCTACCGTGGGCAGACCGCGGCCAACGACATCTGCCAGGTGGCGGTGCGTGTGATCAACGCCCACGGCGCGAGCGTCACCGACCGGATCCCGGCACCCTACGAGGGCGCGATCGCCACCGACGCGCTCGGCGACACCAAGCTGCCGCCGGGCTGCGGCTGCGAGGGGGTCACGGCGCCCGACGAGTACGACTACGTGCCGGCGCCGCGCATCACCTCGATCTCGACCTCGGCCGGGCCGGCGAGCTTCGCCAGCGAGGCCGGGGGCACGGTGATCACGATTCACGGGCGCGGCCTGAACCCGCTCGTCCTCGACTGGGCCGACTTCGGCGCCCCGGGCCGGGCCGCCTCCCAGGTCATCGATTACGCGTACCTCTCGGGGACGAAGATCCAGATCAAGGCGCCGGGGCAGCGACGCACGCTCGACCGGAGGCGGGTCCGGGTCAGCGTCAAGACGCTCGCCGGCCAGTCGCCGGCGGCGCATGCCGTCTACGCGGGTGTCCCGCAGGTCACGGGCGTCGCCAGCCTCGTCAGCCGGGTGACGCTGCACGGCGTCTCGGGGGCCTCGGACGCCGGCGGCACGCCGATCCGGATCACCGGGCGCGGCCTGGCCGGGCAGCTGGCGGGCCCGCTGGAGTTCATCGCGCCGCGGGGACTCTCCGCGGGCACCGAGTACGCCTACCGCGTGGCGGGCGCGTCGGCGGTGGAGACGACGACCGTCGCCCAGACGCCCGGCCGGGTCGACGTCCTCGCGTGCACGGTCAGCGGCTGCAGCAGACCCAGCCGGCGGGACCGCCTGTGGCTGTATGCCCCGGGCGATCCGTCGGTCACATCGGTGACGCCGGCCACAGGCGCCGCGGCGGGTGGCACTCACACCACGGTCGCCGGGGCGAACCTGGGCTGTCCGCTCGGCGTCTGGTTCGGTCGCCGGGCGGCGCTTCGCTTCCGGCCGGGGACGGCAGCTCTCGATTGCGGTGCGACCCAGTTTCTCAGGGCGCTATCGCCGCCGGGGGCGGCCGGCCTCCGGGTGCCGGTGTCAGTGCAGACCGTCGAGAGTTACTTCGCCGGCCACGGTCGGGGGTCGACGGTCGCGCGGTTCCGCTACCGGCATTGACCGGTGGCGGCCACAGGGGCCGACCGGTAGACTCCTGAACGATGACTCATATATCACCGTTCGGGCGGCGGCCGGCCCGCCGGGGGAGAGACGGAATGTGAGCACCCAGACTTCGCAGCCGCGCGCGCTGCTCGCCGATCGCGCCTATGCCGACCTGCGCGACCGCATCGTCACCCTGGCGATCGCCCCCGGAGCGCCGATCGACGAGGACCGGCTGGGCGGCGAGCTCGGCATCGGGCGGACGCCCGTGCGGGAGGCGATCAAGCGCCTGGCGCTGGAGAACCTCGTCACGGTCTTCCCGCGCCGGGGCACGTTCGCGTCGGAGATCAACATCACCGATCTGGCCGACATCTCCGATGTGCGCACACAGCTGGAGGGACACGCCGCCTACCGCGCGGCCCAGCGGATCACCCCCGCCCAGCGGGCCGAGCTCGACGAGCTCCTTCAGGTGGTCGACGACAGCCGCGGCTCGGACGACGTGGCCGCGCTGATGGAGCTCGACGCGCGCGTGCACCGCTTCGTGCACCGCTGCACGGGCAACCCGTACCTCGAGGAGACACTCGGTCGCTACTTCAACCTGTCACTGCGCATCTGGTACCTCGTCCTCGATCGCCTGCCGCACCTGTTCACCCGCGTCCACGAGCACGAGGGGCTGCTGCGCGCGATCGCCGGTGGCGAAGCCGACCGCGCCCGGGCGATCGTCGCCGAGCACATCGACACCTTCGAGCGCGAGATCCGCTCGGTCCTGTAACACTCCGGATCGCGCTGGCCGGCAGAGGGTGTTGAGCGATCCGGAGCGTCCGCGAGCTCAGCGCCGCCGCGCGTCCGGGGTGATCGTGATCGTCTGCAGCTCGGTGAAGGACTGCATCACGTGGTTGCCGCCGACGCGCCCGATGCCGCTGTCGGACCCCGCCCGCCCGCCGAAGGGCAGGTGCGCCTCCCAGTAGTTGGAGGACTCGTTGATGTTGACCCAGCCGGTGCAGACCTCGTCGGCGAACCGCAGCCCGTCCGACAACGAGGCGGTGAAGATCGCAGCCAGCAGCCCGTAGGGGGAGCGGTTGGTCAGCTCGATGGCCTCGTCCAGGTCGGAGATGGCCACCACCGGCGCCACCGGGCCGAACGTCTCCTCGGTGGCCACCCGGGCGTCCGCGGGGACCCCCGTCAACACGGTCGGTTCCCAGTAGAGGTCGGTCGGGAACGCCGCCGCCCGCGCGCCCCCGCTGACCACATCGGCGCCGCGACCGACCGCGTCGGCGACGTGCTCGTCCATCTTGGCGGCGACGGGCTCGTTGTTCAGAGGCCCCATCGTCGTGACGTCGTCGAACGGGTCGCCGAGCACGATCTGCTCGGTGACGGCGCGCGCCAGCTTCTCCACGAACTCGTCGTAGACGGCGCGCGCCACGAGGATCCGCTCGCCCGCCGTGCAGCTCTGGCCGGCGCACAGAAAGCAGGCGGTCAGCGTCGCCGCCACCGCGGCGTCGACGTCGCCGTCGGCCAGCACGACGACGGGGCCGTTACCGCCCATCTCCAGCAGCGTCGCCTTGCCGGCGGCGGCAGCCGCGACCTGCCGCCCGGTGCCCGTCGAGCCGATGAAGCCGACGCCGTCGACGCCCGGGTTGCGCGCGATCTCGTCGCCGACGACCGGGCCGGGGCCGGTGACGAGGTTGAACGTGCCGGGCGGCAGGTCGGCGTCGGCGATGCAGCGGGCGAGCGCGACCGCGCACACGGCGGTCGAGGGCGCCGGCGTCCACACGACGGCGTTGCCGCAGGCGAGCGCGGGGGCGATCAGCTCGGCGGGCATCGTGTACGGCCAGTTCCACGGGCTGATCACGCCGACCACGCCGCGCGCGCGGCGAGTCAGCAGCACGCGCTTGCCGGCGGAGAACGAGTTGGGCAGCTCGCCGCCCAGGCGCTTGGCGTCCTCGGCGGCCATCCGCCAGTACTCGACCAGCTCGTCGACCTCGTCGTAGGCCTCGGCCCGCAGCGGCTTGCCCTGGTCGAGGGTCAAGGTACGCGCCAGCTCGTCGCGCCGAGACTCGATGATGTCGCCGACGGCATGCATCTTGGCGCCGCGCTCGAAGGCTCCCATCCGCTCCCAGCCCCCGGCAGCCTCGCGGGCTGCCCCGATCGCCCGGACCGCGTCATCGCGGTCTCCCCGGGGGATCTGGGCGATCGTCTCACCCGTCGCGGGGCTGGTCGTGTTGTACGTCTCGGCGGTCGCGCTGGCGCGCCACTCACCGGCGAGGAACATCTGCTCGGTGACCATCGGCTCCATCCCTCAGCCCATTCGCGGGCTCGTTGACATGGTCAGACGACTGATATATAACAGCCGGATTCCGACCGGGTCAATGTGTTGAGACGATCCCAGGGCGCCGCCGTCCAGGCGCGCAATCAGGTTCGACCACCGCGGCCGAAAGCCGCGGAAGGGGAGGGTGATCGATGGCTACCGTAGACGAGCCGCGGAGTCCGAGTGCCGGCGACAGCGACGAGCTGGCCGGCTTGGGCTACAAGCAGGAGCTGGACCGCTCATTGGGCAACTTCTCGTCGTTCGCCGCCGGCTTTTCCTACATCTCGATCCTGACCGGCGTCATCCAGCTGTTCGCGTTCGGCTTCCTGTTCGCCGGCCCCGCGGTGTGGTGGACGTGGTTCATCGTCCTCGGCGGCCAGATGATGGTCGCGCTGTGCTTCGCCGAGATGGCCGGCCAGTACCCGCTCGCCGGCTCGGTCTACAACTGGTCAAAGCGCGTCGCCGGTGACTTCTCCGCGTGGATGACGGGCTGGATCTATGTCGTCGGCTCGATCGTCACCGTGGCGGCGGTGGCCGTCGCCTGGCAGGTCGTGCTGCCCCAGGTGACCACCAAGTTCCAGATCCTCGGATCGAGCGCTGACGCCGGCACGTACGTGACCAAGGGCGGCGCGCAGAACGCGCTCCTGCTCGGCGCGATCCTCGTTGTCTTCGGAACGCTCATCAACATGGCCGGGGTCAAGATCATGGCCCGGATCAACAACTTCGGGGTGATGGCCGAGCTGATCGGGGCCACCCTCCTCGTGATCCTGCTCATCTTCCACTTCACCCGTGGGCCGGGCATCGTGTTCCACACCCTCGGGCTCGGCAAGGGCCATAGCTGGGGTTACTTCGGCGCCTTCATCATCGGCGGGATCATGAGCGCCTACGTCATGTACGGGTTCGACACGGCGGGCACGCTCGCCGAGGAGACCAACGACCCGCGCCGCACGGCGCCTCCGGCGATCATCCGCGCGCTGATCACCGCGTCGATCATCGGCGGTCTGCTGATCATCTTCGCGCTGATGACCGTCAAGAACATCCACGATCCGAACATCGGTCTGCTCGGCCTGCCCTTCATCATCAAGCAGGCGCTCGGCAACACGCTGGGCAACATCTTCCTGGTCGACTCGGCGATCGCGATCACGGTGTGCACGCTGGCTGTCATGGCCGCCTGCATCCGGCTGCTGTTCGCGATGGCGCGCGACGGGCGGCTGCCCTTCGGTACCCACATCGCGCGGGTCTCCGGCTCGCGCCGGGTCCCCGTCGTCCCGGCCCTCGTCGTCGGCTTTCTCGCCCTGGTCATCCTCGCCATCAACATCAGCAACAACAGCGCGTTCGTGGCGCTGACCTCGGTGGCGATCGTCATGTTCTACATCGCCTATCTCGGGGTGACCGTGGGCATGCTGGTCCGGCGCATCAAGGGCACCTGGCCGCGCGCCGAGCACGGCCCGTACTTCTCGCTCGGCCGCTGGGGTTTCCTCGTCAACCTCGTCGCCGTCGTCTACGGCGCGGTCGTGGCGATCAACATCGCCTGGCCCCGCTCCGCCGTCTACGACTCGCTGGCCGGCACCAAGGACTCCTCGGGCCACATCATCCCCGCCCACTGGTACTGGCAGTGGATTGCCGTCCTGTTCATCGGGATCGTGTTCCTGATCGGCACGGCGTACTACTTCGCGGTCTATCGCCGCAAGCCGATCGAGGTGCTCCGCGAGCATGCGGCCGCGGTGCCGACGCTGCCCGACGAGACGCCCATGGGCGAGGTGGCGCCGTGATCGCCGCCGGCGAATTCGACTACGTCATCGCCGGCGGCGGGACCGCCGGCTGCGTCCTCGCCGCGCGGCTCAGCGAGGATCCCAACGTCAGCGTGCTGCTGATCGAAGCGGGGCCCTCCGACGTCGACGACGAAGCGGTCCTCAAGCTCGGCGACTGGATGTTCCTGCTCGACAGCGGCTATGACTGGGACTACCTGGTCGAACCCCAGGAGAAGGGCAACAGCTTCCTGCGACATGCCCGCGCGAAAGTCCTCGGCGGGTGCTCGTCGCACAACTCGTGCATCGCCTTCTGGACCCCGAAGGAGGATCTCGACGAGTGGGCCGAGAGCGGGCTTGAGGGCTGGAGCTCGGCCGACTGCTGGCCGCTCATCGCCCGGCTGGAGACCAACGACGGCCCCGGCGACCATCACGGGCGAAGCGGGCCAGTCAACATCATGACGATTCCGCCCGAGGATCCCTGCGGCGTGGCGATCCTCCAGGCCGCGGCCCAAGCCGGGCTACCGACCAGCCGCTTCAACGAGGGCCACACGGTCACCAACGGCGCGGGCTGGTTTCAGATCAACTCCTCCACCGACAACACGCGGATGTCGGCCTCGCATGCCTACCTACATCCGATCCTTGACAGCCGCAAGAATCTCGAGGTCCGGACGCATTGCTGGGTCAAGCGCGTCGTCATCGAGGGCGGCCGCGCGACCGGCGTCGAGTACCTGACGCCTGACATCCTCACCCAGGCGAGCGTCACCGCCCGCCGCGAGGTGATCCTCTCCGCCGGGGCGATCGATACCCCCAAGTTGCTCATGCTCTCCGGTGTGGGGCCCGGCGATCACCTCCAGGACTTTGGCATTCCCGTCCTCGTCGACTCCCCGGGCGTCGGCGCCAACCTCGACGATCACGTCGAGGGGATCGTCCAGTGGGACGCCAAGCGCCCGATGGTCCGCCAGTCGACGCAGTGGTGGGAGATCGGCCTGTTCTCGACCTCCGAGGAGGGTCTGGACCGGCCCGACCTGATGATGCATTACGGGTCGGTGCCGTTTGACATGAACACCGCCCGGTGGGGCTATCCGACAACCGAGAACGGCTTCTGCCTGACGCCCAACGTCTGCCGCGGGCGGTCGCGGGGCACGGTTCGTCTGCGCTCGCCCGACTACCGCGATCGCGCCCGGGTCGACCCGAGGTATTTCACCGATCCCGACGGCCACGACGAGCGCGTGATGGCATTCGGCATGCGCCTGGCGCGCACGATCGTCGCCCAGCCGGCGATGTCGGAGTGGGCCGGCGCCGAGCTGGCCCCCGGGCCCGACGCCCAGTCAGACGACGAGTTGATCGACTACATGCACAAGACGCACAACACCGTCTATCACCCCGCGTGCTCGGCCCACATGGGCCCGGACTCCGATCCCGAGGCGGTGCTCGACGCCCGGCTGCGGGTCCGCGGGGTCCAGGACCTGCGCGTCTGCGACGGCTCCGCGCTGCCGTTCCTGCCGGCCATCAACCCCTGCATCACGACGATGATGATCGGCGAGAAATGCGCGGACATGATCAAGCAGGACGCGGCAACGACCGCCGTGACGGCAGCGGCCTGACGTCGGCGCCGGAGATCGCGCGCTTCCTGCGCGAGCATCCGCCGTTCGACGCTCTGGACCCGCGCGACGTCGCCCGGGTCGCCACCGCCGCCGAGGTGGAGGAATACCCGGCGGGCGCGACGATCTTCTCCGAGGGGGCCGAGCCGCCGGCGCACCTGCGGATCGTGCGCTCGGGCGCGGTCGAGATCGTCTCCGACGAGCGCGTGCTTGACCTGATCGGTCCGGGGGAGATGTTCGGCCACGCCTCGATGCTGTCGGGCCTGCCGACCGGCTTCGAGGCCCGCGCGGCCCAGTCGACGACCTGCTACCGAGTGCGGATGGAGCTGGCCCAGGAGGTGCTGGCGGTCCCCGAGGGCCTGCGCTACGTGACGAGATCGCTGCTCGCCCAGCCGACCGACCTGCACGTACTCGCCCGCGAGGCCGGCTCCAACGTGGCCGACGAGCCGGTGGCGAGCCTGCTGCGCTCGCCGGCCGTCGTGTGCACGCCGGACACGTCGATCCGCGATGCCGCCGAGCGGATGAGCGATGCCGGCGCCAACGCGACCGTCGTGGTATCGAACCCCGCCAATCCCACTGACGGGCTGGGCATCCTCACCGACCGCGACCTGCGCATGCGGGTGGTCGCCGCCGGACTCGGCGGCGACGCGCCCGTGTCGGTCGCGATGTCCGCGCCTGCGTATACGTGCAGCGCGAACCGGCCGGCCGGCGACGTGCTGCTGGAGATGCTCGATCGCGGGCTGCGCCACCTGCCGGTCGTGTCGGCCACGGGTGAGCTCCTGGGCGTGATCGAGGACATGGACCTGGTGGCGGCCCGGACGCGGTCGTGGTTCTACCTGCGCCGGCGCATCGCCGCTGCGGCCAGTCCGCGCGAGCTGGCCGACGTGGCCCGCGAGGTCAGGCCGATGGTCATCTCCCTGCACGAGGCGCAGGTCGCCGCGGCCAACGTGATGGCCGTCTACGCACTGTGCGTCGACGCGCTCACCCGCCGGATGCTGGAGCTGGGCGAGGCGCGTCCGGACCGCGTCGGCGTCGATTTCGCGTGGCTGGCGATGGGCAGCCAGGCGCGCCGCGAGGCGCTGCCCAGCTCCGACCTGGACTCGGCGATCGTGTTCTTCTCCGAGGACGACACCGTCCGTGACCGGCTGGCGGCCGTCGGCCGGCGGGTGCTCGACGGCCTGCAGGCGTGCGGGTTGCGTCTCGACGAGCATGGCGTCAATGCGTCCTCGCCGGCGTTCGTGCGCTCGGTGCACTCGTGGCAGCGAGAGGCCCGCAGCTGGTTGTCTGATCCGACGCAGGAGAAGGCGCTCGTGCTGTCCTCGGTGGTCGTCGACAGCCGCCCCGTGTGGGGAGTGCATACCGGCACTCCGGTCGCCGACACGTTCGCGCTGGCGCCGGACCATCCCGCACTGCTGCGGCTGCTGGCGCGCTTCGCCCTCTCCCAGCGTCCGCCGACCGGCTTTCTCCGCGGCCTCGTCGTCGAGCACTCCGGCGAGCACCGCGGGCGTCTGGACCTCAAGCGGGGCGGGTCGATCCCGATCGTCGCGCTCGCGCGCTGGGCCGCGATGTCGGCGAGGGTGACCAGCGCTTCGACGGCGGAGCGCCTGCGGGTCGCCAGCGCCGCCGGAACGCTCTCGGTGGCCGACGCCCACACGCTGGCCGACGCGTTCACGCTCATCAACAACGTGCGCCTCGAGCATCAGGTGCGCCAGCTTCGGGCCGAGGAGGCGCCTGACGACTACATCGCCCCCGACGAACTCAGCCCGCTGCGGCGCACGCAGCTCAAGGAGGCGTTCCGGGCGGTGGCCGACATCCAGAAACGGGTGGACGGCCAGCTGCGCTTGGGCACCCGCTGAGCCGCCGCGTGATCGCGTACCGTGCCAGGGAATGGCGGGAAACGGCTCGGCCGAACAGGCGATCGTCGTGCGCGGTCTGGTCAAGGCGTTCGGAGACGTGCGCGCGCTCGGCGGCGTCGATCTGGAGGTTCGCACCGGCACGGTGCTCGGGCTGCTCGGCCCCAACGGCGCCGGCAAGACGACGCTCGTGCGCGTGCTGGCCACGCTGCTCACGCCCGACTCGGGGACGGCGACCGTCGTCGGCCTCGACGTCGTGGCCGACGCCGCCGCCCTGCGCCACCGAATCGGGCTGGCCGGGCAGTACGCGGCGATCGATGAGAACCTGACCGGTCTGGAGAACCTGACCATGGTCGGGCGGCTATACGGGGCCTCGCGCCGGGAGGCCAAGGCACGCGGCCGGGAGCTGCTTGCGCGCTTTGACCTCGTCGACGCCGGCGACCGTGCGACGAGCACCTACTCGGGTGGCATGCGCCGGCGGCTCGACCTGGCGGCTGCGCTCGTCGCCAAGCCGCCGGTGCTGTTCCTCGATGAGCCGACGACCGGCCTTGACCCGCGCAGCCGAATCGGCCTGTGGGAGACGATCGAGGGCCTCGTCGCGGAAGGCACGACGGTGCTGCTGACCACGCAGTATCTCGACGAGGCCGATCGGCTGGCTGACTCGATCGTCGTCATCGATCACGGCCAGGTGATCGCCCAGGGAACCTCCGACGAGCTCAAGGACCGTGTCGGCGGCGAGCGGGTTGAGGTCTCGCTCGAGAACGAGGGCGACGCCCCGGCGGCGATCCGCGCGCTGGAGCCGATGGCCGACGGCGAGGTGACCAACCGGGGAGCGACGGTGAGCGTGCCGGTCCGCTCGCGCCGGGGCGTGCTCGTCGAGGCGGTGAAGCTGCTCTCCGGCGCGGGGGTGGGGGTGGAGGACGTCAACGTCCGCCGTCCCACGCTGGACGACGTCTTTCTGTCGCTCACCGGCCACGCGGCCGAGGAGCCAGGCGAGGCGCAGGAAGCGCAGGCGGAGGCGACAGCATGAGGCGGCTCGTCACCGACACCCTGATCATCGCCGAGCGCAACCTGATCCGGCTGCCGCGCCGGCCCGAGCTGCTCCTCGCCTTCACCGTCCAGCCGATCATGTTCACGCTTCTGTTTCGCTACGTGTTCGGCGGCGCGATCCAGACCGGCGGCGTTCCCTACGTGGACTTCCTGATCCCCGGGATCGTCGTGCAGACGATCGCCTTCGGAGGATTCGTCACCGCCCTGGGCCTGAACGACGACCTGCACAAGGGGCTGATCGACCGCTTTCGGTCACTGCCGATGGCCCGCCCGGCCCTGCTCGCCGGCCGCACGCTGGCCGACGTGGCCACCAACGCCCTGACAGTCGTCGTGCTCGTCGTGACCGGCGTCATCGTCGGCTTCTCGTTTCAGACGGGTGTGCTGTCGGTGATCGCCGGCTTCGGCCTGGCGCTGCTGATCGGCTTTGCCTTCTCGTGGGTGTTCGCGCTCGCCGGGCTCATCGCCTCGACGCCGGAGTCCGCCCAGTCGGTCGGGTTCATCACGATCTTTCCGCTCACCTTCATCTCCTCGGCGTTCGTACCGCCGGCGACGATGCCCGAGCCGCTGAAGTGGTTCGCCGGCGTCAACCCGTTCACGATCATGGTCGACGCGATGCGCGCGCTCTGGACGGGGGCGCCCGCGCACAACTACGAGTGGGGCGCGGTGGCCTGGGCGGTCGGGATCCTCGTGGTCTTCGCACCGCTGGCCGTGGCGCGCTACCGCCGGGCCACCGGCGGCTGACGACTTATCCAGGCTTAGATCGAGGGGCGGGCGAGGACCGGCTCGAACGCCGCCTCCATCGCCCCCACGAGTGGGCCTCGATCGCCCAGCGCTCCGGCCACCAGCGGTGGTGGCCGGTCGGCCAGGGTCTGCATCAGCCCCTCCTGGTAGGCGCGGTGCAGCCGCTCGGGGGCGGCGTGCAGCAATTCGGCCGCCACCCCGGCGAGGACCACGAGCTCGACGTCGGTGGCGTTGACCAGGCCGGCGGTCCCGCGTCCCAGAGCGGCCGCTGCCCGTTCGGCGGCGATACGGGCCCGGCGATCGCCGGCCTGGGCGTCGGCGAGGACCGTTCGGCTGAAGCTGACCTCGTCGACCGGTGCGTCGAGCCCCAGGGCCCGCGCCAGCGCGGCGCCCTCCAGCTCGGTGTTCCAGCAGCCGTGCGCGCCGCACCGACACAGTGAGCGACGCGAGGCGAACGGCATGTGGCCGAACTCGCCGGCCATCCCGTGCGCGCCCGTCGTCACCCGGCCGCCGTCGACGAGGGCGCCGCCGACGCCCGAGTCCATGAACAGGTGCAGCGAGCTCGCGCTGCCGGTCGCGGCCCCGCGCGTCAGTTCGCCGATCGCCGAGTACGTGGCGTCGTTGCACGCCGTGATCGGAAGACCGGCCGACTGCGGCGGTCCGACGACGTCGAGCTCCACGTTGCTCCATCCCAGGTTGGCCGCCTGGATCAGCCGCGTGCCGCTGACCGTTCCCGGCACGGAGATGGCAAAGCTGCGCAACCGGTCGGAGTGCGCTGACCACAGTTCGGCGAGGGCGTCGGCGATCGCGGGCAGCACGCGTGAGACGTCGCGATCGTGGCGGGAGCCGAGCTGGGCCACGATCCCGCCGCCCAGCTCGACGGCCTCGACCGTCCAGTCCTCGTGGGCGATCGCCGCCACCGCCACCAGCGGCCCCTGCGGATGGGGCCAGAGGGTTCGCGTCGGGCGGCCACGGGCGCCGGTGACGGCCGGCTCGCCCTGGCGCAGCTGCCGTGCGGCCTCGAGGCGAGCGACGAGGTCAGACGCGGTGCCGCTGGAGAGCCTGAGCTGGGACGCCATCTCCGAGCGGGAGACCCCGGGGCGCGCGTGCACGGCGCGCAGGACGTCAGCGGCGCGGGAAGGGTGAGGATCGCGGTCTGACTCAATGTTCATATTGATTTTGCTCGAACCGCGAGTATATTCGAATGATGTCCTTGACCGTCTCGCTTCGCCGGCCGTCCGCGACGTCGCGGCAGCTGTTCGTGCTCGCCGCCGCGACGTTCGTGTTCGTGACCACGGAGACGCAGCCGATCGCGCTGCTCAGCCCGATCGCGCACGGCCTGGGCGTCACGGAGAGCTCGGTCGGTCTGCTGATGACGGCCTATGCCGGCGTCGCCGCGCTGACGGCGATCCCGCTGACGATCTTCGCCTCGCGGATCCCCCGACGGGGCCTGGTGATCGCCACCGTGTCGATGCTCGTCGCCTCGCAGATCGGACTCGCGCTTGCGCCCAGCTACGCGATTGCGCTCGGCGCGCGCCTGGTGGGGGCCCTGGCGCACGGGGTGTTCTGGTCGGTGATCGCCCAAGTGGCGGCGACCCTCGTCTCGCGCGACCGGCTCGGCCGGGCGACGGCGATCGTGTTCGCCGGCAACTCGGTGGCGTTGGTGGCCGGTACGCCGCTGGTCAGCGCGCTCGGGGCGCTGCTCGGCTGGCGGGCGGCGGTCGTCTGCATGGGGGCCATCGCCGCACTCGTCGTCGCCGGGATGTGGCGGGTGCTGCCGCCGATCCCATCCGGGGAGGCCCATCTGGGGCGGCGCGAGATCCTCACCGGCGCGTTGCGCCGTCCACGGCTGCTCGTCGTCTGCGCCGTCACGCTCCTCGTCGCGCTCGGGCAGTTCGTCGCCTTCACCTACCTGGCTCCGATCGTCCGCGCGCACACCGGCCTGACCGGGACAGGCCTGTCGGCGGTGCTGCTCGCCTATGGCGCCGCCGGGGTCGCCGGGGTCGCCGGGGTGGGCGCCGTTGCCGACCTCCGGCCCCGCGTGGCGACGCTCAGCTGTTGCGGCGCCGTCGTCATCGCATTGGCGCTGATCGCGCTCGTCGGTCACTCGACGGCGGTCATGATCGGCGCGACTCTCGCCTGGGGGGCGGGCTTCACCGCGCTGCCGATCTGCCTGCAGAACGCGGTCCTGCGCGTCGCCCCACGGATGCCCGACACGGCCTCGGCGCTGTACGTCGTCGCCTTCCAGATCGGGATCGGCGGGGGTGCGCTGATCGGCGCCGGCCTGCTCGGAGCCGGTACGCTCTCGTCGATCCCCGTCGTCGCGCTGGTGCTCATCGGGGGCGGCTCGGCGATCGCCGTCGTCTCCGGTCAGACCTTCGCCCGCGATCCGGACGCCCCGAGGGGGCCCCGGACACCGGTGGGCCGCTGGCGTCGGCGACCCGATCAGTTCTGCTCGCCGCGGGCGATTGCCAGGCAGGCTTCGCAGCGCGGCCAGGGCGGGTTCCACGGATAGCCGGTGACGTCCTTGCCGCACAGCGCCGTGTCGGGATCCTCGTCGGTGACCAGGTGGCACAGCTCCTCGAAGCCATCGTCGTTGATCCGCGGCACGTCGCGGCAGGCCGGGTGGATGTTCGGGGCTCTGACGGGCGCGCTCGCCATGGCGCGAGGATAACGCCGCGAACCTCCGTGCTCATCCGACGGCGCGCAGGTGGGCGAACGGCTTGCCGTCGCGCAGCTCACGCACCACCGCCTCGACCAATCCGCCGCTCTCCAGCGTGCGCCCGTCGGTGACCGCCGCGACCGTCGCGCGCTTGGACTGGATCAGCCGCGCCATCGTCTCGTCGATCGTCGAGGCGGCCAGCAGGTACCAGGCGGTGACGGCGTCGTGCTGGCCGATCCGGTGGCAGCGGTCCTCGGCCTGGTCGTGCATCGCCGGGGTCCACTCGAGTTCCAGGAAGGCGACGTTCGAGGCCCGGGTGAGCGTGATCCCCTGGGCGGCCACCCGCGTGGCGGCGACGATCAGCTGCGGCCCGTCGGGCTTCTGGAAGGCAGCGATCGACGCTTCGCGGGCGCCGAGCGTGTCCTCGCCCATCAGGTGCAGCGCGTCGGGGAAGCGCTGCAGCACCGCGTGCTGGACCTCGATGTGGCGGGCGAAGACGACGAGCGCCTCTCCGGAGGCGAGGAAGTCGTCGATCCAGGCCATCGCGGCGGCGAGCTTGCCGCGCGCCGCCAGGCGCTGCAGGGTGCCCAGCTGCGCGAGGCGCTGCGCGCGCAGAGTGGAGGCGATCTTGGCGTTGAGCGTCGAGAGGTCGAGCGGTTGGGTACGCAGCCAGGCGATCACGTCGCGCTCGGCGAGCCGGTACTCGGAGTCGTTGTTGAGCGCCATCGGCACGACGACCTGGCGCTTGGCCGGCAGCTGGGGGAGCACATCGGCCTTCAGCCGGCGCACGAAGCAGTGGCGTCGGAGGTGCCAGTGCAGCCGTTCCTCGCTGAGCCGGCCGCGGAACTGGGCCGAGAAGCGCGCGCCCGAGCCGAAATCAGTGAGACGATCGATGACCCGCAGCTGCGCGATCAGCTCGTCGGCATGGTTGAGCACCGGGGTCCCGGTGAGGGCCAGCCGCAGGCCGTCGGGGGACACCGACGCGGCCAGCGCACGCACCGCCTGCGTGCGCTTGGCGCTGGGGTTCTTGCAGTAGTGCGACTCGTCGACGACGATCGCCCGGGCGCGCGGCCGCGTCAGGGCCTGGCGGTGTGCGGCCACGATCTCGTAGTTGAGGATCGTGATGTCGCCCCGGGGCGGAACGGCGCAGCGGCCGTGGATCACCGCCACCGAGCGGTGCGGCAGCCAGCGCTGGACCTCGCGCTCCCAGTTGAGCTTCATCGACGCCGGGCAGATGACGATCGCCGGGAAGGCCCCGTCGGCCTCGAGCGCCGCCAGCGCCTCGACGGTCTTGCCCAGGCCCTGCTCGTCGGCTAGGAAGACCCGGCGGGCCTGGAGGGCGTAGTCGACCGCCGCCCACTGAAACGGCGCGAGCTCGCCGCCGATCGCGCTGGCGGCCGGTTCGATCGGCTCGCTCGCGGTCGCGCGTGAGCGACGCACTGCGCCGGCCGCCTGGCGGTGCTCGGCGCGCAATTCCTCCAGGACCTCGAGCGCGCGGCCGGTCACCTCGACCTCGTGGCGGGCGATGAAGGCGTCGAGCTCCTCGACGGCCCACGCGTCCAGCGGCACCGCCCGGGTGCCCTCGGATGCGGCCAGCTGCTCGAAGGCCAGGCCGATGTCGGGATCCCATAACACCTCGAGGCGCAAGCGCTCGCCGTCGACGCTGCGAAACCACGCCAGTCGCGCCGGCGCGGGCACGCCGCCATGCTCGACGATCTCCAGGCAGCGATCGGCGCCGGCGTCCAGGCGCGCCGACGGCTGCGCGCGCAGGACCCGCGCGGCCTCCGGTGTGAGCTCCACCAGCAGCCGCCCCTCGTGCGTGATCCCGTCGGCGAGCAGCTCCTCGGGAATCGGCCCGGCGAGCGTCGCCAGCGCCCACCAGCCACGTCCGTCGTGACGGGCTGTCGACACCTGGCCGATCCAGCGCGCGGTGACGCCGGTCAGCCACGTCCCGACGTCGGCGGCGGCCTCCAGCTCCGGGTAGCGATCGAGCATCTCGAGCACCTTGAGCGCCGCCCAGTCGGTGGCCGGGGCCGACCACTCGCGGGTGTCCCAGTCGAAGCGCCGGTGGGGGATCGAGCGCGCCATGTCGACGAGCGCGCGGTCATACGGAAACGAGAGGACGACGGTCGGCTGGCCCTCACGGTCGCGGCGCAGCTCGACGTTGGGGCGACCGGGAACGAGCTGCATCGACTCCTCTACGGTAGCGCCGGCCCCGGGCGCTGATCGAGCGGCTCAGCCTGCCGGCGCAGCCTGGGGACCGCCTTCGCGCAGGCGGTCGGCGGTCACCGACGCCGTGTGGTTGGCCCACTGGCCCGTGGTCAACGTTCCCAGGAAGAGGATCACGATCCCGAGACCCACGACGATCCACCAGCTGACGTGGGTGGCTCGCGTGAACCCGGGCCCGAGGGCGCCGGCCGTACCGCCGCCCGCGAGCGCGCCGAGCACCGCGACCCCCAGCGTCGCGCCGATCTGGCGGCCGGTCGAGGCCACGGCGGCGGCGACCCCTGCTTGGGAGGGCGGCATCCCGGACACGGCGGTGTTGGTGATCGGCGGGTTGATCATCCCCATCCCCAGCCCGAAGAGGACGTAGGCGACGATCAGCAGGCCGAGCGACGTGTGCGGCATGAGCTGGGCGAGGATGACGCCGCTGGCGATCAGGGCGAGGCTGCCGCCGACGAGTGGTCGCCGCGAGCCGTGATTGCCGATGAAGCGGCCGGTGAGCGGCGAGACGACCAGCATCACCCCCGCCATCGGCAGCGTGTAGAGCCCGGCCGAGAACGGCGACAGGCCCCGGATGTCCTGCAGATACAGGGTGTTGAGAAAGAGGAAGCCGCCGAGGGCGGCGAACATCGCCACCGCGATGGCGGTCGCCCCGGAGAACGGCGCCGAGCGGAAGAAGCGGACCTCGATCAGCGGCTCGTGGCGGCGCAGCTCGTAGGCGACGAGCGCGGCGAACGAGACGGCCGAGACCGCGAACAGGATGAGTGTTCGCGCCGCCGTCCAGCCGGCCGTCGGGCCGTCGATGATCGCGTACGTCAGGCTCGCGAGTCCGAGGATCACGAGGATCTGGCCGACCGGGTCCAGCCGCCGAGGATGATCGGCGCGCGACTCGGGCACGAACAGGGCAGTGAGGATGATCGCGAGAATCCCCACCGGGACGTTGACAAGGAACACCGCCCGCCAACCGACGGAGTCCACGAGCGCGCCGCCGAGCACCGGCCCGAGCGCCATGCTGATGCCGATCACCCCGCCCCAGACGCCGATCGCCTGGGCGCGCTCGCGCGGCTCCTCGAAGACGTTGCGGATGATCGACATCGCGACCGGGTTGAGCATCGAGCCGCCGATCGCCTGCAGCACCCGGGCGGCGATCAGCGTCCCGAGGTTGGGGGCGACGGCGCACAACAGCGAGCCCACCGAGAACAGCGCCAGGCCGACCTGAAACACGCGCTTGCGGCCCAGCCGGTCGGCGGTGGAGCCCGACAGCATCAGCAGGCTGGCCAGCACCAGCGAGTAGGCGTCGATCGTCCACTGCAGGCCCGAGAAGGCCGAGTGAAACGAGCGGTGGATCGCCGGCAGGGCGACGTTGACGATCGTCGAGTCCAGGCCGACGATCAGCAGGCTCATCGAGCAGATGCCCAGGATCAGCAGACGCTGACGCCGTCCGGGGACCACCTGATTCGAGTCGCTCACATCGATCGATCCTAGCCCCGCCCCCGGTGCCGTCGGCTATCTGACCGAAGCGGCGGGGCCATCGCCCCGCCACCCGATCGGTACGTCTCAGCTGACTTTGTTGGCCTTCAGAAACGCGGAGGCGACCGCGGCCGCCTGCTGGTGATCGATCGCGACGGCCTTGTTCATCGCGATGATCGCCGGTGTGGTCAGCAGCTTGTTGACGCCGTTGACGGTGGTCAGCAGGCCGGGGCAGGCATTGACCTTGTTCTTGTCGATGACGAGCGCGATGTTCTGGAAGCCGAAGATGTTCTTCGGGTCCTTGAGCACCACGTACTTGCCGCTCGCCAGCTGCGGGTCGGTGGTGAAGACGTCGATCGCCTGCACGGCGCCCGAGTCAAGCGCCTGGTACTGCAGCCCGAGGGCCAGGGATTTGAACGAGAAGTTCTTGACGCCGTAGACCTTCTTCATTCCCAGAGCGCCCTCCTCGCGGTTGAGGAACTCCGGCCGGGCGCCGAGCGTGAAGTGGGGCACTTTCTTGAGGTCGGCGGTCGTCTTGAGGCCGTGCTTGGCGGCGTAGGCCTTGGTCACGGCGATCGCGTCGGTGTCGAAGAACGGCGTCATCTGGCTCATCACCTGCCCGCGCTTGGCGTAGAACTGCTTGGCCAGGCTGTACTCCTGGGCGGCGCTGGTGACGTTCTTGTTGATCCCGGCGACGGTGGCCACCGACTCGCCGGTGTACTCGGGGTAGGCGTCGATCTGCCCGCTGGTGAGGGCCTTGTCGACCACCTCGGTGGCGCCGATGTTCTCCTTGTAGTTGACCTTGCAGCCCTTGGCGGTGAGCGCCTGCTTGTACAGCTGGCCGACGATGAACTCCTCGGTGAAGTTCTTGGTCCCCAGCGTGATGCTGCCGCCGCCGGAGGCCGACGAGCTGGAGGCGGCCGTGCTGCTGGTGGCGCCCGAGCCTCCGGAGCTCGACGATGAGCTGGAGCTGGAGCTCGAGCTCGATCCGCAGGCGGCGAGTGCCACCGTGGCGAGCAGCGCAAGCAGGGCCGTGATGGTCCTCGTGCGGGGGTGAGCGCGCCTCGGTTTCCGGCCTGGTGTTGGTGTGGACATGGGTGATCCTCCTCGGTGGTTGTGCGACGTCAACCGGTCTCCCAACCGGTGGCTCTCGTGGCGGCCGCTCGTGCCCGGCGGCTCGGGCGGCGCAACGGGGTGGGGGTCAGGCGATGCTGAACGAGCGCGAACAGGCCGTCGATGGCGAAGATCAGCACGATGATCCACAGCGATCCGGCGATCACTCCGCCGGTGCCGTAGGTGGGCTCGTTGACGACGATGTCCCCGAGGCCGCCGCCGCCGGCGAACGTGGCCAGGGTGGCGGTGGCCACGACGTACACGGTCGCGGTTCGCACCCCGGCGAAGATCAGCGGCAGCGCCAGCGGCAGTTCGATCCGCCGCAGCACCTGAAACGGGGTCATGCCCATCGCGCGGGCCGCCTGGACAGCGTCGGGATCGATCTCGTCGACGGCGACGTAGGCGTTGGTGAGGATCACCGGACCGGCGAGGATGATCAGCGCGACGACGACGTTCCAGAAGCCGATGCCGATGATCCCGATGCCGATCGAGATGACAGCCAGGCTGGGCAGCGCACGGCCGATGTTCGACACGCTGATGGCGATGAACGACCCCCGGTGCAGGTGGCCCAGCCATACCCCCGAGGGGATCGCGAGCACGATCGCCAGGCCGATGGCGACGACCGAGAGACCGAGGTGCGCGCCGGTCTTGGACGCGAACAGGTTGAGGTTGTCGAAGAAGAAGCTGAGGGGATTGCCGGTGCGCATCTACGCTCGCAGCCTCCGGCGGCTCCACGGCGTGATCGCGCGCTGGAGCAGGACGAGCAGCACGTCGACGACGATCGCCAGCGCGATCGCCAGGCCGCCGGCGGCGATGAACTCGGTCTTGAAGCCCGACTGGATCGCCTCGAAGATCGGCTCGCCGAGCCCTCCGGCGCCGATGTAGGCGGCCACCGTGGCGAGGCTGATCGTCGTCACCGTGGCGATCCGGATCCCGGCCATGATCGCCGGCAGGGCGAGGGGTAGCTCGACGCGCACCAGCGTCTGGCGGGATGTGAGACCCATCGCGCGCGCGGCCTCGATGGTCGCGTCGGGCACGCCGCGCAGCCCGCGAGCATGTTGCGAAACAAGATCAGCAGGGTGTAGGAGACGAGCCCGATCTCGGCCGTCAGGCGGTTGATCCCGGTGACCTGGACGAGCAGCTCGAACAGCGCGATCGCCGGGATTCCGTACAGGAAGGCCGAGAACAGCGAGAACGGGGTCTCGAACCAGGTCTGCCGGTAGGCGAAGATCGCCGCCGCGAAGGCGATCGCCATGCCGACGCCGACGGCGATCGCCGTCAGCTCGATGTGCTGCACGAGACGCGGCCCGAACACCGTGTTGAAGTTCTGCGTGAACCAGCTGCCGCAGAACTGGCGGTTCTGGACCACGCAGTTGGACGCGCCGCCGAAGTGGGGGATCACCGGGCCGCCGGCGGCCAGCGGCAGCACTGGGGGGGCGAGACTCACGACTGGTCCGCGGGCGGCTCCGGGCGAGAGACAGATCCGGCCGGATCCGGACGGTCAGGCGCGATCAGCTGCGTGATCGCCTCCAGGCGCACGCTTGCGGTCGGGGTCCCCTGGTCGTCGACGACGTCGATCTGCCTGGTCCCGTCGGCGAGCATCTTGGAGAGGGCGTAGTGCAGTGAGGTGTCGCGCGTGATGGTGGGGCGGTCGCGGTCCGACGCCGGAAGGGGAGGATCGAGCTCCAGATCTGACAGCGATCGCACCCGCAGGCGCTTGAGGCCCCGATCCTCGCCGACGAAGCTGGCCACGAAGTCATCGGCGGGATCGGCCAGCAGGTCGTCGGCGGTCGCCAGCTGGACGAGGTTGCCGTCCCGCATGATCGCGATCCGGTCGCCCATCTTGATCGCCTCGTCGATGTCGTGGGTGACGAAGATGACGGTCTTTCGTACCTCGCGGTGCAGGCGCAGGAAGTCGTTCTGCAGCCGCTCGCGGGCGATTGGGTCGATCGCGCCGAACGGCTCGTCCATCAGCATGATCGGCGGGTCGGCGGCCATCGCCCGGGCGACCCCGATGCGCTGCTGCTGGCCGCCGGAGAACTCCCCGGGGTACCGGCGTAGGTCGCCCTGCGGGATCGAGGCCGACGAGGTCGAGTAACTCAGAGGCCCGGTCGCGGATGCGCGACTTGGACCATCCCAGCAGACGCGGCACGGCGCCGATGTTGGACTCGATCGTCAGGTGCGGGAACAGGCCGATCTGCTGAAAGACGTAGCCGATCCCGCGGCGCAGCTGGGTGACCTCGAGCTCGCGGATCGAGCGGCCGTCGATCGTGATGTCGCCCTCGGTGATCGAGATCAGGCGGTTGACCATCTTCAGCGCGGTCGTCTTCCCGCAACCGGAAGGGCCGATCAGGACGCAGATCTCACCCGGGGTGACCTCGAAGCTGAGGTCCTGCACGGCGGCGTGGTCACGCCCCGGATAGCGCTTGACCACGTTGTGGAACTCGATTGCGGCAGGATCGGACCGCTCGGGCCTCCCCGAATTCCGCTCCGACGTAGGCTCAGCTCTCGCCCCTATAGCTCTTATATATCAGAGATCAGGCCAGGGCCAATCGCCTGGCGGCGATTAGCTTGGGAGATTCGCCCAGAGGGCAAACTCCCGGGGGGCCGTGTCCCCGGGCGCCTATCCCAACTCAACCTGCCAGCTCTCGATGAGCTCACGCGCGCTCTCGATGTCCGGGTGCAGCGGCCGGTCGGAGAGGTCGGGGTTGAGACGCTCGGCGGCGGCCTCCCACAGCGCTCGGTTGCCGGCGCCGACTGGTTTTTGACCGGCCAGTCGCAGGGCGCGCACGGCGACCACGAGCTCGGCGGCGACGGCCAGGCGCAGCACGCGCAGCGCGTCCTCGGCGCGGCGGGCCGCCGTCGGGGCCAGGCTGGAGTGCGATTCCACGCCGCGGGAGACCGAGACCGACTGGGCGGCCACGGGGGTGACGAGCGAGCGCACCTCGGCGACGGCCGCGTGGGCGGTGTACTCGAGCACGAGCGCGCCGGACTCGGGGCCGGGATCGCGGGCGAGAAACGGCGGCAGGCCGGTCAGCCCGGAGTCGAGCAGCGTGCTCACGCGGGCGGCGATCAGCGCAGCCGACTGGGCCAGGGCGGTGCGCAGGCCGTCGATCGCGTTGGCCAGCGGGGCGGCGTGAGGATTGCCGTTGGGCAGCGCGATGTCCTCGCCGGGCACGATCAGGGCGTTCTCGCCGGCAAAGTTGAGCTCATGGCCGACGGTCTCCTCGAGTGCGAGGAGCGCGTCGTGGACGGCGCCGTCGACCTGCGGCTGGGCGCGAAACGGGTACGGATCCTGGATGCCGAGCGGACCGGGATCGCGGGTGCGGGCGGCGACCCCCTCCAGCAGCGCGCGCATCCGCTGGGCCACCGCGGCCTGGCCGGGCCGGTGGCGCGAGGAGTGAATCCGCGGATCGAGCGCCACCGGGTCGGCGGCCGCGGCCTCGAAGGACAGGGCGGCCACCGACAGCCACGCGTCGAGCAGGCGCCGGGCGTCGACGACGAGCAGCGCCGTCCGCCCGATGCTCACGGCGTTGGAGCTCATGAAGGCCAGCCCGTCGCGCGGTCCGAGCCGTCCCGGCGCCAGCCCGGCATCGGTCAGCGCATCCGCGGCGTCGACGAGCTCGTCGCCCCGCCACACCTCCCCCTCGCCGAGCAGCACGAGGGCGATGTCGGCGAGGTTGGTGAGATCGCCGGTGCCCAGCGAGCCGATCTCCCGCGTGAACGGCGAGAGCCCGGCGTTGAGCGCGCCCACGAGCGCGTTGAGCAGCTCGTCGGCGATCCCGGCGCCCCCGGCGCCGATCTGGTTGGCCCGGGTCGCCATCGCCGCGCGGACGATGGTCGCCGGCAGCGGTCGCCCGGCGCCGCAGGCGTGGCTGCGCAGCAGGCCGAGCGAGTAGTCGGCGCGGCTGGCGGAGGGAACGCGATAGGCGCGCAGCGCACCCACGCCGGTGGTCACGCCGTACAGCTCGTCACCGCGGGCCAGCAGCGCGGCGACCGCGTCACGTGCGCGGTCGTTGCGGGCGCGGGCGTCGTCGCTCAGCACCGCCTCGGCCCCCTGGCGGGCGATCAGGGAGACCTGCTTGGGGGTGAGGGTCGCGCCGTCGAGCTCACCGGCGGCGGCGTTGCGGTGGCGATCGTCCAGGGCGTCACGGCCATGGCGGGGCACTCTAAACGCGCGGATGATCGAGCAGTATCGTCGGGTCGATGCCCGCCCCCGTCGTCATCACCGGTCGCGATCTCTCACCACAGGCGCTGGCCGCTGTGGCCCGCGACGGGGCGCCGGTGACGATCGACCCGGGCGCCCGGGGGCGGATCCGAGCGGCCGCCGCGACCATCGCCCGCGCGGCCGCGGCGGGCCGGCCGGTGTACGGCGTGACGACCGGGCTCGGACACCGGGTGGTCGACGCCGTCGACGGCGCCGAGGCGGCCGAGTTCTCGCTGCGCACGTTGCGCGGACGGGCGAACGCGGTCGGCGAGCCGCTCAGCCGCGAGCTCACCCGCGCGGCGATGATCGTCCGGCTCAACGGGTTGTGCGCGGGCGGGGCGGGGGCGGGCGAACCGGTGGCCGACGGCCTCGCCGCACTGCTCAACGCCGGGGTTCATCCCCGCGTGCCCGCCAGCGGCTCGGTCGGCGCCTCGGATCTGTGCCTGATGGCCCACATCGGTCTGGGTCTGATCGGCGAGGGAGAGGCCGAGCGCGGCGGCGAGGTCGTCCCGGCCGCGCAGGCCTTGGCGGACGCCGGCCTGTCGCCGATCGTCCTGGGCGCCAAGGACGGTCTGGCGATCTGCTCGAGCTCGGCCGTCTCGGTCGGCGCGGCCGCCCTCGCGCTCGTGGACGCCGAGGCCTGGCTGCGGGCCACCCAGGTCGCGGCCGCGCTTTCGATGGAGGGCTTTCGCGCGAACCTGACCCCGCTTGACCCGCGCGTCGTCGAGGCCCGGCCGGCTCCCGGACAGCGGTGGGCGGCCGACGGACTCCGCGCGCTGCTGGCCGGTGGTGCGCTCACCGAGCCGGGAGCGGCGCGGCGGCTCCAGGACCCGCTGAGCTTTCGCTGTGCCAGCCAGGTCCACGGCTCGCTGCACTTCGCGCTGCAGCTGCTGGCGGCGGCGCTCGAACCCGAGCTCACCGGGGCGGGCGACAACCCGGTTGTGCTCGCCGGTGACGACGCGATCCTCTCCACCGGCAACTTCCACGTCCCCGCTCTGGCGATGGCGCTCGACGCCGCGGCGATCGGGATCGCCCAGGTGGCGGCCACCATCACGGAGCGCCAGGCGCGGCTGAAGGTGACCCGGCTGAGCGGCCTGCCCCAGAACCTCGGCGGCTCCGATTCGTCGCTGGCCTCGCGCTCGGGCATGGCGCCCCTGACCAAGACCGCGCAGGCGCTGACGCTGGAGATCCGCCATCGCACGGCGCCGCTGTCCGTGCACCCGACAATCGGCGCCGACGGGGTGGAGGACGACTCGACCGGGGCCGCCCAGGGCGCCCTGCGGCTCGGCGACCAGCTCGGGCGCCTGCGGTTGCTCGTCGCCGTCGAGCTGATCGTGGCCGCGCAAGCGGTCGACGCCGCGGCCGTCGATCGGCTGGGAGCGGGCACCGCCGCGGCCCACCGGTGCGTGCGCGAGACGGTCGCCGAGCTCGAGGACGACCGCGCGCTCGGTCCCGATGTCGAGCGACTGGCGGCGGCGGCGCTGGGGTCTGACCGCGAGCTGCTCCGGCGTGTCGACGCGGCGCTCGCCGGCACGGGGGCGGGCGTGGGCGGCTGATCGTGCTCGAGCTCACCTACCTCAACGGCGCCGACGTCGATGCGCTGGCGCTGACCGACGACGAGATCCTCGGCGCGGTGCGCTCCGTGCTCGCGGCGCAGGGCCGCGGCGAGACCGTGATCGCGCCGCGCACCCACCTGTTCCCCCGCGGCGCCACCGGGCACTTCAATGTGCTGCGCGGCGCCACACCCGACAACGCCGGGGTCAAGGTGGTCGGCGACTACGTCGACAACCACCGGCTCGGGCTGCCCTCCGAGCTGGCGTTGCTGCTGCTCATGGATCCGCTCACCGGCGTGCCGCGGGCGATCCTCGATGCGACCGCGATCACCGAGATGCGCACGGGCGCGGTGACCGCGATCGGCGCCGAGCAGCTGGCCCGCCGTGATGCGCGGGTGCTCGGCCACGTGGGTGCGCGGGGCACCGCCTACTGGAACGTCCGCCTGCTGGCCCGGGTGCTGCCTGACCTTCAGGAGATCCGCGTGCACTCACGCCGCCCCGAGAGCCGTGAGGGGTTCGCCGCGCGGCTGCGCGAGGATGTGAACTGCGACGTGCGGGCGGTCGAGGGCTGGGAGGAGTGCGTGCGCGGCGCCGACGTCGTCGTGGAGGCCAGCCGGCTGACCGAGCCCGCGCCGCTGCTGCGCACGGAGTGGATTTCGCCCGGGGCGCTCGTCGTGCCCTACGGAACGGTCAGCGCCGTCGAGCTGTCGCTGACCGACATCATGGACAAGATCGTCGTCGACGACTGGGGCCAGGCCGGCAGCGGCCCGCTCGGGTCGCTGCGCGCCCACGTCGACAGCGGCCGTCTCTCGAAGGAGAACCTCCACGCCGAGCTGGGCGAGATCGTGGCCGGCGCCAAGCCCGGCCGCGAGTCTGCCGAGGAGACGATCCTGTTCTGGCACCGGGGACTCTCGACCACCGACGTCGCCCTCGGCGAGGCGCTGTTGGCCAAGGCCCGGGACCCGTCCGGCCCGCCCGTCGGAACCCAGCTGCCGTATCGCTGACGGGGCCCTTGCCGACGCGGGCGGCGTGGTTCGGGGATTTCCGCCACGCGTGTGGCGGTCATCGCCAATCGGGGACGCTGCGGTAGCGTGCGGCACGGATGAGCACGAGCGCTTTGGAATGTCGAGGCTGGCAGCAGGAGGCGGCGCTGCGGATGCTGCGCAACAACCTGCATCCCGACGTGGCCGAGAACCCAGCCGAGCTCGTCGTCTACGGCGGCACCGGCAAGGCGGCGCGCAACTGGTCCAGCTACCACACGATCGAGCGCGAGCTGAGGCGGCTGGGCGACGAGCAGACGCTGCTCGTCCAGTCGGGCAAGCCGGTGGCGGTGTTCGAGACCCACGACCGGGCGCCGCGGGTGCTGATCGCCAACTCCAACCTCGTCCCGCAGTGGGCCAACTGGGAGACGTTCCGGGAGCTCGACGCCGCCGGGCTGATGATGTACGGCCAGATGACGGCCGGCTCGTGGATCTACATCGGCAGCCAGGGCATTCTCCAGGGCACCTACGAGACGTTCGCCGCCGCCGCGCGCAAGCGTTTCGACGGCACGCTCGCCGGGCGGCTCGTCGTCACCGCCGGCCTGGGCGGAATGGGGGGCGCCCAGCCGCTGGCGATCACGATGCTCGGCGGCGCCGCGCTGTGCGTCGAGGTCGACCTGCAGCGCATCGAGCGCCGGATCGAGACGGGGTACCTCGACGAGCGGGCCGCCGACCTCGACGACGCGCTCGTCCGGCTCGACGCCGCCCGCGCCGATAAGCGGGCGCTCTCGATCGGACTGGCCGGCAACGCCGCCGAGATCCTCCCGGAGCTCGTACGCCGGGGGGTGGACGTGGACGTCGTCACCGATCAGACGAGCGCCCACGACCCGCTCAACGGCTACATCCCCGCCGGGCTGACCGTCGAGCAGGCGCAGGCGCTGCGTCGCTCCGATCCCGACGACTACCTCGAGCGGGTGGGGGAGAGCGTGCTCACCCACGTCGACGCGATCCGCCAGCTCCAGGACGCAGGCGCCGAGGCGTTTGACTACGGCAACGCCCTCCGGGGGGTCGCACAGTCCTACGGCGACACGAACGCGTTCGCCTACCCGGGCTTCGTCCCCGCCTACATCCGTCCGCTGTTCTGTGAGGGCAAGGGCCCGTTTCGCTGGGTGGCGCTGTCCGGCGACCCGGCCGACATCCACGCCACCGACCGGGCGATCCTCGATCTGTTCGGCGACCAGCCCCACATCGCCCGCTGGATCGAGCTGGCGTCCGAGCGCGTCCATTTCCAGGGCCTGCCGGCGCGGATCTGCTGGCTGGGCTATGGCGAGCGCGACCTCGCCGGCGTGCGCTTCAACGAGATGGTCGCCTCCGGCGAGCTCAAGGGGCCGATCGTGATCGGGCGTGACCACCTCGACTGTGGCTCGGTCGCCTCACCCGAGCGCGAGACCGAGGCGATGCGCGACGGTTCGGACGCCGTCGCCGACTGGCCGCTGCTCAACGCGATGCTGATGACCGCCTGCGGGGCCAGCTGGGTGTCGATCCACCACGGCGGCGGCGTCGGTATGGGCAAGTCGATCCATGCCGGCCAGGTTGTCGTCGCCGACGGCAGCGCCGAGGCGGGCGAGCGGGTGCGCCGCACGCTGACCGCCGACCCCGGGCTGGGCGTCGTGCGTCACGCCGACGCCGGCTACGAGACGGCGCTGGAGACGGCCCGCCGGACCGGGCTGGCGATGCCGATGCTCGACCCCGAATCAAATTTAAGGTGAGCCGCGGGCGGTCGGTGTCGATCGCCGGCGCGGCGCAGGTCCTGCGCCCGCCGCGCGATGGCATGGTCCACATTCGCGGCGCCGAGCTGGAGGGGCAGACGCTGGACCCTGGCGGGCTGACGGTCAAGGGCGGCCGAATCACCGCGCTTGAGCCGAGCGCACAGGCCGATCTTGTCGTCGACGCCTCCGGGTGCACGCTGATCCCCGGGTTCGTGGACTGCCATACCCACCTGCCGTTCGCCGGCTGGCGGGCCGGCGAGTACGAGCAGAAGCTGGGCGGGGTGCCCTATGAGGAGATTGCGCGCGGCGGCGGTGGGATCCGCGCCTCGGCACGAGCCCTCGCGCAGGCCTCCGACGAGGAGATCCTCGCCCAGTCGCGCGCGATCGCCGCCGAGATGCTGGCCGCGGGGACGACGACGTTCGAATGCAAGTCGGGCTACGGGCTCTCGCGCGAGGGCGAGCTGCGCGCCCTGCGGCTGGCCCACGAGCTCGACGCGCAGGTCGTCCAGACGACCCTCTCGACGGCGCTGCTCGCGCATTCGGTGCCCGACGGGTGGACGGCCGACGGGTGGATGAGCGAGGTCGAGGCGATGATGCCCGAGGTGCTGGCGCCCGGGACGGTCTCGGCGCTCGACATCTTCGTCGAGTCGGTCGCGTTCGGCAACGAGCACCTTGAGCTGATGGGGCAGCTGGCGAGCGCCGCCGGCCTGGCGCTGCGCTCCCACGTCGAGCAGTTCGGCGGCTTTCGCTCGGTGCCGGTGGCGCTGGCCGCGGGGGCGCGCTCGGTCGATCACCTCTCGACGATCCACGAACAGGACGTCCCCAAGCTGGGCAGCGCCCCGTGCGCCGCCGTGCTGCTGCCGGCGGCCGAGTTCCTCGGCGCCGAGCATCGCGCGCCCGCGCGGGCGCTGATCGATGCGGGGGCGATCCTCGTCCTGGCGACCGACGGCAACCCCGGCACGGCGCCGGTGTTCTCGATGCCGGTGATCCTCGGGCTGGCGGCTCGCCTGTACGGCCTGAGCGCCCGTGAGCTGCTGGGGGCGGCGACGCTCAACGCCGCGTGGACGCTCGATCTTCAGCACGACCGGGGCAGCCTCGAGGTCGGCAAGCGCGGCGATCTGCTGCTGCTCGACGGCCCGGCCGACACCCTGGCCTACCGTTTCGCGCGCGACCCGGTGGCCGTCGTCTTCGTCGACGGCGAGCCGGTCTACGTGCGTGACCAGGCCGCCGCCGCGCGAATCGAAACCCGCTCATGAATCGGCGCGCCTCCGTTCCGGCGATGGCCAACGCTCACAGCCACGCGTTCCAGCTCGACCTGCGGGGAATTGCGGAGCGGCTAAGCCCCGGGGATGACTTCTGGAGCTGGCGGACCGCCATGTACGCGCTGGCGGCCAGCCACGACCCGGAGTCGATGCGCGCCGTCGGCGAGCGCGTCTACGGGCAGATGGCGGCCGCCGGCTACGGCGCCGTCGGCGAGTTTCACTACATCCATCACCAGCCTGACGGCACCCCGTACCCGGAACCGAACGCGATGGCGATCGCGCTCGCCGAGGCGGCGATGGCCACCGGTCTGGAGATCACGCTGCTCCCCGCCGCCTATCACCGGGGCGGGCCGGGGCAACCGCCCACCGAGGGCCAGCGACGGTTCTGTGACCCGTCCGTGGAGGCCTTTCTCGCGCGCGTCGACGGATTGCGGCAGTGGGCCGCCGGAACGGGGCGCGAGCGCGTTCACGTGGGGGTGGCCGCACATTCGGTCCGCGCCGTGCCCGCCGACTGGCTGAGCGCGATCGCCAGCTACAGCGACGAGCACGGCCTGGTGCGTCACGTCCACGCCTCCGAGCAACGGCGCGAGCTGGAGGAGATCGACGCCGAGCACGGCTGCTCGCCGATCGAGCTACTGCATCGCACCGGCTTCCTGGGGCCGCGCACGAGCGTTGTGCATGCGATCTGGGTCGATGATGCCGACATCGCCCGGCTCGCCGAGTCGCACTCGTTCGTGGTCACCTGCCCAACCACCGAGGGCAATCTGGGCGACGGCCACCTGCCGGGACTGAAGTACCGCGACGCCGGCGTCCGACTGGCGATCGGCACCGACGAGCAGATCCGGATCGACCCGTTCGAGGAGCTGCGCGAGATGGAGACCCTGGCCCGCCGCGAGGGCCACACCCGGTATGCCCTGCTGGCGGCCGCCGACGGCGACCTGTGGGGCCGGATGGTGGCCCACGGACGAGCCAGCCTCGGTCTGGAGGGCTCGGACCCGGACCGGATCGAGCTGAATCTCGACCATCCCGACCTCGCCGGCGTGGCCGAGCAGGACCTCTCGTTGGCCCTGGCCACCTGCGCATCGGCCGCGGTGGTGAGCGCCGGGGTCGGCGCACGGCGATGACGGTCACGCTCGCGCACCGCGCCGACATCGACCTCGCGGCCTTCCGCCGCGCCGCCTGGGAGGACGAGCCGGTGGCCGTGGAGGCGGGCGCGCTGGCCGAGGTGGACCGTCGCCGCCGCCAGTTCCTGGACTTCATCGCCGACCATCCGGACCGCCGCTTCTACGGCGTCAACGTTCACGCCGGCGACGGCTCGGACCGCCCCCTCAGCGAAGCCGACCAGCGCGATTACGCCCGCGGGATGCAGAGCGCTGTGGCCTTCGGGCGCGAGCAGCTGCCCCGCCGGGTCGTCCGCGGGATCGTGCTGGCGCGGCTGGCCAACATGATCGAGGGTCATGCCGGGGTGAGGTCGGACCTCGTGCGGGCGGTGGCGGCGCAGCTCGACGGGCGCCCGGTGCCCGCGGTGCCGCGCTACGGGCATGGCGGCTCGGGCGAGATCGTCGCCCTGGGATGGGTGTTCGGCGAGCTCGGCTCCGAACTCGAACTGCAGGTCAAGGAGTCGATGGCGCTGATCAATGGCTCGCCGTGCGCGGCGGCGCTGATCGCCGACGCCGCGCTCGTCGCCGAGCACGTCGTCGCCCGCGCCGAGGCCGTGTTCGGATTGGCGGCGGCGGCCTTCGGGGTGCCGCCGGCGATCTACCACGCGCGGCTCGACGCGCTGTGGGGCGATCCGCACCAGGCCCGGGCGCTGAAGCTGTTGCGCGAGCAGCTGGACGGCGCCGAGCCCCCGGGCGACGATGAGCACCCCCAGCCGCCGGTGAGCTTCCGCATCCTCCCGCGCGTGCTCGGCAACGCCCATCGCGTCGTCGCCCAGGGCCGCGACGTCGCCGAGACGGCGCTGCGGGCGGTGTCGGACAACCCGACGTTCCTGTTCGACGACGACGCTGCGGTTGACATCGTCTCCACCGGCGGGTTTCACTCCGGGACGGCCGCGCCGGCGATTGACGCGCTGACCTTCACCCTCGCCGATCTCACGCAGATCGCCCAGCACGAGCTGCATCGTCTCCAGACGAGCCGCCACGCGCTGCCGCGCTTTGACTCCACCAACCTCGGAATCCTGCAGATGGCCGCCGCCGGCTACGCCGAGGAGGCCCGCGGGGCGTGCGTGCCGACGCTGCTCGGGCTCGGCGGCTGGGGTCAGAACGACGTGCCGTCGCCGGCGTTCATCGCCTACAACCGCCTCGACCGCGTGCAGGGGTTCGTGCTCGGGTCGCTGGCCTGCCTGGCGGCCATCGCCGGCCAGTCGTTCGCCCAGACCGGGCGGGCGGCGCCCCCGGCGCTGGCGCCACTGCTCGCAGACGTTCTCGAACTCTGCCCGCCGATCGAGCAGCGCCGCTCCCTGGGGCCCGACCTGGCCGCCCTGACGGGGATGCTGGCCGCCGGCATACCCGCCTGACCAGGCGGCGGGAAAAGGGCCCAGTAACCGGGACGTTTCTCCGGAGGGCGTACATCAGGGGGTGTAGACGGCAACGCAAGACACATCCCCGGGGCGATTGCGCCCCCGGCCGCGCGCCCGCAGAATCGTGCGCATGCTCACCTCACTCGCCGTCCGCATCGGCTCGCGCCCCAAGCGCGCCCTCCTCATCACGCTGATCGTGGTCATCGTCGCCGGGGCCCTCGGCGGACCGGTCGCCGGAGCGCTGAAGGGCTCCGGCGGCTTCGTGCCCGGAAACTCACAGTCCCAGCTGGCGACCAACCAGATCGAGCACGCCACCGGCCTGGAGCCGACGGCCGGCATCGTGCTGCTCGTCGCGACCCCGCAGGGCGCCCACGCGGCGGCGCCGCGGATCGCCGCCGTCCGCCATCAGCTGGCCGGCGTCCCCGGCATCGCGCGCACGCTCGCGCCGGCGGCAACAGCCCGCGACGGCCGTCATGTCCTCGTCACCGGGACCCTCACGGCGAGCGCCGACGACAAGCAGACCGCGAAGAGCGCCGAGAGCGCGTTCGCGCACGACCACGACGTCACCGTGGGCGGTCCGGCGGTGGCCAACGAGCAGATCAATGCGTCCGTGACGAGCGGCCTGGCCAAGGCCGAGCTGCTGGCCTTCCCGCTGCTGATCATCCTCTCGCTGCTGTTCTTCCGCGGCCGGGCGGCGCTGATGCCGCTGGCGGTGGGGATCGCCACCGTGCTCGGCACGTTCCTCGTCCTCACCGGCGTCAACCAGGTGTACGGGCTGAGCGTCTTCGCGCTCAACCTCGTGATCGGCCTCGGCCTCGGGCTGGCGGTCGACTACTCGCTGTTCCTCGTCACCCGTTATCGCGAGGAGCTCGCCGCGACGGAGCAGCGACGAACCGACGCGCTGGCGGTCACGATGACGCGGGCCGGGCGCACGGTCGCTGTTCTCGGCGGTGACGGTGGCCTGCGCGCTGGCGACGCTCGCGGTGTTCCCGCAGGGCTTCCTCAAGTCGATGGGGATCGCGGGCGCGATCGTCGCCCTGGTGGCGGCGCTGGCCGCGCTGACGATCACCCCGGCGCTGCTCGGTCTGTGGGGCGCGAAGCTGGCCCGCCCCGGATCGCCGTCCCCCGGTGACCCCTCGGGCCGCTGGTATCGCCTCGCCCGGGCGGTCATGCGGCGGCCGGGTCCGGTGGCGCTCGTCACCGCCGCCGTGATGCTCGCCGCTGCGCTGCCGGCGCTGGGGACGGTGTGGACGCCGGCTACGGACAGCTCGGTCATCCCTCAGGGCCAGAGCGCCCGCACGGTCGCCGACGCCCTCACCCGGGACTTCGCGGGTGCCGGCCGCTCGCCGGTGACGGTGGCGATCAGCGCCCCGGAGTCCGGCGGGTCAGCGGTGAGCGCCTACGCGCACCGCGTCGCCGCCCTCCCCGGGGTGACGGGCATCACCGCGACGCGGTACCTCGGCGCACGCCACCTGGCAGCTCGACGCCGCCGTCAGCGGGGACTCGGCCGGCGCCGGCGCCCAGCGGCGTCGTCCGGCACGCGCGCGGGGCTCGAAGCACCGTTCCCCACGCGGGTGACCGGCGACGCGGCGGCGTTCGTCGACCAGCAGGCGGCGATCGGCTCACACCTGCCGCTGGCGATCGGCCTGCTGGCGATCCTCACCTTCCTCGTGCTGTGGCTGATGACCGACTCGGTCGTGCTGCCGCTCAAGGCGATCGTGATGAACGCGCTGACGGTCGGCGCCTCGCTGGCGCCGCTGATGCTCATCTACCAGCACGGGCGGCTGACCGGTCTGCTCGGGTACACGCCCAACGGCGGCGTCGAGCCGACCGACTTCGTCGTCGCCGCCACCGTCGTGTTCGCGCTCTCGACCGACTACGGCGTGTTCCTGCTCGGCCGGATCAAGGAGGCGCGCGACGGCGACCCATCGCGCGTGCCAGACGAGCGCGAGGCCGTCGCCGCCGGCCTGGGCGCCACCGGCCGGGTGGTCACCGCGGCCGCGATCCTGCTGGCGGTGGCGATCGGCGCCTTCAGCACGAGCTCGATCTCGTTCATCCAGCAGATCGGGGTGGCCACGGCGACCGGCGTGCTGATCGACGCCTTCGTCGTGCGCTCGCTGCTCGTGCCCTCGCTGATGGCGCTGCTCGGGGCGCTGGAACTGGTGGTCGCCGCGGGGCCTGCACGCCCTCCGCGCCCGCATCGTCCCGGGCGAGCCGGCCGGACCGGCCCGCGGCCAGCGCGCGGCCGATCGTCGCGCAGTCCACCTGAGCGGCCGTATGATCGGCGCTACCGTGGCCCGGCGCGCCGCCAGCTCCCCGCTCCTGATCGACTGGCTGCCGGTGCTGGTCGCTGCCGCCGGTGCTCGTGCTCGACGCCGCGCTCTCGGTCCGGGGGAAGCCGATCGACGTCCTCAACGTCCTCGCGGCGCATCGCCGGCTGCCTGCCGCTGGTGCTGCGCCGCCGGCTTTCGTTCCCGCGGATGGCGCCGCTGCTCGTCGGCGGCGTCGTGCTCGTGCTGTGGCTGCTGCACCCGGAGAACACCGTCGTCCTGATCCCGATGGTCGCCCTGTTCGAGCTGGCGCTCGGCGGCGATCGCCGCCGCTCGCTGTGGATGGGCCTCGCGGTCGTCCCGTGCGTGTTCGTCAGCGTCGTGCCGTTCGCCAGCGGGTGGCCGCACATCGCCTCAATCGTCGTGCGCAACCTCGCGCTGTGCCTGCTGGCGATCGCCGCCGGTGACGTGCTTCGCACCCGCCGGCTGGCCACCGCGCAGCTCGTGCGCACGCGCGAGCAGGAGACGCTGCGGCGGGTCGTCGGACGAGCGGCTGCGGATCGCCCGCGAGATCCACGACGTCGTCGCCCACGCGATGACCGCGATCAACGTCCAGGCCGGGGTGGCGGCGCACCTGCTCGAGCGCGATCCGGGCCAGGCCCACGGCGCGCTGCGCGACATCAAGCGCGTCAGCGGCGAGGCGCTCGGCGAACTGCGCCAGACCCTCGACGTCCTGCGCGATCCCGCGCAGGCGGTGCCCCTCGCTCCGGGCGCCAGCCTGCTCGACCTCGAGTCGCTGATCGACGGGCTGCGCTCGGCGGGCGTGGCGGTCGACGCTCGAGGTCGAGCCGGTGGCCGAGCTTCCCGCCGCCGTTCACGGCGCCGGCTACCGGATCGTCCAGGAGGCGCTGACGAACGTCGCTCGCCACGCTGAGGCGTCGACGGCACGCGTCTCGGTCCGGCGCGACGGCGATGCGGTCACGATCGAGGTCGTCGACGACGGCGCGGGCGCCAACCATCCCAACGGCGGCGGCAACGGCGTGCGCGGGATGCGCGAGCGCGCCGTCGCGCTCGGCGGCACGCTCGAGGCGGCCCCGCGCTCAGGACGGCGGCTGGCAGGTCCGGGCGCGGCTGCCCGTCGCCTCGTGATCACGGTCGAGCTCGCCGACGACCAGGCGCTCGTGCGCGCCGGCTTTCACGCGCTGCTCGACGCCGAGGACGACATCGCGGTCGTGGCCGAGGCCGCCGACGGCGAGGCCGCGGTGGCGCTGGCCCGCGAGCAGCGGCCGGACATCGTGCTCATGGACATCCGCATGCCGCGCCTCGACGGCCTGGAGGCGACGGCGCGGATCACCGCCGATCCCGCGCTGCCCGACACGCGCGTGGTCGTGCTGACGACGTTCGAGCTCGACGAGTACGTGTTCGGCGCGCTGCGCGCCGGCGCGTCGGGCTTCCTGCTCAAGGACGTCGAGCCGGCCGATCTGGTCGCCGCGGTGCGGGTCGTGGCCGGCGGCGAGGCGTTGCTGGCGCCGCGGCTGACCCGCCGCCTGATCGAGGCGTTCGTGGCCGGCGGTGCGACGATCCCGCGGGACCCCGCCGCGCCCGGGACGGCCGCGCCGCAGCTGGAGGCGCTGACGCCGCGCGAGCGCGAGGTGCTGGCGCTCGTCGGCCGCGGGCACTCCAACGCCGAGATCGCCGAGGCGCTCGTGCTCTCCCCGCTGACCGCCAAGACCCACGTCGCGCGGCTGTTCGCCAAGCTGCGCGCTCGCGACCGCGCGCAGCTCGTGGTGATCGCCTACGAGAGCGGGCTCGTCGTCCCCGGCCAGGGCGGCTAGTGCTCGTGGTTCACGTAGGTACGGGCGACGGGTGCGGAGCTGCATCCGAGCGAGATCCTCGTAGAGCCGGATCGCGCTCATCTCGCCGGCGCTGTCGCCGTAGGCGGCCCGCGCACGGCGATGGATCTGCTCCACCAGGGCGGCCATCTCGGCCGGGACCCCGACGTCGCGGGCGAGGTCGACGGCCAGCCCCAGGTCCTTGGTGACGAGCTTCATCGCGAAGCCCTCGTCGTAGTCGCCGCGGTCGAGGACCATGCGCACGTCGCGCTCGATGAAGTTCGAGTTGGCGGGGGAGTGGACGAGCGCGGTGTGCAGCTTCTCGAGGTCGACGCCCGCCTTGACGCCGACCGCCAGCGCCTCGGCGGTCGCCACGGCGTGCTCGAACCACATCAGGTTGAGCAGCAGCTTGACCGCATACCCGCTGCCGCTGGGCCCGAGGTGGAGGATCCGGCTGGGGTCGCCGATCGTCTCCAGCACCGGGAGCGCGCGGCCGAACGCCTTGCGGGATGCCGCCGGCGTAGATGTCGAGCGTGCCGGCCTCGGCGCGGATCGTCTGACCGGCGACCGGCGCGTCGACGAAGTCGCAGCCGCGGGCGCGGGCGGCGGCCAGCGCCGCGCGGCCGACCTCCAGCGAGCTGGTGCTCATGTCCACGATCAGCGCGCCGCAGGGCAGCGCCGCGATCGCCGACCCGACCCCACCCACCCCGCACAGCACCTGCTGGACCTGCGGCGGCCCCGGCAGGCTGGTGATGAGGATCTCGGCGTCGGCGACGCACTCGGCGACCGAGCCGGCCGGCTGGGCTCCCGAGCGCGCGGCGCGGGCGAGCGCCCTGCGGTCCAGGTCAAAGGCGCTGACGCGATGCCCGGAGGTGCACAGATGGCGGCACATGTGCGAGCCCATGTGGCCCAGGCCGATGAAGGCCACGCGGCGGCGGCGTCTCATCGCCTCACGCCGCCGTTGAGCCGGTAGTGGGCGACCGCGTCCTCGTCGAGCTCGATCCCCAGGCCGGGCGCCGTGCCGACGGACAGCATCCCGTCGGCGTCGGTCCGCACCGGCTCGGCGAGCATGAAGTCGCGGCGCTCGGGCGTCCAGCCGGGCGGGTCATAGGGGAACTCCAGAAACGGGCCGCCGCCGACCCCGCAGCACACGTGCAGGTTGGCGAGGACGCCGATCCCGTTGGTCCAGGTGTGCGGGGTGAACCACCGGTTGCGTCGCAGCGCCAGCTCGGCCAGCGTCCGCGCCCCGGAGATGCCGAGGGCGAGTACGACGTCGGGCTGGACGACGTCAAGCGCGTCGCCCTCGAGCGCCCGGCGCAGCTCGTCGAAGCTCCGCGCCATCTCGCCGCCGGCGATCCGGACGCCCGTCTGGGCGCGGAGCATCGCCATCCCGGCAGATCGTCGCCGGCCAGCGGCTCCTCCACCCACAGCACGGCGTGCTCGGCCAGGGCGGTCGATCACCCGGCGGGCGGCCTGTGGCCCCAGCCCCGGGGTGATGTCGCCCGCCATCCGCCACCACTGGTTGAGGTCGACCATGATCTCCAGCGCGTCGCCAACCGCCGCGCGCATCGCCGCCACGACCGCGATCCCCTCGTCGATCCGGTCGCGGGCGATCCGGACCTTGACCGCGCGAAACCCGGCCGCCACCAGGGCGCGGGCATCGTCGGCGCGCTGATCGGGCGGGCGCAGCTCGCCGAGCGATGCGTAGGCGGCGATCCGCCGGCCCGAGCCGCCCAGCAGGGTCGCGACGGGAGCGCCGAGCGCCTTGCCGGCGAGATCCCAGAGCGCCGCCTCCAGCGGCCAGAAGCGTCCGGCGTGAAACGCGATCGTCTCCAGTGTCCGGGCGTGGGCGGCCAGGGCCAGCGGGTCGCGGCCGACGAACAGGTGCTCGAAGTCGGCGAAGCCGCTCATCGTGTCGCCGCTGCCGATCCCGGTCAGGCCCTCGTCGGTGCGGACGCGGACGATCATGGCATCGAAGCTGCGCCGCGGATCGGGGTCCCAGGCGGCGAAGAACGGCGGGTCCAGCGGCAAGCGCAGGCGCTCGAGCTCGATCCCGGTGATCTTCATGAGTGGTTGGCTAGTCGCCGTTGTAGAAGGGGCTGGTGATGCTGTCGCGGCGATCGACGAGCGCCTGGACGGCCTCGGGGGCGCGCCCGCGCCTCGCCATGCGGATGCCCTTGAGAGTGGCCGCTCGGCTGGCCGCCCGCACGGCGGTCTCGTCGTCGGCGGTCGGCTCGATGTAGATCGCCACGAACACCAGGACATCGCCGCTTGCGGGCAGCACGCCCTCGGCGACCGCGTCGAGCACGCCCTGGGCGATCCCGAGCTGGCCGGCGCCCCAGGTGATCGTCTGGTGGCGATCCTTTGTGGCCGTGGCCTTGTTCATCATGATCGTCGGCGGCCACACGGGCTCGTAGTGGTCCTTGTCCTCGCCGACGACGACGAGGATTGGGGTGTGGCCGGGGGAGGGGGAGGTGAAGGCCGTCAGCAGCGCCGCCGCGGTCGGCGTCCCACGCTCGGCGAGCACGACGTTGACGTGGGCGCCGTCAGGGTCGCGGCCGCTCCAGCCCTCGCCGATTCGCCCGTCGATGAGCCGTCGAGCGGGCCGCCGATGCGCGTCATGCCGGCGCTCCCGCCAGCTCGCGGTCGAGGATGACCACGGAGCGGTCGCCCTCGCCGCGGCGCAGGCGATCGAACGCCTCCGGGATCTCGTCGAGCTCGATCAGGTGCGAGACGACGTCGGCGAGCTCGAGCCGGCCGCTGCGGACCAGTTCGACGAGGCCGGGGAGTGTCTCGGCGGGATCGGCCGAGCCGTAATAGCTGCCGATGATCGACTTCTCCGACAGGAACTCGATCGCCGGTAACGACACCTCGCGCCCGCGGGCGCCAGG
The DNA here is from genome assembly GCA_963769565.1 of uncultured Solirubrobacteraceae bacterium. Lineage (GTDB taxonomy): Bacteria > Actinomycetota > Thermoleophilia > Solirubrobacterales > Solirubrobacteraceae > Palsa-465. The sequence goes on from CAVYMP010000014.1 coordinate 132,629, forward strand.
CCGACGACGACGGCGGTTCCGCCCGGGCGCAGGACATCCCAGGCGGTGCGGATCGTCGCCGGCGCGCCGACGACCTCGAACGCGTGATCGACGCCGCCTCCGGTGAGACCCAGCACCTCGGTCGCGGGATCATCGCGGCTGCCGTCGACGGCGTGGGTGGCGCCGCGGGCGAGCGCGTGCTCGAGCTTCTCCGGGCGCCGGTCGACGGCGACGATCTGTGCGGCGCCGGCCAGATGGGCGGCGGCGATCACCTGGAGGCCGACGCCGCCGCAGCCGACCACGCAGACGCGTTCGCCGACCCGGACCCGGGCGGCGTGGGCGACGGCGCCGAAGCCGGTGACGACGCCGCAGCCGAGCAGCGCGGCCTGCCACAGCGGCACGTCGGAGGCGATCGGGATCGCCGCCGCCGCGGCTACGACCGCGTACTGCGCAAAGCAGGCGACGGTGAGGCCGTGCTGCAGCGTCTCGCCGTCGGCGCCGCGCAGGCGCGAGGTGCCGTCCATCAGGGTGCCGGCGACCGCGTTGGCGCCCGCCGGCTCACACAGCGTCCGCCGGCCGGAGCGGCAGGCCGCGCAGCGTCCGCACGCTGGGACGAGCGATAGGACCACGTGATCGCCGGCCGCCAGGCCGGTCACCTCGGGGCCGACCGCCTCCACGACCCCGGCACCCTCGTGGCCGAGGACGATCGGCCAGCGGCCGCGGCCGAGCTCGCCGTCGGCGAGGCGCACGTCGGAATGGCAGACACCGGCGGCGATGATGCGCACCAGCACCTCGCCGGCGCGCGGCGGATCGAGCGTCACCGTCTCGATGGCTGACCGGACGGCCGGGCTCACGCGAGAACGCAGGCGCGCATCTGTCATCACGTCGCCGAACTGCGTTCGGACGGCCTCCATCAGCGTCAGCGCTTCGGCGCTGGCGTCGCGGTGACGGGGGTAACAGAGCGCGATCGTGCGGGGGACGAGGATCTCCTTGGGCTCCAGCCAGGTGAGCGACGGCTCGACCGCGCCGGCGGCGCCCAGCCGGTCCAGGCAGGCGTGACCGTACCCGGCAGCCACCAGCCGCTGCAAGGCGAGGTTGTCGTCGGTGCGGTACACGACCCGCGGGCTGATCGCCCGCCGCCGCCAGGCCTTCTCCAACTCGACCTGGGTGCGCCAGCGGCGGTTCCAGGCGACGACGTCGACGCCGTCGAGCAGGTCGAAGCTCGGCACCTCGGCGGCCGCCAGTTCGCTGTCGCGGCGGGTGAGGATCACCCACGGGTCATCGAGCAGCGGGATCGACTGGATCCGGTCGTCGGGCTCGGGGTTGACGAGGAAGGCGAGCTCGAGCCGCCCGCGGCCATCTCGTCGAACGTGCGGGCGTTGTCGTCGATCTCCGACAGCACGACCTCGACGTCGGGGCGCTGCTCGCGCAGGGTGCGCAGCGCGCCGGGCAGCAGCTCGGTGGTGGCCGTCTGGAAGACGCCGATGCGCAGCGTCTGGCGCTCCCCGCTCTGGATCGCCGCGACGTCGGCGCTCGAGCGTCTCGAACCTCGCCCGAGCACCCGCCGGGCGCGCCGATACACGGCGTCGCCGGCCGGGGTCAGCGTGATCGCGCCGCGGCCTCCGGGACGGATGAACATCGGCGCGTCGAGCCCTCGCTCGAGCAGCGCGATCTGGTGCGAGATCGCCGATTGCGTGTAGCCGAGCGAGCGCGCGGCGCCGCGAAACGAGCCCTGATCGGCGACCGCGACCAATGCACGCAAATTGCGGAGATCGACGAGGTTTTGATCTGTTTCAGCGATCATAATGCGCCTGAATTGTCATGAAACAAACCACATTGCGAATCGTATCTTGTTGGTCCGATGCTGTCCACGTTTTCTCACCAGCTTCCGCACCCGTGCGCTGCTGCCCTCCGCGCCGGACTGCTGCGGCTCGTCTACGGCCTGTTCGTGGCCTGCGGCGTCGCCCAGTCGGCGATCGTGCCGCTGCTGCCTCATCTGTCCGCCCGCTACGGGCTGTCGGCCTCGGCGACGGCGTTGCTGCTGGCGGTGCCCGGGCTGGCCACGCTCGCGGTGTCGGTGCCCGCCGGGCTGGCCGCCGATCGCTACGGCGCGCGCCGGGTCACCCTGGCCGCCGGGCTGCTGCTGTGCGTCTCCTGCCTGGCCCAGGCGGGCCAGTCGCTGGCCTGCTGATGGCTGGGCGGATCGCGTTCGGGATCGCCTTCGGGATCGTGTGGACGACCGGCGTGGCCTGGCTGGCCGAGCTCGACGACGGCGCGGGCGGCGGGCGGATCGGCGCGGCTGGGACCGGCGGTGACCTGCTCGTCGGTCGGGCGTGATGTTCGGGCCGGCGGTCGGCGGCCTGCTCGGTCAGATCGCCGGCCCCGAGCCTGCCGTTCGTCCTGATCGCGGCCGTCACCGCCGCCGTCGTGGCGCCCGCTGGCGCTGGGCTCGACGTCGGCCGGCGGCGGTCGGCCGGCTCCCGGACGTGCCCCGCCGCCCGGCGTCTCGAGGCGCCGTGCTCGCGCTCGCGCGCCGTCCCGGCTTCGCGGCGGCCGCCGGCGGCCTGATCGTCGCCGGCGCGGTCTCGGGCTCCAGCCAGCTGCTGATCACCGCCGGCCTGCACGCCGACGGCGTCTCGACCGGCCGGATCGGCCTGGCCTTCTCGGCGGCCGCCGTCGGGTACATCGCGGTCAGCGCGGCGATCGTGAGGCTCGGCGAGCGTGCCCAGACGCTGCGCTTCAACGCGCTGGCGACGGCGCTGCTGGCGCTGGCCATGCTGCCCGCGCTGGCCAGCGGCGGGGTCGCGGCGCTCGTCATCGCCCTCGTGCTGTGCTCGGTGCCGCGGGCGGCGGTGAGCACGATCGCCTACGCGCTGCCGTCCGTCGGCGACGGGGACGGGTTCGTGATCGGGATCCTCAACGGCGCCTGGGCGGCGGCGATGGTGCTGACGCCGGTGCTGGCCGGAGCGCTCGAGCAGCACGGCGGGGCCCAGCTCGGCTATCTGGCGGTGATCCTGCCGTGCGCGGTGATCGCGGTCGCCTTGATCGCCGGCGCTCGACCTTGGAGCGTGGCGGCGCGGATGACCGCGCCGTTACTCCAGCTCCTGAGCGCGCTCGGCCTGCGGCAGCCGGGGTGGGGGTGACTCGCCGGGCATCTGCTGCAGGCGCCGCAGCTCGTCGCGCGGGATGTGGCAGCGGATGCCGTGACCGGCCTCGTCCTCGTCGAGCTCGGGCTCGGTCGTCTCGCAGATCTCGCCGATCTTGCGCGGGCACCGGGTGTGAAACGGGCAGCCCGAGGGCGGGTCGGCGGCCGAGGGGATCTCGCCCTCCAGCCGGATGCGCAGGCGGTCGAGGTCGTCGAGCGTCGGCACCGCCGAGAGCAGCGCCTCGGTGTAGGGATGGCTCGGGCCGCCGAACACGACCTCGGCCGGTCCGATCTCCATCACCCGGCCGAGGTACAGGACGACGATCCGATCGGCCAGGTAGCGCACGACGCCGAGGTCGTGGCTGATGAACAGGTAGGCGACCTCCTTGCGCTGCTGCAGGTCGGTCAGAAGGTTGAGGATCGCCGCCTGGACCGAGACGTCGAGTGCCGACGTCGGCTCGTCGCAGACGACGATCCGTGGATCGCCGGCAAACGCGCGGGCGATCGCCACCCGCTGCTTGAGCCCGCCGGAGAGCTGCGAGGGCTTCATCGGCAGATAGCGCTCGGGCAGCCGGACCGATGCCACGAGGGAGAGCAGCCGATCCTTGAGCTTGTCGCCGCCGTAGCCGCCGAGCTTGGACAGCGAGCGCGAGATCAGCTGCCGGACCGAGTGGCGGCGGTTGAGCGCCGAGTCGGGGTTCTGGAAGACGATCTGCAGCGCCTTCTGGTCGGCGGAGGAGCGGCCCTTGGCCAGCGCGGCCACCTCATGGCCGTCGAGCTCGATCTCGGCGCCGGGGTCGGGCGGGATGATCCCCATCAGCACACGGGCGAGCGTCGTCTTGCCGCTGCCGGACTCGCCGACGAGGCCGACGGTCTCGCCGGGGCGGATGTCGAGGTCGACGCCGAACAGGCCGCGGACGCTCTGACCGGCCATGTGGAAGGTCTTGGACGTCGAGCGCACGCGGATCAGCGGCTCGGTCGACGGGGCAGTGCACGGCCGCGGCATCGGCCGGCTCCTCGGCGGTGGCGCCCATCGGCACGCTCTGCGCGCGCTCGTGGTAATGGCAGCGCGAGCCGCGACCCCCGCCGATCTCGTACATCGGCGGCGCGTCGGCGCGGCAGTGGTCGTCGGCCAGGCCGCAGCGGTCGGCATAGATGCAGCCCTCGATCACCGAGCCGGGAGCCGGAAGCGAACCCGGAATCGTGGCCAGGGTCGCGCGACGGTTGCCCGCGTCGCCCTCCTCGCGGCGAGGGATCGAGCGCAGCAGCCCCACGGTGTAGGGATGGCGGGGGTCTGAGAAGATCTCGTTGGCGGGTCCCTCCTCGACGAGCTCGCCGGCGTAGAGGACGCCGACGCGGTCGCACATCTTGGCGATCACCGCGAGGTTGTGGCTGATGAACAAGCAGCGAGGTGTTGAACTCCGAGCGCAGCCCGCGGATCAGCTCCAGCACCTCGGCCTCGACGGTCGCGTCCAGCGCCGTCGTCGGCTCGTCGAGGATCAGCAGCGAGGGCTCGGAGGCCAGCGCCATGGCGATGACCACCCGTTGGAGCATTCCGCCGGAGAGCTGGTGCGGATAGCGCCCCATCACGCCCTTGGGGTCGGAGATCCGGACCTTGCGCAGGATGTCGAGCGCCCGCTCCATCGCCTCGCCGCGGCGCAGGCCGGCGATCTCGTAGACCTCGGCGACCTGGCGGCCGACGAGGATCGACGGGTTCAGCGCGCGACCCGGCTCCTGGTAGACCATCGAGACGTCACGGGCGCGCAGCTGGCGCAGCTGGCTCTCGTTGAGCGACAGCACGTCGCGGCCGCCGATCTCGATCGTGCCGTCCGGAGACCGAGCCGTTGCGCGCCAGGTAGCGGACGATCGCCAGCGCGATCGTCGACTTGCCGCAGCCCGACTCGCCGACCAGTCCGAACGACTCGCCGCGCGCCACGTGGAAGCTGACGTCGCGCACGACCCGTTGCTGCTGGCGGCGCACGCGATAGCTGATCTCGACGTGCGAGAGCTTGCAGCGCGTCGGCGGTCTCGGGCGCGGGGGGGAGGGCTTCGAGTCTCGACGTCGGTGCTCATGAGGCGTCCAGGGCGGACTCGATCGAGCTGGCGATCATGTTCACGCCGATCACCAGGGAAGCAATCGCCAGCGCGTCGAACAGGACCTCCCACCAGTAGCCGGCCGGCACCTGGCCGAAGTTCTGGGAGATCTCCAGCCCCCAGTCTGACGACGGCGGCGGGATCCCGAAGCCCAGAAACGACAGCGTGACGATCGTGAACACCGCGTAGCCGAGGCGGACGGTGAACTCGACCATGATCGGCGCCAGCACGTTGGGCAGGATCTCGACGAACATGATGTAGGCGGAGGTCTCGCCGCGCAGCCGGGCCGCCGAGACGTAGTCCAGCTCGCGCTCGAGCAGCACCGCGGCCCGGACGGTGCGGGCGATCAGGGGGGTGAAGATGATCCCGATGACGAGGATCAGCGTGCCGTCGGAGGGGCCGAGCGCGACGATGCCGAGGATCCCGGTGACGACCAGCGGCAGCGCCAGGAACGCCTCGACGAAGCGGCCGATGATCTCGTCCGCGAGGCCGCGGAAGTAGCCCATGACCAGGCCCAGGGCAGTCCCCAGCAGGGTGCCGATCAGCGTGGCCAGCGGCGCGGTGATGAGGATGTCACGCGACCCGGTGATCACCCGCGCGAACATGTCGCGCCCCAGCGAGTCGGTGCCGAACCAGTGCGAGCCCGAGGGCGCCTTGTTGATCGCCAGCAGGTTCTGGGCCTGGGGATCGTGGGGCACGAGCAGGTTGCCGAAGATCGCCGCGACGATCCAGAAGACGATGATGACCGCGCCGGCGACGAACGCCTTCTGGTGGGTGAGGTTGCGCAGGAATTCTCGACGCAGGTCGACCTGGCCGGCGCTCAGGGCGCCGCGTGACTCGACCGGGACCGCGCCGATGCTCACTCGACACCCCGGTAGCGGATCCGCGGGTTCAGCAGCGAGTACAGGATGTCGGCGAACAGCGTGGCCACCATGTACACGATCCCGATCACCAGCACGCCGGCCTCGAGCATCGGGAAGTCCTTGCTGTTGGCGGCGTTGTAGATCAGCGAGCCGATCCCGTTGTAGCGAAACAGGTACTCGACCAGCACCAGGCCGCCGATCAGGTAGCCGGTCTGGGTGGCGATCACGGTGATCGTCGGCAGCAGCGAGTTGCGCAGGACGTGGCGGCGGATCATCACCCCGCGCGGGAGGCCCTTGAGGGTGGCGGTGCGCGCGTAGTCGGAGGCCAGCGCCTCGACGGTGCCCGCGCGGGCCATCTGCTCGATGTAGCCGAACAGGATCAGGGTGAGCGGGATCGCCGGCATGATCAGGTGATAGATGGTGTCGCCGAAGCCGTGGGCGCCGGAGGCCGACAATGGCAGCACGTTGAGGCCGATCGCGAAGATCAGGATCAGCACGATCCCCGAGACGACCTCGGGGATGACGGTGGCCGACAGGCCGACGACGCTGATGATCCGGTCGATCGGCTTGCCGACGTTGAGCGCGGCGACGACGCCGCCGATGATCCCCAGCGGGACGACGAGCACGAACGCCACCGCCGCCAGCTTCAGCGAGTTGCCGAGCGCGGAGGTGAGGTGCGGTCCGATCGCCTCACGGTACTGGTAGGACTCGCCGAGATGGCCCTGGACGACGTTGCTGATCCACGTCCAGTACTGGTCGAGCACCGGCTTGTCGGTGCCCAGCTGGTGGGCGAGCGCCTTGACCGAGGAGGCGGAGGCCAGCGGACCGAGGATCGCCCGGGCCGGGTCGCCCGGCAGCACCTGGGCGGCGAAGAACACGATCAGGCTGAGGATGAACAGCGTGATGATCGCGAGGCCGACGCGCTTGAGGATGAAGCTGATCATCGCCGCGGCACCGCCGCCGTTCTTTCACACCCCGGCGCCGGTGTCAAGCCGGAAGGCGGCCATCGCCTCGGCGACGACGCGGCTCGCGTCGATGATCTCGTCGGGGTCGGCGCCCTCCTGCGGCGTGTGGCTCTCGCCACCGTGCAAGGGCACGAACACGAGCAGCGCGGCCGTCAGCGCGCTCAGATGCTGGGCATCGTGGCCGGCGCCCGACCACGTCTCCCCGGCGGGGATCCCCAGCCGGTCGGCGGCCGCCAGCGCCGCCGCGATCAGCGACCCGTCGAGCTCGGTCGGCTCCCCGGCGCGGGTCAGCCGCACCTCGGCCGCCACCCCGCGGGCGGCGGCGATCTCGGCCACCCGCGCGCGCAGCTCGTCCTCGAGCCGCTGCAGAGAGCCCGCGTCGATGCCGCGCAGGTCGACGCCGAGCCGGGCGCTGCCGGGGATCACGCTGACCGCCCCGGGGGTCACCGACAACGTGCCGACGGTGGCGACCGTCTCGGGGGGCTGGCGCCGGGCGGCGGACTCCAGCGCGAGCACGATCTCGGCCGCGGCGGCGAGCGCATCGTGGCGCAGCTCCATCGAGACCTCACCGGCATGGCCCGGCTCGCCGGTCACGGTGATGGCGAAGCGCCGTGGCGACGCGACGTGGCGGACCACGCCCACCCGGTCGAGGCCGCGGCGGGTGGCCACATGGACCTCGGCATGGGCGCGCAGGCGCTCAAGCGGCGGCGTGATCGGAGGCAGATCCGCCAGCGCCTCGAGGTAGCCGGCCTGCGCCTCGGCGGCACTCACACCCTGGGCATCGATCAGGCCGGCCAGGTCGGCGCGCTCGAGCGCCCCGGTCAACAGGCGCGAGCCGATGGTGCCGGCGCCGAAGCGTGGCGCCTCCTCGGCGGCGCACACGAGCAGGCCGCCTCGCGCCGGCCCGGCGGGCATGGCGTCGAGGTCAGCGATCAGCTCCAGACCGAGCACGGTCCCCAGGGCGCCGTCGAACCGCCCTCCGTCGGGGACGGTGTCGACGTGCGAGCCGGAGGTGATCAGCGGCCCCGGCCAGCCCGGCGGCAGCGCCCAGAGATTGCCGTACTCGTCGATCCCGGGCTCGAGCCCCTGATCCCCGGCCCATCCGGCGACCGTCTGCATCGCCCGCGCCTCCGCCGCCGAGTAGGCGGGCCGATCGGCGCCGCCGCCGGGTCCGCGGGCGATCTCCCACAGCGCCTGCAGGCGCGCGGCGATCCGCTCGCGGTCAGCCACGGCAGCGTCGGTTCAGGCGGCGACTCCCACGGGACGCAGCTCGTCGGCGTAGCTGATCGACTGGCGGCGCATGACGCCGTCGCCGGTGATCGCGTATTGGCCGAGGCGCCACAGCGGTGGAGAGTAGGCGTGGATCGAGACCGAGCGCGCCTGCTCGCCGGTGAGGCGGTGGATGTGGTCCGGTCCGAACGAGAAGGCCTCGCCGGCCGCCACGACGCGAACCGCCGGGTGGCCGCCGATGCGAGGGTTGGACTCCGTCAGGGCGCCCTGCACAACGCGGACCGCACCCGAGGAGATGTCGTGGTCGTGCCAGCCGGTGTCGTTCTCCGGGGTCCAGCACAGCAGCCACACGTCGACGTAGTCGTCGCGGTACAGCGACACGAACACGCGGTCCGCGTCGGAGTAGTCGACGAGCTCGCGCCACCGGTCCGGATCACTCGCGAGCTGGTGGACGAGCGTCTCCAGCTCGTCGCGATCAAGGTTGCGCGCGGGCAGAGAGGGCAAGGTCATCGGACACCTCCTTCAAGTGCAGCAGTCGGTCAGGGTTGGAGTTGCGCAGCGCGTGCATCACGGATTCGCCCATGTCGGGGACCACGGGTTCGGCGTAGGGACGGTCCGATCCGTTGACGAGGACGTCGATCCCGAGGACGCGAACGACGGCGTCGACGGCCCGGGTCCCGTAGGACGAGATCTCCAGGAAGCACTGCGCGTCGACGACCGTGCGCTCGCCGGCGCGCGCCGCGAAGCGCTCGGAGTGAAGGGGGGCCAGTCCGGCGAGCATCGCGAAGCAGACCCGCAGCCGGGGATGACGCGGTCGCCCGAACACCCGGAAGCCGTACCAGGCGGAGTGCATCTGCTGGACGTAGTCGACGATCGCCGGCCACCAGCCCGGGACGTCCCCGCGGCTCGGCGTCGCCGGACCGGGATGGACGAACAGCGGGCGCTCGCGGGCCTCGAGCACGTCGAGCAGCGGGGCGACGTGGGCGTAGCCGCGTTCGTCGAGCAGCGAGGTCGCCGGCAGCTGTAGTCCGACGAACCCGCGGTCGAGCCGGCGGGCGAGCGCGCCGGGGTCGATCTCGGACAGTCCCGCCGCTGCCCACGCCCGGAACGGCGCCGGCAGCTCGAGCGCGCCCTCGTGGTAGGCGTCGAGCAGGGGTGCGGCCTCGTCGGGCGCCAGCTGCTCGATGCCGAGCGCGCTCGAGAGCGAGACGATCGCCACCTCGACGCCGTCCGCGCGTTCCTGCCGGGCCCGCCGATCGATGTCGTGATCGGCGGGGAGGACGTCGTATTGGGGTTCGCCGGCCAGCGACAGGCGCCACTCGTGCAGGGCGGGCGCAGCGGTGCGGCCGCGCAGAGCATCGATCAGCGCCGGGGGCCAGAGGTGCTGATGGACGTCCGTGATCACGTCGAGATCTCACATTTCATGAACCGTTTCAGTGAACCGGTTAACACGGCCTCCGTCAAGGGCCCGCGCAAAATCTCATCCCGGGGGCCGAGATCGTTTGGCCCGGTGGCGGGTGGCCGGGGGACGGAGCCGTATCCTTCTGTACGGTGAACCCCACCAAGCGCGTGACGATTCGCGAGGTGGCCGATGCCGCCGGGGTCTCTCCCGCCGCCGTCTCCTACGCGCTGCGAGGGCTCCAGGTGTCCGAGGAGACGCAGAAGCGCGTGCGCCGGGTCGCCACCGAGCTCGGCTACGAGGCCAACCCGATCGCGCGAGCGCTCGCCAGCGGGCGCACCGGCATGGTGGGCATCCTGGGTCCGTCACTGGAGGATCTCTGGCAGCAGCGCCTCGTGGCGGAGGTCGGGCGGGTGCTGTTCGAGCACGAGCGCTACGGGCTGATCCTCGACGCCGGCGCCGACCCCGAGCGGCAGCGCATCCTCGCCGGCCAGCTGCGCGACCAGCAGGTCGACGGCCTGATCCTGTTCCCCGTGGACCCGTCGGATCCGTTCTGGTCAGAGCTCGCGGCGCGCGCTGCCGGTGGTATCGATCGGTGAGCGGCTGGCGGGCGCCACGGCCGCCGGCGAGGTGCTGTTCGACAACCGTGCCGGGGTGCGCTGCGCGCTGGAGCACCTGCACGCGCTCGGTCATCGCCGGATCGCCGTCCTGCGCCCGCCGGGATCGCCGACCAACGATCGTCCGGCCGAGCTGTTCGTCGTCGCCGAGGCCGACCGTCTCGGACTGGAGGTGCCCGTGGTCACCGCGCGCTACGAGCTGCGCGAGGCGACCGAGCTGGCCAACCGGGTCCTGACCGAGGACCACCGCCCGACGGCGGTGTTCTGCTTCTCGGACTCGATCGCCTACGGCGTGTACGCCGCCGCGCCGAGAGCTGGACATCGCGATCCCGGGGGAGCTGTCGGTGATCGGCTACGACGATCACCCGATCTCGACGCTGCTCTCGCCACCGCTGACGAGCTTCAGCTGGGGCTCCAAGCGCCTGGTCGAGATGGCGGTGCAGATGCTGCTGGCGGCGATGGAGGGTGATCCGTCGGTGCGCCGGCGCGTCGTGATCGCGCCCGAGCTGCGCGAGCGCGGCTCGACGACGCCGCCCGGGAAGCCTCAGACCCGGTGAGCGACGGCAGCCCCGGGCCCGCTCCTGAGGTGGAGCGGCGTGTCGCGTCTGCCGCGGGCCGCGGAGGCCCGATTCGCCGCCGGTCGCACGGGCCGGATCGGCAATCGGCCGCGGACGGGCAAGCACTCCGACGAGGGCCACGAGCTCAGCGTCTCGGCGCGGCTGGTCGCCCTCAGCGTCGACGCGCTCTCGAGCGTCGCCTACGGGCCGGAGGCGATGATGGTCGTGCTCGTCGCCGGTGGCGTCACCGCGTTGCGTTTCACGCTGCCGCTGACGCTGGTGATCACCGGCCTGCTCGTGCTGCTGGTCATCTCCTACACGCAGGTGATCGCGGCCCACCCCGAGGGCGGCGGCACCTACGCCGTCTCCAAACGCAACCTCGGCCGATGGCCGGCGCTCGTCGGCGCCGCCTCGCTCGTCGTCGACTACGTGCTCACGGTGGCCGTCAGCCTCGCCGCCGGGGCGGCGAGCCTGGCCAGCATCTTCCCCGGCCTCTCCAGCCATGTCCTGGCGGTGGCGCTCATCGCGCTCGCCGTGTTGACCGCCGTCAACATGTTCGGGATCGCGGAGTCGGCGAAGCTGCTGCTGCTGCCGGTCGGCGGTCTTCGTCGTCAGCGTGGTCGCGGTGATCGTGATCGGGATCGTCGATCCGCACACCAAGGCGCAGATCGGCAAGCACCTGGCGCCGTTTCACGCGTCAGCGAGGCGGTCGGCATCGTCCTGCTGCTCAAGGCGTTTGCCAACGGCTGCTCGGCCGTCACCGGGGTCGAGGCGATCGCCAACGGCGTGCCGGCCTTCAAGGAGCCCCGCGTCCGCACCGCGCAGATCACCGAGATGGTGCTGGGCGTCCTGCTGGGCTTGATGCTCGTGGGGCTGGCGGTGGTCGTCCACATCCACCACGTGGAGCCGCGTGGCGGCGTGACCATCCTCGCTCAGGTGACGGCCGGCTCGATGGGCACGGGCTGGCCGTTCTACGTCTCCAACCTGGCGGTGACGATCGTGCTCGGCGCTGGCGGCGAACACCAGCTTCGGCGGCCTGCCCGTCCTGATGAGCCTGCTCGCCAAGGACCACCGGCTGCCCCACGCGTTCTACCTGCGCGCCGAGCGCCCCGTCTACCGCGGCGGGATCTTCGCCCTCGCGGCGGCGGCGGCCCTGCTGCTGCTGGCCGTCAAGGCCAAGACGTACTCGCTGATCCCGCTGTACGCCATCGGCGTGTTCGTCGGCTTCACCCTCAGCCAGATCGGCCTGGTGCGCTTCTGGCGCGAGCAGCGGCCGCGCAAGTGGCAGGTGCGCGTCGCCATCAACGGGCTCGGAGCGGTGTTCACGGCGGTCGCCGTGGTCGTCTTCTTGGCGACCAAGTTCCTCGCCGGGGCGTGGGTGGTCGTGATCGCCGTCCCGTCGCTGGTGTTCCTGTTTCACCGCACCGAGACCTACTACGCGGCGGTGGGGCGCGAGTTGCGTCTCGGCCTGACCCCGCCGCTGCCCACCAAGCGCGAGAGCATCGTGATCGTCCCCACCTCGACCGTGAACCTGGCGACCGCATACGCGGTCAGCGCCGCCATGTCACTCGCCGACACCGTCGTCGCGCTGGCGGTCGCCGCCGACGACGAGGAGCGCGAGCGGATCGAGTTGGCGTGGGCCGACTGGAAGTGCGGGCCGCCGATCGAGGTCGTCGTCGACGAGCACCGCTCGCTGATCCGCACCGTGCTGCAGTACATCGAGTCGATCGACGAGAACGAGGCGTGGTGACGGTGCTGATCCCTGAGATCGTGCCCCGCAAGCGCCGCCACGAGATCCTCCACAACCAGCGCGGCCGGCTGCTGGCCGCCGTGCTCCGGGCGCGCACCGATGTGATCGTGGCGACGCTGCCGTTCAAGCTGCACGACTGAAACAGGCGCGGCTATCCCGTCGCCGCGGGGCGGGCCTCGGGCACGGGAATCACAACCATCTCGGTGGGCAGCATCCGCTCGAGCAGGCCGATGGCGGACTCGGTCAGCTCGGCGAGCGTCGGGGCGAGCGCCGCGTGGGCGGCCTCGCGGTCGCCGCTGCGCGACGCTCCAGCCGCCCGTCGCGCCTGGCGCACGGCGATCGCCGCCGCGTCTCCGGCCGCCGCGCGGGCCGCGGCGCGGGCGCGATCGCCCGCCAGGTCGCCGACGGCGACCCGCGCGGCCGCCCAGGCCGCCGCGCCGGCACACGCCCAGGCCGCCTCGCGCCCGGCCAGACCGGCCGTCACCGCACTCGCCCACGCGGCCGGCCGGACGGCGCCGACGCTCGCGAAGGCCGACAGGCGCGCGGCGCGGGCGCTGCGGCGCGCGCCGTCCAGCATTCCCAGGGCGCCATGCAGGCTGGCCTCGTCGATCACCGGCGCCAGCGCAGCGAGCGCGTCGCCGCTCTCCCGGAGGCCCGCCAACCGCAGCCATGCGGGGGTGTAGACGCGGATCAGCCAGTCCATCGCCATCCACGCGCGGGCCCCGTCGAGCCCGTCGTCGTCGGTCCCGATCGTCCGCGCCAGGTATGGGCGCAGCCGCTGACGCGGCTCGTCCTCGAGCCCGTCGTTGAGGGCGATGCAGAGCGCTCGCAGGACCGGGCTGACGCAGGCCGGCTCGTCGCTGTGGGGCTCTCCGGCGAGGTGGCTGACCCACTCCATCGCGCACCGGCCGTCCTCCGGCGTGGCGTGGGTCCCGTAGGCGAGGGTGTAGTCGCTGGACATCGGGTCTCCTGACCTGAGGGTGCCCGCCCAATTGTCCCGCGTCCGCGACAGAACGTCCAGGCCCGCGGCCTACACCGATCCGACAGCCTCGGCGATCGCGCGGCCGGCGGTCACGGTGTCGGCGGTCCCGCCGATGTCCGCCGTCCGCGTCGCCGGGTCGGCCAGCCCGGTCTCGATCGCGGTCAGCAGCGCGGCCGCGGCGGCCGTCTCGCCGAGATGCTCGAGCATCATCTGCGCCGCCCAGATCTCCCCCACGGGGTTGGCGATCCCCTGGCCGGCGATGTCCGGCGCCGAGCCGTGCACGGGCTCGAACAGGGAGGGGTACGCGCCCTCCGGATTGATGTTGGCCGACGGCGCGATCCCGATCGTCCCCGTGCAGGCAGGGCCGAGGTCGGAGAGGATGTCGCCGAACAGGTTGGAGGCGACGATCACGTCGAAGCGGTCGGGGCGCAACACCACCTGGGCGACGAGCGCGTCGATGTGGAACTTGTCAACCGCCACACCCGGAAAGGACGGTGCCATGGCCGCCACCCGCTCGTCCCAGTAGGGCATCGAGATCGCGATCCCGTTGGACTTCGTCGCCGACGTCAGATGACCCGCCTCGCGCCCGGCGGCCAGTTCGAAGGCATAGCGCAGGATCCGGTCGACGCCGATCCGGGTCATGATCGTCTCCTGGAGGACGGTCTCGCGCTCGGTCCCGGCGAACATCCGTCCGCCGACCGACGAGTACTCGCCCTCGGTGTTCTCGCGGACGACGACGAAGTCGATGTCCCCGGCGCGGCGCCCGGCCAGCGGTGAGGGGACGCCGGGCATCAGGCGGACCGGGCGCAGCCCGACGTACTGGTCATACGTGCGCCGGAACTCCAGGATCGAGCCCCACAGTGAGATGTGGTCAGGCACCGTGTCGGGCCAGCCGACGGCGCCGAACAGGATCGCGTCACAGTCGTCGACGTGGTCGCGCCAGTCGTCGGGCATCATCTGACCGTATTGGAGGTAGTAGTCGCAGGAGGCGAAGGGCAACGGCACGATGTCGACTCCGAAACCAAAGCGCCGGCCGGTTGCGCGCAGCGCCCGTAGGCCCTCGGGCAGCACCTCCTGGCCGATTCCGTCACCCGGGATGGCGGCGATCCGGTATGTCCGCTGCGTCACCCGCACACTTCTACACCACCGACAGCTTCCCGGTCGCCTGCGACCGGCCTAAGCTTCGGCAAGGACATGCCCGAGCAGCGCCCGTTTCGCCAGATCTATACGCGCGTGATGTCGATCCTGATGATCGTCATCGGCGTGGCCCTGCTGGCGATCACCTTCTCCGGCGGCGGCGGACCGGCGGCGACCGGCGTTCTGCTCGGCGTGCTGTTCATCGCCGCCGGTGTCGGCCGGATCTACGTGCAATCGCGGGGGCAATAGTGACCTCCGGATCGGGGCGCTGACCATCGTGGATCAGCGCCCGCTCAGCTACCGCGCCCTGTTCGCGGTCGTGTACACAACCTCGGTCAGCTCCGTCTACTTCGCGCTTGGGGTCGTCGCCCACCGGGCCAACGGACTGACGCCGGCGGTGTTCGCCGGCGCCGGGATCTACTTCGGGCTGACCGCGATGACGTTCAGCGAGGGCGCCGGCATGTTCCGCGAGCGCGGCGGCTCGGCGGTGTTCGCCCGCTATGCCTTCAACGAGCTGGTCAGCTTCATCGCCGGGTGGGCGATCGTGCTCGACTACACGATCCTGATCGCCGTGACGGCCCTCACCGTGCCGGCGTACCTGTCGGCCTTCTGGGGACCGATCGATCGCGGGGCGCTGGGGATCATCGTCGCCCTCGGCGTGATCCTCGCGGTGCTGGCCGACAACGTCACCGGCATCAGCGCCCGCCGGATCCGCCGCCGGATCTTCGTCACGGTCGCCGACCTGGCGCTACAGGCGATCGTCGTGATCCTCGGGGTGGCGCTCGCCCTGCACCCGCACCGCCTGATCGAGACGATCCACCTCGGCAGCGGCTCGAGCGTGCGCGACCTGGCGTTCGCGCTGCCGATCGCGATCGTCGCCTTCACCGGCCTGGAGGCGGCGGCCAGCCTGTCCGGGGAGGTCGCCGGCAACCAGCGCTCGCTCAAACGGCTCGTCGTCCCCGGATCCGCGGTGATCGTCCTCGTCTATGTCGGGATCTCCATGGTCGGGGTGTGGGCGCTGCCCGTCCATCATGGCGTGACCGCGCTGGGCACGACCCACATCAAGGCGCCCGTGCTCGGCGTCGTCGAGGCCTTCCGTCCGACCTGGGTGGCCGACGTGCTCAAGTACCTGGTGGCGGTCGGCGGTGCCGCCGGCCTGGCGGCGGCCGCCAGCTCGGGCATGCTGGGCGTCTCCCGGGTGGGCTACTCGCTGGCCACCAACCGCCAGATCCCCTCGGCCGTCGGGCGGCTGCACCCGCGCTGGGGCACCCCGTACGTGATCATGGGCGGCGCCGCGCTCACGGCCGCCGCGCTCGTCCTGCCGACCGACCTCGAGCTGCTGATCGGCATCTACGCCTTCGGCGCGCTGCTGTCGTTCACGATCGCCCACCTGTCGGTGATCGCGCTGCGCTTCCGCGAGCCGCGGCGCCCGCGTGGCTACCGCGTGCCGATGTCGGTCCGCGTCGCCGGGGCGCGGGTTCCGCTGCCGGCCGTCCTGGGGGCGATTCTGTCGTTCGCCGGTTGGGTGGCGGTGGTGGTGCTGCACCCGACGGCGCGCTACGTCGGCTTCGGCTGGCTGCTGGGCGGCCTGGTGCTCTACGTCACGTATCGCAAGACCGAATCCAAGCCGCTGCTCAAGCGGGTCACGATCCCCGAGCGCGCGCTGCGCCACGAGACCCTGGAGCCGGACTTCGGCTCGATCCTCGTCCCGATCTTCGGCGGCCCGCTGGATGACGACATCGTCCAGACGGCCGGGCGGCTGGCCAGCGAGGACCACGACGAGCCTGGCGGTCCGGTGATCGAGGCCGTGTGGGTGTTCGAGCTCCCGCTCTCGCTGCCGCTCAACGCGCCGCTGCCCGAGGCCCAGGTGGAGCGGGCTCGCGCCGCGCTCGCCCGCGCCAAGGCCGTCGGCGAGGAATATGCCGGCGTCACCGTCGCAACCACCGTCGTCCGCGCCCGGCGGACCGGCCAGGCGATCGTCACCGAGGCGCGTGAGCGTGGGGTGGAGGCGATCGTGCTCGCCGCCGAGGAGCCGTCGCGGATCCGCGGCGGGACCCGCTTCGGCGGCTCGAGCGGCCCGCTGGACAACTACGTCGGCGAGATCACCAAGTACGTGATCCGCAAGGCGCCCTGCCGGGTGATCATCACCGCCCCGCCCGCCCCCGGCACCAAGGCCGCGAAGCGCGAGGCGGCGATCGGCGCGGCGGTCACGGCGACCGCGCCCGATGCCGCGAGGACCGAGACGGCGCCGGCCGTCCAGGGCGCCGAGCAGTCCTAGAGAAGTCCTACAGTTATCCGCGAAATGCTTGTCATGCCGGGGTGCACCCGCCGGGCCCGGAGGCCCGCTGACGACTGATGGCCGAACGCCGGATACCCGGGCTCCAGAGGGTGCTGGGCGTCAACGCGCTGTTCTCGACCGCCTACGGGAACGTCGGCTCGTCGATCTACTACGCGCTCGGCCTCGTCGCCTCCTACGCGCTCGGCCTGACGCCCGTCGTGTTCGTCCTGACCGGGGTGATCTTCTACCTCACGGCCGCCACCTACGCCGAGGCGACCGCCATGTACCCGGAGGCGGGCGGCTCCTCGAGCTTCGCCCGCCACGCCTTCAACGAGTTCTGGTCGTTCTTCGCCGCCTGGGCGCAGATGCTCAATTACACGATCACGATCGCCATCTCGGCGTTCTTCGTGCCGCACTACCTGGGCGGCCTGTTCTTCCCCTTCCTCAAGCACTCGCCCGGAGACATCGTCTTCGGCATCGGAGTGGTGATCGCGCTCTGCGCCATCAACGTCGTCGGCGTCACCGAGGCCGCGACGCTCAACATCCTCCTGGCGATCACTGACTTCGCCACGCAGTTGCTGCTCGTCGTGATCGGGGGCGTGCTCGTCTTCTCCGGCCACACGCTCATCCACAACATCCATCTGGGGACCGCGCCGACGTGGAAGAACTTCCTGATCGCGATCCCGGTGGGGATGATCGCCTACACGGGGATCGAGACGATCTCCAACATGGCCGAGGAGGCCAAGGACGAGACCAAGACGATCCCCAAGGCGATCAACCGGGTCGTCATCGCCGTTTTTGCGATTTACGCCGCACTGCCCGCCGTCGCCCTGTCGGCGCTGCCGGTGGTCAAGGTCCACGGTCAGTACCAGACGCTGCTCGGCGTGGACGAGAGCAAGGGCGGGTTCGCCGGCGATCCGGTCCTTGGGATCGTCAAGCACCTGCACCTCGGCCCGCTGCAGCACGCCGGTGAGATCTACGTCGGCCTGCTGGCGGCCACGATCCTCTTCATCGCCACCAACGCCGGGATCATCGGCGTCTCGCGGCTCGTCTACTCGATGGGGCTGCACCGCCAGGTGCCCGAGGGCCTGCGCCGGCTGCACCCCAAGTTCCGCACGCCGTGGATCGGGATCATCCTGTTCGGAGGGATCGCCTGCCTGACGATCATCCCCGGCCAGGCAACGTTTTTGGGCAACATGTACGCGTTCGGAGCGATGCTGTCGTTCACGATCGCGCATCTGGCCGTCATCCGGCTGCGGATCAAGGAGCCCGCCCGTGCCCGTCCCTACCGCGGTCCGGGCACGCTGCGCATCGCCGGGCGCCCCCTGCCGGTATTCGCGCTGCTCGGCGGCCTGGGCACGTTCCTGGCCTTCGCCACTGTCACGGTGCTGCACCTGACCGTCGCCGGCGCCGGGGTCGGCTGGCTGGCGATCGGCATCCTCGTCTACGTCATCTACCGCCATCGCCAGGGCCTTGATCTGACCACGACCACCAAGGTCAAGGTGCTCGGTCCGGCCGCCGAGTCCGAGGCCGAGTACGACTCGGTGCTCGTTGCCTTCGACGAGACCGGCTATGACCCGGCGGTGATGGCGACCGCCGCCCGCCTGGCCGCCCGCCGCCGGCGTGGCCTCCATGTGCTCGTCACGATCGCCGTCCCCGCGTCGGCGCCGATCGACGCCGTCCTGCCCGAGCAGGAGGCGGCCGCGCAGTCGATCATCGAGGAGGCCAAGGTGCAGGTCGGCCGCCGCGTGTCAGGTCACTGGGACAAGGTCCGGGCCGGCCAGACGGGACGGCGGATCGTCGACGAGGCCAAGGCCGTGCACGCCGAGGCGATCGTCATGCCGATGTCGCGCTCGGGCGGCGGCTTTGCCCGTGCGCTGGAGACGGTGCTGCGCGAGCGGCCGTGCCGGGTGATCATCGAGTCGGCGCCGCAATCGCCGGACCGCCGCCCGCCCGTCGCCGCGTAAGTGAGCCGGTCGATGCGCTCGTTCGTCAGATGGGACCGTCCACAGGCGCGGATGGCGGCCGAGACCGGCGGCGAGATCGTGCTGGCCGTCGCCGGCGCGACGGTGGTCGTCGCGCTGCTGCAGTCAGCTTCGCCGGCCGCCGGCCTGGGCGTCGTCTACCTGCCGGCGGTGCTCGAGGTCGCGGTGCGCCGCGGCCAGTGGGCGGGGCTGGCCACCGCGGTGCTGGGCGTGCTGACGCTCAACTACTTCTTCATCGCCCCCCGTCACGGGTTCGACATCCGCCACACCCAGGATCTGATCGCGCTCATCGTGCTTCTGATCGCCGCCGTCGTCGTCGGGCGCCTCGCCGAGCTGGGCCGGGCGCGGGCGCGGGAGGCCGAGAGCCGGGCGCGGTTGGCGGCGGCCCGCGAGCAGGAGGCCACGCTGCTGGCCGAGGCAGCCTCGGCGATCCTCGCCGGTCACAGCGGGCCGAGCGGACGGGGCGGACGGGCGCAGTTCACCGCGATCGAGAGGCTCGTGCAGACGGCGACCGGGGCCGGCCGGGCGCGGATCATCGCCGAGCCGGTGCCCTCACCGCAGGACGGTGAGCTGACCGTGCGGCTGCACTCGCAGCGGCGCATCTGGCTGTACCTGACCGGCGACGGCACCTGGGGCGCTCCCCAGCTGGAGCGGATCGCCGAGCCGCTGGGCAAGCTGCTCGATGTCGCCGCCGAGCGCGAGCGGGTTGCCGAGCAGGCCGCGGAGACCGAAGCCGCACGCCGTACCGAGACGGCGCGCACGGCCGTGCTGCACGCGATCTCGCACGATCTGCGCTCGCCGCTGACGGCGATCACCACGGCGGTCTCGGCGCTGCGCTCCAACCGGGTGTCGGTGGACGAGCATGGCGAGCTCGTCGACGTGATCGACTCGGAGTCGGTCCGGCTGGCCAAGCTCGTCGACGATCTCCTCGACCTCTCGAAGATCCAGGCCGGCGCGGTGGCACCGCGTCCGGATTGGTGTGACCTCTCCGACGTGGTCGCCTCGGCGGTCGCCCATCTGCCCGAGACACAGCCGATCGAGCTCGACCTTCCCCTCGACCTGCCCCTCGTCCAGGCCGACGCCGCCCAGCTGGAGCGCGTCTTCTCCAATCTGCTGGAGAACGCGGTCAAGTTCTCCCCCCCGGGACGCCGGTGCGCATCACCGGCGGTACCGCGGCGGGCCGGGTGACGGTGAGGGTCACCGACCGGGGGCGGGGGATCCCGGCCCAGCAGCGCGCCCGGGTGTTCGAGCCGTTCTTCCGCGGACGCACCGATCGCAGCCCGGTGGCGGCCGGCGCCGGGTCAGGCCTGGGACTGGCGATCGTCAAGGGCTTCGTCGAGGCCAACGGTGGGCGCATCGTCCTGCAATCCGGGACCGACCTCGGCACCTCGTTCGCCGTCAGCTTCCCGGTCGCCCGCCAGCCCGCGCCCGCCGGGTGATGAGCAGCTCGTCGCCCCCGAGAGTCCTGGTCGTGGACGATGAACCGCAGATCGTGCGCGGGCTGACGATCATCCTGCGCGCTGCCGGCTACGCGGTCGAATCGGCCGAGACCAAGGACGGGGCGCTGGCCGCCCTGGGGTCGCGACCGCCCGACGCGCTCGTGCTCGACCTCGTGCTTCCCGACGGCTCGGGGGTGGAGGTGTGCCAGGAGGTGAGGCGCTTCAGCCGCTTGCCGATCCTCGTGCTCTCGGCGGTCGGCGACGAGCGCGAGAAGGTGCGGGCGCTGGATGCCGGGGCCGACGACTACATCACCAAGCCGTTCGGCACCGACGAGCTGCTGGCCCGCCTGCGGGCGGCGCTGCGGCGCTCGGCTGATGCCGGCGTGGGCTCGCAGGTGGTGATCGGCGAGCTCACCATCGACGTGCTCGACCGCCGGGTGACGCGCGGGCTGGACCACGACGAGGTCCACCTGACGCCGATCGAGTTCGACATCCTGCGCGTGCTCGCCCAGCACCGCGGACGGCTCGTCACCCAGCGCCAGCTACTCGGCGACGTGTGGGGTCCGGAATACGGGCAGGAGACCCACTACCTGCGTGTGCACATCGCGCACATCCGCGCCAAGCTCGAGCCCGACCCGGCGCGCCCGCGCTATCTGATCACCGAGCCGGGCGTCGGCTACCGGCTGCGCGACCCGGCCGAGTGACCCGCTGATTCAGGCGCCCGAGTAGCTGGGAGGCGGGGCGGTCGCCGACTGGTTGGTGGCGATCTGGGCCAGCAGCGCCGCGGGGCTGGTCCCGCCGAGAACCCGCAGGCGCGGCAGCCGATACGGATCGCTGGTCCGGCTCGCCCACCCCGGGACGACCGTCGTCGAGCCCACGTAGCCGGCTGCCTTGACGGCCGCGATCACGGTCGCGTTGTAATGGCCCGACGGGTAGCAGAACCAGTTGACGGGCACGTGGTAACGGCGGCGGATGATCTGGCGCGAGGTGACGATCTGCTCGTGCAGCTGCGTCGAGTCCAGCGCGATCAGGTCGGCGTGGCTGATGCCCTGCGTGTCGAGCTCCCAGCCGGCCTTCACCAGACCCTTGACCTCGGCATCGGTCAGCCCGCCCTGCGACGGCGGCAATCCCGTCAGCTGGATGTTCTCGTTGGCCACCCAGCCGAGCCGGCGCAGCACCGGAAGCGCCGTCGCGTACTGGGAGTGATAGCCGTTGTCGAAGGTGATGACGATCGGCTTGCCGGCAGGCAGCTTGGCGCCCGTCTTCCAGTTCGCCCACAGCTGATCCTGGGTGACTGGGTGCCAGCCGTTGTCCTTGAGCGCCTGCATCTGCGCGGCGAACTCCGCGGGGAGGACGTACAGGCCGGGGAACGGCGCGCCCGAGGGCGGCGGAGCGATCACGTGGTACATGAGGATCGGGACGGTGGCGTTGCCCGGCTGACCGTTGCCCGCCGCCAGAGTCGACGCGGTGGATCCCCCCGGCGCCTTCTTGGTCGGTGTCGGGTGACGGGCGGCGACGCCGGTGCCCGTGCGCGTCGTGGCGGTCTTCGTCCCCGATGATCCGCCGCCGGTCGCGGAGGCGATCACCACCACCAGCACCACGAGCACCGCGACGAGCGCGCCCCCCGCCGTCAGGCGGCGGCGCAGGGCCCGACGACGCCGCTGGGCCGCGCGCTGAGCCCGACGCTGCTGGAGAAGCTCGTCGTCCATGGGCGATCGAGCGTATAGCCTGACACGGCGTCGGCGGCGCGAATCACCGCGCGTCGAGGAAGGAGTCCGCGTTGCCGGGGCGAAACGCTAGGACCATGCTTCTCAAGCACCGCGCCCCGGAGATCAACACCGCCCCGGTGCATCTGCGCCAGGGTCTGGAGCACCTCGACAAGAGCTCGATCGAGATCTTGCGCTGGCTCAACGCAATCAAGCTCGACTACGTCGTGGTCGGGCCGATGGCCCACGCCATTCGCGGCGATGTCAGCGCCCGCGGCCCGGTGGCGGTCGTGCCTGCCCCCTACGGGCGCAACTTCGAGCGCCTGGCCAGCGCGCTCGTCGCCCAGCACGCCGGCCTGCGCAGCGACCGGGGGGTATCGGTCCCCGCCCACCCGACCGAGCGGGGGGACATCGTGGCCGTCAAGCTGACCGGCGACAAGCTCGCCCGCGGCCGGCGCTGGATGCTGCGCTTCGGCGGCTATGACCTCGACGTCGAGGGAGCGGGCAAGCGCGCCGCCGGCGCTCGGGCGACGCCCGACGGGTCGGTCCACGCCCCTGGCTATCAGGAGCTTCTCTACGAGGCCGGTCGCTTCGAGCTGGCCGAGGGAATCTCGGTGGAGGTCGCCTCACCTGAGGACCTCGAGCACTTCTCGCACGTGCGCCGGACGGGATCGGCGCCCGAGTTCCGCGTGACTCGCGTCCCGCCCACCCCGCCCACCCCGTCCACTCAGCCGCCGGTCGCCGAGCAGCCCGACGGCCACCCGAGCGATTCCTCGGCAGAGACTTAGATTTCCCTAGGTCCGGGGGGCTAGCCTCGGACCATGGCTCATGGTCTGCCCAGACGCGCTCGGATGGCGCTGATCGGCGCGGGGGCGTGCCTTCTCCTCCTGCTGATCACCTGGTACGTCGCTCACTACGTCGGCGTGGTCAAGCGTGCCGACGTGTCGATTCTCGGCGGCTTCGCCGAGCTCCACCGCGCGCGTCTGGACAGCGTCACGCAGTTCGTGGCCCAGCTGTGCAACCCCCACCCGTACGTCGTGCTGGCGGCCGTGCCGGTGCTCGTCGCGCTCGCGCGCGGGCGCCCACGGGTGGCGATCACGGTCGGAGCGATCATGCTGGCGGCCAACGAGACCACCCAGCTGCTCAAGCCGCTGCTCGCCGGACCGCGTGTCACGGTGGCCTGGGACCCGATCACCAATGCCTCGTGGCCCAGCGGTCACGCGACGGCGGCGATGTCACTGGCGCTGTGCGCGGTGATCGCCGTCCCAGCGCGCCGGCGTCCGGTGGTGGCCGCCGTGATGTCGGGCTTTGCGATCGCCGTGTGCTACTCGTTCCTCGAGCTCGGCTGGCACTACCCGTCCGACGTGCTCGGGGGCTTTCTCGTCGCCGCCACGTGGGCGCTGCTGGGCGCCGCCGGGCTCTCGCTCTACGAGGCGCGCCGCCCCAGTGCGGTCCGGGCCGAGACCGCCGATCGGCCCGCCTTCTCGATCGGCGAGGCGCTCACCCCCGCGGCCGCGCTGCTGCTGGCGGGCGCGGTCCTCGTCGGCCTGATCCTGCTCGCCCGGCCCCACGCGGTGCTCGACTACGCGCGGGCCCATGAGACATTCGTGATCGGCGCGGCGGCGATCGCCGCCGCCGGGCTGACGCTCGCCTCGGGCCTGATGCTGATGCTGCGCCGCAGTTAGCGGTACCGGCCGGGCTCCCACAGCGGCTCGTCGCCGCCGTTGGCCGCCCGGCTGAGGATGAACAGCAGGTCCGAGAGCCGGTTGAGGTAGCGCACCGCCTCCGGGCTGCAATCCTCGCCACAGGCGACCGCGGCGCGCTCGGCCCGGCGGCAGACCGTGCGGCAGACGTGCAGGTGGGCGGCGGCCGGCGTCCCTCCGGGCAGGACGAACGACTTCAGCGGCTCGAGCGTCTCGTTGACCTCGTCACAGCGCTGCTCGAGCCACGCCGTCTGCTCGGGGAGGACCCGCAGCCGTTCGCGTCCACTCGAGGGGTCCTCCGGCGCGGAGAGGTCGGCGCCGACGTCGAAGAGGTCGTTCTGGATGTGGGCCAGCCACTCGCGATGGCCGGTGGGCAGCCCCTGCACCGTCATCGTCAGCCCGATCTGGGCGTTGAGCTCGTCGATCGTGCCGTAGGCCTCGATCCGCGGGTGGGTCTTGGGGACGCGGCTCATGTCGCCGAGGTGCGTCTCGCCACCGTCGCCCAGGCGCGTGTAGATCCGGGTCAGGTTGACGGTCATGGCACCGCAGTCTACGGGCCGGGGTCCGCTACGATCACGCCGTTCAAGGTCGGTGACGATGGGAAGCCGGTGCAAGTCCGGCGCGGACCCGCCACTGTGACCGGGGACGTCAGTCGCACACGGCCACTAGCCGACCACGTGTCGGCCGGGAAGGCGCGGCTGATAGGCCCGGGAGCCAGGAGACCTGTCTCCGACCACCAAGCCGAAAGCCCTCGTGGAAAGGGTGGCCCTCATGACATCTCGTTCAATCCTCGCCGTCGGCGGTGCCTCGCTGGCCCTCGCCGTCGCTCCCGGCGCCGCGCTGGCCGGACAGAAGGTCAGCGTGCGCATCGAAGGCGCCACGCACACGCTCCAGGCGGCCCGCAGCGTGCAGACGCCCAGCGGCTTCATCACCAGGTTCGGCGCGCCCGCGGGCGCGTGCCCGGCGAGCAGCGCCCTGGGCGCGCTCAACGTCGCCACCCACGGCGGCTGGAAGGGCAAATTCTACACCAGCTACAACGACTTCCTGATCCGCTCGGTGCTCGGCGAGACGCCCAACGTCAAGACCGGCTACTGGGGCATCTGGGTCAACAACCGCTACGCCACCACCGGCGCCTGCGAGATCAAGCTGAAGGCCGCAGACCATGTCCTGTTCGCCGTCGACTCGGTCAAGAAGCACGAGCACCCGCTGGGCATCATCGCCCCGGTCAAGGCGAGCGCGGGTAAGCCGTTCACGCTCAAGATCGTCTCCTACAGCGACAAGGGCAAGGCGACGCCGCTCGCCGGCGCGCACGTGCGCGGCGGCGGCCTGGACCTCGTCTCCGGCACGGGCGGGACTGTGCCCGTCACCGCTGGCGCCGCCATCAAGCTGACGTACACCGCCACGGACCCCGGCTACATCCGCTCGGCGGCCACCACGGTGAAGGTCACGAAGTAGGTCTCATGCCGTTCCGGGCCCGAACCGCCGTCGCGGCGCTCGCCGTCGTCCTGGCGTGCGCCGGTTGCGGCCTCGGGCCCGGGCCGGGCACCGGTGCCGTCAACGTCAACGTCACCCGCGGCTTCGGCGGCGTGCCGGTCCGCTCGGAGAGCTCGCAGCACGTCGCCGGCTCGCAGACGGTGATGCGGATGCTCCAGCGCTCCTTCCGCGTCCGTACGCGCTACGGAGGAGGCTTCGTGCAGTCGATCGACGGCCACACAGGCTCGAGCGGCAGCGTCGACTGGTTCTACTACGTCAACGGCGTGCAGGCCAAGCAGGGGGCGGCGAGCACCTCGGTGCACAAGGGCGATCGGATCTGGTGGGACCTGCACGACTGGCGCGCGACGAACTCGGTCCCGGCTGTCGTCGGGTCCTTTCCCGAGCCGTTCGTTCACGGCGTCGGCGGCAAGCGCTTCCCGACGACCCTGGAGTGCGGGTCGGGGGTGGCGGCGGCCTGCAAACGGGTGTCGGCCGCGCTGACCGCCGTCCACGTGCCGGTCGCCAGTCAGCTGATCGGCACCGGCTCCGGGCCTGACACGCTCGGCGTCGTCGTCGGCACCTGGTCCGAGGTCCGCCCTGAGCTGGCCGGCCAGCTGATCGCCCACGGTCCGGGGGCGAGCGGCGTCTATGCCCGCTTCGCCGGTCCGGCCGGCGACGAGCTGCAGCTGCTCGATCCGGCAGGACACGTCGCCCGGACGTTCGGCCCCGGCGCCGGCCTGATCGCCGCCACCGCCGACAGCTCGGATGCCCCCACCTGGCTGATCACCGGCACCGACGCCGCCGGCGTGGCCGCCGCCGCCCGGGCGCTCACGCCGCAGGCGCTGCACGACCACTTCGCGCTCGCCGTCGACGGGACGGCCCGGCTCCCGATCCCGCTCGAGGCCTCGCGGTGATCTACCGCCGCCGGACCGGTCCGCTGCAGAGCGCCCGCGCCGCCGCCGGATGCGCCTACTGCCTGGCGCTCGGCGCCGCGGCGCTGCTCGTCTCCAATCCGGTCGTTCTGGGTGCGGTGGTGGTGGGCCTGCTGGCCGCCGGGCACGGTGCCGGCGTGGGCCGCGAGCTGCGCCGCGCCGCGATGTACGCGATCCCGGCGATGGTGGCGATCGCCGTCGTCAACGCGCTCGTCACCCGCGACGGGCTGACTGTCATTCTCCGCCTCGGCGACCTTCCGCTGCTCGGCCACACCGACGTCACGCTCGAGGCCACCGTCTACGGGGCGATCCTGGGCCTGCGCTGCGTGGCCCTGATCCTCTGCGGCGTCCTCTACACGACGGCCGTCGATCCCGACGAGGTGCTGCGCCTCTTTCGCCGCGTGTCCTACCGGTCGGCGCTGACCGCCACTCTGGCCACGCGGATGGTGCCGATCCTGATTCGCGACTCGCGCCGGCTCGCCGATGCCCAGCGCTGCCGTCCAGGCCCGGCGCCGTCGCGCCTGGCCCTGATGCGGGCCGGCACCAGCGGCATGCTCGACCGCGCGCTCGACGTGGCCGCCGCCCTGGAGGTGCGCGGTTACGGCGCCGCTCGCCGGCCGGGGCGGGGTGGAGTGGCGGCCCGCACGCCGCTCTCGCGCCATGACCTCGCTTTCGCGGCATCGGCGGTGGCGGTGGTGGCAATCGCCGCCCTCGCCCGCTGGGTACCGCTGGCACCGTTCAGCGCCTACCCGTCACTGCATGCCCCCGCCGGCGCCGAGCCGCTGGCTGCGGCCGCGGCGCTGTTCGTCTGCGCGCTCGCCCCGTTTCTCGACCGCCGGGGGCTCTGATGCCGGTAACCCTTGAGCGGGTCACCTACACCTACCCCGGGGCGAGCGCGCCGGCGCTGCGCGACGTCAGCCTCCGGATCGAGCCGGGCGAGCTGGTGATCGTCGCCGGCGGCTCGGGCTCCGGGAAGTCGACGCTGCTGCGGGTGATCAGCGGCCTCGTGCCCCATTTTCACGGCGGCACGTTCGCCGGAACGGCGACCGTCGCCGGCGTGGACACCCGCGCGCACGGCCCCGGGGAGCTGGCGGCGGCCGTCGGCACCCTCTTTCAGGACCCCGAGACCCAGATCGTCATGGGCACGGTCCGCGCCGAGCTGGGCTTCGGTCTGGAGAACCGCGGCGAGCCGCCCGAGCGCATCGCCCGCGGAGTGGAGGAGGCAGCGCTGGCGCTGGGCATTGCCCACCTCCTGGACCGTTGCACCGCCGAGCTCTCCGGCGGGGAGCTGCAGCGCACGGCGCTGGGGGCGGCGCTCGCCGGTCACCCGCAGGTGCTCGTCCTCGACGAGCCGACCTCACAGCTGGACCCGGTGGCCGGCGACGAGCTGATCGGCCTGTTACGGCGCGCCAACGACGACGCCGACACGACGATCGTGCTCGCCGAGCACCGCCTCGAGCGCTGCCTGCACGCCGCCGACCGGGTGATCGCTCTCGCCGACGGCGCGATCGCCTGCGACGGCACCCCGGCCGAGTTCCTGCAATGGGCCGGCCGGGTCGCCCCGCGGCTGCAGACCCCCGGAGCCCAGCTGCTCGAGGGTCTCGGCCTGCCGCCCGTCCCCGGGGTCAAGCGCGCCCGCGCCGCGCTGCGCTCGCGCAACCTGCTGCCCGACCGCGCCGGCGCCCCCGATCCGCCGGCGAGGGCGCGGCGAACCCGGCGCACCCGCTCCGGCGCACCCGCTCCGGCGCTCGAGCTGCAGGGTGTGTGGCACGAGCTGCGCTCCGGGCCGTCGCTTCTGCGCGGCGTCTCGCTGACGATCGCCCCCGGCGAGCGCGTCGCCCTGATGGGCCGAAACGGCGCCGGGAAATCGACCCTGCTGCGCCACGCCGCAGGCCTGATGACGCCGACGCGCGGCCGGGTGCGCAGCGCCGGCCGGGTCGGCCTGCTCGCCCAGAACCCCGTCGACTACCTCGTGCACGAGCACGTCGCCGACGAGGCCCCGGCCTCGGCGCTGGCCGCCGTCGGCCTCGACGATCCGGCGCTGGCGCAGCGCCATCCGCGCGATCTGTCAGGCGGGGAGAAGCAGCGCCTCGCGCTCGCCGTCGTGCTCGGCGACGGAAGCCAGCGGCCGGCGGTGCTCTGCCTCGACGAGCCGACCCGGGGCATGGACCGCGAGCACCGGGCTCGGCTGGTGGCGCTGCTGCAGGCGCTCGACGGAGCGGTGATCGTCGCCACCCACGACGCCGAGTTCGCCGCCGCCTTCGCCCACCGGGTCGTGCTGCTGGCCGACGGCGCCCCGATCGCGGACGGGACGGCCGCCGCGGTCCTCTCGGGCGGCAGCTACTTCGTCACCGAGACGGCGCGGATCCTCGGCGGAGCGGGCGCCGCGCTGACCCCCGCCGACGGCGTCGCGCTCCTGGCCGGATTCGCCGCTCCGGAGGTGCTGGTATGAGCTGGCAGGTCGGCGCGTTCGGGATCCTGGCCCTCGCCCTCGGCGCGGGTTTCGCGTGGTATGAGCGCGCCCGTCCCGACGCCCGCATCATCGCCCTCGTCGGCACGCTGGCGGCGCTCGCCGCCCTCGGTCGGATCGCGTTTGCCGCCGTGCCCAACGTCAAGCCGACGACCGACATCGTGCTCATCAGCGGATATGCGCTGGGTGGCGGTCCCGGCTTCGCCGTGGGGGCGATCGGCGGGCTGGCGTCGAACTTCTTCTTCGGCCAGGGGCCATGGACTCCCTGGCAGATGGCGGCGTGGGGGGCCACCGGGGTGCTCGGCGCGGGGCTGGCGCGGACCGGGCTGTCTCGCGGCGGCCGCTGGGGCCTGGCGATTGCCTGCTGCGCCGCCGGCTTTGCCTTCACCGCCTTCCAGGACGTGGGCGACTGGGTCACGTTCTCGGACCACAGCTGGGCGCAGCTCGGCGTCTACGTCGGCCAGGGGCTCGGCTTCGACGCGATCCACGCCGCCGGCTGCCTGGCGTTCGCGCTCGCCTTCGGCCCGGCACTGACCCGCTCGATCCAGCGTTTCGCGCGGCGCTTGGAGGTCACCTGGCTGCCCGCGGCGCCGCTCGCGGTCGGGCTGATCGTGGTGGTGATGGCCGGCGCGGCCGCGGCGCCCTCGCGGGCCCAGGCCGCCGGCGGGCCGGCCGGTTACCTGCTCGGCGCCCAGAACTCCGACGGGGGGTTCGGGGTGAGCGCTGGCCGGCCGTCGGACCAGCTGTACGCCGGCTGGGCCGCGCTCGGCCTGGCCTCCGCCGGTTATGACCTCAACCACGTCGCCCACGGCGGCGCGAGCGTGATCGACTACGTGCGCTCGGGCGCCGGCTCCGCCGACCCCGGGTCGCTGGAGCGCACGATCCTCGTTGCCCGCGCCGCCGGCCAGTCTGCGCGCAGCTTCGGCGGCCATGATCTGATCGCCACGCTGCTGCGTCATCTGGGCGCCAACGGCTCGGTCTCCGGCCAGGTCAACCTGACGGCCTTCGCCGTCCTGGCGCTGCGGTCTGATGGCGTGACCCCGCCGGCCCGCACGCTGGGCTGGCTCGAGCGCCAGCAGAGCCCCGACGGCGGATTCAGCTTCGCCGGCGCCGGCGGCTCGAGTGATGCCGACGACACCGGGGCGACGCTCGAGGCGCTGGCCGGCGCCTCCGGCCGTGCTCCGACGGTTCGAGCCCGCGCGGTCACCTACCTGCGCCGCCAGCAGGACGGGGACGGAGGCTTTGCCTCCCAGCCGGGGGGCGGCTCCAACGCCCAGTCGACAGCGTGGGCGATCCAGGGCCTCGATGCCGCCGGCGTGGACCCGAACGGCCTGCGCCGCGGCGCTCGCTCCCCCGTCGCCTACCTGCGGTCGCTGATCGGCCCCGGCGGCCGCGTCGCCTATGCGCGCGGGAACCCGCAGACGCCGGTGTGGGTGACCGGCGAGGCGCTGATGGCACTTCAGGGCAAGCCGCTCCCGCTCGTCGCCCCGCCCGCCGCCCACACGGCGCCGGCGGCGCCGGCGGCTCCCCAGTCGAGTACCACCACCGCGTCGGCGACGACTCGCCCTCCCGCCACCCCCGCGCCCCGCGTCACCCACCATCACCGCGCGGCCCGGCACGTTGCCGCGTCCCACCAACAGTTCGCGGCGGGTAGTGTGCAGGCCGGGCGCTGGGCGGCGGCGATGGGGGTCCTGACCGCCCTGGTGCTGGCGCCCGTCGACGGCGGCTGAGGCCGACCACGGTACGCGCGCGTGCCGCAACCTATACGCTGCACCGCCGCATGCGGATCGGAGTTCCGAAGGAGACCGCTGAGGGTGAGCGCCGTGTTGCGCTGGTGCCCGAGGTGGTCGGCAAGCTGACCGGCCAGGGCCACGAGGTTCTGGTCCAGCGTGGCGCGGGCGCCGGTGCGCTGATCCCCGATCAGGCGTTCGCGGACGCCGGGGCGCAGCTCGTCGATGACGCCGCCACGGCGCTCGGCGCCGACGTGGTGGTCAAGGTCGCCGCTCCCACCGCCGAGGAGATCGGGCAGCTGGGATCCGACAGTGTGCTGATCGGCTTTCTCGGACCGCTGACCAACGGCGAGGGCGTCCGGGCGATTGCCGGGGCGGGGGTCACGAGCTTCGCGATGGAGGCGGTGCCGCGGATCAGCCGCGCGCAGTCGATGGACGCGCTCTCCTCGCAGGCCAACATCGCCGGGTATCGCTCGGCGCTGATCGGCGCTCAGGAGCTGGGGCGTTTCTATCCGATGCTGATGACCGCGGCGGGCACGATCCGCCCGGCGACGGTGCTCGTCCTCGGCGCGGGTGTCGCCGGCCTGCAGGCGATCGCCACGGCGCGGCGTCTGGGGGCGGTCGTGCAGGGCTTTGACGTGCGCGCGGCGGTCAAGGAGCAGGTCGAGTCGCTGGGCGCGAAGTTCTTGGAGTTCGATCTCGGCGGTGACCTGGAGGGCTCGGGCGGGTATGCCAAGGAGCTGACGCCCGAGCAGCAGGCCCGCCAGCAGGAGCTGATGGCCGAGGCGATCGGCAAGGTCGACGTTGTCATCACGACGGCGCTGGTGCCAGGCCGCCGCGCGCCGATCCTGGTCACCGAGGAGGCGGTCAAGCTGATGAAGCCCGGCTCGGTGATCGTCGATCTGGCCGGTGAGGCGGGGGGCAACTGCGAGCTGTCGGAGCCCGGCGAGATGGTGTTGCGCCACGACGTCAAGATCCTCGCGCCGCTGAACGTTCCCTCGACGATGGCCGAGCACGCCTCGCAGCTGTATGCCCGTAACGTCCAGGCGCTGCTCGGGCTGATGGTCTCCGATGAGGGCGAGCCGGCGCTCGACTTCGAGGACGAGGTGATCGCCGGGGCGTGCATCACCCGCGGCGGGGAGATCGTCCACGAGGCCGCCAAGGCCGCGGCGGCAGGAGGCAACTGAATACATGGACAGCTTGGTGATCGATATGGCGATTCTCGTGCTGGCCGGCTTTGTCGGCTACGCGGTGATCTCGAAGGTCCCCAACACCTTGCATACGCCGCTGATGTCGGGCACCAACGCGATCCACGGGATCGTCGTGCTCGGCGGCCTGTTGCTGATGTCGGAGTCCAGCGGGGTGCTGGAGAAGGTGCTGCTGGTGATCGCGGTGGCGTTCGGGACGATCAACGTGATCGGCGGGTTTGTCGTCACCGACCGGATGCTCGGCATGTTCAAGGCAAAATCTCCGCCGAAGGCTGACGAGGAGGACGACAGCCAGTGACGTTTGTGGCGACGGTCTTTCTGCAGACGACGAACTTCATCGACGCCGCCTACATCGTCGCCTTCGGGCTGATGATCTACGGGATGAGCGGCCTGACGGGGCCGCGCACGGCGGTGCGCGGCAATCAGATCGCTGCTCTGGGGATGGCGGTCGCGGTGATCGCCACGCTGCTGCGCAAGGGCGAGTTTCACGGATCGGGCACGGTGATCTTGATCATCGTCGGGCTGGCGATCGGGACCGCCGTCGGCGTCCCGGCGGCGCGCAACGTGAAGATGACCGCGATGCCGCAGATGGTGGCGCTGTTTAACGGCGTCGGCGGCGGCGCGGTGGCCCTGATCGCGTGGGTCGAGTATCGCCACGGATTCGTGGCCGCCCACCACCCCCCAACCACCGGTGACTGGCCTTTGCGCGCGGAGGGCTTTGAGCTGTTCGGGGCGATCGTGGGCTCGATCTCGTTCTGGGGCTCGGGCATCGCCTTCGCCAAGCTTCAGGAGATCCTCCCCGGCCGGCCGATCAAGCTGCCCGGGCAGGCGGTGATCAACGCCGTGCTGCTGGTGATCGCGGTCGTCGCGGCGGTGGTGCTGTCCTCCGGCACCCATTCGCAGCTGCTGTTCATCGTGGGCATCCTCGTCGTGCCCGCGTTTTTGGGCAATCTGCTGGTCCTGCCGATCGGCGGGGCCGACATGCCGGTGGTGATCTCGCTGCTCAACGCGTTCACCGGCCTGTCGGCGGCCGCCACCGGCGTGGCGCTGTCGAACCCGGTGATGATTGTCGCCGGCATGATCGTCGGCGCGTCGGGCACGATCCTCACCGATCAGATGGCCAAGGCGATGAACCGCTCGGTCCCGTCGATCATCGCCGGCGGCTTCGGCGGGACGGTCGCGGCCCCCACGGGGGGCGCCGGCGAGACCGGCGGAACGGTCCGCTCGACCAGTCCCGCGGACGTCGCGATCCAGTTGAGCTATGCCCGGCAGGTGGTGATCGCGCCCGGCTACGGGATGGCCGTCGCCCAGGCCCAGCATGCCGTGCGCGAGCTCGAGCGCGCGCTGGAGGCCAAGGGCGTGACCGTCAAGTACGCGATCCATCCGGTCGCCGGGCGGATGCCCGGGCACATGAACGTGCTGCTCGCCGAGGCCGACGTCCCCTATGACCTGCTGCGCGAGATGGATGACATCAACCCCGAGTTCCCGCGCACCGATGTCACGCTCGTGATCGGCGCCAATGACGTCACCAACCCGGCCGCCAAGAACGAGCCCGGCAGCCCGATCTACGGGATGCCGATCCTGGAGGTCGACAAATCCGGGTCGGTGATCGTGCTCAAGCGCTCGATGGCGTCGGGGTTCGCCGGGATCGACAACCCGCTGTTCTACGACCCCAAGACCGCGATGCTGTTCGGCGACGCCAAGTCATCTGTGAGCGAAGTCACGGCCGAAGTCCAGGCCCTGTAGGGACAATGGACTGCAAGCCTGTTCATCACTAGGCTGCCCGCGACATGGACACGAATCGCCTCACCGCCATCCCCATCTTCTCCGAGCTGTCCCCCCAGGAGGCCAACCGCCTGGCGACGTTCGCCACCGAGACAAGCGCCGCTGAGGGCCAGATCCTGATGAAGGAGGGCGACTACTCGGTCGAGCTGATCGCGGTCGAGGAGGGGACGGCGGACGTGCTCCAGAACGGCAACAAGGTCGCCACGCTGGGCCCGGGCGACCTGATCGGCGAGATGGGCCTGCTCGAGCACCGGCCCCGCAACGCCGACGTGATCGCCAGCTCGCCGATGCGGCTGATCAAGCTCACCCACTGGGAGATCCGGCGGATGTCCGAGGACACCGTCAACCGCATTAAGGCGCTGATCGAGGCGCGCCGCCAGAGCGGCGACGCCGATCCCGCCGACCAGGCCGGCTGACCGCCCGTCGGCGGCCGCCGGATCGGCCTCTCGGTCTCAGCGCGGCCGAGAACATCCGCTTGGAGCAGCTCCGGCGGCTGATCTGGCGGACCGGTTCCCCTTCCGTGTTAGTCTGCATTTCGGTCTAACGGGACCGGGAGAGGGAGAAGAGGGATGGACGATGGTGTCTCACGACGGCGCTTCATCGGGTACCTGCTCGCCGGACCGACGCTGATCGCGGCGGCGGAACTCAGCGGACCGCGGCGGGCGGCCGCGGCTGTGCCGACCGTGCAACCGGTCGACGAGTACGACCTCTCGGATCTGCTGACCGAAGCGGCGATGCCGACGTCGAACCTGATCACCGTCGTCGTCAATCACGACGGCACGGTCTCGTTCGCGCTCCCGCGCGCCGAGGTCGGCCAGGGGATCACGACCGCGGTGGCGATGACGATCGCCGACGAGATGGACATGGCGGTCAGCAAGGTCAAGGTCACGCTTGCCGATGCCCGGCCCGAGCTGCTCTTCAACCAGTTCACCGGTGGCTCGAACACGATGCACGCGATCTACACCCCGGTCCGGACCGCGGCGGCGGTCGCGCGCGCGGGGCTGACCCGGGCCGCCGTCGCCCACCTCGGTGGCCAGGCCTCGGGCTACACCGTCCACGACGGCGCGATCCACGCCCCTGACGGCCGCTCGGTGCGATTCTCCGATCTGGCCAGACGCGCGGCGGTCAAGAAGACGACCACGGTGAGCATCGCGCTCAAGCGGCGGTCGGCGCAGACGATCGTCGGCCGGCCCCAGGGACGCGTCGACGCTCGCGACATCGTCACCGGGCACAAGCAGTTCGCGATGGACCTCACGGTGCCCGGCGCGCTGCCCACGATGGTCTGCCGGCCGCCGACGATCAACGGCGGCGCGCGGACGATCCTCAACGGCGCCACGGTCCGGACGATGCCGGGCGTCACCGACGTCGCGTTGATCCCGCACACGCCGTATGTCGCGGGCGGGGTGGCCGTGCGCGCGCGGACGTTCGGGCAGTGCATCGACGCGATCCGCGCCCTGCGGGTGAGCTGGGGCGCCGGCTCGGTCGACACCAAGACCGAGGCCTCCGTGCTCGCCGACCTCAAGGCCGCGGAGCTTCCGATGCCCCCGGCCGTGCCGCTGACCAATGCGATCGACGAGACGTTCACCTTCTACCAGCGGCCGGGCGACCCGCTGGAGCCCAACTGCGCGGTCGCTGACGTGCGTTCTGACCGGGCCGAGATCTGGTCGTGCCTGAAGTCCCCGATCTGGGCCCGGGAGCAGATCGCGCTCAACCTCGGGCTGCCGCTGCCCAATGTGACCGTCCACGTCACCCAGGGCGGAGGCTCGTTCGGACGCCACCTGTTCTGCGACGCCGCCTTCGAGGCGGCCGTCATCTCCAAGCAGCTGGGCAAGCCCGTGAAGCTGATGTGGGCGCGGACCGACAGCTTCCGCCAGGGGCGCTCGCACCCGATGGTCACCTCGCGTGTCCGGGCCCAGCATCTGGCCGGCAACGTGGTCGCCTTCGACCAGCGCCATACCAGTGTCGCGACCGACTTCACCCAGGGACTCGGCGAGCTGCTCACCGCCACCGCGGCCGTCCCGCCGGAGGCGAACTACCTCGAGTACTCGGCGGCGATCTTCCTGCTGACGGCGAGTGTCCCGTACAACTTCGGAGTCGCCACCCAGCTGCTCAACGAGGTCTATCAGTACAACACGTTCAACACCTCGAGCGTGCGCAACATCTACAGCCCGGAGATGCGCACCGCCGGCGAGCTGATCGTCGACAAGCTGGCCGGGGCGCTGGGCAAGGACCCCTACCAGTTCCGCCACGAGTTCATCCGCGACGACCGGGTGCGCGCGGTGCTCGACCGGGCCGCTTCGGCGGGACAGTGGGGCCGGGCGATGCCGTCGGGCACCGCCCAGGGGATCGCGATCCACCGCGAGTACAAGAGCGCCGCGGCGTGCGTGGTCGAGATCGACTGCACGCCCGCGACCGTCAACCGCAAGGTGACCGACGGGTTCACCGGTCCCCGGGTTATTAAGGTCACGTTCGCCGTCGACGCAGGGTTGCCGATCAACCCGCTGGGGATCGAGGCGCAGATGCTCGGCGCAATCAACGACGGGATCGCGCAGGCGCTCACCTTCAGCCTGCATCTCCAGGACGGGCACTGGCTGGAGGGCAGCTGGGACAACGCCTATTACACCCGGCAGTGGAACACGCCGCCGGACGTCAACGTGATCGTGATGCCGACGACGACTGGTACGCCGGGAGGCATCGGCGAGTTCGGCGTGGCGGCGACGATGGCGGCCACCGCGTGCGCCTACGGGCGAGCGACCGGCACCCTTCCGACGCAATTTCCCATCAACCACAACCAGCCGCTCGGGTTCGAGCCGTATCCGACGGTCCCGCCGCTGCCGCAATCGCCGACCGACGGACTGAAATATGCCCAGTAAGGAGCCCACTGTGCCTCGTCACAGCTTCATCGTCAACGGCAAGCGCGTCCACGTGCAGTGCGAGGGCGACGTCCGCCTGCTGTGGGTCCTGCGCGACATGCTGGGCATCACCGGCCCCAAGTACGGCTGTGGTCTGCGGGTGTGCCGGGCGTGCACCTGTCACATCAACGGCAAGGAGTTCAACCCCTGCTCGGTCCCGGTCTCGCAGATCAAGCACGACGACGAGATCACGACGATCGAGGGACTCGCCGCCACCGTCAGCAAGGACCTGCATCCGATGCAGCAGGCGTGGATCGAGCACGACGTCGCCCAATGCGGATATTGCCAGCCCGGTCAGATCATGACCGCGGTCGCGCTCGTCCGCCGCAAGCAGGCCGCGGGTCAGACGGTCACCGATGCCGACCTCGACGCGATCCGCAACATCTGCCGGTGCGGCACGTACGTGCGGATCCGCGAAGCGATCGTCGCCGGCGGGGCGGCGATGCGTGCCCAGCACTCGCAGACGCACGAGCCCACGGGCAAGAAGAAGCCGACGCACACGCGCGCAACACACAATGCGGGGGCGGCTGGCGGCTAAGCTCGGCTGCGATGGACGAACTGCACGGTTTCTGCGTGCGCATGCTGGGTCAGGGCGAGGCCGCCGACGCAGCTCAGCGGGCGGGGCGCGACGCTGCCCACGGTGACCGCGTGCGCGCGCTGGCCGCGGCGGCCGCGGCCTGCCGGGACCAGCTGCCCGACGCGGCCGGGGAGCCTGCCGCCGCCGAGGCCGACCCCGGCTCCCTCGCCGAGGCGGTGGCCCGCGAGGTCGCGCACGCCACCGGGCAGCTGCCCGAACGCCAGCGCGAGGCCCTCGCCCTGCGGGACCTGCTCGGGCTGCCCTACGACGAGATCGGCACGGTCGTCGGGCTCGACGCCTCGGCCGTCGGGCTGCTGCTGGCTCGCGCGCGCCTCCGGCTTCGGCTCGAGCTGCGGGGTGAGAGTGTGCCGATGCCGTCGTGCGATGAGCGCGAGCGGGCCCTGCGCACGATCGCCCGCCGTCAGGACGGCGAGCCGGTCAGTGATGCCGACGAGGACTGGCTGATCGAGCATCTCGGCCACTGTGTCGGCTGTGCGCGCGCCCACTCGACGATGCTCGAGGCGTCGGCCTGCTACCGCGCCTGGCGGGTCGACGAGGCTCAGGCGCCCGCGGTCGGCGCCGACGCGCCGTCGTGACGGCCCCGCTGCGCCGGCTGGCCACCAGCGCGGGGATGCTGGAGCTCGGCCGCCGGCCGATGCTGATGGGGATCGTCAACGCCACTCCGGACTCGTTCTCCGACGACGGGCTGCATCAGACGCTCGAGGAGCGGGTCGCCCTGGCCGCCTCACTGCTCGCGGAGGGAGCCGAGCTGATCGACATCGGCGGCGAGTCGGGCGTAACCAACCGCCCGGCCGTCGCCGCCGAGGAGGAGATCGCGCGGGTTGTCCCGCTGATCGAGCGGGTCGTCTCAGACCTCGGGGCACGCGTTTCGGTCGATACCTACAAGCCGGCGGTCGCCCGGGCGGCGGTGGCCGCGGGGGCGAGCATCGTCAACGACGTCAGCGGTCTGCGCGACCCGGCGCTCGCCGACGTGTGCGCGCAGACCGGCGCGGCGCTCGTGATCATGCACACGATCGCGCCACCCAAGCAGCGCCTGCACGATCGCTCGCTCGACGGGCGGATCGTCGACGACGTGCGGCTGTTCCTGGACGCGCGGATCGAGTTGGCGATGGCCCGGGGGGTCGCGTTCGAGCAGGTGATGATCGATCCCGGTCCGGACTTCTCCAAGACGCCCGCCCAGACGATCGAGCTGCTGGCGGCGCTCGAGGGGCTGCACGGGCTGCAGCGCCCGATCCTCCTCGCGGTCTCCCGCAAGGACTTCGTCGGCGCGCTCACCCGGCGGGGACCGCGCGAGCGGCTGGCGGGGACCCTGGCCGCCGTGGGAGCG
Source organism: uncultured Solirubrobacteraceae bacterium (assembly GCA_963769565.1). Classification (GTDB taxonomy): domain Bacteria; phylum Actinomycetota; class Thermoleophilia; order Solirubrobacterales; family Solirubrobacteraceae; genus Palsa-465. The sequence continues at coordinate 170,893 of CAVYMP010000014.1, forward strand.
GGCGTCGACGCCGGCGCGCACGTCCTTCGGCTGCACGACATCGCCGCGGCCGAGGACTTCTCACCGTCCGGGCAGCCCTGCGCGGCGAGCTCGATATCGCCTCGACATTGCAGGTCGACGACTCGCTGCGCTGGGCGCAGGGCGCGTCTGACCACGGCAAACGCTAGATTCACCCGTGCATCGCCGGTCGCTGGCCCAACGCGACCGGAGCCCACCGATCATCCAAACAAGGGAGTACCCATGTCCGTCCTCGATCGCAGCGCTCTCACCGAGAGCCCTCTCGCCGATCTTCATGCCATCGCCTCGGAGCTGTCGATCGACGGTTACCGGCGCCTGCGCCGCCCCGAGTTGATCGACGGGATCCTCGCCAAGCAGAGCGGCGGCGAGGTGGAGCCCGCCGCCGCCGACGACGCGCCCGCCGACGAGGCGCTCGCGTCCACGCCGCCCCGCAGCCGCAGCCGCCGCCCCCGGAAGTCCGACGCGGCCGAGACCGCCGACGCTGATGCCGACACGCCCGCGCCGGCCGACGAGGCCGAGAAGGCGGACACGGCCGAGAAGAGGCCGAGAAAACTGAGAAGGGCGACGACGACTCCGACGACGACGACGACGCGGCCGGCGCGCGCCGGCGTCGCGGCCGTCGCGGTGGCCGTGGTCGCGGCAGCGCCGCCAAGGCCGAGCCCGAGGCCGACTCCGAGTCCGACGGCGACCGGGGCGACGACGACAAGCCCGCGCGTGGCCCTCGCCGCAGCCGGGCAGCGGCCGAACCGGCCGTCGAACCGGCGCCCGAGGACCGGAGCACGCCCGAGGAGCCCGAGCAGCTCGTCGAGGGCGTCGTCGAGCTGCTGGCCAACGGCTCCGGGTTCGTCCGCGTCGATCCGCCGGACCCCTCCGACGACGACGTCTACATCTCGTCGGCGCAGGTCAAGCGCTGCGAGCTGGTCTCCGGCGACCGGATCGCCGGCCCCAAGCGGGCCCCGCGCCGCTCGGAGCGGTTCGCCTCGCTGATCCGCATCGAGACGATCAACGATCGTCCCGCCAGCGAGCTGGCCGACAGCCTGCGCTTCGACGACCTGCCCGCGGCGATGCCCGCCGAGCGGATCAAGGTCGGCTCCGAGGATCCGACGCTCAAGGCGATCGAGTGGCTGACGCCCTTCGGCAAGGGCTCACGCGTCGCGATCGTGGGGGCCTCGCGGTCGGGCAAGTCTGAGGCGCTACGCCGTCTGGCGGCTGCCCTCGCCGGCCGCGACGAGCTCACGCTCAGCGTGGCGCTCGCCGGCGTGCGTCCCGAGGAGATCTCCGAGTGGGCCCAGGGTCCGGTCGCTCCGGTGGCGGCGGTCAGCTTCGCAGCCTCCGAGGAGGCGCAGAACAGCGCGATCGAGCCGGTCATCGACCAGGCGCGACGGCTGGCGGCGCGCGGTGCCGACGCCGTCGTGCTGATTGACACCCTCGACGGTGCCGGCCCGCAGATGGCCCGCAAGGCCATGGCCTCGGCGCGCAACATCGTCGACGGCGGTTCGGTGACGGTGATCGCCACCGCGTCGGAGCCGATCGGCGGCGAGACGACGGTCATCTCGCTCGATGTCACACTGGCGAGTCTCGGGCGCTTCCCCGCGCTCGATCTGGTCGCCAGCGGCACGCTGCGCCCCGAGCTGCTTGTCGGCGAGGCCGGTGCCGAAGCGATCGCCCGCACCCGGGCGGAGGTTTCCGAAGGCGACGACGACTGACCCGGTCTGATCGGAGTCGCCGTCGGCTCGTCGAGGGCAGTGAGGAGCCGCATGTCGGCGTCTCAATGGGCATGAACGACGAATAGCCGACGGCCCAACCGGGTACTTCGATCGCCGAGACGTCGCTCTGTGGGCGCCGTTGTCCGTGATACGTTCCCCGTTCGTCCATCGCTTCCCCCAGGTGATGCGGCGTTCCAACCTACGACACGACAGGTCCGGTGCTGCTGCCGTGATTGGAAGAAAAGCCCTAGCCGCAGGGGCGGCTATGGTCGGCTTGACGTTTGCCTGTGCGTCCGCGGAGGCAAAGCAGACCGCCCCAATGACCGCCTCGAGTGCTTCGACGGCCAGACGCCCGTTGACGTGCTCAACCAATGCCGTCGTGCGGCCGCTGGTCGCACGCGACGCCGGGGCGGTCCGCCTGGGTCCTGTGCGCAATCGCTTCGGCGCCACGCTCTTCGGGATGGCCGCCGGTGGTGGGATCCAGGACGAGAGCAAGCAGGACATGAGCTCTGACGTGAGCGCCTTCCGCGAGGTGGGCGCCCGGTGGCTGCGGATCGACATCAACTGGTCATCGATCCAGGCCGGGGGGCCATCGAGCTTTGCCTGGGGCCCGACCGACCGGGTTGTCAGAGAGGCGCGACGGTGCGGGGTGCACGTCCTCGGCGGCATCTACTACACGCCTGAGTGGGCGCGGCCGGCGGGGACGCCGCCGACATGGGCCCCGGATCCGGCCGCCTACGGTCGCTTCGCCTCCGAGGCGGCCAGCCATTACCGCCGTCTCGGGGTCAGCACGTTCGAGATCTGGAACGAGCCGAACATCGCGCGGTCGTTTGCCCCCGTGGCCAACCCCGCTGCGTACACCGCGATGCTGAAGGCGGCCGACCGGGGGATCAAGCGTGCCAACCCACATGCCACGGTGGTCACCGGCGGTCTGTCGCCCTCCCCATCGGTGAATGGCGATTTCTCGCCGATCGCGTTTCTGAAGGGCATCTACGCCAACCGCGGCAAGCGGTTCTTCGATGATGTTGGCGTCCACCCCTACTGCTCGCCGGCGATGCCCGGCGCCCGAGATACGTGGAGCGCCTGGTATCAGATCTACGGGACGCGGCCGAGCCTGCGCAGCCTCATGATCAGCCATGGTGACCGCGGTAAGAAGGTCTGGGCCACCGAGTTCGGGGCGCCGACTTGGGGTCCCGCAGGGACGTTCGTCAGCTTCCCGGCGCAGGCGGCAATGGTGACCCGCGCCTATCAGCTGTGGGCGACCTACAGGTGGGCCGGCCCGCTCTTCGTGTACTCCGGACGCGACCAGGGCAACGACAACTCGTCGACCAACGACTGGTACGGCCTGCTGCAGGCCAACTGGGCTCCCAAGCCGGCCTTCGACGCGTATTGGGCGGTCAGCCACGCGCTGGCGATCGCCACTCGCCACGTCCGCCGTTGAAAGATCAGTAGGCGGTGCACCGCGAGCGGTGGCGGGGCGAGGCCTTGTAAAACGGCTGCTGGCCACGCTCCCATAGATGTTGGTCGATGTCGGCGGCGGTGCTCGGCGCGGTGGCGGCTCGCGCGGCGACGATCATCTCCACGGCATGGAGCGCGCAGGCACGGATCTCGACTTCCTCGGGCGATCCGTGCTCGATCAGGTCGCCGCGGGCGATGCGGGCGGCGAGCCCGGGGGCGAAGTGCAGCACGCCGTCGAGGCGCAGCACGTGGGGGACGAGGTTGTCGGCGAACATCGTCAGCCGGTCGACATCGGCGAAGGTCGTCACGCCCGCTCGGTTCAGATCGGCCGCGGCGATCTGGGCGCGCTTGAGGAAGGGGATCTCGAGGTTGCCGTAGCGTGACGTGTCGGCGAAGCACGGCCATGTGCCCAGCCGGCGCGCGAGCTGGACCGCCGACGGGGTGCAAGCGGCCAGCGCGGCGAAACTCCCATCGTGCTCGGCGACGACATGGACGGCCAGGTTGCGTAACGAGGCGGCGTAGAGACCCATCAGCTCGTGGCCCGGGTCCTGGCCGAGCAGGCGGGCGACGGTGGGGGCGTCGATCTGCGTCAGCGCCGGCGCGGTCGGGGTGGGCTGCTCCCGCCAGGCAGCGGCGATCGTGTTGTAGCCGGAGAGCCCGTCGCGTTTGCGCAGGGTGGGGAACCATCCCGAGCCGAAGTTGATCGCGTCGAGCGTGAGTACTGCGGCGGCGCGGTCCTCAAGGGGGGTGTCAGCTGAGGATTGCGCTGCGATGCCAGATCGCACCACCTCGTGGGTGTAGACGGCGATCGCGCCCTCGTCGACCGTGACGTGGGTGGAATGCTCCGCGACGTGGGCGCAGGCGGTGCGGAGATCGTCCACGTCGCAGAGGATGCCGGACCCCGGCGCCCGCCGGAGTGGCCGCTAACGTCAAAAGCCGCGAAATGACCGAACTGGGAAGCGATCTCGACGCACTGCTCTCGGGCCTCAACGACCCCCAGCGGCAGGCTGTCAGCTACGGCGAGGGGCCCCAGCTGATCCTCGCCGGAGCCGGCTCGGGCAAGACCCGGGTGCTGACCCATCGGATCGCCTATCTGGTGGCGACCGGCGTCGCCAAGCCCAATGAGATCCTGGCGATCACGTTCACGAACAAGGCGGCGGGGGAGATGCGCGATCGCGCCGGCCTGCTCGTCGGCCGTCAGGTCCGGGCGATGTGGGTCATGACCTTCCATTCGGCGTGCGCGCGGATGCTGCGCGCCGAGGCCCAGCGTTTGGGCTACACGCGCCAGTTCACGATCTATGACACCGCCGACACCCGCCGCTTGATCAAGCGCTGCCTCGACGACCTCGGCATTGATCCCAAGCGCTTCACCCCGGCCTCGGTCGGCAGCCAGATCTCCGACGCCAAGAACAAGCTGCGCGACGCCGAGGCCTACGGCCAGATGGTCGGCTCCTTCTTCGAGCAGACGGTGGCCGACGTCTACCGCTCCTACGAGCGCGAGTTGCACCGCATGAACGCGATGGACTTCGACGACCTCCTCGTCCGCGCCGTCAACGTGCTCGAGCTCTTCCCGGAGGTCCGCGAGCGCTACGCAAACGGCTTTCGCCACGTGCTCGTCGACGAGTACCAGGACACCAACCACGCCCAGTACCGCTGGCTGCAGCTGCTGGCCGGCGATCATCGCAACCTGATGGTCGTGGGGGATGATGCCCAGTCGATCTACGGGTTCAGAGGCGCCGACATCACGAATATCCTCGAGTTCGAGGACTCGTTTCCTGATGCGCACGTGGTCAAGCTCGAGCAGAATTACCGCTCGACGCAGACGATCCTGGATGCCGCCAACGCGGTGATCCGCAACAACCGCGGGCAGAAGCCGAAGTCGCTGTGGACGGAGATCGGGCAGGGCGACCCGATCAAGATCCGCGAGCTCGACGACGAGCACGCCGAGGCGCGGTACGTGACCGGGGAGATCCAGCGGCTCGTGGACGAGGGTGCCTCCCGGGCGGAGATCGCCGTCTTCTATCGGACGAACTCGCAGTCACGGGTGCTCGAGGACACGCTCGTGCGGGCCGAGATCGCCTACCAGGTGATCGGCGGCACCAAGTTCTATGACCGGGCCGAGATCAAGGACGCGATCGCCTATCTGACGGTGCTCGTCAACCCCCAGGACGTGGGCGCGTTCACGCGGATCGTGAATTCCCCGCGGCGGGGGATCGGCTCGACGACGATCTCGCGCCTGCTGGCCCACGCCAACACAACCGGCGAGACGGTGTGGGAGCTGGCGGCCGCGCCCGAAGATGTTCCCGGGCTCGGCGCCGCGGCGATCAAGTCATTGCGGCGGTTCATGGGAACGATGGAGGTGCTGCAGGAGCGCGCCGCCTCCGGAGCCCCCATCTCGACCCTGCTCAAGGAGGTGCTCTCAGAGACCGGCTACCTCGAGACGCTGGAGAACGAGCGTACGATCGAGGCCCAGGGCCGGATCGAGAACCTCGAGGAGCTGGTCAACGTGGCGGTCGAATATGAAGCCGGTGCCGCCGATGGAGAAACCTCGCTGGCCGACTTCCTGCAGTCGGTCGCCCTGGTCGCCGACTCCGATACGCGCGAGGACGACGAGGGCCTGGTGACGCTGATGACCCTGCACAACGCCAAGGGACTGGAGTACCCGATCGTCTTCATGATCGGCTGCGAGGAGGGCGTCTTCCCGCACTCCCGAGCGCTCGACGAGGGCGGTCTGGAGGAGGAGCGCCGGCTCGCCTACGTGGGGATCACCCGCGCCGAGCGCGACCTGTATCTGACAGCGGCGCGCACCCGCACGGTGTTCGGGGCCCGCAGCTACGGCGCCCCGAGCCGCTTCATCGGCGAGATCCCGGCCGAACTCACCGATCGTGAGAGCCAGCAGTCGCGAAGCCCCGGTGGCTTCCGCGCACGCGTCACCTCCTGGAATTCAGGGTCAGGGCCGGGCGGGGGCGACCTGCCGAGCCCGGACCAACCGCCTCCGCCGGCCTACCGGCTGGGCGACGACGTTATCCATGCCGCGTTCGGTGACGGTGTCGTCACGGGGGTCGAACCCGGCGGAATCGTCGTGATCCGCTTTGCCTCGGATCGCTCGGAACGCAAGCTCGTGGCTGACTTGGCGCCGATTTCAAAGCGTTGAGCCGCCCGGCCTGAGATGCTCTCTGCGATGGCGACCACCACGGAACCCACTGTTCAAGCGCCGCCGAGCCCCGGCCAGGGCGCCGGCGAAGCGCCCGCGCCGGGAAGTCCCGCCGCTCCCGGCCCCGCGGGAGCGCCCCGGGTGTTGTTCGGAGAGCTGACGAGCTCGTTCAGCGCGGTTCTGCTGCTGGTGTTTTTGTTTGCCACCGAGTGGTACGGCGTCGCCGGCGTCCCCGATCCCTCGGCGGCCCGGCCGGCCGTCAGCGGCGCCGAGTCGGGGTGGACGGGCTTGAGCGTGATCCGCTGGGTCGTCCTCGTCACGGCTCTCGTCGCGATCGGCTCAGTGGTGCTGCACGCGTCGCAGCGCCGCCACGGGACCAAGACCGACACCAGCCGGCTGGTCGCCGGCCTGGGCTCGCTGACGTCGCTGCTGCTCGTCTACCGGGTGCTGATCATGCTGCCCTCGGGCGCGAAGGTCATCGACCAGAAGCTCGGGGCGTTCCTCGGGCTGGTCTGCGCACTGGGTGTCGCGCTCGGCGGATACGAGTCGATCGCCGAGCACCAGGCCCGCACGGTCGTCAAAAGGTCCAGGCGGCGCATGAGACGCCGCGCGGACGATTCTGAGCCGATAGGCTGATTCCCGGTGCGCCTCTCGGTCTCAGAGGGGCAGGAGGGCGTCAGACAAACGCGAACTGAAGTGTTCGCACGACCGGGAACCGAATAGAGGAGGGCGTAGTGAATCTCGACAACGTCTCGAGGGATGACTGGATTCTGGGTGGCGTCGCGCTGCTGCTGGTGATCGACCTGTTGTTTTTGCCATGGTTCAGCATCTCCGTTGGTCCGTTCTCGGCCAGCACGACGTCGACGGGCGACCCGGACGGCTGGCTGGGAATCCTGGCCGTCCTGGCGGCCATCGCGCTGATCGTCGACCTGGCGATCGAGCGGTTCTCCCCGGGGACCGCGCTGCCGAACATCCGCGGCAGCCGGACGGAGACGCGCTTCGTGCTCGCGTGCGTGACGGCGCTGTTCGTGGCGCTGAAGTTCCTCTTCCACATTCACTTCAGCTACTTCGGCTTCGGCTTCTGGGCCGCGGTCGTGCTCACGATCGCGCTCGTGTACTTCGCCCTGCAGGCGCGCAAGGCCGGGACGATGACGCCCGGCACCATCTGAGATCGGAACACCGCGGCGGATGGAGACCGAACGACCTCACCTCCGCCGCGGTGAAATCCTCGCCGGCGCCGGCGGGCTGGCGCTGCTGATCATCCTGTTCGCTCTGGACTGGCTGCGATCCGCAGGTGTCAGCCGTGACGGGTGGAGCGCCGTGCCGGTGCTCCGCTGGGTGATCGTCGTGGCGGCCCTCAGCGCTCTGGCGCTGACCGTTGCCCAGGCGACCTCGCGCGGGCCCGCCCTGCCGGTGTCGCTGAGCGTGATCGCCACCGTCCTGTCGGCGCTCACCGCGCTGCTTGTGATCATCCGCATCCTCACGACCGGCGCCACTGCGCAACTCGGCGCTTATCTGGGACTGGTGGCCGCGGCCACGATGACCTACGGCGCGTTCGTCTCGCTGCGGGCCGAGCAGGGCTGGAACCCAGGCCCCGATCACCCGATCGAGACCGTGCCGCTGACGCGGCCGATCGACCGCTGACGGGCGGCCCTGCGGGCGACCGAGCGGGTCGGCCGCCACCTAGAATGCGCGAGACCATGCTCGAACGCGAACAGGTTGTCCACGTCGCCCGTCTGGCCCGGCTGACCCTCGACGACGCCGAGCTTCAGAAGATGGCCTCTGAGCTCTCGGCGGTGCTCGACCACGTCGAGCGGATTCGCGAGCTCGACCTGGCCGACGTCGAGCCGACGTCGCACGTCATCGACGTCGCCGGCGTGATGCGCGCCGACGAGCCGCGGCCGTCGCTGCCGCGCGACGTCATCTTGGCCGCCGCGCCCGAGCCCGTCGACGGGGGCTTCGGCGTCCCCAGCCCGGGCCCCAGCGGCGAATGAGCGACATCGTTGATCTGACCGCCGCCGCCGCGATCGACCGCATCCGCGCCGGGGAGATCGATGCCGCCGAGCTGTTCGAGGCCTACCGGGCGCGCGCCGCCGCCGACGAGCTCAACGCCTTCACGTGGGTGGCCGACGCCGCGCCGCCGACACCCTCGTCGCAGTCGCCGCTGGCGGGCCTGCCGCTGGCCGTCAAGGATCTGTTCTGCACCGAGGGGGTGCCCAGCCAGGCGGGCTCGCGCATCCTTGAGGGCTACCGGCCGCCGTATACGGCGACCGTGGTCTCCAACCTCGCCGAGGCGGGCGCCAGCCTGCTGGGCAAGACCAACCAGGACGAGTTCGCGATGGGCTCCTCCAACGAGAACTCCGCGTACGGACCGGTGCTCAACCCGTGGGACCGCGGCCGCGTCCCCGGCGGCTCATCGGGGGGCAGCGCGGCCGCCGTCGCCGCCGGCCTGGCGCCGTGGGCGATCGGCACCGACACGGGCGGCTCGATCCGCCAGCCCGCCGCCCTGTGCGGGATCGTGGGCGTCAAGCCCACCTACGGCGCGTGCTCGCGCTACGGCATGATCGCCTTCGCGTCCTCGCTGGACCAGGCCGGCCCGCTGACGCGTGACGTCACCGATGCGGCGCTTCTGCTCTCTCACATGGTCGGCCACGACGACCGCGATTCCACCTCGGTGGCGATGCCGGGACCGATCACGCTGCCGCACGCCGAGGACCTGCGGGGCATCCGTCTCGGCGTCCCTGAGGAGCTGGTCGGCGGCGGCGAGGACGGCACGGGGATCGAGCCCGGGGTGCGCGAGAGCTTCGAGGCCACCCTGCGCCTCGCCGAGAGCCTCGGGGCCACGGTCGACACGTGCAGGCTGCCGCACGCCCCGCATGCGCTGTCGGCCTACTACCTGATCGCGCCCGCCGAGGCCTCGTCCAACCTCGCGCGCTACGACGGGGTCCGGTACGGCCTACGCGTTGCCGGCGACGCCGATCTGGAGACCATGTACAGCCGGACCCGCGGCGAGGGCTTCGGGCCGGAGGTCAAGCGGCGCGTGATGCTCGGGACCTACGCGCTGTCCAGCGGCTACTACGACGCCTACTACGGGACCGCGTTGAAGGTCCGCACGAAGATCGCCGAGGACTTCCGGGCGGTGTTCGAGGATTTCGACTTCGTGGCCACGCCGACCAGCCCGTGGGTCGCCTTCGCCCTGGGGGCCAAGACCGACGACCCGCTGGCCATGTACCTCAACGACTTCTGTACCGTGCCGATGCCGCTGGCCGGGATCCCGGCGCTGTCGATCCCGTCGGGGCTGAGCGAGGGGATGCCGGTCGGCTTCCAGCTCGCCGGCCCGGCGTTCTCGGAGAACCGGCTGCTCGACGCGGCCTACGCGCTCGAGCAGGCGATCACGTTCGACGGCCGGACGGCCCGGATATGACCGCGTACGAGGCAGTGATAGGGCTGGAGATTCACGTTCAGCTCAAGACCCGCACCAAGATGTTCTGCGGCTGCGAGCTTTCGTTCGGCGATCCTCCCAACACCCACACCTGCCCGACCTGCCTCGGCCTGCCCGGGGCGCTGCCGGTGGTCAACGCCCGCGCCGTCGACTTCGCGATCCGCATCGGGCTGGCACTCGAGTCGGAGATCGCGCCGCGGTCGCTGTTTCACCGCAAGAACTACTTCTATCCCGACTCGCCCAAGGGCTACCAGATCTCCCAGTACGACGTGCCCATCTGCAGCGGTGGGCGGCTGGGGAAGGTGCGCATTCATCGCGTCCACCTCGAGGAGGATGCGGCCAAGCTGGTGCACGTGGGCGAGAGCGGTCGCATCCACGGATCGGATCGCAGCGTGGTCGACTTCAACCGCTGCGGGACCCCGCTGGTGGAGATCGTCAGCGAGCCCGATCTGCGCTCGCCCGAGCAGGCCCACGAGTGGCTGACCCTGCTGCGCACGACACTGCGCCAGCTAGGCGTCTCCGACGTCAACATGGACGAGGGCTCGCTGCGCTGCGACGCCAACGTCTCGATCCGGCCGGTCGGCAGTACGGAGCTGGGGACGAAGACCGAGCTGAAGAACATGAACTCGTTCCGCTTCCTCGAGCGCGGCGTACGCACCGAGATCGCCCGCCAGACCGAGTTGCTCAGCCACGGTGGGCCCGTCGTGCAGGAAACCCTGCACTTCGATCCGGTCGCGGGACGGCTGACGCCGCTGCGCTCCAAGGAGGAGGCCCACGACTACCGCTATTTCCCGGAGCCCGACCTCGTGCCGCTGCTCGTCACCGAGGAGATGCGCCAGGCCGCGCAGGCGCAGGTGCCCGAGCTTCCGGCTCAGCGCGCCCATCGCTTCGAGCACGCGCTCGGACTCAAGCCGCGCATCGCTCGTGACCTGGCGTTCCGGCGCGAGCTGGCCGAGTACTTCGAGCAGGCGCTGGACTCCGCCGACGGCGGCGCGGCCGCCGCGGTCGAGCTGGCCAACTGGATCCCGCACCTGGTGGAGCGGATCGGCTCCGACGCCGATCCCGCGAACTCGCGAGTGACACCGGCTGCGCTGGCCTCCCTGGCCGCAATGGTCGTCGCCAAGCAGGTCAGCCGCGACGCGGCCCGCGACGTGTTGACCATGCTCGTGGCCGACGGGGGAGAGCCGCACACGATCGTCGAGCGCGAGGGTCTGGGTGCGCTGGGTGACGAGGACGGCGACGGACTGGGGGCGATCGTCGACTCGGCGCTGGCCGCCGATCCCGACGCTGCCGCCAAGGTCGCCGCCGGGAACATGAAGGCGATCGGCCCGCTGGTGGGCTACGTGATGCGCGAGACCAAGGGCCGCGCCGACGGCGGCGTGGTCACGCGGCTGATCCGCGAGCGCGTCGCCGGCTAGGACGTGACGTCAGCCGGCGCGGGGACGTCAGCCGCCCCGGGGCAAAAGGAAACCCCGGGCGCATCCATGCGCCCGGGGTCTGCAGTGGTGCGTGCGTGTAACAGTCGGGAACTACTCGGTGCTGCTGGACAGCTTGCGGACGATGAGGCCCGCGCCCAGGAGCGTGACGCCGCCGGCGACGAGGAGGGCAACGTCGAGCCCGGTGAAGGGCAGCGAGCTGGCGCTGGCGCTGCTGACCGTATTGGTCGTGGCCGCGGTCGTCCGTGAGGCGCTCGCGTTACACACTGAGGGCGCGTTATACGCCAAGCAGCTCGAACTCGAGCTCGCGAACGAGGCGGCTGGGAACATCAACATTGCTGCGACGAAGATCGCCGTAAAGATTCTTTTCATATGCCTTACCGGGAGTCCTTTCTGACTCAGGCTTTACCTTACCCCAGGGCTGTGCCTGGCACGCACGGCTTGATCATACCTCACAAAACAGGAGTAAGCAAGACGACCACCGATTACTCCGAAAACCAGTGTTTCGCCCCTTCAGGGCGCGATATTGAGCAGGCCGATGGCCTCGCTGTAGGTCAGAGGGTGTGCCGTCGTGGCTCGCGCCCTGGCAGCGCGGACTGGCGGCTGCTGGTTGTTGATTGAGTACGCAACACTGAAATCATGGTACGCCTGGGTCCGGTCGCCAAGGCTCGAGGACGCCAAACCGGATCCCAGCCAGGCGAACCAGCTGCCCGGGTCACGGTCGATCGACTCGGCGAAGCGCTGCTTGGCGACCCGCCATTGGCCCTGATTCATGGCCACCTCACCGGCGGTGAGCGGAGCGACGGCATCGAGCGGGTTGAGGTCGGCAGCGCGCTTGAGGTCATGGAGCGCGCCCGCCGGGTTGCTCGCCGCTGCCGCGCCGGCGAGGCTCGACTCTCGCAGAGACAGATAGGGGAGGCCGAGTGCGACCACCGATGCCACGAAGGCGACCCCGGCCACCGCGACGATCGCCCGGGTGCGGACAGCGGAGACCCGGGCCGCGGAACGCGCGCCCCCCTCCGATGCTCCCGCCGCGGCGAGTCCGAGAAACCCGAAGGCCGGCCCCGAGAGGGCCGGCATCTCCCAGAACCAATCGACCGATCCGTGGACGAGCCAGACGGCGAACGGAATCATCGCCGCGCCGGCGAGCGCGCGACGCAGCGGCGAACCGGCGCCCAGCGCCCGCCACGCCGCCGTGAGCGCCGCCGCCGCGAATACGGCGAACAGGGCAAAGCCGACGACACCGGTGCTGGCGAGCAGCTGGAGTTCCAGACTGTGCGCCCAGCTCGGCTCCTCGGCCGAGCGCCGGCGCTTGACGTAGTACTCGCCGTAGTTGTCCTGGCCCAGCCCACCGATGGGGTGCGCTTTGGTGGCGTCGAGGGCGACCCGCCAGAAGTCGTAGCGGTTGCTGCCCACGGTGTTGAAGTACGAGCCTTGAGCATTGGCCTTCGGCGGATGGCTGAACCCCTGCCACTGGCGCTTGACGAAGGACACGGGATGACCGTGGGTGGCGGCGACGATGCCCGCGCCGCCTGCGGCGAGCGTGACGATTGTGAGGACCACGCCGAGGATGCGGCGGCCGCCGGGCGTGAGCTCGCGACGGGGGAACAGCTTCTCGGTCCAGGCGATCAGCGTCGCCAGCACGAACACGACCATGCAGAGCACAAGCGACCGCTGGCCGGCGATGCGCGCCGCGTGGGTGAGCGCCGATCCGGGGGCCGCGTCGAATACCCCCGTGAGCCGATGCACGACAACGAGCGTTCCGGCCACCGGCAGGACGGCAAAGGCCACGAACCGCACCCGGTCGCGGACGACGCAGATCGTGACCAGCAGGATGAGCGGTAGCGTGAACAGCCACCCGCGGCTCTGGGCCATGACCGCCAGCTGCAGGCTCGCGCACGCGATCGCCAGCAGGAACCCGCGCACGAGCCCCGGCAGCTCGCCGCGGGCGCCGAGCGCGATGCCCATCAAGGCGGTCAACGTGAACAGCGCGGCGTTGGAGTTGACATAACCCGTCGGCGCCAGCAGCCGCCCCTGGAGCAGGAGGTGGCTCAGCCCGTTGGCCGATCCCAAGCGCAACAGCAGCACGAGCGCGATCACCCCGATCCCGCCGACGAACGTCACCAGCACGATCGCCATCGCCCGGTCGGTCCATGGAATCGTCGTCAGCAAAGCGAACAGGAGCAGATACATCAGCGCCCGGTTGCTGCCCTCGAGCGCCTGCCCGGGTGACTGCGCCCAGGCGATCGACAGATAGGACCAGGCGACGTAGGCGGCGAGCGCGCCGAGGGCGACGAGCGTCGGGCGCGCCAACGGCCGGCGGAAGCGCAGGATCGTCACGCACCCCAGGACACCCAGCAGCACGAGCGCGCCCCAGTACCAGGTGGTGTTGTCATAGCCGCCGTTCTTGGCGGCCCACGTCACCATCAGCGCGACCGCGATACCCCCGACGGCCAGGGCGGGAGCGTGGGCGCCCGCGCGCGCACGGAGGCGATCGGACCGCGGGCGTGCGATGGCCCGCTCCCCGGTCACCGACATGTTCGTCGCTTGCCGGCTGGCGCTCGCAGCCTCATCGAGCCAGTGTCACCCCTGCCTCGCTCAGCGCACCCGCGACCAGTTAGCCGCGGAAGCGCAGCAGCTCGACAATGGTCAGCGCGAGGATGCGGAAGTCGAGTCGGAGGGACCAGTTCTGGATGTAGTAATTGTCCCACTCGACCCGGTCGGCGATCGACGTCTGCCCACGCAGGCCGTGTACCTGTGCCCAACCGGTGATCCCGGATTTGACGCGATGACGGTCCTCGTAGCCGGCGACGTCGCGGGCGAAGCGGGCGACGAACTCCGGCCGCTCGGGACGCGGTCCGACCAGACTCATGTCCCCGCGCAGGACGTTGATCATCTGCGGGAGCTCGTCGAGCGAGAGGTTGCGCAGCACCCGCCCGAGCGGCGTGCGGCGATCCGGGCCCTCCACGCCGCCGGGCGCCAGTCCCGTGTCGAGCGTGAAGGCGATGTCGGCGTCGGAGTGCAAGCCGCGCATCGTCCGGAACTTGAGCACGTCGAACTCGTGGCCGTCGCGCCCGACGCGGCGCTGACGGAAGAAGATCGGTCCGGGGGAACTGAGCCGAACGCCGACGGCGATCAGCGCCATGGCCGGAGAGCAGAGCGTCAGGCCGAGCAGGGCCACGCCACGGTCGAGGGTGTGCTTGACGGCAAACTGCCAGCCGCGCGGATCGACCGGCCGCAGCACGAGCAGCGGCATGCCGCCGACATGATCGAGGACGGCGCGCTCGTTGATGGCCTCGTAGAACCGTGGGACCAGCGACACGGCCACCCCGAGTTCCTGGCACTCGCGGACCTTGGAGATCAGCACGTGGTCGGGCTCGGAAGAGAAGGCGAGGAGCAGGTGGCGGGCCCCGGTGGCCTTGACCGCCGGTATCAGATCGTCGGGTCCTCCGAGTACGGGGATCGAGGGCTCGAGATCGCCTCCTGTCCGCGCCAGCGGATTGGTATCGATGAAGCCGACGGGCCGCAGTCCGTAGTCGCGTTCGCTCGCCAGCCGCATGACGAGGTGTGAGCCGATCACGCCCGCGCCCACGATCAGCGTGGGGATCGAGAAGCGCCCGCTGCGCATCGCCTGGCGACGCACCCACAACATGATCGCGCGGGCGAGACCCAGGTAGACGACGCTGAAGAGCCACAGCCGAACCGGCAGCGCCAGCGGATGGGGCCCGGAGAACAGGGAGCGCACGGCGACGGCGAGCATTCCGGCCAGCGAGACGGCTCCGAGGACCCGGGTCGCCGAGTCCAGCAGCGATCCCTTGAGCCGGCCGTCGGAGCCGCTGCGGGCGTACACGACGGCCAGCACGACGAGGGGGAAGACAGCGGTCAGGATCTGGCTGCCGGTCTCGTTGCGGATGCTCGGGTCGGCGAGGAGCGCCGCGGCGGAGGCCAGGTACAGGACGACGACATCGATGATGATCCGCGCCACGGCCCAGGTGTGGTCCTCGAACAGGCGCAGCATGGCCCGCTGCAGCACCGTCTCGCGTCGTGTCCGCGTGAGCGAGACAGCATCCGGATAGCCCTGACTCGGCGTCATATCGACCGTTCGATTTCCTTGTTCGCCCCTATCGGCACGGCGTGTCGTTGACGGATCGCGCCAGATGCGCCTGCCCACTGTCGCCTCCTCCGCCGCCGGCTCCCCGGCGCTCCCAGGCACCTGGCCGTCCAGCGTAGCGGGTGCGGCAGCAGAATCGAAGCGCTCGCAACCGCTTTGCACGAGCTCCCCGGCGGTGACCGCGGCGGTGATCTGAGGGCCTGAGCCGGGGGGTGTGGGATCGGTCTTCATGTTCTGATGCGGTGGCGGCGGACCGGTCTGCTTCGCGTCCGGTCGGGGCAGGACGCGCACCGGGAACCGCCCTCACCGTTGGTAGGAATGTTTCGGCTCCCCCGCGCCTGAGGGGATCGGTAGTAACTGCGGATCTTCATCCGCAGTTAGACCCGGCCCGGACCGACGCCATCCCACGCCGCCACACAGGCTTCGCGCCTGCGGATCGTCGCCGGTCGCTGGCCGCCGAAGCGCTCTACACTCCGGATCTCCGCTCTCCGGTGCGGCTGTCCCGTAACACACCGCTGGAAAGGAGGACCCACATGCGCGCTGTCGACGCTCTCATGGAATGCCTGAAGGCCGAAGGTGTCGACGTCGTATTCGGTCTTCCGGGCGGTGCAAACCTTCCGACCTACGACGCGTTCTACGACGCCGGTATTCGCCACATCCTCGTCCGCCACGAGGCGGGCGGTGGGCACGCCGCCGAGGGCTATGCCAAGGCCAGCGGCAAAGTGGGGGTCTCGATGGGGACCAGCGGCCCCGGCGCGACGAACCTCGTCACCCCGATCTGCGACGCGATGATGGACTCGGTCCCCGTGGTGTTCATCACCGGCCAGGTCCGCACCGATCTGCTGGGCACCGACGGCTTTCAGGAGGCGGACACGATCGGCATCACGATGCCGATCGTCAAGCACAGCTTCATGATCCAGCACCCGCTGGAGCTGCCGCGCACGATCCACGAGGCGTTTCACATCGCACGGAGTGGGCGCCCCGGTCCGGTGGTGGTCGACATCCCGCAGGATCTCAGCCGCGCCGACATCCCGTATGAGCCGGTCGATGATCTGCACCTCCCTGGCTATCAGCCGACCACCGAGGGCAACCAGAAGCAGATCCGCCTCGCGGCGAAGGCCCTGGCGAACTCTCACCGGCCGGTGATCTACGCCGGCGGCGGCGTCGTCAGCGCCAACGCGGCGAACGAGCTATTCGAGCTGGCGACCTCGGACCGCTTCCCCGTCACGTGCACCGTGATGGGCCTCGGCGCCTTCCCGGCACCGCATGAGCAGTGGCTGGGGATGCTCGGTATGCACGGGACGCGGACCGCCAACTACGCGATGGACGAAGCCGACCTGATCGTCGCGGTCGGGGCCCGGTTCGACGACCGGATCACCGGCAAGTTGTCGGAGTTCGCGCCCCGGGCGAAGTTCATCCACATCGACGTCGATCCGGCGGAGATCTCGAAGAACGTCCCGGCGCATATCCCCATCGTCGGCGACGCCAAGAACATCCTCCCGCGGCTGACCGCCGAGTACCGGGCGCTGTCGGCTGATACGGCTCGGGTGGAGGAGTGGTGGTCGCGGATCCGTCTCTGGCAGGAGCGCCATCCGCTGGGGTGGAGCGATTCCGAGGACTGCGAGATCAAGCCCCAGTACATGGTGCGCGCGCTGTATGAGGCCACCGGCGGCGATGCGATCGTCACGTCGGACGTGGGCCAGCACCAGATGTGGGCCGCCCAGTACTACGACTTCCCCAAACCGCGACGCTGGATCAACTCCGGCGGCCTGGGCACGATGGGCTTCGGGCTCCCGGCGGCGATGGGAGCCCAGGTCGGATGTCCCGATCAGACGGTCGTCTGCCTCGCCGGCGACGGCTCGGTGCAGATGAACATGCAGGAGCTGGCGACCTGTTCGCAGGAGGGGATCCCGATCAAGGTGTTCATCATGAACAACGGCTATCTGGGCATGGTCCGCCAATGGCAGGAGCTGTTCTGGGACAGGCGCTACAGCCAGGTCGATATGGGCCAGTGGCCGGACTTCGTCAAGCTGGCCGAGGCCTACGGCGCGACCGGGATGCGTCTCACCGACAAGACCACGCTCGTCGACGACATGAAGGCGGCCCTCGCCACCGACGGGCCGGTGCTCGTCGACGTGCGCGTCACCGCCGAGGAGAACGTGTATCCGATGATTCCCGCCGGTCAGGCCGCGCGGGACATGGTGGGCTGAGCGATGGGTGAGCCGGCCACCAAGGAAGTCCTCTCACTCGAGGACCTGGACGCGGTCGCGGGGCTGCGCACGGGTCGCAAGCACATCCTCGCCATCCTCGTCGAGAACAAGCCCGGTGTGCTGACGCGCATCACCGGCCTGTTTGCCCGGCGGGGCTTCAACATCGACACCCTGGCCGTCGGTCCGACCGACGACGACACGGTGTCGCGGATCACGATGACGCTCGACGGGGCCGTGCATCCGATCGACCAGGTGACCAAGCAGCTGCACAAGCTCGTCAACGTGCTCAAGATCCGCGATCTCGAGCCCCGCGAGACGCTGGCGCGCGAGCTCGCCCTGTTCAAGATCTCGGCCGACGGGACGGCCCGCGCCGAGGTGCTGCAGATCTGCGAGATCTTTCGCGCCCGGGTCGTCGACGTGAGCAAGCGCTCGGTCGTGGTCGAGATCACCGGCACCTGCGACAAGGTCGAGGCGTTCGAGTCACTGGTGCGGCCGTTCGGCCTGATCGAGATGGCGCGCACCGGCGAGATCGCGATCTCCCGCGGGCGCGCGGAGACCTGACCGCGCCACGAGCCATGGAGGATGGGGGAGTGAGCGCGGGCGGCCGCTCGACGCCCGGCGGTGCCGCCAACGCGCGGCTGCGCCGTCTCGATCGGACCCTCGGGCCGGCCAGCCTGACGCTCGTGCGGCGCATCCGCGGCCGTCGCTCCCTCGCCGGGCCGCCGCGGCGGGTCGGGCTGATGAAGACCGTCGGTCTCGGCGACATGGTGCTCGTGACGGCCGTCGCCCGGGACATCATGGCCGCCCTGCCGCAGTCGCAGTTGGTGATCTTCACCGGTCCTGACAACGCCGAGGTGGCGCGGCTTCTGCCGGAGGTGGAGGTCGTCGCCCTTCCGGCTGCCAAGCCGTGGGCCGCGGTGCCGATGCTGCGCGTCCAGCACCTCGACGCGCTCATCGATTTCGGGCAGTGGACGCGACTGGAGGCGATGTACGCGGCGCTGTCGGGTGCGCGCTGGACCGCCGGGTTCGCCACTGCCGGCTACTCCCGCCACCATGCCTACGACGACCCGGTCGAGCACTCCGACCAGGTGTCCGAGCTTGAGAACTTCCGGGCCCTCGTGTCCCGGATGGGCATCGAGGGGGCGGCCAGTCCGTCGTTTGAGCTCTCCAGCGCGGATGTCGTCCCGCCGACGAGCGACCCCTACGCCGTCTTTCACCTCTGGCCCGGAGGCTTTCGCTCGGAGCTGCGCGAGTGGCCTGCCGAATCCTGGCGCGAGCTGGCCCGCCGTTTCGCCGACCGGGGGTTCACGACCGTCCTCACCGGCGGTCCGAGCGACGTCGCGCGCACACAGCAGTTCATCGACTCGAGCCCGCAACTCGCCAGGGCGATGGTGTCGATCGCCGGGCGCTACCGGATCGCCGAGCTGATGCACGTGCTCGCCGGCGCCCACTGCGTGGTCAGCGTCAACACCGGCCTGATGCATCTGGCGGCGGCCGTCGGGGTTCGGACCGTCGCCCTCAACGGGCCGACCTCGGACCGCCGGTGGGGGCCGGTCGGAAGCAACGTCGCCTCGGTGAACTCCGACCTGCCGCGGTGCGGCTTTCTCAACCTCGGCTTCGAGTACGACGGGCAACGCACGGACTGCATGCGGGGCATCAGCGTCGACCGCGTCGCCGTCGCCGCCCTGGAGACGGTCGGTGTCTGAGCTGACCCAAACCGACGGCGAGGCGCTTGCCGGTCTCGGCGTCGACGTCGCTGCCGTCGAGCGGGCCGCGCTGACGCTGGCGATGGCCCTCACCGGCGGCGGCAAGCTCCTGGTGTTCGGCAACGGGGGAAGCGCCGCCGACGCGCAACACGTCGCCGCCGAGTTCACCGGCCGCTTCGAGCGCGAGCGGCGCGGGCTGCCGGCGATCGCGCTCACGACTGACAGCTCGGCGCTGACCGCGATCGGCAACGACTTTGGATACGAGCGGATCTTCGCCCGTCAGGTGGAGGCACTCGGCCACGCCGGCGACGTGGCCGTCGGCATCAGCACGAGCGGGAGTTCGGCCAACGTACTGAGCGCGATCCGGGCGGCGAACGAGGCCGGCCTGACGACGATCGGGCTGTGCGGCGCCGCCGGCTGTGAGCTGTGTCGCAGCGTGGACATCCCGATCGCCGTGTTGGCGCCGCGAACGGCGGAGGTCCAGGAGACGCATCTGCGCATCGAGCACGCCATCTGCCGGGCGGTCGAGAACCTGCTGCTCGACGGCGACGGCCGCCCGGAGCTCATTCCGCGCGGCTCCGTCGTCTCGATGGATGAGCTGCGGGCATTGCGCGCCGGCTGGGCGGGGGCGGGGCGCGTTGTCGTTTGGACCAACGGCTGCTTCGACATCGTGCACGCCGGTCATCTCGCCAGCCTGACGGCGGCCGGCGCGCTCGGCGACGTGCTCGTCGTCGGCATCAACTCCGACGCCGCCGTCGGCCGGCTGAAGGGCCCCGGGCGGCCGCTCGTCGGCGCGCCCGAGCGTGCCGAGTTGCTGGCTGCGCTGCGTCCCGTCGATTACGTGGTCGTGTTCGACGACGACACACCTGAGGCGGTGCTCGCCGATCTGCGGCCCGACATCCACACCAAGGGCAGGGATTACGGCGGCGCTGGCGGAAAGCCCGTCCCCGAACAGGCGGTCGTCGAGGCCTACGGCGGCCGCGTCGAGTTTCTTCCGCTCGTCCCCGACCGTTCGACGACGAACCTGGCGGCGCGCCTGGAGCGCCCCGGGTCGTGAGCGGCACCCGGCGCGCGGTGTTCCTCGATCGCGACGGAACCTTGATCGAGGACCTCGAGTACCCCCGCGAGCCCGAGCGGGTCAGGCTCATGGACGGGGTCGGCG
The DNA here is from genome assembly GCA_963769565.1 of uncultured Solirubrobacteraceae bacterium. Taxonomy (GTDB): domain Bacteria; phylum Actinomycetota; class Thermoleophilia; order Solirubrobacterales; family Solirubrobacteraceae; genus Palsa-465. Next base: position 191,296 of record CAVYMP010000014.1, read on the forward strand.
CCGGACTGCGCGCCCTGCGCGACGCCGGTTTCGCGCTCGTCGTCATCTCCAATCAATCAGGCGTCGGCCGGGGGATAATCGATCCGGAAGAGGCGAAGGCCGTTCACGAGCGGTTCGTCGCCGTGCTCCGCGCCGAGCACGTCGAGCTCGACGGGGTCTGGTACTGCCCCCACGCGCCCTCGGCGCGATGCGACTGCCGCAAGCCCTCGCCGGCGATGCTGCTGCGGGCCGCCGAGCAGCTCGACGTCGCGCTCGCCGACTCCTTCATGGTCGGCGACAAGCTCTCCGACGCCCAGGCTGGGCGCCGCGCGGGATGCCGCACGGTCGTGCTCGACGGCGACCGCGGCGCCGCCGATGACGCGGTCGACGAGACGGCGTCGGACTGGACGGCCGTGGTCGGGCTGATCCTGAGCGAGGACGGTTGATGCACTCCCTGGAGCGCCTGCGCGACGTCACCGTCCTCGCGGTCGGCGACATCATGCTCGACGAGTACATCTGGGGTGACGTGCGCCGCATCTCTCCCGAGGCTCCGGTTCCGGTCGTCGAGGTCCGCCGCCGGACGCGAGCTCCGGGCGGTGTCGGCAACGTGGCGGCGGGCATCGTGGCCTTCGGCGGCCGCGCCGTGATCCAGGGTGTCATCGGCGAGGACTCCGCCGCCGAGGGCCTGCGCGGCTCGCTCCAGGCTCTCGGCGTCAGCACCGACGGTGTCGTCGTCGACAGCTCACGTCCGACGACGTGCAAGACGCGGGTGATCGCCCACGCCCAGCAGATCGTCCGTACCGACGACGAGCAGCGCGGCGCGCTCGCCTATCGGATCGAGGACCTCCTCCTGTCGCGGATCACTCAGCATCTTCCCGGCGCCGACGCCGTCGTGCTTTCCGATTACGACAAGGGCGTGCTCTCTGCTCGCGTGTCCCACGAGGTGATCGCCGCGGCCGCGCAGGCCGGTAAGCCGGTCGTCGTCGATCCCAAGGGCCGTGAGTACGCGAAGTACCGCGGAGCGACGGTGTTGACCCCGAACACGCTCGATGCCGGCACGGCCGCGGGGGTGACGATCGAGGGGGAGGAGGACCTGCAGACGGCCGTCGAGCGGCTGAAAGAGGTCCTCGAGGGCAGCGCACTGCTGATCACCCAGGGCGCCGAGGGGATGACGCTGTTCGCCGGCGGGGAGCCCTTCCACGTGCCGACCCGGGCCCGGGAGGTCTACGACGTGACCGGGGCCGGGGACACCGTGGTGGCGATGCTGGCGATCGCGCTCGGTTGCGGCATCGATCTCCGCGAGGCAGTGGAGCTCGCCAACGCGGCTGCCGGCCTCGCCGTCGCGAAGGTCGGCACCTCGACGGTCACCCTGGAGGAGCTCCAGTCCGCTCTGGCCGACTGAGGTAGCCGCGCATCCAGCCGAGCTGGGTCTGCACCGCCGCCCGGTCATCACGGAGGCGGTAGTAGAGGGCGCGCGCACCAACGCCCGCCGCCATGATCAGGATGGTCAGGCGGCTGCGCGCCGGGCCCAGGTGCTCGCGCAGCATCTCCACCTCCGCGCGGGCGACGCGCTCGGCGCGCTGGGCGTCATCCCAGCGCTTGAGCACCGAGGCGCCTCCGAGGTGAACGAACTCCGCCTCGGCCACGAACCGGGCGTCCCAGCCGCGCTGGGCTGCCTGCCAGAAGAGATCGAGGTCCTCGGCGTACATGAAGTGGCGCTCGGTGAACCCGCCCACATCTCGCCACAGGTCGGCGCTGACCATCAGCACCGGGCCGATCGCGGCCTGGATCGTCCGTGATCGGCCGTGATCCCAGTGAGTCGCGAGCCGCGGCTGTAGATCGTTGGGGACCAGGCGCGAGAGCCCCGACGCGCGGACGAGCTCGGGCAGCGGCGTCGAGAACGGCGCCACGGTCGGCTGCACCGTCAGGTCGGCATTGCGCAGCCGCGGCACGGCGATCCCCACGCCCGGCTCCTCGAGCGCCTGCCCCAGCCGGTCCACGCTTCCCGGCAGGTGGACGAAGGCGTCGCTGTTGACGAACAGGTAGGCGCGGTCGGCCGCCAGGGTTCGCGCCGCCAGGTTGTTGGCGCGGGCAAACCCGAGGTTCTCGTCGGTGGCGAGGAGTCCGACGCCGGGGAGCGCGGCGCGCACCTGTTCGACGCTGTCATCGCCGGAGGCGTTGTCGACGACGAGAACCCGTTCGGCGGGAACGCCGTCGGTCACGAGCGCTCGCACCGCCCGGATCGTGTACTCGGGCGTGCGCCAGTTGAGCACGATGACCGACACCCTGCCGAGATCCATGAGCCGTCCGTCAGGCGGCGACGATACGGGCGGGACGCAGCACGGTGAGCTCCTGCAGCGCCTCGGCGCCAAACCGCTCGGCCACGAGCCCGAGGGCCGCCCTGAGGTAGTCGTGGTCGGGACGTGAACGGTGAGAGTCGCTGGCCAGGATGTCCACCCGTCCGCTGTCGAGCAGCCGCCACGCAGCCCGCGCAACGTCCTCCCCCCACCGGCCGACGAGGCTCGGAGCCACGACCTGGATGAGCGCCCCCTGCTGGCGCGCGGCATCGATGATGCTCATTCGGTGTCGCAGGTTGCGGCAGCGCTCCGGGTGGGCGAGCACCGGCGTGCACCCGAGCTGCGCCAGGCGGACGAGGATCGGCTCCACGACCCCGGCGGGCGCGTCTCGCTCAAGCTCGACGAGGAGATGGTTGCCCCCGATCCGGCGCTGGGTGAGCTCGTACCGGCTCGCCTCGACCGCTGCCGCCGATCCGATCTCGGCGGCCAGACCGAGCTTCAGCGGGACCCCGGATTCATCGAGCACAGCCTGCAGCTCGTCCAGGCGTCGCGCCGCCGTTCGGTGATCGGTGGGGTAACGGCGGGTGAAATGCGGTGTGCAGATCACGTGCCGGACCCCGGATTCGACGAGCTGGCGGGCCAGCGCAACCGACTCCTGGAGCCGGCGCGGGCCGTCGTCCAGGCCGGGCAGGAGATGACAGTGGGTGTCGATCATGACGGCAGGAGGGCGGACGCCGGTCGGGGCCCCGAAGCCGCGGTGGCGATCTCGTAAGCGTCGAGGTGCTGCTGGAGCCAGCGGTCCATGTCACCTTCCGCATCGATCACCGGAATCGCCTTGACGGCTCGGCGCCATGTGTCCCCCTCCCTCAGGCGCCGGACGACCTCCAACAGATCCGCGACCGTGTCGTCGAAGGGGATCACGTCGCCGCGCGTGACGGCTTCGCCGATACCACCTCGCCGAGTACCGAGCACCGGCCGACCGGCGGACAGCCACTCGCCGATGACCAGCGGTCCCGGCTCCTCCCAGAGCGAAGGGACCAGGCCGGCATCGCAGGTCGCCATGAAGTCGCCCACCTCGTCGCCCTCGAGCCGACCGTCGTAGACAACGTGGGGATTCGCCTCGACTTCGTCGAGCAATGGTCCGTCGCCGGCGATCCGGAGCGTGAGGCCCTCCTCGGCCAGCAACGGCGCCGCCTCGAGCAGGAGCTCCACGCCCTTAGCGGGCGTCAGTGCGCCGAGGAAACCCAGGGTCTGCAGCCGCCGGCCGGGCGCATGGGGGGCTTGTGCGTTGCGAGGCATCACCGGCGGCCGGATGACGCGCTCCACGGTCGGCGCCGTGAAGAACCCCTCGTGGCGCGCGAGTACGGAGTCCGAGACGCCGATCGCGACGGCGACGCCGCCCGCCCAACGTTCCATCCGCCTGGACCTCAGACCGCAGAGAAGCGGATGGGGATGGCATTGCGTCCCGTCGCGCCTTGTCAGGCTGGTCCGCGGACAGAGCAGGTGATAGTCGTGGAGGGTGTGGACGACGGGAAAGCCCAGCCGGTGGGCGATTTCCCAGATGCCGGTACTGATCCCGGGAAGGTTGTTCGTATGGATCAGATCGGGATCGGCCGCCTTGAGAATGCGTTCGAACCGGTGCCGGGGCATCGCCGCCCAGTCGGCAGCGTGGTTCATGTACCGGCGGCGACGCGACTCGTGCCATCCGCTGCTGTGCAGCTCGCGGGTCGGCAGCGAGGAGTCCTCGCGGACGGGAAAGCTCGAGAGCACCGTGACCTGGACATCGTGGGTCTGTAGCCCGGCCGCGAGTTCACCGACATATCGCTCCGCGCCGCCCCTGGTGGTATCAGCACCGTTGGAGTTGATGAGCAGGACGCGCATCAGGGTGCGAGCTGCTGCCGCGGGCCCAGTCGCTCGAGCCCGCCCGGTCCCGCCGGCTGGGGATTGCGGCCTCCGCGCGGTGCCGGAGACGATCGCCCGACGTCGCCGCCCTCATCGCCCGAACTCGCGGCGGCGAGGGCCGTGCTCACCAACAACAGGCCGACGAAGGCGGTGGGGAAGCCGGTGAACGATGCGCGGGTGAGCGCGTCGAGCATCATGCTCGACATCAATGCCAGCGCCACCCAGCCCGCACGCTTGCCCGCCCTCGCGGCCTTGGCGCCCAGGGAGAGCAGCCTCCAGAACAGCGCGAGCTGCACGAGGAGCCCGACGAGGCCGACGTCGGCCATCGTCGCCAGATATCCGGAGTCGACGGCCACGTTGGAGCTGGAGGCACTCGAGGTGGCGGCCGTCGTGGTCGAGGGCGTGATCGAGTACGAGGCCCGGGCGGCGGCCGTTCCGACCTTTCCGACCCCACGGCCCAGGATCCAATCCTGGGGCTTGTTGCCGAGCGCGGCTTTCCATGCTGAGACGCGTCCGTTGAGGACGACGCTCCCGACCGGCCGGTTGACCAGCTGCGAGCCGCCGCCCTTGGTCAGCACCGGATAGGCGTTGGTCTGCGAGCCGCCCGCCGACCCCAGCGATAGCACGGCCACCACGGCGATCGCCGTAACGAAGGCCAGGGCCGGGACGAGCTGGCGGCCGCGCAGCAATATCAGAGCCGCGAACGCGACGAGGAACAGGGCGGCGGTCCGCACGTAGGAAACGGCGAGACCGAGCAGGAGGAGAGCTCCGATCGGCCAGGTGAGGGCATCGCGCCGGCGCCAGAAGACGAGGACCGCGATCGCGAACGTGAGATAGGACGCGTATCCGAACGGGTCGTCGAATGTCCCGAAGCTGCGCAGCAGTCCACTCACATTCCGCACCTGGTCGTTGTACGAGTAGCCCAGCGAGACGAGCGTCGCGCCCCCCAGCCCCTGCTGCAGTAGTCCGTAGAAGGCGACGACGCAACCGGTGAGGAGCAACGCGCCGAGCGCATAGCGCAGATTCCGCCGGGGATTGGGCAGCGTCCACCCGACGAGCAGCAGCAGCAGGGGCTCTCCCGTCAGCCGCACACCCTGGAGCCATGCGGCGCCATGGCCGCCACCGACGTCGACGACATACAGCCCGAGCAGGATCAGCACGAGGTAGCCCACGTAACGGTCGGGCCACCGCTTTTCGATGAAGCAGAGCAGGGCCGCGGCCGAGAAGGCGGCGAGGCACACCACGTCCTTCACGCCCCCGACCTGGCTCCCGGCGAAGACCTTGAGGGCCGGCACCACCGAGAACAGCGCGATCGTTCCGGCGAGTGCGATGTGCGGCGCCGCGAGGTAGGTCAGAACGGTCCCGAGATAGATGGCGAGCACGACGACGCCACCGGCACCGACGGTTGCTCCGAAGTGCACCGAGGCGTATGCGGCGATGATCGTCGCCAGGGCCGCGACGAGCGTCCCTGCTCGGGGGGCCGCGCCGAAGCGCAGCGAGAGTGCCTGCACCGACTAGTTGCTCCCGTAGTAGGTGCCGTAGTCGCTGCCGAGGCCGCGGGCGTCCGTGATGACCGCGCCGGCGATCCCGGCCGGCCAGTTGCGGGCGGCACGCTGCAGCGTCCGCAGGCTGCGATGGGTGACCCGCCCCTGGCGCACGACGACGACGACGGTGTCGATCAGCTGCGCGAGCTCGGTCATCTCAACCGTCAGCAGGGCGGGCGGCGTGTCGAGGATCACGAGATCGGCCTCGGCCCGGAGTTCGCGCAGGAGCTGGCGGAGGTGCGGGCGCTGAACAGGTCCGATATCCGACGTCGGCCCGGACGGCAGCAGACGCAGGGTTCCCTCGGTCCGATCGGTCCGGCCGTTGGTCGGCAGCGGAGGATCGATGGGCGCGCGCAAGATCCCGACCCGTCCGGTCTGTGAGACCACGGGGGCGGGCCCGTCGAGCGACACGTTCCACAGGGCATCCTGCAGCGAGATTTCGCCCTCGAGGACCTGCGCGGCGCCGGGGGTCCGGACGGGGATCTCGAACAGCTGGGTCATCGAGAACTTGCGGAAGTCGAAGTCAACGAGGATGACGTTGAGCCCGCGCCGGGCCGCGGCGACGGCGAGGTTCGCCGCCGTCGATGTCTTACCCTCACTTGGCAGCGCGCTCGTTACCGCCAGCACATCATGCTGCTTGCCCTTCTCGGCGGGCGACAGCTGAGCGGCCAGCAGCGCGTACGTATCGCCGAAGGTCGCCTCGTGACGGCCGTAGGTGACGATGCGCGTGCGGCGGGGCAGCGTCCGGACCGTCGCCAGGACGGGCGCCGACAGCAGGTCCTCGACTTCGCTCTCGGCGCGGATCGTCGTATCCACCGCCTCGCGGATGGCGACGAACAGGAGGGCGATGACCAAGCCGATCGAGAGGCCGAGCAGTGTGTCCTTGACGGGAGCGGGGCTCGTCTGGCCAGCGCTGTTCGCCCTGCGCACAACCACCGCATCGCTTGAGTTCACGCCCTGAAGCAACTGCAGGTGTTTGAGCTGGCTCTCCAGCTGGGTCCGCTGCGGGTCGGTCGCGGCTAGCGTCGCGAGCGTGTGCTGAAGCTTGGCGATCGTGCTGGCGATTGTTGCCCCCGACAGCTGTGCCCGAAATGCGACGTAGCCGTTGGCCACGGCGTTTGCGGAACGAACCGCCGCCCGCTGGTCAGGGCGTGTGGTGGCAAACGAGAGGATGTCGGTGTCGGGGACCTCGCTGACCGTGGTGGTCGCCTGGAGGTCGGACGCCGACCCCACCGACTTGCCGTTCTGCTTGGCCACCAGCTCATAGAGCTGCGGCGAGTTGGCGAGCGCCTGCGCGGTGTCCTGCGAGCGCTGGGGATCAACGAACGCCGGCTGCGTGCCGGTCACGATCGAGGACAGCGGAGTGGCCGAGACCTCGACCTGAGAGGTCGCCTGATATTTGGGCCCCTGAACACGGGCGAACAGGTTGACGGCGATGACCCCGAGGACGACCAGGCCGGCCATGATCGGCAGGGAACGACGGATGGCGGCCTTGAAGGCCTCGGCTCCACCGGAGGTCATGCCTGGATGCTCATGTGTGCGCGTGGTCCGCCGAAAACTGATCGGCGTCCGCCGGCCACAGTTATCGACCGGTCGAGTGTAGAGCCTTAGCCGGAGGCCACCGTCTGCTGTCTCAATCCGATCCCGCTCCCGCGCTTGGCCTGCAAACCTGGGTGACGGCCGACCGGTTGACCCAAGACACCAGAAAGCGGATCACTGGGCGGCGCCGCCATCCACCGGCCCGGCGCAGCCGGCGCCGGGAGCGCTGGGCCGAACGTCCACCGGGGCGACTCGTACACCTGTCCAGGCATCGCCTCGCCGCTCGGCACGGCCTCGGCGGCGGCCGATCCTCGGCCAGCCAACCAATCGAGCGCGCAGCTGACGCGCTCCGGAAACGGCACACCCGTCGTGAGGCAGGTTCGCAAAGCCAGGGGTCTCGCTCGCCGAGACAGCCCAGCTGCCAAAGGAGAGCCGGATGCTCAGTAGCGCTTCAGGTCTACGCAGGTTGTTCGTCGTGTTGCTGGGAATCTGCGTGCTCGCGGCCACCGGCGCATCACTGGCTTCTGCGCATCCGCGCAAGCACCCGCGCTCGCAGACGCACAGGTCAAAGCGGGCCAAGGCCGCACGCGCCAGGCAGCGGGCGGTCCAGCGGACGAAGAGTCCCAAGCCGCCCGTTCGGACCATCAAGCGCACGAAGCGGCCGACGCCGATCACGACGGTTCCGGTGCCGACACCGTCCGGACCGGCGCCGACCAAGACCGTTCCGGTGCCGACACCGACACCGACCCCACCGGTCACCGTCACCACGCCCACCGGTACCGTGACCGGACCGACGACCACGACGCCAACGACCACCTTGCCCGTGACGCCTCCCTCGACCATCGCGAACTCGTTTGGGGCGGGGATGTTCGGTATCGCGGCGGGTGGCACGCTGCAGAGTGATGATCCGGTGACTCTGACTCGTGATTTGAATATGGATGCGGCGTCGGGGGCGCGGTGGATCCGGGTTGACATCAACTGGGCGCAGATTCAGCAGGGCGGCCGGTCGTCGTATGACTGGTCGGGGGTTGATGCGGTCGTCGAGGGTGCGCACGCTCGCGGGCTGAATGTCCTTGGCGGGATTCTGTACTCGCCTTCGTGGGAGGCGGCGACGCCCACGACGGCTCCGGACCCGAGCGACTATGCGACGTTCGCGGCTGCGGCCGCGCGTCATTACGCCCCGCTGGGCGTGCAGGCGTTTGAGATCTGGAATGAGCCCAACACCTCGGCGTCCTGGTCGAACCCCAGCCCCGCCGCCTACGCGCGGGTTCTCAAGGCGGCCTATCCGGCGATCAAGGCGGTCGATCCGTCAGGGATCGTCGTCACCGCCGGGCTGTCGCCGTCGCCGACTGACGGGACCAACTACTCGCCGGTGGACTTCCTTTCGGGGATCTACGCCAGCGGCGGCCAGGGCTACTTCGATGCGGTGGGCGCTCATCCCTACTGCGCTCCGGATTACCCGGGCGACACCGACAGCTGGAGCGCCTGGTATCAGATGTACGGCACGTCCACGAGCATGCGCTCGGTGATGATCGCCCACGGCGATGGTGCCAAGAAGATCTGGGCGACCGAGTTCGGCGCACCGACCGGTGGTCCGGTCGGCTCGGGAGCCGTCAGCCCCGCCGTTCAGGCGGCGATGGTCACCCGCGCCTACCAGGTGTGGTCGACCTATAACTGGGGCGGGCCGCTGTTCCTCTACCAGGGCCGCGACGAGGGCAGCGACGACAGCACCCGCGAGTACCACTATGGCTTCATCAACTACGACTTCAGCCCCAAGCCGGCGTACGCCGCCTACCAGGCCCTGACCGCCGCCCTCTGATCGCTAGCATGCCCGCCATCCCGCTGGGAGACCTCATCCGTGAGCAGCTGACCCTGATCGGGGCGCGTGCGCCCCGCAAGCTGCCGCATTATCTCAATTCGACGGCGAACTTCCTGGACACCGGCCGCTTCCTCCGGGATCTGGGACTCGAGCTCCCGGAGCGCAGCCCGGACCGTTTCGATGTTCTGCGCGCCGGCGCTCGCGCACTCACCGGGCGCGATCCGCTGTACCTCGAGTTCGGCGTCTGGCAGGGAGAGAGCCTGGCCTTCATGGCCAAGGAGGTCACCGCACCGGGTGCCCACTTCGTCGGCTTCGACAGCTTCGAGGGCCTGCCCGAGGATTGGACTGTCACTGCGCACCAGGGCCACTTCGACACCGGCGGCGCTGTGCCGGAGATCGACGATCCACGCGTCACCTTCGAGGCGGGGTGGTTCGAGGACACCGTCCCCGGCTTCGCTGTGCCGCCACACGGCCAGCTGTTCGTCAACGTCGACTCCGACCTGTACTCCTCCGCCAAGACCGTCCTGGACGCGATGGCCGGTCATCTCTCGGTCGGGGACCTCATCTACTTCGACGAGTTCCAGGACCGCCTCAACGAGGGACGAGCCTTCCGAGAGCACCTCGAGCAGACCGGCTACGCGTACGAGGTGCTCGCGGTTACGAAGACGTTGAGCCAGATCCTCTTCCGCCGCACGCGTTGACGCCGGTTGCAGTACGGCGCTGAGCAGGTGGCCCCAGCGGCCCTCGGTATCCTCTCGGCTCGGCGGGGCGTGCGGACTCGGCCGTCGGCTGGACACACTTTTGGCCACTCGGACTTCCATCTCACAGCCGAATGGGGCCCTGCGGCCGGACCGTGGCCCGAGTCCCGTCGAGATCGGACCGCTGCCGCTGTGGCCGATCGGAGCCGAGCCCGAGGCCGACGGCCGGCCGGGCGGAATGGTCTTTCATCTGCTCGGAGCGGGGGCCGCGAAGTTTGCGCCGCCGCTCGCTCAGTTCATCCTGCTCCTGCTCGTGGCGCGGGTGGGGACGCTCGACGACGTCGGCCTGCTGTCGCTGGCCTCGGCGTCGGCTTTTCTCTGCGGGGCTCTGGCAGAGCTGGGCCTCGCGACAACGCTGTCGATGCCCAAGGTGGTGTTCGGAACCGATGGTCCGCCGCTGCGCGGAACCCGGCGTCTGCGCCTGTGGGCGGGCGTTCTCGGTTGCCTCGTCTACGTGCTGCTGTGGGCGGGTGGCGTCGGCAAGCACAACGCTGCGCTACTGATCCTGATCCCGCTCCCGTACCTGCTGGCGGTGGCTTCTGGCTACTCCGGGGCGATGAACGCCGTCGGCAAGCTGCGCTACGAGATCCCGATCTCGATCGGAGAGACGATCGTGATCCTGGCGATCGCGCTCCTTGGGTCGATCGTGCTCCCGGCGCTGACCGTCTCCTTGCTCGGACTGGTCGTCGGACGGGGGCTGGGTCTGATCGCCCGGACGCTGCTGATGAACAACATCCCGTTGAGCGATCAGCCCCGGGTGCCGCGCGCTGCTCGGGCGCAGCTCCCGTACGCGCTCGCAACGGTGGCGTTCGTGGTCCAGGGCCAGGCCGACATGGTGGCGATCGGGTTCTTCGGTGCGCTGGCGACGGCTGCCGTGTACGGCCCTCTGCTGCGCACTGCGTACTCGACGCTGCTGGCAGCCGAGGGCCTGTCCTGGGCCCTGTTCGGCAGCGCCAACCCGGACGAGCGCGAGCACCAGGGCTGGATCGCCCGGCGATGGCGAACGATGATGATCCTGGCGGGGGTCGTGGTGGGGGCGCTGTTCGTCGGGCTTGCCCACCCGTTCCTGCACTTCCTGCTCAATCGCAAGCTCCCAAGCATCATGAGCGCGATCGTGCTCTTCGGAATCGTGATCGCCGTGCGGTTCATCTCCCTGACGTTGCACGTCGACATCCTGCGGGCCGGCCGGCAGAGCCGGGAGGTTCCGGTGCTGGCGATCGGAGCGATCCTGCTCGCCGGCTTGAGCCTGCTCGCCGCCAGTGCCGGCTCGCTCACCGGTCTGGCGGCCGCCCGGTTGGCGAGCGAGGCGCCGATCATGCTCGGCTTCATCGTGATCCGCCGCGATGCACTCCGGCGTCCGAGCACTGCGGCGGCCGGCTGAGATGAGGTTCGACGCCCGCGCGCCGCTTCGGGTCGCGAAGCGCCTCCAGAGCCGTTTCTATGCCGCCGACTACGCCGAGGCAGCACTCACGCGTCGGTGGGTGCGCGACGACGCCGAGGGTCCCTACGAGGATGTGGTGTATCGCGTCGGGCCATCACCCGAGGACATCTCCACGGTGCTGGTCTACAAGCCGGACGAGATCGGCGATGCCGTGTACGCGCTGCCGGCGGTCGCCGAACTGCGGCGGGCGTTTCCGCGTGCTCGCGTGGCCCTGATCTGCCAGCCCCTGACCAAGCCGCTCTACGAGCGCTCGGGGCTGTTCGAAGAGATCGTCGCCATCCAGCCATCGACCCGGCTCGGCCGGCCCCACCTCGACCTCGACCAGGCGCTCGCGGGCCTGTCGGCCTCGTCGTTCGACATGGCCGTCTACCTGCGTACGTACGTGGCCTCCTTTCGCCAGTTCACGGACGTGCCGGCACGCATCAAGCTGCACCCGATCGATCCGCGGATGCGCTCCGATTCGGTCCACCGCGCCCACGTCTCCCTGTGGGACCAGCCACGCCGCCACCAGGCGCTGCAGCTGCTGGAGATCGTCTCGCGGGTTACGGGCCGGACATACGGCTTTGACGACGTCTCGTTCCCCGAGTTCCAATGGACGGACGAGGATCGTCAAGCTGTCGACCGTGTTTTCGGCGAATCGGAGCCGGGCCCGTTCGTGGTCGTCCATCCGTTCGCCAAGGCCGAGACACGGCAATACCCGCTGGACGACTGGCGCGAGCTCATCGGCCGTGTCCGCGAGCATTCGGCGGCTCGCTGGGTGATCGTCGGAGGGCCCGGCGACCCGGTGATCGATGACCTGCCGGACGTCCTGCAGACTCAGGGGAAGCTGTCACTCTCCCAGACCGGGTACCTGACGTCCCGGGCCTCGGCATTCCTGGGAGTCCTCAGCGGCCCGGTCCACTGGGCCGCAGCCTTGGGCACGCCGACGCTGACGATCATGAGCGGTCATTCGCTGCCGATCGAGTGGGCGCCGCTGGGACGGTCACGCATCCTGCGGGCCGACGTGCCGTGCGCTCCGTGTCATCAGCCGACGTGTCCGGTCTACGGGCTGGCGTGCCTGACCGAGCTGTCGCCGCCACGGATCGAGGGGCAGGTGACGGAGTTCCTGGCCAACGCGCTCGCCTCGTCCTCGCGCACGCCGTCGACGGCCGGACTCGCGCTCAACCCAGAGGAAGGCGAGCACGATGCTCGATGATCAGCGCCGGCGCGCCCGCCGGGCCGCCGTGCGGACGAAGGACTGGATGGTCGGGGTCGCGAGCGCGGAGCGCGCAATGAATTGCCCGCCGTTCGGTGCGCGGTTGCACCGTCGCCTGATGGCAGACCCGGATTACACGAGACTCGCCGCCTTCGCCGCGGCCCTGCAGCGGCTCGATCGAGAACGTATCCCGGGCGCGATCGCCGAGGTCGGCGTCTTCCAGGGAGCCACGAGCGCGATCCTCCAGGCGGCCGCGCCGGGTCGCCATCTGCACCTGTTCGACACGTTCGCCGGCTTCCCCCAGGAGCAGCTGGATGTCCCCGGAGAAGACGACCGGTTTCGTGACACGAGCGCAGGGATGGTACGCGGCCGCTTGCCCGCCGACGCCGTTGTCACCCTGCATCCCGGAACGGTTCCCGACACCCTCAAGCAGGTCTCGGACGTTCAGTTCGCCTTCGTGCTGCTGGACCTGGACATCAGTGAGCCCACGCGTGCGGCGCTGGAGTTCTTCTGGACGAGGATGCCGCGCGGCGCCTATCTGTTCGTCCACGACTACCACAACCCCGAGTCGCTGTGGGCGGCCCAGAGAGTGCTCGGGGACTTCCTCCAGGACAAGGACGAGCTCCTCGTCGACCTCCCGGACATCTGGGGCTCGGTGGTCCTTCGCCGGGGCGGGGGAGCGGCGCAGGCGTAGGACCGCGGCCGCCGCTCGCGGTGCTTACAACACGTGTCCAGTGGGGTTGAGCGCCGTGGCGGGGATGTCGATCCCCTGCTTGTCAAGGAAAACGAGCGCGCAGCTGACGCGCTCCGGAAACGGCACACCCGTCGTGAGGCGGGTTCGCAAAGCCAGGGGTCTCGCTCGCCGAGACAGCCCAGCTGCCAAAGGAGAGCTCCATGCTTGCCCGATCGCTCGTTCGCAGATTCCTCATGCTGTTTGCCGGCGTGTGCCTGCTCGGCGCCACGTGCGCCGCGATGGCCTCCGCGAACTCACACGCGGCACGCTGGACCATGAACGGCGCTGCGCCGGCAAAAAGCGCCCATGCGGCCAGGAAGCCCGGGGCGCGTTCCGCCTCGACCGGCCACAAGAGCTCGAACCGCTCCCGGACCGTCACGCCGAGCAAGCCGGGCGCGAACTCGTTTGGGGCGGGGATGTTCGGTATCGCGGCGGGTGGCACGCTGCAGAGTGATGATCCGGTGACTCTGACTCGTGATTTGAATATGGATGCGGCGTCGGGGGCGCGGTGGATCCGGGTTGACATCAACTGGGCGCAGATTCAGCAGGGCGGCCGGTCGTCGTATGACTGGTCGGGGGTTGATGCGGTCGTCGAGGGTGCGCACGCTCGCGGGCTGAATGTCCTTGGCGGGATTCTGTACTCGCCTTCGTGGGAGGCGGCGACGCCCACGACGGCTCCGGACCCGAGCGACTATGCGACGTTCGCGGCTGCGGCCGCGCGTCATTACGCCCCGCTGGGCGTGCAGGCGTTTGAGATCTGGAATGAGCCCAACACCTCGGCGTCCTGGTCGAACCCCAGCCCCGCCGCCTACGCGCGGGTTCTCAAGGCGGCCTATCCGGCGATCAAGGCGGTCGATCCGTCAGGGATCGTCGTCACCGCCGGGCTGTCGCCGTCGCCGACTGACGGGACCAACTACTCGCCGGTGGACTTCCTTTCGGGGATCTACGCCAGCGGCGGCCAGGGCTACTTCGATGCGGTGGGCGCTCATCCCTACTGCGCTCCGGATTACCCGGGCGACACCGACAGCTGGAGCGCCTGGTATCAGATGTACGGCACGTCCACGAGCATGCGCTCGGTGATGATCGCCCACGGCGATGGTGCCAAGAAGATCTGGGCGACCGAGTTCGGCGCACCGACCGGTGGTCCGGTCGGCTCGGGAGCCGTCAGCCCCGCCGTTCAGGCGGCGATGGTCACCCGCGCCTACCAGGTGTGGTCGACCTATAACTGGGGCGGGCCGCTGTTCCTCTACCAGGGCCGCGACGAGGGCACCGCCAACAGCACCCGCGAGTACCACTATGGCTTCATCAACAACAACTTCAGCCCCAAGCCGGCGTACGCCGCCTACAAGACGGCTACTCAGACGTTCTGAGCACCCGCCACACGCAGGATCTGACGGCGAGCGCCGCGGCCCACCAGCCGCGGCGCTCGCCTTCTTAAAGGACCGCCGCCCACCGACTCCCCCGAGCCCGACCCATCGCAGAGCTACATTCGGGCCGACGTGAACGCCAGCCATCTCAGTAGAGCGCGACCCCGCGCGGGCCTCCGATCGTCGCCGCACGGGAGCCCTCGACCGTGAGTCCGGAGCGGGGATCGGTGCGCTCGCAGCTCTCGAGCCTGATCGTGCGCGGCGTCGGGTGGATGCTTGCGGCCCAGGGAGCGATGCTGGCGTTCGGGTTCGTCACGTCAATCGTGGTGGCTCGTCTGATCTCGCCCCGCAACGTCGGACTGGCGACGGAGGCGGTCGTGTTCGTCGGGCTCGCGCTCGTGCTCGTGGACTTCGGTCTCGGCGCCGCGATCGTGCAGCGACCATCGCTGACCAGGGAGGACGAGTCGACCATCTTCTGGGCCGGCTTGGCGCTCGGCATCGTCCTCACGCTCGCCGGCGTGGGCCTCTCCTGGCCGATCGCCGCGCTGTACGGGGAGCCGCGCGTGCAGAGTCTGTTCGCCGTCGGATCGCTCACCTTCGTGATCACGGCCGTGGGGATCGTGCCGGGGTCGCTCCTTCATCGTGAGCTCAGGTTCCGCACGCTCCAGGTTCGGACGATCGTCGCCAGCGCGGCGAGCGGTGCCGCCGCGATCCTGCTGGCTGCCCTCGGCGCCGGACCGTGGGCGATCCTCGTGCAGACGCTCGTCATGGCCGGCGTGTCGACGCTGCTGATCTGGCGCAGCACGACGTTTCGCCCGCGATTCGCCTTCTCGTGGGCCAGCCTGCGCAGCGTCGGCGGGTTCTCCCTGGATTCACTGGGGACGCGGGTGCTCATCTGGGGCAACCTCAACGCCGACAACTTCCTCGTGGGACGCTTTCTCGGAGCGGCCAAGCTCGGCGCCTACTCGATCGGCTATTCGGTGGCGGTCGCCCCGCTGAACCGGATCGCCTCTCCGGTCACGGAGGTGTTCTTCTCGGCGTTCTCGCGGATGGGCGATCGCGAGCTCGTCGGCCAGGTGTGGTTGCGGGCGACGCGCATGATCGGGCTCGTGATCATCCCGGTGATGGCCGGCCTGCTGGCCGTGGCTCCGGAGTTCGTGCAGGTGGTGTTCGGCCCCCGCTGGCGGGCAGCCGCTCCCGTCCTCCGCCTGCTGGCGCCCATCGGTCTCATGCAGGCCCTCACCGAGGGGAACTTCGCGGTCCTGCAGGCGCTCGCCTACACCCGGCTGCAGGTGCGCTTCACGGCGGTCCAGTCCGTGGTGACGGTCTGCGCGTTCGCCGCGGGCCTGCCGTGGGGCATCCGCGGCGTGGCCACCGCGTATCTGGTCGTGAGCCTGGGGCTTCAGCCGTACTATCTGATCCTCACCGCCCGCGCCGTCGGGATCTCGCCGCTCGACTGGCTGGCCAGCCTGCGCGGTGTCGCCGAGGCCGGGGCGGTGATGCTCGCCTGCGTCGTGAGCGCACGTGCCGAGATGCTGTCGGTCGGCGTCTCGCCCGGCGCCCGGCTGGCGGCGCTGATCGTCCTCGGCGGCATCGTCTACGTCGCCGCCGTCGCCTGGCGCGCCCCTGAAGTGCGCAGTGAGCTGACACGGGTCCTCAACGCGCGCAAGGGCGGCGGCGACGGGGGAGAGACCTCGGTGAGCGGTGGCGGCCCGGTCGGCCGCGAAGCTCACGCCAACCCCTGAACCACCTCCGCGACTCGAGCCCCGAGCGCGTCCGGTGAGTGGCGGCTGACGGCGATCCGGCGTCCGGTGTCGCTCAGCTCCCGGCGGTCCGCCGGCGAGCGGAACAGCTCGACGACCGCCGCGGCCATCGCCTCGGCGTCGAGGTAGGGCACGGCTCGCGCGCCCCCCGCATCGGCGAACTCCTCGGCTCCGCCGGCCCTGCGGAAGCAGATCATCGGGCAGCCGGCGGCCGCCGCCTCCATCGCTGACAGCGGGTTCGCGTCCTCGCGCGATGGGCTGAGGAACAGATCGGCGGCGGCCAGTGCCCGGTCGGCGCGCTCGATCCGGGGGATCAGGGCGACCTCGCGCTCAAGGCCGAGCCGGGCCGCATCATGGACGAGGGCGCGCCCGGCCTCGCTCCCTGAGAATCCCCCGATCCAGCGAAACAGCAGCCGGCCGCGCTCGGCCTCGGACAGCATCGCCAGCGCCTGACGGGCGACTGTCAAGAAGACGTCGGTTCCCTTGACCATCGACGGGGTGCCGCAGGCGGCCACGACGAGCGAGTCCTCGCCGGCCTGGAGGACATCTGACCGGATCTGCCGGCGTTCGCCATCGCCGAGAGACTCGATGTCGCCCAGCATCCCCGGGACGATGGTGATCCGACCGCGCTGCGCCCCCCGCGCGACGAGCATCTGTGAGACAGCGTCCGAGACCGCCAGCAGGCGGTCGCTTTGGGCGATGATCGTCGCCAGCGCCTCGGTGGCGTCCATGCCCTCTAGAGCGAGGGGCAGTTCGTGCACGTGCGTGATCACGGGGAGGCGCAGCGGGGCCAGACCGGACACGAGATGGCTGTGGGTGGCGGTGTTGGCGAACACGAGCTCGATCCGGTGGCGGCGGCAGATGGAGCGCACCCAGCGGTTGACCGCCCACTGCCCGGCGGCGACGGCGCGGCCGCCGCCCGCCAGCCCGAGGACGAAGCGCTCGATCTTGTCCTCCTTGCTGGCCGAGAGGAAGTACGTCGCTCCCAGCTCCCGGAACTCGTCGAGCAGTTCTCCCCGGTGACGGGTGAGAAACGTCGGAGTGAGGACGCCGTGCTCGACACTCCACCTCATCAGGCGCAGCAGCGCCACCGGGGCGCCACTGCGCTCCACGGAGTTGGAGAGGACGAGCGCGCGGCGCGGCGCCGCCGCGGCGGCGCTCATGCCTCGGCCGCGATGACGCGCGCAAGCCGCATCGCGAAGCTTCCCAGCGAGGGCCGCCAGCCGTCGACACGATCGAGCAGCAGCGGATGGCTGTCATGGCCAAGGCCGTGGTCGTTGCAGATGAACCCGAGCTCGAAGCCGGCCGACGAGGCGGCGGCCGCGACGCGCAGGTCCGGCGGGCGGCAGTGGGGATAGGCGATGGCGCGCAGCGGCCGGCCGGTCGCCTCGCTGAGATGGTCGGCCCCCTCGCGCATCGCGTCGTGCAGCCGGTCGTCGTCGAGCGTCTGCAGCAGACGGTGATGGCGGGTGTGAAAGCCGATCTCCAAGCCACCGGCGGCGAGCGCGCGGACGTCGTTCGCGGAAAGGCCGGGGTCGGTGGGCGGCTCGGCAAGGATCTCCCGCAGCTGTTGGGCGAAGGCATCGCGCCGATCGGGCGCCAGCGTCTCCACGCTGCGCGCGAGGACGGGCAGCGTCAGCTCGCCGCCCGTCGGGCCCCACGTGTTCTGCACCGCTTCGCCGACCCGCCGCCAATGCTCGCCGCCGCGGACGAAGAGCGCGTCGAGATCGTGCCACCAGAACGCCACCGGACCGTCAAGCGTGGCGCCAGTGAGAAAGAACGTCGCCGGCATCCCGAACTCGCGCAGGATCGGCGCGACCAGCCGGTAATGGCTGGAGAGATCGTCGTCGAACGTCAGCGCCACAGGGAACCGCTCGCCGGGGCGCCGGGCGGCCATCCGGGCGCGGAGATCGTGGATCGAGACGACGTCGTAGGTGTCGCCCAGGTGCTCGAGCTCGGCCCGCAGCAGGTCGGCGCTCAGCGGCGGGACGACGCGGTCGCGCGGCGGCTCGGGCTCGGCGCAGACATCGTGAAACATGAGCGCCACCCCGGCCCCGCGTGAGGATCGCCGGGCGCGACGCTCGATGACCGCAGCGAGGGCTCGGACTGACGCGTCACCGAGTGAGGGCGGGCGGGGGGCCATCAGGGCGCGACGATTGTAGGGGCCCGCTCGAGCTCTTCGTCCAGGGCACGGTCCAGCGCCGCGTGGACCACCTGCTGGGCCCATACCGGGCGGATCGTATGGTCGCTGACGGCGACGCGCTCGATCGTGAACTCCGATGCCCGCTCGATCTCCGCCAGCAGCCCTGCCTCGGTGAACGCGTCGTACAACGGCTCGTCGTGGGCGAACACCATGACCGCGTGCTTGTTCACTGCTCGCAGCTCGTCGAGCGTCTCGCGCAGCTCGTCGGCGCGCCGGGCCAGCAGCGGGGGCGCGGCGCCGCGCCGCGTCAGGCGGCGGATCGTGGTGGTGAGCACGAAGCGGGCGAGCGTGAGGCCACGGGGACCGAACGCCTTGCGCAGCCGGACGAGGCTCAGCGGTTGCGAGGTAACGGTGCGAAGGTCGCGCTCGGGGGAGGGCCCCGGGTCCCAGATCAGGATCCGCGGATTGACCATCCACGCCGCCGTCACCCGCTCGTCCTGCAGAGCCGCGTGGTAGGCCCAGTAGGCGCCGGAGCACAGGCCACCGAGGGCGAAGCGCTCGCCGACTCCGGCCTCCTGGAGCGTGTCGAGCGCGGCGAGGACCTGGGGAACGAGCTTGGGTACGTAGAGGCCCTTGTCGTCGCGGTAGTCCTCGATGTCGCCGTCGGAGTCGCCGAGGGCCTCGACGTCGAGTCGCAGCGTCGGCACCCCCCGCTGCGCCCAGCGACGCGCGGCCTCCACCCACATCCGGTTCGGCCCGATGCGCCGGATCGCTCCGGCGTTGAGCAGCACCACGCACAGGTCCGAGACCGGGCCGTCGGTGGGCTCGGTGAGAATCCCGACCAGGTCGCCGACCGGCTGCGCGATCCTCATCGGGGTCTCGGTCACCCATGTCCCGGTGCCGGTGGCGACCGTCGTCGGTCCGCCCGCGGACGGGGGGCGGGCGATCGAGCCGCGGCGACTACCGGGGAGACGGGGGCCGATGCGGAATCGAGCCACGCGGTGACGGTGGCGATGACTCCCGCCGGGGTCAGGGCCTGCTGGGGCGGCGCGATCATCGCCGCGTAGCCCTCGCCGGGCGCGAGCGTCATGGCAACGTCGAGACCGCCCAGGTGGTCGGCGAGGCGCTGGTCGACCGGGAGGCCGTCTCGCTCCAGCAACAGCACCCGGCGGGCCGTGAGCGGGCCCGGCGCCGACGTCAGGTCGAGCTTTGCAGAGGTCCTGAAGCGTCTCGTCGGAGAGCCGGAAGCCGCCGACCTCGAGACCGGGCTGCGGCGCAGCGTTCTCCGGCGGTTCGCCGCCGCCCAGCCTGAGAGCCCTCGAGCCGGCTGAACGCCCGCAGCTGGCGAACGAGCTCGCGCCCGCGGGCGGGTGTCGCCCACAGCACGAGATCATCGATTTCGATGCCGCTGGCGGCGGCGTGGTAGCCGATCAGTCCGCCGAGACCGAGGCCGACTGACGCGGTCCGCGTCACCGGGCCGGCCTCCCGCAGCCAGTCGCGCCCGGCGCCGACGGCGTCGCATCCAGGCCTCGCAGGCGCCCGGGCTGGAGCGGATCGCCGCTGCTGTCGCCGGTTGCCGGGAAGCTGACCCGCAGCGTCGAGTACCCCGCGGTGGCCAGTTGCTGTGCCCAATCGCGCCGGCTGCGGTAGGAGCAGACCTCGTCCCAGCCGAACGGCGGGCAGAGGATGACCGCCCGTGTCACGCGCCCGGCGGGCGCAGGGGGATGCCAGACCGCGCATACCTGCTCGGCTCCCGAGGGCAGGAAGCGCGTTTGCGCCGGTGGCGGGGTCATCATGTCACTCCCGCGGGAGCTCCGGGCATCGTTCGTGCGGACACTCACCGCCACATTGTCGTCCGTCGGAGCGTACCGCAGGCGCGTGTCGTGCCCGCCCGGCCTTGCGCACGGCTGTCCGGTACTCAAGATTGTGGAGGAAATGCCGAATAGCATCACGTACATGTCATCGTCTTCGGGGTTTGGCCGCCGCGGATCGACCGGCGCGGCGGGTACATCAGACTGGAGGAAGCCGTTGAACGCTCATGATGGTGGGTCAGGCAGTCAGCTGTTGGACGATCAGATCACGCAAGCTGTTCGGGATGTTCTGCGCGACCATGCTCGCCTCCCCGTCGACGTCGGCTCGATCGACGTCGACGCGGACCTGTTCGCGGCCGGCATGAGCTCGCATGCCAGCGTCAGCGTGATGCTGGCCCTCGAGGACAGCTTCGACATCGAGTTTCCCGACGCGATGCTCAAGCGCAGCGTGTTCGAGACGATCGCGTCGATCAACGCGGCCGTCAGAGAGATCCGCGCCGAGGCCGCATGAGCATCGCCGTGGACCGCGATCAGGCGTTCCTGGCTTCGGTCGGGCGGATCGCGCGCGGGACCGCCGTCGCGCACGCCGACGCCGTCGACCGGGACGCCCGCTTCCCGGCGGAGACGATCGACGCCCTGCGCGACGCCGGTGCCCTGTCGGCGTTTGTGCCGGCCGAGCTGGGCGGCGGTGCGGTCTCCTTTCCCGCGCTGGCGAAGGCCTGCTTCGAGCTCGGTCGCTGCTGCTCGGCGGCCGCGATGGTCTTCGCCATGCATCAGATTCAGGTTGCCTCGATCGTGCGTCATCTCGACGGCGCCGGCTGGTTTGAGGGCTATCTGAGCGAGCTGTCCTCCGGTCAGCGGTTGATCGCCTCCGCGACCTCCGAGATCGGCACCGGCGGGGACATGGGCCGCTCGATCGCCCCGCTGACGCTGCGGGCCGATGGATCGCTGAGCTTCACCAAGCTGGCGCCGACGGTCAGCTACGGCGCGCACGCCGACGATCTGTTGACCACCGTTCGCCGCTCCGAGCTGGCCGAGCAGTCCGACCAGGTGCTCGTCCTCAGCCGCGGAGACCAGAACGAGCTCGAGCAGACGAGCAACTGGGACACGCTGGGGATGCGCGGCACGTGCTCGCCGGGGTTCACGATCCGCGCTCGCTTTCGCCGCCGAACAGGTCCTTCCCGCGCCGTTCTCCGATGTGATGAACGAGACCCACGTCCCCATCTCCCACATCCTCTGGGCGCACGTCTGGCTGGGGATCGCCTCCGACGCATTCGAGCGGGGACGCAGCTTCGTCCGCGGGCAGGCCAAGCGCTCGCCCGGCCAGCCGCTGCCCGCCGGCGTGGGCCTGTCGCGCGTGATGAACCAGCTGGCGATGCTGCGCGCCGAGGTCTACTCGGCGCTCGATGAGTTCGAGCGGGCCAGCGCCGAGCCCGGCCGCGGCCAGTTGGGCACGATGGCCTCGATCCTGCGCTTCAACAACCTCAAGCTCGCCGCCTCCGAGCAGGCGCCGGCGATCTGCGCCTCGGTGCTGGAGCTCGTCGGGATCGCCGGCTATCGCAACGACTCGCCGTTCGCCATCGGGCGCCACCTGCGCGATGCGCTGTCGGCCCGCTTGATGGTGGCCAACGCCCGCATCCACGAGGTCGACGCCGGCCTGCTGCTGATCGCCAAGGACGTGTAGCGAATGCCGGTCGAGCTTCGCGAAGCAAGCGAGGATCAGGCCGCCTTCCTGGCCGAGCTGATCGACCACGGTCTGCTCATCGCCAGCGGCGTGCCCGGCGTCTACGGCCACGGCTCGGCGTTCGAGGACGTGCGCTCGCGCCTGGATCAGCGGCTGAGCGACGAGGCCCGCGCGCGGGGGGCGGAGCCATTGCGCTTTCCGCCGGTGCTCCCGCGCCGGCAGCTCGAGTCCAGCGGATATCTGTCGTCGTTCCCGCACCTCGCCGGCAGCCTGTACGCGTTTGACGGGGACGAGCGCCAGGCGCGCGACCAGGCCGAGCGCGCCGCAGCGCACGAGGACTGGGGCGAGCATCAGGAGATGACCGAGCTGACGATGATGCCGGCGGCCTGCTACCCGGTGTACCCGGCGATCGCCGCCCGCGGTCCGCTGGCGCCCGGCGGCGTGTTCGTCGATGCCGGCGGCGCGTGGGTGTTTCGCCATGAGCCCTCCAACGACCCGGCGCGGCGCCAGATCTTCCACCAGCACGAGCTCGTGCGGATCGGCGAGCCCGAGCGCGTGCTCGAGTGGCGCGACGAGTGGGCTCAGCGCGGGCTCGACCTGCTGCAGGCGATGGGCCTCGCCGCCGAGCTCGACGTCGCCAACGACCCGTTCTTCGGTCGCCGGGGACGGATGCTCTCGGCAAACCAGCGCGGAGAACGGCTCAAGCTCGAGCTGCTCGTCCATATCGCCGGACCCGAGCCGACCGCCCTGGCCTCCTTCAACCACCATCGCGAGCACTTCGGATCCACCTACGGGATCGAGCTGGCCGAGAGAGGCGTGGCGCACACCGCCTGCCTGGGCTTCGGCCACGAGCGCATCGTCCTCGCCCTGCTGAGGACCCACGGTCTGGACCCCGGGGCCTGGCCGCAGCACGTGCGCGCCGAGCTGTGGGACGCGTGAGCGCCGCCGGCGGCCGGGTCAGCGCGAGCCTCTCGGGACAGAGCCTCGAGGGCTATGAGCCGCACGTGCTCCACTCGCCTCAGCGCGCCTACCCGGAGACCAACTGTTACGCGGATGTCGTGATTGAGCTCCTGCACGCCTGCGGGTACGAGCCCCTGGCGGCCTTCTCCCACCTCGTCCGCATCGACTTCGAAGGCGATCAGTGGACGTTCTTCAAGCCACCGCCGCAGGACCTCGAGCGCCTGTACGGGGTCGACATCCACGAGATGCAGCCGTACCGGTCTTTGCCGGGACAGATCGCCATGCAGCTGGAGCAGGGGCGCACGATGATCGTCGAGCTCGACAGCTTCCACCTTCCCGACACGGCGTCGACGAGCTACCGCCGCGAGCACGTCAAGAGCTCGGTTGGCATGGACGTCATCGATCCCGAGCGCGAGCGCCTGCATTACTTCCACGGCGGCGGGCTTTACGAGCTGTCCGGAGAGGACTACCGAGGGATCTTCGCCGCCGCCACGAGCGCGCTGCCGCCCTACACCGAGATCGTCCGTTTCGACGCGGGGGAGGCGCTGCGCGGCGACGAGCTGCGCGAGGCGGCGACGGCGATCCTGTGCGGGCACCTCCGTCTGCGCCCCCAGGTCAACCCGTTCGAGCGCTTCGGCGCGGCGCTGGCAGCCGAGCTCGACTCACTGCTGGCCGGGAGTCTCGAGGACTTCCACGCCTACGCCTTCGCCACCGTGCGGATGGCGGGATCGGCGTTCGAGGTCGCCGCCGCGCACGCCGAGTGGCTGTTCGGCGAGCGGGCCCGCGAGAGCACCGCGGCGATGGGGGAGATCGTCGACGGCTGCAAGGCGCTGTCCTTCCGCCTGGCGCGTCGCCGGCCGTTCGACCTGGCGCCGCGGATCGAGACGCTCGCCGACTCGTGGGCGCGCGCCATGCACGGTCTGGTGCAATGCGCCGGCTGCTAGCCGACGCCTGGACACTGCGACCGCTGTCTGATGGGTGGGAGCTGGCCGGCACCGCGCCGGGCCGGCTGCAGGGGCCCGACGGCCTCGACGAGCTGGACTGGATGCCGGTGGCGCTACCAGCGACGGTGGGCGCCGCGCTCGCCGCCCACGATCGCGACGATCCACGGCTCGCCGATCTCGACGCCTGGGACTGGTGGTGTCGCACGACGCTCGAGGGCTGGCCCGACGATCAGCCCGAGCAGGCCATGCTGTGGTTCGACGGACTGGCGACGGTCGCGGAGGTGCACCTTGACGGCCAGCGCATCCTGGAGAGCGAATCGATGTTCCGCCGGCATGCCGTCGACGTTCGCGGCGCCGGCGCTCCCCGCGAGCTGACCGTCTGCCTGCGGGCGCTGCGCCCGCTGCTGAAGGTCCGCCGCAGGCCGCGGGCGCGCTGGCGCACCCAGCTGGTGAGCGAGTCCAACCTGCGCTTCTTTCGCACCGCGCTCGTCGGCCGTGCCCCCGGTCTCGCCGCCGGAGCGCCGATCGTCGGACCCTACCGCCCGATCGTGCTCGAGCGCCGCCGCACGGTCTCGGTGGGGGACCTGCGCCTGCGCGCCGACGTGGTCGAGGGCGCCGGGCGGGTGTCGGTGAGCTGCCGGGTGACGACCATCCCCGCCGGCGGCGAGGTGAAGGCCGTCACTCTCTCGGTGACCGGTCCGGGGACGACGGCCGAGACCGAACTGGTGATCGAACGCGGAGAGGCCCGCGGGGAGGTGGCCGTCGCCGATCCGGAGCTGTGGTGGCCGCACACCCACGGCTCGCCGGTGCTCTACGGCGTCGCGCTGAGTGTTCGCACCGGCGCCGGTGAGACGGTGACGGTGCAGGCCGGCCGCGTCGGTTTTCGCGATCTGCGGATCGATCGCGAACTCGAGCCCGAGGGTCTCGCCCTGGCCTGCAACGGGACGCGCGTGTTCATCCGCGGGGCCGTGTGGATGCCGGTGGACGCCGGCGAAGCCCAATCTGCGCCGCCGGATCTGCGAGCCGTCCTGGAGCATGTCGTCGCCGCCGGCATGAACATGCTGCGCGTTCCCGGCATCGCCCACTATGAGGACGAACGCTTCTACGAGCTGTGCGACGAGCTCGGCATCCTCGTCTGGCAGGACTTCATGTTCGCCAACCTCGATTATCCCGAGCTCGACCCGGACTTCATGCAGATCGTCGCCGCCGAGGCCCGCGCACTCCTCGACGAGCTCGGACACCGTCCCAGCCTGGCGGTGCTGTGCGGGGGCAGCGAGGTCGCCCAGCAGGTCGCGATGCTCGGCCTGGACCCGGAGCTGGCCGACGGGCCGCTGTACAGCGAACTGCTGCCGTCGGCGGTCCGCGACGCCGGGATCCAAGCGACGTATGTCCCCTCGACCCCGTGGGGCGGGGACCTGCCCTTCCGCACCGACCGCGGTGTGGCCAACTACTACGGCGTCGGCGCCTACCGGCGCCCGTTCGACGACGCCCGGCTCGCCGACGTCCGCTTCGCCGCCGAGTGCCTGGCGTTCTCCAACGTCCCCGACGACGAGGAGCTGGGGATCGCCGATTCGCGGTGGAAGCGCGGCGTCCCGCGCGACGCGGGCGCCGGGTGGGACTTCGAGGACGTCCGCGACCACTACCTGCGCCAGCTCTACGGCGTGGACCCGGTGAGCCTGCGCAGCGTCGACCCGGAGCGCTACCTCGAGCTCTCGCGTCACGTCACCGGCGAGGTGATGGCGACCGTGTTCGGCGAATGGCGGCGGGCGGCATCCGCCTGTGCCGGCGGCCTGGTCCTGTGGTGCTGCGATCTGCGGCCGGGTGCCGGGTGGGGCCTGCTCGACCACCGCGGCAAGCCAAAGGCCGCGATCCACCATCTCCGGCGCGCGCTGGCCCCCGTGGCCGTGTGGGGCAGCGACGAGGGGCTGGGCGGGATCCACGTCCACGTCGCCAACGACGGCCCCGCGGCGTTGGAGGCGACGCTGCGCGTGTCCCTCTACCGCGATCGCGAGACGCTCGTGGGGGAGGCCGAGCGGGTGCTGCGGGTGCCCGCCCACGGCAACCAGGCGCTCGGCGTCGAGGCCCTGCTCGGACGGTTCGTCGACGTCTCCTGGGCCTATCGCTTCGGCCCCCCGGCCCAGGACCTCGTCGTGCTCAGTCTCGAGCAGGCCGGCGAGACCGGCGCAACGCTGCTCTCGCAGTCCTTCCTGCATCCCGCCGGGCGTCCGGCCGAGCGCGCGAGCGGCGACCGGCTGGGGCTCGAGGTGACCCTGCACGGATCCGACGAGGACGCCCCTGTCCTGCGCATCGCCACCCGGGGCTTCGCGTACGGCGTGCGCGTCGACGTGCCCGGCTTCCGGCCATCAGACGACGCCTTCTCGATCGAGCCCGGGCATGCGCGCGAGATCGCGCTGCGGCGTGAGGGGGAGGTCGCGACCGTGCGTGGGGCTGTGACCGCGCTCAACCTGCAGGGGTCGGTGCGGGTCGCTCCGGCGCCCGGCTGATTGATCGCGCCCTATGCTGGACGACGTCCATGAGCGAGGGTGAGTGATTCAGACCGTGGTGCAGGGGCGCGACGCGCAGGCGGAGATCAACGCCCGGCTGTGGAGCGCGGGTCAGTTCGTCAAGACCTACGACAACCCCAACCTGTTGCCGGCGGAGGCGGTGATCCTGGCGCGCTACCGCGAAGCGATCACCGGCCGGGTCCTCGACCTCGGATGCGGCGCGGGCCGACTCCTCGGCTACCTGGTGCTGCTCGGCGCCGACGCTCACGGGGTCGATATCTCTCCCCAGATGGTCGACCACTGCCGCCGGCGCTTTCCGGGCACGGACGTCCGCGTCGGCGACCTCGCCGATGTGAAGGCGAGCATCGAGGGCCCGTTCGACGCCGTGCTCATGTCCGACAACCTGATCGACGTCTTCGACGACGCCCAGCGCCGTCGCGTGCTCGCCGACCTGCGCGCGCTGCTGGCCTGCGGTGGCCTGCTCGTGTTCTCCTCCCACAACCTCGACCAGTTCGACCAGGCGGTGCGGACGCCGTCGTCGCGGGTGAAGGAGGCCGCCCTGGCGGCGGCCCGGCGCAGCCCGGCGGGGTGGATCCGTACGGCGATCGGCCTTCCGGCGGCTCGTCGCAATCGCCGGCGCCTGGGTCCTCTGCAGTACCGCGACGGCGATCACGCCGTCGTCAACGACGTGGCCCACAACTACGCGCTGCTGCACTACTACATCGGTCGCGTCGCCCAGGAGCGGCAGCTGGCCGACGTGGGCCTCGAGCTCGTCGAGGTGCTCGAGGCCGATGGCCGGGCGGTGCCCGCGGGCGAGGCGGGCGGGTCTCCGTGGCTGTACTACATCGCCACGCCCACCGCGTAAAGCGCGGGACTAAGCTCAGGGGCATGACGGCTGTCGCCACCGACGGGGGCGCCTGGCTGGACGTCCGCAGCGCCGCTCGCCTGCGGCGCCGGATCGCCGAGGGCCTGCGCCGGGCCCGCGGCGGCGGCACCCCCGCGCTCGTCAGCATCACCGCCGAGCTCCCCGGCGAGCACGACCCGAGCGCGATCGTGGCCGCCTCGCGCCGCGCCGACGAGCCATGGTTCTGCCTGGAGCAGCCCGATCGCGACGCGATCGCCCTGGCGGCGCTCGGGGCGGTGCGGACGCTCGAGGCCTCAGGCCCGGGCCGCTTCGACGAGCTTGCCGGCCGCTGG
Source organism: uncultured Solirubrobacteraceae bacterium (assembly GCA_963769565.1). Taxonomy (GTDB): domain Bacteria; phylum Actinomycetota; class Thermoleophilia; order Solirubrobacterales; family Solirubrobacteraceae; genus Palsa-465. The sequence continues at coordinate 218,876 of CAVYMP010000014.1, forward strand.
CGCGCGCTGGCCGCTGCCGCGCTGGCCGACGAGGCACCGGGAGCGCCGGGCGCCGGGCTCGTCGCGCTCGGCGGCTTTGCCTTCGCTCCCGACGGCGGCGCGGCACCGGTGTGGAGCGGATTCGCGCCGGCGTCGCTGATCGTGCCCGAGCTGTCGCTGGCGCGGCGCGGGCGCTGCACCTGCCTGACGGTCAACGTCGACGTCGCCCCCGACGACACCGACGGCGAGGCCGTGGCCCGTGTCGACCGGCGGCTCGCCGAGCTGCGCGAGGTGGGGCTGCCGCTGTTCGATCCCGCTCCCACCGGTGGCTACGAGGTGGTCAGCCCGATGCCCCCCGCCCACTTCGAGGAGGCGGTGGCGCGGGCCACCGAGCGGATCCGCGCCGGCGAGCTCGAGAAGGTCGTCCTCGCCCGCGAGGTTGACGTCCACGCCCCCCGCGTGCACGATCCGGCGGCCGTCTTCGGCCTGCTGCGCGAGGCCTTTGACACCTCGTTCGTCTATGCCGTCGGGCGGGGCGACGCGACGTTCATCGGCGCCACCCCGGAGCTGTTGATCCGCCGCCAGGGCCAGCGCGCCAGCACGGTGGCCCTCGCCGGCTCGACCCGGCGCAGCGCCGACCCCGCCGTCGACGACCATCTCGGCGAGCAGCTGCTGCGCTCCGACAAGGACCGGCACGAGAACGCGATCGTCGCCCGCCGGATCGCGCGCGGGCTGCGGCCCCACGCCGTCTGGGTGACCGCTGCGCCCGAGCCGGTGCTCATCCAGGTCGCCAACATCCAGCATCTGGCGACACCGATCCGCGCCCAGCTGGCCGGGCCGATCGACGCCGTGGCGCTCGCCGGACGCCTGCATCCCACGCCGGCCGTCGGCGCCGAGCCCGCGGCAGCGGTCAGCTCGATCCCTGCTCTTGAGGGGTTTGACCGCGGTTGGTACGCCGGGACGGTGGGGTGGACGGATGCCACCGGCGACGGCGAGTTCTGCGTGGCGCTGCGCTGCGCCCTGCTGCGCGACCGGCTCGCTCGCTGCTACGCCGGCTGCGGGATCGTGCGCGACTCCGACCCGGCCGCCGAGCTCGCCGAGTCAGAGATCAAGCTCGGCGTGATGCTGCCCGCACTTGCCGGCTGACGATCAGCGTGTGCGGACGGCGCTCAGGGCGACGTCGGCGGCGTGGCGGTGCAGGGCGAGGTTCTCGGTGCGATCGGTGCGCACCTCGATCAGCCGGCAGCCGCCATGGTGTTGCAGCGCGGCGCATAGCTCGTCCGCGCTGCCCGGACGCTCGTAAGCGAAGCCGTACACCGCTGCCACCTGCGCGAAGTCCAGCCCATGCGGGGTGGCGACGTGCTCCTCGAAGGCCTCGCCCTCGCCGCTGACCGGCAGGAAATGAAAGATGCCGCCGCCATCGTTGTTGAGCAGGACGATCGTCAGCTGCAGGCCGAGCCGGCGGGCGGCCAGCAACCCACCGATGTCGTGGGCGAGGGCGACATCGCCGATCAGCAGCGTCACCGGGCGTTCCGGCTCGCTCGCGGCAGCCACGCCGAAGGCGGCGGAGACGGTGCCGTCGATCCCGTTGGCGCCGCGATTGGAGAGCACCCGCGGCAGGTCGCAGCGGGCGGGCAGGTAGAGCTCCACGTCGCGGATCGGCATTGAGGCGGCCACGAACAGCGTCGAGTCGGCGGAGAGCCACTCACCCAGCCGTCGCGCCACGAGCGGTTCGGAGAGCTCGCCGCCGAGCACATCGGCCAGCGCGGCGCTCGCGGTCTCGTCGGCCGCCAGCCAGGCCCCGAGCCACTCCGGGTCACGGCCGTCGACGGTGAAGCCACCCCACCCGTCGGTGACCTCGGAGACGACCGCGTCGGGGTCCTGCCAGGCGGCCCGCGGATCGACTGCGATCTGATCGATGCCGCTGTCCAACGTCGCCAGCCACGCCCGCAGCGGCTTGGACGTCGGAAGATCGCCGACACGGACGACGACATCCGGCCGCCACGCCGGATCGGGCTCGCGTAGCAGCAGGTCGTAGGTGGCGATCGCCGTCGCGCCGTGCCGGGCTCCGGACAGCGGATCGGCCAGCAGCGGATAGCCCAGCCGTTCGGCGACAGCCGCGGCCCGCGCACCGAGGCTGCCCTCATCCCGCCCCGCGACGATGACGCCGTGCGCGGGGAGCACCCGGGGAGCCGGGGAGGCAGGCGTGCCGGATCCTGATCGCGACACCCACGGCCGCCCGTCCGGGCGCCCGCCGGAGACCTCGGGCTCGAGCGGCTCCTCGAGGATCAGCGGTTCGCGCAGCGGCAGGTTGAGGTGCACGGGTCCGGGCCGGCCCTCGGCCGCCGTCCAGTAGGCCCGGCAGGCGAGCTGGCGGATCCACCGCATCGCGCTCTCGTCGGCCACGGGCGGCAGCTCGACCTCGGAGAACCACTTGACGGCGTCGCCGTAGAGCTTGAGCTGATCGATCGCCTGGCCGGCGCCGACATCGCGCAGCTCGGCCGGCCGGTCGGCGGTGAGCACGATCAGCGGGACGCGTGCCCAGTGGGCTTCGACCACGGCCGGCACGAAGTTGGCGGCGGCGGTGCCCGAGGTGCACGTCATCGCCACCGGCGTCCCCGCGGCCTTGGCCGCCCCGACGGCGAAGAAGCCCGCGCAGCGTTCGTCGAGGTGTGACCAGCAGCGGATCCGCGGCTCGCGCACGAGCGAGAGCAGGATCGGGGTGTTGCGCGAGCCGGGCGACGTGCCGGCATGCCGCATGCCGCAGCGGGCGAACTCATCGCAGAGCGCGCGCAACAGCCGGTAGGTGTCGATCGTCGTCATGATCCGGGAACGATGGCGCCCAAGCTGGTTCTGCTCCACGGCTTCTCCAACACGGGCGCGAGCTGGGACGGCGTCGGCGCCGCCGTGGGCGAACGCTACCGGCCGCTGGCGCCCGACATCCGGGGCCACGGGAGGGCGTCGGCGGCGACCCCGGTCGACCTGCCGTCGGTGATCGCCGACGTGTCCGCCCTCACCGGGCCGACCGAGGCGTTCACCCTCGCCGGCTACTCGATGGGGGGACGGCTGGCATTGCACGTCGCGTTCGCGCTCACGCGGCGGGTCGATCGGCTCGTGCTGATCGGCGCCAGCCCGGGCCTGCCGACGCCGGCCGAGCGGGACGCCCGCGTGCACGCCGACGAACAGCTCGCCGGCGAGATCGAAGCGATGACGATCGAGGCGTTCGCCACCCGCTGGGCGCAGACACCGGTGCTCGCCGATCAGCCCGCCCACGTCAGGGCCGCCGTTGACGCCGACCGCCGGCGCAACACGCCGCGCGGCCTGGCACGCGCCCTGCGCGGCCTGGGGACGGGGGCGCTTCCGTCGCTCTGGGGCCGGCTTTCGGACCTCGAAACACCTGTCGACCTGATCGTCGGCGAACGCGATCAGAAGTTCCGTGCCACCGCCGAGCGGATGGCGACCGTCATGGCGGCGGCGCGGGTGCACGTGATCGCCGGGGCCGGCCACGCCGCCCACCTCGAGGATCCGGCCGCGGTGGCCGCGATCATCGCGGGTACCAGTCGGTGAGCCCGCGCCCCAGCCCCGGGCCCGCGGGCGCGGTCATCGTGCCCGTCACGGCGGGCAGCGGGTTCGTCCGCTCGGCGAACAGCCCGAGCGTGGCCAGCCCGCAGGCGCGATCGGGGCGCACAACGGCGGCCGCGTGCAACGCCGCGGCGATCCCCAGCGGGCCGTCGAGCGTCGAGGCGAGATACACCTCGTAGCCGGCCGCCCGCGCCCGCGCCGCCATCTCGACCGTTGCCGCGATCCCGCCGCAGCGGGAGATCTTCAGGCACATGAGGTCGGCGGCGGGGGAGAGCAGCGCGTCGGGATCGCCGGCGGACTCGTCGAGCGCCAACGGAATCTCGACGTGGGGCCGCAGGGCACGGATCGCCGCCACACCGGCGACCGGCTCCTCGCAGCACTCGATCCCGACCGGCTCGACCGCCTCCAGGGTCGCGGCCGCCTCGGCCGGCTCCCACGCGCCGTTGGCGTCGATGCGGATCGTCATCTGCGGTCCGCCGAACGCCCGCACGGCGGCCAGGCGGCCGGCGTCGTCGCCGATGGCCACCTTCACTTTCACCGTCTGGTAGCCGTCGGCGCGGGCCTGGGCGGCCTCGTGGGCGGCCCCCGAGCGATCGGCGGAGGCGATCGTCCAGTTGACCGCCACCGGCTCGGCCCGGGGAGCACCGAGCAGGCGCCAGACGGGCTCCCGGGTGCGGCGACCGGCGAGATCCCACAGCGCCAGGTCGACGGCGGCGAGCGCCTGAGGGAGGACCGTCGCCTCCGAGCAGCGCGCCAGCACGTCGGCGATCGGGGTGGCGTCGGGATAGCTCTCGAGCACCGGGCGGCAGTCCTCCAGCGCGGCGCGCACGTCGGCGAGCGAGACGCCGTCGTAGGAGGCCAGCGGCGCCGCCTCGCCGTAGCCCACCTCGCCGTCGATCGCCTCCAGGCGCACGAGCAGCAGCTCGCGCTCGGAAACCGTCCCGTGACCCGCGGTGAACGGGTCGCGCATCGCCGTCCGGACGGCGCTGACGGTCAGCTTCATCGGCTCAGCAGCAGCCCCGCCGAGAGCAGCACGCAGAACGCCAGCTGCAGCATCCCGCTGCGGGCCAGCGCGCCATTCAGCGACGGGCCGTCGGTGCGGGTGCGCACGGTGCGCACGAGCGCCGTGGCCAGCGGCAGCGCCAGCCAGGTGAGCATCACCCACGGCTTGACCGGCCCGAAGATCCACGTGATCGGCGCCAGCAGGAACGCCAGATAGACGACACCGGCGAACATCCAGCGCGTCCTCGTGCGGCCCAGCTTGACCGCCAGCGTCCGCTTGGACGCGCGGCGATCGGAGTCGATGTCGCGGATGTTGTTGACGACGAGAATCGCCGCCGCCAGCAGCCCGACGGGCACGGCCAGGGCGAACGCCTCCCAGTGCAGGTGCTTGACCTGGACGAAATACGAACCGGCGACGGCGACGACACCGAAGAACAGGAACACGAACAGCTCGCCGAGCCCCTCGTAGCCGTACGGCCGCGGACCGCCGGTGTACAGCACACCGGCGAGGATCGAGGCCGCGCCGATCACGAGCAGCAGCCAGCCGGCGACGACGATCAGGTACACGCCGGCGAGCACCGCCAGGCCGAAGGACACGTAGGTGGCGATCAGCACCTGCTTGGGGGGGACGAGGCCGCCGGCCGTGACGCGGACGGGCCCGAGCCGGTCATCGGTGTCGGCCCCGCGGCGCGCATCGGAGTAGTCGTTTGACAGATTCGTCCCCACCTGGATGAAGATCGCGCCCAGGAGGGCGGCGAGGAAGCGCAGGGGATGGAACACGTGGCCGAACCCGGCCAGCGCGGTACCGACGAGCACGGGGGCGATCGCGGCCGGCAGCGTCCGCGGACGCGCCGCCATCAACCAGATCCGCACCCCGCTCACCGATGGCTACGCGCGTCGGGGGAACTTCGAGAAGTCGGGGCGGCGCTTGCCGAGGTAAGCGTCACGGCCCTCCTGCGCCTCGTCGCTCATGTAGAAGAGCAGGTTGGCGTCGTGGGCCAGCTGCTGGATGCCGGCCAGCCCGTCCTCGTCGGCGTTGAAGCTCGCCTTGACCATCCGCAGCGCCAGCGGCGACATGGCGAGCATCTCACGACACCACTGCACCGTCTCGGCCTCCAGCCGATCGAGCGGCACGACGGTGTTGACCAGCCCCATGTCCATGGCCTGCTGGGCGTCGTACTGGCGGCAGAGAAACCAGATCTCCTTGGCCCGCTTGGGGCCGACCAGGCGCGAGAGCACGCTCGCCCCGAAACCCCCGTCGAAGGAGCCGACCCTCGGGCCGGTCTGGCCGAAGCGGGCGTTGTCGGCGGCAATCGTGAGATCGCAGACGATGTGCAGGACATGGCCGCCGCCGATCGCGTAGCCGGCGACCATCGCCACCACCGGCTTGGGCAGACGGCGAATCTGGACGTGCAGGTCGGTGACGTGGAAGCGCCCGACCGCCTGATGAGAGCCGGCGGCCGCCGGGTCGGCGCCGGTGACATAGCCGCCGCGGCCGCCGCGCACGCGCTGGTCGCCGCCGGAGCAGAACGCGTCCGGCCCCTCGCCGGTGAGGATGATCACGCCGACCGCCGAGTCCTCTCGCGCGCGTTCGAACGCGTCGGACAGCTCGACCACCGTTTCCGGGCGAAAGGCGTTTCGCACCTCCGGGCGGTTGATCGTGATCTTCGCGATCCCGGCGTTCTCGCCGTCGGCCAGCTCGTAGCGGATATCGGCGTAGTCGCCGTCGGGATGCCAGCTGACGCTCATCACGAGGACTCTATGCAAGCGGCGAGAAGATCACGCGTTAGGTTCCCCTAATCATGGCGCGGAGAATTCTGTAAGGTGTCCCTAATGAGCGGTGTGTCCCGCAAGCGGCTGGGCTGGTGGTCGATCGGTCTCGTCGTCGTCGGTCTCCTCGTCTGGCAGATCATCACCGCCGGCGCCGGGACCCCGAATCCGACGGATCCGAGCGCGCACCTGAGCCGGTTCGCCGTCGTCCTCGACAGCGGCATCCTCGTCCTCCGCGAGGGGCTGGAGTGCATTCTCGTGCTCGCCGTCCTCACCGCCAGCATGCGCGGTGCCAACAGCGGCTATCGCAAGCCGCTGGGGATGGGCGCCGGCCTGGCGCTCGCCGCGAGCGTCGTCACGTGGTTCGTGGCGATCGCGATCACCGATGCGGTCGGCAAGGGAAGCCTCGACCTCCAGGCCGCCACTGGTGTGCTGGCGATCGTCGTGCTGCTCGTCGTCATGAACTGGTTCTTTCACCGCGTCTACTGGACCGGGTGGATCGCCCATCACAACCGCCGCGGTAAGGCGATTCGCGACGGCGCGGCGACCAGTAGCGCCCAGAAGACGCTGTTCGGGCTGGCGCTGCTGGGATTCACCTCCGTCTACCGTGAGGGCTTCGAGGTCGTCCTCTTCCTGCAGAACCTCCGGCTGCGCTACGGGTCGGGGATGGTGCTCGAGGGCGTGGCCCTCGGCCTGGTGTTCGTGGCCATCATCGGCTTCGCCACGTTCAAGCTCCAGGCCCGCCTGCCCTACAAGCGGATGCTCGTCGCCACCGGCATCCTGCTCGGCGTCGTGCTCCTCGTGATGGTTGGAGAGAGCGTCCAGGAGCTGCAGCTGGCCGGTTGGATCGGCACCTCGCCGATCAACGTCAACATCCCCGGTTGGATGGGGCTGTGGTTCGCCATCTTCCCCAACGTCGAGACGATCGTCGCCCAGGTGGTGGCCGCCGCGCTGGTGATCGGCTCCTACTTCCTCGCCGAGGAGATGCGCGTCCGGCGCCCGCGGCGACATGGCGCACCCGTCGCCGTGCGGGCGAGCGCGCCGCCCAGCGTTCCGACCCTGTAGGTCGCGCGGCATGGAGTCCTGGCTGGCGCGGGCTGCGCGGATGCATGGCGACCGCGCGGCCGTCGTGGCCCCCGAGGAGACCCTCAGTTATGCCGAGCTCTCTGCCCAAGCCCGCTCGGTGGCGGGCGCGCTGCGCGAGCGGGGCGTCGGTCCGGGAGACCGCGTCGCCCTGGCGCTGCCCTCGATGGCGCTCGTCCCGGCGCTGCACGGCTGCCTGCTGCTGGGGGCGGTCGCCGTCCCGATCGACCTGCGATTGCGGCCCGATGAGCGCGCCGCCCGCCAGTCGGGCAGCCGCCTCGTCCTCGAGAGCCCGGTGGCCGGCGACCCGATCAGCGACGCCTATGACCACGCGCCGTCGGACATCGCCACCCTGATGTTCACCTCGGGCACCACGGCCGGCCCCAAGCCGGTGGAGCTCAGCTACGACAACTGGCTGTGGAACGCGCTCGGCTCGGCGCTGGCGCTCGGACTGGATCCCAAGAGAACGGTGGCTGTGCCCGATGCCGCTCGCCCACGTCGGCGGTCTGTCGATCCAGCTGCGCAGCGCCGTCTACGCCACCACCGTCGTCCTCCACGACCGCTTCGACGCCGAGCGCGCACTGGCTGCGCTGATGGATCCCGGCGCCCGGGTGACGCTCGTCTCGCTCGTTCCGACGATGCTCGCGCGCCTGCTCGACGCCGGCCTGCGCGAACCGCCGACCCTGCGCCGGGTGCTGCTGGGGGGCGGCCCGATCGCGCCCGCCCTGCTGACGCGCGCCGCCGCGGCCGGCGTTCCCGTCTCGCCGTCGTTCGGCATGACCGAGACGTGCTCGCAGGTCGCGACCGACGGCTTCGCGCTGCTGGGGTCCGAGCTGCGGATCGCCGATGGCGGGGAACTGCTCGTGCGTGGGCGGGCCGTGGCCAGGGGTGCGCTGTCAGATGACGGCTGGCTGCACACCGGCGACCTGGGCGAGCTCGACGACTCCGGCCGGCTGACGATCGTCGGGCGCAAGTCGGACACGATCGTCAGCGGCGGCGAGAACGTGGCGCCGGCGGAGGTCGAGGCGGTGCTGCTGGAGCATCCGGCGGTGGCCGACGCCGCCGTCCTTGGACGCGCCGATCCGCAGTGGGGGGAGGCGGTCGTCGCCCAGGTCGTGCTCCGTGACGGTGCCGTGCCCGATGCGGACGAGCTGCGCGCGCACTGCGCCGTGCGGCTGGCGCCGTTCAAGGTCCCCAAGCGCTTCGAGATCGTCGCGCAGGTGCCCCGCGGCGTGACCGGCAAGCTCCTGCGCCGCGAGCTGCGCTGACACGTCACACACCATGTCACATCGATCGACGTCACATCGATCGGGGTATGATCGGGGTCGATGGCGACGGACCTGACGATCGAGCAGCTGGCGGCCGCGACCGGCATGACGGTGCGCAACATCCGCGCCCACCAGGCGCGTGGTCTGCTCGCCTCGCCGGAAGTCCGCCTCCGCGTCGGCTACTACGGGCCCGAGCACGTCGCCCAGCTCAGGCTGATCCGCGATCTCCAGGCCGACGGCTTCAACCTCGCCGGTATCAAGCGGCTGCTCGACGACACCCCGGCGACCGCCGAGCGCCTGGCGCGCTTTCGCGAGGCGCTGGCCGCGGCCCGGGCGACCGAGCCCTCGCAGGAGCTCACCCTGTCCGAGCTGGGCCGGCGCTTTCACGTCGTCGCCGCCGACGCTCCCCGCGTGCTCGCCCGCGCCGAGCGCCTGGGCGTGCTCAAGCCGGCCGACGACGATCGCTACGAGGTGCCGAGCCCCTCGCTGCTGGCGGTTGCCGAGCGCGTCGTCGAGCGCGGGATCGCCCTTGAGGACGCCCTGGGCGTGTTCGAGGAGATCGAGCATCACTGCAACGCCGTCTCGAGCGCGTTCGTGAGGCTGTTCATGACCGAGGTGTGGGAGCCCTTCGAGCGCTCCGGCATGCCGGAGCAGCGCTGGGCGGAGATCAACGCCGCCATCACCAGCCTGCGGCCGCTCGCCGCCGACGCGCTGGAGGCGATCTTCGACCAGCGGATGGGCGCCCAGATCGAGGCCGCCTTCGGCGAGCTGACGCGGCGGCTGGCGCCCCCGGACACCAAGGGCTAGCCTGCGCAGGCGATGGCTCCGCTTGACCCCGACGAGCAGCGCTCGGCCAGCCGAGAGGCCTGGGAGCGGGCCGCCGCCGGCTGGGGCAAACGCGCGGAGCGCATCCGCGACTGGGGCATGCCCGTGTCGGCGGCGATGGTGCAGGCGCTGGCGCTGCAGCCCGGCCAGCGGGTGCTGGAGCTGGCCGCCGGACCCGGTGACACGGGCTTCATGGCGGCTGAGCTGGTGCGCCCCGGGGGGACGCTGATCTCAAGCGACGGCGCGGACGCGATGATCGACGTCGCCCGCGCCCGCGCGGCCGAGCTGGGCATCGACAACGTGGAGTTCGCACAACTCGAGCTCGAGTGGATCGACCTGGAGACGGCCAGCGTCGACGCCGTGCTCGTGCGCTGGGGGATCATGCTGATCGTCGACCCCGAGGCGGCCGCCCGCGAGATCCGCCGCATCCTGCGCCCGGGGGGACGGGCCGCGTTCGCCGTCTGGGACAAGCCCGAGCGCAACCCGTGGGCGGTGATCCCCAACCGCGCGATGGTGGAGCTCGGCCACGCCGAGCCGCCGGATCCGGCCGCGCCCGGCATGTTCGCGCTCGCCGCCGACGGCCAGCTGACCGAGCTGCTGCAGGGCGCCGGCTTCGAGGACGTGGTCGTCTCGCCGGTCGCGCTCGTCCGACACTACGACGCCCTCGATGGCTACATCGAGGAGACGATCGACATGTCGCCGCTGTTCGGCGCCGCCTACCAGCAGCTGAGCGCCGACGAGCAGGCCGCGGCCGTCGCCGCGATCACCGCCGCCGCGCAGCCCTACGTGGCCGGCGACGGCTCGGTCACATTGCCCGGCAGCTCGCTGGTTGCAAGCGCCGGTGCGTGACAGCGCGCTTGCACGCTGAAACCCCGCTTGCAGGAGTTTCCGTGACGGCCGCGACGGGCGACACTTGCCGCCATGCGAACCTGGAAATTGTCCCTGCTTGTGGCGACCGCGGCGCTCTGCGTCCCCGCCACCGCCTCGGCCGCCTTCGAGCACGTGGTCGCCCCCGGCGAGTCGCTGTACGCGGTCGCCGCCGCGGACGGTCTATCGGTCGATCAGCTGGCCGCCGCCAACGGCATCTCGGCTGATTCCCAGCTGATCGCCGGCTCGACGCTGGCGATCCCGCCCCAGGGCGGCGGCGCCGTCTCGACGAGCAGCGCCCCGGTCCCGACGTCCGACACATCCACGACGACGCCGGGCAGCTCCGCGTCCTCGGGTGGCGGGTACGTGGTGGCGCCCGGCGACACGCTCTCGGCGATCGCCGCCCGCTACGGCGTCAGTGTCGACGCGCTGGCCTCGGCCAACGGCCTTGACCCGGCGGGGATCCTGCCGGCCGGCGACACGCTGAGCGTCGGCGCCGGCTCCTCGAGCTCCGCGGTGGAGGTCTCGACCGCGCCGGCCTCGAGCGCCTCGAGCTCCAGCGCCGGCGGCGCCCAGCCCACTGCCGAGTCGGTCAGCCCCGCCGACGTCGGCTCGATCGCGGCCCAGAACGGCGTCTCGCCCTCGCTGGCCCAGGCGATCGCCGATCAGGAGAGCGGCTTCAACAACGGCATGGTCTCGAGCACGGGCGCGACCGGCGTGATGCAGATCGAGCCCGGCACCTGGAACTACATCCAGAACAACCTCGGCGGCCCGACCCTGGCGCCGGGATCGGCGACCGACAACGTCCGCGGCGGAGTGCTGCTGCTGCACTCGCTGCTCAGCCAGACCGGGGGCGACCCGGCGCTGGCCGCCGCCGGCTATTACCAGGGCCTGGCCTCGGTGCAGGCACACGGCATGTACGCCGACACCCAGCAGTACGTCAACAACGTGATGGCCCTGCGCCAGCGCTTCGGCGGGCAATGAGCAAGTGGTCCGCCGCCTTGTAGGCTGCGGATCATGTTCTACGACGACGACGCTGACCTCCACAAGCTCGACGGCAAGACCGTCGCGATCATCGGCTACGGGTCCCAGGGCCACGCCCACGCCCTCAACCTCAAGGACTCCGGCGTCGACGTCGTCGTCGGCCTGCGCTCCGGCTCGGCCAGCGTCGCGAAGGCCGAGGCCCACGGCCTGCAGGTGATCGAGCCCGCCGACGCCGCCTCCGAGGGCGACATCGTGATGGTGCTCGCGCCCGACGAGCTCCACGGTCAGATCTGGGACGCCGGCCTCAAGGACGGCATCGCTCCCGGCAACACGCTGCTCTTCGGCCACGGCTTCTCGGTCCACTACGAGCAGATCGTCGCGCCGCCGGACGTCGACGTCGCGCTCGTGGCGCCCAAGGGCCCGGGCCACCTCGTGCGCCGTCAGTACGAGGAGGGCTCGGGCGTGCCGTGCCTGGTCGCCGTCCATCAGGACGCCTCGGGCGACGCGCTCGGCCTCGCGCTCGCCTACGCCAAGGGCATCGGCGGCACGCGCGGCGGCGTGATCGAGACGACCTTCAAGGACGAGACCGAGACCGACCTGTTCGGCGAGCAGGCCGTGCTGTGCGGCGGCGTCACCGAACTGGTCCGTGCCGGATACGAGACGCTCACCGAGGCCGGCTACGACGAGCGCCTCGCCTACTTCGAGGTCCTGCACGAGCTCAAGCTGATCGTCGATCTCATGTACGAGAAGGGGATCAGCGGCATGCGCTACTCGATCTCCAACACCGCCGAGTACGGCGACATGACCCGCGGGAAGCGGATCATCGGCGCCGAGACGCGGGCCGCGATGAAGCAGGTGCTCTGGCAGAGATCCAGTCCGGCGACTTCGCCCGCGAGTGGATCGCCGAGAACCGCGCCGGCCAGGAGAACTTCAAGCGCATGCGCTCCGAGCAGGCCGGCCACCAGGTCGAGGTCGTGGGCAAGGAGCTGCGCGCGCAGATGGACTGGATCGACACCGAGTGGCAGGAGTAGCGCGCCGGCCCCCGTTACAATCGCTCACGCCGTCGTGACTGGCGCGAGAAGGTGGGTCTGACCACCGTGGAGCGACGGCCACAGACCGCCGCGCGCCTGGGCATCGAGACCAGCTACCCCCGGGAAGGCTCATGACCCAGACCACGACGGAGCTGCAGATCCCCGCCGACCTCAAGCCCGCCGACGGGCGCTTCGGCTCGGGACCCTCGCGCGTGCGCCCGGCTCAGCTGCGCCACCTCGTCGAGCGCCGGGGCGAGCGTGATGGGCACCTCGCACCGCCAGAAGCCCGTCAAGGCAGCTGGTCGGCCACGTCCGGGCGGGGATCGGCGAGCTGTTCTCGCTCCCCGACGGCTACGAGGTCGCGCTCGGCAACGGCGGCACGACCGCGTTCTGGGACGCCGCCACGTGCGGCCTGGTCCGCGAGCGGGCGCTGCACCTGACCTACGGGGAGTTCTCCTCGAAGTTCGCCGCCTGCACCCGCCGGGCGCCGTTCCTGGCCGACCCGATCGTGATCGACGCTCCCGCCGGCGACGCGCCCGAGCCCGCGCAGCGATCCGTCGGTCGACGTGATCGCCTGGGCCCACAACGAGACCTCGACCGGGGTGATGGTTCCGGTCATGCGCCCCGCGGGCTCCGAGCCCGCGCTCGTGCTGATCGACGCCACCTCGGGGGCCGCCGGTCTGCCCGTCGACGTCGCCCAGTCCGACGTCTACTACTTCGCCCCCCAGAAGGGCTTCGCCTCTGACGGCGGGCTGTGGCTGGCCGTGCTCAGCCCGGCCGCGCTGGCGCGGATCGACGAGCTGCGACGCGACAGGCCGACGGCGCGCGCTGGGTGCCCGACTTCCTGTCGCTGCCGACGGCGCTGGAGAACTCCCGCAAGGACCAGACCTACAACACGCCGGCGATCGCCACGCTGCTGATGCTCGCCGACCAGCTCGACTGGATGCTCGAGCAGGGGGGACTGGACGCGATGGTGCGCGCGCACCACCGCCTCGAGCGGGCACCTCTACGCGTGGGCCGACAGCGCACGAGCACGCCACCCCGTTCGTCGCCGATCCGGCCAAGCGCTCGCTGGTCGTCGGCACGATCGACTTCGCCGACGACGTCGACGCCGCCGCGCTGGCGGCGACGTTGCGCGCCAACGGGATCGTCGACGTCGAGCCGTATCGCAAGCTGGGGCGCAACCAGCTGCGCGTCGCGATGTTCCCGGCGACCGATCCCGGCCGATGTGCAGGCGCTCACGGCCTGCATCGACTGCGTCCTGGAGCGCTGCGGCATGACGCGCGTCCTCGTGGCGGAGAACATCGGCGACTCGGGCATCGAGCTGCTGCGCGAGCACTTCGACGTCGACCTCGGGCTCGGCTGGGAGCCCGGGGAGCTCGGCGAGCGGATCGGCGACTACCACGGCATGCTGATCCGCTCGGCGACCAAGCTCGACGCCGCGCTGATCGAGCGGGCCACGTCGCTGCGGGCCGTCGGCCGCGCCGGGGTGGGGGTCGACAACGTCGACGTCGTCGCCGCCACCAAGCGCGGCATCGTCGTCGCCAACGCCCCGAGTCGAACGTGATCACCGCCGCCGAGCACACGATGGCGCTGCTGCTCGCGCTGGCGCGCAACATTCCCGCAGGCGCACGCGTCGCTGACCAGCGGCAAGTGGGAGCGCTCGAAGTTCAGCGGCATCGAGCTGTGCGAGAAGACGCTCGGGATCCTCGGCTTCGGACGGATCGGCCAGCTCGTCGCCCAGCGCGCCCGCGGCTTTCAGATGCAGGTGATCGCCTTCGACCCGTTCGTGGGCGCCGAGCGCTATCGCGAGCTCGGCGTCGAGAAGGCCGACTCGCCCGACGACGTGTACGCGGCCGCGGACTTCCTCACCCTGCATCTGCCCAAGAACCCGGACACCGAGGGCTGGCTGAACGCCGAGGTGCTGGCCAAGTGCCGGGACGGCGTGCGCGTCCTCAACGTCGCCCGCGGCCCGCTGGTCGTCGACGAGGACCTGCAGGCGGCGCTCGACTCCGGCAAGGTGGCGGGCGCCGCGCTCGACGTGTTCCGCTCCGAGCCCGTCACCGAGCATCCGCTGTTCGGCTACCCGAACGTGATCGTCACCCCGCACCTGGGCGCCTCGACCGCCGAGGCGACCGACCGGGCCGGCTTTCAGGCCGCCGAGCAGGTGGTGGCGGCGCTCACCGGCGGCGTCGTCACGAGCGCCGTCAACGTGCCCGGCCGTCTCGGCCGAGGACATCGAGGTGCTCGGGCCCTACGTGCCGCTGTGCCACTCGCTGGGCGCGATCGGGATCGCGCTGGCGCGTCGCCGAGGGCTCCTCGGTCGATCGCATCCAGACCGACTTCTTCGGCCGGCTGGCCGATCGCGACACGCGGCTGCTGGCCATCGAGGTGCTGCTCGGCGTGCTGGCGGGCCACACCGAGGAGGAGGTCAACGCCGTCAACGCGCCGACGATCGCCGAGGAGCGGGGGATCCGCGTGGTCGAGGCCAAGCACTCGACGGCTCGCGACTACACCGAGCTGGTGCGCGTCGAGGTGACCGCCGGCGCACTCGACGGTGCGGGTCGCGCGGCACGCTGATCGGCCGCCGCAACCGCCCGCACCTGATCGAGGCGTGGGGCCAGCGCTTCGACGTCGCAGCTCGAGGACCACATCACCCTGTTCCGCTACCGCGACCTGCCCGGGATGCTCGGCCGGGTCGGGACGCTGTTCGGCGAGCACGGCGTCAACATCGTCTCCGCGGCCGTCGGGCGCGTTGCCCGACGAGGACCCCTCGGACGACGGGCGGCTGGCGGCGATGGCGATCACCACCAACTCGCCGGTCCGGCGCGACGTCGTCGAGCAGATCGTCTCCAGCGACGGATTCGTCGCCGGGCGGACCGTCGCGCTCGTAGACCCACGCGGCAGGCCATGGAGCAGCGCGCACGGCGTGCGCTTGCTAGGCTTTCGCCGCCGATGGCATTCCGCCTCGAACTGCGTCTTCTTCTCCTCCCCCGTCGGGGGGAATAGCGCGCCGGCGGCCGCACGTAGCCGCGAACCAGCACCGAGAAGAAGCCAAGTTCGAGACCCGGAGGAGAGACCATGACCAAGCCCGAGGATCCCAACCGAGTACTGATCTTCGACACGACGCTGCGCGACGGCGAGCAGTCGCCGGGGATCTCCCTGAACACGCAGGAGAAGCTGGAGATCGCCCAGCAGCTGGCGCGGCTCGGGGTCGACGTGATCGAGGCCGGCTTCCCGATCACCTCGCCGGGTGACTTCGAGGCCGTGCAGGCGATCGCCCGCACCGTCGAGGGACCGGTGATCGCCGGCCTGGCCCGCACCCACGTGGCCGACATCGACGCCGCCTACAACGCCGTCAAGGACGCCGCCCGGCCGCGCATCCACACGTTCATCTCCACGTCGGACATCCACATCGAGTACCAGCTGCAGACGCACCCGCGAGGACGTCAAGGGCCAGGCCCGCGCCGCCGTGGCCCACGCCCGGCAGTACGTCGAGGACGTGGAGTTCTCACCGATGGACGCCACCCGCGCCGAGCTCGAGTTCACCGCCGAGGTGTGCCAGATCGCGATCGACGAGGGCGCGACGACGATCAACATCCCCGACACCGTCGGCTACGCGATGCCGCACGAGTACGCGGCGTTCCTGACCGGCGCTGTACGAGCTGGTCCCCGACCTGCACGACGTCGTGCTCTCGGTCCACTGCCACGACGACCTCGGGCTGGCCGTCGCCAACTCGCTGGCGGGGCTGCGCGCGGGCGCGCGGCAGGTGGAGTGCGCGATCAACGGGATCGGCGAGCGGGCGGGCAACGCCTCGCTCGAGGAGATCGTGATGCTGCTGCACACCCGCGAGGCCGAGCTGTCGGCCTGCACACCGGCGCGGTCACGCGCGAGATCGCGCGGACCTCGCGGATGGTGTCGCGGCTGACCGGCTACTCCCGTGCAGCCCAACAAGGCGATCGTCGGGCGCAACGCGTTCGCGCACGAGTCCGGGATCCACCAGGACGGCGTGCTCAAGGAGCGCACCACCTACGAGATCATGGACGCCACGACGGTCGGGCTGGACGCCAACTCGATCGTGCTCGGCAAGCACTCCGGGCGCCACGCGCTGCAGCAGGCGCTGGCCGAGCTGGGCTTCGAGCTCACCGGGCCAGGCGCTGAACACCGCCTTCAAGCGCTTCAAGGAGATCGCGGACAAGAAGAAGCAGGTCACGGCGATGGACCTCGAGGCGCTCGTCACCGACGAGCTGCGCCAGGAGATCGCCGGCTACACGCTCGAGTGGTTCGACGTCGAGGCCTCACCGCGGCGGCCGCCGCACGCCACGGTGGCGGTGCTCGCAGCCCCGACGGCGAGGAGCTGGTCGGATCGTTCACCGGCGACGGCCCGGTCGACGCCATCTTCCACGCCATCAACGTGGCCACCGGGGTGGAGGCCGGCTTCGCGAGTTCCGCGTCGACGCCGTCACGGGCGGCCAGGACGCGCTCGGCGAGACCTCGGTCGTGCTCGAGGTCGGCGGCGTGACCGGCTCCGGCCAGGGCGTCTCCACCGACATCCTCGAGGCCGGCGCGCGCGCCTACGTGCGCGCGCTCTCCAACGCCGTGCGTCGCCGCGAGCGTGCTGGCCGAGAGCCGAGGCGGCGACAGCGAGGCGCCCGAGGTCATCCGGGCCCCGTAGGCAGCGGTCGGTCGCGGGCCCTGCGCGCTACCAGCCCGACCGTCGGCGGCCACCCGCAGGCCCTGCCGGTAGCCGGCGGCCAGCACCCGGATGCGCGGCTCGCTGATCCATGAAGTTCGAGCCCATCGCGGCGGCGCACTCGGCGTTGGGCGCGATCGTTCGACCAGGGCGCCGCGGCGGCGCAGCGCCAGGGACTCGATCGACACCGCCGAGCGGGCGACGTTGCGCATCATCGCCAGCAGGCGTCGAGCTCGTGCCGAGGCTGGCCGTCGGGTTCAGGCAGAGCACGTGGGTGTCGCGCCCGGCGGGAGCGGCGTCGAGGTTGGTCGGGCTCCACACGCCCCCATCGACGTACTCGCGCCCGCCGATCGTGACCGGGGCGAACAGCCACGGCACCGTGCACGACGCCTCCACCGCCTCGGCGACGGTGGCGTGGGGTGCCCGGGGGCTGCCGAACACGACCCGGCGCCCCGAGCGGCGATCGACGGCGGTGACCCGCAGCCGGCCGTCGAACCGAGCGCCCGAGCGCTGCACCTGCTCGCGCAGTCGGGCGAGGGTGTCGGGCGGGCGGGGGACACCGCGCAGCATCAGCGCCCGGACGACGGCGCCCGCCGGGGGCGGCGACCCCGAGCGCCAGCGGCGCAAACGTCGAGCTGGCCGCCAGCGCCGACGTGCCCGGCCCGCCGGGCGGCCGTGACCGCCGCCACGGCCAGGCCGCGCGCCGGGCTGGGCGTGCCCGATCTCCAGCTCGGTGCCGACCGCCGACGGGCGGCGCGGGGAGCGGCCGGCGACGAGGTGCGCGGCGACGATCGAGCCCGCCGAGGTGCCGACGAACGACTCGCAGTCGCGCAGGTCGAAGCCGGCGGCATCCTCGATCCCGGCCAGGACGCCCATCATCCACGCCTCGCCGAGCACGCCACCGCCACCGAGCACGAGCACGTCGGGGCGGGTTCGCATCCGCAGGAGGCTATCGGCGCCCGCCGTGCGTCCGTGTAGCGCGGTCCATCGCCGCTGATCAGGTGGCGAGCTCGGGTCTGGGGGCATTGGGGCGTCGTGGCGCCGCTTGACATCCGCGCCGTGGTCGCGCTGATTGGCAGGGATACCGGGGCTAGCGCCCCGGATCGGGGACAGGCCGGGGTCCCTGGGCGCCGTTGGCCGATCATGACGTTGCACGCGTCGGCGCCGGCCGCGAGGTGTGCTCCACAGTGATCGGAAACCGAGGCGGATCGGCCACGCTAGGCGGACCGGCTGAAATCGCGCAACAGGATGGTCGGCTTCGCGGCCGGCGGCAACGTACGGACGTACGTGATAGCGTACGTGCCCATGGTCACGACGACGGCAAACACGTCGGTGGGCCTTCGCGTCAAGGCGCTGCGCGAGGCGATGGACCTCTCGCTGCGCGACCTGGCGGAGCGCTCGGGCGTGAGTGCGCCGATGCTGTCACAGGTCGAGCGCGGGGAGACGAGCCCCACGCTGCAGATCGCCACGCGGATCGCCCACGGCCTGGAGCTGCGGCTCTCGCAGCTGCTGCGCCTCGACGAGGACGGGGCGGTGAGCGTCGTGCGCCGCGACGAGCGGCGGATGGGACCGAGCGGGGCCGCCGGTCATCGCTATGAGATCCTCACACCGCCGCTGCCCGGGCAGCGGGCGGAAGTGTCGCGCCACCAGCTGGCGGCCGGCGCGGTCACTGGCGGACCGGGCGACCCGCCGATGCACGAGCCCGGCAGCCGCGAGACCGCGCTCGTGGAGTCCGGGACGGTGACGCTGGTGTGCGACGGAGCCCGCCACGAACTGAGCGCGGGCGACTGCGTGACCTTCGACGCCGACCTGCCCCACCATTTCGAGAACCCCGGAGACGAGGAAGCCGTACTGCTGGCCGTGGTCAGCGCGGGCCTCAGGAGGAGCTAATGCCCAAGAGCCTGTTCGACAAGATCTGGGAGGCCCACGAGGTCGCCCCGGGATTGCTGTACATCGACCTGCACCTTGTCCACGAGGTGACCAGCCCGCAGGCGTTCGACGGCCTGCGTCTCGCCGGGCGCCCGGTTCGCCGCCCCGACCGCACCCTGGCAACCGCCGACCACAACGTCCCCACCGACGGCACACCGGTGGCCGAGCGCATCCGCGACGAGCTCTCCCGCGTGCAGGTGCAGACGCTGGAACGCAACTGCGAGGAGTTTGGCATTCCCGTGTACTCGCTCGGCTCCGATCGCCAGGGGATCGTCCACGTGATCGGACCCGAGCTGGGCGTCACCCAGCCGGGCATGACGATCGTCTGCGGTGACTCGCACACGGCCACTCACGGAGCCTTCGGCGCGCTGGCGTTCGGCATCGGCACCAGCGAGGTCGAGCACGTGCTGGCCACCCAGTGCCTCGTCCAGAACAAGCCCAAGTCGATGCGGATCGCCTACGAGGGCGAGCTCGGCTACGGCGTGACCGCCAAGGACCTGATCCTGGCCACGATCGGGCAGATCGGCGTCGCCGGCGCCGTCGGCCACGTCGTCGAGTTCTCCGGGCCCGCGATCCGCTCGCTCTCGATGGAGGGCCGGATGACGATCTGCAACATGACGATCGAGGCCGGCGGCCGGGCGGGGATGATCGCGCCCGACGAGACGACCTTTGAGTATGTGATCGGTCGCGACGCGGCGCCGTCGGAGGTGCCGGACGCCTGGCGCGAGCTGGCCTCGGAGGATGGTGCGGCCTTCGACAGCGAAATCCCGGTCGACGCGGCGGCGATCAGCCCGATGGTCACCTGGGGCACCAACCCCGAGATGGTCGTCGGCGTCAGCGCCGCGGTGCCCGATCCCGAGGACGACGGTGACGAGCGCGCCCTTCACTACATGGGCCTTCAGGCGGGCACGCCGATCCAGGACATCAAGCTCGACCGCGTGTTCATCGGCTCGTGCACGAACTCGCGGATCGGCGATCTGCGGGCCGCCGCCGAGGTGATCGGCGGGCGCAAGGTCGCCGACAGCGTGTACGCGATGGTGGTTCCCGGCTCGGCCCAGGTCAAGCTGCAGGCCGAGCGCGAGGGCCTCGACGAGGTGTTTCGCAAGGCCGGATTCGATTGGCGCGGCGCCGGCTGCTCGATGTGCCTGGGAATGAACCCCGACATCGCCGCCCCCGGCGAGCGGGTCGCTTCGACCTCGAATCGCAACTTCGAAGGCCGCCAGGGCGCGGGCGCGCGCTCGCACCTGGTCTCGCCCCAGATGGCGGCGGCGGCGGCGATCGAGGGCCACTTCGTTGACATCAGGGAATGGGAGGCCTAGGCCATGAAGGCGATCGAGACGATCACCGGGCGCGTCAGCGTGCTCAACCGCGACGACGTCGACACCGACCAGATCATCCCCAAGCAGTTCCTCAAGCGCGTGGAACGCACGGGCTTCGGCCAGTATCTGTTCTACGACTGGGCCAAGGAGCCCGACTGGGACCTGCCGGCCAACCCGATCCTCCTGGCGGGCAAGAACTTCGGCTGCGGTTCGAGCCGCGAGCACGCGCCGTGGGCGCTGGAGGACTACGGCTTCCAGGCGGTCATCGCACCGAGCTTCGCCGACATCTTCCGCTCCAACTGCACGAAGATCGGGCTGCTGCCGGTGCAACTGGACGCCGAGGCGTGCGCCTCGATCCGCGAATCCGGCGAGGCTCAGGTCGACCTGGCCCAGCAGGAGGTGCGCTGGCCGGAGGGCAGCGCCCACTTCGACATCGACCCGCAGATCAAGCACCGGCTGCTCAACGGCCTCGACGACATCGCGCTGACGCTCGAGCAGGGCGACGCGATCGCCGCCTACGAGGGCGAGCGCGAGCGCTCCGGACCGGTGACGAGCGCACTATGAGCGGGCCGGCGGCGGCCGCGGCCTTCTCGGCCCACGCGCCCGAGTACACGGCGCTGCGCCGGCGGCTGGTGCCGGAGTTCGACGCGTTCTACGGAGCGGTCGTCGACGTGCTGGGCCTGCTGGTGCCGGCGCCCGCGCGGGTCCTCGATATCGGCGCCGGCACCGGTCTGCTCAGCGGCCAGGTGGTCGAGGCCTTTCCGGATGCCCGGATCGAGCTGCTGGACGCCTCGGAGCCGATGCTGAGCGAGGCGCGTGAGCGACTGGGCGAGAACGTGACCGCGGTTCACGTGGCCGACATGGCGGCGGGCCTGCCCGACGGTCCGTACGACGCGATCGTCTCCGCCCTGGCGATCCACCACCTCCACGACGCCGACAAGCGCGCGCTGATCGGAAATGTCCACGACCGGCTGCGCGGCGGCGGCGTGTTCGTCAATGCCGAGCAGGTCGACGCGCCGTCGGCGGCGCTGGCCGGCGTCTACACGGAGATGTGGGTCCGTGACTGCCGGGCCCTCGGGGCGTCGGAGGAGGAGCTCGACGGCGCTCGCCAGCGCATGCGCCACGATCGTTGCGTCGATCTGGAGACGCAGGTTCGGTGGCTGCGCGAGGCGGGCTTCGCGCCCGTCGACTGTGTCTACAAGTCGTGGCGATTCGCCGTCATGGCAGGTTTCAAGGAGGACGGGAAGTGAGCACGCGCGACTGGGACGCCACCACCTATGACCGGGTCTCGGCTCCGCAGCAGAAGTGGGCCGCCGAGCAGTTGGATCGCCTCGAGCTGAGCGGCGATGAGGTCGTGCTCGACGCGGGCTGCGGCAGCGGCAAGATCACGTTGGAGCTGGCGCGGCGCGTTCCCCGCGGCACCGTCTACGCCGTCGACGCCGCCCCGTCGATGGTCGCCCACACGCAGGAGGCGCTCGGCGACCGCGCGATCGCATCCTGCCAGGACCTCGCCCAGCTGGCGCTGCCCGAGCCCGTCGACGTCGTCTTCTCCAACGCCACCTTCCACTGGATCCCCGATCACGATACGCTGTTCGCCGCCCTGCATCGCAACATGAAGCCGGGCGGGCGCCTGCTGGCCCAGTGCGGCGGGCGGGGCAACATCGACACGTTTCGCCGTCTCGCCGACGAGGTTGCCGGCGAGGCGCCGTTCGCCGAGTACTTCGGCGAATGGGTGCGGCCGTGGAACTACGCGACCGCGGAGGAGACCGCCGAGCGCCTGGAGCGGGCCGGCTTTGCCGAGGTCTCGACCTGGCTGGAGGATCGCCCGACCGAGCTGCCCGAGCCACGCCCGTTCATCGCGACCGTGTGCCTCGTGCGCCATCTCGATCCGCTCCCCGACGACCTGGGCGAGCGCTTCGTCGACACGGTCATGGACCGCCTGGACAGGCCGGTCGTCCTGGACTACGTGCGCCTGAACATGACCGGTGTGCGAGCCGCTTAGTACGCTGGCGCGCTCCATGGCCTCACGAGTCATCCTGCTTCCCGGTGACGGGATCGGTCCCGAGATCATCGCTCCCGCGGTGGAGGTGCTGCGCGCCGCCGGAGCCGACTTCGCCTATGAGGAGCACGTCTTCGGCGGAGCGTCGATTGATGCCCACGGCACGGCGCTGACCGACGAGACCCTGGCCGCCTGCCGCGGCGCCGATGCGGTTCTCCTCGCCGCCGTCGGTGGCCCCAAGTGGGACACCACGGACCCGGACAAGCCCCGTCCCGAGCAGGGACTGCTCGGCCTGCGCAAGGGGCTCGGGCTGTTCGCCAACCTGCGCCCGGTCAAGCCGCTGCCCGCCCTCTACGACGCCAGCCCCCTGCGGCGCGAGATCATCGAGGCCACCGATCTGCTGGTCGTGCGCGAGCTGACCGGCGGGATCTACTTCGGGGAGAAGACCCGTACGGCCGACAGCGCCTCGGACGCCTGCATTTACACGCGCGCCGAGATCGAGCGGATCGCCCGGGTGGCGTTCCGGGCGGCGCGCTCGCACGTGACAAGCGTCGACAAGGCCAACGTGCTCGAGACCAGCCGCCTCTGGCGCGAGGTCGTGGGCGAGGTGCACGCCGCAGAGTTTTCCGAGATCGAGCTGGAGAACCTGCTCGTCGACAACGCCGCGATGCGGCTCGTCTCGGCGCCGGCACGCTTTGAGGTGATCGTCACCGAGAACATGTTCGGCGACATCCTCTCCGACGAGGCGGCGATGTTGACCGGCTCGCTCGGGATGCTGCCGAGCGCCTCGCTGGGCGAGGGCGGCCCAGGCGTGTTCGAGCCCGTGCACGGGTCCGCTCCGGACATCGCCGGGCGAGGCGTGGCCAACCCCCTTGCCATGTTCCTCTCGGCGGCCCTGATGCTGCGCCACGGATTTGGCATGGAGTCCGAGGCCGCGGCGGTAGAATCGGCCGTCGATCGTGCGCTGGCCGACGGGCTGCGCACACCCGACCTGGGGGGCAACGCCGGCACCGCGCAGGCCACCCAGGCAGTCCTAGAACACCTGCGATAAGGAGCAGTCGTGGAGCAAGCCGACCTCATCTGGCACAACGGAGAACTCGTTGCCTGGGAGGACGCCAAGATCCACGTATTGACGCACGGGCTGCACTACGGCACGAGCGTCTTCGAGGGCGAGCGCTGCTACGACACATCGCGCGGTCCCGCGATCTTCCGCCACCAGGACCACCTCGCGCGTCTGATTCAATCGGCGCGCCTGTACTACATGCCGCTCCCGTACACGCTCGAGGAGCTGCGCGCCGCCACGCACGAGCTGATCGGTGCCAACGGACTGCGCGAGTGCTACATCCGCCCGATCGCCTTTCGCGGCTACGGCCAGATGGGGATCAACCCGCTGGACTGCGAGGTCTCGGTCTCAATCGCGGTGTGGCCATGGGGCGCCTACCTGGGCGACGCGGCGAAGCTCGAGGGGGTGCGTGCCAAGGTCTCCAGCTGGCGCCGGATCTCCGGGGACTCGCTGATCCCACATGCCAAGGCCGGCGGCCAGTACCTCAACAGCGTGCTGGCGAAGGTGGAGTCGATCAAGGCCGGTTATCAGGAGTCGATCCTCCTCGACAATCGCGGCTTCGTCTGCGAGGGATCGGGCGAGAACATCTACGTGGTCAAGGACGGCGAGGTCATCACCCCGCCCCAGACGGCGAGCATCCTCGACGGCATCAGCCGCAAGTCGATCCTCACGATCGCCCGCGACCTCGGCTACCGCGTCGTCGAGCGCGACATCGCCCGCGCCGAGCTGATCATCGCCGACGAGGTGTTCGTGTCAGGCACCGCGGCGGAGCTCGTCGCGCTGTCAGAGATCGACGACCAGACGATCGGCGCCGGTGGGACCGGTCCGGTGACCCGCGAGCTGCAGAAGGTCTTCGAGGACGCGCTGCGGGGCCGCGACCCCCGCTACGCCGACTGGCTCGACGTCGTCGACGTGCCGGCGCGCGCTGCGGCGTCCACATGACCCGCATCGAGCTTTACGACACGACCCTCCGCGACGGCATGCAGGGCGAGGGGATGTCGCTGTCGGCCGGCGAGAAGCTGCGCGTCGCCCACCGCCTGGACGAGCTCGGGATCGACCTGATCGAGGCCGGCTTTCCCAGCTCCAACCCCAAGGAGCTCGAGCTGTTCGGACTGCTGGCGGGCGAGAGCTTCCGCCACGCCGAGATCGCCGCCTTCGGCATGACCCGTCGGCGGGACGTTAAAGCCGACGCCGACCCGGCCTTGCGCGTCCTCGCCGAATGCTTTGCCCCCGTGTGCACTCTCGTCGGCAAGACGTGGGTGCTGCACCTGGAGAAGGTTGTCAAGGTCGACCGCGACGAGAACCTGCGGATGATCGCCGACTCGGTGGCGTTCCTGGTCGCCGAGGGCAAGCGCGTCGTCTATGACGCCGAGCACTTCTTCGACGGCTTCGCCGACGACCCCGGCTATGCGCTGCGCTGCCTGCGGGCTGCCGCCGAGGCGGGCGCCGAGACCGTCGTCTGCTGCGACACCAACGGCGGCACGCTGCCGCACGTGCTCGGACTGGCCATGGGCGAGGTCGTCGCCGCGCTGGGCACCACGTCCGGCGTCCGGATCGGGATCCACACCCACGACGACGCCGGCTGCGGCGTGGCCAACGCGCTGGCCGCGGTGCTCAACGGCGCCACCCACGTGCAGGGCACGGTCAACGGCTATGGCGAGCGCTGCGGCAACGCCAACCTGATCTCGATCGTTCCCAACCTCCAGCTCAAGCTCGGCTACGAGTGCCTGTCGGCCGAGCAGCTGGCCGCGCTCACCCCGGCGGCCAAATACATCGCCGAGCTGCTCAACTTCACGCCCGACCCGGATTCGCCCTATGTCGGCCGCAACGCCTTTGCCCACAAGGGCGGCATGCACGTCGCCGGCGTGACCGCCGACCCGGCGACCTTCGAGCACATCGAGCCCGAGGTCGTCGGCAACCGACGGGAGCTGCTGATCTCGGAGCTGTCGGGCAAGGGTACGGTGCAGGCGCGGGCCCTCGAGGCCGGCATCTCGCTGTCGGACGTCGACGCCGCCGCGATGGTGGAGCGCGTCAAGGAGCTCGAGCATCGCGGCTACCACTTCGAGGCCGCCGATGGCTCGTTCGAGCTGCTGCTGCGCCGCGAGACCGGCGACTACGAGCCGCTGTTCACGCTCGAGTCGTGGCGGGTGATCGTCGAGCGACGCGCGGATGCTCAGCTCGTCACCGAGGCGACGATCAAGATCTGGCTCGGCGGTGAGCGCTACGTGCGCACCGCCGAGGGCAACGGCCCCGTCAACGCGCTCGATCGCGCGTTGCGCGAGGCGCTGGGCGAGATCCACCCCCATCTGCGCGACATCGACCTCGTCAACTTCAAGGTCCGGATCCTCGACGAGACCAAGGGCACCGGCGCGGTCACCCGCGTGCTGCTCGACGCGTCTGACGGCGATCGCGTGTGGGGCTCGATCGGGGTCTCGGAGAACGTGATCGAGTCCTCCTGGGAGGCGCTGGTCGACTCGCTGGAGTACGGCATGCAACTCAGCCGTCGTGATCGCGACGGTGCTGCGGCGTCCCCGGCGACCGCCGCTCCGGGCGCGTGACCGCCGCCGGGGTCGACGCGATCCCCCTCGCCCAGCCGGCCCTCGGGACCCAGGAGGAGGAGCGGGTGCTCGCCGTGCTGCGTTCCGGGCGCCTGTCGCTCGGCCCGGTGACGGCGGAGTTCGAGGCGGCGTTCGCCGCCCGGGTCGGCGCCGCCCACGGGGTCGCCGTCTCCAGCGGGACGACGGGACTGCACCTGGCGCTGCGGGCCGTGGGCGTCAGCGACGGCCATGAGGTGATCACGAGCCCGTTCTCGTTCGTCGCCTCGGCAAACGTCGCCCTGTACGAGCGGGCACGGCCGGTGTTCGCCGACATCGACCCGGTCACCCTGAACCTCGACCCGCAGGCCGCCGCCGACGCCGTGACCGATCGCACCGCCGCTCTGTTGCCCGTCCACGTGTTCGGCTATCCGGCCGACATGGCCGCGCTCGAGCGGCTGGGCGTGCCGATCGTCGAGGACGCCTGCGAGGCGCTCGGCTCCGAGTACGCCGACGGCGGCGCGGTGGGAGGGCGCGGCCATCCGGCCGTGTTCGGCTTCTATGCCAACAAGCAGCTGACCACCGGCGAGGGCGGCATGGTCACCGTCGCCGACGCCGACACCAAGGAGCGGATGGACTCCGAGCGAAACCAGGGCCGGGCGCCGAATATGGATTGGCTGGATCATGACCGTCTCGGCTTCAATTACCGCCTGTCAGATGTCGCCTCGGCACTCGGAGTGGCCCAGCTGGAGCGCCTCGACGAGCTGCTCGCCGGCCGCCGCCGCGTCGCCGGGCTCTACGGGGAGGCACTGGCCGGCGTCGAGGGCGTCGCCCCGCCGTGCCCCGACGCCGGCGGCGCTCGCCGCGGCTGGTTCGTCTACGTGGTGCAGCTGCCGCGTGGGGTCGACCGCGACGAGACGGTGCGCGCGCTCGCCCAGCGCGGCGTGCCCAGCAAGCCCTACTTCCCGGCGATCCACCTGATGAGCTTCTACCGCGAGCGCTTCGGTCACCGCGAGGGCGAGTTCCCCGTCTGCGAGGACGTCGCCACCCGCTCGATCGCGCTGCCGTTCTTTCCCCGGATGGCCGAGGGTCAGGTGGCGCGGGTCGTCGCGGCGCTGCGGGGGGTCCTCGGACAGTGAGCACCGGCCGCAGTGCGGGCCGCTTCTCGGGAGCCCAGGCGGACGCCTTTCGCCGCCTCAACGACTCGATCTCGTTCGACTGGCGGCTGAGCCCCTACGACGTCGATCAGTCGGTGGCGCACGCCGCGATGCTCACCGAGCAGGGAATCATCTCGCCCGGGGACGGCGCCGAGCTGCAGCGTGGGCTCGAGGCCGTGCGCGCCGAGCTGGCCGACGGCACCTTCCCGTTCGCCGACGGCGACGAGGACATCCACATGGCGATCGAGCGCCGGCTGACCGAGATCGTCGGGCCGGTCGGCGGGCGGCTGCACACCGCTCGCTCGCGCAACGACCAGGTCGCCACCGACGTGGCGATGTTCGTGCGCGCGCACGCGCACGAGGCGATCGAGCGGATCGGCCGGCTGGCGCGGACTCTCGCTGACCTCGCCGAACGCCACCTCGACTGGCCGCTTCCCGGCTACACCCACCTGCAGCGCGCCCAGCCGATCTACCTCAGCCACCACCTGCTGGCATATGTGTGGATGCTGCTGCGCGACCGCGAGCGCTTCGCCGCCGCCGTCGAAGCCTGCGGGCGTCTGCCGCTCGGCGCGGGCGCGCTCGCCGGGGTCAACTTCGACACCGACCGCCGTGCCGTGGCCGCTGCGCTCGGCTTCTCCGGGGTGGCCGAGAACTCGGTCGACGCCGTCTCCAACCGCGACTTCGTGCTCGACTATCTGGCCGCCGCTGCCACCTGCGCCACCCACCTGTCGCGGTTGGGGGCGGAGATCGTGCTCTGGTCCTCGGAGGAGTTCGGCTTCTGCGAGGTCTCCGACGCGTGGGCGTCGGGATCCTCGATCATGCCCCAGAAGAAGAACCCCGACGCCGCCGAGCTGCTGCGCGCCAAGGCGCCGCGCCTGGCGGCCAACCTCGGCGCCCTGTACGGGGTCATGCACGGCCTGCCGCTGACCTACAACAAGGACATGCAGGAGGACAAGGAGCCGCTGTTTGACTCCTCCGACACGCTCGAGCTCTGCCTGGAGGTCGCCGACGGCATGCTCGGCTCGATCAGCTTCCGGCGCGAGCGCCTCGCCGAGGCTGCCTCCGACCAGTTCCTCGCCGCCACCGACATCGCCGATCTGCTCGTGCGCCGGGGGATGCCGTTTCGCCAGGCCCACGGCGTCGTCGCCGGACTGGTGCGCGCCGCCGTCGAGCAGGGCAAGATGCTGTCGTCGCTGACCCGCGAGGAGCTGGCGGCACAGTCGGAGTTGCTCGACGACGAGTTCTACGCGCTGCTGCGCGACGGCGCCTGGCTGGAGACGAAGGTCTCGGAGGGGGCGACCAGCCTGCGGCGGGTGCGCGAGCAGCTGGGCCGGGCGCGCGCCGCACTGCAGTGAAACGCAGCTTCTACGACCGGCCCGTGCTCGAGGTCGCCTCCGACCTGGTCGGCTGCGTTCTGCACCACGGGGAGACCTCGGGGGTGATCGTCGAGACCGAGGCCTACCACGAGTCAGAGGCGGCCTGCCACGCGTACGTCGGGCTGACCACGCGGACCAGCACCCTGTTCGGACCGCCGGGGCTCGCCTACGTGTACCGGTCCTACGGCATCCACGCGCTGCTCAACGCCGTGTGCGAGCCCGAGGGCGTGGGCGCGGCGGTCCTGATCCGGGCGCTCGAGCCCGACAGCGGGCTCGAGCTGATGCGCGCCCGGCGCGGGTTGCAGGCCGAGCGGATGCTCTGCTCGGGCCCGGGCAAGCTGACCCAGGCGCTCGACGTCGAGCTGCACCACAATCGCGGCGATCTGACGGCCGGACCGATCGTCATCTCCGAGCGCCCGCCCGAGTGGCGCGATGTGGAGATCGTCACCGACCGGCGCATCGGGATCACCCGCGCCGCCGAGCTGCCGTGGCGCTTCTGCGCGGCCGGCAGCCGCTATCTCTCCCGACCGGTGTCGCGCGGCCGCGGGGCCCATCCCGGCCGCCGCTCGGTCGCGCTAGCCGGGGCGGCCGCTAGCCGCCGCCGAGTCCGGCGCCGCCGCTCGCGCCGGAGCCCGTCCCGCCACCGGTGCCCCCGCCCGTCCCGCCACCCGTGCCGCCGCCCGTGCCGCCGCCGGTGCCGCCACCCGTGCCTCCGCCGGTGCCGCCGGTTCCACCGCCGGTGCCGCCGCCGGTCGTCCCGGTACCACCGCCGCCAGTGGCTCCGGTTCCGCCGGTCGTGCCGGTTCCGCCACCGGTGGTACCCGTGCCCGCTCGGCGCCGGGATTCGTGGCGGTGCCCGGGGAGCTCGGGACGGTCGAGCCGACCGAGCCGCCGGTCGTCCCGGTGGCGCCCGAGCCGGTCGTGTCGTAGCCGTGGAGCTCGTCTTGGCGTGGGGGTGGCGAGCGGCCCGCACCGCGGCCTCCTGGTTGGCGATCTGCAGCGCGGAGCTCATGAAGTTCTGCCAGATGATCGCCGGATAGGTGCCGCCCTCGACCGGCTGTCCGTTGTAACAGGGTGGTCATCGGCACGAGCTTGTTCGGGAATCCGACCCACACGGCGGTCGTGATCTCCGGCGTCCAGCCCACGAACCACGCGTCGCCGTAGTCAGAGGTGGTGCCCGTCTTTCCGGCGACGTCGACGCCGGAGATCTCGCGCCGACGGCCCGGTGCCGTGCTGGACGACGCCCTGCAGCAGCTCGTGGATCGTCTGGGCGACGCTCACCGGCATCACCCGGTTGAAGTGCGGGTATCGCCAGCAGGTCGCGCTTGCCGTGGCATTTGATGACCGGGCACTGCACCTGGGCGATCCCGGTGGGACCCTCGGACGGCGCGCCCAGGTTCGGGGTGTAGACCCGCCGGCCGCCCTCGGCGATCGTCTCGTAGGCGTGGGCCATGTCCAGCGGGGTGACGCCCTCCTTGAGGCCGCCGATGATCATCGCGTAGTTGGTCGAGACCGGCGAGCGGATCCCCATCGCGCGAGCCATCTTGGAGATCCGCTTGGTGCCGACGCCCGGGCTCAGCCCGAGCTGGGTGAAGACGGTGTTGTCGGACACGTCGGTGGCGGCGGCCAGGCTGATCGAACCCGAGTACGCGTTGCCGAAGTTCTTGACGTCGTAATGCTCCTTGCCGCCGCTGTTGGGCACGGTGAGCGTGAACGGATGGGAGTCGAACACCGAGGACGGGCCGTAGCCGTGCTCGATGCCCACCGCGAGGGTGAACGGCTTGAACGCCGATCCGGGCTGGCGGTGGCCCTCGGTGGCCAGGTTGAACGGGTACTTCGGGATAGTCCTGGGCGCCGTTGACCAGCGGGCCGCCGACCATCGCCCGCACCTGCCCGGTCTTGTTGTCGATCGCCACCAGCGAGGCGGCGGATACCCCGAGCCGCTGGGCAGCTCGGCGGAGACCGCGCGCTCGGCCGCCTGCTGCATCGGCAGGTCGATCGTGGTGCGGATCTTCAAGCCGCCGTAGTACGCGCGGTACTCGGCGACCTGGGGGGAGACGCCATGGCCCAACCCGAGCGCCGACAGGATCTGCGGCCGCAGCCAGCTGGTGAAGTACGGCGCCGCCGGCGGCTCCTGCGGCTGCTCGATGTCCGCCGCCTTGGGCAGCTCGGCGTTGATGCCCGTCTGATACTGCAGCTCGGAGATGTCGTTCTGGTTGAGCATGTCGCGCAGCACGAGATTGCGCCGGGCTTCGGCGGCCTGGGGGTGGGCGATCGGATCGAAGGCCGAGGGGTTGGCGACCATCCCGGCCAGCAGGGCGGCCTGTGCGGGGGAGAGGGCCGACGCGCACGAGGGGCGATGCACGAGAGGCGTGCTGTCCCCGCAGCCGGTCTCGATCGGTGCCCGAGTCCGCGTTGTAGCCGAGCTTGTCGCCGAAATAGACCCGCGCAGCCGACTCGACGCCGTACGCGCCGTTGCCGAAGTAGATCGAGTTCAGGTACTCGGTGAGGATCTTGGTCTTCTTCCACCGATGGGTGAGGTGGTAGGCGAGCGCCGCCTCGCGCAGCTTCTCGAGCACCGTCCGGTTGCCCTCCTGGGAGAGCGCGTTCTTGACGAACTGCTGGGCGATCGTCGAGGCGCCCTGGGTGGCGCCGCCGGTGGCGTCGGCCACGAGCGGCGCGCGCGATGCCGCGGATGTCGACGCCCGGGTCTGACCAGAAGCGCTTGTCCTCGACGGCGATGATCGCGTCCTGCATCGTCTGACCGAGCTGCTCGTAGGTATCGATCACGACGTGGTTGGGCGGCGCGAAGATGCCGATCGGACGCCACATGTCGTCGTACAGGTAGGAGTTCTTCTCCTCCTTGTACTGCTGGCGGTTCTCCAGCTGGGGCAGGTCCGAGGCGACCGCCATCATCATCCCGAAGATCGTCGAGACGATCGCCAGGGCGCCGAGGCCGACGAGGATCGACAGCAGCCGAAGCTTCTTGACCTTCGGCTTGGCGGGGCGTCCCGCGCGGTCCCGCCGCCAGCGTGCGCCGGGGTGCCTTGAACGGCACCGGGGCGTGCGGATCGGGACGTGTGTGGCGGTTGTGATCGTCGTCGCTCATGCGATCGAGGCGCCGCTGGCCGCGACGGCCGGCCGACCATGACCGGGGGAGACGCGACTGCCAGAGCGCCCCGTGCCCGGGTCCGGGCGGCGCCTGCGAAGCGGCGGCGAGAGTCTAGCATCGGGCCATGGCCCCACCGCCCTCCACGCCGCCGGCCGGCGACCCCGCCCAGCAAGCCGCGTGGCTGGCCCGCAACGCCGTCGACTCCCTGCCCGAGGGGGCACTGGCCGACAAGCTGGCCGGCGGCCGTCAGCTGCGGGTCAAGCTCGGAATCGATCCGACCGCTCCCGACATCCATCTCGGGTTCACGGTCGTCCTGCGGCAAGCTGCGCGAGTTCCAGGATCTCGGTCACAAGGTCGTCTTGATCGTCGGCGACTACACCGCGCGGGTGGGCGATCCCAGCGGCCGCTCGACCACCCGCCCGGTGCTCGACCCCGAGCAGATCGACGCCAACGCCCAGACCTTCGAGCGCCAGGCGCTGAAGGTGCTGCGGCCGGATCCCGAGCTGCTCGAGGTCCGCTTCAACGGGGAATGGCTGGACATGCCCGTGGAGGACCTCTTCCGGCTGCTGCGCATCGCCACCGTGGCGCAGATCCTCGAGCGCGACGATTTCGCCAAGCGCTACGCCGCCCACGAGCCGATCTCCGTGCTGGAGATGCTCTATCCGCTGCTGCAGGCCTACGACTCGGTGGCCGTGCACGCCGACGTCGAGCTGGGCGGCACCGACCAGAAGTTCAACCTGCTGCTCGGCCGCCAGGTGCAGACCGCCTACGGCCAGCCGGGACAGGCGATCCTCACCATGCCGCTGCTCACCGGCACCGACGGCGAGCGCAAGATGTCCAAGTCGTTCGGAAACTACATCGGCGTCACCGACGCCCCGGAGGAGATGTACGGCAAGACGCTCAGCATCCCCGACGCGTCGCTGGACAGCTGGTATTCGTCTGCTGCTCGGCCAGACGCCCGAGCAGATGGCTCCGCGTGACGCCAAGCGGGCGCTGGCCCGGGCCCTGGTGGCGCGGTACCACTCCGATGCGGCCGCGCGCGAGGCCGAGGAGCACTTCGATCGCGTCCACGTCCGCCACGAGCTGCCCGAGGACGTCGACCTCGTCCCCTGGCCCGCCGACGGCGAGGACGTCCACCTGCCGGCGCTGCTGGCCCGCGCGTTCGGGATCTCGACGTCCGAGGCGCGCCGCGGGTCTGGGCCAGGGAGCGGTCAAGCTCGACGGCGAGCCGGTGGAGCCCGGGACGCTCGACCTGCCGGTTGCCGCCGTCGCCGGCCGCGTGCTCCAGTTCGGCAAGCGGCGCTTCGCGCGCGTCCAGGTGGTCTCCCCGGTGCGCGAATGAGCTTCGCGGCGCTCGCCGCGATGACCGTGAGCGGCGGGCTGCTGCGTCTGCAGACGCCCGGCGACGGCGAGGTCGTCGACGTCACCGAGGGGGTCGCGCGGATCGTCGCCGCGTCCGGCGCCGACCGGGGCCTGGTGACCGTGTTCGCCGTCGGCTCGACGGCGGCGGTGACGACGATGGAGTACGAGCCGGGCGGCGTCAGCGACCTCCGGGCGCTGCTCGACCGCCTGGTCCCCGCAGCGGGCGACTACGCGCACAATCGCCTCAACCACGACTCCAATTCGCACGCCCATCAGCGGGCGTCGCTGATCGGCCCCTCGGAGACGATCCCCGTCGTCGACGGGCGTCTGATGCTCGGAACGTGGCAGCAGATCGTGCTCATCGACTTCGACGACCGGCCACGAGAACGCACGGTCAGCGTCCAGGTCGTATCCTGAGCGACCGCCGCCCACGGCACGCTCCGGTGAGATCGCAAATTCGCGACGACGCCGGTGGCGAGCGCTATAGTGGTCGGTCCGCCCCGGTGCCGGCAGTCCGGCTCCGGGAGCGCCCCTGAGGAAGAGGAACTTCCTGAAGAGGTGCGACGGTCTTTGAAAACTCAACAGCATGCACACTCATCGATCGATCCCTCGATCGAGATTGTGTGTCCAGGTTCGACGCCGTCGCTCCTTGGCCGGTCCCTCGTGGGCCTGCTCGGACGACGGTGCCAAGATTGACCCCGTCTTGCGCTGGCGCCCCATCTGTGTACTCGGGGCGCCGACCATCGGCTTCTCGTCGTTGGTTACGGGCATCGTCACCGGCTCTGCCGGCCGATGTACGTTGGCGCAAGGGTCTGGTCCCTCCAGGGGCCGACCCAGGACTTGGGCTCGGTAACCGGCGGTGACAAAGTTCACCGTCGCGCACTGGGTCTGAAAATTTCCTGACGACTCTCTATGAACGGGAATCGCCTTCTGGCGTTTCTTTGCCCAAGGGAATTCCCCTCGGGAATCCAGTTCTTCACGGAGAGTTTGATCCTGGCTCAGGACGAACGCTGGCGGCGTGCCTAACACATGCAAGTGGAGCGACGAACCAGGCTTCGGCCTGGGGCAGAGCCGCGAACGGGTGAGTAACACGTGGGTAACCTGCCCTGATGATTGGGACAACCCGAGGAAACTCGGGCTAATACCAAATGTGCCCTCTGGCCTCAAGGCCTCTGGGGAAAGGAAGCTTCGGCCTCCGCATCGGGATGGGCCCGCGGCCCATTAGCTTGTTGGTGAGGTAATGGCTCACCAAGGCTACGATGGGTAGCTGGTCTGAGAGGACGATCAGCCACACTGGGACTGAGACACGGCCCAGACTCCTACGGGAGGCAGCAGTGGGGAATCTTGCGCAATGCGCGAAAGCGTGACGCAGCAACGCCGCGTGGGGGAAGAAGGCCTTCGGGTTGTAAACCCCTTTCAGTTGGGACGAAGCTTCGCCGGTGAATAGCCGGCTGGAGTGACGGTACCTTCAGAAGAAGCCCCGGCTAACTACGTGCCAGCAGCCGCGGTAATACGTAGGGGGCAAGCGTTGTCCGGAATCATTGGGCGTAAAGAGCGTGTAGGCGGCTCGGTAAGTCCGCTGTGAAAGTCCAGGGCTCAACCCTGGAATGCCGGTGGAAACTGTCGAGCTAGAGTCCGGAAGAGGCGAGTGGAATTCCTGGTGTAGCGGTGAAATGCGCAGATATCAGGAGGAACACCAATGGCGAAGGCAGCTCGCTGGGACGGTACTGACGCTGAGACGCGAAAGCGTGGGGAGCAAACAGGATTAGATACCCTGGTAGTCCACGCCGTAAACGATGGGCACTAGGTGTGGGGGGTGTCGACTCCCTCCGTGCCGACGCTAACGCATTAAGTGCCCCGCCTGGGGAGTACGGCCGCAAGGCTAAAACTCAAAGGAATTGACGGGGGCCCGCACAAGCAGCGGAGCATGTGGTTTAATTCGACGCAACGCGAAGAACCTTACCTGGGCTTGACATGTCCCTGACCGCCGTGGAAACACGGCTTCCCTTCGGGGCAGGGTCACAGGTGGTGCATGGCTGTCGTCAGCTCGTGTCGTGAGATGTTGGGTTAAGTCCCGCAACGAGCGCAACCCCCGTCGCATGTTGCCAGCATTAAGTTGGGGACTCATGCGAGACTGCCGGTGACAAACCGGAGGAAGGTGGGGATGACGTCAAGTCATCATGCCCCTTATGTCCAGGGCTACACACGTGCTACATTGGCGCGTACAGAGGGTTGCGATACCGCGAGGTGGAGCGGATCCCTTAAAGCGCGTCTCGGTTCGGATTGCAGGCTGAAACTCGCCTGCATGAAGGCGGAGTTGCTAGTAATCGCGGATCAGCATTGCCGCGGTGAATACGTTCCCGGGCCTTGTACACACCGCCCGTCACACCATGGGAGTGAGCAACACCCGAAGCCGGTGGCCTAACCCTTTTGGGAGGGAGCCGTCGAAGGTGGGGCTCGTGACTGGGGTGAAGTCGTAACAAGGTAGCCGTAGCGGAAGCTGCGGCTGGATCACCTCCTTTCTAGGGAGCCCTCCATAGCGAGGGCACCGGATGCCGGAGACTGACCCGAACTCTCGAGTACTTCGGGAGCTATGAGGTCAGACCCTCTGAGCGCATTCGGTCACTAGACATGTCGACCGAACCTGTGGCATCGCCTGCACGGCGATGCCGGACGGCGCTGCGATTTCTCCGAGCCGAATCGCCCTTGAGGCGGTCGCATGCTGTTGAGTTTTGAGAGACCGGCGCGTCATGCGCCGGTCAGAGGACGATTTCGTCCCTGGCCGGCGTTCGTGGCGGCTTACCTCTTTGCGGACCTTGAAAACTGCACAGTAGCCAATGTAACGGGTATCACCGAGAGAGAACTTCGGTTCTCCCTCAAAAAGATCACCGTCAAGATAGTAAGGGCACACGGTGGATGCCTTGGCACCAAGAGTCGATGAAGGACGTGAACGGCTGCGATAAGCCGCGGTTAGGCGCTGAATAGCCATTGACCCGCGGATCTCCGAATGGGTAAACCTAACGTCCGGTAATGCGGCGTTATCCCGCGCTGAACACATAGGCGCGGCGAAGACAAGCGGGGGAAGTGAAACATCTCAGTACCCCGAGGAAAGTAAATCAAACGAGACTCCCCAAGTAGTGGCGAGCGAACGGGGAATAGCCCAAACCTGCTGCGTGTAAGCGGTCACGCGTTGCGCAGTAGGGGTTGTAGGGCGCCTAGTCCGAGCTGTGACCGGCTCGGCGGAAGTTACAAAACCATGTGGTAGTCGAAGCGTGTGGAACCGCGCACCAAAGAGGGCAATCGTCCCGTAGACGAAACTGCATGGTCTTCCGTAGGCGTTCCTGAGTAAGTCCGCACTCGTGAAACGCGGACTGAACCTGGGGGGACCACCCTCCAAGGCTAAGTACTCCTTGGTGACCGATAGCGGACTAGTACCGTGAGGGAAAGGTGAAAAGTACCCCTGAAGGGGAGTGAAATAGTACCTGAAACCGCGTGCCTACAAGCGGTGGGAGCAGACTTGTTCTGTGACCGCGTGCTTTTTGCATAACGAGCCGGCGAGTTACTCGTCTGCGGCAAGGTTAAGCGATGAGCGGAGCCGTAGCGAAAGCGAGTCCGAATAGGGCGTCATAGTCGTAGGCGGTAGACCCGAAGCTGAGCGAGCTACCCATGGGCAGGTTGAAGCGGGGGTAAGACCTCGTGGAGGACCGAACCGACCTAGGTTAAAAACTGGGCGGATGACCTGTGGGTCGGAGTGAAAGGCTAATCAAGCTCAGTGATATCTGGTTCTCTCCGAAATATATTTAGGTATAGCCTCGGATAAATTCCGTGGCGGCCGTAGAGCACTGTTTGGACTAGGGGCCCTACCAGGTTACCGAATTCAGGCAAACTCCGAAGACCGTCACGGCTACTCCGGGAGTCAGTTGCTGGGGGATAAACTTCAGCGTCAAAAGGGAAACAGCCCAGACCGCCAGCTAAGGTCCCCAAGTACTAGCTAAGTGGTAAACGATGTTTGAATGCAGAGACAACCAGGAGGTTGGCTTAGAGGCAGCCACCCTTGAAAGAGTGCGTAACAGCTCACTGGTCAAGTGTTCGAGCGCGGACAATGTAACGGGGCTCAAGCTAGTCACCGAAGCTGCGGGTGCGTGAAGTCTTCGGACTGATCGCGCGGTAGGAGAGCGTTCCGCCGCCGGAGAAGCAGCCGTGTAAACGAGCTGTGGAGGCGACGGAAGTGAGAATGCCGGCATGAGTAACGAAAGAGGGGTGAGAATCCCCTCCGCCGATTGCCCAAGGATTCCTGAGTAAAGTTCGTCTGCTCAGGGTTAGTCAGGACCTAAGGCGAGGCCGAAAGGCGTAGTCGATGGCCAACGGGTTGATATTCCCGTACCACGTCGCAACCGTTTGACCGACGGGGGGACGAGGAAGGCTATGGGATCCCAGGCGATGGTTGCCCTGGGGTAAGCGTGTAGGGGTGGCTCTAGGCAAATCCGGAGCCGCATAACCTGAGGCGCGATGCCAGCTGGCTCTAAGCCGGCGAGTCCCGGAAGCCATGCCTCCAAGAAAAGCCTCTAGGGAGGTTGCGCGTGCCTGTACCAAAACCGACACAGGTGGGCAAGTGGAGAACACTAAGGTGATCGAGATAACCCTCGTTAAGGAACTCGGCAAAATCGCCCCGTAACTTCGGGATAAGGGGCGCCCCAGTAGGGTGAAACTCCTCGCGAGTGGAGCCCGAGAGGGCCGCAGTGAATAGGTTCAAGCGACTGTTTACCAAAAACACAGGTCTCTGCTAAGTCGAAAGACGACGTATAGGGGCTGACTCCTGCCCGGTGCCGGAAGGTTACGTGGAGGTGTTAGGGGCAACCCAAAGCACCGAAACTAAGCCCCGGTAAACGGCGGCCGTAACTATAACGGTCCTAAGGTAGCGAAATTCCTTGTCGGGTAAGTTCCGACCTGCACGAATGGAGTAACGACTTGAACGCTGTCTCAACGAGGGGCTCGGTGAAATTGCAGTCTCGGTGAAGATGCCGAGTACCCGTGGCTAGACGGAAAGACCCCGTGAACCTTTACTACAGCTTGGTATTGGGGTTCGATCCATTTCGCTCAGGATAGGTGGGAGGCTTGGAAGCGCCGGCTGCGGCTGGCGTGGAGCCATCCTTGAGATACCACCCTTGGTGTATTGGATCTCTAACAGTGTTCCGTGAATCCGGGCGCTGGACAGTGACAGGTGGGTAGTTTGACTGGGGCGGTCGCCTCCCAAAATGTAACGGAGGCGCGCAAAGGTTCCCTCAGCACGGTCGGAAATCGTGCGTAGAGTGTAAAGGCAGCAAGGGAGCTTGACTGCGAGACCGACAGGTCGAGCAGGTGCGAAAGCAGGCCTTAGTGATCCGGCGGTAGCAAGTGGAAGCGCCGTCGCTCAACGGACAAAAGGTACTCCGGGGATAACAGGCTTATCGGGCCCAAGAGTCCACATCGACGGCCCGGTTTGGCACCTCGATGTCGGCTCGTCGCATCCTGGGGCTGAAGTAGGTCCCAAGGGTTGGGCTGTTCGCCCATTAAAGCGGTACGCGAGCTGGGTTCAGAACGTCGTGAGACAGTTCGGTCCCTATCTGCCATGGGCGTTGGAGAGTTGAGAGGATTCGTCCCTAGTACGAGAGGACCGGGATGAACGCACCTCTGGTGTATCTGTTGTCCTGCCAAGGGCACCGCAGGTTAGCTACGTGCGGATCGGATAACCGCTGAAAGCATCTAAGCGGGAAGCCGGCCTTGAGATGAGCTCTCCCATCCCCTTGAGGGAGTAAGACCCCTGGAAGATCACCAGGTTGATAGGCCAGATCTGGAAGGGTGGTAACACCTGTAGGAGACTGGTACTAATGGGTCGAGGGCTTGACGGATATTTTGATACCTGTTCATTGGCGCTGTGTAGTTTTGAAGGCCCGCGAGGGGCGGTCTCTCACCCTTTTTGGGCGCGCGTCTGCGCGCACTCTGACAAGTTTCCGGTGGCTATTGCGAGGGGGAAACACCTCTTCCCATTCCGAACAGAGCCGTTAAGCCCCTCAGCGCCGATGGTACTTGGCCCGCAAGGGCCTGGGAGAGTAGGTCGCCGCCGGTTCTTCTGCAAAACGCCCCGCCTGTGCACGTCACAGGCGGGGTCTTTTCGTGTCATGCTCGGGCGGTGCGGCGCGGGGTCAGCGACGTGCTGGGTCCGGTGTCAGAGGACGCGCTCGATCGTGAGCCGGCGCGGCCCCCGCGGGGTGGGCACCTCGACGGTGTCGCCGGCGGAGCGGTCGAGCAGGGCTCGCGCCACCGGTGACTCGGCCGAGAGCTTGCCGGCGGCGCGGTCGGCCTCGGTCGCGCCGACGATCGACCAGGTGTGCACCTCGCCGGTGGCCTCGTCGCGCACCTCGGCGGAGCGGCCGAAGGCGAAGCGGTCGGTGGTGACGACGTCGGTCTCGACGACGACCGCGTTGCGCAGGCGCTGGCGCAGGCGGAGGATCTTCGTCTCCAGGTGGGCCTGGTCCTCCTTGGCGGCGTGGTACTCGGCGTTCTCCTTGAGGTCGCCGTGGCCGCGGGCGATGAGGATGCGCTCGGCGATCTCCCGCCGGGCCCCGGTCTCCAGCTGGCCGAGCTCGGCCTTGAGGGCGACGAGGCCGGCCTGCGTGATGGGCTCGCCTTCGCTGTTCGATGTACTCATCCGAGCATTCTGGCAGCACCTGCCAGGATTGCGTCGGTGCAGCCGCTGATCCGCTTCTTCCGCGCCAATCCGCAGGTGTTCGTCCTGGCCGTGATCTGCGTCGTCCTCGGCCTGGGCACGTTCATCGCCGTGCTGATCGCGCTCGCCGGCTCGGGCTCCGGCACGCCCAGCGGCGAGCCGTCCGGGGTCGATCGCGCCGTTCGGCCGCCCTGCTCGGCTGAGCGCGGCGTCGCTCGGGGCGGCCGGCCGCGCAGCCGCGGGCGGGACGCGCGAGACGCTGACGGCGGCGGTGCTGCTCAGCTGACCCGGTCGCGCGAGGCGTCGCCGGACGCCGGGCGGACGGGGGAGAGGCAGTGCATCGCGCGCGGCGACACCGAGCCCG
This sequence comes from uncultured Solirubrobacteraceae bacterium, assembly GCA_963769565.1. Classification (GTDB taxonomy): domain Bacteria; phylum Actinomycetota; class Thermoleophilia; order Solirubrobacterales; family Solirubrobacteraceae; genus Palsa-465. The sequence goes on from CAVYMP010000014.1 coordinate 258,882, forward strand.
GGCGGCGCTCGCGCTCGATGCGCACCGGCCGGCGGTGGGGGTGCGGCTCGAGCGCGGCGGATCGCCGAGCAGGTCGTCGGTGAGCGTCAGGAGGGCTCTCAGGCGCTTGACGGAAGACTGGAACATATGTTCGTAAGAGTAGGGAGGGGGTCGGACGGAACCGCCGACGCGGCCGATTCTCAGCGCGCTCAGGTCCCCAGCGACGACCACACGTCGAGCTTGGTCGCGATCCGCTGCCACCACCGCGTCGGTGAACTCCGAGGTGCCGGCGTGGCCGCCCAGGTCGGGCGTCTTGACCCCGGCGGCGACCGTCTCCAGCGTGCCCTCGTAGATGGCCCGCGACGCCCGCTCGCAGGCGGATCCGTGGCGATCGGCGGCGTGGCGCAGCAGCGCCCCGCAGGCCAGGATCATCGCCAGCGGATTGGCCAGGTCCTTGCCGAGCAGCGCGGGCGCGGTGCCGTGCGGCGCCTCGGCCATCGCCACCGTCGTGTCGTAGTCCTCGTCGAAGGCCAGCAGCACCGACTCGGCGCCGGCGATCGAGCCGAACATCGGCAGCACGAGGTCCGACAGGCAGTCGCCGTCGCGGTTGAGCGCCGGGATGACGAGCGGGACGTCGGTGGCGCCCGACAGCAGCCCGGCGTAGGTGGCGTCGATCAGGACCGGCTGGTAGGGGATCTCCGGATGGCGGGCGGCCGCCGCGTCGAGCTCCTCCTTGAGCATCCCCTCATACACGGGCGAGACCGTCCACTTGGGGCCGCCGTAGACCTTGGCGCCCATCTTGGCCGCCGTGCGAAACGCGTACTCGGCGACCGCGTGGCAGGTGGAACGGGTGATCCGCTCGGTCCGCAGCGCGACCTCGCCGCGCGCTGCCGGGCTCGCCCTCGCGCGACTCGGCGGCCCCGTAGGCGTCCTCGACCGCCATCCGCACGACCGAGATCGGGTGATGGACGCCGGCGATCGGGGCCACGCCGGGCAGCCGCCGGCCGGTGCGCACGATCACCTTGCCGTCGACGCGCTCGCGCAGGATCCGGTTGGGCGAGCCGACGTCGCCGGCGCCCTCGGGCGTGATCGTCGCCGCCTTGAGCCCGAGGCCGGCCTCGCGCATCGCCGCGGCGGCCTCCTCGACGACGCCGTTGTCGGTCTCGCGGCGGCTCTCCAGCGAGAGGTCGAAGCGCGGCAGCTCGAGCTCGAGCCCGAGCAGGTCGCCGTCGAGCACGCGCAGCGACTCCTCGAGCAGCTCCTGGCCCGTCTCGTCGCCCTCCAGCACCACGATCTTCAGCGCCATGACCACCTCAACATAGCCCAGCGCCGGGCCGGCGGACGGGCGATCGCCGTGCGGTCGGAGATATGTCCCGGTTTCCGGGCCTTTTCTCCCAGGTCGACGCGGTCGAGGACGGGGGCAGCGGACGGCAAGACGATGCGCCGGCAGCAGCTCGTCGCTGTGCTCGGCCAGCGCGGCGATGACGATCCGCAGGTGCTCGTCGAAGTCGACGCCGAGCTCGGCCGCGCCCTCGGTCATGTCCTCGCGGCTGACGGCGGCCGCGAACGCCGGGGTCTTCATCTTCTTCTTGACCGACTTCGGGGTCATCCCGTCGAGTCCCGACGGCCGCACGTAGGCGCAGGCGAGCACGAAGCCGGCCAGCTCGTCGACGGCGAACAGGGTCTTCTCCATCGGCGTGTCACGCGACACCCCCAGGTAGGTGGCGTGGGAGGCGACGGCGCGCACCAGCTCCGGCGGGTAGCCCCGGGCCTCGAGCTCGCGCATGGCGTACCGGGGATGGCCGGTCTCCAGGTCGGGATAGCGCTCGTAGTCGAGGTCGTGCAGGAGCCCGGTGAGCCCCCACAGCTCGACGTCGCCGTCGAAGCGGGGCGCGTAGGCGCGCATCGCCGCTTCGACGGCCAGCATGTGGCGGCGCAGCGAGTCTGATTGCGTCCATTCGCAAAGCAGGTCCCACGCCTGGGCTCGCGAACTCTCCGCCATGGCCGTTACCCTAGCTCAGAGCCCCGAGGCCATCGCGCCTCCGCTACCGGCAGTGCCACCCCGAGTACCAGCTAGTCTGACTGGCACTTCCACCCGCCCTTCGCAAGCGACCACAGCGAGGCCGATTCAGTTGGAGAAGTTCGTCATCGAAGGCGGCGTGCCCCTGTCGGGCACGATCACGCCGGCCGGGAACAAGAACGGCGCGCTGCCGATCCTGGCCGCCTGCCTGCTCACCGACGACGAGGTGATCCTGCGCAACGTGCCGCGGATCTCCGACGTCGAGGCGATGGTCACGCTGCTGGAGATGCTCGGCGCGCAGGTCGAGTGGCTCGGCCCCGACGAGGTCCGCATCGACGCCGCCACCGTCGACAGCACCGCGGTCGACGCGCAGCTCGCCGAGCGCATCCGCGCCTCGTTCCTGCTCGCCGGCCCGCTGCTGGCCCGCTTCGGCCAGCGCCAGATGCCCCCGCCCGGCGGCGACGTGATCGGCCGCCGCCGGCTGGATCCGCACCTCGACGCCTTCCGCGCGCTCGGCGCCACCGTCGACAACCAGCATCGCGAGATCCGCCTGCTCGGCCCCGCCGCTGGGCCTGCGTCCGTGCGACTTCCTGATGGACGAGCCGTCGGTGATGGCGACCGAGAACGCGCTCATGGCGGCCGCCCTGACGCGCGGCACGACCGTGATCCGCAACGCCGCCTCCGAGCCCCACGTCCAGGACCTGGCCCGGATGCTGGCCGCAGATGGGCGCCCCGATCGACGGCATCGGCTCCAACGTGATGACCGTCCACGGCCAGGCGCAGCCTGCGCGGCTGCACCCACGACATCGCGCCTGACCACATCGAGATCGGGTCGTTCATGGCGCTCGCCGGCGTCACCGGCGGCGAGCTCGTCGTCCGCGACACGATCCCCGACGACCTGCGGATGATCCGCCTGGTGTTCGAGCGCCTCGGCCTGCGCTCCGAGGTCCACGGCCACGACATCATCGTGCCCGGCAACCAGGAGCTGGAGATCCGCAACGACCACGGCGATCACAAGCCCAAGGTCGAGGACGGCCCGTGGCCGGCGTTCCCCGCCGACCTGACGAGCATCGCGCTGGCGCTCGCCACCCAGTCCAACGGGTCGGTGATCATCCACGAGAAGATGTTCGAGAACCGGCTGTTCTTCACCGACAAGCTCGTCAACATGGGCGCCGAGATCATCATCTGCGATCCCCACCGGGCGATCGTCGACGGTCCCCGCCGCCTGCGCGGGCGCGCGGGTCGAGTCGCCGGACATCCGCGCCGGGATGGCGATGCTGATCGCCGCGCTGTGCGCCGACGGCGTCACCGAGATCGGCAACATCGGTCAGATCGACCGCGGGTATGAGCGCATCGACGAGCGCCTGCGCGACCTCGGCGCGCGCATCACGCGGTTAGAAGACGCGCCCGTAGGCGTTCACGACTGAGTCGTGGGCGCTGACCGCGTGAGCGCGGCGGGTCGCCCCGGGCAGCCGCTCGGCCCCTCCCGGGTCGACCGCATCCCCAGCGGCACCCGCGACGTGCTGCCCGACGAGATGCGCGAGGTCCGGGAGATGACCGACCGCATGCGCGCCGTGTTCGAGCAGGCCGGCTTCGGCGAGGTGTACACGCCGGCGCTGGAGTACGAGCAGACCTTCCAGCGCACCAACATCGCCGGCGCGGCGCCCGCCTACCGCATGTTCGACGAGCACGGCGGAGTGCTCGTGCTGCGTCCCGACATGACGATCCCGATCGCCCGGCTGGTGGCCACCCGCTATGCCCACGTCGAGCCGCCGCTGCGCTTCTGCTACACCGCCCACGCCTACCGCGGCGTGCGCCCGTCGCGCGGGCAGTCGCGCGAGTTCCTGCAGGCGGGAGTGGAGCTGATCGGCGTCCCGGGCCCGGCCGGGACGGCCGAGGTGCTGGGCGTGCTGTGCGCGGCGCTGGACGCCGCCGGGCTGCAGAACTATCGCGTCGGGCTGGGCGACGCGTCCCTGTATCCATCGCTGCTGGAGGCCTTCGGCGTCGTCGCCCGAGCGCCAGGAGGTGATCCTCACCGAACTGGCCGCCGGGGACTTCGTCGGCGTCGACCGCGAGGTGAACGCGCTCGGGCTCGACGAGGACGACGCCGCGCTGCTGCTGCGGCTGGCCCGCACCCGCGGCGGCCCGGCGCGTGCTCGAGGGACTCGAGGGGCGGCTGCACGAGGCGCTGGCGGGAATGCGCGACGTGCACGCGCGCCTCGCCCCGGAGGTCGCCGCGCGGATCATCTTCGACCTCGGCCTCGTCCGCAGCCTCGGCTACTACACCGGCGCCGTGTTTCAGGTCTACGACCCCGCCTACGGGGTGCCGCTGGGAAACGGCGGGCGCTACGACGAGCTGCTGGGCTCCTTCGGCCATCCGCTGCCCGCGGTCGGCTTCGCGCTCAACGTCGAGCGCCTGCACATCGCGCTCACCGCCGAGGAGTCGGATCCGACCCATCCGAGGCACGGTTGACCGGATTACGGATCGCCGTGCCCCGCGGGGCGTTGTTCGCGGATACGCTTGATCTCCTCGATCGGCTGGGGATCGACACGCGCGAGGTGCGCGTCAACGACCGCAAGCTGCTCTTCGAGGACGCGGGAATCGTGACGATGCGGCCCTCGGACGTGCCCACCTACGTGGAGGCGGGCGCCGCGGACATCGGAATCACCGGCAAGGACGTGCTGATGGAGCAGTCAGAGCGCGAGGTCTATGAGCTGCTCGACCTGGGCTACGGCCGCTGCCAGATGGTGCTCGCCGGCGTCGCCGGCGAGGATCGCGCCGCCGAGGCGCTGCGCCGCCTGGGCGTGGTCAGGATCGCCACCAAGTACCCGCGGATCGCCGCCGAGCACTTCCTGGCCACCGGGCGCCAGGCGGAGATCGTCGAGGTCAAGGGCTCGGTCGAGCTGGCCCCGCTCACCGGCCTGGTCGAGGCGATCGTCGACCTGACGGCCACCGGCACCACGCTGCGCGAGAACGGGCTGGTCATCCGCGAGGAGATCGCCACCTGCACGGCCCGCCTGATCGCCAACCCGGTGGCCCACAAGCTGCGCGCGGCCGAGATCGACGGCCTGCTGGAGCGCCTCAGTGCAGTATGAGCGCCTGACCCTGGCCGGGCGATCCGGCGACGCTCGCCGCCGAGCTGCGCGAGCTCGTGGCCCCGCCCGACACCGTCGAGGAGCAGGTCGCCGAGATCATCGCCCGCGTGCGCGCCTCCGGCGACGACGCGCTGCGCTTCTACACCCGGGAGCTGGACACCGGCGGCAGCACGCCGTCGGCGCTGCGCGTTCCCGACGCCGAGCTCGACACGGCGGCCGACCGCCTCGACGACGAGCTGCGCGACGGGCTGCGCCTGGCGATCGCCAACGTCATGCGGGTCGCCGAGGCGAGCGTCCACCACGAGCAGACCGTCGCGTTCGACGGTCACGAGGTCAGGCTGCGCGAGGTCGCCGTCGACCGCGGCGGCGATCTACGTCCCCGGCGGGCGGGCGCCGTACCCGAGCACGGTCGTGATGGGCGTGATCACCGCTCGCGTGGCCGGGGTCAAGGAGATCGCGGTGTGCGCTCCGCCCGGTGCGCGACGGCGAGGTCAACGCGACGGTGCTGGGCGCCTGCCGCCTGGCCGGGGCGTCGGTCGGTCTACCGGATGGGCGGCGCGCAGGCGATCGCCGCGCTCGCCTACGGCTCCGAGACGGTGACGCCCGTCGACGTGATCGTCGGCCCCGGCAACCTGTACGTGCAGGAGGCCAAGCGCCAGGTGTTCGGCCACGTGGGGATCGACGGGTTCGCGGGTCCCAGCGACCTGCTGATGATCGCCGACGGAGACCCCGGCGACCTGGATCCGGACGCGCTCGCGCTCGACCTGCTCGCCCAGGCCGAGCATGGAACGCGGCTCGCTCGTGGTCGCGATCTCGGACTCCGGCGAGCTGCTGGACGCGCTCGGCGAGCGGATCGCCGGCGAGGACGCCGAGGACATCGCCGAGCAGGCGGTGATCCGGCTCGTGCAGGTCTCCGAGCTGCCCGCGGCGCTCGCCATCGCCGAGACGTTCGCTCCCGAGCACCTGCAGCTCGTCGGGCCCGGCGCCGAGGCGATGGCACCGGATGTGCGCCACGCCGGCTGCGTGCTCGTGGGCGCCACGAGCGGGACGGCGTTCTCGGACTACATCGCCGGCTCCAATCACGTGCTGCCGACCAACGGCGCCGCGCGCTTTGCCTCGGCGCTGTCGCCCCAGCACTTCCGCCGGCGCATCAGCGAGGTGCGGATCGGCGACGGGGCCGACCGCGCTGGCCCGCGCGGCGGCGCCGCTGGCCCGCGCCGAGGGCTTCGAACTGCACGCCCAGTCGATGGAGGCCCGCATTCGCGACAATGACGGGGTATGAGCCGCACCGCCGAGATCGACCGCCGCACCGCTGAGACCGACGGTCTTCGTCGAGCTCGCGCTCGACGGCGCCGGCGAGGGTGAGCGCGACACCGGGGTCGGCTTCTTCGATCACATGCTCGACCTGCTGGCCCGCCACGGCCGGATGCCGCTGACCGTCAGGGCGCGCGGCGACCTGCAGACCGGAGCGCACCACACCGTGGAGGACGTCGGCATCTGCCTCGGCCAGGCGCTCGATCAGGCCCTGGGCGATCGTGCCGGGATCTACCGCTACGGGCAGGCGACGGTGCCCGATGGACGAGTCGCGGGCCGCGTGCGCGATCGACATCTCGGGCCGCGGGCTGCTGGCGTTCGACGCCGCGCTGCCGCCGGGGGCGATCGGCGATTTCGATTACGAGCTGACCGAGGAGTTCTTCCGCGCCGTGGCGGCCAACGCCCGGATGACCCTGCACCTGACCGTGGAGACGGGCACCAACGCCCACCACATGATCGAGGCGCTGTTCAAGGCGTTCGCCCGCGCGCTGCGGGCCGCCACCGCGGTCGACCCCACCGAGCACGGGGTGCCCAGCACCAAGGGGACGCTGGTATGAGCGCGCCGGCGAACATCATCGTCGTCGACTACGGCATGGGCAACCGCCGCTCGGTGCAGAAGGCGCTCGAGCACGTCGGCGCGATCGTGGCGGTGACCGGCGACCCCGAGCGCCTGCCGGGCGGCCGACGGGCTGGTCATCCCCGGCGTCGGCGCGTTTCCGGCGGCGATGCGCAGCCTCCGCGAGCTCGGCCTGATCGAGCCGATCTGCGCGCGCGCCGCCGAGGGCACGCCGGTGCTGGGCATCTGCCTGGGAATGCAGCTGCTGTTCGATCGCTCGGTCGAGCTCGAGCCGACCGCCGGGCTCGGCCTGCTCGCCGGCGAGGTCTCGCCGCTGCGGACCGGGGGGCTGCGGGTGCCGCACATCGGCTGGAACGAGGTCGCCTTCACGCGGCCGTCGCCGCTGACCGCCGGACTGCCGGGCGCCGGCGCCGCCTTCTACCACGTGCATTCGCTGGTCGCCCGGCCCGAGCATCCCGAGGATGTCGTCGGCACGACCACCTACGGCGAGTCGTTCGCCACGGTCGTCGCCCGCGAGCACATCTTCGGCGTCCAGTTCCACCCCGAGAAGTCGTCGGGACACGGGCTGCGCATGCTGCGCAGCTTCGTCGAGTGCTGCGCGAGCGGCGCGGCGGACGTGCGGGTCGGCGGAGCCGGTGTCTCCGCGCGCGCATGATCCTCCTGCCGGCCGTCGACATCCTGCAGGGCAAGGCGGTGCGCCTGACCGGCGGTGATTTCGCGCAGCAGACCGTCTACGACGCCGATCCGCCGGCGGCCGCCCAGCGCTGGGCGCGCGACGGCGCCCGCATGCTGCACGTCGTCGACCTCGACGGCGCCCGCAGCGGGGCCCCGGTCAACCTCGAGCACGTGCGCCGGATCGTGGCCGGGGTGGAGGTTCCCGTCCAGGTGGGCGGCGGGCTGCGCAGCGCGGAGGCGGTGCGCGCGGTGCTCGAGGCCGGAGCCGCGCGGGCCGTGCTCGGAACCGCCGCTCTGCGCGACATCGACTTTCTCGACCAGGCGCTGGCCGACCACGGCGATCGGATCGTCGTCTCGGTCGACGCCCGGCGGGGCCTGCTGGCGACGGCCGGCTGGACCGAGCAGACCGAGGTCCCGGCGGAGTCGGCGATCGAGGCGCTGGGCGGTCGGGGCGCGTCGCGGTTCGTGTACTCGAGCATCGAGCGCGACGGGATGCTGTCGGGACCCGACCTTGACGAGGTCGTGCGGATCGCCCAGGCGGTGCGCGGCTCGTTCATCTACTCCGGCGGCGTCTCCTCGCTGGACGATCTGCGGGGCCTGGCGGCCCTGCGCCAGGTCAACCTGACGGGCGTGATCGTCGGCACGGCCCTGTACGAGCAGCGCTTCGGGGTCGCCGACGCGCAGGCGGCGCTCGACGGCTGATGCACTACAAGCGCGTCATTCCCTGCCTCGACGTCAACGACGGCCGCGTGGTCAAGGGCGTCGGCTTCCTCGACCTGCGCGACGCCGGTGACCCGGTCGAGCTGGCCGCGCGCTATGACGCCTCCGGGGCCGACGAGCTCGTGTTCCTCGACATCACCGCCACCTCCGACAAGCGCGCCACGGTGGTCGAGCTGGCCCGGCGGGCGGCCGACGAGGTGTTCATCCCGTTCACGATCGGCGGCGGGATCCGCTCCGTCCAGGACGCCCAGGCGGTGCTCGACGCCGGCGCCGACAAGGTGTCGGTCAACTCGGCGGCGCTCGCCGACCCGCAGCTGATCGACGACCTCGCTCGGCGCTTCGGCGCTCAGTGCGTCGTGCTGGCGATCGACGCCAAGCAGCGCGCCGGCGATCACAGCTGGGAGGCCTACCTGGCCGGCGGGCCGAACAGCGACCGGACGCGACGCCGTCGCCTGGGCGCGGGAGGGCGTCGAGCGCGGAGCGGGGGAGATCCTGCTCACCAGCATGGACCGCGACGGCACCAACGCCGGCTATGACCTGCCGCTGACGGCCGCGGTCGCCGCCGCGGTGAGCGTTCCGGTCATCGCCTCCGGCGGCGCGGGCCGGCTCGGGCACATGTCCGAGGCCGTGGGGGCGGGCGCCGATGCGGTCCTGTGCGCCTCGATCCTCCACTACGGCCACCACACGGTGCGCGAGGTCAAGGAACAGCTGGCGCGCGACGGCGTGGCCGTCCGGCTGGCGGGCTGACCCAGTCGCCGGGTGCTCTCGCGCAGGCAGCAGCCGTCCTGGGCCAGGTGTTCGGTTGTGTGGGGTTTGGAGCCCGACTGCGAGCAGACCGCGGTTAAGCGGCCTCTTCCACGTAGCCGGCCGCGGCGCACGTATCGCAGTACGCGGCGGGCGGGACGCGCGGCTCGTAGCAGCCGGGACGACAGCAGGTCGACGACCGCTTGGGCCGGCCCCGACCGATACGAGCGGCCGCGGCATCCTTGAGCTCCTCGCGCATGCGATCGAGCTCTGCCGCGTGCTCCGGGCAGAACCGACGGCCCTTCTCGGCCGGCTGCTGACAGTGGCTTCCACTACGACAACGCATAGACCTAGTACTATAGCAGCGGGGTCGACAGCGCTCGGCGCTGGGCTGTCGCTTGCGCGCTGGAAGGTCTTACTTCTGTGCTGTTTGGACGGGTGTTTGGGCCGATGCGCCGCCTGTCTGGCGCTATGGTTGCGCCGCCCGTGCGCGGCGTGTGGCGGCCGCTCGCCTGTGTGACCCTCCCGCCCCCGGGTGCGTGGCGCGTTCTGACCGGCGGTGGGTGAGGTGGGTCCTCGCCGAGCCCGGTGGCGCACCGGCTTCTTGTGCGCCCGGTGCGTCGCCGGGAGCATCTGATAGACGCTGCTGTAGCCGACGAGGTAGATCGCGTGGTAGTCGGCGATCGTCGGCGTGAACGCTCCGTCGTTGAACGAGAACCGCTGGCGGCCGGTCGCCGTGTCGAGCCCCGCCGTGGTCCGGCTGCCGAGCACCGAGTAGTAGACGATGTTGCCCAGCACGGTCGCCGACCCGGAGATCCTGCCGCCGGCGGGATGGCGCCAGCGCACGGCTCCCGACTGTGCGTTGAAGGCATAGAAGTTGCCGTCGTAGGAGCCGATGTAGACGCGTCGGCCCGAGCCCCTTGGGGTCGGCGACCGCCGCGGAGGCATAGACGTAGGCGCCGGTGCCGGTGGCCCACGCCAGGGCTCCCGTGCGCGCCCCGAACGAGTACACGCGGCCGTCGGTGTTGCCCATGTAGACGCGGCCGAAGGCGACCGCCGGCGTTGCGTAGAACTGGCCGGAGCCGAACCCGAAGTGGGCACCGTCGGTGCCCACCGCCCACACCTGGTGGCCGTTGACGGCCCGGACCGCGTAGGCGTGGCCCGAGTAGTCGCCGAAGTACAGGACGCCGCCGACGAGCGCCGGGCCACCCTTGATCGCACCCCGGCCTTGTAGGACCAGTACAGATGGCCGTTGCGCACGTTGCGGGCGAAGAGGTTGCCGGCCTGATCGCCGTAGTAGACGGTCTGCCCGTTGACGATCGGCGAGGACTCGCTGCCGGCGCCCAGCGGGCGCGACCAGATCATCCGCCCGGTCTTCATCGACAGGGCCACGAACCGGCCCGCTCCCGGGCGTGTGGCCGTTGGTGGAGAGCACCGGCATCAGCACCTCGCGGGCCTGCGCGGCGACCGCCGGGTGTGGCGGCGGCCAGCGAGCCGACCTTGCGCTTCCACAGCTCATGGCCGTTGCGCAGGTTGACCGCGCGCGCCGAGCCGTCGTCGTCGAGCAGGTACATGCTCTCGTGGAAGATGGACGGCGGGAACTCCAGCAGGGCGCCGTCGCGGTAGTGCCAGCCGACGTGCAGGGGCGGCTGCAGGGCGGCCGGCGTGTCGAAGACGCGGGTGCGGCCGCCGTTGTAGCCGTACCAGGGCCAGACGAAGGTGTCGACGGCGTGCCGTGGCCCGCTTGGCGGTCGTCGTCGTCGACGTCGTCGACGTCGTCGGGGCGCCGTGAACTGGACGTTGGGGTGCGAGACGTTGCCGGGCTTGTGCAGGAGCACGATCGCCACGGCCACGCCGAGCGCGACCAGGACGACCGCGGCTGCGATCAGCCCGCGCCGCAGCCATCGCCGCGGAACAGGGCTTGGCATGGCGGCGAAGGTAAGCAGATCGCCGCGGACCCCGGCGTCGTCTGCGCGCGCGATGATGGCGGGGTGCCGGCTCCTTCTGCAGACGATCTGCTCGGCCGCCTGGCCGCGTTGCCGGCGGCGCGGGAGCTCCTGGACGCGCTCGGCGACGCCGACGGGCGTCTATCTGGTGGGCGGAGCGGTCCGCGACCTGCTGCGCGGCGATGCGCCCGTCGACCTCGATCTCGTCGCCGACCGCGAGCTCGGCGAGCTGATCGCCGAGCTGAGCGGCGCCGGCGGTGCGTCCGGCGCGCGTCCACGAGCGTTTCGGCACGGCCACGCTCGTGCTCGATGGCGGGCGCTTCGATCTCGCCCGCGCCCGCCGCGAGCGACTATCCCCATCCCGGGGCGCTGCCTCGAGGTCGAGCCGGCAGCGATCGAGGAGGACCTGCGCCGGCGTGACTTCACCGTCAACGCCCTCGCCCTGGGGTTGGGGGGTGCGCGCCGGGGTGAGCTGCTGGCCGTGCCCGGCGCGCTGGACGACCTCGGCACGGGCACCCTGCGTGTCCTGCACGACGCGAGCTTTCGCGACGATCCCACCCGGCTGTTGCGCCTGGCCCGCTACGCCGGGCGGCTGGGCTTTGCCCCGGACGAGCACACCGCGGGCCTGGCCGGCAAGGCGATCGACGACGGCGCGCTTGCGACCGTCAGCGGCGCGCGTCTGGGCACCGAGCTGCGGCTGCTGGCCGCCGAGGCCGATCCGCAGAGCGCTCTGGAGGAGCTTCACCGCCTCGGCATCGACGAGGCGCTCATTCCCGGGATGGCCGCACCCGACCGCGAGGTGCTGGCGCGAGCACTCGAGCTGCTGCCCGCCGACGGCGACCGGGCCGCGCTCGTTGCTGGCGGCGGCCGCGCTCGGAGTCGCCCCGGCCCGGCTGGCGCGCGGCCTCGACGCGCTGGCGTTCGCGGCTGGCCGGCGGGACGCGATCTTCGCCGCGGTGACCGCGCGCCGGCCCTCGCGCGGCAGCTGGCCGCGGCACGGCGGCCGTCGGAGATCGCCGAGGCGGCGGCGGGCGCGCCCGTGGAGGCGGTGGCGCTCGCCGGAGCGATCGGCCGACGCGGGGGCGAGGGCGGCCGCGCAGCGCTGGCTGGGGGAACTGCGCCACGTCGGCCTGGAGATCAACGGCAACGACCTGGTGGCGGCGGGGGTGACACCGGGGCCGGCGATCGGCGCCGGGTTGCGGGCGGCGCTGTCGGCTCGGCTCGACGGCCGGGCGAGCGGTCGCGACGAGCAGCTTGCCGAGGCGCTGCGGCGCGGCGCGGTCGTAGGCTGGCGAGCGTGCTCCCGGCGCCGTTCACCGAGCTCGGCGAACATTTCGCCATCGACCTGCCCGGCGCCCGCGCGGTGTTCACCACCCGCCGCGGCGGCCACTCCGTCGGCCCGTACGCGAGCCTCAACCTCGGTTTTGCCACCGACGACGATCCCGAGGCGATGGCGCGCAACCGCGCCGCGCTGCCGGCGGCGATCGGCTCCCCGGAGCCGAGCTTCACCTACCAGGTGCACGGCGCCGAGGTGCGCCGGATCACCGCTGAAACCGATCCCGCCCGCGACCGGGGCGAGCGTCCGCGCGTCGACGGTCAGGCGACCAACCTGCCCGGCGTCGCGATGGCGGCGCTCGTGGCCGACTGCCTGCCGGTCGCCGTCGCCGGCGGTGGGGCGGTGGCGATGCTGCACGCCGGCTGGCGCGGCCTGCAGGGGGGCGTGATCGCCGCCGGGGTCAGAGCCGTCCGGGAGCTCGGTGCGGGCCGAGCCGGCCGAACTGGCGGCCGCGATCGGGCCGGGCGCCGGCCCGTGCTGCTACGAGGTCGGAGACGAGGTCCACGCGGCGTTCGCCGAGTACCCGGGCGTCCGCCGCGGCGGACAACCTCGATCTCAAGGAGATCGCCCGCCGCCAGCTGCTCGCCGCGGGGGTGAGCGCGGTGTCACGACATCGGCCTGTGCACGCTGTGCGCGCCGCCGGGGCTGCTGTACTCGCATCGGCGTGACGGCGGCGTGACCGGACGACAGGCGGGCGTGGCGTGGTTGACCTGATCCACGGCCTGCGGGCCGACACGGTGCGCGCCAACCTGGATCGCGTCCGGGACCAGATCGAGGCGGCGGGGCGCGATCCGGCGGACATCGAGGTGCTGGCGGCGGTCAAGTACGTCCCCGTCGAGGAGCTGGCGGTCCTCGCCGAGGCGGGCGTGACGCTCGTCGGCGAGAACCGCGCCCAGGACCTCGCGGTCAAGTCCGAGGCCATGGGGGATGCGTTCACCTGGGACTTCATCGGCCAGCTGCAGAGCCGCAAGGTGCGCGACGTCGTCGACCGCGTGCGGTACATCCACTCGGTCGCCTCGGACTCGGCGCTCGCCCAGCTGGCGCGCCACGGGACCGAGAGAACCCAGGTGATGATCGAGGTCAACGTCGCCGGTGAGGCGGGCAAGAGCGGGATCGCGCCCGCCGAACTGGCGGGTTTCATCGAGCGCTGCCCGGTGGGCGTGGTCGGCCTGATGACGATGCCGCCGCTGGCCCGCCGACCGCAGGACAACCGCCGATATTTCGCCGCCCTACGCGACCTGGCGGACCGCCACGGGCTCGCACAGCTGTCGATGGGGACCAGCTCAGGATTACCTCGTGGCGCTCCAGGAGGGGGCGACGATCGTGCGCCTCGGTTCAATCCTGTTTGCCGGCGCGTCATAATCGCGGCAGGGAAACCCCGCTGTCGCAGCGAAAGACGCTCACGAACACATGGCCTTTCGAGATACCTGGCATCGCACGCTCGTCTACTTCGGCCTCGCCGAGGACGAGGTCTACGACGACGACGAGCTCGAGCCCTACAGCGAACCCGAGGTGGAGCTGCAGGACAGCTACAGCGAACGTCCCAACGTCCGCCGCCTCAACACCCGTCGCCGCCGGGACGAGATCGACGACATCTTCGCCGACGACTCCGGCAGCGAGAGGCGCACGACATCACTGCGCCCGGTGGGCGGTGCGCGGGTGGCCAACGGCCGCGCCGGCGGCGACGTGCGCGTGCATTTCGTGGCCCCCAAGAACTTCAACGACGTGCAGGACGTGGCCGACAAGTTCAAGGACACGATCCCGGTGATCCTCAACCTGCAGGGCACCGACACCGACCTGTCAAAGCGCCTGATCGACTTCTCCAGCGGCCTGACCTATGCGCTGGACGGGGGGATGCAGCGGATCGCCGACAAGGTTTTCCTGCTCACCCCGCGCAACGTCGAGGTCTCCGCCGAGGAGCGTGCGAGGCTGGTCGAGAAGGGCTTCTTCAACCAGTCCTAACCGCCGGAGCGCTCCGGCTGCGGGATCGGACGCCCGCGCAGGTAGATTTGTCGGTATGAGAGTCGGCTTGATCGGGGCGGGCAACATGGCCCGGGCAATGGCTCGTGGCTGGGGCGACCCCGTGCTGGCCTCCGACTCGGGCTCGGGGCGGGCGGCGGCGCTGGCCCAGGAGCTCGGGGGGCGGGCGGCCACCAACCTTGAGGTGGCCCGCGAAGCCGACCTCGTCGTGCTCTGCCACAAGCCCTACCAGCTGGCGGCGGTCGCCGCCGAACTCTCCGGGCACGTCAGGGCTGTCGCCTCGGTGCTTGGCGGCATCCGCGTGGCAGAGCTGCAGGAGGCCTACCCGGGCGTGCCCGTGTTCCGGATGGAGCCCAACACTCCGGTCGAGGTCCGCCGCGGCATCGTCTGCTACTCGCCGGCCCCCGAGGTCGATCCGGCACTGGAGCACGAGGTGGTGGCGCGATTCGAGCGGCTGGGCACGGTCGTGAGGGTGTCCGAGGTCCTGATGGACCCGGCGACCTCGGTGACGGCGGTTGGTCCCGCCTACATGGCCCTGGTCGCCGAGGCGCAGGTGGACGCCGCCGTGCGCCATGGGCTGAAGCCCGACCTGGCGGGCTCGCTGGCCGCCGAGACGATGGCCGGCACGGCGGCGCTGCTGCAGGAACGCGGCTACGACACGCTGACCGTGCGCCGCGAGGTCACCTCGCCGGGCGGCTCGACGGCCCGGGGGCTCGATGCGCTGGAGCGAGGTGGGCTGCGGGCCGCCTTCTCGGAAGCGATGGATCGCGTGCGGAGGACGACCGGATGATGCTCGTGGCCGCCACCGTTCGCACGGACGTCGCCAACTACGTCAGCGCCCTGTTCGAGGTCTACATCGCGTTGATCTTCATCTACATCCTGCTCAACCTGCTGTTCTCCTTCGGCCTGCGTGCGCCCTACTCGCGCTGGAGCGATGCCGTGCTGAGCTTCCTGCGTGACGTCTCCGAGCCCTACCTGCGGCTGTTTCGCAAGTTCATTCCCCCCCTGGGCGCCTTCGATTTGTCCCCGATGATCGCGATCATCGTCCTGTACGTCGCGCAGTCGCTGATCCACTCGGCGATCGCGGGCTGACGCAGCTTGGCGATGACCCAGACATCCGCGCGGCGGGCGCCGTCGACGCGGCGCCTGGCGGCATTCGGCCGGGCGCTGGCGCTGGCCGCGCTCGTCGTCGTCGTCGACCGGATCACCAAGCACCTCGTCGTGAGCGGCATCGCGGTCGGCGACGAGCACAAGTTCCTGCCCGGGGTCACGCTCGTCCATGTCCGCAACAGCGGTGTGGCGTTCGGGTTCTTCTCCGGCGGCGGCGCGCTCGTGCTCGTCCTCACGCTCGTCGCCCTCGGCGCACTGCTCGTGTACTTCGTCCGGCGCCCCGACCGGCGCGGGCTGTGGGTGCCGACCGGCCTGCTCGTGGGAGGGGCGCTGGGCAACCTCATCGACCGCCTCGTCAACGGCCCGGTGACCGACTTCATCAAGTTGCCGCTGTGGCCGGCATTCAACGTCTCCGACATGGCGATCACGTTCGGGGTGCTGGCCCTGCTGTACGTGCTCGAGGGCCCCTCGCGGCGTTAGCGACCACGATGGCGACGGACCAGCTCGAGTTGTCGGTGCCGGTCGAGGCCGCCGGCGTCCGGCTGGACCGCTTCCTCTCCGAGCCGCTCGGGTCGCGCGCCCAGGCCCAGGTGGCGATCGACGCCGGGCTGGTGACCGTCGACGGGCGTCTGCGCCCCAAGCGCTACTCGGTAAGCGCCGGCGAGCGAGTGGTCGTGCTCCCGGCCCGGGCGCCCGACACCGCCGGGCCCGTGGCGGAGGCGGCGCCCTACAGGGTCGCCTTCGAGGACGACCACCTGCTCGTGGTCGACAAGCCGGCCGGCGTCGTCGTCCATCCGGCTCGGGGACACCGGACGGGAACGCTCTCCCAGGCGCTCGCCGACCGGGCGGCGGGCGGCGAGGATCCGTGGCGAGCGGGGATCGTGCACCGGTTGGACCGCGACACGTCCGGCCTCCTCGTCGTGGCCAAGTCAGACGAGGTCCACCGCGCGCTGAAGCGGCTGATCTCGGAGCGCGAGCTGCACCGCGAGTACGTCGCGCTCGTGCAGGGCCATCCGTCGGCCCGGACCGGCACGATCGACGCCCCGATCGGCCGTGACCGCCGCGACCGGGTGCTGATGTCGATCGATACCGACGACCCCCACGAAGCGCGCACCCACTTCGAGATCGAGCGCCTGCTGGCGCGCGCTGCGCTCATCCGCGTCGTCCTCGACACCGGACGCACCCATCAGATCCGGGTCCACATGGCGGCGATCGGTCATCCGGTGTGCGGCGATCCCCAGTACGGGACCGCCGGCGAGTTCGGCCTGCCGCGGCAGTTCCTGCACGCCGCCCGGCTGGCGTTCACGCATCCCGTCACCGGGGAGGCTGTCGACGTGCGCTCGGAGCTACCCGATGACCTCCAAGCCGCGCTGGTGCAGGCGGGCGCCTAACGGCCCGAGCCGGAGCGCTTCGTGAGAAACCTCCTGATGCGGCGCAGATCGGCGGCGCGCGCCCTTTGGGATTGGTTGCCATGAGACGCGAGCATCCGAGCAATGCTCACACGGAGATTTGAAAAACGGCGGGGCGACCCGTCCAAAGTCGCCCCGCCGTACTGCTGCGAACCGTTCCACCGGAGGTAGGGGAAGGGAGGTTCGGTTCGCGCCGCGAGTCGCCGCCGGTGGTAGGAAGACGACGACCCACTGGGTCCTGCAACGGTAAGCATGCCCAAAACTGGCGTAGACTGATCGTTAAATCTGACGTCAACCCCGCTGAACGCGCGGATCGCGACCCTGCCCCGGCCAGACCCGGGGACCGCGTGCCCGGCACGGCGGGCCTAGCCGTAATCACTACTAAAGGGAGCAGGACAATGCCTGAGGTTGGCATCAAGGAGCTGTTGGAGGCCGGCGTTCATTTCGGCCACCAGACACGCCGTTGGAATCCCAAGATGCGTCGCTTCATCTTCGGCGAGCGCGACGGCATCTACATCATCGATCTGCTGCAGACCGAAGAGCTGCTGCAGAACGCCCGTGAGTTCGCCTCCAACGTGGCGCATCGCGGCGGGACGGTCCTGTTCGTCGGGACCAAGAAGCAGGCGCGCGACTCCGTCAAGGACATCGCCGAAGCCGCTGACATGCCCTACGTCAACCATCGCTGGCTCGGTGGCCTGCTGACGAACTTTCAGACGATCTCGCAGCGGATCAAGCGCCTGCACGATCTCGAGCGCTACGAGACCGAGGGACAGCTGCAGCTGCTGCCGACCCGCGAGCGGATGGCCGCCCAGGCCGACCTGGCCAAGCTGCGCGCCAACCTCGGCGGGGTCAAGAACATGCAGCGCGTGCCCGACGCGGTGTTCGTGATCGACCTCAAGGTCGAGGCGATCGCCGTGCGTGAGGCTCAGCGGCTGCGGATTCCGATCATCGGGCTCGTCGACACCAACTGCGATCCCGAGGGGATCGACTACGTGATCCCCGGTAACGACGATGCGATCCGCTCGTGCGCGGCCATCACCGGGGCGATCGGCGACGTTGTCAGCCAGGGCCACAACATCTTCCGCGCCGAGGAGGAGCGCGCCCGCCTGGAGCGCGAGCGCCAGGAGGCCGAGGAGCGCGCCCGCCGTGAGGCCGAGGAGCAGGCTCGTCGCGATGCCGAGGAGCACGCCCGCCAGGAGGCCGAGGAGAAGGCTCGCCAGGAGGCCGAGGCAGCCGCCGCTGCAGCAGCTGCCGCAGCACCGCCCGAGCAGGCTCCGGCCGCGCCTGCTGCAGCTGAGCCGCCCGCACCCGCTGCAGCTGAGCCGCCCGCACCCGCTGCAGCTGAGCCGGCGGCCGCCGCGGATCCGGCACCGCAAACGCCTCCGGGCCCGCCGGTGGAGCCCGAGGCGGCCCCGCCTGAGACTCCGACGACGCCCGCCGTGGCAGCGCCGGCCGAGGAGCCCGCCGCCGCCGCCGCCCAGGCGGCGCCGGCCGCAGACACCAAGCCCGCCGACGATGACGCCGCGCCCGCCGCGGCCCAGGAGGAACAGCAGTCATGAGTGCCGTCACCGCCAAGGATGTCAAGGCTCTCCGCGACCGAACCGGGGCCGGGATGCTGGCCTGCCGGGACGCGCTCGCCGAGGCCGACGGCGATCTGGAGAAGGCCGTCGAGCTCCTGCGGACCCGCGGTGAGGCCCAGGCGGCCAAGCGCTCCGGCGAGGAGGCGCGCGAGGGTGTGATCCAGAGCTACATCCACGCCGGCAACAAGATCGGCGCGCTTGTCGAGGTCGACTGCCAGACGGACTTCGTCGCCCGTAACGAGAAGTTCGTCGAGTTTGCGCGTGACGTCGCCCTGCATGTCGCTGCGTCGACGCCGATCGCCATCAGCGAGGAGGACGTCCCCGCCGAGGAGCGCGAGCGCGAGGAGCGGATCGCCGTCGAGCAGGCGGCGGACCGGCCCGAGAGCGTGCGCGAGCGCATCGTCACGGGAAAGCTCGACAAGTGGCTCGACGAGGTCGTCCTGTTGCGCCAGAAGCACGTCAACGAGGACAAGCACGCGGGCAAGACGATCGAGGAGCTGCGGGCCGCGCTGTCGGCCGAGACCCGCGAGAACATCGTCATCCGCCGCTTCTCCAGGTTTGCGGTCGGCGGCTGAGATACTGTGGCGGTCGCAGGGCGACGTGAGGTGAGTGGATGAGTGATTCGGACCTAATCGACGAGCTGCTGGCGGACGCGCGCGAGCGGATGGCGAAGTCGGTGGAAGCGACCCGCCACGAGTTCGGCAGCGTGCGCACGGGCCGGGCCACACCGGCACTGCTCGATCGCATCTCCGTGGATTACTACGGGGCGGTGACGCCGCTCAAGCAGCTGGCCACGATCACCGCGCCGGAGCCGCGGATGCTCACCGTCCAGCCCTACGACAAGAGCTCGATCAAGGCGATTGAGCGCGCGATCATGGAGTCCGATATCGGCCTCACGCCCGGCAACGACGGCAACGTCATCCGTCTCGTCGTGCCCGAGCTGAGCGAGGAGCGCCGGCGCCAGCTCGTCAAGGTGGTGCGCAACATCGCCGAGGAGGGCCGCGTCGCCATCCGCAATGTTCGCCGAGACGTGATGCACGACCTGCGTGAGCTCAAGGAGGCCGGGGAGGCCGGCTCCGACGATGAGCACCGCGCCGAGGTGGACCTGCAGAAGGTGACCGACACGCGCATCTCCGAGCTCGACGAGCTGCTGAAGCATAAGGAAGACGACATCCTCGAGGTGTAGTGGTGGCGGCCGCCTCGCCACACGAGTCGGCCGACGCGCCCGGCCAGCGGGCGGGCGGGGAAGATGGCCGACCGCGGTACGTCGCGATCATCACCGACGGCAACGGCCGATGGGCCCAGCGGCGGGGCCTGCCGGTGGTCGCCGGTCACGAGGCCGGCGCCGACACCGTCAAGGCCCGTCTCCGGGACGCCGCCGAGCTCGGCGTCAAGGAGCTGACCGTCTATTCGTTCTCCACCGAGAACTGGTCGCGCGACGAGCGGGAGGTCGCCGCACTGATGGAGATGTTCGCCCGCCGGATCGAGCTCGAGACGCCCGAGCTCGACGAGCAGGGGGTGCGGATGCGGTTCATCGGCCGTCGCTCGGATCCCGTCGCGCCGGAGCTGATCAAGCGGATGGAGTGGGCCGAGGAGACGACGGCCGCCAACACCCGGATCACGCTGTTCGTCGCCTTCAACTACGGCGGGCGGGCGGAGATCGTCGACGCGGCGCGAACCTTTACCGGGACCACCGAATCCGAGTTCGCCTCCCACCTCTACGCCCCTGACATGCACGATCCCGACCTCTTGATCCGCACGAGCGGCGAGCAGCGCATCTCCAACTACCTGTTGTGGCAGGCCGCCTATAGCGAGCTGGTCTTCTGCGACGAGCTCTGGCCGGACTTCTCCCGGGAGGCCTTCGGACGGGCGCTGGATGAGTTCAGCGCCCGCCGGCGACGCTTCGGGGGGCGCTGATGTCGTCGGGCCGTCGCTCGCCGCCCGGCCGCCGCGACCGCCCGGCGCGGCGGCGCAGCGGCAGCGCCAGCGGCGACAATGCGCCCGCCCGCCCCACGCGCGAGGCCCCGAGACGGGCTCGTGCCGCCGCGCCGGCGCCTCGGCGCCCGCGAGGCGCTCGTTCCGATTTCTTCGCCCGGGTGCTCGTCGCCGTTCCGGCGGCGGTGGTCGCGATCGCATTCGTCAACCTCGGAGGCCTCGCCTGGGCGCTGTTCATGCTGGCGATCGCGCTCGTGTGCCTGCACGAGCTGTACCGGATGCTGCCGCGCTGGCGCCCCGCGCCGATCGTCGGCTTCGTGTCGGCGGCGGCCATGATCATCGCCGCGCACTTCGGCACCGAGCGCGACGTCCTCGAGATCGCCGTGGCCACGCTGCCGGTGGCGTTCCTGGCGGTCATCGCCTCCGGCCGGGGCGGAACGCCGACGGTCTCCATCGCCGGCACGATGCTCGGCGTCTGGTGGATCGGCGTGGCCTTCGCGCACGCCGTTCTCCTGCGTGAGGTCCACCATGGCAACGCGATCCTGATCGATGTCATGGTCGGTACGTTCCTGGCCGACACCGGTGCCTACCTTGGCGGGCGGCTGTTCGGCCGCCGTCCGCTGGCCCCTGCGATCTCGCCCAACAAGACGGTCGAGGGGCTCGTCTGCGGCATGTTCGTGGCGATCATGTCGGTGTTCGTGGCCGGCCTCTATGAGACCTGGATGACCCAGGGCGACTCGCTGCTGCTGGGCGTGGCGGTAGC
The DNA here is from genome assembly GCA_963769565.1 of uncultured Solirubrobacteraceae bacterium. Lineage (GTDB taxonomy): Bacteria > Actinomycetota > Thermoleophilia > Solirubrobacterales > Solirubrobacteraceae > Palsa-465. The sequence goes on from CAVYMP010000014.1 coordinate 280,066, forward strand.
CGTCTTCGGACCCGTCGGCGATCTGTTCGAGTCGCTGGTCAAGCGCGACGCCGGCGCCAAGGACGCGGGCTCGCTGTTCGGCGCTCACGGCGGCGCCCTCGATCGCCTGGACGCGATCATCTTCACGGTGGTCGCGGCCTATTACGTGTGGACCTCGGTGATGCACTAGACCGCATCAAGGACGCGGATTTTGCCCACCTACACTTGGGCGAATGGCGCGCCGTGTGGTCATCCTGGGGTCGACGGGCTCGATTGGCGTCCAGGCCCTCGACGTGGTCTCCCGCGCCGCTACCGAGGAGCTGCGGATCGTCGGCCTCAGCGCCGGCTCGGCCTGGCAGGAGCTCGTCGCCCAGGCGCGCGCCCACGGCGTTCGCCGCATCGTCCTCGCCGATCCCGACGCCGCCGCCCTGGCCGCCGAGGCGTGGACCGAAGGGGAGGTCCTGGCCGGGCCCGACGGTCTGGTTCGCCTCATCACCGAGGCCGAGTGCGACCTGGTGCTCAACGGGATCGTCGGCTCGGCGGGGCTGGTGCCGACCGTCCTCACGCTCGGCGAGGGCATCGATCTGGCGCTCGCCAACAAGGAGTCGCTCGTCGTCGGCGGCGAGCTGGTCACCCAGCTGGCGGAGGCCACCGGGGCGCAGATCATCCCCGTCGACTCCGAGCACTCGGCGCTGCACCAGCTGCTGGCCGACCAGGCGCCGGGGACCGTGGAGCGGTTGATCCTCACCGCCTCCGGCGGCCCGTTTCGCGGCCGCAGCGCCGATGAGCTGGACGAGGTGACGATCGAGCAGGCGCTGGCCCACCCCACGTGGACGATGGGGGGCAAGATCACGATCGACTCGGCGACGCTCATGAACAAGGGTCTGGAGCTGATCGAGGCCCACCACCTGTTCGGGACCGCGTACGAGCGCATCGACGTGATCGTGCATCCGCAGTCGATCGTCCACAGCCTGATCGGACTCTGCGACGGCGCCACGCTGGCGCACCTCGGCTATCCGGACATGCGCGTGCCGATCGCCTACGGCCTGCACTATCCCGAGCGCGTCGACGTGCCGGTCCGGCCGCTCGACCTCGCCGAGCTGGGGGAGCTGACGTTCGAGCCCGTCGATACCGAGACCTTCCGCTGCCTGGCCCTCGCTCGTGAGGCCGGCATCGCCGCGGGCACCGCCCCGTGCACGCTGAACGCCGCCAACGAGGTGGCGGTTCACGCCTTCCTGCAGGGCCGGCTGCGCTTTCTCGGGATCGCCGAGGTGATCGAGCGCACGCTGGAGCGCCTGCCGCGCCGGCGACTGCATTCGTTCGACTCGCTGGCCGCCGCCGACGCCGAGGCTCGCCGCGTGGCCGGCGAGCTGGTGCAAGCTCTCGCGTCCGCTTGAGCGGCGCTTAACGGGACGCCTGCCACACTCGAGACAGCTATGTCGTTCGTCCTCGCCTTCCTGGGCTTCGCCCTGCTCATCATCCTGCACGAGGCCGGCCACTTCGTGGTCGCCAAGGCCGTGGGCATGCGCGTGGAGCGCTTCTCGCTGTTCTTCCCGCCGCTGATCTGGAAGCGGAGATGGGGGAGACGGAGTACGGCATCGGCGCGATTCCGCTCGGCGGCTACGTGAAGATCACCGGCATGAACCCGGAGGAGGACATTCCGCCGGAGATCGCGCACCGTGCCTACTACAACCAGCCCGTGTGGAAGCGAGTGGCCACGATCCTCGCCGGTCCGGCGGTCAACCTCCTGATCGCGTTTGTCATCGTGGCTGGTCTCTACGTCAGCTCCGGTGAATACATACCCGTGGCTCGGATCCATTCCGTGCAGGCGGCGATGCCGGCGTCGAGCGTGCTGCGACCCGGGGATCAGATTGTCTCCGTCGACGGAAGAGCTGGATCGACCGACAGTCTTCGGGCCGCGATCGAGAGGCATCACTGCGCTGGGCGTGCGGTCGACGGCTGCACGGCGGCTACTGCCGCGCGCGTCGTGGTGCGTCGCGACGGAGTGCTGACGACGTTTTCGATCCGGCCCCGTTACAGCAAGGCGTCCGGGCAGCCTGTGCTCGGCTTCGAATTCGACACCGTCCATCACGCCGTCGGCATCGCGAGCGCGAGCTCGCTCAGCGCGTCGTATCTCTGGTATGTGACTCGCCGGACGGTTTCCACGCTTGTCCAGATTTTCGAACCACAGGAACGACGGCAGCTCTCAAGCGTCGTGGGCGCCTACCATCGCACCCAGACTTCGTTCTCGACCAGCGCAACCCAAGGGCTGACCGTGCTGGCACTGATCTCGTTGTCGCTCGGCGTGATCAATCTGTTCCCGTTCCTCCCTTTGGACGGAGGACATGTTTTCTGGGCGGTGGCCGAGAAGCTACGCCGACGCCGCATATCCTTCGCCGTCATGGAGCGAGCCGGACTCGTCGGGTTCGCTCTGGTGATCTTGGTGTTCCTCGTGGGCCTCAGCAATGATCTATCGTCGTTGACCGGGACGAGCATCGGATTGAGATAGGAGGCGGCGATGCGCGAGGTTGCCCGTCAGCGGCGTTATCGGCTGAGTGTGGCGCTGGGCGTGATCGGTGCGATCGCCGTGACGTGTCCAGCAGTCGCCCTTGCGGCGCCGCCGGGCGCGCAAGCTTCTCACGTAGCGATCCGAAACCACGCGCGGGGGAGACCCGGTACCTACGCCGTCTACAAGACGTTTCAGAACCCGTATGTGGCCGTCGCGTCCCGGCCTCGTTCCGGACGTGCCGCCAAGGCTCCGCAGGGACCCGCTGAGATCGTGCTGCGCTGGGGCAACAACGGATTCGGATATCGGCACATCAAGCAAAAGCATGGATATACGTCGACCACCGAGAGCCTGATCACGGAGACGGTCTTCAAGCCTCAGCACATCTCGCGCGAGCCCAGCGCAGTGGTGTACTTACGCACCTACATCGCGGACTCGCGGCTCAACGGAGACGTTTGCACCTTCAGAGTCGTCGAGAATCCGACCCATCTCGCTGACGGGATAGAGAAGGGGATCATCACCGCGTACGACAACTGCGCCACGTTCTTCCTGTAGTGGCTGTCACCGCGAAGCGCCGATTGCTGCTCGATCCCGATTACCGGGCTGATCCGCTGTGGGATTACGAGACGGGCAGCATGGTCGATCTCGACAGGCTCCCGATCGCCGAGTCGGTGCGCGCCCGCGTGCGCTCCTGGGCGGCCGATTGGGAGCGACTCTCGGAGCGGCAGATGCACGCGGAGGATGTCGCAGCGAGAATGCTGCCGGGCCCGGCCGATCCGCCGCGCGAGGCGGACTGGGCCGCCAATGCGTCCGAGATGGAACGCGTCTGGCGCCTGTTGATCGACGAGCTTGGCCCGGAGTGGGCGATCGCCGTCGCCGAGGATCACGGCGGCCGGCGGTCGGTGCGATGGTCGCCCGACGGTGCCGCCGAGGAGGTTCACGAGCCCGCAGGTCGACGGTTCTGGACCTCCGGAGATGATCCACAGGTTTGATCTCGCGCCACCGCCCGAGGGCGGCCCGTGTTCCGGGCGCTTCCCGACAGGGTGGCGCCCGATTCGACGTGCGGTAGCGTAGACGCCGCACTGGCCGGCACGGACACGGAGGAGAGCATGGAGAGCAGCATCACCACGGCCACGGCAGGCCAGGCGGTCGACGCGACGACCCTGACCGAGGCCCTGCGGCGTACGGCCGCCGAGCACCCTGACCTCGTCGCCGTGCGGATGCCCGACGACAGCGTTTCACTGACGTGGTCAGAGCTGCTGGTGCGGGCCGACGCGCTCGCCGGCGGGCTGGCCAAGCTCGGTGTGACCCGCGGCGACTGCGTGGCGATCATGCTCGCCAACCGCCCGGAGTTCCACATTGCCGATCTCGCCGCCGTGACCCTGGGCGCGACCCCGTTCTCCGTCTACACCACATATCCGGCGCCGGAGATCGAATATCTGATGACCGATTCCGAGGCGCGGGTGGCGATCGTCGAGCAGGCCTTCCTGCCGGTGATGCTCCAGGCGCGGGCCAACCTGCCGGGTCTCGAGCACGTCATCGTCGTCGACGGCGACGCCCCGGCGGGCGTCTTCACTCTCGACGAGGTCGAAGGCTCAGCTCCCGACTTCGACGGCGCGGCCGCCGCCGCCGAGGTCCGCGCCGAGGACGTCCTGACGGTGATCTACACCTCGGGCACCACCGGGCCGCCCAAGGGCGTTCAGCTCACCCACCACGCCGTGATGTTCTCTGCCCTCGGTGTCCGCGAGATCATGGAGTTCCCGCCGGGCTCGCGGGTCATCTCGTGGCTGCCGGCGGCCCACATCGCCGAGCGGATGGCCCACCACTACATCCCGGTCATCTATGCCGGCACCGTCACCTGCGCCCCGGATCCGCGCGAGATCCTCTCCTATCTGCCGCAGGTCCGGCCCAACTGGTTCTTCGCCGTCCCCCGGATCTGGGAGAAGCTCAAGGCCGGCCTGGAGGCGATGCAGGCCGCCCAGCCCGAGGAGCAGCGCGCGCCCGTGGAGGCCGGCCTCGCCGCCGCGGTGCAGCGTGTGCGCCTGCGCCAGCGCGGCGAGCCGGTGCCCGGAGAGCTCGAGCGCCAGGTCGCCGCCGCCGACGAGCAGGTGTTCTCCAAGCTCCGCGAGATGCTCGGGCTCGACCAGGTGATCGCGGTCAATGTCGGCGCCGCCCCCACGCCGGTCGACGTGCTGGAGTTCTTCCACGCGCTGGGTATCGAGCTGTCCGAGCTCTGGGGCATGTCGGAGACCTGCGGGGTCGGCGCCGTCAACCGCCCGGGCGCGGTGCGAATCGGGACTGTGGGACCGGCGGCCCCGGGCGTCGAGCTCGCGCTCGCCGACGACGGCGAGGTTCTCTGCCGGGGCGAGTTCATGATGTCGGGCTATCGCAACCAGCCCGAGCTGACCGCCGAGGCCATCGACGACGACGGCTGGCTGCACACCGGCGACATCGGCACGATCGACGACGACGGCTTCCTTGCGATCGTCGATCGCAAGAAGGAGCTGATCATCAACGCCGCCGGCAAGAACATGTCGCCGGCCAACATCGAGGCGGCGATCAAGTCGAGCTCCCCGCTGATCGGACAGGCCTGCTGCATCGGCGACCGCCGTCCGTACAACACGGCGCTGATCGTGCTCGATGCCGACTTCGCGCCCGCCTGGGCCGCTCAGAACCACCTAAGCGGTCGATCGCTGGCACAGCTGGCGACCGAGCCGGCGGTGATCGAGGCCGTGCAGGCCGCGGTCGACGCCGCCAACGCGCGGCTGGCACGGGTGGAGCAGATCAAGAAGTTCACCGTCATCGCCGGCGATTGGCTGCCCGGGGGCGACGAGTTGACCCCGACGATCAAGCTCAAGCGCAAGCCGATCGCCGCCAAGTACGCCGCCGAGATCGACCGGATGTACGCGGGCTGAGGGAACGCTAAGCGCGCACCCGGAAGACGATCACCCGCGAGAAGCTGGTGCCGTCGACCTGGTAGGCATAGCAGCCGGGATGCTGGACGCGGGTGAGCGACAGCCACGCTCGGCCGCCACCGCTCGTCGTCGCCTGGCCCCGCCCGGAGTCGAGCAGCTGCAGCTCGTCGTAGGGTCGGTGGCCCTCGCCGAAGCCGACCACCCCGGCGCCGCCGAGTCGCCGGCCGCGGATCAGGAGCGGGCCGTGGTATCCGACGGCGGCACGCCAGGTGACGTGTGCCGCCAGCCAGTCGCTGCCGACGAACCGCTGCGCGGTCAGCCGCGGCCCTCCGGCGATCGACACCGGTGTCCCGCCGGCCGAGACCGAGCAGCCCCTGGACCCGCCGGAGCGGGGGAGATGCAGCGGGCGGCGCAGGGACGCCGGTACGTGGCCGGCGCAGGCGCCGTGGCACAGCTCATAGGTGTCGTAGCCGCCCGTCCGGGCCAGCCCCGCGGGGGCGGGCGGCGTCCCCGCCGGCAGCGGGCGCCGGAGCGGTGCGCAGGACGCTCGGCGCGGCGCTCTTCTTCGCCCCCGACGTCGCTGACGAGGCGGACTGCGTCGACGTCGAGGCGGACGAACCGCAGCCGGCGAGGGCGATGACGAGGACGGCCGCGGCGCTCGATGTGAATCCACGCAGCACCAGCATCATCGTCACCGGTTCGCCGCGGCGGTCAGCGACCGCGAGAGGAGCTCGACGGGATGGTGGATCGGGAGTGGGCAGCCGAGGTTGCGGAGATGCATGTCGAGTTGGGCCGCGCATCCGGGATTGCCGGCGGCGATGGCCTGGGCGCCGGTGTCGATCAGGTTGCGGGCCTTGCGCTCGCCCAGTGCGCCGGCGGCGTCCGGCTGGACGAGGTTGTAGATCCCCGCCGAGCCGCAGCACACGTCGCGCTCGACGCCGACCTCGATGAGCTCGAGACTTGGGATTGCCTCGAGCAACGCACGGGGCTCAGCGCGCACCCCCTGGGCATGGGCGAGATGGCAGGCATCGTGGTAGACGACGCGCAGCGGCACCGGACCGCGCGGCGCACGCGGCTCGATTGAGCCCAGGAGCTCTGACACGTCGCGCACCCGCGCCGAGAACTCGCGCGCCTCATCGGTCGCAAGCAGATCGCCGTAGTCCTTCATCGCCGAGCCGCAGCCGGCGGCATTGACGACCACGTAGTCCAGATTTCCGGCGGCCGCGAACGCTGTGATGGTCTCCTGCGCGCGCCGCTTGGCCGACGGCTCGGCCCCGCCGTGCATCTCCAGCGCTCCGCAACAGTCGGGCAGCCGCGGGGCGAGCACGTCAAAGCCCTCGGCGGCCAGCACCTGGACCGTCGCCTGGTGCACATGGGGATAGAAGATCCGCTGGACGCAGCCGAGCAGCAGCCCGACCCGGCCGCGCAGCGGGCCGACCGCCGGCGTGCGCTCGGGGACCCCGAGCTTTGCCGCGCCGGTGGGGGCGCGCGGAGCCACCTTGGCGAGCACGGCAAGGCGCTCGGGCAGGCGGCTCTCCACGCCGATCCGGCGACCGGCGGCCAGCAGCGGCGCGAGCGCCCGCAGGCGCTTGGGGTGCGGCAACGTCTCATAGAGCAGCCGTCGCACGGCCCGCTCACCGGCGCTGCGCTCGTGATTGCGCTCCACCTGGGGCCGAACGCGCTCGATCAGCCGGTCGTACTGCACCCCTGAGGGACAGGCGGTCACGCACGCCATGCAGCCCAGACAGCGGTCGAAGTGGGTGACCATCTCATCCGACATCGTCGCGGCGCTGTCCAGGCCGTCGTTCATGAGCACGATCCGCCCGCGCGGGGAATCGGCCTCCGCGCCCCACAGCACGTACGTCGGGCAGGTGTCCAGGCAGAACCCGCAGTGCACGCAGTCGTCGATGAGATCGGGCTGGGGCGGGCGGTGGGCGTCGAACGCGGGCATCAAATCCCTCCGACGAACAGTCCGGGGTTGCACGTGCCGGCGGGATCAAAGCGCCGCTTGACGCGGTGCATCAGGTCGAGCGCCGGAGCAGGCACCGGTCCCCAGCGGTCGAGGTCCGCCCCCGCCGGCGCGTCGAACACGATCGCGACCGCCCCGGCGGGCAGCCGGTCGCGAAGGCCGGCCACGTCCTCGGGGGCAAGCTCGAGGTAGCTGTGACCGACCGCGGCGCGGCCGACGACGGTAGCGTCGCCACGATCGGCAGCGTGCAGCACGGTGGCCAGGGCGCTCGGCGCAGCTGCCACCCGCACGAGCACCTGGTCGGCCGATCGCTGACCGGCGCGCTGACGCTCCCACAGTTGCCCGTCGGGTTCGATCACGTCGACCTGCTCGAGGCCCAGGTCGGAGATCAGGCGAGCGGCCCGCTGGGCGCGCCGCGCCGACTCGCCGCCGGCGCAGCGAGCGAGGACTCCGCCGCGGCCCCCGCGCCAGGCGATGTCGAGCGCCTCGAACTCGGCCGGGAAGGCCGCGAGGGCGACCGCGGCCCGCTGGAGGGCGTCGGCGTCGCCGGTCGCTCCCACCGCGGTGCAGCTGTCCTCGTGCAGGGGGTGCAGGCGCACGCTGATCGAGAGGATCAGGCCGAGCGTGCCGAACGAGCCACTGAAGAGCTTCGCCAGGTCATAGCCGGCGACGTTCTTGATCACCTTGCCGCCGGACGAGGCGATCGTCCCGTCAGACAGCGCGACGGTGGCTCCGATCACGAGGTCGCGTGGCGTACCGTAGCGGTGGCGCAGCGGCCCACTGTCGCCGGTGGCGACCACCCCACCGATTGTCGGCGCCGGATCGAGCGGAGGATCGAGGGCCAGCATCTGCCCGGCGGCGGCGAACGTCCGCTGGGCGACGGCCAGCGGAACGCCCGCCTGGAGGATCGCGGTCAGGTCACCGGCGTTGTGCTCGACGATCTCGTCGAGGCCGGTGGTGTGAAGCTCGACGGCGGCCTGGCCGTTCGGCTCCGGGTTGCCCCAGCCGAGCTTGGAGCCGGCGCCGACGATCCGCACGGCCTGGCCGGCGGCCGTGGCCGAGGCGAGCGCCGCCGCGGCGTCCTCGAAGGTCTCGGGTGCCTGTCGGGTGGCCGTTGTCATCATTTCTAAAAGCGCTCGGCAATCCCCGCGCGCTCCAGGGGATGCTCTCGATACGGGCCGGGAACCTCGCCGCAGAGCCGCGGTGTGGGCATCACTTTGCCGGGATTGGCGAGGCCGTGAGGGTCAAACGCGCACCGCAGCCGCTGGAAGGCGTCGAGGTCGGGCTCGGAGAACATCGAGGGCATGTAGGCCTTCTTGTCGACGCCCACGCCGTGCTCGCCGGTGATCGAGCCGCCCGCGTCGACGCACGTCTTCATGATCAGCCCCGACAGCTCCTCGGCCCGGGCGGCCTCGCCCTCCTTGGCGGAGTCGTAACAGACGAGCGGATGGAGGTTGCCATCGCCGGCGTGGAAGACGTTGGCCACGCGCATCCCGTACTCCTCGGCGAGCCCGTCGATCCGGCGCAGCACCTCGGACAGGCGGGTACGGGGGATCACGCCATCCTGCACGTAGTAGGCGGGGGCGATGCGTCCCATCGAGGCGAACGCCGCCTTGCGGGTGCGCCAGATGAGGTCTCGCTCCTCGTCGGACTGAGCGATCCGGACGTCAAGCGAGCCCGCCTCCGCGCACAGCGTCGTCAGCTGCTCGAGGCCGGCCAGGCACTGCTCCCGCGGACCGTCGAGCTCGACGAGCAGCGCGGCGCCGGCGTCCAGCCGATACCCCGCGCCGGTCGCCTGCTCGGCGGCCTCGATCGAGAGCGAGTCCATCATCTCGATTGCGCCCGGCACGAGCCCGGCGTCGACGATCGCCGAGACGGCGTCGCCGGCGTCGCTGGTGTCGGTGAAGAAGGCGAGCATCGTGCGCACGCTCTCCGGCGCCGGGACGACCCGCAGGGTGATCTCCGTTGCCACGCCGAGGGTGCCCTCGGAGCCGACGAACGCACCCAGCAGGTCGTAGCCGGGCATGTCGCGCTCCAGATCAACGACCGAGCCGTCGGAGAGCACGATCTCCAGGGCGGTCACGTAGTTGGTGGTGAAGCCGTACTTGAAGCAGTGCGCGCCCCCCGAGTTCTCGGCGATGTTGCCGCCGATCGAGCAGACGATCTGGCTGGAGGGATCGGGCGGATAGAAGTGGGTGGGGGCGACGGCCCTCGAGACGGCCAGGTTGGTCACGCCGGGTTGCACGACGACGCGTCCGTCGTCGAGATCGACCTTGAGGATGCGCCGCATCCGCGAGAGGACGATGAGCACGCCGTCCTGCACCGGCAGGGCTCCGCCGGAGAGGCCGGTGCCGGACCCCCGGGCGACCCACGGTACCTCGGCTTCAAAGCACGCGGCGACAACCTGCCGGACCTGCTCGCCCGTCTCGGGGAGCACGGCGACCGCCGGAACTTGGCGGTAGTGCAGGAGCCCGTCGGAGCGGTAGGTGGCCAGGTCGTGCTCGTGGGTGAGCACGTAGTCGCGACCGCAGATCTGCTGCAGGCGCGCGAGCAACTGGGGCGATGGCAACGCCACCGCCCCAGTATTCCCGATGCTCGGTATCTAATGCACGCTGATCTTGAAAGAACGGCTGTAGACCGTCGTGCCGAGATCGCTCATCGGCAGCAGGCTGTCGCTATTGGGGTACGTGTAGGCCAGCCGCACGGTCCCACTTGAGGTGAACTTCACCTTGGCGTCGAAGTAACCGCCGGCCTTGCCCGGCGTGACGGTCTGGACCGGCTTGCCGTTGACCTGGATGGTGACGCCCTGCGCGCCGTCACGGGTGAGGAAAGGCGCCGGACGGGCCGCGCCCCACACCTCGGCCGCGCTGCCCTTGCTGACCGACGTCTTGGGCATGTACACGGGCAGGCGGTAGGCGTCGTAGCCGGGCTTGTGCTGGCCGTTGAGGAACTCCAGCCCGCTGGCGAACCCGGAGTACGCACCCTTGTTCTTGGGTGGGTCCTTGAGCAGATACTGCATGGTGCTGGCGATCCGGGGGCTCTTCCAGCTCAGGTACTCGGCCCAGTTGATGTACTCGGCCGCCTTGGCGGGCGAGACGTAGCCGGGAGGGCCGCCGTTCGGCGGGTTGGTGATGTAGCCGTACTCGTCGTTGTAGATCGCGTACTTCTTCGACGACCCGTAGGCCCGGTTGGCCTTGTCGAGGGTCGCGGCGAGATTGCCCAGCTCCGGGAACGTCGCGTAGTCGACCGTCTTGCCGTCGTTGAGGGGCGTTCCGTTCCCTGGATACGGGTGGTCGCCGAAGCCCGAGGCCTTGAACAGGCCGGGGTGGGCGTTGCGGAATCCCTTGCTGCTCGTCGGACAGCTCACCGTCGTCGCCGCCGTACCGCGCAGCGGCTTGCCGTTGGTGCCGATGCAGTACAGCGCGCGCAGGAAGTACAGCGCCCGCGTCTGGCCATAGTTGCCGGGATAGCCCTGGGGAGCACCGCTCGAGTGCCTGCCGTTGCTGAGGTAGAAGCCGCGCGCGGCCAGCTCCCCGATGAGGATCGTGTCGTGGGCGTGGTGCGCCTGCAGCGCCTTGAAGCCGGCGTCGACGATCCCCCGGTACAGGGCTGCCCCCATCAGGGTGCGGGAGGTGTTGGTCGCCTGCGGACCGAGGTCCTGGCCGAAGTTCGGCTCGTTGTAGATGACCCAGAAGCTCACCTTCGGCAGCGCCGTGCTCTGGCCCTTGGGCTTGAAGCTGCCGTCATAGCGCGTTGCCACGGCCGACATGAACTGGCCGTAGGCCTTCGGGTCGGGCTTCCACGCGAAGCTCAGCTCCTTGATCCCCTCTTTGGGGATGTCCTTGCCCTCGGCCCAGCGCGGCGCGCCGCCGGTGACCGTGAAGTCCACCTTCATGCCGTACTGCTTGGCCGCCTTGACGGCGGCGTCGTACTGGCCCCAGCCGGCGTACTGGGAGGCGTTCGGGTCCGAGGCGTTGAAGCCCTTCGGCTTGGTCTTCGAGGCCTGCGCAGAGCTCGAGAGCACGCTGTTCCAGTTGACGATGATGCGCACCGTGTTGGCCCCCAGCGCGCGGAACTCCTGGAAGGTCCCCTGCGGATCGGTGAGATCGCCGCCGTCCTGGATCATCGCGATCTGGTTGGTCTTGGCGACCGAGGCCGCGGGGATGGCCGTCAGGCCGGCAACGACCGCGGCGGCGCCGATCGCGCCCGTGGTGACGCGACGGGAGAGGAATCTGATCTTGGGCATGGTTGGGATAACAGCTCCAGGAAGTGAGAGTTGCGCGCCGCGGTCTGAGAAGCGGTCACCTCGGCGCGGTCAGGGTCAGGTCGTCGGCACGATCAGGCCGGACGTGCGCCGAGGCTAGCGGAGGGGGCCGACGGCCGCCGACTACTTCAGCGTCACGGCCTGGCTGCGGCTGGCCGGCTTGAGCGTGGAGCCGCCGCAGCCGGCGACGAGCACCGCCAGGACGACGACGAGCGCGACCGCGGGCGCGGCCAGGTGTCGGCGAGAGGCCGCGCGTGAGCAGAGACCACGATCGGGCAAGCGGGTGAAGATAACGGCGGCGCGGACGAAGAGTTGCGTCCTTGCTCGCCCCCGCCGGCAGCGCGGCGCCCGGATGTACACTCCCGCCGCAATGCTCCTTCCGGCCCGTTCGGTCGTCGCGGAGCGAGCAGGCGAGTACCGGCGTCGCTGGCCGTTTCGCGCCGGTGCCGACGGTCAGCTGCTCGTCGGGCTCGTGCTCGTGGCGGCGGTTCTGCGCTTTGCCACCATCACCAGCCAGAGCTACTGGCTCGACGAGTCTCAGGCAGTCCACGAACTGGGGCTGCCGTTCGGGGCAATGCTGCATGCCTGGAACACCACGGAGTGGAATCCGCCGCTGTACCTGCTGCTTGCCTGGCCGTGGGCAAAGCTGTTCGGCACGGGCGAGCTGGCGCTGCGGTCGCTGTCGGCGCTGCTCGGCATCGCCGTCGTGCCGCTCCTGTACCTGAGTGGCCGCGAGCTGATCTCATCCCGCGCGGGCCTCGTCGCCGCTGGGCTGGCGGCCGTCAACCCGTTTCTCATCTGGTATTCCCAGGAGGCGCGGGAGTACATGCTCCTCGTGGCACTGTGCGCGGCGTCGCTGTGGTGTTTTGCCCGCGCGTGGCGGGCCCCCACAGGGCGTGCCCTGCTGTGGTGGGCCGTGTTCTCGGCGCTCGCCCTGCTCACGCAGTACTTCGCCGGCTTTCTGATCGCCGCCGAAGGGCTAGCGCTGGTGTACCGCGCCCGCAGCCGGGCCGGCGTCGCCGCGCTGGCGGCGATGGCGGTCGTGCTGGCGCCGCTCGTCCCGCATGTCGTGCCCCGGTTGCAGAACAAGGCCGCGTTCATCACCGATCAACCGCTGTCGCTGCGCCTGCAGCAGGTACCGGTGACCTTCGGCCTGAACACGCTCTACCAGAGCTCCGGCGTCCGCTACGGCCTGCTGGGGGCGGCCCTGCTGGTTGCCGTGGTCATCGTGCTGCTGCTCGTCGGCGCCGGAAGCAGGCAGCTGCGCGGAGCGGGCGTGGCCGCGGCGCTGGCCGCCTTCGTCCTGCTCGTGCCGCTGGGCCTGGCCCTCATCGGCCACGACGACTACCTGGCGCGGGGGCTGATGCCGGCCTGGCTTCCGCTGGCGCTCGTGATCGGCGCTGCCTGCACGGCGCCGCGGGCACGGGCGGGCGGAGCCGCACTGGCCGTCGTGTTGGCCGCGACGTTCCTGTGGGCGCAGTTCAAGATCCAGTCCGATCCCGCGTTTCAGCGCAAGGATTGGCGTGGCGTCGCGGCGGCGCTCGGCCATTCGTCGGCTCCCCGGGCGATCGTCGCCTACGACGGGCAGTTCGCGACCGGCCCGCTGTCGATCTACCTGCCGGGTATCCCGTGGGCCGGGCCGGGGGCGGCGCCGCTGCCCGCCGGGCCGGTGACGATCCGCGAGCTCGACATCGTCGGCGCGGCGGGGGACACGCTGGCGCGCCGGCATCGCGGGATGCGCGTGATCGGCACCCGCATCGTGCACGGCTACGAGGTCGACCGCCTCCTGCTCCGCAAGCCCTGGAGCGCGACCCCGCAGACGATCGTCCGCCGCGCGACGAGGTTGCTCGCTCCGGCGCCCGTGGGGCTCGACGAGGCGGTTCCGCAACCGATCGCCCTAAGCTTGGCGGCGCCATGACCCTCTCTCGACGCCTGCTCGCCGTGATCTGCGCCGCCGCCGCGGTGGGCGCCACCGCGCTTCCGGTGCCGTCCGCCCTGGCCGCCGGCAACGCGGTCATCAACGACTGCCAGGCGAACGGATCGCTCACCCACCCCTACACGGTACGCCAACTGCGCCACGCACTGTCGGTGATGCCGGCGTCGGTCAAGCAGTACACGAGTTGCTTCGACGTCGTCCAGAACGCGCTCGTGTCGGCTCGCAAGCACAACGGCACGGCTCCGGTGAGCAAGTCCTCGAAGGGGGGAGGCAGCTCGTTCCTGCCCACGCCGGTGATCATCATCCTGGTGGTGCTCATCCTGGCGGCGCTGACCTTCGGCGCGCTGGCGATCCGCCGGCGCCGGAGCGGGATCGACCCGGACGGTCCTGACGGTCCCGGCGGCGCCGCGACCCCCAGGCTGCCCTCAACACCGCCCCCTGCAGGCGGGGGCGACACCGCCGAGACGCGGGCGATGCCCTCACCGCCGGTCGACAAGCCAGCCGACGAGGCGCCGACGCGCATCGACGAGCGCGCGGACGACGAGCGGCCATAAGCTCCGGCCGGGTCCCGCGGGGCCTTCTACACTGAAATCATGCCCTCTGAGCGTCAGGTCAGGGTCGGCGCCGTGCCGGTCGGCGGTGGAGCGCCGGTCGCGGTGCAGACGATGACCAAGACCGAGACCGCCGATCTGGCGGCGACGATGGCCCAGATCCGGCGCGTGGCGGAGGCCGGCGCCGACATCGTGCGCGTCGCTGTCCCCCGTGACAAGGACGTCGAGGCGCTGCAGACGATCGTCCGCGAGTCGCCGATCCCGGTGATCGCCGACATCCACTTCAACCACACGCTGGCGCTCAAGGCCCTGGACGCCGGCGCGCATTGCGTTCGCCTGAACCCGGGCAACATCGGTGGCCCCGACAAGGTGGCCGAGGTGATCGCCAGGGCCAAGCAGGTCAGAACACCCCTGCGCGTCGGGGTCAACTCGGGCTCGCTGCCCGCTCATCTGCGTCAGCTCGAATACGACAACCCGGTCGAGGCGCTCGTCACCGCCGCCGTCGAGACCGTCGAGCTGATGGAGCGGCTGGACTTCCAGGACTTCAAGGTGTCGATGAAATCCACCTCGGTGCCGAACACGATCGCGTCTAACCGGCTTCTCGCCGAGCGGATCCCGTATCCGCTGCACCTCGGCGTCACGGAGGCGGGCACCAAGTGGTCGGGCTCGCTGAAATCGGCCGTCGGGCTGGGCACGCTGCTCGCCGACGGCATCGGCGACACGATCCGGATCTCGCTCTCGACCTTCCATGCCGAGGAGGAGGTCAAGGTCGCCTGGGAGATCCTCAAGGCGCTCAAGCTGCGCGAGCGCGGCCCGGTGCTGATCGCCTGCCCCACCTGCGGTCGTCTGCAGTTCGACATGGACTCGGTCGTCGCCGAGGTGGAGCGCCGCCTGGAGGACTACGACGACCCGATCGAGGTCTCCGTCCTCGGCTGTGCCGTCAACGGGATCGGCGAGGCCCGCCACGCCGACTTCGGGATCACCGGCGCCAAGGATGCCGGCGCGATCTATTCCAAGGGCGAGATGATCCGCAAGGTGCGCACCGAGAATCTCGTCGACGAGCTGTTCGCCGAGATCGACAAGTACTACGCGGCCGGTAAGAAGGTCATCCGTGACGAGGCCGCCGCCGCCGAGGCACGGGCATGGCTGGCCGAGAACGAGGACGCCACCGCGATGACGCCCGAGCGCCTGGCGGCGATGGAGGCGGCCGCCGCGCGCGACGCCGAGACTGACGCCACCACGAGCGATCCCGTTCGCCTCGACGAATCCGTCTCACCGGTCACCGGGCGCCGCTTCACCCGGGTCTGACGCCGAAGGCGCGCCGGCGCGGCACGACGCGGCGCGTGCTGCCCATCGGGCAGGTGGCCGATCCTGGCAACTATTTGTCCTCTATCGGCCTCCACCTTCAAGGGGCGGCGCGGTGTCACCCCGCGTTCGTTGCCTTCGCCTTTGAGGACACGCCGCAGCGGTGTGTCCCAAGCGCAGCGGCTTGGGACACAGTGATGCGTCGATCCCAGCGGGACTAGCCGGCCGCGCTGAACAGCTCGGCGACCTTGTCCCAGTTGACGACGTTCCAGAAGGCGTCGATGTAGTCCGGACGCCGGTTCTGGTACTTGAGGTAGTAGGCGTGCTCCCAGACGTCGACGCCCAGCAGGGGGGTCTTGCCGTCGGAGATGGGGCTGTCCTGGTTGGCCGTCGAGACCAGGGCGAGTCCGGAGCCGTCGTGCACCAGCCACGACCAGCCAGAGCCGAACTGGTTGACGCCGCCGTCCTTGAACTTGGCCTGAAAGTCGCCGAAGGAACCGAAGGTCGAGTCGATCGCCGCACCGAGCGCGCCGCCGGGCTGGCCGCCGCCATTGGGGGAGAGCCACTCCCAGAAGAGCGAGTGGTTGTAGTGGCCGCCGCCGTTGTTGCGGACGGGGGCCTGCTTGCCCGACGGAAGCGAACTCAGGTTCTTGAGCACGTCCTCGATCGGCTTGTCGGCCCACTCGGTGCCCTCGAGGGCCGCATTGACCTTGTCCACGTACGCCTGATGGTGCTTGTCGTGGTGCACGCGCATCGTCGCCTCGTCGATGTGCGGCTCGAGCGCGTTGTAGTCATAGGGCAGATCCGGAACGGAATACGCCATCACGGGCTCCTTGTCATCGCTTGTTTTCAGCCTGTAGGAGAGAACATACCCCGCCGGCTGAGCGCGTCATCAGCCGAGTAGGCTTCGCCGTCGTGACCCGGTTGTCCGCCTACTTTCTGCCCACCGAGCGCGAGCCCCCGGCCGATGCCGAGGCGATCTCGCACAAGCTGATGGTGCGCGCCGGATTGATCCGCCAGGTCGGCTCCGGCCTGTGGTCCTGGCTCCCCGCGGGATGGCGCGTCCATGAGCGGATCGTGCAGATCGTCCGCGAGGAGATGAACGCCATCGGGGGCCACGAGATGCTGATGCCGGTGCTCCATCCCGCCGAGCCGTGGCGGAAGACCGGCCGGTATGACATCGACGAGCTGTTCAAGCTCCAGGATCGCCGCGGCGCCGACATGGTGCTTGCCATGACCCACGAGGAGATCGTCACCGGCCACGTCGCGGCGGCCGTCCGCTCCTATCGCGACCTGCCGCTGATCCTGTACCACTTCCAGGTCAAGGAGCGCGACGAGCCGCGGCCGCGAGCCGGGGTGCTGCGTACCCGCGAGTTCATCATGAAGGACTCCTACACCTTCGACCGCGACGCCGAGGGGCTGGATGCCAGCTACGCGCTGCACGCCGACGCCTATGAGCGCAGCCTCGATCGCATCGGCATCGAGTGGTACCGCGTGAAGTCCGACGTGGGGATGATGGGCGGCTACGGTGCCGACGAGTACATGGCGCCGTGCGCGGCGGGCGAGAATGACGTCGCGCTGGCTCCCGGGTACGCCGCCAACGTCGAGATCGCGTCCGCCGAGGCTCAGCCTGTCGACCTGCCCGCTCCGCTCGATGGACCCGAGCTCGTCCAGACACCCGGCGCCACCACGATCGACGCGCTTGTCGGCCAGGTCGGCGTCTCCGCCGGCGCCACGCTGAAGGCGTTTCCTGTCGTGTCCGGTGACGACTCCGAGATGCGGCTGGTGGTCGTCCGCGGCGACCACCGAGTCAACGAGATCAAGCTTCAGAACACGCTCGGCGGACCGTTTCGCCCGGCGAGGGCGGACGAGATCGCCGAGCGCCTCGGCCCGCCCGGTTACATCGGCCCCGTCGGCGCCCAGATGCCCGTGCTGCTCGACGCGGCGATTGACCCCACCGCGGGCGGGGTCTACGTCGTCGGCGCCAACCAGACCGACGCCCACCTGCAGGGCGTCCAGCCGGGGCGCGACTTTCCGTTCGAGCCGGTCGACGTGCGCACCGTGGTCGCCGGCGACACCATCAACGGCGTGCCGATCCGCATCGAGCCCGCGATCGAGGTCGGCAACATCTTCAAGCTGGGGACGCGGTATTCCGAACCCCTCGGCGCCAGCTACCTGGACGAGTCAGGCAAGGCGCAACTCGTGTGGATGGGCTGCTACGGCTTCGGCCCGGCGCGAGCCGCCGCGGCGGCGGTCGAGCAGTTCGCCGACGAGCAGGGCATCTCCTGGCCGCGCTCGATCGCGCCGTTCGACGTCGAGCTCGTCGTGCTCGGCAAACCGGGCAGCGACGAGCGTCAGTTCGCCGATCGCATCTACGGCGAGCTGCAGTCCACTGGGCTCGAGGTCCTCTATGACGATCGCGACGCCGGACCGGGGGATAAGTTCGCCGATGCCGAGCTGCTCGGGTGCCCGCTCCGTCTGACGGTCGGGCGCCGGACCCTCGCCGCCGGCGAGATCGAGGTTCAGGTCCGGCGCGGACGTGAGAGCCGCACCGTGCCCGTGGAGGGCGCCGCTCGCGCGGTCGCCGAGCTCTGGCGAACGCTGCCCTAGCGGTTGACCCGACCCGGACCCGGCCCGCCGTCGCGCAGTCGTGAGCCCGCACATCTCCAAGCGCCGGCTGTTCGGCATCGATCGCTCCGGGCCGCCGCCCGTCGCCACCTCCTCCGATCAGCCGCTCAACCCGTGGACGATTCCCAACGCGATCGGGTTCGCGCGGCTGCTTGCGATCCCCGTGTTCCTGGTGCTCGCGCTCGGCAGCGGCGACGGGCAGGACACCGTGGCGACGATTCTGTTCGCGGTCATCGCCTGGGCCGACTATGCCGACGGCTTCGCCGCTCGGCTCACCGGCCAGTACAGCCGGCTGGGCGCCCTGCTCGACCCGGTCGTCGACCGGCTGCTGGTCGTGTCCGGGATGGTCGTGGCCTTCGATTTCTCGCTGCTGCCGCGATGGGCGATCGGGGTCGTGGTGGCCCGCGAGCTGTTCATGCTCGCCCTGAGCCGCTACGGACTGTCGCGCGGCGTCGAGCTGAAGATCAACTGGCCCGGGCGAATCGGCGTGGCCCCGACGATGGCCGCGCCCTTCCTCGCAATGGCAGGCGTACACTGGCTCGCGCTTGTGATGCTCTACTTGGGGCTGGTTCTGTCGCTGCTGGCGACCGCGCTGTACGTGCGGCGGGGCGTCGATGAGGCGCGGAGGTTGGCTGTGGCCGGCCAGCCGCCGAGAGGTCCGGCGGACACCCGGACAAACGCAGATTAAGTCTCAAGCTCAGCTTGACCCTATGGGGCGGCGGGTTATACTCGCGCCAGCCCACGCCAAACGCAAACCCCAGGCGGGGAGGAGCAATCAGCATGGACACCTTTCCAGATCTCGGATCGCTGACCGATCAGGAGCTGAAGGACCTCATCAAGCAGCTCACCGAGGAGGAGATGGAGATCTCCTACCGTCGGCGCATTCTGCACGGCAAGATCGACATCCTCCGTGCCGAGCTGGTCAACCGCCTGCGCAAGAAGGACGAGACCGGGGAGCTGGTCATCTCGGGCGCCGACGTCCAGCAGCTCACCGACATCCTGGCCGGGCGAGTGCCGGCCAACGAGCCCGAATAGCCCGCACCGGCGCTGATGGCCCAGCACTGTCCAGAGTGCGGCTTCGCCAACGACGACGGTGCCAGCTACTGCCAGCGCTGCGGGGCGTTCCTTGCCTCCAGCGACCAGGCGCCGGGACCGACGACGGCCACCTACAAGGTGGGGGAGACCGGTGAGGTCGAGGTTGTGGAGCTCGAGGAAGTGGTCGCGCGCGGTGCCGCTCTGGTCATCCGCGCGGGTGGCGGCCGTGCCGGAGAGAGCTTTCCGCTGGAGGCCGACCGGATGTCGGTCGGCCGCCGGCCCGAGTCAGACGTGTTCCTCGACGACGTGACCGTCTCACGTGATCACGCGCTGATCGTCCGTCGCGGCAGTGACTACTACCTCGACGACTCCGGATCGCTGAACGGCACCTACGTCAATCGCCGGCGGATCGACTCCCACCGGCTCGTCGACGGCGACGAATTGCAGATCGGCAAGTACAAGCTCGCCTTCCTGCAACGCTGATGGCCTCAACCAACATCGAGAACCCCGCGCTCGACCTGCCCGAGCCGCCCGAAACGGATCCGCCGGAGCAGCCTCCGCGCCAGAAGGCGGTCACGATCGGCGCCGTGTGCAAGGCGCTCGTCCAGGAGTTCCCGGATATCTCGATCTCGAAGATCCGTTACCTGGAGGACCAGAAGCTGCTCGCCCCGCGGCGCACCCAGGGCGGCTACCGGCTCTATACGCAGTCGGATATCGACCGCCTGCGGACGATCCTGCGCCTCCAGCGCGACGAGTTCCTGCCGCTGCGCGTGATCCGCCAGGAGCTGGCCGGCGGGCGCGCCGAGCGTGAGGTCACGCCCCCCGGTGGCGGCGACCGCATGGGCGGCATGCGCCGGTCAGCGGTCGCGGTCCGCGACCCGGGCGCGCTGTACTCGCAGGAGGACGTGCTTGAGGACACCGGCGCCGACGCGGCCCTGGTGCGCGAGCTGGTCGACTTCGGCGTGATCAAGGGCGAGACGCGCGGCGGCGCGCGCTTCTATGACGAGACCGAGCGCGAGATCGTCCGGGCCGTGTCCGAGCTGGCGCGCTACGGCGTCGGTGGACGCAACCTGCGCGTGTTCCGCAGCTCGGCCGACCGTGAGGCCCAGCTGCTGCAGAGCATCCTCGCCCCGGCGTTGCGCTCGCGCAATCCCGAACGGCGCAAGGAGGCGATCGAGGCGCTGGAGAACCTCGCCTCGGTCACCACCCACCTCAAGCACCTGCTGCTGATCCGCGATCTGCGCAAAATCGCCACCTAGTGGATCTCCGACACTACGTGCGGGCCATTCCGGACTTTCCCCGGGAGGGCATCCTCTTTCGCGATATCACGCCACTGCTGCTCGACCCCGCGGCGCTCGACGCGGCCGTCGTCGCGCTCGCCGAGCTGGTCGACGGGCCACAGATCGACTTTGTCGTCGCCGCCGAGGCCCGGGGCTTCATCCTCGGCGCCGCCCTGGCGCGCGAACTCGGCGCGGGCTTTGTTCCTGCACGCAAGCCCGGCAAGCTCCCGGCCGAGACGGTCAGCGCCGAGTACACGCTCGAATACGGGCTCGACGCGCTCGAGGTGCATGCCGACGCCCTGGCCCACAGCGCCCGGGTGCTGCTCCACGACGACCTGCTGGCCACCGGTGGGACCGCCGGGGCCCTCTGCGAGCTGGTCTCCGGGCTGGGAGCGGAGATCGTCGGCGCCGCGTTCCTCGTCGAGCTGCGTGCGCTGGGGGGACGGGAGCGTCTGGCGCCCTGTCCGGTCCACGCCGTGATCACGTACGACGACGCCTGATCGCAGTGGCCACCGCGCACCGCAGCCGCCGTCTGGCCGCCTCCCAGCAGGACCTGTGGGACCTGATCGCCGATCCTCACCACCTGCCGCGCTGGTGGCCGGGCGTCGAGCGGGTGGAGGGGGTGGGGGACGGCCGCTTCACGCAGGTGTTTCGCACCAAGCGCGGCCGGCCGGTGCGCGCCGACTTCCGCGTGCTGGAGTCCGATCGGCCGTGGAGACGCGCGTGGGAGCAGGAACTGCCCGGCACGCCATTTGCGCGCGTGCTCTCCGAGTCCGTCATCGAGGTCCACCTGGAGCCCGCCGAGGCCGGTACGGAGGTCACGATCGCCCAGCGCCAGAAGCTGCGCGGCTACTCGCGCACCGGCGGATTCCTGCTGCGCCGGGCAACGCGGGCCAAGCTCGACGAGGCGCTCGACGGCCTGGAGAAGATCAGCGGCTGACGGCGGCCGCGCCCGGCGATCAGACGCCGGTGAGCGTGCCCTGGAGGATGACCGTGCCCGGCGCCTTGGGGTTCGCCGAGCTCTCGACGGTGACGATCAGTTGCTTGTAGTGCGAGGCGTTGGCGGGCAGGCCGCCGGCGGTGGAGAGCTTGCCGCTCGTGGGCACGCCGGGGTTGACGAAGCCGAGGATCTTGGCGTCGGTGGGGGAGTTATACAGCCAGACGGCGTACGCGTTGGGGGGATGGGTCGTGTTCGGCGGGACGTTCTGGGCGACGATCGCGATCCCGTTGGTCGTGCCCTCGCGCAGGACCTCGGCGATCCCGGCGGCCTTGCTGCCCGCGGCCGGGGGAGTCAGATTGATCTGTGCCACCACCTTGGCCGCCGACGAGGTGGTCGACGTCGTGGTCGTCGAGGAGCTTGCGCTGGCGGGCGGAGTCGCGCTGGCAGCCGGCGTGGAGGTGGCGCTCGTCGGCGTCGAGGCGAGCGTGTTCGTCTTCTTCTTGGAGCTGCCCGAGCTGAGCAGAACGACCAGGCCGACAATCACGATCGCCACGACCACGCCAATTACGATCAGCCCACCGAGGCGAGAGCTCCGCGCTCCCGAGCTCGAATCGCGCGGCGGCGAGGGCGGGGGCGGGGGCTTGCCGTCCGTCGGCGCCGTGGAGTCCTGAGGCTCCTTCGGCGGCTTGGGCTCGCGCCGAAGCCGGCCGCGCAACGACTTGCGCTCCGGCTCGGCCCCCGCCACGGCAGCGCTCGAGGCGGCCCGCTCCGCCGTGCTTGCCGGCTGCTCGGGCGCCGCAGGCCGGTCGGGCTCGCTCGGCGGGGGCTGCTCCGCGGCACGCGCGGCCTCGACCGAGGCCGCGCCTTGGAGCATTGCCGACGACCATGACGACGACGGTGGAGCGGCACGCCCTGCCGGGGCCTCAGGCGGGATGTCGGGGAGCGACTCGGAGGCCAGTGGCGCCAGCTCCGAGGAGACGACGCGGGCCCAGGCCCGTTCACCGGCCGACCGGGCCAGACGGGTGCGAACGGCCTCCACGTCTCCCTCGGGCAGCTGGCCGAGCAGGTAGTCGGAGATCTGAGCGCGGGACGGCTGGTCGATCCTCGTTTGCGGGCCCAGCGAGTCAAGCGCCGCCAGCGCCCGTTCGCGCACGCTGCCGGGGTTGATCGACAGCATGCGCGCGATGTCCTCGTAGCTGCGCCGGCGGCCGAGGACGAGCTGGAGGACCGCGCGCTGGTCCCCGGGAAGGCTGTCGACGGCTGACATCGCGCACAAGGGTAGATGAGCGCGCCGCCGGATGCGCGCCCTCGGGCCGCCGGCGGGGCGCCGCCCCGCCCCAGCCGACCACTATCGTGGCCGCGATGAGCCCTGGCCGGCCACGGACGTCCGATTGCGGCTTCGAGCGTCGCTACGGGCTCGTGATCACCGAGCTGGGCGATGGGTGGGCCAGCGGGCGGGTGGAGGTCCGCGACGAGCTCAAGCAGCCCGCCGGGCTGGTGCACGGCGGCCTCTATGCGGCGATCGCCGAGTCGCTGGCGACCGCCGGCACCGATGTGGCGGTTGCCGCTCAAGGCAATGTCGCAACGGGGTTCTCCACCTCGACGAGCTTCCTGCGGCCGATCACCGCCGGCACGATCCACGCGGCAGCGCGCGCCCGTCACCGCGGGCGAACGACGTGGGTGTGGGAGATCGAGATCTCCGACGACGCCGGCCGCATGTGTGTGCTCACCCGCGCCACGGTCACCGTCCGGCCTGCCGCGTAGTGGCGCCGGTCAGTGGCCTGACGTCGTGCTCGTGCTCGTGGTGGTGGCGCCTCGGCTCAGCCAGAACTGAGCGAAGCCGCGCAGGTCAGGGGCCGAGAGCGTGCGGAGCATGTGCGTCCAGGCGAGTGCGATCACGCCGTGGGTCCCGGGCCGCCGGGCGAGGATCACCGCCTGCCCGGAGGCGGCCAGCGCTGGGGTGAACCGCCCGCCGACCCCGTCGGCGATCGCCCCCAGCCCACGCGGCGGCTGGGGCGCGCCGTACATGAAGACGACGTTGCCGACCTCGAGCGCCTGCAGCAGCTGGTCGTCGGAGAGCTCGGCGCGGTCGCGGAGCACGGCCTCCGGGATGTGCGGTCCGCTGGTCGGCGGGTTGGAGTCATAGACCGGGCGCAGCTCGCCGCGGCGCAGGTGCACGTCGCCCAGGTCGCGATATGACGTTCCCGGTCCGGCCTGCCCCGCCGAGACGCCGGGATCATCGCGCCCCGCCAGCAGCCCGCCGGACAGCACGGCGATCACGCCGATCGAGATGGCGAGCGCCGCGACCACGATCAGCAGCCGTTCCAGGCTTCGCCTCATTCGCCGTCACCACCACCCGTCGTCGGTCGCCGGCAGATCACTCCGCGGTGGCCACCGAGCGTCTGCGCCGCCTGGCCTCCGGACGGGGCGCCTCGCCGGCCGCCGCCACAAGCTCGTCGATCGAGGCGCGTAGCTCGTCGGCGAGCGCCTCGAGATCGGGGAGCGCGTCATAGTCGGCGTTGAGCCCGAAGTTCAGCTGCCCGTAGTAGCTCATGATCGCGATCCCGAGGGCCTGGTTGGCGGCCAGCGGCACCATCGGGAACATTGCGTCCAGCCGACGGCCGAGGAGATACAGCGGTATCTGGGGTCCCGGCACGTTGGTGACCACCAGATTGAACATTCGCTGGCGCGCCTGCAGCCGGGCGGCCTGGGCCATGATCGTGGGCGGCGCG
Organism: uncultured Solirubrobacteraceae bacterium; assembly: GCA_963769565.1. Taxonomy (GTDB): domain Bacteria; phylum Actinomycetota; class Thermoleophilia; order Solirubrobacterales; family Solirubrobacteraceae; genus Palsa-465. The sequence goes on from CAVYMP010000014.1 coordinate 304,106, forward strand.
AAGCCGGCGAGCTCGGTGAGCACCTGGGCGCCGACCGCCTGGCCGGAGTCCTTGATGCCATCCATCTCGCGCGAGATCGTCAGCAGCCGCTGGACGGGGTCGGTGAGCCCGATCGGCAGCGGTGCCCACATCGCGGCCACGCGGTTGCCCAGCGCGCCGCGCTCGACGTCGGCCCGGACCGAGACCGGCACCATCGCGCGCAGAACGGTGTCGTCGGTGGCCTCCCCGTGGACCCGCAGGTACTGGCCCAGCGCCCCGGCGACCGCGGCGAGGACAACATCGTTGACGGTCCCGCCGAGCGCGTTCTTGACCGCCTTGAACTGGGCCAGATCGCCGCGCACCCACGTGAAGCGGCGGTGCGGGCCGATGCGCACGTTGAGGGGGCTATCGGGCGCGGACGCCGTCGCCAGGCGCGCCAACGCGCCGACGCCGCCCAGCGCCCGTCCCACCCGAGCCGCGACGTGACGGGGACCCCGCAGCGTCGCCCGCACCCCGCGCGCGATCTCGGTCGGCACGGTGGCGCGCTCGAGCAGGGCCTCGGCGAGCAGCTGCGCAGCCGTCGGCAGCGGCCGCGGGATCCACTCGTGGTCGGGTGGCGCCACCGGCACCGGGTCGGACGAGGCGTCGAACAGGACGGTGGCGATGTCGACGCCGGAGATTCCGTCGACGAGCGCGTGGTGGGTCTTGGACAGCAGCGCGAAGCGGTCCTCGGCGAGGCCCTCGACCAGCCAGATCTCCCATAGCGGCCGCGAGCGGTCGAGCGCTTGGGAGAAGATGCGCCCGCAGAGCCGTTTGAGCTGGTCCTCGCCGCCGGGGTTGGGCAGCGCCGTGTGCCGGACGTGGAAGGCGACGTTGAAGTGGGGGTCGTCGACCCACACCGGACGACCCTGGTTCAGCGGCACGAAGGCGAGCCGTTGGCGGTACCGGGGCACGAGGTGCAGGCGCGAGAGAATCTGAGCGACGAGCTCGTCATAGGCGAGAGCGTGTCCCTCGAACACCATGCAGCCGGCGACGTGCATGTGCGTGGCGTCGTGCTCCAGGTGCAGAAACGAGCTGTCGAGGCCCGTGAGGCGGTCGCGATTGGGCATCGGTCGGATTCTTGCAGGCCCGTCGGTGTGTGATCGGTATCACGCAAGCGCGGTGGTTGGCCTGCCAGCCTTCCAGCGTCATACATTTGACCTGCCGAATTGTCCCTGCTCGGTGCGGGGGCGAGCGCGGGACCCAGTGGCCGGGGAGTCGTAGCACCGCACCCGGCCCAGGGCGAATCGGCCGCCTGGCGCACACCAGCGAGCGGCCGTAGCGAGACGCCTCAGCTGTTCCTCCGGAGCACGCTTGCGCGCTCGCGAGCCCGTCAGCGGCCCCCGTAGGCGTTCGGTCGACGAATCAGGAGGTCCTCGGCTTGAGGTCCAAGTTGAAGCTGCGCTGGATGCGCTCAGTACACGTAATCATCGCCACCACGATGCTCGTGGTTCCGGCCTCGGCGTTCGCGCTGAGCCGTGCCACGGGTGCCGCCGGCACAACCGCGGGGTCGACGACGACCCCGCTCCCCGTGCGGGTTACTCCCAAGCATGTCGCGCTCGGCGACGCAATCGAGGTCGCGGGGCAGGCGCCGACGGTCGGAAGCGGCCGCCAGGTCGTGCTGGAGGCCCGTTACGGGCACCAGAGCGCCTGGCAGCGCCTCTCCACGACGTTCGTCAGCCGCCACGGCACGTTCGCATTTCATCCTCATCCGCGCCACTCCGGCCTCCTGCGGGCGGTGCCGGCCGGTGGCCAGATGGCCTCCACGGCCCCGGGGGGGCCGACGATCGCCACTCACGCCGACCTCACAGCTCGCCGGGTGACCTCGTTCAAGGTCGCCGCCGAGATGCGGACGGCCCGGCGCCAGCATGACGTCCTGGCCGGAGACCACGTCTGGGTCGCCGGGCGGTTGCTGCCCGGGCGGCCCGGGCGCACCGTCGCCCTCCAGGGCCACTCGGCCGCCGGCTGGCGCACCCTGGCCCACGCCCGCACCGGACGCCGCGGCGGTTTCGCCGTGCGCTACACCCCGGCTGCCACCGGCATCGGCCGCCGCCTCCGCGTCCTGTTCACGGGTGATCGCGCCAATGCCCGGTCGGTCGACGCGGCGGGCGCGATGACGGTCTACCAGCCGAGCCTGGCGTCGTGGTATCAGGACGGCGGCAGCACGGCCTGCGGATTCCATGCCGGTCTCGGCGTCGCCAACAGGTCGCTGCCGTGCGGCACCAAGGTGCGCTTCCGCCACGCCGGACACACCGTCACCGCGACTGTCGACGACCGTGGCCCCTACGTCGGCGGCCGCGAGTGGGACCTCAATCAGAACACGGCCGCGGCCCTTGGCTTCGACGGCGTCGGCACCGTGTGGTCGACGAGCTGACCGCAGCCTGAGACGCAGTTGGCGGATGTTGGCCGTTACGTGTCCAACATCCGCCGGCTGACCTAACGTCTGTGGACAATGCTCGAGCGCTGCATCGCCCATCTCGACATGGACGCGTTCTACGTGTCGGTCGAGCTGCGCCGGCGTCCGGAGCTGCGCGGCCGCCCGGTGATCGTCGCCGGGTCGGGACCGCGCGCCGTCGTCACCACCGCCTCCTACGAGGCCCGGCGCTACGGCGTGGGCTCCGCGATGCCGGCGGCCCGAGCGCGGCGGCTGTGTCCCGACGGCGTGTACCTCGCGCCTGACTTTCCCTATTACCGCGAGGCGTCGGCGCAGGTTATGGGCCTCGTTCGCGCCAGCGCGCCCGCGATCGAGGTGATCGGCCTCGACGAGGCCTATCTCGACCTCACCGGCCTACCGGCGCCCAAGGCGCAGATGCGCGCGCCTGGTGCTCGCGATTGAGCGCCAGACGGGCCTCGGTTGCTCGATCGGGATCGGACCGTCCAAGCTGGTGGCCAAGGTCGCCTCCGACGCCGAGAAGCCGCACGGGTTCGTCGTTCTGACCCGCGAGGACGCGTGCACGCGCTTTCGCGACGCCCGCTGCGGATTGATCCCCGGGATCGGTCCCAAGACGGCCGAGCGGCTGCGTGTGGGTGGCCTGGACACGCTCGGCAAGCTGGCGGATGCCGCGCCCGGTCGCCTGGCGGCGGCCTTCGGACCGCGGCTGGGGGCCGAGCTGCAGCGCCGCGCGCGCTTCGAGGACGACGCTCCCGTCACCCAGGAGCGCAAGGTCATCTCCGAATCACGCGAGACGACGTTCGACATCGACATCGCCTCGCTCGAGCAACTGGAGGTGGTGCTCGGCGAGCTGGTGGTCAAGCTGTGCGACGGGCTGGCCAGGCAGAGGCGGTGCGGGCGGACGATCGGGATCAAGGTCCGCCTCAACGATTTCTCGACCCACACCCGGGCACGCACGCTCCCCCAGCCGGTGGCCGGCGCCGAGCGCGTCGGTCCGGTCGCGCTCGATCTGCTGCGCCGTTTCGCGCCACCCCGGCCGGTGCGCCTGCTGGGCGTGCGCGTGGCGGGGCTGGAGACCACGAGCGCCCGACGCCGCCGAGCAGCTCAGCCTCGCGTTCTGAGGGCCGCTCAGTACAGCGCGGAGGCGAGGCGCCGGCGCGAGTCGCGCGCCAGCGGGTTGTCGACCCCGAGCTCGTCGAGGATACCGACGACGACGCGGCGGATGTCGTCGCGCGCCCCGTCGGACGACGGCAGGGCGCCGATCAGCAGGTCGAGCGCACGCTCGTGGTCGCCCTCGTCCAGTGCGGCGAAGGCATCCTCCAGGTCGGGAGCCCCGTCTCGGCGGGCGAGAGCGATCCGCGACGCGATCGCGTCTGCGGCGAAGCTGCCGGGCACCTCGCGCACGAGCGCCAGGGCCCCGTCGTCGTCTCCGCGGGCGAGCAGGAACCGGGCCAGCGGCACAGCCGCCTCGGCGCGCGCGGGCTCGAGCGCGACGGCCCGGCGCAGCGACTCCTCGTCGCCGCGGGCGACGAGCTCGTCGGCCTCGGAGGGCAGCAGCGAATCGAGGAAGGCCTCGACGGCCGTCGGCGGCTGGGCGCCGACGAACTCGGCGACGACCTTGCCGTCACGAACGCCTTGACCGCCGGGATGCTCTGGATCTGGAAGCGGGCGGCGACCCCCGGGTTGGCATCGACGTCGAGCTTGGCGAGCTCGACCTGGCCTTCCCGGGCGGCCACGGCGCGTTCGATCACGGGTCCGAGCTGGCGGCAGGGGCCGCACCACTCGGCCCAGAAGTCGACGATCACCGGCAGCGTCTTGGAACGCTCGAGGACAGCGGTCTCGAAGGTGGCGTCGGTGACATCCATCGTCTCTTGATGGTAGCTGCGCCGATCGTGTAGACAGATAATGATGATCGAGCGAGATGGCGTGACGCTGGCGCTGGACGACAGCGGCGAGGGCCGGCCCGTGGTGCTCGCCCACGGGCTGACCGCCACGCGGCGCTATGTCGTGATGGGCTCGACGGCGCTTCAGCGCTCCGGCCACCGCGTGATCGCCTACGACGCCCGCGGCCACGGCGCCTCCTCGCCGGCGCCCGATCCCGGGCACTACAGCTACGAGGAGCTCGGTCGCGACCTTGAGGGGGTGCTCGACGGCCTGGGCATCGAGCGGGCGGTGCTCGCCGGTGCCTCGATGGGCGCCCACACGCTGCTGTGGCTGGCGCTGGCCCACCCCGAGCGGGTGGCCGGCCTGGTCGTCATCACGCCCGCCTATGACCCGGAGAGCAATGACGACCCGGAGCGACTGGCGCACTGGGACGCCCTCGCCGACGGGCTGCGCAGCGGCGGGATCGACGGCTTCCTGGCGGCCCAGGGCGAGCCGGCGGTGCCCGAGCGATGGCGGGAGACCGTGACCAAGGTGATCCGGCAGCGCCTTGCCCGACACGAGCATCTCGGCGCCGTCGCCGACGCGCTGCGTGCCGTGCCCCGTTCGCGCCCGTTCGGCGGGATGGAAGAACTGGCCAAGATCTCCGTCCCGACGACGATCGTCGCCTCCGAGGACGAGGCCGACCCCGAGCACCCGTTCGCCGTCGGCGAGGCCTACGCGGCGGCGATCTCCGGCGCCCGCCTCGTCACCGACGAGCCCGGCCGCTCACCCACCGCCTGGCAGGGCAGCCAGCTCTCGCGGGTGATCGCCGACGTCGCCGACCAGGCCGAGTTCTGAGCCGCGGATGAACGTCCCCGCGAGCGGCTACTCGGGCACGCCGCTGCCGCGCAAGCTAGGCATCAAGCCGGAGGCAAAGCTGGCGCTCGTCAACGCTCCGGACGGGTTCGACGACACGGTGGGGGAGCTGCCGCCGGGCGTGGTCGTGAGGCGGCGCGCTCAGGGCGGGGGGTTCGACGTGATCGTGGCCTTCTGCCGGGACCGGGCGCAGCTCGAGCGTGGCCTGCCGCGGTGGCGCGCCGCACTCGACGACGCCGGGGGGCTGTGGATCGCCTGGCCCAAGCGGTCGTCGAGAATCGACACCGACCTCGGGGAGGGGGTGGTGCGCGAGCTGGGCCTGGCGGCCGGCCTGGTCGACAACAAGGTGTGCGCCATCGACGCGACCTGGTCAGGCCTGCGGTTCGTCTATCGGCTCGCCGACCGTCCCTGAGCTCTGCGGAGCACGTAGACCCGGGCGCAGCCGAAGCGGTGCACAGCGCCGATCAGCGACCCCAGCGGCTTCATCAGGTTGGCGGGGTGCCGGCAGTCGGCGACGAGCAGGGCGGCGCCGGTGGAGGTCACGAACGCACGGGCGCGGGGCGGCGCCATCCGGCCGCGGAACAGCGCATCGGCCCGGCGGGCGCGACCGAAGTAGTCCCGGCTCCAGTAGCCGTGGCCGACCCACACCGCGCGCCCGGTCTGCGACGGAACGGCGAGCGCGAACGGGGTGGGGGCGAGCACGCCGCCCGCGGGCGCGCGGTTCGCCACCCAGTTCAGCGCGCGGCCGTCGGGACCGGGGAGGTAGTACTGCACGAGCTTCTCGTTGCGGGCCGTGTTGACCATCTTGCGCGCGACGTATGCCAGCCCCGGGACGGTGAGCAGACCGATGACGAGCATGCCCACCGGCCGCGGCACGCGCAGCCGCTGTCCGCCGCGGACGATCAGCACCGCCAGCGGGAGGCTGAGCCCCTGCAGGGCATGGGGGGCGAAGGAGTCGTTGACGAAGTACGCGATCAGGCAGGCCGCGATCCACAGCAGCAGGATGTGTTCGATCACGTCCCCTCGCGGCCGGCGCACTCCGAGCGCGGCGATCAGCGCCAACGGCCCCAGCCCGGCGAGGAGCACGAGTGCCGGCAGCCGCGGGATGACCTCGTAGTGGGAGGCGAGCTTCCACGCCGGGTCGGTATGCGACAGCAGGGCGTAGTAGCCAAGCGGCAGAGCGGCGCCGAGGGCCGCGACTCCGAGCGCGAACCAATGGCGCCCGCGCTGGAGCACGAACAGGCCGGCGAAGATGACGATCAACGTGATCCCCTGCCAGGGATGTAGCCACGAGGCGACGAGCGAGGCCAGCGCGGCCACGACCACCGGCCGGCGGCCACGGTCGGACACGAGGGCCCGCTCCGCGGCCAGCAGCGCCACCGGCACGAGCGCCAGCGCGAACGCGCTCGGCACGTAGCCCCACACCTTGTCGGCGGCGAGCAACTCGTCGGCGAGCAGGTACAGGGAGAAGCGGAACGACCCGCCGCCGAGCTGCGTCCAGCTGAACAGGGCAGCCAGCGGGGTGAACAAGAACAGCGATAGCACGACGACGGCCGCCCGGGCGCCGAGTTGGTCGGCGAACATCCGCCGCGCCCACGCGACGGCCCCCAGCAGCAGGGCGACGATCGCGACCGGCTTGAACAGCTGGTAGGCGAGAGCCAGCGAGAGGCCGATCCGGTGAAGCCCGCCGACGATCGTGAAGATCGGCTCCATGTAGACGTGCCCGCTCGGCGCCAGGCTGAACAGGTCCGAGGCGAGCCCGTGGGCGCCGGCATCCCTCGCCCAGGCGAGGTACTGCAACTGGTCGGCGCCGAGGACGCCGTCGGCGCCGATCAGGCCATCGGCGCCGGTGAAGCGGGCGTGCGCCTGACCGGCGTGGACGAGCAGCAGGACGAGCGGAAACAGCCCCCACGCGGCCAGCGCCGCCAGGAGGGCCTTCTCGATGCCCGTGACCCGCGGGACGCTCTTCACCATCGCGGGCAGGGTAACCCCGGCGCGGACGGTAGACGTCCGCGCCGGGTCAGCCGGCGGTCGTTATCCGGCGCTCACGTGGTTGACCTTGTTGACGGGCGCCAGGTAGCCGTTGCCCCGGAAGTCGACCGTCACCCGCAGCCCGACCGCCCCCTTGCCGTGCGTGCGCTTGAACGAGGCCTGGGCGTTGAACTTGCAGTCGCCGCCGACCGGTGCGACGACGATCGCCAGCTGGCGCTTGCCGTTGTAGTACCGCACGCCGACCTTGCCGGTGCAGCGGTTGACGGCGGGAATGAAGCTCGCGCCCTGCAGCGTGCCGGTCGTGGTGAACGTGTAGGGCGACTTCTTGTCGGTGCCCGGCGACGTGTGCGGCGAGAAACGCGGCACGGGCCGGCGGTCGGGCTCGGTGAAGAACGTCGCATCGGCGCCGTAGGAGACCGGGCCGACGGCGGGAACGGCGACGACCCGGTAGTGGAACAGGGCCGCCGGCGACAGGCCCGAGAGCTGCGCGGAGACCGGCAGCGGTGTGGCCACGACCGGGGTCAGGGGCGTGAGCGGGGTCTCCAGGCCATAGGCGGTCGTCAGCCCGTACTGCACCTGCCAGCTCGCGGCGCCGCCGTTGGCGTTGACCAGGCCGGTCGGCGTGGCCACCGTCTTACGGACGTTGAGCGCCACGCCGGTGACGACCGCGGGCGGCGGGTGGCCGCCGGTGGTGAAGTGGTGCACCGCTCCGTACGCCGTCCCGGCGGTGCTCGTCGCGTCGATCCGGTAGTAGTAGACCGTCCCGGGTGTCAGCCCCCCGAGCGGCCGGGCGACGTCGACGACCTTGGTGCCGTGACCGACCGAGTGTGAGGTGCTGACGATCCCGAGATTGGGGGTTGGGCCGTACTCGAACAGGTATCCCGTGGCCACGCCGTTGGGGTTGACGCTGCCGTGGAGGACGGCGCCCGTCTGGCTGACCTTGGTCGCCAGTCCGGTCGTCGCCGCGGGGGACGTGGCCAGCGCCGCAGCGGGCAGGCACCCCGCAATCACGAACGCCACCGCCAGGATTTTCGGGATGCGTTTCACTGCGACCTCCTCCGCCAGAATTGACATCGTTCTTATACCGAGCAGCGGGCCGAAGTTGCGCTTGGGCACGGGAGGCCGACCCGGTCGGGCAGTAGCTTCTTCGCCATGATCTTCTACCGACCTGCCGAGCGCGACCACAAGCTGTTGTCGCACGATCCGTTCAAATCGCTGGTCGCGCCCCGGCCGATCGGGTGGGTGTCGACGATGGCCGCCGACGGCTCGGTCAACCTCGCCCCCTACAGCTTCTTCAACGCGATCGGGGAGGGACCGCCGATGCTGGCCTTCTCCAGCCACGGGGCGAAGGACTCCTCCACGTTCGCCGGCGAGCTGTCGGAGTTCGTGTGGAATCTGGTGAGTTTCGAGCTGCGCGAAGCGATGAACGAGACCTCGGCGGCGCTTCCCCGGGGCGTCAGCGAATTCGAACACGCCGGCCTGGAGATGGCCCCGTCGCGGCTGGTCACGCCCCCGCGGGTGGCCGCCGCCCGGTGTGCGATGGAGTGCCGCGTCGTTCACCACCTGCAGCTGCACGACATCGACGGCCTCCAGACCAACCAGCGGCTGGTCATCGGCCAGGTGATCGGCGTGCACCTCGACGAGTCGGCGATCGTCGACGGCGTCGTCGACACCGCAGCGCTGAACCCGGTGGCGCGCCTCGGTGGGCCGGCGGATTACTCGGCGCTCGGCCAGATCTTCAAGATGACGCGCCCCCCGTCGTAGGTTGCAGGCCGGTCGGCCGGGGTAATGTCACCAGTCTGATGATCAACGTCGAGCACATCGAGAGCTGGCGAGGACAGCCGGTGCTCGACCCGGCCGGCGAACAGCTGGGCAAGCTCGAGGAGATCTACCTCGACCGCTCCAGCGGCACGCCGCTGCTTGCCACGATCAAGAGCGGGCTGCTCGGACGCCGCTCCAAGATCGTCCCCATCGACGGCGCCAGCGTCTCGCGTGACTACGTGCGCCTCGTCCACGACAAGGTCACCGTCGACAGCGCTCCCGAGGCGCCCGGCGACGCGGCGCCCGACGCCGCGGCGCTTGATGCCGTCGGCGCCGCCTATGGGCTGAAGTTCTCCGAGCGGGTGGAGCTCGAGACCTCGAGCGAAGCCGAGGCCCGGCGCGTCGAGGCGGAGGCTGCCCGCGCCCGCGCCGATCAGCTCGCCCGGGATGCGCGCGACAAGATCGAGGCTCGCGATGTCGCCCACGAGCGCGCGCACGGTGCCAGCGAAGCCGCCACCCAGGCCGAGCGCGAGGCCGAGGAGGCCCGCCAGGCGGCGCTGGCGGCGCGCGAGAAGGCACAGCGCTACGACGATGAGTGACATCCCGCGTCGCCGGCTCGGCGACAGCGACCTTGAGGTCTCCGAGATCTCTCTGGGATCGTGGCTGACCTACGCCGGGGGCGTCGAGCGCGATCAGACCGAGGCGTGCACACGCGCCGCCTTCGACGCCGGGATCAACTTCTTCGATACGGCGAACGCCTACGGACGGGGCGCCGCCGAATCGGCCTGGGGCGAGATCCTCGCCGCCTACCCGCGGGATTCCTTCATCCTCGCCACCAAGGTCTTCTTTCCCATGTCCGATGAGGATCAGGGGCTGTCGGCGACCCAGATCGCCAAGCAGCTCGACGCGTCGCTGAAGCGGCTGCAGACCGACTACATCGACCTGTACCAATGCCACCGCTTCGACATCGAGACGCCGATCGAGGAGACGATGGAGGCCCTCGGTCAGGCAGTGAGCTCCGGCAAGGTCCGTTATGTCGGCTTCAGCGAATGGACGCCCCGCCAGATCACGGCCGCCCTGGCGGTCCGCGGAGCGGTCAACCTCGTCTCCTCGCAGCCCCAGTATTCGATGCTGTGGCGCGCGCCCGAGGCCGAGCTGATCTCCCTGTGTGAGACCAACTCCATCTCCCAGGTCTGCTGGTCGCCCCTGGCCGAGGGGGTGCTCACCGGCAAATACCGGCCCGGTGAGGCCCCGCCGGGCGACTCGCGCGCCGCCAGCGACGCGATGAGCACGTTCATCAAGCCGCGCCTCACCGACGAGACCCTGACCGCCGTGCAACGCCTGGCGCCGATCGCCGGGGAGCTGGGGCTGAGCATGGCCCAGCTGGCGATCGCCTGGGTGCTGCGCCAGCCCAACGTCGCCTCGGCGATCGTCGGCGCCTCGCGTCCCGAGCAGGTCCACGACAACGCCGCCGCCGCCGGAGTGACGCTCAGCCCGGACACCCTCGCGGCGATCGACGAGGCGCTGGGCGACGTGCCGGTGACCGAGCCGACGCTCGCACCGGGCGCCTCCGAGGGCGTGCTGCACCGCGAGGACGCGCGTCGATAACCTGGGCGCCGTCAGATGGCGCCCTGACGTGAGCGACGCCGCGCGGATGCTCCGAACCGCCCGCAGATGACACGGGCTGATGGCTCCTTTCGCGAACGACGGAAAGGGCTGGCCCGTGGACGGACGAGAGCTGGGGGCGATCTTCGCCGGCGGAGCGGCTGGCGCAATGCTGCGCGTGTGGCTGGGACTTGAGCTTCCGGGCAGCGATGTCGGCTGGCCCTGGCTGATCTTCACGATCAACGTCACCGGCTCGGTCGCCCTGGCCTACTTCGCCACGCGCCTGCAGGAACGCCTGCCGCAGTCGACCTACCGCCGTCCGCTTCTCGGCACGGGCTTCTGCGGCGCCTACACGACCTTCTCGACGATGCAGGTGGAGATCCTGCGGATGCTCGACCACGGTCGGGGCGCGCTGGCGGTCGGCTACGCGGCGGCCAGCCTCGTCGCCGGCTACTCGGCGATCTGGCTGACGACGGCCGCGGTGCGCCGTTCGCGGCTGGTCGTATGACCGCGTGGGCATGGATCGGAGTGGCCGTCCTCGGTGGAGTGGGGGCGATCGCGCGGTTCGTCATCGACGGCCGGATCTCCGACCGGCTCAACGGTGAGTTCCCGTTCGGCTCGCTGGCGATCAACCTCAGCGGCGCCCTGCTGCTCGGTCTGCTGACCGGCCTGGCGCTGACCGGCGATGCGCTCGTACTCGCGGGGACGGCCACGCTGGGCTCGTATACGACCTTCTCCACCTGGATGCTCGAGACCCAGCGTCTCGTCGAGGACGGGGCCGTCCGGGCGGGCGCCGTGAACGCCGTGCTCAGCGTCGTCCTCGGGGTCGCGGCCGCCGCCCTGGGGCGAACGATCGGAGCCCATCTGTGAACGAGGACTGCCTGAAGTTGACGACCTACTTCGGCGAGCGCGACCGCTCCGGCGACGGGCTGCTGGCCGACGAGCTGCTCGACATCTACGGCGATGACCGGGTGGCGGCAAGCATCCTGCTGCGGGGCAGCGAGGGTTTCGGCCGCCTGCACCATCGCCACACCGACCGGCTCCTGTCGCTATCGGAGGACCTTCCGGTCGTCTCGATCGCGGTCGACGGCCGGGCGCGGATCGAGTCGCTGCTCGAGCGGGTGCTGCAGGTCAAGCGCCGCGGCCTCGTCACGCTCGAGCGGGCCCGCATGCTGACCGGCGAGCTGGGCGAGGTCCGCCTGCCCGATCAGCTTAGGGAGGCCACCAAGCTGACCGTCTATGTCGGTCGCTACGAGCGCGCCGGGCGGCGGCCGGCGTTCGTCGCGGTCACCGAGCTGCTGCACCGCCGGGGGATCGCCGGCGCAACCGTCCTGCTCGGCGTCGACGGCACGCGCGCCGGACGCCGGACGCGGGCGCGGTTCTTCGGGTCCAACGCCGAGGTTCCGACGATGATCATCGCGGTGGGGGCGGGCGACCGGATCGCCGCGACCCTGCCCGAGCTGGGCAGGCTCCTGCGCGACCCCTTCATCACGCTCGAGCGCGTCCGGGTGTGCAAGCGCGACGGTCAGTTGCTCGCCCGGCCCCACAGCCTCCCCGGCACCGACGAGCGGGGGCTGGCGATCTGGCAGAAGCTGATGGTGTACACGTCGCAGGCCGCCACCCACGACGGGCGGCCGCTGAGCCTGGAGATCGTCCGCCGGCTGCGCCAGTCCGAGCTTGCCGGCGCAACCAGCCTGCGCGGCGTGTGGGGGTTTCACGGCGACCATCCGCCGCACGGCGACAAGCTGCTGCAGGTGCGTCGCCATGTGCCGGTGGTGACAATCACCGTCGACACGCCGCCGCGCACCACCCGCGCGTTTGCGATCATCGACGAGCTGACGAGCGAGCACGGCCTGGTGACCAGCGAGATGGTGCCGGCCGTCGCCGCCCTGAGCGAGTCCGAGCGTGTCGGTGGCCTGCGCCGGGCTCGCCACGAGTTCTGATTCGCGCGTTGTAGCGTGAAGCGGGTGCTTGAAAGCGTTGACAACGGCTCGCTGACGACCGTCGAGCCGTTCTTCACGTCCCTGTTGCGCCGCGACGCCGCCGGAGCATCGTGGCTGCCGGCGCTGCTGGCGGCGACGCCTTACGCCGACCGCCTCGACGAGCTCGTGGAGGCGCCCGGCTGGCTGCAGACCCAGCTCGCCGTGCCGGGGGCCAGCGGCCGCCTGGCCTGCTTCGATTACCCGGCGGCAGCGCCGAAGCGGCTTCTCACCTGGTACATCGACCATCCCGACCGGCTCGTATGGCCGCCCGGCGCGGCGGCGAACGTCTCCGCCGAAGCGGTGCGGCTGCGGCGGGTGCTGATCGACGACGATCCGCCCGGCGCGCGCTCGCGGGCCCAGGAGCGAGCGCACGACCTCATGACGCGCAGCTCCGGGCTGACGCCGGCGTGGTGGCGCTTCGAGGAGCTGACGACGCTCGATTGCGTGCTCATCACCGAGCGTCTCGTGGTCACGATCCAGGCCGAGCGCAGCGGCGGACAGCCGCCGGCGACGCCGTGGTACCCGCAGCGCCCGCAGCTCGTTCGCAACCTCGAGGCGGCCCGTCACCTTGCCGACGGCAAGCGCTTCGCCTCGATCGTCCTCTCGCAACGGCCGCTGCCCGATGCGACCGACGAGCACCTGGAACGCGTCCTACCCGTGGCGGCTCCGCACCTCGACGAGCTCGAGCGCCGGGAGCTGCACGATGCCTATCTGGGGAACCTCACTTGGGGCGAGGCCTGCGACGCCGTCGGCGTCCCCCGCGGCTCGTTGCCCGACGCCACAGCGGCCCGGGAGGGGTAAGCACTCCGCGGCGGCCAGAGCGGCGATCCGGGGCGGGCCTGCCCGGCCATGCCCGGCGAGGTACGATCGGCGCCCGTCCGGAGCGTGCACCGCGCGACATCAGATCTGAGACGACGCCAACGACCCCGCCGACCGGGGAGCAAAGGGAGGATTCCATGGCCGACTACGCAGTTGTCAATCCGGCGACCGGGGAGACCGTCGCCGAGTACCCGACGATCAGCGACAACGACCTTCGCGACGCCATCGCCCGCGCCGACAAGGCGCATGCCGACTGGGCGGGATCGTCGACCGTCCAGGAGCGCGCGGCGATGGTCGGACGCGTCGGAGAGCTTCACACCGAGCAGCGCCAGCACCTGGCCGAGATCATCGTGCGCGAGATGGGCAAGCCGATCGAGCAGGCACTCGGAGAGGTCGACTTCGCGGCCGCGATCTACGCCTACTACGCCGAGAGGGGCCCGGCCCTGATGGCCGACGAGCCGATCGAGTTGCTCGAGGGAGATGGCTCGGCCCTGGTGCGCCGCAGCTCCTACGGCCCGCTCCTGGGGATCATGCCGTGGAACTACCCGTACTACCAGGTGGCCCGGTTCGCTGGTCCCAACCTCGTGATCGGCAACACGATCCTGCTCAAGCACGCGCCCCAGTGCCCGGAGTCGGCTGAGGCGATGGAGCAGATCTTCCACGAGGCCGGCTTCCCGGCCGACGCCTACATCAACATCTTCGCCACCAACGAGCAGATCGAGTGGCTGATCGCCGATCCGCGGGTGCGGGGCGTCTCCCTGACCGGCTCCGAACGCGCCGGGGCGGCCGTCGCCGAGATCGCCGGACGCAATCTCAAGAAGGTCGTGCTCGAGCTCGGCGGCTCCGACCCGTTCATCCTGCTCAGCACCGATGACATGGATGCCGCGGTCGAGCAGGCGGTGGGTGCCCGGCTGGAGAACTCGGGCCAGGCGTGCAACGCGGCCAAACGCTTCATCGTCGTCGACGATCTCTACGACTCGTTCATGGAGAAGTTCACCGCCGCGCTGACCGCGGTCAAGCCGTCGGATCCGAACTCGTCGGACACGACGGTCGGCCCGCTGTCCTCCGCCACGGCCACCGATCGGCTCGCCGACCAGGTCAAGCGGGCCGTCGATCAGGGAGCGACCCTGGTGACCGGCGGCGATCACGAGGGCAACTTCTTCGAGACGACGATCCTCACCGACATCACGCCTCAGAACGACGCCTACCGCGAGGAGTTCTTCGGTCCGGTGGCGTCCGTGTATCGCGTCAACTCCGAGGATGACGCCGTGCGGCTGGCCAACGACACGCCGTTCGGACTGGGCTCCTACGTGATGACGAACGACTCCGAGCAGGCGATGCGCGTGGCCGACCAGATCGACGCCGGCATGGTGTTCGTCAACGCCGCGGGCCTGGAGGGCGCCGAGCTTCCCTTCGGCGGCGTCAAGCGCTCCGGTTTCGGCCGCGAGCTCGGTCGCTTCGGCGCCGACGAGTTCGTCAACAAGAAGATGATCCGGGTCGCGTGACCCATCGATCGGCCTGACTTCTGGCGCGGCACGTCGTACGGCGTGCGGCGCCAGGGCGTCAACTCGAGCCGTCGGCGGGTTGCGGACCGTTCGTGAAAACGTAGTTGACGTCCTCGAACGCGTCGGCATCGAGCACATACGCAAAGCGCAGCGCGGCGTCGCCGACGGCCTCGATCGAATGAATCGCGGAGCCGGGGATGAACACCGTCATGCCCGCCGCGACGTCAGTCGCGGCGCCGTCGATCGTGACGGTCCCGGAGCCCTCGAGGATGACGTAGATCTCCGCCTGCTCGTGGCGGTGGGCGTGCAGCCGGCCGTTGGCCCTCAGACGCGCGACACCGGCGGTGAGCGCTCCGCTGGGCGTCAGACCGGCGCTGATCAGCGTCTTCCACTGAACGTCGCCGCGTTCGGCCACCTGGGCCGCCGGCCAGCCCTCCCAGTCGCCGGCTCGGGCGTCGGCGATCACCGGTGCGTATTTCATTGCTGCGACCCTGTGTCGCCGATGACCGCACCAGGTGGACATAACGCGCGGGCGGGGGCGAGGCCGTGACCGCCGTTCGGATCGCGGCCGAGCCCCGCCACCCGACCGACAGGGCGCCGTTCTCGGCGCGGACCTGCGTGCTGGTGGCTGTGCTCTGTGCCATCGCGGCTGCGCTGGCCTGTGCGGTGGTCATCAACCAGGTGGGGCTCTCGGGAGATGAGCCGTACTACTCGCGGATCGCCGTACACCCCGGGGGCGCGCACAACTTCCCCTACGCGTTTCGGATCGGGCTGCCGTACCTGGTCCACGTGCTCCCATTCTCGCAGGCGTTCTCCTGGCAGATGCTGGCGATACTGGCCGACGGGGCGGCCGCCGGAGTCCTGTTCGCACTGCTGGGGGAGTTTGGGGTCGGCGCCCGCCTCGCGGGCGGCCTGGCGCTCGGCTTTGCCCTCTCACCGCCGCTGCTGGTGGTGCTGCTGCGCAACGGGCGCGAGGTGGACGCGGCGGCGATCCTCGTCATCACCCTGGGGTGCCTGTTCATCGTCCGTCGTCAGCGGATTCCTCTGGCGCTCACGCTGCTCGTGGCGATCACGATCCACGAGTCCTGTCTGTTCTTGATCCCGTTCGCCTACGCCTACTGGGCGCAGCGCCTCATCGACCGCGGGGCGCTGCGCGACGTGGCGCTCGTCGCCGTCGTGCCGCTTGCGCTGTACGTCTACCTGCGCACCTCGATCGCCACGGTCGGACGCAACTATCAGCCCGGGTACAACGGGCCATTTCTCACCGAGCGCGTTGATGTCGTCAAGGACGCGCTGCGCGGCGGCGCGTGGAAGACGGAGCTGCGGCGGATCGCGCTCGTGTATGGACCGCTGTGGATTGCCGCGCCGTTTGCCCTGCGCGATTTGCGCTTCGCCCGCCGCGGCCTCGTGCTGTTCATTTTGTGCCTCGGCGCGATGACCTTCGCCCTGGACTGGGGCCGGATGGTGTTCTTCGCCGCTCCGGTCATCTACGTCGCGGCCGGCTACGTGCTGCGCAACCGCCGCCGGCTGGCGGTGGCCGCCGTCATCGGGCTGCTCGCCGTCGACGCCGGGTACGCCGTCTACATGCAGGTCCACGGCGTCAAAAGTGGCCTGGACAGCACGGCGCCCCCGGCTCGGGGGCCCGTGTCGTAGGGCGTAGTGGACATAACGTGGCGGGCAGCAAACCCCGGGGTGGCAGCATGGATCCATGCCACGCATCGCCACCATCGGCGTCTACGAATTCGATGCCGCCGGCTTCATCGACACCCTCGACGAGACCGGGGTCACCCAGCTGATCGACATCCGCCAGCGCCGCGGCGTGCGCGGGCCGCAATATGCCTGGGCCAACTCCCAGCGTCTGCAGCGGCTGCTGGCCGATAACCGGATCGGATATGAGTATCACCCGGAGCTCGCCCCGGACACCGAGCTGCGCCATCTCCAGTACCGCGAGGACGACCGCCAGGGGGTGGGCAAACGCTCCCGCGTGCACCTCGCGCCCGAGTACATCCGCCGGTACACCGAGGAGATCCTCAACCTCGTGCCCTTGGAGCCGCTCCTCCGCCGGCTGCCGGTTCACGGGATCGGCGCGCTGCTGTGCGTCGAGGCCACCGCGCAGGCCTGCCATCGGTCGCTCGTCGCGAATCGGCTGGCTGAACGCTTTGGCTTCGAGATCGTGCATCTGGAGCCGGGGGGCCTGGAGCCGGCCGATCACGGCGGCTACTGATTTCTCCTCGCCGGTGGCGCGGCCGCACGGCACCGCGCCACCGGGTCGGGGAGAGGTTCAGCCGGCGAACGAGTGGAACTCGCCCACCGGCTGCGGGAGCCGGGGCGTGAACGGCTTGAACTCGTGCGGCTTGGTGGTGTCGAACCCCGCCCGCTTGGCAGCGCCGGGGTGCTGAAGTTGCGCACCCCCACCAGGTAGGCGGCGATGAACGCATCCTCCAGGGTCACCAGGATGTCCAGGGTCCTCTGGGCGTCGGAGAACACCTTGGCCGGGTAGTAGAAGGTCGTGAACGGCGACGGCTTGCCGGTCACGCTCCTCTCCAGCGCGTAGTGCGACATCTCTTCCTGGCGCGCGGCGATCAGGTCGCCCTGGTCGTCCTCGGGAAGGTGCTTGAAGAACGGCGACCGTCCCATGATGTTGGTGTAGGCGCGCCCGCGCCGCAGAGCCGGCCGTTACGGGGCGGTCGACGACCTACTACGGGAGGGCGGCGGCGATGAGCGCGGCGGCGGCCGCGCGCGCGGGGGCGGCGATGGCGGCGTCCCGGTCCATGTTGGCCGCGAGACCTCCGCCGTCGTAGACCAACTGCAGCTGGCTGGCGAGGAGCGCGGGGTCCGCGGCACCCGCGGCAGCGGCGAGCTCGGTGAACAGGGCGCGAATGTCGCGGCGGTAGGACTCGGCGGCCTCGTCGACGCGCCCGCCGGCCGGAGCTTCGGCAGCCGCCGCGGTGAAGGCGCAACCGCGGTAGTTGGGCGTGCGGAACAGCTGAGCCTGGGCGTCGAACACGGCGAGGATCCGCTCGACGGGATCCTCGACCGTGTCCACCGCGGCCCGCAGTCGCCCCAACGTCTGGGCGTGCCGCTCGTTGAGGTAGGCGCAGACGAGTTGCTCCTTGCTGCCGAACGTGCTGTAGAGCGACGCCTTGGCCACGCCGGCGCGCTCGATCACGCGGTCGATGCCGACGGATTGCACGCCCTCGGCGTAGAACAGCTCCCCCGCCGCCTGGAGCAGTCGCTCTCGAGGCGAGCGCTTGACCGCCTTGGGCCGTGTCGATTGCGAGGTTGGCGTGGGCATCTGTGCTCAGTCCTCTGCGCCGTCCGCCGACTCGACCGTGAGCTCGACGCGGTCGGAATAGAACGCGGCATGGCCCTTGATATCGGCGACCGCCGGGTAGGGCTCATCGTAGAACCAGACCGCGTCGTTACCGCGCTCCGCGCCGGGAGTGATCGAGTAGTAGGAGGCGTCGCCCTTGTACGGGCAATAGGTGGTCAGTTCGCTTGCCGCAAGCTGTGATCGGTCGACGTCGGCGAGCGGGATGTAGCGGATCGGCGGGTGGCCGGCCTCGTTGAGGACGAGCGTCGAGCGGCTGTCGGCGATCGTCGCCTCACCGCTGCGAACGACGACATGGTCGCCGCTTGAGGTGATCGTGATCGGATGGTCGGGACCGGGGATCTTGATGTCACGTGACATGGTGGGCTCCTTCGATATTTGGCGAGGCTGGGGACAGGCCGCGCTGCCGTGCGGGACGGCGGGCGCTGAGGATCGTGGCGGCGACCGTGATGGCCGCGAGCCCGATCACGGTGATGCCGAACTCCTGGGCGGTCCGGGTCACCGTGCTGTGGACGACGAGGACGCCGGCGAGGATCGCCGGTAGGCCCATCGCCAGGTAGCAGATGATGTAGGCGACGAGACCACGCCGGCGCGCTCTGGTAGGTCGCGTACAGCGCCGAATCCAATGCGCGCCGGGAGCGTGCGACGGGTTGCGGCGGCGGGGGTGAGGGCGGTCATCGGAGTTCCTCGTGCAGCGTCTAGATGGCGGTGCGGCCGCCGTCGGCGGCCAGCGTGGCGCCCGTGATGTAGCTCGCCTTGTCCGAGGCAAGGAATGCGACGACCTCGGCGATCTCAGCGGGCTCGGCGGCGCGCTTGGCGGCGGTCGTGGCGCCGAGGGTCTCGAACAGGTCCCGCGCCGCGGGGCGCGTATACACCGGGCCCGCGGCGACCGTGTTCACGCGGACCCCGGAGGCGCTGTACTCGGCTGCCCATGAGCGCGTGAGCGCGGCAACCGCCGCCTTGGTCGCGCCGTAGGCGGCTCCGCCGGCGAGCCCGATCGTCCCGGCCATGCTGCCGGTGTTGATGATCGAGCCCCGCCCGCGCGCGGCCATGCCGGGCGCGAACGCTGCGACGAGGTAGTAGGGCGCGCGAACGTTGGCGGCGAACATCGCGTCGAAGTCGTCGATCCCGATGTCCGGCGTGGGGCCCCAGATCGAAAATCCGGCGTTGTTGACGAGGATGTCGACGTCGCCGACCTCGTCGGCCAGCTCGGCAAGCCGCTCCGGATCGCCCAGGTCGGCCTGAATGAACTCGGCCTGGCCACCGGCGTCGCGGACGCTGTCGACGATTCCGGCGCCGCGCTCGGCGTCACGTCCCAGCACCAGCACCTCGGCGCCGTCGCGGGCGAGGGCCTTGGCGATTGCCGCTCCGATGCCTGCGGTCGCGCCGGTGACGAGCGCCCGTCGCCGGAGGAGGGGCCGGTCGGATGAAGTGGTCTCGGTGCTCGTCGCGGTCATCGTTCCCTTTCGTACAGAACGGTCTGTTTGCTCTTGTGAGACGTTAGCAGACAGACCGGTCTGTTTGCAGGAGGCTGGGCAACGTCTGGAGCCTGGGGAGTGATTCCGTGTCGAGAAGCTCTGATCGGCTCCGCTCACCAGGCGAACGGCCACGACAGGCGCGGCCCACGACACCAGGAGACCACCATGCCGAAGTCCCCGCTGCTGGGAGAGCGGCGAGTACGTCGACGTGCACGCTCACGCCGGCGCGCACGTGGGTGCGCGACGGCAGCGCCCGTCACCACCGACGGCCCGCACCCCGAGACCAGCGGCCTGGCGTCGTGGGCACCCCCGGAATTGCTCCCCGTCAATGCTCGATAATCGGGCTTATGTAGACCAGAGCGCTGAAACCGCCGCCGAGAGACCTCGTCGGGCCGGTTACACGCGCCAGGCGGGGAGCTGCCGCCCGCGCCGAGCGAGCTCGTCACGTCGTGGCATGTCGGGCTGATCGCCGAGGCGCTGGAAGACCTCGGCGTGCAGATCGCGGATCTCGTCGGTGATCCGCTCGAGCACCGCGCGAGGGTTCTGGATCGCTGAGAGGTCACGCCACCCGAGCGCGTCGTGAGCGAGGGACCGGTGGCGCGCGTCAGGAAGCTTCTGGTAGTGGTCGACGGCGGCCGCGTTGCCGGTGGCTTGTCCGGTGTCGCACACGTGCTGCAGGCGGACGGGCCAGAGAACGATCTTGGTGGCGTCATGGACCGACACGCCGCCGTCCGCGAGCCGGCGTAGGTCCGCTGCGATCTGGGCGGGGGTCACGCGGCGCACTGCGGACTCCACCGCGTGCGCGCGGACCTCGTCGGCTGTTGGCGCGGTGGCATGGGTGCGACGAAGATCGGTCCCATGGACGAGGATCCCGTAGCGGAACAGGTCGTAACGGTCGATCGGCGGAAACCGCGCCTCGGGCGGTGGGTCAGAGAAGCTGGCCCACGGCGCATGGAAGATCGACAGGCGGGCTCCGAGCTCGTGACCTGCTTCTCTGACCTCGGTGGCGATCGTCGCGACGATCTGCGCCATGTCGCGGTCGAGTCGGTCGTCGGTCAGCAGCACGAGGTCGACGTCGCTGACCGCCACCCGGAAGCCCCCGTGGGCAAGGCTCCCGATCGCGTACGCCGACAGCAACCCGCCGCCGATTCGCCGCTGGGCACACCGCACCGCGGCATCAATGACGCGCCACCCCTCCTCGCTCCCGGGTTCGATCGGCCGACTGCTCATCTGATCGGATTGTGCCCGGAGCGCCGGCCCCACGGGCGGGCTGACTCAGCCCGTTCGTAAGCTGTGTCGTTGATGTTCTTCGCAGTCCGGCTCGAGCGCGGTGGCCCGTGGGACTGGTCGCGTGATCTGCGCGAGCAGGACGGCTGGGATGACGACGCGCGCTTCATGGACTCGCTCGTCGATGACGGCTTCATCGTCCTCGGCGGCCCGCTGGATGGCGAACGGGTGATCCTGCACGCGATCTCCGCGCCATCGGAGCAGGCCGTCCGGGATCGACTGGCGCAGGACCACTGGGCCCAGAACGGGATGCTCACTGTGCGGTCGATCGAGCCGTGGACGATCTGGCTCGACGGGCGAACGACCTCGTAGGCGCCCCGCCGGCCCCGCAGTCAAAACCTGTGCCGTCGCCTCCCGCCGCGTGGCGCGAGCGCCGTTGGTGGCTTTCGGGTGCCGGGTGAAATTCCGGCTGCAGGACCGGCCTGATCCCAACACTACTCTTTCCGCGAGGCATTTGTGCGGATGCGCGCAAACTTCGCCGAGCGCCCCCCGGTCCCGCAGCCAGGGTGAGATTCTGGCTGCGGGACCGGCCACATCGTCGCTACTTCCTCGGCGGCGGCAATCCGTGCCCCGCTGAAGCTTTCGGCCGCCGGTGCAGCGCGTGGATCAGGCCGTGCCGCCGGTGCGCCAGCCGGGCAGCCAATTCGCATTGCAGATCGCCGGAACGTCGGAGTCGTCGGTGAACACCGGATTCATGACGCTGCCGACCCGAAGGGTGTGCTTGTAGCCGAGCAGATGGCCCATCTCGTGCGTGACCGTCAGGCAGAACATGCCCCAGTCGCCCTCCATGGCGGTCCAGTTGGCCCACTGCCAATGCGCCAGCGTGATCGTGCAAGCCGTGTAGGTCGACGCCGGAGCATCGAGGTTGTCGGCGCCGAGCGACGAGTTGAACGTCACCCACGCGTCGGTCCCGGCCTGAAGACCCGGTGCGAGTGGGCTGTCGGCGGCGATCTTGATCTGCCCGCCGCAGGGCGTCGCTCCCCAGAACCGCTCTGCAATCGCCGCGGCGGTGGTGACTGGATTGCGGCTCCCCGCCGGTGCGATGGCGGGCCTCCGGCCGATGCGTTGGCCGTGGCGAGCCTGCGAGACTGACCGGGACGTCGCGCCGGCCGCCGGTACCGAGGCCAGCACGGTGCCGGCGATGACGGCGGCGATGACGATTCGGTTCATGCCCTCAGCTTGGGGTACTGCAGACGGTTTCTCTTCCGCCGCGGCGGGTGATCTTTGGCCCTGGACGGGTGATGGATCGGGTGAGGCCGGCCTCACCCTCTGGGCCGGCGATGCCGATGTACGGGCGTGCGCCTCCGGGCGCTCCGGCCATGCACGACTCCTCCCCCATCACTGTTCTCCTCGCGCACTTCGAGGACCTCCTGGCCCGCGGCCTGCGCTCGGTCATCGACGGCGCCCCCAGCCTGGACGTCGTCGCCAGCGACATCGCACATGAGCGCCTGGAGGTAGTTCTTCGCGCGCACCACCCCCAGGTGGCGATCCTCGATGCCGACGCCCTTTCGAGCCTCGCGCAGGTTCGCGAGCTCAGCCATCGCCAGCCGGATACGCGGCTCGTGCTGTTCACCGCTCACCCGACGGCCGCCGAATGCGCGCAGGTGCTTGCCTTCGGTGCGAGCGCCTGCCTGGGACGCGATACCCAGGCGCGCGACGTGCTCAGCGCCATCCACCTCGCCTCGCGTGGCCTTCAACTGGTCCCCCGCCGGACCGCCGAACCGGCGGCGCCCTCACCGCCGGGATCGCATCTGCTGACCCCACGGGAGGCTGAGCTGGTCACGATGCTCCAGCACGGCAGCTCGAACGGCGAGATCGCCACGGCACTCGGGGTCGGCGTCGAGACGGTTCGCACCCACGCCCGCAACATCTACCGCAAGCTCGGCGTGACGTCTCGCCTGGAGCTCCTCCAGGCGTCGCCGCGCCCGCCGGCACTGGACATCGAGGTGCCGGCCGCCGCCACCCCGCTTCGCCCGCGTGTCGCCCACGCCCAGGACGGACGGCGTCGCCGGCGCGCGGCAAACCGATAGCGCGATTTGGCTACTGATTCGCCGCGGGCTCATGTTTACGGCGGACGCTGCCGACAGACGGCGTGGCCACAAGAGACGGGGACCATTCTCCATCCCGCACCACTGATCCCACCGGGTGTCTTCCGGCCTCCAACCAAGGAGACTTGCTATGAGCAGTTCGGGACGCCGCACGAAGCGGCTCCAAGCGAAGCGCGCGGCAAGCGGCCCCGGGCTGGTGCGGACCAGGACGGCGGGCGCCGGTGTGGCGTCGATCGTCGCCATGGGTCTGCTGTTTGCCGGTAGTGCGCAGGCGGCCAACCCACCGGTCAAGCTCGGGTCCGACGCGAGCTTCTCGGTCCTGGCGGGATCGACGGTCACCAACACCGGGCCGACGACGATGTTCGGCGACCTCGGGCTCGATCCGGGCTCCGCGGTGACCGGCGCTCCGCACACGCTGGGCGCGATGCATATCGACGATGGTGTGGCGATCACAGCCAAGAGCGACCTCGTCACGGGCTACAACGACGCGGCCGGCCGCCCGTCGACCCAGTTGTCCAGCGCCGACCTCAGCGGACAGTCCTTCACGCCGGGCGTCTACAACGCGTCGTCGTCGCTGCTCTTCTCCGCGGGCTCGGTGACGCTCAACGCGCAGGGTGATCCCAACGCCGTGTTCATCTTCAAGGTCGCCAGCTCGATGACCACGGGCTCGGCCACGACGGTCCTGCTCACCAACGGGGCACAGCCCTGCAACGTCTTCTGGCAGATCGGCGCCTCCGCCACGCTGGGAACCAGCTCCCGCTTCATCGGGACGGTGATGGCCCTGACCA
Source organism: uncultured Solirubrobacteraceae bacterium (assembly GCA_963769565.1). GTDB lineage: Bacteria > Actinomycetota > Thermoleophilia > Solirubrobacterales > Solirubrobacteraceae > Palsa-465. The sequence continues at coordinate 327,851 of CAVYMP010000014.1, forward strand.
CGATCACCGCGCAGACCGGCATGACCATGGACGGCCGGTTGCTGGCACGAAACGGCGCGGTCAACCTCGACACGAACACGATCACGACCTCGGCGTGCTCGACAGCCGGCGGTGGCACCGGCGGCACTGGTGGCACGACCGGCGGTGGCACCGGTGGCACCGGTGGCACCGGTGGCACGACCGGCGGCGGCACCGGAGCCACTGGTGGCACGACGAAGCCGACTCCGGTCGGCTCGGTCAACAAGACCAACAAGAAGAAGCTCGCCGCGCAGCGGCGCGCCCGACGTCTCGCCGCCCAACGGCGCGCGAAGCGTCTGACCGCGCAGCGGCGGGCACAGCGCCTCGCCAAGCTGCGGCGTGCGGAGCGCCTGCGTCTCATCCGGGCGCGCGCCCACCGTCAGCACTTGCAGGCCCGGCCCCCGTCGGGCTCCGGCGGATTCACCGGGTAGCTCAGGGATCCGAAACGAGATGCCCCTGACCACGCAGGTTCTCAGGACCAAGGCCGGCGCCCAGCGCCGGCCTTGGTCCATCGGGCGGCGGCCGGGGCCGGTCTGCCTCGTCGTTCTGGCCTGCGCCGCGAGCGCTTGGACGGCCGCCCCGGCGGCAGCGGCGAACGGAGCCAGCCCCCGCCACGTGAAACCCAGTCAAGCAGTGGCGCAGCTTCTCTTCACCCACCAGGTGTACAAGTCGGCGAGCACCCGCTCGCCGCTGGGCCGCTCACTGCCGCCGCACACGCCGCTCACGGGCGAGCGCACGACGCTTCCCGTCGTCGGATACGCGACCGGAGTCCGGAGACGGTGGGTACGAGTGATGCTGCCCGGACGCCCGAACAGCTCGACCGGCTGGATCGAGCAAGGCGGTACGCGCGAGACCACGACCGGCTGGCGCATCATCGTCAGTACGCCGCGCCGGCGGGTGTGGGTCTACTTCGACGGTCATCTGCTCGAGAGCTATCTCGCGGTCGTCGGCAAACCGTCCACGCCGACCCCCACCGGCAATTTCTTCGTCGAGGAGACCGAGGCCATGCCGAGCACGGCCGCGGGCGGTCCCTATGTCCTCGCGCTGAGCGCTCGGTCAAACGTGCTCCAGGACTTCGACGGTGGACCCGGACAGATCGGCATCCACGGACGCGACAACCTCGGTGGCACCCTTGGCCAGGCCGAGTCGCACGGTTGTATGCGACTCGCTGCGGCCGACATCACGTGGCTGGCCGACCGCATCGGACCGGGTGTGCCGGTCACGATCTTGGGATAGAACGGCGGCTGCAAATCGGAAAGGCCTCGAGCAGCCGGGCGACGGCCGGCGAGCGGTTGTGGCGCCGGGCGGGCAGGCTCACGACGAGCGTGACACGACGCCGATGACTAAGTGATGGCCGTGCTGAACTGTCGGACACGATGGCCGGCGAACGAGCTCGAGCGGCGGTGCCCGTCGCCCCGGAGATCCCCACCGAGCTGGACCGGGCCGAGCTGACCGAGCTGGCCCACGACGACCGCCTGCTCGAGGTGGAGCTTGACCAGACCGAGCTTGCCGGCGGTTGGGCCGTCGGGGTCAGCATCCGCAGCGCGGTGCTGCGCGCCGTCGATCTCTCAAGCTCCGAACTCGAGGCGCTGCACGTCCTCGACGCGAGCCTGCACGGCTGCAACCTGGCCAACGTCGAGGCCCGACGAGCCAGTCTCGTCCGCGTGGCGGTGACCGGGTGCCGGCTGACGGGCATCAGCCTGTTCGAGGCATTCGTCCGCGACGTCACCTTCGCCGGCTGCCGGATCGATCTGGCGTCGTTCGGCTCCTGCCGGCTGCAGCAGGTCACGTTTGAGGACTGCGTGCTGACCCAGACCGATTTCCTCCAATCAGAGCTGCAGTCGGTCCGCTTCCACGGCTGCGATCTGACGCAGGCCGACCTCCGCGGCGCACGGCTCGATCGCTGCGAGCTGCGCGGCTGCGATCTCGAAGGCGCCCACGGGGTGCAGCGGCTTGCCGGATCGGCGATGCCGTGGGCAGACATCGTCCAGCACGCCGGCACCTGGGCGGCGGCGCTCGGGATCGAGGTGCTCGACGAGGAGTAGGCAGCTCGCTGCGCGGCGCAAGCCCGCGCCCACCGGGGCGCCCCCGGCAGGCTGATCCGGCAGCGAGTGGAATCCGACGGTAGGCTGCGGGCGCCTCGCGTCGCCATACCCGCTCGGGCATGAGGCAATGGGGCGCCCTCCCCGACTCCGGCACCGATGAGCAACGGTCAACGTCTATCCACCTGGCTTGCCGCGATCGTCCTGGTCGCAGCGGCGGCGACGCTCGTCGCCGGCAACGCGCTGGGAGCCGGCGGCGCGGGTCTGACCGGCGGCCCCGCGCCGGCCTCGGGCGGGGCGGCGATCAGCGGTGGCGGCCTCGCCCCCGTCCACCCTGTCTCGGGCAAGCTGCCGCCGCCGCCCAGCCGGCACGACCGCGGCCGCTGGCTGGGCCGGGTCGCGATCACCGAGTACTGGCCGGCGCCCGAGTCCTGGTTTCGCGGCCGGCTCGTCTCGGCGCCGGGGCTACCCGGTCTGCATCGGATCGACTGGCTGTATTCGGCCACCGGCATCTCCATGGAGGGCGACGGCCTCGGCCTCGACGGCGCAGCTGTACCACATCGATTCGCTCGGCGACGGAGGCTGGGTGACCGCCAACGGGGCCACCACCTCGCCGAGCAGCGGTTGGTCGGCGGGCGCCCCGTACTGGCGGGCGGGCGGCTACTGGCGCAACCGGCGGCGGCGCGGTCACCTTCCCGCTGGCCGGAGGCGGTTGGTCTGACGGGGCCGGGCGCCGGTATGTGCCGCTGCGCGACGTCACGTTTGCCGTCGGCGCCTCGTTGCCGCTTCGCTTCTACGGGTCGATCGCCGTTGATCCGCGGGTCATCCCGCTGGGCAGCCGCGTCTACGTCCCCGCCTATCGCGGCGACGGACAGGGCGGCTGGTTCATCGCCCAGGACACGGGCGGAGCGATCAACGGCCGTCACATCGACGTCTATCGCCCACCCCCGGCCAGCGCCGGCGATTCCGGCCAATATCTCACCGGTGAGCGCATCTTCGTGATCAGGCCACGCAAGTAGACTGACTGTCATGGCCAAGCAACGCGTCGTGCGGATGGAGCAGAAGAGTCAGCTCGCCGCCATGCAGCAGATGGAGAGCCGCTCCGACGCGGAGCTGGAATCCGAGACGAAGTACCGGGCGGCCGCCCAGGCGATCCTGGGTGCGCGCGCCGCGCAGAAGCTCGATCCCGTGAAGACGCGCGCCCATTTCCAGCGGGCGATCGCCGCCGCGCCCCCGCAGGAACGGCTGCCGCTGCGCCGCATGGCCGAGACGGCGATGGCGCAGGCCGAGCGGCGCGCCGGGGACTACAAGCGCGCGAAGGAGCGCATCGGACAGCCGGCCAGCGGCCGCGAGGTGTTCATGCTCCGACTGCTGGGGCTCGTCGCTCCGCCGAAGAGCGCCGGCGGCCTGGCGCGTGGCGGCGGCATCCTGGTCGGCGTCGCGATCGTCCTCGCGATCCTGCTCATCTGCTTCGGGATCGTCAACCTCGTCGCGCTGCCGTTCGGCGGCATTTCGCTCGATCTCGGGATCTTCTACGGGTTCGTGCTGCTGCTCGTGGCGATCGCCGTGCTCGCCGTCGTCGGTCGGCGGCGACAGCGACGCGCCCAGGCCGAGCAGGCCGAGAAGCTGGCCGGCGCACGGTCGCGCTGACCCGGCGCGGGCGGAGGGTCGCGACGCATGTGCGGGCGCTACACGCTGGCCGCGCCTGACCCGTCGGCGATCCGCGATCGCTTCCCGATCGGCGAGGCCGTGCAGGTCCGCCGGCGCTTCAACGTCGCCCCGGGCGACGATGTGCTGGCGGTGACGACCGACCGCGCCGGCGAGCCCCGCGGCGAGCTGCTGCGCTGGGGCCTCGTGCCGTCGTGGTCCAACGTCCGGACACCGGCCTGAACGATGATCAACGCCCGCGTGGAGACGGCGCCTGAGCGTCCGGCGTTCCGGCGTGCCTTCGAGCGCTTTCGCTGCCTGATCGTCGCCGACGGGTTCTACGAGTGGCGTCCGACGGCGGGGGGCCGCAAAGCAGCCGTTTCACATCACCCGCGACGACGGCGGGCTGTTCGCCTTCGCCGGGCTGTGGTCGACCTGGCACGGGCAGTCCGACGAGGTCCTGCGCACGTGCACGATCCTCACCACGGCCGCCAATCCGGCGATCGCCGCCCTCCACGACCGCATGCCGGTGATCCTCGATCCGGCGAACGAGCGCGAGTGGCTGGACACGTCCACGCCGTCGCCGCGACTGGCGGAGATCCTGGCCGGCCTGCCGGCTGCCCGGACGGCGCTCACCGAGGTCGGGTTCGCCGTCAACGACGCCCGCTACGACGGACCCGAGTGCCTGGCTGCGCCCCCGCCGCCGGCCCAAGCGGCGCTGTTCTAGGGCGCTAATGAGCCGGGCGGGCGAGCACCAGGCCGCCGGCCCGCCGCGCGTTGGCCGGGACGATCGCGTCCTGCGGAGCCGCCCCGCCGCGGCCAGCGGCCCAAACCCGGTGCGTTCGGTGCTCAGCGGGGATTCCTCCAGCCAGGTGCTGAACGCGCCGCCTGACATCGGCCGGCTGAGGTGGTAGCCCTGGGCCGAGTCACAGCCGAGCGTCGCCAGGCGCTCGAGCGTCGGCGCGTCCTCGACGCCCTCGGCGATGATCCGCAGGCCAAGGTCATGGCCGAGGTTGATCGTCGAGCGGACGATGATCAGGTCGCTCTCGTCCTGGAGCATCGGCGAGACGAACGAGCGGTCGATCTTCAACTCGTCGATCGGCAGCCGGCGCAGGTTGGCCAATGACGAGTATCCGGTTCCGAAGTCGTCGACCGACAGCCGCACGCCGAGGTCCGACAGGCGGCTGACCGTGGCCAGCGCCCGCTCGGGGTCGGTCATGATCATGCTCTCGGTGATCTCGAGCTGCAGCGCGTCGGCGGGCACGCCGAAGCTGTCGAGCATCCGCTCGATCTCCCGCGGCAGGTCGCGGTCGAGCAGGTTGCGCACCGACAGGTTCACGGCCACCGACAGCGCGCGGCCGTCGCGCCGCCAGGCGGCGCACTCCGAGATCGACTGCTCGAGCACGTGGCGCGTCAGCGGGCCGATCAGCCCCGTCTGTTCCACCGTCTGCACGAACGCCGCCGGGAGGGATCAGGCCGTGCTCGGGATGCTGCCAGCGCACCAGGCCCTCGGCACCCTTCACCGTGCGGTCGTCGAGGTCGACGATCGGCTGGTAGTGCACGACGATCTCATCGCCGGTCAGCGCATGGCGGATGTCCGAGAGCACGTTGAGGCGGCGGACCGAGTGCTGGTTCTGCTCGGCGGCGTAGACCTTGTAGTCGGTCTGGGCCTCCTTGGCGGCATACATGGCGATGTCGGCGCAGCGCAGCAGCGCATGGGAGTCCAGGCCGTCATCGGGGAAGCGCGCCACCCCGATGCTCGCCCCCACCTCGAGCGACAGCTCGTCGACGGTGAACGGCTGGTTGATCGTGGTGCACAGCTGCGAACGGTCACCTCGACCCCGCCGGGGCCGTCGATTCGCTGGCCGGCAGGATCGCGAACTCGTCGCCCCCGAGGCGCGCTACCAGACCGTCGGCCCCGATCGCGCTCGCCAGTCGCGGGCCGAGGTCGCGCAGCAGGACGTCGCCATAGTGGTGTCCGAGCGTGTCGTTGACCTCCTTGAAACGGTCGAGGTCGACCAGCATCACAGTGAACGCGTCACCGGGCCCGGCGGCGGCGATCCGCGCCTCGACGACCTCCCGGAAGCGCTCGCGGTTGGCCAGGCCGGTCAGCTCGTCGGTGGTGGCGACCCGCTGCAGCATCTCGCTCCGGTGTTTGGAGGTCATCAGCTCCCTGACCAGGTACTGGAAGCTCGCCAGGACCAATCCGAACAGCGCCAGTCCGGAGATCCCGAGCCGGTCGAACCCGAACGCTCCGACCAGCGTCAGCAGGGCGGTCACCAGCTCCGCCGAGAGGACCGGGCAGCGAGCATCTCTCGCGCTCGGACGAGCAGCGAGAGCGATCCAGATAGCAGCGGTACCCGGCGGCGAGGAGGAAGTTGACAGCGAGGCGACGAGATAGGTGGCGAACACCAACAGGTAGTGCGCGACCGACCTGAGCCGCACATGGGCCCATCGCGAGGTCCCGTAGAAGAACAGTCCCCCGAGCAGCGGGCTCCAGGTGAAATTGGTCAGGTTGTTCACGTACATGTGCAGCGCCCAGCGAAACCGGACCAGCGACCGTGATCGCGAGCGCGCCGATCAGTGCCGCCGGGCCGGGGCCGAGGACCACCGAGGCGAGGAGAGCGCCAGGAAGCTGCGAGACTCGAGCCGGCCGCTGGTCTCCACGACCGTCAGCTCGCCGGCGATCTGCAAGTACGCGGGATCAGCGCGAGCCGGCGAAGCGACCAGTGATCCGCGCCGGGGTCAGCCACGCCAGACGCCGGCCAGCAGCGGGGCGAGCGCCTGGCGGCGAGACAGCCGCTGCCCGGGCGGCGAGGGCCGGCCGCGATCCGGTTGGGGAAGGCTGCTCCATCTGCGCACAAGAATCGACGTCTCGGCGCATGGACTATCGACGAAGCAGTGGCCAGCCACTGGACGATCGTGCTCAGGATGGACGGATGGCCGAGAGCGCCCGGCTACAAGCTCTTGGCGGGGTCGCGGACGATCGTCCTGGCCCCAAAAGTGAAAGGCCCGCTGAACGGGCCTTCCACTATCGCTTAGTTTCCGCGGTAGCCCATGTGGTGACCTCCTTAAGGCGGGAAGGTTTGGGCAATGGGTCTTCGGAAAAATCCGTTGACGCCGAGTGACAGCTCGGCGTCAACTTTCCGATGGTTTTATACCGAATACGGCAATTGCAACGTCTTGATGTCGGAACACACGACAGTTCGGCTGCGGCGTCAGGCGAGACGGCGGCCGATCCGCCGCGAGACGCGCGTCCCGGTCAGGCGACCTCGAGAAACAGCGTCTCGTCCGCCTCCAGGGTTCGCGAAGACCGCCCTTGAGCTTGCCGTGGATCTGGCAGACGCGACTCTCGGAGACCCCGAGGATCTCGCCGGTCTCACGCAGGGTGAGGTTGTTGACGTGCAGCAGCACGGCGACCTTGCGCTCGCGCGGCGGCAGCTCGTCAAAGGCGGCGCGGAACCGCGCGATCGCGCGCTCGCGGATCGCGGCATGCTCGGGATCGCAGCTGCGGTCGGTCGAGGCGAGCGTGTCCATGCGCTCGCTCGGGCGATCGTCCTCGGAGACGACGAGCGTGTTGAGCGAGCCGATATCCGAGCGGGCGATGTCGTCGGTCAGCGTGCAGAGCTCCTGCTCGGAGATCGCCAGCAGCTCGGCGAGCTCGGGGCGGCTGGGAGCGCGACCGTGCAGGACGGTGAAGCGCTCGCGGGCCCGGTGGTACTCGCGCTCCATGCGGCGCAGGAGCGCGGCGCCCAGTCATAGCGGCGCAGCTCATCGAGCACGGCGCCGTGGATCCGCGTCCACGCGAATGCTCGAGCGTCGCGCCCTTGTCGGGGTCGTAGCGGTCCAGCGAGCGAATCAGGGCCTCCAGGCCGCAGGAGATGAAGTCGTCGACCTCGCGATAGGCCGGGACCTCGCGGATCTTGCGGTAGACGATGCACTTCACGATCGGCGCGAGCGAGAACACGAGGCGGTCGCGGGCCTGATGTCACCATTGTCGTGGTACTGGCGCCAGAGGCCGAAAGCGCCTCCTGAGACATCCGTCCACTCTGATTGATTTGCTTCAAGATTCCACTCCGCGTGGTCGCTCTTGGGAAGGTCGATTCCGTATCGGCCCTCAGGGCGTGCCTGACCGCAGCGACTGCGGTGTCCCTCCGTAGAAGCTACGGAGCGATCGGTACCCGCCGCCCGGCGGGCGGACGTTGGATAATCCGCACGCCACGCTCGTGCCCCATGGCCCTCTTCTCCCTGCTCAGCTCCTATGACCACGTTCTACTCGACCTCGACGGGTGCGTCTGGGTCCAGGACACCCTCACTCCGCACGCGCGCGAGGCGCTGTCGGCGCTGCGCGGCGCCGGCAAGGGGCTGGCCTTCGTCACCAATGACTCGCGCCAGTCGCCCGAGGAGTACGTCCGCAAGCTGTGGTGGCTCGGGCTGCAGGCGTCGCTCGAGGAGGTCGTCACCGTCGGGCGGCGATCCAGTTCCTGCTCGCCGAGCGCGTTTCCGGCGCGCCGACGTTCGTGATCGGCTCTGCCGGCGGTCTTTCGCCACGTCGCCGAGTCCGGCCAGCGGATCGTCAACGGACGCCGCATGCCGCCGAGGCCGAGCTGGTGGTCGTTGCCGGCCACGACGGCTTCGACTTCGACGAGCTGCGCATCGCCACCCAGGCGTGCTCGCCGGCGCCGAGATGATCGCCGCCGACCGTGACCGGACGTTTCCCGCCGCCGACGGACAGCGGCCGGGCACGGGGCCGATCGTCGCCGCCCTGGAGTACGCCACCGAGGCGACGGCGCGGATCGTCGGCAAGCCCGAGCCGATGATCTTCCAGACGGCGCTCGACCGGCTCGGGCCGGGTCGGGCGCTGATGGTCGGCGACCGGCTGGACGCCGACCTCGAAGGCGCGGCGGCGGCCGGTCTGGACGCGGCGATCGTGCTCACCGGCGTGACCACCGTGAATCGGCCGAGGCGGCCACCGATCCGGCGCCCGTGGCGATCGCCGACAACCTCCACGCGCTCGTCACGTCGTGACGCTCTCGGTGATCGTCAATCCCGCGGCCGGCGGCGGGCGGGCCGGCCGCGCCCTGGACGGGGTGCATGCGACGCTGCAGCGACTCGGGCTCGAGCACCGCATCGAGCCGACCCGCAGCCTTGACCACGCGCGCGAACTGGCCCGGTCGGCCGCCGCCGCCGGCGAGACCGCGGTCGCGTTCGGCGGCGACGGCCTGATCGGCGCCGTCGCCGACGCACTGCGCGACTCGGACGGCCTGCTCGGGGTGCTGCCCGGGGGGCGTGGCAACGACTTCGCGCGGGCGCTGGGGATCCCCTCGATCCCCGCGCGGCCTGCGACGTGCTGGCCACCGGGACGACCCGCTCGCTCGACCTCGGCGAGGTCGACGGGCGAACGTTCGTCGGGATCGCCAGCTGCGGGATCGACGCCGACGCCAACCGGATCGCGAACCGCAGCCGGGTCGTGGCGGCAACCTCGTCTATCCTATGCCGCGTTGCGCGCGCTGTCGCAATGGCGCCGGCGGCGTTCACGATCACGATCGACGGCGGCCGGCCGCACACGATCACCGGCTACACGATCGCCGTCGCCAACTCGAGCTCCTATGGTGGCGGTATGCGCCTGGCGCCGGCCGCCCGGCTCGACGACGGCCTGCTGGACATCGTGGTGATCGCCCATATGACAAAGCTGCGCTTCCTGCGACTGCTGCCGACCGTGTTCTGGGGCGGGCACGTCAACCACGCCGGGGTCGAGATCCTCCAGGGCCGGCGGTCGAGATCGCCGCCTCGCGACCGCTCGAGATCTACGCCGACGGGGACCCCATCGCCCAGCTGCCGGCGACCGTCCGCGCGCTGCCGGAGCGGTCCGCGCACTCGTCCCGGCCAGCCCCGTCGAGCCGCTCGGGCCGGCCCCCCGTCCTCACCCGTCGGCTCCATGAGCACGCTCGACGCCAAGGTCCTCGCCGCTCGCGCAGTCGGCCAGATCGCGCGGCGGGCCGGGCGCGGCGGCGGCACGAGCCTTCCCGGCAAGGTCCTCACCCGGCTGGATCCGCCGCCATCGAACGCCTCTCCGCCGTCTGCCGCGCGGCTGCGCGGTCATCTCGGCCACCAACGGCAAGACGACGACGGCGGCGATGGCGGCCTCGGTGCTTCAGCGCGCGCGATCGGCCTCGTCCACAACCGCGCGGGCGCCAACATGGCCGGCGGCGTCGCCTCGACCCTGTCCGCCGCGGCCCGGCGCCGCGGCGAGATCGCCGGTGAACTGGGTCTGTTCGAGATCGACGAGTTCTGGCTGGACCGCGTCGGGCGCAGCTGCGCCCGCGCCGTGCTCCTCGCCAACCTGTTCCGCGACCAGCTGGATCGTTACGGCGAGCTGGACACGATCGCCGATCGCTGGGCCGCGATGGTCGCGGCACTCCCCGCCGACACCGCGCTGGCGTTGAACGCCGACGATCCGCTGATCGCCGACCTCGGAAGGGGCGGCTCGGAGTCACCTACTTCGGGGTCGAGGACCGCGTCGATGGCCACCGCCGAGATGCAGCACGCCTCGGACTCCAAGCACTGCCGCCAGTGCGGTGCCGCCTACGTCTACGACGCGGTCTACCTCGGGCACCTCGGGGTCTACCGGTGCCCGGGGTGCGGCCTGCAGCGTCCGGAGCCGACGGTGGCCGCCGAGCGGGTGGACTCTGCACGGCACCCGATCGGCCAGCTTCACGCTGCGACGCCGGCAGGGAGCAGCGACGTCGCGCTGCCCCTGCCGGGGCTCTACAACGTCTACAACGCTCTGGGCGCCGCCACCCTGTGCCTGGCCCTCGGGATGACGCTCGCCCAGGTGGCGGACGGGCTCGACCACGTGGCCGCGGCCTTCGGACGGCCCCAGCGGATCGCGGTCGGCGACCGCAGCTCTGGTCCTGCTGATCAGGAACCCGGCGGGCCGCCAACGAGATCTGCGCACGTGGCCTTCGAGTCAGGCGAGCTGGATCTCCTCGGCGTCCTCAACGACGGGATGCCGATGGACGGGACGTCGCTGGGTATGGGACGCGGACTTCGAGCCTGGGCGGCCGAGTCCGGCGGGTGACCTGCGCCGGCACACGGGCCGCCGAGCTCGCCCTGCGCCTCAAGTACGCCGGGGTCCCGGCAGAGCGCTCGGCGTCGTCCCCGAGCTCCCCGCCGCCCTTGACAGGCCCTGCAGGCGCCCCCTCCCGGCGCCGGCTGTACGTGCTGCCCACGTACACGGCGCTGTTGGAGCTCCGTGCCGAGCTCGCCCGGCGCGGTCACGTCGGGCGCTTCTAGAGCCGGGAGCCGGGAGCCGATCAGCGAGGTGATCTGGCACGACCTCGAGTGCGGCAGCTATGCCGAGGACCTGTCGTTCTGGCGCCAGCTGGCCGCGAGGACCGGGGGCCGGTGCTCGACGTCGGCGCGGGCACCGGCCGCGGACGCTGGAGCTGGCCCGGGCCGGCCACCTGGTCGCGGCGGTCGACCTCGATGACAGCTGCTCGACGCAGTCCGCGAGCGGCCGGAACTCGACGTGCGGACGGTCGGTGGCCGACGCTGGTTCCTTCTGGCTGGGAGAGGAGTTCGGGTTTGCATGGTGCCGATGCAGACGATCCAGCTGCTCGGGGGCCCGAAGGCCGCCAGGTTCCTGGAGTGCGCCGCGCCCAGCCGGAGCCCGGGAGGTCATGGCGGTGGCGCTGGCCGAGGAGCTGGACCTGTTCGAGATCGTGGACGGCGGGGCCGGCCCGAACCCCGACGTCACGAGGTCGACGGCGTCGTCTACTCCAGCCGTCCGGTCGCGGTGCGCGCCGAGGGAGACGGTACGCGCTCGAGCGCCGCCGGGAGAGGGTGACCGCCGACGGAGGGCTGACGATGAAGGATCTGATCCATCTGGACAGCCTTGACGCCGACACGCTGGAGGAGGAGGCCACGGCAGCGGGGCTGCGGCGGTCGGGCGGGCGTCGATCGGGGCGACCGAGGACTACGTCGGCTCGACGGTGGTGATGTCGGTGGCTGAGCGGCGGCTGCGCGTGTGCGCCGTATCCCGATCTCATGAACATCTACGCCGATCGCGGCAACCTCCTGCTACTCGAGCGGCGCTGCCGCTGGCGGGGGATCGGGTTCTCGTTGAGCGCCAGCGGCCTTGGCGAGCCGCTCGATGCCGACGGCGCCGATCTCTACTACATCGGCGGCGGCCAGGATCGCGACCAGAAGCTGTGCGCCTACGATCTGGCGGACCGCAAGCACGACGACACCAGCCGCCGCGGCCCGGGGAGCCGTGATCGTCGCGGTGTGCGGGGGTTATCAGCTGCTCGGCCGCTCCTACCAGTGGGCGACGAACGCTGCCCGGGGTCGGGCTGGTCGAGCTCGAGACGGTGCGCGCCGAGGCCCGCGGCTGATCGGCAACGTCGCGATCGAGGTCGAGTCGACCCCGGGAACCCACGCGTGCTGGCCGGCTTCGAGAACCACGGCGGGCGCACCCACCTCGAAGCCGGGGCCCCCCCGCTCGGCCGGGTGCTCAAGGGCACGGCAACAACGGGCACGACCGGTCGAGGGCGCGCGCGCCGGAAATGCATCGGCACCTATCCACACGGGCCGCTGTTGCCCGAACGCGTGGTTCGCCGACTGGCTGATCGCGACGGCGGCGGGCATCGAGGAGCCGCTGCCCGCGCTCGATGACGAGTTCGAGACGCTGGCCCACGCCGAGGCGCGGCGCGCGGCGGGGTCCGTGACGGCCGATCGGCCTCCCGGCCGGCGGCCGTGCCTGGCAATTGACGCTGGCGCTGGCGCTGGGGTCGCCGGCGGGTGCGCGACCGCCGCTCACACCACCTCGACACCCCCGCAGGCGGCCGTCACTACGACGAGCCGGACGCCGGCCACCCAGACAACCGTGACGAGCTCGACACCGACATCGACGCTGCCGGGCGCGGGCAAACCGCCGGTGACGATCGGCGACAAGAACTACACCGAGCAGTTCGTGCTCGGCCAGCTGTATCTGCAGGTGCTCACGGCGCAGGGCTTCGCGGTCACGATCAACCAGAACATCGGACCGACGGACGTCACGATGCAGGCGCTCAAAACGGGCGCACTGACGATGTATCCCGAGTACCTCAACACGTTTGATTCCGCCATCGCCGGCTACCGGCACGGGTTCCGCAGTCGCACCGCCGCCGATCGCGCCGCCGAGCGCTATGGCCTCGCCCACGGCCTGGCGCTGCTTGCGCCGACGCCGTTCTCCGACACCGACGCGATCGCCGTGACCGTCGCGTTCGCCCGCGACAACCGGCTGCGCTCGATCTTTTCTACCTCCGCCGCGTCGCCGGCACGATGACGATGGCCGGACCGCCCTCAGTTCGCGACCACGCCCCCGGGGCTCCCGCAGCTCTCCTCCGCCTACGGCGTCACCCCGCAGTTATTCCGGGGGTGCCGGCGGGGGCGCAACATGCGCTGCTCAACACCGGCTCGGTGCAGGCCGCCTACGTCAACTCAACCGACGGGCAACTGGCCTCCGGCGACTACCGGCTGCTCTCCGACGACCGGACGATCTTCGGCTGGGGGCAACGTGGTCCCCGTGGCCTCGGCGACGGCGCTGGCCAAGGAGGGGACGGCGTTCAGGGCGACCGTGGAGCGTGTGGACCGAGCGCTGACCACGCCCGTAATGCGCCAGCTCAATGCGGCCGTCGACGTCGCCAAGCAGGATCCGGCGGCCGTCGCCAGGCAGTTCCTGCAGACCCACGGCCTGCTCGAGCCGCTCGGCTCCCCGTAGGCCCCTCGGTCCCTAGGTCCCGCTCGAGCCAAAGCCACCGGCGCCGCGAACGGTGTCCGTGAGCGACGGGACCTCGTCGACCTCCGCGATCGCCACCGCGACGACGACCAGCTGCGCGATGCGATCGCCGCCGGCCAGCGCGAAAGCCTGCTCACGATCGGTGTTGAGCAGCAGCACGCGCACCTCGCCGCGGTAGTCGGC
>CAVYMP010000015.1:0-54058 GCA_963769565.1 uncultured Solirubrobacteraceae bacterium
GAGCGCCAGCGCCAGCGCCCTCGCATCCGCGCAGAGCAGGGCGGGATACCAGCAGGACCGAATACCCGTCACAACGCGGAAGTGGAGCCGGTCCCCAATCGGCGGGTGGCGGTGAGCGTTTGCGTCAGGGAGCTCGCTTGCGGGCCACGACGCGAGCGAGCAGGTCGCGAAGCTGCGTGGCCTCTTCGGGACTGAGCGGCGCGAGCAGCTCTGCCTCGGCGGTGTCACTGGCCGCAATTGCGCGGCTCAGGATGTCGTGACCCGCCGGCGTCAGCTCGACGACGTTGCGGCGCCGGTCCTCGGTGTCAGGTCGGCGTGAAAGCAGCCCCTTGGTTTCAAGGGTGTCGAGCATGGCGACCATAGTCGTGCGGTCGATGCCGATCCGCTCGGCCACCTGCTGTTGTGAGGCGGGTTCGAAGGAGTCGATGACGATCAGGATTCCCAGTTCGCGGGGCTCGATGCCGAACGGTGCCAGGGCCGCGTCATTGAGCTCGGACATCAGCAGGCCGGCGTGCTTGAACAGATAGCCGAGCCGTCGGCCCGCCTGTGAACCGGTTTTAGCGCTGGCTGGCATCCCCGCAAGCGTACGCTATGCTGATCGTCAGCATCACTGATGATCAGCACTAGAAACGGATAGGGAGATTGCGATGATCCTGATCACGGGAGGACTTGGCCACATCGGGAGCGCGACCGTCCAGGCACTGCTCGACGTCGGAGAGGAGTGCGTTCTCATTCAGCGCCGCAGTCCCGAGATCGCGGCGGGGCGCTTCAGCCGGCCGGTGACCGCGGTGCAGGGCGACGTGAAGGACCTCGAGGCTCTACGGGCCATCGGCCGCGACTGTGCCATCACCGGAGTCGTCCACATGGCGGGCTCGATGCCCTGGCCACCCAACCCCGATGCTGCGCCCGCAGCGGCGGCGCAGGAGGCGCTCGGCGGGTTGTTCAACATCATCCAAGTCGCCTCGGAGTGGGGGGTCAAGCGCGTCGCGCTGGCCAGCACCATCGGCGTCTATGCGGGTCTGCCCAACACCGGGGGACTGACTGAGGATCTGCCCGTGCCGCTTACCGCCCCGCACGTCATCCCCACGTTCAAGCGGATCAGTGAGCTGCTGGGCAATCACCTGGCCACAGCCACGGGCCTGGAGATCATCCACCTGCGGATCAGCGGGTCATGGGGACCGCTGGGTCACCAGCCGAACTTCGCCTTCCCCGCGCCCCGATTCGTCTACGCGGCAGCGACGGGCACGCCGGTCGACCTTTCAGGCGTCGGTGCGAGGCTCAAGGCCGACGACGGCCTCGACCTCTGCTACGTCAAAGACATCGGCCGAGCGACCGCCCTGCTGCAGACAGCACCGACGCTGACCCATAACACCTACAACGTCGCCTCCGGCCGCATGACCACGAACGCTGAGGTGATCGCCGCGGTTACGTCGGTCGTGCCCGAATTCAGCGTGACATTGGAGCCTGGTACCAGCGCGCCGCCGGCGTACCTCGACATCAGCCGCCTGCACGCCGACACCGGCTACACCCCTGAGTGGGATCTCCAGCGCTCAGTCGCGGACTACATCGCCTGGTTCCGCGCGGGGAACAAGCTCTAAACATGAGGTCCTCAACGGCTCCGTGCGACGCGCCTGCCTATCGCTCCCCAACCGCGGCCAGCATCACAGCGGCAGCGACCAGGTACCGACCTGATACCACCCGCGCTCTAACGCGGGCGAAGCGGGACCAACCCCACAGGCCCCGTCACGTCCCTGCTCCTCGCCGGACTCGCGAGCGGGGAGCCGATCGAGCCCCCAGCCCTCCTATTCGCCAGGAGCAGCACTCTCAGGCGCACGCGCGGCGTCCTCTCGGGGGCTAAGCGGAGCACAAAGCAGCGCTGCCAAGATCCCAGTGCACCCCTCATGCACCCCGGTCCGCCACCGGAACCGTCGTGGCTCCTGATCCCCAAACGCAAGAAAGCAAGTATTTGCAGCGCTTTCCTACAGTGGAGCCAGCCGGGATCGAACCGGCGACCTCCTGCTTGCAAAGCAGGCGCTCTCCCAACTGAGCTATGGCCCCGCAGGGGTTGAGTTTACGGCGTTGGGCTGGGCGTCGGGACTCGGCAGGCGGCGGGGTGGGCGCGCCGATTGGTCGCATGGGCGCTCACGGTGTAGGTTCGCGTCGCTCCGTCGTTCGTCCCCACGCTGCTCGGCGCGTCCTGGTGGTCATGGTCCTGCTGCTCGCGTCCGCGACGATGGCGGCAGCCGATGCCTCGCTGACGCCGGTGGTTGATTGCGTTGGTGCCCCAGGGCACCAACGCGACGACGAACAAGGTGTACTTCGGCTACACGAACCCCGGGGCGGAGGTATCGGTTCCGTTTGGGGTACGAATCGGATCGTTCCCGGGATCCGGTTTCAGGGCCAGCCGACGGTCTTCAACACGGGTACCGATGAGCGGGTGTTCGCCGCCTCGTGGAGCTCGATGGCGTTCACGCAGCTCGCATGGGACATGAACGGCCTCGCCGCGATCGCCGACTTAACGACACAGGTGTGCGTCGCCGGGATCACCGGCACGGCCAGCGACGTGACCCTGTCAACCGCGAGCCTGCATGGGGACGTCGGGATCGGCGGCAGGGGCCACGTACCACTTCGAGAGAACGGTCCCGATATCAGCACGCCCACCCAGACCGACGTGCCTACCACTTCCGCGCTCGTGGCGACGAATAGCGACGGGTTGACCCGGGGCGCCCTGGTGACGTTCGCGACGCTCGCGCCTCCCCCCGCCCACCACCGTCCCTACGACGACGACGGTGACGACCTCGACGACTTCACCGTCACCGGCGCCACGACCACGGTCACCTGTCCCCGGCCCAACAAAGACCCGTCACGACACCCGGCCGGACGACCACCGTCACCGTCACCGGAACCCCTACTGCCGGCGGCACGTCGAAGCCGACGCTGACAACCGCCGCGGTCTCTGGCCACACGCTGTCCGCCGGGGCTCGTCGCTGCACGCTGCCCGTCGTCGAGGGGTCGCGTTGACTACGAGCCGGTCGGCTCACGTCGACGTCGTCGCTCGGCGCCGAGCATGATCGCCGAGTCCGGGGCGCGGATGGCGAGCGCCACCGTCCCCGCAGTGTTCCGCCGCCCCTAACCGGTCGACAGGCGGGTGCGGATGTCCGCGGCGACTCGGTCGGCCGCGGCGGCGCAGGCCGGGGAGATCTCGTCGAGCATGATGAAGTTGTGGATCAGGCCGGGCTCGCGGCGCAGCTGGACGTCGACGCCGGCGGAGCGCAGGCGCTCAGCGTAGGCCTCGGCCTCGTCGCGGAGGGGATCGTGCTCGGAGGTCACGATCAGGGCCGGCGGGAGGCCTGACACGGCCGGGGCATACAGCGGGCTCACTCCGGGATCTGACCAGTGGCTCTCGTCGGGCACCCACTGGGCATTGAAGAACCGGATCATGGGAACGTCGACGCCCCAGCCGGTTGCCTTCTCGCGCATCGACGGCTGTCCGCCGGCCAGGTCGGTGTTGGCGTTGAGCAGCACCTGCAGGTGCGGCAGCGATTCGGGATCCTCATCGCGCAGGCGCAGGCAGACGAGTGCCGCCAGCGTCCCACCGGCGCTGTCGCCGGCCACGGCCACCGCGCCGGAAACGGCGCCCAGCTCGCCTGCCCCCACCCCGCCGACCCAGCGCACAGCTGCCACGGCGTCATCGACCGACGCCGGCCACCGGTGCTCGGGGGCCAGCCGGTAGTCGACGGACAACACGGCACAGGCCGAGCCGTCGGCGAGCCGCCGGCAGGCGCGATCGTGGGTCTCGATGCTGCCGATCGTCCAGCCGCCGCCGTGCAGATAGACAACGAGCGGCACGGTGTCAGCGGTGGGGCGATAGAGACGGACCAGTAGCTCTCCGACAAGAAGATCGTTCACGCTGTCCATCTCCGGCCCGCGCGCTCGCGTGCGCGCCCGCGCGAGCGTCCCCTCGCGCAGTGTCGCCACATCGAATCCGTCCCGGGTCGGCGCGCCGCGGACGAACTGCTCCAGTTGCCGGATCGGCGAGCCCGTCCGGCACGGCGCCGACGCTACCAGCCGATCAGACCGTCCGGGGCGAGCCTGTCGGCTGCAGACGCCGGCTGCCGCCGACCCGCCGCCACAGCAGCACGATGACCGGCGCCGTGGTGACGGTGACGAGCGCGAGGAACCAGAGCTGACCCGCGTCGGTCCCTTCCACCAAGGTGTGCACGAGCCCTCCGAGCCACGCCAGCAGGGTGAAGCGGTGGATCACCTTCCAGCGGGCGCGGCCGATCCGATCCCGCACGTAGAAGGAGAGACCCAGGGCGATAAAACTCCAGCCGGCGATGATGCCCAGCGTCGTGGCCACCCGCTGGTAGCCGAGCGCAAACGGCACGGTGACGTCGATCAGGCTCGGGTGCAGGAAGCTGTCTCCCAGCAGGGTGAGCCCGTGCACGGCAATGGCAACCATCGCCGACAGCGAGATCACCTCGTGGTAGGAGCGACGGTCGGCGGCGTTGCCGGGGAGGAGTTTGCCGCCCATCGTCAGCCCGACGCACACGGCCAGGCTGGCGAGGATCAGTGCCGTCGTTCCGGCGCCGCGGCTGATGATCCAGAACAGATGGTTGGAGACGCTCGTCACGCGGCCAGCTCCACCGCGGACTCGTCGACCAGCTTCGCGGTGGGCTCGAACACCTGCAGCGTGCCGTCGTCGAGCACGACGACGCCGCCGTCGAGGAGCCAATCCGCGGCCGCGGACGGACCGCTGAGCAGCGCCGCCTTGCTGCGCATCTCCGCCTCGACGCCGGTCGGCGCCAGCGCGGTCACCTGCACGACTCCGGTGAACGCCGGGAGCCCGGTGGCCGGATCCAGAAGGTGATGGACCGGCCGGCCGTCGGCGCCCAGCCAGCTGCGCCGGCCGATCCCGCTCGTCGCCGCCGCGCCATGCACGAGCTCGAACACCTGCACCAGCGAGCCGTCAAACGGGCTCGTGACCCGCACCGGTCGCCGCCATCCGGCCGCGCCGCCGAAGCGCACGTCGCCGGCGGCGTCGACCGCGAAGCTGATGTGGCGGCCGAGGACGCCCGCCAGCATGTCGCCGCACAGGCCCTTGAAGATCCCTCCGCTGTCGATCCGCAGCCCCGGCAGGCGGGTCACCGTCCGCGCCGGCCGGTCGACCTCGATCTCCGCCCACCCAGCGACGGCGCGGGGCTGCGCCGCGGCACGCCCGGGGGCCAGCAGCAGGGCGCGCGGCAGCGGCAGCGAGTCCCAGCTGAGGTCGCGGCTGTAGCCGGCGCTCTCCAGCTCGTCGACGAGCGTGGGATCGACGAGCCCTCCGGTTGCGCCCGCGGCGCCCACGGCCGTCGCGACGAAACGCGCCATCGTCGGGCTGACCGGGACGACCCGGCGCGGATCGGCGTTCAGGCGAGACAGCTCGCTGGTCGGCGAAAAACGCGAGAACTGCTCATGCCAGGCGAGCAACCGCCGTCGCACTCGCCCGGCGGCGTCGCGGGCGCTGCCGGCAGGACCGGCGCCGGCAACGAGCACGGCACACGATCCGCCGAAGCAATCGAACTGTTCGATCGCCTCGCTCATGACGCGCGCGTCGTCACGGCCGTCGCCGAGTTCGACGACGAAGAACCCGACGAGTTCGAGCTCGAGGATGAGCCTGAAGGTGTGGAGCTGGAAGGGGTTGAGCTCGACGCCACCGACGTGGGCGAGGTCGACGTTTGCGTCTTCTGGCTGGCGAGCGCCGGATCGTGGCCGGACACGAGTTGGAGGACGATCCCGCCCGTGGTGGTCATGAAAACCGCGGTGGCCGCGCCGACGACGCGACGCCGGATGAGTCGGATGCGCTGGCGGCGCTTCTGCAGAGGCGTAGAGGGCATGGCATCAGCATCCGCTCCGTGCCTCGGAGCTCCGTAATGGACGCGTAAGGCCGATGTATGAGTGAAAGCGCAGGAAAGACGCGCGCGGCGGCGCGCTAGGCGCCGAGGGCGAGCTCGATCCCGTGCTCGCCGAGGTCGCCGATCCCGCCGCCGGCGACGCGCACAACGTCACGGTGACCGGCCCGCCTCAGCAGGCTGGCGGCGAACGCCGCGCGCATGCCGGCCGCGCAGGCAACGGCCGTCGTCCGGCCGTCACGGGCGACCGGCACCGATGAGACGTCGCGCAGCCGGTGCAGGGGAACATGGTGTGAGCCGGCGACGTGGCCGGTCATCCATTCGGGCCGCTCACGGACGTCGACGAGCTCGATCCCGCCGTCCCTGACTCCGTCGGCCAGCTGACCGAGGTCCCAGGAGTCGCTGCGGGCGATCGGCAGCGCCACGCGTGTCCAACCGTCGGGATCGGCAACGCAGTAGCCGGCGAGCGTCCAGAAGCCCACCGCATGCAGGGCGCTGACCATCGCGTGCGCCGCCGGTCCGTCCTCGGCGACGATCACGGTCGGCTGCTCAGGGTCAAGCGCCCACCCGGCGCGGGTACCGACCCCCGGGAAGCTCACCGGGAGGTTGATCGCACCCGGAAGGTGACCCTCATCGAAGCGATCGGGAAGCCGGCAGTCGAGGACGGCGGCGCCACCGACGAGCCGCGACTGCAGCATGTCCGGCGCGAGCGCAACCGGCCGGGCCGGCGTCGCGGCCGCCGGACGCCGGTTGATCTCAACGATCCGCTCGACGTTGGGTGGCCGTGAGGGGAGGCTGTCGGTGACGGCACGCACGAACTGCGGTTGCGCCATCCCCAGCAGCCGGTTGTGCCGGCGCTCGAAGCCGAGGGTCGAGCTCGTCTTGTGGCTGAGACCCGAGCCGCCGCACAGCGATCCGCCCACGTGGCCAGGCCACAGCTCGACGTGATCGCCGAGCTCGAGCAGCTCGTGCAACGTCGCGTGCAGGGCGGCCGCGCCCTCGCGGGGCTCGTAGGCGAGATCAGGCCGGGCGACGTCGCCAACGAGCAGCGAGTCGCCGCTGAGCAGCAGCCATGGCTCGGCGCCGCGCGACAGGTCGGCGACGGCGAAGGTCAGGTGCTCCGGGCGATGACCGGGCGCGCCCAGGGCGCACACCTGGAGCGATCCGACCGAGAGTTCGTCGCCGGCGTGGACGAGATCCGCCGCGCGATCATCGCCGGCCCCGGCGCGGTGGGCCTGAGCGCCGGTCGCCCGCACCAGGCGCGCCCGCCCCGAGACGTGGTCGGCGTGATCGTGGGTGTCGATCACGTGGGTGATGCGCAGACCCTGCTCGGCCGCGATCTCCAGATAGACGTCGATGTCCCAGCGCGGGTCGACGACGACCGCTTCGCCGGCGTCGCCGAGAACGTATGACGCACAGCCCAGGTCGCGGTTGAGCACTTGGCGAAAGAACAAACGGCGATCCTTTCCAGGAGAAACCCGACTGAATCAGTCAAGTTTGTATAGCCGATGTTCCGAGAGCCGTCAATGGCCGGAAATTCGCCCGACGTTCGGGCTTTTTCGGCACTGCGTACGGCCTGGGACCGGCGGCGGATCAGCCGTCGAAGTCGAAGTCCTTGGGCGGACGCTGCTCAAACCACAGGCGGTCGTGGTCAGGCGTGTCCTGGAGGAATTCCGGTGTTTCCTCGAGCACATCCTCGCTGGATTCGCCGTCGGCGCTGAGCGCGCCCTCGACGTTGTACTCGGTGGTCTCGTCGCCGGTGGCGCCGTGGCCGAGGCGCGGAGGCGGTGCCGGCGCGGGGGCGTCGTCGAAGGCCGGCTCCTCGAACGCCGACTCGCCGAACGCCGACTCATCGAACGCGGACTCGCCGGCCGGCGGCTCGGGCTCGGCCCCGCGCGAGCGGGGGGTCTGCATCTGGTCGCCGGACAGCTCGAGCGGCGGCAGTGCCGGCTCGGGCGCGGGTTCGTCTTCGAACGGCCGCTCGTCGCCGTCCTGGTAGGCCCAGTCGTCGTCGTCTGCCTGGTCGTAGGCGAGCCCGCCTTCGGCGAGCTGCTCGTCATCGACCTCCGAGGCCGCGGAGGCCTCGCGGTTGCGTCGTACGGGGCCGAGCGCCTCACGCTCGGCGCGCTCCACCTCGGTCGGATCGGCGCCACGGCGCCGCTTCAGGTCGAGGTGCTCTTTTATCGCGTCGTCAAGTAGACCCATAGGTCAAAGGCTACTCCCCGGCAGACACGTTAGCGGTCTGCGCGTCGGCTCTCACAGTGCGGTTCTTGCCCTCGTGCTTGGCCATGTACAGGGCGTTGTCGGCGGCCGCGATGAGGTCATCTTTATCCCCGTCGGACGAGGCCGCGACCCCAACGCTGGCGGTGATCTGCAGGACCCCGTCACCCTCGAGCTGGGGCACGGCCCGCGCCTCGATCGCCGCCCGCGCGCGCTCGGCCATCTCGTAGGCGCCCTCGAGGTCGGTGTGGGGCAGGACGAGTGCCATCTCCTCGCCGCCATAGCGGGCGGCGAGGTCGACGTCGCGCGAGGTCTCACGGAGCGCGTCGGCGACGTAGCGCAGCACCAGGTCGCCCTGGAGATGGCCGTAGGCGTCGTTGACCGACTTGAAGTTGTCGATGTCGAGCATGATCAAGCCGACCGGATATTTGTAGCGGCGGACCTGCTCCATTTCGGCGCTCAGTACTTCCTGGAAGCGACCGTGCGATGCCAGACCGGTCAGATCGTCGGTGACCGCCTGGCGCTGGGTCTCGAGGTGCAGATTGACGTTGGCCATCGCCAACGTCGCCCGGGCGGCCAGGGACCGCAGCAGCTCGAGGTCCTCGCCGGTGAAGCCCCGACCCTCGCGGCAGACGGTGATCAGGCCGTGGGTGGGACCGTCGGGGACCATCTCGCCGAGGGCCACCGCGGCGATCTGCATATCGCCGTCGCAGGCCTGCCCGATCCCGTCGTCCTCCAGGGCCCGACGCTCAGCGTCGAAGATCGCGTCGTCGAGGCCGGCGAGGCGGCCGACGCGCGTCGTCTCGGTCAGCGGATCCCCGGCGCGGGCGCGGACGCTGACCCGGCCCCGGTCGGCCCCGCTGGCGTCGATCGCCGTCCGCAGTGACAGCTCCAGCAGCGCGCCGCGATCCAGGCCGGAGGCGAATGCCTCGCCGATGCGCCGGATCCCGCTGAGCACGCGCGAGCGTTCCTCCTCGAGCTCCTCGAGCCGCCGCTCGAGCTGGCGCGACATGCTGTTGAACTCCTCCCCGAGAGCGGCGAACTCGTCGCGTCCAGAGGTTGGAATGGGCGATGAGAAGTCCCCGCTACCCAGCCGCCGGGCCGCGTCGAGGAAGCGGGCCAACTGGCCCTGAAGCGCGCGCGTGGCGAGCAGGGCAAAGAAGAACGCGAGCACCAGGAAGGCGGCGATGAACCCGGCCGCCAGCAGCCGGTCCGCGTTGAGCGAGCCGTCGGTGACGTTGACGTCGGAGAGCACGGACACCGCGACCCGGCCGTTGTCAAAGCCCGGGAGACGCTGGGTGATGGCCCGGTAGCGACTGCGCCCAACCGTGACCGTCCCGTGCTGGGCGGGCAGGGTCACGCGAGCGGTCGCGGGCAGGGTCGAGGCCAACGTGGCGGGGCCAGAGCGCACGACGACGTCGATGCCCTGACCCTTGAGCGAGCGCGCGTAGGCGGCCGCCGTGAGCTCTGAGACAGCGATCGACCACCGTGGCCGAGAGCCCGTCGCGGGCACGATCGCGATCCCGGGAGCGACCGCCGTGCGGTCGCCGATCGTCAGCGTCCGCCCGGATCCGATCCTGACGTCGACCCGTGCGAGGCCGGCCTCGCGGGCGAGCGTCGTGACCCGGCGCCTGAGCTGCGCGACGGGGGTGGCGGCGATTCGGCGCGCGATCGTTCGCGCGTCGAAGCTCGCCGAACTGCTGGCGGCGTCATAGGCGTTCTGCGCCGCCGTGGCGATCCCAGCGGCGCGGGCGTCGGTCTTGCTGGTCTGGGACTGGTCGATCAGGCTGAAGACCAGGAACCCGACGGCGGCCATCGGGACGACAACGATCAGAATGAAGAAGGTGGCCAGGCGCGCGCGAAAGCTCATGGTGCCTCGGGGGTGTGCCGAGGGTATCGGCCGTTTGCGGGCTTTCCAAAAGCACCGGCCCACGGTTCCCCTGCGGTCGACAGGACAGCGGACGGACGGGCCACTAAACTAGCGCTATCACCGTGCGGCTCATGCCGCCGCCCGGGGCTATAGCTCAGTTTGGGAGAGCGCCTGGATCGCACCCAGGAGGTCGCCGGTTCGAGCCCGGCTAGCTCCACTTCCTGCCGCTCCCGCGACCACTGGTCGCACGCGGGAGTTCGTGCATGAATTTTCGCAGTCAAGGCTGTGAACAAGTTCGACACCGGGATGCTGTGTGAACGGTGGACGTTCGGCGGCTACCCGCTGCACATTCCCAACAACGGTGGCTACGTCGTCACTTCGCAGAACGGGCAGATGCACCAGGCGCAGGGCTGCACGCCAATCCCCGGATCGGACTCGCTGATCGGCGGCTACCGCAAGCTGGCCGGCTGACCGATGAGCGCCGACGCCGCATTACGGGTCGCCGTCGTTGGGGGTGGGATCGGCGGTCTGTTCGCCACCGACGCGCTGCGGGAGCGCGACGCCGAGATCGTCGCCTCCAAGAGGTTCCGGTGGTGGATCTACGACTATGACGTCCTCGCCGAAGCCGAACGGCTGGTCACCACGCCGTCAGAACAAGGAGCATGATGACCGCAACGCAACGCAGTGTCGATCGGCTGCTGACGACCCACGTGGGCAGCCTCCCCCGGCCCGAACGGCTGCTCGAGATGATGGCGGCCCGGTACGCGGCCGAGAACGGCGATGGGGGCTCGGCGGGCGACACCGCCTCCTACGACGCGACCGTCACCGAGGCGGTCGCCGACTGCGTGCGCCGGCAGGTCGACGCGGGCATCGACATCGTCACGGACGGCGAGCAGTCCAAGCCGGGGTTCTTCGCCTACGCCCAGTCGCCGATGACGGGGCTCGAGCCGCTGGAGGGCGAGCCGATGATGTCGGCCCACGCCCAGGAGATCGGCGCCTTCCCGGAGCACTACGAGCAGTACTTCAAGGAGGCGATGCTCGGCGGATCGGCCGTTCCGATCACACCCGCCGGCGAGGCCCTGCGCACCGAGTATGAGGCGATCGTCGACGCGGGCTTGATCCTCCAGATCGACGACCCGTTCCTGACCAGCTTCTTCACCGACGAGAGCGAGGATCCGGCCGAGCAGATCCGTCGCGCCGACTCCTACGTGGAGATCCTCAACCACAGCCTACGTGACATCCCCGAGCAGTCGCTGCGCTACCACGTCTGTTACAGCATCAACGAGAGACCGCGGATCTTCGACGTGCTGTTCATCAAGTTCGTGCGCGCGATGCTCAAGGTCAATGCCATGGCCTATACCTTCGAGGCCGGCAACCCGCGCCACGAACATGAGTACCACCTGTGGGAGGAGGTCCGGCTCCCCGACGGCAAGGTCATCCTCCCGGGCGTGATCGCGCACGCCGACAACATCGTCGAGCACCCCGAGCTGATCGCCGAGCGCCTGATCCGCTTCGCCGAGCGCGTCGGGCGCGAGAACGTGATCGCCAGCGTCGATGTGGCTTCTCGTCCCAGGCGAGCTACCGGACAGAGGTCCACCCCACGGTCATCTGGGCGAAGTTCGAAGCCCTGCGCGACGGTGCGCGACTGGCCAGCGAGCGCCTGTGGAACCGACCCGGGCGCGGGCGAGCCGGCTCTTGGTTAGTGTCGGGAGAGCACGATGCACGCGATCGCTTCAAACGACGGTCTGCCGATTTCAGATCCGCAGAGCCTGGTGGACGTCGAGCTGGAAACGCCGGGGCTGCGCCCGCGCGACGTCCTCGTCCGCGTGCAGGCGGTCTCCGTCAACCCGGTCGACATCAAGCGCCGCGCAAGCCTGGAGCACACCGAGACGCCGGTCGTCCTCGGCCACGACGCCGCCGGGATCGTCGAGGAGGTCGGCCCGGAGGTCTCGACCCTCGCGGTCGGCGACGAGGTCTACTACGCGGGCGACATCACCCGGCAGGGCTCCAATGCCGAGCTGCAGGCCGTCGACGAGCGGATCGTCGCCTACCGCCCGGGTTCGCTGAGCTTCGCCGCGGCGGCGGCGCTGCCGTTGACCTCGATCACCGCCTGGGAGACGCTGTTTGACCGCTTCCGGCTGGACGCCGGATCGACGGGGATCCTCCTGGTCGTCGGCGCCGCCGGGGGCGTCGGCTCGGTGATGATCCAGCTCGCCAAACAGCTGACGGGGCTGGAGGTCCTGGCGACGGCGACGCGGCCGGAGTCACGCGACTGGGTGTGCGCGCTCGGCGCCGACCGCGTCGTCGACCACCACGATCTCGTCGACTCGGTCCGATCGCACGGCGTCGACGAGGTCGACTACATCTTCAGCCCCCACTCGCGCGACAACATCGACGCCTATGCGGAGATCATCCGCCCGTTCGGCGAAATCACCGCGATCGACGAGCCCGAGGGCCTGGATCTGCTGGCGCTCAAGACCAAGAGCGTCGCCTGGCACTGGGAGCTGATGTTCACCCGGTCGATGTTCGAGACCCCGGACATGATCGAGCAGAAGCACCTGCTCTCGCGGGTGGCCGAGCTCGTCGACGAGGCGCGCCTGCGCACGACCGTGACGGAGAGCATCGACGACTTCTCCGCCGCCGGACTACGGCACGCGCACGAGCTGGTCGAGTCCGGGCGGATGACCGGCAAGGTCGTCGTCCACCGCTGAGCGCGACGCGTCCGCCACGGGGGATAGCTGCGCGGCCTGGATGGTGATCTCCAGCACCTCAACAGCGCCGCCGGACACTCCAGGCGCGGCGTCCGGCGGTCCGCGTGCGGGTCAGTCGCCGGCTGACGCGGCGGCGGCCCGGCCGATCTGCGGCCCGAGCTCCACCAGGCGCCGGGCGGCCTTCTCGATGGCATCGGCGTCGATGCCCGCCGCGTGCAGCAGCTCCGAGCCCTTGCCCGACCCGGGGATCTCATGGACGGCGAGCTTGACGACGCGCGGGCGCTCGTCGGCGTCGGCGAAGACGTCCAGCACGGCGTCGCCGATCCCCCCCTCGGCCCAGTGGTCCTCGACGACGACGAGACGGCCACCGGTCGCGCGGGAGGCGGCCGCCAGCGTGTCGGCGTCGACCGGCTTGACCGAGTAGAGGTCGAGCACCCGAGCACTGATGCCGTCGGACGCCAGCGCATCGGCGGCCTTGAGCGCCTCGTGGAGCGTAACCCCGGCGCCGACCAGCGTCACCTGGTCATCGTCTGACTCGCGCACGACCCGGGACCCGCCGATCGTAAACTCCTCGTCGGCGCCGTAAATCGTCGGCAGACCCGAGCGGGTCGAGCGGATATACGAGATGCCGTCGTGGTCGGCCATCTGGTGGACGAGCTTGACCGTCTGGTTGGGGTCAGACGGATACAGGACGACCGACCCACCAAGCGCGCGGAACTCGGCGAGATCCTCCAGCGCCATCTGTGACGGGCCGTCCTCGCCGATCGAGACGCCGGCGTGGGAGCCGTTGACGCACAGCTTCGCCTGCGAGATGACCCCCATGCGCACGAAGTCGTACGCACGCGAGAGGAAGGCGGCGAAGGTCGCGGCAAACGGCGTCCAGTCGCGCACCTGAAATCCGATCGCCTCGGCCATCAGCATCTGCTCGGCGATGTAGACCTCGAAGTAGCGCTCCGGGGTGTGCTTGAGCACCTCCTCGAGGTGAGTCGAGTTGCCGACCTCGCCGTCGAGAGCGACCACGTCGCCGCGGCGACGCATGAGCGCCGCCAGGCCCTCGCCGAACGCCTTGCGCGTCGGCACGGCGTCGCCGCCGACCTCGTAGGTGGGAAGCGGAGCCGACGGATCGGCGTCGAAGCGATGGGGCTGCCCGGCGCTCTCGGGCTTGGCCACGTCGACGTGGACGGGTCCGACGTCACCGAGCTCGTGGATCGCCTTCTCGGGATCCTTCAGCGGCTGGCCGTGCTTGCCCTCGACGTTGGCCGTCTCGCTCGCGCCGTAGCCCTTGATCGTGCGGGCGACGATCATCGTCGGACGATCGGAGGTGGACTCGGCCTCGGTGTACGCCCGGTCGATCGCCTCGATGTCGTGGCCGTCGATCTCGATCGCGTTCCAGCCGCTGGCCTCGGCGCGCTTGCTGTAGGAGCTGAGGTCCCAGCCGTGCATCGTCTCGCCGCGCTGGCCGAGCCGGTTGACGTCGACGATCGTCACCAGGTTGTTCAGGCCCTGCTTGCCGGCATGGTCGACGGCCTCCCAGATCGAGCCCTCGGCCATCTCGGAGTCGCCGCACAGCGTCCACACGCGGTAGGGCAGGCGGTCGAGGTCACGGGCGCATACGGCGATCCCGGTGGCGATCGGCATGCCCTGGCCCAGCGACCCGGTGGCGACGTCGATCCACGGGAGCTCGGGCGTCGGGTGGCCCTGCAGGCGCGAGCCGAACTGGCGGAAGGTGAGCAGCTCCTCGTCGGTGACCGCGCCGGCGGCGACGAACATCGCATAGACCAGCGGCGAGGCGTGGCCCTTGGAGAAGATGAGGTGATCGTTGTTGGGGTTCTTCGGGTCGTCGTAGTCGTATCGCAGGTGGCGAGCCATCAGGACCGCCATCAGGTCGGCCGCCGACATCGAGGAGGTGGGGTGCCCCGAGTTGGCGGCGGCAGCCGCACGGATCGAGTCGATTCTCAGGCGCTGGGCGAGCTGGTGAATTTCTTCGTTGGTCATATGGCCTACCTCTGGGATCGGGGCCTTCGTCACTGACGCGTTGGCGCGACGGCGGTTGTCTGAAACATACCTACCCCTCACGCGCGCGCGGCCGGATTAAGAGCGTGTCAGGCCCCCTCGGCCGAAGGGGCGACGCGACGGGACACGGCCGAACCCGCATCGGGATGCAGGCGCAGCGCCGCGGCGGTGGCCACGAGCACGACGGCCGCCATCAGGATGAAGGCGACCGTGTAGGCATCGTGGGGGGCGGGATGGCTGCTGACGAGGCCGGCGAGTGAATGCCCGGCCCGCACGGCCACGGCGGCCACCGGAACGCCAAGCCCGACCGACAGCATCTGCGCGGTCGCCTGGAGGGTGTTGGCGTCGCGGATCTGACCCGGCGGGGTGTCGGAGAAGGCGATCGTCGTGTACCCGGTCATCCCCACCGAGCGCCCGACTCCGCTCAGGATTGCGACAAGAGCGATGACGACCAGGGGCGTGGCGGCCGTGAACAGCCCCGCCGCGACCATCGTGATCGCCGCCCCGGCGGTGGCAGCGACGAGCACCGGCCGAAAGCCGAAGCGGCGCAGCAACGGCGTCGTCGCCGGCTTGATCGCGATATTCCCCACGAACACGAACAGCACGAGCGCGCCCGACTTCACCGGGCTCCAGCCGAAGGCGTTCTGAAAGAGCAGCGTGAGCAGGAACGGCACCGCCGCGACGTTCATCCAGAACAGCGAGC
The DNA here is from genome assembly GCA_963769565.1 of uncultured Solirubrobacteraceae bacterium. Classification (GTDB taxonomy): domain Bacteria; phylum Actinomycetota; class Thermoleophilia; order Solirubrobacterales; family Solirubrobacteraceae; genus Palsa-465. The sequence goes on from CAVYMP010000015.1 coordinate 15,412, forward strand.
CCGAGCCGATGGCCGTGCGAAACGTGGTCACCTTCAGCGTGCGCAGGTTGACCAGCGGGTGCGGGACGCGCAGCAGGTGCCTGGCGGCAGCTGTCAGCAGCACGACGGCCGCCGCCCCCAGCACGGCGGCGAACGTCCAGTTGACGACCGTCTCGGAGAGCAGCTGCACGGTGTAGGTCGCCGCCGCCAGCCCGGCGCAGGTGAGCAGCATCCCCACCAGGTCCAGGGTCGGCGCCACGGCGGTGCGCCCGCCCTCGATCAGGCGCCACGCGACCGCCCACGCGATGACTCCGAGCGGCACATTGATCAAAAACAGCCATCGCCAGCTGGCATAGGTCGTCAGCAGGCCGCCTGCGAGGGGGGCAACGACGGGCGCGATCAGCGCCGGCCACACGAGCAACGACGTGACCCGCAGCAGATCGGACTTCTCCGTGCGCGACAGCACCACGAGCCGCCCGACCGGGACCATCATCGCCCCGCCCGCTCCCTGGGCAACGCGGAACACGACGAGCTCGGCGAACGCGGTGCTGAGGGCGCACCCCAGCGACGCCACCGTGAAGATCGCGATCGCCGCCAGGAACACCGGACGCGCGCCCCACCGCGCGGCCAGCCAGCCGCTGACCGGGATCAGCACCGCCAAGGTGACCAGGTAGGCGGCGATCACGAGGCTCACCGAGGTGGCCGGCACCGCCAGCGCCCGTCCGATCCGCGGGGCCGCCGTGGTCACGATCGTGCCGTCGAGGTTCTCCATGAAGAAGCATGCGGCGACCAGCAGCGCGGTGTTGCGCAGTCGCCGGTCGATGGTCGGCGTGGAGATCACGCGCTCAAACCTATTGATCGCGCGCTCACGGGCGTACGATTAACACGATGACGGAGCTTGGGATGGTTCTCCTGGTGTTGGGCGCGCTGGTCGCGACAGCCGAGGCGCACTATCCCGCCCACGGCTTGGCCGGCGGAGTGGGGGTCCTGGCGATGGCGCTGGGCGCCGTGCTGGCGATCAGCGGGTTGGGCGCCGGACTGGCGCTGGGGCTGCTGTCGGGCGTCGCTCTGGCCGGGGTCGGCGGCGGCGCGCTGCTGCTGTCGGTGAAGAGCGGCTTTGCCGTGCGCCAGCGGCGGGTGCGCACCGGCGCCGAGGGACTCGTCGGCGAGATTGGCGTCGTTCGCAGCTGGATGCAGGACGGCGGCAGCGTGGCCCTGCACGGAGCTCTCTGGCGGGCGCGGCGCTCGCTCAGCCTCGACGACGAAGATGACGACGGGGACGGGCTGCACCCCGGAGACCGGGTCATCGTGGAGCGCCTCAACGGCCTGACACTGTCGGTGCGTCCGGCGGAGAAATGGGAGCTTCTGTAAATGGTCCTCGCAATCGTCGTCGTCCTCGCCGTTTTGCTCACCTTGGCTCTGACCACGCTCGCCAGCTCGGTGCGAGTGCTGCGGGAGTACGAGCGTGGCGTCGTGTTCCGACTGGGACGGCTGATGACCCTGCGCGGGCCCGGCCTGCAGCTGCTCGTCCCCACCCTTGACCGGATGGTCCGGGTCAGCCTGCGGACGGTCACGCTGACCGTCCCCCCGCAGGAGATCATCACGCGCGACAACGTTCCCGCGCGCGTGACCGCCGTCGCCTACTACCGCGTGATCGATCCCTCCAAGGCGGTTACCGAGGTGGAGAGCTTCCAGTCGGCGACGCTGCAGATCGCCCAGACCACTTTGCGCTCGGTGCTCGGCGTGGCCGACCTCGACACGCTGCTCTCCGAGCGCGAGAAGCTCAACGAGTCGCTGGCCAACGTGATCGACACCCAGACCGAGCCCTGGGGGATCAAGGTCACGATGGTCGAGATCAAGGACGTCGAGATCCCGGAGCGGATGCAGCATGCCATTGCCCGCCAGGCCGAGGCCGAGCGTGAGCGGCGCGCCAAGATCATCAACGCCGAGGGCGAGTTCCAGTCCGCGGCCAAGCTCGCCGAGGCAGCCGACGTGATGAGCCGCAATCCGACCACGCTGCAGCTGCGCTATCTGCAGACGCTGCGCGAGATCGGCGGCCAGCAGAACTCGACGATCGTGTTCCCGATGCCGATCGACCTGATGCGCCCGATGCTCGAGGCGATGGGTTCAGGGGCGCCGGCCGCCCAAAGCGAGACCGTGCCGTCGGCCGGTAATGCCGCGCAGCTGGAGTCCCCCCCGCGCCGGAGCTCGGACCGGCGGCCGAGGGGCTTCCGGCGTCGCTGCGCGAGCGAAACGGGCAGGCGGCCGAAGCGCCCCATCCGCCCAAACGCGACTAGGCGGTCCGGGCCGAGACCCCGGAGGGCGCCGCCGCGGGCCGTCTAACCTCAGGCGTCCACCCATGGCAGTCCGCTCCGACATCCGCAACCTGGCGATCATCGCCCACGTCGACCACGGCAAGACGACGCTCGTCGACGCCCTGCTGTGGCAGTCCGGGGTGTTTCGCGACAACCAGGCCGTCAACGAGCGCGTGATGGACTCGATGGACCTGGAGCGCGAGAAGGGGATCACGATCCTCGCCAAGAACACGGCCGTGCGCTACGGCGACGTCAAGCTCAACATCGTCGACACTCCCGGCCACGCTGACTTCGGGGGAGAAGTCGAGCGCGGACTGACGATGGTCGACGGGGTACTGCTGCTCGTCGACGCCTCCGAGGGCCCGCTGCCCCAGACGCGATTCGTCCTGCGCAAGGCGCTCGAGGCGCGGCTGCCGGTGATCCTCGTCGTCAACAAGGTCGACCGGCCAGACGCCCGCATCGACGAGGTCGTCGACGAGGTCTATGAGCTGTTCCTCGACCTCGACGCCGACGAGTCCCAGATCGACTTTCCGATCGTCTACACCAACGCCAAGGCAGGCCAGGCATCGCTTGATCCGACCGAGCCCGGGACCAGCCTCAAGCCTCTGCTCGACCTGCTGATCGAGCACGTGCCGGCGCCGGAGTACGAGCCCGACGAGCCGCTCCAGGCTCACGTCACCAACCTCGACGCCTCCCCGTACGTGGGGCGGATCGCCATCTGCCGTGTGCGTCAGGGCACGATCCGGCGCGGCGAAACGGTCGCCTGGTCTCGCCACGACGGCTCGCTCGAGCGGGTGCGGGTGACCGAGCTGTACGTGACCGAGTCACTGGATCGGGTCGACGCCGCCGAGGCCGCCGCCGGCGAGATCATCTCGGTGGCCGGGATCCCGGAGATCACGATCGGCGACACGCTGACCGACGCCGATGATCCGCGGCCGCTGCCGATCATCTCGGTCGACGAGCCGTCGCTGTCGGTGACGATCGGGATCAACTCATCCCCCCTGGCCGGGCAGGACGGCACCTATTTGACGGCCAGCCAGGTCAAGGCCCGTCTCGAGCGCGAGCTGGTCGGCAACGTCTCGTTGCGGATCACCGAGACCGACCGCCCCGAGGTGTGGGAGGTCCAGGGCCGCGGCGAGCTGGCGCTGGCGATCCTCGTCGAGCTGATGCGCCGCGAGGGCTTCGAGCTGACCGTCGGCAAGCCGCAGGTGGTCACACGCGAGATCGACGGCAAGATCCACGAGCCCGTCGAACGGATGAGCGTCGACGCCCCCGACGAATACGTCGGCGTCATCACCCAGCTGCTGGCGCTGCGCAAGGGCCGCATGGAGCAGATGGTCAACCACGGCACCGGCTGGGTCCGGATGGAGTACCTCGTTCCGGCGCGCGGGATGATCGGTTTTCGGACCGAGTTCCTCACCGAGACGCGCGGCACCGGCCTCGTGCACCATGTGTTCGACCGCTGGGAGCCGTGGCACGGCGAGCTGCGCACCCGGCCGACCGGATCGCTGGTGGCCGACCGGCGCGGGACGGTGGCAGGATTCGCGCTGTTCACCTTGCAGGAGCGCGGGACGCTGTTCGTCGAGCCCGGCGACGAGGTCTACGAGGGCATGATCGTCGGCGAGAACTCCCGCCGGGAGGACCTCGACGTCAACGCCGTCAAGGAGAAGCACCTCACCAACATGCGCATGTCGACCGCCGACGAGCTCGTCCGCCTCGTCCCCAAGCGCGAGATGTCGCTCGATCAGGCGCTCGAGTTCCTGCGCGAGGACGAGTGCGTCGAGGTCACCCCGCACTCCGTGCGCCTGCGCAAGGTGGCGCTCGACAAGAACTCGCGCGTCAAGCTCGCCCGGCAGGCGCGGGCGACCGCCACCGCGTAGGCTAGGAGCAGCCGTCGCCGGGGGGCGACGGAGCAACGTCGGCCGGGTCGTGGTCCGACGCCTTGACGTAGGCCCGCCGTGCGGCCTGGGTCAGGGGCGAGCTGTAGGAGCTCGAGTCCACGCACCCGCCCTCGTTGCGGCCGCCGATGATCCCGACGACGCGCGTGCCGTTCGACGTCTGCACCAGCCACGGGCCGCCGCTGGTGCCGGCGACGTAGCCGCGGCAATCGAATGACGGAAAGCCGTCGGTGAAGTACACCTTCGTCTGGCAGGCCCGCGGGCCCTTGTTGCTCGCCTCCGGGTATCCGAGAACGGTGATCGCCTGGCCGGACCGAGGCTCGTCGCCGACCCGGTATGCGCCCGTGACCTGCTGGATCGCCGTCATCCGGCCGCGGATCGTCTGCGGCGCCACCGTGAGAAACGCGAAATCGTCGTGCGCATCCTGGGACTGCAGCCAGGCCGGCGCGAGATGTGCCGCGGTGACCGTCCAGCGCCCGTAGGGCGAGATACCGTCGTGGAAGCCGGGAGCGAACACCATGCCCGCCCCGGTGCCGGAGACGCAGTGAGCGGCCGTCAGCAGGACGTCGCCGTGCGAGCCGTCGACGACGCTGGCGGTGCACTCGTGCTGGGCGCTCGACGCGCTCGGGAATAGCGCGCCGACCGGCCGCATGCCGTTGGTCGTGTGCGACGTCGGAACACGCTGAGCGGCGGCGCGGGCCGTCGCCGTTGTCGGTCGCGATGCCCGCAGGTGGATGGCCAGTGCGACGGCGGGCACACCGAGCCCGAGCAGGAGCGCGGCCGCCAGCGCGACCAATTTGCGGGAGAACACGATTACCAGTGTGCAGGCGCCACATAAGGCCAGCGTCAGATCTCCGCGACCGTCACCGAGTCGAAGCCGCGCTCGGGGAACAGCCGCAGCGCCTCGGCGGCGATCGCCTGGCGCGTACGCGGCGGCGGCGGTCGGTAGCGGTCAGCTCGCGGCGGCGACCCGTTCCCCCTTGGGGATGACGACGATCCCTCCGGGCGAGATGGTGAAGCGCTTGCGGTCGGCGTCGGGGTCGATGCCGACGCGTGCCCCCGGCTCGATCACGACGTCCTTGTCGACGATCGCGTTGCGCACGATCGCCCGCTGTCCGACGCGCACGCCGGAGAACAGCACTGAGCCCTCGACCAGGGCGTACGAATCGACGTGCACGTTGGGCGAGATCACCGACCGGCTGACCTCCGAGCCGGAGATGATCACCCCCGGGCAGACCATCGAGTCCAGCGCGTGGCCGGTGTGGCCGTCGTCGGCGAACACGAACTTGGCCGGCGGCAGCGGGTCCGGGAGGGTCAGGATCGGCCACTCCATGTTGTAGAGGTTGAACACCGGGTGCACCGAGATCAGGTCCATGTGGGCGTCGTAGAACGCATCGAGCGTGCCGACGTCGCGCCAGTAGCCGCGGTCGCGCTCGGTCGCTCCCGGCACCTCGTTGGTGGTGAAGTCGTAGACCTGCGCCGCTCCGGACTCGACGAGCGCGGGAATGATGTTGCCGCCCATGTCGTGCGCGGACTCGCGCGCCTCGGCGTCGGCCCGTACCACGTCGACCAGGGTGTCGCAGTCGAACACGTAGTTGCCCATCGAGGCGTAGACCTGGTGCGGCGCATCGGGCAGTCCCACCGCGTGTTTGGGCTTCTCGTGAAAAGCGGTGATCGTGCGCCCGTCGGCGCCCGTCTCGACGACGCCGAACTGATCGGCCTGCTCCAGCGGCGCGCGCAGCGCCGCCACCGTCACGCCGGCGCCGGACTCGATGTGCTGCCGCACCATCTGCGACGGGTCCATGCGGTAGATGTGATCGGCGCCGAAGACGACGACGATGTCCGGCCGCTCGTCACGCAGCAGGTTGAGGTTCTGATAGATGGCGTCCGCCGAGCCCTGAAACCAGTGCGGGCCGCGCCGCATCTGGGCGGGCACGGGCGCCACGTAGTTACCGAGCAGCGGTGACAGCCGCCAGGTCGTGGACAGGTGGCGGTCCAGGGAATGGCTCTTGTACTGCGTGAGCACCACGATCCGCCGATACCCGGCATTGACGAGGTTGGAGAGCGCGAAATCGATCAGCCGGTAGTTGCCGCCGAACGGCACCGCCGGCTTGGCGCGGTCCAGGGTCAGCGGCGCCAGGCGCTTGCCCTCCCCGCCGGCCAGCACGATCGCGAACACGTGACGGCGATCACCCACGCTCATCCTGACCGACCTCCTGTCCTCGGGTTCGCCTCCATGGGTGCTTCTACCACTCCTGCAGGTGCTGCATGCGAGCTTGACAGGTGACTATTTCGTCACATATCATCGGCGCCATGACCGACCCTTCGTACTTCGTCTACCGGCTGATCCCGCCGCGGCCGACGTTCGACGTCGACATGAGCGACGACGAGCGGGCGATCATGGGACGCCATGCGGCCTACTGGCAGGAGCTCTCCGAGCGGGGGCGGGTGCTGATCTTCGGCCCCGTCCGCGACAGCACCGGCGCGTGGGGCCTTGCCGTCTTCCGGGCCGCCGGCGACGCGGAGGCCCGCGCGGTCGTCGCAGCCGACCCCGCCGTGAGCACCGGGATGGCGACATCCGACGTCGGCCCGATGCTGGCGGCGGTGCTCGGCGGCTGAGCGTTCGCTGTCGCGCGCTCAGACGGTCGCGGGCACGGTCTGGCCGAGCTCGTCGGCGACGGCCAGCCACACCTCGCGCGCCATGCCCATGCCGATGTGGCTGACGTCGACCTCCATCTGGACCGCCGCCGGATCGAGGCATGCCTCCCAGCGGACGACCTCGTCGCTGCGCGAGTAGATCGAGACGAACTGGATGTCGGCGGGGAACGGCGCGGTCATCGCCTCGCGGCTGCGCGCGCAGCAGTCACCGCGCAGGCAGCGGACCGAGAACATACCCGGCACGCCGAGCGTGCCCAGCGCGCCGACGGTGAGGATCGAGGGCCACACCCGCGGACGCACGGCCAGCTGATCGCTCAGCGGCGAGCCGAGCGTCACGAGCGTCTCGACGAGATCGGGGCGCAGCACCGCCAGGGCGCGGCCGATGCAGCCGCCGCGGCTCTGGCCGACGATCAGCGCGCGCTTGCCCGTCCGCTTGACCGCGCGCTCGAGCCGGCGCTCCACCGCCTCGACGGTCGGCTCCATGCAGCCCGCGTTCCAGCGGATCCCGCTGCGCGCGAGCACGAAACCGCCCGTGCGCAGCCACACCGCCATCCGGGTGAGGCTTCCGTCCCCGGCCATGAAGCCCGGGATCAGCATCACCGGGCGCCCGTCGCCGGCCGGAGCGGGCGGCCAGTTCTCCGTGTCGCGGGTTGACAGCCACTCGACGACGGCGCGCGGACGGGGCGGCGTCAACGGCAGGCCCCAGCGAGGAATCGTGCTCGCATCCATGCTCACGGTCCACCCAGTTTACCGGTCGGTTGCCCGGGAGCGTGGCTGATCCTGCGGTAAGGTCGCGGCGTGGACGAGGCCGACCCTGCGCGCGCGTCGTCCGCGAGGGGGGCGGCGGCGCTGCTGTTGGCGCTGTTCGTGGTCGCGGCCGGGCTCTCGGCATTCACGCTCCTTCGCCTGACCTCGCCCCATGACGAGGGGCTGATGCTCCAGGCGGGGACGCGGATCGCCCACGGCCAGTGGCCCTACCGCGACTTCTGGACCAACTATCCGCCGGGGCAGGCGCTCGTGCTCGCCGGCCTCGACAAGCTGTTCGGGGTCTCGCTGCTCAGCTGGCGGATCCTGCGAGTGATCGTCGACGCGACGTGCGCCCTGCTGGCGTTCCGGCTGGCGCTGCGCAGCGGCGCCTCGCGGCCGTGGGCGCTGCTGGCGTGGCTGGGGGTCGCCGGCGCGATGGCCTGGCCGACCGGCCCGGGACCCAACCCGCCGGCCCTGCTGCTCGCCTTCGCCGCGCTCCTGGCGGCGCCGCGACGGCCGGCGGTGGCCGGCGTCGTCGCCGGGCTGGCGATCCTGTTCCGCCTGGAGATCGGTGCCGCGGCCGCGCTCGGCGTGCTGATCGTCGCCCCACCGGACAGGCGAGCGCGCGCGGCGATCGCGGCCGGGCTGACGGCGGCGGTCACGCTGGCGCCGTTCTTCATCGCCGACCCGGGGGTGATGGCCCGCGACACGATCGGCTTTCTGGGGATCCAGGGGTTGCAGCGGCTACCGCTGCCGATTGACTACCACGGGCCGCTGCGCCCGACCAAGCTGCTCGAGTTCTACTTCCCTCTGATCCTGCTCGCCGCGGCTGCCGTGTGCGCGGAGGCGCTCACCGTCGCCTCGCGAGCCGAGCGGCGCTCGGGTGACCGGACGGCGCTCGGCCTGGTGCCGCTGACGCTCGTGGGCGTGGCGTATCTGGTCGGCCGGCCCGACGAGTTCCACCTCCTCCCGCTCTCGGCGGTCCTGGCGGTACTGCTCGCCGGCGCCGCCGCCACCGCGCGCCACGGGGCGCTGCGGGCGGTGCTGGCGGTCGCGCTGGCGCTGATCGCGATCGCCGGCCTGGAGCGCCGGGCGGGTCAGGCGCTGCACCCGCCGGCGGCGGCCGCCGTGCCCGGACCCGCCGGTGCGGGCGTGCGCACCAGCCCCGCCGACGCGCGGTCGCTGCGGCAGCTGCGCGCCGCCGTGAACCGCCTGACCCGGCCCGGTCAGCCGATCTTCGTCGCCAACCCACGCTTTGACCGGGTGCGCGTGGGCGACCCGCTGCTGTACATCATCCTCGGCCACCCCAACCCGACCCGCTATGACGTGATGCAGCCGGGGCTGGTGACAACCGCGCGGGTCCAGCGCGAGATCATCGCCTCGCTGCGGCGGTCGCACACCCGCCTGGTCGTGCGCTGGCTCGATCCGACGGCGTCGGCGCGCGAGAACGACGGCGCCGGGCGCTCGAGCGGCGTCCACGTCCTCGACCGCTATCTGGCGGCTGCGTTCCGGCGCTCGGCGCGCTACGGCGACTACCAGGTCCTGGTGGCGAAGGGCAGCCGTACCATCCGCAGACGATGAGCGAGGAGGCCACCGCCCCGGTAGTCGCGCCGCCGCCCGGCCATCCGCGCTTTCCGCTGGTGGACTCGCTGCGGGCGATCGCCGCCCTGTCGGTGCTCGTCTACCACACCGGCTATGCCACATCGGCGATCCGCCAGCCCGTCTACGGCGCGTTCATCGAACGCCTGAACGTCGGGGTGACGCTGTTCTTCGTGATCTCAGGCTTCCTGCTCTACCGCCCGTTCGTAGCCGCTCGCCTGCTCGGCGCGCCCTCGAGCCGGCTGCGCGACTACGCGCGACGGCGCCTGCTGCGGATCCTCCCGGCCTACTGGCTGGCCCTGACCGTGCTCGCGATCTATCCCGGTCTGAGCGGCGTCTTCACCAACCACTGGTGGATCTACTACGGGTTCATGCAGATCTACAACGACGGGACCGTGCTCAAGGGGATCGGGCCGGCCTGGACGTTGTGCATCGAGATCACGTTCTACGCGGCGCTCCCGGTCTACGCCGCGCTCGTCACCCACGCGGTCCGGAGGCGCAGCCGCCGCGCGCAGGTGCGCTTCGAGCTCGGCGTGCTGGCAGCCATCACGGCGGCGGTGATCGGCTACCGGACGTGGCTTCACTACCACGACTTCATCAGCCCGTGGTTCAACACCCTGTTCTGCTACGCCGACTGGTTCGCCGCCGGGATGGCGCTGGCCGTTCTCAGCGTCGCCAGCCAGGGCAGCGATCGTCGGCTGGCGCTCCTGCGGTTCGTCGAGCGCCGGCCGCTGGCGCCGTGGCTGGTCTCCGCCGTCGCCTTCTGGATCATGTCCGACGCGATCGGGGGGCCGCACCTGATCAACTTCTTCGGCCACTACGGCTTGTTCTACTCGCTGCGCGAGGATCTCGGCATCCACTGCCTGGCCACCGTCGTGGGCGTCGGCCTGCTCATCCCGGCGGTGTTCGGGGCAGGGAGCTCCATGGCCGTCCCGGGGCACGGGTGGATCCGCCGCATCCTCGCCGACCGCCGGCTGGCCTGGCTGGGATTGATCTCCTATGGGCTGTACCTCTGGCAGGGGCCGATCAAGCAGGTGGTCTGTCAGCCGGGCGGCCAGGTGTTCGTCACCGACAGCTGCACGCTGCACGGCGTGGGGCTCTTCCGGCACGCGCCGTTCCTGTCACTGACGGTGATCACCGTGGTCGTCGTCGTCGCCTGCGCCGCCGCCAGCTACTACATCGTCGAGCGACCGATCCTGCGCCTGAAGTACCGCCGCCCACCGCCAGCGGCGCCCCCGCCACCCGCGTCGGCGCCGCCGGCCCGCGCGGTGGCGGCCGCCGAGCGATGAGCGACCGCTTCTCGTTCCCGCGCTCGGAGCTGCGGCGCCGCACGCTGCGGGGGGTGATGGTGACGAGCGGCTTCATGATCGCGATCGACGGACTGGTCGTGATCCAGGGCCTCGTCGTCACCCGGCTGCTCGGCCCGCGCGAGATCGGCCTGTACGGGATCGTCTCGACGTTCGTCGTCTCGATCGTGGCCCTCAAGCGGGTGGGGATCGACGAGGCGTTCGTCCAGCAGGAGGAGCCCGACCAGGAGGCCGAGTTTCAGCGGGCGTTCACGCTCGAGCTGGCGCTGGGGGCGCTCTTCACGGCGCTCATCTGCGCGCTGGCGCCGGCGGTGGCCGCGGTCTACCGCGATTCGCGGCTGCTGTCGCTGACGCTCGCGCTCGCCTACCTGCCGCTGACCTTCGCCCTGCAGGCACCGATGTGGATCTTCTTCCGGCGCATGGACTACGCGCGCCAGCGCTCGCTGCAGGCCACGCAGCTGCTCGTCGGCCTCGTCGTGACCGTCCCGCTGGCGGCGGCGACCGGCCTCGGGGTGTGGAGCATCGTGATCGGCCAGGTGGCCGGCTACGTGGCCGCCGTCGCCGCCGGGCTGGCCGTCAGCCCGTACCGGCCGGGGCTGCGCTTCGAGCGGGCGAGCGCCCAGCGGTACCTGCGCTTCAGCGGCCCGGTGCTGGTGGCCACGCTCGGCGCGCTGGCCGTGGCCCAGGGCCAGGTGCTGGCGTTCAAGCTGCATGCCGGCCTGGCGGCGGCGGGTTTCATCACCCTGGCGGTGACCCTGACGCGTTACGTCGACCGTGCCGATCAGATCGTGACCTCCTCGATCTACCCGGCGATCTGTGCGATCCAGGACCGTCCGCAGGCCCAGGAGGAGCTGTTCGTCAAGTCCAACCGGGCGACGCTCGCCTGGGTGCTGCCGTTCTCCGCCGGCGTGGTGCTGTTCGCCCCTGACCTGGTGTCACTCGTGCTCGGCCATCGCTGGCAGCCGGCCGTCGTGCTGTTGCAGGGGCTGGCGGTCGCGGGCGCGATCCAGCAGCTGGGGTTCAACTGGTTCTCGTTCTACCGGGCGCGCGGCGAGACCGGACCGCCGGCGGTGGAGGCGGCCGTCGGGGCAGTCGCGTTCCTCGCACTCGCCGTGCCGGGGCTGCTCGTCGACGGCTCGGACGGCTTCGTGATCGGCCGGGTGGCCGCCGTCGTCATCGCCACCGCAGTGCGCTGGTTCTACGTGCGGCGCCTGCTGCCCGGGGTGCACGCGTCCGGGCTGCTGGCGCCGGCGCTCATCCCGCTTGCCCAGGCCGCGATCGCCGTGCTGGCGGTGCGCCTGGCGACGGGAGGCGGCCACCGCGAGCTGTGGCAGGCGCTGCTCGAGGCGGCGGTGTTCGTCGGCGTCTACGGGATCAGCGTGTGGCATCGCGAGCGCGCGCTGATCGGCGAGCTGCTGACCGCGCTGCGCTGACCGGCCGCGAGCCCCTCCGCAGGGTGCAGTGACCCCGGGACGTCTAGCCTCCCGCCCCGTCTCGTGAGCCCACCGTCCTGGTCACATCGCCGCGCCGTGCCGCTGCTGCTCACGGCGTTCTCGTTCGCGCTCGCCTTCGCCCAGCGGCCGGGCGTGGTCGTGGCCGACACCAAGATCAACCTGTACGTCTCCCCGGCGCGCTTCCTCTCCCAGGTCGTCTCGGCGTGGACCCCGGGCACGACGCTCGGGCACGTGTTCAGCGGCCAGTACGGCGGCTACCTGTTCCCGATGGCGCCGTTGTTCGCGGCCGGGCACGGCGCCCAGCTGCCGATGTGGGTCGTCCAGCGGCTGTGGCTGGGGGCGCTGCTGACGCTCGGGGCGTGGGGGATCGTGCGCCTGCTCGACGTCATGCACTCGCCGCGGCGGGGGATCGCGCACCTCGCCGCCGGGGCGATGTTCGTGCTCAACCCGTTCGTCGTCACCGACATCGACCGGACCTCGATCTCCCTGCTCGCCTACGCGCTGCTGCCGTGGATGCTCGTCGCCGTGCACCAGGGCGTGCGCGATCCGCGCGGCTGGCGCTGGCCGGCGCTGTTCGCGCTGTTCGTCGCCGGCAGCGGCGGCGGCGTCAACGCGGGAGTCCTCGGCTGGGTGCTCCTCGGGCCGTTGCTCCTGCTCGTCTACGAGCGGCTGTTCGGCGACGTGCGCGCCGGGGCGATCGGACCGTTTCTCATCCGGCTGATTCCGCTGGGGGTGCTCGCCTCGCTGTGGTGGCTGATGGGGCTCGCGGTGGCCGGCACCCACGCGCCGAACATCCTGCAGTTCACCGAGCAACCGGGGGCGATCTGGAACCCGACCAGCCTCACCGAGAGCCTGCGGCTGATGGGGTACTGGCCCAGCTACTTCGGGATCAGCTACACCGGTCCGCTCAAGCCGTTCTACGCCTCGGCCGGGCCGCTGCTGTTCTCGCCATGGGTCGTCGGAGCGTCGCTGCTCGTGCCCGCGCTGGCGCTCGCCGCCCTCCCGTGGACGCTGCGCCGCCGCTATGCCCCCTTTCTGCTCGTGCTGACGCTCGTCGGACTGCTGGCGATGACGGCCGGCTTTCCCAACGGCACGCCGCTGCGCCGCGGCCTGCTGTTCTCCTACTACCACTTCCCCCTGCTCCAGGTGCTGCGCACGAGCTACAAGGCGGGGCCACTGGTGGCGGTGGGGCTGGCCTGCCTGGGCGGCCTGGGAGCAAGTGCGCTGGCGGCGCGGCTGCGCGGGCTGGGCCGGCTCGGACGCCGGCGGTGGGCGAGCGCCGGCGCGGTGGCGCTGGGCGTGGCGTTGCTGGCGGCGGGATCGTGGCCGCTGGTCAACGGCACCGCGCTCGACGCGACGCTGTCGCTCCCCCACGGTGTCCCGGCCGCCTGGCACCAGGTCGCCTCCGACCTCGACCGCGACCTGCCGGCGCAGGACCGGGCGATGGTCCTCCCCGGTCAGCTGTTCGGCTTCTATCGCTGGGGCGGGACGGTCGACCCGATCCTGCCGGCACTCAGCTCGCGCCCGGTCGCCGAGCGCGGCATCACCCCGTACGCCGACCTGCGCGCCGACAGCCTGATGTGGGGCGTCGACTCGCTCGTGACCCAGCAGCGGGCCTATCCCGGGCAGCTGCGCCCGCTGCTCAACCTGCTCGGCGTGGGCGCGGTGGTCGTCGGCTCGGACGGCGACCTGTCGCGCAGCGGGGAGATGGCCCCGGCGGATGCCGCCCGCGTGCTGGCGCAGCAGGGACTCGCGCGGCCGACCGCTTCCTACGGCCCGGCGCGGGCGTTTCAGTCCGGCGCGGGCCAGCTGGCAGCGCGCATCGCGCTGCCCCAGGTCCGGCGCTATACGCTGCCGACGGCCGGGATGATCCGGGTGCTGGCGTCGACCGCGCCGACGATCCTCGACGGCGACGGCGGCGGGGTGATCGACCTGGCGGCGCTCGGCGCGTTGCCCGCCGGACAGGCGCTGCGCTACGCCGCCGACATGTCGACGGCGCAGATCCGCGCGGCAGCGCGCCGGGGCGCCAACGTGGTGGTCTCGGACAGCAACCGCCGCCAGATCCTCGCCACCTCCTCCTTGTTTCAGAACACCGGCCCGGTGCTCGGACCCACGGACCCGATCTCCAAGGACTCGGCGCAGCTCGACCCGTTCCCTCAGGCGGGGAGCGCCGCGCAGACGGTGAGCGAGCTCGGCGGCGGCGTCAGCTACGTGCGCTCGACCTTCTCGCCCGGCTATCCGCAGTTCCCCGAGCATCGGCCGTTCGCCGCGCTCGACGGGGACCCCAACACGGAGTGGCTGGTCGATCGTCACATCGACGCCTCGCAGCGCGATCTGCAGATCGGCTTTCCGACGCCCCGCCGCGTGCCCTACGTCAACCTCACGCCCTACGACGACGCCCGCGCGTCGGTGCTGGCGGTCAGCATCGACGGCCAGCGCTTCGCCACCCACGCGGGACTCAACCACCTCGTGCTCAGCCACCCGGCCCGGGTCTCCCAGCTCACCGTCTCCCTCGACAGGGTCACCCATCCGCGGGTGGCCGCGGGTGGCGGCGGCGGGATCCGGGAGCTCGCGATCCCCGGCGTCCACGCCACCGAGACGCTGCGCCCGCCGGTCCTCGTCCAGCGCGCCCTGGCCGGCGCCGACCTCAACCGTGACTCGTTCACGTATGTGTTCTCGCGCACCACCGGCGACCAGCCCTTCGCCCGCCAGCCGCTCGACCCCGACCCGCAGTTCGGCGACATCAACGACCCGGGCGACGGCGAGACCGTGCTCGCGCGCAGCTTCTCGGCGCCCGCGGCCCGCCGCTGGACCGCCCAGGCGTGGGTCAGCCCGGCGGCCACCGCCCCCGACCCGGCGCTCGACCGGCTGGCCGGCTACCGCGGCGCCGGCACGTTCACGTCGTCGTCGCGATTTCAGGGACGACCCGGCTATCGGGCGTCGTCCGCGTTTGACCGGAGCGCGCCCGCCGCCGGCTGGGTCGGCGAGTGGTACTCGAACCGCGGCGCGTGGCTGCAGGTCTCAGCCGCCCACCGGCTGACGATCCGCCACCTGCGCCTGGCGCCCTCGGCCGCGCCCGTCCGCCGGCCGACGCTGATTGCGATCCGCTATCCCGGAGGCACCACCTCCCCCCTGCGCGTCGGCGCCGACGGGACGGTGACGCTCCCGCGAACCCTGCGTGCCAATCGCTTTCGCATACAAGTGATAGCCGCCGGCCTCCCGAGTTTCACCCCCCCGTCCAAGCGCGGGGTGCGCGCGGTCGGCATCGGCCGTGTCGAGGGGATCGCCGGGCTGGGACGCCGCGTCTCGATTCCCCACGTCGGGCCGCTGCCCGGCGGCTGCCAGGGACCGTCGCTGACCGTCGGCGGCCGTCAGGTCCGCCTGGCTTTGAGCGCCACGATCGCCCAACTGGACGCCGGCCAGCCGCTGCGCGCCAACTCGTGCGGGCCGGCGCTCGCCCTGCCGTCCGGACACCTGACGCTCCGCGGACAGCCGGGGCCGCTGCTCGTCGACCTGCTGGCGCTGCACGCGGCCCCGCCGACGCCGGTGGCGGTCGCCGCGGCCGGCGGGGGCCGGGTGCTCACCCCCGGCCACATCGGCAACGGCTCGGTCACGGGCGTCAGCGTGGCCGCCCATGGAGCCTCCTGGCTGATGCTCGGGCAGAGCTATGACCCCGGCTGGCAGGCCGATTGCGACGGCCGCTCGCTCGGCGCGCCGGTGCCGCTGGAGGGCTACGCCAACGGCTGGCCGCTGAGCCACGGCTGCACTCACCTCAGCTTCAGCTTCGCCCCCAACCGGCTGATGGTCGACGCCGACGCGGTCTCGGGCCTCGCCGCCGTCGGGATGCTGATCCTGCTCGCCGTCCTGGCCGTGCGCCGCCGCCGGAGGCGACCGCCCCCACCAGCAGACCGGATCGATCCGGCCGATCAGTCCGATCTGCCGGCCCCGGCCGCTCCCCGGCGCTGGTCACCGGCCGGCGCGCTCGCCGCCGGGCTCATCGCCGCGGGCGTGCTCGGCTTCGCCTTCGCCCTGCGGGCCGGCGTCGTCCTCGGGCCGCTGCTGGCCTACGCGCTCTGGCGGGGCGTGCCCGAGGGCCGCCTTGCCCGCCTGGCCGGCGGGCTGCTCGTGATCGCCGTCCCGGCGATCTATCTGATCTTCCCGCCGGGCAACGAGGGGGGCTTCGATCCCAACTACGCCGAGGTCGAGATCTACGCCCACTTCGTCGCCGTGCTGGCGGTGTGCGCTCTCGGGCTGGCGCTCGTGCGGGTCCTCGCCGACCTGCGTTCGACGCGGACGAGAGGAGAATCCCTCAGATGAGCGACCCCACGGTGCTGATGACCGCCGACCTTCACGGGCTGGCCGGCCGGGTGCCCGAGCTGCGCGCGCTGCTCACCGAGCTCGCCCGCGGCAGCCGCGCCGAGCCGGGCTGCGACAGCTTTCGGTTCTTCGATGCCGAGGAACCCGGGGACATCTTCCTGGTCTCCGAATGGTCCGACGAACAGGCGCTGCGCGACCACTACCGGACGCCGCACTATCGCCGTTATCGCGCGGCCGTCGGGGAGCTGCTCGCGCGGCCGTCCGACGTGACCGTGCATCGCGTCTCGCAGAACGTCCACGCCCTTGATCCGAACCCGCCCGATCCCGGGATGTTCGGCTAGTCATGCGCGCACCGGCCGCGTCCCCGCGGCGCAACCGCGTGACGCCGAACGGCGAGGTCGAGGCCCTGGCGCTCCGGGGCGCGTGGACGGGCAACCGCGGCATCCTTCACTCCGACGACGGCGAGATCGTCCGCTCGCACGCCCACCCACACTGGCTCACGTGCACGCTGCGCTTCAAGGATCGCCGCCACGAGCAGTGGCTTCCCCACCGTCTCACCTGGCTGTTCTTCCACGACGAGGCGGTCGCCCTCGCCGCCGGGCACCGGCCCTGCGCCCTCTGTCGCCGCGAGAGCTACAACGCCTACCGGGCATCCTGGGCTGACGGACTCGACGAACCGCCGCCCTCGGCCGAGGCCATCGACCGCCGGCTGCACGCCGAGCGCATCGTGCGCGGGACGCATCGCCGGCAGATCCACGCCGCCGCCTGGCCCGAGCTCCCGGCGGGCGCATTTGTGCTGACCGCCGACGGCCCCCCGGCGATCGTGCTCGACGAGTACCTCGTGACCTGGACGCATCAGGGCTACGACGAGCGGCTGCCGCGACCTGTGCGCGGTACCGCCACGCTCGTAACCCCACCGGCGAGCGTCGCCATCCTGCGCGCCGGCTATCCGGTGCAGATCGATGCCGGAGCGTGGGCAGCGGCCCACGGCTGACCGCGAGCGCGTGGTCAGTACGGCCAGACGTCTGAGCCGAGGCGACGCGCCAACGCCGGCAACCGCGCGACGAGCAACACCTTGATCGCCAGGTTGCGCACGAACCACGGCAGCTCGGCCACGCCGCGAGTCACCTCCGCCGCTCGGGCGCCGGCCGGCAGCGCGGCGACGCGTTCGTACTCGGCAAGCGAGCCGCTGCGCCCCCGGTAGCGCCAGCCGGAGCGGCCGATCACCTCCGCGGCCAGGGCGAGCGTGACGCCTACCGAGGAGAAGGAGTCGTGGACGAGCAACCGCCCGCCGACGGGGACCCGCGCGCCCCAGCGCCGCAGGTCCGCGCGCGCCGGCGCGAAGCGATGAGCCCCGTCGACGTAGAGCAGCGCGATCTCGCCGCTGACGTCGTCGAGCGCCTCCTGGGAGAAGCGGCGGACATGGCGCACGCGCTCGGCGACGCCGGCGCGCTCCAGATTGACGGTGAACGCGTCATGGTCGGCCTCGCCGAGCCCCGGCCGGTCGCCGTACTCCCGAGGACCGCGGTCGCCGCCGAGGTGGGGGTCGATCGCCACCAGCTGGACGCCGGCGGCGGACGCCAGGGCCAGCACGATCGTCGAACGTCCGCGGAAGCTTCCGATCTCGACGATCTGCGCGGGGGCGCGCAGCGAACGGGCGACCTCCCACAGCCGCCGCGCCTGGGCCGGCGTCAGCCACCCGGGGACCGGCTCAATCGCCGCGCGCGCCCGGTCCCAAAGCGGTGGCGCGTCGATGCTCACGCCGTGCGGCCGGCGACCAGCCGGGCACGCAGCCGGCGGCGCAGCTGCACCGGCGAGGTCTGCGCGGCGGAGACGAGCACCGACAGGTAGGCGGCGGCCGTCGCGTCCCAGTTGAAACCGTGGGCGCGGGTCTGGGCGACCTCGCCGAGAGCGGCGCGCAGGCCGGCGGAGACGATGACCTCACGCACGCGGGCGGTCAGCTCCTCGACGTCGTCGGCGAGAAAGCCGGTCTCGCCGTCGACGATCGACTCGCGCAGGCCGCCGACGCGCAGGGCGACGGTCGGCGTCCCTCGCATCGCCGCCTCCATCACGGTATGACACCACCCCTCGGCCGAGGACGCGGTCAGGGACACCCACGCGCGGTCATATAGCTCCGCCTTGCGCCGTTCGTCGACGTAGCCGTGCATCACGACCCGGTCCTGGAGACCTCGGACGCCGATCTCGGCCTCGAGGGCCGCCCGGTGGTCGCCCTCGCCGGCGATGTCGAGCGTCGCCTCCGGCAGGCGCTGGAGCACGTCGAGGATCACCTCGATGCGCTTGTACTGCTTGAGGCGGCCGAGGTACAGCAGCAGCGGGGTCTTCGCCTTGGCGACCGGCTCATACGGCTGCTTCTCGACTCCGAGGTAGGCGACGTGGATGTTCTCGGCGGGCACGCCGAGCCCGATCAGGTCCTCCTCGGCCGAGCGGGAGATCGTGAGCACCGGCGTCGTGCGATACAGGTACTGGAGCGGCAGGCGCTCGAGCAGGGTGGCGGCCACGCGGCCCCGGCGCCCCAGCTCGAAGACGTAGTGGTCCTGGTGGACGTGCTGGCAGAACACCACCCGGGGGATCCGCAGCCACGGCCACAGGGAGGTGAAGAAGGCGATTCCGTTGATCACCTCCATGATCACGTCGGCGTCGCGGCCGACCCGGCGGGCGAGGACCGCCCACGCGGCGCGGGCGAAGACCGTCAGCCGCGTGCCCATGCGGTAGATCTCGAGCCCGGCCGTCGGGGACTCGAACTTCGAGGCTCCCGGATAGTCGCCGGCGATGACCGTCACCCGGTGCCCCCAGGCCAGCCAGCGCGAGACCTGGGCGTACAGGGCCGTCCCGGTCCCGCCCGCCTGCGGGTGCGTCCAGTCGCGGTCCGACAAGATCAGGATGTGCAGGGACTCGGTGGACGGCGTGGCGCTGGGCACGCGCGCACGCTACCGGAGAAGCCCGCGCCAGGCCCCCGGGGCCCATCATCTACCGTTCCCGGCCGTGAGCTCCGTTTCGGCCACCGTCACGCGCCCGCAGGGGCTGCGACGCGTCCTCACCCTGTGGCGCCTGTTTCGCTCCGAGCAGACCGATCCGGGCCCGTTCTACCGGCTGCTGGCCGCCGAAGCCGCCGAGGACCTGAATCGCCGTTACGGGCCGCTACGCGGGCAAGCGGTGCTCGACCTGGGCTGTGGCCCCGGCTATTACACGGCGGCCCTGCGCGACCGCGGCGCCGACGTCACCCCCGTCGACAACGACCTCGCGGAGCTGCAGTTGGCCGGCGAGGCACCCGCGGGGGCGCTGATCGCCGATGCCGGACGCCTGCCGCTTGGCGACGCCAGCGCCGACGGGGTGTTCTGCTCCAACCTGCTCGAGCACACCCCTGACGCCGCGCCCGTGCTCGCCGAGATCGACCGCGTCCTGCGACCGGGCGGTTGGGGCTACATCTCGTGGACGAACTGGTACTCGCCGTGGGGCGGGCACGACATGAGCCCGTATCACTTGCTCGGCCCGCGCCTGGGGCCCCGGCTGTACGTGCGCCGGCACGGCCAGCCCCGCAAGAACCCCTACGGCGCCGGGCTGTGGGCCTGCCACATCGGCCCGACGTTGCGCCTGCTGCGCGGCCACGACCGGCTGATCGTCGAACGTGTGGAGCCGCGCTACTGGCCACAGCTGGCTTTCATCACCAAGATCCCGGGGGTCCGCGAGCTGCTGACCTGGAACTGCGTGATCCGAGTGCGCAAGCGATGACCGTGGGCCGGATCGGCCTCGCCGTGGCGGCGCTGCTCGTCACGGCCTGGTTCGCGCTCGGCATCTTCCAGAGCCGCGCCGTCTCACAGGCCCGGTCGGTGGGCGCCGGTGCGCTGACCGCCGCCCAGGCCCGTCACGCGAACAGCCTGCTGTCCGACGCGGCCACGCTCAATCCCGACCGGGCCGTCGACGTGCTGCGCGCCCAGGTGGCCCTCGCTCGCGGCGACGCCGCACGCTCGCGCCAGATCCTCAACCGGGTCGTGCGAGGTGAGCCCCAGGACCTTAATGCGTGGATCGCCCTGGCCCGGGCCTCGGCGAACGACTTCCACCAGCGCCAGATCGCGCTGCTGCAGATCCTCAGGCTCGCCCCGCCCGCCAAGCCGGTCGGTTAGGACTCGCCGGCCCAGCTGTCGGCGATCCGCGAGCGGTGACCGGCGGCCGCTGCCCCGCGGATCGGCATTGCGGGGACCACGTCCGCGATCGGAACAGCGTCAGCACCGTCCGCCCGGCGGCGACGCTCGCGCAGGACCGCCGGGAGCATCGCGACCGCGGCCGCGCAGGCGCGGAGGTGGACTCCCGAGGCGGCGTTCGCGCGCCGCCTCGCGCAGCCACGACAGCTGGCGGTAGGCGACCAGCGGAAGCCAGCGGACCGGGAACGCCTTGGCGATCAGCAGCAGTGTGTTGCGCTGGACGTAGAAGTGGTGTGCGCCGGGCCGCGGGGAGGAGCCCTCGCCGGCGTGCAACGCGACCGCCGGGACGTACCGACACCGCCAGCCGGCCCGGCGCAGCGCGAGGGCGAGGTCCACGTCCTCCAGGTAGGCGAAATAGCGCTCGTCGAAGCCGCCGACCGCGAGCACCGCGCCCCGGCGATAGAGGGCCGCGCCCGCACACGCGCCGAAGACATCTCCCCGGCGCGTCGAAGCGGCCGTCGTCGCGCTCGAAGCGGCCGCGCTGGACGCACGCGCCGTCGCGGCGCAGAACGTCGCCGGCGTCGTAGATGGCGCGCCGGTCGTCGAGCTGGAGCATCTTGCAGGCGACCGACGCGACCCGCGGGTCCTCGGTCAGGGGGGCGCATGTCACCGTGAGCCAGTCGGGCTCGAGCTCGACGTCGGTGTTGAGGAGCGCGACGAGCTCTGAGCCGGCGGCGGCGATCCCGCGATTGGCGGCGTGGGCAAAGCCGGTGTTGGCACCCAGGGCGAGCACCCGGACGCCCGGGTGCTCGTCGCGCAGGTAGGCGAGCGAGTCGTCGTTGGAGCCGTTGTCGACGACGATCACCTCCACCGGGGGCAGCTGCTGGGCGGCGAGCGCGGCCAGGCAGCCGGGAAGCCAGCGGCGGCCGTTCCAGTTGGGGATGACGATGCTGACCGGGGGCGTCGTCACGGCGCGACGGGGCGGGCAGGGCGGGCGAGCGCGAGCAGCATGCCGGCGAGGATGATCGCCACGAGCGTGACCGCCGGCATCTCCCAGTCCCAGTCCAGCGGGGCGTGCGCGATGTAGGCGACGAGGCCGGCGATCGGTCCGGCGGCCAGCGGGGACACCCGCAGCGCGCGCCGCGCGGTGACGGCGATCCCGCCGAGGAACGCGGCCAGCCCAGCCAGGCCGACGAGTCCGAGCTCGGCCATCGTCTGCAACGGCAGTGAGTGGGCGTCCTGGGCGAAGTCCTCGAACCGGCGCCAGCGCAGCCAGTAGACCGACCAGTTGCCGGCGCCGATGCCGCGCAGGGGGTCCTGCCCGAACGCCCGCAGCGCAACTCGCCAGTAGTCATAGCGGTTGCTGCGTAGGCTGACCAGGCGGTTGGCGCCGCCCGAGAGCTGCTGGGCGGCGGCGCTCGTCTCCTTGGCGCCGACGACGATCGCCAGCGCCAGTCCGGCGCAGATCAGCGTCGCCGCGATCAGCGGCGTGCGCCGCGGCATCGGCAGCGGCCCGGTCTGGCCACGGGCGATGAACACGCGCTGGGCGAGCGCCGCCACGCCCGCGATCACCACTAGCAGGACGAGCGCGACGGCTCCCTGACCTTCGCGGGTGCCCGCGGAGCCATGCAGGCCGGTGACGCCGGCGAACGGGGCACACGCCACCGCGGCGAGGGCGACGGCCACGACGACGAGCGCCACCGACTGGGCCTGCTCGCGTGACCCCGCGACGGCGATCAGGGCGACCAGGCCGGCGACGCAGGCGAACAGCGCGCCGCGCGAGAACGCGATGTACAGCCCGACGCCGAGCGGCACCGCGGCCGCGGTGGCCGTGATCCGCACCGCGGGCCCGCGCGTGGCGTCGCCGGCGATGCGGGCGACGAGCACGACCCCGATCGCGGCCAGCTCGCCCATCGCGTTCCAGTAGGTGAGCGGCTGCTCGAGGCGGCCCTGCGCGCTCACCGAGCGCGCGAAGTGCAGGATGCCCGGCAGCAGCCGGCCGCTCACCCCGTAGCCGACGACGATCACCGTGCCGGCGGCCAGCACCGGCTCGACGAGTGGTCGCACGCGCCGCTCGCCTAGCAGCAGCGCGGCGGCGATCAGGGTGCCCAGGTACAGCATCACCACCTGCGCGGCGTGATAGGCGTTGCCGGCGATCGGCGACCATGTGATCGACGCCAGCGACCACGCCGCCATCAGCGCGAGGCCGCCGATCGTCGCCGCGGCGGCGCGGCCGCGTGGGATACCAACGCGTCCGGTACCGGCGAGCGCGGCAACGATGACGAGCAGCCACGCGGCGAGGCCGGCCCAGGTCCGCGGGCCGTCGAAGTAGCCGCCGCTGAAGAACGCGAGCGCCGTCGGGCCCGCCAGCAGGATCAGCCGGGCGGCGTTGGTCGCGGCTGACGCGCACCGCCTCAGAGCTGGGGTGTCCCGGCCCGCGCGGCGCAGCAGTCGCGTGGAGGCCAGGGGCTGGCGCTCGCCCCCGGCGGCCGGGAAGGCGCTCGCCTGGCCGGCGCGCGCCTGGTCGAACATCCCCTCGCGAAACCGCGCGGAGTCGAAGCGCAGAGCGTTGCGCACGCAGGCCGCGGGGTCGACCTCGGCGTCGTCGAAGCGCAAAACGGCCGACGCGAGCTCCTCCGGACCGCCGGACCAGAAGCAGCCGGTCTCGTCCGTCCAGCACTGTCTCCAGGGCGCCCCCGCCTCGCTTGGCGATCACCGGCCGGCCGGCGGCCTGGCTCTCGACGGCGGCGATGCCGAACTCCTCGATCGACGGTGACGACCATCGCGCGGGCGCCGGCCATCAGCGCGGCCACCTCCGCGTCCGAGACGCGTCCGGCAAAGCTCACCGCCGGTCCCGCCCGGCGCCGCAGCCGACGCCCGGCGGGGCCGTCGCCGACGATTACGAGCGGCAGGCGTAGCCGGTTGAAGGCCTCGACCGCGACGTCGATCTGCTTGTGGGCCATCAGCTCGGACACGAGCAGGTAGTAGTCGCCGGCCGCACCGGGGGTGAAGCGCCGCGTCTCGACCGGGGGATAGACGATGTCGGCGTCGCGGCCGAAGTAGGCGCGGATCCGCCCCTGGGTCGTATGCGAGTTGGCGACGTACCGGTTCGTGCGCTGGGCGGCGATCCAGTCCCACTGGCGCCAGCGCCGGAACGCCGCCGCAGCAGGCCGCGGGCCACCGGGTTGCGCAGGCGGGCGAGCGTGCCGTCGCGGTCGTTCCAGACGTACCGAAAGGGGTTGTGGCAGTAGCTGACGTGAGTGGTGTGCTCGTCGCACAGCACAGCGTGCGCCCACGCCGATGAGCTCGAGACGACGAGCTCGTAACTGGACAGGTCAAACGATTCGATCGCGGCCGGATACAGCGGCAGCAGCGTGCGAAACGTGCGCGCCGAGGGACGCAGCCGCTGAAGGAAGGAGCTGTGAACGACACGGTCGGCGAACCGGCCCTCGGTCCCGTCCTCGTCGTAGACGGCGGTGTAGATGTCCGCCTCCGGCCACATCGCGCAGAGCTCGGCGAACACCCGCTCGGCGCCGCGGAGGTCGAGCAGGAAGTCGTGCACGAGAGCGACCCGCCCGGGCGCAGTGGCCGTGTGAATCCGATCCAGCACGCCCGCAGTCTATGCATCGATCCTGCCGACAGCCCCCCGCCCG
Organism: uncultured Solirubrobacteraceae bacterium; assembly: GCA_963769565.1. Taxonomy (GTDB): domain Bacteria; phylum Actinomycetota; class Thermoleophilia; order Solirubrobacterales; family Solirubrobacteraceae; genus Palsa-465. Next base: position 39,499 of record CAVYMP010000015.1, read on the forward strand.
CCCCGGCACGGCTACTCTGCCCAACGGATGGGCCCACTCCTATTCGTCAGCTATTCGGGGGCGTTCGGAGGAGCCGAGCGGGTGCTGCTCGATTGCGCCCAGGCCGTCGCCGGCGAGGGGTGCCTGGCCTGTCCGGAGGGACCACTCGCCGACGAGGCTCGCGCCGTGGGGGTGCGGGTGCTGACGATCCCCGCCGCCGGCCCAACCTGCGCGGACGCGAGCGGCTGCCGGCCCTGGCGCGGCTGCTCGCCCACGGGCGCGAGGTGCGGGCGCTCGCCGCCCGCCTCGACGCGCGCGGGGTTGTCGCCTGGGGCATGCGCTCGGCGATCGCCGGCCTCGCCCTGCCCGGCGGCACACCGGTGGCCTTCGCCCACCAGGACCTGCTGCCCGGGCCGCTGGCGGCAGCCGCCGTCCGGGCCGCGGCCCGGCGCGCCCGCGTCGTCGTCGTTCCCTCGCACACGGTGGGGCGCGACCTCGACCCCCGCGGCCGGCTGGGCACGCGCCTGCGGATCGTCAACCCGGGGATCGAGCTCGACCGCTTCGCCGCCGAGCACACGCCGGCGACGCCGCCCGAGGTGATCGTGCTTGGTGTGCTCGTCGCCTGGAAACGCCCCGACATCGCGCTCGAGGCGGTCGCGCTGGCACGCCGCCAGCTTCCCGACCTGCGCCTGCGCCTGGTCGGGGCCCCGCTGCCGGGCGAGGACGGGGTCGTGCGCGCTCTGCAGGAGCGCGCCGCCCGGCCTGACCTTCAGGGCCACGTCGAGATCGACGGCCCGGCGGCGCGGCCCGAGCTCGACCTGGCGCGCGCCGCCTGCTTGTTGCACTGCGCCCTGTGCGAGCCGTTCGGGCTGGTCGTCGCCGAGGCGCTGGCGGCCGGCTGCCCGGCGATCGTCCCCGACGCGGGAGGTCCGGCCGAGATCGTCGACGACGCGTGCGCGCTGCGGTACCCACCGGGCGATGCGGCCGGCGCCGCGCGGGCGATGGTGGCGCTGCTCTCCGATCCGCAGGCAGCCGCGACGATGGGACGGGCCGGGCGCGAGCGGGCGCACACCCATCTGGGGCGAGCGCGCTCCCTGGACGGGTTTCGCGATGCTCTGACCGCACTCGGCGAGCCGCGCCGGTGAGCGACGACGAGCGACGTTCGCGCGCCCCGCGGCGGCGGGGCGCGATCGCGATCCTGGCGATCGCGGTCGTGGCCGGGGTGCTGATCGCGGTGCTCGCCCGCGGGGGCTCGCCCTCCCGCTCCCCGGCTCCGCGGCTGCCAACGCAGCTCCCGCAGAGCGCGGTCGCCACCAACCCGGCGCGGCCCGGGCTGCCGGCGCCGGAAAGCCAGGCGTTCGGCGCGAGCGTCAACCGCCTGTTCAACGACTTCAGCTACTCCCGCGCCCAGATCGATGCGCAGCTGGCGGCGCTGCAGGCCACCGGGGCGACCGTCGCCCGCAGCGATGCGCTGTGGGAGGCGACCGAGCCCAGCCCCCCGACCAACGGCGTGCACCACTGGGTGTGGACCTTTGATGACAGGATCGCCGGCGACCTCGCCCAACACGGCCTAACGTGGCTGCCCGCGATCGACTATTCGGTCTCGTGGGCGCAGTCGGTGCCCGGCCAGGACCATTCTCCGCCCCGGTCCGACGACGATTACGCGGCCTACGCCCAGGCGTTCGCGGCCCGCTACGGAGTCGGCGGCACGTTCTGGCAACTGCATCCTGAGATCCCGGCCCATCCCGTGACCACGATCGAGGTCTGGAACGAGCCCGACAACGGCGACTTCTGGACGCCGACGGCCGACCCCGCCGGCTACGCGCGGCTGTATCTCGCCACCCGGGCGGCGGTCGACGCCGTGGATCCGGCCGCTCGGGTGATCATCGGCGGGCTGATCGCCCCCGGCACGACGCTGCCGGCGATGGTCCAGGCCGAGCCGGGACTCGTGGGACACGTCGACGGCGTGGGCATCCATCCCTACGGCACCCCCCCGGTCGTCGTCTCCCGCATCCGGGAGGCCCGCCACACCCTCGAGGGACTGCACATGGCGGCGGTGCCGCTGTATGCCACCGAGTTCGGGTGGACGACGAGCCCGACCGGCGCGCCCGCCTATGTGCCGCCCGCCCGCCGGACGGCCTGGATCGCCCTCACGCTCAACACGCTCGGGCACCTCGACTGCGGGCTGGCCGCCAGCGTCCTGTACACGTGGGTGACCCCGCAGCAGAACCCCGGCGACAGCGAGGACTGGTTCGGGATCGAGAACCCCGACGCCACCAGCACCCCGGCGAGTGAGGCCTTCGCCACCGGTCTGCGCGCCGCCACCGCGCCCGGCAAGCGCATCGCCTGCAACGGGTGACGGTGACTACGTGATGCAGCTGGAGGCCAGCGAGCCCTTGCGCTTGCAGTGCTCGAGGGCCAAGGCGCCCCGGCGAAACGCGCCCAGGGCGGGCTTGACCGTGACCTTGTTGTCGTGGAAGCGCAGCAGGCCGGCGAAGTTGAACGCCAGCGAGCGGTCGCCCTCGTCGCCCATCCAGGTGTAGTAGTAGAAGCCGGCCAGCCCCAGGCTCTTGTAGGCGGCACCGATCATCGGCATCAGCGCGGCGATGTCGCGCGCCTGACCCGCCTCGGTCGTGTCGAAGTCGAACTTCTGGCGGCTCTTGCCCTGAGCCGAGGGCCAGCTGATCTCGGTCGCCAGCAGCGGCTTGCCGCCGTCCTTGGAGCGGATCATCGCGTTGCGCATGAAGCGCAGGTAGAGCATCACGTCGGCGGGCAGCTTGGTGAAGCCGTTGACCGCGGCGACGTCGAACAGGCTGCGGGCGCCACCGATCCGGTAGATCTGGCCGACCGACTTCCAGGCGAGGTTCGTCAGGGCTCCCAGCACGACCTTGGCGCCCGGGTCGGCCTTGCGGATCGCGGCGTGAGCGGCGCGCAGCAACCCGACGTAGCCGGAGGCATACGGCTGGGGCCAGTAGTAGCTGAGATTCTCCTCGTTCCAGATCTGCCAGGAGCGGATCGGCAGGCGGCGAATCTGCGGATTGGCCTTCCAGAAGGTCCCGTGCGGTCCGTAGCGCCCGATCAGCGCCGTCAGGTACGTGCCGTAGGGACCGGTACGTTTGGGCGTGTTGACCGGTCCCTGCTTGTTGTCGCGAGCATCCCAGGAGGGCGTGTACAGGACGGTGGGCAGGACCATGACGTCGTGCTGGGCGGCGGCGCCGACGATCTGGTCGGTCTGCGTGAACAGGAACGGGCGGCCATTGACATTGGTGTAGACGTCGCGGTCCGCCGCCGGGACCTTGCTCCAGCTCTCGTAAGGCTCCGCGGCCGCCCAGTTGAACGCGACGCGGATGCTTTGCACGCCGTTGGCGACCATCGTGCCCACCTGGCGGTCGAAGTTGATCGTGTCGTCGGGGCCGAATACGGGGCCATCGATGTCGACGCCGACGAAGCCGGGCGGCACCGCCGGGGGCGTGGCCGGCGTCGTCGTGGTGCGTTGCGGCGGCGCTGAGGTGGACGGGCGCGCTGTCGCCCAGGTGGGGACGAACGCGATCAGCGCGATCAGCGCCAGGGGGCCGGCCACCAGTGCCCCGCGCACGCGCAGGCTCGTCCTCAGGGCACTGACCGATCGCTGTCGCATACGGCTCAGGTGCGGCGCGTGCGCAGGTGCCACCGCAGGGCGGCGCCGCCGGTGACGAGCGTGAGGCCGAAGCCGACCGCCGTCCAGGCGTCGTAGCCGGTGTAGGGCAGCGTCGTCGAGGAGCCGCCGGCCATCGTCGCCGTCGGCTCGCCGGCGGTCGTCGGCACCGCGGCGGCGGTGGTGGGGTCGGCCGAAGGGGTGGGCGCCGCCGGGGTGCTCGACGGGGCGGCGCTGGAGGTGGTCTGCGCCGGGGCGGGGCTCGAGGTGGTCGTCGGCTGACTCGAGGTGGTGGTGCCCGCGGTGTGCGACCCCGAGCCGCCGCTGCCGCCGGCGAAGGGATCGGTGTACTGCTGGTCGCCGGCCGAGCCGCCGGCGAGGCTCACCGCCGGGACGGCGAGCGCCATGAGGACGAGCAGCAGCATGCCGGCGAGGACGGAGCGCGAGCGACGCACCGCGCGAGTATGGCAAGCGAGGGAGCTTGTCGATGGCGTGTCGGCTCGCGGGGCTCTCACTGGGCGCGCCCGGCGGGGCTTCGCTAGGGTCCGATGAGGCTCGCCAGGATGGCTGGCAAATGGGCGTTTTGCAGGATTTATTGCAGACCCAGGATGTTCGGGCGCTGCAGCGACGGACCGTGTAGGGTCGCCGCTCGGTTGGTCCCGCTGAGCGTTCCCCCTGCCCATGCTCCTCCACCCCCTCCGCCTCTGGACCCTGCGTATCGCCGCCGCCCTGGCGGTCCTGGTGGCGCTGCTCGGTAGCGGCCTGACGGCGCGCAGCGCTGGCGACCTGCGCAGTCAGATCGCCGCCAAGCGGTCGGCGGCCGACGCGCTCAAGGCTCAGATCGATGCCGACTCGCGCCAGATCGCCACGACCACGAACGGCCTGCAGGCCGCTCAGGCGCGCCTGGCGTCCGTCCAGTCCACGCTGAACCGTCGCGTCGACGAGCTGCGCGGAGTGCAGACGGCGCTGCTGAAGTCACGTGATCGGCTGGTCGACCTGGAGAACCGCCTGCAGGCCGCCACCACGGCACTGTCGGCGAACCTCGTCGCCAACTACGAAGGGGGCAAACCCGACCTCGTGTCGGTGATCCTCAACTCCCACGGCTTCGGCCAGCTGCTCGAGCAGGTGGGATTCATGCAGCGCGTCGCCAACCAGGACGGCCGGATCGTGGGCACCACGCGTACCGCCCGTGCCGAGGTCGCCCGCGAGGCCACCCGGCTGCAGGGTCTCGAGGGGCGCGACCGCACGCTCGCCAACCAGGTGCTCGACCAGCGCAACCAGGTGGCCGCGCTGCAGGCGGCGCTCAGCCGCCGCCAGATCTCCCAGATGGCGCAGCGCGGCCGCACGAGCAGCGCCTATCAGGCCGTCTCAGCTCAGCTGACCAGGCTTCAGACCCGTGAGCGCGAGCAGGAGAAGAAGGCCGCCGAGGCGGCGGTGCGCGCCGCGCAGACCGGCAACGCCAACGTCGGCGGGATCACGATCAACACCGGCGGCATGGTCCAGGCCCCCGCCAGCGCCCCCCAGGCCGTCAGGCAGATCATCGCCGCCGGCAACGCGATCGCCACGCTGCCCTACATCTACGGAGGCGGACATGCCTCCTTCCACGCCGACGGCTACGACTGCTCGGGCTCGGTCAGCTACGCGCTGGCGGCCGCCGGGCTGGTCAGCTCGCCGATGGTCTCCGGCGCCTACGAGAACTGGGGCGACGCCGGGTCCGGGCGCTGGGTCACGCTCTACGCCAACGCCGACCACATCTGGATGGAGGTCGCCGGATGGCGCTTCGACACCGTCGCGCTGGCCGAGAGCGGCACCCGCTGGGCGCGCGGCGGCGGCGAGTTCTCAGGCTTCGTGGTTCGCCATCCGCCCGGGCTCTAGCCTCGGGACGGCTGCAGGGACGGCTGCATGGGGCTGCAGGGGCAGCCGCCCCCACTCAGGCCGTCCCGCTCAGCGCCCGAAATGGACCAGGCGGCGGGCCGTCGAGCTCGCCGCGGCGGGCACCGTCGCGGTCGTCGTGGTGCCGCTGTAGCTGACGGTGAAGCCGGTGCCGTTCGCGCTCAGCGCCGACGGCTGGGCGAGGATCGGCCGGGATGCGGGGGACCCGGCGAAGCGCCGGGCATCCTCGGCGAGGCTGATCTTCGTCGTCGACCATCGGCGGTCGGTGATGGAGCCGCGGTGTCCCTGGGTTGTGATGGCGCCCGCGCCGGCGATGGCGGCCGAGCCGAAATCGGCCAGCGGCAGGGTCCGGCAACTGGCGGCCGTGCTGCAGGCCGACGGCGCCTCGACGATCCACTCCGCCGAGGTGGTGTCGAGCACGGTCGCGTGCACCGTCCTGGTGAACGACCGCCGGCGGGTGAGGTCGGCGAGCGTGAGCTTGACCTGATTGCCGCTCACGGCGACGCGCGCTCGGATGCGGTCGCCGGGGGCGACGCCCAGCGCGGTGGTGCGCGACGGCGCCGGGACGAGCTCGTACCAGACGTTTGAGACCACGCGACCGCCGGCCGTGCAGTCCAGCTCGGTGCCGATCTGCTCGAGCGCCGGCGAGCTGACGTCGTAGCCGCCGATCCCGACCCACACCGACGAGTAGGTGGCATGCCCGGGGGTGCAGGTGGCCCGGGGTTGGGTCCAGGAGCCGACCACGGTGTGAAAGCGCACCCCGGAGCGGTGGATGGCGTAGCCGGCCCAGTTCGAACTGTCGCTCGTCTCGGCCGAGGCGGTGGGGGCGCCGACGAGCCCGGCCACCAGGACTCCGGCCAGCGCCGCCGCCCGGCGGATCACGAACCCCCCGCCACGGCGAGAATCGCCGACGCCTTGCCCTGCAGGTCGTACATGGTCACCTGATTTTGACCCGAGGTGAACGTCACCTTGCGACCGACCTTCTCGGCGACGGCCAGCGCAGCCGCGCTGCCCTGGCGGCCGTCGCCGCGCACGCCGCCGAAGCCAGCACCGCCCTGGCTGTCGGCCAGGATCCAGCGCAGGCGCCCGTCGCGAACCTCCATCGCCAGCCACGACGCGCTCACCGTGCTCTCGCGCCCGGAGAAGCCGCCCAGCCCGGCGATGTTGGCGTCGCTGGAGAGGATCGACGACGCGGCGCTCTCCTGGCTCTCGACGCCGATCGTGCCGCCGCCGTGGGCCTTGGCGTAGGTCGCGGCCGCCTGCACGGAGGCGTCGTTGCCGGCGAACATCCCGCCGCCGCCGAAGCCGCCGACTCCGCGGCGGGTCCCCGACGACGGGCCACCGAAGAGGCTCTGCAGGCCGCCGCCGGTCCGCACCCGAAGCGCCCGGTGCGCCCGCCCCCGGCGCACCGCCGGGGGGCGGTCCGCCGAGGCCACCGCCGCCTCCGAACCGGAAGCGATGGCCGCCGCCCGCGCCGCCGGGGCCACCGAAGCCGCCCATCGAGGCGCTGGCGGAGCCGCCGGCGGGGAAGGTGCTGCTCGTCGCGTGGCCGAGCGTCTCGGCCGCCCACGTCGCCGGGGCCGCGAGGAGTGCCGCCAGCGTCACCCCGAGGGCGATCATCCGCAGCCGCGGCGAGAGCCGGATCGCCAACACGGTCGCCCCGGCGATGGCGGCGACGATCACGAGCGGCTTGGCCCATGACAGCGACCCGCTCAGGTTGCCGAGCACGACGAGCTCGGTGACCGCCCCGCCCACGATCGCCAGCGGTCCGAGGATCCGTCCGAGCCGCTCGCCCGACAGGGCCAGCCCGACGCCGGCGCCGACGAGCATCGCCGTCCATGGCGCGAGGAAGGAGACGTAGTACGGGTGAAAGATGCCCGATGCGTAGCTGAACACGACGGCGCTCACGGCAAACGCGCCGCCGACCGCAATCAGCCATCCGCTGCGGGGATCCGCGCGCCGCAGCCGCGTGGCCCCGAGCAGGCCGAGGCCGGCGACGATGGCAAAGCCGATCAGCCACCCTGCCTGGTCGCCCAGGCCGGACTGCAGCAGCCGGAAGACACCTGTGCTGCCGCCGAACGCCCCGCCCGGACCGCCGCCGCCGCCGATGGCTCCGGGCGCCCCGGTCTGTCCAGTCACCCGCCCGACACCGTTGTAGTTGAAGATCAGCGACCAGATGCTGTTATCAGAGGTGCCGGAGACCCACGGCCGGTCGGCCGCCGGCGTCAGCGTTACGAGCAGCGGCCACGCCAGTCCGACGATCGCCATCGCCACCCCGCCGAGCGTGAGCTGGCGCAAGGCGGCGATCCGGCCCCGGGGGGCGATCCACAGGTAGGCGAGCGCGATCCCGGGGACGACGAACAGCGCCACCGCCATCTTCGTCTCAAAGCCGAGGCCGACGCACACGCCCGCCCAGATCAGCCACTTGGTGCGCCCGTCCTCGAGCGCCCGCACGGCGAACCACAGCGCGGCCACGCAGCAGAGGACGAGCAGCTGGTCGGGGTTGTTGTGGCGCGAGATCGCGACCGTGATCGGCGTCAGCGCAAGGGCGATCCCGGCGGCGAAGCCCGCCGGGCGGCCGAAGCGCCGGCGCACCAGGTCATAGGTCAACCCGGCGGCGGCGATGCCCATCAGCGCCTCGGGCACGAGGATGCTCAGCGAGTTGACGCCGAAGATGCGGGCCGAGAACGCCTGCACCCACAGGGCGAGCGGCGGCTTGTCGACGGTCATCAGCCCCGTCTTGTCCAGCGAGGCGAAGAGGAAGTCGTGCCAGCTCGTGGTCATCGAGCGCACGGCCGCCGAGTAGAAGGTGTTCGCCCAGCCGTTGATCGACAGGCTCCACAGGTTGAGCACCGCGGCGATCGCCAGGACGGCCGGCAGCTCGGGACGCGCGCGGACGCCTGAGATCAGCCGGGGAACGGCGCGCTGGCCGCGGCGCACGGTGCGCAGGGGCAGGCCGTATGAGGTCGAGCCCGAGCTCATCGGACGAGATTGCGGGGCCGACGTGAAAGAAGCCTAAGCGACACGATCAGGGCTGATCCGGGACGTGATGGCTCTCGGTGTAGACGCCGGCGGCGGCCAGCAGGCCCCCGGCCGCAACGGCGAGGCCCGCGACCGAGCGGATGAGGATCGACATTGGTGGACTCCTTGGCGGGGGTTAGGCTCATTAGCATCGACAGCCGCCCGAAGCCCGGGCGAAGACGTCTCTAAGACGCATGTAGGAGCGCGAGGCGACGAGCTACGCTGCGGCCGCGTCCTGCTGGGTTCCGGCGCCCACCGCCAGCGCCACGAGCACGATCGTGGCCAGCACGCAGAGCGCGAGCCGGTTGACTCCCGCGAGGGCCGCGATCGTCAGCAGCGCCAGAACGGCGATCCCGGCGAGCGGCGGCGCACTCGCGCCCCGGTGCACCGAGCGCTTGAACAGCGCCAGCCCCGCCAGGTACAGAGCGGGCCCGCCGAGCATCGCCAGCCCCGACGCCGCCGTCACCTCGCCGCCCGGGTCCTCGATCGTCAGGCGCACGGCGACCGCCACCACGATCACGCCGGCGACCATGACGGCGTGCGCATAGGCATACGCCGCCCGGCCGACGCGCGCCGCGGCTGCCGCATCGCCGGAGATCACCGCCGCACCGCTCTCGGCGTGGCGCAGGAAGTACGTCCCCCACAGCGCCGCCGAGGCGATGAAGCCGACGACGAAGGCGCCGTCGACGGCCGCCGTCCCGTGCTGCTCGGAGAACGTCAGCCCGACGCGCAGCACCGACTCGCCGAGCGCGATCATCAGCACGAGCTGGCAGCGCTCGGCGAGGTGCGCGCCGGCCAGCGTCCAGTCCTCGATCGGCGTCGGATCGACCCCGGGCAGGCGAAAGCCGACCGCGGGCGCCGCCAGGTCGATGACGAGCGCGACGAGCCACAGGACGATCCTCGCGTCGCCGTGGACAACCGCGCCCAGGATCCACGGCACGGCGGCGATCGCCGACCACGCCAGCAGCTGCGCATAGTTGCGCCGCATCCGCTCCCCGGCTGCGAACGCCCACACCATGAAGCCGCTGCGCACGAGCTGGAGCAGGACATAGGCGGCCGCGAAGGCCACGCCGCGCGCGTCGAAGGCGTTGGGGATCGCCGCCGACATGACGAGGCTGATCGCCATCAGCACGACCATCAGCAGGGCCACCGGCGGCCGCTCGGGATCGATCCAGTTCGTCGCCCACGCGGTGTAGTTCCACGCCCACCACACCGCCAAGAAGAGAATCAGCGCCTCGAGGGCGCCCCGGAGCGACCGATGTGCGAACAGGAAGTCGGACAGCTGAGTGATCGCGAACACGTAGACGAGGTCGAAGAACAGCTCCATATGGGTGACGCGCGGCGAGGCGTCACCCGAGCGTTCACGAAGGACCTTCATCCGGCGCACGCGCCTAGAGTACGAGTGACCCCCGCACAACAGGAGCACTGAAACCCATGTCCACGACCAACAGCTTCGGCGCCCGCGCGACACTGAGCGTCGGCGACCGGGAATACGAGATCTACCGGCTCGAGGCTCTCCAGTCCAAGTACGACATCGCGCGGCTGCCGTTCTCGCTGAAGATCCTGCTCGAGAACCTGCTGCGCAACGAGGACGGGGAGTCGATCGGCGCCCAGGACATCGAGGCGCTGGCCACCTGGAACGCCGGCGACGAGCCCTCCAAGGAGATCGCGTTCACGCCGGCGCGCGTGGTCATGCAGGACTTCACCGGGGTCCCAGCGATCGTCGACCTGGCCGCGATGCGCGACGCGATGCGCGACGTCGGCGGCGAGGAGTCCAAGATCAACCCGCTCGTCCCGGCCGAGCTGGTCATCGACCACTCGGTCCAGGTCGACGCCTACGGCACCGCGCGGGCCTTCCAGCGCAACGCCGACCTCGAGTTCGAGCGCAATCAGGAGCGCTATGCGTTCCTGCGCTGGGGCCAGAGCGCGTTTGACAACTTCAGCGTGGTCCCGCCGGACACGGGAATCGTGCATCAGGTCAACCTCGAGTACCTGGCCCGCGTCGTATTCGTGGACGAGGAGCGCAACCTCGCGTATCCGGACACGCTCGTCGGGACCGACTCCCACACGACGATGATCAACGGGCTGGGCGTGCTCGGCTGGGGCGTCGGCGGAATCGAGGCCGAGGCGGCGATGCTCGGCCAGCCGATGTCGATGCTGATCCCGCAGGTGCTCGGCTTCAAGCTCGTCGGCGAGCTGCCCGAGGGCGCCACCGCGACCGACCTCGTGCTGACGGTCACCGAGATGCTCCGCGAGCGCGGCGTCGTCGGCAAGTTCGTCGAGTTCCACGGCGCGGGACTGGCCGGGCTGCCGCTCGCCGACCGCGCGACGATCGGCAACATGTCGCCGGAGTTCGGCTCAACGTGCGCGATCTTCCCGATCGACGCCGAAACGCTGCGTTACCTGGAGTTCACCGGCCGTCCCGCCGGACAGATCGCGCTCGTGGAGGCCTATGCCAAGGAGCAGGGGCTCTGGCACGACGAGCACTCCGAGGAGCCGACCTACTCAGACGAGATCAAGCTCGACCTGGCCGACGTCGTGCCCAGCATCGCCGGGCCCAAGCGCCCTCAGGACCGGGTCTCGCTCACCGAATCGCGCGACGCCTTCCGACTGGCGCTCGGGGACGTGCTGCCCGACGAGAGCGAGGAGGACGATTCGCTGGCCGACTCGTTCCCGGCGTCGGATCCGGTCTCGACGCACGTCGCCAACGGCGCCGGCCACGAGCCGGAGGGCGGCACCGGCGGCGCGCAGGTCGCCGAGCGGACGACCAACCCGACGCCGGTCACGCTCGCCGACGGCACCGAGACCGAGCTCGACCACGGCCATGTGGTGATCGCCGCGATCACCAGCTGCACGAACACGTCGAACCCGTCGGTGATGCTGGGCGCCGGAATCCTTGCCCGTAACGCCGTCCACCACGGCCTGACGGTCAAGCCGTGGGTCAAGACCTCGCTGGCTCCCGGCTCCAAGGTCGTCACCGAGTACCTGGAGCGCTCCGGCCTGGACGAGTACCTGGACGAGCTGGGCTTCAACCTCGTCGGCTATGGGTGCACCACGTGCATCGGCAACAGCGGCCCACTGCCGGAGGAGATCTCCGACGTCGTCGCGGCCGAGGACCTGGCGGTCGTGTCCGTGCTCTCGGGCAACCGCAACTTCGAGGGGCGCATCAACCCCGACGTGAAGATGAACTACCTCGCCTCGCCGCCGCTGTGCGTCGCCTACGCGCTCGCCGGGACGATGGACATCGATCTCTACGACGATCCGCTCGGCGAGGGCAAGGACGGCGAGCCCGTCTTCCTCAAGGACATCTGGCCCTCGTCGCGCGAGGTCGCCGAGACGATCGAGTCAGCCGTGCAGTCGGACATGTTCCGCTCCAGCTACGGCGAGGTGTTCGACGGCGACGAGCGCTGGAACTCCCTGGAGGTCCCGACCGGAGAGAGCTTCGCCTGGGACGAGGAGTCCACCTACGTGCGCCGGCCGCCGTACTTCGACGACATGCCGACCGACCCCGAGCCGCTGACCGACATCAAGGACGCGCGCGTGCTGGCCCTGCTCGGCGACAGCGTCACCACCGACCACATCTCGCCGGCGGGGTCGATCAAGCGCGACGGGCCGGCCGGCAGGTATCTGCAAGAGCACGGCGTGGAACCGAAGGACTTCAACTCCTACGGATCGCGGCGCGGCAACCACGAGGTGATGATGCGCGGCACGTTCGCCAACATCCGCCTGCGCAACCAGCTCGCCCCGGGCACCGAGGGTGGCGTGACGCTGTACCTGGGCAACGGCGACGAAGAGGAGATGTCGATCTACGACGCCGCGATGAAGTACATCGAGCAGGAGATCCCGCTCGTCGTCCTCGCCGGCAAGGAGTACGGCTCGGGCTCGTCGCGCGACTGGGCGGCCAAGGGGACCCGGCTGCTGGGGGTGCGCGCCGTGATCGCGCAGAGCTTCGAACGCATCCATCGCTCCAACCTGATCGGGATGGGCGTGCTGCCGCTGCAGTTCTCAGACGGCGACTCGGCGGAGTCGCTGGGGCTCACCGGCCACGAGAAGTTCACGATCATGGGGATCGCCGACGGCGACGAGGTAGCGCGACAGCTGACCGTCAAGGCCGACGACGCGGAATTCGAGGTCACGGTGCGTATCGACACCCCCAAGGAGCAGCGCTACTACCACCACGGTGGCATCCTCCAGTACGTGCTGCGCGAACTGCTGCACTAGGCTGGCGCTCGCGATGCCGACCACGGTCCCCAAACTCCTCGATCAGCTGCTGCGGACGCCCGGCCCCTCCGGGCACGAGTCCGGACCCGCCCGCGTCTGGCGCGACGCCTGCTCGGCGTTCGCGCAGGACGTCCGCGGCGACAGAGTCGGCTCGTCGGTGGCCCGAATCCCGGCCCGCCCGCCCACTGGTGGCGGACCCACGCTGGCGGTGATCGGCCACATCGACGAAATCGGCGTCCACGTGACCCACATCGAGGATCAGGGCTACCTGCGCTTCGGCGAGGTCGGCGGCTGGGATCCGATGCAGCTCGTCGGCCAGCGCGTCCGGCTGTCCACTCGGGGCGGCGACGTGGTCGGCGTGATCGGCCGCAAGCCGATCCACCTGATCAAGTCAGATGAGCGCGACAAAGCGCCGAAGACCAAGGACCTGCACATCGACATCGGCGCCGACGACGGTGACGAGGCGCGAGAGATGGTCCGGATCGGGGACGTCGGCGTGATCGATGCCGAGCCGGTGATGCTGCCCAACGGCCGGCTCGTCTCCCGCTCGCTCGACAACCGCATCGGCTGCTTCGTGGCCGCCGAGGCGGCGCGCCTGGTCGCCGCCGATGGAGGCGCCGCCGGCGATGTGCTCGCGCTCGCGGTGGCCCAGGAGGAGACGACGTTCGCCGGCGCGCGGACAAGCGCGTTCGGCCTGGATCCCGACCTGGCGATCGTCGTCGATGTCACCCACGCCACCGATCAGCCGGGCGTCGAGCTGGGGCCGGTGACGACGCACAAGCTCGGCTCCGGTCCGGTGATCGCCCGTGGAACGTCTTTGCACCCGGCCGTGACCGGGCTGCTCCACGACACCGCCGAGGCGGAGGGGCTGTCCTTCACGGTCGAATCGCTGGGGCGCGGCACCGGTACCGACGCCGACGCCGTGCACGCCACGCGCACCGGCATCCCGACAGGCCTGGTGTCCGTGCCGCTGCGATACATGCACTCGGCCGTCGAGCTCGTGTCGCTGGCCGACGTCCAGGTCGCAGCCGAGCTGATCGCGGCGTTCGCGAAGCGGCTGACGGCGGACATCTCGTTCGAGCGCTGAGGGCGCGCCGGTGTCGGCAGCGGACGACACGACGACGCTATTGCTGTTCGACGTCGACGGGACGCTGCTGCACCGGGCGACCGCCGAACATGCCCAGGCGCTGCACCTCGCGCTCAGAGAGGTCCACGGGATCGACGTCACGGCATCGGCGCGGGCCTCGCTGTCGCCGGCAGGACGCACCGACGGCGAGATCGCCCGGGCGCTGCTGCTCAACAGCGGGGTCTCGGCGCGACGGATCGATGAGCGCGCCGTCGATGTGCGCGTGGCGTGCTGTGAGGCCTACGCGCGGCTCGTCCCGGCCGACCTGTCAGACACGGTGCTGGCAGGCATCCCCGAGCTCCTGGCCGAGCTCGACGCCCACGATAACGTGCGCCTCTCGCTGGTGACCGGAAACTTCGAGCCGGTCGCGCGCCTCAAGCTCGGCCACGCGGGGATCGGCGACCACTTCCCGCCCCGGCAGGGGGGTTTCGGCTCAGACGCCGAGGACCGCGCGATGCTGCCCCACATCGCCCGCAAGCGAGCCGGCCACGACGGCATCGAGTTTCCGCGCGCGCGCACGATCGTGATCGGCGACACCCCGCGCGACATCGCCTGCGCGCGCGCCGACGACGTGCGCTGCTATGCGGTGGCCACCGGCCCGTTCGGCGTCGATGAGCTGCAGTCGGCCGACGCCGTGGCCGCGGACGCGCGGCAGCTGGGCGAGCTGCTGCGCGACGTCCTGCGCG
>CAVYMP010000016.1:0-24970 GCA_963769565.1 uncultured Solirubrobacteraceae bacterium
CGAGCAGCCGGTGGGGCTTGGCGATCCGGGTGAGCCCGTCGGGCCGGTAGGAGCGGGCGTTGTTGATCGCCATGATCTGCATGTCCTTGGAGTAGCGGTTCTCGATCTCCCGGTCGCGCGCGACGATCTCGCGCTCGATTTCGTCGTACTGAAGCTGGGTCCGCGGGCGAGGGCGTTCATGCCGTCGACGAGACCGCGCAGATCGCTCGAGACGACGAAGTCCGAGCCGTGCTGTTTGAACGCCTCGACCGGGCCGGTGGCGCCGCCGGAGATCCGCTCGCGCAGGAGGAGCTTCAGATCCTTGCCGGTGATGTCAGGGTTCTGCTCTGAGCCCGAGAGGGCGAACTCCTTCTCGATGATCGATTGGGTGAGCACGAACCACGAGTAGTCATGGCCCGTCGCGAGGATCTCGCGCAGCGTACGCAGGGTGTCGAAGCCGGGGAAGTTGGGCGGGGCCAGGCGCCTACCGGTGGCGTCGAGCCACAGCGAGGAGGGTCCGGGGATGATCCGGATCGCGTGGTCGGGCCAGATCGGGTTCCAGTTGTGGATCCCCTCGACGTAATGCCACATCCGATCGCGGTTGACGATGTGAGCGCCCGCGTCCTCGGTGATCTGGAGCATCCGGCCGTCGACGTAGGCGGGCACGCCGGGGATCATGTACGCCGGGGGCGGTCCGAGGCGGTCGACGGGCCAGTTCGCGCGGACGATCTCATGGTTGTGGCCAATCCCGCCCGAGGTGACGATCACCGCCGCCGCGCGATGTTCGAACCCCGCGACCTCGGTGCGCGAGGATGCCGCTCCCCGCCCCAGATCGGTCGGCTCGAGCACCGAACCGCGGACCCCGACGACGGCGTCGCCGTCGGCGATCAGCTCGTCGACCCGGTGGCGGAAGCCGAAGCGGACCAGGCCGCGCTGCTCCGCGGCGAGGACGGGCTCGGCGAAGACCCGCACCACCTCCGGCCCGGTGCCCCAGGTCGTGTGAAAGCGCGGGACCGAGTTGCCGTGACCGAGCGCGCGCCCGTCGCCGCGCTCGGCCCAGCCGACGAACGGCATGACCTTGAGGCCGAGTCCGCGCAGGTAGTCGCGCTTCTCGGTCGCGGCGAAACGGACGTAGGCCTGGGCCCACCGGCGCGGCCAGTGATCGTCGGCCTCGCGGTCAAAGCCGGCCGAGCCGAGCCAGTCCTGCAGCGCCAGCTCATGGGAGTCCTTGATCCCCATCCGCCGCTGCTCGGGACTGTCGACGAAGAACAGGCCGCCCAGCGACCAGAATGCCTGCCCGCCGAGGTTCTGGCGGTTCTCCTGGTCGACGACGAGCACCGACCGGCCCGCCTGGACGAGCTCATAGGTGGCAACCAGTCCGGCCAGGCCGGCGCCGACGACGATCGCGTCGGGCCGGTCGATGACGCTCACTCCAGCCACATGCCGGGCGCGACGGGAACCTGCACCAGCCGCGGGCCATCATCGGCGGCGATCGCCGCCCGCAGGGTATCGGTCAGCTCGTCAGCCCCGGTGACCTCGCGTGCCTCCATCCCATAGGCACGGGCCACGGCCGCCACGTCGAGGGCGGGCAGATCGAGCCCGGGCGCGCCCGCAACCTGCTCGAGCATCGCGAACCACTTGAGGATCGCGTACTCGTCGTTGCGCAGCACGAGGAACGTGACCGGCACCTTGTAGGCGACGGCGCTCCACAGGGCGGTGATCCCGTACTGGGCCGACCCCTCGCCGAGGACGCACACGACCGGGCGGTCGGGCTGGGCCATCTGCACCCCGACAGCCGCCGCGATGCCGAAGCCGAGGCCGCCGCTGGCGCCCGTGTAGTAACTGCCGGGGTGTGACAGCCGCAGCCGGTTGCGCAGCGACACCGTGGCCGACGGCGCTTCCACCACGGCGATGGCGTCCGGAGGCCAGGCCGCCGCCAGCGCCGCCATCGCCTGCGAGCCGCTGAGGCGATCCGGAGGATCGGCCGCCGGCGGCGCGCCCGGCTCCGGCCGCGCCTGGGGTCCGGGCCGCTGCGCCGCCTCGGCGACGGGCACGACCTCCACCAGCCGCTCCAGCGCGAACGCGATATCGCCGACGATCGCGTCTCCCATCGGAGCCCGCGCCGCCTCGGCAGGGTCGGCGGTGATCAGGACGAGCGCCGTGTCGGGTCCGAGCAGCGGGCCGGGCATGTACGGGTAATAGGCGAACACCGAGGAGCCGACGACGAGCACGAGGTCGTGGGCCTTGAGCACGTCGGCGACCGGGCCGATGGCCGGGGGCAGCGTTCCGGCGAACTGCGGATGGCATTCGGGAAAGCCGATCCGCGAGCCGCCGGCCGCCGGCGGCGCCCACACGGGCAGGCGCTGCTTCTCCGCCAGCGCGACGGCGTGATCCCAACCGCCGGCAGCGTCGACATCCGCCCCGGCGACGAGCACGGGATCGGCGGCGCCGGCCAGCCGCGACGCGAGCTCTGCCAGGGCATCGGGGTCAGGCGCGGCGCGCCCGGTGACGTGGTGCGCCGTGGCGCGCGCGGCCCGGTCCTCGTCGGCCTCCTGGGTCCAGTCGTCCATGGGGATGGAGACGAACGCCGGCCCGCGCGGCGGAAGCATGGCGTGGGCGATCGCCCGGGCCACCGCGCCGGGCACGTCCTGCGCGCGCGGTGGCTCGTGGCTGTACTTGACGTAGGGCTGCGGGACCACGGTGGCGTCGCGGTTGGTCAGCAGCGCCTCCATCGTGATCTGCGGGCGCACCTGCTGACCGGCGGTGATGACGAGCGGCGACTTGTTGGCCTGGGCGTTGAGGATCCCGCCCACGGCGTTGCCGACCCCCGGACCGGTGTGCAGGTTGACATGGGTGGGCCTCCGGCTCGCCTGCGCGTAGCCGTCGGCCATCCCCATCACGACGAGCTCCTGGAGGCCGAGCACGTAGGTGAAGTCGTCAGGGAAGCCGGCGAGCATCGGCAGCTCGGTCGAGCCGGGGTTGCCGAAGATCGTCGTCATCCCATGGGCGCGAAACAGCTCGAAGGTCGCTTCCCGGACCGTCGTCACAGCTCCTCCTCGGTAGTCGGCCGACGGAGCTATAGCTCGGCGAGCGCCTCGGCGGCGGCCCGCTTGCCGGCCTGCACGGCCCGTCCATGTACCCGGTCCAGACGGTGGCCGTCTCGGTGCCGGCCCAGTGGATGCGGCCGCTGGGCTCGCGCAGGGCGTAGGCGTACTCGGCCGCGGTCGGAGTCGCATGGCCCCGATCACGTGGAACGCCGGCCGTGACCCATCGGGGCGGATCGGCAGCACGCTGGCCGACGTCTGCACGATCTGCT
Organism: uncultured Solirubrobacteraceae bacterium; assembly: GCA_963769565.1. Taxonomy (GTDB): domain Bacteria; phylum Actinomycetota; class Thermoleophilia; order Solirubrobacterales; family Solirubrobacteraceae; genus Palsa-465. The sequence goes on from CAVYMP010000016.1 coordinate 3,296, forward strand.
CGACCAGCGTCCCGCCCTGCCCCGCGGGGATCTCCTGCACCGGGCGGACGAGCACGTCGACGACATGCACGCCGAGAGCGACGACCTTCATCGCGCTCGGTTCTGCACGGATCCGTACCGCGCGCGGCGATCGTGTCGATCACCGCCTGCAGCTGGCCATCGTCGAGCGTCCGCGGCGCACCGAGGCTGGCCGCGCGCCAGTAGACGGTGCAGGCCCACTCGAGCAGGGCCGCGCGTTCTCCAGCGCGTTGACTGGCGGTCGGAACCGAGGGTGATCGTGCCGTGGTCGAGACATCAGCGCGGCCGACCGGTCGGTGAGCGCGTCGAGGGTGGCCTCGGCCAGCTCGGCGACCCGAAGGTCGCATACGGGGCCACCCGCACAGCACCGCCGAGCGCGAGCATCGGCAGTGGATCACGGGCAACTCGTCGAGCACGCACGCCAGCGCGGTGCCGAACGGCGAGTGCGCGTGGACGACGGCACCCACCGATACCGGCGATAGGCGCCGAGGTGCAGTTCCAGCTCGGAGGTCGGCGCCAGGTCACCGTCGACCGGCGCGCCTTCGAGATCGACGACCCACGTCCTGCGGGGACCGACCCGCTCCAGGACCGCTCCGGTGGGCGTCACCGCGACCAGCGCACCGCGCGCTCGGAGACGTTGCCGGCGGTGCCGAGCACGAGACCGTCGGCGGCCAGCTGCCGAGCTGCGTCGGCGACGCGCTGGCGCTGGGAGCTGAGCAGTTGCGCCGGCACGGCATCGAGGCTAACATGACTCAAGCTCACTTTCAAGTTCTGATGCCGCCAGAGCCAGCGCCCCGAGGTCGTCCTCCGCCACCCCCCGACCCAGGCCCGCAGCCGAGAGCGTCGTCGAGTGCTCGACGCCGCCGCCGCCGTGCTCGCCGACGAGGGGCGGATGCGTTCACGACGAACCGTGTGGCCGAGGTCGCCGGGGTTCCGTCGGGTCCGTGTACCGGTACTTCGCCGAAAGGAGGGCGATCGCCGAGGCGCTGGGGTCCGCTTCTGGGCCGAGTTCGCCGAGCTCGTGGCCGCCGTCGCCGACGCCGACGAGCGCGACCCGCTGATCGACCCGGGCGCCGTCGTGCTCGAGACGCTCGCCGCCGGGTTCGGGACCCGGCCGGCGTTCCTGGCGCTCTGGTACGGCGGGCTGCGGTCGGCCTCGCGTCCGTGAGGCCACCCGGTGCGCACGGACGGCCGATCGGGTCCTCGGTACAGCGCATCCTCGCCGTGCACTGGCCCGAAGCGGGCGAGCCGGCGCGCAACGCCGTGGCGCGGATGCTCGTGATCGCCGGCGACGGCCTGCTGCGCGAGGCGTTCCGCGCCGATCCGCAGGGCGACCCCGAGGTCCTCGCCGAGAGCAAGGCGATGCTCCACGCCTACCTCGCGGCTCGCCTGCAGCGCCCATGATCCGGTAACCGGAACCGAACTATACTTTCTGAAGTATGTCCACTTTCCGGCGACTGCTCGGCTTCCTGGGACCCTATCGACGAGGGGTCATCTGGTCGTTCGGGCTCGCCGGCGGCGCCCTCGGCGGCACGGTTCTGATCCCGTACCTGACCGGCCTTGCGATCAACGCGATCCGGGCCCACCATCACCACGAGCTGATCCTGCTCGCGCTGGCCATCCTCGGCGCCGGCCTCGTCCGGCTGGTGCTCTCGGTGTTTCGCCGCTTGATCGCCGGTCAGGTCTCGCTCGGTGTGGAGATGGACCTGCGCACGGCGATGTACAACCGCCTGCAGCAGCTGGAGCTGTCGTTCTTCGACCGCCAGCAGACCGGCCAGCTGATGTCGCGGGCCACCGTCGACCTGCAGTCGGTGCGCTTCTTCCTCGGCTACGGGCTGATCTTCATCGCCCAGTCGCTGGCCACGATCCTGCTGGCGGCCGTGGCGATGTTCCTGCTGCAGCCCGGCCTGGCCGCGATCTCGCTCGCCCCGGTGCCGTTCGTCGTGCTCATCGCCCACCGCTACGGACACAAGTCCAAGCCGGCGATGCAGGAGGCCCAGCAGCGGATCGCCGAGCTGACCGCCGACACCGAGGAGAACCTCTCCGGCGTGCGCGTCGTCAAGGCCTTCGCCCAGGAGGCCCGCCAGTACGAGCGCTTCGAGCACACCACCGAGCGGGTGTTCGAGCAGCAGGTCTACGCCACCCGCATCCAGGCCTTCTACACGCCGCTGATCAGCTTCCTGCCGAACCTCGGCCTGGCGGCGATCCTGTTGTTCGGCGGCCGTGAGGTGATCAACGGGTCACTGTCGGTGGGCGCCTTCACCGCCTTCTACGCCTACCTGCTGATGCTGATCTCGCCGATGCGCACGCTCGGCTACATGCTCGGCGCCGCCCAGCGCTCGACCGCCTCGGGCGCCCGCATCTTCCAGATCCTCGACCGCGAGCCTGAGATCGTCAGCCCGCCGGACGCGCCGGCGCTGCCCCAGGGCAGCGGCCATGTGCGCTTCGAGGGCGTCGGACTGATGTTCGAGGGCGCCATCACGCCCGCGCTGTCGGACGTCGACCTCGACGTGCCCGGCGGCCAGACGGTCGCTCTGGTGGGCGCCATGGGCTCGGGCAAGTCGGCGCTCGTCTCGCTGCTGCCGCGGCTCTATGACGTGACCGCCGGCACGGTGTCGATCGACGGCGCCGACGTGCGCTCGGTGGCGCTCGAAAGCCTGCGGCGCGAGCTGGCCGTCGTCACCGATGACCCTTTTCTGTTCTCGGCCACCGTGCACGGGAACATCGCCTACGCCCGCGCCGACGCCACCCGCGAGGAGGTGGAGCGCGCCGCCGCCGCCGCCCAGGCCGACGGCTTCATCCAACGCCTGCCCAAGGGCTACGACACGATGATCGGCGAGCGCGGACTGACGCTCTCCGGTGGCCAGCGCCAGCGGATCGCGATCGCCCGGGCGATCCTCGCCGATCCGCGGATCCTCGTCCTCGACGATGCCACCTCGTCAGTCGATGCGTCGACCGAGTCGGAGATCAAGAACGCACTCCAGGAGGTGATGGCCGATCGCACCACGTTCGTGATCGCCCACCGGCTGTCGACGATCGCGCTCGCCGACCGGATCGTCGTCCTCGAGCACGGGCGGGTGGTCGCCGACGGCTCGCACGACGAGCTGCTGGAGACCTCGGAGCTGTACGGCGAGATCGTCCGCTCGGGCCTCCCCGACCAGGTCTTCCTCAACCGCAAGACGCCCGAGGCGGCCGGCCTATGAGCGCCTTCTCCTACTCCGAGCTGCAACGGCGGCTGCGCGAGACGGGCGGCCGCGGGCGCAAGCTGCGCGGGCTGGCGGAGATCCTGGCGCCCTACCGCTGGCGGGTTCTCGCCATGTTCGCCTCGCTGGTGCTGGCCACGGCGGCCGCGCTGGCGCCCGCGCCGCTGGCCAAGGTGGCGATCGACCAGGGCATCCGCCATCACGACACCGGCGCCCTCGACGCCGTCGTCGGCGTGTTCCTGCTCTCGGCGATCGTCTACGGGATCTGCACCTACGCGCAGACCTACCTCGTCGGCTGGGTCGGCCAGCGCGCGCTGCGCGACCTGCGCCTGCGGCTCTTCGCCCACCTGCAGTCGCTGTCGATCGGCTTTTACTCCCGCAACCGCGCGGGCTGGCTGATCAGCCGCATGACCAACGACGTGGAGGCCCTCGACCAGCTCGTCGAGGACGGCCTGGCGACGCTGATCCAGTCCAGCCTGACCCTGATCGGCGTGATCGCGATCCTGCTCGTGATGGACTTCCACCTGGCGCTGCTGACGTTCCTGGCGCTGCCATTCCTGTTCGTCGGCGCGCTCGCCTTCCGGATCGCCTCGGCCGACGCCTACCGCCTGACCCGCGAGAAGATCGCCACCATCACCGCCTATCTGGCCGAGACGCTCTCCGGGATCCGGGTCGTGCGCTCCTTCGGGCAGGAGCGCCGCCACATCGACGAGTTCGCCGCGCTCAACGACGACAACCGCGCCGCCAACATGACCACGGTCAAGCTCAACGCCGCCTACTTCCCGGCCGTCGAACTGCTCTCGGCGCTGGTGACCGTCGAGATCCTCGTCATCGGCGGGATCGAGGCGATCAACGGCCACACCTCGACGGGCGTGGTGTTCGCCTTCATCGCCGCCCTGAACAACTTCTTCGACCCGATCCAGCAGCTCTCCCAGCTCTACACCACCTACCAGTCGGGGATGGCGGCGCTCGACAAGATCTTCAGCCTCCTCGACGAGCAGCCGGAGATCGTCGACGCCCCCCACGCTGTTGCGCTGCCGCGGATCGACGGCCGGCTGCAGTTCCGCGATGTCTCGTTCCGCTACGGCGCCGAGGGCGGGCGGGACGAGGTCCCCTATGCCCTGCGCGACGTCGACCTCGACGTCGCCCCCGGCGAGACGATCGCGCTCGTCGGCGAGACCGGCGCGGGCAAGTCGACGTTCGCCAAGCTCGTGGCGCGCTTCTATGACCCGACCGACGGCGCCGTGCTCGTCGACGGCCACGATCTGCGCTCGGTCACCGCGCAGTCGTTGCGCTCGCAGATGGGCATGGTGCCCCAGGAGGGCTTTCTCTTCAGCGGCACCGTCCGGGAGAACATCTCGTTCGGCCGGTCCGACGCCCCCGATGCCGACATCCGCGACGCCGCCCGGGCCGTCGGCGCCGACGACTTCATCATGGCGCTCGAGCACGGCTACGACACCCAGGTCGGCGAGCGCGGGGTCCAGTTGTCGGCCGGCCAGCGCCAGCTCGTGGCCTTTGCCCGCGCGCTCGTCGCCGACCCGCGGATCCTCGTCCTCGACGAGGCCACGGCCAACGTCGACGTGCACACGGAGAGCCTGATCGAGCAGGGTCTGCGCCGCCTCGTCGCCGGCCGCACGTCGATCGTGATCGCCCACCGGCTCTCGACAATCCGCAACGCCAGCCGGATCCTGGTCATGGAGCACGGCGAGATCGTCGAGCAGGGCACCCACCAGGAGCTGCTCGACGCCGGCGGGCGCTACTGGGAGCTGTACCGCGACTGGGCCGAGCAGGCCGCCGCGTGAGCGCCGTCACGGTCACCGCGCTGGCCACGACGCCGGTCAAGGGCATGCGGCTGGAGGCGGTCGACGCCATCGAGCTCGACGGGCTGGGCGCCCGCGGCAACCGCGCCTTCTACCTGATCGATGAGCGCGGATCGATGGTCAACGCCAAGCGCCTGGGCGCCCTGCACACGATCGTCCCGAGCTATGACCTCGCTGCCGGGACGCTCGAGCTGCGCTTCCCCGACGGCGCGCGGGTGGCCGCCACCGTGGAGTACGGCGATGTCCTGCAGACGCGTTTTCTCTCCCGCCAACGCCCGGCGCGGGAGCTGCGCGGCCCCTGGTCGGCGGCGCTGTCTGAGTACTTCGACCAGCCGTTGCGGTTGGTCGCACCCGAGGTCGGGGCCGACCGCGGCCGTGCCGGTGCGACCTCGATCATCTCGCGCGCCTCGCTGCGCCGGCTGGCCGAGGTCGCCGACCGCGACGCCGTCGACCCGCGGCGCTTTCGGATGCTGATCGAGATCGAGGGCGTCTCCGCGCACGAGGAGGACGGCTGGATCGGGCGCCGGGTCCGGGTCGGCGAGGCGACGCTGCGCATGCGCGGCAACATCGGACGCTGCGTGGTCACCAGCCGCGATGCCGAGACCGGCGAGATCGACCTGCCGACGCTTGATCTGCTGCGCGACTACCGTGGCGAGCTTAAGAGCACCGAGCCGCTCCCCTTCGGGATCTACGGCGAGGTGCTCCAGGGCGGCGCCATCCGGCTCGGCGACCCCGTCGAGCTAGTGTCCGCACCATGACCGAGCGGGTGCGCATCGCGATCGCCGACCATGTCGCCGTGGTCACCCTCACCCGGCCTGACAAGCACAACGCCCTCGACGTCGCGATGTTCGATCAGGTCATCGGCGCGGCCGAGCGGCTGCGCTCCGAGCCGGGCGTGCGCGCCGTCGTCCTGCACGGCGACGGCCCGAGCTTCTGCTCCGGGCTCGACGTCGTCTCGATCATGCAATCGGGCGGGGGCCCCGCGGGACTCACCGACCGCATCCGCGACGAGGTGCCCAATTACTTCCAGCGCTCCGCCTACGACTGGACGACGCTGCCGATGCCGGTGATCGCCGCCCTCCACGGAAACTGCTTCGGCGGCGGGCTGCAGATCGCCCTCGGCGCCGATATCCGGATCGCCTCGCCAGACGCCCGCCTGTCGGTGATGGAAGTCAAGTGGGGCCTGATCCCCGACATGGCGATCACGCGCGCGCTGCCGCGGCTCGTCGGCATCGACGTCGCCAAGGAGCTGAGCTTCACCGGCCGCGTGTTCGACGGCGCCGAAGCGTCTCGCCTCGGCGTCGTCACGCGCACGTCGCCGGACCCGCTCGCAGCCGCCCGTGAGCTGGCCGGGCAGATCGCCGACCGCTCCCCGGACGCCGTCCGAAGCGCCAAGCGCCTGCTCGACGAGTCCTGGACGGGAGCGCCGCAGGACACCCTCTCGCTCGAGGCCGAGCTCCAGCTCGGCCTGATCGGCTCCCCCAACCAGCTGGCCGCCGTCGCCGCCGGGTTCACCCAGGAGCCGGCCGAGTTCGTCGATCCATCGTGACCGCCTGCGCTGGACGGCAACCGCCCCCGCGCGGATTGGCTGGCAACCGGTCACACCCGTGATAACAATCCCGCCTGAGCAATAGGCCTCGTCGGAAAGGACTACCCATGGCCACCGGAATCGGACAGAGGATTCGCCGCCGCGAGGACCCGCGCTTTCTCCTCGGGCAGGGGCGCTACGTCGATGACCAGCGCGTCCAGGATGCGCTCTACGTGACGTTCGTGCGCTCCTACGTGGCGCACGGCCGGATCATCTCGATCGACGCCGACGAGGCGCGTGCGCTCCCGGGCGTGCAGGTGTTCACAGCCGCTGAGATCGGTCTGCCGCCCAGCCCTCCCCCGCCGATGCTCCAGGTCCACGAGAGCATGTACCGCCCGGCGATCGCCTCCGACACCGTGCGCTTCGCCGGAGAGATCGTCGCCATCGTGCTCGCCCAGTCCCGCGAGGCGTCGGTCGACGCCGCCGAGCTGGTGTTCGTGGAGTACGAGTCCCTGCCGGTCGTGACCAACATCCGCAAGGCGGAGGCCGACGAGGTGCTGCTGTTCGAGCCCGCCGGGTCCAACACCTGCCTGCGCATCCCGCCCCAGGATCCCGACCGAGGGCTGCTTGACGACTGCGACGTCGTCGTCTCTCAGACCATTGAAAGTCCTCGCCTGCTCGCCCTGCCGATCGAGCCCCGCGCGACGGTCGCCGAATTCGCGGACGGCAAGCTGACGATCTGGCTTTCCACCCAGACGCCACACCAGGACAAGGGCGTCCTCGTCGGGGCGCTCGGCCTGACGGAGGAGCAGGTGCGCGTGATCGCCCCCGACGTCGGCGGTGGCTTCGGCGGCAAGGGCCTCGACGTCGAGGACATCCTCATGGGGTGGCTCGCCCGCGAGACCGGCCGCGCCGTCCGCTGGACCGAGACGCGCTCTGAGCACATGGTCTCCATGCATCACGGCCGCGCCCAGGAGATCGACTTCAAGCTCGGCGGCACCCGCGACGGCAAGCTCCAGGCGCTGCGGCTGAAGATCCTCCAGGACTCCGGCGCGTATCCCGGGATCGGCGCGTTTCTCGCCGTCCTCACCCAGATGATGGCCAGCGGCGTCTACGACATCCCGAAGATCGAGGTCGACATCACGGCGGTCGTCACCAACTCCACGCCCACCGGCCCGGTGCGCGGTGCCGGGCGGCCCGAGGCCTCGCAGATGATCGAGCGGGCGATCGATCTCTTCGCCGCCGAGGCCGGCCTTGATCCGGCCGAGGTCCGGCGGCGCAACTTCATCTCCGCCGACGCGTTCCCGTTCACGACCGCGGTCGGCACCATGTACGACGTCGGCGACTACGCGGGGGCGCTGGAGCGCGCCCTCGAGCAGGCCGGCTACGACGAGCTGCGCCGCGAGCAGGCGCAGCGCCGCGCCGACGGCTCGCGCTCCCTGCTCGGGATCGGCCTGAGCGTCTACGTGGAGATCACCAACGGCATCGGCGAAGGCGAATTTGGCGCCGTCGAGATCACCGACGCCGGCGGGGCGATCGTCCGCACGGGGTCGTTCTCCCACGGCCAGGGGCACGAGACGACGTTCGCCCAGATCGTCGCCCAGCGCACCGGGATCGACGTCGAGAACATCCAGGTCATCGCCGGCGACACCGACCGCGTTCCCCGCGGCACCGGCACCTACGGCTCGAAGTCGACCCAGATTGGCGGCGCGGCCGCCGGCCAGGCCTCGGAGATGGTGGTCGACCGCGCCAAGCAGCTGGCCGCCGAGTCCCTGGAGGCCAACCCCGAGGACATGGTGCTCGACCTCGACGGCGGCCGCTTCCACGTCGCCGGCGCGCCCGAGCCGGCGCTCGCCTGGGCCGACCTGGCCGCCCGCCTCGAGGCCGACGGCCAGCTCGCCGAGCTGAGCGTCGAGACCGACTTCAAGCCCGAGACGCCGACGTTCCCCTTCGGGGCGCACGTCGCCGTCGTCGAGGTTGACGCCGACACTGGCTCGGTGCGCCTCGTGCGGATGATCGCGTGCGACGACGCCGGCACGATCATCAACCCGATGATCGCCGAGGGCCAGGTCCACGGCGGTCTGGCGGCGGGGATCGCGCAGGCTTTGTATGAGGAGGTCCGCTACGACGGCGAGGGCAACCCCCAGCACGCGAATCTCGTCACCTATTGCATCCCGTCGGCGGCCGAGATGCCGTCGTTCGAGCGGGTCGTGATGGAGACCCCGACGCCGGTCAACCCGCTCGGCGCCAAGGGGATCGGCGAGTCGGGCACGATCGGCGCCACCCCCGCCGTGCACAACGCCGTGATCGACGCGCTCTCCCATCTCGGCGTGCGCCACGTCGGGATGCCCGTCAACGGCGAGAACATCTGGCGCGCGATCGTGGAGGCCGGCGGCTGAGTGACGTTGGGAGGGTTAGCCACGCTGGCGGTGGCTAACCCTCCCAACGTCGCGCCTCACAGCCAGTCGAGGAGCTCGGCGACGCCGTCGATGGCGGCGTCGGGTCGGCGGCGTTCGGGGACTTCTGTCAGGTCGATCTGGCCGCTGATCCCGCTGCGGACCAGCACCGTGGTCGAGCCGCCCATCCGCCCCAGGGCGATGTCCATCCCGAGGTCGTCGCCGATCACCGCCAGCTCGGCGGTCGGCATGCCCAGCCGCCGGCACAGCTCGGCGACCGCCGGGCGCGACGGCTTGCCGAGAACCCGCGGGCGGGCGCCGGTGACCTTGGCGATCGCCGCGGCGATCATCGAGTTGCGGCTGAAGATCATGCCGTTGGCTCCGGCGTAGCCGCGGACGTAGCTGCCGGTGTACAGCGGCGCCCCGGCGACGACCGCGCGCGCCGCGCGATCAAGGTCGCCCAGGTCGACCTGCGGCAGATGAGCGACGAACACCGCCCGGGCGTCCTCGCCGCCGGCAAGACGCACGCCCCGGGTGGCCATGTGCTCGCGCACCGCCGGGGAGCCGAAGACCAGCACCGGATCGTCGCGATGGTGGGCGAGGATGTGGCTGGTGGCACTGTCGACGGGCGTGATCAGCTCGTCGTCGTCGATCTGCAGGCCGTCCTCGCGCAGCCCGCGAGCGATCGACGCGCTCGGCACGTGGCTGCCGTTGGTGAACAGCGCCAGCCGACGCCCGCTGTCGCGGATGCGCGCCAGCACCTCCACCGCCCCCGGCTGGGGGCGACCCCGGCCATCGGGCCCGCGGTGCAGCAGCGTCCCGTCGATGTCGAACACGAACCCGCGCACCGTGTCGAGATCAAGCACGGCGCCACAGCACCCGGTCGTCGCCCGAGACGATCTCGGCGCTCTGAATCGACTCGCGCCGCTGCAGCTCGCGCAGGAGCGTGACGATCGGCGCGCGGCCGGGGCGCGCCGCGGGGAGCGGGCGCGCGCCGGCGCCGTCGCTCGCGTCGCGGGCGGCGATCATCGCGTCGACCTGCTCGGCCGGCATCGTCAGCCGCAGCAATAGCTCCTCCTCGGAGATCCGCCGGCCGAAACGCTCGCGGGCCCCCTCCAGGCTCAGCGGCTGAAGGTCGCCGAGCTTGGCCGCCTGGGGACGAGCCAGCACGCGGTCGGCGATCGCCGGGTCGACCGGGGCCGGCGGCTCGCCGTAGTGACCGAGGAAGTACCGCACGGTCTCATCCGAGACGGTGCGCCAGCGCTCGCCGTCGATCACGTTGTGGGCCGCCTGGCTGGCGATGAACTGCGACACCGGCGTGACGATGATCGGATATCCCATCTCCGCCCGCACCCGCGTCACCTCCTCCAGCACGGTGTCGAACAGCTCGGGGCGGCGCAGCTCGGTGAGCATCCGGCGGGTGGTGGTCACCATCCCCCCGGGTAGCTGATGGCGGTAGTAGGCGGCGTCGAACTCCCGCGGGGCACCCGCCGGCAGTCCCTTGGCGCGGGCGATTTCGTGGAAGTGCTCGGAGACGACCGCCTGGCGCTCCAGGTCGAGCCCGTGGGCGTAGCCGGAGGCCTCGAGGTTGCGCGCCGTCGCCACGACCTCCGGCTGGGAGGTGCCGCGCGACAGCGGACCGGAGGCGGTGTGCAGCACCCCGAAACCGGCCTGCACCCCCTCCAGGTAGACGAGCGGCGCGAGCCCGATCGTGCAGTGGCTGTGCAGCTCCAGCGGCCGCTCGCCGGCGGCCGCCAGCAGTGATGGCGCGAGCTCGCGGACCGCGTCGGGCGTGAGCAGGCCGCCCGGGTCCTTGAGGTACATCCGATCCATCTCGGCGCAGTCGGCGAGCGCGGCCGCGCGCTCGGCGTAGTAGGCGTGGGTGTGCACGGCGCTGATCGAGTAGGTCAGCCCGACGACGATCTCCTCGATTCCCTCCTGGCGCGCCATCGCGGCCAGCCGCCGGATGCGCGCCGGGTCGTTGGAGGGATCGGCGATCTTCAGCCGCCGGATGCCGTTGCGCGCGACGAGCCGGAAGGCGAGGCGCATCACGTCCTCGCCGGCGGGCACCCACGAGATGAACCGCATCCCGGGCGTGATCATCCCCAGGGGCGTGTCGGGCATGGCGGCGCTCACCCGGCGGATGCGCTCCCACGGGTCCTCCTGGTGAAAGCGGACGGAGACCGCCATGTGGGTGCTGGAGGTGAAGTCCAGGGCGTGATAGCCGACCTGGTCGAGCACGGGCGCGATCGCCACCACGTCCGGGGTGGTCAGGCCGGTGGCGCTCCACAGGCTCTGGTTGCCGTCCCGCGTCGTCGTGTCGATGAACTCGATCGTGCGGGTCATTGGAGGACGCCCTCCAGCCAGTTGGTGGTGACGCGCGCCGCCGCGAAGTCCGGGTGGGCGAGCACATCGATCAGCAGCGTGCGGTTGGTCTCCACGCCCTCGACGTCGGTGTCGGCGAGGACGTCGAGCAGCAGCCTGATCGCCGCGTCGCGGTTCTCGCCGTGGCCGATCAGCTTGGCCATCAGCGAGTCGTAGTAGGGCGGGATTGCGGCCCCGGGAGCGCAGTGGGTGTCGACGCGCAGGCCCCGTCGGTCAGGCACGGAGAACAGCTCCAGGACCCCGGGCGACGGGGCGAAGCCGCGCGCGGGGTCCTCGGCGTTCAGCCGGCATTCGATCGCGTGGCCGCGGAAGCGGACCTCGTCCTGGATGAAGCCCAGCCGCCGGCCGTCGGCGATCCGCAGTTGGAGGACCACGAGGTCGCGATCGCACACCGCCTCGGTGACCGGATGCTCGACCTGGATGCGGCAGTTGACCTCGAGGAAGAATGGCTCACCGGTCTGAGGATCGACGACGAACTCGACGGTCCCCAGGTTCTGGTATCCGATCTCGGCGGCCATCGCGATCGCCGAGTCCAGCAACGTCGTCCGCGTCTTGGCCGGCAGTGCCGGCGCGGGCGCCTCCTCCACCACCTTCTGATAGCGGCGCTGCACCGAGCAGTCGCGCTCGCCCAGGTGCACGACCGCGCCGTGCGCGTCGGCGGCGATCTGCACCTCGACGTGGCGTGCGGGCGTGACGAGGCGCTCCAGGTAGACGCGGTCGTCGGCGAACGCGGCGCCCGCCTCCTGGCGGGCGAGCGACAGCAGGGCGTCAAGCTGGCTCTCGTCGTCGACGCGCTTGATCCCCCTTCCTCCCCCGCCGCCGGCCGCCTTGACGAGCACCGGGTAGCCGATCTCGGCCGCCAGCTGGCGGGCGCGTTGCGGCGACGGCGCCTCCCCGCCGGGCAGCACGGGCACGCCGGCGCGTTGCGCGGCGGCGCGGGCGGCCAGCTTGTCGCCGGCCAGCTCGATCGCCGCCACCGGCGGCCCGACGAACGTCAGCCCGTGCTCTCGCGCCAGGCTTGCCAGCCGCGGGTTCTCAGACAGGAAGCCGTAGCCGGGATGGATCGTGTCGCAGCCGGCGCCGAGCGCGGCCTGCACGACGATGTCGGGCCGCAGGTAGCTATCGCGGGCCCGACCGGGTCCGAGGCACACCACCCGGTCGGCCATCCGGGCGGCCATCCCGTGCAGGTCGGCCTCCGACGCGCCGACCACGCACTCCAGGTCAAGCTTCCGGCAGGCGTCCACGATCCGCACGGCAATTTCTCCCCGGTTGGGGATCAGGACCCGCCTCACGCCACTCGGACCCGGAGCAGCGGCTCCCCGTATTCGACCAGCTCGCCGTTCTCCGCGCACACCTCCACGACCGTCCCGCTCACCCCGGCCGGCACCGAGTTCATCATCTTCATCACCTCGATGATGCCCACCGTGCTGTCGGGCCCCACCGTCGCCCCGACCTCGACGAACGGCGCCGCCCCCGGCGCCTCGGCGCGGTAGAAGGTGCCGAGCATCGGCGACGGCACGACCACCGTTCCGTCCTGCACCGCGGGCGGCGGCGATGGCTCGGCGGCAGGCGCGGGCGCGACCGGACGGGGTCCTTCCGCAGAGGCGGTCGCGCCGTTCTTCAGGACGTGCAGCGAGAACCCCTCGGTCTCGATGCGCAGTTCGCCGACGTCGGATTCGTCGACGATGCGCAGGATCTCCCGGACGTCGTCGTCGGTGAGACCCATCAGTCGTGCTCCGTGGGGCGGGCGCCGAACGTCCCCATTACGAGCGCCATCGCCGAAGCCGACCGGGGGGCGGCCATGCGCTCGGGGAGGCCCGTCACCGGTCGCGACTGCAGCACGAACAGCTCTCCCTCGGCGTCGATCGCCCATTCGACGTCCTGGGGCGAGCCGAAGTGGCCCTCCACGCGACGGGCGAGCTCGATCAGGCGGCTCACCGCCGATGCGTCCAGGCAGCGCTGTTGCCGCCGCTCGCCGTCGACGGCGATGCGCTCGGTGCCGTGGCCGCCGGAGGCCGGGACGTACTGGACGTGCTTGTCGGCAACCGTCTCGCGGACGACCTCGCCGGTGACCTTGGAGACGAGCAGGTCGTCGGGCGTGACCTCGCCGCCGACGACCGCCAGGCCGAGACCCCAGGCGGCGTTGATCGCGACCATGCTGCGATCGCCGCTGAGCGGGTTGCAGGTGAACATCACGCCCGAGACCGCGGCGTCGACCATCCGCTGCACGGTCACCCCCATCGCCGGCTCTGACGTTGTGAGCCGGCGGCGATAGCTGATCGCCTCGGCGCTGTAGAGGCTGGCCCAGCATGCGCGGACCGCATCGATCACGCGGTCGGCGCCACGCACCCACAGGATGGTCTCCTGCTGGCCGGCGAACGTCGCCTCCGCGCTGTCCTCCCCCAGTGCGCTTGAACGCACCGCCACCGGGGAGTCGTCGCCGGCGAGCTGCGCGTACTGTGCCGTCACTGCGGACGCGAGCTGAGACGGGACATCGGCGGCGCGGATCGCCTCGCCGATCCGACGGGCGGCGGCGTGCAGCCCGTCGACGCCGTCGCTCGCACTTGCCAGGTTCTCGGCGATCGCGGGGGCGAGGCCGGTTCCGGCGATGAACTCGGTGAACGCAGCTGCCGGCAGCGCGAATCCCGCGGGGACGGGAATGCCGGCTGCGAGCAGCTCGCCGAGGCTGGCGCTCTTGGCGCCGAACTGGTCAGCGTCGGCGGCGCGCAGCTCCGCGAGCGTTCTGATGGGCGCGGCGCTCATCATTCGTCGCGCAGCAGCGTGACCACCCCGGTGGAGCCGTCGACGCGGATCGCCTGCCCGGTGTGGATCTCCGACGTCGCCCGGCCCGTGCCGACCACCGCCGGCAGGCCGTACTCGCGACACACGATCGCGGCGTGTGACATCACGCCGCCCACGTCGGTGACCGTCGCCTTGATCTTGTTGAAGATCGGCGCCCATGCCGGCGACGTGGAGCCGCACACGAGGATCTCGCCCTCGCGCACCTCGGCCAGCTCGGCCAGCGAGCGCACGACCCGCGCCGGCCCCTCGACGATGCCCGGCGATGCGGCGGCGCCGTTGAGCTCTGATCCGCCCGTCTGCTGACGGGCCCATTCGCGCACCCGGTCGGTCGTCACGCCCCACAGCATGATCGTCATCGGGTCGTTGATCGCCTCGGGCACGACGCCGAGCGCCGGCGGGGGCGTCCAGCGGCTGAGCTTCTCCAGCAGCTCCTTGCGCCGCGCGGCGATCGGCGGCCAGTGGATCGGCCCGAGCGCCTGGCCGCCGGTCGCCCAGGTCAGCACCAGCTCGTCGAGCGCCGTGGCGACCTCGTGGCGTGAGAGCTGGAAGATGTCCTCGCCGTCCTCCAGGAAGCGGTGGTGGGCGAGGAGCGCCCCGAACTCGCGGACCTTGTTCCACCAGCGGGTGAGAAACCAGTAGTCGCAGTAGAACTTGTGCTCCTCGACGTAGGGGAACACGGTGCGCGAGAGTGCCAGCAGGTCGTTCCAGGGGCCGCGGACCTCCTCGGAGAGCAGCGCGCCGTAGCCGTCGGCAAGCCGGTCGCGCTCGCGCTCGATCTCGTCCGTGGGCCGCTCGGCCGGTGCGCCGGCGTGCAGCGCCGCCACGTGGCCGACGAGCGAGGCGTAGGGGATGCTCGGATCGTCGAGCCAGCTGCGGTAGTAGTGGGTCAGCCCGTCGCCGGTGGCCATGTTGAACCACGGGTCCTTGATCTTCTCCAGCTCGGCTAGCCACGCTCGGCCGGCCTCGGACTCGGCGAGCACGGCGTCGATTTCGGCGGGCGTGCGTCCTTCGACGAACGCGCCGTCGACCTCGGTCTCGATCGCCAGCGCCGCCAGGCGGCGCAGCTCGGCGTCGGGCCGGAACAGCAGCACGTCGATGCCGGCCACCATCTGGGCGATGTGCTGGTCGGGGATGTCCGGCAGCTCGGCCTTGCACAGCTCGGCAAACGTCGCGTAGGCGCCGTAGCCGAGCAGCAGGAACTCGAAGTGGTGCTGCCACATCAGGTCGCCGAGGCGCAGCAGGCGGGGATAGGCGTCGAGCACCTCGTAGAACGCGGTGTTGCGGTCCGTGCCGAAAGCGACCTCGTCAGGCTCGTACTCGGGGAGCTCCGGGACGACGAGGGCGTCCAGTTCGGCGATCAGCGCCTCCATCTTGGCCCGCCACTTCGGGTACAGCTCCCCCCAGTTGGCGAAGTAGTGCCCGGCTCGCGCCTGGAAGAACTCGGCCCGCTCGGCGATCTTCGCCGGGTCGGTCACCGGATTGGCCGAGATGTAGATGTAGCCGTTGAGCGCCCGGTAGTCGATGCCCATCGCCGGCGGCACGGCGAACACGCGGTTCTGCCACGCGCCGACCGCCTGGTAGGGCGAGTCGATGCAGATCACGTCGAACGCCGGGTGCGGGGTCGGGAAGTGCATCGAGTTCCAGAACCAGAAGCGGTTCTCGTCGGCCTCGCGCCGGCGCTCGTCGAAGACCGCGTAGTACGGGTACATCTCCTCCCAGCCCTCGCACCCCTCGGGCGTGGCCACCGAGTACGGGTTGGGAAACGACAGATCGTGGTCAGTCGTCACGACGCATGCTCTCCTCTCAGGAATCCCTTCGGTGCGCACAATACGGCGGCCCGCGGGCCGCGGCTAGTCGCCAGAGCGAACAATCGTGTGCCCACAGCGCACAGTTCAAGAGCGCCTCAGGGGTTGCGACGACAGTCGCTCGGCGTGCAGCCGTAGGCCTCGCGGAAGACGCGGCTGAAGTACGCCGGACTCGTGAACGTCCAGTGGCGCGCGACCTCGGCCACCGTCAGCGAGGCGTGCGTGGGATCCACGAGAGCTCTGCGGCACGCCTCAAGCCGCCGATGGCGCACCCAGTCCGACACCGTGATCCCGTCTCGGTGAAACAGCTTGTGTACGTACCGCGTGGAGATGAAATGGGCGCCCGCGATCGACTCCGGGCCGAGCGACGGGTCGGTGAGGTTGCGCTCGATGAACGATCGCATCTGGGCGAGCAGCGCATCTCCGGGCAGCCGTCGGCCGGGCGCGCGTTCGCCAGTTTCGTGGCCGTGTAGCGCTCGCACGAGCGACAGGACGCCGTCCGCCAGGTCGTCTCGCCGGCAGCCGGGATCGCGCTCGACGACGTTCCACGCGTCACGGAAGAAGCTCGCTGCCAGAGAGGCCAGGGCGCTTCCCTGTGCCAGCCGGCTGGCGGTGCGCGCCTGCATCGCCCTGCGACGGAGACCGAGGATCTGCTCGGGCACGACCAGGAGCAACAGCTCGAACGGCTCGAAGTGGGTGACCCGAAACGGTCTCGAGCTGTCCCAGCTCGAGACGTCGCGCGGACCGAGAAGGCCGGAGCGACCGGCCTGCTCGATTCCCGTCCGTCCGCTCAGCAACGTCCCGACGAGAAAATCACCCGGGTCGAACGACCGGACCTCGGCGACGCTGCGCTCGATGACCGAGGGCTCGCTGAGGACGCGGAAGGCGCGCACCGGACCGAGCTCCTGCTGTTCGATCCGGCCGCTGGGTGCATCCGCCTCCGTGAACCGCACACCGATCGGAAAGAAGATCCGTCGATGGGCATCGTTCCACGAGTCCGGACGGTCGGCCGGCTCGAGGGTCGCCGTATCGAAGAGAACGGTCACTGCGGCTGGAGCGCATCATACGGTTAGGATCGCGCCGCACGATCGGCCACGACGAGGGAGACGATGATGGCGAGGTTCCTGCTGGTCCACGGCGCGATGGGCGCCGCCTGGGTGTGGGAGCGGGTGATCCCGGGGCTGCAGGCGGCCGGCCACACCGCCGAGGCGATCGACCTGCCCGGCCAGGGCGCCGATGAGACGCCGCTTGCGGAGATCACGCTGTATCGCTACGCCGAGGCGGTGTGCGACGCATTGGCGGCCGGACCGCCGGCCGTCCTCGCCGGACACAGCATGGGCGGGATGGTCGTCACCCAGGCGGCGGCCCGGCGCCCGGAGCTCGTCGAGCGTCTCATCTATGTCTCCGCCTTCTGCCCGCAACCCAGCCAGAGCCTGATCGAGATCACCCAGCTGCCCGAGGCCGCCGGCGACTCGGTCCAAGCGAACATCACCGTCGACGGCGATCCGCCGGTGGCCACGATGGCACCCGAGGCGGCGCCCGAGGCGCTGTATCACTGCTGCACGCCCGAGCAGGTGGCGTGGGCGCTGCCCCAGCGCGGGAGCCAGCCGGTGATCCCGTTCACCCAGCCGTTCGAGGGTCCCGACGCCGCTGCCGCCGACGCCTTCGCCGCCCTTCCCCGCGCGTACATCTCGTGCCTGCAGGACCGCGCGATCCGCCCACCCGTCCAGCGGCACATGTACACGGCGGCCGGCTGTGACCCGGTGATCGAGATCGACACCGACCACTCACCGTGGCTGTCGCGTACCGACGAGCTCGTCGACGCGCTCCTCCAGATCGCGGCGCGCTGATCGGCAAGAACGGCTGCGCGCGATGACTGGACGGGCCCGGGGTGCGGCGCTACGTTGCAATCGGTCGCCGCAATAAGGAGAAGGAGCGTCGATGGGCGAGCTTGAGCTGGTGGATCTGTACTGGACCACGGCCGGACCGGTTGAGGTTCATTTCGGACGTGAGTGGAGCCTGTTTGACTGGCGCGATCGATGTGCGCAGGCCGCGCGGGTCGGCTTTGCGGGCATCGGCCTGTGGCACGCCGACACCCTGCATCAGCTGGAGACACGCACGCTGCAGGAGATGAAGGCGATCTTCGACGACACGGGGCTGAAGTACCTGGAGGTCGAGTTCCTGGCCGACTTCTTCGCCCCCCTCGGCACCACCGAGCGCGCGGAGTCCGACACGCTTCGCCGGCTGCTGTTCGAGACGGCAGCCACCTTCGATGCCCACCACATCAAGGTCGGCAACATCCCGGGAACGCCGTGCGAGCTGGACGTCCTCACGGAGGCGTTCGCCGCCCTCTGCGACGACGCCGCCGAGCAGACCGACGCGACCGTCGCCTATGAGTTCATGCCCTTCGACGTCAACGTCCATGATCTCGGGACGGCACTCGAGCTCGTCCAGGGCGCGGGGCGTGCCAACGGAGGACTGGCGATCGACACCTGGCACATGTCAAAGCTCAAGATCGCGCCCGACGAGCTGCACCGGATCCCCGCCGAGTACCTGAGCTGGGTCGAGCTTTCCGACGGTCAGTTCGAGGACATGGACGACACCCTGGACGAGGTCATCAACCGGCGGCGCCTGCCGGGCGAGGGGCAGTTCGACATCCCCGGCTATGTCAGGGCGTGCCAGCAGGCCGGCTACCCCGGGCCCTGGGGCGTGGAGGTCCTGTCCGAGGATCTGCGTGCCCTGCCCATCGAGCAGGAGTTCGAGCGAGCCTACGAGACGACCGCCGCGCAGTTTGCGCCGGCGGCCGCATAGAGAGGAGCCGTTTCACCTTGACCACCAGCCAGCCCCTGTCCGAGCTCAGTGACGAGCGCCTGACCTGGATCTACCGTCAGATGCTGCGCATCCGGGAGTTCGAGGAGCGCGTCAAGCGCACCTTCGAGGATCACCCCGGCGTGATCCGCGGCCACACCCATCTCGCCGACGGCGCCGAGGCCTCGATCGTCGGCTCGCTCGCCACGCTGCAACCCACCGATCAGCTGATGGCGACCTATCGCTGTCACGGCTACCCGATCACGCTCGGTACCGACACCAAGGCGATCATGGCCGAGATCTACGGCCGGACCGACGGCCTGTGCGGTGGCTACGGCGGCTCGATGCATCTCGTCGACCCCGAGCGCGGGTTCATGGGCACGTCGGGGATCGTCGGCCAGGGCATCCCCCAGGCCACCGGTGTCGCCTACGCCGCGCAGCTCCGTCAGCAGGGGCAGGTCGTCCTGTGTTTCTTCGGCGACGGCGCCTCCAAGCAGGGCGCCTTCCACGAATCGCTCAACCTGGCGTCGCTGTGGAAGCTGCCGATCGTCTACGTGATGGAGAACAACAACTACAACGTGGGCACGCGATCGGACCAGGAGGACGCCAACGCGGCCGCCGGCGAGCCGTTGTCGGTCAAGGCCAAGGCCTACAGCATGCCCGGCGTCACCGTCGACGGCGGTGACCCGATCGCCGTCTACGAGGCGGTCGGCACCGCGGTGGCCCGGGCTCGCGCCGGCGAGGGCCCCACCCTGGTGGAATCCAAGGTCTACCGCCTGTCGGCCCATGGCAACCTGATCGCGCCGCCCGGGGTGCCGCTCCATTACCCCGAGCACGAGGCGATCACGGTGTTCGGCAACCGCGAGGAGTACGAGGCTGCCCTGCGTGGCGACCCCGTGCCCCGCTTCCGTGCACGCCTCGTCGAGCAGGGCACGCTGAACGCGCAGGACGCCGACCAGATCGCCCAGGAGGCCAAGGACGAAATGGAAGCGGCCGTGCAGTTCGGGCTCGACAGTCCGTTCCCGGAGCCCGAAGCCGCCACCAAGTACGTCTACGCCTGAGGAGGCCGAAATGGCACGTGAGATTCCCTATATCGCAGCGGTCGAGGAGGCCCTCCACCAGGAGATGGAGCGCGACGAGACCGTCATCTTCTACGGCCAGGACGTCGCCCCCGCCGAGGACGACAAGTGGCGCCAGGCGTTCGGCAACGATCGCGTGCGCGTCAGCCCGATCTCCGAGACGGCCGAGATCGGCATGGCCGTCGGCGCGGCGCTGGCCGGCTACCGGCCGGTCGTCGAGCTGCTGATGGCCGAGTTCATGCTGGTGGCGATGAACCAGGTCGTCAACGAGGCCCCGCGCCTGCGGTACATGAGCGGCGGCCGGGTCAAGGTGCCGCTGGTGCTCAAGGCCGGATACGGGTTCACCGCCGGGTGGGCCGGGCAGCACACCGGCTCCATCTACAACATGTTCTGTGGCATCCCGGGGCTGAAGATCGTGCTCCCGTCGACGGCCGCCGACGCCAAGGGCCTGTTCGCCTCGGCCATCCGCGACGACAACCCCGTCCTCTATCTCATCCACTACCTGCTCGTGCTCGAGCACGGCGACGTGCCCGAGGGCGAGTACCTCGTCCCGCTGGGCGAGGCGGCGATCCGCCGGCGGGGCGCCGACGTCACGATCGTGGCCACCGGCTGGACCGTCGGCAGGGCGCTGGAGGCGGCCGAGCAACTGGCGAGCGAGGGCATCAACGCCGAGGTCATCGACCCGCGCACGCTGCAGCCGCTGGACGTCCCGGCGATCCTCGGCTCGGTGGAGAAGACCGGGCACGTCGTGCTCGTCGACCAGGCTCCGCGCCACGCCGCCGCGTCGAACATCATCGCCGGCGAGATCGCCGAACATGGCTTCTCTGCCCTCAAGGCTCCGATCAAGCAGGTGACCGCGCTCGACGCCACGGTTCCCTACAGCCAGCCGATGGAGGCCTTCGTGCTGCCCGACGAGAACAAGATCGCCGGGGCCGTTCGCGAGGTGCTGGGCACCGCGCCGGTCGCCGCCTAGCCACCCCCATGGCCCGCCGTTCCCGCGCGCCTGCCGCCGCGCTCGACAAGAGCGCGGCCCGGGCATTGCTGACGACGATGTGGCGCATCCGCTGCTTCGAGGAGCGCGTCGCCCAGCTCTACCGCACGTTGCAGGTGCACGGGCTGATCCACCTCAGCATCGGCTCCGAGGGCGTGGCGGCGACGGTGTGCGGCCACCTGCGCGACGACGACGCCGTCTACAGCGGCCACCGCGCCCACGGCCATGCGCTGGCCAAGGGCGCCCCGATGAAGGAGACGATGGCCGAGCTGATGGGACGCTCGGCCGGCCTCTGCCGCGGGCTCGGCGGGTCGATGCACCTCGTCGACACCGCGCACGGGCTGATGGGCGCCACCGGGGTGGTCGGCGGCAACCTGCCGATGGCCGCCGGCGACGCGCTCAAGTCAAAGCTCGACGGATCAGACCGGGTGTCGGTCGTGTTCTTCGGCGACGGCGCGGTGCAGGCCGGCCACTTCCACGAGACCGTCAACCTGGCCGCGCTGTGGGAGCTGCCGCTGATCTTCATCTGCGAGAACAACGGCATGGCCGAGTTCACGCCGCGCTCGGCACACACCCGGGTCGCATCGGTCTGTGACGTGGTGGCGCCTTACGGGTTCGAGCGACGGATCGTCGACGGCTCGGACGTGGCGGCGCTGTGGAATGCCGCCGGGGAATTCATCGCGGCGACTCGCTCGGGGACCGGGCCGCGGCTCCTGGAGTGCAGCACCCACCGCTTCCGCGGTCACTACGAGGGCGACCAGCAGGCCTACCGGGAGGCCCTGGAGGAATCCGAGGAGGCCAAGCTCGACCCGATCGTGCGCCTCGAGCGTCTGGCCGTCA
>CAVYMP010000017.1:0-195214 GCA_963769565.1 uncultured Solirubrobacteraceae bacterium
TCCATCCCACTGCTGCTGAGTCCCACTGCTGGTGCTGCCCCGCGCGGAAGTCGACCGGGTCGATCGGTTTGGATCCCATGCTCGCTCCTCCTTACCACCCCATTGCCGTGCACGGCGACGTGACCCATCTCGGGCCACCGGCGGACTCCAGCGACGATTGCATCGCCTCCGCGTCAGCCTCCAGAGGACCAGCAGCTCGAGATCAGGTGGTCCCGTTGCGCCGGCGAACCGCGCGCCTCCTTTCGCGCCAATACGAGCCACGCCGAGCCCCGGTCTCGCGTTTGGGGCGAGGAGCCCGTCTCTCGAGGCCGAGCGCGAGCGACCTGAGTTGAGCGCCATTCGGGTGTGTCGGGTGTGGCGTCAGTTTGCCGTCCGTGTGGACAAAAACTGGGTGCCACCGCAACGGGGTGTCGGCCTCTGCCGGTGACACGCGTCTTCTCGCTGAATCAAGTCACACCGGACTCGCCGCTCAGCATTGAATCCGCGAGCCCATGCTCCAGGGCGTAGAGGCTTGCGGCTACGCGGTTTGTCGCGCCATCTTCATGTAGATGTGGCCGACGTGGTGGCCGAGCGACCACGCGTTGCCACAACGGCGTCCAGCGCGGCCGGAACGATTCCGGCTTCACGGGGACCGTCTTCGGCGTGGTGTAGAGGCGCTGTGCGATCTGCTTGCTCTGCAGTCCGGAGCGACCATGGCGAGGACCTCGACCTCGCGACCAGTGAGCTCTGCTGGCGTGCAACCGCCATCGCTGTTCTCCTTTCCTCCTGTCCTGGGGGTGCTCAGGCACTAGTGGGTGCCCCGGCGAGGAGGTCCTCGCCTTCGGTGGTGTTCGGTTGGCCGGCGATCGTGAACTGACCGCTGGTCATGTCGTCGATCAAGACCCGGGTCAGGCCGCGGTCGGGCTCACGGATAACCGAGGCGAAGGTCTCGGTGATCTGCTCGGCGATCTCGGCCTTCTGGTCCTCGGAGAGCACGCCCTCGATGACGCGGCAGTTGATGTACGGCATTACGACTCTCCGTTTTGTTTGAGATGCTCAGCTTGCGGTGATGTGGTCGATGACGTGCTGGAACTCGTCGGTGGGTGAGAAGTCGACGTACTCGGTGTCTTCGATCGCCTCCGGCGCGTGTCCTGGCGCCCGGTAGAAGGCCTGGCCGGCGGTGTAGTCCTCGGTGCCGTTGCGGGTGTGCATGCGCACGCACCCTGACAGGATGTAGCCCCAGTGTGGGCAGGGCAGAGGTCGTCTTTTAGACCTACGACCGCGGGTCGCAGGTCGGCTCCGGCGGGCAGCCGGACAAACCCGGCGGACATGCCGCCACCGAGTGGCTGGACGCGCAGCTCGAGGCCGCCGTCCGCGATCACGACGGGTGCTTCGGGTCGTGTGGTCGCCTTCATGGTTCTGATCCCTCCTACTACTGGTTGGTGTGGGATGCCAGAATCGGGCACGACCGTTCCTGAAACGTTCCCTGGTGTCTGCGGACCGTGCTGCCATTCCCGTGCGTATCGCCCTGATGGGCGCCTTCGGCGTGACGGTTGATGACCGCGAGGTTGCGGCCGGAGAGTGGCCGACGCGCCGCTCCGCCGAGCTGGTGCAGCTGCTCGCCCTTGCCGGCGGGCGAGGACTCGCGCGCGAGCAGGTGATCGATGCGCTGTGGCCGGCGCTCGCACCGGAGGCGGGCGCGGCGAACCTGCGCAAGGCAGCGCACCACGCGCGTCGCACCCTCGGCGACGCCGATGCTGTTGTACTGCGCGGCGGCAACGTTGCGTTGTTCCCCGGACGTGCGGTGGAGACAGACGTGGAGGCGTTCGAGCGCGCCGCCCGGACGGCACTTGCCGGCCCGGATGCGGGGATCTACGCCGCGGTCGCTGATGCCTATGGCGGCGATCTGCTGCCCGAGGCGCGGTATGAGGAGTGGACGCAGGCGCCGCGGGAGCATCTGCGCGCTTTGCATCTCGAGCTGCTGCGCCGCACCGGGCGCTGGGAGCAGGTGCTCGAAGCCGACGCGACCGACGAGCCGGCCTGTCGCGAGCTGATGCGGCGGGCGCTCGAGCGCGGCAGCCGGCCGGCCGCGATCCGGTGGTTTGGGCGGTTACGCACCGCTCTGCGGCGGGAGCTTGGAGTGCCGCCGAGCGGCGAGACGCTCGATCTGTTCGAGCGCTGCGTCGCCGGGCTGGAGCGCCCCGATCCGGAGCTGGTCGGACGCGAGCTCGAACTCGCCCGTATCGATGCGCTGCTGCACGACGCCGCGGGACGAGTGCTGGTGCTGCGCGGCCCGGGCGGGATCGGTAAGTCGGCGCTGTGCCGCGCGACGGTCGCCGCCGCGCGCGAGGCGGGTTGGGTTACGGTCACCGCTGGTACATCCGACGTTGGTGAGCCATACGCACCGCTCACCGCGATAGTGGAACAGCTGATCGCGAACGACGCTGCGCTGCTCGAGCGAGTGGGCCCACGCGCCCGGTCGGTGCTCGCGCGGCTCGCCTCACTGCCCGCGGGCGACGAGGCCCAGCCGAGCCGGTCCCGCTCACTCGCCACTCGGTGACAGGCGCTCTCGGGCGGCTACTGAGGGCCGCGGGCGGCAGCGCGCCGGTGCTGCTGGTGATCGACGACGCGCATTTCGCCGATGAGGCGACGATCGACGTGATCGCGCACCTCGGCGCCGGGAGCGCCGCCGCGCAGCTGACGGTCGTCGCCTACCGGCCGGAACCCGCGCCGCCGGGGCTCGTGCGAGTCGTCGAGCGCCTCGAACGCGCCGGGGGCGGCACGCTGCTCGATCTGCGGCCCCTGGAGTGTCACGAGGTCGCGGAGCTGGTCGCCGCGAGCACCGCCGTGCCCCGCGGCAGCGGCACGCTCGAGCGCATCTTCGAGCTCGGACAGGGCAACCCATTTCTGACGCTCGAGCTCGCCCGCAGCGCGGTCGCGGGCGTCCCGGCGCTCGTGCCGACGTCACGTGCCGCGGTCACGGCGCGCTTCCTCGACCTCGATCAGAACACGCTCGCGACCCTGCGCCGGCTGGCGCTGGCCGGCGGCGACCTAGACCCGGCGGGAATCGTGGCGCTGACCGGCCTCCCCGAGACGGAGGCCTACGCCCACCTCGACACTGCGCTGACCGATGGCGTGCTCGTCGTCGAGGGAGCCGGCTACCGGTTCACTCACGAACTCGTACGCCAGGCGCTCGCCGACTCCGTCTCACCGCACCAGCGGCTCGCGATCCACCGCGAGACCGGCGCGCGGCTTGCAGACGTCGGCGCGCCGCCAGCGCTCGTCGCGCGGCAGTGGCTGGCGGGTGAGCGTCCCGATGAGGCAGTGCCATGGCTGCTCGAAGCGGCGCGGCAGGCGGTCACCCTCGGCGCGTTCGCCGATGCGCTCGCGCAGCTCGCGCCGCTGCTGGAGCACGCTCCGAAGCACCCCGAGGCGCTCGTACTGCGCGCCGACGCGCTCGACGCGATCGGCGACGCCGGCGCTCCGCCGCCTATGCGACCGCCGCAGACGTCGACGGAGGGCCGCTGGCCGACGACCTGCGAGCGAAGGGCGCCCTTGCTCAGATCAAGCTCGGCGACGCGCGCGGCGGGCTCGCGCTGCTCGACGGGCTCGACCCGACCACGCTCGAGGGCCGCGTCGCGCACGCGCTCGCCTATGCCGGCGCCGCCACGCTCGGGTTCGGCGATCCGCGGTCGGGACGGCAAAGGCCGCCGAGGCGCGCCGCCTCGCCCGCGAAGCGGGCGACACCGCGCAGATCGCGATCGCGTCGTGGGCGCAGGCGGCTGCAGCGCACGCCCGCGGCGAGCTGCGCGCGAGCGTGATCGCCGACCTGAACGACACTGCCGCCCTGCCTCATATCGCCTGACCACGTTCGACGGCCAGCTGTGCATCATGCAGCGACTGCTCTATGGCGCGCGACCCTACGACGACGTAATCGCGTTCGCCGACGCGCTCGCCGTAGAGTCAGAGCGGCTCGGCGCCGCACGCGGACGTGCTTTCGCGGTTACGATCCGGGGTGAGGCGAAGCTGCTCGCGGGCCGACTCGATGAGGCCGATGCAGACCTCGCGGAGGGAGCCATCCTGCACCGCCGGATCGGCGCGGCGACCGGGGAAGCGCTCGCGCTCCAGCGCCGAGCCGAGACGATGCTGCACCGCGGCGAACACGCCCACGCGGTCGCGCTGCTCGACGAAGCGCTCGACATCGGCCGCGAGTCCGCAGTGGGCTTCCACCTGTTCGACCGGATCTACGGGACGCGGATCGCAATGGCGACCGACCCGGCGGCCGGCCTGGCCGCCCTCGAAGAGGCAGAAGAAGCCGTGCGCGGCCCGATCGAGACGTGCCCCGGATGCAGGATCACGCTCGCGATGCCAGCGGTCATCGCCGCCGCACGAGCCGGTGACCTCGAGCGCGCGGCACGCTGGCTACCGGTCGCCGAGTACCTCGCCGACGTCGTGATGCGACTGCCGGCATGGTACGCCGCACTCGACGAGGCGCGCGGCCACATGGCGCAAGCCGAGGGCGATCACCGGACCGCGCATCGGCGCTTCGCCGCCGCGGCCGACAGCTTCGCGGCCGCCGGCCACCCACTCGACCAGACCCGCTGCGCTGCCCTCGCCGCCGTCACCGCCTGACCAGCAGCGACGGCTACAAAAAAGGAAGCGGCGCGGTTAGCCCGCCGGATACCTGCATTCCATCAACGGGCGCTCCCGGACGGCGCGACCGAGCTGCCCCGCAAAGCCGGCATTGCACGTCTCTTGACCACCGGCGACCCCGGACTCCACCTTGCGCGGCAAGCACAATCGCTGGGGCGAGCGCGCCTTCCGCGTCCAGCACCCTGGGGCGCTGAAAACCCTGGTCCAGATCGCGCGGATCCAGAGCATCGAGTCGTCGAAAGCGATCGAGGACGTCACGGCGCCGCATGCGCGGGTGGTCAGTTGGTCGAGGAGAAGACGATGCCGGCGAACCGCTCGGAGGCGGAGATCGCCGGCTACCGCGCGGTGCTCGACACGATCCACGCGAGCGCGCGGCAGATCCCCTTCAAGCCGCGCGTCGTCGAGCAGCTGCATCGCGACCTGTACCAGTTCACCGGTGTCCGGACAGGGCATTGGAAGACATCGATAACTCGATCGAGGAGGTCCGCGGACGGAACCAGGTTCGTGCGGTTCCGAACGCTGAGCGCCGTCGAGACTCCGGCAGCGATGGACGAGCTCCACGAGCGGTTCGACCGCACAGTGCGCTCGGGCGAATACCACCCCCTGCTGCTCGCGGGCTGCTACGTCTTCGACTTCCTCGCGATCCACCCCTTCCTGGATGGCAACGGGCGGATGGGCCGGCTGCTGACGCTGCTGCTGCTCTACCAGGCTGGCTACGAGGTGGGCCGGTACGTCGAGCCTCGAGCGACTTGTCCAGGGCAGCAGCGACACTTACTACGAAGCGCTCCGGGCGGCGGGCATCGGCTGGCACACCGGCGAGCACGACATCACGCCGTGGCTTGACTACCTCCTCGGGATCATCACCGCGGCCTACAAGGAGTTCGAGTCCCGTGTGGGCGTTGTTGCCGGACGCGGGTCGAAGCGAGAGGCTATCCGGTAGTTCGTGAGGCAGTCGATCGCCAACGAGTTCACGGTGGCCGAGGTTCGTCGCGCCGCGCCTGCTGCGAGCCAGTCCTACATCTCGAAGGCGCTCGCGAGCATGCGCGACGAGGGCGTGATCGAGCCGAGCGGCGCCGGGAAGAACGCGCGGTGGCGGCGGCTTCGAAACGAGTTCTGAGCCGACGACGCATGCATACTGCCGACCGCTCAGGCGGTGGAGACTGGATCGTACGCTCGGCCGGGCACCCCGCTGATCGCCAGAAGCCGGACGCCATCGAGCCCGGGCAGGATCTTGCGCCGCGCGGTCGGCCCGACCCGGATGACGTGCTCGGCGTCGAGTGGGTACCGGTGGCCGTCGACCTCGACGTCGGCCGACCCGCGCAATGCGATGTAGACCTCCTCCTGTCCGAGCTGGTGGGCGGGCGGGTTCCCGGGCCCCACCGACGAATGGTCATGCGCCGGATAGGCGGTCGTGTCTGGCGGCATGTCGATGATCGAAATCCCGAACGGTGTCACGCCCAATTCCTGTCCCGCGCGGCGAAACGTGAACCCCTCCAAGAACTCGACCGCCCTGAGCTCGTCGATTCCCGCGTGAGAAACATCAGCCATGGCAGCGTGATCTTATGTTCCGGGCACTCACTCCGCTACCTGTGTCCTCCGCCGCACCCGCGTACGCCCGTCCGGACCAAACACGAGTGCGAGCACGTCGGTTTCGCGGACGCCGTCTTCTGCGTCGGTCACCTGCTCGAGGATGAAGCGGCCTTCGAGCACTCTTAACTTCTGATGTTGAGCCTCGGCAGTCATCGTCTTACCTCATAGCGTAGATGCAGGGTTGTGCGCTTGAAGTGTGCGGACGAGCTCGAGCTCGACGTGCTCAGGGGGAAGGTCGTCGAAGAGCAGTCGGCCCTGGCCGAGCAGTACCGGGCGCAATTGGATCTCGATCGCGTCGAGCACGCCGGCCTTGAGGGCCTGCTGGGCCTGTAGGCGCCGTGCATCATGACGTCGGGATCGCCGGCGGCCGCTTTGGCCCGCTGCACACAGGCGGCGATGCCGTCGGTGACGAAGTGGATCCGCTGGAACGGGTTCTCGGCGGGTGGCTGGTGGGTCGGAACGAAGATCGGCACGCCGTTGTGATGGTCCCGCCCCAGTAGCCGGCGAAGTCCCCGGTCCGCCTTCCGGTGATCACCGCGCCGGTAACCAGCCCCTCGTCGAACACGATCTGGCTATTGGGATCCCGCGGTCGGAACGCGCCGACACTACTGCCGTCGCCGCCCGCGAGCCAGTCCATCAGCCGCATCCCGTTGGTGCCGGCCGGGTTCTGGGTGTCGTCGTGCGGTCCGGTGATGCACCCGTCCAGCGACATCGCCATCGTCAGATAGACCTGAGCCATTTTGCAACTCCTCAGTTATTCGGGGTCACGGTTCGCTGAACCCGACGGCGGAGATGCCGCCAGGTGTCTGGGCGGGCACCGGCCCAGCTCGGGTCTGGTGAGGTCGGGCGTCGGCTATTTCCTGATCGGGTCCTGGCCGGGCGCCTTCATGATCTCGTCCCCGGCGGACAGCAGGTTCCACAGTTTGCGGTCGACGCGGATCTTCCGTGTGTCGCCGCCGGCGAACTGGACGTCGAGGTAGTGGTAGAGGTTGGAGCCGTCTGGGTTGCCGCGGGACTTGTCGACCACGATGGCCTCCCAGGCTTCGTCATTGGCGGGGCGACGTGAGTTGAACATGCTGCTCTCCTGTCGGTGGATGGGGGTGGTGGTCAGATGCGTTCGGTGTCGCGGAGGTACGCGACGCGGGGCGAGGATCGTGAGCGCCGCGGTCCAGGAGCCGCCGACGAGCGCCAACAGGGATGGCAGGCCGCCGGTGCCCCCATCTACGCCGCCGCCGGTTCGGCGGTGGGCGGCGCCGCCTCGACCGGCGCTGGACGGGCGCCGGTCTCGCGCAGGGCACGGGCGAGCAGCGTGGCGGCGGCCAGCATCAGAGCGGCGGTGATCGCGGCGACGACCGACATGCCTTGGGTGAACGCCGTGTGTGCGGTCTGCATGAGATGGAGTGGGATGTGAGCGGCGACGCCGCTGGCGCTGGCGAGCGTGTCGTTGACCGCGTGGGCGTCGCCGGCGGAGAGACCGTGGTTCGCAGTTGCGTGCACTCCGCCGCGGTACACCGCCGTCCCGACACTGCCGAGCACCGCGATCCCGAGCGCGCCGGCGAGCTCGTTGAACGTCTGGCTGGTGCCCGATGCCTGCCCGCTGGCCTGCGGCGGCGCTGAGCCGATGATCAGGTTGTTGCCGAGCGTGACCAATGGTGCGACGCCGAGCTGGAAGACCGCGACGACCACGGCGGCGAGGAGCGGCGGCGTAGCGCTGCTCAACTGCGAGAGCAGCGCCAGCCCGACCGCCATGAGCGCGGCGCCGGCGGCCATCAGCGGCCCGGGGCGGAAGCGCTGGGACAGCTTCGGCACGAGCACCGTCGTGCCCAGCGTCATGATCGCGATCCCCGGCAGCCCCCAGAGCGCCGCGGGGAGGGGACGGAGACCGAGGACGAGCTGGAAGTACTGGGAGACGAAGAAGAATGCTCCGAACATCGCGAACGTCGTGGTGGCCATCGCCGTGAGCGAGACGCTGAAGACGCGGATCCGGAACAGCGACAGGTCCATGAGTGGGTTCTCGACGCGCCGCTGACGCCGGAGGAACAGGACGCCGACGGCGAGCCCGACGGTGATCAGGGCCGCGTCGATCGGCCCGGCGCTCCCGCGCGCGACGCGCTTGATCGCGTAGGTCATCGGCAGCACCGCGAGCAGCAGCAGGACGGCACTACGGACGTCGACGCGTGCCGCGTTCGAGTTGGCGAACTCGGGCACGTAGCGAGGCACGAACACGAGGACCGCGAGCATCACCGGCACGTTGATGAGGAACACCGCGTGCCAGTCGAAGAAGTCCAGCAGCACGCCGCCGAGGATCGGCCCGAGCGCGGCGCCGCCGGTGAAGCCGGCCGAGATCACGCCCATCGCCTTCAGCCGATCGTCCTGGTGCGGGAACATCGCGAACAACAGCCCCATCGTCGAGGGGATCAACGTCGCGCCGGCGACCCCCTGAATCCCGCGGGCGGCGATCAGCATCAGCGGACTGGTGGACAGCGACGCGAGGATCGAGGCGGCGCCGAACGCCGCCGACCCGCAGAGGAGCACCTTGCGGCGGCCGATCCGGTCACCGAGGGCGCCCATCACGATCAACGCCCCGGCGATCAGGAAGCCGTAGACATCGGTGATCCATAGCAGCTCGGTGGAGGAAGGCCGCAGATCCCGCGTCAGCGAGGGAACCGCCAGAAACAGGACGCTGAGGTCCATCACGACCAGCAGGCAGGGCAGGGCCAGGGCGGCGACGCCGATCCACTCACGCCGTCCGGCGCGCCGGGCCGTTGCGCCCGGGTCGTTCACAGGATTCATCACGATCTCCTCTGTGGTTGGCATGACCCGGCGGAGGTTGGCGCCCTGATGCCGAGCGCGCCAGAGGACGATGTCGCCGATCAGCGATGACGAATGTCACCGCTTCACCGCGACCCCCGCCGACATCCGCCTGGCGGAGATCGCAGCGGGTGACGCGCCGGGCACCGGGCGCACCGGGCGCGTCACCAGGGGTGTGGATCGTGCGCCGGCGTGCCCCTCCGGGCGGGCTGAGGGAGCGTCGTGTCGCTCAGCCGTGGGGCGGCTGCCCGGGCTCCTGCCCGCGAGGCACCAGTCGTATCCCGCTCTGTCGTGAGACGAATGTCGCTGATCGTCCGTGACGTTTGTCATCGGTCGCTGGCGCGGGGTCGGGAAGCTGTCACGCTGTCGCGCGTGGACGGACGGATTCCCAAGCTTGCCGGTCGCGCGGTGCTCCTGCTCAGCGCGCTGCTGGCCGTCGTCGAGGTCGGCCGTGTCGGTCTCGACGGGCGCGGGCCGATACCGCGGTAGCGATCGCGGCCGTGGTGCTGTTCATGCCGCTGCATCTCTGGCACCTCAGCTACGGGGTTCGGGGTGAGCGGCCGCCGCACTCGGGTCCTACGCTCACCCTGAGCGACGAGCTGCCCGAGACGAAGGTGCTCATCCTCACCGGCCTCGGCCATCCCGGCCATCTCTCGCGCGCACTGGAGGCCCGGGTCGGCGGGTTCATGCGCAAGAACGCGCCATCGGACGAGCTGGCCGACGCACTGCGGCGCGTTGCCAAGGGGCAGCGCTTCCTCGACCCCGCGCTCGTAGAGACCGCCCTGAACGCGGGCGCCAATCCCCTCACCGACCGCGAAGCCGACGTGCTGCGCGCCGCCGCAGACGGCGCGAGCACCGCCGACATCGGCCGGACGCTGTTCCTCTCGCCGGCGACCGTGCGCAACTACCTCTCCAACGCCATCACCAAGCTCGACGCGCGCAACCGCATCGACGCCATCCGCATCGCGCGTCAGGCCGGCTGGATCTGAGCCAACCCGCCTGAGTGGCCGACGAATGACAACTGTCACTGGAAATCCGCGACATCGGCCTCTGGACGGTCGATCGCGATTACGTCACCGTATGGGCGCACGTCGAGTCGCAAGCAACGCGAAGGAGGCGTCGGTGGACAGCTTTGAGGCGCTGGGTGACGACATCGGCGCCAACATCTCAATCATCGTTCCGCACGCGCTCCCCGGCGACCGCGTGAACCTGCACCGCCATCCCTACGCCGAGGTGTTCGTGGTGCTCGAGGGCGAGGCGACGTTCACGCTTGGCGACGAGCAGCGCATCGTGCGGGCGGGCGAGATCGCAGTTGCTCCCCCGGGGGTCGCGCACGGCTTCGTGAACAGCGGCTTCGGGCCTCTGCGCCAGGTGGACATCCACGAACACCCACGGTTCATCACCGACTGGCTCTAGATCGCCTGCCGCTAATCACCCGCGACCGGGTCGAATCATCCAGAACACCACCGAACGAAAGGACATATGACCGAACTCCCTTTGTAATGGGCGTGGAGCGGGCGGGTGCAGACGACGGCCCGCAGACGGCATCCAACTTCGCCGGCGGGCCAGCGTCAGTTGTGGCTGCCTCATTCATGGCGATCTCAGCGCTACTACGTCCAGCGGCCGAACCCATCACGTGTCCACGGACCAAGGCTGTCCGACGCTGCCTCGAGGCATGTTGCTGGCGGGGTTGTGCGTGAGGGTCCGTCCGCCCTCGGCGACTGGCGACTGGCGGCCGGCTGACGGCGATCTCGCCGCGTCCGCCTGACGTCAGGCAGCGAGGCAATGCAGTGTCCGTGCGCCGCCCACCGAGCCAACCTGCGCCAGGCAGGGTTGAACGATCGGCGGGCGGAGTCGGATTCTGGCCGCTAGGCCTCGTCGCCGAGCGCGACGATGTGCTCGGGTAGCCGCTTGTTGTCGCCGTACATGAAGTGGTTGTGCATGTTCTCGGAGAAGCGGCTGGCCTCGGTGGACTTACCGACCGCCTCAGCGGTCTCGCGGATCAGCATGGGCGAGGCACCGCAGCAGACGCCGATGTAGTTGATGCCGAGTTCGTGGATCGCCTTGGCGAAAGCGCCGATCTCGTATCGGTTGGCGTACAGCGGGTCCAGCGCGGTCGGGAAGGTGCGGCCGTGCGGCGATGGCACCCTCGCGCGGTCGTCGCTGAGGTTGAAGAACGTCGGTTCCTCGGCGGTGGTCCGGTAGGGAATCGGCAGTGCGCCGACGTGGCACGACACGGCCGCGCGGATCTGCTTGAGCCAGGGCAGCATCGTCTCGGGCCCGCGGAAGCAGTTCATGCCCACCACGGCCGCGCCGGCCTGCTCCAGTCGCTGGCAGGTCTCAACGATGCCGACTCCGTCGGCCATCTCCTCCATCGCCATCGGCGCGAGGGTGACGACGACGGGCAGGCCGGTCGCCTTCGCAACCTCGAGCGCCGCCAGAGCCTCGCCGGCGTAGTAGAACGTCTCGCCGATGATCATGTCGGCGCCGCCCTCCACGGCCCAGCCCACCATCTCCTCGAACATGCCGCGCACGTCGGCCTGGCGGGCGGGGTCCTCGGGGTCCCAGATGTTGGTGTTCGAGATGTTGCCGGCCATGAGGTCGCCAGGTCGCTGGTCGGCGACCTCCCGGGCGATCTGTAGCGCGGCGCGATTCAGCGGCTCGAGCAGGTCCTCCTTGCCGATGACTCGCATCTTCTCGCGGTGACCGTTGTAGGTGAACGCCTCGACGATGTCGGAGCCGGCGCGCTGGAAGTCGACGTGCAGGGTCCGGAGCGCGTCGGGGTACTCCAGAGCGACCTCGGGGACGAACTCACCAGCGCTCAGGTAGCCGCGGCGCTCCAGCTCGAACAGGAAGCCCTCGGCGCAGATCACCGGGCCGGCGTCCAGTCGTGCGGTCAGGTCCGTGCTCGGAACGTCAGGGGTGGACTCGGTCATGTATTGCTCCTCGGTGGTGAAGGGACGGGTCCTTCCACGAGAGAGCAGACAGTCGAACGTCGACAGCAGTACCCGACGCCAGCCGCGACCGCGGGCGGCGGCGGCATCCCTGGCGGTGAGCGCAGGCGTGATCGGTCGGCACAGGCCCTCCCTCTCTCGTGGATCGGCACTACACGACGATGCAGGCGGTCTCCTGACTCCCAGGTCGAGCGCTCTCATACCGCCTTCCCAGACCGATTGGCCCAGTGGCGACGTGGGGTTCGAGCTCCCTGGTTACAGTGGCGAGGACCGTGTCGGACTTGCACCGACTTCCCGGTTCTGCATCACCGTCGCGAGTGTAGCCGCCGACCATGAGCCGTGCAGCAAGCCGTCGGCGACGACGCCCGGCACCTCGGTGAGCCGCAGGTCGCGTCGGCCGCGCCACGTCCGCGTCAGTCCGAGAACAGTCCACGCGCAGAACGCCAGAGCGGATCGACGACCGTCGCACCCGTCCGCGCCGCCCACTTCTCCCGCCGGTTCATGCTTGGCTGACGCGAAGCCGCCCACCGCGCCGTTGCCCTCAGCAACCCACGTCTGAACGTTGGCATTCTGAAGCGTCGCCCTGACGTCGGCAGCCTGCCCCTCTCTCCTGTCCTCGCCGCGCAGCGCGACGAACAGACCGTGCCCGATGACTGACCGCAGCGAATCAAAAACTGGCTCCCATGGCCGTAGGGCAAGCACGACGAGCTCCTCGTCGTCGCGTGCGGTGTAATGGCGGATACGAAAGCTAACTCCGCCATCGTTGCATGACAACACTTCCGCTCAGTCGCCCAGGTGGCCAGCAACCGAATCATCCGCTTCCCGCCGAGGCTGTCGCGCAGAGCCGCCCGGCTGTCAGACGCTTGTGAGGCGGAGAGCGTCGCCGGAGCAGAAACGCATCGCGCCCGCGATCAGATCAACTCCACCGACGTCAGACATCCGTGACCGTGCGGGGCGAGAAACGTGCCCGCACGCTTTCGCCCCAACGGCTGCCGCACACGCTCCTAAGCCGTCGCCGGCCCCCGGCTGCTCGTCGCTTGCGAAAGTGTGAGCCGCCGAGTCGATGCGCGGGTTCTCAGTACCACGTCCGGCGTTCAGACGCAGTCCACCGTGCCGGCACTGGTGGGGCTGGTGCTCGGAGCTGTCACAGGCGGGGGCGCTGTCGTGTCTTACGGGGTGTAGGTGATCAATTGTTCAACCAAGCCCGAGTTCCGGACGCTCCAGGAAGGCCTCCAGGGCTGGCTCGCCGAACCGCCCAACGCGCAACCGCTGACGGTCGTCGGCTCATACCGGTTGTTCTGAAAGCCAGACACTCGCACATGCTGCCTGTCGATCCATTTGCCCGCAAGCGTCGACGCGCTGAACTCGATCACCCTTTCAACCGCCAACCGAGGAAAGCCTCTAGTTCGAAACGGTCGCGCACACGGCGTTCGCCTTGAGCGTGTACGCGCTCGCCGACGCACTAGTCGTCTGAACGAGCCACGCCGATCTGCCCAATGGTTCGTCGGTCATTACGTAAACGGTGGCGTTGCTGCCACCGGTCGTGAATCCACCGCTAAGCGGGCTAGTCCCCGTCGGACAGACGGCAAAGGCAGAAGCCAGGTTCTCCCCACCGCCCGAGCTGTCGACCGGCGTGCCAGTGACGACCTGGTAGTTGCTGATTCCGGGAGGCCCCTGGACCCCGTGCTGCCCTTGGATCCCCTGTGGTCCCCGTGCTCCAGGCATGCCGGTGGAGCCCTGAGGTCCAGGAATGCCGGCGGAGCCCGGGGGCCCCTGCTTGTTCCAGCTGAGCTTCTTGTCGTGCTTGGCGCACCTCTTTGTCTCGTAGAGCGTGCCGCTCTTGTGCCTGGCGCACACCGTGATGGTGCCGCCGCTGGAGGAGGCGAGCGCGTACGCGCCGCCACCAGCGATCAGCGCGCCAGCGACACCCAACGCCGTGAAGGATTTGGACCACCGCCCCATGAGGAATCCCCCTTCGGTAGTAGCTACGGTCAGGCGCACTCTAACCCGACAAGCAAGACACGACGACTCTTTTCGTCGTCTCTGCCGCACTTCCATTGAACGAGCGCGTTTGCACGCAAGTCCGTGCACTGCTCTTGAGTAACGTCAACAAACTGCTCGGCTTTCGCGGCGAGATGAGCGCTCACGGGGCCGGTCCGACAGTCGCGCCCGCAGCTTGTGCTGCCTCCCGATGCGAAAGCCAACCAGCGCCCGAGTGATGCGTCCGAGAATGTTGCGAGGGACGAGGAGGAGCAGGGCTCCCGGGCTCCGCCATGCCCATCGTGTGCATATGCACGGTGCTGAGCTCCTCCGCACCGGGTTTCACCACCACCGCTTTCGCTTCGTCGTCTGCATGTGCAGAATGGCGATTACGGCCGAGGGCGGCCGTTACGCCGTCGGGAGCGGTGAGGGCCGGTGTCCCAGATGGCGTGGGCGATGAGAAGCGCCGGGGAGCGCGGTCTCAGTTGACGATGGACGCCGACGAGACCACCTTTTCCGTGCTCTTCACACGCCACCGCCGCGAGCTGCGGGCGCACTGCTACCGCATGGTGGGATCGCTCGATGACGCCGAGGACCTCGTGCAAGACACGTTCGCACGCGCCTGGCGGGCACGAGCGCGGTTCAGGCGCGAGGGCCAGTGGTCGTTTCGCGCGTGGCTGTATCGCATCGCGACGAACGCTTGCCTGGACCACGTGGCACGGCGCGGCCCGCGGATGCTGCCGGTGGACGTCGCGCCCGCGGCCGATCCCGACGGCGACGTCCCGCCGATCGCCGGCGACGTGCTCTGGCTCGGGCCCTATCCTGATCGATTGGTGGACCCGCACGAGGCGGCGATCGCCCGCGAGACGCTCGAGATCGCGTTCGTGGCGGCGATCCAGCACCTGCCGCCGCGGCAGCGGGCGTCGCTGATCCTGCGCGACGTGGCCGGGTTCTCGGCGCGCGAGACGGCGAAGCTGCTCGGCACGAGCGTGCCGGCTGTCAACAGCGGGCTACAGCGGGCGCGCGATCGGCTGCGCGAGCGCCTGCCGTCGCGGCGCGACGAGTGGCCGCGCTCAGCCCCGCCTGCGGAGCAGCGGGAGGTCGCTCGCCGCTACGTCGAGGCGGCCGCGCGCCGCGACTTCTCGGCACTGGCGGCGCTTGTCCGGGAGGACGCGCGGTTCTCGTTTCCGCCGCGCCCGCTCTGGTACGACGGGCTCGAAGCGTTCCGGCGCGGCAGCGAGAAGCACGCCGCGCCCGGCGAGCACCTGTTTGTGGCTGCGCAGGCCAACCTGCAGCCGGCGGTGGCGATCTACCTGCGGGCGCCCGGCCAGGCGCGTTACCGTCCGCTCGCGCTCGAGGTGCTGCGTGTGGAGGAGGGGCGCGTCGTCGAGGCCGTGGACTGGAGCCGGCCGGAGCTGTTCGAGGCCTTCGGCCTGCCGATGAGTTTTCCGCGGCCGCACCGTTCCAATAGGGACGAGTTCAACACGAAGGAGGTCCGATGAAGGTCGGAACGGAGCAGGAGTGGCAGGCGGCGCGCGAAGAGCTGCTGGTCGCCGAGCGCGAGTTGGAGGAGCACGCCGGGCGCATCGAGCAGCAGCGGCGCGAGCTGCCGTGGGTCCCGGTCGAGCAGGAGTACAGGTTCGCGACCGAGGATGGGCCGAGATCGCTGCGCGAGCTTTTCGAGGGGCGCTCGCAGCTGCTCATCTACCATCTGATGTTCGGGGAGGACTGGGCTGTTGCTTGCCCGGGCTGCTCGTCGCTCGCCGACGGGCTGGGCGGCGTGGTCGCGCAGGTGAACGATCGCGACGTCACGCTGCTCTGCATGTCGCACGCGCCGCTTGAGAAGCTCGTCGCCTACAAGAAGCGTCGTGGATGGACGGTGCCGTACGTGTCGGCG
Source organism: uncultured Solirubrobacteraceae bacterium (assembly GCA_963769565.1). GTDB lineage: Bacteria > Actinomycetota > Thermoleophilia > Solirubrobacterales > Solirubrobacteraceae > Palsa-465. The sequence continues at coordinate 15,865 of CAVYMP010000017.1, forward strand.
CACGGCGGCGACTTCCTGTTCGACTACGGCTACGCGTTCCGCCGGGAGGAGATGTCCGGCAGCACCCGAGACGAGTTCGACATAGGGCAGCTGCTCCGTGAGCCTCCGCAGTGGCTGCGCGACTACCGCGAGGACGTCGGGGCGCCGGACCTCGAGTCGGCCGTATCCGTGAGCGCGGGCTGGAGCGTGTTCGCAATGCAGGACGGCGCGGTCTACAACACATACCGCGTCTATCCGCATTCGCGCCTCATCACCCCGCTGTTCTCCGGGCTGCTCGAGCTGGTGCCGAACAAGGAGTGAGTCGCGCGCGACTCCGTCGCGTGTTTGCGCGCGATGCACGCCGGCGGCTCAAGCCGACGGTTGCGATTGGCCGTCATGAGCGCGCCGGGCGCGCACTCGCATTCGGCCACAGGCCCGGCGCGCGACGGCCGGCGACGGTGCGTTTGGCAGTCCGGGGGCGCGGCGTGCTGACATCGCCGCTCCCGCCTCGCCCTCCGGGCTCGGCTCCGCGACGACCGGCGCGCTGCTCAACCACGAAGCTCAGATGACCCCCAAAGTCCCTCCAACTGGGCGGGTGTTGCGATCACCACGCGAACCTAAGAACCCCGAGCGAACACGCATGCACCCAATCAATGCGCGGGCCGAGGCGATGCGCCAGGAGTCTGGTAGGGCGGTTGGCCGTTGATGGGCGCCTTAGGCGAACTGAGAGACTGTCCCGCTTGACCGCTCGCGCTCGCCTTGGAGGACTTACGCGTCACGGCGCTCTCAGAGTCCCTGAGATCACTGTCCTCTTCTGGATCATCAAGTCGCTTTCGACGGCGATGGGGGAGTCGACGTCGGATTACAGCGTCCACGCGATAAATCCGGTGCTTGCTGTGGTCTTGGGATTCTGCGGGTTTGCTGTCGCCGTCTCACTCCAGTTCTGGGTGCGCCGCTACATCGCTTGGACCTACTGGCTGGCGGTCGTTGGGGTCGGCGTCTTCGGAACGATGGCGGCTGACGTGCTGCACGTGCGCTTTGGCGTCCCGTATTCGCTGTCAAGCGCGCTCTGGGCCGTCGCGCTCATCGTGCTGTTCGTCACCTGGCGGCAGACCGAGAAGACGCTCTCGTTTCACACCATCGATACGCCTCGCCGGGAGGCGTTCTATTGGGCAGCCGTGGTGGCGACGTTTGCGATGGGTACTGCGCTGGGAGACCTCACGTCGATAACCGCGGGCTTGGGCTACTTCTCCTCAGGGCTGCTGTTCATCGCAGTGATCGCGGTGCCTGCGATCGGATACTGGCGCTTCGGCTGGAATGCGATCTTCTCCTTCTGGCTCGCGTACGTCGCCACGCGACCGCTGGGCGCCTCGTTTGCCGACTGGCTCGGTAAGCCTACGACCGCGGGCGGTCTTGGCTTAGGCGCCGGACGCGTCGCGCTTGCGCTAACGATCGCCATCTTTTGCCTCGTCTCGTACCTGGGGATCACCCAGCGCGACGTACAGAGCACCTCGCAGGGACCCGGTGCCGGGGCCGGCGAGCGGCGCCCGGGGGCCCTGGAGCCGTCGCCTGACAGCATCGACTGAGGCAACGGTCGGCGCACAGGGGTCGCGCGGGGGCCAGCTTGCGCGGGACGCGGGCTACGAGATTGACTGGGCCGCGAGGATCCCACCAGCGGCAACATCGACGCCTTGATCGCGGCGATGCGCGGCGAGACGCGCGCCTGCGCGCAATGCTCACCGAGATCACCTCCAAGGCCTGAGGGTCGAGAAGCCCCGCAGCCTCCGTGCACGACGTCAACGCGGTGCAGCAGGCCGTCGCGGCGGCCGCGCAGGTCGGCTCTGTCCGCGAATGGGGGCGCCTGGCGGCAGAGCGGCCGCCAGGCGGGCGCGGTCGGTCAGCGTCGGCCGGACGCCGTGCAGCCGTGGGCACAGAACGGGTGGCCGTGCAGCCCCGGCCCGGTGATCTGCGGCTTGGCGCCGTGGTAGGCGCCGTCCCCACGGCCCCGCGGCGTCACAACTATTAACGCTCACTCCGGCGACGCGGCATGGCAACAACGGCTCGCCGGGCGCCGTGATCGGCTTTCGGCAAGCACTCCACGCGGGACAAGACCCTGCAGACCGAGGACGGGATCCTCGAGCTGTTTACCTGATCCGCGCTCAGCACGGCGTGACCCATGCCGCCTATCGGATGACGCTCGCGCTCGATCCGGTCAAGGGCGAGTTCTACGGCGTGCAGGGCGTGGCATGGAAGCAGCCGCCGCTGTTGCAGAGCCCGAGCGGGACGCGCACGATCAAGGGACGCAAGCTGTTCCTATACGCCGACGGCGGCCGGCTGACGACCGTCGCCTGGCATCTGGGCAACGACTCGTACTGGATCTCCAACACGCTGACCAGCGACATCCCTAACGGACAGATGGTCACGATGGCGGCGTCGATGATCCGCGGAAGCGGCTAAACCAGCACCAAGGTGGTGCTGAATGTGTTGCGAGGGATGTCAACAGACGCGGCAGATCTGCACCCTCCGACCGGTGGTGCCCGGCCGTCTCAGCAGCCAACGCTGACTGCAATTATCTGAGTAGTCGGCCGGAACCTTCGCACCTGTTCCTGTGCGTTTTGGTGCTCCGGTTCGTCTCCGGGCAGCCTTTGGATCGCCTGTTGCAATACCCGGACTTTGACTGACAACCCCTCACCCCCACGCGCGCTGCTGCAGGACGCTTCGTGGGTGCGACATGGGATGCGCGGCGCGCCGACCGTCTCACCCTCCAACGACAAGCGGACGGGTGCTATGCGAGACGTTCCGTAACGTGCACCTCGACCGGCTGCTCTTCCTTCTCTCCGTGTTCTTGATCAACCTGCGATATGGGAGGGAGGGCGGGGTCGGGGTCCGCCAAGCTGGCCTGGAGATCACGGATAATGGTGCCGAGAAGGCCCGACGCGAGAAGCCCCGGCCCGAGGGGACCCGACGAATTCTCACCAACTGGCGGCAGCTGGCGCAGGGCGGCTCTGGCCGCCGCGGACAGACGCCGAAGCTGCCAGCTCATCTCCTCGCTCACACCCTCCGGGCGGTCCGGGGCGGCCAGGCCAGCGGCCTTGGCCGCATATGCGGCGGCACCCAGGGCGTGCGCGCCCATATGAGGGATGCTTGCGGCCTGCCCGGCCGCTCGGGCGGCGGCCACCGCTGCGGGAACGCTCACCTCGCGAGCGGCGGCATGAGCCACGAAACGGCGGCGGGCCTCGCCGACGCCAAGCTCACCACAACCAAAGGCCCGTAACCGGGCGATGGCATCACGGGGGCGGCTATCCCCCGGAGCTTCCGCCTCGAACAGTCGCAGCACCCGCTCCGCACAGTCCGCCGCCCACACCGCGACGATCCGCCGGTCAGCTTCGCTCAGTGTCTGCGGCGAACCCACACCCAGATTCTCGCACGCGTTTCGGCGCTCGGCCCTCCACCGCGGATCGGCAACCCGACGCCGTCGAGCGCCTCGCGCGGTAGCCCGCGCGAAGTCGTGCCCCGTCGCGGACGGGGATCGACCAGCGCGCCCGCCGAAACGGTTCCGACGTTTCCTCGGGACGTCGGAAAGGAACCCCTCACTGCGTGATCGACTTCGCGCCGTGGCGCCGCACCCCCCGACTCGGCGTGCAATAGATCGCGCGCGGTCTCAGGTACCGAGAAAGGATCAAGCGCGCGGAAACCGAAGCGCCGATCTCGCGTCCATGCTCGATGCTTGTGCTCGCGCGCGGAAATCATCCTTGGTGGCCGGCCCTGCAGCGTCCGCAGCGGAACGATCATCAGCCCTGAGCCTCAGGGCCGGACGTGACACGTGAGCGCGTGGACGTCCGGCGTGGTCGGGACGATTGATCGGTGCTACGCGTACTTGGATCGGCCGTCCGCGAGGTTCGTGACGTTGTCCGTGCGGCGACCCCCACGCATCGTCGGCTGCGCGACCATCTCGTCACAGTCGCCGTCACGACCGTGGGTGTCGACGTGCTCTGCGCCATTGCCGCGTTTCTGCTCGAGCGCCACGGCCAGCAGACAGAACTCAAGACAATCGGGAGCGCCGCGTTCTGGACCACGACTCAGCTGCTCACTGTCTCTTCGTCGATCACGAATCCAGTGTCGTTCGGCGGACGAATCCTCGACATTCTGATGGAGGTCTACGCGATCACCGTGATCGCGACACTGGCTGGCGCGATCGGCAGCTTCCTGCAGAAGCGCGGCGAAGAAATCGACAAGCAGCGCTAAGCACGACCGTCGGTTGGCAATCCCTGGCCGGCCGCACCGAAGCGGCGAAACGTTCTCCTTGCGGTTGTGAGTGATCGGCCGTGCGTCACGTTCGGTGACCCTTGTTCTCTGACGGACGTCCACAGTCAGACATCAAGACTTGTCCTCCTCGCCGCAAGCGGCAACCCTGTTCGTAGGTCTTCAGCCTCGAGGACATCGACTCGGAGCCCACGCCCGGACTCCAGCGGTATCCTTGGTGAGCCCGCCGCGGGGCGCGCGCACCACGACGGTGTGGTCGGCTAATGAGCCGAGGTTGAAGACCAGGTCGTTGACATCCGTGTTCATATCGTCGAGTGGTCTAGCTGAGGGAGATGCAATGTTCAAGCGCCTTGTTGAGTTCCTGACGCTTCGGTGGTTGTGGGACCGCCGCCGAGGGCGTAGGCAGAGCCGGCGCGGTCGACCGAGACGGTAACGTCGCCGGTTCGCTCTCGCTCCGCGCAGCGGCAGTTGGGCGGCGGGATGAGCGAGTAGCCGGTGGGCATCGCGAAGCGGCGCCGAGCAAGCCCAGCAGGCAGAGACCGCGGAGCGGGAGGCCGCACGACGACAGTGAGCAGACGCTCAGCTTCATAGGAGCGGGCCAAGCTGCCGAATAGGGAGCCGGGACGCTTCGCCGCAACTCCGGCGTTAGAGACTGATCCCCCGGGTGCCCCGGCCCGGACCTGGTGCCCGGCACGGCCGTGCGACGTTGGTTGACGCTCTCCGATTGCGCACAGATGCCGATGACGGCCCGAGCGGCATCGTAGTGTCCGTGGGCCGCGGCGGCGCGGAGCCCGCGACCGTTGAGATCTTTGACGCGGATGGGGACTGCTCGTGCGTCGTCAGGCGTTTTGAGCCCGAACGCCTGGCCGCACCGGCTCCAGCCGGCGGCCGAAGAAAGCAGCGGGACGATTCCCCACTTGGAGAGGCACGATCGGTGACGAGCTACGTGTCCCGGAAGAGCGCGTCCCCGTCGGGCCGGCCGCCTAGTTGGCGAGGCGGAGGCGGGAATGAATCACGCGCGGCCATGCTTGGAGTCAAACGAGGTCCGAGGGGGTCTTCTAGCGCCATCGTAGGGTGGTGGTGGCGTGCGGCGGGATCCGGTAGGTGCACGTGCTGTGGTGCCAGCGGATGGCGAAGGAGATCGGGGCCGTCCCGGTGTTGTAGGCGAACACGACGCGCGTGCCGTCGGGGTTGAGGAACGCGACGTCGTCTAGGCCCGAGCTGATCACGGTCTGGAAATGCCCGAGACCACCCAGCCGGTAGGAGACGAAATGCGGGCTGGAGACCCGTACCGCGCCGGGCGAGATGAAGCGGCTGAATTGGGCGAGCTCGTAATAGTCGCGGCTCAGCGCGTACCGGCCTGTCTGGGGGTCGACGCTCACCACTCCGGTGCAGCCCTCGCAGCCGTAGCCCAGTGACTGCGCCGGACCGCCCTGCGGGTAGAGCGCCAGGTTCCACAAGGCGACGGCGCTCGCCCAGTTCCGAGTCGAGGAGATCAGCAGCTCGGAAGTCGCGAATGCATCCTTGGCTCCCGTGGAGCATTCATCGACGATCTGCAGAGCCCGCGGGGCGGCCGTGTGTGCGCTGGACATGAACTGCGGAGATCCTCCATAGCAGTGCCACGCCAGGCCGGAGAGCGCGCCGCTTTCAGAGTCGCCAAGCAGGGGAGCAACGGCCTTCACGGGTCCCCAGCTGAGATCCCACCCGAACACGTTCACTGCCAGACCGGCGGAACGCAGGGCAGGCCGGATGTAACGGGCGACGAGATCGGCCTCCTGTGAGGTGCTGATCTGCATCCCCGGGTATGGGTTGGGCTCGTTGGGCTCGTCCTGCACCGCGATGCCCTTGACCCGCACGCCCCGCTCCCGGTAGGCGCGCACGAAGTCGGCGAGATAACGCCCGAAGGCTGCGTCGTCGCGCGGCAGCAGCGTGCCGGCATGGGCTTGGTTGTCCAGGGCGTCGTTGGCCTTCATCCACCCCGGCGCCGACCACGGCACCCCTTCCAGGTACACCTTGGGGTTCAGGTGCAGAGCGGCCCTGAGCGCCGGCAGGACATATGGCTCGTCATGCGCCACCGAGAAGTCGGCCAGCTGCGGATCGGTGCGGCCCGCCGGCTCGTCGTCGTAGGAGTAGGGCACCCCGTCGGCCGTGTAGTCCGACGCGCCGATCGGGACACGGAGGAAGCTCAGATGAGCGCCGGACGGCGCGAACAGCAGCGTAATCAGCCGGCTGCGCTGCGTAGGGGCCAACTGCGTCCAGATCAGCCACGCCGACGAGTCGGTCATCCCCCCGCCCGCCCCGATGAACCTCTGATACCTATGCGTGTCGTCGACATCGATGAGGCGGACGCCTCGAGCGATTCGCGTCGTCGGCGAGAAGCGCCTGGCGGGCAGCGAGCGCATCGCCTGCGACAGGTCCGCACTGGTCTGCGTGACCAGCACTCGCGCCCGAGTCGGCGCGCTTGCCTGCGCTGGACCAGCGACCATCAGCGTGGCCGCCGCGGCCAGCAGGAGCGTGCGGATCGTCCGCCGGTGATGGGTCGTCGTATCGCGCGTGATCGTCGCTAAGCGCCACAGCCGACACGAATGTGCCGCGTGGGGGGGCACATTACTCAGGGGACTACGGGCGCGCCCCCAGTATCGATCGCACCGCCGGCGACGTCCGGCTCGTGATCGTGGCCCCGACGAGCACCCTTGAACAGTGGTGCGCACGCGCGCGAGCAGATGTGGGCGTGCTGAGAATCGAGGCTGGGCACTGTCACAGGTGGCGCCTCTCTCTTGTCAAGGGGAAGCGGATTACGCCGCTAATCGTCGACCACCCTGGCGAATTCGTTTAGGGCAAGCGCTTGGCGTGCAGCACGACGTCGTGGGTGTGATGGGCGCCCGCGCCGGCGCTGACCTCACGGGGGCGCTGTTGGTCGAACTGGACCAGCCAGCGTTCGTCAAGTAAAGAGGCGACGTCGCCGGGGCTGACGTAGTCGGTCGGGTCAAACCCGTGAGCTTTGGCCCGCTCGATGGCAGCGTTGGTGAGCACGTGGTGTACGACGAGTAGGTGCCCTCCAGGGGCGACGGCGCCCAGCAGCGACCGTTCCGCATCGCAGTCCGGGGTGCGCAGCAGCGCCGGGTATTGCGCGGACACCAGATCAAAAGCGCCTTGGGGCAACGTGGCGTCAAGCAGACCAGCGTGCATCCACTCAACGTTGACGCCGGCCTGCCGGGCGGCTGCTTCGGCGCGCTCCAACGCCACCTTCGATACGTCAAGCGCCGTGACCTGCCAGCCCTCGCCGGCCAGCCAGATGGCGTCAGCCCCTTCGCCGCAGCCGACATCCAATGCCCGACGCGGCAACAGGCCACCCGCTTCGGCGACGAGCGCCGCATTCGGTTGACCGCTCCATACCTGTTCGGTGCTGGCGTACCGCTTGTCCCAATCGCCGGAGCCGAGCTCTGCTCCTGCGCTTCGCACAGGCCCAGGGGTGTCGTCGGGATCGGGCTCTGTCGGTCGGCGCATGATCGTGATCCCTTCAGGGCTGGCAGACGGACCTTCGCGTTAGTTCCTACGGAACGCTGTTCTCAGCTCTCCTCCGCCAGGGTACCCGGCCTCAACCGCGCGGGAGGGCTGCAACTCGACCTACGCACTCCGACCGAGATGGCCGACGTCCTGCTCGGGCGGTCGAGCCTATCCGCAGGCCCTGATGCGCATCGCGATCGGACCGGATTGCAGTGGCTGGCAGAGGACGAAAGACGAGGTCAAGTTCGGCGACGTTGCGCGCCGACTGCCTGCTAGGCGTCGCCCGCGAGCTTCGTCAGGAAGGACGGCATGCGGCCAGCACCGAAGTCGAAGAACCGCGCCCATACCGGCTCGATGGAGACACGTGCCATCTGGTCGTACATCGACCTGACCTGGCGCTCGAACTCCGTGACCTGGTCTGTGCCCAATGCCTTCATCGATGCCGCGACGTACTCGTCGGGAACGCCGTCGACGATGTCCACGCTCGCGAGCCCACGCAGAAGGAACGCCCTCGCTCCCGTTCCAGTAGAAGCCGATCGGGATCACTCGCTGGAAGCCGTCTGATCCGTTGTAGGCGAGCCGAAGCAGCGTCGCGGAGTAAGCAGGGTCCGCGCCCCGGGATGCTCGAGCTCTTCAGTCATCTCTTGCGGTCCACGATCGTCTCTCTTCTTAGGGTTCGTCAGCTACGCGGTCATCGGGGTACCGCTGTCCATGTCGTCGTCCGGTTAAGTCGGCGGCCCGCGCGCGGGCGGCCTGGCGGACCAAGTGGTCGCGCTCGACGACGTTCGTGGCCCGGCGGGCGGCCTCGGCGTACGCTGAGGGGGCGGCGGTCAGGTCGCCGTCAAGCTCGTGCAGGTGCCCGCGCACAGCGTGCCACCGGTGGCGCTCGCCGATCACCTCGCGCAGCCGGTCGGTCTCGCGCAGCCCGGCGGCGGCACCGCGGACATGGCCGACCGCGACCGCGCGCCCGAGCACCGCGGCGGGGTCCTGGCTCACGGGGTCCTCGGTCAGCGCGACGAGGTCGTCATACCAGGCGAGGATCTGCGACCAGTCGGTCTCCCCGGTGCTCGCCGCGTCGTCGTGCAGGGCGGCGATCGCGGCCTCGAGCTGGTAGCGGCCGGGGCACCGTTGCACCGTCTGCATGGCGAGCGCAGACTGCAGGACGCGCACGCCCTCGGCGATCTCGCGCGTGTCCCACAGGCCGCGATCCTGCCGGTCGAGCGTGACGATCCGGTCCTCGGGGTCGAGTCGCGCCGGGAGCCGAGCATGGTTGAGGAGCATCAGCGCGAGCAGCCCGCGCCTCGGGTTCCTCGGTGGCGAGCGTGAGCTGGCGGGCGAGCCGGATCGCCTCGGCGGCCAGGTCGACGCGGGTGGGAGGGCCAGAATGCCCGGCCGTGTAGACGAGATAGAGCACGCGCAGCACGACGGCGAGATCGCCAGGCTGGTCGAGCCGGCGCCCGCGGAGGGTGCGCTTGGCGCGGCTGATCCGCTGCGCCATCGTCGGCTCCGAGACGTAGAAGGCGTCGGCGATTTCCTGCGTGGTAAGGCCGCCGACGGCGCGCAGGGTCAGCGCCACCTGCGACGCGGGCGCGAGGTCGGGGTGACAGCAGCAGAACAACAAAAAGAGGGTGTCGTCGCCCTCCTCCGTGGCGGCCGGACGCAGCTCCGCGTACTCGGTCTCCTCGCGGCGCTGCCGGGCGGCCTCGCTGCGGCGGGCATCCACGAGCCGCCGCGTCGCGACCGTGCTCAGCCACGCCCGCGGGTCGTGCGGCGGGTGCTCGGGCCAGACCCGGAGCGCCTCCAGCAGCGCCTCCTGGAGCGCGTCCTCAGCGGCGTCGAAGTCCTCGCCCCGGCGGACCAGGCCTGCGAGCACGCCGGATCAGTCCTCCGACGGCCGCTCGGACATGATCTCCCGGACGTCGATCCACTCGTATAGGGGCTCGCCGCGAGGGCCGGGCTCGGAGGAGACGTACGCGGCGAGCTCGAGCGCGCGCTCGAGGGACTCCACGTCAATCATGTACCAGCCCGCGATCAGGTCGCTGGTCTCGGGGTGCGGGCCGTCGGTGGTGACGGGCGCCGCGTCCGGACCGCCGTAGCGCACCCAGGTGCGCGCTGGCGTGAGCGCATGCACGTTGACGTACTCGCCGCGCTCCTGCAGCAGTTCGCTGACGTGCCGCTGGAAGGCCATGTGCGCCTCCGCGTCCTCGGGCGCCCACTGGTCCATCGGTGGGAAGGGATGGTGCGGCTCCGGACCGCCGCGGTAGTGCTTGAGAAGCAGATACTTGGGCATCGTCGTCTCCTGAGGTGATGGGCTCCGCCTTTCGAGGGTGGGCGGGCCTTTATCTGGTGAGCGGAGCCGGCCGGCGGTTCTCGACATGGAATCACTCATTGAGCTCCGAGACTGTCGCGCGGCGGGAACGCTGACTGCGTCGAGACTGCCCGATGGTCGTTGTAAGCGGGTGTTGGTGGTGTCCTCGGGTGAGTCTTCGCCGTGCAACAGTGCGCGGTATGAACAGCGGTCTCGAGCGACGTGCCTTGGCGGCCGCAAAAGCGACTGCCGCTGCCTGCGGGATCGCGCCGCACGAGGCGGACGTCATCCACTCGGGAAGCAACGTGCTGGTGCATTTGCGCCCGGCGCCGGTGGTGGCGCGCGTGATGACCGGAACGGTCGCGCTTCACGACGATCCGTCAAGGTGGCTTACCCGCGAGGTCTCCGTGCTCGAGTTCCTGGCCCCTTCGGGCCTTGCCGTAGCGCCGAGTCGACTGATCGCGCCGGGTCCCCACTGTCGCGATGGTCTGTGGATGACGTTCACCGAGTGGGTTCCCGAGGTTCAGCCGCCTCCTGAGGGCCGCTCTGGCGTTCCCGTTGATGACGCGCGCGGGCTCGGTCGGATGCTGAGGCGCCTGCACGAACAGCTGCGGCCCTTCGACGGCGAGCTGGGCGGATTGCGTGAGCTTGGCGAAGACATCATGCGTCTCTTGCGCCAGCTCCGGCCGGTGGACGCTCAGCAGCGCGACACGATCGCGTCGCTTGGTGAGCGGCTGGACGTGCTGCGGACGACCGTCTTCGAGTCGGCTCTGCCGACCCAGGCGCTGCACGGAGACGTCTCGCTGCGCAATTTGCTTCGCATACCCCACCGCCGTATCTGGAACGACTTCGAGGACACGTTCAGGGGACCAGTCCACTGGGACGTGGCGAGCGCCGTCGGCAGTCTCCGAGTGCACGGAACGGACGCGCGCTCCATCGGCGAGATGCTCGAAACCTACGGCTGGACTGACGAACGGCAGCTCGCTCCCTTCCTTGCCGCTCAAGACGTCTACGGCGAGGTCTGGCGGTTGTACGACCGACAGCGGTAGCGTCGCGCGGCTCTCTCCGGGCACATCTCACCCAGTCGAGCGAGTGGGCGGTCCGCCTCCGCGCGGCGCTCCTTCACTTCTGCTTCGCCCGCCTGCCGGCGCTCATCCCGTGGTGGGAGCAGTGTCGTGAGTCGAGAGACGTCCTCTGGGTGGGGTGGCGACCGCGTTCAGACCAGATCCTCCATCGCACGGTCGTGACGACCGTTGCGGGCCGTTGCGCACCGACTGCGACGCTTTTCACACACCAACGTTGATTGCGACGAGCGGAGGCTGACGAGCTGGCCGCCGGAACGCGCGCCAGCATCTGATCAACGAATCATTTGCATCTTTGAGGACCACGCGCGACGCAGGCGCTGCAGGCATCTCACGAACCAACGATCAGTGCGACGTGGCGTCGCCAAGCGCGCGCCGGTTCGAGAGAGCACTTCCGGGCTCCGGCATCATGGCGACATGACGAATCAGAGACCGCCAGCCGGCGCGCTCTATGACGTGATCGGCCAGACCTACAGCGATGAACGCCGAACGGACCCGAAGATCGCAGCGCGGATCTGGGATGCCCTTGGGGACGCGGAGACGGTGTTGAACGTTGGGGCCGGAACCGGGTCCTATGAGCCTCCCGGTCGCAACGTGACCGCGGTGGAGCCGTCGGCGGTGATGCGCGCGCAGCGCCCGCCGAGCGCAGCGCCGTGTATCGATGCCCGCGCCGAAGCGCTGCCGTTTGCCGACGGCAGCTTTGATGCGGTGATGGCGGTGCTCTCAGATCATCACTGGGCCGATCCAATCAAAGGACTACGCGAACTGCTCAGGGTCGGACGGCGGGTCGTCGTCTTTCAGTGGGACAACACCCGAACCGGCGACTTCTGGCTGGTTCGCGACTACCTCCCGGAGTTCCTTGCCGCGGCGAGCGCACGACCCTCACTTGTCGAACGCGCACGCGCGATCGACGCAGAAATGCAGCCGGTGGCGGTCCCGTGGGATTGCCAGGACGGCTTCTTTCACTGCTACTGGCGCCGGCCGCACGCATACCTACAAGACGCGGTCCGGCGTGCCACGTCAGTGTGGTCGCAGGTGGGACCAACCGCCGAACAGCGCGCGGTCACCGCTCTCGCCAAGGATCTGGATTCGGGAGCCTGGCACGAGCGCAACGCGCAGCTGTTGGGGCTCGATGAGGCCGACCTCGGAGCTCGACTACTCCTCGCAGAGCCGTAGCACCGCATCGTCTGACTGGCGCTCGGACGCACGCGCACGCCGAAGAGCCGGTACGGCCGCTAGATGCAGGTGGTCCTCAGAGCCCCTCCGCCCGCCCATCTCCGGCGCACGTTTATGTCAATGCCGACGCTCAGCGAACGCTCCGAGCATCCGTCCGCGATCGGGAGCGGGCCGGGCGCCGCGAAACCAGGCGTCGGCGCTCGCCGGCGTGATGGGCCGTTCAGCCGCGCTTGCGGTCGTGCCGTCTTGCTGGAAGGTGATAGCCGCGGTCGGCCTTGACGACGTCGCCGGTCTTGGCGAGCCTTGACAGTGTCGTGCTGACCGTCGGTCGTGCCAGCCCGGTCGTCTGCGCGACCTCGCCGGCCGTCAATCCATGATCGAGCGAGAGCGCGGCAAGCACCTTGACCTTGGTATCACCCGGTCGCGTTCGCCTCGACGAGGGTGCACCGTCGGAGGCGCTGACAGCACGCGCCGGCGTCCGTTTCACCGCCTGCGACGTGTTCACCGTCCGCTTCGCGGTCGGCTGCGATTTCGTGGCTTTCGCTGTGGATGACACGCGCTCGCGCGGATCGAGCGCGACAAGGGCGTGACGCAACTTGTCGGCCTCGGCGAGCAACTGCTCGAGTCGCTGCTGGATGTCATGACGGATGCGATCGATCAACTTGTCAGGCTCCAATCTTCAGGTTGAATGCTGCGAAAGGCAGCGGGTGAGCGTCCTGTCAGTCCCCGCCTGTAGCGAGACAAAGACAGGTTGCACAGCCTTGAGCCTAGCCGCCGTGCGCCGCGCCGACGATTCTTCCATGTTCGACGGCGAGCACCGTCACACGTCTCACGAGCCGAAGGGTCAGTGAGACCGCCTCTTGAATCGTGTTCTGTCTCATAGCGATGGCGCGCTTCGAGGTGGTCCCGACAGCAGCCATGCCGCGTTGACGGTGTTCCGCAGGACCCAGATATCAGTGATCGGCCCGACCCCACCGGGGACCGGCGAGACGGCTTGGGCAACAGGCTCGACACTTGTGATGTCGACGTCACCGAGCAGCTTGATCGTGCCGTCGGCGTGTCGGATAGCGTTGATGCCGATGTCGATGACGATGGCATCCTCGCGGACCATGTCGCCGGTGATCAGCCCTGCGACGCCGACAGCGACGATGAGAATGTCGGCGTTGCGGGTGTGTTGTGCCAAGCGGCCGGCATCGTAGGTGTGGCGATGACAGGAGATGACGGTCGCGTTGCGCTGCAGGCCCAGAATCGCTGCCGGCTTGCCGACGTTGTTGGAACGGCCCACCAGCACCAGATCGAGGCCGTCATACGCGGTGGCGGGATCGCGTCCCTGCTCGGCGGTGTAGCGGTCAAGCATGTGAAAGGCCGACGCCGGTGTTGACGGGACGAAGCGCGGCGTGCCGAGGGACAGCAGGCCGGCGTTGACGGGATTGAGCGCTTCGACGTCCTTCAGGGGCGGCAACGCGGCGAATATCCGTGACTCGGGCAGATGCGCCGGCAGTGGCCGCAGGACGAGGATCCCGGTGATCTGCGGGTCGGCGTCGAGTTCGGCAATCTTGCCGATCACCTGCCCAACGGTCGCGTCGGCGGGCATGTTCTCCATGTGCGAGACCATCCCCGCCTCGCGCGCGTGGCGGTCGATGCGCCGCTGATACACGCCGGCGGCGAGATCCTCGCCCACGAGGATCGTCGCGATGCCCGGCGTGGTCGGCAGTCTCTGTAGCTCGGCTCGGAGGATTTCCGCGAGCTCGTTGGCGTAAGCCCGACCGTCGATCAGCACCGGCGGATTCTCGCACCAGACAGCAAGACATCTAGGCCCCCCTCAGACCGATTGGCTGTCCGGGCTCCGGCGCCCAGCCGCGTCTCAACTGCCAAACCTCAATCGGACGTTCTCGTCGCGTGAGAGAGCGAAGTGATTCGCAGACGGGACCGCCGTCGCCAAACACCAGGGCTTCAGGCTCCGAGGCCAACGCGACCCGCATCACGAGTTCTCGCGACCCGAGCGACAGGTAATCGAGATTGACCTCGAAGTCACCACTGTCGACGACGTGATGCTCCACGCGGTGATGCGTATGTTCGTATGCAATGGGCGCGTCGAATTCCGCGCGTGTCCCCATCAACCCTGCGACATCTTCGCCGGCCAGCGGCTGAGCGCGCAATTGCTCCGCCCGGCGCAATCGCCGTGCAGCTCTGCCGCTGCTCCGCCGATGGCACCCAGCCAAGATTCGCCTACTGAACTCAGGGCAAGTTGCCGCGCCCAAGGCGGTGGGATTTTGTTGAGCGCGAACTCGCCGAGCGGCCGCGACAACACGGCACGTCGTGTGCCCCGGTCCGGCGTCGCAATACGCCAACGCTGACTGAGACGAGCCATGCAGGGGCCAGCGCGTCAATTTGCATTCTGATCGAGCGGCCTCCGGGGTGGGAGCTTGCCGCCGGATTCCGCTGCAAGCAGTCGTCTCGCGCGTCGTGGAGGGCCTCGTCGGAGTGTCGGGTGTCCGTGCGAGTGGCAGTCCAAAGCGCGTTTCGCCTGGTCACGCCCAGGAGACGATGTCCATGAGGCCGCGCTGCAGTACCTCCGCGGCGTCCTCCCACGGGGCGGGCCACCCTCCGCGCTGCCAGCGATGATGGATGAACTGCACGCCCGCCACCGTGAACCACCATCGCATCTCGTCGACGCTCGGCTGCCACCCGCCAGGCGCAGTCTGTAGATATCCGGCGACAGCGGCCCGCGCGCGGGCGTCGTGATCTCGCCCCACGAATCCCGTTGGCCCGGAGCCGAGCCAAGCAATGAACACCAAGCGCGCGAGATCGAGGCCTCGGGGTGCGACATGAGCGTCCTCCCAGTCGATCAGCCACCCGCGACGGCCGTCGTCGAGGAAGTTGCCGGGTCCCGGGTCCCCGTGGGTGAGGACAAGCGGGCCCGGGCGTGGAGCCTCTGCGGAGGCGAGCGACGGCCAGTCAGGCACCGCGGCCGCGGTCGCCCTCAGACAAGCATCGAGCTCGCGGACCCGCTGCGTGTGCAGGTCCCCGAAACGCGCGAGGTCAAGAACAGGCAGTTGTTCAACGTCGCTCACCGGCTCTGCGAGGCGCCCAAACGCTCGTCCCATTCGCCGCCACCCGTCCCTGCTGGTCGGCGCCTCGCCCTCCTGGCGCTTCAGGACCAAACAAGTGACGCCCTCACCGGACACATCGGTCAGACCGGTGGCCTTCAGCTCAGGCACGGGAGCCCCTCGAGCTGTCAGGTACTCCAGCGCGGCACGCTCACGCGCAAGCGCGCCAGAGACCCCCTCGAGCTTGACCATGACCGCTTCCCCGGTGGTGCGCAGAGCCCCGAAGAGGACCACGTGCTTCGTTCCCTGCGCCGGCCGGCCCTCAATGACGATGGTCAAACCGTTGTCGAGAACGAGCTCGCTCTGCACGAGCAGAATGATCTTCGGACAGGGGCTGAGGCACAATCGCCCAGGTGGGGGGACTGGCCGGCGCAGCGGGCGATCAGGGCGGATGGGCTGCCATCCGCACGGGCGGCCGCCGGCGTTTCTCTGCCGACCGCAGGTGGGCCTGCAGTTGGCGGTCAACGGGCGTGCCAGAGTCCTCGTCGGTGATCGTCTCGATCGGGTCCTCATTCGCTGGGACCCGCGGCCGGAGCCTCAGTCGCGAGGTCGCCAGTCCGCCCACTCCGGGCGCGTCTCCACGGTCGCCGAGGCCGCTACGAGATCCGGGCTGCTGGTTCAGCCGGCCGCCGGACCAAAGCGAAGCCGTGACATCCCCGCCGCGCACCGGCGAGACGCCTCGTGCGTCGTGATGAAGAACCAGACTTCAGCGCCGATCGATCGGGATCCCGCCGCAAGAAGTGCGCGGATCGAGGGGGCGTTCCCAGGAGCGGCCTGGGCGAAGAGATCCCCCCGTATCGAGAACCTGCCGG
This sequence comes from uncultured Solirubrobacteraceae bacterium, assembly GCA_963769565.1. GTDB lineage: Bacteria > Actinomycetota > Thermoleophilia > Solirubrobacterales > Solirubrobacteraceae > Palsa-465. The sequence continues at coordinate 32,102 of CAVYMP010000017.1, forward strand.
CTACGAATGAGAGCCTGTCTGGCGATCCCGTTGTTCCTCGCGTTGGGCGAGACCTTCGATCCAGACCTCCGGACGCTCCGCGAGTCCTCGCCCCAGAGCGACCATTGCCGGTCGGCTGGTGTCGAGGAAAGCTCTGACGTCGTTGCGGCGGCGCATCGCCCGCGCGATGCGCGGATGCTTCACGGCGGCACGGATCCGTCTCGAGTGGATTCCCGGTCCGATGCGCCAAATACGGCGCTGCGCTCGCTGGGATCAATGTCTGCGGGCGATACCGCCGGATCGCCCGCGTTTGATGTCCGTATAGACGAGCGCGATCAGCGCGGCCGCGCCGACCGCGAAGAGGAGCGGGTAGTCTGGCCATCCGCGGTAGCGGAAGGTGATCCGGTGCGTGCCCGCGGGAACGGTTGTGGCGACGAGCGCGGGCGCGACTATCTCGGTCTCGGTGCGCCGCCGGCGTCCGTCGACGGTCGCCGTCCAGCCTGGGTCGAACGATGCGCTGAGCACGACGACTCCGGCCTGGCGCGTCCGCACGCTGGCCGCCACCAGTCCCTGTTGCAGCTCGTCGGACTGCACGAGCACCGTCCCGGCCGGGGTCGCGGACGACGGTCGGGGTAGGCGCCGTTCGCGGGCTCCGGACTGACCGTACGCGACGCGAAGGTAGTCGCCGGCCTGCGCGAGCCGCGAGTTCAGCAGCGGGATGCTGCGCGTGCCGATGTTGCTCCGATCGGCCAACAGTGTGCCGACGATCGTGCCGGTGTGTAGGTCGCCGGCGGCGCCGGGCAGCGTCCACAGCGAGTAGGGGCCCGTCCGGAGCTTGAGCTCCGCGGGGACGGGGGGGTCTGGAGCCGGCGGGGAGGATGAGGTAGTGGATCGCGAACAGCCGGTAGTCGGAGGGGTTGCGCTCGTCGAAGTAGGACTCGGGGTCGGTCAGCAGCGAGGCGGTGCGCAGCGTGTAGCCGACCTCGTCGACGTCGCGGCTGTCCAGGTACTTGAACACCGGCACGGCGCCGGCGGTGAAGGTCTGCCCCCGTCAGCAGCACGTTGCGCGCGATCCCATAGACCCACGGTGCAGCCGAGCCATCGGCCTCGTCACGGAACCGGGCGCGGACAATCCACGCCTGGGCAACCGTCTCGGCGGTGAGATCGAGCGCGGTCGCCCGGCTGCCGGTGCGGCGCACGAAGTACTCATGCACAGCCTCGGCGTAGCGTCCATACAGCTCCCGGAACGCGTCAGGATCGTGTCGCGCGGCGGCGAGCAGCGAGGCATCGCTGGACACGGCCGGCGCGGGGAGGGTTGGTGAGGATGTCATCGGGGGGTTCATTGCACGAACTCCACGCGGTGTTACCGACTCTCGGGGCTTTTGTCGTCACGAGGAGTAGTCAGGCGCTAAACCAAGGGAGATGGCCGGAGCTCGTCCCGCCTGAGCGCTGGGCGATCGGATCCGCGGCAAGGACGCTCGGGCAGGCAGGATCAACCGATCAGCACGAGAGGGCGAACGGCTCCTGGGCTGAAGTGGGTTGCTATAGGGTCTTTGCGATGGCGCAGAATGACAGGGCGATCGTCGTGGCGCCGGGTACCGGCACTCGGGTCGGCAACGTCGAGTTGCTTGCCCTCAGCGAACACACCCCGCGGTTCAACGTGTCCATCATCACGCTGTCGCCCGGTCGGCACGGGCCGGAGGCGCACATCCACGACAACGAGGACGACGCGTTCTATGTCCTGGATGGCGATCTGCAGTTCGCCATCGATGAGCAGGAGGTGCTCGTGGCGGCGGGCACCTTCGTGCTGGTCCCGCCTGGCGTTATGCACACCTTCAGAAACCCCACCTCCAGTCCGGTGCGGATGCTCAACATCCACGCGCCGGCAGGGTTTGACCGACGGCTGCTCTTCGCCGATTCCGAGTCGTGAGCGGTGGTCAGCGGCATGCCTGTGGTCGTCGTCACCGGCGCTAATCGTGGCGTTGGTTTCGAGATCTGTAGACAGCTCGCCGAGCGCGGCTTCGCCGTGGTGCTCGGGGCGCGCGACGCGGTCAGGGGCGAGCAGGCCGCCGAGCGGCTAGGAGACGCCGTCGCGGCGCGGCAGCTTGATGTTGCCGATCAAGCCAGCGTCGACGCTGCCGGTGCCTGGATTGCCGAGCGTTACGGCCGCTGCGATGTGCTGGTCAACAACGCGGCGATTGATTACGACGTCGACGCGCGTGCTTGCAGCGCCGACCTCGGCCGCATCCGGCAGGCGATGGAAACCAACCTCTTCGGCGCGTGGCGGACCTGCTTGGCCCTCCTGCCCCTGCTGCGAGAGAGCTCCCACGGTCGCATTGTCAACGTCTCCAGCCGCGCGGCGTCGCTGCAGACGATGGGCGCCGGTGAGCCGGGCTACCACGTCACGAAGGCCGCGCTCAACGCGCTCACGCGCACCCTCGCCGACGAGCTGCGAGCTGAAGGAGTGCTCGTGAACGCGATCTCGCCCGGCTGGACGGCCACCGACATGGGCGGTCGCGGAGGAAGGCCCGTCACCGAGGGCGCAGCCTCGATCGTCTGGGGCGTCACCCTCCCCGACAACGGCCCAACGGGCGGCTTCTTCCAGGATGGCGAGCCGCTTCCCTGGTGACCGCGCTCGTGCCCCGCTGCTGTCCCGGTCGTCGTGTTCAATGCCCGCATCACGACGCCAACTGCTCGTCGGTTGAGCTCAACGTCTCCACATCGCGGACCTCCTGTCTGCGATTCAAGGTTGTCGACCGCAAAAGCGCAACCGCGCACCATCTGAACGCGGAGGCGGAGATTTCCGCTGCTGGCACGGAACGCTGCTGCGCCTGCACGGATTGCTAATGGTCACAGCGGATCACGGTGACGTGGGCCAGCGCCAGCGGGGCGACGAGCGGCTCGAGCTCGGCGTCGAGCACCAAGAAACGGGCACCGCTGTTGCTCGAGGATGTACGCAACCTCTCGCCTCGGTCCGCGCCCGCCAACCGCGGACCGGAGACCCGGCTTGTGTCGCCGACAGCCCGGGAGTACGTTCTCCCTAATGAGCGCGCTACCAGGCACCGACTACCGGAATTTGCGCGTTACCCGCGGCGGATCCGCCGCGCGCATCGTGCTCAACCGCCCCGAGAAACGCAATGCGCTGTCGCTGGAACTGATGGAGGAGATGATCGCCGCGCTGCGTGAGGCGTCCGCGCAGCGCGACGTCTGTGCAATCGTGATCGAGGGCGCCGGGCCGGCCTTCTCGGCTGGGCACGACCTATCGGAGATGATCGGCCGAGACAGAGACTTCTTGGCTCATCTATTCGATCGCTGCAGCGTGATGATGCAGACGATCCACGAGATCCCGCAGCCCGTAATCGCCAAGGTCCACGGCATCGCAACCGCCGCCGGCTGTCAGCTAGTGGCGGCGTGCGACTTGGCGGTCGCGGCCGACGGCACGCGCTTCGCCACGCCGGGAGTGAAGATCGGCTTGTTCTGCTCAACTCCGATGGTGCCTGTGTCGCGAGCGATAGGTCGGAAGCGCGCGATGCAGATGCTGCTCACCGGCGAACCGATCAACGCTGCGACCGCGGTTGACTGGGGGCTGGTAAATCGCGCGGTTCCGAGCAACGAACTTGAACCCGCAGTCCTTGAGCTGGTCCAGGCAATCGCCCGCTCAAGCGCCTGCACGGTCGCTACGGGAAAGCGCGCTTTCTACTCCCAGATCGATCGCGCCGAGGACGATGCCTACGAGCACTGCGAGCTGGTCATGACCGACAACGCGCTCGCGCACGACGCCCAGGAGGGGATGACCGCGTTCCTGAAAAAGCGCGACCCGGTCTGGCGCGGCCAATAGCGATCCGCGGCGAGCGGCGATCGCCGCCCACCCATCGCTCGACCGGCCGCCTACAACCAGACTGAGACCGCCGATGCCACCGTCAGACGAGATGCACCCGCGACGACGACTGAGACCAGTCAGCGCAACCCGCGACTCCACAGGTCGGTGTCTCCGCGTAGTGGCGGCTGACTCGCAACTCCTTCCCGGCCGTGGGCCACGGGTTCTTGACCGGTGTCGGACGCGGAACACCCTGAACTTGGCCACTGCGCCGATCGGCCTAGCGCCGATCATCGGCTACGCCCGTGCGGTCGGATGCTCGGGACCGGGCTCGGCGGGCGCAACGGGCTCGGCGGGCGCCTCACTCGCCGAGGCCGCGGGCTCGCCACCTTCGGATGAGGGCGGCGGAACGACGTTGCCGTGTTCGTCGAGGTAGACGATCTGCCGCATCGCGATCGGCTGAAACGCGGGCAGGATGACGGTGGGAACGAGCAGCGGCAGGATCACCAACTGCATCCAGTTCCACAGCGTGTTGCCGGTGAACCCGGTCCAGGTCCAGCTCGCCAGGTAGCCGCCGAGCACGAAGGCGAGGAAGATCGCCAGACCGAGGCCGGTCATCACCGTGTGCCGCGCCTGCCAGCTCTTGCGCAGCTCCACGAACCACGGAATGAGCACCAGCGCCAGCGGCAGGAAGATGAGGTTGAACCAATCCCACACCGTGTTGCCGCGGAAGCCCGTCCAGGGCCACGGAACGGCGTACCCGAGGATCACCACCACGCTGAAGATCGCCAGCCCCGCGATCGCAAACTGCTTCGAGCGCGGGTGCATCCGGGTGTCGTGCCGAAACCAGGTGGGCAGGGTGGCCGCGGCCAGCGGGAGCAGCAGCAGGTGCAGCCAATCCCACAGCGTCGCCGTGCCGCCGTTGATCCCCGTCCACGGCCAGTGGTGGCCGTATCCGCCCCACACGACGACGGCCAGCACCACCGCTGCGGCCCATGCCAGGAGGGTTCGCCGAGCCATCCCCCGGTTCGCCTCCGGAGTTCCCTCTCCGAGTGCCATCGAGCGTCATTTTAAAGCGCAAATCGTCGCCGGTCGCACGAATGTGCCTCCACCCCAACCTGGCAGCGGCATGAACGCTCTCTCATCGGCGCCTTAGCGCCCTCTTCAGAGCAACTGAGTGGATACTCCGCTGACATGTCCATGCCGAGCGCGCCACCGTCGGACGAGGCCGATCGCTCCCGTCCGGTCGCGGGGCGCAGGCGCGATGACGGTCGCCGCGCCGAGGCAGATGCCAAGCGGCTCGGCTGGGCGCTGTTCCCCGTCCGGCTGTTCCTCGGCCTGACGTTCATCTATGGCGGCGTCCAGAAGCTGAGCGATCCCGGCTTTCTGCATCCCGGCGCTCCGACCTACATCGGTACGCAGCTGCGCGGGTTCGCCCACGGCGCTCCCGGCGGCTTTCTGCTGCGCGCGTTCGCGATCCCTCACCCGGGCCTGGCCGGAGTGGGCGTCGCGCTGGTGGAGATCGCAGTCGGCCTGCTCGTCACGACCGGGCTCCTCACGCGCCCGGCCGCCATCGTCGGCCTCCTGCTCAACCTGGTGCTGTTCTTGACCAACAGCTGGCATACGTATCCGTACTTCCTCGGTTCGGACATCGTGTTCGTGTTCGCGTGGCTGCCGTTCACCCTCGTGGGGGCCGCCCGCCAGCCGACGCTCGGGCCGCTGCTCGAGCGGATCGCGCTCGAACGGACGCGCGCCCGCGCACGACCACAGCCGCGACCGGCATCCGCAGCACGTGGCCAACGCGCCCCCGCGCGCCGGGAACCGCTTCCGGGATCCGCGGAGCCGCGGCTCACCCGTCGCGGCGTGATCGGCACGAGCCTCGGGCTCGTGGCGGCGGCCACCGGCGTGATCGCCGGCGTATCCGTGCTGCTGCGGGGCGGCTACCGGCCCGCCACGCGCACGCTCGGTGCGGCCGCAGCGCAGCCCACCACACCCACCACCGCCAAGACGACCCCGAGACGCGCCGCCGGGCGGACATCGACCCGAGCGGGTCATCTCCCGTCCGGCGCGGTCAAGCTCGGCCCGGCCAGCCGGTTGCCCGCCGGACAGGCCGCCGAGTACCGCGATCCCGGCGACGGCCAGCCCGACATCGTCGTCCGCGAGGCCAACGGCGCTCTGGTCGCCCACAGCGCGGTCTGCACACACGCCGGCTGCACGGTCGGATACCAGGGCGGCCAGATCGTCTGCCCCTGTCACAGCTCCGTCTTCGACGCGCGCACCGGCGCGGTGATCACCGGGCCGGCGACGACACCGCTGCCGCCGCGCAAGGTGATCGAGCACGGCGGCGCGATCTACGCGGTTCCGGCCTGACGCTCGGGACCGCCGCCGAGCTTGCGCGCCACCCAGGCGGTGAGTACGCCGAGGACCTCGGCGTTGTTGAGCTCGAGCATCATGCCGTGGCCGTTGCCGTGGACGCCGTGATCGGCGAGCCGCACGAGCTCGGCATCGCAGCCGCCCTGCTCCAGAAAGGCCACGAGATGGCGGTCAAACGCCAGGAACATCGACGCCTCGCCGGTGACGACCGCGATCGGAAAGCGGCTCAGGTTGGCGAGCCGTCGCGCGGGCTCGCGCTGCAGCGTCAGCGGAATGGGGCCGAGGTCCGCGCGCTCCTCGACGACCGTCTCCAGCTCCCCGGGGTCGGACACCGGCGGGTCATAGGTGATCGGCGCCGCGGCCAGACCCCAGTTCATGTCGAGCCCCATCTCCGGGCGCTTGGCGAACGGTGGGCCGACCGTCTCGATCGCGATCAGCGCGGCCACATGGTCAGACGCCGCATCGACGCCGGCAAACGTCCCGGGGCCGCCCGCGGAGTGGGTGACGACGACCGCCGGGCCGACCACCGCCAGCAGCTCGGCCAGCCGCGCCCGCTCGAGCTCGTGCATCGCCGCCGGGTCGGCCAGCATCGGGCCGGCGCTGCACAGCGACTGGTCATAGACGGGGTCGCCGACCTCGCGCCCGCCCGGCCACTGGGTGTGCAGGTGGGCGGTCGGGTGGCTGTCGGGGCCCTCCGGCGGGGGGACGAAGATGGGGCGCAGGAATTCATAGCCGAGCTGCGGCCCCATCGGCCCGAGCACGTCGGGGTGATGCGGTGAACGGCCGTGGCCGGGACGATCGACGACGAACACCGTGTGCCCCTGCTCGACGAGCAGCCGGGCCCAGCCCGGGCGGCCGTCAGGCGTCGTCGTGTAGTCGGTGGACTGACCGCCGCCCCCGTGGACGAGGACCCAGGGCGGCCCCGCACCCGGCGCCGGCGGCGCCTCCCATCCGACGAACATGGGACCGCGCATCACCGTGCCGAGCGGTCCCGGCACGGGCTCGGTCCCGACCCAGAATGCGCCCCGGCGCGATGTCGTGACCTCGCCGGTCGGCTCGAAACGTCTGCTCACCATCGCCTCCTCATTCATATGATGGCTGCCCGGTCGACGAGGGCCTTCCGGGAGACCGGAGCCTAACCCCGAACGGAGAACCCATGCGCTTTGCCTCAGTCATTCACGACGGACACCCGCTGGCGGTGGCCATCGACGGTGACCGCGCCACGCCGCTGCGCGGCGTCACCGAGATCGGCCGCGAGACCCCGGCGACGCTGCTGCGCGAGCCGCCGCTGGACGACGGATCGCTGCCCCTCGCCGAGCTGCGCTTCCGGCCCGTGGTGCCCGATCCGGGAAAGGTCATCTGCATCGGGCTCAACTATCTCGCCCACATCCAGGAGACCCAGCGCGACGAGTCTGACTACCCCGTCCTGTTCACGAAGTTCGCCTCGAGCCTCACCGGCCCCTACGACCCGGTGCCCCTGCCCCCGGAGGCCGAGGCGGTCGACTACGAGGGCGAGCTGGTGGTCGTCATCGGCCAGACGACACGGCGCGTCGCCCGCGAGCGCGCGCTCGACGCGGTCGCCGGCTACGCCGTGGGCAACGACGTGACGGTGCGCGATTATCAGTACAAGACCCACCAGTGGCTGCAGGGCAAGGCGTGGGATGCCTCGACGCCCGTCGGCCCATGGATGGTGAGCGCCCATGAGCTCCGTGACCCCCAGGGCCTGACCCTCCGCACGACGGTGAACGGGCAGCTCGTGCAGGAGTCCTCCACCGAGCTGATGATCTTCGACATCGCGACCCTGGTCAGCGTCATCTCCGAGTTCACCGCGCTGGCGCCCGGGGACCTGATCTTCACGGGGACGCCGTCCGGTGTCGGCTATCGCCGGGATCCCCAGCTGCTGCTCGGCGACGGCGACGTCGTGGCCGTCGAGATCGAGCGGGTCGGCCGGATCGAGAACCAGATCGTCAGCGAGAGCTGACGGGGGCTAGGCGGTCGCCTGCCGCGCTCCCGCGACCATCGCCTGGAGTTTGGCGAACGCCGCGTCCCGCGACAGGTACTTCATCCCGCAGTCCGGGGCAGCCACGAGCTGCTGCGCCGGCACGTGGGCGAGCGCGCGCCGCAGGTGGTCAGCGACCTGTCCGGCGCTCTCCACCTCGCCTGAGTCCAGGGCGATGACCCCGAGGATGATGGTCTTGCCGGTCAACTGCTCGAGCACCGACAGCTGGACCCCGGACTGGGCGGCCTCGATCGAGATCTGATCGACCGAGCTGTCGGCCAGCTCGGTGAGAAACGAGTACGCCGGAGGATGATCGGGCACGAACGCCGGATAGCCGAAGCAGATGTGGACGGCCGTCGTGCCCTGCACGCCGTCGAGCGCGCGCTCGAGCGTCGGCAGCGCCAGGCGCCGCGCCGCCTCCGGCCGGGCCTCCATCCACGGCTCGTCGAGCTGGACCACGTCAGCGCCGGCGGCGAACAGGTCGCCGAGCTCCTCGCGCACGACGTCGGCATAGGCGCAGGCCAGCTCCTCCTCGTGCGCGTAGAAGTCGTTCTGGGCCTGCTGAGACATGGTGAACGGGCCGGGCACGGTCACCTTCACCGGCCGGTCGGTGTGGGCGCGCAGGAACTCCAGATCGGCGACGTGCACCGGCTCGCGCCGGACGATCGGACCGGTGACGCGGGGCACGGGGGCGGCCGTCCCGGCGCGGCTGCGGATCGTCCCCGGATGCTGTAAGGTCGATCCCCTCCAGCGCGTTGGCGAAGTGGTTGGAGTAGCTCTCGCGCCGAATCTCGCCGTCGGTGATGATGTCCAGCCCGGCGCGCTCCTGGTCACGGATCGCCAGCGTCACGGCGTCGTCCTGAGCCTCACGCAGCCATCGGGGATCGATCCGCCACAGCTCGTGGGCCCGCAGCCGGGGCGGCAGCCGCTTGCCCAGGGCCTCGCGGTCGATCAGCCAGTCAGGCTGGGGATAGGAGCCCACCAGGCTGGTGGGAATGACAGCGCTCGGCACACCGCCCAGTGTGCCATCAGGCGGTCTTCACAGACCGCGCCGGGCGGCCACGTGGGAGAGCGTGCGCAGCACGTGCTGGCGGCTCGGGTCTGAGCGCCCTCAATCATGCTGCGAAGTCGAGCTTGATCGCGACCGCGACCAGCGCCATCAGGGCGCAAGCACGAGCAGGCAGAGCGCCGAGCCACAGATGTCCATCAACCGGCGGTCATCTCGCTCTGGCGGGCAGCGTCCCGAAATTGACCATCGGCTGTGACGACGAGTGGTCCTAAGCGTCGCCGCGGTCGGTGGCCTCGGCCAGTCGCGGCGGGACCAACACCGGTGCCAGTCCGAGCGCCGACCGCGCGCGCGAACGGCGGCGCGTCGGCAGCCAGGCGATCAGGCCGCCCATCGCCGGCACCCAGATCGAGATCGCGTGGTAGACGAGCACGGCCCCCACCGAGGCGGTCGGCGGCAGGCCGTAGAGCACGAGGGCAGCCGCCAGCCCGGAGTCGAGCACGCCGAGGCCGGCCGGAATCGGGATCGTCGTCGTCAGGTAGCCGATGCAGTAGGCGATCACGAGGGCCGGGATGCCGATCGGATGGCCGGTCGCCCCGCACGCCGCCCACAGGGCACCCATGTCCAGGCACAAAAATCCGGCAGCGCCGAGCAGGCGCCAATGCGGGGTGCCCGCCGCCCGCCACGCCCCCTCCAGACCGACGGCGATGCCGCGAACGAAGCGCGGGGCGCGCTCCCCCCAGCGACGGATGACGAGCGCCACCGCCGTCGCCGTTCCGAGTACGCCGACGGAGACGAGGATCGGGATGCCGGTGTGGCTGAGGTCGTGCGGACCGCCCGGCAGACCGATCAGCAGCAGCACGCCGGCGACGCCGTTGACGACGAAGCCGAACGCGGTCAGCAGACACAGCAGTGCCGCGCAGCGTTCGAGCAGGCGACGCGGCCCGATCCCGTGCCGGCGCAGCAGCCAGCCGGTCGCTGCCGCCGAGGAGATGTTGCCGCCGGGCAGGACCGCTCCGGCGCCCATCGCCATCCATGCCACCTGGTGGCTGACGCCGCGGGGAGGCTCGGGGAAGAAGCGCCGGAAGACGACGACGTAGCTCAGACACGATCCGATCTCCAGTGCCACCGCCGTCAGTACCCAGTGCAACTGCATGTGGCCGATCTGGGCGATGACGTCGTCGAGCGGCGCCACCCACAGCAGCAGGCCGAGCGACCCGGCGCCGACAAGCGCCACGACGAGGGTGCGGACTCCGGGTCGCCACCGTCTCCCCTGGGGGGATCCGACGTCAACGGCGTGGTCGTCGTCCATCCAACGACATGGTCGCGCATCCCGCGGCTGCCGGGGCTGCGCCTCCCGGCGGAGCGCTCAGCCCGAGACCCGAGACCGGCCGGGCGCCCGGGCCGCGCTCGGGGCGCGGCCCGGGGTTGTGCTCAGACGGCGGAGAGGTGCTCGGCGCGGCCAGACCGCGCCCGATCGAGGCGGGTCGCCTCGCGGGTGGCGCGGCCGACGGCCGTCACCGGGGCCGAGCGGCGGCGAGCGGTTGAGGTTGGCGACGCCGCGGCGCGCATGGGACGGCGGCGTCCGCCCACGACCGCGATGAGCCGGGGGCGGGTGTGAGGCTGTTCGAGAAGATTGGGCATGGGAAGTACCGTAGCAGAGATCATCATGATTCTGTGATGATCTCTGCTTCGGGATGCTGGTAGTATCAGTACCATGCTTCGCATGACCGATCAGACGGTGTCCCCGGTTCACAGTCCGATGTTGCTGTTGCCGCGGCTGGCCAAGCAGATCCTGCGGCGCGGCAACGAGGAGCTGCTCGGCATGTCGCCGAAGCTGATGCTCGCCCTCAGCTATCTCCAGGACCGCGGGGGTGGCCCCCAGCAGGAGCTCTGCGATGCCCTCGGCGTCGACGCCAACATGGTCGTCCTGCTGCTCAACGAGCTCGAGGACAAGGGCTACGTCGAACGCCGGCGCGACGCACAGGATCGGCGCCGCCACCGCGTGCAGATCACCGAAAAGGGACAGGCCGCCCTGGCTCGCACCGAGCCGGCCCGCCGCGCGATCGAGGAGGAGATTCTCGGCGCATTGAGCGCCGAGGAACGAGCCACCCTGGCCAACCTCCTCAGCCGTGCGGTCTACGGGCTCGAGCACCCCGACGGCGACTGACTACCGCTCGCGGGCGCGGCGCGCCAGCGGCACCGCGAACCACAGGCCGCCGACGAACGCGAAGGTCAGCACGCCGGCAACCACCGGCGCGAGACCGCCCACCACGTAGGCGGAGAGCAGCACGAGGATCCCCGTGAAGCCGAGCGCGAGGAAGCACATGCCGGCGATCGCCAGCCGGTTGCCGATCGTCACCAGGTAGCGCTTCTCGTGGTGACGGAAGAGCAGGCGGTGCTGGATCGGCGGCGCCATCAGCAGGAAGGCGGCAGTCGCGACGAGCGCCAGCGTGATGAAGTAGTCGGTGCGCTCGAACGAGGTCGTCTTCTTCCAGCCGGTGTTGAAGGGCACGACGAGCAGGAACGCGAACATGACCTGGATGCCGGTGCCGGCCACGCGCAGCTCGTTGAGGAGCTCCATCGTGTTGCGATCGAGCGTCTCGTCGGTCGTCTCCTCCCGGTCGTCGTCGGCCGCGTGCGGATGGGCGTCCGCGGCGCTCACACCGTCAGCCCCCCGTCGACGGGGACGGCCGCGCCCGTGAGGCCCGAGGACTCGGGGCCGGCCATCCACACGAGCAGCGCCGCCACCTCGGCGGGCTCGAGCAGGCGCTCGATCGGCTGCTGGGAGGCGAACGAATGGGCGCCGGGCAGGTCATAGAGGCGGGCGGACTCGTCGAGGATCGCGGTCCTCGTTGAGCCCGGGCAGATCGCGTTGGCGCTGACCCCGGTGCCCCGCAGCTCCATCGCCAGTGCGCGCACGGCCCCGACGACGCCCGCCTTGGCGGCGCAATAGGCGGCGAGCATCGGCAGCCCGCGGGTGGCCGCCGCCGAGGCGATGGCGATGAACCGCCCGGACCGCGGCTGAGGGCGGCGCAGCAGCGCCGGGATCGCCACCCGCGCGCCGACCAGCACCCCGTCGAGGCAGGTGCTGAGTACCGCCCGCTCCTGGTCGATCGGCATCTCCCACAGCGGCACCCCGCCGGCGATCACACCCGCGCCGGCGATGAACGCGTCGAGCCCGCCATGGCTGCGCTCGGTGTCGGCGACCACCGCGGCCAGCGCGTCGGCGTCGGTGGCGTCGGCGACGATTGCCTGCGCACCGGTGGCGCCGGCGACCGTGTCCAGGTCGGCGCGCGTCGCCATTGGATAGGGCAGCCGCTGGTCATCGGCGCACGCATCGACGGCCACCACCGTCCACCCGGCAGCGGCCAGGCCCACGACGGTGGCGGCGCCGATCCCGCGGGCCGCGCCGGTGACGAGCGCTACCGAAGCCATACGTGCACCATACGCGTGATCCGCTCATGCTCGGCGGCCAGCAGCGCGCGGCCGTGTTCGGCGCTGGCCCGGGTGGCATCACCGAGCACGCCGTTGGCGCTCACCGCTCGCACGCCCCCGGCGCGCAGCGCCGGCATCAGCTCGGCGAGCGGCGCGCCGTTGCCGGGTTCCGCACGCGCACGCTGCACCCGCTCGGGCGCGATCGCCAGCATCAGCGAGGTCTCGAGGTGGCCGGCATGGGCGTCCCCGGACCAGCGGGGCGACCAGGCCCTCACGTCGCGTCCCTCGGCGCACAGCCGCGCCACCGCATCGGCCAGCGGCCGGGCGTTGCCGCCGTGGGCGCACACGAACAGCACGTGCGCGAACGTCTCGGTCGCCGAGCGCCCCAGCTCGACGAGCACCTGCGCGGTCGCCGACGAACCGATCGAGAGCGTCCCGGGAAAGGCCTGGTGCTCGCCGGAGGCGCCGTAGGGCAGCGCGGGAGCCAGCCAGGCCCCGGGCACCGCGGCCGCCAGGCGCCCAGCCAGCGTCTGCGCGATCTCGGTGTCGGTGCTGAGCGGCAGGTGCGGCCCGTGCTGCTCGGTGGCGCCCACCGGCACGATCACCAGCCGGGCGCCGGCGAGGTCCGGCCAGGCGGCACCGTCGAGCGCGCTCACCGGCGCGGACCGCGGACGAGGGCGGGCACGAGCGGGCCCGCCGTACGGGCGCGCAGGCAGCCGAGCCACACGCCGGTCGCGTACGCCAGGTCGTCGGCGGTGCGCAGCGCACCGAAACGCACCGGGTCCAGGCGCGGTCGCCGCTGCGCCCAGTCGGCGGCGATCGAGACAGCCAGCGCTCCGGCGGCGATCCGGCGGCCCCGGCGCGAGCGCCGGGCGGCCGCGAGCACGACCGGCGGGTAGGCGCGCCACGCGGCATCGAGCAGCTGCCGGCCGACGCGCAGCTGCGCCGCGGCCGCCACGGCCACCATCTGCCCGCGGGCGCCCGGCACGGCCGGCAGCCGCGCGGCGAGCACGCCGGTGGAGACGGTCGCCGCCAGCAGCGCGCCGCGGGGACGGCCGGCCGCGGCCAGCAGCCACGGCGCCAGCGCCCACGTGGGCATGATCAGGTGGTGCAGCCGGCCGGGATGGCGCCGGGCCAGAGCGCCGGCCGAGGCGCCGTAGGCGACCCGCTGCCCGAGCCAGGCGCCGGCGGCGGCCCGGTGGGGATGCTCGACGCGGGCGGTCGGCTCGTAGCGGACCGTCCAGCCGGCCGCGGCCAGCCGCCACACCAGGTCGACGTCCTCGCCGACGCGCAACGTGGCGTCGAAGCCGCCGGCACGCACGAGCGCCTCGCGCCGGACGACGAGCGCGGCCGCGGGCACGAAGCCGATCCGCCGATCCGGCCCCGCGACGCCCGGCGCGCCGCCGAGATCCAGTGGTGAGCGGACGGTCTCGTAGGCGGCGAGCGCTCCGCGGCCGGCCGGGACGGCGACGCGCGGGGCGGCGGCCGCCGTCCGGTCGTCCTCAAAGTGGCCGAGCAGCGGCGCAAGCCAGCCTGGATCAGGGCGCGTGTCCGAGTCCAGGAACGCCACCAGCAGGGCGGTCGTCGCGGCAATACCGGCGTTGCGTGCCGCGGCGGGCCCGACGGATCCGCGAGGCCCGGCAAGGACGGCGGCGCGCACCACCCGCGCCCCCCCCTCCCGGGCGACGGCGGCGATCGCGTGCGGGTCACGGGAGCCGTCGTCGACGACGACGACCTCGGCCGCCGGCCCGACCCGGGCCAGACACCCGGCGAGCAGATCGGCGCGGTCGCGCGCCGGGATCACGACGGCGACGTCGGCGGTCGTCCACTCACCGCCGGCCGGGAGCGGATGGGCCAGCCCGGTGTCGATCAGCCGCGCGGCCAGCCGCCGGGCGGCCGGCTGGTCGCCGACCGCGCCGCCGTCGCGCCAGGCGGTGACCAGCTTCGCGCCCGCCGGCGTCAATCGCAGCATCCGCGCCGGCCGTCCGCCGAGCAGCACCGCGCCGCGGGCCAGCAGACGCGTCGAGGGGTCCAGCGTGAGCCTCACCGCAGCGCTCAGGCCGGGACGCCGGCTCCCTGCGTGAAGCCGGCGGGGATGAGCACGTCGCCGGATTCGAGCTCGTCGACCGAGGCGCGCCCCAGTCCGCGCAGCGCCGAGTCGATGCCGCCGTGGAAGATGTCGAGCACGTTCTCGACGCCCGCCTGGCCGTTGGCGGCCAGCCCCCACAGATAGGCGCGGCCGATCATCGTCGCCCGGGCGCCGAGCGCCAGCGCCTTGACGACATCCGAGCCGCGGCGCACGCCGCTGTCGAGCACGATCTCGATGTCATCCCCGACGGCCTCGGCGATCGCCGGCAGCGTGCGGATCGAGGCGGGCTGGCCGTCGAGGTTGTTACCGCCGTGGTTGGACACCGAGATCGCGGTGGCGCCGATGTCGACGGCGCGGCGCGCGTCGTCGGGCCGGGCGATTCCCTTGATCATCACCGGGCCCTCCCACCACGCCACCAGCCACCCCAGGTCCTCCCAGGTCGGGGGCGGCGTCTGCATCCACTCGCCGTAGGCGGCGAAGAAGTTCGGCGGCTCCTCGCCGCGGATCGTCATGTTGGGGACGGTCAGCTGCGGCGGTCCGCCGGACCGGGCGTAGGCGAGCAGCCAGTGCGGGCGGATGATCGTCTCCGGGGCAAAGCTGAGCATCGTCTTGAGATCGAGCTTGTCCGGGATCCGCGGGCTGCCCCAGTCGCGCCCGTGGGAGAACTGCCAGTCCAGCGTGATGATCAACCCGGCCACGCCCGCCTGCCTGGCCCGCTCCAGGCGCTGAGTGAGCCGGTCCCGGGTGCCGCACCAGTAGGTCTGAAAGAACGTCTGCGGGTTGGCCGCCACCACCTCCTCGACGGGCATCGAGCCAAATGAGCTGAGCCCGATCGCGGTCCCGCGGGCGGCCGCGGCGCGGGCGACCGCCACTTCGCCCTCGGGATGGACGGCCTGCACGCCGGTCGGCGAGATCATCACCGGCAGCCCGATGTCCTGGCCCATCACCCGGGTGCCCAGCGCCCGCTCGGCGGGGGCCTCGGCGACGTGCGGGGCAAAGCCGAGTTCGCCGAACGCGGCGAGGTTGTCGGCCAGCGTCATCCCCCGCTCCGAGCCGGCGATGATCGCCATGTAGACCGACTTGGGCAGCGTGCGGCGGGCGCGGCGCTGGGCCTCGGCGATCGTCTCGAACCAGCCGCCCGGCACTAGCCGACCCGCAAACGCTTCTTGGAATGACCGGCGTCCACGAGCGGGCGATCGCCGGCGGTGACCTTCACCAGCTCGAGCTCGCCGTGGCCGAGCACGCACTCCGGATCCGGGCCGTCAAGCGGCATCCCGGTGAAGAACTTGGCCGCCATGCAGCCCCCCTGGCACTTGTCATACAGCCCGCACGAGGCGCACGCCCCGGCGCTCTGTGGCTCGCGCAGCTCGGCGAACAGCTCGGAGTGGCGCCACACCTGCTCAAAGCCGCCCCCGTCGCGGACGTTGCCGGCGAGGAACTCGTCGTGCAGCACGAACGGGCAGGCGTACACGTCGCCGATCGGGTCGACCAGGCAGACCACGCGCCCGGCACCACACAGGTTCAGACCCGGCAGCGGCTCACCGAGGGCGGAGAGGTGGAAGAACGAGTCGCCGGTGTGGACCTGCGGTCGGGCGATCAGCCACTCATACAGCTCACGCTGCTGGGCCGCCGTCGGATGCAGCTCATCCCAGACCGAAGCCCCCCGGCCGGAGGGGCGCAGGCGGGTGATCCGCAGCTGGGCGCCGTACTCGGCGGCGATCTGCTCGAGCGCGTCGAGCTCGGGGATGTTGTGGCGCGTCATCACGACCGAGATCTTGAACGGCCCAAAGCCGGCATCGACGAGGCGATCCATGCCGCGGCGGGCCATCGCGTAGCTGCCGCGCCCGCGCACCGGGTCGTTGGTCTTCGCCGTGGCGCCGTCGATCGAGATCTGCACGTCGAGGTAGTCGGTGGCGGCGATGCGGCGGGCCGCCTCGGGGGTGATCAGCGCACCGTTGGTGGAGAACTTCACGCCGACCTTGCGCTCGACGGCGTGGTCGACGAGGTCAAGGAAGTCGCGACGGACGAGCGGCTCGCCACCGCCGACATTGACGTAGAAGACCTGCATCCGCGCCAGCTCGTCGATCAGGTGGCGGCACTCCTGTGTCGAGAGCTCCCGGGGGTCGCGCTTGCCCGAGGAGGAGAGACAGTGAGCACACGCGAGGTTGCAGCCATAGGTGACCTCCCACGTCAGGCAGATGGGGGCATCGAGGCCGTGCTTGAAGTGGTTGCGCAGCTCCGGGCTGGCGGTGTCAGCCGACACTGATGACCTCCGACGACTCGAGCGTGGCCAGCGCGCGCAGCAGGGCGGGCCGTCGCTCGGCCTCGATCCGGTGGGCATCGAGCGCGGCGTCCACCGACGGGTGCTCACCGATGTCGCGCACGATCGCGGTCAACTGCGGGGACTTGAGGAACGTCAGCCGGCGCGTGCCGTAGTGATACAGCAGCGCGCCGAAACGCTCGGGACGCAGTGCCAGGTCGGGGTGCAGCTGGTAGCGGCGGCTGGCGTCGAACGTGGCGGCGTCGGCACTGTTAGTAGACACCGCACATGCCGTCGATCGAGACCTCCTCGACGAGCAGCTCGTCGTCGAGCAGCTCATCGGCGGCCGGCTGTACCGGGCTCGCCCCGGGCTCGGGCTCGGCTTGCGGTTGCACTTGTGGCTCGGACATGGCGCGTTCCTGCCCTTCGTTGGGGACGCCGGAAACTATCCCACAACGTGTGGCGTCCGCACCCACCCGGGCCGGTCAGGCCAAGCGCGCCGGGCTGCGCTCGTGCACGAGCGCAGCCTCCAATTCGCCGGCCAGCGCGACCAGCCGACCGCCATAGGTCAGCCACCGTTCCAGCCGCGCCGTCACCGCTCGCTGCACGGCCTCGTCGTCGCGCATCAGCTCGGCCAGCCCGCGGTTGCGCCACGTCGTGCGCCGCGCGTAGCGATGGCGCACGGAGTCATAGCGCCGTCCCAGCGCACGCTGCCACAGCTGCTCGTCGCCGGCCAGCTCGCCCGTGAGCTGGAGCGCGGCGCGCCCGGCGGTGATCCCCCGCAGGCCCGCGGGCACCCGCTCGCTGGGGGCCGACGGGTCACTCGCACATGTGCAGGCGAAGAGCATCCGCGCGGCCTCCAGCTCCGGCGCGGTCCAGCCCGGCGGCCCCCGGCGCAGCCCCAGCGCACGCCACGTCTGCACGAGGTTCGCCGAGATCGCCCGCTCGGCCTCGTCGGCTGCGCTCGAGAGCAGCTCGGAGAACTCCGGCACGGTCCGCGCCACCCAGCGCAGCTCCTCGAGCTCGGGGCGCGGTCGCTCGGCGACGAACGGCAGCGCCGCGATCAACGCGCGGGCGGCGGCGAACGCCGCGTCGAGGTAGACCGTGTCGCCGGAGCGCCGATAGGCGTCCAGTGCCGTGCGCAGTGGACCCAGCTGCGCCAGCGCGTCCTCCGTCAGCGCTCGTCGCTCACCGAAAATCGGCTCACGGGTCGCCAACTGCGATACCTGCTCCCAACGAGAAAAAGACAATGCTTACGCTTCCTTGGTAAGAATTGACGTACCCTACCTAGCGCGTAAGATACCGGCTCGCGGGCGACCCACACAAGAATTTTTGTCCGTCAGCCTGAGAGGGCCACCTTTCAGCCGCCTGCGATCATCCGAGGATGCGATTGGCGACGCTGCTGGCGGCTGGAGCGCTGACGGTCGGCGGGTGCGGCTCGGGCACGTCGAAGCTCCTCCATCACAGCAACCGCTCGAGCATCGGAGGCGGCGGCGTGTCCATGAGCGCCGTGCGCGTCATCCGCGGCTGGTCATCGGCTCTGCGCAGCGGACATGTCGCCGCCGCCGCGGCGTACTTCCAGATCCCCAGCGTGCTCTTTCTCGGCAACGGACCGCCGGTGGAGATCCGCAGCCATGCCGAAGCGCGGGTCGCCAACGCCGCGCTGCCGTGCGGCGCGGAGCTGATCTCGACCCACCGCGTGGGGCGCTTTGTCAACGCGCTCTTCCGGCTCACCAACCGTCCCGGCCAGGGCGGCGCCGGCGGCTGCGGCCCAGGCACCGGCCAGACGGCGCGCACGAACTTCCTGATCAAGAACGGGCGGATCGTGGAATGGCTGCGCGCCCCGGATCAGCCGGGGGACAACGGGACTCCCCAGAGCGGCCCCGGACAGCCGACGTCGCCCGGGCCGGGCACGACCCCGGCCCCGCCGGGCACGACGCCGACATCGCCGGACACGATCCCGGGCGGCGGGACCCCGCACGTCTGATGCGGCGAACCGACGTCGTCTTCAGCTCAGACGGCGTCGCGTGCGCCGCGTGGTTGTACCGCCCTGACGGCGAGGGCCAGCAGGCCGACTTCCGCGCGGCCATCGCTCACGCGCGCGACCGCGATTACCCTGAGGGGAATGCCCGCACGCCCTGATCCGTACCAGACCCTCGGTGTCAGCCGCTCGGCCGACGACGCGGAGGTGCGCGCGGCCTACCGGCGACTGGTGCAGCTGCATCACCCGGATCACAACGGAGGTTCGGCCGAGTCGGCCCGGCGGTTTGAGGAGGTCCAGGAGGCGTATGCCGACGTCCGGCGCCAGCGCGCGTCCGCAAGCCGGCGGACATCGAGTTCCGGGTCCCCGTCGGCTGCGCCGAGCGACGAGTCGGACATCGGCTCCCGGCTGGCGGCGATGGAAGCCGAACTGCGGGCGGCCCGCGACGAGGCCGTGCGCCGGGCCCGCCAGGCGGCGGCCCAGGCAGCCGCCCGCGCCCAGGGCGATCGCGAGCGGCCCTCCGATGAGGACCTCGGCTACATCTCCACCGAGGACAGCTTCTCCAAGATCCTCTCCGACGCCGCCTCGGGGATCTCCGGCCGCGTCACTGAGGCCCAGAAGGAGGTCCGCGACTCCCCCGTCACCAAGCGCTTCGCGGATCTGATCGACGAGCTCGGGTCAAAGCTGACCGGCGAGCCGCCTGACAAGCGTTAGCCGCCGGCGCGCCCGGAGACGATGTGAACGAACATCGACCCGCGAGCCTCACCGGTCAGCCCGAGCTCGGCGATCGCCTCGCGCACCCCCGGGAAATTGGGGTTCGCGTAGTCGTCGAAGGCGACCGCCGCGCCGGGCGCCAGCACCGGGCGCCAGGCCAGGACCTCAGCGATCGTTGTCTCGCGCTCGTGGGAGCTGTCGATGTAGAGAAGCTCGACCGGGGTCATGTCCCGGGGACCCTGTGCCCCGTCGCGGATCTCCAGCTCGACGCGCCTGCGCACCGAACCGTCGACCAGCTGCAGGTAGCGGTGTGGCGCCTGCCGGCTGACGACGTCGAGCGAGGTGACCGTCCGGGCCGGGTCGGCGAGCGCCAGGGAGATCGCCGTCCATCCGGTCGCGGTGCCGAGCTCGACCACGCGGCGGCGCCCGCTCGCCAGCGCCAGCAGCGCCCGCAGGTCGGCGGGCCGGGTGACAGAGGTGATGCTGAAGAGGTCGCCGGTGCGCCAGGCGAGCCGCCGGGCGCGCGCCTGAAAGACGGCGACGCGGGGCGGCAGCACCAGCAGACGGGCGTGCCAGCGAGCCTCGACGAGCGCCCGCCGGGCCCAGCGGCGCAGCTGCTCGTTGGTCGGCGCGGGCACGCGCCGATCTTGGCAGCTCGCGCCGGCTGAGCGGGCCGCGTCAGTCGCGCAGAGCCGCCAGGGCCAGCACCGTCATGTCGCCGACCTGGGTGGCCTGTGCGGACCAGGACTCGCTGTAGGCGGAGCCCTCGGGGAGGTCGGTCAGTCGCTGGGCGTGCTCGAGCGCGGTGCGCAGGTGGTTCGAGCGGGAATCGGGGCGGGGAGGAGTCATGGGCGTATCCGTTCGTGTTCGGGTTCTCACCCTCTCGCTGCCTCTGTACTGAAGGTAGAGCCCCCAAGGCATAGGAACCAGACGTGTTGGCTGGCTGCGAGATAGGTAATACTTATGTCTGATTGTGAACCTGCGCCAGCTCGAATACTTCGTCGCCATCGCCGAGTCCGGATCGCTGACCCAGGCGGCCGAGCGGCTCCTCGTCTCCCAGCCCTCGCTCTCCCAGCAGATCCGCGCCCTCGAGGCCGAACTCGGCGGGTCGCTGTTCGAGCGCCTGCCGCGCGGCGTGCGCCTGACCGCCGCCGGCCACGAGTTGCTCGCCGAGGCACGCGCCACCCTCGCCCATGCCCAGCGCGCCCGCCGCGTGGTGCGGCGCGCGCTCGAGCTCGACGTCGGTCAGCTGGAGGTCGCGGTGACCAGCTCGGCGGCGCTCGGCATCCTCCCGGCAGTACTGCGCGACTGGCAGGGCCGCCATCCGGAGATCGAGGTCAGCCTGCTCGAGTTCCCCCACCGGCGCGCGCTCGAGGACGCCGCGCGCGACGGCGCCGGCGACGTCGCCGTCGGGTCCACACCCCAGGACTGGAGCGGCGAGGTCCAGCGGCTGGGCTGGGAGGAGATGGTGCTCGTGCTGCCCGACGGCGACCCGCTGCTCGAGCTCGAGGCGGTCGCGCTCACCGAGCTCGCCGAGCGCCGCTGGGTGCACTTCGTCCGCGCGACCGGGCTGGCCGCCGTGGTCGACTTCTGCTGCGCCGCCGCGGGATTCTCGCCGCGGGTCGCCGTGCGCACCAGCCAGGTGGCGGCCGCGCCCCTGTTCGCGGCTGCCGGCCTCGGCCCCGCGCTCGTGCCCGAGCACATCGTTCCCGTCGCCCTCCAGCGACTCGTGCGCCCGGCGACCCCGAGGCCGGTGCGCGAGGTGTGTGCCTTCACCCGGGGCGAGTGGACTCCCCTGACGAGCGCATTCCTCGACACGCTGCTCAGCTTCCCGTGGGGCCCCAAGCCCCCGGACGCCCTCGACCTCTGAAAACGGTTTCTCGGCGCGGGGGCGCGGGCGTTGCTGCCATCGGACGCGATGTGGTGGTGAACGGGCGTGAGTGGGTAGCGCGACCCGTCACGGCTGACGCCCCCGGATCGGGGACATGCTTGGGGTCCCTGGGCGCGTAAGCCGATCATGGTGTTGCACCCGTCCGTACCGACACGCCAGGTGGCAACATGCGCGTCGGAAATCGTCGCGAATGTTGCGCGGTAGGTCGACCGGTCGCGATCGCGCGACACCACGATCGGCTGTGGTCGGATAGACCGAACTGCACGCGCACGACGGGCGCGAAACCGCTCATTCTGTTGCGCGATTTCAACCGCCAGCCGTGGTGTGCTCCATGCATGTCGGTTTCCGATCACGTGCGAGCACACCCGCCCGCCCGCGCCAACGCCGGCAACGAATCGATTGCGCTACTCAACCGCCGACGAAGCCGCCCGCCGCACCTCGCGCCGCCTCGTGCGGGCCACGTAGTCGTCGACGCTGTGTCGCTCCTGGCGCCACGGGTCGCCGCGGTGGTGATAGCCGTTGCGCTCCCAGAAGCCGAGCTGGTCGTGATCGAGGAGCTCCAGACGCTCGATCCACTTGGCCGACTTCCACAGGTACAGGTGGGGCACGAGCAGCCGCGCCGGACCGCCGTGATCGGCCTCGAGCGGCGCGCCGTCGGCCTGGTAGGCAATCAGGGCGGGATGCTTCAGCACGTCGGTGAGCGGCAGGTTCGTCGTGTAGCCGCCGTAGCAGTGCGCCAGCAGGTGGCTGGCCTTCGGAGCAGGCCCCGCCCGGTCGATCAGCGTGCGCACGTCGACGCCGCGCCAAGCCATGCCGAACTTCGACCAGCGCGTGACGCAGTGGATGTCGCCGGACCAGTCGGTCGCCGGCTCGGACATCAGCGCCTCCCAGTCGAGCACGTAGGGCTCGGCGACCGCGCCGTCGACCGACAGCAGCCACTCGCCGGTGGGCACCCGCGGGGTTCCGCCGACGGTGAGCACCGGCCATTTGACGGTCGGCGACTGGCCGGGAGGCAGGCGGTCGGGATCGATTCCCAGCGACGCCGCCCGGCGGCGCCCACGGTCTCCGAACATGCGGGGGGTGATCGGCATCGCCTCATTGTGCCGTGGCTATGTTCGATGAGTACCGAACTTCTGAGAATTCCAAGAGAGAGGCCAGTGATGGCAACGATGAGAGCGATAGTGGTCAAGGAGCCCGGCAGCGACTTCGAACTCGAGCAGCGCGAGGTCCCGGAGCCCGGCTTCGGCGAAGCCCTCGTGCGGGTCCACGCGTGCGGCGTCTGTCACAGCGACGTGTTCGCCAAGGAGGGGGGCTATCCGGGGGTGTCCTATCCGCTCGTCCCCGGTCACGAGATCGCCGGCGAGATCACCGCTCTCGGCGAGCATGTCCAGGGTTGGGAGGTCGGCCAGCGCGTGGGCGTCGGCTGGTTCGGCGGCAACTGCGGCTACTGCGAGTGGTGTCGCCGCGGCTCGCTGATCGACTGCGAGAACATGGGCATCCCCGGCGTCACGATGGATGGCGGATATGCCGACTACGTCGTCGTGCGTGCCTCGGCGCTGGCCTCAATGCCCGACGACATCGGCTTCGAGGATGCCGCGCCGCTGCTGTGCGCGGGCATCACCACGTTCAACGCGCTGCGCGAGCAGCGGCGCCCCCGCCGGCGGGCGGGTGGCGGTGCTGGGCGTCGGCGGCCTCGGCCATCTCGGGGTGCAGTTCGCCGCCAAGCTCGGCTTCGAGACGGTGGCCGTGGCCCGCGGGACCGCCAAGGAGAAGCTCGCCCGCCAGCTCGGAGCCCACCATTACGTCGACAGCACAGCTGGCGACCCGGCCGAGGCGCTCCTCGCGCTGGGCGGCGTCGACGTCATCCTCTCCACGGTGACGAGCGCGAGCGCGATGGCCGCGGTGTTCGGCGGCCTGCGGCCAAACGGCACCTTGCTCGTCGTCGGTGCCGACATGAATCCGATCGAGGTCCCGGCGGCGGCGTTCATCGCCGGCGCCAAGGGTCTGCGCGGCCACGCGTCGGGCACCTCGCGTGACTCCGAGGACACGCTCGCCTTCAGCGTGCTGCAGGGCGTCAAGCCGATGATCGAGACGCTGCCGCTGGAGCAAGCGGCGGAGGCCTACGAGAAGATGATGAGCGGCGACGCACGCTTCCGCATGGTGTTGACGACCGGCTGAAGTTATGGTTGCCACGTGAGCGGCGCACCCGGCTATCCGAGCACGATCGGCCGGGTGCTCACGCGCTCGGCGACGCGCCTGCCCGACAAGCTCGCGCTGACGTTCGCCGACCGCCGCTGGACCTACGCCGAGCTCGACCGCGCGGCCGGCCGTGTGGCCGCGCGGCTGCTGGCGCAGGGTCTTGAGCCCGGTGACCGGGTGGCGGCGTACGGCAAGAACTCCGACGCCTACCTGCTGCTGTATCTGGGCTGCGCGCGGGCCGGTCTCGTGCATGTGCCCGTCAACTTCAACGCCCGCCGCGATGAGCTCACCTATCTGCTCACCCAGTCCGAGCCGCGGGCCGCGTTCATCGACCCGTCGCTCTTTGAGGCCGTGGAGGAGGTGGCGGCCCGCCTCGGCGGGGTAACTCGCGCAACCCTGCGCGACGGACCGGCCGCCGAGAACGACGTGCTCACCTGGGCGCTCGATCCCGAGGGTCCCGTGCACGAAGAGGAGGGCGTGAGCGATGAGGACCTGGTGCAGCTGCTCTACACGTCGGGCACGACCTCGCAGGCCAAGGGGGCGATGCTCACCCACCGGGCGCTCGTGCACGAGTATGTCTCGGCGATCGTCGCGTTCGAGCTCTCCGAGCGCGATGTCCCGCTCCACGCGCTGCCGCTCTACCACTCGGCACAGATGCACTGCTTCTTGATGCCGGCGCTGGCGGTCGGCGCGACCAACCACCTGCTGGAGGCGCCCGACCTTGACGAGATCTTCACCCGCGTGCCGCGCGACGGCATCGACTCGCTGTTCTTCCCGCCGACGGTGTGGGTGGGCGTGGCCAACCATCCGCGGCTGGCCGACGCCAACCTCGGTGGCCTGCGCAAGGCCTTCTACGGCGCCTCGATCATGCCCGTCCCGGTGTTGCACAAGCTCCAGGCGCGGCTGCCGAACGCCGGCTTTTACAACTGCTTCGGCCAGTCGGAGATCGGCCCGCTGGCCACCGTGCTGCGTCCCGAGGAGCACGCGCAGCGCCCGGACTCCGTCGGCCGCGCCGTGCTGTTCGTGGAGACGCGGGTCGTCGACCCGGACTTCAACGACGTCGCCGCCGACGAGGTGGGCGAGGTCGTGTACCGCTCGCCCCAGCTGTGCACCGGCTACTGGGGCAAGCCCGAGGAGACGGCCGAGGCGTTTCGGGGTGGGTGGTTTCACTCCGGCGACCTGTGCCGGATCGACGCCGAGGGCTATCTCTACGTGGTCGACCGGATCAAGGACGTGATCAACACCGGCGGCGTGCTCGTCGCCTCGCGCGAGGTCGAGGACGCGATCTACGAGCATGCGGCGGTCGCCGAGGTGGCCGTCGTGGGGCTGGCGCATGAGCGCTGGATCGAGGCGATCGCCGCGGTCGTCGTCGCTCGGGAGCCGGTCTCACCCGCGGAGCTGATCGCGTTCGCGCGGGAGCGCCTGGCCGCCCACAAGGTGCCCAAGTCGGTCCACTTGGTCGACGAGCTGCCCAAGAACGCGTCCGGCAAGCTGCTCAAGCGCCAGCTGCGCGACCAGCTCAGCGCGCCGGCCGCGCTGCCACCGTCGTGACCGAGCGGTTGCGGGCACTCGTCACCGGGGCCGCTCGGCCGGGCGGGATCGGGGCCGCGATCGCCACGCGCCTGGCCGCCGACGGCCTGGACGTGATCACGCTCGATCGCGACCCGGGGTGCACGTTCACCGTCGATGTCACCACCGACGAGCTGCCCGACCTGCACGACGTCGACGTGCTCGTGGCCAACGCCGGGCTGCCGACGATCTTCGGTGCCGCCCACACGCTCGCGCTCGAGCGCTGGCGCGAGGACATCGAGGTGAACCTCACCGGCAGTTTCCGCGTCGTGCAGGCGTGCCTGCCGGGGATGCGCGAGCGCCGCTTCGGGCGGATCGTCGTCATCTCCAGCGTCGCCGCCGCCTTCGGGATGCCGGCCCAGGTCGCCTACAGCGCCAGCAAGGCGGGACTCCTGGGAATGGTCAAGACGGTCGCCGCCGAGAACGCCGGACATGGCGTCACGGCCAACGCGATCCTCCCCGGGCTCGTCGCCAGCTCGGGGGTTCTGGCGATGCCGGACGCGATCATCGAGGCGTGGCGGCAGCGAATCCCCACCGGACGACTCGTCGAGCCCGCCGAGATCGCGGCCGCCGCCGCCTTCCTCGCCTCGCCGGCGGCCGGCAGCGTCACCGGTCAGGAGCTCGTGATCGACGGCGGCCTGACGCTGAACGCCCTGTCGGTGACCAGCACCGTCATCCGTCAGGATTCCATGTCATGACCGTTCACGCCATCGGCATCAACCACATCGCCTTCGAGGTGACCGACCTCGACGCGACCCTCGCCTTCTACGAGCGCTTCTTCGAAATGCGCCTGCGCGGGCGCCGCAAACGCATGGCCTTCATCGATCTCGGCGACCAGTTCATCGCGCTGAGCGTCGCCGATCAGGTCACCCCCGACGGTGATCGCCACGTCGGGCTGGTGGTCGACGACAAGGAGGCGCTGCGCGCCGCGCTGGTCGAGGCCGGATTCGACGTGGCGCGGTCGGGTTCGCTGCGCGTGCGCGATCCGAGCGGCAACCAGTTGGAGATCGTCGACTACCGTGACGTGCAGTTCTCCAAGACCGAGGCGGTGCTCAAGGGCATGGGGATGTCCGGTCTGGAGAAGTCAGAGCAGGCCCAGTCCGAGATGCGCGAGAAGGGCCTGCTGGACGAGTAGAACCACGACCGAAGGGGACGGGAGAAGCGGATGGCGATCACACAGCGTGAATCCGAGCAGGTGCAGTCGGCCAATACGTCCGGCCGCACGCCGGTCGTCTTCATCCACGGCCTGTGGCTGCTGCCCTCCAGCTGGCAGCGCTGGGCGCAGACGTTTGAGGAGGCCGGCTTCGCGGCGCTGACGCCGTCGTGGCCGGACGACCCCGAGACCGTGGAGCAGGCCCGGGCCAACCCCGACGTGTTCGCCGGAAAGACGGTCGGCCAGGTGGCCGACCACGTCGCCGAGGTGATCGGCGGGCTGTCGGCCAAGCCGGTCGTCATCGGTCACTCGTTCGGCGGCCTGCTCGCCCAGATCACGGCCGGCCGAGGACTGAGCGCGGCCACAGTGGCGATCGACCCGGCGCCGTTCCGCGGCGTGCTGCCGCTTCCGATCTCCTCGCTGCGCTCGGCCATGCCGGTGCTCGCCAACCCAGCCAATCGCAAGCGCGCGGTGACGCTCACCTTCGATCAGTTCCGCTACGGCTGGGCCAACGCCGTCGCAGACGCCGAGGCCCATCAGCTCTACGACGAGTTCCACGTGGCGGCGCCGGGCGCTCCCCTGTTCCAGGCCGCCACCGCCAACTTCAATCCGTTCACCGAGGCCAAGGTCCCCGACCACGGCGATCGCGGCCCGCTGCTGTTCATCTCCGGAGGCGCCGACCACACCGTCCCGTGGGCGATCACCAACGCGTCGTTCAAACGCCAGCATCGCCACTACGGGGTAACGGAGATCACAGAGGTTCCCAACCGGGGCCACGCGCTGACGATCGACAGCGGCTGGCCCGAGGTCGCCGACACCGCGCTGACGTTCGTCAAGCGCTTCGTCTAGCGGCGGCCGCGCTCAGTCGCCGGTCGGCGTCACGCCGGCGGCTTCGCCGTCGCCTGGCGCGCGGCGGCCAGGGCCCGCGCCCACCACACCAGGTCGTCGAGGACGCGCGTCAGACGGTCGTCCAGCGGGGCCAGCAGCTCCGGGTCAAACGGCTCTGAGCGCCTCGCGGGAATCATCACGTCGGGGAGGATGTGGATGGCGTGGCGCAGCGGGGCCATCTCGAGCTCGACGGCGACGAGGCGCAGTTGTTCGATCGCGCGCGCCCCACCGACGTTGCCGTAGCCGGCGAAGGCGATCGGCTTGCGGTTGAGCTCGGGAAACACCTGGTCCAGGGCGTTCTTCAGCGATGCTGGATAGCCGTGGTTGTACTCGGAGGTAATCACCAGGTAGCCGTCGGCGCCGTCAACCGTACGCGCCCAGCGGTCGATCTCCGGCGGGTAGTCGCGGTGGCCGTAGGCCGGCGGGCGCTCCTGCTCGTAGAACGGCATCGGAAAATCGCGCAGGTCGGCGAGCTCGTAGCTCAGATCCGGGCGCGCGGCCAGCCGGCTGTCCAGCCACGCTGCCGGACGCTCGCTGAAGCGCCCGTCGCGCGTGGTGCCGACGATGACGAGGATGTGGGGCTTGGAGTCGGGCATCTGTCGACCGTAGCCATCGCGTTGGCCGAACGGACACTTTTCAGCGCAGTCGCTCAAGTTCGCCCGCCAGCGGCCGAGCAGTTATCCATGCCCCGGCCCATCCGCGTCGCCCTGGTCGTTCTCGGCGGTTGGGTGGCGGCATGCGAATTACACGCGCTCGGCCTGCGCTGGATCCCGGTCGGTCCCGTCAAGTGGCTGCACCTCGTGGTGATGGGCGCGGGCGCCGCGCTCATCCTCGCGCGCGCGGTGCTGCGACCTGACGAGCGCACGGCATGGCTGCTGCTGGGACTCGGCGTCAGTGCTTGGGTCCTGGGCGAGCTGTATTTCACCGCGGTCCTGTGGTCAGACGCCTCGCCGCCGGTGCCCTCCCTCGCCGACGTCGGCTACCTGTCGCTGCCGCCGCTGGTGTTCACCGGGGTGGTGGTGCTCGCGCGGACGCGGATCCGGGGCCTTCCCAAGACGCTGCTGCTCGACGGCATCACGGCCGGCCTCGGAGCGGGCGCCGTCAGCGCCGCCGTGGTGTTCAAGCCGGTCCTCCAAGCGGTCGGCGGCCAGCCGATCTCCGTGGCGACCAACCTCTCCTATCCGGTGGCCGACCTGCTGATGCTGGGCCTCATCTGCGGCCTGCTGGCGATCGGCGGGCGCCGCCTGGATCGCCGCTTTCCATGCTCGGCGCGGGCATCATCTGCTTCTGGGCGTCGGACACGATCTATCTCATCAAGGTCGCCGAGGGCACCTGGCAGTCCGGCGGCCCGTTTGACCCGGGCTGGTGGACGATCGCCATCTGCTTCGCCGCCGCCGCCTGGACCGCGCCGCGGGGTCGCCGGACGGAGATTCGCTACCGCCCGCTGATCAGCGTTCCCATCGGCTGTGCGCTGCTCAGCCTGAGCGTGCTGGTGACCGGCACGGTCATGGACGTGTCGATGCCGGCGGTCGGGCTCGCTGCTGCGCGCTGCTGTCGGTGCTGGCGCGTCTGGCGCTGACCTTTCGCGCCCACCAGGCGACGCTGGAGCGCACGCGCGACGAGGCCTTCACCGATCCCCTCACCGGTCTGGGAAACCGGCGCGCCCTGTCGAGCGCCCTGCGCAACCGGCTCGACGATCCGCAGCCGGCGCCGATGATCCTCGCGCTGTTCGACCTCGACGGCTTCAAGAGCTACAACGACAGCTTCGGCCACGCCGCCGGCGATGCGCTGCTCACGCGCCTCGCCTCCGCGCTGCGGGCCGTGCTGGCGGCACCGGCGAGCGTGTACCGGATGGGCGGAGACGAGTTCTGCGCGCTGTTGCCCGGCGGCGACCAGGGCGACGTCCTGCTGCGGGCCGCGTCGGCGGTGCTCACCGATCACGGCGACGGCTTTGCGATCTCGGCCTCGCTGGGCAGCGTGCGCCTGCCCGAGGACACCGACGACGTCGACGAGGCCCTGCGCCTGGCCGACCAGCGGATGTACGCCGAGAAGCACGGCGTGCGCAGCGCCGGCGCCGCCCACGAGGTCAAGAGCGCGCTGCTCTCGGCGCTCGCCCAGCGCGATCCCGAGCTCTCCAACCACCTCGACGACGTCGGTCGCCTGGCCGAGGAGGTCGCGCACGAGCTCGGCTGCAGCCCCGCCGTGGTGGAGCGCGTGCGGATCGCCGCCGAGCTGCACGACATCGGCAAGATGGCGATTCCCGAGGCGATCCTCTGCAAGCCGCGAGCGCTGAGCGACGGCGAATGGGCGCTCATGCGGCAGCACACCGTGGCCGGCGAGCGGATCATCGCCTCCTCCCCGGCGCTGGCCGACGTCGCCCCGCTGGTCCGCTCCTCGCACGAGCGCTGGGACGGCACCGGCTATCCCGATCAGCTCTGCGCCGAGCAGATCCCCCAGGGCGCGCGGATCATCGCGGTGTGCGACTCCTATCACGCGATGACCTCCGATCGCGCCTACCGCCGCGCGCTCGGCACCGAGACCGCGCTGGCCGAGTTGCGGGCCGGCGCCGGGACCCAGTTCGACCCACAGGTGGTCGACGCATTCCTGCGCTGCGAGCTCGCGAGAGCAAAAGTACCCCAGCCGGCGCTGGACCGCCTATCCTCTGTGGAGTGAGTGATTTCGAAGATCGACTGCGAGCGATCGCCAAGGAGATCAGCGGCGCGGTCGAGCGCAACATCGACGACGTCGCCGAGACCCTCGGGGTCGACGGTGAACGGGCCCGCCAGTTCGCCGAGGCCGCCGGGCAATGGATCAACGATCACGTCGAGGGCGGCGAGGAGCTGTTCGGGCGCCAGCCCGACGAGCCGGTCCGCGAGCCCAACACGGCAAGCCCGGTCGCCCCGCCGAGCCCCCGCTCGTCGACGAGTGTGCGCCGCGCGGCCCTCGCGACCCGGCCCTCACCCGCTTGATCTGCCGACCGCTGCGCAGGGCCTCGCGCTGAGCGCGCTGGACTCCGGACGCTGGACGGTGCGTCCCGGCTCGAACATGCTGGCGAGCACCGGCGAGGGACCCGCTCCCGTCGACGCCGCCGAGCGCGTGTCCGAGCTGCGGGGCCGCGACTGGATCAAGGCCGACGGCGAGCTGACGCTCGTCGGGCGCCGGGCGCTCGGCCGGTGGTGCGATACGGCCGAGGTGTCCGCCGCTGCTCCGGCCCCCGCCGGCGGACCGGCTCCCGCCGCTCCGCCGCCCGCCGACCCCAGCTAGACCTCGACCCCCGCGGCGTGCGCCGGGTTCGCTAGCGTCGTCAGCCGTGGCCTCGTCGAGCTTTCGCTTTGTGTGCGTACCCGCCGCGCTGGCCGGTGCGCCGGGGGGGTGGGCGCGCGAGATGCTGCGTGAGGGCGAGATCGCGCTGCTGCCCGCCGACGGCGGCCTGGCCGCGATCGATGACGTCGCCCGCGCGCTCGACGCGGTCAGCGTGGCCGTCGTCCGCGGCGAAGCCGACGCCGAGCGCCAGGAGCACACGGTCATCGAGTACGCCGAGGCGCTGCCGCTGGTGTGGGTCGGCGCGAACTTCAGCGAGACCGCCACGCAGTGGGCGCACGACCGCGGCCCGATGACGCTGCTCGTGCAGACTGAATGCCGCTGAGCGATGACGAGCGGCGGCGGATCGATCGCTTCGTGGCCACGCTCGGACGCCAGTCCGAGTAGCTCGCCAGCGTCGTGAAGGCCGCCCTGTTCTCGATCGTGCCGTATGAGCGGCCGGTCGCGCACAGGGCTGGCCGGTGGCCGCCGCCGGCTACGACGCCGAGACCGCGCAGGCGTCGATGCGGCGCGCGCTGGAATTCTTCGAGCTGGCCGACGAGGTCGGATTCGATTGGGTCAGCGTTGCCGAGCATCACTACGCCCCCGGGTCGCTGACGCCGAACCCGATGGTGATGGCCGCCGCCGTCGCCGAGCGGGTCAAGCGGGCGCGGATCGCGTTGCTCGGATCGAACATCCCGATCCAGAACCCGGTGCGGGTCGCCGAAGAGTTCGCGATGCTCGACACGCTCACCGGGGGACGGGTGATCGCCGGCATGCTGCGCGGGACCTCCAACGAATACGTCACCTACGGCGTCAACCCGGCCGAGTCGCGCGAGCGCTTCACCGAGGCCCTGGCGCTGATCGTGCGCGCGTGGACGGAGCCCCAGCCGTTCGGCTGGCTCGGCCGCTACTACGAATACCGCACGATCTCGATCTGGCCGCGCCCCGTGCAGGCGCCCCACCCGCCGATCTTCATGTCGGTCTCCAGCCCGGAGATGGCGGAGTTCGCCGCCGCGCACCGCATCAGCGCCGGACTGGCGGTCACCACCGTCCCGCGCGCGAGGGACTCGTTGCGCGTCTACCGCGAGGCAGCCGCCCGCCACGGCTGGGAGCCCGGGCGCGAGCAGGTGCTCTACCGGGCGGCCGTCCACGTGGCCGACAGCGACGAGGCGGCGTGGGCCGACTGCGCGCCCTTCGCCACGCCCGATCGCCCGGTGGGCGCGCTGAGCATGGCCAATCCCGCGATCGACGAGGCCGTGGCCGGCGCCGGCTACTACGGCCGTGACACCGCCGCCCAGCGTGCCCGGGTGGCGTCTGCCGGGGATCTGCGGGAGCGTCTGGACACCGGCCAGCTGCTGGCCGGGGCGCCCGACACGGTCCTGCGCCAGGTCCGGTCGGTCGGACAGGAGCTGGGCGCGGGATCCTCGAGCTGGCGTTCATCGGCCCCGTCGCCGGACAAGCGCCGGCGGGCCATCGAATTGTTCGGCGAACGGGTGCTCCCGCGGATGCACGAGCTGTGAGTGTCTTCGCCGAGCGACGAGTCGACGCCGACGGATTCGACATCCGCTACGCCGAGGCGGGCGACGGGCCGGCGCTGGTGTGCTTTCACGGCGCCGGCGGGCTGCGCATCTCCGCCGCCCACGAGCTGCTGACCGAGCGCCACCGCGTGATCGCCTTCGAGGCGCCGGGGTTCGGCGACTCGCCGGTCAACGCGCGCTCCCGGACGATGGCCGATCTGGCAGCCACGATGGGCGCTGCGATCGACGCGATCGGCATCGACCGCTTCAATCTGTGGGGCACGTCGTTCGGCGGACGCCTGGCGCTGTGGCTCGCCATCGAGATGCCCGACCGCGAACGGCTGCGGTCGCTCGTCCTGGCTGCCCCGGCCGCGATTCTGTTCGGCCCCCGGCGGGAAGCGACCCCGGAGCTGCTCTACGCCCACCCGGAACGCCGGCCGGGCGGCGGGGCGGGCGGGATGCCGCCACCCGGGCGTGATCGCCAAGCAGCGCGTGCTCGTCGACCGCCTCGTGGTCCCGCCCCGCGACCCGCAGCTGGAGGCGGCGATGCGCGAGCTCAACGTTCCCACGCTCGTGCTGTTCGGCTCCGAGGACCGGATCACCCCCGCCGAGTACGGCCGCCTGTATCGCGAGCTCCTGCCCAACTGTCAGTTCGTGATCGTCTACGACGCCGCCCACGCGATCGACGGCGATCGTCCGGAGGCGTTCGCCGCGATCGTCACCGACTTCGTCGAGCACCGCGACCAGTTCGTGGTGCGGCGCGAGAGCCGCCTGCTGTACCCGTAGGGCTCAGACCGGCGAGGACGGGCGGGCCAGCCCCTCGGCGAGGTCGCCGAACCCGGGGGCGATGATCGCGCCCGGCTGGGCGATCAGCTCCTCGGCGACGAGCGCCTCGGTCGTGAGCAGCAGCGCGCCGACCGAGGCGGCGTGCTGGATCGTCAGCCGCGTCACCCGCAGGGGATCGATCACGCCGTCTTCGTACAGGTCGCCGAATTCACCCGTGAGCGCGTTGAGGCCGTGGCCCTCGGGCATCGTCAGCACCTGGTCGATGACCGCCTGGCCGTCGTAGCCGGCGTTGTGGACGACCCAGAACATCGGCTCGGAGAGCACCTTCTGGATGATCTGGGCGCCGCGGAGGTAGTCGCCCTCCAGGCCCGTGTTGTCGAGCACCGGAGCGGCGCGCAGCAGCGCCGTGCCGCCGCCGGTGACGATCCCCTCGCTGACCGCGGCCCGGCTGGCCGCCACGGCACCCTCGGTGCGGCGGAACTTCTCCTTGAGCTCGGGCTCGGTGGCCCCGCCGACGTGGATCACCGCCAGGCTGCTCGAGAGCTTGGCCAGCCGCTCGCGCAGCACGTCGATGTCGGTGTCCTGGGTGGCACGCTCGAGCTCGATCCGGATCTGGGCGAGCCGGGCGTCGATCTGTTCGGTGGTTCCGGCGCCCTCGACGAGCACGGTGGCGTCATCGGTGACCACGACCCGGCGGGCCGAGCCGAATGTCTCGGGCTTGACGTTCTGCATGCTGAGCCCGGCATCCTCGGAGATCACCTCTCCGCCGGTGAACGCCGCCAGGTCGTGCAGGTGGGCGATCCGGCGATGGCCGAAGCCCGGAGCACGCACGACGACTGCCTTGAGCGTGCCGTGCTGGTTGTTCTGCACGAGCAGCCCGAGCGCCGCGCCATCCACCTTCTCGGCGAAGATGATCAGCGGCCGCGGGTTCTTCATCACCGCGTCGAGCGTGGGCATCAGGTCCTGCACGCGGGTGATCGCCTTGTTCGTCAGCAGGATCAGCGGGTTCTCGAAGACCGTCTCCATCCGGGAGGTGTCCTGCACGAGGTAGGGCGAGAAGTGGCCGTTGTCGACGTGCATGCCCTCGACGAACTCCACCTCGATCCCCGGCAGCGGCGCCTCCTCGATCGTGACCACACCCTCGGGCCCGACCCGTTCGAGCGCCGTCGCGACGGCGATGCCGATGCGCTCGTCCTCCTTGGCGGCGATCGTCGCCACGTGCGTGAGGTCGTCGATCCCGGAGACATCCCGGGCGCCGCGCCGCAGCTCGGCCACGACCAGCTCGGTCGCGTCCTCGATGCCGCGGCGCAGCAGCATCGGGTTTGCTCCCTCCTCAAGCGCCTTCATCCCCTCCCGGACGATGGCCTGGGCCAGCAGGGTGGCGGTCGTCGTCCCGTCGCCGGTGAGCTCGCTCGTCTTGTTGGCAACTTCTCTGACCAGCTGGGCGCCCATGTTCTTCAGCGGGTTGGAGAGCTCGATCTCGCGCGCGATCGAGACCCCGTCGTTGGTGATCATGGGTGCGCCGGTCAGGCGCTCGAGCACGACGTTGCGCCCCTTGGGCCCGAGCGTGACCTTGACCGTATCGGCGAGCTCGTCGACGCCCGCCGCCAGCAGCTGACGGGCCTCGTGGTTGAAGAAGATGATCTTTCCCATATTTAGCTCCCTGCCGGTATGAGGATTCCGCGGCCCTGCAGCCGGCCGCCGTCGAGGTCGGCCATCGCGTCGTTGATCGCGTCCAGCGGATACGTCGAGGTGTGCAGGGTGACCTTGCCCTGGGCCGTCAGCGTCATCAGGTCGACGAGGTCCTTGTAGGTGCCGACGAGGTTGCCGATGAACGAGATCTCGCGGGAGATCACGTCGATCGTCGGGATGTTGATGTTCTCCCCGTAGCCGATCACGTAGTAGAAGCCGCCGTCGCGGACCATGTTGATGCCGTCCTCGATCGCGCCCTTCTCGCCGACGAAGTCGATGATCGCCTCGGCGCCGAGGTCGTCGGTCATCTCCTTGACGGTGTCGACGTGCTTCTGACCGTCGACCTGCACGGTCGTGTCGGCGCCCATCTCGCCGGCCAGCGCCAGCGCCTTCTCGGACGGGTCGACGACGATCACCTCGGCCGGGGTGTAGGCCTTCAGGCACTGGATGCCGATGTGGCCCAGTCCGCCGGCTCCGATCACGACGACCTTGGTGCCCGCGCCGAGCACGGGAATCGCCTTCTTGACGGCGTGGATCGCGGTCAGGCCGGCGTCGGCGAGCGCGGCGATGTCCTTGGGCTCGAGCCCGGTGTCGAGCTTGACCACCGATCGGGCGGAGGTCTTGAGCAAGTCGGCAAACCCGCCGTCGCGGTTGATGCCGGGGAAGGAGCCGTTGAGGCAGTGCATGTCGTCGCCGACTCGGCAGGGGATGCACAGACCGCAGGAGATGAACGGATGCACGATCACCGTGTCGCCGACCTCGACGTTGGTCACGCCCGAGCCGATCTCGTGGACCCAGCCGGCGTTCTCGTGTCCGGGCGTGTAGGGCAGCTCGACCCCCGACTTCTCCGCCCACTGGCCCTCCTGGATGTGCAGGTCGGTCCGGCACAGACCGGCAGCGCCGATGCGGACGATCACATCGAACGGGCCGTCGGCCTTGGGCTCATCGACGCTGTCGAGCTTCAACGCGTCGTGATAGGCGTGGAGCCTCGCTGCCTTCATGCTGCACTCTCCTCAGGTTCGGTCGCCAGGTTGTGGCGAACTTGCAGTAGTGAGCGGCAGATGCCGCCGTTGGCCTCGAGGCTGGTCTGGACCAACCGGGCCATCCGCAGCCAGCGGCTGAGCTGGTCGGCGGTCA
The DNA here is from genome assembly GCA_963769565.1 of uncultured Solirubrobacteraceae bacterium. Classification (GTDB taxonomy): domain Bacteria; phylum Actinomycetota; class Thermoleophilia; order Solirubrobacterales; family Solirubrobacteraceae; genus Palsa-465. The sequence continues at coordinate 67,893 of CAVYMP010000017.1, forward strand.
CCGGGTCGCCGTTGGGCAGCACGAACGCCGGCGACCCGGGCGTCGTCGGGATCTTCAGCAGCCGTCGCAGCTCCAGGCCGCGGCGCGCCTCGGGCAGAGTCGGGCAGCTGGGCGACGGTCGCGCCCGTCACCTCCTCGGCGGTGGCCCCGCCGGCGAGCATCGCCTGGCACACCGTCGCCTGGCGCGCGATCAGCGCCTTGCGGGTGAACAGCTCGCGCAGCGCCTCGAGATCGTCATCGTCGGTCTCGCCGGGGAACGCCCCGGTGAAACCCTGGCCGCCGTTCATCGCCGCGTTGATCTCGTCGCCGGTGTAATGGTCCTCGAGCGTCACGGCGACGTTGCGCACGCCCGGCACCGCGCGCGCGACGCGGCGGGTGTCGGACGCCATCAGAAACGCGAAGTTCGGCGCGCACTGCGGGGTGGGCAGCCGCAGCAGGACCTCGACGTCGCCGTCGGCGCTCACGTCACACGAGGTGATGAACCGAAGCGACGTGATCGGCTCATCGAGCTCGGGATCGTAGACGGCGCTGAGCGCGTCGAGGACCTGCTCGCGGAGAGCGCCAGCGGCCCCCGCCCCGGATCGGGCGGAGGCCGTCTGACCAGCGCTTGCGCTACCGGCCTCCGCGTGAGTGGAGGCCTCGTGGCTCATGCCGATTCGACCAGCTGAGCGTCGTCCTCGGCCGCCGGCGTCCCCGCCGACACGCCCGGCGCCTTCGGCACGTCGATGCCGTACAGCTTGGCGGCGTTGAGCCCGAGGATCTTGCGCTTGCCGTCCTCGTTGAGCCGCGGGTAGTCGGAGTACTCCTCGTCGGGGAAGTCCCAGTTGAGGAAACCCTCGATCTGCCACTTGGGCTCCCAGATGCCGTAGTCGGAGCCGAACAGCATCTTGTCCTCACCGACCCAGAACAGCAGCTCGCCCATCACCTTGGCGAAGAACCGCGGACGCGCGTGCATGAGACCGCCGACGACGACCGAGAGGCCGGCATAGACGTTGGGCTCCTGCGTCGCCATGAAGCAGAAGTCCTCGATCCGCGGCAGGCCCACGTGCTCGACGATGAAGTTGAGCTCGGGGTTGTCCGTCGCCGCATGATCGACGTCCTTGACATCGAACGCGTCCTTGTCCAGCGGCCAGATCGTCGGGCCCTTGTGGACGTGCAGGTTCTTGATCCCAAGCTCCTTGCACTTCTCATAGAACGGCTTGCACTCCTCGTCGGCCAGCGTCCAGCCGCGCGAACCGTCCCGCCATTCGGCCGTGTAGAGCTTGCAGCCCTGGAGGTTGTAACGCTTGGCGTCCTCCTCGAGCTGCTTGAGCCCGGCCTCGCCCTCACGCGGATCCCACCGGCCGTTGACGATCAGCTGGTCGGGATACTTCTCGACCATCTTGTTGTTCGCCTCGGCCGTGTTGAAGCCGGTCGAGTACCACTCCTTCAGATACGTGGACTGGAAGATGCCGACGTCGACGCCGCCGTCCTCGAACACGTCGTTGACGAAGTCCTGCTCGGAGTACTTCATGAACTTCTCGATCGGCCAGTGCGTCTCCGGCGGGCCGAGGCCCATGTAGGCGTGGAAGCACTCGATCCACCCCTTGGCGTACTGCTCCTGGCCCTTGACCCAGTTCTCCGGGCTCGCATCCCACATGTGGATGTGGCTGTCAACGATGAAGTACTGCTTTCCGTCCTTGCTGTACATAGATGCCTCCGGGGCTAGCTCGTGGCCTTCAGGTCGAAGCTGATGTACTCGGCCGCGTCCTCAGGGTTGGCGAACATGATGATCTTGTCGTCGAGCACGACCATGCGGCCGTAGTGCGTCGACATGATCTCCTCGAAATCGTCGTTGCCGAAGTCGTCCCAGCCCAACGCCTCGGCGCACTCCTCATAGTTGATCTCGAACTGGCCGGTGCCGTCGACACGAATCATCGACGGCAGCACCTCGACGGTGACGTTGTCGTGCTGGCGCATCACGTCGGCGACGACGTAGCCGACCTGATTGTTCATCAGCGTGATCCCAGCACGGTTGGAGGCCGTGCGGTCTTCCTTGAACGGGGACTCACTCATCAGATCAGCTCCTTCGAATTGAGGTTGAATTCGCCGAGGATCTCGTCGAAGCGGCCCGTCGAGTGCTCCAGCGACTCCTCGAACCGGATGACCTTCTCGCCCGGCTGCGACCAGATCGGCTGCATCGCGCGGCCGGCCTCCAGGCTCTTGGGCGTCCATTCCTTCAGCCAGCCCATCATCGTGGCCTGGTTCTCCTCGCCGTGCTTCTCGTCGTGGGCGAGCATCCCGTACAGGGCGCGGGCCACGCGGGCATCCCGTGCGGTGTCGGACTCCCCGGCGCCCATCAGCGTCGGCGTGACGAAGTCGCCCTGGGGGGCGGCCGCCTGCATGATGAACTCCGAGCGGAACAGCTCACCGACGAGCGGCTCGAAGATGACCGTGGCGACGAAGAACGCCTCCGCCCAGTCGCGGATGCCGGTGATCCCCTCGACGTTCTCACGCACGCCCTGCCAGATCGGATCGTTGTTCCACGCGTCCTTGTGGGCGTCGCCGTCGAAGCCGTCGACGTTCTCGGTCAGCTCCAGGTTGTACAGGATCAGGTCCTGGCCGAAGCGCAGCTTGTGCGCGGAGGCGACCGACATCGCGTTGTTGATCATGTTGGTCGGCGCGTCACGCTGAGCCGGCAGGTAGACGTGCATGCCGATGCCGTGCTCGACGTGCGCCCAGGCGCCCACGTGGCGCTCGACCGTCTTGATCCAGCCGCGGTTCCAGCCGTCGAACGCGCGGGCGGCCTTGGCGTTGGCCAGGTTGGAGCCGATCTGCCGCACGACGTTGGCGTTGTTGCGGTAGATCGTCTGCTCCCACTCCTCGTTGGGATCCAGGAACTGGTGCCAGTTAGACGACTTGAGCTTCGTCCACTCCTGCGGATAGCCGCCGGTGCCGTCGGCGAAGCCGTAGACCCAGCCCTGGAGCAGATGGCGCTCGGGGTCGGGCTGGATGTCGACGGTCACGTCCTCGTAGATCGTCGCCCGCCGCTTGGCGGGGGTGAAGTAGTTGTACGTCCGGCTCGTCGAAGAGGGGAACTCACCGCGGGCCCCTGCCTCGGCGTCGGTGAACACCGGCTTGGGAACGCTGCGCTCTTTGACCGGCGGCGGGACCGCGTCGTCCTTGCTAGGAGCTTCTATGTCGGTTGCCATCGAGTTGCTCTCTCCCTCTCCGCGCTATTCCGGCGCGGTTGTCGTGAACTTGTCGTAGAAAACCCGTTCCTCGGGGACGCCCTTGGCATCGAGCATCGCGATGGCGGCGTCGACCATCGGCGGAGGGCCGCACAGATAGGCGTCCATCTCGCTGAGCTCCTGCTCACAACGTTGCACCACATCGGTGATCAACCCACGCTCTCCCTCCCAGTCCTCCTCCTCGTCGCAGTCCGACAGCGCCGGCACGAACGTGAAGTTCGCCAAGCGCTCCTCGAGCTCTCGGAGCTCGTCCAGGTGAAACAGGTCCTTGGGCCCGCGGGCCCCGTAGTAGTAGACGGCCTTTCGCTCTGACCCCTGGTCGGCAAGGGCCCGCAGCAGCGCCAGGATCGGCGCCATGCCCGCGCCGCCGCCGATGAACAGCAATGGCCGGTCGCTGTTGCGCCGCAGCGTGAACACGCCGTAGGGACCGGTGACCTGGAGCTCGTGGCCCTCCTCGATCTTCTTGTCCGCCAGCAGGCTGCTGAACTTCCCGTCGGGATAGGCCTTGATCATGAACTCGAGCTTGCCGTTCGGGAGATTGGCCATCGAGAAGGACCGGATCTCCTCCGAGCCCGGGATCGTGACGTCGACGTACTGGCCCGGCTTGTAGTTCATCTCGGTGGCATCGAGCACCAGCCGGTAGATGTCGTGGGTGAGCGCCTCGAGCGTTTCGACGCGGAGTTGCTCCGTCTGCTCCGGCACGCCGCTGCGGAGGATCTCCTCGTCGTAGTTGATGAGCTCGACTTCGAGGTCGGTCTCGGCGTGGGCGCGGCACAGCAGCGTCCACCCCTCCTCCTTCTCGAAGTCGTTGAGCGCGAACGTCGAGTAGCGCTCCAGATCGACCTCGCCGTCGAGCAGGAACGACTTGCAGGCCGCGCACTGACCCTCCTTGCAGCCGTGCATGAGCATCAGTCCCTGGCGGAAGGCGCCGCGCAGTACCGTCTCGTCCTCGTCGACCTCGAACTCGATGCCGACCGGCTCCAACCTGACGTTGAACTTCTCTCCCACGGTTCTCCCTCACTCAACGTCGAAGAGGCGACCGGGCCGGGTCGGGACCCGCCCGGTCGCCTCTGCCGACACTGTGCCGTTAGGCGTTCGCCTCGGCGGGCTTGCGACCGGCCGGGCCGCCCCGCTTGTACTCGGCGACGTGAGCCTCGCGATCCTCGGCCGACATCTCGTTCAGCAGAACGTTCGGACTCTGGATCGTGATGCCCTGCATCTCATCCAGCGTCCACATCTTCTTCGGATCCAGATCCAGATGCGGCTGCGGGATGAGCGTCTTGCCATCGTCGCGAACGTAGCCCTGCTGCTGGAGGCACTCGGCGAGGTCGACCCCGTGGTAGGCGGTCTCCCACTCGCGCATGCCGGTCAGCCTGCCCATGGAGGGCGTCTGACGGCCCTTGTACTCGCCACGGAACGCCACCGCGTCGGTCCAATGGCAGGTCTCCGAGCAGTACGTGCGAACCTGGCCGTCGACCTCATCGACCACCAGATCCTCGCGGATCATGGCCGGGACCATGCACGTCCAGCAGCGGTGCGGATAGACGTAGTCGGTGTCGGCGTCAAAGCAGATCGGCGCATGGCCGTTCTTCTTCGACAGATCCGTGTAGCGCTCCCACCACTTGCCGTACTTGTCATACCAGCCCGGGTACTTGAACTCGAACCACTCGAAATCGGTGTCGTCCATGCCATCGATCCGCCAGTAGTTCGCCCACCAGCCGGTCGCGAAGAACTGCGCCGTCTCGTGGATGTAGCCCTTGTTCCAGATCCGGTTCCACGACTCCTCGACGAGGTCGTGGGGGATCGTCAGGCCGTACTTCTCCAGCGGCACCAGGTAGGAGCGGTAGTAGTCGTCATAGATCCAGCGACGCCACGCCTCGGCGTAGCTCTCGCGGTCCTTGCGACGGTCCTTGGTGCCGTACTCGATGAACGTCCCGATGGCGGCATCCACGACCGCGTGGTTGTTCCACCACGCATAGCGGAGATCGCGCTCGAGCAACTCCCGGTTGCGCTCATCGGCGAGCGCCATCAGGATGATCGAGTACCCGTTGCTGATATGGCGCGACTCGTCGGACTGGACCGAGTGGAACACCGTCGGCAGCAGGTAATCGCCGTTGGCGGCCGCCTCACCGGGCATCGCAACGAAGAGGACGTTCGTAAACGCCGTCTCGGCGACGATGGTCAGGTAGATGTTGGCTGCCGTGATCGCGTCACCGGTGATGAAGCCCTCCCCGAACTGGCGCCCGATCGTGCCGGCATAACAGTTCTGGAAGCCCTTCGTGGTGATGTCGAACCCGGCGGGATCGATGTAGTGGTTCATGTACAGCCGCTTGAGATTCATCTGAATCGTCGAGTGACGGACCTCGTCGATCATCTGAATCGCAAGACCGTTGTGAACCTCGGGGTTCGGCACGGTCCCGATCGTCAGCGGCATCGCTCGCGCGGCCGAGATCTCCGGGAACGGGATGATGGAGAGGAACAGCTTCTGCCATTCCATCCACCGCTCCTGCACCTGGCGAAACATGTTGCCGCGAATGGCGCCGTCCATGGCCCCGAACACGCGATTGTCCTTCTCCTCTTCCATCGGGAAGTAAGAGCGCAGGACCTGCTTGAGCGGATCCTTCTTCGGTGCTTTCTCGAACGTGTAGTCGGTCGAGTACTTCTCGACGGGCGTCACGTATGTCGGGTCCCAGGACAGTTCCTGGATCTTGTTGTGAGCCTTCGTGATGCTAGCTCTGCTCACCCTTAACTCCTTGGTTTTGGGTTCCCTCGTGCACCGTGTGCGGACCTTCCGTACACGGCCTCACTCTCGAGGCTAAGTCGCCGTTCGATCGCTGACAAGAAGCTCGTGCTTTCTGCATCTGCTTGCAATTCATGAGACCGACGCCAGGCGGCGGCGCCGCTCACGATGCGCCGGGGCGGCGGGCTCCGAGGCCGCCTCCGCCGCGCCGGCGGCGACCTGCATGACGGCGCGGGCCAGCCGCTCGACCTCGGCATCGAACACCGTGGCGGTCACCGACAGTCCGAGCACGGCCACGAAGCGGCCGCCCTGATCGAAGACCGGAGCGGCGATGCAGCAGAAGTTCTCGGCCATCTCCTCACGGTCAACCGCGAAGCCGTCTTCGCGCACCCGCTCGAGCTCGGCGGCGAGCTCCTGCGGCGAGGTGATCGTGTGGGGCGTGAACGACTTCAGGCCGCGCGCCACATAGCGCGCCAGGCCGGTCGAGTCCAGCAGCGCGAGCACCACCTTGCCCATCGCCAGCGCGTGGGCGTTGTCGCGGATCTCGTTGCTGAGCCCGGGGATCCGCGGCACACCCTGGCGGCCGCGGAAGGTGGTGATCTCGATCCTCCCCGCGCGCACAACACCCAGATACGAGCGCTTGCGGGTGCGCAGGAACAACTCGTCCACGGTCCCGGTGAGCCCCTCGTGGAGGGGGCTCTCCTCTTCGGCGACCGCGGTCAGTTCCTCGAGCCCGCGTGCCGGCCGGTAGACCCCCTTTGCCTCGTGGACGGCGAAGCCCTCCTCGCACAGGCTGGTCAGCAGGTAATAAGCGGTCGAAATCGACTTGCCCAACACCTCGGCGACCTCGTCGGCGCGCACGCCGGTGGGACGCTCCACGAGCAGCGACAGCACGCGCAGAACGGACCGAGCAGTGCTCAGACTACGGCTGGATGCAGCGGCAGGGGCGCGCGAGAGCACGCGCACGGACTCGCTCTTCACCTGATGATCCCTCTCCAACTCCGGTGCGATCGGCGGGTGCCAACCGACTGCAACCGACAGTAGTGGACACACCGCCCAAGCGGCGTTACACCGGCGTTACACGAGTTCTCAGACTGGTGGCGCCGGGCTGCCCTGCGCCCGCAGCTGGGCGATGCGCGACGCTGCGAGGCTCCGCCGCGGATCGGCGAACGCCAGGTTGGCCAGCAGGCGCCGCCATGCCGCCACGTCGCGCCCACCGGAGGTCGTCTGCAGCCAGCCCCACAGAGCCTCCTGGTCGCCGGCGCTCATCACCGACTGGCGCAGCCAGCCCTCGATCGCCTCTCGCTCCCGCGCCACGCCGGGCGCCATCGAGCGTGGCAGCAGGGGCCCGGGATACCGGGCCGCGGCCTCGCGCACCTCGCCACGGTGCAGTAGGCCGCACACTTGCGCGACATCGGACACCACGCCGGGACGCAGCCGGTAGTGATCGGTCTCGATGCAGTCGCCGAGCAGCTTGCGCAGGCGGGAGATCTCGACGCGGATGCTCCCGGCACGCGTGGGGTCGCCGTACACGCCCTCGGAGAGCTCCTCGCTGCTGAGCCCCTCGGGATTGGCGCACAGCAGCGTCAGGATCTCGGCATGGCGCAGGCGCAGCGAGACGATCTCGCCAGCCACCTCGGCCTCGCCGCTGTCGCGGCCCAGGAGGCTCAGGTGCAGCGGGCGGGCGTCGACGATGACGCCGCTCGGCGACGGCGCGGGCGTGGCGCGCACCAGATAGGCGTCCTCGTGACCGAGCGTCTCGGCCACCGCCAGGGTGGCGCTTCCGAGGTTGAGCGGGCCCCCGCCCGGGGGTACGGTGAGCCGGGCGGCCGGCAGCCAGCCGAGAGGCTGTGAGGCGATCACCCGCCCGCTGGGGGCGATGAGCGCGCGCGGACCGGTGCCCACCGTCAGCTGATCGCCGTAGCGCGAGAGCAGGCGCGCATCGCGGTCGAGCATCTCGCAGCGCAGGTGGGCCTCGACGGCCTGGGCCGTGGCGGTGGCGACGGCCATCGAGTGCGGATGCACGCTCGCCATCTCGCCGGTGAGATCGATCACGCCGATCACCTGTCCGGTGTCGGGGTCATGGACCGGGGCGGCGGCGCACGTCCACTCCTGGACGACCTCGTTGAAGTGCTCGGCGGCGAACACCTGGACGGCATGCTCGGCGGCGATGGCGGTGCCGATCGCGTTGGTCCCCGCTCCCCCCTCGCTCCACAACGCACCCTCGGCGAAGTTCATCGAGTCGGCGGCGCGCAGGCGCACCCGGGCGTTGCCCTCGACCCACAGCAGCACGCCGTTGGCGTCCGAGACGACGATCAGGTGGCGTGACTCGTCGGCGGTGGCCGCCAGGCAGGCGCGGATCAGCGGCGCCATATCGGCCAGCGGGTGGATCTCCCACCGCGCCGAGGCCTCGTCGGCATCGATCACGACCGGAGCGACCTGCGCACCTGAGGGATCGACGCCGGCGGCCACCGAACGGCGCCATGAGTCCGAGATCGGACCGCGAATCAAGCCCGACTGTGCAGCGCCCCGGAATCGCTCCCAGCCATCGCCGACGAAACTCTCCCAAGCGCGTCTGACTTCTCGCGCCCTCTGCGTCGGAGCGGTGGCCACATCGATGGCCAGCCACGGGTTTGACATCGTGTCAGCAGTCTACGGCATGGAGTGCCAGGCCCCCAACAGTTCTCAGGGTTCCGTCCACTGCGGGTGGACGGTCCGGCGGGGTGCTCAGCCGCCGGTCGTCGAGGGGTGCGGCGGGTCCTGAGGCGTGGGAAACGCATGGTCGATCAGCTCGATCCGGTAGCCGTCGGGATCGGCCACGAAGCAGATCCGGTACGCCTCACGGGAATCGGTCCCCCCCACCCCATACGGCGGCTTCTCGGGCTCGATCCCCACCTCGGAGAGGCTGGCCAGCAGGCCGTCGAGGTCATCGACGACCAGGGCCAGGTGGTTGTAGCCCTCGCCGAGGTCATACGGCTCCTCGCGCCCGACGTTGACGGTGAGCTCGAGGACGTCTCCGTCGTTCGGCAGGCCCATGTACACGTTGTAGGCCGACTCGAAGTTGAGTCGGCCGCGGTGCTCGAAGCCGAGCCGCCCGTAGAACTCGGTCGCAGCGTCGATGTCACGGACGCGAATGCAGGTATGTACGTATCTGGCGCTCATCGGGCGAGGATAACCCGCAGGGGTGGGCCGGGGGCGCCCAGCACGATGGCGGCGGCGATCATCAGCGATCATCTTCCCGTGCCTGACGCCCAACGACCCACTGCCCTGGGCGAGTTGCGGATCCTCGACTTCTCGCGCGTGCTCGCGGGGCCGTTCGCGACGATGATGCTGGCCGACCTGGGGGCGACGGTGACCAAGGTCGAGCGCCCGGGGGTCGGCGACGAGACGCGCAGCTGGGGGCCGCCGTATGACGAGCACGGCCGTGCCACGTACTTCCAGGCCGTCAACCGCAACAAGCGCAGCGTCGCGATTGATCTCAACGACCCCGCCGGCCGCGAGCAGGCGCTGTCCCTCGCGCGCGCGTCTGACGTGATCGTCGAGAACTTCCGGCCCGACGTGATGCACAAGCTGGGGCTCGGCTATGAGCAGCTGGCCGGCGACCGGCCCGGGCTCCTGTACTGCTCGATCACCGGCTTCGGGGCCGGCGAGGGCGCGCGCCTGCCCGGCTATGACCTGCTCGTCCAGGCGCTCGGAGGGCTGATGAGCATCACCGGCTCACCCGAGGGCGAGCCCCAGAAGGTGGGCGTCGCGCTCGTCGACATCCTCGCTGGGCTGTTCGCCTCGGTCGGCATCCTCGCCGCGCTGCGCCACCGTGACGCGACCGGCGAGGGCCAGCGCATCGAGGTCGACCTGCTCTCCTCGCTGCTGGCCGCACTCGTCAACCAGGGCTCGGCGTTCACGCTCGCCGGCGTCGTTCCCCAGCGGATGGGCAACGCCCACCCCAGCATCTCGCCCTATGAGCTGTACCCGGCCGCCGAAGGGGAGCTCGTGCTGGCCGTCGGCAACGACCGTCAGTTCACCGCTCTCTGCGAGATCCTGGGCGCGCCGGAACTGGCCGACGACGAGCGTTTCCGCGCCAACGCGCGCCGGGTGGAGAATCGCGTCGCCCTGCGCGAGGTGCTCGTGCATCGGCTGGCCGCGCGGCCGGCAGCCGACTGGGCCGCCGCGCTGACCGACGCCCGTGTGCCCGCCGGCGTCGTCAACGACGTGGGCGGCGCGTTCGCGCTGGCGGCCTCGCTGGGGATGGAGCCGGTCGTCGACGTGCCCGCGGCCGACGGCTCGACCGTGCCCCTGACCCGTAACCCGATCCGCCTATCGCGCACGCCGCCCGCGTACCGCAGCGCGCCGCCCGACCTGCCGGATTAGTTACGAGCCCGGCAGCGCCGCCTCGATCGCGGTGACGATCTGCGGGTCCTCGGGCGTGATCTTGGTCGGCCACCGGGCGATCAGCCTGCCGTCGGCGCCGACCAGATACTTGGTGAAGTTCCACACCGGCGGTCCCGACTCGGGCTGGCGGGCGAGGTCTGACCACAGCGGCGACGGGTCGGCGCGGACCGACGTGCGCTCGGTCAGGGGGAAGCTCACGCCGTAGTTCTTCTGGCAGAACTCGCCGATTTCCTCGGCGTCGTCGAACTCCTGGTCGGCGAAGTCCGCCGAGGGCGAGCCGAGCACCTGCAGGCCGCGGTCGCGGTAGGTGTCATAGAGCTTCTGCAGCCCCTCGTATTGGGGCGTGAAGCCGCACTTGCTGGCGGTGTTGACGATCAAGGTGGGATGGCCGCGCAGCGCCGCCAGGTCGAGCTCGCCACCGTCGAGCAACGTCACCCGGTGGTCATAGATGTCGGTCGGCTGGTCCAGCTTGGAGGTGCGGCGCAGGTACATCCGCGCCGTGGCGAGAAGACTCATGGCGTCTAACCCTAAACGTCGTCGTCGGCGCGACGAGCCAGCTGCTCGTGCGAGGGATCGTCGGCGGAGAGCCGGCGCGCCGTCAGCGACGGGCTGGCCTCGCGCACGGCAGCGCCGACGGTCTCGCGCTGGAGGGCGAGCTCGGTCAGTGAGCGCATCCGCGTGTCGGTGCTGTTGAGGAACACCGCGCGCTCGTGCTCGCGCAGCAGCCAGAAACCGATCCGGATGACGGGATTGGCGATCGAAGCCGGCCGCGAGACGGCGTGGACGCGGAACTGGACCTCACCGGTGTCGGACCACTTCCATACCTGCCAGTCCATCTGGCCGCGCTCGACGTGGCCCTCGAGCGTGCGATAGGCCCAGCCGAAGACGCGCGCACCGCGCCCGCCGAGCTCACGAACCTCGTCATAGACATGCACGACGCGCACCCCGACGAAGACGCTGAGGAGGTTCAGCGCGCGCAGCTCGAGCAGCATCTCGCGGCCCTCGAGCGGGCGCTCCGGGTCGTAGTGGGCGCGCACGAGCGATGGATCGGCGAACTCGTAGCCGCGGATCAGCCGCTGTGCGCTCTCCCAGCTGCCCCCGGGGACCGGCTCGCCGGGCGGCTCGGCGGGCAGCGGCTGGCAGCGATCGTCGAGGTGCCACCCCGCGGGCGGATGCTCGAGGTCAAGCTTCTCGGGGTCGTAGTTGACCGGCTTGGAGGCGAGCTCGGCCAGCCGGCGGCGGATGTCAGCGTCGCTCATCGCGTTCAGGCGGGGAAGGCGTCGTCAACCCGCCGGGTGTCGATGTCGATCCCGCCGGTCATGCGCCCCCCGGCGAGGCCGGTCACGCCCTCGAGGAACGAGATCCACATATGCAGCTGGATCTCCTTGGCCATGCCGACACGGCGATAGAGCAGGTCAGCGAAGCGGTCGGCGCTGCGCGCCCAGGACTCGATCTCGAACACCATGGGATCCTCCGACAGCACCCGGAACTCGATCTGGCCGGCCTCGAGGTGGCCGGCCAGGGTGGCCAGGCGAAACGAGTTCTCGTCGCTCGCGATCACCCGCACGGGACCGTCCCACGGGCCCGGCATGCGCACCACATACTCGTCGCCCACGGCCATCCGCTCGGGGTCGCCCAGCACCTTGGCAAAGCGCGCGAACTGGATCGGCGCCGCCTGGTTGACGTCGCGCTTGAGCTCGAGCATGAGACTGGGGGCGTTGAGCGACGCGCCGCGGATGCGCGTGCGGTAGCGGCGGTGAAACAGCGGACCGCGACCGTCCCGCGCCGCGAGCACCTCCGCCTGGTCGACCCCGTCGGGAAACGGGGGCGGCAGGTGGCGCGCCGCCGGCGGCTCGGCGACCTCGCGACGGTGCAGGGGCGTCGAGCGCCACATGTAGTCCCACGCGGTGAGGGACACGCCGACCGGCCAGGTGAGCGCGGTCAGCCAGCGGCTGGTGGCGGTAGGACGACGGGGCATCGTCGTTCGAGCCTACCCGGCGGCCTCGGGGCCACGCATCGGTGCGTGGGCGCGCCAGGGGCCGGGTAGACACGCTGGCATGACCAAAGTGTTCAAGTGCGGGGTCCGCTCCTGGCACATGCAGATCCTCTCCATGGGCTCGATCGGCCTGTGCATCGGCCTGTGGATCCGCGCCAAGACCGTCGACCAGGACGAGCGCGGCAATGCCGAGCGACGCGCGCTGTTCGTCGGCCTGTGGCCGCCGACGATCTGGCTGATCGGCGACTCGCTGGCGCGCGAGGAACGAACGCCGCGCCGCTTTGGCATAGGGTGAGACCATGACGGGGGCACGAACAGGGGCGATCGCCGTGCTCGGATTGCGCATCGCCTACGGGGCCGGACTGATCGCGGCTCCGAGCCGGCTCGGCCGGCGCTGGCTGGGTCCGGCCGCGAACGCCGCCCCTACCCAGGTGCCGCTCCGCGCCCTCGGCGCCCGGGAGATCGTCCTCCACGCCGGCGCGATCATCGCCGCCGTGCGCGGGGCGCCGCTGCGCCCCTGGCTGGCCGGCAGCATCGTCGGCGACCTCTCCGACCTCGCGGCGACGGTCGCCGGGCGCAACGAGCTGCCCAAGGGCTCTGCCACGGCCACGCTGGTCGTCGGCGGCTCCTCGGCGCTGATCAGCGCCGCAGTGGCCCTGGCCGTCGAGAGCTGACCGCGGCGGTGGCCCTCGCCTACGACCTGACGGGCGTCAGATCTCCGGGACCCGCCCTCGTGCTCCTGCATCCGCTCGGCGCCGATCGGCGTATGTGGGATTCGATCGTCGGCCGGTTGGGCGAGCTTCGCCAGGTGGTCGCGCTCGACCTGCCCGGCTTCGGCGAGTCGCCGCCCCTGGCCGGCGAGGTCCCCACCCCCCGGGCCCTGGCGGCGGCGGTGGCGGCGCATCTGGAATCGATCGGCGTCACCCGCCCCCACATCGTCGGCAACTCGCTCGGCGGCTGGGTGGGACTGGAGCTTGGGCTGAGCGGCGTCGCCGAGCGCGTGACGGCGATCGCTCCCGCCGGCTTGTGGCCCGAACCCCTGGTGCCCAAGCACGGCATCGCCCACCGCGTCGGCCGCGCGCTGCTGCCGGTGATCGAACGGGTCGCCGCCACGTCCAGCGGGCGCTCGCTGCTGCTCCGCGGCGCGGTCGCCCATCCGCGCCGGGTCCCGGCAGCCCAGGCCGCTCACCTCGTCCGCGCCTACGCGACCGCGCCCGGCTTCGCCGCCGTCAACGACGCGATGCGCTCCGGCCGGTTCGAGGGCCTGGAGCGGATCCGCTGCCCGGTCATGCTCGTCTGGCCCGATCACGACCGTCTGATCCAGCGTCCGGTGTGGATACCGGACCGCATCGACAACGTCGTGCTCTCCGACAGCGGTCACATCCCGGTGTGGGACGCCCCTGACGCGCTCGTGCAGATCATGCTGACCGAGCCGGGCACGAACGCGAACGGGTCGTCCGCCCCCGGTTCGCAGAGCCGCGTCGGCGTCTGAGCCGGCTACGTGACGACCGTCTCGTGCACGAGCGATGCGACGCCGGCGTGGTGCAGCCTCAGCGCGAGCTTCACCGCCATCCCTACCCCGAGGTGTTCACCGTGGATGCCGGACAGGGGGACTTCCAGATCGAGGACACCCATCTCACCGTGACCGCGGGCGACATCGTGACCGCACCCGCGGGCGCCGCGCACCGCTTCACCAGCGTCGGCGACGAGCACCTGCGGCTGACGGCGATCCACACCGCCTCCACGATGGACACCGAGTGGCTCACAGCGCTGCCGATCCGGACGCCGGCCGATAGGAGCGACATGGTCACCGAGATCGGAACCGGTCCGCTGGTGGAAGCGGATCAAGCAGGGCGTCAGCCGATCGCGCGCAGGAGCGCCGTGGCGGCGGCAGCCGCGAGCACGACCACGTAGAGCGGCGCTCCCCGCCACAGGGTGATCCCGGAGACGACCAGACCGCCGGCGCGGGCGTCGAGCACCAGCGAGCGTCCGCGGCCGCCGAAGGTCTCGGTGATCACGAGTGCGGCCAGCAGCGCCGGCGCCAGCAACGGGATCACCCGCGCGAGCAACGCCGGCAGCTCGCGGCCGCCGAACACCACGGGGCCGAACGCCTTGATCGCCGCCGTCGCGATCGCCAGCCCGGCGACGGTGGCCCAGGCGGCGCTCACGAGCTGTCACCGCCCGCCGACCGGCGCGACGGCGCCCGGCGCAGCCCAGCGACGACGGCCAGAGAGGCGGCGATGATCGGCACGCCGGCCGGGGCCAGCGGGGTGAGGGCGAGCGCGATCACCGCGCCCAGCGCGCACACCACCGGGGCGCCGGGCCGGCGGATCTCGTTGAGCAGCAACCCGAGAAAGAACGCCGGGAAGATCGCGTCGAGCCCGAGCGTGTCGGGGTTGCCGATCGAGGCGCCGATGACGACGCCGAGCACCGTGCCGAGCACCCACGCCGGATACTGGACCAGCGTCGAGCCGACCAGGAACTCGGTGTCGAAGCGTCCGTCACCCCGGTTGGCCAGCGCCCACGACGCATCGACGAGCGCCTGTCCGCGCAGCGCCCGCCCGAGCGATCCGTGCGGCAGCCACGGAGCGATGGCGATGCCCATCGGCACGAAGCGCAGGTTCAACAGCACACCGGCGACGATCGCCGGCAGCGCGCCGCCACCGGCCGACAGGACGGCCAGCGCCGCGAACTGGGCCGAGCCGGCGAACACGATCACGGACATCACGATCGCGGGCGCCCCTCCCATCACCGGCCGCGCGAGCACCCCGAAGGAGACGCCGACCATCCCGGAGGCGATCGCGTAGGGCACACCGGCCCGCATGCCGTGCGCCAGCTCGGGGCGGGCCCTCCCCCGGCGTGTGCTCACCCGCGCAGGCCGACCAAGACCTCTGTCAGCTGGCGAGCCAGCGCCTCCCCGTGGCCGTCGACGTACGCCGGGCCGGCACCGTCGCTGAGCATCAGCTTGGCCTCGGCGACGCCGCGCGCGTACACGGGGGCATCATCGCGCAGCCGCGCGGCCAGCTCGAGCATCCGCGACCGGTTGGCACGCACCCCGCCGCGGGCCGGATGCACCCGCCCGGCCCGGGTGGGGAGCTCGGCGGCGGTCACGAAGCGCTCGATCGTGGCGGCGAGGCGGGCGCGCGTCTCCCGGCAGGTCAGGTACGCGGCGCGGGCGGCCAGCTGCGGGCAATCGGCGGGATCGGCGCCGTCGGCAAGCTCCTGGTCAAGCGAGGCGGCCCATAGCCGGGCGGCGAGCCGCGTCCTCCGCCCCGGACCGAAGAGGCGCGCCGGCAGGCAGCCGCTGAACAGCCGTCCGGCCAGATCGGGCTGGCGACGGCGCAGGGTATCGGCGGTGGTGTCGTTTCGCATGTCGTCCAACACCTCCAAATGTGTTTTGCTGGTGTCGTGTAGTAACCTACTAAATCGCTATGACGGTTTCAAGGGATTCCTTGCTCCCACACGACCTGGACCTGGTCGTCGAGTTCGTCAACACGCGGGACATCGATCGCGACATCGACGAGCTCGCCACGCCGGACCGCCTGGCGGGCTGGCTGCGCGAGCGCCGGCTGGTCGCAGCCGACACCCCGGTCGGGGCGGCGGAGCTCGAACAGGCGACCGAATTGCGTGAGGCGTTGCGCGCGGTGCTCTTGGAGCACAACGGCGCACCGACCGGTGACGGCGTGCAGGCGCTCGAGGAGGTCGCCGAGCGAGGCGGTCTTTCGGTGTGCTTCAGCGGGGACGGAACCGTGCGGCTCGCGCCGCGCGCGGGCGGCTTTGCGGGAGCGCTCGCGCACCTGCTGGTACCGATCGCCCAGGCGACGGGCGACGGCAGCTGGGACCGCGTCAAGGCGTGCGCGGCCGGCGACTGCCAGTGGGCGTTCTATGACCGGTCGCGCAACCGCTCGGCGCGCTGGTGCGACATGGCCGTGTGCGGCAACCGCACCAAGGTCCGCGCCTACCGGAGCAAGCGCCAGGCCTGAGCCGGGTCAGGCGGTCCGGGCGCGCAGGCAGGTCGAGGCGGGAATGCCCACGACGAGACACACCGCAGCGCCGAGCAGCAGCGTGTGGTGGACCGTGCTGGCCGTCAGCGTGCCGGACAGCGCCACGCCGGCGAGGCCGGCTCCGATGGCCGCTCCGAGCAGGCGACCGACCGAGAGAAACGCCGAGGTGCGGCCGTGCGAGGCGAGCGGGCTGGCGTTCAGGGCCGCCCGCGAGGTGGGCACGAACAGCATCCCCAGCCCGAGGCCGACGGGGATCAGGGGCAGGATGGTGACCAGCGAGTCGAGCGATACGCCTGGGATCCCGAGCACCGCCAGGCCGACCCCGGCCCCGATGAACCCCAGCAGGGTGGGCAGCTGCTCACCGTGGCGGTCGACGAGCTTGCCGGCCAGCGGCGCGGCCGCCCCCACCAAGAGGGCGACGATCACGAGCGCGCCCGATGCGCCGAGCGCCGAGAAGCCGGCGACCCGCTGCAGATACTGCTCGGCGATGTAGAACGCGCCGATCATCACCGCGAAGGTGAGCGCCGCGATCAGGGTGGCGGCGAGCACGATCCGGTTCATCGAGGGGTTGCCGCCCTCGTCGTCGGGGTGCACGACGCTCGGCACCAGCTTCGCGATCGCCAGCGCCGCCGCCAGCGTCAAGGGGATCAGCGCCCACCAGTCCGCCCGCCACCCGAAGGCGACGGTCAGCAGCCCGCCGAGCAGCGGCCCGAGCAGGTTGGACATCCCGGCGCTCGCCCCCCAGATGCCCAGCGCCGACCCTCGGCGCTCGGCGGGAAAGCCGCTGACCGCCCCGGCGAGCGCCGCCGGAGAGACCAGTCCGGCGCCCGCGCCCTGGATCACGCGGGCGATGATCAGCTCGGTGAAGTTGGAGACCAGCGCCCCGGCCGCCGCACCGACGGCGAACAGCGCCAGACCGGTCAATGCCAGGCGCCGCGGGCCAAAGCGGTCGACGAGCTCGCCACCGGGGATCAGCAGCAGCGCGTAGGCGCCGAAGTAGGCGCTCAGCACGGCCGAGGTGGAGCTGCCCTTGACGTGCAGGCCGTGCGCCACCGACGGCAGCGCCACCGTGATCAGGGTGCCGTCCAGCTGAAGCAGGGCGGCTGCCGCGGTGCACGCCGCCAGGCGCGTCCAGGCAGCGCGCGGAATCGGCGATCTGGCGCCGGGCTGGGCGCCGGCAGGCTCGGTCACGGTGGCGTGAGGCACCTCTCCAGTATCGCGACTCGCCGGCGCCGGCATCGGCCGGCATCCAATTCCGAAAAATTGTCGAAGAAGTGCAAATTCGTGACCCCAACGGAGAAACAAGCCACTATCTTTTGCGACATGCCACTTCGCTCGTCGATTCCCAGTCCGCAGGACTACGCCTATTCCCGCCGGGCCCTCACGCGTGATCAGACCCGCGGCGTCTTCGGCCAGGTCATGGGGCTCGTTGCCTCCACGATCGGTTTTCTGGCGCTCGGCGCCTACCTGGGCCGCAACCTCAGCGGCGGCGGCTTCTTCGTGTTCTTCCTGGGGGCGTTCGCCTGCATCTTCGGCCTCCAGTTCGCCACCGCCCGTGGCCGCGAGCAGCTGGCCATCGCCCTGCTGTTCGGCGTCGGGCTGCTGCTCGGTCTGGCCGTCGCCCCCGTCCTGGCCGTCTACGCCAAGGCCGATCCGAGCGCGCTGTACCAGGCCGCCGGTTCGACGACGCTGTTCGTGGGCGCACTGGGCACCTACGGCTACGCCACCCGACGCGACCTCTCATCGTGGGCGCGAACGCTGTTCTGGGGGCTGCTGGCGCTGATCGTCTTCGGGTTGATCGCGACGTTCGTGGCCATTCCCGGCGGCAATGTCATCTATGCCGTCCTGGGTCTCGGCCTGTTCGGGGCGTTCACGATCTTCGACTTCAACCGGCTGCGCCGTGCCGACATGGCCAGCTCGGTGCCGATCGCGGCGTCGATCTTCCTGGACATCTTCAACGTCTTCCTCCTGCTGCTGTCGCTGTTCGGCGGCGGTGGCCGCCGGTAGTCACCCGGCCGCCCGCCCGGCGGGTGCGTCTCAGCTGCAGTTGATGCCGATCTGGTGTAGCCGCCACTGCCCGGGCTGGGCCCCGGGCACCAGGTCGACCGTCCCGGCGCAGTGCTGAGTCCCGTTCGTGCGCACCGACGTGGTCGTGACCGCGACCCGGGCGCTCGACGGGGTCTGGCTGACGGTCTTGGCCGAGGTGAACGTGATCGAGCGATCGCCCGCCTGGCCTGACTGAAACGACTGGTAGCCGCCGAGCTGGCCCTGCATCGACGGATCGGCGAGCCCCCAGGCATCGGCGTAACGGTGAGCAGCGGCGAGCGAGTAAAAGCTCTTGACGGCCGAGACCGGGTCGCCCGCCGCGGAGCTCGGGGTACTCGGGGTACTCGGGGTACTCGGGGTGCTCGCGGTACTCGGGGTACTCGGGGTACTCGGGGTGCTCGGGGTGCTCGGAGCGACGGTCGAGCTGCTCGAGGCCTTCGCCGTGTGCGTCTGACTCCGGTGCCTTCGCCCCGTGGATGCCGCCTTGGCCGGCGGCCGCTGCGTCGGCGAGCTCCCGGAGTTCAGGAGCACGACCACCGCCGCCGCGAGGACGGCGAGGCCCAGTAGCGCGGCCGCGATCGCCCCGGTGCGCGGTCGCCGCCGCGGCGGCTCATCCAATCGGAGGACCGGGCGCGGGAGGACCGGGCGCGGCGCGACCCGCTCGGTCGAGAGCTGGGCGGTGTCCTCGGGCTCGATCGCCACCCGCAGCCGGGCCACCAGCTCGCCGGCCGATCGTGGACGCCGCCGAGGATCGCGTGCCATCGCGCGCTGGAGCACCTCGTCGAGCCCGCGCGGAGCCCCGGGCCATGCCGCCCGGAGGCTGGGCGGGTCCTGGGTGGAGATGGCGTGCGCGAGCGCCACCGCATTGCCCTCGCGTCGCGCCTTGACACCCGAGAGCATCTCGAAGGTCACCGCAGCCAGCGCATAGACGTCGATCGCCTGGGTCACCGGCGCGTCGGAGAGCTGCTCGGGGGCCATGTAGCTCAGCGACCCGAGCACCGCGCCCGAGGAGGTGATGCGGGTCCGGTCCGGCGCGGAGGCGATCCCCAGGTCGGCCAGCTTGACGGCCCCCCCCGCTCCGAGCAGGATGTTGGACGGCTTGACATCGCGGTGCACGATGCCGCGCTCGTTGATCGCGTCCAGCCCGGCGGCGACGCCGGCCAGGATCGGCAGCGCCTCGTCGACCGGCAGCCGGCCCCGCCGGGTGAGGACGTCGCGCAGCGTCTCGCCCTCGATGAACTCCATGACGATGACGAGATGGCCGTCGTCGGTGTTGACCACGTCGTAGACGGAGACGAGGTTGGTGTGGCTGAACGATGCGCCGACCAGCGCCTCGCGGCGCAGACGGGTGAGACCAGGGACATCCACCTCGCCGCTCATCCGCTTGAGCGCGACGCGCCGGCCGAGCAGCGTGTCCTCGGCCAGGTCGACGGTGGCCATGCCGCCGGAGCCGAGCTTGGAGATGACGCGATATCGGGCGAGGTCGCCGGTGGCGGTCACGGAGGGGAGATACCCGCGGGGGGCCGCCCTCCCACCTGACGCACCCAGAGCCAGAGCGCCACCGGGGTCAGGCCTCGTCGTCGACCACGTAGTGACGCTGCCCGCCGGCGTCCTCCCACACCCGCATCACGCGGTTGGTGCGCGGGTCGCGAAAGCGCTCGTTCGTGGGTCGCCAATCGGCCTGCGGCGCGTCGGCGTGACCGTGGCCGCGGCGCCGGCGCGCCTCCGCGGGCAGCGGATCGCCCGGGAGGGCCGGCAGATCGGCGAGCACGGCGGCCGCCTCCTCGCGTGTCTGCGCCGTGGCGACGACCTCGACGCGGCGCTCGAGCTCGGCGACGTCGAGTCGGCCGGCGGCGGCATGCCGGCTGAGCCGCTCGAACAGCCGCTCACGGTCACTGTCGTCGAGGCGCACGGCCGGCCGGGGCTCGTCGCAGTCAGCTGGAGGCCTGGACCTTGACCGCGGTGCCGTAGGCCACGATCTCGGTGAACTGCTGGCCGATCTCCGACGAGTCGAAGCGCACGGCCACGATCGCATCGGCGGCCATCAGTCGCGCGTTGTCGACCATGCGGTCGATGGCGTGGCGGCGCGAGTCCTCCAGCAGCTGCGTGTACTGGTGAATCTCGCCGCGCTTGAGCGCCTTGAACGCGGCGCCCACGCTGCCGGTGAAGCCCATGCTGCGCACCACCAGGCCGTAGACGACGCCCAGCGTCTCGGTGATCCGCAGGCCCGTCAGCTCCAGCGCGGTGGTCATCGGCAGACCGGCGGTGGTCGTCTCCTCGGCCATCGCGGAACACCGTAGCAACGCTCCTGACACAGCGGCCAGCTAACTTCCCGCGGGTCTGCAATGCGCGCGCGCACTCTCATCACGCTGGCGGCGACGGTCTGCGCCCTGCTCCTCGCCCTCGCCGGCTGCGGCTCGAGCTCGAGCTCGTCCTCGAGCACCACGAGCGCGGCGAGCTCCGCGTCGACATCGGCGGCGACGAGCACGGCGACCGCCAGTTCGACCACCTCCGGGCCCCAGGTCGGCTTCGAAGCTGTCCCGCTGGAGCAGGGGCCCGATCTGGCCTCGGCGAGCACGACGCAGCCGGGCACGGTCGACGGGATCCAGTGCAAACCCTCCGAGCAGCTCGTCTACCACACCCATTCCCACCTGGCGGTGTTCGACAATGGCCGCCTGTACGCGCTGCCGGGCGGCATCGGGATCCCCGGCTCCCAGGACCAGCAGTCGCAGTACGGCCCCGTCGCGGTCGGCGGGCAGTGCTACTTCTGGCTGCACACCCACACCGCGGACGGGGTGATCCACGTCGAGTCGCCGCTGCGGACGATCTTCACGCTCGGCGACTTCTTCGACGTCTGGCGCCAGCCGCTCACCGACGACCGGATCGCCGGCCTGCGCGGCAAGGTGTCGGCGTTCGTCAACGGCAAGCCGTGGCACAAGAGCGTGCGGGCTATCCCGCTGCTGCCCCACGCCGACATCCAGCTCGAGATCGGCGAACCGATCCCGCCGATCGTCACCACCGACTGGAAGAAGACCCAGCTGTAGGCCCCGTCAGTCCGATCCCCGGGCCGCCCGGCGCAGGTGGCGACGGCGAACCTCGAAGGCAACCGCGGCGGCGATCACGACGGCGAGCAGCACGGTAGTGACGAGGCCGAAGTCGTCGACGACTTCGATAACCGCCGGGCCGGCGAAGTAGGCGCCGAGTCCTATACCGCCGGCCCACACGGCGGCCGACGCCGCATTCAAGGACAGGTAGAGCGCCGGGCGCGCCCGGTTGATGCCGGCGATCCACGAGGGCGTAAGGAGGATGGCGACCACCGGGTGGCGGGCGAAGAGCTCTTCGCCGCGGGCGACCGCCCGGACCCGCGTCGCCCGCAACGGCCCGCGGGCGGTGAGCAGCGTCCGGCCGGCCCTGCGCCCGAGGGCCCACCCGGCGACCCCACCGAACGTCGCCGCCAGCCAGGCGACGATCAGCACCGGGAGCAGGGCAAGGTGATGCTGGCCGGCGAGCACTCCGGCGGCGATCAGCACCGGCTCGCCGGGCCCCGGGATCCCCAGCCAGCTCGCGGCCGCGGCGGCCGCCAGGCCGGCGAAGTCATAGGACTCGTGGCGGAAGTGGTGACTGGCGACGGCGGAAACGGAGAGCCCGTCATGGAGGCCGGCAGCGGCCAGCACCAGGTGCGCGGCGGTCGGCGAGAAGGCCACGGCCCGATCGTGGCACAGGCGTGCCCCGCCGTCGGGATAGCGGCCGCGGGGGATCATTGTCCAGCTGGCCAATGCTGCGCCCGACGCCGTCGCGGAGGATGCCGCTCCATGCCCCTCAAGATCATCGTCTCCTACGACGGGACCACCCATGACGACGACGCGCTGACGCTGGGGCGGATGCTCGCGGCGACCGGGGCGAGCCTGTCACTTGCCTATGTCCGTCACTCGCGCGAGTACGACCCCCGCCGCGAGGAGATCGCCCAGCATGACGCCGAGCGCCGGCTCGAGCAGGGCGCGATGTGGCTCGGCGACGAGTCGATGACCCGGCACGTGGTCGTCAACCCGTCCACCAGCGCCGGCCTGGGAAGTCTGGCGGCCTCCGAAGGCGCCGACCTGATCGTCTTCGGCTCGGACTACCGCACTCCGCCCGGGCGGGTCGAGCCCGGCAGCTCGGCGCAGGGCCTGCTGGACAACGGCGCGGTGGCGATCGCGGTCGCCGCCGCGGGCCTGCGCACCGAACACGGACGCGGCGATCACGACCGTCTCGGTGGCCGGCGAGCCGGGCGGCGCGGCGGCCACGACCGCCCAGTCGGCCGTGTCGGCGCTCGGCGCCGAGCTGCTCGAGGGGCGCAGCGACGCCGACCTCATCCTCGTCGACTCGCGCCCGAGCGCGTCACAGGGCAGGATGGGCCTCGACGGCTCCACGCGCGCGCAGCTGGATTCAGCTCGCGGCTCGGTGATCGTGCTGCCGCGCGGCGTCGCGCTCAGCTTCTAGCGAGTGCCGCGTCCGCGTCGATGGGCCGAACGTCCCGGTTTCACGGTGCTTGCGGCGGTCGTTTATCCCTATGTCCAGACGCTGCCGGGGTTTGCTGGACGCGAGGCCATGGGGAGCGGCCCGAGGCGCCGAAATACTCATCAATCGTTGCTATGAGGGTCCGGGGGAGTCTGTCCCCGTCCACCCGCACCGTCGCTGCGGGCGTAGCGGCCGGAGTTCCCTTCCAGTCCTAAGGACAAGGAGACAAATACACAATGTGGCAGGCCTATCCATCGTGGCTTAGCCCTGGGGACAACGCTTGGCAGATGACCGCGGCAACGCTGGTCGGTCTGATGAGCGTCCCTGGTCTCGTCGTGCTGTATGGCGGCGTGATGCAGAAGCGGTGGTCCATCAACAGCATGATGTTGACGTTCGCGGGGTTTGCGACCGTCCTCATCTTGTGGGTGCTCTGGGGCTTCAAAATGGGCTTCGGCACGCCCTGGCACGGACTCGCCCACTCGGGTTTCTTCGGAAACTTCATCGGAATCCCGGGGGAGATCCTCGGGCACAAGGCAGAGCAGGGCCAGGCGGCGATCCCGCTGGCAACGCTCGGTCCAGCGTTCCGATTCCCACAGGCCACGCTGGCGTACTTCCAGTTCGTGTTCGCGGGGATCACGCCGTTGCTGATGCTCGGTTCGGTCCTCGGGCGGATCAACTTCAAGGCCTGGATCCCGTTCGTCCTGCTGTGGTCGTCGATCGTCTACACGGTTGACGCCTTCTGCATCTGGGGCGGCGGCTTCTTCGCCCAGCACGGCGCCGTCGACTACTCCGGCGGTTACGTGATCCACCTCTCCGCCGGCGTGTCAGGCTTCGTCGCTGCGGCGGTGATCGGTCCGAGGTTGCAGCGCGACCGCGAGATCGACGCCCCCAACAACGTGGCCATGGTGGCGATCGGAGCGGGCCTGCTGTGGTTGGGTTGGAACGGCTTCAACGGAGGGGACCCGTACTTCGCGGGGGCCTCGGCGTCGGCGGCCGTCCTCAACACCAACCTCTGCACCGCGGTCGCGTTCCTGGTGTGGGTCGGCTGGGACTACCTCACCGGCCGCAAGCCGGGCCTGATCTCAGGCGTCAACGGCATGATCGTCGGGCTCGTGGCGATCACGCCGGCAGCCGGTTACGTCAACGGCTTCGGTGCCATGGCGATAGCCGTCATCGCCTCGACGCTGGTGTACTTCGCGCTCAACTACATGAGCCGACTGCGACCATTCCGCAACGTCGACGACACGTTGGGCGTGTTCTACACGCACGGCGTCGCCGGCTTCCTCGGCGGACTGCTCACCGGGGTCTTCGCCGATCCCAACATGGTGGTCTACCGGGGGCTCGGCAAGACGCCGAGCATTGCGGCCCAGCCGGGTGTGATCCACGGCGGCTTCACGCAGCTGAAGTGGCAGTTCTTCGCCGGGATCTTCGTGATCGCCTGGTCGTCGGTGGCCACGTTCATCCTGCTGAAGTTCGTCGGCCTCTTCATCCCACTGCGGATGTCCGAGGAGAACATGGAGATCGGGGATACGGCCGAGCACGGCCACGAGGTGTATCCGTCCGATATCCCCTCGTTGGGTTATCCGAACGGGATACCCGGGGTGGCCAGTGGATCGGGTAGCACAGCGACCACGCCCGCATGACGCGGAGCCGCTGATCGCAGTCCGCGTGCGTAGCGAGCATGCGCGCGCGGACGCTTGAAGGCAGTCAAGGGTCAGCGCCGGACCGGGGAGCGGAGTCATCCGCTCCCCGGTCCACGCCGCTGACGCTCGTCGCCGGCGCGGTCGCCGGCGGGGACCTGCACAGCGTCGCCTCCACGGCCGCCGAGGCTCTGGCTCGACCGGTGGTGATCGCGATCCCGGCGCTCGGCGCGCCGGTGCTGGCCCCGCCCGGCTCGCTCCCGGAGCCGGATACCGACGCGATCCTGAAGCACGCCGGCGCGGTGATCGCCGGCGTCAACGGCTCGGTCCCGGAAGCGGTCGCCGAGGCCGTTCCGGTGCAGATCGGCGACCAGGTCGTCGGGATCGTGGTCGCCGCCGGCGCCGCTCCTACGGACGCCGACGGGACGGGCTCATCGCTCGAACAGCGCGCCTGGCTGGAGGCCGCGGCCGCGGCCGCCTCGGTGACCGCGCTGATCCGCGAGACCCACGGCGCAGCCGACTCCGCCCAGGCACTTCTCACCGAGCTGGCGGCATCGCCCCCGGACGATCCGGCGGCGTTCCTGGCCCGCGCCCGGCGGCTGGGGCACGAGCTCAGCTCCGGCGCGGTGGCGATCTGCGGCTGGCGCGCCGTGCCCGTCAGCGGCGAGGCGGCGGCGGGAACCACCGAGCTGGCGGCACTGGGCGACGGTGCACCCGCCCTCATGGCGTCGCGCCCGGGCGGCCGGGTGCTGGCGCTGGCACCCCTGGCCGACGGACAGCCGAGCCCCGCGGAGCTCGCCGAGCGCCTCCGGGCCGCCGGGTTCGAGGTCTGCCTGTCGAGCCCTCGCCGTGACCCCGCGCTGCTGTACCCGGCCGTCGTCGAGGCCGAACTGCTCGTCGATCTCGGCGCGCCGGCATCCCCGGCCGGCCAGGACGAGACCTACCGGTTACTGATCGGGGTGCTGCTGCGCGACCGTCAC
Source organism: uncultured Solirubrobacteraceae bacterium (assembly GCA_963769565.1). Lineage (GTDB taxonomy): Bacteria > Actinomycetota > Thermoleophilia > Solirubrobacterales > Solirubrobacteraceae > Palsa-465. The sequence continues at coordinate 93,415 of CAVYMP010000017.1, forward strand.
GAGCTCGAGCAGCTGCGTGACCGCACGATCACGCCGCTGGGCGACTATGACGCACGTCACGACACCGAGCTGCTGGCCACGTTGCACGCCTTCCTCACCCACGACGGCTCGACCACGGAGACCGCCGAGGCCATGAGCCTGCACCGTCACACGGTCGGCTACCGGCTCTCGCGCGTGCACGAGGTCTCCGGTCTCTCGCCGTATGAATCCGATGGTCGTGAGCGTCTCAGCCTGGGGATCAAGGCTCACCAGATCCTCGAGGCGGACGGCCGGCGCCGCTGACGGCCGGTGGCCCGACAGGATCGCGACGGGGAACCGAGCCAAAGTAAACCAGTAGACTTCCTTGTATTAGCCCGCGGCGTTCCTATCTGGTCTGCGCCACCCAGCGCAGCGGCAGCACGCTTCTCTGCGAGCTGCTCAAGGGGACCGGTGTCGCCGGCCGCCCCGAGGAGTTCTTCGAGGCCGTCCACGACACCGGGCTGCCGCCTCACCCCGGGGAGTACCTGGTGGGCCTGCCCCGTACCGGCGCGGGCATCCGCGACGACGACCGGCCGCCTGACGCTCCCGCCTACTCAACGCTTGAGGGGATCGCCGATTACCGCCAGCACCTGGAGCGCACCTTCGCGTGGGGCACGACCGACAACGGCGTGTTCGCCTCCAAGCTGATGTGGAACCAGGTGCCCGAGCTACGGGCGCAGACGGCCGGGATGCCCGAGTACCGCGGGCTGGAGCCGATCGAGCTGCTGACCCGTCTGTTCGGCGATCCCGCCTACGTGTGGGTGACCCGGCGCGACAAGGTGCGCCAGGCGGTGAGCCTGTGGAAGGCCCTGCAGACGCGCAGCTGGCGTGACGGCGGCGGGCGGCGTCCGGCCGAGCTGCACTACCGCTACGAGGGGATCAATCACCTCGTCGAGCTGTTCGAGTCCGACGACCGGGCATGGAACGGCTTCTTCGCCGAGCACGGGATCACGCCGCTCGTGATCAGCTACGAGGACCACCTGGAGCGCGATCAGGACGCCGCCGTGCGCTCCGTGCTGGCGCTGATCGGAGTGCCGCCGCCGGCCGGCTGGGAGGCGGTCCAGCCGATGAAGCGGCAGGCCGACGCGCTCTCGGAGGAGTGGGTCGCCGCCTATCATCGAGACCACGCGCAGCGGGGGCAGCCGTCGGCGACAGCCGCCGCGGCAGCGCGCTGAGCACCTCGATGACGTTACGCACGCTTGGCCAAGCCGCCCAACATCCTCTACCTCAACTCGCACGACACCGGCCGGTACGTGCAGCCATACGGCAACGCCATCCCGACGCCGAACATCCAGTGGCTGGCCGACCAGGGGGTGATGTTCCGCAACGCGTTCTGCGCGGCGCCGTCGTGCTCGGGCAGCCGGGCGGCGCTGCTGACCGGCAGCTACTGTCACAACAACGGGATGATGGGCCTTGCCCACCGCGGCTTCTCGCTCTTCGACTACGACCAGCACATCGTCCGTACGCTGTCGGAGGCCGGCTACCACACTGAGATGATCGGCGAGCAGCACGTGTCGGCTGACCCCGACACCCTGGGCTACGACGTCGTCTACGACATCGAGAACACGACCGTCAGCTCGGTGGCGCCGGCGGCGATCGAGGCGCTGGCGAGCGAGATCCCCGAGCCGTTCTTCATGTCGGTCGGCTTCTTCGAGACCCATCGCAGCTTCTTCGCCCCCAGCTCGGTCCGCGACCGCGTGTACTCGCTGCCGCCGCCGTTTCTCCCCGACACGCCTGAGATCCGTCAGGACGTCGCCGCCTACAAGGCGAGCGCGCGCTCGCTGGACCACGGGGTCGGCTCGGTGCTCAACACCCTGCACGAGACCGGCATGGATCGCAACACGCTCGTCATCTGCACGACCGACCACGGCCTCGCCTTCCCCACCGCCAAGGCCAGCCTGCTCGACCGCGGGATCGGCGTGATGCTGATCATGCGCGGTCCCGGGATCCCGCCGGGGGTGGCCCACGACGAGCTCGTCTCCCAGATCGACGTGTTCCCGACGATCTGCGAAGTGGCCGGCATCGATCCGCCGGAGTGGCTGCAGGGCAGCTCGCTGGTGGGCCTGGTGTCGGGCACCGAACAGCCGGGCACCCGTTCGGAGATCTTCTCCGAACTCACCTACCACGCCGCCTACGAGCCCCAGCGGGCGATCCGCACCGAGCGCTTCAAGTACGTGCGCCGGTTCGACGACTATCCCTACCCCGTGCTGGCCAATTGCGACGACAGTCCCAGCAAGGACGCCTACCTGGCGCGCGGCTGGGGCAAGCGCACAGTCGCCCGGGAGTCGCTGCACGACCTCTTCTTCAACCCCGGCGAGGGGCGCAACGTCGTCAACGACGCCGAGTACGCGCATGTCGCCGCCGACCTGCGCACCCGCCTGGAGCGCTGGATGGAGGAGACCTCCGACCCGCTTCTTGACGGTCCGGTCCCGGCACCTCCCGGCGCGCAGATCAATGCCCAGGACCAGCTCTCGGCGTCGGAGCCGACGCTCGCCGCCGACGGCGCGATGGTCGGCGCCGCCACCACCGCCCCCCGCTGACTCAGCCGAGAACGATCTCGGCGGCCTGGCGCAGGGTCGCGGGGTCGCCGCCGACGAGCAGCGTGGTGACGATCGAATCACGCCACGCCTCGAGGTCGTGGCGGATCTTGTCGGGCGGCCCGATCAGGGTCAGCTGCTCGAGCAGCCTGGTCGGGACCGCCGCCGCCGCCTCGTCCTTGCGACCGGACAGATAGAGGTCCTGGATCCTGGCCACGTCGGCCTCATAGCCCATGCGGATCGCCACATCGGCATGGAAGTTGGTCCCCCTGGCCCCCATCCCGCCGAAGTACAGCGCGTACATCGGCCGCAGGGCGTCGGCGGCCGACTCGATGTCGTCGGTGACGATCAGCGGCACGCTGGCGGCCACCTCGAACGCGTCCGGCGTGCGCCGCGCGCCGGGGCGCTGGAAGCCCTCGGCGAGCGCCTCGCGGTAGAAGTCGTCGTGATGGGGCGAGTAGAACAGCGCCAGCCAGCCGTCACACAGCTCCGCTCCGAGGGCGATGTTCTTGGGGCCCTCCGCGGCGAGGTAGATGGGAATGTCGGAGCGCAGTGGGTGGATGCTCGACTTCAGCGCCTTGCCCAGTCCGGTGACCCCGCCCCGCCCACCCACCGGTAACGGATAATGGGGGCCGGCGTTCGTGACCGGGCCCTCCCGCGCCCAGATGGCGCGCAGGATCCCGATGTACTCGCGCATTCGCGCCAGCGGCTTGGCGAACGGCTGGCCGTACCACCCCTCCACCACCTGCGGGCCCGAAACGCCGAGCCCCAGGATCACGCGGCCCCCGCTGAGATGGTCGAGCGTCATCGCCGCCATCGCCGTCGCCGCCGGCGCACGCGCCGAGATCTGCACGATCGACGTCCCCAGCTTGATCTGCTCGGTCGCCGCGCCCCACCAGGCGAGCGGCATCAGCGCGTCCGAGCCGTAAGCCTCGGCCGTCCACACCGAGTCAAAGCCCAGCCGGTCGGCTTCCTGGATCGTCTCGGCCGCTCCGGGCGGAGGCCCGCCGCCCCAGTATCCGAGGCTCAGCCCCAGTCGCAGATCGCGCGCCATCGCGCCGTGACCCTACCGGGTGAGACGAGCGCGCAGGCGCTGCCACCAGCTCGGCTCAGAGGGCTGTGTGCGCCGCCATTCCTCGCGCGTCGGCAGCCCACCGGCTCGCCGCGCGGCGAGCACGCAGGCCGTGTGGGCATGACGGCGCCGCGCTGAGTCGCCCTCGGGCACCATCAGCATGTGATCGGACATCGACGCCAGCGGCTTGTTGCACAGCGGGCAACGGTAGGTGGCCGGCTTGCGGTTCTGGGCGCGCCGGATCTGCCACCAGCGCGGGGTCGGCACTTTGGCCATCGTCGCCGAAGCATGCCAGCGCCGGTATGGTCAGGCGGGTGGAGCACCGAGACGAACGCATCATCGTCGAGACCGACCGCCACCGGATCACCGGCCTGCTGCGGCTTCCGGCCGATGGCTACCGCAGCCGGCTGACCGACTACCTCAACGCCTCCGAGCGGGGCTTCCTGGCGCTGACCGACGTCGAGGTGGCCAGTCTGCACGGGACCCCGCGCGTCGAGCAGCGTGACTACGTGGCCCTGTCGCTGCGCCACATCGTGCTGGCCATGCCGGCCGACGATGCCGAGCCGTTTCGCCCCGACGGCGAATCCGCCTGAACGCCCCGGTTGGCCCTGGCCGAGAGCTAGAATCCGGCTCATGGCAACCCAGAGAGCAGACGAGGTCGACGGCCTGAGCCGTTCCGACGCGCTGCGCGCTTCGCCGCGCATGTTCGACTCGGACCTTCTCGACAAGCTGTCGCGGGTGCATTGGAGTGTGCCGCCGATCATCTTCGTCCCGGTGATCGTCGTGTTGCTGGTGGAGGGGTTCGTCCACGGCGCAGGCGCGCTGACCGTCGCCTGGATCCTCGGCGGCTACCTGTTCTGGACGCTCACCGAGTACTGGCTGCACCGGATCGTCTTCCACTTCGAACCCGATCACGGAATCGGCGCCCGCCTGCACTGGATCATCCACGGCGTCCACCACGACCATCCCAACGACCCGATGCGACTGGTCATGCCCCCGTCGGTGAGCATCCCGCTGGCGGCGCTGTTCGTGTGGGTGTTCTCGCTCGTGATCGGCACCCCGGGCTTCCTGCCGTTCGGAGCGGGCTTCCTCGCCGGCTACCTGGGCTACGACATGCTGCACTATCACGTGCACCATCACCGTCCCAAGTCAGCGCTGGGCCGCCGCCTGCGCGAGCTGCACATGCGCCACCACTTCCAGAACCACGAGCGCGGCTACGGCGTGAGCGCCCCGTTCTGGGACCACGTGTTCGGCACCGCGCCCAAGCAGCAGCCGCGCGGCTGACGCTCGCAGCGGAGTTGCGCTGCCGCAGCGTGGTCGCCCGGGAGGCGACCCACCCGGCGGCGCCGCGGTTACGCGGCCTGGCGGGCGCTCAGCCCGTACAGCTCGGAGGCATTGCCACGCAGCACGGCATCGCGGTCCGCGTCGGAGAGCCGGGCGAGAAGCGGCTGGATCCCGACGCCGTGCTCGTGGGGGTGATCGCTGGCGTAGGCGAGCATGCTCGCGCCTTCGAGCATCTCCAGTAGCTGATCGACGTCGGCCGGATCATCGGGAATGTGCGCCGGGGCGGTCGTCATCGCGAAGTGGCGCCGGACGTACTCCGACGGCGGCTCGGTCACCCACGGCACCTCACGCCAGACGCCCTTCCAGTCCTTGTCAAAGCGCCATAGCAGCGGGGGCAGCCACGCAAAGCCGGATTCGATCAGTACCACCCGCAGGTCCGGAACGCGCTCGAACACGCCCTCGGCGACGAAGCTGAGCAGCTGTGCCTGCGCGATCGGCTGGTTACCGAGGTAGTCCTCCAGGTAGGTCGTCGTGAAGCCGCTCGGGGTCGGCGCCTTGCCGGGCCGTCCCCAGGCGTGCAGCCCGACGTGCAGCGAGCGCTCGCGGGCGGCGACGAACATCGCGTGGTTGTTCTTATGGCCCCAGGGAACGTCCGAACGCGCGGGCAGCAGAACCTGGAGGAACCGCGGATCCTCGCCGAGGCGCTCGATCTCGGCCACCGCGTCCTCCGGTGAGACGGCGGACACCGCCAGGCTCGCCCGCAGCCGGTCGTCGCTCCCGAGGAACTCCTCGCGCACCCAGTCGTTGATCGCGCTGGCGACGGCGGCCGAGAAATACGGGTTACGGTGGGTCTCAAAGCCGGTCAGGCAGTTGAGCACCGCCAACTGGGGCTGCGCGGGTTCCAGATACCGCTCGGCCAGCTCGGCGAAGCTGTGGGGGACCGGCCCGGTCACGGCGGGCGGGTAGGCGTGGGCCATGTCCGTCAGGCGCACGCCCGCCTCGGTGACGTACTGGCGCCAGTAGTCGCTGAGGTACGGGAACAGGTCCTGAACGGACGCGGGCGACACGTGCACGTCACAGTCGACGGCGTTGGGTTGCACGGCGAGGGCGGACACCGCGTCACCCTCCGTCGACGATCGCGCGCTCATGCGGTAGCCCGTAGAGCTCCAGCGCGTTTCCGCACCGCACGGCGTGGCGCAGCTCCGGACCGAGGGCGCGGGGCAGCGCCTGCGCGGGCGAATCGAAGTCCCAGTGCGGATAATCGGTGGCGAACAGCAGCCGGCGCTCGAGCCCGGCCTGCCGGATGGCGGCCACGAGGTGCTGGGAATCCGCGGGCTCCTCGATCGGCTGGGTGGTGAACCACACGTGGCCGTCGATGTACTCCGAGGGGCGGCGCCGCAGGCGCGGGTGCTCCTCGCGCATCACGTCCCAGGCGGCGTCCAGAGACCAGCGCAGCGCCGCCGCCCAGGCAAGACCGCTCTCGGTGAGCACCACGCGCACGCCGGGGATGGCCTCGAACAGCCCGCCGGCGACCATCCCGGCGAGCTGGCTCTGCATGACCAGCCCGTTGGCAACGTGGTATTCGAGATAGAACGACGGATAGCCGGCGCCGCGGTGATCGACATAGCCACCGGTGTGGATGACCACCGGACGTCCGCACGCGGTCGCCGCCTCATAGATCGGCCAGTACTTCGGCGATCCCAGGGGCTCGGCGGCGCTGGCCGGCAGCAGCACCGCGACGAAGCGATCGTCGTCGGCGCGACGCTCGATCTCGGCCACCGCGAGGTCCGGATACTCGTGCGCGACGGCGATCGTGGCCCGCAGCCGCGGGTCGAACTCCAGCCAGGTGTGCAACTGCCATTCGTTGACGGCGCGGTTGCGGTCGCCCGCCAGGTCGGGATGGTCATAGCAGTCCTGTCCGCTGAGCACCTCGAGGATCGCGTAGTCGACGTCGAACTCGTCGAGCAGCTGCGCGCGCAGCATCTCGGGATCGGAGCCCCAGATGTGCCCGGGCTTGTTCGGCCAGGCGTCGACGCGCATGCCGGCGTTGCGCGCGCGTGGGTACCAATCGGTGACCTTCGGCGTGCTGCGGCCAAAGCGCTCGAGCAGACGCCGCGCCCGCGGACCCATGTGCTCGGCCAGCATCGCGTCGGTGGGCTGGGCGTGCACATCGCAGTCGATCAGCTGGACGGCACGCGTCTGCGATGCCTGCCTCGCCGGTGCCACGTCGATCTGGGTCATCGGTCTGTCTCCCGTCTGTCAGGCGTCGAGCACGACATAGTCGTCCTCGACGCGCACCTCGAAGGTCTCCGCCACGTAGGGCCCCGGACGCAGCTGGGTGGTACCCGCCTCGATCTCGGCGAGCAGCGCTCCGCCCGGCGCCGTCTCCACCCCGTAGCTGCGTACGCCCGCCGCACCGGGCCCCATGAACGACTGGCCGCTGCTGAGGTCGTACTCCCAGCCGTGCCACGGGCAGGCGATCCGCAAGGGGTCCGAGGACACCGTCGCGCGTCCGGGCCCGTCGGACACCGCGTCGCCGAGTAGGTGGCCGAGACAGAGCGGGCCGCCCTGATGCGGACAGCGGTTGCGGATGCCGTAGAAGCGGTCGTCGACGCGGAACACGCCGATCGATCGGACGCCCGCCTGCACGATCCGCCGCTCTCCCGGCGGGAACTCGCTGAGCGGCCCGACCACCACTCTCATCAGATCTCTCCCCTACGGTGATTCATATCTCTCATCCTCTGGAGCCGACCGTAACACCTCGCCGGAACCATCACTTCCGCTTATACCGGGCAGACAGAGAATCGATTTTGCCGGGCGTCGGGGTGCTTGTAGGTTCGCTGACGACAGGCAGAGGACGAGGGCGCGTCGGCGTCCCGGACGGGAGAAGAGGATGTCCATCACGCTTCGTTCACCCCGGCGAGAGCGGCTAAGCCCCGCTGCGCGCACATCGATTCTGGGTGGTGTCATCACGCTGTTCATCGACAGCTATGACATCTACCTGCCGGCGCTCGTGCTCCCAGCGGCGCTGGGCTACTTCGAGCCGGCATCGATGTCCTCGACGTTGAAGGCGACACTAGACACGATCGTGTTCACAGTGACACTTCTCGGCCGGCCGATCGGCGGACCGATCTTCGGCAACCTCGCCGATCGAATCGGCCGCAAACGGGTGGCCATGATCACGGGTAGCGGTTTCACCGTGCTGACCGCCCTGATGGCCTGCCTGCCGGGCTACAAGCAGTGGGGCTTCGTCTCGATCGGCGTGCTGATCCTGCTGCGCCTGGTCAACGGGATCTTCCTCGGCGGAGGCTACGCAGGTCCGATCCCGCTCGCCATCGAGCGCTCACCCAAGCGGTTGCGCGGGCTCGTCGGGGGCATCGTGGTGCTCGGCGCGCCGCTGGCGTTCGTGGTCATCAGCCTCATCCAACTGCTCGTCCTCGACCACCTGTCGAAGTCGACGTTCCTCGTGTGGGGCTGGCGGATCCCGTTCGTCGTCGGCGCGATCCTCGGCGTGTTCTACCTCGTCTACTTCTCGAGGGCCGTGCCCGAGATCGAGATGCAGGAACTCCAGGAAGCGAAGAAGGCCAAGCGGCCGCCGCTGCTCGAGCTCATCCGCGGGCCGCAGGCGAGGCCCCTCATGCAGGTCGTACTGCTGATGACGGGCATGTGGTTTGCCTCGCAGATGACGGTGTCGTTCCAGCCGGTGGTACTCATCACCGTCCTGCACCAGGCGCCGGACTCGGTCAGCCACTTCCTGATCGTCTCCAGCCTGATCACCGGGGCCGGGATGGTGCTCTACGGCGTCGTGAGCCAGTGGATCGGCCGGCGGGCGATGCTGCGCTGGGTCGCCGTCTCGGTGCTGATCATCGGGTCGCTGTCGTGGCTGTTCATGGTTCGCTTCGCCGACAGCGGCAAGAGCTTCACCTCGATCGCGGTGATGGCGGCCGTCGCCTCGTTCGTCACCAACGCCCCGCTCGGCGTGTTCGTCGTCTACCTCAACGAGCGCTTCGGCACCCGCGTGCGCTCCGCCGGCTACAGCACCGCGTACACGTTCGGGCTGATCCTGCCCGGTCTGTACACCGTGTGGGTCAAGGGGCTGGCTCATATCGTGCCGTTCGCCTACACCGCGATGTTCCTGATCCCGCTGGGCGGGTTGCTCGTGTTCATCGCGGCGACGCTCGGCCCGGAGACGCGCGACGCAACGCTGCTCGAGCATGAGACACCTGCGCGGCAGCCCGAGCCCGCCGCGGTGCGGGTCGGCGCCCCCCGCCCGGAGCGGGAGGTGGCAACGCGGTCGTGACCGGCGACGACTCCTATCACGGCGCCAGTGACCACTCGTCGGCGGCGCGAGCCCCGGGTGAGGACCTGACGCGGCTGACGCCGCTGCCCGCTCCGGCGGGGCGCAGCGTCTATGAGCCGCCGCGTGAGACTCCGGTGCACGCCGAGTGCGACGTGCTCGTCGTCGGCGGCGGCCCCGCGGGCTGCGCGGCCGCGCTCGCCGCCCGGCGGCTCGGTGCAGAGGTTCTGCTGGTGGAGCGCTACAACCACCTGGGCGGCCTCTCCACCGGCGGTCTCGTGATCTGGATCGACCGGATGACCGACTGGAGCGGGCGCCCGGTGATCACCGGCATCGGCTCCGAGCTGCTCGAGCGCCTGCCCGCCGAGGCGATCGCGGGCGCGCCCGAGGGGCTGTGGGGGTCCACCGGCGAGGAGCGGGCCGGCCATTGGCGTGAGCGCCAGGGAGCGTTTCGCGGAGTCGTCACGCGCTCGCCGATGATCGATCCCGAATGGCTCAAGCTCGTCTCGGCCGAGCTGCTCGCCGAGGCGGGGGTGCGCTTCCTCCTGCACAGCTGGGCGGTCGACGCGGTGTGCGACGGGTCCCGCGTGGACGGCGTGGTGTTCGAGTCAAAGCAGGGGCGGCGCGCGATCCTCGCCGCCGTCGTGGTCGACGCCACCGGCGATCTCGACGTCTGCCGGCGGGCCGGCGCGGCCTTCGAGGCAGATGCCGAGGGCAGCGAGAGCAACATCCAGCATTGCCTGAATACCGCCTGGACCTGGGCGGGAGTCGACTTCGCGCGCTGGATCGCCTTCAAGCGCTCGGACCCGCGGGCCTACCGTGAGCTGATGGAGCACGCCCGCGCGTCCCTGGGCTATGCCGAGCGACCGGTGATCGGCTGGCGAGACGACGTGGCGGTGTTCATGGGACCGCGCCTGAACGGCTACAGCGGCCTCGACGTCGACGATCTGACCCAGGTCGAGTTCGCGTCCCGGCGGCGCATGGCCGCCCACCTCGAGTACTTCCGGCGCCACGCCCCCGGGTTCGAGCGAGCGTGGGTGACGCTGTCGGCGCCCCAGGTGGGGGTGCGTCACACCGGCCGGGTGGCCGGGCGGCGCAAGATGCTCGCCGAGGACTGGAAGCAGGGCGTCCGCCACGCAGACGAGATTGGGGTCTCCCCCTCGCCGTCGCAGACGTTCGCCAACGTCTCGGTGCCGTATGGATCGCTCGTGCCGGCCGATCTGCGCAACGTGCTCGTGGCGGGGAGGCACATCGCCTCCGACTCCCAGACCCAGGCGTTCATGCGGGAAATCCCCCAGTGCTGGCTGACCGGCCAGGCGGCGGGCGTGGCCGCGGCGCTGAGCGTGGCCCGCCGCGTCTCGCCGGAGGCCGTCGACGTGGCCGAGCTCCAGGGGGAGCTGCGCCGCCAGGGGGCCTACCTCCAGGCGGCCGAGCCGTTGGTCGGGCAGGCCTGAGGCCGCGGGGCTAGGCTTTCTCGGGACGTGACGGCGGACGGACAGGTCAAGCTCGCCCGGCCGGTGGCACAGCTGGCCCAGCTTGACCTGAACCTGCTCGTCGTCCTGCGCGAGCTCATCCGCGAGCGCAACGTCACCCGGGCCGCCGAGCGGATCGCCGTCTCGCAGCCGGCGGCCAGTGCCGCCCTGGGCCGTCTGCGGCGCTTCTTCGACGACGAGCTGCTGATCCGCCGTGGCGGGGACTACGTCCTCTCCCCCCTGGCCGCCCAGCTGGCCGAGCGCGTCGAGATCGCCTGTGCAGCAGCTGAGCGGGTGTTCGCGGCCGAGAGCGAGTTCGAACCGGAGACGTGCACGCGTGAGTTCACGCTGCTGATGGCCGACTACGTGATCGCCGTGATCGGCGGGCGGCTTTCCCAGCTGCTCGAGCGCGAGGCGCCGAGCATCCGCCTCCACGTGCGTCTCGTGCGTGAGTCACTGGCGATGGAGGCCGCGGAGGCGATCCGCCGCATCGACGCGATCGTCGCGCCCCCGGTGACCTCGCTGATCGTGCCCCACCTGCGCTCGGTCGAGCTGTTTCGCGACCGCTGGGTGTGCGTCGCCTGGCGCGGCAACACCGTGCTCGGCGCGGAGGCGCCCACGCTCGCCGCCCTCGAGCGCCTCAGCTGGGTGGTGCCGTACATGCCCGACCGCGGCCAGGTGTCGGCGGCTCCGGTCTCCCAGCAGTTCGCGATGCTCGGCATCCAGCCGCGGGTGGCCGTGCGCGCGGAGACCTACCAGTCGGTGGCCGACTTCGTCGGCGGCACCGACCGGGTCGCGCTCATGCAGGAGCGCCTCGCTGAGCGGGTGTGCACGCAGTTCGATCTGCGCGTAATGGAGTGCCCGGGGGCGCCCCAGACGATCGTCGAGGCGCTGTGGTGGTGTGAGGACCACGATGACGATCCGGCTCACGGCTGGCTGCGCGCGGCACTGGCCAGGGTCGCCGCCGATCTCTGAGCGCCGCGACGGTGCCGCGCGTTTCCGGGGATTGCGCGAAAGGAGCGGAGGGGGCGGGATTCGAACCCGCGGTCCGGGGTTGCCGGACTCCAGTTTTCAAGACTGGTGCATTCGACCGCTCTGCCACCCCTCCTCAGAGCCGGGGCGACGATGCTAGCGGCCGCTCTGCCGGCCCGGCCGGACACAGGGTGCTCGTCTACACTGCGGCGAAACCTCACGGGAGAGGTGGCCGAGTGGCTGAAGGCACTCGCCTGCTAAGCGAGTATGGGGGGAAACCTCTATCGCGGGTTCGAATCCCGCCCTCTCCGTTGTACAGAAGCCCGTGGGAGGGCCGCTCGATGATTGGCCGGGGCGGTAGTTAGCCAGTTGCCGTGGAGGCGGCTCGGGACGAGCCACCACACCCCCTATAATTGGCTTGCCGCAGCGTGGTCGGTAGATGGCCCCGGTGCCTGAATGAACTCCATTTCTGCACCAGCACCATGTTTGCCCAGTCGCTGGGCAACGTTGTCGCCCAGTGACCGGACAGGCGGCACCCCACACTCGGGCCGGGTGCGCCCTAGCCGGTCACCTAGTCATCGCCCTGCGTCACTCTGGCTCACTGATGTACAGCGCCATCCTCGGGATGGGTCAACGACAGCCGGTTGATGATCGCCCGGACTGTCCCGTGCGCGATGCGGGCAGCAGTGGCGATCTCTCGCGTCGAGAGCCCGAGTCGCATGGCTCGGGCTATGGCCTGATCGTGTTCCGCTTTCGCTTCGCGCGCGCGCCGGCCACTCCGCTTTACTTCCCGCAGCGTGTCAGGGCGAAGAGCATCGCGCACGCCTTCCTGGCCGTGGGCCTCCGCCTGCGTGATGTCGCTGAGTGAATGACCAGCAGCCATCGCGGCTGTCGCGGCCTCCAACAATGCGTCGCCGGCCGCCTTGGCGGCATCAGTATCGCCGTCAGTCTCTGCCCGCAAGCGGTCCCCCGCGGCTTGAGCAACCGCGGTGAGTTCCTTGACCAGCCCTGAGGTAACAACTTCTTGCCCTGACGACATCAACATCATCTCCCCCATTGAAATTTTGGGATATTTACCCGAAAGCGTCGTTGTTATGCCGGTGTTGGCCCTCCAAATATCTATGACGCGGCGTTGGCGCCGGGCCACCAGCCCGGTTGCGAAGTCGGCCCACGACGGCGGTGCCACGATGGCGCTGCTCAGGGCCCACACCACCCCGTCAAACGGATCATCGATCACCCGGTGGGCGGTCAGTCAGCTCCCCGGTTCGGTAATCGAACGTAGACACCCCATGACGAGGTTGATCGGTTGCCGGCGCGGCGCGCCGATGGCTCTCGCCGATGGCACCCGCGCTGCTCACTGTTGCTGGAAATGTGATCGCCACCTTCGTTTCGTGGCGCGACTGAATCGTTCGCTCCGCACCCGCGTCACAACACCGCTTGGTCACAGCCGAGCCCCTGGTGATCGTCGTGCAGGAGGGCGTCTATGGCCCCCGAGTTGGTACTGGCCAGGCTCACGCCAGTCAATGCCCACGCCGGCCGTTAGTCCCTGGACAAGCATCAACCAACTTTACATCACTTTTGGTCACTTCTCTGACATTTCACGAGAAATTGCGCTGGTCGCCCGTTTGAGATGAATGTCCTCGGACACGTTGACTAGGAAGGAATTAGGACAGGAGGCAGGACCGGATGGGACCATTTGCAGCGCATCGGAGGCTCGCCAGGCGATGAATCGCTTCTGGGCCCGCTCATCTGCCCGTCTCGCCGGTGCCCTGGCCCTCCTGACCTGCCTCGCCGTCTTCTGCGCCATTGGCGCCTCCGCCGCCTCCGCCGACACCCTCTCTTCCGTCGCCGGCACAGCAACCTCCGCTGCGAGCAGCCTGCCCAGCACCTCTGCGGCTAGCCAGCCCGGCACCCCGGCAACCAGCCAGGCCAGCCCCCCGGCTACCGCGCCCACCGCCGCCTCGGCGAGCACGCCCAGCGCCCCCCCATCGGCACCGAGCACGAGCTCTTCGAAGACCCCTACGGCAAGCGGCCCGGCCACCAGCGCGGCCCCCGCACAGCCGGCAACGCCCAGCGCGGCTCCGGTGAGCAAGCCGGCGGCCCCGACGAGCGGCAACGGGACTTCAGCCACCAAGACCGTCGCGCCCGTCACCACCCCGGTGATCAGCAAGACGACCGCGCCGGTCGCGGCACCGGTAACAAGCAAGACGACCGCGCCGGTGATCAACCCCACGCCGACCACCAACACGACCGCGCCCGTCACCCCCCCGGTGACCAGCAAGACGACCGCGCCGGCGACCAACCCCACGCCGACCACGAACACGACGGCGCCCGTTACCAGCCCGGTGATCAGCAAGACGACCGCGCCGGTCACGGCCCCGGTGATCAGCAAGACGACCGCGCCGGCGACCAACCCCACGCCGACCACCAACCCCACGCCGGCCACCAACACGACCGCACCCGTTACCAGCCCGGTGATCAGCAAGACGACCGCGCCGGTCACGGCCCCGGTGATCAGCAAGACGACCGCGCCGGTCACGGCCCCGGTGATCAGCAAGACGACCGCGCCGGTCACGGCCCCGGTGGTCAGCAAGACGACCGCGCCGCTCACGGCCCCGGTGATCAGCAAGATCGTCGCGCCCGTCACCAATGTCGTCAGCAAGACCGTCGCGCCCGTCACCGTCACGAACGCGCCCACCCTCGCCCACGTCATCGCGCCGATCACGAACACGGGCGCGAACACCCCGCTGGCCTCCACCGTCGGCGCCGCCGTCCCGACCTCCCAGCCGGTGACAACTGCTCCGTCCACGGTCGACGGCCTGGTCAACAAGGTGGCCGTTTCGGTGTCCGGCGCTGTCAACACCGTCACGAGTAAGGCCGGCGGCGCGGCGACCACGGTCACCGCTCCGGTCACGACCGCTGTCGGTCCGACCCCGGCTGCCGGCCTGCTGTCCACGGTCGTCGGCACGCTGGCGACGGCGGCGCCCGCCGTTACCAGCCCGCTGAGCTCCGCTGTCCCGACCATCACCAACACGCTCAACAGCGCCGTCCCCACCGTCGTCCAGCCGCTCACGACCACGGTCTCCACCGTCACCAACACGCTGACAGGCGCCGTCCCGACCGTCACCAACACGCTGACAGGCGCCGTCCCGAGCATCACCAAGACGCTCACCGCCGGGACGGTCAGTCAGACCATAAACAGCGTCCTCCCGGTCGTCACCGGCGCGCTGCCCCCCGCCGTCCAGCCGACCACCAGCGCGATCACCGGGTCCGTCCCCTCCGTCACTAAGACCGTTACCGGTGCTGTCACCGGAACCCTTCCCCGCCCCGGCCAGGGCCTCTCGTCCGCCCCGCAGCCCGCCGCCGGCACCACCGAGAGCACCGGCACTCCGTTCGGCACCGGCACGCTGCCGAACGCTCCCCAACCCGTCATCAGCTCTGCTGGAACGAACGTCCAGGTTCTGACCGCTCCGGTCGTTCGGCCTTCCCGGTCGCCGCTTGGTTCCATCGGAACGGGCCTTGCTGGGCGCCCGTCCGACCACTCCGCGGCGACTACCAACCTCCCGGCGGACTCACATCACGCTCTGATGGATTCTGCCGCCCGCGCTGCTACGCCTGTCGCCTCCACCCCGTTTACCAACGCCTCCGGCCGCACCGAATCTGGATTGACGTCGCCACTGCTGGGGTTGAGCCGCTCTGTGAGCTCTCCACCGGCCCACACCGCGGCCACGGCCAATGGAACCGGACGTTCGGTTCCCCCGGACCAGCGAACCCCGCTCGGTGGCGGTGGGTCCTCGGCCGGCGGAGGCACTGGTCTGTTCTTCCTGCTTTTCGCAGCGACCTTGGCCTGCTTGGGCCTGGCGCTGCCAGCCATGGGTCGTCGTCTGCGCATGCTGGATGAGCGCCGCACGCCTCTGGCCCTTGTGCTTGTGGTGGATCGCCCCGGTTAGAGCCGCCCGTCGGCTCATCCGTTGGTGCACGCAGCGCTGATTAGCGCTTCGTGCCGATCCCACAGCATTTCAAGGAGAACCCATGTCACGCTCTCACCGGGCGTCGGCGGAGCCCTCCATGCTTGCCACCGCTGTCGGCGGCGCAAGTAGAGGAGCCAGGCTGGTGCATCGAGGACGTCTCGAGCACTCCGGCCTGGGGGTTCCGCGCCCTTCGAAGAGACGGCTGCTGCGTATCGCGATCGCCCTCGTGCCGCTGGCTACGGCACCCGCAGCGCTCGCGAGCTCGGACCGCCACGCACCCTCGACTCATCACAACTCGACAATCCAACGCACCGCCGCCCGCCACAGCACGCGGACGACGGGCGCGCAGCGCACCACCGCGGCGCGTGTCCGCCTTCTTCGGGAGATGCGACGTGACAACGGTGTCGTCCTTTCGCGCGGCAGCGGGTACGGGACGGCCGCAAGCAAGCCATTGGTCCGCGCGTTGCAGATCCAGCTGGCGCGCGGTGGGTACCGGCCCGGACCGATCGACGGTCTCTACGGTCCCCGCACGCAGGCGTCCGTCTCCGCGTTACAGGGTGCCTATGGCCTCGCCATGGACGGGATCGCTGGACCACGGACGCTCGCTGAGGTCACAGCGCGGACTCCGGTTCTCTATCCCGGTGCCGGGAGGGCCACGGGCGGCGCGGCACCCGTGCGCGGCCTGCAGCGACGCCTGGCGCAAGCCGGATATTCGCCCGGCCCAATCGATGGCGTCTTTGGGCCGGCGACCGAGCACGCCGTGCGCCGTTACCAAGCCGCTCACGGGCTCCCGGTAAACGGCGTTGCCGGTCCCCGCACGATCGCGCGGCTACATCCGCGACCTGTCGCGCGGCCTCCGCGCCACCGGACCGCCCGGCCCAAGTCATCGCGACCCACCCACCCCCGGCATCGGACAAGCGTGCCGCGGCGGACCAGCCATCCGTCGACAGCCGGCCAGCCGCACGGCCACACAGCGACGGGGACATCGAACGGATGGGAGCTCCCGGCTGGGATCGCCGCAGGCGGGCTCCTGCTCCTGACCGGCGTGTGGTATCTACGCCGGCGGCGCGGTGACCAGCCGCACGCGGCGCCGACAAACGGACCATCCGCCGCACCCCCCGAGCCGACGGCGACAATCAGCGCGTCGCCTCCTGAGGCCGGCTCCCCGACCCCTGAGGCCGGCTCGCTGGCCCCTGAGGCTGAATCGCTGGCCCCTGAGGCAGCCGGGCCAACCCCCGTGGCCACCCCAGGGCTCCCGGAGGCAGACGGAGTGCCCCCGATACGTGTGGAGGACGAGTTCGAACGCGCCGGCGAGCATGCTGAAGCAGTCATTGCGTTCAATACGGCCGTGAGCCTGGAGCGACAGGACGACCGAGCCGGCGCCAGAGCGGCATATGAGCGCGCCGAACGGGCAGGTCACGCCGGCGCGGCCACCAACCTCGGGGTCATGTTGGAGCTCGATGGCAATGTGGAGGGAGCGCGAGCGGCGTACGCACGGGCCGATCGGCACGGGGATCCCAACGGCGCGTTCAACCTCGGGTGCCTCCTCGACGAGCAGGGAGACGTCGCAGGCGCTCTCGACGCCTACGAACGCGCCGATCAGAGGGGACATGCCGAGGCGGCGACGAACCTCGGCGTCCTCATGGAGGTCAGAGGGAACATCGCCAACGCCCGTGCCGCATACGAGCGTGCCGAACAGCGTGGTGATCCGAACGGTGCCGCCAACCTCGGGGCGCTGCTTGAGGAGCTCGGCGAGCGAGGCGCGGCCAGGGCCGCCTACAGACGGGCCAAGCGAATGAAGGTGGCGGGGGGCAACGGAGCGACCCGCGTCGCTTCACACCAGCCGAGTCTGGGCAAGGAGCGGAGCCCGGTGTACGCCCGGCGCGGTGACGGAGACTGAGGAAAGCGGGACGCGGAAGCCAGCGGAACCGCCGCTGTCGGCTTGAGCTGACAGCGGCGGTACCGAGTCGAAAGCGTTAGTGGAGAAGACCCCGGTGTCGCCTTCGCGCGTGCCTGCGTCGACGAGACTGCATTCGATTTGTGGATGCAGGATCCGGACTTTCCTCGCGAGCTCGACCGCACACGTCGCGCGTCCTGATCTGCGCGAGCGCAACCTTGGGGCCGCTCACCTGTTCTGGAGTCTGCCGAGTCCACGAGGCGCCAACCCGTGGAGCGGGGAGCCCAGGTCGTTGGGGCGAGTCCGGCGGTGGTCCGCCGGTAGCGCGCGCAGCGCGCGAGCCCGTCAGCTAACTCCGTAGGCATCAGGCGATCCGCTGCTGCTGCCCCAAAGGAGTTCGCGTGCCCGCAACCGACGCTCGTTCCCATCCGTCTGTCGTCCTCCGCCGGCTCGGTGTCCTGGTCGCCGGATGCCTGGCGGTCGTGAGCAGCTGCGGGATCGCGGCCACGGCCCAGGGAGCGTCGGCGACCAAGGTGGTCAGCTACCGGGGCTTTGAGCTCACGGTGCCGGCAGGGTGGCCTGTCTACCGCCTCGCCCGGCACGCCGACACCTGCGTGCGCTTTGACCGCCATGCCGTCTACCTCGGATCTCCGAGCGCTGACCAGAGCTGCCCGGCGCACGCCGCCGGTCGCACCGAGGCGATTCTCGCGTCGCCGCTGCCGGCCGACGTCGCCGGCGCGGCTCGCACGAATGGGCTACCCGACCCCGCTGCGGTCCAGCCGGCCCTCCCGGCGGGGGGCTCCAGCGCCCAACTGTCCGAGCCCTCGCACCATGTCGTGGTGACGGCCACCTGGGGCCGCCAGCCGGGGATCATCCGCCACGCCCTCGGAGTCCGCTCATTGCCCTCCGCCGGGGGCAGTCCTCACGCGGTTGCTGCGGCGGCGACAGACGCCAAGGAACGCTCGCCGTCGATCCGCTCCGCGACGGCAGTGGCGCCCGGCTCGCAGCCGGGCGAGGTCTACACGGGCCTCGGCTTCGACGCCTGCGCGACTCCGAGCTCCTCGCAGATGTCGGCGTGGGGAGCGTCGCGCTACCGGGCGATCGGCGTCTACATCGGCGGAACGAACATGGCCTGCGCGCAGCCGAACCTCAACTCGGCCTGGGTCGGGCGCCAGTCGGCCGCCGGGTGGCACCTGATGCCCATCTACGTCGGGCTGCAGGCACCGGGCAACTCGTGCGGATGTGCGGCGATCTCGGCCGGCAGCGCCGCCGCTCAGGGCACCGCGGCCGCCCGCGACGCGATCGTGCAGGCCCAGGCGGTGGGTCTTGGCGCCGGCAACCCCGTGTACTTCGACATGGAGGGCTACAACCAGGGCTCGACCACCAGCTCGGCGATCCTCACCTTCCTCGCCGCGTGGACCTCGCAGCTGCACGCCGAGGGCTACAAGTCAGGCGTCTACAGCAGCGCCGCCTCGGGCATCCGCGACCTCGTCGGCCAGGCCGGGGGCGGCTACAGCGAACCCGACGACATCTGGATCGCCAACTGGAATGGCACCCGGAGCACCGCCGACGCCAACGTCCCCAGCGGCGAGTGGCCCGCCCACCAGCGCCTGCATCAATACAGCGGGGCTCACGACGAGACCTACGGCGGCGCGACCATCAACGTCGACGGTGACTACGTCGACGCGGCCACCGCAGCCGCCGGGACGGTCACCACCGCGGCGGCCGCCGGTCCCTCGCTCTCGGTCGCTCCAGTTGCCGACGGGAGCATCGATCTGTACCCGAGCTGGCGCGGCGTGAGCGGCGTCAGCTCCTGGCAGGTGATGGCCGGTCCGACGCCGACCGCCCTCTCTCCCGCCACCCAGCCCGTCGGCGCCTCTACCCGGTTGCCGATCGCGCTGCACAGCGCCTATCCATACTTCCAGGTGCGGGCGCTCAGCGCCGCCGGCCTGACCCTGGGGGTCTCACCCGCGGTCGCCACTCCCGCCCACGTGTCGGTCGTCGGCAACGAGGTGTTCGTCCCCCGCCACGGCCCGGCGGCCGTGCCGGTCAGCTGCTTTCAGATCTCCGCGTGCCAGGTGACGATGAGGATCGTCAGCACGACCACGCTCGTCCGCACGGGGACGCAGCGGATTCCCGCGGGCGGCGGCCTGGCCTACTTCAGGCTCGCGCCGGCCGCTCACGCCCTGGTGGCGCAGGCCGCCCACCGTCGGCTGCCGGTCACGATCGCGGTGCGCACGAGCACCGGCAAGACGGCGACCCGGCGGGTGAACCTCGTTCCCTACACGACTTCGGGGCCCTCTCCGCAGCGCCGGATCGACACAAGCTCGGCGGTGCGCATCCTCAGCGCCACCGAGTTTGTTTCCAACGGCTGGTCGGGCGGAATGCTCGCGTCGTGCCTCACCACCAGTCCGTGCCGCGCGACGACGACGATCTCCGCCGGCAGGCAGATAATCGCCCGTACCGGAGCCGAGTCCCTGGGGGCGAACGCAATCGGGTACCTGCGGTTCCGGCTGACCGCCGGCGGGCACAATCTGCTGGCGCGCAGCCGCGGCAACCAGATCTCGGCGCGGGTCGAGATCACGGCCGGCGGCACCACCGCCAGTGCCGTGATCGCGCTGTCGACGTTTCACTGAGCGGCCCCCGGAGAGGGGGCGGTTCGGCGCCGCTCAGGCGCGGCGAGGGAGGCGCGTGATCCGGACCAGGGCCTCGCCACCCGGTCGCAGCCCGAGCTTGACGACGGCGTCCCCCACGCGCACCTCCTCGATCCACACCTTCTGGGTCTGGTTGAGCGGCGCCAGCGCGGCTACCTGCTGCATGACCTCGGCGAGACGGCTGAGCTCTTCGGCGCTTCCCTCGAGCGGAACGAGACCGCCGTCGGTGACGAACGTGACCGCCAGGCCGTTCTCCGTGGGGTGCGCGCCAACTATCTCCAGGGACATGCCCGCTCCTTGTCTCTCATCCAAGCGCTGAGAGACCTCATGTCTCTCGCCGGCAGACCCGCCTGCCTGACGGACATGGTGGCGGGTCAAGCGCCGTGGTGTCAATCAGGTAGGGGTTAATCGCGGATTGACGCGTCGTCCCCGCGTGGTTGAATTGCCGCGCGTTCCGGGGGGTTCGAACATCACGTCGAAGGGGATTGCTGTGGGCAACGTGGTGCTGCCGACCGCGGCTCATCGACCCGGCCTTGACCACCGCGAACAATGCGGACGTGTATTCCTGCGAGGCCGGTCTCGAGAACACCATCACCTGGGACCAGCAGGGACCGGCCGGCCCGCAAGGCGTTCCGGGCGCGCAAGGAGCTCAAGGGCCTCAGGGCGCCCAGGGTCCCGCCGGCACCCCGGGCGGCACCGGCGCCGCGGGAGCAATCCTCGGCAACACCACCTTCAGCATCGAGGCCGGCGGCTCCAGCCAGCTTCCTCAAGCTGGACGGGATCAGCGGACCGGCCACCCAGAAGGCCTACAAGGGCTCCGTCGAGCTGCAGAGCTTCGCCGCCGGCGCGGAGGCTCCGATCGGGAACATCGGTGGCCAGGGCACCGGGGCGGGCGCCGGCGCGCTGACCATGCAGACGTTCCAGTTCGTCAAGCGGATCGACTCGACGAGCACCAAGCTGCATCGCGACCTCGATACCGGCACGGCGCTCAAGCAGGCGGAGATCGACGTCGTCCACGCCGATCACAAGGGCAAGGCGACCCAGGTTGCCAGTTACGTCCTGGACAACGTGCTGATCAAGAGCATCGACGACCAGGGCAACAAGGAGACGGTGACCGGGGTCTTCGCGAAGTTGGAGGGGAACCTCGGCTCGGGCGCCAGCAAGGTACCCACCGGATGGAACAAGGTGGTCAACACCGCCGACTGGAACCTGATCTCCAACAAAGCGCCCTGATCACAACGTCCGCAGCCCCGCAGGACGCCTATCAGCAGGTCCTCTACCCGGGTTACGTCTACCCGCAGACGCATCCCGGCCGGCTCGAGGTCATTGGCCGGCTGTTCGGTCTTCAGCCGGCGGAGGCACGCAGCTGCCGGGTACTCGAGCTGGGCTGGGGAGACGGCACGAACAGTCTGGCCATCGCCCAGACGTTGCCGAACGCAAACGTCATCGGGGTCGACATCGCACTTGGACCGCTGGACGGCGGCCGGGCGCTCGCCGCCGCCGCCAGCCTGAGCAACGTCGAGTTTCGGTGTGCCGACCTGCGCGATCTGTCGTGGGTCCAGGCCATGGGCGAGATCGACTACGTGATCGCCCACGGCGTGTACTCGTGGGTGCCGCAGGCAGTTCGGGGGCGCTGCTGGACTGCTGCCGGCAGTGCCTCTCGCGCCACGGGATGGCGTTCGTCAGCTACAACGCCTATCCGGGCAGCTACCTGCGCGACATGAGCCGCGACATCCTCGCGTTCCACCTGCAGGGAGTCGTCGCTCCCCCCGAGCGCATCGTGCGTGCTCATCACCTGATGGAGGCGATCGTGTCCGTGGAGTCGCCCAGCCGGTATGCACGCGTGCTGCGTGAGCACCTGCAGCGGATGCTGGGAACCAGCGATGCCCTGCTCTATCACGACGACCTGGCGCCGGTCAGCACCCCGTTCCACTTCCACGAGTTCATTGAGCACGCCACCACACACGAACTGCAGTTCATCTCCGAGGCCGAGCTCTCCGACAGTCAGATGCGCGACGTTCCCACCTCTGTGGGCGAGCTGATCGCGGGCCTGCCGGAGGACGTGATCGTTCGTGAGCAGTACCTCGATTTCTTCAGCAACCGGATGTTTCGCCAGACGCTGCTCACGCACGCGAACGCGCCCATCACCCGGGCGATCGACGGCGGCGTTTTCGATGGAATGGCGGTCAGCTCGCCCGCGCGGCGAGACGGCACGGTTTTTTCACCGAGCAGGGCGCCGAGCTGTCCACCACCGAGCCGCTCGTCGCCGCCGCGATGAACGAGCTCTGCGACCACTGGCCGGGCGCGCTCGCCTTCCCCGACCTCGTCGCCCGGGCGTTGCAACGGCTGACCGCCGCGACGCCGGATGCGGAGGCCGTCGATCGCCTCCGTGGCGTCCTGCTGGAGGCCTTTGTCCTCCGCGTCCTCTGGCTGTCAGGCTGCGCGCTTCCCGCGACCGGACAGCCCGATAGCCGCCCGCAGGCGAGCCCGCTCGCGCGGGCCCAGGCGGCCGACGGGCATCCGGTGATCAGCTCCCTGCTGCCGGGCAACTACGCGCTCGCGGACGAACTCGATGGCCGCCTTGTCACCCTGCTCGATGGCACCCGTGACCACGCCGCTCTCGCCGCCGCGCTGGACACCCCGAGCCCTCGGTGCGGACAGCGGTCATGCGCCTGGCGGCCGAGGGCCTGCTCGTCGGATGACCGGAGCGACCTGCAGGCCGTAGCGGGGTCGGGCTAGAATCGGCCGCCACGCGCCCGTAGCTCAGCTGGATAGAGCGTCGGTCTACGGAACCGAAGGTCGGGAGTTCGAATCTCTCCGGGCGCGCTAGCAAGGCCCCGCACAATGGCCAGTCGCCTTGAGTCCAAGACCGCACTCGTGACCGGCGCCACGGGCAGCATCGGGCGCGCGATCGTCGTTGCGTTCGCCCGCGAGGGCGCCCGCGTGGTCGTGAGCGGGCGCGATCCACAGCGTGGTGCCGACGTCGTCGAGGAGATCCGGCGCGACGGCGGCCGCGCCGAGTTCGTCGCCGCAGACCTGGACGGCTCTCCCAGCGCCTCGAACGAGCTCGCCGCCGAGGCCACCCGGATCCTGGGCGGTCGCGTCGACGTGCTCGTCAACAACGCCGGGATCTTCCCCCCGAGCCCCAGCAGCGCGGCAACCGACGAGGACACATTCGACCGTATCTACGCCGTCAACGTCAAAGCGCCGTTCTTCCTGACGGCCACGATCGCGCCCGATATGGCGCAGCGCGGGAGCGGGGCGATCATCAATCTAGGCTCTTGGATCGCCCGCATCGGGATCCCCGTCTCCTCGGTCTACAGCTCGTCCAAGGGCGCGCTCGAAACCCTGACCAGGGCCTGGGCGGCCGAGTACGGCCCCGCCGGCGTCCGCGTCAACGCGATCTCCCCGGGGGTCATCCTGTCGTCGACATCGCAGTCCTCCGCAGCCGAGGCAATGATGCGCGGAACCCCCGCGAACACCGCCGGCACGCCAGACGCGATCGCCAACGCTGCCGTATACCTCGCCAGCGACGAAGCGCTGTTCGTGCACGGCACCGTCATCGACGTCGACGGCGGCCGCATCGGTGTCGCCGTGATCGCGCCCAGCTGACGCTCAAACCGGGCGCTCGGGCCGCGCCGGCGACGGTCATGGCTCCGATCAGGCCAGACTACGAGGGAGACACGTGATCCGCTTGCACCAAGGTCAGCGACGTTTAGGTGGGAAGATCCACGTCAGCGGTGGTTCTGGTTGATTACCGAGGTTTGCGCGGCGACGGGCGTCGCACCAAGACGGTCTGGGAGTGCCGGCTGCTCAGCGCCGCGCGACGTAGTACGCGTTGAGGAAGTCGGCCTCGACGCGTTTGACCTGGACGTCCGCGAAGCCGGCGTCGGCGAGCAGCTCGAGCGCTTGTTGCTCGCCCCACATCGTGCCCAGGCCGGGCCCGTCGTTTGCCAGCGAGACGGTCAGGCAGTGAAACACCGAGGCGGTGTAGAGCGCTGGGCCAAGCGGATGGTCAATGTTGCCGTGCAAATGGCTCGATGCGGCGATGTCGACCATGAGGAAGACGCCGTTCGGTCTCAGCGCGGCGTGGATGGCCGCGACGGTTCCACGCGGGTCCGGCAGGTCGTGGATCACGTCAAACGCGGTCACGAGGTCATAGGACCCCGGCTCGAGCGACTTAGCGTCGCTCAGCTCGAAGGCGACGTTGCCGAGCCGCAGGCTCACCGCGGCGGCCCGGGCCGCAGCGATCCCCTGCTCGGAGATGTCGATCCCGCTGACGCGGCTAGCGGGAAACGCGTCAGCGATCAGATTCGCGGCGTGACCGTGGCCGCAGCCGACGTCGATAACGGCGATCCCCAACCGCAGCCGCTCTACGAGCCCGTCGACGAGCGGCAGAGTCACTTCGATCAGCCCGGCGTCCTGGACCTGCGCGGACTCTTCGGCCTGCAGCGCTTGGAAGCGAGGCATCGCGGAGTACGGGACGCCGCCCCCGTGGCGGAAGCAGTCGAGCACCCGCTGCTCTAGCTCCCCGAACAGCCCGGCGTACTGAGCCAGCGAAGCGAGGTTGTCAGGCCCGGCCTTCCGCGTCAGGCAAGCCGCGTGCTCGGGCGGCAGAACGTAGGTCTGAGGGTCGGGGTGATACTCGACGATCCCGCCGACCGTCATTCCGGCGAGCCATTCGCGGACGTACCGCTCTTCGAGGCCCGCGGCCTCGGCGATCTGCTCGCTCGTGGCCGGATCGAGCTCTGCCATCGTGTCGAACAACCTCGACTGGTGCCCGAGGCTGATCAGCAACGTGAGCATGCCGTCGTTGAGTACCTGGAGCGTCCGGTCGCCGAACTTCTGCGCGCGGTCTGCATCGATCTGGGCGGTTGACATGTCTGCCTCCGTCTGTTCGGGTTGGACCGCGAGCATGGACGAAGGGGGCGGGGTCCGCATCGGCGCCGGCACCCAACAACGCCAACCGGCTACGTAATTCCGTGTGCGTACGCCCACGCAGTCACAGCAGCGCGCGCCGTCCGCCCAGATAGGCCTAGCTTGCCGTAGATGTTCGCGACGTGGCGCTCGACGGTCCGGACGCTGAGGACCAGGACGGCCGCGATCTCGTCGTTGGAACTGCCCTGCGCGACCAGGCCCAGCACCTCGCGCTCTCGCTGGGACAGAGGACCGCGGTCAGGCGCAGGAGCGATGGCGGCACCTAGTCCAGTCAGAGCCGCTTGCGCGCTGGCGCAAACGACGCGTGCCGCCCGCTCGAGGCCGAGCGCGCGCAACGTCTCGGCAAGCTCAAGCCGGGCGTGGGCCGCTTCGAACGGAGCCCCGGCCGTCTCGAACGCCGCCACGGCATCCTCCAGCCGGCCGCGCGCGCGATCATGGCACCCCGCCGCAGCCTCCATCCGGCCCTCAGCGAGCAGCGCCGAGGCCAGCAGCGGACCGGTCCCCGCGGCATCGGCGGTCGCCCGGATCTCCCTCGTCGCTTCGGTCGCCGCCTCCAGGTCCCCTGTCTGCACCGTCGCCCGAACCAATAGTTCCAAGCCGGCCACGCGCTCGAAACGGTCGCCGTCCCCAACGCGCCGGAGGAAACGGTGCGCAGCCTCGACCGCGCCCCGGACGTCGCGTTGATCGAGTGCGAGCAGACCGGCATGGAGCGCGTGAAGGCGGTGGCCTTCGCACGTTGAGAGCAGGGCGGCTGCCTCCTCGCTCCGTCCCTGGCGCCGTCGTAACTCGGCCAGCCGCACGTCAATGTCATTGGCCTTGGAGGGCCCCATTTCTCCGAGCACCCGAGCTGCGACCTCGAGCTCCTTGATGGCATTTGCCCAATCACCGCCCCAAACCAGGATGTCCGAGTGGTGGATACGACACACAGCGAACATGAACCGGTCCTCGAAGCGTGACGCGATCTCACCCACGCGCGCACACCATTCCGCGGCGCGCTTCAAGTCGCGCACACGCTTGCAGGCGTCGATCAGGTAACAACAGATCGTCTCCGCCAGGTCGACGTCGCCGACCTCCCCGGCGACGACCGAGGCCGTTGCTGCATCAAGCCTCCGCATCCCCTCATCAATCGCGCCAACACAAACCAGTGCCAACCCCTCCAAGGCGAGTGCCACCATCTCAACATCGCTCGCGCTCGCCGCGCGGGCGGCCTCGACCGCCTGCCCGGCGAGTTTACGGGCCGCCAACGGATCATTGCGGGCGAGCATCGCAACATGGGCTCTGAGCGCCAGCGCGAGCGCACGGCCCTCACTGGCCTCAGCGGCATCAGTGAGCATCATCGCGCGCTCAATCCACCCATTGGCCTCCGCCATCCGCGCCTGCCCATACGCGTCGATCGCAAGCTGCGCCGCTAGCTTGGCGGCAAGCTCCCGGTCCCCCAGCGACCGCGCCAGGCGGTAACCCCGCTCGTGAGCGGCGACGGCAGCGGCGAGGTCCCCGCGATACCGAGCTGCGACTCCGAGTCCGTCATACGCAGCCGGCGACTCCTCCGCGGCAAGGGCGTCGCTAAAGCTCCGTGAGGCCTCCACCCAAGCACCGCGCAGCAATGCGGCGCGCCCTGCGTCGAGTGTGTCGACAGCGGTCATCAACGGGGCCCTTCCAGCACGATACTGACACCGGGCTGCGCTCGCGAGCGCTCCCGGATCCCGCGAAGGCGACGTGGCCTTCGCCGCGCGATTGCCGGCCCTTGTGCGACCAGACGCGTCCGATATCGACCCGCCGTGAAGCGTGGGGTCATCGACGGGTGCGCCCCTCGGTGCTCACAGGAGCAGGGCCGTTACGCGGCCGCCTCGGCGCCGGGGGTGACCGATGCAGCGCCCTCGGCCTCTCCGTAGGCGCGCACCACGTCTTCGAGTCGCGCCACGCGGCTGCCCTTGACAAGCGCAGCGTCACCCGGGCCCATCGTGCGCAACAAGGCGACAGCCTCGTCGACACCCGTCACGTGCGCCTCGCCATAGAGCCGGGTCTCGTATCCGACGACCTCGATCCCGAGCTCCTGCGGCCATGAGGGCGATCCGGCGATGCTCGGACTCGCTCTGGTCCCCCAGCTCGGCCATCAGCCCGAGGACTGCCAGCTTGCGTTCGCCCGGCAACGCGGCCAGCGAGCGCACGGCCGCCTCGGCCGACGCGGGGATCGCGTTGAAACAGTCGACGACCAGGACGGGGCCGCCGGGCACGTGATGGACCTCCATGCGCCAGGGCGAGCCCTGGCTCACGGCCAGGGCCGCGGCCACGGTCTCGATAGGGACCCCACACCACAGCGCGACCGTCGCCGCGGCCAGCGCGTTGGCGACCTGCTGCACGCCGTGCAACCGCCAGCCGGATCTCGGTCTGCCCCCACGGCGACGACAGGCGGAACCGCGCACGCAGGTCCCGGTCGAGCGTGACGTCGTCGGCCCGCACCTCGGCGTCGGCACCCACCGCATACCCCAGCACGGGACACGCGCTGAGCGACGCCATGTCTCGGACCCGGGGGTCGTCGAAGTTCAAGACCGCGAGACCCGATGCCGGCAAGGCGGCCACGAGCTCGCCCTTGGCGCGGGCCACGCCGTCGAGGTCACCGAAGTACTCCACGTGCGCCATGGCGACGCTGGTCACGATGCCGACGTCGGGACGTGCGACCTCGGCCAGCTGCTCGATGTCCCCCACACGCCGGGCCCCCATCTCGAGGACCACCCACCGCGCCGCGTCCGGCGCGTTCAGCAGCGTCAGAGGGAGGCCGAGCTCGTTGTTGAAGGAACGCTCGCTCGCGGCGGTGCGGAACGTCGAGGCCAGACAGCCGGCCAGGAGGTCCTTGGTGGTCGTCTTGCCCACCGACCCGGTGATGCCGATCGCGCCGCCGACCCGACCGCGGGCGAACGCCCCGAGGCTCAACAGCGCGGCGGCGGTGTCGCGGACACGGATGGCCGTCCCGCCAACCGGCTCCTGCGCGGTGAGGTAGGCCGGCGCGCCCGCCTCGAGCGCTGCCGGGATGAAGGCGTGGCCGTCACGCTCGGCCACGATCGGGACGTAGAGCTGCCCCGGCCGGATCGTCCTCGAGTCGATGCTCGCGCCTTCGATGCTGACATCGGGCCCGACCAGCTCACCGCCCAGATGGCGCGTCAGCTCAGATGCGGAGCAGCGCATGTGTCACCTAGCGTGATCGGAAAGTCGAAGTAGGTGTCTGGATATGGTTCGTCGGTCGAGCGTGTAGTGCCACCACTCGCGGTCGTAGGAGCCAAAGCCGCAGGCCGTCCATGATCGAGCGCAGGTGTCGACGGTTCGCCGCTTCGGACCTGCGTGATCCGCGTGGCGCCGTGATGCGAGATCGCGATCCATCAGGTCGTGGTCGCCGCCCATCGGGACCAGCTCACCGGTGGCCAGGTGATAGAGCGTCAGGTCGACGGTGCTGCCTCGGCTGTGACCCGACTTGGCGGCGACATAGCCCGTTGTCGAACATCTCGGCCCTGTCGATGTTCGGGTAGTGCCGCAGCTTCGTCCGGCCGTCCTCTGGCTGCTCTGCCCAGCGCCAGAAGCAATCGACGGCCCGTTGCGGGCGATAACCGTCCCACAGAAGCAGGCCGAAGCCCAAGGAGTCGGCCTCTTCTCGAGCGCGTTTCGAGGGCTGCGCACAACGCGCGTCGTGCCGACGATCCGATTGACCCGATATCCGTCCACCGGCTTGCCGGTGAAGTTGTCCCAGGTCGCGTACTTGGCGTCCCACCGCATTCCGGGCACGCGCTCGTCGACGAAGGCGAAGTCGTCCTTCATCGTCGCGCTCCCGTCAGCGTCAACGACACGATCCGGTCGATCACATCCGCAAAGCGGCACTCCTGCCGCTGCCATCATCCTCGGGTAGCGGCTGTAGGACGTCATCCCGGGCAACGTGTTGACCTCGTTGAGCACGACCTCTCCATCGTCGGTGAGGAACATGTCCACCCGCGCGAGCCCGCTGCATCCCAGAGCGCGATAGATGGCCTTCGCGGTCTCCTGCACGAGTGACCGTGACTCCGCGCGGGATGTCGGCGGGAACGATCACGGTCGCGTTGTCAGAGCCCTGTTCAGGCGCACGCTCCTGATGGATCCGGAAGAAGCCATGAGACAGCGCAATCTGGTCCACCTCGCCGGCGAACAGGTCCAGATCGCTGCCGTAGATGGCACATCCGACCTCGCTGCCGAGGACCGCTTCTTCGATCACGACCTTCGCGTCGTATTGCCGTGCGGTGTCGCACCGCGCTCGGGAGCTCTTCGGAGCGGGCAACCTTGGTGACGCCGAAGGACGATCCCGAGCGGGCCGGCTTCACGAACACGGGATAGGTGAGCGGGTCGGCATCGATGTTCTCCTCCGGCGTGACGGTCCAGAACTTCGGCGTGGCGATTCCCGCACTCCTAACGACGATGTACGCGAGCGACTTGTCCATGCACAGGGCAGAGCTCTGGACGTCGCAGCCTGCGTAGGGGATGCCGGAGAGCTCCAGCAACCCCTGGATCGCGCCGTCCTCGCCGAACTTGCCGTGCAGCACGGGCAGCACCAGGTCCAGGCTGACCGTCTCGTATCGGGCGGGCGGGCCGTTGCTCCAGGACCAGCAGTCCGGGGATGCTTCGATCCGGTGAGAGAACGGCTGGACAGGCAGTGCCGTTCTCCCAATCCGCGTCCGGTCCGTCGCACAGCTTCCACGCACCGCTCTTCGTGATCCCGATGTAGAACGGCTCGTATTTGTCGCCATCGAGATGCTTCGCGACCTCTCGCGCCGACTTGACGGAGATGGGGTGCTCTTCGGAGCAGCCTCCGAAGAGGATCCCGACCTTCAACCTAGGCATGCCGGCCCTCCCTGATGAATTTCAGGCAGTTGGTGATGGAGCCCTCGACGGTGTCTCGCAGGGCATGGTCGGTGTAGTACGCGGTGTGGGGCGTGATCAGCACATTCGGCAGCTTGTGCAACCGCAGCAAGAGCTGGGCCTCGATGGCCGTGTCGCTGCAGTCGGAGTAGAAGATCCCTTCCTCCCCTTCGAGGACGTCCAGCGCCGCGCCGTCCAACCGGCCGCTCTCCAACGCTGAGACAAGCGCCCCCGTGTCGATCAGCGCGCCGCGGCCGGTGTTGACGATCACCGCACCGTGCTTCATCTGCTCGATACGGTGGCGATCGAGGAGATGGTGGGTCGCCGCGGTGAGCGGCGCGTGCAGCGTGACGATGTCGCTCTGCTCGAGCAACGCCTCGAGCGTGACGTAGTCGGCAGAGGTCTTGGGCCGAACGTCATAGGCGAGCGTTCGGCAGCCGAACCCTCGCAGGCGGTCTACGACCGCGCCGCCGATGCGTCCCGTCCCGATCACGCCGATCGTCAGGTCGCGTAGCTCTCTGCCTCGCACATCGCTCAGTCGGTAGTCGTGAACCTCTGTCCGCCTGATGACGGATTTGGCATGGCGCACCACCATCAGCATGAGCATCAGCGTGTAGTCAGCGACGCTGTCGGGCGAGTAGGCGACGGTCTCGACGGAGATGCCCACGCTCGCCGCGTAGCGCACGTCGACGTGGTTGCAGCCGACACTTCTTGTGGAGATATACGTCACGCCGGCCTCGCTGAGCGCAAGGAGTATGGCGTTCGTGACGGGGGTCTTGTGACCGACGCTGACGCATCGGTTCCCGAGTGCCAGTCCAATGTTGCCTTCAGACACCGCCGCCTCGGTGATCGTTGGCACCACGCCAAGGCTAGGGGCCATCTCATCGAACAAGGCTGCCTCGTCCTGCCCACACCCATAGATCGTCATGCCCAACGCTGGGGTGGCCGAGCCGAACGACGCCGCCGATCGTGTGCGTTGGGCCGCCGGTGATGCTGGTTCGCAGCGGGTCATGCAGCCTCCTGCAAGCCTGTGGAGCGGGGGTCGAGCGGGAGCTCACCGGAGGCCCAGTAGAACGGGTCGACCGTCTTGTCTCCGAGCAGCTGACGGCGGACCCGAGGCAGGCGGGCCCATTCCGGTACGTTCTCGAACGGGATGTCGCGCGAGGTCAGCCACCGGTAGCTGTACGCCATGAACATCGCGCGTCGGATGCGCGTGCCGAGATTGTCCCGTCGGCGATGCCAGAGCCGGGCGTCGAAAACGGCGACCGTGCCAGCGGGCCCCAGGATCGGCACTCCGTCGGGCTGCTCCTCGGTGGGGTATCGCGACGCCGTGTCGAGGTGACTGCGAGGCACTACTTCCAGTGCGCCGTCGTCCGGGGACTCCACGTCGGAGAGATAGGCGGCGACCTTCAGGGTCACCCTCGGTTGGTCCCGCCAGAGGAGCCGCATGTCCCGGCCCATCAGGCCGTTGTCACGATGCCAGCGGTAGGCACCGGTGGGCGGGTGCGGTGGGTGGACGTCCAGGTGAGAGTGGTTGATGTAGACGTTGGGCGAGAGAAGCTCGACCGCGAGCGCCAAGAGGGGTGGCCAGTCGACGATTGCTGCCAGATCGGGGTGCTGCGCCAGGCCTGACAGTTGGTGAAGCTGGCCGGAGGTGCTGGCGCCGGGAGATCGGGCGGCCACCTCGTCCACCGCCCGAACCAGACGGCGAGAGAGGGGCCTCTCGAGGACTCCCACCACGGACCAGCCCTCGTCCGCCACAGTCTTGGCCATCTCCGCGGTCGTGATCTCTGCTGGTGTGCTGTAGGTCATGCCGCCATTCAAACCACCGCGGCGTTGTCCGAACGTATGCGTTTTTCGATATGCCGACGATACGTGCGAGCGGGCGCAACGCCGTCGCCAGCACCTGCCGCGCCCCCGGCACCGGGGACAGGCGCAGTGGAACGCCGCGCTGCGCGCGCGAATGCTGGCGTCGCGCTCGAACCGTGACTATTGCTCTCGGAGCGTGCGGAAACCCCTGATCGTCATCCGCCAAGGTCCGGCGCGGCGGGAAGGCGGACCGTGACGCAGAGCCCGCCAGCGGCCCGGGGGGTAAGGGTGAGGGTTCCGTCGTGTGCTTCGGTGATGCTCTTGACGATCGCCAGGCCAAGACCGACCCCCGGGTCGTCAGTGCGTATGCGTTCGGTGCCGCGCTGAAACGGCTCGGCCAGCGTGGAAACCAGTTGTGGGGTGAGTTTCTCGCTGGTGTTCTCGACAGTGAGCTCCACGCGGAGGGGGTGAGCGCTGGTCGTGACCCACACGGTGCCGTGTTCAGGCAGGTTGTGGACGATCGCGTTGTGCACGAGGTTCGTCGTCAACTGCAGCAGCAGCGCGTGTGAACCGGTGGTGAGGGTCATGTCGCCGGAGGTTTCGATGGTGAGGCCGCGCTCTCCTGCGAGGGGAAGGAGCGTTTCGATGGCTTCTTCCACCATGAGGGACAGGTCGACGGGTTCTCGGGTGAAGGACCGCTGGTCGACGCGGCTGAGCAGGAGCAATGCTTCGGTGAGGTCGATCGCTCGGGAGTTGACCTCGTGGAGGCGCTCGACGAGTTCGCCGGTGTCGCGGCTTTGATCGTTGCGGGCCACGTCGAGGAGGGTTTGCGTGATCGCCAGCGGGGTGCGCAGCTCGTGGGAAGCGTTGGCGGCGAATCGCTGCTGTTCTGAAACGTGAGCCTCGAGGCGCGCGAGGAGGCCGTCGACGGTGTCGGCGAGATCCTTCAGCTCGTCGCGGGGGCCCGAGAGCGCAAGGCGCTCGTTCAGGTTGCGCTCGGAGATCTGCCGCGTAGCCGCCGTCATCGTGCGCAGCGGGCGCAGGACCCGGCCGGCGACCAGCCAGCCGAGCGCGATCGAGACGACGGTCATGATCGCCAGCGCGATTCCGGACTGGATGAGCCCTTCGTGGAGACCGTGGGTGTTACGTGCGACGGACTCGGCGTACATCTGGCGCACCTGGCGGATGACGGCTGGCGTCGGCGAAGCACCGTGGAGGGCGCCCGGGCCAGCGGACCCACGCGAAATCCCGCTCGGGACGATCAGGTCGACTCCGGTGCCGCTGCGGAAGATCAGGTAGGTCGCCGCGAGCAGCGCCAGTCCCGAGACGAGGAACAGCCCGCTGTAGAGCAGGGTCAGGCGCAGACGCACGGTCCGCGAGGGCACGTGGAGCAGCCGACGTGGCGTGAGCCTGGCGAGCGAGAGGCGGGGCATCCTGAGGCCGGAAGCTCTATCCACGCTCCCCGCCTTCGGGCCCGGTGTCTGGTTGGGTGTCGATGCGGTACCCGGCGCCGGCGACGGTGGCGATGATCGAGGGTTCGCCGAGGCGTTTGCGTAGTGCCGAGACGGTGATCCGCACGGCGTTGGTGAACGGGTCGGCGTTCTCATCCCAGGCGCGTTTCAGGAGGTCTTCGGCGCTGACGATGCCGCCTTCGGCGGCGACGAGGACTTCAAGGACGGCGAACTGCTTGCGGGTGAGCGCGACGTAGCGACCTTCGCGGTGGACCTCGCGGCGAAACGGATCCAGCCGCAGACCGGCGAGCTCTCGCACGGGCGGCCGGTGGTGGACGCGGCGGCGGTCCAGCGCTCGGAGGCGGAGCACGAGCTCGCGCAGCTCAAACGGCTTGGTGAGATAGTCATCGGCGCCAAGCCCAAACCCGGTGGCCTTGTCATCGAGCCGGTCAGCAGCAGTGAGCATCAGGATCGCCATGCCGCTGCCAGAGGCGACGATGCGGCTGGCGATCTCGTCACCGGACAGGCCGGGGATGTCACGATCCAGCACCGCGATGTCGTAGGCGTCGACGCTCAGCAGCTCCACAGCGGTGTCGCCGTCACCGGCGATGTCCGCCGCGATCGCCTCGAGGCGCAGGCCGTCGCGGATCGCTTCCGCCATCAGGGGCTCGTCCTCGACGATCAACACGCGCATGCGGTCAGATGCTGCCAGTTCGGACATATCGTCGGCATATCGAAAAACGCATACGTTCTGGCAACACCACGCCACCTTCACTAGCGGCGTGGCCTGCAGCCCACCAGCACGAGCAGCGGTCCGCTGGACCCGACCGACCGTGTACCGCGCGCGTCGCCGGCGCCTGCTGCTCGGCGTCGTCATGGTCGCGCTTCTCGCCCACACGGCTGGGCAGCTCCTGAACGACTCGGGCCATGTGCGTATGCCCACGGCCCGCACCCGCAACGACCGTCCCCGCGCCTACCTGTCAGCGGTCAGCTGGCCACAGCAGGGGCAGGCGGCGTTGGTGCTCGGCAACGGTCGGCCGGCGGCAAGCCCCGCGGAGCAGCCGGTCCCGATCGCCAGCCTGGCCAAGGTGATGACCGCTTACCTGACTCTGAAGCGCTACCCGCTGAGTGACGCACAGGACGGGTTCGCGATCATGATCACTGCGGCCCACGCCCAGGCCGAAGCCCAGGACACCGCCGAGAACCAGTCGGGCGTCGCGGTGCGGGCCGGCGAGCGGCTGACCGAGCGCCAGCTGCTCGAGGCGCTCCTGATCCCCTCGGGCAACAACATCGCCCGGATGCTCGCCGCCCAGGTCGCGGGCAGCGAGACCAGCTTCGTCGCCGACATGAACACGGAAACCCGCGCGCTCGGTATGGACCACACGCTCTACACCGACCCCAGCGGGTTTGATCCGAGCACGGTCTCCACCGCCGCCGACCAGTTGCGCGTGTTCCAGCAGGCGATGCGCTTCCCGGTGTTCCGTCAGATCGTCTCGATGCCCAGCGTCACGCTGCCGGTCGCCGGGACGCTCACCAACTTCAACCCCCTGATCGCCGACGGGTACGCCGGCAAGACCGGATCAGACTCCGCGGCCGGAGGATGCCTGGCGTTCTTCAGCAACGTCACGGTCGGAGGCCGTCCGGTGACCGCCGTCGGCGTGGTCATGGGGCAGGGGCAGGGCAGCGATACGTCGGCGATCCTCGCCGCCGCGGGCGACGCCGCCAGGCAGCTGGTCGACTCCGCTGCCCCGGCGATCAGTAGGAGCACGATCGGCTCGCCCGGCCCGGCTGGGACACCGATGGGCGTCGCTGGCTAGAACCGCCAGCCGCTGGTGCGCGCTGCTTCTCGCTCGGCTCAGCCTTGATGTCAACTCAATCACGACCTGTAGGAGAACACATGACCAGAAAACGACCGCCGCATGCCGCGCTTGCCCTTGTCCTCGTCGGCGCACTCGCCGTGATCGGCGCCGGCTGTGGTTCGAACACACCTAGCGGCACCGCCAGCGGCAGCGCCACCAGCGGCAGCAGTGCCGGCATCGCCAGCAGCGGCGGCACCGGCGGTAACACGCAGGCCACAAAGCGGGAGAAGGCGGTGAAGTTCGCCGAGTGCGTGCGGGCGCACGGAGTCCCTCACTTCCCTGACCCGGGCGCGTCGGGCGACATCAACTTTGGAATCGACGTGAGCAAGGAGGTGTTTACGGCCGCCGTCAACGCGTGTAAGTCTCTGGAGCCCCCCGGCGCTTTGAGCTCAAAGCGCAGCACCAAGCAGCAGTCGGCGGCCCTCAGGTTCGCCCAGTGCATTCGCGCGCACGGCGTGCCCGACTTTCCCGACCCCGTCAACGGTCAGCCCCTCATCGACACGACCCACATCCCATCTTCCAATTCGCCTGGTGGCATGAGCATCCTCAACGCCGCGACGCACAAGTGCGGCCATGTGTTGGGACTGACAGCCGGAGGGGGGACGGGAGGATGAGGCGTACGATCTGGGCGCTGCCCGCAGCGGCCGTCCTGGCCGGGGCAGCGGTCACCGGCGGGGTGCTCGTCATGTCCGGTGGCAAGGCAGCGAGCGCGGCGGCACGTCCGCTGCCGGTTGGCACCACGCAGGTGGAGAAGAGAACACTCTCGGCGATGGTCTCCCAGGGTGGAATCCTGACGTTTAGAGCGCGATCAGACGGCTCGCCCTACTCGGTGATCAACCAGGCCCCCGGCACGTACACCCGCCTGCCCGCGCTCGGCCAGGTGATCCGTCAGGGACACGCGCTCTACCAAGTGAACGACAGCCCGGTGGTGTTGCTTTACGGCTCGACGCCCGCCTACCGGACCCTATCGGCCGGGGCGACCGGCCCCGACGTAGCCGAGCTCAACGCGGATCTCGTCTCCCTCAAGTATGCGTCCTCGTCGCAGCTGCGTCCGAGATCTGCCGTCTTCGGGTCGGCCACCACCGCCGCCGTGGAGAAGCTGCAGGCCGCGCTGGGGCTGCCCCGTACCGGCAAGTTGAATCTCGGCCAGGCGGTGTTCGAACCTGTCGCAGTGAGGGTGACGACCGTGTCGGCCCAGCCCGGGAGCAGCTCCCAACCCGGCGAGACGGTGCTGCAGGGCACCTCGACCACACGCCAGGTGCAGGTGGCGCTGGACGCCTCCCAACAGACCAGCATGGCCGTGGGGAACAAGGTGAGCATCACCCTGCCCAACAACCAGACCACGCCCGGAGTCGTCTCCTCGGTGGGCAGTGTCGCGACCTGCCCACCGAGCTCCGGGGCGAGCGGGTCGGGATCGAGCTCCGCCGCGCCCGGAACGGACACGTGCTCGTCTGGCAGCACGCCGACCATCACCGTGGACGTCACCCCGTCTGATCGGCGCGCCACGGGCACATGGGATCAGGCGCCAGTGCAGGTCGGCATCACCACCGACAGCGTGCGGGGCGCGCTGGTCGTTCCGGTGACCGCGCTGCTGGCCCAGTCCAGTGGCGGCTATTCCGTCGAAGTCGCCGGCGCACGCGTCGGTACCCGCAACCGTCTCGTCCCGGTCTCGCTCGGGCTGTTCGACGACGCCGACGGGCTCGTGCAGGTCACCGGCCCGGGCCTGGCCGCCGGCCAGGAAGTGGTGGTCCCGTCAACATGACCCGCACCCCGTCACCCACACCCGACAACACCGCCATCGCGGCCCGCACCGGCGTGGCCGCCGGCGGTGCCGGGACGCCTGTGCTCGAGCTCGCCGACGTGACCAAGACCTATCCCGGCGAGCCGCCCGTCCAAGCCCTGCGCGCGGTGAACCTCACCCTCGGCCAGGGCGAGCTGGTGGGAATCGTCGGGCCGTCGGGGTCCGGCAAGACGACGCTCCTGCAGCTGATGGGCACCCTCGACCGGCCGACCAGCGGCAAGGTACGGATCACCGGGCTGGACGTTGCGGCCATGGCGGACGACGACGTGGCCTACCTGAGGGCGACGCGGATCGGGTTCATCTTCCAGCAGTTCTTCCTGGCCGAGCACTCCACCGTCTTGGACAACGTGGCCGACGGCCTCCTCTACGCCGGCATCCCCCTCCCGCAGCGCCGCCAGCGGGCGCTCGAGGCCCTCGAGCTGGTCGGCCTGGCCCAGCGTCCTCAGGCGCGTCCCACGCAGCTCTCCGGCGGGCAGCGCCAGCGGGTCGCGATCGCCCGGGCCCTGGTCGGCCGGCCGGCGATCGTGCTCGCCGACGAGCCGACCGGGAACCTCGACCAGGCGACCGGGCAGTCGATCCTCGCGCTGATGGATCAGCTCCACCAGGCGGGCTCGACCATCGTGGTCATCACCCACGACCACGCCATCGCCGAGCGCATGTCCCGAAAGGTCCAGATCCTCGACGGCCAGATCGTCGCCGACACCCGCCCGGCTGGCGAGAGGCGGTCGTGACCGCGACCGCCGCCGTGGGCCGCCGGCGCCTGCCGGCTTCCGACCTGGCCCGGCTCTCGACCGTCGGACTCCGCACCCGCAAGCTGCGGGCCGCGCTGTCCGCGCTCGGTATCGCCATCGGCGTGGCCGCCATCGTCGCCGTCCTCGGCCTATCCGCCTCTTCGCAAGCCGGCCTGCTGGCCGAGATCAACCAGCTCGGCACCAACCTACTCACTGCCACCAACGGCCAGAGCGTCACTGGCGGCACCGTCGAGCTGCCGACCATGGCGCCGGGCATGATCGGCCGGATCGGCGGCGTCCAGCAGGTGCAGAGCACGGCGACAGTCAAGGGCGTGGGCGCCTTCCGCAACCCTTTCATCCCCTCGGTTGACACCAACGGCATCACCGTCGAAGCCACATCGCTGGACCTTCTCCCGGTCCTCGCCAGCACCCTCGCCGACGGCCATTACCTCAACGCCGCCACCGCCCAAGAACCCGTTGCCGTGCTCGGCGCCACTAGCGCCCGGCTGCTGGGGATCGACCGCGTGTACCCCGGCGAACGCATCTGGGTCGGCGGCCAATGGTTCTACGTCGCCGGCATCCTCCGACCCGCGGTGCTCGCCTCCGACCTGGACTCCGCCGTGCTCGTCGGCTACCCCGCGGCAGAGAAATACCTCGGCTTCGACCGGCATCCCTCCACCATCTACCTCCGCGCCCAAAACGACCGAGTCAACGCCGTCGACAACCTTCTCGCCGCCACCGCCAACCCGGAGAATCCCAGCGGCGTCAACGTCAGCCAACCCTCCGCCGCCCTGGTTGCCCAAGCCGACGCCAAAGGCGCCTTCGACGGGTTGTTCCTCGGCCTCGGCGCCGTCGCCCTCCTCGTCGGCGCCGTCGGCGTCGCCAACATCATGATCATCTCCGTGCTCGAACGCCGCTCCGAAATCGGCCTGCGCCGCGCCCTCGGCGCCACCAAAGGCCACATCCGCACCCAGTTTCTCTCCGAAGCCGTCCTACTCGGACTCCTCGGCGGGACCGTCGGCGTCGCCCTCGGCGCCGCGTCCACCGTCGTCTACGCCCACACCAAACACTGGGCCACGGTCATCCCCACCGAAGCCTGGGCCGGCGGCATCGCCGCGTCCCTCATCATCGGCGCGGCCGCCGGGCTCATCCCCGCCCTACGAGCCGCACGCCTCTCACCGACCCAAGCCCTGTGGTCGATCTAGCCCACCGAACGGCCGGAGAACTGACGGCGAGGGCGCGCCCACGGACCCTCGCTGCTCTCAAACACCCGGTCTGCCTGAGCGAGACGACGCACAACGGTCAAATGCGCTGAACGCGTCGGGCCGTTACCAGGCACGCCACGCTGCTGGAGCGGATTGGCCGGCCGAGCCTTTGGTGGAGGGCGTGGTTCTCGGCGCGCAGAGCGTCGCGCTGCGGGGCAGAGAGCCGCGCCCAGAACGACATCGTGCCGAGCAGGGCGTTGAGCGCGTCGGCCGTGTGCTCCAGGAGCGTCGGCACCGCGATGATCTGCGTGTCGTCAAACAGGTCTGCGGCACACCCCCGGGCGAGCTCGTAGCCCCCCAGCCACGCCCATACGTCCGACACGTTGCCGCGCCGCGCATCGGCTCCCCCGAGCGTGCCGTCCAGGTCGCGATACGTCGGCCAGCCGGCAGCAAGCCCCGGCGACACCGTCGCCAGCGCGGCGCGGAGGGCCTGATCATCGCCGGCGCTCCACGGCTCCTCCAACCCGAAGTAGGAGACGAGGGCGAGCGTTCCGCCATCAACCAGCGTCCCGGCGGTCTTGCGCCAGCTGACATCCGGATCAACCCAGTGAATCGCCGATCCCGAAAACGCGGCGGCGTATTGCGCGTGCGGCAGCGGCGCCTCCTCAAGGCGCAGATTGACGAACTCCACCTCCCCGGCGCTGCCGAGCTGATCGCGCGCCCGCGCGATCAGCCGTTCGCCGGGTTCGACCGCCGTCACCCGCAGGCCTCGGGCTAGCAGGCTGCGTGTCAGCTGGCCGGTACCACAGCCGATCTCGAGCACTCTCGCGCCGGGACCGAGACCCCCACCTCGCACGCTCGGTCGATCAGCGCGTCCGGGTACGTCGGCCGGCGACGGTCATACTCCTCGGCGACGTCGTTGAAGACCTCGCCGCAGCGACTGGCCTCGGCGCCACGTGACATGCCCGGAACGTAGATGACGACCAGGACGAATCGCTCCGCCCGAGCGACGCGTACTCGTCGAAGGCCGCGGTCCTGACCGAATACTCCGGGCGAGAGCCGCGCATCCGGTGTCTTGCGGAGTTGGGATGCTCGTGGCGAGGCACGGGCGAGACCGAGCCGTCAGCCACTACATCCCGTAAGACACGACAGCGCTCCCGGCTGTGACATCTCCGAGCACCCCGGCGCGGAAATCGCCGGCGCGCGCACGGTAGGCTCGTCGCCGGATGCTCGCGAGTGTCGCTGACTGTGAGAGCAATCAGGCCGCGTGGAACGCCGCGATCGCGGTGGCCAGCGGCGGAGAGGTCTGGGACGACGGCGCACTGCGCTGGTCATGGCAGGCTCACGATGGGCAAGTGATCCTCAACTTCCCGCAGAGCATCCCGGTCGCGGCGGCTCGTCGAGGCGTCACGGAGGCGCGGCGTCGCGGGGCGCACATCGTCGGTGCGTGGCTCGCCGCCGGCGTCGATGCCTCACCGCTGGTTCGTGCCGGATTCGAGCGCGGGTGGAAACCATGGTGGATGGCGGCGCCGCTGGCGGCGATCGCGGAGCCTGACGACGTGCGCGTGATGATCACCGGCCACGTGCCTGAGTACGGCGATGGCGGGCGTCGGTTGCTCTCGCTCGTCGAGGATCCAAGCTCACGAGCATGGCACGCAGCCGCGCAAATCGATGGCCGGCTCGGCCGGCCATCAGATGGGGGTTCCATCGTTCTCACATTACTTCTGGCCGGCCCTCGAGTTCGGGCAAGACGGAACTTCGCACTGGGCCACGCAAAGGCTCGGCTACCAGCTCGCGACGTCCAACAACACCGTCGCCTATGACGACACCCTCCAGCTGTACGCCCAATCCGGAATGGCGATCACGAATACCCCGTTCTCCGGTGTTCAATATCTCCAGAACGTCGACGGCCAACCGATCCTCAACGACCCGCGGCTCAAGTCACTGCTGAGCCCCTGGCAGTACG
Source organism: uncultured Solirubrobacteraceae bacterium (assembly GCA_963769565.1). Taxonomy (GTDB): domain Bacteria; phylum Actinomycetota; class Thermoleophilia; order Solirubrobacterales; family Solirubrobacteraceae; genus Palsa-465. Next base: position 134,224 of record CAVYMP010000017.1, read on the forward strand.
CCTTGGCCGAGCAGGAATATGCGGCACCTCCGCTGAGCGCGGCGTCGTTGCAGTCGATCCGTGGCTGGTCACAAGCCGACGCCAAGATCCTCGCCGCCGGAGGCACTGTCCTCGGCGGCACCGACAACCCGATCGGCATCGGCAACTTCGGGACGGTCGTCGCGGCGAGCGTGATGGCGCACACCGGGCTCAGCAACTATCAGACGCTCCGTGCGTTCACCGTTGAACCGGCGAAGGTGATGGGCGTCCTGAATCAGATCGCACGATTCAGCCGGGGATGGTCGCCGACATGGACATCATCCACGGCGACCCCCTGCAGAACATCGAGACGATCGCGAACGATGACTACGTGATGCAGAACGGGCGCCTGTTGAGCGAGAAGCGGCTGATCGTGCCCTATGCAAATGTTCAGCTGAACGCGCCGCCGCTCTCCAGCACGCAGGTGTCAATCGTCATGGCCGAGGAAGCCATACTGTCACGTGGAAAGCAGCAATGGGCGACGGTTGGCCAGGTTGCGAAGCTGCAGCAACTCAGCATCTATCTGTGCCACCCGGAAAGCGGAAGCGATCCCTTCGGGGCCAGCGCGAACGTCGATCAGGCAACTCTCGGAGCTCCCGAGAATTGAGCACGTCCGTGGTCTTCGGAAGAGGCTGGGCTCGCGGCCTGCTAACCCGAACCCTCCGCGCCGGCCGCGATCCACAGGTCGTGGTCCAGCGGACGCTCCCGCACGTACAGCATCGCGTTGATCGAACTCGAGCCACCCAACGACTTCCCACGCGGCACGTAAAGGCGCCGGTCGGCACATCCGGGCTCGGGCCGGTCGCGAAGTCCCAGTCGCGCTTGGCGTCGTGAACGCGACGCCTCGAGATCCGCGCCGCGGCGTGGTATTACGGAGGTCGGATCGGATAGCTCGCGGCGATCCGCCGGTGCGCGGCGACCCTCACACGGTGACGTGGCCGGATCACAGGCTCAGACGCGAGCGGAGAAACGGAGAGGATCGCGATGCCCAGCAGTGTTCATTTCAACGGCTCGGTCAACCTGCCTGACGCCGAAACCGTCATGCGGGAGATCAGCTCACGAATCCCGACTGGGGTCCGCCGGATGACCGACGGGGAGACCGGGGACCGGGGCTACTGGATTCTGTTTCAGATTGAGAAGTTCCTGCAGATGCCGGAGTTGGAGTCCGTGGCCGTCGGACAGGCATATGAGACCTCGCCGGACGCCCCGGACATGCCCCAGCTCCGTCTCGCCGAGGGCGCCTCCGCGGACACGATCCACTGGCCCAACCTTGGCTACGCCGATGCATACGCCGAGTCGTTTGAGACCTTTGACCGGCTGCAGAGCGCCGGGACGATCCCGACCGCGGTGCGCTTCCAGATGCAGTACCCCACCCCACTGGCGTCGACGGGAGGAACGATCGTCCCCGAGGACCTGCCTGCCGTCGCCGCGTCGTACGAGACGGCGCTGTTCGCCGATCTCGACAAGGCGCTGGCGACACTCCCCCACGACCGCTGCGCGGTGCAGTGGGACGTCGCGGTCGAGTTCGGGCTCCTGGAGGGCGCCATGGGACCCGGATCGGCGATGCCGATCGACCAGGTGACACCGGGCCTGGTCCGTTGCGTTGACCGCGTGCCGGACGACGTACCGGTGGGACTGCACCTGTGTTACGGCGACTACGGCCACCAGCACTTCAAGCAGCCCGAGTCGATCCAGATGCAGGTGGACCTCGTCAACGCCGTCGCCGCCGCCGCCCAGCGCCCCGTCAGCTGGGTGTCGTTCACCGTGCCCCAAGCCAGGAGCGATGCGGGCTACTTCGCCCCGCTCAGCAGCCTGGCGCCCGGACCGGAGACCGAGCTGTACTTCGCCCTGGTGCCCTACCACCCTGAGCAGCAGGCCGACGGCACGCCCGCCGAGCAGGCCCAGCACATCGACACCGCGCTGGCGGGGTCCTCAGGTGGACAACGCGAGTGGGGGATCTGCACCGAGTGCGGAATGGGCCGCGTGGCCGTCGAGGACGTGCCGAAGCTGCTCGATCTGCACCGTGAGATCCTCACCGGCTGAGAGCCGCGGCACGGGACCGTCGTCCTTATTCGCACCCCCCAGCGGCGGTGACGCTGTCGGCACCCCGCGTCCGGCGCGTGCCGTGATCCGCTCACGGTAGGCGCCAGCCCAAGGCCGCGGAGGCGCGGGCGGGTTGCGTCCGCCCGCACCAAGAACTCGGATCTGCCTGCTCGACGGGCGGGCCTCAGCCGCGCGCGAAGCTCATAAGGCAGGCTTATGAAACCATCTGTAAGGTCGTCTTTGACTTCTGAAAGGCTCGCTGTCATCGTCTGCGACGCAGTACCTCTCCTCCCTCGAGCGCGCCCCGAGTCCGGCCTCATATCCCGCCGGTACCGGGGCGTTCTCATTTGGATCGGCCGTCGATACGACGACGGCGCAGCGGACGCCTGCGACGCGCCCGATGAAGCTGGATTTATGATCTCGCCATCTCCATCGACCGTGGTGATTTCGAAGGCGTTCCGAATTCGTCCGCGCGGACTTAGATGACCGTTGAGAAGGAACGCGTCGACGTGCTCATCGTCGGTGATCCGGGATCGGTGGCGAGCGCGCTGGTCGAGCCCCTCTCGCAACTGGGCTTGACCTCCAAGCAGCTCGCCGATCCGACCGACGGCGAGTTGATCGAGGAGCTTCGGGCCGGCGTCGGTGCTGTGGCGGTCGTCACGCGTGATGACGCCCTTGCGTTACGTCTCACGCTCCTGGCGGCGCACGTCGGTCCTGACGTGCCGCTGCTGACGACCCTGTTCGATCAGACGGTCGCCGAGCAGCTTCGCCTCGCGGTGCCCGACGTGCTCGTCGTATCTCCCTCGGAGATCGTCGCGCCGATGTTGGCGGAAGCCTGTATGGCTGGCTCCCGATCGCGTGGCCGTCGACGCCCAGGTCGTCCCAGTCGGGGGCGGGCGCTCGTGGACGGGCCGCTCCGGCTCCTGGTGCTATCAGGCTCGGGCCTGCTCGTGGTGCTGCTCGGGGAGATTCTCCTGTCCGGTCTCGTGCTGCACGAGCGCTGGACGGAGGCGGTCTATTCGAGTGCTGGATTGCTGGCGACCGTCGCGACGTCGCCGCGGATCGAACACGCGCCCGGGTGGTACAAGCTGGTCAGCGCGGCAGGCATCCTGGTGTCACTCGGTCTCGTCGCGGTGTTCACCGCCGCCCTGGTGCGACGCTTGAGCCGAGTGAGACTCACGACGTTGTTCGGATCGCGTGCTGCGCCTCGATCGGACCACGTGCTGGTGGTTGGGCTGGGACAGATCGGACTGCGGCTCGCCATGGCGCTGCGCACACTGGGGGTCAAGGTGCTCGTGGTCGAGCTCGAGGAGTCAGTCGCCGGAATCCGGCTGGCGCACGAGGCCGGGCTGCCCGTCGTGATCGCCAGCGGCACCCAGGTGTTCACGCTGCTGCGACTGGGTATCCGACGCGCGAGCGCGATCGCCGCGGTGACCTCAGACGACCTGGTGAACGTCGAGATTGGCCTCGCCGCCCGCGCCGCCAATCCCGACATAGCTGTCGTCCTGAGGCTCGGAGACGGTGAGGTCGCCACCGAGACCGAGTCACTCCTGCACCTCGGCCAGATCTTCGACGCTCATCGAATCGCGGCCGAGGCGCTGGCCGACTCGCTCGGTGGCCTGCTTTGACCCACGCTCGGCATCGAGCCCGGCGGTCAGACCGGTTCTCGGGAACCGAGCCGGCAGACGTGCGTCACTCGGTGCGAGCCGAGTACCGTTCCGGGGCTGAAGGCGTCGATGCGTGGAGGAGCGAGTGCGTGCAGCGATGAGGACCGGCCTGCCGGCAGTGGTGTCCGTGATCGCGATGCTCGTCGGCGCTGGTTCGGCGGCGGCCGATCCGCTCCCGTTCGGCCATGCCTGCACACCTGAGAACGGCGTGCGCTTCTGCCCGACGACCGATCTCGCGTCCCGGCCGCACAGCTTCGACGAAACGCCGATTGACGTCGACGTGACCCTGCCGGCGACGGGCTCCGGTCCATTTCCGACGATCCTGCTGCTGCACGGGCTTGGTCAGAGCAAGACGGCGTTCGAAGGGCCGATGGGCACCGTCGACGGCACGCATTACGACAACTGGTTCTTCGCGAAGCAGGGGTACGCCGTCGTGATCCCGACGGCGCGCGGCTTTGGCAACTCCTGCGGCAACGCGCTGTCGCGGACGGCCGACTGCGCCAGCGGCTTCACTCGACTGGGCGACATGCGCTACGAGGTCCGTGACATCCAGACGCTTGTCGGCCAGCTCGTCGACGAGAAGGTCGTCAGGCCGCACGACATCGGCGCGACGGGGATCTCCTACGGCGGCGGCTTCTCGACGATGCTCGCCTTTCTCAAAAACCGGATTCGCCTCCCCAACGGCAGCTATGCACCGTGGCACAGCCCGGGCGGGACGTCGATCTCGCTCACGGCGGCCTGGCCGCGGTGGCTGTGGTCCAACGGCGCGTCGATCTTCACGCGCAACGGTCGGGGACCGTGGTCCAGAAAACCGGTCGGCGTGGAGGCGCAGACGTACGCAGACGCCATCTTCGCGGTCGCCGAAAGCGGCTATACCGCTCCCTTGAACGCACCGCTGAGTGAGGACATCCTGCTCTGGAAGCACCAGCTCGATGCCGGCAAGACCACCGCGGCTGAGAATCAGACGCTCACCAACGCCTTCTCGTTTCACGGCGTGGCCGCCGTGCCGGGCACCCCGGCGCCGCTGCTAATGCAGTCCGGATGGACCGACGGACTGTTCCCCGCCGGCCAGTCACTCGGCGCTTATCAGTACATCCGCGCCGACAGCAGGGCCGCCCCCGTCTCGCTGCAGCTCGGCGACCTCGGACATGCTCCGGGCGCCAACCATCCCGGCGACGTGGCTGCGTTTGACCGCCAGGGGCTACGGTTCCTCAACGCGTGGCTGAAGGGCACAGGCGCCAAGCCAAAACCGGGCTCGGTGACGGCCTACACGACCGTGTGCCCGGTCACCGCGGTGCACGGCGGCGGTCCGTACACGGCGTCGACGTACCAGGGCCTGGCCAAGGGCTCGCTCGGCTTCGGCAACTCCAGGGCGTTGCACATCACCTCGCTGGGGGCGAGCGCGAAGCTCGCCGCCGCGCTGTCGCCGCTCGCGCCGACGGGGACCCGGTGCGCCGAGCACTCACCCGATCCGACCAGCAAGGCGACGATGAGCATCGTCTCGCCCGGGGTGACGCTGGTCGGCCAGACGGTCCTCACCGGGCAGATCGTCACCAATGGAGCCAGCGGCCAGCTTGACGCCCGGCTATGGGACCTTGACCCCAAGACCCACCTGGAGCGGCTCGTCGACCGTGGCGCTTACCGGCTGACCAACAACCAGCGCGGAGTGGTGAGCTTCACCCTGGACGGCGACGGTTGGCGGTTTGCCAGGGGCCACCGGATCGTCGTCGAGCTCCTCGGCCGGGACGCTCCGACATACGGGCCCAGCCCGACGAAGTTCAGCGCGACGCTGACGAATGTCGGCGTGAAGCTGCCGACCCGGTGATCAGCCAAGCGCGTCATCGCCCCTGGTCCGCCGTCCGCTTCCCTGATCGCCAGCGGCCGCGGGCACCGCGTCCATTCTGCGCACGCAGATCGATGAGTTCCGCGCTCGGCATCGGTCTCAGTGGTGGCACATCAACCGATACGAACGAAGGTCGAGCAGGCCTTCAGACGTCACATTCACGGCCGCTGGGGCGTCATACAAGTGCCAGCGCAACGCCGCCCAAGCGCTGCGGTACGATAGTTGAGCAATCAACGTTACGGTCCCGGAAAATGCCACCACCGCCCTCCAAGACGAACGTCGACGGTCAGCACCACCCGGCTGGGGCCACGGCTCGTGTCCTCCGGCGACGCCTCTGCCCGGCCGCGCGCGCTGAGCGCGCCGGACCTCGGCAATCCGGTCGGGCGCGCGGCTCGAGCAGGCTGAGGCGACGGGTCGCCGGTGCGGTCGTGCTCGCCACCGCGACCGTCACCCTGCTCCTGGCGGTGCCGCCGTTGCGCGGAGTAGCGCACCAGATTTCGCGCATGAGCCTCGGCTGGATCGGCGCGGCCCTGGTCCTCGAGGTCGCCTCGTGCGCCGCGTACGTGGTGATCTTTCGTCTCTTCTTCACGGCTGTGCCCGCCGGTCTCGCCCGCCAGCTCGCGTGGACCGAGGAGGCGTCCGGCGCGCTGCTGCCCACCGGCGGCCTCGGGGCTCTGGCGATCGGCGGCTGGCTGTTGCGCCAGGCCGGAATGTCGACGCGGCGCATCGTGGAGAGCTCCAGCGCCCTGTTCTTCCTGACCAGCGGGATGAACGTGGCCGCTCTCGTCGTCGGCGGCGTGATGCTCTCCAGCGATGCGTTCGGCGGACAGGACACATTGATACTTGGCGGCGCCCCGATCGCGCTTGGAGTGGGGTCGACATGCGCCACGCTGGCGCTGCCGCTCGTCTTGCGTCGCGCGCCACACCGGCGCTGGCCGAAGTGGCTGGTCGATGTCTCGGCCGGCATCGAGACGGCTCGCCATTCACTCGTGACGCCCAGCTGGCGGATGCTCGGCGCAGTCGGCTACCTCGGCTTCGACATCGCCGCCCTCGGCGCGCTGTTCGCCGCCACCGGCCATCCCGTTCCGGTCGACGCGCTCATCCTCGGCTACGTCATCGGCTACCTCGCCAACATGCTTCCCGTACCGGGCGGCTTCGGCGTGCTGGAGGGGGGCCTGGCCGGCATGTTGATCGCCTACGGGGCTCCCGCGACCCAAGCCGCCGCGGCGGTCGTCGTCTACCACGCGATCGCGTTCTGGATCCCGAGCCTTGGAGGTCTGATCGGCTATGCATTCCTTCGCCGCCGGGTGTCACGTGAGGCGACACACTCCGGTGCCGTGCCGGGACAGAACAACCCCACGACCACGCCTCAAGCGGAGCCAACGCTGACGTGATCGCGCCGCCCAGCCCGTCCGGCGCCGGGTCAAAGGCGCGCCACCGGCCGCCGCCGGCACCTTTGTTCTCAGGCGGCTACTTCTTCGCCTGTTCGAAGTAGGGGTTGGTGCCGGAGGCGTGGTCGGTGACGTCGACGACGCGGTCGATCTCGGGGACAGCCTGGGTGATCGCAACCTCGATGCCCTGGCTGAGGGTGACAGTCGCCATACCGCAGCCTTGACATCCGCCGCCCAGGCGCAGATACGCGGTGGCGCCCTCGATCGCCGCGAGCTCGGCGTGTCCACCGTGGCTGGCGATGCTCGGATTGACCTCATGGTCCAGCACGGCCACGACGCGACGGGCGGTATCGGTGTCCAAGCCGGCCCCGGGCGGCATCGATGGGGGCGGGCCGGGGACGGCCTGGCCGGCTCCCGGACTCATCGGGAGGGTGGGAAGAGAGACGGGCTGCGGTGGCGGCTTGTTCGGGTTGAGAACGACAAAGCCGCTCCGCGCCGCGTCATCGCTCCAGTCGATCGTGGCGCCACGCAGCTTCTCGACGCTGCGATCGGCCACGACGATCGCGAGGTCGCCCTCGTGCTGCACGGCATCGCCGGCGCGGATTGCGTCCGCCGGCTCGAGCGACAGGGCGTGGACATACTCGCCGTCGGCCTCCCCGGTGACCCTCACGGACAGCACTCGGTCGGTCGCATCCGGGTCGCCAGCGCGGAAAGCCTGCACGCGCTGAAGGGCCGATGCCGTGATGGCGAGCAGGTGCGGGGCTGATTCGGTCACCGACCTACGATACCCATCATGGACCGCGTGCTTTTGATCCTGCCATCGGCCACCTACCGCGCGCCTGACTTCCTGGCGGCAGCGCGGAAGCTCGGCATCCCCGTCACGGTGGCATCCGAGCGCCCGGCAGCGATGTCGGCGGCGATGGGTGAACGGGCGCTTACCCTCCGCCTGTCGGACCCCGGCCGGGCGGCCGAGCAGATCGCCGACCGTGCCCGAGAGACCCCCTTCGCCGCGATCGTGGGGGTCGACGACCAAGGCGTGATGGCTGCCGCGTTCGGCGCTCAGCGCCTCGGATTGCCTCACAACCAGCCGGCCGCCGTTGCCCGAACGCGCGACAAGGCGGCGATGCGCCGGGCGCTGGCACAGGCCGGTGTCCGGCAGCCGCGTTTCGCGCTGCTGGCGTCCGGGGCGGACGCCGCGGCGGTGGCGGATGAGGTGGGCTTTCCCTGCGTCGTCAAGCCGCTGTCGCTGTCCGGCAGCCGAGGCGTGATCCGCGCCGATGACGCCGAGCAGGCCCGCGCGGCCGCCGAGCGCGTCCGCGGCATTCTGCTCGCGTCGCGTGAGCCGGCCGGGGCGCCGCTGCTGGTGGAGAGCTACCTCCCGGGCGTGGAGGTGGCAGTCGAGGGGCTGCTGCGCGCTGGCCGTCTGGAGATACTCGCGGTGTTCGATAAACCCGACCCACTCGAGGGGCCCTACTTCGAGGAGACGCTGTACGTCACACCTTCGCGACTTCCCGCCGGCGTCCTGGCCGATGTCGAGGCGGTGACTGCGCGGGCGGCAGATGCGGTCGGCTTGCGGGAGGGGCCGATTCACGCCGAGCTGCGCGTGGACGGCGAACGGGCGAGCGTCCTGGAGCTGGCGGCGCGGTCGATCGGCGGGCTGTGCTCACGCGCCCTCCGTTTCGGCGCCGGCGTGAGTCTCGAGGAGGTGATCCTGCGTCACGCGCTGGGTCTGGGACTCGAGGCCTTGGCGCGGGAGGCGACGGCGTCGGGCGTGATGATGATTCCGATCCCCGCCGCCGGCGTGCTCCAGGAGGTCGAAGGACAGGAGGAGGCGCGGGCAGTGCCAGGCATCGGCGGGTTGGAGATCACGATCGCCCGCGGCCGGCCCGTGGTGCCGCTGCCCGACGGCGACCGCTACCTCGGTTTCATGTTCGCGCGCGCGACGAGCGCCGACGCGGTCGAACGGGCCCTGCGCGCGGCGCACGGGCGCCTGCGGATCTCAATCGAACCGCTCGCCGCCGAGGCAATCGATGCGCGCTAGCGTGGGCAATCCGTGCGCGTCCTGCTGATTTCGACCTACGAGCTGGGTCACCAGCCATTGCACGTCGCCTCGCCGGCGGCCGCGCTGCGGCGAGCCGGGCACGAAATCCGCTGTCTGGATCTCAGCGTGCAGCCATGGGATGCTGGGGCGCTGGACTGGGCACAGGCCGTGGGCTTCTCGGTGCCGATGCACACCGCCATGCGCCTGGCGCTTACCGCGGGGCGACGAGTCCGCCGCGAGCGACCCGCTCTGGCGATCTGCTTCTACGGTCTCTACGCGACAGTCAGCCGCGAACTCGTCGAGGATGAACTGCACGCGCGGGTGATCGCCGGCGAGTACGAGCCGGCGCTCACGGCCTGGGTCGACGAACTCTCGGTCGACGACGCCCCCGCCCCGGCCGCCGAACGGCCGCTCATCCATCTCCAGCGCGGCACCTTCGAACTGCCGGCGCGGGAGTTACTGCCCGGCCTCGAGCGATACGCCCGCCTGGAAATCGGCGGGGAAGAGCGCCTAGTCGGCTACGTGGAGGCCAGTCACGGGTGCGTCCACCGCTGCCGGCACTGCCCGGTCCCCACCGTCTATGACGGCCGCATCCGAGTCGTGGGGGCCGAGACCGTCCTGCGCGACATCGAGCGCCTCGCCGCCATGGGCGCGCGCCACATCACGTTCGGCGACCCTGACTTCCTCAACGGCTCGCGCCACTCGCTGGCGATCGTGCGCGCGCTGCATGAGCGGTGCCCGGACCTGACCTTCGACTGCACGACAAAGGTTGAGCACGTGCTCGAGCACGCCGGGATCTGGGAGGACATGGCCGTCTGCGGCTGCCTGTTCGTCATCTGTGCGCTGGAGAGCGTCAATGACGAGATCCTCGTCCGCCTGGACAAGGGCCACACGACCGTCGAGGCGGTGCTCGCCCTCGAACTGCTGCGCGAGCACGGAATTGAGACGCGGCCGTCGTTTATGCCCTTCACCCCGTGGACCACCCCTCGTGACGTCCTGGACATCGTCGACTTCGTGGCCGCGCATGACCTCGTGGCCAACGTCGACCCGGTGCAGTACACGATCCGGCTGCTCGTGCCCGAGGGCTCGCTGCTCCTCGAGCGCCAGGACCTGCGCGAGCATCTCGGCCCCTACGAGCCCGAGCGCCTCAGCTACCCCTGGCGGTCGGCGGACCCGGCGGCCGACCGGCTCCAGGGCCGCCTCAGCGCGCTGGTCCAGCAGAGCGCCTCCGCCGAGGAGGGGCCGGGGCTGACGTTCGCACGCGTCCGCGCGGCGGTGCGCGAGGCGACCGGGGAGCCGAACGCCGCCGAGCCAGAGGCCATCCCGATGGGATCAACCGAAGGGAGGCCACGGCTCACCGAGCCGTGGTTCTGCTGAGCAGAGCCCACCGAGGGCCAGTTGGGTCCTCTCACAACGTGATGACGTGGTCCGGCGGGTTGCCCGCCAGCGCCGCATACAGATCGGGAAAGCATCCGACGCGCACCCCCGCGACCGTTCCCGTCGGCCGCGCCGCGCCGATCTCCCCCACCGCCAGACCGCGCTCCAGCGCGCACTGATCGCAGAGCATGAGCAGCATGCCCTGCTCGGCGGCCACCCGCCCGAGACGCTCGCCCGCGGGATCACCGGTCCGCAGCAGGTAGGTGTTGTCGTCAAAGAAGAACATCCCGACGACCTCCACCCCGTGACTGCCCTGCTCCAGCTGCGGAAGGATCATCTTCCCGAGCTTGTAGCTGGCCGTGTGGCCCGAGGTGGAGAACACATAGGCGATCTTCATCCCTGCGAGAGACTAGTCCGCGAACGAGCCGGGACCGGAGGAGAGGGCCCCGGCTCGTGTGAGGACGCGCCCATCCCGCGGCCTTCAGCGCGCGGTTGGGTCTTCGGTCCTCCGTCGGTTCGACTGCTCCCGCCCGCGCGGGACCCTCGCCTTGCGCCGCGGGAAGAGAGGCGCGGCGTCGGCAAGCATCAACAGACCGGGCAGGCAAGCTGAGCCGAACTTCCTTGGTCACCGAGTTCGTCCGGAGCCGCTTGGCCGGGTCGCGAGTGGGGTTGCGGAGAGAGGCATTTCAGCTGCTCGCCTAGGCGGCGAACCCCCGCTCATGACTGACGACTCGTGTGCCGCGGCCCTGCTCCTGGTCCTGGAGGAAGCCGGGAAGACGGGCAGCCGGCATCGGCCTGGCGAAGTAAAAGCCCTGACAGCAGTCAGAACCCAGATTGGTCAGCTCGCGGTGCTGCTCGGCTGTCTCGACGCCTTCACAGACGACGGTCATCCCGAGGCTGTGACCGAGTCCGATAATCGCGGTCACAATCCGTTGACTGTCGGGATCCACGCTGAGCTTGCTGATGAACGTCTGGTCGACCTTGATGGTGTCAATCGGCAGCGTGTTGAGATAGCCGAGCGACGAATACCCGGTCCCGAAGTCGTCAAGGGCGAGCTTGACGCCGATGTCCTTGAGCTCATCGAGCACGATGAGGGCGCGGTCCTCGTCGCGGACGAACACGCTCTCGGTGACCTCCAAGGTCAAGAGCGCCGGCTCAGTTGACGTGCTAGCGAGGACTCCCGCCACCATCTCCGCGAAACCGGCCGCCATGAACTGGTGCGCGGACACGTTGACCGACAGCGCGAGCGTACCGGTCGCCCGGCCGTCCCAGCCGTGACGCGATGAACAGGCCTGCTCGAGCACCCATCGCCCCAACTCGGTGATCTGCCCCGACTGCTCAGCGAACGGAATGAACACCGTCGGGGAGACCGCCCCGCGAGCCGGGTGTGTCCAGCGCAGAAGCGCCTCCACGTCGATGATCCGACCATCGAACGCGTCGACGATCGGCTGGTATTCGAGATGCAACTCGCCACGCTGTTGCGCACCGGGCAGCGCGCGGGCGAGGCTGGCTTGATACCCGGCGAGATGCAACGCGCGCAGGTCAAGCACTTCATGGCCGCCGGGCCGCCCGCGTTTGGTGCGATACATCGCAAGATCGGCGATGTGCAGCAGCTCCTCAGGCGCCAGGCTCCCTTGACCGGTGAAAGCGATGCCGATGCTGGCTGTCATGTTGACCGCAATGGCCGACAAGATGAACGGCTGAGCGAGCGCACCGTCGATGCGGTCTGCGATCGCGTCGGCTTGGGACGCATCGTCGAGGTCTTCGCAGAGCACGACGAACTCATCGCCCGACAGACGCGCCAAGCTGTCCCCGGGTCGAAGCACTCCGGTCAGTCGCTCGGCCACAGCAATCAACAGGGCGTCCCCAGCCTGGTGGCCATAGGTGTCGTTGACCTGCTTGAAGCGGTCCAGATCGATGAAGAACACTGCCGAGGTCTTCGCCGAGCGACGGCTGGAACGAAACGCATGCTCGAGAAACTCCAACATCAGTACCCGGTTGGGAAGTCCGGTCAGGGGATCGTGCAGAGCCGCGTCGCGGGACTGCTCAGAGGCGTCCTGAAGATCAGAGCGCCCCTGCGCGTTGATCAAATACGCCGCCGCAACGTCAGCAAGAGTCTGAGCAGTCCTCATCTCAGCGGCCGACATGGCGCCGGCTGCGTCCCGGTAGAGGTCAAGCGCTCCGAGCTGCACATCCTCGTGGCGCAACGGAAACGTGAACACCGCCATCAGCCCGGCTCGCAACGCGCGGGGCGCGAACCTCGGAAACCTCCTCTCGCGTCGCAGGTCGGGCACCGAAACCGCCTCGCCGGAGCGGTAGGCCGCGAGGCATGGCCCCTCACCCAACTCTGTCTGCAGCTGCTCATAGTGCAACGCCGGCTCATTCGATGCGGCGATATAGCGCGGCTCCAGCCCCGGCGCGATCAGCGTCACCCCGGCGGCGGTGATCGGCATGATCTCGACGATCCGCTGCACGAGATGATCGAGAATCCCCTGAATCGGGAACTCCATGAGCATCGTCCGCGCAAACTCGCTCAGCACATCGGACAAGTCATCACTTGGCGTGCTTCGCATCACCCGCGCAAAGCCCGGCGGCACCCGAGCGCTCCCATGGGAGCTCATCGCGCCGTCCTGTCTGACACGGGAACGCAAAATAAGCGCCAGGCGTCCGGTGGCGATCCGCTCCGCGAATTCACAGCGCAACTCAGGCATGTGCACCCGCGCGCACCCGCGCACGGGTAGGTAACGCGGCTAACGCGGCAGCCAGCTGTCTGCTCGTCGTTCACCCTGAGAGAGCCGCCCATCCGTCCGGTAAATAAAGGGGTGGTGAGCAAACTGGACAGTCGCCGTGCGCCTGTCAGAGCCTCCAACAACCCATCACAGTAGCCTCATCGTTCCCCCCGTGGGCAGTCCGACGGTCCACCTCCCACAGACGATAGGGAAGATTGAGGCGCATCCCACACTGCACAGGTTTCCAGGTAGGTCTCGGTGTGAAATCTTCAGGATCTCATCACAAGTAGAGGCCCAGTCCGCTTCCCCACACCGTGGCGGGAGGCCAATCGAGGTTAGGTTCAGTACTCCGGCAGGGGTAGCATGCACCATCGCTTCCGCCAGGGCAGCGAGCAGTCGTCACCGGTCAAGACAGGGTCAGGGCCGTCAAACGGCCTTCTCTCTCGTCCGTGCGAGCCCGCGTTGGTACTCCTCGACGCAGGCCGCGACCGCGGCCGCACATGCCCGGCCGTCAAACAATTCTGGGCAGGTGCGCCGCGAGTGTCGCAAGACCATAACGGAGGCCAGGAGCCGGACCGGGGCTTGCCCGACGGCGAGTATCGCGAGGCCGAGCGCGGTCTTGACGAGCATCTGTTTGTTCTGCTGGTCGGTCGGACGCCGGGTCAGTCCCTCGCTCCGCAGCCCGCCAGCACGATCTGGATGTGCATCGGGTAAAAACTACGAGCCATGTTGCCCTTCTTCCGTGAAAGCCAATGGATCTCGGATGCCCCCGAGGTAGACGAAGTCTGCTCGTCTTCAGGTCAGCCGCCAATGGGTCTCCTCGTCCCTCGTGTGTTCACGTGTGAACGGTGACACGCCCCCGTCCGTCGGCGTCGGTGCTCGCGCCGATAGTGTTTCTCGCTCCGGCCAGCAAGCGGGGGTGGTGCAACAGGCGTGAAGATCGGTTTTTGCATGTTGCTGTGGACGACGCGAGTCGACGCCTCGCAGCGCGGCCTGCTCGAGGACATCAAGGCCACCGGCTATGACGGCGTCGAGATCCCGGTCTTCGAGGGCGGGCCTGACGAGTACGCCAGGCTCGGCCTGATGCTCGACGAGATCGGGCTCGAGCGCACGGCGATCACCGTCATCCCCACCGAGGCGACCAACCCGCTCGCCGAGGATCCGGCCATCCGCCGGGCCGCCGTCGCCTACATCAACCATTGCGTCGACTGCTCTCGGGCCCTCGGCGCAGACCAGCTCGCCGGCCCGCTGCAGCAGACGCTCGGATACTTCTCCGGAGCGGCGCCGTCGGATCGCGAGCGGGCGTTCGCGCGGGAGGTTCATCTCGCCGCCGGCGACTACGCCGCCGAGTGCGGGGTCCGGCTCGCGCTCGAGGCGGTCAATCGGTTCGAGACCTATTTCGCGAACACGATGGACGATCTGGCGGCGTATCTCGACACGCTGGGCCATCCCGCGGTCACCGGCATGTACGACACCTTCCACGCCAACATCGAGGAGCGCGATCCGGTGGCGGCACTGACCGCGAACGACCGTCACATCAGCTATGTCCACGTGTCCGAGAGCGATCGCGGCGTGCCTGGGCGTGGTCACGTCCCGTGGGCCGAGACGTTCTCGGCCCTCAGGCGAAGCGGCTACGACGGCTGGATGACGATCGAGGCCTTCGGCCGGGGGCTGCCCGAGCTGGCCGCCGCCACCCGCATCTGGCGGGACCTGGCCGAAACTCCCGAGGTGGTCTACAGGGAGGGCTTCACCCACATTCGGGATGGCTGGGCGAGCGCCTGAGGGCGTTGCGGCGATCGCGGTTCAGGCCGGGAGTCCCGCGGCATTGCCTCCGTCGATCAGGAGCACGGCGCCGGAGATGAAGGCCGCCTCGGGTCCGGCCAGGTAGACGACCGCGTCAGCGACGTCTCGGGCGACACCCACGCGCCCCAATGGCGCTGCGGGCCACGTGGCCGGGTCGTCGTCGCCACGGTCAGGGTCGGACGCCGGGCCGATGTGCCGCATCCCGGGCGCGGTCGCGCCCGGGCACACGCAGTTCGATCGCACCCCGTGCGCCGCGCCGTCGAGGGCGAGGACGCTCGACATCATCACGAGGGCTGCCTTGGTGACCGAGTAGGCGCCGATCGCCTGCTCGGCGCGCAAGCCGGCATCGGAGCCGATGTGGACCATGCAGCCGCGCGACCGGACGAGCGCCGGAAAGCACGCTCGCGCGTAGAGATATGGACCGCGGACGTTGGCGGCCATCAGGCGGTCGAACTGCGCGGGGGGCGTGTCGATGAGCCGTTCGGTCAGGGCGACACCGGCATTGTTGACGAGGACGTCGATCGTCTGAAAGCGCGCCAGGGTCGCCTGCACCGAGCGCTCCACCTGGTCGGGGTCGCCGGCGTCAGCGGCGACGAACATCGCGTCGGGGCCGAGTTCCGTCTCGGCGGCCGCGCCTCGTTCCACGTCGCGACCGCTGATCACCGCCCGGGCTCCGCGGGCGAGCAGCCGCCGGGCCACCTCGAGCCCGATCCCGCTCGTGCCCCCGGTGACGAGCGCGACGCTGCCCGCCAGGCCATCCGTCTGCTCAGTCAGGGGGAAGCTCCCGGTAGACGAGGTCGAGATCGATCCCCTGCGAGCGGCGGACCGCACGGGCGACGTAATAGATCAGCAGGCCGACGACGACGATGCCGGCCATGAACGCCGGGATCTCCCAGCGGTTTCCGGTGTTGCCGCTCAGGGCCAGCGCGGGGTAATGCCACGCCTCCCAGGTGAGAAACAACACGACCGCGATCGCCAGCGGCGCGACGATCTGCAGGACGGGGATCCCCAACAGCTTGATGTTCGCCGGGGAGCTCCCGTAGAGCTCGGGTCGCCGGATCGGAAAGGCAAACGCGGCCACCCCGACGATCACGACGCACACCACCCCCGCGAGCACGCCGAGCGCCAGCAGGGTCTGGAAGGTCGTCGCCGTAACACTCCACGCCAGCATCAGTGTCACCAGCGCCATCACGAGGAGGATGGCGGCGACCGGCGAGTGAAAGCGCTCGTTCACGTTCGACAGCCGCTCGGGCAGGACCCGGTCAAACGACCACGCGAACACACTGCGGATCGGCATGAAGGTGTTGCCGACCATCGCCGGCAAACTCCAGAACAAGAACGACGCGACGATGATCGTGGTCAGGACGTTGCTGTTGACGGCCAGCCCGGCGAAGAAGTGGTAGAAGGGACCGGTCGGCAGGACGTAGGCGGGGTTGGGGACGGTGTTGGCGCCGACGATGAACTGGTAGCTGGTGACCTTATAGAGGAGCAGGACGCCGGCCACCAGGCCGACCACGTTCCAGCCGAGGGCGCCGAACATGATCGACATCTGGCGGTTGCGGTTGGACGCGCTCTTGAGCTCGCCCGACAGGTACACGCTCCACCAGTTCCAGATCATGAACGTCATCACGACGAAGATCGCCGGGGTGGTTGCCCCGCCGAAGGCGTGGGGGTGGGCGTTCTGGGCTTTGGCGTCGGCAATGACGCCGTGGTAGGCGTCGCCCTTGGCGCCGTATGTGTGCGAGATGCTGTTGAAGTGGTGCTGAAAGCCTCCCTTGGAGGAGAACAGCAGACCGACGAAGGC
The DNA here is from genome assembly GCA_963769565.1 of uncultured Solirubrobacteraceae bacterium. GTDB lineage: Bacteria > Actinomycetota > Thermoleophilia > Solirubrobacterales > Solirubrobacteraceae > Palsa-465. The sequence goes on from CAVYMP010000017.1 coordinate 150,940, forward strand.
CAGCAGCGTCCCGGCGCTGGCGATGATCCAGAAGGCGTTCTGCCACTTGAAGGTCGTTTTGGTGCCTCTGATCAGGATCAGGGTCATCCAGACGATCATCAGCAGGCCGCCGAGGAAGATCCAGCCCTTGTCGGTCTGGATGTGGGTGCCGGCCGTCACGAGGCTGTGGCTGTTGAAGATCGTTCCGAGCGTGACGAGCACCGGGCCGAGCGCGAACACCGGGAAGTAGCGCGCCCAGAACGTGGCGCCGATGATCGCGGAGAACGCCGCGCCGAAATTGGAGACGAGCGCCGCGGGCGGACCGAGGATCCGGCTGACCCACACGTAGTCGCCGCCGGTCTTCGGCATCGAGGAGGCCAGCAGCGCCATCATGACGAGGATCGGGACGTTGAGGACAAACGACCACAGGGTCGCGGCGACGAGATCGGCCCCGGGGAATGCAGTGAGCGCGAAGAACACGCCCCAGGCGAGCGTCGCGCCCACCGGGGCTGAGAACACCGCATTGAAGATCGTCGCATCGAGTGCCGAGGCCTCGCGGACGAGGCCGGTGCTGCGGCGCACGAACAGCTGGCTCGACTGACGGCTCGGCGCCTCCGCGCTGGTTGCTTCGGGGTCTGCCATGGATCTCCCCTCCGGACTGGGCTCGCTGCGCGGTGTTATAACAACATCGAACACTCCTGACAACAAGATGTCGAGAGAATCGGGGGCATGGGCGTGCGTTCCTGGGAAAGATTTGAAAAGATGACGCCGTGCTCGCCGTCGATCGCCGCCACCGGATCCTGGAGCAGGTCGCCGAGCACCAGACGATCCACATCGCCGAGCTGGCGGCCGAGTTGGGGGTGTCGGAGATGACGATCCGCCGCGACATCGGCCGCCTCGAGCGTGATGGCTTCATGCGGCGCACCTACGGAGGCGCGACGGCACACATCACCCGGTCGATGGAGCTGCTGTTCAACGCCCGCGCCCTGGAGAACGCCCCCGCCAAGCGGATCATCGGCATGCACGCAGCGCAGACGCTCGCCCCGGATCGCACGCTCTTCGTCGGGATCGGAAGCACGACCGAGCAGTTCGCGATGTTCCTTCCGGCACGCGAGGATCTGACCGTGGTCACCGGATCATTGCCGGTGGCCAGCCTCCTCGGCACCCGAAAGGGTCGGGTGGTCGTATTGGGCGGCTCGGTGCTGACCGATGAGCTCGCCTGCGTCGGACCCGTCGCCGCCGCCACCGTCAGGCGCTACCACGCGGACATGGCGATCCTCGGGGCCGCCGGTCTGTCGGCGAAGTACGGAATCACCGAGCTCAGCGATGAGGCCGCCGAGATCCAGCGGCTGATGATCGAACACAGCGATCGCCTGGTCGTCGTGGCCGATGGCTCCAAGCTCGGGCAGACGACGATGGCGTCCGTGGCACCGGCGGACCGGATCTCGATGTTGATCACCGACGACGACGCTCCCCCGCAGGAGCTAATCGAGCTCGAGGCGATCGGCATCGAGATCGTGACGGTCCCCCGAGCCGTGCCCCGTCAACCAAGGGAGAATCACTAATGCCGCCCCTCAAGGACCTCTTCGGTGTCGACAAGCCGCTCATTGCGATGTGCCATTTGGAGGGCCTACCGGGGAGGCCGCGGTACGACGCGGCAGGCGGGTTGGAGGCGGTCGTGCAGTCGGCGGCCAGAGAGGTCAAAGCCCTGCAGGACGGTGGCGTCGACGCGATCCTGTTCTGCAACGAGAACGACATTCCGTACTCGACGTCGGTGGGCGTGGAGGTGGTCGCCACGATGTCGCATGTCATCGGCCGCCTGCGTGACGACATCCGCGTGCCCTACGGCACCAACCTGCTGTGGGATCCGGCCGCGAGCATCGCGGCCGCGGTCGCGAGCGGCGCGAGCTTCATCCGCGAGGTACTCACCGGCGTGTACGACAGCGACATGGGCCTGCTCGCACCTGACTTCGGATCCATCGCGGGCTACCAGCACGCGATCGGCGCGGGGCACGTCGCGCTGTTTGCCAACATCACGCCCGAGTTCAGCCGCTCGGTCGGCGGCCGGTCAGTGGCCGAGCGCGCCGCGAGCGCGGCCTACCTGGGCGTCGACGCTCTGCTCATCTCGGGTCCGGCGGCGGGCGTCGACGCCAGCATGTCGGATCTGCGGGAGGCCAAGGCGGCGGTCGATGTCCCGGTCCTGGCCAATACCGGCGTCAAGCACGAGACCGTTGAGGACGTGTTCGCCGTCGCGGACGGCGCGATCGTGGGCACCAGCCTCAAGGTCGATGGCCACACCTGGAACCCGGTGGATCCGGACAGGGTGGCGGACATGATGAGACGGGTCCGCGAGGTGCGCGATTCGCTCGTGGCGAGCTGAGCGCCAACCGTGGCCAAGAAGACCAAGCTGTTCTTCGCCACCGATGTCCACGGCTCGGAGATGTGCTTTCGCAAGTTCCTCAATGCCGGTGCGTTCTACAAGCCCGACGTGATGGTGCTCGGCGGCGACATCGCCGGTAAGGCGGTGCAGGCAGTGCAAGACCTCGGCGGCGGGCGGTTCACCACCACGTTTCGCGGTCATCGTTACGACATCGAGGATCACGAAGAGCTGGCGCGGGTGGAGCGACTCATATCGGACGTCGGCTACTACCCCTGGCGCTCGGAGCCCGGAGAGCTTGACGCGCGGATTGGGGATGGCACGGTGGATGAACTCCTGCTCGATCTCATGCGACAACGGCTGGACCGCTGGATGGAGCTGGCCGACGAGCGGCTGCGGCCGCTGGGCAAGCCGGCGTTCTGGATGCTCGGTAACGATGATCCGCCCTCGCTGGTCAAGCCGCTGAAGGACGCGCCCTGGGGCGAGCATGCCGAAGGCCGCGTACTAGCCGTCGACGACGAGCACGAGCTCGTGTCCTGGGGCTGGTCGAACCCGACACCGTGGCACAGCTTCCGGGAGATGAGCGAGGACGAGCTCGCCGCGCACTTCGAACAGCTCTTCGCCGAGGTGCGCGACCCGCACCGGGTCGTGTTCAACGCTCACGTGCCACCGTTTGACAGCGGACTCGATGAGGCCCCCGTCCTCGATGCCAACCTGACCGTCACCCAGCAGGCCGGTCAGGTCAAGCTCGGTCCGGTCGGCAGTCGTGCTGTCCGCGCGGCGATCGAAAGCCACCAGCCGATCGCCAGCCTCCACGGCCATGTGCACGAGTCCGCCGGGTTTCGCCGGATCGGCAACACCATGTCCGTCAACCCGGGAAGCGACTACGGCACCGGTTCGCTCAACGGAGCCCTGATGACCCTCTCCTCGGGGAAGCTGAAGTCCCATCAGATGGTTCGAGGTTGATGGCCACCGGTCCCGTGTTCGTGGCCATCGACGTCGGCACGACCGGGGCACGCGCAGCGGCAGTCGGGCTCGACGGACAGGTGCGCAGCGAGGTCCGCCGGCCCTATGAGACCTCGATTCCACGACCGGGGTGGGCCGAGCAGGATCCAGACGACTGGCGTGAATCGGCGCTGGAGGCATTGGCCGAGTTGACGGCCGACCGCGATCTTCGCCCGAACACGATCGCCGCCATCGGGCTCACCGGGCAATGTCCCACCGTGGCCCCGTTCGACGCCGCCCGCCGTCCGGTCGGGCCGGGTCTCCTGTACCGGGACAATCGCGCCACCGACCAGGCCGACGAGATGCGACGGCGCTGGGGCGATCAAGCGATGCACGAGCGCACCGGGCACATCGCCTCCGCCTTTCATGTGGGCCCGAAGGTGCTGTGGCTGCGTGAGCACGACCCGCGCGCGTTCGCCGCCACCGAATGTTTCATGCAGCCGCGCGATGTCGTGCTCCACGCGCTCACTGGCGTGACGGGAACCGACGAGACGCACGCCAACTCGACGGTGTTCTTCGACCTCACAGAGCGAGCCTGGGCCGATGACCTGCTCGAGTCCTTCTCGCTCTCCTCGGGACTGTTTCCGACGGTGTCACCACCATGGGAGCAGGTCGGCGGCGTGGACGAGGCGGCGGCCGGACGGACCGGCGTGCCGGCGGGATGCCCGGTCATCCTCGGGGCGGCCGACAGCCAGTGCGCGGCCTTCGGCAGTGATGTGCTCGGCGCGGGGCCGATCAGCGAGATGGCCGGGGCGTCGTCGTGCCTGAACTCCGTGATCACCAAGCCCGCCCGCGACGTGCGGATCACGCACTACAGCTACGTGGTGCCGGACTGCTACTGCACCGAGCTGGGCGTCAACGTCAGCGGCGGAGCGCTCAGCTGGGCGGTCCGGCAGTTCGCTCTGGACGGCTTTGCCGAGCTTCAGACTCGCGCGGACGCGGTGCTCTCACAGCTGGCCGCCGGTGCGATCAGCGACCCCCGGTTGGCGGCGCCGCTCTTTTTGCCCTACCTCGGCGACGGAGAGCGTGACGACCCGGCGCTGCGCGCGGCCTTCATCGGCCTCTCCGACCGCCATGGTCGCGATGAGCTCGCCTACGCGGTGCTCGAGGGTCTGGCGTTCGCGGTGTGTGAGACCGTATCGGTGCTCACCGCCGCCGGTGCACCGCTCCAGGAGCTCCGGGTCGCCGGCGGTGGCGCCCGTGTGCCCGCCCTCGGCCAGATCAAGGCCGATGCCCTCGAGCATCCCGTCCGGCACCTCGCCCACGACTCAGCCCCGATCGGCGTCGCGCTGCTGGCGGCCAGCCGGACCGGCTACGCGAGCGAGGTCCGCGCCGCGGCGGCCGCCAACCTCGGCCGCGCCCGCCTGTTCGAGCCCCAGGCCATGTCGGCAGACGCGATCCAGGAGCGGTACGCATGGTTCTTGGACGTCCGTGCCTCGGAAGCGGTGAGGTTGCGGACATGCGGGTGACGCTGGGTATCAACAACTGCTTCGCCGTCAAGCGCTGGCCCCTGGCGGACGAGTGGGCACAGGTCGTCGCCGATGAACTGGGACTCGATCTCGTCCAGCACAGCCTCGACCTGACCGACCTTGCCGGCGATGCCGAGTCCGATGCGGCGCGGATCAGGCGCGCCTGCTCGGCTCATCGACTGGGGATCCATTCCGTGTTCACCGGCCTGATGGCCTACTCCACCAGTCTCATGCTCGCCCCCGACACGGCGCAGCGCCAACGCGGTGAGGCGTACTGGGCCGACGCGATCCGATTCGCCGCCGCCCTCGGTGCGGTCTCTGTCGGGGGGCACGTCGGCAGCCTTTCCCGCCACGACGCCGACCGCCTCGAACGGCGAGCTGCGTTGCACGGCGAGCTCCGGGAGCGGCTGGCCCGGCTCGGGGGCCTGGCGCACGATCACGGTCTGGCGGCGCTCCTCATCGAGAACATGGCCTGCGACCGAGAGCCATCCCGGATGTCCGACTTCGACGACCTGCTCGCCGCCGGCACCGACGGCCGGGCCGCGATCACCCTGTGCCTGGACGTCGGACACCAGTGCGTGCCAGGCACCACCGGCGACGAGGCCGACCCCTACGCCTGGCTGACCGCGCTCGGACGCCAGGCGACGGTTGTGCATCTCCAGCAGAGCGACGCCGACGGCGACCATCACTGGCCGTTCACCACGGCGTACAACCGTCGAGGGCGCATCCGGGCACCACGCGTCCTCCAGGCGCTCGGAGCGTCAGGGGCCGATGAGGTCACGCTGATCCTGGAGGTCATTCCCCCGTTCGAAGCCGACGACCGGCTCGTTCTGGACGAGCTGCAGGAGAGCGCGGCGTATTGGCAGCAGGCGATTACAGACATCGACGCGGCATGATCTGATCGTGGACGAGCGCCCGGTGAAGAGGACATTGGACGACGTCGCCGAGGAGGGCCGCCGGCTGGCGCTCGCCGCTCACGGCGACGAGCTCTCGCTGCGGCTGCTGGGCGGAGTCGGGGTGTGGTGTCAATGTCCCAGCGCTCGCCTCCCCGAACTGGCCCGGGACTACGGGGACGCGGACTTCATCGGTCGGGCCGGTGACCGCAAGCGCATCATCGCGTTTCTCGAGTCCCAGGGCTACGAAGCCGACCGCATGTTCAACGCGCTGCACGGAGCGAGCCGGCTCAACTTCCACGATCCTGTTCGTGACCGTCCGCTCGACGTGCTGCTCGATCACTTCACGATGGCGCACGAGCTGGATCTGCGCGACAGCGTCTCGGCCGACGGACTGACGATCGCGCTCGCCGATCTGCTCATGACCAAGCTCCAGGTCGTCAACGTCAACGAGAAGGACGTCCGCGACCTCCTCGCGCTGCTGCTCGATCATGATTTCGGGCCCGACGAGATCAGGCTGGAGCGGATCCTTGACGCGACCAAGAACGACTGGGGGCTCGAGCACACCATCCACCGCAGCCTGTCCAGGCTGCAGCAGATGATCGATGGCTTCGGCCTCGCGGCCGACCAGCAGGAAATGGTGCTCGCTCGCATCTCTCAGCTCGGCGGCGCCCTTGACAGCGCGCCCAAGGGCGCCAAATGGAAGCTCCGGGCCCGAGTCGGCGAGCGGATGCGCTGGTACGAGGAGCCTGAGGAAGCCAGAGCCTAGGGCCGCCGGCCGCCGACACGCCCCCGGGCGTTGCCGTAGCTACGAGGGGGTCGCCGCCGGCCGGATGTTGGCATTGAGGTGAAACACGTTGTCGGGGTCGTATCGCGCCTTGATCTGCGCCAGCCGGCCGTACTTCTGCGGCCCGTAGGCGGCACGCACTCGGTCCTCCTCCGGGTCGGTCATGAAGTTCACGTAACTTCCGACGCCGACGGCATGGGGCGCCAGCGCCGACCAGAATGTCCGCACCCACGCCCGCTCGGTCTCGTACAGCTCCGGCGTGGGAGCGGCGGCCGCGATGTTCACGATGTAGGTGTGAGACCGCCTCCCGCCGAACGACGAGCCGTCTTCGGCCGCCCGGCCGTAGGCGCCACCGAGGACGAAGATCGGCAGGAACGAGAGCGGAAACGCCTTCTTCGGCTGCTCCTTCAGGATCACGTCGATCGCCCCGTCGCTGAGCTCGTCGAGGTAGACGGCCTTCTCATAGGCGAGGATGCCCCAGGGCGCGGAGCCGTTGAACATCTGCTGAAGCGCGGTGTAGGGCATCGGCGTGACCAGCTCCACCAGCGGCGGGAGCGCGTCACGGACCGGCGCAATCAGCGCGGCGTGGGACTCGGCGTCGCCGAACCCAACGATTACGAACGCGTAGACGGGGGCGAGGTGATGCTCCTCGGGCACGAACGGCTCCGGCGGAGCGCTCAGGCCGGCCATGAACACCCCACAGTCATCAGGCAGATCCTTGACGTACTCGCGGGCAAAGCGAAACAGGCCCTCCCCCTGCTCGGGCGCGTACATGAACATCCCGAGCTGGACGAGCGGACCGACCGGTGTCAGGTCGAACTCGAACGACGTCACGACTCCAAAATTCCCGCCGCCGCCACGCAGCGCCCAGAACAGGTCCTCGTTCTCGTCGCCCGCCGCGCGGAGCACCCGACCGTCGGCGGTGACAACCTCGGCGGCGACGAGGTTGTCAGACGTGAGCCCCGCGAGCCGACTCAGCCAGCCGAAACCGCCGCCAAGCGTCAACCCGGCCACGCCGGTTGTGCTGATGAAGCCGCCCGGCACCGCCAGCCCGTGCTCCTGCGTCGCAGCATCGAGCTCGCCCCAGGTGGTGCCACCACCACACACGGCGCGGCGCGCCGCGGCATCGACCATCACGGACTTCATCGGGGTGAGGTCGACCATCATCCCGCCGTCGCACACCGCGTGGCCGGCGTAGTTGTGCCCCCCTCCCCGCACTGAGACCTCGAGCCCACCCGCTCGGGCAAACGCCAGCGCGGCCGCGACATCACCGCTGCTCGCGCAACTGACGACCACCGCGGGCCGCCGCTCGATCACGCCGTTCCAGATCGACACCGCCGTGTCGTACGTCGCCTCGCCGGGCTCTGACACGATCCCGTCAACCCCGCCGCGCAGCGTCTCCACGCCGCTCTGCACACCAGTCATCGGTCCCTCCTGCTTGCCACCGGTTGTGCCGTGCGAGCCTAACCGATCCCCGGTCTGCGATGGGAGAATGTCGCTGCGAAAGCGTCGGTTTTCAGGAGGTGGCCGGGGGCGGCCGGTCAGTTAGCCGCGGGCGGCCAGCTCAGCCCACACCCGGTATCCGTCGGGCCGGTCGGTCCCCCACGCCTCAGACAGCTCCCCGATGATCCGCAGACCCCAGCCTCCCGGCTCGGCTGGATCGTCGCCGCCGGGTGGGCGAGCTGGCTGCCCGGACAGGCCCGGATCGTGAACTGAGATCAGAACGCGTCCGTTGCGCCGGCTCACTTCGATCCGTAGACGGTGCCGGACCTCACACCCTGAATGACGCACGGCATTCCCCACCAGCTCGCTCGCGACCAGGCGACCGTCATCGAGCGACCATCCTCCGTCGTGGACCGCCGACAGCGCGTCGCGGACGATCACCGGCGCGCGTGCGTCGCACGGCAACTCCAGCGAGAGCAGATCATCAGATGGGGATCGCATCGCTTAACCGCTACCCGGAAAGCACGGCTCGGACGCTCTGTCGTGCTGAAGCGCTACTCGTCCTCGAAGGCCAGGCGTTCGTCGACACCGGTCAACGCGAAGAGACGTTGCACCTGATTTGAACCGCGGCGCAGCACGAAGGCGCAGCCGTTTGCCACGGCGGATTGATGCGCGCGGACGATCGACCCGAGTCCCGTGCTGTCCATGAAGGCGACACCGCTCAGATCGATCAGGAGACGTGTGACCTCGTCGTCGATCGCGGCAAGCTGACGATCAAATTCGACCGCCGTTTCCAGGTCGAGCTCCCCCTCGAGCCTCATCGCGGCGCTCTGAGCGTCAATCGTCAACTCGACCGTCAATCGACCCGATTCAAGCCAAGGGCCTTGCGATCTCGAAGTAGTTGGATCCTGCATCAGACATCACCCCAAACGTGCTGGTGTTCCGTCCGACCCGTCCGCCCGTCGACCATTCTGATCGTCCGGGGTCCAGTCTCTGTGCGTCCGCACGCCTGGCTGGTCCGTGCCGTCTCAGCGCGGCAATGCGGGCCGAAGGTAGCACTTCGAAGCGGCTGTGACCATCCATCGTTCGTCGGAGTTTGCAAACGTCTGCGGTGTAGCTCGCCGGGCGAAACCCCTCGGGAGCGCTAAGCGCGACGGATGGGCGCAGCCTGAACGTAATCCTCCACGGGCCACCTCTCGCCGGTTCACGCCATGCTGGACCGCTGGCACCGGCGCAACTCATCGGCGCGCCGTCGATGAGCAGCCGATGATGAGCGCGAGATTATGCGCCGGTCACATGAGCGCAACGTCCGCGCCTTCCGGCCTCCATATAACCGCCTCGATCCCAACAAGGAGTTGCGTTTTCATGCGTGAACGTTTGAGAAAAGGCGCGTTCGCAGCCGTCGCAGCCGGAGCCCTGGCCATCGGTATCCCGGTCACCGCGGCGGCGGGACACGATCGCCACCGTGGGGGCAGCGACCACCGCCGTCATGAGCATGCGATCAAGCACGTGCTGCTGATCTCGGTCGACGGGCTGCACCAGTCAGACCTCGACTGGTACGTGGCCAACCACCCCGGCTCGGAACTCGCCAAGCTCACAGCGGGGGGCGGCCAGTACACCGCGGCCCAGACGCCGGTTCCGTCGGACTCGGACCCGGGGATGACCGCCCAGATGACCGGCGGCAACCCGAAGACGACCGGCGTCTTCTATGACGTCGAGTACAACCACGCGCTGCTGCCGCCCGGGACGACCTCGTGCCACGGCCAGGCGACCGGTGCCAACGTCGTCTACGACTCACCGGACGACATCAACGTCAACGCGCTCGACGCGGGCCAGGGACTCTCCGGATTGCCGGGCAGCATCCTGAACATGACGAGCACGCCGCAGGACCTGCTCGTCCCCTCGACATTCCCCGTCGATCCGGCGACATGTCAGCCGATCTCCCCCAGCCAGTATCTGAAGGTCAACACGATCTTCAACGTGGCCCACGACGCCGGGCTCCTCACCGCATGGTCAGACAAGCACCCGGTCTACACGTCGTTCAACGGACCGGCCGGGAACGGGATCACCGACTCGTTCGACCCCGAGATCGACTCCATCGCGCTCAAGCCCGACGGCACGCCCTACCCGGGCAACATCGCCTGGACGGGCGACAACGCCGCGACCATGCAGTACGACTCCTACAAGGTCCAGGCGGTGCTGAACTGGATCGACGGCTACAACCACAGCCGCACCCAGAAGGTCGGCGTCCCGGCGATCCTCGGGATGAACTTCCAGACGATCTCGACGGCCGAGAAGCTCCCGACGTCCGACGGCCTGGCCGGCGGCGACGTGCCCGGCACGAACACGCCGGGGCCGCTGCTGCAGCGCGGGCTGCAGTACGTCAACGACCAGCTGCAGACGATGGACCAGGAGATCCAGTCCCAGGGTCTCACCGACTCCACGGCGATCGTCGTCTCCGCCAAGCACGGGCAGTCTCCGCAGGACCCCAACCAGCTGACCCGGATCGACGACGGTCCGATCATGGACGGCGTCAACTCCGCGTGGGCGGCCACGCATCCGGGAGCCCCGCCGCTGGTCGCCGCCGGGACCGACGATGACGCGGTCATGTGGTGGCTGTCGGATCGGTCCCCGGAAGCGGCGCGGTTCGCCAAGCACTACCTGTGGACCCACACGGCGACCGGCAACACCGCGTCGGGCGGCTCGCGGACACTGCCGCACTCCGGCCTGGTGAAGATCTACGCCGGCAGGTCGGCAGCCCGCTACTTTGGGGTGCCGGCCTCAGACCCGCGCCATCCCGATGTCTGGGGCGTGGTCCAGGTCGGAGTCGTCTACACCGGGGGCACGAGCAAGATCGCCGAGCACGGCGGGTCAAATCCGGCCGACCGCGACGTCCCGCTCGTCGTCTACGCGCCCGGCGCCGTGGAGCGCGGAGTGTTCCGCGACCGGGTCGAGACGACGCAGATCGCGCCGACGATCCTGCAGCTGCTCGGGCTCGATCCCGAGCAGCTGCAGGCCGTTCAGATCGAGGGCACCCGGGTTCTGCCGGGCATCGGCCGCTGACGCGCGCGGGGGGCGGCGGCATCTCGCCGCCGCCCCACGAACCGCGCGCCCACGACAACGATCAGCTCACCGCAGGCCGCTCGTTTCAGTTCCACAGCCGCTGGGTCGCGATCTCCGCGCCGCGCGCCATCGCCTCGAGCTTTGCCCACACCACCGTCGGCACCACCACCTGCATGCCGGCGATGGTCCCGAACCCGCAGTCGGTGCCCGCCATCACGTTCTCGCGGCCGACGACCTGGGCATATTGCGTCAGGCGCTGAGCCACGGCCTCGGGATGCTCGACGACGTTTGTCGTGGAGTCGAGGACGCCGGGGATCACGTACTTGCCCTCCGGGAGCTTGATGTCCTCGAACACCGTCCACTCGTGGGCGTGACGGCCGTTGGACGCCATCAGCATGATCCCAGCCGGCTTGGCCTTGAGGACGATGTCGATGATGTCCTTGAGCTCGACATCGCTCGTGCGGGGCATTTCGCCGTTGCCCCAGCAGATGTGGATTCGCGCGGCCTCGGCCGGGATGTTGACGAGTGCGTGGTTGAGCGCTTCGACGCCGAGCTCGAGCTGGCGACGGAAGTTCTCGAGCGAACCTGCCCCCGGCGCGGTCATCGCGAAATCGGGACAGTCGAGCTGCAACACGAAGCCTGCTTCGTAAATTGCCTCGTATTCCTCGCGCATCGAGTTGGCGATCGCCTCCAGGTACTCCTCCTGGCTGGCGTAATGCCGGTTGGGGGAGAAGACCGAGATGACCCCGGGGGAGGCGGCGCTCATGAATGTCGCGTCCGGCCTGACGGTCTGCACCGCGGCCTTCAGGTTCTCGATATCGGCCCGCACGGCGGCCTGGCCCACATAAGAGACCGGTCCGTCACACGTGGTGAACCTGATCTCGGCGGCCGACGCCATCGTCGCCGCCATGTGGTCAGCGAAGTCCGGGAAGTCGTCGAGGTTCATGACCGCGGCCGCGACCTCCTGGATCGACCCCTCTCCCCCGAAGCCGGTCAGGCGATCCTTGACATACGTCGCATAGCTGGGCTTGCTGACCTCGCCGTCGTTGAGGACGCCGACGCCGGCGGCGACCTGCTTCTTGACCGTCTCCTTGACCGCGGCCTGGATCTCGGTCTCGAGGCGGCCGGCATCGACCCTCTCGCCGGCCTCCTGGGCGTAAACCAACGGCAGCAGCTGGGCGGGCCGCGGCAGGCTGCCGGCGTGGGTCGTCAGGATCCGTTCGGTGCTCCCGTGCATGATCTCCTCCCGGCATCAAGTTGCGATTGACACGAGCAGGTCGAGGATTCTGGCACCGAGTCAGTGAGCCGTCAACGCGGATTGTCACCTGACGGCTCAGGCGTCAGTTCGTGACCCAGCCGTCATGGAGGGCGGTGCCGATCAGGTCTTGCCAGTCACCCGTCGCGCCGACGCGGGCGATCGTGGCGAACAGCTGGGCGACGCCTCTCGCCGCCCAGAGGTCTGGGGGCGGGATCGCCCCGTGGAGGATCAGCTCGATGATCCCGTCGGGCTCGTCGATGAGCCGGTCACGGGCGGCCAGCACCGCGTCTCCGTCAAGCCGGACGGCACCGGGGCCGGCGAGGTCGCCGAGCGCCTGCTCGATGACGGAGAGGCCCAGCGCGCCCCGGTCGGCGGGGAGCCACCCCAGATCGTCGACGGTGCGGGCGAACACGTCGGCGTCACGTGCGCGCAAGGCGTCAAAGGCGGCCGTGGCGAGCACGAGGCGGTCGCGGTCGACCTCACGCCAGGCGCCGAAGTCGAGGATCGCCAGCCGGCCGTCGGGCAGGACGAGTACGTCATCGGGATCAGGGTCGGCGTGGATGATTCCGGCCGCGGTGGCGCCGACCACGAACCGGACCAGCTGGGCGGCGGCGTGGTCGCGATCGGCGGCGTGTGCGAGGGGTGTGCCGTCGACCCATTCGCTGACGAGAACCCCGGCGTGAGCCAGACGCATGATGGGGGCGGGAACCATCACCGACGGGTGGCCGCGCAACGCGCGGTGAAACCGGCGCTGCGCCGTCGCCTCCTGCTCGAGGTCGAGCTCGTCGAGCACCCGCTCGCGGAACTCGCTCAGGACCGCCCGCGCGTCGAGCGCCGGAAACGCCGCCCTGAGCGGCGCGAGCAGAGCGTCGAGGAGAGCAAGATCCTGGCGCACCGACCGGGCCAGCCCGGGGCGCAACACCTTGACGGCCACCGGCGCACCGTCGAGCACGGCGCGGTGCACCTGAGAGGTCGCCGTCACCGCCACCGGAGCGGGATCGAACTCGTCGAGCTCGTCGGCCGGCCGTCCCCCCACGCGTTGCGCAGCGCCTGCTCGATCCGCTTGGCGCTCACCGGCTCGCGGGCACTCTCCTGAGCGGCCGCCAACTCGACCGCGATCTCATCGCCCCAGGGGCCAGGGATCCACTCCAGGTCGATCGCGCCGCCGATCCGCGCCAGCAGAACCCGGCCCGAGGGCGCCGAGCGGGCAAGCCGAAGCCCGACCTGCGCGAGCGCATCGATGCGACGCACGACATCGTCGTCGCCCATCAGTCCGGGAGTGGCAGCGTCGATCCCGGCTCGGCGGCCAGCCCCTCACCGCCCAGGCGTATGACGACCCGCTCCATGAGCGAGAGAGTAGCCTCGCGTCGATGCCAGCGGATCGGATCGTGGTCCTCGACAACCGTCGCGAGGTCACGTTCTCATTTGACGAGATGCTCGACTACCACGCAGGCGGGTCGCCCGGAGGCGTGGCGCATGCGTTCAAGGTGCTCGAGCGTTCGCTGCCGTTGCTCGGCTCTGACCGGCCGCCAGAGCGCCGCGCGATCGCCATCGAGACCGCGTTCGGCGGACCGGGGGCCCGCGACGCCTTCGAGCTCGTCACCCGAGCGGTGAGCGAGGAGCGACTGATCCTCGATCCGACCCTCGCCCGGCCTGACCACGGGCGGGCGCGTGAGCGATTTGTCTTTCGCCTGCGCTGCGGCGGGCAGTCGGTGACCGTGATGCTGCGCCCGGGATTCGTGACCGAGGAGTTCATCGACCTGACCAGGCAAAAGATCCGGACGGCCGCTGAAGAGACCCGGCTGACGGCGATGAAGGGTGAGATGGCCGAGCGAGTGATGGCGGCCTCCGCATCCGACGTCTACGCGGTCGCCGCGGACTAACGGCGCCGCGGAGTGGGCGCGCGGCGCTGGCTCTGGGCGCATTTCAAGCACAGCACGCCATCGGGGAGCGCGCGCATCCGGCCCGCCGGGATCGGATCTCCGCACGCGTCGCAGATCCCGTAGGTGCCCTCGTCGAGCTTGGCCAGCGCCCGCTCGGTCCGCGCCAGCGCTCGCTCCAGCGAGTCGCCGACACCGATGTCGGTCAGTCGGCTCACCGCCTCGGTGGTCCCGTCGCCGATGCGCTTTCCGAACCCCTGCGCGGCCCCCAGTTCAGGACGGGCGGACAGCACCCCGAGGCGTTCACGCGCCTGCTCACGGCGTGCCTCGAGCTCACGGCGCACGGCGTCAGGCTCCAGGTCGTCCCGCGAATCCGCCATCTGTGTTCTCTACCCATAACGGGGCGTCGGGATCGCGCCGGCACACCAATGACTCGAGCACGGCGTCGATGGCACGAGGCGAGATGTCGGTCGCATCGGCGGCGCGCCAGGCCACGATCCCGTCCGGGCGGACGATGACCGCGCCGGCGGCGGAGACCCCATAGGCCTCGGCAAATCGGCTGTCCGGGTCGCCCAGCTCGGCTCCGCCGACGATGCCCGGAGCGAGCGGGATCCCGAGCCGTTCCGCTGCGCCGAGTGCCGCTGCGCACCACGCCTCGCACCCGGGGCCGGCCATGAGGACGAAGCCGCCTCCGAACAGGTCGAGGGTGGAGATCTCGGCGCCCGCCCGCTGGAGGACGACGTGGGGCGCGCGTGAGCCCGGCCGGCCGCTGGACTCACGCGGATGCTGGTGGAGCGCGTCGTCGTCGCCGGGTTCGAGCACGATCGCCGCGGATCGGCAGCGATGGCCGATCTCCATCGAGAGGTCGTCGACGAGCGGCTGAGCGTCGGCCGCTCCGAGATACGGGGCGACGCGCATGACATAACGCGAGTAGGCCTGCTCGATGGTGAGCTCGCCGAGCGGTCGCCGCTCGGCGTCATAGGTCGCCAGCAGCTCGGGCCCGGCGGTCCCGGCCAGCACGAGGGCCAGCTTCCACGCGAGGTTGTGGGCGTCCTGGACGCCGGTGTTCCCGCCAAACCCGCCGTTGGGCGGCACCACGTGAGCGGCGTCCCCGGCCAGGAAGATGCGTCCGTCCTGATAGCGGTCGGCCACCTCGGCAGTCGCGCGCCACGTGGCGATGTCCTCGATCACGACCGGGATCTCCGGGACGCCGATCGCGGCGCGCAGCAACTCGAGCGCCCGCGGCTCGGTGATCGTGTCGGCGACACGTGCCCACGGGGCGTCGGGATAGGCGGCGACGATCTCTGGGCGCGCCGTGTCGCCGATCAGGTTGACGACGAGAAAGCCCCGGTTCCCGCTGCGGTCGAGGCGGAAGAACCCGCGCAGCGCGGGATTGGTGACGTAGATCACACCCTGGTTGCGGTCGGCTAGCAGTGGGCCGAGGTCGGCCTCGGCGCGGAAGTAGATCGTGATGCTGTTGGAGAGCAGGCCGTGGCCACGCATGCCGATGCCCAGCCGCTCGCGCGTCGGGCTGCGATTCCCGTCGGCGGCGACGACGTACCGCGAGCGAATGGTGCTCTCGGTGCCGGACTCGACGTCGCGCACGACGGCGGTGACACCGTCGCCGTCCTGCTCGAGCGACCGGCACTCGCTGCGGTAGCGCAGCCGCGCGCCCAGCTCGCCGGCACGGGCGCGGAGAATCGGCTCGAGCGCGTCCTGATTGATGAAGGCCCGCACGGTCGGGCTGAACTCGGCGACGCCCGCGTTGAGATTGGGGAAGTAGCTCGCGATCTCCCGGCCGGCCAGCGACTCGACGTTGTTGATCCCGCCGTCGGGGTGGTACTGCTCCTCGGACTTGCGACGGACAGCATCTTCCAGGCCCATCACGCGCAGGATTTCCATCGTGCGCAGGTGAAAATGGCCCGCACGGGGATGAATCGCCGTGCCGGTATGCCGCTCCACCGTCAACGAGTCAACCCCGTGCAAGCTCAGCAGCACGGCGGTGGAGAGCCCGACCAGGCTCCCCCCGACAATGAGGACGTCCGTCTTCTCCTCAGCCGTCACCACAAGGAGGCTGACGCGATCCTCGCGCCCTCGGCCATCGCGCCGAGCTTGGCCCAGGTGATGCCGGGGTCGATCGCGAGGAAACTGGCAAACGTCGCAAAGCCGCAGTCGCTGCCGGCGATCACGCTCTCGCGGCCCACGAGCTGTGCGTAGCGGGTAATCCGCTGGGCGACGAGCTCGGGATGTTCGATGTAGTTCGTGGTCGAGTCGACCACGCCGGGGATCAGGACCTTGCCCTCCGGCAGCTTGAGATCCTCGAACACGGTCCATTCGTGCTCGTGGCGAGGATTGGCAGCCTCGAAGCTGATCGCCGCCGGCCTGGCCTCGAAGACGATGTCGATGATGTCTCGCAGCGGCAGGTCATGGTGGTGAGGCCCCTCGTAGTTACCCCAGCACAGATGGATGCGCATGTCATCGGCCGGGATGTCGCGGGTGGCGTGATTGATCGCCTCGACGTGCAACGTGGCCCGGCGCCGGAACTCATCCAGGCTCTCGTTGCTGTCCATGTGGCGCGTCATCGCAAGGTCGGGACAATCGAGCTGCAGGACGAGACCGGCGCGGTAGATCGCGTCGTACTCCTGCTTCATCACATCCGCCAGCGCCCCGATGTACTCCTCGTGGCTGGCGTAATGCTTGTTGGGCAAGAACACCGAGATCACGCCCGGCGATGCCGCGGTCATGAACGCGTCCTCGACTTCGGAGGCCGCGACCGCCGCCTGGAGATTGGCGATGTCGGCCCGCACGGCATCGAGGTCCCGGTAGGAGACCGGTCCGATGCACGCCGGCATCTCGAAATCGAGGCCGCCCATCACCCGCGCCATGTAATCGGGAAACTCGGCCAGATCGGTCGGGACGCCGCTCATCCCACCCTCCCCGCCAAAGCCGTTCAGACGCTCCTTGACGTACGTCGAATATCCGATCTTGCTCGCCTCGCCGTCGTTGACGACCGTCACGCCCGCCCGGGCCTGGCGGCCGACGACCTCCTGCACGGCGGCGCGGACCTGGTCCCCGAGCGCCGCCCCGTTGCTCTCCCCGCGATCGCGCCGCTGCAACGCCTCGAGCAGCTCCGACGGTCGCGGCAGGCTCCCGGTATGCGTCGTCAACACGTGCTCGGTCGATCGCTTCATCTCGTCCACCCCTCTCTCGCTGACGACGTCATTCAATCGCTCAGGCCGCCCCGGTGCCAACAAGCCGGTGAGAAAGGACGGACGCCGAGCAACGTTCCGGGCGTGCTGGTGTAATGCGATGCGGTGGCGTGCCCGCCCGGGGCCGGTGCCGACCTATGAGCTCACCTTCGCTCCTTCGGCGCCGTCTGCGGACGGTGGACAAGCTGCCGCGTCGGCGTGCGAGTGTTGGCCGCATCCGCGTGCGCCTGGGCGAGGGTGCCCGGACGACGATGCATGTCGCCAGCTATGACCGCCGGGCGTTTGCGGCTCGTGTCGTCGTGCTCGAACGTCCCGCTCCGCTCGTGCGCTGGTGTGGAGAGCACGGCGTGACCGACGCCGTCGTCGGGGGATTCTTCTCCCGACCGCAGTACGTGGCGCTCGGCCAGGTCCAGGTCGACGGCGCCCTCCAGCCGTCGCTGGCCTTTGACCCGCCGTGGGGGGCCGTTCGGGCGTGCGTGCAGATCACGAACGCGGACGTGCGGATCGCCCGGCGCGATCAGCTCGGCGCCGCACCCTCGGGTGACCTGCTGCAGGCCGGCCCGCTGCTCGTCGCCGGCGGGCAGCTGGCGGTGGCGCCCGGACGGGACGCCGAGGGGTTCTCGGCGGCTGCCCATCAATTCGATTCCGACATCACAAAGGGGCGATATCCGCGCGCTGCGCTGGCGATCGCCGGTGAGCGCCTGCTCTTGATCGCCTGCGATGGACGCACGGATCGCGATGCCGGCATGACATTGCCCGAGCTCGCGCACGCGCTTGTGAAACTGGGCGCCACCGAGGCCCTGAACCTCGACGGGGGCGGCTCGGCATCGCTCGTGTACGACGGGCGCCTGCGCAACCGGCCCCGGGAGGAGCACGGGGTCGATCTGCTCGAAGGACGGTCGGTCGTGACCGCGATCGCCCTCCAGCCTCGCTGAGCGGTCACGAGTTAGACACAACCGTCCATACTCGGATGGATGCCGCCGTGCGTTCTGTCCGCCATCCTCTTCTCGCCCCGCGGTGGATCCGCGTCGGCCGCGCGTGCGCTCGTCCGCGGTCTGCGCGATGAGGGGTGCACGGTCGGGCTGGTGGCGGGCTCGCGCAGCGACCTCGGCGCGCACGGCGACGCGCGCACATTTTATGGAGACGTCCGGGCGGTCAGCTTCGAGGGAGCGCTGGCCAGTCACGACCCGATGCGCTTCGAGGGCGGCCCGGGGAGCGCCCCGTTGCATCCGTCCTACGAGGATCGACCGGGCGCCCCGGACGTGGTGTTCGCGATGCTCGACGACCTCGAGTATGAGAACCAGGTGCAGGCCTGGTCCCGGGAGCTGGCGCTGGCCGGGGCGCGCCGCGCCGACGTGCTGCACCTGCATCACCTGACGCCGATCAACGAGGCGGCCGAGCGCGTCGCTCCCGCGGTCCCGATCGTCGGTCAGATACACGGCACCGAGCTGCTGATGCTCGAGCGCATCGCCGCCGGGGCTCCGCTGCGATGGCGTCACGCCGACCGGTGGGCGGAGCGGATGCGCGGGTGGGCCCAGGACTGCGCGTGCCTGGTCGTCACCCCGTCGGGCGTCCGGCGCACGGTGGAACTGCTCGGCGTCCCCGCCGACCGCGTCCTCCCCCTCCCCAACGGCGTCGACATCGAGCTCTTCGCCCCGCGGGCCACCGACCGCGCCGCCTTCTGGCGGCGCGTACTCGTCGAGCGCCCGGAGGGCTGGCTGGCCGGACAGGCCCCCGGGAGCGCCCGCTACGACGACGACGCCGTCGCGCGGCTCGCCGGCGGCGTGGCCCTCGTCTACGTGGGTCGCTTCACCGAGGTCAAGCGCCTCGACCGCCTGATCGCTGCCTTCGGCGACGCGCAGAAGGATTTCGCGCAGGCCGCCGGCCTCGTCCTCGTGGGCGGCCACCCCGGCGAATGGGAGGTGGAGCATCCGGCGGACATCGCCGCCCGCCTCGGGATCCCACACGTGTTTCTCGCCGGGTGGCAGTCACAGGAGCGGCTGCCCGCGTTCTTCGCGGCGACCGACGCGATCGTGCTGACCTCCACCCATGAGCAGTTCGGGCAGGTCCTGATCGAAGCCATGGCCTGCGACGTCCCGGCCATCGCCACGCGATCCTCGGGACCGTCGGCCATCGTCGAGAACGGGCGCACCGGCTGGCTCGTCGATCCCGATGACGACGCCGGCCTCGCTGCGGCGCTCGTGGAGGCCGTCAACAACCCGTGGGAGCGCCGACGCCGGGGACAGGCGGCTCGCGAGACGGTGCGCGAGCACTTCTCGTGGGCGACGAGCGCGACACAGCTCGCGACCATCCTTGAGGATGTCGTCTCCGAGCATGGAACCCCCGGCCACGACGATCAGCTCCCCAACGCGATCACGCTCTAGCCGAGCGGTGGGCGGCTTGCCGGCCGGCCCCGCCTGGAGCGTGGCCGACCGGGAGGTCGCCGCGGTGATCGAGTGGTGGGAGGCGAACGCCCGCCGGCTGCCGTGGCGGGCCACCCGCGACATCTACGCGGTCTGGGTCTCTGAGGCGATGTCGACGCAGACGACGGTGACCCGCGCGGCCGAGGCGTGGGAGCGGTGGATGGCGCGCTGGCCGACCGTGCAGGGGCTGGCGGGCGCGTCGCTCACCGAGGTGCTGGCCCAGTGGCAGGGGCTCGGCTATCCGCGCCGGGCCCGGGACCTGCACCGCTCGGCGCGGATCGTCGTCGCCACGGGATGGCCGGAGGATCTCACCGAGCTGCCGGGGGTCGGCGCCTACGTCGCGGCGGCGATCCGCTGCTTCGCGCTCGAGGAACCCGTGCTCCCGCTCGACGTCAACGTCCGCCGGGTCCTGGGGCGGCGCTTCCCCGGCGGCCTCGACACCGCCGGTGATCCGTGGCGAGCCGGGCAGGCGATCATGGAGTTCGGCCAGCGGATCTGCGCGGCCCGTCCGAGGTGCTCCTGCTGCCCGGTGAGAGCCGGCTGTGCCGGCCTGGCCACCACGGCAGACCGGCCGGCGACGCGTCGTCAGAAGCCGTTTGAGGGCAGTCTGCGACAGCGCCGCGGCCGGCTGCTGCGCCAGGTCATCGCCGAGGACACGGTCGCCCTCGCGCACGCCGATCAGGACGCGGCCGTGGGACTGGCCCAGGACGGCCTCGTCCTGATCGCTGATGGCTGGCTGTGTGCGCCCCCATGAGCCCCCGGAGCTACGCCCGCGGCCGGACGTTCTGATTGACGCGGAACACGTTGTCGGGGTCGTACTGCCCCTTGACCGTCGCAAGGCGGCCGTAGTTCTCGCGGTAGGTGGCCTGCACGCGTTCCTGGCCCTCGTCCATCATGAAGTTGACGTAGGCCCCGCCGGCGGAGTACGGATGGGTCGCGTCCCAGTAGCCGACGCACCAGTCGCGTAGGGCTGAGGCATTCTCCGGGTCGGGATCGACGGCGAAGATGACCTCGGCGTACTGGGCGTCCCGGTAGCTGAACGCCGTGTCGTCGCTACCAACATCATGGACGGCCCCGTCGATCGGATACATGTGCATCGTCGAGTGCATCGTCGGCAGCTTCTGTGACCACTCCAGGTGTTGGTCGATCAGCTCGTCGGCCAGCTCGTTGACGAAGTCCGCCCGCCAGTAGCACTGCAGTCCCTTGGTGTAGAGCCCGTCGAACAGGCTCTGGAGCACCGGGTGCGGCATCGGGCCGACGCCGTGCAGCAGTGGGGTGCCGACGTCGTGCACGGGCGCCAGCAGCTCGGCCGCCTCCTCCTCGGAGCCGTTGATGCACCACATGACCGCGCACACCTTGCGCATATGCAGCTCGGCGGGGAACAGGTCCACGGGGGGAACGGTCATCGTGGCAAAGAAGCCGCCGACGTTGTTCGGCGCCTTGGGCAGAAACTCGCGGTAGAAGCGCATCACCTCGGGGATTTGCTCGATCGGCCAGAACGTCGGGCCGGCCATGACGGTTGCCGGCAGGGGATGGGTGCGGAACTGGAACTCCGTGACGACGCCGAAGTTGCCGCCGCCGCCGCGCAGCGCCCAGAACAGGTCGGGATGATCGTCGGCGGAGGCGTGGACCCGGGAGCCGTCGGCAAGGACGACGTCGGCCCCGACGAGGTTGTCGATCGTCAGCCCCATGCCGCGCGACAGGTGCCCGAGCCCGCCGCCGAGCGTGAGCCCGCCGACGCCGGTCGTGGAGATGATCCCCGAGGGCACGACGACGCCGTGCTCGGCGGTCGCACGGTCGACCTCGCCCCACGTGGCGCCGCCGCCGACACGCACGGTGTCCGAACCCGGGTCGACGACGACGTCGTTCATGTCGGACAGGTCGATGACGACTCCGTCGTCGACGACGCCCAGCCCGGCACCGTTGTGGCCGCCGCCACGCACCGCGAGCGGGGCGTCATGGGCCCTGGCGAACGCGATCGCGCGGCTGACGTCATCGGGACTGGCGCAACGGATGAGCAGGGCGGGATGGCGGTCGATCATCCCGTTGTGAACGGCGCGCGCCTCGTCATAGCCGGCGTCGCCCGGGCCCGTCAGGCGATCACCGAGTTCGGCGAGTTGGCGCCGCGCTGAGTCGGCAAGAGAGGTGGTGGCTGTCATGTGATGTCCCCCGGTGTGATGGATGCGGGCGTCGAGGCCCGATCGGGACCGTACGATCCGGCGGCGGCGCTGTCATGAACCGGTCTGACCCACTTTTCAATGGTTTGCCAACCCGGCGCCCGCGGTGCCATAGTCAGGTTTGACTACACCGGGGTCAGAGTCAGGGACCAGATGCGCAACCTTCCAGGTCAGCTTCGGCTGACACCATCGTTTCCGTTCGCCGGTCGTGCCCGCGAACTGGCGACGCTGGGCGCCCTGATTCCCACCGGGGACGGCGACGGTCTGCGTCTGGCACTCGTCGGCGGCGAAGCCGGATCGGGCAAGAGCCGTCTCGTGCGCGAGTTCGCCCGTGAGGCCGCCGACAGCTCGCTCGTTCTCTATGGCGCGTGCGACTCGGTCGTGCGGCGACCGTACGGGCCGTTCGTCGAAGCACTCGAGCAGCTCGTCCGCCGCAGCGACGACGAAACGCTGCGCGATGCCGTCGGTACCGGCTCGGTCGGCGGGGAGCTCTCCCGCCTGCTGCCGGATCTCGCTCAGCGCGTCACCGGTCTCTCGCCACCCGCCGCCGCCGATCCGGATACCGAGCGCCATCGCCTGCACAGCGCGGTCGCCGATCTGCTCGTCGCCGCCGGAAGCCGGACCCCGCTGGTGATCGTGATCGAGGACGGCCATTGGGCGGACACGCCGACTCTGCTGCTGCTGCGACATCTCGCGCATGGAGGAATTGACGCCAGTGCCCTGATCGTGACGACGTTTCGCGACACCGAGGCCGAGATCCCCGAGGCGCTCTCCGCGGCGCTGGTCGAGCTGCGTCGCGCCGATGGAGTGACGCGGCTGCGCCTGGGCGGCCTGAGCACCGACGAGGTCGCCCAGTTCGTCCACAGCGCCGCCGGCGATGAGCTCGGACAGGAGCTGGACGGGGTCGCCAACGTCCTGCACCAACTGACCGCGGGCAACGCCTTTCTCATCACCGAGCTGTGGCGCACGGTCCTCGACGCCGATCCCGCTGCGGCCCACGACGGTGGGCGGCAGCTGACCGACACCCTATCCGAGCTCGGCAGCCCCGACGGCGTCCGCGAGGTCGTCGCTCAGCGCCTCGGCCACCTCGCGCCGGCCACGACCGGCCTGCTGGAGATCGCGGCGGTCGTCGGCTACGAGTTCGGTCTGGCCGCGATTGCGCCCTCCGGCCTCGCTGACGCCGAGCTGCAGGCCACCCTCGGCGAGGCGATCGCCCACGGGATGATCGAGGAGGTCCCGTCGCGCGGCCTGAGCTTCCGGTTCACCCATGAGTTGGTGCGCCGCGCCCTGTATGACCGGATGGGCGCCCTGCGCCGCGCCGAGCTCCACCTCCAGGTCGGCGAGACGCTGGAGCGGGCCTCCGAGGACAGCGGCATCGGCCGGGTGGCCGACCTGGCCTATCACTTCGGGGCGGCGGCGCCCATCGACGGGCCGCAGCGGGCGATCACGTACGCCATCCGGGCGGGCCGGGCGTCGCTGCGCAGCCTGGATTTCGACGGCGCGGAGATGCGGTTCATCTCGGCACTCGAACTCGGCATCGAGGATCCGCGATGCCGAGCCGAGGTCCACATGCAGCTGGGGACCGCTCGCTTTCGCGGCGGGCGCTCCGACGACGCGATGGCGGCGTTTCGGGCGGCCGCGCAGATCGCTCGGGAGATCGACGACGCCGAGCTTCTGGCGGCCGCTGCGGTCGGCTTTGAGGAGGCCTGCTGGCGTCCGGGCATCACCGACGAGGGCGCCGTCGAGCTCCTCGAGGAGGCGTCCGCGGCGCTCGGCGAGGATGACTCGGAGCTGCGCGTCAGGCTGTTGGCGGGGCGCAGCCGGGCGCTCGCCTTCATCGGCCACTACGAGGAGAGCTCGATCGCCGAGCGCGACGCGATCGTCATTGCGCGGCGTCTCGATTACCGCTTCGGTCTGGCCACCGTGCTCATGCGCTCGTACTGGTCGCGCGCGCTGCGGAGCTTGGACCGCACACTGGC
This sequence comes from uncultured Solirubrobacteraceae bacterium, assembly GCA_963769565.1. Taxonomy (GTDB): domain Bacteria; phylum Actinomycetota; class Thermoleophilia; order Solirubrobacterales; family Solirubrobacteraceae; genus Palsa-465. The sequence continues at coordinate 174,882 of CAVYMP010000017.1, forward strand.
GATGCTGTCCGAGGCCCGCGAGCTCGCCGAAGAGCTCGGCGAGACTGACATCCAGGCGGAGGCGAGGGAGTGGCGGATCGCCGGACTGATCGCCCTGGGCGACCTGGCCACGGCCGAGCGCGAGCTTGCCGAGGTTCACGCGCTGGCCGTGCACGTCCGCCAGCCGTTCCAGCTGCACGTCGCCGAGCATTACGCGTCGACCCTCGCGCTCTGCGCCGGAAAGCTGACCGAGGCGGAGGCCGCGGCGAAGCGCTCGCACGAGTGGAGCCGGTTTCTCACCGGACGACCCGCGTCGGGCATCTACGGCATCCAGATGTTCGGCATCCGGCGCGAGCAGGGCCGTCTGACCGAGCTGGCCGGGGTGATGCGGACGCTCGCCAGCAGCGAGAATGCGCCCAGCGTCTGGCGTCCCGGATTTGCGGCGCTGCTGGCCGAGTTGGGGATGGAGGACGAGGCGCGCGACCAGCTGGAGCGGGTCCGCGGCGACGGCTTCGATCCGCTCCGCTCGTCGCTCTGGGTGGCGTCGCTGACCTATCTTGCCGAGGCGTCAGCGCTCGTCGGCGACAGCGCCCTGGCCGCCCTTATCTATCCCGAGATGGCGCCGCTCTCGGGGGGCAACGTGGTCGTCGGCCACGGCGTGGCCTGCTACGGCGCCGCCGACCGCTTCCTCGGCCTCCTGGCCACCACGCTCGCCGACTTCGACCGCGCGGTGGCCCACTTCGAGCAGGCGATGAGGATCAACCGCCGGATGGGAGCCCGGACCTGGCTTGCGCACACGATGTTCGCCTACGGGCGCACCCTGCTGATGCGCCGCGGCGCCGGCGATGCCCGCCGCGCCTCCGAGCTCCTGGCGGACGCTGCGGTGGTCGCCGAGCAGATCGGCATGCCGGCGCTTCTCAGCCGCGCCCAGGCGCTCGGGGCGCCGCGCGCCGGCCCTTCGCGTCTCCCCGACGATCTGACGGGACGCGAGGTGGAGATCCTGCGTCTCGTCGCCGCCGGCCTGAGCAACCGCGGGATCGGCGAGGAACTCAGCATCAGCGGGCATACCGTCGCCAACCACATCCGCAGCATTCTGCGCAAAACCGGTGCGGCCAATCGCACCGAGGCCACCGGCTACGCCTATCGCCATTCGCTGGTCGACACGCCGAGCGCGGTATAGGATCGCGAGCGTGCCTACGTATCTGATCGAGCGCAGGTTCGCCGAGCAGCTGGAGATGACCGGCGAGGACGTGAAACTCCTCGAAGAGGTCAACGAAGACGAGGGCGTCAGCTGGCTGTTCTCCTTCTTGAGTGCCGACCGGCACCGCTCCTACTGCCTGTATGAGGCGCCCAGCCCGGACGCGATCATCACGGCCGCCAGGCGAGCGGGGATCCCGGCGGACGTCGTCACCGAGGTCAGCCGCATCACCGCCGATACGTTTCGCTGATCGGCCGTCCTCGGCCGTCCTCAGCGGCCGAGCTCAGGCGGACTCGATCCTCGGCCGAGGAGTGGTCGCCTCCAGCGAGCGTGCGCACGAGGAGAGCGCGGAGCGGACGGTACCGAGCGTCTCCGCGGTGAGGCCGTCCAGCATCGCGGCCTCGATGTCGTCCATCGAGTGATCGCAATCCTCCAGGACGGTCAGCCCCATCGATGTGACCGAGGTGCGCAGGACGCGGCCATGGCGCGGATCAGGCCGGCGCCGGACGAGGCCTCTGCGCTCCAGGGCCTTGACCACGAGGTTCATCGCCTGCGGGGTGACGAACGCCCACCGCGCCAGCTGAGCGCACGACAGGCCGTCGCGCTCTCGCAGCACGCTCAGCGTCACGTACTCGGTGGTCGTGACGCCGTGGGCCGAGACGGCTTCGTCGAGTCGCACGCGCAAGCGGCGCTCGACGCGATAGATCAGGTACCCGACGCGGGGTGGCGCGCCCTCGTGAGCGGGGGCCGACGGGATGCGCGCCACGGGATTCACCAGCTCAACAGTACCTGTGACAACCGGTCACCGCGCAGCAAGTGAGTTGACAAGGTGCTTGGTAATTCCATAGCCTCCGCGATCGAGTGGAGAGACTCGGTCACGGCTCACGCCGCGGCAGGCGAGCAAGAGAGAGGCAGGCAACTGTGAGCGGATCACGCGCGCGCCGGCTCGGCGTGACACTCCTGGCGGCGACAACGTTCGGTCTGTCGGCGGCGGCGGAGGCGCCGGCTGCCACCACGCACTCCACGGGCACGCTGTCCGACGGAGCGACGTGGATCGCCGACGTGCCCGGCAACTGGCAGGGCACACTGCTGCTCTACAGCCACGGGTACGGGACGCTGACGGCCGCCGATGCGCCTGACCCGAGCACCCAGGCCGCGCTGCTGGCCGAGGGCTATGCGCTCGCCGGATCCTCGTATGACCCCAACGGCTCGCTGTGGGCGCTGGGCAGTGCGGTCCGCGACCAGTTCCAGACGCTGGCGACCGTCAAGCATCGGGTCCTCCCGGCCCGGCCGCGACAGGTGCTGGCCGTGGGAACCTCGATGGGCGGGCTGATCAGCGCCCTCGAGGACCAGAACGCCCGCGGCCGTATCGACGCGGCGCTCACCACCTGCGGCCTCGTTGCCGGCGGGATCCAGCTCAACAACTACCAGCTCGATGGGGAGTACGCGATCAGCAAGCTCCTCGCCCCCAGCCAGTCGATCAAGCTGGTGCGCTTCGCCGATCAAGGCGAGAGCGCGGCGTCGGCGCAGCAGCTGGCGGCGGTGGCCCAGCAGGCCCAGACGACGCCGCAGGGCCGCGCGCGGCTGGCGCTGGCGATGGCCGTCCTCAACGTGTCGACGTGGGCGCCGGGCGAGACGATGCCGGGCGTCTATGACTATCCCCAGCAGGAACAGGAGCAGTACGACGACTACTTCGTCGCCAACCCGGCGCTGCTGTTCATCGAGACCGCGCGCCAGCAGATCGAACAGGCGGCCGGCGGCAGCGGGACGTGGAACGCCGGCGTCAACTATGGCCGGCTGCTGGCCCACTCCTCCTATCAGCCCGAGGTCCGGGCGCTCTACGAGCGGGCCGGGCTCAACCTCCACGACGATCTAGCCACGCTGACGGGCGGCGCGAACATCCGCGCCGACAGGGGGGCCGTCCGGTGGTTGCAGCAGACGTCGATCCCGAGCGGCCGCCTGCAGGTGCCCGAGCTCGATCTGCACACCATCTCCGACCAGTTGGTGCCCGTCCAGCAGGAGCGCTACTACGCCCACCAGGTCGGCCGGGCCGGGTCGCGCGCCCTGCTGCGCCAGGCCTTCGTCGGACGCCAGAACCACTGCAACTTCACTCCGGCCGAGCTCGTCGCCGGCGTCCATGCCGTCCAGGACCGGTTGCAGAGCGGCAGTTGGGGCACGCTCGCCGGTCCTGACGAGCTGCAGGCCCGGGCCACCGGACTGGGTATCGGAGCGGCCTCGTTCATCCCGTTCTGGCCGGAGCGACTCTCAGGCGATAACGGGCCGTTTGACCCGTTCACCGAGGGGGCCCGCGCCGGCACCTGAACCGCCGGGCCGTCCTGCCCAGATGGGGTCCAGACGGTCCAGACCCCATGGTCGCGTCGATCCCGGGACGGGAAGCTTCACACCGGCTCACGCCGCAGGGACCGGGGGCTCTGGAAGCGCCTCGTCAGCCAGCCACGGCGTTCGATATCCGTCCCGCCAGAGGATGGGGAAGAACGCCTCGTCGATCTCGACCTCGCCGGGGCGGCGGTAACGGGAGTAGATCCTGTGGTTGTGCTCCGGGTTCCAGCGGGTTTCGGTGGAGATCAGATGGCTGATGATCGAACGGCGCTGGGCGTCGGCACGCTCGTTGGACGGACTGCCGTGAAACGTCCAGCCGTCGTGGAAGGCCGCGCCGCCGGCGGGGACCTCGATCGGGACCAGCTCGAGCTCGGCATCGGCGGGCATCGCCTCATGTACGTGGGCCAGCCAGTCGTCAGGAGCGTGAAAGGTGCCGCCCAGCCGGGCGTGCGGCCAGTGGTTGGAGCCGCGCACGTAATAGATCGTGCCGGTGTCGGCCGCGGTGTCGTCGAGCGCCATCCAGCAGGTGATCATGTTCGGCGGATCGAGATAGTCGAGATAGGCGGCGTCCTGGTGGCAGAGCAGCGCGCGCCCGGACGGCGGCTTCCAGATCGCGTTGTCCTGGGCCAGCCGCACGCCCGGCACTCCGCCGAGGCGGGCCGCGAACTCACCGACCCGACGGGAGAGCACGACCTCGGCGAGCACGCGATCGGCCTTCCACACGTTGCATAGCTGACGCGTGAGATCGGGTGCCGTGGAGCCGGGCACGTAGTTGACCTCGTCGGGGGCCAGGCCGGTCTCCCACTCGTGCTCGAAAACGCGGGCGAAGTGCGCGCGGACCGGCTCGAGAGCGCCGCCGTCGAGGAAGCGCTCGACGATCAGAAAGCCGTCCCGCCGAAACGTCTCAATCTGCTCGTCAGTGGGCTCGAACACGCGCGAAGTCTAAAACCCAGCCTGCGCTGCCCGCGGCGAGCGTCAGAACTACGAGGACACCGAACGCCCGAACGAGTTCGTCTTCATCGAGGTGTGAGAGAGCGAGGATGCGCTGCAGCGCCATTCGCCACCCACCACATCGCGGTGTTCATGCAGGCCGTGCCCGCGACCCTGATCGATGCGGCCGATGTCCATTTGCACACGGTGGCCGGCTCGCTCGACCTGGCCGACGTCAGCCGGCGCTGAGCGGCGCCGGCGCGGCGGTCAGCAGCCGACGTCGGGCCGGCTGCCGTTGACGGCCAGGCAGCCGATCCGGACCCGCGGCTGTTTGCGGGACCGCATCGTGAACCTGTAGTACTTGCCGACGAACCGCGGACGGCGGATCTGAATCGTGATCTGCACCCCCGGATGGAGGGTGCGGCCGTGGAACGCGCGGGTCAAATTGACCCTGCCGCTCACCGGGCATGAGCGCTTGTGCTTGCCCTTGCCTTTGGCCTTGCAATGGGGCTTGGCGATCCTGTTGGTGCGCTTGGCGAACGGACAGCCGCGTCCGTGACATTGCACATCGACCGTGGCGCCCACGGGCACGCCGTTGATCGCCATGTTGAGCACTCGGGTGTACGACGGTGCATAAGCGAAAGTCCACTGCATCGTCGCCGTGATCGTGCCCCTGGCGGCGGGAGCAGTCACGTTGACCGTCTTCGCCGACGAACTTGAGCCGACGAAGTTAGCGTCGCCGAGGTATTGGGCGACGATCGATCGGCGGCCAGTGACCGAGTACTTGATCATGCATGTCGCACCGCCGCTGACCACCGGCCGCGCGGTACATCCCGCAATCGGCTTTCCGCCGTCGAGGAACTGCACCGAGCCGGACGGCTGAATCGCGCCGCCGGCCACCGTCGAGGGCGCGACCGTGGCGGTGTACGTGGTCGAGGCGTTCACCGCCAGCGGAGACGAAGCGTCGAGGGCGGTCTTCGTCGCGTCCTTGCCGATGGTGAGCGTCTGGCCAGGGCTGGACGACCCGAGCACGGCCGAGCCGGCGCCGGGCGTGAACGTCGTCGTCAGCTGGGCCGACCCGGCGGCGAACGAGGTCTGGCACAGAACCGTTGCGCTCTGGCCGCACGGGCGGCACCGGCACAGCGGCGCATCCGCTGATCGCCTTGTCGTGGTCGAGGAACGCCATCGAGCCCGACGGCGCGGCGGCCGCCGACCTCGAGGTCACAGTCGCCGCCAGGGTCGTGGCCTGATTGGTGACCGGCGCGTCGGCGCGGCGGCCAAGGAAACCGTGCTCGTCGTCCGCACGAGCCCCGTCGGCGCCGACGTGGCGGCCACGCCGGTCCCGCCGGCGTTCATGCCGCTGACGCTCACGACGATCGTGCCGCCCACATCGCCGGCGGTGAGCGTGTACGTCGAACCGCGTCGCCCCCGGGATCGCCGTGCAGCCATGTCCGGTGCTGTCGCAGTCCTGCCACTGGTACGCGTAAGAGGTCGGACTGTTGCTCCAGTGCCAGGCGAGGCGGTGAGCGTCTGCCCCTGCTGGGCGTGCCCGAGATCGTCGGCGGATTGTTGAGGACATCGGCGGTGGTGCGTCGGTCAGAGTCGTCGTCGGCGGCGAGCACGGTGCGTCGCCGTCCGTAGTGGCGGCGTCTCCATGACCTCGATCGTGTGGCCGTCGTCCGCGGCGCCGTGGTGTAGGTGCTGCTCGTGGCGTCGCAATGGCCGCGCAATTCTGTGCCGGAGCTGTCGCAGCATCCAGCGTCGGTGATCGTTCCGGGTCGGAGCCCGGTCCACGTCGCCGTCGCGTGACCGCTGAGCGTGTTCCCGGTTGACCTGGGGTCCCGGAGGTCGTGTCGCTGATCGTCGGCGCGTCTGCACCGCCGGCGCCGGTGGCGGCGACCTGAAAGGTCACGTTGGAGTCTGAAGTGATCGCGACGCCGTCCGTCGCCGTCTCGGTGACCTTGAGTGTATCGGCCAACGTCGGCGTGTACCGACCTGATACGTGTGACGGGTCGGGCCGGTCGATCGCCGTGCAGACCGTTCCGGCGCTGCCGGTGCACCGATACCACTCGTCGCTACGAGGTTGGTGCGGCCGGTGTACGTCCCTGCGTGAGCGTCAGGGTGCTGGCCGACCTAGGCGTTGGTCGTGATCGACGGCGGGGCCTGACCTGGGACAGGTGTCGCGAGCAGCCGTTCCGGTCAGCGGTCCGGCACTCAAGAACAGGGCGATCGCAACCGATAGAAGGATTGCCGCCCTCGACGGCAGAACCCTGCGTAGGGCCCTAGCATCGTGGGGTACATACCCTGAAAGCCCTCGGTTCAGGATCCTTGGATTTTGCGATCTCCCAATCACAACGTCAATGCCTAGCTTGATGAAGCGCGTCCCCGGCGTGTCCCGGTCCGGTGCCCGCCCAAATGCTAGAGCCAAGTTCGATATGGCGCGGCAATTCGAGCAGATGGAAGACCTACCCGTCGCGGAGATCTTTTATCGCCAGGCCGACAAGCTCGGCCATGCCGAGGCGGCCACGAGGCTGGGAATCCTGCTGGAGGAGCGCGACGACCTGCCCGGCGCCGAACAGGCGTACCGGCGGGCCGACAAGCGCGGCGACGCCGACGGAGCCTTTGCCCTCGCCTGGTTGCTCGGCGAGCAAGGAGACGTGTCAGGCGCGGAGGATGCCTACCGGCGCGCCGAGCGGCGCGGGCATCCCGCCGCCGCCGGGAACCTCAAGATGCTCCAGCAGAACGGCCACGGCCCATCGAAGGCGGCCCCGGTCGCCGGAGCGGCAGCAGCCGGGGCGCTGGCGGCGGGAGCTGCAGCAGCTGTCCCGGCGACGGCGGCGGCCGCATCCGGCGCCAACGGGGGGCCGCTCGTCACTTCGCTCGCGGCCGAGACGACCAAGCACCTTCCCCTCCGCCCGGTCAAGGCCGAGCCCGCCTACCGGCGCCGCGGGCTTCGCGCCCTCGCCTCGGTCGCGCTGATCGCCGCCTTCGCCGCAGCGTTCGTAGTCGGCCTCCAGGGCAAGGGCCACACCGGCCACGCGGCGCATGTGGCGTCCGCCGCGAGCGTGAGCCAGCCGACCGTGACGATCGCCCCGGTGGCGCCCGTTCCCAAGCCGGCCGCGGTCAAGCTCAAGCCTAAGCCTAAACCTAAGCCTAAGGTCAAGCCCCCGACGCCCACGGCCGCCGCGCCCCCGAGCCCCACCCCGGCCCCGAGCTACACCCCGCCCGCGAGCAGCGCCCCGGCACCGAGCTACACCCCGCCCGCACCTTCCACGACCCCGCCCGCACCTTCCACGACCCCGGCGGCGCCGACGCACACCTCCCCGTCGAGCGGCAGCGTCTCCGGCGGCAGCGGCTCGAGCCAGCCCCAGTCGAGCGGCACGGGTACCGTCAGCGGCGGCGGCTGAGCCGCAGCCGCTGCACCCGAACGCTCAGCCGATCCGGTAGCCCAGCCCGCGCAGGCGGGTGAAGGCGGCACCGACCGCCCGTGCGCCCGTACCGATCTGACGTTCGGCGCTGCCGTAGGCCGTCTGGTTGCGGTCGGTGATCGCGCGTCCCAACGCCCGGTATCCGGAGGCCGTCTCGCCGAGGGCGGATACGAGCGCCCGGTTGGCGGTCTGCAGCCCGCTCCCGGCCGGCGACAGGCGGGTTGCCGACGTGGCCGCCTGGGCGTGCGCCGTCGCCAGCTGCTGCGCGGCCTGCGCCCGCGCCGCCAGTCCTCCGGCGCTCAGCTTCGGGCCGAGTGCCCGGCGCGCGGTGTTGAGCTTGGCCATCGCCGCGTTGAGCTGCAGGGCATAGCCGGGATCAGCCGCGGGTGCCAGCACGCTGCCGCGGGTCAGCTGCAGCGTCGCCAGTACCCGCTCGCAGGTGGCCGTGAACGTCTCGGTGGGCGTCTGGGCGGCGCACACTGCCCCGATCGTTCCCGTCGTCGTGTCCAGCAGGTAGACGGACTCCGTGACGCCCTGGCCGTGCGGTGTGAGGTTCAGGTAGCGGTCGAAGCGCCGGCCGCCGAGGCTGACGATCTGCGCGCGGGGGACGCTCGACAGCGCGGCCCGCAGCGCCGCGGGCAGCTGCCCGGCCGGTGAGCCTCCGCCGGGCGCTGTCCCGATCACCAGCTCCTTCCCGGTCCCCGTGGGAGCCAGCGCCAGTGGCCCGCTCAGCGATGGCAGCAGTCCGGCGGGCGGGGCGGATAACCGGTGCCAGTTCGCCGGATAGCTGACATGAAACGACGTCGTCGAAGCCTGGCCGGAGAGCGCCGGCGTCGAGCCACCGGACGTGCCATCCGTGCCCCGGCTCGAGCGCGCCAGCACGAAGCCGATGACAGCGACGATCGCGACGGCCGCCACCGCGCGGACGAGGGTTCGCATTCGCGGAGAATAGTGGTGCCAGGGGCGGCGGTCCTACGACCAATTGCCGATGGAAACCAGGCGGCAGCCGCAGCACGATGGGTGAACGGGGCACACCAACGAGGAGGATCCACATGACCGCCACCCAGACCGCCAGCGCATCCGAGCAGATCATCGCCGAGGTCACATCGTGGCCGGGAATCACGACCGCTCCCGGCCGGCGGGGCGAGCTCTCGCTTCGCCTCGGACGGCGGGAGATCGGACACCTCCACGGCGACCGCTCAGCGCACTTCAACTTCCCCAGGGCCCTGTGGGCCGAACTGCACGGGCAGGGCCGGATCGTCGAGCATCCGGTGTTCCCGGGCCGCGTAGGTCCGGCGGCGCGCCGCATCCAGGCCCCCGCCGATGTCGCCGACGTGATCGCGCTCCTGCGGCTCAACTACGATCGCCTCTCCCACTCGGACCGATGAGTCCCCGACCGTGGGCCGGTCTCCTCTTCAGAACCCACGGCAACAGGAGACGAGATGCTCAAAGACGCGCGCGTGGCCACCCGGCTGCCCTGCCAGGATCTGGAGCGGGCCCGCCGCTTCTACGCCGACAAGCTCGGGCTGGAGGCGAGCGATGAGCGGCCCGGCGGCCTGCTGTACCGGATGGACAAAGGCGACTTCGCCCTGTTTCAGTCGGCGGGAGCCTCGCCGGGCACGTTCACCCAGATGGGCTTCGAGGTCGACGACATCGAGGCGGTGGTGACCGAGCTCAAGCGTCGGGGCGTGGTCTTCGAGGAGGTCGACGCTCCCGGCATGAGGACCCGTAACTCGGTCGCCGACATCGCCGGCAACTACCCGAGCAAGAACGCCTCGGGCGAACGCGGCGCGTGGTTCCGTGACAGCGAGGGCAACATGATCGGCGTCGGCCAGCTGGTCAGATAGCCAGCCCGTGGCGGCTCGCGGCCGCCTCCACGGCCTGCTCCTCATGAGCGCGCAGCGGCAGCGCCCGGACCCGGCGGGTGTCACTGATCCACGGGTCGGCGACGCCAGTGGCCTCACCGGACAGCTGCTCGAGAATCGCCAGCCCGCAATAGGGCACATACGTGGTGGAGTAGCCGCCCTCCTGGCACATCACCAGACGCCCGCCGCACAGCTGCTCGGCCGCCCTCATCAGCCGCCCGGTCATGAGCGCGAAGCACTCGCTGGTCAGGTTCATCCGACCGAGCGGGTCGTTGAGGCTGGCATCCAGTCCGCAGGCGACGAGGAGGAAGTCCGGCGCGAAGCGCTCCAGAGCGGGCACGACGACCCGGTCGAGCGCCGCCAGATAGGCGGCGCGGCCCGCGCCCGCCGGCAGCTCGACGTTGACGTTGCATCCCTCCCCCGCCTCCTCGCCGATCTCGGACACGAGACCGCTGCCCGGCGGGAACAGGTCCTCCTGATGAAGCGAGATCGTCAGCACGCTCGGGTCTGACCAGAACGTGGCCTGTGTCCCGTTGCCATGGTGCACGTCCCAGTCGATGATCGCCACACGCGCCAGTCCGGCGAGCCGGCGCAGGTGAAGCGCCGCGAGCGCGACGTTGGAGAACACGCAATACCCGCAGCCGCCCGCGGGCCCGGCGTGGTGTCCGGGCGGCCGCACGAGCGCGTAGGCGTTGTCGACGCGGCCCTCCAGCACGGCGTCGACGGCCGCGCGGCAGCCGCCCGCCGCCAGCGCGGCGATCTCGTAGGTCCAGCGTCCGAACGGCGTCGACTGCCCGGCGTCGCCGCCGCGATCGGCGCTCTGCGCCCGGACACGCTCCACGTACGCGCGGTCGTGCACGGTGCACAGCTCGTCGGCCGACAGCGGCGTCGCTGGGATCTGGGTCAGCTGCGCGAGCAGGCCGCTGGCGTCGACGAGGTTGCGCAGCCGCCGCTTGACGGCCCCGCTCTCCAGGCTCGGCTGCGGCTCGAACAGCGAATCGTGCTCCAGCGAATCGACCAGCCCGCGCGCGTCATGCCAGGCGTAGCGCTCGTGCCACACCCATCCGGTGCTCATCGCGGGCGCCGGTCTAACCGCTCAAGCCGAGCGCGGCAGCCAGCGCGGTCCACTGCTCCACGGGCACCCCCCGGATCCCGACGGTCTGCAGGCAGACGTGGTCGGCGCCGGCGTCCAGGTGCTCGCGAGCGGCGGCGGCGATCTTGTCGGCGCTGCCCTGGGGAACGATCGCGTCAATCAGCCGGTCCGAGCCCCCGTCGGCGAGGTCTGACTCGCCGAAGCCGAAGCGCAGCAGGTTGTTGGTGTAGTTGCTCAGGCCCAGATAGCGCTCGGCGTACTCGCGGGCCGTCGCCCGGGCCCGCTCGGCATCGGTGTCCACGACGCACGCCAGCTCGGGGGCGACCAGCTTGCCGGGGCCGACGCGCTCGCGAGCGAAGCGAGTGTGCTCCACCGGCGTGAAATAGGGGTGGGTTCCGACGGACCGGTCGCGACTGAGATCGAGCATCTTCGGACCGAGAGCGGCGATGCAGCGGGCGTCGGGCGGGACAGGTCGCTGGGCGCTGTCGAGCCCGTCGAGGTACGCGCCCATCGCGGTGAGCGGATGCTTGTAATCGCTCGTCGCCTCGGGGTGGCCGATGCCGATCCCCAGCAGGAAGCGACCGGCGTAGTCGGCCTCGAGCTGGGCGCGCTCGGAGGCAGCCATGTGCGGCTCGGTCTGCCAGATGTTGACGATCCCGGTGGCGGCGGCCAGCCGCTCGGTGGCAGCCAGCAGCGGCGTTACCTTCGCCGGGTTGGGCGAGCCGCCGAGCCACACCGCCCCGAAGCCGAGGCGCTCCGCCAGCTTGGCGGCTTCCCCGGCGTTCTCCTCGCCGATCGCGCGGTAGGAGGTCCAGAGTCCGAATTGACCGAGTTCGATCGTCATGCGGTTCCCTTTCGAACGACGTTGAGCAGTTCCTCGCCCGCGCACCAGCGCGCCAGCTGGTCACCGGCGAGCGCCGCGGCGCGCTGCCAGCCCAGCGGCGAATCGCCGCCGACATGAGGCGTGATGGAGAGCACGCCGGGGGCGTCCCACAGGGGGTGATCGTCAGCCAGCGGCTCGGGGTCAGTGACGTCGAGGACCGCCCGCAGTCGTCCGCCGGCGACCTCGGCAAGCAGCGCGTCGCTGTCAAGCACCGGCCCCCGGGCGGCGTTGACGACCACCGCACCATCGGGCATCGCCGCCAGCTCGGGGGCGCCGATCAGGCCGTGGGTGGCATCGCTGAGCGGGGTCAGGAGCACGACGGCGTCGGCCTCGGACAGCAGCGCGGGCAGCTCGTCGACGCCGCGCACACCGTCGCGGGCGTGCGAGGCGACGCCGACGACCGTCGTGCCGAGCGCCTCCAGCCGGGTCTGCACGAGGCGGCCGATCGAGCCCAGCCCGACGACGAGCACCGTCCATCCACCGAGGTCGTCGAGATGGCGGTCGCGGTCCCACGTACGCTCGCGGGCAGATTGCAACAGCCCGGTGGAGACTCCCAGCAGCGCGCCCAGCACCCATTCGGCGACCGGGCCATCGCGGGCGCCGCGGGCGCTGCACAGAGTCGCCTGTGCGGGCACCACGCCGTCCCAGCTGTCGGTACCGGCCGACAGCAATTGAACGACGGACAGGCGGGCCAGGCCGGGCAGCGCCGCGCGGACGCGGGAGTCGTGGTTGGGGACGAGGAAGTCGACCCCGTCGAGATCGAGGCCGTCCTCCAGCGCCACCACCTCCACGCCCTCGGGTGCCCGGTCGCGGACCGCCCCCACCGCGCGCTGGGTGACGGCGGCGCGGAGCGGGTCGTCAGCCATAGGCAGACACTCTAGAAAGGCACGCCACCGAGCTGGCAGACTGAGCAGCCGTGCAGGAGTCCCGGCCCGACGACGAGGTCATCGAGTTCGCGACCAAGCTGTTCGGCCTGGCCCGGAAGGGCGACGCGGAGCAGCTGGCGGCGTACGTGGATGCCGGCGTCGACCCGAATCTGGCCAACCAGAAGGGCGACAGCCTGGTGATGCTGGCCGCATATCACGGGCATGCCGCGACGGTGGCGGCGCTGCTGGAGCGCGGTGCCGATCCCAACCGCCCCAACGACCGCGGGCAGACGCCGCTCGCCGGAGCGGTGTTCAAGGACGAGCCCGGCGTGATCACCGCGCTGGTGGCGGGCGGCGCCGACCCCGAGGCCGGCCAGCCGTCCGCCGTGGCCACCGCGCAGACGTTCGAGCGCGAGGACCTGCTCGCGCTGCTGCGCTGTCTAGTCCGGGGCGGTCGAGGCCGACGCGGCCGGCGAGAGCGACTCGATCGCGTCGTTGAAGGTCTCGCTCGGACGCATGGCGGCGCGGGCCTTCTCCGGATCGGGCCGGAAGTAGCCACCGAGGTCGACGGGCGAGCCCTGGACCTCACTCAGCTCGGAGACGATCGTCTGCTCCTGGTCGCCCAAGCGCTCGGCCAGCGCCGCGAAGCGCTCGGCCAGCTCCGTGTCCTCCGACTGCCCGGCCAGCTCGCGGGCCCAGTAGAGGGCGAGGTAGAAGTGGCTGCCGCGGTTGTCGATCTCGCCGACCTTGCGCGCCGGCGAGCGGTTCTCCTCGAGCACGGAGCCGGTGGCGCGGTCGAGCGTCTGGCCGAGCAGCCGCGCCCGCGGGTTCTCGCTCTTGTCGGCGAGCATCTCCAGCGAGACGGCGATCGCCAGGAACTCGCCCAGGGAGTCCCAGCGCAGATGGTTCTCGCGCTCGAACTGCTGCACGTGCTTGGGTGCCGAGCCGCCGGCGCCGGTCTCGAACAGCCCGCCGCCCTGCATCAGCGGCACGATCGAGAGCATCTTGGCGCTCGTGCCGAGCTCGAGGATCGGGAACAGGTCGGTGAGGTAGTCGCGCAGGACGTTGCCGGTGACCGAGATCGTGTCCTGACCGCCCCGGGCCCGCTCCAGGGTGAAGCGAGTGGCCTCGGCGACGTCGAGGATCTCAATCTGCAGGCCTTCGGTGTCAAGCTCGGCGAGTGCCGGCCGGACCTTCGCCAGCACCTCGGCGTCGTGGGCACGGCTCGCCTCCAGCCAGAACACGGCCGGGTCGCCGGTGGCCCGCGCGCGCTGCACCGCCAGCGGACCCAGTCCTGGATCGCGGCGTCCTTGGTCTGGCACATCCGCCAGATGTCGCCAACCGAAACGGCGTGCTCCAGCAGCGTCTCGTCGGTGTCGGCCCAGACGACCCGCACCGACCCCGGCTTGGCAATTTCAAAGGTCTTGTCGTGCGAGCCGTACTCCTCGGCCTTCTGGGCCATCAGCCCGACGTTGGGCGTCGTCCCCATCGTCGCGGGATCAAACGCGCCGTTGCGCCGGCAGTCCTCGACGGTCTCGGCGTACAGCGCCGCGTAGGAGTGATCGGGAATCACGAACTTGGCGTCCTGGAGCTCGCCCTCGCGGTTCCACATCTGGCCGCTGGAGCGGATCGCGGCCGGCATCGAGGCGTCGATGATCACGTCGGAGGGGACATGCAGGTTGGTGATACCGCGGTCGGAGTCGACCATCGCCAGCGGCCGGGCCGTCCTCGTAGGCCTTGTCGATGGCGGCCGTCACAGCCTCGCGCTCGTCCTCGGCCAACTGCTCGAGCGACGTCAGCAGGGCGGCGACGCCGTCGTTGGGGTTGACGCCGGCGCCGGCCAGCGCGGCGGCGTGCTCACCGAAGACGAATGGGAAGAATGCCCGCACGGCATGGCCGAAGATGATCGGGTCAGACGACCTTCATCATCGTCGCCTTGAGGTGGACCGAGAACAGCAGTCCCTCGCGCTTGGCGTCGGCGATCTGAGTGGCGAGAAACGTCTCGAGCGCGGCCCGGCGCATCACCGCGGCGTCGAGCACCTCGCCCTCGAGCATCGGGAACGGCAGACTTGAGGACGGTCGTCGTGCCGTCGGTGGCGACCTGCTCGATGCGCACCTCGCCGTCACGGGGCGCGGTCACCGAGCGCTCGGTGGAGCGGAAGTCCCCGTCGTCCATCGTCGCCACGTGGGAGCGCGGACTCCGGGGACCAGTCGCCCATCGAGTGCGGATGGTTGCGGGCGAACTGCTTGACCGAGGTGGGCGCGCGGCGGTCGGAGTTGCCCTCGCGCAGGACCGGGTTGACGGCCGAACCCTTGACGCGGTCATAGCGCTCGCGGATCTCGCGCTGCTCGTCGTCGGCGGGATCGTCGGGGTAATCGGGGATGTCGTAGCCCTGCTGCTGGAGCTCGGTCACGGCCGCCTTGAGCTGCGGAACCGAGGCGGAGATGTTCGGCAGCTTGATGATGTTGGCGTCGAGGCTCGGTGGCCAGCTCGCCCAGCTCGGCGAGGGCGTCGGCGACGCGCTGGTCATCGCTCAGGCGGTCGGGGAACTGGGCGAGGATCCGGCCCGCGAGCGAGATGTCGCGCAGCTCAGCTCGACCCCGGCGACGCCGGCGAAGGCGCGCACGATCGGCAGCAGCGACTGAGTGGCCAGCGCCGGCGCCTCGTCGGTGTGGGTGTAGACGATTTTCATAGTGCCGCTGACCCTATCGAGCTTCAGGCGTGCGATCTTACGGCCGGGCGTGCCGTCCCAGCGCGTCGCCGGCTGGAGCCTGCGTGGGCGGTCGCCGAGGCCTGCAGGAAGCCCTGTGAGGGTGCCCGCGGGTCGAGGTGATGTCGCCGGCGCGGATCGACGCATTGTCGCCGTGGATCGTGACCGTGCCCACGCGCGCGTTGCGGAGGCCGAGCTTGACCGCCGGGGACAGCTGGTTGGCTGATGCGGTCGCACGACCTGCGGGCAGCTGGCGCCCGGGGTCGTCCGGGCGAGCTCCGCTCGGGCGCCGGCGGTCGCCAACGCGCAGAAGCGCGGCCGTCGCCGTCGGCCAGGGCCGCGAGGGCCTGCCGGACGGTCTGCTTGACCTTGGCGGCATCGGCTCCCCCGCCGCCGCCACCGCCGCAGCCGGCGACGGCCACGGCGAGCGCAGCGCTGCCGAGCGTCCCTGCAAGCCGAACTCGCGCCGAGATCACGACCGCGGACCCTAACTCCAATCGGTTTGCGACCATGGACCGACGTCGGCCCCGTCCGCGAGCGAAAGGAACACCGATGCCTGAGGACCGTCCGCCGTTGCCTCCCTTCACCGCCGAGACGGCCGCCCGCAAGGTGCAGGCCGCCGAGGACGCCTGGAACACCCGCGATCCCGAAGCGGGTCTCGCTCGCCTACACCGAGGACTCGGTGTGGCGCAACCGCGGCACGTTCGTGACCGGCCGCGCGCAGATCGTCGAGTTCCTCACCGCCAAGTGGGAGCGCGAGCTCGACTACGCGCTGCGCAAGAGCCTGTGGACGTTTCACGAGAACCGGATCGCGGTGCGCTTCCAGTACGAGAGCCACGACGCCGACGGCCAGTGGTGGCGCAGCTACGGCAACGAGCTGTGGGAGTTCGACGAGCACGGGCTGATGCGCCGGCGCGAGGCGAGCATCAACGACGTCGCGATCGAGGAATCCGATCGGCGGATCTTCGGGCCGCGGCCCGAAGACGAGCACGGCGCTCGAGATCGACCGTTGCAGTGATCGACGTCACCCTCTACACCGACCCGGCGTGCCCGTTCGCGTTCTAGCGCCGAGCCGGCCCGGCTGCGGCTGCGCTGGCATTACGGCGACGGCCTGCGCTGGCGGCTGGGATGATCGTGCTCACGCTCGAGCCCGGCGAGGCCGAGAAGCTGGCGGGCGGCGCGCCCGGCCTGCAGGCGCGGTACGGGATGCCGATCCACCCGTTCCCCTATCCGCGCGGCCGGCCTCCTCGGAGCCGGCCTGCCGGGCGGTGGTCGCCGCCCGCCTCAACGCCCCGGCAGCCGAGGCGCGGCTGCTGCGCGCGCTGCGGGTGCGGACGATGAGCGGCGGCCTGCTCGACGACCCGCAGCTGATCGCCGCCGGCGCGCGTGACGCCGGCCTGGACCCCGACGAGCTGGCGCGCGTGGAGCGCGGCAGCCGGCGACCGAGGAGGCGCTCGCCCAGGACATCGAGGCCGCCCGGCGGCCGTCGGCCGCCGCCCGCGCGCTCGACCACAAGCTCGGCGGCCCGGCGCGACGAACGCCGCTACACCGCCCCCAGCTACGAGCTGCGCGACCGCCGACGGCCAGCACCTGCCTGCCCGGCTTCAACCCCGTCGAGGCCTACGAGGCGGCGATCGCCAACCTCGACCCGGCGCTCACGCGCCGGCCGCCGCCGGAGACCGTCGCCGAGCTGCTCGAGTGGGCCGACGCGCCGCTTGCCACCGCGGAGATCGTCGAGATCATGCAGCAGCCCGAGGCCGAGCTGCGAGCGCAGCTGGCCAGGTTCGCCCTCGCCACCCCGGCCGGCGCCGACATGTACTGGACGCCCGCCGAGTAGCCGGGACGGGGTAGATAGCGCGGATTCCGGGGCTGGCGCCCAGAATCGGCGACAGACAGGGGTCCTGGGCGTCTCACCCGATCGATTCGTTGCGCGCGTTGGCACCCACCCACCAGCGAGCAACAGACACAGCGGAAAGCGACGCGTATCGGACACGGCTGGTCCGCCCGCTCCGATCGCGCAACATCTTGATCGCTTTCGCCCCCCGGATCGCTCCCGGACGGCTGGCCTCGCCACACCACCTACCGCTCAGCCCCAGTCGTCGGGCGGGGTGAACTGGCTGAGGGTCAGCTCGGCGCCCTGCGGGTCGCGGATCGCCGCCTCGCGCGTCCACATTGTCTCCTCGCTCGATAGGACCTCGGCGCCCAGTCGCTGCGCGACCGCGACGGCGTCGTCGCGATCGGCAACCGTGAAGACGACGTACCAGTGCGGCACGCCGCCGTCGGTCGTCGACACCAACCCGGCGACCACGTCCTCGAACCCGTCCGGCGCGTGAGCCTGGCGTCTGCGGATGTCCGGGTCGACCGTCGCCTCCAGGTGGTCGCCATACCCCGGTCGGCGCCACATCACCGCGGCGCCGCCGACGTCCATCGCCTCCCAGCCGAACACATCCGCATAGAACGCGCGTGCCTGAACGGGCTGGTCGGTGCGCAGGTTGGAGAAGTTCCAGGCCCCGGCCACGTTGACGACCTGGGCACCGAGTCGATTGCGCGGCTGCCACAGCCGGAAGGCCGCACCCGCCGGGTCGGCGCAGGCCGCGGCTCGTCCGCCGTCACCGGCGTCCGCCGGCTCGGACAGCACGGCTCCGCCCGCGGCGCTGACCGATCGGACGACCGCGTCGGCATCGTCCACGGCGATGTAGGTGTTCCAGGCATCCCCGGTTCCCGGAGCGATCGCGGCGACGTCCTTCCCGCCCAGCGAGGCGATCAGATATGAGCCGGGGGCCTGCGCCGGAACGCGCGTCCTCGAACGTCCAGCCGAACAGCTCCCCGTAGAAGCGGCAGGCCGCATCCGGATCCGGCTGCTCGGTGTCCACCCAACAGGGCACGCCGGCCGGATAGCTCCTCGCCTGGCTCATGGCTGCTCCTCTCGTCGAAGATTAACGCCTGGAACCTACGGTCGATTGCGGTCAGCCTCGGGCCGCATCACGGAACCCAGCGATCACCCGCCGGCGTCACCACGAGCTCGTGGGTCCACGCCCGCTCGCGCTGGCCCACGAGGAAGGCGACCGCCTCGGCCACCTGTCCCTGGTCGGCGAGCGCGTTGGCCGGCTGATCGCCGGTAAACGCCGCCGTCTTGGGCGACTCAATCGTGGCGTCGACGGCCAGCAGGGCGACATGGATGCGCTCGTCGCGCAGCTCCTGGGCGGCCGCCTGGACGAGCGCCCGGGTGGCGAACGCCCCGGCCGCCCACAGCCCTTTGCCGGGCATCGCCCGGCGCGAGGAGCCACCGGTGATCTGCACGAGCGCGCCACCGCCGGACGGGCGCAAGGCCCGGGCTCCCGTCGACAGAAACGCGAACGCCTGCTCGGCGACGGCGACCGTCCAGCCCTGGAAGCCGGCCACGTCGGCGTCGGCCAGCTCGCCGCCGCCGAAGCCGCCGCGTTCCGGCGGGCGGGCGGCGCTGACGGCGTTGACGACGGCGTCGAGCGACCCCAGTTCCTGCCGGGCCAACTCCAGCGCGCCGGCCAGCTGGTCGGGGTCAGAGGCGTCTGCGGAGACCGCCAGGGCACCCCGCGCGCGCACCGCCACGAGTGTCTCCTCGCTGCGGGCGACGGCGGCGACATTCCACCCGAGGGCGAGGAAGTGATCGACGATCGCACCACCCAGGTTGCGGGCGCCGAGAACCACAATGGATTGGGGCATCCGGGAATCGTACGATTGATGTCATGGAACGGCGGATCATCTACCTGGAGCGGCTCACCCGCCTGCCGCTGCTGGGCGCCGATGGCGCCGATATCGGCCGCATCGTCGATGCGGTGGTCGACCTCGGCTCCAAGCCCCCGCGCATCAACGGCTTCGTCGTCGCCGTGCAGCGGCGCCGGGTGTTCGTCGGCATCAACCGGATCGGCGAGATCGGCAACGACGGGGCGCGGCTGCGTCGCGGGTCGGTCAACCTGCGCCAGTTCGGCCTGCGCGACGGTGAGCGGCTGATCGTCGGCGAGCTGATCGGCAAGCGCCTGCGCAACGGCCGGGTGGTCGACATCGGGATCACCCCCTCCCCCGACAACGCGGGCTGGGAGGTGGCCACGGTGGCCGTTGCCGGCCGCCGGGTCCCCGGCCTGCGGCGCTCGCCCGAGGTCCTCGACTGGTCAGAGGCGGGTGAGCTGTTCGCCTCCGACCGCACCGTCGACCGCCAGGCGGCCGAGCTGGGCGGGCTGCATCCGGCCGAGATGGCAGGGGCGATCCGCCGCCTCCCGCTCAGCCGCCGCCGTGTCCTGGCCGCCGAACTGGAGGACGAGCGCTTCGCCGACCTGCTCGAGGAGCTCTCCGAGGACGAGCAGGTGCGACTGATCGAGGGGCTGGACTCCGACCGCGTCGCCCGCGTGCTCGACGAGATGGAGGCCGACGACGCCGCTGACCTGCTGGGCGAGTTCTCGGCCGGACGCCAGGCCGAGCTGCTGCGCGCGATGGACCCCGAGGAGGCGGAGCCGGTGCGCCGGCTGCTGAGCTACCAACCTGACACGGCGGGCGGCCTGATGACCCCCGAGCCCGTGATCCTCTCCCCCAGTACGACGGTCGCCGAGGCGCTGGCGCGCGTGCGCGATCCCGAGCTGCCGGTGCCCCTGGCCGCGGCGGTGTTCGTCTGCCGTCCTCCGCTGGAGACCCCGACAGGCCGGTATTTGGGCAACGTCGGGATTCAGCGCCTGCTGCGCGAGACCCCCTCCAAGCCGTTGGGACGCTGCATCGACGAGGACGTGGAGCCGGTCGACGTGTCGGCCTCCGATCGCGAGGTGGCGATCAAGCTGGCGGCCTACGACGTCGTCTCGCTGGCGGTGGTCGACGACGCCGGACGACTGGTCGGCGCGGTCACCATCGATGACGTCCTGGACCGTGTCCTGCCTGACAACTGGCGGGTCAGCCTGTCGGAGCACTCGGAGAACACTCACTAGTCATGGCACGCGGCGACGAAAGGGCAAGTCAGAACTGATGGCACGCGGCGACGACCTGTCGACCCCTCGCGGGACCCCCGGCGGCCCGGTC
>CAVYMP010000018.1:0-1795922 GCA_963769565.1 uncultured Solirubrobacteraceae bacterium
GAGACCGGCTATGACCTGCGGGCGGCCCTCGACGAGCTACGGGCGGCAGGCTATCCCGGAGCTCGATGACCATCTCGACGGCTCGCTGGTGGCCCCCGTGGATCCCGACTGGGTCACCGCCTTCTTCGAGCACACCGCCGGCCGGCGTCCCCATCCCGGCGAGCCGCGGCTCGCCGGCTGATCGCCCTCGGCGTCAACCCACGGCGGTGAAGCGGCACGGCATCCGCTTGACGCCGTGGATGAAGGCGCTGCGCAGCAGCTCGGGCTCGCCGGCCTCGATGTCGGGCATCACCCGCAGCATCTCGCCGAAGATCGCCCGCAGCTGCGTCTTGGCCAGGGACGCGCCCAGGCAGTAGTGGGGCCCGCCGCCGCCGAAGCCGAGATGGCGGTTGGGGTCGCGGGTGACGTCGAACTCCCACGGCCGCTCGATCGCCGCGCGCGTCCCGGTTGCCCGAGTGGTAGAAGAGCACGACCTTCTCCCCCGCGGGCAGCGTCTGCGCCGTGGAGCTGCACCTCGCGCGTCGTCGTCCGGCGGAAGGTGAGCACCGGGGTGGCCCAGCGCACGAACTCCTCGACGGCCCCGGGCAGGCGGCCGTCGAGGTCCTGCAGCAGCCAGGCGCGCTGGGCCGGGTTGTCCGTCAGCGCCCGCAGGGCGTGGGAGGTGGTGTGGCGAGACGTGTCGTTGCCGGCCACCGAGAGCAGCACCAGGAAGGCGGCGATCTCGGCGTGGGTGAGGCGGTCACCGTCGATCTCGGCCTGGACGAGCGCCGTCATCAGGTCGTCGGAGGGATGGGCCTCGCGGTGGGTGGCCAGCTCGGTGGCGAACTGGGTCAGCGTCCACAGCGCGCCCCCGAGCACCTCGAGCGGCAGAGCGGTCCCCGAAGATGTCGGGATCGGAGGCCCCGATGAGGGTGTCGGCCGCCTCCATCACCCGCTCGCGGTCGGCCTCGGGCACCCCCAGCATGTCCGAGATCGTCTGCAGCGGCAGCCGCTTGGCGATCAACTGGACGAAGTCGCCGCCGCCGGTGGGCGCCGCTTCGGCCACGATCCGCCGGGCACTGGCCGCGATCCCGTCCTCGATGCGCTTGACCTGGCGGGGGGTGAACGCCGAGGAGACGAGCCCGCGCAGCGTGGTGTGGCGAGGCGCGTCCATCGCCAGGAACGACTGCGAGGCCTCGAGCATCTCCTGCGGGGCGTCTCCGAACTGGACGCCCTCGCCCGAGCAGAAGGTCGCCGGGTCGCGCGAGATGGCGCGGATGTCCTCGTAGCGGACGATCGCCCAGTAGTGCAGCCGGCCCTGATCGCCCAGGCCGAGGATGTCCTCGGGCGGCTCGTGGCGCGAGATCGGAGCCTCCCGGCGCAGCAGCTCGAAGTAGCGGTCGCGCTCCCGGGCGGGCTGGCCCCAGAACTCGAGGGAACCGAGGTCGGCGTCGCCCACGCCCGAGATGTCCGCGGCGGTCACGGCGGCCGACTCTACCTGCGGGCGCCGTCGCGACGGTAGTCTCCGATCGCGATGACCCCGTTCTCGCTGGAAGGTCGCACCGCCCTGGTCACCGGGGCCTCGCGGGGCATCGGGGCCGCGATCGCGGTCGCCCTCGACGCGGCGGGGGCGCGCGTGGCGCTGGCGGCGCGCAGCGGCGACGCGCTCGCCGAGGTGGCATCCCGCCTGCACCGCGAGCCGGTCGTCATCGAGTCAGATCTCGAGGATCCGCGGGCGCCCGGCCGACTGGCCGCCGCGGCCGAGGCGGCCCTCGGCCGGGTGGACGTACTCGTCAACAACGCGGCCCTGGGCGCCCGGCTGCTCCTGCGCGACCTCGATGCCGCGCTCATCGATCGCCTGCACGCGGTCAACGTCCGCGCCCCGCTGCTGCTGATCCAGGCTCTGGCGCCCGGCATGGCGCGCGCGCGGGCAGGGCTCCGTCATCAGCCTCTCGTCCGTCTCGGGGATCGTCGGCACGCCGCACCGCAACATGTACGCGGCCACCAAGGGCGCCATCGATGCGATGACGCGCTCGCTGGCGGCCGAGCTGGGTCCGCAGGGCATCCGCGTCAACACGGTGGCGCCCGGCGTCGTCGACACGGATATGTGGGCGCGCAACAAGGCGATCCCCGGGGTGATCGGCCTCGTCGAGGCCCAGACCCCGCTGCGCCGCTGGTCGGCGCCCGAGGACGTCGCCGACGTCGTCGTGTTCCTTGCCGGCGACGCTGCCCGCTTCGTCACCGGCGAGACCCTCTGCGCCGACGGCGGGCATGGCCCGGACGCTCGACCTGTTCAGCGGAGCCACGTGATCGGCGGCGAGCGGCGCCGCGCCGCCGGCCATGGCCTCGCCCGCGCGGGCGTCGTGCCGATCGCCGCGTTCGCGGTCCACCAGCTGCGCTACCTGCTGGCCTTCGGCGGTGGCGCCGGTGCAGAGCTGCAGCGCCAGGGCCATTCCTACCTGCACTCGGCGGTTCCGTGGCTCGTCCTGGCGCTCGCCCTGACGGGCGGCGCGTTTCTGTCCTCCCTGGGGCGCGCCCTGGCCGGCCAGCGCACGGTCGTGCGCTACGGCATCTCCCTGCTCGGGCTGTGGCTGGCGTGCACGACCTGCCTGGTGGCGATCTACAGCGGCCAGGAGCTCCTGGAGGGGCTGTTCGCCACCGGCCATCCGGCGGGACTGGCCGGGGTCTTCGGCGCCGGCGGCTGGTGGGCGGTCCCGGCCGCCGCCTGTGTCGGGCTGGTGCTCGCCGCCCTCCTGCACGGAGCGCGATGGCTGCTCGGCGAGGTGGCCGCCCGCCGGCTGGCAGGGCTCCCGCGCGGTGCGAGGCCGCGTGGCGCGCCCCCTGCGTCTCGCCGACGCCGCGCGCCCGCGCCGGGCACCGCTGGCGCTGGGCTGGTGCGGGCGCGGACCACCTGGCTGACCGTGCGCCGGGCCGAGGCCCGGCGAGCCACTCGTCAGCCAATCAAGGAGGAAGAATCGTGAACCGTCACATCGCGCGGGCCCCGCGAGCGGTGGCCCTGGCGCTCATCGGGATGCTGGTCGTCCCGGCCCTGGCCCTCGGCCATGCCCGGGTCAGCCCGGCCGTCTCGGTGGCCGGCCAGCTCCAGCTCTACAGCCTGGCCGTGCCCACTGAGAAGTCAGGTGTGAAGACGACCAAGGTCGTGCTCACCGTGCCCGAGGGCTTCGGCATCGACTCGTTCGTGCCGCCATCCGCCGGCTGGAAGCAGCGCGTCCAGTCGCGGGGAGCCGGGGAGGAAGCCGTCGTGCAGAAGGTCACCTGGAGCGGGGGTGCGACCCCCACCGGCGATGACTCGCTGTTTCAGTTCCTCGCTCAACCAGCGTCGGCCAAGGACTACACGTTCCGGGTCCAGCAGACCTACTCCGACGGCTCGATCGTCGACTGGTCAGGCTCTGAGTCCTCCGACGCTCCGGCGCCGACCATCGAGGTCAAATCGTCGCTGGGCGGCGGCAGCGGCACGTCGCTGTTGACCATCATCGCCCTCGTCCTCAGTGTGCCTCGGCACTGGGCGCCGCCGGCATCGCGCTCGTCTCCCGGGGCGGCTCGGGCGGCGGCGACGGGACCAGCGGCGAGGCGGCGCGGCGGGAGGAGCCTCGTGTGACGCGCCGGCGGCGCGCCGTGGCGGCGCTCAGCGCTGCCGTCCTCGCCCTGGCGCTCCTGCCGGGCGTCGCCTCGGCGCACGCCTACCTGGTGCGGACCGCCCCGGAGCCCAGCCGCGTGCTCGACGCTGCGCCCCGGACGGTCGCGCTCACCTTCGACGAGGCGGTCGAGCCCCGCTTCGCGATCATCTCCGTGACGGACGCCGACGGCCGGCAGGAGGCGACCGCGGCGGTCCGGCGCTCGGCGGCCAACCCCGACACGCTGGTGGTGCCGGTGCGCCGCGGGCTGCGCGAGGGGTGGTATCTCATCTACTGGCGCGCCATCTCCGTCGACGGCCACCCCGTCCAGGGGGCGTTCACCTATGCCGTCGGCCCGACGCCCGGGCCGGCCCCCCGCTTCGTCGTCCCGAGCATCTCCCGGGGAGCGACCGCTCCCAACCTGTTGATCGCCCGCTGGGTGATGCTGCTGGCGATGATGGTGGCCATCGGGCTGTTCGCCTTTCGCTTCCTCATCGCCCGGCGTGCTGCCACGGCGGATCGAGGGCGCCGGGCTGCGGGCGCTGTCCGTCGCCTTCGTCGTCGCCTCGGTGATCGGGGTGCTGGCCGTGCCGGTGTATCTGGACCTCGCCACCGCGTCGGATTCCCTGCGCTCGGTGTTCGACGTGGGCGCGCTCGTGCCGCTCTTCCGGGTCACGGCGTTCGGCCGCGGCTACGTCGATCTCATGCTGTGCTTCGCGCTGTTCTGCGTCGCCGGCTGGATCGCCCTGTTCCTCGACCGGCCCGGCCGCGAGCGCCGCTCCGTGGGCGAGCTGCTGGCTCAGACCGGGGCGCTGCTGGCCGCCGGCGCGTCGCTCGTCCTTCCAGGGGCGGTCGGCCACGCCGGCCAGACGTCGCCGCGCGGGCTATCGGTGGCGGTGGACTGGCTGCACCTCATCGCCGGCTCGGTGTGGCTGGGCGGCCTCGTCGGTCTCCTCGTGCTGTGGTTCACCGTTCGGGGCGGCCGGCGCGTGGCCGTCCTGTCAACGGTGGTTCCGCGCTTCTCGAGGGTGGCGCTGGGCTCCGTCGTGCTCCTGCTGAGCACCGGCACGGTGGCCACCATCGAGCACATGCCCGCACTCGACGCGCTCTGGGACACCGGCTACGGAGTGGCCATCCTGGCCAAGATCGCGATCCTGCTGGTGGCCATGGCACTCGCTGCCGGGAACCTGCTGCGCACCGGACCGGCGCTGGCCGCCGCCGGACGGCCCCGCCTCGTCGTCGCCGGCTCGGGCGCGGGCTGGGCCGAGCGCTCGGCCACCCTGCTGCGTCGGCTGGTCACGGCTGAGACGGTGCTGGTCGCCGGAGCGGTGTTCGTGGCCGGCCTGCTCTCGAGCCTGGCGCCCCCGCCGCCGGCCTTCGCCAAACAGAACGCGGCGCTGGCCTCCGTCGGGCCCGGCAGGGTGGCCAAGACCCTCGATCGCGCCGGCTATCGCGTGCAGATCCTCCTCTCCCCCAACCGCGCGGCGGCTCCCAACGCCTTCGCGCTGCGCATCACCCGAGCCGGGCGCCCGGTTCGCCATGCCGACGTCACCATCACGCTCAACCAGACGGAGATGCAGATGCCCCAGCAGCAGTTCCAGCTCACGGAGATTCGCCCCGGGGTCTACTCGCGCCGAGCCGCGGCCCTCGTCATGGTCGGCAAGTGGGCCCTCGGGTTCACCGTGACCCCGCGCGGCGCGCCGCCGTTCTCGGTGCCCGTCCTCGACGAGGCCGACGGATGAGCGGGTCCCAGATCGCGCTGCGGCTGACCCTGGCGATGCTCGCGCTGGCGGCGGGCGTCGTGGCCGCCGTGGTGGCCATCGAGGTCGTCCGCACCGTCCTGTCGTAGCCAGCGGGGCCGGCGGGGTGGCCGCGCGGGCCCGCCGAGCGGCGGGCCCGGCTCCGGCGCGAGGGCTACTTGACCGGCTCGGGCGAGGGCACGATCCGGATGTAGGGCTTGGGCGACTCCCAGCCCTCGGGGTAGGTCTCCTTGGCGGCGTCGTCAGAGACCGAGCCCGCGATGATGACCTTGTCACCCTGCTGCCAGTTGACGGGGGTGGCCACCTTGTGGTTGGCCGTCAGCTGCAGCGAGTCGATGACCCGCAGGACCTCGTCGAAGTTGCGCCCGGTGGTCATCGGGTAGACGAGGATCAGCTTGATCTTCTTGTCGGGCCCGACGACGAACACGTTGCGGACCGTCTGGTTGTCGGCTGCCGTCCGGGCGCCCGCGTCCCCACTGGCGTCCTCGGGGAGCATGTCGTAGAGCTTGGAGACGGTGAAGTCCTCATCGCCGATGATGGGGTAGTTGGGGGCCGCCCCCTGGGTCTCCTCGATGTCCTTGGACCAGCCCTCGTTGGCGCCCACCGGGTCCACCGAGAGCCCGATGATCTTCACGTTGCGCTTGTCGAACTCAGGCTTGATCTGGGCCATGTAGCCGAGCTCCGTCGTGCACACCGGCGTGAACGTCTTGGGGTGGGAGAACAGCACGGCCCACGAGTCGCCGATCCAGTCGTGGAAGCTGATGGGGCCCTCGGTCGTCTGGGCCTGGAAATCTGGCGCGGTTGACCCGATCTTCAATGACATGGTCACAACCTCCTGATTGTCGACAAGTACGGTGGTCATTCTGCCGGATGGCGAAAATTCCGTATCTCGGATCGCTAATTACGGTTATTGACTCCAGCATAGGACCGTCCGCCTCATTCGAGCAGGACCGGGACAGCCGGCTCATCGGCCGGCGCCGTCAGCGTGACCCCCAGGCTGGCGGCGACGATCAGCACGATCGCCATCACCCCGCCCAAGGCTAAGGACTGACCGACGATGAGCAGCCCGAACAGGGCTCCCAGCCCCGGCTCGAGGCTCATCAGCACGCCGAACACCCGGGTTGGCAGGCGGCGCAGCGCCGCCAGCTCGAGCATGTAGGGCGCCAGCGGGACGAGGATCCCCAGCAGCAGGCCGAGGGCGTCCGTCCCGAGGTCGCCGTAGCGAGCGCTGAAGTGCGCCAGCCCGAAGGGCAGGGAGACGAGCGCGCCGACGGCCATCGAGATCGCCAGCCCGCTCAGCCCCGGCCAGCTCTGCCCCACGCGCTTGGTGAGCACGATGTAGGTCCCCCACCCCGCCGCGGCCACGAACGCCATGACGACCCCCACAGGGTCCAGGGAACCACCCACCGGGCGACCGAGTGTCAGCAGCGCGATCCCTCCGGCGGCCAGCGCGACCCACACCACGTCGCGCCAGCGACGGGAGGCCGCCAGGGCCACCGCCAGCGGTCCGCTGAACTCGATGGCCACGGCGATCCCCTGCGGGATCCGCGACAGCGCCTCGTAGAAGGCCAGCGTCATGACCCCCGAGGTCGCGCCCAGGGCGAGCGGCACGAACCGGTCGCGAGCCGAACGCCCGGCGAGCGAGGGCCGGACGGCGGCGCACAGCACGACCGCGGCGAAAAGGAGCCGCAGCATGACGGTCCCGGCCGCCCCAAGGCGGTGAAACAGCGGATGCGAGAGGGCTGCGCCCAGCTGGATGCTCGACATCGAGCCGAGCGCGAACACGACGGCCAGGTCCCGCTGACGGGTGGGGACGGCGGGCGTGCTCAGGAGACGGGGGTCAGCGAGGTGCAGACGCCGGCCTGAGCCGACGCGCTCCCGCTGCACGGCGGCAGGGTCGTCATCGCGATCGGAGCTTACGGCTCGCCGGCGGGGCGGTCGACGAGGACCCCCACGCCGTCGAGGATGCGTTCCAGACCGAAGGTCAGTTCGACGTCGATGTCGTCCTCGTCGTCGAGCGCGCCTGAGCTGATCGCGCGATGCAGCGCCGGGAACTGGTCGGCGCTCGTCAGGTGACTGAGCATCCGGCCGTAGCCGGGCATCACAGTCTCGCCGCCCGCGCCGGCGACGAAATCGGCCGACAGCGTCGCCAGATTGCGCACGAAGCCACTGACGAGCAGGACGCAGGAGAGCTTGTCCTGCTCGGACAGCGGGGTGTTGGCCAACGCTCGGAGCGCGTTGTCCAGCCACGCGACGTTATTGGGGCCGTAGGGAGGAGCGCTGATGGGCACCCGCAGAGCCCATGGGTGGCGGCGGTAGGCCTGCCAGACCCCCATCGCCCATCGGCGCAGACCGGCTCGCCAGTCCTCGCCGGGCGCGGACGGCGGCGGCGTGCCCAGAGCGGCGTCGACCATCAGCACCAGCAGCTCGTCCTTGGCCGCCACGTAGCGGTACAGCGACATCGTCCCCACCCCCAGCGTGCGGGCGATCCGGGCCATCGAGAGGGCGCCGACCCCGTCGGTGTGAGCCAGCGTGATGCCGGCGGCGACGATCTGCTCGAGCCTCAGCCCCCGCTTCGGGCCCCGGGATCCCGGGTCGCGCAGTCCCCACGCGAGCTCGAGGCTCGGCGGGATCGGCGGGATCGCACCACGGGGCGGATCGGGGGCCGGAACGGGCGTCTGCGGGTTGTCGGCCACCGGGGCATCGTCGCACCCTTGACAGTCGGAGGGATAACTGCGTACAGTCTACGCCGTTATGCGTATGGCATACGCAGAGAACTCCCTGAAAGGCATCTCGTGACTGACCCCCTGGCGATCGAGGCCGTCGGCCTCACCAAGTCCTATGGCTCGACCCCTGTGCTGACCGGCCTGAACCTGACCGTCGGCCGCGGCCAGGTGTGCGCCCTGCTCGGGCCCAACGGCGCGGGCAAGACGACCACCGTGCGGCTGCTGAGCACCCTGCTGGCGCCCGACGGCGGTCGCGCCACCGTCGCCGGCCACGACGTCGTCGCCGAGCGCTCGGCGGTTCGCCGCGCCATCAGCCTCACCGGGCAGGAGACCGCGCTTGACGGGCTGCAGACCGGCGCCGAGAACCTCCGCATGATGGGCCGGCTGGCCGGGCTGCGTCCGCCCGCCGCCCGCCGTCGCGCCGGCGAGCTGCTCGAGCGCTTCGACCTGGTCGGCGCGAGCGACCGCCGGACGGCCACCTACTCGGGCGGGATGCGCCGGCGCCTGGACCTGGCGGCATCGCTGGTGCGCCCGCCGGCCGTGCTGTTCCTCGATGAGCCGACCACCGGCCTGGATCCGCGCAGCCGCCGCCAGATGTGGGACCTCGTGGGCGAGCTGACGGCCACCGGCGTGACCGTTCTCTTGACCACCCAGTACCTGGAGGAGGCCGACCGGCTGGCCGATCGGATCGTCGTCATCGACGAGGGCACGGTCGTCGCCGAGGGAACGGCCGCCGAGCTGAAGGCGACCGCCACCGGCCAGCGCCTCGATCTCACGGCCGCTGACGACCAGGCCTATCACCGGCTCGCCGAGCGGCTGGCCGATCGCGCGGTGACCCGGGATCCCCTCGGCCGGGTCCTCGGCGTGCCCACGGGAGGCGACGCCGTGGCTGTCCGTGGGCTGCTCGATGAAGTCGACCCCGATGGCGAGCTCATCGCGCGCTTCGCCATCCACACGGCCACCCTCGACGACGTCTTCCTGGCCCTGACGAGCCATCGCGCGGGCGTTCACGACAGCGAGCTCGTCGATGCCTGAGCCCACCGTCCTGCTCACCTCGGCGGGCGCCGGTGCCCGCGCGCAGCTGACCACGCTCATCGGCCGCTCCCTGCGGCTCTCGCTGCGCAACGTCGACGGGCTCATCACCGCCCTGGCGCTTCCGGTGTTGCTGATGGTGATGTTCGTCGAGTTCTTCGGCGGCGCCATCCAGACCGGGACGCGCTACATCGACTACGTCGTGCCGGGCGTCCTGCTGGTGTGCGTCGGCTTCGGCGCCGGGACCACGGCGGTCAGTGTCGCCACGGACATGGCGAGCGGCATCAGCGACCGGTTGCGCTCGATGGACGTCCGCGGCGAGGCCCTGATCGCCGGTCACGTCGCGGCGAGCGTCGCCCGCAACCTGGCGTCGGCCGGCCTGGCGGTGGCGGTCGCCTTCGCCCTCGGGCTGCATCCGGCCGCCGGTCTCGAGCGCTGGCTGGCCATCGCCGGCATCCTGTCGCTGTTCGTGCTGGCCATCTCCTGGTTGGCGGCGGCCGTCGGGATCCTCGTGCGCTCGGCCGAGGCCGCCCAGGGCATCACCTTCCTGGTCAGCTTCCTCCCCTATCCCTCCAGCGCCTTCGTGCCCATTCACACCATGCCCGCGTGGCTGCGGGGCTTCGCCGCCAACCAGCCGGTGACGGCGGTCGTCGACACCCTGCGCGCGCTGCTGTCCGGAGCGCCCGTCGGCTCCAGCGCCTGGCACGCGGTGGCCTGGAGCCTCGGCATCATGGCCGTCTCCGTCGCGCTCGCCGGGTTCCTGTTCCAACGGCGGCGGTGACGCGCGCTCCGAGCCGGCGCCCGGCGACCACCCGGGCGTGGCCGCGGCGGCCTACTCAGGCGGGCTGACGGCCCGGGTGAGGCCGCCGCCCCGGATGCGGCGGATGACGTACAGGATGGCGGTCGCGCAGAGCACGGAGACGACGAGCCCGGGCGCGCCCGGCCCCCAGATCGCCCACACGATGAGGCCGGCGACGAGGTTGCCGGCCAGGCCGAGCGCCACCGTCTCGAGGATCGTCATCGGGTCGGGGCCCGGCAGGGCGAGCCGGGCGAGCGCCCCGGCCACGAGGCCGACGAAGACGAGGACGATCAGGTAGGCGAGCAGACCCATGCTCGGCTTCGATGGTATCCGGCCGCTGCTAGAATGCTTGCCAGCAAGCAATCAATTGCCATGACCAACTCCCTCCTTCTCCTCGACGTCGACACCGCTACCCGCCTGCGGGTGGCCATCGGCCGCCTGTCGCGGCGGCTGCGCGTCACCGCCGCCGGCAGCGAGGCGGGGCTCACGCCGACCCGGATCTCCGTGCTGCTCACCGTCGATCGGGACGGTCCCATCCGGATCGCCGACCTGGCCGAGCGCGAGAGCCTGAACCCGACGATGCTCTCGCGGGCGATCTCCCACCTCGTCGAGGACGGGACGCTCGAGCGCGTATCCGACGACGGCGATCGGCGAGCGGCGTGGGTCACCGTGACCGAGGCCGGCCACCGGCTCGCCGAGGGCATGCGCCGCGAGCGGACCGACGCGCTCAACCAGGCGCTGGCGGGGCTTGACCCGGCCGACCGCGACCTGCTGGAGCGCGCTCTGCCCGCGCTCGAGGGGCTGGCCGCGCAGTTGCAGGACCGCCGTCCGTGACGCGCGTCGTCCACGCCGGGCGAGTGACCTTCGCGGCCCTCGCGATCCCCAACTACCGCCGGTACTACGGCGGCCAGGCGATCTCGCTGATCGGCACCTGGATGCAGATGACCGCCCAGTCGTGGCTGGTGTGGACCCTCAGCCACTCGAGCACCACGCTGGGCATCGTCATCGCCCTGCAGACGGTGCCGGTGCTCATCCTCGGACCGTACGGCGGCGTGATCGCCGACCGGGTCGACAAGCGGCGGCTGATGGTGTTCCTGCAGTCGCTGATGGGCGTGCAGGCGCTCGTGATGGGCGTGCTGACCGTCACCGGTGAGATCCGCGTGTGGCAGATCGGCATCCTCGCGGCGATCCTCGGTCTCAACAACGCCTTCGAGAACCCGGCCCGCCAGTCGTTCATGATGGAGCTCGTCGGCCCGGAGCACCTGCGCAACGCCGTCAGCCTCAACTCGGTGCTGGTCAACGTCGCCCGGTCGCTCGGTCCGGCGGTGGCCGGCATCCTCGTGGCCACCCTCGGCGCAGGCGTGTGCTTCCTCGTCAACGCCGGCAGCTTCGTCGCCGTCGTCTTCTCGCTGATGTCGATGGACATGAAACAGCTCACGCCATCGGCGCCGATGCCGCGCGGCAAGGGTCAGCTGCGTGACGGCCTGCGCTACGTGCGCTCGACGCCCGGTCTCGCCGTCCCGCTCGTGATGATGGCGATCGTCGGCTGTCTGACCTACGAATTCCAGGTCTCCCTTCCGGTCATGGCCAGCCGCGGCCTCCACGGCGGGGCCACCGCCTTCGGCTTCATGACGGCATCGATGGGCCTCGGTGCGGTGGCCGGCGGGCTGTTCGTCGCCGGCCGGGGCAAGACCGGGCTGCGAACGCTCGTCCTCTCCGCTTCTGGCTTCGGGATCGCGATGGCGCTGGCCACCCTGGCACCGAGCCTCGCCCTCGAGCTGATCGCCCTGGCGCTCGTCGGCGCGGGCAGCATCGCCTTCATGTCGACCGGCAACTCGACCCTGCAGCTGACCTCCGCGCCGGAGATGCGCGGCCGGGTGATGTCGCTGTGGTTCGTCGCCTTCCAGGGGTCGACGCCCATCGGCGGCCCTATCGTGGGGGCCACCATGGGGGCGCTGGGCGCCCGCGCGGGGCTCGGGCTGGGCGCGGTCACCGCGCTGCTCGTCGCCGGCGGCGGGCTGATCGCGCTGCGCCGACTGAGGGGACCGTCGCCGGCGACCGGCCCCGCCGTCGTCGGCGCCCGCTGAGCTCCCGTTCTGGCCCGGCCTGTCCGTTCACTGCGCCGCCGTTTCGCCTGACCGGCCGTTTTCCCGCGGCAGCGGGGCGGGCAGCCTCAGGAGATGCTCACCTCGCTGCTGGACACCGCGCTTGATCGCACCGTCGTCGCCGGGTACACGAACATCGGCTATGCCGTACGCCGGCGCTGGTGGGACGACGGGGACCTGAAGTCTCTGGCCGGCAAGACGGTGCTCGTCACCGGTGCCACCTCCGGGCTGGGGCTCGCAGCCGCCGAGGGGTTCGCCCGCCTCGGGGCCGACGTCATCCTCGCGGCGCGCGACGCGGAGCGGGGCGAGCGCGCCCGCGCCCGAGTCGCCGAGCAATCGGCCGGCGGACAGGCCCGGCTGGAGCTCTGCGACCTCGCCCGGCTGACCTCAGTGCGCGAGTTGGCGGCCCGGGTCGCCGGCGGTGGTGGTGGCGGTGCGCGCCTCGACGTCCTCGTGCACAACGCCGGCGTCATGCCGCGGGAGCGCACCCTGACCGAGGACGGTCTCGAGCTCACCTTCGCCGTCAACGTCGCCGCGCCCTTCCTGTTGACCCACGAGCTGACCGCGACGCTGGCCGCCGCCGCCCCCTCCCGGATCATCACCGTGTCCTCCGGCGGCATGTACGCCCAGCGGCTGGACGTCGACGACCTCCAGAACGCGCGGGGGACGTTCAGCGGGACGACCGCCTACGCGCGGACCAAGCGCGCCGAGGTCGTGCTCACTGAGATGTGGGCGCAGCGCCTCGCCCCCCAGGGGATCGTCGTGCACTCCATGCACCCCGGCTGGGCCGATACACCGGGCATCAGCGACTCGCTCCCGGGCTTCTACAAGGTGACCCGGAGGTTCCTGCGCTCACCCGACCAGGGAGCCGACACGATCGTGTGGCTGGGCGCTGCCGACGAGCCAGCCCGGAGCACCGGGGGGTTCTGGCACGACCGCCGCCGGCGGCCCACCTCGCTGCTGCCGTGGACGCGGGAGCGGCCCGGGGACCGCGAGGTGCTGTGGCGCGAGTGCGAACGCCTGACCGGCGTCACCTCCGCGAGCAAAGGCGACTAGCCTTGTTGACTTGACGTCCCGCGCGGCACCCACCTTCGACCTGCAGAGTCACTCCGTCCACTCCGACGGCGCGCTGGCGCCGGCGGCGGTGGTCGACGCGGCCGCCGCGGCGGGGGTGGAGCTGCTGGCCCTGTCTGACCACGACACGGCCGCCGGCGTCGCCGAGGCCCAGGAGGCGGCCGGCCGCGCCGGCATCCGGGTCGTCCCCGCCACGGAGATCACCTCGGTCTATGAGGGCCGGCAGGACCTGCACATCCTCGGCTACCTGATCGCCCCCGACGAGCCACGTCTGGTCGCCACCCTGGAACGCTCGCGCGCGGACCGCGAGAACCGGGCCCGGCGGATCGCCGACGCGCTGCGCGAGCTCGGCTTCGCCCTCGACGACGAGGCGCTCGACGCACGGTTCGCGCAGGGCCGGTCCGTCGGGCGACCCCATCTCGCCCAGGCGGTCGTCAGCCACCCCGCGAACCGCGAGCGGCTCGAGCGCGATGGCCTGCTCGACGCCACGGACTTCCTGGTGGCCTACCTCATCACCGGCAAGCCGGCCTTCCGCGAGCGCGAGGCGCCGTCTGTGGAGGAGGCGATCGAGCTCATCCACGGAGCCGGCGGCCTGGCCGTGTGGGCTCACCCCTTCTGGGACATCTCCGAGCCGCCGGGGGTCCTGGAGGCGCTCGGCCGTTTCCAGCGGTCAGGGCTCGACGGCGTCGAGGCGTTCTACCCCACCCATACCGCCGAGCAGACCCGGCTGCTGGTGGACCGCTGCGCCCGGGAGGGGCTCCTGACCACCGGTTCGGCCGACTTCCACGGTCCCGACCACCACACCTTCTCCCGCTTTCGCGCGTTCGATCTCCACGGGATGGAGCCGACGCTCGGTCCGATCGGGGGTTGAAGACCGTCGCGATCGTGGCCGGACGACCCCGACGGCCTTCAACCCCCGACCGGACCGCCGGGATCAGTGGGTGTGAGCGTGAGGCGTGCGGGCGATGACCAGGGTGCGCTGGGGGGCGGCGAGGACCAGCACGCGCTGTCCGGCCTTGACTGACGACAGGCTGCTCTTCCGCTTGTCGTCACGCACCCGTGCGTCGGCCGGGATGGTCAGCGTCACCGTCTTGTAGGTCGCCTTGGGGGTGCCCTCGGTGATCTTCAGCTGGTTGGCGGAGACGGAGTCGACGACGCCGCGGTCGATGGTGACGGTGCGAAAGCCCGCCTTGGTGTGCACAACGAACTCACCGTGGACGGTGTGCGCAGCGATCCGCCGCAGGCCCCGCTTGCCACCCTGGTGGGCGGGTGATGCCTTGGACGGCGTGATGCGCGCGCCGGCGCCGGCGATGACACTCGCTCCGGCCCCGACCGCGACGCAGCAGACGGCGACCAGGAGCAACCGTGAGTGTTTGAGAATGTGCGACATAGGACGGACCTCGCTTGTGGTGGGACGTGCTCGATCACTGTCGCCCCGGCGTGAAAGCAACCTGTCAGCGCAAGGTCAGCTGCGTGTAAAACTCGCCGTGCGCCGGAGCTGAGCGCTCCTACGATGTGGCCATGGGCGCCACCGTGATGATCGTCGAGGACGAGCCGAACATTGCCGCCCTGGTGCGCACCTACCTGGAGCGCGCCGGCTACACCGCGCTGTGGGTGCGCTCGGGGGAGGAGGCGCTCGTCGAGCTGCGCCGCCACCCGGTCACGCTCGTCGTCCTCGACATCGGGCTGCCGGGCATCGACGGCTTCGAGGTCTGCCGCCGGATCGGCGGCGCGGTCCCGGTGATCATGCTGACCGCCCGCGACGAGGAGCCCGATCGCGTCGCCGGGCTCGAGGTCGGCGCCGATGACTACGTGTCCAAGCCGTTCTCGCCGCGCGAGCTCACCGCGCGGGTCAAGGCGGTGCTGCGCCGGACGGCTCGCGCCGGGGTCGCGGAGCGCGGTGACGTGCTCGCCCTCGGGCCGGTGACGCTGGCCGGCTCCGCGCGCGAGGTCCGCGTCGACGGGCAGGAGGTGGAGCTCACCCAGCGCGAGTTCGACCTGCTCGAGTACCTGCTGCGCCATCCCGGGCAGGTGGTCACCCGCGACCAGCTGCTCGAGACCGTGTGGGGCTTTCAGTCCCCGGGCGAGACGCGCACCGTCGAGGTCCACGTCGCCCAGCTGCGCAAGAAGCTCGGTCATCCGGACCTCATCCGGACGGTGCGAGGCCTGGGCTACAAGGCGGTGCCCGGGTGACCCTGCGCCGCCGGGTGCTCGGGTATCTGGCGCTGGCCGCCGTGACCTCGTGCGCGCTGACCGTCGCCGTGGCCGTCGTGCTCGTGCGCCACCGGCTGGCCAGCCAGCGCTCGGCCAACCTGCAGGCCCAGGCGCGCCTGCTGTCGCTGGCGGGAGGGGCTCCCGGCGCGCTGCGGGCCGGCGATCACGTCTACCGCGTCGGATCGGGCCACCCCACCCGGGTGCGGCCGCGGGTGGCGGCCGCCGTGGTGGCCGCCCTGCCGACCACGGGCGACGGCCAGGGATCCGTGACCGTGCTCGGGCGCTCACTCATCTACGCCGCGCGCACCACCGCCGCCGGCCGCGTGGTGCTCATCCGCGGGGCGCGCCTGGCCTTCGCCGAGTGGCGGCCGTTTCTGGTCAGCCTCGCGCTGGCGGGACTGGGGGGAGCCCTCCTGGCGGCCGCCCTGTCGTGGCTGCTGGCCCGGCGCCTGACCCGGCCGATCCGCGCGCTGGCGCAGGCGACGGAGCGCGTCGCCGCCGGGCAGCCCGACGTCGTCGTCCCGGTGCAGGGCGAAGACGAGCTGGCCGGGCTGGGCCGCTCGTTCAACGCCATGGCGGCTGAGCTGGGTCGTGCGCGCGAATCTCAGCGGCGCTTCCTGGAGTCCGTCAGCCATGAGCTCAAGACGCCGCTGACCTCCATCCGCGGCTACGCGGAGGCACTGCAGGAGGGGGCGGTCCCGCCGGCCGAGGGGCTCAGGGTGGTCGCCGACGAAGCCGACCGGCTGGAGCGGCTCGTCTCCGATCTGCTCGATCTGGCGCGGCTCGGCAGCGAGGGGTTCGCCGTCGAGCGCCGTCCCGTCGACCTGGCGGCGATCAGCCGCGCGGCGGTGCAGCGCCATCTGCCCCGCGCGCGGGAACTGGGAGTGCGGCTGGCAGCCGGAGAGACGAACGGGGCCGGCGCGTGGGGCGTCGGCGACGAGGGGCGGCTGCTGCAGGCCGCCTCCAATCTCATCGAGAACGCGCTGCGCCTCACTCCGGCCGGCGGCGCGGTGACGGTGAGCGCCGCCGCAGGCGAGATCGCCGTCGCCGACACCGGCCCCGGGCTCGCCACTGAGGATCTGCCGCGCGCCTTTGACCGCTTCTACCTGTCTGACCGCTACCGCTCCGAGCGCGCGGTGGGCTCCGGGCTCGGCCTGGCGATCGTCAAGGAGCTGATCACCGCGATGGGCGGCGGCGTCGAGGTCGCCAGCCGCCCGGAGGGCGGCGCCGAGTTCACCCTGCGCGTACCGGCGGCCGCCGCCCCGCCACTCAGGCGGCGATCGCGCGCTCGTTGAGGTGGGCGCCCACCTTGCGCTTGACGCGCTGCAGGGCGTTGTCGACCGTCTTGCAGTCGCAGTCCAGCCGGCGCCCGATCTCCTCGTAGGAGTGCCCGTCGAGGTACAGGGCCAGGACGCGGGACTCGAGTTCGGAGAGCGCGGTCGAGATGCAGGCCACGAGCGCCCGCAGCTCCTCGGAGGAGATCACCTGGTTGACCGGGTCGTGCACGGTCGAGCCCGGCAGAACCTCGTCGAGCGTCGGCTCTGAGTCGCCGGTACCGCCCGCTGGGGTGCTCGAGAACGAGACGTACTGGTTCAGCGGCGTGTGCTTGTTGCGCGTCGCCGTCTTGACCGCGGTGATGATCTGGCGGGTGATGCACAGCTCCGCGAAGTTGCGAAAGCTCGACTCCCGGTCCGTCCGGTAGTCACGCACCGCCTTGTAGAGGCCGACGAGGCCCTCTTGGATGAGATCGTCGGCATCGCCGCCGGCCAGGAAGTACGACGAGGCCTTGAGACGCACGAATCCGTAGTAACGGCGGACGATCTGATCGTACGCCTCGGGGTGCCCCTGCTTGGCGAGAGCGATCAGATAACCATCCTCAACCCGAGGTTGAGCCTGAGAGTAAGCAGACAGTCGAGCCACACGTATCTCCATGCCGCCGCGTATCCGCGCCGGATCGGATTTGTCGTGGCGCGCTACCTCCCCTGGCGCCGCACCGGTATAGAACCTTCCCAGAAGCAGGCGGGTGAGCCGCTCACTCCCGGATGCAACTCCAGCCTCAAGCTCGAGTTGATCCTTATTCAGCGGCGCGAGCTTGACATAGCACCGGTCGGCTGTCAAGCGCCAGCGGCGTTATGCAACCCAGCGCCCAGTTATGCAACCGGTCCCGGCCCCGCGGCGTGACAGCCCGCAGGATCAGGCCGCGGGGAGCAGCTCGGGGCCCGAGGGCCCGTCGCGGACCTCCCAGCCGAGAGCGCGCAGCTCGTCGCGCAGGCGGTCGGCGGCCGCGTAATCGCGCTCGCGCCGGGCCTGCTCGCGAGCCTCGCTGAGGCGAGTCGCCTGCTCGGGAATCTCGAGCTGCGGGGCCTCGAGCAGCGTCCCCAGCCCGAGGACGTCGAGCATCGCGCGCAGGTCGGCTGACCCGACGGTGCCGGCGGGCAGGCGATTGGCCTCACGCGTCCACTCGGCCACGATGGCCAGCGCCCGCGGAGTGTTGAAGTCATGGGCGAGGGCGTCGAGGAAGCGCTCGCGCAGCGGGCCCGACCAGTCGGGGCTGGGGCCGTCGACCAGCGTGCGGGCGGTCTCGCGGATGCCGGCGGCCCGGGCTCGCGCCTCCCCCAGCCGTTCGTCGTCGAACTCCATCGGCTGGCGCCAGTGGGCGCCCGAGAAGTACATGAGAAGCGTCTCGGCACCCCACCGCCGGACCGTCTCCTCGAGCCCGAAGACGTTGCCCAACGACTTGGACATCTTCTCGGCGTCGAGGCGGACGATCCCCACGTGCATCCAGGAGCGCGTCAGTCGCTCGCCGTGCGCGGCGCGCGTCTGGGCGGCCTCGTTCTCGTGGTGGGGGAAGATGAGGTCCGAGCCGCCACCGTGGATCTCGAAATCGAGACCGAGCAGCTCCTCGGCCATCGCCGAGCACTCGATGTGCCAGCCGGGGCGGCCCGGCCCCCAGGGTGAGGGCCAGTGGGTGTCCTCTCCGGCCTTCAGCCCCTTCCACAGCGCGAAGTCGCGCGGGTCGCGCTTGCGCTGCGCCCCCTCGATCCCCTCGCCCTGATCCATGCGGTCGGGGTCACGATGCGATAACTCACCGTATTCCGGGTAAGAGCGCACGGAGAAGTAGACGTCGCCGTCGCTCGCATACGCATGCCCGCCCTGCACCAACCGCTCGATGAGGCCGATGATCCCGGGGATCGTCTCGCTGGCCAGCGGCTCGTGGTCGGGCCGACCGAGGCCCAGCGCGTCCGTGTCCTGCCGGTAGAAGGCGGTCATCTCTCGCGCCAGCTCGTCGCTGGGCACTCCGGCCGCGGTGGCCGCGGCATAGATCTTGTCGTTGATGTCCGTGACATTCGCTACAAAGACCACGTCATACCCCTCAGCGGTGAGGAATCGCTTGAGCTGCGAGAAGACCACGAACGGACGGGCGTTGCCGACATGGACGCGGCTGTAGACGGTCGGGCCGCAGGCGTAGATGCGCACGCGCGGCGGTTGTGCCGGCGCGAGCTCCATGAGCCCGCCGGTCAGCGTGTCGTGCAGGACGATCGTGCGCATCGTGGGGCCAATCTAGCGCCGGGCACGGGCGCGCCGACCCCCGCATTGCACTAGGTTTCAAAGCGCATGTCCGTGCGGTCAGACCACGCGCAGCGTCTCATCGACGTCGAGGCCGCCTTCCGGACCCTCCCCGATCGCTATCTCGGCGCCGATCCGGGCTTCGACGCGACCTACCACGTCAAGCTGGGCGACCTCGGTCACACCTGGGAGGTGCGCTGCACCACCCACGGCGCCCGCGTGCGCAAGGGCGTCACCCGCCGGACGCCCGATGTGACGATCGCCACGGATGCCTCGACATGGCTGGCGCTGCGGGCCGGCGAGCTCTCCGGGATCGACGCCTTCGAGCAGCGGCGGCTGTCGGTCCGCGGCAACCTCGACGAGGCGGTCGCCTTCGAGGGGATGTTCCGCCTGCCGGGTGGCCGTCCTCCGCTGCTGCAGATCCGCGAGGTGCCGGTCGGGCGCTATCGCATCTCCACGCTGACGATGGGCCACGGCCCCGACGTGCTGCTGCTGCACGGGCTCGGCGGCACCCGGGCGTCCTTCTTTGAGACCGCGGCGGCGCTGAGCACGCGCTACCGCGTGCACGCCCCAGACCTGCCGGGCTTCGGCTCGTCCTCCAAGCCGGCCCGTGCGCCCTACAACGCCGGCTGGTACACGCAGACGATGCTCGGGCTGATGGACTCCCTGCAGGTCGACGCGGCGCACGTCGTTGGCAACTCGATGGGCGGCCGGATCGCCATCGAGATGGGCCTGGTGGCGCCCGACCGGGTGCGGGCGCTCGGGCTGCTGTGCCCGGCCGTCGCCTGGGTCAGGCGGGGCTTTCATCCGCTGGTGCGGCTGCTGCGCCCGGAGTTCGGGCTGCTTCCCCACGGGTTCAGCCGCCGGGCGGTGGCCAGCCAGTTCTGGAGCATGTTCTACGACCGCGACGTGATCGACCCCGAGGTGGGCGAGCTGATGGTCGACGAGTTCCGCCGGATCTATCACTCGCCCGGCGCCCGACTCGCCTTCCTGGCCTCAGCGCGGAACATCTACCTGGAGGCGCCCTACGGCAGGCACGGGTTCTACCCCCGTCTGGCGGAGCTGAGCCGCCCGGCGCTGTTCGTGTGGGGCACCCATGATCGGCTCGTGCCGCCCGCCTTCGGACGGCATGTGCGGCGCTGGCTTCCCGCCGCCGAGCAGATCACCATCCAGTCCTGCGGCCATGTGCCCCAGGTCGAGTGCGCGGCGGAGACCAACGAACTGCTGATGGGTTTCTTCGCCCGCCACGAGCTGGCACTGGCCCCGGCACCGGCCTCCGCGTCCGGCACCGCTGAGAACCGGGGGACCCAGGCGGCCTAGGCCGCCGGGCAGCGATGGCCGACACAGGGGTCGCCGGCCGCGCCGGCCACAACGGCCGGTCTACCAACGGGCACGGTCCCGCGGCCGCGCGCAACGGCCAGGAGCCGGCCGCTGCATCCGAGGGGCGGGGCGGTCTGCGCTCCCTCGTGGGCGGCGCGTTCAAGGAGGTCGCCCGGCAGGCCCAGCGCCGGATCCCCCGCGCCGATCTCGACGAACGCGACCCGGATTTCATCCGGGAGCGGCTGCCGCTCATGTGGCTGTTCGCCAGCGTCTGGTATCGGGGCGAGGTGCGCGGCCTGGGCAACATTCCCGACGACGGGCCCGTGCTCATGGTCGGCAACCACTCCGGCGGGAACATGACCCCCGACACGGTGGTGTTCACCCTGGCCTTCAACACCTACTTCGGCGTCGAGCGCCCCTTCTACCAGCTCGCGCACAACCTCGTGCTGTCGATGCCCGGCCTGGGCTCGCTGCGCAAGTTCGGCACGGTGGCGGCCTCGCCGGTGAATGCCCGCAAGGCCCTGCAGGCCGGCGCGGCCCTGCTCGTCTATCCCGGAGGCGACTATGAGGTGCACCGTCCCGTCTGGGAGCGCAACCGGGTCGACTTCGACGGGCGCAAGGGGTTCATCCGCCTGGCGCTCGACGAGCACGTGCCGATCGTCCCGGTCGTCTCGATCGGCGGCCAGGAGACGGCCCTCTTTCTGTCGCGCGGCGAGGGACTGGCGCGGCTGCTGGCACTCGACCGGCTGTTCCGTCTCAAGGTGCTGCCGATCTCCATCGCCCTGCCGTGGATCATCAACGTCGGCGACATGCTCGGCCACATCCCGCTGCCGGCCAAGCTGACCATCGAGACGCTCCCCCCGATCGACCTCGAGGCGGAGTTCGGCCCCGATCCCGACGTCGACGAGATCTATGACCAGCTCATCCGCCTGATGCAGGACACCCTCGACGCGCTGGCCGCCGAACGGCGGCTGCCGGTGATCGGATGACCGGCGGCCCGGGGCGCGATGAGGACCGCCGCCCACACCACCGTCGCCGCCCCCATCGAGACCGTCTGGGGGTTCGTCTCGGATCCCGAGCGGGCGCTCAGCTTCATGTCGGGAGTCACCCGCTGGGAGGTCGACGGAGAGCAGCCGACCGGTCTCGGCGCCCGCTACCGGATGCTGCTCCGGGTCGGCTCGGCCGAGGTCGGCGGGCTGATCGAGACCGTCGAGTGGGATGCCCCCCGCGAGCTGGCCTGGACCTCCGTTACGGGGGTCGACCAGCGGGGGCGCTGGCGGCTGCGTCCGGCCCCCGGCGGCCGCACCCGCGTCGAGATCCGCCTCTCCTACGGCGTGGCCGGCGCCGGCCTGTCGGGCTGGCTGGCCGAGCG
The DNA here is from genome assembly GCA_963769565.1 of uncultured Solirubrobacteraceae bacterium. Lineage (GTDB taxonomy): Bacteria > Actinomycetota > Thermoleophilia > Solirubrobacterales > Solirubrobacteraceae > Palsa-465. Next base: position 21,584 of record CAVYMP010000018.1, read on the forward strand.
GATCGCCGGCCCCTCCGTCACCAACCATCTGCGCGCCACCGTGGCCCAGCTCAAGCGGGTCGTCGAGTACGAGCACTCGCGGGAGCAGGCCGCCGCGCGGCGCGCCGCCCGCTCGGGCTGAGCCCCCGGCCGCCGTACTCGGAGCGGACGCGGCTCGTCAGCGGGCGGCCGGAAGGCTGAAGCGGACCCGCGCTCCGCTGGCGCTGTCGGCCAGCCAGATACGGCCGCCGTGGGCCTCGACGATCGCCCGGGAGACGGCGAGCCCCAGCCCGGCTCCGTCGCCGGTGCGGGCCGCGTCGGCGCCGCCACGGTAGAAGGGCGCAAAGACGCGCTCGCGCTCCTCCGGCGGGATGCCGGCGCCGCTGTCGGCGATCTCCACCTCGATCCCCGCTTCGACCGGCTCGGCGCGCACGACGACGCTGCCGTCGGCGGGGGTATGGCGGATCGCGTTCTGGATGAGGTTGAAGAGAACCCGCTGGAGCTTCTCCGGGTTGGCGCGGGCCGGCGACAGCCCACCGGGCACGCTTGACGAGACGGCCACGCCCTTGGCCTCGGCCTCCAGCCGCATCGCCTCGACGGTCTCCCCCACCAGCTCGCCGAGGGGAACGCGCTCCAGTGACCAGCTGATGTCGCCCGCCTCGAGCCGCGAGAGCTCGAAGAGGTCGTCGATGAGGGCGCTCAGGGCGTCGATGTGGGTCCGCATCCGCATCAGGTAGGCGCGGCGCTGGTCGCCGTCGACGATGTCGTCGCCCACCGCCTCGGCCAGGAGGCGCAGTGAGGTGATCGGCGTGCGCAGATCGTGTGAGACGGCCGCCACCAGGTCCCGCCGCGCCGCGTCTGACTGGTCGCGCGCCGCCTCCTGACCGCCCAGCTCGGCGATCATCGCGTTGGCGGCGGCGGCCAGCTCGGCCAGCTCGTCCCGCGCCTCGGTGACGATCCGCGCCTCCCGCTCGCCGCGAGCCACGGCCGCCAGGCCGTCACGGATCGAGGCCGACGTCGCGGAGGATCCCGTTGGCGACCACGCGCGCCCCCAGCGGCGGACAGCAGCCCGCGCCGACGACGATGGCGGCCACGAGCACCGCCGCATGGTCGGACAGGATCATCAGCAGCGAGACGACGACGAGCGCGACCAGGACGGGCGCCACGCAGATCGCCACCACGAGCACGAGCTGCCACGACAGCGGGCCGGCCGCTGCGCGCAGCCGGGCGGCGAGACGGCTCACGACGCCCTCACGAGGCCCTCATGGCGCGAACCGGTAGCCGACGCCCCACACCGTCTCGATGTGGCGAGGGCTGGGCGGGATCGGCCTCGATCTTGGCCCGCAGACGCCGGATGTGGACGGTGACCGTCGAAGTGTCGGTGTAGAAGGAGTACTGCCAGATGGCGTCCATCAGCTGGTTGCGGCTGAACGCCTGCCCGGGATGGCGAGCCAGGAAGAGCAGCACGTCGAACTCCCGCTGGGTCAGGGGAACCTCGTCGCCTCGGACGAACACGCGCCGGGCGGCGGGATCGATCGTCATCTCCTCGAGCTCGATCGGGCTCTCCGTGGCGGTGGCGGTGTCGACCCGGCGCAGCACCGCGTCGACGCGGGCGACGAGCTCGGCAGGCGAGAACGGCTTGACCACGTAGTCGTCGGCGCCGAGCCGCAGACCGATGACCCGATCGGACTCCTCGCCCTTCGCGGTCAGCAGGATGGTGGCGATCGGCGGACCGTCGGCCTGGCGCATCCGCCGCATCACCTCCAGCCCGTCGATCCCCGGGAGCATCAGATCGAGGACCACCAGGTCGGGGCGCTGGCGGGCCACCTGCTCCAGGGCCTGGGGGCCGGTGGCGGCCACCCGCGTCCGGTAGCCGGCACGCTCGAGGTAGCGCGACACGACCTCGGCGATCGTCGGCTCGTCGTCGACCACCAGGACTGAGCCGCGGGCGTGATCGTCCATGCTGCCGATTCTCGCAGCGCCGTGAGGCGCCGTGAGCGATCGGCGCCCGCGTTCACCGCCTGTTCATCTCTCGGTGGCCTCGGCGAGGACGACGAGGTATCCATCCCCGTCGCGCAGCCACATCTCGCGCAGGCCGGAGTTGGGGTTGACGTGGACGTCGGTGACGATCTCTGCTCCGGTTCCTCGCGTCCGCTCCACCGCCGAGGTGAAGTCATCGACCTCGAACCACAGCAGGACGCCGTTGCCGGTGGCCTGCGCGTCGTCGCCCAGCGGTCCGTGATGATGGTCCACCGCGGCGGAGTGCAGCTGCATGATCAGTTCGCCGTCGACGAGCAGCCGTTCGTATTCGTCGCCGCCATGGCCGCTCGTCGCTCCCAGCACGACCTGGTAGAAGCGACTGGCGGCCGGCACATCCGCGACCATGATCATCGGCTGGGCCCGCGCGGACGGCACGGTGCGGACCCTACAGCGGTTCGACCACCGGGATCGCCCGGCCGAACCTACAGCTCCTCGACGGTCGCGATCGCCAGCGCGGCGATCCCCTCCTCGCGCCCGACGAATCCCATCCCCTCGCCCACGCGTGGCCTTGACGCTGACGTGGCGCAGGTCCAGCCCGAGCGCCGCCGGCCAGCCGCTGGCGCATCGCGTCGCGCATCGGGGCGAGCTTCGGGCGCTCGAGCACGACGGTCGCGTCGACGTGGGTGACCGTCAGCCCGGCGCCGGCGAGCAGCGGGCGAGTCGCGCGCAGCAGCTCGATCGAGTCGACGCCCGCGTAGCGCGGATCGGTGTCGGGGAAGTGCTCGCCGATGTCGCCGAGCGCGGCGGCGCCGAGCATCGCGTCGATGATCGCGTGGGTGAGCACGTCGGCGTCGGAGTGGCCCTCGAGACCGCGGTCGTGCTCGACGCCACCCCACCGAGGATCAGCGCGCGCCCGGCGGCGAACCGGTGGCAGTCATAGCCGATCCCGGTGGCGGTCATCGACGGTCCGCCGCGTCATGAGCGCTGCGCTCAGAGCAGGAGCTCGGCCACCCGCAGATCCTCGCGCGTGGTGATCTTCAGGTTGCCCGGGTCGGAGCCGACGAACGTGGACGACCCCGCCGGTGCGCTCCACCAGCCAGGCGTCGTCGGTCGCGCGGGCGAGCTCGTCGTCGGCGAGGGCGAGCGCGCGCTCGAGCGCCGCGCGGCGGAACACCTGGGGCGTCTGGACCGCCCACAGCCGGGAGCGCTCCAGCGTGCGCGCGACCGTGCGGCCATCCTCGGCCACCTCCTTGATGGTGTCGGTCACCGGGGCGGCGGCGATGACCGCGTCGGCCTCGGGCGCGCGCTCGAGCGCGCGCAGCGCCTGCTCGAACAGCTGCGGGGTGGCCAGCGGCCGGGCGGCGTCGTGGACGATCACCGGGTCGCCCTCGCGCACAGGCCGCCAGCGCGGCCCGCACGGAGTGCGAGCGCTGAACGCCGCCGGCGACGGCGATCGTGCCCTGCGGGTGCGGCGCCGAGCTCGCCTGGGGGCAGCGCGATCACGATCGCCCGCACCGCCTCCACGGCCTGCAGCGAGGCCACGCTCCACTCGAGCATCGGGCGGCCACAAAGCGAGACGAGCGCCTTGGGCCGGCCGGACCCAAGGCGCTCGCCTCTCCCTGCGGCCACGATCAGCGCGACCGCCATGGCGAATGTCCGAGGGCGCCTACTTGGCGGCGACGTGACCTTCCCGTTGCCGTTCGCGTGCCGGCCGGACTCGATCAGCAGCGTGTAGAGGTGCTCCTCGACCTGCTCCTCGTTCATCTCGAGCGCGTACATCAGCTCGGAGGCGAGGATCTTCTTGGCGCGGGTGAACATCTGCTTCTCGCCGGTCGACAGCCCCTTCTCGGACTCCCGGATGGCGAGGTTGCGCACCACCTCGGCGAGCTCGTAGATGTCGCCGGTCTTGATCTTGTCGCGGTTGTGCTTGAAGCGCCGGTTCCAGTTCTTGGGCATCTCCGAACACTCGTCCTGGAGAAGCGCCATGCACCTTCTTGACGGTCTCCTCGTCGATCACGCGGCGCAGACCGGCCAGCGCGCGTTCTCGGTCGGGACCATCACGGTCATGTCGTTGTGCAGGATCTTGATCGTCAGGTACTCGCGGCTCTCCCCCATGACCTCCTTCATCTCCTTGCGGAGGACCTTTCCTGCGCCGTGATGGGGATAGACGACGCTGTCGCCGATCTCGAACTCGACGTGGACCGGTACCTCTGGCTCCAGATCATCCAGCTGCTCTTCCATTAGCTCTGTGATGGTGTCCTCCTCGTGGGTGGCGGCGCGGGGGGCGCTCGCGGATTGCGCTACGTCTGCAGGTAGCGATCAACCAGGTTGATCTCCTGCTGGCGGCGAAGGCCCTCTCTGATGTCCTTCGCCCGGATCTCGCCGACGCCGTCGACGGTCTCCAGCTCGCCGTCGGATGCGGCGAGCAACTCCTCAAGTCCTCCGAATTCCGTCACGATCCGCTGGACGACCAGGCGGGGCAGACGGGGGATGCGCCCCAGGATGCGGAAGCCTCGCGGCGAGACGGGATAGTCCAGCGTGTTGAGCTTGCGGTCATAGCCCAGCAGCTCCGCCAGCCGACCGAAGTCCAGCAGGTCCTGATGGGGAAGCCTCACCAGCTGATCGAAGACGATGGCGAAGCTCTCGTCAGTGTCCTCGACCAGATAGTCGTGCACGAGGGCGGCCTTGTCGGCGGCCACCCCGACCATCGTCTCGTCGAGCTGCATCTCGATCAGCCGGCCCTCGGTTCCGAGCTCGACGATGTAGCGCTCGATCTCCACCGCCATCCGCGTCACCAGCTCGACGCGCTGCAGCACGGTGAGCACGTCGTTGAGCGTCACGCCGCCCTCGAACTCCAGGGCGGTCAGGCGGGTGGAGACCTGGTCGAGGCGGCTGCGGTACTTGTCCAGGGTGGCCAGCGCCTGGTTGGCCTTGGCCAGCACGACCGGGATGTCCTCCAGGATGTACTTGCCGCCGTCGACGTACAGCGACACCACCTCGCGCCGCTCGGAGACGGCGACGACGATCGCGTCGGTCTGCTTGGAGACGCGCTCGGCCGTCCGATGGCGGGTGCCGGTCTCGAGCGTGAGGATCGTCGGGTCGGGCGTCAGCTGGACGTTGACGTGGGCGATCTTGGTCGCGTTCGAGCTGAGCACGATCGCGCCGTCCATCTTCGCCAGCTCGTAGAGGAAGGCCGGCGAGTAGTCGATGTCGAGCTTGATCCCGCCGGAGAAGAGAAAGCCGAGCTCGTCGGCGTCGCCGACGACGATCAGCCCTCCCGTCCGCGCGTCGACGATATTGTCGATCCCCTCGCGAAGAGCGGTTCCGGGCGCGACCATCTCCAGCGCCCGCATGATGCGCGATTCCTGTCGAGACTCGAGCTCGTCTTTGAGCTCTTCACCGGAACGCGGCGGCATCAACAGGTGATTTTACTCCGAACTGGCGGTGTCCGATCGGACCCCAGAAGCCCGTCCGGCCGCTCATCATCGTCAGGCCGCCGCCGGCACCTCCCGCGCCGGGGCCAGCGCGCCGGCCAGCGCCGCCCGCAGCGTCTTGAACTGCTCGGGCTCGACGACCGGAGTCAGCCCGAAGCGCTGTGCCTCGGTCGACCCGGCGATCCCCGTGGGCGACCGTCCGCAGCTCGCCGGTCAGCCCCAGCTCGCCGAAGCAGGCCAGCGGCCGGCCGTCCTCGCCGGTGAGCGCCACGCGCTTGGACGCGCTGGCCACCGCCAGCGCCACCGCCAGATCGGAGCCGGGCTCGTCGACCCGCACGCCCGCCGACCACGTTGACGAACACGTCGGCGGCGCCGAGCCCGATGCCCGCGTGACGGCCCAGCACGGCCAGGACCAGCGCCACCCGGTTGCGGTCCAGGCCGGCGACCACCCGCCGCGGCGGCACCAGCTCCGAGGGGCTGACCAGCGCCTGCACCTCGACGAGCAGCGGGCGCGTGCCCTCCATCGCGCACAGCACCGCGCTGCCCGGGCGCTCGGGTCGCCTCCGCCACGAAGCGCGCCGAGGCGTCGAGCACCTCCACCAGGCCGTGGTCGCGCATCTCGAACACGCCCGCCTCGTTGGTGGAGCCGAACCGGTTCTTGATCGCCCGCACCGTCCGGTACGTGCGCTCGCGCTCGCCCTCGAACTGCAGCACGCAGTCGACCAGGTGCTCGAGCACCCGCGGTCCGGCCAGCGATCCCTCCTTGGTGACATGCCCGACGAGCAGCACCGCGATCGCGCAGCCGCTTGGCCACCTGCATCAGCTCGCCGGCCACCTCGCGCACCTGCGCGACCGACCCGGCCGCCGAGGTCAGATCCTCGGAGTGCAGCGTCTGCACCGAGTCGATGACGCACACCTCCGGGCGCTCCTGCTCGAGCGTGGCCAGCACGGTGTGCAGGTCCGTCTCGGCGATCACCGGGACGGCCAGCGCCTCGCCGGCGCCCAGCCGCTGCGCGCGCAGCCGGATCTGCGCCGCCGACTCCTCGGCGGACACGTACAGGGTCCGCCGGCCGGCGGTCTGCAGGTTGGCGACCGCCATCGTCGTCAGCGTCGACTTGCCGATCCCCGGCGCACCCCCGATGAGCACCAGCGAGCCGGGGACGATCCCGCCCCCGAGCACGTTGTCGAGCTCGCCGATGCCGGTGCTCAGCCGGTCGTGCTCGACGGCCTCGATGTCGCGCAGGGCGACCGGCGTCGCCGGGGCCGCCCGCGCCGCGTGCCCCGGCGGCGCCGCCCTTGCCGGCCCGCCGCGCGGGCGGCGGGCGGACCTGCTCGACGAGCGTGTTCCACTCCCCGCAGCCCGGGCAGCGGCCCGGCCCAGCGGGCGCGTCTCGTGGCCGCAGGCCGAGCAGACGTGGATGGAGGAGGGTCGGGGCATGAGCGCGACCGAGCCTACGCCCCGCCCCCGACGGCAACGGGGCTCTGGCGCGGTTTGTCACACAATCGTTTGCGTCGCAGTGCGCGGCTCGACGCTGACCGGAGCCGATTTGCCGCCAGCGCACACAACGACAAGAGGGCGCGCCCCGAGGCGCGCCCTTGGTCACAGACTGGTGTGACGAGTCGGAGCTACTCGGCCTCGGGCTCGACCCGGGGCGGCGTCGTCCTCGGGCTCAGTGCCGGAATCGCCGGGCTCCTCCGACGGAGCCGCCCTCGGCGCCGACGCCGACCGGCGTCGGCTTGGGAGCGGGCTCGATGATCGAGAGCTTGACGTCCTCGTCCTCGGTGTCCGGGACGCCGGGCTCGACGAGGACCGTCGAGCCCTCGGGCACCTGGGCGCGCAGGACGAAGTCGGCCAGCGGATCCTCGATGTAGCGCTGGATCGCCCGGCGCAGCGGTCGGGCGCCCATGGCGGGATCCCAGCCCTTGTCGACGAGCAGGTCCTTGGCCTCCTCGGAGAGCTCCAGCTGCAGCTCGCGTTCGGCCATCGAGACGCGGATCCGTCGCAGCAGCAGCTCGACGATCTCCTTGATCTCGTCCTTGGCGAGCTTGTGGAACACGATGACGTCATCGATCCGGTTGAGGAACTCAGGCCGGAAGACCTTCTTGAGCTCGCCCATGATCCGGTTCTTCATGTCGTCGTAGGTGATCCCCGTCTCGTCGTCGGAGACGGCGAAGCCGAGCGGCGTGTTGCGCGCGATCTCCGACTGCCCCGATGTTCGAGGTCATGATCACGATGCAGTGGCGGAAGTCGACCGTGCGGCCCTGGGCGTCCGTCAGGCGGCCGTCCTCGAGGATCTGCAGCAGGATGTTGAACACGTCCGGATGCGCCTTCTCGATCTCGTCGAGCAGGAGCACGCAGTAGGGCTTGCGGCGGACCGCCTCGGTCAGCTGGCCGCCCTCGTCGTAGCCGATGTAGCCCGGAGGCGAGCCGACCAGCCGCGACACGGCGTGCTTCTCCATGTACTCCGACATGTCGATGCGGATCATCGTGTCCTCGTCGCCGAACAGGAACTCGGCGAGCGTCCGCGCAAGCTCCGTCTTCCCGACGCCGGACGGCCCGAGGAAGATGAACGAGCCGGTCGGACGCTTGGGATCCTTGAGACCGGCGCGCGAGCGGCGGATCGCCTTGGAGACGACCTCGATCGCGGGGTGCTGTCCGATGACGCGCTTGTGGAGCTCCTCCTCCATGCGCATCAGCTTCTGGGTCTCGGCCTCGGTCAGCTTGAACACCGGGATGCCCGTCCACATCGAGACGATGTCGGCGATCTCCTCCTCGCCGATCGACGGCCGCTCCGTCGACTCGCCGGCCTCCCACTGATCGGCCAGGTCGCGCTTCTTCTGGGTCAGCCGGCGCTCGGTGTCACGAAGGTTCGCGGCCTTCTCGAACTCCTGGGCCTCGATCGCCTCCTCCTTGGCGCGCCGCGTCTCCTCGATCTCGTCCTCGAGCTCGCGGTAGACGGGCGGGGAGGTCATCGACTTGATCCGCATGCGGGATGCGGCCTCGTCGATGAGGTCGATCGCCTTGTCGGGCAGGAAGCGGTCGGAGATGTAGCGGTCGGCCAGATCGGCGGCCGCCTCCAGCGCCTCGTCGGTGATGTTGACCTTGTGGTGCTGCTCGTAGCGATCGCGCAGGCCCTTGAGGATCTGGACCGTCTCCTCCGTGGAGGGCTGGTCGACGGTGATCTTCTGGAAGCGGCGCTCCAGGGCGGAGTCGCGCTCGAGGTACTTGCGGTACTCCTCGAGCGTGGTGGCGCCCACCGTCTGCAGCTCGCCGCGGGCCAGCGCCGGCTTCAGGATCGAAGCAGCGTCGATCGCGCCCTCCGCGGCGCCCGCGCCGACGAGGTTGTGCAGCTCGTCGATGAACAGGATGATGTCGCCGCGCTGGGTGATCTCCTTCATCACCTTCTTCAGGCGCTCCTCGAACTCGCCGCGGTACTTGGAGCCGGCGACCAGGGCGGCCAGGTCGAGCGTGTAGATCTGCTTGCCCTTGAGCAGCTCGGGGACGTCGGCGTTGGTGATCCGCTGGGCCAGGCCCTCGACGACCGCGGTCTTGCCGACTCCGGGCTCACCCACGAGCACGGGGTTGTTCTTGGTGCGGCGAGAGAGGATCTGCATGATCCGCTCGATCTCCGTCTCGCGACCGACGACCGGATCGAGCTTGCCCTCGGAGGCGAGCTTGGTCAGGTTGCGCCCGAACTGGTCGAGCAGCTTGGAGGACTTCTTGCCCTCGCCCGTGCCCTGAGCGCCGGCGCTGCCCGAGCCCGAGCCGCGCTGGCGGCTGCCGGGACCCGACAGCATGCGGATGACCTCGTTGCGGATCTTCTCGGAGTCCGCGTCGAAGTCGAGCAGGATGCGCGCGGCCACGCCCTCGTTCTCGCGCACCAGGCCGAGCAGGATGTGCTCTGTCCCGATGTAGTTGTGACCGAGGCTCAGCGCCTCGCGCAGGGCGAGCTCGAGGACCTTCTTGGCCCGGGGGGTGAAGGGGATCTGCCCGGAGGTGACCTCCTCCCCGGAGCCGACGATCCGGACCACCTGAGCGCGCACGCGCTCGACGGTGATCTCGAGCGACTCGAGCACCCGAGCGGCGAGTCCCTCCTCCTCGCGGAGCAGGCCGAGCAGGATGTGCTCTGTCCCGATGTAGTTGTGCTTGAGGGTCCGAGCCTCTTCCTGTGCCAAGACGACCACTTGGCGGGCTCGCTCTGTAAATCGCTCGAACATGAGATTCCTAGGAGTGGTTGTGGCTGCTGCTACGGAGGAGTCGGTCGGGATGTGGTCTGTACTGAATTTCTCCTACGCTGCCAGAGTGTCGGCACTCCAACTGCGGGGACGTCGAATGAGCCGTCTCGCCTGGGTAGTCGGCAGATTTGCCAAAACCTGTCGGCGCGAACGGAAGTTCTCTCGGGGCCATAAGTCAGTCTAACAGCCGGTCTGCGGTACCCCGGCGCATGAGGTTGCCGTCTGGAGCGCTCCCGGCGGCCGGCGCGACGCTCGCGGCGGCGGCCGGCGAGGCCCGCGACGGGCGCCCGAGCCGGCCCGTGGTCGACAGCCAGGAGCCCACCAGGATGAGAACGAGGCCCACGATCGCCCCGGCCCCGGGTCGCTCGGCCTCAAGCGTCACGCCGAGAGCCAGCGCCACCACCGGGTTGACGTAGGTGAACACCATCGCCCGGCTCGTGCCGGCCTCCCGGATGAGCACGGTGACGACGACGAAGGCCAGCGCCGTGCAGAACAGCCCCAGCGCGGCGACCGCCGACCATGCGCCCGCGGTCACGGCGCCCGAGGGCAGCTGCAGCGCCGCGAAGGGCGCGAGGATGACGGTCGCCAGCCCCAGGCTGGCCCCCATCAGGGCGAAGGTGTCCAGGCCCTGGAAGCCGTGCTTGATGATCATCGGGCCGATCGCGTAGCCGACGGCCGCCAGCACGATCGCGAGCGCCCCCAGCAACTCGGACCCGTTGCCGCCGACATCGAGGCCCACCAGGGCGACGACCCCGACGAAGCCAACCGCCAGTCCGGCCGCCCGGACCGGGGTCGGCCGCTCGGACGGATCGAAGCGCAGCGCCAGCAGCGCGCCGATCAGCGGCACGGTGGCCACGATGATCGCCGCCAGCGAGGAGGCGACGTGGACCTCTCCCAGGGCGATCATCGGAAACGGGATCGAGACCTCGCACACCGCGTAGGCCAGCAGCCACCGCCAGCGCCCCCGCAGCGAGCGCAGCGTCCCGGCGCGCCCGGCCAGCCCGAGCAGTAGCGCCGCCGCCAGGGCAACCCGCAGCCAGGCGACGTCGAGCGCCGGCATCCCGCCGCGCTCAGCGATCTCGATGAGCAGGTAGGAGCCGCCCCACAGCACGGAGATCGCCGCGAAGGCGATCCAGGCACGGCGGGTCATCCGCTCGAGGGTGGCCGCTCAAGCATCGCCAGCGACTCTAGGACCCGGGAAAGAGAACGGCCGCGGCATCCGAGGATGCCGCGGCCGCCGACGCGCGTGGCGCGCTGTTCGAGCGTCAGCTCGGCTTCTTGAACGTCAGCTTCACCGTCGCCTTGGCCTTCTTGGCATCGACCGTCGACACTGAGACGGTCAGCGACTTGATCTTCTTCTTCTTGGCGGATGTCTTGAGCGACTTGCTCACCGCCAGCGCCTTGGAGCCCAGCGAGACCGTAGACCTTGGAGGCCGTGCCCTTGAGGGTCACGACGAGCGCGCCCTTGCTGAGCTTGTCGCTGAACTTGCCGCCGCCCGAGACCTTGAGTCCCTTCTTCAGGCCCTTCTTGATGAAGCTCAGCCCCTTAGGCAGCTTCACCGTGAAGGACTTCAGCTTCGGGGCGTCGTTACCGGCCGCCAGGCTGAACGCCAGGCTCGCCTTGCCCTTGCCCAGGCCGGACAGCTTGGCCTTGGAGGTCGTGGGCTTGCCGGCCTTCGGCGCGGGCGTCGACGTGGATCGTCTTGGTGATCGTCGTCACCGGGGTGACGACGCCCGCCAGGGTGACGAGCGCGGCGTTGATGTTGGGCGTCGCGTTGGGAGCGGTGATCGACACCGGATCCGAGCTGGCCAGCGTCGCCTTGCCGCTGTAGTACTGCGTGGCGTACATCGCGCCACCGCTGGCGACCGCACCGAACGGGTTGAACTGCACGTGGTAGCTGCCCGTCGGCACGCCGGTCAGGACGTAGGACCCGTCGGGGAGCGTGGTCGCGCTGGCCAACGCCACGCCCGTGGTGTCGACGAGGCTGACGCCGATGCCGCCCAGCCCGAGGTGGGTCGCCGCGTCGGTGATCGAGCCGGTCATCGACCCGCCGGTCGTCAGCGCCGCGTTGATCCCGGAGCTCGTCGCCCCACCGGCAACAGACACGACGTTGGCCGAGGCCAGCGTCACCTTCGCGCTGTAGTACTGGAACGCGAGGTTTCCGGCTGCACTGGAGAAACCGACCTTGTAGGAGCCCGGCAGGAGCGCCGGGGTCCGATAGCTGCCGTCACTGTCGCTGCTGGCCGAGGTGACGGTATTGCCCGCCGTGTCATAGACGGTGACTGATGCCCCGCCCAGCGGCGCGCCGTTGGGCCCGAGCACCGTGCCCGCGATCCGCCCGCCGGCGGATGCCGGTGGCACACCCGCGGTGACGGTCGCCGTCTGGCCCTGGATGACGCTGACGCCCGTGCCCCCCTGGAGCGTCGCGGAGCCGTTGAAGTACTCCGTGATCAGCGTCGGCGAGCCGTCGATCTGGAGCTTGTACACGCCCGGTGCGCAGGGCCGAGATCGTGTACGTGCCGTCAGCCGCGGTTCTCGTGGAACCCGCGCCGTTGCCGTTGGCGTCAAGCGCGTCGACGAGGACTCCCTGGACCGGGGCGCCGGTGCTCGCGTTGGTGATCGTGCCGGTGATCTGCCCGCCGGCGGGAAGCGCTGCGCCCGCCGTCGTGCTCGACCCCGCGGTCACGGCGATCGGCGACGCCTGGTCGGCGTTGAGCACGCCGCCCGAATAGACCGTCAACAGGTTCCTGTTGGTCCGTCCCTCGCGAGAACGACAGGAAGTAGTTCCCCGTGGACAGACCCGACAAGGTGTGTACTGCCCGCTGCCGTTGGTGGTCGCGGTGCAGTCGGCGTTGAAGAACGGGAAGCCGAGCGAGGCGCAGTTGTCGATCTGCACATTGGCGTTGGCGACCGGCGTGCCGGCGGCGTTGGTCACCGTTCCGGTGATCGTGCCTCCGGGCGCCAGACTGGCGTTGATCCCAGCGGTCGTCGTGCCGCAGTCGTGACCGTGATCCCGTCCGCGGACGAGAAGCCGGACTTCCCGTTGTAGTACTGCGCGACGAAGTTCTGGCCGTTTCCATCGAAGTGGACCTCGACGGTTCCGGTGGGCAGCCCGGTGAGGGTGTACGTCCCGTCGGCAGCGGTCGTCGTGCTGTTGCCGGTCGGGCTGCCGTTGGTGTCCAGTGCCTGCACGTCTGATGTTCTGCAGGGCGGTTCCGGACTGGTTGGTCACCGTGCCGGTGATGTGCCCGGTGAGCGGCGTCAGCGTCTGGTTGACAGTCGTCGCCGGGCCCGGGGTCACGAGTCGCGCGGCCCGGAAGCCGTGGTGAAGTCCTGGTTGTGATCACCGTTGAACGTGATCGTGTCGGTGCCAGACTCGACGGACGGGATCGAGTACGCGCCGCTGCGGACCGGTCGTCGCCGTCCCGAGGCTCGTCCCATGCGAGTCGAGGACCGCGACGGTGACTCCGCCGACCCCTGCCCGGCGCCGGTCGCGTCCGTCACGGCTCCGCTCACCGCGCCCGGGTTGTTGGTCAGCGAACGTCGATGCTGACCACAGCCCCGCCGGTGTCGTCGACCTGGTTTCCAGCCGTGTTCGCGTTGGCGAAGCTCGTCTGCCCGTTGTAGAAGACGTCGTTCCAGTCGGGGCTCGCCCCGCTGGTTGAATTCGACGACGTAGTCCGTCTGCCCCGTAGCCGGCGAGAGGGTGTAATGGCCATCGACATCGGTGACCGCGGTGGTCACGACGTTGCCCTGCGTGGTGCGCTCGAGCGCCACCGTCATGCCCGGCGATGCCGTGGCTCCGGTGGCTTGATCCGTCACCGTGCCGCTGATGGTTCCATTTGCCGCCAGCGCCGACGCAGGGTGCCAGCACCCCGATGGCGAGCATCGCGGCGAGCGGCGCCAGAGACGCTGGCGATCCACAGGCGCGCCCGCCCCGCGCGGTGTCCTGTGCGGCCGTGCGACGCCTTGCGGCGCCGACTGCTGTACCCCGTTCATCTCCTGCCTCCCCCCGGTCCCCATAGGGTTTGGATCAGCGGCGGCAGGCTACCAGGCTCGTTGAACGGTGTGCAGTTTTTTTGCAATGGCGTACGGGGCCCCTGCGGCCCCGGAGGTCAGCTGACGTCGATCTTGGTGATCTTCAGCTGCCGCTCGCCACGCGGGGTGGTGATCTTGACCTCCTCGCCGCGCTTGCGGCCGAGGAGGGCCTTGCCGACCGGAGACTCGTTGGAGAGCTTGGCCTCGGCGGGCTTGGCCTCCGCCGAGCCGACGATCGTGTACTTGTTCGACTTGCCGGCCTCGTCCTTGACATGGACGATCGAGCCGACACGGACGACGTCGGTGCCGAGGTCGGAGGCGTCGACGACCGTCGCCGAGCGCAGCTTGTCCTCGAGGGTGGCGATCCGCGCCTCGAGCATCGCCTGCTCGTTCTTGGCGTCGTCGTACTCGGCGTTCTCGGAGATGTCTCCGAACTCGCGCGCCTCCTTGATGCGATCAGCGACCTCGCGGCGACGCGTGGTGGCGAGATGGTCGAGCTCTGCCTTGAGGTTGGCGAGCCCTTCCTGGGTGAGGATGACGTCCTTGGGCATAGCGATGGGACCTGTGTTCGGTGGTGCTGGCTGAGACGGAGAGAAGCTGCCCGGCGAGGACGGCGTCGACACGCTGCCTGGTCGGATGGGCGCATGAGTATAGACACGGTCAAGTCCCGGTCCAGAAAGGCAGCGGGCACCGGCTGTCCGGGGGCCAGGCGGCGGTCTGGTTGGGACCCGCGGTGACCGGATTCCGCCGAGCCGCCGCCGGGCCACCCGGGCCGCCCCGCTAGCGGGCCCCGTGACCCTGGATCTCGTCGGCCTGCTGGAAGGTGGGACGGTTGACCCACTCGAGCAGCGGCTGGGTGATCGCCCCGATGGCCCGGAACTGGATCGAGTCCGAGCACATCTGGTCTCCGGCGGCACAGACGCCGTCGGCCGGGTAGACCTGAGCCGGCGTCTCGGCGACCGCCGCCGCCAGTGAGCTCTGCAGGGCGGCGCGGCACTTGGCCAGCGACCCGCGTCCGCAGTACACGCGGTTGAGCGGGCCGCGCACCTTCTGGCGCAGGACCGAGCGCAGGTCCTTCTGCACGATCCCGTAGAAGCCGACGTCCCACGCCGAACCGAGGTGCGAGGTCGCCGGCGTGCCGTGGACCCCGGCCCCGTGGCCGGGCTCGTCGTTGATCGGGTAGTCGCTTTCGATCTGGTCGAGCAGCGAGGAGCCGAGCACGGGCGAGAACTCCGCCCGGATGAGCAGCGGCCACCAGGCGTCCATGATCCGGATGGCGTCCGAGTCGTCGTAGGAGCCGGACGCGCCCGGATGGTCGCGGTTGATGCGGTGAGCGCCCGTTGCCGCCCAGGCCCGCAGCTCCGCGACGGCGTTGGCCAGCGTCGGGTCTGACTGCCTGCCGAGGACCTTCAGCAGGCGACGGCAGCACCTCGACCCCGCGCAGATCCTGGGTGCCGGCGATCCCCATGGCGTTGATCAGGTCCGACAGCGTCATCTTGTGGTGGCTGATCCGCATGTAGTAGGCGATGTTGTTGTCCAGCAGCTGCGAGCGGAAGATCGAGGAGTACTGCTGTCCGGTCGCTCCGGTCGCCGTAGCCGGGAGCCTGCTTGTTGTTCCAGCTCGTCAGGACGTCCTGGTCGACGACGTGCGGGATGGGCGTTCGGCGCCGCGTCGCGCTCGACCAGGCTCTGCGGCGTCATCTGGGCCGCGCCCACCAGGCCCTTCCACGCGTACTTGGCCAGCGACGGGAACAGCGGGTCGGTGTGCGGCGCCCGCACCGGATTCTGTCCCGAGTTGAAGTACGCGGTGTGCTGATCGTCGGCGTAGAACCAGTTGAACGTGTAGCCGATCTTGCTCGCCGCGTTGAAGAAGTCCTGGGGGTTGCGCATCTGCGACGGGTCGTTGAACTGCGCAAAGCCCGCAGCGGAGTCGAGCTCGTGCATGTAGGTCGAGCGCAGGTTGGTGTAGGCGACGGGCTTGCCCTTGATCGTCGCCCGGGCGATGACGATGCCGTAGGCCGTCCGCTGGACTGCAGGGTGATCGACCCGGCCGGGCGTCGAGTCGGCGAGGTTCGGCGACCAGGACTCCTGATCGGTCAGCGTCTCCATGGGCACGCACTGGCCGTGCAGCAGGTAGTCGTTGGACGCCGTGGTCACCGGGCCGCCGGTCGGGGTTGCAGAGCGTCACCGCGAAGGTGTCGATGATGTTCTGCCCGGCCGAGGTCGCCGACCACGCGTAGTCCTGGCCGTGACCGAGCTCCACGTACAGGTTGACGCCGGGGAAGGCGGCGCCCGCGGCGTCGACGCCCGGCCCGTGGATGTCCTCCTCCATGAGGATCTGCGGCGCGAAGTAGGAGACCTGCGGGCCCATGACGGCCAGCGGGTGGCCGCTGGCCGAGTCCTTGGCGCGAGATCGAGCAGCGCGTTGGACATCGAGCGCGGGAAGCCGAGCAGTCCCGGGCCGGCGTTGGCCGTGGCGCCGAGGCGCCAGGCCGGAGCGGCCCTTGCTCGGCGTGCGGGCCGCGCGCGCCTGGCCGGCCGGCGCGGCGCCGCCGCACGACGGTGTTCACCGGCTGGACGGAGCCGGCGTCGGGGAGGGCGACCGTCGCCCTCACGGCCTTGCTCGGCTTGGGGAGGGTCTGGTAGTGGAAGGTCTTCCCGCGGACGGTCGTCGGTGCCTCGGGGTCGTTGGGCGCGTCGAAGCTGAGGAAGGTGGCCAGGCCCGAGTGATCGGCCGCGGGCTTGGCCTTCTTCTTCTTCTTGGCCTCTTCTTGGCGTCTGTCGTTCGCCGCTGGCGTTCGCCGCGTCTTCTTCTTCTTCTTCGTCTTCTTCGGCCTTGGGCTTGGGCTTGGCGATCACCTGCGGCGAGCCTGCGATCGCGAGGTGCTCAGGGCCGAACTTCTTGACCATCGCCTGGTAGAGCTGGGCGTTGTAGAGCTGGTCGCCGCCGCCGTTGCCGAAGATGCCACCGACGAGCGTGGCGATCGAGACGAGGTCCTCGAGCGTGAACGGCGCCGGGCCGCCGGGCTGGCCGATGGCCGCGTACTCGGCGGGCATCATCGAGAGCGTGTTGAGGGGCTGCTTGGCCGCGGCGATGTAGGCGTTGATGCCGTTGACGTAGCTGGTGGCGTCGTCGTAGAGCTGCGCGCCGCCGGGTTCGGAGCGGATGTTGTCGACCTGGTTGACGAGGTCCTGGTGGGTGTAGGGCTCCGCCTGCCAGACGGACTCGTCCATGGCCACGTTCGCCCCGCCCGCGAAGCTGGCCAGGTCGCCCTCGCCCGGAGTGGCGCAGCGCGTCGATCATGAACAGGCGGTCCTCGGCGGTGGCGTAGCCGATCCCGAACATCAGCTCCGGGCGCGTGTCCCCGTAGATGTGCGGAACGCCGTACTGCTTGTCGCGGACGATGGTGACGCCCGGCTCGGGGGTCTGCGTGCTCTCGACCTGGCCTGCCGGCGACCCCGAACGTCGAGTCCTTGTAGTACTGCGGGATGGTGGCCGCGGTGACGTTGCCCGCGGCGGTGGTGAGCGCGTTGTACATCCCCAGCTGGTCTGAGCTGTGCGCCGGCCGCTGCTGGCTTGACTCGAACAGGCCGAGCTGGGCGACGTTGTCAAAGCCGTTGGTGCCCGGCGGCAGGACATCGCGGAATCCGCGGTAGTCGTTCTGCCCATAGGGCTGGACCTGCGCCTGCGCGACGGCCGCCAGCATCAGCAGCGAGAGCGGCCGCCAGGGCCAGGGTTTTCGCGACGCACCGGAACATGGCGCGAGAACCCTACTACGGTGCGCTGCCGGCGGGCGCCGGGTCCCTCAGACGCCGGGTTCCCCGACCTCTCAGGCTGCCGGACGCCGTATCGCGTAACCCGGGTGAGCCGCTCGCGGTGAGCGGCTCACCCGGCCCCTCACGACAGCTTCTTCAGCGTGATCGTCAGGGTGCTGCTCTTCTTGCTCACGTTGGTCGTCCTGAGCTTGAAGACGAGCTTCTTGACCTTGTGCCTGCGGATGGCGGCGGCCTCGCTGCGGCTGATCGTGATCGCCGGCTTGGCGACCGTCAGCGTCGCGCTGCGGATGCTCGCCTTGAAGGCGAGCGAGAGCACGCCCTGCTTGACCGTCGGGCGTGAACTTCAGCTTCTTGTTGCCGGACTTCAGCGTGATGCCCTTGTCGAGCGTCTTCACCTTGCAGGCGAAGGCCAGGCCCTTCGGCAGCGTGATGGCGACGGCCTTGAGCGCCGGCGCGTGGCTGCCGGCGTTGAGCGTGAAGGCCAGCTTGGGCTTGCGCGCTGCCCAGGCCTGAGATCTTCGCGCCCTTGGCGTTCGGCTTGCCGACCTTGACCGGCGGAGGCGGGGGCGGGTTGGACGACCGTCCAGGTGAACGAGGTGGCGCCCGCGTTGGTGAACTGGTCGCCGGCGTTGACGGTGACCGTCGCGGTCTGCGCGGTCGTCGGGGTGCCGGTGATGACGACCGGCGGTGCTCATGCTCAGGCCGGCGGGCAGGCCCGTCGCGCTGTAGGTGAGCGCCTGGCTGCCGGAGTCCGTGCCGTGGACGGCGAGGCTGACCGCCGGCCGACCGTGCTCGCCTGGTTGCCGGGGCTGGCCACCGCGACCGTGTAGACCGGCGCGCGGGCCGAGCACAGCGACGACGCCAGCGCCGGGGCGATCATCGAGCCCAGACCGGTGGCCAGGTCGTAGCCCGACGCGCAGCTGGGTACTTGTCGCCGTTGACCCCGAGCGAGTCATTGCCGTTGGCCTGGCCTGGGTGACGCCGTTGTTGCCCTGGTTGTAGAACAGCGGGTTGAGGTGCGTGACGTCGTTGAAGTTGTTGTTGTAGCTGGTGCCGGCGATCTGGTACAGCGACGGGTTGGCGAACCCGATGGGGAGACCGCGACACGTCGCCGATGCGTTGGCCAGGGCAACGAAGGCCGCCCACAGACGGCGCGGACGCGCTGGTCCCGCCGGTCACGCCCCAGTCGCGGTGCCGTTGCTCGTCGGACGAGAAGATGGCGTACCCGGTGGCCGGGTCCGCATCGCCGGCGACGTCGGGGACCTCTCGGCAGTTGACGGTCGCCGCCGCAGGGCTGCGCCGAGGAGTCCGGGTTGACGACGCCGAGGGTGGCCGGGGCGGACGACTGATAGGACGGCATGGTGAAGAAGCTCGAGATCCCGCCACCGGTCGCGCTCGCGCGGCCATGGTGTTGAGCCCTCGTTCCAGACGGCCTCCACCAGTGGGTTGCCCGGCGTGTAGTAGTCCGGGTTGGCGTCGGTGCCGGTGAAGACGAACGTGCCGCCGACGCCGGTGGCGAACGGCTGTCCGCCGGGGTCGATGACCGACAGCTGACGTATTGGGATTGCTGGTCGATGGCCTGGAAGCACATCGCCGAGCCGCTGTCGCCCGAGGAGATGAAGAACGACTGGCCCTGAGCCGCCGCCTCCTGGAACAGCGGTGTTCTCGGCGTTGATCGTCGCCGCGCCCGTGATCGCCTCGCAGACCCGTAGGAGCTGGAGATCACCTTGGCCTGGTTGGCGGAGACGATCGCCCCGATGATGGCGGCCGCCTGGGTCGACGGCGCCCTGGTAGACGAGGATGTTGGCCTTCGGGCGCAAGGCCGATGACCTGCTCGATATCCAGGGCGGACTCCCCGTCGGTCGGATCGGCAGCCGGACCGCCGCTGACGTTCACCGTCGTGATGGCGTCGCGCTCGTGCCGTAGCAGGCTTGGTAGGTCGCGATGTCGGTCGCATTGAACGGCTGCTCCTCGAACATCGCGATGTTCTGGCCCTGGCCCGAGGTCACCCTGGGCGTAGAGGCCGGAGAACTGGTAGGCGGTGGCGACCTCGTCTGCCGTGAGTCCGTGCTCGCCCGCGGCACCGCCGGTCTGCAGGTCCTTCGCGCCGGACAACCGGGCTGCGGGCCGCCGTTGGTCGGATAGTTCGGATGCCGTCTGGCCAGCGCGTGCAACGCCTGTCCGCCGGAGCGCGAGGACGTCTGTGGCGGATCACGCCAGCCGGCTGGCCGGGGTTCACGTTGTCCAGCCCGATCACGCCCTGCACGTAGCCGGCGACGCCCGCCGGCAGCGTCGGCGGCACGTTGTTGGCGTGGGCGGTACGGCCGCTGGGAAGGCGCAGCTGATGCTCGGAGACGGCGAACGTCTTCTCGAGCTGTCCGGTCGTCCCCGAAACCTGCACCTGGAGGGAGTTGCGCGTCGCCTTGCTCACGTGGGCGCCCGCCACGCGCAGCGCCTTGATCACCGCGGCGACATGCGCCGGCGGCGCGCCGAACCGGCTGACGAACTGCGGCACTGTCAGGAAGTGTCCGTACTGGGGGGTGCCAGGGGTGGAGGCCGCGGTGGCGAAGTTCTTGAGTCCCACGGGATCGCGCGGTTCAAGCTCCACGGTCACCGCGAGCTTCCTGCTGGCGGGAGTGGCGCCGACCATGAAGGCGTGGATGGGCACGGCGGGGGTCTCACCCACCCGCACCCGCGAATTGGAAGCCGATGCCGTCGACGCACCGAGCACGATCGGCGTCGCGGTGAGCACGCCGACGATCGCCAGATACCGCAGAAGTCCGTTTCTTCCCCTCAAGGCCCCTTCTCTCTATCTCGTGTCCCCCGGCGTGGGGTCCGTCCCCGACGCGTGGCCCAAAGGCTGGGCGCGCCGATCATACAGGAAGGCAGATCCGTCTTACTGACTTCTGGTAAGCGCAGTACGCACTACGTGCGTAGGCGCAGGCGCACGGTCCGGCGGATCGTGAAGCGGTGAGCTGTCCGTGGCGTTGAGTCCCACGGCCACCTTCTGCTTCGCGTGGCGGCGCGCGCTGCGGGCGAGCGCTCGGGAGGCGAAGATCGTCGGGGCGCCGATCGTGACCGCCACCTTGGCCTGCGTGCGGCGGAAGCGGATGGTGAGCGCGCCGTGGCGCAGCGTGGTCGAGAAGCGCACCGGCGAGCGGCCCGCCGTGAGGTGCACGCCGCGGCCCCGGCGGCCGAAGGTCAGCCCCTTCGGCAGGCGGACGGTCACCGAGCGCAGCGCCGGCGGATCCTGGCGCTGGTGACGGTGAAGCTCAGTCGCGGCCGGCGCCGGGGCACCCCGGTGAGCGACACGCGGGTGAACGTCGGCGGCGGGGGATGGACAGTGAGCGTGAACGTCACCTGGCCGGCGTTGGCCGCGAAGTCCTCGGCGGTGATGGTGACCGTCGAAGCTTCCGACTTCTTCGGGGTGCCGGTGATCGCGCCCGTGGAGGCTTGATGCTCAGCCCGGCAGGGCAGCCCGGCGGCGGCGTAGGCGAGGGCCGCCCCGCCGGAGTCCTGGCGTGCGCGGCCAGGCTGAACTGCCGGCCGAGGAAGGCGGTGCGGTTGCCCGGGCTGGCGAGCGCGACCGTGAACACCGGCGCGCGCAGCGCGCACAGGCCGCCGGCGAGCGCCCCGACGACGGGAACGCCCAGGCCGGTCGTCATGTCGTAGCCGGCGGTCGTCGGATACAGGCCGCCGTTGGCGCCCGCCGCGTCGTTGTTGGCCTGCTTGGTGATCGGGTCGGCGGTGGTCATGTCGCGGAAGTAGGCGGCGTCGTTGGAGCCGGCGAGCGCGTAGAGCGAGGGGGTCTCGAAGCCGATCGGCAGCTGCCGGCAGGCGGGCTGGGCGTTGGCGAGCGCGGTCAGCGCCCCCCACACGGGCGCCGAGGCGCTGGTGCCCCCGATCACGCCCCAGCCGCCGCCGGCCGCGCCGTTGGCATAGACGACGTAGCCGGTGCTGGGGTTGCCGTCGGCGCTGACGTCGGGCGTCTGGCGGCAGTAGGTCTTGCCGCAGGGCGACCGCCCGAGTAGGCGTTGATCACGCCGAGGCCGGCCGCGGCCGAGGACTGGTAGGAGGGCATCGCCCAGAGCGCCGAGAGCCCTCCGGTGCTGGCGTAGGGCAGGCCGTTGCGGGGGTCGATCCCGCTGTTCCACACGCCCTCGTCGAGCGTGTGGCCCGGCGACCAGGCCGACCGGCGCGCCCTGGGCGTTGAGCGTGTAGAGCGAGGTGGCCGCCGACCGCGGTGGCGTCGGGCTGGCTGGCCGGGTCGGCGACCGCGGGCCCGTCGCCCAGACCCGAGGCCGCGCAGTCCGAGGAGCCCTGGTCGCCCGAGCCGACGATGATCGACTGGCCCTGGACGGCCGCCTCGGCGAACAGGTTGCTCTCGGCCTTGACCGCTCCGCGGCCGCCCTCGGTGGCGAACTGCTCGCAGGCCACCCAGGAGACGGAGACGACCTTGGCGAGGTTGTCGGACATGATCTTCGAGTACACGTCCAGCGAGCCGGTGCGCTGGGGCCCGGCGTAGACGATGACGTGTGCCTGCGGGGCCAGCCCGAGCATGATGTCGGCGTCCAGCGAGGCCTCCTGGTCGCCGTCGGCGATGGGTGTCGGGCCCCCGTCGACGTTGACCGTGGAGACGGGGGTGGCCGTCTGAAAGCAGGCCTGATAGGCGGCCAGGTCATTGGGGTCCAGCGGCTCGAGCTCGTAGAGGGCGACGGTCTGGCCGGCCCCCTGGTCGCCGGCCGCGTAGAGCGACGGGAAGCCATAGGCGGCGGCGATCGAGTCGATCGTGTAGGCGAGATGGCTGGCGGTCACCGCAGTCGCCGCGCTGCAGGGCTGCGGGCCGCCGGTGACGACGTGGCTGCGCACCGTGCGCCCGCTCGGCCGCACGCGGGCAAACGGCGAATGCATCGGCTGCGGGACGCTGACGTCCTGCAGGCCGACGATCGCCTCGACGTCGCCGGCGATGTCCGCCGGCAGGGCAGGGGCGGTCGTGTTGGCAAAGGCCGCGCCGGCCGCCCGGCCAGGCGGACCCGCTCCAGCGTGGTCGAGAACGCCCGCTCCATCGTCTGGCGCCGTCCCCGAGGCGGGGAGCGTCAGCCGGTTGGCGGCGGCCGGGCCGACCCGCAGGCCGGCGCGCGGCCAGCGTGCGGCGGACGGCGGCGATGCGTGCCGGGGCGGCTCCGTAGCGCCGGGCGAACTGCGCGACGCGTGAGGTAGTGGCGAAACAGCGGCGAGCGCGGGTCAGAGACCTCCCCGACGCGGCGCGTCAGGCCGGCGGCGTCGCGGGGGCGCAGGGCGATGGTCACGTGCAGGGGGTCGAGGCGGCAAGGGCGCCCCGCGACCGTGGCGATGGCGGGGCAGCCGGGCCATCGCGCCGATCGGCCACGCGGGGGCGCGCCGCCTGGGCGCCGGCGGCGGCACCGCGCCGGCCAGCAGCATGCCCAGCAGGACCGCGGCCAGCCCGCCCAGCATCCGCCCGCGTCTCGGGATCCCCGCCATCGCGGGAAATCTACGACAGGTCAGGACCGCACGCGCCGCCTGCAGCGTTTCGGCGCGCTGAAGCGCGTCCTGCAGCGGCTTGTCCGCCTGGAGGCGCTCGACGTACCAGGGGTAGAACTTGCGCAGGTAGCGCCCGGCGCGCTCCTCACCGAGGTGCTCGACGGCGCTGTCCATCACCCAGTGAAGCTCGGCGAGGATCTCCTCGCGGGTGGGGTCGTCCTCGTGGCCGCCCAGCAGCTGGGCGAACAGCCACGGGTTGCCCAGCGAGCCGCGGGCGAGGGCCACCGCGTCGGCGCCGGTGCGGTCGAAGGCCTCGTGCACCTGCGCGGGCGTGCGCAGGCCGCCCGAGATGATCACCGGGACCGGCAGCGACTCGATCAGCGCGCCGGGCGCTCTCGTAGTCCGGGCGCCCGGCGTGACGCTGGGAGGCGTGGCGAGGATGCAGGCACAGCCCGGCGACCGCGCCCTCCTCGGCCAGCCGGCGGGCCAGCTCCAGGCCGCTGCGGTCTCCGGGGCGCAGGCCCGAGCGCAGCTTGACGGTCACCGGCAGGCCGGACCCGCGCGCCGCCGCCCGGGCGATCGCCACCGCCCGGTCGGGGTCGTCGAGCAGCGCCGCGCCCGCGCCGGTCTTGCATACCTTGGGCACCGGGCAGCCCATATTGAGGTCGATGAGGTCGGCGCCGGCCGCGGCCACCCGCTCGGCGGCGGAGGCCATGATGTCGGGGTCAGAGCCGAACAGCTGCATCGACACCGGGTGCTCGTCGGGATGGATCCGCAGCAGCTCGCGGCAGGTGCGCTCGTTGCGGTAGTGCACGGCGTGGCTGGAGACCATCTCGGAGACGACGAGGCCGGCGCCGTGGCGCTTGGCCTGCAGGCGCACGAACCAGTTGCCGATGCCCGCCAGCGGGGCGAGCACGACCCGGTTGGCGATCTCCACGTCCACCCAGCCGCCAGGGGTCCGTCAACTGCTCGGAGCGGACCGGCGGCGGGGCCTGCACGGTGTCGGGAAGAGAGGCCATCGACGATTCATGGTACGAATGAGGTCCGTGAACCTCGCGTCATTCATCGCTCCCTGGGTCGCGCAGATGCAGGAACAGATCCCGGGGGTGGAGCTGTTCGACGCGCACACCCACCTCGGCCAGAACGATCCGGACGGCTTCAAGCAGTCCGTCGGAGCGAGCTGCTCGCCGTGCTCGGCGACTCGCCGAGCGCGCGGCGCGTTCGTGTTTCCGATGCACGAGCCCGACGGCTATCCGCCGGCCAACGACATGGTCATCGAGGCGTCGCGGAACGGCGGTGGCCTGCTGACCCCGTTCTGCCGGGTCAGCCCCAACAGCGGCGACGCCCCCGCCGAGGCCGAGCGCGCCCTGGACCGCGGCGCCAAGGGGATCAAGCTGCACCCCCGCGCCGAGCAGTTCACCCTTGACCATCCGGCCGTGCCGCGGCTGGCGGCGATCGCGCACGAGCGCCGGCTGCCGATCCTCGTCCACGCCGGCCGCGGCATCCCGGCGCTCGGTGCGCACATGGTGGCGCTGGCCGAGCAGTATCCGGATGCCCGCCTGATCCTCGCCCACGCCGGCATCACGGACCTGTCGTGGATCTGGAAGGTTGCCCCGGATGTGCCCAACCTGCTCTTCGACACCGCCTGGTGGATGCCCGCCGACCTGCAGGCGCTGTTCGCGCTCGTCCCGCCGGGGCAGGTGCTGTTCGCCTCCGACGCCCCCTACGGCCACACGATGATGTCGGCGGTCACCCAGCTGCGGTCGGCGCTCCAGGTGGGTCTCAGCGCCGACCAGATCCGCAGCATCACCTCCGAGCAGTCGCTGCGGATCGCCGCCGGCGAGCCGCTGCAGCCAGCCGGCCCGGCCGTCGGCGAGCGCGACCGCGCCTCCCATGTCCTCCTGGACCGGGTGGCGGAGTTCGTCATGCTGGGCGCCATCGCGACCATGCGGGGCAACGAGAGCGGCCCCGAGATGCTGGCCCTCGCCCGGCTGGCCTGCGACGTGCCCGACGGCATCGACGATGCGCCGGTGTTCGCCGTGGTGCGGGAGCTGCTGCGCACCTTCGCCGAGGTGGAGGCCGCCGAGCCGACCAATCGCCGCCGGCTGGCCTTCCTCATCCTGGCGGCCAGCGTGGCCCGCACGCCCGATGTGCCGGTGCCGGCCCTGCCGGACGCCGCCTGAGCGATCGCCGCGCGGGCGTCAGCAGCCGTCAGTCGCGGGCGTTGCGCTCCCAGATGAGCCGCAGCCCGGTGAGGGTCAGCAGGTCGTCGACCTCGTCGATGGTCGCCCGCACCGCCGGCACGAGATCCCGGGCCAGCCCGCCGGTGGCCAGCACCGCCGTGTCGGCCCCCAGCTCCTCGCGCAGCCGCCCGACGATGCCGTCCACCTGGCCGGCGAAGCCGAAGATGATCCCCGACCGGATCGCCTCCACCGTCGACTTGCCGATGAGCGCGCGCGGCTGGGCGAGCTCGATCTTGGGCAGCTTGGCGGCGCGCTCGTAGAGCGCGTCGATCGAGATCTCCGCCCCCGGGGTGATGATCCCGCCCAGGTACTCGCCGGCCGCCGAGACGATGTCGTAGGTGATGGCCGTCCCGAAGTCGACCACGATGCAGGGCGCGCCGACCCGCTCGTAGGCGGCGACCGCGTTGACGAGGCGATCGGCGCCCACCTCCCGCGGGTTGTCCATCCGGATCGGCATCCCCGTGCGGATCGACGGCCCGACGACCAGCATCTCGTGACCGAGGTAGCGCTGGGACATCTCCGTCCACTCCTCCGACAGCTGCGGCACCGTCGAGGAGACGATCGAGCGATCGATGTCCTCGAACCTCAGTCCCCGCAGACCGAGCAGGTTGGAGAGGGCCGCCCCCAGCTCGTCCCGGGTGGACTCCCGCACGGTGGAAAAGCGCCAGTGCTCGGAGACCGTGTCGGCCCCGTCGGGGTAGACGCCGAAGTGCGTCTGGGTGTTGCCGACATCGACGACGAGCAGCATCGGTCCGCTCATTACAGCAGCGGCGGCCCGGCACGGCGTACCGCCTGGCCGTCGGCCCGGCCGTCGCCGAGGGCGGCGAGGCGGTCGGCGAGCACCGTGCCGTCGGGGAGGGTCAGTTCCGGGACGAGCTCGAGCAGCGGCACGAGCACGAACCGCCGGGAGCTCACCTCGGCGTGCGGCAGCGTCAGCCGCGGCGACGCATACTGAAGCTCGCCGAGGAGGAGCAGGTCGACGTCGATGACCCGTGGTCCGTGCCGGGGGCCGCCGGCCACGCGGCCGACCTCGCGCTCGACGGCCTTGCAGGCATCGAGCAGCGCCTCCGGGCCGTGGGCCGTGCGGATCTCGAGGACCGCGTTGAGGAAGTCGGGCTGGTCGAGGACGAGCCCCACCGGCTCGGTCTCGTAGGTGGCGGAGGACCGCAGGACCGCGACCCCGTGCTGGCGTAGCCGGGCGACCGCCGCCGTCAGGTGGGCGCGGGTGTCACCGATGTTGGACCCGAGACCCAGGTACCCGATCCGCTCGGTGGCGCGCTCGCTGCTGGGGTCGCTCACCCCTCGTGGCCCGCCGCTTCGCGCCACACCTCCACGGAGACCTCAGTCACCGGGAGCGCCAGCGGCGGCTCGGGTTTGGCCGCCTTGACCCACACGGCATGAGCTCCGAACTCGTCGAGCAGGCGATCGGCGATCGCTGCGCAGAGCCGCTCGAGCGTCTTGTAGGAGCGCTGCTGGGCCACGAGGGTCGCTGCCTCGCACACCTGCCCGTAGTCGATGGTGTCCTCGATGCGATCCGTCAGGGTGGCGTCGCAGGCCCCCACGTCGAGCCGCAGGTCGAGCAGCAGCCGCTGTCCCACTTCCCGTTCGGCCGCGGTGACGCCGTGGTGGGTGTAGAGCGAGAGGCCTGAGACCTCGACGGTGACCTCGGGCTCGGAGCCCTCCTCGTCGTCCTCGTCCACCTCGTCGTACTCATCGGCATCGTCCTCGCTCATAGCCGCCGGACCGTAGCAGCCGCCACCTGCAGGGCATCGTGGGTGGCCGCCACGTCGTGGACGCGGAAGACGCGGCCCCCGCGCTCGAAGGCGAGCACGTTGACCG
This sequence comes from uncultured Solirubrobacteraceae bacterium, assembly GCA_963769565.1. Taxonomy (GTDB): domain Bacteria; phylum Actinomycetota; class Thermoleophilia; order Solirubrobacterales; family Solirubrobacteraceae; genus Palsa-465. Next base: position 48,613 of record CAVYMP010000018.1, read on the forward strand.
CCACCGTGGCGGCCACTCGGTCGCCGACCAGGCGCCCGGTCAGCCGGCCGAGGAACGACTTGCGCGAGGCCCCGACGACCAGCGGTCGCCCCAGCGCGGCGAGCTCGTGCAGGCGCCTCAGCAGCTCGAGGTTGTGAGCGAGCGTCTTGCCGAAGCCGATTCCCGGATCGAGCAGGATCCGCTCCTCGGCGATGCCCTCGCCGACCGCGAAGGCCATCCGTTCCTCCAGAAAGCCCTTGACCTCGGAGACGACGTCGCCATAGCGGGGGTTGTCCTGCATCGTCCGCGGCTCGCCGAGCATGTGCATCAGGCACACGTCGGCGCCGTGATCGGCGGCCAGACCGGCGATCGCCGGATCGCCGCGCAGAGCGGTGACGTCGTTGACGAAGGTGGCCCCGGCGCCGAGGGCGGCCGCCGCCACCGGCGCCTTGGCGGTGTCGATCGACAGCTGGGCGCCGGTGCCGGCGGCCACCAGTCCCTCGATGACCGGCATCACGCGGCGCAGCTCCTCCTCCTCAGACACCGGCTCGGCGCCGGGACGCGTCGACTCACCGCCGATGTCGAGCAGGGCTGCCCCCTCGGCCTCGAGCTCGCGCCCGTGGCGCACCGCCTGCCCGGGATCCAGCCATTGGCCCCCGTCCGAGAAGGAATCGGGGGTGACGTTGACGATCCCCATGACCCGGAAGGCGGCGCCGCTCATGCGCCCTGGTCCTCGTCCTCAGGCCACTGGCCCGTGCGGTCGAAGTGCTGGCGGGCTCGCTCCTCCTCCTCGCGCTCCTCGTTGGAGCGCAGGCTCAGCCGGAACATCCAGTTGAGCATCCACACGATCACCGCGACGATCAGCAGGCCGACGCCGGCCGCCGTCTCCAGGGAGTGGGTGTTGGCCAGCTGGGAGTAGCTCCCGTGACCGATGACGATCAGGGCGACGCCGGCCAGGACGATCGCCAGCGGAAGCCACACGCGGGTGAACTTGAGCATCACGCCGGAGCCGCCGTCCTCATCCGTGGTCCCGGGTCGCGACGCGGGCGTCGCGAGGGACTACTCAGCGGTGCCGAAGCCGGGCCGCGGAAGCGGGCGCGGGCCCTCACGGCCGGCGCGCTCAGCGGGAGTGTCCGCGATGGTCGGCACGTCCGGCGGAGCCGGGGCCTCCGCGCCGAAGACGTCCTCTTCGCTGCCGCCCGCCAGAAGCGCCTCGAACTGCTCCTTCTCGATCGTCTCGTGCTTGATGAGGATCTCCGACAGCTTGGTCAGCGACTCGCGCTTCTGCGTGAGGATCTCCTTCGCCTGGACGTGCGCCGCCTCGACGATCCGGCGGATCTCGTCGTCGATCTCACGCGCGATCTCGTCGGAGTAGTCCGGCTCCGAGCTGAACTCCCGCCCGAGGAAGGGCTGGCCATGGTCGTGGCCGAACACCCGTGGCCCGAGCTTCTCCGACATCCCGAAGCGCATCACCATCTGCTTGGCGGTGGCCGTGACCTTCTCGATGTCATTGGAGGCGCCCGTGGTGATCTCCTCGAAGCAGATCTCCTCGGCGGCACGGCCGCCCAGGGTCATCGCCATCGTGTCCTGAAGCTCGGCCCGGGTGGTGAGGAACTTGTCCTCCCCGGGGAGCGAGATCGTGTACCCGAGGGCCTGACCGCGCGAGATGACGGAGATCTTGTGGATCGGATCCGAGTTGGGCAGATAGTGGCCGACGATCGCGTGACCCATCTCGTGATAGGCGGTGATCTTGCGCTCCTTGTTGCTCATCACCCGGGTCTTCTTCTCCGGCCCGGCGATCACGCGCATGATCCCCTCTTCGAGCTCGACCTGGGTGATCTCGCGCTTGCCGTTGCGGGCAGCCAGCAGGGCCGCTTCGTTGACCAGGTTGGAGAGGTCGGCGCCGGTGAAGCCGGGCGTCTGGCCGGCCAGCACATCGACGTTGATCTCGCGCGCCAGCGGCTTGCCCCGCGTGTGCACCTCGAGGATCTTCTTGCGGCCGAGGCGGTCGGGGCGGTCGACGACGATCTGGCGGTCGAAGCGGCCGGGGCGCAGCAGTGCCGGGTCCAGGATGTCGGGCCGGTTGGTGGCGGCGATGAGGATGATGTTGTCCTTCATCTCGAAGCCGTCCATCTCGACGAGCAGCTGGTTGAGGGTCTGCTCACGCTCGTCGTGACCGCCGCCCAGGCCGGCGCCGCGATGGCGGCCGACGGCGTCGATCTCGTCCATGAAGATGATGCAGGGGGAGTTCTGCTTGGCCTGCTCGAACAGATCACGCACGCGCGAGGCGCCGACCCCGACGAACATCTCGACGAAGTCCGAGCCGGAGATGGAGAAGAAGGGCACGCCCGCCTCGCCGGCGACCGCGCGGGCCAGCAGGGTCTTGCCGGTCCCCGGAGGGCCGTAGAGCAACACGCCCTTGGGAATCCGCGCTCCCAGGGCCTGGAACTTCTTGGGGTTCTCGAGGAACTCCTTGATCTCGTGCAGCTCCTCGACGGCCTCGTCGACCCCGGCGACGTCGCGGAAGGTGATCTTGGGCGAGTCGACGGACATCCGCTTCGCGCGCGACTTGCCGAACGACATGACCTTCGAGCCGCCGCCCTGGACCTGGTTCATGAGGAACAGCCAGAACCCGATGAAGATGATCACCGGCAGCAGGTAGGTGAGCAGCGACAGCCACGCGCTCGAGCCCTTGCCCTGGACGTTGAGGTTGGCCGGTTCGACGTGCTGCTGGGCATCCTTGAGCAGCGTCGGCGTGTACTGATCCGGGTAGCCGACCGAGAAGCTCTGCCCGTTGGTGAGCGTCACGTTGGCGGTGTTGGACTTCTGATCCAGCGACAGCTTCTGGACCTTGCCGGAGTCCAGCGAGGCCATCATCTCGCCGAAGGAGTGGCTCGGCCCGTGGTTTGAGGACCCGATCAGCTTCTGGGCGAAGAACGCCAGAACGACAACGATCAGGATCGGAAACGCGGCGCTCTTGAAGAACCTGCTCATAGGTGGTTTCCGCGACGGGCGCTTAATGGTGGCGGTTCATGGCGCGGATCAGCAAGCGTAGCAGCCTGACCTGCGGGGCAGGCCGGCTTTCACAGCTTCAGAGCCGCCACGTAGGGCAGGTTTCGGTAGCGCTCGGCATGGTCCAGGCCATAGCCGATGGCGAAGCGGTCCGGGATCTCGAAGCCGACGTAGCGCGTCGGCAGGTCGACCTTCTGGCGGTCGGGCTTCATCAGCAGGGCGCACACCTCCAGTGAGGCCGGGGACCGACCGGCCAGGTAGCGCAGCAGGTACTGCAGGGTGAGGCCCGAGTCGACGATGTCCTCGACGATCAGCACATCTCGGCCCTCGATCGCCCCGTCGAGATCCTTGAGGATCCGCACCACGCCGGAGGACTTGGTCGCCGAGCCGTAGGAGGCGACCGCCATGAAGTCGACCTCGACCGGGATGTCGAGGTGGCGCATCAGGTCCGAGAGGAAGAAGACCGCGCCCTTGAGAACGCCGATCAGCAGCAGGTCCTTGCCGGCGTAATCGCGCGAGACCTCGGCGGCGAGCTCGCGGACCCGCCGCGAGAGCTCCTCCTCGCCAACGAGGATGTCCCCGATCGCTCCGTCGGCGTCCACGCCGTCCATCTTAGGGAGAGGGACCCGGGAGGTGACGGCGCGCGGGCGACGGCCGGACCCGCCGGCCCTCACCTGGGCAGCTCGCTCAACCGCTGGCGCGGGACGGCCGGCCGCGTGAAGGTCACCACTCCGCGCCGGGCGACGGCGCGGATGCCGCCCGGCAGGTCAAGCGCGTGGGTTCCCGCTCCGCTCATCGCCGCCACCTCGTCGGCCCGCCGTCCCACGCCGGCGGCGGGACCCCCGGCCGCCTCGTCGGCCAGTCGCTGGACGACCAGCCGGCGCAGGGCCGGCGCCAGCGAGCGCAGGGTGCTCAGCGGCACCGCGGAGCGACCACAAAGGATCTCCTCGACGAGCTCGTCGAGCACGGCCCCCTCCTCTCGCAGGATGGCGGCGACCGCCAGCACGTTGTCGGCAGCGGCCGGATGGATCGCCTCGAGGGCCGGCAGCAGCCCGTGGCGGACCCGGCCGCGGGCAAAGGCATCGCCCGCGTTGGTGGTGTCCTCCCGCCAGGGCAGGCCCCGGGCCTCGCAGTGCGCCCGCGTGTCCGCGCGCGTGACACTGAGCAGCGGCCGGACGAGCCGCCCCTCGCGCGCCCGCATCCCCAGCAACGCCCGCCGGCTCGGCGACGACGCCAGCCGGTAGAGGATCGTCTCCACCTGATCTGAGGCGGTGTGGCCGGCGGCCACCTCGGCTCCGGCGTCCTCGGCCAGCTCGCGAGCGGCCGCGTAGCGCAGCTCGCGCGCCCACGCCTGGAGGTTTCCGGGGCCCGGCGCCGCCGCGACGCGGACCTCAAGCGCCACCTCGAGCTCGGCGCAGGTCCGCGCGCAGTGCTCCTCATCGGCGGCGGCCGCCTCCCGCAGGCCGTAGTTGACGTGGAGCGCCGTGACCGCCCGCGGGCCGGCGATCCGCACCGCCACGTCCAGCAGGCAGGTCGAGTCACGACCGCCGGAGTACAGCACCACCACCGGGCAGTCCGCGCGCAGCACGCCAGCGGCCCGCACGGCCGGCTCGAGGTCCATCAGCCCTCCTCGCGGGAGCGGGCGATGAAGACCTCCGTCGACTCCGTGAAGCCCTTGAGGCGGACCTCGCCGATCCGTTCGAACTCGAGGTGCGGCGCCGCGGCGGCGTCGACCACCGTGCGCGTGACGAGCACCTCGCCGCCGGCGGCGCGGGCCGAGACCCGGGAGGCGATGTTGACGTCGCGGCCGTAGTAGTCGCCGTCGCGATACAGGGCGACGCCGTAGTGGACGGCGATCCGGGGGAGCGGGCGCTCAGACTGCATCGCCTGGAAGCCGACCGCCCAGTCCGTGAGCCGGGCCGGATCGGAGCCGACGATCATCGCCTCGTCGCCGATCGTCTTGATCACCCGCGCCTCCTCGGGGAGGGTGATCTCGACGGCGTCGACGAAGCGCTCGACGGCGTCGACCGCCGTCTGCTCGCCCTCCTCCTCGGTCAGCCGCGTGTAGCCGGCGAGGTCGGCGAAGGCGATGGCCACCCGCATGCGCCCCAGGTCGACGGCGCCGCCGTCGAGGTCTGACTCCATGTGCCCGACGACGTCCTGCTCGACGAAGTGCATCAGGTAGCGCTGGTGGATCTGGTCGAGCACCGGGCCGACGAGAGGCAGGACCTCCCGTGAGAGGGCGTGCATCTGCTCCGCCGCCTCGACGCCGGTGGAGCCCGAGCGCAGGAGCGGCTCGTGGACGTAGAGATGAAACAGGCGCACCTCGGCGTCGGCGATGCGGGCCATCGCCTGGCCGTAGACGCGCACCAACTGCAGCAGGGCGACGAGGGGGAAGCCGGACTCGAGGACCGCCGAGACGTAGCGCAGGAGCTGCAGCTCATCCTCGGAGATGGTGTTCGCGGGCTCAGGGCTGATCCCCAGCGCGCTGACCAGCCGTTCCACGAGCTGCTCCTCCAACCGCGTCTCCCGCGCGGCGTCGCGGATCGTGACGCGCGACTGATCCGTGGGAAACAGCTCGTCGAGAAAGCCGAACGCCAGCCGCCCCTCCGCTGTCGCCCGCTCGATCTCGGCCAGCGTGTGGCCCCGCTCGCGCATGCGGGCCACCACCCGGGCGGCCCCCAGCGCCGCCGGGCTCCACTCACCGTCGAACTGCGGGACCAGGCCACGCCGCACCCAGCGGCGCAGCGTCTCGGGCGTCACCCCCACGCGCCGGGCGGCGTCGGCCAGGGTCACCGGATCCACCGGGCGGCGGCCGGCATCAGTTGGCGGCGGAGGCCCGGCCGGGAATCGCTTCCCGTCTGCCCTCCGCCGCCCGCGGGCGTAACGTCCCGCTGCGTCGGCCGTAGGCGCTCGTCACGTGTCCGGCGGCGCCTCGCGAACGCGCCGCTTGACGCGATCACGCTCCGGCCTGTGGCCTTGACTGTGGACATAAGGTCTACTCGCCGTCCGCCCTCGTGTCAATAGTGACGAGGGCGGTTTGGCGGAAGTCGCTCAGAGCTCCAGATGGGGGTAGTCGGCGGCCACCATCTCGCGATAGCGGGCGTACAGCGGCTTGGTGATCGGGATGATCGCCAGCGCCGCCTTGACGTCCCCGCCGGCCTTGATGCGACGGCGGGCAATGGCGATCGCGATGTTCTCCTTACCCTGGAAATAACGGTTGGCGGTCTCCGAGGTCATCGTCATCTTCACCTGCGGGTCCCACTCGACATCGTCGGACCACTCCCACACCAGATTCGGCTCCTCATCGCCGCCCGCCCGCACGTTGACGACAAGATCGAGATCAGTGAACTCGAACCGTTGCGGGGTGTCGGCGTCGCGGAGCCGGGGTCCCATCTCCGGATCGTCGCTCATCAGGGCGAACGTCCGATCCATGACCTCGCGGAACTCCTTGGATGAGCTGAATTCCCCCATGGCGGGGCCAGTCTAATCTGCTGGTGGTTCCGGCTCGCGGTCGGGGCCACCTCCGCCCCATGACCGCCACGATCCACCTCCATCCGACCGCTCCGCTGGCCGATCGCGTCCTGCTCCCGGGCGACCCGGGCCGGGCGTTGCTGCTGGCCCAGTCCCTGCTGGCCGAGCCGAAGATGTTCAACCACAACCGCGGCCTCTGGGGCTACACCGGGGCGGCGCTGCTCGACGGGGCGCCGCTGACCATCCAGAGCAGCGGGATGGGCGGCCCGAGCGCGGCGATCATCGTCGCCGAGCTGGCGGACCTAGGGGCCCGCACGATCATCCGGGCCGGGACGTGCGGGGGACTGGGCAGCGGCCTCGAGCTCGGGGAGCTGCTCGTCGTGTCGCAGGCCAGGTGTGAGGACGGCACGAGCCGGGCCCTCTCGGGCGCCGAGCGGGTCGCGCCCGACGGTGATCTGCTGAGCCGGTTGCGCGACGGGCCGGGCTCCTGCGGGCCGGTGGTCTCGGCCGATCTGTTCTACGACACCGCCCCCGGCACTGAGGAGCGCTGGCGCGAGGAGGGTGCGCTGGCGGTCGAGATGGAGGCGGCCACGCTGTTCGCGCTCGCGGCCCGGAGGGGGCTGCGCGCCGCTGCGGTGCTGATCGTGTCCGACCTGCTGTTTCCCAACCGCCGGCGGATCGAGCCTGACGCGCTGCGCGGAGGCCGAGCACCGCCTCGGCGAGCGGGCGGTCGCCGCCCTCGCCGCTTAGCCCTCCTGTCGGGAGGCGGTGTCCTTGGTCGTCGAGGCCTTCGCTGTCTTTGACTCCTCGAGCCGTTCGAGCGCCGCTTCGATCCGGCCCAGGCGCTCCTCCAGGGTCCGCGTATCGGATCCGCGCTGGACGCGATCGTCGATGCGGTCCAAGCCGTCCTCGATGCCTTCCAGCCGCTGCGAGACGCTGCGCACGCGGCGGGTCAGGCGCTCGAGATCGCTGGCCGAGGGCAGGTTGAGGGCACCCATGGCGACCTCCTGCGCGCGCATCGCGCGCTCGCGCGTCTCGAACGCGCGAGACAGCGCGCCGGAGACCACCGGGTTCTCGAGCAGCTCCTGGGCCAGCTTTCCGATCGCTTCCTCGCCCTGGCGGGTAACACGCGTCTTGAAGCCTTCTTCTTCGCTCATGTCGGCGACTCTACCCGGCGATCCGTGGCACGCACTTTCCTGGACGACCCTCACCCTCAACCTGAACCTCAGTGTGACCAGTTTCGCCCCTCGCGACGGGCCGTGCGGCCGTGGGGGAAGCCCCGGGCCCCGCGGTGGCCGGCTCGGCGCTTGCCGTTCGCTCCACTTCACGCGCCCGCGCGCGGAGCGAGGGACGTATCGATGAAGGCCGCGGTTCGAAATTGCAAACATCCCTACGGGTCAGTAGCGTGCCGTCCGGCCGCGACAGTGCTGAACACGTAGACGGACGAGAGAGGCGTACGGCGATGCTGGCAGGACAGGACGGACGACCGTGAACATCGGGCGCAGGCTGCGCGCGATCGTCGCCGCCGCCGCAGCTGTGCTCGCGGTCCTCGCGACAGCTCTCGTCCCCGTCGCGTCCGCCGACGCCTGCACCGTCACGGTGACGCTGGTGGGCGGCGTGACGGAGACGTTCAACGTCGACGTCCCGCCCGGGACGCCGGTCTCGTCGCTGAACCTTCCCGTCAACGGCGTCGTCGCCACGGAGTCGATGGCCTGCGCGGCCGCCTCGAGCTCGACGACCTCCACGACGGCCAGCTCGACGCCATCGTCGAGCTCATCGAGCAGCTCCTCTTCCTCCTCGAGCAGCACCTCATCCAGCTCCTCGACATCGAGCTCAACCTCGACCTCACCTTCACACTCCAAGACGCCCACGAAGACGACGAGCACCTCGACGGACACCACCCCCCATCCGACCTCGTCCTCGCCTGAGAAGTCCTCGAGCCACGGGGGCGGCCGCCTCGAACCAGTCGCAGGGCAAGACGACGCACAAGAGCAAGGTCAAGAAGAAGAAAAAGAAGACGAAGACCACCTCGCCGAGCGCACAACTGCCCTCCGGTAAGGGCGTGCCCAAGACCTCGAACCCGACCTTCTCGCTCTCGCTGCCGGGGCCGGCACCGATCGGAGTGCCGAACTTCTTCATCGACTCCTTCCGGATCCCGCCGTTCCTGATCCCGATCTACCAGGCGGCGGGCATCGAGTACCAGGTGCCCTGGCAGGTGCTGGCCGGGATCAACGAGATCGAGACCGACTATGGCCGCAACCTGTCCGTGTCATCGGCCGACGCGGTCGGCTGGATGCAGTTCCTCCCCTCCACCTGGAAGGAGTGGGGCGTCGACGCCAACGGCGACGGGGTCGCCGACCCGTACAACCCGGTCGACGCGATCTTCACCGCCGCGCGCTATCTCCACGCCGCGGGCGCCTCCAAGAACCTCTCGCAGGCGATTTTCGCCTACAACCACGCCGGCTGGTACGTGCAGTCAGTCCTGCTGCGGGCCAAGCTGGTGGGGGGCATCCCGTCGCAGCTGATCGGAGCGCTCACCGGACTCGTCCAGGGCCACTTCCCGGTGGCCGCCCCTGCCAAGTACGCCGACAACTCCGTGGTCTCACTGGCCAGGCACAAGGTCAAAACCTCCAACGCCGCGATCGCCATCAACTCCGACCCCAACGTCAAGGGGACATCGATCTTCGCCAAGAAGAGCTCGCCGGTGATCGCCGTCAACGACGGCAAGATCGTCAAGGTCGGCACCAGCAGCCAGCTTGGCCACTACATCCGCCTGCAGGACTCGACGGGCAACATCTACACCTACGCCCACCTGGGCAGCATCGCCAAGACCTACCCCGTGCCCAAGCCGGTCCGCATCACCGCCAAGGACATCGCCCAGGAGCTGGCGGCGCCCAAGATCAAGGCCCCCAGCGCGCCGGCCTCCGCCGGTCTGCAGCAGACGACGCCCGCCGCGACGACGGCCACCGCGGCCAAGACGTCGGCGACAGCCTCGGCCGCCGCGACCGCCGGCGCCAAGGCCCCGACGGCCGCGGCGTCGGCGGGCTCCCAGAAGACGGCCGCTCGCGCCCACGACGCCGGGGAAGGAGTCCGGGCCCTCGCGCGACACCGGCACGATCTCCGCCCCGCTGGTCAAGGAGCGGCTGTTCGCCCACCCCTCGCGCAGCAGCGTCCTTCGCCGCCGGCGGCAACCTGCAGCTCAAGAACACCGGCCAGCAGGTGACGAGCTTTCAGAACTACTTCTCCGACGCCCTGCACCTCGGCAAGAAGGAGTACACGCTCAAGCACCTCAAGGCAGGGTCGATCGTCATCGCCGGCACGATCCTGGGCCGCATCGGCGGCCCCAGCCAGGGCCTTTCGCCGCACCTGTACTTCACGATCCAGCCCGCCGGCAAGGGTGCCCCCGATATCGACCCCAAGCCGATCCTGGACGGCTGGAAGCTGCTGGAGGCCACCGCCGTCTACCGGGCCGCCGACGTCGATCCGTTCTACGGCCCGGGCGCCAAGAACCCGACGCGTCGGCCAGGTGCTGCTCATGTCCAAGCAGCAGCTGACCCTGCGCGTCCTCTCCGATCCGCATGTCCGGATCTACAACTGCGGGCGCCGCGACATCCAGACCGGGCAGATCGACCGCCGGGTGCTGGCGACCATCGAGTTCCTGTCGGCGTCGGGTCTGGATCCCTACGTCTCCGGGCTGAAGTGCGGCGCCTCCGTCAATGCCCAGACGGGCACCGACCAGCAGGGCGCCACCGGCGAGAGCATCGACATCTCCAAGATCAACAACATCCCGGTGGCCGGTCACCAGGGCCCGGGCTCGATCACGGATATGGCGATCCGCCGCCTGTTGACCCTCCAGGGCTCGATGCGACCGGACGAGATCATCTCCGACATCGCCTACAAGTCCCAGCCCAACACGCTGGCCCTGCCCGACCACAAGAACCGGATCCAGATCACCTACACCCCGGACTATGGGACCAACAAGAAGCTGTCGGCCCAGATCCGCAGCATCCTGCAGCCCGGACAGTGGGAGCACCTGATCAATCGCATCAGCCAGATCCCGGAGCCGGTGGTGCCGATCGCGCCCAGCAAGTACGCGATCCGCCGCAAGGGCTACAGCTCCTCGACGCACTAGAGCCCGCGGCCCGGCGGGACGGTGCTGTTTCGCTTTGCCCAGGTGGAGGTGCCCTGGTCGCTGGGGCCACCCGACGGTCGCTACCTGGCCCGTCCCGACGGCCGGGCGCAGGCGCCGCCCTCCCATGTCATCGTGTTCGCCACGCTGGGGGCGCCCGAGCGCCGTCGCCTGGGCCGCCGTTCGAGCTCGCGCCCGGCCCCGCCCGCGCCCGAGCCGGCGGCGGTGCCCACCGGGCGCGCCACGGTGATCGACGTCGCCCGCCCGCTGCCTTCGAGCCATGAGGCGGCGGCGTGGCTCCAGGCGGCCGGCGAGCCCGAGCTGGAGGAGTTGCTGGTGGCGCTCAACCGGGCCCTGTCGGCGTATCGCATCGTCTCCGCCGACCCCTTCCTGCATCCGGTGGGCCGCCGCCAGGCGCTGGTGGCCCGCCTCGGCTACGGCGAGGGCGAGGAGGTGGCCGACGGACTGTGGACGCAGGCCCGCGAGCTGATCGCCGCCGACTCCGGCGCGCGGCGCTGGCCGCCGGCGGCCCCGCATGCTCGCTCCCCAGGCCCGGCTGGCGGCCGTGCTGGCCGCCCGCGAGCCGGCCCTCGCCTGCGAGGAGCTCATCCTGCGCGCCCGCCTCGACCTCGATCAGGCCCGTCCCCGGGAGGCCGCCCTGCAGCTCCTGGTCGCGCTCGACGCCGCCGTCGCGGAGTTGTCAGCCGACCCCCAGGCGCGAGGCGCTCGCGAACGCCTCGAGGAGCTGCGCGGGCAGCGCGAGGCGGTGGCGGCCGCCGCGCAGTCGGCGCTCACCGGTCCGCTCAGCGCGGCCGCGCTCGAGGCGGTCTCGTTCACGGTGGGCCGCGTGCAGGCGGCCCTACGGGCGCGGGCCGTCGCCAACACCTGAGGGCGCGGCGCGCCGCTCGGGCGCCAGCGCGGCCAGCACGGCCTCGCAGCTCGTCGACGACGTCACCGCGACAGCGCACCGCGGCCCGGTCGTCAAACGGCGTGCGCCCCTGGGTGACGATCGCCACCTTCCCCCGGCGCCGAGGGTCGTCTGCGGCAGTGGCGCCACGGGATAGACCTCCAGCGAGGAGCCGACGCACAGCAGCAGATCGGCGCCCTCGGCCAGCTGCTCGGCCCGCGCCAGCGCCTGCACGGGCAGGTATTCGCCGAACAGGACGACGTCGGGCTTGAGCGGGCGGCCGCACGCGCAGCGCGGGACCCCTCGGCGTCGGCGCCCTGGCGCCGGCGCACCTCGGCCAGCGGGTAGCGCGTGCCGCAGGTCTGACACGACGAGTGCTCGATCGTGCCGTGGACCTCGATCAGGGTGCGGGTGCCCGCCCGGGCGTGCAGGCGGTCGATGTTCTGGGTCATCACGGCGTCGAGCAGGCCCACCTCCTCCAGCCGCGCCAGCGCCGCATGCGCGGCGTTGGGCCGCTTGTGCTCGAGCGTCTGGAAGCGATCGCCGTAGAAGTGCCAGAAGCGCTCCGGGATCGCGCCGGAAGACGTCGATGTGGGCGACCTCCATCGGGTCGACGTTCGTCCACAGGCCGGTGCCGGGGGTGCGGAAGTCCGGGATCCCGGACGGCACGGAGATGCCCGCTCCCGTGAGCGCCACCACCGAGTCGGCGGCGCGGATCAGCTCCGCCAGCGCGGCGGCCTGGCTCGACATGGCGCCGGAGTCTAGGAGCGGCGGGCGGCCGCCTCCAGGCTGGCGCCGAAGCGCGTCAGCGTCTGCTCCAGCGAGGCGACCATCGCCCGGCGGATGAACAGGCAGGTCGATCACCGGCGGTCACCGGCGAGCGGCGGCGGAGCTCGTAGGCGAGGCTCAGCTCGACGCGCACGCCGGGCGGCTCGGGCGAGAAGGCGATGCTGCTGGCGGCCGCGGATCGCGTCGTCGGTGACCTCGAGCGTCTGCTGACCAGGGGCTCGTGGGCGATCACCGTCTCTGTGACGTGGCCGCGGCCGGCCGGCCCCGACGCCCAGCTGACGGCCGCGCCCGGCGCGCGGCCAGTCGCCCTGCACCGCGACGATCCGCTCCAGGCCCTCGACCCAGTCGGCCCAGCGGGCGGTGTCGTACCAGAGCCGCTCCGCCTCGGGACCGAGGCCGCGAAGGTCCGGGCGACGCGGGCGGTGCGCATAGCGTCGATTGTCGCGAGCAGGAGTAGGCTCTGCGGCGCAGATGGCCGACAACCTGCCCGACGCCGTGGAGCCCTACCCGGAGATCTCCTCCAAGGCCTACGAGCATCCCGCCGACCGCGCCGCCACCGCAGCGCTCAAGGCGGTCCCGATGCTCGACACCGTCGTGCGCAAGCTCGTCGAGTACAGCTACGAACGGGCGCTCCGCCAGTCCTACCTCGGCAACTCGGTCAGGGTCTCCGAGCGCCAGCTGCCCGAGCTGTGGGCGTCCTACCGGGGCGTGCACCGCATCCTCGACATGCCCGACGACTACGACCTCTACGTCAGCTCGTCGCTGAACTGGAACGCGCTGACGATCGGCTCCCAGAAGCCGATGCTGGTGATCGGCTCCAACCTCCTGCTCCAGCTCGGGCCCGGCGAGCAGCGGCGATCCTCGCCCACGAGCTCGGGCACATCCTGTCTGATCACGTGCTCTACCCACGGCGCTCGACGTCCTGCTGGCGGCCGGCAACGGGCTGCCGCTGGGCCTCGGGCTGCCCGTCCGCGCCGTGCGCGCCGTGCTGCTGGAGTGGAGCCGCGGCACGGAGCTCAGCTGTGACCGGGCGGCGACGCTGGCGGTGCGCGACCCCCAGATCGTCTGCCGCGCCCTGATGGTCATCGCCGGCGGCGTCTCGGCCGACCAGCTCGACCTCGACGCCTTCATGGCCCAGGCGATGGAGTACGAGAACTGGGAGGACAGCCACGACCGCGTCCGCCGGTTCTTCAACGAGATCAACCTCACCCACTCCAACGCCGTCCGCCGCGTCTCCGAGGTCATGCGCTGGGTCCAGAGCGGCGAGTACGACCGCATCCTGCGCGGCGAGTACCGCAAGCGGGGCGACGACGCCAGCGTGCGCGAGGAGGCGTCGGAGGCGATGGAGTTCTACGCCGAGCGCTTCCGGGCGATGTTCCGCGAGCTCGGCGAGAACGTCACCAACCTCGGCAACCAGATGGGTGACGCCACCCAGCAGGTCGCCGACTGGATTCGCAAGCGCGGCTCGGGCTAGCCGGCGGCGCACGCGTCACCTGGTGCCTACTGTCCGGCGGTCCGGGGCGTGGGCACGACACGCCGTCGCTCTCCGTGACGGACCGAGGACAGCGGCAACAGGCGCCGCCCACGCCCGGGGCCTCGGCGCTTGCAATCTCGGCATGGCCCCACACGCCGTGGAGAGACGCCGCGCCATAGATGTCGTGCGACAGCACCGTCCCGCGCCCCACAGGCTGCGGAGCGGGTGCCCTCTCGCAATCCTCGGTGAACCCTGGTCGCGGTCCCGCGCCCGGGCTGGTCCGGATCGCGAGACTGGGCGCCCCGAGCTGTGTTGACAAACGATACGTAACGATATATCTTTGACGCATCGTGATAGTCAACCAAAGGAATCACAGATATGACCGGCAATTCATTTGCACACGAGTGGCCCGGGCGAGGAGCCTGGGACACGCACCACGCCATCATCACGACGAAGCACCCATGCATCGCCATGGCGGCGGCCCCAGAGGGCGCACCTCGCCCGGGAGCTCGCCAGCCAGCGTGGCGTTCGCCCGCGGCAAGCACGGCCACGGCCACGGCCGCCCCTCCCCTGAGGAGCTCGAGGAGCTGATCGCCCTGCGCCGCATGCGCGGCGGACCGTTCGGCGGCCCCGGGCCCTTCGGGCGCGGCCCGCGGGGTCGCGGACGCGGCGGCCGGCGCCGTCGCGGCGACGTTCGCCTCGCCGTCCTGCGCCTGCTCGCCGAGGAGCCATCCAACGGCTACCAGCTGATGCAGGCCATCGAGCAGCGCAGCGACGGGCAGTGGCGCCCGAGCCCCGGCTCGATGTATCCCACGCTCGCTCAGCTCGAGGACGAGGGTCTCGTCCGCGTCGTCGAGGGGTCCAACCCCAAGCAGATCGAGATCACCGACGCCGGGCGCTCCCACCTGGAGACCCGGGCCGGCGAGCCTGATCCGTGGATCGCCGACAACGACGAGGGGGACGCTCTGACTGAGCTCGGTCCGCTCGTCATCGGTCTCGGAAAGGCCGCCTGGCAGGTCGCCTCCGTCGGTTCGGAGGCCCAGCGAGCGCGGGCCGTGGAGCTGCTCGCCGAGGCGCGGCGCGGCCTCTACGGGATCCTCGCCGAGGAGCCCGACGCTGAGGACACCGACGCCGACGCGGAGGACCCCACCGCCGGCGAGGACGATCCCTCGACGACGGTCTAACGTCCGCGAGCACCATGTCGGCAGCACCCGCCATCTCCGTCCGCGGCCTCACCAAGACCTTTGGTGAGGTGCGGGCGGTGCGGGGCGTCGACTTCGAGGTGCCGGCGGGCGAGGTGTTCGGATTCCTCGGTCCCAACGGCGCCGGCAAGACGACGACCATCAACATGCTGTGCACGCTGGCCAGACCGACGTCGGGCGAGGCCCGGGTGGCCGGCCACGACGTCGTCACCGAGCGCGACGACGTCCGTCGCAACATCGGCCTGGTGTTCCAGGATCCGACGCTCGACGGCTACCTCACCGCCGCCCAGAACCTCAAGCTCCACGCCGAGCTCTACGGCGTCCAGTCCGATCTCGTCGCTCCGCGGATGCACCAGGTGATGGAGATGGTCGGCCTGTGGGACCGCAAGGACTCCGTGGTGGGGACCTTCTCGGGCGGAATGCGCCGCCGGCTGGAGATCGCCCGCGGGCTGATGCACTCGCCGCGCGTGCTGTTCCTCGACGAACCGACGATCGGTCTCGATCCGCAGACCCGCCGCTCGATCTGGGACTACATCCGCGAGCTCAAGGAGCGCGAGGAGATCACCATCTTCATGACCACCCACTACATGGACGAGGCCGAGTGGTGCGATCGCATCGCGATCATGGACCACGGCGAGATCGTCGCCCTCGACTCGCCGGAATCGCTCAAGGCGGGCGTCGGCAAGGACCGCATCACCATCCACACCGACGACGACGACGGCGGCGATCGCCGCCCTGGCCCGCCAGTTCGGCGTCGAGGCGCAGGTCAGCGAGGGCGCGGTGGTCTTCGGCGTCGCCTCGGGCGAGCAGTTCGTGCCCCGCCTGTTCGCCGAGTTCGAGCTGCCGATCCGGTCGGTCAACGTCGCGCGACCGACGCTCGACGACGTCTTCATGTCCTACACCGGCTCGACCATCCGTGACGCCGAGGAGGACTCCTCCAAGCATCGCAACCGGGTGATGATGCAGATGATGACGGGGGGCCGCCGATGAGCACCACCGAGCACCCGGCCACCGCCGGCAGCGGCGCCCCGCCGTCCGCCCCACCGGAGATCGTCCGCGTCAGCGTCCCGCGGCGCAGCTTCGCCTCCGAGCTGCGGGCGATCAAGATCGTCTGGCGGCGTGAGCTCATCCGCTTTCGCTCCGACAAGCTGCGGATGGCCACCTCGCTCGTGCAGCCGCTGCTCTTCCTGTTCGTGCTCGGCTCGGGACTGCAGAGCCTGTCGAGCGCCGGCACCCACGGCGTCGATCTCAAGACCTTCATCTACCCGGGGATCCTCTGCATCGCGGTCATGTTCACGGCGATGTTCTCGGCCGCCTCGATCGTGTGGGACCGGGAGTTCGGCTTCCTGCGCGAGATGATGGTCGCGCCGGTGCGCCGCAGCTCGATCGTCATCGGCAAGTGCCTGGGGGGCGCCACCGTGGCCAGCTTCCAGGGCGTATCGTCATCTGCCTGGCCGGCCTCGTCCATGTCCCCTATGCCCCGCTGCTGATCATCGAGATCTTCGCCCTGCAGCTGCTGCTGGCCTTCACGATCACCGCCTTCGGCGTGATGATCGCCGTGCGCATCAAGCAGATGCAGTCGTTCATGGGCGTCATGCAGATGATCGTGATGCCGATGTTCTTCATCAGCGGCGCGCTCTTCCCCGCCTCCGGCCTGCCCGGCTGGCTGACCGTGCTCAACCGGATCGACCCGCTCACCTACGCCGTCGACCCGATGCGGCGGATCGTCTTTGACCATCTCAGCATCTCCCCGGCGGCCCGGCGCGCGCTCGATCCCGGCGTCACCTGGTGGGGATGGCACGTGCCGACGCTGCTCGAGGCGGGCGTGATCGTGGCCCTCGGGCTCGTCATGCTGGGCGTCGCCATCTGGGAGTTCAGCGCGACCGAGTAGCCCGTTCACAACCTGTTCACATCTCGATCGAGCGTCAGCTGGGAGCCTGCGGCCCATGCTCATCCTGATCCTCGTCGTCGTCACCGCCGTCTGCTTCGACTTCACCAACGGCTTTCACGACACCGCCAACGCGGTGGCCACCTCGATCGCCACCGGAGCGCTGAAGCCGCGCGTGGCGGTGCTCATGTCGGCAGTGCTCAACCTCGTCGGGGCGTTCGTCTCCATCAAGGTGGCGGCCACGATCGCCAAGGGGATCGTCGATCCGACGGTGCTCGCCAAGGGCGACGGGCTGACGCTGGTGTTCGCGGCGCTCATCGGCGCGATCCTCTGGAATCTCATCACCTGGTACCTGACGCTGCCCTCGAGCTCCAGCCACGCCCTCATCGGCGGGGTCATCGGAGCGACGCTGGTGGCCAGCGGCTCGGGCGCGGTCAACTTCCACGGCATCCTGGAGAAGGTGATCGCCCCCGCGATCCTCTCCCCGATCATCTGCTTCCTGGTCGCCGGCGATCGGGACCTATGTCGTGTACCGGCTGATCCGCCTGCTCCGTGAGGGCGAAGCCCGCCGCGGCTACCGCTACGGGCAGATCGGCTCCGCCGCCCTCGTCTCCCTGGCGCACGGCACCAACGACGCCCAGAAGACGATGGGCGTCATCACCCTGGCCCTGATCGCCCACGGCGACATCAGCGCCGGTCACTTCTACGTCCCCTTCTGGGTCAAGCTGGCCTGCGCGCTGGCGATCGCGCTCGGCACCGCCATCGGCGGCTGGCGGATCATCAACACGATGGGCAACCGGATCACGGAGATCGAGTCCCCGCAGGGGTTCACCGCCGAGGCGGCCAGCGCCGCGGTGATCCTCTCCTCCTCGTTCTACGGCTATCCGCTGTCGACCACCCACGTCGTCTCCGGCGGCGTGATGGGCGCCGGCGCCGGCAAGAAGCTCGAGAGCGTGCACTGGGGCGTCGCCGGCCAGATGGCGACCGCCTGGCTGTTCACGATCCCCGCCGCCGGTGTGATGGGCGCGATCGCCTGGGAGATCGCGCGCCTGTTCGGCGACAACAGCAGCGGCGGCACGATCGTGATGGCGGTGCTCGCGGCGCTCGCCGCCGCCGGCCTGTTCGTCCTCGCCCAGCGCAACAAGATCGGCGCCGACGACCTCGACCGCACCCACGTCACGCCCGAGCAGGAGGGCCACGCGTGCCCAGCAACCCGTCGCCGCAGCCGCCTAGGAGGCGTTGATGCTCTCGTTCGCCGATCCCATCGTCGACACCGCCGCCCTGTGGAAGATCATCGTGGCCTCGCTGGCGGGCGGCGCGGGCTGCGCGATCGCCTTCGGGATCCTGCTGCTCGGCGTGTCGCGCGCCCAGGACACTGACAGCGGCGGCGTGCGGGTCCTCAACTACGGCCTGGCGCTCGTCGCCGGGCTGTTCTGCTGGCGGCCGTGGTTCTCGGCATCCACGCCATGACGACCAAGTCCTGACGACCGGGAGGGTCGTGACGTCCGGAGGGCCCTCGCCTCCGCCCGACGTCGCCGCCGGTTGGTAGCGTCCGCGAGGTGAGCGCCGGCGATCCGGCAGTGGCGCGGTCACCGCGGTGCGCGTGCAGTGCCTGCACAACCCGGCGCACGACGACGCTCGCCGCCCACATCGAATCCCAGCACTTCGTCTGGATCGACTTCGAGGGTCCCTCGGAGCCGGACCTGCGGGAGATCGCCACGCAGATCGGGCCTGCACCCGCTGACCCTGGAGGATGCGCGCACCTTCGAGCAGCGACCGAAGATCGAGGAGTACCAGGGGTACATGTTCATGGTCGTCTTCGGCGTCGATCCGGGGGCCGAGGCGGGCAGCTCACTGCTGCGCGAGGTGCACATCATCATCAGCGGCGACGCCGTGGTGACCATCCACCGCCGGCCCTTCGACGCCCTGCGCGACCTGCGCGAGCGCTACAGCGATCAGGATGTGCGCTCCGAGCAGTTCCTCGTCTACAAGATCCTCGATGCCATCACCTCGACGTTCTTCCCGGTGCTGGCCCGCGTCGACGACGACATCGACACGATCGAGCAGGAGGTGATCGCCGATCCCTCCACGGAGGACCTTCAGCGCATCTTCTCCGTCAAGCGGGATCTGGTGGCGATGCGGCGGGTGATCGCGCCGATGCGGGACATGTTCCAGCGCAATGCCGACCGGATCGCCGAGCTCCCCGGCCTGGAGACCGACGACAAGCTCTACTTCCGCGACCTCTACGACGGCCTCATCCGCATCTCGGAACTGGTCGACTCCTACCGCGACCTGCTCTCGGGAGCGACGGACATGTACCTCTCGACCGTGGCCAACAAGCAGGGCGAGGTCAACAAGCAGCTGACGATCATCGCCACCATCTTCCTGCCCCTGACCTTCCTCACCGGCTTCTTCGGCCAGAACTTCGCCTACCTGACCACGCACCTGATCGACAAGACCTGGACCTTCTGGGTGTTCGGCATCGGGCTGCTGGTCGTCTCCGTCGTCGGCTTCGCGGTCTTCTTCCGCCGCAAGGGCTGGCTGTGAGCCGGGGAGGCCGTCAGCGCCCACGGCGGTAGCGCCGGTAGGCGCTGACCCAGTGGCGGGCGATCGTCAGCTGCGCCTCGGTCAGGCTCATGCGCCCGTCACACACCTCGGCATGCAAGTGGGTCTCGAGCGCGTCCTTGGGATTCGGGCTGGCTCCGGGCTCGGGCCACAGGTTGCGCGGGTCGTTGCGCGCCCCGCCCAGCTCGAGCGACACCAGATGGTCGTACTCGTAGTCGTGCAGGGCTCCCCGGTCGCCGTAGGCGCGCAGGCTCAGCCGCTTCTCGGCCTCCGTGATGGACTCCGGCGGGCGGATCCGAGCCGTGTAGCCGGACACGCAGATGGTGCGGTCGATCGTCGACTGGCGAACGGCCGGGTCGATGGCGCCAGGGGTGCAGCGCGGGTCGGGAAGCGAGAACGGTCCGCTCCCCGGGCCTGACAGCTTCCGGCGGGCGGCTGGGGCTGCACGACGCGTGAGCTGACCGTGCTGTGGACGAGGCCGCCGGCGGCACCGACGGCCAGGAGCAGTACCTTGGCGAGCATGGGACCCAGTCAATCATCGGCGACCGACGGACTCCGGGCGCCGCGCCGGGAGCTGCCGCTGCCCGAGCCGCCCCTCTCCGACGGCCACGTCACCCTGCGCCCGTGGGTGCTCGGCGACCTGCCGGATCTCCTCGCCGCCGCCGCGCGACGAGCTCGTGCACCGCTACCGCTACTCCCTGCCCGGCGACGCCGCGCAGGCTCACGACGTGGCTGGCCGCGCTGGAGCGCGAGCGCCGAGCGGGCGAGCGGCTGGAACTCGCGGTGACGATCGACGACGACCCGCGGGCGATCGGCTCGATCGCCCTGTGGGGGTTTCATCGCCGCAACCGCATCGGGACGCTCAGCTACTGGCTGGGTCCCGCAGGGCCGGGGCCGCGGCGCGGCCCGCGGGGCGGTGCGCCTGCTGGCCGCCTGGGCCTTCGCCGAGCTCGGCCTGGCGCGGCTGGCCCTCTCCACCGAGGTCGAGAACCGCGCCTCCCAGCGGGTCGCCGAGCACTGCGGCTTTCGCCGCGAAGGACGGCAGCGCTCCCACCAGCAGCTGCGCGACGGATGCCGCGCCGACGTGTTCGTCTACGGACTGCTGGCGGGAGAGCTGCGCTGACGACGGGTCAGGCGTTGATGCCGGCCGTCTCGCGCACGTCGGCGCGACGCGGCAGCAGCGTCTCGCGGGCGATGACCAGCCGCTGGATCTGGGCGGTGCCCTCGTAGAGCTGCAGGATCTTGGCGTCGCGCATCAGCTTCTCGACCTTGTACTCCTTGATGAAGCCGTAGCCGCCGTAGACCTGGACGGCGTCGGTGGTGACCTCCATCGCGGTGTCGGCGGCGAAGCGCTTGGCGTGCGAGGACTCGAGCGTGTTGCGCTTGCCCTGGTCGAGCAGCACGGCCGAGTTCCAGGTGGCCAGGCGGGCCAGGTGAACCTTGGTCGCCATGTCGGCGATCATGAACTGGATCGCCTGGTGCATGGCGATCGGCACGCCGAACTGGACGCGCTCCTTGGAGTAGTCGATGGCGAACTCCATCGCCGCGCGGGCCACGCCGACGCCCATCGCGGCCACGCCCGGACGGGTGCGGTCGAGCGTCATCATCGCGATCTTGAAGCCCTTGTTCTCCTCGCCGACGAGGTGGTCGGCCGGGATCTCGACGTCGTTGAAGCTGATCGTCGCCGTGTTGGAGGCGCGCTGGCCCATCTTGTCCTCGTGCTTGTCGACGACGACGCCGGCGTCACGGGGAACGATGAAGCAGGAGATGCCGCGGTGGCCGGCTTCCTTGTCGGTCTTGGCGTAGACGGTGTACCAGTTGGCGTACTCGCCGTTGGTGATGAAGCACTTCGAGCCGTTGATGACCCACTTGTCGCCCTTGCGGACGGCGGTGGTCTTCATCCCGGACACGTCGGAGCCGGCGTCGGGCTCGGTGAGACAGAAGGAGGCCAACAGCGGCGCCTCGGACAGGCGGCCGATGTAGTCCTTCTTGAGCTCCTCGGAGGCGGCCAGCAGGACCGGCGCGGTGGCCAGGCCGTTGCAGGACAGCGAGGTGCCGATGCCCGAGCAGCCCCAGGCGATCTCCTCCTCGATGATCACGCCGTCGAGGTAGCCCAGACCCGGGCCCGCCGTACTCGGACGGGAGGTGGTTGTTCATGAGGCCCAGCTCCCAGGCCTTGTTGAGGATCTCCTGCGGCCAGGTGCCCTCGCGGTCGTATTCCCAGGCGACCGGCCGGATCTCCTTCTCGGCGAAGTCGTGCGCCATCTCGCGCATGCTCTTCTGCTCGTCAGTGAGCGTGAAATCAACCACTGGATTCTCCTTGGTGACGCTGTCGATTGACTAGTCAGTCAATGATCTTGTGGGGAGGATACCCACGAACCCCGAGCCGCGCAACGGGCCGATGCGACAAATTCGCGACAATCGGTCGATGCAGGGCGCGTTCGCCACGGTGATCTACGTCGTGTGCGCCGTCGGCTGGTCGGCGGCGTCGTCGCCCTGCTGCTCAACCGCCGCCCTGGGACGAGTACGGCAAGGATCACCTGGTGCTCGACTCCGAGCATGCCGCCGCCCCGGCCCGGCCCGGCGAGCGGAGCTCAGCGCTGGCCGAGCGCGACGAGGAGGTCCGTCAGATGCTCGAGGCGCGCAACGCCCGCCGGCGCCGGCGCGGCGAGGCGGAGATCGACGTCGAGCAGGAGCTGCGCCGGCTGACCGCCCCCGCTGCCGGCCGTCGACGCCGAGCTGCGCGAGGAGATCCGCGACCTGGTCATCGCCCGCAACCACCGCCGCGCCCGGCGCGGCGAGCCGGCGCTCGATGTCGAGGCCGAGGTGGAGCGCCAGATCGCCGAGCTCGGCGGGAGATGAAGTAGGCTGCTCGCCCATATGGCCGATCTACGCACCCTTGAGCTCGATGAGCTCGTCAACCGCCCGGGTACCTACTTCAACCCGCAGACCGAGGTCGTGCTCGTCGTCGACGACTCTCCCGAGCTCGACTCGGAGATCTTCAACATGGAGGACGCCGAAGGCGCCGACTGGGTGCTCATCTCCGACGAGGTGCCGATCGACGAGAACCGGCGCGACGAGCTGCTCGAGGCCTTCCAGGTCCATCTGCACGCCGGATCGGCCGAGGACGAGGACGAGGGCGACACGGACACCGACGACGAGCTCGAGGCCGACCACCAGGACGCCGGGCGCGAGGACGCGCGAGTCAGCTCTCGGCCCGCGCGGGCGGCGCGCTCAGCCGCCGTTGAGCAGCGACGCGCACTTCTGCATCTTGGTCACGTCGCCGTTGGCCTTCTGGATGCAGCCGCTGTACTTCGACACCCCGGCCGCCGAGGCCCCCGAGCCGCTCGAGCTGGGGGCGGTCGCCGTCGCTGCCGCTGCCCGACTGAGGCACCGCCCAGTCCCGCGCCGAGGGTCGACTCCAGCTGCCTGGCCGATCGACTGCAGCTTGGCGGTGAACTCGCTGTAGGGGCGCACGCCCGTCGGCGTGGCGATCGTCTGCGGCTGGTTGAGCTTGGAGTACTGCACGGTCAGGCCGATGCGCGGCCGAGCGTCATGCCGCCGAGCTCGGTCGAGACCTGCCCGGTGACCGGCACGCTGAGGTTCAGCGACAGCTTGCGCAGCGTCTTGTCGCTCTTGCCCGTCCACACGTCGACGGTGGCGTGCTTGATCGCGGCGGCGATCTTCTGCTGGGTCGCCTGCGGGATCTGCGTCGGAATGCCCGCCGCGCCGGCGCTGGTGTTCTTGGCGGTCTTGGCCAGGAAGGTGTTGAGATCGGCGATCAGCGTGGTGACGTCGACGCCGGAGCGGATGTGGGTCGTGGAGGCGCCGCCGACCGTCTCGGTGCCCACCACGCTGGGCGTGGTCAGCCAGTGCAGCGGGTTGATGCCCAGTTGCGAGAGGCCGGTCGCCGAGCCGCTGGAGCCGCTCGAGCGAGAAGCTCTGCTCGAGCTTCTGGAAGTCGGCCTGCGGGCAGCTGGTAGTTGCTCCCCTGGAGGGTGACATAGCCCGCGGTGCCGGTGGAGACCACGCCCAGCTCGCCGTGGCGGCCGAGCGCCGCTGATGCCGATCGTGAAGTCCGACTGCGGCAGCTTGCCGCTGCCCCGGCTCTGGAAGGGGCCGCTGAGGCTGAGGGTGATCGGCGTCGAGAGCGTGCTCGAGCCGGTCGGCTTGAGCGACAGGTTGAAGGCCAGGACGCCGCTCTTGACGGTGTGGCCGCTGGAGAACGTCTGCTTGAGCAGCGACTGGGCGTCGCCCGACGAGCCGCTGCAGCTGCTGCTCGATCCGCAGGCGGCCAGGGCGAGGACCGCAACTATCGCGGCGATGACGGGTCCAAGCCTCTTAGACATGCAACTTCCTCCTCAGTGGTGGCCCCCGCGACTGCGCGAATGTAGCATCGCGCCCGTGCGCAGGAGCCTGTTGATCCTGCTCGCTGTCGCCGCCTTCCCGTAGACCGCGGCCGCGGCGCCGGTGCTGGTCCTCGGCCACGACGGGCGCGTGACCGCGCGCAACGACCCGTACGTCACCGGGCCGGCGATCACGCCGCCCAGCCGGCCTGGCGCCGCGGCGGCGGATGCGCGCGCGGCCGCCGCCAAGCGGCCGCCGCCGAGCGCACGGTGTTCTCACGAGCTCGCCCGGCTGCGCCGCAGCGGCGCCATCGACGCCACCACCCAGCGAGCCGACTCCGCCGGCTACCGGGCGGCCCTGACCGAGGAGCAGCACCTCAGCGGCACCCGTCGCGCGGAGCTGCACCGCGGTCACCGAGACCCTGCACGAGATCGCGGCCTCGCGGCAGCTGACCGCCTCGCGGCTGCCGGCGCTGATGGCCACCCTGGCCGCCAACCGGCAGTGGTGGGCGCACGGCCCGCTGCTCTCCTACGGCCAGCGCGTGGAGATCGCCGGCTCGGAGATCGTCTGGGAGTACTACCCCGGCCAGGGCATCCAGATCCAGGTGCTGGGCAGCTTCTCCAAGGCCGACGCGCTGTACACCGCCGGCGCCGCCTCCTATCCCGAGATGGAGAAGGTGCTCGCCCAGCTGATCCCGCTGGCCGCCCAGCGCGGCGGCGGCCTGGCCTGGGAGTACTACTTCAGCTTCGACGGCGGCTCGCCGCCGTGGACGAGCGCCATGTCGCAGGCGACCGCGCTCGAGGCCCTGGCCCGCGCCTACCAGGCCACCAAGGACCCGACCTACCTCAACGTGGCCAGCCCGGGCGATGCCGATCTTCACCAAGCCCCCGCCGGCCGGGCGTCAACGTCGCGACCACGCCGCCGGCACGCGCTTCCTGCAGTACACCTTCGCTCCCGGCTCTCGATCATCAACGCCTTCCTGCAGACGCTGATCGGCCTCTACGACTTCGGTCAGGTCAGCGGCAACGCGGCCGCCAAGCGGCTGTTCGCCCGCGGCAACGCCGAGGCCCAGCTCGAGGTGCCCGCAGTTCGACACCGGCGCCTGGTCGCTCTACCAGCCCGGCGTCGAGGACAGCCTGGACTACCACGAGCTGGTCACCGGCTTCCTGCAGCAGCTGTGCACCCGCACGCGGCACGCCCGTGTACTGCACGACCGCCCAGCACTTCACGGCGGACCTGACCACCCCGCCGGTGCTCGACCCAGCTGACCACCGGCGTCCGGGCCGGCCACGCCTCGGTCCTGCGCTTCCGGCTCTCCAAGGCCTCCCACGTCGGGATCGTCGTCCGCCGCGGCTCCTCGACGCCGCTGTACACGAGCGCCAGCTTCGGCTACGGGGTCGACCACTTCACCGTGCCGGCGCTGCGCGCCGGCGGTGACTACTCGGTCACCCTCGACGCCACCGATCTGGCGGGCAACTTCGCCAAGGTGACCGGCACCCTCACCGTGCACCGCTGACGGCCCGGTGGCGCGAGCGGGTCCGTAGACTCGCCCCGCCATGAGGCCGCGCACGATCCTCTACACGGGCAAGGGCGGCGTCGGCAAGACGTCGGTGGCCGCCTGCACGGCCCGCCGCTGCGCCGCCGCGGGCCTGCGGACGCTGGTGATCTCCACCGACCCGGCGCACAGCCTCTCCGAGTCGCTGGGGGCCGAGCTGGCGGCCGAGCCGGTGGCGGTCGTCCGACGGCCTGTGGGGCCAGGAGGTCAAGGCCCAGGAGGAGATGGAGCGCCACTGGGCCGGGGTGCAGGACTGGCTCGGCGAGCTGCTGCAGGAGCGCGGAGTCGATCGCATCTCGGCCCAGGAGCTGACCGTGCCGCCGGGCATGGACGAGCTGTTCTCGCTGCTGCGCCTCCAGGCTCACAACGATTCCGGCGAGTGGGACGCGATCGTCGTCGACTGCGCCCCCACCGGCGAGACGCTGCGCCTGCTGTCCTTTCCCGACGTCGCCCGCTGGTGGATCGACAAGGTGTTCCCGTTCGAGAAGCAGATCCTGGCCGCCGCGCGCCCGATCGCCCGCTCGCTGCTCG
Organism: uncultured Solirubrobacteraceae bacterium; assembly: GCA_963769565.1. Lineage (GTDB taxonomy): Bacteria > Actinomycetota > Thermoleophilia > Solirubrobacterales > Solirubrobacteraceae > Palsa-465. The sequence continues at coordinate 74,465 of CAVYMP010000018.1, forward strand.
ACATCTCGCTGCCCAGCCAGGCGGTGTTCGCCGACATCGAGCGGCTGTCGCAGAACCTGATCGCCATGAACGAGATCCTCCGCGACCGCAGCCGCTGCACGATCCGCCTGGTGATGAACCCCGACAAGATGGTCATCGGGGAGGCGATGCGCACCTTCACCTACCTGAACCTGTACGGCTACCTGACCGACGCGGTGGTGGTCAACCGCCTGTTCCCCGCCGACGTCGGCGACTACTTCGCGGCCTGGCGGCGGGTCCAGGAGGAGCACATGGACCTCGTGCGCTCGGCCTTCGCCCCGGTGCCGGTGCTGTGCGCGCCCTACTTCGAGCAGGAGGTGGTCGGTCCCGAGATGCTCGACCGGCTGGCCGGCCGAGCTGTTCTCCGCCGAGCAGGAGGCCGGCGCGGTGCTCCACGACTCGCTCGCCCAGGAGCTCGAGGTGCTCGACGACGGCGCGCTGTTGCGGCTCGTCGCTGCCGTTCGCCGAGAAGGGCGACATCTCGCTGAAGAAGATCGGGCTGGAGCTCGTGGTGGGCGTCGGCGGGCCAGCGGCGAACGATCATGCTGCCCCCGGCGATGGCGGCCATGCAGCCGGCGGCCGCCACCTTCACCGACGGCGCGCTGCAGATCAGATTCGATGGGTGAGCCCGGGCGCGACGGGTATCGCCGGAGGGGCCGCCGCGAGGGGTTCGCGCTGCGGCGCCTAAGGTGTGCCACGAGTGATGAGAGACGGCGATGACACGAAGTGACGGCGGCGTGGCGGGCGAAGGACCCCAGCGGCGCGAGACCGAGGCCGACGTCCTGCGCCGGCTCGAGGAGCGCCTGGATCGCGCGGCGCAGGCGGCCGAGCGGCTGCTCGCCGACGCGACCGTGGCGGCCGCGGCTCCGGCGGCTCGCGGCTCGGCGGTCCAGGCGGCTCGGAAGCCGGTGCCGGCGGCCCGGGCTGGATCGGGCGGCGACGCCGCGCATCCCGCCGCCGGCTGGCAGCTCCCGGCCGACGGCGGACCCGCCCGGCGCGGCGGCGGCGAGATCGAACTGCTGCTCGGGATCCTCGGTGCCCTGCGCGACCGGATCCCGCCGGAGCTCCAGCAGCGCCTGACCGAAGCCGTGCGCGAGGTGCTGATGGCCGTGCGGGCGCTGATCGACTGGTATCTGGAGCGCAGCGAGCGCCAGCGAGCGAGCCCGCCACGGTCCAGGACATCCCGATTCTCTGAGTCGCTGCGGTGCGGCCTTCGCGGCCGCCCGGCGGCGGGAGCCGCCCGGCCCGGCGCCTACAATTCAGGCCGTGTCCCGCACCTGGATCCTCACCGGGTCGCCGGAGAATCATGCCGCCACCGCCGCCCATGGCTTCGGCGTGATCGGGCTCAAGGAGCGCAACCGCAACCGCGCCCTGCAGATCGAGCCCGGCGACCGGATCGTGCTCTACCTGACCCGGGTCAAGGCGTTCGCCGCCAGCATCCACGTCGAAGGCGAGCTCTACGAGGATCGCGAGAAGATCTGGCCGGGCAAGCCGGGCAAGGTGGACGCCTACCCGTGGCGGTTTCCGACCTCGCCCGAGCTGGTGCTCGACGAGCCCGACTGGATCCCCGCGGAGAACCTGGCCGGCGAGCTCGAGCACGTCGCCAAGTGGCCGCCCGAGCACTGGACGCTCGCCTTCCAGGGTCAGATCCGCCCCGTCTCCGAGCACGACGCCGGGGTGCTCATGGCCCGGCTGGGCGCGGCGGCCGGAGCGGGTGCGGTCGCATCGAGCACGTGAGTCCCGTCGCGAGCGCGCCCGTCCCCCGCGAGCCGCGGGGCGACCGTCCGGCTCCGAGCGCAGGCTCCCCTCGCCTGGAGGCGGTCGTCGACGCCATCGGCGGCATCTCGGGTCGGCTGATCCGGGTCTGGAAGGCGCTGCCCTCCGAGCGGCGGCTGGCCGCGCTGGCGGCGCGTCGGCCTGTTCGTCACCCTGTTTCTGCCCTGGTATCAGGAGACGGTGATCGCCCGCGGCGTGACCAGCCTGCGGTCGCTCAGCGAGTCGATGACGGGCTGGGGCGCGTTCTCGTTCGTCGAGGCGGCCGTCCTGCTGGTCGCCGCCGGGGTGCTGCTGTTGCTGTTCGTCCGGGCCGAGGGCCAGGCCTTCCACGTGCCCGGCGGGGACGGGACGTGGTCACGGTGGCCGGCGGCTGGACGTGCCTGCTGATCGTCTGGCGCATGTTCGACAAGGAGGGCACCGCCGGTCACGGCCTGTACAGCACGACCTCCGGGCATCGAGTGGGGCATCTTCGTCGCCCTGGCGGTGGCCGGGCTGCTGACCTACGCCGGCCTGCGCATCCGCCGCGCCCACGAGCCCGAGCCGCGCGCTGCCCGGCGAGCGGCGCGCCCGCCGGCGACGGGACGCTCCGGCGGCGCGGCCGCCGCGAGCGACGCCGCTCCGCCGCCGCCGCGCGCGGCGGTCTCGGCGATCGAGCGCGCGCACCGAGGAGACCTGGCTGCAGCTCGAGAGCGACCGCTCCCGCTGCGAGCCGCCGCCGCCGGTGCGACGCGTCGCCGGATCCGCCGAGCGGCACGGCGCGACTCGATGAGGCGACGCGCGCCCGCCGCGGGCCGCCGACCGCGCGACCTGCGCCGCTCGCGACCGCCCCGGCCGCGCGGTGCCCGAGCGGCGGCGCCCGCGCAGCATCGCGCTGCCACCGACGGCGACCGACGCCGCTCGACCGTCCGCCGCGCGCGCCGCGACCGACCGCCCGCCTCGGCGGCTGGCAGCTCGGCGCCCTGCGACGGTGCGCGGTCCGATCCCAGACGGCGCGAGGCGCTGCGACTCACCGCTGCGCCCGGCACAGGCGAGCGCGACATGCCTCCGCCGTGGGACGGAGCGATGTTGCCCGCCGCCCGGCGGACGGACGCGAGCGCAACATCCGTCGCCGGCGCGCTCGCCACCGCGCCCCGGTCCACCGCCGCGGCCCGGCCCGCCCGACCGGCCCCGCCCAGGCGTCCGCCGGCCCGCCCCACCCCAAAGCGCCACCGGCGCGCCGAACGCCTCAGCCCGGCTGGAGCACGAACGAGAAGTAGGCGCTGACCACGCCGATGATCAGGATCCCGGTCAGGATCAGGGCCGCGAGCGGATGATGTGGCCGAACACGCCGATGGCCAGGCCGACGACCAGAGCGGCGATCGTGGCGTGCAGCTCGGACTGCTGGGAGGCGCCGGCGAGAAGCATTCCGATCGGCGAACCCTATATTTGACAGACAGCGATGACCGCCACCACCGAACTCCAGCCCAACACCGTCGAGGACGTCGCCGCCGGCCTGCGCGAGGTCGGCTACCTGCCGGGCGAGTCCACGGCGCTGGTCTCGTTCCTGGCCACCAAGCTCGGCAAGCCGGTGCTGGTCGAGGGTCCGGCCGGGGTCGGCAAGACCGAGCTGGCCAAGGCGCTGGCCAAGTATCTGGACCGCACGCTGGTGCGCCTGCAGTGCTACGAGGGCCTCGACGAGGCCAAGGCGCTGTACGAGTGGAACTACCGCAAGCAGCTGCTGCGCATCCAGACCGAGTCCGACGACGCCGGCTGGCAGGACGTCCAGGACGACATCTTCGGCGAGGAGTTCCTGCTCCCCCGGCCGCTGATGACCGCGATCGCCTCGCCCGAGCCGGTGGTGCTGCTGATCGACGAGATCGACAAGACCGACCAGGAGTTCGAGGCGATGCTGCTCGAGCTGCTCTCCGACTTCCAGATCTCGATCCCCGAGCTGGGCCGGATCGAGGCCCGCACCCAGCCGGTCGTGCTGCTCACCTCCAACAACACCCGCGAGCTGACCGAGGCGCTCAAGCGCCGCTGCCTGTACCTGTGGCTCGATTACCCCGAGCTCGAGCACGAGCTGCGAGATCGTCCGCCTGCACTCGCCCGAGCCTCGACGAGACGATCGCCCGCAAGCTGGTGGAGATCGTCCACCAGGTGCGCGAGCTCGACCTCAAGAAGCCGCCGAGCATCGCCGAGTCGATCGACTGGGCCCGGGCGCTGCTGCTGCTGGGCGCCACCGACATCGACGCCGAGACCTTCCGCCAGACGATGAGCGTGATCGTCAAGCACCGCACCGACCTCGACACGGTCGCCGCGCGGGTCGGCGTCAAGCTCCAGGAGTCCGCCGCCTAGGCGGCCGCGGACCGCCGCGTGCCCGAGCCACCGGGCGGCAAGCTCTACGCCGAGATCCCCGACCGCGGGCCCGGCGGCTTCGACGGGCAGCTGCTGGCCTTCGCCGAGGAGCTGCGCGAGGAGGGGATGGCGCTCGGCACCTCCGAGCTGCTCGACGCCTTCGCGGCGCTCGAGCACATCAGCTGGACCGGCCAGGCCGACTTCAAGGAGGCGCTGGCGGCCACGCTGGCCAAGTCGCCGGAGGACCGGCGGGTGTTCGACCTGGTGTTCGAGCGCTTCTTCTTCCGCGCCGCCGAGGCCGAGGCCAGCCGCCAGAACATCACCGAGAGCGCCGGCGGCGCAGGGCGCCAGCGGCGATCTGGAGCTCGACCTCGACGCGCTGCGCCAGCAGATCGCCGCCGCGCTGCAGGAGGGCTCCGACGCCGCAGCTGCGCGACCTGGCGCGGCTGGCCATCGCCGCCTTCGGCCGCGGCGAGGGCTCGGGGGTGCTCGGCGTCGACGTGCAGCGGATCCGCCGCGCGCTGGGCCTGCGCACCGAGCCCCAGCCCGACCTGCCGGCCGACGACCCGCGCCGCGACGGCGTCCCGCGCGAGCAGCTGCGCCGCTTCGAGCAGCATCTGCGCCGCGAGCTCGAGCGCGCGATGATCGAGCGCACGGCCAGCCTGCCGCCCAAGCGGCCGCTGACCGAGCTCGACCGCGCGCTGCCCACCGGCCCGATCCAGGACCTGGCCGCCGTGCACCGCGTCGTCGCCCAGCTCAAGCGGCGCCTGGCCACCCAGGGCCACGAGCTCAAGGGCCGCAAGCGCCACGCCCACGTCGACGTGCGGCGGACGATGCGCGCCTCGCTGCAGACCGGCGGCGTGCCGGTCGAGCTCAAGTACCGCCCGCGGCGCCCGCGCCGGCCCGAGATCTTCGTGCTGTGCGACGTCTCCACCAGCGTCACCAGCGCCAGCACCTTCTTCCTCAGCGTCCTGCACGCGCTGCACGACTCGTTTCGCAAGCTGCGCTCGTTCGTGTTCATCGAGCGGATCTCCGAGGTCACCGAGGTGTTCGAGCGCGAGCGCGACTTCCGGGCCGCGTCGCGAGGCGGTCTCCAAGGACGCCGGCGTGGCCGACATCTCCGGCTACACCGACTACGGCCGGGTGTGGACGGAGTTCCTCGGCGCTGATCGAGGACGAGCTGCACCCCCGGGCGACGGTGATCGTGCTCGGCGACGCGCGCACCAACGGCCGCCCGCCGCGCGACGACGTGTTCGCGGCGATCACCGCCCGGGCCGGGCGCACGTTCTGGCTGAACCCCGAGCCGCGGCTGTACTGGAACTACGGCGACTCCGTGATCTCCGCCTACGAGGAGCACTGCACGGCGTTCGAGTGCTGGCGCACCGACCAGCTCGAGGAGTTCGTCAAGGCGCTCACCCAGCCCCTCGTCGCCTGATGGCCGACGTCGCCGGCCGCGTCGGCACGTCCGGCGCGCGGTAGCATCCGCCGCCGACACGAGCAAACCCAGGGGGGCTGGCGGGCACGCCGGCTGAGATAGCGCCCCACGCCCGGCTCCGGCCGATGGCGACCCGGCGCTGACCCTTCGAACCTGTGGGGTAATGCCCGCGGAGGGAGATGACGCGATGATCGAGGCTCCGCCCACGGGGCCGCGCGAGCTTCGCGGCACCGCAGCGGTGCAGGTGGAGCACGTCGAGCAGGACCTTCGCGGCCCGGCGCGCGCGCCGGTCGCAGGCGCTGGCGGACGTGTCGCTGACGCGCCGGCCCCGGCGAGATCGTCACCGTCGTCGGCCCGAGCGGCTGCGGCAAGACGACGCTGCTGGAGCTGATCTGCGGGCTGCAGGCGCCCGACGCGGGCGCGGTGACCAGCGCGCCGGCGGCGCTGATGCCCCAGCGCGACCTGCTGCTGCCGTGGCTGAGCGCCCTCGACAACGCCGGCCTCGCGCTGCGCGCGCGGGGCGTCTCCCGCGCCCAGGCCCGCGCGCAGGCGGCTCCGTGGTTCGAGCGGTTCGGCCTGGCCGGCTTCGAGCAGACGCAAGCCCGGCGCAGCTCTCCGGGCGGGATGCGCCAGCGCGTCTCGTTCCTGCGCTCGCTGCTGGCCGGCAAGCCGGTGCTGGCGCTCGACGAGCCGTTCGCGGCGCTGGACGCCATCACCCGCGTGGAGATGCAGGGATGGCTGGGCCACGTGCTGGAGACCGAGCCGCGCACGGTGGTGCTCGTCACCCATGACGTCGAGGAGGCGGTCGTGCTCGGCGACCGGGTGGTGGTCATCTCGCCGCGTCCCGGCCGGACCGTGGCCACCGTGCGAGGTCCCGCAGCCCCGGCCCCGCCGGCGCACCGACCCGGAGATCGTCGAGCTGCGCGAGCAGGTCCTGGCGCGCCCTGGGAGTCGCCCGCGTGAGCCGGCGGCTGGCCGCGCGCCTGGCGGCCGCTGGCGGTCGTCGTCGCGCCTGCTCGGCATCTGGGAGCTGTACGTCGACCTGGGCGGCGCCGACCCGCTCATCCTGCCCGCCCCCCACGCCGTCGCCCAGTCGCTCTACGACGACCGCGGCGCTGCTGTGGTCCAACTTCCTCGTGACCGCCGAGGAGATCGTGCTCGGCATCGTCGTGGCCGCCGTGGCGGCGCTCGCCCTGGCGATCGCGATGCACTTCTTCGCGACCGTCCGCGCGGCCGTCTACCCGCTGCTGATCGCCTCGCAGACGATCCCGATCCCGATGCTCGCGCCCGTGCTCGTGCTGTGGCTGGGCTTCGGGATCCTGCCCAAGCTGGTGGTGATCGCGCTCGTCTCGTTCTTCTCGATCGTGGTGACCACGCTGGCGGGCTTCGCCTCCGTCGATCCCGAGCTGCTCAAGCTGATGCGGACCTTCGACGCCCCGCGGCGGCGCGTGTTCTGGTCGATCGAGCTGCCGACGGCGCTGCCCGGGGTGTTCACCGGCGCCAAGATCGCCGTCATCGTGGCCGTGATCGGCGCGGTGTTCGCCGAGCAGTCGGGGGCGAACTCCGGGCTGGGGTACCTGTTCGCTGCAGTCGATCCCCCAGCTGCGATACCGCGCGCGCGTACGCGACCGTGGTCGATCCTGTCGGCGTTCGCCATCGCCCTGTTCGTCGCTTCTGACCCTGGCCGAGCGGCTGGCCACGCCCTGGGCCCATCAACCGAAAGTGACCATCCGATGAGACGACGACTGGCGCTCGCTGGCCGGCGTCGCTGCTGGCCGTCGCTGGCCGCTCTGCCGCCTGCGGCGAGAAGACGGACCGGCTGACCCCGGCCGGCGCCAGGGCGCAGCCGATCAGCCTGATGCTCGACTGGCTGCCCAACGCCGACCACGTCGGCATCTACCAGGCGCTGGCCGACGGGGCGTTCAAGGCAGCCGGGCTCGACGTCACCGTGCGCACGCCCGCCAACCCCGCCTCGCCGCTGCAGCTGCTGCAGGCCGGCAAGGTCGACGTGGCGATCTCCTACGAGCCCGAGCTGATGCTGGCCCGCGACAAGGGCGCGCCGCTGGTGGCCATCGCGCGCGATCGTCCAGCGGCCGCTGACCTCGATCGTCTCGCTGGGCTCCAAGCACATCACCTCGCGCCGGCCCAGCTGCAGGGCAAGAGGGTCGGCGACGCCGGGATCCCCTACCAGCACGCCTACCTGAAGACGATCCTCGCGCACGCCGGCGTGCCCGCCGAGCTCGGTCAGCGAGGTCAACGTCGGCGACAACCTCGTCGGCTCGATGCTGTCCGGCCGGGTCGACGCCACGCTCGGCGCCTACTGGAACTACGAGGCGATCCAGCTGCGCCAGGCGGGCAAGCGGCCCAACGTCATCCACGTCGAGAACGCCGGCGTGCCCAACTACGACGAGCTCGTGCTCGTCACCACCGAGAAGGCGCTCGCGCACCAGCGCCGACCGAGCTGCGGCGCTTCGTGCAGGCCCTGGCGCGCGGCTACCAGGCGGTCCGCGCCAATCCCCAGGCGGGCGTCGACGCGCTGCTCAAGGCCAACCCGCGCTGCAGGCCAAGCTCCAGCAGGCGAGCGTCACCGCGACCCTGCCGTCGTTCTTCCCCACCGGCCGACCGGCCCTGGGGCTGGATGACGACGTCGCAGTGGACCGCCTACGGCCAGTGGATGCTGCGCCAGCATCTCATCTCCAACCCGGCCACGATCGTCGGGCGCCGAGACGGACCAGCTGCTGGCCGGCCAGGGTCCGTAGGCGATGGTCCTGCGGCGCGATGACGCAGGGCGTGCTGGCCATCGGTCAGGCGGCCCATGCCTGGCTGTGCGGGCAGATGGCCCGGGCGTGGGGCAACGAGCGCTTCGGCGCGGTCGTCCCGCTGCGAGCGAGGTGGCGCTCGGCGCCGAGCAGCATGACGTCGGCATGGCCGAATGGGATCTGCGCCCGGCCCGCAATCCCGAGACCGGCCTGCCGGTGTCGTTCATCGAGATGCCGGTCGCCGAGAACCTCGGGCTGTGGCGGGCGGGACCGAGCCGGCTGATCACCCAGAGCCGCTACGCGGCGCTGCTGGCGGCGATGCACGGCCGGCGGCTGTATGCCCGGCGCGACCTGGCATGCCGCGCCGGCCGACGAGGCCCGGCTCGTCCGCGACTTCCTCGCCCACTCACGGGCGCTCGAGCAGCGGCTGCGCGCCACCCTGGAGGCCGGCGACGCCGAGGTCGCGCGCAACAGCCAGCTGGTGTGGACCTGGGACAGCCTGTCGCTCGGCCTGCTGCTCGACTGGGCGCCGTTCACCGCTGCACCGACGTGCCGGCCGCCGACGGGCGCGGCCGACCTCGAGCTCTGCGCCGGACGGCACCCTGCGATCCTTGGCCGTTCGCGCCGCGGCGCCGGTCGCGCTGCACTGCGAGGGGCGGCGGCTCGACCGGCACCTGCGCCGAGCGACGACGCGCTGCAGGCGGCGCTCGACGCGGCGCCCTGGGAGACGGTGCGCTTTCCGTTGCAGCCCGCGGGCGCCCCGCCGCCTACGATCTAGCGCGATGTGGCGCACCTCGATCCTGGCGCTCGGCGCGGCGCTGGCGCTGGCCGCCTGCGGGAGCTCTCAGACGACACGTCATCCTCCTCGTCGTCGCGCGCGCAGCGGCCGGCCGCTCCGCGGGCGCGGCCGCCGCCGCGCGCGCTGCGCGCGGCTGCGCCTCGGCTATGTCGGGACGGAGGGGGCGACCGGCCATCTCGAGGTCACCCTCGCCCTGCGCAACGCCTCGCAGCGAGACGTGCACGCGTCAGGGGCTATCCGGGCGTGACCGGCTGCTGGCGGCCGCGGGCCGGCGTTGCCGATGAGGGTCAAGCGGGGCCGCGGCTTCTTCCCGGACAGCCAGCGCCGGCCGCGGCGGTGTCGTCCTCAAGCCGGGCGCGCGGGCCCGCTTCGGCGTGAGCTTCGTCACCAACCGGGAGTACGCCGGAGCTCATACGTGCCGCACCGCCGCGTCGCGTGGCGGCCGCCATGTCCGGCTGGCATGGTCGCAGCTGTCGCTGCCGCGTGCGCCCCGCATCGCCCCCTGCGGCTCGCAGCTCGTCGTCTCGCCGCTCTACGCCTGAGCGATGCCTCAGGCGGCGAGCCGCAGCGCGGCGCCGCTCGCCGGCGCTGCGCAGGGCGTGCAGCCCGGCCAGGCCGCGCCAGGGCGCGTAGGGCTCGAAGAAGCGCTCGACCTCCTCCTCGGTGGCCCGCCGGGCCGGCCCGCCGCCGCCCGCCGTCGAGCATCCGGCCGACGAACTTCAGATAGCCGAGATCGCCGGCCGGCAGCTGGTCGAGGCGGCCCTGGCCGGTGAGGGCCATCGTCTGCAGCGTCCACGGCGCCGATCCCGCGGATCGCCCGCAGCCGCCGCCAGCCGGCCTCGTGATCGGGGTCGTGCAGGTCGACGCGGCCGGTGGCGACCTCCCGCGCCGCCCGGCGCAGCGCCAGGGCGCGCGTCTCGGTCAGTCCGAGGGAGGCCAGCAGCGCCGGCGCCTGGCGCGGCGACGACCGCGGCCGGGGCGAGTCGCGCAGGCCCGTCTGCGGGCAGCGGCGGCCGAGCCGGGCGACCAGCCGGCGCTCGATGATGCGCGGCGCGCTCGTACTCGATCAGCTGCTCGCACACCGACCAGACGAGCGCCTCGAACGGGTCCGGGCGCCCGGCGATCCGCAGGCCGGGGTTGGCGCGCACCGCCGGCCCGATCAGCGGGATCGAAGCGAAACCGCTCGTAGAAGGGGCGCAGGTCGGAGTCGACGCCCAGCGCGCCGCGCATCCGCTCGATCCCCCACTCCGCGAGCTCGCGCGAGGCGGCGCGGGCGCCGAACAGGACCCGGTCGGCGCCCAGCTGGGCGATCCGGACGAGCACCGGCGCGTCGCCGTGGTGCAGCAGGCGGTGGAGCGACGCCGCCGCCGAACGGGGGCCAGGCCGTCGAGCGCCACCCGGCGGGAGAGCCGGAAGGTCCACCGCGGCCGGACCTCGGTCCGGACCTCGACGGCGTACTGCCCGTCGCTCACTCCTCCGGCTTTGCGATCAGGTGGATGTCGATCAGGAAGCTGCGCGTGCCCGACGATCGGCAGCGCCTCGACGGCGCGCTGCAGCCGCGAGCGGGCGAGCTTGCGGGTGGCGTGGCGGCGCATCAGCGCCAGCGCGGCAGCGCCGGCGACGAAGCCGGTGGCGGCTGCCGCGGCCGCCTGGACGGCGGGCAGCGCGCGGCGACGGGGCGGCTCGATCGCCCGCACCTCGGCGAGCACCGGGATCCCGTCGACGGTCTCCTCCTCGAGGACGACGTCCTCGAGCTCGGCGCTCGCGCGTCGGCGGGGTCAGGCTGGGAGCTGGGCGAGGCGGGCATCGGCTCTCCATGGTGACAGCGCGGGCGGTCATCGTTCAAAGCTGATCACGCCCGAGGTTGCGATTAGAGTTGGGTGCGATGCCGACCATGATCGATGTCTTCGCCAAGGTGCGCGAGCACGAGCGTCTGGAGCAGCTGAAGGTCGCTCGCGAGCTCGACGCCCTCCCGTACTTCCGCGTGCTCGAGGGCCCGACGCTGCCGGTCGTCGAGATGGAGGGCAGGCCGCGGGTGATGCTCGGCTCCAACAACTACCTCGGCCTGACCGGCGACGAGCGCGTCCGCCAGGGCGCGCTGGACGCGATCGCCAAGTACGGCACCGGCCTGACCGGCTCGCGCTTTCTCAACGGGACCATCGACCTGCACCTCGAGCTCGAGGACGAGCTCGCCCAGTGGCTGCAGACCGAGGCGGCGCTCGTGTTCACCACCGGCCATCAGGCCAACCTGGGCGCGCTGGGCACCATCCTCGGCCGCGGGCGACACGGTGATCGCCGACTCGGGCGACCACGCCTCGATCCTCGACGGCTGCATCCTCTCGGGCGCCAAGCTGCGGCCGTTTCGCCACAACCGGCTCGACCGCCTCGAGCACGCGCTCAAGCGCGCCACCGGGGACGGCGGCGGCATCCTGGTCGTCGTCGACGGGGTCTTCTCGATGGAGGGCGACGTCGCCCCGCTGCCCGAGATCGCCGACCTGTGCGCCGCGTACGGCGCCCGGCTGATGGTCGACGAGGCTCACGCGCTGGGGGTGCTCGGCGCCCGCGGGGCGGGGACGAGCGAGCTGCTCGGGCGTCGAGGACCGCGTCGACCTGCGGATGGCCACCTTCTCCAAGTCGCTGGCCTCCTGCGGCGGGGTGATCGCCGGGCCGGCCGACGTGATCGAGTTCCTGCGCATCCAGTCGCGGCCGTTCATGTTCACCGCGTCCTCGGTCCCGGCGGCCGTCGGGGCGGCGCTGGCCGCGGTGCGGATCTGCCGCTCGTCGGAGGGGCCGCGAGCTGTTCGCCCGCGCGCTCGACAACGCCCGCTACCTGCACGCCGGGCTGGCGGAGCTCGGCTTCCAGGTGGTCAAGCCGACCCGGCTGGCCGACGGCTCGGAGGTCGTGACCACCGGTCGTTCCCGTGGTCGTCGGCGACGACTGGAAGGCCGTGTTCCTGTGGAAGGCGCTGTACGAGGCCGGGGTGTTCGTCAACGTGGCGATCCACCCGGCGGTGCCGCCGGCCGGCGCGCTGCTGCGCACCAGCGTGATGGCCACCCACGACCGCGCGACGCTCGACCGGGCGCTGCAGGCCTTCGCCGAGGTCAAGCGCTCCTTCGAGGCCGAGCACGGCCCGCTGCCACCGGCTGACCGGGCTCGCCGCGAGGCGCCTGCACCGGGCGTTGCCGCCTGCGCACGTCTCGGCGGGTCGACGGCGACTTGTCCGCTGCGCACAAGCTCGCCGAGCCAAAAAAATCGCGCTCTAAGCGCATGTCACCGCGATGTGACGTTGCTGTGACCAGGCCGTTGGTCTAGGTTCTCGACTGTCGCCAGGGTGGTGGTCGGCCAGCAGTTCTCAGGAACAGCATGGGCGGGGAAAGCACCCGGTCCGACGGACTGTCGCCGACACGGAGCCGTGCGGGCTCCTCAGATCGACGCAGTGCCGTCCGGCCGTGCCGTGCTCGCGTGCAGGTGCGGTCGGTTGCCGATGCCAACGGTCCGCTTGCGCGGACCACAACCCAAGGAGTGAGAGCGCTACATGACGCAGACCGCCTTGAAGACCCCCGAGCCGCAGCGGATGCGCGCACTTGAGCGAGCCAACGAGATCCGGCTCGCCCGCGCCGCCATCAAGCGACGGATCGCCCTCGGTGAGGTCTCAGCCGCGGAAGTCATCCTTGATTGCCCCGCGGCCGCGGAGCAGCTGGCCGGTCGGCGAACTGCTGATGAGCCAACGGCGCTGGGGTAGCACCCGGTGCCGGAAGTTCCTGTCTCGGAACAGCATCGTCGAGACCAAGCCGGTTGGGAAGCTCACCGAGCGCCAGCGCCTGTTGCTGGCCGGCTCGCTCGAGGCAGCCCGCCGCGCCCCGCGCGAGATGGAGCTCGTGAGCCTAGCACACCCGACCGGAGCCGGGACGTGCCGCGCAGCTTCCGGCGCGGCACGTCCCGGCCCGGCCGAAGGGCTCGGCTCAAGCTGGATGCCGATCGGCACGGGACTGGCCCCGGCGAAGAAGAAGAACCAGATCCCGAAGACGACGAGGGTCAGCCCGGCACTGACCACCAGCACGCCCTCGAGCACCACGTGGCCGGGATCGCTGAGGCCCGCGGGCGACGCAGTTGGCGCGATAGACCTCGCTGAGACGGGCGAGCAGCGAGCCGAGCACGGTGACGGTCACCAGCACGCCGATGAACGCCACGCCCAGGGCCGTGCCCAGCGACTGCGTCGCGCCTTGGACCTGCGAGGCCACCCACAGCCACGGCCAGCGGCGTGCCGACCCACAGCACGATGCTGCCGATGAACATGATCGAGACGACCAGGATCGCCCCGGCGCCCGTTCTCAGCACCGCGCGCATGCCGGCCCCCTGAGCAGATGATCGATCAGGGTCGCGCTGGCTCGACCGGCCGGCGACCCCCGGCTAACGGACAGCCGGAGGAGAGCTTGACCTGCCACCACCCCATCAGCATCCCGATCAGGCCCAGCCGCGGGCGAACCTGCCAGACGCCGCAGCCGGGCTCGCCCAGGTCCTGGCAGCGACACGCCGGGTGAAGCGGTAGCGGCCCGGCTCGAGCAGCATGCGCTCGAGCAGCAGCCGCTTCTCGGCCTGCTCGTCGGCGCGGCGCGTGATCGTGGCCCGGGCCTCGCGCAGCCGCTCCGCCAGCTCGTCGCGGACGACCTCGAGCTCGCCCAGGCTCAGCAACCGCGGCTTGGCCGCGGTACGCCGTCGGTCGGCTGCGGCAGCCCGCCCAGCTCGAAGGCGGTGACGAAGGCATCGGCCAGATGCGCTCCAGGCGGGCGATCTGCGCGCGCAGGCTGCGCCGCGCGGCTCGCTCATCGGGCCTGGCCTCGACAACGGCAAGCGTGTCCGCCGGCGGCGACTCCCCGCCATGCCCCGTCCAGGGATCGTCGATGAGCCGTACAAGCTCGTCTCCCATCTTAAGCGCACCTTAGCATCACCACGCCGGCTGCCCGCCGATCAGCTCGGCACACATCCACAGCGCCTCCTCGACGTGGATATCCGGCACGCCGTCGACCGCCACCGAGAAGAGCGCCACCCGGCCGGTGCGCGGTCCGGCGGCCGTCGGCGGGGCGGGATCGGCGAACAGCGGCGCGTGGACGCGGCTGCCGTCGGCGACGGCCAGGCTGCCCGGGCGCAGGGCCCGACGCCGGCGTCCTCATCGGTTGTCGTCCGGATCCCGAGGCCGGGGGCGGCCACCGCGTCGGCGTCGAGCGCCCACACCGGCACCGCGGTCTCGAGCAGGGCGATCAGGCAGGCGTCGGCGACCAGGCCGACCGAGCGAAATCCGCCGTCGAGCAGCCGCTGCACCGCCGCGCGCTCGGCGGGGACGCGCTCGACGTCGGGATCGAGGCCGATCTGGCGGTAGAAGACGCGGTAGGCCCGCGGGATCGGCCGGGTGCGCATGGTGACGACGTTCGCCCCGCGATAGCGCGACGCGATGTGCGCCAGCCGGGCGACGACGGCCTCTGGGCTCGAGCGGCGCCGGAGCGTCCGACGGTGACCCAGTGCAGGCGCAGGCCGGGGAACTCGGCGGCGATCTCGGGGGCGACCCAGCCGGCGGCCGGCTGCGTGGGCGCGGGGCTCGAACTCGCCGGTCACGACCGCCGGCCGGCGCGGGCGGCGGCCACCAGCGCGCGCACCCGCGGATACAGCTCGGCGCTCGTCTGCCAGCGGTCGCCGATCAGCCGGTCGCGCACGATGCCGCCGCGATATGCGAGCTCGGCCATCGGGCAGATCGCCACCCCGTACAGTCCGCCGACCGAGCCGTCGCGGTCGTAGGCGACGGGGATCGTCCAGTGGTGGGAGCGCACGAGCCTCAGCGGCGTCCCGGCGGCTGGCGTGGACGGCCACCGCCGCGAACTGCACGGCGGAGGCGGGGAACCGGCTCGACAGCGCCTGCAGGGCGTCGACCTGCCGCAGGCACTCGTGTCGAGCCGGCGACGAAGAACGACAGCACGAGGGGCGTGCGGCGGGCCGCCAGGCAGATGTTCAGCGCCCGTGGGTCATGGCGGGCGGAGGTGCATGGCGGCTCGAGGTTGGGATCGCCGCTGAGGTCGAGGCGGCCAGCGGCGCCGCGAAGAAGTGCAGCCGCTTGCCGGGTGGGACCCCGGTGCTGCCCACCCCGTGGGTGGCGAACTGGTACGATCGAGATGACGATCACCAGGACGAGGCCGACGATCCCGATCGCCCACCGGTAGCGCCGGGTGTCGATCACGGGCGACGCGGGGACGGCGGCGCGGCGGGGCGCGAAGCCCCGCCGGGATCGTCGAGCGCCTCGGGGGCAACGGCGCGCCGCGGGGCGTCGGGATCCAGCCGGGTGAGCGGAGCGTCGTCGGGCGGGCGCCCGCCGTCCTCCTCGGCGGAGCTCACGCGGTCCGCGGGCCGCGGCGGCGACGGCGCAGCCCGTCGGCGAGCGCCCGCCACGGTGACCCCGCCCGCTCCCGCGCTCGCTCGGACAGCGCCAGCACGGCCGGCAGCACCACCAGCACGCCGCCCAGCGACACGGTGAGGTCGACCAGGGTCACGAAGCCGAAGTCACGCAGCATCGTGATGTCGGAGAAGACCAGCACGCCGAAGCCGGCGATCGCCGTGATCCCGGAGGCCAGGACGGCGATCCCGGTGGAGCGGTAGGTGCGCCCCAGCGCGGCGCGCAGCTCATGTCCGGCGGCCCGCTCCTGGCGGAAGCGCTCGGAGAGCAGGACGCTGAACTCGGTGGAGATGGCGATCACCAGCGTGCCCAGCGTCGCCGACATCGGGTTCAGCGGGATCCCGATGAGGTACAGGATGAGCGCCGACCATCCGGTGGCCAGCGCGATCGGGATCATCGGGACGATCGCCCGCCGCGGCCGGCGCAGGACGAGCAGCAGCACCAGCCCGACGGCCAGCAGTCCGGCGATCAGGGTGAGGAACCGATGGCCGGTCGACGACAGGGCCTGATTGGCCTGGGCGGCCAGCACGGGCAGGCCGGTCAGAGCGGCGGTGACGCCGGCCGGTGGATGCAGCCGCGAGCGCATGTAGTCGATCACGCGCTGCTGGCGCGCGAGCGGCATCAGGCGGATGCCGAAGGCCAGCGTGGCCTCCCGGTGGTCGCGGGTGAGGACCGCCTGGGAGAAGTAGGGCGGGACGGAGCGCAGCAGGGTGTCGATCTGGCTCTGGGTGAGAGCGCGGCTCGAGCCGGTCCGCCCGGCGCTGCCCGCGGCGGCGCCGGTGGAGAACAGATCAGGGAGCGACAGCGCCGGGCAGAGGGTCGCCCGGGCGCATCCCTTCGTCTCGACGTAGCCGTAGTGGCCGAGCAGCTCGTTCTCGTAGCTGATCATCCACTGCAGCGTCTCCGGGTTGGCGACGTCGGAGGCGCGCACCGTGACGTCGATCTCGCCCGATACGCCGGTGTCCTTCTCCAGGGCGTCGAGGTTGCGCAGCGCCGGCATGCTGGCGGGCACCAGCTTGGTGACGTCGGACTGCACCGAGGTCTGCGTGTCGGCGATCCACCCGGCGACCGCCAGGATGCCCGCCAGCGCGAGCACCCGCCCCGGACGGCGGATGGCGCCCGTGACGGCCCGGCGCGGCAACGACCCGACGGCCGACCGGAGCCGTGCAGGGGCCAGCCGGCGGGCGGCCCCGCCGACGATCTCCCCCGCCCCGCGCAGGGCGGGGGCGGCCGCTGCACCCGGCAGCGCGAACAGCTCGCCCGCGCCGCGCAGCGCGGCCGCCAGGCGCCCCGCGCCGAGGTCGCGGTCACGGAGCACGAGCGCCGCCGAGACGACGGCGAGCGCGCAGGCCAGGGCAACCGCGATCCCGGCCACGAGCAGCAGCCCGAACCCGCGAACCATGGGCACCGGCGAGAGCAGCAGCACGAGGAAGCCGACCCCGGTCGCCAGGGCCGCGGTGGCGATCGTCGGCGCCGCGCGCCCCGCCGCCCGCGCGACCGCCTCGGTGGCGGTGAGCGCCACGGCGCTCTCGCGCTGCGCCACGGAGCGTGTCTCCTGGGCGCGGGCCTGGAACTGGATCGCGTAGTCGACCGACAGGCCGATGAGGATCGGCAGCACCGCGATCGACGCCATCGTCAGCCCGGCACCCAGCACGGCGAGCAGCCCGAAGGTGATCCCGGTCGCGGCCAGCGCGATCGCCAGCGGCAGCAGCCGCAGGCGGTTGCGAAAGACGACCAGCAGCGTGGCCGCCATCACCAGCAGCGCGGCGATCAGCAGCCCCGCGATGGCTCCGGAGATCTGGCCGGCGAGGTCGTTGACGACCACCGGCACCCCGGTGACGGTGTACTGGCCGTGGTAGGCCGAGCGGAACATCGGCATGCGGATCGCCTGGCGGATCCAGCCGATCGCCCGCGCCTGCTGGGCGTCGGACAGCGAGGAGCGCAGCCGCACCTGGATCAGCGCGGAGTCCCTGGTGGGAAACAGGTAGGCGAAGCGGGCCTTGGGCTGGTTGACGCCCCGGGTCTGGTCGAAGACGACCTGCGGGATGAACTGCGGGTCGTCGATCGACGGCACGCCGGTGAGCCCGGAGGTGACGGCCAGCTGCTCCATCTGGGAGAGCTGCTGCTGGTATTCGAGCTGGCCGGCGGCGTTGGCCTCGGCGACCGCCTTCTTGTGGCTCATGCCCTGGCCGATGGCCAGCGCGTAGGCCTTCTGGGCCGCCGAGGTGCTCGCCGCCTTGGCCCCGGAGACCATCGAGGTGATCCCGTTGTTGACGGCGGCCACCGCCTGGTTGAGGAAGGTGCCCGGCCCGTAGACGACCTGGGCGGCGTGCGATCGCATCAGCTTGCCGCAGGGGCTCTGCCATCCGCCGTAGGGCGTGTGGGCGGATCGTCGTGAACGCGCGCAGCTTGCTGTTGGCCTGCACGTACTGCCCGGCGAGGCACGCCTCGAGCTGGGTGATCGTCGCCAGGTCCTTGGTCTGGACCAGGTTGGTCAGCTTCTCGCGGACGAGGATGATGACCGCGTCGTCGCCGAAGTGGCGCTGGTCGTCGGCGGTGGCCCGGAACGCCGGCGACGAGCGGCTGACGAACGTGTCGGTGCCCGCCGACGGCCGCAGCCCGAGGGCCAGGATGCCGCCGGCGAGCGCCATCGCCAGCACGATCGCCACCACCAGCACCGGCCGGCGCGAGGCCGCGCCCGAGATCCGCTCGAAGATGGCCGCCATACGCTCGATCGAGGCTATCGGCGGGCCCGGAGGCCCGCGCCGATCAGGGGGTCGGCGTCAGTCCATCGTCAGGGGGCCCTGTGACTCCCCTGAGAGGAACTGCCGGATGAACGGGTTCTCGGAGTTGAGCATGTCCTCGGCGGGACCGGCCTCGACGATGCGCCCCTTCCACAGGACGTTGATGTAGTCGGCCACGCGACGCGCGCTCATGATGTCGTGGGTGATGACGCAGAAGGTCGGGAGATGCTCCTTCTTGGCTTCTCCTTGGCCTCGTCCATCATGTCGCGGTGGATCTCCAGGATCAGCTCGCCGAGCAGCGCGGTGCGGACCGGATCCAGGCCCGAGTCGGGCTCGTCGAAGAGCACGATGTCGGGCTCGAGCACGAGCGCCCGGGCGAATCCGGCGCGCTTCTTCATCCCACCGGAGAGCTCGTTGGGCGCCTTGAGGCGGGCCGAGCCGAGACCGACCTCGTTGAGCCGGCGCATGACGATGTCCTCGATCTCGTCCTCGCCCTTCTCAGTGTGCTGGCGCAGCGGGAAGGCGACGTTGTCGTAGAGGTTCATCGAGCCGAACAGCGCGCCGTCCTGGAAGAGCAGCCCGAACTTCTTGCGCATGTCGAACAGGTCGTCGTCGGGCATGTTGGGCACGGACTCGCCGTGGACGAGGATGTCGCCCTGGTCGGGGTACAGCAGGCCGACCATGTGCTTGATGCAGACCGACTTGCCGGTGCCCGACGGCCCGAGGATCATCGAGACCATGCCCTCGGGCAGGCCCATGTTCAGCCCGCGCAGGATGTTCGTGCGCCCGAACGCCTTGTAGGTGTCGATGAACTCGACGGCGTCGGGACGACCCGAGGGATAGACCTTGTAGGTGTGCCACTTGTACTCGTCGTCGGAGTCGCCCTCCGGCGGCTCGGGCCGCGGCGGGGACTCGTCGACGACCGACACCCGCGAGGACTCCTTGCCGTCCTCATCGGACTCGCCCTCGGCTCTGGTCTTCTCGCCCTCACCCTCGGCCCTGTCTGCTCGCCTTCGCCCTCGCCCTCGGCCTCGTCGCGCTCTGACTCCTCGGCCGGCCATTCCGGCGTGTCCTGGATCTCGCCGCCGTCGGGCGCCGCGCTGGTGATCTGCTCCTCGCGCTCCTCGGGCGTGAGCTCGACCTCGGCGCCGCGCGCCTCGGCGCTGTGCTCCTCGTCCTGGTCGCCGATGTTGCGGGGGTCGTCGTCGGCGCGCTCCTCGTCCTCGGAGTCTTCGCGCTTGTAGTCGCCGTCCTTGTCCTTCTCGTCTCCTTCTCGTCCTTCCGTCCATGTCGTCATTAGCCTCCGATGGGTGCGCGAGGGTTGGCGCCCCAGAACAGCTGGGTCCCCAGCATGCCGATGAGGTGCACCGATACGAGGTTGAGCACCATCGATTTGGCCGTGGCCGTGCCCACGCCGACCGGGCCGCCACCGGCGTTATAGCCGTAGTAGCAGCCCACGATGACGATGACGATAGCCATCGACATCGCCTTTATCAAGCTGAATAAGAGGTCCGGCGGGTTCTGGAATTGCCAGAAGATCAAGAAGAACCCGCCCGAGGAGACGTACCCGATCTGCTGGACCACCGCCAGGTAGCTGGCGAAGAAGCCGGCGCCGATCGAGCACAGGTAGACGAACGGCAGCACGAGGAGGGCGGCCAGCAGCCGGGTCGCGCAGAGGAAGCGCATGCCGCTGATGCCCATGACCTCCAGAGCGTCGATCTCGTCGGAGATCCGCATCGAGCCCAGCTCGGCCACGATGCCGGTGCCGACCTTGGCGGCCATCATGTAGCCGAACACCAGGGGCACGAGCTCGCGCAGGTCACACCAGGCCGCGAACACGCCCGAGTACGCCGGGCGTGCCCTCGCCGTAGGTGAAGTAGGCGCCCTCGATCCCGCACTCCAGGCCGATGACGAACACCAGGCCCCAGATCACGAGGGTCGAGGAGATGATCAGGATGCCGGCCTGGCGCAGCGCCTCGCCGAAGAACTTGAGGACCCGCAGCGTGGCCACGTCGCGGACCATCTGGTAGCCGAACTTGACGATCTCGCCAAAGGCCTCGATCCAGCCGCGCGGAGTTGCGATCAGTTCACCCATGCCGTGCTCCTACTTGATGATCGTCGTGATCTCAGGATGGGTGGCCAGCAGCGTCTGCGTGAACACGTAGTTGAAGGCGAACATCCCCATGAAGGCGATGACCACCGCCTGGTTGACGGCGCGGCCGACCCCCTCGGCCCCGCCCGAGGCGGTCATCCCCTTGTAACAGCAGACGATGGCGATGATCGCCCCGAACAGCGTGGTCTTGACGACCGAGCCCCACAGGTCGGTCGTCTCGGCGTTGTTGAAGAAGGTGGCGAAGAACGGCCCGAGCGGCGCGTGGTTGACGAGCGTGGCGAGGATCCCGCCGAACACGCCGAAGATCAGCGCGTAGATGTCGAACAGGCCGGTCAGCAGCATCAGCGCCAAAAACCGCGGGACGACGAGGTTCTTGATCGGGTCGACGCCCAGCACCTGCAGGGCCTCCAGCTCCTCGCGGATCTTGCGGGCGCCGAGGTCGGCGGTGATCGCCGTGCCGGCCACTCCGGCGAGGACGATCGCATCCACGGTCGGCGCGAACTCGCGCACGGAGGCGAGCACGAAGAAGCCGCCCAGCCGGTCCAGGGCGCCGAACAGCACCAGGAAGTTGGCGGCCTGCAGGCCCGGGGCCTCGTAGCCGAAGGCGATCGTCGAGATCGAGCAGCGGGAACCAGCACAGCCGCATCGCGAACAGGAACTGGCCGACGAACTCCGACCCATACGGGTACGGCGGCCGGACGGCCGAGACCAGCGTGCGCCCGGTGAGGATCATCATGTTGCCGACCTCTTCGAGCACCGACTTGGTCGGCAGGAACGCTCGATCGGCGACTGCTCTGATCAACGGTTCTCGATCCTCCCTGAAGGCAGATGGCACACGCGCCGCGAAAAGCGAGCCACAGCCTACGGCACGGCTGTGGTCAAAGACCAACCCTGAACCGGTGCGCTGGGCGCCGAACCGGCGTCCGGCGGCCCGGGCCGAGTGGTATGTTGGCGCGCGCCTTGAGACTGCCGAGCTGTCGAGAGCGTGGAGCACGAGGAGCTGCGCCGATGTGCGCCGGGGTCGGGGCGACGCTGGCCCTGTCGGCCTGCGGTGGCGGGCAGAACCAGGCGGCCCACGAGCCGCGCGGGAAGTTCACCGTCCACGTCAGCCGCGCGAGCTTCCCGGCCACGCAGCAGATCTCCCAGCACAGCCACCTGGTGATCGCCGTGCGCAACACCGGCAAGCAGACGATCCCCGACGTGGCGGTGACGATCTGCAACGTCACCTGCCGCTACCCGGCGCCCAAGGGCGAGGGCACGAGCGCCGCCGCCTTTGCCGCCACCATCTCCCAGCCCTACGTCGCCAACCCGTCGCGGCCCAACTGGATCGTCGACCAGGGACCCGGCCACTGCGGCTACAGCTGCCACAACGGCGGCCAGGGCGCCGGCGTGACCGCCTACTCCAACACCTGGGCGCTGGGCCGGCTCAAGCCCGGCCACACGGTGCGCTTCGACTGGGCGGTGACCGCGGTCGCGCCCGGCAAGCACACCGTCGCCTGGCAGGTGGCGGCCGGCCTCAACGGCAGGGCGCGTGCGGTGCTGGCCAACGGCTCAGCCGCCGCAGGGGACGCTTCGCCGTCCACGTCCGGAGCGCGCCCGCCCCAGACCTACGTCAACAACAGCGGCCAGATCGTCAACGCCCAGTAGGCCGCCCGCGGCGGGCCGCGGCAGGACCGTCAGGCCTCGCTGGAGCTCGCCCAGATGTTGATCTGGCCGTCGACGGCATAGCGATCGATCTCGGCCAGCTCGGCGTCGTCGAAGTCGGCGTTGCCGAGCGCGGCGACGTTCTGCTCGAGCTGGGCGACGCTCGAGGCCCCGACCAGTGCGGAGGTCACCCGGGGGTCGCGCAGGCACCCAGGCGATCGCCATCTGCGCCAGCGACTGGCCGCGCCCGGACGGCGATCTCGTTGAGCGCGCGGGCGCGCTCGACGTTCTCCGGCGTGACCAGGTCCTCGGAGAGGTGCAGGCCCGCGGCGCACGCGCGAGTCCTCGGGGACGCCGTCCAGGTACTTGTCGGTGAGCATGCCCTGGGCCAGCGGCGAGAAGGCGATGCAGCCGACGCCCTCGCGATCGAGCACGTCGAGCAGCTCGGGCTCGATCCACCGGTTGAACATCGAGTACGACGGCTGGTGGATGAGCAGCGGCGTGCCGAGGTGGCGGAGGATCTCGATCGCCTCCTCGGTGTGGCGCGGGCCGTAGGAGGAGATGCCGACGTAGAGCGCCTTGCCCTGGCGCACGGCGGCGTCCAGCGCGCCCATCGTCTCCTCGAGCGGCGTCTCGGGATCGAAGCGGTGCGAGTAGAAGATGTCGACGTAGTCGAGCCGCATGCGCGCCAGGCTCTGGTCGAGGCTGGCCAGCAGGTACTTGCGCGAGCCGCGGTCGCCGTAGGGGCCGGGCCACATGTCGTAGCCCGGCCTTGGTGGAGATGACGAGCTCGTCGCGATAGGCGAGCGAAGTCCTCGGCGAAGATCCGCCCGAAGTTGATCTCCGCGCTGCCGTAGGGCGGCCCGTAGTTGTTGGCCAGGTCGAAGTGGGTGACCCCGAGGTCAAAGGCGCGCCGCAGGATCGCGCGGCTGCGGCCCAGCGGGCGATCGTCGCCGAAGTTCTGCCACAGGCCCAGCGAGATCGGCGGCAGCTGCAGGCCGCTGCGCCCGCAGCGGCGGTAGGCGACCGCGTCATAGCGGCCGGGCGCCGGCAGGTACGTAGACGGAGGCAGGGCCGATCTCGGCGTCGAGGGGCGACATCGGGCGGGCATTATCGCAGCCGAGCGCGCGGTCGTCGGCTGCCGGCCGCTTTCTCCGTCAGGCCGAGTCGATCCGGCCGCGGTTTGGCCATTGGGATAGTGACCCCTCACCAAACGTCGCCTAGGCTCATGCCCTCACGTCTCACCGAGACCGCCTACTTACGCGCGCGCTCCCGCCGCCGGAGCCCGGACAGGAAGGAATCACCAGAG
Organism: uncultured Solirubrobacteraceae bacterium; assembly: GCA_963769565.1. Classification (GTDB taxonomy): domain Bacteria; phylum Actinomycetota; class Thermoleophilia; order Solirubrobacterales; family Solirubrobacteraceae; genus Palsa-465. Next base: position 97,836 of record CAVYMP010000018.1, read on the forward strand.
AGCATGCCTATTCGCCAGCAGAATGTCCTCGCCGCGAAATGGACCGTGAACGGGAACGCGATCGGCGCCCCGGACCTCGACCAACTCCGATAACCAGATCTTCGGTGCCAACGTCTTCAGCCCGCTGATCCAGCGCCAGCGCCTGCCCAAGGATGTCTACCGCAAGCTCTCGCTGACGCTCGCCAAGGGCCAGGCGCTCGACACCTCGCTGGCCGACGCCGTCGCGCTGGCGATGAAGGAGTGGGCGCTGGAGAAGGGCGCCACCCACTACGCCCACTGGTTCCAGCCGCTGACCAACCTCACCGCCGAGAAGCACGACAGCTTCTACGGGCCGACCGGCGAGGGCACCGCGCTGGCCGAGTTCTCCGGCAAGGAGCTCATCCAGGCCGAGCCCGACGCCTCCTCGTTCCCGACCGGCGGCATCCGCGCGACCTTCGAGGCCCGCGGCTACACCGCGTGGGACCCGACGAGCCCGGCGTTCATCCTCGAGAACCCCAACGGGGCGCTGCTGTGCATCCCGACGGCGTTCGTCTCCTGGACCGGCGAGGCGCTGGACAACAAGATCCCGCTGCTGCGCTCGATGGACGCGCTGTCCAAGTCGGCGATGCGCGCGCTGCGGCTGTTCGGCAACGAGTCGAGCAGCCGGATCTTCACCACCGTCGGCCCCGAGCAGGAGTACTTCCTGATCGACGAGCAGTACTACTTCGAGCGGCCCGACCTGTACACCACCGGCCGCACGCTGTTCGGCGCCAAGCCGCCCAAGGGCCACGAGCTCGACGACCACTACTTCGGCTCGATCCCCGAGCGCGTGCTCGCCTACATGCTCGACTGCGAGAAGGAGCTGGCCAAGCTCGGAATCCCGATCAAGACCCGCCACAACGAGGTGGCGCCCAGCCAGTACGAGGTGGCGCCGATCTTCGAGAACTCGAACGTCGGCTCTGACCACCAGCAGCTGACGATGCAGGTCATGCAGAACGTCGCCCGCCGCTACGGCCTCGTCTGCCTGCTGCACGAGAAGCCGTTCGCCGGCGTCAACGGCTCGGGCAAGCACAACAACTGGTCGATGGGCACCGACGAGGGCGAGAACCTGCTCGAGCCGGGCGACACGCCGCATGAGAACCTGCAGTTCCTGTTCTTCTGCGCGGCCGTCATCCAGGCCGTCAACAAGCACCAGGGGCTGCTGCGCGCGTCCGTGGCGGGCGCCGGCCAGGACCACCGCCTGGGCGCCAACGAGGCGCCGCCGGCGATCATCTCGATCTTCCTCGGCTCCGAGCTGGAGAAGGTGTTCGGGGCGATCGAGCGCGGAGAGGTCGGGGAGTCGACGCCGGAGTCGTTCCTGGGTCTCGGGACGCCGGTGCTGCCGCCGCTGCCGATGCACGGCGGCGACCGCAACCGGACGAGCCCCTTCGCCTTCACCGGCAACAAGTTCGAGTTCCGGGCGCTGGGCTCCAGCATGTCGCTGTCGCTGCCCAACACCGTGCTCAACACGATCGTCGCCGAGGCGATCGACTACCTCTCCGAGGAGCTGGAGGACGCGCTGGAGGCGGGCACGGAGCTGGAGGCCGCGCTGCGGCCCATCCTGCAGCGCAGCTACGCCGCCAACAAGCAGGTCGTCTTCGGACGGCGACAGCTACTCCGAGGAGTGGCATTCCGAGGCCGCCGTCGCGGGGGCTGCTCAACCTGCCGACCACGGCCGATGCCCTCCCCTACCTCCTCTCCGACGACACCGAGACGGTGTTCTCCAACTACGGCGTCCTGTCGCAGCGCGAGCTGGAGTCGCGCTACGAGGTGATGCTCGACCAGTACGTCACCACGCTCAACATCGAGTCCGAGACGGCGGCGACGATCGCCAAGACGATGCTGCTGCCGGCGGCGGCCCGTCACCTGGCGCTGCTCAAGAGCGCCGAGCTCGGCTCGCTCGTCGGCGGAGACCGAGGAGCTGGTGGCCGAGCTGGTCGAGGCGATCAAGCGGTCTCGAGGCCGCCAACCTGGCCGAGAACCAGCCGCAGGGCGACGCCCAGAAGGCGGCCGACTACACCCGCGACACGACCGTTCCGGCGATGGCCGCGGTGCGCGAGGTGGCCGACCGGCTGGAGGGCGTCGTGGCCGACGACCTCTGGCCGCTGCCGAAGTACTCCGAGATCCTGTTCGTCAAGTAGGAGCGCTCAGCAGCGACCCGGCGGACGCACCGCAACTTGCGGGCGTCCGCCGGGTTCTCCGCTACGGTGGATCGCCGTATGCCGGAAGACCGCGTGGCGCGCGGTGAGCTGGTATTGCGGGGCACGGCCCGGTGGGTGGGCGGGGACTTCGCGTTCCTGAGCTCGCCGTCGTCTGCGCCGCTCCTGCTGACCGCGACAGCGTCGAGCGCCCTGGGCGCGTCCGGCGGTGCGTCGCTGGGCACGGCGCCGAGCACGCGCATGCCGCCGCCACGGACGCAGGCGCGCGGAGCGACGCCGCTCGGCCACGCCGCCGCCGGCGGCAATCCGCTGGCCGGCCGGGCGATGTGGATCTGGGAGCTGAGCAGGGCGGGCCACGGCGATATCCGCCACCATGGCGCGCACGGCGCGCAGGTACGGCATCGGCACGGTGCTGATCAAGTCCGGCGACGGCTCGGACATGTGGTCGCAGTTCAGCTCGACCCTGGTGCACCGAGCTGCATCGGGACGGGCTGCGCGTCTGCGCCTGGCAGTACGTCTACGGCACCCACCCGGTGGCGGAGGCCGACGTGGGCGCGGCCGCCGTCCGCGACGGCGCCGACTGCCTGATCATCGACGCCGAGTCCGAGTACGAGGGCAAGTACATCAGCGCCGAGACCTACCTGGCGCGGCTGCGCTCGCGCGTGGGGGCCCCGGCTATCCGCTGGCGCTGGCCGGGTTCCCCTACGTCGACTACCACCCGGCCTTCCCGTACTCCGTGTTCCTCGGTCCCGGGGGCGCGCAGTACAACGCCCCGCAGATGTACTGGAAGGACATCGGCACCACCACCGACGCGGTGTTCGCCCACACCTACGCCTACAACCTCATCTACCGGCGCGCCGATCTTCCCGCTCGGGCAGGTCTACAGCAGCCCGCCGGCGCACCAGATCTTCCGCTTCCGCCAGCTGTCGCGCGTCTACGGGGCCCGGGCGTCAGCTGGTGGGACTGGCAGGAGGCCACCCACGCGCAGTGGCTGGCGCTGTCGCGGCCGGCCGGCGCCATGCCCGGCTATGCCAGCCCTACCGGCTGATGGCCCCGATCAAGAAGGGCGCGAAGGGCGACCTGGTCGTGTGGGCCCAGGAGCACCTCATCTCGGCCGGCTACCGGATCGGCGTCGACGGCGGTTTCGGCCCCAACACCCGCCGCGCGGTGCTCGGCTTCCAGCGGGCGCGCGGCCTGGGCGCGGACGGGATCATCGGACCCGCCACCTGGTCGGCGCTGCTGCGCTACCGCGCCGTCTACATCAAATGGAACGTCCGCGGCACGATGCGCCCGGCGGCGATCTCCGACGCCGGCGGGCGCCGGAGCGCGCGAGCGGCGCCGGTGCCCGCCTCGGCCTCGATCCCGGCCAAGCGCGACGAGATCTCCGGCCGCCTCGGGTGCCGGCCGGCCCTGACCGCCGCGCCCGCGCTCACATCAGGTCGTGCTCGCGCGCGTAGGCGACGAGCTCGGCGCGCGAGCTGCGCTGGGTCTTCTGCTGGATGTGGGCGCGATGGGACTCGACGGTGCGGACGCTGAGATACAGCTGGCCGGCGATCTCGGAGTTGGTGTGACCCGAGCGCGATCAGCCGCAGCACCTCCAGCTCGCGATCGCTGAGATCGTCGGGCGGGCCCAGCGCCCCGGGGCCCTCGGCGGCCAGCCGTGCGCCCAGCTCGGGGTTGAGGTAGGTGCGGCCCTCGGCGGCGAAGCGGACGGCCTGGATGAGCTCCTGCTCGGCGGCCTCCTTGAGCACGAAGCCGGTGGCCCCGGCGCGCAGCGCGTCGCGCGCGAGCTGGGGATCGGTCTGCATCGTCAGGACCACGATCCGGGTACCCGGGGACGCCTTGAGGATCCGCGGGAATCGACGGGATGCTCGAGCCCTCCGGGAGGTTGACGTCGAGCACCAGCACGCTGGGGTGATAGGCGACGACGCGGCGCTCCGTGAGCGCAATGTCGCCGGTCTCGGAGACGACGTGCATGTCGGGCTCGGCATCGAGCAGCAGGCGCAGCCCGGCCCGGACGACCCGGTGGTCATCGGCGAGCACGATCGTGATCGCCCGCGTGGGGGCCGGCTGGGCGTCGCCGACATCAGCCCTCGAGCACCGCCCCGGCATCGAGGGTCGTCGGCTCATCGACGTCGAGCGAGACGGCGCCGCGGACGACCACGCCCTCGGGGAAGGTGACGTCGCCGTGCACGACCAGCCGCTCGCGCCTCGCGCAGCGACGGCGGACCGTGCGGGAAGCGCTCGTCGAAGGCGTCGATCAGGCGGTAGTAGCGCTTGTCGAGCTCGACGTAGGGCAGATCCTGCGCTCGTTCGGCGATCGGCTCGACCTCGAAGTCATCGGAGACGTCGTACACGTCGGAGCGCAGGACGAGCAGGTCATCGGTCGTCTTGACGGGCGCGAAGCGCGTACGGGGCACGAGCAGCAGGCTTGCTCCCGGAAAGCTCTCGATGGCCGCCCCCATGGCGCTCTCCAGCTGGATGACCGGCGTCGAGTCCCCGTCGCGGGGATCCACCGTCTTGCGGTTGACGATCAGCGGCAGCTCGAGCACGCCGCCGGCCTCGTCGAGCGTGCGGGCGAGCACCTCGAGGTCGACCCAAAGGTTGTTGGTGTTGTAGTAGCGCCACCGCCGGTAGTCGCGGAAGGAGTCCTCGTCCTCGGGCGGGGTCTGAGCGGTCTCGCGGAGGATCAGCTGGCCGTCGGAGCGCCGGCGGGCGACGTGGCCGCCCTTGCGGTCGGCCTCGGTGCCCTGCACGACCTCCATGAGAAAGGGGATCCCCTCGGCGTCCATGTGGGCGGCCACCCGCGGGTCGAGCCGGGCGCCCAGGTTGTCGGCGTTGGAGAGCATCGCGTAGCGGATTCCCCGCTCGCGCAGGGCGTCGAGCATCCCCGACCGCCGCAGAGCGCCGTAGACGTCGCCGTGGCCGGGCGGCACCCACTCCATCGCCGGTGCAGCCGGCCAGCTGACCGGCTCCAGGGTGTCGGCGTCGAGCTTGGGGATGACGCTCTGCAGGAAGTCGGGCGACAGCCCGTGGTCGTCGAACTCCGGATGGGCCTCCAGCGCCGCCAGCGACGGGTCGCGCGTCGACTCGGAGTCCATCAGCACCAGCGGGAGCTCGACGCCGTAGCGCCGGCGCAGCGCCAGCGTCTGGCCGACGATGATGTCCAAGAAGGACAGCCCGTCGCGAGCCTCCATCAGCGACTTGGGCTGCTGCAGGCCCATGGTCGTCGCCAGTCCGCCGTTGAGCTTGATCAGGGCGACGTGACCCAGGACGTCACCTGGATCGACGTCGGCGAAGCTCCTCCAGCGCCGGCACCTCGCCGGCCGGCTCGAGATCGGCGCTGGGCAGCATCGTGGTCTGCCCGGAGGTCAGGCGCCGGTACGCGCTCTCGAAGGCGTGGATCGCCTCGGCGTGCGCCCCAGCGGCGCGCATCTTGTCGGCTGCTGCGCGCAGCCCGGCATCGTCAGTCATGGCGCTCATTGTGACTGGTGCGAGATGTGCGGTGGCTGCCCCGCGGGGGCGGCGGACGCCGTCACTAGGATGGATCGGGCATGGAGGCCCGCCACATCGAGCGCCTCGGGCGCGGCGTCAGCGTCATCGGCCTGGGGACCTGGCAGCTGGGCGCCGACTGGGGCGACGTCGACGCCTCGACGGCCGACGAGGTCCTGGAGACGGCCCATGCCGCCGGCGTGACGTTCTTCGACACCGCCGACGTCTACGGCGACGGACGCTCCGAGCGCTTCTGCGCCGGCCTGCGCCGGCGCCATCCCGAGGTGTTCGTGGCCACCAAGATGGGCCGCCGGGTGGAGCAGACGGGCCGAGAACTACACCCCGCGACAACTTCCTGGCCTGGAACGACCGCTCCCGCGAGAACCTGGGTACGCGAGACGCCTCGACCTCGTCCAGCTGCACTGCCCCCCGACGGCGTATTCGCCAATGACGCCGTGTTCGACGCCCTCGACGCGATGGTCGCCGACGGGCGGATGGCCGCCTACGGCGTCTCCGTGGAGACCTGCGCTCAGGCGCTGGCCGCCATCGCCCGCCCGCACGTCGCCACCGTGCAGCTGATCCTCAACTGCTTTCGCCTCAAGCCGCTGGAGGAGGTCCTGCCGGCGGCGCGGGCAGCCGGCGTCGGCATCATCGTCCGCGTCCCGCTGGCCTCGGGCCTGCTGTCGGGCCGCTACGACGAGAACACGACCTTCGACGCCTCCGATCACCGCTCCTACAACCGCTCCGGGGAGGCCTTCGACGTCGGCGAGACGTTCGCCGGCGTGCCCTTCGAGGTCGGCGTGGCCGCCGCGCGCGAGCTCGCCCGGTACGTCGACGACGGCTCGACGCTGGCCCAGTTCGCGCTGCGCTGGGTGATCGACCAGCCGGGCGTCAGCACGGTCATCCCGGGGGCCCGCAACCCGAGCAGGTCGCCGGCAACGTGGCCGCCGCCGCGCTCGCCCCGCTGCGCGAGGATCAGCTGGCAGGCGTCTCAGACGTCTATGACCGGCTGATCCGCGAGCACGTCCACGACCGCTGGTAGTCCGGCCGGCCGGGTCAGCCCTGGCCGTAGTAGGCCGACGGGCCGTGCTTGCGCTCGTGGTGCTTGTCGCGGATCCAGGTGTCCAGGCCGCGCCCATCGGGGGCGAGATCCGGGTGAGCAGGGCCAGGCGGGCGACCTCCTCGAGGGTGACCGCCGCCTGCACCGCCTTGGCCGCGGTCGCCCCCCAGCAGAAGGGGGCGTGTCCGCGCACGAGGACGCCGGGAATCTCGGTCGGCGCGCCCGTCGACGGTCTCGAGGATGACGGTGCCCGTCTCCTCCTCATAGGCGCGCTCCACCTCCTCCGCGGTCAGGCCGCGGGTCAGCGGGCACGGGCTCGGCCGAGAAGTCGGCGTGGGTGGTTCCCAGCAGCGGGATCTCGCGCTCCGCCTGCGCCCAGGCGGTGGCGTAGGTCGAGTGGGTGTGGACGATCCCGCCGATGCTCCTCCAGCGCGCGGTACAGGGCGAGGTGCGTGGGGGTGTCGCTTGACGGCCGCCGCTCGCCGCTCGATGACCTCGGCGCTGGCGAGATCGACGAGCACGATGTCCTCGCGCGGTCATCCCGTCATAGGGCACGCCGCTGGGCTTGATCGCCATCACCCCGGCGTCGCGGTCCAGGCCGCTGACGTTGCCCCAGGTCAGCTTGACCAGCCCGTGCTCGGGCAGCGCCAGGTTGGCGGCCAGCACCTCGTCGCGCAGCGTCCTCGAACGCCATGCGTCGTCAGATCTCCTCGTAATCGAGCTCGAGCAGTTCGGCGAAGCGGCGCCAGCGGTCGACGTGGTCGCCGAGGTTGGTGACGAAGTGATGCGGGCCGCCGAGCTCCAGCCACTGGTCCATGAAGGACTCCATCCCCTGCTCGGGGCGGAAGTGGAAGTAGTGCATCTCGACCTTGGGCAGCTCCGGCGTGTCGAGCACCTCGCCGCGGCCGACCAGCAGCCGGTAGGCCTCGCCCTCCAGCGGGATCAGCGCCGCCGTGGTGGCCGGCCCGGGCACCGCCGAGAAGACCGGCGTGGGCGGGTTCTCCAGGCCACCGATGCCCAGCGGGCGGTCGATCAGCTTCACCGGCCGGTCGGGGCGGGCCACCTTCCAGTTGCCCTCCCCCATGTGGCTGATGAGCACGGAGTCGCGCTCCCAGTCCATGGCGTACATCTCGGAGAAGTGAGCGTCGCCGATCATCGTCTGGGCGGCGCACATCAGCGAGGCGGTGTTGGTGTCGCCCTCGGCGGCGTAGCCGTAGCCGTCGGCCATCAGGTCCGAGGCGGCCAGCAGCGGCAAGCTGCTCGAAGCGCCCGTCGCCGCCGATGGCGTCGAAGTGAAACGACCAGCCGGCGTAGCCGCCCTCCTCGAGCATCTGGCGGATGGCGATCTCCAGCCGGGCGGCGTAGGCGTGGCGCTCGGCCGGCAGGTTCGGGATCGATCTCGAAGCGATCGCGCGTGCTCGGCCACCAGCGCCTCGACGGCCGCGTCGGTGACCGTGGCCAGGCGCGCCGTACAGGCCGCCCAGGTCCTCGGCGACGATCGTCGGGCCGATGCGGCGCAGCATCGCCGGCGGGTCATACGAGGATGTCGCCCATGCCGTTCATCGGATAGCCGAGCAGCGCGACCTTGGAGCTGCGCAGGCGCGTGATCGCCGGGCGCGCGGCCGCCCAGTCGGCGAACGGCGTCGGCGAAGGACTCAGAGCGCCAGTCGGCGGTGATGATCGAGCACGGCACGCCGGCGCGCAGCAGCGCGTTGGCCTGATCCTGGGCGCCGTGGATCCCCTGGTTGTAGGTCAGGTCGTCCATCGTCCAGGCGGCCGTGATCGAGCGCTCGGGCTGGATGTTGGCCAGCAGCAGCGGCACCGGCACCGCCTGCAGCGCGCGCACCGAGCGCAGCGCCGGGCCGTAGGTGAGCATCACGATCATGATCCCGTCGACGCCCTCGGCCACCAGCTCGGCGGCGCGCTGCGCGATGTCGGCCTGGTTGCGCGCCGGGCGGGTGAAGCTGACGTCGGCCACGCCGGAGCCAGCTGCTGCGGCCACCTCGGCCGCGTAGGCGGCCTGATGCTCGGTGATCCCGGGGATCATCTCGTCGTAGAGCTCCTGCATGATTCCCAGCAGTCCGATCCTGGGCAGCTCAGTCATGGCGTCTCCTCCTGTCCGGTTCGGATGCGCTTGAGCTCGTGCAGCAGCCCCACCTCGCGTGCGGCCGAGGAGCTCGTAGACGCTCGCGGTAGACGGCGTAGACCCGGTCATAGACGCTCGGTCGCCTCGCGCTGGGGCTGGTAGGCGTGCGCGTCCGCCGGGCGGGTGGCGTCGATCGCCTCGCCGATGCCGTCATAGACGCCGGCCGCCACCGCGCCGAACAGGGCGGCGCCGCGCGCCGGGATCTCGGAGGCTCGGGCACGCGCACGGGGCGGCCGCTGACGTCGGCGAACATCTGCATGAGCATCGGGCTCTTCTCGGCGATCCCGCCGCAGGCGACGATCTCGCTCGAGCTCGATCCCGCCCTCCTCGGCGAAGTTGTCGACGATCCGCCGGGTGCCGAAGGCGATCGACTCCAGCAGCGCCCGGTAGATCTCCCCCGGCCGGGTGCGCAGGGTCAGCCCGAGGAGCGCGCCGCTGAGGTCGGCGTCGCCGAGGATCGAGCGGTTGCCGTTGAACCAGTCGAGCGCGACCAGGCCGCTCTCGCCGGGCCCGACCTCGGCCGCCGCTCGCTCGAGGTCGCGTAGTCGGCGCCGTCGCCCAGCGTGCTTGACGTACCAGGCGAGCATGTCGCCCACCGCCGCCTGCCCGGCCTCGTAGCCGTAGCAGGCCGGGCAGGATCCCGTCGCGCACGACGCCGGTGATGCCGGGGAGGCGGATGCTCGTCCCGGTCGACGACCATCTGGCAGATCGAGGTGCCGACGGCCATCACGCACGACGCCCGGGCGGTCGACACGCCGCACCCGGGAACGGAGACGAACGAGTCGACGTTGCCGACGGCGACGGCCACGCTCCGTCGGCAGGCCCGTAGCGCTGCGGCCAGCTCGTCGCGCAGCGTGCCCGCCCGCGTGCCCAGCGGCGCGAAGTCCGTCCCGAGCTTCTCGCCGGGGCGGTCGAAGCCCGGGTAGGCGGCCTCGAAGTACTCCGTCGAGCGGCAGCCCGTCGTCTGCCGACCACATCGCCTTGTAGCCGGCGGCGCAGCTCTGGCGGCACTCGTGGCCGGTCAGGTGCCAGACGATCCAGTCGGTCGCCTCGATGAAGCCGTCGGCGGCGTCGTAGACCTCGCGGTCCTCGCAGCCACACCTCGATCAGCTTGGGGAAGTACCACTCCGAGGAGATCCGCCCGCCGTAGCGCTCCAGGAACGGCTCGCTCGCGCTCGAGCGCGACCTCGTTGAGCCGGTCGGCGACCGGCTGGGCGGCGTGGTGCTTCCACAGCTTGGGCCACGCGTGCGGCCGGCTCGCGCCAGCGCTCCGCGCGGCACAGCGGCTCGCCGTCGGCGCTGACCGGCAGCACCGTGCACGAGGTGAAGTCGACGCCCAGGCCGACGACCTGCTCGGCGGCACGCCGCGCCTGCTCGAGGACGTCGGGGACGCCCTCGTCGAGGACCTTCACCCAGTCGTCGGGGTCCTGGAGCGCCCAGTCGTGGCCGAGCGCGCTCGCCGGTCCCCGGCAGCTCGGAGTCGATGACCGCGCTCGGGTAGCCGACCACGCTGACCGCCAGCTCCTCGCCGGTGCGCGACGTCGAGCAGCAGGACGCGGCCGGACTCGGTGCCGAAGTCGACACCGATGCAATAGGCCGGCTCGCTCACCGGCGACGCGGAGGCTACGCGCGGCGCCGCGGCGCCGCCTGGGCCGCAGCCGCCGACCGTTGCCGATCGGCGCCGCTGCCTGGGCCTGGGCCTCCAGCCGGGCCCGCCGGTACTCCTCGACGACGATCTCGGTCAGCTCCTCGACCGATGTCTCGGCCGTGGGCTTGTCGAGCCCGATGACGCCGTCCTGGATCAGGTTGACGCGATCGCAGGCCGCCAGCACGTGGACGTAGTTGTGCAGGATCATGATGATCGAGACGTTGCCCTCGTCCTTGAGGCGCGCGATGAGGTCGAGGATCATCGCCCCCTCCTTGGCGCCCATCGCGGCCAGCGGCTCGTCGAGCAGGATGATGTCGGCGTCGCCGGAGATCGTGCGCGCCACCGCGATCGCCTGGCGCTGGCCGCCGGACAGGCGGGCCGCCGGGACGTCGATCGACGGGATGTTGATCCCGATCTGGTCCAGCGCCTTGCGCGCGTCGCGCCGCATCAGGGCGTTGGAGAGGAACGGGATCGGCGAGTGCACCTTCTCGCGCCGCAGGAACAGGTTCTGATAGACGCGACAGCTCGTTGATCAGCGCCAGGTCCTGGAACACGGTGTCGATCCCGACGCCTGCGGGCCTCGTCGACGCTGCGCGGGGGTGTACGCCTCGCCCTTGAGCCACAGCGTGCCGGTGTCGGGCTTCTGAAAGCCGGCGAGGATCTTGATCAGCGTCGACTTGCCGGCGCCGTTGTCGCCCAGCAGGCCGAGGACCTCGCCCTTGCGCAGGTGCAGGTTGATGTCGCGCAGCGCGGTCGTGGCGCCGAAGCGCTTGCCGACGTGCTCGACGCGCAGGACGTCGTCGTCGGCCGTCGTCGGGCGCGACGATCCGCTCGGCGGTGACCCGGTCAGGCACGGCCGGACCCCGTTCGCACGCGGGACACGTACGTGTTCGCAGGTCATCGCGATCAGCACCGCGACGCCGAGGTAGAAATAGAAGTAGTTCGCGCTGACACCCTTGATGTTGAGTCCGTCGCGGATGACGCCGAGGAAGATCGCGCCGATGAACGCGCCGATGACGGTGCCCGAGCCTCCCGTCAGCAGCGTTCCACCGATGACCGCCGCGGAGATCGCCTGAAACAGGATGTCGCCCGTGACCGACGGATCGGGGGTGATCGTGTTGGCGCGCACCGCCTCGAGGATTCCGACGAAGCCGGCGAGCAGCGCACACATCATGAAGTTGCGCGTGAGCACCAGCTTGGTGTTGATGCCCGCCTCCGACGCGCCGAGGCGGTTGCCGCCGACCGCGACGCTATAGACCCCGAAGCGCGTGAACGACAGCACCACCTGCAGGATGAGCGCGATCGCCATCGCCCAGAACAGCTCGGAGTAGGTCCCGCCGCCGAAGATCTGAGCGAACGTTCCCGACGCTCGTCACGGACGTGCCCGGCGTCGTCACCTGGGTCGCATGGGAGATGATCAGCGATAAGCCCTCGAGGGTGAACAACGTGCCGAGGGTGGCGACGAACGACGAGATCCCGATCACCGCGACCGCGAGGCCGTTGAGCATTCCGATCAGCATCGCGACGACCAGCGCGAGGATCATCGACGGGATCAGCGGCAGCCCGGCCGTGGTGAGCTTGTAGAACACGACCGGCGTGAACAGGTACACGGCGCCGACCGACAGGTCGATCTCGCCGTTGATCATCACGAACACCTCGCCGGCCGCCATGATCGCGAACGGCGCGAAGTACGGCAGCAGCGCTTTGAAGCTCGAGCCGGTGGCGAACCGGCTCGTCGTCGCGGCGAAGTAGACGATGGCGATCACCGTCACGATGACGATGCTGCCCTCGCGCAGGGTCAGGAACCGCTGACCGAAGCTCAGCGCTCCGCCCTGGGCCCCAACGCTTCTCGGGGCCCTTGGGCGGGGGAACCCTCGCCTCGGTCGTTGTGTCTGGGGTGACCGCCATCGTCGCGTCTCAGCCGTCAACGGCTACTTGGAGACGCCGGCCGCGGTGCCGGTGCCCTCGTAACGGCTCTTGGTGCTGTTGTACGGAGCCACGGTCGTCTTGTCCAGGAACTTCAGACCGGTGTTGACGTCGGCGATGCCGGTCAGGCTCTGGGACACCTTGTACATGTAGAGCTGGAGGATCGGCAGGAACCCCTGCAGGTACGGCTGCTGGTCGATCGTGAACGCGATGTCGCCGGCGGCGAGCAGCTGCTGGGTGATCGGCGTCAGGTCGTAGCCACCGCCCTGGACCTTGCCGACGAGGTTGTGCTTCTTGATCGTCTGGGCGATGCTCTGCGTGCTCCCGCCGTCGACGGCGAACATCCCCTTGGCGTTGGGGTTGGCCGTCGCGTAGGAGTCGACCGTCGACAGCTCCTGGGGCAGCGCCGCGCCGCTCGTCACCACCTTGACCTTGATCCCCGGGTGCGACTTCAGCGTCGCCTGGGCCCCATCGATCCGCGGCTGGATGTTCAGCGAGCCCGGCGTGGCGATGAACAGCGCCACGTCGCCTGAGGGCACGAGCTGGGCGATGTGCTGTCCCATCTCCTGGCCGGAGACATACAGATCCTGGCCGATGTAGGACAGGCGGGGTTGCCGGCGGCGTCGGCGTTGTAGGCGACGACCGGGATCTTGGCGGCCAGGGCCTTGGCCACCGGGCGAGTTGAACGCCTTCTGGTCCACCAGGCGATGCCGATGCCGTCGACTCCCGCGCTGACCGCGCTGTTGAACGCGTTGACCATCTCGCCCACGTTGGAGTTCTGCGAACCGGTCCACTGGTAGCTGCACCCGAGCAGCTTGCAGGCATCGGCGGCGCCGTTCTGCGTGGGCGTGAAGAACGGATTGGTGGTCACGTGGTTGACGAGCGTGAACTTGCAGGAGCCGCTCGCGCCGAAGATGCTCGAAGCGGCGCTGCCGCCGCCGGCGGCCGCCGCGGTGCTCGTGCCGCCCGAACTGCTGCGCTGGCCGAGCTCGAGCTCTTGCTGGACCTGCCGCAGGCCTCGATCATCAGGGCGGCGATCCCGGCCGCTCCGCCGGTCAGCGCCGTGCGGCGGGTGAACTGCATCAGGCGCTTGCGGGGACTGTCGTCCTCTTTGCGCTCATCCCATTCGAGCCGTTCAACGGCGTCGTAGACAACATCCTCTTTGGACATCTCTCTCCTCTCCAGTCGGACTCCCCTCCCGCCGTACCGTCTCAGACGGCAGGCTGGATGTCCAGTGAGATTAACTCGAGACCGAACGTTTCAAGAACCTGTCGATCCGCGGGCCGGCAAGGCCGCCCTGGCGAGTGGCCGTATGCCGAATCGACGTGATGGTGCGTGGCTGTGTCCCGCCCCCGACGTGTCATTCGCCGAGGACGGTGCTCCTCCTCTCCTGGCCAGTGCGCGGCGGCATGTTAGCGATCACACGCGACGCGTGTCAATGCGAGGACCCCGACGCGGCAGTCGCCGCCGGCCGCCGGCCGCCGTGCTGGCGCGCAGGACGAGCTCCGGGGCGACCAGCGAGCCGACCGGCGGGGCGCTGCCCTCGGCCAGGCTGCCGATGGCGTCGACGAGCACCCGCAGCGCACGGCTGCCCACCTCGCCGAAGTCCTGGCGCACCGTCGTCAGCGGCGGCGTGAAGTAGGTCGCCTCCGGGATGTCGTCGAACCCGACGACGCTCAGCTCCTCCGGGATCCGCCGGCCCGCCTCGTGCATGGCGCGCAGCAGCCCGAGCGACATCTGGTCATTGGACACGAAGACCGCCGAGACGTCCGGCTCGCGCGCGAGCCGGCAGCCGAGGTGATACCCCGTCCGCGCGCTCCAATCGCCGATCAGGGGGGCCGGAACCGGCGCGCCGTGGCTGGTCAGCGTGGCCCGCCAGCCCTCGGTGCGCAGCTGGGCCTCGAGCGAGGCCGGCGGTCCGGTGACGTGGTGGACGGTCGCGTGGCCGAGGTCGAGCAGATGGCGGGTGGCCATCGTCGCCCCAAGGCGCTGATCGACCGCTACCACGGGGATCCCGCGCTCCGGGCCCGCCTCGACGGCCACCAGCGGCACGTCCATCTCCACGGCGAGCAGCGCTTCGGCGGCGGCCTCCTCGGAGACGATCACCAGCACCCCCTCCACCCCCTGGAGCCGCAGCCGGTCGACCGCCTCGACCACGGAGGCTCGGTCCAGGGCACGGAGGCTGGCGATGATGATGAAGTAGCCGGCCTGATGGGCGGCGCGCTCGATCCCGAAGAGGGTCGAGGCCGGCCCGTACAGGGTGGTGTCGAAGCTGACCACCCCGAGCGTCCGTGAGCGACCGGTGACGAGCGCGCGCGCGATCGAGTTGGGACGGTAGCCGAGCTCGCGCATCGCCGACAGCACGCGCTCCCGGGTCGCCGGGCTGACGTGACGGCTGCCGTTGATGACGCGCGAGACCGTCTGGTGCGAGACCCCGGCCAGCCGCCCCACGTCCGCCATCACCGCCGGCCGGCGGGATCGCGCGGGAGGGCCAGCGCCCTCGTCAACCTCCATCCGCTCTCCTCTCCGCCTCTCCGCCGGTACGCGGAGCTGGCGGCGGCATGTTAGCGCTAACCAGCTCGCTCGACCAGCATCATCCTCGCGGCTCCGTGGCGGCGGGCGACCCGAGCGCCCTTCCCGCCGCCCGCTGCCGTGGCCACGTGGAGCGGGTTCTGCACTCTGGCGGTGGACAACCCGCTCCGAGGGCACGGCCGCTGGCGCGGGCTCAGTCGCGCAGGTGCGCCCCCCGGCCGGGGGTCACGAGCACGGAGCCCTGGGGCGGCCGGCCGCCGGGACTGAACAACCCCAGCACGTGGCCGCCGAAGCCCCCGCCCATGATGCGGGCCCCGATGGCGCCCGCGTCGAGCAGCCGCGTGACCGTCGCCTCGACGGCCGGAGTGGAGACGGCGAAGCAGTCGCGCAAACTCGCGTGGGAGGCGTTGAGCAGCTCGCCGACGCGCTCGAGATCACCGTCGCTCAGCGCTGTGACGGTTTCGCGGACGCGCTGGTTCTCCGTGAGGACGTGCTCGGCTCGATCGCGGATGGGCTGCGGCAGCGTGGCCACCATCTCCGGCGTCGCCTCGCGCAGGCTGGGGATCGACAACAGCTCGCAGGCCCGCTGGCACTCGGCGCGGCGCTGGTTGTAGCCGGGCTCCTCCTCGCCGTCGTCGCCGTTCTCGCCGGTGTCGCCGTCCTCGCCCCCGCTGTCGCTCTCACGCGCGCTCCTGCCGCGGCCGGCGTTGGCATGACGCTCCCCCGAGTCGAGCGTGATCAGCGAGTAGCCGGCGAGCTCCAGGGCGACCGCAGTGACCTCCAGCGAGCGGAAGTCGATCTCCAGCGCCCGCTCGGGCTCGCCGAACAGGGAGGCGATCTGGTCGAGCAGGCCCGTGCGCGCTCCGACCCAGTCGTTCTCGATCCGCGAGCAGATCTGGGCCAGCTCGAGGCGGTCGGGCACCCCCGCGCCGCTGATGGCGAGCAGCGCCAGGCAGAGGGCGACCTCCAGGGCCGCCGACGAGGAGAGGCCCGAGCCCGACGGGACGGTGCCGCGGATCTCGAGGCGCGCTCCCCGCAACTGAGTCCCGGCCGCGGTCAGCTCGCCGACCGCGCCGCGGGCAAACGCCCGCCACCCGCCGACCCGGCCCGGCGAGGCCACGTCGAAGGTGTCGTGGGCGCTCAGGTCGTGGGCGATCACGGCGATCCGGCCGTTCGGGGCCGGCGCGGCGGTGACGGTCACGCCCTCGCGGATCGCGAACGGCAGCGCCAGACCCTGGTTGTAGTCCGTGTGCTCGCCGATGAGGTTGACGCGCCCGGGCGCGAACGCGGTGACGTCTCCTGCCCTGTCAGGCACGCTGTACTCTCCTCGTCGTGATTCTGAACGACATTCTCCAGCCCACTCACCTGCTGTTGATCCTGGTCGTGGCCCTGCTCGTCCTCGGTCCCAAGCGACTTCCCGAGGCGGCCCGCTCCGTCGGACGGAGCATGCACGACTTCAAGAGCGCGGTCTCGGGCGAGACCCGGTCCGAGCCGGCCGCCGCCCAGGCGGCGATCGAGCCCGGCGACCGCACGGTATAGCTCCGCGGACGATGGCGGTCCAATGGGGCGTGCTGTCGACGGCGCGCATCAACGCGAAGTTCCTGGCGGGGGTGGCTGAGTCCAGCGACTGCTCCGTGCTCGCGGTGGCCAGCCGCGATGCTCAGCGCGCCGCCGAATACGCCCGGGCCAACGGCATCGAGCGCTCCTACGGCAGCTACGAGCGAGCTGCTCGCCGATCCCGACGTCGAGGCGGTCTACGTCTCGCTGCCCAACTCCCTGCATCTCGAGTGGACCGAGCGCGCCCTGCGCGCCGGCAAGCACGTGCTCTGCGAGAAGCCGCTCAGCCGCCGGGCCGCGGACGTCGAGGCCGCCTTCGATCTGGCGGACGCCAACGGACGCCTGCTGATGGAGGCGTTCATGTGGCGCCACAACCCCCAGACGACGCGCCTGGTGGAGCTCGTCCAGTCGGGGGCGATCGGCCGGCTGCGCCTCATCCGCGCCACTTTCAGCTTCCCCATCCCCGCCGGCGACACGGGCAACGTGCGCCTGAGCGCCGGGCTGGAGGGCGGGGCCCTCATGGATGTCGGCTCCTACTGCGTCAACGCGGCCCGGCTGCTGGCCGGCGAGCCCGAGGCGGTGATCGGCCACCAGCTGATCGGCGGAGACGGTGTCGACGTCGCCTTCGCCGGAGCGATGCGCTTCGCGGGGGGCGTGCTCGCCCACTTCGACGCCGGGATCATCCTCGCCGCCCGTGATGAGCTGGAGGTCGTCGGCGAGGAGGCGAGCCTCTTCCTGGACGATCCCTGGCACTGCCAGACGCCGGTCATCGAGCTGCGCCGCGACGACGCGGTGCAGCGCATCGAGGTCGCACCGATGAGCTCCTATCGCCTGGAGGCGGAGAACCTGTCGGCTGCCATCCGCGGTGACGACGAGCCGCTCCTGGGACGGGCCGACGCGGTCGGCCAGGCGAGGGCGATCGAGTCGCTGTACGCGGCGGCCGCGGGGTGAGGGTGTGACCCAGGACTTCGAGCGGCGGATGGCCGCCAACGAGGATGTCTTCCGGGAGGTCAACGAGGGCATCGTCCGCGGTCAATGGCCCGGGGAGCCCGGCGCCCCGATCGGCTTTCGCTGCGAATGCGCGCGGCTGGGCTGCAACACCCTGCTGGGGCTGACGCTCGCTGAGTACGAGCAGGTCCGGGCGTCGCCCCGTCGCTTCCTGGTCCTCGGTGGGCACGAGATGCCCGACGTCGAGCGGGTCGTGGCGCGCCGGGGTCAGTACGTCATCGTGGAGAAGACGGGTCAGGCCGGCGCGGAGGCCGAGGAGCGCGACCAGCGCAGCTGACCTGCTTGTAGTGCCGAGCCGCGGCGAGCCGCGGCGTCCGGCTAGTCGCAGATGGGGGCGTTGGGCACGGCCGACACCACGTCGGGCAGGCCGATCCCCATCTCGGCGGCGGCCGGCGCACTAGGGGCATCCTGCCCAGGAGTGCTGCGCCGCGCGGGTGTCGAGCGTGAAGCGGATGCGAACCTCGACGCCGCCGCCGGAGCGCGGGACGATCGCCATGTCGTCGCAGACCTGCGAGATGAGGCCGAGACCAAGCCCGAGGCCGGGCCGCTCGGCGTTGGGCTGCATCCCGCCGCCGTCATCGGCGACGAGGATCCACAGCTCGGCCTCCTCCGCGAGCGCCGCGGTGACCTGGATCGCGCCGGGCCCGCCACGGTAGGCATGTAACACCGCGTTGGTGACGGCCTCGGAGACCGCCAGCCTCACGGCATCGACCTGCTCTGCCGTCGCTCCAGCTTCCTGTGCGAACCCCGCGAGCTCCCGCCGAGCCTCTGCCACCGACCCGGGTTCCGCTCTGTAGGTCACGCTGAAGCTTTGCGTAACACTCTGCATATCGTTCTATTACCCCTTGTCGACACAGCTTACTCAGCGGTCCAGCGGAGGCACACACCCACCCGGGTGTCGGGGGTTCGTCGGCGCACGGTTGATCGCTCCTGACGCGCGGCGTAGGCTCGGTGACGTCCGGGTAGCTCGGGCACAGCGAACGACGCAAGCGAACGAGGGAGACGCATGCCGGATCGCCACGAGGAACACCGGCGCTCGCCGCAGGAGCAGGTGCGCGCGCTCTATGAGGACGCCGAGTCGCGGGCAGCCCAGGCGTTCGAGGAGGCGGTCTCCAAGCCGAGCTTCGGCACGCTGCTCGCCCGCAGCGCCGAGAACGTCGCCGCGCTGACCCGCATCAGCGCCGACGTGGCCGATCTCGTGCTGCGCAACCTGCGGATCGCCGGCCGCGCCGACATCACCCGATTGGCCCGCCAGCTGCACCGCACCGAGGACAAGCTCGAGCGCGTCCTCCAGGAGGTCGAGCAGCTGCGCGACGAGCTGGGGTCCTCCTCGACCGGCGGCTCGGGCAACGGCAGCAGCGGCGGG
Organism: uncultured Solirubrobacteraceae bacterium; assembly: GCA_963769565.1. Classification (GTDB taxonomy): domain Bacteria; phylum Actinomycetota; class Thermoleophilia; order Solirubrobacterales; family Solirubrobacteraceae; genus Palsa-465. The sequence goes on from CAVYMP010000018.1 coordinate 116,748, forward strand.
AATGGCCGCGCGTCGCGCGCTCCGTCGCGCCCCTCGTCGCGCGCCTCGGGGGGCAGCCGTCGCCGCACGGGCTCGGGCGCCGCCAAGAACGCCTCCGACAGCGGGAAGTCATGAGCGCGCTGGCCCGCCTGGCTCGCACCCCGGCCTCAGCCGTCGAGTTCGCCAACACCATCCTGACCACCGATGACGCCGTTCTCGGCGCCACCGAGCGTGACGCCGTGTGGACCCATCGCGGGGTGACGCTGTGGCGCTACCGCTCGACCGAGCGCCAGTATCCGGTGCCGCTGCTGCTCGTCTTCGCGCTGATCAACCGCCCCGCGATCTTCGACCTGCGGCCTGGCCACTCCCTGGTCGAGTACCTGCTCGGCGAGGGCTTTGACGTGTTCCTGCTCGATTGGGGCTATCCCGAGGAGGAGGACGCCGACATGGGGCTCGACGACTACGTCTGCGACGAGCTTCACTGGGCGGTCCGCGAGACCCTGCGGGCCTCGGGCGCCGAGGAACTGTCGCTGATGGGGTGGTGCATCGGGGCGACGCTGTCGGCGATGTACTGCGGCCTGCGGCACGCGGGCGCCGATCCGAGCAGCACCGTCCGCAACCTGGCGCTGCTGACGATGCCTGTGGAGGCCCGCGGGTCGACCTACGCCCGGTGGGTGGGAGATCCCGAGTTCGACGTCGACCGGGTCGCCGAGCAGTGGCGCGTCCTCCCCGGGGGAGCCGTCGACGTCGCCAACAAGCTGCTCAAGCCCGTGACCAACTTCTGGACCACCTATCGCCGCCTGTGGGAGAGCGTGGCCGACGGCACCTCGCGACGCGAGGCCTACCAGCCGATGGCCAAATGGGTCGCCGACAACCCCAACTTTCCCGGTCGCGCCTGGGCGGAATGGATCCAGATGATGTACCGCGACGGCGACCTCATTGCCGGGCGCGCGCGCCTGCGCGAGCAGCGGATCGACCTGGGACGGATCGAGCAGAACCTGCTGGTCGTCACCGCCGGGGCCGACCACATCGCGCCGCGGGCCGGGACGATGCCGATCTTCGACCTCGTCTCCAGCGAGGACGTGACCCACATCGACCGGCCCGGCGGCCACATCGGCCTGGTGGCCGGTTCTGCGGCCCGCAAGGAGATCTGGCCCGGGATGGCCGACTGGCTGCGGGAGCGTTCCGAGAGCTAGCAGACGCCGGCGCGGCCGGACACGGCACAGCCTGACCCACGAGCAGAGGAGAGATCGTGATGGCAACCCACACCGAACCGCAGCATGAGACACGCCACCGGCCGCGCATGAGCGGGCGCGTGGTGATGGTGACCGGCGGCACGCGAGGCATCGGAGCTGCCATCTCGAGCAGCTTCGGCGAGCAGGGCGCGATCGTAGCCGCCGGCTACGGCCGCGACGAGGAGCATGCGCGCAAGTTCCTCTCCCAACTGGGGGACGAGGGCGTGTCGGCCAGCATCCACCAGGGCAACGTCGGTTCAGCTGACGACTGCCGCCGCACCGTCTCGGAGGTCATCGAGGCCCACGGGCGCCTCGACGTGCTCGTCAACAACGCCGGCATCACCATCGACAAGACGGTCCTGAAGATGTCCGACGAGGACTGGTACCGGGTGATCGCCGTCAACCTGTCGGGCGCCTTCTTCATGTCGCAGGCGGCGCTCCCGCACATGATCGAGCGGGGGTCGGGCCGGATCATCAACATCTCCTCGATCATCGGGGAGACGGGCAACATCGGCCAGGCCAACTACGCGGCGTCCAAGTCGGGCCTGTTCGGGCTGACCAAGACGATGGCTCGCGAGGCCGCCCAACTGCTCGCCCGCAACGGCAAGCTCGCCGAGGACGGAATCGGCGTGACGATCAATACCGTGGCGCCGGGCTTCGTGGCCACCGAGATGCTGGAGAGCATCCCCGAGAAGGTGCTCGACAAGATCAAGAGCCAGATCCCCCTCGGCCGCCTCGCCCGCCCCGACGAGATCGCGCGGGTCGTGCACTTCCTCGCCGCTGACCAGTCCGCCTACATCACCGGTGCGGTGTGGGGCGTCAACGGCGGCCAGGACATGTAGAGGCGGTCCGGTGCCTATGCTGGCGCTCGATGGCTGACCGACCGGCGTCCTCACTGGGGGAGATCATCCGCCAGCAGCGCGAGCTGGCCGAGTTGTCGATGCGCCAGTTCGCCGAGCTGGCCGGCATCTCCAACCCCTACCTGTCGCAGATCGAGCGCGGGCTGCGCGCGCCCTCGCAGACCGTGCTCGACTCAATCGCGCGCACCCTCAAGGTGTCGGCCGATGCGCTCTACACCCAGGCCGGGATGGCGCGGCCCGGGAGCGAGGCGGCCAGCGCGGTGCTCGAGGCGATCGCCGCCGACGACCGCCTGACCGCTCGCCAGCGGACGGCCCTCAAGGAGGTCTACGAGGCCTTCGTCGCCGTCTCACCGCGGGGCGCCGCGCGCCGTCGCTCCGAGGGCGGGGGCCGGGCGGCGGAGGAGGGCGACGGATGAGCGCGGGAGCGGGCGCGGGGTCCGGGGCGAACTCCGGGGCGGGGCCGCGGGCGGCTCTGGTGACCGGCGCCGCCAGCGGCATCGGCCGCGCGGTCGCCCAGCGGCTGGTCGACGACGGCCTCGAGGTGCTGTCCGTCGACCTCTCGCCGGACCACCGCGGACCCGGGGTCCCCTTCGAGGCCGACCTCACCGATGTGGCGGCCAACGGCGCCGCGGTGCAGGCGGCCATCGACCGCTTCGGGCGCCTCGATCTCGTCGTGCCGATCGCCGGCGTCCAGCACGTCGCCCCGGTGGCCGAGTTCCCGATCGAGCGCTGGGACACGATCGTCGCCCTGCTGATGACAAGCCCCTTCCTGCTGTCGCGGGCGGCGTGGCCGGCGCTCGTCGAGTCTGGGCGCGGGGCGGATCGTCGTCGTCGCCTCCGCCCACGCACTCGTCGCCTCCCCCTACAAGGCGGCCTACGTGTCGGCCAAGCACGGCGTGCTCGGCCTCGTCAAGACGCTCGCCCTCGAGGGCGCGGACGTCGGCATCACCGCCACCGCGGTCTGTCCCGGCTACGTCCGCACCCCCCTGGTGGAGAAGCAGATCGCCGATCAGGCGCGCGTGCACAGCCTGCCCGAGGAGGAGGTCCTCGAGCAGGTGATCCTCGCTCCGCATGCGGTCAAGGAGCTCATCGAGCCCAGCGAGGTCGCCGACGTGGTCGCCTTCCTGGCCGGCCCCTCCGGCCGCTCGTTTACCGGGGTGCCCGTCACCATGGACCAGGGCTGGAGCGCCCGCTGAGCGCCGCGGCCAGCCGCGCGATGACGGCCAGCGCCTCGTCGAGCAGCTGGCGGTAGGTGATCCGCATGGTGGCCTCGCCGGCCGCGGCGGCCCGGGCGTCTCGGCGGCGGTCCTCGTCGAAGGCCCGCCGGGTGCCGTGGGAGCGCCAGCCGTCGATCTCGACGATCAGGCGCTGCTCCGGCCAGCGATAGTCGCGCTCGCGGCCGTTGTGGCGGACATTGATCTGCGGCGCCGGCAGCTCGGACTGGCGGATGAGCCGCAGGAAGACCTCCTCGGCCTGCGAGCGGGTGATCGTCGGTCCGTCCCAGCGATCGAGGATGGCGGCGACGCGGGCCGCCGGGACGGCCGGCGCAGCGGCGCCGCAGCCCATTGAGCCCGTCTTCGTCGATGAGATGGAGCACGATCGCCTGGTCGAGGGCCAGCTCGAGCGCGCGATCGGTGAGCACGGGGGCGCAGTCCAGGAGGGTGCGCAGCGGTGAGGTGACGGGGAGCCCCTTGCGGGTCCGGGTGTCGCCAGGTTCGAGTGTGATCGTGCGGTGTACGCGGACCCTGGCCAGGTGCCCGGCCTGCCCATGGTTGGGAACGAGGGCGTGCACACAGCCGTCACCGGCCACCCCCAGGCCCCAAACCGCCGCCGCCGTGTAGTGGCTGAGGAGCGCGTCGTCGCGGAGCGCGAGGATCGCCGCCATCTCAGCGGCCAGCGGTACGGGCGCCCGGTGCCCGAAGGTGTACACGCCGGGATGAACGGCCCGCAGGGTCCCGCGCCGCCGCAGGCGGGTGATCATGCTGGCACTGACGCCGATGGCAAGCAGCTGCGGTCGGGTGATGAGACCGCGCTGGCGGTCCGCGACCCAGGCGATCCGCTGGTCTCGCGTCCCCGTGATGATGATCTTTTTCGGCCATCCGTGCCCGAGGTCGACCGTGAACGCCGATTCACGTTCAGCGTGCGGAGAAGATCGGCCACGCGCCGGGCGTGCGGGTGGGCCATGGCCGATATTGCCCACCCCGCCGTCGGTGAAGTTGTCGTGCATACCTGTTCAGGGGCATGAACGACCCGACCTGCACCCCCTGCGACCAGCAAAAACCGCTGAAACCGCCTACTTCCGCGAGCGCGCGGGCAGCGACCGCTCCAGGACGGCGGCCAGCAGCGGGGGCCAGTGCTCGCTGAGCGCCTCGTGGCCCATGAACAGGCCGAGGTGGCCGCCGGAGCTGACCCGGCGCACGACGTCCTCGGGGCGGGTGGAGGCGTAGTCGGCGAGGGCGAAGACCTGGTCGGGCGGGGTGATGTGATCAGTGGCGCCGGCCAGCAGGTTCAGCGGCATGTCGAGGCGGGCGAGGTCGACCAGGGAGCCGCGCACCTCGAGCTCGCCGCGGATGAGCTCGTTGCCCGAGAACAGGTGGCGGACGATCCACAGGTAGAAGCCGCCGGGGATGTCCTGGACGTGCTTGAACCAGTCCTCGAAGATCCGGTAGCGGTCGACGTGCTCAGGGTCGCCGACGTGGGCGAGCAGGTCGAGCTGGCGGGAGACCTCGGCCCCCGGGACCGATCAGCAGGAAGCCGTTGAGCATGTGACGGCCGCGCAGAACGCCGCCGCCGGAGGCGACCAGGGCCTCGTAGAAGGCCAGGTTCCCGCCCGGGGCCAGTCCGCCGAGGACGTCGCCGATGACGGGCTCCCCGGCCTGGAAGTCGATCGGCGCGCCGGCGATGGTCAGGGTGTTGATCCGCTCGGGCGCCAGCGCCGCGTAGATGGTGGCCAGCCAGCCGCCCTGGCAGTCGCCGATCAGGTTGACCCGTCCGCCGCAGTGCTCGACAGCGCGATCGATGACGTCGAGATAGTCGTCGATCGTCGCGTCGGCGGTCTCGCGCGTGGCCCCCACCCAGTCCAGGGTGAAGGCGCGCTTGAGGCCCGCCTCGCGCAGGCAGCCCATCTGCGACTGCTCGGGGGAGAAATCCACGATGCAGGAGTCATGGCCGGCCTGGGGCGGCAGCACGAGCGTCGGCACGAGGCCGCGCGGGGCGCCGCGGACGGAGAAGTCGCGCAGGCGGGCGACCGGGGCCTCGAACACGATCGAGTGTTCGGAGGCCCACTGGGGCGGGCGCCGGTCGTTGTAGGCCGACAGCCAGCCGGGCACATCCAGCGGCAGCGGGAAGCGGTCGACCGATGTCGCGAACAGATCGGCGGCGCCGGTGACGGCCGCCGAGAACCCCTCCATCCAGGCGCCGAAGAGGCCCTCGGACCTCGGAAGAACGGGCGGACACAACGTATGACTGGCCATCGTGACTCCTCAGAAGCGAAAAACGGCACCGGCGGAAGATCCGCCGGTGCCGCTCATTGTCGCGGATCGATGTCCGCGACGAACTACTTGAGGAACGAGCGCGCGGTGCTGGTGTAGGTGTTGGTCAGCTCGCGGGCGAACTCGGCCTGGGTCTCGGCGATGCTCTTGATCCAGTCCTGCTGGGTGCTGCCGGCCAGCTTGAGCTCGAGCTCGAGGGCCCGGTCGACGGCCTTCTCGTACGAGTTCAGGTAGACGTTGGAGGCCTTGCGGGCGGCCTCGACAAACTGCTCCTGGGTCTCGCCGACGCGCTCGAAGACGCTGTTGAAGGTGGAGGTCGAATTCTTGCTCTGGGTGGTGGTGGCCATGTGTATCTCGCTTTCGCAGGGTTCGTGACGACTGCTTGCAGATTAGCAGATCATCCGCAAACGAGCAAGCGACTCAGCACGCACCGAACCTCGCCCTGGACAAACCTTGCCACAACCGTGTCAAGGTTTGTTACGATCTGCCCCAATGCGAGACTTCATCACCGCCACCCGCGAGCGCACGATCGTCTTCGACGGCGGCATGGGCGCCACCCTGGAGCAGTTCGACCTCAGCCTGGAGCACGACTACAAGCTGCCCGGCCGCTGTCACGAGGCCCTCATCATCAACCGCCCGGACGTCATCGAGGGCGTGCACAGCTCGATGATCGAGGCCGGCGCTGACGTGCTGGAGACGGACACCTTCCAGGCCTCGCGGCTGAAGCTCGCCGAGTGGGGCCTGGAGGCCCACACGCACGAGATCAACGTCACCGCGGCCCGGATCGCCCGCAAGGCGGCGGGCGAGCACAACTTCGTGGCCGGCGCCATCGGGCCGACGGGCTTCCTCCCCGCCTCCGACGACCCGACGCTGGGCAACATCACCTTCAACGAGCTGCGCACCGTGTTCGCCGAGCAGGCCGCGGGCCTGATCGAGGGCGGGGTCGACCTGATCATCATCGAGACCGCCCAGGACATCCTGGAGCTCAAGGCGACGGTCTTCGGCGTCCGTGACGCGGCCAAGCAGGTCGGCCGCTCGGTTCCCATCCAGTGCAGCGTCTCCCTGCTGCCCCAGGGCGGCAAGATGCTGCTCGGCACGGACATCAGCGCCGTGCTGGCCACCCTGGAGGCGCTGAAGGTCGACGGCATCGGCCTGAACTGCTCGACCGGCCCCGAGGACATGCGCGACGCGATCCGCTTCCTCGGTGAGTTCTCGAGCGTGCCCGTCCACTGCATCCCCAACGCCGGCCTGCCGCTGCAGGGTCCCAACGGCGAGACGATCTTCCCTGAGCAGCCCGGCCCGCTGGCCGACTCCCTGGGTGAGTTCGTCGACCGCTACGGCATCGGCATCGTCGGTGGGTGCTGCGGCACGACGCCCGCGCACATCGAGGCCATCGCCGAGCGCGTGAAGACACGCACGCCCCCGGCACGGCCGCCGCGGCGGCCGATCCACGTCAGCTCGATGATCGCGGCCACACCGATGGTGCAGTCGCCGCGCCCGACGATCGTGGGTGAGCGGGTCAACTCGCAGGGCTCGCGCAAGGCCAAGGAGATGCTGCTGGCCGACGACTACGACGGGCTGATGACCGTCGCCGAGGATCAGGTGACCGGCGGCGCCCACGTGCTCGACGTGTGCGTGGCCCTCACCGAGCGCCAGGACGAAGCCGAGCAGATGCGCCGGGTGGTCAAGGGGATCTCCCTCAGCCAGCCCGCGCCGATCCAGATCGACTCGACCGAGCCCGAGGTCATCGATATCGCGCTGCAGCAGATCCCCGGCCGGGCGATCGTCAACTCGATCAACCTCGAGGCGGGCCGGGCCAAGCTCGACAAGGTCGTGCCGCTGGCGCGCGAGCACGGCGCGGCGGTCATCGCCCTGACGATCGACGAGGTCGGGATGGCCAAGACGGCCGAGCGCAAGCTCGAGGTGGCCCAGCGCATCACGCAGTACTGCTGCGACGAGCACGGCCTCGACCGCGACGCGCTCATCTTCGACTGCCTGACGTTCACCCTGACGACCGGCGACCCCGAATGGCGTCCGAGTGCCGTCGCCACCATCGAGGGCATCCGCACGATCAAGGCGCAACTGCCCGGCGTACAGACGTCCCTGGGCGTTTCCAATGTCTCCTTCGGGGTCGGTCTGCCCGCTCGCTCGGTGCTCAACAGCGTGTTCCTGCACCACTGCGTCGAGGCCGGGCTGGATCTGGCGATGGTCAACCCCAACCACATCACGCCCTATTCGGAGATCAACGACGCCGAGCGCGCCCTCGCCGACGACCTCGTCTTCGATCGCCGCGACGACGCGCTGGAGCGCTTCATCGCCCACTTCGAGTCCAAGGGTCCCGCGGAGGCCGCCGAGAAGGCCAACCCGACCGAGGGCATGGAGCCCGAGGAGGCGCTGCACTTCCACATCCTGCGCCGCAAGAAGGAGGGCGTCGAGGCGTGGATCGACAAGAGCGTCGAGAAGATCGGCGCCGTTCCCACGCTCAACACCGTCCTGCTGCCCGCCATGAAGGAGGTCGGCGACAAGTTCGGGGCCGGCGAGCTGATCCTCCCCTTCGTGCTCCAGTCGGCCGAGGTGATGAAGAAGGCCGTCGCCCAGCTCGAGCAGTACCTGGACAAGCTCGAGGGCTACACCAAGGGGACGGTCGTGCTGGCCACCGTGTTCGGCGACGTCCACGACATCGGCAAGTCGCTGGTCAACACGATCCTCACCAACAACGGCTACACGGTGATCGACCTGGGCAAGCAGGTGCCGATCTCGACGATCCTCGACGCGGCGGTCGAGCACAACGCCACCGCCATCGGCCTGAGCGCGCTGCTCGTCTCCACCTCGAAGCAGATGCCGGCCGCCGTCCAGGAGCTGCACGAGCGCAAGCTCCCCTACCCGGTGCTCATCGGCGGGGCGGCCATCAACCGCAACTTCGGGCTGCGGATCCTCTATCCCAACGGGACCGAGTCCGATGACGTCTACGCGCCCGGGATCTTCTACTGCAAGGACGCGTTCGAGGGCCTGCACAAGATGGACGAGCTCATCGACCCCGAGGCCCGCGAGGCGCTCGTCGCAAAGACCCGCGCCGCCGCGCAGCGCCTGCGTGATCAGCCGGCCGCCGAGCCTGATGACTCCCCGCCGGTCACGGACGACACGGTGCGCAGCAACGCCAGAACGGACCTCGCGGTCCCGGCGCCGCCCTACTGGGGTGTCTCAGAGCTCGAGATCCCCATGGACGAGGTCTACCGCCACCTCGACACCCACGTACTGTTCAAGCTGCACTGGGGCGGCCGGGGCGTCAAGGGCGACGCCTGGACCACGCTGCTGCGCGAGGACTTCCAGCCCCGGCTGGAGCGCATGTGGCGCGACCAGGACTACCTGCGCCCGCGCGCGCTGCTCGGCTACTTCCCCTGCAACAGCCAGGGCAACGAGCTGATCGTGTGGGATCCGGAGCGGCCCGGCGAGGTTGAGCTCGAGCGCCTCGTCTTCCCGCGCCAGCCGCGCCACGACCGCATCTGCCTGGCCGACTTCTATCGCCCGGTCGGCTCCGAGCCTGACGTGGTCGCGCTGCAGGCGGTGACCGCCGGCGAGGAGGTCACCGAGCTGATGGCCTCTCTCGAACAGGACGGGGAGTTCGCCGAGCAGCTGTTCGTCCACGGGCTGGGCGTCCAGACGGCGGAGGGCATGGCCGAGTGGCTGCACGGGCGGGTCCGCCACGAGCTGGGCATCGGTCCGGCCCAGGGCCGCCGCTACAGCTGGGGCTACCCGTCCTGCCCCGAGCAGTCCGAGCTCACCAAGGTCTTCCGGCTGCTCGATGCGCCCTCGATCGGCCTGCGTCTCTCCGGTGGATACGCCGTCGAGCCCGAACAGTCGACCCTGGCGATCATCGCCCACCATCCCGAGGCCGTGTACTTCGGCATGAAGTCCGGCACGCTGCCCAAGAGCGGCCGGCAGTCCGACGACGAGCTCGTCGCCGGAACGGAGAAGGATCCGACGCTGCTGGCGGTGCTGCCCGACGGCGATCCGGAGCTGTCTCCCGTCGCCTCCTGAGCCCGCGCCGGCTCGGCGCGCGCCGGGCCGGCCCGGCGCACATCCGTCCGGGGGGACGCCGAAGAACCCCTTAGGGTGAAGAACTCTGCGGCCGGTGCCGATATCTACAGCGGTGAGCCCTCGCGCCCAAGCCCTGACCGTTGCCGATCCGGCCACCGACTGCGCGCCGGCGGGGTCGGCCGCGCCGGCCGCGCTGACGCTCACGGACCCGCGGTGGAGCGGAGCGGGCGCCGGGCGCTCCGTCGCTCCCGCTGCGGTGGTCATGGCCGACGCCCGGGCAAGGATCCTCCACGTCGAAGGGGAGGCCTTCCCGCGCCACGGGATGGAAACCGAGGGTTGGGTCGGGCGCCACATCAGCGAGCTGCTCCCCTCCGACGCCGCTGCCATCCTGCTGCCGCGCTACCGGGCCGCGCTGGCCGGTGCTCCCCAGTCCTTTGACTACCGCACCGCCGACGCCACCCGCACCTACCGTGTGCAGCTGGTCCCGGTCCGCGACGGCGAGGACGCCGTCACCGGCGTGGTCGCGGTCATGCAGGACATCACGGAGCCTTTGCGGGTGACCGCCGAGCTGGCCCGCAGCGAGGCGCGCCTGCGCGCCGCCGAGCGGATGGTGGGGGTCGGCAGCTGGGAGCTGGTCCTGGGCACCGGCGAGTTCACCTTTTCCCCCGGCTTCGCCGGTCTGCTCGGGCTGGAGGGCATCGAGCGCCTGACCGTCGAGAACTACCTGGCGTGCGTCCATCCCGAGGATCGCGAGGCCGCTCGCGAGGCGGGTCTGGAGTGCATCCGCACCGGAGCCACGACCTCCGAGTACCGCGTCATCTGGCCGGGGGGCGCCATCCACCTGCTGTCGGTCCGCGCCGAGTTGATCCCCTCCCCAGACGCCGGACCCGCGACCCTGCGCGGCGCCGTGCTCGATGTGACAGAGCAGCGGGCTGCCGAGGACGAGCGCCTGGCGGCCGAGCACCTCTTCCGCGAGGGGTTCGACGTGGCGCCGATCGGGATGGCCCTCTCGGACCCCACGACCGGGTTGTGCGTGCGCGTCAACGACGCCCTGTGTGAGCTGCTGCAGCGCCCGCGCGAGGAGCTGATCGGCCAGTCGATGTACGCCTTCACCCATCCCGGCGACAAGCCCGAGGTGTGGGCCGCCCGCCAGCGCATCCTGGCCGGGGAGGTGTCGGACTTTCGCTCAGAACACCGGATCCTGCGCCCCGACGGCTCCGTTCTGTGGGGGCTGCTGCACCTCGTCCCGATCCGCAGCGCGGACGGGTCCATCCAGGCCTTCCACTCGCAGCTGATCGACATCACGGAGCGCAAGGAGCGCGAACAGCAGCTCGAGGACCACGTGGGCGACGCGGTGTGGCTGGCTCGGATCCGCGCCGCTCTCGACGAGGACCGGCTGATGCTCTACGCGCAGCCGATCGTCGACCTGACGAGCGGGGCGACCGTCCAGCACGAGCTGCTGCTGCGGATGCGCGACGAGGATGGCGCGGTCATCACACCTGGCGAGTTCCTCCCGGTCGCCGAGCGCTATGGCCTCATCTCGGAGATCGATCGCTGGGTCATCCGCGAGGCCGTCCAGATCGCCGCCCAGGGCACGTCCGCGGAGTTCAATTTGTCGGCTCGCTCCGTCGGGGACCCGCTGATCATCCACGAGCTGACCACCGCGATCCGCGATACGGGCGTCGACCCCTCGATGCTCGTCGTCGAGGTCACCGAGACCGCGCTCCTCGGCCGCACCGACGTCGGGCGCGACTTCGCGCGCCAGGTCCGCGAGCTCGGCTGCCGGCTGGCCCTCGATGACTTCGGAACGGGCTTCTCGAGCCTCAGTTACCTCAAGCACCTGCCGGCCGATTACCTGAAGATCGACATCGAGTTCGTCCGCGACCTGACCAGCAACGAGACGGACGCCCGTGTCGTCCGCGGGATCGTCGGGCTGGCCCGCGAGTTTCATCAGGTCACGATCGCCGAAGGGGTCGAGGACGAGGCGACGCTGCTGCTGCTCAAGGAGCTGGGCGTCGACCAGGCGCAGGGCTACCTGTTCGCGCGGCCGGCGCCGCTCGCCGAGACCGAGGTCTGCGCGCGGCGTCCTCCCCCCAGCCAGGGGTCTGATCCCGTGGCCATCGTCCGGGAGGCGTTCGCCGCCTTCGCTGCCCGCGACCTCGCCGGGATGCTCAGCCGCTGCCATGCCGACGTCGTGCTGCGGACCTTCGCCACCTCGCAGCTGGCTCAGCGCCCCGAGCCCTATCGGGGCCATGAGGGCGTCCGCGCCTACCTCAGCGACGTCTCCGACGTCTGGGACGAGCTGACGTTCACCCCCATGGAGCTCCGGCAGGCGCCGGAATCGGTCATCGGCTTCGGACGCACGGACGCGCGCCGCGGCGCCCAGACGATCATCGCCAGCGTCATCTGGGTCGTCCGCCTCGAGGCGCACCAGATCCGCTCGATCGAGGTCTTCCAGGTCGCGCAGCGGCCAGAGCTCGACGCCACCCCCTGAGGTCCCCAGGCGCTCGCCGGGGGATCAGCCTTCGACGCTGGCCGTTCCCGAGCGACGCGTTGTCGGACGGCGCGGCCGGGCGGGCAGCTTCACCGGCGCCGCGTGCATCGCCCGCAGGCGGACCTCGCGCCAGGACATGCCCTCCTTGAGCAGCGCCGGGGTGCCCATGAGGATCGCGGTGGCGACCTCGACGGCCTGGAGGATGACGCCATAGGCCACGCCGGTGCCGAAGCCGACGTGCCAGCCGGTGTGCAGCACGGCCGCGGCGGCCGCCTGGAAGACACCCAGGTTGGCGGGCGTCGCCGGCAGCACGGCGGTGATGTTGACGGCGAACAGCACCGCCGCCGCGGCACCGGCGCCGGCCTGGTGATCGAGTCCCAGGGCGACGAGCAGGATGTAGCAGGAGAGCCACTGCAGCGCCCAGGCGCCCAGCTGGGCGGCGGCCGCCGCAGGACCCAGCCGCGGGTCGCGGAAGACGACCAGCCCGGCGCGCACGCGCGTCATCGCGCGGCGCGCCTGGGCGAGCAGCACGGCGGCCCGCCCGAAGCGCGATCCCGACGCGCCGTGGCGGAGCATGAGCGGGGCGACGAGCACGATCGCCAGCAGCGCGACGGGCGCGATGGCCGCGGCCAGGAGCGCGTTCTGGTGGCCGCTGAAGATGTTGACCGAGGAGAACATCACCGCTCCGAGGATCGCCAGCGCGACGATGTTCAGCAGCGTCTGGGAGACGAGCGTGCCGAGCACCACCGGGAGGTTCTCGCGGGGGCGCCCGGTCCGCCGGGCGACGATCAGCGCGCGCGAGGGCTCGCCGAGGCGGGCCGGCAGGGTCGAGGACATCAGCACTCCGATGAACGTGCCCTGCATGGCATCGGAGAAGCGCACGCGCGAGTCCGGCATCGAGGCGCGCAGGATGGCGTGCCAGGACACGGCGCGCAGCGCCATCGCGCCGCACATGACGCGCCAGCCCGAGCACCACGAACGACGGGCTCGAGGCGAGCAGCGCGGCGGCGATGTTGTCCAGGCCGATCTTGTTGAGCGCCAGCACCGCGAGCAGGAGGGCGCCCAGCGAGAACGCGGCAAAGGCGGCGCGACGCGCGATCGAGCCCCAGGTCGTCCGCCGCGCGCCCGGCGGCGGCGGCTCGAGGCTGGGCAGCCGCTGGGCGGCGACGTGGGGCTTGCAGGTCGGCCGACGCGCAGGCCCACGGCCACGGCGGCGCGCGCGGCGCGCGTCTCGGCCTGGGGCAGGGCGATGGCGTCCGGTAGGCGTCGAGCACTTCCTCGGCCACGCGGGGCCAGGCGAAGCGCTCGACGTCGGCAGCCGCCGCGCGGGCCATCTCGGCCCGCCGCGCCGGCTCCTCGTAGAGGTCGCGCAGAGCCTCGGCCAGTGCCTGGGGGTCGGCGGGCGGAACGAGCACCCCGTCGACGCCATCGCGCACGACATCGCGGTAGCCGGCGATGTCGGAGGCGATGACCGGCGTGCCGGCGGCAAAGGCCTCGGTCAGCACCATGCCGAAGCTCTCGCCCCGCAGCGACGGGGCGCACAGCACGTCGGCGCGCCGCAGCTCGGCGGCCTTGCGCTCGTCGTCGACCTTGCCCAGCGCGCGCACGCCGCTGTCGTCGACGAGCAGCGGCGCCAGCTCCTCATGGGAGGGCCCGATGACCGTCAGCTCGCAGGGGATGTGCTCGCGCAGGGCCTCGAAGGCGCGCAGCAGCAGCGGCAGGCCCTTGCGCTCGACCGCCTGGCCGACGAAGGCGATCTTCAGCGGCTCTGTCTCGGAGGGCAGCGTCCGGGTGGCGCCACCGCCTGCTGCAGGACGGCCGGATCGACGTGCACGCCGTTCGGGATGATCCGGTAGTGACCGCCGAAGAAGCGGCGCCCGGTCCAGGCGGCGGCCTCGGAAACGGCGATCCGCACGTGCAGGCGGTTGAGCACCCGCCGGGCGCCCATCGCGTTGGCCAGGCCGTTGGAGAAGCGGCTCTCCGAGAAGGAGTGGAACGTGCCCACCAGCGGCAGGCGGGTCCAGTCCGAGGCCACCCAGCCCAGCAGCGGGGCCACCGGCTCGTGGATGTGGACGACGTCGTAGTTGCCGCTGCGCAGCTCGCGATGCAGCGTGGCGACGCCGTAGGGGGTGATCGAGAGATTGGACACCGCGCCGTTGGCCTTGAAGCCGACCGTGCGGCCCAGGGAGACGAGGTAGTCGGGAGCGTCGACGGGCTGAGGCCCGGCGCCCCGGTGCAGCGCGGTCGACAGGACGTCGACGGATCGTAGGGAGCGAGCACCCGCACATGGTGGCCGTCGGCGAGGAACCGCTCGCGCCAGGGCCTCGATGTGTCGCGTAACCCCCCCCGGATAGGTCCACGAGTACGGGGACACCAGCGCGATCCGCATCCGATCCATTCTAAACGGTACCCCGGCACGAATCGCGGGTTTCGGGTCGCCTAACATCCGTCCGCATGGCTCCGATCCGCCACTTCGTCAAGTACACCTTCCTACAGGTCGATCCCGCTTGGCGCCGGCTGGACGACGAGCGACGCGCGGCGGACAAGCAGGAGTTCGCCGCCGCCTGCGAGGACTTCGCCGACGGCCACCTGCTGCGTGCCTTCTCGCTGGTCGGCACCCGCGGCGACGCCGACATGCTGCTGCTCAGCCAGGCGCAGAACCTCGAGCGCATCCACGAGTTCCACGTGGTCCTCGCGCAGAGCGGGCTGATGAAGTGGTGCACGGTTCCGTACTCGTTTCTGGCCATGACCAAGACGTCGGAGTACTCCGACGAGTCACGGCTGGAGGTTCGACCCGCCCACGGCAGGTACCTCTTCGTCTACCCGTTCGTCAAGACCCGCGGCGTGGTACCTGCTCTCCGCCGAGGAGCGCTGGCGGATCATGCAGGAGCACATCAAGGTCGGGCCGCGAGTACCCGTCGATCGAGCTGAACACGAGCTACTCGTTCGGGCTGGACGACCAGGAGTTCGTGGTCGCCTTCGAGACGGACAACCCCGGAGACTTTCTGGACCTCGTGCAGCGGCTGCGCACGACGGAATCCAGCGCCTACACGCTGCGCGACACGCCGACCTTCACCTGCATCTCCTGCTCGGTGCAGCGGGCGCTCGGCTCGCTGGACGGCGCCGCCATGTCGCTCACCGCCTGATCGATACCGCCGCCACAGATCACCTGCGGGCCGCCGACCCCGTGATGGCGGCCCTGATCGATCGCCTCGGCACCTCGTGGCTGGACGACGCGCCCCCATTGGACACGCACGCCGGGCCGTACGGGATGCTCGTGCGGGCCATCGTCGGCCAGCAGTTCTCCACCCGCGCGGCGGCCGCCATGTACGCCAAGCTGTCGGCGCGCTTCGGCGGCCGGCTCCCCACCCCCAGTGAGGTCCTGGCCGACGATCCCGATGAGCTGCGCGCCGCCGCCGGGCTGTCCCACGCCAAGGTCCGCTCGCTGCGTGCGCTGGCCGAGCGCCTGCTCGACGGCCGGCTCGTGCTCGCGGAGCTGCCGGCGCTCGACGACGACGCGGTGATCGCCCGGCTGACGGCCGTGCCGGGGCTGGGAACGTGGAGCGCCCAGCTGTTTCTCATCTTCGCCCTGGGCCGCCCGGACGTCATCGCCGCCGGCGATCTCGGCATCCGGCGGGCGATCATGCGCGCCGACGACCTGCCGGAGCTCCCCACACCGGCCCAGGTGCAGGAGCGCGCCCTTGCCTGGCGACCGCACCGGACGCTGGCCGGACGACTGCTGTGGCGGTCCGTCGCGACGCCGTCCGGCGCCGCCGCCGTCAGACGGCTGAGACCTCTTCCTCTTCCGCGACGCGGAAGGAGGAGCCGCAACCGCAGGCGGCGGTCACGTTGGGGTTCTCGACCTTGAAGCCCGCGCCCTGCAGTCCATCGACGAAGTCGACGACGGAGCCGCGCACGTACGGAAGGCTCGGGGTGTCGACCAGCAGGCGGATGCCCTTGTCCTCGAACACCTGGTCGCCGTCGCGCTGCTCGTCGAAGGCCAGGGCGTACTGGAAGCCGGAGCACCCACCGCCCCGCACGCCGACCCGCAGACCGGCGGTTTCGTTGACGGCGTTCTGGGTCGCGAGGAACTCACGAACCTTCTCCGCGCCTTTGTCAGTGAGAGTGATCATGCTTCACGAAGTATAGCGGTGGCCCGCTACGCTTAGTTCAGTGTCTGCGACACCTGAGGAACTCAAGGAGCGTATCGAGGCGGGGATCCCCGGCGCGACCGCCACGGTGACCGGTGACGGCCATCATTTCAATGCGGTGGTCAGCGCCGCGGCGTTCGCCGGCAAGTCCCGGATCGCTCAGCACCGGCTCGTCTACGACGTGTTCGGATCAGAGCTCGGCGACCGCATCCACGCCCTGTCGATCCAGACCAAGACTTCGGAACCCGAGGAGGCTCGATGAGCGACCAGACCAGCAACCCGATGCGCGATGCCATCCAGGAAGCGATCACGGAGAACCCGGTGATCCTCTTCATGAAGGGCAACCCCGAGGCTCCGGCCTGCGGCTTCTCGGCCCGCACGGTGGCCATCCTGCAGTCGCTGGGGGCCCGCTTCGCCGCGGTGGACATCCTTCCCGACCCGCGGATCCGCCAGGAGCTGTCGGAGATCTCCAAGTGGCCGACGATCCCGCAGCTGTTCGTCAACGGCGAGCTCGTCGGTGGGTGCGACATCGTCTCCGAGATGTACCAGTCCGGCGAGCTGGCAGAGACGCTGGGGCTCGACGCGCCGGCGCCGGCCGACAACGCCCCGCTGACGATCGAGAACCGGCTGTAGCAGGGTCTGCTCGCGAGGGCGCCGGGGCTACGCGCCGTGGCGCCGCGCGAGCTCCTCGACGATCCGGCGCGAGTCGCAGATGACCTCGCCGTCGAGCACCAGCATGGGAACGCGGCGCTGGCCCGAGAGGGCCTGCACCTCGGGGCGGCGGGAGCGGCGCTGGGGGACGACCACGGACTGATAGTCGACCCCGTCGCGCGTCAGCGCCCGGGCGACGCGCCCACAGGGACACAGCCAGTTCGTCGGTGTGCTGCAGCGATAGAGGGTGGCCACGGGGCGAGGTTATCCCGCGCGAGCGGCCATGAGGGAGCGCACGAGCAGACCCAGCACGGCGATCGGGATCAGCCACCAGGCGTCGACGCCGGCCCCCTCGAGCAGCGCGGTGGCGCCGACGGCCACCACCACCCCGGCAGCGGTGCGCCAGTCATCGCCGACGAGGAAGTCCCAGATGGCCTCCAGCGGGGTCATCGGGCCATCACCGGTCGCCGCAGCGCCGCCACCATGGCCAGCGAGGCCAGGGCCAGCCCCGGGATGATCACCAGCAGCGCGGCATCGCCTCCCGGCCAGCGGGCGCCCGCGCCCTCGGTGCTCCAGAACGTGCCGAACGACGTCAGCATGACCCCCACCGCGAACTTCATCGCGTTCTCCGGCACTCGCGCCAGCGGGGCTCGCGCGGCGAACCCGATGGCCACGACGAGGATGACGGCCGCCCCTGCGGCCGCGGCAGCGAGACCCACCCGGTGCTGGTTGGCGCCGAAGGTGAGCACGATGAACACCACCTCGAGGCCCTCCAGCAGCACGCGCCTTGAACGAGACCGTCAGCGCGTAGCCGTCCAGCGACTCGCGCCGGCCGGGACGCGACTGGGCAGCCCGCGCGCGCTCAGCCTCCTCCGCGAAGATTCCAAGCTCGTCGTGCGTGGCCTTCAGTCCCGCGGCGCGCAGGATCGCCTTGCGCAGCCACTGCAGGCCGAAGACGAGCAGCAGGCCGCCGACGACGACCCGGAGCGCGCCGATCGGGATGGCGCCCAGCGCCGGCCCCAGCGCGGCGATGAGCGCCGCCAGCGCCAGGCCGGCGGCACCGACTCCGTAGAGCGCCGACCGCCAGCTGCGCACGGTGCCGACCGCGAGCACGATCGTCAGCGCCTCCACCGCTTCGACGGCGCAGGCCAGGAACACAGACAGGGCCAGCCCAAGCTCAGGTCCGGACATGAGTTCTCAAGTATGGACGGCTCGCCGCTGCCGGCGCGAGGCGCAGCGGACCGCTCTCATCCGCGTCTCATGCGGCGCGATGAGTGGTCGGCGGCGGCCTTTCATGTCGGCCTCATCTTGGTGTAGGACTCTGCGGGCGTGCGCATCCTGATCGTGGAAGATGACCACAAGCTCGGACCGGTGCTCGTTCGCGGGTTCGCCACGGACGCGATCGTCGCCGACCTGGTCACCACCGGACAGGAGGCGCTCGTCCGCGCCGGGGCCACCGAGTACGCGGCGATCGTGCTCGACGTGATGCTGCCCGACCTCGACGGCTTCTCCGTGTGCCGCCGGCTGCGCGGCGACGACGTCAGTGCGCCGGTGTTGATGCTGACCGCGCGTGACGATGTCGACGACCGCGTCCATGGCCTCAACTGCGGCGCCGACGACTACCTGATCAAGCCGTTCTCGTTCAACGAGCTGCTTGCCCGGGTGCGGGCGATGAGCCGCCGCGGCCCCATCCAGCGCTCGGTGGTGCTCGAGGTCGGGGACCTGCGCCTGGACGCCGCCCGCCACCAGGTGTGGCGCGCCGAGACGCCGATCGACCTCTCGCGGACGGAATACGCCCTGCTCGAGGCGCTCATGCAGACTCCCGGCAACGTGCTCTCGCGCTTTGATCTGCTCGAGCAGGTGTGGGGCTATGACTACGAGAACCGCTCCAACGTCGTCGAGGTCTACGTGCGCTATCTGCGCCAGAAGATCGATCGCCCGTTCGGCCGCAACACCCTGCAGACGATCCGCGGCGTCGGCTACCGCGTATGCAGCGAGGAATAGTCCCCGACTACGGTCCCGCCGACCTGCGGCGCTGGCTGCGCCGCCTGCCGATCCGCTGGAGGCTGACGCTCGATGTTCGGCGGGGTGATGGCCGTGCTGCTGGCGGGCCTGATCGCCTTCCTCTACCTCCACTTCCGCTCGGACCTGGACTACAACATCAACCAGTCGCTGCGCGCCCGCGCCCAGGACATCGCCGGCCTGGTGCGCCAGGAGACGCCCGCCGACACGCGCGGCGCGCTGCGCCGCCTGCCGGTCAGCGCCGACAACGTGGTCCAGGTGCTGGACACGAGCGGCCGGGTGGCGGGCTCGAGCGCCGGGGCGTCCGCTCCGCCCCTGCTCTCACCGGCCGAGCTCACGTGGCGCCCGATCGCCGCGGCTCATCCAGCGCGGCGAGTCGCTGCGGCTCTACGCGCTGCCGCTCCCCCACTCGGGCAGGATCGTCGTCGCCGGGGTGTCCCTGGCCGAGCGCGACGCCGCCCTGGACAAGCTCGACAAGAACCTGGCCCTGGGCGTCCCCCCCGCGCTCCTGCTCGCCACGCTGGCCGCCTACGTCCTGGCCGCCGCCGCCCTGCGCCCGGTGGAGCGCATGCGGGCGCGGGCCGCCACGATCTCCACGGACGAGATCAGCACCCGGTTGCCCCTCCCCGGCAGCGAGGACGAGGTCCGCCGTCTGGGCGTGACGCTCAACGCGATGCTCGATCGCCTGGAGGAGGGCCTCACCCATGAGCGCCTGTTCATCGCCAACGCCAGCCACGAGCTGCGCATGCCGCTGGCGGTCCTCAAGGCCGAGCTCGAGGTCTCCCTGCGCGAGCGGGGCACCGCGGCCCAGCTGCGGGCCGCCATCGGCTCGGCCATCGAGGAGACCGACCGCATCGTCAAGCTCGCCGAGGACCTGCTGCTGCTGGCGCGCGCCGAGGATGGCAGCCTGCCGATCGCCGCCACCGACCTGCCGATCGGGGAGCTGCTGTTCGATCTGGGCGAGCGCTTCTCGCCGATCGTCGGCGACGCCCGGCGGGCGCTTGTCGTGGGCGACTCGAGCGGGCTGCCGGGCGTCGCCGTCCACGCGGATCCAGCCCGTCTGCTGCAGGCGGTGGGCAACCTCATCGACAACACCCTGCGCTACGGCGACGGCACGATCACGATCAGCGCGGCGGTGGCCGGGGACCGCGCCGAGATCCATGTCTGCGACGAGGGCGCCGGCTTCACCCAGTGGCTGCTGCCCCGCGCCTTTGACCGCTTCAGCCGCGCCGACCCCGCCCGCCAGCGGGGCGGCGTCGGCCTCGGGCTGGCCGTGGTGCAGATGATCGCCCACGCTCACGGTGGCCAGGCAGGAGCGCGCAACCGTCCCGCGGGGGGAGCGGACGTGTGGATCTCGCTGCCGGTCAGCCAGGCCCGCCGATCCGGCTCCCCCTGCGGTCGCAGCGCCTCATCCCTGAGTCGGACACCGGCGCCCTGCAAGATCAGACCCGCGGTCGTTGTGGGGAGGCTGGCGCGCCCGTACCGTCGGTCGGCGATGACATCCGCCACCACTGCGGCCCCGCGCCCCGGGGCCGCCCACGCCCTCACCAAGGTTCCGGAGATCACCGCCGTCTTCTGGGCCCTCAAGCTGCTGACCACCGGCATGGGCGAGGCGATGTCGGACTTCCTCGGTCAGCAGAGCGTGCCCGCGGCGGCCCTCATCGGGATCGTCGGCATCGTCGTCGCGCTGCGGCTGCAGCTGCGCCAGGCGGAGTACCGAGCGGCCTACTACTGGTTCGCGGTGATGATGGTCGCCATTTTCGGCACGATGGCGGCCGACGGCATCCGCGACGGCGCCGGCCTCGGCTACACGGTGACCACTCCCCTGTTCGCCGTCATCACCGCCGCGATCTTCGCGCGGTGGTACCGCAGCGAGGGCACGCTGTCGATCCACAGCATCACCACCGCCCGGCGGGAGCGCTTCTACTGGGCGGCCGTGCTGGCGACGTTCGCCCTGGGGACGGCGGCCGGCGACCTGACGGCGATCGCCTTCAAGCTCGGCTTCTTCCCCTCCGTCCTCGTCTTCGCGGCGATCATCGCCGTCCCGGCGGTGGGCTGGTGGCGGTTTCACATGAACCCGATCGTCGCCTTCTGGTGTGCCTACATCGTCACCCGTCCGCTGGGCGCCTCCTTCGCCGACTGGTTCTCCAAGCCGCGCAACGGAGGCCTGGGGGCCGGCGACGGGATCGTCAGCGCGATCGAGCTGGTGGTGTTCGTGGGCCTCGTCGCCTACGTGGCGATCACCAAGTGCGACGTCCAGCGCGCGAGGCGCGTCCATCACACGGACGCGCGGATCGGCCGACTGGCCGTCGAACCCGAGTAGACGGCCCGGGGACCGCCCCCGGGCGTCGCTCGGAGGCCACCAGGCGGCACTATGGGCGAATGAGCGATCACCTCGAGCGCCTGCTGCTGGGGCTGTGGGAATGGGGCCAGCGGACCGGAGCGCGTCATCGGCGGGCGGTGGACGTGGGCGTCGCGCTGGCCGTGGCGGCGATGAGCTTCGCCGGGCTGGCCGTCCAGCACCGCCTCGCCCATGCCGACGCTGTCGTCTTCTGCCTCGCCCTGCCCCTGCCGCTGGTGCTCCGCGAGCGCAGCCGGACGATGACCTTCGCGCTGGTGGTCGCCGTCTGCTTCGTCCAATGGCTCATCTCCACTCCGCAGTTGGCCGATGCGGCGCTCCTGGTGGCTCTCTATTGGGTGACCGTCGACGAGGACCTCGCCCACGGCGCGCTGGCCGTCGCCATCACGGAGGGCGGGGCGATCATGGCCGCGGGGCGATGGTCGCCGACAGATCCGCTGCGGGCCTGGGTGGGTCTCACCGGGCTGACCGTGGCGGCCGCCGTCCTGGGCGTCACCGTCCGCCAGCGCCGGGCGCTCGTCGCCTCCCTTCACGAGCGCGCCGCTCGCCTGGAGCGCGAGCGCGATCACGAGGGGCGTCTGGGCGCGGCCGCCGAGCGGGCTCGCATCGCCCGCGAGATGCACGACATCGTCTCCCACAACCTGACGGTGATGATCTCCCTGGCCGATGGGGCGGGCTACGCGATGCGCGACTCGCCCGAGCGCGCACTGACGGCGATCTCGCGGGTCTCGGCCACCGGCCGTCAGGCGCTGCTGGAGATGCGCCGGCTGCTGGGGGTGCTCAAGGACGAGCCCGACGAGCACCCGCTCGAACCCCAGCCGGGGCTGGAGCGTCTCGACGACCTCGTGGCCCGCGTCAACGCCGCCGGGGTCCCGGTGTCGGTGCAGATCGCCGGGGAGCCCCGCGCGCTCGCGGCCGGCCTTCAGCTGACGGTCTTCCGCGTCGCCCAGGAGGCCCTGACCAACACGCTCAAGCATGCCGGGCGGCCGGCCACCGCCCACCTTGCCCTGCGCTGCGGGGTGGACGCCGTCGATCTCGAGGTCGTCGACACCGGGATGGGCGCCGGCGCGGGCCCGGCGCCGGGAGGGCGGGGCCTGCGCGGCATGCGGGAGCGGGCGGCCGCCTACGGCGGGGAGCTGGAAGCCGGACCGCTGATCAGCGGCGGCTGGCGGGTCCATCTCAGCCTCCACGCCCCCGACGCGGCAGGAGCACGATGACGATCGGCGTCCTCCTGGTCGACGACCAGGAGCTCATGCGCATGGGCTTCCGGATGGTCGTCGAGAGCCAGAGCGACATGGAGGTGGTCGGCGAGGCGGGCGACGGACGTGAGGCGATCCTGGCCGTGCGGCGGGCGCGCCCCGATGTCGTCCTCATGGACGTCCGCATGCCCGGCCTCGACGGCGTCGAGGCGACCCGGCAGATCGCGCAGGCGGATGGCGACGTCCGGGTCATCATCCTGACCACCTTCGACCTCGACGAGTACGTCTACGCCGGCCTGCGCGCCGGGGCCAGCGGCTTTCTGCTCAAGGACAGCCTGCCCGCCGAGCTGCTGGCGGCCATCCGGGCGGTCGCCGCCGGCGATGCGGTTGTGGCTCCCCGGGTCACGCGGCGTCTGCTGTCGGCGTTCGCGCACCGCCTGCCGGACCCCGGTCGTCCCAACCCGCAGCACGTCGAGCGCCTGGCGGAGCTGACCGCGCGGGAGCGCGAGGTCCTGCAGCTGGTGGCCGGCGGGCTGTCGAACATCGAGATCGCCGACCACCTCGTTCTCTCCGAGGCGACCGTGAAGAGCCACGTTGGACGGATCCTGGCCAAGCTTGAGCTGCGCGACCGGGTCCAGATCGTCGTCTTCGCCTATGAGACCGGCCTGGTCACCCCCACCCCCGGCTGAGGCCGTCGTCGCCGTCCCGTCGCTGCACCTTGCACTACTACGTCTCACGTAGTACTCTGCACGTATGAACATGCGATCGAGAAGCGATGAGGCGACAGCGGGTCGATCCAACGACCCGCCGATCCTCATCCTCACCAGCCTTGCCTCGGGCGAGAAGCACGGGTACGCCCTGCTGCAGGACATCGAGGAGTTCGCCGGCGTCCGGCTCGGTCCGGGCACCCTCTACGGGGCGATCGGCCGCCTGGAGGATCGTGGCCTGATCGAGGCCGTGCAGGGCTCGGGGCGCCGCCGGCCCTACCGGCTGAGCGCCGCCGGGGCCACGGCGCTGCAGGAGGCGCTCGACGATCTGCGAGCGATCGTCGACACCGGGACCGCGCGGCTGGGCCGGCGGCCCATCGGTGGTGCGGTGACAGCGGGAGTCCCGCGATGAGCGCCTCCCGCACCGCCTCCCGGCTGCTGAGGCTGTACCCGCGCGACTGGCGGGCGCGCTACGGCGAGGAGCTGCAGGCGCTGATCGTCGACATGAGCTCCGGCCGCCGGGTGCCCTGGCGCGTGCGGGCCGACGTCGCCGGCGCCGGCGGGCGTGAGCGGCTGCGCGCCACGGGGCTGGGCGGCGGGGACGGCTCCTCGTCGGACCGCGCCCGCGGCGGCGTCTCCCTGGTGCTGTGGGCGTGGGCGCTGTTCATGGTGGCGGGACTGCTCATCCAGAAGGCCTCCGAGCACTGGCAGGACGTGCTGAGCACCCGCGGCCACGCCACCGCCACGGTGGCCTTCGACGCGCTCGGGAGCCTCGCCGTCGTCGGCGGCCTGCTGGTGCTCGCCGGGATCGCGCTCACCGTGCCGGCGCTCCTGCGCTTCCTGCGCGGTGGCGGCCTGCCCCGGATCCGCCGCATCGTTCTGGTGGCGGGCGCGCTCACCCTCGCGCTCGCGCTGGCGACAGGCGGCGTGGTCCTGTGGGCCCACGGACTGAGCGCCCGAGACCGCAACGGCCACGACATCGCCTACGCGATCGGCGTACTCGCCTGGGCGCTGCTCGGAACGGCCACGCTGGCCGCCTGGACGACGGCGGCCACCCGGACGGCGGCCTGCCTGGACCTGCGGCCCGAGCTGTTGCGCCTCGAGGCTCGCCTGGCGGTGGCCGTCAGCACGGCGATGGTCGCGATGACGGCGGCCACGGCGGTCTGGTGGGTCGCGGTGGCCCGCACGTCACCGGCCGCGCTCGTCGGTTCGATGGGGCCGCACGGCTCGGCCGCCGCCCCCCAGCTCATCCTGGCGGCGGCGCTGATGGTGGTGGCGGCGACCCTGGGCGGCGCTGGAGCGTCACGGGCCGCGCGGGCGGTGTGAGCGGCGCGGGCCGCGCGCGGGTCGGGTCGCGCTGGCGCCGTTGCCAGGGCGGCCGTTGCTAGGGTGGCCGCGCGCATGAGCGTTGCCGTCGTCACTGACACCTGCCACTACCTGCCCGCCGAGCTGGCCGCCGACGAGGGGATCCACCAGGTCAGCCTCTACGTGCGCTGGCCGGAGGGCGATGAGCGCGAGGCCGACATCACGGACTACGACGCCTACTACCGGCGGCTGGGCGGCGCGGCCGAGTTGCCGACGACCTCCCAGCCGTCGATCGGCGACTTCCTGGCCGTCTACGAGCCGCTGCTCGACGCCGGCCACGAGATCGTCTCCGTCCACCTCGCGGGCGGGATGTCCGGCACGGTGCGCTCGGCCGAGCAGGCGCGCGACCAGCTCGGCGACCGGGCCGGCAGTGTGTTCGTGGTCGACTCGGCCTCGGCCTGCGGCGGCGAGGGTCTCGTCGCTCTGGCGGCGGCCGCCGCCGCTCGCGGCGGCGGCGACGGCGCGGCGGTCGCCGAGCGGGCCCGGGAGGCGCGGTCGGCGCTGAAGATGTGGTTCGCCATCGACACCCTCGAGTACCTGCGCAAGGGCGGGCGCATCGCCGGCGCCCAGGCGTGGCTGGGCTCGGCGCTGAAGATCAAGCCGATCCTCACCGTCGAGTCCGAGATCACCCCCGTCGAGCGCGTGCGCACCTCCAAGCGGGCCTTCGAGCGGATGGTCGAGCTGCTGCGCAGCCGAGCGGAGGACGGCGCCGACGCCTACATGGTGCAGCACATCCAGGCCCCCGAGCAGGCGCAGGAGCTGGCCGCTCGCGCGACGGAGATCTTCGGCAAGCCGCCGCGCGTCATCTCCGAGATCGGGCCGGTCATCGGCACCCATGTCGGGCCGGGGCTGCTGGGGGCCGGCGGTCTGCCGAGCTCCTACCTTCGCTGAGCGGCGATCCGGTCCGCTCAGCGGCCGAGCAGGCGCTGCTGCTTGCGCTTGCGGCGCCCGAAGGTCAGCGCGCCGATCGCGGCGATCCCCCCGCCGATGACGAAGCCGGCGACGCCGGCGCCGATGAGGATCTGCGGCTCGGCCTTGCGCAGCTGGGCCCGCCAGTCCGTCAGCTTGACCACCTCGACGCGCAGCTGGGTGACCGCCGTCCCCAGCTCCTGGCGGTTGCGCTCGATCGAGTCGCGGATCTCCTCGGGGGTGCGCGAGGGCATCAGCTCTCCGGCCCGGACGTGACGGTCGCGCGGATCTTCTTGGCCTCGTCGATCGCCATCTGCGGCTTGGGCGCGCCCACCTTGAGCTTGCGCCAAGCGAACAGGAAGGCGCCGGCGGTCAGCGCCACCAGCAGCACCATCACCACCGCGAACCCGATCCAGATGTCCCCCGCCCCGTCGACGAAGATGGCGTCGAGCACCCACGCGATCGTCTCCAGCACGAAGATGAGCGCGAACACTCCGAAGACGGCGCCCACGGCGACGGCGGCCCCGCCACGCGCGAGGCCCGAGACCTTGGTGGAGACCTCCGCCTTGGCCAGCTCGATCTCCTCGCGGACGAGCACGGACATCTTCTCCGAGACCTCGGTGACCGCGGTCGCGAGGCTCTCGGCCTGGTTGGGGCGCTCAGCGGGCAAGGCGCTTGAGGATCAGGGCGAGCACGAGGCCGCCGGCGAAGGCGGCGCCGACGGCGACCTCCGGGCGGTCGGCGGCGAGGGCCGCGGGACCGGACGGGCCGCTGGGCTCGGGGGACCAGGCGGGCGGTTCGGGGCTCGAGATGGGCGGCGCGGCCGGCGGGGCTGGCACGGAGGGGGCGTCAGCCGGCGACGGGGCCGGGGCTGCCCCGGGCTCCTCCGACGGATCGCGCTGAGACGGCTCAGTCACTCAGGAGGCTCTTCGCCGAACACGCGCGTCCAGATCAGCGCGGCCAGGCGCATCGAGACGACGCTCGAGAGGGCGCCGATCCCGGCGACCAGTCCCGACCACATGAGGCGCTTGACCAGAGGGCTCTCCGTCATGGGCGGGGATTCAAGCAGACTCGCCTGTCGCCAGGGCGGCGCGGCGCTCCAAGCCTGAGCAGATCGTCTCCACGATCATCGACTTCGCGCCGGCGAGGTCCTCCTGGCTGACCGTGACCGAGTCGAAGATCCAGCCGGTGAGGACCTGCTCGACGGCTCCGTAGAAGGCCTGGGCGGCGAACTCGGGGGTGATCTCGGAGCGGAACTCCCCGCCGGATTGCGCCCGGGCGACGATCGCCGCGATCCCGGCGTAGGCGTCGCGGATCTTCTCCAGGTGGGTCAGCCCGAAGGTGTTGGCCGCCCGCGTGACCTCGACGATGATGACCTTCATGAGCTCGGGGTCGTGGCGATAGGAGTCGATGATGAAGGAGGCGATCGCGTACAGCTTCTCGCGCGGAGGCCGTCCGGAGGCGTCGGCCTCGGAGATTGCCTGGAGCATCACGTCCCAGCGCTCGAGGAACAGCGTGTCGAGGATCTGCTCCTTGGAGGAGAAGTAGTGGTAGACGAGCCCGTAGGCGACGCCCGCCTCGTCGGCGATGTCCGACACACGGCAGGTGTGAAAGCCCTGGCGGGCGAACACCCGCACGGCGGCGTCGAGGATCACCCGGCGCTTCTCGGCGGCGGCGGCGGTCGTCACGCGGTCTCCCAGGCGTAGGTGGCCGGCCGGCGATGGCGCAGCGCCGGCAGGCGCCGGCGGACCTCGCGCAGCCCGGCGGGATCGAGGTCGGCGACGATCGCCGTCTCCGTATCCGGCGCCCCCGCCAGCACGACGCCCCACGGGTCGACGATCAGCGAGCGCCCACCGGAGCGCAGGCCGCCGGGGTGATCGCCGACCTGGTTGGGGGCGAGCGCGAACACCTGGTTTTCGATCGCGCGGGCGCGGATCAGCACCTCCCAGTGATCGCGGGTGGTGCGCAGCGTGAAGGCGGCCGGGACGGCGATCACCTCGGCCCCCCGGAGGGTCAGGATCCGGTAGAGCTCAGGGAAGCGCAGGTCGTAGCAGATGCTCAGCCCCAGGGTCAGGCCGGACGCCAGCGGGGAGGTGACGATCTCCTCGCCGGCGTGCTGGGTGGCCGCCTCGCCGTAATCGGCTCCGTCAACGGTCACGTCGAAGAGGTGGATCTTGCGGTAGATCGCCTTCAGCTCGCCGTCGGGCCCGACGTGGACGCTGGTGTTGAACCCCTTCTCCGGGTCGGGGCCCCGCTCGTAGACAGAGCCGGCCAGCAAGTCGATCCCGAGCTCGGCCGCCACCTGACGGGCCCAGGTGATCGCCGGGCCATCGAGGTCCTGGACGCCCGCCCGGACGACGTCGGCGCCGCCCATCACCGTCCAGGTCTCCGGCAGCGCGACCAGCTCGGCGCCGAGGGCCGCCGCGTGTCGGACCAGCCGGTCGGCGGTCTCGAGGTTGCGATCGAAGTCGTCCGTGGCCGTCAGTTGGATGGCGCCCGCGCGCACGTTGCAGCTCCCCTGATTGACTCGTCAGTCAGTGTTGCACGATAGCGTTGCCCGATGTCCGCCCTCCCCTATCGCGGGACGTTCGGCGCGCCCCGCCCGCCGGCCCTGGCGGCCCTGGCGCTCCCCCCGTCGCCGATGCCGTCCCACCTTGGTACGCGACCGCTCAAGGCGTGGCGCTACGTCGGGGTCTACGGGCCCGAGCTGATGCTGTGCCTGGCAAGCGTCCGGGTGGGGCGCTTTCGCCGGTGCTTCTGGGCGGCCTGGGACCGCGGCGCCGGCCGCCTGCACGAGGGCAGCGCCGGCGTCACGCTGACCCCGGGCGCCGCGGTGGTCGACGACGGCCGAGGCGGCCTGAGCGCGTCGCTGGTCCTCACTGAGGAGGCGGGCGTCGAGAGCGTCTGCCCCAGCGGCGACGGCTACGCGTGGACACGCAAGCAGGGCGGCGTCCTGGCCAGCGGCCATCTGCGGCTGGCCGGCGAGCCGCCGCGGGCGTTCGCCGGCCGGGCGATCATCGACGACACCGCCGCCTACTACGAGCGCCACACGCGCTGGCGCTGGAGCGCCGGGGTCGGCACCGGCATTGACGGCCGGCTGCTCGCCTGGAACCTCGTCGACGGGGTCAACGACCCGCCCGCCGGCAGCGAGCGCACCGTGTGGGTCGATGGTGTGGCGGCGGAGGCCGGTCCGGTGAGCTTCGCCGACGACCTCTCGTCCGTCGGCGGGCTGCGGTTCGTGGAGGAGGCCGTCCGTTCCTCGGTGGAGAACCGCATCGTTGTGCGCAGCCGCTACCGCCAGCCGTTTGGCACCTTCTCGGGCTCGCTGCCCGGCGGGGTGCCGCTCGCCGAGGGCTACGGCGTCATGGAGGACCACGACGTCTGGTGGTGACCGCCCCGCCCCGCGCACTGGAGCGGGTTGTCGACCGTGGAGGTGCCCAACCCGCTCCACGTGGCCGAGTGGTGACTCGGGGAGCGTTCGTCGGCGTGGGCCGGACAACGCTCCCCACGTCAGCCGGCCCCGGCGCTGGTGACGACTCCGGGAGGATTCGTCGGCCTCAGACGGCGAAAAGCTCCAGAGTCGGCCGCGGGCCTGAGTCCGGTGGTCTCTGGGAAGGTTTGTCGGCGTCAGGCCGTACACCCTTCCCCGAGTCCGCCGGCGCCGGCCGCGCACGCCCGGCGGTCAGCCGGCGCCGGCCCGCTGGCGGCGCAGCTCGGCGAGCAGCAGCTTGGAGTGCATCGCGCCGATGAGGTCGCGCAGCGGCTCGGCGCCCGAGGAGATGATCTCGACGGCGCGCTCGACGTCCACCTTGCCGGCCAGGCGGGCGAGGAGGACGCTGACCTCCTCGGCGACCAGCGGGGCCAGCGCCTCGCGGTAGCGCAGGGTGTCGTAGACGGTGAAACCGATCGCCTCCTCGTAGCCCCCGGCGCGGAAGCGGCTGATGGCCTCGACGATCGCCATGTCGTCGCGGTCATAGCCGCGGGCGTCAGGGGTCAGGATCCCCAGCTCCTCGAGGCGCTCAAGGACGTTGCGCGGCATGTCGTAGGTCGCGCGGGCGGCGGCGCGCGAGACCCGCCCGCTGTCGTCCAGCTCGGCGGCCAGCTCGAGGATCCGGTCCTCGAGCTCGATCACCCGCGCCGCCCGGTCGGGGTCGGACGCCATCACCTCGCGGATGACCCGCAGCGGCATGAAGCGCTGCTCCTGCAGGCGCTTGATCAGCCGGACCCGCTCGACGAACTGCTCGGGGTAGTAGGCCATGTTGCGACTGGTGCGCAGCACGTCCTCCTCAGAACCGAGCAGCCCCTCGCGCAGATAGTGCTTGATCGTCCCGGCGCTCACGCCCGAGCGCTGCGCCAGCTCGGACATCTTCAGCATGCCGCCGGTGCTCATCCCGCGGACGCGCCCTCCGCAGCTCGGACGCCGAGCAGCCCGCGGGCCTCGGCGACGGTGGCGGGCCGGCGACCGCAGTCCTCGCACAGCCCCCGCGCCTTGGCGATGAGGTCGCCGTTGGAGCGGGCCATCGTCCCGTCGGGCAGGTAGAAGTTGTCCTCCAGCCCGACCCGGATCGAGCCGCCCAGGGTCAGCGCGGCGGCGACCATCGTCCACTGCCCCCGGCCGATCCCGATGACCCCCCAGTGGTGGGTGCGCTGCGGCCACGCGGCGGCCAGGTTGTCGGCCATCATCGCCAGGTTGCGGGCGGTGGCGGGCACCCCGCCGACCACCCCCATGACGAAGTCGGCGTGCAGGGGCGCCTCGAGCAGCCCCATGTCGACCAGCGGCGCCAGCGAGCCGACATGGCCGACGTCGAAGCACTCGTGCTCGGGCTTGATCTGAAGCCGGCGCATTGCCTCCAGCAGTTCGATGATCTCGTCGAAGGGGTTGGTGAAGACGAACTGGAAGACGAAGTCCTTGCGCGACGCCGAGTACTTGGCGTAGTTCAGCGAGCCCATGTTGAGCGCCGCCACCTCCGGACGGCAGGCCTCGAGATAGGCGACGCGCTTTTGCACCGGCACCCCGACCGTCCCGGTCGAGAAGTTGATGATCGCGGCATCGCCGACCTCGTCGACGATCGCCTGCCGGATCGCGGCGAAGTCCTCCACCTCATAGCTCGGAGCCCCGTCGGGCGTGCGGGCGTGGATGTGGATGTGGACCCCGCCCTCGTCGACGATCCGCCGCGCCTCCGCCGCGTACTCCTGGGGCGTGTAGGGGATCGCCGGGCACTGCTCGCGGTTGGCGATCGCGCCGCTGATCGAGCAGGTGATGACTGCTGGATCCTCGACGGTCATGGCGCGCTCATACCGGAACCACCCCAGAGCGCTTGAACGGCCGCTCGACGCGCTTGCCGGCCGACATCTCAAGCGCCCGGCAGATAGTGGCGCGCGTCTCCCGAGGGTCGATGACGTCGTCGATCATGTCGTTGCCGGCGGCGACGTAGACGTCGATGATCTTGCGGAAGTTCTCGATCAGCTCCCGCCGGGTCGCCTCGGGGTCATCGGAGGCCTCCACCTGCTTGCGAAAGACGATCTCGACCGCGCCCTCGGCGCCCATCACGCTGATCTCCGCCGACGGCCAGGCGACGATCAGATCGGGCTCGTAGGCCCGCCCGCACATCACGTAGTAGCCGGCCCCGTAGGCCTTGCGCAGCACGACGGTGACCTTGGGAACGGTCGCGTTGGCGGTCGCGTAGAGCATCTTGGCCCCGTGGCGGATGATCCCGTCCTGCTCGACCTTGGAGCCGACCATGAACCCGGGGACGTCCATCAGGTAGACGAGCGGGATGCCGTAGGCGTTGCACAGGTTGATGAACCGCGCCGCCTTGTCGGCCGAGTCGTTGTCGAGGATCCCCCCGAGCTGCTTGGGCTGGTTGGCGACGATCCCGGCCGGCCGGCCGCCGAAGCGCGCCAGGCAGGTGATGATCGTCTTGGCGAACTGGGGCTTGAGGTCAAACCACTCGCCGTCGTCGACGACCCGCCGGATCACCTCGTACATGTCATAGGGCTTGCGGTTGGACTCGGGCAGCACGTCGAGCAGCTCCTCGTCGGCGCGCTCGATCGGATCGGCGCCGGGCCCACCCACCCGCACCGGGGGCGCCTCCTCGCAGTGCTGGGGGAAGAAGCTCAGGTAGCGCTTGATGGCGGCGATGCACTCCGGGTCGTCGGCCACCTCGAGATCGCCGACGCCGGACTTGCGGCAGTGCACGCGCGAGCCGCCGAGCTCCTCCTGGGTGACCTCCTCGCCGACGGCGGCCCGCACCAGATGCGGGCCGGCGAGCGCCATCGAACCCCGGCCGCGCACCATCGGCACGAAGTCGGCCAGGCCGGGGATGTAGGCGGTGCCGGCGGCGCACGGTCCCATCAGGGCGGCCACCTGGGGGATGACCCCGGAGTTGACGACCTCCTCGCGGAAGAGGTGGCCGCTGCCGGCGAACAGCGACCCGACAGCCTCCTGGATGCGCGCGCCGGCGGAGTCCAGCAGCCACACGAACGGGATCCGCTTGGTCAGCGCCAGCTCGCGCAGCCGCGTCACCTTGAGCTCGCCGGTCATGCCCATCGAGCCGGCCATCACCGTGAAGTCGTAGGCGACGACCGCGGTCAGGCGGCCGTCGACCTTGCCGTAGCCGGTGATCACCCCGTCGGCGGGCGCCTCCCGGCCCTCCATGGCCCGCTGGGAGAAGTGCGGCCGGCCATGCAGACCGAGCTCGACGAAGGTCCCATCGTCGACCAGCAGAGCGATCCGCTCGCGGGCGGTCAGCTTGTCGGCGGCGTGCTGAGCGGCGATCTTCTCCTCCCCGCCCCCGAGCATCAGCTGCTCGCGGCGCGCCCGCAGATCATCGGCGAGCGGGCGCAGCAGGCTGGTGGGCGGCGAGTCGGCGGGCATGTCAACAGTGAGACGTTTCACTTCCTACTTTGACAAACCCGCGCCGGTCGCGTCAAGTGCGCGCCCGCCCGGGTAGCCTGACGCCGCGCCGGTTTGCGGCGTCAGGCCACGTCTGGAGGAGGGACCGATGTCATCGCGTATCGCCCGGGCGTGTCGCCCGCTCCGGATGCTCGTGCTGTTGACGGTTGCCGCCACCGCGCTGCTGGGCGCCGTCGCCACGACCGCGGCCCTCGCCGCCGTCCCCGCCTGGACGAGCTATGACCACGACGGCGGTCGCTCGGCAACTGATCCCGACAGCGGCTCGCCGGTGGCGCCGACCCCCGCGTGGGCCGCCGCCACCGTGCTTGACGGCCAGGTCTGGTCCCAGCCGCTGGTCGCCGGCTCGCGCGTCTACGTCGCTACCGAGAACGACACCGTCTACGCGCTGGACGCCGCGACGGGCGCCGTCGTGTGGAAGCGCAGCGTCGGGACCCCCGTTCCCTCGAGTGACCTGCCGTGCGGCGACATCTCACCGACGGTGGGAATCACCAGCACGCCGGTGATCGACGTCGCCGCCGGACGGATCTACGTCGTGGCCGATGACATCTCCAGCGGCAGCGCCCATCATCGGCTGGCGGCCCTCAACCTGTCCGACGGCAGCCCGGTCGCGGGATTCCCGGTGGCCGTCGATCCGCCGGGCGCCGACCTCTGGCGCTGCTGCAGCGCGCCTCGCTCGCGCTCACCGGTGGGCGAATCGTGATTCCCTACGGCGGCAACGACGGGGACTGTGGCACCTATCACGGGTGGCTGGTCTCCGCGCCCGCGAGCGCCGGCGGAACGCCGACCAGCTTCGAGGTCGACCCCGGCGCCGGCGAGCACGGCGGGGCGATCTGGGGATCCGGCGGCGCTCCCGCCGTGGACGCCAACGGCGATGTCCTCGTCTCCACCGGCAACGGGTTCGGTTCAAACGCGCCGGACTATCAGGAGTCAGTCCTCCAACTCGATTCGTCGCTGCACCTGCTCGCCTTCTGGACGCCGCCCAACTGGCAGCAGCTCGACGACTCCGATCAGGACATGGGCTCGGCGCAACCGGTGCCGCTGCCCGGCGGGCTGCTGTTCGAGATCGGCAAGGACGGGCTCGGACGGCTGCTCGCCACCGCCCCGGGT
Source organism: uncultured Solirubrobacteraceae bacterium (assembly GCA_963769565.1). Taxonomy (GTDB): domain Bacteria; phylum Actinomycetota; class Thermoleophilia; order Solirubrobacterales; family Solirubrobacteraceae; genus Palsa-465. The sequence goes on from CAVYMP010000018.1 coordinate 150,231, forward strand.
GCGATCACGCAGGTGTTCAGCGCCACCGCCTGCCCCTCCGGGGGTGCGTTCGGCTCCTCCCTGTATCGCGCCGGAATCATCTACGTGCCCTGCTCGGGGGGCCTGGTGGCACTGGCCCTGACCACCGGAGCGAACCCCCGTTTCGCCGCGCTGGCCGGCTTCACGGCCCCCCCGGCGGCGTCGGGGCCCCCGATCTTCGCCGGCGGGCTGGTGTGGAGTACCGGCTGGCGCAGCTCCCAGCTGCTCTACGGGCTCGATCCGGCGACGGGCGCGGTCAACTTCCACTCCTCCCCGGGACCTTCCATCACTTCGCGACGCCGAGCGCCGGTGGTGGGCGGCTGTTCGTGGCCGCCGGCGCCACGGTCAGCGCCCTCACGATCGCCCACTTCCCGCCGGCCACCGCCACCTCGTTGAGCTCCGCCGCCAACCCGGTGACCGGCGGCCCGGTCGTCCTCACCGCAACGGTCGTGCCCGCCCCGGACGCCGGGACGGTCGCCTTCAATGAGGGGTCGACCCCGCTGCCCGGATGCGCGGCCGTCGCCGTGGATCACACCTCCGGCACAGCCGGCTGCCGGGCGACCCTGTCGGCCGGCAGCCACTCGATCGTGGCGGCCTATTCCGGCGACGCCGCTTTCGGTCCGTCATCCTCACCGGCGCTCATCCAGGTGGTGCGCGCGCCCTCCGCCTCGCCACCGGCGGCCCACCCCCGGCCGCGGCTGTCGGACGTTCGGCTGGGCAGCCGGAGGGTGCGTGCCGGCCACAGCACCGTGTTGCACTTCCGCTTGTCGCGCGGAGCCCGTGTCGTGGTCACCGTCAGCCGCCGGATCGCCGGCCACCGGCGTCGGGGGCACTGCACGACGCGCGCCGCCACCGGGCGACGGTGCACGATCAACCGCATCGTGCTGCGGCGCAGCGTGACCGCCCGGCGTGGCGCCACAACGCTTGCGCTGAGGGTGGGCCGTCTCTCTCCCGGCCACTACCTGGTCACGATCGGGGTGCGCGCGGGCGGCCGAACCGTCACGCGGGCCGCACTGCACATTGTCATCATCCGTCACCGGCGGTGAGCGCCACCCAGATAGCGGTGTAATGCGCCCACGGTGCGAGTCGACGAGTTGCCGTCGCCATTTCCGGGTAGGCTTCGCACAGCGGGTCGGAGACGTCTCATCGAGACGCCGCTGGCCTGCTCAGTACGAGCCGGTGCTCCAACCAGCCCACCGCGGCGAGGGTGCCCGGGGGTTAAGACGCTAGCGGTATTGGAGCCCGAATATGCCTGAGACCTCGAAGCGTCCGTTCTGGACGGAGACATTGGCCCCCTACGCGCGGCCGCGCCTGGCCCGCAGCGTGCTGGACATCGCCACCTCGGTGGTGCCCTATCTCATCCTGTCGGTGCTGATCTACAACCTGATCGGCGACTCAGTGCTGCTCGCGCTGGCCCTCGCCATCCCCACGGCCGGGTTCCTGGTTCGCACGTTCGTCGTGTTCCACGACTGCACCCACGGCTCGCTGCTGCCCACCAAGCGCGCCAACGCCTATGTCGGCGCTGTCCTCGGCACGATCGCGCTCGTCCCCTTCGCGCGTTGGCGTCACGATCATGCCGAGCATCACGCCAGCTCGGGCGACCTCGAGCGTCGTGGCGGCGGTGACGTCCCGACCCTGACCGTGGCCGAGTACCACGGCCGCTCCCCGCGCGGGCAGTTGGCCTACCGGGCTGTTCCGCAACCCGATCGTCATGTTCGGCCTCGGGCCGATCTTCGCGATGATGATCGGCCCGCGGATCGCCTCCCGTGACCAGCGGCCGCGCCTGCGCCACAGCGTGCTGATGACGGACGCCGCGCTGGCCCTCATCGTCGGCGCCCTGTGCTGGTGGATCGGCCGCCGGCGCCTTCCTGCTCGCCTGGGCTCCGGCGGCACTGCTCGCCGGCTCGGCGGGCATCTGGCTGTTCTACGTCCAGCACCAGTTCGAGGACGCCTACTGGGAGACCAGCGAGAAATGGAGCTACGCCGAGGCGGCGCTGCAGGGCAGCTCCTATCTCAAGCTCCCGAAGGTCCTGCAGTTCTTCTCCGGCAACATCGGCCTGCACCACGTGCATCACCTGAGCGCCCGGATCCCGAACTACAACCTCCAGCGCGCCCACGACGAGAACCCGATCTTCCACGACGTCCCGGTGCTGACGCTCGGCGACGGGCTGCGCGCGGTCCGGCTCAAGCTCTAGGACGAGGAGCTCGGCCGGATGGTCACCTTCGCCCAGGCGCGCACGCCGGCGACGGCGGGCCGCCGCCGGGGCCGGCGGGGCCGCTGCCGCGGCGGCGACTGAGCAACCCACTGCGCGGATCCGGCGCCGAGGCCGCCTCAGCGCCCTTTCCACGCGGGCTCGCGCTTCTCGAAGAAGGCCCGCACGCCCTCCTGGATGTCCTCCGTGGAGAAGGCGATCGTCAGCTGGGAGCGCAGGAAGTCGATCGCGTCGGCGTAGGCCATGTCCTGCTGGCGGAACATGGCGTCCTTACCGAGCTTCATCAGCGCCGGGGACTTGTTGGCCAGCTTGACCGCCCACTCGTCGACGGTGGCGGCGAAGCGCTCGGGGGCGACGACCCGGTTGACGATGCCGATCCGCTCGGCCTCCGTGGCGGAGATCTGCTCGCCGAGGAGCATCAGCTCGGCGGTCTTCTTGCGGCCCGACGTTGCGGTAGATGAGCGCCATGATCATGAACGGGAAGAGGCCGACGTTGATCTCCGGGGTGCCGAAGCGCGCGCCCTCCTTGGCGACGATCAGGTCGCAGGCGAGAGCCAGGCCGAGGGCCCCCGCGAGCACGTGGCCGTTGGCGGCGCAGATCGACGGCTTGCCGAGCTCGCCGAGCAGGCGGAAGGCGCGGGGAAAGCGCTCGGTGGCGAAGTGCTTGTGCACGAGGGCGACGTCGGCGGCGAAGCCCGCAGAGGTTGCCACCGCTGGAGAACACCGTCTCGTGGGTGGAGGTCAGCACCAGGCTGCGCACGGCGGAGTCATCGCGGGCCAGCTCGAGCGCGTCGATGAGCTCGCCGAGGAGCTCGTCGGAGAGCGCGTTGCGGGTGGCCGGCTCGTCGAGCGCGATCGTCGCCACCCCGGTGGCGGCCACGTCGTAGGTGATCTTCTCGTAGGCCATGGCGCGACAGACTACGCGCGGCACCGGTCCGGCGTCGCCGTGGAGAAGTAGGAAGCTCTACTGTTTACTTTTCGCGGGACCGCCGGTAGCGTCCCAGCGACCCGACGAACCGAGGAGAAGCCGCCATGGCGACCGCCGACGCCCTCAAGCCTGACTTCGCCAGCCAGCGCAGGCACTTCATCTTCACTGACGAGCACGAGCAGCTGCGCGAGTCGATCCACCGCTTCGTGGTCAAGGAGCTGCAGCCCCACGCCGAGGAGTGGGAGGAGACGACCTTCCCCGACTGGGTGTTCGCGCGCATGGGCGAGCTGGGCTTCCTCGGCCTCGACAAGCCCGAGGCCTACGGCGGGCAGGGCGGCGACTACTACTCGAGCCTGGTCCTCTCCGAGGAGATGGCGCATTCGCACTGCGGGGGCCTGGCGATGGGGGTGGCCGTCCAGACGGACATGGCGATGCCGCCGATCCTCGCCTTCGGGACCGAGGAGCAGAAGCAGGAGTGGGCCGCCCCGGCGATCGCCGGCACGAGGATCCTGGCCATCGGGATCACCGAGCCCGACGCCGGCTCCGACGTCTCCGGGATCAAGACCCGCGCGGTGCGCGACGGGCGACGACTACGTGATCAACGGCTCCAAGACCTACATCACCAACGGCCACCGGGCCCACGGGATCGTGCTCGTCACCAAGACGGATCCCGACGCCGGCTACGGCGGCTTCACCCTGTTCATCGTGCCCATGGACGCTCCCGGGGTGATCCGGGAGAAGCGGCTGAAGAAGCTCGGCATGCACGCCTCCGACACCGCCCTGCTCGCCTTCCAGGACGTCCGCGTCCCCGCCTCCGCGGTGCTCGGGGAGGTCGGCAAGGGCTTTTAGCACATCATGTGGGAGCTTCAGGGCGAGCGGCTGATCGCCGCCGCGGGCGCCGTCTCGGGCGCCCAGAACGTGTTCGACCGCACGCTGACCTACGCCAAGGAGCGCAAGGCGTTCGGCCGCGAGATCGGCCACTTCCAGGTCATCCGCCACAAGTTCGCCGACATGGCGACCAAGATCGAGACGGCCCGCCAGCTCGTCTACACGACCGCCTGGCGCTTTCAGAACGGCGAATACCCGGTGCGCGAGATCACCATGGCCAAGCTCTACGCGTCGCGGATCGCCGTCGAGGTGGCCGACGAGTGCATCCAGATCCACGGCGGCGCCGGCTACATGCAGGAGTACGGGATCGAGCGCTCGTGGCGCGACCTGCGCCTGAACCGCATCGGCGCCGGGACGGACGAGATCATGCTCGATGTCATCGGTCGCTCCTACGGTCTCTGAGCGAGGCGCCGCCCGCCCCCGGCGCCGTTCACGGCGGCGCACGAGGCGCTGCGCGGCGAGATCCGCGCGTTCATCGCGCAGCGACTCAGACCCCACGCCGAGGAGTGGGAGGCCGCCGGGTGGTTTCCCACCGAGGTGTTTCAGTGGATGGCGCAGGCCGGCTACCTGGGGCTGAAGTTCCCGCGCGAGTACGGCGGCGCCGGGGACACGGTGGCCGCCGCGGTGCTCGTCGAGGAGCTGGCCCGCTGCGGCTCGGGCGGCGTGGCCGCCGGATTGGGAGCCCACGCCGGCATCGCGCTGCCACCGATCCTCACCTTCGGGACTGAGGAGCAGAAGCTGCGCTACCTCGTCCCGGGCCTGCGGGGCGAGCTGATCGCCGCGCTGGCCATCACCGAGCCGGGCGCCGGCTCCGACGTCGCGGGCCTGCGCACGCGCGCACGGGAGGTCGACGGCGGTGGGTGGTCAACGGCTCGAAGATGTTCATCACCGGCGGGGTCCGCGCCGACGTGCTGGTGTGCGCGGTGGCCACCACCCCCGAGGGCGGGCATCACGGGATCTCGTTCCTGCTCATCGACCGCGGCGAGGGGGTGTCGGCGAGCCCGCTGCGCAAGCTCGGTTGGCATGCCTCGGACACCGCCGAGATCGGCCTTGACGAGGTCTTCGTCCCCCGCGAGAACCTGCTGGGAACGCTCACATGGAGGCTTCGCCCTGATCATGGCCAACTTCCAGTGGGAGCGGCTGCTGATGGCCCTCGGGGCGGTCGGGGCGATGCAGGCCGCCTTCGAGCAGACGGTGGCGCTGATGCTGGCGCGCGACCGTCGCCCCTCGCAGTCGGCCCGCCACGCGCTGGCCGGGGTGGCGGTGGAGATCGAGGCCGGGCGCGCCGTCACCTACGCGGCGCTGCGCCGCTACGTGGCGGGCGCTGACGCGGTGCGCGAGGTGACGATCGCCAAGCTGCGCACCCAGCGGGCCGCGGTCGACGCGATCGACGCCTGCCTGCAGGTCCTGGGTCTCGACGCTCCGGCGGAGCTCGAGCGGGCGCTGCGCGACGCCCGGCTGGGGCCGATCGGCGGCGGCACGGACGAGATCATGAAGGAGATCCTCGGCCGTTCGCTGGGGTTGTAACCGCCCACCCACGGCAATGGGTCCCGCTAGGCTCGCCAGCTGTGGACTCCCTGCGCGGACAGCTGCTGATAGCGGGTCCGAGCCTGACGGACCCCAACTTCTGGCGGACCGTGGTGCTCATCGTCGAGCACTCCGACGACGGCGCCCTGGGACTGGTCCTCAACCGCCCCTCGGAGACGACCGTCGGCGAGGCCGTGTCCGAGCTCGAGGCGCTGCTCGACGTCGATGAGCCGCTGTACATCGGCGGCCCCGTCCAGCCCTCGGCGCTGATCGTCCTCGCCGAGTTCGAGGACCCCGAGGCGGCGGCCCTCATCGCCTTCGAGGACGTGGGCGTCCTCGGCACGGACAGCGCCGAGGCGGCGCCCCCGGGCGTGCGGCGCGGCCGGGCGTTCGTCGGCCACGCCGGCTGGGGGCCCGGACAGCTCGACGCAGAGCTCGAACGGGGAGACTGGATCCTCGAGCCCGCCCGGCGCGAGGACGCCTTCTGCGCGGAGCCGCTGCACCTGTGGCGGACCGTGCTGACCCGCAAGGGCGGCAGCTACGCCCTGGTGGCGCGGATGCCGCCCGATCCCTCGGTCAACTGATGCCCGCCCACGCGCACGCGCACGCCCACGGCCATGTCCACGACTCCCTCGCGGGAGACCGAGCGGGGGGCGCTGAAGACGGCCCTGGTCCTGATCGTGGGCTTCATGGTGGCCGAGGTCACCGCCGGCATCCTCGCCTCCTCGCTGGCGCTGCTGTCCGACGCCGCGCACATGCTGACCGACGCGGTCGCGCTGGGGATGTCGCTGGCCGCCGCCCGGCTGGCGGAGCGACCGGCCGCCGGCGCGATGACCTACGGCCTGGGCCGCGCCGAGATCCTCTCCGCCCAGGCCAACGGCGTGACCCTGCTGGTGCTCAGCGTGGTCATCGTCATCGACGCCATCCGGCGGCTGGTCTCGCCGCCGACCGTGCACGGCGTCCCCGTGCTCGTCGTCGCCCTGGCCGGCATCGCCGTCAACGTCGCCGCCACGCGGGTGGTGGCCCGCGGCTCGGCGTCGCGGGAGCGCAGCCTCAACGTCGAGGGCTCCTATCAGCACCTGCTCACTGACCTGTACGGGTTCATCGCCACCGCGGTGGCCGCCGGCGTCATCCTGGCCACGGGCTTTCAGCGGGCCGACCCGATCGTGTCGCTGCTCATCGCCGGGCTGCTGCTGTACGCCGCCTACGGGCTGCTGATGGCCTCCGGCCGGGTGTTCATGGAGGCGGCCCCCGCCGGACTGAACCCCGATGAGATCGGCCGGGCCCTGGCCGGCCAGCCGGGGGTCGTCGAGGTTCATGACCTGCACGTGTGGGAGGTCACCTCGGGCTTTCCGGCCCTGTCGGCGCACGTCGTCGTGCGCGCCGGCGATGACTGCCACGAACTGCGGCGCGTCCTGCAGCGGATGGTCCACGACCGCTTCGGTGTCGATCACACCACCTTGCAGGTCGACCACGAGGCCGCCGATCAGGCCCCGCTGCAGATCGAGGTGCCGGCCGGCGGGGAGGCGCATGCCGTGAGGGTGGTCCGGCCCGGCCCCGACCGCGTGCTCCCCCGGGGCGTCGTCGGCGGCGCGGAGATCTCCCAGGTCACCGCCGGGGCCCACAACATCTACATGGGCCGCTTCCGGGTGCCGCCGGGGGCCAGCTCGCGCCCGCACTATCACGAGAACTGCGAAAGCGCGGTCTACATGCTCTCGGGCGCGCTGGTCGTGCGGTGGGGCGATCGCCTCGAGCAGGAGCTGGCGCTCGAGCCCGGCGACATGGTCTACGTCCCGCCGCGCGAGACCCACGTGCTGCAGAACCTCTCCGCGAGCGAGCCGGCCGATTACGTGGTCGCCCGCGATTCCCCGCTCGAGGATGCGGTGGTCGTTCCCTGGGCGGTCGACGAGCCATGAACCACGCCACGGAGATGGTTCCCGGGGCCGGGGGGCTGCGCATCTTCCGCCAGTGCTGGTCGCCCGACGCCGTCGCCGGCGCCGACGCGGGCCCTGGCGTCCGCGGCGCGGTCGTCATCGTGCATGGGGCGGGCGAGCACTCGGGCCGCTACGAGCACGTCGCCCAGCGGCTGGTGGACGATGGGTTCGCCGTCTTCGCGCTCGACCACCGCGGCCACGGGCGCTCCGCCGGCGCCCGCGCCCTGATCGACCGCCTCGCGAACGCGGTCGCCGACCTCGATGACCTGGTGGGCGCCGCCGTCGAGCGCCATCCCGGCCGGCCGGTGTTCATGGTCGGCCACAGCATGGGCGGCGCCCTCGCCGTCCAGTACGCGCTGGCGCATCAGCAGCGGCTGGCCGGCCTGGCCCTGTCGGGCGCCCTGGCCTCACTGGACGCCGCGCCCGCCCCGGCCCGCCTGATCGCCCGCGGGCTGTCCGTGCTCGCCCCCCGTCTGGGGCTGATCGCCGTCGACTCCCACGCAGGTGAGCCGTGACCCGGCGGTGGTCACCGCCTACCTGGCCGATCCCCTCGTCCATCACGGCAAGCTGCCGGCGCGCACCATGGCCGAGCTCATCGCCGCCGGAGAGCACTTTCCCGAACGGGTTGCAGCGATCACGGTGCCGACGCTGATCATGTACGGGACCGAGGATCACCTGTGCCCACCCGCCGGCAGCCAGATGCTCGGCGAGCGGATCGGCGCGGCCGACCTGACGGTCACCCCCTACACGGGCCTCTACCACGAGATCTTCAACGAGCCCGAGCGCGACCAGGTGCTCGACGACCTGTGCCGCTGGCTGCGCGCGCACGTCGAGGTGGCCGCGCCTCGGTGAGCCCCACGATCTGCCGCCAGAGAGGGTGCCTCAGCCCTGGAGGGGCAGGACCAGCGCGGGCTTCTCGATCTGGTGGTCGGGGTTGGTGGCGACCACCGAGGTGCCGATGGCGAAGAACTCGATCACGTGCGATCCCCAACCGTGGCTGCGCTCGATGATGCGAGCGCCCACGATCCCCTCAGCCTGCAGCTCGTCGGCCTCGGTCTGCATCCGCCCCATGGCCAGCTCGCGGGCTTCGTAGAGCGCCTGCGTGAAGTTCGGCATCTCGACGTTGCGCCCGACCTGCTTGAGCGAGGCGAGCATCCCCTGGCGGGCGACGTGGTAGACGCAGTTGCCCATCACCAGGCCGGTGGGGCGGTAGCCGGCCCGCAGCAGCGTCGAGAAGTCCTGGCCGCTCATGTCCGAGGTGAAGGGGCGCCCGTTGGGTGCCCGGTGCAGCTCCCCCCCGCGATGCTTGACCGCGGTGCCCACGGCGATGAACTCGGCCAGATCAGCGCCCCACTCGTAGCGGCCGATGTCGAGCCGCACGCCGACGACGCCGTCGGCGCCCAGCTGATCGGCCTCCTCCTCCATGCGGGTCATCGCCAGCTCGCGGGCGTGGTACATCGCCTGGGTGAGGACGCCCATCTCCTGGTTCTGATTCCACGACGCCTGCTGGAATCCGATGTGGTAGATCGAGCTGCCGAGCACGAGCCCCAGCGGCTCGAAGCCGGACTCCTTGACGAGCAGGAACTCGTTGACGGACAGGTCGGAGGTGAAGAACCCGCGGGCGACGTCCTGCTTCATCCGCGCGATCCGCTCCCGCCCCGACTCGGGAATTCCCGCCAGCGACCCCGCCTCGTAGGACGCCGCGTGCGGCGCCTGCGCCGAGACGCCACCCTGGCCGCGGGCCGGCTGGGCCTGGTCGTCGTCGTCCTTGTCGCGTCCGAAGAGCGGCATCCGGTCTCCTATTCGTAGAGCAGGCGCTCGAGCGCCTGCCGGGTTGTCTGGCTGGACTGCGCCTGGTCGGCCAGCGCCTGGCTGAGCACGACGAGCCATTCGTCCGTCGCCAGCGGCTCGGACTTGAGCACGATCCCGCCCGAGAGCCGCGCGCAGCTGGTCTGCACGCGGCCGTGCTCGGCACGGAGCTCCAGCCGCTGCCCGCCGGCGTCGAGAGAGAGCTGGCGGACCAGCTTGGGTCCGAACAGGCCATCGCGCCGGCGCTGCACGCGTACCGCGCCCGGCACGGCCTCCTCCAGCTTGGCCGCCAGCGCCTCGACGAACGCCCCCAGGTCAGACGTGTCCGCCCGCAACGAGGCGGCCAGGAGGTCGATGTCCAGCGCTTCGTCTCCGGTACCCACTGATCGCGCAGCGTACGCCTTCCGGGCCCCGCGATGCCCGGGGGGCCGGTCAGCCGCGAGTACGCTACGTCGTACTTTGCGTCACATGCCGTCTCACCGGTGGTGCGGGCTGCAGAGCGGACCACGGCGGTGAGCGGCCGGATCCTCGTCACCGGGGCGACCGGCTTCATCGGCGGCCGGCTCGCCGCGCAGCTGACCGCCTCGGGCCACAGCGTCCGCTGCCTGGTCCGCAGTCGCTCGGGCGACCGGTCCCGGGCCCTGGCCGCCCAGGGCCTCGAGCTGCACGAGGGCGACGTCACCCGGCCGGAGACGCTGACCGGCGCCGGCGAGGATGTCGAGGCCGCCTACTACCTCATCCACTCGATGGGACGGGGAGGTCCCAAGGACTTCGCCGCCCACGAGGAGCGGGCCGCCGGAGCCTTTGCCCGGATGGCAAGAGCTGAGGGGGTGCAGCGCGTCGTGTACCTGGGTGGGCTGGGTGACCGCCCGGAGTCAAAGCACCTCAGCAGCCGGCACCGCACCGCGCTGGCGTTGCGCGAGGAGGGGCCGCCCCTGACCTACTTCCGCGCCGGGATGGTCGTCGGGCCCGAGAGTGAGTCCTACCGGACGCTGCGCTACCTCGTTCAGCGGCTGCCGGCGATGATCGGTCCCGCCTGGTTGCAGAACGAGACCCAGCCGATCGCCATCGCCGACACGCTGGACTACCTGGCCGCCGCGCTGGAGATCGAGGCCACCGCCGGGCGGGAGATCCAGATCGGAGGACCGGACGTCATCACCTACGGCACGATGCTCGACGAGATGGCGGCCGTCCTGGGCATGCGACGCCGGCCCCGCGTCCCCGTGCCGTTCATCACCCCGTGGCTGTCCTCCCTGTGGATCGGCCTCGTCACCCCGGTGGACGCGGCGATCGCGCGGCCGCTGGTCGAGGGGCTGGCCGTGCCCACGGTCGTCTCGGACCCGTCCGGGATGGCGCTGTTCGACATCACGCCGGTGGGCTTCCGCGAGGCGCTGCGCAGCGCCGTCGCCGCCGACGGCGAGCTGTCCGCCGCGCGCTGACCGAAGCGCCGCCACACAGGCGTGGTGTGCGTGACCGTGCGGCCGGGAAGCCCCTGACCATGATCAATTCGATTCCCCAGTTGTCCCTCCGTGATTCCGGGACCATCCCGCAGCTCGGCTTCGGCGTCTTCCAGATCCCGCCGCAGGACACCGCCGCCGCGGTCCAGAAGGCCCTCGAGACGGGCTACCGCTCGATCGACACCGCTCGTGCCTATCGCAACGAGGCGGCCGTCGGCGAGGGCACCTCGCGCAGCGGCCTCGCCCGTGAGGAGCTGTTCATCACCACCAAGCTCTGGAACGCCGACCAGGGCCGCGAATCAGCGCGGGCGGCCTTCGAGCGCTCGCTCGAGCAGCTCGGCTACGACTACGTCGACCTCTATCTCATCCACTGGCCGCTGCCCGCCCAGGGCAAATACGTCGAGACGTGGGAGACCCTGTGCGAGCTGCACGAGGAGGGACGGGCGCGCTCCATCGGCGTCTCGAACTTCCAGATCGAGCACCTCGAGCGGATCGTGCAGGCCACCGGCGTGACCCCGTCCGTCAACCAGATCGAGCTCTCCCCCAGCTCCAGCAGCGCGAGCTGCGGGCCTACCACGAGGAGCACGGCATCCTCACTGAGGCCTGGAGCCCGCTCGCCCAGGGAGCGGCCCTCGAGCACGACACCGTCCGCGAGATCGCCTCCGAGCTCGATCGCACGCCCGCCCAGGTCGTCCTGCGCTGGCATCTGCAGCTCGGCAACGTCGTCATCCCCAAGTCCGTGACGCCGGAGCGCATCGAGGAGAACTTCGACCTGTTCGACTTCGAGCTCTCGGCGGAGCAGATGGCGGCCATCGACACGCTGGAGACGGGCGAACGGACCGGGCCCGACCCGGACACCTTCGACGCCACCTGAGCGAGGGGCGAGCGCGGCGACGCGGCGCAACGCGGCGGGCGCGGCGGCTACAGGCCGCCGTGGCCCGCGGCGAAGGCGAGCGCGGCGACGATGACCAGCAGCAGGAGGAACGGCAGGGCCGGCGGCAGCCGACGACGTGGGGTGCGCCGGCGACCCATCCGGGTGCGTGAGACGGAGCTGACGAACAGGCGCGATTGCGGCATCTCTGTGGCCGGAAGTCAATCGCCGCCGCCGGACGGAGCCGTCAGCCCGCCCATCTATTCTCCGGTGCCCGACCACTTCAGGAGGCTGGCGAGTTGACCGACGTCGAAGCGCACATCACGGGCACCGTCTGGAAGATCGAGGTCGAGGTCGGCGACTCCGTTCAGGAGGGGGACGCCGTGGTCATCCTCGAGTCGATGAAGATGGAGATGCCGGTCGAGGCCGAGGATCCGGGCGTGGTGGCGGAGATCCGGTGCAGTGAGGGCCAGTCTGTGTCCGAGGGCGACACGCTCGTTGTCCTCGAGTAGTGGCGACGTGGGCCGGCTCCTCGTCGACGAGCCGGCGCCTCACGTCACGCGGCTGACGATCTCCAACCCGGGCAAGCGCGGCGCGCTCGATCACGCGATCCTCGATGCGATCGCCGAGACGCTGCCGCGGCTGTCGGCGCGCTGCGTGATCATCACCGGCCAGGACCGGATCTTCTCCGCCGGCTACGACATCGGCGATCTTCCGGAGGGCGTCTTCGCCGACGAGGCGGAGAAGCTCGTCGCCCACCCGTTCGCCGCCGCCATCGATGCCGTCGACGCGCATCCCTATCCCACGGTGGCCGCTCTCAACGGACACGCCATCGGCGGCGGACTGGAGTTGGCCCTCTCCTGCGATCTGCGGATCGCGGCGGCGACGTCGACGATGGCGATGCCGCCGGCCAAGCTGGGGCTCGTCTACTCGCACACCGGGATCCGCAAGTTCATCGATGCGATCGGCGCTCCGCGCACCCGTGAGCTGTTCCTGGTGGGCGCCCGGGTGGGTGCCGGCACCGCGCTGGACTGGGGCCTGGTCAATTCCGTGGTGGCGCCCGGAGAGCTTGAGGCCGAGGCGGTCGCGCTGGCGAGGGAGATCGCGAGCAACGCACCGCTCGCCCAGACCGGGAACAAGCGCGTCATCCGCGCCGTCCTCGACGGACGCGCGGCGCTCGACCCGGAGGTCGAGCGCGAGCTGTTGCTGCTGCGCCACCAGTGCTTCGGCACCGCCGACTTCCGCGAGGGCGTCCGTGCCTTCGCCGAGAAGCGGCCGCCCGAGTGGACGGGCCGCTAGCGGATTGACCCGATTACGCGGCGAGCGCCAGGCCGGCCGGCACCTCGGCGACCTCGTGCTCGACGACGAACGCGGGGCGGCCGGTTCGCATGCCGGTGGCAAAGTCGCCGACGGCGGTCGACCGGGGCACGGACAGCATGCCGGTGGCGAACGTGCCGGCCGACGCCGGGGTCAGCGTCTGGCGCTGGCCGGTGGCGAAGTCCCCGGTGGTGGCGAGGGGATCGCCGAAGCGACGCTGACCGCGGGCGAAGTCCCCCTGGGAGAGCTGGGACGTGCGGGCGGCCGGGTCGGCGGCGGCGGCGCGGGGAGTGGTGGTGATGAGGGTGGGGCTCGAGGCCATGGGAAACACCTTTCGCTCGAGGAACAGGGGCTGGGGAGGGGAGTCCTGAGCGCCGGCGTGGCAGCGATGGGACAGGACTCGTCAACGACCATAACGGCGGTCAGCCATAACACCAAGACCGATGTAGCTCATTTCCCATAGCCACAGCTAATACCTGAGACCCGCCGCCGCCGGGTACGATCGACGCTGTGACTCCGAGGGCCCACCGCACCCCGTTGTGACCGGAACACCGGTGCCGAAGGACCAGTGGCAGGTCGGCCCCTGGAACCGCTGGGCCTTTCAGCATGTCGACGAGGTGGTGGCGGTGGAGACGATCGCCCATGACCGGGCGGGCGTGCGCGAGTGGGGGTCAGCGCCGGTCCCGTTGGACGACCTCGTCGACCCCCTGATCGGCGAGGCGTGGGCGGACGGGGTGCTGGTGGCTCGGCGCGGGGCGGTCGTCTGCGAGCGCTACGCCAACGGCATGACGGCCGACACGCTGCACCTCTCCCAGTCAGTCGCCAAGTCCGTGCTCGGGCTGCTCGTCGGCATCCTCGCCGAACAGGGCCTCGTCGCGCGCGGGGATCTCGCGACCGCCCACGTCCCCGAGGTCGTCGACAGCGGTTACGCCGGCGCGACCGTCGGCCATCTGCTCGACATGACGGTGGGCGTCGACTTCATCGAGGACTACGCCAACTTCGTGCGCTACGACGCGGCCTGCGGATGGCATCCGCTCATCCCCGGCGAACCGGAGACGATCCTCGCCTTCCTGCCGACGATCGGGGCCGCCGCCTGGTCGCACGGCGAGCGCTTCCACTACGTCTCCCCCAACACGGACCTGCTCGGCATCATCGTCGAGCGGGCGGCCGGCCGGCCCCTCATCGAGCTCCTGACCGAGCACCTGTGGCGACCCCTGGGCGCAGGCCACGACGCGCTCATGACCGTTGACCGGGGTGGCACGGCGGTGGTCAGCGGCGGCCTGTGCGCCTGCCTGCGCGACTACGCCCGCCTCGGGCGGCTGATCGCCGAGGATGGTGGCGGGGTGGTGGCGCGGTCGTGGGTGGACTCCCTCGGCACCGGCTCTCCCACCGCCTGGGCCGCCGCTGACGACGCACCCTACCGCCCCGGGACGACGGGCTATGCCAACCAGTGGTGGACGCTGGACGGCCGACCGACGGCGCGCGGGATCCACGGGCAGATGGTGACCGTCGAGCGATCCACGGAGACCGTCATCGCCGTCCTCTCCTCCCAGCCCGAGGCGATGGACCCCGACCTCGCGGCCGCTCAGCGGGCGTTCGCGGGCGCGGTGCTCGATCGGCTGTCGGGCGATCGCTGACCCGGCCGCCGGGGCAGGACGTACAGTCTGCTCTGTACGGACCCGCGACTGGTTTCTGAGATGTTCGTTGCCGGACCGCGGCATCAGGGTAGACCAATCCAATGCTCCTAGAACTGGTACAAGACCGTCCGAGTTGGAGTGACGCGCTGGCGGCGGCGCTCATCCTGCCCAGCGGGCTGTCCGAACGCCGTCACTCCGATGATCCGTGGAGCCCGTCCGCCGAGCGACCGCGACGCATCTCCGACGATCTCGCCTGGCTGCGCAACGCCGTCGACGAGCCTGAGGAGTACGGACTGCGCGCCCTCCGGGATGCCGCCGCTGCCGGCGCCTGGGAGGTCACGGACGACCAGCGCGCCGGTGGCCATCTCGAGCGACTCGAGGAGCGTGGGGTGCTCGAGGCGGCCGGCTTCCTGTTTCACCGCGACGATTGAGTGAACGGCGGCACCTGCTCGCATTCGGCGAGCGTGCCCAGATGCGGGAGCGGGTGCGGTCAGTCTTCGACGGTGAGCCGGCTCAGAGCGTCGGAGAGCTCCAGCAGGCGCCGGACCTGCGATTGCGGATGACGCAGCACGAGCACTCCACCGGCCGCCCGAGCGCTGCGATCAGTCCCCACGATCAAGCTCAGGCCGGTGCTGTCCATGAACGAGAGGCGGGTGAGGTCGAGCACGACGCGCCCCCGGTGTTCCCCGGCGTTCTGGGTCAACGCCGCCGCCAGGCGGGGGGCGGTGGCGAGGTCCAGCTCTCCGGCGAGCATCAGCAGCACGGCTCCGGGTTCTGATCCCAGGCCGATCTCCAGCGACTCGCCGGTCAGCGCGTCGAGATCAGTCATGGCTCAGATCGTCGGAGCGGCGGGCGAGCGTCACGGACCGGGACGATAACCGCCCCGGCATAGGGTGGTCCACTAATCAGCCGTCGAGGGGCACCTCGGCCCACACGCGGTGATGGTCATCTCGCTCAGCCCCCCAGCTGGAGGCCAGCTCCTCGACGATCCGCAGGCCGAAGCCCCCGGGGCGGCCGGGGTCGGCCGGGCGGGGCCGCGGAGTGAGCCCTGACAGGCCCGGATCGCTGACTGCGATCGTGACGTAGCCCGAATCCAGGCGCGCCTCGATGGCGAGCCGATGCTGTGGTTGACCTCCGGAGTGCAGCACGGCGTTGGCCGTCAGCTCGGAGGCGACCAGCAGGACGTCCTCGAGGGCACTGCCGCAGCTGAGGTCGCGCAATCGGGCCCGCACCGACGATGGAGCCGCGTGATCGCAGGGCACCTCGAAGGACACGACGGCAGGGGCGTCGGATGACACTCTTCCCCGCATACCCGGGATCCCGATCTCCCACTACCGGAAAGTGGAGTCCTAGCCCGGCGGCCCCATCAGGCTGCGCCCGCTCCGGCCTCGCCCCAGCCCTGTGCAGCCGCTGCAGCACGTGCCGGTGCAAAGCGGTGCGATTTGCGTCCCACGGTTGGCGGCAGGGTCATCCCCGTGCATCATTTTCCTCATGCTCACGCAGCGCACGTGCGAGCACCGCCGCCGGGACCACGCCAACCGGGGCGACCCGCCCTGAGATCGGAACACCTTGGCCACCACACAGCAACGGCCCACCGAGCGCGCCCGGGCCACGAGACCCGCCGGTGATCCCGGCCAGCGGACCGTCCGCGTCGCCCCCACCGGCGCCATCGGCTTCATCGAGGCCCGCGCGCTCGAGGAGCGGTGCCTGGACCTCATCGATCACGGCGCCGGCCGTGTCGTCCTCGATCTGAGCGCGACGGAGCTGCTCGGTCCGGCCGCCCTGGCGACGATCGCCGCCATCGACCGCCACGCCCGCCACAGCGGCGCCCGCTTCCTGATCGCGCTCGGCAACGACGCCGTCACGCGGACCCTGAGCCGAGCGGGGCTGTTGGCCCAGCTCGAGGTCGAGGGGGCGTCGGACACGTTCTTTGACTGGAGCAGGTAGCGGTCACGGGCGGCCGTCACGCGGCCCCGGCGACCCGGTCGCCTCGCGTGCCCGCGCCGGCGGACTTGCCCGCGGGGCCGCCGACCGACGATGATGACGGCGCAGTCGTCGGCCGGGTGGTGCAGCGCCAAGAGAAAGGGACGGCATGAGGGCACGGGTGATGTGCGGCATGATCGCCGCGGCCGGCGTGATGACCGCGCTGCTGGGCAGCGCGACTCAGGCGCCGGCGGCAACGGTGAAGGTCGCCTACGAGACGAGCGGGCGCAGCGAGCAGGTCTGGGTGGTCAACGCTGACGGGACGGGCCGGCGGCGGCTCGGCACCGGTGAGCAGCCGCTCGTCTCCCCCGACGGCGCGCTCGTCGCGGCGACTGAGTTCGGTCCCCACGGCCGCGCGCTCATGGTCTACTCGACGACCGGCGCGCCCGCCCAGGGATACGTCAACCTGGCCACGACGTCGGCAACGCCGCTGGCGTGGTCGCCTGACTCGCGCTACCTGGCGGTCGAACTCGTCGACACCTCGTCGGCGGGAACGGCGACCAAGCCCGGGACCGGTGGGGTCGCCGTCGTCGACACCCGCAGCCACACCATCAAGCGAATCGCCGCCGGCTTTCCCAACGGCGCCAGCTTCGCTCCCTCGCCCGGGGCCGGCGATCGGCTGGCCTACGGCCTCGCCCACTCCCACAACCTCAACCCTCCGTCGGACATCGTCACCGCCAATCCCGACGGCAGCGCCGCCACGCAGATCACCCACGACGGCCGCTCGCTCTATCCGGTGTGGGGAGCCCGGGGCATCACCTTCGACCGTGAGCGCTTCCGTGGAGAGAACGCCCCCGCCTACAACATCTGGCTGATGGGCGGCGACGGGTCGCACGCCACCCAGATCACCCACCTGTCGCCGGGTCCGCTGCTTGACGGGCTGATCCCGCTGGCGGTGTCAGGCGACGGTGCCCGGATGATCGCCCAGTTCGTGGGTGAGGACACCAACGACGCCTACACGGTGTCCGTGACGGGCCACCGGGCTCGGCGGCTGACGGTGGCACACCACCTCTCCGTGCAGGCGGGGGGCATCTCGCGCAGCGGTCAGACGCTGCTGGTGACCCTCGACGCCTTCGAGAACCCGACCTCGCGGGGCAAGGTGGCCGTGCTGCCGTTCACGGGCGGCCGGCCCACGGTGCTGGCCGACCACGCGGGGTTCGGCAGCTGGAACGGGTGACCGGCCTCCGGGACGACGCCGCGCGAGGCGAGCCGCTGCTACTCGTGCCCCGCGGGGGCGTTAAGGCGCTTCCACTCCTGCTTGTGGGCGCGCTTGGCGGCCTGGTAGTCGGCGAGCGCCTGCGGTGAGTCGACGTCGCCGAGCGTTGGATGCCAGGGCACGAGATCCCGGGCGGCGGCGACCCCGAAGTGCTTGGCCAGCACCGCCCCCAGCGACGTGACCTTCATGGCGCCGAAGCCCGGCAGGGCGGTCAGGTTGGCGCGCAGTGCCTCGGCGCTGTCGGCCTCAGTCCACACCCGGGCGGCATCCCCGTCGTACTCGGAGGCGATGTGGACGGCCAGGTCATGCACGCGCTTGGCCATCACCCCGGGATAGCGGTGGACAGCCGGGCGGGCGCGGAACAGCGGGTCGAGATCGGCCTCGGCGAGCGCCTGCGCCTCCAGCGAGCCGAGGCGCTCCCTGATGGCCAGCGGGCCCACGAACGCCTTCTGGACGGTGACCTGCTGATCGAGGGCGAAGCCGAGCAGGAGCGCCATCGGGTCCGCGGCGATCAGGGCGTTGGCCTCGTCTGACTCCGTGAAGTACAGCCGCTCGGGCATCAGTACAACCCGTCCCCGCGGGCGTAGCGAGCGGCGCGCTCGCGGTCATAGCCGTCGCCGTCGAAGTCCGGGGTCGTGATCGCGCGCAGGATCTCCCCGGAGCTGGGCAGCTCGGAGCGGTCGAGGTGATGCTCGGGCTCCCACAGCTTGGAGCGGATGAACGCCTTTGGGCACTGGGTGTAGGCCTCCTGCACGCTGATCACCAGTCCGAGCTTCGGCGCCTTGCCGGCGACGGCGCACGGTGCCAGCAACTCGGGGTCGTCAGTGATGATCGCCCGGCCGTTGACCCGGAAGGTGTCACCGACACCGGGGATCAGGAACAGCAGCGCGATCCGGTCATCGAGCAGGAGGTTCGTCAAGGTGTCGGCCAGCCGGTTGCCCGGTCGCTCGGGCATGAGCAGCGTGCGCTCGTCGAGCACCCGCACGAACCCCTTGGGGTCGCCTCGGGGGGAGACGTCGAGGCCGCCGTCGGGGTTGGCGGTGGCCACGCAGACGAACGGCGAGGCGTCGATGAACCGGCGCGTCAGGTCGTTGAGCCGGTCGGTGAGCTTGACCCGGGCTCCCTCGGTGGGGGTCCCGATGATCTCGCGCAGCTCCTGCTCGGTGGTGATCCGGCGGATGGTGTCGAGCACCTGACCGACGATACCGGTGAGCCCCCCGGCAATCGTCCGGCCCAGCCTCTATCTTGTCGCCCCAATGGCGCCCCTGATCACCCGCGAGGAGGCGCTCGCCCTCGGCGAGCTGTCCGATCACGCCGAGATCGAGAGCCTCGTGCAGCGGGCGTGGGAGGCCCGGCGCGAGCGCTTCGGGGATTCCACGGACCTGTGCTCGCTGGTCAACGCGAAGTCGGGGGGATGCGCCGAGGACTGCGGCTTCTGCGCGCAGTCCAAGTACGCCGAGGCGGAGACACCGCTGCACGCCATGATGGAGCCCGAGCAGATCCTCGAGCATGCCCGGGCCGCCGAGGCCGCCGGGGCGCACCGCTTCTGCATGGTTACCCAGGGCCAGGGGCTCTCCAAGCGCGATTTCGAGAAGGTGCTCGAAGGCGCCCGGCTGGTCGCCGAGCACACGAGCCTCAAGCGCTGCGCCTCGATCGGGCACATGTCCGTGGCGCGCGCCCAGGCCCTCCGGGAGGCCGGGATCCAGCGGGTGCACCACAACGTCGAGACCGCGGAGTCCTATTACCCGGAGGTCTCCTCCACGGTGCGCTACCAGGGCCGCCTGCGGACGATCGACGCCGTGCGCGAGGCCGGGCTGGAGACCTGCGTGGGCGGGATCCTCAACCTCGGCGAGACCCGTGAGCAGCGCGTCGAGATGGCCTTCCAGCTGGCCGGGATCAACCCGACGAGCGTCCCCATCAACCTGCTCAACCCGCGTCCCGGCACCAAGTTCGGGGATCGCGAGCTGATGGATCCGTGGGAAGTCGTCAAGTGGATCGCGATCTTCCGCCTGATCCTCCCCGACGCGCTCTTCCGCCTGTGCGGCGGGCGCGTGGAGAACCTCGGTGAGCTGCAGGCCACGGCGGTCAAGGCGGGGCTCAACGGGGTGATGATGGGCAACTTCCTGACGACGCTCGGTAATACGCCCGATGAGGACCGGGCGATGTTCGAGGACCTCGGCCTCAACGTCCACCGCCAGGCCGACAACGGCTCCAACCCGCGCCCCGACAACCGCTCCGGCTGGCTCGAGGGCGAGACCCCCGACGTCGTGTCGGCGGCGCTGCACGAGGAACCGGCGCAGCTCGAGGTGCGCCTGTGGGATCCGAGCACGCAGCTGCGCTTCGCGGCCAAGCGCTCGGTGCCGCCGCGGCCCGACGGAGCCCCCAACAGCGGGCTCGGTCGCCCCACGCGCGAGGCGGCCGCCCGCGGCGCCCACGCCGCCTGAGCGCAGGAGCATCGCCGGACGCACCGGCGCACGTTCTCTCGCCCGTTCGGCCCGGGGCGAACCTTTCGGGCGCGCGTGGGGTTTAGGGTGCATGGGCTCTATCGGCGAGGTGGCGCGGCGGATGCGGCGGCGGTGGACGGCCACCACCGGGCGCGTGCTGGTGCGCGCGCCGGCGGTCTGTGTCCTGGTTTTCTGGGGGCTTGCGGGCGGCACGGGGATGAGCGCAGGCGCCGCCTCCCGGCCCTCGACGACGGCGACCACGGCCACGCTGAGCGGTCATGTGACGGCGCCGTCCGCCGACGGGCTGACGCGGGTCCCCGTCGCCGGCACGGTCGTCTCGGCCACCCCGCCGAGCGGGTCGTCCTACGCGGTGACCAGCGACGCCAACGGCTTCTATGAGCTCGGCGATCTCCCGCCGGCGACGTACACGGTGTCCTTCCGGCTGAGCTCTGACCAGGCCCCGCCGACCACCTCGCTCGCCCTGACCGCCGGAGACGACGCCACGCTGGACGACCCGCTGCCGGCGCCCGTGGCCACGGTGACCGGGCTGATCACTGACCACCACCGCCGGCCGCTGCCCGGCATGGCGGTGGCGCTCGGCCCGACGGACGCCACCGCATGCCCGGCCGGCGGGTTGTGCGGGACCGCCGTGAGCACCGCGTCCGACGGCGTCTACACGGTGAGCCTGGCCGCCGGCACCTACGAGCTGCGGGTCCTCGACGGCGGCCATGTCGCCGACGCCGGCCCGGTCACCGCCACCGCCGGCCAGACGACGAGCGCGCCCTTTCACCTGACCCCCGCGTCGGTGCCGCCGGGGAGCACGCCCGCGCACGCGCAACGCGACCTGCGCTGGCTCAACGCCGAGCGGGCCAGGCTGGGCCTTCCGGCGGGGATCGTCCTCAATCCCCGCTGGGCGCAGGAGTGCGCCGCCCACGACGGCTACGAGCGCCTCAACGGCGTTCTCTCCCAGAGTGAGAATCCACAGGCGCCGGGCGCCTCGATCGGGGGGACCTGGGCCGGCCTGGTGAGCGTCCTGGCTCAGTCGCGGTGGAGCCCGTCCCATGACCCCTGGCAGGACGCCCCCATCCATCTGATGCAGCTGCTGACCCCCAGCCTGAGCGTCATCGGCCTCGACGACAGCGCCGGGCGCCAGTGCGCGACCACCTACCCCGGTCTCCTCCGGACCCCAGTCGACCGCGAGACCGTCACCACCTACCCGCGCGATGGCGCGCACGGCGTGCCCACGCGAGAGCGCGCGCGCGAGGCTCCGTTCGTCCCCGGTCAGTTCGTGGGGGTCCCCGCGGGGCGCACGGCCGGGCGTGAGCTGTTCGTCTACCTCAACGAAGCTGGGCGGACCGGGCAGTCGCCCGTCCACCTCGTCAGCGCGACCCTGGCCCGGGGGCGCCAGCCGGTGGCGATCCGCTGGGTGGACACCACCACCCGCACCGTGGGCCGCTATCTGACGGGCGCGATCGTCATCCCGGTCCGGCCGTTGCGCGCAGCGACGGCCTACCGCGCCACGGTCGTCATCCAGGACCGCTCGGGAACGGTGAGCCACAGCTGGGCGTTCACCACGGCCGCCGGCTGACCGAGTCGTCCGGGGCCTGCCCTATGTTGCGGGTCCGTGATCGAGATCGAGGCACGGCTTGATGAGCTGAAGGCCCTCGGGCTTCATCGGCGCACCCGTCTCGTCTCCGGGCCGCAGGGCCCGCACGTGCTGCTCGACGGCAAGCCCGTCCTGATGCTGTGCTCCAACAACTATCTCGGGCTGGCCGACCACCCGCGCCTGCGCGAGGCGGCCGCCGAGGCGGCGATGCGGTGGGGGGTCGGTGCCGGCGGTTCCCGGCTCGTTTCGGGGACGATGACCATCCACCGGCGCCTCGAAGAGCGTCTGGCGGCCTTCAAGGGGCGCCAGGCCGCACTGCTGTTCGGCTCGGGTTATCTGGCCAACGCCGGCACGATCGCCGCCCTGGCCCGTCCCGGCGACGTCGTCTTCTCCGACCAGCTCAACCACGCGTCGATCATCGACGGCTGCCGGCTGTCGCGCGCGGAGGTGTTCGTGTACGAGCACGCCGACGTCGAGCACCTGCGCTGGGGGATCGCCAACGCCGAGGGCCGCGGCGCCCTGATCGTCACCGACAGCGTGTTCTCGATGGACGGCGACGTGGCGCCGCTGGGCGAGATCGTGCAACTGGCCCAGCGCTACGGGCTGCGGACGGTCGTCGACGAGGCGCACGCCACCGGGACGCTCGGGCCGGGAGGCCGGGGAGCGGTGGCCGAGGCCGGTCTCGAGGACCAGATCGACGTCATCGTGGGGACGCTCGGCAAGGCGCTGGGCTCCTACGGCGCGTTCGTGGCCTGCGACGCGCAGATGGCCCAGTACCTGGTCAACGCCGCCCGGACGTTCATCTTCTCGACCGCGCTGCCGCCGCCCGCCGTGGCCGGAGCGCTGGCGGCCCTCGAGCTGCTCGGCGAGCGACCCCGCCTGGTGGCCAAGCTCGCCGCCAACGCCTCCGCGCTGCGCGATGGCCTGGCCGACGAGGGCTTCGCCGTGGGGGCCTCGCGCACCCAGATCGTGCCCCTGGTCATCGGTGAGGCCCAGCAGGCGATGCGGATCTGCGAGGCGGCGCTGGCGCGCGGCGTCTTCGCGCAGGCGATCCGGCCCCCCACCGTCCCCGATCTGACCTCCCGGCTGCGCCTCGCGGTGATGGCGACCCATCGCGAGGATGAGCTGCGAGCCGCTGCCCGGACGCTCGGTGCGGCCGCCCGCGCGGCCGGGTTCGACCCTCGCCGAAGCGCGCCACGCGCGGTCCCGCAGCTCGCCGACCCCCACGAGTTCGACGACCCCGATGAGCGCGACGGGTGGGAGATGGACCCCGCCTTCGCCCTGGCCGGGCTCGAGGACGAGCCCAGGACGCCCGGCGCTCCGCTGCCCCCGCCGCGGGCGGGCGTCTTTGACTTCGAGGCGCCCGAGCCGTCAGTCCGCCGCGCCGCGTAGCCGCGGCGGCGCGGTCTCCCATGAGTCCCGCAGACCCGCCGCTGCACGGATGCTTTGTCACCGGTACTGATACCGGGGTCGGCAAGACCGTCGTCGCCGCGGCGATCGTCGCCGGCCTGCGCGAGCGCGGCGTCACCGCCCGCGCTCTCAAGCCGCTCATCACCGGCCTCGACGAGCCCCCCGATCCCGTGTGGCCCCGCGATCACGAGCTGCTGGCGGCCCTCAGCGCGACCAGCACGGAGGAGACGATCCTCGCCGGCTATGGCCCGGCGGTCTCCCCTCATCTGGCCGCCGAGCTGGCGGGCTCGCCCCCGCCGTCGATCGCCGCCCTGGCCGGCGGGATCCGCGCGGCCGCCGCGCGCGCCCCGGACGCGCTGCTCATCGTCGAGGGCGTCGGCGGGCTCCTTGTCCCCCTCGGCCCCGACGGCGACGTCGGCGATCTGGCCCACGCGCTCGGGCTGGCGGTGATCGTCGCCGCCCGTCCCGGCCTGGGAACGATCAACCACACGCTGCTGACCCTGGAGGCGGCCCGCCACCGCGACCTGACGATCGCCGGCGTCGTCTTGACGCCCTGGCCGGCGGCGCCCGGCGCGATGCTCACCTCGAACCGAGCGACCATCGAGCGGCTCGGCGCCGTCGAGGTGGCGACCCTCGAGACGGTGGCGGCACCGGACCGGCGCTCCCTGGCCGCGGCCGCGCGATCCCTGCCCCTGGAGCGCTGGCTGGGCGTCAGGCTGGGGTAACGTCCGCCGCGATGCGGCGAGCGCTCGCGACGATCGCGTGGCTGGTGCTGGCGGGGGCGCTCCTGGCCCCGGCGGCGAGCGGCGGCGTCTACCAGCAGGTCCTCGAGGTCTACCAGCGCGAGGGCTCGATCCCGCCGTGCGCCTTCAACGGCCCGCAGCTGCAGCGGGCCCTCGGGGGCGTCGACACCTACGGGGCGCAGTACTTCGCCGACTTCACCCAGGCGGTGCAGACGGCGCTGACCGCGCGGGCGGGCGGGGCCTGCGCCGCGACCCTGGCGCGCGCCGGCGGCGCGGCGGCCGGCGGCGGCTCGGCGGCGGGCGACCGGGGGCCGGTGCCGCCTCCCCCGGCGATCGCCCTCACCGCCGCCAGCCGGTCCGGCGTGCCGCTGCCGATGGCGCTGCTCGGTGCGGCGGTGCTGGCGGGCGCGCTCGTGCTCGCCGGCGTCGCCGTCGCGCGGCGCGCAGCGGACCGATGACGCTCAGCCGCCGGTCACCGCAGCCGAGCGGCTGACCTCGACGCGGCCGCCGGGGGCGGTCCAGGCGATCCGCAGCAGCCCGGCGCGCGGCGGCCGCACGGCAACCGTGAGGACGCCGCTGCGATCCGCCGTGCGGGCGACGGCGAGCGTCTTCCAGCGCTGCGTCGCGCCCCGCCCGCGCCACTGGATCCGCGCGCTCTGCCGCGTCGCGTTGCGGGCGGCCCGCAGCATCCCCCAGACGGTCACCGCGCTTCCGCGCGCGAAGGTACTCAGCGGGGTGAAGATCGCCACCCGGTAGTCGTCAAGCGCGGGCTTGGGGTTCCCGTCGAGGTACTCGAGCCCCGTCTGGAAGGTCGACCAGTAGCGGACGCTGCCGCGCCGGTAGGCCCGGTCGGGCGGCGAGTCCCGCAGCAGGAACTGCGACAGGGACCGCACCCGGGGGTCGCGCCACGCCAGGTAGGCGCCCTCGTCGAGATAGGCGGCCTGCGTGGCGGGGGGCACGCCCCGGTAGGGGTTGGGCGGATTGGTCTCATAGCCGTACTCGGTGAGATAGATGGGCAGCCGGCGGTTGACCCCGTCGGCGGCGAAGATGGCGTCCAGCGCCTGCTCGAGCCGGCCGAGATCGGCCAGCGGGGCGAAATCGGGATCCGCCATCGAGACCGCGGGCGCCAGCAGGAACGCGTAGGGATGGTGGGCGAAGCCCGTGGCGGCGAACAACCCTGGATGGGCAGCGACGAAGGCGGCCCGCGCCCCGTCGGCGGGGCATCCCAGGGCCTGCGCCGGAGCGCCGGCCAACGGCCGCGCGGCGGCGTCGACGCAGTAGAGGGCGCGCAGGAAGGGCAGCGGGGCGACCGGGCGGACGATCCCCGGTCGGGGATCGCCCTCGGGCGCGAGCTCGCCGATGAGGATCGTGTCGGCGCCATGGCCGGTGGCCCGCAGGGCGGCCGTGGCCGCGTCGATCAGCGAGCGGTCCAGCCGGGCGGCGGTGATCACCGGACGGCCGCCGGCCGACGACGTCTGCGGCGCCAGCCAGCCGGGCTGGTTGGGCTCGTTCCAGATCGACCAGAAGCCGACGCGGGGCAGCGGGCGGGAGGCGCCCGGCGGCCGGTAGCCGCCGCCGTAGCGCCGGCCGAGGGCCCGCACGAACGCACCGAAGTCGACCGGCGAGGGCGCGTAATGATCGGCCTCTCTGGCCGCCTGGGAGGGCGGGCGGGCGCGCATCGCCCACCGTGGCCCGGGGGCGGTGACGTCGAAGTCGACCCCGATGCCGCGCGCCCGGGCGAGACGGAGCACGCGGTCATAGGGCGCCCACGCCGCGGCTGGGTAGGCGGCCGGGTCGGCGCCGTCAAATCCCGGCGGGGCGCTCACCGCCTGCGGCGAGGGAGCGATCGCCGCCCACAGGATGGTCAGGCGAAGCCGGTCGACCCCCAGCGAGCGCAGCAGGTCCAGGCTGTGGGTGACCGTGGGCGTGGAGCTGTAGATGAGCTCGCGATCGTCCTGGAACATCGACTCAAGGCCCCCCCGCGCGACGGCGGCCGCCGCCGGTGCGGCGGCCGGGCGCACGTCGGCCGGCGCGCGCAGCAGCGCGACGGCGGCCAGCACCCCCGCCGCCACCACGGCGGCAACGGCCAGCGCGCGCAGCGCCCCCGCCGCGCGTGATCGGCCGCCGGACACGCCGAGAGCCTCCCAGACGGTCAGTCGGGGGGCCGCCGCCGTCCCTGAGTCTCAGTCCTCGTAGGGGGAGAAGTCGCGCTTGCGCGCGCCGCACACCGGACAGAACCACGTGTCCGGGATGTCGGCGAACTCGGTGCCGGGCGGGATGCCGCCGTCAGGGTCGCCTTCGGCGGGGTCATAGATGAACCCGCATGATTCACACATGTATTTCACGGCGCGAAGCGTACCGTCAGCGACCGTTCAGTAGGGTCGCGGAGGTGGCCCACGCCCAGCCAGGTCCCGGGGAGGAGTTCAACGACGGACCGGAAACCATCCCGCGGGTGGCCGCCACGGTGATCGTCCTGCGCGACCGCGACCGCGACCGCGGCGGCGCGGTGGAGGTGCTCCTCGCTCAGCGCACGCCGAAGGCGCGGTTCATGGGCGGCGCCTGGGTGTTTCCGGGCGGGGCGGTCTCCCCCGAGGACGGCGAGGGCGAGGCCGCCCTGCGCACGGCGGCCCTGCGCGAGCTCCAGGAGGAGGCGGGGATCGCCCTCGCCGGACCGGACGAGGTCGTGCCGTTCTCGCGCTGGATCACGCCCGCGGAGGTCAAGATCCGCTACGACACCTGGTTCTTCTTGGCGACCATGCCCGCCGGCCAACAACCGCGGGTCGACGGCGGAGAGGTCGTCGACGCCCGCTGGTTCTCGCCGGCGGCAGCGCTCGACGCCCACCGCCGCGGCGAGATCCTGCTCGTGTTCCCCACCATCAAGCACCTCGAGCAGCTCTCGATGTTCGCTTCGCTGGAGGCGTTGATGAGCCATGCGCGAAGTCACACGGTGCAGCCGGTCCAGCCGCGGGTCCTCGGTCAGGGGGAACGGGCCCGCATCGTCCTCCCCGGCGAGCCGGGCTACGAGGACTGACGCACCCGCCGCTCGGGCGCTGCGGCGAGCCGGGCAGCGTGACAGGGGGCGCCGCGAGCCCGCGGAGCCGGTGGCGGGTTGCGCGGGACGCCGCGGCGGACATAGGATCGCCCCGTGCCGGCGACATCGCCCTCTCCGGGCTCGCTGACCGTCGCGGTCACCGGGCCCACCGGCGACATCGGCCGCTCCCTGTTGCGCGCGCTGGAGCGCCTCCCCGAGGTCGGGCGGGTGACGGCGATGGCGCGGCGGCCGTTCGATCCGGCGGCCGATGGCCTGACCAAGACCCGGTATCGCCAGGGAGACGTGCTCGACCCTGCCGCGGTGACCGAGCTCGTCGCCGACGCCGACGTGGTCGTGCACCTGGCGTTCGTGATCATGGGCGACGCCGAGGAGACCTCGAGCGTCAACCTGCGCGGCTCGCACAACGTGTTCGGCGCCGCCATCGACCGCGGCACGGCCCGGCTCGTGTACGCCTCGTCGGTGGCCGCCTATGGCTTTCACGCCGACAACCCCGACCTCCTGACGGAGGACCTGCCGCCCCGGGGGACCCGCCGTCACTACTACTCCGCCCAGAAGGCCGAGCTGGAGGAGGCGCTGGCCGAGCTGCTGTCCGGCGGGCGGACGGACGCCTATGTGTTCCGCCCGTGCATCGTGGCGGGCCCCGACGCGCTGGCGCTCGTGCAGAGCATCCCGTACCTGCAGCTCTCCGAACGGCTCCCCGGGCCGGTGATGCGCGCGCTGGAGCTGATGCCGGCGCTCAAGCCCGTCATCCCCGACCCGGGCGTCCCCTTCCAGCTCGTCCACCACGACGACGTCGCCGATGCCCTGTGCGCCGCCATCCTGGGCCGGGGCGAGCCCGGGGTCTACAACCTGGCCGGCGAGGGGACGCTGACGATGGCCGACCTGGCGCGGGCGCTGGACTGGTACAGCATCCCGCTCCCGGATCTGGCGCTCGGTGCCGCCGCCGAGCTGGTCGCGCGCCTGCCGTTCGTGCCGGCCGAGGCCCAGTGGATCGAGAGCCTGCGCCGGCCGGTGCTGATGGACACGGCCAAGGCGCGAGAGGTACTCGGCTGGCGTCCCCGCCACGACGCCACGGAGACCCTCCAGGGGATGGTCGACGCGGCGCGCTCGGAGCGGCTCATCCGCTGACGGCCGTCGCTCGTGGGCGGTTCAGGACGAGCGGCCGGTGGACCCGGCGATCACCGGATGGATCTCCGGCGAGCACACGCGCGCCAGCGGCGTCGGCATGCGAACGGTGACCCGCTGATTGGGCGGGGTCACCAGCAGGTGGGCATACCGAGGGCACGGACCGCCGCCGTGGGCGGCGTCGGAATCGAGGCCCTCGAGCAGAGCGGAGACCGTCTGCCCCGGAGCCACGTGCAGCACCGGCGGCGACGTCGCGCTCGACAGCCCGCCCAGGTAGCCCCTCGGTGTCCGGCGCGCCTGCACCTCCTGACCGGCGGCGGTCGACAGGGCGGCTCCCGGATACCCGGTGAGCACGCAGCCCGAGGCACCGGTGTTGCGAAAGCGCAGGACGAGGCCGATGTGGCCGAGGCCCACCCCGCCGGGCGCCGTCGTGACGGCGATCTGACGAGCGCTGCAGCCGGCGCCTGCCGCGGTCGCCCGCGGCCCAGCCGCCGGTGGTCGCCGGCCGGCTCGGGGTGACGGTGGTGGTGGTCGTCGTCGTTGACGTCGAGGTGGCGGCCGGAGCCGGCGTCGACGTCGTCGTGTGAGGCCGATCCGCAGGCCGCCAGCGCCATCGCTGACGCCAGGCAGGCGAGCAGGGCCCTCACGTGTCGTTGGAGAAGTTGGGCAGCCCCAGGGACTGCAGCCAGTGGCTGACGGTGATGTTGAGCGAGGTGAACTCCCCGGTCCAGATGAGCACGCCCATGGCGATCAGGACCGCGCCCCCCGTCCCGATGACGAGCGGGTAATGGCGCTTGATGACTGAGAAGGCGGTGGTGGCGGTGCCGAAGGCCAGACCGGTGAGCAGGAACGGCACCCCCAGGCCGGCGCAGTAGACGGCCAGCAGCACCGCTCCGCGAGAGGCCGAGTTCAGACGTTCCGGCGACCGTCAGGATCGCGCCCAGGGTCGGTCCGGTACAGGGCGTCCAGGCCAGCGCGAAGGCCGCGCCCGCCAGCACCGGGCCACCCCGCCCGGCCCGGGCCATCAGCTGCCCGACGTGCCACTCGCGGCTGAGGGCCGGCACGAACGGCGCCAGCATGAACAGCACTCCCATGACGATGATCACCGCCCCGGAGATCTTCAGGGCGGTGGGACCGATGAGCGCGAAGTGCAGGGCCCGCTGTCCGAGCAGCCCGAGCGCGATGAAGATCGTCGAGAAGCTGGCGACGAAGGCGAGGCTGGGACCGATGACCTGCCGCGTCCGCACCTCGCCGGGCTGGCCCCCGGCCACCGCGGAGATGTATCCGGGCACCAGCGGCAGCACGCACGGCGAGAGGAACGAGATCAGCCCGGCGGCGAATGCGACCGGAAGCCCGATGCCCGACGCTGCGTCCATATCGTCTCGAGCCTACCGGCCGGTCAGCTGCGGCTCAGCAGCAGGGCGATCCCCTGCCCTCCGCCGATGCAGAGGGTGACCAGCCCGAGCTCGAGGTCGGCGCGCTCCATCTCGTCGAGGATCTTGGCCGTGATGGCAGCGCCGGTGGCGGCGATCGGGTGGCCGAGGGCGATCGCCCCGCCGTTGGGGTTGACGATCTCCTCGTCGAGGCCGAGGTCGTCGATGACCGCCAGCGCCTGGGCGGCGAAGGCCTCGTTGAGCTCGATCACCTGGATGTCGGAGAGCGCGACGCCGGCCCGCTCGAGCACCCTGCGCACCGCCGGTACCGGGCCGATGCCCATGATCGCCGGATCGACCCCGCAGCTGGCGTAGGCGAGGATGCGCGCCCGGACCGGCGCGCCCAGCTCGGCCGCCCGCTGGTCGCTCATCAGCACGACCGCCGCGCCGGCGTCGTTCATGCCGCTGGCGTTGCCGGCGGTGACCGTCCCTCCGGCTTGAACACCGGCCGCAGCGACCCCAGGCCCTCCGTGGTGGCGTCCTCGCGGATGTGCTCGTCGCGGGTGAAGGGGACCGTCTCGCGACGGCTCCTGACCTCGACGGGCACGATCTGGGCGTCGAAGCGGCCCTCGGCCCGGGCGGCGGCCGCCCGCTGATGGGAGCGGACGGCGAAGGCGTCCTGACGCTCGCGCGAGATCGACCCCCGCTCGGCCAGGTTCTCGGCGGTCATCCCCATGAGGATCGACTCGAACGGATCAGTGAGAGCGCCCATCACGGGGTCGACGAGCTCCGCCTCCCCCATGCGGGCCCCCCACCGCGCGCTGGGCATCCAGTACGGGCCGCGGCTCATCGACTCCGCGCCGCCGGCCAGCGTGACCCGGGCCTCGCCGGTCTGGATGGCCTGCGCGGCCGACACGATCGCCTGCACTCCGGTGCCGCACAGCCGGTTGACGGTGTAGGCGGGGACCTCCTTGGGCAGCCCGGCCTTCATCCCGACGACCCGGGCCATGTAGGCATCCCCCGGCTCGGTGTGGATGACGTTGCCGAACACGACATGCTCGACGTCCCCCGGCTCGATGCCGGCCCGCTCGATAGCGGCCCTGGCGGCGGTGGCGCCCAGCTCCGACGGTGGTACGGAGGCCAGGCCCTTGCCGTAGGAACCAATCGCGGTGCGCGCCGCGGAGGTGATGACGACGTCGGTCATGAGGTCCTTTCAACGGGGGCGAAACCGCCTGTGAGGGTAGAGCGAGCGCCGCCGGCGCCGCTGGCCACCGGGCGCCGGGGGGTATATGCTCCACAACAGCTGAGCGGTGAACGCCGGAACTTTCGCCCGGTTCTCCCGTTACAGTGGCCAAGGTCAAACGTGGAAGCCTCAGCACTCCCAGGATCGGTAGGACTGGCGCGGCCTCGGCTCGGATTGGGTGCCCCGCTGCTTCGTCTTCGGTCCGATGAGCAGCTCGTCGGCCTCTTCCGCGCCGGGAACGACGAGGCGTTTCGCGTCATCCACGATCGCTACCGCCAGAGGCTGCACGCCTACACCCGGCAGATGCTGTCGGGCTCCGCGTCTGACGCCGAAGATGCCGTCCAGGAGGTCTTCGTCCGCGCCTACAACGGACTGCGCAGCAACGACCGGGAATTGGCCCTGCGCGCCTGGCTGTACCGGATCGCGCACAACCGCTGCATCGACGAGATCCGCCGTCCTGCGCCGATCGCGACGGAGGCGATCGAGGACCTCAGCACCGCGCCGGCCCAGGATCTCCAGGCGCGGATCGAGCAGCGCGATGCGCTGCGCCGGCTGATCGCCGACGTTCGGCGGCTGCCCGAGCAGCAGCGTTCGGCCCTGTTGATGCGCGAGCTCGGCGGGATGCCCTATGCGGACGTCGCCGAAGCCCTCGACGTCTCCGTGCCGGCGGTCAAGTCGCTGCTGGTGCGCGCGCGCGTCGGCCTGGCGCAGGCCGGCGAGGCCCGCGACACCTCCTGCTCGCTCATCCGCGAGGACCTCATCGTTTCCCACGACCGCGGTGTGCGGGCCAGCGGCCTGGCGCGGCGCCACCTGCGCGACTGCCCGGAGTGCCGCCGCTTCCGCTCCGAGGTGCGCGGGGTCAGCCGCCAGTTCGCCGCGCTGCTGCCGGCGCTCGGCCCGATCGCCGCCGTGGCCAAGCTGCTCGGTGTCGGCAGCGCGGGCGGGGGCGGCGCCGCCGCCGGAACGAGCGCCGTCGCCACCTCGGGGGCTGCCGCCGGGGGCACGGGCGCGGCCGCCGGAGCGGTGGCCGTCGGCGCAGGGCACGTCGTGACCTTGATCGCCGCCGCCGTGGTGACCGCCGGCGGGGCCATCGAGCTGCAGCGGATCAGCCCGCCGCCGCCTCGCCACGCCCAGCACCACCACGTGGGCAGGCCGGCCCCCGTGCGCACGGCCTCGGCCGCCGCCGGCCGGGCAGATCACCGGTGCCTCCACGGCCTCGGCGGCCGGCGCATCGACGACCACCGCTGCGGCGCTCCCACAGGCGCCGCCGGCAACCACGCCCCAGAGCCCGATGAAGGTGATCGCCACGGCGCTGGTCCGCGGAGGTTCGCGGGCCGCCGCGCCCGGCACGGGCGAGCCCGCCCACCGTTCCCTCCCCATCTCCGAGCTGATCGACCCCGACAACACTCCGGCGGACGGCGTGCCGACCACCACCGGGACGACGACGACGACGACCACCACCACGCCGACGGGCACGACGACCGCCCCGACGACAACCGGCACGACCACGAGCACCGTCCCGACGACCGGCACCTCGACCACCGGCACGTCCACGACCTCCGGACCCGGCGGCAGCGCGACAACCCCGGGCCCGGGGACCGTGACCTCGCCGGGGGCCGGGACGTCGAGCACCGGCACGACCGGCGTCCCGAGTTCGAGCACCGGCCAGCCCATCCCCCCGGATGGTCTGACGCCCCTGACGCAGACGTCGAAGACGAGCCCCGGTCGCTCGGCGGGCAGCGTGGCCCTGGGCTCCACCGGGGCCTCGACGCGGCGCTCGACGGTCAGGGTGTACCGGTCGTCGCACCGCTGACCGAGCCCGGCCTCGAGACCCTCGATCACGAGGAGCTGGTGGTTCGCCGCGGTGCGCGGTCGGGCCTGTACACGGTCGTCGCCGTGCACTGCACCATCCGCGGGCCATCCCTCGGTGGGTGCCGGATGTGGTCCTACGACGACACCGGCGCCGCGGTGCGCGACGCGCTGCGGCTGTCACGGGCGATGACCCTCAAGGCGGCCGCCGCCGACCTGCCCCTGGGAGGGGGCAAGGGGGTGATCATGGCGCCACCGCACGGGATCCTGCCCGCCGGCCGCCGGCGCTCGGCGCTGCTGGACTTCGCCGACACCGTGGAGTCCCTGGCGGGCCGCTACATCACCGCCGAGGACGTGGGGACCTCGAGCCGGGACATGAGCGTCATCGCCCGCGAGACCACTCATGTCGCGGGGCTGGCGCGGGCTCGCGGGGGCTCGGGCGACCCGAGCCCGCTGACCGCGCTGGGGGTCGAGGTCGCCGTCCGCGCCACCTGCGAGCGGGCGCTTGGTTCGCCGGAGCTCCGGGGCCGGTCGCTCGCCGTGATCGGGCTGGGCCATGTCGGCTCGCGGGTGGCCAAGCGGTGCGCTCGCGCCGGCGCGGTCCTCACCGTCGCCGACGTCGACCCGCGCAAGCGCGCGCTGGCCGCCGAGCTGGGCGCGACCTGGACGAGCCCGAGGAGGCGCTGCGGGCCGAGGTCGAGGTGCTCGTCCCCTGCGCGCTGGGCGGATTCCTCGACGACGTGACCGTCCCCCGGCTGCGCTGCCGGGCGATCGCCGGAGCGGCCAACAACCAGCTGGCCGGCGACGGGGTCGCGGAGCTGCTGGCCGGCCGGGGCATCCTCTGGGCCCCCGACTTCGTCGTCAACGCCGGCGGCCTGATCAACATCGCCTGCGAGCAGGGCGGGTATGACCCCGGCGCTGCCCGCCGCCGGGTGCAGGCCATCGCCGCCACCCTGCGCGAGATCTTCGACCAGGCGTCGGCCGACGGCGGCACGCCGCTGGCGGCGGCGCTCGCCCTGGCTCGCCGCCGCCTGACGGCGCCGGTCAGCCCTGCGGCTCAGACAGCGTGAGATCGCTGGGACGTTGCACCCCGGCCGGCAGCCGCCCGTCCTGCGCCAGCTTGTCCAGATGGGCCGCCAGCGTCACCGTCGCCGCGGGGCGCAGCACCGCGGGCGCGTCTGGCCAGGCGGCGTCGAGCATCTCGGAGATGGTGCGTGCCCCTGCCTGCAGGGCGTTCAGCAGCCGCCGTTCGCGTTCCAGGCGGTGGGCGATGTACTCCGCCAGCTTCGCCTGAGGATCGGCCACCGGTGGTCCGTGGCCCGGGCACAGAACCCCGAGGTCTCGCCGGGTCAGCGCCTCCAGGCCGGCGAGATAGCCCGATAGCGCCCCCGGGTCAGGCGCGATGAACACGCTGCCCTCGCCGAGCACGGCATCACCGGTGAAGCAGGCGCGGCCCGCCACGTAGGCGAGATGGTCCGGGGCATGCCCGGGGGTGGCCACCGCCTCCAGCGGACCGAAGCGGCTGCCGTCGGCCAGCGTCTCGTCGACCGCACCCCGGGCTCCCGCGAGCGGCGCATCGGGGAACGCGGACCGGATCGCCGGCACCGCCTCGTCATGATCATGGTGGTCGTGGGTGAGGGCGATCCCGCCCAGCCCCCCGCGCGCGGTGATCGCCGACACAAGCGCCTGGAGATGCTCGTCCAGGGCCGGGCCGGGGTCGATCAGCCACGCCGGATCCTCACCGTAGATCCAGGAGTTGGTCCCGGTGAGGGTGAAGGGGCTGGGGTTCTGTGCCCGGAGGCCGAGCACGCCGAACTCCGGAAGGTCGATCTGCGTCACTGCTTGAATAGTCAACCATGGGTGCAACCGCTGGCGATTCTCCCTCCGGCGGCCCACCGCCTCCCGAGGGGACATCGCCCGACGAGGGCGCTGGCGGCACCGGGCCCGACGGGGAGCCCGATCCCGGTCGGAGTCTCTGGCACGGTCTCATCTGGCTGGCGATCCTGGTGGCGCTCGTCGCCGGCCTGCTCCTGGCGGTCCCCGGCCTGCACGGCGTCGCCCACCAGGTCGCCCACATGCGGCCGGGATGGCTCATCGTCGCCGTCGTGCTCGAGATCCTCTCCTGCCTGGGCTACATCCTGGCCTTTTTGCAGGTCTTTGACCGCTCCCCGGTTCGCTTCGGCGCGCGCGTCGCCCTCAGCGAGCTGGCCTTCGGCTCCGCGGTGTCCCTGGGCGGCGCCGGCAGCATCGCCGTCGGCGCCTGGCTGCTCGTCGATCGCGGCGGCGATCCGCGGCGGGTCGCCGAGCGCTCGGCCGTCCTCTTCCTGCTCACCACGGCGATCAACGTCATCACGCTCGTGCTCGCCGGTCTGGGCCTGTTCACCGGGGTGCTGCCGGGCCCCCGGAACCCTCTGCTCAGCATCCTGCCGGCCGGCATCGGCATCGTGGGCTTCGTCGCCGTGCTCGCCCTTCCGCGGCTGACGGAGAAGCTGGCCGTCAACCGCGCCCCCGGACGCGTGCGGACGATCCTCGAGGAGACGGCCGCCAGCATCCGGCTGACCGAGCAGGTGATGTTCTCCCTGGACTGGCGGATCGTGGGCGCGATCGCCTTCTTGTGGTGCGACATCGGCGTCCTGGTGGCCTGCTTCGCCGCCGCCGGATCCGTGCCGCCGCTGGCCGCCATCGTGCTCGCCTACCAGATCGGCTATCTCTCGAACTTCGTGCCCATCCCCGGGGGCATCGGCGTGCTCGACGGCTCCCTCGTCGGCATGTTCGTGCTCTACGGAGTCTCGGCCACCCTGGCCACGGCCGCCACCGTCGTCTACCACGCGATCGCCCTGTGGATCCCCGCCATGTGGGGCACGGCGGCGTTCGTCATCCTGCGCCGCACCCGCAGCCGGCCGATCACGCTGCGCCCGCCCCGCGAGGCGCGGCGGCGGTTGCGCGCCCACCGCCGCCATCCATCCGTCGCGGACTCCGATCCTGGCGCTGGGGATGCGCCGGTCACCTCGGTCGCGCCGGTCTCGCCGGCCGGGGTGGGCGCCGAGCAGGACGGCGCTGCTCAAGATCACGGGTGAGCGGCCGATTACCGGAGGGCTGTCTCGTACAGCACTCTCCCATCCTCCTCCTCCCTCGAAGCTCCCGGACTGCTCCTTCGGTCCGGGAGCTTCGTCTTTTCGGGGCGCCCCGGCCGGCCTGCCCGGATCGCGGCGTGCCCGGGCCGCGCCGCGACTCGTCAGTCGACGGTCTCGTACTCGTAGCCCTCGAACAGGCCGGTCTCCAGCACGCCCGGGAAGCTGCTTGATCTCGGCGTGCAGCCCGTGGGGCACCTCGTCGAAGTGGGCATCGACGAGCAGGAAGCCTGACTCGGTGACCACGGGACCGTCCTTGCCGGTGCCGGTGCGCAGCTGCGCCTCGCGACAACCCAGCTCCCGCAGCCGCTGGGCGACCTGCTCGACCGCGTGGGGATGCACCTCGATCGGCACCGGAAACCGAGTGCCGAGCCGCTCGACCCGCTTGCTGGGATCGATGACCAGCACCATCCGCCGCGCGGTGTTCCACAGCAGCTTCTCCCGAAACAGGGCACCCCCGCGGCCCTTGAGCAGACGGCCGCCCGGGTCGACCTCGTCGGCGCCGTCCACCCCCCACGCCGGTGTCATCTGCCCCAGGCGCGCCAGCGGCAGCCCGAGCGTGACCGCCGCCGTCTCCGTCTCATAGGAGGTGGGGATCACCTGGATGCTCAGCCCCTCCGCTTGGACGCGCTGCCCGATCGCCCACAACGTCAGATAGGCGGCCGAGCCCGAGCCGATGCCGACGACATCCCCGTCCGTGGTGCGGGCCGCCACCCGTCGCGCGACCTCGAGCTTGAGCTCGAGGTGGGTGACCTCCCGCGGCCAGTGGAGCATGGCTGTCGCATACCACTGCGTCGGGTCCATGGCCTCAATGGTGGCGCGCCCGGCGGTCGTCCCGCCCCGGCGGTGCCGCGATGGGTGCTTTTCAATCGGGGCGCCCGGATTTGAACCGGGGACCTCACCGACCCGAACGGTGCGCGCTACCAGGCTGCGCCACGCCCCGATGGACCCAGTATTCCACAGGCCTGCCCGCCGGTACCGTCACGGGGCGGCGCGCGGCGCAGCGAAGCGGCCCGTCTACAGACCGGAGACGATCTTCTTGACCGTGCTCACGGGGTCCGATCCACCGGCGGCGCCGGAACCGCCCGGCGCGCTCGTGGACCCGGACCCGCCCGAGGACGTCGACCCTGAGGAGCCTGAGCTCGGGGTGGGCTCGTGGTCGACGGCGGCGGCAACACGCTGTGGATGACCCCACCGATCGTCCCCGCGACCTTCTTGACCGGGGGCGCGTTGAGGACGGGGTCCACGGCCCGGTCGACCGCCTTCTTGATCGGCGCCGTCACGGGCTGAACCGCCTTCTGCAGGGGTGCCGTCACCTGCTTGACCGTGTTGTTGAGGGTCCCGGCGGTCCCCTTGAGCGTGCCGTTGACGAGGTTCGAGCTCGTCCCGGTCGACGTCGTGGATCCCGAGCCGGTGGAGGCCGAGCCGGTGGCACCCGAACCCGCGGAGGGCTGCTTGCCCGTTCGGTGCGTCGTCGGCTTGGTGGCGGTGGACGATCCGGAGGGCCGCGTGCCGCTGCCGCGGGTGCTCGACCCGGGCCGCAGCGCCCGCGCCGTCGCCGTCGCCCCGTGCCCCGGGAACCGGCGGTGGCAGCGCCGGAGCGCTGAGCAGCGGCCGATCCGCCCGAGGACGGCGCGGCGGCGGACCGGCTGTGGGCGCCAGCCGCCGAACCGGCGCCCGCCTGGGAGACAGAGGGTCGGCGGGTCGCGGACCGCGCGTGGACGGGATGATGCCCGGCGATGGCGATGCCCCCGCCCGCGCCGGCGATGGCCAGGGCGGCCACGCCCGCGGCGGCCTGGGCCAGGCTGATGGATGCGCCCGCCGTGCCCGCGGCCTGGGCGCCGGCCGCGCCGGAGGCCACGAGGTGGCCCGAGGCGGCGTGGCCGGCCGAGCCACCGCGCCGCCAGGGCCAGCGCCACAGGCCGCCGAAGGGCAGCAGGGCCGCGATCCGGGCGCCGAGGCTCCGTGGCTTGAGCAGCGCCTCGTCGACGCCCGCCAGCCGCGCGTGGTGGCGGCATGGCTGGCAATGGGAGAGGTGCTGGCCGAGCCGGCGGCGCTCCTTGATGCCGAGGGCCTTGAGGCGCAGCGCGGCGCCGGAGTCGATCACCGTCTGGACCTGCTCGCAGCGGCGGCCGCTGGCCAGATCGGCGTACTCCTCAGTGAGCTTGCGCCGCGCGCGGAAGAGCCCGCTCTCCACCATCTGGCGCGTCATGCCAAGCGTGGTGCCGATCTCCTCGTAGGATCGGCCCTCGAGCTCCCGCATCACCAGCAGCTTGTGATGGCTCTCCGAAAGGCCGGTGAAGGCACCCTGGAGATCCTCGAGGCGCTGCTTGCTCTCGATTGCCGCCGGGGGAGCCGGAACGGAGGCCAGCGAGGCCCGCGCGTCGGCGGGAAGGTCGTCGTCGGTCTCGATGGCCACCTCACGGCCGCGGGCATTGCGGCGGAACTCGTCGATGCAGGCGTTCTTGGCGATGGCGAAGATCCACGGCTTGAAGACGATCTCCTGCTCGCTGTTGCGCAGCTGCCGCAGGGCGGAGATGAAGACCTCCTGGGCGATGTCCTCGGCGCGGCCGTAGTCCCGCACCTTGCTGAAGATGAAGGCGGCGACCCGGTCGCGGTAGGCCGCGTAGAGCTGCTCGAAGGCGCGGTCGTCACCGCTCCGGGCGGCCCGCACTAGAGCCACCTCGCTGCGGGGCGCGGTCACCATCCTGCTGAGCGTCAGTTCCATCTGACTCACATACCCCCGGGGTCAAGGACTCTCCAGTCCTCCTTAGTTTCCACTGAAGGGCCCCGTTCAATCAATCGCGGCGGAATTAATGCTTGGTAAAGGCGGCCCAAACGGTCGCAATCCGCCCGCCAGGGGCCCCAACTTCCGTCCATTCGCGTTGTGCGCGTCCGGGTGAGGAGGCATACTTGCGACCATGTAGTGAACAGCCGCAAAGGAGAGAGTCACGCATGGCCAACCACCTGACGCCCACTGAGCTTGCCCGCGAAGCTGGCCTCGAACGCCGCGACGTCATCGTCAAGTGTGTCGAACTGGGCGTCCCGATCTTCAACGGTCGAATCGACAAGACTCTGTTCCTGTCGAGCCTCCGGGAGACGTCGATCTCCCAATCCGCCCAGGCCCAGACGGCGAGCGCCTGAGGGTCGGCTCCGGACGAGGCACCGGCAGGCGCCTGCGCGGCAGCAGCCGCGGTCAGCGCCGACCGCCGTCCGGGCGCTACTGCTCGGCCGATTGACGCAGCAACGTCGAGGTCGTCTGCTCGAGGATCTTGCGCCACGCGCGGGTCGATTCCCGCTCCGCGCCGAAGTGCTTGACCACCTTGCGGACGCGGCTGGCCGAGATCTCCACGCCGTGACGGGCGGCGATGCGCTTGAAGCGCTGATAGTCGTGCGCGAGCTGCAGGGTGACTGACTCGAACCCGTGGCGGGCGACCGCGACCCGCGAGGCGTAGTTGAGGACGTTGGTCTGAAACATCGAGCTCGTCGCTCGCCTCGGGCTCGATGAGGACGATGTCGACGCCCGGATAGCGCTCCTCCCACCGCCGAGCCACCTCGTGCAGACGCTGGTGGGCGATCAGCTTGAACGCCTGGTAGCCGATCTGGGAAAAGCCCATGTCCGAGACGCGGCGGGCGCGCCAGCCGCGGAGCGTTCGCGTGCGGGCTGTCATGTCGTTGACGTAGGGCACGAGGGGGTTGACCACCACGATGAACTTCGCGCCGCGCTCCACCGCGATGTCCAGGTTGGTCGTCGAGACCAGGCCGCCGTCGATGTAATCGCGCTCGCCGATCCGCACCGGCTTGTAGATCATCGGTAGCGCGCTGGAGGCGCTGACCGCCCGGGAGATCGGCACCGCGTCGTGACCGTCGGCGCCGAAGACGATCCGCTCACAGGAATCGAGGTCCGTGGCGGTCACGTAGAGCTCGCGCTGCAGCCGGCGAAAGTCGTTGGTCCGGGCGGGATCCGACAGGATGCCGCGCACATAGCGCTCGATGCCGTCGGCCGAGTAGAGGCCGGTGGGGAGCGCGTCGGCCAGCCCGAGGACGACATCGACGGCCGAGATCTGGCCGACGTCGCGGGCCAGGGTCAGCAGCACCTGGGCAAGGCGCAGCGGGAACTTCACGCCCCGGGTGACGAACTCGCGGTAGTTGGGGACCAGCAGCGAGCCGACGCGGGCGTCGGGGAAGGGCGTCGGCACCTGCTGGACGATGACCCGCATCATCTCCTCAGGGGTCACCCCGTTGGCCAGCGCCGCGGCGACGAACGAGCCGGCGCTCGTGCCGACGTAGATGTCGAACTCGTTGACGGTGTGGCGCACCGACAGCAGGTCGAGGGCCCGCAGGGCGCCGATCTCGTACACCCCGCCGGTGAAGCCGCCGCCGCCCAGCACGAGGGCGGTCCGCGACGGCCGGCGACGCCGCCCCGACGCGGCGGATTGCTTCGCGGTGCGTTTGGAGGCGACGCGGCTCTTCGCGGTTTCGTCGAGCTTGACGACCTTGCCCATCGCTGTCCGGATTCTAGTGTCGCGGCCGGGGGCGTCCGGATCGCGACGAGCATCGCGGACCGCAGCTTTCGACCGCCAGATGGGTTACACATCATCGATGCGCGTCGCCGCCACGCTCGCCGCCGTCGCGCTCGCCACGTTCGCCGCCGCGCCGGGGTCGCTCGCCGCGGGCCGCACCGGGGGCGGCGGAGCGCTCGGCCCCGGTCCCCCGCCCTCGCCCCGCCCGGGTGGAGCCTCCTCGGCAGCGCTGACCTCGCTCACGCACTCGCTCAACACCGGCATGCGCCAGGCGGGGGGGTTCAGCGGGGCGGAGGTCGTCGACCTCACCGCCGACCGCGGGCTCTTCTCCCATCACGCCGACACGCCAAGGCTCCCCGCCTCGGTCGAGAAGCTCTATACGACGACGACGGCGCTGACCCGCTTCGGCGCCAACGCCAACCTGTCGACGACCATCCTCGGCTCCGGCCAGCAGC
Organism: uncultured Solirubrobacteraceae bacterium; assembly: GCA_963769565.1. Classification (GTDB taxonomy): domain Bacteria; phylum Actinomycetota; class Thermoleophilia; order Solirubrobacterales; family Solirubrobacteraceae; genus Palsa-465. The sequence goes on from CAVYMP010000018.1 coordinate 190,943, forward strand.
GCGGCTCGACCTTCGACGGCACCCTCTACCTGCGCGGCGGTGGCGATCCCACGTTCGGTTCGGCCGCGTTCGTCAACCGCGCGTACGGGACCGGGGCGACGATGCAGCACCTCGTCGCCAACTTCGTGTCGGTGACCGGGATCCGCCGGCTGACCGGCAACGTGGTCGCCGACGAGACGCTCTTCGACAGCCGACCGCGGCACCCCCGCCACCGGCCAGCGACCGTCGATCGACGTCGAGGGCGAGCTCAGCGGGCTGTCCTTCAACCGCGGCTGGGCCACCTCCGACGGCTCGGTCTACTTCACCCATCCGGCCCTCGAGGCCGGGCAGCAGTTCGTGGCGGCGCTCCAGGCCGCGGGGGTCAAGGTGCCGCGCCACGTCCGCGTCAGCGCCGGCGCCACGCCGGCCGCGGCCCACGCCCTGACCTCGGCCGGCTCCCCGCGGATCGGCACCCTGATCGCGCTGACCAACACCCCATCGGACAACTTCTTCGCCGAGATGCTCGCCAAGGGGCTGGGCGCGCGCTTTGGCAGCGGCGGCACCACGGCGGCCGGCGCGGCCGTGATCCGCGCCCAGATGGCCAAGCGCTTCGGCATCCACCCCCAGCTCAACGACGGCTCCGGGCTGTCGCGCTATGACCGCACGACGCCCGATCAGGTGATCACCCTCCTGCGCGGCATGCGCTCTGACCGGACGTTCATGGACTCCCTCGCCGTGGCGGGCCAGACGGGCACGCTCGAGCACGAGCTGCGCGGCACCTACGCCCAGGGCCGCTGCCGGGGCAAGACCGGCACCCTGCACGACGCCTCGAACGTCGTCGGCTACTGCCGGGCCGCCGACGGCCACCTGCTGGCCTACGCGTTCCTCATGAACGGCATCTATCCCGACTACGCCCATCCCATCCAGAACCGGATGGAGCTGGCGGTCGCCCGCTACGGCGGATAGCTACAAGTGTCCCGACACTAGGCGTCGAGCTGCGCCGGCGCGGCCGGCGACTGCGCCGGGACGGGCGTGGGGTCGACACGACCCTCGAGGATCGCCAGCAGGCCGGCCTCGTCGACGACCGCCACTCCGAGCTTCTCGGCCTTGGCCAGCTTGGTGCCGGCGCTCTCGCCGGCGACCACCCAATCGGTCTTGCGCGACACCGAGCCGGTGACCCGGCCACCGGCGGCCAGGATCCGCTCGGTCGCCTCCTCGCGGGTGAGGTCGGGCAGGGTGCCGGTGAGCACGAGCGTCCGTCCGGCCAGCGGCCCCTCCCCGGGCGGCGCGCCTTCCTGCTCGAAGCGCAGCCCCCGCTCGCGCAGGTCGGCGATCAGCTTGAGCATGATCGGGTCGTGCAGCTGCTCATGGATGACCGCGGCCATCTTGGGCCCCACCCCCGGGGTCTGCTCGATGGCCTCGGCGTCGGCGGCCAGCAGAGCGTCGATGGAGCGAAACTGCTGGGCGAGGTTGCGTCCGGTGACGCCCCCGACCTCTTCGATCCCCAGCGCCACCAGCACCCGGCCGAACGGCATCTCCTTGGAGCGCTGAATCGCGGTCACCAGCTTCTCGGCGGAGACGGTGCCGAACCCGGGCTGCTCGGCGATCTGCTCGGCGGTGAGGTCGTAGAAGTCGGCCGCGGTGTGGACCCAGCCGAGATCCATGAACAGGCTCACCTGCTTCTCCCCCAGCCCATCGATGTCGAGCGCAGCGACGAAGAACGTCAGTAGCTGCCAGCGACGGCCCGCGCAGTCGCGATTCGGGCAGCGGGTGAACACCGAGTCCTCGGGCTTGACCGTCGGGGTACCGCACACCGGACAGCGCTCGGGCGGCCGGGGCGGCGCCGGGCGGTTGTCGGCGTCGACGACGTGGGGCGCGGGCGAGAGGACCTGGGGGATGACGTCACCCGCGCGCAGCACGATGACCTCCTCGCCGATGCGGATGTCCTTGCGCGCCAGATCCTCCTCGTTGTGCAGCGTCGCCTGCTTGATCGTCACCCCGGCGACGTGGACGGGCTCGAGCATCGCGTAGGGGTGCAGATCGCCGAACTTTCCGGGGTTCCAGCCGATGTCATTCAGGCGGGTGACTGCAGTTGTCGGCGGGAACTTCCAGGCGATCGCCCATCGCGGATCGCGGCCGACGACGCCCAGCCGCCGCTGCAGGGCAAACTGGTTGACCTTGACGACGACGCCGTCGATCTCGAAGTCCAGGGAGCCGCGCCGCCGCTCCCAGGACTCGCACTGGGCGACCACCTCCTCGTCGGTGCGCAGCTTCTTGACGTCGGGGTTGACCGGGAAGCGATGGGCTCGTAGCCATTCCAGCGCCTCCCAGTGGGCGTCGAAGCTCAGCCCCTCCGTGACCCCGATGGCGTAGCACCACAGCGACAGGGGCCGGTCGGCGGCCAGCTTGGGGTCGAGCTGGCGGATCGTGCCCGCCGCCGAGTTGCGCGGGTTCATGAACGTCGAGAGGCCCGCCTCGGCGCGGCGCTCGTTGAGCGCTGCGAAGTCCGGCAGCGACATGTAGACCTCGCCGCGGACCTCGAGCAGCGCCGGCGGATCGTCCATGTCGAGGCGCAGCGGGATCGAGCCGATCGTGCGCAGGTTGTGGGTGACGTCCTCCCCCACCTCCCCGTTGCCGCGGGTGGCGCCCCGCTCGAACACCCCATCGCGGTAGATGAGGGAGATCGCCAGGCCGTCGATCTTCGGCTCGGCCACGAACTCGAAGTCGGGCTCCTCGATCCCCTCGCGGGCCAGGTGGTTGCGCATCCGCTGGATCCACGCCTGCAGCTCCTCGGCAGAGCGGGCGTTGGCCAGGGACAGCATCGGCTCGGGATGACGGACCTTGACCAGGTCAGAGACCGGTTCGCCGCCGACCCGCTGGGTCGGCGAGTCCGGCGTCACCAGCTCGGGATGCTCGCGCTCGATCGCCCGCAGCTCGTCGAGCAGGGCGTCGTAGACGTCGTCGCCGATCTCGGGGTCGTCGAGGACGTAGTAGCGATACCCGTGGTGCTCGAGCTCCGTACGCAGCTGGCCGGCGCGGACGGAGGGGTCCGGGGCCTTGGGGGTCATGGATCCGTCACCTCGGTGGCCGCCGGGGCGATCAGCCGCGCCAGGTCATAGCGGGCCAGCGCGTCAAGGCCCGTGTGGTCCGTGAGGTCGAAGTGGATCGGGGTGACGGCGATCTGACCGGCAGCCACCGCGGCGAGATCCGTGCCCTGCTCATCGCGCTCATAGCTGGCGTCACCGTAGATGCGGTACTGACGGCGGCCGCCGGCCTCGTTCACGAGCGACAGCTCGTCGCGGTACACCCGCTTGCCCAGGCCGGCCACCACGACGCCGTCGGGGCTGCCCCCGGGAACGTTGACGTTGAGCAGCGTCCCCTCGGGGAGCGGCACGCTTGCGAGCTCGGCCACCAGGCGGGCGGTGAAGGAGGCCGCCACCTCGAAGTCGAAGGCCGAGCCGACCCGGAAGTCCAGCTCGCGGGACGCCGACTGCTGGGAGACCGCGATGCCGGGGATCCCGAGCACGATCGCCTCCAGCGCCGCCGCCACCGTTCCCGAGTAGGTGATGTCATCACCCAGGTTCGAGCCGTGGTTGATGCCGCTGACGACGAGTTCGGCGGTGAACCCCTCCACCAGACCCAGGTTGGCCAGCCGCACGCAGTCCACGGGCGTTCCGTCCGTTGCGAAGCCGACGCTGCCGTCGTCGAAGTCCACCTCCTCCACCCACAGCGGACGCCGGGTGGTGATCGAGCGGGCCATCGCCGAGCGGTTGCCGTCGGGGGCGATGACCGCCAGCTGCACGGACGGCAGCGCCGCCAGGGCACGCCTCAGCGTCTGCAGCCCCTCGGCCTCGATCCCGTCGTCGTTGGTCAGCAGCACCCGCACGCTGCTCAATCCTAGGCCCCGGCGAGGCGGCAACGCCCGCCATGGGAGCAGGCCGACACGCGGCCCGAGTGACTAATCCGTTGCCTCTCGGGCCGCGCTCGCCCCCACGATGCCTGGCCCCCTCTGTGGGAGCAATAGTACGGTTTTGTGAGCAAAAACTCCATCAAACATCCGTCCGCCCGGCGCCAAAGGCGCCTCAACCCTTCTCGAGGACGCGCCGGCCGTCGTAACCAACGCCGATCAGGGAGAGGCCGTGCGGGGGTGCGGTCTCTCCGGCGGCCGTCCGGGGACGGCCGTTGAGCAGGGCCGCGAACTCGCTGACCGTCCGCCCGCCCGTCCCCACCGCGAGCATCGTGCCCACCAGGACGCGGACCATGGCGCGCATGAATGCGTCGGCTTCGATCTCGAAGGCGAGCGTCACGTCCCCGTCCTCGCGCCAGCGCGCCGCGAACACGTCGCGCTCGAAGCGGACGTGGGCAGTCTCCGTGGGGGTGAAGGCCGTGAAGTCGTGCGTGCCGGCGAGCGCCGCCGCGCAGGCATCGAGCGCCGAGCGGTCGATCGGGCGAAGCCAGTGCAGGGCCCGGCGGCCCTCGAAGGGGCTGCGCGCCCGGCGGGTCAGGATCCGGTAGCGATAGGCGCGGCTGGTGGCGTCGCGCCGGGCGTCGAACCCCGGCGACGCGGCCACGCACTCCACCACCGCCACGTCGCGGGGCAGCAGTGCGTTGAGGCTGTCGCTTTTGGCAGGGGGCCCGGCGTAGCTGGCCACCTGTCCAGACGCGTGTACCCCAGCGTCGGTGCGTCCCGCCACCGTCAACGTCACCGCGTCGCGGCGCAGGACGACGCTCAGGGCCCGTTCCAGCTCCCCCTGCACCGTGCGCCGGCCGGGCTGGCGGGCCCAGCCGGAGAACTCGGTCCCGTCGTACTCGATCAGCAGCCGAGCGGTCGGAGCACCCGGCCCTCCCGGCTCCTCAGTCACGCGGCGCGGGCGGGTGCCCCAGTCCCTAGACCAGCTCGAGCAGGACCATCTCGGTGGAGTCCGAGCGGCGCGGGCCGAGCTTCAGGATCCGCGTGTAGCCGCCGGGGCGCTCCGTATAGCGCGGAGCGATCTCCTCGAACAGCTTGTAGACGGTGAACTTGTCCTGCCCGAGGGCCGACAGGGCCTGCCGGCGCGCGTGCAGGTCGCCGCGGCGAGCGAGGGTGATCAGCTTCTCCACCTCGGGCTTGACCGCCTTGGCCTTGGCCTCGGTCGTCTTGATCCGCTCGTGCTCGATGACCTCTTTGCTCAGGTTCATGAGCAGCGCCTTGCGGTGCGCGGCGCTGCGGCTGAGCTGATATCGCTGACGCTGGTGGCGCATGTCTGCCTAATCGTTGCGCAAAGCCAGGCCGCGTGCGTGCAGGGTCTCGATGACCTCGTCGATCGACTTCTTGCCGAAGTTGGGGATGGCGTTGAGCTCACCCTCGGTCTTCGACACGAGATCGCCGACGGTCTGGATCCCCGCCCGCTTGAGGCAGTTGTAGGAGCGCACGCCCAGCTCGAGCTCCTCGATCAGGATGTCGTCCATCGCGTTGGGCGGCCGCGAGGCGGGGCCGACCTGGTTGGAGCCGACGAGACCCCCGTCCAGCGCGCCCGGAGCGTTGACGGCCCGCAGGTCCTCGAGGCGGTCGGCATCAGTGAAGATCGCCAGCTGCGAGATGAGGATCTCGGCGGCCTCGCGCAGCGCGGCGTGGGGATCGATCGAGCCATCGGTCTCGATGTCGAGCGTCAGCTTGTCGAAGTCCGTCTTCTGGCCGACACGGGCCTGCTCGACGTTGTAGGCGACGCGGCGCACCGGCGAGAAGATCGAGTCGATGGGGATGACCCCGATCGGCTGATCGGGCGACTTGTTCTCTTCGGCGGGCCGGTAACCGCGGCCGCGGCCGATGGTCAGGTAGACCTCGAGCTTGGTCTTCTTCTCCAGCGTGGCGATGTGAGCCTCGGGGTTGAGGATCTCGACGCCCGAGGGCAGGTCGATGTCCTTGGCCGTGATGTCGCCGGGGCCGGTGACGACGAGCGGGGCCTCGATCTCCGTGGCGTCGGAGTGCATCCGGCAGACGATGCCCTTGAGGTTCAGGACGATGTCGGTGACGTCCTCCTTGACGCCGCGAATGGTCGAGAACTCATGAGCGACGCCCTCGATGCGCACGCTGGTCACGGCGGCGCCGGCCAGCGACGAGAGCAGCACGCGGCGCAGCGAGTTGCCAAAGGTGTAGCCGAAGCCCCGATCGAGCGGCTCGATCGTGAAGGATCCGCGGGTGTCATCCGATGACTCGGCGGAGATTCGGGGCACTTGGAAGTCAAGCATCACACGTCCTAACGTCGTTCCTGGCCGTCGTAGCGGCGGATTTTCAGCGCCGACCAGGGGCCGTCGGGCCCCTGGCGGCTATCAAAGCTCGTTCTACTTGGAGTACAGCTCGACGATGAGCTGTTCCTGCACCGGCGCGGCGATCTCCCGCCGCTCGGGCTTGCGCAGCACCTTCGCCGTGAGCGAATCGTGATCGGCCTGCAGCCACGCCGGGACCTGACCGGTCAGCTCGGTGGCGTCGCGGATCACCTGGCCCGCGGTGGAGCTCTGGTGAATGGCGATCACGTCGGAGTCCCGCAGCTGGTAGCTGGGGATGTTGACCCGGCGGCCGTTGACCATCCAGTGGCCGTGCAGGATCAGCTGGCGGGCCTGGCGCCGCGAGGCGGCGAAGCCGAGGCGCACCAGCACGTTGTCAAAGCGGCACTCCAGCATCCGCAGCAGGTTCTCGCCGGTCACGCCCTGCTGGCGCGACGCCTTGGAGTAGTAGATGCGGAACTGCTTCTCGAGCACGCCGTAGTAGCGCTTGGCCTTCTGCTTCTCGCGCAGCTGGACGCGGTACTCGCTCTGCTTCTGGCGGCCGCGGCCGTGGTCTCCGGGCGGATAGGAGCGTCGCTCGACGCCGCACTTGTCCGTCAGGCACCGCTCGCCCTTGAGGAACAGCTTCTGCCCCTCGCGCCGGCACTGCTTGCACTGTGGACCTGTATCTCGGGCCATGACTTAGACGCGCCTGCGCTTTCTGGGTCGACAGCCGTTGTGCGCCTGGGGCGTGACGTCCTTGACGCCGGTGACCTCCAGGCCAGCGGCCTGCAGCGATCGGATCGCCGTCTCGCGGCCGGATCCGGGGCCCTTGACGAACACCTCGACCTTCTGCAGCCCGTGCTCGAGGCCCTTGCGGGCGGCGGCGTCGGCGGTCACCTGAGCGGCGAACGGCGTCGACTTGCGCGAGCCCTTGAAGCCGGCGCCGCCGGCTGACTCCCACGCGATGACGTTGCCCTCGCGGTCGGTCAGCGACACGATCGTGTTGTTGAACGACGTCTTGATGTGGGCCTGTCCGACCGGGATGTTCTTGCGGACGCGACGACGGCCGCGCTGAGGTCTACGGGGAGCCGGCATTGATTACTTCTTACCTGCCTTCTTCTTACCCGCGACCTGCATCCGCTTGGGGCCCTTGCGGGTGCGCGCGTTGGTCTTGGTGTTCTGGCCGCGCACGGGCAGGCCGCGCCGGTGGCGCAGGCCGCGATAGCAGCCGATCTCCTGCAGGCGCTTGATGTTCTGGGAGCGCTCGCGGCGCAGGTCGCCCTCGACGATGAAGTCGGAGTCGATCAGGTCGCGCAGCTGCACGACCTCGTCCTCGGTCAGGTCGCGCACCTTGCGGTCGGGCTCGATGCCGACCTTGGCCAGCAGCTCGTTGGATTTGGAGCGGCCGATCCCGTAGATGTAGGTGAGGCCGACCTCAACCCGCTTGTTGAGGGGGATGTTGACTCCGGAGATTCGCGCCATCAGTTAGCTCCTTGCCATCAGGGACATCAACCCTGACGCTGCTTGTGACGGGGATTGGGACAGATGACGAGCACCCGGCCGTGACGGCGGATGATCTTGCACTTCTCGCACATTGGCTTGACCGAGGGACGTACCTTCACGCTGGTTTCACTCTCAGTGATTCGAAACTGTCTCGACTTGGATCCTCAGCCTGGCTCTGGCGACCGTTGCGGTCGCCGCTACCACACCGAGAGGCACTCACAGCGACAAACACTCGCGCTGCAGGCGCACCGGGGGATGGTAGCAGGGCTTGCCGGGCGTCCGCTCGAGCTGCTAGAGCGGCCGATCAGGCGGCGGCTCGAGGCCGGTTGGGCACCGATTCCTCATGCCACGGGGTGAGGATACGCGGTCCCTCGCCGGTGACGGCGATGGTGAACTCGAAGTGGGCGGCCAGCGAGCCGTCCTGGGAGAAGATCGACCAGTGGTCGTCGGCGACCCGCACGGCGTGACGGCCGGCGGTGACCATCGGCTCGACGGCCAGCACCATCCCCTCCTCGAGCACCAGCCCCGTCCCCGGCGACCCGTAGTTGGGGATCTGGGGGTCCTCGTGCATCTCGCGGCCGATGCCGTGCCCGACGAGCGAGCGCACGATCGACAGCCCCTCGGCCTCGACGTGCTGCTGGATCGCGTGACCGATGTCCCCCAGCCGGTTGCCGGGGACGCATTCCGGAACGGCCGCCATCAGCGACTCCTGGGTCACGCGCAGCAGCTTGGCCGCCACGGGGCTGACCGGCCCGACGGGGAAGGTGCGGGCGGCGTCGGCGACCCAGCCGTCGAGGATGACGCCGATGTCGATCGACAGGATGTCGCCCCGGCCGAGCTTGTAGGGGCCCGGGATGCCGTGGACGATCATCGAGTTGGGCGAGGCGCAGATCGACCCGGGGAAGCCGCGGTAGCCCTTGAAGGCGGGCGTCGCCCCCTGGGAGCGGATGAAGCGCTCGGCGGCTTCGTCGAGCTCCTTGGTGGTCACCCCCGGGCGGACCTTGCCCTTGAGGAGGTTCATCGTGCGCACGAGAACCGCCCCAGCGGCGGCCATGCGGTCGATCTCCTCTGGTGTCTTCTTGATGATCATGGCTGGTGCCCTACCTCGAGCCTACTCACCGCCCCTACACGTCCTCCTCCAGGCGGAGGGTGGCGATCACCGCCCGGATGTGCCCGTGCACGTCGGCGGGGGCGCGCGTGCCGTCGATGCGGCGCATCAGCCCCTGCTCGTCGTAGTACTCGACCAGCGGCTTGGTCTTCTCGTGGTAGACCTTCAGCCGGTGCTCGATGACCTCGGGCTTGTCGTCGTCGCGCTGGATCAGCCGTGAGCCGTCCTGGTCACAGACGTCGTCGTGCTTGGGCGGGTCGAACTCGACGTGGTAGTTGTGGCCGGACTTGACGCACACCCGGCGGCCCGACAGCCGGCGGATGACCTCCTCGTCGGGAACGTCGATGAGCAGCGCGGCGGTGACCCGGCGGCCCATCTTGGTCAACTGCTCGTCGAGCGCGTTGGCCTGCTCGAGCGTGCGGGGGAAGCCGTCGAGGATGAAGCCGTCCTGGGCGTCGTCCTGGTCGAGGCGGTCGGCGGCCATGGCGACGATCAGCTCATCGGGGACGAGGTCGCCGGCATCCATGTACTCCTTGGCCTTCTGGCCCAGTTCGGTCTCGTCCTTGACGTTGCCCCGCAGCATGTCGCCGGTCGAGATGAACGGCAGTGAGAAGTCTGTGCGCAGCCGTTCGGCCTGCGTGCCCTTGCCGGCGCCGGGAGGACCGAAGAGGATGAGGTTGAGCTGCTGGGCCATCGCGGCCCTCACTGTATCGATCCGGCCCCCGCCGGGGAGGCGCGATGAGATTGGGCCGGGCCCGGGCCGCAGCTACTTTAAGAAGCCCTCGTAGTTGCGCATCATCAACTGGGCCTCGAGCTGTTTCATGGTGTCCAGGGCGACGCCGATGACGATCAGGATCGAGGTGCCGCCGAAGAAGAAGTTGGCGCTCGTCTGGTTGATGAGGATCGTCGGGAAGGCGGCGATGGCGGCCAGGAAGAGCGCGCCCGGGAAGGTGAGCCGGGCGAGGATGCGATCCAGGAACTCGGCCGTCGGCCGACCGGGTCTGACCCCCGGGATGAAGCCGCCGTACTTGCGCAGGCTGTCGGCCTGGTCGACCGGGTTGAAGGTGACCGCCGTGTAGAAGTAGGTGAAGACGATGATGAAGAGGCTCTCGCCGGCGACGTAGTGCCAGCCCTGGGGGCTGAAGAAGTTGGCCAGGTCGGTGGCGAAGCCCTTGCGGTTCTGGCCGAGCAGCTGGCCGAGCGTCGGCGGGATGGCCATCACGCTGGCGGCGAAGATGACGGGGATGACGCCGGCCATGTTGACCTTGAGCGGCAGGTAGGTCTGGCCGCCGGAGGTCATGCGGCGGCCCACCACGCGCTTGGCGTACTGGATCGGGATCCGGCGCTGGCCCTCCTGCACGAAGACGATGGCGGCCACCACCCCGATGGCGATGAAGGGCATGATCACCCGGAACACCTGGTCGGGGTTCGTCCACCAGGAGTGCACGCCGTTGGGGATGCGGGAGACGATCGAGGCGAAGATGAGCAGCGAGATGCCGTTGCCGATCCCGCGCTGGGTGATGAGCTCGCCCATCCACATCAGCAGGATCGTGCCCGCCGTCAGTGAGATGACGATCAGGAAGACCTTGAACAGGGTGAAGTTGGAGATCAGCGAGACGCCGGCCGACTGCTGGTAGCTGCGAAACAGGAACACGTAGCCGATCGACTGGGCGAACGCCAGGCCGACCGTGAGGTAGCGCGTGTACTGGGTGATCCGCGTCTGTCCGACCTCGCCCTCCTTGGAGAGCTTCTCCAGCGAGGGGACGACCACCTGCAGCAGCTGCAGGATGATCGAGGCGGTGATGTAGGGCATGATGCCCAGCGCGAAGATGGCGATCCGGCCCAGGCCGCCGCCCGAGAACAGATTGAGCAGACCGAGGATCGAGTTGCCGCCGAGGCTCTTGGAGATCTGGTTGACGGCCGCACTGTTGATCCCCGGCGCCGGGATATGGGTGCCGATCCGGTACAGCAGCAGGATCACCGCTGTGAACAGGATCTTCGTGCGGATCTCGCCGACCCTGAATGCCCCGAGGATCGTCGCGATCATCGACCGGCTCTCGCTCTCGTCAGCTCTCGATGATCTGGCAGGTGCCGCCGGCGGCTTCGATCGCCTCGCGGGCGGACTTCGAGAAGCCGTGGGCGTGGACCGTCAGCGCCTTGGTGACAGATCCCTTGGCCAGCACCTTGACCGGGATGTCCTTGCGAGTGGCCAGGCCCTTGGCCTTCATCGCCTCGACCGTCACCGCGGCCCCGGCCTCGAAGCGCGCCTCGAGGTCGAGCAGGTTGACCGGCTGGGTGTGCGTGCGAAAGGGCTCGAAGGGCATCGACTTCTTCATGTGCGGGCCGCGCAGCTTGCGCATCCGCATGTGAATCGGCATCTGGCCGCCCTCGAAGCGGGCCCGCGACTTGGCGCCGGAGCGCGAGCCGTAGCCCTTCTGGCCGCGGCCGGAGGTCTTGCCGGTCCCTGAGCCCTCACCGCGGCCGACGCGCTTGCGCGGCCTGCGCGACCCGGGCGCCGGCTTGAGGTTGTGCAGGCCGATGCGCTCCGCCGGGACGGCGGTCTCGTCAGACGTCGTGCTCATGACTCCTGCACCTCGACGAGATGGCGGACCTTGTGGATCATGCCGCGGGCCTGGGGCGTGTCATTGACCTCGACGGTCTGGCCGATGCGGCGCAGACCGAGCGAGCGCAGCGTGTCCAGCTGGCTCTTGTCCGAGCCGTTACGCGACTTGCGCTGGGTGACCTTGACGACGCTCACGAGACCCCCGCGGTGTCGACCGGGGCGGCCTGGTCGCCGACCGTCTCACCCAGATCGCCAGCCGGCGCATCAGCGGACGGGGCATCGGCGCTGCCGTCGGCCGGGTCGGCGGTCAGGCCGAGCACCTGGTTGATCGAGAGACCGCGCAGCTCGGCGACCTCCGAGGGAGTGCGCAGCGACTCCAGGCCGGCCATCGTCGCCTTGACGAGGTTGATCGGGTTCTGGGAGCCGAGGCTCTTGGAGAGGATGTCGTGGATGCCGGCGAGCTCGAGCACCGCGCGCACGCCACCGCCGGCGATGACGCCGGTACCGGGCGAGGCGGGCTTGAGGAAAACGCGCCCGGCTCCGAAGATCCCCATCGTCTGGTGGGTGATCGTCGAGCCGTGCTTGGGCACGCGGTAGAGGTTCTTCTTGGCGCGCTCGACGCCCTTCTGGATGGCGACGGGGACCTCGTTGGCCTTGCCGTAGCCGATGCCGACGACGTCGCGCTCATCGCCGACGACGACCAGCGCCGTGAACGAGAAGCGGCGGCCGCCCTTGACGACCTTGGCCACGCGGTTGATCTCGACCACGCGCTCCTGGAGGTCGAGCCCTGCTGCTGAGACTGTGCGATCGTTGACCATGGGAGTGTCCGAGGGTAGCGGTCGACGCCTAGAGCGTCAGCCCGCCCTCCCGTGCGCCCTCCGCCAGCGCCTTGACCCGGCCGTGGTACCGGTAGCCGCCGCGGTCGAACACGGCGGTCGAGACCCCGGCGGCCTGGGCGCGCTGCGCGAGCAGCTCCCCGGCTTTCTGGGCCTGCTCGGTGGGCTTGAGCGAGCGCAGGTCGGACTCCGTCCAGTTGACGGCGGCCAGCGTCCGCCCGGCCTCGTCGTCGATGAGCTGGGCGAAGATCCCGCGGTTGGAGCGAAACACGGAGATGCGGGGACGCTCGGCGGTCCCGGACACCTTGGCGCGGACGCGCCGGCGGCGCTTGAGCCGCCTCTGGGGCTTGGTGAGAACGGTCATGCTCGCTTCCCGACCTTTCGGGCGACGTACTCGCCCTCGTAACGGATGCCCTTGCCCTTGTAGGGCTCGGGCTTGCGCTGCTTGCGGATGAAGGCGGCGGTCTCGCCGACCTGCTGCTTGGAGGCGCCGCGCACGACGATGCGCGTCGGCTGGGGCACCTCGAACTCGATTCCGTCGGGCGCCTTGACCGACACCGGGTGCGAGTAGCCGAGCGCCAGCTCGAGGTCTGAGCCCCGCAACTGCGCGCGGTAGCCGACGCCCTGGATCTCCAGGCGCTTCTCGAAGCCGGCGGTGACGCCCTGGACCATGTTGGCGATCAGGGTGCGCGTCAGCCCGTGCAGCGCCCGGTGCTCGCCCCGGTTGGTGGGGCGGGTGACGGTGATGACGTCGCCGTCCTGCTCGACGTTGATCTCGCGGTTGACGCGCTCGTGCAACTCGCCCTTGGGACCGTTGACGGTCACGCGCTCGGGCTCGATGGCGACGGTCACGCCCGCGGGGACGGAGATGGGTTGTCTGCCGATTCGGGACATCGTCGACCTTGCTACCAGACCCGGGCCACGACCTCGCCGCCGACGCCCTGCTGGCGGGCGTCGTGGCCGGTCATGACTCCCTTGGAGGTGGAGATGATCGCCGTCCCCATGCCTCCCTGGATCCGGGGGATGTGGGAGTGGTCGACGTAGGTGCGCTGGCCGGGGCGCGAGACGCGCTGCATCCCGCTGATCACGGGCTTGCGGTCCGCGGTGTACTTCAGCGTCACCGTGATCTGCTCGCCGGGACGGCCCGGCGCGGGAGGCTCGATCGAGTAGCCCTCGATGTAGCCCTGCTCCTTGAGGATCCGGGCCAGCTCGCGCTTGAGCTTGGAGGAGGGGATGGCGACGTCCTGATGCTGGGCCTTGGCGCCGTTGCGCAGGCGGGTCAGGAAGTCGGCCACGGGGTCAGTCATCGACATGCGCTCAGCCTCCCTACCAGCTCGACTTCGTCATGCCGGGGACGTATCCGTTGTGGGCGAGCTCGCGCAGGCAGATCCGGCACAGGCCGAACTTGCGATACACGGAACGCGCGCGGCCACACCGCCGGCAGCGGGTGTAGCCCCTGGTCTTGAATTTCGGCGTGCGCTGCTGGCGTACGCGCTGTGACGTCTTGGCCACGGTGCTCCTTCTTAAGCGGGGGTCGCGGCCGGGGTGCGGCCGTCCTTCGAAAATGGCATCCCGAACGCTTCGAGCAGGGCGAAGCACTCCGCGTCGGTCTGGGCGGTCGTGGTGATGGTGATGTCCATCCCCCGGACCTGGTCGATCTCGTCGTAGTCGATCTCGGGAAAGATGATCTGCTCGCGGACGCCCATCGAGTAGTTCCCCCGGCCGTCGAAGGCCCGGGGATTGAGCCCGCGGAAGTCGCGGATCCGCGGGATGGCCACGGACATCAGCCGGTCCAGGAACTCGTACTGACGCTCCCCCCGCAGGGTCACGGCCACGCCGACGGGCATCTGCTCGCGGACCTTGAACTGCGCGATCGACTTGCGGGCCCGGCGGATGTTCGGCCGCTGGCCGGTGATGGTGGCCAGCTGCTCCGTAGCCGCGTCGAGGACCTTGGAGTCCTGCTTGGCGTCGCCGCAGCCCATGTTGACCGTCACCTTCTGGATCCGGGGGGCCTGCATCACCGTCGAGTAGCCGAAGCGCTCCATCAGCGCCGGCCGGATCTCCTCGAGATATCTGTCCTTCAGTCGTGCGGTCGCCATCATCTAGTCCAGTCGTCGTCCGCTGCGCTTGGCCACGCGCAGCCGCTTTCCATCTTCGATCTCGATTCCCACGCGGGTGGGCTTGCCGTCAGCGGGGTCGACCAGCATCACGTTGGAGACGTGAATCGGTCCCTCGCGCTCGATCACGCCGCCGGCGGTCATCCCGCCGACCGTCTGGGTGGGCCGCTGGTGGCGCTTGACGATATTGAGGCCCTCGACGTAGACCCGCTCCTTCTTGGGGTCGACGCGGAGCACCTTGCCCGTCTTGCCGCGGTCCTTGCCGCCGATGACGATCACTTGGTCGTCGCGCCTGATCCGTGCCGGCATGGCTACAGGACCTCCGGGGCCAGGGAGACGATCTTCATGAAGTTGCGGTCGCGCAGCTCGCGCGCCACCGGGCCGAAGATGCGGGTTCCGCGCGGGTTGTTCTGCGCGTCGATGAGCACCGCGGCGTTCTCGTCGAAGCCGATGTAGGTGCCGTCCTCGCGGCCGTAGGACTTCTTGGTGCGCACGACCACGGCGGTCACGACCTCGCCCTTCTTCACTGCGCCCTGAGGGCTGGCCGTCTTGACGGTGGCAGTGATCGTGTCCCCCACGCCGGCGTACCGGCGCCGGGAGCCTCCGCGCACGCGGATGACGAGGATCTCGCGAGCGCCGCTGTTGTCGGCGACGCGCAGGCGGGTCTCGTTCTGGATCATTTGGCGCGCTCCAGCACTTCGATCAGCCGCCAGCGCTTGAGCCGCGACAGCGGGCGCGCCTCACGCACGGTCACCGTGTCGCCGACGTGGGCGTCATTGGACTCGTCGTGGGCATGCAGGGTCTGCGAGGTGCGCACGATCTTCGAGTAGCGACGGTGACGGCGGGCGGTGTCGATCCGCACGGTGATCGTCTTGTCGGCCTTGTCGGAGACGACGATGCCCTGGCGGACCTTCTGCACCCCGGCGACGTGCTCGCGCGGAGGCGTCGCCTCGGCGCCGGGCGCCGCCTTGGCCTTGGCGCGGGCCTTGGCCCGGCCCTCGCGCCGCGCCTTCGCCTTCTGGGCGCGCTCGGCGACGCGGTCGGCCTGGCGCTGCTCCGGGGAGCGCGCGGGACGCGACCTGGCCGCCGCGGCGGCCTTGGCTGCGCGATCGCGCTGGCGCCGCTCCTTGGGAGCGAGCACCTCCTCGGGCTCGGCGGGAGCCTGCGCGGCAGCGTCGGCGGCCGCGCGCGGGGTGTCGTCGCCGACGGCCGACGCGCCGCCGGTCTCGGCCGGCTGCGCCGCGTCGGCGTTCTCAGTGGTGGTGTCTTGCTCTTCAGCCATTGTCCTGTCCGGGTTCAAGGGTTCTCTCGCGCGCGACGGTCAGCGCGCGGGCGACCTCGCGCCGCGCCTGACTCAGGGCCGCGGTGTTGTCCAGCGCCCGGTTGACGGCGTGCTGGGAGCGCAGCCCGAACAGCTCGCGGCGCGCGGTGTGGATGTGCTCGGTGAGCTCGGCGTCGGAGAGGTCGCGCAGATCGGAGGCGCGCATCTCAGACCTCCTCACGCATGACGAACTTGGTGCGCACCGGCAGCTTGTGGCCGGCCAGGCGCATCGCCTCGCGGGCGAGGTCCTCGGGCACGCCGGCCAGCTCGAACATCACCCGTCCGGGCTTGACGACCGCGACCCACCCCTCGGGGGAGCCCTTGCCGGAGCCCATGCGGGTCTCGGCGGGCTTCTTGGTGAACGGCTTGTCCGGATACACGTTGATCCACACCTTCCCGCCACGCTTGATCTTGCGGGTCATGGCGATACGAGCCGCCTCGATCTGGCGGTTGGTGAGCCAGCCGGCGTCCATCGCCTTGAGGCCGTACTCGCCGAACTGGACCCGGACCTGGCCGCGCGAGAGGCCGGCCCGCCGTCCACGATGCTGCTTTCGGTGCTTGACGCGCTTGGGGGACAGCATCAGCGACCGCCTCCGGAACCGGAGCCGCCCTGGCCACCGCCGCCGCCGCCGGGACCACGGCCACCGCCGCCGGGGCGACCGCCGCCGCCACCGGAGCCGCCGGGACCACGGCCACCGCCGCCACCCGGACCACGGCCACCGCCACCGGGACCACCCGGACCGCGACCGCCGCCACCGGAGCCGCCGGGACCACGGCCACCGCCGCCACCCGGACCACGACCGCCGCCGCCGGGACCACGGCCACCGCCGCCGCCGGAGCCGCCGGGACCGCCGCCGCGTCCGCCCGGGCCGCCGCCGCGTCCGCCGGGGCCGGCCCCACGACCGCCGGGACCGCCGCCCGCGCCGCCACGACCGCCGGGACCACCGGCTCCGCCGCCGCGACCGCCACGGCCACCGCCGCCGCCGCGGCCATCGCGACCGCCGCCGCGGCCGTCACGGCCGCCGCGCTCGGGCGCCTGAGGCGCCGGCTCATCCATGATCGTCAGATCGGCACCGGTATAGCCCTCGGGCATGATCTCGCCCTTGTTGATCCAGCACTTGACGCCGATGCGGCCAAACGTCGTGCGAGCCTCGTGGAAGCCGTAGTCGATGTCGGCGCGCAGCGTGTGCAGCGGGACCCGGCCATCGGAGTAGCCCTCGGTCCGGGCCATCTCAGCGCCGCCGAGGCGGCCGGAGACCTGCACCTTGACGCCCTTGGCGCCCGAGCGCATGGCGCTGGTCAGCGCGCGCTTCATGGCCCGCCGGAAGGCGACGCGGTTCTGCAGCTGCTCGGCGATCGACTGCGCCACCAGGCGCGCATCGAGCTCGGGCCGCTTGATCTCGAGGATGTTGACCTTGACCTGCTTGCCGGTGATCTGGTGCAGGTTGCGCCGCAGCGCGTCGACCTCGGAGCCGGACTTGCCGATCACGATGCCCGGCCGCGCCGTGTGGATGTTGATCTCCACCTCGGTGGCGTTCTTGCGGATCGTGATGTCCGACAGCCCAGCGTGCGACAGCCGGCCGACGATGTGCTCGCGGATCTGCGTGTCCTCGTGCAGGTAGTCCGAGAAGTGGCGCTCGTTGAACCAGTTGGACTTCCAGTCGTGGATGTAGCCCACGCGGATCGACTCGGGATGAACTTTTTGACCCATGGTTTTGTAACTAGTCCTTCGGCGTGAGCAGAATCGTCAGGTGGCTGGTCCGCTTGCGGATCCGCGTGGCGCGACCCATCGCGCGCGGCCGGAAGCGTTTGATCGTCGGACCCTCGTCGGCGTGAACCGCCTTGACGTAGAGATCCTCGCCGACGAGCTCGTGGTTGTGCTCTGCGTTCGCGACGGCCGACTCGAGCAACTTGCTCCAGTCGCGGGCGATCGCACGCGGCGTGACAGCGAGGATAGCTCGCGCCTCCTCCACGGACTTGCCGCGGATGTGGTCGCACACCAGACGCGCCTTGCGGGCCGACGAGCGGACGTACTTGGCCTGCGCCCGCACGACCGGCGCGGGGAGGTTCGGATCGCGGCGGGCGCGCCGGCGGGTGGGAGCGGACGCGGGCGGCGCCTCCTCGGCAGCCGGTTCGGCCTCCGCCTCGGCGCCACCGCGGCGGCGGGTGGGACGGCGGCGGCGCTTGGGCTCCTCGGGTGGTGCGGCCTCCTCGCCGGCGGCGGCCTCCTCGGCCTCATCCTCGCCGAGGGCCGGCTCGCCCTCGGCCAGCACGGCCTCGTCGTCGGCCGGCGTCGGCGTCTCCTCGTCGTCGGGCGTGGGCGCGGCGGGCGCCTCAGCGGCCGGCTCATCCTCGGTCACCTCATCGACGGCACCGGCCAGCTTGTCGCCCTGGGGGCGCGAGGGGGCCGGGTCCGGCGAGGCGGGCGTCTCCGGCGACGGAGCGGCCGTGGCGGCGTCGCCGCCGGCGGGTGCCTCCTCGGTCTCGGTCTCGAGATCCTTGTCGTCAGGCTCGTCGACGCTCATCGCTTCTTTCCAGTGCCGGCGTGGCCGCGGTACAGCCGCGTCGGGGCGAACTCGCCCAGCTTGTGACCGACCATCGACTCGGAGATGAACACCGGGACGTGCTTGCGCCCGTCGTGGACGGCGATCGTGTGGCCCACCATCTCCGGGAAGATCGTCGAGGTGCGCGACCAGGTGCGGATCATGCGCTTCTCGCCGGAGGAGTTCATCGCCTCGATCCGGCCGATCAGCCGCTCCTGGACGAACGGACCCTTCTTGCTCGATCGACTCATCGGTTCTTACCCTTGCCCCTTCTGCGGCCGCGCACGATGTACTGGTCGGATTTCTTGCCCTTCTTGCGGGTGCGGTAGCCCAGGGTGGGCACGCCCCACGGCGTGACCGGATGGCGCCCGGGCGTGGTCGAGCCCTCGCCACCGCCGTGCGGGTGGTCGACGGGGTTCATGGCCGTGCCTCGGGTCTGGGGGCGCACGCCCATGTGACGCTTGCGCCCGGCCTTGCCGATCTTGACGTTCTGGTGGTCGGAGTTGCCGATGGTGCCGACGGTGGCGCGACACTCGGCCCGCACCATCCGCATCTCCCCCGACGGCAGACGCAGCGTGGCGTAGTCGCCCTCGCGCGCCAGCAGCTGGACGCCGACGCCGGCCGACCGCGCCATCTGGCCGCCACGGCCCGGGGTCAGCTCGACGTTGTGGACGATCGTGCCCGGGGGCATCCGGCTCAGCGGCAGGCAGTTGCCGACGCGGATGTCGGCTCCCTCGCCGGACTGGACGGTCATCCCGACGCTCAGCCGCGCCGGCGCCAGGATGTAGGCCTTCTCGCCGTCGGCGTAATGCAGCAGCGCGATGTAGGCCGACCGGTTGGGGTCGTACTCGATGTGCGCCACCTTGGCGGGGATCCCGTCCTTGCGCCGCTTGAAGTCGATCTTGCGATACAGCCGCTTGGCGCCGCCGCCGCGATGGCGCGCCGTCTTGCGGCCGTTGGAGTTGCGCCCGCCGGACTTCTTCAGGCCCTCGACGAGGGACTTCTCCGGACGCGAGCGGGTGACCTCGGCGAAGTCGGGATAGGAGACGAAGCGCCGTCCCGGGGAGGTGGGCTTGGGCTTGCGGATCGGCATTACTCGGTGGCCTCGAACACCTGGAAGACGGGGATCGTCTGACCCGCGCGCACCTGCACGATCGCCTTCTTCCACTGCCGCGAGCGACCAGCGGTCTGGCCGCGGCGCTTGGGCTTGGACTTCACCGAGGCGGTGCGGACCTCGACGACGTTGACGTCGAAGAGCTGCTCGATCGCCTGGCGGATCTGGGTCTTGTGGGCCTTCTCGTGCACGCGGAAGGTGTACTTGCCGGTCTCGGCCAGGACATAGGACTTCTCCGTCAGGACCGGATGGCGGATGACTTGGGTGGGATCCATCAGGCAGCTTCCGGTTGGGTGGGGGCGGTGTCAGCGCCGGCGCCGGCGCCGGTCGCCCGGGCGACGAGCGCGGGCAGGGCGCTCTCGGAGACGAGCAGCGAGGCGGCACCGATGACATCGGCCACGCCGGCGTCGCCGACCGGCATCACGGAGACGGTCGGCAGGTTGCGGAACGACAGGCCCGCCTGGGCCTCGGCCGGCGAGAGCAGGATGAGGGTCGGCGTCCCGGCACCCCATTCGGCGAGCAGGGCGACGGCCTGCTTGGTCGAGGGAGCATCGAACGCGCCGGCGTCGAAGACCGCCAGGGAGTCGCGCTCGGCATGGACGGACAGGGCGCTGCGCAGCGCCGCCCGACGGGCCTTGCGGTTGACCTTGGAGATGTAGTGGCGTGGCTGGGGGCCGAACACGGTGCCGCCGCCGGTCCAGATCGGCGAGCGCGAGGAGCCCGCGCGGGCCCGGCCGGTGCCCTTCTGGCGCCACGGCTTGGCGCCGCCGCCTGAGACCTGGCCGCGTGTCTTTGACGAGGCCGTTCCCTGGCGGCGGGCGTTGAGCTCGGCGCGCACGGTCTCGTGGACGAGCGGCATGTTGAACCTCGCCTCGAAGGTGGCGGCATCGAGCGTCGCCGACCCGCCGCCGAGCTTGGGAGCGCTCTTAGCCATCGGTGCGCACCTCCACGGTCGAGCCCTTGGGGCCCGGCACGGCACCGCGGACGAGCAGCAGGTTGCGATTGGCCATCACCTCGACCACCGTCAGGCCCCGCTGGGTGATCCGGCCGCCGCCCATCCGGCCGGGCCCGCGAATGCCCTTCATGACGCGCGCCGGCCACGCCGACGCGCCGATCGAGCCCGGGGCGCGCACGTTGTGCGAGCCGTGGGACTTGGGGCCCGAGGCGAAGTTGTGGCGCTTGATCGTGCCCTGGAAGCCCTTGCCCTTGGACGTGCCGGAGATCTTGACCTTGTCGCCGACCTCGAAGGCCTCGACGGTCACCGTCTCGCCGACGAGCAGCTGGGCCGCCTCGTCGCGGAACTCGACCAGATGGCGGTGGGCGGAGGCGTCGGCCTTCTTGAGGTGGCCGAGCTCGGCCTTGGTCAGCACCTTCTCCTTGCAGGCCCCGAAAGCGAGCTGCACGGCCTCGTAGCCGTCGCGCTCCTTGGTGCGGATCGCGGTCACCGGACAGGGACCCGCCTCCAGGACGGTGACGCGCTCGACGCGCCCATCGTCCAGAAAGCGCTGGGTCATGCCGAGCTTCTTGGCGAGGATCGCGGTCATGGCTAGGAGGCCAGGCGGATCTCGATATCCACGCCGGCCGGCAGGTGGTCGAGCCGCTGGAGCGAGTCGACCGTCTTGGGCGTCGGCTGATGGATGTCGATCAGTCGCTTGTGGGTCCGGATCTCGAAGTGCTCGCGCGAATCCTTGTCCTTGAACGGGGAGCGGATCACGCAGTACACGTTCTTCTCCGTCGGCAGCGGCACGGGACCGGAGACGGTCGCGCCGGTGCGCGTCGCCGTCTCGACGATCTCCTTGGCCGCTGTCTCGATCGCCGTGTGGTCGTAGGACTTCAGGCGAATGCGGATCTTGTTTTGGGCGATGGTTGCCACTGAATTCGTTTCTTCTCGGCGAATGGCGGACAGGGGCGCTCCCCGTCCATCTCGGTCGTATCTGCTTGACAAAAAAGAGGCGGCGGGCCGGGAGGCCCGCCGCCTCGCACTGCACCTACTGAATGATTTCTGTGACGACTCCCGAGCCGACCGTGCGGCCGCCCTCGCGAATCGCGAACCGCAGACCCTGATCCATGGCGATCGGCTGGATGAGCTCGATCTCCATCTGGACGTTGTCGCCCGGCATGACCATCTCCGTGCCCTCGGGCAGGTTGGCCACTCCGGTGACGTCAGTCGTGCGGAAGTAGAACTGCGGCCGGTACCCGGTGAAGAACGGCGTGTGACGGCCGCCCTCCTCCTTCTTGAGGACGTAGACCTCGGCCTTGTACTTGGTGTGCGGGGTGATCGAACCGGGCTTGCACAGCACCTGACCGCGCTCGATGTCCTCGCGCTTGGTGCCACGCAGCAGGCAGCCGGCGTTGTCGCCCGCCTGGCCCTGGTCCAGGTTCTTCTTGAACATCTCGACGCCGGTGACGACGGTCGTGGTCGTCGGCCTGATGCCCACGATCTCGACGGTCTCGCCGGTCTTGATGATCCCCGACTCGATGCGGCCGGTGGCCACCGTTCCGCGGCCGGTGATCGAGAACACGTCCTCGACCGGCATCAGGAACGGCTTGTCCAGGTCACGCGTGGGCTCCGGGATGTACGTGTCCAGGGCCTCGGCGAGGTCCAGGATCTTCTGCTCGTACTCCGCGTCGCCCTCGAGCGCCCGCAGCGCCGAGCCGACCACGAACGGGATGTCATCGCCGGGGAACTCGTACTCCGACAGCAGGTCGCGGATCTCGACCTCGACGAGCTCGAGGAGCTCGGGGTCATCGACCATGTCCGCCTTGTTGAGGAAGACGACGATGTAGGGGACGCCGACCTGACGGGCGAGCAGGATGTGCTCACGCGTCTGGGGCATCGCGCCATCGGCGGCCGAGACGACCAGGATCGCTCCGTCCATCTGCGCCGCGCCGGTGATCATGTTCTTGACGTAGTCAGCGTGACCGGGGCAGTCCACGTGGGCGTAGTGCCGATTGGCGGTCTCGTACTCGACGTGCGAGGTCGCGATCGTGATGCCGCGAGCCTTCTCTTCGGGAGCGTTGTCAATCGAGTCGAACGACCGCACCTCGGTGCCGTCGCCGTACTTGTCGTGGAGCACCTTGGTGATGGCCGCGGTCAGCGTCGTCTTGCCATGGTCGATGTGACCGATGGTCCCGACGTTGACATGGGGCTTGTCGCGCTCAAACTTGGCCTTCGCCACTTTGGTGTAGCTCCTTCTTCTTTCTAGATTTCGTTCGTCTCACGACGAACCTACTCAGGGTATAAGTTTTCCGTCCGCCGCGACTGCTAGGTCGTGCGGCGGGGTCTTGCTGGCCGCGCTACGCGGCTTCCTGCTCGTTGCCGCCGAGCTTCTCGGCGATGTGCGCCGGCACTTCCTCGTAGCGATCGAACTGCATCGTGTACGTCGCCCGGCCCTGGGTGGTGGACCGGACATCCGTGGCGTAGCCGAACATCTCGGCGAGCGGGACATGCGCGGTGATGACCTGCGCGTTGCCGCGCTGCTCCATCCCGTTGATCTGTCCGCGCCGGCGGTTGAGGTCGCCGATGACGTCGCCCATGAACTCCTCGGGCGTGACCACCTCGACGGCGAACACGGGCTCGAGCAGCACCGGCTTGGCGCGCCGGACGGCTTCCTTGAGCGCCAGCGAGCCGGCCACCCGGAAGGCGATCTCCGACGAGTCCGTGTCGTGGGACTTGCCGTCAGTCAGCGTCACCCGGACGTCGACGAGCGGGAAGCCCATGCGGGGCCCGTTCTCCATCGCTTCCTCGACGCCCTTCTCGACGGCGGGGATGAACTCCGTGGGGACGGAGCCGCCGCGGACCTTGTTGATGAAGTCAAAGCCCTCGCCGGGCGCGGGCTCGACGTTGATGTAGACGATGCCGTACTGACCCGAGCCGCCGGTCTGGCGCACCAGGCGACCTTCGACCTTCTCGGCGGTGCCACGGATCGTCTCCCGGTAGGAGACCTGCGGCCGGCCGACGTTGGCGTCGACCTTGAACTCGCGCATCATCCGGTCCACGAGGATCTCGAGGTGCAACTCGCCCATCCCGGAGATCTCCGTCTGACCGGTCTCCTCGTTGGTCTGAACCTGGAAGGTCGGGTCCTCCTCGGCCAGGCGGCCGAGGGCGGTCGACATCTTCTCCTGGTCGGCCTTGGTCTTGGGCTCGATGGCGACCTTGATGACCGGCTCGGGGAAGGTGATCATCTCGAGCTTGATCGGCTTGTCGGGCGCGGCCAGCGTGTCGCCGGTGACGACCTGCTTGATGCCGACGCCGGCGGCGATCTCACCCGCGTAGACGGCGTCGACCTCCTCGCGCTCGTTGGCGTGCATCATCAGGATGCGGCCGATGCGCTCCTGCCGGCCGGTCGAGACGTTGAGCACGCGGGAGCCCGCCGACAGCTTGCCGGAGTACACGCGGAAGTAGGTGAGCTTGCCGACGTAGGGGTCGGCCATGATCTTGAAGGCGAGGGCCGCGAACGGCTCGTCGTCGGAGGCCAGCCGCTTGGCGGGGACGCCGTCGGTGTCCGAACCCTTGTCGAGCTCGATGCCCTCCACGGGGGGGACGTCGAGGGGGCTGGGCAGGTAGTCCAGGACCGCGTCGAGCAGGGGCTGCACGCCCTTGTTCTTGAAGCTCGAGCCGCACAGGACGGGAGTCATCTGCGCCGACAGCGTGGCGGCGCGGATCGCCTCCTTGAGCACCGGGACCGGAACCTCCTGCTCCTCGAGGATCAGCTCCAGCAGCTGGTCGTCGTACTGGGAGACGACCTCCAGGAGGTGCTCGCGAGCCTCGGCGGCGCGCTGCACCTGGTCGGCGGGGATGTCGATGACGTCCTGCTCCTTGCCGAGCTCGTCCTTGTAGACGATGGCGACGTTCTCGACGAGGTCGATGATGCCCAGGAAGTCGGCCTCGGCGCCGATCGGCAGCTGGATCGGCACCGGGTTGGCGCCCAGGCGATCGATCATCGTCTGCACGCCCATCGCGAAGTTCGCGCCGATGCGGTCCATCTTGTTGATGTAGGCGATCCGGGGAACGTGGTACTTGTCGGCCTGGCGCCATACGGTCTCAGACTGGGGCTCGACGCCGGCGACGGAGTCAAACAGGGCGATGGCGCCGTCGAGCACGCGCAGGGAGCGCTCCACCTCAACGGTGAAGTCGACGTGTCCCGGGGTGTCGATGATGTTGATCCGGTGGCCGTTCCACGTTGCGGTGGTGGCAGCCGAGGTGATCGTGATCCCGCGCTCCTGCTCCTGCTCCATCCAGTCCATGACGGCAGCGCCCTCGTGGACCTCGCCGATCTTGTAGGTCCGTCCGGTGTAATAGAGGATGCGCTCGGTCGTCGTCGTCTTACCGGCGTCGATGTGCGCCATGATCCCGATATTGCGTGTCTTGTCGAGAGGGAACGTGCGTGGCATGAAGTCTGTGAGTCCTAAACGGGTTCCGGCGGCCGGCTGCGGTCATAAAAAAGGGCCCACAAGGGCCCGTCACGACAACGCTTGTCGGCCACGGGCAGTATCTATGAAGTCGGTGTCTCCATCGAATGGATGTTCCGCGCCCGGGTGTGAGCACAGATGAGCGCTTTCCGACCCGAGGCGGACACCGAATATAGCAGAGGTCGACGGCCCCGCCGAGGGGCTGGAGAGGACCCGGAGAGCCGCTGGCAGCGCCGTTTCTCGGCCCATCGCAACAGCGTCCTGGCGCTCGCCCTCGGGGGGGCGATCCTGCTCGTCATCGCCGAGTTCACCCCGCTTCTGCACGTGCACACCAGCAGCCGGGTCCCCATCGCGACGAGCGTCTCCGTGGGCTCTGATCACTCCTATGCGCTCGTGCCGCTGGCGGTCCTGGCCGTCGGCCTGGGGATCAACATCTGGCAGTCGGGCAGCCGCCTCGGTCTGCTGGCCACCGCAGTGCTCGGCCTGGTGGCCATCGGTATCGCGCTGCTGGGCGATCTGCCCAACGCCCACAGCACGGGACTGGTCGGCACGACCTCGACCGGCCTGTCCACCGCCACCTCCAGCCCGGCGATCGGCCTCTACCTCGAGACCGCCGGGGGCGCCCTGCTGCTGCTCTCGGCGGCCGCCGGAATGCTGC
This sequence comes from uncultured Solirubrobacteraceae bacterium, assembly GCA_963769565.1. Taxonomy (GTDB): domain Bacteria; phylum Actinomycetota; class Thermoleophilia; order Solirubrobacterales; family Solirubrobacteraceae; genus Palsa-465. The sequence goes on from CAVYMP010000018.1 coordinate 216,343, forward strand.
TCGAGCCGGTTCCCGAGGTGCGCCCGCCCTCGCGGCCGGCGGCGGACACGCCCTGAACACGGTCCGCGTCCTGACCAGTCAGGAAAGCCAACGGTTTACCAACATAAGGGCGGTTAGATTTAGTGAACGCGAGGGTTGTCCTACCGCAGCCCCCGGTCCCGTGCGGTAGGCAGCCCTCGCGTTTCTCTTCCATATGCGCTGTGGTCTGCGCCGAGGGCAGGCGGACGCATGACGGTGGGTACGGCGCGCGTCAGACTCTCTAGGCGCGCGAAGAAGAGGTGCGGCGTCACATCGCCCACGCAGCCGTGCGGCTGGCCGCGCTAACGCCGCGCGTGCGCAGAGCGGGCTACCAGCGGTAGTGGGCGAAGGCCTTGTTGGCCTGCGCCATGCGGTAGATGTCATCCTTGCGCTTGAAGGCGTTGCCCTGCTGCTGGATGGCATCGAGAAGCTCGTGGGCGAGCTTCTGGGACATCGTGCGCTCGCGCCGGGCGCGGGCGAACTGGACGAGCCAGCGCACGGCGAGCGTGCGGGCCCGGGGGCCCGGGACCTCGACCGGCACCTGATAGGTGGCCCCGCCGACGCGACGGGAGCGGACCTCCAGCACCGGCGTCAGCGCCTTGATGCCGGCCTCGAGCTGCTCGACCGCGTTCTTGCCGCTGCGCTCACCGAGGATCGCCATCGCGTCGTAGACGATCTTCTCGGCGGTCGACTTCTTGCCGTCCTCCATCACCTTGTTGATGACCTGCTGGACGAGGCGGTTGCGGTAGACGGCGTCCGGCTCGATCTTGCGGACCTGGGCAGCTGCGCGGCGGGGCACTACTTGGCCTTCACGCCGTACTGCGAGCGTGCCTTCTTGCGGTCGCCGACGCCGGCGGCGTCAAGCGTGCCGCGGATCACCTTGTAGCGGAAACCGGGAAGGTCCTTGACGCGGCCACCGCGCACGAGCACCACGGAGTGCTCCTGCAGGTTGTGGCCCTCGCCCGGGATGTAGGCGCCGACCTCCATGCCGTTGGTCAGACGCACGCGCGCAACCTTGCGCAGCGCCGAGTTGGGCTTCTTGGGCGTGGTCGTGTACACGCGGGTGCACACTCCCCGGCGCTGGGGTGCGGCGACCTTCTTCTTGCGGCCCTTCCCGGACTTCAGGCCGGGGGTGGCAAGCTTCTTCTTGGGCGCCGTACGGCCCTTGCGGATCAATTGACTGGTGGTCGGCATAGCGGTCGCCCAATGTAGCAGGCCGGAGGCCGTCGTCCTGGCGCACGGCCGCTCCCCCAGGCGGCATCGCCGGCCACCGGGACTGGGGCTCCCAGGCGCCCTGCGCCGGCCGCACGGAGCATTGTCAGGCGCCTGTCGGCGCCGGCCCTGCACCTACCGCCATTGATCCCGATCCCCCGTCATCCGGTGGTTTGGCACCGGTCGCCGCCGGGCGTACGATCGACGCGATGGGGCGATGACGGACCGGAGACCGTGGCGGTATGGAGGGCGAGCGCGCGCGATCATGCTCCTGGCCGTGGTGGCCCTGGCGTGTGCCACTGTCTGGACGACCCGGGCCTCATCGGCCGGACCGCCGGCCGGCCAGGTGCTCGCGTGGGGCAACAACGGCGATAGCCAGCTGGGCCCCGGACGCTCCGCGGCGGATCCCGACGCGGCTGCCATCGAGTTGCGATCGCCGGCCGCGACCGCAGCCGCGGGCGGCAGCCATACGCTCGTGGTCGGCTCCGACGGCAGCCTCTCCGCCTTCGGCGCGAACTTCTTCGGCCAGCTCGGAAACAGCGTCAACGTCGGCGGATCGACGGCCACTCCCACATCGGTCGGCCTTCCGCCCGGCGCGGGCTCGGTCGTGCAGGCGGCGGCCGGCTACGACTTCAGCGCCGCCCTGACCACGAGCGGGCAGGTGTACGAGTTCGGCGATAACTCCGCCGGACAGCTCGGCATCACAGCGAACAGCGGGACCATGACTGCAAACCCGACGCCGACGGCGGTAACCCTCGCGGGCGACAGCCATCCCATTACGCAGGCCGTCGCCGGCGGGGCGTTCGTCGTGGCGCGCACGAGCGACGATCACCTCTGGTCGTGGGGGGACAACACTGACGGCCAGCTGGGGACGCCCGGCAGCAGCGGCGCGCCGACCAATCCCACCCCGCAGGACATAACGTTCACCGCCGTCGGGCACTTCGTCGGCCTCGCCGCGGGAGCCAATCATGCGCTGGCGCTCACATCCTCCGGTCAGGTCTTCTCCTGGGGCGACGACCACTACGGACAGCTCGGACGCGATCCGAGCGAGAACCCGGCGTTCACGACCGACGAATACCCGCAGCAGATCCTGAGCTTCCCCCCGTCTGCGGGACCGATCGTGGCCATCGCCGCCGGCGGCAACCACAGCCTGGCGCTCGACTCAGGCGGTCAGCTGTACGCCTGGGGCGACAACCACTACGGGCAGCTGGGCACGACCGCGAATAACGGCAGCGACACCCCGAATCAGACGCCGGCGCTCGTGCCGATGCCCGCGGGAGCCGGCGCGATCGTGCAGATTAGTGCCGGTTCTGATGACACGCTGGTCCTGACCTCCACCGGCCGGCTCTACGCGTTCGGCGACAACTCCGACGGGCAGCTCGGCAACCATGTCCACACCGGAGCGGCGGTCGCAAACCCTTCGCCGACCGTGGTGGCCGTCCCGGGCGACACCACGCTCGAGGCCGTCGCGGATGGGCCGGTCGCGTCGCACACACTGGCCGTCGTCGCCGCCCTGGGGGTGGCGAGCAACGCGCTGCCCGCCGCGACCCTCGGCGCGGCCTACTCCGCGCAGGCGCCGGCGAGCGGCGGCATAGGTCCCTACCGCTGGACTGCATCAGACCTGCCCGGCGGGCTGTCGATCAGCGGCTCGGGCGCGATCACCGGCACGCCGGCGCAGGTCGGCAACTACAGCCCGACGCTCACGGTGACCGACGCCAACGGGATCGCGGCCACCGCCACGGTCGCCCTGCCGGTCCACGCCCCGGCGACGTCAGCGTCCGGTTCGACGACTGCCGGCCCGCCGCCCCCGACGACCGCGACCTCGGCGCCGCGGGTAAGCATCCTGTCGCTGTCGCTCGCCGGCCCCGGCGCCACCATCGTCGCTCGCTGCGCGGGAGCCGCCCGGCAGCGGTGCGCGGGGACGATCAGCGGTAGCACCGTCGAGCACCTCCTGGCCGGCAAGCCGGTGTCGGTGACCGGTGCTGTCGCCAAGCCCACCCGACGCGCCGCGCGGACGACGAGAAGGCTGACCGTGGTGAGCCGTCAGTACACCGTCAAGGCGGGGCAGACCGCCCGAATCCGGATGTCGCTGAACCGGAGTGGCCGCCGCCTGCTGGATGTGTTCTACGCGCTCCCGGTGACCCTCTCGATCGCCGGCGGCCGGACCCACAGCAGCCGCCGCGTCAGCTTCCGCTACACCGTCATCAACGCGCCGATCGACTTCTTCTGGAACTACCGGCGCTCCTATACCTTCGTCGGCAAGCTGAGAGCATCCGGGCTCAAGCCGGCCTGGCACGTCAGCCTGAGCTGCCGGGGAGGCGGCTGCCCGCTGCGGCGGACGACGATCGCCATCCACCACGGGGCGGCCTCGGCCACCGCCGCCCTGGCGGGGGCCCACCTGAGATTGGGGACCGTCGTTCAGCTCACCGTCAGCGCCCGCAATGCCGTCGCCGAGGTGCTGCGCTTCACGATCGTCTCCAACCGGCTCCCGGACACCACGGCGCTGTGCCAGACACCCGACGAGCGCCGGCCGGGCCTGTGTCATCACTAAGTCCCGGGATCCGGTGCTTTGGCATGCGCCCGCCCCCCGGGTAGGATCGGCCGACATGGGGGCGACGATGGCCGGGACATCGCGCTGGGCTTCGGCACGCGCCCGCGTGGTGGTGCTGCTGGCGCTGGCAGCGCTGGCGGGAACGGCGGTGTGGGCGACGCAGGCGTCCTCCGCGGGATCGTCGGCCGGCCAGCTCTACACCTTCGGCGCCAACGAGAGCGGCCAGCTCGGACGGGCGCAGCCGATGAACGACCCGAACGCCACCGTCGTGGCCGGGTTTCCGGCGGCCGCGGGCGCCGTCGTGTCGGCCTCCGCCGGGGGACAGCACACGCTTGCGGCCACCGCCTCGGGCACGCTGTTCGCCTTCGGAGACAACACCGAGTGGCAGCTGGGCAACGAGCAGACCTCCACGCACCCCAGTCCCACGCCGGTCTCGCTCCCGGGCGCCAACGGCGGGGTCGTGCAGGCGGCCGCCGGGCTGCAGTTCTCCTTCGCCCTGACCTCCAGCGGCCAGCTGTACGGCTTCGGCGGCAACTTCTGGGGCCAGCTGGGCACGGCGACGCACGACGCGACCATCATGCCCGTCGATCCGCAGCAGGTCCCCTTCCCGGTCCTCGGGTCGCGGTTCGCCCAGGTCGCCACCGGCACCGGTCACACGATCGCGCTGGGCAGCAACGACAGGATCTACGGCTGGGGGGACAACCTCGACGGCCAGGTGGGGAACCTGACCAATCAGAACAAGAACAATCCGAACCCCACGCCGGCCGACGTCACCCCCGATCACACCGGGCAGTTCATCGAGGTCGCCGCCGGCGGGAGCGCCAGCTTCGCGCTGACCTCGAGCGGGGAGCTGTTCTCCTGGGGCGACGATTCGTCCGGGCAGCTCGGCCGGCCGACGACGCCCGCCAACACCGTCGATGCCACACCGGGCGTCGTGGGCTCGTCGAGCTTTCCCGGTCTCTCCGGGCAGATCACCGGCGTCGCGGCGGGCAGCTCCCATACGCTCGTCCTCACCTCGAGCGGCCAGGTCTACGCCTTCGGCGACAACAACACCGGCGAGCTCGGCTCGACGACCAACAACGGCGCCACGACGCCGAACGAGACGCCCAGGCTCGTCCCGATGCCGGCCAATTCCGGAACCCCCGTCCAGATCGCCGCCGGGTCGGACTTCAGCTTCGTGCTGACCTCCGCCGGAACCCTCTACGCGTTCGGCGACAACCAGGACGGGCAGCTCGGCAACGCGACTCAACAACGGGACCACCAACCCGAACCCCACGCCGACGCCGGTCGCCATTCCGGGCGCCGTCAACCTCGACGGTGTGGCCAGCGGGGCATCGGCGCGCCACGCGCTGGCCGTCAGCGCCGACCTGTCCGTGAGCAGCACATCGTTGCCGCCGGCCAGCACCGGCGCGGCGTACTCCGCCCAGGCGGCCGCCAGCGGCGGCACACCGCCCTACGCATGGTCGGCGACCGGCCTCCCGCCGGGGCTGTCGATCAGCCCGTCGGGAGCGATCACCGGCACGCCGCCAAACGCCGGTCAGTTCACGCCCATCCTCACGGTGACCGACAGCAAGAGGATCTCGGCCAGCGTGCGAGCGGCGATGGCCGTCTCCTCGCCGGCCACAAGCACCTCAACGACGAGCACCACAACGCATCCGCCGCCGGCCCACCGCCCGCGGGTGCGCGTGGCCTCGGCCGCCGTCGCCGGCGCGCGGGCCACGCTGACCGTGACGTGCGCGGGCGCCGCCGGCCAGCGGTGCACGGGGTCGATCACCGGGACGACCGTCGAGCACCTCGTCGGCGGAAAGCTGGTGTCGATCACCGCCGCCGCCACCCCGGCCAGGACGGCCAAGAAGAAGGCGACGACCCGGAAGCTCCGGGTCGTCAGCCGCCGCTACACGGTCAAGGCGGGCCGGACGGCCCATCTCGCGCTGGCCCTCACCCGGTCCGGCCGCCGCCTGCTCGAACGCCCGGTACGCCGTGCCGGTGAGGCTGTCAGTCGCCAACGGCGCCGTCCGCACCAGCCGCACGCTGACCTTCCGCTACACGGTGATCGACGCCCCGATCAGCTACTTCTGGAACTTCTTCATCCCCTACACGGTCGTCGGCAACCTGTCGGCCGACAAGCTCAGGGCCTCGTGGCACGTGACCCTCACCTGCCAGGGCGCCGGCTGCCCGGTCAAGCGGGCCACCTTGAAGATCCGTCGCGGCACCGCCTCGGCCACCGGCGTGCTCAACGGGGCCCACCTCCGCGTCGGGACGATCGTCCAGATCATCGTCAGCGCCCCCAACGCCGTCGCCGAGGTGGTGCGCTTCCAGATCGTCTCCGACCGGCTGCCGCGCACCACCTCGCTGTGCCAGACGCCCGGCCAGCGAGCGCCGGGCGCCTGTCACCACCCCTGACGAGTCAGTCCCGCGCGTCACTAGGCCGCGGCGGGGACGCTGGCGAGCGCCTCGTCGACGTCGACGGACGCAACGCCCACCGCCTCGGCGACGGGCGCGTAGGTGAGCTCGCCGGCCGCCACGTTGACGCCCAGCTTGAGGCCGGGGTTGTTGGCGACCGCATCGTGGACCCCGCGGGTGGCCAGGTCGACCACGTAGGGCATGGTCGCGTTGGTCAGCGCGAAGGTCGAGGTGATCGGGACCGCGCCGGGCATGTTGGCCACGCAGTAGTGGGTGATGCCGTCGACCTCGTAGGTGGGGTCCGAGTGCGTCGTCGGATGCGAGGTCTCAAAGCAGCCGCCCTGGTCGATCGAGACGTCGACGAGCACCGCCTGGCGCTTCATCAGGCCAAGCTGCTCGCGGGTGATGACGTGCGGGGCCTTGGCGCCGTGGACGAGCACCGCGCCGATGATCAGGTCGGCATCGGGCAGGCGCTCTTCGATCTGCAGCGTCGAGGCAAAGCACGTGTCGGCCCGGCCGTTGAAGGCGATGTCGAGCTCGCGCAGGCGGTCGATGTTGCGGTCATAGACGTAGACCGTCGCCTCCATGCCGAGGGCGATGAAGGCGGCGTTCATGCCGACCACCCCGCCACCGATGACGATCACGTTGGCGGCGGCCACACCCGGCACCCCGCCGAGCAGGATGCCGCGGCCGCCCAGGGGCTTCTCGAGCATGAACGCCCCGGCCTGGGTGGCGATCTTCCCCGCCACCTCGGACATCGGTGCCAGCAGCGGCAGCCGCCCCCGCGCGTCCTCGACGGTCTCGTAGGCGATGCAGGTGGCGCCGCTCTCCATGAGGCCGCGGGTCAGCTTCTCGTCGGCCGCCAGGTGCAGGTAGGTGAACAGCGTGTGGTGGGGCTTGAGGCGAGCGATCTCCTCGGGCTGAGGCTCCTTGACCTTGACGATCATCCCGGCCTCGCCGAACACGGCGTCGGCGTCGGGGAGCACGGTGGCGCCCTGGGCGGTGTAGGCCTCGTCGGCGAGCGCCGAACCCTCGCCGGCGCCCTGCTGGACGAACACCTCGTGACCGGCGTCGACGAGCTCGCGCACGCCGGCGGGCGTCAGGGCGACGCGGTACTCGTCGGATTTGACCTCTGTGGGGACCCCGACCTTCATGCCACCAGCTCCCGGCCGCGCAGCGCCAGCCAGAACTCGATCCGGTCGCGAGCGCTGTGCAGGTCGCGCCCGGTCAGCTCCTCGACGCGGCGGATCCGGTAGCGCAGCGTGTGCCGGTGGCAGAACAGCCGCTTGGCGGCGCGCTCCCACTGACCGTTTTCTTCAATGAACGCTTCAAGCGATCGCATCAGTTCACCTCCGTAGTGTCCCTCGCTGGCCTCGATGGGGCCGAGGATCGAGTCGCAGAACAATCGCAGGGCCTCGTCGTCCTGCAGCGAGAGCAGCAGCTGGAAGGACCCGAGGTCTCTGTAGGTGGCCACCCGGTGGCCGGACGGGGCGCGGGTCGAACTCCGCACCCCCGTCCCGTTGCCGTTGCCGTTCCCGTTGCCGGTGCCGTGGCCGTTGGCGGCCGGCGGGCGCCCGTCGACGACGCCGAGCGCGACAGCCTCGACCGCGCATCGCGCCTCATGGAAGCTGCGCCGGGCCTCGGCGCCCGCCACCGGCCGACCGATTCCCACCCGCAGCTCGTCCCCGCTGCCGGCCAGCCGTCCGGCGACGCGTTGGCCAAGCTCGAACAGCTCCTCCTCGTCGGCGGCGCTGACCAGGCCGCAGGTGAAGGCCCCGGTGCTCGCCACCAGGCCGGGCGTGGCCTCCTCGCGCAGGGCGAGGCTGAGGGCATCCTCGACGGGCGTTGGTGAGCCGCGCCCCCCGTGCGGGCGCTGCACGACGATGGCGGCCACCCGCTCGGCCAGCCCGAACGGCTCCAGCCGGCGCTCCAGCTCGGGGCCGGCCAGCTCGCCGTCGACGACCGCCGTCAGCACGTCGCCGGCCAGCCGCCGCTCCGTGTCGCCGGCGACCCGGCCGCGGAGCAGCTCGAGCGCCACGATGGTCACCGCCTGATGGAGCGTCAGGCGATCGAAGTCAGAGAGTGGGCCCGTGTCCTTGACCGCCACCAGCCAGGCCTCAGGGGTGTGTTGCTCCCCTCCGGCGGCGGCGCCGTCCGCGGACACCGGCAGGACCAGCGAGCGGTCTGACAGCTCGGCGTGGGACGGGAGGAAGGCCCGCGGGGTGCGCGGGCCGATCCGGCGCTCGTAGAGCTCGTCGCGCAGCGCCGCGACCGCCTCGTCGTCGAGCGTGCGCCGGAACGCGCGCTGGGCGAGCGGCTCGCCGCGGGCGTCGAACACGAGCACGGCCGCACCGATGAGCGTGGCCAGGGTGCCCGCCAGCGCATCGAGCCCGCGCTGGGAGAGGACGACGCGCTCCAGGCGCTCGTGAGCCGAGAGGGCCCGTCGCAGCACCGCGTACTGCTCGTTGACCAGCTGGGTGAAGGCGGCCTCGGTCACCGCGATGAACGGGAGCTCATAGGGCACCTCGAACACCGGGAAGTCGCGCTCGGCCGCCGCCTGCACCATCGCCGGCGGCACCTCCCGATGACCAAAGCCGACCCCGAAGCCCAGTCCGGCCAGCTGATGATCGGCCAGCCGGGTGACGAATTCCCGCTGGCGCTGGGCCGTGTTGAGCTGCATGCCGGTGGTGAGCAGCAGCTCCCCGCCCGACAGCCACGCCGTCGGGTCCCGGAGCTCTGAGATGTGCACCCACCGCACGGGAAGGTCAGTAGCGGCCTCCCCGCACAGCAGGCGCACGTCCAGGTCGCGCAGCAGTTCGCGAACGGTCAGCACTGCTCAGACCGCAGCGTCGTCGTCGGTGGCGTCGGCGTGTCGGCTGGTCTAGGCGCCCAGGCGGACGGGGTTCTCGTGGTGGGCTTCCTTGCCGGCGTTCGCATGTCCGCGCATGCGGTCGCCCGCCTCGGTGAGCACGGGCCGCAGCACGGCCTCGATCTCCTCGAACTGCTGAGGGCCGGCGATGAGCGGCGGCGAGAGCTGGATGACCGGGTCGCCGCGGTCGTCGGCGCGGCAGATCAAGCCGCGGCGGTACAGCTCCGCGGAGAGGAAGCCTCTCAGCAGGACCTCGGACTCCTCGTCGGTCCACTGCTCGTCTGAGTCCTGGTCCTTGACCAGCTCGATCGCGTGGAAGTAGCCCGCGCCACGCACATCGCCGACGATCGGGATGTCGCGCAGCGAGTCGAGCATCTGGCGGAAGTCGCCCTCGTGCGCACGCACGTTCTCCAGGACACCCTCGCGCTCCATCACGTCGAGGTTGGCCAGGGCCACCGCGGAGGCGATGGGATGACCGCCGAAGGTGATGCCGTGGGTGAAGCTGGCCTCCGCCTCGCTGAACGGCTCGAACACCCGGTCAGAGGCGATCATCGCGCCCATCGGCGCATACGAGCTGGTCAGGCCCTTGGCGGTGGTGATGATGTCCGGGATGTAGTCATAGCGCTGCGCGCCGAACCACTCGCCAAGACGGCCCCAGGCGCAGATGACCTCGTCGGAGATGAGCAGGACGTTGTACTCGTCGCAGATCTCGCGCACCCGCTGCCAGTAGCCCTCCGGGGGGGTGAAGCATCCGCCGGCGTTCTGGACGGGCTCCATGATGACCGCGGCCACCGTGTCGGGGCCCTCGAACTCGATCCGGTGACGGACGGTCTCGGCCAGGTCCTGCGCGGTGAGACCGGTGGGCAGGCGGAAGGTGTTGGTGTTGGGGACGTGGCAGCCGCCCGGCATCAGCGGCTCAAACGGCTGACGCAGGCTGGTGATGCCCGTCGCCGCCAGGGCGCCGAGGCTCGTTCCGTGATACGCGATCTCGCGGGCGATGATCTTCGTCTTGAGCGGATTGCCGGTCAGCTTGTGGTACTGGCGCGAGAGCTTGATCGCGGACTCGACGGCCTCTGAGCCGCCGCTGGTGAAGAACACGCGATTGAGGTCGCCGGGCGCCAGGTCGGCGACGCGGGCGGCCAGCTCGATGGCCCGGGGGTGCGCGAACGTCCAGTTCGTGTAGAAGCCGAGCTCCTTGGCCTGGTCGGCGCCCGCCTGCGCGACGTCACCGCGGCCGTGACCGATGTTGACGCAGAACAGCGCCGACAGCCCGTCGAGATAGCGATTGCCGTGCTCGTCGTAGACGTAGCAGCCCTCGCCGCGGGTGATGATCGGGATCTCCTGATCCTCATACGCGCCCATGCGGGAGAAGTGCATCCAGAGGTGGCGCCGTCCCAGCTCCTGGAGTGAGCTGCGCTCGGTCCTGACTGCTTCCTCGGTGCTAGCCATATGTCTCCTCGAAATCGGTCGTGTGCCGTTTCGTACAACGCTACCCCTGTATCGCCGCGATCTCAATGCACCGGGGAGGCAAATTGGTACGTTTGTACCTGTACAGGGAGGCGTCGAGTGTGCCGCGGCGGTCCTGCGCGCTGCGCGTGACCGATCCGGTAGGTTGCCGCCACCCATGATGCTCAACCATCATCGCGCCGGCACGGGCGAGCCGCTGCTGCTCATCCACGGCATCGGCAGCCGCTGGCAGATGTGGGAGCCGGTGCTCGATCGCCTGACCCCCCACCGGGACGTCATCGCCATCGACCTCCCGGGATTCGGCGACTCTCCGATGCCGCCGCCCGGGACCCCCGCCGGCCCGGAGTCGCTGAGCACCCTGGTCGAGGGGTTCCTGGAGGAGATCGGGGTGCAGCGGCCCCACGTCGCCGGCAACTCGCTCGGCGGGTTCATCGCGCTGGAGCTGGCCCGCCGCGGCCACGTGCGCTCCGCCGACGCCATCTCGCCGGCGGGCTTTGCCAACCGCAGCGAGGCCGCGCTTGCCCGCAGCCTGCTGTGGTCCGGCGTGCGCGCGGCGCGGCGGCTGGCGCCACGGGCCGATGCGCTGATGAAGCCGGCCGCCGGCCGGATCCTGGCGGTCGGCCAGTACGTCGCCCATCCGACCCGGGTCACCCCCGACGATGCCGCCGCCAGCCTCCGGGCCTTGGCGGGCGCGCCCTGGTTTGACGAGACGCTGCCGCTGTTGCGGGCGGGGCACTTCGGCGACGGGGCGGGGATCTCCGTCCCGGTGACGATCGCCTGGGGCGACCGCGACCGGGTGCTCGTGCCCCGCCAGATGTGGCGCGCCGCCGCGGCCATCCCGCAGGCGCGCTTCGTCCCGCTGCCCTCGTGCGGTCACCTGCCGACCTACGACGAGCCCGAGCTGGTGGCCCGCGTGATGCTGGAGGCCAGCGCGAGCTGACCTGCCGGCGGGCCCGGCCCTGGGGCGGCCGGCCCCTGCGCGTGTGCGGCGGGGCCCTCCCGGGGACACGGCGCCACCCCGATAAGGACACCCAGCGGCGGCGCGCCGCCGCGGTGGGTCGACTTGCCTGGCCTCTCCCCCGAGAAGGACACCAGCCGCGCCGCACCGTCGCCGGTGGGTGTCCTTATCGGGGTCAATCGGCGGCGGCCCGGTCGGCGGCGGCCCAGGAACCCCGCCCAGTCGCCGCTCAGTCGCCGCTCAGTCGCCGGTGGCCACCGGCCGCGCCGGGTCGGTGACCCATTCGCTCCAGGAGCCCGGATAGAGGGCGCCGGGCAGCCCCGCCAGCTCGAGGGCCAGCACCGTGTGGGCGGCGGTGATCCCCGAGCCGCAGTAGGCGCCGACCGCGGTCCCCTCCCCCACCCCGGCGCGCGCGAAGCCGTCGCGCAGCTCCGCCGGCGAACGGAAGCGCCCGGTGGCCTGCAGCTGCTCGGACATCGGGAGGTTGCGGGCGCCCGGGATGTGGCCGCCCACGGGGTCCATGGGCTCGACCTCGCCCCGGAAGCGCTCCGGAGCGCGGGCATCGAGCAGCACGCCGTCGCGGGCGAGCGCGAGGGCGCCGTCGGCGTCGAGCACCGCCATCGTCCCCGGCCGCCCGTCGAAATCGCCCGCGGCGGGCGTCTCGGCACCGGCGACCAGCTCGCCCCCGGCGGCCACCCAAGCGGCGAGGCCGCCATCGAGGACCCGCACGTCCGGATGGCCGTAGTCGCGCAGCAGCCACCAGGCCCGTGCCGCGGGCAGCGAGGTGGCGGCGTCATAGACGATCACCGTCCGCTCGCTCCAGACCCCCGCGGCCTGCATGGCGGCCAGGAAGTCGGCGGGCGCCGGCAGCGGATGACGCCCGCCGGGGCCAGGAGGCGCCGACAGGTCCGTGTCGAGGTCGACGAACGCCGCCCCGGGGATGTGACCGGTCTCGTAGAGGTCGCGTCGGGCGGGAGGGGTCCCGGTCAGCTCCCAGCGCACGTCGAGCACCGTGGGAGGCGGCGCGGCAGAATCGAGTCGCGCGAGACGATCGAGCACTTCGGGCGCGGAGATGAGCGGGGGCGCAGCCACCCACCCAGTGTGACGGAGAGTCGCTAGAAGGCGGGCGCGAGCGAGCCGGGCTTGGCCGCGCGGACCGGTGCCGGCGTCAGCCAGGCAGCGATCAGGACGAGCACGAAGGCCAGGCACTCGATGCCCAGCACGGCGGGGTTGCCCGACAGGGGATCGCCGAAGACGATGATCCCGCCGATGATGCCCGAGACATTGGCGGCGGTGCCGGTGATGGCGATCACCGGGACGGCGTCGCCGTCCTGCAGCCCCTTGGCCGAGGCGTAGAAGGCGGCCACGGAGGCCACCACGGCCACCAGAGTCCACGGGCTGGCCAGACCGATCAGGCCCTGCGTATGGATCAGGCCGGAGATCGCCTTGATGGAGACGTCAGAGACGCCGAACAGCAGACCGGCCGCGGCACCGAGCATGAAGCCGTGGTGCTCCTTGGGAGCACCGATGCGCGGGCCCATGATCATGAGCGTGCCGGCGACGAGCAGCACCGCCTCGAAGGCGATCATGCCCGGCACGGAGAACTGGGAGTGGGCGCCGTGCACTGCCGGCAGGCTCAGACCGAGCATGACCAGCCCGAGGGCGGTCAACGAGATCCCCACCCACTGGCGGCGCGAGATCCCCAGGCCGAAGCTGCGCTCGGCCATCACGGCCAGCAGGACGACGCCGCCGGCCAGCACGCACTGCACGAGCGACAGCGGGGCCACCGCCATCGCCGCAACATGGAAGACCCACGCCCCGGAGGCGATGAGCATGCCGATGGCGAACAACTTGCTCGAGTACAGGTGCTTGGCGGACCGCAGCGGATGACGCATGTCGACCGCCGGCGCCTGGCAGGCACCCCGGTGCTTGAAGAGGAATCCGACGTTGGTGGTCAGGGCGCAGGCGAGCGCCAGCGTGATGCCGAGGATTAAAGTCATGAAGAGGAAGTCCTAGATGGGAAAGCCGGGGGGCTTTATCGCCCTCACTGAGCTCTTCGGCATCCGCTCACGTGGGCTAAAGCAATATTCCGCGGCGTCCAGTCGGATCTGGACGTTGCGCGAAGTCGTGGAAGACGGCTTCACTGCCTTGAACCCTGCCGAGAACACCTTAACCCCACTTATGCGCCAGCCTTTGCTGTTGTTAGACATCGATGGCGTGATCTCGCTGTTCGGCTTCGATCTCGGCCATCCGCCGCCCGGTCGCTGGCAGCTCGTCGATGGGATCGTGCATTTCCTGTCTACCACCGCCGCTGATTTCATACACCTGCTCGGCGCGCACTTCGAGCTGGTGTGGTGCAGCGGCTGGGAGGAGAAGGCCGACGAGATCCTCCCGGCGGCGCTCGGCATCCCCCGCGGGCTGCCTCACCTCACCTTCGCCGCCGCGCCCGGCGACGCTCCCGAGCGCCACTGGAAGCTCGCCGCCATCGAGGCGTTCGCCGGTCCCCACCGGCCCGCCGCGTGGATCGACGACGTCTTCGATGCGACCTGCCACGCCTGGGCCGCGCAGCGCCCCGGCCCGACCCGGCTGGTGCAGACGGAGCCGGCGGCCGGGCTGACGGACGCCCACGCGACGGAGCTCATCGCCTGGGCCCAGACACTCCGGACCCCGCCGAGCTAATCGAAGGCGCCGTGGCGACCGGCGCCGGCGCGGAAGCGCTCGAGGCCCGGCTGGACCTCCGACAGCGAGCGCAGGCCGTGGGCCAGCTCACCGGCCATCGCCGCCTCCTCGCCGAGTCCCTCCTGCTCAAGCGCGGACAGGCGGTCCTCGCGCAGGCACGTCTGGGGGAAGGCGGCCAGCTGGGCGGCCAGCCGCTGGGCGGCGGCCAGGCTCTCGCCGGCGGGCACGACCCGGTTGACCAGCCCCATGCGCTCGGCCTCAGGGGCGCCGACGGGCCGCCCGGTGAGGATCATGTCCAGGGCGCGGCTGGTTCCGATGAGGCGTGGCAGGCGCACGGTGCCACCGTCGATCAGCGGCACCCCCCAACGGCGGCAGAAGACCCCGAGGACGGCGCCCTCCTCGGCCACCCGCAGGTCGCACCACAGGGCCAGCTCGAGCCCGCCGGCGACGGCGTGTCCGGCGATGGCGGCGATCACCGGCTTGCCCAGCCGCAACCGGGTCGGCCCCATCGGGCCGTCGCCCTCGCCGGTCACCCGGTTGCCCCGAGCCGTGCCGACCGCGGTCAGATCGGCCCCGGCACAGAACGTCCCGCCGGCGCCGCTGAGCACCGCGACCGCCGCACCGCCGTCGGCGTCGAAGGTGCGAAAGGCATCGGCGAGGGCGGTGGCCGTCGGCCCGTCGACGGCGTTGCGGCGCTCCGGTCGGTCGATGACGATCGTCGTCACCGGGCCGTCCCGGCTCACACTGACCTCGCCGCTCACGATCCCACCGCCCGGCGGACGAAGGTGGCCAGCGCCGCGATGATCTCCTCCGGGGAGCGCGTGTCGGCGGCCGGTGGCGACAGCGGACCCACCAGTGCCTCCCCGCAGCCGCCGACGAGCGCCGCGGCCGTCAGCTCGACGTCCTGATCGGGCAGCTCCTCGGCGGAGATCCCGGCGCGCAGGCCCTCGGCGATGAGCGCCGCGTAGCGGGCGCGATAGGCAAGGCGCTCGGAGTCGACCCGCGGATCGACGGGCTCGGCGATGAGAGCCCACGCCAGCCGGGGATTGGAGAGGGCGCGGCGCGCGAAGGTGGCCAGCACGGTGGCCAGCCGCTCGCCGGCGCCGCCGGAGGCCTGCGCGGCCGCCGCCCGCATCGCTCGCTCCTCACGCGAGCAGACCGCCCGGAAGACCTCGACGAACAGCTCCTCCTTGGAGGCGAAGTGGCGATACAGGGTGCCCGCGGCGACCCCCGCCCGCTCGGCGATCGCCGCCACGGTGGCAGCGCCGTAGCCGCCATCCTCGATCAGCTCCTGGGCAGCGGCCAGCAGGCGCTCGCGGGTGGGGGCGGCGGTGGCGCTCATCGCTCCGTGAAGGGCTCGTCGCGGGCGCGGACCGCGGCCTTGAACCCCTCTGTGGCGGCGAGGGCCTGGAAGGCGAAGCCCTCCGGCGTGTGGCGGGCGACGCCGTCCAGCAGCGTGCCCAGCGTCTGGGTGGCGTGCAGGCCCTGGGCGTGCAGCGATTCGTTGACCAGCAGCTTCATCATCCGCAGCTGGTTCAGCGGCATGCGGGCGATACGGCCGACGAGCCGCTCCACTCGTTCGTCGAGCCGCTCGGGCGCCGGGGCCTCGATCGCCAGCCCCCACTCCAGCGCCTCGGTCCCGGTCAGGGAGTCGCCGGTGAAGAGCAGCCGCTTGGCCCGCTGCGCCCCCACGCGGTAGGCCCACATGGCCGTCGTCGGCGAACCCCACACGCGGGCGGGCGGGTAGCCGATGGTCGCGTCGGCGGCGATCACCAGCAGATCCGAGCAGAGCGCCAGGTCAGTCCCCCCGGCAACGCAGAAGCCGTGGACCTTGCAGACGACCGGGGTGCCGCACTGAAACAGCGACATGAAGCCGCGGACGTTGCGGCTCATCATCGCGTGGTCGACGGTCGGGTCCCAGGTGCCGGCGGGATCGTGGTTGGCCCGCATCACCGCGGGATCGAGCGGCGATCCGGCCGGGCCGACGAGCGGGTCGCCGCCGGCCTGGCCCTCGGCGCTCTCGACGAGGTCATAGCCTCCGCAGAACCCGCGGCCGTGGCCGGCCAGCAGGATGACGTGGACCGCCGGGTCAAGGTCGGCCTGCTCGACGCACTCCTCGAGCTCTGAGATGAGCGCCCGGTTGATGCCGTTGCCGCGATGCGGGCGGTTCAGGGTGATCCGGGCGATGCGGTCGGCGACCGCGTACTCGATGGTGCTCACCACGGCAGGGCGCGCTCGACGATCGCCGCCGCATCGACCGTCGCCGGCAGCGTGCCGTACACCCGGCCACCCTGGCCGTCCAGGCGGGCCGCGCAGAACGCGTCGGCCACCGCCGGCGGGGCGTGGCGCACGAGCAGCGAGGCCTGCAGCCCGACCGCCAGGTCCTCGACGAGGGCGCGGGCGCCGAACTGCGCCTCCTCGGTCCCGGCTCCGAAGGCGCGGGCGATCCGCTCGCGGGTGCGGCCCAGGTGGGCATCGAGCCGTGGCTCGGCGCCGGCGGCCAGCGCTGACTCGGCCAGGAAGGCCTCGAGGCCGGCGGGCTCCTTGACGATCGCGCGCAGGACGTCGAGTGCCGCCACGTTGCCCGAGCCCTCCCAGATCGAGTTCAGCGGCGCGTCGCGGTAGAGCAGCGGCAGGCCGGAGTCCTCCACGAAGCCGTTGCCGCCCAGGCACTCGAGCGCCTCGGCGGCGTGGGCGGCGGCCCGCTTGGTAATCCAGTACTTCATGACCGCCGTGGCGAAGCGGCGAAACTCCCCCTCTCCGGGCTCGTCGTAGGCGCGGGCGATGCGCAGGGCGGTGACGGTGGCCGCCTCGGACTCGATCGCCAGGTCGGCGAGGACGTTGCGCATCGCCGGCTGATCGCAGAGCAGCGCGCCGAAGGCCGACCGGTGGCGGGCGTGGTGGATGGCCTCCAGGGTGCCGCGGCGCAGGCCGCACGTCGACCCCAGCAGGCAGTCCAGCCGGGTGTGGTTGACCATCCGGATGATCGTCGGCACCCCCCGCCCCTCCTCGCCGAGCAGCCAGCCGTGGGCGCCCCGGAACTCGACCTCGGAGGAGGGCAGTGAGCGGGTGCCGAGCTTGTCCTTGAGCCGCTGGAACTCCATTCCCGGGCCGCGCTCCACCAGGAAGCAGGAGAGGCCGGCCGGGGTTTGGGCGAGCACCAGGAAGACGTCGCACGGCGGATAGGAGCAGAACCACTTGTGGCCGTGCAGCTCGTAGCTGCCGTCACCGTTGGGCTCAGCGCGGGTGATGTTGGCGCGGACGTCTGACCCGCCCTGACGCTCGGTCATCGCCATGCCGGCCAGGGATCCGCGAGCGTAGTCGGCCATCGTCAGGCGGGGCTCCCACTCGGCGGCCAGCCGGGGGGAGCCGTCGCGCAGCGCCGGGACGGCGGCGTAGGTCATCGACACCGGGCACATGACCCCGGCGTTGGCGTTTGACCACAGCATGAAGAGGGTCGCCCGCACCACGTGGGCGCCAGGCCGCGGATCGCGCCACGGCAGGCTGTGGATCGAGCGCTCCACCGCTGCCCCGAGCAGCCAGTGCCAGGACGGATCGAGCTCGACCTCGTCGATGCGATGGCCGAAGCGATCGTGGGTGGTCAGCCGGGGCTCGTTGCGCTCCGCCCGGCGGCTGTGCTCGCGGGCCTCCGGGCTGCCGGCGAGTGTGCCGGTCTCATGGGCGAGCTCGGCGCCCCACCCGCCGCCCTCGCGCTCCAGCGCGTCGCGGAGAGCGAGATCGACCGCGAAGAGATCGACCGGCTGCAGCGGGGGCGCCTGGTTGAGCACCTCGCGGGCCGGGTCCGTCGTCGTCTCGATGGTGGCCATGGTCGCCTCCTCGGTGATGTGAATCCGGATTCACATGCTATCGGCTGGGGCAGGGGCGATACAGGGACCCGTCGAGCTGCAGGCCGAAGAGCACGCCCGTGATGCCCAAGCGGGCGTCGGCGGCGCAAAAGGCCGGGTACAGGGAGCGCCGGTACTCGGCATCGATCACGGGCTTGCCGGCGCGCAGGTAGGGCGCGAACGACGCGCACTCGTGGTACTGGTTGCACTGCTCGTCGAGCACCCCGTCGAACGACGGCTGAAGCGATCGCGCCTGCTCCGGGTCGTTCTTCTCCAGCACCGCGATCCCGAGGGCGTGGGCTGACCGCGCCACCCACCGGTCAAAGGCGAGCTGATCGCCGGCGGCGATGGGAAAGCCGGTCGGGTTCTCGAAGCCGTCGATGTTGTCGGGCTCCACCGCGTCAAAGCCCTTGCGCGCGCACATCGCCAATCGCCGGCGCATGATCGGTTCGAGCACGGACCGGCGGCGGACGTCGAGCCAGCGCTCACCCGGCCAGCCGTTGGAGCGGCCGAGCACCGCCCGGGGAACCGCTTCGCGTCCGGCCGCCAGCGTTCCCAGCTGCCGACGTCCACGTAGCAGACGACGTGCTGGCCGCGGGCGTGCAGAGCGGCCACCGTCGCCCGTGACGTGGCGAACGCGTCGACGTCCGTGACGGCCACGTCGTGGACCCGCAGCCGGCCCTGCAGCTGCCAGTAGAAGCTCAGGTGCGCGGGCGGCCGCCACCGGGCGGCGGCCGGCACCGGCGGCGGCGAGCGCCAGCGCGCTCACCGCCACCGCCCGCAGCCAGAATCGCCTACGCCGCAGCAGCGCCGGCCAGCGTCTTCTCGGCCACACGATCGGTGGCGTCATGGGTGCCGGCCAGCAGGCGCCGCGACAGCTGCGCCCGGCGGAAGAAGAGCGGGGCGTCGTGCTCCCAGGTGGCACCGATGCCGCCATGGACGTTGATCATCGACCGGGCGGCGAAGTCGAGGGCCGCCCCCGCGCAGCTGCGGGCCGCCGAGGCGGCCAGGGCGAACTCGTCGGGCTGATCGCGGCGCGCCCAGCCGGCGTAGTACTGCAGCCCACGCGAGTTCTCCAGGCGGCGCAGGACCTCCGTCAGCTCGTGCTTGACTGATTGATAGGAACCGATGGCCCGCCCGAAGGTGAAGCGCTCCTTGGCGTAGGCGACGCTCGTATCCAGGCACGTCTGACAGGCGCCGATCGACTCGGCGGCGATCAGGGCGTGGGCCAGGTACCAGGCGTCCTCGAGCACGCCGTCGGCCACCTCCAGCCGGCGCCCGCGGGCACCCGCGAAGCGCACGTGGGCCAGCGCCCGCGTGGCGTCATAGCGCATCACCGTCTCGACCTCGACGCCCTCGGCGCCCGCCTGGACCGCCACCGCGACCGGATCGCCGTCGGCGGTGACGGCGACGACCACCAGCAGGTCGGCACCGGGGGCGTCGGGCACGAAGGCGACACTGCCGTCGAGCTTGACCAGATCGCCGTCGAGGGCCGCCAGGGGAGCGCCGTCACGCGCCATCCCCGACACCGGCTCCACGGTCCAGCGGTCGGCGCGCTCGCTGGGCGGGCGGGCCGGCACGTAGGCCGGCCGCAGCTCGCCGGCGGCGACCGCGGGCAGCGACTCGTCGCCGGCGGCATCGAGGATCGCCGTCGCCGGCAGGAGGCCGATCAGCGGCACGCCGGCGAGCACGCGCCCGCACTCCTCGGCGACCAGCAGGGCCTCGAAACCACCGAGTCCCGCCCCGCCGTGCTCCTCGGAGACGAGCAAGCCAGGCCAGCCGGCCTCGACGGCCATCGGCCACAGGTCGGGCATCGCCGAACTGTCCTCGAGCGCGTCGCGCGCGGCCTCGATGGTCTTGAAGCGCGACAGGGACCCGCGGGCCGCCTCGCGCAGGAACTCCTGCTCATCGGAGAGGGCGAAGTTCATGAGCTCACCGCCTCGCGCTCCTTGGAGCGCAGCTCGGAGAACGGGATCCCCTTGTCGAGCCGGGGCTCGGGCGGCAGCCCCAGGACCCGCTCGCCGATGGTGTTGCGCAGGATCGCCTCAGTTCCGCCGGCCGACTTCAGCCCCGGCAGGAAGGAGATGAGGTAGCTCCATTCGCTGTCGGCGCGCAGTTCGTCGGGTCCGGCGACATCGGCCGCCAGGTCCGTGGCGTGGATGGCGGCGTTGACCATCGTCACCTTCGCCAGGCCGGCCTCGGGCCCCGGGATCTGGCCCTTGGACAGGGCCGTCAGCGCCCGGTAGCCGTTGAAGCGGACGGCCGCGAACTCGGTGATGACCTCGCCGAGGCGCAGGCGGACGTCGGAGTCCGTGCGGGCCTCGTCGTCGCCGGCGATCGTCTCGGCCAGCCGCAGGGGCGAGCCGAACGAGTCAGAGCCGAAGCCGATCGTCAGCCGCTCGTACATGAGCACGGTGAGCGCCGTCCCCCACCCGTTGCCGACGCCGCCGACCACGGCGGAGTCCTCGAGGCGCACGTCGTCGAGGAAGACTTCGTTGAACTCGGCCTCGCCGGAGATCTGGCGCAGGCCGCGCACGGTCACGCCGGGGGCGTCCATGGGGACGATGAACATCGTGAGGCCCTTGTGCTTGGGCACGTCGGGATCAGTGCGCGCCAGCATCATCCCGAAGGAGGCGAACTGGGCGTTGGTCGTCCACACCTTCTGGCCGTTGAGCGTCCAGCTTCCGTCGTCGCTGCGGCGGGCGCGGGTCTGGATGGCCGCCAGGTCAGAGCCGGCGGCGGGCTCGGAGAACATCTGGCACCACACCTCGTCGCCATGCAGCAGCGGGCCGAGATGGCGGCTCTTCTGCTCTTCTGAGCCGTGGGCGATGAGGCACGGTCCGAGCATCCCGATTCCGATGACGTCGAGGATCCCGGGGACCTGGGCCCGCTGGATCTCCTGGTTGACCGTCACCTGCTCGATGGGGCCCTGGCCGCGGCCGCCGTACTCCGTCGGCCAGGTGACGGCCGCCAGCCCGGCCTCGGCCAGCTTGCGCTGCCACTCGCGGCGGGCGTCGACCCAGGCGCCGTCCTCAGTCGAACCGGACCGCGGCGGCGCCTCGTCCTTGTGCTGCTGCAGCCAGGCGCGCGCCTCGGCGCGGTACGCAGCCTGTTCCGGAGTGTCGTTGAGGTCCATTCGTCTCCTTGATGGCGGCCGTGAATCGGGATTCACGATGCTACCGGCCGGGCGCCCCGCTCACCGCAGCCGGCGGCGCTCGCCACGGCGGCGATCGAGGCGGCGCGAGCGCACCGGCCGATCCGCGGCGACGGCCGGCGGGGCCGGCTCCTCATCCCGCGGCGGCGCGACGCTGTGGCGCGCGCGGTCGCGATCCTCGCTGATCCCCACCTCGTAGAAGATGAGGCTGAGGACGCCGACCAGGCCAATGCCGATGAGCACCGTCGCCAGCGTGCCGCCGAGGGTGCCGGGGATCGTCGCCCCCAGGGCCACGCCCAGCAGCACGATGGCCAGCGAGGCGCCGTAGCGCGTGGTGCGCCAGCGCCGGCTCACCCGTTCACTCGCTCACCGGCGCAGCGGGTCACCCGGTCGCGAACGGGTCATAGGTGCCAAACGACCACAGGTTGCCCTCGGGATCGCGGAGGCTGTACTCGCGGGAGCCGTACGGGGTGTCCTGGAGCTCGCGGACGACCCGGGCCCCGTCGACGGCGGAGGCCCGCGCGTGGTGGGCGTCGGGATCGGCGACCACGATGTACAGGCTGACCGTCGAGGACAGCGGCCGGGGCGCCTCGCCGCCAAGCCAGCCATCCGCGGAGTACTCCCCGACCATGATCAGCCCGTCGCCAATGCGCAGCTCGGCGTGGCGGATGATGCCCTCGTCGTCGCGGTGGATCTCCTTCTCCTCGGCGCCGAAGGCCGACGTGAGGAAGCGCACGCCGGCGTCGGCATCGCGATAGCGAACGGCGGGGAAGATGTTCGAGCTCATGGAGTCACCTCGGTCGCAGGGGGACAGTGCCCGCGACGCTACGCGCCAAACCGGCCCCCGTCTTGAACAAATGGGCGCCGCTCACGCGGCCGGCTGACAGCCGTCGCCGACGATGCCGCCGCCGGGGATGAGGCGCGCGGCGAAGTCAGTCGGGGTGGTCCCCGCGAACTGCCGGAACTCACGGTTGAGGTGCGACTGGTCGCTGTAGCCGGCGTCGGCGGCGATCTGCGCCCACCGGGTGGGCGCCGCCTCCATGCGCCGGCGCACGTCAGCGAAGCGCAGCAGGCGGGCGGCGGTCTTGGGCGTGACCCCGAGCTGCTGCGAGAAACGACCCGACAGGTAGCGCCGGGAGGCCCCGAGCTCGCCGGCCACCGTCTCGATGCGGGCCCGGCCGGCGGTGCGGCACAGCCGCTCCCAGGCCCAGGCGACGGCCGGATCGACGTCCGGCGCCCCCGCCAGCCGCCGCAGCAGGAACGCCTCCAGCAGGTCAAAGCGCTCGTCCCACTCCCCCGTCGCGCGCACCCGGTGCACGAGCTCGCCGGCCGCCGGGCCGAACAGCTCGTCCAGGGGCACGCACCCGCCGCCCAGCTCCGACAGCGGCCGGCCGAGGAGCCGGAAGGCCCCCAGCGGGGTCAGCTTGAGGTCGATCGACCCGTAGGAGCCATCGAAGCCGACGATCGTCGGTACGTCGGAGAGGCCGCCCACCCACGCATCCGGCAGCCGGTCGCCGTCGGCCGAGATCCACCCGTCGAGGTCGATCATCAGCGTCAGCTCGGGCCGTGGCGGCTCAAGCCAGGAGTCAAAGTGCGCCGCCGAGTGCTGGTAGCCGAGCAGCTCCCGGCACAGCACGCCGCGCAGCCGCGGGTCAGGCGAGCGGCGCGCTCGCCTCCAGGCGCCGAGCTCGTGCTCGGACACCTCAGAGGCAAGCGCGCCGCCGCGCCGACACCCAACTAGTCCTCCGAGGAGTCCCCGTTGTCGGAGGAGGGGAGGTCGAGATCGGCGAGCTCCTCGGCGAAGCCCAGCGACGGGCCGCCGTTGCCGATGTTCTCCAGGTCCGACAGGTCGGGCTCGATGCCGGAGGCAAAGCCGGTGAGGGACTCGCCGTCGGTCAGGCCCAGCTCGGCCGCCAGGTCGTCGTGATCGAGCAGGCCGACCTCGTCGATCCCGCGGGGGAGCGGCTCGGCGGGCTCGATCTCGATGCGCCGGTAGCGCTTGAGGCCGGTGGCCGCCGGGATCAGCTTGCCGATGATCACGTTCTCCTTGAGGCCGTTGAGCCGATCGATCTTGCCCTCGAGGGCGGCGTCGGTCAGGACCTTGGTCGTCTCCTGGAAGGAGGCGGCCGACAGGAAGGAGTCCGTGTTCAGCGACGCCTTGGTGATCCCGAGGATGATCTCCTCGGCCTGGGCGGCCTCGCCGCCGGCGTCGATCACGGCGTTGTTGATCTTGGCGTACTCGTAGCGGTCGACGAACTGACCGGGCAGCAGATCCGTGTCGCCCTTCTGGTCGACGCGGACCTTCTTCATCATCTGGCGCACGATCAGCTCGATGTGCTTGTCGTTGATGTCCACGCCCTGGGACTTGTAGACCTCCTGGACCTCACGGACGAGGTACAGCTCGGTCACCGTCCGGCCGCGGAGGGCCAGCAGCTCGTGGGGATACAGCGAGCCCTCGTTGAGCTGCGTGCCGGCCTCGATCGTCTGGCCCGACTCGACGTAGAGGAGCGTGCGCCGCGGGAACGTGTAGCGATGCTCCTCCCCACCCTCGTCGGTGATGACGACGGTGATCGCCTTGTCGGAGTCCTCGATCGTGACCTGGCCGGCGACCTCGGAGATCTTGGCCAGGCCCTTGGGCTTGCGAGCCTCGAACAGCTCGACGACACGCGGCAGGCCGTGCGTGATGTCCGCGCCGGCGACGCCGCCGGTGTGGAACGTGCGCATCGTCAGCTGCGTGCCCGGCTCACCGATCGACTGGGCGGCGATGATGCCCACCGCGTCGCCGATCTGCGCGACCTTGCCGCGTGGCCATCGAGCGCCCGTAGCACTCCTGGCAGACGCCGGTCGGAGCCTCGCACTTGAGCACCGAGCGGACCTGGACGGTGATGACCGTCGCCCTTCTCGGTGTCCTCCTGCCAGGCCTCGTAGAGGTCGGCCAGCTCGGCGCGGTCGATCTCCTTGCCCGCCTCGACGATCACGCGACCCCGCTTGGTGGCGATGTCACGCGCGGCGAAGCGGCCGATGAGATCGGTGTTCGGACTGTCCGGTCGGACGCAGGCCGCGGGTCTCGGGATCGATCTCCAGACGGGAGACCGGCATCTCGATGAACTCCTCGGTGCCGCAGTTCTCCTGGCGGATGATCACGTCCTGGGAGACGTCGACCAGCCGGCGGGTCAGATAGCCCGAGTCGGCCGTGCGCAGCGCCGTGTCGGCCAGACCCTTGCGGGCCCCGTGGGTCGAGATGAAGTACTCGAGCACGGTCAGGCCCTCCATGAAGTTGGCCTTGATCGGACGCTCGATGATCTCGCCCTTCGGATTGGCCATCAGGCCGCGCATGCCGGCCAGCTGGCGGATCTGCGAGAACGAGCCACGGGCACCCGAGTTGGCCATCATGGCGATCGGGTTGAGGTTGTCCAGGTGCGTCGGTCAGCGCCTGGCCGACCTCGTTGGTGGCGCGGTCCCACAGGCCGGTGACCGCCTCGTGGCGCTCCTCCTGGGTGATCTCGCCGTCGTCGTACTGGTCCTCGATGGTCGCCAGCTCGTCCTCGTAGCGCTTGAGGATCTCCTCCTTGGAGGGAGGCGTCTGGACGTCGTTCTTGGAGAAGGTCACCCCGGCGCGCGTGGCGTACTGGAAGCCGACGTCCTTGAACGCGTCGAGCACCATCGAGATCGACGGGGCCCCGTAACGCTGCACGAGGTCGTCGATCAGCTGGGTGGTGTCCTTCTTGCGCATCGAGCGGTTCATGAACTCGTAGGTGCTGGGGTCGAACTCGTCGCCCAGCGCCTCGGCGAGCGCCCGCTCGATCTTCTCGTTGTAGATGACCCGCCCGACGGTGGTCAGGATGTGGCCCTCGGCGCGGCCGATCGGCCGGTACTCGGCCAGGTCGTGGAGCTTGACCACGCCGTGCTCGTAGGACCACTCCGCCTCCTGGGCGGTGCGGAACGGGTGCGGGCGCGGGGTCTGAGGTCCGCCGGGTTCATCTCGGCCAGGTCCTTCTCATCCGGACCGTAGGTCAGGTAGTAGGCGCCCAGCACCATGTCCTGCGACGGCGTCGCCAGCGGCGCGCCGTGAGCCGGCGACAGGATGTTGTTGGCCGACAGCATGAGGATCCGCGCCTCGGCCTGGGCCTCGGCCGACAGCGGCAGGTGGACCGCCATCTGGTCGCCGTCGAAGTCGGCGTTGAACGCGTGAGCAGACGAGCGGGTGGACCTGGATGGCCTTGCCCTCGACGAGCACCGGCTCGAACGCCTGGATGCCCAGGCGGTGAAGCGTCGGCGCGCGGTTGAGCAGCACGGGATGCTCGTGGATGACCTCCTCGAGCACGTCCCACACCTCGGGGATCATCGAGTCGACCATCTTCTTGGCGGCCTTGATGTTCTGCGCGGACTTGCGCTCGACGAGGCGGGCCATGATGAACGGCTTGAACAGCTCGAGCGCCATCAGCTTGGGCAGACCGCACTGGTGCAGGCGCAGCGACGGGCCCGACACGATCACCGAGCGGCCCGAGTAGTCGACGCGCTTGCCGAGCAGGTTCTGGCGGAAGCGGCCCTGCTTGCCCTTGAGCATGTCGCTCAGGGACTTCAGCGGCCGGTTGCCGGGGCCCGTGACCGGGCGACCGCGGCGGCCGTTGTCAAACAGCGCGTCGACCGACTCCTGCAGCATCCGCTTCTCGTTGTTGACGATGATCTCGGGAGCGCCGAGGTCGAGCAGGCGCTTGAGGCGGTTGTTGCGGTTGATGACGCGGCGGTAGAGGTCGTTGAGGTCGGAGGTGGCGAAGCGGCCGCCGTCGAGCTGGACCATCGGGCGCAGCTCCGGCGGGATCACCGGCACGGCCTCGAGCACCATCATCTCCGGCTTGTTGCCGGACTGCAGGAACGCCGAGACGACCTTCAGCCGCTTGACCGCGCGGGCCTGCTTCTGGCCCTTGGCGGTCTTGACCTGCTCCTGCAGGTCCTCGGACTCGGTCTCCAGGTTGACCTGCTGGAGCAGGTCACGCACGGCCTCGGCACCCATGCCGCCGCGGAAGTACTCGCCGAAGCCGTAGGGCGACCCGAAGCGGTCGCGCAGCTCGCGGAACGTCGTCTCGTCGTTGATGACGTCCTTGGGCTTCATCGTCTTGAACAGGTCCCACACCTGACGCATGCGCTCGGCGGCGTCCTCGATGTAGGCCTCGGTGTCGTCGATGTCGGCCGCGAAGCTCTTGCGCAGGTCCTTGAGCAGCTTCTCGCGCTCGTCGTCGGACAGCTTGGCGACGTTGACGTCGAGGCTCTCGGCCCACAGGTGGTCGTCGTCGGAGAAGTTGCGGCCGGTCTTGGCCGAGCTCAGGAACTCCTCGCGGCGGGCGAGCGACTCCTTGAGCTCGAGGACGCGCTCCTCCTTCTCGGCGGCGTAGGCGTCGAGGACCTTGTTGACCTCGCCCTCGAGCGAGGCGACGTCGCGGTCGCGAGCCTCGTCGTCGACCCACGTCACCATCGAGGCGGCGAAGTACAGGACCTTCTCCAGCTCCTTGGGCGCCATGTCCAGCAGGTAGCCGATGCGGCTGGGCACGCCCTTGAAGAACCAGATGTGCGAGACGGGCGCGGCCAGGTCGATGTGACCCATGCGCTCGCGGCGCACCTTGGAGCGGGTCACCTCGACGCCGCAGCGCTCGCACACGATGCCCTTGTAGCGGACGCGCTTGTACTTGCCGCAGTAGCACTCCCAGTCCTTGGTCGGACCGAAGATGCGCTCGCAGAAGAGGCCGTCCTTCTCGGGCTTGAGCGTGCGGTAGTTGATGGTCTCCGGCTTGGTGACCTCGCCCGAGCTCCAGGAGCGAATCTGCTTGGAGGAGGCGAGGCCGATCTCGATGGCGTCGAAATTATTGATGTCGATCAAAGTGATTCCTTCTTGCTTGAAAAGGGTGGCGCGGATGGAGGACGGGCTCAGGCCTCGTCCTCCTCCAGAACGCCTTCGGCTTCGCCTGCGGGGACCTCGGCCTCCAGCATCGGGTCGGCGTCGGTGGCGGCAAAGTCCACGGACTCCAGCTCCTCGCCGGACTCGAGGTCGGGATCCTCGGTCTCGGTCTCCTCGGCGGAGGCCTCGACCGTCTCGCCCTCGTGCTCGACGGTCTCGTCGGCGGCGCCGCCGTCGGTGGCGCGGACGCCGCTGAGGTCGATCCCGAGCTCCTCGGCCGCGCGCAGCAGGTCGTCGTCCTCCTCGCGCATCTCGGCGCGCTCGCCCTCCTCGGAGACCACGTTGACGTCGAGCGCCAGCGACTGCATCTCCTTGAGCAGGACCTTGAAGGACTCGGGGATCGACGGCTCGGCGATGTTCTCGCCCTTGACGATCGCCTCGTAGGCCTTCACGCGCCCGACCGTGTCGTCGGACTTGATGGTCAGCATCTCCTGCAGGGTGTAGGCGGCGCCGTAGGCCTCGAGCGCCCACACCTCCATCTCGCCGAAGCGCTGACCGCCGAACTGCGCCTTGCCGCCCAGCGGCTGCTGGGTGACGAGCGAGTACGGGACCGGTCGACCGGGCGTGGATCTTGTCGTCGACGAGGTGCAGCAGCTTGAGGATGTACATGTAGCCGACGCTGACCTGCTCCTCGAACGGCTCGCCGGTGCGGCCGTTGAACAGCGTGGCCTTGCCCGATGCCCATTCGCCCTCGCGGCGGCTCTTGTCGACGTCCATCCGGATCAGGCCGTTGGCTGCGGTGTGCTCGTCCTGCCAGCGGACGAGCGCCTCGTCGACGTCGGCGACGGTGGCGCCGTCGAACACCGGCGTGGCCACGTAGACCTTGCCGGCCCGGCCGTCAGGACGCGAGCCGCCGTTGGTGGCGTGCTTGCGGGCCTCGGAGCCGTCCTCGTACCAGCCGTTGGCGGCGACCCAGCCGAGGTGGGTCTCGAGGATCTGGCCGAGGTTCATGCGGCTCGGCACGCCGAGCGGGTTGAGGATCACGTCGACCGGGGTGCCGTCCTCCAGGAACGGCATGTCCTGCTCGTCGACGATCTTGGAGATGACGCCCTTGTTGCCGTGGCGTCCGGCGAGCTTGTCGCCCTCGGCGATCTTGCGCTTCTTGGCCACGAACACGCGCACCAGGTCGTTGACGCCGGGCGGCAGGTCGTCGCCCTCGTCGCGGCTGAAGGTCTTGACGTCGATGACGACGCCGCCCTCGCCGTGGGGGACCTTGAGCGAGGTGTCGCGGACCTCGCGCGCCTTCTCCTTGAAGATCGCGCGGATCAGCTTCTCCTCGGCGGTCAGCTCGGTCTCGCCCTTGGGCGTGACCTTGCCGACGAGCAGGTCGCCGGACTGGACCTCGGCGCCGACGCGGACGATGCCGCGGTCGTCGAGGTTGCGCAGCGACTCCTCGGAGCGGTTCGGGATGTCACGGGTGATCTCCTCGTCGCCCAGCTTGGTCGTGCGGGCGTCGATCTCGTACTCCTCGATGTGGATCGAGGTGAGCTCGTCGTCGGACACCAGCCGCTTGGAGAGGATGATCGCGTCCTCGAAGTTGTAGCCCTCCCAGGACATGAAGGCGACGAGCAGGTTCTTGCCCAGCGCCATCTCACCCATGTCCGACGCCGAGCCGTCGGCCAGCACGGCGCCCGCCTCCACCTCGGTGCCGACCTTCACGATCGGCTTCTGGTGGATGAGCGTGCCCTGATTGGAGCGCATGAACTTCTGCAGCTCGTACTCCTCCGAGCCGTCCTTGCCGTCGACGACGATCTGCTCGGCGTCGACGTAGGAGACCGTGCCGGCCTCCCGCGCGATCGCCACGTCACCGGTGTCGATGGCCGCCCGGCGCTCCATGCCGGTGCCGATCACCGGAGCGTCGGTGACCAGCAGCGGCACGGCCTGGCGCTGCATGTTGGAGCCCATCAGCGCGCGGTTGGCGTCGTCGTGCTCGAGGAACGGGATCATCGCCGTCGCCACCGACCAGATCTGCTCGGGGGAGACGTCGATCAGGTCGACCTCCTCGGGGGTGACCGTCACGTACTGACCGGCCTGGGTGCGGCACAGGATCTCGTCGCCGACCAGGCGCCCGTCGTCATCGACCGGCGTGTTGGCCTGGGCGATGATCTGGTCCTCTTCCTGGTTGGCGTCGACCCGGATGACCTCGTCGGTCACCGTGCCGTTCTTGACGACCCGGTAGGGCGTCGTGACGAAGCCGTGCTCGGAGATCTCCGCGTAGGAGGACAGCGAGCCGATGAGGCCGATGTTCGGACCCTCGGGGGTCTCGATCGGGCACATGCGGCCGTAGTGGGTCGGGTGCACGTCGCGCACCTCGATCGGCGCCCGCTCGCGGGTCAGGCCGCCCGCGCCCAGCGCGCTGAGAGCCGCCGGCGGTGGGTCAGGCCCGACAGCGAGTTGGTCTGGTCCATGAACTGCGACGAGCTGGCTGGAGCCGAAGAACTCCTTGAGCGCGGCCACGACCGGGCGGATGTTGACGATCGTCTGCGGCGTGATCGTGTCGGCGTCCTCGGTGGTGAGGCGCTCGCGCACGACGCGCTCCATGCGGTACAGGCCGATCCGGAAGGCCTCCTGGATCAGCTCGCCGACGGTGCGCAGACGGCGGTTGCCGAAGTGCTCGTACTCGTCGAGGTGATCCTGGATCGGCTCGCGCGGCATCGACACCGCCTCGGCGGCGTAGTCCTTGACCTCGGCGTCGAGCTCCTCGGGCATGCCGAGCAGCTTGGGCAGCGAGACGAGCTCCTTGACCAGGGCGATGATGTCGTCGTGGGTCAGGGTGCGCATGTCGAGGTCGATGTCGAGACCCAGGCGCGAGTTGAGCTTGTAGCGACCGACGCGCGTCAGGTCGTAGCGCTTGGGATCGAAGAACAGCTGGTTGAGCAGCGAGCGCGCGGCGTCGATCGACGGCGGCTCGCCGGGACGCTGCTTCTTGAACAGCTCGATCAGCGAGCCCTCCTCGGTCCGCGTGACCTCGGGGTCGGCGTCGACCGTGTTGCGGATGTAGAGGCTGTTGTCGAAGAGGTTGAGGATCTCCTCGTCCGACGCGTAGCCCATCGCGCGCAGCAGCACCGTGACCGGCAGCTTGCGCTTGCGGTCGATGCGGACGTAGACGCGGCCCTTCTTGTCGATCTCCAGCTCCAGCCACGAGCCACGGGCCGGCATCAGGTTGGCGATGAAGACCTGCTTCTCGCGGTCCTTGGGCTCCATCACGTACGCGCCCGGGGAACGGACCAGCTGCGTCACGACGACGCGCTCGGTGCCGTTGATGATGAACGTGCCCCGCTCGGTCATCCACGGGAAATCGCCCATGAAGACCGACTGCTCCCGGATCTCGCCCGTCTCCCGGTTGATGAACGCGACCGTGACGGTCAGCGGCCGGGCGTAGGTCAGGTCCTTCTCGCGGCACTGCTCCAGGCTGGCGACGGGCTCGTCGAACTGGAACTCGCCGAACTGGACGGCGAGGTTGCCGGTGTAATCCTCGATCGGCGAGATGTCGTCGATCGTCTCGCGCAGGCCGCCACCGTTGGGGTCGGTCAGCCAGGTGAAGGACTTGCGCTGAATATCGATGAGGTTGGGGACTTCAAGGACCTTGTTCAGACGCGCGAAACTACGGCGCGTCCGGGGGGCGTGAGCGGTTGCCAAGACGGCGACTCCTCGGGCGGTCGAGAGGGAGGCGAACTAGCGCGCTACTTCGAGGCCTTTAGAACCCAGAGAAAGCGCGACCAGCAAAGATAGCACACGGCAGCGATGCCCTGTGGAGGGTGGCTCAGCTCTCACGGACCCCGCCCTCGCGACCGCGTATGTGGCGCGGCGCTGACGTTATTGGGCGGCTACGACTATTGGCTGGCCGGGGCAGTGTAGGGGCCCGGCGCCGATTCGGCAACCCGCGGCACGATCCCGGACTTTGCGGACTACGCGGCGGCTGCGCGCGAGGGAGCCCCACCCCGCGTCGAGGCGGCGCGATGGATGTTTGCGGGCCATCGGGATGCGCCGCAGCGGCCGGGTGCGGCCACGCGGGACGACCTCGGTGTAGCGGAACACGGCGCGGCCGAAGCGCAGCACGTCGCCATCGGACAGGTGGGCGACGGTGACGGGGCGGCCGTTGACGTAGGTGCCGTTGGAGCTGCGGTC
This sequence comes from uncultured Solirubrobacteraceae bacterium, assembly GCA_963769565.1. Lineage (GTDB taxonomy): Bacteria > Actinomycetota > Thermoleophilia > Solirubrobacterales > Solirubrobacteraceae > Palsa-465. The sequence continues at coordinate 247,580 of CAVYMP010000018.1, forward strand.
GTCGAGGACGCGCGCGCCCTCGCCGCGGAGGGCGAGGATCGCGTGGCGGCGCGAAACGTGTGAGTCCTCAAGCCGAACGTCGGCGATCAGGCCGCGGCCGATGTGGGTGATCGGCCGTTCGAGCGCGATCAGCTTCGTGACCGTCGCCGTGCTCGAAGGACAGGTAGCGGCCCGGCGGCGCCCCGGCGGCGGGGATCGCGCGCTCGCGCGTGCGATGGTCCAGCAGCGCGAAGGAGTCGACGACGAAGGGGTGCTTCGAGCTCAAGCCGTGCGTGGGACGCTCGGCGAGCGAGGGGTTGAGTTGGTCCCGATCCGGAACTTGGGCTGAAATGGTCATGACGACAGCTCACCAAGCTCGGCGAACATGAAGGTCAGAGGAGCCGAAGAAGTTCTGAAGGGACCTGACGAACGCGAAACGCCCCGCACTGAGCACAGAGCGGGGCGCATCGTGCGGCGCCGCGAGCGCCGCGCCATCGAAACGGGCTTACTTCAGGTCGACGCTGCCGCCGGCCTCCTCGAGATCGGCCTTGAGCTTGTCGGCCTCCTCCTTCTCGACGCCCTCCTTGACGGGCTTGGGGGCCTCGTCGACGAGCGCCTTGGCCTCCTTGAGACCAAGCCCGGTGGCGGCGCGAACGACCTTGATGACCTGGATCTTCTTGTCGCCTGCGGCGGTGAGGATCACGTCGAAGGCCGACTGCTCCTCGGCGGCCTCGGCGGGCTCACCCGCGGCGGCGCCGGCCGGGGCCGCGGCGGCGACCGCGGTCGCGGACACGCCGAACGCCTCCTCGAGCGCCTTGATGCGCTCGGAGAGCTCGAGGACGGAGATCGTCTTCAGCTCGTCAATCCATTCCTGGGTACTGGTGGCCATGCTTCCTCCTTAAGCGTCGGACGTGGGCGCGTCCGGCGCGGCTTGCGTGTCAGTTTCAGTTTCAGTTTCGCGCGGCGGCCTCGGCCTCCGGTTCCGCGGCGGCCTCGGTCTCCGGTTCAGCGGCGGCCTCTGGCTCAGCAGCCGGCGCCTCCGCCTCGGCGGCCGGTGCGGGCGCGGGCGCTTCTCCGCTGACCAGTCCTTGGTCGGCGATCGCCTGGAGCTGGATCGCGACCCCCGCAATGAGCGCGTTGAGCGTGCGCACCAGTCCGCTCAGCGGGGCGGCGATCGTGCCGACCAGCTGGGCGGTCAGGACCTCGCGGCTGGGCAGGCGGGCGATCGAGCGCACGTCGTCGGCCGACAGCACCGTTCCGCTGAGCAGGCCGCCCTTGAAGTCGAGCAGCTGCAGCGTGCGGGCGGCGTCGGCGAGCGCCTTGGCGGCGAGGGCCGCGTCGCCGTTGACCATCGTCAGGGCGGTGGGCCCGACGAGCATCGGCTTGAGCGAGTCCATTCCGGCCTTGTCGGCCGCTCGCTCGGAGAGCGAGTTCTTGACCACCCGGAAGCGGGAGTCGGACTCGCGCAGGCGGGCGCGCAGCTCGGCGACCTGGGCGACCGTGATCCCCCGGTAGTCCACGGCGAAGATCGCCTCTGCATTCTGGATCTGGTCGGCGATCTCGTCGACGACCGCTGCCTTCTGGTCTCTGTTCATGTGGTGACGCTCTCTCTCAACGACGGACGCCCGCTGATCACAGGCGGGCGTCGGACGCGCCGACGACCGGCGTGGTCGTCAGGGCTTTCGAGCGTTCCACCTGCTCCGGGCTTGCGCGCTGCTGGCCGCCGGAGGTCTGGGGCTGGGTCTCTTGAAGGTGTGCAGCGGTGATTCTACGCAGCAACCGCTTCTTCGAGGATGTCCCGGGTGCGCGACGGATCGATCTTGATGCCGGGGCCCATCGTCGAGGCGACCGTGACCGAGCGGATATACCGCCCCTTCGCGGAGGACGGCTTGGCGCGGATCAGCTCGTCCATCACCGCCGCGTAGTTCTCCAGCAGCAGGCGCTCCTCGAAGTCCTTCTTGCCGATCACGAGGTGGACGATCGCGGTCCGGTCGGTCCGGTACTCGATCTTTCCCGACTTGGACTCGCTCACGGCGCGGCCGACGTCCATCGTGACCGTGCCCACCTTGGGGTTGGGCATCTTGCCCGCCGGCCCGAGGATCCGTCCGAGGCGACCGACGACCGGCATCATGTCCGGGGTGGCGATGGCGACGTCGAAGTCGTCGAAGCCCTCCTGGATGCGAGCGGCCAGGTCCTCGCCGCCGACCACGTCGGCGCCGGCCTCTTCGGCCTCGCGCGCCTTGTCGCCCTGAGCGAAGACGGCGATCTTGACCTCCTTGCCCAGCCCGTTGGGCAGCGCGATCGTTCCGCGCAGCTGCTCGTCGGCGTGGCGGACGTTCAGCCCGGTGCGAACGTGGACCTCGACGGACTCGTTGAACTTCGCGCCACCGAGCTGCTTGACCAGCGCGACCGCCTCGGCGGGCGAATACTCGCGCGAGCGATCAAAGCGCTGCTTGGCGTCGACATAGGTCTTCCCGTGCTTGGACATCAGTGGTTTCTCCTGGCGGCGATCATCATTTTCAGACCACGTCCACGCCCATCGAGCGCGCGGTGCCGGCGATGATCTTCTCGGCCGCGTCGACGTCGTTGGCGTTGAGGTCGTCCATCTTCTTCTCGGCGATCGCCCGCAGCTGGTCCCGCGTGATCTGGGCGACCTTGTCGCGGTGAGGCTCGGCCGAGCCCTTCTCCAGCGAGAGCGCCTGCTTGATCAGCACGGCCGCCGGCGGGCTCTTGGTCACGAACGTGAACGAGCGGTCCTCGTAGACGGTGATCACGACCGGGATGACCGTGCCGGCGTCGGACTGCGTCTGGGCGTTGAACGCTTTGACGAACTCCATGATGTTGACGCCGTGCTGGCCCAGGGCGGGACCGACCGGCGGCGCCGGGCTGGCCTGGCCGCCGACGGCCTGCAGCTTGATCTGGGTCAGAACCTTCTTGGCCATGTCTCTCCTAGATCTTCTTGACCTGGTCGAAGCCCACTTCGACCGGCGTCTCGCGGCCGAAGATGGAGACCAGCACCTTGAGCCGTTGGGCGTCCTCGTTGACCTCGGAGATCTCGCCTGAGAAATCCGACAGCGGCCCGGAGACGACCTTGACCGACTCGCCGATCGAGAACTGGGCGCGGCTGCGCGGACGCTCGGCCGGCTCCATGTGCAGCAGTCGATCGACCTCTGCCTGAGTCAGCGGCACCGGCTCGTTCGACGCCCCGACGAAGCCGGTCACGCCCGGAGTGCCCTTGACCAACGACCACGAATCCTCGTTGAGGTCCATCTGCACGAGCACGTAACCGGGCATCGTCCGCTTCTCCACCGTGATCTTCTGGTTGTCCTTCATCTCGGACACCGATTCGGTGGGGACGATGATCTGCCGGACCGCACGCTGCTGATTGAGCGAGACGATCCGGTGCTCGAGGTTGTGCTTGACCTTGTTTTCGTGGCCGGAATAAGTGTTGACGACGTACCAGCGGAACATGTTTCTCTCAGACTGAAAGCGTTACTTGAGGATGAGGTTGACGAGCCGCTGGGCGACCCAGTCGGCCGCTCCCAGGAACAGGCCGGCGACGATGACGAAGCCAATGACGACCCCGGTGGCCTGCATCACCTGTCGGCGATCGGGCCACTGTACCCGTTGCAGCTCCCGCCAGCTTCCCTGAACGAAGTGCACGAGGCGGCCAGCGCCGCGGGGGGCGAGCGACGTCCCCCTTCGAGAAGATAGCTGCGTACCGGCCGGTTCTTCATCGGGCGGCGGTGCTGCCGCCTGCGCGAGTTCGTCGAAGTCCTCCTCGACGTCGCCCTCGGGCTCGATCGCGTCGGCCTGCGCCCGCCCGGCTGCCAGCTGCGCCTCGGCCAGTTCCGCGTCCGGCGTGGCGTGCTGCAACGCCTCGGGGGTCTCCTCGACCTCCTCGGCACGCTGTCCGTCGGCACGCTGCCCGCGCGCGGTCGCGACCCCCGGCCGCCCAGAAGCGTCGTCGGCAGACCGACGCGGACGCCGATCGTTGCGGCGTTTACGGTTGCGAGCCACGGACCGCCCTCACCGCCTGCTCAGCGTGTCTCGCGGTGCGGGGTGTGGCACCGGCACCAGCGGCAGTACTTGCGCAGCTGCAGCCGCTCCGGGTTGTTCCGCTTGCTCTTATTCGTCTGGTAATTCCGGCGCTTGCACTCTTCGCAGGCGAGAGTCGCAGCGATCCGGACGTCTCCACGGGCCATTTAACGCTTCTTGAGAGGTGTCGTGACGGGATCGAAGGCCGAGCCGCGGGCGTACAAAAGAACGCCGCCCCGGCGCCGGGTCTGAGTGTAGCGCCCGTCGTCGATCGCGGACAATTCACGGCCATGCTGCGTCTGATCGGACTCATGATCTCGATCGGGTTGGCCGATTCGCTGAACCCGACGACGATCGCCCCCGCCCTGTACCTGGCCACCAACGACGAGAATCCGCGCAAGCAGGTGTTCGAGTTCACGCTTGCCGTGTTCCTGGTCTACCTGGTCGGCGGACTGGCGATCGCGCTCGGGCCGGGAGAGCTCGTGCTGGCGATCGTGCCGCGGCCGAGCAAGCACCTGGGCTACGTGCTGGAGATCGTCGCCGGCGTGGCGATGCTGACGGCGTCGGCATTTCTGTGGGGCTACCGCGAGCACCTGTCGCACCGCGCCCCGCCGGAGGTCAAGGCCGACGGACGCTCGAGTGCGATCCTCGGGGCCACGATCACGGCCGTCGAGTTGCCGACGGCGTTCCCGTACTTTGCGGCGATCGCCGCCGTCGTCGGCTCAGGCCTGGACGTGGCGCGCCAGATCGTGCTCATCGTCCTGTTCAACGTGTGCTTCATCGCCCCACTGCTCGCCGTCGTCGCCACCCTGACGTTCGCCGGCCCCGATGCCGTCCGCTGGCTGGCCCGCGGGCGCGTGTTTCTGGAACGGCGCTGGCCGATCGTGCTGGCGGTGCTGGCGCTGATCGCCGGCATCTTCGTGACGCTCCTGGGGGTCACCGGCCTGGCGAGCACGCATCACAACGACTTCGGCACCTTCTCGCGCCGCCTGCGCAGCCTGTTCCACCACTGATCTCACCCCCCACCCCTATCCTGTCGGCGATGACCGGGGCCAGCGCCGATTCTGTGACCGCCCGCGCCCGAGCATGGCCGACGAGCTCGACCTGAGCCGCCTGGCCGAGCTCCGGGAGCTGCTCGACTCCGAGCTGCCGCAGATCGTCGAGACACTCGTCGAGGAGCTCACCCGCGCCGTGGAGGCGCTCACGGCGGCGCTCGCGGCCGGCGACCTGGCCGCGGCCGCCCTCGCCGCCCACGCCGCGCGCAACAGTGCTCTGATGATCGACGCCCGCCCCCTGCTCGCCTGTCTGGACGCGCTCGAGTCCAGCGCTCGCCGCGATGATGCCGACGGTGCCCGTGAGGCGACAGCGCCGGCTCGAGACGACCTGGCCACCGCTGCGCGCTCGGCTTCGCCGCGCCGCCACGCACACGACGTGATCTGCGCTGCTAGGCGCTGCCGAGGGCGACGCCCGCCGCCACGATCAGCGCGCCCCCGAGCGCGACCTGCAGCAGGCTCGTGCGCAGTGAGACCGAGAGGAAGCGCTTGCGGATCAGCGAGATCGCGGTCAGCTCGATCGCGACCACGATTCCGGCCACGACCAGCGCGGTGTGGACGTTGGCGATCACGAACGGCAGGGAGTGAAACACGCCGCCGATGGCGGTCATCGCTCCGGTGACGATGCCCCGGGCGATCGCCGACCCCCGGCCCGTCTGCGTGCCGTCGTCCGACAGCGCCTCCGAGAAGCCCATGCTGATGCCGGCCCCGACGGCGGTGGCCAGCCCGACGAACAGGGCGGCGTGCGATCCCGATAGGAGCGCCGCGGCGAAGATCGGCGCCAGCGTGGAGAGCGTGCCGTCGATCAGCCCGACCAGTCCCGGCTGGACGAAGCGCAGCAGGAACGCGCGCTCGTCGATGTTCTTCATCTGACTGAAAGTCTCCACGATGAGACTCACTATAACAACGGTGTTAGAATAAGGGTTCCCTTATGACGCTCCGACCCCCCGACGACCTCACGACGATCCTGCACCAGCGCGGGCAGCGGGCCACCCCGCAGCGGCTGGTGATCCTGCGCGAGCTGCGCCGTCGCGCTCACCACGCCACCGCCGAGCAGATCGGCACCGCCGTCCGCGAGGAGCTGCCCGGCACCTCGATCCCGACCGTCTACGCGACGCTCGACCTGCTCGTCGACCTGGGTCTCGCCCGGCGCGTCAACGGCGGCGCGGGCCCGACCCTGTACGACGGGCGCACGGACCCCCATCAGCACATGGTCTGCCGCCGCTGCGGGCGCGTCGACGATCTCGACGGCGAATTGGACACCGCTGCCCTGCTCAGCGCGGCGGCCCAGCGCGGGTTCGCGGCACAGTCGGTCGAACTGATGATCTCCGGGCTGTGTCGTGACTGCGTCGCCGCCGAGCGGCGGGACTAACCGGCCGCTTCAGTGGCCGCCCGCGCGCGTTGGCGCTCCGGCGTGATGCGCACGACGTTCCACGCCAGGCCGGCGCGCTCCATGGCGGAGATGATCAGCCCCGAGGGGTCGATCTCCCAGGTCCGCAGGCCGTGATAGGCCGACCGCGGGAAGGCGTGATGGTTGTGATGCCACGACTCGCCGAGTGAGAGCACGGCCAGCCAGCCGACGTTGGTGGAGTGGTCGTCGACATCGAAGCGGCGACGGCCGAAGAAGTGGCAGATCGAGTTGACCGACCAGGTCACGTGATGGACGAAGAAGATCCGCACGAGACCGCCCCACACCAGGCCACGCGCTGCGCCGCCGGCGGTGAAGCCATGCAGGACGAAGCCGGCGACGGTCGGGATCAGGAGCGAGATGAGGGCGATGAGCTCGAAGCGCCGGCCGATCGCTCGCATCCCCGGATCCTCGTAGAGGTCGGCGGCATAGCGCTTCCAGTCGGCTTGCCCCTGGGTCTCGAGCAACCAGCCGACGTGCGCGTGCCACAGACCGGAGAGCCCGCTGCCGTGGCCGACGTGGGGACTGTGCGGATCCCCCTCGCGATCGGTGTGGGCGTGGTGCTTGCGGTGATCGGCGACCCAGTCCATCACCGAGCCCTGCACCGCGAGGGAGCCGGCGACGGCAAATGCCCGCTCCAGCCACCGGTGCGTGGCGAACGCCCGGTGGGTGAGCAGCCGGTGAAATCCGACCGTCACCCCCATGGCCGTGATCAGGTACATCCCGACGAGGATCGCCAGGTCGGTGACATCGACGGCGCGATTCCAGAGCAACACGACGGCGACGAGCACGCCCAGAAACGGGACGACCACGCCATAGAGGTTTGCGATGCGCTCGATGCGGCTCACGACATCGCAGGTTCTCAGACACAACAACGCATTTCTTGCACGATGAAGTGACCTGCGCCGGCCAAAATTTGTGCAAAGGCTATGAACCGAGATTGGCGGCCGCGATCGTCGGCGACGTCGCCGGGGCGGTCGGCGGCGCCGGCTCGGTGACCACCTGGACCGGCGGCGTGCGGCGGTCGACGATCTTGCCGTGCACATACTGAAGCACGGTGGCGCGGTGCACCGCCAGCGACGGAGGCGACGCCGGCGAGGCTCCCAGCACGCGCAGACGCAGCAGGGTGATCGGCCGGCTCACCTGACCGAGTGGGACCTTGACAACCGTGCGTCCCACACCTCCGGCGTACAGCGGGTACGTGGTCTGCAGATCGCTGCTGTAGATCTCAGAAGAGCCGGCGAGACGCAGGTCGACGCCGACGGCGGCCGCCCGCTGCGCGGAGCTGTCCAGCGCGACGATCAGGTACTGGCGAGGATCTCCCGGACCGGCCGAGCGGGCACTGGTGGAGTAGTCGGCCCGGTCGCGCGCCAGCTCCTGCCCCATCACGCCATAGGTCCACGTGTTGCGGTCCATCGCACCCTCGCGGGTCTGACCGGGCGCGGGCGGAGCGGCCAAAGCCTGCTGAAAGCGCAGCGCGGTCGACCCGGCATCGGACAGGTCATTGTTGCCGGTGGCCACGCGCAGGACCGGGTGGCCGGCAAACCACCGGCCGTGAAACGGCGCCTGGGTCTCGTCGAGGGCGGTCCGGTTCTCCGGGAAGGCGCGCCCACAGCTCACGCACGTCAGATACGTGGCGCCGGTCACCTGACCGGTGTGGTCGACGAGCACGGAGATCGCCGTCTCGATGTCGGTCATCCGGCCCCAGGTCCCCCACTCCAGCCAGGGAACGAAGCCGGTGCCGGCATCCTCGTGGCTCCAGGTCACGACGTAGGTGAGGCGCCGCAGCCCGCGATGGCCGGGGTCCGGTTGGGGGACGTTGTCGGCGTAGGTGATCAGGGGGGTGTCCTGCGTGGTGCTGATCCGCCGGTCATAGAGCACGGGGGCATGGGCCAGCTCCAGTCCGGCCGCCGACGACGGCCTGACCACGACCAGGCTCTGCTTGACGATCACCGCCATCGGGGGGTGGCGGGTCACGTGCGAGAGGTCACGGCGGATGCGGACCGTCACGATATGGCGTCCGGTGCGCAACGGGCCGGTGAAGCCCTCGTACGTGAACGGCTGGGCGCCCTCGAAGAGCACGATCTGCTGCCACCGACCGCGGTCGACGCGGGCCTGGACGACCACGGCGGTGTCCGCGGGGTCGGCCCAGTTGGTCTGGGGAGCGCTCATCGTCAGCGCCAGCAGCCCCTCGCCGCGGATCCGGCGATCGCCCCGGCGCGGGAGCGCGCGGGTCGGCACCGGAGGTACCGTCCCCATCCGCCCCGGGCCCAGCGCCGCGGCGGGATAGGCGTCGAGCGCGGTGCGCGACGGACGGGCCACCGTCAGCGGCGGCGAGCCGTAGGTCTCCGACAGCGGCTGCTGCTTGGGCTTGGGGGCGGGCGCTGGCTTGGCCGACGCCGTGAAGGCGAGGGGCAGCACGGCCACCTGCAGCGGGCGGCCCTGGAGCGCGTCGAGGTTGAGCGCCCCGAGTAGACAGGCGCTCTGACGGCGGCAATCGACGGGGCCGGAGGCCGTCTGGATGATCGGCGCGGCCCGTGCGCGCACGGCGAACGATCCATCGGCGCCGCTCGTGGTGACGGCGACGAAGTGCTCGTCGCAGTCATCCAGGGCGGCGGCGACCGCGGTGAGCGCGGCGGCAAGCGCGCTCGTGCTGCATTGGGTCACGACGACGGCGGCGTGCGGCGTGAAGGCCTGACCGGTGATCCGGAGCGTGCGACTCCCGGTCAGCGTCCCCAGCGGAGAGCCGGACGTCAGCTGCGCTCGCGCCCGGAGGACCGTCGCCGCCGGCGCGCGAGCCGGGGCGGCGTGGCTTCCCGGCCCGCGTGCCGTGGCGTCACCGGCGAACGCGAGGCAGGCCACGACCAACAGGGCGGGCCACTTCTTCCGTGAAGCCACGGCGCGAGCTTATGGCTTCTACGGCTTCCGCGCTCGTCCGTACAGGAGGCGGCGCGGCAGCGGCACCGGCGAGAGCCGATCGACGGCGTCACCCATCAGCTGACGTGGCGCGAGCTTGACCAGGAGCACCTCGAGGTCCTCGCGCTCCCTCGGGGAGAGACGGCTGCGGCGGCCCCGTCCGATCCGGACCAGGGCGACGAGACGTCGACGCTCGCCGGGCGTCAGGCGACCGAGATGATCACGGGCCAGCAGCGCGATCTCGGCCGCCGACAGCAGCTTGACGACGGGAATCCGGCGCAGACCGGGAACCCGCTCGATCGCGTGGCCAAGGGTGTGGGTGACGATGCCGGGAGCCACGCTGACAAGTCTAGGAGCGCTGTCGGGAGAGCCGTGGAGGCGTACGATCAGCACTGAGCGATGCGTGACAGTTGGGTGGGTCTCCAAGCCGGGGTCGATGCCCGCCAGTGGGCGCGGCTGCTCCGTCGCGCCCACGAGTCGGCCGTCACGGGCGGCCACGTGCCGGCGATCGTGCGCGAGGTGATCGCCGACTCCTGGGAGCGCTGCTCGGAGACCGGCGTGGACCCCGCCGAACCGGGCGCCCGCCTGGTGATCGATCCCGAGGACGCCGGCGAGCGCTGGCGCGAGCATCCGCTGAGCCGGACGACCGAGATCCTGCGCACCGTGCTCGGCGATCTGCTCTATGACGCTCGCCACATCGTCGTGGTCTCCGACGCCGACGGCTGCCTGCTGTGGTCAGACGGCCACCCCGACGTGCTCCGCGCGTCGGAGCGGATCCGCTTCACCCCCGGTCATGCGTGGTCCGAGAGCGCCGCCGGCACCAATGCCGTCGGCACCGCCCTGGCCGCCGACCACGCCGTCCAGGTGTTCTCGGCGGAGCACTACCGCTCCGAGGTGCACGGCTGGCAGTGCTCGGGGGCGCCCGTCCACGACCCCGAGACCGGCGACAAGCTCGGCGCGATCGACGTGACCGGCACCTATGACACCGCCCACCCGCACAACCTCGCGCTCGTGCAGCTCGCCGCCCGCTTCGCCGAGCAGCAGCTGCGGACCGAGATGCTCGAGCGCGACGCGCGGATCCTTGGGTTGTTCGCCGAGCACGCCGCCCACCACGGTGGGCGGGCGGCGGCGCTCAGCCCGTCCGGCCGCGTCCTCGCCTCCACCGGCGCGGGGCCGGACGGCGATGCGTGGGCGGCCGGCCGGATCGAGATCCCCGCCGACGCCTCGGAGGTCGCGTTGCGCGACGGCAGCGAGGCGGCCGTCCATCCGCTCGGCGAGGGCACGCTCGTGCTCCCCAGCCGCCCGGCCCGCTCGCGCCCGCGGACCACCCCGAGCCGGCTCGAGCTTCTCGGCCGGGACCGAGCGACGCTGACGACGCCCACCGCGATCCACCGGCTGACCGCGCGCCATTCGGAGATCGTCGCGCTGCTGTCACTGCATCCCGACGGGCTGGATGCCCGCACGCTCTCCCGGCTGCTCTTTGGCGAGGCCGGCCACGAGGTCGCGGTGCGCGCGGAGCTGCACCGGCTGCGCGACATCCTCGGCCCGGGCTTGGCGACCCGTCCTTACCGGCTCATCGACATCGAGACCGACCTCGAGGCGCTCCAGCGACGGCTCGCCGCCGGACGCTCGTCGGCGGCGATCGACGATGAGCCGGGACCGTTGCTGCCCGCTTCGACGGTCCGGGCGATCGTCGTCGCACGCGAACGGCTCACGGCCGCCGTTCGCGAGAGCGGCGGGCGTTCCCAGGCCGCGTGAGGCGTCTCATCGCCCTCGCGGCCACGGCCACGGCGGCGTCGGGCCTGGCGGTGATGCCCGCCGCGTCGCGGCCATCGGCGGTCCCGGGCCGCAGCGTGGTCATCGGTCGCTCGGTCGAGGGCCGCCGGCTGATCGCCCGCGTAATCGGCCCCGACTCGGCTCCGCGCAAGCTGCTGCTCGTGGGCTGCATCCACGGCGACGAATGCGCCGGCCTGCGGATCCTCGTGGCCGTGGCCGACCGCCGCCCCGCGGCCGGCGTGCAGCTGTGGCTCGTGGGCGAGCTCAACCCCGACGGCACGGCGGCCGGCACCCGCCAGAACGCCCACGGCGTCGACCTGAACCGCAACTTCCCGTATCAGTGGCAGCGAATCACCGATCCCACCTACGACTCCGGTCCGCGGCCGGCATCCGAGCCTGAGACCCGGGCGGCGATGGGGCTGATACGCCGCCTGCGCCCGGCGGTGACGATCTGGTACCACCAGCACCAGGATCTCGTCGACATGGCCGGCGGCGACCGCGGGGTCGCCCGTCGCTATGCCCACCTGGCACATCTGCGGGCCACCTGCCTGGCGTTCCTGCCGGGTACCGCACCGGGCTGGCAGGACCACGTGCTGCACGGGACGACGGCATTCGTCGTCGAGCTGCCGGCCGGGCCGGTGGGGCCGGTGGGCGTCTCCCGCCACCTGCGGGCCGTGGGCGCGATGGAGCACGGCGAGCGCGCCGGCTCGCGCGCGGGGTGCGCGCCCTAGAGGGGCAGGGCGGGCGCGCCTACCGGACGCAGAATCCCTGCGCGCCGCGGTTGAGGCAGAGCAGTCCGCGCAGTCGCCTTCCGTCCTCGTCGAGCACGATCAGCCGGGGCTCGCTCTGACCTTTGAGCAACGCGACCGCCTCCGGCACCGGCATCCCCGGGGTCGCTGTGACCGGCCGGATCTCGGCATAACGAGCGGCGGGTTCATCGTCGTCGGCGTCGGCGGGCAATCGGTCACGTTCAATCGAGCCGCGGAAGACGCCATTGTCAGCGAGCAGCACGGTGCGGTGGCTCGGTTGTACGAAGACCGCACGGACATCACCAACGAGAACTGTCGCCGGAAGGGTCTTCGGCTTGGCGATCATCACCTCGCCGACGGTCAATCCGAGCGCTTCGGCGACCGGGATCCTCGGACCCGTGTTCTCTACCGATGCCACAGGCGAATCTTATGCCGCGAACGCCGCGCAGTCGACGGATCTACCATCGGCTGATGCTTCAGGCTGCGGCGATTGTGTTGGCGGGTGGGCGATCGTCTCGGATGGGTTCGCCGAAGGCAGCGCTGGAATGGCACGGCTCGACCCTGTTGCGGCGGGTCACGGGTCTTGTCGCGCGGGAGGTTGACGGGCCCGTCGTCGTCGTGCGCGCGCCGGAGCAGGAGCTCCCTGACCTTGACGGCGCGATCGAGTTTGTGGCCGATGCGCGGGAGGGGCGGGGGCCGCTTCAGGGCTTGGCCGCCGGCCTTGCCGCAATCGATGATCGAGCCGCGGTCGCGTACGTCTCCTCGACGGATGTTCCGCTGCTGCATCCGGCGTTCGTCCGCCGCGTGATCGGCGCGTTCACCGATGACGTCGACGTCGTCCTTCCGGAGATCGGCGGTTACCGTCAGCCGTTGGCGGCGGCGTATCGCGTTGGGCTGCTGGACGAGGTTGAGGAGCTGGTCGCAGCTGATCGGCTCAAGCCGGCGTTCCTGTTTGAGCGCTGCCGGGTGCTCCGGTTGAGTGACGCCGAGATGTTGCGGGATGGCCCTCTGGCGCGGCTGGACCCGGACCTCGGATCGGTGAGAAACCTCAACGAGCCGTCGGACTATGAGCGGGCGGCCGCGCTGCCGGCGCCGGAGATCCAGGTGCAACGGTTTGGAACCTTGGCGCCACGGTCGGGTGCGCGCCGGCAGATGGTGCGCGCGTGGACTCTCGGTGAGGTGGCGGACGCGATCGGCCTCGGTCTGGATGAGCACGTGGTCGCGGCGCTCAATGGTGATCAGATCACCCGCGAGCGGCAGCTGCCGCTGGCGGCCGGCGACACGATTGCGTTCATGGCCGCCGACGCGGGGGGATGAGTACCGCGGGCGCCGACCGGCCCAATCAGGGACGGCGGTAGCATCGACGGTATGCGACGGCCTCCACCCGGCGGCTATTTCGGCAGAGCGCTGATCGTCGACCTGGGGAGCGGCGCGAGTCGTGTTGAGCCCTTGGAGGAGCCGGTGCTGCGGGGCTTCATCGGCGGCGCCGGGCTCGGGACCTGGCTGATGCACCGGTATTGCCCGGCGGGCGTCGAGCCGCTGGCTCCCGAGGCGCCGCTGATGTTCGTCTTCTCGCCCTTGGTGGGGACGCCGCTGACGACCAGCGCGAAGTTCGCCGTGGTCGCGAAGTCGCCGTTGACCGGACGCTTGACCGATGCGCTGGCCTCCAGTCATTTCGCGATCGCCGGCAAGCTGACCGGCCACGACGCGATCGTGCTGCGCGGTGCGTGCTCGGGGCCGTCGGTCCTGATGATCGACGGCAGCTCGGTGTCGGTGGCGCCGGCCGATGACCTGTGGGGCCTGCCGGCCGCCGAGGCTGAGCGGGAGCTGCGCGAGCGGATGGGTCCGGCCTGGCGCGTCGCAGCGATCGGGCCGGCGGGAGAGCGGGTCGTGCGCTACGCGACGATCTCTCACGACGGCCGCCACGCCGGCCGCGGCGGCCTCGGAGCGGTGATGGGATCCAAATGGTGCAAGGCGATCATGGTGCGTGCGGGCGCGAAGGTCGCTTCGGCGGATCCCCCCGCCGTCCTGGCGGCGGCCAAGGATCTGCGCGAACGCTCGTTCGGGGCGGCGACGGCCAAATACCGCGAGATGGGGACGATGGCCAACCTGCTGGCGTTCAACGCGATCTCGGCGCTGCCGACGCGCAACTTCACCGCCGCGACCTTTGACGGGGCGGCGGCCCTGGGGGCAGAGGAGATCGCCGAGCTGCGCCAGGTCGCACGCAGCTCGTGCGCGTCGTGCTCGATCGGCTGCGAGCATCTCTACAAAGGCCCGGGCGGCAAGAAGACCCGGATGGAATACGAGAACGTGTTCGCACTGGGGCCGCTGTGCGGCGTCAGCGACGCCGATACCGTGATCGCCGCGAGTGCACGCTGCGATGAGTTGGGGATCGACACGATCTCCGCCGGGGGGACGATCGCGTGGGCGATGGAGTCGGCCGAGAACGGCCTGATCGACGCGCCGTGGCTGCGCTTCGGTGACGGTCCCGCGCTGCTGCGGGCGATTGAGGAGATCGGTGCGCGGCAGGGCCTGGGTGACCTCCTGGCCGAGGGGTCGCGGTTTGCCTCGCGTCTGGTTGGCCGCGGATCGGAGGTGTTCGCCGCACACGTCAAAGGGCTCGAGCTACCGGGATATGAGCCGCGGACGTTGCAGGCGATGGCGCTCGGTCTCGCGGTCAACGCCCGCGGCGCTGACCACAACCGCTCCGGCGCCTACGAGTCTGACCTGTCGGGGCGCCACGATCGGCTCGCCGGCGGCGACGCGCATGTCGTCGGGGCGATCGAGACCGAGGATCGAGCCGCGATCATGGACTCGCTGATTCTGTGCAAGTTCCTGCGCGGGGTGTTCGCCGATCCGCTGGCCGAGTGGGCGGCGCTGCTCAACACCGTCACCGGCTGGGAGACGGACGCCGAGGAGCTGGCCAGGACCGCACGGCGGATCGTGATGGCCAAGCGGATGTTCAATGTGCGTGAGGGCTGGACACGCGACGAGGACTGGCTTCCGGAACGGTTCCTGTCGGAGTCGCTCGAGCTTGAGTCGGGTCGCGCCGCGACGCTGACCCCGGAGACTCTGGATGCGATGATCAGCTCGTACTACCGTGGCCGGGGACTGGACACCGCGGGGCTGCCCACGTCACAGGAGCTTGGACAGCTCGAGCTGGAGACGCTCGCCGTGGCGTCTGGACAAATTGGTGCAAGCGAGGGAGACTGAAAACGATGGCCACCACGTCAGCAGCCCAACCGACCCCGATCACTGACAACGTAAGCCTGCGGATCGATGGCCGCGAGATCACGGTCAAGGACGGGACGACGATCCTCGACGCCGCCGCCGAGCTGGGGATCGAGATCCCGGTGCTCTGCCACGACGAGCGCTATGACCCCGTCGGCGTCTGCCGGCTGTGCGTCGTCGACGTCGGCGCGCGCGCCTACGCCGCGGCGTGCGTGCGGCCGTGCGAGGAGGGGATGGAGGTCACCACGACCAGCGAGCGTCTGGACCGCCACCGCGCCACGCTGACCGAGCTGCTGCTGTCTGACCAGCCCGATCCCGACGTCGATCCCAAAGAGACGACCACCGCCGACAACGAACTGCTGGTGCTGGTGCGCCAGTACGGGGTCAGCAAGACCGACGGACTGCCCCAGGGCCAGGGTCGCGGCATCGATGACTCCAACCCGGTGATCTCGGTCAACCATGACGCCTGCATCCTGTGCGACCGGTGTGTCCGGGCGTGCGACGACATTCAGGGCAACGACGTCATCGGCCGCAGCGGCAAGGGCTATGCCAGCCGGATCGCGTTTGACCTCAACAATCCGATGGGCGACTCCTCGTGCGTGACCTGTGGGGAATGCGTGGCCGCGTGCCCGACCGGCGCGCTCACGAACAAGCCGCTGCACGAGGTCCCGATCCAGCCGCGCTCCGAGCTGCGTCAGGTCGACACGGTCTGCCCGTACTGCGGGGTGGGCTGCGCGCTGACCTACCACGTTGACGACGAGCGCCAGGCGATCTCCTTTGCCGAGGGCCGTGAGCAACCGGGCTCCCAGGGCCGCCTGTGCGTCAAGGGCCGCTACGGCTGGGACTACTCCGCTTCGACGCAGCGGCTGACGACCCCGCTGATCCGCCGTGAGGAGTCCTATCCCAAGGGGCCGCTTTCGGGCGACGTCAAGGGCGAGGGCCGGGGCCGGCGCAAGCCCGGTGGCCTGGTCGACTACGACGAGGTGATGCCCCACTTCCGGGAGGCCAGCTGGGAGGAGGCGCTTGACCTCATCGCCGCGCGGCTGGTCGGGATCCGCGACGAATATGGCTCGGGCGCGATCGCCGGCTTTGGTTCGGCGAAGTGCTCAAACGAAGAGGCCTACCTGTTTCAGAAGCTGATCCGGGCGGGCTTTGGCACCAACAACGTCGACCACTGCACCCGGCTGTGTCACGCCTCGAGCGTCGCGGCGTTGTTCGAGGGTGTCGGCTCGGCGGCGGTGTCGACCACGTACGGCGACATCATCAACGCCGACGTCGCGATCATCGCCGGCTCCAACACCACCGCCAATCACCCGGTGGCGTCGTCGTTCTTCAAGCAGGCCCGCCGGCGGGGCACAACGCTAATCGTCGTGGACCCGCGCCGCGAGCGCGTCGCCGAGCACGCCGACATCTACTGTCAGATCAAGCCGGGCACCGACGTCGCGTTCTACAACGGCGTGATGCACGCGATCATCGAGATGGGGTTCGTCGACCGCGAGTTCATCGCCGATCGGACCAGCAACTACGGTGAGCTCGCCAAGCTGGTCAAGCAGTATCCGCCCGAGCGCGCCGGCCAGATCTGCGGGATCTCACCGGCCGTGCTCCGCGATGTCGCCCGCGCGTGGGGTGAGGCCGGCGCCGCGATCGTCTACTGGGGGATGGGCATCTCCCAGCACACCACGGGCACCGATAACGCGCGCTGCCTGATCGCCCTGTGCGCGATCACCGGACAGGTCGGCCGGCCCGGCACGGGCCTGCACCCGCTGCGCGGACAGAACAACGTGCAGGGCGCGTCGGATGCCGGACTGATCCCGATGTTCTATCCCGACTATCAGCCCGTCGACCGTCCCGCCGCGTGGGAGCGATTCGAGCGAGCATGGGGACTGGAGCTCGATCACGTCCGCGGCTTGACGGTGACCGAGATCGTCGGCGCCGCGCTGAACAAGGGCGTGCGGGGGATGTACATGATGGGCGAGAACCCGTTCCTGTCTGACCCCAACATCAACAAGGTCAGAAAAGCCCTGAGCGCCCTGGATTTCCTGGCCGTCCAGGACATCTTCCTGACCGAGACGGCCGAGTTTGCCGACGTGATCCTGCCCGCCTCCTCGTATCTGGAGAAGGACGGCTCCTACACCAACACCGACCGCCGCGTCCAGCGGGGACGCAAGGTGCTCGACCCGCCCGGTGAGGCGCGGGTCGACTGGGAAATCATCCAGGACATCGCCAACCGGGTGGGGCTGCCGATGAACTACGAGTCGACCGACGAGATCTTTGACGAGCTCGTCTCGCTGATGCCCAACTACACCAATCTCAACTACGGCAACCTGGGGCCGACCGGCAAGCTCTATCCCAACTCAGACCCCGAAGAATCAGACGGGACGGTCGTCCTCTTCCAGGACGTGTTCAACACCGACGACGGGCTGGCGCACCTCGTCCCGGCCGAGTGGATGCCGGCGCGCGAGCTGCCCAACGAGGAGTACCCGTTCGTGTTGAACACCGGCCGGCTGCTCGAGCACTGGCACACCGGCAGCATGACCCGCCGGTCGTTCGCGCTGGACGCGATCTCGCCTCACGCGATCGTGTTCCTCAACCCCGCCGACGCCGAGCGGATGGGGATCGCCGACGGTGCCTTCGCGCGCGTCACGTCGCGGCGTGGATCGATCGAGCTTCAGGTGGAGATCTCACACCGCGAGACTGCCGGCAGCTGCTTTATCCCGTTTCACTTCCGCGAGGCCGCCGCGAACCTGCTCACCATCGACGAGATCGACCCCACCGGCAAGATCCCCGAATTCAAATTCTGTGCCGTGCGGGTGGAGCCGGCCACCGTGCCCGCGGCGACCGCGGACGCACGCTGATGACCACCGTCAACGGCCGCGTCCCCGGGCGCGAGGCCCGGGCGGGACGCTTCCCCGGTCCCAGCCTGATCCCGTCGCTCAACGTCATCCAGAGCGAGCACGGCTGGCTGCCCCGCGAGGAGCTCGTCCGGCTGGGGCGCGAGACCAAACGACCGCTGTATGAGATCGAGGGGCTGGTCTCGTTCTATCCCCACTTTCGGGTTGATCCGCCGCCGCGCGTCGAGGTCACCGTCTGCCGGGACCTGTCGTGTTGGCTGCACGACGCCGACGAGCACATCGCCGAGATCCGCGAGCGCTTCGGCGACGACATCGAGGTCGAAGTCCGGGAGGTCTCGTGCGTGGGGCGCTGTGACATCGCTCCCGCCGCCACCGTTCAGGAGCAGCCGGTCAGAGTCGCGGAGCTAGCGGGCGCCGTCGAGCAAGCCCGCGCCGGCGACACACCGCCGTCGTTCGGGGCGCCCGCGGTTCGGACCTGGCCCAACGATCCCTACGCCGATGCACCTGCCGGCACGCGCTATGCGACCGTGCGGGCGATGATCGCCGGGGAGCTCACCGGCGAGCAGGCGATCGCAACGCTGAAAGAGTCCGGCTTGCGAGGGATGGGCGGCGCCGGCTTTCCGACCGGGGCCAAGTGGGAGATCGTGGCCGCGCAGTCAAACGAGCCCAAGTTCGTCATCTGCAACGCCGATGAGTCCGAGCCCGGCACATTCAAAGACCGCCAGATCCTGGCCGAACAGCCACATCTCGTGATCGAGGGGATGCTGGCGGGAATGCTCGCCGTCGGCGTGGAACAGGGCTGGGTGTTCATCCGCCACGAGTACGGGATCGAGGAGGCGGCGATCCGCGCCGAGCTCGACGCCGCCCGCGACGCGGGAGTGATCGGCAATGACGCGCTCGGGTCGGGGCGACGCCTGGACATCGACATCTTCACCTCGCCCGGCGGATACATCCTCGGCGAGGAGTCCGCGTTGATCGAATGCATGGAAGGTCATCGCGGCGAGCCGCGCAACAAGCCGCCGTTTCCCGGCGTCCACGGGCTGTGGGGCAAGCCGACCCTGATGAACTCCGTCGAGACGTTCGCCGCCGTCCCGATCATCCTGCAGCGCGGCGGGCAATGGTGGAAGGACCAAGGCGTCAACGGCGGCACCGGCCTGAAGTTCTTTGCCATCTCCGGACACATCGCACGGCCCGACGTCTACTGCGTGCCGATGGGAACAACCGCACGTGAGCTGATCGAGCTGGCCGGAGGTCTGGTCGACGGCGTCGAGCTGCAGGCCTTCCAGCCCGGTGGCGCGTCGTCGAACTTCCTCGGCCCCGAGCAGCTCGACGTGCAGCTCGACTTCAAGCCGCTGGCCGACGCCGGATCGATGCTCGGCTCAGGGGCGGTCGTCGTCATCGGCGACCAGACCGACCTGCTCGCCGCCGCGACCAACGTCCTGCGGTTCTTTCGCAACGAGTCCTGCGGCAAATGCGTCCCCTGCCGCGTGGGCTCGCACAAGGCGCACGCCATCCTGACCAAGGCGCTGGAGCAGGGCGCCGACGCCGACGGCATCGACGTCCAGATCGACGGGCTCGAAGAGACACTGCGATTGACCTCGATCTGCGGCCTCGGCCAAGTCGCGCTCGGGCCGGTGATGAGCGTGCTCCGCCGCCAGCGCACCCCGGCTCCAAGCTAAGGCCGGATGGCTGCCACCGGGCGCGAATTCTTCACCGTCAAGACTGTGGCCCAAGCGCTGGGCGAGTTTCGTCCGCGCCACCGCACCACCGGCGAGACGGTGACGCTGGGTGCGGCCGCCGGCCGCGCGCCCGTCGAGGAGATCCACGCGCAGCATGCGCTGCCGGGATTTGACCGCTCGAGCGTCGACGGCTTCGCTGTCCGCGCCCAGGACACGTTCGGCGCGACGGACGCGATCCCCGCCTATCTACGGCTCACCGGACGGGTCACGATGGGCGCGACGGCCGACGCGACCGTGGGCCCCGAGACCGCGGTCGCTGTCCCGACGGGAGGGATGCTCCCGGCGGGAGCTGACGCCGTCGTGATGATCGAGCACACCCAGGAGGCGATGCCGGGCACGATCGAGGTCACCCGACCGGTCGCGCCGGGCGAGGGCATCGTTCGCGGCGACGAAGACCTTGCGCCGGGGGCGACGATCGTCGGCCCCGGACGGAGGCTGCGAGCCCAGGACCTGGCGATGCTCGCCGCCTGCGGGATCGTGGAGCTCACCGTCCACGCCCGCCCCCGCGTGTCCATCATCGCCACGGGCGACGAGATCGTCGCACCCGAGACCCGGCCGCTTGCACCCGGCCACGTGCGCGATGCCTTGAGCGTCTCGATCGGCGCTCTCGTTGCGCGGGCGGGCGGACAGCCGCGCGCATCAGCGATCGTCCCCGACGACCGCGGCGCTCTGCAGGACACGCTGCGACAAGCCGCCGGCGACAGCGACCTGATCGTCATCTGCGCCGGCTCGTCGGTCGGCGGACGCGATGAGACGGCCGCTGCGGTCGCCGGGCTCCCGCAGGCGGAGATCTGGTGCCACGGCCTGGCGATCAAACCCGGCAAACCCACGCTGCTGGCCCACAGCGACGGGATCCCGATCATCGGGCTGCCCGGCAACCCCCGCTCGGCGCTGGTGGTCTTCCGGCTGATCGGCATGCCGCTGGTGCGCCGCGTCGGCGGCTTCACCGCGGAACCGCGACGCGCAACGGTGCGCGCCCGTCTGTCGCGCAACCTGCCCTCGGCCGCCGGACGCCTGGACGTCGTCCAGGTCAGACTGAACGGAGAGCACGCCGAGCCTCTGTTCGGCCCGTCGGCGCTGCTGTCGGTGCTGACCGCAGCCGACGGTTACCTGATCGTTCCCGAGGACGCCAACGGGCTGTCTGACGGCGAGGCGGTCGACGTGTTCGTCTATGACTGATCGCACGACGCCGTTTCTGCGCGACGTTCCCCTCGGCGAGGCCCAGACCGCGTGGCGGCGCTGCCGCGCGGCGGCGGAGTGCCCGGAGCGAGTGGCGCCGGTCCGCGTTGCGATCGGCGACGCGCTCGGGCGGGTCACCGCCGAGCCGATCTGGGCGACGCGGTCATCGCCCCCGTTTGACTCGGCCGCGATGGACGGCATCGCGGTGCGCGCCGCCGACACCGTCGGCGCGGGCGAGAGCACACCGCTGCGCCTGACCGAGGATGCGTTTGGCGTGGTCGACACCGGCGACCCGCTGCCCGAGCAGTTCGACGCCGTCGTGATGCGCGAGGACGTCCACTACGCCGCCGGGGAGGCCGAGCTGCGCGCGGCCGTCGCGCCCTACCAGCACGTCCGATCGATCGGCGAGGACATCAGCGCCACCGAGCTCTTGCTTCCGGCCGGCCACCGGATGCGGCCGGTCGATGTCGCCGCGGCCGCGGCTGCGGGCGCGACCGAGGTGGTGGTACGCCGCCAGCCGATCGTGGGGATCCTGCCGACCGGCGATGAGATGCGACCGATCGGGAGCACCCCTGCCCCCGGCGAGCTGCTCGACACCAACTCGTTGATGCTCGCCGCCCAGGCGCGGGAGCTGGGCTGCGGGATCCTGATGTTGGCGATCGAGCCCGATGACCAGGCCCGCATCGCCGAGGCCATCCGCAAGGCGGTGACGGGGTGCGACTTGCTGATCGTGATCGCGGGCTCCAGCGCCGGACGCGATGACTACACGGCCCAGCTTGTCGATGAGCTCGGAGTCCTGGCCGTGCACGGCGTGGCCGTCCGCCCAGGTCATCCGGTCGTGCTGGGGGCGGTCGGCGCGACGCCCGTCATCGGTGCGCCGGGCTACCCGGTGTCCGCGTCGCTGACGTTCGACATCTTCGCGGCGCCGGTGATCGCCGAACTCGAGGGAGCATCGGTGGCACACCGGCAGGTCACGCCGGCGCGACTGGCACGCAAGCTGGTGTCCGCGATCGGCGTCGACGACTGGGTGCGCGTCCGGCTGGGGCGCGTCGGCGATTCCCTGGTGGCGTCGCCGCTGCCCCGCGGCGCCGGCGTGCTGACCTCCCTGGTGCGTGCCGATGGGCTGCTCGTCGTCCCCTCAGACGTGGAAGGCCATCACGCGGGCGAGCCGGTCGAGGTCTCGTTGCTGCGGGGCCTGGAGCAGATCGAGCGGACCATCGTGGCAATCGGCTCTCACGACATGATCCTCGACCTCGCGGCGTCCGAGCTGCGGTCGATCGATCCCAACGTCACGCTCGTCTCGGGCAACGTCGGATCGATGGGCGGGCTGATCGCCCTCCGGGACGGACTCTGCCATTTCGCGGGGTCGCACCTCCTGGAACCGCAGACCGGCGAGTACACGCTTCCGTACATCGATCGCCTGTTCGGCGAACGATCGATTGCGGTTGTGCGGCTGGTGCATCGCGAGCAGGGTCTGATCGTGGCGCCGGGAAATCCCCTGGGGCTGCGCGGAGTTGCTGACCTGGCGCGCCCCGGTCTTCGCTACGTCAATCGTCAGCGCGGCGCCGGGACGCGCGTGCTGCTGGACTACGAGCTGGTTCGCGAGGGCATCGACCGCACGGCGATCACCGGGTACGCACGCGAAGAGCCGACGCATCTGGCCGTCGCAGCGGCGATCGCGGGAGATCGAGCCGACTGCGGAATGGGCGTCAGAGCGGCTGCTCGGGCCTTCGATCTCGAGTTCGTGCCCGTCACCCACGAGCCGTATGACCTCGTGCTCGACGAGGGCATGCTGGCGAGCGACCTGCTCGCACCGTTATGGCGCCTGCTCGAAAGCGCAGATTTTCGCGCCTCAGTCGAGCAGCTGGGCGGCTATGACACCGCGGAGATGGGGCGACGCATCCGCTGAGCCCCCCGAGGGTGGGACGGTCAGCCGCCGCCCATTCCCGTACTGAGAATGACCTGCTCGGCGTCGACGGGGAAGTGATCGTCATCGACTGACTGGAAGAAGGTTCCGTCGCTCTGCACGGCCTCGTAGTCCTGGCCGAGCCAGTGTCGGTAGGTCTCCTCGGCGGCCGCGACTGAGGCCTCATCGGACGGCGACCATTCGGCGAGCAGTTCGTCGCCCGAGACGGTCCTGCGCATCAGCTTGCCCATGCTCAGATCGTAGTCAGTACCGAGGATCAGTCGCTGTGTCGCCCACCCGCCTGACGTCTCCCGTGGACTTCGAGATGACCTACCGGGGGAGCGGCCAGACCCTGCACCCAGGTCGACATGATGCGAACCACTCAAGTGTTGAGCCGTTTCGTTCGATGCTTGTTCATGGTCAACGCACGTTCTCCAATCGCCGAGCGCGCGGACCCGCGCCTGACCGGTCACAGCGAAGCTTCGGACTCGCAGACAGCCGGTCGCGAGGCGGTGCGCGCCGCCCTGCGCGGGCGCGCTGCCGCGGCGGGCGACGTGGTGATCCTGTTCGCGAGCGCCAAGTACGAGATCGACGAGCTCTTCCGGGCCGCCTCCGACGAGGCAGCGCCCGCTCAGGTCGTCGGCAGCACGAGCACCGGTGGCTTCACCGATGAGGCGCTGGTCGAGCACGGCTGCGTCGCCGCGTTGCTGGGCGCCGACGAGAGCTCGTACGGCATCTGCCACCTCGAACGCGACGAGAACGATGTCGCCGAGTCGGCCCGGCAGGCCGCGCAGACGGCTCGCGACCGCGCCGGCGATCGCCACTCACACTCCGCGCTGCTGCTGCTCGCCGACGGACTCACCCCCGACCAGCGCGAGATCGCCCGCGGCGTCTACGAGGTCACGACCGCCGTGATCCCGTTCGTCGGGGGCGTTGCCGCCGACGACCTGCAGTGGACCCGCACCTACACGTTCGGCGACGATCGCGTCCTCAGCAACGGGATCCTCGCCGTGTGGATCAACTCGGCCCGTCCGATGGGCGTCTCGGTCGACCATGGCTGGCGGCCGACCGGCAAGCCGATGCTCGTCACCCGTGCCGAGGGCACCGTCGTCCACGAACTCGACGGCACGCCCGCGCTGGACGCGTACCTCGCCGAGCAGGGCGACGGGTTGGACCGTACCGACCCCGACTTCTTTTTGAAGATCATGCACAGCCCCGTCGGGTGCCCGAGCGCGCGCGGACGCTACGACGTGCGCCAGCTGCACGCCTTCATTCCCGAAGGCGGCGGGCTCAACCTCAACATCGGGATCGCCGAACAGAGCATCCTGCAGGTCATGTCCAGCGACCACGAGGGACTGATCGAAGGCGCCCGGCGCGCCGCCCAGGAGGCCGTCGAAGCGCTCAGCGACCCGCCGCGCCTGCTCCTGGTCTTCTCCTGCGGCTCACGCGTTCCGCTGCTCGGCGACCGTGTCGGCGACGAGGTCGCCGCCATCTGCGCCGGGCTGGACGGCGTGTCGGTGTGCGGCTTCTTCACCTACGGCGAGTTCGCCCGCACGACCGGCTCGAGCGGTGTGCACAACTCGAGCGTCGCCATCCTGGCGTTGTGACGATGTCCGATCCCGCGCGGCCCGGACCGCCGGTCTCCGACACCGACGCCGAGCTCCTCTCGCTCCGTGAGCGCCTCGAGCGCTCCGAGCAGCACATGGCCGAGACGCTGATGCGAGCCACCCGGTTGGCCCAGGTGATCTCGGTGCTCGGCTCCGAACAGGATCTGGAGACGACCGTCGAGCGCGTCGCGATCGAGGTCGGCGAGCTGTTCTTCGCCGACATGGCGCTGCTGATCCTCGACTCCGACGCCGGCATGACAGTCGCCGGCCATTGGGGGATCGCCGCCGCCGACGTGCCGGTGCAGCCGTTCACGCTGCCTGACGTCGACGCCGCCACGGACACACAGTCCGTGCGCATCGGCGCAGTGCCGGAGTTGCCGGTGCCCGCGTGGCTTGCGTCCTACTCCCCGCGCCATGTCGCCTGGGCGCGGCTGCTCGTCGGCGATCGCTCACTCGGGCTCCTGCTGCTGGCGCGACGCGGGGACGAGCCCTTCGAGAAGTCCGAGGCGACCGAGCTGCGCGCGGTCGCGTACCGCATCGCGCTGGCCGTCGAGAACGGCCTGCTGCACAAGCGGATGCAGGTCCAGCTGCGCCAGCTGCACCGGCTGCACGAGCTGACGGCCGTGTTCGCCGGCATGCTCGAGCTCGACGCCGTCGGCCGACAGGTCGCCGACACGCTCGTCGCCGAGGTCGCCGTCGTCTCCAGCCTGGTCCTCATCAACCGCGGCGGCGACTGGAAGGTCCTCTCGAGCGCCGGCGAGGATGCTTCGAGGGCCGTCGAGGGAGGCCCAGCGCCGCAGCTCGACGATCGATGGCAGCGATTTCCGCTCAAGGGTGCCGGCGAGACGGTCGGCGTGGTCGCCGTGGCCGGAGCGCCACCCGTCGGCTCCGAGGCCCACGAGATGTTGCTGCACCTCATCAGCCTCGGCGAGCTGTCGATCGACAAGGCGCTGCTGTATGAGCAGAGCCAGGAGCAGGCTCGCCACGACTCCCTCACCGGGTTGCTCGGCCACCGCGTGTTCCACGAGGAGCTGACCGCGCAGCTGGCCGCCGGCCAGCCGTTCAGCATGCTCCTGTTCGACATCGACGACTTCAAGCAGATCAACGACCTCAACGGTCACCAGATCGGAGACGAAGCGCTGTGCCTCGTGTCAGATGCACTCCGCCGCGGAACCCGCAGCGGCGATTCGGTGTTCCGGATCGGGGGCGAGGAGTTCTGCGCCCTGCTGCCCGGACTGACCGAGAAGGACGCCCCGACGGCGGCCAATGCGCTGCGCCATAGCGTCGCGTCGATGGCCTCGGCGCTCCCCAACCCGCTGACGGTCAGCATCGGCGTCGCCAGCTTTCCAACGCATGGATCGACGCGTGACGAGCTGCTCGCCCGCGCCGACGCCGCGATGTACGCATCCAAGCGGCGGGGCAAGAACTGCGTCAGCATTGCGGGCGAGGAGCCGTCCGAGACACCGGCCCAATCGCGGCGCGAGATCGGCCTGGACCTCCTGCAGGAGAAGGATCCGGACACCGTCAGTCACAGCCTCCACGTCTCGATCCTGAGCGTCGAGATCGCGCGAGCGCTCGCGCTCGACGAGGCTCGGCTCGAGGACCTCAGCACGGCGGCCCGGCTGCATGACATCGGCAAGATCGCCGTCCCCGACTCGATTCTCGCCAAGCCGGGTCCGCTAGACGACGAGGAGTTCCGCCTCGTCAAGACGCACGCGATCATCGGAGCTGAACTGCTCAGCAGCGCGGGGCTGCCGGGGCCGGCGGCGATCGTCCGCCAGCATCACGAGCACATCGACGGCGCCGGCTATCCGATGGGACTCACCGGCGAACAGATCAGCCTCGAGGCTCGGATCGTCCACGTCGCCGACGCGTACACCGCAATGACGCGTGACCGTCCGTACCGCAAGGCCATGCCACGGGACGACGCCCTCGCCGAGCTGATCCGGCACGCCGGTTCGCAGTTCGACGGGGAGGTCGTCGCCGCGCTCATCTCCGTCGAGCGCAATCGCCCCGCGCCGCGGACCCTGTCCGAGGCGCGGCTGACCGGGCCACGCACACGTGCTTACGCTGGCCGCCCCGCCGGCACGACCGCGGCGTAAACCTCAACCCTGAGCAAGCTCGGCCACGGGCTGCCACTCGCGCCAGGTGCTCAGGCGGCTTTCGTAGTCCCGCGTGGCGATCCCGAGCGGCGCGGTGCCGAAGAAGCAGCGCAGCGGTGGCTCCTCGGCGTCGACGATCCGCAGGACGGCCGCGGCCGACGCGGCGGGATCGCCCGGCGTGTTGCCGGAGCGGCGCTGATTGGAGGCCTCGTGCAGCGCGGCGTAGGCCTCCAGGGGCTCCGAGTGACGGGCCGACGATCCTCCCCAGTCGGTGGAGAAGCCCCCCGGCTCGATCAGCGTCACCTTGATGCCGAAGTCCTTGACCTCTTGGGCGAGCGACTGGCTGAGCCCCTCGAGCGCCCATTTGGACGCGTGGTACATGCCGACCTCGACGAACGCCGAGATGCCGCCGATCGAGGAGACCTGGAGCAAGTGCCCCGACCCCTGCTCGCGCAGGAGGGGCAGCGCCGCCTGGGTGACCCACAGGGCGCCGAAGAGGTTGGTCTCGATCTGATCACGCGCATCCTGCTCGGAGAGCTCCTCGATCATCCCGAAGTGCCCGTAGCCGGCGTTGTTGACCACGATGTCCAGACGCCCGAACTGGTCATGGGCCTGCTTGACGGCATCGAAGACCGCGCTGCGGTCGGTGACGTCGAGCTCGAGCGCCAGCAGGGCGTCGCCGTACTGCTCCTTGAGGTCTCGCAGCGTGCTCGGGTCGCGCGCCGTGCCGGCAACCCGATCGCCGCGATCCAGGGCGGCAGCCGCCCATTCGTGGCCGAAGCCGCGGGACGTTCCAGTGATGAACCATGTCTTGTTAGCCATGAATCGAGCCTAGTAGCGCCAAGGGGGTGGGATGAGTACCTGGCAACGAGCCACCGGCTGCAGAACGCTGTGCTGACGGTCGACTAGGGTCAACCGGCGTGAACGGGATCGACCATCTCGACCTCGTCGTCTCCGACGAGGAACAGAGCCTGAGCTTCTACCGGGGCCTGCTACGACCACTCGGATACGTGCGCGAGGGCGTCATCTCCGGCGAGCGCGGTGAGCGCGTGACGTACCTGAACCGCGTTGCCGGCGGCGGCTCGGTCAGCATCCGCCAGCGCCAGTCAGACGCCCATCCACTCCCCTACGACCGATACGCGGTCGGCGTCCACCACATCGCCTTCACCGCCCTGTCGCGCGCTGTCGTCGACGAGCGAGCTCGTTGGCTGGCCCAGCAGGGAGCGACGATCGAGAGTGGTCCGGCAGAGTACGAGTACACGCCGGGCTACTACGCGGTGTTCTTCTACGACCCCGACCGCATCAAGCTCGAGCTCGTCCACCAGCCGCAGGACCGTGATCTGGTCGAGGTGGTCGAGGATCTCTCCCGCCGGCTGGCGCAGCTGGAGAGCGGGCGCTAGCTCAGAGCGCGGCGAACTCGGCGAACAGCGCGCGGGCGGCGGCGATGCCGAGCGGGAAGTACTCGGTCAGCATCCGCTCGTTGGGCGAGTGGATGTTGGCGTCGGGCAGCGAGAAGCCGGTAATGATCGTCGGGATCCCCCGCGCGGACAGCGCCGGCACGATCGGGAGCGTCCCGCCGGAGCGGATCAGGGCCGGCCGGACGCCGAGCGCGCGCTCGAACGCCGTCTGGCCGAGCTGGATCGCCCGCGAGTCAGGTGCGACCAGGCCGGGCTCGGCGGACGAGAGGAGCGCCACCTCCAGGTCGGCGCCGGCGGGCACGGCGTCGCCGACGAGGCGCTCGAACGCCGCCGCGATCTCGTCGGGCCGCTGGCCGGGGGCCAGGCGGATCGAGACGTTGGCCTCGGCCCGGACCGGGAGCACGGTCTTCTGGATCTGCGGCGAGCCGCTGATGATCCCGTTGACGTCGAGCGCGGGCTCGGCGAACGTCCGCAGGTAGAACTCCTCGGCGGCCTTCGGATCGCCCGGCCGCGCCCCCTGTCCGGCGAGCTCGTCGGCGCCCGCCGGCAGCAGCCGCCATCCTTCGAGCTCCTGCTCGGTGGGCGGCGCGATCCCCTGGCGCAGCGGCGCGGGCAGCCGACCGTCACGGGGGGTCACGGCATGCAGCGTGTCGAGCAGCCCGTGGGCGGCGTTCAGCGCCGCGCCCCCGTACAGCCCCGAGTGCAGGTCGCGCTCGCCGGTGGTCAGCGTGAGATGGAAGTAGACGAGGCCGCGGGTGGCCGCGTTGAAGGCCGGGAGGCCCCGCGCGATCATGCCGCTGTCGAAGATGACCGCCGCCTGGGCGGGGCGTTCGTCGGCGGCGAGGAAATCCAGGATCGAATGCCCGCCGGTCTCCTCCTCGCCGTCGCAGACGAAGCGCACGTTGACGGGCAGCTCGCCCGCGGCGGCCAGCTCGCGAGCGGCGGCCAGCAGCAGGTACAGCTGTCCCTTGTCGTCGGCCACACCGCGGGCGTAGACGTGCTCACCACGGATCTCCGGCTCGAACGGCGGCGACTCCCACAGGTCCAGCGGGTCGGGCGGCTGGACGTCGAAGTGGCCGTAGCAGAGGACGGCCGGGGCGTGATCGGCGTCGCGGGAGGCGCGCAGTTCTCCCACCGCCAGCGGCTGCCCGTGCCAGTCGATCAGCTCGGCCTCGCCACCGGCCGCGCGCAGGAAGTCGCACACCCACTCGCCGGCCGCCTGCACGTCGCCGGCATGAGCGCGATCGGCGCTCACCGAGGGGATGCGCAGCAGCTCGGCCAGCTCGTCGAACCAATCGGGCATTTTGGCGACCCTAGCTCAAACGCTCAGGCTGCGGCGGTGTGCGAGCGTGGCAACCTGTCGCCATTGTGTCCGCGTTCCATCAGCTGCAGACCGCGCGCGAGGCGGGCGCGATCCTCGTCCTCGACGGCGCGATGGGCACCGAACTCGAGGCGCGGGGAGCGCCGATGGACGACCACGCCTGGTGCGCTCTGGCCAACCTCACGCAGCCCGCACTCGTGCGCGCCATCCACGAGGACCACATCCGCGCCGGAGCCGACGTGGTCATCACCAACACATACATGAGCGGCCTCGGCCCGATGCAGCGCGCCGGCGCGGCCGAGTCCTTCACGGAAGGCGAGTGGCCTACCGATTTGGCTGGGGCTGAGCCTGCAGGTCGCCGGCCGTGACCTCGGCGAATACGAGTCGCTGCCGGACATCGACGGCGCGCGTGCGGTCGCCGAGGCGTGTCTGACCGCCGAGCTGGACGCCGTCAACGTCATGCACGCCGACATCGAGGACGTCACGGCCGGTCTGGCGATGCTGACGCCGCTGTGGTCCGGGGCCGTCGGCGTCTATCCACATCACGGCCGCTGGACACGCCCCCACTGGGGGTTCGTCGATGTCGACCCGGATGCGCTCGTGGAGCTGGCGCGGACGTGGGTGAACCGCGGGGCGCGGATGCTCGGCGGATGCTGCGGTCCGGGGACCCGTCACGTGGCGGCGCTGCGCGCGGCCGTTGACGCCGGCGGGTTTGCCTGACGCGGTGCGGGGCGGCCGGCAACGGCCGATATCAGGCCTGCGTCGCATCAAAGTCTGATCCGGTGCGAGGCCGGGTAGAAGAACCAAGGCGCGTCGGACGACAGCGTGGCGTCGATCGCTTGGAGGTCCCACCCCACGCAAAGGAGAGTGTCATGATCGTTCTCGGAATAGTGCTCCTGATCATCGGGTTCATCGCGAAGGTCGCGATCCTGTGGACCCTGGGGATCATCGTGCTGGTGATCGGCGCCGTTCTCGCCATCCTGGGCACGATGGGACGCGCCGTCGGCGGTCGGCGTCACTACTACTGACGCCGGTCGGGCGTATTGACCGCCCCCGAGTCGCTTGACCTGGCCGCCGCTCGGTGGCCGGGCGGCGGCTCCGAGGCCCTGGCCGCGGGCGTCGCGCGCGTAGCATCGCGGGCGTGGATGCGTCCCTGAACCCCGCTCTGGCCGACGCTCGCTTCTGTCCCCGGTGCGGTCAGCCGGCCGAGGTCGAGTTTCCCCGGCGGATCATCTGCCGGCATTGCGGCTACGCCGCTTATTACAACCCCAAGCCGGTGGCCGCTGCGATCCCGGTCGACGACCGCGAACGGGTGATCCTCCTGCGCCGGGGCTTCGATCCCGGACAGGGGCGGTGGACGTTCCCCGGCGGCTTCGTCGATCTCGGCGAGTCGGTGGAGGAGGCCGCCGTGCGTGAGACCGACGAGGAACTCGGCATCGCGATCGAGCTCGGTCCGCTCGTCGGCGTCTACTCGCGCGCGGAGGATCGCGTCGTGCTGATCGTCTACCGCGCGCGCTCGCTGGGGCGTCCGCAGACCACGCCGGAGGCGCCTCGAGGTCCGCGCGTTTGCCGTCAGCGAGATCCCGTGGGAGGATCTCGCGTTCTGGTCGACGGAGCGGGCACTGCGCGACGCCGTGCACTCGTGACGGCCGCGACCTGTACCGGGTGGCCGTCACATAGCCTCACAAGCCCGTGCGCGGCCATCGCCACGCCGCCAGTGCGAGGCTCATGATCGTCTGGGCGCCGGCGGGCGCGCGCCGCTGACGCGTTGACCCGGGTCGGGACGGCCGGCGGCGTCGAGGGCGAGCTCGATCGCCCGGGTCAGCTCGAGCCAACCTGAGAAGGACCGGCTCTCCCCGCCCGGGCCATGCACGCTTCCGGCCATCGGATCGGCGTCCACGATCAATTCGAGTTCCAGCCGGACCGTTACCCGCTCAGTCATCGCCGCCGATCGTGACGAGGCGGCGCACGATTTGCATCGGGAGATGCGGCCGATCTTTTCCCGGCGAGGTGCTGAGGATTGCCACGCCGTCGGCCTCGCACCCGTGTGATCCTCGAAACGGGCGGCCCCAGGGCTTTAGAATCGCGGCCCGGAATGGCCGATCCAGACGTCCTTGCCCCAACGCCGGCCGTGAGTGCCGCGGGGACGGGCGGGGTGCCCGGCGCGCAGCTGCTCGAGCGCGAGCGCCAGCTGGCCGTCCTGTCCGAAGCGCTCGCCGGCGCGCGAGCCGGGAGCGGCGCCGCGATCGTGGTGCAGGGTGCGGCGGGCATCGGCAAGTCCCGGCTGCTCGCCGCCGGGTGCGAACACGCGGCCGGGCACGGGATGGAGGTGCTGAGCGCCCGTGGAATCGAGCTCGACCAGGAGGTGCCATTCGGCGTGACGTCGGAGCTGTTCGAGGCGCGACTCGCGTCAGGCCCCGGCATCGAGCGAGACCGGCTGCTCGCTGGGCACGCCAGCCTGGCGGCGTCGCTGTTCGATCCCGCGGCCGCCGCGAGCTCCGCCGACCCCCATGCGCTCGTCCGCGGGCTCTACTGGCTGACGGCGAACATCGCCGGCGAGACGGGACCGCACGGGGCCGGTCCTCGGCAGCCGTTGGTCATCTCGATCGACGACGCGCAGTGGTCGGATCGTTCCTCGCTGCGGTTCGTCTCTCATCTCGCGGCGCGCATCGAAGAGCTTCCGATCGCGCTGATCGTCGCCGTCCGGACCGGCGAGCCGGGTCTCGGCGACGATCTGCTGCAGTCCCTGCGCCGGGTGCGCGGTTGCCGTCTGCTGGACCTCGGACCGCTGAGCGACGCTGCAACGGGCATGTTGATCGAAGCGGAGCTCCCCGGCGCAGAGAAGCCGTTCGTCGCCGCGTGTACGCAGGTCAGCGGCGGTAACCCGTTCATGGCGCACGAGCTGTGCCGGGCGCTTCGTGAGGAGCGTGTCGCCCCGACGGCAGCCGAGGCCCCCCGGATCGATCAGCTTGTCCCGGCGACCATTCTCCACTCGGTGCTCACGCGCCTCGCCCGCCTCGGAGAGGCCGCGCGGCAGATCGCCGCTGCGATCGCCGTGCTCGGAGACGGCGCCCCGCTGCGCCACGCGATCGCGCTGTCGGACCTGAACGCCCCTGACGCCGAGGAGGCTGCCGATGCCCTGGCCCGCGCCGGGATCCTGCTCGCCGAGGAGCCGCTGCGCTTCGCGCACCCGCTGATCGCCACCGCCGTGTATTCCGATCTGCCCCCGTTCGGGCGGGCGCGGGCGCACCGCAGCGCGGCCGACCTGCTGGCCGCCGATGGTGGCTCCGTCCAGGCGCTCGCCGCGCATCTGCGGCTGACCCGGCCCGACTCCGATCCGTGGACGGTCAGCATCCTGCGCGAGGCGGCGCGACGCGCCATGCTCCGCGGCGATCCCGACGCCGCCGCCGGGCTGCTTGCGCGCGCGCTGGCCGAACCACCGGTGGCGGCGGAGCGGCCGGATGTCCTCCTCGAGCTGGCCGAGGCGGAGGCGATGCGGGGAAACTTCGCCGCCGAGGGTCACGTGACACGGGCACTCGAACTGCTCACCGATCCGGGGGCGCGCGTGCCGGCGCTGCGCTTGATGAGCCGGATCAGCCTCGTCGCGGGGAATCAGGAGACGGCGGCGACGGCGCTGCAGGAGCTCCTGGACGGGCTCGACTCCCGCGATGCCGTGGCTCAGCAGATCCTCGCCGAGTATCTGACCATCTGCCGGTTCAGGGCGCCGCTGCTCCCCGAGGTCACACGGCGCGTGGCCCCGATCCTCGAAGCGGCGCGTCAGGGAGACCCGCCGACCGATCCCAGCCTGCTCGCGCATGTCGTGCTCGATCTGGCGATGGAGGGCGAGCGCCCGGAGGTGGTGCGCGCCCTGGCCGAGCGGGCATCGGCGGCCGATCCGCTCGTCGATCTCGGCAGTCACGGCATGCCCATGGGAATGCTCGTGCAGGCCCTGTGCTGCGCGGATGAGCTCCCCACCGCCGAGCGGATCGCCGATGCGGCCCTGATCGCCGCCCGCCGGCGGGGATCGTTCTTCGCCGCCTCCGTCGCCAACTACCACCGGGCCATCCCCCGGTACCATCGAGGAGCCCTGGCCGAGACGCTGGCCGATCTCCATCAGGCGCTCGCCCCCAGCCGAGAGGGCTGGAACTCCGGTGCTGTCTGGTCCCGGGTGCTGGTGATCCACGCGCGCCTCGAGCGGGGCGAGCTCGCGGAGGCGGCGGACATGCTCGGGCGAGTCGCAGCTCGCCCGGACTCGATGGACCTACCCATCGCCCTCTTTGCCCAGGCCCGGCTGGCCCTCGCCCGGCGCGACCCCATGGCCGCGCTCGCCGATGCGCTCAAGGCGGGCCGGCTGCTCGCCGACGATTTCGGCATTGATCATCCGGGGTTCGTGCCCTGGCGGCACACCGCCGCGCTCGCCGCCGCCGCGCTCGGTGAGGATCAGCAGGCCCGCGAGCTCGCCGGCGAGCAACTGGAGCTCGCCCAGACGCTCGGCGTGCCGCGGGCGCTCGGGCTCGCGTTGCGAACCGCCGCCGCGGTCGCCGGCGAGTCCCGCCAGATAGCGCTGCTCGGCGATGCGGCAGACGCGCTGAAGCACAGCCCCTCGACCCTCGAGCGAACCCACGTCCTCGCCGCGCTCGGCGGCGCGCTGCGCCGAGGCGGTCGCCGCTCCGACGCACAGGTGCCGCTGCGCGAAGCCCTCCAGCTGGCCGACGGCATGGGCGCCGCCCCGCTTGCCCAGGCCGCCCGCGACGAGCTGCGGGCGACGGGCGCACGTCCTCGGCGGGCCGCCTTCACCGGCGCCGACGCGCTCACCCCGGCCGAGCTGCGGGTCGCACAGTTCGCCGCTCAGGGACTCACCAACGCACAGATCGCCCAGGACCTGTTCGTCACGACGAAGA
Organism: uncultured Solirubrobacteraceae bacterium; assembly: GCA_963769565.1. Classification (GTDB taxonomy): domain Bacteria; phylum Actinomycetota; class Thermoleophilia; order Solirubrobacterales; family Solirubrobacteraceae; genus Palsa-465. Next base: position 281,754 of record CAVYMP010000018.1, read on the forward strand.
CCGTGCAGACGCACCTCGCGCACGCCTATCGCAAGCTCGAGATCAGCTCCCGCCGGCAACTCGCCGACGCACTTCACTGTCCGGGGGGCCGACCTGGATCCAGCCGTCGCGACTAGGCTCGGGGAATGTCGTTGGTGATCGTCGGCGCTGGACCCAACCTCGGTCTGGCCGTGGCCAGGCGGTTCGGGCGCGAAGGCTTCGCCGTGGGCTTGATCTCGCGCACCGAGTCCAGCCTGGTCGAGCTCGCCGCTCAGCTGCGGCTCGACGGCATCCCGGTGGCCGGTGCGGCGGCTGACATCCGCGATAGCAACGCGCTGGCAGGGGCCATCCACAAGCTCGCCCACGAGCTCGGGCCGGTCGAGGTGCTGGAGTATTCGCCGCTGCCCGCGCCCGAGTTCATGAAGCCGATCCTGGAGACGACGGTTGACGACGTCCGGGGTCCGCTGGAGTTCAGCGTGCTCGGCGCGGTGGCCGCGACCCAGGCGGTCGTCGGGCCGATGCGCGAGACCGGGCGGGGGACGATTCTCTTCACGACCGGCGGGGCGGCGGTGAATCCGTATCCAGAACGTGCCGGTGTCGGGATCTCGTTCGCGGGCGAGGTCGCCTATGCGCGGATGCTTCACGACGCGGTGCGCGACGACGGGATTCACGTCGCCCACATCGCCGTCGCCGGCCGGATCGCACCCGGGGCCGACAACGAGCCCGACGACGTTGCCGAGGTCCTGTGGACCCACCACATCGATCGTCGGGTCTTTCAGACACGGCTCGGAATGCCCTGAGCCGCGGCGAGAACCCGGCTTTGGCTATAGCGTCTAGCGGATGGCTGACGAGGGCGCAAAGGATCTGAAGGCGGCCGGGAACGCCGTTCACGAGCCGCCGGCGGGGGCGGAGATGACCGCCACGTGGACGGCGAACGGCCGGTCGATTGACTACCGGGCGAGCGGAAACTGGATCGTCCTGCGCAAGAAGGAGAGGCCAGCGGCGGAGATCTTCTCGGTTTCGTACGTCGCGCAGCGGGATGCTGGCCGGCCCGTGACCTTCGTCTTCAACGGTGGGCCGGGGGCGTCCTCGGCGTATCTGCACATGGGTGCCGTCGGGCCCTCGCGAGTTGTCTTCCCAGCCGATGGGTCGCTGCCTCCGATGCCGCCCCGGCTTGTGGCGAACGAGGAGTCGTGGCTCGCGTTCACCGACCTCGTGTTCGTCGATCCGGTCGGCACCGGCTTCAGCCGCATCATCGAGGACGAGACCGACGATCAGAAGAAGAAGAAGGAAGAGAAGGACGATGATGGCGACGCCACGGAGTACTTCGGTTACAAGCGCGATCTCGAGTCGCTGTGTGAGTTCATGGGCCGGTGGCTCTCCGGTCACGGCCGGTGGGGCTCTCCGGTGTTCATCGCCGGTGAGAGCTACGGCGGCTACCGTGTCGGCCGCCTTGTGCGGATGGCGCAGGAGAAGGCGGGCATCGGACTCAACGGCGCGGTCCTCATCTCCCCCGCGCTTGAGTTCGCCACGCTCCTGCCGACCGACTACGACGTCCTCGGGTGGATCGATCTCCTGCCGACGATGGCCATCACCGCCGTTCACCACGGCCGCTCGCGCGCGTTCGCAGCCGGCGCGCCGGTCGCAGGATGTCCTCCAGGAGGCGGAGCGCTTCGCCACCGGCGAGTACGCCGCCTTCCTGACGCGCGGGGCGTCGATGCCGCCTGTCGAACGCGAGCGGGTCCTCGGGCGACTCGCCGACCTCATCGGCCTTCCCGTGGAGATCGTCGCGCGCGCGGAGGGCCGGGTCACCATCGACAGGTTCACGCGCGAGCTGCTCCGCGACGAGCGGAAGGTGCTCGGCCTCTACGACGCGACGATCACGTCGACTGATCCGTTCCCCGATCGGGAGGCGTTCGCCGGTCCGGATCCCACGCTGGCGGGCATCGAGTCCACCTACACGATGGCGATCAACCGGCAGCTGCGCCAGGAGATTGGCGTCGAGACCGACCGCGAGTACACGTTGCTGAGTGAGGAGGTGAACGAGTCGTGGCGCAACGACGACCCAGAGCACTTCTTCGTCCCGCCCGCCGGGGCTACCGATGACTTTCGCTACGGCATGTCGCTGAATCCGCACATGAAGGCGTTCATCACACACGGCCGCTACGACCTCGTCACGCCGTACTACGCGAGCGACCGGCTCCGGAACCTGATGCGGCTCGATCCGGAGATGGCCGGCCGGCTGACCGTCCGCCACTTCACCGGCGGCCACATGTTCTACGCCTGGGAGCAAAGCCGGCGAGAGTTCACCGCCGCGATGGCCGGGTTCGTCGCCGACGCGGTGCCGGCGGCGCAGCCGTGAGAGGAGTGCGGGGTTTGCAGAGCGGTTCCGGAGCCTCTCGCCAGGTTGGGATTGCCGACGGTCGAGACCCCTCAGGGACGCGCGCCGACGGCGTTTCGCGGAACGATCGAGGCGTGCAACTGCTCCCGTCGTGATCCGCCGTGAGAAATCTCCCCCGGTCTGGGTAGGCTGTGGGACGTGGAAGCTCATGAGGTCAGCCCGATACCGGGCGTTGAGCGTTGGAGTTACGGCGCCTTCCGCCAAGATCACGAGTCTGAGACCATCACCGTCCCAGTGGTTCGGGATGATGGGGAGGCGACCGAGTTCACGGTCCCGAAGTTCGTCGAGGATCCAGCGGACCTGCGCACGATCGCGACGGTTGTGACCGAGGCCTTCGAGAAGTGGGCGGCGGTGCAAGGGCTGGGTGGCTGATCTACTCCCGTGCTCGGACCGGCCCGGTGAGTGGTCTGAGCGCCGACCATCGGGGTTGCGCGCCACCTCCGCTTTTCCTACGGTTTGAACAAATTCGTCCCGTGGCCTTCGGGCCCTGATTTGAGCGACGGGAGGTGATTGGATGCGAAAGCAACGTGGCCGGGTGACAGAGCCTTTGGTGCGCGAAAACGGGACGCTTCGCCCCGCGAGTTGGGATGAGGCGCTCGATGTTGCTGCGACGGGCCTTGCCCGTGCCCGCACGCAGGACGCGACGCGCTCGTTTGGCATGTTCAGCTGCTCGAAGGCGTCGAACGAGGTCAATTTTTTGGCGCAGAAGTTCGTGCGTTCTGTGATGGGGTCGAACAACATCGACTCGTGCAACCGCACCTGACACGCTCCTAGCGTCGTCGGTCTGGCGACGGTGTTTGGTGCGGGCGGCGGCACGTCGTCCTATAGAGAGGTCGAGGAAACGGATCTACTGATCCTGTGGGGATCGAACGCCCGCGAGACGCATCCGATCTTCTTCCACCACGTCCTCAAGGCCGTTCATCGCGGCGCGTCGCTGCACGTCATCGATCCCCGCCGCACGGGCTCGGCTCAGTGGGCCGATACGTGGCTGGGCCTGGACGTCGGCTCAGACATCGCGCTCGCCAATACGATCGCCCGCGAGATCATCCACGCCGGGCTGACCAACGAGGCGTTCATCAACCGCGCGACGTCGGGGTTTGCCGAGTACCGCGCGTCGGTGGAACACTGGACGCTCGAGGAGGGTGAGCGGGTGACCGGCGTCCCGGCGCAGACGATCCGTGAGCTGGCGCATGCCTACGGGCGGGCCGAGCGGGCGATCCTCTGCTGGACGCTGGGGATCACCGAGCACGTCACTGGCGTGGACAACGTCCTGTCGCTGATCAATCTCGCGCTGTTGACCGGGCATGTCGGGCGCTATGGGTCGGGCTTGAACCCGTTGCGCGGCCAGAACAATGTCCAGGGCGGCGGGGACATGGGCGCGATCCCCAACAAGCTTCCCGGTTTCCAGGATGTGCAGGACGATCAGGAGGCGCGGGCGCGCTTCGAGGCGGTCTGGGGGACGCAACTGCCCCCGAAATACGGCTGGCACCTGTCGCAGATGTTCGAGGCGATGGAGGAGGGCGAGCTGAACACGCTCTACGTGCTCGGCGAGAACCCGGCACAGTCCGAGGCCGACTCCAAGAAGTCCCTGGCGTTGCTGGAGGGCCTTGACTTCCTCATCGCCCAGGACATCATCATGACCAAGACCTGTGATATGGCCGACGTGGTGTTCCCGTCCTCGGCCTCGTGGTGTGAGGCTGACGGGGGAACGGTGACCAACAGCGAACGGCGCGTCCAACGGATGCGCAAGGCGCTTGATCCGCCCGGCCTCGCCCGTGACGATCATTGGATCATCTCCGAGCTGGCTCGCCGCCTGGGCCATGACTGGGGCCATCCTTCCCTGGAGCAGGCATGGGAGGAGCTACGGGAGCTGAGCCCGATGCACCGGGGCATGAGCTACGCGCGGCTCGAGGAGACTGGGGGCCTGCAGTGGCCGTGTCCGAGCGACGACCATCCCGGTTCGCTGTTCTTGCACGGGCGGCTGTGGGAGGAGCCGGTTCAAGGCCCGCCGGCGCCGTTTTCGATCACCGCGTGGGCGCCCCCGATCGACGAGCTCAGCGAGGAGTTCCCGATCCGGCTCACGACCGGCCGGCGACTGGACTCCTATAACACGGGGGTGCAGACGAACCTCTACAGCTCGCCGCTGCGCCGCGGCGAAACGCTCGATCTGTGCCCGGAGGACGCCACGAGCCTGGGCGTCAAGCCGGGTGAGATCGTGCGGATCAGCTCTCGCCGCGGCTCGATCGAGGCTCCGGTGCGTTTGGACTCGGGCCTGCGCCCCGGGCTGGCGTTCATGACGATCCATTTCGGAGACGACGTCGATGTCAACGTGCTGACGACCGACTCCAACGATGCGAAGTCCGGGACGGCGGAGTTCAAGGCCACCGCCATCCGCATCGATAAACGCGGGAGCGGGCAACGCGAGGCGGCCGGCGTGGCGAGCGGCGAGATCGGCTCGTAGCGTGGACGTCCATCTGCTTGACGCCGAGCCGACCGCGGCCGAGCGCGACGCGGTGGACGCGTTTCTCGGGCCGCCGTTGTCGAGCTGGGTCGGAGCGGATCGGGTTGACAATGGGCATGCCGCGCATGGCGGGCACTCGGCGCGCGCGGAGCGCCATCAGCTTCTGCCGACGCTGCATGCCCTGCAGGAGCATGCCGGCTGGATCAGTCCGGGCGGCCTCAACTACATCGCACGTCGTCTCACGATCCCCCCCGCCGACGTCTACGGGGTGGCCACGTTCTATGCCCTGTTCTCGGTCGAGCCGCGTGCGCCCCGCGTGTTGCATGTCTGTGACGACGTGGTCTGCCGCTGCGCCGGCTCGGAGTCGCTGATCGCCACGCTGAGCGAGGAGATCGGGCCCCCCGGAACCGACCTTGATGGCAGCACGTGGCTGCCCAGCCCGTGCCTGGGTCAGTGTGACCGGGCGCCCGCCGCGCTGGTGATCGAGTCCGGTGACGCTCCCGTGGAGCGCGAGCTGACGGCGGTCGATGCCGACGGTCTGCTCGCGGTGATAGACGGAACGACGCCGTCGCGCCCGCGTTCGGCGCTGCCGCCGCAGGCCGGGGGATCCGGACTCCGGCTACTCGGCCGGATCGGTCAGACCGACCCCGAGAGCCTGGATGACTACCGCGCCCACGGCGGCTACACGGCGCTTCGCCGCGCCTTTGATCTCGGCCCGGAAGGGGTGATCCGCGAGGTCCTTGATTCCAAGCTCATGGGCCGCGGCGGCGCCGCGTTTCCCACCGGGCGCAAATGGGACGCCGTGGCCCGCCAGCCCCGGCGCCCCCATTATCTGATCTGCAACGCGGATGAGTCCGAGCCCGGGACCTTCAAGGACCGAGTGATCCTGGAGGGCGACCCCTTCTCGATCATCGAGTCGATGACGATCGCTGCCTACGCGACCGGCTGCGAGCACGGCTACGTATATCTGCGGGGCGAGTACCCACTCGCCCAGCGGCGCGTTGAGCACGCCCTTGACCAGGCCCGCGAGCGTGGGCTGCTCGGTGACGACATCTTCGGGCGCGGCCTGCGCTTCGACATCGAGCTTCGAAAAGGCGCCGGAGCCTACATCTGCGGAGAGGAAACCGCGATCTTCGGCTCGATCGAGGGCTACCGCGGCGAGCCGCGCAACAAGCCACCGTTTCCCGTTGAGCGTGGGCTGTTCGGCCAACCCACGGTCGTCAACAACGTCGAGACACTCGTCAACACACTGCCGATCGTCCTCGAGGGCGGTGAGGCGTACGCCCAGATCGGCACCGAGCGCTCAACCGGACCGAAGCTCTTCTGCGTCTCGGGGGCCGTCGAGCAACCAGGCACCTATGAGGTGCCGTTCGGGACCCCGCTGCGCGAGCTGCTGGAACTGGCGGGCGGCGTGGTTTCCGGGCGGAGTCTGCGCGCGGTGCTGCTGGGGGGCGCGGCCGGCAGCTTCATCACCCCCAAGGATCTGGATCTACCGCTCACGTTCGAGGACACCCGCGCCGCCGGGACGACGCTCGGCTCGGGGGTCGTGGTCGCGATCGACGAACAGGTCGACATCGGTCGTCTGCTGATGGTGATCGCCGCGTTCTTTCGCGATGAGAGCTGCGGCCAATGCGTGCCGTGCCGCGTCGGGACCGTGCGCCAGGAGGAGGCCCTGGCCCGGCTTGTCTCTGGTCGGACTCGGGGAGCGGTCGACGACGAGCTGGCGCTGATCGGAGAAATTGGGGAGGCGATGCGAGACGCCTCGATCTGCGGGCTGGGACAAACCGCCTCAGCCGCAGTCGAGTCGGCGATCGAGCGCCTCGGAGTGTTCAACGGAGGAGCGCGCTCATGATCGAACTGCCGATGGCCCCCACCCAGGCGCCCGCGCGCCCGGTGACGCTGACGGTCGACGAGCGCCAGGTCGAGGTGCCCGAGGGCTCGACCGTGCTCGACGCGTGCGCCAAGCTGGGGATCGACACCCCCACCCTCTGCTACGGCGAGACCCTGACTCCCGCCAACGCCTGCCGGATCTGCGTGGTCGAGATGGAGGGCGCCCGGACCCTGATACCCGCGTGTTCGCGCAAGGTCGAGGCGGACATGGTCATCTCGACGGATTCGCCACGCGTACGCCGCAGCCGCAAGATGGTGATCGAGTTCCTGGCCTCCTCGGTCGACCTCTCCACCACCCGCGACGCGCAGGACTACATCAACCGCTACGACGCCCACCCGGAGCGCTATGGCCCGCCGGCGCCCCCCGACACCGAACGCGACCGCAAGCGGACCGGCCATCACGAGACACCCGACGGTCAGACCGCCGCCACCGTGTACGCGCCCACCAAGATCGACAACGAACTCTACGTCCGCGACTACTCCAAGTGCATCCTCTGCTACAAGTGCGTCGACGCCTGCGGCGAGCAGTACCAGAACACGTTCGCGATCACCGTCGCCGGGCGCGGCTTCGACGCCCGCATCTCCACCGAGTACGCCAACCCGCTGCCCGAATCAGCCTGCGTGTACTGCGGCAACTGCATCGCCGTATGCCCGACCGGCGCCTTGATGTTCAGCTCCGAGCACGAGCTCCGCGAGGCCGATGCCTGGGAGGAGTCCCGTCAGACCCAGACCGAAACGATCTGCCCATACTGCGGCGTGGGCTGCAGCCTCACCCTGCATGTCCAGGACAACCAGATCGTCAAGGTCAGCTCGCCCGACGACCACGACATCACTCGCGGCAACCTGTGCATCAAGGGCCGCTTCGGCTTCCAACACGTCAGCCCGAAAGCCGACTCGACCACCACGGAGTGACGCGACGTGGTCTCGAGGCTGGCGCGGTAAGGCGCGATCGCGAGGCCGTCGAAACCCGCGGTGGCCGTCACGTAATTCACGTTAAGGTGAGCGTCGCCGGGTGCCACCGGCAGCCTGCGGGCTGAGCGGGGCGAGCAGCGCACGTTCGGCGGCGCCGGTCCTCGGCGTGTGGATGACGGGACGTAAGGCCTATGTCCTCGAGCGTGTCCAGCAATGCGACCATCGCCGTTGAGTCGACCCCCAGTCGCTGCGTCACCTGCTGTTTGGGAGGCGCGTTCGGCGATGACCAGCTCGAGCTCGCTCTCATCTCGCTGGCGCTCGACTCGGCGTGAGGACGACGAGAGCGATCGTCCGGAGTGCGGTTCCTGCGCGCGCTTTTGGGTATGGCACGATCAGTTTCCGCCGCAGGCGAGGTCAACACCGGCATGACGACAACGCACACGCTCACAACCGACGAGGTCGACATCGCCTATGACCTCCACGGCGCGATGCCCACGGCGGACGGACGCCCGCCACTGTTCATGATCGGTCAGCCGATGACCGCCAGCGGGTTTGGGACGCTGGCGTCGCAGTTCCCCGACCGCGCCGTGATCACCTATGACCCGCGCGGCCTGGGCCGCAGCATGCGCAAAGACGGCCGGGCCGACAACTCACCGACGATCCAAGCGAGCGACGTGCACGCCGTGATCAAGGCGCTCGACGCGGGGCCAGTGGAGATGTTCGCCAGCAGCGGGGGCGCCGTCACCGCCCTCGCGCTCGTGGCTGGCTACCCCGACGACGTGGTCACGCTGGTGGCGCACGAGCCGCCGCTCATTCCGGTGCTCCCCGACGCCGAGGCGGCCGAGCGCGCCCGCGCCGCGGTTCGCGACGTGTATGAGGCCAGGGGGTCAAATGCCGGCATGGCGGCCTTCGTCGCCATGACATCGTGGCCAGGCGAGTTCACCGACGAGTACTTCGCGCAGTCCGCTCCGGATCCCGCCGCATTCGGGATGCCAGCAGAAGACGACGGCTCCCGCGGCAGCCCGCTGCTGTCCGACCGGTCGTGGGCGATCAGTAGCTATCGGCCGGACGTCGACGCGGTGACCGCGGCGCCAACTCGCGTCGTGATCGCCGTGGGCGAGGAATCCCGGAGTACCTTCACTGGACGCACATCGGTGGCCACCGCCGCACTGCTCGGCCAGCAACCGACCGTGTTCCCAAGCCACCACGGTGGCTTCCTCGGCGGTGAGTCCGGATACGCCGGCCAACCCGAAGCCTTCGCGCGCAAACTTCGCGACGTGCTCAACGACAACAACTGACCACGAGGCAGGTCGCGAGCGAACGCGCAACTGTCCTGCTTGTCCCGCACGGGCCTCAGACGGCCGCGTTGCATTGACCCCGCACGAGAGGTTCGGACCGCCCCGACCTTTGGCGTGGGACTGGAAGGGCTGCGCCACCGCCGTGGCGTCCCCCTCCGCCGAGGGCGCTGCGCGGCTGATCAGGTCGCGGGCGGGAGCTTCATGGCGGCCGCCGCCACCCCAGGGGACGTGCACACGGCGGTTGGTACCTGGCCCGTCTGGGTGCACATGGCCGCGGTCAGCAGGTTGGCGAAGCCGTCGATGTCGATCGCAATCGGGCTGGTCGGATCGGCCAGGCTCTGGGCGATCTGCCGCGCGCTCTTGTGCGCGATCACGTTCGGATCAAAGGCCGAATTGATGAACGCGTAGGCCCCGCCGATGTCGATCGCAGGGAAGATCCCCTGGCGGTCAGACGCCTTGAACACCTTGCGCTCCGCCTTCGTCAGCTTCTCGAAGGTCTTTCCCCGGTTGTTTTGGATGATCACGTCTCTGAAGCCGAGGGCAGGGCTGGCGTAGCGCGTCTTGTAGAAGCTGATGCCCTTGACGTGCGGCTCGGACTTGAACAGCGGACCGGTGTCGATGACGCGCAGACCGCGCAGCTTGCCAAACCGGCTCAGGGCGATCGCCAACGCGTAGTTGGTGACCGCGCAGTGCGGACACCACGCCAGGGTCCCGACCAGCACTTCCGGCACACCCTTGGCCTTCAGCTGTGCGCCATGAAGCTTCTTGACCGTGAACTGATTCCACTCCTTCCCGAGCCCCACCGCGTTGAGCGTGGTGAGCGGCACCCCCGTCACCAGCTTCGTCACGGCGGCCGACGCGGGCTTGGACCCATCCCCCCGGCTGGACGCCGCCACCGCCGTGGCGGAGAACGTCACGAACACGGCACAGGCCAGTGCGAGCAACCTCTTGGACACGATCAACCCCTTCGTCAAACGGCCTCGCCAGACGTCGCCCAAGCCTACATCTCCTGCGCTGCCGCGCGGGTTTTTATCGGAAGTGATGCGAAGCTGACGTCGATGCGGAAATTTCGGCAAGGAACAGTGCTCGGGTTTGGCGGTGGCCCGCTGTACGGTCGGGACGTGGGCCGGCCTTGAGGGGGTTGCCGGCGTGGGCGCGAGTCGCGGTCGTCATGTTCGGCGTGGGCTGGGGCGCGAACCAGTTCTCCTCGCTGCTGTTGGCCTATCGCCTTCATCGAGGCGTGACTGAGAGCACCGCTGATGCGTTGTTCGGTGTCTATGCACTGGGGCTGATCCCGGCGCTGCTGGTGATCGGGCCGGTCTCTGACCTGCACGGCCGGCGCTGGATCGTGCGCGTCGCCGGTGGGCTCTCGATCGTGGCGTCGCTCGCCCTGATCGCGGGCGAGCATTCGCTGGCCATGCTCTATCTCGGTCGTTTCCTCGCCGGTGTTTGCAGCGGTGCGGCGTTCGCGGCCGGGACGGCATGGATCAAGGAGCTATCAGCTGCGCCCTACGATCCGCGCGCGGGCGAGCAAGCCGGAGCCAGGCGCGCCGCGATCGCGCTGTCGGCCGGCTTCGGGCTCGGGCCGCTGGTGGCCGGCCTGCTCGCGCAATGGGCCCCGCATCCACTGCTGACCGCCTACCTGCCACACCTCGCAGTCATGCTGACCGCGCTCGTCCTCGTCACCGGCGCGCCTGAGACGATTGCCGAGCCAGGTGATCAGCGTTCGCTGCGTGGCCTGCTGCGCGTGCCCGCAGCGGCCCACGTCCGCTTTCGACGAATCGTCGCACCCAGCGCCCCGTGGGTGTTCGCAGCGCCATCGATTGCCTTTGCCGTCCTGCCTGGACTTGTGGCACACCGTACCGGCAGCTTCCAGGTCGGCTTTGCGGCGCTCATCGCCGGCCTGACGCTGGCGCTCGGGGTTCTCATCCAACCCCTCGCACGTCGTCTGGATCGAACCGACGATGTGCGCGGCACGCTCACCGGGCTGAGCGCCATCTGCGCCGGAACGGCGCTCGGTGCCCTGGCCGCCTACGAGCAGAACTGGCCGCTGGTTATCCCCGCCGCCATCCTTCTCGGCTGTGGCTACGGCCTATGCCTTGTCTCAGGCCTGCTGGAGGTCCAGAGGCTGGCCACCTCCCAGGACCTCGCGTCCCTGACGGCCATCTACTACGCGCTGACCTACGTCGGCTTTGCTGCACCGATCGTGCTCGCCGAGCTCCAACGTCTGACCAGCGCTCCGACGCTGCTGCTACTCACCGCCATGCTGCTCCTGCTCACCATCGGAGAGGTCCACCGCGCCCACGTCCGCTCATGAGCCGAAACCCGCTGGGCGGCAGCCCTCCGTGATCTTGGGATCGCTGACATGCCAGGCGGCTGGTTTTGCCCAGGTAGGCCGCGTCTGCCAGACCGCGCCCGTCGCCCCCGCACTTGGCGAGCTCCAGGCAGGCGAGCGTAGGTCAAGGATCAGGTTGTCGACCGCGTCCATGACCGGGATCATCTCAGTACCGACAACGACGACGGAGGGACCGAGTCATGCCCCAGCGTGCAAGCGATCACGCGACCGTGGCCTTCGAAGTGGCCGAGCGCCGATTGTTTGGCGCGTGTGGCGTGCAGGTCGCGAGCCGGCGCGTGCGTCTGGCTGATCCGCCGGTTGCTGTGCGCGTCCTGGAGGCGGGCGAGGGCCCGCCGCTCGTCCTGGTGCACGGTAGTGGCATGAGCGCTTCGACGTGGGCGCCGCTGATGCCGTATCTGGGAACGCGCCAGTGTGATCGCCTTCGACCTCCCCGGGTTCGGCCTCAGCGACGCGTTCGACTACAGCGGCCGATCGTTGCGAGCGCACGCGGTTGCCCAGCTCACCTCGCTGCTGGACGCGCTCCACCTCGAGCGGGTGCCGATCGTCGGTACCTCGCTCGGGGAATGTGGGCGCTCTGCCTGGCTGTCGATGCGCCGGATCGGGTTGCCGCGGTGGCGTCGCTCGGAGTTCCCGCCGTCGCGCTGCCCGGCATGCACGGCGACCCGTTCTTCACCGCGCTGTCCACACCCGGCCTGCGCCAGCTCGCCGCGCGGATCGGCTCACCGAACGTCGCGACGACGCGCCGGTCGCTAGCCCGCGGTGTGATCGGCCCTCGCGCCGCTGAGCGAGCGCCTGACGGGTTCTTCGACGTCGTCCACGAGGGCATGCGCCAGCCCGGTTTTCGGACGGCGATGCTCAGCCACATGGGGCTCGCGATGCGGCTCGGGCGGCCCCGCCCGGAGAACTTTCTCCCCGACGGCGAACTGCGGCAGCTGACGGTGCCCGTGCTGATGATCTGGGGCGATGAGGACCCGTACGGCGGGCCAGAGATCGGCCAACGCGCCTGCGCGCTCCTACCCGACGCGCGCATCGAGATCGTCCCGGGGCGCCACGCCCCCTTCCTCGACGACGCCGAGCGCTGCGGCGCCTTGATCGACGAGCTCCTTCGCCGTGCGGCCATGACCTACCCCCGGCCTGACCCCAGCGCGACCCCATCGCGACGATCGCCGCTCCTGGGGAGCGATCTCGAGCGCATCGACCAACGCCGCCCGGAGTAGCGCGATCCGTCGGATGCGGGTGTGCCTTGCGTGCGCCTCGTATCCGGCGAGGATTACGCCCGAGCCGGCGAGCGCGTTGGCGCCCATGCACTCGCCAGCTTAAGAGCAGGCAACCGGGATGCGATCGTCCCGCAATCACTTTCGTGTCCCTGTACATCTGAGAGCGATTCGGCACGCCAGTGAGCGCGGGTCGTGATGCCGGGAAGCAACCGTTAGTCCGCCGGGTGACAGCTGCGCAGGGATCGGCGAGAGATCCTGACGTCCTGGGGTCGGCGGGCCAGGCGACCCGAAGGTGGACGCGCACTGGTCTTGACCTGGGGCGCCCGCGTCCTACCCAAACAGACCGAGCGCACTCCCCCATCGACGAAGGCCGGGTGCAGCATGGCGACGGGGATCGTCTTCCTTAACGGTCAAGAAATGGCGGTCACCGAGACCGAGGACGAGGTGGTCCAGGCGGTCAAAACGGGACCATCCCAACCCGTGCCCTAGGCCAACGGTCAGCGGCGATCGTCGACGGCCATGCCAAAGCCACCCCTCCCACCTTCTGGGTTCGCAGCTGTGGGACGGCAAGGGCTCTGCTCCCGTCGACGTGCTTGACCCGGACGCCCTCGGCCGCTACGGCGAGTTGTGCGGCTGGGCCCTCGCGCGCGCTCAGGCGACGCGGTCGCGATCGGCAGCTATCTCGGCGCCGGGAATACGTTCGACCGGGCGATGTGCGCCTGTGCCGACGCATATGCCGATCAGAACGAACGGGACGATGAGGCTCTCAGGCATGCCGCCGACGCCGGCCCGACACGGTTCGGCCTGGGCTGTGACGAGCGGGCGGGGCGCGGGCGGCGACGAGCACCGCGCTGCAGTCTCGCTCTGCTTCTGGTGTTCCTTTCTGGATGGCCCTCACCCTCCGAAGTGACGGCAGTGACCCCTGGCTCGATACGAATGATCGACGGCTGATTCGGGTCCATACCGGTGTCAGCTTGCGTCGCCGGGCGGGAGAGTCGACCGCCCGGCGCCCGCCTGACCCCCAGCGCGGACGGCATCTTCCCGCCCCGGACGGCGTGCTCGGCGACGCGAGCGGGCCGGGAGTTCGGGATCACGCGGCGGTGGTCGACCCCCGGGTCGCGCTTGGCCGTTGACGACGGCGGCCGGCCACGCGCGTTCCGCCGACGCCGATTAGCGCGAGGGAAGCGGCGCCGGACCCGATGGCCACGTATCCCCAGTCAGAGATGCCGCTGCTGGTGTGGCTGGTGTGGCTGGTCGTCGCGGCGACGCCCTGAGCCTGCGTTTGCGCCGACTCGGCCGGAACATAGGACCCCTGTTCGTTGAGGTCGAAGGGCCTCGCTCCGGCTGGCGCGGCGATCCCCAGCGCAAGGGCGGCAGAGATGATCCCGGCGGTGCGGCGATTAGCGAATGTACTGGTCATGTGACTTCCTTCCGGTCCGGGATGGGCTCGCCTCGGCGATCCGATCCGCTGTGGTGATTGGTGGCAAGCATGCGCCGGTACCCACGTCCACGCCATGGCCCCGAGGTGGTCAATGCGGTGCCGCGGAGGTAAGGATTTCCTTGCCGGCACGACAGGCTCCCCAGCTTGCTTGCCCCACGGCAAGAGTTCACTTGCCGGCCGCGAAGCGCGTTGCCCCCGACCCGGATATGGCGATGGCCCCGCGCATCACCGACGATGGCCGAGTGACCATCGGGACACGATCAGAGACCGCGGTAAGTACTTATGTGTCTTCGGGGACCTGCAGTTGCGTCAGCGAGACCGCACCGCGTCGCAGCGCCTCATTGGCCAGCCTCGCCCGGCGGTGTGAGTCACCGGACGCCACGCCGAACTTGTCGTACAGGTTCGCCAGGTGCTGCTTCACGGCCGCTTGGGTGATCACCAGCGCCTCCGCGACCGCCCGGGTGGACGCCGGCTCGGTGAAAATGTCGCGGTCGAGCAGCGGGCGGCAGAGCGCCAGGAGCACATCGTGCTCACGGGGGGTCAGCGAGGGTGGGCCGTCCTCGGCCTCGGTCACGGAGCCGCTGGCGCTCAGCGGGTCGCGGAAGATCAGCCGAGTCTGTCCGACACGGATCTCGTCGCCGGGGCGCAACCGGCGAGAGGCCCAGATGCGCTCGCCATTGACCCACGTGCCGTTGGACGAGCCGAGATCGGTCACGCACCACCCAGCCGGGAACCGCTCGAGAATGGCGTGCAGGTGGCTGGCTGTCGGATCCTCATCCAGCGCCACGTCGTTCTCGGCTGCCTTGCCGACGGTCGTGCGGTCCCCGTCCAGCGAAAGTCGCCAGCTGCGTACGCCGAATATCACCTCGACCTGCGGGCTCACGTGACAAGGGTAGGAGACTGTGTAAGGGATGTGGAAAAGGGCCGGACGGTGCTGACGCTGATCAAGGAGCGCTACGAGCTGCTCGAGACGCTGGGCGTGGGCGGCGAGGGGCATGTGGTCAAGGCGCTGGATCGCCAGCACGGCCGCTTCGTCGCCCTGAAGATCCGCTTGGTGCGGGACGGTCAGGGCCGCGAGGAGCTGCTGAACGAGGCGCGGATACTGCTTGCCGTGCCTTCCCATCCGGCACTTCCACTCGTGCGGGAGGACTTTTTCGACGGTGAGGACTACGTGGTGGCGATGGACTGGGTCGACGGCACCGATCTGGCCGCGCTGCTGCGTGACCGGGGCCGGCCGGGACTGGCTCCATCGAGCGTGCTCGCGTATCTGTCGCAGGCGGCCGAGGCGCTTACGCACCTGCACTCGCAGACCCCGGCGGTCATCCACGGTGACGTCAAGCCCGGCAACCTGATCTTGACCAAGGGCGGGCGGATCAAGCTCGTCGATTTTGGGATGTCCTCGGCGCCGAATGCACTACGCCGCCGCATCGGCACTCCCGGCTTCCGGGCGCCTGAGCTCGCCTCGGATGGTGCGCCGTCACGAGCCAGCGACGTCTATGCCTTGGCCGCCACGGCGTTCGCGCTGCTGACCGGTTCCGCACCGGCCGGCGTGCTGCCGCCTTGGGAGGGCATCGATCCCGCGCAGGCCGAGCAGCTCGAGGCCGGGATGCGCCTCGGGATGGCCACAGATCCGTCGCGCCGACCCGCCACGCCCGGGGAGCTGGTCGAACGTCTCCGCGCGGGCTGGGCCGAGGCACTGCCGACGGGCGTCGTCACATTCTGTCTCTCAGACATCGAGGGCTCCACCGCAATGTGGGATACCGAGCCGGCGGCGATGGCCGAGGCGCTGGTGCTACATGACGAGCTGATTGCCGATTGTGTGGCCGCGCAGGGCGGGCGGCTGCTCAAGTCCATGGGCGAAGGCGACTCGACCGTGTCGGTGTTTGACTCCGCACCGCGGGCCCTTGAAGCAGCGCTTGCCGCGGCGCGCGCGTTGTCTGCCAAACCGTGGCCAAGCGGCCTGCAGATCGTCGCCCGCTTCGGCGTCCATACCGGTGAGGCGGAACGCCGCGGGACGGACTACTTCGGCCCATCGATCAACCTCGCCGCCCGGTTGCGCGGACAGGCCGACGGCGGCCAGATCTTCCTGTCGTCGGTGACCGCGGGGCTGGTCGGCGGGCATCTACCCAAGGGCTGCGCGCTGGTGGACCTCGGACCGCACCGCCTGCGTGGGCTGGCCGCAGCCGAGCGGATCCACGCGCTCAAGGGTCCGGGCGTAAATGCGCCGCTTCCCGCGACAGAATGCCCGTACCGCGGTCTCCTGGCCTTCGAACCCGAAGACCGCGACTATTTCTTCGGCCGCGAGGCAGTTGTCGCCGAACTGATCGGGCGCTTGGCGCCAGGCAGGTTGTTGGCGGTGGTCGGTGCGTCGGGCAGTGGCAAGTCGTCGGTGCTGCGGGCCGGCGTCGTCGCCGCGGCGGGGGCGGGCGAGGTAGTCGGCATAGAGAGGGTTTGCCTGCTGACGCCGGGCAGCTCACCGCAACTGAACGTCGGCGACGACGTCGCCCAACTCGTTGTCGTGGACCAATTCGAGGAGACCTTCACGCTCTGCGATGACCCGGCGCGCCGGCAGGCGTTCATCGAGACCCTGCTGGCGCTCCGTGGCCCGGTGGCGATCGGGGTGAGGGCGGACATGTACGGAAAGCTCGCCGGCCACCCGGCCCTCGCCCGCGCGGTTGCCGGCAGTCAGCTCCTGCTCGGCGCGATGACCGACGCCGAACTCGAGCGAGCCGTGAGGGAGCCCGCGCGCCTGGTCGGCCTGCGACTTGAGACCGGGCTCGTCGAGGTGGCCCTGCGCGATGTGGCCGGCGAGTCCGGGGCGCTGCCACTCCTCTCCCACGCGCTGCTGGCCACCTGGGAGCGGCGCGATGGTCGCACGCTGACGGTCGAGGGCTACCGGCAGAGCGGTGGCGTCGGCGCGGCGATCGCCCAAACCGCTGACAGTCTGTTCGAATCGCTGCCGATCGAGCGGCGTCAGATGATGCGCAGCATGTTCTTACGGCTCACCGAGCTGGGCGAGGGCATCGCGGAATCGCGTCGGGTTGTGACAATCAACGAGCTCGTGCCGGAGGGAGTCTCGCCCGAAGTCGTCGATGCACTGCTGGAGCGACTCGCCGAGGCGCGGCTGGTCACGCTCGGTAACGGCACGGCCGAGGTTGCGCACGAGATCCTGATCCGCGAGTGGCCGACGCTGCGCGGGTGGCTCGAGGCGGACCGCGAGGGCCTGCGCCTGCACCATCGGATCGGGGACGCCTCCCGCCTGTGGGACGCCGGCGGCCGAGAGCCCGCCGATCTTTACCGGGGCTCCCGGCTCGACACCGCGGCCGACTGGGCGCGGACTCATCGCAGAGATCTCAACGCCAGCGAGCGCGCCTTCATTGACGCCAGCGTTGACGGGGCCGACGATGCGCGCCGCCTCCAGCTGCGCACCAACCGCCGTCTCCGCGGACTGCTGGCGGGAAGCGTCATCCTGCTGGTCGTCGCGGTGCTCGCGGGCGTCGTGAGCTTCGTGCAGCGCGGTCACGCCCAGGCCCAGGCGCTCACCTCCGACGCCGAACGGATCGGCGCGCAGGCGCTGAGCGAACCGAACGTGGATCGCTCGCTGCTGCTCGCCGCCGCCGGTGTCAAGCTGCAGAAACGGTTGGAGACCCGCAGCGATTTGCTCGCCGCCCTGCAGAAGAACCCGGCTCTCATCCGTCTGATCCGGCCGACCCGCAGCGAGATCACAGCGTTGCGGGTCAGTCCGGACGGACGGCTGCTCGCCGTGGCCGACGCGGCGGGAGCGGTGCGCTTCATCGATCTGGCCAGCTGGAAGCCGCGTGGCCCGGACGTGCGGCTTGGCGACCCGGTCTCTGAGCGGGCGATGAGCTTCTCACCGGACGGCCGTCGTCTGATGGTCGTGACGATCGGCGTCGGGCGTTCGGAGCTGGATGCGATCGATGTCACCACCCGCCGGGCGCGGCGCATCCAGACATGGCACGGCCCCGCCCCCCAGGCGCCGATCGGTTTCGAAGCCGTCACGTACTCCCCTGACGGCCGCCACATCGCGCTGACCCGGGTCACCGAGCCCGGGGACAACAGCCAGCCGACGGCCGCGCGGCTCTTCCTGCTCGACGCGTCCAGCGGACGGATCCGTTGGCAGCGCCGCTACCCGCTGCGCCCCGGCCAGGCCGACCCGCACGTCGCTTTCACGCCGGCCGGTGCGCTTCTGAGCTCGTCCCAGCAGGGCGACACGATCCTGTGGAATGCCCACACCGGCCGGATCATCCGCCGCTTCCCGCTCGGCGGCCTGCCGGCCGTCGCCCCGGACGGCCGTCACGTCGCGCTCGGCGTCAACAACGCGTTTGTCGGGAATGCCAGATCCTCGGTGGCCGTGCTCGCCCTGCGGACCGGCCGCTACCGGACCCTGATCGCCAACCTTCCGGCCGCCTGGATCCGGAGCCTGGCGTTCACCCCCGACGGCAAGAAGATCGTCGGCGGCGCAACCGACGGTGTGCATGTCTGGGACCCGGCCACAGGCGCGATCGCCGAGACCTATGTCGCCCAGGCGGGGCCGCGCTCGCTGTCGACGCTTGACCCGAGCGGACGCACCGTCATCTCTGGCCAGCAGGACGGCAGCATCGCCGCCTTTGACCTGTCCGGTGGGCGGCGCCTCGGCCGCGCGTTTGCCTGGAACAGGCCTCAGCAGGCCTGTGGCTACACACCCTGCTTCGTCGTCAACCGGCAATCGGACCTGATGGCCACTGACCAGGGCGACGGATCGGTCGCGATCATCGATCTACGCACGCTGCGGCTGCTGCGAACGCTGCCCGCTCGAAACGGTGCCACCTCGGCCGCTATCACCTTCCTCCCGGATGGCCGCACGCTCATCACGGGCGGCACCAACCGGCTGGTCACCCTTTGGGACCTGAGCACCGGCCGCGTCACCCGCACGCTGCGCTTCACAGACCCGGTGTGGTGGACGGCCGCCAGCCCCGACGGCAGGCTACTCGCCGTCCAGACCCAGGCCGCGCGCAATCCTGACACCCGCGTCGAGATCGTGCAGATCGCCACCGGCAAGGTACTCCAGAGCCACATTGTCCGGCACGGCCCGAATGGGGTCGAGTTCACTCGCGACGGACGTGAGCTCGTCGCGCTCGGCTGCTGTTGGTCAGGTTCGGGGTCGACGCTGGTCGCGTGGGACACCCGCGCGGGCCGTCAACTCTTCAGCCACGGCGGTGACTTGGGCGCCGCGGCATTCGATCTCTCGCCGAACTCGCGGCTCCTCGGCGTCGGTACAGGAGACGGAAAACTCCTACTGCTCGACGCTCGCACCGGCAGGCAGACTGCGGCGCCTATTCAGGTGGCGGCTGGCATCGTCGCGCAGGTTTCATTCTCGCCCGATGGACACAGCTTCGCGGTTTCTTCTAACGACCACACCGCCAGCCTCTGGGACCTCCGCTCCCGCAAGCGCCTAGGCGGCGCGTTCGGCCCGTTTCGCGGGACCGTTCCTGCCGTGTCGTTCGAGCCCAACGGCCAGGTCCTGATCGACCTGCAGTCAAACGCGGTCGAGTGGCCGACGGACGTGCGGACCTGGGAGCGCTTCGCATGCCGAGCCGCCGGACGCGACCTCACCCGTTCAGAATGGCACGACCTCATGCCTAAACGTGGCTATCACCCGGTCTGCCCTGCATAGCACAGGCGCCGCGGCAGGTCTCAAGTCCCGCCGAGTCGCACTCCTTCAGATTCGAGGACCGCCGCTGTGGTGCAGGAGAGAGCGCGCGGCGCCGGCGGCCTCGGATGCCTCGCAGACCCGCGCCAAAGCGAATGCAGGGCCGGGCTCCGGAACGGGTGCCGGCTCTTCCGGGTCGCTGAACGCAGCACGGTGCCCTGCGATGGTCGGCGACCGAGCGAGAGTCCACCTGTTCGTGAAGCTCAGAAACGCATCGCATCGATGGTGCTCCGGCGGCTGTGACGGCGGCCATGAGAACCTCCCCACGGGCGGCCACTGAAACTCCCCACTGACGGCCAGGATTTCTCCCCGTGGGCGGCCATCTTTCTCCCCACGGTTTTCCTGAATCTGTCGGTTGCCACGCTGGGCTCGAACTTGAGCTCTGAGGCGTGGAGGCCGCGTGAAGAAACCGGAGGAAGTGATGGAGATCCTGGAGGCATACGACCTGGCCGGGTCGCTGCGCGGTGCGGCGCTGCTGGCGGGCTGTGATCACAAGACGGTGGCGCACTGGGTGCGTCAGCGAGACCTCGGGTTGTTGCCGCGGCTCGATCGGCAACGACCGGCGATGCACGGCGAGTTCCAGCAGAAGATCGATGAGCTGGTGGACCGCTCGCACGGCAAGATCCGGGCGGACAAGGCTCACGAGCGGCTGGTCGCGCTCGGTTATCTCGGCGCGCCGCGCACGACCCGACGGTGGGTGGCTGTCTCGAAGCGTCGGTGGCGGCGCGAGCACGGGCGGGTGACGCGGCCGTGGATGCCGGAGCCGGGCTTGTGGATGCAGTTCGACTATGGCGATGGGCCGGTCGTCGATGGCCGCAAGACGGTGCTGTTCTGCGCGTGGCTGGCGTGGTCGCGGTTCCGGGTCGTGGTGCCGTTGCGCGACAAGACGCTCCCGAGTGTGGTGATCGGCCTAGACCGGGCGCTGCGCTGCTTCGGTGGAGCGCCGACCTATGTGCTGACCGACAACGAGAAGACGGTGTCGGTGGATCATGTGTGCGGGATCGCGGTCCGCAACTCGCAGATCGTCTCGGTCGCCCGCCACTACGGGGTGACGATCACGACGTGCGTGCCGGCCGACCCGCAGAGCAAGGGCGGCAGCGAAGCGACCGTCAGGATCGCGAAGGCTGATCTACTCCCGAGCGATCAGAATCTCCGGCCCGCCTATGGATCGTGGGCGGAGCTCGAGGCGGCCTGCGAGCGGTGGATGGCGGATGTCAACACGCGGCCGCACCGCGCGACGATGGAGCCGCCGGTGATCCGGCTGGCGACCGAGCACGAGCGGTTGCACCGTCTCCCGCGAGTGGCGCACACCGTCTGCTTCGGGGAGACGCGGAAGGTGAACTGGCAGTCGGTCATCTCGGTCGGGAGTGCTCGCTACTCAGTGCCACACGAGCTGATCGACCAGCGCGTCTGGGCGCGGGTCGATGGTGAGGAGCTGATCGTGATTCACGTGCACCCTGACCGCGGGCCTGCGGAGGTCGCCCGTCACCGGTTGACCACGCCCGGCCGCCCAGCGATCAGCGACGAGCACTACCCGCCCAAGCCGCCCGGCGCGCTGCAACGTCGGCCGCGTGCGCAGACCGCCGAGGAGCAGGCGTTCCTCCAGATCGGCCCGGCCGCGGAGAGCTGGCTGGTCAAGGCTGCCGCGGCTGGGACGCAGCGGCTGCGGCGCAAGCTCGCCGAGGCGGTCGATCTCTCAAAGCTGCACGGCGCCGACGAGGTCAACCGGGCGCTGGAGACCTGCGCCCAAGCGGGCCGGTTCGCCGACGGGGACCTCGCCAGCATCCTCGCTCACCAGCCGCACACCGGTGGCGAGCTGCTCTTGTTCCCCGCGCGCGAGCAGTCCTCGCTGCAGCGCTCGACCCGAGCGTGGGACGGATTCGGGAGCCGGGCATGACGATCACGACGCCGCCGCCACCGCCGCTGCCCGATGAGCTTGATCGGCTGCTGCGCCGACTGCGGCTCCCATACGTCCGCAGAGCGGCACCCGACGTGATCGCGACCGCCACCAGCCAGCGGTGGGAACCCGCCGAAGTGCTCCGCGTCCTGCTCGCCGAGGAAGCCGCCGGCCGTGACCACGCCACGATCTCGACGCGCCGCAAAGCGTCCGGACTGCCGGCCGGCAAGACGTTCGACGCCTGGGAACCCCAGGCCTCCGCGATCCCCCAACCGACGCAGAACGCGCTGCGGACGCTGGAGTGGATCGACCGCGCCGAAGTGCTGTGCGTCTGCGGCCCGTCCGGGACCGGCAAGAGCCACTTCATCGAAGCGCTCGGGCACCTCGCGATCGATCGTGGGAAGACCGTGGCGTGGCACACGCTCGAGAGCCTCGCCGTCCTGGTCCGCCGCCACCGCGCCGACGACTCGATCAACAAGGCGATCGCGAAGCTGATCCGCGCCGATCTTGTGCTCGTCGATGATGTCGGCCTGCTGCCCGTGTCCGCCGACGCGGCGGAGGCGTTGTTCCGGGTGATCGATGCCGCCTACGAGAAACGCTCGATCGCGATCTCGTCGAACATCCACCCGTCCGGGTTCGACGAGCTGATGCCCAAAACGATCGCGACCGCGACCGTCGACCGGCTCATGCACCACGCCCACGTCCTGATCACCGACGCGGCCGAGAGCTACCGGCTCGCCCAAGCGACCGCCGGCAAGGGGGTCAAACCACTGCCCTAAACCGACTCGCGGCTGGGGAGCTTTGTGGCCACCAGCCGCTCAACAACCCTGTGCGGTGGGGAGCTTCGTGGCCACCAGCGGGGAGAAAAGATGGCCACCAGTGGGGAGAAAACGTGGCCGCGGATGGGGAGTTCTCGATGGCCATTGACACGGCTGCTCGTACGGGAACTAATCCGAGTGGTCTTGACAATAACCGGTAGTGAGCCAACGATCTCCATTGCTGGCGACGGCATCAGACGCGGCCTTGATTGCGGCGTCGATCCAACGACCAGGCGTTTTCGCCTCGGTCTTTGATCGCCATTTCGCTGCGGTCCACGGCTATCTCGCGCGCCGCGCCGGACGTCATCAGGCCGACGATCTAGCTTCGCTGTGCTTCACGGTGGCGTTTGAGCGTCGGTCGAACTTTGATCCCCGGGTCGAGCGGGCGTTGCCGTGGCTCCTGGGGATCGCGACCAATCTGCTGCGCGACCACTGGCGCTCTGAGCAGCGTCTGCTGGAAACGCAGGCGCGGCTCGATCGCCTACCAGAGCACGTGTCTGAGGACGTCACGGATGACGTGTGGGACGGCGGCGATCCGGGACTGGCCCAGGCGCTGGCGGCACTGGAGCCGACGCAGCGCGATGTGCTGTTGCTGTACGCCTGGGCTGAGCTCAGCTACGAAGAGATCGCAACCGCGCTCGCCGTGCCAGTGGGGACGGTGCGCTCCCGTCTGGCACGCGCGCGCAGCCGACTCCGGGTCGAGTTGGCCCGGCCCATCCAGAGAGCAACACCCCAACGGAGGAATGATGAACGACGAGCTTGAACGGCTGAGACGGTTCCGGGCCGCAGAGCCTCCTCCCACCCGGGCGGTAACCATCGCCGCGCGCGGGAAGCTCACCCAACTGATCGACGCCAGCCCATCAGGAATCAACGACGCCAGCGACGCCCCCCACGAATCAACTCACGCCGGTCGGGAGCATGCCGGACGGCGCAGCACCTCGGCGACTGACCGGCGTGAGTTGCGTGGGTCGCGTGGCGGCGCCGGTGTTGCGTGGTGGCGGCGACGCGGGGCGCGCCCGGCAGCCGCGCTGGCCATGATCTGCGTCGCCACTGCGGTGTCGATCGTTGTCGGCACCGGCTCGACCTCTCCACCCAGCGCGGTGGCGGCGGTGCTGCGGCACCTCGCGAGCGTCGCCGCAGCTCAGAGTCCCGTCGCTGCTCCCCGCGCCGGCCAATACCTGCATGTGGCCTCGCTACAGGCCGGGGACACCGTCCAGGCCGGCATCGCAGGTCACCACCCAGGCTGCACGGTCCTTGTCGCCGAGCAGCGACAGATCTGGATCAACGCTGCTGGATCAGGCCGGGTCCTGGATGTTCCGGGAAGACTGTCGTTCTTCTCAGCCAGCGGGAAGGTCGCCTGCGAGCGATGGCACGGCGCTGTCCTACAAGGGGCCTCTCATGTGCAGGACACCTGGTATGCGCCGGGGTGCTACAGCCTCGGAGATGCCTCTCATCTGCAGGGCAGCTTCCGGGACCCCAAGGCGCTGCTGAGACAGATGGCCCAAATCGACGGCGGACAGCCTGGTCCGTCAGGTGATTTCTTCCGGGTCGGCAGCTTCCTACGCGAGAGCGACGCCTCGCCCGCGCTACGAGCCGCGATCTACCGCGCCGCCGCCACGATCCGCGGAGTGCGGCTGCTGGGCACGGTCACCGATCGTCTCGGACGCCGTGGCATCGGCATGGCCCTGACCAGTAACGGCTCAACATCTGAGCTGATCTTCGACCCGCGCGACAGCTCCATGCTCGGCCAACAGACCAGCAACCGCGCTGGTCAACTCATCGGATACGGCGTCTATCGCCCCCCCGCGATCGTCAACCGGATCCCCGGTCACCCCCCCGTTCGGCTCACACCAGCATGCCGATCCGCTGGATTGACCTACGGACATCCCGGTCCCGGCGGAACCACCATCTTCACCGGCCGCCGGCAATGACGCCCCTGACAGCCGCTCCCTTCATCGGCGCAAGCAGCCGATGTCGGGTCGACCATCTCGGGCCTGGCATCGGCGTTGAACCCGGGCTGCGGGCGATTCGACGAGTTGGGCTCCGGGGCCAACGAACAGTCGGGAGGCGACCCGCCCGAGCCGCTGTTCGGTCGCCTAGGTGTAGGACCCGAGGAGGTTGTTCAGCTCGTTGAGGCGAGCGATGGGTGGCTTGTGGCTGAGGGCGCCGTGTGGTCGGCGGCGATTGTAATAGTCAAGCCAGCCGGCGAGAGCGGCGTTGCGTTCCGCGCTTGAGCGGTAGATCGCGCCGTAGGCCCAGCCCGAGCATGGTGCGGATGACCGCTCGGCTTTGCCGTTGGTCTGGGGCCGGTAAGGTCGGGTGCGCAGGTGGCAGATCCCGAGGGCGCGACGGGCAATCGCGTGGACTGTGGAGCGGTAGGCCGAGCCGTTGTCGATGATCAGGCGCTCGACGGTGATGCCGTAGCTGGCGAAGTGCGTCACGGCGCGGCGCAGGAACCCGACGGCGGTGATCGCTTTCTCGTTGGGGAGGACTTCGACGTAGGCCAGGCGGGTGGCGTCGTCGATCGCGATGTGGACGTACTCCCAGCCGACCTGCAGGCGGCGGACGCCGGCGGCGTCAGTCAGCCTGCCGGCCGCGTTTCGTTGGCCGGGTTTGCCGGTGAAGCGGTGCCCCGCGCCGTCATGGATCCGCCCGAGCTTCTTGACGTCGACGTGAATCAATCCGCCGGGACGAGCTCGCTCGTAACGTTGCGCGGGCTCCAGACCGATCCGCCCGAGCTTGCCCATCCCGATCCGAGTCAGGATCCCCGACACCGTCGAGAGCGCCATGTCGAGGGTCTCAGCGATCTCCGCGCCGGTCATCCGCAACCGTCGCAGCGCGGCAATGACCTCGACCCGGCGCTCCGCGGTGCGATCGGCGACAATCATCGGGGGTGAGGAGCGATCCAGCAGACCGTCACGCCCCTCGGCGCGGGGGCGGGCGATCCACTTGCGCGCGGGGTGGTCGTTCTGCACCCGCTCGATCAGCAGCTCACGGCCCTTCAGACTGAGCCTCGCGTTGGCGTGCATCTTCATCCGGTGTTGGCGATGCCGAGTGCCTCTTCAGCGTCGGTCGCCCCGGCGGGGTAGTCCGCGAGCGCCATCGTGAGCAAGCGGCCGCGAGCGGCGAGCGCGTACCCCTGGTCAAGGTCGGTTGGCTTGCCTCGGCTGGCAGATGTGCGTCAGGGTCTGTGTGCCTTCGACCGCGTGGTCCCGCGCGCGCCAGAACTCGGCGAGGGCGGCCGCGAGCCGCAGACCACCGTCCGGCCGTCTTTCTCGCCGAGAGCAAGGGTGGCGAGGACGCCGACGCGCTTCGCGTCAGGCGAGCGGCACAAAGGCCGGCTCGACCTCGCCCGCCCGAGCGCCTGTTCAGCAGCCCTCGAAGGCCAGCTCGCCGGCCCGGGCCCTCGCCGCGGCCGCGCGCTTCTCGGACTGCACGACCACCGCGGCGACCACGATCGCGGCGGCGACCAGGCCGGCGGCGATCAGAAAGGCCAGGTGGTAGCCGCTGGTTAGCGCCTGTGCGTGCGCCGTGCCGGCGTGCGCCATGTGGTTGCTGCGCGAGGTGGACACCGTCGCCAGGACCGCCAGGCCCAGCGACCCGCCGACCTGCGCCGCGGTGTTGATCAGGCCTGAGGCCAGGCCGGCGTCGCTCGGCGTCGCGCCCGACATCGCCAACCCCATCAGGGCGGGGAAGCAGAGGCCTGCGCCGGTGCCGGTCAGCAGCAGCGCCGGCAGAACGTCGCGCACGTAGGAGCCGTCAACCGGCGTCTGGGCGAACACGACCATCCCGGCGACCATCAGGCCTAGCCCCGGGAACTGCATCGTGCGGGCGCCGAATCGCTGAATCAGCTTCTCCGAGTACCGCAATGACAGCGTGCCCATCACGATCGTCACCGGCAGGAACGCCAAGCCGATGTGCAGCGCGTCGTAGCCGAGCACCCGCTGCAGGTAGAGCGAGCCGAGAAAGAACATCCCGAACATCCCGGCCACGCTCAGCACCTGGATGAGGTTCGCGCCGGTGACGTTACGGGAGCGGAAGATCCGCAGCGGCATCAGCGGCGTGGCGGCCTTCGCCTCGCGAGCAACGAACGCGGCCAGCAGGGCAATCGAGGCGGCGCCGAGAATCAGCGTCGTCGACGCGCCCCAGCCGTCCTCGGCGGCGGGCTTGACGATCGTGTAGACGCCGACCATCAGCGCGCCCGTGATGAGCGCGGCGCCTGGCAGGTCGGCGCCCTTGCTCAGGCCGATGCCCTCGTCTGCGGCCAGCAGCCGTCGGCCGAGTATCGCCGTCGCGATGCCGATCGGGAGGTTGATGAAGAAGATCCAGTGCCAGTCGATGGCCTGGGTGAGCGCACCGCCGGCAAGCAGGCCGACCGAGCCGCCCGCCGAGGCGACGAACGCGTAGACCCCGATCGCCTTCGCCTGCTCCCGAGGCTCCGGGAACATCGTCACGATCATGCCGAGGATGACGGCCGAGGTCAGCGCGCCGCCGATGCCCTGCACGAACCGCGCCGCGACCAGCCACACCTCACTCTGCGCCAGGCCGCACAGCGCCGAGGCGCCGGTGAACAGCGCGAGCCCGGCCAGGAAGATGGTCCGGCGACCAAGCAGGTCACCAAGGCGCCCGGCGAGGAGCAGCAGCCCGCCGAACGAGATCAGGTACCCGTTAACGACCCACGCGAGGCTGGAGGTCGAGAACCCGAGGTCGTCCTGGATGGACGGCAGAGCCACGTTCACGACGGTGACGTCGAGGACGATCATCAGCATCCCCACGCAGAGGACGTAGAGAGCGATCCAGCGGGAACGGTCGGCGGTCATGTCGGTCCTTTCCTTCGGCATTTGAACTTTCAGACCGGAGTCGGAGCCAGACCTCATCGCTCGACATGTCGAGAAAGAGAACTCGGCTCCGATCTCACCACGAACCCCACAAAAGGAGCGACGACGTGAAGTACATGCTGCTGATCCACCACAACCCCAACTTCATGGAGGACCCACCGGAGCCGATGGACCAGATCGGGGCCGAGGTCGGGCGCCTGATCGACGAACTGACGGCCTCGGGCGAATGGGTCGGAGGCGAAGGGCTCGCCGACGTCTCACAGGCAAAGGTCGTGCGCGTGCGCAACGGCGTCCCGGCCGTAACCGACGGGCCCTACCTCGAGGCCAAGGAGCATCTGGCCGGCTACTGCATGATCGACTGCGACTCGCTGGACCGCGCGCTCGAAGTCGCGGCAACGTGGCCCGACGCGCGCTGGATGGGAATCGAGGTGCGGCCGGTGATGACCCCCGGAGGAGAGGAGCTGTGAGCATCGAGGAGCAGCTGCGCGGGCTGGCGCCGCGCGTCCTCGGGACGCTCGTCCGCCGTTACGGAAGGTTCGACGCGTGCGAGGACGCCGTGCAGGAGGCGCTCCTCGACGCGGCGCTGCATTGGCCGCGCGACGGCGTGCCCGGCAACCCGCGCGGCTGGCTCCTCACCGCCGCGCACCGGCGGCTGATCGACGAGCTGCGCAGCGAGCGTGCACGGCGCCGCCGCGAAGAGGGCCTTGCGCGCGAGCCGCCGCGGGGCGACGCGGCCGACGAGGACGACACGCTGGAGCTCCTCTTCATGTGCTGTCACGAATCGCTGACGTCCGCCTCACAGGTCGCCCTGACGCTGCGCGCCGTCGGCGGCCTGACCACCGCAGAGATCGCGAGCGCGTTCCTGGTTCCGGAGAGCACGATGGCGCAGCGCATCAGCCGGGCGAAGGCGACGATCCGCGCGGCCGGCGCTCGGTTCGCGCCTCCCGCGCGCGAGGCGCTGCCCGTCGTCCTCCACGTGCTCTACCTCATCTTCAACGAGGGCTATATGGCGAGCTCCGGCGCGCACGTGGCCCGCGTCGAGCTGAGTGCCGAGGCGATCCGCCTAACGCGCGAGGTCCACCGCCGGCTGCCGGACGACGGCGAGGTGGCGGGGCTGCTTGCGCTGATGCTCCTGACCGACGCCCGCCGTCCGGCGCGCGCCCGCGAGGACGGAAGCCTCGTCCCGCTGGCCGAGCAGGACCGCGCGCTGTGGGACCGCGCCAAGATCGCCGAAGCCGTCGCGCTGGTCGAGGAGTCGCTGGCGAGCAAGCCGGTAGGCCCCTACCAGCTTCAGGCCGCAATCGCCGCGATCCACGACGAGTCGCCAAGCTCGCGGGAGACCGACTGGCCCCAGATCCTTGCCGTCTACGAGGTCCTTGAGCGCGTCTCGCCAGGGCCGGTGGTCACCCTCAACCGAGCCGTCGCGGTCGCGATGGTCCACGGCCCGCGCGCGGGACTGGAGTTGCTGGAGACGATCGACGAGCCGCTGCGCGACCACCACCGTCTGGCGGCCGTGCGTGCCCATCTCCTCGAGATGGCCGGCGACGAGGTCGCCGCCCGCGCGGCGTACGAGCGCGCCGCTCGCCTCACCACGAGCATTCCGGAGCGACGCTATCTCGAGGCGCGAATGGCTGCTCTGTAGCGGTTCGGATCCGAGACGAAACGAAGTGACCCTCCGACCGAAGGGCGGGGCGGGGCGGGAGACGGGATAGCCACATATGTCTGACGCCGTCAAGCGCGTCTCGGCGGATATCTCGGGAAGCGAGATCTCCGGTTCCTGCGATTCAGGCAGACTCGCTTTGGCGTTAGGACGCGCATCCGGCAACCAGCTGGGCCGGCCCCGCTTCGCGCGCAAGCGGGTGGGTGGCCGATCGCCAACCCGCCCTTGTGCGATTCAGAGCATCGGTCCGAGGCCGGCGGTGGCGGGATCACCGGCGCCGGTCGCGAGTGGACGGTGTGGATGATCTGTGAGCTGTCGACCTCTTGGAGGTAGATCGAGGTGATGCCCAGGTTCGCGTGTCCGAGCTGTCGCTGGATGACAAGCGGGACGCCCTCATGCGCCATCTCTACGGCATGCGCGTGATGGAGCTGGTGGGGCGCGCATCACCGCAATGATCTCCTCCACGGTCGGCGGATCAGCGAGATAGCGCCGGCCTTTGTTCCTCGGTGCGCGACCCTCGTCAAAGCCAGGCATCGTGACCGGCGAGCGAGGATGACCGGCAGCGTCATACAAAACGGCAGGCATGTTGTCCTCCTAACGGGCGACGACGGGACCCGTCCAATACTCCACCCGGCGAATAGCCAGGCTCACTGAAATCCAGGGATGGGCGGGCGGTGTGCCGATCCGGTGCGTTGCGGAGGCGGCGAGACGGACGGCGGCTGAACATCGGCATTGCGGAACTGGTGAGGTTCGAGCCGCGGCGGGGCTCGCGCGCCACAGACCGCTTCGCTCCCGCTTCGATCTCGCTGGCGCTCGAAGGGGTTGACGCGACGGAGGCATCGCGGCGTTTCCGCGGAAACGCCCCCGACGGCGCGACCACTCGATCGTCACCGGTGATTCAGCCCTGGCTGACTGGACACGCGCGCCGTCATCAACGGAGGCGCGAGCGACCCCGCCGGCGGAATGCATGCTCTCCGCTTGGTAGCAAGCGCCTGATCGGGGAAAGGAAAACGGGCTTCGGCTCAGCGTCGATGCTCCCCGCTCCTGCGTTCGGTGCTCTCGCTGGTGCCGGGACGGTGGACCCGCACTGCCGTCAGCATCGCGTCTGCCAGTGTTCGCGCGGCGGCGGTCTGGCGCCGCTGGGTGGGGACGGCGAGCAGGGTGCGAAACAGGATCGGCTCTCCTTCAATCTGGGCCGTCACGAGGTCCGGCAGGCCCACCGTCAGGGACTGCGGCAACAGTGCCAGAGCGGCGCCGGCACGGACGAACTCAACGATTGTGGCCGTTTCGTTGATCTCGAAGCGGACCGTCCGGTCGGCTCCGGCACGAGCGAACGCCCGGTCCGTCGCTAGCCGGGTACCCCAGCTCGGCGGCGCGTCGACGAACGTCTCCTCGGCGAGTTCGGAGAGGCTAATGCGACCAATGCCGGCCAGCCTGTGGTCTACGGCGCAGGCCAGCACCATCGGCTCGGAGGACAGCTCGGTCAACGCGAGACCAGGCGCGGCTTCCGGTAGGGACAGGATCCCGATGTCGACGTCCCCGCTGCGCAGGGCCTCGGCGAGAACGCGTGAGCCGCCGACATGACGGACCGAGAGCTCGACGAGCGGGTGATCGCGCTGGAAGGCGCTGATCATCGCCGGAACCGAGAGCCGGGGGTGAGCCCAGGCCTGCATGATTCCGAGTCTGACCTTTCCACGCAGGCCACCCTTGGTCTGCTCAACAGAGTCGCGGGCGAGCGCGGCCGCGGCGAGGACCGTTCGTGCCTCAGGCAGCAGCGCCGCCCCAGCGTCGGTGATCGCGACCGTGCGTGTCGTGCGGTCAAACAGGGAGGTCGCGAGCTCCTTCTCCAGGCTGCGGACCGCTGCCGAAACCGCCGATTGAACGAGGTGGAGCCGGTCGGAAGCGCGCGTGAAGCTTCTCTCTTCGGCCACGGCGACAAACACCTCGAGTTGGCGCAGTTCCACGCGACCAATTATCTCATGTATCGATCAGTATCATCGATTTTTTGCGTTGTGATCGATGGATCGTTGCGGGATTCTGTGGTCATGACTTCCACTACTTTTCCCCGTCGCCGCGAGATCCAGCTCAGCACGGGCCGGCGAACCGGGCACGAGGCGGGCTTCTGGGCAGCGGCCTTCGCGTTCTGCGCGGTCCTCGCCTACAACGCCGTCCCGGCTCCGCTGTACTCGATCTACCAACAGCGGGACGGTTTCTCCTCGCTGATGCTGACGGTCATCTTCTCCGTCTACGCCGTCGGGGTCGTCCTCACGCTGTTCACCGCCGGCCACCTGTCGGACTGGCACGGCCGCCGTCGCCCGTTCGCTCTCTCGCTTGTCCTGTGCATCACCAGCGCTGTGGTGTTCCTACTGTGGCGCGACTTGCCCGGGCTGCTCGTTGGCCGCTTCATCGGCGGACTCGGCGTCGGTGCGGTCACCGCGACGGCGACGGCGTGGCTGAGCGAACTGCACGCCAGTGCCCGGCCCGACGCCCCGCCCCGTCGCGCCCAAATCGTCTCCACGGCGGCCAACCTTGGCGGCATCGGCGTCGGCCCCCTCGTCGCCGGCGCCCTGGCGCAATGGGTCACCGACCCGCTGACGATCCCGTATCTGGTTGCCATCGGTGCCATGCTCGCGGGTCTCGTTGGAGTCCTGGTCTCGCCCGAGACTCGCCAACCTGTGCTGCCACGGCCCGCCTATCGGCCTCAGCGGGTCTCGGTTCCGTCCCACGCGCTGAGCCGTTACGTCGCCGGAGCGGTTGGCGCGGCGATGGCCTTCGCCGTCTTTGGTCTTTTCACCTCGCTGGCACCGGCCTTTCTCGCCGGCCCCCTCCATCATCCTTCGCACGCGCTTGCTGGAGCGACCGCCTTCGCCGTCTTCGCGGCGGCTGTGGTCAGCCAGAGCCTGCTCGCCCGCCAGACCGCGAGGACGGTCATGGCCGGCGGCATCGCGGTGATGATCGCCGGCATGGCGGTCCTGGTGATCTCGGTCTGGCTGACCACCCCGAGTCTCGGCCTATTCCTCCTCGGCGGCGTGATCACCGGGGCGGGCGCCGGCGCGTTGTTCAAGGGCGTGGTGACGACGATCGTCGCTGTCTCGGCCTCGGAGCGGCGCGCCGAGGCGCTAGCCGGAATGTTCCTCGCCGGGTACGTCGGGCTCACCGTGCCGGTAGTCGCCCTGGGCATCATGACCCAGTCGCTGACCCCAAAGCTCAGCCTCCTCATCTTCGCCACGGTGTTGGCTCTCGGAATCGTGCTCGCGGCGCCACAACTTCTTGGGCGCACGGGTCACTGATCCCCCTGGTACTCGCCGGCGCAACCCCTCCGCGCGAGGTCGCTTGGCGAAGCATCCGATAGTCGAGCGGCAGCCAGCGGCACGCCTGCTTTGATCGCGGCGACACCGCCCGGTCCGGCGCTCGCAATGCGGCGGTAGCGCTACTCGGCTCTGCGTAGGTGCGGAGTCGAGGCGAGGCGGTAACGGCCGGGCGACCTTGACCGGCACGTTCTTGCTGGCGAGGCGCGGCTGGAGCAGCTCTAGGATCCGGATATGCCGCTTGCTGTCTGCGCGGACGTGTCGCCGGCAGACTGGATCGTTGCCAGCGATCTTCCCTGGCCGCGGTTGGTGACTTTCGGCCCGGCGGGCTTCGCTGCTTACGCGCGCGTTCGGTTCATTCCTGACCCCATACGGGACGGCCAGCAGGAGAACGAGGCGGATCTGCACGCATCACCTGACGAGGTTGACCAATGGCGGCACCTGCTGCGGCTGCTTGCTCGCGACACCGTTGACCCTGGCGACTGCTATTTCGGTCTGTGGGAGGGTTGGGGGTTCCCGGAATCGGCACGCCGATGGCCCACCTTCAGCGTTCCTCGTGGCGCCACACCGCCCGCGCGGGCCTACTTCCTGTTTCACGGATCACTCTCGGAGGCCGCGATCTGGGGCGGCGGCTATCCCGCGCACGCCGGAATCTGGGGCCTACCGGAGTTCTCCGGAGGCGGTGCGCCGGCGTTTGTCTGGCCGCCTGACCACACGTGGTGCATCGCCGCAGACATTGACCCGCACTGGGCAGCGATCGGCGCATCTGCGCCATTAATCGAACGGCTGACCGGCGATCCAGGTCTCGACGCAGTCGAGGCGAACCCCGCCGACGAACCGCCCGCGTACCGGTAAGGACGCATCAAGAGCCCGATCACACGATCCCTGACCGAGAAACCCCGCAACTACAGGTCGATCCGACAAAGCCCTTTTGGGGACTCGAACCCCGGACCCTTCCTTACCATTGCCGCCCCTGGGGTGCTCTGGCCCGTATCACGGGGGATTCGGGATGCTGACATGTCCCGAGATGGGGTGATATTTGATGAGTTCGGGACATTTTCGGGACATGTTCTGTCCGCTGGCTCATCGCGGGCCGGTCGGTGCCTCGATCCCGAGGTCCTTGCAGATCTTCCGCGCGAGCCGGTAGTCGATCTCGCGGTGGCGTGGGACCGCAGTGGACCGCTCTGCGTCAAACCCCCAGAAGCTGTGGTTGCCGCCCTCGCGCAGGAGACGGGCTCCCTGCTCTCGTAGATGTCGCTCCAGATCGCGCCGCTTCACGCGGCGATGACCAGCTCGAGCTGTTCGCTGTCCTGCGCCGGCTCAACGAGTGCGTGCTCACCGAAGCGCAGTTCCAGGATCCCGTGCAGCGCGTCGATCACGTTGGACCGTGCTTCCTCGCGCGTGCTCCCCTGGCTCAACGCACCAGGGACCTCCGGCACGGACGCCACGATCCACCCATCGTCGCCCCGCTCATAGACGATGGTGAGCCGCAGTGGGTCGCTCATACCGCGAACGTTACCGCGGGCGCGCTGCCACGAGACCACCAGACTGGGGCCGCAGCTGGAGCCCAGCGGTGCACCAGCTTCACTCTCGCATCGGACCTCAGCGGCAACTGCCTACGGATTTCGTCATGACGCTCGCTCGGACCGCGTCGCTGCAGCGATCTGTGTGCCGGTCTGGTGGGGGGATCGCACGCTTGGCTGGAGCTCGGTAGCGGGTCAACGGCGGCATTGATGGGCGAGTAGGGATGGGCGCTGCCGGGGTGCGCGCGAAGGTAACCGCTGCGCTCTCGCTCTGTTCTCGCTGGCGCTCGATGAGGTTGACGCGACGGAGGTGCTGCGCGGCCATCGCCCGAGGTCGGGAGCATCGTTGTGGCGGTCTGCCTGCTCGGCGCGATGAGTGCGCGTCCGCGTCTCCGCGGAGACGTCAGCGCCAACCACAGCGGCGGCCATCGTCATCGACAGTCCGGTCAAGGCTGACCGGTCGAGCGCCTCATGGCCGAAGGAGACGCCCGCGTAGTCGCGCAAATCGCCGCAAGCATGACGCTCGATGCGGCTGGGGATGGGTTGCGATGCCTACGTAGAGTGTGCCGCGGCTTGGCAGCGAAGCCACCCGCGACGGGCTCACGGCGCTCACCGGAATGTCGCCGATGCAGTCGTGAGGCTCAAAGCAGTCTGAGCGACGGAAGGGCCCGTCCGGCGCGGCGCTTCCGTCGAAGCTTCAGCAGCGACGTGCGGGCCTCGGTGACGTCGACCAGGGGTCTGCCGCCCTGCGGCGCAGGCGGTTTCAGCCGTCGAGCGCGCCGCGATGGGCCCGGCCTGAGGCTCTCGCGTCCGGTGTTCGCGTGTCCTACAGTGACCGGGATGGGCGGTCACCATGACGTCCCGCTGACGAACCTCGACCAGCCCCTGTTCGACGACGCGCGGGCAACGAAACGGGACCTCGTCGAATATCTCGAGCGTGTAAGCGAGCAGATCCTGAACGAGCTGCGCGACCGGCCGCTCTCGGTGGTGCGGGCGCGGCTTGGTCAGAAGCCGTTCATGCAGAAGAATGTTCCCAAGTACGCGCCGCCGTGGATAAAGACCGCGACCATTTGGGCGGAGCGCTCAAAGCGCGATGTTGCCTACGCGCTCTGCAACGACTGGCGCACACTGCTGTGGTTCGCGAACCAGCGCGCGATCGAGTACCACCCGACGCTCGCGCGCGCCGGTGCCCACGGCTATGTCCAGGCCCACGTGGTGCTCGATCTCGACCCGCCGGTTGACGCCGGGTTCGAGGCAGTGGTGCGCGTCGCCGCGCTCGTGCGCCAGGCGCTTGCCGACGCCGGCCTCGCGGGCGCCGTAAAGACCAGTGGCGCTAAGGGCTTACACGTGTTCGTCCCTGTAGCGCAGCCCACGACTGGCGAGGAGATCGCCGCAGCCACGCGAGCGCTCGCCGCACGTGCCGAGCGCATCGACCCGCAGCTGGCGACGACGGCATACGTGGTTGAAAAGCGGGGCGGCAAGGTGTTCCTCGACGCCACGCGCGCGGGCGGTGCGACTGTCATAGCCGCTTATAGCCCACGTGTCCGGCCAGGCACACCGGTGTCGTTTCCAGTCTCGTGGGATGAGCTCGATCGCGTAAAGCCGAACGAATTCACCATCCACACGGTGCCGGCCCTGATCGGCGGGCGCAACCCGTGGGCCGACCACCTTCCCGAACCCCAACCGCTGCCCGCCGATCTGATCGAGGAAGGCCGCGAGATCCCGATCGCTCGCGTCCAGGCGATGCACGAGGGAAAGCGCCGCGCACGCGGAAGACGCGAGCGGGCGGACTCATAGCTCACAACGATGACATCAGCATCGCTGCTGATCGTCCTCGCCGCGGGAAACAAGCCCTTCGCGTTCGTCCATCCCAGCGGTCCCGTTCTCGCCGCAAGCGAGGCGCGCAACTGGTCGCGGCGCTGAGGGCTCCGCCTATAAAAACTTGGCAGCTCTGCACGCTGGCGCACTGACGGCCGGGCCGCTGGCCATGACCGTTTTGACCCGGCGGCGTAGCTTATGCGAATGATCGTCTTCGACGACGAGCTTCGGGCCGTGGTACACGGCAACCTCACCGCGCATCCGACACAGACTGCGGCACTGGGCGATCACCGAGCCGCAGCTGTTGCCATTGTCTTGGTGGATAGCGAAGCCGCCGAGCATGACGATGACCCGCTGTCGGCGCAGGACATCGACCTCAGCATGTTGCCCGCGGTGCCGCTCGATGCGGCGGGTGAGCTGCTGGACGGTCGGATGGTCGGGGTTGCCGGGGGCGCCGCGCTGCTGCTTTGCCGGCGCGCGTCGCGGATGAAGCGGCATGCGGGCCAATGGGCGTTGCCTGGCGGACGCATCGATCCCGGCGAGGCGCCGTTGGCCACCGCGTTGCGTGAGCTTGACGAGGAGCTGGGCGTGAAGTTGTCAGAGGATGATCTCGTCGGATGGCTCGACGACTACGTCACGCGATCGGGCTACCGCATCACTCCCGTGGTTCTCTGGGGCGGCGCGTGTCCTGATGTCAGGCCGGCACCGGCCGAGGTCGCTGCGGTCTATCGCATCGGTTTGCACGCGCTGCGGGATTGCGTGCCGCGGTTTCTGTCGATTCCCGAGTCAGAACGGTTGGTCCTGCAGCTACCTCTCGGAAACGACTTGATCCACGCGCCCACCGCCGCGGTGCTTTACCAGTTCCGTCAGGTGGCACTTCTTGGCCGACTCGGCGAGCGTGTCGACGAGATCGGCGAGCCGGTCTTCGCGTGGTCATGACCTGAGCGGGCCCGCGCGGACCGATTCCGGCGGTGCTGGTCATCGCCGAGAGCGGGACGACGCCGCGGGTACGCAGATCGCAGCGGTGCTTAAGCAGAGTGACGAGTTGACTGGGGTGTTGCAGCTTCGAGCTTGGCGCGCGCGGCGGTTGTTCGGCGGCGATGGGCCGGTTAAGGCCGATCGTCTCGGGGCTGTGGCGAGGACGCGGCCTCGTGCGTCGAGGGTTTGGAGTCGGTAGCGAAGCCGCTCTACACGCGCGTGTCCCTCTTGCCAGGATCCCAAATTGTCCATGACTTGGCGGGATCAGGATCGCGAAGTAGCGCCCGTCGATGACGTTCGTGCGTGTGCCGCTGAGCGCGTCGCGGACCATCACCGGACGACCAACGTTCGGGACTGTTCCGTAGACGATCCGTCCATGCCAGCGGCCGCCGACCTGATCCTCGTCCCAGAAGAATCCCCGCTTCGGGCTCCACCCTGTCCTCGGGTCCGGCGAGAATCGGTACACGCAGCCGGGAACTGGGCCGCCCACCTCAAACCGACTCGGCGATCCGGCCCATACCCCGCCGGGGAGCCGCAGGCCGACGCAGAGGCCATGATGGGTGCTCTCGGCGGTCCAGTACTCGGCCCGACCCAGGTCGGCACGCGGAGCGTCGTGACGAGGCGGACGGTGCCAGGCACGAGCGCTTGTGTGACCCACGGAGAGAAGAGTCTCGCCGGGTTGTCGTCAAACAACCGGGTCGGACTGTCGTGGCCGAAGCCGTGGAGCGCTGCGACCGTCGCTGCAGCGGCGCTGCTCGCTCCGATCACGAGCGCCGCCGCGAGCACCCCAACCCGGCGATTGCCAGCCGCCCAGATACGCCGCCGCACTCGTGTTGCGGCCGCGACGTGATCCTCGGCGTCGATCAAGTCGAGCAGGCTGGCGCGGGCCTCGTGCCGCGCTCGCTCCGATGGGTCAGTGCTGACCCTCAGCATCTCTCGCATGAGGTCCAGGTCGGACTCTTGGTTCATCGTCGGCTCCTCGGATCGGTGACATCGCGGAAACCGGGGATCGCTGCAGCCGCGAGCGCCCGCTGCATATGCCGGCGGCCGCGATGCAGACGCGAACGCACCGTGCCGACCGGGGCGCCGGTGGCCACCGCGATCTCCTCATAGCTCAGATCGGTCAGTGCGAGCAGCAGCAGCGCGTCTCGATCTTCGGCCGCCAGTCCGGACAAAGCCGCGATCAGGACCGGGGCCAACGCGCTGGCATCGACACGACTGTGCACCTGCTCATATCTGTCCTCGAGCACCCCGGACTCGATGGCCCGCGCATACGCCCGCAGCGCCGCCCTCGCGGCGACCGCACTCACGCAAGAGGTTGGTGGCGATCCCGTACAGCCACGGGCCGGCATTGATCTGCGCCCGGTCATATCCGGCGCGAGCCGAGAACGCTCGCGTGAACGTCTCGCTCGCGAGATCATCCGCCGCAGTTGGATCAGCACGACGGCTGAGATATCGCCAGATCTCGTCGTAGTGACGGTCAAAGACCGTCGCGAACCACCCACCATCAACCAACGACCGCGCGATCAACTCGCAATCGCTCAAGTCCCCCGCCGCATGAGAAACGCTCGACATCAACAGCTACTTGACCGAACCCACCAGATCAGTTCTCGCAGCCACGTCAGCCGATTCACGTACGCGCGCTGCCGATCAGATCATGATCCACTCCCTCCGGAATGCTCGCCGAGGCCAGCCACTCCCGTCGCCGAACCCAGGGCCTAGGCCGGGCGTGCGGAATCCGGCGTTGCCTATGCGCCCGGTGCGCGCCAGGCGTTAGTGCGACGCTCTCCGGCGCTGTGCTCTCCGTGGTGGCCCGGCGGCAGCTTGCGCCGGCGCGCTGTCGGATGGCAAAGGAGAAGCGAGATCATCGCCGGCGCCGCGGCTCCGTTTGTCCGCTTCGGACAGCCAGCTGAGCCGTTTCGCATTCCAAGGTCGTGGCCGCTTCGCGTCGCCACCGACGGCGTCGTCGTCAGCGTCGCCGTCCGCCGTGACGCTAGCAGCCGAGGCATATCATGGCTAACGCCGCCCATCTCGGGCTGCGCCGCAAAGCGTTGACTTCGGCGCGAGCGACGCCACCCGAGATGCGCGAGTTCCGCGCTTTGCAGGTCGCTCGTTCAGTTCGGCGAGGTTAGCGGCGTGGCGCGAAAGGACGTGTCCGCATCGACGACCCGAAGCAGGCTCTTCTTCATCCGCCCGGTGATTGAGGCGTTCGCCGGCGAACAGCCATCGCTCCTGCTGTTCGTCCCACGCGGTCACCGGATAGGCGACTACGGCGGCTACTGCTCTCTCGGCGCAAGCCGCTGCCAAGGTAACCGGCCTCGTTGTCTCGAGACGCGAGCTTATGGGGTCGTTGGTTCGGCGCCCGCGTTCGTGTTGGGCAGGGTTCGATGTTTCAGCTCGATTGGATGCCGACGTTCAGGCAGCCCAGGAAGGGATGAGCTGCGCGAGTAGGCGCGGGTCGGTGAGCGATCTGAGTTCGGTGATGAGTCGGTCTCGGATGGTGAACGCCATGATCATGATTGGCCGGTCGCGCACGAGGATCAGCACGCCAGCGGATCCGCGGACGGTGATCGGCCGCAGCGTCGCTCCCGCTGCTGCTCCGGCGCGCGCAGCTCGGGCCTGGGCGGCGATGGCGGCCGCTCCATGGACCACGGTGACACCGTCGCGGCTGTAGGCGCGAAGCTCGGCATCGGGCGCCAGGAGGGCGAGCAGTCCGGACAGGTCGCCGGAACCGGCGGCAGCGAAGAAGGCGTCGACCACGGCGCGGTCGTCATGCTCGCCTGCACGGGCTATCTCTGGAACCACGCGTACCCGCTGCCGGGCGCGGCTGGCGAGCATCTTCACGGCGTCGGTCGAGCGACCGAGCACGTCAGCGATCTGGCCGAACGGCAGGTCGAAGATGTCGTGCAGCACGAACGCCACGCGCTCAGCCGGGGTCATGCTGTCCATCACGACATGCAACGCGAGGCCAACCGACTCGGCGAGCAGCAGCTCCTCCTCGGGCGTGCTGGTAGGCGGCTCGGGGCCGTTCGGGGGCGCATCGGCAAGCAGCTCGTCCAGGTCGATCTCGACCGGGACCTCACGACGGGTCCGGCGCGCCCTGAGCATGTCGAGGCAGATCCGGCTTGTCACCGTCGTCAGCCACGCCCGCAGATCCTCGACTGCCTCGCTGTCCGTCCGATTCAGTCGCAGCCAGGCCTCCTGGACGGCGTCGTCGGCGTCGTCGCCGGAGCCGAGCATCCGTACCGCGACCGTCCACAAGTAGGTGCGCTGGCCCTCGAACGCCTCCGCCAATTCCGTTGGGCCCATCTGCTCCTCGCTCATCGTTTCTAAAGACGCGCGCGGGCGCCGCGAGGTAACGCCACGCGGCTCGCGTTACCTCATCAGGTTCCCGCTCGTCTTGTAGGTGTACCCAGTTCACACCCAGATCGCAGCGATGCACCACGGAGGAACCATGACCCAGACCGAGACACGACGCCCCCGCCTGTCGCCGGAGGCCGGCCGATCCCCGGAAGCGGCTACCGGCGTGCAGCAGATCATCAAGTCGATCTACGCTGGCGGCGTTCCACGACAGACGCTGGAGCTGGTCCACATGCGGGCCAGCCAGATCAACGGCTGCAATGGCTGTATCGCGTACGGCATCAAGGCGGCCGAGAGCTCGGGCATCAGCAGTGAGAAGCTGCTCGCGCTGCCGGCGTTCCGCGAATCGCTGCTGTTCGACGATGCCGAGCGAGCAGCGCTCGCGCTAACCGAGGCGATGACCCGCCTGGCCGACCATCCGGATGCGGTGAGCGACGAGATCTGGGCCGAGGCGGCCGATCACTACGACGAGCCCGGCCTCTCAGCGCTCGTGTCGATGGCCGCGCTGACCAACTTCTTCAACCGAGTCAACACCACCCTCAGGGTCCAGCCCGGGTCCTGAGCAGCCAGGGCTCTCTAGAACTAACGGCTAACGAGGAGATTCGTCGATGCAAACCGTCCGCTCGAGGACCACCGCCTCCAGTTTGGGGTGACCGGCTTGGGTGCTGAACTGCTGACGGAGCCAATCATCGAGGCCGAGGGGCTGGTCAAGCGCTTCGGCAAGGTCCAGGCGCTGGCCGGGCTTGACCTGGTCGCTCGTAGTGGTCACGTGACGGCTGTGCTCGGCCCGAATGGCGCCGGGAAGACCACGTTTGTGCGTTCGGTCGCGACACTGCTGCGTCCCGATACCGGGACCCTGCGGGTGGCCGGCATTAGCGCCGATCGTCATCCCGAGCGGGTGCGGCGGGTGATCGGGCTGGCCGGGCAGTATGCCGCGGTCGAACCGACCCTGACGGGGCGCGAGAACCTGATCATGGTCGCGCGGCTGTTCGGTCACTCGCGCCGCCAGGCCGCGACCCGCACGGACGCGGTCCTAAGCCAATTGGGACTGACCGATGTAGCCAACCGCCGCGCGCGAACCTACTCCGGCGGCCTGCGGCGCCGGCTCGATCTCGGTGCAAGCCTCGTCGGGGCACCCCGCCTGCTTCTCCTTGATGAGCCCACGACCGGTCTGGACCCTCGCAGCCGAAACCAGCTGTGGGATGCGATACGCGGCCTGGTGGCCAACGGCACCGACGTGCTGCTGACGACGCAGTATCTCGACGAGGCCGACCAGCTCGCCAGCCAGGTGGCGATCATCGACCACGGACGGGTCATCGCCCACGGGACACCCGCCGAACTCAAAGCGCTCGCCGGCAGCGACATGATCGAGGTCCGCGCCCACCGGGCAGCGGACCTCCCGACGCTGACACAGGCGTTGGGACCGCTCGGTTCGGATCAGCCGCGCATCGACGCAGCGACAAGCCGAATCACTCCATGGCTCAGGGAAGTCCATCCGCTCAAGCAGTTGGCGGCCGGCGACACGGAACAGATCAGACACCGGGCAGTGATATCCGAACGCGATCAGCGCGGAGTGGATCCGGTTTTTGAGGATGCTGCGGTGCTTGACCAAGTGCATGCGGTAGCGCACCAGTTCCCGCTCGGCGCGCAGCTCCGGGGTCGCAGCCAGATCGCGGGAACGAGATCGCGAAACGACAACTCGGCCAGCACCTGGGCGGCGATCTTGTCGGTCTTGCACGCTAACGGCGCCAGCCCCTTGACCTTCTGCGCGTCGGCGACCAGCACCTCCCACCCGTGACCGACCAGCTCGTCGTGAACGAACCGCGCGCCGTTCATCGACTCGATCACGCCCGGACCGGCTGCTCATAGACCGCCAGCCTCTTGGCCAGGCCGTATAGGCCTTCGGCATCTGACGGGGCGCGCATCCGGTTCACGAGCTCGCCCTCGCCCGAAAGCAGGCACACGTCCACGCGTCTGCGACTCAGGTCAAGACCCACGTGCAGCATTTGTCCCTTCTCCTTTGAGAGCAGGATCAGGCTCGCCGACGCCGTAACGTCAGCCGAGGTCGGTCCTCCGGTATTGGAAAGCCCGGCCGCGCGGGTGCCACCGCGCGCGCCAGACAGCAAACGCTCTTCGAGCCAGAGGACCGACCTCCTTCGCCACGGCCTTACGGCCGGGGGCCGTCCTCCTTCATAGGAGTTGGAAGCGCGAGCCCGACGTCGTGATGAAAGCAGGCGCCGGACTGCCACAGCGACCGCCTGCTCGGTGTGAAGTCCGCCTCGTCCCGAGGTAGCAGCCAGCCGTCGCGAGGCTGCGCCGTTGCACGGAAAAGCGGCACTCTCAGTGGGGCTTCCCCCGTGGCTGCCAAGCGGAAGTCTCTGCGGCGCTGATCGAGCCGGATGGCGCCGGCACCGGTCCGCGCGCGGGCTGCTTGAGCGGGACTCTGGGACCTGGGTGACCGAGAGCGGCCTCTGTTCGATGATGCGGTCGGCTCGCGACGGAACGGCCCAGCTGACCTGTCGGCGCTTTATGTGCGTCGTCGCGATGGTGTCACGGAATCCGACGTGTACTGCTCGAGACAGCGCATCCGCGCACCGGGACGTGACGTTGTGGGTGTTGGTGAGAACGATCGAGCGGGCTTGGGGTTTCTTGATGACCTGCGCGGGCCGTGGACGCCGGAACCGGGGTGCTGTAGGCATGTATGGTCAAATAGGCCGAAACAAGGGGGAGGCAGATGCACAAGCGCGGACGGTCGCTCAGCTACGCGAACGTGATGGCAACGGTCGCGATGTTTGGCCCTCGGTGGCGGCGCGTTCGCTGCGACGACAGGGTTGACGAAGGGCGGGACGATCCACGGCTGCGTGTCTGCGCGCACCCACGTGCTGACGGTGCTCAAGCGCGGCAACCGGTGCGGGCGAGGGCACGTGGCGTTGACGTTTGACGCAAAGGGCGCCCCGGGCGCAACCGGGCCGGCAGGACCGATCGGGCAAGCTGGCGCCGCGGGCGCTCCAGGTGCCAAGGGCGACACCGGAACCGCCGGCAAGCCGGGAACACCGGGAACGCCGGGAACGCCCGGCAAAAACGCGGTATCACTGTTCGTATCCACGCTTGAGAGCGGAACGATCGTCAATAGCAGCGGCTCGGTGAACGTTTCGGCAGGCGGGAATGGGTCCTACATCGTCACTTTCCCGCAGGACGTCTCTAAGTGCGTGCCCACGGTCAGCATCGGTAATACGAGCGGCAACACTTTGCCCGCTGGCTTCGCGGCCGCTCGCGCCGATGGGCCGATCAATGCCAACGATCTCAATCTCGTCGATGTCGTCACCCGCAGCACCACGGGCACAGGCACCAACTTCCCGTTCAACCTCGCGATGAGCTGCCCTGCGCCTTAGCAACCAGCAGCAGCAAGACGCAGGGCATCGATAACGCCGAGATCATCCACGCCGTCCACGAACTCCCGCGCCGACGATCCCTGCCCCCACTGGCCTGGGCTCGGCTCCCTCTCAACCTGAGCGCCCAGGCGCAGCTGCCGCCCATCGCGCGTCGCGCTCACTCAGCGCCTTGCGCGGTCGGGCACGGTGTCCGTTGGTAGGGAGCGTCTGTCATCAGGAGCAATGCGAGCGTCAGGTGGCGCGTCGCGAATGGTCGGCGCGTAGCTGGATGAGCGCCAGGAGTCGACCGCACCGCCGTGGCGAGATTTGCCGCGACGCGGGTTGATGCGCGGATAGGATCGCGGCCGTGGCCGCCGCCTCGATCGCCCCGGTGCAAGCCCAGGACCAAGCGAGAGCGATCTTGACCATCGTGTCGGCGTTTGCCAGCGATCCCGTCGAGCGCTGGTTGTTTCCCGATCCAGCGGAATATGAGGGACGTTTCGGCGAGTTCGTCGCGGCCTTTGCGGGCGACACCTTTGATCAGTCGACGGTCTGGGCGCTGGGTGACCTTCGCGCGGTTGCGCTGTGGCTCGCCCCCGGAGGTGGTGTCGATGAGACGGCGATCGCTGCCGTGCTCACAGACGCCGTCGATCCAGGGCAACATGAGGACATGTTCTCGGTGTTGGAGCAGATGGATGAAGCGCAT
Source organism: uncultured Solirubrobacteraceae bacterium (assembly GCA_963769565.1). Taxonomy (GTDB): domain Bacteria; phylum Actinomycetota; class Thermoleophilia; order Solirubrobacterales; family Solirubrobacteraceae; genus Palsa-465. Next base: position 325,696 of record CAVYMP010000018.1, read on the forward strand.
CCGACCTTTGAGCAAGGTATCTGCCCTGGCTTGGCGTCCTGCCGGATCAGCAGGGCTCGGGCCTGGGAGGCCGATTGCTCGAGCACGGCCTGGGGATAGTCGACCAGCATCACCTCCCCGCCTACCTGGAGACACCAAATCCGCGCACCATCGCGTTCTACGAGCGACACGGGTTCGCGGTGACCGCCACGTCACGCGCCGGGTCGTGCCCGCCGGTCACCTCGATGCTCAGAGACGCCCGTTAGATCTGCTGGTGCTGGCACGACGTCCTCGGGTCCGCAGAGACCCGCTGACGACCGCGGGGCGCGCTCGGCGGCCGCTTCCTCATGCTGAGCGCCCGGCAGATGTCCTCCGTCGCGCGCGGCTCCCAAGCGCGGCCCGACCAAGAGCAAGAAGTACTCAGGCCGACTCGGCACCGCGCCACAGCAACGCGCGCTGACACACCTTAGGCAACCCGCTGACCACCAGGTCATAGGAGTCCTCAACCATGTCGGCGACGATCTGATCCTCCAGCGAGCCGTCGAGCAGCACCGTGTTCCAGTGACGCTTGTTGAGGTGGTAGCCGGGCGTGATCGCGGAGTGCGCCTCGCGCAGCTGCTCGGCCAGGCCCGGGTCACATTTAAGGCTGACCGTCAGCGGCTCGGCGCCCAGCGCCGCGAGCGCGAACACCTTGCCCGCGACCTTGAACACGGAGGTCCCGGGGCTGAACGGGAACGTCTCTTCGGTGCCCATGAACGACAAGCACAGGTCACGCAGCTCATCTGCGGTCATTCCCGTACATCAGCACATCCCGTGCCGCGACCGTACGCCCCCGCCGCGAGCCCGCTAACTCTTGTCGACCTCGACGGTCTCCCCTCCCAGGCGGCGACCATCCTCATCAGAACGGCCACGCTACACGGCGGGTCCGCAGCAGTTCTAAACAGGCACGACCCTGGACGTGATGCGGTCTCGTTCGGGACCTGACCTCTGCTCCCACGAAGAGCGGGAAGCGTCGCGGACGCTCTGGTGCACCCTCGACGGTGCGGCTTGCCGACAAATCGAGCCGCGCCGCAATGGCTTGCATCGCTCGCATCAGGGCCGGCCCGACGCGTGCTTTGCGACGGGCCCAGTGGCTAAGAGCACGCGGCTCCCGCGACTGCGGTAGATCAAGCATCCGCCTGGTGCGCAAGCTACCGTGGCGCACATGAGCGGCAAGCGAGGGCAGCTCGGTACGAGCACCAATCTCTCGAAGAGCCCCAAGCGTCAGGCGAGGGATCGCAAGCGGCGCAAGCGGGAGGAACTGCGTTGGGCGGAGAAGAGCGGGCCGATGACGGACCGCTTCGTGTGCCCAATCTGCGGCGGGGAGCATTCCCGCGCGGAGCATCCGGCGCACTGAGAGTCGAGCCCGCGGTCCAGCCGATCACTGCTCTCAGCGGACGCCTGTGTTCACGTTTCGATCTGCACCCTCGCTGACGCTCGCTCCGCGACACGATGGGGTGGGTCGAGCGCTCGGCCCACCCGAGCGTAGGTTCAGTGCAGTTGCAGCCCGTTGTGGGCCGGAATTGTGGGTGCGGGTCGTTCGTGGACGGTGTGCACGATCTCGGTGTTGTCGATGCCGCGCAGATACACCGAGGTGATGGCGAGATTGGCGTACCCGAGCTGACGCTGGATAACCAGCAATGGGACGCCCTCGCGTGACATCTCCACCGCGTGGGCGTGGCGCAGCTGGTGTGGCGCGAACCGCCGTCGCACCCCGGCGCGGCGGGCCGCGTCGTGCAGTTGAACGCGGACTCCGGCTGACGCCCAATGCCGCCCACGCGTCGGACCGCGCAGGACGCAGAACAGCGCCCCGACCGGCAGCGTGGAGCGCAACGACTGCCACGGTGCGAGTTGCTCCCACGCCCAGCGGTCCATGCCGACCTCGCGGCGCTTGCCGCCTTTGCCGCGGCGGACAAGCACGGCGCCTCGGTCGGCGTCAAGGTCGCTCTCGGTCAACGCGAGGGCTTCGCTGATCCGCGCCCGGCTCGCCACAGCACGATGATCAGGCCGCGCAGGCGCACGCCGTCGGCGTCATCGCCGGCGGCGCGCATCACGGCGATGATCTCCTCGACCGTCGGCGGGTCTGGCGGATACTGAACTCCCTTGTTGCGCGGTGGTCGTCCGTGGTGGTAGCCGGGCAGGGTCGCCGCTGATCGGCGGCGGCCAGCGATGTCGACGAGCGTTGTGCTTGCCATGAGGTTCCTCCCTCAGACGATGGTTGACCAGACCATCGTCCACGCCGGCAGCCGCGCGATCGCAGACAGATCGCGCGCTCGCATTTCGCGCCTTACGCTCGTCCGCCGCCGATGGCGGGCTAGTCCAGCCGTGCGTACGTACGCGGTCCGCTCTCGCGGGCCGCGTGACACCTGCTGCCAACTCTGGCGATGCCGGGTGGTCTGGAGCCTCCGATCCTGAGACGATGGCGGGGTGATGTCGCCACTCTCGTGGCTTTCGTTGACCGGCCGGCGGCCCACTGGCTGGCATCGCCGAGGAGGAGGCTGGCTTGCGCCCCCCGTCGTGAGCATGCTGTTTCTGGCAGTCGTCGCTGGGTGTGGCAGCGTGCGACACAGGGTCCCGGTGACTCAGCCACGGGTACCGGCACCCGCGACCACGGCCGGACCCACGACGTCCGCGATCACGGCAGGCAGCGCGGAGCTCGCACTTCTGTGCCAGAAGCGCCCCCCACGCCCGACGGCTGCCTCGTGTCGAGCGCCGACCGCCAACGAGCGGGCGCGGGCGACCATTGGAGGTGCCGACAGCATGTTCTTCTCCTGCGACGTCACTCTCAACGGGCAGCCTGGGCGCTTTTACGTTCAGGTCCTGTCAAACGGGTCGTTCATCGCAGAGAACGAGCGCCACGGCCAGCAGCAGATATTCGGATGCTGCGTCGCTCCCATGCCGGACTGAAACCGGCGGACTAAACGGCTGGTCGCTTCACCCGGCTCCATCGCGAGGGCTACCCGCCCGCTGACCAGCGTTCCTCGCGCATTGCGATCACACGGAGCGTCGATGTCGAGTTGGCGGTAGGCGACGTTCGCCCAGACCGAGGTGCACCTTCGCTCGATCTGGGGGAACGCGCACCCGACTCGATGGTGGCATCCGCGGTGGTCTTGGTGATGCGGTGGTTCTGCCTTCATCATTGGTGTGACGGAGCTTGTGTAGCGTTGGGTTCGTGGCCTCAGAGGTGGAGATCCGGTTCATGCGGTTCAGGGGCCTGCGGATCGCATATGCGGTGAGCGGGGCGGGCGCGCCGCTGGTTGTGCCGGCGTGGTGGGTCAGTCATCTTGAGCTCAACTGGCGCGACCAGGCGTTCCGATCGTTTTGGGAGTCCGTCGGGGAGGGGCACGTTCTCGTGCGTTACGACGCTCCGGGCGTCGGGATGTCCGACCGCGAGGATGGGCAGCTGCGGGAGCGGACGCTGGAGACCGAGGTTGCGTTGTTGGGCGCCGTCTTGGACGAGCTCGGCCTGGAGCGGGTTACGTTGCTTGGCGGGTCGTCGGGCGGTTGCGCCGCGATCGCGTTGGCTGCTCGGTTCCCGGACCGCGTTGAGCGACTGTTGCTCTATGGCGCATACGCGGATGGTCGCTCGATCGCGCCGCCCGAGGTTCGCGACGCGATCATCACGACCGTTCACTCACACTGGGGCCTGGGCGCGCGCGTGCTCGCCGACATCTTTCTCGGCGACGCGGGCGCGGCCGAGCGAGAGCGGTTCGCACGTCTCCAGCGGGCGGCCGCGAGCGCCGAGACCGCCGCCGCGCTGCTCGAAGCGATCTACGGCTTCGATGTCCGGGCCGAGCTCGAGCGGGTGCGTGCACCGACGCTGGTGGTGCATCGTCGCGCCGATCGCGCGATTCCGTACGAGCAGGGCCGCGCGCTGGCGGCGGCGATCCCGGGGGCGACGCTGATCCCGCTTGAGGGAAGGGCTCATTTCCCCTGGGCAGGGGATGCACAGTCGGTCGCTCGCGCGTTGCGCTCGTTCGGTGAACCGAACGCCACAGATCGGAGCGTCGAGGGCGAGCCCGCGGCGGCGCTGCTCTCCGGGCGTGAGCGTGAGGTGCTGGCGCTCGTCGCGAGTGGTTTGAGCGAGCGGGAGATCGCCGAGCAGCTCGTTCTCAGCCAGCACACGGTCCACCGCCACGTTGCGAACATCCGACACAAGCTGGGTCGCGGAACTGGCGCCGCCGCGGTCGCGGAGGCGGCGCGCCGGGGCCTCATCTGAGACGCATCACCCATGCGGGCCATGGCGTGAAGATGGCCTGAGCGGGCGATGCGCAGCGCCAGGTGCCCGCGTATGGTCGCCGCCATGAGCAATGTCGAGAACGACGCAACTCAGTCGTCGGCCCCGGGTCTGTGGGCCATGGCTTTCGCGGGTCTTTATGACCCTGTCCTGTGGATCGGCGAGCGGCTCGGAATGCGCGCGCACCGCCGGGAGCTGCTTGCGCATACGCGCGGGCGCACGGTTGAGCTCGGCAGTGGTACCGGGCTGAACCTGGCGCACTATCCGGATGACGTTGACGAGCTGATCCTCACCGAGCCCGAAGTGCCCATGCGCGCCCGACTGGAGCGCAGGATCGGTCGCGACGGCCACCCGGCCCGTGTGCTCGACGTAGCCGCAGAACGGCTGCCGTTCGATGACGGCTCGGTCGATACCGTCGTTTCGACGCTTGTTCTGTGCACCGTCGACGCGCCCGACGTCGCTCTGCTGGAGATCGCTCGGGTGCTTCGTCCTGATGGTCAGCTGCTGTTCGTCGAGCACGTTCGGTCTGAGTCGGCGAGACTCGCGTCCTGGCAGGACCGTCTCGCGGGGCCGTGGCGCAGATTCGCCGAGGGTTGCCGCTGCAACCGCGCGACGATCGAGCTGATGAAGGCCTGTGAGTTCGACGTCGAGCAACTCCGCACGGCTTCATGGCGTGGAATGCCCGCGATCGTCAGACCGCTTGTTGCGGGCCGGGCGCGACCGAGGTCCCAGGTCCGATGAGCGCCGTCGCTGAGCGAATGCGTATCGGGATCGCGTTCACGCCGTTTGAGACGCGCACCAACGTGATCTCGCGGCTTGCTGCCCTGGCAGATGATTTGGGTGTTGATCGCGTGGACGTCGCCGAGGGTTGGACGCACGATTCGATGATTCTGCTGGCAGAGCTGGCGCTGCGGACCTCGCGCATCGACCTCGGGACGTCAATCATTTCGGCGTGGGGACGCACGCCGGCGACGATCGCCCTTGGGGCGGCAGGCCTGCAGCGGTGCTCCGGAGGTCGATTCTCACTGGGTATCGGTGCCGGCAGCCCTCCGCTGACCGAGGGCTTTCACGGCGTTGCGTGGGAGCGGCCACTCGTTCGGTTGCGCGAGACGTTGACGGCGGTTCGAGCACTCCTCAGTGGGGATCGGCTCCCCAACCCCGCATCGGATGCCCGACCGCTGCGCCTGGGCGTGCTCCCCGATGTCTCGGTGCCAATCACGTTGGCGGCGCTGTCGCCGGGCTCGATCAGGCTCGCCGGCGAGCTGGCCGACGGGTGGGCGCCGTTCCTGTGGGCACGAAGCCGCATACAGGAAGGCCGGGCTCTTCTGCGAGAAGGCGAGTCCCGTGTCGAGGTGCCTGCGCCGACGCGTGTCTCCGTCGGTGTCCCGGTAGCGCTCGGGCCTGACCAGGAGAGCGCCCGGCGACTCGCGGCGTGGTGGCTGTCGGTCTACACGACGCGCATGGGACCCCTGTATCCACGGATGCTTTCAGAGCGCTTCGAGATGGCCGCCGGAGTCAATGCGGTCATCGAGACCGCGAACGGCAACCCCCGGCCCGAACTGCCCGCGGTCGCGGAGGATCTCGCGCGCGAGGTCACGCTCATGGGGACCTACGATCAGGCCAAGCAATCGATCGCTGCCTGGTTCAGTGCCGGCGCCGACAGCGTTCAGCTCGTTCTACCGCCCGACCGTCCCGAGGATGAGCTCGCCGAGATCGTGAAGGTCGCAGCCGCCGCTGCTCAGGTCGACGCACCAGCCCCGCCTGTGGCGGCGACGAGCGCGCAAGCGACATGATCGCGCCGACGCGAAGATCGTCACGGCGAGGCGACGGTTGACCGAAAAGTCACCATCGCATGGTCCAACGACTCGGAGATGCGTGCGCTTGTCACCCGCCGCCGTTTGACGTGCCCATGACACGCCACGCGTTTCTTGACCTGCTTCGCTGTGGCCCACCACAAGAGGCTGACCGGCGTCGGCGGCCTGCTTGGCTCGCCTGAGGGACATTCGACGCCCGCCGGTGCGGTCTCGCCTTCTGCGGAACGCAGAGACGACGCGACGGACTCCGTGGCTTCGCTTTTGCCCAAGCAACCGACGACCGGATCGGCAACACGCCGAGCGGTACGCGTGATCGCTATCGCGTGAAAGGACGTGCGGCAGCTCGATCCGGCCAACGCTTGCTTTGAAACGGCGCAGTGCGTCCCGACGCTTGCATTGCGACGAAGGGGAGCCCGCGATGAGGACCGCGCGATCCTCGTCGTCGCCGAATCCAGGGCGCCACCACGAGGCACAAAAGCGCAGCGCTGCCTACGCAGAGCCAGCAGCGCTTACGCCGCGCCGCGGCTGCTCGCAGGGCGCGACGAACAGCCCGGCACGATCGAGATGTCGCCGAAGTACTCGTCCGCTGGCAGCCGATCCGACGATCCCCTTCGCGGCCAAGCGCTCGCCCGGCGCCCCCGGTGCGCGTGATCCCCTCGTCGCCATAGCGATGGCTCGACGCGAGGCGGCGGAACGTGTGATGACGATCGCGCGGATGGCGGCGTCCGGATGCTGGAGATTCAGTGAGGGCAAAACGCGCGGTCCCGCATGGAGTTAACACGGCCACGGATCATTCACGCCCGATCAGGCACGATCGTGATGCAGTAGCGGTGCATTGCCGGTCCTGACCGCAGCTCATCAACTCACCGCTGCGGCTGGTCCTACCCTCACGACCTCTCGAGCTATTGGGTGGTAGTGCCCGGCGAGGTGCTGCCCGGTGAGGCGCCGCTCGGCGTGGTGCCCGGCGAGGTGCCGCTCGGATTGCTGCCGGAGTTGCCCGGTGGCGCCACAACGTCGATCGACGCCGAGCCGGAGGCGCCCGTGGCGAGATCCGTGACGGTGACGTTGTATGTCCCCAGCGGCGCATTCCCTGCTGCATTGGAGAACGTGTAGGTGCCCGAGCCGTCACCCCCAGCGGTGAGCGGGTAATGCTCAACGACGCCGTCGGGCCGGTTGACCGTGATCTGAAGCGACGCTCCGCGCGCGAAGCCGGACGCGCTGAGCGTGACCGTAGCGCCTTGAGCCGCGGGGTTCGGGGAGAGCGACACGGACGGGTTCTCGGCCGGCTGGGTATTCGTCTGGGGCGCGGTAGAAGTCGAGCCTCCGGTCGACGTCGGCGGTGACGGTGTCGACGGCGCTGTGGCCCCGCCCGGGGTCGGCTTCTGACGCGGGCCAAGATTGATGTACGGCCCGTCGTGACCGTGGAGCCCCGAAGTGCGCTTGAACTCGGTCCCGGTGTTCGGGTCATAGAGCGTGTAGGTGTTGATGATCGTCGGTGACTGCTCGATGATCGTGATGTTGATTATGGTGAAGCTGGCCCACCGCGGACCGGTGTAGACGGGCGCAGCCAGCAGCTGTGGTGGCGTCAGCGGGTTGCCGCAGTAGCACTTCACGACCGGTTCGCCGTACTCGTTCACAAACACTGCCGTTCCAGCTTCGAGCAGAGACTGAATCGGGTCCGCCACCCCGTTGACGTAGCCGTGGTTCGTGACACGGGTATCCGTGCGCAGCAGCACCGGAGTGAGCCCGGACACGTACCGGTCAATGTCTGTCGTCGAGATTCCGAGCGTGGACGCCCAAGCGGTGGCCTTGGCCGGATTCTGCTGGAGGAAGGTGACCAGCTTGCCGGCGCTGCAATTTTTGTAGTTGCGAGTTCCCCCGTACAACCCGGGCAGCGACGCGACGTACGTGACGGGTCCGCCGCTTGTGCTCGCCGCGCGACGCGGAGGCTTCAACCCGCGCTTGTCGATCCCCACGCTCGGGGTGAACGGGTTCACCCCGGCGGTCGAGATCGGAGACGCTGCGACCTCGCTCGATCCCTTGACGCCGGCGACGGTCTTTGATCTGCTGGAACCGCCACAGCCGGCGACGGCGAAAGCCGCAAGCACAGCCGCCGCGAGACTCGCCGGCCGCGGGTCACGTCCGGTGCGCCGCCCCCGAGCCGCACTGCGGACGAGCGTCCCGCCCCGCGCACGGGACCTCGGCCGCCGCTCATCAAGGAGCGCCTCCAGCCGTTGCTGGGTCGCGTCGGCCGCGCCCCCGACCGCGGTCGCGAAAAAAACGAGCCACGGATCCCAGTCTCCGTTACGACTGACTTCCAGCAGGACGTCCTGGTACTCGGCCTTGTGACCGGCGAGCCACGGCGAGACCGACAGGACCGGATACCGCAGAACTCCGCGCCGCACGAGCGCCAGCACAATGGCGAGTCTGCCCACCCGGCCGTTTCCGTCTGAGTAGGGGTGAAGAGTCTCGAACTGGTAGTGGGCCAGGCCCGCCTGAACGACGGGCGATAGGTACCAGTCCGTACGGTTCAGCCACTGGATCCACTGCTCGAACGCGCCAGCAAGGCGGGAACCGTGCGGGGCCGGCACGAATCGCGAGCGCTCGATCAGGCCGGCCTGACTGCCGAGGAAAACGTCTCCACGGCGCAGCCGGCCCGCATCGCCCCAGTCACCCCGCGTGCCGTGGACGAGCGCTGCTTGTAGTCCGTGAACGAGGCCGACCGTCAACGGCTTGCCGCCGGCCCAGTCGAGCGCCGGTGCGACCACCGCACCCTGCTCGAAGAGCGGCGTAACGGTATCGCGCGCAATCGCTGCACGGCCGAGTTTGCGTGCGGTCCGGTCGAGCCGCTCGAGCTTGGCGCCGGCGGAGCCAACCGCTGTCCAGGTGGTGTCGGCAAGCACAACGGCGTCCGGTAGCGGGTCCGGAACATAGGCGAAGTGTTGGTATGAGCTTCCGGTCCGCCAGTCGGTCCCAGAGATCGGTACCAACTGCCCAATCGGCGATGCCCTCAGAGCGCCGACGTCCACACGCAAAGGCTATTCAATCCACCGAAGTCGCACAACCGTTCGCCAGGACCGAGGTTCGCCGAAGCCGTAAAGGAACACCTAGGCCCGGCACGGTCGCCGGCCCCGGCGGCGCAATGCGCGTTGCCGGCACGGCTGAAATGTCGCCACCCGCAGCCACGCGCCTCATCGGTAGTCGCGGCCCGCGGCCCAATAGCGGGCTAAACATCCGAAACGTATCGCCAAGCGGGTTCTCAGCGCTTTCGTCGTCCCGCAACATACGTGCCTTTGTAGGCACTTGTTGTCCGATCGTTGTCCTCGTCTCGCGGACTTGGCCTTCGCACGGGAGATCGCCGGCTCGAATCCGGCTGGGGTATGGTGGCGTGTCGGCGCCAACGGAAAGCGGCAGACTGTCTGAATCGGGGCTACATGCGAGCGTCGGCGGCAGCCCTCCGCATGATCGCCTTCATGGCCACGCTGCGTGTCGACGCACGATTCCCTCGGCGACATTCCGAGCGTCCCGATCCGACTCCGTATCGCCGAGAGCTGTCATGTGCCGGTTGGCGCGACTCGGCGGTGAAGATGGCCGGTCCTCCGCGTCGAACGGCGTGATTGAGGCGCGCGCGGATTGCAGCCGCGCGGCCGGCCAATCGAAGAGGAGGTACCGGCCGTGGTTGACGGTATGCGATGCCCTGGGCGTCTGGCTGCTGGCGCGTTCGCGCAGGTTGGCGGTGGGGCTGTCGATGGGTTGGTGGTCGCGTGACGTTGGTGATGGGGATCGATCAGCATCGTGCGCAGATTTCGGCCGAGTGGATCGACACGGTCACCGGCGAGGTGTCGCGCTCTCGGGTCGCGCCGGCCGACCGCGCCGGGGTGCGGAAGTTTCTCGCGCAGTCCACGGGCGCGGATCTCGAGGTCGCGTTGGAGGCGACGACCGGCTGGCGGTTCGTCGTCGAGGAGCTCGACCGCGTCGGCCCGGAGGCGCACCTTGCCGAGCCGGCGGAGACGAGTGGCCTGAAGGGCAAAAGCAGCGTGCGAAGACCGACTGGGCTGACGCCCGGCATCTCCGCGAGTTGTTGTTGATCGGCCGGCTGCCGGAGTCGTGGATCGCGCCCGCGCACCTGCTGGACTTGCGAGCCCGGGTTCGGTGCCGACACACGCTCGTGGAGCAGCGAACGCAGTGGCAGCGACGGATGCATGCGGTCCTCTATCACCACGGTGCCCAGCAGTCGCGCAAGCTGCTCGCGCTCAATAACCGCGAGTGGGTCGCCGGCCTGAAGCTCCCGGCGGCGGCGCGTGAGCAACTCACGATCGCGCTGGAGCTCATCGATGCGATCGACATTCAGCTCGGTCGCGTCGACGTCGCGCTGCGCGCCTATGCCCGCAAGCAGCCCGGCTGCCGGACACTGATCGATGCGATCTACGGAAATCGGGGAGCTGACGTCGGTCACGATCCTCGCTGAACTCGGAGACGCCCGCCGCTTTCAGAACTCCCGCGACGCGGTCCGCTACTCCGGGCTGGACATCACCGTCCACCAATCCGACGCCCGCCGTTCACCGGGGCATCTCTCCCGACAAGGCCCACCGGCGTTGCGCTGGGCGCTCTATGAGGCCGCGCAAGCCGCGCGACGCCCGAGCAGCCCCGACCGCGCCTACTACCTGACCACCGCCGAGCGGATCGGCGGCAACCGCGCGGGCATCGCGATCGCGCGCAAGCTCCTCAAGCGCTGCTACCACCTCCTGCGCGAACTCGGCGACCACGCCCTGGACCCCGTCGCCATCTAAGCGCCCCAAGCCGTCACGCGGCAAGCCCAACGATCAACCGATGAACCGCGGCTGGCTCCCGCCACCCTGCTGCCGATCCCCCTCTGGGAAACGGCCCAAAGAGACCGAGCGGCCGCACCCCATCTGCCGGAACCCCCATCACATCATGTACCCGGCCGGTAGCCACTCCGTGTCGAGGACCGAAGTAAGCCCGGGCATCCGCGGACACACACCATCACTCCAACGGGCCCACGCACCCCCGACACCACCCCGTGCTGGACCGCCGATGACATCAATGCCCTTGACAACCCGGGCCGGCACAAGGAAGCAGGGCGCTGCAGATCTACTTCGGATTCGTGCGTGTGCGTAGACAAGCTTCGACACTTCGTCTCGGACTTAGCGATTTACGAGACGGGCGCTGTCGGCCATTTTCAGCTCTGCCGTTTGTCGTGCAACTGTTGGGTTAGGAATGAACGCAGCCGACCGTCAGCCTCGCAACGAGACCTAGAGCGGCGTCGAACATGGCGCGGCCGCAGTTTCAGCGGGCTGCGGCGCGGCGGTGGGTGTCCGCAGCAGTTCACGTGGGTGAGCGCACAGCCGGGCGGGTGGTTGGTCGCATTCGAGCGTGGCTCGGAGAGTGCGTTGAGCAGGGCAATCTCACGCAGGCTGAATGTTCTCTAGGTCCTCGAGGAGGCTGGCGTGTGTTGGCTGCCACCCAAGCGCGTCACGAGTGTGAGCGCTGGAAGCCGGCTGGTCCATCGCGAAGATCGGGCCAAACGGGCCGAAGGCTTCCTCCGGCACCGCCTCGACCGGCAGGTCCAGTCGCCGAGCGACGACGGCTGCGATATCCCGTACCTTGTCGCCCTCGTCCGCGACGGCATGCCAGGCCGTGCCAGCCGGAGCCGATTCGAGGGCTAGCCGAAACAGGACGGCTGCGTCGAGTGCGTGCACAGCCGGCCAGCGCTGGGTGCCGTCGCCGGGATAGCCCGCTACGCCGGTGTGTCGTGCCTGATCGGTCAACAGGCCGGCGAATCCGCCCTTGCCCTCGTTGTGGACGGTACGCGGCATCCGGACAGCCGTGGCGCGCACGCCGCGTGAGGCCAGATCAAGTAGTGCATTGACTGAGCGGGCTCGCCCCGCGACTGGTCCTTCGAGGGGCAGCGGATCGTCCTCAGTTGAAGCGCGGCCCGCCACCCAGGGTGTCCCGGAGACGGTGACGATCGGGCGGTCGCTGCCGATCAGCTGTTCCCCGAGCACGGCGATGGCGGCGCTTTCCTCGGCGATGGCTTCCGCGAGCCCCTCGGGGCTGTCGTAGTTGGGACTGAAGGCGAGACTGATCACGCCGTCGGACTGGGCGGCGCCGGCCCGCAGCACGTCGAGGTCGGCCAGCCCTCCGCGCAGCACCTCGGCGCCGGCGTCCTTGAGGGTCTGCTCGGAGCTGTCTGAGCGGGCCAGTGCGAGAACGGTGTGGTCGTTGGCGAGTAGTTCGGCGACGACGGCGGAGCCGATGGTGCCGGTACCGCCGGTGACAAAGACGTGCATGAGGCTCTCCTGAAAGTGACGGGACTGATGTTTCATCACTGTAGCGACGCGACGGGACACCTGTCGCATGACTTAGTATGATGGCATGGCTCGATGGCAACCCGGGGCACGCGAGCGACTCGTTGTCGCGGCCGTAGACCTCTTTAGCGAGAAGGGGTACGACGCGACCACCGTGGCGCAGATCGCCCAGCGGGCCGGGGTGACTAGAAGCACCTTCTTCCGGCACTTCTCCGACAAGCGTGAAGTCCTGGTGGCCGGTCAAGAAACATTGAGTCGGCTCCTGGCCGAGGGAATCGCCGACGCGCCTGCCAGTGCCAGCCCACTTGATGCGGTTGCCGCCGGCCTGGAGCGCGCCTCCAGCGAAATGGGACCAATGAACCGCGCGCTTGGCCCCCGCCTCAAAGCCGCCGTCGCAGCCAGCACCGAACTCCAAGAACGAGACGCGCTGAAAAGCGTTGGTCTCGCGGCCGCCATGACAGCCGCGCTGCTGGCCCGCGGCGTCCCCGACCCGACCGCGCAGCTCGCGGCCGAGATGGGGGTCCTCGCCTTCAAACGCGGCTACGCCCACTGGTCCGAAGGTGATCCTGACGACAACGTAGGGCTAGCGCACCATGCCCTGGCCGCCCTGAACGACCTGCGCGCGGCAACCCTGTCGCTCGACTGACCGACCCCTTGGCCCACCTCTCGATGCAGGACGTCAAGCTTCACGAGTCCTGACGCGTGTCGTGACGGAACATGTCTCGCCGGAAGGCACGGCCCCGAGGACAGGATCCGGGTTCATCCTCATGCCTAACCAAGCCTCGCCGGCTCGGTCGCGAAATTGGCGAGGAGGAGGTCTCCGCCCGCCTGCCACGTGAGTCGTGAGAGCTCGACTTCGAAGAGAACGCGAGACTCAGCTCGCGAGTGGGCGACATTGCTCAGATCTTGGCGCTGCATCGCCGCGGACCGCAGTCGCCACGACTGGCGACGTCCAACCGACGTGCTGCTTGGGTAGCTAGCCTGGAACGCGAGTGCGAATGATTCGGGGTAGCCGAGGCCTCTCTCGTCGGATACCGTGCTCCCCGCGACAGTCGAAGTCGCAACCCGCGATAGGAGGGGAACGCTATGTACGTGGTGTTCGGAGCTACGCGGAGCAGGGCGCCGCGGCGCTGTTCGACGTCATGAGCCGGCGGGAGGAGGACGTGAAGGCTCTCATCAGCGAGGTGCCTGGGTTCGTCAGCTATGCGGCCTTTCGGAGCGGCGGCGACGGTGTAACCGTGACCGTCTGCCAGGACAAGGCCGGCACAGACGAGTCCTCTCGGCGGGCTGCAGAGTGGGTCAAGGACAACGTCACGACGACCGTGGATCCGCCCGCCATCACAGACCGTCCTGCAATTCTGAGAACCTGCCTCATCATCCCGGCCTCCACCTAGAGGCCCGGATGAGTTGCGGCTCCGGAGCTGGTCGTCAGGTCCTGGGCAGATCACACTGTCCACCGAAGCGGGGAAGACCACTGCCGCCGGGCTCGATGGCTGCTAACCCCGAACCTCCTCCACAGCACAGACAAAGGAGCACAATGGCTATAAGCGCGCTCAGCCGAATCGCCGCGGTGCGGCATCTGACTCTCGTGGCCGCCGCGCTCGCGGCGCTCGCCTTGCCTGTGGCTGAGACGAGCGCCGCCAGCAGGCCTGCGTTCGGACTGAGGATATTCACCGGCGATAACCCGAATTTCCTGACCTTCCATTCGGCAAATTGCTCCGTCGGGAAGAAGAACGGCTTCCAAGCCGTCGCTCATCTGAACGGCTGGCGGCTCCTCGTCGGAATCCGTCCGTTCACTGGCTTTCACCGCTACGCACTGGTGCGGGGTCGCTTCAACGGCACCTTCTTAGATCTCAGCGCTCCAAACGGCGCCGACGAATATGCCAGTGACTTCGTCCCGCCCCACCACATCCCCAGCGGGGGGAGATCAATTTCTCCGATCACGGCAGCCTGATGGGCGGGGGCTTCTATCCAATGTTCAACCAGGCCGGCACCGATGCCGTGGGTGTCGCGGGCGGTCTCCAGTGCCACTATCCGAAGAAAAAGCACCGACGCTGAAGCCTTTCCGGGGGCAGGGGCGCGGTCTGAAAGGCCGCTGACTAGTCAACAGCAGGAGAGGCGCAGTGCACAACCCGCTGTCAACAAGAACCAGGAGCCGAACCCCTAAACGTTCGGACGGCCTCCCGGGCGATGGCCGTAGCCGCCACCGCGCTGCCACGCTCGGTGCAAGTGGATATGCCGCCAGCGTGATTCACTCCACGCCGGCTCCGCACCATCGCCTGCGTGCCCACTGTTTCCACATAGTCCGCACGACCCGCGCGGCCCTCTCGGACCCGCGGGACCGAGAGGGCTGGCCCGCGCTGCGATCCGGCGGAGGGCGAGTCCACCGACTTCTGAACCTCGATGCGAATTCGTAGCTCTGGACTCCCTCCCAACCCATAGCCGGCGACCTGGCCGCGATAAGCGACCCGGAGGCGCCGCAGACATCCCCACGATCCCAGTCTCTTCGATCCACGCAACCGCTGCAGATGCGTCGCGATTTCCCGTGACATCGGCTGGATCAGGCTGACTTTACGTATGTATGCACCTCTGGGTGATTCCGCGCGCCTCAGGCCGAGACCTGCTTCCGGGCGACAACGACGCCTCGGCCTAGCGCCCGGACCTCTGGTGCCACGAGTGGCTTCGCCCAACCGTCCCTTGGCCCACAACTTCGGCGCTGACGGCGGCGCGGCAAAGGTGCCGGCTTCCCACTTCGACGCGCAGCGATTTATCGAGTGCTCCCCACCGCCGCCGCGGGACCCGAACTAAAGCCTTACACCGGAACGTCGCCCTCCTCGATCCGCGTCGAGGGCGGAATCGCGGACCGATAGGGCTGCTCCGGCCCCTCGACCAGAAACACCCGACCGATGCGGCCGAGGAGCTCCGGCCGTGACTGCTTGAGCCAGAAGGAGACGATGATTCCCAGTGCCAGGACGCCGATCACGCAGTAGGGGAAGACGTTGAACGGCGACGCAGGCACAGGGTAGAAGGTGCCGCGAAGGTGAACTCGGGTTTCGGTGAAAGCCTCCGCCCAGGCGAGTGCCGGTGGATGCGGGTCGGACGCGGTGCGGGCACCAGATCAGTAGGCGGCGCGCAGGCGGGTCACGATCCGGCGGGCGCGTCCGGGCCGCTCACACCGGCGCAGATGGGGCAGGTAGGAATGGCGACTGGCCGGCGACGCGCCCTGCCGGTGGCGGCGGGCAGCGCGGTGGCGCTCGTCGAGCCGGGCGATGGCGGTGTGGTAGGCGAGCTGGGTGTGCATGGTGTTTCCTCGGTGGTGGTTGGATGTGGGGCCAATCTATGCCCGAAGCGGGTTGCCGTTAAGATCCAATTCGATGGCGGTCAAATGGTCCGGTTTGGGCCCGGAGCTGCTCGTGCGACTGCAGCGCGACGGGGCCGAGTCGCTGACCTCACAGCTCGAGCGCGAGCTCCGCGAGGCGATCCGCTCGGGCCGGCTGGCCGCAGGGGAACGGCTGCCGTCCTCCCGCGCGCTGGCGCGCGAGCTCGGCATCTCGCGCGGGCTCGTGCAGGAGTGCTACGCACAGCTACTCGCCGAAGGGTTCCTGACGACACGGACCGGATCGGGAACGCACGTCGCCTCGACGACTCAGGAGCCGCAGCCGGCGCTGCCCAAGCTCGGCCGCCCGGAGCCGCGGCTGGCGATCAACTTCGAGCCCGGGCGCCCAGACCTGGCCAGCTTCCCGCGCCAGGACTGGATGTGGGCGATGCGCGAGGTCAGCCGCAGCGCCCCCGCCGCCGCGCTCGGCTACGGCGAGCCACGCGGCAGCCATGTCCTGCGCGAGGTCCTCGCCGGCTACCTGCGGCGCGTGCGCGGCGCGGTGGTAGAGCCCGAGCAGATCGTCGTCTGCGCCGGGTTTCAGCAGGGCATCAACCTCGTGCTGCGCACGCTCTCGCGCCGTGGCGTCGAGCTCACGGCGTTCGAGGATCCCGGCGAGGTCAACCTGGCCGGCCTGCGCGACCGCTGGGGCCTGGACGGGGTCCCCGTCGCAGTCGACGAGGACGGCATCGACGTCGAGGAGCTGGCGCGGACGCAGGCGCGCGCCGTGGTGCTGACCCCCGCGCATCAGTCACCGACTGGCGTGGTGCTCGCACCGGCGCGCCGGCAGGCGCTCGCCGAGTGGGCGCAGGCGCGCGACGCGACGATCATCGAGGACGACTATGACGCCGAATTCCGCTATGACCGTGAGCCGGTCGGCGCGCTGCAGGGCCTAGCCCCTGCGCACGTCGCGCTGATCGGGACGGTGAGCAAGTCGCTGGCGCCCGCTGTGCGGCTGGGCTGGATCGTCTGCCCGCCAGGGCTGCTTGAGGAGATCGCGGCTGCCAAGGCGCGCGATGACCGCGGGTCGCCCGGACTCGACCAGCTCGCGTTGGCTCGCCTGATCGAGTCTGGCCGCTATGACAAGCACCTGCGCACGATGCGCATCGCGTACGCGCGCAAGCGCCAGTCGCTGATCCAGGCGCTGGCCGCGAACGCGCCCGAGGTGCAGCTGCGCGGGCTGGCAGCCGGCTTTCACGCGGTCGCACGGCTGCCCGACGGAACCGACGAGCAAACCGTTGTCGCGGCCGCGCGCGAGCGCTCGGTCGGCCTCTACGCGATGAGCGACCAGATCCAGGGCGACCGGCGCCGTCCGCCCGAGCTGGTGATCGGCTTCGGCGACCTCACCGAGCAGGCGATCCGCCGCGGGATCGAGACCGTTGCTGACCTGCTGCGCGGCGCCTGACGTCGACGCCCGCGCGCGAGGCGCTCGTCACAGTGCGCGCGGCGTGGACCTCGGCGATCTGGCCGCCGTCCAGGCCTCGGTGCTGCGCCAGCGCACGCCACATGCGGCTCGGTGAGCAGGGCCGGCGCATATTCGACCCGGACCGGGACCGCCGCGCCACAGTCCGCGGAGCAGCCGATCTGCTCGAGCTGGGACAGGGTGTGGGTGACATCTTCTGCCCCGGCACCGGCGATCCTCCGTCGCCGCTCGCCGTCGCGCTGCGAATCGTCGGCCAGCGCCGACCGTGCTCGGCTCGGGCCGCAGGCTGTTCGGGGAGTCCGACGATCTCAAGCGGTTTCGGCTGGCGGGCGCCGAGGTGATGGGCGACGTCGTGCTGCTCAGTTCGAGCCCGCCGGGTAGGCGGAGGCGTGAGCTGCGCCCCTTCGTCACGTCTGCCGCGGCATGCGGGTGTGCAGCGAGCGGACGGGACGGGGTCCCGCGCTGATCCCGTCGGCGGTGCCGGCCAGGATCGAACGGGCCTCGTGTCCCACGCCGCGTCCCTGTCACCGCGGCTCACCGTCTACCACTCGGACCGCCGCGGGGCGCGGCGAGCCAGCGATACTGCGCCGAACGCGAGATCGAGGACCTCGCCGCCGTGATCGCGGCCTACCGGCGGGGCGAAGCGATCGAGGCGACCCTGGTCCGCGACGCACGCGGCGATTCAGGGCCGGCGGACGGACGGCCAGCCGCTGACCCGCGACGGTCGACGAGCGGGGCGAGGCGACGATGCCTGCGGTGGTGCTGAGCGCCGGCGCCAGGCCGGGTAGATGGCCGCCGGCGCCACCGAAGTCGCCGACGTCCTGTCGGACGCGTGCTTCGGGGTGCTCGCCGGCCAGGCGCACAACGCCGCGATGCAGGCAGTGACGGGCTGCGTTGCTCGAGTCCCTGCTGGCCGGTTAGCGCAGCAGTCCGAAACTGGATCAGTCCTCGGGCCCCAGATTGGCTCTTATCAGAGCTCCATTGCGGACGTACCTTGGTGCTCATGACCACCGCCCGCCCCGCATCCACTCTCCTCTGCGCCCCAGGGACCAGGCCGCTGTTGGCCAGTTCGATCGTCGCCCGCCTGCCGCTCGCGATGTTCAGCATCGCCCTGCTCGTCCACACTCAGCGTCTGACCGGCTCGTTCGTCGTCGCGGGCCTGGCAAGCAGCGCGTACGCGATCTGCGGTGCCGTCTCGGCGCCCGCGCTCGGTCGGCTCGTCGACCGTCGCGGCCAGACGCGCGTGCTCGCCGCCGGCGCACTGCTCACCGCCGCGGTCCTGATCTGCATCGGGCTGCTGCCAGCAGCGACCCCACCAGCCGTCCTCGTCGGGCTCGCAGCCTGCGCGGGCCTCGCCACCCCCCCGCTGCCGGCGTGCGTGCGCACGCTGCTGCCGAAGATCGTCTCGCGCCAGTCCGACCTCCCCGCCCTGTTCGCGCTCGAGTCGACCGCGCTTGAGCTGACATTCTTGTTCGGGCCGCCGCTCGCACTCGGGCTGGGCGCGGCGTGGTCAACCGGCGCGGCGCTCGTCATCAGCGGACTGGTGATGGTTGCGGGTGCCGCCGCGTTCTCGC
Source organism: uncultured Solirubrobacteraceae bacterium (assembly GCA_963769565.1). Classification (GTDB taxonomy): domain Bacteria; phylum Actinomycetota; class Thermoleophilia; order Solirubrobacterales; family Solirubrobacteraceae; genus Palsa-465. Next base: position 344,467 of record CAVYMP010000018.1, read on the forward strand.
TCCAGCCGGCCTCGCGCTCGTGGCGGCCCGAGGCTGTGCAGACGCGGCGCGCCGCAGGCTCCCTGGGGTCGACGGCGATCCGCGCGTTGGTGGCGATCAACCTCGGGACCGGGATCGTGTTCGGGGCGACCGAAGTCGGCGTCACCGCGACCGCCAAGCACCTCGCCGCCGCCACCACCGCCGCGCCGATCCTCGCGCTGTGGGGGCTGGGCTCGCTGCTCGGTGGCGTCCTCGCGACGCGCATGGGCGGCGGCGCCAAGACCATGCAGGGTCTGGTCGCGCTCGTCCTCGCACTGGCCGTCACCCACGGCGCGCTGCTCCTCGGCACTGGGAGCCTGCCGCTGATGGGCGTGATCATCCTGCTCGCCGGGGCGACGATCGCACCGACCGCCTCGAGCGTGTACGCCCTCGTGGATCGCACCGCGCCCGCCGGGACCCAAACCGAGGCGTTCTCGTGGCTGGCCGCGGCCTCCTCCACCGGCGCCGCGCTCGGCGCCGCCGTCGCGGGCGGCCTCGCGCAGGGCACCGGCCCCGCAGCGGTGTTCGCATTCGCCGGCATCGCGGGCATCGCGGCCGCTGCGATCGCGCTGCATCACGCCCATGACCTGGCCACGCCCGAGCCAACACTCGTCGAGACGATGCCGGTTGCACGGGTGGCGTGAGAGATCCGCGTGCGTAACTCGCCTGCTGATATCCGAGCGGAAGGTGCCCAGGCCGCACCGGTCATGGCAACATTTCCCGCATGCAGCGGATCCATCACGTCGCAGTCTTCACGGCCGACTACGCCGCCACCGCCTCGTTCGATGACGACGTGTTTGGCGCCGGCGCGACACGATCGCTGCGCGCAACCTTCGGTCATTCGCGTCGCGGGCGTCACGCTGCATGTGTTCGAGAGGCCCCTCGATCCGCGGAGACTGGTCACCAGGACATCTGCACCACTTCGCGCTGCAGGCCTCCGACCTCGGCGAGTTCGTCGCGATCAGGGATCGCTTGCTGGCTCGAGGTGCCTGCGACGAGCGTGTCATCGACTTCGGCGGGGATCACATCAGCGTCGTGGCGTCGGATCCGGCGGGGCGATGCTGGAGGTAATGGTGGCGGCGGACGAACGGGACGCCTTCTGTTCGCGCGCGAGCCTCACGACTAAAACCCGATCCCTCTAGTCGAGTCTGGCCACACGATCCCGCGGCTTCGCTTCCCGAAACAGCGGGACCCCGAGACCGCCCTCGCGTCCGGTGACCGCTGCGGACTAACCGGACTACTGAATTGGCAGCGAATTGGCTCTTATCGCGGGGCTGCCTGCGACCTAGATTGATGCGGCAACCAACTCCGAAAGCAACCATCATGGTCAACCGCCTCGCATACCCAGCCAGCCTCGCCCACAACGACGAGCTCCGTCGCCAAGCCGCCGCCACCCGAAGCGCGGCCGCGCATCCGGCGGTCCCCGCCAGCTCGACGCCCTGAAGCGAATCGTGCATCGCCGCTGCACCGTGGGCCGCTGCCTGACTCCGGCCATGCGACCTCACCGAGCACCGCACACCGAACCCGAACGACACAGCAAAGGAACACCCCAGATGGCCGCCAAGCTAGTCATGGACCTTCCCGTCGCCGATCTCGACCGAGCGCAGGAATTCCACTCCCCGCCGGGCTCTGCCGCTGCTGCGGGCATGGCGTCGATCAACATCAGCCAGGACGCCCAGGTGATGCTGTGGACCGCGCCGGTGTTCGCCAGCCACACCAGGCGCCAGGTCGCCGACGCCGCCCCGTCCACCCAGGTGATCCTGGTCTTGGGCCTGGAGGATCGAGCCTGTTTCGACCGCGTGCTTGACACGCCGCTGGCCAGCGCAGCGCCGGCTGCCGGCTCTCCCCAGGACTCCGACGGTCGACACCAGCGCAGCTTCTTTGACCGCGGGCCATCAATGAGAAGCGCTGTGCCTGGCCTAGCCCCGCAGGTCAAGCGTCGCGCTCGCCGCAGCCTGGGCGCGACAGCATCACCCAGCCTGCCGATCACGTGGTCGCGATGAGCACCGTTGTCTCCAGCGACGGCACCGAGATCGCATTCGCCCGGGCGGGCGACGGGCCGCCGGTGATTCTCGTCTCGGGGGCGTTTGCCGATCGCTCCCAGCTAGACAAGCTGGCCACCCTTCTCGCGGCGGACTTCACCGTCTTTAACTACGACCGTCGCGGGCGGGGCGAGAGCGGCGACACGCCACCGTACGCTGTCGCACGGGAGGTCGAGGATCTCGATGGGTTGATCGACGCCGCCGGCGCAGCGGCGTTCGTGTTCGGCGGGTCCTCGGGCGCGGCGCTCGCGCTCGAGGCCGCCGCCGCTGGGCTGGCGATCGACAAGCTCGCGCTCTATGAACCGCCCTACGTCGTTGACGACAGTCGCCCTCCCGTGGCCGCGGACATAGCGACGCAGCTCAGCGAGCTGATCGCCGCCGGGCGCCAGGGGGACGCCGTCGAGCTGTTCATGACCCAGGGCGCGCTCGTCCCCCCGACGTCATCGCAGACATGCGAAAGGCGCCGTTCTGGCGCGACACCGAGGCCGTGGCGCACACGCTCGTCTACGACGCCCAGATCATGGGCTGCGGGAACGCACTGCCGGCCGAGCGGCTGTCCACCGTCACGACACCGGCCCTCATCATCGACGGCGGCGCCAGCCCCGCCTGGATTCGCAACGCCGCGCAGGCGGTCACCAACGCTCTACCCAACGCGACGCGCTCCACGCTTCCCGATCAGATGCACGACGTCGAACAGACCGCCCTGGCGCCGGTCGTCGCCGAGTTCCTCGCCCGATGATACGCAACCTTCAACAACGCTCCCGTGATCCTCCGCCGAAGGCTTGCAGATTGGTCCTGGGGCCAACGCGAACGAGGGCTCGGCGGCGCTTGGCATTGCGGGCACATGCCCTTTGGCGCGCCGAGCGCGGCGAGTCTCAGGGCGTCAGTTGAGTTGGTGTGGACAAATTCCAGAGCGGAGGTAAATCATGGGAAGCATTGTCTTGTCTGAGTTCATCACGGTTGACGGTGTGATCGAGGATCCGGGCGGAGCCGAAGGGTCCCCCCACGGCGGCTGGTCACGGAAGTTCAGCAGCGGACCCGAAGGCGGCAAGTTCAAGTTCGATGAGCTGACCGCGGCGGGGGCGCTGCTGCTCGGTCGCGCCACCTACGAAGGGTTCGCCGCCGCGTGGCCGACGATGGAGGGCACCGGCGAGTTCGGCGAGCGAATGAACGCGATTCCCAAGTACGTGCTGTCAAGCACGCTCGAGCGCGCCGAATGGCAAAACTCCACGATCCTCCGCGGAGACCTGGCCGAGGAGGCTCGAAGGGTCAAGGAGCAGGTGGACGGTGATCTCGTGGTGTTCGGCAGCGCCAGGCTCGCCCAGGGGTTGATCGCGCACGATCTCATCGACGAGTACCGACTGATGGTCTACCCGGTCCTTTTGGGCGCTGGGAAGCGTCTGTTCGCCGAGGCCGCCAGGCCATCAGACCTGCAGCTGACGGACGCGACACAGGCCGGAGATACCGTCATCCTCACCTTCCATCCGGCGCGCGTCACGGCAGCCCAGTCGAGCGAGGGGTAGGCGTGCGATGCGACACCAAGGAGGGCGACCCACGTGAAGCGCGGACTGTTCATCGCACCGTTTGACGAGCTCGTCGAACCGCGGCTGCTAGCCGAGCTGGCCGCTCGTGCGGAGGCTCGGAGGTGGGACGGGATCTTCCTATGGGATCATGTCAGCTACCCGGCGCCGGTGCAGGCGGTCGCCGACCCGTGGGTGGCGCTCAGCGCGATCGCGTGCGCCACCAGCGCGCTAGCGCTCGGCCCGTTGATCACGCCGCTGTCGCGTCGGCGGGTCCACAAGCTCGCGCGCGAGACCGTGACGCTCGACCGCCTCAGCCGCGGACGCCTGATCCTCGGCGTCGGCCTCGGCAGCGACCGTACGAATGAACTGGCGCCGTTCGGCGAGGTCATCGAACCGCGAGAACGCGCGCGCCTGCTCGATCAGGGCCTCGGACGGCTAATCGAGTTCTGGGACGGCGAGTTCCTGCCCCGGCCGGTGCAACAGCCCAGGATCCCGATCTGGGTCGCCGCTCGCTGGCCCCACCGCCGGCCGCTGCACCGCGCGGCACGATGGGACGGCCTGTTCCCGATCGAGCTACCCGGTCCCGAGCAACTGACCGAGCTCGCCGAGGAAACCCGGCGCCTACGGACCGATGAAGGTCCGTTTGACCTGGTCGTCGACATCCCCCCAGGTGCCGAGGCGCAGCCCTGGGAGCGTGCCGGCGCCACCTGGGTACTGACCGGCTTTGAGACCCAGCCGCGCGAGACCGAGGTCCGTGACCTGATCGAAGCCGGGCCGTGAGGCGCATGCTCCACCCAGGCACCCGCGACCGGCTCACCGCGCGTTCGTCTTGCGCGTGCCATACGAGGGCCTCACCGTGCCACTGGGCGAGTACGCGCCGCTCGACGAGGAGCGCTCGTCCAGCGACTCCTACGCGGCGGCCGCGGCGGACACAGCTCCCCGCTAGCGCCGCGGCGCGCAACGCCGCCGGCTGGGACACCTGCCGACGGCCTGGGCGGGCTCGCCGGCGACGGCTGGGAGTCGCGGTTCGATATCTACGCCGTCGCATTCGAGCTAACGCGCGGCCCCCAGGAAGCCCCGCCGGCCGGCTACAAACGTACCCAGCCCGAGCGGCCGGCGCTGTCGAGCTACCACATCGCGGCTGCGATCAGGCCTGTGTCGGCAGACTTTCAGTGCGGGCCAGCACGCCGGATCAGCGACCGAGGCCTGCCACCAGCGCAGCGCCCGCTCGCAGCCTGAGCCGCCGACCCCGACAACGACGAGCCCGGAGCGTTACACCACCTCACACGACTTGACTGCCACTGAGCTGACCGGCGTTCAGGGCGACTCCACGCCTCCGGCCACGCGTACCGCGTTGGACGTGGTGCTTCGTGAGAACAAGGCAGGGACAAGTTGGAGTGCTCACGGGATCAGCACGATTCGCCCGCGGAGGCCACCGCCGGCTACGAGTTCGTGCGCTCGTGCTGCGTCTGACAACGGCATCGTCTTCGCGACCCGCAGGGTCAGGTGTCCAGCGTCGACAAGCGCTGACAGCTCAGTAAGGCGTGCGCCATCGGCGAACACCTCCTGCACGACGACGCGAGTGCCGCGGATCGGGGGCGGGGCGAACGGAGCCACGAGCGCGACGAACGTCCCACCTCCGCGTAGCGCCTCGTGCGCGGCAATGCCCAACACGGCAGCGTCGATCACCGCATCGACACCACCCGGTACGAGTTCGCGTACGGCGGCTGCCGGTGTGCCGGTCCGAGGCACAAAGTCGGTGGCGCCGAGCCCGCGAACAAGCTGCTCATCGCACGCGGCTACGAGCGCTACCGTCCGCAGGCCGCGCAGCGCCGCGAGCTCGAGGACGAATCCGCCAACCGCCCCCGCCGCGCCAGTCACCAGCAGAGTCTGGCCGGGTTGCAGACCGGTGAGTCCGATCGCGCGGTCGGCCGTCAGACCGTTCAGAGGAAGCGTTGCGGCCTCGACAAGTGTCACGCTCTTTGGTGCCGGGGCGAGCGCTTCCTGATCGAGAACGACTTGTTCGGCTTGCGCGCCAGGCATGGTGGAGAGGAGGTCGCGGAGCCCAACCACCGCCTCGCCGACCGCGAACCGTGTGACCCCGGAGCCGACGGCGTCTACAGTGCCGGCCAGATCCCAGCCGATCGCTGTTCGGGGCGCCCGCGCCAGTAAGCCGGCCTCTGTGAGCGCTCCCGAGCGCGTGGATAGGTCGATGGGGTTCACTGACGAGGCCGCGACTCGAACGCGCACCTGGCGTGCAGCTGGCTCTGGAACGGGGATCTCGACGATCTCGAGGGCGTCGGGTCCGCCGAAGGACTTGACGGTTAGAGCGTTCATCGAACGCACCGTAGTTGAGATACTGCCGCCAGGAGCGTGGCCAGCGGAGCCAGTTGCGTGCGGCCAACGAATGCACACGCGACCGGAATCGCGGGGACCCCTGCACCCGACCGTTCGAACCCGATCGCGGCGCCGTCGCTTGAAATCACGCTGCTCATGCCTAGCAAAGTGCTTCCCAGTGGTGGCCGTCGAGGTCGAAGAATCCACGCTGGTACCGGCCGTCGGCATCTTGCGGGGAGCCCGCGGCGGTGGCTCCAGCGGCCAGCGCCGCGTCGACCAGTTGGTCGACGCTGGGCCGGTCCTCAACGCCCAGGACCAAGATCACCTCGGTGGACTCGGTGGCGTCGGCGACGGGCCGGCTGGCGTATCCGCCGAACACTGCGGTCGTCAGCAGCATCACCTGGGTGTGCTCACTGATGATGACCGAGGCCATGCCTTCGACGACACCGAAAAAGTCGAAGCCGAGGGCGGAGAAGAATTCCTGCGAGCGGTCGAGATCCTCGACAGGGAGATTGACAAACATCTTGGTTGGCATGTGATGGTCCTTTGCTCGTGGTTGGTACGGGCATCAACGTAGGGCCCAGGCAGCCTTGTGTTGAGGCCCAATTCGGTGATGATTCAGTGGGCCGGTCTGGTCAGCACCGATCCACGCGTGTCGTGTCACGTCACAGAGAGTGAGTGGAGCTCAGCCGCCTGCGGCAAGTTCCTCCGCCACCAGTTCCGAAGCGTGGCCGACGATCGGTCCTTTGCCAGGGCCAATCGCAGATCAAAGACGGCGCTTAACCCGGCACCGGAAAACGTCATTCCGGTCGGGACGTATGTGATGCAGATGCATGTCAGAAAACAGCACCAACGTGGCAGGCTCGGCTGCCCCGACCTTGTCCGGCGCCCACGCTCGGACTGCGTCCAGTCAAATAGCCCAGCGGGGACGTCGCTTGGATGCGGAACGCGAGGTGGTGCGCATTGTGTCCCAGCGCCGCCAGTCGCGCAGCCGGGTGTGCCGCGCGATCGTCCGGTAGAACCTCTCGGATGCGGCGGGCGACCGGACCCCGATGGGGAGGTGGTCGATGTGCCCCCGCGCCGGCAATCCCGGTGGTGCCCTGCCTCGGCGCTGTTGCGATCCGGATCGAGTAGGAACGCACGGTAGTAATAGGGCGCGTATTTCGCACGCTGTCCCGGCTCGCCGGCGTCAACGTAGCGAGTTGCGACGCCCGCGCTCCAGAACGCGTCGACCTGCGCACGTGACGCAGCGGCGAACGCCGCGTGCAGATTCCGGGTCGGCGCGTGCTGCGGATCCGCGGCCATGATCGCAAAGTCATCCCAGGCCACAATCTCCGCTTGGCCGTGCGTCGGCTCGATCCCAGTCGCGCCGAGCACCGTCCGGTAGAAGCGGCTTCGGAGTCTCGGCCCGCTGCGGCTGTCGTGAATCCCGCATGAGCCACTGGTCTCAATCAACGTTCCGGTGATCGACGGGTGCTTCATTTAGAGGCGCCGTAGCTTGTCGGGGTTGCGGATCGCGTCGATGCGCGTGATCTGACCGTCGGTGACCAGGAACGAGAGCGCGGCGCGATGGCCGTCACCGCTGCCGAGGACCAGCCCGAGCCGCCCGTTGAGCTTGATCTCGATCGGTTCGTGCGCGAACTTGTGGCTGAGCGCCGCCCACGCTCGCGCGACCCGCGCCCCGCCGCGCAGCGGCTTGCGGGCGGCGCTCGCGCGCCCGCCGCCGTCTGAGGTCCACACGACGTCTGGGTCGAGCACCGCGACAAGGCCCTCGAGGCTGCCGTCGGCGACCGCTTGGGCGAACGCTCGCACGGTGCGATCGTGCTCGTCGCGCGACGCTGCGAAGCGCGGGCTCTCGCGCTTGACGTGGCGCCGGGCGCGCGAGGCGAGCTGGCGGACCGCCTCGGGCGTGCGGCCGACGACCTCGGCGACCTCACCGAACGGCACGTCGAACACCTCGTGCAGCACGAACGCGGTGCGCTCCGCGGGGGAGAGCTGCTCGAGCACGGTCAAAAGCGCGTAGCTGACCGACTCGTCGAGCGTCACACGGTCCGCCGGGTCCTCCGACACGAGCGGCTCCGGGAGCCACGGACCGACATAGCTCTCGCGGCGCGCGCGAGCGGATTGCAGGCGATCGAGCGCGAGCCGGGCGACGACCGTCGTCAGCCAGCCGTCGAGGTTCTCGATCGCATCCGCGTCGGTGCGCTCCAGCCGCAACCAGGCGTCCTGCACGATGTCCTCCGCCTCGCCGACGTCGCCGAGCTCTGAGTACGCGAGCCGCAGCAGCCGCGGGCGTGCCTGCGCGAAGCGCTCCATCGCGGTCATGCGGCGATTCGGCCCCAGCTCTCCGTACCCGCGCGCACGCGCGGCGCCCAGCCACTCGCGTCGCGCAGCCCGCGGCTCGACACGCGTTGCGAGCGCGCCAGCGGCCCGTCCCGCGGCGCCCGCGGTCGCAGCGCCTCGACCCCGACCGCGGCAGCCAGCGCCGCATCGATCTCAGCGTTCGTCGACGGATCGGTGTCCGCGACGTTGTATGTCCCGGCCGGGACGGACAGCACCGCGGCAATCGCCGCCGCTGCGTCATCAAGCCAGACCGTCGGCCGGTACGCGCCGGGGGGTCCAGGCGCGATCGAGGCGCCGCCGCGCGCGCTCTCGAGCGCCGCCCGTGTCGAGCCGCTGTCGGGGCCGATGAACAGCCCGAAGCGCAGCACGACGGTGTCGCCGTCGAACAGCTCGCGCGCGTTGCGCTCGCCCGTCAGCGCGGTCGTCGTCACGCCACCGCCGGCGACCGGCGCGTCCTCCTCCAGCCACGCGTCGCCGCCGTCGGCATACACGAACGCGATCGACTCCTGCACGAGCCGCCCGACGCGGGCGGCCCGGGCGGCGCGCGCGATCGCCGTCGACGCTTCGGTCCGCATGCGGTCGTTCTCCTCCCAGGCCGATGGATCGGCCATACGATCGGCGCTCGGGACGTGGGTCAGCAGATTGACTGCGGCGTCCGCCCCGTCGAACGCGCGGCGTAGTGACGCCTCGTCGAACACGTCGGCCTCGACGGCTCGCGCCCCGAGGCCCTCGAGCCGTTCGCGTCCGTGCGCGGAGCGTGTTACGCCCGTCACGCGGTGGCCCGCGGCGAGCAACTCGCGGACGGCCCGCCGCCCGATGACGCCTGTGGATCCGGTTATAACGATCTCGTTCATGCCCAACTGACGACATACCCCGCTTGATCGTGACATGCGACGCGTCATTGACCTCTTCACGCTCGCTGCGTGACCTCGGCGGCATCGTGTCGACTGTCGTTTGGCGGGTCGCTCGTTCACGTGGACGGAGAGGCCATGGTGGTCCCGCGGGGCATCGGGCCGACTACCAACGGATGGACGTCGGTTCCGACCTGAACGACAACGAACGATGCGGCGGTGGGGATATGCGCTGGTAGTGGCACGGTGTGCGTGCCTGCGTCCATCGTGTCGTCGAAGATGACTTCGGAGGTGCTCTCGGGGTCCGGTGGCACGAATGCCGTGCCCCAGAAGCCGATCACTCGGACGAGTTCCGATGCCTGAAGCGAGATCATCACCGTTCGGCTGTCATGGTCGTACTTGATCGATTCCGGGGGTCGGCGGCTCCGAACCGCCGCCGCTTCGACTTGCGCTGCGATCAGCCCCGGTATGCCAGCGAGCCCTTGGACGAACGTGATGGTTGGATTCGCTGCCGCCAGGTTGGTTCTGAGGGCCTCCTTTGTTTCCGGCGGAACCATCCCGCCGAAGACGACGATGTCGAGCGATGCGATGTCGAACAGCGTGAGCACGTTGTCGAAGTCGTTGGTCGCGCCAGCGGCTCGACCGTTGTTCTGAAGGAGGTCGACGGTCTCTTGTAGGACTTTCTCGCTGCGTCCAATGACGAGAACCGATGCCGTCGACGTGGATCCCTGAGATCCGGACGGGTTTGCGGGTTGGATTGGGATGGTGAGCATGGGCCTGTTCCGTTCTGGCTGGTGGTCATGAGTGGGTTGGGCCTGGTCAAGTTGTCGTTACCGCTGACGGGCCCTTGAGCTCGGGCTCCAGCACGGGCTCGTGCCGTGGCGCCATCGGGTCGTGACGGGTCTTGGCGGTGCGTACCGAGATCAGCGCGGCCGCTAGGGTGAACAGGGCGCCGGCGAGCAGCGCTCGCTGAAAGCCTGCGGTCGCGGCGGCGTGAGCGCTGTGGCCGGTGGCGAGCAGGTGGTTGGTCTGGGTGGTGGCCAGGGCGGAGAAGATCGCGAGTCCCAGCGCGCCGCCGACCTGCTGGGAGGAATTCATGATCGCGGCAACGAGGCCTGCTTGGCTGGCGGTGGCTCCTGCGTTCGCGGCGGCGGTCACGCCGACGAACACGGGCCCGACCCCGAACGCGACGAGCATCAGCCCGGGCAGGATGTTCGGCAGGTAGTGGCCATGCACCGGGACCTGGGCGAGCAGCACGAGACCGGCGCTTGCGATCAACGCGCCGGCGCAGATCACCGCGCGGCTGCCGACCTTGGTCAGGAGCTTCGCGCCGATGCCCGAAGAGACGCCAACACCGAGGGTGAGCGGCAGGTACGCCGCGCCAGCGGCGAGCGGTGAGTAGCCGAGCACGGTCTGCATGTAGAGCGTGAGGAAGTAGAACATCGTCAGCATTCCGGCGAACCCGACCAAGCCGGTGACGTTGGCGGCGACAAGGCCACGAATCCGGAGAGTGCTCAGTGGCAGAATTGGATCGGAGACGAGGCGCTCAGCTGCCAGGCAAGTCGCAAGCAGTGCCGCTGCACCTGTGAGCTCGAGCCATGTCGCGGTCGCGCTCCACCCCTGGGTCGGTGCTTTGACGAGCGCGAACACGAGCAGCAACATCCCGCCGGTCGCGAGCGTTGAGCCGACCAGATCGAAGCGCTTGGTCTTGGCGGCGGGCCGGTCGGCGGGAAGGACCGCGAGGACGGCGGGGACGATCAGCGCGCAGGCGATTGGGTTGACGAACATCACCCAGCGCCATCCGGGCCCTTGCACGAGAGCGCCGCCGGCGAGGATTCCGATCGCGGATGACAGCCCGGCGACCGCTCCCCAGATCCCCAGCGCCCGTGCACGGTCAGAGCCAGTGAAAGTGGTGGTCAGGGCCGAGAGCGCCGCAGGCAGCATCAACGCCGCCCCCATGCCCTGGACAAGCCTGGCGGCGACGAACACGCCGGAGCTACCGGCGAGCCCGCCGGCGAGCGACCCGACGGCAACCAGTCCAGTCCCGATGAGCAGCCGCATCTGCGGCCCAACAGGTCAGCCAGGCGTCCTCCGAGCAGCATCAGGCCGCCATAGGTCAACAGGTACGCGGCGGGCACCCACTGCAGCGTCTGCACCGAAAAGCCAAGCGCGATTCGAATGTGCGGCAGCGCGACGTTGGTGATCGACGCGTCCACGAAGTCGAGGAACGCAACCGCGCACAGGACCGCGAGCAGGCGCTTGCCGCGGGGGCTGCTGAGCAGTGATCGGGATTTGGTTGCCATGAAAACCTCCTGGAGGTGGCGACCATTCGTTGAGGCATTCAACGTTGATTTTCTCAACCTTAGCCAAATCGTTGGGCTTGTCAACGTTGATCGCCCCAATGTATATTCATGAGCATGCCCTGGACCGACGCAGACCTCGCCGAATACGATCCGCCCGAACGGATCAGGCGGCTGCCGAGCTGGCTCACAGGCCAGCTCGCCGCGACAGCGACCGACCTGGTGACTGAGGCGCTCGCCACCGACGGTCTTCGCCGCCCGCACTTCCTTGTGCTCAGCGCCCTCGCCGAACGTGGAGCCGCAAGCCAGGCCGCCCTCGGACGACGCCTGCTGATCGACCGAAGCGAAATGCACGCCCTGCTCAGCGAGCTCGAGCAGCATGGCCATGTCGCCCGCGTCCGCGACCAGCACGACCGCCGCCGGATGCTCGTCGAGCTCACCCCCGCCGGAGCCCGCGCACTAAAACGCCTCGACAAGCAAATCCAAGCCGCCCAAGATGCGCTCCTCGCGTCACTCTCAGCGACCGACCGCCGAGAGCTCGAGCGCCTGCTAGCACGACTGGTCGAACACCATCGTCACTCGAAATAGCCAGCACATCCTCTGCTCCAGACCCGCGTACCCGTGGCAAAGCAAAAGCGCGACGCGACCGAATCTCGACGGATGAGATCGCTGGTCTGAACGAGCAGCGGCCCATTCGACCCGCCCGTCGGCTCAACTGCTGCTCGCAGTGCGGGGCGGAAGCGGCGACATGCTCGTCGCGACGCAAAGCAGGGCAGAGCCGCCCCCACGGAGCTGCTCTCGCAATCGCCTCAGCGGGCTTGGCGCGAAGGCCAAAGACGGCCGCGGTTCGCGACGAATGCTGGCCGCCAAATCCGCGCAGCAGCCGGTCTCGGACGTCGCGCGCGGCCAGCGGGACTGTCTCACTCGTCCGCCGGCTAGGAGCCCCATGAGCTGGTCGCCCGCGCGACAGCAAGGATACGATCGCCGGTATGCCATTCATTGACGAGATTCGCGAATTGATAGAAGCCCGGATCACTGAGCTGCGAGGTGAGATGACGTCGCTCGAGGCCGCTCGGACTGCCCTGCGTGGCAACAACGCCAGACGGGCTCCGAGCGCGAGGGTGACCGTCGTGAGGAAAGCCGGAGAAGCAACGCGCCGGAGGCGCCGCGGGCTGCGAGCGACTGCCAAGGTGCCAAAGCACCCGAAAACGCTGCGGCCGGCACTGGTCCCGTCGAGGCGACTGCCGAGGCCTCTGCAACGCCTTCAGCGACCTCGCACAAGGCGCGGAACCGAGCCGGAGCCAGGTCAGCCAACGCCAAGAAGCCGGTCGAGGTGCTGCTCGCGGGCAAGCTCGAGGCGATGCTGCGCGAATCACAAGCGGGCTCAGCGGGTCCGCGATCGCCAAACGGGCTAACGCAAGCTCCACCCAGGTACGCGATCTTCTGCGCGAGCTCGAGAGCGCCGGCCAGGTTCGCCTGACCGGCGCTCGCAGGACAAGTCGCTGGAGCCTGATAACCGACGTAGACCGCATCGCGGAGCGAGCTGCAGAGCTGGAGAGGCGTACCGCCACAAAGTCGGAGCCCTCCCAGCGCCCCGGGCACGCGCCTACGCAGGCGCCGATCCACTCGACTACCGGCTCACGCGTCGACCGCGCTGTGCCGCGCTCCGGGCTGACTGGCGAGCCGGGTCGGCGGGACGCGACAGCGTCTGCTCTCTATCGACCTCGAGCTCCATGATCCGCCGAAGCTGCGCCAGTGGGGCCACATCCTGGTCTCGGTGAAGCGCAGCGGCCATGCGGGCAAGGTCGCCCACCGACGCCACTAACGGCTGGACACCGCCGCCCAGGTGCTCCTTGGTCGCGGCGTGGCGCAGATCGACGTAGCCCTTCGGCGCGCCCTCCGGGGCTCCAACGATCTGGAGCGCCCCAGCCGCGGTCGCGAGAGAGACCACGGCTTCGCTGCCGAGCGAGTCATCGGTCAACGCGGGCGGACCGTCGTCGACGCGCTTGGCGTTCAACTCCGCCGTTGCACGGGCGAGCCGATCGAGGTTGCCTGCGGCGAACGACGGGCAAATATCGACACCCTTCGTGGTCAGCTGGGCGCCGCGGAGAACCTGTGCGAGTCCGCCGATCACGACGTAGTCAACGTAATTGCGCTCAAGCGCGGCGAGGATCGCGCGCGGGTCGAACTGTGAGCGTCGGCGAGGTATTAGCCGTCCTTCCGATCTGCGGACAGATCAAGCATGCGATCGAGCCGGCGCTCGGGCGAGAGCTGCTGCAACTCGGCGAGACCGTCGTCCGTCGATTCATCAAGCGAGACGAGCTCGAGCGGTAGGTCGAATCCGCACGCGCGGATGAGCTCGATCAGGGTATCGAGGCTGGGCGCGACGGCGCCTGCCTCATAGCGGGCGATATGCGGGCGCGGCTTGTCGGTGCGCTCGGCCAAGGCGGCCTGGCTCAGGCCGGCGCGAAGACGTGCTTCGCGGAGCAACGCGGCGCTCTTGACGGTATCCGGACGCACTGGCGCGGCGTGTCGGCGTCGCTCGCTCAACCGTCTACGCCCACTGGCGAGAGTGGGGCGGCTACAAGCTCGGGACCGGTCGCAAGGCGCCCATCCGGTTCGACACCAGCGCGCTCCCAATTACAAAGCCCATCGAGGTGCAGCGCAAGTCCGCGAGCGTCGAGCCACCACAACGGCCGCACGCCAAGAGTCGCCGGCGTGCTGACGTGCTCGCCGACGCGCCACGCCTGGTCCAGCCGATCGACGGGATCGCGTAGCCGTCATGCCCCGTCCGACGAGGGTTCAGATCACACGCGACTCGCGCAAGGACGGAAGCGTCACCTTCGGTCTGCGCATACGAGCCGCCGGTGCCGACGAGCACGTCGCACTCGGCAACAGCGGCGAGGGTTGGGACGAGGTCAGAGTGGAGGCCGCGCGAAAGCAACTGCTGGCCAAGATCGAACGGGCCTGTGGACGTCCCAACCGAAGGACGGGAATAGTAGAAGCGACGCAGAGGAGCCAACAGTGCGGGAGCTCGCCACCGACTGGCTGGCCGCAGGACACTCAACCCGGCCATCACGACGGCGACCACCGACAAGAACAAGTCGCTACTCAAGCGGTACCTGCTGCCGTTCTTCGGCGAGCTCCGTCCATCGGAGATCACCGCCAACACGATCAAGGCCTACCGCGAGCGGATCCACAAGGAGAACGCTCAGATCCGCGAAGCCGCAGCGAACGCCCGACCGCTGCGCGACGCGCGAACCGGGCGGCCGCTGCACACGCTCGGCAACGACTCGATCAACATGACGCTGCAGATGCTCGCGCAGATCCTGGATGACGCCGAGGACGCTGGCTGGGTCGACCGCAACGTCGCGCGCGGGCGCAGGGTTCGCGAACCCTCGGAGCGTCGCCGCAATCGCGGTGTCCTCGACGTCGACGAGTTCCTCGCATTGATCGCGGCCGCCGATCAACTCGACAATCGACACAAGCCGCAGACGATCGAGCGTGCGACGCAGATTCGATTTCTTCGCGACACGTCGCGGCTTCCCTGGAAAACGATCGCCAAGCGGATCGGTGTGGCGCCGACGACCGCTATCTACCTGTACGGCTGCAGCGAGAACCCGGACGGTCCGACCTACGGCGTGCGCCGCGCGATCATCGCCACCCTCGGTCTCGCCGGTCCGCGCGTCGGCGAGCTATGCGCGCTCGACAATCAGGACGTCAGCCTCGCGAAGGCCCGCTTCCACGTCCGCGACTCCAAAACCGAAGCGGGCATCCGCGCCGTCGACATCCACCCCCGCCTTCTCGACGAGCTATCGTCCTACCGCGCGAGCCGCCCCGGCGCGGCGATGGACGCGCCCGCGTGCCCAAGCCGGGCCGGCACCCGCCGCGACCGCTCTAACGTCCTCAAGCGCGTCGTCCATCCGGCGCTCGAGCGGGCCAACGAGATCCGAGCCAGCCGCGACGAGCCGCCGATCCTCGTGCACCTGACCCCGCACACCTTCCGCCGCACGTACATCACCTTCATGGTCGCGGCCGGCTACGACCTCCCGTGCATCCAGGCGCAGGTCGGACACGAGGACCCGACCACCACGCTCGCGATCTACGCCCAGATCATCCGCCGCGCCGACCGCGACCAGCTGCGGGCAGAGATCCGACAGCTGCTGGGAGTCGACAACGGCCCCTCAGCGGTTGACTGGGCGATCGGCGGAGCGGCCCGAATCCAGCCGGCCGCCGACCCTCTCCGGGCCGCTCAAAAGGCCGGAAAGGCCGCGCGCTCCATCTATGACTGCTCGGCGCGAAATCCCCATCTATGACTGCTCGGCGCGAAATCCCGTGTCAGGTTAACTCACCGATTTCCAGGGCTTTCGTCCAAGCCCTCTGTCGGACTCGAACCGACGACCCCTTCCTTACCATGGAAGTGCTCTACCAGCTGAGCTAAGAGGGCGCTGGACCTGAGCGTATCGAGTTGCGGTCAGGTTGCGTACGCCGCGCGCAGGAGGGTGAGCATCTGGCTCGCCGTTGCGGAACCGAGCGGGGCTCCGCTGGAGTCCGCAAAGCCGATCTGCAGGTGGGGGCCGGCCGAGGTGCCGATCGTGCCGTCGCCCACCCGCGCGATCGGCTGACCGCGGGCGACGTTGGCTCCGATGGCCGCCAGGCGCTTGGGTCCGGCATACCCGTAGTAGACGTACAAGTGGCCGGACAGGGGCCGGTCGCAGCGCAGCACCGGCGTGGAGGGGCCGAGGCCGCCGATGCCGTGGAGCACGATCGTGCCGCTGCAGACGGCCAGCTCCGGGATGCCGGCGGGGGCGGCGATGCTGACGCCCTCGCCGAGCGACCAGGTGGCCGGGGGTGCGACGTTGCCCGCGGGCAACGGGAAGAGGATGCCGGCGGAGGATGTTGCCGCTCCGGCGCCGGTACCGGCGGCGGCAGCCGGGGCGGGGGTACCGGGCTGGGCGGCGCGGAGCGTGGCCAGCTGCTGGGTCAGCTGGCCGACCTCGGCCTGCGCCGAGGCGAGCTGACCGGCCGCGGTCGCCTTGGCCTTGGCCGCCGCCAGCTGCTGGGCGACGAGCTTCAACCGGTATCGCGCGACCTGGTTTCGCTCCGAGAGCACGTTCTCGGCCACGGTCTGCGCGCGAACCGTCAGCCGCCCCAGCGTCCTGGCCTCGGTGGCCACCGCGCGGCGGGCCGAGCGAACGTGGGCCACGATGTGGGCATCCTGGCGGCTGACGCGCTGGGCGAAGGCGAGGCGCTCCAGCAGATCGGCAAAGCCGTTTGACTCCAGCACCACGCTGATCATGTCCGGGCGACCGCCCTCGTAGTTGCCCACCAGCTCCTCGCCGAGCACACGCTCGGCTGCGGCCTTGGCCGCTTCCAGGCCGCCGAGCTTGGTCTGCGCTGCGTCGAGCTCATCGCGGACCCGGAGCAGCTGCCGGCGCCGGGCGCTCAGATCGCTCTGCAGGCGCGCGACCTGACCCTGGAGCGCCGTGATGCTCGCGCCAAGGTCACCCGCCTGCCTCCCGGCGCCGGTGACCGTGCCGGCCAGCTGCGAGACGCGGCGCTGGCCCGCGGAGAGCTGCTGTTGCGTCTGGCCGATGTTGGTCGGGAGCGACGCGGCCGGCGTCGAGGCGGCCGGGCTCGGGGCGGCACCCGCGGCAACACCGCCGGTGGTGGCGGCCACCAGCGCGGCGACGACCGCCGGACGCAGTCTGGGACCTCGCTGAATTCGTGACACGAGCCGCACCGGTACTCCTTTTTCCTGCTCACGGCAGGAAGCCGCGGCAACCTAACACGCGCGCGCCGCGCCGCCCGCAGGCTGCGGCCCATGCACGAAAAGCTGCAGTCGCCTACGCGACTCGGGCGATGCTGACCACGCGCAGATCGCCGGGCGCGCCGTCGGCCTTCAGGCGCTTGGCTCGCCCGGTACACAGCTCGGCGACCTCATCGCATTCGAGCTGCTCACGCAGCACATCTGAGACCAGCACCTGGTCGGCCTTGGCGGCATCGGCGACCCGCGCCGCGACGTTCACGTCGACATCCAGGTAGTCACCACCAAGCCGGCGTGGCGATCCCCAATGCACCCCGGCTCGCAACCGCGGGCGGTAGCCGTCGATGTCGATCCGCCACCGCGGCGCGCGATTCAAGCGCCGCCTCGAGCGCGTCCGGGGCGGTGAGGAACGTGGCCATCACACCGTCGCCGAGGCGCGTCACGATCCGGGCCGCGCCGGCGGAGGATCGCGGACTCGACGCTCGTGCCGACCTCGCGCAGCAACTCCAGCGCCGCTCCATCGCCCGCCTGCAGCGCCTACGAGGAGAACCCGACCAGATCGGTGAAGAGGACCGCCATCTGCTGATCGCCATGGCCACGGCCGGCCGCCTCCGACAGCGACTGCCACACCTGCGGCGCGCCGAGCCCCAGCTCCTGCAACACGTTCTTGCGGTCCGGCTGCATCCCCGACACGCGGCGGGCGACCACCTCGACCGGCTGCGCGCCGGCGGTCGACATCGGGTCGCCGAAGCGCTCATGGCCGGGCAGCCGGCGGCGCAGGCGCTGGGCGGCGGTCAGCAGCGCCGGCTGGGAATCGACCCGGACGGCCAGTCGACGCCGCCTGACGGCGCGGTCATCGGACTCGGTGTCGCGTTCGACGACCTCGTCGTCGGGGCTATCCGAAGGCTCGGATTCATCGGGATCCGTTGATGGTGAAGGGCCGGTGGGGCCTCAGTGGCGGGAGCAGGATTCGAACCTGCGAAGGCAGAGCCAATGCGTTTACAGCGCATCCCCTTTGACCGCTCGGGAATCCCGCCAAGGGGGCGCTGAGTGTAGCGGCGCGGCATTCTGTAGGAGCGGTTGACCGGGCTCGAGTTCGTACCTTTCCGTACTTCGGACCGCCCAAGCAGATCCGAGTCGCACCTTCAACCTCCGCTGACGGGATCAGCCACTGTCGTCCGTCGGCCACGACGACGAAGAGATATTCGTATCGGGTCGGATCAAGATGCTTGACGAGTCCGCTCCAACTGCGGTTGCCTCCTCTGGTACAGACCGAGACGTCCCAGCGCCCTTTGTGGAACTGCGTCGAAGTCTTGACCTGGATCCGGTGGACACCGTCGTCCCATTCGACGATGAAATCGAAATCACGCGGATTGTGTAAGAGGGGCACGAAGACGGTCACACCATGTGACTCGAACCACAGCGCGGCCAGCTGCTCGCCCCGTTCGCCCTGCCCACGAGGGTCTCGTTGATGTTCTCCATGAGAAGAACATACGTTCTGGGTCGGACGGAGAAGTCCCCGCTCAGAGCGGTTTTCAGCCGCGGCCTTGAGCCCCTGAACGGACGGCCCGAGACGTGACCCCGGCCCGGGCACAACTCACTTACTACGACGCGTCGCGCAGGCGCTGGGCCTCGGGCAGCGCCTCGAGCTTCTTCAAGGTGTGGTTCTCGATCTGACGGATCCGCTCGCGGGTGACGTTGAACGCCCGGCCGACCTCCTCGAGGGTGAACGGCCGCTCGCCCGTCAGGCCGAAGCGCATCTCGATCACCTCGCGCTCGCGGGTGGGCAGGGCGGCCAGCGCGCGGCGGAGGTTCTCGCGGCGCAGGCGCTCGGAGGCCTGCTCGAAAGGCGACTCGGCCGTCTGGTCCTCGACGAAGTCGCCCAGCGAGGAGTCGTCCTCCTCGCCGACCGGCTTCTCCAGCGAGATCGGCTGCTGGGCGAGGCGCAGGACGTCGCGGACCTCACGCACCGTGGTCTCCAGCTCGGCGGCGATCTCCTCGGGCGTGGGTTCGCGCCCGAGCTGCTGGACGAGCTGGCGCTCGACGTGCACCACCTTGTTGAGCTTCTCGACCATGTGCACGGGGATGCGGATGGTGCGCCCCTTGTCGGCGATCGCGCGGGTGACCGCCTGGCGGATCCACCAGGTCGCGTAGGTGGAGAACTTGTAGCCGCGGCGGTAGTCGAACTTCTCGACCGCGCGGATCAGGCCCATCGAGCCCTCCTGGATCAGGTCCAGGAACGTCAGCCCGCGGCCCAGGTACGACTTCGCGATCGAGACCACGAGCCGCAGATTCGCCTCGATCATGTGCTGCTTGGCGAGCATGTCTCCGCGCTCGATGCGCCGGGCCAGCAGCACCTCCTGCTCGGCCGTCAACAGGCTCACGCGCCCGATCGCGCGCAGGTACAACCGCAGCGAGTCGAGGCTGGGCTCGACCGTCAGGTCGACCTCCACCTTCTTGGTCGGCTCGGCGTCGGGCTCCTGCTTGCGCTGGGCGTTGGCCTCGACGCTGCTGCCCTCCGACCTGGCCAGGCGGCCGTCGGCCCCGACGACGACGATGCCCTGTTCGTCCAGGTAGAGGTGCAGTTCCTGCACCTGCTCCTTGGTGACCTCGACCTCCTCGAGGCAAGCCTCGAGTTCGGCAAAGGTGAGAAATCCGCGGTCCTGTGCCTCAGCGATCATCCCGCGGAGCTCGTCCAGCTCCGCAATGGGGGTCTCATCGCTCAGCAGAACGATTTCGTCAACGCTCACAGCCCCTGAGCTCCTTATCGACGTGGACTCGAGACTCCCCCGGTGCAGGGGCCTCTCCCTCTCAACCTCTCGTAACGCTTGCTACGAGGTCCGAGTGATACCACAAACTCCGGGCGCCCGCCGTTATCGCGAACGCGCCATCGGGGGCGACCGCTCTACGCTGTAGTCGGGATGAGCACCACAGAACACGGCACCTCCACCACGATCGACGTCCAGGCAAGCTCGCCGAGCGTCGCGCTGAGCCTCTCGCGCGTCGGCGTGACCGGCGTCGAGAAGGTCATCCGGCTCCGCCATGACGGCTCCGAGCAGCTGTTCTCGGCTCGCTTCGAGTGCGTCGTCGAGCTCGGCGCCAACCAGAAGGGCGCCCACATGTCGCGCTTCGAGGAGGTCGTCAACGAGGCGATCGGCGAGGTCGTGCTGGGCGACTCCCCGTTCCGCGCCGAGGCGCTGGCCGAGCACATCGCCCAACTGGTGCGCGACCGCCAGGGCGCCCGCCGCGCCGAGGTCACGATCGAGGCCCGCTTCCCCGAGCACAAGCCGGCGCCCGTCTCCGGCGTCAACACCCAGGAGATCTACACCCTGCACGGCGTCGCGGTCGCCACGGAGCTCGGGACGCGGCGCCTCACCGGGGTCACCGCCCAGGGCATCACCGCGTGCCCGTGCGCGCAGGAGCTGATCGCCGACAGCGCCCGCGAGCGGCTGGAGCAGGAGGGATTCGACGCCGGCGAGATCGAGCGGATCCTCGAGGCCGTGCCGGTCGCGACCCACAACCAGCGCGGGCTGGGCACGCTGTACGTCGGCTGCCTCGAGGGATGCGACGACGAGATCGACGCGGCCACGCTCCTGAGGATCGTCGAGCAGTCGATGTCCTCGGAGATCTACGAGCTGATGAAGCGCTCCGACGAGGCCCACGTCGTCGAGAAGGCCCACCGTCGCCCGCGGTTCGTCGAGGACTGCGTCCGCGAGATGGTGCGCGGCGTCGTCGACGGCCTGCCGCAGCTCGACGATCGCGCGTTCGTGTCCGCGCGGCAGGTCAACCTGGAGACGATCCACCAGCACAACGTCGTCGCCGAGCGGTTCGGCACGCTGGAGGAGATCCGTGGCGAGCTGGCGACCGGCACGGCGCCCATGACCCACACCAGCCTGCAGGCCTGGCTGGCCGGCGCACCCTAGAGCTCGAACCAGGGCGGAGTCCGCGAGATGCACGCCGTGGTCCTGCAGCACGCCCGGCGAGCCCCTGCAGGCCACGACGGTGCCCGACCCTGAGCCGGGGCCCGGGCCAGCTGCGCCTGACGGTCTCCGCGTGCGCGGTCTGCCGCACCGACCTGCATCTGCGCGACGCCGAGATCGAGGCGCCGAAGCTGCCGGTGATCCTCGGTCATCAGATCGTCGCCACCACCGACGACGGGCGGCGGGTCGGCGTGCCCTGGCTGGGCTGGACCGACGGCGAGTGCCGCTACTGCACGAGCGGTCGCGAGAACCTGTGCGTCAACGCCCGCTTCACCGGACGCGACATCGACGGCGGCTTCGCCGAGCTGACGGTCGCCGACGAGCGCTTCTGCCTGGAGCTCCCCGACGAGCTCTCAGACGTGCAGGCGGCGCCGCTTCTGTGCGGCGGGCTGATCGGCTACCGCGCCCTGCGGCTGGCCGGCGACGCCCCGCGCGCTGGGCCTGTACGGCTTCGGCTCGGCCGCGCATCAGATCTGCCAGGTGGCCGTGCATCAGGGCCGGGAGGTCTATGCGTTCACCCGCCCCGGCGACGAGCGCACGCAGGCCTTCGCCCGGGAGCTGGGCGCAAGCTGGGCGGGCGGCAGCGACGAGCCACCGCCCGAGCCGATGGACGCGGCGATCATCTTCGCCTCGGCCGGCGAGCTGGTCCCGGCGGCGCTCAAGGCCCTGGCCCCCGGCGGCACGGTCGTCTGCGCCGGCATCCACATGTCCGACATCCCGTCGTTTCCCTACGAGGACCTGTGGCACGAGCGCACGATCCGCTCGGTGGCCAACCTGACCCGCCAGGACGGGCACGAGTTCCTGGCGCTGGCCCGGGAGATCCCGGTCCGCACGACGAGTCACGACCTACCCGCTGGCCGAGGCCGAGCAGGCGCTCTCCGACCTGCGCGACGGCCGCTTCGAGGGCTCCGCCGTGCTGGTCGCGTAACACATGTTCTAGGGTTGTCTCCATGCCCCTCGTTCCCATGGTCATCGAGCGCACAGCCCGCGGCGAGCGCGAGTTCGACATCTTCAGCCGTCTGCTCAACGAGCGGATCATCTTCATCGGATCGCCGATCGACGACACGGTTGCCAATCTGGTCGTCGCCCAGCTCCTGCACCTGGAGTCCTCGGACCCGGACAAGGACATCTCGATCTACATCAACTCGCCGGGCGGCTCGATCTATTCCGGCCTGGCGATCTACGACACGATGCAGTTCATCAAGCCCGACATCTCGACGATCTGCGTCGGGATCGCCATGTCGATGGGCTCGCTGCTGCTCACCGGCGGAGCGAAGGGCAAGCGGTTCTCGCTGCCCAACAGCCGGATCCTGATCCACCAGCCGTCAGCCGGCTTCGAGGGTCAGTCGACCGACATCGAGATCCACGCCCGCGAGATCCTCAACATCCGCAAGCGCACCGACGAGATCTACGCCCATCACACCGGTCAGCCCCAGGACCAGGTCCATCAGGACATGGAGCGCGACCGCTTCTTCAAGCCCGATGAGGCCGTCGAGTACGGGCTGATCGACCGCGTGATCGAGCACCACTAGCCCGGCGGGTTCGCCCGGGCCGTCGGGGCATCGACGCGTCGACGTCGACGGAGGGGCTAGGCCGCGGGGCGCCGCTGTGACGTGTCGGCCGCGGCGTTGCGCTCGCCGTCGTCGTCCCGGGCCGCTTCGCGAGCCTCGGCGGCGCGGATCAGCGTCTTGAGCTCGGCCACGTCGATCTCGACCGTATGGCCCTCGCCTTCGATCACGTCGCCGTCGTCGATCTCGGACCGCGCGGGCGTCCGCAGTTGCGAGGCGGGCGCCGACGGCACGGCAGACGGTATCGGCGAGAGCCGGACCGGATGAGCGACGGGCGGAGGCGGCTTGATCTGGGCGCGGAACTCCACCTGAGTCCCCCCGTCGCCCCACTCCACCGCAAAGCGGCCGTCCAGTCGCGAGCCCACCCAGGCGATCACGACCATCGACGATGCCGACGATGATCAGCGGGAGCGTCCACACCGAGCTGGTGATCCACAGCACGCCCGCGAGCAGCAGGATGACGCCGACCACGCACAGGCGGGTTCGCGGTGAGCGCAGATAGCCGCCCAGCCAGCCGGCCAGGCTCGATAGGCGCGCGTGCCAGACGTCATGCTTGGGCGTCGCGGGTTGCCCGGGATCGGTCTGGGGACCCCCGGGAGTTGTCGCGCTCTGGCCCTGCGAGTCCTCGTTGGGCATGTTCACCACCTTGAGGTTCATTACCCGTCCCGTCCTACGTTCAACCTGAGGCTCCGGGTTCCTGCCTCGCCCTGGCGCCCTGGCTTACGTTGCCGGTGCCCGGCGGATCCGGCCTGACCCCTGACCGCGCGTCTCAGGCGGCTCAGGAACGGTGGGCTTGGTGAGCGCCCAGAAGATCATGAGGCCGCCGAACACGAGCATCCCGAGGCCGGTCCACAGGTCGATGTTGATCCCGGCGGCCTTGTTCTTGACGTGATGTGAGCCGAACAGGCCCAGCGCGACGAGGATCACGCCGTAGAGCACGAACAGACCGCCGATCAGCCGGCGGATGTCGAACCGGTTGGCCGCCTTGGCGGCCGCGATCTCCTCCTCGTCGCTGGCGCCGGTCGACGCCCGCGGCTCCTCGTCGCCGGATGCGCCGGGTACTCCGAACGGCCTATCGGTGGATGACATGCCCAGTCTCCTAAGCGAAGATGATGTTCAGGATGACGACCAGGACGATCGCCAGGCCGCCCAGCAGGGCCGGCGATCGCCACCACAGCTTGTCACGTGGGTCCGCATTCTCCTCGTCCTCCTCGGCCCGGGTCAGCCCCCAGACCAGCCCCCGCAGCTCCTCGGTCGGCTTGGGTTTGGTGGCCAGCGAGACCGCGACCATCACCAGGGCGTCGACGAGGAAGGCGATGATCGCCTGCCAGAAGCTCCCGCTCAGCGCCGAGCCGAAGTGAAAAATCGTGTGATATGCGGCAAGGCGGTTGACCGCGTAGGCGGCGACGGTACCGGCCACGAGGCTGAAGAAGCCACCCCAGGCCGTGGCCCGGCGCCAGACCATCGCGATGATGAAGGTGGCGAACAGCGGCGCGTTGAAGATCGAGAACAGCGTCTGGATGTAATTCATGATGTTCGAGTAGCCCTTGGCGATGAACGCCGTGAGCACCGAAATCAGGATCCCGCCGATCGTCACCAGGCGCCCGGCCCGCAGGTAGAACGCCGAATCGCGGTCCTTGGCGAAGTAGGCCTGAATCAGGTCGTAGGTCACCACCGTGTTGAAGGCCGTGACGTTGGCCGCCACGCCGGCCATGAACGCCGCCAGCATGCCGGTCACGGCCAGTCCGAGCATGCCCTCGGGCAGGTAGTTGCCGATCAGGTGCGGGATCGCGGTGTTGTACTGCTGGGCGAGGCTTGAGCCCACGCCGAGGCCCTTGACCGTGACAACCGCGATCAAGCCCGGGAGGATGATGATCGCCGGCAGGAAGATCTTCGGGAACGCGCCGATCAGCGGCGTGCGCCGCGAGGCCGACATGTTGCGCGCCGACAGCGCCCGCTGCACCTCGGCGAAGTTCGTCGTCCAGTAGCCGAACCCCAGCACGAAGCCCAGGCCGAAGACGACGCCGACCCAGTCAGACATCAGCGGGTTGGTGACGTGATGGATGCCCAGCCCGCGCCAGGCGTGCAGCCCGGCCTCGCCGAGCGGCTTGAAGTGCTTGACCCGGTTCACCAGGCCGTTGACGCCGCCCACCGCATGCAGGGCCACGAGCGTCAGCGGCAGCAGGGCGGCGACGATGATGAAGAACTGCAGCACCTCGTTGTAGATCGCCGAGGTCAGGCCGCCGAGCGTGATGTAGATGAGTACCAGGGCGGCGGCGATCAGGATCGCCAGGGCGATCGACCAGCCGAGCATCAGATGGATGATCAGCGCCAGCGCGAACAGGTTGACGCCGGAGATCAGCACCGTGGCGAGCGCGAACGTCGCCGCGTTGAAGGCGTGGGTCGCCTCGTTGAAGCGAAGCCGTAGGTACTCGGGCACCGAGCGAACCTTCGCCCCGTAGTAGAACGGCATCATCACCAGCCCGAGGAACACCATCGCCGGCACCGCGCCCAGCCAGTAGTAGTGCACCGCGGCCACGCCGTACTGGGCGCCGTTGGCGGCCTGCCCGAGGATCTCCAGCGCCCCCAGGTTGGCGGCGATGAACGCCAGGCCGGTGATCCAGGCCGGCAGCGAGCGGCCGGAGAGGAAGAAGTCAAGATCCGTCTTGATCGCCAAGCGAGCGATGAAACCGATCCCCAGCACGACCACGAAGTAGATCCCCAGGATCACGTAGTCGATCACGCTCGGATGAAGCCTCAGCATCTTCGCTACCTCCTCCTCCTCGACGCTTTCGCTCGCGATCTAGGCGACGGCGTGCTCGATCTCTCCTAGCCCTTCGATCGCGATTCGTACCCGGTCGCCGGACGTCAGAAACCTTGGGGGATCAAAGGCCATCCCGACCCCGTTGGGCGTCCCGGTGAGGATCAGGTCGCCGGGCGCCAGCGTGTTGGTCTGTGCGATGAAGTCGACCAGTTCCTGACAGCCGAAGATCAGATCGGAAGTCCGGCTGTCCTGACGCAGTTCACCGTTGACCCAGGTCTGCAGGCGCAGGTCGCCGGCGTCGGGAACCTCGTCTGCGGTCGTGACCCACGGACCGAACGGGCAGAACGTGTCCGCTCCCTTGGCGCGTGTCCACTGCGGCTCGGAAGACTGGAGATCGCGGGCGGACACATCGTCGGCGACGCAATACCCGCCGATCTGGCCACCGGCGCCGATCACGATCGTCAGTTCGCCCTCGTAGTCGAGCTTCGTGACCACCTCCGGGCAGCGGACCGGGCCACCCGGCGCGACCACCGAGCCCCGCACCTTGACGAAGACGATCGGACGCTCAGGAGCCTTGCTGCCCGTCTCCTCCACGTGCTTGGCGTAGTTGAGACCGATCGCGTAGATCGTCCCGGGCTCGAGGATCGGCGCAAGCAGCGTGACCTCGGACAACTTCCAGGACCCGAGCGAGGCCTCCGGGACGTCGCCCGCCGCCAGCGCCTCACGGACCCCTTGGGGACCGCCGAACGCCTCGACGCGTCCGTCGCGAACGACCCCGGCGAGGGGCTCGTCGCGACTGGGAACCGCAAACGTGGCCAGCTTCATCGCGCGCAGCCTATAACGGGACGGCGCGGGACCGTTGCCTCAGGACAGCCGGTACTCCCCCTGGGCGACGATCACGGCGCCGCCGCCGACCACCACCCGCGTCACCGAATCGGCCGAACCCTCGGCTGACGGCTCTGAGCATCGAGGGCCGTCCGATCTCGGCGCCCTGGTGAATCTCGACCGTCTGCCCGAACGCGATCCGGCCGTGGCGAGCGAGGTGAACGGCGAGTGGTCCGGCCGCCGAGCCCGTCGCCGGGTCCTCGGGCACGCCCAGGCCCGGACCGAACATCCGCGTCTTGACCCGCGCTCCATCGTCGAGCAGGGCAAAGCAGCTGGCCCCGAACGACCCCACCGCGGCCAGCGCCCGCATATCCGGCGCGACGGCCGCAACCGCGTCGGCGTCGGGCAGCTCGACGTACGTGTGGCGTGAACCGTTGTCGTAGACCTCGACGGGCAGTCCCGAGCGGGCCACGCCGAGCGCCGACAGGAGCTCGCCCTCGGCCTCGAAGGGCGACCACCGCGGGATCGGCTGCTCCATCTCGCCGTAAACGATGTCCGCGCCCTCCCGACGCAGCGCGACCGGCACGATCCCGCGCCGGTCCGCAGCCGCACCGTGTCCAGACCACGGGCGCTCCCGAGCACGAATGCCGTCCCCAGCACCGGATGGCCGGCGAACGGAAGCTCGACGGACGGCGTGAAGATCCGTACCCGCGCATCGGCGCCCGGATCGCCGTCGGCTTGAAGGACGAAGACGGTCTCTGAGAGGTTGAGCTCCCGCGCGGTCCGCTGCATGACCTCGCCGTCACCCCCTCGCCGTCGGTGAACACCGCAACCGGGTTGCCCTCGAGCGGGACGTCGCAGAAGACGTCGGCGATCGTATAGGCGCGCACGACGACTAGTCTGCTTACCCAGCGCCTTGGCCAGCAGGCGGTGCAGATCGTCGCGCTCGCCGGCGCTCAGCGGTGCCAGCACCTCATCCTCCACCACGGTCCGCGCCTGCCGGGCGCGATCGAACCGGGCCAGGCCTTCCTCGGTGACCTGCACCAGGTGGCGGCGGCGATCGGCGGGATCGCGCACGCGGCGTACCAGGCCCTCGTCCTCCAGCTCGTTGAGCAGCAGCACGAGGTTGTTGGCATCCATCATCAGGATCTCGGAGAGGTTCTGCTGCGCCATCCCCTCCTGCTCGGCGATGTAGGACAGCGCGACGTAGTGGCGCAGTGGCATGCCCAGCAGCGACTCAGGTGTCTTGCGGATCGCCGATTTCGAGAGCTGTGAGAGCAGCGTCAGTGTGCCCCAGGGGCGCGTCGCCGTCATCCAGCGATCGTACCCAATGGCAGCAACCCTCACTTTGCAAAGGATCATCATCTATGCAATGATGATCATCATGACACCGACAAACCGCCTGCACTCTACGAACGCCCGCTGGATCGCCCTCGCCGTCGTCTGCCTGGGGCAGCTGATGAGCATCATGGACGGCACGATCGTCACCGTCGCCCTGCCGGCGATCCAACGGGATCTGCAGTTCACCCAGTCGAGGCTCTCCTGGGTACTCAACGGCTACTTCATTACGTTCGGCAGCTTTCTGCTGCTCGGCGGCCGTCTCGGCGATCTCTCGGGCGCCGGCGGATCTTTCTCGCCGGCGTGACGATCTTCACGCTGGCCTCGGTCACCTGCGGATTGGCGAGCTCGAGCACCGTCCTCGTCCTCGCGCGCTTCGTCCAGGGGTTCGGAGGCGCGGGCGCAGTCTCGGCGATCGTGGCCATCATCTCGGCCGAGTTCCCCGCACCGGGCGAGCGCGCGAAAGCGATGAGCCTGTACACGCTCACCGTGTCCGCCGGCGCCTCGATCGGCCTGATCGCCGGTGGGGCGATCACCCAGCTGCTCAACTGGCACTGGATCTTCTTCATCAACGTGCCGGTGGGGATCGCCACGGTGCTGCTCGGCCGGGCCTGGATCGCCGAGAACCCCGGCCCCGGTGTCGGCCGCGACATCGACGCCCTCGGCTCGGTGTTGATCACCGCCGCGCTCGTCGTCGGCGCCTACGCGATCGTGACGGCCGGCTCGCATGGCTGGGGCTCGGCGCACACGCTCGGCTTCGGCGGGGGCGCGCTGGCACTGACCGCCGCCTTCGTGGCCCTCGAGGCGCGGCTGGCCAACCCGATCATGCCCCTGCACACCTTCCGCGTTCCCGGCCTAGCCAGCTCCAGCCTCGTCCGCGGCCTGCTGATCACCGGCATGTACGCCATGTTCTTCATCGGGGCGCTTTACCTCGAGCACGTGCGCGGCTACGGCGTCCTCACCACGGGGTTGGCGTTTCTGCCCCAGACCCTATTGCTCGCCGCTCTGTCGCTGGGGCCGGTCGCGTGGGCGGTGAATCGCTTCGGACCGCGCGCCCCGCTGATCCTGGGCTTGACGCTGGCAGGCGCGGGGCTCGCCCTGCTCACCGGTATCGGCCCGCGCACCGCATACCTGCCCGACGTGTTCGTCTCATTTGGGCTCATGGGCCTGGGCGCGGGGTTGTCGTTCATGCCCCTGCTGACGATCGCCATGGCAGACGTCCCACGGGCCGATGCCGGTCTGGCCTCCGGCATCATCAACACCTCGCTGCAGGTCTCCACGGCGATCGGCGTGGCGGTGCTGGGCACGCTGTCCGGTGACCGCACGCACACCATGATCGCCCACGGGGCGACCGATACAGCGGCGCTGCTCGGCGGCTACCGGCTGGCCTTCGGCGTCGGCGCCGGATGTGTGGGCGCCGCCCTGCTCGCGGCGCTCGCGTGGATTGTCAGACCGGCGCGCCGGAGGACTCAGACGCCATGTCCAGCAGCGTCGTCACCGTCGTCCAGTTACGCGCCGTCGCGGTGATCCCGAGTCCCTTGCCGGCGAGCTCGTTCCACAGCTTGGAGCGCGCGACGCCTTCGGGATGCCAGGCATAGATCTCGCGCCCACGCGCCACCACGCGCTCGGATTCGGTGGCTCGCTCCCCCATCCGCCGCACCAGGTCAGCCGGCGGCTTCCCGGCGAGAAAGCTCACCTGGTAGCGCTTGGGGTCGGTGACCACGTCGCCGAGCGGGTCGGCCTTCACCACCGCCGCCAGCTGAGCCCGGCTGCGCACGATCACAGGCACGTCGAAGCCGAAGCGCGCGGAGATGAGCGTCTGCAGCCCGCGCTCCACGTCGGCCGGCTTAGCGGGGCTGCGCAGCACGATGTTGCCGCTCTGCACGTAGGTGCGCACGCCCTCGTAGCCGGCCTCGGACAGCAGCGTCCGCAGATCGGCCATCGGGACGCGGCGATGAGGGCCGAGATTGATGCCACGCAGCATCGCGATATGCACCACGCCGCGCAGTCTACGACCGGCCGTGGGCTCTAGAACAGCGCGCGCTGACCGGGGATGCCGTCGCGATGGCGGCCCGGGGGCGTCTGGCCGAGCGCGAGCGCGAGATCCTGGGCGATCGCGACCTCCGAACGCGATGCGATCAGCGGCTGCTCGATGCCCTCGACGTGCACGAGTGTGCGCCGCCCGTCGCCGCGATCCTCGCGCTCGAGCGGCACGAGCGCGTAGACGCGATCGGCCCGGACGAACTTGCCGTATCCCAGTGCGACCATCGGCGTTGCACGCGCCATCCTGCGCGCATCCTAGAACCCCGGTCAGTCAGCCGGCGAGGATCACGCTGAGACGCCGCTCGAGCGCGTCGCCGAGCACGTCGCGCACGGGGCCCGCCTCGAAGCGCTCCACGAGCGCCGCCAGGAATCCCTCGATCACCAGTTGCTTGGCGATCTCCTCCGGCAGTCCGCGCGAGCGCAGGTAGAACAGCTGCTCGGGATCGACCTGGGCGACGGCGGCGGCGTGGGTGCAGCGCACGTCGTTGGCCTGGATCTCCAGCCCGGGGATCGCGTCCGCATGGGCGCGCTTGGAGATGAGCAGGTTGCGTGACTCCTGGAAGGCGTCGGTCTTCTGCGCGTCGGGGTCGACGATGATGTTGCCCTTCCAGACCGCGCTGGAGCGGCCCTGAAGCACCCCGCGGAAGGCCAGATCCGAGGTGGTGTTGGGAGCGGCGTGCTCCTGTGTTGTGTCGAAGTCGATGTGCTGGCGGCCATGGGTGGCGTAAGCGCCGGTCACGCGGGCGTCGGCGCCCTCGCCCGACAGACGCGTTTCCATCCGCACGTGCCCCCGAGCGGACCCGAAGCCGAGCGCGACCCAATCGAGCCGGCCGTCGCGGCCGATCTCGGCGCGCTGGGCGCCGAAGATCCAGCTCTTCTCGGCCAGGCCCTGGCCACAGACGTACCGCAGCCGGGCGTTGTCGCCGACGACCAGCTCGGTGACGACGTTAAAGACCCCGTCGACCTGGTCGTCGCCCGACAGGAACTGCTCCCAGACCTCGACCTCGGCGCCCTCCTCGACGACGACGAGCGTTCGCTGGTTGAGCAGCGTGCCGGTCCGCGCCTGAACGGTCCGCAGTGAGATCGGCGACTCGACGACAACACCCCGCGGCACGTAGACGAACGCCGTCCCGCGCTCGCCGGCATCGTTGAGCGCCACGAACGCGTCGGCCTCGGCGGAGACGAGCGATCCGAGATGGCGCTCGATCAGCTCCGCCGGCGCGTCCTCGATGGTCATGACGAGCACGCCGTCGGGCAACGGAGCGGGGGGCTCGAGCGCAAACAGCGGCTCGGCCACCGCCGCCTCATCGGGCGCGACGCGCTCGTATGCGGCTAGATCCAAACCCGAGAGATCGGTGAACTCCCAGCCCGGCCGCCCCTTGAACTGAGGGAGGGCAATCGTCGAACTAGCCAATCGAGCCCTCCATCTGCAACTCGATCAGGCGGTTCATCTCGACGGCGTACTCCATCGGCAGCTCCTTGGTGATCGGCTCGATGAAGCCGTTGACGATCAGCTTGGAGGCCTCCTCCTCGGAGATCCCGTGGGTCATCAGGTAGAACAGCTGATCCTCGCCGACCTTGGAGACCGTCGCCTCGTGGCCGACGTTGACGTCGTCCTCGGAGATGCGGATCGTCGGATAGGTGTCAGAGCGCGAGTGCTCGTCGAGCAGCAGCGCGTCACAGACCACCTTGGACTTCGCACCGTGGGCGCCCTTGGCGATCTCCAGCAGACCGCGGTAGGAGCCGCGTCCGCCGTCCTTGGAGATCGACTTGGCGAAGATGTTCGACGTCGTGTTCGGCGCCGCATGCACGATCTTGCCCCCCGCGTCCTGGTGCTGACCGGCGCCGGCGAACGCGATCGACAGGATCTCGCCGTGTGCCCGCTCGCCCATCAGGTACACGCTCGGGTACTTCATCGTGAGCTTGGAGCCGAGGTTGCAGTCGACCCACTCGACGGTGGCGTCCGTCTCGGCGACGGCGCGCTTGGTGACGAGGTTGAACACGTTGGTCGACCAGTTCTGCACGGTCGTGTATCGGATGCGCGCACCCGGCTTGGCGATCAGCTCGACGACGGCCGAATGCAGCGAGTTCGACGAGTACGTGGGGGCGGTGCAACCCTCGACGTAGTGCACGTAGGAGCCCTCGTCGGCGATGATCAGCGTGCGCTCGAACTGCCCCATCGACTCGGTGTTGATCCGGAAGTAGGCCTGCAGCGGCATCTCGACATGCACGCCCGGCGGCACGTAGACGAACGACCCGCCGGACCAGACCGCGCTGTTGAGCGAAGCCAGCTTGTTGTCGTTGGCGGGGATGATCGTGGCGAAGTACTCGCGCACGAGCTCCTCGTGGTCGCGCAGCGCCGAATCCATGTCGAGGAAGATCACGCCCTGCTTCTCGAGGTCCTCGTGGACCTGGTGATACACGACCTCGGACTCGTACTGGGCTCCGACGCCGGAGAGGAACTTGCGCTCGGCCTCGGGAATGCCCAGCCGGTCGAAGGTCTTCTTGACGTCGTCGGGCACGTCGTCCCAGGAACGCTCGGCGCGCTCGGATGCGCGCACGAAGTAATGGATGTCGTCGAAGTCGACCTCGGCCAGCATCGGCGAACCCCAGGTCGGCATCGGCCGCGCGAGGAAGTGCTCGAGCGCCTTGAGCCGGAAGTCGCGCATCCACTGCGGCTCGGACTTGAACTCCGAGATCTTGGCCACCAGCTCGGCCGTGAGTCCCTTGGGCGCCTTGTACAGGTAGTTCTCGGCGTCGTGGAAGCCGTAGCGCTCGGTGTAGTCGGCGTTGATGCGCGACAGGGACTCGTTCTCTGTCAGCACGGGCGCGTTGTCGACCGGGGTGACGGTGTCGGGAGTAGCCACTTACTCCACCTCCAGCTTGATGGTGTCGTCCTCGATGATCACCGGGAAGGTGTCAACCGGAACATACGCGGGCAGGGTCTTGGGCTTGCCGGTCATGATGTCAAACAGCGAGCCATGTCGGGGACATTCGATCGTGCACGCCTCGTCGTCGAGCTCGCCTTCGATCAGCGGGCCGTCGTCGTGCGAGCAACGGTCCTCGATCGCGTACACGGTGCCACCGCAGTTGAACACCCCGATCTCCAAGTCCTCCCATTCGACCAGGCGGCGCTCGCCCGGCGGGAGCTGTGAGAGGGGACAGACGTCGATGACCTGGGGCACGATCGTAAAACCTAGCGTGGGGATCGGATTTCCATTTTGGAGTCTAGCGGGACCGGCGATTCGCGCCGGCTACGAGCGCTCGGCCGCGGCGTCGCTCTCCGGGGTCGCGGGCTCCCAGCCGACGGCGTCCCCGAGCGAGGCGCTCTTGAGGACCTTGAGCGACAACAGCGCGCACTTCAACCGCGTGGCCGAGATGTCGATCCCCAGCAGGTCGAGCACGAATGACCGGTCGAGGTCGAGCAGCTCGGAGACCTTCATCCCCTGGACCTCATCGGAGGCCATCGAGGCCGCCGCCTGCGAGATCGCGCAGCCATGGCCCTCGAAGCGCACGCCCTCGATCCGCTGGTCGTCGCCGACGGCCAGCTTGACGGTCAGCTCGTCGCCGCACAGCGGGTTGAGATCGTGGAACTGAAGATCGACGCGGTCGAGCTCAGGCTCTGGCGGGCTCCAGTTGTGGGGCCGCTTGTAATGCTCGAGGATGTTCTCTCTGTACAGGTCGTCCATGGTTCTAGAGCTGTAGCACGCGGGTCACGGTCCCCAGCGCCTCGATCAGGCGATCGGTGTCGGCCGCCGTGTTGTGAACCGCATAGGACGCCCGGTTGGTCGCGGTGGCGCCGAGCCGTCGCATCAGCGGCTGGGTGCAGTGATGACCGGTGCGAATGCACACCCCCTCGCGCCCGAGGATCTCGCCGACGTCGTGGGGATGGGCGCCTTCGAGCACGAACGAGATCAGCGCGCCACGATCGGCGGCCTCGAGCGGGCCGTGGAGCTGGAGGCCGGGAACCTCGGCCAGGCGGGTCAGCGCATCGGCGATGAGCGCGCTCTCATGCGCCCGGATACGGTCGATTCCGATCGCCTGGATCCAGTCCACGGCCGCGCCCAGCCCGATCGCCTCGGCGATCTGCGAGGTACCGGCCTCGAACTTCCAGGGCAGGTCGGTCCAGGTCGACTCCGTGTCCCCGACGGTGCGGATCATGTGACCGCCGCCCATGAACGGCGGCATCGACTCCAGCAGCTGACGGCGCCCGTGGAGCACGCCGATCCCGGTCGGCCCATAGGCCTTGTGGCCCGTCCAGGCGTAGAAGTCGGCATCGAGCGCGCGCAGGTCGACGGGGATCTGCGGGATTGCCTGCGATCCGTCGACGACGACCACGGCGCCGGCCTCGTGGGAACGGCGGACGATCTCCTCGATCGGGTTGATCGTCCCGACGACATTGGATATATGGACGACGGCCACGAGCTTCGGCGCGCGGGCGAGCAGGCGGTCGAGGGCGTCAAGGTCGAGCCGGCCGTCGTCGAGCATCGGCACGTAGGCCAGCTCGGCGCCACGCTCGGAGCAGAGCAACTGCCACGGCACGATGTTGGAGTGATGCTCGGTCTCGGTGATGACCACGAGGTCACCGGGACCGACGTTCTGGCGGCCCCAGGTGTAGGCGACGAGGTTGATCGAGGCAGTGGCGTTGGCGGTGAAGATCGTCTCCTCGACGGTCGACCCCAGCCAGCCGGCGATCCGCTCGCGCGCGCCCTCGTAGAGGTCGGTCGCCTCGACGGCCAGCGGATAGACGCCGCGATGGACCGATGCCCGCGATTCGGTGTAATACCGGGTCATCGCGTCGATCACCGGCTGGGGCGTCTGCGAGGTGGCCGCGGAATCGAGATACACGACCGGGCGGCCGTCGAACTCCCGGCGCAGGACCGGGAACTCGGCGGCGACGTCGAGTGGGCTCTCGACCGTCGACATGGCTACGCCGCGGCCTTGTCGGTCTCGTCGATCTCGTCGGTGATCCAGCCGTAGCCCTTGGCCTCGAGCTCGGTCACCAGTGACGGGCCGCCCTCGCGGACGATCCGGCCCCGGTACATGACGTGGACGTGGCTGGGCTCCACGAGGTGCAGGATCCGCTGATAGTGGGTGATGATCAACACGCCGAGGTCGGGGCCGGCGACCGAGTTGACGCCCTCGGCGACGACGCGCAGCGCGTCGATGTCGAGGCCCGAGTCGGTCTCGTCGAGAATTGCCATCCGCGGCTTCTGGAGGGCGAGCTGGAGGATCTCCATACGCTTCTTCTCCCCGCCCGAGAAGCCCTCGTTGAGATACCGAGTGGAGAACTCCCGGGGCACCTTGACGAGCTCCATCGCGGACTCCACGGTCTGGCGGAACTCCTTGAGCGCGATCGGCGGCTCGCCGTGCGCGTCGCGGTGGGCGTTCATCACCGTGCGCAGGTACTTGGTGACGGTCACGCCGGGGACGGACACCGGGTACTGGAAGGCCATGAACAGGCCCATGCGGGCGCGCTCGTCGGTCGATGCCTCAGTGATGTCCTCGCCGCCGAAGATGACCTGGCCCTCGGTGACCTCGAGGTTGGGGTGACCCATGATCGCGTTGGCCAGGGTCGACTTCCCGGAGCCGTTGGGGCCCATCAGGGCGTGAATCTCACCCGAGCCGACGGTCAAATCGAGGCCGCGGAGGATCTCCTTGTCCCCGGCGCGGACGTGCAGATTGCGGATCTCTAGGTCTGGCATGCTCAGCTTTCTGGTCTTCAGTGGTTCGGATTACTGCGCGGGAGCGCTCACGACGAGCGCCGCGGTGTCGACGACGGGTGCCGCGTCGGGAACGCTCGGACCGCCGGCGAACTGCACGAGCTCCGCCAGCGTGGTCGTCGCCAGCGAGCGGATGATCCCGCCCTGGACGCGGGTCCACAGCAGCTTGGTGGCGCAGCCCCGGCCGGCGTCGGGCTCATGGGAGCACAGCACACGCTCGGTGCGATCGTGCACGAAGCACTCCATCGGCGCGATCGACCCCTCGAGCGCCTGGACGACCTCATCCATCCCGATCTCGTCAGCGGGACGCGACAGCCAGTAGCCGCCGTGCGCCCCGCGGGCGCTCATCACCAGCCCCGCCCGGCGCAGGCGCGCGACCACCTGTTCGAGATAGGCGAGGGGGAGTCCCTCGGCGTCGGCGATCGCCTTGAGGCTGGTGGGGTGACCAGGGGCCTGGCGGCCCAGCTCGATCATCAGCCGCACCCCGTACTCGGCCTTCGAGGAGAAGATCATGGCGGTAAATCCTACCAGGGGGGTCGGTTTAGGCACCAAGGCGTCGATGCGCCCTGTAGATTCCGGGTATCGAGACCATGTCGGGCACTCAACTGGCGACGGCTGCCGAGATCCGAAGCGCGGCGGAAGCGGCGCGCGCGACCGGGCGCCTGGGGATCGACACGGAGTTCATGTCCGAGGGGCGCTACCGAGCACTGCTGTGCCTCGTGCAGGTGGCGGTCGACAATCCACAGGGCGGCGAGCCGGTCATCCGGCTAATCGATTCGCTGACCGACGTCGATGTCCGTCCGCTCGCGGAGCTGCTGGGCGATCCCGGGATCCAGGTGATCCTCCACGCCGGGCGCCAAGACGTGGCAATCCTCCGGCGGGCGTGGCACACCGACCTCAACAACATCTTCGATACCCAGATCGCCGCCGGCTTTGCCGGCGGCAGCGCCCAGGCGGGGTACGGCAATCTGCTCAGCCAGGTGCTGGGCCTGCGGGTCGGCAAGACCGCCAGCTACACCCGGTGGGACGCGCGCCCGCTGACCGAGGAGCAGCTCGGCTACGCCGGCGAGGACGTCGCCCACCTGCTGCAGCTGGCCGACGAGATCCAGAGCCGCCTGCAGTCCAGCGGACGGCTGGAATGGGCGCGCGAGGAGTGCCGCCGGCTGGAGTCGGCCACCGACGAGCGCGATCCGGACACGGCCTGGGAACGGCTGCCGCGCGTCGGCCAGCTGGACCCGCGCGCGCGGGCGGTCGCACGCGAGCTCGCCGCCTGGCGCGAACGCACGGCGTCGGAGTCCGACCGGCCCGTCGGCTCGATCCTCGCCGACCCCGCGTTGCTGGAGCTGGCCAAGCGAAAGCCGGCGTCGACCGCCGGCCTGGAGCAGATCCGCGGCCTGCATCCGCCGACGATCAAGCGCCGCGGGCAGGCGATCCTCGACGCGATCGCCCGCGGCCGCGAGGCGACGCCGATTGCGCGCGACGAGGCCCGGGGGCGTTCCGAGCCCGGCGATGCGCCGTTGATCGCGTTGGCCGAGGCGCTGCTGCGCGCCCGCTCGCTGGAGGCCGGCCTGGCCTACGAGTTGATCGCCTCACGGGCCGAGCTCGAACAGATCGTCGGCGCCGTGCGCCGTGGCGAACCCGAGCCCGAGGTCCGGACCCTGGGCGGCTGGCGGGCCGAGCTCGTGGGCGACGATCTGCGCAGCGTGCTCGAGGGACGGTCGGCGCTCTCGGTCGGAGCGGGCCGGCGGCTGGCGCTCAGGACGAACCCGTCTGAAGCATGAGCGACAACGCGGGTGCGCGCTCGAACATGGTGCGTGCCAGCGCACGGGCGATCGGCGGCCGGCGGTGGGCCTGCGTCTGATCCCAGCTGAGCAGGTCGTCCTGCGCTCGCGCGAGGCTCAGCCGCAGCCGATGCCCGGGCGAGTCGGCGGAACGTTCCTTCGGGGTGTCACCCTGAGTCGACGTCCAGCCCAGCGTCCGCAGCCGGGCCTCCTCGGCGTGCAGCAGGTCCGTCGCGCTGTGAAAGCCCGATCCGACCACGACCAGCTGCAACGAGCAGTACGCGCGGGCGCCACGGTCACAGCTGCGCGCCTGGGCGACGACCCGCGCTCCACCGACCAGGGGCACGCCGCCGAGACGCAGCGGGCGGCGGTGAGTGGAGGACTGCCCGCACCCGGTGACGGCCAGGGCGACGAGCATCGCTGGCAGCAGAGCTCTCGGTCTCATCGCCCCCGATGATCTCAGGCCCAGGGCTTGCGACGTTTGCGACCCCGACCGCCGGATATTCTCTCACCGCAGTGTCCACTACCGCCGCAAACCTCGCAGACCCTGAGCTGCTCACGACTGCCTGGGACCTCAGCCCACTCGTCGACGGCGACGAGGAGTCCGGCGTGCAGCGCCAGCTCGACGAGGCGGTCCGGCGCGCCGACGCGTTCGCCGAGGGCCACGCCGGCCACGTGGCCGAGCTCGACGCCGCCGGCCTGGCGACCGCGATGCACGAGCTGGCCGAGATCAACGAGCTGATCGGTAAGGCCGGCTCGTTCGCGTCGCTGCGCTTCTCCACCGACACCGCCGATCCAGCGCGTGGCGCGCTCCTGCAGCTCGTCCAGGAGCGGGCGACGGAGATCGAGACCAAGCTCTTGTTCTTCGAGCTCGAGTGGGCCGCGCTGTCGGACGAGCGGGCCGAGGAGCTGGTCTCCGCCGATCTGCTGGCGTTCTGCGCGCACTACCTGCGCAGTGCCCGCCGCTACCGGCCGCATCTGCTCTCCGAGCCCGAGGAGAAGATCCTCGCCGAGAAGGCGATCGCCAGCCAGAGCGCGTGGGCGCGCCTCTTCGGCGAGCTCGTATCGGCGCTGCGGGTCGCGCTCGACGGCGACCAGGTGCCGCTCGACGTGGCGCTGAGCCGGCTGCAGGAGCCCGACCGCGAGGTCCGCCGCGCGGTCGCCGAGGCGGTGACGACGACGCTCGAGCCGGGGCTCCGCACGCGCGCGTTCATCTACAACACGCTGATCCACGACAAGTCGGTCGACGACCGGCTGCGCTCCTACCCGCACTGGCTGGCAGCTCGCAATTTGAGTAACGAGGCTGCGGACGAATCGGTGATGGCGCTGATCGAGGCCGTGCACGGCCACTTCGGCATCGCCCAGCGCTGGTATTCGCTCAAGGCGCGGCTGCTGGGGGTCGACAAGATCGCCGACTACGACCGCTCGGCGCCGGTGCTGCCCGAGGACGTCAGCTACTCATTCGGCGACGCCCGCGAGCTGGTGCTCGACACCTACCAGGCGTTCTCTCCCCGGGCAGGCGACGTGACCCGGCGTTTCTTCACCGAGAACTGGGTCGACGCGCCGGTGCGCCCGCATAAGCGCGGCGGTGCGTTCTGCGCCTACACGGTGCCGAGCGTGCACCCCTACGTCCTGCTGAACTTCACGGCCCGGCGCCGCGACGTCCTGACGATGGCCCATGAGCTCGGTCACGGCCTGCACGCCGCGCTGGCCCAGCCCCAAGGGGTCTTTCATCAGTCGACGCCCCTGACGATGGCCGAGACGGCGTCGGTCTTCGGCGAGGCCCTCGTATTCGGCCGGCTGCTCGACGAGGCGCCGGACGACCGGGCGCGGCTGAGCCTGCTGTCCGATCGCATCGAGGGCGCGATCGCGACGGTGTTTCGCCAGATAGCGATGAACCGCTTCGAGCACCTCGTCCACACCCGCCGGCGCAGCGAGGGCGAGCTGTCGGTCGATCGCATCAACGAGTCGTGGGTGGAGAGCCAGCGTGAGCTGTTCGGCGACTCGGTCGAGATCACCGACGGCTACCGGATGTGGTGGTCCTACGTCCCGCACTTCATCAACTCGCCCGGCTACGTCTACGCCTATGCCTACGGGCAACTGCTGGCGCTGTCGGTCTACGGGCGCTACCTGCAGGAGGGCGAATCGTTCGCCCCCGCCTACCTGGACCTGCTGGCCGCCGGGGGCTCGCGCGGGCCCGACGAGCTGGCCGCGATGGTCGGCATCAACCTCGCCGACCCGGGCTTCTGGGACGCCGGCCTGGACCTGGTCGAGAACCAGCTCAAGGCCGCCGAGGATCTGGCGAACCGCTGATCAGAGGTGGGACTTGGCGCGGCGTGTCCGGCTGCGCTCTTCCTGCTTCTCCACCACCTGGACGATCAACCGGATCACCTGCTCGATGCCGGTGACCTTGGCCTCGCCCTTCGCGAACGCGGCCCGCCAGTCGCTGACGTGTCCGCGGGTGGCCAGCGTGTTGAAGCTGGCGCGCTGAACCTCGAGGCGCACCTTGGCGTCAGAGGCGATGTCCTTACTGACCTTGGGGCCGGGCAGCTCGACGCGATAGAGCTGAACGTCCCCCCGACCGCGCAGCTCAAGACCGGCGACGAGCTTCAGCGGCGCCAGCGCCGGCACCTCCTCGAGAAACCGCGTGACCGCGGTCTCGATCAGGCCCTTGGTGTCGGACGGTGAGGTCAGGCGGCGAAGTCTAGGGCTTGGTCGCCGGAGCCAGCGAGGCACCGCCGTCGTAGCCGGAGACCACGACCGAACCGTCACGGGCGATGTGGGCTCGGACGATCGCCTGATTGGCCGACGTCGATGCGGCAGCCAGCGCGGCGGCGGCAGCCACCACGGCTACCACGAGCACTGCCATTACCCGTCGGCGGAGGAATGTCATGCGAGGTGTGAATGCGTAGGACATCGTCATCTCCCTGCGTTGCCTGCCCTCAACCGTAGCGCGCCGGGCCGCCCGCGCCTAGATCTTGTGGCGTTGCAGGAGCTTTCGGCCGATCACCATGCGCTGGATCTCACTCGTGCCCTCCCCGATCAGCAACAGCGGGGCGTCGCGGTACAGGCGCTCGATCTCGTACTCCTTGGAGTACCCGTAGCCGCCGTGGATCCGCAGCGACTCCTCCACGCAGAAGTGGCCGGCCTCGGAGGCGAACAGCTTGGCCATCCCGGCCTCGATGTCCGAGCGCTCGCCGGCGTCCTTGAGGCGCGCCGCGCGATGGGTGAGCAGCCGGGCCGCGTCGACCTGGGTGGCCATGTCGGCGAGCTTGAACTGGATCGCCTGGTGCTGGGCGATCGGCTTGCCGAACGCCTTGCGCTCCTGGGCATAGCGGAGGGCGAGCTCCAGCGCACGCTGGGCGATGCCGACGCCGCGGGCGGCGACGTTGACCCGCCCCAGCTCGAGCGCGTCCATCATCTGCCCAAAGCCCTTGCCGAGACCGTCCTGTTCACCGCCGAGGATGCTGTCGGCGGGGGTCCGGTAGCCGTCGAACACCAGCTCGGTCGACTCGACGCCCTTGTAGCCCATCTTCTTGATCTGCGGTGGCACGGAGAGCCCGGCATGGTCGCCGGTGTTCTCAGAGACGCCGGGCTCCTTCTCGCAGATAAAGCACGTCATGCCCTTGTACTTGGGCTCGGCCGACGGATCGGTCCGGACGAGGGTGAACACCAGCGTCGAGCGCAGGCCGTTGGTGACCCACATCTTCTGACCGTTGATCTCATAGTGGTCGTCTGAGACCTTCTTGGCGGTCGTCTTGATCGCCTGCACGTCGGAGCCGAGCTCGGGCTCAGACAGTGAGAAGGCAGCGCGGATCTCGCCCGTGGCCATGCGCGGCAGGTAGTTCTGCTTCTGCTCCTCGGTACCGAACTTCATCAGCAGATAGGAGCCGATGAAGTGGGTGTTGACGATCCCACTGATCGAGATCCATCCCCGCGAGAGCTCCTCGACGATCATCGCGTAGGTCGTCAAATCCAGCCCCATGCCGTCGTACTCCTCGGGGATCGTCACCCCGAACAGCCCCAGCTCCTTCATCTGCTCGACGATCGCCTCCGGGAACTCGTCCTCATGGTCGTAGTGCTCGGCATTGGGAATGATCTGTTCGTCGGCGAACTGGCGCACCATCTCGCAGATCGCGCGCTGGTCGTCGGTCATGTCCTGCAACTGCGTGTCAACGGCCATAAAAGGGCGACTCCTCGGTCTCAGAAAAAGTCAGGCCGAGAATACCGGCGGGCGGGGGTGGATGGCGTGATACCTTCGCTGCCGACTCGTTGCACCGATGGGTAGGAGGAGCGCCCGGCTGGGGTCCGGCAAACGAGAAGGAGCGTGGTTTCAACGCGCGTACATCGCTGGACGCTGGGCCTGATGGTCGGAGCGGCGGCGGCGCTGGCCGGGCCGTCCGTGGCGCCGGCCGACGGGGCCAAGACGCTGACCGTGTGCAAGCACGGCTGCGTGTACACGAGCATCCAGTCCGCGGTGGACCACACAGGCCGGGGGGCGACGATCGACGTCAAGCCCGGGACGTACATGGAAGGCGTGATCGTCTCCGGCCACTCGCACGACGGCCTGCACATCATCGGGCTGGGCAAGAAGCCCGACGCAGTCCTGCTGGAGGGCCACAACGCCCACGGTCCGGGGGGCCTCGCCCAGAACGGGATCGAGGGCGACAACGTCAACAACCTCGTGCTGGAGAACATGAAAGCCGAGCACTACGCGGCCAACGGCTTCTTCATCAACGCCTGCCATGGATTTCTGATGAAGAACCTGATCGCCGGGTTCAACCGCGCGTACGGGCTGTACGTGTTCAGGTGCGTGGGCGGGCGGATGACCCAGTCGATCGGCTACGGCCACGGTGACTCCGCCTTCTATGTGGGTGGCACCCCTCCGCAGAAGCATCCGCAGACGACCACACTGGACCACCTCACCGCCTACAAGAACGTCTTCGGCTTCTCCGGGAGCAATGCCAAGTACATGGTGATCCGCGACTCGGAGTTCTACGACAACGGGGCCGGCCTGATTCCCAATACCTGGAAGCCCGAGCCCTTTGAACCGGCCAGCGACGGCGTGATCGAGCACAACCTCATCTACTGGAACAACTTCGACTACTTCCGTCCGGGCTCCCCGGTCACGACCAACGACCTCGGCGTCAAGGGCCAGGGTCTCAACTTCCCCATCGGGGCCGGCGTAGTGCTGTTCGGGGTCAGGCGGTGGACGGTCAAGAGCAATTCGATCTTCGGCAACTTCCTGTGGGGCGCGGCGGCCTTCTCGGATCCGACCAATGACTCCGGCAAGGCGGTCAACGACGACAACCGGTTCGTCCACAACACGATGGGCGCGGCCTTCCACGACGCCAACGGCACCGATTTCTTCAACGACGGCTCCGGCTCCGGCACGTGCTTCGAGGCAAACGGGGCCGTCACCGCGGATGCCTCCAGCACCGACGCCAACCTGTATCCGACGTGCCCGAGCACCGCGGGAAGCGGCACGGTCATCGGCGACGCCAACCAGGCGCGCACGCTGCTGGCGATCGCGAGCGCCAAGCCGCCCACCAACCAGGAGAAGTACTGGCACGTCCACCGGCACCCGGCCCGCAAGGGCCGCAAGCCCTACGAAGGATGACGGTTGGCCCAGGCGGCGTGATACCTTCGCTGCCGCAGATTGCACGAATAGGTACGTTTTGAGCGTCCGGGGTGGGGCTCCGGCATACGAGGAGGTAGCCATGATGTCGAAGCCGGTACGGCGCTGGATGCTGGTCGTGATGGTCGGAGCCCTGGCGCTGGCCGCCCCGTCCCTGGCGCAGGCCAAGAGCGCCAAGCTGCTCACCGTCTGTAAGCACGGATGCGTCTACACGACGATCCAGTCCGCCGTCAACCACTCCGGCCGCGGAGCGACGATCAAGGTCAGGCCCGGCAAGTACGTCGAGGGCGTGATCGTCTCCGGCCACCGGCACGACGGCCTGCACATCATCGGGCTGGGCAAGCGCCCCGCCGCGGTACTGCTGCAGGGCAAGAACGCCCACGGCCCGGAGGGCGCCGCCCAGAACGGGGTCGAGGGCGACAACGTCAACAACCTCGTGCTGGAGAACATGAAAGCCGAGCACTACGCGGCCAACGGCTTCTTCATCAACGCCTGCCATGGATATCTGATGAAGAACCTGATCGCCGGGTTCAACCGCGCGTACGGGCTGTTCGCGTTCAAGTGCGTTGGCGGCCGGATGACGCACTCGGTGGCCTACGGGCATGGGGACTCCGGCTTCTACGTCGGGGGAACTCCCCCGCAGAAGCACCCGGCCATCACCACCCTGGATCACCTGACCGCCTATGAGAACGTCCTCGGCTACTCCGGCAGCAACTCCAAGTACATGGTGATCCGCGACTCCGAGTTCTATAACAACGGCGCCGGTCTGGTGCCGAACACGTGGAAGCCCGAGCCCTACGAGCCCTCGAGCGACGGCGTGATTGAGCACAACCTGATCTATTGGAACAACTTCGACTACTTCCGTCCCGGGTCCCCGGTGAAGACCACCGCGAACGGCATCAACGGCACGGATCTCAACTTTCCCGTCGGAGCCGGCGTGATGCTGTTCGGAGTCAGTCGTTGGACCGTCAAGGACAATTCGATCTTCGGCAACTTCCTCTGGGGTGGCGCAGCGTTCTCGGACCCGACCAACGACACGGGCAAAGCGCTCAGCGACGGCAACGTCTTCATCGACAACACGATGGGCACCGCATCGCACGACACGAACGGCACCGACTTCTTCAACGACGGCTCCGGCACGGGAACGTGCTTCCAGGACAATGGAACCGTGACCGTCGACCCCTCCCCCACTGACTCCAACCTATACCCGACCTGCCCGAGCACCGTCGGCACGGGCACGATCAACGGGGATTCCACCCAGGTTCTCAAACTGCTGGCCATCGCGGGCGCCAAGCCGCCCGACACGATGGAGAGGTCGTGGCACGTCCACTCGCACCCGGCCCGGAAGGGCCGCAAACCCTACGAAGGATGAGAAGATGACGCTGATGACGATGATGGGGCACCGTCGTTCGATCGCCTTCGCGGCCTGCGCGCTCGGGGCCGCGGTCGCCGCACCCGTGGCCAGCGGCGCCGGCAGGGTTGCCCACAAGCCCAAGCCCGTGGTCAAGAAGGTCCAGGTCAGCGACAACT
The DNA here is from genome assembly GCA_963769565.1 of uncultured Solirubrobacteraceae bacterium. Lineage (GTDB taxonomy): Bacteria > Actinomycetota > Thermoleophilia > Solirubrobacterales > Solirubrobacteraceae > Palsa-465. The sequence continues at coordinate 388,838 of CAVYMP010000018.1, forward strand.
TCTACGCCCCGACCAAGGTGACGATCACACAGGGCAGCTCCGTCAACTGGGTATGGAGCAAGACCAACTTCAACACCCACAACGTGACCCTGATCAAGGGCCCGAAGGGCATCAAGAAGGCCAAGTTCAGGTCGGTCGACGGGGCGCGCGGCTTGCATTTCAAGCGCACGTTCACGACGCCGGGCACGTATCACTTCGAGTGCACGATCCATCCGTCGATGAACGTCGCGGTGACCGTCAAGCGATAGGCGAGCGATGCCCGTTCCCCCGATCGGACGCCGCCAGTTCGTCGTCTCCGCGGGCGGCACGCTCTTCTGCACGCTGGCCGGGCACCGGATCTCCTCGAACTCCAAGGTCAACCTCGACCACCTAGGCGCGTCGGTGCCGGTCCCGCCCAAGGTCGCGGCCGCCGCTGACGGGAGCGCCCATCCCGAGTTCGTCTCCGACACGGCCGCCGCCGTCACCCCCGCCCCCGGCGGGCAGGTGCGCGAATACTGGATCAAGGCCGTCAAGACCCCGTGGGACATCGTCCCCACCCACCACGACGGGATGATGGACTCCAAGGTGAAGGGTAAGACGCGCTTCACCGCTCTCGCCTATCGCCCTTATAGCCGGAACTTCGCAAAGCCCCTGGGGCCGCCGCAGATCCCCGGCCCCCTACTGGAAGCGGTGACCGGCGACACGATCGTCGTGCACTTCCGCAACGAGACCGGCACCCCGGTGACGATGCACCCGCACGGGATCTTCTACACGAACGACATGGACGGCGCCTACAAGGGCAAGTACACGACGCCCAGCGGCTTCGTCGAGCCCCATCGCACGTTCACCTACGTCTGGCAGGCGCGCGCCGGCACCGAGGGCGCGTGGTTCTACCACGACCACGGGCCGATGGACCCGCTGCCGGTGTTCAAAGGCCTGTTCGGCCCACTGATCATCCGCGATCCCAAGTACCCACGGCCCGACCGCGAGTTCTTCCTCTGCCTTCACTCCTTCACCCCACTGGCCACGGGCCTGACCAACCAGTTCTCCTGCATCAACGGACGGGCCTATGCGGGCAACACGCCGACGCTGCGCGCCAAGGTCGGCGAGACGGTCGCCTGGCACGTGTTCGCGCTCGACGACGACTTTCACGCCTTCCACCTGCACGGCCACCGCTGGATCGACCCCGACGGCGGCCTGCTGATCGACAACGAGACCCTGGGGCCAGGCGACGTCATCTCACTTCAGTACGTGGAGGACAACCCCGGTCGCTGGTTCTACCACTGCCACGTGTTCTCCCACCTGCACATGGGGATGAACGGGTGGTACATCGTCAGCCCCTGACCCGGCGGGTCCGGGCGCTCGCCGCGGCCCCGGCCGTCGCCCTCGCCGTGGCCTGCGCCGTTCTCCCGTCGCCGGCGCGCGCCGCCGACGCCAAGGTCGCGATCGGCCATTACCGGTGGTCGCATCCGGTCGTCCACGTCGACCTCGGCCAGCACGTGACCTGGTACTGGGTCGGCCCGGACACGATGCACTCGGTCACCGGCGTCTCGGCCAACGACCTCAGCGAGGATTCCGATCCGCACCGGTCGGAGCCCGAGCATCGCGTCGGCGACCGCTTCCGGCTGAGCTTCGCCCAGCCCGGCGTCTATCAGTTTCGCTGCAAGCTGCATCCGGTCGTCCGCGGCGAGGTGATCGTCTCGGCCACGCCCGGCGACCCGGCCGACGACCCCGACCCGATCCCGCCGCTCAACGTCGACCTCACCCGCCCGACGCTGACCGACATCTTCCTCGCCACGCGCCGTCTGACCCTGCGCGGCACCGAGCTGCACCTGGCGCTCGACGATCCGTCGGTGATCGACGCCGAGCTCTGGCGCACCGACGCCAGGGGGCGTCGCACGACGTACGCCGGCTGGCAGCAGTGGCGGGCTCACATCGGCTTCAACGAGCTGCCGTTCGCCTCCCGCGGGCGCCACTTCCGTCCCCGCCCGGGGCGCTACGTCGCCTACGTCAAGGCGACCGACATGTACAACAACGTCAGCCGCACGCGGACGCTGCACTTCACGATCCTCTGAGGGTTGGTGGTCGCTTAGCCGCGGGTGAGCGTGGGTGCGTCGTTCTGCGCGTCTGACTTGACACGGTGACTCCACGGGGAGTCAGGACGCTCCTGAAGCTTTGAGTCGAGCTCGAGGTCGACCTTCTCGTTGAAGAAGCAGACCAGCCCCTTGATCCGGGCGACCTCGTCAAGCGGCTGCTCGTAGTACCACACGAGGTCCTTGCCGCCCTGCACCTTGACCGAGTAGTAGGCCGCCGTGCCCTTGTACGGACAGCGGGTGACCGTCTCCGACGGCTCGAGCTCGGCCGTCACGTCCTCGATCGGCAGGTACCACCGGGTCGGGAGATTGGACTCGAACAGCGCGAGCGCCCGGTCAGTCTCGGCGAGCAGGGTGCCGTCGAGCGAGATTCTGATGTGGCGGTCGGTGGCCAGCACGTCGATGCGGTGGTAGGGGTCCCGCGGGTGCACGCCGATCTCCTCGCCCTCCTCCAGCCAGCGCCCCATGCGGTTGAAGTAGAACGCGATCAGGTCCTTGATCGGCGGGGCGCCGGGCAGCGGGTCGGGGTAATACCACGCGCCGTCCTTCACCTCTGCGCCGCCCGCCCGGATCGTGTAATACGAGGCATTGCCCTTCTTCGGGCAGCGCGTGTGGCGATCGGAGTCCTCGAGCACATCGGCGCGGACGTCCTGCGGCGGGAAGTAGTAGATCGGCTGCTGGCCACCCTCGTGGAGCATCATCGCGCGGCGGCTGTCGGCGATCGTGACCCCGCCCACCTCGACGCGCACGCGCTTGGGCGTCGGCTCCAGGTACAGAGCCTTCCCGGGAGCCGGCGGCTCGAAGTTGAACCTGCCGGCGGGCTGCTTTCCCAGCGGCCCCGTGCCGGTCATGAGACCCATGCGCCCAGGCTACTCCATGGCCAGCGCGGCCTCTGGCCCGGGACGGCTGATGTCCCGGCCGCGCAGCAACAGTGCCATCCCCAACGCCGGCAGGAACGCCAGGGCGAGGAGGAGGATCGCCCACACGAAGGTCGAGGAGAAGGCGCCGGCCAGCGGGCCCGCGATCGCCGCGTGGGCGCCGCCCGACAAATGCTGGAGGGAGGCAAACCCGGTCTCACCGTGGGGCAACGAGACGCCCCGGACCGCGCTCAGGTGATGGGTGATCGCCGAGGAGAGGATCACGGTCAGCACGGCAGTGCCGATCGACGCGCCCGCCTGGCGGATGATGTTCATGGCTGTGCTCGTGCGCGCGATCGCCGAGGGCGGGACGGCCTGCATCGCTGCCGTCATCGTCGGCATCATCGACAGCCCCATGCCCAGGCCGAGCACGAAGGAGAAGCTGCACAACAGGACGTAGGACGTATGCGCGGTGACGAACGCGAACGGCGCGATCCCGATCACGAGCAGCGGGATAGCGGCTGCCGGCAACCAGGTGGGGCCGAAGCGGTCGGTGAGCCGACCGGCGATCGGCATCGTGACCATCGCCCCGATGCCCTGCGGGGCGAGCAGCAGGCCGGCGGTGAGCGCCGAGACGCCCCGCACCGACTGGTAGTACAGCGGGACGAGCAGCAACGCACCGAAGAACGCAATCGAGAACAGGGTGAACGTGCCCGCGGCCGCGCCGGCGGGGGTACGGACGAACGTCCGGATGTCAATCAGGGGGTTCGCGCTGCGCCAGCTGTGCCGGAAGAAGGCGACGATCAGCACCGCGCCGCCGGCGACCGGTCCCCACGAGCGCAGCGCCCCGAAGCCGTAGGTAGACGATTCGGCCAGGCCGAAGATGAGCAGCGCCAGGCCTGGGGAGAGGAGCAGCATGCCGAGCCAGTCGAGGCGGTGGGTCGGCTGGGGCTCGTCGGGATCGAGCACGATCTGGGCGAGCACGAAGGCGAGGATCCCGATCGGCACGTTGATGAAGAAGATCCAGCGCCAGGAGACGTCGTCCACGAGCCAGCCTCCGAGGATGGGGCCGAGGATCGGCGCGATCAGCATCGGGACTCCCAGCACGCCCATCACGCGACCCATCCGGTGCGGCCCGGCCTTGCGCGTCGTGATCGTCATCACCGCCGGCATGATCATCCCGCCGCCGACACCCTGCAGGACCCGGAACACGATCAACGACGCAGCGCTCCAGGCCAGTCCCGAGAGGATCGAGCCGATCGTGAACAGCACGAGGGACGTCAGGTAGAGCCGCTTGGTGCCGAACCGGTCGGCCGCCCAGCCGGTCAGCGGGATGACGGCCGCCAGAGCCAGCGTGTAGCCGGTCACGACCCACTGGATGGTCGTCAGCGAGGACTTGAAGTCGACCGCGAGCCGGTCGATCGCGACGTTGACGACCGTCGTGTCCAGGATCGACATGATCGCGCCGAGCATCACGACGCCGGCGACGATCAGCGTCTCGCGATCCAGCGGCTCGCGCTCGGGAGAGGAGGATCCTGACTGCGCCTCGGCCATTGCTCAGATGTTAACCGGACCGCATGGTCCGAAAACGGACCGCGGCCGGCCCGTGACGTGCGACGGGGCGGCACGCTGGCCGCCCGTCGCGCTGCTCATGTGAGGATCGCCGGCGTCAGCCGGCGTATCCGTCGTTCGCCGGCCCGTCGAGCGAGACGCTGACCGGGGTGGCGACGAACGCTGTGCCCGCCGCGTTGTCGGTGTTGTCGTTGTAGATGACCTCGTCGACGCCGGGACCGCCGGAGACCCGGTTGGGCCGTTGGCGGGGAAGACTGTGTCGCTGCCGTCCCCGCCGCTCAGCACATCTGCGTTGGTGGGCGGAGTCCGTGACGGCATCTGGCCTTGGCTCGAAGCGTCGTTCGTCAGCGTGTCTTGGCCGGCGCCCCAGCCGACCTAGGGGTGCGAAGCTCTATTCTGCGACCCGGCCACGAGCACGCTCAGTTCGTACCCGGCGACCTGGGCTCCGCGCCGGAGCCGTCACGTTGAACTTCACCACCGACGTCATCGACTCCGCACCGCCGGGCGCACGCGCCCTGGTCGAGGTGGCCCGGGACGGGCGGCGGCGCGAGTTCACCTTCGGCGAGGTCGCCGACAGTGCCGGCCGGCTGGCCGCCGGCCTGGTGGCGCGTGGGGTCACGCGGGGCGATGTGGTGATGACGCTGATCGGCAACCGCCCAGAGTGGGTGCTGACGATGGTGGCCTGCTTTCGCATCGGCGCCATCGCGTTGCCGTGCAACGAGCAGCTGCGCGCCAAGGACCTGCGCCAGCGACTGGCGGCGGCCCGCCCGCGGCTGATCGTCGCCGACGAACGCAACGCCGGCGAGCTGACCGGCGCGCTCGACGCCGAGAGCGACCTGACGTGCGAGGTGATCCTGATCCCCGACGCGTCGCTGATGGATCACGAGCCCGCCCCCGCCGTCGAGCTCGACGCGCGCGACCCGTGCCTGATCACCTTCACCAGCGGCACGACCGGCGAGGCCAAGGGGATCGTGCACGGCCAGCGCTACCTGCCCGGCCAACAGCTGCAGGCGTCGCACTGGCTTGATGCCCGGCCCGGAGACCTCGTGTGGTGCACGGCCGCCAGCGGCTGGTCCAAGTCGGCGCGCAACGTGTTCATCGCGCCGTGGCTGCGGGGCGCCGCCGCCCTGCTGCACGACGCTCGCTTCGACCCGGCCCAGCGGCTGGAAGTCCTGGCGACCGAGGGCGTCAACGTACTCTGCATGGCGCCCACCGAGTACCGCGTGATCGCCAAGCGCGCACAGCTGGCGCCGGTGGCCTCGCTGCGTGGTCTCGTGGCGGCCGGCGAGGCCCTCAATCCCGAGGTGCTGAGGGCGTTTCGCGAGGCGACCGGCCTGGAGATCCGCGACGGCTACGGCCAGACGGAGACGGGCCAGCTGACCGGGGTGCCCGCCGGCGGCGCCGTGCGGCCCGGCTCGATGGGTCAGCCGCTGCCCGGCATTGCCCTGGAGGTCATCGACGGCGAGCTCGTCCTCGCCGACCCCGCCACCGACCCGACGTTCTTCGTCGGCTACCTGGACGGCGCCCCCGCGCCCGAGCACGAGCCCTGGCGGACCGGCGACCGGGTGCAGTCAGACGAGGACGGTTACCTGTACTTCGAGGGGCGGACCGATGACGTGATCATCTCCGCCGGCTATCGCATCGGCCCGTTCGAGGTGGAGTCCGCGCTCGTCTCCCACGACGCCGTGGCCGAGGCCGCCGTCGTGGCCGCGCCCGACGACGAGCGCGGATCGGTGGTGCGAGCGGTGATCGTGCTGCGCGACGGCTTCGCGCCCTCCGCGACGCTGACCGCCGAGCTCCAGGACCACGTCAAGCACCAGACCGCGCCCTACAAGTACCCGCGGATCGTCGACTTTGCCGCCGAGCTGCCCAAGACGGCCAGCGGCAAGGTGCAGCGCGCCGTCCTGCGAGAGCGCTGAGCAACGCCGCTAGGCTCAGGTCCGTGCCTGAGTCTCGCCCCGTCATCGCGATCGTCACCCCGGTCATCGAGGCGACGTTCGGCGTCTGGAACCAGCCGGCGGCGCTGCTGCCCGCCGGATACGTCACCGCCGTCCAGCGGGCCGGCGGACTGGCCCTGCTGACCACGCCCGAGCGTCCCCTCGTCGACGAGCCCGACGAGCTGCTGGACCGGATCGACGGTCTCGTGCTCTCCGGCGGCCACGACATGGATCCCGCCTCCTACGGCGCCGAGCCCGACGCGGCCACCAACAACGCCGACCCGTTGCGCGACGCCTTCGAGATCGCGCTCACCCGGCGCGCGGTCGCCCGCGACATGCCGGTGCTCGGGATCTGCCGCGGCATCCAGGTGCTCAACGTCGCCTTCGGCGGCACCCTGATCCAGCACCTCCCGGACCGCCTCGGACACGAGGAGCACCGGCGCGTACCCGGCAGCTTCGACGGCGCAGACCACGACGTGCGCCTCGTCTCCGGCTCACTGGCCGCGCTGGCCGCCGGCGAGATCGTGCACGGCACCAAGTCCCACCATCATCAGGGCCTTGACGAGATCGGCGAGGGGCTGGTGGTCACCGGCGTCTCGACCATCGACGACCTGGTGGAGGCGGTCGAACTGCCCGAGCACCGCTTCGTGCTCGGCGTCCAGTGGCACCCGGAGGCCGACGACCGCAGCCGGGTCATGAACGCCCTCGTCGACGCCGCCGCGGAGTACCGCAGCGCGCGCGACGAAGTCGCCGCCTGACGCCTGGCCGCGCTAACCGACGATGCGGGGCTCCGGGTAGCCCGCTTGACGCAACGCGCCCAGCACCTCGGCCGCATGCTTGGGGCCCCGCGTCTCCAACACCAGCTGCACGACGGTCTCGCGCACGTGCAGGTCAAAGCCCTCGCGCACGTGCTCGACGTCGACCAGGTTGGCCCCCCGCTCGCCGACGAGGGCGAGTACCCGGGCGAGCGAGCCGGGGCGGTCGGGGATTGTCGCCAGCACCACCAGCCGGCGTCCCGCCTGACTCTCGTGGCGCCGCGCGACCTGGGCGAGTAGGCCGGGATCGACGTTGCCGCCCGAGAGGACGGCCACGGTCGTCCCCGCCACCTCGCCGGCGACGTGACCGGCGAGCAGGGCGGCGACCGCGACGGCGCCCGCGCCCTCGGTCACCAGCTTGGAGCGCTCGAGCAGGAAGACCATCGCCTCGGCGGTCTCGTCCTCGGAGACGAGCACGAGCTCGTCGACCCAGCGCGCGATCAGCTTCAGGGTGACCTCCCCCGGCCGCTTGACGGCGATCCCGTCGGCGATCGTCAGCGCCGAGTCGACGGCCACCGGCTTGCCGGCCGAGAGCGAGGCCGGCACCGGGGCACAACCCTGCACCTGCACGCCGATGACCTTGACCTCGGGGCGCTGAGACTTGATCGCGATCGCTATCCCACTGATCAGGCCGCCGCCGCCGACGGGCACCACCACCCGCGCCATGTCCGGCACCTGGCGCAGCAGCTCCAGGCCGAGACCGCCCTGCCCGGCGACCACCATGGGGTCGTCGAACGGGTGCACGAACGCCAGGCCGCCCTCGTCGGCGCGCTGGCGCGCGGCCGCGACGGCCTCGTCGACAGTCTCTCCCACCAGGCGCACCTGCGCGCCCAGGGACTCTGCCGCCTCCAGCTTGCCGATCGCGGAGCCCGACGGCATGAAGACCTCGCAGGCGATGCCCCGCGCGCGGGCGGCATAGGCCACGGCCTGAGCGTGGTTGCCGGCGCTGCCACAGACAACGCCGGCTTCGCAGCGATTCCCGAGGGAGGCGATCTTGGCCAGGGCGCCGCGCAGCTTGAAGGAGCCGGTCCGCTGGAGGTTCTCGGCCTTGAGCGCGACCGGCATGCCCGTACGCTCGGCGAGCGTCCGGGAGCTCAGGACCGGCGTCTCGCGGACGAGCTCCGCCCCCGCCGCGGCGGCGCGCTGGACGTCCTGCAGGGAGACGGATCCCCGCCCACCCTGCTCGCCGTCGCCCCGGCTGTGGCCGATCGCCGTCATCTCGGTCAGGGGAACGCCACCACCGCGTCCATCTCCACCTGCGCTCCGCGCGGCAGGGCGGCCACGCCGATCGCCACGCGGGCGGGCGGGCTTGACTCGAAGAACGATCCGTAGACCTCGTTGATCGACGCGAAGGCCGACATGTCGGTCGTGTAGATCGTCACGCGCACCGCGTTCCCGAGGCTCGTGCCGGCGGCGGCGCAGACGGCGGCGAGGTTCTCCAGGCATCGCCCCGCCTGATCGGCGGGGGTCGCCCCCACCATGTCCCCGGTGCGCGGGTCAAGCGGTATCTGACCCGAGCAGAACAGCAGCCCCCCGGATGCAATCGCGTGAACGTAGGGCCCGATCGCTGCCGGTGCGCCACTGGCCGTCACAGGTTCACGATTGTTTGGCAAACCGTCTCCTCTCCTCTAGAAGCAATTACGACAGCGTAATAGGAGCTGCCCGACCCGGCTGAGGCGGCGGGCGGCGGGGTAGGCTCGAAGCATGGCCAATCGCCTCGCCCACGAGACCTCGCCGTACCTGCTGCAGCACTCCGAGAACCCCGTCGACTGGTATGCCTGGGGCGAGGAGGCGCTCGCCCGGGCACGATCCGAGGACCGCCCGCTGCTCGTCTCGATCGGCTACTCCGCCTGCCACTGGTGCCACGTGATGGAGCGCGAGTCCTTCGAGGACCCCGAGGTGGCGGCGCTGATGAACGAGCATTTCGTCTGCGTCAAGGTCGACCGCGAGGAACGGCCCGACGTCGACGCGGTCTGCATGGAGGCCTGTCAGGCGATGACCGGTCAGGGCGGCTGGCCGCTCAACGCGTTCCTCACCCCCGAGCAAGCCCCGTTCTACGTCGGCACCTATTTCCCGCCGCAATCGCGCCAGGGCATGCCGAGCTGGCGCGCCGTGCTCGAGGGCGTCACCGAGGCGTGGGAGCAGCGGCGCGACCAGGTGCGCGAACAGGGCGTGGAGGTGCTCAAGGCGCTCGGCGGCGCCTCCCGGCTGCCGACCTCTGACGAGCCGATCAGCGAGGAGCTGCTGACCGCCGCGCTCGGCGGCCTGCGTGAGGCCTACGACTCGCGCAACCACGGCTTCGGGCGCGCGCCGAAGTTTCCCCAGGCGTCGGCGATCGAGTTCCTGCTGGCCCGCGGGGAGCGCGAGATGGCGCTGGAGACGCTGCGGGCGATGGCCCGGGGCGGCATCTATGACCAGGTCGGCGGCGGCTTCAGTCGCTATGCCGTCGACGCCACCTGGACGGTGCCCCACTTCGAGAAGATGCTCTACGACAACGCGCTGTTGGCGCGGGCCTATCTGCACGGCTGGCAGGTGTCGGAGGACCCGCTGCTGCGCCGCGTCTGCGTCGAGACGCTCGACTGGGCGCTGCGGGAGATGCGTGGCCCTGAGGGCGGCTTCTGCTCGGCGCTCGATGCCGACTCCGAGGGCGTGGAGGGCAAGTTCTACGCCTGGACGCTGGACGAGCTACTGGCGACGCTTGGCGGCAGCGGCCTCGCCGGCGAGGCGCTGGCCTTCTTCGGCGCCACCGCCGAGGGCAATTTCGAGGGCGCCAACGTGCTCGAGGGTCGCGGGCCCGAGCCCGAGCCGGAGACGCTGCGCGAGATCCAGCGCGTGCTGCTCGCGGCGCGCGCCCAGCGGGTGCGCCCCGGGCTCGACGACAAGCGCCTGTGCTCGTGGAACGCGCTGATGATCTCGGCTCTCGCCGAGGCCGGCGCCGCGCTCGATCGCGAGGACTACGTGGCGGCGGCGGTCGACTGCGCCGAGTTCGTGCTCGGCGAGCTGCGGACCGCCGATGGCCGGCTGCTGCGCACGTGGAAGGACGGCCGGGGTCACATCGACGGCTACCTCGAGGACCACGCCTATCTGCTCGAGGCGCTGCAGACCCTGTATGAGGCGACGTTCGACCCCCGCTGGTACCGGGAGGCCCGGGCGATCGCCGACACGATGATCGTGCGCTTCGCCGACGAGGATCAGGGCGGCTTCTTCACCACCGCCAGCGACCAGGACACCGGCTTTGCGCGGCGCAAGGACCTCGATGACTCCCCGATCCCGGCCGCCGGGTCCTCGGCGGCGTTCGGCCTGCTGCGCCTGGCGCTGGTGACTGGCGAGGCCGGCTACGAGGAACGGGCGCTCGGCGTTCTGCGGGTCCTCGTCCCGATCGTCGGTCGCCATCCGCACGGCTTCGGCCACGCCCTGCAGGCGCTGGACTTCTATTTCTCCAGAGTGCACGAGGTGGCGCTCGTCGGCTCCGGGGATGCTCTGGCGGAGCTGGCCCGCGTCGTCCGGCAGGCCTACCGGCCGCACGTCGTGCTGGCCGGCGGTGTCCCCAACGGAGTGCCGCTGCTCGCGGGACGCGAGCCGGTCCACGGCCGTGCTGCCGCCTACGTCTGCGAGGGGTTCGTCTGCCAGGCACCGGTCACAACCACCGGCGAACTGGCCGCCGCGCTGGCCTAGCGCGCGCTACAGGACCGGCAGGTAGCGGTCGAGCTCCCAGGGCGTGACCTGCACCCGGTAGTCGTCCCACTCCTGGCGCTTGATCTCGATGTAGCGGTTGAACATGTGCTCGCCCAGCGTGCGCAGGACCAGCTCTGACTGGGAGGTGAGCTCGATCGCCTCGCCAAGCGTCTCGGGCAGCTGCTCGATGCCCAGGCGCCGGCGCTCGTCAGGCGAGAGGTGATACAGGTTGCGGTCCATCGGCTCCGGCAGCTCGTAGCCGTGTTCGATCCCCTCCAGCCCGGCCTGCAGCAGGACGGCGAAGGTCAGGTACGGGTTACAGGCGGGGTCGGGGCAGCGCAGCTCCATGCGCGTGGCGCGCTCCTTGCCGGGGTGATAGAGCGGGACGCGGACGAGCGCCGAGCGATTGCGCCGCGACCACGCGACGTAGACCGGGGCCTCGTAGCCGGGAACGAGGCGCTTGTAGGAGTTGACCCACTGGGCAAAGATCGAGGAGATCTCCCGCGCATGGCGCAGCTGGCCGGCGATGAACGCCTTGCCGACGTCGGACAGGAAGTTCGGATCATCGGCGTCGTAGAAGGCGTTCTGCTCGCCGCGGAACAGCGACTGGTGGGTGTGCATCCCGGAGCCGTTCTCGCCGAACAGCGGCTTGGGCATGAAGGTGGCGTACAGCCCGTACTTCATCGCGTATTCCTTGACCGTGATCCGGTAGGTCATGCAGTCGTCGGCCATCTTCATCGCGTCGGCGTAGCGCATGTCGATCTCGTGCTGGCTGGGGCCGACCTCGTGGTGGGTGTACTCGGTGTGGATCCCCAGCTGCTCGAGCGCGAGCACCGTCTCGCGGCGCAGGTCCGAACCGGCGTCCAGCGTGGTCAGGTCGAAGTAGCCGCCCTCGTCGAGGACCTCGGTCGACTTGGCGTCGCGGAAGTAGAAGTACTCCAGCTCGGGCCCGACATAGAAGTGATCGAAACCCAGCGTCTCCGCCCGCTGTACCGCGCGGCGCAGGACGTGGCGTGGATCGCCCTCATAGGGCGTGCGCTCCGGCGTCTGGATGTCGCAGAACATCCGCGCCACCCCGGCCTCGTTGGGGCGCCACGGCAGCTGCACGAAGGTCGACGGATCGGGCATCGCGATCATGTCGGACTCCTCGATCGCGTTGAAGCCGGTAATCGAGGAACCGTCGAACCCCGCTCCACCCTCGAAGGCGTCGGCGAGCTCGGTGGCGTTGATCGAGAATGCCTTGAGCTGACCGAGGATGTCGGTGAACCACAGGCGGATGAAGCGGATCTCGCGCTCGGCGACGATCGAAAGGACGTCGTCGGCGCTCAGGGGCTGGTCGGGCATCGCGCGGGAACGTTACTTGGCGCGCCCACCGGCCGTCTTTGGCCGCCTGGCGAGAAGTCCCGGCGCCGGGAAAGCGGCGAACGCGGGAGCTCAGGCGTTCGCGGCACTGCGGCCGCCGAGCCAGCGACGCGCCCAGTTCTGCAGCTCGGCGAGGGCCGGCTCCAGGTCGTGCCCCATCGTCGAGAGCTCGTACTGCACGCGCAGCGGCGGCCCGGGGATCACGGTCCGCTTGACCATCCCGCGGCCCTCTAGCTCCTTCATCCGCTCTGAGAGGAGCCGGTCAGACAGCTCGGGGATCGCCTGGGCGATCTCGGAGAAGCGCAGCGGCCCGTCCATCAGGACGCGCAGGATCGCCCCCGTCCAGCGACGCCCGACGAGCTCGACCGCCTCGTGGTACAGCGGGCAGCAGTTGCCGCGCGGCTGTTGCGCATAGTCGGCGGTCGGCTCGGGAGCGGACATCAGCGGCGCAAGCCTACGCCGCCTCGAGTGCGCGGGAGGCCTCGGTGGACCCGTCGACGGGGACCTCCCCGGCGACGTTGACCATGGCGGCGAAGCCCTCGAGCGTCACCGCGGCGATCGCCTCGAGGATCTGCTCGTCGTCCCAGCCGGCCTCGCGGGCCTCCTCGTGGAGGTGCATCGCCGGCCGGCCGTCCCGGAGCAACGCGTGCAGATACCGCAGCAACGCCGCCTCACGCTCGTCACGCGAATCGAACTCGCGGGCAAGGGCGACCTCGTCGATCGCCAGACCCGCCGCGCGGGCCGCCCGGGAGTGCATCGCAATCCCCGGCTCGGAGTGATAGTGCTGGGCGACCGCGAGGGCGATGCGCTCCAGCGTCGGCAGGGCGAGCTTGCCGTGGCGAAGCTCCGAACGGAAGCGGGCGTAGGCGCGCAGGGCCGCCGGGGAACCGGCGAGGACACCGAGGAAATTCGGCAGCTGCCCGCCGGAGGCGAGTGCACCGCGCAGGACGGTGGCCGAGCCCTCGGGCGCCGTCAGGTCGTCATGGATCTGGAACCTGCTCATGGGAATCTTCATCGCTTGACCCTCAAAGGTCGGAAAAATGGACGGCAGGGTTGTGGCCAGCCCTGCCCTTTACTTAAAAATGGGCTTACAGCAAGTAAGCTTACCGGTCCTAATAGGCCCGTACAAGGCCTCTCCCCGTATACGGACACGGACTAACCGAAGATCACCGCAATGCCAGATATCGGCGATCGGGAGCCCAGGGGGCGGTCTGGCGCAGCGCCTACAACGCCGCCGCGTGGGCGCTCGTCACGGCGACGAGGATCAGCATGACGCCGAGCAGGACGGCCCACAGGGCGGCGCGATCGGGACGGAAGCCGGCGCGCTCGTGCCGGCGCTCAGGGCGCGGCCGGCGAGAGCCGTCGGCGCGCCGTGCGGAATACCGCTCCGGTGCCTGGCCCCGGATCGTCACCGTCCTCCGGCCGGGCACGCCCGCGCCGGCCGACGTGCCGCGCGGCTCGTCGCGGTAAGAGATCCGTTCCCCGCGGCGCTCATCCGTCACCGTCTGCTTGCCCCCGGACATAGTTGCGCCTGTCTGCGGCATCTCACGTCCCCTTTTAGTGCATGCAGGGCTCGCGCCAGGCCGGCAGAGCCTGGCGAAACGGCGTTCCACCGTTCGCTTCCGTCCACGGCGGCAGGGAACGGATGGAAACCAGCATTACCGGTCGGCGATCGTACCAGCGGTATCAGACGGCGCCCGGCGAGGGCCCACCGGCATTCCGCAATTCGGTCAGAAAAGTTTCCGCCCGCGGGGGATGCGACTACTCGTTGCCCGCGACCTTGGCCACGAACTTGGCAACGTCGTTGGCGTTGACACCGGTGACGACGTTCGCCGGCATCACTCCCTGGCCGAGGCACGCCTGGTCGGATTTGCTGCTCGCGTTGGGCAGGCAGCCGTTGGCGATGGTGTGGGCCACGACTGTCTCAGAGGGCTTGAGCATGTCAAGGTTGGGGCCGACCTTGCCGATCGCGTTGGCCGCGGCCAGCGTGTGGCAGACCCCGCAGTGTTCGCCGAACAGAGTGCGGCCGTCACGCTCGGCGGCGGTGAGCTTCATGCCGCCGACCTGGGCGTTGGCGTGGGAGTGGTTGCCGGTCAGCAGCGCCAGCGGCAGCGCGATCCCGAAGCCGATCGCCACGAACGTGAACACGACGCCGACGAACCGGTTGGCCCCCCGCGAGGGGCGCTGGACGGCGGCGCGAACATTGCTCGGGCCGCCGCGCGCGGCGACGTAGAACAGGCCGAACGCGACCACGACCCAGAAGGCGACGAATGCAGCAACGGCAAGCACGCGAGCGGCACCTTATCGCGCAGGCAGGGCGAATGGGCCGCTCGTCACCGCCGACGTCCGGAGGCGAAGCTCATCACCGGAGGCGCGACGGCACGGAAGTCCTCGGCCTCGCCGGCGGCCGCTGCCTTCTGCTCGGCGAGTCCACGGCGGACCTGCTCGTCGAGCATCGAGAAGTCCTTGATGTCGGCGACCAGCCGGTCGGGGGCTTCGATCGAGTCGACCCGGTCGACGAGCACGTTGATCACCCCGCCGCCCGCGGCGAAGCGCTCGAGCTTGCCCTCGGCCACCATCAGCGGCTCGGTCCGGACGGTCAGCCGGTGGCGTTCGTAGACCTTGGGCGGAATGATCAGGTTGATCGTCCCGTGCTCGTCCTCGAGCAGGAGGAAGACGACGCCGCTGGCCGTCCCGGGCCGCTGGCGCGCCACCACCAGCCCGCCGACGCGCACGCGCCGGCCGTGCTCAAGGTGCTCGAGGTCCGCGCTGGTGGCGATATCGCCGGCCATCCGCTCGCGCAACAGACCGAGCGGATGGGTGCCGGTCGTCAGGCCGGTGGCAGCATAGTCGGCCAGCATCCGCTCCCATTCCGAGAGCTCGCGCAACGTCGGCGGGGCCGGCAGGTCGAGCGGGAGCGCCAGCTGTGTGCCGCCCGGCACCCGGCGTCCGGGCGTCACCACCCCCAGCTGCCACAGCGCCACCCGCCGCGCCGCCCCCGGACGGTGGGGTGCCTGGGTCTGACCTCCGGCCGGATCGATGGCGAGCGAGTCACACGCGCCCGACCACGCCAGCAGCTCCAGCGAAGCGGCGCTCGAGCCCGTCCGCGACGCCAGGTCCGACAGGCTGCGAAACCGCCCGCCGGCGCGGCGAGCCGCGACCAGCGTCGTCACCTCGTGCTCCCGGACGCCGCGGACATACCCCAGCCCGATCCGCACCCGCGACGCCGACCCCACCTCCATCTCGCACTCCACATCGCTCTCGTTGATGTCCGGCGGCGCCACCTCGATCCCGCGCCGCTGCGCCTCGTGCACGAGCGCGTCGGGCGGATAGAAGCCCATCGGCTGCTCGTTGAGCAGCGAGCAGAGGAACTCCGGCGCGTAGTGGACGCGCAGCCACGTCGATTGATAGGCGAGCAGGCCGAACGCCGCACCGTGGGCCTTGGGAAAGCCGAAGCCGGAGAATCCCTTGACCATCTCCCAGACCCGCTCCGCCGTCTCGGTGTCGACGCCGTGCAAGCGCTGGGCGCCGGTCACGAAGCGCTCGTGGTAGGCCATGATCGCCGCCTCCGAGCGCTTGCGGCTCATCGCCCTCCGCAGACCCTCCCCCTCGCCGATGCTGAAGCCCGCGAAGGCGATCGACACCTCCAGCACCTGGTCCTGGAAGATGATCGTCCCCAGCGTCTCGCCGAGCACCTCCTCCAGCGAGGGATGCTCATAGGGAACCTTGTAGTGAGGATCGATGCGCATCCGCTGCCGGCGCTCGATGTAGGGGTTGACGGCGCCGCCCTGGATCGGGCCCGGGCGCACGATCGCCACCTGGATCGTGATGTCACGCAGGTTCTCGGGCCGGGTCCGCCGCAGCGACGCCATCTGGGCGCGGCTCTCGATCTGAAAGACCCCGGTCGTATCGGCCTCCTGGATGCATTCATAGGTGGCCGGATCGTCATACGGGATCCGTGACAAATCGATCTGCTCGCCCCGCGTTTTCGCGATCATCGCCACCGCGCGCTCGACGGCCGACAGCATCCCCAGGCCGAGCAGGTCGATCTTGAGAAAGCCGGCGTCGGCACAGGAGTCCTTGTCCCACTGGGCGATCTGGCGACCCTCCATCGCCGCGGGGACGATCGGGCAGCAGTCGACCAGCGGCCGGGTGGCGACGATCATCCCGCCCGAGTGCTGAGAGAGGTGGCGCGGCAGCCCGTGGGCCTCGGCCGAGAGGCGAGCCAGCCACGCCCAGCGCCCGGTCAGTCCGTGCCGCCCGGTGCTCTCGATGTCCGAGCCCACGTCGCGGGCGCTCCACCCTTCGCTACCGCGCGCCACCCGCTCGATCTCCCCCGGAGGCAGACCCAGCACCTTGCCAAGCTCCCGGATCGCCCCCCGCGCGCGGTAGGTGGGAAACGCCGCCACCAGCGCCGAGCGGTCGTGGCCGTAGCGCTCGTGCACGCGCGGGATCAGCTTCTCGCGGATGTCCCGCGGGAAGTCGAGGTCGATGTCGGGCAGGGAGGTCAGTTCCTCATTGAGAAAGCGCCCGATCAGCAGCTCGTTGGCGATCGGATCCACGTGCGAGAGGCCGGTGAGAAAGCAGACGATCGAGGAGACACTCGAGCCTCTCCCCCGTCCCGGCGGCAACAGCGCCCGGGCCATGTCCGGACCGCGGACCTCCACGGCCACCTCGCGGGCCAGCTCCAGCAGGTCGTGGTGCAGCAAAAAGAAGCCGGGCAGGCCCAGCGAGTCGATGATCCGCATCTCCTCGCCCAGGCGCGCATGGGCGCGCTCGCGGATCTCGGACGATGCCTTCGCGTAACGGTCGGCCATCCGCTCGCTGCACAGCTCGGCCAGGGTGCGCATCGCCTCCCCGTCCTCCGCCCCCGGATACCGATAACCGAGGTCGTGTCCGAGGTCGAAGCGCAGGCCGTCGGCCAGCCGCGCCGTCTCGGCGACCGCCTCGGGATGCTCGGCGAAACGCCGGGCCATCGCCTCCGGCGACGTCAGCACGTGGCTGAAGTTGCCCCGCCGCTGGGGCTCTGAGGCATCGAGCGTGGTGTGCAGACGCACCGCCACCAGCGCGTCCTGCAGCGGCGCCCGTGTCCGCGTATGGGCGTGCACGTTGCCGGTCGCCACGCAGGCCAGCTCCAGGCGCCGGGCCAGAGCCTCCAGGCGGCGGTTGCGCGCCCGGTCATCGCGCAGGAACGGGCGCTGCAGCTCGACCCGCAGGCGCTCGCGACCGAACGTGTCGCGCAGCCGACGCAGGGTGGGCTCGTCGTGGACGCCGCGCAGCGCGCAGCCGCTCAAGCAGACCAGGCCCTCGGAATGCTCGAGCACCGTCGCCAGCGGCGTCGACGGTTCGCCCGCGGGCGCGCCGGACCGCCCATTGCGCGTGTGCGCGTGCGCGCGGGTGAGGATCCGGCAGAGATTGGACCAGCCCGTGGTGTCGGCGACCAGCAGCGTGATGTGGCGCCCGTCGTCGAGGTCGATCTCGGCTCCGTGGATGGGGCGCAATCCGAGCGCTCGCGCGGAGACCGCGAACTCCATCGAGCCCGAGACCGTGTTGTGGTCGGTCAGCGCGACCGTGTCGTAGCCCAGCTGCAGTGCCGCGCCGACCAGCTCATCGGGCAGCGACGCGCCATCCAGGAACGAGAACGCCGA
Source organism: uncultured Solirubrobacteraceae bacterium (assembly GCA_963769565.1). Lineage (GTDB taxonomy): Bacteria > Actinomycetota > Thermoleophilia > Solirubrobacterales > Solirubrobacteraceae > Palsa-465. Next base: position 406,776 of record CAVYMP010000018.1, read on the forward strand.
ATGGCAGTGCAGCTCCACGTACGTCACGAACATATGTTCGCACACGGGACGGCCCAGGGGCGGGACATGAATCCGCTTGACAAGTTATTAGTCGCTGCTAATCTGTCCGTAGTTAGCAGTCACTAATTTCACTTGCCGGAGGTAACTGATGACGGATTCACGCAGGCGCGGATGGACCTTGGGGATCGTCTCCCTCGGCCTCTTCATGGTGGTGCTCGACAACCTCGTGGTCAACGTCGCGCTGCCGAGCATCCACCACGACCTCGGCGCTTCGATCCAGGCGCTCGAATGGACGGTCAATGCCTACGTCCTCTCCTACGCCGTGCTCCTGCTCACCGGGGCTGCGCTCGGCGACCGCTTCGGGCGTAAGCGGATGTTCATGGCCGGGATCGCGCTGTTCACCGCCTCGTCGGCCGCCGCCGCCCTCGCCCCCTCGATCGACACGCTGATCGCAGCGCGAGCGATTCAGGGCATCGGCGCCGCGATCGCCACGCCGCTCACGCTGACCCTGCTCGCCGACGCGTTCCCGCCCAATCGCCGGGGGATGGCGATCGGCGTGTGGTCGGGCATCAGCGGCATCGCCGTCGCCCTCGGACCGCTCGTCGGCGGCGCCGTCACGCAGGCCGCCTCATGGCACTGGATCTTCTGGATCAACGTTCCGATCGGACTGGTGCTCGTCCCCCTGGCCGGAATGCGGCTAAAGGAGAGCTACGGCCCGTCGGCGAGCATGGACCTGCGCGGCCTCGGGCTCGGCTCGATCGGGCTGTTCGGGATCGTGTTCGGTCTGGTGCGCAGCCAGTCGCTGGGCTGGGGCAGCCCCGAGGTCGTCGTCTCGTTGGCCGCCGGCGCAGCGCTCGTCCTCGCCTTCATCGTCAACGAGCGCCGCACCCAGGCCCCGATGCTGCCGATGGGCTTCTTCGCCCGCCGCGGCTTCGCGGTCACCAACGCCGTCTCGCTCGCGATGTACTTCGGGATGTTCGGATCGATCTTCTTCCTCAGCCAGTTCCTGCAGACGGTGCTCCACAACTCGCCGTTGCAGGCCGGGATCAAGCTCCTCGTGTGGACGGGCGCGACGATGGTCGTCGCCCCGCTGGCCGGCGTTTTCTCCGAGCGCTTCGGCAGCCGGCTGTTCATGGCCGCGGGGCTGGGCCTGCAGGCGATCGCGCTCGGCTGGCTGGCCTCCGAGGCGAGCGTCGGGCAGTCCTATGCGAGCATGATCGCGCCGTTCATCCTCGCCGGTGCGGGCATGGCGCTGGTGTTCGCGCCCTCCGCCAACGCGGTGCTGGCCTCGGTGCGCACCGATCAGGCCGGGCAGGCGTCGGGAGCCACCAACGCGATCCGCGAGCTGGGCGGCGTGCTCGGTATCGCGGTCCTGTCCACGGTGTTCACCTCTCACGGCGGCTACGCGTCACCGCACGCATTCGTCAGTGGCCTGGTGCCGGCGATGTGGGTCGGAACCGCAGTGCTGGCGGTCGGCGCGGTGATCCCGGTCCTGCTCCCGTTCAGCACCCGGGCGACCGCGGTGGCCCAGGCGGAGGTGGAGGCCGCCGAGCGCGAGTTGGCCGCCACCCCCGAGCTGGCGTCAGTGGCGGCCTGAGGAATGCGTAGCATCGCTCATTCAGGCGCGAACCACTGATGTCCGTCTCCTCCGACACCCCAGCCAAGCCCACGCGGCAGCGCGTCCCGGCGGCCGAGCGCCGGGACGCGCTGATCGACGCGGCGATCCATGAGTTCGCCCAGACGGGCTTTCACGGCACGCCGGTCGATCGCATCGCCCGGCGCGTCGGCGTCGCGCAGCCGTACGTGTTCAGCCTCTTCGGCTCCAAGCGCGAGCTGTTCCTCGCCGCCGTCGAGCGTGGCTACGCCGAGGTGACCGAGCTGATGACCCAGGCGCACGACGCGTTCGACCCGGCGATCGCGCTCCCCGACACCGATGCGCTGACGGCGATGGGCAACGCCTACGTGGAGATGCTCTCCTCCAACCGCGACAACCTGATGATCCAGCTGCAGTCCTACGCGGCCTGTGACGACGAGGTGATCCGCGACCGTGTTCGCGCCCTGTACGCCGGGCTGGTGCGCCACGTCGAGGCGATCTCCGGGGCCGACCAGGAGCGGATCGACAACTTCTTTCGCTACGGGATGTGGCTCAACGTGACCGCAGCGATGGGCGTCGCGGATCTGTCGGTCGGCTGCGAGTGGATTAGGGGCGACGCCGCGGAAACGGCCGACGGCGAACCCTAACTGGGCGGCGTTCGCTCGGGGTGGCGCGGCAGTCCGTCGTCGGGGATCGGCTCCCAGGCGGCGGCGTAGGCGGTGAACTGGCGGGCGGTGGGACGGATGCCGGGATCGCCGTCGAGCGCCCCCAGACGCACACCGACCGCGTCGGCATCCGGCGAAGCGCGGCTGAACAGCGCCGAGCCACAGTCGCCGCAGAAGAACTTCTCGGCGCCGTCTGGCGGCGCCCACGAGCGGATGCGATCCTCGCCGGAGAGGATCCGGAACCCCTCGGCGGGCACCCGGGCATTGGCCGACGCCCCGGTGCCGGTGCGGTGCTGACAGCGGGTGCAGTGACAATAAGTCGCACCCAGGAACGGCTCGGAGATCTCGAAGCGAACGGCGCCACAGCCGCACGCGCCGGTGAGCGGAGCGTCTGAGCTCATACCGCCACCTGCTGGGCGAGATCGCGGTCGGGGTCGATCTGCCAGCGCTGGGCCACGTGCTCCAGGTGAGCGTCCATGGCCCAGCGGTCGGGCTGCTCGTCGCCGGAGTGCTGAGGGCTGGCCCCCTTGAGTGCCATCGCGCCGGTGTTGTCGCCGAGCCGGCGGACCTCGGCCACGTCGGCCTCGCTGAGACGCGGATCGGCGGGCAGCGCAGCCAGCTCGGCGCGCTTGTCCTCGATCGTCCGGGCCAGCGGGCCCACCTCCTGAATCAGCGTCGGCGCCACGCAGGCCACCGGCCCGTGGGCGAGGTTCCACTGGCAGGCGAGCTGGATCGGGGTGAGCCCGGCACGCTGCGCGATCGGCCGCATCGCGTCCAGGCGCTCGCGCCCGGACTCGATCCATCCGGCCGGCCGAAACCCGCGGTGGTCGCCCGCCGCCAGTTCCTGGTCGGGGTGCAGATCGTCGAAGAACAGGCCGCCGTAGTCGACCACCCGGGTGATCACCCGGACGTCGGCGGCGGCCGCCGCGTCGAGGCACAGCTCACCCGGCCACGGCTCGAGCGGGTTCAGGATGATCATCGCCCAGTCCAGCAGCTCGCCGAAACGCTCGAGGCAGTCGATCAGATCGAGGGTGAAGCCGTTGGCGGGACCGGGAGCGACGCCGATCATGCGCGTCAGGCCGGCATCGCGCAGCGCCGCCATCGCGCTCCAGACCGCCTCGGACGTGTAGCCGGTGCGGTCGGGGTTGTGCAGTAGCAGCAGGTCAAAGCCATCCAGGCCACAGCGCTCGAGGCTGCGCTCGGTGGCCATCCGCAGGTAATCGCCGTACTGATCGGCGCTGCGCAGGGCCGGATCGGTGAAGCGGGGATAGCCCTTGGCGCCGTTGCGCTCGCCGGTGTAGAAGTCGTGCCCGACGGCGCCGACCACGGACATCCGCTCGCGCCCGCGCCCGGCCAGCGCCCGCCCGAGCATCGTGTCGGCCTCGCCGGCGCCGTACACGTCGGCCGTGATCACGGTGTCGATTCCATCGCCCGGCGCGAGCAGCTGCTCCAGGCGCTCGTCGGCGATCGTCTCGCCGAAGTGCATGAAGCGCCCGCCGCTCCAGGTGCCGACGGCTACCGGTCCGGGATCGAGGTGAGAGGGAGTCTCGCTCATCGCTGTCCTCAGTCTAAGTGGGCCCGTGAGCAAACGGCCGCAGGGAGCGCAGGGGGAGCCAAGGCCCCGGTCGCGGCGCCGAGGGCGGTCCTCATCGCTGGCGCCACCAGCGGTCGCCCCTGAGGTCGTGAAAGACGACCTCGTTGCGCCCGCAGGTGGTGACGATCTCCCAGTAGCGACGGCGCAGCGGCCGCTCGGTCCACCAGCGGTCCTCGATCAGCCACGACTCGCTCACGGCGTCGACCTCGCGGCCGTCGACCACCTCCGGGCGTCCGCCCTCGCCGGCGCTGACGGCGACACGCCGGGGGACAGCCAGACGACGCGGGCCCGCCACCGGCGCTAACCCTCGAACGGCGCCAGGACCGCCCGGCGCTCGGGAAAGCGGGAATCGGGATCGACCTCGAGCACCCGCAGCGCGGCGTCGGGGCCGGCGGCGGCGCGCGCCTGGCGGATCGCCTCGCGCAGTCGCGCGGCCCGGGCGTCGGCGGGATCCTCGAGGAGCGCCCGCTGGTCGGACGCCGGCGGCCCGAAGCGCTCGACGGCCAGCCGCAGCCGCTCGGCCGGCGCGGGCATCTTCGTCAGATGGACCGCGAGCGCCAGGCGCATCCGCACCGGATCGGCGAGCGCCTCGCGGAACACCACCGGGGCCCGCCACGTCCCTCCCTGCTCGACGAGCACGGCCGAGATCACAACCGCCCGCAGGGTCCGCCCCCGCCGTTCACGCCGCGCCAGCAGACGATCGATGAGCAGCCCCAGCCCGCGCTCGAGCTGGAGCCCGGACGCGGCCTCGGGCAGGTCCAGCGACTCGCGCACCAGCTCGCTCGCCGGCCGCGGCGAGAGCGCGCTGTCGCCGCCGCGAGCGAGCTCGTGGGCGAGCAGTCCGAGCGTGCCGAAGCGATCGGCGAGCGCCGCGGGGGGCAGTTCGGCCAGCTCCCCCAGCGTCCTGATCCCCAGGCGCTCGAGCGCCTCGGGCAGCTCGGCCAGCGCCGGACGTGCTCGCAGCAGGGAGACCGGCAGCGCCGCCAGGTAGGCACGCGCCCGCTGTCGCCCCGAGTCCTGCGCCTCGGCGCGAGCGGCGGCCGTGCCCGGACGCCGCGCCCGCATCTCGGTCCCGGCGACGATCTCCGGTCGCCGCGCCCGCGCCCGGGTCGCGGCGGCGACCGCGGCGAAGCGCGAGGAAGCGACCCCGAAGCGGGCGGGGACGCGCAGCGCTGTGCGGACCGCCGCCAGCACCCCCTCCACTCCTCCGTGCAAGCCCACCAGCCCCTGCGCGTCGAAGCACATCAGTCCCGGCCGCTCGGGCTCGACCGCGGCTCCCACCGACTCCAGGCGCACGAGGAGCCGCTCCCAGACGTCGGCCACACCGGCCGGGTCAGGCGGAACGAGGCTCAACGTCGGACAGCGCGCCAGCGCTTCACCCAGCCGCATCCCGGGACGGATCCCGAACGCCTCGGCGGCCAGCGACACCTCGCCCACCTGCTGTGAACCACCCGGCTCGGGCGCCAGCGCGACGGGAATCCGCATCAGCTCGCCGCGATCGCCGACGGCGGTGGTGAGGGCGAAGCGCGGGATCAGGACACAGACGATCATCGAACGCATGTTCGCATGATCGGCGGACGGCGTCCAGTGAAACCCTCGGCACCCGATAACCGCGGGGAGGCCCTCGTTTCGTCCGGCGCATCGGGCACGATGTCGCGCCCGTGCCCTCCCTGCGACCGTCCTCATTGAACACCGGCCTGCGCGCCTGGCAGCGCCGCGCGCTCGCCGCGATGGACGGCTGGACGAAGGGTTCGTTTCTGATCTCCGCGGCTCCCGGAGCGGGCAAGACGCGCCCCGCGCTCGAGTTCGCACGAGCGCAGCTGGCGGGCGGACACGCGGACGCGGTCGTCGTCGCCTGCCCGACCGCACCGCTGACACGCCAGTGGGCCCGGGCCGCCCACACCATCGGGCTGGACCTGGCACCGGACGCCGAATCGCCACGGCCGCCGGCCGGCTTTCACGGCGTCGCCGTGACGTACGCGCGGATCGCCAAGGCGCCGCTGCGCTGGAGCCGCTTGCTCCCCCGCCGGACACTTGTGATCGCCGACGAGGCCCATCACCTGGGCGAGGATCTGACCTGGGGAGTGTCCTTTGCCAAGGCGTTTGCCGAGACCTCGCGGTGGCTGTTGCTCTCCGGTACGCCGTTTCGCTCCGATGCCACTCCGATCCCCGGGGTCAGCTATGACTCCGAGGGGATCGCCGAGCCGGATGTCGCCTACAGCTACGCCGAGGCGGTCGCCGACGCTGTGTGCCGGCCGGTGTCGTTCGTCGCCTACGACGGGACGCTCTCGTGGCGCAGCGGCGACGACGTGATCGAGTCCAGCTTCGAGGAGGTCCTGTCGACGCGCGAGGCCAGCCGCCGGTATCGCACCGCGATCTCGACCGATCTGCCCGACGGGCTGCCGCGGATCCTGCGCGAAGCGGATGCCCGGCTGCGCACGGCACGCCAGGACGGCCACCGCGACGCGGGCGGCCTCATCGTCGCCGCCGACTCCGCGCACGCCCGCAAGATCGCCAAGCTGCTGCGGGAGGCCACCGGCCACGTCCCGGTGGTGGTGCTGCACGCCGAGGCGCGGTCGGCGGCCAAGCTGGCAGCCTTCACGGCCTCCACCGATCCGTGGATCGTCGCCGTCAACATGGTCTCCGAGGGCGTCGACATCCCCCGGCTGCGGGTCGGCGTCTACGCCACCGCCGCCAAGACGCCGATGATCTTCCGCCAGATCGTCGGCCGCTTCGTCCGCACGATCCCCGGGCGCCCGCAGGAGCCCAGCTGGCTCTACGTGCCCGCCGACCCCGTGTTGCGCGACCACGCGGCAACCATCGAGCGGGAGGTCCGGCGCGCGCTGCGCCGGCCAGGTGAGGAGGATCCCCTCGCTCTCGACGAGCCGGCCGAGCGGCGGGAGACCGAGCGTCTGCCCGCGCCCGACTTCGAGGCCCTGAGCGCCGACGTGGCACCGCAGATGACGCTCTTCGGCGCCCCGGCAGCGGCGCCGCCCGCCCCGCCTGCCACACCCGCGGCGGCGCGGTGGCTCACGCCCGGCTCCGATCCGGCGCAGAGCACGGGGGGCGATCCACCGCCCGGCGACCCCAGCACGGTTCCGGCCTTCGAGCGCCGCGCACGTCTGCGCGATCAGCGCCACCAGCTCGTCTCAGAGCTCCGGCGCCGCGACGGAACCAGCCACCGGGAGATCAACGCGTGGCTGAACCGCAAACTCGGCATCGCCAGTGTCGAGGAGGCGACGCTCGACCAACTCGAGCGGTCGATCGAGCTCCTCTACGGGAGGCTCAGCCGCCGCGCGGCGTGACCGGTCCCGCCATCGCACCGTCTTGCAGTTGGACCGGTTCCAAGCCGCCCTATATGCTCGCGGCCGGTCGACCCCGAGGAGAGTGCCGTGTCCCAGCCCGTCCGCCGCGCCGCCTGGCGCGGTACCGCCATCGCCGTGGTTTCCGCGTCCCTCGCGATCGCCTCCGCCGGGGGCGCCCAGGCGGCGACCGGCCCCTATGTGGCCCTCGGCGACTCCTTTACCTCGGCGCCGCTCGTGCCCAACCCGACCGGGAACCCGATCCTGTGCGGACGGTCGACGAACAACTACCCGCAGGACATCAAGCGCGCGGTCTCCCCCGCGAGCTTCACCGACGCCAGCTGCTCCAGCGCGACCACGGACGACATGACCCAGTCACAGAGCCTGGAGGGCGGCCTGCAGACGGCGCCGCCCCAGTTCAACGCGCTGGGCACGCAGGACGCGCTGGTGACGGTCGGGATCGGCGGCAACGACGCCGGCCTGATCAGCGTCGCCGAGGAGTGCGCCAAGCTCGATGCGGCGTGGCCGTTCGGCAGCCGCTGCAAGAGCCACTACCAATCCGGGGGCAGCGACTCCGAGGCGGCCAAGATCAACGCCACCGGACCCAAGGTCGTGTCCACGATCCAGGGCATCCATGCTCGTGCCCCGCATGCCAAGGTTCTCGTCGTCGGCTATCCCGACGGGCTGCCGCAGAACGGATCGACCTGTTACCCGATCGTTCCGTTCTCGTCGGGGGACGTCTCCTACTTCAACTCGCTCGAGCTCCAGCTCAACGCCGTGATCAAGCAGGCGGCCCAGGCCAACGGCGCGACCTACGTCGACACCTTCACGTCGAGCATCGGGCACGACGCCTGCAAGGGCTCCGCTGCGTGGGTCAACGGTATCGTCCCCACCTCGGTGGCATTTCCCCTTCACCCCAACCAGCCCGGCGAGGCCAACATGGCTAAGCAGGTCGAGGGGAGCCTGTAGTCATGCCGCCCGACCTCAACGACCTCGCCGGTCTGGCCGGCGATGGCGTGCGGACGCTGATGGCCCTGGGGCAGCGGATCCCGGGCGCCGGCGGGATCTTGGCGGGGTCGCTGTCGGGTGCGGTTCGCGGAAAGACGGTGCTGATCACCGGTGCTTCCTCGGGCATCGGCGCATCCGCGGCCAAGCAGATCGGGGCCGCCGGCGCCACGATCCTGCTCGTCGCCCGCACGCGCGAGAAGCTCCAGGAGGTGGCCGACGAGGTCGCCGAAGCGGGCGGCATGGCCTATGTGCATCCCGCCGACCTCAGCGATATCGACGACATCGACCGCCTGGCCAACGAGGTGCTGGAGAGCCATGGCCACGTCGACGTCCTCGTCAACAACGCCGGCAAGTCGATCAGGCGCTCCGTCGACCGCTCCTACGATCGCTTCCACGATTACCAGCGCACGATGCAGCTCAACTACTTCGCGCCGGTCAAGCTTATCCTCGACCTGCTGCCGACGATGCGCGACCGGGGGAGCGGCCACATCATCAACATCTCCTCGATCGGCCTTCAGGTCAACACGCCCCGGTTCGGCGCCTACGTGGCCTCCAAGGCCGCGCTCGACGCGTTCTCGCGCTCGATCGGCCCGGAGATCATCGGCGACGGCGTGCACGTGACGACGATCTACATGCCTCTCGTCCGGACCCCGATGATCGCGCCCACCAAGGCGTATGACCACGTGCCGACGCTCAGCCCCGAGCAGGCGGGCGACCTGATCGCCGAGGCGATCCGCAAGCGTCCCAAGCGGATCGCGACCACGCTGGGCAGCATCGGCCAGCTGACCTACGCGATCGCCCCCGGCGCCCAGGACCTCGTCGTCAACCGCGCCTATCAGCTGTTCCCCGAGGGTGGCGGGCCGTCAGACCGCCGCCTCGAGGCCGAGCAGCGGGCCTTCGCCCAGGCCACCCGCGGCGTGCACTGGTAACAGCCGCCGGGCCGCCCGGCGCGTAGCGTCACCGCTCGGCGCTCACGGCTCGGCGGTCATCGCCCGCCACACGCGCTCGGCCGTCATCGGCAGATCGCGCACCCGCGCCCCGCAGGTCGCGGCCGCGATCGCGTTGGCGACCGCCCCGGGCACGCCCACGACGGGGGCCTCCCCGACGCCCCTGGCGCCGTAGGGACCGTCGGGCGACGGCACCTCCACGATCTGTGCGTCGATTGGCGGCGTTGAGCCGGCGCTGGGCAGCGCGTAGTCGACGAACGTGCCGGTGACGAGCTGGCCATGGTCGTCGTGGGCGAGCTGCTCGAGCAGCGCCCACCCCAGTCCCTGCGTGGCGCCGCCGCGCATCTGGCCCTCGACGAGCGCCGGGTTCAACGCCCGCCCCACGTCCTGGGCGATCACGTGACCCAGGACGGTGACGGCGCCCGTATCGGGATCGACGCGCACGTGCGAGAGGTGGGCGGCCGCCTGCGGCGCCTGGGGCTGTGCCGAGCGGCCATGGCCCTCGACAGGCATGTGCCGGCTGCCGAAGCTGAGGATCTTGGGCGCCAGCTCGTCGATCGCGATCGCCTTGCCCGGCACTCCGCGCGGCTGCACCGAGGCGTCGACGATCTCCAGGTCCTCGGGCGCGATCTCGAGCTCGTCGGCGGCCACCTCAAGCAGCTGCTCGCGCGCCTCGGTCGCCGCGCGCTCCACGGCCCGGCCCACCGTGTAGGTGACCTTGCTGCCGCCGCTCGTGCCGGCGTACGGTGCGCTCGAAGTGTCGGCGTTGACGACCCGCACCCGCTCGGCGGTCACGCCGAAGGCCTCGGCGGCGATCGCGGCAAACGCCGTCTCCACGCCGGTCATGTCGGCGGCGCCGGTGATCACCGTCAGCCGCCCGTCGGCGTCCAGGCGGCAGACGGCGGCGGCCGGCTCGTAGCCACCGGGCCACCACCCGATCGACGCCCCGATCCCCTCGCCGGGCGCCAGCTGGTGGCGTGCGGCCCACAGTGGATGATCGGCGATCCGCTCCAGGCAGGCGCGCGCTCCGAACACGGGAAAGTCCTGCCCCGACGCTGATCGGTCGCCCTCGCCGGCGACGTTGCCCAACCGCAGCCCCAACGGGTCCAGCCCCAGCTCGGCCGCCAGCTCGTCGAGCAGCGACTCGACGGCGAACGCCGCCGGCGGCGCGGTCGGCGCCCGGTAGGCGCCGAACGTGACCCGGTTGGTGGCCACGCCGAGGGCCGTCAGCTCGTGTGCCGCCCACCTGTACGGGCCGGCGGCGAGCATCGCCGCGATCGCTTCGACCCCGAAGTCGTCGGTGGAGCCGCGGTCGACGTAGACACGCGCGCGGATGCCGGTCAGCGTGCCGTCGGCGTCGGCGCCGATCGTCAGCGACATCACCTCGGCGCCCGCCGGGTTGCTGGCGGCGATGTCCTCGCTGCGGGTGAGCGTCAGGCTGACCGGGTGGCGCAGCGCCATGACCGCCGCGCAGACGAGCGGCTCGATGATCATCATCTTGCCGCCGAACGCTCCGCCCAGCGGTGCCGTGCGTACCCGGACGCGCTCCGTCGCCAGGCCGAAGAGCTTGGCCAGCGAATCGCGCGTGGCGAACGGCGCCTGGGTGGAGCTGCGCACGTTGAGCTCGCCCTCGGGATCGATCCACGCCACCGCGCTCTGCGGCTCCAGGTACCCCTGGTACACCCACGGCGTGGTGAAGCGGCCGGTGACCGTGCAGTGGCTGGCGGCGAGCGCGGCGTCGACATCGCCCACGGTCAGCTGTGCGCTCGCGAGTACGTTGTCGGAGAGCTCCTCGCCCTCCAGGCCACCGGCGGCAACGGCGGCATGGGCATCGCCGATGTCCGAGCCGTCGCCCTCGTCGGCGGCGACGACGCGGGCCGGCGGGGCACCGGGAGCGGCGGCGGCCTCGACGTCGAGCACCGCCTCGAGCGGCTCGAGTTCCACCTCGACGAGCTGCGCGGCGTCCTCGGCGATCGCCTCGCTGTCCGCCACGACGATCGCCACCGGCTGACCGGCGTAGACAACTTCGTCGCGCGCGAGCGGGTGATAGAGCCGCCCCTTCCCGGTCGCCACGATCGGCAGATCCCCCGCCGTCAGCACCCGCACGACGCCATCGACCGCAAGAGCGGCCTCGCTGCGGATCGCCGTCACGCGCGCGTGCGCTTCGTGAGACAAGACCAGCCGGGCGTGCAGGAGCCCGGGGATCTCAGTGTCGGCGGCATACCGCGTCCGGCCGCGGACCTTGTTCTCCGAGTCTCGACGGGGGGCTGAGACGCCGATCACGGACACGGTCGCCAACCTAGCACGTTCCGGAGGGGGCCTCCGGAGAAGCCCTCACCCGTCGCCGAATAGCCCCGCGAAGCCGGCCGCGCCGACGTTGCCGCCGGACAGCACGACCCCGACCCGCTGCCCGCGAGCGTTCACCGCTCCGGCGAGCAACGCGGCCAGCGCGCTCGCGCCACTGGGCTCGACGACGAGCTTGCACCGCTCAAAGCAGAAACGCATCGCCTCGAGGATCTGCTCGTCGGTGACCGTCACCGCCTCGTCGACGCGCGCGCGGATCACCGGCCATGTGAGCTCCCCGGGCGTCGGCGTCTGCTGGCCGTCGGCGATGGTCCGCCCGACCTGCACCCGCTCGCGCCGGCCGCTGGCCAACGACCGGGTCACATCGTCCGACGCGAGCGGCTCGACGCCGATCACGCGGGTCCGCGCGGAGAGGGCCTTGACGACCGTGGCGCAGCCGGAGATCAGCCCGCCGCCGCCGACCGGCACAAGCAGCGCGTCGAGCCCGTCGGTCTGGTCGAGAAGCTCGAGGGCCACGGTCCCCTGTCCGGCCATCACATGGGGATTGTCATAGGGATGCACGAGGGCGAGGCCGCGCTCGGCGGCGAGCGCGCGCACGAGTGCCTCGCGGTCGTCGCGGTAGCGATCGAAGGTGACGATCTCGGCGCCGTAGCCCTCGGTCGCGGCGCGCTTGAGCGCCGGCGCATCGGCCGGCATGAGGATCGTCGCCCGCGTCTGACACATGCCCGCGGCCAGCGTGACGGCCGCCGCGTGGTTGCCCGAGGACACCGCGCACACGCCCCGCTCCCGGGCAACCGCGTCGAGCGAAGAGATCGCGTTGTAGGCGCCGCGGAACTTGAAGGCGCCGCAGCGCTGAAAGGTCTCGGCCTTGAGCGCCACCGTCGCGCCGGTGCGCTCGTTCAGCGTGCGCGAGCCGAGCACCGGCGTGCGCCGGGCGATGCCGTCCAGGCGCCGTGCGGCATGCTGAACGTCGTCGAGATCGAGGGCGAGGGTGGCGGTGCCGGCGGAGGCGTCGGTCACGCCGCCGCGCCGGCGTCGCGCATCAGCTGGCCGACCGCCACGGCCGCCAAGCCGCCCTCGCGCAGCCCGAAGACGAGCTTGCCGAGCACGTGCTGGAGCTCCCGCTCGTTTGCCACGTTGAGCTGCACCACCTCGCCGGGACGCAGGTCCCCGAGCACGTCATCGGCGTCGTGCAACTGCACGGCCCCGGCGACGAGCCGGCCGCCGGCCCCGTGGGCGAACAGCCACTGGCCGATGCTCGGCCCGCTGGTGGCGTACAGGAAGTGACGTCCCCGCCCGGTGGTGCCGACCAGCCGGTGCAGCTGCCCGCGGGTGCTCAGCCAGCGCACCAGACCCTCCTTGGGCAGACGGGGCAGCGCCTGGTCGTTGAAGCTCGAGACGCTCGAGGCCTGGGCGGAGTTGTCGACCGCGAACGAGGCATGAATCCCGTAACCGTTGAGATCGGACGCCAGCGCCGGGATCGCGGTCCCGGGCGCGTTGATGATCACGCCGACCTCCGCCCGGTCGGTGGCGACCGCGGTCACGGGCTTGATGTGGGCGAAGTGCGAGACCAGGGAGTACGACGTGCCGGTGCTGAGTGCCCATACGGCCACCGCAGCCGCCGCCACGAGCGTTGTCACGGCGCGGGCGGTCCGCAGCCGCCAGACGGGGACCGGACGGATCCGGCGTTCGTCGGACATGATCAGCGAGGCCGTCGGAGGCTGGCGGGCGAAGGAGTCGTCGGGCACGGGGTGCTGTTCGAGCGCGTGGGCGATCGCCGGCTCGAGGTCACGTTCGCGGCGCGCCACCTGGGCGAGGTTGAAGCGCTCCATCGCGGCGTTGGAGGCGCGCACATGGCCGTAGCCGAATCCGTAGGAGACGACCGGGCAGCCGCGGATGATCGCCTCGAGCACCGTCAGGCCGGCGCTGGAGTGCACGAGCACGTCGGCCGCCGCGAGCACGTCGCCCATGCGGTCGGTGAAGCCCATCACGCGCAGGCGCGGCTCGTCGCCGAAGCGGGCCATCACCCTGGCGCGCAGCTTGTCGTTGCGCCCGCAGAGACAGAGCACGGTCGCGTCCTCGAAGCGCAGGGCCGCGGCGGTGGCGCCGGCGAGGTCACCGACCCCCCAGCCGCCGCCGGAGACGGCGATCACGCGACCGTCGGCGGGCAGGCTCAGCGACCTGCGGGCCTCGGCTCGCGACCGCACGGCGAGGAACGCCGACGAGGTCGGCGGCTTGGCCCAGCGCACGCTTCCGGGACCGGCGATCGCCTCGACCTCGGCGGCCGACTCCGGATGGGTGATGAAGTGACGATCGATGCCGGGGTGCGCCCAGAACTGGAGCCCGGCCAGGTCGGTGATCGACGAGTAGCAGGGGACCTGGAGCCGGCCGGCACGGCGCATCTCGCCGAGCACGGCGGTCACGCCGGGGTAGGTGGAGACGATCAGGTCGGGGTCGTGCGCCCGGATCAGGCGCATCAGGCCGCGGCGACCGAAGAAGGTCAGCAGCCGCCGCGCCAGCCAGCGGGTCGGGGCGACGTTCATGAACAGCCGGTACTGCAGATCGAACAGCCACGGCATGAACGTGAACATGAAGGCCGAGTTCTCACGCAGGACCTTGGTCAGGCCCGGCCCCATCGCGGGGAGCCCGTTGACGATCGAAACCTGCGCGTCGGGCTCCTCGTCATGGAACTCGCGCGCCACCGCCCGCGCGGGCAGGTCGTGGCCCTCGCCGATGTCGGCGGAGATGATCAGCACCCGGCGCGGCTTGGCCTCGGTGTCGGGCTCGCCGGCGGGGATCACGGCGGCGTCGCCGTCGCGCTTGGCCACCGCGGCGCGCTCGTGGCGCCACTCGATGTACTGGCGGACCCCCTCCGCGAACGGGGTCGCAGCGGTCCAGCCCAGCTCGGCGTGCGCCCGCTCGCCGGAGACGATCTTCGTGCCCAGGTCCCCCGGCCGCGCCGGCGTGTAGACGATCTCGGTGTTGCCGACGATCTCCTGGACGAGCTCGGCGATCTGCTTGATGGTGACGTTCTCGTTTGAGACCAGGTTGTAGACGCGGTTGGTGGCCACGTCGTCGAGCCCGGCAGCGACGCCGTCGGCGAGGTCCTCGACGTAGACGAAGCGGCGCGACTGCATTCCGTCGCCCGACAGGGTGAGTGGCTCGCCCTTGAACGCCTTGTTGACGAACGCGGGGATGACCGCCGCTTCGCGCGCGCGGGGACCGTAGGGAATGCCGAAGCGCAGGATCGTGTAGTCGATCCCGTAGAGCTCCTGATAACTCTTGCAGTACAGCTCGCCGGCCAGCTTGGTCGACGTGTACAGGTGGCTGGGCGGCGGCAGCAGCGTGTCCTCGTCGACCTCGTCTGACTCGGTGTCTGAGTAGACCCAGATCGTCGATGCGTACAGAACGCGCTTGACCCCGGCGCGGCGGCAGGCCTCGAGCACCGCCACCGTGCCCCGGGCGTTGACGCGCTCGGCGTCCTCGGGCGAGGCGTGCACGTCGTTGACGTCGGCGACGGCGGCGAGGTGGGCGACCGCGTCGCAGCTGTGCAGCGCACGCTCCAGTGCCTCGCGGTCGGTGATCGAGCCGAGAACGGTGTCGACCGGGTAGGCCGGGTCCTGGTGCCATGGCGAGGGCCGCAGGTCGTAGATGACCGGCTCGTGGCCGCGAGCCCGCAGCTTGTCGACGACGTGGGACCCGATGAAACCAGAGCCGCCTGTGACGAGAACTCTCACTTCTCTCAATACTCCGGCTGGTAGTACAAGGGAACACAGGAATGGTTCTGGGCGACCCAATCGGTGTTGGGTAGCTCGACGTCGTGGCCCATGATCCGGTGGCAGGGCTCGTCGTAGACGCGGCCCGTCGAGCGCTCCAGCCAGTCGAACACGATGTACTTGTACAGGCCCGAGATCATGCCCTCAGGCAGCTGCAGGCGGCTGGGGTGTTGCTCGTCGAGCTCTGAGCGGGCGACGGCGTTCTTCCAGGCGACGATCTCGGCGAGCCGCTCGATCTGGACCAGCCCGAGCGCCGCCGTGAACTCGCTCATGCGGAAGTTCAGGCCCGCCACGTTAAACGTCGGCTTGCCGTAGTTGCGAAAGCTCCGGGCGTGTTCGATCAGCTCGGGTCGGCGGGAGACGAGCACGCCGCCCTCCCCGGTGGAGATCGTCTTGGTCGCATACAACGAATAGACCCCGGCATCGCCCCAGGTGCCCGCGCGGCGGCCGTTCCAAGCGGCGCCGTGGGCGTGGGCACAGTCCTCGATCAGGAAGATCCCGTGCTCGGCGCAGTACTGCGCGATCCGCTCGGTGTCGAACGCGATGTGGCCGCCGATGTGTACGAGGAACGCAGCGCGCGGCTTGTACTGCTCAGCGGCCCGCTCGAAATCGGTGAACGACATACACAGGTCCTCGCGGTTGCAGTCGACGAACTGCACCTCGGCGCCGGCGCGGACCGCAGCCAGCGGAGTGGCCATGAACGTATTCGACGGGCACAGCACCGTCTCCCCCTGCACGCCCGCGAAGTGCAGCGCGGCCAGCGCCCCACCCGCCCAGCTGGAGCAGGCCACCGATGGAGTCTCGTGGTAAGCCTCCCAGGCCGCCTCGAAGCGCGCCGTCAGGCTCGCCTCGGACCACCGGTTGGAGTCGAGCACCTCGTCGATGAGCGCATGGAGGCGTTCGCGGTCGCGATGATCGAAGCCGATCGCAAAGCGCGTGAAGTCGGGAACGCTCTGGGACGAAGCAGAAGCGGAAGCTGAGGTCATATCGGGAGTTGCGCCCTCGCGCGGGAGACGGCGATTTCCGCCGCCAGCCGACGGCGTCGGTTACCGCGCACAGAACCCATCGTGGCAGCCAGTGTGCGCGCTGGCAAGCCTGTCAGACAGGGAGGACGGTATCGAGTTTTCGGCGTTTGAGCTCCGCGGTGATCAACTCGAGGGCCGCAGCGGTGCGGCGATGCGAGTCGCGGGCGCTGTAGAAGTCCGCATCGTGCAGCAGGATGACGTCACCGGCGATGACGCTGCGTGTGGCCCGGGCGGCGATCCGCCGAGCGGTGGTCAGCTTGCGCCAGTCCTTACCCCACCGAGACCACAACAGGGGCGCGAGGCCGGCCGTCCGCACCGCCCGCAGGCCGGCCGGGCTGTAGATGCCGAACGGCGGGCGATGCCAGCCCGGCGTCGCGCCGGTCGCGTCTTCGATCGCCGCCACCCCCCGTTTCAGATCCTCGGCGACGGCGGCGGCGCTCATCCGCAGCTGCAGGCGGTGGCGATCGCCGTGCAGGGCGACCGCGTGGCCGGCGGCCGCCGCGCGCGCCACCAGCGCCGGGCGACGGCGAACCTGCTCACCGACCACGAAGAACGTTCCCCGCACGCCCGCGCGCGCGAGCACGTCGAGCACCGCCGGAGTCCCCTCCGGGTGGGGGCCGTCGTCGAAGGTCAGCGCCACCCCGTCGGCGGGCAGCGTGCGGGGAAGCATCAGCGCCGCGGCGGCGTCTGGGTTGACTGGTGCAAGCAGATGGCGGATCACTGACTGCGCATGATCGCGGTACAAACACGAGCATGACAGCGCCAGACCTCGACGCCTGGCTGCCCGAGCCGTCGCTGCGGGTCTCCCATTGCCGCCCCAGCCGCGCCTCGCCGGACGCAGCTGTGGACCGCGGCGATGCAGGTCCGGCTCGCCGACACCGGGCTCCTCGGCCGCCTCGTGCGCTGGCGGATCCCCGGGCTCGCGCGCGAGGAGGGGTTCGACGCCCTGTTCCGCGAGCCGCCGTTCATCGTCCTGCAGGCCGGCGAGCGAGCGCTGGTCTCCGGGCTCGTGGGACGAATCTGGACGCTGCGACGCGACTACCCGCAGCTGACCGGCGCCGACGAGTTCCGCACCTGGTCGCGCCGCGGCACCGCGCGGGTGGTGTTCGCCAACTGGGTCGCGCCCACCGACGGCGGGGGCTCGGAGCTGTGCTCGGAGGCCCGCGTCCAGTCGTTCGGCGTGCAGGGCCGGGTGGGCCTCACCGCGGTGCGTCCGCTCGTCGGGCGCTTTCAGGGCCTCGTCGGATCCGAGGGACTGAAGGCGGCGGTCAGGCTCGCCGAAGCGCAACACTCCGAGCAATGAGGTCTCGCCATGCGATCGCGATCGCAAGCGTCGCCGCCGCCGGCGTGGCCGGCTGCGGCGGACACGCGTCGACGCCGCGCGCCCGTTCCACGACCGCTTCCGCGGCCACCATCACGACCGCCGCGACCCGCCCGGTCGCCAAGCCCAAACCGCCGCCCGTGCTGCGCCTGCAGCTGCAGCTCCCGCTGATCGGGCTCTCGAGCGCGCCGACCGTCCGCTACGAGACCACCGCCGCCAAGCCGACCGTCCGGGGCGTCGTCTCTCCGGCGTCGGCGACCGTCTACATGCGTGCCCCCGACGGCACCCACATCGCTCTGAATCCTCGGGCCGACGGCCGCTTCGCGGTGCGCGCGAAGCTCAGCCCGGGCACCAACTCGCTGCAGTTCACCGCAGCGCTGCTGGGGTCTCAGACGCGCAACGCTCAGCTCGCGATCACCTGGCGAGGCTCGGCCGCGGCGGCGCGGCAGCGCGCGATCTACGCGGACCCGGCCAAGTACCTGCCGGCCGCCAGCGCCGGCATCAACCGCAAGCTCAAGGGGGTCGGGAAGCTGCCCCCCGTCCCCGCCGCCCCCAGCCCCCGCGTCACCGTCAGCTTCTCGCTGCACACGATCAAGGCCCCGCCGCCGCCGCCGATCGGCGGCACCGGGAAATGGCTCGCCGGCTTCGAGCTGACCGAGTACTACCCGGCGCTCGAGTCGTGGTTCACCGGCCGCGCGGTCAGCGCGCCCGGCCTGAGCGCGCCCCACCGGATCGACTGGCTGTACTCGGCCCGCGGGCTCTCGATGGAGGGCGACGGCATCGGTCTCGACGGCCACCAGTACCACATTGACAACCTCGGCTCCGGAGGCTGGCTGACGGCCGGCGGTTCGCGGGGCGCCAAGTTCGGCGTCGGCGCGAGCGCGCCGTTCTGGCGCACCGGCGGGTTCTGGCGATCGAGCTCAGGGCAGCTGACCTTCCCGCTGGCCAACGGCAACTGGTCGTCCGGGGTCGGGCGTCCGGTACGTGCCCCCGCCGGCGGGCATCTCGTTCGCCCCCGGGCAATCGCGGCCGCTCGCATACATGCGCAGCGTCGCCGTCGACCCGCGCACGATCCCCGAGGGCAGCCACATCTACATCCCCGCCTACGCCGCCGTCAACGGCGGCTGGTTTGAAGCCGACGACACCGGCGGGGCGATCGTCGGGCGCCACATCGACATCTTCCGCCCGCCGCCGGCCAACCCCGCTGACCAGGGCAATTTCGCCACCGGCCAGCGCGTGTACATCGTGGCGCCCGGGCAGCCGCTGCCGTGATTGCTTGGAGATTGGTGTTTCTCGTCGCGGGGGCCCGTGCGTCGCCGCCATCGCCCGGGGGGTGAACCAGCCGCGCCCGGCGGCTCTACCGTAGAGCCGTGGACTTCGACTCACCCGTCACGATCCGCCACGTCCGCTACGCCAACGAGCAGACCGGCTGGGCGGTGCTCGACGCGGCGGGCGCCGACGGCGAGCCGGTGGCGCTCGTCGGGCCGCTCGTGCACCTGGAGCAGGGCGAGCGTGCCCACGTCATCGGCAGCTGGGTCACCGACAGCCGTTACGGCTCCCAGGTCAAGGTCTCCGAGGCCCGGCCGCTGGCCCCGGAGGACCCCGATGCCGTCGTCGCCTACCTGCGGCGGATCAAGCACGTCGGCGCCCGCCGGGCCGCCGACCTCGTCGGGCGCTTCGGGGCGGCGGCGGTGCTCGACGAGATCGATCGTGACCCCGCGGGGGCGTTCTCGGCCGTCGGGCTGCGCCACGCCCGCGCGCAGGAGGCGGCGAGCTCCTGGCAGGAGCTGCGGGTCACCCGGCGGCTGCACCTGCTGCTCGCGCCCCACGGGCTCGCCTACCTGGCGGCGCGCATCCACGAGCACTACGGCCGCGGTGCCCACGACCTGGTGGCGCGCGATCCCTTCTGCCTGACGAGCGTCTTCGGCGTCGGCTTTCACATCGCCGACCGGATCGCTCGCGCGGGCGCAGCCGACGCCGTGCCCGGCCAGCGCGAGCGGGCGGCGATCATGCACGTGCTGGCCGAGTCCGAGCGCAGCGGCTCGAGCTGCACGCCGCTGGCGGTGCTGCTCGCGGGCGCTCGTGAGCTGATCGGCGACGATGTCGATCCCTCCGTGCTCGCGGGGTTGGTCGAGGGCGGCCAGGTGGTCGCCGAGGAGGAGTGGATCTACCGAGCGGCCACCGCCGAGCTCGAGGCCGAGCTGGCCACGCGCGTCGACGACGTGGTCCGGAGCAGGCCCAACGAGAAGCTTGCCGCCATCGACGTCGCGCACGCGGGCGAGCTCACCGACGAGCAGCTGGGCGCGCTGCGCGCCGCCTTCGCCCAGCGCCTGTCGGTGATCACCGGCGGGCCCGGCACCGGCAAGACGGCGTCGATCAAGACGATCGCCATGCGGGCCGAGCAGGGCGGCGCGCGCGTACTGCTCGTGGCTCCCACGGGGCGCGCCGCGGTGCGGATGACCGAGACGAGCGGGGTGCGCGCCAAGACGGTGCACTCGGCGCTCGGCTGGATCCCCGGCGAGGGCCCGACCAAGGACGAGCAGGATCCGCTGTCCGGCGACCTGCTGATCGTCGACGAGACCTCGATGGCCAACCTCGAGCTGCTGGTGACATTGCTGCGGGCGGTCGCCGCCCACACCCACGTGGTCCTCGTCGGCGATGCCGATCAGCTCGCCCCCGTCGGCGCCGGCAAGCCGTTCGCCGAGCTCGTCGCCTCGGGACTGGTGGCGACGACGCGCCTCACCCACATCTTCCGCCAGGCCGCCGACTCGATGATCGTCCAGGGCGCCCACGCGATCCGCCGCGGCGAGCTGCCCGAGTTCACCCCCGGCGACGGCATGCGCCGCGACCTGTTCCTCATCGAGCGCGGCTCCGCGCGCCAGGCGCTGGCCGAGATCGTCTCCCTGGTCGCCGAGCGCCTACCGACTCACTACGGCGTCGATCCGGTCCGCGACATCCAGGTGTTCGCCCCCGTGTACCGCGGCGAGGTCGGCATCGACGCCATCAACCACGCGCTTCGCGCGGCGCTGAACCCCGACGGGCAGCCGGTCCGCGGCGGCCGCCTGCGCCTCGGCGACAAGCTGATGATGACCGGGCGCAACCTGCACGAGCTGGGGCTGATGAACGGCACCGTCCTGCGCCTGCTCGACGAGGTCACCCGCAGCGATGACGACGACGCCGCGCTGCTGCTCGGCGCCGAGGACGCCGTCTTCCGCCTCTCGCCCGAGGACGCCGACCAGCTGCGCCTCGCCTACGCCTGCTCGGTGCACCGCGGCCAGGGGATCGAGCTGCCGATCGCGGTGATCGTCGCCCATCCCGCCGGCCGGCGCCTTCTTCCTGCGCCGCGAGATGCTCTACACCGCGGTCACCCGCGCCCGGCTGGCGACCGTCATCGTCGGCACCCGCGAGGTCGTCGCCCGGGCGGCCCGCACGCCCGACACGGGACGTCGCCACGGCCGGCTGGCGCCGCGCCTGGCAGCGCTCGCCGCCGTGACCTGACAGGCGGCCGGTCAGGCCCCGGTGTAGAGGCAGCTGACTGGAAGCGTGCTGGCGGCCGTGGCGCTGCACAGCGTTTCGCGGTAGACCTCCCACTGCGTGTTCTGCAGGTCGAACAGGTACGGCGGCAGGATCAGCCCGAGGCGGTTGTCGTAGTTGTAGTTCTTCAGGTAACCCGACGGCGCCGACGTGCCCACGATTCCGCGGTAGTACTGCGCGATCGCCCCATGCACGGTCAGCGTTCCGAAGTTGCCACCGCAGTCGTAGTTGTCGACGAAGAAGGAGTGCGCCAGGGTGAGGATCGCGGCGTCGATGGTCACGTTCGGGTTGCCGTTGCTGCAGTCGTGGTACACCCGGACGTACTAGTTGGCGACGAGGCCGAGCGTTGCGGAGCCCGTCGGGGCGGTGGTGACGTTGGTGTCGGTGGAGTTCGTCAGGTTGCCGGTGACGATCGACGTTGTTGGCCGCCGCGACCGTCAGCGGCGTGCTGTAGGAGCCCTTGATATAGATGTCGCCGCACGGGCCGTAGAACGAGCTGGCGTACGTCCCGGTCGCTCCGATCGGCGTGTAGGTGACGTTGTCGGGTGTATAGGTGCTCGTGCAGCCGGACCCGTTCGCGGCATAGATGATCGGCGAGCGTCACGAGATTGATCGACAACGGCGTACACGACGATGACGTCGGTCGGGCAGTTGCTCCCCGAGGCGGTCGTGCCGCTCACCGTCAGGTTCGTCGTCCCGGTGAGCACGGTGCCGTTCTTCGTCGCGTCGGGCAGCAGATTGGAGTTGTCGGAGGGCAGCGGAACCTGCTGGCTCGGATTCGACGATCGGCTGCCCCTTGAACTGAGCGTTCTGACATCCGTTCACCGCCGCGCAGACGCTGGTCGTCGGCGTACTGGCTGACGATCGTGTCCTTGCGATGTGCGTCCGAATATCGGACCGGGCGTACCGGGCGCGATCAGGAGCTGGTCCTGGGTGTACAGCGGCCCGTTCATCTGGTCGCCCGGGAACCAATTGATGTAGCAGCCGCTCGACGGGACCCGGACTCTGGTAGTAGAACCTCGAGCACGTACTGCCCCCGATGACCGTGTCTGACGGTCTCGTGCACGGTGTACCACAGGTAGCGACAGCGGGCTGACGGTCTTGAAGCTGGCGACGATCGTCTTCTGGGCATTGCCCGAGTAGCCGGTGAATCTGAGGCGCAGCGATCCCGGTCGAGGCGTCGATGAGCGAGCCGACCGGATCGGCCATGCTGCAGGTCACGTTCGGAGGAATCGGGCACGGGGGTGTAGGAGTAGGTCGTACCGGTGGTCGTGCCCGGAACAGCGACCTGCGCGCCGTTTCCGTTGCTCATGTCGTGCGAGCACGTCTCCCACCACTGTGAGTTCGTCGAGTTGATGTTGAGGTTGTACAGGTAGCTCTGCACGGCGGCCTGGGCGGCGCTGTAGGCCCGCTTGCCGTTCAGGTCGGCGCGGGTCAGGCTCACGTCGCCCTGTGTGGTCGCGAACACGGCTGCGGCGAGCAGTGACGTGACCAGCAGCACCACGAGGGCAAGGACCATCGTGAAGCCATCCTGCGCCGCGGGCCGGACCTCCCGGCCTCATAGACGGATCGCGCGCGCAACCGGGAGGTCACTGACATGGCGCATACTCGTCAGACGCGGAGGAGTTCGGCGGCGAGATCGTTGGCCGGCGTGGTCAGACGCAGCGAGATCGCGTCTGTGACCGGATCATCGCCCGCCGCGTTGGACACCGGAGCGTTGAGCGACTGCGACGTGGCGCCGACCGACAGGTTGATGACGACCTCGACGGTGCTGCCGGCATTGTCTGTCGACAGCCCAGAGCTGGTGGTCAAGCGGAGCGGAGGCGACCACGGCGCCGGTGAGCGGGTTCTGACGTTGGTACCGTCCGGGACGACCCAGTACGTGTTTTCTTGCGCGTCGACTGCCCGCCTGGGCGTAGGCGTAGTACTGAAAGACCGGCGTGGTGCCCGCCAGCCGGGCGGCGTTGGTGAGCAGCGTGTTGGTGGAATGGTAGGTACCCTGTACGCCAGTCCGGCGCGCCGCCGGTGACGTCGTAGCTGGTGTCGACCAGGGTTCCGGCGGATGCGTTGAAGGTGAGCTGGTGCCAGACCGGCGTCGGATTCGCCGAGGTCCCGTAGAAGCTCACGAAGACGAGGCTGTCCGCGGTGCTGCCGGCCTGGATCGGGAGCGTTCGCGCCGACGCAGGCGGAATGCAGCTCGTTTTCGATGATCGACAGCGCCGTGCGCGCCTGCCGGGTCGCGTCGACCCGGGTGAAGGTCCGCTGCGTCTGGTGCAGGGTGACGATCATGAGCGTCGGACAGGGCGAAGAGGACGACCATGCCGGCGGCCATCGCGACGAGCAGCTCGACGAGCGTGAACCCGCCGCATCACCGCGCCGCGACGCGCAGCGCGGTCAGCACAGCGTTGCTCGCAGAGGTGGCGGTCAGGGTGATCGTCGGGGACGGAGTTCGACGTCGCCGTGGTCGAGAAGCTGGTGTTGGCCGGCGACGACCGTGCCCTTGTAGTAGCTCGTGCCGCTCTTGTAGTCGGCGCAGACCGTGAGCGTGCCCGACAGCCGCGTACGGCTGGCCGGGGTATGGCCAGCCAGCCGGTCGTCGGCATCGTCGTGGCCGTGGTGACGTGGCCGGTCCACGAGTCGGTGCAGCCGCCGCCGGTGTAGGTGAGCTTGACGTAAGCGGCTTGACCGACGCGGTCGACAGCTTGACGGAGCCGAGGTAGAGCAGCGGCTCCTGGACGTCTGGCGGCACCGCCGGTGCTCCGGGGTTGACCGCCGGCCAGAGGTGTTGAGCCGCTCGGCGGCTGCTGACCGGCGCAGCGCCCGCCCCAGACCACGTAGTTGCCGCCGTAGCCGACGGTGCCCACCGAGCGATAGAAGGGGAACAGCGAGCCGGTGGTCGCCGCTCGTGCAGCGGCGCGCGAGGCGTCGACCGACGGCGCGGTCTGGAAGCCGCCGCTCATCCCTGAAGGGGCGTGCCACTGCCCGAGCCAGGAGATGCCCGTCGGACTTCGCCCGAGCTTGGCGGCCTCGTACGTCGTGAACGTCCCGGCGATCGAGCCGGCCTGCCCCATGTAGATCGGAAGCGAGGAGGGCGCCTGGACGCCCGTTCCGGTGACGGTCGCCGTCGCCGTCGGGGAACCGTTGCCGTTCGGGTCGACGTAGCCCTGTATCGGTCATCGTGGCGACGTAGCCCCCGGCGTCAGCCCGGCGAACAGCACGCAGCCGTTGCTGTCCGTGGTGCCCGTCTGCGTATCGGGGCCGACCGCGCCGATGGAGACCCCGGGCAGCCACGCGCCGGTCTGGTTCTTGACCTGCACGAGCAGACCGCCGGAGACCGGCCGCGAGAGCACGCGACTCCACGATACAGGCTGGTGTTGGCGCTCGGCGCGTCGGCCTTGAAGGTCTCGGCCCAGCCGACCGTGGAGCTGATCTTGTAGTAGGCGACGGAGCTCGACGTACAGGTGGTGGCCCCCGTCGTGTCGAGATACGTCGCCGTGGAGACGACGGTGAAGGGGGCGCCGTTCAGCGTCTGGGTGCGCGTCTGGTTGAGGCCGTTGAGCTGGGCGTCGGAGAGGCCGCGCAGCCGATCCTGGTCCTGGCTGGCGATCGCGTCGGCCTGGGAGCGCAACCGCTGATCGCCGCTGGCATGGGACGTCGAGATCAGCGCGCGGGCGGTCGCCGAGGCGATCAGGTGACGATCAGGGCGGTGACGAGCACCTCGATGAGCGTGAAGCCAGCCGTCTGAGCGCACCGGCGCGCGGCGGGTGCGACGGGCCGGCGAGCGCGGCGGCTGGCGAATGGGATCGAGGCATGTGGCGGGTGGTCCCGAGTCGGGCGGGCGCAAGGTTCACGCGGTTATGTCGGCATCGGGCCAGGCCGGTTCTTGAGTTTCGTGCGCGTCGACGCGGACGTCCGGCGGTGGCGAATGGTCAAGAACGCCCACCGCGTGCCGATAACGCGAGTTGTGAGCCGAGCATCTTCACGGCTCCGTGGACCGGGGAGCCACCCCATCGAGGTCCGAGCGATGACCAGCGAGACCATCCCGAGCGCACAACTGAGCACGACACCGCGCGCGAGAGCCTCTCGATCCTGGCTGCGATCGCCGACTATCACGATGACGACACCTCCCAGCATGCCCAGCGCGTGGGCGTCGGTGCGGCCCTGATCGCCCGAGGCGCTGGATCTGCCCGCGCCGTTCGTGGACATGATCCGCGACGCCGCGCCGCTGCACGACATCGGCAAGATCGGGATCTCCCGCCGCATCCTGCTCAAGCCGGGCAAGCTGACCCCCGCCGAGTGGATGCACATGATGCGCCACGTCGAGATGGGCGCCCAGATCCTCGCCCCCGCTCGCTCGCCGGTGCTGCGGCTTGCCGCCGAGATCGCCCGCACCCACCACGAGCGCTGGGACGGCAACGGCTATCTCGCCGGGCTCGCAGGGCGAGGAGATCCCGCTCTCGGGACGCATCACCGCCCTCGCCGACGTCTGGGACACGCTCACCCACGAGCGCCCCTACAAGCCCGCCTGGAGCGAGGAGCGCGCGCTCGCCGAGATCGCCAGTGGATCCGGCGCGCACTTCGACCCGCGGGTCGTCGAGGCGTTCGGCCGGATCGATCGGCAAGCGATCAACGAGCTCTCCGCCATCAACGGCGTCGAGCGCGCCGCCTGAGCCCCGATCCGGGCCGCGCGCGCCGGAGGCAGGCGGGCCGAGGACGCCGCGCGGCGCGGCGGGTCAGCGTCAGCCCGCAGGGGCCGACGTGGGCTCGGGAGGTCCTGCATCGAGGTGCCGACACGGCCCTCGGCGGCGAGCAGCAGCTTGAAATCCTGAGTGCTCGAGGCCATCGCGAGCGCCTCCTCGCGGCGTGATGTTGCCCGCTTTGACGTGGCCGAACAGGGCCTGGTCGAACGTCTGCATGCCGTAGTAGGCGCCCTCGGCGATGATCTGCGCCAGCTGTCCGGTCTGGTTGGGATCGATGATCGCGTCCCGGACGCGTCCCGTCGTCCGCAGGATCTCCAGGGCGGCGACGCGGCCTCCGCCGATCGCCGGCACGAGCCGTTGGGAGATCACCCCGCGCAGGGTGGCGGCGAGCATCGCGCGGACCTGGCGATGCTCATGGGGGGCGAAGAAGTCGATCACGCGGTTGACGGTCTCCGACGCGTCGGCGGTGTGGAGCGTGGAGAGGACCAGGTGGCCGGTCTCGGCGGCCGAGAGGGCCGTGCGCACGGTCTCCTCGTCGCGCATCTCGCCGATGAGGATGATGTCCGGATCCTGGCGCAGCACCCGGCGCAGCGCCCGGCCGAACGAGGCGGTGTCGGAGCCGACCTCGCGCTGGTTGATGACCGAGCGCTTGTCGGAGTGCAGGAACTCGATCGGGTCCTCGATCGTCACGATGTGGCGCGGCCGGGTGCGTGTTGACGTGGTCGACCATCGCGGCCAGCGTCGTCGACTTCCCCGAGCCGGTGGTGCCGGTGACGAGCACGATGCCCCGCGGCTCCTCGGCCGTGGCCCGGACGGCCTCGGGCAGGCCGAGCTCCTGGATCGAGGTGATGCCGTACGGGATCCGCCGGCAGACGAACGAGATCGAGCCGCGCTGGCGGAATGCGTTGATCCGGAAG
Organism: uncultured Solirubrobacteraceae bacterium; assembly: GCA_963769565.1. Lineage (GTDB taxonomy): Bacteria > Actinomycetota > Thermoleophilia > Solirubrobacterales > Solirubrobacteraceae > Palsa-465. The sequence goes on from CAVYMP010000018.1 coordinate 433,463, forward strand.
CGGGCCAGGCCGGGGATGGCGGACGCGAAGTCGACCTCGCCCTCGTCCTCGAGCTCCTGGACCCGGGCGGGGTCCTTGAGGATCTCGCGCAGCGCCTCTTCGGTGTCGGCGGGGGTCAGCGTGGGGATATCCGGGAGGGGCTCGAGCTCGCCGGAGATGCGCACCATCGGCGGCGAGCCCACCTTGACGTGCAGGTCAGAGCCCTCCTTGTCGGCGAGATACTGCAGCGCCTGGCGAAGCTCGAAGCTCACGGTGCCGCCAGCCCGCCGGGGAACGGAACGGCGGCCGGATGATCCTTGCAGGTCGCGCTGCCGACCGGCGAGACCGTCCCGGCGCCCTGGCTGTAGGTCACCGGATCGGCGAGCGAGAGCTCGCACAGGCCGGCGGCGGAGTGGCGCTGGAAGGCGGCCAGCGCCTCCTCCTGCGAGTGGGTGACATGGCTGGCGATGCTCACGACCGAGATGTTCACCTCGCGGGGGCCGCCGGCGGCCGGAGCGATGATCTGCTCGGTCTGGCCGGCGCGCAGGACGATCGCCGCGCACCGCTGGCGATCCGGGCGGCAGATGCCCGGTCCGGCGTGCTGCACCCCGGCGCCGAGCGCGAACACCGCCTTGTCGCCGCCGGCCATGACCCCCATGAACATCGCCTTCGGCTCGGCCACCGACGGCAACGGGGTCAGCCGCGGCGACATCGGAGCTCAGGGGGGCGAAGCTGCCCGTGCCGACGCGGATGTCGACCCCGTACACCGTCCACGATCGGACCGTCGTCGGCACCGGCGGGATCGAGCTCGATCTGCGTGGTCGAGGTTGTGGTCGTCTGCGTGGTGCTGGTCGTCGGCGTCGTGGCCGGGTGGTGGTCGTCGGCGTCGTGGCCGGCGTGGAGGTCGACGGCGTCGTGGCCGGCGGAGGTCGACGTCGTCGGCGACGGCGAGACCATCGACGGCGAGGTCGTCGTGGCGCTCGCGGTCGTCGTCGTCGACGAGCAGCTGCCGGACGAGGCGGTCGTCTGATTCCGGCTGGGCGTTGAGCTTCGGCATGCCGCTGGCGAACGGATCGCGCGGCATGCTGACCTCGAGCGCGCGGGTCGACACCCGCGCGGTGGTGCGCGCCACGGGTGCGGTCGCGCCGGCCAGCGGTGGCGCCGGGGGCACCGGGGTGACGCTCGGCGACCGCGTTCTTGCGCAGCACCAATGGAACGGCGACGATGGCGACGATCAGCAGAGCGATGACCGGCCACAGTTTGCGTTCGAGCAGGTCACGGCGAAGTGAACTCATGATTGGCCTCCGGTCGTGGCGGTGGCCGCGGTGGACGCGCGGACAGCTGATAGATCGTCGCGGTGAGCTGCACGGTCAGCGGTGAGCCGGTCAGTGACACGTTGCTGATGCTGAGCAGCGGACCGGTGGCGTGCACCGTGTGCCCGGACACCACGACGAGCCCATCGAGGCGTTTGACGAGGTTGTGCAGGGCCGTGTAGCCGCCGGCGAACGAGAGCTGGAGCGGGAACGTGGTCGCGCGCCGTCGCGGTCGTCGCCGCCCCGCGTCGGTGGTGCTCGGCGTCGGGAGTCGCCGCCGCCGTGGCCGGGTCAGTGATCGTGATCGCCTGCATCTTGACGTGCACGGCATTCGCGTTGCGTTCGAGGACCCGCAGCAGGGCGGGGATGTCCGACGTGTTGGGAACCGCCTTGCGCAGCGCCGCCCACTCCGGCGCGCTGGCCTTGATCGAGAGCCTGGGCGGCCTTGCCGGCGGCATAGTTGGCCTCCGCCGTGCCGAGCGCCTGGCGCTGCGCCGCGATCGGCGGTGGAGAGCGTGCTCGCCTTGTTCTGCTCCGGCTTGAGCGCCAACAGGTAGTAGGCGCCGGCCAGGGCCAAGAGGAGAACCACGCCAAGCGCGATGCGGTCACGGGGGCGGAGGGTCATTGCGAGGCCGCCGGGGTCGTGGTCGCCGTGGCGTCGGGCCGGGGCGGTCGACGTGGTCGCGGTGGCGCCGGTGGCGGCCGCTCGGCGCCCGCTGCCGACGCGGCGGTCGCGGCGGCCGCGGTGAAGGTCAGCGCAAGCTGGAACTGCACCGGGAACGGGCACCGCCGCTGGCGCTCGATGAGCTCGAGCCGGAGCGGCCGACGACCCGCTGTCGCGTCGACGAGCTCAGGCGTGACGGCCGACACGCCGTTGACGCGGCGCAGCTGCACCATCGTCTGAGCGACGACCGACTGGGTGCGGCGCATCCGGACAGCTGCACGCCGGGCACGGACGCTGCCGGGGTCGCGCTGGCCGCCGCAGCCGAGGCCGCCGACAGCGAACTGAGGGCCGCCGCCTTGGGCATCACGCCGCCGATCTGGCCCAGCAGGTTCGACCACGGGAAGCGGGCGGCGGCGAGCTGGCGCACGTCGGCGAGCTCCTGGGTGCGGCGCTGCGCGAGCCTGGACGAAGGAGTCATAGCTGTTGGCAGCGGCGGTCCAGCCCGCCACGCCGGCGCTGACCTGGGCCAGCTCGCTCTTGCGCGTCGCCACCGTGTTGGCCGTCGTCACGTAGAGGACGGCGGCGATCAGGGCGACGACGAGACCGCCCATCAGGGCCAGGGTCGGCGGGCTGACGGATGTCGTCGCGCCCGTCCGCTTGCGGCCATCGCGGGGGATGAGGTTGACGGCATTCATGAGCCGAGCTCCCCGACGGCCAAGTCCGCTGGCGACGGGCGCGAGGCGGGCGATCGACTCCGCCCAGCGCCTCGGCGCTGACCGCCGTGACCTCACCGCAGACGAGCTCCAGGCCCGACGCGGCGGCGAGCGAATCCACGAATCCCGGCACCGGGGCGAGCTGGCCGGTGACGATGCCGGCGCTGACGATCCCGCTGCCGAACTGCGTCGAGTAGAACTCGGCGGCCGCGCGCAGCTCGGAGCCGAGCTCGGTCGCGATCCGGCCCAGCAGGGCGAAGACGTCCTGGTCGCCGCCGGCGGCTGCGGGTCCGCGGTCGCTCCGGGCGCGGGCGGCCGAGCCGCCTGAAGCACGATCCGCGCCTCCTCGATGGGGATGGCTCGCATCTCGGCCAGACGCTCGAGGACGACCGCCAGTCCCTGCGGCGCCTGCCGGGTGAAGCGGCACATCGCCGGACTCGGCGATCGCGATATTGACGAGGTCGCCGAGCTGGGCATAGAGCACCGGACCCGGCGTCTGGCTCACGCTGGTGAGCGCGCGGATGACGGCGAAGATCGACAGATCGATGCCCTCGGGCTTGAGGCCGGCCATCTTGAGGGTGTCGAGCAGCCGCTCCACGCCCTCCTTCTCGGTGACGACCACGATCACCCGCAGGCGACGTCCGTCCGGGGTGTCGACGAGTCCGACCGTGTGGAAATCCATCACCGCGCGGTCCAGCGGCATCGGAATCCGCTCCTGGGCCTGCATCATCAGCGCCGCCCGGATGTCCTTCTCCTCCAGCGGCGGGAGGTCGATGACCCGCAGGACGGTACGCGGCGTGGCCAGCCCGACGCGCACGCGCTTGGAGAAGCCGTGCTCGGCGAACAGCTCGCGCAGCTCGGCGGCGAGCGCGGTCGGGCTCGACCACCAGTCCCTCGTTCATCAGGCCGTGGGGAAGCGCCCGGGCGGCCACGCGCTCGGTGACGATCTGACCGTTCTCCAGGCGGGCCTCGGCGGCGATCGCCTGGGTGGCGCCGATCTCCAGCCCGGTCACCGCTGCGCGTCCGCCGTGACGGCGCCCGGACAGGGAACCGAGGGCCGCGAGGGCCGCGGACCGGACGGCGAGGGCGCGACGGGCGCGACGGCGTCGAGGGGCGCGACGGCATCGAGGGCCGCCGGAGCCGCGGCATCGTGATCTCCTTCTTCAGGAAGCTCACAGGCCGGCCCCGTGGACATAGGCGTGGACGAGCGCGGGACCGGCGAACAGGGCGACCACGCCGCCGAGCGCCAGGAAGGGACCGAACGGGATCTTCGTGCGGCGGCCCTCGCACCACGCCGCGCCTGGCCATGATGACGACGCCGACGAGCGTCCCCGCGACGAGCGCGACGAGCAGGGCGGGGGCGACCGAGCGCCCCAGCACGAGGCCCATCACGGCGAGCAGCTTGGCGTCGCCCATCCCCATCCCCTTCGGGTAGGCGAGCACGATGAGGAACAGAACGCCTCCGGCGGCGGCGGCGGCGATCAGGTGCTCGGGCAGCTGATGAGGCGCGAAGATGGCGGTGAGGACGAGCGCAGCGACGGCCATCGGGGCGAGGATGCGGTTCGGGAATGATGCCGGTGCTCGAGATCGATGCGGGTGATCGCGACGAGTGCGGCGACGAAGATGAGATCGAGCCAGACCGACGCGCTGGCGCCGTGAGCGATCACGACGGCGGCGAACAACGCGCCGGTGACGGCCTCGGTGAGCGGGTACCGGGGAGAGATCGAGGTCTCGCACGAGCGGCAGTGGCCGCCGAGCATCAGCCAGGAGAGGACCGGCACGTTGTCATAGGGCCGGATTGCGACGCCGCAGCCGGGGCAGGCGGAGGGTGGCGTCAGGACGAGCATGCCGGCCGGAAGGCGGTAGGCCACGACGTTGAGAAACGAGCCGAGGCACAGGCCGGTGACGGCGGCGAGTGTGATGTCAAGGGCGAGAGCGGGCATGCGAGAAGGCTCAATCGGAGCGACGGGGACGGGGAGTGGCGTACGGCCGCCGAGCGTGACGTTATGTCTCGCCCGGCGGCCGGTTGCCCGTGGTACTACGATGCGGCTGGACCCGTCGAGCTACCAGGTCCGGCGGTGGTGCCGGTGGACACGTTGCAGCCCGCGGCGTTGGTGGCCGCGCTCGGGTGCAACTACGCGCTACGGTGCCGTCGGAGTACTTCGTCAAGGCGAACGTCACCCTCGACGGAGAACTCGCCGTGACGATGTACGACACGGTAGCGGCGGCCCCGTAGGGCGGCGTGCCGGTGAGGGCCGCCGCTCAGGGCCTCGGTGGTGTCGGTCGATCGGCCCCTTGAGCGTCGGCTCGACGCCCGGGATGGCGCGTGTATCGCCGGCGCTTGAGGCGGCGACGTAGCCCCTGATGTGCTACCGGTGGCGTAACTCTCCTCCGCCGTCTGGGCGGAGTTGATGTCCGACTTCACGTTGGCGTCCTTAGCCTTGCCCTTCTGGCTGAGGAACGCCGGGATGGCGACCGCGGCCAGGATCCCGATGATGAGAATCACGACCAGAAGTTCGATGAGGGTGAAACCCTCCTGACCCTGGGCGCGATGACGAAGACGCTGAAGCATCTGGGTTTCACTCCTGTGTAGATGGTTACTGGTTGGAACCCACACTCCGGTCCGGCAGTCAAATCTTCGTCGTGCGTTCGTTCCGGCCTCGTCATCGGCATCTCGCCGCAAGGGCTTGAATTCGGGAGCCATGAAAGCTGGACGTTTCGCCAGACACGGCCCCAATCGAGAGGGGGGCTACAAGGCGGGCCACTGACGGCCGATAAGGAGTGCATGCCCTTCGAATTCGGCACGGCCACGCCCGACATGGACTCCGGACTCATGCCCGCGGCCAGCGCGGCGCCCGCTGCCCCGGCCGATCCGCCCCGCAACGGAGGCGGCGGCATCCGCTTCGTGACCGACATCATCGTCGAGCGCGGCTTCACCTCGCGCGAGCGCGTCGAGGAAGCGATCCTGGCCGCCCGCAACGCCGGCGTCACGCCGGAGCAATTGCTGGTGGACCAGGGCGCGATCAATCCCGAGCAGCGTGGCCGAGCGGTCGCCGAGCGGTTGGGACTCGAGTTCCTCGACCTTTCCGCCTACCGGGTCGACATGGGCGCCGTTGGTTTGCTGCCGGCCGACGTCGCCAAGCGCAACGAGCTGGTCCCGATTGCCCGTGACGACGAGCGGACGCTCGTGGTCGCGATGGCCGATCCGGCGAACGTCGTTGCCATCGATGACGTGGAGATCCAGACCGGCATGAACGTGCGCACGGCCGTCGCCACCCGCGAGGACATTCTGGCCGTGATCGCCCAGATGACTCGCCTCGACAGCGCGGTCAGCGAGGTCGTGGAGGAGGCGCAGGCTGAGCCGGTCGAGCTGACCGACCTGCAGGAGGCGGCCACCGAGACACCGATCGTCAAGCTCGTCAACTCGATGCTCTCGCAGGCGGTGTCCCAGGGCGCCTCTGATGTTCATTTCGAGCCTGGAGCTCACGAAATGCGCGTCCGCCTGCGCGTGGACGGCGTGCTCAACGAGATCGCGAGGGTCCCGGCGCGGATGGTTCCGGGCCTCGTCTCGCGGATCAAGATCATGTGCGAGCTCGACATCTCCGAGCGGCGGCTGCCTCAGGACGGGCGCCTGGGCCTGACCGTCGAGGGCGCGCAGATCGACATCCGCGCGGTGACGCTCCCCACGGTCCACGGCGAGTCGGTCGTGATGCGCATCCTCGACCGGTCCAATGCCCTGATCGAGATTCCAAAGCTCGGCCTCGACGCCTACTCGCTCGAACGGCTGTCCGCGGCAACACGGCACGCCCACGGCTCAGTGCTGGTCACCGGCCCGACCGGATCGGGGAAGTCGACCACGCTCTACGCCGTGCTCAACTCGCTCAACACGCCCGACAAGAACATCGTCACAATCGAGGACCCCGTCGAGTACCAGCTCGAGGGCATCACACAGGTCGCGGCCAACCGGCGCTCGGGCCTGACCTTCGCAACCGGGCTGCGCTCGATGATGCGTGCCGATCCGGACATCATCATGGTCGGCGAGATCCGCGACCGCGAGACTGCGCAGATCAGCATCGAGGCGGCGCTCACGGGTCACCTCGTGCTATCGACGCTGCACACCAACGACGCGCCCGGGTTCGATCACGCGCCTGGTGGAGATGGGCATCGAGCCGTTCCTCGTCGCCTCCGCCGTACGCTGCGTCGTCGCCCAGCGGCTGGCGCGCGTGCTGTGCACGAGCTGCAAGCGGCCCGTCACGCTCGAGGCGAGCCTGCTGGAGCGCTCGGGCTTTCCGGCCCACGAGGACGTCGAGGCCTACGAGGCGGCTGGCTGCACTCGCTGCGGCGGGGGTGGTTACCGGGGCCGGATCGGGGTCTACGAGATCATGCCGGTCAGCGATGCGATCCGCGACCTGACGCTGCACAGCGCGGCGGCGGATCAGATCGCGGCGGCCGCCCGCGCCGAGGGGATGCGCACGCTGCGCGACGACGCCTTCGAGAAGGTGCGCGCGGGCGTCACCTCGATCGAGGAAGTCATGCGCGTACTAGGCGGCTAGGCGGACGCTCAAGTACGCGGCGTCCGTTGCCGACCTTGGTGGAGAAATGTCAGTCGACTTCGCAGATATCGTCCTCGCCGGACTCGAGCGCCGCGCCTCCGACATCCACCTGACGGCCGGCGCGCCGCCGAACGTGCGCCTGCGCGGCCGGCTGATGGCCCTCGAGGGCTTCCCCGTGCTCGGGGTCCCGGACACGCGCGAGATCGTCTACTCGATCATGAGCGACGTCCAGCGCCAGCAGTTCGAGACCCTCCACCAGGTCGACTTCAGCTACTCGATTCCCCGGACCGCGCGGATGCGCGTCAATGCCTACCTGCAGCGCGGCGCGGTCAGCGCCGCCTTCCGCGTGATCCCCGGCAAGGCCGACTCCTTGGAGCGGCTGGGGATGCCGCACGCCGTCCGTACGATGTCCACCCTGCCGCGCGGGATCGTGCTCGTCACCGGCCCGACCGGCTCGGGCAAGTCCACGACGCTGGCATCCATCATCGACGAGATCAACTCGACGCGCGAGGAGCACATCCTCACGATCGAGGACCCGATCGAGTTCCTGCACAGCCACAAGCGCTGTCTCGTCAACCAGCGCGAGCTGGGCAGCGACGCGACCAGCTTCGCCGACGCCCTGCGATCGGCGCTCCGTCAGGACCCGGACGTGATCCTCGTCGGCGAGATGCGCGACCTGGAGACGATCTCCACGGCGCTGACGGCGGCCGAAACCGGCCACCTCGTGCTGGCGACGCTGCACACCCAGGATGCGCCCCAGACGATCGATCGCGTGATCGATGTCTTCCCGCCCCACCAGCAGCAGCATGTGCGGGTGATGCTCGCGGCCGCGCTTCAGGGCGTCGTTGCCCAGCAGCTGCTGCCGACGGCCGACGGTTCCGGCCGGGTCGCCGCGGTCGAGGTTCTGATCCCGACCCCCGCGGTGCGCAACCTGATCCGCGAGGGCAAGACCCATCAGATCTATTCCGCGATCCAGACCGGCGGCGAACACGGCATGCAGACGATGGACGCCGCGCTCGTCGAACTGGTACGCGACGGCAAGATCACGCGCGAGGTGGCACGGCAACGGGCCTCGGTGCCCGCGGAGCTGGGCCGCCTGCTCGGCGAGGACTCTGGTGCCGCCGTGCCCGCCGGCAACGGCTACCTGCAATGAGCCAGAGCTACGCCTTCCGAGCCGTCGACACGTTCGGGGTCAAGGTCAAGGGCCAGGTCGAGTCCGACTCTCCCGACAGCGTCAAGGAGCTGCTGCGCGGACGCGGGCTGGTCGCGCTCGAGGTCAAGCTCAAGAGCAACTCGCTGGAGCTCTCCTTTGACCGGTTCACCCGGGTCAAGGGCGAGGACCTGGCGCTGATGACGCGCCAGCTGTCGACGATGATCTCCTCGGGGCTGGCGCTGATGCGAGCCTTGACGGTGCTCGAGGGGCAAACCGAGAACCCGCGACTGAAGGCCACGGTCGTCGCCGTCCGTCAGGACATCGAGAGCGGAGCGTCCCTCTCGGGCGCGCTCGCCCGCCATCCAAAGATCTTCACCGAGCTGTTCGTGGCGATGATCCGCGCCGGCGAGACGGGCGGCTTCCTGGAGGATGCGCTGCTGCGCGTCGCCGATCAGCTCGAGGCCGCGAACCGTCTGAAGCGCCAGGTGAAGTCGGCGATGGTCTATCCGGCGGTGGTGAGCGCGATCGCGATCGTCGTCGTCGTCGCGATGCTCACGTTCATCATTCCGGTGTTCGCCGGCGTGTTCAAGCAGTTCGGCGGCAAGATGCCTTCGCTGACTGCAGCACACGCTCGCCGCCTCGAACTTCATGCGCCACGACTGGTACATCGTCCTGATCGTCTCCGTCGGAACCGTCGTCGGCTTTCGCAAGTGGAAGGCCTCCAAGGCCGGGCGCCCGGTCTGGGACCGCATGCGCCTGAAGGCGCCGGCCAAGATCGGGCTGATCGTCCAGAAGGTCGCCCTGGCGCGCTGGGCGCGCACGCTGGCGTCGCTGACGACCGCCGGTGTCCCGATGCTCGAGGCGATCGACGTGACCGGGCGCACCGCGGGCAACACGACCGTCGAGCGCGCGATGGTGACCGTCCGCGACTCGGTCCAGGGGGGCGGCATGATCGCCACCGCCCTGGAGCAGGAACCGATCTTCCCCACGCTCGTCACGAGCATGGTTCGCGTCGGCGAGGAGACGGGAGCGCTGGACACAACGCTCGCCAAGGTGGCCGACTTCTACGAGGAACAGGTGGAGGCGGCCGTCAAGGCGCTGACGTCGATCCTCGAGCCGATCATGATCGCGGTCATCGGCTCGATCGTCGGGTTCATGGTGCTCGCCATGTACCTGCCGATGTTCCACGTGTACGACGCGATCAAGTAGCGCAACGGACGAACGAACCTAGACCTTGGTCTAGTCGTGGCGTCCGCTAGGGGTGACGACTACAAGGGTGATGTCTTTTTCGCAGGCCTGTCATTGCCATGCCCATCGCCCCGCCCCCGGATGATGCAATCGCGGAGGTGCGTGATGGTCCTGATCGATCGCGACATCGCGGTCGAGCAGTTCGACTACTGGCGGGTCGCCGGCGATCTTGCGATCCTGCGACTGCTGACCTCGGTCGGAACCTCGCTCGGCGGACCCTCGGCGGCGCAGCTCGTCGTCGACCCGGGCCCTGACGGGGATCAGCGCCTTCTGGGCCCCTGCCTGCGGCGGCGCGCACGAGCGACGGCTGCTCGGCGGCCGGTCGTCGGACAGCCAGCTGCTGTGGCAGGCGAGATTCGCCGTCCCCTCCATGTCCTCGAGGCGCCGCAGGCGCGGTTCCGGCTCACCGCCGGCGCCGAGCCCGGCGCTGACGCTGCCGGCCCCGTGGCTGCGCGACGTCGCCCGCGCGCTCTGGCACTCACGCAGATTTGAGGACCGGCGACGCGCTGTGCCGCGGATCGCGGTCGCCAATCCCCGCCAGCTGGCCGCGCTGGCCTCGGCCGCCGTCATCGGCGGCACGTCGGCCCCGGCCACGGCCCTGGCCGCCGGCATCGCCGGCCCGGGCGGACCCGGCGGGTGCCCGCTGCCTCAGGCACGTCCGCCTTGGCGATGGACGCCCCGCCAGCGCGGCCGCCGCCATCGCCCCGCGGCCCCGACTCCTCCCGCCTTCGCGATGTCGGCACCCGAGACGTCCACGACGACGAGCACGTCAACGACGACTCCCACGCCGACAACGACGACGACCGTCACCACCCCCACCACCACGACGACGACCGTCACCACCCCCACCACCACGACGACCACCGTCATCACCCCGACCACCACCACTGTCACCACGACGCCCCGCTCGTCAGCGCCCCAACGACTCCGGCCGCACGCCCTCCTGTCAGTCCCCCACGCGCGGCAACCAGCTGACGATCACCCCCGCGTTCGCCACCCGCCGCGCCAAGCCGGCCGTCGGATTGAGCATCGACCCGAACTCGGCGCGCTGCACCCCGACCACCGGCCCCGAAGGCCGGGCCCAAGCACCCGACCCAGGCCCACCCCAAGACGGGTGCCCACCGCCACAAGGGAACGCATCCCCAGGCGGGCTCTCACCCCGGCACACAGCACCCGCGCGCTCCCAAGCAGGTCACGGGTGGCGCACCGCTGGCGCCGGCTCCGCCCAAGCAGCCCGATCACACGCTCGCCCCGACCCCGAGCTCGAGCGCCCCTCTCAGGCGGCGCTTCGGAGAAGCCGGTCCCGACGCTGTCCTCATCTCCCGGCTTCGTCAACCCGGGCTCCTGGACGGGCACGGTCACCGCCGACCCGTCGTTGACCGGCGCGGTGCGCAACCTGGCGGGCCTGCTGGCCAACGGCAACCGGCCGCCGTCGTTCCTTATCCCGATCTACATGCAGGCGGGCAAGCGCTATGGCATCCCGTGGCCGGTCCTGGCGGCGATCAACGCGGTCGAATCCGACTACGGCCGCAACCTGAACACCTCATCGGCCGGCGCCGTCGGCTGGATGCAGTTCATGCCGAGCACGTGGGCGCAGTACGGTGTCTCCGCCGACGGTCAGCACAATCCCAACCCCTACGACCCCCGCGATGCGATCTTCGCCGCGGCGCGCTATCTCAAGGCCGCCGGTGGCTCTCAGAACATCGCCCGGGCGGTGTTCGCCTACAACCACGCCAGCTGGTACGTCGACATGGTCATGTCCCGCGCCCGGGCGATCACCCACCAGGCCCAATACGTGCAGGCCAAGCTCAACAAGCGCGGCACGTACTCGGTGTTCTTCGCCACCGGGCTCAAGAAGCACCCCACGGTGCGCTACTCCGGCGGCGTGCTGTCGCATTACACGCGGCTGATCGCCGCGGCCAACATGGTCAGTGCCGCGAACTTCAACTATCTCTACGGCGGCGGCCACGAGCAGCCGGCCCGCTGGGGTCCGTTCGATTGCTCGGGCTCGGTCTCCTACGTGATGCAGCAGGCCGGCTACAAGGTGCCCACCACCGTCTCGGGCAACATCCCGAGCTGGAAGTTCCCCGCAGGCCCCGGTGCGGTGACGATCTTCTACAACCCGGTCCACACGTTCATGCGCATCGGGAACCGGTACTTCGGGACGAGCGGCTTCGCGCGGCCCGGAGGCGGCGCCGGATGGTTCAACGTCTCAAAGCTGCCCGCGAGCTATCTGGCGACCTTCCGCGAGGTCCACGTACCGAAGCTCGGCCCCAACTCCTTCTCACCGAACGCGCACTACGTGTGGCCCAAGCCGCGCCGGTTCTCCCAGGTGCCCGTTGGACTACCCCGCCTGCACTTCCGGCGCGACCAGCGCTGAGCAGGCTGGCCGCTCGCTCGGAGAGAATGCGAGCGTGGCTGTCACCGGCGATCAGCAGCGGGCGTTGCATACGGCGCTCCGCAGCACTCTGGCGCTGATCGATACCTCGCCACTCGGCGGGGCGATCTCGGACGAGGATCGCACCAGCGCCGAGCTGGCCGCCGACACCCTGTTCACCGCATACGGCGGCGAGGGCGTCGCCGTGGTCCGCATCACCTTTGCCGCCGACCTGCTGGCGGCGATCGCCATCGCGCTCGCCGCCGACCGCGACGAAGCGCGGCGACTCGTGGCGCGCCTGCACGGCGAGGGCAGGCTGCCACCGGCCGTCCTCGGGCGAGAGGTGCTTCGCAGCCGGCGCGTGCTCGCGTTGCCGGCGGAGCTCGCGCTCGAGGTGACCCTCACTCTCATCCTCGTATTCTCCGGCGGCGACGCGATCACCCTGTGGACGCCGGCCGAGGACGGTGGGCTGACGGTCGGATGCCGGATCGGAGATCCACCGGCCACGGACGCCGCGGCGCGTTTTCAGACGCCGCACCGCCCGCCCAGCATCGTGCAGATCGAGGGGCTCGCTTCCGGCGACGCCGCCGCCCGGCTGCTCGTGATGGCGTCGGCGCCTGCGCTCGATCGCCACCGTCGACTCGTCACGTCGCCTGACCCCGCCGGCGCGGTGGAGCGTCGCCTGGCGCGTCTGCGCTTCGACCTGCACGACGGGCCGCAGCAGGACCTCCATCTCCTGGCCCAGGACCTGCGCCTGTTTCGCGACCAGCTGGGGCCGATGATCGCCGGAGACGCCGATGAGAGCCGGGCGCTCGGACGCCTCGACGACCTGGAGGCGCAGCTCGTGGCGCTCGACGGTGACCTGCGGCAGCTGGCGACGACCGTCGAGTCACCGTTCCAGGCCCCGGACTCGCTGGCGGATGGCCTGCGCCAGCTCACCGAGGCGTTTGCACAGCGGACGGGTGTGGTCCCCCGGACTCAGCTGCGCGGATCGCTGACGGGCCTGACCGACTCCCAGCAGATCGCACTGTTGTCGCTGATCCGCGAGGCACTCTCCAACATCCGCCAGCATTCTGACGCCGGCCGTGTCGAGATCGCCATCGAAGCCGGCATCGAGGGCGTGCGCGTGGAGGTCACCGACGACGGCGGTGGCTTCGATCCCGGGCCCACCCGCGCGCGGGCTGCGCGCGCCGGCCGGCTCGGTCTGGTGGGCATGCACGAGCGGGTGCGGATGCTGGGCGGGAGCACGCGAATCGACTCCCGTCCGGGAGGCCCGACCGTGATCTCAGCCAGCCTTCCCCCGTGGTCGGTCGACTGACCGACGGCCTGCGCTTCGTTCAGGCGATGCCGTTCTCCATCGCGTAGCGGACGGCCCCGGCGCGGTTGGCGACGCCCAGCTTGCGATAGATGTTCGTCAGGTGGAACTTGATCGTGTGCTCGGAGATCCACAGCTCTCGGCTGATCGCTGCGGTCGTCAGCCCGGAGGCGACGGCCGACAGGATCGAGCGCTCGCGGTCGGTGAGCGCCGGCGTGGCGACCGGCTCGGGAGTTCCGGTCGCCGCCGGAGGGCCGGCCGGAGCATGGAAGACCGCGCCGACCGACGTCTGTCGCAGGACGGAGGCGATGTCGACGGTGTGGGCGCTCTTGAGCACGTAGGCGCTCGCGCCCGCCTGCAGGGCCTGGTCGATCGTCGGCCGGTCGTCACACGCCGACAGCACGACCGTCTTGACCTCGGGCCAGCGCTGGCGGATGTTGAGAATGGCCTCCACGCCGGCCACGCCCGGCATCTTGAGGTCCATGAGAACCAGGTCGGGCCGGCGGCGCCCGATCAGCTGCATGAGCTCGGGTCCCGAGCGCGCCTCGCCCACGACCTCCATGTCCTCGACGTGCTCGATCGTTCGCCGGATGCCGGCGATGATCAGCGGATGGTCGTCGGCGATCAGGACCTTGATCCGCTCGGGCGCGAAGTCGTCGACTTCGAGGGAGGCAACTTGTCTGAGAGCGGACATCGAAATGTCTCCTGAACCTAGCGAGGGAGCGCTCGAGGCGCTGGAGATCTCTTCGGCAGCTCGCCGCCCGAGCTGTATCCGTAGTTACTACGGATCTTGTCGGCCGGTGGGCGACTAGGCTCTCCGCCGATGGCCTCCCGCAGCCAGCTGCCGGGTCTCGACGCCGCGCAGCGCGAGCTGGTCCAGGCCGCGCCTGCGCCCACCCACGCGCGGTTGATGAAGGCCGTGCTCAGCCGCGAGGCGTTCAGCGATCCCGACTGGCTGTTCGAGCGCAAGCTCGACGGCATCCGGTGTCTCGCCATCCGTGAGGGCGGCACGCTGCGGATGCTGTCGCGCAACGACCTGGATCTCGCCGCCCGCTACCCGGAGGTCCGCGATGCCCTTGCCGCCCAATCACGCCAGCGGTTCGCCGTCGACGGCGAGATCGTGGCCTTCGACCGCGGACAGACGAGCTTTGCCCGTCTCGCCCAGCGCGGCCATCGCGCAGTGGCGGTCTTCTACTACGTGTTCGACCTGCTGTGGCTCGACGGCGTCGACGTGCGGGCACTCCCCCTGCGGACGCGCAAGCGGCTACTGCGCGACACGCTGGCGACGGGCGGACGGCTGCGGCTGAGCACCCACCGCAACGAGGCGGGCGAGGCGATGTTCAATCACGCCTGCCGGCAAGGATGGGAGGGCGTGGTCGCCAAACGGGCCGACGGCCCCTACCGCGAGACGCGCTCTCGTGACTGGCTGAAGTTCAAGTGCGAGGCCGGGCAGGAGCTGGTGATCGGCGGCTTCACGGCGCCGCGCGGGAGCCGAGCCGAGCTCGGGGCACTGCTGCTCGGCTATTACGAGGACGGACAGCTGCGCTACGCCGGCAAGGTGGGGACCGGCTTTGACCGTGAGACCCTGGAGGATCTCGGGCAGCGGCTGCGGGCCCTGCGCCGGGAGACCTCCCCGTTCGCAGCCCAGGACGTCATCCGCGAACCGGGCATCACGTGGGTCACGTCGCAGCTGGTCGCCCAGGTGGCGTTCACCGAGTGGACCACCGCCGGGCGGCTCCGCCACCCGCGCTACCTCGGGCTGCGCGAGGACAAGGCCGCCGAACAGGTGGTCCGGGAAGCATGAGCCACCCAGTGCTCGTCGGCCGGCGGCGCGTCCCGCTCAGCCATCCCGACAAGGACCTGTTTGCCGACCCGCCGATCACCAAGCTGATGCTGGCCCGGCACTACGAACAGGTCGCGCCGGCGATGCTCCACCACGTCCGCGGCCGTCCGCTGGCTCTGCAGGCGTTCCCCAACGGGATCGACGCGCAGGGTTTCTTCATGAAGTCGGTGCCCAAGTACTTCCCGGACTGGATCGCCACCGTCGAGGTGCCCAAGCGAGGCGGCTCGCTGACTCAGGTGCTGGCCCGTGACGCCGCGACGCTCGTCTACCTGGCGGGCCAGAACGTGATCACGCCGCACATCTGGCTCTCGCGCGCGGACCGCCCGCGCGAGCCCGACCGCCTGATCATCGACTTCGATCCGTCGCCCGGAGTGAGCTTTGCCGAGGTGCGGGCGGCCGCCCGGGACGCCGGCGAACGCCTACGCGACTGCGGCCTTGCCGCCTACGCGATGGTCACCGGCTCGCGCGGCGTCCACGTCGTCTCGCCGCTGCGGCGCGGGCCGGACTTCGGCGAGGTCCATGGCTTCGCACGCGCGCTCGCCGAGGTGATGGTCGCCGCCCATCCTGAGCAGCTGACACTCGAGTGGCATCGGGCCGAGCGGGGCGCCCGGATCTACGTCGACGTCAACCGGATCAATTACGCCCAGCACGCGGTCGCCCCCTACGGCGTCCGGCCGCGCCCGGGGGGAACGGTGGCGATGCCGATCGGCTGGGCGGAGCTATCGGATCGCAGCCTCGCTCCCGATCGCTGGACGATCGCCAACGCCGCCGACCGGCTGCGCAGCGAGGGCGACGCCTGGAAGGGCATTGGGCGAAGCGCTCGCAAGCTCCCCGCGCTCGCTACGCTCGGGTGAGTGAGCGACGGGCCGCACCATCCGGCGATCCTCGCCTCCGACGCCGAGCGGGAGGCGACCGTCGATCTACTCCGCCGGGCGGTCGTCGACGGGCGGCTGACGCTCGAGGAGTTCTCGGACCGCGTCGGGTTGGCCCAGGTGGCGCGCACCGACCAGGACCTCGCCGTCCTCGGTTCGGATCTGCCGGCAGCGCCGACGGCCGTCGCGCTGACCGATGTCGCCCGGCATCGGGCGTTGTGCTCGCGGATCGCGCGCTCCGGCCCGTGGGAGCTGCCCGTGCACTCGTCGTATCGCTGCCTGTTCGGGACGATCGACCTCGATCTCGCGCAGGTCCGCCTGCCCGGGCCCGAGGTGGAGATCGAGATCTTCAACCTGTTCGGCACGGTCACGCTGATCGTCCCCGAGGGGGTGCGCGTGAGCGTCGAGGGAGGGGGCCCGTTCGCCAGCCAGGTGATCAACTCCCCCGAGGCGCCGCCGGTGGCGGGCGCGCCCGTGCTGCGGATCAAGGCCAGCGGCCCGGGCGGCACGCTGTACGTCCGCAACCAGCGCGAGCGCCCCAACCGCTGGTCCAAGCTTCTGGGCAAGGGCGACCCGTACACCTGAGCGCCGGTGCTCGTCGCGGTCACCGATCATGCGGCGGATCGCTTTCGCCAGCGCGTGCGGGGCACGCTCGACGCCAAGACCGAGGTCGCCTCGCGCGTCGCCCGGGCGTATGCGGCCGGCCGCCACGAGCCCGGCGAGCGGGGCTCCCTCGACGTCTCTGACCTGGAGCGCCGCGACCTCGTCTTCGTCTGCCGCGTGGACGGAGGCGAGTTGGTGGTGATCACCCTCTGGGAGCGCGGCGAGGACGCCGCCGTCCCCAAGCGCTTCACCGACGCGCTGCGCCGCGACGACCCCCACTAGGCTCGACGCCATGGACACACGCCCCCTCGGCGGCTCCGGCCTTCAGACGTCTGTGATCGGCCTGGGCTGCAACAACTTCGGCCGCCGGATCGACCTCGGCGGCACCCGCGCGGTGGTGGACGAGGCCCTCGAGCAGGGCATCACCTTCTTTGATACCGCCAACACCTACGGGCGCGGACAGAGCGAGGAGTACCTCGGCGAGGTACTCCAGGGCCGCCGCGACCAGGTCGTGCTGGCAACCAAGTTCGGCATGGACATGGGCGACGGCAAGGGACCACGCGGCTCCCGCGACTACATCCGTCAGGCGGTCGAGGCCTCGCTGCGCCGCTTGCGCACCGACGTGATCGACGTCTACTGGTACCACAAGCCCGACGGGCAGACACCGATCGCCGAGACGCTGGAGACGCTTGACGAGCTCGTCCGGGCCGGCACGGTGCGCGCCGTTGGCGCCTCCAATTTCGACGCGGCGCAGATCGAGGAGGCCGACGCCACCGCCCGCGAGCGCGGCTTCACCGCGTTCAGCGCCGTCCAGAACGAGTACAGCCTGCTCGAGCGCCGGGCCGAGAATGACGCGCTGCCGGCATGCAAGCGGCTCGGGCTGGGCTTCGTGCCGTTCTTTCCCCTGGCCTCGGGGCTGCTGACCGGCAAGTACCGGCCGGGCGAAGCCGGTCCTCAGGGCGCCCGGCTCTCGGACCGCGACCAGATCGCCACCGAGGCGCGGTTCGCGCTCATCGCCGCCCTCCAGGAATACGCCGACGCGCACGGCGTGTCACTCCTGGACGTGGCGATCGGTGCCCTGCTGGCCAACGAGACGGTGTCGTCGGTGATCGCCGGAGCCACCCACCCTGATCAGGTCCGCGCCAACACGGCCGCCGCCCGGTGGCGCCCGAGCGCCGAGGACCTGGCCGAGCTGCGCGACGTGCTGGCCGCGACCCCTGGGTAATCAGGCGGTCACCGGCTCGGCCGCGGCGCTGTGACGGCGCGCGCGGACCCTGCTCCGGGCGATCAGCAGGGCCGCACAGACGGCGGCGGCGAGCTCGAACGCCCAGCCCCGGCGAAACAGCGCCAGATGATCGGGATGCTGGCTGGCCAGCAGGGCGACGAGGACGGCCACCCCTACCGCGCTCCCCACCTGGCGGGCCATGTTGAGCACGGCGCTGCCGGTCGTCGCCCGGTGGGCGGGCAGCGTGCTGGCGGCGGCGAACAGCGGGGCCTGGGTGAGGCCGGCACCCATGCCGCCGAGCAGCATCGGCACGAGGAAACCCGTCACGTACGCGGGATGGGCGGGCGCGAACAGCAGCCAGTACAGCGCCGACAGGCCGGTCGCCGTCGTCCCGGCGAGGGCGGGCAGCGAGCGACCGAAGCGACCGGTGATGCGCCCGCTGTTGACCGCAAACAGCGCGGAAGCCAGTGGTCCCGGGGCGATCGCCAGCCCCGTCTTCAGCGCCGACCAGTGCCACAGGTCCTGGAGATAGAGCACCGAGATCAACAGGAAGACCGCGAAGGCCACGAACCACGAGAACAGAGCCAGTGTGGCCGTCGCGAACTCCCGGCTCGCAAACAGGCTCGCCTCGATCACGGCGTGCGGTTGGGTGAACGCCCGGCGCGCCGTCACCGCCCCCGCCAGCGCGGCCGCCGCCAGCAGCCCGATGACCGGCGGGCTCCCCCATCCCCAGCTGGGACCCTCGACGGTGCCGAGGATCAGCAGCGTCACCGCCACCAGCAGCGACGCCATCGAGATCGCGTCGGGGAGGCGAGAGCCGGCGTGGGCGCGGACCTCAGGTAGGACGCGCAGGCCGAGCAGGACGGTGAAGACCCCGAAGGGGACGTTGACGAGGAAGATCCAGCGCCAGCTGGCGGCCACGAGCAGACCTCCCAGCGGCGCTCCCGAGGTGGCCGCCACGGCCGCCACTCCGGCCCACGCTCCGACCACGAGGTTGTGCTGGCGAGCCGGGAACACGGGCAGCAGCAGCCCCAGCGAGGTGGGCACGATCGCGGCCGCGCCCAGCGCCTGGACGACGCGCCCGCCGACGAGGATCCCCAGCGAGGGCGCGAGCGCACACAGGACCGAGCCCGACGTGAACACGACGACCCCGCCGAGGAGGAAGCGCCGCCGGCCGAAGTGGTCGGCCAGACGCCCGGCGGGCACGAGCAGGGCGCCGAACACGATCGCGTAGGCGTTCAGCACCCACGACAGGTCCGCCAGCGACGAGCCGTGGAACGAGCGGGCCATCGACGGCACGGCGATGTTGACGATGAAGAGATCCAGCTGGGCCATGAAGGCGACGGCCGCCAGCACCGCCAGCACGGTCCACTTGCGGGGGTGGCCATCCGCGGACGACCAGGTTGTTGGTTCGGTGATTGAACCCACGGCGCGGGACCCTAGCACACCTTGGTTCAGTGAACGAACTAATGGCTGCTAGGCTGTGTGACATGCCGCTCCCCAACGACTACGCCAGCCAGTCGTGCTCGGTGGCCCGCGCGCTGGAGATCGTCGGCGAACGCTGGACGCTGCTGATCATTCGCGATGCCTTCTACGGCGTGCGCCGGTACGGCGACTTCATCACCCACCTCGACATCCCCCGGGCCGTCCTCGCCTCACGGCTGAAGACCCTGGTCGCCGAGGGCGTGCTCGCTCGCGAGCCGGGGCCCGGCGGCCACGACGAGTACGCGCTCACCGACAAGGGCCAGCGGCTCTGGCCGGTCCTGCGCGAGCTGATGGCCTGGGGCGATACGTTCTACGCGCCGCGCGGCCCGCGGCGCATGCTCACGCACGCGGCCGACGGCGGCCGGATCGACGGCGACGGGCGCTGCGCGGTCTGTGGCGAGGTGGTGGCGGTACCCGACACGGTCTCCGAGCCCGGGCCCGGGTTTGATCCCGCCGAACGCCGCGATGATCCGGTCACGGCGGCGATCGGACACCCGCGCCGGCTGCTCGATCCGCTGCGGGTGTAGCCAGCACGATGATCAGTCGTGAGCGGTTACGTGCGCTCGCCCTGGCCCTTCCGGAGGCGGTGGAGCAGGACCATCATGGACGTCCCTCGTTTCGCGTCGCCGGCAAGATCTTCGCCACCCTGTGGGACGAGGACCACATGAACGTGATGCTCGACGAGCCGGGCATCCTCACGGCCATCGAGGCGCATCCCGAGGCGTGCACCGCGTTCTACTGGGGCAAGCGCCTGGCCGCCGTACACGTCGACCTGGCGATGGCCGACGAAGCGCTCGTCGTGGACCTGCTCGCCGACGGCTGGGAGCGGCGCGCGCCGGCACGGCTGACCGACCTTTGAATAGAGTGCCGGCTGCGTGAAGCGTCCGGCACATGTCTTGAACCGGTTGCACCCGCGCCCCAGCTGGATCCTCACCTTCGTCTGCGGGTGCGCGCTCATCTGCGGAGGGGCGCTGAGCGGACGCGCGTCTGCGGCCGCGCCCGTCCCGACGCCGACGCCTCCGCCGGCGCCCGCGGGCGGGGTCTGGAGCCAGATCGGAACCGTCAGCGCGCCCGGCGGGCCTTCGCTACGCGACAGTTACGGCCGGCGCCTGCAGTTGGAGGGCGTCGACGTGGTTGGGAAGTGCGGTGGAGGCGCGCGGCCTCTGAAGGCCGCGGGGACGCCGTGCGTGGGGGCGGCCACCGGCGGACAGCCGGCGTTCGTCCTTTCACCGACGGCGCGGGATCCAGGGCGACGCTTCACCGCCGTCGACGCCGCCTCGCTCGCCCGGCTCGGCTTCACCGTGGTCCGCCTGGGGATCGTGTGGCAGGGCCTTGAGCCCGGCCCGCCGGGGGCGGGACCCAACGATCCGCGCTATTGCGCCGCCCACCGTGCCGGCACGCGCTTCCCCTCACTCGGCCGCGCCGACCCCTATCGCTCGTCGGTGGTCCAGGCCTACCTGGCAAGCACCGACCGCATCGTGAACCTCCTGGCGGCAGCCGGGCTGCGGGTGATCATCGACATGCACCAGGATGCCTACGGCTCGGCGTTCTTCGATCGCCGGGGCCCGTTGCCATGGAACGGCGAGGGGGCGCCGCCGTGGGCGACCTGCACAAACGGCTTAGCGTTTCCGGGGCGCTCCTACTGGGGCCTGGCCTACGGGGCGGTCGCCGTTGAGACGGCCATCCGGCACTTCTGGCACAACGACGTGCGCAGCGACCTCCAGGGCCAGTTCGCGCGCGTCTGGCAGGCGGTGGCCACGCATTACCGCGATAACCCGAACGTCATCGGCTACGACCTGTTCAACGAACCGGACGACCTCTCGACGCCGCACTTCAATCGCGTGCTGCAGTGCGTCTATGCCGGGCGGGCGCTGGCCCCTTGGTCGTGTGCCCGCGGCGGCGTGCAGGCACTCCCGGACGGGCTCATCGGCGCCATCGAAGCCGCTGACCCCAACCATCTGGTGCTGTACGAGCCGACGATCAGCGCCAATGTCCTGGACGCCAACGTCGCCGGCATCGCCGAGCCGCTGCGATTTCCCCGCCTGGTGCTGGCGTTCCATGTCTACGGGACTCCGCCCGCGGGAGTGTTCGGCTGCCCGGGCACGGTCTGCCTGCGCTCCGAGCGCAAGGCCATGAACCACTTCCTCAGCGAGCGCAACCACGTCCGGACGCTTCAGCCCGGGGGTCCGGCAATCATCTTGGACGAGTTTGGCGGTGGGCCCAGCGTCCCGGACATCGCGCAGGTCGCCGAGCTCGCGCGCCAGAGCGCGCTCTCCTGGAGCTACTGGTCGGGGCTTCAGCTGCACGACCCCACCGGCGCCCCGGGGGAGAACCTGCTCAACGACCGGACCGGCAATCCGTGGCCGGGCAAGGCGCGGGTGCTGGCCGGCCCCTACCCGCTGGCGACCGCCGGACGGCCGGGCCCGGCGGCCTTTTACCCGGCCACCCGATTCTTCACCGACTCCTACACGGTCGACCCGGCCGTGTCGGCGCCCACCGAGATCGTCGTTCCGCCGTACACCTACCCCGCCGGCTACCACGTGGTCGTCCAGGGTGCGGTCGTCGTCTCAGCGCCCAACGCCTCGCCGCTGGCGCTCAGTCCCGCGCCCGGCAGCCAGCGAGTCGAGGTCAAGCTCTGGCCGGGCAGCGGCTAACGTCGGCGCTGGATTGAGTCCATGAACGCTGGAGGCCGAACATGAGCACGCAGAGCGGCACCCCCATGCTGCGCGAGCGCCCCGCCTGGAGCGCGCTTACCACGCACTTCGACGAGATCGCACCCCGCCACCTGCGCGAGCTCTTCGACGAGGACGCCGGGCGCGGCGAGCGCCTCACGGCCGAGGGCGCCGGCTTGTTCTTGGACTACTCCAAGAACCGCATCACCGACGAGACGATGTCGCTGCTCCTGGCCCTCGCCGAGCAGTCCGGGCTGCCACAGCGCACGGCGGCGATGTTCGCCGGCGAGCGGATCAACGCCACCGAGAACCGGTCGGTGCTCCACGTGGCGCTGCGCATGCCCCGGTCGGCCTCGCTGATCGTCGATGGCGTCGACGTCGTCGCCGAGGTGCACGCCGTGCTCGACCGGATGGCGGCGCTGGCCAGACAGGTGCGCGCGTCAGAGTGGACGGGGCACACCGGCAAGCCGATCCGCAACATCGTGAACATCGGGATCGGTGGCTCGGACCTGGGACCGGTGATGGCCTACGAGGCGCTGCGGCACTACTCCGACCGCCGGCTGAGCTTCCGCTTCGTCTCCAACGTCGACTCGACCGACTTCGTCGAGGCCACCCGCGACCTCGATCCCGCCGAGACGATGTTCGTCGTCTCCTCCAAGACGTTCACGACGCTCGAGACGATGACCAACGCCCGCTCGGCCCGCGAGTGGACGCTGGCGGCGCTCGGCGACGAGGCGGCAATCGCCAAGCATTTCGTGGCCGTCTCGACCAACGCCGAGAAGGTCCGGGAGTTCGGCATCGACACCCAGAACATGTTCGGCTTCTGGGAGTGGGTCGGTGGGCGTTACTCGATGGACTCGGCAATCGGCCTGTCGACGATGATCGCGATCGGCCCCGAGCGATTCGGCGAGATGCTGGCCGGCTTTCACGACATGGACGAACACTTCCGCACCACGCCGTTCGCGCGCAACCTGCCCGTGCTGATGGGGATGCTGGCCGTCTGGTACGGCGACTTCTTCGGCGCCGAGACGGTCGGGGTGATGCCCTACGAGCAGTACCTCAAGCGCTTTCCCGCCTACCTGCAGCAGCTCACGATGGAGTCCAACGGCAAGCACGTCACGCTGAACGGACGCCCCGCCGACTACCAGACGGGCGCGATCTACTGGGGCGAGCCGGGCACCAACGGCCAGCACAGCTTCTACCAGTTGCTCCATCAGGGCACGAAGCTCGTCCCGCTTGACTTCTTCGGCTTCGCCAAGGCGCTCAACCCGCTGCGCGACCACCACGACCTGCTGATGTCCAACGTCTTCGCCCAGGCCGAGGCGCTCGCCTTCGGCAAAACCGAAGAGCAGGTGCGAGCCGAGGGAGTCGACGAGGCAGTCGTCCCCCACCGGGTGTTCGAAGGCAACCGGCCGAGCAACATCATCCTCGCCGAGCGCCTGGACCCACGCACGCTCGGCGCCCTGATCGCCCTCTACGAGCACAGCGTCTTCACCCAGGGCGTCGTGTGGAGCATCAACTCCTTCGACCAGTGGGGCGTCGAGCTCGGCAAGGCGCTTGCCCAGCGGATCATCCCCGAGCTGAAGTCCCCGTCCGACCCCGAGCTGCACCACGACAGCTCGACGAACGCGTTGATCGAGCGATATCGGAGGATGCGAGACGCTTCGGGGTAGCGGGGCTCAAGTGGACGCGACGTGACGACCGGGGGCGTACCACGCGCACCACGCCCCCACGCGCCTCAGGGCGCGCGGGCCACGCCGCCCTTCACCCGGCGGCGAGGATGACCGCCCCGCCGGCGATGAGCGCGCTCGCCAGCACGCGCCGGGACGGCATCTGCTCGTGGAACATGGCCGCGCCGATGAGCGCCCCGAACACGACGCTCGTCTCACGCAGGGCGGCGACCACGGCGAGCGCTCCGCGCGTCTGGGCCCACAGCACGAGCCCGTAGGCGATCACCGACAGCACGCCGGCGCCGGCGTCGCGAACGACGAGGGCGGACGGGAGCCGGCGCACCGCCTTCATGCCGCCGCGCCGCACCCACCACACGATCGGCACGACCAGACCCTCGGCCACGAACAGCCAGCCGGTGTAGCCCAGGGCGGTGCCCGAGCGGCGCACGCCGATCCCGTCGAGGACCGTGTAGGCGGCGATCGCCAGGCCGGTCAGGCCGGCGAACATGAGCCCGCGGCGTGATGCCCGCCCGCGCCCGGCGGCGATCGCCAGCATCCCGGCGGTCAGCACGCCCAGCCCGGCGCCCTGCACGGCGGAGATCCGCTCGCCGACGAACACCACGGCGCAGACGGCGACGGTCGGCGGGGCCAGCCCGCGGGCGACCGGATAGACCTGGTTGAAGTCACTGTTGCGGTAGCAGCCGATCAACAGCAGGTTGTAGACCCCGTGCAGCGCCACCGAGCCCACGAGGAACGGAAGCGCGGCGCCCCGCGGAAGCGGCGCCAGCAGCGCGATCGGCAGGCACACCACGACCGACGCCGCGCCGATCAACGCCATCGCCGTCAGCCGGTCGTCGGCCGACTTGACGAGCGCGTTCCAGCTGGCGTGCAGCACGGCGGCCAACAGAACCAGCGGTATGACGGGCATTGACGACGGACCTCCTCCGGGCAGCTGGACAGAGGCCCTCGGGGTTTTTATCCCGTCAGGTGTGGCCGGCCCACCGTCAGACCGGCTGGCGCCGCTCGGTCCTGTCCCAATCGCCCTTGTGCGTGTGGACGGCGGCGGAACCCTAGGCGCAACCGCAAGCTGCACTCGACGCTAGCACTCCACGGTGCGGAGTGACACAGTGAGACGATGACGACAACGGCGATGCCCTACACCCACCTCGGCGAGGCCCTGGCCACCGACTACCTGTTCGTCCGCGAGCAGTTCTCAGACCCCGAGTGGGAGCGGTTTTTGGCGACGCGGCGGTTCGTCGACGAGGAGGTGCTGCCGGTGATCAACGACTTCTGGGAGCGGGCCGAGCCGCCGTGGCCGCTGCTGACGCGGATGGCCGAGCTCGGCGTCGTCGGCGAGGACATCGAGGGCTACGGGTGCCCGGGGATGACCCCGCTGGCCGCCGGCCTGGTGCACATGGAGCTGCACCGCGGAGACGGCAGCCTCGGCACGTTCCTCGGCGTGCAGTCCGGTCTGGCGATGAAGTCGATCGCGATGCTCGGCTCAACGGAGCAGAAGGAGCGATGGCTGCCGCCCATGGCCCACCTGGAGAAGATCGGCGCCTTCGCCCTGACCGAGCCCGAGCACGGCTCGGACTCCGTCGCGCTGGAGACGACCGCGCGGCGGGAGGGCGACGAGTGGGTGATCGACGGGGCCAAGCGCTGGATCGGAAACGCCACGATCGCCGACGTGATCGTCGTCTGGGCCCGCGACGAGGCCGATGGGAAAGTCAAGGGCTTTCTCGTCACCGGCGACGCCCCCGGTTATGCCGCCGCCGTGATCGCCGGCAAGGGAGCCTCGCGCGCGATCTGGCAGGCCGACATCCGGCTGGAGGGCGTGCGCGTGGCCGAGTCCGACCGCCTGCCTGAGGCGGGCTCGTTCAAAGACACGACCCGCGTGCTCATCACCACGCGCTCGACGATCGCCTGGGCGGCCCTCGGGCATGCCGTGGCCGCGTACGACATCGCCCTCACCTACGCCAAGCAGCGCGAGCAGTTCGGCAAGCCGCTGGCGAGCTTTCAGATCGTCCAGGACCGGCTGGTGCGGATGCTCGCCGACGTCACCGCGATGCAGCTGTACTGCATGCAGCTGGCCCGGCTGATCGCCGGCGGCCAGATGACCGACACCATCGCCGGCCTGGCCAAGCTGCACAACACGCGCAAGGCGCGCGAGGTGATCGCCCAGGCGCGCGACCTCCTCGGCGGCAATGGGATCCTGCTGGAGAATCACGTCATCCGCCACATGGGCGACATCGAGGTGCTGCACACCTACGAGGGCACCGAGACGATGCAGACGCTGATCGTCGGCCGCGACATCACGGGCATCGGCGCGTTCGCCTGACTCAGCGCGCAGTCGACGATCACACCATTCCTTCCTGATCGGATTGATGGCGGCATGTTCCCGCGCCCGCCGGACTCGGTCCCGGCGGTGCGTACCCTAGGTCCATGTTCGACGAGTCGTCGTGGCGGCTGCGGCGTCCGCCGATGTGGGTGCGCTGGGCGCTCTCGCTGGGTGTGGCCGCCCTGGTGGCGGTCGCGCTGATCCTGTTCGTCAGCCATCACAACGACAACCTCCTCGCCCACGAGAGTCCCAAGGCAGCCGAGCGCGCCAACCGCCTGGCCGCGATCGTCGTCTCCGAGGACCAGGCGCCGCACCGGGTGACGCTCGCCGCCGGCGCCTCACGCGCCGCCGTCGCGCATGCCATCCGCCACGACATGACCCTGCGCATCGCCAAGGGCCAGGCGGGCGCGCCGCTGCAACGCGTCCGCTGTGCGACCGTCGGCATCCGCGCCAGCGAGACCGGCTATCGCTGCCGGGCGACGGCCGCCGGCGTCGGCTATCCGTACCAGGCCGTGCTGGACCAGCGGACGCGCGCGCTGACGTTCTGCAAGCACGACGCCCCGCCGGTCCCGTCGATGAACATCCCCGTCAGCCCGCGCTGCCGGTTGTAGAACCGCATGCAGCTGAAGCCGTTTCGGATCGAGCGCTACTACGCGCAGCACGAGTTCTCGGTGCGCTACATGTTGTCGTCCAGCGACTGCGAGTCGCGCACGATCGCCGAGCTGCTCGCCTTCGAGCCCGGCGCCGAGCGGCGGTTGCACGAGACATGGTGCGGCTACACGGAGTCCGCCGGGTCCCCCGAGCTGCGCGAGGCGATCGCGGCGCTCTACGAACGGGCCGGCGCCGACGACGTCATCGTCTGCTCGTGCGCCGAGGAGGGCATCTTCCTGGTCAACCACGCGCTGCTCGGCGCCGCCGACCATGCGATCGTGGAGACTCCGTGCTACGAGTCGGCACTCGAGCTCGCCCGCAGCACCGGCGCCGCCGTCAGCTCCTGGCGGCGCAGCTTCGCCGACGGGTGGGCGCACGACCTCGACGCCCTGCGGGCCGCGCTCACACCGGCAAGCCGCGTGCTCTACGTCAACCAGCCGCATAACCCGACGGGCACGCTGATGGAGCGCGCGACCTTCGAGGCGGTCGCCGAGCTGGCCGCCGCGCACGGGCTTGTGCTCTTCAGCGACGAGGTCTACCGCGAGCTCGAGCACGATCCCGGCGACCGGCTGCCGGCGGCCTGCGACCTGCTGCCCAACGGCGTGTCGCTGGGCAGCATCTCCAAGAGCTATGGCCTGCCCGGCCTGCGCCTCGGCTGGCTGGTCACGCGTGACCGTGACCTGCGCGAGCGCCTGCTGGCGCTCAAGGACTACACGACGATCTGCTCGAGCGCGCCCAGCGAGGTGCTGACGGCGCTGGCACTACGCCATCGCGATCGGCTGCTGCAGCGCAACCTCAAGCTCGTGGCGCGCAACCTGGCCCTCGTCGAGGAATTCTTCGAGCGCCACACTCCCAGCTTTCAGTGGGTCCGGCCCACCGCCGGCCCGATCGGCTTTCCGCGCGTGACCGGACTGGACGAGATCGACGCGCTGTGCGCGCGGCTGGCGCGGGACGGCGTGCTGCTGTTGCCCGGCTCGGTCTACGACGTTCCTGACCACGTGCGCGTCGGCTTCGGACGGGCGAACCTCCCCGAGGCGCTGAACGTCCTGGAGACGACGCTCGGCGCACGTTGAGCCCGGCGCCTCAACGCCACGTGACGCTGCCCGGCGCGCGCGAGTGCGGCGAGAAGCGCACCCCCAGCACGCGCGCCCCGTGCGGCACGGTGAAGCCCACGCAGCCGGTTCGTGACTCGCCGACCCCGACCAGGCTCTCGAAGTCGGTCAGCTGGGTCTGGCAGATGCCCTGCTTGATGAACAGCGGCGCGGCCGCCCCCGACGAGGTGATCACCGAGACATCGCCCGACGCCGTGCTGTCGTAGGTGGCGCCGGCCTCGTTGCGGATCGTCAGCGCAACGCCGGCGGCGTGCGTGCCCGGGAGCAGCGCCGCCCCCGTGCCTGACAGCGAGCCGTAGACCTTGGATACGGTCACCGACAGGATCGAGCTCCCGGCGCGAACTCGCTGCGCGTGACCCACGGGCGCGGCGCGGGCCGGCACACGGCCGCCGCGCCGGGGCGTGTGCCGCCGGGCGCGCGTCGTCCGTGTGGTCGTGGTCGTCAGCGCGGTGGTGCCCGACGACGAGCCGCTGTGCGACGCGGTGACGGAAGCGCCGCCGCCACAGCCGGTCAGCGCGGCGACGATCAACGCCGCGTAAAGCAGGCGGGCTCTCACCCGGTCAGCGGAGGATGCAGTCGGGGTCCGGCTGGGCGACTGACTCAGGCGCAGACATCGCCTGCAACATAGCCGCCTCCGCTCCGGCTCGTCAACGTGGAGGCGGGCCGGCGGTGCCCTCTGCGAAAACTCGTTGCCCGTTGCGCAATCTCGTTGGTAGTCTCGCGCCCATGGCGCCCCAGGGCAAGGTGTGGGTCTCGGCAGACGAGTCGCAATTCGTCCGCCCGGGTACGTGCGGGGACCTCCTGGACGGCCCCTAGTTGCGCGTCGGCCTCGCACAGATCGACAGCAAGCTGGGCGACCTCGAGGCCAACCTCAAGCGGGCCGGCGAGGCGATCGCCGAGGCGCGCGCGGGCGGCGCCGACCTCGTCGTCCTGCCCGAGCTGTGCCTGAGCGGGTATGCGATCGGTTCCTCGGAGCATGAGGTGGCGCTGCGCGCTGACGACCCGGCACTGAGCGAGCTGGCCGGCGCCGCCGGCGACGGCGCCGTGACGATCGGCTTTCCCGAGATCAGCCAGGGGGGACGCGTATACAACAGCGCTGCCTACTTCGAGGCCGGGGCGCTCGTCCACGTGCACCGCAAGCTGTATCTCCCGACCTACGCCGGCTTCGAGGAGCGCAAGCATTTCAGCGTTGGCAACGCGTTGCGGGCCTTCGACACCAGCGCGGGCCGCATGGCGCTGCTCGTCTGCAATGACGCGTGGCAGCCGGCCCTCGCGTTCGTGGCCGCCCAGGACGGCGCCGAATGGTTGATCATGCCGACCGACAGCGCCCACAGCGATCCGTATGAGCTAGACGTGCGCGAGTACTGGCGTGATATCACGACGTTGTACGCGCGCCTGTTTGAGTGCTACGTGGTATTCGTCAACCGCGTCGGCGAGGAGTGCGGGCTGCGCTTCTGGGGGGGCTCGCGCGTCGTCGACCCGCTCGGCCAGATCGTGGCCGAGGCCCCCGAGGACGAGGCCGCCGTGGTCGTCTCGGGCGACCTCGATCCGGGGGCGGCCCGCCGGCGGCGCCGGCGGCTGCCGCTGACCCGCGAGGCCCGCCTTGTCCTGCTGCGCCGCGAGCTGACCCGGCTGATCGAGGAGGGCGGCGACATGTGAGCCGGCGCCCTCCCCGGCGGACCGGCTAGGCCTTGTAGGCCTGCCCGAGGAAGACCTGTGAGATCGACGTCGGGTTGACGCCGTGCACCGACTGGGTCGTCGCCGTCAGACCGTCGATCCAGTACGGGATGATGAGCGGCGTCTGCTCGAGCAGCAGCGTCTCGATCTTGCCGGCGAGTGAGGTCTGGGTCTGGAGGTCGAACGCCGCGGTGTACTGACGGAACAGCTTGTCGTAGGTGGGGTTGTGGAAATGAGCGGCGTTCCACGCGCCCTTGGTCGTGTACGCGGCATCGAGGAACACATTGGGGACGCCGCGGTCGCCATAGTTGACGAGGCTCATCGTGCTGTCCAGCCAGTCAGAGTTGCCGAACGTGGCCTTGCCGTAGTAGGCCGTCTGGCTCTCCACCTTGAGGTTGATGTTGACGCCGATCGGGGCCGTCGCCGACTTGATCACCTGGGCCAGCTGGGCGATCTCCTCGTAGATGTCGGCCGCCAGGGTGACGTTGAAGCCCTTGGCGTGGCCGGCGGCCGCCATCAGCTGCTTGGCCTTGGCGATGTCCTGCACGCGCTGAGGCACGGTCTTGTTCGTCGACTTGAACTTGGGAGCGAATGGGTGGTCGTTGGCCACGCTGCCCAGCCCGTGCAGCAGCGCCGTCACCATCGCCGGGCGGTTCAACGTCAGGGCGATCGCCTGGCGCACGCGCGGGTCGGTGAACGGAGCCTGGTCGCAGCGCATCGAGAGCTCGCGGTGGTTGGACGCCTGGAGCTTGATGATGTTGTACTGCGAGTTGTTGAGGATCGCCTCCGCGCCGGAGGGCACGAACTGCGCGATCACGTCGACGTCGCCGCCCTGCAGAGCCAGGATCGACGGCGCCTGGGACTGGTAGAACTTGAACGCCAGGCTATCCAGGTGGGCCTTGGGGCCCCAGTAGTCGGGATTGGCGGTGAAGTTGGCCCCGAGGTTCTGGCTGTAGCTCTGCAGCTTGAACGGCCCGGTGCCGACGAACGACTTCTGCCAGCTGCCGAAGTCGGTGCCCTTGGGGACGATCACCGCGTTGTAGTTGTCAGACGAGATGATGTACGGGAAGTTCCCGTTCGGGGCCTCGAGGTGGAACGCGACCGTGTGGGGGTCGACCGCGCGAACCCCGGACGGGCTGAGCACGCCGGTGAACGTCGACAGCGCGTTGGACGAGTTCTTCGGGTCAGACAGCTGCTTGAACGTGTAGACCACGTCGTCGGCGGTGAGCAGCTTGCCGTTGTGGAACTTGACGTTCGGGCGCAGCTTGAACGTCCACAGCGATCCGTCGGCGTTGTGGGTCCAGCTCTGCGCCAGCATCGGCTCCAGCTGCAGCTTGATGTTGTTGTCGAAGGTGAGGAACTCACCGGTGGTGGCCAGCAGAGCCAGGCCGCCGGCGTCAGAGACGATCAGCGGGTTGATCGCCGTGGCCGGCGTCTGGATGGCGACGTTGAGCGTCCCGCCCTTCTTGGGAGTCCCGGCGGCCGCGCCCGACGAGGAGCTCGAGGAGCTGCCGCCCGAAGAGTTGGCGTTGCCGCAGGCCGCGAGCAGCGCCCCCATGACCGACGCCGACATCCCGATCGTCGCGCCGCGGCGCAGGAAGTCACGACGGTCCAGCCGTCCGGCGAGCAGCTCGTCGACGTAATGGTTTTCGAGATTCGTGCGCTGAGCACGCAACTCGTCGAGCTTGCGGGCATTACTGGGCATAGGTGATAGCTCCCCTTAGCACTTGCAGTGGACCGGCGGTTGCGACGACCCCGGCGGACGCAACCGTACCGCTCGCGCCCCCTGTCAGCAATCTGAAGCCGCCCGCGCCGGCCGATGACAACTGAAAGCTAACCGCGCGCCGGCGACGTCACAGGTCCCGTGCGTAAGCACGATTGTTCGCCTTGAGCCGGGCGTCGGTCCCCAGGAAGGCGTGCTTGGACATATCCGGCGAGAAGCGGCTGGCTGGCGGAACGCGTCCCAGTCCCTCGGCCAGGCTGCGGATGTGGTGCGCCCCGGCGCCACAGCACACGCCCAGGTAGTTGACACCCATCGCGTAGGCGTCACGTCCGAACTCGGCGATCTCGTAGCGGTTGCACGTGAATGGGTCCAGCGCCGTGGGAAACGGCCGATCACCCGGCAGGCAGCTGCAGCCGGGATCGCGCAGTGACTGAAAGCTCGGCTGATCAGGCGTCGTCCGATACGGCACGGGCAGTGCGGCCACCGGCACGTCGACCGCCTCACGCACCCGCGCGATCATCGGCAGCATCGTCTGCGGTCCGCGGATGCAGTTCAGGCCCACGACGTCGGCGCCCGCGTCCGCCAGGCGCGTGCAGCCCTCCTCGGCCGTCCACCCGTCACGGCTGTGCTCGGACTGGTGATAAGCGAGCGTCACAACCGCGGTCATGCCGGCCGCCTTGATCGCCTCGAGCGCGATCAGCGCCTCGCCGACCCACGAGAACGTCTCGGCCACGACGAAGTCGACGCCGGCCCCGGCGACCCACCGCATCTGCTCGTCGAACATCGCGCGGACCGTCCGCGCGGATTCCTCGTCGGGTGCGTAGGCGTTGGTGTTGCAGAGGTTGCCCGCGGCCAGGGTTCCGGTCGCGCGGGCGACGTCCACCGCCAGCGCCAGGGCGTCACGGTTGAGCGGCTCCAGCAGGTTCTCCTTGCCGATCACACGCAGCTTCTCGCGGTGCCCGTAATACGTGAAGGCGAGCACGACATCCGAGCCGGCATGCACGAACTCCTCGTGCAGCACCCGGACGAGGTCGGGTCGCTCGATCACGATCTCGGGGACGAAGGCCCCCGCCTGCAGATAGCCGCGGCGCTCGAACTCGAACAGGTATCCCTCGGCGCACACGACCGGCCCCTGCGCCAGTCGCTCCATCAGGCCCGGTACGGCGACGCCCTGGATGAGGTCGTCATTGTCCATCCGCCCACCTCCGGCCAGCTCGGTTTACCTACCTGCGGTGGTTATAGCGCAACTGCCTGGCGTATTGGGCAACACTTTCACTCCAGTTTGCGCAATCAGGAGCCACCGGCCGGACACCGTGCACAGACCTGCGCGTCGGCGATTGGGGTCCGTCAGGCGTCGTCGCCGGCGGCCGACTGCCGGTCGGCCTGGCGCGGCCCGGCGGCGGCGTCCTTGAGATCGGGCTCTGCTCCCCGGACGGGAGCGGCCCCGCCGTCGGTGACCGCGTCAGCGCGCTTGCCGCCGCTGGGGTCCACACCCTCGTCGGTGGCGGGGGCGTCGGAGCCCGTCGTCTCGCCGAGGACCGAGCTGCCCAGCTGCGGATCCTCGTCGAGCATCTCGCGAGGGGCGTCGGAGCCGCCGAGCTCGGCGGGCACGACCCCATCCTCGGCATTGGCCGCCCACTCGCCCTTGCGCCGGGCCTCCGCGTCGCCGGGCGTCGAACCGCCGCGCTGCTCCGAGGGACTGACCCGCGCGTCGTCTGCGTTGCTCATCTCGTCCTCCCCGCCTGTGGCCGGTGTCTTCTCAGCACTACCCGGCGCCGGCTCGCCGGAATCTGTGTGCACCGGCGAGGGCCGGGTATGCCAACGACATGGCGCCCCGGCTCCGGAGATCCGGGGCCGGGACGTCGATTCAAATCAGCGACCCATTGGAGTCCGATGCCAGACACATTGAACGGCAAGAAGATCGCGATCATCGCCACCGACGGCGTCGAGCAGGTCGAGCTGGTCAGGCCGCGCGATGCCGTGCAGGACGCCGGCGCCACCACCGAGTTGCTGTCCGTGGAGACCGGTGAGATCCAGGCGATGAACTCCGACATCGAGCCGGCCGACACGTTCGCCGTCGACAAGGCGATCGGCGACGCGTCGCCCGACGACTATGACGGCTTGATCCTGCCCGGCGGCACCGTCAACGCCGACCGCCTGCGGATGGACGAGCACGTGATCGCTTTCGTGCAGAGGTTCTTCGCCGATGCCAAGCCGGTGGGCGTCATCTGCCACGGCCCGTGGACCCTGGTCGAGGCCGATCTCGTCCGGGGGCGCACGCTCACCTCGTACCCGAGCCTGCGCACCGACATTCGCAATGCCGGCGGCGAGGTCGTCGACGAGGAGGTCGTGGTCGACCAGGGACTCGTCTCGTCCCGCAATCCCGACGATCTGCCGGCGTTCTGCACCAAGATCGTCGAGGAGTTCGCCGAGGGCAAGCACCAGACGGCCCGCGCCGGCGCGACCGCGTGATCGCGGCCGCCTGAGGCGCCGATCTATCGGACGGGCGCCGACAGCCACGGCTCGGCGTCGGCGTCTCGTTCCCGGATCGGAGGGCGCTCCTGCACGGAGATCGCCGCCACCGAGGCATCGTCCCACGGACGCAGATAGCGCCCGCTAACGCCCTGACCGCGCCCCGGGCAGCCGGTTCTCGACGGCGACGAGCACGGCGTAGGCCATCTCGCCCAACGCGCGCAGCGGTTGGTGGCGATTCTGACGGCTGCCGAGATGACACTCGGCGAGGGCACCGAGCCCACACAGGCGCAGGGCGTCGATCAGCACGGCGACCTCGACCCCGTAGCCGGCCGGAAACGCCACCGACTCCAGCAGCCAGCGCCGGCCGGCGAATTCACCGGCGAGCGGCTGGGAGAAACCGGCCAGCAGCGGCTCGTGCAGGTTGAGCAGCGGTCGTGCCATCAGCTCGGTGACGCGGCCGCCCTCGTGGGGCAGCTTCACGGCTCCCGCATCCATCGGGCGGTCGAACGATCCCTTGACCAGCGAGACCGAGGCGTCGGCGAGCAGCGGCCCGAGCAGGCCCTGCAGATGACTGGGGTGGGGATCGGCCGTATCGCCGTCCAGGAAGCAGACGACGTCGCCGCCGGTGACCTGCAGCGCCCGCCACATCGCGTCGCCCTTGCCAAGGGCCGGCCCCAG
Source organism: uncultured Solirubrobacteraceae bacterium (assembly GCA_963769565.1). Classification (GTDB taxonomy): domain Bacteria; phylum Actinomycetota; class Thermoleophilia; order Solirubrobacterales; family Solirubrobacteraceae; genus Palsa-465. The sequence continues at coordinate 467,802 of CAVYMP010000018.1, forward strand.
TTCGGCCGCCACGTCATCCTGCTGCAGGACCCGCGCGCCGGCAGCGTGCGCGATCTCGGCCGTGCCGTCGCGCGAGCCCGCGTCGACAACGACCAATTCATCGACGAGGCGCTGCTGGGCCAGCGGGCCGACCGTGTCGCGCAGCACCGCCTCGATTGTGGCCGCACACTCCTTGGTGGGGATGATCACCGTGACCGTGCGCTCGCCCTTGGCATCACGCAGCTCGGAGACGCCGAACTGCTCGGCCTCGTAGCGACGGCTCTCGAACCACGACGAGACCGCCAGATCGACGGAGAGCCCCTCGGCCGATCGGCCGGTCGACCGCGCCGACGTACGCACGCGCACGTCGGAGGCGCGCACGACGGGAACGCTGTGCTGGGCCAGGCGCAGCGCGAAGGCGGCATCCTCCTGCGTGGCCAGCGGCTCGAGTCCTCCGACACGGCGGTAGGTGGCGGCGGTCACGCCGAGCGACGCCCCCGCAAAGTGATGGTGGTCGGCGCTGGGATCGCCGCGTCGCACGGTCTCCAGGCGGCTGGCGGCGTCGCGCGCCCGCCGGGCGAGAACGTCACCGGGGAGCGCAGCCGCCTCGCGCTCGTCGAGCTCGATCAACCCGGCGACCGCGCCGGCGCCGGCGGCGACGTGCTCGAGCTGGCGCTCCAGCCAGTCGGGGGCCGGGCGCGAGTCGGCATCGGTGCAGGCGATCAACCCGTCGGGCCGGCCGAGGGCGAGCAGCCGCGTGCAGGCGGCCTCCATGCCGATACGGCGCGCCGGGCCGGGGCCCATTCCCGGGCCCTCCAGCGTGGTCAGCGTCAACCCGAGCTCGGCGGCCGCCCGGCGGGCGACCTCCGCCGTCTGATCCGAGCAGGCGTCGAGCACGAGGATCGTCGCGAACTCGTGAGCTCCGATCGTCTGCTCGGCCAGGGCCCGGATGCAGTCGGCGATCCGCCGCTCCTCGTCGCGCGCGGGCACGACGACGATTGCGGTCAGCGCCATGACGCTCCCTCCGCGACCAGCTGCTGGCCGCGTTCGTAGGCGCCGTCGGCCTGGTGGGCGAGGACTCCGACGAGCCGGCCGTCGCGCAGGTAATGCGCGGTGAAGCCTCCGTCGGGCCCGCGCTGGAACACCACCTCGTCGTAGCCGTCGCCCCACGCGGCGTACTTGAGCGTGCGCGTCCCGATCGTCGACCAGAAGCCGGGCACGCTGTCCCAGTTCCCCGGTGCGCCCGCCGCCGTCGCTCCGGCGATCTCGCCCTGGATCAGCGCATCGCCCCAGTGCTCGACGCGCAGGGGTCGCCCCGCGGCGGCGTTGAAGGCCCGGCACACGTCACCGGCCGCCAGCAGATCGGGTAGCGCGGTGTGCATCGTCTCGTCGACCGCGACGGCGCCGTCGGGCAGCGCCGCCGGCTCTCCGGCGAGCAGCTCGACGCGGGGCGCGACGCCGATCGCCATCACGACGACCGGCGCCGGCAGCCTCGCCGCCCCGGCGCTCACCCACAGCAGATCTCCCTCGCGCCGGATCTCCTCGACGCCGGCTCCGAGGTGCAGGACGACTCCCTCGTCGGCCAGCCACCGCGCCAGCTCCTTCCCGGCGTCGCCGCCGAGGCGCCGGGCATTGGGTGCCGGCTCGTCGGAGACGAGCGTGACGCCATGACCGCGCCGGCGCAGCGAAGCCGCGATCTCACAGCCGATGAAGCCCGAGCCGATGACGATCGCATCGGGGGCGGAGCGGAGGCGATGCACGAGCTCACGAACCTGGTCCAGGGAGCGCACGACCCGCACCCCCGGATCATCGCAGCCGGGGACGGTCAGGCGCTGGGGCTCGGCGCCGGTGGCGAGCACGCAGCGGCGATATCGCAGCCGGCGCCCGCCGGCGAGCGTGACCGTGTGGGCCGCCGGATCCAGCGATGTCGCGCGACCACTGACCAAGGACACCGACTGCTCGACCAGCCATGATTCGGCTTCGAGCGCAAGCGCCGACTCGTCGATCTCGCCGCGCAGCAACTCCTTGGTGAGCGGCGGTCGCCGGTAGGGCATCCGCTCCTCGTCACAGACGATCGTCACCGGGCCCGTGCCACTCGCCTGCCGGTAGCCGCGGATGGCCGACAGCCCCGCGGGGCCGCCGCCCACCACCAGCATCTCCGCCTCGTCGCTCACCGGCGTTCCAGGACGTCGAGCAGGTAGTCGTCGGTCGGCGCCGACGAGCACCGGCGACAGCCAACCCTGACGGCGCACCAGCGCGTGCACCTCGGCCGCGGTGAACGGACGCTCCTCGCCGGGCGGGCGCCAGTGGACGGCGACCAGCCGGCCGTGCGTCGCCAGCGAGTCGCGCAACCGCGCGAACGTGGCCGCGAGCGCGTCGGGCTCCAGGTAGTAGAGGATCTCGGAGGCGACGACGAGGTCGAAGCTGCCCTCCGGGATCGCGTCAGGAATCCCGCCGAGCAGCACCTGCACCGACGGCATCCCGGCCAATCGCCGGCGGGCGTCGGCGACCGCGCTGGGCGCCGCGTCGACGGTCACCAGTGAGTGGCAGCGGGGCGCCAGACGAGCACTGAAGACGCCGATCGATGAACCCAGCTCGAGCGCGCGGTGATACGGGCCGTTCCCGCACGCCTCGAGCGTCGCGTCGTACTTGCGGCGCTCGTAGTCGCTCGTCTCATAACCCCACGGGTCGGGGTTGGCCTGATAGCGCGCCTCGAAGTCGGCGCTGGTCATGTGGGCGCCGCCCATGCTCAGCCGTCTCCGCGCGCCGTCCGGATCGCCGACTCCCCGTGTCGCGCCAGCATCGGCTCGAGACGGTGCTGTAGCAGGAACAGCTCGAGGTCGCGCCGCGCCCGGTCGAGCGCCTCGGCGCGGGCGAAGGGACGCGACCCGCACGCGCGGGCAGCCTCGTCCAGGAGTCCGCGGCACGCGTCGGCGATGGCCACGCGCGCGTGCAGCGCCACGTCGCCGATCGCCGTCGTGCCACCGTCCATCGCCTGAGCGGCCTGCGCCAACCACGCGTCGATCGTCCGCTGGTGGGTGAGGAGCCGACCGGCCGCGAGCGCCTCCAGCTGGCTGGACTGCCCCCGCTCGGCCAGCGAGGCGAGCGCGCCGCGGACCGCGGTGTCGGCCATCCCCGCCCAGCTGGCGGCGGTCCGCAGCGCGTCGCGGCCGAACCAGGGCTGAGCCGCGATCGCCCCCGGTTCTCCGAGACGGGCCAGGACGGGCGCGTCGTGGAACACGACCCGGTGCGAGACCGAAGCCACCAGGCCATGCGAGCGATACCAGCTCTCGTCGATCTCGACGCAGCGGGGATCGGCGACATCGATCCAGACCGAGACCGGAGGACCACCGTCGCCTGAGCGAGCCAGCACCAGCGCGCGGTCGATACCGCCGGCACCTGAGCAAAATGTCTTGACCCCGCGCAGCACCTCGCCGTCGCCGGCCCGGTGAAGCGCGGCGGGCGGTCCTTCTCCGGGGACCGGATCGCCACCCCACACGCCGAGCAGCCGCTCGCCGGCGGCGACCGCCGCCAGCTCGGCATCGCGTAGCGGCGCCGCGCCCTGCACGGCGATCCGCTCCACGCCGTTGAGATGGCCGTCGAAGATCCGCCCCACCGACCCGTCGGCAGCCGCCACCCGCCGCACGAGGTCGAGCTCCTCAGCCGCAGGAGGCCGTGGGCGGCCGGTGAACGCGTTGAAGCTCAGGGCTCCGGTCGCGCGAAGGACCGCGAACGCGTCCGCCGGAAACCGCGGCGTGCGATCGGCGTCGCGCGCGGGCGCGCCGGCCGCGATCTGGACGAGGGCGCCGTCGAGCTCGAGCGCCACCAGCGGTGGCCCGGCGCTGACCCGGCCGGCGCTCACGCCAGGGCCGCCAGTGCCAGACCGTGCCGACGGCCGTGCTCGGCGATCATCTCGACGTAGGCGGCCGTCTCCTCGACGTGCTCGCGTGTGGCACCCGGCCCCAGCCCGTCGTGGGCCAGGATGATCGCGCCGTCGTACAGCCGCCTGCGGGTGTCGGCGTACATCCGCTCAGCGTCGTCGCCGCGCCAATCGTGGGTGTCGACCGTCCAACCGATCATCGTGAGATTGTGATCGTCGGCGATCTGATCGGTCCAACGGGCCGTGTCGCCCCACGGGGTGCGCCACAACGTTGGAGCGATTCCCAGCTGCTGCAGCCGTCCCAGCGCGCGCTGCGTGTCGGCCGCGCACCAGTCGGCATCGCGCTCGGAATGGCGAACGTGCTCATCGCAATGCAGGGCGACCGTGTGGCCGTCGGAGACGATGCGGGCCACGAGCTCGGGATGGGCGGCGGCGCGAGGGGCGATCACGAAGAACGTGGCCCGGGCAGCATGGCGCGCGAGCGCGTCGAGGACGAGCGGAGTCCCGTCGTGGTCGGGGCCGTCGTCGAAGGTGAGGGCCAGCGTCTGCACGACGAGGAGCTACCCCCGGCCCGCGCTTTATCACCCCCCGCGGGGGTCGCTCTCGGCCACGTGCGGCGGCCGGGGCAGCGGGTCGACCTCGCGCGCGCGGCGAATGAAGAATGTCCCGATCGAGCCGGCGAGGGTCGCCACGACGGTGATCGCGTAGGCCTCCATCCACACGTCGAGGATCCGCCCGCCGACTGAGAACGGATTGGGCAGCTGCGAGGAGACCGTCAGCAGCTGGGTCGAGGTCCAGAACAGGGCACTCCCGTAGGTGTGGATCTGGGTGCCGCGCACGTGGCGCTCGAACACGAAGGCCAGCGCCGCACACACCAGGTCGACGCCGATCGTGGTGACGACGATCACCATCAACGTGTCGCGCAGGCGGCCGTGGGTCGGCGTCTCGGCCCGCAGCATCGACCGGATCTCGTCGCGCGCCGCCCGGGTCACTGTGGCCAGGTACACGATTGCCTATTCGGGGTCGCGCCGGCGCGTCCTTGCCCAGCCCGCCGCACACGGAACGCGAGCGCCGCCCCGGCAGACACGCAGGTCCACCGAGACGGGATGACTCACAGCCCCCACTTCCGGCTCCACGCCGTCATGCCGGGAAAGCTGCCAAAACAGCTCTACCCCTATCTACCCGGGTTTGACTACACAACCGTCGCGGATCACCGATTAGGCTGCGGACATGGCCAGCTGGGACGACGTCCGGGCAATCGCGCTGGAGCTGCCGGAAACATCGGAGCGGCTTTCCCACGGCAACCCCAGCTGGCGCGTGCGCGACAAGGGCTTTGTCTGGGAGCGTCCGCTGCGCGCCCGCGACCTGAGCGCGCTCGGCGACGGCGCGCCCGCCGGTCCGGTCCTCGGCGCGCGCGTCGAGCACCTCGTCGCCAAGGAGGCGCTGCTCGCCGACCGGCCCGACGTGTACTTCACGACACCGCATTTCGACGGATATGCCGCCGTGCTCGTCGTTCTCGACCGTATCGACCTCGACGAGCTGCGGGAGCTGATCGTGGATGCGTGGCTCGCCCGGGCGCCCAAGCGGCTGGCTGACCGCTACGTCGCCGAGCACTCTTAGACTGGCGCCGTGGCCTACGACGAGGATCTCGCCAACCGGATCCGCGAGCTCGTCGCGAGCGGGGACGACGTCACCGAGCGCAAGATGTTCGGCGGCCTGGCGTTTTTGATCGGCGGTCACATGGCGGTCAGCGCCAGCGGCCGGGGCGGGTTGCTGTTGCACGTCGACCCCGCCGAGACCGACGAGCTGCTGGCCAAACCGCACGCCCATCCGTTCGAGATGCGCGGCCGCGTGATGGAGGGCTGGGTACGGGTCGATGCCGATGGCGTGAAGACCAAGCGCCAGCTCGAGCGCTGGGTCGCCCGGGGCGTCGCCCACGCCCGCTCGCTGCCCCCCAAGTGACGCTGCTGTCAGCGATCGATGTCGGGCCGCTGCGGTTGCGCAACCGGGTCGTCTCCACCTCGCACCAGACGAGCCTCGTCCACGACCACCTGCCGACCGACGAGCTGCTCGCCTACCACGAGGCCCGCGCACGAGGAGGAGTGGGAACGATCTTCCTGGAGGCGACCGCCGTGCATCCCAGCGGCTTGCTCACGCCGCACACCGTCGGCGGCTTTCTGCCGGAGATCGTGGCCGCCTACCGGCGGCTGGGCGAGCGCCTGCACCCCCACGACACCAAGCTCATGGTGCAGCTCTTCCACGGCGGCCGCGAGCAGATCTCGAGCGCGCCACGGGCGCCGGCGGTGGCACCCTCGGCGATCCCCAGCCTGCGCTTCAAGTCCGAGCCGCGCGCGCTCACCATCGCAGAGATCGAGGAGCTGATCGCCGGCTACGCGACCGCGGCGCGGCTGGCCGCCGAGGGCGGGGTCGACGGCCTCGAGCTCTCGATGTCGCACGGCTACCTGCCCGGCCAGTTCCTGTCCCCGCTGTCCAACCGGCGAGGCGACGGGTTCGATGGGTCCCTGGACGCTCGGATGCGCTTCTCGGTCGAGGTGCTGCAGGCCGTGCGCGCCGCCGCCGGCCCGTCGATGGCGATCGGCGCCCGCCTGTCGGCCGACGAGCTGATCCCCGGCGGACTCGGGGTGCGCGACTGCGCCGAGATCGCGGGTCGGCTGCGCGCCGACGGGCTCGTGGACTTCGTCTCGCTCGTGCTCGGCCACTCCGCCCACCCGGCCGCCTCCACCTGGATCGCCCCTCCCCCGCCCGCCCCACCCGTCGCCATCGCCCCGGCCGCGGCGGCGATCCGCGCCGCCGTCCCGGACCTGATCCTGCTGGCCACCACGCGCGTCGTCACGTTGGCGGACGCCCACCGCCTGATCGACGACGGCACGGCCGACCTCGTCGGCATGACGCGGGCGCTGATCGCCGAACCCGGGCTCGTCGCCAAGTCGACCGCGGGCCGCGCGGCCGAGGTGATCGAATGCGTGGGCTGCAACCAGTCGTGCATCGGCCATTACCACGCCGGGGTGCCGATCGGCTGCGCCGTCAACGCCCGCACGGGTCGCGAGCTGACGCTGACCGCACCCCGCTCGCGGGCCCGGTCGGTGTTGGTGATCGGCGCGGGTCCGGCCGGCGCCGCGGCCGCGATCGAGGCGGCCGATGCCGGCGCCGCCGTGACGCTCGTGGAGCGCGCCGAGGCGATCGGCGGCCAGCTACGGCTCGCGGGGCTGGCCCCCGGCCACGCCGAGACGTGGGAGATCTACCGTCGCAGTACAGCGGCCCGGCTGAAGGCCGCCGGGGTATCCCTGCAGCTGGGGGTGAACGGCGATCCTCAGCTCGCGAGCGGCTTCGAGCTGGTCGTACTGGCCACCGGCGCGCGGCCGTACGCACCCGCCCTGGAGCTCGGCGCGACGGTGACGGTCCAGGCGTGGGAGGCGATTGCCGACCCGGAGCACGTCGACGGCCCGGCACTCGTGGCCGACTGGGGCGGTGGCTGGGAGGGGCTGGACGCCGCCGAGCGCCTCGCGCTCACCGGGATCGAGGTCACGCTGGCGTGCGCCGCCACCGTGCCCGGCGAGACGCTTCACCAGTACCAGCGCAACCTGTACCTGGCGCGCCTGGACGAGCTCGGCGTGCGGATCCTGCACCACCACGAGCTGGCCGCCGGACCGGCCCTGCGCCACGTCTTCTCGGGGCGCAGCAGCCCGCTGCCCCCGGTGGCGACCGTCGTGCTCGCCCAGGGCCGCCGGCCGGTCGACGAGCTGTGGTCAGCGCTTCAGACGCATCCGGGAGCCGTGCGTGCGGGCGATGTCCTGGGCCCGCGCACGCTCGAGGAGGCGGTGCTGGAAGGCACGCTGGCCGTCCACCCACGATGATCTGAGCCCGTGCACGAAGAGGTCCATCTCCCGGGGCTGGTCACGGTCGAGCATTCCTTCGAGGTCCCGCTCGACCACGACGATGCCGCCGGGCCCACCGTCACCGTGTTCGCGCGCGAGGTGGCCGATCCCGACGGCCGCGACCGGCCGTTCCTCGTCTACCTGCAGGGCGGCCCGGGCTTCGAGGCGCCCCGGCCCACGCGCATCCCGATCAGCCCTGGCTGGCTGGACCGGGCGCTGACCGAGTTTCGCGTCCTCATGCTCGACCAGCGGGGAACCGGTCGCTCGACGCCGGTGGGCGCTCTCCCCGGGCTGACGGCCACCGAGCAGGCCGACTATCTGACCCACTTCCGCGCCGACGCGATCGTCCGCGACGCCGAGTGGATCCGGCGCGAGCTCGACGTCGAGCGGTGGAGCGTGCTCGGCCAGAGCTTCGGCGGGCTGTGCGTGACCACCTACCTGTCGCTGGCCCCGCAGAGCCTGCGCGAGGCGCTGATCACCGGCGGACTGCCACCCCTGCGCCGCCCCGTCGACGAGGTCTACGCCTGCACGTACGAGCGGGTGCTGGAGCGAAACCGCCGGTACGCGCGGCGCTATCCAGCTGACCGCAAGCGACTGGCGCAGCTCCACGACCGAGTCCAGGGCGACGGCCTCATCCTGCCCTCCGGCGACCGCCTGACCTGGCGCCACGCCCGCCAGCTCGGCGCGATGCTCGGCATGGCCGGCGGCGCCGAGCGACTGCACCACCTGCTCGAGCTGCCGCCGGACTCGCCGGCCTTCCTCCACGACATCGAGACCGAGCTGGGGTTCGCTCGCAATCCGCTGTACGCGATCCTCCACGAAGCCTGCTGGGCCGACGGGGGCGCGACCCGGTGGTCGGCGCAGCGCATGCTTCCCGCCGAGTTCGAGGATCCCCTGCTGCTGACCGGCGAGCACGTGTACCCCTGGATGTTCGACGACCTGGCCGCGCTTGCGCCGTTGCGCGACGCCGGCTCGCTGCTGGCCGAGCACGAGTGGCCGGACCTGTATGACCCCGACGTCCTCGCCGCCAACGCGGTCCCGGCGGCGGCCCTGATCTATGCCGAGGACATGTACGTCGAGCGGGCCTTCTCCGAGGAGACGGCCGCCCGGATCCCCGGGCTTCGCCCGTGGGTGACCAACGAGTACGACCACAACGGCCTCCGCGTCGACGGCGAGCGGATCCTCGGTCGCCTGCTGGATCTGGCCCGCGACCGCGCCTGACTCTGCCCCTCGTCGCGGCAGCGAGCTCAGCCGGGGACGGCGAACAGCTCGCGGGCGCCGAGCGCCCGGCCGACCAGCGCGATCCAGCGCCGGTGCTGCTCTCCTTCGACCCCTTCAGGAGAAGCGGCGGCGCGCTGTGGCTGATCGGCTGGCGAGTCCTGCAGGCCCTCGGCGGGTCGATGCTCACGGCCAACTCGGCGGCCATCCTCGCCGATGCCTTCCCGGCCACCCAGCGCGGTCGGCTCTCGGCATCAACCAGGTCGCCGCCATCGCGGGCCAGTTCATCGGCCTCGTCGCCGGGGGACTGCTGGCGGCGCTGGACTGGCGGGCGGTGTTCTGGGTCAACCTGCCCGTCGGCGTGCTCGGGACGGTGTGGGCCTACCGGCGCCTGCGCGAGACCGGCGAGCTGTCGACGCTGCCGAGCGCCAACCGCCAGGCCCTCACCGGCCGGGAGTTCTTCCCCCACCTGATCTCGGCGCCGTTTCACCAGGGTCTGACGGTCGTGTTCCTCGTCGCCGCCGCCCTGTCGGTGCTCGCCGCCCTCGCCTCCCTGATGCGGGGCAGCCCCGAGGGCGCGCCGGCGCTCTCCCCAGGACCACCCGCCGACGCCCGGTCGTGAGCGGTCACGTACCATGGCTCGGGGAGATCTGACCGTGGCGACTGAACCCGAGAACACCACATCGCTGCGCGCCGCGCTTGATCGCTCGGCGCTGCGGGAGGCACTCGTCCCAAGGCGTCCGGTATTCGACAACCCGTGGGACTCGACCGAGGACATGTTCGCCTGCTACGTAGCGGTCGCGCTCATCGACCCGCTGCTGTTGTGGGCCGGCGGCAAGCTGATGGGCGCCATCTTCGGGTTCGGTTCGCACTGGCACGTAGGCGTGTTCATGCTCGCCGCGCTGGTCGGCGCCGCCGGCTTCATGACGATCGTCGGCCGCGAACGCACCCGGCTAGCCGTCGACGTGCTCGCCATCGCCGCCTGGGTCGCGCTCGGGCTGATCGTCGCGCCGATTCTGGGGCTGGCGTTCTCGACCATCGTCGCGATCATCTGCTACGCGATCCTGCTCGCCATCACCTTCGGCTACGTGATCCGCGTCGGCCGCTGGGAGACGGCGTTCATCCGCACGCTGAGCTGGCCGGTGACGTGGAGCCTGGTGGCGATCTTCTTCGCCTTCATCGCCTACCACCTGATCCTCTTTCAGTAGCCGCAACGGTCTCCGCCGGGGGCTTCGGGCGCTCGGCGGCGAGTCCCTCCAGCACGCCGACTGCCGCCGGAGCTCCGCCGGCCGCGGCGAATGCATCGGCGATCCGCTGCGCGCCCGGCCGCTTGGTCATCGCCAGACGGACCTGACGGCGCAGGCGCTCGGCCGTGAGCCGGGTCGCGGGGAGACGGGCGCCGGCGTCTGCGACCTCGACCCGCCTCGCGACCTCGAACTGGTCACGCCCGAACGGCACCACGCAGACGGGGACACCCGCGGCCAGCGCCTTCTGGGTGATCCCCGCGCCGCCGTGGGTCACCGCGCAGGCCGCCCGCCGAAGGATCGGTCCGTGGGGCACGAACCGCTCGACGCGGGCGTTGGCGGGGATCGCCGGTGGCCGCTGATCGGAGGCCGGCAGCGTCGCGACAACCTCGACGTCCTCCTCAGCGAGGGCTTCGAGCGCGGTCGTGACGAGTCGCCCGTCGTCCTGGAACTCCGACGAGGTACTGACGAGGACGAGCGGCCGGGTGATCTGACCGAGCCAGGCCGGGGGCTCGGCGGGCGGGTCCCAGGCGCATGGTCCGATCAGACAGATGTTCTGCGGCCACCGCGGGCGGTGATACTCGAACGGCTCGGCGGTCATGTACAACAGCCGCGGAGCGAGGCCGTACATGGCCGTGACGTCGGTCAACCGGGCAAGCCCGACACCCTCTCGGAGCCGGTTGACGGGCGCCAGCGCCGCCTTGGTCATCATCCGGTTGGCCAGCGCGCCAATCATCCCGTCGCGGGCGCGACCCCGCAGGCCGTCCAGCGGCTTGAGACCCGGGCCGAACGGAGGCACTCCGGGGACGGGAGCGGCAACGGATAGGGAAACCACTGCGCCCACGGCCGACCGTCGGCCTCGGCGACCGCGCTGGCTCCCCACGCCATCGCGTCGACGAGCAGGAGGTCGGGACGCTCGGCGACGATCGCCTGGCGCAGGTCACCGACCTCGTGCTCAGCGCGGGCCGCGAACTGGGCCATCGCCCGTTGCAGACGGGCCTGTGAGGAGCGGCCGAGGTAATCGTCGTGCTCCATCTCTTCGATCACCGCGGCGATCGGCTCAGCGTCCAGCCCTCGCTCCCGGAGCATCGGCACCTGACTGCGCAGCGTGCGCACCGCGACGTGGTGGCCGCGATCGCGGAGCTCGTGAAGGATCGGAACGAGGGGGTACAGGTGCCCCCGAGCCGGAGATGTATAGGCCAGTACCTTCATTCATCCCTCCTTGAGGATCCCCTCGATGGCCTGGATCAGGGTCGCTCGCACCTCGGCACGGGACTGCTGGAGGTCGTGGGAGAGCAGCCGCCAGGTGTTGACGTCGCACAGCGCGATCAGCGCCGCCCGGCGCCGCCGGCGAACCGCCGGCGAACCGGATCGCAGCGGGACGGCGAACGCGTGATCGATCCAGTCGTAATGCAGCCGCCGAGCGCGCAGTCCGATCTCGTCGAGCTGCGCCGAGCCGCCGGCGGCGCCGATGATCAGCCCCAGCTCGCCAAACTGCTCGTAATGCTCGAGCAGGTTGTCGACCGCTCCCACGACGTCGTCGACCGGCGTCTGCCGCCGCTGCTCGCGGACACGCTGGGTCGCCCGGTCGGCGCCCTCGGCGAGCAGCTCGGACTTCGAGCGGAAGTGCCTGAGCAGCGTGGTCTTCGTCACCCCGGCGGCGGCGGCGATCTCCTCGAGTGTGGCCTCCTCCCATCGGCCGGAGCGCAACTCGGCCTCGGCGGCGTCGATGATCGCATCATGGGTCCGCTGACGAGACTCGGCCCGGGCCGCCTGTTGGTAACGGCGCGTCGGCGCTTTCACGTGACCTACGGTAACATTAAATATCGCGCATGTGAAGACCCGACGGCCGACGCTGGCATCATCTGTCCCATGGCTGAGCCAGAGCGTTGCCCGTGAATTCATCTGCCGAGGTCGTCGGGCGCTACATGTCCTCCCTCGAGGCCGACGCCCGCGAGGTGGCGCCCGGCGAGTGGGGGCTTGTGCTCGACGCGGCCGGCTATGTGCTGAACGTCGGCCTGACGATCCGCGGACCGCTGGTGCGCGCGCAGGCCGCCGTGCTCCCGCCCGGCCTTATTGATCCCCACCAGCTCCTGTACTGGAACCGCCAAGCCCCGCTCGTGTGCTTCGCCGAGAACCAGGCCGGCGAGGTCTTCGTCTCCGGGGAGGTCCCGCTGCAGTCGCTCGACGCGGAGATGCTCGACCGCTTCCTGGGGCTGCTGCTCGCCAGCGCGACCCGCGCTCGCGAGTTCGCAATCCAGAACACTTAGTGCTTGCGCAGGACACCTGATGATCGCACCGTATAGCCGCGCAGCCCCCGTATGACCGCCACATCGGCTCCGTGATCCTACGTGCTCGGAACAGACCTGATCCCGGCTCAGTGAGCCGTCCGCAGGAGGCGTCGACGGACGTCGATCAGCGTCGCGTAGAGCTCTGAGACGTGGACCGCCGGGTTGTACAGCGGGCTCTCGCGTCCATCGGTGAGGAGTCCGACCAGGGCGTCGATCGCGGCCGGGTCAGGGTCTTCGGTGATGTCGAGCAGGGCTGCCAGCCCCAGCAGCTCACCGCTGACGGCGGCGGCGCGACGGACCAACAGGACCTCGAAGCGTCGCCTTCGGTCCGGCTGACGCGACCGGCGCGCCACGGCGCGCAACCCGTCGATCAGGGTGCGCTGCGTTCGCGGGCTGACGCTCGTCGCGGGGTCGCACGCATCGGTGCGGAGGCGGCTGCCGGTGCGAACAGCGACAGGGCTCATCGCTGCGGGCGCCGTCAGCCACATCGCACATCCCTCTCTGTCAAACGGAGGTGGGCCCGGCGGCGCGGAGACGGGATCCGCCTCCGCGCCGGGCCCCCACAGTTCCCCCGGTGCGAACGCCATGATCGCTTGCGCGGCCCGCCTCCGCATCAGGGAAAAACCTGAACTTGCGCACCCGCGCGTTCGCTCACACCGCGCTGCCGGCGGGCGCCAGGCGCCGGGTCAGCTCGCTGCGTGAGCGCACGCCCACTTTGCGATAGATCTGCCGCAGATGCGACTCGACAGTCCGCGGGCTCACGAACAGGGCGCTGGCCGCCTCCTCATACGTCGCGCCCTCGACGATCACCTGGGCGACACGGGTCTCCGCGGCGGTGAGCTCGCCCCACGGCGAGTGCTCGGCGGGCGTCCGGCGGCTGTAGCCGGCCGCCGCCAGCTCGCGCTCTGCCCGTTGGGCCCAGATCGTGGCGCCGAGCGCGTGAAACGTCGCCGAGGCGCGAACCAGCTGTTCGCGCGCATCGCTGCGCCGCCGGGCGCGGCGCAGGCGCTCGCCGTAGCAGAGCTCGGTGCGCGCCCGGGCGAACGGCAGCGGCGCGCGGGAATGCCACTGCAGCGCGTCCTCGAAGTGCTCCTCGATCTCGGCCGAGGGCGCCAGCAGTCCCCGGCAGCGGGCGGCGACGGCGTGGGCCCAGGTGCGGCCGGTGCGGGTGGCCTTCTCCTGGAGGTCCTCCAGCTCGCGCTCGGCCTGGCTATGCCGACCCGCTCGCACGCTGGCCTCGATCATCACGTCGTCGAGGTGCTCCCAGCCGGGCTCGAGCACCCACTCGCGGATGTCGACCGTCGTCTGGCTCCACACGCCGACCGCCGTCTCGTGGTCGCCGAGGCTGAGCGCGAGGGACGCGAGCGCGAGCACCGGCTCGGGCTCGACCGCCCACGCGTTGAGCTGCTTGCAGAGAGCCAGGCTCTCCTCGGCGTGAGTGCGGGTCTGCTCGGCGCGCCCCATCGAGGCCTCCACCTGCGCCAGAGCGGCGAGACTCGAGGCGAGCATTGCGCCCCCCACCATCTCGCGTGAGAGCTCGACGGCTTCCTCCGCCCCGGCGAGGGCCGCCGGCCAGCGCCCGAGCTCGAGGTCGACGAGGGCGCGGCCGCTGAGCGGATAGGGCAGCGCCCGCACCGCCCCCTGGTCACGCGCGCTGGTCACCATCGCCTCGAAGAGGCGCTCCGCGGTGTCGAAGCGCTCGATCGACGCGTGCAGGCAGGCGTACATCCCCGGCAGCTCGGGAGCGGTGTGCCAGACCTCGGGCTTCTCGACGATCGCGCCGTAGCGATCGAACAGCTCCAGCCCGGCGGCCGTCTCGGCGGAGAGCAGGAGCCCACAGCCGAGCGCCACGGCCGCCATCGCCTCGACCTCGCCTCCGACGGGCCGGGCGAGCTCGAAGGCTCGCTCGGCCGTCGCCCGATAGGCGGGCACCGGCCCGGTCATCGTCTGGGCGAGGACCGCCTCGGTCATCGCCGAGGCCGCCAGCGACCGGTCGATCTCCTGCATCGCCTCTGCGATCGCGACGAGACGACCGTGGGCGGCGTGCGGGCTGCCGCGCAGCATCTCCACCCGCGCGCGAATCCGCTCGCCGTGCGCGCGCAGCAGCGGATCGTCACTGCGGCCGCGGGCGTGCTCGAGCAGCTCGAGCGCCTCGTCCCAGCGCCCCACGGCGAGCGCGAGCTCGGCGCCCGCGACCTCTCGCCGCGCCCGCTCGAACTCGCCCGGGGTCAGTCTCGCCGCCCGGTCCACGGCGCGCAGAGCCGTCTCCGGGGCCCCGCGGCGCGCCGCCTCCAGAGCCACCTGCTCCAGCTCGGCGGCGATGTCCTCATCAGGCGCCGCCGCCGCGGTGGCCAGGTGCCAGGCGCGGTGATCCGGGAGGCGTGCGTCCCCACCGACCCCTGCCAACGCGGTGTGGGCAGTTCGCCGGGCCGGCGCGCCGGCGGCGTGGTAGATCGCCGAGCGAACGAGGGGGTGACGCCAGGCCAGCGAACCGGCCGTGATCGAGACCAGGCCGTCGTCCTCGGCGGCGTCGAGCGCGGTGGGCGCCAGCCCGAGGATCGCCAGCGCCTGATGGATCCTGTCCGTCGCACCCGTATAGCTGGTGGCGGCGACGAGCAGCGCCTGCCGGGTCGGCTCCGGAAGCGCCGCCACCCGCGCCGCGAACGAGCTCTCGAGCCGTCGGCCGACGGGCAGTGGCTCGTCCAGGGCCACGCGTCCGCTGCGCTGCTCGGAGCTGAGGTTCCGCGGGATCTCGACGAGCGCCAGCGGGTTGCCCGCTGTCTGCGACCACAATCGTCTCGCCACCGCCGGGGTGACGTCGCCGGCCGCGCGGGCAACGAGCTCGAGGGCCGCGGCCTCGCCCAGGCCCGCCAGCCGCAGCTCGTCAAGGCCGGTGACGAGCGGTGTTTCGGCGCCGCCCTCGCGCACCGTGAACACGAAGGCCACCGGGTCGGACTGCATCCGGCGAGCGGCGAACAGGATCACCTCCCGCGACCCGGCGTCGAACCACTGCAGATCATCGGCGGCCACGAGCACCGGCCGCTCGTGCGCTGCGGCGGCGAGCAGGCTCACCACTCCGGCGTTGCAGGCGAGGCGCTCCACCCGTGCGCTCGACGAGAGGCCAACCGCCGCACCGAGGGAATCGGCCTGGACCCGCGGGAGGCCGCCGATCGCGGAGAGCGCCGGGCGCAGCAGCGCCGACAGCGCGCCGAATGCCAGATCGGACTCGGACTGCACACCCGCCGCCGAGAGCACCGCGAAGTCCGCCGCGGACTCCATCGCCGCGCCGAGCAGCCGGGTCTTGCCCACCCCCGGATCCCCGCGTATGACGAGCGCGCCGCCGCGCCCGTCCCGGGCGGCCGCAAGCAGCGCGGACAGCTGGGCGAGCTCCGTCTCGCGCCCGAGGACAGTCGAGGGCGACCCGTGACCGGGCGTCATCACACGCTCAGGATATGTCCCCGAGGGTCGACGACGACACAGCGCTCACCGGCGATGGCGCCGGTTTGGACATGGGCCGTACCTCAGTTTGGACATGTGGCCGTACTTCAGTCAACCGTACCCGCGATACTTACGCGCTGCGACTTCCGCGGCCAGGACACCGGGCCCGCTCCGGAATTCTGTCCGTGCTCCCATCTTCCCGCCCCGTCGACGATCCGAGGACCACGCATGGACACAACGATCGGCCAGCCCGACCCCGAGCCGGCGCAGCCCGGCCCCCCGCAGCTCAAGAAGGGCGCGATCAGTTACCTGAGCAACATCGTGATCGGCGTCGCGTCGACCGCCCCGGCCTACAGCCTGGCCGCCACGATCGGATTCGTCGTCCTGATCTCCGGCGTCGGCGGCCATACCCCGGCCGTGATCATCGTCTCCTTCATCCCGATGTTCTGCATCGCCGCGGCCTACAACGCGATGAACAAGGTCGACCCCGACTGCGGGACGACGTTTTCATGGATCACCCGGTCGATGGGGGCCGGCTGGGGCTGGGTGATCGGCTGGACGGTGATCTTCTCCGACATCGTCGTCAACGCCAACCAGGCGCAGATCGCCGGAACCTACGGCTTCACCCTGTTCGGGCTCAACAGCGCGGCCGGCAGCACGGTGGACGTGACGATCCTCGGCGTCGTGTTCATCATCCTGCTCACCTGGATCTGCTGGCGCGGGATCGAGCTCTCGGCGCGCACCCAGCAGGTGCTGCTGGGGTTCGAGATGACGATCCTCGTCATCTTCGCCGTCGTCGCGCTGATCAAGGTGTACACGAGCTCGCCGGCGGGCTCTTCACATATCCAGCTCGACTGGTTCAACCCGTTCTCGCTGAGCTTCGGCTCGCTGATCGAGGGGATGCTGCTCGGCGTGTTTCTCTACTGGGGGTGGGACACGGGCGTATCGGTCAACGAGGAGAGCGAGAACTCCGACTCCGGACCAGGCAAGTCGGCCCTGGTCTCGACGGTCGTGCTGATCGGGATCTACCTGCTGGTGGCGGTCGCCGCCCAGGCCTACGGCGGCACGAAGTACCTGGGCAACAACCCCAACGACATCTTCGCCGGCGGCCTGGCGAAGGGAGTCCTCGGCTCGCTGCACTTCCTGCTCACGATCTCGGTACTGACTTCGGCCACGGCGGCCACCCAGACCACGATCCTGCCCGCGGCCCGCTCGGCGCTGTCGATGGGCCGCCGGGGCGCACTCCCCCGGCGGTTCGCCGCGATTCATCCGCGCAACCTGACACCTGGACCGGCCACCCTCTGGGCGGGCGCCCTGTCGGTCGTCTGGTACGTGGTCATCGTCAACGTCTCGAGCAACGTGCTCGGCGACTGCGTGGCCGGCCTCGGCTTCCTCGTCTGCATCTACTACGGGTTCACCGGCTTCGCCTGCACGTGGTTCTACCGCCACCAGCTGACGAGGTCTCTGCGCCACTTCCTTACCCTCGCCGTGCTGCCGGTGTTCGGCGGCCTGGTGCTGATGGGGATCCTCGTCCGGGGCGCGATCTACTACGGACACGAGATCAACGACTACAGCCCGCCGTTCCTCGGCCTCGGTGTGCCCGACTGGATCGGCATCCTCGGCGTCGGCAGCGGGATCGTCCTGATGCTCATCCGGCGCGTCCAGGCCCCCGCCTTCTTCCGTGAGCGCCGGATGGTGGCCGGCGATCAGATCGAGGTCGTCACCCCGGAGGCGGAGTTCGCCCCGGCGGAGTCGCTGCTCTGAGTTCCTCGGCTGCCTCAGGCCGCCGGCTGGACTGCGGGCGCGGCGGGCGCTCCGGTGTCGCCGAGCGTCGGGTATGTCTCGGTGATCAGGAAGATCAGCGCGTCGGCGCGCGTGGTGTAGGACAGGGCAAAGCTCAGCGCGTTCTGAAGTGACTCCGGCTGGCGGCCGGTGAACACGATCGCGAACCAGGAGATGAGCCCGACGACGCCGATCACGATCGACATCGCGTAACGGATGACGAGCGCCAGGATCGCGTACCAGATGCGGAAGAAGACCTTCAGACGGCTGTAGGACTCGAGCGGCGGGGCGATGTGCACCCGCACCGGATAGCTGTCGTCGGGGGCGCCGTTGAACGGCGGATACTGATCGACACCGAGGTACATGTAGGCGCTCAGTCGTGTGATGTAGCGCAAATAGCCGCCTGCGAACTGGTACAACCCGGCCGGCCAGCGTCCGGTGAACATGAGCGCAAACCAGGCGATGACATACACGACGTAGAACACGATGCCGTAGCCGACCGCGAACAGGATGTGCGGAATCGCCGTCGCCGATCGAAAGAACGTCGTCAGGCGACTGCGCCGTTCGACATAGTCCATCTCGAACTCCACCGGATAGGACGCGGGCACGATTTCCCCTCTCGTAGACGGGAGACGCCTCCCGAACCGTGTCTATCGGCAGGGACCGCCCCCGCCTGAAGCGATCTCGTCACGACGCCGTGCTGCGAGTACGGTGAAGGGATCGACGAATACACCGAAAAGCCGCGCCGAACCCCCCGCCAGATCGCGCGGGCGGTGCAAGACGGTCGTGGCGTGGGCGCGGCGCTCCGCCATCTCGACGGCCACGGCTCCGATCCGGGAGCGGCCGGGATCGCCGAGGCGCTCGCACGGTTTCTCGTGACCCGCTGTGACTCCCACCACGCCGGCTGGCGGGTGGTGCGCCAGGTGGTCGTCGACTCCCCGGCCGATGCGCCGTGGGAGAAATGCGCGCGGCGAGCCGTGCGGCTGGTCGCCGAGGATCTCATCGCCCTCGCGGGCGATCGCGGGCGCACGCCACTGGCGCGCGCCCAGCACATTGCCGCCCAGCGCCGCGCCGAGGAGATCGCCGTGCACGTCGATCAGGCCGCACTCCTTGCCGACCTGGGCCTCAAGCGGTCACCGGGGAGCCCGGAACGCTGGCGGGTCGCCATGAGCAGCGCTGTCGACGCCCGTTCGCGCGAGCAGGTGGCCCGAGCAGTCGATCGCTCGCTGTCAGCCTGACCGGCCCGATCGTCGATGACGACAGCCGCACGGCCTGCACCACAACCGCCGAACCGGCGTGGCCGATCTTGGACAATATTTGTCCAGAATCGACCCCCACTCACCGAGGTAGGCGGCAGGGCGCCCGGCAGATCACCCCCACCCGCGCCCGCCGCTCCACGCCGCACGGCACGGTTGGCAACCGACCCCCCCCACCACACCGCGTCCGGGGGTCCCCGGGCTCAACGGCTAGGTCGCGCGGCGACTGAGCTCGACGGCGGCGGCGACGAGCTCGGCGTTGTTCGCCGCGACACGGCCGTCGGGCAACACGAGCACGTCTTCCAGGCCGACGCGCACGTCGTTCCCGGCGGCGGCGCCCGCCGCGATCACCTCCCATGTCCGCTCGCCGTAGCCATGCCACAGCTGCGGGATCCCGTCCGGGATGAGCTGGGCGACCGCGTGCGCCTCAGGAGCGCCGCCCACAACCTCGACGAGGGCCCGCACGACTTGATGGGCGAACGGGCTGTGCGCGAGGTCCTCCGCCTCGGCGGGCGTGGACAGCCCCGCCTCGACGCCGATCCCGGCGTGGAACGCGGCGCGCATGAGCCCGGCCCAGCCGAGCTCTGAGACGTTGACCGAGACGAAGTCCGGCTGGCGGCGCCACCGCCTCACCGCGGCCGCGCGCGCGAACGGATCGCGATCGATCGCCTCCGCGGTCGAGAGCCCGACGGGCAGGCGGGGAGCCTCGGCGCGGATCGCCGCCACCGCCGCGTCGCACGGCGCCTCGTCGATCGTCTCGGCGCCGGCGGAGTCGCGGGGATGCACGTGCACGGCGAAGGCGCCGGCGTCGCGGACGGCGCCCGCGTCGGCGGCGAGCTCGGCCGGCGTCAGCGGGACCGCCGGGTGCTCGGCCCGCGTGCGCCTCCCGTTCAGGCACGCCTCGACTGCCATGCGTCAGCAATGTTGGCAGGTCGGCGGTTGTTGATCTGCGGTGTGCGGGATATGTTGTCCGCCCCGGATGTCGTCTGACCGCGTCCCTCCACTCGTGATAACGATCTCGGCCTCCTATGGCGCGGGAGGGAGCGAGGTGGGACCGCTGCTCGCCGAGCGCCTCGGCGTGCCGTTCGTCGACCGGGCGATCCCGGCGGCGGTCTCGGACCGGCTCTCGGTCTCGCTCGATGAGGCACTGGCCCGTGAGGAGCCGCCGCATGGGGTTCTGAGCCGACTCATCTCCCATCTCGCCCCCGCGACGCTGGCCGTCTATGCAGGGCACGTGGCGCCAGAGCTCCTCCAGAACGACGAGACATTCCGCGTGACGACCGAACGCGTCCTGCACGACTACGCCTCTCGCGGCGCGATCATCCTCGGCCGCGGCGCAGCCGTCGTCCTGCGCGAGCTCGGACACGTCCTGCACGTGCGCTTGGACGGTCCGCGTGAGCGCCGGGTGCTTCAGGCCATGCGTCTGCTGCACATCGATCGCCCGACCGCGGAAGGTCAGATGCACAACGCCGACCTCTCCCGTGAGGCGTACGTACGGCACTGGTATCACACCGACCCGCAGGACCCGAGCCTGTACCACCTCATGATCGACTCGACGTCGATCACCCTCGAGGCATGCATCGAGGTCATCGCCCTTGCGTCGGCGTCGCGCGTACCTTCGACTCCGGTTCCGTCGCGTCCCGAGCCAGGGCGACTAGACTAAGGTCGTGGTGGGAGCGCGACGACGCCGGCGCACTGAGGCGCGGTGGAAGGGGTTACTCATGAGGTCCAGGATCCAGGAAGCAAAGCCCAACGGCAACGGGGTCGCTGCGCCACGACGCGGGTTGCCCGAGGCTGGCCGTCGTCCGATGGCGGTCGGCGCGCTGCTCACCGCAGCGTTGCTCGTCCTCTTCGCCGTACAGTCGCTGCCGAGCCGCGCGGCGACCGTGCCGAGCGCGAGGCAGGCGACCACGACGCCGGCCGTCTCGTCGGTGACGGTCACCGTCCCGGGCGCCACGACACCGCCCCCCGCTGCGACAGTTCCCGCGGCCAGGCCACCCACGGCGACCGCCCCGCCGGCGACCGCCCCGCCGGCCAGCGTCCCGACCGTTACAACGCCGCCTGCCGCGCCACCGCCGTCGCCCACAACCTCAGCAACGGCGGGCGCGCAGACCCCTGCACCGTCCGCGGTGTCCACCCCGGCGACCGCGTCGAGCAGCGGCGGTTCGACCGCGCACCATCGCTCCAGCCGCGCGCGTCCAAGCACCGCTGTGCCGCAGCGGCGGCTTCGCAGCCTCGTCGTGCACCTCAGCAGATGCGTGTCGCGTTTGACTGCGGGACGCCAGAAGATGCTGCTGCTGCGCGCGGGCATCGGCATCGCCCGGCCCAGCAGCCGTCGCGCCGTCGCGCGGAGGCTGCACATCAGCCTCGCGCGCGAGACCCGTCGCGAGCACACGGCGCTCCGCACGCTGGAGAGAGCCGCGCGCCAGCAACGTTGCGGGAGCACCCCGGCATGGGTGCACGTACCCGCGGGCAACCGGCTGGTGCTCGCCGACCCGATCCTGACCACCGTGGCCACGTCCTCGACAAAGGTCTCGTTCACCCCGAGCGCGGCCCAGGCCGGCGCTCCACTCGTGCCGGGGGTCGTCGACGCGTGGTGGAGGTTGGTGTGGATGGCGGCGCGGCAGAGCTAGGTCAGTGGGTGCGGCGCCCGGCGGCCGCCGCGTTGGCGTGCCTGGCCGCGACGGGCGTCTTCTTCCTCGGCGTCGTCGCGGTGTCAGGCGGCCGGCCGCTGGGTGCTCCCGCAAGCCCGTTTTCCGACGCTCTGAGCGTCTCCGACAACGGGGCGGTGACGTTCTCGGCGGTCGTCCATCCCCACGGCCGCGCGACGACGGCGTACTTTCAGTTCGGGTTGGCTGTGCGCTACCGCGAGCCGAGGCCGTCGCATCCGGTCTACGACATGACGACCACCGCGGTTCATCTCGCACCGGCGTTCCATGTCTATTCGGTGTCAGGAGTGGCGTCGGGACTGGTGCCCAACGCGCTCTACAACCTGCGCCTGGTCGCTCGAAGCTCGGCCGGAACGGTCTACAGCCCCAATGCGCTCTTCCGGACGGCCAAGGACGCCGCGCCGCCGCTTCCGGTCATCGGCGCCAACGTCAACGTGGAGCCGGGATCCGGACTGGTGCTGATGCGCCGGCCGCGCGCCACAGGGTCACGAACGTCCCACGCGGCGCGTCTGGTTGAAGGCGAGGGCTTTCGCCCGCTGACCGAGGCACGTCAGCTGCCGGTCGGCTCGCAGGTCGACGCACGCGCCGGCGCCCTGAGGCTGGCGGCGGCCGGCCCGCGTCCCGGCTCGAGTCAGCGGATCACCCTCGCCGGCGGGTTGTTTTCGGTCTCGCAGAGCAGCGACGGCCCTACCCGGGGGCTGACGACCGTGAACCTGCTCGACGGCGACTTCTCCGGCGCGCCCGCGTATGACGGCTGCCCGGCCAACCCCGCTGCCGTTCTGCAGACGGTGCGCGCCCGTGATCAACGTGGGCGCTTCTTGACCCTCACCCCGGACAGCGGCGCAACCGCAAGCGCCGTCGGCACAGCCTGGGACACGATCGTGCGCTGCGACGGAACCTTGACCGTCGTGCACCACGGGACCGTCGCCGTCGTCGATTTCCACCTTCACCAGACGGTCGCCGTCCCCGCCGGACAGAGTTATCTCGCCCACGCTGCGTGAGCGGCTGGTACTAGCAGGGGCTCCATGATCGCTGCACGTACTCCTTGTCCAGCAGCCGACCGGAGTTGAGGACCAGCACCAGGCTCGAGTAGTAGTGCCGGCCAGAGCACACGCGGGTGCCGGAGAGGCGGATCGACACGAAGGCGGAGTGCGCGGGCGCCGCGGCGCTCCGGCAGCCAGTAGCCATCGCCCGATCACGCGCGGATCATATGCCGCGCGGAATCCCCTGCGTTTGGGCGCGCTCCCCGTCCTATCGTCGGTGCATGGTCATCGAACGAACGATTGCGATTGATGAGGAGGGCGTGAATGGATAGGAGAAAACTCGGAGGCCAGGGATTGGAGGTCTCCGCCGAGGGCCTCGGATGCATGGGGATGACCCATGCCTACGGCACGGGCGACGAGCAGTCAGGACTGCAGACGATTCATCGTGCGCTCGAGCTCGGGATCACGTTCCTCGATACCGCGGAGGTGTACGGCCCGTACACCAACGAGGAGCTCGTCGGACGCGCAATCGCCGGCCGGCGCGACGAATTCGAGATCGCGACAAAGTTCGGCTTCGCCATCGATCGCGAGCACCCGACCGACCGCAGCGTCGACGGGACCCCCCAGAACGTCAGGCGAGCCGTCGACGGCTCGCTGAGACGACTCGGGATCGACCACATCGACCTCTACTATCAGCACCGCGTCGACCCGGGCGTGCCGATCGAGGAGACCGTCGGTGCGATGGCCGAGCTCGTCGAGGCCGGCAAGGTGCGCTATGTCGGACTGTCGGAGGCGTCATCAGAGACGATCCGCCGCGCGCACGCCACGCACCCCCTCACCGCGGTGCAGAGCGAATACTCGCTGTGGACGCGCGATCCCGAGGACGACGTCCTCGGCACGTTGCGCGAGCTCGGCATCGGGCTGGTGGCGTACTCGCCCCTGGGACGCGGCTTTCTGACCGGGCAGATCCGCTCGCTCGCCGACCTCCCGGAGGACGACTGGCGCCGGACGAATCCGCGTTTTCAGGAGCAGACCCTGCAGGAGAACCTCCAGCTCGCCGACCGCGTCACCGAGCTCGCCGAGCAGCGCGGGGTCACCCCGGCGCAGCTGGCGCTCGCGTGGGTGTTGGCCAAGGGCGAGGACATCATTCCGATCCCGGGAACCAAGAGCCCGCGGCGTCTGGAGGAGAACGCCGCCGCGGCCGAGGTCGAGCTTTCGGCCGAGGACATCGAGGAACTCGACGACGCCATCTCGGCCGAGGCGGTGCGGGGCACCCGCTACACCGAGGAGATGATGGCGCTGCTCAACAACTGAAACGACGGCAGACCACGGTGCGCCCGGAAGATCATCGCCACGTCCCCACCACCCCAATCACCGGCCGGTGGGCGGCGGCGGCGATCCAACCGGGCGTCACGTAGGTCTCGATCACGGCGGCGCAGAGGAGCACGGGCAGCGCGATCGCCGCCGCCTGCAGGGACCACGCACCGAGGCGGTCAAGGCGCCCCCGCTGCGCCTCGAGCAGGAACAGCCCCAGCGGCAGGAACACCGCGATCAGCTCGGGCACGGCATGGGGCAGCACGAGCGCCAGCAGATGCGCCGAGGAGATGCTCGCCGCCTGTGACTCATCGGCCAGCTCCCGCCCCAGCGCGGTCGCCTGGAGGGCGACGCTCAACAAGGTGACGAGCAGCGCGTAGAAGAGGGCAACACGACCCATCCAGGGCGGGACCGGGCGGTTCAGCGTGCCCATCCACCCCCACCGGACCGGGGCCGGCTCGTGGCGGCGCCCGATGATGGCGCCGATCCAGCACGCGCACAGGTGAATGCCGAGCACGAGCAGATTGCGGCGAAAGACATACATCACGTCGCCGAAGTCGTGGTGAGGGGCGAATACGCCGTCCTGCACCCCCGCCCAGAAGTCGCCCCGGAGGTGGGCCGCGATGACGCCCACACAGCCGAGCAGCACGGCCGCGACCGCGCCGGCAATCGCCGCCCAGCGGCCGACCTCGGGCCATCCGGCCAGGGCTCGCCAGCCGATCCGCGCGCCGACGGTGCTCCCGCCGGTGAGGTTCATGTCGTTGCCATGCTCTGCCGTTCGCACCGCGCCGGCCGTGAGGCGGGGCCAGGACATCATCGGCCGGCCGCGAGCCGACCTAAACCGCCGCGGCGCCAGGCGCCCCCCGAGTAGCCGATCCAGGAGCCGCCGGAGCTCGCGCCGCTCGGTCTCCGAGAGCGGTTGGAGCACGGCGGTCTGCGCAGCATCGATTCGCGCGTCAGGCGCTTGAGAGCGGCCGAGCCCCGCCGGGTGAGGGCGACGACGTTTCGCGGCGATCGTTCTCGTCGCGAACGCGCTCGACGAGAATGGGTCGCCCTGACGCTCACCGTGTTGAGCGACGGCACCGTCGATCTGGACGAGCTCATCGGCCGCGTGGCCGGCGCCCTGAAGGTCACGTCCCAGACGCGGCTGCACACCGGATCAGTACGGCCGCTACCCAGGTCACGCAGCGGCTGTGGGCCGACCTGCCGGCCCAGGACCTCGCCACCGCCGGACGTGTCCTGAGCGCCGTAGCCGCCCGGGCCGACACGGAGCTGGGCCGCCGGCGTCCAGTGACGCCGGCGCAGGGCCTTTCTAGAGTCTCGCCAGATGCTGATCGCAACCCACGATGGTTCCTTTCACGCTGACGAGGTTTTCGCCATCGCCGCCCTCGGCCTGCTCGGCGAGCCCGTCGAGGTGGTGCGCACGCGTGATCGCGTCGCTCTCGCACAGGCCGACCTCCGCGTCGACGTCGGCTTTTGCGACGATGCCTCGGCCGGCGACTTCGACCACCATCAACGAGATTTCGACGCCGCGCGGGACAACGGTGTCCGCTATGCCTCGTTCGGTCTGGTCTGGCGTGAGTTTGGCGCGCAGGTGTGTGGCGGCTGACCAGGACGTCGCCGACGCTGTCGACGAAACGCTCGTGCAGTCCGTGGACGCCAACGACACCGGCCAGCAGTTGACGCGGGCGCTGATCGACGGGGTGCGGCCGATGACGATCACCGGCCTCATCGGCGGCTTCAACGCACGGTGGGACGAGACCCACACTCCAGAGCAGGAACGCGAGCGCTTCGATGCCGCGGTGGCGTTCGCGCGGGATGTCATCGCCCGCGAAGTCGCCTCCGCCGCCTCTGGCCGGCGCGCTGAACGCGTCGTGCACGAGGCGATCGCCGCCGCGCCGGACCCGCGTGTCGTCGAGCTGCCCGTCAACGCGCCGTGGAAGCAGGTGCTCGTCCCCGAGACGGCTGACGCGCTGTTCGTGATCTACCCCAAGCGACAGGGCTTCGGTCTGGAAGCGGTGCCACGCGAACTCGGCTCGTTTGACAATCGCCGCGATTTGCCCGCCGCCTGGGGCGGCCTCGAAGGGGCCGCCCTCGTCGCGGCGACGGGTGTCGAAGACGCGCTCTTCTGCCACGCCAAGCGATTCCTCGTGGTCGCCCGCTCCCAAGCGGGCATCGAGCGGCTTGCCGAACTTGCTCTCGCCGACGGCTGAGCGAGACATCGCGTCCTCACCGCCGGTGGATCGAGCGCGGACGCCACGACGGGCGTGGCTGATCTACGCGCTCGGGCTCGTGGCGTATGCCGTCGCGGTCTTCCAGCGCGCGTCCCTGGGGGTCGCGGGAGTGGAGGCGCAGCGACGCTTCGCGACGACGGCCGCTGTGGTCTCGCTGTTCGCCGTTCTGCAGCTCGCGGTCTATGCCGCGCTTCAGATCCCGGTAGGAGTCCTCCTGGACCGGATCGGGTCGCGGCGTCTCATCGCCACAGGAGCGTTCGTCATGGGCATCGGCCAGCTGGTGCTCGCCACGGCACACGCCGTGGGGCTGGCAGTCGCGGGGCGGGTGCTGGTGGGTGCGGGCGACGCGATGACCTTCATCAGCGTCCTGCGTCTGATCGCCGTCTGGTTCCCGCCCCGGCGGGTTCCGTTGCTCACGCAGATGACCGGCATCCTCGGCCAGATCGGCCAGATCGCCGCCGCCTACCCGCTGGTCGCGCTGCTCCAGAGCGCCGGCTGGAGCACCTCGTTCGTCGTCGCCGGCGGCCTCGGTGTGGCGGTGGCGGTCCTCTCGGCGGCGACGCTGCGAAACGCGCCGCCGGAAGTCAGCGCCGCGGCCCCCTCACTGGGCGCCCGCCCGGCGATTCGGCGACTCGGCCATGCCTGGCGTGAGCCGGGGACGCGCCTGGGGCTATGGACACACTTCGTCACGCAATTCTCGGGCACGGTCTTCGCACTGCTTTGGGGGTATCCGTTCCTCGTCGTCGGCGAGCACCGCACGCCGGCGGAGGCCGGCATCCTCATCACCCTCCTGGTCGTCGCCGCGATGGCCATCGGCCCCACCCTGGGTCACTTTGCCGGACGCTGGCCATACCGGCGCTCGCTCCCGGTCCTCGTGATCGTCGGCACGACCGTCGCCACCTGGACCGTCGTGCTGGCGTGGCCCGGACGAGCGCCATTGGCGCTGCTGGTCGTGCTCGTGGTCGTGCTCGCCTCCAACGGTCCGGGCTCGCTGATGGGGTTCGACTATGCGCGCACCGAGAACGAGGCCGAGCGGATCGGATCGGCGACGGGAATCGTCAACGTCGGCGGGTTCGTCGCCTCGCTGCTGACGATCGCCTTGATCGGCATCGTCCTCAGCCTCCGGTCGGGCGGAGGACCGTCGAGCTACAGCCTTGACGATTTCCGGCTCGCCCTCTCGGTCCAGTACGTGTTCTGGGCGGTCGGGCTCGTCGGCGTCCTGCACAACCGCCGCCGGCTGCGGGCGGCACGCGGCCTGCAACTCGATCCCGTCCCGCGTGCCGTGGTGCGGCTCTGGCGGGGCCGGCGCGATCGTCCGCGCTGACCGCAGGCGTGCTGGACCTCAGTCGGCGACTCCCAGTCCCCAGCCGCCGTCGATGATGATCTCCTGCCCGGTGACGTATTCAGAGCCCGGCGAGGCGAGGAACAGGGCCAGCGGCTTGATGTCATCCGGTTGACCGACGCGATGCATCGGGATGTCTCGCGCGATGGCCGCCTGCGTATCCGGATTGTGGGCGTGGCCGCCGCCGATGTTCGTGACGAAGAATCCCGGCGCGATCGCGTTGACCGTGACGCCGTCGGCCGCCAACTCGAGCGCGAGCGAGTGCATGAGGTGGCGGGCGCCCGCCTTCGCGGTCATGTAGGCGGCGCCGATCGCGGGCTCGACCTTGGTCGCGGCAAGCGATGTGGTCACGATGATTCGCCCGAACCCGCGCGGGCGCATGTGGCGAGCCGCGGCACGAGCCGTGGCGAAGATCCCGTTGAGGTTGATGGCGATCACGCGGTTCCAGCGCTCGTCGCTGTAGCGCTCGAGCGCTCCCTCCTCCACCCGCGGCCGCTCGCCGCCGGCCCAGGCGCCGACGAAGCCGGCTCCGGGATCGATGCCGGCGTTGGCGAAGGCGACGTCGAGCCGGCCGTAGGCTTCTGCCGCCTCGTCGATGGCATGATCGAGGCCGGCATGCTCAGTCACATCCGCGGTGGCTGCGCGCACGTCGAGCCCGTCAGCTTGCAGGCGTGAGGCCTGTGCAGCGACGGCACCGGCATCGACGTCGATCAGCGTGACGCGTGCGCCGTGCGCGGCCAGCACCTCTCCGTAGGCAAGCCCCAGACCGCTGGCGCCGCCGGTCACGATCACGCCGAACCCGGCCACCTCGAACCGCGAGGAAACGTTCACGCTCACTGCTCCTGTCCTCTCGTTGGCCGGCGCAGCCTATCGCGCCGCACCGGCGAGACCGGGCTGTCGCGCCCATGCCCGCGAGCCACTGCTAGCCGGCAGCGCCGGCCAGGCTGCTGAGATCCTGAACCTGGTCTGCCGGGGGCGCCGCGGGGACTCGCTGACGACCGTAGTGACCGAAGTCGACAGACACGGTCTCCTGCACGGAGGGTGCATTGGGGAGGGCCAAGGTGAGAGTCATGAGGACGCGCCGGACGAGGTGGTGCTCGTCGATCCACACGTCTGTCGGAAACTGGCCCGCGGGAAGGGCCTTCTTCAGGGTGGAAAGCGCCTGGTTCTCGGCGGCCCGTTGCGCGGGCGGGAGACCGTCGGCGAGGCGAGCCAGGCTGAGCTGCGCCTGATAGTGGGTCGTCTCGACCCCGTTCACCCGTTGGCGCCCCTCATTCACGACGGTGTCAGAGGCGGATCGGAGCGACTGCAGGATATGGCTGGGGTCGCCTGACGTCGGGTTGCTGGCGAGCGAGGAGAGTCCCGGGAGGCTGGACAGCTTGGCGAGATCGACCTTCATCCATTGCTTGCCAGACGTCGTCAATGCGGAGGTCAGTACGGCCGGCAGCTTCACGTAGACCACGGCACCATGCGTGATCGTGTCAATCCGCATCGTGCTGCCGCCCAGCTGCTGGACCACCTGGGGATCGTCGCCGAGATCCATCACCATCGACATCGAGGTGGCCCGGTCACGAAGGTCGACGACACCGCGCCCGGTGGCGGTGACCGGGGCGCCCAGCGCTGAGGACGTCAGGTCGATCGCCATGCGCATCCGATAACCGGCCGTCCGTTGGGACACCGTCGCGGCGTTGGCGATCGGGCCGCTGAGCTGGGTGCCGCCCGAGCCGAAGAGAAAGAACGCCAGTCCCGCGAGAGCCGTCACGACCACACCTGCGGCGATCTGCTGTCTGTGACTGCGCTCCGGGCGAAACGATGGCTCGCCGTACAGCGGCTGTCCGACACGTCCCGACGGCGGCCCCGATGTCCCCATGCGACTTAGATCGGCAGGTCGGCGCCAAACATGAGGATGTCGCCGGCACGCTCAGCAGCCGATGTCCCGACGGGAGCCAGTAATAGCCGGTCCGGGACCCGTCCCGAAAGCGTCACGGCGTATCGCCAGTTCGCATATGGTTGTGCGATGAGCGACCGTGCGCTTCGCCCGCTCGTCGAAGGCGGGTCGTTCTATGAGTCGCCTCGGTGGCACGACGGTCGCTGGTGGGTCTCGGACTTCTACCGCGAGGCGGTCTACACCGTCGGAGTCGACGGCACGGAGGAGCTGGTCTTGGAGGTCGAGCACCAGCCGTCAGGTCTGGGGTGGCTGCCCGACGGCTCGCTGCTCGTTGTCTCGATGAAGGACCAGCGCGTGCTGCGAGACGACCGCAACGGTCAGCTGAGCGTTCACGGCGATCTCAGCGCGTTCACCGACAGCTCGCTCAATGACATGGTCGTCGATAACGAGGGGCGGGCGTGGGTCGGATGCTTCGGCTTTGACCTGATGGCGTTTGCCGATCCACGGTTGGCTCCGTTGATGCGCGTCGACCCGGACGGCACCGTCGCCGTCGTCGCCGAGAAGCTCCTGTTCCCCAATGGTTCGGTCATCACACCGGACGGGCACACGCTGATCGTCGGGGAGACCGCCGGCTGTCGATACACCGCGTTTACGATCGCCGCCGGCGGGTCCCTGGTCGACCGCCGGATCTGGGCCCAGCTGGCGCCCACCCCAGCGTTGGCACCGCTGGAGCAGATGCTCCCCCAGATCGCGGTCGGGCCGGACGGATGCACGCTCGACGCCCAAGGGCACATCTGGGCTGCCGACGAGGCCGGCGGACGCTGCATCCGGATCGCACCCGGCGGCGCGATCGTCGACGAGGTCCGCACTCCCGAGGGTCTGGGCTGCTTCGCGTGCGCACTCGGTGGCGATGACGGGCGTACCCTCCTGCTCTGCGCGGCCCCGGACTTCCTGGAGACCAACCGCCGCCCGGCACGCGACGCCGTGCTGTTGACGACCGCCGTCGAGGTCCCGCACGCGGGTCTGCCGTAGGCCGGGTCGCGGTCGGCCGACGGCGTGGGAGGAGAGCGAAGCGGGCCAGGCACGCTGCGGCTCGCGCTGACCACCGACCCGGCTGTCCTCACGAAGCGCGCGGCGCGATGTTCTGGTTCACGCGAAGGACGTTGTGCGGATCGTAGGTCTCCTTGAGCGAGACCAGCCGCTCGTAGGTCCGCGGTGCGTACGCGGCCCTGACGCGCTCCGCGCCCTCCGCGCCGAGATTGTTGACGTAGACGCCGCTGGCGTGGGGTTGCATGCCGTCGAAGAAGTCGCGCGCCCACGTCACGTGTTCGGCGGTCTCAGTGGGATCCCGCCACACGGTCAGGATCGCGAAGTCGAACAACGCGTCGCGATGGCCGAACGCAGCCCTCGTGGTATCCCCGCGGGCGATCGCGCCGCCGAGGTGCTGCAGGTAGAACGACGACAGCGGCGAGCTCATCCGCGGCGCATGCTCGATGATCGTGGCGATGACGTCGTCGGTGAGCTCATCGATGTAGTGCGATTTCCAATAGTTGTGCTGACCATTGGGATAGGCCGCATCGGACCCGCTCTGAAGTGCCGTGTACGGCATCGGCGCGATGCCGTCGAGCAGTGGGCGCCCGAAGCTTCGCAGCGGGCGCAGGATCTCCTCACCGGCGGTCAGGTCACCCGCGAAGCAGACCGCCAGGACGATCACGAGCTCGCCGTGCATCTCCGGCGGCACCGGCATCGCCGGTGCGGCTCGGAACGTCGACGCGGTGACCGACAGCTCGTCGGGGGCTTGGGCGACGAAATTCCCCAGGAACCGAAACAGCTCCGGGGCGTCGGCAAAGGCGTGCACCACACCGCCGGCCAGGACCTGTGGGCCGACCGGGTGAAGCCGGTATTGGAACGACGTCACGACGCCGAAGTTGCCGCCGCCCCCTCGCAGCCCCCACAGCAGATCGGCGTTCTCGTCGGGACTGGCTCGCACTCGCTCACCGCCGACCGTCACGACGTCGGCGGACAGCAGGTTGTCGCATGTCGGCCCGTGCTTGCGCGCGATCCATCCCAGCCCGCCGCCGAGGGTCAGCCCGGCGACCCCCGTCATCGACACGTTGCCCGTCGGGGTTGCAAGCCCGTGTGCCTGCGTGGCGCGATCGAGCTCGCCGAGCAGAACGCCCGGCTGCACGCGCGCCGTCCGCCGCTCGGGATCGACGCTGACGTCCTTCTGAGCCGACAGGTCGATCACGACGCCCCCTTCGCACATCGCGTTCCCGGCGACATTGTGGCCACCGCCCCGCACCGCCACGGGGAGCCCCCGGTCGCGCGCCACAGCAAGCGCCCGCACGACATCGTCCTCGTCGACGCACCGCGCGATCACCGCCGGCCGTCGGTCGACCATCCCGTTCCACACACGGCGCGCTGTCTCATACTGCCCATCCCCGGGCGCCAACACGTCCCCCGCGAAGACGCCCTCCAGATCGCGAACGACACCATCGTCAGAGAGCATTCCCGGTCCCTCGGTCGCTTTCCGGCAACCATAGCCCCGCCCTGGGCCGAAGGCAACGCCGCGCACGCCTGGGTGAAGTGACCAGACCGCCGCTGTAGGCATTCCGTTCTATTGTCGATAACGGAAAGACAGACCCAAAGGAGCAACGATGACTTCTGCAACGAAGCCTAAGGCCGACCAATCCGAGGTCGCCGACCATCTCGCCGAGCTGATGCAACGCCGTGGCGAGCTACTACCGGCAGCTGACGATGCTCACGTTCTGAGTGAACTGACCAGCATCGAGCAGCGGATCAAGGCGGCCAGGACGGGCGTAAGCGCCTACGACCTGGCGGCCTGATCCTCGCAGGACGGTCCGACCCGCCTTCGCACCCTCCGGGGCGTGGAGGCGGGTTCTTCGCCTGTCAGAGCATGACCGGCGGCATCGAGACAGCGTGGAAGCGGGTCCAGATGTCCCCGAGGGCGATCTGGTCGGTCGTCGTGAGGTGCTCGAGAAAGAACCGCCGGACGCCTTCGCGGTGGGTGGCGCGAGCGGCTTTGGTCTTCTCCAGGCCGGCGTCGGTCAGCTCGGCGTACAGGCCGCGGCCGTCGGTGGTGGCAGCGCAGCGCGTGACGTAGCCCAAATCGACGAGGCGGTCAACGAGGCGCGTGCAGCCGCTGCGGCTGAGAAGGACCCGCTGGGCAATGTCGGACATGCGCATGCGCCGCTCCGGCGCATCGGCGAGGAACATCAGGACTTCATAGGCCGACACCGAGAGCCCGTGCTCGACGTGCATCTGGGCATCGAGCTGTTGGGTGACCCGAGCGTGGACCTCGAGCATCCCGCGCCAGGCGCCGAGCTCATGCCTTGCGAACGGGGCACCAACGGGTGGCTCTGCGGTTGTCATACCACCGAAAACATAGCACTTGTGGTTGTGCATACAACTATAAAGGCGGGGCCTGAGCGGCGACCGCCGCGCGTTTCGGAGCTAATGGTGCGTGCGCGACCGGCGACCCTCCGTAAGCGAACGGGTGAGACGATAGTTGTGCATGCAATCAGATTCCTGTATAGTTGCTTCTACAACTATTTTCGGGCGTTGAGCCCACCCCTGTGAGGAGAACGATGACGCTCGAAGGCATGCACCACATCACGATGATCACCGGCGACGCGCAGCGAAACGTCGACTTCTATGCGGACGTCCTCGGCCTGCGGCTGGTGAAGAAGACGGTCAACTTCGACGCGCCCGAGGCCTACCACCTGTACTTCGGCGACGAGCAGGGCTCGCCGGGATCGATCCTCACCTGGTTCGAGTTCGCCGGCGCCGAGCACGGCCGAGCGGGCGCGGGCATGATCCACACCGTCCAGTTCGGCGTCGGCTCCGAGGATTCGCTGGCCTTCTGGACTGAGCGACTGGCGGCCGAGGGGTACGCGAGTGAGCGTGGCGAAGGTTCGCTGGCGTTCACCGACGACGACGGCCTGCGCCTGCAGCTCGTCGTCGCCCGGGACGGCAATCCGCCGCTGCGCGCCGAGCATCCGGGGGTCCCGGCCGAGCACGCGATCCTCGGTGTCGAGGGCGCCCGCGCCTTCGTCGCCCGGGGACTGGACGCCGACCGGGAGCTGCTGACCCAGACGCTCGGCTTCACCGATCACGGCGGGGGCGAGTACCGCCTCCAGGGCGACGAGCGCCACTTCCACTGGGGCTATGACAGCTCGACAGAGCGCGGGATCCCCGGCGCCGGCACCGTGCACCACATCGCCTGGCATAGCCCTGACGGAGAGCACCTGAGCTGGCGAGAAACCGTCGCCCGGGCGGGGACGCAGGTCACGCCGGTGATCGACCGTGACTACTTCAACGCGATCTACTTCCGCCAGCCGCAAGGCGTCCTGTTCGAGATCGCGACCACCTCGCCCGGGTTCGCCGTCGACGAGGACCCCGAGCACCTCGGAGAGGAGCTGCGACTTCCCCGCCAGCACGAGCATCTTCGCCCGCAGCTCGAACGCCATCTGACCCCGCTCACCAACCCTCGCGCCGCAGCCCGCCAGGAGGCGTAGCCATGAGCCTGATCCACCGCGAGCGGCCGGCGTCGGGAGACGCCGCCGGCCTGCTCATCCTTCATCACGGACGCGGCGCCGACGAGCACGACCTGCTTGGGCTCGCCGACGTCCTGGACCCGCAGCGACGGCTGCGCGTCGTCACCCCCCGAGGACCGCTGACCGTGCCGGCCCGGGGCGGCTACCACTGGTACACCGTGCCTCGTGTCGGCTACCCCGACCCGGACACGTTCCGCCACGCCTACGTCAGCCTCGCCGGCTTCCACGACGAGGTCTGGGAACGCACCGGCATCGCCCCCGAACGCACGGTACTCGGAGGCTTCTCGATGGGATCGGTGATGAGCTACGCGCTCGGCCTCGCCGGTGAGCGACCAACCCCGGCGGGAATCCTGGCGTTCTCCGGGTTCATCCCCAGCGTCGTGGGGTGGCAGCCCGACCTCGGCTCTCGCGCGGGGTTACCGGTGTTCATCGCCCACGGGCGTCGCGACCCAATCATTGAGGTGGGGTTCGCGCGGCGCGCCCATGAGCTGCTCGACGCCGGAGGCCTGCCCGTCAGCTACCACGAGTCAGACGCCGGCCATCAGATCGACCCCTCCCACATCCCCTCCGCGGTCCAGTGGCTGGCCGCGGCCACCGGTGACAGCTGCCCGGCGGCGGCGGTGACATCGAGCCCGAAAGGACAATGACGGTCATGCGAAAGATCCAAAGTCAAGGCGTGCACCACATCACGCTCGTGGGAGCCGGCCGCCAGACCTCGATCGGCTTCTGGGAGGGCGTGCTCGGGATGCCGTTCGTCTTCGAGCAGCCCAACCTCGACAACGCGGCGGAGAGCCACCTGTACTTCGATCCGGGCGACGGGCGCCTGATCACCGTCTTCACCAACGAGGAGCGCACGCCCGACCCCGAGCGCACGCCGACCGACCCCGGCTGTGTCCACCATCTCGCCTTCGCGGTGTCCCAGGCGACGTTCGCACAGACGGTGCAACGGCTGGACGAGCGCGGGATCAAGCACAGCGGGGTCAAGGATCGCGGGTTCATGGACTCGATCTACTTCACCGATCCGCTCGGTCTTCTGATCGAACTGGCCTCCTACCGCTTTGTCCCGCCAGCGGGACACACACACGCCGACGTCCTGCTCATGGCCCACCGGCTCCGCGTGGACCGCGGCGACTACAACATCGCGCCGATCCATGTGGCCGACGCGATCGAGGAGCTCGTCACCCGCTCGCGCGATTCGCTCTCCGAGGACCGCGCGGCGCAGGATCCCTACGCGCACTGACCGCCCACACCATGTCCCCCTCCAACGCGCTCGGGTTTGGTTTGCCCAACACGACCGTGGCGGCGTATGGTTGCGCCGATGACCGACCCGACGCACCACGGTCAGGGCGAGGGGGAGCGGATTGACGCCGGCGCGTCCATACGTTCAGCAACCAGAGCGACTCGCCGGTGCGGTTTTTTGATGGGACCGATCGCTTCGCGACACGACTTCGAGCGCGCCTAGGTCTGTCAGACGATGGCCATGACCACTCCTCTGCCGGCCGAGCTCCGCGAACTCATCGAGTCCGGGCCGCTCGCCCACCTCACGACGGTCAATTCCGACGGCACCCCGCAGGTGACCGTCATCTGGATCGGGTTGGACGGTGACGACATCGTCAGCGGCCACATGACCAACCAGCGCAAGCATCGCAACATCGAGCGCGACCCGCAGGTGGTGTT
Source organism: uncultured Solirubrobacteraceae bacterium (assembly GCA_963769565.1). Lineage (GTDB taxonomy): Bacteria > Actinomycetota > Thermoleophilia > Solirubrobacterales > Solirubrobacteraceae > Palsa-465. Next base: position 503,470 of record CAVYMP010000018.1, read on the forward strand.
GTCGTTTGTCGCGCCTCGCGTTCCCGGCACCTTCCTGAACGAGTACGCCGTCCTGCGCGCGACGGCGGTCATCGAGCCCGGCGGGGCGTGGGACCTGCTCAACCGCCTCGCGAAGGTCTACATGGATCCGACCTCTGAGTTTCCCGCACCGAGGCGCGAGGGCGGCTTCATCGTGCGCTACGCGGTGCGGCGCATCAGCGGCGTCGGTCCCTGGGTACCTGCCGCGCACTGACCCGAAGACGGTCAGCGTGATCAGGGCTTGAGCTTGTGCCCGCTGTGAAACAGCCACGCGCTCCAGACGACGGTGAGGACCGCCAGCGCGGCGGTGATGCCGAGGGCGATCCCGACGGGCACATCGCTGGTCCCCAGAAACCCGTAGCGCACCGCTTGCACCAGGTAGAAGATCGGGTTGGCGTGCGAGACCTCGCTCCACGGCGAGGGCAGAGTCGACACCGAGTAGAAGACGCCGCCGAGGAAGCTCAGCGGCACGATCAGGATGTTCTGGACGAAGCCGGCGTGGTCCCACGTCTTGGCGTAGATCCCGACGACGACCCCCAGCGAGGAGAACAGCGTCAACCCAAGCGCCACGGAAACCACGAGTACGAGCGGCTCGTGGATCGGCACATGGGTGATCGGCAGGGCCAGCAGCAACAGGGCAACCCCGATCAGGAGCGCTCGTACGACGCCGCCGAGCGACAGACCCAGGTTGATCTCCCAGTTGCGCATCGGCGAGGCCAGTACGTCATTGAGATACCGGTCGAACCGCGACTGGAACACCGACGAGGCGTTATTGGTGTAGGCGGCCTGCACCATCGCCATGGTGATCAGGCCGGGGACGATGAACTCCCGGTAGTCAAAACCGTCGACGTGGCGGATGCGTCCGCTCAGCGAGAGACCGAACACCAGGATGAACAGAAACGAGGCCACCACGGGGGCGGCCACGGTCTGCGTCCAGAGCTTGAGAACGCGCAGGACTTCGCGGCCGGCCAGAGAGATGAGCCCGCGCCGGCGAACCAGCAGCCCCGGCCGTGTCGGCGTCAGGCGTTCCTGGGCGGCCGCCGACGCGCTCATGCTGCCGCCGCCATCGCCTTCACGTAGACGTCGGCAAGCGAGTCGGCATCAAAGGCGTCCAGCAGCCCGGTCGGACTGTCACGGGCCAGCAGACGACCGCCGCGGATGAGGGCGACGTCCTGGCAGAGCTCCTCCGCCTCCTCGAGGTAGTGGGTCGTGAGCAGAATCGTGGTGCCCTGCTCGTGGAGTCGCCGGATGTATCGCCACAGCTCGATCCGCAGCTCGAAGTCAACCCCGGCGGTCGGCTCGTCCAGAATCACCAGCCGCGGTTCGTGCATCAGCGCCCGCGCCAGCAGCAGCCGCCGACGCATGCCGCCCGAGAGGCTCGGCGCCCGCACCCCAGCCTTGGCGCGGAGATCGAAGACGTCCATCATCTCCCGCGCGCGCCGCAACGCCTCGGGCCGGCTCATTCCGTAATAGCCGCCGTGATAGACGAGCGTCTCCTCGACATCGAGGAATCGATCGAGGTTGACGTCCTGCTCGGCGAGACCCATCATCCGCCGGGCCTCCGGGTCATGATGCGGCTGGCCGAAGATCTCGATGTCTCCAGACGTGATCCGGATCAGGTTGCACACGGCGCTGATCAACGTCGTCTTGCCGGCGCCGTTGGGGCCAAGCAGGCCGAAGAACTCGCCGTCCGGGATCTCCAGGTTGAAGTTGTCGAGCGCGAGCAGGCCGCCGTCATAGCGCTTTGTCAGCGCGCGCAGGGAGAGAGCCGGAAGGGGAGTCATCGGTCATCGAGCCTAGTCGCCCTCGTTGTGCTCGCTCACCGGGCGGCGGGTGGGGCACTCCCCGAAGAGGGCGCCGTCAATGATCCGTCGCCGCCCCAGCGGACAAGGGAGCGCGACCCGCGCCGGGGTCTCCGGGTTCGGCGCCCTGATCTGGAATCCCGGTCGCGGGGTCACGAACATCGTCAGGACCAACTCGTCCTCGCCGACGTGAAGGTCGGGCGCGAGCAGGCGGTCGTCGGCCCGGTGTCCGCCGGCCCACGTCTGCTCGGTCACGAGGACACGCAACTCCCGCTGTGCGGGGTCAGCTTCGTGGGCGGGGTCCAAGCGCCAGCCGGAGGCCCGGATACCGCCGCGCGTCGCACGCAACGGTCGTCCCGAGCTGACCGCGATGCACGTCCACGCGCGGCGCCTTGACTCCCGGCGTACAGCCACCGTGACGAGCTTGGGAGGCCGCCCGTGCGCGAACAGGACCTCTTCGGCGGTGCGCGCTGCTACCCGCCAGCCGTCGAGGCTCGGCGCGCTCGCCGCCGGCTTGGGCGGCGCGCTCGCTCGCTTCCAGGGCAGCCAGGACCGTCCGACCGCGTTCGTCTTCGCCTGACGGGCGATCGTCGCCACGAGCACTCCAACCGCGCCATCATCGGTGTCGAGTCCTCCAGCGGCGCCGGTCAGTGCAGCCGGGGCAAACGGCAACCCGCTGCCGTCGCTGATCAGCTCCGGATGACGAGACGCGGAGCGGGGCTCGAGCACAGACGAACGCTCCCAGTCGGCATCTGTCGGAAGGCTCGGCGTCCGGGCGGGACGGCGGCCGAACCGGCGCGAGGAGGGTTCGGCCATGCCGCGAGACTACCGCCGGAGCTCGAGCCTTCGCGGGCCTTGTCACAGCCGTCGCCCGAACTCCTACTCCCCGTCGCCTCATCCGCCTTCCGCGCGGCGGACAGCATGGTCCAGGAGCGAACGCACGACCTGCTGGTGCGTGGAGGTGATGCGGACCCACACGGCTCGTGCCGCCGGGTTGTCCTGTTGAACGAGCGTCGCGAACAGCAGCCCCCCCGGTTCGCTTCGAAACAGCAACTCGGCGTGGAGCCCGAGCACTGACTCCGCGGCGAGCAGGACGACTCCGGGGCTGCGCTGCTGCACGCTCCAGCCGAGCACATGGTCGGCGGACCAGGGTGCATCGAGTTTGAGGCCGAGCCCCACCCAGCCTGAGACCAGGCGGGCGCGGACGGCCAGCGGGGCGTGGTCAAACACCTCGCGCGTCCACTGCTCAGCCGTTCGTTCGCCGCCGGCCTCGACGATGAAGGCATCTTCGTAGTCGACTCGAGCCAGGGTGCTGAGCGCTCGGGCATCTGCTGGGAGCAAGACCTGGCGTACCCGGCCAGGCAGCACGACGCGATCTGCTTGGGTTGTCATCGTGATCCCTCCATATATACAGTGCTGTATATATGGAGGCTAGGCATCATCGACAGTCATGTCAACCACGCCGCGAATCCAATAGACGAGGCGATGGCGCCTCCGACCCGCACACCCCGCGCCTCCTGGATCGAGAAGGGCCTGCAATCACTCGCCGCGGGCGGCCCGGACGCCGTGCGGATCGAGCCTCTGGCCAAGTCGCTCGGGGTCACCCGCGGCAGCTTCTACGGGCAATTCGAGGACCGAAACGCGTTGCTTGAGGCGATGCTCGACGCCTGGGAAAAAGCCGCGACCGACGAGGTCCTCGAGCAGGTCGAACGCGGCGGCGGTAACCCCCGCGCAAAAATCATCCGCGCCGGCGCCCTCACCTTCAGCGGAAAGCTGCTGCCGATCGAGCTCGCCATCCGTGACTGGTCGCGACGCAACCCCGCCGTCGCCGAGCGTCTGCGACGGGTCGACAACCGACGGATGGAATACCTCCGCTCCCTGTTCAAAGCCTTCTGCAGCGACGACGCGGAGGTCGAGGCCCGCTCCGTGCTCGCCTTCTCACTCGCGATCGGCCATCACTTCATGGCCGCCGACCATGGCACACACACCCGCGCTGAGGCCCTCGAGCTTGCCGTGGAGCAGCTACTGGGCTGACCCGCAACGGCCGCAAGGCAAGTCTCACCGGAGGTGGCGGAAGCATGCGCGGACCTCACGCTCATCGACGAGCCGACGGGGTCGGGCATGATGAGGTCGTGCTCCCCCCGCATCTCCCCGGTGTTCTGCACACGCTCGAGCCGACGTTGGACAACTATGGCTACCTCGCGGTCGCGGGGTTCGTTGTGCTCGAGGACTTCGGGGTACCGGTCCCCGGCGAGACGATCCTGATTCTCGGCGCCGTCTACGCGGGTACCGGGCGCCTGAACATCCTTCTGGTCGGCCTCATCGGATTTGTCGCGGCGGTGATCGGCGACAACATCGGCTTCGCGATCGGCCATTTTGGGGGGCGGCGCCTCGTTGAACGCTTCGGCCGATACATCCTGCTCACCCCCGAACGGCTCGATAAGACCACCGCCTTCTTCGACCGTCACGGCGGCAAGGTCGTAGCGGTCGCCCGGTTCATCGAAGGCCTGCGCCAAGCCAACGGCATCATCGCCGGCATCACGGGCATGCACTGGGCGAAGTTCCTGGCCTTCAACGCCCTCGGGGCAGCGTTGTGGGTCGCCGTCTGGACCAGCGTCGGTTACTTCTCGGGCAGCCACATCAACACGATCTACAACGACGCGACCCGCTATTCCACCTACTTCGCCGTCGCTGTGGCCGTCCTCATCGTCGCCTACATCACTCGGCGACTGTGGAAGCGGCGCACGCGGTCAGCGACCGACTCCCATTGAGGCGGCCGGCTACCGGCCGTGCGCCATCCTCGAAGAACTCGACCGGTGGGCGACGGTTCAACACCCGTGCTACATCTCTGGGACATGCAAGCGGCGGCCGCGCCGCCCAGACGAGGAGTCGCCGTGAAGAAAGTCCTGGAACTACTGCTGTGCATCCTGCACCCGGTTGCGGTCGTGCTGATCTGGATCAATCTCGTCCTTCGCAGCGACCTCGGCCTGATCGCGAAACTCACCTGGGCGATCGCCGCGATCGTTCCGTTCGTCCCCTTCGTCTACGTCCTGACGGGCAACGACTTCATTTAGCGTCGACTCAAGGGAGGCGTTGCACTCGATCGAGGATCGCGGATAACGGTCGCGTGTTGAGGACGTTCGCGGGCGTCGCCCAGCCCCGGCGAGCCGTGGCAACGGAGAATGTCATGTTCTCAAGTCCGCGCACTGAGTGCGCGTCGGTCGAGCAGACGATCTGTACGCCGGCTCGCAATGCATCGCGGACGTGCTCGCCACCCAGGTCGAGGCGGGGCGGGAGGCCGTTGACCTCCAGCGCGACCCGTTCCTCAAGGGCGACTTCGAACACGCGCTCCAGGTCGAGCGCGTTCTCGGGCCGACGATTGATGTAGCGCCCCGTCGGATGGCTGAGGCAACGCACGCTCGGGTTGCGCAGCGCCGCCTCGACGCGTTTGGTCATGTCCGGGCGCGGCATCCGCTGTCCCCCGTGCACGCTTGCCTGTACCCAGTCGAGCTCCGCGAGGATGTCGTCGGGAAGGTCAAGCCGCCCGTCAGGGAGGATGTCGCACTCGATCCCGCGCAACACGCGAAACGGCGCCAGCAGTTCATTCGCGGCAGCGATCTCCTCGGCCTGGCGGCGCACGTCGTCCGGCGTCAGCCCGCGGACGGCGCCCACGGCCGGCGTGTGATCGCAGATCGCGAGGTATTCGTAGCCGCGCTGCAGAGCGGCCCGGGCCATCTCCTCGACGCTCGCCCGTCCGTCCGACCATGTCGTGTGGCAGTGCAGGTCGCCCCGGATGTCCTCCGGCACAACGAGGGGCGGCGGCTCGCCGCGGAACGGCTCCTCGCGCAGTTCCGGCGGACACCAGGGCAGGTCTAACCGGCTGTAGACCGCCTCCTCGTCGGGCGCCTCCGGTAGCGGCTCGAGCGCGGCGACGTACGCCGGCGAGCCCGTGGCGCGCATAAGCGCCGTGCCAAAACTTTCGGGCTCGGCGGCGACGAGCTCGACCGGCACACCATCGAGCGTCACACCCACCGCACGCCGCTGGACCTGCTCGACGAGCGCGACGATCTGGGGCAGCGCGGCAAAGCGCGCCAGCAGAGGGTCGGGATCCGCCGCGGCGCAAACAACGGATAGCCGCCGGCAGGCATCACACCACCGGCGCACGTCGCCCGCCGCCTCCCCGTCGAGCGCGGCCGCGATGCCTCCGACGAGCTCCCAGGCGCGGCTGAGCAGAAGTCCCCTCTGCGGTTGCGCCTCGCCCTCGCGGGCGAGCGCGTCAAGGAGTCGTGCCTCGGTCTTCGGTCCGATCCCCGGGACGGTCCGCAGCCGGCCCTCCGCCGCCGCCCGGCGAACCTCGGCGGCGGTGCGCACGCCGAGCGACCGCGCCAGGTCGATCGAGCGCTTCGTGCCGAGCCCGAGGTAGCGGCCCAGGCCGACGAGATCTGGTGAGACTTCACGCTCGAGCTCTGCCAGCTCGGCGATCTCTCCCGTTTCGATCAGCTCGCGCAGCCGCGCCTCGATTCCCGCACCGATCCCTCGCAACTCCTGCACTCGCCCGGACCGCACCAGCTCAGCGACGGGCACGGCGGCGCCCCGGATCGTGTCGGCGGCGCGGCGGTAGGCACGGGCCGTATACGGGTTGGCCTCAAGGAGCTCGAGCAACGACGCGAACGCATCGAGACGGTCCGCGATCTGAGAATTGTCCACGGCGGTAGTTTCCCCGGCGACCGTCATCGCCGCGACGATCGCCCGCCATTCGCGCCGCCCTGGCACTGAACGCCTCGTCACCTCACCGGCGGCGGTGAGACTGCTGTCACTGACCTAAACTCGCGGCGATGTCGCTGCACCTCTTCGCGGGTCTGCGCGTGCGGGACTTCCAAGCGGCCCGACCGTGGTACGAGCGGTTGCTGGGTGAGCCGACGTTCTTCCCCCACCCCACCGAGGCGGTGTGGACGCTTGCCGAGGAGCGGTCGATCTACGCCGTGGAGCGTGCCGATGGCGCCGGCAACTGCGTGGTGACGATCTTCCTCGACGATCTCGATGCCCACACAGCCGCCGTCGCTGCCCGCGGGCTCGAGCCCGACGCGCGCGAGACGTACGCCAACGGAGTGCGCAAGGTGCTCTATCGCGACCCCGACGGCAACGAGCTGGGGTTCGGCGGCGCGCCGCTCGACACCGGTCCGTAGGCCGGAGGCCTGACGCGCGGCGCGTCGTCCCCCGACCCCACGATGGAGAACTCCCGACGGAGGAGATCGAGTCGCGGGTCCAACCGGCCGCGGTGAGCTCGCTCCCCTCCGCGGGAGTCGGGGTCGTGGCCTACGGAGTCGTGTGCAGCGCACCGACCTTGATCGCGGTGATCACGCTGTTGCGCGCCTGACCGGCGCTGTCCGGATTGCAGCTCAGCTTGATCGTGCCGCCCGTCGTGGCCGCAGTGAGCGTCACCGTCTGCGTGAACCTAGTCAACGCGGGAAGGGAGGCCGAACCCCCGCCGATCGGGTTGAAGTTCTCCAGCAACGTGCAGCTGACCACCCCGCCAGCGCCGTTGCTGCCCAACTCCGTCGCTGCAGTGACGATGTAGCTGCTGGCCGGGGGCAGGCTCAGCTGTGCCACGACAGTGTCCGCGCCGGCCGGGAGACCGGTCGCCGCCGGCCGGCTGTTCACGAAGCCGTCGGACGGCCCGATCGCACCCGCCGCTCCTGGCGCTCCTGGCGCTCCTGGCGCTCCTGCAGCTCCCGGCGCGCCGCGGTCCCCCTTTGGTCCTTGTGGTCCGGTGAATCCGCGCCGGCCCCGGAACCCCCGCGGGCCGCGAAGGCCGTGCTTCGCGGCATGGGCTCGGCCTGTGTGACGACTCCCGCCGGTTGCATCACCACTTCCGCTGGTTGCCGTGGCCGTGCCGGCAGTGGCGGCAACCAGTGCAATCAACGAGACGATCAGCGCCGGCGACCTCTTGATGTACTGCAGCCATCGCATGAAAAGCACACCTCCTGGTGTTGGGTTTGCGAACGGGATCGGCCCAGACCGCCGGGCGATCCTCGATCCTGTCGATGGGTTGGCGTCATGGCAGTCGCCTGTCTCGTCGGTGCCGAACTCGATGCGGCGCGCGTTCGACGCCGCAGCACCGGGCGGGAGCGCAGCGGTTTGTCGTTGACATGACCGTGAAGGCCGTCTCCCGGCTCACGCTCGGATTGCAGACGTCGCCGGCGACCCCCATCGCTGTGTGGAGGCTGAGCGGTTCGCTTGTACACCGGGGGCACGTGGGCATCGCCGCTCGTCGCCGTGACCGCACAGGAGTCGAGGCCGAGCTGCCCAGTGTCCAGGCGCCGCATGGCAACAGATGCGCCGACCGAGTTGGCAGACGAAGTGACAGCGGCCCATGACAGAGAGTGCCGGTCATCACAGCCGTGCACACGCTCGCGTGCGCGCCCACCGCCCCGCACTTACCCGGTCGCGCCAACGCCGCCAATACCCGATCATCCGCCCCCCCGCGAAAGGCCTCGCAACAACGAGGTACACAACCTCGCAAGTCCCAGACGCTACAAATATGCCCCGTCTTTGCGCAACCCTACACCCCGCGAGACACACTGTCCAATCGACCCGTCACCGACCGCGAACTGTCCCTGGCCAAGGCCGAGCCCGCGGCTAGGGACCACACATCGGGGAGACTTCCCTTCATCAGGGCGAGGATCCGGATCGCGGACTCGTGCAATCGTCTCGGGGAGCCGAAGCAAGCCAATGGCCGGCCTACGGACCATTGCCGCCCATCAGCCCAGCTGGGGCTTTAGGTTGGGCTTACGGAGGCGGAGAAGACTGCACGGTTGAGGCACGATGCCTCTTCAGGGCCCGCCCAGCGCCCCCTCGGCGGGCCCTTGTTTATCCGGAGTCGCCGAAAACATCGCGATCACCATCAGTTCCTGGGCCCTCCAATCCTCTTTCGGCAGGTTTGTGCAGCTTTGACCAACCTTGGCCCCGGTGAGGCGTTGTAAGAGACATAGGCAGTTCGTGGCCAGAGCCATGGATGGCTAAGGGGGCTGTGAGCGATGCGGGTCTGTCCGGGGCGGGACAGGCCCGCAACGCGTTCGGTAGCCCGCTAGCAGCCGGCCGCAATATGACGGCGGCGGCCGCAGGGCAGGCCTTCGCGTGATCCGAGCCAACGGTCCTGGCGTAGACATCCGCGACAGGGCGCTCGGAGGACCCCTTACGCGGGTCCCTCCAACCAACTCGTCGAGAAGGGAGCGGCCCGCGACCACCGGGTACGGACGTGGGGTCGCGGGCCGCGAGTGCGTGTCCTTGGCGGGGCTAGCCGGACACGCACGGAGCATCCGTGCCCCCGACACACTATTCCTTGGTCTTTCAGCGCGGAACAGGACCGCATGGCTTGCGCCGGCAAGCGGGCCTGATCGAATCGCCTCGACCACTCAAGGAGAGGAGAGCTGGGGACGCTAAGCGGATGTCAAAGCCCACCGCACGGAACGATGGCTCGGACAAAATCCCTGCATATCGACCAAAGCCGACGCCCGGAATCGAACCGGGGACCCCTTCATTACGAGTGAAGTGCTCTACCAGCTGAGCTACGTCGGCGTTTGCAGGGATTTCCTGGGTTCTGCCCCATCGTTGCCAGGTTGTGTACTGCAACGGTGCTGCAAAATTTCGGTCGGCCGCTGCTGCGCGCAAGCGTAGCTCACGCTTCTGGGGCCCGTTCATCCGGATGTCGGGTGGACTGCAGCGTCACGCGACCCGTAGCTGGCGCGTGCTGCCGGCGAGGGCGAGCTGCCGGGCATGGAGTCGTTCCTCTGCGGGTTTGGGTCCTTCGTCTTCGAGGCCCTCGGTTACGAACGAGTAGTTGCGCTCCGCATGTCGACGCTGGTGCCGCATTGCTTGGCATCGTCTGTCGGCCTTCGCCCGCGCGGATGCGCAGCGAGATCATTCCGCGGCGGAGCGAATAGGGGGTTGAACCGAGGATTTCGCAGCGCTTTTTTGGCCAGTGCTCCTCAACCTGGCGGACGGTGGGTGTGAAGTACTTGCTCGGCCACTTGTGGGCTTGTGCCGGTCATGTGGCCGCCGGGCGCGCCGTGGCCGCCGAGGCCGCTGCGCAAGAGGAAGTCGTCATCGGCGGTCGCATAGCCGTGCGCCTGCAGGGCGGCCTTCCAGGCGATGAGGTCGTCCGCCAGGGCGTCGATCGGTGGTCGGGGCGACGGGCCGGTGGCGCCCTCTGTCTTGCCGGCGTCCAGAGCTCCGTAGCTGAGCACCTCTCGGATGGAGGCACGCCGGCCGGAGACATCGCCGACCGTGAGGCCACACCTCCTGGTTCCGCATACCGAGGCCGTACTGGACGCAAACCACGGAGGCGTCGCGGAGCGCGAGCAGGGGGAACCCGATCAGGGCGCTCGAGCATCACGAGGCGAATACGCTCGACCGCGAGGGGGCAGCGCCCACGATGCGAGATCGTCGCGGCGCTTGCCCGACGCAGACCGGCGGGCGACTCCGGTGCCGGCACGACGCGAGGCCCGCCGCATCCCGCGGCAGCGCTGCATCGTCAGACAGCCGTTGGTCGAGAGTGGCCACTTCTCGTCCTCGACAGCCCACGAGAGAGCGGACGAGAGCACTCTCCATGCCCTCCCTCGGTTGTGGCGCTCACGCCCGCCTTGCGCATTGCCTGCACCCATCGCTTGAGGACGTCTGCGGTTTCGAATTGGACGGCAGGTATCCCCCAATGGCGTACCCGCCCTCAGCGCTCACCGACGCGACGTCAATCAAGGACGGCAGGCCCCGATCGCGAGTCCTGATCTCAGAACTCGAGCATGGCGGCTACGAGTCGGCCGCTCGCTGTCTCTCAGACGACCTCGACGCCCTCGTCGTGCACTTGCTGCCCGACGAGGGGCAGGGAACTGGATTCTCGCCGCGTGCTAGCGGTGCTCCAATGGGGACGCTGGCGAGCCGAAGCCTGTTGACGCGGGAGTCCGCAGAAAGCCTGGGGTGCGTGACCTTCCTTCGATTCAGCTCCGGGCCGGTTGACCGAAGTCAGGTTGGCGGCGTTTCCCTGGGTTGCGATGCTTCGCTTAGAAAGCGCGTCGATCAAAAGGGCCCGGCAGCTCGCGTGCGCGGGCTGCCGGACCGGGTGGGGGAGAATGGCTTGGCGTTTATCGGCACATCCGTGGGTCCAGCCAGAAGTTGTAGATCTGGAAATCGCTGCTCCTTCCGCCGGGGACGAGCGTGAATCGCACGAGTTGCCAGCCGGAGCTGTTGCTGGGCTGGACGTTGACAGCGTCTGAGAGCGTCCAATCGTCATGCTGCCCGTGGACCTGCCCCGTGTTTTTCGGAGCGCCCGACGTGTTGGTGCCCTGGTAGGAGACGTAGAACTGCACTCCCTCTGCGCCGACGACATTGCGCACGTCGGTGCGAACGGTCTGATATCCGGTGTTGACGCACATCGTCGGACTAACGGCCTTTGCGCCGCTGGGGAGATCGAGGATTGACCCGGTTTGCCCATCGGCGAGCGTCGTGGTCTTGATCTGGGCTCCACCGGTGAGCGTCCAGCCGCTGCCGTTGAAGTTATCGACAGTTTCGCCGGGCGTCATCGTGTACCAGTTGTTGTCGCGCGCTGAGAGAAGCGGTTGGGAGAGCTGGGGTGCTGAGCACCCCGATGTGTCCACCGACGCGCTGTCGGCGAGTGCTGGCGCGGCCGCGAACGCGGCAGCGAGTACGACGAGAATGCTGCTGGCGCCGATCGAACACGAGCGGCGGCTGAAAAGGCCCTGCGTCATGGTACGCACCTTCCTTGGTGGTACTGGCAACCGAGCTATCTCACCTTTGGATGAGACCTCTGGCTTTGCGTCCCCGCCTCGCGACGGGTTTGCCCTTTTCATTTTCGATTTCGCTCGTGATGTCGGCTGTTCACGCTCGGCCTCGATGCCAGCGCCCAATCCTGGACGTATGTTCGACCGACAGGCGTCCAGTCGCGCTCACGCATTGGTCGCGTTTGGTCGATGGACAGCCTGATGTCTCTGCAGCCCAACCTTGAAGAACAGGAACTGCTGGCTGACACGCTTCGCCAAGCCGACCGCGGTCTGATGCCTCGCGAGAGCGTGATCGAAGTGTTGTTCAGCCTTACCTTCCTGGGCGCCGTGGTCGGGCTGTGGTGCGTCGACCCGCCGCATACGGTTGCTGTGCTTCCGTCGATCTTGTGCTTTCTGGTGTTGGTGATCGCCACGCGTGTGCGGTTTGACACGCCGTTTGGCTATACGGTCGCGACGCAGCTGGCGTTCGTCCCGCTGCTGTTCGCGCTGCCCGTAGCGATCGTTCCCCTCGCGGTAGTGGCAGCCATGATGCTCGCTCGTCTCCCGGAGTTAGCCAGCGGCGAACATCCGCCCGTGCGACTCATCAAGGAGGTGGGCAACTCGTGGTTTGCGATCGGGCCAGTAGCCGTCTTCGCGCTGGCACATAGCGCACCGGCTGACGCTGGCCCGGTTGTCCTTCTCGCCGCACTCGCCGCGCAGTGCGGCGTCGACTTCGCAGCCTCGACGCTGCGGCTCGCTCTCGAAAGAGCGGCGACGCTCACCGTGCAGCTACGCGAGACATGGGTCTACCTAATCGACGCGGCCCTCTCGGTCATGGGCCTCGTCGTCGCCGAAGAGCTCCACGCCTTCCCGCTGGTCGCCCTCGCGCCAGTGCCGATGCTGGGACTGCTCGCCGTCTTCGCCCGCGAACGCCACGATCGCATGAAGGGCCTCATCGAGCTCAACAACGCCTATCGCGGGACCGCGCTCGTCCTCGGCGACGTTGTCGAGGCCGACGATGGCTACACCGGCGACCACTGCAAGGGCGTCGTTCGACTCGCGCTCGCGGTCGGCGACCAACTCGAACTCAACGCCGAACAACGTCGCAACCTCGAATTCGGCGCGCTCCTGCACGACGTCGGCAAGATCGCGATCCCCAAAGAGATCATCAACAAGCCAGGCAAGCTCGACCCTCATGAATGGGACATCATCACCACGCACACGCTCGAGGGACAGAAGATGCTCGACCGGGTGGGTGGCTTCATGCGCAACGTCGGCCTGATTGTCCGCTCACACCACGAGCGCTGGGACGGCCGCGGCTACCCAGACGGACTCTCAGGCAAAGCCATACCCCTCGAAGCCCGAATCATCGCCGTCTGCGACACCTGGAACGCGATGCGCACCAACCGCTCCTACCGCCACGCGCTCAACGACGAAGTCGCGCGCGCCGAACTCGTCGCCAACGCCGGCCACCAGTTCGACCCCGAGGTCGTGGTCGCCTTTCTCAAGCTCATCGAACGCGACCAGTCGAACCAGACACCGATCTCAGGCAATAACAGCGTGGCTCTCGCCGATAGTTCAGGGCGCTGAACCGGTCAAGCCAAAGCAGTACTCTCGCCCGCTCCCGCGGTGCGAACCCGAGATCCCGGCCCGTGGACTGATCGGCATAGCCACCCTGCCCGCATACGTCCTATGCGGACCTCCGCCTAGGACAAAAACCTTACGCTTGCCTGGACAGCTGCCTGTACAGCGACCGGTCGACGATGATCGGCCTCGCGTTCTCGAACTCGACCAGAACGCCGGCGGCGCGGACCTGGTCGACGTCGCGGTCGATGAACCGGATGCTCGGCGCGACGTACGCGTAGCGGTCAAGCTGCTTGTGCAGCGTGGCGGCCTCGTCGAGCAACGCTTCGGTCTTCTTGCCGAGCCGCAGATCGGCGATCTCGTAGCCGTCGAGCTGGGTCAGATGGGCGGGGAACACCTTGCTTGAGCCATTGCGGAGCGCCGAGTCGAGCACCAACCCGGCTCGCGGGAAAGGCGTTCGGCCACCCACTCGTTGCCGTCGCCAGGTAGGCGATCACGGCTTCGAGCAGCCCCGGACTGACCTGTCCGATGCTCCGCAGATGCTCGACGGCGGAGAGCGGGATCACGCCCTGACCGGTCAGCTGCTTGCGCCGGCTCGGGCAGCTCGAGCAGCTTGATCCGGGCGCTGACGCGCTGCTTGGGCCAGCCGAGCGCCTGCGCGGCGCCGTGCTCCGTCAGGCCCCCGGTCGAGCAACGCCTTGACGGCCATCGCCGCTTCGTATGGGTTCAGTGAAGAGCGAACGATGTTCTCGGCTCCCCTCTCGGACGCCTCGCTCTCAGCATCTGGGCGAATCTCCGCACGGATCTCCGTGTAGCCGAGCTGCGCGAGGGCGGCGTAGCGCTTGTGTCCTGCGATCAGCACATACCCGTTCCTTTCGTCGGGTCGAACGCTCACCGGCGTCAGCTGGCCGAGCAGCGCGACGACTGCGCGAGGGCGTCGACCTCCTCGCCGAGCAGGTCCTGCCGGACGTTCTGGTCGTGGCGAATCTCACTCAACGCGATCATCTGGACGCCGGCGAGCGGTCCGATGCTGGTGGCCTTTAGGCCCTCCTTCGGTTCGTCGTCCTCCGCCGGGTGCGGGGGCCGGATTCCCCGACCCCCAGGGGCCACTAGGCCGCGACAATTGGGCGGGGTCCGGACCAACCCGCACTTGTTGCATCTGATGCAGCCGTGTGTCGCTGGCTCTGATACGCACCAGTTATGACACGGCTGGTTCGATGCTCGAAGAACGTCGAGGTGATCCAGCAGGACGCGGCGCAACTCGATGTGGCCGGCTCGGTCGACGCGGTCCTATTCAGCCTCAGCTACTTCCGTGATCCCCTGAGCCACGGCCGGTACCCGCGCGCGTGGGATCTTGTTGCCCCGGGCGGCCGGCTGGTGATCATGGACGCCGGGATCACCGAGAGTCATGTACAGCCGATGCTCGCACCGATTACCCGGCCACTGCTCAAGTTGGCCCCGGGGGCACCCGTACTCGACACCATGGTCGATCTCGCCGAACTGGGGCCGGTGAGCGTCGAACGATTTCTGTTCAACGTCTACTTCGTCTGCTCGGTCACGAACCCCGCGGCGAGTTAGCGGCCTCGAGCGTCTGCTTGAGCCGGCGCATGTTCTCCGGCATCTCCCCGGCCGCCTGACGGCGGACGACGAGCGGCACCAGCAGCTTGCCGATGCCATGCCCCTCGAAGTCGACCGTGATCGTGACTCTCGATCTGGCGCCGTCGTCCAACGGCTCGACATCGACCGTGACGATCCCGCGGATCGGTCCGTCGGTGCCGTGATCCGCCCACCGGCGCGGCGGGTCGTACTCGGTGATCTGCGAGTGGATCTCCCGCGCGCTACCGCCGATCTTCCGCACGGTCGTGCAGACCGCGTCGACACACACCGGGTCGCGGTCCATCGAGCCGGACACCACGGCCGGCTGCCAGGCCGGGAATGTGGAAGGATCGATCACGAACGGGAACACCACCTCGGGTCGGCGGTCTATCTCGGTGGTCGCGACGATCGGGGCCATGACGCTCCTCCATCGTCTCAGATCATGCTGCCCAGCGGGCAGAATCCGGTGTCTGGGGCTTGCAGCCGCGGTTATCATCGGTGTGCGCGCAAGGGCGTTCCCGGTCCGCGGAGAGGGCGAAGCCCACCTTGTGGTTGGTGTTGTGGTTTGTGGTCGGTGTCTCCTTTCCGGCCTGTGATTTGCGGACTCCGGGCCTGGTGAAAGGAGGCCTTTGTGCCACCCCGCGGTCTACCTGGCAACGCCAATCTCGAGCAGCTCCGCAACGGCGCGAAGGGGTTTCAGCGTGCGGTGCGCGCCGGCGATCCCGGCGCGGCTCAGGTCGTCAACGAGTTCCACCCACGGCTGGCTTCGGCGCAGCCAGGGTCTCCGGAGTTGGCTGCGTTCACGCGCGCGGGCGCGCAGCTGGTCGTCGCCCGTCAGTTCGGGTTCCCGAGTTGGCCGAAGCTGAAGGCGCATCTCGAGCAGGTCGCCGGTTACTCACGCTCGCCGCATCACGATCCGGTCGGCGGCCCGCTCGCGGATGACGCCGCGATCGTGGACGAGTTCCTGCGGCTGGCGTGCCTGAACTACGGCGACGACGACCCGCAGCGGCTGCGCCGAGCCGCCGCGATGCTCGATGAGCACGACTGGCTGGCGACGGCGACCGTGCACACGATCGCGGCGACCGGCGCGGTCGATGCCGCACGAGAGCTGCTAGGACGCGATCGCTCGCAGGCCTCGCGGGCGGGTGGCCCCTTCGGGTGGGAGCCGCTGCTCTACCTGACCTACGCCCGGTTGCCGCTCACCGAGAGCCGCTCACCGCTGTCAGTGGCGCGGTTGCTGTTGGAGCACGGCGCCGATCCGAACGTCGGATATCTGTGGGAGGGGCTGATCCCCCCGTTCACGGCGTTGACCGGCGCACTCGGCGGCGGCGGCACGATCCCGAAACACCCGCAGGAGCTTGCGCTCGCGCGGCTGCTGTTGCAGGCGGGTGCCGACGCGAACGATGGACAGGCGCTCTACAACCAGGGATGGGGCGAAAGCGCCGGCGAGGAGTGGCTCGAGCTGCTGTTCGCGTTCGGGCTCGGCACCGGCGACGGCGGGCCGTGGCGCCGGCGGTTCGGCGAACGGCAGGACTCGCCGGGGAAGATGGTCGAGGACCTGCTGATCGCCGCGGCGAAGCACGGGCTCACCGACCGGGTCCGCCGGCTGCTCGATCGCGGCGTCGACCCCCGGGGCGCCCAGATCGAGCACCCGATCTGCCGCGGACGCTCACCGGTCCAGGAAGCGGCGCTGAACGGACACATGGACATCGTGGCGATGCTCGTGGACGCGGGCGCGATCTGGGAGCACGACACCGTCGACGAGCTGATCGCGACGGCCATGTCCGGCGACCGCGACGCAGTCGAGCGGCTGCTCGCGACCGACCCAGGGGTGCGGCCGCGGGCGATCGAGCGGTGCCCTGACCAATTGGTCCGCGCCGCCGCGCAGGACAGCTACGAGACGGTCGCGCTGCTGATCGAGCTGGGGTTCGACGTCAACGCGCGGTCGCGGACCGCGCCGCTGCACGAGGCGGCGATGCGCGGCAACGTCGCCGTGATCCGACTGCTGCTCGATCACGGCGCGGACCCGAATCTCCGCGACACCGGGTATGACGCCACGCCGGCCGGTTGGGCCGAGCATCACGAGCAGCCTGAAGCGCACGCGCTGCTGCTCGCGCTCGAGCAGCCGGCCGCCAGTGACAGCGCGCGTGCCCGCGGTGACGCCCAAGGCGACGACGACTGGGCGCCGCGCCCGGTGGTGTCGGGCGCCGCAATGCGGACGGTCGCCGCCGCGTTCACGGCGGTGTCGGAGGGCCGGTTCGACGATCTCGCCGAGATGGTCTCTCCGGAGATCGACTGGCGCGGGATCCCCGAGCCGGACGGCGATGTTCCGCGGTGCGTCGGGCGCGAGCAGGCGATCGAGCGGATGCGGGTCGGGCTGCTCGCCGGCGGCCAGGTGTCGGTCAGCGCATTCATTGAGGACGGCAACCGCGTCCTCGCGCACGTCCACCGCGCCGACGAGGATGAAGACACGGACGAGGGAGACGGGGTGGCGCGGGCGGAGCGGTTGGTCGTCGCCGAGGTTCGCGACGGACTGATCGTGCGGATGTGCGGATGCGCAACCGAGCCCGAAGCCCGCGCCGCGTTGAGCGAGGATCCGGCCCCCGACGATCAGGCCGGAGGCGAGCGATGACACCGCCTGAAAGGGTCGCGTTGCGCCGATTGACCACGGACGATTCCCCGTGGATCGCCGGGTGGTTCGAGGACCCGGAAACGAGCCGGTATCTCGGTGGGCCGCGGTGGCCGGACGCGATGCTCGCTCACGCGGAGGAGGCGGTCGGCACCATGTTCCGCGGCGCAGAGCAGATCGCCGCACACCACTGCCTCGCGCTCACGGGCGACACTCCGGTCGGATACGTCGATGGCGGCGTCTTCGATTGCTGCACGGTCTACGGCGGTGAGGGCGCGGACGGGCCGATCATCCTCGACACGATCGACGCGGTCACCGCCGCGATCGCGTTCGTGATCGACCCCGCCTATCGTCATCAGGGCCTCGCGACCGCGATGATCCTCGCGCTCATCGGCCACCCGGACCTGGCGGGCGTCGAGTTGTTCGAGGCCGGGGTTGATCCGGGTAACCACGCGGCGCGTCGCACCCTGGAGGCTGCGGGGTTCCGATTGCGCTCACCCGTTCCGGACTGTGAGGCGATGCTCTACTACGAGCTGTGGGCGAGCGCGGCGAGGACCCATTCCTCCGGCGGCTGACCACGCATCCCGTCCTCCGTGCGATACAGCCGGCACTTCAGCCCATAGTCAGTGCGCTGCCCGGTACCCGGCTCGATGTCGCGACCGTCGATCCGGACGCTGGGTGAGCCGAGGAACCGCTCGCGTTCCGCGTCCTCGATCGTCTCCACCCGCCGCAGCTCCACACGATCGTCGGCGCCGGCGCGCGCGAGGAGCTCACGGAGGCGTGGCAGGAACGCTTCGGCACTCGGGCACCCGTCGAAATAGAGCATCTCGATCGGTCCATCCGGGTCCGCCATGGGATCGAAGCTACCACCGCGGCATCGCGCGAACGCGGGCATCCATCGTCAATAACACCTTGACGATGTTGCTGCGTCAAGCGACGGTCGACGGTGCTGTGAGCTGGTGCGGCGTCCGTCAGCTGCGCTTCCTGACGCCGTGTTCGACGCGACGCTGACCGGCTGAAAGGCGCAGCAGACGAGCCGGCACCTGCGGACTGGCACGATCGCGCAACGCGCGCTACTCGTCCGGCGTGCCGTCGCGCACCTCGGTGA
Source organism: uncultured Solirubrobacteraceae bacterium (assembly GCA_963769565.1). Lineage (GTDB taxonomy): Bacteria > Actinomycetota > Thermoleophilia > Solirubrobacterales > Solirubrobacteraceae > Palsa-465. The sequence continues at coordinate 521,980 of CAVYMP010000018.1, forward strand.
ATGGCCGTCGGAACGATGCTGCAACGGGGCTGCAAATTGAGCAGCCACAGTGTCTATCTGGGGGTTTGGCGTCCGCTTCTGGGCAGGCCGCGATCTAACGGAACCACCTGCTTTGGGGCGATTCCTGCCGTCTAGCAGGGAACCGCCACTCAGGCCCAGACCGGAGACGCTTACGTTACGAGCGAAAGTGCTCTACCACCTGAGCTACGTCGGCGCGGGATCACAGGCTATCGCGCTGCGAGCCACGATCGGTCGTCAGAAGGGCCCGTCGGGCGCGGGCGGCTCGCCGGTGCGGGCGCGCCACTCCTCGGCGAGGATCGCCCAGCGCTCGTGGTCGCGCCAGCGGCCGCCGATCTTCAGATACCGGGGAGAGAAGCCCTCCCGGCGAAAGCCCGCGCCGCGGGCCAGCGCCAGGGAGTTGGTGTTGCCCGGCTGGATGTTGGCCTCGATCCGATGCAGCTGCAACGCGGTGAAGGAATAGCGCAGGACGAGCTCAATCCCGTCGCGCATGTAGCCCTGGCCGGCGAATGGCGCCCCCACGGCATAGCCGAGATAGGCGCTCTCCAGCCGCCGGCGGACGATCTGGGAGAGGTTGAAGAAGCCGACGATCGCCTCATCCTCGGTGCGACAGAGGAGCATCGCCTCGAAGTCGGTTCGCCGGGCGTCGGCCAGATAGGCGGCGAAGCGGTCGTGATCGGTGGGCGCGGTCGCCCACGGACTGTGGAAGGTACGGCTGGCGTTCATCAGCGACGTGAACTCCTCGCGGTCGGCGCGCGCGGGGGGCCGGATGAAGACGCGGCCGTTGGCGCTCATCGCTCCAGCGTGTCCTGCAGCCGGTAGGCGAGCGCCTCGCACGCCAGGTCCTCGGAGACGTTGAGGAGGAAGCGCTCGCGAGTCTCCTCCACGAGCTCGATGGCCGAGCGCAGCGCCTCGGCCGACGGGCCGCCGGCCGCATCGGCCTCCAGCATGGGCAGCCGGTCGACGTTGCGCACCAGGTCGGGGGCCTCCCAGGCGAGCGCTGCCAGGTCGGCGAACCACAGCGAGACGAGCTGCAGGGCCAGGTCGAGCGCACCGGTCTGGACGCGCCGGCGGCTGCGGCGGATGCGCTCGGTCCACTCGGTCTCGAGGCGCTTTCGCTCCCGGCGCGGGACCATCTCCAGCTCCGCCGCCGCGCGGCCCTCGAGCTGGGTGCCGGCCGCCGTCCCGCGGGCGCGCACCGCCTCCAGCAGTGCCGTCCACGGTCGCGCGGATGTCGTCGTGCCGGCGATCGCCGCGCGCGCGTAATCCTCGGCCGCCCGGCGCAGGACCTGGCCTTCCGGACTGGCCAGCTCACGGGCGTGCTGGGCGTCCTGCAGTGACAGGCGCACGCAGGCCCGGGCGGTCTCGGCCGGGACGCCGAGCTCGTGCACCCTGGCGGCGGCGTCCTCCTCGGCGGGCGCCTCGAAGCGGACCGTCTGGCACCGCGAGCGGATCGTGGGCAGGATCTCGCCCAGCCGATCGGTCAGGAGGATCAGGTGCACGAACGGCGCGGGCTCCTCAAGCGTCTTGAGCATCCGGTTGGCCGCCTCGTCGCCCAGCTCGTCGGCGCGCTCGATCACGAACACCCGACGCCGCGACTCGAACGGCGTCTTGCTGGCGGCGGAGATCACCGGACCGTCGATGTCGGAGACGAGGATCTCGTGGGCCCCGCTGGGCACGACCCAGGTGAGGTCGGGATGAGCCCCGGACTGCACCCGGGCACGGGCACCCTCGGGATCGGCCGAGCCCTCGGCCAGCAGCTCGGCTGCCAGGGCGCGCGCCGCCGAGCGCTTGCCGGCCCCGCCCGGCCCGTGGAAGAGGTAGGCGTGTGATGGCCGCGTCGGAGCTGTGAGCGCGGAGGCGAGCACCGCGCGCGCGTGAGGATGACGATCCAACTCGGCGAGCATCGAATCAGAGGCTAGCCCGCGGTAACGTCGGCCCCGACGCGGATGGCACCCGGCAGATTGATCACGCTCGAGGGCATCGACGGGGCGGGCAAGACCACGCTCGCGACCGGCCTGCGCGAGGCGCTGATCGCACGCGGGCACGAGGTTCATCTTCTCCGCGAGCCGGGTGGGGTGCGCGCAGCCGAGCGGATCCGCGAGCTGGTCAAGGACCCCGACTCGCACATCGGTCCCCGCGCCGAGGCGCTGCTGTACGCGGCCGCCCGCGCCCAGCTGGTCGACGAGGCGCTCCGGCCGCTGCTGGCGCGCGGCGCGCTCGTCCTGCTCGACCGCTTCGTCGATTCGTCACTCGCCTACCAGGGCGCCGGCCGAGGGCTCGGACTCGACGCGGTACGGGAGATCAACGTCTTCGCCACCGGCGGCCTGTCCCCCGACCGGACGCTGCTGCTGCGCTTGGCGCCCGAACAGGGACGCGCGCGCTCACGCGATCGTTTCGCCCCGCCGGACCGGCTGGAGCGCGAGGACGACGAGTTCTTCGCGCGGGTCGCGGCCGCCTATGACGAGCTGGCCGCCGCCGAGCCCGCACGGATCGCGGTCATCGACGCCGCGCACGAGCGCGGGCAGATGCTTGCCGACGCGCTGGCCGCGATCTCGGACTTAGTCTGAGTACCCCTCGGGCTGGGACTGCGCGAAGCTCCAGGCGTCGCCGATCATCTCCTGGAGCCTCGGCTTGTGCGGCTCCCAACCCAGGCCGGTGCGAATCCGGGCCCCGGCGGCGACGAGCATCGGTGGATCACCGGGACGCCGGGGCGCCTCGCGAACGTCGATCGGGACCCCGGTGACCTCCTGCGCGGCGGCGATCACCTCGCGCACCGAGAAGCCGCTGCCGTTACCGAGGTTGTAGATCGTGTGCTCGCCGGCGACCGTCGCGCCGAGCGCGAGCAGGTGGGCGGCCGACAGGTCCTCGATGTGGATGTAGTCGCGGATCGCGGTGCCGTCGGGGGTCGGGTAGTCGGTGCCGAAGATCTCGACGTAGGGCTTGCGACCCTGGGCGGTGCGCAGGATGTTGGGGATCAGGTGGGTCTCGGGATCATGGTCCTCGCCGGCGCCGGCGCTCGCCCCGGCGACGTTGAAATACCGCAGGCTGACCGCACCGAGGCCGTGCGCCAGGCAGAAGTCGCCGATCATCCCGTCGACCGCCAGCTTCGAGGCGCCGTAGGCGTTCGTGGGACGCGGCGGGGCCTGTTCCGAGATCGGGACCTCGTCGGGCTGGCCGTAGACCGCGCACGTCGAGGAGAACACCAGCCGCGGGACGCCGGCGTCGCGCATCGCCTCCAGCAGATTCAGCGAGCCGACGACGTTGTTGCGGTAGTAGCGCTCGGGGTGGCTGACCGATTCCCCGACGAGGGCGAACGCGGCGAAGTGCAGCACCCCGTCAAAACCCTCGGCCAGCGCTTTGTGAACGGCGTCGGCATCACGCAGGTCGACGACCACGAGACGCGCCTCCGGCGCGACGGCGGCACGGTGCCCGCGCTCGAGATTGTCGAGGACGACGACCTCGTGATCGGCGGCCAGCAGCTGACGGGCAACGACCGAACCGATGTACCCGGCTCCACCGGTGACGAGCAGCTTCAAGAAACGGGAGACGCGGTCGATGACATAGGTGGCACGCAGGACGCATTTAACCGACCTACAATCGCCAACACATGCCTGACGCGTGGAACTCGGTCAAGATCCGAGAGTTCGAGCACGTTCTCGCCGCCCCCACGGTGGCTCTGCTGCGCGTCAGCGGCAAGCCGCCGCGTCGTCGCCTGGCGGTCGGCCCCCGCCCGATCCTCGTCGCCAACGACGGCCAGACGATCCGGCGCTTCGCCGCGATCCCGTCGCCGCCTGACGACCGCGGCGTGCTGCGCGCCGCCTATTCGGTCAGTTCGGATCTGCTCGCTCCGAACACGACGTTCTCGCTCGAGCTGACCGACGGCACCGTGGTTGCCCTTCCGGCGCCGCAGCCGGGCGTCTCCCGGCTGTCGCCCGAACCGGGCACCCAGGCGCCGTCGTCCGAGGCCCCCGACGTCCCCGAGCCGCCCGACGGCACCGACGAGCGGCGCTCGGGGCTCGTCTCCAAGCTGACCGAGCTCTCGGCCCGCCTCGCCGAGTCAGAACAGGCGCGCGACGAACTGCAACAGTCGGTCGCGCCGCTGAGCGAGGCGAGCGAGCGAGTGGAGCATGAGCTCCTCGGCGCCCGGGAACGCGCGGCGCGGGCCGAGACGGAGGTCAAGCAGTCTGCCGCCGCCCTGGAGGAGCTCGAGACCTGGCGCGGTGAACTGGAACGGCGGCTGACCGAGACGATCGATGAACTCAGCGCGGCCAAGATCGCCCGGGCCCAGGACGAGGCCGAGCTGCTCCGGCTGGGTGGAGAGCTCGCCGAGGCAGAAGCCAAGGTCGAACTCCTGCAGGCCCAGGTCACGACGCTCGCCGACCAGCTGGCTCAGGTCAAGGACCGCCCGGAGACTGTGCCCGCCGATACGAACGCTCCCGGTGTCCCCTACTCCGCGTCCGAGCGCGCGAGCATCGCCCATCAGGCCGGCCAGCTGGCCGCGCTGTTGGGGAGTGCGGAGCGTCTCACCGAGCTGGCCAGCGAGCTCGCGGGGGCCCGTGCCCAGGCGGAGATCCTGCACGCGGCGGCCAGCGCCGAGCCCCCACCGCAGGCGGCCTCCCAGGCGGCGACCGAGGACGCGCTGGCGGTTGCCCGTGCGGAGATCGAGGATCTGCGCGCCGAGCTGGCGCAGACCCGGGACGCCGAGGGGCAGGCACGGCTCGAGGCCGTCAGCCAGGCCGCCGAAGCCGAGGCGCGTGACCTGGCCGAGCAGGAGCTCGCCGAGGCCGCCTCAGCCGACCTGTAGTACGAGCTCAGCCGCGGCCGGCACCGACCGTCGGCGCAGAGGTCGCCGAGCTCGCCGGCGGAGTCAGCGCCAGCACGGTGCGCTCGACGACGGTGGCGGCCAGCGGTCCTTCGGGGTCGAGCGCCAGTCCGCGGCGGACGGCGAGCACGGCGTCACGGCGCTGGCCGAGCACCAGATAGACGAGCGTCAGCTGCTGCCAGGCCTGACCGTCGGTTGGCTGGCGACGCACGGCCGTGGCCAGCAGGCGCCAAGCGAGCCGGGCACTGCCCTCGCGCAACGCGAGTCGAGGGACAGGGGGTCAAGCCGGCTCGAGGCAAGCGCCCGGGACAGGGCGAAGCGCAACCCGGCGGGCCGGTGCCCGAGGCCGCCGGCAGCGCCTGATCGGCGTCCGCGGCGGCCAGCCTCGGGGCGACGGCGGACACGGCGAACAGAGCCGCGCACGCCGTCGCGGCCGCCACCGCCGAGGTACGCGCCACGCCCGGCGGGGGCGACGCTCCACAGGACGGTGACGCCGCTCCAGAAGGCGAACGGCGCGCGCAGCGCGAGGGCGATCCAGCCGGCTCGCGGAGCGCCGAGCGTGAGCGTGCCGCTCCACAGCCACGCGACGGCCGCAACAACGGCGGCCAGCCAGACGGCCGCCGACGCAAGCCCCAACGAGCGGTTTTCCGAGGGTCGTGCGGGCCGAGTTGGAGCAATCGCGCAGTAAAATAAAGGTATTGGACAGGCCTCCTGCAGAACCCTCTGTCAGGCAGGTTTTCCGTCCGGGTCATCCGCGACCATTCTCGACCCCCCTTGACCGCTACGGAGTCGAGTCGGGGGCAGACTAGACGCCGCGGAGAAACCGAGAGGAGCAGTACATGTCGCACGTATCGCCAACGCAGCTCACACCCGAGGCACGAGCCGGCGAAGGCCTTTCGGTTCAGCGGTATTTCACGACGGCCGGGACTCATCCGTTCGACGCCATCGAGTGGGACATCCGCGACGCGCGCATCGGCCATGGCGACAAGGTCTCCTTCGAGCAGCCCGACGTCGAGTTCCCCAAGAGCTGGTCGCAGAACGCGACCAACATCGTCGCCCAGAAGTACTTCCGCGGGCAGGTCGGCTCACCCGCGCGGGAGCGCTCGGTCAAGCAGATGATTGGCCGCGTGGCCGGCACGATCGCCGGCTGGGGGCGCGAGCGGGGCTACTTCGCCACGGACGCTGACGCCACCGCCTTCGAGGAGGAACTGACCCACATCCTGTTGCACCAGTTGGCGGCGTTCAATTCGCCGGTCTGGTTCAACGTCGGCTTCGAGGAGAGCCCTCAGTGCTCGGCGTGCCTGCCGTATCACGCATTGGTCTCCACGCCCGACGGCATGGTCCCGATCGGCGAGATCGTCGACGGCGATCAAGTCGGACGCGAGGTCTACGACGCGGCCGGGGTCACTCGCGTGGTCGCCGTCAAGCACAACGGGCGCAAGCCGGTGTCACGGGTGCGCCTGCGCAATGGCAGTTTCATCGAGGCCACGCCTGACCACGTCGTCAAGGCGGTCGGCGACCGGCGCTCCGAGCCCAACTGGCTGCGCGTCGATCAGCTCGAGGTGGGGATGCGCCTGCACCTGCATCCGCATCGGGCCAAGGTCGAGGCTCCCGCGCTGGCCGCAGTCGGCGGGCACAGCCGTGCCGCCGACGTGCTGGAGGAGCCCGGCCACGTCGAGGACGTTGCGGTGTCCGAGGCCGCTCTCGCCGGCTGGCTGCAGGCCGATGGCTTCGTCGGCCAGCACGAACACGGAACCAACCGCTCGCTCACGGTCGAGTTCCTGGTGGCTAACGAGGACGAGTACGAGTGGGTATCGCGCCATCTCGACGTGGTCTTCCCCGATCTGCACCGCAAGGTGCGCGATGCCGACACGCAGAGCGGGCGGGTCCAGAGGATCCGGCTGTACGGCGAGCAGTTGCGTGACTTCGTCGAGCGCTGGGGCCTGCGCGCCCGCGGCCTGGACATCCGGGTTCCGGCGCAGCTGTGGACGATGTCGCACGACGAGATCGCCGCCTATCTGCAAAGCGTTTTCCAGGCCGATGGATATGTCGCCGTGAACCGTGATGACGCCTCCGAGAGCGCCCGCGCGGCCGTGTCGGTTATTGGCGAGCAGTGGATCGAGGATCTTCAGCTGCTGCTGATGGTGCTCGGGATCTACTCGAGACGGACGCGCAAGCACGAGCCTCGTCCAGATCGGCACGACATGCACGAGCTCTCGATCTCGATCGGCTCGGAGCGTGGACGGTTCGCCGAGCTGGTCGGCTTCCCCGGCCGTGAGAAGTCCAACAAGCTCCTGCAGTCACTCACGCTCCGCAACTGGAAGCGCTGCCCGGATCTGCGCGAGGAGGAGATCGTCGCGATCGAAACACAAGGCGTACAGGACGTGTACGACATCCAGACCGAGTCGGGCGAGTTCCTGACCAACAACATCGCCGTACACAACTGCTTCATCCTCTCCGTGGAGGACGAGATGGATTCGATCCTCGCCTGGAACACCAAGGAGGGCAACATCTTCCGCGGCGGGTCGGGCTCGGGCATCAACCTGTCGAAGATCCGCGGATCGATGGAGCCGCTATCCAAGGGCGGCACCGCCTCGGGCCCGGTCAGCTTCATGCGCGGCGCCGACGCGTGGGCGGGCACGATCAAGTCCGGCGGCAAGACGCGCCGCGCGGCGAAGATGATCGTGCTCGACGTCGACCACCCGGACATTCGCGACTTCATCTGGTGCAAGGCCAAGGAGGAGGACAAGGCCGCGGCCCTGCGTGACGCCGGCTTTGACATGTCGATCGACGGCGAGGGCTTCTACTCGATCCAGTACCAGAACGCCAACAACTCGGTGCGGATCTCCGACGAGTTCATGCGCGCGGTCGAGAACAACGAGGATTGGCATCTGATCGCCCGTACAACCGGGGAGCCGATCGGGGAGCCGATCGCCGCCCGGCAGCTGATGAAGGAGATCGCCGAGGCAGCGTGGCGCTGCGCCGATCCCGGCATTCAGTACGACACGACGATCAACCAGTGGCACACGTGCCCGGCGTCGGGGCGGATCAACGCGTCCAATCCCTGCAGCGAGTACATGCACGTCGACGATTCGGCCTGCAACCTGGCGTCGCTGAACCTGATGAAGTTCCGCCGCGCCGACGGCACGTTCGACGTGGAGTCGTTCCAGCGCGCCGTCGACATCGTCTTCCTCGCCCAGGAGATCGTCGTCTCCCCATCCAGCTACCCGACCGAGGGGATCGGCGACAACGCGCGGGCATTCCGTCAGCTCGGCCTCGGCTACGCCAACCTCGGGGCCTATCTGATGGCCGACGGCGTCCCCTATGACTCCGACGCGGGCCGCGGGACGGCCGCCGCGATCACGGCGCTGATGACCGGTCGCGGGTATCTCGGCTCGGCGCGGATCGCCGCGGCGATGGGTCCGTACGACCGCTATCCCGAGAACCGAGACGCCCACAACGCGGTCATGCGGATGCACCGTGATGCCTCCTATGCCATCCCGGTCGAGGATTGCCTGGACACGAGCCTGCTGACCGCGGCGCGCACGTGCTGGGACGAAGCGGTCGCCGCCGGCGACAAGCACGGATATCGCAACGCGCAGGCGACGGTGCTCGCGCCCACGGGCACGATCAGCTTCTTGATGGACTGCGACACCACGGGCGTCGAGCCCGACTTCTCGCTGGTCAAGTTCAAGGAGCTGGTCGGCGGCGGGCAGATGACGATCGTCAACCGCACGGTGCCGCTGGCGCTGCAGACGCTCGGCTACTCGGACGAGCACATCGAGCAGATCGTCGCCTATGTCAACGAGCACAACACGATCGTCGGCGCTCCCGGCCTCGATGCCGAGGACCTGCCGGTGTTCGATGTCGCCGTCGGTGAGCGGGCGATCTCGCACATGGGCCACATCAAGATGATGGGCGCGGTGCAGCCGTTCCTCTCGGGCGCAATCTCCAAGACGGTGAACATGCCCCAGGCGGCGACCGTCGAGGACATCGCCGATGCCTATATCCAGGCGTGGCGGATGGGGGTCAAGGCGCTGGCCATCTATCGCGACGGCTCCAAGACGGCGCAGGCTCTGCGTACCGACGCCCAGCAGGGCAAGGCGGCCAACGTCGACGTCCAGGCCGAGGTGGAGAAGGCGGTCACCGAAGCGCTGGCCAAGGTCGGACCCAAGCGGCGGCGCATGCCACGTGAGCGCCAGTCGATCACGCACAAGTTCTCGATCGGCGGTCACGAGGGCTACATCACGGCCGGCATGTACGAGGACGGCACGGTCGGGGAGATCTTCCTCACCGACATCGGCAAGGAAGGCTCGACGCTACGCGGCATGATGAACGCGTTCGCCACCGCGATCTCGCTCTCACTGCAGTACGGCGTGCCGCTGGAGACGCTGGTGCGCAAGTTCTCCTACATGCGCTTCGAGCCCGAGGGCATGACATCCAACCCGGAGATCCCGTTCTCCAAGTCGATGCCCGACTACATCATGCGGTGGCTGGCATCGCGCTTTTTGGACGTCGACCTCCAGGAAGAGCTGGGGATCCTCACCAAGGAGGTGCGCGCGCGCAAGGCCGCTCAGGACGCGGCAAGTTCCCAGCTCGGCGACACCGCCGGCCCCGCGGTGCCGACGTCGGCCGCGGCCCCCGTCGCGGGGCCCCCGCAGCCGGTCGCCTCGGCGTTCACCGACGATCCGCCGGTGCTCCCGGCCGTCACCCGCGGTCTGGACCTGGGCCCGGCCTGCCAGCAGTGCGGCGGGATGATGCAGCGGACGGGTAGTTGCTACACGTGTGGCAGCTGCGGCTTCAACACCGGCTGCGGTTGATATCTCGCGCGTTGAGATTTCAGCGGCATCGAAACTGAAATCCTCAGCGCGACCGAGACCCAGTGCTACAGCAAAACGCGCGTCCGCCTTCAGCGGGCGCGCGTTTCCGCTCCGGGACTCGGCCCCAGAGAAACGCGAGCTGAATAACCGTATGCAGGTGTATCGTCTGCATCGGGGGCATGTGTCCTCGGATGTGGATAGTTTGTCTGCCCATGCCCGCCGGGAAAGCGATCGCACCGATCACCAACATCGAGGACCCGCGTTATGTCAAGGCGCTGGCCCATCCTCTGCGGATCCGGCTGCTGACGCTGCTCGGCGAGCGCGACGCGAGTCCGGTCCAGCTCGCTGAGCAGGTCGACGCGACGCTCGGCACCGTGGCCTACCACGTCCGCACGCTGGAGCGCCTGGGCCTGATCGAGATGGTCGCAACCCATCAGCGCCGCGGCGCCACCGAGCACGTGTACGCCGCGCGCGAGCATCCCCGCTTTTCCGACAGCGCGTGGTCTGCGACCAGCCCGATGGCCAAGCACGTGATGATCGCGTCGATCCTCGCCCAGCTCGGCCAGTACGTCACCCAGAGCGCGGCAGCCGGGGGCTTTGACCGTGGCGACGCCCACTTCACCCGCACGGCGCTCAAGCTCGACGAGGAGGGCTGGAAGGAGATGGCGGCGATGACGAAGACCTGGTTGGAACAGGTCAGCGACATCGAAGCGCGGAGCAAGAAGCGCATCAAGCGAACCGGCGAGCAGGTCTTCGACGCCGGCCTGGTGATCCTGTTCTTCGAGGCGGTGCCGTTCTTCGATGCGCCCGCCTCCGACAACGGGACGCCCGAGGCCACGGGCCGCCCGGCTGCGCGGCGCACCCGCTCCGCCTCCACCCGCGGCTGACGCGGCCTCAGGCCGCCGGCTCGCACAGCGCGCGCACGCCCGATCCAGAGGATCATCGGGCCCGGATCGTGCAGCTCACCGCGGCGGGCCGCGCGCGTCACCGGCGGGTGCGGGCGGAAATCCGCCGGCGCCGCCCTGGTCAGCTGGCCGCGGTCTCGAACAGCAACATGACCACGCCTGCATCGAGCTCGTCTTCCTCGGACGCGGCCAGGCGCGATGCGCTCTCGCGTTGGATCTCCTCGGCACGGACGACGAGATCGGCCACCGCCGCCGAGAGCTCGCCGAAGCCCCGCTCGTCGAGCGCATACGCCCGGCGGCTGACGTGGGCGTTGTCGCAGTCAAAGCCGCCCGCCTGCGCGGCGGCGGAGACCATCTCGCCGATCTCGTAGAGCGTGGAGCCGATCAGCGCGTCCTTGACGACCTGGGGCACCTGCTCCCAGGCCTTGGCGCTGATCTGGGGACGGCCCACCGCGCGGTAGTAATGCTCAACCGCCCCTCGCCGTGGCTGGGTGCTCGACAGCTCGATCAGACCGACCCGCGCGAGGAATCGCACGTGGTAGCTGACGTTGCCCAGCGGGGCGTCGATCTCTTCGGCGATCTCGCTGGGACTCGCGACACGATCCTCGAGCACGCGCAGGATGTGGATGCGCAGCGGGTGAGCGAGGCCCTTGACGAGCCGCGGATCATCGATCTCAGTGATCGGCTTCATGCCCACCGAGAGGTCCGGGAAGCGGAGTCCATTCCTGACGGGAGGTTACGGGAAAGATGACTTGAATGTGCAAATTCGTTCACAGCGCCCGTTCTAATACCGTGGGTCAACCGCAGTCGCCGCTGCGCCCTGCGCCGACTGGCCCAGCGGCGCCCGTCCCGTGATCCTGTTCCTTCACCATCGCTACCGGTCCACAGGGGGAGAGGAACGCGCCGTCGGCGACCTCCGATGGCTGGTGTGCGAGCAGCTGGGCGAGGACACCGAACTGCTCGAGCGCGACTCGAGCACGGTGCCGGGCCGCGCCGCGGCCGCGGGTCTGCTCGCCGGCGGTCTGCACCCCGAGGCGGTGGAGCGCGCGGTGCGCCGCACCCGCGCGCGGATCGTGCACGCCCACAACCTGCATCCGACCTTCGGCTGGCGCTCGCTGGCGGCCGCACAGCGGGCCGGCGCGCGCGTCGTCATGCACCTGCACCAGTACCGCATGGTGTGCGCGATCGGGGTCTGCTTTCGCGACGGCGCCGAGTGCACGCGCTGCCATGGCCACAACACGCTGCCGGGAGTCCTGCTCAACTGCCGCGGGTCCCGGGGCGAGGCGCTTGCCTACGGCGCCGGGCTGTCGTTGTGGCAGCGGCGGCTCGCCGCCCACGTCGACGCGTTCGTGGTTCCCAGTCTGTACGCGCGGGCGCGTCTGGAGGAGCTCGGAGCCCCCGTCGATGGGGCGTTCGTCGTGCCCCACGTCACCCGGGGGTTCGCCGACAGGCCGCCGGACCGGCCCGCAGGGCACGCCCTGGTGGTATCGAGGCTGGCCCCTGAGAAGGGCGTCGACCTCGCCATCGAAGCGTGCCGGATCGCCGGTCTGGAGCTGGTGGTGGCCGGCGACGGACCCGAACGCCCGCGGCTGGAGCAGCTGGCGGCCACCGGTGCGACGGAGGGACCGGCGGGACGCGTGCGGTTCGTCGGGGAGGTCGCCGACGCCGCGCTGGCGCAGCTGCGCGCCTCGGCATCGGTGGCGGTCGTGCCGTCGCGCTCGGCGGAGACCTTCGGGCTTGCCGCCGCCGAGGCGATGGCCGCGGGTCTGCCCGTGGCGGCCACCCGCATCGGCGCCCTGCCTGAGCTCGTTCCCGGCGAGTGGCTGGCACCGGCCGGGGACGCGCTGTCGCTGGCCGCCGTGATCTCGCGCCTGCACGCCGACCGCAGCGCGGGAGCCCAGGCTCTCGCCCGTGCGCGGGCGCTCACCGCCCCCGATGTGGTCGCGCCGGCGCTGGCCGCCGTCTATGAGCACGCCGCGACCTGACGCGGTCACGCACCTTCCACACCGGCTCCTTCGACGCCCGCGCCGGCTGCGGGCTGCGGTCCGCCGGAGCGGCCTGCCGCCAGCAGCGCGGCGAGGATCAGGCCGACCCCCACGAGCTGAAGCCCCGTCGGCGACTCGCTGAAGATCAGGGCGGCGAGCGCCACCGAGCCGACCGGCTGGACCGTGAGCAGCACCGAGGTCAGCGCCGCCGGGAGCCGCGGCAACGAAGCGCCGATCAGCAGCCAGCCGAGCACCTGCGACGTCAGACCGAGGACGATCAGCCAGCCGGCGCCCGGCCACGTCGGCACGAGGCGAGCGTCGCCGATCACCAGCCCCGCCGCCACGCACAGCACGGCCGCCACCGCCGTGGCGTCAAACAGCGGACCGGCGATCCGGCGCAGGTCGGCGCCGCCGCGCCGCAGCAGCAGGAGGAACCCGACGTAGGCGACCCCGGCGCCGATGCCGAACGCGGTCCCCCGCTGGGGATCGTGGCCGAAGGCACCGTGCTCCAGGACGCCGGAGATCAGCAGCACGCCGAGCAGGGAGATCGGTAGCGCGATCAACACCGTGCGCCCGGGCGGCTCGGCCAGCAGGGCCCATGCGACGAGCGGCACGAGAACGACCTGGATGTTGGCCAGCACGGTGGCCAAGCCGGCGCCCACGTCGCCGATCGAGTGATGCCAGAGCAGCAGATCGGCGGTGAAGAACACGCCCGCGGCCAGGCCGGCCCGCCGCTCGCGCCAGGTGCGCGAGCCGTTGCGGCGATCCTCGCGCAGGGCCAGGAGACCGAGGAGCGGCAACGCGTACACGCAGCGGAAGATCGCCGCCGTGGAGGGCGACGCGTGACTGAGGCGCACGAGGATGCTCGAGAACGCGATCGTGATCGCGCCCAGCAGGGCGCAGAGACGCTCGTTGCCCTCGACCCTGAAACGAGGGCCCGTCCAGCGCGAGGGCCGGCGATCGGTGGCGACGGCCATGCCTCTCGTCTAGCACGTTGCCGGTGAGCGCACCGGCCATCGACGACGGGACCCACCCTCCGCGGCGGACAGCTGCGACGATGCCGCCCCGATGCTCACGGTCGCGCAATTGCAGACGCTCGAGGAGGAATGCGGCCGCGTCCTGCATCAGAACTGGCGCGAGGGCGAACGTCTCTCCGACGGCGTCCCGTTTCACTACACCTGCCCCAGCCCGGGCCATTATCCGTGGCAGTGGTACTGGGACTCAGCCTTTGCCGCCATCGCCTGGCGACGCTTCGATTCGACGCATTCCGAGCTCGAGCTGTGCTCGCTGTTGGCCGCCCAGCGAGAGGATGGCTTCATTGGGCACACCGTCTTCTGGAACGAACCGCTGTCCGGCTGGCGCCGGCTCACCTACAACGTCACCTCGGCGGAGGCGACGATGACCGCGAGCATCCAGCCACCGCTGCTGGCCTGGGCATGGCAAATCGCCGTCGGGGATCCTCGCGACGAGACGCGCATCGCGCGCCACCACGCGTGGCTGGCCGAGAATCGCGATCTCGAGGACGACGGGCTGTTGTGGATCGTTCAGCCCGACGAATCCGGCCTCGACGCCTCCCCTCAGTTCGACGCGATCTGGGGCCATCGCGCTCACGGGCTGCCCGGCTTTCCCCTGCTCGTTCGTCGTAACCGTCGCCTGGGCTATGACCTGCGCCGGATCGCCGCTGCCGGCGGTCCGGTGTGCTGCGAGGTGACGACCAACGTTTTGTACAACCTGGCGCGCATGGCCATGGGCCAGCCGTCGCTGACCGAGGCGCTGATCCAGCGGACCTACGACGAGCAGGCGGGGGTGTTCCTCCCCGATGCGCATCCTCGACCCCGCCGCCGCCCGGCGACGACGATCGCCGCCCTCACCCCCCTCGCCCTGCCCGATCTGCCCGAGGAGATCGGGCATCGTCTCGTGCGCGAGCACCTGCTCGACCCGATGCGCTTCTGGACGGCTGTACCGCCCCCCTCGGTGTCCGTCGCAGACCCGAGTTTCTCGGTGCGCGACACCGGGCGGATCCACCAGCGCCGGTATTGGCGCGGTCCGACGTGGGTCAACACCGCCTGGCTGTGCTGGCTCGGCCTCGTTCGCCTCGGCTACGAGGAGCAGGCCGATCAGCTGGCAAAGCGCGTCGCCGGAGCGGTGGCCGGCGCCGGGCTGCGCGAGTACTACGACCCGCACACCGGAGCCGGGATGGGCGCGCGTGATTTCGCGTGGTCATCGCTGGTCCTGGAGATGACCGCGGGCGACCGCGAGGCGGCCCGCTCGTCGTTTCTCAAACGTTCACGCTAGTGGTCCTTGAGGCGCTACCTTCAATGACATGGATACCGAACGCGAGATGAACCTCACCGACGAGCAGTGGCGGGCCCGACTGACGCCCGAGCAGTACGAGGTGCTGCGCCGGCACGCGACCGAGCGGCCGTTCACCGGCGACTACGTCGACGTCAAGGACGACGGCACATACCGGTGCGCCGGATGCGGCGCCGAGCTGTTCTCCTCGGACACCAAGTTCGAGTCGGGAACAGGCTGGCCCAGCTTCTACGAGCCGGCGGTCGCCGAGAACGTGGAGCTCCGCCAGGACCGAAGCCTCGGGATGAGCCGCACCGAGGTGCTGTGCAAGCGCTGCGGGGGCCATCTGGGCCACGTCTTCGACGACGGCCCTAACCCCACCGGCCAGCGTTACTGCATCAACTCCTGCGCGCTCGCGCTGGACTCAGCCGCCGAGTAGTACCCGCAGACTCAACCGCCGCCCGAGGAGTCGGTCCCCTCGGCCTCGCCCGACGATTGGGTCGCCGCGCGGGCCAGCCGCCGCTCGCGGGACTTGTAGAACACATAGCCACCAACGCCCAGCACCGCCAGCGCCACGGCCGCGTAGATGCCGAACTTGGTGATCACGGCGGCAGCGGCCGAGCCGGCGAAATACCCCACCAAGCCGAACGTGACGCCCCACGTGACGCCGCCGAGCGCGTTGTAGAAGAAGAACTGCCTGAACGGCATCTCGTTGATGCCCGCCAGCCAGGCGGCGGCGAAGCGCACGAGTGCGATCCAGCGGGCGAGGAACACGGCCTTGGGTCCGTGCTTGGCGAAGAAGCGGTCGCCGGCGGCGATCACCTCCAGCCGGCGGTGGTGCAGCGGCCCGGGGTGCTCGAGGACCTCGCGTCCGAAGCGCCGCCCCAGGAGATACCCGATGTTGTCGCCGACGATCGCCGAGGCGACGCCGATCACGATCACCAGCCAGATCTGAAGCTTGCCCTGGCTGGCGAGGACGGCGGCCAGCACGAGCGCCGTCTCCCCCGGCGAGGGCACGCCGAGCGACTCGAGGCCGATGATCGCCGGCAGCAGATATCCCAGGCTGCTGGAGACGCTGATGATCGCGCCCAGGGTGAGCATCATGCCCCGGCCCCCGGCGGGCTCACGTCCCGGGCGACGAGCGGTGAAGCACGGCCACCAGCGACAGGCCGAACGGAAGCGTGCGTCCGCGGGCCAGCCATTTCGCCTCCAGGGCCAGCGGCGCCTCGAGCGCGTCGTTGAGCCACGCGGGGCCGATCGACAGGTTGTTGCTGGAGCCGTTGTGGGTGCCGAACCGGCGCTGGGCAACGCGGACCGCCGCCGCCGGAGCCAGCAGCACGCTGTTGAACGAGCTCAGGCGCGTCACCGTCCACCCGGCGGCCGCCGCGGCACTGCGCAGGGCGGCGCGCGAATACCGCCGGTAGTGATGGTTGGCCTCGTCGTGCAGCGACCACAGCGCCGGATAGGCCGGCACCGTGACGAGCAGCCAGCCGCCCGGGCGGCACACTCGGTGCAGTTCGCGCAACGCCGTGCGGTCGTCCGGCGTGTGCTCGATCACGTCCAGGCAGGTGATCAGGTCGAAGCTGGCATCGGGCCAGGGCAGCTCCTCGAGACGACCGACGCGCACCTCGCCGTGACCGCGCGAGCGCGCGACATCGGCGGCGTCCTCGTTGAGCTCGATGCCGCTCACCGTGCCGTAGGCGACGAGGTCGGCGAGCGTGCGCCCGGAACCGCAGCCGGCGTCGAGCACCTAGCGCATCGGCGGGCAGCGGCAGGCGCTCGAGCTCGGCGCGGATGATCCGCCGGCGTCCTCGGTACCACCAGTGATGCTCGTCGACGGCGAGCGTCTGTTGCATGAGCCTCTCGTCCATAGCGACGGGATGCTGTCAGCTACGGCCGCGCGGCGGCGTGCGCCATCGCGTCTACGCCACCGCCACCGGATCGTGGTCGGCAGCCGGAGCCCGCGGGAGCTTGAGCGTGAAGGTGGCGCCGGAGCCCTCGCCGTCCTCCAGCACCAGCGCCCCGCCCATGCGCTCGGCAAGCTCACGCCCGATCGCCAGCCCGAGGCCGAAGCCCGCCTGCCCGGCGGTGTCGCGACCGCGGCGAAAGCGGCTGAAGATCGCGTCGCGCTCCTCCTCGGCGACGCCGGGCCCCTCGTCGCAGACGCTGATCGCGACGTCCGGCGAGCGCCGCAGCGTGACGTGGATCTCCGAGCCGGCGGGGCTGAGGCGCACCGCGTTGTCGAGCAGGATGCGCAGGATCCGCGCGATGCTGCCGGGGTCGCCGAGCGCCCACACCGCGCCGCCGCGGTCCTCGAGCGACGAGCGGATCCCGCGCTCCTCGGTGCCGAGCTCGAACTCCGCCAGCACGGCCCGGCTGAGCTCGCCCGAGCTCAACCGGCTCCGAGCGCAGCTCCACCTGGGCGTCGATCCGGCTGAGGTCCAGCAGATCCGCGGCGAGCCGTCCCAGACGCCGCGACTGGGCCCGCGCCCGCTCCAGCAACGACCGCGCGTCCTCCAGGTCGGGATCGGCAAGCTGCAGGTCCTCGTCGAGCAGCTCGAGCATGCCGTCAAGCGAGGTCAGCGGGGTGCGCAGCTCATGCGAGGCCGTGGCCACGAACGAGCGCCGAGCCTCCTCCTGACTGTGCAGGCGCTGCTGCATGGCGGCGAGCGTCCGTGCCAGGTCTCCCACCTCGTCGCGGGCGCGGTCGACCGGCACCTGAACGGCGGGGGTGTCATGGGCCAGCTCGAGAGCCGCCTCACGCAGCCGGCGCAACCGCCGCACGAGCCGCGCCGAGAGCGGGATCCCGAGGATCGAGTGTGAGCGCCAAGCCCGCCAGCGCGGCGTCGAGGAAGGCCCGGCGGACGACCCCCACCGCCCCGGAGATCTGGTCGATCGGCTTGGAGACGACGAGCGCGTACGGAAGCTTGGAGACCGCGTTCTTGAACGGGATGACCGCCTGCACGTATGGGTTCTCGCCGACCGAGATGAAGCTGGTACTGCGCCTTGGCGCCGCGGAATACGGCGGCGCGGGCGTTGGCGCTCGCATCGGCGAGGGACTCGGGGCCGGTCGGCCCGACGGGATTGCTGTCGTAACCGTTGGCGCCGGGATAGCCGTACACGAACGCCGTTGCCCCGATCCGGTCGTCGAGTTGCGACAGCTGCGCGCTCGAGGTACTTGAGGGAGCTGCACCTCGTCCAGCGGCGGCAGCTGCCGGAAGCTCCTGATCGTCTTGCGGCCGAGGTCGCGCTGCAGCGTGGCCTGCTCGGCCTTGCGCAGGCTGTGCTCCAGCGGCCCGAGCAGAGCGAGGGCGGCGATCCCGAGGGTGGCCACGGTCGTGACCAGCACGACGCCGATGATGCGGCCGCGCAGACCGAACGCGGTCCGTCCCCGGAACCCCGGCAAGGCTATGGTCCTCGCAGTCGATAGCCGGCGCCGCGCACGGTGAGGATGTATCGCGGCTTCTCCGGCTCAGGCTCCAGCTTCTCTCGCAGGTGGCGGATATGAACGTCGATGGCCCGCGGATCGCGATAGGCGCTGTCGCCCCAGATCGCCCGCAGCAACTCCTGACGGTTGAGCAGGCGTCCGGGATCGGCCATCAGCGCGTCGAGCAACTCGAACTCCGAGAAGGTCAGCTTGACCGGTGCGCCTCCGATCGTGACCTCCCGCTGCGCTCGGTCGAGCGCGATCGGCCCGACGACCAGCACCTCGTCGCCCATCGCGCGGGTGCCGGCGCGGCGCAGCACCGCCCGGATCCGGCTGCGCAGCTCGGCCAGTCCAAACGGCTTGGTGACGTAGTCGTCGGCGCCGGCCTCCAGGCCGAGGACCGCGTCGGCCTCGGAGTCCAGCGCGGTCAGCATGATGATCGGCACCACGTTGCGACGGTTGCGCAGCGTCCGGCAGACCTCGTAGCCGTCGGGCCCGGCCCCGAGCGCCACGTCGAGCAGCACGATGTCGAAGCTGTCGGTGCTGGCCCGGTCGATCGCCGCGCGCCCGTCGGCGACGGCGAGCACCCGATGGCCCTCCCGCGAGAACGAGCGCGTCAGCATCTCCCGCAGGTCGGACTCATCGTCGACCACCAGGATGCTGAGCGTCGGGTCGGCTGGGCGCCCCGGCGGCGGTGCTTGACTGGACGGCGAGGAGGACACTGGCGTCGATGCGATCGTATCGAGCGTCACAGCTGACCCGGACGTCCGCTCTAGACCCGCTCGAGCGGTCGCGCGCCGGCCGGCTCGAGCCGGCTCGGCTCGGACGCCTCGACGACCACCCGCCGCGGCGCCAGCCGGCCGGCGTCGGCCCACGCCCACAGCGCTGCCATCCAGCTCAGAGTGGCCAGCACCACGTGGACCCACACCATGTCGGCGGGCAGGTGCAACTCGTATTGAACGCTGCCGACCAGGCCCTGGGCGGCGACGAGCACGCCGAGCACGGTGAGCGGCTCGAGCGCGTCCGCCGAGGCGCCGCGATGGCGGCGCAGCAGCCACACGGCGATCACGGCGACCCCGAACACGGCCGCGATCGTGGCGTGGCGGTGGATCACCCACATCAGCGTGTTGGCGCCCTCGAACGTCAGGCGATGGATCCGCTGGCCGGAGAAGCCGCCGGAATGCGGACCGGCCGCCGTGGCCGCCGTCCCGGCGAAGATCGTCAGGCCGGCGAGCGGAGTGAGCGCCGCGGACTGACCACACCGATCAGCCGATCGCTGCTGCGCGGACGGGAGCCGGGCTCGAAGCGGGCTCGCCAGGCGAGCGCCACCGCGGCGATCAGGATCAGCATCGAGAGGCTGAAGTGGCCCATCACGAATCCGGGAGCGAGATGCTCGCGCACGGTGAAGCCGCCGAGCACGGCCTGGGCGACGACGCCCAGGGGCAGGATCGCCGCCAGGATGGCCAGATCGCGCCGGAACGGCCGGCGAGTGAAGGCCAGGACGGCCGCGACCACGGTGAGGACGCCGACGACTCCCGAGAGCGCTCGGTTGCCGAACTCGATCAGGGCGTGTCCCGACAGCGGCGGCAGCGGCCCGCCGTAGCAGCGCGGCCAGTTCGGACAGCCGAGGCCGGAGTCGGTCAGGCGGACCGCCGCGCCCGTCATCACGATCAGCGTCAGCGAGGCGAGCGTGAAATAGGCGACGCGCCGGTAGCCGATCGGCCCGACGGCGAGACGCTCACGCATTGGACACCGTCACCGGGACCGACGGCAGCGACGGCCGCAGCTCGGCCAGCCGCGGAGCGGTGCGGTCGCGCTCGGAGACCGTCAGGCCGCCGTCGAGCTCCGGCCACTCGATCGCCACGTCCGGATCGTCGAACGCGAACCCGCCCTCGGTCGCCGGGTCGTAGTAGGACGAGATCTTGTAGGTGACGTCGGCCAGCTCGGAGAGCACGCAGAAGCCGTGGGCAAAGCCGTCGGGCACGTACAGCTCGTGGTGATCGGTGTCGTCGAGGCGGACGCCCTCCCACTCGCCGAACTGGGGCGAGTCCGGACGGATATCGACGATCACGTCGAGGATCGCGCCGCGCACGCAGCGCACCAGCTTGGCCTGCCCGGGCTGGAAGTGCATGCCGCGCACGATCCCGCCCCGCGAGCGGGAGTGGTTGTCCTGGACGAACGCGTCGACGACGCCGAGCTCGGCGAGCACATTCGTGCGATAGGACTCCAGGAAGAATCCACGTTCGTCGCCGTGCACGACCGGGGCCAGCAGGACGGGGCCTATGAGCTTGGTCGGGAGCTTCTGCATCGGGAAAAAGACCGCCCGATGACGATACCGGGCGCCTGTGGCGGGCGTCTCACGGGTTTGCGGCCTCCAGTTGTGCAAGTCCGGCTCGCACCGCCCCCGTCGTGCGCTCCTCGTCACCGCTGGCCAGGAGATCCAGCAGCGCTCCGCGGAGCAGCGCCAGCACCGACGTACGGTGCTTGATACCGGCCGCGGTATCGCGCTCCGCGGCCGGCTGGGCGTGGGCCAGGAGCGCCAGCCAGTCCTGCACGGTCGCCTCGGCGAATCCAGACCAAGGACCCGTCGGGTCCACGAGCGAGCGCGAGTAGCTCTCCAGCCAGAGCCGCAACAGCCCCCGGTGCTGAGGTGCGGCCAGCCAGCCCCAGATCTCGCCGGCAGCCCGGGCCAGACCTGCGGACGACGGCGTCTCCAGCTGCTCGAGCAGCTGCACCTCGTCGGCCCGCGCCCGGGCGAGCAGCGCCCGTACAAGGGCGTCCTTGCTCTCGAACAGGAACAGGAGCACGCGGGGGCTGGACTGCACGGCGGCGGCCAGGGGCCGCAGCGACATGCCGCTCAGACCGTGCTCGACCACGTAGCCATAGGCCTTCTCCAGCAGCTCGTCACGCCGCGCCGACGAGGCGGGAACGGTCTCGGGACGCATGCGGCGATTGTACTGACACGATCGTTTCAGTAAGCTGACGGAAATGGCCGTCGTGAGCGCCTCAGCGTCGATCGTGATCCGCCCGCTGGGTGAGCCGGGCGACCTCGGCTGGGTGGTCATGGCCCACGGCGAGGTCTATGCCGCCGAGTTCGGCTGGGACACGAGCTTCGAGGCGCTGGTGGCGCGGATAGTGGCTGACTACGCCGCCGCTCCGGACCCGGCACGCGAGGCCGCCTGGGTCGCCGAGCTCGAGGGCCGGCGAGCCGGGTGCGTGTTCTGCGTGGCCGGCGAGGACCGGCGAACGGCGACGCTGCGCATCCTGCTCGTCGAGCCTGGCGCGCGGGGCCACGCCCTCGGCGACCGGCTCGTGGAGACCGCCATCGGCTTCGCCCGCCGAGCCGGATATGAGCGGATGCGGCTGTGGACCAACCATCCGCTCGCCGCTGCGCGGCGAATCTACCTTCGTCACGGCTTCCGTCTGATCGACGAGGCGCCGCACCACAGCTTCGGCGTCGAGCTCGTCGGTCAGACCTACGAGCTGGAGCTGGTGGGTTTGGGCTGAGTCTTGCGTCCTGGCGGCAGCCGGAAGCGGCCGTCGGGGGCGATGTCGAAGTGCCGGGTGGGGAAGTCCTGGCGGGAGAGGCGGCCCACCAGTTGAGCGGCCGCGTTGTCGCGCTGGGGATGTGGCAGGCCGTTAGAAAGCCCGACTGAGATCCAGCGGGCGCGCCAGCAGCCCGCCTTCGTCCGAGAGCGTCACGCGGAGGATCCCGCTGTCGTCGAGGATGCCCCCGGCACCGAGCGTGTGGTAGCCGACGAAGTTGCCCAGCGAGTAGGCGATCAGATGTCCGCGGTAGCGCTCGACGCCGCGGATCACGTGCGGGCCCGAGCCCAGGACCAGCGAGGCGCCGGCGTCGATCGCGGCATGCGCGAAGGCGCGCGGGTTCCCGCGGTTCTCGCCCAGGAAGTACTCGTGCCGTACGGGGTGTGGTCGCGGTCGGCTCCCTCCGCCCCGGCGTGGATGCAGCACGACGACCACCCGGGCCGTCCGGCGCGCGCGGCGGATCAGCGCCTGGGCGGCGGGAATGTCCAGAAGATCGCGTCGAACGCGTATGGCGCAAAGCCGACGAAGGCAATCGTGGCTTTCTTGACCCGCATCGTCGTGATCTCGCCCGGCAGGCCGGTCTGTTTCGACTCCGGCGCGTCGCAGGGCGGCGAGCGTCTGCGCGCGCCCGGACTCGCCGTAGTCCATCGAGTGGTTGTTGGCCTGGTTGACGAGATTGAAGCCCGCCGTGTGCAGCTGCTCGGCATACGTGGGCGGCGCCTGGAAGGCAAAGCAGGTCCCGCCGCCCGCCCCAGCCCCGCACTTCGACGCACCGCCCACCGACAGCGTGCCCTCGAGATTGCCCACCGTCAGGTCGGCACTGCTCAGGTACCCGCGCATCGCGTGCACCGCGCCCAGAAACCCGCCTGCGGGAAGGCCGCGCTCGGTGCTCAGCGCCATGTCGCCGACCCATTGCAGCGTGAAAGAGGCGGGGGGCTTGGATTCCGGCTTGGGCTTTGGTTTGGGCTTGGCGGCCCAGGCGGGTCCGGCGAGCATCGTCGTCGCGATCGCTCCGATCACCACGACGCGCCGGCAGCGGAGGGCTACAGGGCCCACTCGCCCCTGATCAGCACCGGGACCTCGCGCCCCTCGCGGGTGGTGGCGGTGACCTCCACGTCGGGGCCGCCGATCATGAAGTCGGTGTGGACGGCACTGGAGTTCACTCGCTCGGCATTGGCGGCCGCCTCCTCTGCGCCCAGGTGCGGGAAGCCCGAGCCGAGCGCAATGTGGCTGGCGGCGTTCTCGTCAAGCAGCGTGTCATGGAACACCCGGCCCGTGCGGCCCACCCGCCCGCTGCCGTCGACGAGGGCGACCTCGCCCAAGCGATTGGCGTCGACGTCGCGGCGGACGAGCTCGCGCATTAGTTCGGCACCGTCGGTGTCGCGCCCGATCCGCGCCGGATCGACGTCGTCGAACACTCCCGGCACCGGAGGACCGCTCAGCCCGATCCACGCCGCCTGCAGCTCGGCCATCTGACGCGGTCGCTCCCGCACCCACGGGATCACCGTGCCGAGCGCTTCCTCGGGCGCCCGCTGGAACCGGGCGCGACTCACCCAGGGATCCGCGTAGTCCACCTGCACGTGATGAGCGCCACGGTCGTAGCACGCCGCCGCGATCTCACGGGCGAGAGCCTCTTGGCCGAGCTTGGCGGAGACGACGACGGTCTGACCGAGCTCGACGTTGGCGCCGCTGTCAACGGCCAACCGAGCGAGGGCTGTGACGTGCTCGTCGATTGGCGGAGGCTAACGATCGCGGGCGCTCACGACTCTCTCGAAGCGAGCGCCGTCAGAAAGGAATCGGTCTCCGCCAACGCGGCCGGCGTGCCGATCTCGTAGAACCGCTCGCTCGCGGCGTAGCCGAAAAGCTGGCCCCGACGGGACAGCTCGCCGTACAGGTCGGCCAGATCATCGACCTCGTCGCCGACCATCGTCAGCGCCTCAGCGCAGACCCGCCAAGGCCGTAGTCGATCCAGCTCATTCCCGGCGTGGGTGCGCGCTTGTCGTAGGTGACGCGCGCGCCGTCGAAGTTGGCGTTGGAGGTGTCCCACTGGCCCTCGTTGCGCAGCACGGTCATCATCGCCGGCAGCCCACTGGCCTCCCAATCCGCCGCGGCCGACGCCATAATCGATCCGCAGGTAGGTGTCGCCGTAGAGGACCAGGAACCGTGGACCCAGCGCGGCCGCGGCCTGGCGCACGGCCCCGAGCGTTCCGATCAGGGACGGCCCGTCGTAGCTGTAGATGATCTCGATCCCGAAGCGCGCGGAGCCGATCTCGCGCTCGATCAGCTCGCCGAGATAGCCGACGCAGATCACCGCGCGACGTGCGCCGTAGCGCCGACAGGAGGCGCAGCTGATGGAGCAGGAACGGCTCACCGGCGACCTCGAGCAGCGGCTTCGGAGTGTCGCGCACGCTCGAGCCCAGCCGGGTGCCGAGGCCGCCGGCAAGGATGCAGACCGGGGGCAGGGCGGCGGCGGTCACGGCTGCACGGCGGCTCGGATGGGCGCGAAGGGCGGCGACGCGGCGTAGGCGGCCTCGATCCGTCGCCCATGCGTAGCGGGCGTCCGCGAGCTCGCCGAGCATCGGCTCGACCCGTGGCGATCGCCTCGGCGAAATGCTCCCACTCGCGCGACCACGACAGGTCCTCGGTGCCGTAGCTGCGCTCCTCCACCTCCGGCGGCCCCATCTCGGGGCTCATGCGGTAGATCCGCAGCCGCTGCGCGCCGTAGGAGCGCACCAGCCCGTCGACCTGGAGCTTGGCGTGGCGGCAGTAGACCTCGATGCGAGAACAGGTTCTTCCACTCCGTCCAGGTGACATGGAGCATCGCCCACGGCGAGGCGCGGTCGCCTCCGTCGCCCAGGACGAGCGCCGCATTGTCCTCGACCGGCATGTCCCAGAACTGGGTCTTGAGCAGCGCGCTGTGCAGCGGCAGCGGGCCGGCGAGCCAGTGGGTGAGGTCGAGCAGGTGCATCCCCTGGTCGATCAGCTCGCCTCCGCCCGAGTGCTCGGGCTGCGCCCGCCACTCGCGGTCGTAGCCGAGCCGGCCGCCGTGCCCGTAGCGCCCGCGGAGGTGCATGAGCGCTCCGTGCGCGCCGGAGTGGACCTCGGCGGCGAGGTCGGCTCAGCGCGGGGTGAAAGCGGTGGTTGAAGCCGACCTTGACGCGCCGCCCGGCCCGCTCGTGCGGCGTCGCGCAGCGCCTCGACCTGCGCCGTGCCCAGCGCCGCCCGGCTTCTCCACCAGGACGTGGCTGCCCGCCTCCAGCGCGCGCTGCGCGAGCGGCGCCAGCTGGTCGTGGGTCGTGGCGACGACGACGACGTCTGGCCTGCAGCGCCAGCAGCGCGTCGAGGTCCGCGCAGGCGCGCCCGCCGTGCGCCGGCCACCAGCTCCTCGGCCCGTGCCGACCGGGTCGGTGGCGCCGAGCACGTCGTCAGCCGGGCCCGAGCGCCCGGCGCGCTTGTGGCCGATCAGCCCGCACCCGGCGATGCCGACGGTCAGCCGCGCCGGATCGGACGCGGCTGCCGAGCGGAGACGCTCACGCATACTCGCTGGAGTGCGCTCCGACGAACTCGAAGTCGAACGGGAGCTCGGTCGCGCCGGCCGCCGCCATCGCCTGGCGCGTATCGGCGGGGTTGCGGGCGTAGACGAGCAGGAAGCCTCCGCCGCCGGCGCCCGACGAGCTTGCCGCCGATCACGCCGCTGCGCCGCGCCAGCGTGTAGAGCTCGTCGATCCGCTCGGTGGCCATGCCCGGGCGAGCGCTTGCGCTTGTTGAGCCAGTGCTCGTGCATCAGCTCGGCGTAGGCGAACAGGTCGCCCGCCACCAGCAGGTCACGGCTCTGCAGGCCCATCTCCTTGGTGCGGTGCATGTTCTCGAGCATCTCGTCGTCGCCCGTCTTGGTCCGCTTGTCCTGGTCGACGAGGACGGCCGACGCCTCCCGCGCCTCGCCGGTGTAGAACAGCAGCAGGTTCTCGCGCAGCAGGCGCAGCGTCTGCGGGGTCAGCTCCAGCGGCTCGACCGTCACCGTCCCGTCCGGCATCGAAGGTGTAGGCGCAGATGCCGCCGTGCGCGGCGACATAGGGGTCCTGTTTGCCGCACGGCTCCTTGAGGATGTCGATTTCGATCTCGGCCGCGCCCTCGGCCAGCGCCGCCGGGGTGATCGAGGTTCGGCGGGCGTGGGCCAGCCCCTTGATCAGCGCCACCGTGAACGCCCCGGAGGAGCCCATCCCGGTTCCGGACGGCACGTCGGCGACCGAGGCGATCTCCATCGGGTTGCCACGCCAGTGGCGCGACAGCGTCTCGCGCAGGATCGGATGCCGGATCTCGGCGATCGTCTCCACGTCCTCGGTCTCGGAGTACTTCATCCGGTATCGCCGCTGGAAGACGGTGTGCATCAGCATGTAGATGTACTTGTCGATCGCGCCGGCGACGAGGAAGCCGCCGTGCTCGCGGTAGTAGGACGGCAGGTCGGTTCCGCCGCCGCCGAGCGAGATGCGCAGCGGGGCGCGGCTGAAGATGACGCTCATCGCCGTTGCGACCTCCTCGGTCGTCCCAGAGCACGTACGGGTTGGCATCGAACCAGCTCGAGGGTGCGGCGGACCGACTCGCGGATCGTCAGCGTCGGCGCCCAGCCGAGCGCGCGGATCCGCGAGCAGTCGAGAAGGATCAGCGGGCTGTCGCCGGCCCAACCGCGCCGACCGCCCGGTAGTGCTCGAGTCGGCGAGACGCCCATGTGCTCGCAGATGATCGCGATCGAGTCGTCGACGACAACCGTCTCGTCGGTGCCGAGGTTGTAGATCCCCAATCTCGCCCGGGCGCGAGTCGTGCACGCCCGCGGCGGTCAGCGATCGCCTCCACGCAGTCGCCGACGTACAGGTAGGACTTCTCCTGACGACCGTCGCCGAGCACGCGCAGCCGCGTCGGATCGCGCTTGAGCGCGCGGTAGAAGTCGAACACGTGGCCGTGCGTATAGCGCTCGCCCAGGATCGAGACGAAGCGGAACACGAGGCCGGTGAAGCCGAAGCCATGGGCGTAGGCGCCGATCATGCCCTCGCCGGCGAGCTTCGAGGCCGCGTAGAGCGACGTCTGCGTCGGGAAACGGCGCATCCTCGGGCGTCGGGAAGACCTCGGGCTCGCCATACACCGAGCCGGTGGACGAGAAGGCGATCCGCGGCACGCCGACGGCGCGCATCGCCTCCAGCACGCCGGCGGTCGCGATCGTGTTCTGCTCGAGATCCTGACGTGGGCGCTCCAGGCCGTGGCGGACGTCCGCGTTGGCCTGCAGGTGAAACACCCAGTCGCAGCCCTCGAACGCCCGGCGCAGCAGCGCCTCGTCGAGCACGTCGCCCTCGTGCAGGGTCACGCCCGGGTCATCGAGCAGGTGCGCGACGAACTCGCGCCGGCCGGTGCGGAAGTCGTCGACGATCGACGACCTCGACCCCGTCGGCCCGGAGCCGGTCGGCCAGGTTCGAGCCGATGAAGCCGGCTCCGCCGGTGATGCACGCCCGGTGCATCGCGCTACAGCGTGAAGCCCGCGGCGAGAGCGTCGCGGCGGAACATCTGGACGGTCTCCAGCGAGTACTGGAGCAGGTCCTTGCCGAGCAGATCGAGCTTCTTGAGCAGGTCGTGGGTGATCGTGATGATGTGACAGCCGACTTGATCGGCCTGCACGACGTTGAGGATCTCGCGCGGCGAGGCCCAGATCAGCTCCGAGCGCGGCGCCTGCACCATGATGTCGACCGCGCGCGCCATCAGCGGCACCGGATCGATGCCGGCGTCGGCGATCCGTCCCGCGAACACCGAGATGTAGGACGGCGCCCCGTCCTTGACCGCCTCGGTGATCATCTCCACCTGCGCGGTGGTGAACAGCGCGGTGACATTGACCTTGACGCCGTCCTCGGAGAGCTCGCGCACGAGCGGCGCCATCGACTCCCCGGCGGTCGTCGAGACGGGGATCTTCACGTAGACGTTCTCGCCCCACCCCGCGATCATCCGCGCCTGGCGGCGCATCTCGTCGGCGTCGTCGGCGAACACCTCGAACGAGATCGGATGCGTGGTGATCCGCTCCAGCAGCCGCTTGGCGAACTCCTCGTAGTCCGTCAGCCCGGCCTTCCACATCAGCGTCGGATTGGTCGTGAAGCCCGTGATCCGCGGATCGGCCGCGAGAGCGAGGATCGCGTCCAGATCGGCGCCGTCGGCAAAGATCTTCACGTTGAGATCGTCGATCACTCTGCGGAGGGTAACCGCTCGCGTCCCAGAATCACATCGGCCGCCTCTCCCAGGTCGGCGGCGAGCGCGTCCGGCGCCGCCTCGCCGCGCGCTTGTGACCGCTGCCGGGGTGCGTGATGAGCACGGTGCGCACCCCCGCCGCGCGGCCCGCGCCCACGTCGGCGTCGGTGTCGCCCACCATCCACGACGCGCTCGAGGTCGATGCCGCCGGCGCGTGCGGCATCGAGCAGCATCCCGGGCGCGGGCTTGCGGCAGTCGCACGGTCCGGCCAGCTCGGGCACGACGCCGTCGGGGTGGTGCAGGCACAGCCGGAAGTCGTCGAACCGAACCCCCTCGGCGGCCAGCAGCTCGATCACGCGAGCGTGCACGGCGTGCAGCTCGTCCAGCGAGATCGTCCCCTTGGCCGCCGCGGGCTGGTTGGAGACGCCCACCAGGCGCCAACCGGCATCGGCCAGCCGGCGCAGCGCCGCCGCGGCGCCCGGGACCAGCCTGACGTCTGCGACGTGCAACGGCGACTCCGGCGACCCGCCGGCGCCGTCGGCGACCAGCTCGTTGATCACCCCGTCGCGGTCGATGAACGCCGCGCCCGGCCGCGTCACCGCGCCCGAGCGGCCAGCGACTCCCAGTGGCCCTTCTGCGTGGCCAGCTCGGGATGGGAAACGAGCGCATGCCACACGACCGCCTGGAAGGACTCCACCAGCGGCGTCTTGAGCTCACCGGGGGCGTCGACGCACACCGCGACATCGGCCAGCTGCGCGAGCGTGCCGCCGGGGTGGCCGACGACGCCGTAGATGAGGGCGCCACGCTCGCGGGCCAGCTCGATCGCGTTGACGAGGTTGACCGACACGTTGTGCTCGCGCGAGCCGCCGCCGACGCTGAACACGAGCAGGCCGTCGTCGGCACCGAGCCGCGACACCTTCAGCCACGCGGTGAACGAGGTGTCCCAGCCGTCGTCGTTGGTGCGGGCCGTCAGCTCGGAGACGTTGTCGGTCGGCGCGTAGCTCTCGATCCGGCACAGCTTGCGGAAGTCGTTGACGGCATGCGAGGCATGCCCGGCGCCGCCACCGACGCCGAGGATGAACAGCCGCCCCCCGCGCTCACGCAGCGCCGCCAGGCCCTGCGCCATCGCGTCGACCTGGGACGTGTCGACGCGCGCGCGCGAGGTCGGCGACGGCATCGAAGTAGCGCTGAGCGTGCTCCGGCGGCATCGCGCACAGCCTAGCCTGTGACCGTCGCAGCGGTGGTCGTGTTGTGCCTGCTTGGCGCCCACAGGCGGTCAGGGCTTGGCGACGAAGAACTGATCGTCGATGCGCCGAAGCTTCGCCAGGTTCGGATCCTCGCGCAGCCCGTTCTGGAATCCCGGATCGCGCCACGGGTCCCACTGGGCGCTGATGAGCCGGCCGGTGATCCCAGTCGCGTCCGGCCCGAGCAGGAACGCCACCAGCTCGGCCGCCTCCGCCGCCGGGAAGCCGCCCCCGCGCAGCTGCTGCTGCGTCCGTTCGTAGTAGCCCTCACCGGCGGCCTCGGCACCGGCTCGCAAGTGTCTCATCGTGCATCCGCGTCGCGACGAACCCGGGCGCGACCGCATTGATCTCGATCTCGCCGCCGACAGCGAGGTTCTCTGTCAGGCGGACAACGCCCGCCTTGGACGCGGCGTAGGCGTCGTAACGCGGCAGCGGCGACGTCCCGCCCCCGCCCGAGAACGTCACGGCGCGTCCACCGGTGGCGCGCAGGCGTGGCAGCGCGAACTGGAGCGCGAGCATCGTCCCGACGAGGTTCACGGCAACCGTCTTGATCAGGTCTTCCGTCCGCCAGCTCGTCGAGCGCACCAATGGGGCCGAGGATCCCCGCGGCCGTCGCGAGCCCGTGGAGCTCGCCGCCGGTGTCGATCCGTGCGGCCGCTTCCCGCCAGGAGCGAGGATCGGAGACGTCGATCGAGATGCCCTCGTGGCCGCCGCCGTCGAGGGAGTCGAGCGCCGCCTGGATCGCCTCGGATCCTCTCGCCGCCACGATCACGCGCGCGCCTCGCCTCGCAAGCTCGCCGCTCACCTCAAGCCCGATCCCCAGCGAACCGCCCGTCACCAGGATTCGGCGCGCGTCGAAACGCTCGCTCAACGCCGTCTCCAGCGGCTCAGGAGAGCCGACGGCCGACGCCGAGGACGTTGCACCCGATTGGCATTCGTACGTGCGCTTCGAGGAAGCGCGCGGCCGGCACCGCGGCGCGATCCCACAGCGAAAGCAGCCTGCCACTGCGCTGGCGATCGTCGACGTCACCGCGCCCGAACGCGGCCCAGGCTGGGATGGCGATGAAGTTGACCCAGCGTAGCTCGACGGGCTCCAGTCCGGCCTCGCGGAACACCTCGCCCAGCCGCCATACCGAATAGCGGCGATAGTGGCCGAGCTTCTCGTCCAGCGCCCCGTACAGGCCATTGAGGGCAGGCACATAGACAACGATATTCCCGCCGGGGGCGAGCAGTTGGCTGAGCCCCTGCAGCGCACCGGCGTCGTCAGCGATGTGCTCGAGCACGTTGACCATGAGTACCGAGTCGAAGCGCGCGTCCAGTCTCCAGGGTGCGCAGGTCGCGATCCTCGATTTGCACGTTCGGCCGGTCGGCGAAGCGCTCGCGCAACGCCTGCACGCAGGACGGGGACACGTCGTTGGCGACGACCTCGCGCCCCTGCTCGTAGCGGCCGGTCATCGCCCCGAGTCCGGCGCCTACCTCGAGCACACGGTGGCCGAGGTGCGGACCGCAGAGGTCCGCCACCCATGAGAGATAGTTCGGCGCGCTCTCGCCGGAGACGTCGAGGTCCGCGTCGTGGTCGCCCTCCTGATCGAGAAGGGCGGTCGCCTTCGGATTGATGTAGCGCGCGGCCGGCGCGGGTCTCAGTCGGCTCACCGCGGCTAGCCTAGCGAGCCGGTTTGCGCGCGAGCGGCTGCTCGCTGAGCTTGTAGCGCCGGTCGATCAACCGGCTCGCGACATGCCACGGGACGAGACGTTCAAGGCGGTTGCGCGACGCTCCGCGCAGCGTCCTGAGAACCTTGTAGCGGATGATGTCCTCGTGGCCGGGCAGAAAGCCGGCAGCCACGGGCTCCAGGCCCACACGGCGATAGGCCTCACTGAGTGTGCGCGGCTCGAAGTACGCGACGTGGATGTCGGGATGCACGTACTTCCACGTGGTGAACGAGTCACGGTGAGGCGCGGCATTGCCGGTCGTGAGAAAGAAGACGCCTCCGGGCTTCAGAGCGGACGCGATCTGCCGCATCGTCCCGAGCGGGCCCGGAATGTGCTCGACGACCTCGATCGCCGTGACGACGTCGAAGCTCCCCGCCTGCTCGCGGAGCTGCTCGTCGTCGAGCAGCTCGATCCCGTGTTCGCGGGCCCAGTCCGCGCCCCATCCCTGGTCGTAGCCGTAGACGTTTGGGAAGCCGTGAGCGCGCGCATAGCGCACGAGGCCTCCGAGCCCACACCCGAAGTCGAGCCACCTGGCGCTCCTACTCTCGGACAGGCTCCGCACGGCCCGCGTGATCCCGCGCCACTCGTATGCGCGGATCGTGTTCGGGTTGCTCATCTCCTCGGTGTAGTTCACGAAGGAGTCCGCTCCGTCACCGCGGTAGTACGCGGCGTCGTAGAGCGAGGCGAAGTCCTCGCTGGGATTGGCGACGAACACGAGGCCGCACACGTCGCAGCGTCGGAAGAAGAACTCGACGTGACTGAAATCGGAGCGGATCGCGGCTAGGTCGGCGGTCTCGCTGCCGCAGATCGGGCAGGCAGACGGGGCCGCGAGCATGCTCGGCGACGCTAGCAGTCCGATTCCCGGCGCGGCCGGTATCCTCCCAGGCGCGGGGCAACGGCGCGGCATCTCACTCCTGTTGCCGGCCAGTGCGGTCGGTCGCGCCCGTGCCCTCGCAAATTGTTGATGTCCGCCCAGCCCACTGAGCACGTCGGTCGCCGGTTCGAGTTCGACCCCACCGAGGCGGTCGTACGCTCGCGCGCCAACGCCCGCTTCATCAGCTGCCCGGCGTGCCGGGCCGACGCCGAGCGGTACCTCTTCCACAAACGCGGCGCCCGCTTCGTGCAGTGCCGCAGCTGCGACGTCGTCTACGTCAACCCGCCCGCACGCGAGGTTCCCGACTACTTCGATGTTCCCTCGGGCGGCGGCGGCGCACCGATCGAGGATCGCGAGCACGTCCGCAAGGAGCTCGAAGACGTGTTGCGCTACGCGACCGATGTGCATCGCGCCCACCGCGGCTCTTCGCCCGCGCGCGTCCTGGTCGCCGGTCGCATGCACAGACGACTTGAGCATCGGCGTCGTCGGCGCACATCGACTCGGTCCGGCTCACGCGCGACGAGACGCTGCGCCTTGTGACACGAGGCCGACGTCTCTCCGATCGTCGGTGCGATCGGCGAGGACGTCGAGCTGGTCGTAGTCAACCAGCTGCTCGAGGCGTGCCCGCGCGCCTCCGACGTGGTCGCCGAGCTGGCGGCGCATCTGCCCGAGCGGGCGCTGCTGGTCGTCGTCTACAGCAACGCCGCCTCCCTTCCGGGGCGCATCATGCGGCGCAACTGGCGCCGGTTCTTTGACTGGAAGGCCGTCTACTTCAACTCCGAGAACCTGCGCAGCATGCTCGAGCGCGCCGGCCTGCGGTTCGTCGGGCAGTCGGGCCTGAACACGTCGTACGCGGTGACCCGCGCACTCGACCTCGCCCTTCCGGGCACGCCGGTGGCGGCCGTCGCGCGGCGTCTGGGCCTCGGCGCCGCGACGGCGCGCGTGCCGACGGGGACCTACGTGTCGATCTTCGAGCGTGCAGACGAGTCGGAGCGCAGCGAGCTATTGACTGTCGATCGTGCCCGTGTTCAACGAGGCCGCATATCTGCGCGCCGTGCTCGACGAGCTCCTGGCAATGCAGTTCGTCATCCCGCACGAGGTCATCGTCGTCGAGAGCAACAGCACCGACGGCACGCGCGAGATCGTGCAGAGCTTCGACGGGCGCCCCGGGCTGCAGATCATCTACGAGGACCGACCGCGCGGCAAAGGCGCGGCGGTCCGCCGCGGGCTGACGGCGGCGACGGGAACGATCGTGCTCATCCAGGACGCCGACTTCGAGTACGACCTCGAGGACTACGACGCGCTGCTGGAGCCGATCGTCCAGCGGCGCACAAGCTTCGTGCTCGGCTCGCGATCGCTCGGGCTCGACGACTGGAAGGTCCGCCGGTTCGCGCGCTCGCGCGTGAAGGCGCTCCTCATGAACGTCGCGCAGCTCCTCTTCGCTCGCACCTTCAACGTCCTCTACCAGCAGCGGGTGACCGACGTGAACACGATGTTCAAGGTCTTCCGCCGCGAGTGCATCGAAGGCGTCGAGTTCGCCGCCACGGGCTTCAGCTTCGACATCGAGCTGGCGTGCATGCTGGTCAAGAGCGGCTACAGCCCGATGGAAGTTCCGGTCAACTACGTCGCGCGCGGCTTCGAGGAGGGCAAGAAGATCAACTTCGTGAGCGAGTTCTTCCCGTCGTTCCTCATGTTCTTCAAGTGTCGTTTCGGGCGCCGAGGCTGACGATGAGTCACGACTTTCACTTCGCGAGCGAGATCGTCGATATCGCCGCGCACGACCTTCCCGGCCTCAAGGCCGCGTTCGTCGTGAGCCGCGTCGGCAATCAGTCGGCCGTCCTGGACGTCGGGTGCGGTGGCGGCAAGATGCTCAGGACGATTGACGTCCACCATCGCGGCGTGAAGCTCCTCGGTTGCGACGTCGTCGTGCCGACCGATGTCAACGGAGACTTCGTCTTCACCGCGCTCGACGGCTCGACGGGACTGCTCCCGTATGACGATGCGTCCGTCGATGTCGCGCTTCTCGTCGACGTCCTCGAGCACGTTGATCGCCCCGAGACGGTGCTCAGCGAGATCGCGCGGATCCTCCGACCGAACGGCAGGATACTCGCGTTCGTCCCGATCGAAGGCGAGCCGATCAGTTGGTTCAGCGCGTTCCGGGCTGTCCTGGGCAGTGATCTCTACGTGCGCACCAAGGACCACATCAACTCGTTCACGCACGATGAGGTCGAGCGGATGCTCGCGGCGCGGTTCGTCGTCGACGAACGCCGCTATCTCTACCACTTCTTCGGGCAGCTCATGGACGCTGCGCTGTGCGCTGCCCTGACGGTCGGCCCCGTGCGGCGCACGTTCTGGACCCACAGCCCCTATCACGGCGAAAGCAACGCCACGCGTCCGCCATCTCTCGTCGGGCGCGTCGTCGCGACAGCCTTCAGGGCCGCCAACGCGGCCGCTTGGGCCGAGTCCCGCCTGCTGCAAAACGTCCGCGCCATGTCTGGAGGGGTGCTCGTCGCAGCGCACGTTCGGCGCCTCGGCGGTGCGCAGACGGCGACAGCCGACTGATCACGACGGCGGCTTCGCACGAGATTGCACGCGGCCGCGGCGGCCGTGCTCGGCACAATGCCTGGATGCGCCGTCTCCGTCCGCTCGCAGCCGCGTTGCTCGACTGGTCGACGATTCGCTACGGGATCGTAGGTGCGATCACGGCACTGGTCTACCTAGGCGTCCCGGTCGTTCTCAACGGCGACGCCAGCGTGCCGATTCAGGTCGCAATCCCGCTCGCCTACGTGACCGCCGTCGCGTTGCAATTCAATCTGCAGCGTCATTTCGTCTTTCGCCACGTCTCCGTGTTCGCGCTGACGCGGCGTGCCCAGATGGGCCGATACGTGATGATCGGTGCTCTCCAGTATCCAGCGACCGCGATCGCGACCGCCCTCCTACCTCCATTGCTGGGCCTCTCGGCCCGCGCGACCTTCGTCCTCGTTGCCCTGACGACGTCGCTGATGATCTTCCTGGTATTGCGGACCCACATCTTCCACGGAACCCACACACCTGACGACGTGCGTCCCCGCGGGTCAGGAACCCAATTCGATGTTGCTCAGGAGGACTTCCGTGGCGGAGGTCGGCGTGCCGGCAATCCCGAGACGGACTCGATTGAGGCCCCAGTGAAGTGAGACAGGCAGCCGAGCTGCCTTGCCGACGAGCGGGACGATCGCCGACCGGCCGTCAGACGACGCCCTGATCGCGACGGACGACAGCGGTGGCGCACCCGGCCCCGGCGTCGCGGTGACAAAGAACGCAGTGCGGCGGTCGTCAGGCGAGAGCACGCTCAGCGAGAGCGGGACGCTGCCCAGCCAGGCACTGGCATGGTCCTCGCTGAACCCGATGTTCCCCCCCGCCGGCGTGACCGGCAACGGACCGTCATCGATCCGGGCGATCTGTGGCTTGCCGCCGATCATCGTCGCAACCGTGGCGACAGGCGCCGTCACCTCCTCCATCGTGTCGAAGATCGCCGGGTGCGCCGCTCGCAACAGGTCGGAGTACCCGGTGAAGCTGATCGCGGTACCGATGGCGGCGCCGATGAGAGTCAGCACGACGCCCACAACCGCCCAGATGCGTCGCGCTGCCGTCCGGGGGCGCGCCCGCGCCAGGATCATCGCCCACACGAGAAACGCGGGAATCAAGAGGAACGATACGAAGTCCACCTCATAGCGCTCAGTGGTCGCGAACAACGCCCACGACACCAGCGTGACGATCAGGAGGCCGAGAATCACAAGCCCGGTCACGGCCACCAGCGGGCGGCGCTCGCCGCTCCGCCGCTGCCGCCACATGAGGGGGATGCCCAGGAGCAGCAGCGTGATCGGCATCGTCGTGATCACCCCGCCCGTGGGCTCGCCCGCGAGCGAAGGGCTGGCGCCTGCGTACCCACGCGGAAGGGAGAACGGATCGCTTGCCGCGGTCTGGAGGAACGCGTGCGGAAATGTCAGCACGAGGCGCGCCGGGAGCAGCAGGTAGGTGAAGAGACCCGGCAGCAGATACGAGAGGCTGTAGAAACGGGTCTTCGTCTGATCGATGCCCGCGAGCTCGTACCGCTCGCCGAAGTTCGTAAATCCCCCAAAGCGCACGTGGTTGTACAGCGCGAGCAGCAGTCCACATAGGACGAACGGGCCCAGCGCGTACGTGAGGAGCTTGAGGGTTTCACCGGTGGGGCGAATCCGATAGGTGCCGGTACGACGCTTGTGCTCCCACAGAGCCGCTGCGACGACGACAGCCCCGCCGACAGCCAACGTCGGCCGTCCGCCCATTGCCAGACCGAGGCACAGGCTGCCGGCGATCATGCGCCATCGCCGCAGCTCGGGACCGAGCACGGCGGTCACGATCAGCCACAGACCGGCCATCTCAAAGCAGTAGCCGCTGGCGATCGCCACCTCGTATTGGATCGGCCGCCTCAGAAGAAACGGAACGGTGTTCGTCAGGGTAAGTCCAACGAGCGCCGCAAGCAGCAGCCAGCGGGGGGCCGCGGGGACGAGGCGCGCGACAAGCGCGCGCAGGAGCAAAAACGCACAGAGGAGCCCAATGAACCCGTACAGCGCCGCTGCAAAGGGCTCAGACATCCGAAGACCCGTGAGCCGAAACGGGGCGAATAGCGTGACCACCGGGGTCGGGCCCCACTGCGAGTAGAGGTGACCGCGATACAGAGACAGGTCGTGAAAAGCGGCGTTGTATGGCGCGTTCTGCGTTGGGTCGTACGGGTTCTTCAGATGCAGCAGACCCGCCGGGGGAGTGATCGGCAGGTAGGTATGGCCGTGCAGAAACCCGGTGGTGAGCTCGTTGTAGATGTCCTGGTCAGTCGACGGAAACGTGAACGGGATCGAACTCGCAGCCGTCCACATGTAGAACGCCAGCGCAAGGACGAGCAAGGCCGCGATCGCCAGGCGATAGCGGGTGATGGCCACCGCCCAGTGGCGCCCCACACGTGCCTGGCGCTGCTCGGAGGCCGCCGCCGCCCTCGACGCAGCCCCTGAGACGAGCGCTGCCCGCTCCTGCCTCATTCCGCGTCGTCGAATCCGTGCCGCGATTCGATGATGAACTTGGGTCTCTCCCTGGCCTCGTCGTAGATGCGGCCCACGTACTCGCCCATCACGCCTAGCGACAGGAGCTGGATCCCGCTGAAGAAGGCAATCACCACCACGACCGTCGGGTTCCCGATGGGGAAGGCGACTCCGGCCAGTTTGAGGCCGAGGTAGACGACGGCGACGATGAATGCGATCGCCGAGAACGAGACGCCAAGCAGCGAGATCAGCTGCAGCGGATAACGCGAGAAGCCGACCACCCCGTTGATGCCGATCACCAGGGAGCCGAACACCTGGCTGTACTTGCTCGTCCCGCCCGCCCGGGCGTCGCGATCGTACGGGACGCTCGTCTGGGAGAAGCCCACCAGGCCGACGAGCCCACGCAGAAAGCCGTGGTGCTCCTTGAGCGCGGTCACGTTGTCGACCACCCGCCGGCTCATGAGACGGAAGTCGCCGGTATTGGCCGGGATCTCAACTTCGGCGATGCGGTTGATGATCTTGTAGCCGACGCGAGCGATGATGCGCTTGGGTAGCGTCTCCCCCGCTCGCGTACGGCGCTGGGCATAGACCACGTCGAAACCGTCACGCCAGCGTTGCACCAGGGTCGGGATGAGCTCCGGAGGGTCCTGGAGGTCGCAGTCGATCACGATCACGGCATCCCCCCGGGCGGCCTCGAGTCCGGCCAGCGTCGCCATCGGCTGACCGAAACGGCGCGAGAAGCGCAACATCTTGACTCGCGGATCACGCGCCCGTAGCGCCAAGATCAGCTCCTCGGTGCGGTCCGGCGAGGGGTCGACGCTGAAGATCAGCTCCCAGTCCACGTCCAGCTGCTCGAGCACACTGCTGAGCCGCTCGTAGCAGAGGTCGATGTTGGGCTCCTCCCGGTACGCGGGGACGACGACGCTGAGGGTCTGAGTCATGGGTTGGTCAGGGTAGGCGAGCCGCAACGAGCGAGCGGATCCCGAACGGGAGCTTGACGCCGGACCCGGCCAGACGGCGCTCGATCCTCCAGGCCAGGTCGCCGATCCGGGAGTCATGCGTGCGCTCGATGTCGGCCGTCACCTGCCGCTCGAGCGCCTCGCCGTGCAGTTCGGCGCCCACCCGGCGATTGCGCTGCTTGATCAGCCAGAACGGCGGATACAGCAGCGCCCCGATGTACGTGTCGTCGAGCACCTCCAGACCGGCCTCGGCACACTTGGCGGCCAACTCGCCCCGTGCGTAGCGCCGCTCGTGGCCGAGGAAGCGGTCGTAGTAGTCATACGTGCCCGGCCCTGCCGGCACCACGATCACGACGCGCCCCCCGGGGCGGAGCACGCGGCGAAACTCCCGAAGCGCCCGACGATCATCGGGCACGTGCTCCAGCAGGTTGGCGCTGACCACGGCATCGACCCGGTCGTCGGCGATCGGCAGATCGCAGGCATCGGCCCGCACCAACTGGGCGGAGGCGACGAGCCCGTGCGCCTTCTCGAGACCGGCGCCGATCAGGTCGACCCCGACGAGCGACGCCGCCGGATACGCGGCTCTCACGTCCTCCAGCAGGTAGCCAGTGGAGCATCCGACGTCAGCGATCGTCGCGTCCGCCGGCAGCGCCCCCACCCGTTCAAGAATCGCGCCGCGCGTCCAGCGGTCCAGGAAATGCGTCCGCGAGGATTCCTCGTGCAACTGCTCGAGCTCGTCGGACCAGTTGACCGACGGATCGCCGTGCGCATAGGAGAGAAACGGCGCGGGGATGGGCTCGTTCGTTAGCCAGCCGTGATCGAACTCGGGGACGCGTGCCAGCCCCGGCGGCGTCCTGAAGATCCCCGCGGCTTCGAACTGGCCGCGGGCAGCCGAATCTACCCCTTGGCGCTCGGACGTCACGAGGGAGAGCGTAGATCAGCGGCTACGATCGCGTCCCTTGACGACCGCTGGGGATAGGCACGAGCCCTCGACTTGCCGGATCTGCGCGAGCCGCACCGTGCCGCTCGGGTTGGTGCACGGGTCCTACAGCGATCGCGACTACGAGCTGCGGCGGTGCGTGAGCTGCCGCTACGCATTCATCGCCGACCCGTGGACCGACTTCGCGCGGATCTACGACGACGACTATTACGCCGGTCAGGGCGCAGACCCGCTCGTCGACTACCAGTTCGAGTTGGACTCGCCGGCGGCAAGCATCCGGGTCTACGAGTGGCGAGGCATCACCAGCATCGTCCAACAGGTACTGGGCGGCCTGGCAGGACTGCACTGGATGGACTTCGGCGCCGGAAACGGGGGGCTCGTCCGCTACGTGCGAGATCACACCTCCGCCGAGGCAGTGGGCTTTGAAGAGGGCTCGATCGCAGCTCGAGCGCGGGACCTGGGAATCCCGGTCGACTCCGCGCTTGACCAACGGGCGGACGGCACTTTCGATGTCGTCACCGCGATCGAGGTTCTCGAGCACACGCTCGATCCCGTGGCCGAGCTGCGTCGCATGCGCAGCCTCTTGCGCCCGGGCGGCCTCCTGCTGCTGACGACCGGGAATGCCGCGCCGTTTGCGCAGCGGCTGAACCGTTGGCCGTATGTGATCCCCGAGATCCACATCTCGTTCTTCGAGCCCGAGACACTGGCGCACGCGATGCGAGGCGCCGACCTGGAGCCCGCGCCGCTTCCGCCCGGTAGCGGTTTCGACCAGGTGCTCAAGTTCAAGGTTCTCAAAAACCTTCGCTTTCGCCGCCGTTCAATGCTCACGGACGCGATCCCGGCTACGCCCCTGGCTCGGGCCGCGGACCTTCGGACGAGGCTTCGGGCGCACCCGATCGCCCGGGCGACCTGAGCCGCGCCCTCGTCTCGCCGTGCACGTCTGGTTGGATCTCATCGTCCGCGAGCTGCTGTTCGTTGCGCTGCTGGCCGCCTTGGGCACGGGGCCGGCGGCGTTCGCCGGCGAGCGCTTCAATGGCGTGGCGCGGCTGGCGCTGGCACCCGCGCTCGGACTCTGCCTGGGCGCGTGCCTGACTGTCACGCTTGTCTACGCGTTCCCCGCTTGCGACACGACATGGTTGCTGGTGGCAGTCGCCGCGCTGTCGATCGCGGTTGCGATCTGGCGGCGGCCGCAAATCCTGAGCCTGCCGGATGCGCGCGGCACCCTCGTAGTGGCAATCATCGCGGTCGTCGTGCTGGGCGGCTACGACTATCCGTTGGCGTCGCGGCACACGGTTGGGCCAATCGGCGGCTTCCAGGTCGCCGATACCAGCGGCTACGTGTCGGAGACCGACGCGCTGGCGCGCCAGTCGCTGCACGCCGCCCGGGTATCGACGCCACCGTACTCCGACCTGTCGGCGATCGCGCTGGCCAACTACGCGCGCGGCACTCAGCAGCTGGACATCTCGGCACTGGAGGCCAACGTCAACAGCCTCCTCGGTCTCGGCGCCACCGACAGCCAGACCCCGTTCCTGATAGCGGTACTGCTTACCGGCGCGCTGGGCGCGTTCGCGGTTACGCGCGCCATCTCGCGACGGGAGTGGCCGGCGGTGCTCGCCGGCTGCCTGTTCGCGGGGCCGGCGTTCGCCCAGTTGCTAATGGAGGGCAGTCAGGCGGCGATCTCCGGCTCCGCGGTGCTGACGCCGACGATCGCGCTCGGCCTGGAGGCGATCCGCCGCCGATCGGTCGCCAACCTCGTCCTCGCCGGCCTCGCGGCGGCGGGGCTGCAGACCGTCTACCCGCTGTTCGTCCCATGCGTGGCGATCGGCGCCGCCATCGTGCTGGCCGTAGTCGCCGTACGGTCCGCGCAAGCACACCGACTGGCTCTCGGCGAGTTCGGCAAAGCGATCGGCGCAGTGGCCGTCGTCGTCGGCTGGGCCATCGTGTTCACGCCGGTGGCGTTCTCGCGCAACGCCACGTACTGGCTGAAGATCCTGCACGGCACGCTGCCGCTCGTCGGCCTGCCCCCATACCGGCTGGCGGGACCGGCCATCCCCGGGTGGCTGCTCCAGACGAGGGACTTCTACGGACTGGTCGATCCTCTGCGCTCCGCCTCGGCCGGTCCCCTACTGCTCGCCGTGGTCGTGCCGCTGCTGCTGCTGGTGGTCATCGCCCTCGGCATCTGGCGCCATCGCACCGCCGCGGCGATGCTCGCGGTCGTTGCCGGGGCGATCGTGCTTGCGTGCTACACGTGGGCGAGTCAGGGCTGTGGCTACTGCACGCAGCGCAACCTGATCCCAGTTGCCGCACTGATCCCATCGGCGCTCGCAGTCGGCCTCGGCGCGCTGGCGATCTGGCGACTGGGGGGCGACAGGCGCCAGGCGGGCGCCATCCGCTGGGGGGGCACCGGCCGCTGGGCGGCGACAGCGATCGCAGTGCTGACGGTTGTCGTTGTCGGCCATGAGGGGCTCGTCCTACGTCAGCGGATCAGCCAGGCCGATTACATGCTCGATCCCGGAGCCCGGCAGGCCCTGGCGGCGCTCCCCGTCGGGCCGGGCCGGGTCGAGCTGGAGGGGTTCTCCGAAAGCGCTCAGGCCCCGGGGGAGCTCCCGCTCGTCTACAACCTCGTCGACGAGCGCACCGCCGGAAGGGTCTCGGTGCCGACACTCACCAACGACAACGCCGGCCTGAGCTACCTGACCGCTGGCCCCGTTCCGCTGGGACTGTGGTTCACGCCGCAGTACCGATACGTGCTGACGCGGCTCGCCGGCGTCGCCACCGATCGCCGGACCTTGGTCCGGTTCGGATCGATCTCGCTGCAGCGCCGGCTGCATTCACTCGACGTCACGGTCGTCAGCGGGATATCGGTGGCGACCGCGCGGCTGGATCCTGGCGGACAGGCGTGGCTATCCCCCGGCGTGCCCATGCAGTTCCTGGTCACCGGCAGCTCCTCACGACCGGCCTGGGTGTCGCTCACCCTCCGCTCCACCGTCCCGGTGAGCGCGATTGCAGGCGCGGACGTCGCCGGCCATTCCCGCCATGGCGACGTTCTGCGCGTCTGTCTGCGCGCGCAGGGCACCGGGCCGGTGCGCAGTGCGGCGGTGTCGGCGTCCTTCAGCCCACACCCCCCGCCCACGTCGCCGGGCCCCTACTACGTGGCCCAGCCGGCACGCGGACTGGCACTGACGGCGATGACCGTGGCGCAGCGGTCGTGCGCGGGACGCTGACGACGGTCGCCGGCAAGCCGAGCTGCCACCCCCATCGCGATGGCGACCGACCGCAGCTTCTACCTGGCGCTCAGCGAGCTGAGCCGACGTTATGCCGATCCCACTGCCGCCTCGCGCGGCGGAACGCTGACGGCATGCGAGCTGTGCTGCTTCAGTGAGGACGGCGTGGTTGCTGAGATCTTGGGTCGGATCGGGGTCGCCGAGCGCTTCTTCGTCGAGTCTGGCGTCGAGTCCGGATGCGAGGGCAAATGCGTGTTCCTCGCGGACGTACAGGAGTGGGCTGGCCTGTTCATCGAAGCCGACGGCGACCACTTCCGGCGGCTCGCCAACAAGTACGCGGCGACCGATCGCGTCCGGGCAGCGAACGCCGCGATGACGCCCGACGATGTGGAGGAGCTGTTCGCTGGCGCGGGCGTGCCCGCTAAGGCCCGATGTCCTGTCGATCGACATCGACGGCGGGGACTACTGGGTCTGGGAGGCGATCCGCGCCCAACGCGCCCCGGTGGTGGTGTACGCTCCGACATCGTCGGTGATGGGTTCCCGGAGCTGGACTCGGTGCCGCGATGGGGCGAGCCCGACTACTTCATGCAGGGCCACCGCCATCCCCACGACCCACGCACCGACGCCATGCGGGATCCGCGTGCGCCGCCACCGCCGAGAGGGCCAATTTCCGACCGCGGCAACCGCCCAGACCGTATGTATCCTGCCCGGGATGGCCGAGAGCAGCGGTGCCACGGAGGATCATGTCGGCCCCGCGGGCGACGGCAGCGATGAGCGCGATCTCGTGCACCAGCGGATCGCGGCGGCGATGACCGCCCCGCCCCCGCCGCACGCTCCCGGCCGCCAGGGGTCGTCGCCCACGCTGGCACAGGGGCTGGAGCGGATGCACGGACGCTCGGACCTGTTCGGCTTCACGATCGCCCCCCGGCGCCCGGTCGTCGGCGTGCGCGCCGTCAAGCGACTGCTGCGCCGCCTGCAGGCACAGACGTTCGTGCATCAATCGGAGTTCAACGAGGCGGCCACGTCGGTAGCCCAGATGCTGGCCAGTGAGGAGCACGGCGCCCGGCGCGCCGTCCACGCCCAGGCAGCGGCGTTGACCAGCGCCGAGAACCGGATCGCCGGCCTCGAGAGCCGCCTGGTCGACCTGCAGGCGGAGAACCGTGCGCTACGCGAGCGATTCGAGCGTGAGCGGGAGCGCCGGCATCGGGTGGTGCTGACGACGCCGACATCGCGCTGGACTACCTTGGCCTGCAGGTCCGATTCCGCGGCGACGAAGATGAGATCGCCGAGCGCCAGCGCTGGTACGTCGGGCGCTTCGCCGGAGCCTCGGACGTCCTCGACATTGGTTGCGGCCGCGGTGAGTTTCTCCGGCTGCTGCGCGACGCCGAGATCGCGGCGAGCGGAGTCGACACCGACCCCGACATGGTGGAGATGTGTCGCGCGAACGGCCTGGACGTGGTCCGCGGCGACGGCCTCGCGCACCTTGAGGAACTGGAGGACGACAGTCTGGGCGGCGTGTTCGCGGCCCAGGTCATCGAGCACCTGGAGCCGACCCGGATCGTCAGCCTGATGCGCACGGCGCGCCGCAAACTGCGAGCGGACGGCGTGCTCATCCTGGAGACGGTCAATCCCGGGTCGGTCGTCGCGCTGACCAACTTCTATCTCGACTTCACCCACGTCAAGCCGGTCCATCCGCTCGCGCTCCAATGGCTGGCCGAGAGTTTGGAGTACGCCGACAGCGAGCTGCTCTATCTGTCGCCCGTGGAGGACGGGCCGCGGCTGCGGCCGCTTCCCGACGGCGTCGGTACCGAGGAGGAGGCCGGCGAGTTCAACGACGCGGTGGTGGCCACCAACGAGGTTCTGTACGGGCCGCGGGACTACGCGCTGATTGCGCGGCGCCCTTGAGGGTCGTCGTCGCGAGCGCACGCTCGCCGTTTGCCGACCCCGCACCGCCCCGGCCGTCCGTCGCGCTCGCCCGGGCGCTGCGCGACGGTGGCCATCAGGTCGAGGAGGTGTGGCTGCCGGTCGACTCGGACCCGGGCCGGGCGATGCAGCGACGCCTCTCGGTCCGCCTGACCGACATCACCGACGCTGGCGAGGTCATGATCACGCTGCGCTCACCGAGCCATCTGCTCCGCCATCCCGCGAAGGTCGTGTGGTTCGACTGGAGTCCGCGGTCGACGTGAGCGACGAGATATCCGTCGTCCGACCGCGTCGGGATCGGCGAGGCGCGTCGTATCTTCGCCGCCTCCTCCGCCGCCGGGCCAACGCTTGCGGGAGACCGCCGGCATCGACGCACCGGTACTCGCGCCCGACCGGCTGGCCCTCGACCCGGCGGAGGTCGTATCCGCCCTGCTCGGATGAAGGTCGCGGTGCTTAATACGCAAGTCCCGTTCGTCCGCGGGGGCGCGGAGCAGCTCGCGGAGGGCCTCGTGGCAGGGCTGCGGTTCGCCGGCCACGAGGTTGACCTGCTCCGCCTCCCCTTTCG
Source organism: uncultured Solirubrobacteraceae bacterium (assembly GCA_963769565.1). Taxonomy (GTDB): domain Bacteria; phylum Actinomycetota; class Thermoleophilia; order Solirubrobacterales; family Solirubrobacteraceae; genus Palsa-465. The sequence goes on from CAVYMP010000018.1 coordinate 566,510, forward strand.
CTGGTATCCCGACCAGGAGATCCTCGACCACATGCTTGCAGCGCGCATGCTGCGCATCGATGCCGCCGATCTCGTGATCGGGCTGAAGTTCCCCGCCTACTGCGTCCCTCATCACAACAAGGTGATGTGGGTGCTCCATCAGCACCGTCAGGCCTACGACCTATGGGGAACGCCGTGGCAGGGGATCGCCGACTCGGCGGAGGGCCGCGCCGTCCGGAACGCGATCCACGCGGCCGACGTTCGCTGCGTCGAGGAGTCGCGGGCGGTGTACACCATCTCGGGTCGCGTGGCGGAACGGATGCGCCACTACAACGGCCTCGAGGCCGGGGTCCTCTATCCGGCGCTTTTGGACGACGGCTACCACGCCGGACCCGACGGCGACTATCTCTTCTATCCGAGCCGCATCAACGTGCTCAAACGCCAGCTGCTCGCCGTCGAGGCGATGCGATCCGTCCGCGCCGACGTGCGGCTCGTGCTCGCCGGAGATGCCGACACGCCCGAGGACCGGGCCTGCCTGACCGAGCTGCTTGCGGACCCGGTGCTCGCCGGCCGCGTGGAGTGGCTGGACGGATGGATCCCCCACGAGCGCAAGGTGGAACTGATGGCGGGCGCGCTCGGGTGCCTGTTCCTACCATTCGATGAGGACTACGGCTACGTGACGATCGAGAGCTTTCAGTCAGGCAAGCCGGTGATCACGTGCACCGACTCCGGCGGCCCGCTCGAGTTCGTGCGCCACGGAGAGACAGGCCTAGTGGCCGAGCCCGACGCGGCCGCGCTGGCCGCGGCGATCGACCGACTGGCCGGCGACCGGGAGCTGGCCCGCCGGATGGGGTCTCAGGCCCGGGCGAGCCTCGAAGAGCTGGGCATCTCGTGGGACCACGTCGTCGCCAACCTGACCTCGGCATGAGGATCGCGTGGCTAAGCCCGGCCGCGGGCAACAGCGGCATCGTCGAGTTCAGCCGCCAGGTGCTGCCGGCGCTCGCGCGCCACGCCGAGCCGGAGCTGTGGAGCCATGGTTTGCCCGACCGGCCGCCGCGCGGGATTCCGTGCGTGGACTACGCCTCCGACCCGCGGGCGCTCGATCGCCTCGCCGGCTACGACGCAGTCGTTTACAACCTCGGCAACCATCTTCGTTTTCACCGCGCCGAGTTCGAGGTGTCCGCACGGGTGCCAGGGATCGTTGTGCTGCACGATCGCACCCTGCACCACTTCTTCGCCGGCTACTACATCACTTACCTGCGTCGTCCCGAGCTGTACCTCGAGCGGATGGGGGCGTTGTACGGGGAGCGCGGCCGCCAGGTCGGTGCCGCGGTCGTCGCCCAGCACGGCGAGGGCGCCTGGAGCCGTCCGGACGAGGTGGTCGAACACGCGTTCATCGAGGACGCGCTGGCCAATTCCATCGGGGCCGTCACCCACTCCAGCGGCCACGCGGCGGCGGTCCGTCGCCGTTGGGCCGGCCCGGTATGCGATCTGCCGATGCCCGCCTACGAGTCCCAGCTACGTCCACTGGCCGGCCCCCCACCGACCGCCGACGGACTCACGACACTCATGAGCATCGGCCACGTCGATCGCAACAAGCACATCCTCACCGTCGTCGAGACGCTCGCGTCGGCGCCCGAGCTGACCGCCCGCGTGCGCTACCTGGTGGTCGGGCAGTACGACGCGCGCAGCGCCTACATCCGGGACCTCAACCGCACGATCGCCGACGCGGGCCTGGCCAGGACCGTGACGCTGCTCGGATACACCCCCGACGCGACCCTCGAGCGATACGCGGCGGGAGCTGACGTGTTCGTCAACCTGCGCTTTCCCAACCTCGAGGGCGGGTCGGCGTCGCTGATGGAGCAGCTGGCCCGCGCGCGACCAGTCGTGGTCTATGACAGCGGCGCCTACGGGGAGCTGCCCGACGAGACCGTTGTCAAGGTGGCGATCGACGATCGGGTTGGGCTCGTACGCAGCCTGCACGAGCTCGTCGCGGACGCCGAGCTGCGGCGACGGCTCGGACTCGCGGCGCGGCGCTACGCCGAGTGTCATCGAACGGACGCCTACGCCGGCGCGCTAGCCGGATTCGCAGCCGCCGCTACGGCCGGCCGCGCCCGCCTGCGGCTCGCCGACAGCGTCGGCCGCCAGCTGCGATCCCTGGGCGTCGCCCCCGACGACCCTGCCGTGCGGGCGATCGCCGACGAGCTCTCCGCCCTGCTGGCACCGCCGGTCGTCTAACCGAGCGGCAGCAGCACGTCGGGTGTGCCGTAGTGACGACGGCCGGCGTCACGCGCCCAGTCGACGAACCCCGCGCCGCTCGACCTGTCGAGGTCCGGGTGGATCATCTGGATGTCGGGGCGCTCCTTGTAGATTTCGAACCAGTAGCGCGTTACGCCTGCTGCTGCGCCACGCTCGGCGGGCTCGTTGAGCCACTGCAGTAGATCGCTCGTCCCCACCGCCGAGAACGGCGAGCTGTCCAGGCCACCGTACAACTCGGCGTCGCGCACAGCCAAGCGCAGGCGGCGGCTCAGCGGAGTGCCGTCGGCGAGATGGTCGTAGCCATATTCGACTCCGTTGGAGTCGGCGGCCCCGCAGCTGTGCAGCAGCGTTGTCCGGTCAGCGACCAGCCTCGCCAGGCCCTCGCGCCTGGCGAGGAGGAAACGCTGCATCGCCTCCCGCCGGGCCTGGGGCGTGCCCGGCCGATCCTCCGCCGAAGGCGGGCCGTTGTCGTCCGGCGCTCCATGCGGGTTGAAGTGGGGTTCCTCGGCGCCGTCCATCCCGTCGAAGCGCGCGATCGCCAGCCGGCGGCCGTTGACCATCCAGCGGCCGCGGTCACGCGCGAGCCGTCGCTCATGGAGGTTGAGGTGGCTGACGCCGACGCCCGGATCGAGCACGATCCGCGCCCCCCTGATCATCCCGGGCGCGAGATCGAGGAAGCGTGCCGCCGGCAGTGGTAGCTCGTCGCCGGGATCGTGCTCGAGCCGGTCGCTCCATGCACGCAGGAGCGCATCGGCCTCGACACCGGCACGCAGACCGAGTAGGCCCTGGTCGAACACCCCTCGCTTGACGACCTCCTCGTCGGTGAGCCGCACGTGATCGCGGGGAACCGGCGCCTGGATCCGAGGCACGAGCAACAGAGGGTGGCGTTCCAGCAGCGCAAACAGCTCGGCGAGATCGCAATAGGCCAGCGCGTCATCGGCGACGTGCAGAACGGGGCCGCCGGCCCGATCCAGGGCGTAGCGCAGAAACGCCGGGCGGACGACGGCCTCGAGCTCGGGCGCCCCGTGCATCCCGGCCAGCAGCCCGAACCGGTGCACGTCAAGACTCTCCGGGCGCACGATGGCGAATGGCTCGGTGGCAGGGTCGACCGCGAACCGGCGGTCGTCGAGCACGAGTACCGTCAGGCGGGCCAGCGGGTCGTGCGCTCGCAGCGACCACGCCAGAGCGCGGGCCTCGGGCAACCGCCGTCGGACCGCAATCGTGCAGACCTCCCGTCTCACGCGGACCTCTGTGGACTACAGGTAACGATCATGGAACACATCGCTGAGCCGAGGCGGTCATCGACAGCAACTCGACGCCCTCGGCCGGCGCCGGCAGCGTGTAGAGCTCGTGTGGCTCCGGCCCCGCGACCGGGGTAAACGATAGTCCGATCGTGCGGTGACGCACTGGAGGCTGGCCCGTCATCCGCACGCACACGCTCAGGCGGTTCGGGCTCAAGCGCGATGTGACGCCGGGCTGACGGGGCACGCCCACCGCCTCCCCGGTCGCCATCTCCAGGTGCAGCCAGGCGGGCGTGCCGGGACGGCCGCCGACGACGGCGAACCCGAGGCCGTCGGGGAGCGCGCCGCCCTGGACCCAGGCGTTCCCGCCGGTGTCCAGCCGCGCGAGCGGCGATCCGAGACCGGACGTGGGGGTCACGTCGAGCGGCTGCGCGCGCCGCTCGAGCGCGATCCCGCCGCTGCGCGCCAGCACCGAGCGGCCGGCGTCGACGCCCCCGAACCGGGTGAGCACGTACTGGTAGGTGGGATGGAGGGCGCGCGGTTGGGGCGGTGCCCCGAGGTAGGCGAAGCTGGAGTAGTCGACCGAGTCGATCGCGATCGACGCATGGCCGTGGGTGCGCTCGTTGACAAGATCGTAGACGAGCGGCATCTCACCAGGCCCCCGGAGGTTGGCGCCGTAGCCCTCCACCTGGACCGTCGGATCGCCCGGCGGCAAATGGGCGAGCACCGTGCGATTGGCCGAGTCAAGGAAGTAGGCGGTATCGAGCACGAGCTTGCGCTCGGCGTCCATCCGCGCGGCGACGAAGACCACGACGGTCACGGCAGCCAGAACGCCCAGCAGCCGGCCGACCCGGCCGCCGCGCGCGAACAGGCCGGCGACGCCGAGCGCGACCGCCACCGCCGCCATTGGACCCACCGGCAGCAGGTTGCGCTGCGTGCAGTAGCTGCAGTGGTTGTGCAGCGCCACATACAGCGCGAGCACGAAGCAGGCGCCAGCGAACGCCAGCAGGGCGGCGGAGATGCGCCTGTAGCGCAGCCCGACGATGATCATCGCCAGCATCACTGCGGGAACGACGACGGCGAACACGAACTCCTTGAGGCCGCCGCGGCCGAGCGCGGCCAGGAAGTAGAACTGGCGCGTCTGCAGCAGCCAACCCGGCAGCACCCCGATTGGCAGGTGGTAAACCGGCAGCGAGGCGAATGACTCCCCACCGCTGAGGATCGCGCGCCAGTAGCGCAGGTCGCGCCCGAAGGCGATCGGCGCCAGGCCCGCCGCCAGCGCGAGCACGAGCGTCAGGCGAATCACCACCGCTCCCGCCTGCCGCAGCGTCGGCCGACCGCGCCGTGACGCGCGCGCGCCGAGGAACGCCAGGATGACGGCGCTGCCGATTGCCACGCAGGGCACGAACAGCGGGTAAAGGGTAAGCAGCCCCGCCGAGACGAGGCCGAGGAGCGCGCAGTCGCGCAGCCGTTTCGTTCGCAGAGCCTCGGCACCGACAATCATGAACGGGAGCAGCACCGCGAGTCCGCAGATCGCGGCCTCGCTGCTGTCGCCCCATAGCTGCAGGAAGAACGAGCCGCCGAACAATGCGCCCGCCAGCACCGCCGTCCAGCTGCGCGAGCGAGTCACGTAGCGCACGGCCGCGAACGCACCGAGTGCGCCGACGAGCAGAATCACGATCATGAAGGAGCTCTGGGTGTCGGTGGCGTCGAGACCGAGGATGTCGTTGACGCTGCCCTCGAGCGCCGAAACATCGAGGTTCTGAAACCCGGCCGAGTACGACGACCACAACGCCTGCTCCAGATCGGTGTACGGCTGGAGATGCGTGCGCGCCGACTGGATCGAGCGCGTCTGCTGCGAGTCGATCTCGGCAACGTAGCCGGCGGCGTCGTAGACGTTGAGCGCCACCGGGCCGACCGTGTGGCGCGCGTGCAGAGTTGAGGTCGGCACCCCGAGCACGACGACCGCGATCAGGATGATCTGCAGCAGCTCGCGCACCGGGAGCGCGAATGTTGCCGCGAACCCGGACCGTCCGCCACACCGCCACCGCGAGGGATGCCAGGGCGACCACGATCACCACCCAGTAGGTGTGGCGCACCGGCTCCCAGCGGACGAGCGTCGTGGTCAGCGCTACGCCCAGACACAGGCCGAACACGGGCGCGAGGGCGAGGCGCGTCGCCCCGTCGAACCGGGAGGACAGAAGACACGCGGGCCCGGCGCCCAGCGCCACCAGGGTGAGGAGGAAGACCGCCTCGCGGGTGAGCAAATCCGTCCAGATGTGCATCGCCGACGCCGAAGTTCAGCGGGTCGGAGCCCGGATCGAACCCAACACGGAGAACGGCCACAACAGGGCCCGGGCGAGCGCGGGCCGCGCCCCGACGCGCAGCAGGCCCCGCTGCTCGCGCGCGGTCAAAAAGCCCTCGTCGCTCGCGAGCGCGATCCGGCCGTCAAGCCGATCGAGCAGCCGGTGGTAGTCGGAGTGAACCCGCACGAGGTGGGCCTCGCGCTCGGCCTCCTGCCACGCCCGCGTCGCCGCCGCCCGGTACGGCGCGCGCAGCGCCCGCTCGTAGGTGGCGACGAGCTGGCCGGCGAGCCGTTCCCAGCTCCAGCGGGCGGCATCGGCTCGCAACCGGTCGACGTGGTCGCGGCGCGCTGGGCCGTCGACGAGCAGCGGGAAGATCCGGGCCGCGCTCGGCGCCGGCTCCCACGGCACGAGCGTGGCGAGCTCGGGCGAGACTACCTCGCCCAGCGACGTGGTCGCGGCGAACAGGCAGGGCACCCCCGCCTGCGCGGCCTCGAGGGGGACGAGGCCGAACCCTTCGACCACGCTGGGGACGAGGACCGCCCGGGCGTGCGCCAGCAGCCACCGCCGCTCGGCCTCGTCGACGCCGCCCGTGTCGACGACGCCGTCAGCCAGCTCAGAGTGCGCCGCCAGCACCCTCCTTTCGTCCTCGGCCGAGGAGCCGTGGGGGACGTGCGCTCCGGCGAGCACGAGTTGCCCCTCCCAGCCGTGCTGCGCCCGCAGCGCCTGTGCGATCCGCAGCGCGAACACCCGGTTCTTGTGCCGGTAGTCGGCGCCGAGGCAGAGAATGAAGTCCCGGTCGCGCGCCACCCGTCCGGGCGGCCACGGCGCCGGTCCCGGGCGCTCGGCCACGGCGACCCCGACAACATCGCAGCGCTCGGCCCCCACCAGGTCCTCGGCGAGCACGTCCCGGCGGGCGTGGTCGGAGAACAGGACGACGCGGTCGGCGACGGCGAGGGCGATCCGCGTGATCCGCCGGTATTGCTCCCAGCCGTCCGCATCGGCGTGGTAGGCGGGGTTGTGATAGGCGATCAGGTCCTGGTGGGTGACCACCAGCCGCCGGCCGAGCAGCCGCAGCAGGTTGAGATCACCGATCCCGAACACCTGCTGGGGCCGGTGCACGACATGGCTCTCAGGCACGCCGGCCACGGCCTGCTCGTAGGTGACGATCTGCACGCCGGGCGTGTCGCGCAGGATCGCCTGCGCCGCGGGGGCCAGGTCGGCCGGGACGACGGCGCGGACGTTCGCGTCCGTGTAGCGCGGCAAGCGCCTCGATCAGCTCCAGCGTGTAGCGCTGGGTACCGCCGAAGGCGGAGTTCAGCGAGCGGGCGTCGACGGTGACCGTCAGCCCGCCGATCGCCGCCGAGCCGAGCGCCACCGCCCGCTGCAGGGGCCCGCGCTCGTCGTCGCGGTCGACAGCACGCAGCGCGTCCAGCGCCGCGTCGGGCTCCGCCGGAGTATCAGGCGGGCTGCCGTCGATGTAGACGTCGTCGGCGAGCACGTTGACCAGCCCGGCGGCGATGACCGCGTGGCAGATCGCGGCGATCAGCCGTGGTATGTCGGCGGCGTCGCGCGGCGGCGCGTCGATCAGCGACAGCGCCTGCCGGCGGACGTACAGGCAGTCAGGGCCACCGATCTGCAGCCGCGGGCGCGCCCGGGCGCTCGTCGCCTCGACGGCCGCGTCTGGCTCGCCACCGGGTGTCTCCCGGCTGGGGCACCCACCACGAGCTCAGCGGCGTGGCGGTCCCGACTGCGTCGTCGCTCAGCGCGGCGTCGCGCAGCCGCTGCGAGCCATCCCGCCGGCACCCGGCAGGACGCGTGCAGCAGCACGATGTCGGCGCCCGGCACCGTCGGCCGCCGCGGCCGGCGGCGTCGGCGAGATCGAGCGCGAGCAGCGGGATCCCGGCGGGCGTGTGGGCCTCCAGATCGTCCACCGCCTCGCCGCTGGCCGTCGGCGCGCGCGCGTCACCGACGAGCAGGATCGCCACCTCCGCCGAGCCGGCATCGAGGCGCTGTTCGGGCCTCAGCCAGCGCACGGACACGACGGGGCAGCATAGAGGGACCGGATGTCACCGCGGGGCGGAACCGTCACCATTGCGCCATGAGCCACACCGACCCAGCCATCGCCGATCACCGCGCCCACGAAGCCCGGCAGGACGCCCGCGGTTCACGCTTCGCGAGCGCGTCCGCCTCACCTACGAGTACCACGGCGCCTGGTCGATCGCCTACCGGGTGGTGACGTTCCCGCTGCGGTTCACGCCGCTCGGCCGCTACGTCCGCCGCGGTCTGCCCCAGCGCCGCGATCGACGCGCGCAGCAGTGGTACCGGCGCGACGGGCGCCCGGTGACGATCGTCATCCCCAGCTACCGGGACGCCGACCGAGGTGGCGCGGCTCGTCGCCAGCCTGCGTCGCACCACCGACGCGCCGCCGAGCGTCGATCGTCGTCTCCGACGATGCGTCCGGCGCCGAGCACCTGGCGCGCGCTGCGGGCGATCCGCGGCATCCGGATCATCGAGAGCGACGTCAACACCGGTTTCGCCGCCAACGTCAACCGGGGCATCGCCGCCGCCGACCCCGCCCACGACGTCGTCGTGCTCAACTCCGACACCGTCGCGCGGCCCGGCTGGCTGGAGAGCCTGCAGTACGCGACTTCGCGCTTCCCCGACGTCGGCGTCGTCGGGGCCAAGCTCCTGTACGCGGACGGCCGCATCCAGTTCGCTGGAACGGTGCGTAACCTCGGCGCGCCGGAGTGGTTCGACCACCGCTACCGCTTCCGCCCCGGCGGGTTCGGCCCCGCGAACATCGCCGGTCCCGCGCTGGCGGTCAGCGGGGCCGGGATGTACCTGATGCGGCAGCTGCTCGACACGATCGGAAGCTTCGACGAGGCGTACCCGATGGCGTACGAGGACGTCGACATCTGCCTGCGGGCGTGGCAGGCCGGGTTTCGGGTGCTGTATTGGCCGACGGCCGTCCTCGAGCACTGGAGTCCGTGACGCGGGGGACGATCGTCGGTGAGCGCGAGCGCCGTCCCAGCGGGTCTTCTGGGAGCGCTGGGGCGAGTTCTTCGACGCCCGGACGTGCGCACGCACGACGGGCCGGCTGACGCGTCATCTACGTGACCGAGGACACGGGCGTCGGCGGCGGCCACCGTGACATCTTCGAGCACCTCAATCGCCTGCGCGACGCGGGGCCACGACGCCGAGCTGTGGACGCTCGGCGGCCCGCCCGACTGGTTCGAGCTGACGTGCCCGTCCGCAGCTTCGACGACTACGAAGAGCTGGTGGACGCGCTGGCTCCGATCGAGCGCGATCAAGGTCGCAACCTGGTGGAACACGGCGACGCCGGTGTGGCTGGCCAGCGTCCTGCATGGCATCCCCGTCTATTTCGTCCAGGACATCGAGACCAGCTACTACGCCGGCCAACCAGCGACTGCAGGACGCCGTGCTCGCCTCCTATCGCCACGAGTTCCGCTACATGACGATCTCCTCGTGGAACCGCGATCGTCTGCGCGAGCTCGGACTCGAGGCGGAGCTGATCCCCCCGGGCATCGACCTCGAGACCTTCCGGGCCCGTTGCCGGAGGTGGCGCACCGTCGCAACATGGTGCTGGCGCTCGGGCGCACCAACCCGCTCAAGAACCTCCGTTGACGCTTGAGGCGTGGCGGCGGCTGCCCGAGCCGCGGCCGGAGCTGTGCCTGTTCGGGATCGAGCCTCAGCTGGCCCGCGAGCCGGGCATCCGCTACGTCACCGCGCCGTCGGACGAGCAGGTCGGCGAGCTGTTCAACGAGGCCAGCGTGTTCGTGCAGACCTCGATCCACGAGGGGTTCTGCCTGCCGCCGCTGGAGTCGATGGCCACCGGCGGCGCGGTGGTGTGCACCGACGCCCACGGCAACCGCGACTTCTGCCGTCGACGGCGAGAACTGCCTGATGCCGCCGCCGGAGGCCGCGCAGGTCGCCGCGCGCGATCGAGCGCGTGCTCGGCGACGGCCGCTGCGCGAACGCACTCGGTGCGGGCGGCGTTCGAACCGCCGCCGAGTACGCCTGGGAGCGGCGGATCGACGCACTCGAGGCCTTCCTGATCGAGTCGGCCCGTGCCGCGGCGGATCGAGGCGTCGACCGACGTCGTTCCGGAGCGGCGCGTTGCGCCGCGCCGCGGCTGAGCTCAGCCGCCGCCCGCCGTGAGGCCCGAGTTCGCCGCGTCACACCTGCGCTGCCCGACCTGCCTGACCGACCGCAGCCTGCGGCTGTCGGCGACAGGCGAGCAATCCCACCGAGGTGCGCGAGGGCACGCTGCGCTGCGCGGCGTGCGGCGCGGAGCACCGGGTGGCGCAGGGGGTCGGGGAGCTGATGCCGCACGTGCCTCCACACGTTGCGCAGGAGGCCGACGGCTTGCGGCGCTTCGCCGAGATCATGCGCCACGAGGGCTGGACTCGCGAGCGGGTGCTGCGGCTCCCCTACGACGCCCGCGACGGCTACTGGTACACGCAGGCGGTCACCTACGAGCACGTGCTGCGCACGATCGCGCCCCGTCCCGGCACCTGGCTGCTGGATCTCGGCTCCAACACCTGCTGGGCGGCGAACCGGTTCGCGGCCCACGGACTGAACGTCGCCGCGCTCGACATCGCGCTTTGGGAGCTTCAGGGGCTGTACACGGCCGACTACTTCCTGCAGGCCGGCGCGTTCGTACTTCGAGCGCGTGCTCGGCTCTATGAACGAATTGCCGCTGGCCGCCGAGAGCTTCGACTACGTATGGGCCTGCCAGGTACTGCACCACAACGATCCCGAGGGCCTGCGCGCCACGTTCGAGGAGGCCTTCCGGGTGCTCCGGCCGGGCGGGATGCTGCTCGTGATCAACGAGACGCTCAAGACGGTGCGCGATCCGGTCGGCGTGCACGTGGAGACGGTGGAGCAATACGCGGGCTACGAGCACGCCCACTGGGCGCCTCGCTACCGCTGGGAGGCGGTCCGTGCCGGGTTTTCCACCCGGCTGATCGAGCCCGTCTACCACCGCTGGTTTGCCGCGCTCGAGCCGCGACCGATCCGCCGCCGCGACTGGCGCGCTCAGCTCGAGCGGCGCGTGCACGACCGTCGCGCGGCGCGCCGGGCACGATTGGAATGGGTCAACGACGTGGCCGGTGGCGTGCAGTTCGCGATGGTCGCCCTCAAGCCCGCTAGGGCCCGGGCGCCTCAGCCGGCGGCGGTACGACGGCGGCTCACAGGTCCTCGGCGACGTGGGGCGCGGTCCGGTTGAAGACGTAGAACCCCAGCACGAAGATCGCCACCGAGATCCCCACCGGCTCCAGCACCACCCACTGGGAGCCGAGCACCTGTCCGGAGCTGGGAGTCGCGTGGTTGACCATCGCGTGGCGGAACTGCTGAAAGATCGTCGCCAGCGGATTGAGCATGTACAGGTGAAGAAGGGGCCCGCTGAGCTTCTTCTGCACGGTCTCGATCGGAACGATCACCGGCGAGGAGTAGAAGATGACCTGGCTGACGACGTCCCAGATGGGCTGGATGTCGCGGAAGTAGACGAAGAGTGCCGACAGCAGCATTGCCACCCCAGTGGCGAGGATTGCCAGCATCCCGATGATGAGGGGGAATTCCACCCACGTGAGCATCGGATGCACTCCCTGGATGAGGGCGAAGATCAGCACAACGACCATGTTCAGCGACAGGTTGAACATGGCCAGCAGCACCACCGCCAGCGGGATCACCAGGCGGGGGAACTGGATTTTGCGGACCAGGGTTTCGGAATCAAGCACGCTGCGCACCGCCCCCGTGGTCGCCTCGGCGAAGAACGTGAACAGCACGATGGAGCTCAGTAGCTGGGTGCCGTAGTACGTGCCGCCCGGACCCTGGCCGACGCCGACGTGCGAGATGACGGTAAAGAACACGTACAGCACGGTGAACAGCATCAGCGGCCGCACGAGCTGCCACACGTAGCCGAGCGCGGAGCCGAAGAAGCGCATCTTCCACTGCATCAGCGCGATGTTGTATGCCAGATGCCAGAACCGCCGGCGGTCATGTGTCAGCGCGCTCGGGCCGCGGATCGGCCGCCCGAGGGCTTCGTAGTCGGCCACCTCATGGCCGCCGGTCTCGATGACGCTCACAGCCTCGTCTCCTGGGCCAGCGGCGAGTCGACCCGTTTGATGGCGACGTCCATCGGAAGATCGACGAGGCCTCCCTGTGGAGCGGTCGCTGTCACCAGGAAGGAGAAGTCCCCCTCGAAACGGTCGATGACGTCGATGCCGTAGCCGCGGTGGGCGAGGTTGACCATCGGTGTGTAGCGCCCGGGCGCGAGCACGTTGTCGAACGCGAACGAGAAGATCACCTCTTCCCCGGCGCTGAAGGTTCCGCTGCGCTCGCGGACCGTCTCGGTCGTCGCCACGGCGATCGTCTTGTGCTCGTCGTTGAGGATGTACAGACTGGCGGCCGGATCCTCCACGGAGACCATGAACGACACCTTGGCATGCAATGAAACCCGCTCGCCCTGGGCAATCACGCCGTTGCGTTCGCCCTGCTGGTCCTCGACCCACACCTCCACGACACGCGCCTCTCCGTCGCCTGAGCGGCCGTCGGCTGCCGCCGTTCGGCTGGCGTCGGGATCGCGGCCGAAGTTGAGCTCGAGGTAGCGGTCGGCGACCTCGTGGGGCTCACCGATGTGGACCTGCGACCCTCGCTCCAGCAGCAGCGCGCGGTGGCAGAAGCGCTGCAGCGACCCCATGTCGTGGGTGACGAAGATGATTGTCTTCCCGTTGTCACGCATCTGATTGAACACGTCGAAGCACTTCTGCTGGAAGGCAGCATCACCGACCGCGAGGACCTCGTCGATCAGCAGGATGTCGGCGTCCACCTGGATCGCCACGGAGAACGCGAGCCGAACGTGCATCCCGGATGAGTAGTTCTTGAGCTTGAGGTCCTGGAACTCCTCCAGCTCGGCGAACTCGATCACGCTCTGATAGCGGCTCCGGGCCTCACGCGGGGAGAGGCCCATCATGATCCCGTTCATCACCACGTTGTCGCGCGCGGCCATGTCCGGGTTGAAGCCGATGCCGAGCTCAATGAAGGTCGACAGCCGGCCGCGGCACCAGATGTCGCCGTCGGCGCCGTAGATGCCGGCCAGGCACTTGAGCAGCGTGCTCTTCCCGCTGCCGTTCCGCCCCGCGATACCGAAGAACTCCCCAGGCGCGACTTGGAACGAGATGTCGTTGAGCGCCTTGAATGTCTGGGCCTTGATTCGCCGCCGTGGATGCAGCACGCGCTCCTTGAGCGTGTGACGGCGTTCTTCGGGAACCGTGAAGGACTTGCTGACGCTTCGCGCGACCACCGCAGGCAGCCGCCCACCTTGGATCGCCGGGCTTGACATGCGGCCAAGAGTAGCGGGGGGCACCACAGCCCTCCGGCGAAGCGAACCGGCGTCAGCTGGGCCGACGCTCGCGCGATAGACGCCGGACGACTGCCGGTGGAAGGCGCTCGGCACGGGCGCCGAGCGAGCTGCCCGTGGTCCGTGCCAAGTGGTGCAACGTCGATCTAACGAGCAACGAGAGCGCGGCTCTCCCCCCGCTCTGACGCGAGCCGTCACCGTTGGCGGCGTACCATCGCCAGTCCGCGCCGACCCGTCCCCAGACATTGAGCGCCACCGTCCGGGGGTGCAGCGGCTCGCGCCAGCCGTAGACCTCGTGCATCGCCCGGGCCTCGTCGAAACTTCGCTGCAGCCAGGCCCATGGGGAGTAGTCGTGCGAGTGGATCACCGCCGCATCGGGCACGAACACCTTCGCAAAGCCGGCCCGTAGCGCGGCGTGGGCGAGCGCGTGATCCTCGGCGTAACCGATCTCCGGGAACGGGACCAGGTCCCAAGCGTCGCGTGATACGCAGCCGTTGACGTCGGTGAAGAACCCCCGGGCGCCGAGGAGGTCGCGGCCCGCAATGCGGCGCTCGTCCTCGCTCAATCGGTCCACGCGGGGCACATGCGACGGCGAGAGCGAGTCAAACCAGGCCGTCAGCTCGCGCGCCACCATCGGACTGGCGTCGGGACGCGGCCGGTAGGGACCGAAGGCCAGCGCCACGTCCGGCGCCAGCGCAAAGCCGCCGAGCAGCCTGCCCAGCCAGAGATCATCGACCGGAAGCGCATCCTGGGTCACAAACGCCACATGGCTTCCGCGGGCGCGACGCATGAGCAGGTTGCGGGTTCGTCCGTGGCCGAACTCGCCGCGGGGGATCTCCAGCACCGTCGCGCCGTGAAGCCGGGCCAGGTCGGCCGAGCCGTCGGTCGAGCCCGAATCGCAGACGAGCACCTCCAGCTCGGCATCCGGGCTGAGACGCTGCGCCGCGATCGCGTCCAGCAGCCGGGCCAGATGCGGCCCGGCGTTCAGAACGGGGATGGCCACCGTGGTCAGCGACGCCACGGACTACAGGCCGGCGAGGATGGTTCTCAGCCCGTCGCGCAACTGCACCTGCGGCTCCCAGTGCAGCTCGCGGCGGGCACGGCTGACGTCCAGGCAACTGCGCCTGACCTCGCCCGGTCGCTCAGGTTCGAACGCGGGTTCCGGCAACGGTCGGTCGGCGACCTCGCGCAGGGTGGTGACGAGGTCCAGTACCGACGTTTCCTGACCGTGTCCGATGTTGATCGGGTCGGTCAGGTCGCTGTCGGCCGCGAGCAGGTTCGCGCGGGCGACGTCGGAGACGTCGACCCAGTCGCGCGTCTGGTGCCCATCGCCGAAGATGGTTGGGGTCCGTCCGTCGAGCACATGCCCGCAGAAGATCGCCACCACGCCGGCCTCCCCGTGCACGTCCTGGCGCGGCCCGTAGACGTTGCCGTAGCGCAGGGACACCGTGGATAGACCGTGCAGCCGGGTGTACAGCCCGCAGTAGCCCTCGGCCGCGTACTTCCCCTGCCCATAGGGTGCCAGAGGCCGGATCGGGTAGTCCTCCGGGGTGGGCAGGAGCTCCGCGTCGCCGTACAGACCGCCTCCGGTCGAGGAGTTGACCACGCGCCGGGCACCGCTGCGGCGGGCGGCCTCGAGCACGGCGATGGCCCCCAGCACGTTCGTTTGGGCATCAGCGGCGGGATCCTCGACCGAGGCACGCACGTCGATCTGCGCAGCCAAGTGGAACACCAGCTCGGGGCGCACGGCGACGAACACCGCCTCCACGCGGCGTGCCTCGCGCACGTCGACGACCTCCAGAGTGGCGCCGTGCTCGATCGCCCCGGCCAGGTTCTCGCGCTTGCCGGTGCTCAGGTCGTCGAGCACGGTCACGCGGTCTCCGCGTGCCACAAGCGCGTCGACGATGTTGGAGCCGATGAAGCCGGCGCCGCCGGTGACGAGGCAGTCCATGGGGGCGGAGCAGTCTAGGGATCCTGAGCGCAAGATGGGCGGCGAGCCCGCGCCGGGCAGTACGCGCGGCACGGGCTCGACCAGTGGACGACCCTGGGGTAGGGCTAGGGGGCCGTCCGGGCTCGCGGAACAGGGGGCATTTGTCCGCGAGCCGATCGACGTCCGTGTCCCCTATGAGGATATCCCGCTCTGCTGAGCAGAGATTTGCAATTTCTCGGCCCGCTCTGTCTTTGAGAGGAGCAACTTCGTAACTTGAGCGTGATTTTTCCGTTGTTGGTGGGCAAGACCGGTACGTCCAGCCTCATTCGAGGAGATCCGCAGACCGTGAACATCCGCCCGCAGGGCTCGCTCGCCCCCGAAACGTCGCCGGCTGACAGGCCGCGAAGCGTCGACGTGCTCGGCGTCCCGCTTGGCCTCACCGACTACGACCGCACGCTTGACTGGATCGATGCCACGGTCGCCAGCCGCGGCCGTGGCTACATCTGCGTGTGCAACGTTCACACGGTGATGGCCTCCGCCGAGGATCCGGAGCTGCGCAGCGCACTGATGGACTCGTCGATCAACGTGCCTGACGGCCAGCCGCTGGTGTGGGCGCTCAACCTGCTCGGGCACCCTCTCGGCGACCGCGTCTACGGTCCCGAGCTGATGGCACGGTCGTGCGAGCGCGCCGCGGAGACCGGCCAGCGTCTCTACCTGTACGGCGGGCGCAATCAGGGCGCGCTGGTACAGCTGGCGCTCAACCTGCGCCAGCGCTATCCGGGGATCAAGATCGTCGGCGGCTATTCGCCTCCCCATCGCCCCCTGACCATCGAGGAGCGCCGGGCAGTGATCAAGGAGATCAACGGCTCGCGAGCCGATGTGGCCTGGATCGGGATCGGGGTACCCAAGCAGGAGAAGTGGATGGCGCAGATGCGCGCCGAACTGCAGCCACCCGTGCTCGTGGGGGTCGGTGCCGCATTTGACTTCCACGCCGGGCTCGTGCCCCAGGCGCCCGCGACGATTCAGGACTTCGGACTCGAGTGGGCCTACCGGCTCGCCCACGAGCCACGCCGCCTGGCGCGCCGCTACCTCCGCTACAACCCGCGCTTCGTCTACGCCTTCGCTCGCCAGCTCGTCGCCCACCGCCGCGCTGCGGCGCGTTCGTAGAACCAAGCAGCCATTCGGCCCGTCCCGGCGGGCACACTGTTCGACGTGCCCGGCCAGCCCGCAGCCTCGATCGTGATCCCCACCCGCAGTCGCCCGGACTACCTGGAGGTGACGCTCGCCTCGGTCGCGCCCCAGGCGGCGGCGGCCGAGGCCGAGGTGATCGTCGTCAACGACGGCAGCTCGCCGGCCACCGCGCGCGTCGCGGAGCGCCACGGTGTGCGTGTCGTGGCCCTGCCACCGCCGAGCGGCGCCAATGCCGCCCGCAACGCGGGGATCCGCGCCGCTCGCGGCGACCTGATCGTGCTCCTCGACGACGACATCCACGCGCCCGACGGGTGGCTGGCGGCGCTGCTGGCGGGGGCGGCCTCGGCGGCTGACGCGGAGGTGTTCGGCGGTCCGATCCGCGCTCGCCTGGAAGGCGGCGGACCACGCTCGTGCGGCCGCGAGGGCCCGCCGATCACCTCGCTCGATCTCGGATCCGCGGATCGCGACGTCGAGATGGTGTGGAGCGCCAACATGGCGATCCGCCGCTCGGCGATCGAGCGGATCGGCTTCTTCGAGGAGACGCTCCGGGGCCGCGGCGAGGAGGAGGAGTGGGAACGGCGCTATCGGGAGTCCGGAGGCGTGGTGCGCTACGTCGCCGCCGCCGGTCTTGATCACCGCCGCACGGCCGCGGATGCGACGCTGGGCAGACTCTCGCGAGCCGGATACGCGCACGGGCGCAACGCCCGGCGCTATGACGTGCGCAAGGACACCGCGCCCGCACCGGCCGCTGAGCTGCGCACGCTCGCCGGCTGCGTATGGCACATCGTGCGTCGCCGCTGCGTCAACGGCGTGATCCTCGCTGCCCATTCCGCCGGCCGCGTGCGCGAGATGCTCACCCGGTGGCGGTGATGATGACGACCCCTGTGGCCGCCGATGATTTCCTGTCCGGCACGAGCGGGCAGGTCTGGGGGATCCGGGCCACGGCCCGGGCGCTCGCCGCCGACGCCGCCTGTGACCTCGCGGCGCTGGCGACCGGCATCCCGTGGCGCGTCGCTCGCGCGGCGGCGGCCTGGCCCCGGCGGCGGATCCTGGCCCTGGCGATCGAGCGCTCCGACGTACCGAACATCCTGCCCGCGGCACGCGCCGAGCTGCTGGGCTCCCGCCACGACGTGCGCTTCGTCTCCACCGACGCGGGGACGCACGGAAAGTTCGAGAACCTCAACGAGCTGCTCGCCGCCAACCCGGCCGGCGAATACGACTGGCTGCTGATCGTCGACGACGACGTCGCGTTGCCGCGGGGATTCCTCGACGCCTTCGTGTTCCTGGCCGAGCGCTTTGACCTGGCGCTCGCCCAACCCGCGCATCGTTGGCGATCCCACGCCGCCTATTCGGTCACCCGCCGCCGGCCGGCCAGCGTGGTGCGGGAGATCGGCTTCACCGAGATCGGCCCGCTGACGGCACTGCGGGCGCCCACCTTTGACGAGCTGCTGCCGTTCCCGCCGCTGCGCGCCGGCTGGGGTCTGGATCTGCACTGGTCGGCGCTGGCCCGGGATCGCGGGTGGCGCCAGGGCGTGATCGATGCCACTCCGATGCACCACGGGCTGCGCCAGATCGCCACCTCCTACAGCCGCGACGCCGCCGTCGCCGAGGCCCGCGAGTTCCTCGCCGGGCACCGTTATGTCCCGGCAGCGCAAGCCAATCGCACGCTGGCGACCCACCGCAGCTGGCGATGAAGGTCCTCGTGCTCGCCGAGTACTATCCGCGCGCCGACGACCCCACGCTGGGGATCTGGGCCCACCGTCAGACCGTGGCCGCGCGCGCCGCCGGGGCCGATGTGCGCGTGCTGGTGTTGCACCGCCCACTGCCCCCGCTGTCGGCGCTGCGCCGGGCCGACCTCGGCGCCGCACGAGCCGTGCTGAAGCAGCCGGCGAGCGCCGAACTCGACGGCGTGAAGATCGATTACCTGCGATACCTCTCTCCGCCGCGTCCCTGGAGCTACTCCCGTTGGGGGGCATGGGCCGCTCCCGTCCTGCGCCGTGCGCTGGGCCGGATCCGTGCGCGGTATGCCTTCGATCTCGTCCATGCGCACTACGCGGTGCCCGCCGGAGACGCGACGCGCCGCGCCGCGCCGCGCGCCCCGCTGGTCGTCTCCGTGCACGGTGGCGACGTGCTGGGAGCTCACGCCGGGGCGGGGACCGTCCGCTCGACGTTTGAGCATGCGCGGCTCGTGCTGGCCAACAGTGCGGGCACGGCGGAGCGCTCGCGGGCGCTCGGCGCGTGGAGGACCCGGGTGGTCCACCTCGGAACGGAATTGCCGGCCGCGCCGGCCATCCCGCCGGCGGAGCCGATCCTCGTGTCCGTCGGCAACCTGATCGCGCGCAAGCGCCACGCCGACGTGATCGAGGCCGTGGCGCTCCTGGCGCCGGCCTGGCCCGGCCTGCGATACGTGATCGTCGGCGACGGACCCGAGCGCGACGCGCTGCTGGCCTTGGCGCAGGCGCACGGAGTCATCGAGCGGGTCGTGCTGAAAGGCCGCCTCGACCCCGCTCAGGCGGTGGCCGAGGCGCGCGCCGGCTCGCTGTTCGTGATGCCAAGTGTGGCCGAGGCCTTCGGCGTGGCCTACGTCGAGGCGATGGCCGCAGGGGTGCCGGCGATCGGCTGCGTCGGCGAGGACGGGCCCGAGGAGATCGTGGCCGCCGGCGGGGGCATCGAGCTCGTGACGCCCCGCGACCCGCGTGCGCTCGCCACCGCGATCGACGGGCTGCTGCGCGATCCCGCGCGGCGGGCGGACCTGTCCGCGCAGGCGCGGCAGACCGTGGCGCGGGAGTTCACCTGGGAGTGCTGCGGGCACGCCACGGTCGCCGCGTATGAGGAGGTGCTCAGTGGCTGAGGCGGCGGCGTCCGAGCCGTATGACCCCGACAACCTGCTGGACCGCCACAGCCGGCGCTCCACGCTCGAGCACCACTACCGCCACATGGAGGCGCGCGAGCGGTCGCTCGTCGATCGGCGGCTCGGACTACGTGGCGGCGACGTACTTTCGGTGGGGAGCGGCTGGCATCCGGGCCGTCACCTGTTCCCCGCGCCGGACTTCCGGCTCGTCGCCGTCGACCCCGACCCGGCACGCGTCGCCGGGGTGCTCGAGACCGGGCGCGCCGACGAGGCGCACGTGGGCCACGCCGGCCGGCTCGAGCTGCCGTCTCACTCGTTTGACGTCGTGCTCTATCGCCTGGTCCTGCACCACATCGCCTTTCAGGGGCCGCTGTCGCCGAGCTTCGCCGAAGCCGCCACGCTGCTGCGTCCCGGCGGCACCCTGATCGCGATCGAGCCCGGGGCGTGGCATCCGATCGGCGCCGCGCTGGCGCTCGCCAACCGCACAGGACTCGGCACGTGGGTGCACGGAACGCCCGATGATGTACCGCTGTCGCCCCGACGGCTGGCCGACGAGGCGCGGAGCGCGGGACTCCGCCCCGAGCTGCACGCCGTCACGTACGGCTGGCGGCGTCTGGCACCCGCCGTCCAGGGTGCGGTGACACGACTTGACCGGCTCGGCTCTCACCCCTGGGCAGCGGCCTTCGGACACACCCTGATGCTCATCGCGAAGGCCGGTTAGGGGTTGACTTTCAAGACTTTTCCCTGGTGGGGCCGTTGCTAGCCTCCGGCAGCGTGTCGACTCTCACCGCGGCGCCAGAGAGCGGCGCCGGGCCCGATGACTCGGCGTCGTCCCCCTCCCCGCCGGACTCGCCGAGGCGAGTCGTCACCGGGGCGCTCCTCGTCCTCTGCCTGAGCGCGGCGCTGGTGGCTGTCGCTTTCGTGACCTCCGGCAGCGTGGACCAGACGACTGCCACGACCGGCAACACGTGGACGGAGATCGTGCTGACGCTCCTCGGGGCGGGGGCTGTCGCAGCCGCTGTCCTGGGCGCCGGCGTGCGGCGCGGCCGGGCCTGGGGTGCGGGCACCGTGGGGTTGATGGCTGCGCTGACCGCGCTGACCGCGCTCTCGATCCTCTGGTCCGTCGTTCCCGATGCCTCCTGGTCATCGGCCAACCAGATGCTCAGCTACCTGGCGACGTTCGCCGGGGCGGCGGCGTTGGCGCGGTTGGCGCCCGGCCGCTGGCCCACGCTGCTCATCACGATCGCACTTGTGACGGTGGCGATCAGCGGCTGGGCGCTGCTGGCCAAGGTATTTCCGGCCACCCTCGCTCCCGACAACACCTACGGCCGGCTGCAGGCGCCGTTCGGCTATTGGAACGCGGTCGGCATCATCGGCGCGCTCGCCGTGCCCGCGTGCCTGTGGGCGGGCGCCCGCCGCGGTCGGGGGCGGCGCCTCGCCGGCCTGGCGGCACCAGGAATCGCGCTGGCGCTGAGCGCGGTCGTCCTCTCGTCTTCACGCTCCGCCGATGCCGCCGTGGCCGTCGCCGTCGCGGTCTGGATGGCGTTCGTGCCGCTCCGTCTCCGCTCGGCCGTGGTGCTGGCCGTCGGCGGCGCCGGCGCGGTGGTGATTTCGGCCTGGGCACTGTCGCATTCAGCGCTGACCGCCGATGGTTCGCTCACGCCGGCCATGGACTCGGCGGGACACACGTTTGGCGTGGTGCTGGTGATCGTGCTGGTGCTCGTCACAGGGGCGGGAGTGGCGTGTGCATGGGCGATGGACCACCGGGCGGTCTCGGGCGCCACACGCCGCCGCGCCGGAACAGTGCTCGTCGTGCTGGCCTGCCTGATCCCGGTGGCCGCGGTGGGCGTCCTGGCCACTTCGTCGCGCGGGCTGACCGGCCAGATCTCGCATGCCTGGGACTCCCTCACCAGCACGCACGCCGTCGTCTTCAACAACCCGGGGCGTGTCCTGCAGTTCGGCTCCAGCCGACCGATGTACTGGCATCAGGGCCTCGACGTCGGAGCGCACGCGCTATTCAAAGGCGTCGGCGCGTCGGGCTACGGGACAGCGCGGCTGCGCTACACAACGGACAGCTACAAATCCGATCAGGCGCACAGCTACGTGATCCAGACGTTCGCCGACCTGGGACTGCTCGGCGTGGCGATCACGCTCGCGCTGCTGCTCGCCTGGGTGTGGGCGGCCCTGCGCCCGATCGCGCCGCGGACCCGCGAGCGCTCACTGACCGACGACCAGCGTGACGAGCGTGCCGGCATGGTCGCCCTGGCGCTGATCGTGATCGGCTTCGGGATCGAGTCCACGCTCGACTGGACGTGGTACTTCCCCGGCGTGAGCGTGCCGGTCCTGGTGTGCGCCGGATGGCTCATCGGACGGGGTCCGCTCACCGCTCCAGTGGGCTGGCTGCGCTCACGCCGGTCGCTGCTGGAGCGCCCGGGAGCGGTGGCAATCGCGGCGTCGGTGGCGGTGATCGCGGTGGCCGGCGCGTGGCTGCAGTGGCTGCCACAGCACTCGGCCAATCAGGTCAACGCCTCGGTCAACGCCGCCACGAATGCCCAGGCGTTCGCCGACGCGCGCGGTGCGATCAGCAGCGACCCGCTGGCTCTGGAGCCGCGATTCGCGCTCGCCGGGCTCTACCAGTCCGTCAATGACGTCCCGGCAGCACGAGCCGAGCTCACCGACGCCGTCAACACGCAGCCTGAGAACCCGGTGACGTGGGCGCAACTCGGCAGCCTGGAACTGCAGGCGGGAGAGTCGCACCCGGCCCTGACCGCTCTGCGCCACGTGGTCGAGCTCGACCATACATCAGATCCGACGACTCGCACCGCCGCCGCGCAGATGACTCAGGCGCAGGCCGCAATCGCGGCGGCCCAGACGGCGGCCGCCAAGCGCAGCGCCCGTTCGGTCAGCCCGCGGCGACGGTCTCGAGGTCGAGGTCGGCAGCGTCCGGCGCCACCGGCTAAGTAGATCCTCGCGTCGCCGACCGTCGACATCGCCCAGAGGGTCCAGCGCGGCGATGAGGTCGCCAGGTACGCGAACGGTGCCCGAGTACGGAGCCCGCGGCACGTGGGGTGCCGGTCGGAACGCGCACGGGCTCATCGCACCGCCCGGGCCGTCAGCAGCCGCCGCAGCAGCGGCGGGCCGCCCCGTCGTTCAACCTCGATCCGCGCGAAATCGAACTCGTGAAGCAGCGTGCGCAGCGACCCGGCGCTGTAGAGGTGCAGGTGGTCGCCGAGCGGCTCGGAGTATCGATCGATCCCGTACAGCGCCAGGGCGACGCGGCCGTGGTTGGGGGTCGTGACCAGCAGCCGGCCGCCGGGTACGAGCACCCGTCTCACCTCCGAGAGCCAGCGGGCGGTGTCGGATACGTGCTCGATCACCTCGCTGGCCCACACCACGTCGAAGCTGCCGTCCTCAAGCGGGAGCGGACCGTCGATCGGCGCCGGCGCGAAACGCAGCTCCGGATGGCGGCGACGGGCCCGGCGCAGCGCCGCGTCGGCGACCTCGACGCCGAGCGGGTGCGCGCCGGCGCCGGCGATGACCGCGGTCAGGTCGCCCTGCCCGCAACCGAGGTCCAGCACCCGGTCGCCCGGTTGCACGTTCTCGGTGGCGAAGGCGGCGCGCAACGCGAAGTCGGCCGGCTGGAGCTCGTCGGGCAACCGCTCCCACAGCTCCTCGTAGTAGTCGCGCACCGCGGCAACGTACCGGACGCGACCGGCTCAACATTCGCAAGGCCGCCTACGTCGTGGCTACGATCGACAGCGAGCGTCCGGCCGATCCGATCGGCAACCCGCCGCGCCAGAATGCCGGCTGCCGCCCGTATCGCGAGAACCCGTCCATCACCGGCTTCAGCCCTCAAATGACCTCTGCGGCACTGCGCGACAGCTCGGAAGCGCGCTGCCTGCGCGTTGGCCACAGCATCGTCAAGGCGGGCTCCAGGCTCGACGAGCTGCCGGCACGTCTCTCCGGCGCCGGCTGGGACATGGTCGAGCTCGATGTGCTGACCCACAACGGCGAGATGGTTGTCGCCCACGACCCCGCCGACCTGAGCCATCCTCGGCCGATCCCGTTCGCCCAGGCGCTGGCCGCGCTGCGCGACGTGCTGCCCGCGGACACCCGCTTCGACGTCGACGTCAAGGCCACCGGCTACGAGCACCAGGTGATCGAGGCGGTCCGGGCAGCCGGGCTCGCCGGGCGCACGCTCGTCTCGACGATGGAGCTCTCCAGCCTGAAGGTCATCCGGGCGGCAGCTCCCGAGCTGGCCCTCGGTCTGTCCGTGCCCAAGGCCCGCCACGACTACCTCGCCTCGCCACTGACGCGCCCCGCCGCCTATGGGATGCTGGCCTACCTACGACGGGTGCTGCCCGGACAGACGTCGCGGGTCCTCAAAGCCGGCCAGGCGGACGCGATCATGGCCCATTGGGGTGTGGTCACCGCACGGCTCGTGCGGGCCGTCCGGGGCCTCGGAGCCGAGCTCTACGTCTGGACGGTCGACGATCCTCAGCGCCTGCTCGCCCTCGAGCGGCTCGGCGTCACCGGCGTGATCACCAATGACCGGGAATTGTTCGCCCGCGCGGGGCTGGCGCCGGGCACCAATCGCTGACCGCTCTTCGGCGAAGATTTCCCCCCGCGAGCTGGGCCGTGATAAGGACTTCCCGCCACGGCGGCCATTATCGGCTCTCCAGCAGCAGCGTCACCGGTCCGTCGTTGACCAGCTCGACGCGCATGTGGGCGCCGAAGCGCCCGCGCTGGGCGCCGAGCAGCTCGCAGAAGTCCTCGTACAGGGGCTCCGCGAGCTCCGGTGGAGCCGCGGCGACGTAGCTGGGGCGGTTGCCGCGCCGGACGTCGCCGTACAGGGTGAACTGGCTGACGCACAGGACCTCCCGGTCGCCCAGCGGCTCGTTCATGCGCCCTTCGGCGTCGGCGAACACCCGCAGGGCGCGAACCTTGGCGGCAAGCCACTGCGCGTCGGCCTCGGAGTCTTCATGGGTCACCCCGAGCAGGACCAGCAGCCCGGCGCCGATCTCGGCCACCCGTGACTCTCCGACGTGGACCGAAGCGCGCGTCACGCGCTGAACGAGGGCGCGCACGGTGGGTCAGAGGTCTCGCAGCTCGGCGGCCGCGCGCTCGGGTGCGACGACGTTCAGCCCCAGTCCGGTGCCGAGCTCCAGACCGGCGAGATGGGCCAGACGAGGCAGGATGTCAATCCGCCAGCAGAAGTGCTCGGCCCCCCGGGGAGCGGTCCGAACCCAGAGGTTGAGCGGGGGGCTGGCGCCCAGCAGCCGCTTGAGGCGGTTCAGCGCGGCGTGCAGCATCGCGGCCCCCGTGGGTCCATCGTCCTCGAAGCGCATCCGGGGCGTGCGCGGGGCGATCATGAGCTGGTAGGCGAAGCCTGATCCGTACGGCGCCATCAGCACCGCTTCGTCGTCGATGGCGACGATCCGCTCGCGCTGGCGCACCTCGTGCTGCACGAGCTCGGCGAGCAAGTTGGCTCCCAGAGTGCGCGTCGCGTAGCCGCCGAAGCGCTCCCGTTCGCGGGCGATCGCCGCCGGCACGAAGTCCATCGCATACAACTGGGCGTGGGTGTGTGCGACCGACGCTCCGGCCTCGTGGCGTTCGTTGACGCTGACGTGGAGGTAGGCGGCGGCGCCGTGGACGCGCATCCGCTCGCGCCAGACATCGACGGCCGTAACCACCTGCTCGACTGTCAGATCGGCCAGCGAGGAGACCGGATCCGGAGCGTTGATGATCACCTCATGGGCACCGCGTGCCGGCCCGGCCCAGAACAGGTCGGGGTTGGCGTGGGGCTCGGGCGCCTCCGAGTCGGGGGTGAGCGCCGGATAGCGATTGGGCACGACACGCACCCGCCAGCCGGGCGTGTTGGCCGCGCGGTCGCCGTCGCCGCCCCGCAACGCGTACAGCTCAGGCGGGGTCCTGTCCTCGTTGCCCGGCGCGAACGGATCCTCCACCGCGTCCAGAGGCGGAGCCGGCGGGACATGCAGGTCGTTGCCCGGGCGAGCCGCGCGCTCACCGGCGATGATGACGCGCTGACCGCTCAGCGTGTCGATTCGCACCTCGGGCATCGCGCGGGACGCTAGCTGAGGACCTTCTCCATCGCGATGTGCTCGATCCCCGCCTCCATGAAGACGCGACCGCGTGGCTCATAGCCCGCCCCGTCATACAGCGAGCGAGCGTAGGTCTGCGCATGGAGGACCAGCCGCCGGCCCCCCCCGGCGCGGGTCTCGTCGTCGGCCAGCGCCAGCAGCGCGGAGGCGATCCCGTGGCGTCGCGCGGCCTGCCGGACCGCCAGGCGGCTGAACTGCACGGTCGGTCCGACGAACAGCAGCCGGCAGGTGGCGAGCACCTCGCCGTCAGCGACCGCGACCAGGTGCACGCCGTCGCCGTCGCGTCCGTCGAGCTCCTCGCGTTCGGGCACCCCCTGCTCGACGCAGAACACCTCGTGGCGCAGCTCGAGCGCGGCCTGCATCTCCGACTCGCCCCGCACGCGGCGGACCTCATAGGTGAGCTCGGTGCTCATCGCAGCAGGTAGGAGCGGATGTCACGTTCGAGCGCAGCCGCGGATTCGTAGGGTCCGGCGTGGACGAACGTCTGCCTACCGCGAGCCGTGATGTACACGGTCTGCGGGAAGAACTGGGCGGCTCCCACGGAATTGGCGATGCTCTGGTTGGGGTCGAGGTAGCTGGGATAGGTGACCGGAAAGCGCCGCAGGAAGGTCTTGGCCGACGCAGTGCGGTCCTTGCTGTCGAGGCCGATGAAGGCGATCCGGCGCCCGTAGCGGACGGCCGCTCGCTGGAAGGCGGGAAACTCTGTCTGGCAAGGCCCGCACCAGGACGCCCATTTGTTGATCACCACCGGATGGCCGCGCAGGCGCGCCAGGCGAGCATGAAAGGCGACCGTGCCACCCGACAGCAGCTGACCGGCCTGCCCATGCAGAGTGGCCAGGGGAGCGGGCGAGCCCCGAAAGGCCGAGTTCACCGCCGACGTCGAAGGCGCCGCGCTGTGCGCCTGGCCGCCTCCGCAGGCAGCCAGAGCCGGACACGCGAGCGCCACGATCGCCATATACCACCTGAGATCGCGCACGATCGACAGCTTGACAGAAGCCTGCACAAGCACATCTGCTTAAGTACAGGTTATCCTTCGACCTGGAGGCCGGGGGACGCTTTCTGAGGATCTCTCTCGGTACTCGGCATGTTCCTTGCCGGGACCTGTCTGAGCCGCTTCGACGTTACGCCGCGGCTCGTCCACTCTGACGCAAACCTGCCAACACTGATGGGTGTCATCACCCCCTTTCCAAGTCCTGACGCGATCGCGCGCGCCGAACTGCTGACGCGTGAACGCTTCGTATATGAGGGCGAATCGCTCGAGGAGGCCCTCGCACCCGGCTCCGCACGGCGCCGGGCGCTCGACGCTGCCCTGGCCGAGGTCGAGGCCGGCAACCGCACGCCCTCGATCGAGTGGCGGCGGGAGTTCTCGCTCCTGCTCGGGCTCGAGCGGCTCCTGTCCGAAGAGGAACCGCGCCTGGTCGACGGGACGGTGCTGTCCGCCCATCAGGTCGACGCGCTCTCGGGCACGCTGACCGCGCTCCTCGCCGAGGTCCAGCGCAGCGCGAACGGCAATGGCAGCCCGAACGGCAATGCCGCGCCTGCAGCGCCGGAGCCCGAGCTCGAACCGGAACCCGAACCCGAACCCGAGCCGGAACTGGAGCCCGAAGCCACGGCCGACCCCGAGGACGAGGACGAGGACGACGAAGACGACGAGGAGGAGGACGACGAGGACGAGGACGAGGACGATGAGGACGACGGGGACGAGCCGGAGGACGAGGCCGAGGACGAGCCGGACGACGAGCCCCAGGATGAGCCCGAGGACGAGGAGCCTCAGGACTGGCAGGACGAGGGCGACGAGGAGAACGCCCAGCTCGAGGAGCAGCCTGAGGATCCCAACGCCGCCAAGCGCTTCTGGTTCGAGCACGCCACCGGCGCCGGCAAGACGGTCGCCGCACTCGGGTTCGTCGAAGCCTCGCGCACCGGCGGCGTCCTGATCCTCACCCACCGCCGCAATCTCGTCGACCAGTTCCACGGCGAGCTGCGCGATCGCGGCTATCGCGACCGGATCACCGGCGCGATGCTCGACGATCACGACGCCGCCAACGGACCGGTCACCGTCGAGACCTACCAGTGGTTCGTGCGCAACGCCGGGCGGATATCGGACGCCTACACGATCGTCATCTGCGACGAGGCCCACACCGCGCTGGGTGAGAAGACGTCGGCGGCGATCCGTTCCTGGGCGGGCCCGGTATTCGTCGGCATGACAGCCACCGGCGCCCTGATCGCCCGCCACGTCACCGACCTGTTCCCCACGCAGACGAGCCGTTTCGACCTCGCCCAGGCGGCCCGGCGCGGCGTCATCTCGCCGCTGCGCTGCATCCGCATCCCGCCGGGTCCCGGCGTACGCACGATCGCCAAGGTGCCGCTGCGCCGCGGAGAAGTGGACACCGAGTTCGACCAGGAGATGCTGGCCCAGCTGCTGGACCAGACGCCGTTCAACGTCGCCATCGCCGACCTGTACAAGACGCGCTTCAACGGTGTTCCCGGGGTCGTCTACGCCGCCGGGGTCAAGCACGCCTACAACGTCGCCCAATCGTTCCGTGACATCGGGATCAAGGCCAAGGCCGTCTCCGGCGAGACTCCCAAGCGCGAACTCGCGCGCGTGCTGGCCGACTACGAGTCCGGCAAGGTCGACGTGCTCGTCAACGCGCAGCTGCTGGCCGAGGGATGGAACAGCCCGCGGGCGACGATCTGCATGCACCTCGCCCCCACGGCCTCCAAGCGCATTTACCAGCAGCGCGTCGGACGCGTCACGCGCCGCCATCCCGGCAAGGAGGCGGGGATCGTCATCGACTTCGTCCATCCCGCGACCAAGCACGACGACCCGGTTGTCACGCTGCACTCCCTGCTCGATCGCGACGTCTATCGCGGCGGGGCGATCGTCGTCGGACCGGTACGCCGGGGCCGCGGCCGGCGGGTCCGAGTGGAACGCCGGGTGCTTCCGGTCACGCCTGATCCCGAGCGGCGGGCGGAGGTCTTCGAGCGTGAGCTGTGGCGGATCGCCGTCGAGCACCTCGATTACGGCGAGCAGCATGTGTGGGCGGCGCTGGCCGGAGCGCGGGTGGCCCCCAACGGCTGGCGCCGGGCCAAGGCGATGCTGCACTTCGATCGCCAGGGCGAGCTCAAGCGCCGCTTCCTGCTGACCGCCGTGCAGCGCAACCGCAACGCCCAGCTGCGGCTGCGGGCGCTGCAGGAGATCGCCGCCAGCCGGGATGCCGAGGCGTTCGACACCGCGATCGACATCATGGGCGGGTGGCCGCGCGACGAGCGGCGCGAGGGCGTCAAGATCATGCTCCAGGCGCTGGCCGAGCGCCGCATCGGCCGCCGCGACCAGGCCAACGCCTGGATCTGGCGGATGGCCGAGTACACCCGTGAGGTCCACGAGGAGTACGCCGTCCAGCGCTGGCCGGAGACCAAGCGGCTGCTCGGACTGCTCGTCAACTCGTCGGGCTCGGCTCATGCGCGTAACGCCCGCCGCCTCGTGCACGCCTCGCGCAAGGAGGACCGGCGACTGTCGGCGGCCCTCCTGGCGGCTGCGCTGGCCCACACGCCGGAGGCCGAGGAGGCGCTGCGGGGGGCCCGCACCCGGATGGCTCGCAAGCCGGCCGCGCTGGCCCGCGAGCTGCTGCGCAACTTCCCCAAGGGCCGGCGCGGCAACAAGCGTCGCCGGCGCAAGTCCGGTTCGGGCGCCGACACCGACGGCGGCGGGGCGAGCAGGCCCGAGACCCGGCAGGCGACGACGTTGGAGGCGGCGGCCGAGAACGTCGCGGCGGCGAGCGATGGCCACGAGCGCGCCGAGTCAACCGGCGAGGGCCGCGACGAGCCGGGGTCCGGGGCCACGCCGGACGCCAAATCCAAGTCCGCGCCCCGCCGGCGGTCGCGCGGCACGTCCAGGCGCCCGGCGACCGAGCGCGACGGTCCGGCCGATGACACGCACGAACAGTCCTCACAGACGACACAGCCGAAGGACGCCGGAACCGGCGATACCGTCGACGAGATCAAACGTCCTCGCCGCACGCGGGCGCGGACCGACGCTGAAGAAGCGGCCTGAGGGCCGAGGAGGCTGAACAATGAGACGACTGGCAGCGGCCACGGTGACGGTCGCGGCGATCGCAGCGACGGCGCCGGCCGCCCTCGCCACTCCGATCTCGAAGGCCATCCACTTTCAGAGCAACGGCGGGGCGGTGACATGCGGGATCGAGATCCATGCCCCGGGCAAGCCCGCGACTCACGTCCTGTGCGCCGCCAAGGGAATTCCGGCGCCCAAGCAGCCCGGGGTCGGCGACCCGGGCTTTGTCCAGCTCAGCGTGCTCGGGCAGCCACAGGTCCTGCGGCTCAGCCAGGATTCGTTCGTCGCCGGCAAAACGGCCAAGCTCGGCCGCGGGCGGCTATGGAATCAGCTGGGCGTGACCTGCCACGTCGCGCTGACCACGGTCGTGTGCTTCAACGGCGACAACCACGGGTTCGTCATCGGCAACGGCCATTACCGGTCGTTCTAGCTCGACATCGACGACAGTCCATATCCCTGAGCACAGGGCTGATTCGGTGTGACCTGGCGACGGTAGGCGCCCGTTTCTCACCAGGCCGCCCCCGTCCCGGACGTACGTTATTGTCCGCCACGAGTTGTCTGAGTTGCCGGTAGCACTTATTACGGGGATCACGGGGCAGGACGGCTCATATTTAGCCGAATTGCTGCTCGATAAGGGCTATGAGGTCCACGGGATGGTGCGACGGTCCTCGACTGAGAGGTTTGACCGCATCGAGCACCTTCGCGATCGGGTCACGTTGCATCAGGCGGATCTGTTGGATCAGCGGTCGTTGGTGGACGCATTGCGAGCGGCCGAGCCGTCGGAAATCTACAACCTGGCGGCGATGTCGTTTGTGGCGGTGTCGTGGATCCAGCCGACGTTGACGGCCGAGTTCACGGGGGTCGGGGTCACGCGGATGCTCGAGGCGGTGCGGGAGGTGTGCCCGGAGGCGCGTTTCTATCAGGCGTCGTCGAGTGAGATGTTCGGGAAGGTGCAGGAGGTCCCGCAGACCGAGACGACGGCGTTCTATCCCCGGTCGCCGTATGGGGTGGCCAAGGTGTACGGGCATTTCATCACCGTCAACTACCGGGAGTCATACGGCCTCCATGCGACCAGCGGGATCTTGTTCAATCACGAGAGTCCGCGCCGCGGACTGGAGTTCGTGACGCGCAAGATCACGTGGCATGCCGCGGCCATCCGCCTCGGGCTGGCCGACAAGCTCAAGCTCGGCAATCTGGATGCTCAGCGCGACTGGGGATACGCGAAGGATTACGTGGAAGCCATGTGGCTGATGCTCCAGCAGGATGAGCCCGAGGATTTCGTGATCGCCACCGGAATCTCGCATCCGGTCAGGCGGTGTTTGGAGATCGCGTTTGACCAGGCGGGCGTGGCGATCGATGACCACGTCGAGATCGACCCGGGTTTGCAGCGCCCCGCCGAGGTTGACCACCTGATCGGCGACTCCTCCAAGGCCCACCGTATGTTGGGGTGGACGCCGGAGACGACCTTTGAGCAGCTGATCCGGCTGATGGTCGACGCCGACCATCAGCTTTTGTCGGGCCGCAGCTCGTCGTGAGCGCGCCGCCCCGGCGCGCGTTGATCACCGGGATCACCGGGCAGGACGGCTCTTTCCTCGCCGAGCTTCTACTCGAACGCCGGTACGAAGTGATCGGCGTCGTCCGGGGCGAGCTCGGATCTCCGCTTGGTCTGGCCGATCATCTACGCGACCGGGTGCGAGTCGTTGCAGGAGATCTGCTGAGGCCGAAGGCGCTCGTCGAGACGATCCGCGATGTTGCGCCGGCTGAGATCTATCACCTGGCGGCGCCGACGTTCGTGCCCGACTCGTGGCGTGAGCCGCGCCGGACGATCGAGGCGATCGCCGGCTCCACTGCGACGGTGCTGGAGGCCGTGATCGCTGCGCGCGCGCCGACGCGCGTGTTCGTCGCCTCCTCGGGAGAGATGTTCGGCGACGCTGACACCAGTCCACAGCGAGAGGACACGGCGTGCCGCCCACGCAACCCATACGCGGCCGCGAAACTGTTGGCACACCAGTTGACCGGTCAGCTGCGCGACCATGCCGGTGTTCACGCCTGCTCCGGGATCCTGTACAACCACGAGTCCGAGCGTCGCCCAAAACGGTTCGTGTCGCGCAAGATCACCCGCGCTGCCGCCGAAATCAGGCTCGGGCTGAGGACCGAGCTGTCCCTGGGGGACCTCTCAGCGGTACGCGACTGGTCCTTCGCCGGCGACGTGATGCTTGGCGCCTGGCTGTCACTGCAGCACGACCAGCCCAACGACTACATCTTCGCCTCCGGGATCCCGCACACCGTCGGAGACCTGTTGCGAGTCGCCTTCGCGCACGTCGGACTGGATCCCGACGAGTATGTGCAGGTCGACACCGAGCTGACACGCGGCCCTGAACGAACGGCGCCAATCGGCGATCCGAGCCGCGCCCAACACGCGCTCGGCTGGATCCCCACCTGCACCTTCGAGCAGCTCGTCGCCCGCATGGTCGACGCCGACCTCCGCGCGCTCGCCAACCCACCCGGCACTCACACATAAGCGCTCGATGAGCAAGGATGGCGCCGGCGGAGCCTTGCCGGGACCGGCCTGACTATCGGTCGCGCGAGGGCAGACCGAGGTGAACCTCGCCGGCGTCGAGCACGACGCGGCTCGCAAGTCCGGTTCGGGCGCCGACACCGACGGCGGCGGGGCGAGCAGGCCCGAGACCCGGCAGGCGACGACGTTGGAGGCGGCGGCCGAGAACGTCGCGGCGGCGAGCGATGGCCACGAGCGCGCCGAGTCAACCGGCGAGGGCCGCGACGAGCCGGGGTCCGGGGCCACGCCGGACGCCAAATCCAAGTCCGCGCCCCGCCGGCGGTCGCGCGGCACGTCCAGGCGCCCGGCGACCGAGCGCGACGGTCCGGCCGATGACACGCACGAACAGTCCTCACAGACGACACAGCCGAAGGACGCCGGAACCGGCGATACCGTCGACGAGATCAAACGTCCTCGCCGCACGCGGGCGCGGACCGACGCTGAAGAAGCGGCCTGAGGGCCGAGGAGGCTGAACACGGCGACCCGGTCATCGAAC
The DNA here is from genome assembly GCA_963769565.1 of uncultured Solirubrobacteraceae bacterium. Taxonomy (GTDB): domain Bacteria; phylum Actinomycetota; class Thermoleophilia; order Solirubrobacterales; family Solirubrobacteraceae; genus Palsa-465. Next base: position 598,892 of record CAVYMP010000018.1, read on the forward strand.
CAGCTGGGCGTCATCTGCCCTGTCGCGCTGAGCACCGTTATCTGCTTCAACGGCGACAACCACGGGTTCGTCATCGGCAACGGCCGCTACCGGTCGTTTTAGCCGCGGCCCCCGGGGGGGCCACTCGACCCCGACGATCTCCAGCAGGGCCCGCACGACCTGGGGGTCGAACTGAGTGCCGGCGTTAGCCGTCATCTCGGCCGCGGCCTTCCCGAACGACAGCGCCGAGCGGTAGGGCCGCTCGGTACGCATCGCGTTCCACGAGTCACAGCCGGTGATGATGCGCGCCTCCAGCGGGATCGCCGTGGCGGCCAGCCCGTCGGGATAGCCGCCTCCGTCCCAGCGCTCGTGGTGGGAGCGAACGATCGAGCCGACGTCGCGCATGAAGCCCCCGACGCGGGCCAGCATCCGCTCGCCCGCGACGGTGTGGGTCTTGACGAGCTCCCATTCGGCGGAATCGAGCTTGCCGGGCTTGTTGATGATCTCGTTGGGGATCGCGATCTTGCCGACATCGTGCAGAAGCGCCGCGAACTCGAGGTTACGCCGCTGTTCGGCATCCAGCCCGAGCCGCTCGGCGACGGCGTTCGCCAGGCCGACTACGCCCCGCGAGTGCTCGCCGGTGTACGCGTCGTCGGCGGCGATCACATCGCCCAGCAGCAGTGCGGTGCCGCGGTAGGTCTCGTTGAGCTCCAGCAGATTGCCGAGCCGACCCTGGCGTTCGCGGGCGAACATCGCCAGTACCCCGAGCAACGGGACGATCGCCAGGATCGCCAGTGGGCTCTCATGGATGTCCTCGGCGATCACCAGGCCCACGCCGGACAGCGCGGCGTCAATCACGTACACCCAGCTCTCGCTCAGCTGGGAGCGGATGCTGACCCCCCGCTCCGCCCAGAAGTACAGCGCCGACGCGCCGAAGTCACCCGCGAACTGAGCGAGCAGGGCGATGGCGAGCAGTCCGGCTCCCGCGCGCCCGGGCGCAACCCCGGAGATGGCGAGCACCAGCGACGGCGGCAGCGCGAAGCACGCACTGCCGACGACCTGCATCAGCCGCCCGGCGGGGATCTTGCCGGAGAGAACCTCCGGCAGCCGCGCCAGCGCCAGGGTCACGACGACGGCCAGCGGGACGAGCGCCGGGGACAGCGCGAACACCAGCGGCACGAACGCCAGCTGGGTCGCCGGGGCAAAGCCGAACGGGGTCTCGAAGCGCACCCGCGTGGCCAGCACCATGATCGCCATGCACAGCAGCACCGCCGGCGGCGCAAACCCATGCGGAGCGCGGATCCACCACAGCAGCGCGACCGTGAGCACGAACCCGAGCACGACCACGACCTCAGCGACCCGCTCGCGGGCGGTCATCCGCGAGCCGGTCTGCCGGATGGTCTCGGCGAGCAACGCCTGCTCGCGGAGGGTCGGCTCGAGGGTCACTGAGCCTAGATCGGCGCGTCGCGGCTGCCGCTTGACCCTCCCCGGGCCGGAGCGTCGAACATACGTCCACACGGCCACCGCGGCCCTACAGATCGCACGGGCGCAGGCCGATGCCGAGGACGTCAAAATCCATTGAGCTGATCAAGGCAAACCCGGTGTGAGCCGGCGACGCAAAGCCAGAGGTCTCGACCATGAGATAGCTCGGCCGCCAGCGCCAGACCACGGAAGGTCGGTATCGATGAATCCGTCACAGCTCGGCCGCCGGCTCGCAGCGCTTGCCGTCGCGGCCACAACCTTGGGCACGATGGCCGCCGCTGCGGCTCCCGCCCAGGCCTCGCTGCTCAGCGGCGGGGCATGCCCGTCCGCCGCCACCAGCCAGCCGTTCGCCCCATGGAATGACACCAACGACTACGGCCTCGCTCCCGGTGGAGCGTTCTCCGGCCAGACAACGAACTGGTCGCTGACAAACCGTGCCACCGTCGTAAGCGGCGGCGAGCCCTGGAACGTCAGCGGGACCAGCTCGGCCGCCTCGGTCGATCTGCCCGCCGGGGCGTCAGCGCAATCGCCGTTCGCCTGTGTGAACGCGCGCTATCCGACGTTTCGCTTCTTCGCCAAGAACGGCGGGATGATCGGTACCGTCCTCGTGCAGGTCGTCTACCAGGTGCCCGTCCTCGGCCAGGTTGCCCTCCCGGTGGGCACGTTCCTGCTGAGCAACCACTGGCAGCCGTCGGCAGCCATGCTGACCGGCTCCGGTCTCCCCGCATCGCTGACCGGCGACAGCAGCGAGGTGGCGCTGCGCTTCACCTCGCTCACCGGCGACTCGCGCATCGATGACGTGTTCATCGATCCGAGGATGCGCGGGTGACGGGAGCGGTGCCGAGGTGAACCTCGCCCGCGTCGAGCACGACGCGGCTCCCGTCGCCGGCGCGGATCACCAGCCGTCCCTCTGCGTCGATCCCGTCGGCGATGCCCTGCCCCGCCGACCAGGTGATCTGCCGGCCCCGGAGCGCGTCGCGCTGACGCACGGCGTCGAGCACCGCCTCCGGTGGCCGCTCGAGCCAGCGCTCCAGGACCTCCAGCAAGGTGGCCAGCGTGGCCGGGAGCGCTCCCGGCTCGAGGCCGAGCGTGGCAGCGGCGTCGCGTAGCTCGGGCGGGAAGTCAACGGGGCGCAGAGCGACGTTGAGGCCGATGCCGAGCACCGCCCAGCGCTCCTGTGGGCGCCCCTCGACGAGGATTCCCGCCACCTTGCGCCCGTCGACGAGAACGTCGTTGGGCCACTTGAGCTGCGCGGGGGCGCCGGCGCGATCGGCCACCTCGGCGACGGCGACGCCGGCCAGCAGTGGCAGCAGCCGCGGTGGATCGCGCAGCACGAGCGAGCTCAGCAGCGCGCGCCCCGCGGGCGCGCTCCACGTACGGCCCTGACGCCCCCGCCCAGCCCGCTGCTCGCCGGCGGTCACGAGCGTGCCGTGGGGGGCGCCCGCCGCGGCCAGCGTGCGCGCGCGGGTGTTCGTGGAGTCGATCACGCGCAGGTGCAGGTGCGGTTTGCCCAACCCGCCACGCGGCTCAGAGACGCTCACGGCGCCTGGATCTCCAGTTCGTCGTCGACGGCCAGGCCCAGGGTCAGTGCGGCGTCTCCGTGGGCGACGGCCACCGCCAGGCGTTGCGATGCATCCTCGTAGACGATCAGCTCTCCGGGTTGTGCATCGGCGAACGTGCGCGCGTACTGGGCCGAGTGGGCGCTCCCGTCGGGGAGGGTCAGGACGACCGGGCGGCCGAGCCGCAGTCCGGTTCCCGCCAGGTCGCCGTGGGCGGCATTCAGCTGGACGTTGCCGAAGCGGTCCAGATAGCGCACATGGGCAACGAGCGCGTCGCCGCGACGCAGCGGGCCGGGGAGCGTCAGCGTCACCAGTTCCTCCGGATCAAACGGATCGCCGGTCTCGGCCACGGGCGTACCGGCCGCCAGGCGGGCGGCCACCGGCGCGAAGATGTCCCGTCCGTGGAAGGTGGCCGACACGGGCGCCAGGCGAAAGCGCGACCTCGCGATGTCGGCCGCCAGCACGACGCCTCCGCTCGCCTCGGCGGCAAGCCAGAGCAGCCCGTTGTCGGGCCCGACGAGCCGGCGCCCGTCGGCGCACTCCAGCGCGACCGCGCGTCGCTCGGCGCCCACGTCGGGATCGACGACCGCCAGGTGCACCCCCGCGGGGACATACGGCAGCGACTCGGCCAGCAGCACGGCGCCGGCGCGGACGTCGTGGCGCGGCACGCCGTGGGTGATATCGATCACGCGCGCGTCGGGGCAGATCCGGGCGATCACGCCGTGGCAGATGCCCACGAAGTCGTCGGTGAGCCCGTAGTCGGATAGGAAGCTGACGGTCGAGACGCCGCTCACGCTAGTACCGATCGCTCGTGAGGCGTTCAGGAGATCGTCAGTCAGGAGGTCCAGCCTCCGGTCATGCTTGCTCGCGTCGGTTGCCTGTGGACGGTGCTTGCGCTCCTGCCCACCGGCTGCGTCACGGCCACGACGACGGCGCCGGACCGCGCCTCGAGCCGGTCGCCGCCGGCGAGGGTGCGGCCCACGGCTCCGGTGACCCGGCGCAGCACAGTCGTTCTCGGACGCTCGGCTGACGGGCGCCGGATCTCCGCCACCGTCCTCGGTGACCCTCGGGCGCCGCATCGCCTGCTCCTCGTCGGATGCATCCACGGCAACGAGCCCGCCGGCATCGCGGTCGCGCAGGCGCTGGCCCGGGGCCCGGCACCGCGTGGTGGCGCACTGTGGATCCTGCCTGACCTCAATCCCGACGGTGTCGCCGCTGGCACCCGGCAGAACGCGCACGGCGTCGACCTGAACCGCAACTTCCCCTACGCCTGGCAACCGCTGGGCAGTCGAGGAGCGCTGGACTTCAGCGGGCGCGCCGCCCTCTCCGAGCCCGAGAGCCGGATCGCCAGCCGGCTGATCCTGCGCGTCCGCCCGGCGATCACGATCTGGTTTCACCAGCACCAGGCGGTTACCGATGCCTCCGGCGGCGACGTCCGCGTGGAGCGGCGCTTCGCCGGACTGAGCGGGCTCCCGCTCGTCCACCTCACGCGCTATCCCGGCAGCGCGGCCGGGTGGCAGGACCATCGCCTGCCGCGCACGACGGCGTTCGTGGTCGAGCTGCCGCCGGGCCCGGCGACCGGCGGCGCGCTGCAGCGCTATGTGCGTGCCGTGCGAACGCTGGCGGCCGCCACCCCGCTGCGATGACGGAACCTCACACATCGAGCCACCGCAGCCTGTGCGCTTGCTGATCGTCGAGGACCGCGTCAAGCTGGCCCGCCTGCTGGAGCACGGCCTGCGGCGCGAGGGCATGGCTGCCGACGTCGCCGGCAGCGGTGAGGACGCCCTGTGGATGGCCGGATCCACCGAGTACGACGCGATCGTGCTCGACGTGATGCTCCCGGGAATCGACGGCTACGAGACCTGTCGGCGCCTGCGCTCCGAACAAGTGTGGGCGCCGATCCTGATGCTGACCGCCCGGGACGCGATCGCGGATCGGATCGCCGGTCTCGATGCCGGCGCGGACGACTATCTCGTCAAGCCGTTCTCCTTCGCCGAGATGCTCGCCCGTCTCCGAGCGCTCGTCCGCCGGGCCCCCGTGGAGCGTCCACCGGTGCTCGAGGTGGCGGCGCTGCGGTTGGATCCCGCCACCCGGCGGGCATGGCGAGACGACCGAGAGCTCCTGCTCTCCGCCAAGGAGTTCGCCCTGCTGGAGACGTTCATGCGGCGCCCAGGGGAGGTGCTCACCCGGCTGACGCTGCTGGAGCACGCCTGGGACGGCGGTTATGAGAACCGCTCCAACATCGTCGATGTCTACGTGCGCCGTCTGCGCGAGAAGATCGACCGGCCCTCCGGCAGCGAGATGCTGCAGACGATCCGCGGCGCGGGGTACCGGCTGGCCCCCTGAAACGAGCGCGATCGTGAAGCGAGGCCTCGCCCATCTGACGATCCGCCTGAAGCTGACGCTGGGATTCCTGGCCGCGATGACCCTTGTCCTCGCCGCGACCGGAGCCTTTCTCTATGTCCGCTTCGCCGGCGAGCTCAATCACGCGATTGACCGCGGGCTGCGCTCCCAGGTCGACTCGGTGCGGACCCTGATCGGACAAACCGATACCGGACTGCGCGACAGTGGACGCGGTCTCGATGCCCAGCGCCAGGGCTTTGCCCAGGTGCTGTATCGCGGGCAGGTCCTCGACTTCACGGTCCCGCTGTCGCGACCGCTCCTCGATGCCGCGACGTTGAGGAGGGCCGCGCGCGGGCCGATCACCGTCGAACGCGCCTCGGTCCGGGGAGTGCGCACCCCAGTTCGGCTGCGGGCGGCGCCGGTGACCGGACAGGATGGCCGACACGAGCTGGCGATCGTCGGAGTCTCCGTCGCGGAACGAGACCACGCCCTGAGCGTCCTGGCGGCATTGCTCGTCGCCGGCGGAGCCGGAGCGTTGCTGCTGGCGGGCGCCGTCGGCTTCGGTCTCAGCACGCTCGCCCTCCGGACCGTCGAGTCGATGCGCCGGCGGGCAAGCGGCATCTCGCTGAACGATCCCGGAGGCCGCCTGCCGGTGCCACACGCTCAGGACGAGCTGTGGCGGCTGGCGACGACGCTGAACGCGATGCTGGCCCGCAACGAGGAGGCGTTCGCTCGCGAGCGCGCGTTCGTCGCCGACGCCAGCCATGAGCTGCGTACGCCGCTGGCGATCCTCCATACCGAGCTCGAGCTGGCGATGCGAGCCGGGAGCTCCCCCTCGGAGATCCGCCGCGCGATGGCCTCGGCGGCCGAGGAGAGCGAGCGGCTGTCCCATCTCGCCGAGGATTTGTTGCTCGTCGCGCGCTCTGATCACGGCGAGCTCTCGCCCCGAGGTGGCCCGCACCCCGTCGCCGACCTGATCGCCGGCGTCGAACAGCGCTTGGCGGCCCGGGCCCGTGGCCAGGGGCGAGCGCTGAGGGTGAAGCCGGCGCCGGACATCACTCTCGATGGGGATGCCGCGTGGATCGAGCGCGCGCTCGAGAACCTGGTCGACAACGCGCTGCGCCACGGGGCGGGCACGATCGTGCTGAGTGCCCGCGCCGTTGCGGACGGGGTCGAGCTCCACGTGCGCGATCACGGCGAGGGCTTCGAGGCCGGCTTTCTGCCCGGCGCGTTCGAGCGCTTCCGCCGCGGCGCGCGCAGCCGCGCCCACGAGGGATCGGGCGTGGGGCTGGCGGTCGTGCGGAGCATCGCGCGGGCCCACGGGGGCGAGGCGCACGCCGGCAACGATCCCGACGGCGGTGCGGACGTCTGGCTGACTCTCCCGGCGCGGGCTCCGGGGCGAGGCGGGGCCACCCGAGCGGTCAGATGAACGGGCGATGAACGCATCTGGTGCGTTCACGGCGGTGTCACGTGCGGAATCTAGCTTGGACGCCGACGGTAGATCCACACCCAAACCAAAGGAGAGAACCGTCGATGCTCAAACGATTCCTCACCGCAACCGGGGCGCTCGCCGCGTTGGGCGCCATGGCGCTCGGAGGCTCCGCAATCGCCTCTGCGCAGAACACCACGACGCCCGCCCATCATGCCGTGAAGGTCCACCACACGACGGTCGAGAAGACGACCGGGCATGACACGGACAACGTCCAGTCCGGCGATCAGACAACTCCGGACACCGGCAAGGCGAACGCCTCGAGCACCGAGACGGGCACCGAGAACGGCGGTGAGTCCGGTACGCCGTCGGACGGCCCCGGCGGCCATGCGGACCCGGCCGGCGCCAACGTCGACCACCAGTTCCAGGGTCAGGAGTGACTCCGCGGGGGCGCCGTCGAGTCGGCGGCGCCCCCGGCGGGGACGGCTAGACGCTGGCCCCGTCGTCGATCAGCGCCTGCACCCGCCCGTCGATGTCGTGACGGCCGGCCTCCACATCGGGCTCGAGGGCCCGCTCGCGCAGGGCGTCGCTCGTCACCGGTCCGATGCTGGTTCGGCCACCGTCTCGTAGAGAGCGAGAGCGACGACGTCGACCTCGGCTGCCGGCAGGCCCAGCCGGCCGAGCGCTGCGGCGCCACGTCCGCGCGGTGCGCGCTGGCGGCGAGCGCCCGATCGCGACCGACGAGCTGAGCGAACCTGATCGAGAATCGAGGGTTAGGGCGCGCCGCGACCCGGGTACGCTGGCGCCATGACGGGTGAGGGAGACCGTCGCGAGCCGGACGCCGAGCGCGGGCCGTCCGCGGGTGTGGCCAGCTCCCGAGACCGCTGGTACTGGTTGCTCCTCCTGCCGTTTTTGGCACTGCTGTACCCGCCGCTGTACGCGCACGCCACCCCGCGGATCTTCGGATTCCCGTTCTTCTACTGGTATCAGGCCGCCTGGCTGATCCTGACTGCGGCCATCACCACGCTGGTCTACCGCAAGACGAGATAGCCCGTGGATGCACATCACGTTCATCCCGCCGCGATCGTCGTCTTCTGCATCCTGTTCGTGCTCGTCACTGTGGGAGGCTTTCTCTCGATCCGGTGGCGGCGGGCGGATCTCGCCCACCTCAACGAATGGGGGCTCGGCGGGCGCCAATTCGGCACCTTGGTGACCTGGTTTCTGATCGGGGGCGACATATACACCGCGTACACCTTCATCGCCGTGCCGGCAGCGATGTACGGCACCGGCAGCGCCGGCTTCTTCGCGTTCGCCTACACCACGCTGGTGTTCCCGATCCTGTTCATCTTCGGCCCGCGCCTGTGGGCGGTGTGCAAGCGCCACGGCTACATCACGGCCGCCGACTTCGTCGCCGGGCGCTTTGACTCAGGCTCGCTGGCGCTGGCCGTCGCCTTCACCGGGATCCTGGCCACGATGCCGTACATCGGATTGCAGCTGATCGGGCTCAAGACGGTGATCGCGGCGATGGGGATCAAGGGCGACTGGCCGATCATCATCGCGTTCGTGGTGCTCGCCGCCTACACCTACCAGAGCGGGCTGCGAGCGCCGGCGCTGACGGCGATCATCAAGGACATCGCGATCTACGTCACCGTGCTGGTGGCGGTCATCTACATCCCGATCAAGCTCGGCGGCTTCGGCCACATCTTCGCCGCGGCCGACAAGGCGCTGCCCAAGCGCACACCGCCGGCCGCGCTCATCCCCGGAAAGGACGCCTCCTACGAGACCTACGCCACGCTCGCGCTCGGCTCGGCGTTCGCGCTGTTCCTGTACCCGCACGCGCTCACCGGCGCGCTGAGCGCCCGCAGCGGCAACACGGTCCGCCGCAACGCGACGCTGTTGACGTTCTACTCGCTGGCGCTCGGGATCATCGCCCTGTTCGGCTACATGGCGATCGCCGCCGGCCTCAAGCCCTCAAACCCCAACTTCGCCGTCCCCGACCTGTTCATCAAGTACTTCCCGTCGTGGTTCGAGGGCTTCGGCTTCGCCGCGATTGGGGTGGGCGCCCTCGTCCCGGCGGCGATCATGTCGATCGCCGCCTCCAACCTGTTCTCGCGCAACATTTATACCCGGTACGTGCGCCCGCAGGCCGACGCGCGCGAGCAGACGCTCGTCGCCAAGCTCGCCTCGCTGCTCGTCAAGGCGGGCGCGCTGGCCTTCGCGCTGTTCGTCTCCACGAAGTCGGCGATCGATCTCCAGCTGCTCGGCGGGGTGTGGATCATCCAGACCCTGCCCGCGGTCTTCCTCGGCCTGTACACGCGCTGGTTCGATCGCTGGGCGCTGCTGGCCGGCTGGGCGGTGGGCATGGGCCTGGGCACCTACATGGGAGCCTCGCAGAGCTTCAAGTCGGCGTTCCCGCTCTCGATCGGGTCGTTCAAGGTGACGATGTACTCGGCGTTCCTGGCGATCCTCGCCAACCTCGTCGTCACGATCGTGCTGACTCCGCTGACGCGCGCGCTCGACCGTCGCGAGCGCCGGGACGAGACCGCGCCCGAGGACTACGTCGATACCAGCGAGGCGGTCAGCGGGCCAGAGCTGCTGCGGGCCTGAGCCCGGGCCGCGTCCCGCCGAGGTCCTCCTACGGGAGCAGATCGAGGGCGTCGACGTGCCGTGGTTTCACGACCGCGAAATGGCGGCGATCGAGGGTGACTACGACGTTGGCGCCGTTACGCTCGGCGAGCGCGACTACGGAGGCATCGGTTCCGCCGAGGGGGAAGTTGGCGTAGCGCTGCACGAGCTCAGCGATCCGCTGGAAGTCCTCGCGCGCCGGTCCCTCGACCTCCAGGTCCGCACCGCCCGGGCCTGGCTGGGAGGGCCGGTACGGCTAGACGCTGGCCACGTCGTCGATCAGCGCCTGCACGAGCCCGTCGATGTCGTGACGGCCGGCCTCCACATCGGGCTCGAGGCCCCGCTCGCGCAGGGCGTCGCTCGTCACCGGTCCGATGCTGGTCAGACGGGTGCGCTTGCTGAGCTCGGCGCCGTCGAGCGCGGTGAAGAAGTGCTTGACCGTCGAGGACGAGGTGAACGTGACGTAGTCGGCGCGCGCGACCGCGGCCCGCTGGCCGGCGTCGAAGGGCTCGGCGACCGTCTCGTAGAGAGCGACGACGTCGACCGCGGCTCCGCGCGCGCGCAGCGCATCCGGCAGAACGTCGCGCGCCTCAGCGGCGCGGGCGATGAGGGCCCGGCTCACGGGCACGTCGGCCAGCGCCTCGACGAGGCCCTCGGCAACGAAGCGCTCGGGCACGATGTCAGCGATCACTCCGTGCGCGCGCAGCGCGGCCGCCGTCCCCGACCCGATCGCCGCCACCCGCGCCCCCGCCAGCGAGCGGGCGTCGCGGCCAGCGGCCGCCAGGCGCTCAAACAGCAACCGCACCCCGTTGGGGCTGGTCAGACAGATCAGGTCATAGGTATCGACCGCCGGCGCCGGGCCGTCGATCGCCACGATCCGGATGGCCGGCGCCTCGACGGCGTCGGCGCCCAGGCCGCGCAGGCGGGCGGCGAGACCACTCGATTGCGTCCGGGCGCGGGTCACGGCCACGGTGATCCCAGCCAGCGGCCGCGACTCGAACCACGCCAGCTGCGAGCGCAGGGCGGCCACCTCGCCGAACAGCGCGATCGCCGGGGCGCGAACCCTCTCGGCGGTCGCGACCGACGCGATCGTCGCCAGCGTGCCGACCACCACCCGCTGGTTGGGCAGCGTCCCGCTTTGGATGACCGCCGCCGGTTCTGACTCCGGGCGTCCGCCGTCGATCAGGCGCCGGGTGATCGCCTCGAGCTGGCGGACCCCCATGTACACGCACAGGGTTCCCGGGAAGCGCGCGAGCGCGCCCCAATCAAGCGCGGAACCAGTCCCGCCCTCCCCGAGCTTGTCGGGATCCTCGTGGCCGGTGACGAACGCCACCGCGCTGGCAGCGTCACGGTGGGTGACGGGGATCCCGGCATAGGCCGGGGCCGCCACCGCCGCGGTGATCCCGGGGACAACCTCGAAGGCCACTCCGGCCGCGCGCAGCTGCTCGGCCTCCTCGCCGCCCCGTCCGAACACGAACGGGTCGCCACCCTTGAGGCGCACGACCTCACGCCCGGCCGCGCCATGCTCGAGCAGGAGGCGGCCGATCTCATCCTGGGACACCGAGGGACCGCCGCCTTCCTTGCCCGCGTAGATGCGCAGCGCGTCGGGGCGCGCGCCGTCCAGCGCCGTCGCCGGGATCAGACGATCATGGACGATCACGTCGGCGGCGGCGATCAGCTCGAGCGCCCGCGCCGTCAACAGCCCCGGATCGCCGGGGCCTGCGCCCACGAGGTAGACCGTCACAGCGCGGCCACCTGGCGCTCAGCCTGGGCGAGGAGCTCGGCCGCACCGGCGGCCAGCATCCGCTGCGCGCACTCCAAGCCGATCCCCACCGGATCGCCGGAGACGGAGTCGCGCAAGCCACGCCGAGCCATCGGGCAGGCCCACCCAGCCGTCGATCTGCAGCCGGCCGTCCCCGACCCACCGGGCATGGGCGCCGACGGGCGTGTTGCACGAGGCCCCCAGGGCGTGGACGAGATGGCGCTCGGCGGTCACGCCCGCCTCCGTCAGCGGGTCGTTCACGGCGGCCAGGTGCTCGTCGCCCAGCGCTCCGGACCGGGCCTCGAGGGCCAGCGCGCCCTGGCCGGCGGCGGGGACGAGCGCGTCCAACACCCCGCCGGCCTCGTCGGCCCGCCCCAGCCGCTGCAGACCGGCGAGCGCCAGCACGAGCGCGTCGGCCTCGCCCGCGACGAGCTTGCGCAGCCGCGTGTCGACGTTTCCGCGCAGGCTGACGACCTCCAGGTCGTCGCGCAGCGCCCTGATCTGAGCGGTCCGCCGCAGGCTCGACGTGCCGACCCGCGCCCCGCGGGGGAGCGCGTCGAGCCCGGAGGCACCGCAGATGGCGTCACGGGCGTCGGCACGCTCGGGGGTGGCGACCAGCTCCAGCCCGTCCTCGAGCTCGGTCGGCACGTCCTTGGCCGAATGGACGGCGACGTCGATGCGATCGTCGAGCAGTGCGCGCTCCAGCTCGGAGACCCAGCGCGACTTGTCCTGCACCGGCGCGCCGCGATCGCCCAGCGTTGTGATCTCGATGATCTCGACGTCGCCGCCGGCCTGTCGGAGGCGGTCGGCCACCCAGCGGGCCTGAGCCAGCGCGAGCACGCTGGCGCGCGTGCCCACCCGCATCAGGCGCGGCGGCGGCGCGATCCCGCCGCGAGGGCCCGCACCTCGGCGAGCCCCTCCGGCTCCGGGGCGGGCTCGCCGGCGCCGGCATCCAGCGCTCCCAGCTTGCCCTCCTCGGCCGAGAGACCGAACAGGTCGCGCACCAGGGCCATTCGCGCGTGGACGCGGTCGTCGTGCATCTCCTTCATCCGCACGGTGGGCTCGTGCAGCAGGCGGTTGACGACCGCGCGGGCGAGAGCGTCGATCCGCTCGCGGTCGCGCGGCGAAGCTGACTCCCACTTGCCCTCGTTCTCGCTGACCACCGATTGCGCGATCTGAGTCGCGTGGGTGCGCAGCGCCGCCAGGGTCGGCAGCACCTCGAGCGAGCCCAGCCACACGGCGAACTGCTGGATCTCCTCCTCGATGATGCCCTCGGCCTTACGCGCCTCGGCCTGGCGGACCTTGCGGTTGCGGCTGGCCACCGCCTGCAGGTCGTCGATGTCGTGCAGCGAGACGCCCTCGAGGCCGCCGCACGCCGCGTCGATATCGCGGGGGACGGCGAGGTCGATCAGCAGCAGCGGACGGCCTTCGCGCTCGGCCATCACGGTGGCCAGCTCGCGGACCTCGAGCAGCAGGTGCGGAGACGCCGTCGCTGACACGACCATGTCGGCGGCCTCAAGCGCCTCGGGCAACTCGTCGAAGCTGACGCTGGAACCGTGGTAACGACGGGCGAGGCTGAGCGCGCGGTCGCGCCGGCGGGTGGCCACGAACGCCGTGTGGGCGCCGCTGTCGGCGAGCGCGCGCGCGGCCAGCTCGCTCGTCTCTCCGGTGCCGATGATCACGACGCGGCGGCTCTGAAGCGTGCCCAGCTCCTCGCGCGCGAGGGCAACGGCCACCCCCGGAAGGCTGAGCTGTCGCTCGCCGATGGTGGTATCGGTGCGTACGCGCTTGCCGGTCCGCAGCGCCGCCTTGAACAGACGGTTGGTGAGCGGGCCGACGCTCTCCATCGCCAGCGCACCCTCGTAGGAGCGCTTGACCTGTCCCTGGATCTCGGCCTCGCCGATGATCATCGAGTCCAGGCCGGAGACGACGCGGTACAGGTGCCGGGCGGCGTCGCAGTTGCGATGCGAGTAGATCGCCGTGGCGAGCTCCGTGGGACGGATCCCGGCCTGGCGGGCCAGCATCGCCAGCACCGTGCTCTCGGCCTCGACGGGGTCGCCGACCACCAGGTAGAGCTCGGTGCGGTTGCAGGTGTTGATCGCCACCGCCTCGTGCACGTCGGCGGCGCCCCGCAGCTCGCGCATGAAGTCAGGGCGGCCGGCCTCGGGCAACGCGAGACGCTCGCGCACCTCGACGGGTGCGGTCTTGTGGGAGACGCCGATCGCCAGCAGCTCGCTCAAAGCACCGACTCCTGGGGCTCACACTCGGCGGCCTGGTCCGCGCCACGACGAGCGGCCTCGACGTCGCGCTGCAACTCGCTCAGCTCGCCCTCCAGGCGCTGGGCGCGCGTGGCCATGATCGCTACATAGACGAGGATCACGACGACGAAGACCACGTAGGCGGCGGCCACGTATTTGCCGGCCGTCCCGAGCGGCAGCGCGGGGGCATCGGCGAGCAGCCACATCACGACGGCGCCGCGCTGCGTCCGACCGGCCGCATCGTGTCCTCGCCCAGCAGCGTCCGCCGGAGGCGACGGACCTGCGAGCGCGCGTTCTTGGCCGCCATCTCGTATTTCCACAGCGCCGCGTACAGCAGCGCGATGCCGAGCAGCGAGACGAGGAATGTGAGCAGCATCGACCCGGGAAGGTTGCCGCCGGTCAACGTCAGCACCCGCGGGTGAACGTACTGCTGGGCGAGCCGCACGGCGATGAAGTTCAGCGGCACGAACGCGCCGGCGACCACTGCGAACACGCTCGCGTAGCGCGACTGGCGCTCAGGGTCCTCGATCGAGAACCGCAGCGGCTGATAGGTGCAGAAGAGCAGCAGCACGATCAGGTAGGAGACGAGCGTCGGCTCGTTCCACACCCACCAGTGGCCCCACGAGGCCTTGGCCCAGATCGACCCGGTGACGAGCCCGGCGATCCCGAAGATGAGCGCCATGTGGATCGCCACGTAGGAGCGCATGTCCCACTTGCGATCACCGGTGCGCAGATAGCCGACGGCCATCAGCGCGCCGAGGACGAATCCGCACAGCGTCACGATGGCCAGCGGCACGTGGATGTAGAAGATCTTCTGGATGAACCCCTGGTTGGCGTCCAGCGGGGCATAGAAGAACGCCAGCGCCAGGGCGGCGCCGATCGTGACGATCGCGGCGATCGAGAGGCCGCGGAGCCCCTTGCCGTAAGTGGTCTGCAACGACTAATCCTCCAGGAGGAAATCGAACACTGCATAGGCCAGCAGCGCGAACACCAGATCATAGAGAGCCAGAATTGCCAGCCACTTACCCGGGGGCGCGCCGGACGCATGCCCGGCGCGCAGCAGCGGACCGGCTGCCCGGGCGGTGGCGATCAGCGCGGGGATCAGCAGCGGCAGCCCGATCACCGGACCGATCAGGTCGCGGGCGCGGGTGTGGACGGCGATCGCCGAGACGAGCGTTCCGATCACCGCCAGTCCGAGGTTGGCGAGGAGCAGGATGAGGGTCAGCCCCGGGAGCACCGGGCCCAGCGACGGGCCGAGCAGAAACAGCTTGAACGCCGGGACCGCGATCACCTCCAGAACGGTCAGGAAGATGAACAGGCCGGCCGCCTTGGCCACGAGCATCGCCGACCGGTCGACGGGGGCCAGGAGGAAGGCGTCGAATCCGCCCTGCTCGCGCTCGGCCACGAACAGGCGGTTGACGCCCAGCATGGCGGCGAACAGCAGCGTTGCCGTCAGCACGCCGGCGGCCTCCTGTCCGGCGATCGCGTCGCGGTTGAGGCCGAAATGGAAGATCACGAATGTGACGAGCGCGAACAGCACCATCGCGGGGACGGTCTCCCACGTGCGCATCTCCATCCGCAGGTCCTTGCGCAGGACGACGAGGGCGGTCCTCACGCGTAGAGCTCCTGCAGGCGGGCGTCGTCGAAGCCGACCGGCTCTCCGGCGTACGCGACGCGGCCGTCCTTGAGCGCGAGCACGAGATCGGCCTCGGCCAGAGCGGCCCGCGGGTCGTGACTGGTCAGCACCCGGGTGCGTCCAGCGGGCCGGCCGATCAGCGGCTCGACGAGCGCCGACGCGGCCGGGTCGAGGTTGGCTCGCGGCTCGTCGAGCAGCAGCAGCGCGGGGTCGTGGAGCACGGCCCGGCAGACGGCCAACCGTTGGACCATCCCCCGCGAGAGCAGGCGCACCGGCTCGTCGGCGCGTCGCTCCATCTGCACCGCGCTCAGCACCTCATCGACGCGCCCGCGGTCCACGCGGTGCAGGTCGGCGTGGTATTCGAGGTTCTCGCGTCCGGTGAGCTCGCGGTACAGCAGCGGCTCGTGGGCGAGCAACCCCAGCCGGCCGCGCACCGCGAACGCCCGCCGCGGCAACGGCTCGCCGAACACCAGCACCTCGCCGGCGTGAGGGCGCAGCAGGGCGGCGAGGACGCGCAGCAGCGTCGACTTGCCGGCGCCGTTGCGGCCGAGCACGGCAAGTGTGGCCCCGGCCGGAACCTGGAGGGAGACGTCATGCAGCGCCGTGCGCTCGCCGAAGTACCGCGCGAGCCCGCGCAGCTCGATGGCGGGAGGCATCGCGGCCAGCATAGGCTGACGACGGTTGCGCTCTGCGGTCAGTGACCGGGAGTTCGCTCGCCCGGCTGCCGCTGCAGCGTGGCGACGACGTGCCCGAGCGTCGGGGCGATGACGGGGAACAGCTCTCCGATCGCCTTCGGGTTGCCCGGGAAGTTGACGATCAGCGAGCGGCCGACGATGCCTGAGACGCCGCGCGTGAGGATGCCCATCGGCGTGTACTTGAGCGCCTCGGCGCGCAGCGCCTCGGCGAAGCCCGGAGCGTCACGATCGATCACCGCCCGGGTCGCCTCGGGCGTGACGTCGTCGTCGGTGAGTCCGGTGCCGCCGGTCGTGAAGATCAGCGACGCGCCGGCGGCCGCCTGGCGGCGCAGCCAGTCCTCGATCGGCCCGCGCTTGTCGGCGAGCACGTCCTGGGCGACGATCTCGGCGCCGGCGGTGCGGGCGTGCTCGGCCAGCGCCTCGCCCGAGCGGTCCTCGGTCTCGCCCGCCGCCACCGAGGTGGACACGGTGAGGATCGCCGTACGCATCACGCCCAGCATAATGCTCGGCATCGATTTTCGGAGCATCGGACCGCGGCGGCCGTCGTGGGTGGCGCTGACGGCGTGCGCCCTGTCGCTCGTCGGCCCAGCTCTGGGCACGGCAGCGGCCAGAGCGGGGCGCCCGAGCGCGCGCCGGACGGCCGACGAGCTCGCCCCGCCCCGGACGGCCCCGCAGCCCGGGCGGAGCGCGCCGAGCGGTCCTCAGCAGACCGGCTGGCAGGCGATCACCCCTTCTTTGCCGACCCCCTGGACATCCCGGGTGTCCCCCGCCGACGACTATCCGAGCTACCCGCGGCCCCAGTTGACCCGTGCCGCGTGGGAGAACCTCAACGGCGTGTGGCAGTTCGCCCCGGCCGCCGCCGGCGAGGCTCCGCCGACCGGGACAGACCTCTCGCAGCGCATCCTCGTCCCCTTCCCGATGGAGTCATCGCTGTCGGGGATCGGGACCCATAGCGATTACGCGTTCTATCGCCGCCTGTTCACCGTGCCCTCCGCCTGGTCGGGTCGGCACGTGCTGCTGCACTTCGGGGCGGTCGACTGGCGGGCGACCGTCTGGGTCAACGGACACCTCGTCGGAAGCCACCAGGGCGGCTACGACCCGTTCACGGTGGACATCAGCTCGGCGCTGACTCCGGCGGGGGACCAGGAGATCGTCGTCGGCGTCTATGCCCCGGTGGACCAGGGCGGCGAGCCGATCGGCAAGCAACGGCTGACGCCGACCGGCATCTTCTACACCTCGAGCTCGGGCATCTGGCAGACGCCGTGGCTGGAGCCGGTGCCGGCCGCCCACGTCGACCGACTGGTGACGACGCCCGACCTGGCCGGCGACACCGTGAAGGTCGCCGTCACGGCCGCGGCGGCACGAGGAGACACCGTGCAGGCGGTCGCCTACCGCGGCTCGCGACCGGTGGGACGGGTCAGCGGCGCAGCCGGCGCCACCCTCTCGCTGCCCGTGCCGCACCCGAGCCTGTGGTCGCCCGGACACCCCTACCTCTACGGGCTGACCGTGCGCCTGCTGCACAAGGGCCGCCGGGTCGACGCCGTCGGCAGCTACTTCGGCATGCGCTCCATCTCGGTCTCGTCGGTCGACGGCGTTGCGAAGGTGCGACTCAACGGCAGGCCGATCTTCATGCTCGGCACGCTCGACCAGGGTTATTGGCCCGACGGGATCTATACCGCCCCCACCGAAGGGGCGCTGGAGCAGGACCTCGTGACCGAGAAGGCGCTGGGGTTCAACGCGGTGCGCAAGCACATGAAGGTCGAGCCTGACCTCTGGTACTACGACGCGGATCGGCTCGGGCTGCTCGTGTTGCAGGACATGCCCGCGATGAAGATCGTGACCCCGACTCCGGCCGCGCGGACGGAGTTCCTCTCCGAGCTGCGCGCGATGGTCGACACCCACGTCGACCACCCCTCGATCGTGCAGTGGGAGCCGTTCAACGAGGGCTGGGGGGAGTTCGCGCCCACCCGCGTGACCGCCGACGTCCGCGCTTGGGATCCCAGCCGCCTGGTCGACACGATCAGCGGCCACAACTGCTGCCACTCGTTCGGGATCGATAACGGCGACGTCCTGGACAGCCACGGCTACCTCGGGCCGGGCGTCCAGAACGCGAACCGCCACCAGGCTGCCGAGGACGGTGAGTTCGGAGGCCTCGGACTGGCCCTCGATGGCCATCTGTGGCCGGGGACCCGTTCGGCTACGAGCTCGAGGCGGACTCCTCCGTGCTCACCCAGCGCTACGTCGACTTGTTGACCCAGGCCGGACTCGAGGCACGGCGTTTCGGCCTCAGCTCGGCGATCTACACCGCGGCCACCGACGTCGAGAACGAGGTCGACGGGCTGGTCACCTACGACCGCCAGATCGTCAAGGCCGACGGCGCCCGGGTGCGTGCCGTCAACCGGGCCGTGATCGCCGCCGGGTCGCGCGCACCGCGGCGGTTCGGGACGTTCTCCAGCCTGGCGGCCGCCTACGACAACGTCGGCATCACGGACGCGGCCACTCCGATTCCCGGCAACTATGACGGTGGGGGACAGAGCTATGACGCGGCGGGGCTGGCGAGCGCCGGGCTGGCCCCCGGCCAGACCGTGACCATCGACGGCGTGCCGGTCACGTGGCCGGCCATCGCCGCCGGCCGGCCCGACAACGTCGTCACCGGCGGCCAGACGATCCGGATTCACGGGGCCGGTCACACGCTGGTGCTGCTCGGGGCCGGCACGTGGGCGCCCGTCAACGAGACGGCGACGGGCAAGATCACCTACTCGGACGGCTCGAGCAGGTCCTATCAGCTGTCATTCAACGACTGGACGGCGGCGACCGCCTCGACCAACTCACAGATCGTGACCACCTCGCCGTCCAACGTGGAACCGGGATCCGCGGCTGCGCCCCTGCCGTTCACGTGTACGCCGACGCCATCGCGCTTCGCCCCGGCAAGGCGGTCCGGTCGATCACGCTCCCGCGCGTCAATGACGGCATCGTCGGCACGCCGCACGCGGCGCTCCACGTCTTCGCGCTCGGCGTCGGCTGAGCAGCGCCATCGCCGTCGTGCCGGCGTCAGCGGCGCCAATCGCCGGAGCGCCCGCCTGACTTGTGCTCGAGCGCCACCGATGCGATCTCAGCGCCGCGCTGGACGCCCTTGACCATGTCGTAGACGGTCAGCGCGGCCACCGATGCGGCCGTCAGTGCCTCCATCTCGACGCCCGTGGGGCCGGTGGTCCGGGCCTCGGCGACCAGCACTATCTCTCCCGCCTGGGCGTCGATCGAGCCCTCCACGCCAACGAACGAGAGCGCCAGCGGATGGCACAGCGGGATCAGCTCGGAGGTGCGCTTGGCCGCTTGGATGCCGGCGATCCGCGCGACGCCGAGCACGTCGCCCTTGGGCGCGTTGCCGGCCTGCACCAGCGCGGCCGTCTCCGGCGTGACCCGGACGACCGCCCGCGCCACCGCCCGCCGCTCGGTCGCCGGCTTGTCGCCGACATCGACCATCCGGGCGTTGCCGGCGCTGTCGAGGTGAGTCAGCCCGTCGCTCACGCCGGCGCGTGGGTCAGCTGCGCGTCCTCGATGAGGGCGCGCACCGCATCGACCTCACCCGCGCGCAGCAGCTCGACGGGGTCGGGGTCGCCGTTGACGATCCCCTCGAAGAACTCCTTGCGGTCTTGGTAGGTGGCGAGCGTTCCCTTCGCCCAGCCGCGCGCGTCGTTGAGCAGGACCGCGAGGGTCGCGTAGGGCTCGCCGAACAGCTCGGAGATCTCACGCTTCATCCGCTTGGCGAGGGCCGGCGAGGCCCCGGCGGTGGAGATCGCGACGGCCAGCGGACCGGTGCGGACGATCGCCGGAAGGATGAAGTTGCACAGCGGCGGCACGTCGACGACGTTGACGAGCATCGCGCGGCGCTCGGCGTCCTCGTAGACCTTGATGTTGACCTCGGTGTCGCCGGTGGCGGCGATCGCGATCAGGCATCCCTCGAGGTCGGCCGCGCGGTACTCCCGCGGCGCCCAGGTGATCGAGCCCTCGGTGGCCAGCTCCACGAGCGCGGGACGGGCGTCTGGGGCGACGAGCGTCACGTCGGCGTCGCAGGCGAGCAGGCCCTCGACCTTCTCCAGGGCGACGTCGCCGCCGCCGACGACGAGGCCGCGCCGGCCCGTCAGCCGCAGGCAGGCGATGTAGAACGGCGTCTCCAGCATGCCCCGGACGCACGACTGATCGCACACGCCGCGGCGCAGCTGGCAGACGCATTCCTTTCCGGCATAGGCCTGGGCGGGCATCGATGAATCGTAGCCCGCCGCGTGCGCCGGCTCAGGCGGCGCGGGACCGTAGCAACGCCCGGGCACGCCCGAGCAGGGCGTCGGCCAGCAGCGGCCCCAGCCCCTCGATGCGATCGTCGGCGACGAGCAGCCACGGGTCGGCGTCGGCCGCGAGATCGATCGCACCCACGCCCAGCACCGTTTCGGCCGAGCCGATCAGCGCGGTGGCGCAGATGACCAGGCGGCGGCGGGGGTCGAATCCCCCCAGCCGGGCCAGCTCGAGCTCGTCAATCTCCAGGTCGCGGTCTTCGCACAGCCGGCGCACCCCGTCGCGATCGCGGATACGGGCGAGCCGCAGACAGACGCGGAGCCCGCCCGGAAGCGAGTAGTGGCGGGCCATGAGGGCGCCGGGATCAAAGGCATCGGACACTTCCTACAGCGTAGTAGCTTTATTCGCGCCCACGGGCGCGACGGATCTCGGCCAGACGCTCGCCCAGCAACGCCTCGGCGTCGTCGGGCGCGTAGAACCGCACGCCGACCGCCTCGTCGGGCAGGAGCTCCTGGGGCGAGAAATGGCCGGCCCGGTGATGGGGGTTGTCATAGCCGCCGTCGGAGCGCACCGACGAGCGCAGATACGGCGGCGGGGCCTTCGCGCCGCGCTCGCGCACGTAATCACGCGACGCCAACACCGCGCGCTTGGCTGCGTCTGACTTGGGCGCCAGACTCAGATAGATCGCCGCCTGGGCGAGCGCGAACTGGGCCTCCGGTAGGCCGACGTGCTCGACCGCTGCGGCGGCCGCCGTGGCCACCGACAGGGCGCCGGGGTCGGCGTTGCCGACGTCCTCGGAGGCGAGGATGATCATGCGCCGCACGATGAAGCGCGGATCCTCGCCGCCCTCGAGCATCACCGCCAGGTAGTACAGCGAGGCGTCGGGATCGGAACCGCGTGTGGCCTTGATCCAGGCCGAGATCGTGTCGTAGTGGCGGTCGTCCTGGCGGTCATAGAGGATCGCGCGGCGCTGCATCGCGTCCTCCGCGTGCGGCCAGGGTGACACGGGCGCTGTCGATCCGGCGCCCGGCGGCCTCGCAGGCCAGCTCGAGCGCGTTGAGCGCCGAGCGCGCGTCCCCGCCGGAGCGCTGGGCGAGGAAGTCGAGCGCCGCCTCGTCGACCCGGCCCGACGGCCCGCAGTGCGCCGGCCGCGATCGCCCGGTCGAGCAGGACCCGCACGTCCGCGGGCCCGAGCTCCTCCAGCTCGTAGAGGTGGCTGCGGGAGATCAGCGCCGAGTTGACCGAGAAGTACGGGTTCTCGGTGGTGGCGCCGATCAGCGTGATCACGCCGTCCTCGACGGCCGGCAGCAGCGCGTCCTGCTGGGCCTTGTTGAAGCGATGGATCTCGTCGAGGAAGAAGACCGTGCGGCGCGGGCCGGCCGCTGCGGAGCGCGATCCTGTGCGCGCTCGATCACCGCTCGCACCTCCGCGCGGCCGGCGGCGACCGCGCTCTCCTCCTCGAACGCGGCGTCCGAGGACTGGGCGACGAGCCGGGCGAGCGTCGTCTTGCCGCTGCCGGGCGGGCCGTGGAGGATCATCGAGTGCGGCCGGCCCTCCTCGATCGCCCGCCGCAGCGCCGAGCCGGATGCCAGCAGCTTCTTCTGCCCGACGAGGTCGTCGAGCGTCCGGGGGCGCATCCGCGTGGCCAGCGGGTGCGTCCTCGGGCAGCGAGTCGTCGCGGCGTCGGCTCCTGGCTCTCGAACAGCCGCTCCACTCAGGCCTCCAGGATCGCGCGGGCGGCGTCGTGCAGCCGGCCGTTGGACGCGAAGCCGCTCATGCCATCGCCCTTGCCCGTCCCAGGCGAGATCAGTGAAGCGCCCGCCCGCCTCCTCGACGACGACCTTGGGAGCGGCGAGGTCCCACAGCGAGACCCATGGATCACAGCACAGCTCGGCCGACCCCTCGGCGACGAGCATGTACTGCCAGAAGTCTCCGTAGCCGCGTGTGCGCCAGCACCGCGACCCCAGGTCCAGCAGCGCGTCCATCCGCCCGAGGACGCGCCAGTCCTCCAGGCCGCCGAAGCACAGCTGCGCGTCGGCCAGGTCGCGAGACGGCGGAGACCCGTACGCGCCGCGGCTCGCCCGTCCGGACGATCCAGCGTGAACGCCCCCTCGCCCCGCGCCGCCCACCAGCGACGCCCCATGGCCGGTGCCGAGACGACGCCGACGGTGATCTCGCCGTCCTCCTCGAGCGCCAGCAGGGTGGCCCACACCGGCATCCCGCGCACGTAGCCCTTGGTGCCGTCGATCGGGTCGACGATCCACCGCCGCTGGCCGTCCCCGTCGGCGAGCCCGCAGCGAAGGCGCCGTACTCCTCTCCGAAGACGGCGTCGCCGGGACGCAGCGTCACCAGCCGCTCGCGCAGGGCCTGCTCCACGGCCCGGTCGGCCTCCGAGACGGGGGTCAGGTCCGGCTTGGTCTCGACAACGAGATCGTCGGCGCGAAAGCGCGAGAGCGTGATCTCGTCGGCGATGTCCGCCAGCTGCAGCGCCAGCGCGAGATCCTCGGAGGCGATGACGCGGTGCACTGGCGATGATGCTACGCCGATACCCTGCGTGCCGATGGGCGCCGACGATCTGCAGCGCGAGTGCGTTGAGCTGCTCCAGCAGCTGATCCGCTTCGACACCGTCAACCCGCCCGGCAACGAGCGGCCGGCGATCGAGCACCTGGAGCGATATCTGCAGACGAGCCGGCTTCGAGACCGAGATCCTGGCCGCCGAAGCCGGAGCGGCCCAACCTCGTCGCCACCCTGAGGGGAGACGACGACGGCCCGGTCCTGTGCCTGCTCGGTCACGTCGACACGGTGCTGGCCGACGCCTCCGAATGGCAGCACGATCCGTGGTCAGGCGAGATCGTTGACGGCTTTTTGTGGGGCCGGGGCGCGATCGACATGAAGTCCCAGGTGGCGGCCGAGGCGGTGGCCGGTGCGGCGCTCGCCCGGAGCGGCTGGCGTCCGGCGCGGGGCGCGCTGAAGCTCGTGTTCGTGTCCGACGAGGAGACCGGCGGCGACGTCGGCGCCCATTGGCTGTGCACCGAGCACCCGGACAAGGTCCGCTGCGACATGCTGCTCAACGAGGGCGGCGGCGAGGCCTTCGAGTACGGAGGCCACCGTCATTACGGGGTGTGCTGCGCCGAGAAGGGCATCTTCCGCTTCAACGTCACCGCCCATGGCGTGGCCGGCCACGCCTCGCTGCCGCGCACCGGCGACAACGCCCTGCTCAAGCTGGCGCCCGTGCTGGCCGCCCTCGCCGACCCATCGGAGGCCTATGCGGTCACCGAGGCACCGGCCGCCCTGCTGCGTGGACTCGGCGAGGACCCAGCCGATCCCGGCGCCGCCCTGGCCGCGATCGCCGCCGAGGCGCCCGGCCTGCGCACGCTGATGGAGCCGATGCTCTCCGTCACGCTGACGCCGACGATGGCCTCCGCCTCGACCAAGATCAACGTGATCCCGTCGCGGGCGCAGGTGCGGATCGACTGCCGCGTGCCGCCCGGCCTCGGCGAGGACGCCGCCCGGCAGCGGATCGCCGAGGTCCTGGGATCGGAGTCCGACTGGCTGGAGATCGAGTTCACCGAGCGGGTGATGGGCAACCAGTCGCCGATCGAGAGCCGGCTGATGACTGCGATCGAGCGCTGGGTGGCCGCCAACGACCCGGGCGCCTCCGCGGTGCCGCTGATCCTCCAGGGGTTCTCGGACTCGAAGTGGTTTCGCGACGCGTTCCCGGCATGCGTGGCCTATGGCTTCTTTCCGATGCGCCACCAGACGCTGCTCGAGGCCGCACCGCTGATGCACAACGCCGACGAGCGGATCGACGTGCGTGACCTGGGGTTCGCCACCGCCTGTTACTTCGACCTGGCCTCAGAACTGCTCGGCTAGCGGCTTCGCGTCAGGCGAGAGCGCCGTGGACTTGCGTTTAAGTCGTGGGCGGCATCGGTCGATGGTCTATCAGCCTTATGTCGGTTTGGAAGATACGACCGCTGGTCCTGGCAGCGGCTTGCGCCCTGCTGGCTGGCTGTGGCGCCAGCGGTCCTATGACGAGTCCGGGCGGCGGTGTGGTGCGTGTCACCGAGCGTGATTTTCACATCGGGGAGTCGGTCCAGCGCATACGCACAGGAATGGTTGACGTCTCGCTTCGTAACCGGGGGCCTGACGACCACGAGTTGATCATCGCCAAGGAGCCTCCGGGCACGCCATTGCCGATGCGTGCCGATGGTGTGACAGTTAATGAGGCAGCGCTGGACCCGGTCACGGTCAAACCCCGGTTTGAGCCCGGGCGTCCGGGCCTCGTCCGCAACCTGCGCGTCCATCTCGCACCCGGGCGCTACGTCCTGTTCTGCAACATGGCGGGTCATTACCTCGGCGGGATGCATACCGTGTTGTGGGTGGGCCGATGAGTCATCGTTCCTCGTTCAAACCGTTCGCGGCTCGGGGACGGCGCATGATCGTCGCCATCCTGCTCACGTTCGTTCTGTTCTCCGCGGCCAGCGTCGCCGTATCGGTCTCCGTGACCGGGCACTCCCGGCACGTGGGTCTCGTCCTCCAAGTTGCCGCACGTCAGCGGCTGCTCACCGAGCGTTACCTCAACGACGTGCTGCTCGTCCGGTCCGGCGCCCAGAGCGACCCGGCATATACAGCGGGAGTGCTGAAAGAAAGCGCCCGGGTGCTTCTCGACGGGGGTGCCGCGCCCGCCGTAAACGGTGACGACGACGATTCCACGCTCCCCGCGGCGAGCGGCGCCGTGGTCCGCGGGCAGCTCATGCAGGGCAAGCGGCTGGTCGATGACGTTACGGGGACCGGAGCTGCCCTGCTCGCCGGGCGCTCCGTGACGGACGTGCACCTGACCGGCGGGGAATCGTTTGCGATCACCAACCCGCTCCTGCGGCTGCGGGCGCTCGCCGCACTGAGCGAAAACGTGTCCCTGAACTCGGCCCGCTCGATCGCCGCTGCCTCGGACGCCAACGTAAGCCGCCTGATCCTGGTGTTAGTCCTGTTCGGCGCCGGCGGGGCGCTCATCGCGTTGCTTCTCGGTTGGGCCCTGATCTCGGCAGCGAGGCGCCAGACCGCGCATTTCCAAAGTCTCGTGACGTCCTCCACCGACCTGGTCATGATCTTCGGCGACGGCGGTTGTCGCTATGTCAGCGATTCAGTGACGGCCATGCTCGGCCGCGACGCCGGTGACCTGCTCGGCGAGAACCTCGGTCAGTTCATCAAGGTCGAGGATCGGGTTGTGGTTCAAGGCGCCCACCAGACCGGAAAGCCGGCCCAGATCACGTTCTGCGTGAACGACAAGTTCGAGCAGTCTCGACATCTGGAGGCGAACGTCACCGACCTTCGGGACGATCGGCGAATCCGAGGTGTCGTGCTCAACGCGAGGGATGTCACGGAGCGGGTGGCACTCGAGGAGCAGCTCCTCCGTCAGGCCTTCCACGATGCCCTCACAGGGCTACCGAACCGCGCGCTGTTTCGCGATCGCCTCCAGCAGTCCCTGGCACGGTGCGCACGCTCGCTGGATATGTTCGCGCTGCTGCTCATCGACCTCGATGGGTTCAAGCGGATCAACGACACCCTCGGCCACCATCTGGGCGACCAGCTCTTGGAGGCCGTGGCACACCGCCTTGCCGAGGTCGCGAGACCGACCGACACGTTGGCGCGCCTGGGCGGCGACGAATTCGTGTTGCTGCTCGCGGGGGCGAGTGAGCCGGCGGCGCTCGCCGTGGCGTCGCGGTTGCACGGGCGCTTGGCTGAGCCCATCGTGATGGCCGGGCGCGATCTGGCCTTCGGGGCGAGCATCGGGATCGCGGTTCATCGCGGGGGTCCCGGCGATGGCGACGAGCTCGTGCGCCACGCGGACGTCGCGATGTACGCGGCCAAGGAAGCCGGACGCGGTCGCACCGAGGTATTCCACGACGATATGGACCGTGCACTGGGAGAGCTCCTCGGATTCGAGCACGAGCTCCGCCTCGGCTTGCAGCGCGAGGAGTTCACCGTCCACTACCAGCCCGAGGTGGCGCTCGACGGCACATCGGTGGTCGGCGTGGAGGCGCTCCTGCGCTGGAACTCCCCGACCCGGGGATCGGTTCCTCCGTCCATGTTCATTCCCGCCGCCGAAGCGACCGGGCTGATCATGCCGCTGGGCGAGTTCGTGGTGCGCGAGGCCTGCGAGCAGACCGCGCGCTGGCGCCGCGACGGCGTGATCAACGAGCCGTTCAACACGTGGGTCAACCTCTCAGGCAAGCAATTGAGCGCCGGAGGAATCGACGAGCTGATCCTGAACACGCTCGAGCACGCCGGACTCCCCGCCAGGTTTCTCGGCCTCGAGATAACGGAAAGCGTGATCGTCGCCGAGGGCACCAGCGGTGCGCGGGCCCAGAACGAGCTGCGCCGTCTCCACGAGCACGGCATCAGAATCGCGATCGACGACTTCGGCACCGGCTTCTCCGCCCTCGGACAGCTGCGGCGCTTCCCGATCGACGTGATCAAGGTCGATCGCTCCTTCGTGCAGGGGATCGAGAACGACCCGCGGGACGCGGCCATCACCGCGAACGTCGTCAACCTCGCTCACTCGCTGGGCATCCTTGCGATCGCAGAGGGAATCGAGACCGACGGCCAGCTCGCCTCCGTGCGCGAGTACGGCTGTGACCACGCTCAGGGCTACCTGTTCGGTCGCCCGCTCCCAGCGCACGAGATGGACGTGGTGCTCGCCGCGACGCGGGACGGTACGCCGCTTGTCCTTGCTGCCCGGGCGCAGGTCGAAGCTGACGCCGGTAGAAGTGGTGTGACGACCGTCGGTTAGTGCTCGAGGCCACGCAGGCTTCTGAGTCGGGCACTACTGGAGAGCTCGGATTCATCTCAAAGCTCCGATGCATCTGCTTCGCTAATGGAGGCGACGGGTGGAGCTGGGCAGCAGCGCGAGGGCGAGCATCACGAACGCCATCGCGGCACCGACACCGAGCACGGTCCGCGCCCCCAGCGCCGCGGCCAGCGGACCGGCGACGGCGAAGCCGACCGGCAGCAGCGCCAGTGAGCCCATCCAGTCATAGGCGCTCACGCGCGAGAGCGCGTACGGCGGGATGTGGCGCACGAGCGCCGTCTCCCACCACACCTCGAACAGCGAGAAGCCCACTCCGGCCAGGAACGCCAGGGCGATGACCGCCGCCAGCGGGCCGGCCAGAGCGAACGCGATCGACTGCAGCGGCCAGAACAGCGTCAGCAGCAGGCCGGCGAGCATCGGCCGCGCCGGCCGCCAGCGGATCCCCAGCAGAGCGCCGATCACCGCGCCGCCCCCGGCCACGCTCTCGAGCACGCCGAAGCGGCTGGCGCCCCCATAGACGTCGCGGGCGACGATCGGGGCCAGCGCGTACCACTGCGCGTAGGCGCAGAGGACGGCGCCGGTGAAAGCGGAGATCGTGACCCAGACCCAGGGCCGCGAGGCGACCTCGCGCCACCCGGCCCGCAGGTCGTGCACGACGGATCCCGGAGCGGGCTCGACCCCCGCCCACCCGCGCGGCCGAGCTCGGACCCGCGCCAGCAGCACGGCGCTGAGCACGAACGTGGCCGCGTCGACGGCGAACGCCTCGCCCGCGCCCAGCCACACGACCAGTCCGGTGCCCAGCGCCGGACCGACAAGGATCGCCAGATTCGCGGTGATCGACGACAGGGCCCGCGCCTCCTGAGCCTGAGTCTCAGGGATCGTCTGCGGCAGAAGCCCGGTGTACGCCGGCTGAAAGAATGCCCGCGCAGCTCCGAACAGCGCCTCGATGATCACCATCGCGGCGACGCTGGCGCCGCCGGTGAGGATCAGCGCCGCCAGCACGCCGTGCAGCGACGCCCGCACGAGGTCGGCGGCGATCATGATCCGCTGGCGCGCCATCCGATCCGCCCACACGCCGCCGAAGAGGACCAGGGCGATCATCGGCAGCGCCTGCGCGGCCAGTACCACCCCGAGATCCGTTGCCGAGCCGGTTCGCTGGGTGATGTAGAGAGCCAGCGCAACGATCACGACCTGATCGCCGACGGCGCTCGCCGACTGGCCAAGGAACAGGTTTCGAAAATCTCGGTGGCGCAGAACGCCCAGGTACGTCGTCATCACTCACCCTCATCTGAGACGGCAACATCAGCGGCAGCCCGCGAAGCGGCGGGCGCGGGTACTCAGATGGATGGGATGGCGAGCATCGCCGGCCCACCGTAACACCGCCCCGGGGCCCGTGACAAGCCCGAATAGACTCACGCCATGTCAACCGCGGTCTCGACGCGTCTCGACCCCGAGATCTTCCGTCTCCCAGTCGATCGGATCCGGAGCGGCTACTACTCCGACGCGTATTTCGTGCTCACCAAGAACCTCCTCGAGGCCGAGGGCGAGCACCCCCACGTGACGATGCAGATCTTCCAGAAGGAGGACTCGGTGCTCGGCGGGATCGACGAGGCGATCGCGGTCCTCAAGACGTCCGCGGGCCACGAGGCCGACGGCGAGTGGGTCAACGGCTGGGACCAGTTGGTCGTCCACGCCCTGCACGAAGGTGACCGGATCGCCCCCCGCGAGACGGTGATGACGATCGAGGGCGACTACTCGCTGTTCGCCCACCTGGAGACCGTCTACCTCGGCTCGATGGCGCGCCGCTCGCTGATCATGCGCAACGTCGCCGAGGTCGTGCAGGCGGCGCACGGCAAGCAGATCTTCTACTTCCCCGCCCGCCACGACCACTGGCTCGTGCAAACCGGCGATGGCTGGAGCGCGCACGTCGCCGGCGCGATCGGCGTCTCCACCGACGCCCAGGCATCGTGGTGGGGTGGTCGCGGGATCGGCACCGTGCCGCACGGACTGATCGCCGCCTACGGCGGCGACACCGTGAAGGCGGCGGTCAAGTTCGCCGACCGCTACCACTCCGACATGAACATCACGGTGCTCGTCGACTTCACCAACGACTCGGTACGGACCGCGTTGGACGTCGCCGAGGCGCTCGGACCGAAGCTGTGGGGCGTGCGCCTGGACACCTCCGAGCAGCTCGTGGACCGCTCCCTGCTCGACGACATGGGTGGCTTTGACCCCACCGGCGTCAACCCGCGCCTCGTGGAGAAGGTCCGCAGCGGACTGGACGCCGCCGGATACCGAGACGTCAAGATCGTCGCCTCGGGTGGCTTCACCGCGCAGCGCATCCGCGAGTTCGAGGCACAGGGCGTTCCCGTCGACGCCTACGGCGTCGGATCCTCTCTGATCCGCGGCCAGAACGACTTCACCGCCGACGTGGTCCTGCTCAATGGACAGCCGAACGCCAAGGCCGGGCGTGCCTACTCACCGAACCCGCGTCTAGAGCGGGTTCAGTAACCCGCCGAATCGGCCGATAACCGGCTCGCGTGTTCCTCGGCTATCCAGACTTCATCTCGTGGCTACAGGCCTGGCTGCCGATCATTTTCATGGGCCTGCTCGTCGTCGGGCTGTTCAGCGTCAAGCGGATGATGCCGCGTACCCGGCCCAAGGAGATCAAGCCGGACACCGCGCCCGTGATCGCCTGGGCCGACATCGCCGGTGCCGACGAAGCCAAGGACGAGTTGCGCGAGGTCGTCGACTATCTGCGCAATCCCAAGCGCTTTCATGCCATCGGCGCCCGCGTTCCCCGCGGCGTCCTGCTGTACGGCCCCCCGGGGACCGGCAAGACCCTGCTGGCCAAGGCGGTGGCCCACGAGTCCGGAGCGGTCTTCTTCTCGCAGTCGGCCGCCTCGTTCGTGGAGATGTTCGTCGGGGTCGGCTCGGCGCGGATCCGACAGCTGTTTCGCTCCGCACGCAAGCGCGCGCCGGCGATCGTGTTCATCGATGAACTCGACGCTGTCGGCGGCCACCGCGGCTCGGACATCGGCACCAGCGAACGCGACCAGACGCTCAACCAGTTGCTCGTCGAGATGGACGGCTTCGACTCCACCCACGACGTCGTCGTCATCGCCGCCTCCAACCTTCTGGAGAAGCTCGACACGGCGCTTCTACGACCGGGGCGCTTCGACCGCCAGATCTTCGTCTCCCCGCCCGACGTGGGCGGCCGCGAGCGCATCCTGC
The DNA here is from genome assembly GCA_963769565.1 of uncultured Solirubrobacteraceae bacterium. Taxonomy (GTDB): domain Bacteria; phylum Actinomycetota; class Thermoleophilia; order Solirubrobacterales; family Solirubrobacteraceae; genus Palsa-465. The sequence continues at coordinate 628,992 of CAVYMP010000018.1, forward strand.
AGGTGCACTCGCGCAACAAACCGATCGGCGACAGCGTCGACTTCGCCCTGCTCGCGCGGCAGACCGCGGGTCTCACCGGCGCCGACCTGGCCAACATCTGCAACGAGGCGGCGATCTTCGCCGCCCGCCGCGACGCGAACACCGTCGAGATGGGGGACTTCGACACCGCGCTTGAACGGGTCGTCGCCGGGATGCAGTCGCGGCGCACGCTCTCCGAGCACGAACGCAAGGTGGTCGCCTACCACGAGGCCGGCCATGCCCTGTGCGGCGAACTCCTGCCGTCGGTCGACCGCGTCCACCGGATCTCAATCGTGCCCCGCGGCAAAGCGCTCGGCTACACCCTGAACCTGCCCGAGGAGGACCGTTACCTCAAGACCCGCGAGGAGCTGATCGACATGATGACGATGCTGCTCGGCGGGCGCACGGCGGAAGAGCTCGTGTTCGGCTCGATCACGACGGGCGCCAGCGACGACCTGCGGCGGGTCGCCGATATCGCCCGGTCGATGGTCCACGACTATGCGATGGGCACCGAGTTCACCTCGATGCAGGTGGCCGCCGACGGCCAATCGGAGACCACCCGGCGGGTGAGCGACGAAGAGGTGCGCGCCCTGGCCGACCGCGCCTCACGCGCGGCCCACACGATCATCACCGAGCACCGCGCCCAGCTCGACGAGCTGGCGGCCACGCTGCTGGCCAACGAGGTGATCGAGCGCACCGACATCGAACGGGTCATGCAGGGCGTCCCCCAGGCCGCTCCCGAGCGGCGCCCGGCGGGGCATCTGCACGTCGCCGCCACCACACCCATCGATCCTCCGCCGGCCGGCACCCAGAGCAGCTAGTCGCCGGCCGCTCAGTATCCTCGGCCGCGGATGCTGTCCGCGATCGACCACGTCGGCGTCGCCGTCGAGAACATCGACGTCGCGCTGGCGCTGTACCGCGACCAGCTCGGGATGCCGCTCGTGCACCGCGAGACGGTGACCGAGCAGGGCGTGGACGCCGCGCTCCTGGACGCCGGCGACTCCCACGTCGAACTGCTCCAGCCGCTCGGGCCGGACACCGCCGTGGGCAAGTTCCTGGCCCACCGGGGCGCGGGGCTGCATCACGTCGCCTACCGCGTCGGATCCGTCCAGGAGGCGCTCGATGCCTGCGCCGCGGCGGGCCTGCGCCTGATCGACTCACAGCCCCGGGTCGGGATCCGCGGCTCACGGGTCGCATTCCTGCACCCCGCCTCCACCGGCGGGGTCCTCACCGAAATCGTGCAGCCAGCTGCGGAGGGACATTGACCATGGCGGATACCGACAAGCCCCAGAAGATCAACATCGGCTTCCTCGGGGGACCGGTGCTCAGCGCCCGCGTGGCTCCGGCTGAGCTGGCCAAGCTCCGCAGCGCGCTGGAGAGCGGCGGCTGGCACGACCTCGAGGCCCAGGAATCGACGGTCGCGCTCGACTGCTCGAAGATCGTCTACGTGCTCGTTGACAACGAGGCTCATCGGGTCGGCTTCGGCGGCTGACTCGCCCCGCCGCCGGCTCGACGGGAACTCAGACGATCCGGTTGCGCAGCACTCCGATCCCCTCGATCTCCAGCTCGATCTCATCCCCGGGCGCCAGCCAGCGGCCGTCGCCGTGCTCAAGGATGCAGCCGCGGCCGACCGTGCCCGAGCCGATCACCTCGCCGGCGGTCAGCCCGGCCGGGGTGTTGCGCGCCGCGGCGGCCAGCAGGGCTTCCCACGAGTGATGGATCCCGCCGGTGCGGCTGTCGGTGCGCACCTCGCCGTTGACGCGGGCGATCGCCCGCATATCCAGGTCGGCGGGCAGCTCGTCGGGCGAGACGATCACCGGCCCCAGCGCGGTGGCGAAGTCCTTGCCCTTGGCCGGCCCCAGGCCGACGGTCATCTCGTGCGCCTGGAGGTCGCGGGCCGAGAAGTCGTTCATGATCGTGAACCCCTCGGGGCGGCCGTCGGCGCCGACCACGCAGGCCAGCTCGAGCTCGTAGTCCAGCTGCTCGGTGTCGGCGGGACGGGGGATCTCATCCCCGTCGCCGTAGACCGCACCGGGATTGGTGAAGTAGAAGACCGCGATCTCATACCAGGCGGGCGGAACCTCCCGCCCGCGGTTTCTCCGCGCGTTGACGATGTGCTCCTCGAAGGCCATGAAGTCGCGGATCGACGGCGGACGGCCGTCGGGGTAGGGCCGTCTCATCGCTGGAACAGGGTCGAGAGGACGACCTCGGTCACGGTGCGCGTGACCCCATCGGTGGCCCGGATGCGCTCGAGCGCCAACTCCAGGTCCTTGGTGTCGCGCGCCCTCACGTGCAGCAGGGCACTGGCCTCCCCGGCCACGGTGTGGGCCGAGACCACGCCTGACTCGCGCTCCACGGCGCGCTTGATCGCGGTGCCAGGCATGCTGCCCTCACAATAGATGTCGACGAACGCCTCGGCGTGCCAGCCGAACGCCTCCGGATCGATGACCGCCGTGTAGCCCAGCAGCACGCCGTCGCGCTCGAGACGGTCGACGCGCCGCTTGACCGCCGGGGCCGAGAGATGGACGTGGCGGCCGATGTCCAGGAACGAACGGCGGGCATCTTCGCGCAGCAGCGCAACGATCGTTCGGTCGATGTCGTCCATGGGGCCCCTCCCTGCCATTGATACGCAACGTACCGGTCTTGTGGCGGCCGGCTGAGCAACGGATCATTGCAGACGTGACCACACAAGCACTGGACGTCCCCACTCACCGCGAGCCCGAGGTGATGCCGGTCCACGGCATCGACCATCTGGAGCTGTACGTCGGCAACGCGGCTCAGGCCGCGTATTACTACCGCCACGCGTTCGGCTTCACCGAGACCGCCTACCGGGGACTCGAGACGGGCACCCGCGACCGCGTCTCCCACGTGCTCGAGCAGGGCCGGATCCGCCTCGTGCTGACCGGGACGCTCACCGGCGCCGACGAGATCGCCGACCATCATCACCAGCACGGGGACGGCGTGCGCTCGATCGCGCTCAGCGTGCCCGACGCGGCGGCGGCCTACGAGTACGCCGTGGCCCATGGCGCGCGTGGGGTGCGCACCCCCTATGAGGAGTCAGACGACCACGGCACCGTGGTGCTCGCGTCCGTGCAGACCTACGGCGAGACGCGCCATCAGTTCGTGCAGCGCGGCGACTACGCCGGCGCGTTTCTCCCGGGCTTCGCGGCGCGCGCACAACGGCCCACCGGCCGCGACGGGCTCCTCGTCGGCATCGACCATGTGGTCGGCAACGTCGAGCTCGGCCACATGCAGGAATGGGTCGGCTACTACGAGCGGGTCTTCGGGATGACCGAGCTCATCCATTTTTCCGACCAGGCGATCTCGACCAAATACTCGGCGCTGATGTCGAAGGTCGTCACCGACGGGTCGGGACGGATCAAGTTCCCGATCAACGAGCCCGCACAGGGTAAGCGCAAGTCCCAGATCGAGGAATACCTGGACTTCTACCGCGGCCCGGGCGTGCAGCACATCGCTGTCTCCACGACCGACATCGTGGCCACTGTCGACGAGCTCTCCCGGCGGGGCGTGGAGTTCCTTCCGATCCCCGCGTCCTACTACACCGAGGTGCCGGAGCGCATCGGCGAGATCGATCAGGACATCGCCGACCTGCGCCGGCTCGGGATCCTCGTCGACCGCGACGACGAGGGCTACCTGCTGCAGATCTTCACCCACGCGGTGGGCGACCGTCCGACGGTGTTCTTCGAGCTGATCGAGCGCCACGGCGCCCGCGGCTTCGGCGAGGGCAACTTCAAGGCTCTGTTCGAGGCGCTGGAGCGCGAGCAGGAGCGCCGGGGGAACTTGTAACCGTGCGCTACGAACGGCGCGGGGCGATTCCGGACAAGCGGCACGTCGCCTGGCGCGACGACGACGGCCGGCTGCTCACCGAAGAGGTGATGGGCTTCGAGGGCTTCTCGGGCAACGAATCGATCCTGTATCACCGCCAGACGCCGTGCCGGGTCGCGGAACTGGGCTCGTTCACGGCGATCGAGCGCGACGAGTGGGTGCCGCCCGCCCATGTCCACCGCCTGCTGGACTCCCGCGCGCTGGCACCGGGCGGGGATCCGGTCTTCGGCCGCCAGTTGCTGATGTACAACGCCGACGTCGAGATCGGGCTGTGCCGACCGACCGAGCCCCAGGATTATTTCTATCGAAATGGTGAGGGTGACGAGGTGGTGTTCGTCCACCGGGGTTCCGGCGAGCTGGAGACCACGTTCGGCACGCTGGCTTACCGCGAGCACGACTACGTCGTGATCCCGCGGGGGACGACATATCGCTTCGTGCCGGAACCCGGCGCCGACCAGCTGTGGCTGACCTTCCACACGCCGGGCGAGATCGAGACCCCCAACCGGTATCGCAACCGCTACGGCCAGCTGCTCGAGCACGCTCCCTACTCGCAGCGCGACTTCCATCCGCCGGCCGAGCTCGTCTGCCATCGCGAGGCCGACGCCCACGAGCTGGTGGTGCGCGTGCGCGGCGGCTATCAGCGCTTCGGCCTGGACTACCACCCGCTGGACGTCGCGGGCTGGGACGGCTACGTCTATCCGTACACGTTCAACATCGATGACTTCGAGCCGCTCGTCGGCCGGGTGCACATGCCCCCGCCCGTCCACCAAACCTTCCAGGGCCCGAACTTCGTCATCTGCTCGTTCTGCCCGCGGCCGCTGGACTGGGAGCCCGACGCGATCCCGATTCCCTACAACCACTCCAACCTGCAGTCCGAGGAGATGATCTACTACGTCTCCGGCGACTTCGGCTCACGACGCGGGGTCGACGTCGGCTCGATCACGCTGCACCCGTCGGGATTGCCGCACGGTCCCGCCCCCGGGCTGGCCGAGAAGTCGATCGGCCAGCGCTTCACCGGCGAGCTGGCGGTGATGTGCGACACGTTCGCAGCCCTGCACCTGACGGCCGCCTGCCAGGCGCTGGACGACGGGCGCTACGCGTTGTCGTGGGCCACCGAGGCCGAGGAGGTGGCGGCCGGTGTTCGATGAGGGCCGGCTGTATGCGCCGATCACCACCGCCGAGGACGGCGAGGTCACCGTCCACCTCGACGACGACCACCCCGGCTTTGCCGATCCGGACTACCGCGAGCGGCGCAACCTGATCGCCGCCCGCGCACTGCGCTGGTCGCCCGGAGAGCCGATTCCGCGCGTGAGCTACACGCCCGAGGAGCATGGGGTCTGGCAGGTTGTGTGCCGCGAACTGGCCATCAAGCACGAACGGCTCGCCTGCGCCGAGTGCCGCGAGGCGATGGCTCGGCTGGCGCTGGCGACCGACCACATCCCCCAGCTCGCCGAGGTCGGCGAACGGCTGATGCCCCTCACCGGCTTTCGGTATCACCCGGCGGCCGGTCTCGTCGGCTTCGAGGACTTCTACGGCTCGCTGGCCGACGGCATCTTTCACTCCACCCAGTACGTCCGCCACCACGCCCGTCCGCTGTACACCCCCGAGCCCGACCTGATCCACGAGGTCATCGGCCACGGCGCTCTGCTCGCCAGCCCGCGTCTGGCCGAGCTCAACCGCCTCGCCGGCACCGCCGCCCGCCGCCTGCAGACCCAGGCCGGGCGCGACTTCTTCGCCAAGATCTTCTGGTTCACGATCGAGTTCGGGGTCGTGTGGGAGCACGCCGAGCTCCGGGCCTATGGAGCGGGGCTGCTCTCGTCCTATGGAGAGATCGACGAGTTCCGCTCCGCTGTGATCCGGCCGCTCGATCTGGCCGAGATGGGCACGTTGCCCTACGACATCACGCGGTATCAGCCGATCCTGTACGCCGCGGACGGAATGGATCATCTGCTGGAGGTGGCGGGGAGCTTCTTCGCCGGCTGTGACGACGACTCGCCGGCCCGTCTGGGGATGGCCGCGAGCGTCCGCGCCGGCTGAGAGAGGAGCGCCGGACGGTGGTCGCGCGCAGCGTCAGGCGCGCGGCCACCGCTCAGCCGTTTGCTTGATCGGATGCTGCCGGTGTCCGACGGTCGTGCTGTGTCCGATCGCGCTGCCTGGTCGCCAGCTCTCCCGGCCGCCACGGGCCGGGATAGCGCCTCGGCCACCGGCGGCCCGTCGCCAGCCGTCGCGCGGCTGGTGGACTTACAGTGCAGTGCCGGCAACGCGACGTCGCACGCTTCCGACGTACCTCGCTGACCGCACCGCCCACGATCACCGGGCCGGCAAACCACCCCCGCGCTCGCGCCAACCACGGCGCGTGCCCGCTCTGAAGCCCAGCTGCGCAACCGCTGGAGCGTCGCCAGCGTTCGGGCGAGCACCGACGCCGACCAGCTCACCACCATCCGCCCCATGACGCCGAGCTCACAGCCGGCGTCCGGCCCGAGCGGCGCCGGACAGGCGTGGGATCCCGGCCCCGACAGCAACCACTACGACGACATCCAGGACGCGTTCCACGCCATCGAAGCGGCGCTCGCCTGCATCCCGGACGTCAGCGACCTACGCTTTGCCGCCACCGACTACGAAGACGTACGCGGGACAGCGGAGGCTCGCGCAACCGGCCGACGATCTGCTCGGCAAGTGACCCGGCGGGATCTTTCTCCACGTGACGGCGCAGAGCGCCGCCGATCCAGGAGGCAGTGAGCGGCACCAGCCGGCGGGGTTGTGTCAGGATGAGATCAGTGAGTTCCGTTTCCGGACCGCGGTGCTTTTTGCACATCCCGAAGAGCGCGGGCTCGAGCTTTCACGCGGTCCTCCACGCGGGCTATCCGCCGGGGGCCATCAGTCCACGCCGCTGCGACACCGCCGAATTTACCGGATTCGACGCATTCGATGAGCTCCCGGCGAGTACCCGTGACATCATCGCGGCCGACGAGCACGAACTCGAGCAGCTGGGCGGATTCGAGATCGTCAGCGGTCACTTCACCCTCCCCAATCTCCTGCGGCTCACGCCGCCCGATCACATTGCGACGATCCTGCGCGAGCCGCGGGCCCGGCTGATATCGCTCTATGCTTACTACCGCCTCTCCCCGTGGCTGGTCGAGGTCTGGCGACCCTACGACCGTGTTCTCAGTGGCCGCCTGCCGCTGGACGAGTTCCTGGCAGATGAAACCTTGGCTGCGGAGACCGACAACCAAACCTGCCGCCTGCTGTTGCACGGCGACGCCCGGATTCCGCCCTACGGGTTCATCCCACCCGCGGCGGCCGGCCCGCTGGCGGCCGCAGCGTACGACGCCCTTGCGACGCTCGGCCTCGTGGAGGTGCTGGAGTCGGGCGATCGCGCCTGGCAGGAGTTCGGACGCTTCTTCGGCGTGGATGCTCGTCCGGTGGAGGTCAATGTCACCGCCGAGCGGCACGCCGGGGTCTCGGATCTGCCCCCGCTCGGGCGGATCACGCCCCAGACGATCGCGCTCCTCGAGGATCGCACCGCCGCCGACGCGATCGTCTACCAGCGCATCCTCAGCGAAAAGGGCTGGGCGGTGCTAGACGCGCGGCGGCTGAGCGACGCCGCATTCTCGGCACAGCTGGCGCGGCTCGGGGACCTTGCCGGCTCGCGCGCGCGTGCCGCCGAGGAGCTCTCAGACGCGATCACCCGCCGCGACGATGATCTCCAGGCCGTCCACGCCCAGCTGCATGAAACCGAGGCGGAGCTGGCCCGCCACCGGGCGTGGCTCGACGGGCTTGTGCGGTCAGCCAGCTGGCGGGTGACTGCGCCGCTGCGCTCCGCCAAGCGGCGAGCGCAGGATCACCGGACCTCACGGACGAGGACCACCTGATCCGTGGCGGCCACGGGCCCCCACGACCGCTTCGTCGGCTTGACGTTTGAGACCTATCAGAAGATGGCAGGGGACGCGTCGCTCACGCCGAACGAACGCGCCGGCTTTCCCGAGAGCTACCGCGGCGGCGCCGAGGCGGCAATCCTCGCGGACATCGTCGCCAAGCTGCCGGCGCTCGCCCGCGAGCGGGCGACGGTCGCCGACATCGGCTGCGGCGCCACCCCGCTGACCAACGCGATTGGCGAGCTGTGTCGGAGCCGCGAGCACAAACTGCTGCTCGTCGACGGAGCCGACGTGCTCGCCCAGCTGCCGGAGGGGTCCCGGGTGACCAAGCTCGCCGGACGCTTCCCGGACGTCGCAGCGATCCACGAGGAGTGGAGAGGTCGCTGCGACGCGATCATCGTCTACAGCGTGCTCCAGGTCACATTCCTCGAGGGCAGCACGTTCGGCTTCTTCGACGCGTTGCTCGCGATGCTCCGCCCCGGCGGGCGGGCCCTGATCGCGGACCTGCCGAACCAGTCGATGCGGCGGCGGTTCCTCGCCGGCGAGGCCGGGCGCGCGTTTCATCGCAAGTACATGCGGACCGACTCCGATCCCGACCTCGGCTGGCCCGTGCTGCCGTTACCGGAGCCGGACGACGCGGTCCTGATCGGACTGCTCTCGCGCGCTCGCGCCGCCGGCGTTCATGCCTGGCTCGTCCCCCAGGCGCCTGGCCTGCCGATGGCCAACCGCCGCGAGGACCTGCTGCTCGAGCGACCGTGACTGGGGAGCCCCCGGGCCCGCGCGGAGCCAGCGTCCCGGGTCTGTCCGCTCGGGGTCTGTCCGCCAGGCGTTACCGGCCGGAGGACCGCGAGCAATGGGATGAGCTGGCGGCAAACGCGCGCGCGCGTCATTTCATGTTCCAGCGCGCCTACATGGACTACCACGCCGACCGCTTCACCGATGCCTCGCTGATGCTCGTCCAAGGCGGTCGGCCACGCGCTCTGTTCCCCGCAACGCGCGACGGCGGAACGGTCGTCTCCCACGGCGGTCTCACGTTCGGCGGGCTGCTTTCGGGGCCTGAGTTGACCACGGGTCGCGCCGTGCAGGCCCTGCACTCCGTGATCGAGGCGCTGCGCGCCCAGGGCGCGCGGCGGCTCATCTACAAGCCGGTGCCGCACATATACCATCTCGGCCCGGCCGAGGAAGAGCTCTACGCGCTGCACTGCGTCGGCGGCCGTCTCGTGCGACGCGATATCTCAGCGGCAGTCTCTCCGGCCACGCGGCCCGAGCCCTCGCCGAAGCGCAGGCACGCGGCCCAGCGCGCCAGGGCGTCGGGGGTCGAAATCGCCGAGGACGAGGCCATCGAGCCCTTCATGCGCCTCGTAGAGGACGTCCTGCGCGAGCGCCACGGCGTGACGACGACCCACACGCCGGCGGAGATGCGCCGGCTCGCCGATCGCTTCCCGGACGGGATCCGGCTTTTCACCGCCCGGACCAGGGGGGAGATGGTCGCGGGAGCGCTGGTGTTCGAGACGCCCGCCGTCGCCCACACCCAATACATCGCCGCGGCCCCACGCGGCCGGGAGCTCAGTGCGAACGACGCGGTGCTCGCCCACCTTATCGACGAGCGTTACCCGGATCGCTGGTTCGACTTCGGGATTTCCAACTCACCCGACGGCAGCCTCAACGAGGGCCTGACCCACTTCAAGGAGGGATTCGGGGCGCGCGCGGTGCTCTACGACCGTTACGCGCTCGAGCTACCCCCTGAGAACGCTCGCACCGCGTCGATGACCAGATCGAGGCCGCCGCTCGACAGGTGTGGCCCGATCGGCAGGCTGAGCAGGCTTCCGGCTGCGGCCTCGCACACCGGGAACGAGCCCGAGCTATACCCCAGATCGGCGAAGGCGGCTGAGCGGTGCGGCGGCTCGGGATAGTGGATCTGGGTGGCGATCGACCTGGCGGCAAGGTGGGTGGCCAGCCCGTCGCGCCGGGGATGGCGGACGCAGAACAGGTGCCAGACGGGATCGGACCCGGCGGCGGCAGCCGGCAGGGTCAGCTCGGGCACCCCGGCGAGGCCATTTCGGTAAGCGTCGGCGAGACGGCGCCGACGCTCGTTCCATTTATCGAGCACGCGGAGCTTGATCCGCAGCGCGGCCGCCTGGAGCGGATCCAGGCGAGAGTTGAGGCCCGGCTCCTCGAAGTGGTAGTGGTCGCCGGCACGCGCGCCGTAGTTGCCCAGGCGGCGCGCCCGGTCTGCGAGCGGCGCCTCGTCGGTGGTGAGCGCGCCGCCGTCGCCGAACGCCCCGAGGTTCTTGGCGGGATAGAACGAGAACGCGGCGGCGTTGCCGAGAGCACCCACCCCGCGCGTGCCGTAGCGGGCGCCGTGGGCCTGCGCGGCGTCGCCGAGCAGGAACAGCCCGTGTCGGCGGGCGAGCTCCGCGAGCGGGTCCATGTCGACCGCGTCCCCGTAGAGGTGCACGGGCACGATCGCCGCCGTCCGCGGCGTGATCGCCGCCGCGACCGCTGCCGGATCGATAAGCAGCCGCTCGGGCTCTGCGTCGACCGCCACCACCCTCGCTCCGGTGCGGCGCACCGCCAGCCACGTCGCGATGAAGGTGTGGGCGGGGACGATCACCTCGTCGCCGGCGCCGATGCCGCGTGCGCTCAGCGCGATCGTGAGCGCGTCCAGCCCGTTCCCGACGCCAACGCAGTGCGTGGTACCGCAGTAGGCCGCGAACTCGCGCTCGAACGCCTCGACCTCGGGACCGCCGATGTACCACCCGGAGGCCATCACCCGTGCGTGGGCCGCGTCGATTTCGGACCGCAGCTCGGCGTAGCCCGCGCCGACGTCGAGGAACGGGACGGTCACCGCTCGCTAGCCGCGAGTTGGAACGCGTCGCGGTCGCGGATGTAGTCCGCTTCGTCGAAGTGCTGAGAGGCGAGTACCAGGCACACCGATCCGCCGGAGAAGTTGTCAATCTCGCGCCAGGTCATCGCCGGCAGGTAGAGGCCGAAGTTCGCGCGATTGAGATGGAACGTCTCCTGGGCCCGGCCGGTGTCGGTGCGCACATCGAAGCTCCCCGAGAGGGCGATGACCAGCTGGATGAGCGACTTGTGCGCGTGGCCACCGCGGTCGGCCCCTCCGGGAACGTCGTAGAGGTAGTAGACGCGCTCGATCGGAAAGCCGACATGGCGCCCGCTCTCGATGAAGGTGAGATTGCCGCGCTCGTCGGCGACCTGAGGAAGGTAGATCAGCCGGCACCCCTCCGGCTCGGGGCTTAGCGGGTCGAGGGCCGGTCGGTCCATAGCTGGGAGGGAAAGTACTCGGCCGTCACCGCGTCAAGCATGGCGAAGCGCACTCCGATCCGCAGCATTCGCTCCGCCCACGACCAGTCATTGGGGACCGAGAACACCCAGTCGCTGGGCTGCAACGGCAGGAACCGCAGAGCGCTGTGCACGAGCGACCCCTGGACTCCCCATTGGCCGAAGATCGGCGGGAATCCCCCAGGATCCGCTCACCCGTCTCAGGGTCGTGCTGTCGCAGCTTCCCGTAGGTGATCTCAGCGCGCTCACGGCGGGCGAGCTCAAGAGTCAGCTCCACGTACTTCGGCGTGAGAGCGTCGTCGTCGGCGACGGCGCCGATCCATCGGCCGCCGCTAAGCGCAAGACCGGTGTTGAACGGGTTGGTGCCGGAGATCAACCAGGCGTCGTCGGGCGAGTCCGGATACGGCCCGCGGTAGGGAAGGTTGATGAAGCGCATCCGGGGCTCGCCGAACGAGGCGACGACCCGGCCGGCCTCGCCAGGCGCCGCGTCGCCAACGACCAGACACTCCCAGTGCTCGTAGGTCTGGGCGAGTACCGAGGGCAGTGCCCGATCGCGCATCAGCTCCCAATTGCGATAGGTGGGCAGGATGATCGTCACCAGCGGCTCCGACTCCGTGTAGGCGAGCTCGTAGTCCTCGGTGCCGCGCAGCTCCCACAGCCGCTCCCAAGCGCGCGCGTCGTCGTCGCGGACCATCCGGAGCGCCTGCATCTGGCGGTCATACTGGGCGGCGCTACGCGCGTCGAAGGTCTCGACGCGGGTGGTGAGCGCGTCGAGGGTCCGCTGGGTGTGCTCGAGCCGGCTTCGCAGGTCCTCGGCGATCGCGATCCGCTGTTCACTGTGGGCCCGCATTACCCGTAAATCAGCGCGAACCGCGTGCGCGGCGCGCCAGTAGCGCCGCCACCCCGACTGCGAGTTCCCCAACATCGGACGGTCTTATCACGTTTTGGGCGAGCCCCGCCAACGGCGGGTGCTCGCGCGCGGTGTGAGGATGGCGATCGATGATCGCCGAGACCCTGCGCCGAGACCTGCACGCCGCTGCGCCGCAACCCTCCCCCGTGGAAAGTCCGTCCGCGCCCTCAAAGCCGATATCCGCGCATGATCAACACGTGCAACGACGAACCCCGCCCCTAGGTCTGGACCAAGATGACTGAGCATGTCTTCGGTAAGGCCGCCAAAAAGCGAGACACTTCAGAGACGCTGCACTAGCGCGGGTTGGCTTCTACAGTGCTTCAGCCGTGTCCTCTATGCATGCACTCGACCACCGGCTGCTGCTACTGGCCCGTACCCGCGGTCACGCGCCGCTGTGCGAGCGGATCGTCGCAACGTTCTCTGCAACCGGTGAGCACGCCGCCTGCTGGCTGGCGTTGGGCGCGGGTGGCGCGCTGCTCGATCGCCCCCGTAGGGCGCGCTGGCTGCGCGGCGACGCGGTCGTCGCTCTTGCCTACGGGGTCAACTACGCCGTCAAGCTCGGCGCCCGCCGGACGCGACCGACGCTCGTTGGGTTGCCGCCTCTGAGCCCGGTCGTCTCGCGTCTGTCCTTCCCGAGCGCGCACGCCACGACCTCGTTCGCGGCCGCGCGCGCCTTTCGGGGTCTGGTCCCCACACCCTTCCTGTACGCGACCGCGACGGCATTCGGGATCAGCCGTCCCTACCTCGGCGTGCACTATCCCTCCGACGTCCTCGCCGGCGCGCTGCTCGGAACCGCTGTCGGCCAAGGAGTCACGCGATGCCGATGAAGGTCGGGATCGTGGGGATGCCCAACGCCGGCAAGTCGTCGCTGTTCACGGCGCTCACCGGAGTTGCCGCCGAGGCGGCCAACTACCCGTTCACCACGATCGAGCCCAACGTGGCGATCGTCCCGGTCGCCGACGAGCGTCTCGACATCGTCGCCGCCATCGTCGGCGCATCCAAGATCGTGCCCGACACGATCGCGTTTCACGACATCGCCGGCCTCGTCGCCGGCGCGCACCGCGGCGAGGGGCTGGGCAATCAGTTCCTGGCCAACATCCGCGAGACCGACGCGCTCGTGCACGTCGTCCGCGCCCACGTCGATGAGAACGTCGTGCATCCCGAGGGACGGGTGGATCCGCTGCACGACATCGAGACGATCGAGACCGAGCTGCTCTACGCCGACCTCGAGCAGGCCGAGCGCCGGGTGGACCGCGTCGCCAAGACGGCCAAGTCGGGCGACCGCCACGCGATTGCCGAGGAGCGATGGCTGCGGGAGGTGATCGAGGCGTTGTCGGCCGGCCGGCCGGCCCGCACGGTGCCGCCGCCCGCCGGCGCGACCGACGCGATGAGCCTGCTCTCGCCGTTGACCGCCAAGCCGGTGCTGTTCGTCGCCAACGTCGAGGAGGGCTCCGACGCTGTCCCGGAGGCGATCGCCGAGCACGCCGCCGCCATGGGCGCCCAGGCGGTCGCCGTCTCGGCGCGGCTGGAGTCCGAGCTCGCGGAGCTGTCCGACGACGACGCCCAGGCGATGCGCAGCGACCTGGGGCTCGCCGAGTCCAGCCTGCAGACCGTCGTGCACGGAGCGTTCTCCCTGCTCGAGCTGGTCGCCTTCTTCACCGCCGGCGAGGACAAGCCCGCCCAGTCCTGGCACCTGCGCCGCGGCCTGTCGGTGTGGCATGCCGCGGGGCAGATCCATTCCGACATCCAGCGCGGGTTCGTCCGCGCCGAGGTCGTCGGCTGGGACGCCCTGCGCGACGCCGGGGGCTATGCGGGCGCGCGCGATCGCGGCACACTACGTCTCGAGGGACGGGACTACGTCGTGGCCGACGGCGACGTGATCACCGTGAAGTTCACGCCGTAATCTTCCACGCCGACACGAACAAGGAGACTCGGGATGGCCACCACCACCAGCTTTGACCACGTCACCGACCTGCTCGGGGACGACGCCACCGATCTGTTGCAGCACCGCTGCGAGACGGTCCCGGCCTCCCGCCTGCATCTTCCCGGCCCCGATTTCATCGACCGCGTGATGGTCGCCACCGACCGCAGCACGAACACCCTGCGCAACCTGCGCCAGATCTTCGACCACGGCCGCCTCGCCGGCACCGGTTACCTCAGCATCCTGCCGGTCGACCAGGGCATCGAGCATTCCGCCGCGGCGAGCTTCGCCCCCAACCCCGACTACTTCGACCCGGCGAAGATCGTCGAGCTGGCGATCGAGGGCGGCTGCAACGCGGTCGCGTCGACGCTCGGCGTGCTCGGTGCCGTCTCGCGCACCTACGCCCACCGGATCCCGTTCATCGTCAAGCTCAACCACAACGAGCTTTTGACCTACCCCAACCGCTTCGACCAGGTGATGTTCGCCAGCGTGCAGCGCGCCTGGGAGATGGGCGCGGCCGGCGTCGGGGCGACGATCTACTTCGGCTCGGAGGAGAGCACGCGCCAGCTGCGTGAGGTCTCGACGGCCTTCGAGGAGGCCCATCGCCTCGGCATGTTCACGGTGCTGTGGTGCTACCTGCGCAATCCGGAGTTCAAGCAGGGCGACACCGACTACCACCTGTCGGCCGATTTGACGGGCCAGGCCAACCACTTCGGCGTCACGATCGAGGCCGACATCATCAAGCAGAAGCTGCCGGAGAACAACAACGGCTACGGCGCGATGAACAACGGCACCAGCTACGGCAAGACCTCGAAGCTCGTCTACTCGGAGCTCAGCACCGACCACCCGATCGATCTCTGCCGCTATCAGGTCGCCAACTGCTATATGGGCCGCGCCGGCCTGATCAACAGCGGCGGCGCCTCCTCAGGCGAGTCCGATCTCGCCGAGGCCGTGCGCACGGCGGTCATCAACAAGCGCGCCGGCGGCACCGGGCTGATCAGCGGTCGCAAGGCGTTTCAGCGGCCGATCGCCGAGGGGGTCGAAATCCTCAACGCCATCCAGGACGTCTACCTCGCCGACGAGATCAGCATCGCCTGACGGGCGGCCGGACCGTCAGAGGTCGCTCAGAGAGTCAGCGGCCAGCAGGCGGTCGGCCAGCCGGTTCATCCCGTAGCCGCGAGCCGCCTCGGCGCCGCCTGCCAGGGAGGTGGCGCGGTCGGGCGGCCGATCGACGTCGGTGGGACGCAGCGTGGCAATCTCTTTGAAGGCAAGGAGGTTCTCGGCGTGATCGCGCAGGGCGGCAGCAGTGCGCGGGCGCTCCTGATCGGCGTTGGCGATGGCGTTCTCGAGCGTGCCGTAGCGCTCGAGCAGCGCCGCCGCCGTCTTGGCGCCGATCCCCGGCGCGCCCGGCAGGCCGTCGGAGGGGTCGCCGCGCAGGGCGATGAAGTCCGGTACGAGCTCGGGGTCGATCCCGTAGCGGCGGCGAACCTCGGCGGGGTCGACCTCCTCGAAGCCGCTGGCGCCCTGCTTGAGGAAGACGACGCTCACGTTCTCGGCGGCGCACTGGTACATGTCGCGGTCTCCGGTCATGATCAGCGCCCGGCCTCCCCCATCCACTTCCGCGTCGGCGAGCGCCCCCAGCAGGTCATCGGCCTCCAGGGAATCAGACGACATGCTGGTCCAGCCGAACGCCTCGAACAGCCCGGCGGCACGATCGAACTGCCACTGCAGCGCGTCGGGCACGGGCGGGCGGGCGGCGTGGTAATCGGGGAAGAGCTCGGTGCGGTAGTGGGCGGCCTCGGCGCCGAAGCAGACGACGATCGCGCGCGGCTGTGCGTCGGCGGCGATCCGCAGGATCAGGTTGACCGACCCGAGCAACGCATTGACCGGGTTGCCGTCGCCGTCGTTGATGGAGTCAGGCAGGGCGAAGAACGAGCGGTACAGGACGAACGGTCCGTCGATGGCCAGCAGCGGTCCGGGCACGGCCCGGAGCCTACCGTCAGGGCTGGGTGACCGCGGGGCCTCCCAGAGAGCGGTACGTGATCCGGTAGCGCCCGGCGATGGCCGCGGGCCACGTGAACGCCCCGGCGGCCAGCGGCGCGTGGCCGAACGTCGTCCAGCCGACCGAGCCCAGCCGCTGAACGGTCACGCTGCCGCCGACGGCGCGGGCCGGGTAGACCGAGCCGGCGAGCACGCCGTGGGAGACCGTGGTCGCGATCGTGGTGAACGCCGCGTCGGTGCTGGCCAGCCCGAAGATGCCCTGCAGCTGAGCTCCGGTGACGGTCGCGCTTCCCCGCGTGCCCACGACCTCGGCGGTGAGGATCCGCGGGGACAGGCCGCGCCTGGTCACGGCGATGCCGACGAGCGTGCCGTGCACGAGCGCCCCCAGCTTGGCCGCGGCCGCCGCGAGGCTCATCTGCGATCCCCAGGCGTGGTACGGGTCCCCGCCCGCGCTGTCGTAGGGATCGAGGACTCCCGTCAGCCACGGCTCGGGCGTCGCGCTCGGCCAGACGTTCTGGATGCTCTCCGTGTAGCCGCCGGAGCTGGCGAAGAAGTACGTCACGGCGGGACGCCCGCCGTAGGTGACGATCTGACCGCGGGTGGCGGCCACCGCCGCGTCGGTGGCCGGCGTCTCCGCGGAGACGCCGGGGTACATCTGCGAGCGCGTGTCGTCATAGAGATCGTAGGCGGAGGACCCCACGCCGGTGGTGATCGCGTACGTGCGCGCCGCAACCGCCTGGGCCTGAAGCGCCGCTGCCGGCCAGCTGGCCGGCATCTCGGCCGAGATCACGCCGCGCACGTAATCGTCGAGCTCGATGACGTCGACCGTGAGGACGCCGCCGTGGCCGTCGGCGGAGAGCTGCAGCGATCCACGGTAGGTGCCCTTGCCGGCCACGCGCAGCGGACCCGGGCCGGTGATCGTCAGTGGCGTCGCGGAGGCGCCGCCAGCGCCGCTCAGCTGGAGCCGTCCGCCGGGCGTGGCCGACACGGTGTAGGTGATGGAGGCGGCCAGGCTCTGCCGTCCGGCGGCGGTGGCGCCGCTGAACGTCGTGGACGGGCCGTCGGCCAGCATCACGCGCACGGTCCGCACGGGGTCGGTCTGGCCGAGGGCCGTCCCCTGGTAGTAGTGGGCGAGGATCGTGCGGTAGTCGGCGCCGTGCTGCGCGTAACCGTCGGCGCCGTACTGGCTCATGCCGATCCCGTGCCCGTTTCCGCCCCCGCGGACGTAGAACAGGCCGGCCGCGCGGGCGCCTGCCGGCGCCAGCAGGCAGCCGATCAGCGTGAGCAGGCCGAACAGCCGGGTCAGATAGGGTGGCGGCGTGACCGCTCGCAAGGCGTCAGACGTGTTCGTGGAGTGCCTGGAGGCCGAAGGCGTCCAGTACGTGTTCGGGATCCCGGGCGAGGAGACCCTGGATCTGAACGAGTCGCTGGCCGACTCGGCCGTGCAGTTCGTCCCCGTGCGCCACGAGCAGGGCGGGGCCTACATGGCGGATGCCTATGGTCGACTGACCGGCCGGGCCGGAGTCTGCCTGGGCACGCTGGGTCCGGGCGCCACCAATCTGGTGACGCCGGTCGCCGACGCGTTCCTGGACCGGTCGCCGTTGGTGGCGCTGACCGGGCAGTCCGACCTGGAGCGGATGCACAAGGAGTCACACCAGTACATCGACCTGATCGGGATCCTCCATCCAGTCGTGAAATGGAATGCCCGGGTTTCCAGCCCGGAAATCATCCCCGAGGTTGTGCGCAAGGCGTTCAAGGTCGCCGAGTCCGAGAAGCCCGGCTCCACCCACCTCGAGCTTCCCGAGGACGTGATGGCGCGCCCGCTGGACGCCCGTCCACTGCCGCGCCATGCCCCCGTGCAGCCCGAGCCTGGGATGAAGGAGCTCCAGCGCGCCACGGACATCATCATGGCCGCGGAGAACCCGATCATCCTCGCCGGCAACGGTGCGATTCGCACCCACGCCAGCCGGGCGCTGCGCGCCTTCGTGCACACCAGCGGCATCCCGGTGGCCGAGACGTTCATGGCCAAGGGGTTGCTCGACTACGAGGATCCCCACGCCTTGGGGACCGTCGGGCTGCAGGCGCGCGACTATGCGATGGCCGGCTTCGAGGACGCCGACGTGGTCATCGCCGTCGGCTACGACCTCGTCGAGCACGCCCCCGAGTACTGGAATCCCCACGCCGACAAGCAGATTGTGATGATCGACACCGTCGCCGCCGAGATCGACGAGTTCTTCATCCCGGCGGTGGAGCTGATCGGCGACATCGCCCACGTGCTGGCACGCCTGGCCGCCGGCTGCAGCCGCAAGCAGTCAGAGCCGCCGGATTCCGACCGTCTGCGCCGGCTGGTGATCGGCGCGCTGGACGACGCCCGCGCCGATGACCACTTCCCGATGCGCCCTCCGCGGGTGCTGGCCGACATCCGTGACGCGCTCGGGCGCAGCGATCTTCTGGTGTCCGATGTGGGGTTGCACAAGCTGTGGATTGGGCGGATCTTCCCCGCGCACGAGCCCGGAACCGTGCTGATCGCCAACGGCCTGGCCGGGATGGGCTTCGCGCTGCCCACGGCGATCGCCGCCAAGCTCGTCAGCCCTGGCCGCAACGTGGTCACGGTCTCAGGCGACGGCGGCTTTCTCATGAACTGCCAGGAGCTGGAGACGGCCGTCCGGCTGAAGACGCCAATCGTCAACGTGATCTGGGAGAACGGTCAGTTCGGCTCGATCGTGTGGAAGCAGGACAAGAAGTTCGGCCGCCATTTCGGCGTCGACTTCGGCCCCACGGACTTCGTCAAGCTCGCCGAGGCGTTCGGCGCGCCCGCCTGGCGCTGCAGTTCCGCGGGCGACTTCTCCCAGCGCTTGGCGCACGCCCTGACGCTCGATCTCCCGTCGGTGATCGTCGTGCCGATCGACTACTCGGTCGACGTGGCGATCTCACGAGAGCTGGGCGCGGAGACGGTCGCCACCTGATCAACCGTCGTCGGTTGGGGCAGACGAAGACCTGCCTCAACCGGGCTGGCCGTCGCCGTCGCCGTCCGCGACCAGGGAGTCCAGCAGCTTCTGCAGCAGCTCGTTGAGCGTGCGCTTGTCGGCGGCGGTGAGGCCCTCGAGCAGCTGGCGCTCCCGATTGGCGCCGCGGTCGACGTAGGCATCCAAGCAGGCGCGACCGTCGGCGGTCAGGCCGAGCAGGACGCCGCGTCGATCGTTGGGGTCCGGGCTGCGACGCACGAGTTGCTCGCGCTCGAGCTTGTCCAGCCGGTTGGTCATGGCGCCCGTTGAGACCTCGAGCTCGCGGCACAGCGCGCCGTGGCTGCGGGAGCCGGCGTGCAGGGCCATCAGCACTTTGAACTCCTCCAACGTCAGCCCCACCTGGGCGAGGCTCGCCTTCATCTCGGCCAGCAGGCGGCGCTCGGCTCGACCGATGCGGACGACGATCCCCTCGACGCTCGGGTCGATCTGCGGCCATGTGGCCAGCGCCAGGCGAACGTGCGGATCGAGCTGCTCGGGGTTGGCGGCAGCCTCGAGATCCGCGGCGCGCGCGCCCTTGGGGCTGTTGGCGGCACGTGGCATGAGGTGCGGAGAATTTTAGCTGTGTCGAAAGTTGCTGTGCACAAAGCTTTTGCTAAAGTAGCTGTGTAAGCAGCAAACATCTGGCCAACGGAGGACCCACATGCATCCCGGACTCAGCAACGCACTGGCCAAAGCCCAGGCCGAAGAGATGCGCCGGCCCGCCCGCACCGCCAACGACGGTGGCCTGCGGCGCGTGTGGCGGCTGCTCGCGCGCACCCGCTGACGCGGGGGCGCGCGAGCCACGTCACGCGATCAGGTGTTGCCGCGCGCCATCGCGCGGAGGTCCATCGCCTTGTCGTAGGTCTCCTCGTCGACGCCCTTCTCGTAGGCGACCTCACGCAGCATCCGTCCGCTCGAGGCGGCCTCCTTGACGATCTCGGTGGCCTTGTCGTAACCGATGTACGGGTTCAGCGCCGTCGCGGCGGCGAGTGTCGCCTCCGCCGAGTGATGGCAGCCGTCCTCGTTGGCCCGGATGCCGTCAACGCACTTCTCGGCGAAGGCGCGAGCAGCCGCGGCCAGTAGCCGGATCGACTCCAGCAGGTTGCGGGCGATCAGCGGCACGCGGACGTTGAGCTCGAAGTTGCCCTCCAGTCCGCCGATCGTGACCGCGGCGTCGTTGCCGATCACCTGAGCGGAGACCTGGAGCACGACCTCGGGGATGACCGGGTTGACCTTGCCGGGCATGATCGAGGAGCCCTTCTGCAGCTCGGGGAGCAGCAGCTCGCCGATTCCGGCGCGTGGGCCAGAGCCCATCATCGCCAGGTCGTTGGCGATCTTGGTGAACGACACCGCGATCACCTTGAGCGCGCCCGACAGCTCGACGAGCGCGTCGCGGTTGCCCTGCGCCTCGAACGGGTCCTCGGGAGCGCGAATCTCCAGGCCGGTCGTCTCGGTCAGCCGCGCGCGCACGCGCTCGGCGAAGTGCTCGTGGGTGTTCAGACCGGTGCCGGTCGCAGTGCCGCCGAGCGGGATCTGGGCCACTTGGGGCAGGGCGTTGCGGACCCGGCGCGCGCCGAGGCGCATCTGCGCGGCATAGCCGGAGAACTCCTGGCCGAGGGTGACTGGGACGGCGTCCATCAGGTGGGTGCGCCCGGCCTTGACGATGTCGGCGAACGCCTCGGCCTTGCGCGCGAACGATGCCTCGAGCTGCTCCAGGGCCGGGAGCAGGTCATTGGTCGCCTGATCGAGTGCGGCCAAATGGACGGCCGACGGGAACACGTCGTTGGAGGACTGGCCCATGTTGACGTGGTCGTTGGGGTGAGCGCCGTCCCCGGCGAGGGTGGCGATCACCTCGTTGGCGTTCATGTTCGTCGACGTCCCCGAACCGGTCTGGAAGACGTCGATCGGAAACTGGTCGTCAAACTCGCCGCCGGCGACGCGATCGGCCGCCGCCGCGATCCGGTTGGCCACGTCCTGGTCGAGGAGATCGAGCTCGCCGTTGACGCGCGCCGCCGCGCCCTTGATCTGGGCCAGCCAGCGCACCACGGCGACCGGCACGGTCTCGCCGGAGATCGGAAAGTTGCCGATCGCCTTCGTCGTCTCCCCACCCCACAGCTGCTCTTTCTCCTGCAGGCTCATGGCTTCCTTTCGCAGTCGAGTTCTGCGATCAACGCTAGCGCTCGCAGCGTGTTACCCGCAGAACGCGATCAGCTCGCGGGCGACCGCCACGGGGTCGTCGTAGGCGATCAGAAAGCCCGTCCGCGGCAGGGTGCGCAGCTGGGCGTCGGGCAGCAGGTCGAGCGCCTCCCGCGCGGCGTCCACCGGATGAGCGAGGTCCTCGTCGGCCCACAGCAGCAGCACCGGCATCTGCATCTGCGGATAGGCGTCGAGCAGCTGGCTCCGGGCCTCCACCGGCCAGCGGTGCACGAACTTGGCCCACGACCGAGCGCGATTGCCGTTTCCGCCGACGTCGGCGAAGGCGTGGCGCATCAGATCGCGGGCCGCGTGATTGCGCTGGGAGGACAACCGCTCGCCCACCGACGGGCGGAAGGCGAGCTTGGCGGCGTGGGAGAGGACGCGATCCAGGCCGGGAACGGCGGCCAGCCGACAGACCGCCCGCCAGGCGGCCCGTTTGGCGCCGAACTGGTCGCGGCGATGCAGACGGTTGGGCATCAGCACCAGCCGGGACGGCGCCAGCAGCCCCTCGCTCACGGCCACCAGCGCGAGCTCGGCCCCGAGGTCGTGGCCGGCGACGATGCAGCGCCCACCGCCGACCTCGCCGCAGAAACCCGCGATCACCTCGGCCAGCCAGTCGGGCGAGTACGTGTGCCGGGGGCGATCCTCGGAGTCGCCGTGCAGCGGGAGGTCGGGCAACACGACGCGGAAGCGGCTCGACAGCGGGGCCACGATCGGCTCCCATTCGCGATGCGAGAGTCCGAGCGAGTGCAGCAGCACGAGCGCCGGGCCGGTTCCGGTTTCGCGATAGGCCACCCGGGCACCATCGGGGTGGTGGTAGAGGCGCAGGCGCACGAGTGGGAATCGTTGCAGCCCGCGACGGTGGTCAGGCGCCCCGTGATCGACGGCGCCCCATGACCTCAGCCGGTCGCATCGCCGAGATTCCTGGACACATGTCTCAGTTTCGTCTCATCGCGGCCGGGTCGGGGGGATCTTCCCAGCGGGAATTTGTGCAATTGCTGCACTTGCTTCGCCATCCCTTGTCAAATGCGCCACAAACATGTTCATGAGGAAAATGAACGGAAGCCCGCTCGGACTGTCGACGTCGCAGGCAGCCCAGGCACTCGGAGTCTCCCTCGGGACGATCCGGCGCTGGTCGGACATGGGTTACCTGCAGTCCTACCGCACGCCGGGGGGACAGCGCCGATTCAGCCAGGAGCAGATCGATACCTTCCTGGGTTCGCTGGAGCAGCAGGGAACAGACTCGGTGCTGGAGCGCAAAGCCGGTTAATCCCGCCATCGCCGTCGGCCCGGGGCCGACGGTGGTGTCGGTGATGCGCGGTCAGGCCCCGGCGGTCACGCCCGGCGGTCAGGCCCCCGCGGTCACGCCCGGCGGTCAGGCCCCCGGCGGTCACGCGCCGGCCGAGGCCTCGCGGATCCGGCGCTCCATGTTGAGCTCGGTATCGAAGTCCGCCATGTCGGCGTGCCGGTACTCGACGCCCTCGCCGGTCAACAGCCCCGCCAGCACCTCGACGTAGCGCTCGTCCAGCTGCGAACCGGACACGCGGCGCAGCTCGCGCAGCGCCTCGAACGAGCTCATCTGCGTCCGGTAGGTGTCCGACGCCGTGAGCGTGTCGTAGACCTCGGCGACGGAGATGATCTTCGCGATCTCGGGGATCTCCTCGCTGCCGAGCCCGTTCGGATATCCCCGGCCGTCGATCCGCTCGTGATGGGCGAGCACGATCTCGGCCACCGGCCCGTAGATGCCCAGGTCACGCAGCATGTCGGCTCCCAGCTCCGGATGGCGCTGGATCGCAACCCAGTCCTCCTCGGTCAGCGTGCGCCCCCGCTCAGCGACCCGATCTGACAGGGCGAAGCGACCGATGTCGTGCAGCAGGCCGGCGGTGTGCGCCAACTCGCACTGCTCGGGCGACATCCCGACCTCCGCCGCAATGTCCCGCGCAAACCGGGCGACCGCCGCCGAGTGCCGCGCGGCCCGCTGGTCACGGATGTCCAGGGAACGCATGAGGCCGGCCAGCACGCCCCATGACAGGGCGCTGTACTGCTGGGCTCGTTGGCGCGACTGCTCGAGCAGTTGTGCCATATACGAGAACGCGAACACCGCGTCAAGCGCGAACGCGATGCCGGCGTTGCCCAACCTTGAACTTGATCCCGACGCCCGGCCACCGCGACGAGCACGCTGAGTCCGATGCTCGGTAGAAACTCGAACAGCGTCCGCCACGCCGAACTGCTCGGCCGACGGCAGCACGATCCGTCGCAACGACGCAAACAGAGCGAAGCTCAGCACCATGCGCGACCGTGCCGGCAAGCGCGACGGACAGGTAGAAACCGGCCACGTCCGCCGGGCGATCGAACAGGCGCGGACGATGACCGCCGCCGCGACGGCCGGCACGACCGCCGGCGGGAGGTTGTTGTAGAGCGACGGTGCGCCAAGCGGTCCGTTTCGACGCAGGGTCGGCGGTCAGCTCGCAGATCACCGCTGCGGCAGCCGCGGAAGCGGGACCGAGGAACGAAGCCGCGAGGACGAAGACAATGAATGAGGCGGAGACCCGAATCCCGCCGCGCTCGCCCACAACCAGGACGCCCGCCGCCACCGCCGCGACGCCCAGAATAACGCGAGAGCGCGTTGACCCGATCGGGCCGACTGAGGGCAATGGCGGCGACGCAAAGGCCACGCGCAGATCGCCGCTGAAGCGGGCGCGACGATCCGGCCACCACGGGCCGGTGCGGCCTTCCGCGCGACGGCGCAGCATCTATGGACGGTAGCGCCAATGTCGGCGATGTCACCAGTTGGGTTGAGGGATCAGCGGCCGGTGCGGAAAGCTCATAGTCCCTCCTCCCAATGCGGCTGACCGGGGCCGGGCGGTCGAAGTTCCCCCAGTCGACTCCCCAAGGTGCTGCGCGAAGTCCTCACGGGCGCCAAGCGATCCTTCCGGTCGTTGGACTGCGCTAGAACACGGGGCACCGACGAAGTGGGCAGCACTCACCCACAGTACCCCATGTCTTTGCACAGTATTTTGGTCAATATCTCGTGCAATTTTAAGACTATGTGGTTCATCACGCAACGCTTGACTTCACCTTTCTGACTAAATGCGCTACTTGAAGACCAGCGAGGCGGCGGCGCTGCTGAATGTCAGCCCCAACACCCTGCGTGCTTGGGAGCGCCGTTTCGACTTCCCAAAGCCGCAGCGATCGCCCGGGAAGCACCGGCTTTTCACCCACGGCGAGATCGCGGCGCTGCGCGACGCGCTGCAGGAGGGCCTGTCGATCTCGTCGGCAGTTTCCCGCGCGCGCGAGGGCTTGGCCGCCGACGCCAACTCGCTGATCGGAGCGCTCGTTTCCTATGAGCGCGAGCGCGCCGACACGGCGATCGAGGCCGCGCTCGCCCTGCGCTCGGTCGAGCGCTCCGTCGACGAGGTGCTGCTGCCGACGCTCGACGAGATCGCCCGCCGTTACGGCGTCGACTCGGCGGGATGGGCGTTCGCCGCCCACTGGGGCGGGGACTGGCTCCGGCGGGCGCTGCACCTCGCTCCACCGCCGGTTCGTCCGGTCTCGATCCTGATTGGCGATGCCTCGCGCGACGAGCTTGATCGCGACAGCCCGTACATCCGGGCGCTGGAGCTGTTCAGCGCCCGGGCCGGCATCAACGTCCTGAGCCTCTCCGCCCGCGGAATCGCCGGGATCGGTGACGCGGTCGCGATCCAGCGCCCCGACCTCGTCGTGCTCGCCGGCTCGCACCTCGACGACGACACGGTCGCTCGCTGGGCCTATGCGGTGCGCCTCGCCGCCGGGGCGATGCCGATGGCGGTCTTCCGCCGCGGGTTCGAGCGGATCCGGGTCCGCACCACGGCCGCGCGCAGCCTGCCGGCAAGTCCACGGGCCGCCCAGCGGCGGATGCTGGAGCTGATCGAGGGCGATCAGGACGCCGGCTCCTTCAGCGCGGAGGGCGACGTAGCGCCCCGCCGGGCCAGCCTGTAGCCGCTCGCGAGACGAGGCACGACTCCTCGCACTGACGTCCGCGCCGCTCTAGGATGGGTCAGTACTTGCTCAAACGTGTCGTGCACGTACTCGACCAAAGTGCAGGACGGGTTGCGATCCTTGCCAATTGCTGCCGATAAAGCAATAAATCCCTTAATGAATGGCATCCGAACAAACGCCGCTGCGGTCATGTTGGGCATCAGCCCCAACACCCTGCGCAGCTGGGAGCGCCGATATGGCTTCCCCTCGCCGCATCGCTCAGCCGGCGGTCACCGGCAGTACTCGCTGACTGAGATCGAGGCTCTGCGGCTGACGCTTGCCGAGACCCACAACGTCTCCTCGGCCATCTCGCTGGCCCGCGAGCGCGGGGAGGGGCCCTCCACGCCGCTGCGGCTGTCAGGTGCCTTCGGCGCGTTCGACGAGGATGCCGCCAACCGCCTGCTGGAGGAGAGCCTCGGCCTGCGCTCGGTGGAGCGCACGATCGAGGAGGTGCTCCTGGTCGCCGTGGCCTCGCAGGCCGAGCCCGGCGCGACCACTGCCGAGTACGAGTTCGCCTGGCGCTTCGCCGTCGGCTGGCTGTCGGCGCAACGGCGCCTGGCCCCGCCCGCGGCCCGCCGTGACGGCGTCATGATCTTCGACGCGTCGGCCCCCGGAGACCTCGACGCCATCTATGCGCAGGCGCTCGAGGTCGTGCTGCGGCGCGGCGGGCTCCGCACGCTGTCGTTCACCCCGGCGATCGAACTGCCGCGCCTCGGCCGGGCGCTCCGCGCGCTGGAGCCGCGCGCGGTCGTGCTGACCGGACACCGGGTCTCGCTGGACTCGATCGGCCGGTTGGTCTACGCCGTGCGCTCGCTCGTTCGCGACGTCGTCGTCTTCGATTACCGCGGCGCCGTCCCGGACACCGGGGCCAGCACCGTCTTCAGGCTGGGCGAGTCCCCACTGGGCGCCCGCGACGCGCTGCTGGCGAGGCTTGATCCGCCGCCGGCGCGGCCGGCCAGCGGCCGGCTGGGCGAGGTCGCTGCGCCCTCGTCGGCCCGCGCCGGCGCCTAGCGCACACCAGCCGACCCCGGCCAGCCTGCGCTCGTTCCTAGAATCGAGCGCCCACCCATGGCCATCCACCATCGCCCTGTCGATCCACACGTGTCGTTTCCCGAGCTCGAGGAGCAGGTTCTCGCGCGCTGGCGCGACCGCGATGTCTTCGCCGAGTCCCTGCGCCGGCGCCAGGGCGCGCCGCCATGGGGCTTCTACGAGGGCCCACCGACGGCCAACGGCAACCCCGGCACCCATCACGTCCTCAGCCGGGTGTTCAAGGACATCTTCCCCCGTTACCGCACGATGACCGGCCATTACGTGGAGCGCAAGGCGGGCTGGGACTGCCACGGACTGCCGGTCGAACTGGCCGTCGAGGCTGAGCTGGGATTTCAGTCCAAGGCCGACATCGAGCGCTACGGGATCGCCGAGTTCAACGCCCGCTGTCGCGAGAAAGTACTCAGCCACGTCGAGGAGTGGAACCGGCTGACCGGTCGGATCGGATTCTGGGTCGACCTCGAGCACCCCTACCGCACCCTCGACGCCGACTACATCGAGTCCGTGTGGTGGGCGCTGAAGACGATCCACGACCGAGGCCTGCTCTACGAGAAGCTCAAGGTCGTCCCGTACTGCCCGCGCGACGAGACCACGCTCTCCAGCCACGAGCTGGGGCAGCCGGGGGCCTACCGCGACGTCGTCGACCCATCGGTGTACGTCCGCTTCCCGGTGACCGAGCGGCTGGGATCGTCCCCTCTGCAGGTGGGCGACGAGCTCCTCGTGTGGACGACCACGCCGTGGACGCTCGTCTCCAACGCCGCCGTGGCGGTCAAGCCGGAGCTGCTGTACGTACGGGCCCGCGCAGCGGACGCGGACCCCAGCGCCCCGGCGCAGGTGGTGGCGCAGGCGCTCGTGGAGAAGGTGCTGGGCGAGGACGCAACCGCGCTGGACACCTTCCTCGGGTCCGAGCTGGTCGGCGCCCATTACGAAGCGCCGTTTCCCTATATCCCGGCCGAGGCCTACGGCCCGAAGGGCCACACCGTGCTGCCGGCGGACTTCGTCACCGCCGAGGACGGGACCGGCCTCGTGCACACCGCGATCGCCTTCGGCGAGGACGACTTCCGCCTCGGCGAGATCGAGGGTCTGAACGTCGTCAACCCGGTGCGCCTCGACGGCACCTACGACGAGCGCATCGGCCCGTACGCCGGGCGCAACGTCAAGGCCGCCGATCCCGATCTCATCGAGGACCTGCGCGCACGCGACCGACTGCTGCGCGCCGAGGCCTACGAGCACTCCTATCCGCACTGCTGGCGCTGCGGCACGCCCCTGCTCTACTACGCCAAGCCGTCGTGGTACATCGCCACCAGCCAGATCAAGGACGAGCTGCTGGCCTCCAACGAGGCCGTCAACTGGTACCCCGATCACGTCAAGCACGGGCGCTTCGGCAACTGGCTGGAGGGCAACGTCGACTGGGCCCTGTCGCGCGAGCGTTACTGGGGCACCCCGCTGCCCGTGTGGCGCTGCGACCACGGCTGCACGAAGGTGATCGGCTCCTTCGCAGAGCTCGAGGAGCTGTCAGGCGTCCACCTCGACGATCCCCATCGACCGTTCGTCGACGAGGTCACGTTCCCGTGTGAGAACTGCGGCGGCGACATGCGCCGCGTGCCTGAGGTGATCGACGTGTGGTTTGACTCGGGGTCGATGCCGTTCGCCCAGTTTCACGCCCCCCTGGCAAACCTCGAGCACTTCGAGGAGCGCTTTCCTGCCGACTTCGTGTGCGAGGCGCTGGACCAGACGCGCGGGTGGTTCTACTCGCTGCTGGCCGTGTCCACGCTGCTGTATGACCGCTCGTCGTTTCGCAACGTCGTATGCCTCGGGCTGATCCTCGACGAGCAGGGGCGCAAGATGTCCAAGTCGCTGGGCAACACGGTCGAGCCGTGGGAGGTGATCGACCGTTACGGCGCCGACGCGCTGCGCTGGTACTTCTTCACCTCGAAGTACCCATGGGACGGCTACCGCCTCTCGATGAACACGATCGAGGAGGGGGTCCGCCAGTTCCTGCTGCAGCTGTGGAACACCTACGGCTTCTACGTCCTCTACGCCAACGCCAACGCCATCGAGCCCCCGCACACCGACCCAGGCGAGCTGTCAGACCTCGACCGCTGGGCACTGTCGCGGCTGCAGGAGACGGTGCAGATCGTGGGCGAGCGCCTGGAGGATTTCGACGC
Source organism: uncultured Solirubrobacteraceae bacterium (assembly GCA_963769565.1). GTDB lineage: Bacteria > Actinomycetota > Thermoleophilia > Solirubrobacterales > Solirubrobacteraceae > Palsa-465. The sequence continues at coordinate 657,299 of CAVYMP010000018.1, forward strand.
CACCGGAGGCGGCCGGGCGATCCAGGCCTTCGTCGACGAGCTCTCCAACTGGTACGTGCGGCGGTCGCGGCGGCGTTTCTGGGAGGGCGACCCGGCGGCGTTCTGGACACTGCACGCCTGCCTGACGACCGTTGCCAAGCTGCTGGCGCCGTTCTGCCCGTTTGCCGCCGACGAGATCTACGACAACCTCGACGGCGCCGAGCCGAGCGTGCACCTCTGCGACTTCCCCGTCCCCGGCGCTCGCAACGAGGAGCTGGAGGCGGCGATGGCGGTGGCGCGCGAGACCGTGCGCCTGGGACTCGCCGCCCGCGCCCAGGCGAAGATCAAGATCCGCCAGCCACTGCGCGCCGCCGTCGTCGTCGCCACCGGGAACGAGCGTGACGCCATCGAGCGCCTCGCCGAGATCGTGCGCGAGGAGCTCAACGTCCGCGAGCTGCGGTTCGTGTCGGAGGCCGACGAGCTCGGCCAGGTCGAGCTCAAGCCCAACTACCGGACGCTGGGGCCGCGCTTCGGTAAGCAGATGCCAAAGGTGGCGCTGGCCGTGGCCGCCCTCGAGGCGGGCCACGTGGCGACCGCGCTGCGCGACGGTCGCCCGGTGCGGATCGACGTCGGCGGTACCGACCACACCTTGGACGCCGACGACCTCCTGATCAGCATGAAGCCGCTCGAGGGCTACCAGGTGGAGCGCGAGGGCTCTCACGCCGTTGCGCTGGAGACGACGATCGACGAGTCACTGCGCGTCGAGGGCTGGGCCCGCGACATCGTGCGCGCCGTGCAGAGCGCGCGCCAAGCGGCGGGACTGGAGGTCTCCGATCGGATCCTGCTCACGCTCGACGGCGATCAGGCGCTGCTCGACGCCGCCCGCCGGCACGAGGCCTACCTCGCCAACGAGACGCTGGCGACGGCGATCGGGTTCGAGGACCTCGATGGGGCGGAGCCGATCACGATTGACGGCCGGCCGCTGAAGATCGCCGTGGCGCTGGCCGGCTCGGACTAAGCCGACGAGGCGAGTTCGGCGGCGGATCGTCCGCCGCGCTTGCGCAGCCAGCCGGCCAGCCGGTTGGCCCCGCTGCGCTCGGCCGCGTCGACGGCCGTCAGATCGTCGTAGCCGACCCAGTTGAGTTCGGCCCCGCGCGACAGCAGCTGCGACGCCGTCGATTGGCGCCCACCGTGGCAGGCGCCCCAGAAGGCCGCCGTGACGTCGCGCGGATCCGGCGAGGTCGCCAGCTCTTCGTCCAAACGGTCGTTGAGGCCCAGCGCGGCCGCCTCGAAGAGGTTCGTCCGCGCGCCGCGGGCGAGCAGCCGGTCGGCGGCCTGCCACTGTCCGAAGACCGTCGCGTCGGCGATCGCGGTGCGCCCGCCACTGGTTGCGCCGGGGGCCTCCAGATCGGCGCCCGCGTCAAGCAACACGTCGATCAGGCCGACGTCGTCATTCGACGCGGCCCAGTGCAGCAGCGTGCGCTGGCCTCCGCTCACCACACACGCCGTGGCCAACTCCGGGTGTTCGTCGAGCAGCTGCTTGACGGCCTCGACATCACCGCCCGCGACCGCCTTCATCGCCGCCTGGGCGAGCGGGTCCTGGTCGTCGAGTCTGAGCTGCGGCGGTGTCATCGAACGACTGCGCCGCACGCCGCCCACGACGGCGTCGGCGACGTGCGTGTCCTGCGAACAGCTTACGCCAGCGCGGTCTCGAGCTCCTCTTCGATCTTGCGCTTGGGATAGGCACCGATGACGGTCTTCTTGACCTCGCCGTGCCTGAAGAGCATGAGCGTCGGGATCGACATGACGTTGAACTTGACGGCCGTCTGCTGGTTCTCGTCGATGTTGAGCTTGACGACCTTCAGGGCTTCGCCCCGCTCGGTGGCAATCTCCTCGACAACCGGCGACACGCGACGGCACGGGCCGCACCACGGCGCCCAGAAGTCCACGAGCACGGGAACGTCTGACTCGATGACCTCTGCCTGAAAGCTGTTGTCGGTTACGTCCGAAACCGGGCCTGACATATCGTTCTCCTTCTCGAGGTACTTCAGAAAGTATAGCGGGTCGTCAGAGCTAGATTACAGGTCGGTATGGCAGAGCCGACAAACTCTGAAATCGCGGAGGCACTTGACGAATTGGGTGACCTCTACGAGCTCGATGGGGCGATCATCCACCGAATCGTCGCCTACCGCAACGCGGCCAAGGCCGTGCGCGACGCTCCGGTATCGGTGACCGGGCTGGCGCGCGAAGGGCGGGCCACCGAGCTGCCGGGCATCGGCTCGATCATCCAGGAGAAGGTACTCGCGCTCGCCGACGACGGCGACATCCCGGCTGCGCTGAAGCTCCGGGCGAAGTTCCCGGCCGGTCTTCTGGAGATCACCCGCCTGCCCGGCCTGGGTCCCAAGCGGGCCCGACGCCTGTACGAGGAGCTGTCGATCGACTCGCTCGACGCCCTCGAGGCGGCCGCCTCGGCCCACCGGCTCCGCGAGCTCAAGGGCTTCGGCCCCAAGGCCGAGGAGAGCATCCTGGCGGCGGTCTCCGTGGCCCGCGCGGATGCCGCCGCCGGCGAGAACGGTGGCGGCCGGCGCACGGTCCTCAACCGCGCGCTCGTCGTGGGTGAGCAGCTGGTCGCGGCGCTGCGCGACGATCCCGCCTCCGAGCGCGTGGAGCTGGCCGGCTCGGCGCGGCGCATGACCGACAGCGTCAAGGACCTGGACGTGATCGCCACCGCCCACGACCCCCTGGCGCTCGCACAGGCGGCGGCCTCGCTTGACCTCGTGGAGTCCGCGCAGAGTCCGGGGGCGGCGGGAGTCCGCCTGCGGACCCACACCGGCTTGAAGGTCGACCTGCGGATCGTCGCCCCTGACCAGTTCGGCAACCTGATGCAGCACTTCACCGGCTCCAAGGAGCACAACATGGCCTTGCGGGAAGCCGCCGTGCGCAAGGGGCTGCACGTCTCCGAGTACGGGGTGCTGGACGACGCCACCGGCGAGACCTATCGCTGCGAGCGCGAGGAGGAGGTCTACGCGCTGCTCGGCCTGCAGTACATCGAGCCCGAGCTGCGCGAGAACCGGGGCGAACTGGAGGCGGCGGCGGCCCGCACCCTCCCATCGCTGATCACCGTCGCGGATCTGCGCGGCGACCTGCACTCGCACACCGACGCGTCCGACGGGACGGCCTCGGTCGAGCAGATGGCGCGGGCGGCGAGCGAGGCCGGTTATGCGTACCTGGCGGTCACCGACCACTCGGCCTCCGTGGGGGTGCGCATCGAGGCCGACAGCCTGCACCGGCACATCGCTCGCATCCGCGAGCTCTCGGGCTCCGCCAAGGTCGGCGGGATCACGCTGCTCGCCGGCTCAGAGGTCAACATCGGGCCCAATGGAACGCTCGACTACGACGACGAGGTGCTGGCCGAGCTCGACTGGGTCGTCGCGTCGGTGCACTCCTCCTTCCAGATGTCCTCGGCGGACATGACCAAGCGCATCATCGAGGCGATCTCCAACCCGCTGGTCGACGTGATCGGCCACCTTTCGGGTCGCAAGATCGAGCGCCGGCCGCCGTATGGCTTCGATTTTCCGGAGATCGTCGAGGCGGCGCTGTCAGGCGGCACGATGCTCGAGATCAACTCCAGCCCGGACCGCCGCGACCTCAACGATGTCCATGCCCGCGCGGCCGCCCGCGCCGGCATCCCAATCGTGATCAACTGCGACGCCCACCGCGTCGGCGGGTTCGAGGTGGCGCGCTACGGGGTGGCCACCGCGCGCCGGGCGTGGCTCGGCCCCGAGGCCGTCGTCAACACCCGCACCTGGGACGACGTTCAGACCATGCGCCCACGGTCGCGCGCCTAACGAGCCCGCTTGGCCCGCGGGGGCGGGGGCGGCCGGCGCTGTGGAGGGCGGGGCGGCTGCGCATTCCGGGCGCCCGAGCCCTGGGTGGCCGATCGCACCGGCGAGGCGCCCATCCCCCGCCATGCGCGCTGCACGGCCACGAACCAGGCGAGGCCGAGCAGGCACAGTGCCAACGCGATCCAGAAGTTGACCCGCATCCCCAGGAAGTGGTTGGAGTAGTCGATCCGCTGCGTCTCCTCGAAGACGCGGAAGGCCGAGTAGCCGGCCACGTAGAGCGCGAACAGTCCGGGCGCGCGCACCTTGCGCCGCGAGCCGAGCCACACGAGAAAGCCGGCGAGTCCGAGGTTCCAGATCAGCTCGAACAGGAAGGTGGGCTCGAACGTGGCGAAGTGCTCATAGCCCGGCGGGCGGTGCGCGGGCGAGATCTTCAGCCCGAAGAACAGCTTGGTGGGCGCACCGAACAGCTCCTGGTTGAAATAGTTGCCGATCCGGCCGATTGCCTGGGCGACGAGCAGGCCGGGCGCAGCGGCATCCATGAAGCGCAGCAGGTCGTCATGGCTGAGTCGCCGGCGGATCACCCACAGTCCGCCGATCACGCCGCCGGCGATCCCGCCCCAGATCCCCAGCCCGCCGTCCCAGATCGCGAACACCCCCCACCAGTGATCGGGAATCTGGCTGGGGGTCGTGATGTCGAAGTAGATCCGGCCGCCGATCAGGCCCGCCGGGAACGCCCACATCGCGACCTCGTAGGGCAGGTCGGGATCGCCGCCTGCCGCGCGCCAGCGCCAGCGGGCGATGAGGATCGCTGCCGCCACCGCGAACACATAGGCGATCCCGTAGGCGTGAAAGAACAGCGGACCGACGCTGAAGCCGTTGCTCGATGGGCTGGGAATGAAGCCGAGCGGGGTCACGGTCGCCATCCTGGCAGCAATCGGGGGAGCACGCATTCGCTCAGGGTGGTGGCCACGGCGGCCCGGCCGAAGGGCGCCAGCAGCTCCGCCGCACGGTCCGCGTAGCCATCCACGGGATCGTCGAGCGCACATCGCAGCGCCGGCGCGAGGTCGTCGCTCACCAGCCGAGGGTCAAGCCGGCGGGCCAGGGGCAGCGCCGGATAGGCCCCCGGCGACGGCGTGGTGACGAGCATCGCTCCGTCGGCGAGCGCTTCGAGGGCGGCGATCCCGAAGTCCTCGCGGCGCGGCGCGGTGACGAACACGCGGGCGCGACGCTGCAGGGCGCGATACTCCTCGGGTGCCAGGCGGCCGACGAAGCGAACGCCCGGCGGCGCTGGTGAACGCTCCAGCCCGGTCACGAGGAGCGTCTCCCCCGGCCGCCGCGCGCGCGCCCACGCGGCGAGGATGGCGTCAAGGCGCCGCTTGACCGGATCGGCCGTGTAGGCGAGCACATCGATGTCGCGCAGGCGGGCGGGCCCGGCTCTGTTCGGCGTCTCGATCACGGTCGGGACGACGACGGCATCGGCATGGGGCGCGCCGTCCAGGGGCGCGAGGGCGTGGCCAGTGTCGGCCATCGTCATGAGCAGCGGCGCGCGCGCCACCCGCCGGCGCTCGATCACCCGCTGCCAGGCGCCGTGGCGGCCGGGACGGTTCTCGGCGGCGAGCGCGTCGAACCAGATCGCGCCCGGCGCCGGCCACAGCAGCGCCGCCGTGATCGAGCAGTAGACGATCGCCCGCGGGCGATGCGCGGCGATCGCCTCGGCGGCGGCGCGACGGGCGGCCCATGCCTGAACGAGGTCGGTGAGCACGAACGTCCGCACCTCCGGCACCGGGCCGGCGTCGGCGATGTGGGCCCGGGCACCCGCCAGGGCGAGGGCGGCTTGCAGCTCGCGTGTCGAGGTGCGCCAACCGCTGGTGGCACCCACCGAGACGAGCAGCACGTCGACGCCGGGCATCGGCGTCGTCAAACGCGGGGGGTCGCCGGCCGCGACGGCGTGGCGCCGTTGAGCTCGCGCAGGTTGGAGCGAAAGCCAGGCGTACGGACCAGCCGGATCGGCTGAAACGGGGATGTCTGCTGGATGTAGAAGCGGGCGCCGTCGCGCTCCTCGATCGCCGTCACCGCCGAGGACTGGCGCCGCCACGCCAGAGCCCAGATGATGGCGAAGCCGGCGGCGATCGCCGGGATCTGCGGAGCGATGAGACCGAGTGCGGCCGCGCCCACCGTCGAGAGCAGCAGCGGCCAGAGCCGGTTGAGGACGATGCGCGCGGGGTTGACCTCGGGCAGCGAGGACTGGGTGCGAGCACTCGCAAGCAAGGCGGCGATCGGCGGGGAGGTCTGGTTGCGCCGGCCGAGCCACAGGCCGATGAAACCGGCCGCCACCCACCACCCGGCCGAGACCGGGATCACCTGGTCGTTGCCGCCGCCGGCCACACCGGCGAGAGTCACGGCCGCCAGGGCACTGGCCGCGGCCGCGCTGATCAACACCGTCGTGCGAAGGAAGTCGGAGAAGCGCACCGGCGCTACTCGGGGGAGGTGGCGACCAGCGTCGCCAACAGCTGACTGACTCCCTCGGGACCGTCGACGACGGCGTCGGCCTCGCTGGCGATCTCGGACGGGCCCTCGTCGGAGGCGACCCCGATGCGCACCGCCCGCACCAGCCGTCCCTCAGTCACGAGCTCGCTCAGGGCGTGGAATGCGTCGAGGTCCGTGGTGTCGTCCCCCACATACATCGCCGAGTCGATCTCGGAGCCCACCTCGTCGAGCAGGCGCCGGATGCCGACGCCCTTGTCGATCTTGATCGGCGGGCGAACCTCGAGCACCTTGCGACCCCAGTGCGTGCGCAGGCCGACCGCCTCGGCGCGCTGCGCGATCGCGTCGAGCGCTGCGCGGGCCGCCTCCTCGTCGGGGGCGCCGCGCCAGTGAAAGGCCACGATCACGCCCTTGTCCTCCAGCCGGACGCGCAGTTTGCGGGTGTCGGCGGTGTCGGCCTCGTGGCCGAAGTCGTGGATCCGGCGCACCCAATCGGCCACGTCGGCGTCCATGACCGCCTCGGTCCACCCCGAGCGCAGCAGCTCGACGCCATGCGATCCCAGGTAGGTGATCGTGCCGATCGAGACCATCGCCCGGGCCTCGGAGGCGCGGCGGCCGCTCACACAGCCGACGAGTCCGTACGCGCGGGCGACGGCGATCAGCAGCTGGCGCGTGGACTCAGGCACGTGGGCGTCGGCGGCGTGGTCGACGATCGGCGCGAGGGTGCCGTCGATATCGAGCAGGATCGCTGCGCGCTGGGGGTTGGCTCGCAGCGGCGCGAGCGCCTCGGATAGGAGCGCAGACGTCACCGTTCTAGTATGCCCGCTCGCCGTCGTCGCCACCGCGCCGAGGGGCCGCTGACAGATACCATTCACACCGCTCATGAGCGAGTCCTCATCAGAGCCCGGTTACGCGGTCTCCCACCTCAGCGAGATGGGCGATGGCCCGGGCTTTCGCAAGGTCCGCCAGGAGCTCGGCGTGACCGCCTTCGGCGTCAACGCGATCGTGCTCCCGCCCGGCTACTCGACCGGCGTGCACTTCCACGACGAGCAGGAGGAGATGTACTTCGTCCACCACGGAACCGTCGAGTTCCGTTTCGGCGATGGAACGACGCATCTGGTGCACGCCGGTGGTGTGGTCCGGGTCGACGCGGCCACCCACCGCGGGATGCACAACGCCGGAGAGGATGAGGCGATCGTGGTCGTGACGGGCGGCAAGGGGGGTTACGTGGGCCGCGACGGACAGGCCGTCGGCGACAATCCGCGCGGCGGCCCTCCGGGCGCGGACTGACGGGCCCCGGCCTGACGGGGCCCACCCTCCTGTGACCGACGCCCTGCTGCTGCACGGGCAGCCGGGTGGCGCCGCCGACTGGGACGGGGTCCTCGCGGCGCTCCACGGGCGGGCGACGGCCGTGGCGGTCGACCGGCCGGGGTGGGACGGCCGCACCCGGGCGCAGGACCTGGCGGGCAACGCCCGGGCGGCGCTGGCCGTCCTCGACGCGCACGGTGTGGAGCGCGCCACCATCGTCGGGCACAGCCTCGGCGCGGCGATCGCGGCGTGGCTGGCGGTCCATCACGCCGGGCGGGTCAGCGCGCTCGTGCTCGTCGCCCCCGCCGCCAACCTCGCCGCCCTGGGCAGACTGGACCGCTGGCTGGCCGCTCCCGGCCTGGCCGAGCTGTCGGGCGCCACGGCGATGGCGAGCCTGGGGCTGGCGCTGTCGGTCGACCGGGTCCGTGAACGGCTGGCCTCGGCCGTCGGACTCCCTGACGGATATCTGCGCCGAGCCCGGACGACGCTGCTGAGACCCGGCGCCTGGCGGTCGTACGCGACCGAGCAGCGCGCGCTCGTCCGGGGGGTGACCGCGCTCGAGCCCGGACTGAAGACGATCGCCGCGCCGACGACGATCCTCTTCGGCGACCGCGATCCGATCGTCTCGCCCGACGCCGCGCGACGGCTGGCCGAGCAGATCCCCGGAGCGCGCCTCGTGGTCAGGCCGGGCGCCGGGCATCTGCTGCCCCAGCGGGCGCCCGGCTTCGTCGCCGACGAGATCCTGGCGGCGCTGCCGAGCGGCAGTGGCTATACCCTCGCGGGTGCATGAGATCTCGACTGCCAGTCGCCGGGCTGCTTGCGCTCGCCGTCCTGCTCGCGCCCGCGGCCGCGCACGCGGCAGCACTCGTCGGCGGCCATGAGCAGGCGGCCATCGCCAAGGCGTTCTTCGCCCGCCGCTCGCACCGGGGGCAGGCGATCGTCTCCACCCGGATCTCCACGGTGGCTCGCGCCTGGGCGGTGGTCAAGTCGGCCCGGCCCGAGACAGCGGGGCGCCGCACCGCGGCCGGCCACACGCCTCGGCTGCAGAGCACGTACTACCACCTGATCCGGGGGCGCGTGAAGCCCGGCTCACCGCCGGCGCGCGCGCGGACCGACCTGGCGCGCGACTTCCGCGTCGCCGTTGTGTACAGCGGGTCGGGGTCGGAGACGATCGCCTATCACCAGCTCTATCGCAGCGTCTGCCCGGGCTCCGGCGGATTCACCGACGATGAGGCGGCCACGATCAAGCCGATGTCGTGGAGGGTTCGCTATGTGATCGACCTCGACGCGCTCCAATCGGCGGTGCGCAGCGCGGCCGGCACGGTGCTCGTGCCCGCGGTGTCCTTCGACGGCTCCCGGTCACAGGTCTCGGCGCACGAGGTGCTGACGCGCACCGCCATCGACAGGGGCTGTAACGGACAGCCGACGACGTTTCAGTGCGACACGACGTACGCCCCGGGCTCGCCCGCCGATGGACTGCTGTCGTTCCCGCCGACGGGCGGGCTGGAGGTCGGCGTTCCGACCACGTCGAAAGCGCGCGGAAACTGCGATCCCAGCGACTACACGCTCGGTCCGTCGCTGTGGGACAGCGGCGCGACGACCGCTGTCACCGCACGGCTCAGACTCGTCGGCGGCGTGCTGCCGGCGAACCCTTATCGCCCTGTCCCCGTCTCGTGGCCCGCCGACTCGCTGGCGCTGCGCACCGGCTTTCCGGCAAGCCCCTGCCAGGGCGACGGGGCGGCCTGCCACGACACCCTTCAGTGGGCGGGCCACGTCACCCTGCAGGCGGTTCCCTAATGAAGGGCGGTCACTGCTCGTCGGGACTCGGCTCGGGCACGACCGGCGTCGCCGGCTCGTCGGGCCCGGGCACCGTCGTCGGCTGCCCGGGATCGGCGGGCGTTCCGGGATCCGGATCGATCGGCGTCGCCGGGGCGTCGGGAATGACCGGCGTCGCGGGCTCGGACGGCTGCGGGACCTCGAGAGTGGCGAAACCTGCACCAAACGCGCGCTCCGCCGGTGCCTTTGATTGTTTTGTTGTTAGCGGCATACATCCTCCTTATCACTCGCGACCTAGACTGCGCCGCCGTGGAGACTGCTTCGGAGCCTGTTGATGACCCACATCGGGACGACTCTCTCGGCCTACCCCCATTCGTCGACGTCGAACTGAACGGCTCGGCGGGCACAGCCACCGCCGAGCCGGCCGTTCCTGCTCGCACCCGCCGACGGACCCGGCGCCGGGCTCGCGTGTCGGTCGACGCCCGGCAGGAGGTTCTGTGGATCACCGTGATCTACCTGTCGGCGCGCGGCCTGCTGCTACTGGCCGCCTACGTCAACGGCAAGTTCGGGCATCACAACTTCCTGCACGAGCTGGCCAACTGGGACGGGCTCTGGTACCGCCGCCTGGCCAACCAGGGCTATCCGGCACACGTCGACTACGGCCAGACGACGCTGGGTTTCTTCCCTCTGTTCCCGATTGCGATCTGGCTGCTCGAGCCGGTGTTCCTGGTATTCACGAGCCACAACGCGATCTGGGCGGCGACGGTCTCGGGGGTGCTCCTCTCAGGAGTGGGCGGCTGGATCGCGACGGTGCTGATCCATCGCCTCGCCGACGGATGGTGGGGGCGCGAGGCGGCCCGCCGGGCGACGCTCCTGTTCGTCGTCTTCCCCGGGTCGGTGATCTTCTCGATGGTCTACTCCGAAGCTCTGCTGATGCCGCTGGCGGTGGGCTGCCTGTGGGCGCTGGAGCGCCGGCGCTGGGTGCTCGCCGGAGTGCTCGCCGGTTTCGGTTCGGCGGTCCAGCCGGTGGGGCTGATGCTTCCGGTCGTGTGCGCGACCGGGGCCGCGCTCGAGCTCTACCGATGTCGCGGACACCTGCGCGACGCGCGGCGGGCGCTGATCGCGCCCCTCCTGTCGGTCACCGGCGTGGTGTGCTTCATGATCTTTCTCTGGCTCTGGACCGGCAACCCGTTTGCCAACTACATCGCCCAGCATCACGGCTGGAGCGAGAAGACCGACTTCCTGGCGCTCGTGCACACAGCGACGCGGATGGCACCGGCCTTCGATCCCAACCACTTCAACACCCCGACGGTCAACCTCAACCTCGTGTTCGGACTGATCGGGGCGGTGATCCTCGTCGCAGAGCTGTACCTGCTGTGGCGCTCGCGCCGCGAGGTGCCCGCGGTGGCGATCGTGTGGGCGCTCGGCATCACCTTCTTCGCCTTCACCTCGGAGTACGTGCCGCCCAACCCGCGGATGCTGATCACCGCCTTCCCGGCGCTGATGGTCGTGGGGCGCTACGTGCAGGGCAAATGGTTCGCCGTGCTCGTGTTCGTCAACGTGTTCCTGCTGGCCGGACTCAGCCTGCTCACGTTCTGGTCGACCACGCTGCGTCCCTAGCGGCGGCGGTCCGCCCCGGACAGGAGCTGCACATGGATCGGGCTGGCGTAGCCGTACTGCTCGATCCTCCCGTGCCCGAACGCCCGCTCCAGGCGCGCGTCGAGCCGCAGGTAGCCGGCCCGGTTGGCCAGCGCACGGGCCGGCCCGTCCTTCTGACCCTCGTGGCTGGAGACGAACCACAGCCGCCGGCATCCGGCCCTGGCCGACGACACCTGCGCCGCCGACAGCGTGGCGTAGCGCTCGACGAACGGCGTCGTCGCCCCCCAGGGGATCGCCGGCAGGACCGAGCGCGGCGCCGGGCGCCGTGAGGAGCGCACGTAATAGGCAAACGCATTGCGGCCGTCGAGCGGATAGAAGGCGACACAGTCCCCCGGCGCAGAGCGTGTGAGCACGTTGTCGGTGGCGGCCTGCCACGGCTCGGGCGAGACGCCGTAACCGGCGGCCAGCGGCACGGCCCGGATCACGAGCACGACCAGCAGGATGGCCGGCGCGGCCGCGCGGGGCAGCCGGCGATCGGTGATCACGACCGCCAGCGACAGCGCCACCGCCGGCAGGCAGGTGAGCAGGTTGCGCGGCAGAAAGATCGGCTGGGAGACCAGCGAGTACAGGAATGTCAGCACGACCGGGACGGCGATCCAGATCAGCACGAGCGCCACCGGCCACCCGATCAGCGGCTCGTCCCCGCTGCCCCGCCCCCGCGTCCGCCGCCGTGCGCGTACCACCGCAGTGGCGAGCCCGAGCAGCACGAGCACAGTCGCCATCAGACCGACCGTGGTCGTGAAGCGGGGATGAAAGCTCGGCTGAAGGCCGCTGGAGGTCAGCGACTGCAGCACCTGCGTCTCGACCTTGCGCGACGGCCGCGGGACCCAGAACAGCTGTCCCGTGCCGCGCCGCACCGCGAGGATGGCCAGGGGGATGCAGCAGGCGGCCACCGCCACGAGCGCCCACGCGAACCTGCGCAATGCCGCCTGCTGCCGCGTGAGCGCCAGCGCGAGCAGTTGCGCGGGGACGACGAGCACGGCCATCAAGCTGCAATACGTGGCCAGCGCCATCGCGACGACGTAGCCCGCCACGGCCCACCGGCGGCGTGACACGGGCGCCGTGTCGTCGGCCAGCACCAGGAAGGCGAGAAACCCGGCGCACACGAAGACCAGCATCGGCGCGTAGGCGCGGGCCGTCTGCGCCCAGTAGACCAGCGGCAGGCTGACCGCGCACAGCAGCCCGGCGATCACGGCAACGCGGCGATCGAACAGCCGCCGGCCGAGCGCTCCCACGAGGGCCACGGTGACCACCAGCGACACCGCCGAGGGCAGCCGCAGCACCGTCAGGCCGGTGCCGAACCAGCCGACGAGAACGTGCATGAGCAGGTAGTAGGCCGCCATGTTGCCCCCGTCGCGGGCGATCGCCGACCCCAACGCCGATCCGTGCTGGGAGACGATCGCCACCGTCGCGCCCTCGTCGAAGCCGAGGCTGCGCGAGCCGATCGCGGTCACGCTCAGCACAGCCGCCAGCAGCGCCGGCACCGCGATCGCGGCGCGGTCGCGCCCTCGCGCGTCCACGGAGAGACGACGCAAGGCCGCGTCAGGTCCTGGCGAGCGCCGGAGGCGTGCCGCTCTCCGGCCGAGCCGGCTCAGGGTGGGCGGGGTCAACGCCGGTTCCGCGACGAGGCCGGCGATGCCACGCCACGCCGGCGATCACCAGGTACACCGCGAGCACGACCGGCGACGCCCCAAGCGGGACGGCGAGCACGCCGCTCGGCTTGACGAGGAACGCCGAGACGACGAGCGCTGCCACGAGCGGCCGCGACCGCTGCGCGCCGCGCGCGGCGGCCACCAGCGCCAGACCCCATGTCAAGTACCACGGCCACGCGGCCGGGCCGCCGGCCGCCGCCGCCATCAGCACGAGCCCCAGCACCCCGACCAGCCGCCCAACGCGCACACGCGACAACGCCACGAGACCGATCACCACCGCGGCCGCGAACGCGACGTCGCCGCACGCCGACTCCATCCCGCGCGAAGACACCGAGATCCCGACCGCGTGCAGCACGCCGGCCAGCGTGTAGCCGACGTTCGTGCCCGGGGTGATCGCCAGCCGGACCTTGGCGGGCGTGGAGAACACCGAGGACGACAGCCAGCTCACGCCGACGCCGCTGGCCAGCGTGACCGCGGCCAGCACGGCCGCCGCCACCACCACCGCGCTTGCCAGCAGGCGCACCGCCGCCGCCCGGTCATCGGCGGTCCGCGCCCAGGCAACCGCGATGAAGACGGCGCCGACGAGCGCCGGGACCTTGATCGTCGCCGCCAGCGCGCACACCGCGATTCCATACAGCGGGCGCCCCTCGAGCGCCACCGCCACCCCGGCGGCGAGCATCCCGGCCATCAGCAGGTCGTTGTGGCCGGAGGCCACCAGCCCGAGCGCGGTCAGCGGGCTGGCCACCGTGAGCCACAGCCCGCGGCGCGCGTCGGTGCCGAGCGCCCGGGACAGCCGGGGCACGAACACCGCGAGCAGCACGAGCCCGGCGAGCTCCAGGGCCCGCGCCAGCAGCACCGCGGCGACGAGGTGCGATCCGGCGACGCCGACGATCAGGCTCACCAGCTCCAAAAACAGCGGCCCATAGGGCGCCGTGGTGTGGCGCCAGAACGGCGATACCGCGGCCAGCACATGGGGCTGCCCAAGGCCATCCAGCACGGTGGGGGGCACGTGATACGGGTTGTGTCCGAGGTGCAGGATCGTCCCCTGGGCCAGATAGCTGTACAGGTCACGGCTGAACAGGGGCGGCGCCAGCGCCACGGGCAGGATCCACAGGGCGGCGATCGCCAACAGGGTGCGCCGGCCGGGCAAGTCGCGGCCGAGGCCGACCCAGGCCACGGCCAGCGCCGCCATGCCGACGTAGATCAGCGTGGTGGCCGCACGCCCGGGCCAGCCGGGCGCGTACCACCATCCGACCGCCCCGTCGTGGAGTGCCCGCGGGGCGCAGCCGGCGACAAGCACCGAGCCGGCCAGGCCGAGCACCGCCCACGCCCACGCCCGGCGTTCCTCCGTCGACCGCACGATCGTAATCACCGCCGTCAGCCCGGCCCGCCCACCCCGCTCACCGGGCCCCGCCCACCGAGCCCCCGCTCAGCGGACGTGGACGGGCCGCGGCCACGGGGGTGAGCGCACCGCTGCCACGCGCCCGGACGGCGACGACGCCGGCGCCCGCGAGCGTCAGGACCCCACCGCTGGCCAGGTAGGCGACGCCCGTCGCGGTCGAGCCGGCGGCCAGCTCGATCGCGCCGAGCAGCCCGAAGGCCGGCAGGCCGAGCCACACCATGACGCGCTTGGCGTAGCCACTCAGGCGCAGGCGCACCGGGTCGGCGGCCACCACCGGCCACCAGAAGAACAGCCCGCAGAGCAGGAAGTACTGATGAACGATGAAGTGCAACTCGGTGCTCTGCTCACTCCAGGTGCGCAGCGGCGTGAGCTGGTAGATGAACATGGTCAACAAGTAGTCGAGCGTCAGCATCATCGGCGCCCGCGGGCCCGACAGCATCGCGAACGACGGATCGTCGAGCAGCCGAACGATCGCCGGGCGCCGTCGCGGCGCCACGGTCCGCAGCAGCAGCGTGATCGGCGCCCCCAGCACCAACAGCGGCGGCGCCGCCATCATCGTCAGCATGTGCTGGATGACGTGAACGGTCGGCTGATCCTCGTAGACCTCCAGGCCCGAGCCGTAGATCAGCCCGAACAGCGCGAGACCGGCGACAAAGCAGGCGGTGCGCGCCCGGGGCCAGCGCCGCCCGCGCGGCGAGCGGCGGCGGGCGGCCAGCCCATAGGCCACGGCCAGCGTGATCAGGACCGCGTAGAGGACGATCGTCCCGCCGTCACCCTTCCAGGTGGTGAGGATCGTCTGCAGGTCGACGTGCGTCACGAAGCTGAGCGCGAGACGCTCTACCCGACCCGCTCAGACAGCGCCGCGGGCGCGGGCGCGGGCCGTCGTTCGAGGCCGCGGCGTCGGACGATTCTCGCCAGCCGGCGAACGAGCAACCCGATCAGGACGCACAGGGGCACGGGCCACGAGCGTACCTGACCGGCGGGGGGTGTTCGCAGTGACCGGTGCGGCTACAGCGACGCGTACAGGGCGGTCTCGAAGTCGGCGTAGAGCTGCAGCGCCTCGGGCGGAATGAAGGGCAGGAACTGCGAGTAGATGGCGCCCGTGATCTGCGTGCTGCGGTCGACCCAGTAGTGCGTGTTGGCCAGACCGGCCCACGCGCCCGTCCCGGCCCGCCGGCGACCCGGCTCGTCGTGGGTGTTGAGCAGCAGGCCGTAGCCCCACTTGTAGCCGGGCCCGATCGAGAGGCCGAACGACGATGCCGGATCGGCCGTGGTGATCTCCGCGGGGAAGTCCAGGTCGCCGATCTGGTTGGTGAAGGCCGCGTCGACCGTCGCGGCAGAGAGGATCTGCACCCCGTCGGGCGAGGTGCCGCTGCCGAGCAGCATCCGCTGGAACTTCAGGTAGTCGCGCGGGGTGCTGTACAGACCATGGCCGCCGGCCCACCAGTCGGGGTCCGAGGCGAGCTCGATCTCCGAGGCCGCCCACGCGCCGTCCTCACCTCGGAGGTGGACCGGGGTCGCCTCCTGCAGCTGCTCCTGTGTGATCGTGAACGCCGTGTCGGTCATGCCGAGCGGCTCGGTGACGCCCGCGGCAATCGCTTCGTCGAGGCCCGTGCCACCGGCCGCCTCGACCACCCGGCCGAGCCAGTCGGTGTTGATCCCGTAGACGAATCGCGTGCCTGGATCGGCGACCATCGGAGCGTTGAAGATCACCTCCGAGCCCGAGAGCACGTTGGGCGTGCCCGTCGCCCGCTCCCACGCCGCCACCCCGGAGCTCCAGAACCAGTAGCCGAGGCCGCTGGTGTGGGTGATCAGCTGCCTGACGGTCGCCTTCGTCGCCGGGGCGCGCAGGATGGGTCGCCCTCCGTCGACGCGCTCGAGGACCTGGACCTGGGCGAACTCCGGGCAGTACTCCTCGACCGGGGCGTCGAGATCGAGCTTGGACTGCTCCGTGAGCTGCAGGGCGGCGACCGTCGCCACCATCTTGGTCATCGACATGATCCGAAAGCGGGTGCCGCCGTCCACGGTGCCACTCTCGCCCGGCACGCGGGGCCCGGCGCCGCCCTCGTAGATGATCCCCTCGCGGTCGGCGCCAATGGCCACCACGTTGGGCACCGCCCCGGAGGCCACGGCCTGCTCGAGGACGTCGTCGATCGCTGCATGCACTGATGCGCTCATGTTCTCCTCCTGTTGGGGGTCGCCCGACCCTAGTCCCGGGCGCGCGACGCGGTCAAGAACCGCCGGTTTCTCGCAAGGCCACGGCCTGACGCCGCGCTCAGTGGTCGGCTCAAGAAACCCCTTCTCGCGCGCCGCGATAGCCGATATAAAACGCGCGTGGGCGCGCCCAATAAGAACCTCGTGCTGGCGGCGATGATCTTGGCGGTCGCGATGATGTTCATCGATCAGACGATCGTCGCGCTCGCCATTCCCAGCCTGCAGCACGACCTCAAGCTGTCGCCGACCGGCTCGCAGTGGATCGTCAACGGCTACCTGCTGGCGCTCTCGGCGCTGTTCGCGGTCGGCGGCCGGGTCGCCGACATCTACGGTCATCGCCGGACGGTCATCATCGGCACGATCGCGTTCGCGGTCTTCTCGGCGCTGTGCGGGGCGACGCCGACCGGCTCGGTCGGGCAGACGTGGATGATCGTCTTCCGCGTCCTCCAAGGGGCAAGCGCGGCGTTTCTGTTCCCGGCCGCGCTGGCGATCGTCGTCGCCACCTACCCGGTGCACGAACGGGGCAAATACCTGGCGATCTTCTTCTCGATCTCGGGAGCGTTGACCTCGATCGGGCCGATCGCGGGCGGCTACCTGACCCAGTGGACGTGGCGCTCGATCTTCTGGATCAACGTCCCGGTGGCGATCCTCGCGGTCGCGCTCACGGTCATCGCCAAGCCACCGCAGGAGCCCCGTCGTGAGCGGATCGACACCCGCGGAGCGGTGCTGGTGTGCGCGGGGATGGCGATCAGCGTGCTCGGCCTGCAGCAGGCGAGCGCGTGGGGCTGGAGCAGCGTCGCCACCTGGGCCTGCCTCGTCGCCGGGCTGGCGATCCTCGCCGCCTTCGTGCGCTGGGAGCTGCGGGCCGAACAGCCGCTGGTACCCATGCGGCTGTTCGCCAATCACGGCTTCGCCGTCGACAACGCGGTCCTCTTCCTGCTGTCGATCTGCTTCGTGCCGCTGTTCTTCTTCGCCAGCCTGTACGCGCAGATCGCGTTGGGCGAGAGCGCGTCCAACGCGGGCCTGATCCTGTTCGTGTTCTTCGGCGGATTCACGATCGCCGCCCAGTGGGGCGGCCGTATTCTCGATCGCCGCGGCGCGCGACCGACCGTCGTCCTCGGCTGCGCGGTGTCCGCCGTGGGGTTCTACTGGTGGGCCAACAAGCTCGACGCGCTGTCGTTCGCCAAGCAGTGGCCGTACCTGGCGATCGCCGGCGCCGGAATGGGGCTGACGCTCGGTCCCGTGAGCACGGACGCGCTCAACCGCGCCGCGCCCAACGCCTACGGGGCGGTGACCGGTGTCGCCCAGACCGTCCGCAACTTCGGCGGCAGTCTCGGACTGGCCGTGCTGGGATCGTTGCTCATCACCACGACCACCTCCAAGGTGGAGAAGGCCCTCAGCCGCTACCACGTCCCCAAGGCCGTGGCCGGTCAGATCGCCCACGCCATCTCCGGCGCCAGCTCGGGCGCATCGGGCGCCGGCCGCTCGCGTAGCTCCGCGCCGGCGGGGGCCGTGCATGCCGTGCGCGTCGCGTACGCGCAGTCGGTCAAGGTCGTCGTCATCGGCATGGCCGCCGCGATGGCTCTGGCGTTCGTGGTGGCGTTTCTGCGCATGCCCCGCGGCCGGGCCGGCGAGGAACCCGTCCCCGACGTGCCCCCCGAGCCGGCCGCCGCGGCCTAATCCCGCCGTCTACCGTCACCCGGGTCGCCGGCCGCAGATCAGGTAGTGGATGTGGCCGCCCGCACTCTCTGACCGCCCCTCGCGCAGCGCCTGCCTGGTTCGGCGAGCCTCGGCGAGCCGTCGCTCCCAGAGCCCGCCGAACTCCCCCTCCTGTCCCCCGCCGGCGACGAACCAGCGATGAGCCTGCGTGCGCGACCAGCCGCTCCAGGTATCGTCGGCGCCGTCGAGGATCGTCGCCCGCAGGGCGCGCTGAGCGGGGGTGGCGTAGGGGACGATCAGCAGGTCGGTCATGTCGCTGGTGAACGACCGTAGGTCGATCAGCCCGGACCGCCGCAACATGCCGGGCAGCAGGTCGACGACCGCGGCGTCGCCGTCTCCCACGAGCGCCTTGCCCCGCTGGCAGACGAGGAGGAAGCCGAGCCGCTCGAGTCGATCTGCGATCGGCTCGTCGGCGTCGGCGCTACTGGCCACCAGCATTGCGGCCGCGTTGTTGGGTTCGGAGAACAGGACCAGGCCGCCGGGGCGGACGACGCGCACCATCTCGGCGACGACCGCCGCCGCATCGCGCACATGCATCAACACCGTCTGGCAGGTCACCAGGTCATAGCTGGCGTCGTCGAACGGGAGCCGTTCCGCCACGCCCTCCACGAAGCTCACCCGGTCACCCCAGCCACGTTCACGCGCGCGCTCGCCGGCGCGCTGCACCCATTCCGGTTCGCGCTCGACGCCGACGAGCTCGGCGTCGGCAGCCAATAGCGGCGCCAGCAGCAACGTCCAGTGGCCCTGGCCCGAGCCCACATCGAGGGCCCGGCGGACCCGATCGAGACCCAGGCGCCGCGCCAGCAGGCGCAGCCAGTCGTCGTTAAACCAGAAGTCGCGCTGGTCGTTGAAGTAGGCGGCGGAGTGTGGATCGTCGGCGGCGCTCATCTCCGGTTACGGGCGCTGCAGCAGAGCCAGCGACGGGGCCGGATACAGGCGGGTCAGAGCCGCACCGGGCTCGGCCGTCGGCTGGGCGGCACGGTAGCGCAGGACCACGTAGGTCGATCTCCGGATCACCGGCTCGAGTGTGAAGCCGGTAAGTGGAGTGGGCGTGATCGGGCTGACCGCCCCCCACGGGGAAACGCGCTGCATCCAAACGAGGTCCACCTCCCGCACGGGCGCAGCGGCCTGGGGGAAGGCGCCGAGCCCGCGCAGGTAGGGGTCGAGCGCGACCGCGCTGTGGATGTCGGAGACGATCGCCCGCGGCTCGGTCGCCGGCCCCAGGATGTGCGCGGCGCCGCGCCAGTTCAGGCGCTGGTAGCGCGCATCGGTGTCGACATTGACGACGCAGACCAGCCCGACGACGACGAGCAGCGCCGCGCCGAGCGCCCCCGGCCGCCCCGCCCGGGAGGCACCGAGCCCGAGCGCCACCACGAGCATCAGCGCCGGCCAGGTGGGCAGCAGGTTGCGGGTGTTGAAGTAGTCGGTCCCGACCCTGGCGACGATGATCGCCACCACCAGCCCGCCGAGCCCGACGGCGAGCGGCGCCAGGGTCGCCGTGCGCTCGTCACGCCGCCCCCGCGCGAGCAGCAGGCCGAGCGCGATGACGACGGCAGCGGTGCAGATGGCGGTGAGCAGCGCCTTGACCGGTTGGCCCTCGCCGATCAGGTCCTGCTTGAACAGCTGCGCCACCCGGTAGGGAAGCGAGCCGGTGTTGGCGATGTAGGCGGCGCGGCCGTCGTTCTGGCGGATCATCAGCGGCAACTGCGCAGCTCCGACCACCGCGATCGGCAGCACGCCGAGGACGATGCGCTTCAGCGTCAACGCGCCGCGCCGGCGCAGGGCGACGGCCAGCCACAGCGCCTCGGGCACGATCACGACGATCGCGTAGTAATGGGCGGCCAGCGCCAGGGCCGCGCTGATGCCCCATGCCAGCATCCGCCCGCGGGCCGGCGACGACAGGACGCGCACCAGGGCCAGCAGCGAGACCGCGCTCATCAGCACCAACAGCGCGTAGGCCCGCGCCTCCTGCGAATACCAGATCAGGAACGGGTTGGCGGCCGTGAGCAACGCGGCCATCAGCCCGGCGCGCTCGGAGGCGAGCCGCCGCCCGATCGCCCACATGACGACGATCGTGGCCGTCCCGAACACGGCCGACAGGGATCGCAGGCCCGCCTCGCTGAGCCCGAACACACGTGACCAGCACCACAGGACCACGTAGTACAGCGGCGGCGTGGACTCCGTCTGGGGGACCTGGTGCAGGACGTGGCCGAGGCCGTGGGCGACGATCTGCCAGGTCGTCGCCTCGTCGAACCAGAAGCTCTGCTCCCCCAGGGTCGAGAAGCGCAGCGCGGCGCCCACGATGACGATCCCGGCGAGCAGCCACCAGTGGCGCTGCGGGGCGTGCGCGCTCCGTGAGCCCGCAGCGCGCTCGGGCGGACTGGCGACGGCGGCCATCGCGGGCAGGTTACGCGCTGGTGTCAGCCGGCCGCCGGGGCTGCCGGGTTCCAGACCACCGGTGGGCCGTGATCGCCACCGGGGCACGGGCAGCCCCGCGAAACAGCCGGGCGACCACGCCGCCTTGCTCCAGGTCGTCGGCCGCGGCCGTCATCAGCTCGGCGTACAACGGGCTGCGGCCGCCGTCGGCGAGCGCCCGGGCGTGGGCACGGAAGCGATCGGCCAGCGTCGGGTCGGCGGACGGGTTGGTCACGGCGGCGAGGGTACCCCGCCACGTGGCCCGCAGATATGAGTGTCACCGCACGGTCGGCTGCGGCGCCTGCGGCAGATCGTCGAGGTCGACCTGCTCCAGGGAGTCGAGCAGCCGGTCGGCGGCCTGCAACCCGTCCGCACCACGTGTGACCGCGTTGGGGACCGCGATGCAGACGAGGCCGGCCGCCTTGGCGGCGGCGATGCCGTGGGGTGAGTCCTCGAGCGCGACCGCCTGGCGAGGCCCGAGTCCGAGCGCGGCGAGCGCCTCCAGGTACAGGGCCGGGTTGGGTTTGCCCCGCTCCCGGTCGCCTTCGGCGGAGAGCAGCGCGTCGAAGCGAAAGGTGCATTCGGCACGGGCGAGGTGCCGGCGGACGTTCGCGCTGTCGTTACTGGTGACGATCGCCGTACGCAGCCGGCGGGCACGGGCTGCGTCCAGGAGCTCGACGGCGCCCGGCATCAGCCGGTGCGGAAGCCGCTCTCGCTTGTCCTCCTCATAGGCGGTCCGCAGCGCAGCCAGGTCCAGCTCGGCGCCGACGAGCTGCTGGAGGTGGACCGCCGGATCGAAGTCCGAAGCGCCGGGAGGACGACCGATCGACTCGCGGACGAACAGGCCGAGATCCAGCTGCAGCCCGTAGCGCGCGTAAAGGTCGTTCCACGCCTGATACTCGGCGTGCTCGGTGTCGTAGAGCAGGCCGTCGAAGTCCAGGAGCAGCGCGTCGATCACGCAGCGCGAGGTTAGTACGACCTCTCGACCGCTAGGGGCGCTGCAGCCGGTCGGGCACCATCGGTCCCGACGGCTTGTCGGCGTCGGCCGGGAAGCGGGCGAGCGCCTCATCGACGAGCGAGCCCAACCGCTCCGAGACCGCCCGCGTGTCCTCGAGCAGCCGCTCGCGCTCGCGCCACACCGAATCGGTCTCGTCGTCGAGCTCACGCAGGCGCTCCTTGGCCTCGGCGGTGATCGCGACGGCGTTGGCGGCGGCATCGGCGATGCAGCGCTCGGCCTGCTCCTCGGCGCGGCGGGTCGTCTCGTGCGCCTGGTCGTGGGCGACGACGAGGATCGACGCGGTCTGTTCACCGATGCGCTCGATCTCCTCGGTGATCGACATCGGCGGCTTGACCTGGTCGCGCAGCTCGGTCACCTCTCGCTCGCGGTCGGCAACTTCGCGCTCCAGCTCGTCCAGGCGCCGGTCGACGTCGGCCTGGCTGTAGCCGTAGCGGACGAGCGGAAACCGGGGCTCGGACCCGGGCGCCGCCGACGGCTGCTCGTCGTCGGCGAACTCGGCGAGGATGTCGTGCTCGGCGGTCTCGCTGTCCAGCGGATCGCCGCCCGGCTGGACCTCGATGCCCTGAAACCAGCGGCTGACCCGCCCGGCCAACTCGCCGAAGGTCACGCGCGGCACCGGCCGGTCTCCCTCGTGGTGCAGCAGCTCGTCGGGTTCGGTGCCGGTCCGATCCTGCTCATCGACCCCGGCACCCGGATTGCGGAAGTAGCTCATGTCGTGACTCCTTGGGGCTGGCGAACATCCAGGCAGTTCGCCAGGCCCCGAGCCATCCCTCGTTGCTGCAAGCGCGCCACCACCGGGCCGGACCCACCGGACCTCGCGGCCCCACCCGACCCGGTGGGCCTACCGGGGCACGCTCAGCGTCGCCGCGCCCTACACCGCGGGAACCGCCACCCGCTCCGCGGCCACCCGCGCGAGCGCCGCCAGGTGACGCCCCGGGCCGCCCAGCAGCGCCCGGTCGACTTCGGCGCGCTTGTACAGCCAGTGAACGTCGGCCTCCCAGGTGAACCCGATCCCGCCGTGGGCCTGGATCGCCGAGCCGGCGACCTCGCGGCCGGCGGTGGCCGCCGCCGCCGAGGCCAGCGCCGCACCCTCGACCAGGCGGCCCGGATCGGCGTCGGCCGCCCACGCCGCGAAGTAGGCCGTCGAGCGGGCGCTCTCGGTGTGCAGCAGCATCTGCGCGCACCGGTGCGCGACCGCCTGGAAGGAGCCGACGGGCACGCCGAACTGCTTGCGGTCCTTGACGTACTCGAGCGTCATGTCCAGGGCCCGCTGGCAGACGCCGACGACCTCAGCGGCGACCGTGATGCGCACGCGCGCCGCCGCCCCGTCGGCCAGCGCCTCGCCCTCTTCGACAGCGCCGGAGGGCAGGCTCGCGTAGCGGCGCGTCGGGTCGATCGTCACCACGAGCTCTGACTCGGGCGAGGCCACGACCCGCGCACTGTCGCCGTCGAGCATCACGATCACGTCGGCCCCATGGCCGTCGATGATCAGCTCGGCGCTGCCGACACCGGCGGTGATCTCGCCGGACACCAGACCGGGCAGCCAGCGCTCGCGCTGCTCGTCTGATCCGCCCGTCTGGATCGCCGCTGCGGCGACGGCCGTCGACAGCAGCGGCGTGGAGGCACAGGCGTAGCCGAGTTCCTCGAGCAGGACGGCCAGCTCCACCACCCCCAGTCCCTGGCCGCCGTACTCCTCGGCGACGGCGATCCCCGGCCAGCCGAGCTCGACGATCTCGTGCCACAGCACGGCGTCGTACTGGCCGGCGTCGGCGGCCTCGCGCACCTTGGCCATCGGGGAGCGGGCGCCGAGCAGCTCGTGCGCGACCGACTTGATCTCGCGCTGGTCCTCCGTCAAATCAAAATCCATGAGCGCTCCTAGCGTGCCTTGGGCAGGCCGAGCACGCGCTCGGCGACGATGTTCTTGAGCACCTCGGTGGTGCCCCCCTCGATCGAGTTGCCGCGGGCGCGCAGCAGCTCATAGGACCAGCGACCCCCGACCGTCAGGGCGCCCGGCCCCAGCAGGTCGGCCGCGAACTGGGTCAGCTGCTGATTGGTCTCTGACCACATCCACTTCGTCAGCGATCCCTCGGGACCCGGCTGCCCGTACTTCTCGATCGTCGTCAGCCCGCGATAGGCGGTCAGCCGCAGCACCTCGGCCTTGAGATGCAGTTCGCCGAGGCGGTGGGCGACCACGGGATCGTCGAGCAGGTCACGGGCGGCGGCCTCCTCGATCAGGCGGTCGAGCGTCTGGCGCATGCGCACCTGCAAGAAGAAGGCCAGCCCCGACCGCTCGTTCATCAACGTGGCGAGAGCCACCCGCCAGCCGTTGCCGACCCCGCCGAGCACATTCTCGTCGGGGATCCGGGCGCCGTCGATGAACAGCTCGTTGAACTCGCTCTCGCCGGTGATCTGGCGCAGCGGAACGACCTGCACGCCCGGTTGGTCCATGTCCATCAGGAAGTAGGTCAGGCCCTTGTGCTTGGCGACCTCCGAGTCGGTCCGGGCCACCAGCATGCACCACTTGGAGTACTGCGCACCGCTCGTCCAGACCTTCTGGCCGGTTAAGACCCAGTCCGAGCCATCCCGCACCGCGCGCGTCTTGAGCGACGCCAGGTCAGAGCCGGCGTCGGGCTCGGAGAAGCCCTGGCACCAGATCTCCTCGGCGGTGAGGATCGGGTTGAGATAGCGGTCCTTCTGCTCGGGCGTGCCGTGGGTCATGATCGTCGGGCCGGCGAGCAGCAGGCCGAGGACGTTGGCCGGGAGCGGCGCCCGCGCGCGGCCCAGCTCCTCGAAGAAGATCGCCGACTGGGTCAGCGTCGCTCCGCGGCCGCCGTACTCGACCGGCCAGTGCACGGCCGCCCAGCCGTCGTCGGCGAGCCGGCGCTGGAAGTCCCGTCGCCAGGCGTAGTGCGCGTCCTCGTCGTGCTCGGGCTCGCGTCCCGGATCGTTGTCGGCGAACCATGCCCGCAGCTCGTCTCGAAACGCGAGCTCGGCATCGTTGAAGGTCAGGTCCATCTTCTCTCCTTGGTCGCGGCTCAGATCCTGGACGGACGGTCCATTGTGACGGTCGGCGTCCAGGCACGCTCAGGCAACCGGACCGGGATGCCGACCAATGTTCAATGAACGCCGTCGCGCATGCGCGTCGGGCCACTGCCCGCCTGTTCGCCATCTACGCCGTCGTCAGCCTGATCCCGATCGCGGCCCTGGGCTTCATCCTCGCCGCCGACTTCCGCTCCGAGGCCCAATCGCGCGGGATCGACCAGGCGCGCTCCGAGGCGCAGCTGATCGCGCAGACGGCGGTGGAGCCGCTGCTCGACGGCCAGCCGCTGTCCGGCGGCCTCACGCCGGCCGAACGCATCCTCATGGTCCACCTCGCCCGCCAGACGGTGAACCGCACCGGCGAGGGCACGCTGCGACTGCGACTGCGCGATCAGACCGGTCGCATCGTCTTCGCCGACGACGGGACCGGCATCGGGCAGCCGGGCGACGACGAGGCCATCGACGCCACGCACGGCGAGACGATCGCGCTGCTCACCCACCTCAACACCGACGCCAATTCCCGGCACCCCGGCCCGCGCGCCGTCGAGATCTACCTGCCCCTGCGCGTCGGATCGCCGGCGCGCACCGCGGGGGTGCTGGAGCTCTACCTGTCCTATGCCCCCATCAACCGCGAGGTCGCCGGGCTGCTGGCGACCATGTACCGCAACCTGATCATCGGGCTGGGCGCGCTGTACCTGGCGCTGTTCGCAATCAGCGCCTCGGTCACCCGGCGCCTGCGCCGCCAGTCCCAGCTCAACGCCCGCCTGGCCCAGTACGACACGCTCACCGGACTGCCCAACCGCTCCCTCTTCGAACACCAGGCGAGCGCGGCTCCAGGCGGCGCGGCGCCACGGCGAGTCGATGGCGATCGCCGTCGTCGACCTCGACCGCTTCAAGGAGATCAACGACACCCTCGGGCATCGCAACGGCAACGAGGTCCTGACCGAGGTCGGCCGGCGCCTGGCCGAGGCGGCCAGACCGGACATGACGGTCGCCCGCCTGAGCGCCGACGAATTCGGTCTCGTCGTCCCCTGCAAGATCGATCCCGAGGCCGACCTGGCCGAGATCCGGCGCATCCTCGAGCGCGACCTCGTCGTCGGCGGCCTCACCCTGTCGGTTCAGGCCAGCATCGGCTACGCGCTCGCTCCCGCCGACGCCGACGACGTCGACACGCTGATGCGCCGTGCCGATGTCGCCATGTACCTCGCCAAGGCCGAGCATGCCGGCATCGCCCGCTACGACGTGCGTCGCGACCAGTACGACGCCGCCACCCTGGGGCTCGTCGCGGAGCTGCGGCAGGGCATCGATTCCGAGCAGCTCGTCCTGCACTACCAGCCCCAGCGTGGCCTGAGCACCGGCCGCACCGCCGCGTTCGAGGCGCTCGTGCGCTGGCAGCACCCGACGCGGGGGCTGCTGATGCCCGACACGTTCCTGCCGCTGGCCGAGCAGACCGACCTGATCGACCAGCTGACGCGCTGGGTGCTGCGTCGCGCGCTGACCGACCTGCGGCAGCTCGGCGAGGCCGGTGCCGAGCTGTGCGTGGCCGTCAACGTGTCGGCCCGCGGCATCGGCCGCGGCGAGCTGGCCGATGACGTGATCGAGATCCTGGACGAACTCGCCGTGGACCCCCGGCGGCTGATCATCGAGGTCACCGAGACGACGATCCTCGCCGATCCGGCGCGCGCCGCGATCGAGCTGTGCCGCCTCACGGCCGCCGGCGTCAAGATCAGCCTCGACGACTTCGGCCAGGGCCAGACGTCACTTGGTCACCTGTCCGCCCTGCCGCTGGCCGAGCTCAAGATCGACCGTGGCTTCGTCGGCGACATGCTCGAGCATCCCGCCCACGCCGCGATCGTCCATTCGGTCATCGATCTCGGCCACAACCTCGGGCTGCGCGTCGTCGCCGAGGGGGTGGAGACCGCCGAGGTGCTCGTCCATTTGTCACACCGCGGATGTGATCTCGTCCAGGGCTACCTGCTGTCGCGCCCGGTCCCGCTGGGCAGGCTCGAGGAGTGGCTCGCCGCCGAGCGCACCGCCGGCGCCCATGCCGCGCTCGCCGTGCCCGCCCTGCCCGTCACGGCGTGACGGTGACGCTCCAGCGCGTCCGGTACTCCTCGCCGGGCGCCACGAGGACGAGCCCGTCGCCGCTGTTCAGCGCGTTGGTCGGGGCGGTCATCGGCTCAAAGCAGATGTAGTCGTGCCCGGGCGGCGCGTAGACCTGCGCGTAGTCGAACCCCTCTTCGAAGCTGGCGGTCAGCGTGGTCTCGCCGTCGGACACCTGGAACCGCGCCCCGCCCGGGTCAAGTCCGGCGAGCCCGTCGTCCCAGCTCTGATCGCCGAGGACGAACGCGCGCTCCGCCAGCGGCCGGCGCTCCCCCGTGGGGATCATGTGCTCGTCGAGGACCAACCGCTGCGTGGCCCCGACGACAACCCGCCAGTCACGGCGCGACGACCCCGGGATCCGCAGGTACGGGTGAAAGCCGAACGCCACCGGGACCGGATCGGATCCGGTCGCGCGCAACGTCGTGGTCAGCGTCAGCCCGCCGCCGGTGAGCTCTGCCTCGAGCGCCAGTTCGTGCTCGAACGGGAACAGCTCCAGCAGCTCCGGCGAGTCCCAGAGCAGTCGAGCCGAGAGGCGCTCGGGAGGCGACCCGGCCTGCACCGCCCAGCGCAGATGCCCGGGGAGCGCTCCGTGAATCGGCAGGCCGTTGGGGTCGGTCGGGTAACGGCCCTCGGGCCCGGGCAGGCGTACGGTCGTCTCGCCCACACGGTATGACGATCCCGCCAGACGGTTGGCCCACGGATGCAGCAGCGGGATGCCCATCGTCTTGCCGTGCTGCGCGTAGGCCTCGACACCGCGGCCACGATCGAGCAGCTCTGCCCCTCGGTGGCGCAGGGAGCAGCAGACCATGTTCACCTCTGGGACGAACTCGGCCTGCGTCTCACCGTCGGGCGACCTGATCATCATCGTCGAGTCCATGCCTACCAGATTGTCGCGCGCCGGCGATGGAGCCGCGTTCGCGCCGCGGGTGTCTCAACCTGAGTCAGCTCCGCGGAGGCCGCGGAGGTACGCTGTGCGCTCAGAGGAGACGAGTCCGCGATGGAGCAGACAGGACGTTCCCTGAGTCCGGCCGCCACCCGAGTGGCGCGGCGGTCACAGTGGGAGGCATTCCAGGACGGCGGGACGATCGTCAGCGGCGTGCGCCCGGAGATCGCCGACTCGTGGCGGCGCTCGGCCGCGTCGCGATTGGGATCGGCGCTGATGGCCGCGCCCCTCGACGAGGCCGCGCTCCGGGGCTTCGAAGCGATCCCCACCCACCCCTCCGCGCGCCAGCAGTTCATGGTCGCCTCCACCTGCCTGGCCGACAACCTCGTGGCCGAGCTCGAGGACGCGGTGGCGGTGGTGGTCGTCTGCGACGACTTCGGGGTCGTGCTCTACCGCGCCGGCCGCCCGGAGGTGCTGCGGCAGACCGACGACGTCAACCTGATTCCCGGTGGGGTGTGGAGTGAGCGGATGGCCGGCACCAACGGAATCGGGCTGGCGCTGGAGCTCGGCCGCTCGGCCCATGTCTCCGCGGCCGAGCACTACATTGAGGCCCTGCACGGCTTCAGCTGCACGGCGGCGATCGTGCGCCATCCGGTCACCCGCGAGGCCCTCGGGGTACTCGGCCTGGCCACCGACACGAGCGTCTCGGCGGCGTTCGCGCGGCCGCTGATCGTCCGCACGGCGGCCGACATCGAACGGCTGCTCGAGAACGAGGTGTTCGGACGCGAGCGCGAGCTGCTGGAGTACTACCTGCGCAGCCGGGCTGGGCGTCCGGCGCCGTTCCTCACCGTCGACCGCGCCGGCCACACGGTGATCCAGAACGCCCGCATGCTCCAGAGCGCGTCCGGCGAGGACGTGCAGCTGCTGCTCTCGGTCGCTCGCCACGCGCTCAGCGCCGAAACCGACACCTCCGAGGAGCTCGAGCTGTCACGCGGGCGCTCGCACGCCGACGTGCGGCTCGTGCACGCCGGGGACGAAGTGCTGGGCGCGCTCGTCTCGCTGGAGCACGACAGCCGCACGCGTGGAAACGGTTCCCGCCCGCCCGGCTCGCCCAACCACGACTGGGCGCCGCTCGTCGGTCGCAGCCCGGCGATGCAGCGGCTGTTCCGCGAGGCCGCCAAGGTCGCCGAGCAGCGCATGGCGGTGGCCATCCACGGCGAGCCGGGGACGGGCAAGCTGTCGCTGGCCCAGCTGCTGCACCAGATCGGCGGCGAGGGCCCGCTGACGCTCGTGCACTGCGCCGGGGAGGCGTGGGAGCGCGAGTGGGCGCAGGCCGTCCAGGCCCCGGGGACGGTCGTGCTGGGCCGCGTCCACGCGCTGCCCGCCGCGGCGCAGCTGCAGCTGTGCGATCAGCTCGACGAGCTCGCCGAGTCAGCCTCCGGCGTCTGGGTGATGAGCCTGCTCAACTCCGCCCTGCCGCCGCCGTGCGCCGAGCTGCTCTCACGCCTGGCGCGGGTGTCGCTGATCGTCCCGGCGCTGCGCGACCGCGGCTACGACCTGCGCCTGTTGATCGATGACTGGTGCGACGCCCGCGAGCAGCTGACCGGCACCCGGCCGACGCTGCGCCCGGAGACCTACGAGGCGCTGGCGGCCCAGCCGTGGCCCGGCAACGTGCGTGAGCTGCACAACGCGCTGGACGCGGCGTCGCTGCGTGGCGGGACCGTGATCGGGGTTGAGTCGCTCCAGCTCGAGGCGCGGGCCGCTCACGGCGGGGGGTCGCCCACCGGCAGCCTGCGCGAGATCGAGCGTGAGGCGATCAACGCCGCGCTCGAGCGCTCCGGTGGCAACGTCAGCCGCGCGGCCAAAGAGCTCGGGATCGGCCGCGCGACGCTACACCGGCGGCTACGGGCCTACCGCCTGCTGACGTGACATCCGCGCCGGTTGATCAGATCACGGGCACTTCCAGATCCTGACTCACTCCGGTTCGTCACTGGATCAACCTGAGCCAGTCGGCCGCTGCGCACCGGGTTCATAGTCGCTGCGGCAGAGAAGGCCGATTTGTGGTCTGTTTGAGGCCAGGCCGCGCCTTCTGAACCCCAGCAGGAGGGAGAGAGACGTATGGGTGAAAAGCTCAAGGCAACGCTGCCGCTCGCGTTGTCGATTGCCGTGTTGTCGTTTCTGTATGTCGAGTTCACGGCCAACTTCACGTTTCACTGGGTGACCAGTGGAAGCCTGGGCACCGGATTGGATCTGCCCAGCAACTTCCATCTGGTGATCCCGGCCGGGTTCATCGCATGGGGTCTGTTCTTCGCGCTGGGCGCCAACAACGCAGCGGCCCGCGAGGTCGCGGCGAACTGCCTGTTCGGGTGCCTGGCGGCGCTGATCCTGTTCGTCTTCGTCGACATCGTCAAGGGCGTCCCGGACTTCTGGGGCATCTCTCTCGGCGTCGGGTTGCTGGCGTTCTTCATCGTGCTGTTCAGCGGTGCGGTGACGCTCATCAACGTGCCGGTGATCTTCTGCACGTTCGGAGCCAGCGTCCTGTGGTGGATCGCGACCGGACTCGACGGCTGGGCCCCCAACGGGGGCGGCATCGGCAACAGCGTCGCCGCGCTGGCCAAGCCGGCCACGGCGGGCACGGGCGCCTTCGGCGGGGTGCTCTCGACCCCGTTCACGTTCGTCGCGCTCAATGTGTTCGTGACGCTCATGGTGGGGTTGGTCTTCGGCATGGCCTCCACCCGCGTGGCGGCGCTGCTCACGCCGGGCGGCATGAAGCGCGAGAGGACCCAGGCCGCCGACGAGCGGGTGGCAACCGCGTAGGTTTGCGTCCCCGGTGAGCAGGTGAGCCAGCTGCTCACCGGGGAACGCTCGCATCGGCGGGGTGCCGGCCGGATTGATGCGAAGATGCGCCGGCCGTGCCCGCGCCCATCCGTCACCCGCGACCATGACCGGCGCCGGCGCCGACCCACGGGTGATGATCGTCGGGGCCGGCTTCGGCGGGATCGCCGCCGCGATCGAGCTCCGCCGTCACGGCTTCGATCAGATCACGATCCTCGAGGCCGCGCCCGCGCTGGGCGGCACCTGGCACTTCAACACCTACCCGGGCTCGGCCTGCGACGTCCCCAGCCACCTGTACTCGTTCTCCTTCGAGCAGCGGCGCGACTGGTCCCGGCTCTGTTCCCCGCAATCGGAGATCCTCGGCTACCTGCACGAGGTCGCCGACAAGCACGGCATCACCCCGCTGATCCGGTTCTCGGCGCGGGTAACGGCCTGCCGGTTCGACGAGACGGACTCCGAATGGGATGTGGAGACCGAGTCAGGGGAAGTCCACCGCGCCGACGTCGTCCTCGTCGCCGCCGGCCAGCTCAACCAGCCGTCGGTGCCACCGCTGCCGGGCCTCGAGCGCTTCGCCGGGCACAGCTTCCACTCGGCGCGCTGGGATCACGACTACGACCTGCGCGGCAAGCGGGTGGCGGTCATCGGCAACGGGGCCAGCGCCGTGCAGTTCGTGCCCCAGATCGCCGGCGGGGTCGCCCATCTGAGCGTCTTTCAGCGCACGGCCAGCTGGATGATGCCGCGCAAGAACCACGTGTACCCACGGTGGGTTCGTGTCGCCGTCGAGCGCGTCCCGGGGCTGCAGTGGCTGCGCCGCCGCTGGGTGTTTCACTACACCGAGTCGCTGACGCTGGCCATCCGCCATCCCCGGACCTTCGGGCGCCTGCTGGGGCTGCGCTCGGCGGCGTTCATGCGCAGCCAGCTTCCCGACCCCGAGCTGCGCGCCCGCGCCTGGCCCGGTTACACGTTTGGCTGCAAGCGCGTGCTGTTCAGCTCGCACTACCTGCCGACGCTGGCGCTGCCCGACGTCGAGCTCGTCACCGAGGCGATCACGGAGGTGACCGCGACCGGGCTGCGCACCGCCGACGGCCGACTGCACGCGGCCGACTGCATCATCTGGGCCACCGGCTTCAAGGTGACCGAGTTCGTGGCGCCGATGCGGGTGCGCGGGGCGGGCGGCTTCGAGCTCGCCGACGTCTGGCGCAATGGCGCGCACGCCCACCTCGGCATGGCCGTTCCGGGCTTTCCGTCGCTGTTCTTCCTCTACGGACCCAACACGAACACCTCGGGCGGCTCGATCATCGTCTACCTCGAGGCCCAGGCCGCGTATATCCGCCAGGCGCTGCAGCGCCTGCGGGCGGGCCGCCATGCGCGCGTCGAGGTCCGCGCCGAGGTGGAGGCGGCCTCAGACCGCGAGCTGCAGGCGCGCTTTGACGGCACCGCGTGGACGGCGTGTGACTCCTGGTATCGCGACGAGGACGGGCGGATCGTCGCCAACTGGCCGGGCTACATGGGCGAGTACGTGGAGCGCACGCGCACCCTGGATCCCGCCGAGTACGAGTTCAGGTGAGCGCCGCCCGCTCCTTGGCGGGCGGCAGTCCGGTCGGTCCGAGCTCCGGCCGCAGGAACGGCGGACCGGGCAGCGAGCCCATCCACCGCCAGGTGTCGGCGACGGTCTCGGCCACCGGCCGGCAGCGCAGCCCGGCGGCGTGCGCCCGCGCCACGTCCATCCCGAGCAACCCCTCCATCTCATGGCCCGGCGGGATCCACAGCGGCAGCTCTGACCACGGCTCGATGCCCGCCCGCTCGATCCGTGCAGGGTCGAGCCAGACCAACTTCGTCCCGGGCGCGCCGGCGGCCGTGACGCAGGCCTCGAGCAGCCCCGCCATCGTCGTGTGCCCGCGACGGCTGACGACGTTGTAGGTGCCGGCGTGGTCGTCGAGCACGAACCGCGCGAGGTCGCGCACGTCGATCAACTGCTGGGGAAGAGTTCCCGGTCCGGGGGCCAGAACGTCGCCGCCATCGAAACACCGTGTCAGCCACCACAGCAGACGGCCGACGTCGTCGCCGGGACCGACGATCGATCCGGCCCGGGCGATCAGCGAACGCTCGCCGAACGCGGCCGTGACCGCGAGCTCGGCGCCGCGCTTGTTGGCGGCATAGTCGCCGTCAGCGGCGCCGGGATCGGCCGTCACCGTGGCGGCATCCTCGTCGAGGCCGACCGGCAGCGGCGAGCCGTAGACCGAGCCGCTGGAGATGTAGACGTAGCGGCCGGCATGCTCGGCCAGGGCGGCGGCGCTGTCGCGAACGGCGCGCGGCGCTCCCGACCATGTGTCGGCCACCACGTCCCAGTCGCGCCGGGCGAGGGGCGTCAGCGTCGCGGGATCGTTGCGGTCGCCGACAACGTCCGCTGACCTGCGCTGGCCACGGTTGAACGTCGTCACCTCCCACCCGCGGGCGAGTCCCTCGGCGACGAGGGCGCCGCCGACGAACCCCGACCCTCCGAGGACGAGCAGGCGGGTGGTCATCCGCCGAGCTTAGCGCAACTTCCGGGTTGCGCGTCTGCCGGCTACGCCGGGGCGGCGACCGGCGCCGCCTCGGACTCCGGGCGGATCTGCTCCAGTCGGTCGACGTCGGCCAGCGCGGGGAAGATCCGCCCCCAGCTGAGCGCGATCAGCATCGTCATCACGCCGCCGCCGACGACGGCGGGGATCGTCCCGACGAGCGACGCCGCCAGGCCGGACTCGAAGTAGCCCAGCTGGTTGGAGGCGCTGATGAACACCATCTCGACGGCGTTCACCCGCCCCCGGAGACGGTTGGGCGACGCGAGCGCGACCGTGGTCGAGCGGATGTTCATGCTGTACAGATCGACGAAGCCGCTGACCGCCAGCGCCACCAGCGACAGCGGATAGAAGCGCGACAGTCCGAACACGACGATGCACGCGCCGTAGAGCAGCACGACGGTGAACAGGAGCCGACCGGCCCGTCCCCCGATCGGCCGGCGGGTGATGACCGCCGCGCCGATCAGCGCGCCGACCGCCGGCGCCGCGCGCAGGATCCCCAGTCCGGTGGCGCCGACATGGAGGACCGAGCGGGCGAAGATCGGCAGCAGGCCGATCGCCCCCCCGAACAGCACGGCCAGCAGATCGAGCAGGATCGCCCCGAGCAGGATCGGGGTGCGCTTGACGAAGCGCAGCCCCTCGAGCACGTTGTGCACGCTGGTCGTGTCCGGGGCCTGCGGATCGCCCGAGGTCGCGGCGTCGGCGGCGTGGCCCGGGTGCATCGCCATCACGATCCCCGAGGCCCCCAGACACGCGCCCGCGGCCAGCAGGTAGACGAGCGAGGGCGAGGTGCCGTACAGCAGCCCGCCGAGCGCGGGCCCGGCCACCTGTGCCGACTGGGTGGCGATCGAGCGCAGGGTCATCGCGCTCTGCAGCAGCGCCGCCGGGACGAGCGTCGGCGACATCGCCCGCGCCGCCGGCGTGCCGAGGGCCATCGCCGTGCCCGACCCGACCGCCAGCGCCAGATAGGGGACGATCGAGGTCACGCCCGCTTCGCTGATCAGCGCCAGGCCGACACCGACCGCGGCCCCCAGGATCAGCGAGCCGGCGAAGATCAGGCGCCGCGGCACACGGTCGGCGAGCTGCCCGGCGGGCAGCGCGAGCACGAACATCGGCACGAACTCGGCGAGCCCGATCCACCCCAGGTCGAGCGCCGAGCGGTGCTGGTCATAGACCTCCCAGCCGATCGCCACCTCGAGCATCTGCAGGCTGATGCCCATCCCCAGCAGCGCCAGCCACCACAGACGGTAATCGCGCACCTCCAGGGCAGGGCCGAGCCGTCTCACGCCGACTCAGCCTAGTGTCGCCCCCTGCGCGTCAGCCGTCTTCGATGAGCGCGGGCGGCAGCACCGAGGCGACCGCGCCCGTGACCTCGATCGCCGTCAGCCGGCCATAGAAGTCGAAGTGCAGCGTCAGCGAATCCAGCGTCGGGATCCGGTCGGCTTCGTCGTGCTCGGACAGCTCGACCGAGTCGCGGACCTCGGCGTCGCCGAGCTTGACGTAGGCGTGGCCGCCGTCTGACTGGGTGACGGTGATCTGGCGCTCCACCGTGGGCACGATAACCGGGGCCGGCCGCCCGCTTCAAGAAACCCCGCCCTTTTCCAGACCTAGTGTCGCGCGGCGACGGCGAGCACGGCGCGCGCCTGGTGGGCCACCTGCGACGGCGAGAGGCTGCCGGCGGGCAGCTCGACCGTGAACGACGCGGCGCCCGGCAGGTGATGGTTCTGCCAGTTGGCGGCCGTCCCGGCCAACCACGGGTGGTGGTACAGACGCATGCCGGCCGCGCCGGCGTAGGTGCGCCCGGCGGCGGTGCTCGGCCCCCACGCCCACACCACGTTCATATGCTGGTGGTACCAGATCGTCACCTGCGGGCGAATCCGCAGGATCAGGTCGCGGGCGAGCCGTGTTTCGCGCTCGGAGAACGCGCGCGGGCCCGGGTAGTACACATCCCCCGGCCGTCCGCCGCCGTGCCACTGCGAGGACCAGTTGGCGTTGAGATCGACTCCGCGGGCGTTCTGGCGCGTGCCGCGGGCATACCCGTCGGGGTTCAGGTCGGGCACGATCCACAGATCAGCGCCGCGACGGACCCGCTCCAGCGCCCGCGCCACCGCGATGCCCGCGCACTCGTTGCCGTGCACGCAGCCGACGACCAGCACCCGCGGGCCCCGCGGATCGCCCGCCCGCCACATCAAGATCGGCCGACCGGCCTCGGAGCGACCCAGCAGGCTGGTCGCCCCGGCGGCCCGCCCACCGGGCGTCCCGCCCAGCAACCCACCGACGCTGAGCACGGCGGCGGCGCACAGGGCGATCAGCCGCGTCATCGGCCGGCCGTGCGGATCAGCTCCTCGAGCGCGACCAGCTTGACGCGCGGGCGTCCCAGCGGCTCGCCGAGGCTGGCCTCGTGGGCGTCGATCATCTCCCAGCCCTGCCAGGTGACGTGGGCGGGGACCCGCTCGGCCAGCCACTCCTCGATCGCCTCGGCGGTGGCGTGCTCGGCGTCGGGACGGCCCAGGCGGTCGGCCTCGGCATCCTCAACGATCCGCGCGACCGTGTCGGCCGCGTCCTTCTTGTTGGTGCCGATCACCCCGGACGGCCCGCGCTTGATCCATCCCACCACGTACTCGCCCGGGCACGGCTCCCCGTCGTCGGAGACGACGCGGCCGCCGTCGTTGCGGATCAGCCCGCGGCGCTCGTCGAACGGGATGCCCGCCAGCCGCTCGCCGCGATAGCCGATCGAGCGCAGCACCAGCCCGCACTCGATGATCTCCTCCTCTCCGGTCGCCACGGCGCTCACCCGGCCGTCGGGCCCGCGCACCAGTTCGTTGACCGCCACCCGCACGCCCGTCACCGGCCCGTTCTCCCCCTCGCCGAGGATCTCCACCGGCGAACGCAGAAACCGCAGCTCCAGGCGATGCGACTTGCCCACCGGCTCGCGCTCGGCGTAGTCGCGCAGGATCTCGACGTTGCGCCGCTTGGTGCTGTCGCCGTCCTCGGGCACCTCCACCCCCTCCAGCTGCGCCGGATCGACGATCACGTCGGCGCGCCCAGCTCACCCAGCTCGCGCAGCTCGGGGTTGGTGAACGCCGCCTCCGCCGGCCCGCGGCGCCCCAGGAGCACCACCTCGGTCACGCCCGCCATTCCGAAGGCATCGATCGCGTGATCGGCCGTATCGGTCGGCGCCAGCTCACCGGGATCGAGCACCAGCATCCGCGCCACATCGATCGCCACGTTGCCGTTGCCGACGACCACCGCCCGCCCGCCGTTGAGATCGAACATCTGGTCGGCGAAATACGGATGGCCGTTGTACCAGGCGACGAACGCCGTCGCCGGATGCGAACCCGGCCGGTCCTCGCCGGGGATCCCCAGCCGGTTGTCGGTCGAGGTCCCGATCGCGTACACCACGGCGTGATAGCGGGCCAGCAGGTCCTCGCGTGAGACCTCGGCGCCGAGCGTCACCGCCCCGAAGAACCGAAACGCCTCATGCATCGCCGTCTTGGCGTAGACCCGTGTGACCGACTTGATCTTCGGATGGTCCGGCGCCACCCCCGCGCGCACCAGCCCGAACGGCGTCGGCAACGCGTCGTAGAGGTCGACCTCGAACCCCGCCTTGAGCAGCTGATCGGCGGCGTAGAAGCCCGAGGGCCCCGCACCGATGATCGCCGCGCGCTTGATCGTCATGACGACAACAGTAGAAAGGAACCGGGGGTTATCCCCCGTCGCGGACGGGGGGCGCGCCGACCCGATGACGCCCGCGCGCCCCCGCGACACCGCGGCCGTCCGGCGAGACGCTGCCGGACATGTCAAACACAACGCTTCATCCCACCCCCGCCGCCGAGCCCAAAGGCCTCGCGCGGCTGGTCGGCGGCGCCGCGCGCGGCGCCTCACGCCGGCCCAAGCTGACCATCTTCCTGTGGCTGGCGCTCGTCGTCGGCTGCCTGGTGGCCGGCGGCCTGAGCGGCACCCATCAACTCTCCAACGCCGCCTCGGGCACCGGTGAGTCGGCGGCCGCCGAGGCCCGCCTGCACCACGCCGGGCTGGTCGATCCCGCCACCGAGAGCATCATGATCACGGCGCGCAGCCGCGCCCAGACGGCGACCGCCGCCGCCGCCCTGCAACGCCGGGCACGCCAACTGCCGAGCGTCGCCAAGGTCGCCCCGCCGGTGACGAAAGCCGGCGGCCAGACGACCCTCGTGGTCGTCAGCCTCCGCGGCGACCCCAATAACGCCGACAAGCAGGTCGCCCCCCTGGAGCGGGCCGTCGCCGCCGTACGGGCCACGCATCCAGGCGTCACCGTGCGCGAGTTCGGAGGCGGATCGGGCGGTCACGCGATCACCCAGGCCGTCAACAGCGGCCTGCAGCACGCCGAGCTCATCTCAGTCCCCATCACCCTGGTCATTCTCGTGCTCGCCTTCGGCGCGCTGGTGGCAGCCTCCGTGCCGCTGCTGCTCGGCCTGACCTCCGTCGCGGCCGCCGTCGGGGCCGGCAGCCTCGTCTCGCACCTCGTTCCCATGGGGAACTCGACGGCGCCGGTGGTCGTGCTCATCGGGCTCGCCGTGGGCGTCGACTACTCGCTGTTCTACGTCCGCCGCGAGCGTGCCGAACGGCGGGCGGGCGCCGGACCGGACGCCGCTCTGCGGGCGGCCTCGACGACCGTCGGGCGGGCCATCGTCGTCGCCGGCGCCACCGTGATCATCGGCCTCGCCGGCCTGCTGTTCACCGGCTTCGGGGTGTTCACCTCGATGGCGGTGGGTGCGATCGTCGTCGTGGCGATCGCGATGCTCGGATCGGTCACCGTGCTGCCGGCCGCGCTGGCATTACTCGGCGACCGGGTTAACAAGGGACGCCTGTGGCGCGGGCGCCGCGCCGATTCGGACCGCGGCGGCGTCTGGGGTCTCCTGGCCCGCGCCGTCACCGGCCATCCCCGCAGCGCGCTCGTCCTGGCGCTCCTGCTGCTCGTCGGGATCGCGGCGCCGATCCTCAGAATGCACACCGCCAACCCCGGCGAGAACGACCTCCCGGCTCACAACCCGGTGATCGTCGCCGAGCACGCGATCGAGCGGGCCTTCCCCGGCTCGGCGAACACGGCCGAGCTCGTCGTCTCCGGGCGTGGGCTGGGGTCAGCTCGAGCGCGGGCCGCGCTCGCGCAGCTCGGCCGTCAGGGACAGCAGATCACCGCCGGCTCCGGTCAGATCTCGGTGCACGTGGCGCGCAACGGAGAGACGGCCCTGGTCGCGATCCCGATCCGGGATGCCAACCGCACGGTCGCCCATCGGTCGGTGACCGCGCTGCGGGCGCAGCTCAAGCCGGCCACGGCGCGCCTGATCGCAGGCGCGCGGGCACAGCTCGGCGGCGGGGCCGCCGACGGTGTCGACTTCACGTCGCATCTGGCGGGTGTCACTCCGCTGGTGATCGCGTTCGTGCTGGCGCTGGCGTTCGCCCTGCTGATCGCCGCGTTTCGTTCGCCGTGGCTGGCCCTGTCGGTCATGGGGCTCAACCTGCTGTCGGTGGGCGCGGCGTTCGGCGCACTCGTGGCCGTGTTCCAGGGTCACTGGGCGCAGTCGCTGCTCGGCTTCACCTCGAACGGGGCGGTCGTCAACTGGCTGCCGCTGTTCGCGTTCGTGGTCCTCTTCGGGCTCTCGATGGACTACACGGTCCTCGTCCTCGAGCGGGCTCGCGAGGCACGGCAGGCGGGCGCCGGCGCCCGTGAGGCCGCGGCCCAGGCGATGGCCACCACCGGCGGTACGGTGACGAGCGCCGCCGCGGTCATGGTCGCGGTCTTCGCCGTGTTCGCCACCCTGCCGCTGCTGTCGTTCAAGCAGCTCGGCGTGGGCCTGGCGGTGGCGATCGCGCTTGACGCCACGATCGTGCGCGGGCTGGCGCTGCCGGCCGTCGTCACACTGCTCGGCGACCGGGGGCTGAGGCCGGCCCGGCGTCGTCGCCGCGTGCGCGAGCCGCAGTGGGATCATGGGAGCGATGGCCGCGCGCTGGAGCCCAGCTATGAGTAAGGCACTCGCCCATCCGGCGGTGCGGCCTCTGACGGAGCCGGCGGTGTACGCACCGCCGGCTCTGCTGGCCGTGTTTCTCGTGATCGTCTGGGCGCTGACCGGCGCTGGCTACTTCTGGCCGATGTGGCCGGTGTTCGGAATCCTGTACGCGAGCGGCCTGTATGTCTCCGTGCGCTTTGGCCGCATCCAGCCCCACGGCGAGCGGTGGTTCGCGACACAGGCAGCGCTCTCGCTGACGGTGTCGGTCGCCCTGACCCTTATCTGGGCGATGTCGGGCTTCGGGTACTTCTGGCCGGTGTGGGCCATCCTGTCGTTCAGCGGTCTGCTGGCATTCCCGTGGCTCAGGCGGCGCTCCCGCGACCACTCGCTCGAGGTCCGCGTCGACGAGCTCACCCGGACGCGCAGCGGTGTCCTCGACGTGCAGGCATCGGAGCTGCGGCGGATCGAGCGCGACCTCCATGACGGAGCTCAGGCGCGGCTGGTGGCGCTCAGCATGCAGCTGGGCCGGGCCGAGGAGCGGCTCACCGACAATCCGGAGACGGCGGCGCTCGTGCGCCGGGCGCGGCAGGAGGCCACGGCGGCGATCGGCGAGCTGCGTGACCTCGCTCGGGGGATCGCGCCGCCGGTCCTGGCTGACCGCGGACTGGCCGCGGCCGTGCAATCGCTTGCCGACCGTGCCGGCTCGGCAGTGACCGTCAACGCCGAGATCCCGCGGCGTCCGCCACCGGTCGTCGAGACGGCCGCCTATTTCGTCGTCGCCGAGGCCCTGACCAACGCCGCCAAGCACGCCCCTGAGGCCGCCGTGCGGATCACCCTCTGGGCACAACACGGCGAGCTCGGGATCGTCGTCGCCGACGACGGACTGGGCGGCGCCGATCCGCTTGGCGGGGGCCTCACCGGCCTACGCCAGCGCGTCGAGGCGCTCGACGGCTGGCTCGAGGTCTCAAGCCCGGTGGGCGAGGGAACAGCCGTGCGCGCGTCGCTGCCATGCGAGTCGTGATCGTCGAGGACCATGCCCTCCTGCGGGAGGGCATGGTCGCCCTGCTCTCCGAGAACGGGATCGAGGTCGTCGCCCAAGCCGAGGATGGGCCCGGGCTGTTGCGGATCGTCGACGGCCACAAGCCCGACCTGGCGATCTGCGACGTGCGCCTGCCACCCGGGTTCAGCGACGAGGGGATCCGCGCCGCGCTCGAGGCGCGCCGGCGCCATCCCTCGCTGGCGGTGCTGGTGCTCTCCCAATACGTCGAGCCGGCGTACTCGCGCGAGCTGCTCTCCGCCGGGGAGAGCGGCGTCGGCTACCTGCTCAAGGAGCGCGTCTCGGAGGTGCGTACGTTTCTCGACGCAGTGCGGCGCGTGGCCGCCGGCGGGACGGCCCTTGACCGCGAGGTCGTGAGCTCCCTCGTCCGCGCGCGCGATGCCACCGGCGACGGCGCGCGCCTCGACGCGCTGACCCCGCGCGAGCGCGAGACCCTGGAGCTGATCGCCCAGGGCCGCACGAACGCAGCGGTCGCCCGCGAGCTGGTCATCACGCCCGGCGCGGTGGAGAAGCACATCTCCAACATCTTCTCCAAGCTCGATCTGTCGGCGTCGGATGACGACCATCGCCGGGTGCTGGCGGTGTTGACGTATCTGCGGGCTACTGGGGGTTGAGCGTGGGGCGGCGCGGCCGCGCGCCACACCTACCCCGCCCGGGCGGCCTGCTCGGCGATCCAACCGTCGATCAGCCGCCCGGCGATCGAGAACCGACCGCGCACGGCGGTGACGCCATCAATCTCATCCGGCGTGAACCACCGCGCCTCGCGGATCTCTGAATCCTGCAGGACGAGCTCGCCGCCGGCGTAGCGCGCCCGGTAGCCGACCATCAGCTGGTGGGGGAACGGCCACGCCTGGGAGCCGAAGTAGGTCACGTCGCGCACGTCGATGCCGACCTCCTCCTTGATCTCGCGTACGAGCGCCTCCTCGAGCGTCTCGCCGGCCTCGACGAAGCCCGCCAGCGTGGAGTAGAACTGCTGCTGGCGGCGGGTCCCCCAGGCCAGCAGCGCCTGCTCGTCGTGCTCGCCGCGGGTGATCAGCACGATGATCGCCGGCGAGACCCGCGGATAGGCGTGCAGGTCGCAGTTCGGACAGCGCCGGACGCGCTCGCCGACGACGGGCACCGTCGGGGTGCCGCAGCGTCCGCAGTAGCGATGTGTGCGATCCCAGTTGACGATCTGCACCGCGCGCCCGGCGATCCTCCACAGCGTCTCGTCAAGCAGGCGGTACAGCGCGCGCAGGTCACACCACTCCAGACCGGGCGGGGCGGCGCGGTCGGTGCCGTCGACGGCCAGGCAGGGTCTGCCGTCGAGCGAGCCGAGCACGTGCGTGACGCCCGCGGGCACCGTCGCGGGCAACTGCACGCCGTCGTCGGTGCGCTCAACGAGCACCGCTGTGTCGCGGACCCAAAAACGCACCGGCGTGATCCCGGCGGACGCGGCGGGCCAGTGCATGTCGGCCGTAAAGGTCTCGGCGCTCACGTCAGCGAGGCTACTTCAGCGTTTGCGCGCGGTCGGCCGGGCGGGTTATGGTCGTGGCCCACCGAGTCACGGAGGTTCCCATGCGCTCACCCGTCGGTCTCACCACCCGGCGCGGCGCTGCCCGCGCCCTGGCGCTCGGCGCCGCCGCACTCGCCCTCGGGGGCGCTGCGGCTCCCGCCGACGCGGCCGTCCCCGCGTGCAAGACGGCGCAGTTGGTCACGTGGCTGAACACCCAGTCCAACGGGGCGGCCGGGACGATCTACTACACCCTCAATTTCACCAACGTCGGCGCCACGTGCACGGTGCGCGGCTACCCCGGGGTCTCGGCGGTCGGCCGGGCGGGCAAGGGGCTGGGCAGGGCGGCCGTCCGTAACTCGGTCAAGCCGGTCAAGACGGTCAAGCTGAATGCCCCCAATGCGTCGCACGGGACGTTCTCCAGCGCGCACGCGACCCTGGGGATCGTCGACACCGGCGTGTTCTCGGCGAGCGTGTGCGCTCCGACGATCGCGTCGGGGTTGCGGGTCTTTGCCCCCAATCAGAAATCGGCGACGCTCGTCCCCTTCCCGTTCGGCGCCTGCGCGCACAGCGGACCGAAGTTCCTCAACATCAGTGCCGTTGCGAAGTAGTCAGCCGCCGATGGCAAGTGTCGATCATCGTCGCGCCTCGCCGCCGCTCAGTCTGCGCCTGGCCATCTCGTGGCTCACCAATGCCCTCGTGCTGGCCGTCGTCGCCGCCGTGCTCTCCGGAGTGCACGTGCGCAACGCCGGCTCGCTGCTGGTGGCCGCGGCCGTCTTCGGCGTGCTCAACACGGCGCTCAAGCCGCTGCTGCGGTTCGTCACGCTGCCGCTGGCGATTCTCAGCCTCGGCATCGCGTGGTTCTTCGTCTCGCTGCTGATGCTCGCGATCACCAAGGGGATCGTCCCCGGCTTTGCCATCCACGGGTTCTGGACACTCGTCAAAGCGACTCTCGTCGTGTGGCTCGTCAACCTGATCCTGGACTTTCTTCCCGGTCCATGGCAGATCACCGGCAAGCGCCGGCACCTGAACCGCGGCTGAGCGCTGCAAGCTCACCTCCGCGACTCAGTCGGCCCAGGCTGTAGATTGGCGCGATGACGACCTCGAGCGCACCG
Source organism: uncultured Solirubrobacteraceae bacterium (assembly GCA_963769565.1). Classification (GTDB taxonomy): domain Bacteria; phylum Actinomycetota; class Thermoleophilia; order Solirubrobacterales; family Solirubrobacteraceae; genus Palsa-465. Next base: position 699,836 of record CAVYMP010000018.1, read on the forward strand.
GCGGACAGCCTGGGCGTTCTTCTCATCGAGGATGATGACGACGACGCCCTGATCGTCGAGGATCTCCTCGCCGACAGCGCGACCGATGTCCGCCTGTCGCGCGGACGCACGCTGCGGGAGGGCCTGGACATGCTCCGCGCCGGGGTCGACTGCGTTCTGCTCGACCTGCGCCTGCCCGACGCCGCCGGCATGGAGGCGGTCCATCGCCTGCGCAAGGCGGCGCCGTGGATCGCCGTCATCGTCCTCACCGGCCTGGACGACGAGCGGGCGGGCCAGCTGGCGGTCGACGTCGGCGCGCAGGACTACCTGGTCAAGGGCAAGGTGAACGGCGGGCTGCTGGCCCGGGCGATCCACTATGCCGTCAGCCGCCGGCACACCGAGGATGTCCAGCAGCAGCTGCGCGTCGCCGAGATTCGCGCCGACGAGACCGCCCGCCTGGAGCGCGGCCTCGTCCCGCGCCCGATCATCGACGACCCCTCGCTGTGGATCGTCTCCAGCTACCTGCCGGGGCGCCAGCGGGCGCTGCTGGGGGGCGACTTCTACGACGCGGTACAGACCGAGGACGGGTTCCTGCACGTCGTCGTCGGCGACGTATCCGGCCGCGGTCCCGACGAGGCCGCGCTCGGCGTCGGGCTGCGGATCGCGTGGCGGGCGCTGACGCTTTCCGGGGTTCCCACCGAGCGCGTCGTCGACACGCTGCAGCTCATGATCGAGAACGAGCGCCGCGATGCCGGGGCCTTCGCCACCCTGTGCACCCTGGAGATCGACTCGCGTGAGCGGCGGCTGCGCCTGCGCCGGGCCGGCCATCTGGCCCCGATGCTGATCGACAATGGGACGGTCACGAGCCTGCCCCTGGACCACGGCGGACCTCCGATCGGCATGTTCGCCGGCTCCGAATGGCCCGAGACGTGCTTCGAGCTGCCTGATCCGTGGGCGATCCTGCTCTACACCGACGGCCTGATCGAGGGCCATGACGGCGCCAACGGCCACCTCGGCGAGGAGCGCCTGCGCGAACTGTTCCTGGAGCAGATCGACCGCGTGCCGACCTGGCGCGCCGATCCCCACCGGCTCCTCGACGGCCTGATCCACCGCATCGAGACCCTCAACGGCCGCGAGTTCGACGACGACGTGGCCGGGCTGCTAATCGGATCGAGGTAGCCGGCGGCCTCACCGCCGCGTGGCCAGGCAGACGCGGGTGACGAACGGCATCGTCACCGTGCCACCCCCTTCGTCCTCGATCGCGGCCGTGATCGCCGCCAGCAGCAACCGCCGGTCCCCGGCCGCCAGCAGGATGTGATCCTGGTGGGTCTGCAGGAGCTCGACGTACTCCGCGCTCGTGTACGGCTGTGCCCACGGATGGGTCGTCACCCGGGGATCGCCGAACCGCGCCGAGGCGGCGACCTCGGCCGCCCAATCGCCGGCCAGGCGCGTGGGCTCGCTGGCCGGATGCATGGGGAAGTCCGGGGCCAACCGCGGCGCCGCGCGGCGGTAGGCCCCGGTCAGGGCGCAGCGCAGGCCGCAGGCCGCCCAGTCGGGGAACGTCCACATGGCGGCCAGTGTGCCGCCGGCTGTGAGCGCCGCATGGGCGCGCTCGTAGCGGACATCCGGCGCCACCCAGTGCCACGCCGCGGCGCTGATCAGAGCCGGGAAGCGCTCGGTTGGCTGCCACTGCTCGAGCTCTGACTCCACCACCCGCACGCCCTTGAACGCCCGGCAGTTGGCTCGGGCCACGGCGGCCATCGCGGCGCTCGGCTCGAGCGCCACCACGTCGAGCTCGCGCGCAGCCAGCAGCACGGTGGCCTTGCCGGTGCCCGCACCGACCTCGAGCACCGTGTCACCGCGTCGCAGTCCGGCGTGGGTGACCATGTCGTCGATCGCCGCGGGCGGATAGGACGGCCGTGCCCGGTCATACAGCCGGGCGACCGAGCCGAAGGCCAGGCGCTGTTCGTCGCGCAAGGTCACACTGGGGAGTGTGCCGAACGCGCCATCGATGGATAATCCGGTGCAACGTGCCCCCCTCTGAGAGCGAGCGGCCGGTGGCTCGACAAACATCCGGATCTCCGGACGAGATGACCCCCTTGGAGGCACTCCTGGGGCTGACCCAGAGTGCGTCGGGAGATCCCGTGCCCGAGGTCCTGCGGACCGTCGCCCAGACGGTGCGCGGAATCGCCGGGTTCGGATCGGTGGTGCTCAACGTCTTCCGTCCCGCCTGGGATGACTACCGGGTCGAGTTCGTCCTCGGCTCAGACCAGACGCGGTCCGAGATGGAGCACCGCACGACCCCGCGGGGCCCGCTGGAGGAGTTGCTCGCCCTCGAGCAGCCGTTGCTGCCCGGTACGTACTTCATCACTGCCGACTCCGGGTTCTGGTCGGCGTTTCAGGGCAGCTACAAGACCCCCGTCGACCAGCCGCTCGAGGACGCCGACGACGCGTGGCGCGAGGGCGACGGGCTGCTGGTGTTCCTGACCGATACGGCGGGCGCACCGCTCGGCTTTCTCTCGATGGACGCGCCTCTCACCGGACGGCGCCCCCGCGAGGACGAGCTGCGCCTGATCCGCGCGGTCGCCCTGCACGCCGAACAGACGCTGGAGAGCGCCCAGCACACCGCTCACATCCGGGAGAACGAGCGGATCCACTCGAGGTTGCTGGAGGCGTCGCCGGCCCTTGCCGCATGCGAGAGCCTGAGCGAGCTGCTGCGGACCGCCTGCGACACGGTGGTTCCCGAGCTCGGCTTCGAGCGGATCGCCGCCTATGTGCGCGACGAGCACGACACCCTCCAACTCGCGCAATCGCGCGGGTGGGAGTCGACGACGAGGTTGTCACGGGGGCTGGCGGTGGAGCGGGTGGATGCGCTGCTGGCGCCCGAGCGCGAGCATGCCGGCTGCTGGCTGATCGATGCCGGGGAGCTGTTCGCCGAGCCCGCGCCGGCACCGCGATCGCAGCGCAACGGACATGGGCCCGGCGCGTGGAACGACTTCTGCCTCGTGCTCCCCTCCCGCGGACCCGACGGTTCCCTGCGGGTCCTGTTCGCAATCGAGGATCCCACCGACCGCTTGGCGCCCACGGATGCCCGCCGCCGCGCTCTGCGGCTGCTCGTCGATCAGCTCTCAGCGGTCCAGCGCACGCTTGACTACCGGGATCTGCTCCAGCATCTGGCCACGCACGATCCGCTGACCGGCGTGCGCAACCGTCGCCACCTGACCGAGCTGATCTCCGAGCATGCCGACGTCGCCCTCCTGGTCTGCGATCTCGATCACTTCAAACGCGTCAACGACCGCTATGGCCACGAGGTCGGCGACAGCGTGCTGGCGCGCTTCGGCGAGTTGCTGCGCGAACTGGCCCGCGACGCCGACGTGCCCGTCCGGCTGGGCGGCGAGGAGTTCTGCATGATCCTTCCGCACACCGACAGCGCCGGGGCGGTCGCGGCCGCCGACCGCCTGCGCTCCGAGACCGCCCGCCGAATGCGCGAGCTCGTGCCCGAAGGGATCACGGTCTCGGTCGGCGTGGCCGTCAGTTCGCGCGGGGTGCTGGACGCGAGCGGCCTGCTGGCGGCTGCCGACCGCGGGCTCTACGCCGCCAAGCTGGGGGGTCGTGACCGCAGCGTGACGGCCTGACGAGAGTCAGCCGCTCAGCAGCCGTCGGGCCCGCACGTGTCGCCGCCGGCGACCACGAGCGACGGAGTGCGACGCTCCCAGCCCTGGCGCAACAGGCCGAGCAGTGCCTCGGGCGGATGTGCACCCGAGCCGCCGATCGCACGATCGACAATGAACGTGGGGACAGCGCTGATCCCCAGGCGCCCCGCGTCCTGCTCGTCGGCCCGGACGTCCTGCGCGAAGCGCTCGCCGGCCAGCGTCTCGGCGACCTCGTCCTCGGGCAGCCCCACCTCGAGGGCGAGACGGGTCAGGGTCTGCGGATCGGAGATCAGCGCGCCCTCGCTCAGGTAGGCGCGAAGCAGGCGCTCCTTCATCGCATCCTGCAGGCCGTGCTCGAGCGCCAGATGCACGATCCGGTGGCCGTCGAAAGTGTTGCCGGCCCGGGCGATGTCAAAGCGGAAGTCCAAACCCTCGCCGGCGGCGGTGTCGGTCATCTGCTGCTCGGCGGCGTGGGCCTGCTCCACGGACATCCCGTACTTGTCGGCCAGATGCTGGGCGCGGTCGCCCTCGCGCTCGTGTGGGGCCTGGGGATCGAGCTCGAAGCTACGCCACCGGACGGTGACCTCGTCGCGATGCTCGAACTGAGCGAGCGCGGCCTCGAAGCGCCGCTTGCCGACGTAGCACCAGGGGCAGGCGATGTCTGACCAGATCTCAATTTCCATGCCCGTGAGTCTAGGACGGGAAGGACTGCAGCCCGATGGTTCCCAGCTCGAGCGCGGCGGCGTCCGGCGACCAACGCGGATGGGTGGGCCTGCAGGTCCTCGGCAGAATCAGACGCCGGCGAGCAGCCGCTCGAGCACCTGCGCCACCCCGCAGTCGTCGTTGGTCGCCGTGACCTCGTCGGCGGCGGCGAGCACCTCGGGATGCGCGTTGGCGACGGCCACCCCGTGGCCGGCCCAGGCGAGCATCGGCAGGTCGTTGGGCATGTCGCCGAAGGCGATCACCTCCTCGGGGGCGATGCCCCGGGCAGCACACACGCCGGCCAGCGCCGACGCCTTGCTGACGCCGAGGGCGCTGATCTCCAGCAGCGCGTCCTCGCTGGAGGAGTAGGTGACCTCCACCAGGTGGCCGACCTGCTCCCTGGCGCGGGCGGCCAGGTCGGCGACCGTCAGATGGGGATGGCGCAGCATCAGCTTGACCGGCGGCCGCGACAGCAGCGCGTCGATGGCGTCCACGACCGTGTCGTCGGGCACCGGCCAGCGGGGCGTGTAGTCCGGCTCGCGGGCGAAGGTTTGCGCCCGCTCGACCGCCCAGGCCCCTTCGGGCAGAACGGCGCGCAGCCGGACGACCACCTCGTGGGCGACCTCGACCTCCAGCGGGAACTGCTCGAGCACCTGCTCGTCGTGCACGCTCCAGATGACGCCGCCGTTGGCGCACACCACCAGCCCGTGGCGCCCGGCCGCCGCCGCCAACGGCGCCAGCCACCGGGCCGGCCGGGCGGTGCAGAGCACGACGAGCGGGTGGGTGGGTGCCGCTTCGACGCGCTCCAGCGCCCGCAGCGTGCGGGCGTCCAGCGAGCCGTCGCTGCGCAGCAGGGTGCCGTCGAGATCGGTGGCCACGGCGCGAGGAAGCACCGGCGGATCCTACGGGCGCGGCGTACGATGCGCCGGAGCGGACACGACAGAGGAGAGAGCCGGTGGAGTCCTGCATCAACCACGTCAGCATCAACGCGCGGAATCTGGCGGAATCGGTCGACTTCTACGTCGATCTGCTGGGCGCTGAGCCGATCCCCACCCCGAACTTCGGGCTCCCCGTCCAGTGGCTGGCGCTCGGGCGCACGCAGCTGCACCTGTTCGAGCGCGACATCGAGCCCACCAGCCACCATCACCTGGGGATCACCGTCGGCGACCTGGAGGCAGTCTACCGGGTCGCCGAGCGCCGGCACTGCTTTGAGCGCGAGGCGTTCGGCAACCACCTGGTACTGCTGCCCGGGGATCTCGTCCAACTGTACATCCGCGACCCAACCGGCAACCTCGTCGAGCTCGACCAGGCCGGCGCCGATCGTCTCCCCGACGACATCCGCGCCCAGCTCAAGAGCCTGTCGGACTTCCATCCCCAGACCGAACAGAACCTCCGTGGCCGGCTGTTCGTCTCCGCCTGAGTCGTTTTCGATCCTCAGTAGACGATGAACTCCAGCAGGCTGCCGTCCGGATCACGGAAGTACACGCTCTCCCCGCCGCCGCGCGCCCCACTGCGCGCCACCGGTCCCTCCTCGATCTCGACGCCCTGTGCCGTCAGGTGGGCGATCGCCGCCTGCATCGAGCCCGGCCAGCGAAAACACAGGTCGCTGTTGCCGGGCGCCACCGGCACGCGGGCCAGCGGATGCGCAGCGACGCCCGGACCGTGCACGTTGAGCTGCTGATCGCCGAGGCGATAGGCCCACGTGCCGTGGGCGCGGTCGACCAACTCGGCTCCCACCACGTCGCGGTAGAAGGCGTTCGAGCGCGCCCAGTCCGAGACGTGGATCACGCAGTGGTCAAGCTCGACGCCGGTCGCGCTCACGGCCAGCCCGCCTTGGGAACCGCTGTCTCGATCGCCAGCACCTGGCCGGTGCCGTCACCGGCGGCGATCGCATCGCCGCCGTGCCACGCCCGTGCGATCACGAACAGGGTTCGCATCGCCGGACCGCCGAGCATGCAGGCAAAGCAACCGCGGTCGGCCTCCACGGTCTGCAGGACCTCGCCGCCCTCGGCGACGCGCACGCAGCGCCGGTTGGGGACATCGGCATACCAGACCGCGCCCTCGGCATCGATGCAGATGCCGTCCGGGACGCCGTCGCCGAGGTCGGCCCACACCCGCCGCTGCGAGAGCGTGCCGTCGGCCGCGATCGCGAACGCCGTCAGCCGCCGGCCATAGGACTCCGCGACGATCAGCGTCCCGTTGTCCGGGGTGACCGCCATCCCGTTGCCGAAATGGATGTCGTCGGCCACCTCGCGGATGGCGCCGGCGGGGGTCACCAGGGCGATCGTCCCCGGAGCGAATGGCTCGCCGGCGCGCATGTCGAAGCCGCCGCCGTCGACGTAGGCGTTACCGCGGCCGTCGACGACGATCTCGTTGTTGGGCGGACTGGCCGACAGGCCGCTGAGGTCGGCGTGGACGGCGAGCTCGCCGTCGTCGGTGAGGGTCAGCAGCGCGCGGTCGGCGGCCGACACGATCAGCAGCCGGCCGCTGGGCAGCCAGTCGATGCAGAACGGAAAGGAATGGACCTGTGCGATCGTCTCGGCGCGCCCGTCGAGATCGACGGCCATCAACCGTTCCGCGGCCCAGTCACAGAACCACAGGCGCTCTTCGTGCCAGCGCGGCGACTCGCCGAAGCCCAGGCCCTCCAGCACCGTGCGCAGCTCAGGCATCACCGCTCGCGTAGGTGGCGATCACCACGCCGGTGGTCGTCGTCACGCTGTCGGTCAGATGCAACGCGGCCGGTGGACCGTCGGCGGCGAACAGACGCTGGCCGGATCCGAGCACCCGAGGGTGGATGAGCAGCATCCAGACGTCGATCAGGCCCCGGCCGATGAGCGAGCGGATCAGCTCGCCGCTGCCGAGGATCATCAGGTCCTCGGACTGCTTAAGGGTCGCGACCGCCTCCGCCGCGTCGCCGCCGAGGACCGTGGTGTTCTTCCAGCTCGGCGAGATGAGCGTGCGCGAGGCGACGTACTTGCGCGTGGCGTTGAGGACCGGCGTGAACGGGTTGTCGGTCTGCCGCGGCCAGTAGGCGGCGAAGTCGTCATACGTCCGCCGCCCCAGCAGCAGGCCACCGGGACGACCCATCCCCTCCGCCATCACCCTACCCATCACGGAGTCGTTGCCCGCCTGTGCCCAACCCCCGTGGGCGAAGCCCCCGCGAGGATCCTCGTCGGGGCGGCCCGGTGCCTGCATGACCCCGTCGAGGCTCACGTGGTTGACGACGGTAACGCTCGGCATGATCAGCCGGATCGTAACAGAACTAGACCGTCTAGTACTTGGTTTCGTTGCCGAGTTTTGCGGTGTATACGGCCAGCACGATTGGAACTAGACTGTCCAGTTCTGGTGATCCTCGACGACGCATACCCCCACTCGCGGTTCGAGCGCAAGCGCCGCGCGATCCTCTCGGCGGCGGAGACGCTGTTTTTCGAACGCGGCTATCCGGGGACGACGATGGACGAGATCGCCGCCCTCGCGGTCGTGTCCAAGCAGACGGTCTACAAGCATTTCGCCGACAAGCAGCGGCTGTTCATCGAGATCGTCACCACGGCCGTCAACGAGGTGAGCGACACGGTCGCCGAAGAGGTGCTTGCACTACAGCGTTCCGAGCGCCTCGAGGAGGACCTGCGTCGACTCGCCGCCACGCTGCTGACCCGGGTGATGGAGCCCCGGCTGTTGGCCCTTCGGCGGCTGGTGATCGGCGAGGCCGGCCGCTTCCCGGAGCTCGGCCGGGCGTTCTACGAACGGGGGCCGGGGCGCACGATCGCCGCGCTGGCGGTCGTGTTCGAGGCCCTGGCCGCGCGCGGCACGCTGGCGCTCGACGATCCGCGGGCGGCGGCCGGCCACTTCAACTGGCTGATCGTGTCGGCTCCGATCAACCGGGCCATGCTGCTCGGCCCGCTCGAAACCCCGGCCGATATCGACCTCGTGGCGGCCGACGGTGTCGCGGTGTTCCTGGCCGCGTACGGCCCGCGCTAACCGCCGCCTAACGCAGGTAAGGGGGGTGGCGGGTCGGCATAAGGCCCCGCCTGCGAAAGCGCGCTGCGAACTGCCGATGTGAGCCCGGCGGGCTTAGCCGAGACTGAGATGGAGCCGAAATCTCGCTCCGCCACAGCACCAGAACCCCAAGGAGGCAGACGATGCCAACTCAGACGACATCACTCGGCGGCCGCGTCCGCGCCATCCGCAGCCGTTCGGTCGATCGCGCCCGCGTGATCTGGTCCGAGCTCGACTACGCCCAGCAGCGCATGTTCGAGATCCAGACCGGCCTACGACCGCGCGGGCCACGGCACGAGATCGCCGATCTCGAGCGCCTGTACGGATACCGCGCACGCGGCTGACGTCCCGCAGCCACGTCTCTGCAGCCGCGTCCCTGCACTCCCCCCGCCCCCAGGCGGCGGTCGCCGAGCGGCGGCCGCCGCGGGCGGGTCAGCCGGGACGGGCCTGGCCGCTGTACTCCGGGTTGGGCAGCATGTTGGTCGCCATCGCCATCCGGTTGGTGAGGTTGTACATCGCCGCGACCTCGGCGACGTCCCAGGCCTCTTCGAAGCTCAAACCGACGTCGAGCAGTGAATCCAGATCGGCGCGCGTCACCTCGCGCGGGCGCACGGTGAGCTTGTCGGCATAGGCGCAGATCGCGGCGCGCCGCTCGTCCAGATCCGCCCGGCGCCAGTCATAGGAGATGCGCTCGCCCAGCACCGGGTCTCCGAGCTGGAGACGCAGCGCGGCGCCGTGGGCCACCAGGCAGTACAGGCAGCCGTTGGCGGCGCTGACCACCACGGCGATCATCTCGCGATCGGCGGCACTGAGGTGGTCGGTCGGCTCGTGCAGCTGGCGGAAGTGACGAAACCACGCGCTCAGCCGCTGCGGGCGAAACGCGTAGACACGAAAGACGTTGGGGACGAACCCGAGGCGCTCACGGGCCTTGGCGAACAGTCCCCGCAGGTCGTCGGGCAGCCGCGCCTCGTCGGGGACCGGAAACCACGATCCGGTGTCGTCGCCGGAGGTTTCGGTCATCCGTGCCACGGCGCCGAGCTCTTGCGCGTATCGGTGCCCGTCATCGTTATCTGGCTGACATGGGTGAAGATATCGAAGGTGCCCTTGATGGTGTACGTGCACGTCTCGAACTTGTGAAAGTTCGTCCCGTTCGTGCAGGTGCCCTTCCCCGCGATCGTGCCGATCCCCGCCGTGTTGGGGGCGTTGAGGGTGAACGTCTCGCGGCTCGTCCGGTCGCCGTCGCGGAAGAAGCTGATCGTGCTGTCGGTGCCGGTCACGGGGTAGGTGGAGCCGCCGAGCGACCCGTCCTGGATCATCGCGCCGCCGAGGTCGGGTGAGCGCTTGACGCGGTACACGGTCTCAAAGCGCCCGCCGCTGGTGCTGATCTGTGCTCCGACGAGAGTCTCGGTGAAGGGGCGCTCGGTGCGCTTGCCCTTGACCGTCGCCGCCGCGGCGGGCAGGCACGAGCCACCCACCGCCAGTCCGAGCATTCCAACAGCCGTGAGCAATGCCTTGCGCATCTGGGGCCTCCCCTGAAGTGGATCGCCGGCGTGATCTCCGCCAGCGTGACGGGTACCCGTAAACGTTGTCAGCGCAACCTCCCGCGGCGTGAGCGCCGGCTGAGGGGGGTAGTCCCTCATCGACGAAGGGAGCAACCTGTCCTACAAGCTCGAACCCAACGAAGGTGTCCGCCCCGCGATCCCACGCGCCAGCCGCGAGCAACTGGACCGCGCGTTGCACGCGCTCGGAGAGGAGCTCCGCGACGACCCCGTCGAGGCGGTCCACGCCGCGCGCAAGGCGATCAAGAAGGAGCGCTCGCTGCTGCGCCTCGCCCGCGCGGCGCTGCCGGCCAAGCAGCGCCGGGCGGAGAACGCGGCGCTGCGCCGGGCGGCGCGCGGCCTGTCCGACGCGCGCGACGCCGAGGTCATGGTCCAGACCCTCGACGGGCTCTCCGCGCGGTTCGCCGGCCAATTGCCGGCGAGCAGTTTCGCGGCGATCCGCGAGCACCTGGGGCGCGAATGCGACGCCCACCGCGCGCAGCTCGTCGACTCGCCACGGGTCCCCGAGGCCGCCGGTCAGCTGGCCGGCGTCCGGGCGCGGATCGATGGCTGGCGGCTGCGAACGGGTGGATGGCAGGCGCTCGCGCCGGGTCTTGAGCGCTCCTATCGGCGCGGCCGGCGCGCGATGCGCGAGGCCGAGCGGCGGCGCTCGGCGGAGCTGATGCATGCCTGGCGCAAACGCGTCAAGGACCTCTGGTATCAGGAGCGGTTCCTGGCGCCCATCGGCGGCCCGGTGATACGCGGCCAGGGCAAGGACCTGCACCGTCTGGCTGATCTGCTGGGCGACCACCACGATCTCGGTGTCCTGCGCCGGCGCGTGACCGCCGATCCGCCCCCGGTCGCGGCCGATGTCGATGGGATCGTCGGGCTGATCGAGCACCGACAGGCCGAGCTGGAGGGCGAGGCCCTCAGCCTCGGCGCGCGCATCTACGCCGAGAAGCCGGGAGCGTTCGTGCGCCGGATGCGCAGCGCATGGCGGGCCGGCCGGGCGCTCGAGGCCGGCGCCGGTCAGCCACAGCCGGCGGAGCTGGCCCAGGCGACCCGAGCCACGCCCGCCGACTGACAGCCCGCGCTCAGGTGGTCCGGGGGATCGAGCCTGCGGCGGGCGGGTAATAGCCCCCGCTCATGCAGTCCTCGACGGACGTCTCATAGGTGCGCGTGAAGACGGCGAAGCGGGCGTCGCCGGCGGTCAAGGCTGAATTACGCCTCGCGCGTCAAGATGCAGTTGTGGACGCCGAGGAGCTCTACGGTCTGCCGCTCGGGCGCTTCGTTGCCGAGCGCAACGCACTCGCCCGCGAGCTGCGTACCGGCGGACGGCGCGAGGAGGCCGCCGCGGTGGCGGCAATGCGCAAGCCGTCGGTGGCCGCGCGCGCGGTCAACCAGCTCGCCCGTGCGCACCCCGGCCAGCTGCGAGAGCTGTTCACGGCCGGCGACGCCCTGACGAAGGTGCAATCCGACGTGCTCGCGGGCCGCGCCGACGGTCGCGCTCTCAGCCAGGCCGCCGAGCGCGAGCGGGCCGCAGTGTCGGTTCTCGTCGACGCGGCCCGCGAGCTCCTGGTCGCCGACGGGCTCGCGGTGAGCGCGAGCGTGCTCGAGCGGGTCGGCGAGACGTTACATGCGGCGGCACTCGATGACGAGGCGCGCGAGCCGGTGGGTCAGGGGCGGCTGGAGCGCGAACTGCGCCACGTGGGCCTGGGAATGGACGCCGGCGGCGACGTCGCCGAGCCGGCGAAGCGCCGGCCGGCGGCCACAGCGCGGCGGGCGAGCGCGAGCGACGAGGCGGAGGAGCGCCAGCGGGCCGAGGCCCGGGAACGCGCGGAGGCTCAGGACCGGGCAGAGGCCCTCAAGCAGGCCACCGCGGCCGAGTCCGAGGCCCGGCGACGGGCGACCAGGGCCGCCAAGGCGGAGGACGCCGCCGACCGCAAACGCTCGCGGGCGGCCGAGGCGCTGGCCCAGGCCGAGCGGGCCCTCAAGGGAGCGCGCGAGGCGGCGAAGGCCGCCGAGACGGCCCACCGCAAGGCCGAGCGCGAGCTTCGGAGGCTTGCCTGATGGGAGGTCGTTCTCAAATTGGCAACCAGGTTGGCGCCCGGACCGTCTATGTTGAGTGTTCGCACACGATGACCGACGAGGATCTGACCATCATCGAAGACGCCGGACGACGCTGCGCCGTCTGCCACACGGGACGCCGGTGGCGCGACTTCGAGGTCGTGCGGCCCGAGAATGGCGAGCCCGTCGTCATGTGCGCCGCTTGCAAGGCCCGCTACGGGGAGAAGCCGCCCGTACCCGTGGCCGAGCCCCAGCCGGAGCCCACCCCCGCCGCCGCGGCCGCTCCCGAGCCCGCCCCGAACGCGCAGAAGAAGCCCGCGCGCCGCTCGCGCCCCCGGCAGTCCGAGGACCGGCTCAAGCGCGCCCTCCGCGAGCTCCCGCCCGGGGAGCACTCGACGGGACGGATCGCGAAGGCCGCAGGGCTCAACCACGCCAAGGTCCTGAGCCGCCTGCACGCCCTGCAGGAGGCCGGCGAGGTTCGCCAGATCGGCAAGCACTGGTCGGCGGATCGCCCGTCCACCGACCTCGAGGCAGCGTTCGACCGCCTCCAGGCCCGGACGGGCAACCTGCGCATCGTGCGTGAGACGCGGCCGACCTCCTCCTCCTCCTCGGAGGAGGAGAAGGCCTCGAGCTCGTCGTCGGCGCGCTGACCTCGGCGCGTAGACGCCACCGCGCTTTAGTCGAAGTCCGTGGGCCGACCCGGGTCCTCGTGATGGCGAGCGACGAGAGCGAGTTGCTCGTGCTCCGCGGAAGCCCCGCCACCGCCGGTCATGCGACCGGCTGACGCGGTGCCCGGGGTGCCAGTGGCGACGACGGGACCTGCACGGGCTGCGCCTCGGCGACGGCGTCAAGCGCATCGATGATGTTGCGCAGGTTGACGAGCAGAGCTCCGTAGACCGGCCAGAGGTCGCGCAGGGCGTCAAGCTGGAGGCGATCGGCGAACGCGCTGAGCTCGGCGCGCGCTGCAGTGAGCCCCGCGCTGTCGGCGGCGGCGATCGCGGCGCCGGATCGGTCAAGCAGATCGAGCCACGGCTCCCGAAAGTCGGCATCCCAGTCCTCGGGTGGGACGCGGGCCACCCGGATTGTCCGAGCCATGCTCCGTGTCTCGGCGATCGCCTGGGCGAGCCGGTTCAGTATCGGCACGAACCCCTCGGCGGCGTTCATTCGCCCGGGGGTCGCGCGGCGAGGATTGAACCGTCCACTCTCGCGGGCCTCCTCCAGCACGCGCCAGGCGCGGTCGACGTCGTTGTCGAGCTCATCGGTGCGGGCGATCCAACCGTCGATGTCGGTGGATCCGGCGCGCAGCTGCTCGGCCATGTGGGTGAGGAGCTCCCCGACACGGTCGTCGATGACATCAATCTGCCGGGCGGCGCTGCGGTCGCGCAGGGGCGGCCAGACCACGAAGTTGACGAGGAGCCCTACCGCGATCCCGATGCCCGTGTCCTCGAGCCGGGCGGCCAGCATTCCGCCGTGGTTCAAATGACCGGTGGTGAGCACGACCACCGCCGTCGCCGCGGTCGTCGTCTGCGCGCGCACCCCGCGTACCGAGCCGGCCAGGAGGCCCGCCAGGACAGCCACCGCAACAGCGGCGGTGTTCAGCCCCAGGACGCTCCATGCGGCATACGCGATCAGCACGCCGAGGACGCTCGCCCCGGCCTGCTGAACGCCGCCCCTCGCCGTGCCGAACACGGTCGCCTGCACGGTGAGCAACGCCGCCCACGGCGCCATGAACGCCTGCGACAGGTGGAGGACGTCGACCGCGAGGACCCATGCCAGCACACCCGCGAGCGCTGTTTTGGCCAGCTGCGAGGCATTCGACCAGCTGACCGGGTCCCGCAGCCGATGAGCGACCCACGCGAACATGACCTCGTGGGGCTACCCGGCGAGAGCGTTCACTGCTCGCCGCCGGAAGCCCGGAGGACCTAGTAGTCGTTCCCGCGGCGCATGATGACCTGCTGGCGCTCGCGTGCGGTACGAATCCGGCGGGCCTCTTGATGGGCGCGCTCATTGCGCTGCGCGATGTCCCGGCGCAGCTCGTTGAACGCCTGCTCGGACGTCGACCGTCCCGGTCCCGGCTGCAGATTTGCAGGGTCCTGCTTTTGACTCTTCGGCATGCGCACTCCTCGTCGCTCCGCTGGGAGGCTGGGCCACAGGAAGAATGCGGGAGCGGCACTCAGGCGGTGGAGGCTGCCTTTGACTCTAGTCGGCGTCCCGGCACCGAGCCGACCGACTGCTTCACCATCTGACTGGATGGTGCTAGGATGGGCTACAGATGGAAATTGCCCTTCACGACCCCGTTAAGCGTCCGGATCGCGACAAGAGCGAGAAGATCACGATCAACGTCGGGCTCGTCGATCTCGGCGAGATCGACCTGCTGGTCGACGAAGGCTTCTTCGCGAATCGCACGGATTTCATTCGCTCCGCCATCCGCCGCCAACTGGACACCCGCTCGAGCGCGGTGGAGCGGACGGTGGCGCGGCGTGCGCTCACCCTGGGCAGTGAGTACTACACCCGAACCGATCTGGAGGAGATCAGACGAGCGGGAGCCATGGTCGAGCTTCGCGTCCTCGGCTTGGCGACGATCGCCGACGATGTGCCCCCCGAGCTTGCGCTGGCGACGATTTCGGCTGTCGAGGTCCTGGGCGCCTTCCGGGCGCCTCCGGCCGTCAAGGCCGCGCTTGCCGCGCGCACCACCTGACGTCGTGGACGCGATCACGGACACCCGCATGGCCGAGGCACTGCGGCTCACGCGCGCCGGGCGATTGGCGGATGCGACCGCGCTGCTTCGGGACGGCCGCTTCGGGCCGCCGAGCATCCCGGCCGCCACGGCCGCCACCCATGGCGGCGAGCTCCGGCACCTCAGCCACACCGAGGCAAACGCGACGCGGCGGTATGACCTCTATCTCCCGAGCGGCTACGCCGGGGAGCGCGGCATCCCGCTGATCGTGATGCTCCACGGCGGTAGCCAGAATGCGTCTGACTTCGCGGCCGGGACCCGCATGAACACGTTCGCCGACGAGCACACCTTCCTCGTCGCCTATCCCGAGCAGTCACGAGCGGCCAACCAAGGGGGCTACTGGAACTGGTTCTCCCCGGACGACCAGCGCGCCGGATCAGGCGAGCCCGCGATCATCGCCGGCATCACCAGGCACGTGGTCGGCACCCTGGCCGTTGACCCATCTCGTGTCTATGTCGCCGGGCTCTCCGCGGGCGGAGCGATGGCCGCGATCATGGCCGCCACGTATCCCAGCCTCTATGCCGCCGCCGGAGTGCACTCGGGCCTCGCGTACCGCGCTGCTCACGACGTCAGCTCGGCGTTTACCGCGATGCGAACCGGCGGCTCGCCGGAGCCCTCCAGCACAGTGCCGTTGATCGTCATCCACGGTGACCGGGACAGCACCGTCGCGAAGGTCAACGCCGACAAGCTGGTCTCCAGCCGCTGCGCGGCCGGGGACATCACCGGCCGGAACGGACCGTGTGAGTCAGTCGACCGCACGGGCCGCACCTCCAGTCGCACGATCTACACCAACGGTGACGGCATGTCCGTCGCCGAGTCCTGGATCGTGCACGGAGGCGGCCATGCCTGGTACGGCGGCAGTCCCGCCGGCTCGTATACCGATCCGGAGGGCCCCGACTCCTCCGCCGAGATGACGCGGTTCTTCCTTCAGCACGCGCGGACGACGTAGCACGACCAACCCGGCGGCCATGGCCGCCGGGCGGCCGGAGTGAGAGACTGATGGACGAGACGACGCTTCTGCTCGCGTTCTGCCGCCGGCGCCGCCATCCCCTGCGGGCGGGCCGTTTTCGTCCGCCGCCCGCGACGGTGACATGGCGGTTATCAATATGTCGGCCTGTAATGTTTGACGGGTGTCTATAACTCTCACCCAGCTCAACACGCTGCTCGCGGTCGTCCAGGGAGGATCGGTCACCGCGGCGGCCGACGAGCTCGTCGTGACTCAGCCGTCCGTCTCCTCGGCGCTCGCCGCCCTGGCCCGGGAGCTCGACTGCGAGTTGTTCGTGCGCTCGGGTCGGGGCATCCGTCTGACGGAGGCGGGCGCGGCCTTCGCACCGTATGCGGCCGACGTGATCGGCCTGCTCGATCAGGGGCGGCAGGCTGCCCACGAGGCGGCCGCGACCGTCGCCCGCAAGCTGCAGATCATCGCCGTCACGACCGCCGCTGAGTCGTTCGTCCCGCCCCTGATGCAGGCGTTCTCTCAGCAGCATCCGGACATCAAGCTCACCCTCGCCGTCGGCAATCAGCGCGAGGTGCTCGAGCGCGTGATCAACCACACCGTCGACGTCGCCATCGCGGGTAAGCCGCGCTCCGACGCCCGGCTGGTCGCCGAGCCCCTGACCGACAACGACATCGCTTGCATCACGGCGCCCGGCGACCCGGGGATCGCCGACGGCCCGATCGAGTCGGCTCGGCTGGAGGGGCGGCCATGGCTGCTGCGCGAGCTCGGATCGGGAACGCGCCGGCTCAACGAGCAGTTCCTCGCCGACCGCGGCCTGGATCCGACGACGCTCACGCTCGGCTCAAACGGAGCGATCAAGCAGGCGGCCCGCGCCGGGCTCGGCGTCTCGCTCCTGTCCAGGGTGGCCGTCGAGCCCGAGCTCACCTCGGGATGGCTGGGGGAACTCGTGCTCACCGACGGGCCGCCGAGCCGCCCGTGGTTCGTGCTGCGTTCGGCCGTCGGACCCGTGCGACCCCCGGTCGAGCGGTTCGCCTCGTTCGTGCGTCGCGCCGCTCTCCAGGGCGACCGTGGCGATGCCATCCGCCGCGCGCCGCACGCGCGGGACTAGCGACAGCGTCGACTCCTGCGCGCAGTGCGCGATGTCGGCAGAGAGACCGGCCGCGTCGAGCACGCGGGCGTCTGTGCTGGCCGCGAGCGCAGCGAACGGCGTCTCGAAGCCATGGGCGACCGCCTCGGCGATCCGCGCCGCATCGGTCCGTTCCCCCGGCAGTGACGCGCAGATCCGGCCCGCGAGGTAGGTGTCCTCGAGTGCCGGCGCGCCGTCGGTCCCGGCACAGACGATCTGCAGCTCGAGGCCGGCGAGCCCCCGGAGCGCTCCCACCACCGCGTCGAGGTTGAGCAGGCTCGCGACCAGGACATGCCGGGCATGGTGAGCCGCGGCGACGATCGCCGGAGCTCCGTTGGTCGTCGCGAGCACGAGCTCATCGCCCCGCACCGACATCGCCTCACGGGGAGAGTTCCCCTGGTCGAACCCCGGAGGGGTGACGCACCGCTGCTCGCCGGCGATGACGCGCCCCGGAGCCCGGAGGCGGCCGGCGCGGTGCACGCTGTCGACGCAGATCACGCTCCGATACCCGGCGGCCAGGCCCTCGGTGAGGGTCGACGTCGCTCGCAGAACATCGATCACGATCGCGACATCCGCCGCGTGCAGCTCGCTGCGGGTGAAGGCGACGTCGATCACAAGGGAGTCGACCGTACTCGGACAGCCGGGGGCGAACCATCGAAAGTCCCCGCTGACCACACGGCCTCGGGCTTACGGTCGCCGTTGGCTCATCTATAGGGATACGCCAATGCGAATACGGAGAATCCGTCATTGACTTCTATAGGACGAGGGGCTTACCTGAAGGAACGGAGGTCAACGAAAGGCTCGGCTGACATGACGATTGCGGAGGACACACCCATCACCAAGACCAAGGATCGCTGGGCCGCAGGCGTCACCCCCTACGCGGAGATGGGCTACTGGGATGCCGACTACGAGCCGAAGGACACGGACATCCTGTGCGCCTTCCGGATCACCCCGCAGCCCGGAGTCGACCCGATCGAGGCCGCGGCCGCGGTGGCGGGCGAGTCCTCGACGGCGACCTGGACCGTCGTCTGGACCGACCGCCTCACCCCCCATGAGCACTATCAGGCCAAGGCCTATCAGCTCGACAAGGTGCCGGGGTCCGAGGATCAGTACATCGCGCGGATCGCCTATGACATCGATCTGTTCGAGGAGGGCTCGGTGGCCAACCTGACCTCGTCGATCATCGGCAACGTCTTCGGCTTCAAGGCCCTCAAGGCGCTGCGCCTCGAGGACATGCGGATCCCGCCGCACTATCTCAAGACCTTCCAGGGTCCGCCCCACGGGATCGTGATGGAGCGCGAATACCTCGACAAGTTCGGGCGCCCCCTGCTCGGCGCCACCACCAAGCCGAAGCTCGGTCTGTCGGCCAAGAACTACGGCCGCGTCGTCTATGAGGCGCTGCGCGGCGGCCTCGACTTCACCAAGGACGACGAGAACATCAACTCGCAGCCGTTCATGCGCTGGCGCGACCGCTACCTGCACGCGATCGAGGCGGTGAACCGGGCCTCGGCCGCCACCGGCGAGGTCAAGGGCCATTACATGAACGTGACCGCCGGGACCATGGAGGACATGTACGAGCGCGCCGAGTTCGCCAAGGAGATCGGCAGCGTGATCATCATGATGGACCTGACGATCGGCTACACGGCGATGCAGTCGATGTCGAAGTGGGCGCGGCGCAACGGGATGCTCCTGCACCTGCATCGCGCCGGACACGGGACGTACACGCGCCAGAAGACCCACGGGGTGAGCTTCCGCGTCATTGCGAAGTGGTGCCGGATGATCGGCGTCGACCACATCCACGCCGGAACTGTGGTCGGCAAACTCGAGGGCGACCCGAACATGATCAAGGGTTACTACGACGTCTGCCGCGAGCGCTTCAACAAGGCCAATCCCCAGATCGGACTCTACTTCGACCAGGACTGGGCGTCACTGGCTCCGGTAATGCCGGTCGCCTCGGGTGGCATCCACGCCGGCCAGATGCACCAGCTCCTGCACTACCTCGGCGAGGATGTCGTGATGCAGTTCGGCGGCGGCACGATCGGCCATCCGATGGGGATTGCCGCCGGCGCCACCGCCAACCGCGTGGCCGTCGAGGCGATGATCAAGGCCCGCAACGAGGGCCGCGACTACTACTCCGAGGGCCCCGACATCCTGCGCAGCGCCGCGAAGGGCTGCCCCGAGCTCGACGCCGCACTCGAGGTCTGGAAGGACATCACGTTCGACTTCGAGTCGACCGACACCCCTGACGCCGTGGCCACCCCCACGGTCAGTCGCTAGCCCCGCGGGAGGAGACAGTCATGAGGATCACCCAAGGGACATTCTCGTTCCTTAAGGACCTGACCGACGACGAGATCGAGGCGCAGCTCCGCTACGCGCTCGAGAACAGCTGGGCGATCATGGTCGAGTACACCGACGATCCGCATCCTCGCAACAGCTACTGGGACATGTGGAACCAGCCGGAGTTCGACCTGGCTCCCTCGGAGTCCGACGTCGCCATGCGCGACATCCAGGCGTGCCGCCGCGCGTACCCCAACCACTACGTCAAGGTGGTCTGCTACGACAACTCGCTCGGGCGTCAGACGTCGCGGCTCAGTTTCATGGTCAACCGGCCGGCGCAGGAGCCGGGGTTCCGTCTCGAGCGCCAGGAGAAGTCCGATCGCCAGATGCGCTACACCATCCACTCCTACGCGACCGTGGATCCGGTCGGAGTTCGTTACGGAAACCGCGGCGACCTCGCGAGCACGCGCGATCCGGCTGCCGTCCAGAACGCGACGCCGGGCCGTGACTCTCCCCAGGGCGACTCGAACGGTGGCGCGACGGCGAACGGCTTCGGCGCCGCACGTGACGATGGGATCGGCGAGTCCTGATGGCGCCCCGTGGACTTGATACCACGGGCCGGCCACTCGATCCCGAGGCCCAGGAGGGGCCGGCTGGGACGCGGGGCTTCGGCTCGCGCGATCGCGGTTCGCCGTCCTTCTCCGACGAGTTCGGCGGACGGGTCGTCCGCCCCGCCGACGGTGCCCGGGCGGGCTCCGCGGTGGCGACCGTCGATTTCTCGGCGGCCGTCTCCGACGGCCTCGCCGACGTGGAGTCGGTGGTCCACAGCTCCCGGGTGCACGCGGTCCTCGAGGAGATGGACCGTGACCTGATCGCGATGTCGCCCGTCAAGCAACGGATCCGCGAGATCGCCGCGTTGCTGGTGATCGATCGGCTCCGCGCCGAGATGGATCTCGGCTCCCAGCGACCGACGCTTCACATGAGCTTCACCGGCAACCCGGGGACGGGCAAGACGACCGTCGCCCTCCGCATGGCCAGCATCCTGCACCGGCTCGGCTACATCGAGAAGGGGCATCTGGTCTCCGTGACGCGGGATGACCTCGTCGGCCAGTACGTCGGTCACACCGCGCCCAAGACCAAGGACGTCGTCAAGCGCGCTCTGGGCGGCGTCCTGTTCATCGACGAGGCCTACTACCTGCACCGCCAGGAGAACGAACGTGACTACGGCCAGGAGGCCGTTGAGGTCCTCCTCCAGGTGATGGAGTCCGAGCGCCAGGACCTGGTGGTCGTGATGGCCGGATATGCCGACCGGATGGAGGAGTTCTTCCAGGCGAATCCCGGCATGGGCTCGCGTGTCGCCCACCACATCCGATTTCCCGACTACGACGTCGACGAACTGCTCCAGATCGCGCGGCTGATGGTCGACCGACAGGGGTATGAGATGAGCGACGACGCCGACCGCGCCCTGCGCGAGTACATCGAAGCGCGGGTGCTGCGGCCTCGCTTCGCCCATGGACGCAGCATCCGCAATGCGATCGAACGTGCCCGCTTGCGCCAGGCGACCCGCCTGTTTCAATCACACAGGAAGCTGACGAAACGCGACCTGGTCACGATCGAGCCCGATGACATCCTGCAGAGCTCTGTCCTCGCCGGATCAGCCACGACCTAGGAGGGACACCATGCCGCGCCCCATCATCCTCGGAGTCGTCGGCGATTCAGCGGCGGGAAAGACCACGATGACCCGAGGCCTCGTTCGCATCCTCGGCGAGCAGCAGGTGACGGCCGTCTCCACCGACGACTATCACCGCTATGACCGCAAGCAGCGCGCCGAGCGCCAGATGACACCCTTGCATCCGGACTGCAACTACCTGGACATCATGTCCCAGCACCTTGACCACCTGCGCCGGGGCGAGCCGATCCTCAAGCCCGTCTACGTCCACGGCGACGGGACCTTCGGGCCGCCCGTGTATGTCGACCCGAAGCCGTTCACGATCGTCGAGGGCCTGCTGGGCTACCACAACGCCGCGCTTCGCCGCTGCTACGACGTCCGGGTCTACCTGGCGCCGCCCGAAGACCTGCGGCGGCGGTGGAAGGTCTCGCGCGACACCTCCCGGCGGGGCTACACGACCGATCAGGTGCTCAAGGAGCTCGACAAACGCGAATCCGACTCGGCGGAGTTCATCCGCCCGCAGGAGCGCCACGCCGACATGGTCGTCGCCTTCCAGCCACCGGGCGACAACGGCGCCCCCGATGCCCTGGACGCCGAGATGATCCTCCGCGACATGCTTCCGCATCCCGACCTGTCGCCGTTCATCGGCGATGGCGATCGCGGCATCACGCTCTGCGAAGTGGGCACCGAGCGACACGTCGGCGTTCCCGGGAGCATGGATCGCGACGTCGCCGCCGAGATCGAGGAGGCGATCTGGGAGAAGCTGCACTTCGCAACACACCTGCGCTCCGATCGCCTGGGCGAGTACACGATCGGGACCAACCTGCACCGGTCCGAGTCGCTGGCGCTCGTCCAGCTGCTCATCCTCTACCACCTGGTGACGGCCAAGGCGACGATTGCCCTGGGCGGTGTCGGCCTCCGGGCCGACACCGAGGTCCCCGCCGCGGAGCGGATGGAGCCCGTCGCCGTCAAGCCGTGACGGCGACCCGCGTCTCCGCGCGCGCCCCGACCGACGAGCAGGTCATAGCGTCGTCACAATGCCGTCTGGGGTCACCACCACGTGCTCTCGCGCGCCTCGCCGGTGCCGTTGGTCCGATCGAGGCTGTCCAGAGCCTGCATCTCGTCGCCGGATAGCTGGAAGTCGAAGACCTGGGCGTTGGCCTGGATCCGCTCCCGGTGCGTCGACTTGGGCAGGACGATCGTGCCGCGTTGCAGACACCAGCGGATCAGGACCTGGGCGGCCGTCCGTTGCACCTGCTCGGCGATCTGCGCGACGACCGGGTCGGAGAGATGACGGCCCGTCCCGAGCGGGCTATAGGCCTCAAGCCCGACGTCGCGCTCGTTGCACACCTCCAGCAGCCTGCGGCGATACTCGAACGGGCTGAACTGGACCTGATTGACGACCGGCGGCGAGCTCGCGACGGACATGACCTCGTCGAGCTGATCGACGCTGTAATTCGAGACGCCGATCGAACGGGTGTAGCCCCGCTCCTGGGCGGCCTCCATCCCCGGCCACGCCCACGTCGGCCCCTTCTGCGGCCAGTGCACGATGTAGAGATCGACCTGATCGACCCCGAGACGTTGGAGGCTCCCCTCGGCCTCGGCCGCCGGATCGCTGCGCGCCGGATAGAACTTCGTCGTGATGAAGACCTCGTCGCGGGGAACACCGCTCTCGCGCAGGGCTCGTCCGACGCTGGCCTCGTTGCCGTACGCCTGGGCGGTGTCGATGTGGCGACAGCCGAACTCCAGGGCCCACCGCACCGCGTTCTCGCATTCGGGACCTTCAGGGACCTGCCACACCCCGAGTCCGAGCGTGGGGATGACGTTGCCGTCTGCCAGCAACCGCCGCCGCTCGTCGTCAGCCATACCGCCTCCGATCACTGTCGTGTCGCTCACTGAAACGTAGCCGGTGAGTCCTTCGGCCTGGGCGGCGCGCCCGGCCGTCGGCGCTTACTTCGTGTCGACGAGCTCGGACGCAGCCCGCCAGCGTCTCAGCGCGCGCCGGCGAAGCACCGTGAGCGAGACGACCAGCCAGGCGACCCCAGCGCATATCAGGACGACCTGGACCCAGCCGTCGGCTCCGGCCAGCGCGTCGCCGAACCAGTAGTACTCGAGGCCGTTGATCAGCGCCCAGGCTGTCGCGGCCGCGGCGCTGAGAGTGACAAAGCGGCCGACCGGCATACCGCTCGCTCCGGCGAGCAGTCCGGTGATGTTTCGCAGCCCGCTGATGAACCGCCCGATGAACAGCAATGCGCCCCCGTGAGCCGCGAACTCATGCCGCACCACCGCCACGCGCTCGGGGCCCTCCCGCAGGTGACGAGCGGCGATTGTGACCAACTGCTCTCCGCGCCAGCGACCCAGCGCGAAACCGGCGCTCGTTCCGGCCAGCGCACCAAGAGCACCCGCCGCAATCACCCCAACAATCGGCAGCCCATGGCTCGTGGCGGCATACAGCGCCGCGGCGATGAGCGCGGTCGTACCCGGCAGCGGGGCGCCGAGTGCCTGCAAGGCGACGACGGCGAACACCAGCCCGCAGCCGTAGTGGTGCAGCAGATGGTGGATCTCATGCGAGCTCACCACGCGCAGTGTCCCGCACGATTCGCGGGATCGCCGCGCTCGGCATGCGCGCCGGCCGGCACGAGCCGGCGGACCGGGGTGAGCGGCATGCCGGCCGCCGGCGCGCGCTCCCGTATGCCATCTCGCCGATCAGTACGTCGGATACGGGGTCGTTGACGTGGCCGAGGTGGTGGTCGTGCTCATCCTCGGCTGCGGGTTGGAGGCCGACACCACGTGCCAGACCCCGCCGAAGCCGTGGAGCCCCTGGCCTTTGGCGTTGCCTCGCTTGGAGGCGTCGCCGGCGAAGCGGTACACGGGGCGTCCGGCCAGCGTGACCTGGAACAGCCCGTCGCGATGAAGAACCCCAAGCTTTCCCTTGACGCCTATGGCAGCCGTGAGGCTGGCCTTGGCCGAGGACACCGTCACCGGCGGCCAGAACTTGAAGCACCCGTTCGCCTTGGTGCAGAGCAGGTGGCGGGTCGTCTCCGGGCTCAAGGCGTAGACGGTGAGCCCGTGCGAATCGACGACGATCGTCTTGCCGATGGTCGCGTTCTTCGCCGTGGCGAGTGCCGGCTTGGACTTGGCCAGCGCCAGGCTCGTGAGGACGGCGATCGCGGATCCGCCGATCACGGCGATCAGGACTGGGACAGAACGACGTTTCAGAGGCATGTTGCTCCCGGGTTTGCGGAGTGGCTCACCGTTGAAGACGCCGATTTCGCCCCAGCCTTCCCGGGGCGGACGAGAGGGGGGATCGCCCGGGACCGTGCAACCCCTAGGGTTGTCCGGTTGCCGGTGCAAGCATCGCGCCGGGCAGCTCGAGGGGTGCGCCGAGCGCGGGGCGGGGATCAAACGCACGGGGCGTGAGATAGACGGCGAGAGCGACGGCACCGGCGATCCAGAGGACGTTGAGAACCGGAGCCGGGAGGAACAAGCCGCTCCCGGCGTAGAAGGCGACCGCGCCGGTGGGCAGCAGCGCGAGCACCGCACAGGTGAGAGCGGTGACGATCGGCAGCCTCTTCAGGCTCGCGGCCTCCCAGGCGGCGAGCGGGATAATGAGGGCGACGAAGTTGTAGGTCAGCGGATCCGGATCAGCGACGCATCGCAAGAGGCCGACCAGAGCCAGCAACGCGAGCCCGTCGACCCGTGGGGCCCGACCCGCTTGAGCCCGCCGACCATAGATCCAGATGGCCGCCAGCGCCAGGACCAGCGCGGTGGCGGCGGCCTCGGATCGTGTCACGCCGAATGGCAGCTGGTGTGGGCTGGTGAACGGAGGAGCGTTGAGCGGCCGCGGACCCGTCAGCCACCAGATGCTGAAGGGATCGATGAAGGTGATGCTGCCGACGAAGCCGTCGGCTCGCGCAAATGCCCCGGGGCTTGCCAGCGGAAGCAAGCCGGCGGCGGGCAACGCGATCAGCGCCGCTTTCGCGGCCACCGCTGACCGGGTGTCCGAGAGCGAGAGGAGCACGCACGGTACGGCGAGCAGGGCCCACTGCTTGGTGCCGATCGCCAGGCCGAGCAGCACGGCGGCCCATCCGCGCCGATCGGCAGCGGCGCAGATCACGGCGCTGGTTGCGAGCACCATGGCCAGCACGTCCTCGGGGTGCCCGACGCGCACTGCGTGCAGCGTCGCCGGGCCGGCCACGATCAGCGCTCCGGCGGCCGTGACGGCGGCAAGTTCCTTGATCGACGCGGCGCGGCTGGCCAGCCAGGCGACAAGTGCAACCGCGGAGAGCAGGCAGGCGCCGCAGCCGATTCCGTAGACCAGCCCCGGGCCGCCGCCGAGCCACTCAGGCAGACCGGCGAACAGGGCGCGCCACACGACCGAGGTGAGTCCCATCAGCGGCTGCACGTGGACCAGGCCGGCCAGGCGACCGTGCAGGAGGGCATCGATCGCCGGCGCGGCGTTGTCTCCCGCCACCGAGCCGTGAAGCTGGTAGTCCCCGGTCCCGTGAGCTCGGATCACCGCCCAGATCAGGGCGGCGCAGGCGCCGGAGAAGAGCAGGACTCCGAGGACGAACGACCGGCGATTGCGGTGAGCCCTCACACCACGAATATCGGCCGGCGCGACTCAGACCTTAGTGTTGCCGGTCGTCAAGCTCGTGAGCTCCGAACGCCGCGGCATTGGACCTCTCGCGAAGGTCGGCCGCAGGTCTTGCGCCGCGCGACCGGGTGTGGGATGTTTGTCGCGTGGGGACTCGCTTGCGAGACCTGTTCATGGAAGGGCTCGGCCAGCTTCGCTATGAGCCGATCGAGAAGCGGATCCGCGGCATGCTCGGCGGGCGCACGGTGATCGACAGTGACCGTGCCGCGGTGGTGTGGGAACCCAAGCGAGTGGTCCCCAGCTACTGCGTTCCGTTTGAGGACATCGCGGCCGACCTCGGGACCTCGGAGCGATCCAGCGAGGCCGGGGCCGGTCTGGCGATCCCCCGGATGGGCGATCGCCCGGTTTATGACCCGAGCATCCCGTTCTTCGTGCACACCGCAGACGGCGAACCGCTGGACATCCGCACCCAGGGCGTCGAACGTGGGGCGGCCGCCTTCCGGCTCTTCGACGAAGCGCTCTCCGGGCGCATCCTCCTTGACTTCGAGGCCTTTGATGCCTGGTACGAAGAGGACGAGCCCAACATAGGTCATCCCCGCGATCCGTTTCACCGGATCGAGGTCGTCCACAGCTCACGCCATGTTCGCGTCGAACGCGACGGCGAACTCGTCGCCGATTCCGCCGACCCGTACCTGCTGTTCGAGTCGATGCTGCCCGTGCGGTACTACCTCCGACCCGAGGACGTGGTTTCCGGGGTGCTCGGCCCGAGTTCGACGACGAGTCTGTGTGCCTACAAGGGCCAGGCTTCGTATCGGTCGATGGAGGGCGACGAGGACATCGCATGGAGCTATACCGACCCGCTCCGTGAGGCCGCCGAGGTCAGAGACCGGATCGCGTTCTTCAACGAACGCGTCGATCTGGTGGTCGACGGCGAGCGTCACGAGCGGCCTGTCACCCCGTGGTCGCCGCGTTAGGCGACAGGCTCGGGAAGCGGCAGCGCGGCCAGCAGTTCCTCGGTGGGCGCTTCCATGAGCGCGCCGTGATCGCTCTCGCCGGCCTCGGAAGCTCTGACCAGGTCGATCGCGATCGACCGCACCTGGCCGGCGATCTCGGTGAGCGCGATGTTGGCGTCCTTGGTCGTGGCGGCGGTCGCTCGTCCGGCAGCCTGCAGCGCGAGGCGGAGCACGTCACCGCTGCGCCAGGGCTCGTCGAACTGCGCCGGCAGCTCCCAGGCGGCGAGCCCCAGATCACGGATCGCATCCGCCAGTTCGGAGTGCGGTGGGTTGCCGCCGCGGACGTAACGCTGGACGCTGCGAGCAAGGACTCGGGCGCTGCGCGCCGCCAGCGCGGCATGGGGCGCGGTCCGTGCATAGCGGCCGAGCTCGGGGCGCGATCCGCGCCTTAGCGGCGCCCAGCGGGCGGTGTCGCTGCCGGTGAGCACCGCCTGCGTCAGGCCGGCAACTTCAGCTTCCAGATCCTCAGCGCCCTGCGCTGCAGCCTCGGCGGGCCGCGCATCACCGGCCCCCAGTGCGCCGGCCGCATCCCGCAGGATGGCTCCGAGTTCGCTGAAGACGGTGTTGGTGGCGCGCGCGACCGAGAACACGGGATCAGGCGGGAACACGAGTGTGTGAACCGCGAGCGCCACGCCACCCCCGATCAACACCTCGAGCAGACGCACCTGGGGCGTCGAGGACAACGTCGAGACGAGGATCGCCGACACGGCCGCCTCGGTGACGAGCAGCTCTCCGCCTCCGAGGATGACCGCGGCCAGCATCGCGAGCACGACGAGCAGTCCGATCTGCGGCAACCCGGTGCCGATCGCCCGTACCAGCAGATCGGCCAAGACGATTCCGAGCATCACCCCGGCAATCAACTGCACCGCCCGTTGGCGGCGCTCGCCGAACGCCGCGCCCAGTGAGATCACGGCCGCGATCGAGGCGAACGCCGGCCGGTGCTCGACCCCCAGCAGCACGGCGGCATACCAGGCTCCGGCCGCGGCGACGCCCGTCTGCAGAATCGGCCACAGGTGCCCGTGCACGCGACGGCGGGCCAGCGATATGAATCCGGTGCTCATATCCGAGAGCAACCCGTCCACGGCAGGCCGTTACATCCCGACCGGCCGGGATCACCAGGTGCTAACAGGCGACCGCCGGGGCGAGCGTGGGGCCTAGTCGTCATCAAGGCTCTCGGCGATCATCACGGCCGCCCGCTCCTGCGCGGCATAGGTGGCGCGCAGAGCGGGCACGACCTCGTCTCCGTCGGCGTCAACCGGAGGAGGATGCTCGACGAGCAACCGCCGAACCTCCTGGCCGAGCGGCTCGCCCCCGACCACGTCGGCGAGCGCGGCCAGCGCATCGGCGCGCACCCGCGCGCCATCGACGAACGAGGCGATCACCGTCTCGCGCGCGAGCGGCGCGCGCCCGAACACGCGGGCGTGCAGCACGGCCGGATTGACGGAGTGCGGGCGGATCAGCGCGTGGCGCTCGGTAAGCGACAAACCGGCCGCCGTCGCAAGGTGGTCGATGGCCTGCGTGACCCCCTGGGCGTCGACCGGAACGGACGCCTGCAACTCGGGCGACAGATGCGACATGAGACTGGCGTGCTCGGCAGCGGCACCGGCCAGCAGGGCCTCGACGCGCCGGCGATGTGTGACCTCCATCCATTGCACGCTAGAACCCGCCCGCGAGACAGCCGCCGTCGCGCACTGCGACGGCCCCCGTACGGCCTCGTGGCGATCAGCCGCCGCTTTGCCTGGCTGGCTCCGGAGCTTGTGTTGGACGACACCACCTCAATCGTCTCACCGTGCTCCGGTCGCGCAAAGTCAGGCTGCGATCGATGTGAGGATGCGGCGCGCACGCGCCGGCTCGGCGCCGACAGCCTGGGCGGACTCAGGGACGCGGGAACCAAGGACGCCGGCGGTGAGCATCAGGAACGACCCCTCGACGAACAGCGACGCGATCCCGAGGGCCTCGCCCCAATTGCCGATGTCGGCGGAGTCACCCGGTAGCCCGGTGACCCGGCTGAGCATGAAGCCGATCAGCGTCGTCACGACCAGCCCGCCGCCAGCCAGCCAGACGCGGCGGCCACCGACGAAGACGAGCACGGCAGCGAGGATCAGGCAGGACGCGATCAGCCCGACGTACGCGACGCCGAGCCACGTGTCCGGTCCTCCGACAAAGTGACCGGGCGCATCGATCGTGTGGATCAGGGCGATCCCGAGCAGCCCGACGGCCCCCACCGTGCGGGTGATGCCATCGCGGACGACGGATCGTAGATTTTCGGCGGGATGTGCGGGCATGTGCTCTTGACTCCTCGGGTTCGAAGGGTGCGTACCTCGTGCTCCTCCCCCAGACCCCGGG
The DNA here is from genome assembly GCA_963769565.1 of uncultured Solirubrobacteraceae bacterium. Lineage (GTDB taxonomy): Bacteria > Actinomycetota > Thermoleophilia > Solirubrobacterales > Solirubrobacteraceae > Palsa-465. The sequence goes on from CAVYMP010000018.1 coordinate 728,494, forward strand.
GCTGCGCGAAAGCATTCCGCGAGCCCGGCTAGGTCTTGCCTCAGGGGTACCGCACATGCCCTCAGACAAACCGTCACACAGCGCGATGTGAACGAGCTCTCACAATCGACGAGCGCTCGCGGCGCCTCGGCTCGGACTCCACCCGCCCATGAACATCATCGGCTCGACATGCTGCGCGCGGCGCCCTGGCGAGGCGTCAGGTCGCCATTGGCAACCTTGTAGCCGATCGTGTCAACGTAGTCGCCGCTGCCGTCACGCGTGCGCACGGCGGCCTGCTTTGGCGTCACGCCGAGCTCGACCAGTGAGCGGGCCGCATTGGGGTGAAAGCAACGCGCATCTAACCATTTCGCCGTCATCGCGTCATCAAACCCCGACTCGGTCCATGCTCGCGCCGCCGCCTCAGGGACGCCGCCTCGGTCTGCGAGCTCGCCATACCGTCTGATGATCTCGACGCCCGTCTCACGGGCCGGCTCGTAAATCTTCACGCTTCACGCTCCCGCCGGTTGGCTGACGACCGTCATTCTCTCACCCCGGCCGGTCCGGATCAGAGACCGACGATCAGCGCCGACCGTGCCGCTGCGGCTCGACCGGGCAGTCAGGAGGCCAGGACATCACGCGAGGTCGCGTCATACTCGGGGATCCAGGCGGCGCCGCGACCCTCATCGTCCTTGGCAAATCGCCGGCGCAGCGCGATCGTGATATCCCGCTTGAACGCCGTCAGCGGGGAGCTCAGATGGTTGCTGGCACCCCGCTCGCGTGCGGCGAGCACGACCCGGCTGGCTCGCGGCCGGCGGGTGCGCTCGTAGCGACCAAGCCCGAGGCTCACATCGTGGGGCTCCGCCGCCAGGGCGGCGGCGAGGACCGCGCCGTCCTCGATCGCCTGGCATGCCCCTTGCCCCAGGTAGGGGAGCATCGGATGCGCCGCATCGCCGAGGACGGTAATTCGCTCCCGCGTCCACTGTGGGATCGGGTCGCGGTCGTAGAGCGCCCACTTGTACCACGTCGTGCCAGCCTCAAAGATGCGTAGGAGCGACTCATGCCATCCGCTGTAGCGGTCGAGTACCTCCTGGCGATCGCACTCGTTGATCCACGACTCATGCCGGTAGTGCTCATCGTCGTAGTGGCACACGACGTTCATGAGCTCCTCGCCCCGCACGGGATAGAGGACGATCGTGCCGTGTGGACCCAGCCACTGCGCGTTGTCGCTGGCCGGCCGGTCGCCCGCGACCGCATCGATCGGGATCACGCTGCGGTAGCAGATCTTTCCCGTGAACCGGGGATCGTCGGGGCCGAAGAGGGCAGCACGCACGCGCGAATGGATGCCGTCAGCGCCGATGACGACGTCGCCCTCGATCTCACTTCCATCCGCGAAGCGAGCCACCGCCACCTCACTGTGCGACTCGACCGCGACGCAGCGCTTGCCCAGGGTGACGCTCCCGTCGGGCAGCGCTGCGGCGATCGCGTTCAGCAGGTCCGCACGGTGAACCGTTGCGCCGGTGAGACCAAACGTTGCCGCCTGCTGGTCTCGGCTGATCTTCGAGATCATCCGGCCCGTCCTCCAGTTGCGCGTCACCGACCACTCCGAGCGACCCGCGACTCGGCGCACCGCGTCCTCCACCCCGATCATCCTCAGCACCCGCATCGCGTTGGGATGCAGCGCCACTCCTGCGCCGATCTCCTTGAGCTCCGGCGCCGCCTCGTACACCGACACCTCTAAGCCGGCCTGCGCCAACGCACACCCGGCCGTCGCACCACCGATCCCGCCCCCGATGATCACCACACGCGTCATCGTCCAGACCGCCTGTTGTCGCTGGCTCTTCTGGGCCCCTATCGGCAGTGGCCGATCCGGAAACAGTGTACGGAGTTCCCGGCCGCCTCAGCAGTCCGCCGGGGGTGGCCGGCAGCCCCCCAAGTCTGCGCAGTGGCCGCTACCGGGCGCGCCGGCACAACCCGTCGATGGCCTGGGCGAGGAGATCGACTCCGACTCGGATCCTCGCCTCGGACAAGTTTGAGTATCCGAAGATCAGCCCGCCCTCAGACGAGGGAGAAAGGCGGTAGGGGGCGAGTCCGGCGACCTTGACGCCGTGGATGGCTGCCGCGTTGACCACCCTTGTTTCGTCGAGCCCCGGCGGAAGCAGGGCAACGAGGTGCAGCCCGGCGGCGACTCCGACCGGACGCAGCTTCGGCAGCCGCTGCGCGAGCGCAGCGACGAGCGCGTCGCGCCGCGAGCGATAGACCGGCCGCAGCCGCCGCAGGTGGCGGTCGAACTCACCTCGGCGCAGGAAGTTGGCGAACGTGAGCTGGTCGAGTATGGGCGAGCCGCGGTCGGCGAGAAGCTTTGCGTCGGCGACCACTGGCACGAGCTGCGCGGGCAGGATGAGCCAACCCAATCGAAAGCCTGGCACGAGCGTCTTGCTCGCGGTGCCGGCGTAGGCGACAAGATCGGGAGCGATCCCTTGGATCGCTCCCACCGGTGCGCGGTCGTAACGAAATTCAGCGTCGTAGTCGTCCTCGATGATGAGGGCTCGGCGAGCCCGCGCCCACCGCACCACCGCGGTGCGGGCCTCGGCGGACAGCACTGCACCAGTCGGCCACTGATGAGATGGGGTGAGGATCAGGGCGTCGGCGTCGAGCCGTTCCAAGGCCGCGAACCGCACCCCGTCCGGACCGACCGGGACGCCGACGACGTCGAGCCCGTGCGATCCAGCGATGACACGCGCGTCGTCGTTGGCCGAGGGGTCCTCGACGAGCAACCGTGAGGCGCCGGACGCGGCCAGCGCGCCCAGGAGCAGAGCGACTCCCTGGGCGTAGCCGGCGGTGATGACCATGTTCTGGGGCCGGGCAACCGTGCCCCTGACCCGGTTGAGGTATTCGGCGAGTGCCTGGCGCAACTCCGGTGCGCCCTGGCCGTCCAGATATCCGAGCCGATCATCGGGCACTTCGCTGAGCACACGCCGGACCGACCGCAGCCAGGCCGCGCGGGGGAACGCCGACAGGTTGGCGCGACCGTAGCCAAAGTCGACGCGAGGCTTCGGCCCGGCCGGCGGCGTGGCCCGGCTTGCCGGGGGCGACGGCCGGGTTCGTCGTGGCGGCCACGCGGGTGTAGCCGCCGCTGTGGCTTGTGAGGTAGCCCTCGGCTGACAGCTGGGCGTAGGCCTCGACAACGACCCCGCGTGACACACCGAGGTCGGTGGCCAGCGTTCGCGTCGGCGGCAGCGCCGCCCCCTGCGGCAACCGACCCGAGCGGATTCCCTCGCGGATCGCCGTCTCGACCTGCTGGTGCAGGGCGAGCGTGCCGGCACGATCCAAGGTGATCAACAGGTCCGTGGCGATGGGGGAATTGGTATTGAGAACCACGGGTGAATTGGAGCTTACAGACCGGACCGATTGCTGGGAGTCTGACGCCATGACCACCACCGCCTCCCCCATCACCCCCCGTGACCGGCTCGGTCGCGCCCTGATCACCGCCGGCCAGCCCGGATACGACGAGAGCCGTCTCGTGTGGAACGCCATGATCGATCGCCGCCCGCGCGCGGTCGCTCGCTGCGCCACCACGGCCGACGTCATCGCGGCCGTGCGCCTGGCTCGCGAGAGCGAGCTGGAGATCGGGGTCCGCTGCGGCGGGCACAACATCGCCGGGCTGTCGGTCCCCGACGACGGGCTGATGATCGATCTACGGCCGATGTGTGCCGTCGTGATCGATCCCGAGCGCCGGCGCGCCCGCGTGCAGGGCGGCGCGATGCTCGGTGCGCTGGACCGCGCCGCTCAGCGGTACGGACTCGCGACCACCGCCGGCAACGTCTCCCACACCGGGGTCGGCGGCCTGACCCTCGGCGGCGGCATGGGCTGGCTCGCCCGCCAGTACGGCCTGACGTGCGACAACGTCCTTGCGTACACGCTCGTCACCGCCGACGGCGACGTCCTGCGGGCCAGCGCCGACGAGCACCCCGAGCTGTTCTGGGGCCTGCGCGGCGGCGGTGGGAACTTCGGGATCGTCACGGAATTCGAGTTCTGCCTGCACCCGGTCGGCGGTCAGACACTGGTCGCCGAACTCGCCTACGCCGCCGCTGACGCCCCGGCCGTGATCAGCGGCTGGCGTGAACTGGCGCTCAGGGCTCCCCGCGAGGCGACGTTCACCGCCACCATCAGCGGCGACCGGATCGAGGTCGGATACGTCTGGATCGGCGATTCGGCGAAGGGCGCCACCCTGCTCTCGGCTCTGCGGGCGCTCGGGCGCCCGCACGCCGAGAGCATCACAGCGCCGTCCTACGTCGAACTGCAGCGACGCGACGACAGCGATCAAGGGCACACCATGCGCCGCTACTGGAAGGGCCACTACCTCCCGGCGCTCCCGGATGCAGCCATCGACGCTCTGCTCGCCGGTGCCGACCCCGCGCTTGGCATCAGCCTCCAGACCTACGGCGGGGCGATCGCCGACGTCGACGACGGCGACTCGGCCTTCAGCCATCGGCACACGCAGTTCGAGTACGTCGCCGCCGCGCGCTGGACCGAAGCCCGGGAGGACGAGGCTCGAATGCGGACCGCCCGCCGCTCCGCGGCCAAGCTCGAGCCGTTCGCCGCCGGCGCCTACGTCAACGTCCTCAACGACGAGGGACCTGACGGCCTCAACCGCGCCTATACCCCGGATAAGGTGCGCCGGCTCACCGGTCTGAAGGACATGTACGACCCCGACAACACCTTCCACCTCAACCACAACATCGCCCCCACCCCGCGCTAGGAGACCCACCCATGCGCCGCATGATCAACTCCACCTACGTCTGTGGGTCCACCCGTTTCTGATCGGCCGCGGCGGCGCCGGCGACCTCCTGTACCGCGATGGCGCCGTGGGCAACTTCGAGCTCGCCCGGGTCACGCGCCTGGAGACGGGGATCGTCATCCTCGCCTACACCGTCTGACACCACCCGGGAACGTGACGAGCCGTGGCAACGGACGCCCTGCGACGATCCAGGAGTGAGCGTTGAGAACCATTCCCCCGCCTGGATCGCCCTTGACGGGGCGGTCAACGCGCGTGTCGTCGTTCCCGGCGCGTTGCTTCGAGCAGACAACCTGCAGTCGTTGAGCGCGCGCGACGTGCGCACACTCATCGTGGAGGAGGGGCTCGAGGTGGTGGTTGATCTGCGGACCGACGTCGAGGTCGAGCTGGAGGGGCCGGGACCTCTGACAGCCGAGGTCGCGGTGCGCATCGAGCACCGCTCGCTGTACCCGGACTCCGGTGCTAACACGGATCTCGACGCCGACACGGTCAAGCCCTGGGGGCCGGCCGGCGAGAGCGATCCGCCCGATGAGCCGCCCGCCGTGCGCGCGTACACCAGCTACCTGCGTCGACGTCCGGACTCCGTTGTCGGCACCGTGCGCACGATCGCTCGCGCCGACGGCGCGGTGCTGGTGCACTGCGCGGCCGGCAAGGACCGTACCGGGGTATTGGTCGCGCTCGCGCTGGACGCAGCCGGCGTGGATCGACCACGCATCGTCGCTGACTACCTCGCAACCCGCCAGCGTATCGATGCGATCGTGGCGCGCCTGGTCAGCTCCTCGACCTACCGTGCGGAACTCGAAGGGCACGATCCCCAGCAGCACGCCCCCATCGTGGGGACGATGGAGCGCGTTCTCGAGTTGGTTGACGAGCGGTTCGGTGGATCTGCGGCCTGGCTCACCGGTCACGGACTGAGCGACCAGGATCTCCAGCGACTCCGCCGCCGGCTGGCGCCCCCGGGACGGGCTCCGGCGTGAACTGACCCATTCCCACGACCTGCGTCAGCGCGACAGTGCAGTGTGCACTCGGTCACATTGGAGCCGTCCAGATCAGACTCTCTTCTCTACCGAGCATCCGTGGCCGCCGGGACTCGAGGGGTGACGCTAACTGCGTGGTCGATCCGAGATCGCAGCAGCCTTCGCGTAGGCGGGACGCGCCTGACTGCGCTCGACGTAGGCCCTCAGCGCGGGCCAGTCGGCCAGGAGCCTCCGCGAATGTGCTCCCTCGAGCACGCTCGCGCACATCACATCAGCCACGGTGAATGTGTCTTGGACCAGCCAGTCGCGTTCCGCGAGCGCCGACTCCAGCGCCGTGGCGGCCTGGACGAACCGATCCCTGTCCGCGGATTCGGACGTCCCGTCGCCGATGTCGCGAAGCCAGCGAAACAGCGGCGCCTCGAGCTCGGTCACGGCGAACATGACCCATTGGTAGACCAGCGCTCGCTCAGACGAGCCGATCGCAGGAATCAGCCCGGCGTTCGCATTGAGGTCTGCCAACTGGAGACAGATCGCCGCCGACTCGAACAGCATCCGGCCATCGCCGAGCTCGAGCACCGGAACACGCCCCAGCGGATGGCGGGCGAGATGTTCAACCGATCGGCGTTGGCCACCTCGGATCTCGGTCAGCTCGTAGCGGGCGCCGACCTCCTCCAGGAGCCACAGCACTCGGCTCGAGCGAGTACGCGGCATGTAATAGAGCCTTGGGGGCGTCACAGCACTCACGGTGGACCGGCCACACGCTACTGCGCCACGACCAGCGGCCGCCGGAGGGCCTGCCCGCCCGGCACCGCCGGCGTCTCAGCTGAGCAACAGTTCCTGCGACGGTGGTGCGGCTCGTCCGAGACAGATGTGGATCAATTGAGCCGCGCTTGCATGGCCTGGAGTTCGGCTTGGAGCACGTCGCGCTGCGACGCGCTGGCGGGGAGCGCCAGACGCAACGTGGTGGCGTGGATCGCGGCCCCGATGTTCCCCCGCCGGTCGTAAGCCGCCACGAGGTTGTTGAGCATCCGCATCGCGATCTCGTCGGCTCGCCAGGGCCTGACGAGGTCCCGTGGAGCATCGGTCTTGACCTGGGCACCCCCGGCGAAGGGATCCAGCAGCACGGGCGGGTCTGCGCCGAAGTGACCGACCACGAAGTGGCCGGGCAGACCGACGCCGGCGATCGGGATCGCCGCTCTGCGCGCGGCTTCGACGTAGACGACGGACAGCAGTATCGGTAGCCCGCGACGCCGCGTGAGCACGAGGTCGAGCATCGAATTGCCGGGATCGTCATAGTGCTCGCGATCGCCGACGAACCCGTGAGCAGCGCCGATGACCTGTGCGCAGGCGAGCGCCTGGGCCCGTGGCGTTCGGTGAGTCTGTTCAGCCGCGGTCGCGACATCGGCACCGAGAACGTCGAGTCTCGCCATCGCATCAGCCGCGTCGACATCGCGAAACTCCGCCGCGAGCGCCAGCGCCAGCACGTCCAGGGTCACGGCCGGGTCGAGGGCGACCTCCGCGAAGCCAGGCATCTCAGGCACGCAGGCATTGTGCCGCCGGCGACCGTTGAATCGTTTCCCGGGCCCACCGGGGTCTGAAGGCACAGGAAACCGAACATCAGAAAGCGATGACAACACACGACACGGCAACCGATGCAAGTGGCGCGAGCAGCTGGCGCCAGAGCAGTACGACGTCCTGCGGCGCAAGGCACCGAGCGGCCCTTCACCGGCGAGTACGTCGACACCAAGGACGACGGTACGTATCGTTGCGCCGGCCTGCGTCGCGTTGACGCTCGACCCCGACCCCGAGCCCGTGGCGTAGGCTGGGCCGGTGCCACGGCCGCGCTTTCTCAGAGGCAGGGTTGCCAAGGAGCCGGCCGTGTCGATCGGCGATCCGCGCCTCGAAGCCTGGGAGACCGTCAGCGTGTTCGAGGAGCAGAAGACCGCCGTGGCATGGCGCGACCAACTCCGAAGCATGGGTGTCGACGCGAGCTGCATCGCCGATCACCCGCTCGACCGCTTCGGCCGCGGCGACATCTACCTCGTCGTTCCGCCCGAGCAATGGTCACACGCCAACGCGATCGTCGACACCATCGAGTAACCCCGTGTGCAGGTACGGCTTGGCGGTCGCCTGAGTTCGCCCCGAAATGCCGCGTTACCTACGCCGCGAGCCGCTGAACCGACGGAACTCAAACTCCGCGCCTCCCAGCAACGCGAACAGCGCCCGGAAAGGAAGGGTGATGATGTCGAGCACGAGGCCGAGCACCATCATGATCACATCGATGATTGCGGTGAGCATGAGGTCCGCCTACCCCGCAATGGGCCCGCCAACCGTTCTGCGCTCTGGGGTCCCGGACACCCTCAAGGCCGCGCCGGCGCGGACCGGTGCCCGGCCGCTCTCTGGCGCTTAGCGGCTCTGTGCGCCGGAGGGGTCGCGCGCGCTCGAGGTGAACATCGGCGCAGCCTCGACGGTGTCGCCTGGGGGCACCCGCCGCTTACCGACCATGCGGTCAATGACCATGTTCTGGAAACGGTGCAGGGGGTCCTCGAACCGGTAGCAGAGACGGCCTCCGGGGAAGGGGGTCGAGTCGAGGCCCGCCTGCACCCGCTCGACGATGTCGATGTCCTCGCGGTTGACGGCGTCCCAGAAGTCCGCGAGCGCCTCGACGGCCTGTTCGTAATCCGGATTGGCGGCCGACTCGGGGTGCGTGAGCAGGTAGGTCGTCTCGTGCGTCTTTCGCGGGCTCGCCGGTCGCGCGAGCATGATGAAGACGTGGTTGGGCAGGATGTTGACCGCGACGTTGGGAAAGAGCCAGATGAACCGGGCGCTCACGGCGTCTGACGCATCGAGGCCGCTGATCGGCGCGATGCTGCCGCCCCAACCGCCCTGTTCGGAGTTCTCGGCGATCGGCGTGGTGCAGAAGCCTGAGTACATGCCGGGCCCCTGCCAGCGATAGTGGGCCTCGACCGGGGAGACCTTGACCAGTCCGGGGTGAACCCAGGGCAAGTGGTAGTACTCCATGAAGTTCTCGCCGACCAGCTTGTAGTTGGCCGCGATCTCGTATTCCGCGACGCGGGCTATCTCCCATTCGTCGAGGCGATGGCCGGCGGTTCGCCTGGGTAGGTCGCCGAGGTCCTGTGTCAGCGGCGCAGGGTCGGGCTCGAGGTTCACGAAGACAAGCGGGCCCCAGCTGTCAACTGCCACCCGCAGCAGCCCATAGTCGGCGCGGTCAAACTCCGCCACGTCTTCCATGTCGAAGATCGCCTGCTGGTCGGAGGGGATCTCCGAGCCCGTGAACAGCGGCGTCCCGACGCACGTCCCATCGAGGTCGTAGGCCCAGCTGTGATACGGGCAGCGGATGAAGCGCTTGACGCGGGTTTCATCTGCCGTGAGCAGCTGGGTGCCGCGGTGGCGGCAGACGTTGTAGAACGCCCGCAGTCCGCCGTCTCGATGGCGCACCACGAAGATCGAGCGTCCACCCACCTCAGCGACGACGACGTCACCGGGCGCGCGCAACTGAGTCGAGCAGCCCACCGCCACCCAGCTCGTTCCAAAGACCCGCTTGCGCTCGAGTGCGAAGAATGCGTCCGAGGTGTAGGCCTCGGGTGTGAGCGTCTGCGCCAGGGCAACTGGGCGCCGCGTGGCGGCGTAGGTCGCTTCGCGGGTGAAGGCATTCGCCGACGTGTCAGACGGGGACGCGACGTGGTCGTTCGGATGGCTCATCGACATTCCTTTCCGGTGCTGCCCACACCATGGATACCCCTATCTATCCTGTGGACACCAGTATGCCGCGGCGGCCCCCGATTTCAAGTGCTCAGGCCCCATCACATCGTGGCGGGAGCCGTAGGCTTGCCGGTGTGGTCACGCCGCAGAAGGGATCCAAGCTCAACCAGTCGGTCCAGAAGGCGATCATGCTGCTGCAGGCGACGGCGTCTCATGCCGACGGGTCGAGCGTCTCGGCGCTCGCACGCGCCGCAGGGCTTCCGCGAGCCACGGCCCTTCGCCTGATCCAGACCATGGAGCGCGAGGGGCTGCTCCTACGCGTCCCACAGGCCGATCGTGTGCTCCTCGGCCCGGAGCTGATCAGGCTTGCTCGCGAGGTGGACATGGGCAGCGTGCTTCGCGAGCTTGCCGGGCCGCAACTGGGTGAGTTGAGCGAGACGTTGCGCGAGACGGTGACGCTGAGCGTGACCGCGCCCGACGGCGGACTGGATCTCGTCCATCAGGTGGACGGTCCTCAGCATCTCGTCCCGCGCTCCTGGCTCGGCAAGCGCTTCCCGCTGCACGCAAGCTCGAGCGGCAAGCTACTGCTCTCCACCTACCCCGGCGAGCGACTCGAGCGGTTCCTCCGCGAGCCGCTCCAGGAACTGACCCCGTCCACGATCACGACACCGCGCGCGCTGCGAAGCGAACTCAGGCAGGTGCGAGAACAGGGATACGCCGCCACCGTTGATGAGATGGAGCAGGGGCTCGCGGGCGTGTCCGTTCCCGTCTTCAACGAGACGGGCGCGCTGGTTGGCGTCATCAACGTCAGCGGTCTCAGCCAGCGACTCGACACGGCCGGCCGGGGACGGGCTGTCGAGCACGCGCGCAGCGTCGTCGATGGCCTCGAGGCGGCACTCGGGCGCGGCACGCGCGATGCTGCCTGAGCAGTCGTCGTCGAACAGACAGCCAGCCGGCACCTCGGCGCGGGGCTGCGCGCTCTCGCTCACGCCCGATATTGAGCGGCGTTTCCTCGCCGCCTGATGCCCAACGCTCCGCGGCGCCATAGCCCGAACCGGAGCAGGAAGAAGAGCGGAATCAACAGCCAGAAGCCGAAATGACCGTGGTGGCCGCCGGTCACCGCGGAGATCGCCGCGATCGCGATCACGATCGGAAGGAGGGGGACCATGCGCAGGCGGTGGAGATGAAGCCGTCCCTCGAAGGTGGGCGCCGGCGGTAGGTCAATGAGCAGCTGCTCGAGCTCGCCGACCGTCTTGGCCTGATAGCAGCGGTCGATCCGCTCCTGGAATTCCTCGGCATCGAGGCGGCCCTCGGCGTGGTGGCAGCGAAGGCGCTCGCTGGTCGCCTCGCGATCGGCATCGCCGGCGCGGAGGTTCGGATCCCGTCGGGGGAGGATCCCGTATGTGCTGTCTCCATACATTGTGATCGGTCGCTTTCGATTGGATTGCACGGAGCATCGTGACGGGCGGGAGTGTCCCTGTCGTCGCCTTGCGGGCGGCTTGTTCGCTACTCCCAGCGACCAACCGGTGAGCGGCTCGCTACTCCCGTGGTGGTACGTGAGGCACCGCCGCGCAGGCGATGACGGCAGACGCGCGCGGGGTTATCGTGGCTCTGTGGAGCGGTCCGCTTATCAGGTGCTGCGCGTGATCCGGCCGATCGACCTCCGGCTGGCGGCGACTGCCGCAGCTGTCCAGATCGGAGGTACGCTCGGCGCATCTGGCAATCGGCGGCCCGATGGTCACCACGGCTGCTGGTGGTCCTCTTCGTGCCACGCCGCGACGCAGCCGAACGTCGTCGGGCTCGTGTTGTTGGGCGTCGGCCCGCTTGCCCTCTTGGCGAGGCGGCGCCAGCCGCGCGCCGTTCTCGCCGCGATCTTCGCGGCGGCGCTCCTGTACGTGTCGCTGGGATATCAACAGGGCCCAAACTATTTCTCGCTGGTGATAGCCGTCGCGTCGGCGGTGAGGGCAGGTGACCGCCTCGCGGCTCTTGTGGCCGTGATCGCCGGCTGGGTGCTGTTCCTCTGGCTTCCGGCGGCACTCGGAGTGACCGGCCCGCCGACCGTATTCGCAGCCTTATCGATCGCGGCATGGCTCCTGTTGCTGCTCGCCGCGGCCGAGGGGCTACGCGGCAGACAGGAGCGGATCGCCGAGGCGAGGCGGGGCCGCCGGGAGGAAGCGCGCCGCAAAGCGGACCAGGAGCGGCTGCAAATCGCGCGGGAGTTGCATGACGTGCTGGCGCACAACATCTCCTTGATCAACGTCCAGTCTGGCGTCGCGTTGCACCTCATCGACGAGCGGCCCGAGCAGGCGCGCATCGCGCTGGAGGCGATCAACGAGGCGAGCGCGGACGCTCTGCGCGAGGTCCGCTCGGCCCTCAATGTCCTGCGGGGCAGCAAAGAGGAACCGCCGCGGGCACCGACTGTCGGGCTGGGTCGTCTCGACGAGCTTGTGTCTCGCGCCTCGGCGGCGGGTGTCGGGGTCTCCCTCGAGGTGCGAGGTGACCGCCGCCCGCTGCCCGCAAGCGTCGATCTGGCTGCGTTTCGGATCGTGCAGGAGTCGCTCACCAACATCGTGCGCCACGCCGAGGCCGGCTCGGCCAAGGTGCAGCTCACCTATGGAAACGGTGACCTGACGGTGCAGATCGATGACGATGGCCCCGGTCCCCGTGTCCAGGCCGGTGGCGGGAGCGGGATCGCGGGGATGCGCGAGCGGGCGACGGCGCTCGGAGGTGTGCTCGAGGCGGGCCGCCAGCCGACCGGCGGCTTCCGCGTGCGTGCGCGACTGCCGCTCGTGGGGATCCGAGCGTGACCGAGTGTCCAGCGATCGATCGATGATCCGCGTCCTCTTAGCCGACGATCAGGCGCTCGTGCGCGCCGGCTTTCGCGCGTTGCTGGATGCGCAGAACGACATCGACGTCGTGGATGAGGCAGAGGACGGCCGACAGGCGGTCGAGCTGGCCGCAAAGCACAAGCCCGACGTGATCCTGATGGACATCCGAATGCCGGTGCTCGATGGTCTCGCGGCCACGCGCGAAATCGCGCTCGACCGTCAGTTGGACTCCGTCCGAATCGTGATCTTGACGACGTTCGAGCTCGACGAGTACGTGTTCGAGGCGATCCGAGCAGGTGCGGCGGGGTTCCTGGTCAAGGACACCAAGCCAAGCGACTTGATCGAGGCCTTGCGGGTCGTCGCCGGCGGTGACGCGCTGCTCTCTCCTTCTGTCACCGGCCGCCTGATCCGCGAGTACGCGGCGCGCGCGAAACAGCCACCCAGCTCGACCGCGCTCGAGGAGCTGACCAGCCGCGAGCGCGAAGTGATGGCGCTCGCGGCGGCGGGACTTTCGAACGACCAGATTGCGACCCGGCTGGTCCTCAGCGTCGCGACTGCAAAAACGCACGTCAGCCGGGCAATGGTCAAGCTCGGCGTCCGTGACCGCGCCCAGTTGGTCGTGCTCGCCTACGAGACCGGGCTCGTGCGTCCCGGCTGGCTTGAGTAGTGGAAACCGTGGGCACGAAGGACCCTCAGGCGAAGGCCAAGGACGCCCTTGCGCCGAATCCCGAGGTTAGGCCGGCGCCCGGTCCCTCACCAGGCGACGGTCCGGCCGCGGTAGCGGTCGGCTCCCCTTTCTGCGCCGCATGTGCCGAACCGAACAGGCACGTGTACCGAACCACCGGGCGACGAGCCGGGGGCAGCGCGCTCAGAACCCGTGGACCGCGCTGATGCGAATCCGCACAGGGACGCTGAAGCGCTGCGCGAAGGACTCGGCCGTCATCCCCACGCGCTCCCACTCGGTGGCGTACTTGGCCGCCCATGCCGCGTCCTCGGCGGCGCTCGGACCCGATTCGTCCACCTCGGCCGTGCCCGAGAGGACGACGATGTCGCCGCCATCCGCATCACCGCGAAAGTTCAACGTGACCTTCGGGTTGCGGGCGATGTTGCGGACCCGCGCGCCGGGCTGGCTGTACACAGAGACCGTCTCGCCGCCGTCCCACAGGAACCCCACGGGCCGCGGGAGCGGCGCGCCGGAGGGCGTCACAGTCGTCAGCCACACGATCATCTCATCGCGCAGGTGTCGTGCGGCGCGCGCGCCGAACTCGCTCCTCTCGTCGAACATGCGGCGATCCTAGGCAGTCTTCCCTCGGCCGGGCGCCGGCGTCGACGCTGCTGCTTCTCATCACCGCGCAACCGTCACGAGGAGCGCCGCCGCTTCGGGCCCGCGGCCGCTCCGACGTGCGCGTGCAGCTGGAAGGGCACGCCGCCTACCGCTCGGCGCAGCGGATCGCCGAGGGCAAGGCCGACCGCGCCCGGGCGATCGTCGCCGAGCACATCGAGACCCTCGAGCGCCGCGATGGGCTCCGTCCTTTAACGCCGCGTGGCCGATCCTGGACAATAATTGGCCAGGATCGGCCACATCAGCATCAGTGACCGCGGGCGCGGGCGCGCGAGGTGTTGGCAATCGCCTGCACTCGGCGTACCGGACACAGGTGCCGCGACGATGGGTGACACGGCGCGAGCCCGAACACAGGTCTCGCCTCGCGGGGCGTGGCGGCCCCCAGCGGGTGTCGGTTCGTGGCTGCGGGCGCTTGTGCTGCCGGTAGCCTGGCTGCGTGGCAGAGACGCAGACAGTCCGCAGCGAGCCGTTTCCCGACCTCGGCGACGAGGTGCTGTATCCGCGGCTGTCGGACGGCAAGCTGGCGTGGCTGGCCAAGCGCGGGGAGCGACGCACATTCGGGCCCGGGGAGGTGCTGTACGAGCACGCGGTCCGCAACGCGCCGTTCTGCGCGATCGAGCGTGGGCTGGTCGAGTTCATCGATCGCAAGCCCGGCAAGGACGTGTACATAGCGCAGGCCGATGCTCGCACCTTCATCGGTGATATCGCCGCGTTTACCGGCGAGCCGACGCTCAGCGCGTGCGTGGCCGTCGAGCCGACCGACGTGATCATGTTTGACCGGTCCGGGTTGCGGAGCATGCTCGCGCGCTGGCCCGAGTTCGGCGAGCACGTGTTTGAGACGCTGTTGGCGCGGCGGGCGTGGCACGAGGCCGGGGGGCACGGGGTCATGCGCCTGATCGCGCCGCGCGGCTCCCGTCGGGCACATGACGTGCGTGACCTGCTCGAGCGCAACCTCTTACCGGTGCGGTGGTACGACGTGGACACCGACGCCGAGGCCGCCGCGATGCTCAGTTGGCTGAAGATCCCGGCCTCCGAAACGCCCGTGCTGGTCCACGCCACCGATGTCATGCGCAACCCGTCCGCCGCACAGGTCGCGCGGTCGCTGGGGCTGCGCGCCGAGGTGGACGGCCAGCGTTTTGATCTGGTCGTCCTGGGCGGGGGGCCGGCGGGCCTGGCGGCCGCCGTGTACGGCGGCTCGGAAGGGCTGCGGACGTTCGTCGCTGAGGCGTGGGCGCCGGGCGGCCAGGCCGGTACGAGCACTCGGATCGAGAACTATCTCGGATTCCCGAGCGGAGTCTCCGGGACGGAGCTGACGCGCAAGGCGACGCTTCAGGCGCGTCGCTTCGACGCGGTGCTGTCGAGCTTTCATCGTGCGGTCGAGCTGGCCGACGGCCCCGAGGGGTTGGCCCGGGTCGATCTCGACGATGGCCAGCACGTGCTCGCTCGGTGCGTCGTGATGGCAACCGGCGCGCGTTGGCGTGAGCTGGAGGCCGAGGGCGTTGACCGCTTCCGTGGCGCCGGGGTCTATCACGCTGCGATGGCGACCGATGCCGAGCGTTGCCGGGGCGAGGACGTGATCGTCGTCGGTGGCGGCAACTCGGCGGGCCAGGCCGCGACGCACCTCGCCTCACTGGCCCGCAGTGTGCGCGTCGTCGTCCGCGGAGGGGCGTTGAAGTCGACGATGTCTCACTACCTCGTCGATCGCATCGAGCGCTCGCCGCGGATCGAGGTGATGACCAACACCGAGATATCGGCCGTGCACGGCTCGGCCACGGTTGAGTCCGTGACGCTCGTCGATCGTCGCGACGGCCACGTGCACGACGTGGCATCGACGGCCGTGTTCGTGATGATCGGGGCGGAGCCGTGCACCGAGGCCGTGACCGGGCTCCTCGCAGTCGACGCCGCCGGCTACCTGCTGTGCGGCACCGGCGCCGCGGCGGCGGACGGGCACCTCGGCTGGCCGCTGCCAGAGCGCGAGCCGCATCTCCTCGAGACCGTCCGGCCCGGCGTGTTCGCGGCCGGCGACGTGCGCGCGGGGGCGGCCAACCGCGTGGCGGGCGCGGTCGGCGACGGCGGCATGGTCGTCCGCTATGCCCACGAGGTACTGGCCGGCTAGACCCGACGACCGCCGGAAGCGGGCGCCGGTGGCGGGCCCAAGGCCCGTGTATATGCAGACGCAGAGCCGCCTCGGCCGCTCCTGCACGGCGACCCCGCTGGGCAGCCGGGAGAGCTGCTGCTCTGGACGATCTCGGGCAGCGTGCGGACAGCAAAGTTTCGTTCCTGTGCGCGCTCGAGCGAGGCGCGCGCCACCGCCTCGATTCCGGGGGCGGCCCCTGTTGATGACGCCGCCGCGACGAGCTATCGCTTGGCGTGCCAGCGAATCAGGCCGGTGGTGCAGGTGCCGTAACGGTGGTTGTGCCATGAGCTCTCTAGCGTGCCCGTGGCCGAGCCGGCGGCTGTGAATTTGCCGGTGAGGTGGTAGTGCTCGCCGGTGGCGTCGTGGAATGATCGGGAGAAACCCATTCCTGCTGCTTGGTTGAGCGCCCAGCCGGTGCGTCCAGTGGGTGGCGCGAAGGAGTAGACGGGTCCTCGGCCGCGGCATCTGAGTCGGAAGCTGAACTTCACTTGGGTCAGGGCTTTCTCAGAGGCGGCGACGCGGAGGATGATCGGCCACTGCTGGCTGGTCTGGCCTCGGTAGCTGCCCGCCTGGGGTACTGATGGCGCGATTGCGGTCGGCGAGGGGGAGGCCACGGGCGCAGGGGCAGGCGTCGGCGTCGGCGTCGGCGTCGGCGTTGCAGGCGGGGGCAGGACGGGCCTCACCGCCTGGACCCAGGCATTTGCCCATGATGAGATGGCGTCGGCCCGGGTGAGAAAGCCGGCTTGCGCGGTGCTGCAGTTCGCGGCGCCGAAGCTGATGATCCCGACCTCAATGGTGGTCCCCGCGGCCTTAGCCAGGAGGGGTCCGCCGCTGTCGCCGTGGCACTGCCCGTTTGTATAGGTGGGAGCGTCGATAACACACAGCTGTTGGCTGGAGTCAAACGCGACTCCGATCTGGGACGCGCGGACGGCGCAGTCAGTCCGGGTCTGCACCACGGTGTTTGCCCATTGCAGCTGTTCGACAGCGCCGCCGCTGGTCGCCGTCTGGCCCCACCCAGCGATCGTCTCCAGATTCCCGGGGTTGAGGAGCCAGAGGTCGGCGGGGTCGCTTGCCAACTGGACGGGGGGTGCGGTCGTCGGTGTGCGCAACACCAGCAGGGCCGCGTCGCCATCCAGGCTGGCCGGGTCGAAACCGGGGGAGACGACCACCTGAGAGACGCCGCTGACCTGTCGGCTGGCGCTATCGGCCCAGTCGACGTTGCCGGTTACTACCGTGTACTGCGATGCGGCGTCGGGCGTCCCCGTTGTGATGTCCTCGCCGCAGTGGCCCGCGGTCAGCACCACGTTGGACGAGAGCACGGTGCCAGAGCAAAGATCGGCTGATCCGTCGAGGTTGCGGTAGATGACAAATGCCATCATCCCGAAGGTCCCTGCCCCTGCCGGCGCGCCCCCGATGATCTGAGATAAAGCAGCAGCCCTATCGACGGCCGACACACGCCGTGCTGCGTGGGCCGCAGGCGCCGCGATCAGGGCAAAAGAGATGGTCGCCGTGGTGGCTGCCCGGACAATCAACTTCCTCATGCTCACCCCGTTGTCCGCGCCTACCGTTCCGGCAGGCCCGCCCACGCGGTATCGGCAGCGAACGCGGTGCTCCTGAGCTATCGAGACCTGGGTGGCCAGAATGGCCAGCGTCGGTAGCGCGGCGGGCGTACCTCTCCGGTTGATTACGCTCATCCGTCGTCTCAGGCAACGCCCAACGCCAAGCGAGCTTCGAGCCTCCCGAACGACGAACTCTCGTCAGCCGAGGCGGCGGACGTAGGACACTCGCGCCGCCACCGACGCTGCTGCTTCGGACGAGGAGCATCAGCGGCCCCGCCCGGCGGCACGCGACTCGTCCTGTGGCGGACCCGCAATGAGACACCCGCCAGATCGAGGCAGTCCAACAGCGCGGAATCGAGGTGCTGATCCCGCCCGAGAGCCGGGGTGCGCGAGGGCAAACGCCCGGCTGGGACCGAAGCTTCTTTGACCAGATGCGCACCATGCTGACCTGCACCGGCGATCATCAGGTGTCCGTCGGAGCAGCTGCGAGGTCCGGCGAGATCGGGCTAGGTCGCGTCGGGACGTTCGTCCGTCGGCGCATAGCGGTGGTGCAGCGACAGCGGATTGCCGTCAGGGTCCAGGCAGATCGCCTGCCAGCAGACGCCAGAGTCAAACGTGTCGCTGACGAAACGCACGCCCTTTGCCTCAAGCCGCTCCCGCGCGACGGTCACGTCGGCGACCTGCAGAGCGATCGGCATCGCGTTGGGCGAGAAGGTGCCGCCGAAGTCTTCGGTCCGCATGATGGCCAGGGTGAGGTTGCCGGCTTGGTACTCGGCGCCCGGCCGGTTTCCGTAACGCTTGACGAACGGCAGCCCGAGCGTCTCGCCGTAAAAGCCGGTCATTGCGTCAAAGTCCTGCGCTGGGATGCAGACGAAGTCCACACCGGTGATGAGAGGGTTCATATCGGTCATGGTGGCTTAGACCTTCGCAGACCCGGTGACTCGTCGGTGGTGGCCCAACCGGGACGCATATCAGTAGTCAGCCGAACTTGCTGCTCCGCTCCATGCAACGGAGCAGCGCGGCTCCGGCGCGCCGGCGTTGCTCCACGCACGATCTGCATCGTCGCCTCTGTCTGGCGATCGCTTCGCTCGGCCTGGCGATGGGGAGCGCGCCAGTGCATCGGCGACGAACCGACGGCCAGCATGAGCATCGACCGCAACGGCTGACTCGGCCGCAGTCCCGGTGCGCCGGACCTGCTGTGCATATGCGCGGGGTCGGTTGCGAAGGCAACGGCCGGGTCCCTGGCTTGCTGCCTGCCGCTCATCCGAGACCGAGCAAGCGGAGCTCCCACCCTCTGGACCGAGATTGCTCCTTACCCGGCAAGGCGAGCGCGTCGACTCGCCACCGCCCAGATGCGTGCTCGTCCTCTCAGCAGCGGAAGTGACCTCGACGTCAGCCGGCGTTGCTGGTTTATCGCGCGGGCACCTGGGCACCTGCTCTCGGTGGCTGTCACGACGCGCCCACATCGGTCGGCGGAGCCCCGCTGGCAGCAACCCGAGAGCGAGCACTGGACCAGACATCGTGATCCAGCGGCGGGCCCTGGGGCGTGGTCTCCTGTTGGAGCGCCGGCGTCAGTATGCGATCGAGGGGAGCCACGCGCTGGATGGTTCGTTGTAGAGGCCGATCGTCATCAGCGTCGATTGCTGGACGATCCTAAGCCCGTGGGCGAGGCACCAGTGCAGGAGCACGGCGTTTCGCGACGGGACGAGGATCCCGAGGCCCATGAACGCTTCTGCGGAGGCGAGCAGCGCGATCAGGTGCTCGTTGGTCTCGGCGACGGCGTGCCCGAAGTAGCCGAACCCGGTCGCGTAGCCGCAGATCCCTCCGGGGTGCTCTACGACGTGGGCTGTCCCGGCGGCGATCGCGGCGCGAAGCTCGCCGCCTCGGTCGTGACCGTGGACACGAGCGCACAGCTCGTTGCACGAAGCTAGATCCTGTTCGTGGGCGGGGCGGACGCCGAGGCCGGGGATGCTGAGCGCCGGGGGCGTTCCTTGCAGGACCGACAGCGGCTCGCGGACCGCGAAGCCGAGTTTCGCGTAGAGCGCAAGCGAGCGGTAGTGGTAGGCCGTCTGAACGAGCCTGATGCCCACCGCGCCGCGATCGCGCTCGCGACGCAGCAGCGCCTCCATCAGCGCACGGCCGACGCCGTCATCCTGCGCCGCCGGGTCGACGCTGACGGGGCCGATTCCGGCGATCCCCGCACGTTCGTCGACGAACGCGCTTCCTAGCAGCTCGCCGGCGCGCTCGGCAACGAGGCCGGCGAACCCTTGGTTGGCGAGCATCTCTCCGATCACGAAGCGGAACTCGGGCGAGCTCCCCTCGATCGGGAGGCTGTGCCGAGTCGCGATCGACTCGAACGCGTCGTAGCCGATCCGCGCGCAGCTGTCTGCATCGCCCGCGGTCGCCTCGCGCACGAGCAGTTCTGTGGCGGGTGGTTGGTTGATCGTCACTTCGGCTGACATGGCGTCTCCTGGTTGGGGGACACCAATCGTCCCGCCGCCTCGGCCGGATGGACATCCCGTATTTGTGGGGGTACGGTTGGCGATGAGCGACGATGAGCGACAGTCGAGCGACCTGGGCGCCGCAGCGCGTGCTCGCCGACCTCGAGCGGCTCGCGCTCCGCGCTCCCATCCGAGCGGAGTTCTTCGACGAGGCGGCGGCTCGGTTGAAGCGCGTCGTGGCGTTCGACGGGGCGTGCTGGCAGACGCACGACCCCGGCTCGGATCTGATCACCCACCATCGGCTCCAGGACATCGACGACCACTTCCCCGTGGTCGCCCACAACGAGTACGCCGTCAACGATGTGAACAAATTCGCGCGGCTGGCCCGCGCGGAGCGCAAGGCGGCGACGATCAGCCAGGCGACTGGCGGCCACCCCGAGCGAAGCCCTCGCTTTCGCGAGCTGCTGAATCCGGGCGGGTACGGCCCGGAGCTGCGCAGCGCATTCGTCGCCGACCACTCCAGCTGGGGATCGGTGATCCTGGTGCGTCGCGCCGGACAGCCGGAGTTCAAAGACCGCGACGTCGAGCTGGTCGCCAACGCCTCCGCCCTGTTCGCGCGCGCCGTCCGCAGGGGACTTGTCGCCGAAGCCTGCGAATCGGCCGAGCCTCTTCCCGACGCTCCGGCGGTCATCCAGCTCGACCCATCCGGCGAACTGGTGAACGCGTCGTCGTCGGCCGATCCACTGCTCGCCGAGCTCTCGGGAAGCACCCCCGAGGCAGGCGTCCGCTCGCCTGCGATTCACGCTCTAGCCAGCGCGACGCGGACGGCGATAGCTGCCGGCGGCCAGGCGCCCCACCAGACGCTCCCGAGCGCCACGGTGAAGACACCGGCAGGTACTTGGCTGGTGCTCCACGGGGGCCTCCTCGGCGACCCCCGCTCGGGCTCGGTCGCTGTCTTCATCCAGCGGGCGCATCCAACGCTGGTCGCCCCGCTGTTGCTGAAGGCCTACGGCCTTACGCCGCGCGAGCAGGAGGTCACCCAGCTCATGCTTCGCGGCCTAACCACGATCCAGGCGGCGCAGCGACTCGAGATCTCCCCGCACACGGTCACCGACCACATGAAGTCGATCTTCGAGAAGACCGGCGCGCGCACTCGCGGCGAGTTGTCCGCGACTCTGTTCTTCGGCGAACACCTGCCGCGTATCCAGCATCTGGTCCCAGTCGGCGACGATGCATCGTTCATCGACGCCCCGCGCCCACGACAGGCCCGCGCGCCGGAAGGCCGAACAACGCCCCACTGACGGCCGCCTGAGCATTGCCAAGGACTCATGACGATCTCGATGCCAGATCGATTCCGGCTCGCGGCCCCGAGGCGACGTCGACGACGGATTGGCATGGCCATGGGGCTGCTTGAGCAGTCTCAGTTGGCGTCATGCCCGCGGCCGGGGCGGACGAAGTCCACGCCGCTGACGTGGAGGCGGATCGCTGTATGGCGGTTGGAGTGCCGGCCACGCGTGGCTCGCGCGCGGCGCGCTGGGCGAGGCGGATCGTGTGCCGGCGGGCGGCCGCGCGATGTAGGTCATCGCTGTGAGCGCTGGCGAGCGCTCGAGTGAGAGCGGGGTGCAGCATTTGAGCCTCCTCTAGCGAGTCAGATCCTGCTCGGCATCAAGCAGCTCGAGCCGAACCGCCAGGTGCTCCTGCGCCGACCCGATTGCGTACGCGGTCATTCCGGTCCTCCTGGCGTCGGGGGTTTGCCATCCGCGTATTGAGACGCCGGCGGGGCCGAACAAGGGTCGGTGTCTGTTGCGCGGTCGCCGGGGCAACCCTTTCTCGGCGCGCGCGACGTCATAGCTGTTAATGCGGGCGAAATCGGAGTCGAGATGCGAGGATCAGAAGATGGGCCAATCGCTGCTGACGCGCGCTGCCCAAGGCGAGCAGGAGGCATTCCGCGAGCTAACCGACCCCTACCGGCGGGAGCTCCAGTTCCACTGCTACCGGATCCTCGGCTCGATGCAGGACGCTGAGGACGCGCTTCAGGAGACGTTGCTGAGCGCCTGGCGCGGTCTGTCGGGTTATGAGGGCACGGCATCGCTGCGCGCGTGGCTCTACCGGATCGCCACCAATCGATGTCTCGATGCCCTGCGTGCGCTCGGCCGCCGGTCGCCGCCGGCACCCGAGCCGCCATTCGCCCCGCCGGAGCCGACGAGGCTCGGCGAGGTGACTTGGCTCCAGCCCTACCCCGACGCCCTGCTCGAGGGGATCATCGATACGGCGCCGGGTCCAGATGCTCAATACCAGACCCGGGAGACCGTCGAGCTCGCGTTCGTCGCAGCCTTGCAGCATCTCCCACCACGCCAACGTGCCGTCCTGCTTCTCCGCGACGTCCTCGGCTTCCACGCCGCCGAGGTAGCCGACACGCTCGAGACAAGCGAGGACTCGGTCAAAAGCGCCCTCCGGCGCGCGCGGGTAGCGACCGAACGCCTATTTCCCGCGTCAGACCGGGGCCGAGCGCCAGAGCCCAACTCACCGACAGAACACGAGCTCGTTCGCCGTTTCGCCGATGCCTGGATGGCCGACGACATCGACGGCGTCGTCGCGCTACTTACCGAAGACGCGTGGTTCACGATGCCGCCGCCGCCGCACGAATACCAGGGCCGCTCGGCGATCTACGAATACCTAAATTGGCGGGGTGGGCGCCGCCACAAGCTGATCCCAACCCGAGCCAACGGCCAGCCAGCATTCGGCTGCTATCGCACCAACTCGCAAACACCGATCGCGCGCGCCGCCGGAGTGCTCGTACTGACTCTCGCGGGCGACCGCATCGCTGCGATTACTCACTTTGTCGACAGCAGCGTTCCAGGCCGCTTCGGGCTGCCTCGCACCCTTCGTAGCTGATCCCATCGCCAGCGTCGGTGAGGCGCACGTCGCGACTGTTGTGCTCCAGCAGCTAACTCCGAATTGTGCCCCGAGTCGGCGGATCTGCTGGCACCGTTTTGCAGGCACGACGCGGCGAAGGAATCGAACCTTCCAAGCGGGGGGCTGCCCCGCCCTGCCGGTTTTGAAGACCGGATGGGCCACCAGGCCCGTGCCGCGCCGCCGCCGATCCTAGGCCCGCGGCGCGCACATGGGGGGGATCAGTCGCCGAGGCCGTGCTCGAGCGCGCCCTTGACGCCGGCGTCCAGCGCGTTCAGGCGGTACAACGCGAGGGCCTCGGACGAGGCAAAGCGGCCGCCGGGAGCGGTCGAAGGGCCGTGGTGGCAGATCACGCAGTGCAGCAGGGCGAGCTGGCGGGGCTCGTCGAGCACGCCCTGGAAGCGCTCGGTGAGCATGCGCTCGCCGATGACGAGGTGGCCGAGCAGGCGGCCCTCGTCGGTCAGCCCGATCTCGGCGCCGTAGGTGAACTCGCGCACCCGGCCGATGTCGTGCACGAGGCTGGCGGTCAGCAGGAGGTCGGAGTTGAGTCCGGGGTGCAGCTGGCAGGTCTCGTGGGCGAGGGTGGCCACGGCGACGGTGTGCTCGAGCAGGCCGCCGAGGTAGGCGTGGTGTCCCGCGCGCGAGCAGGGGGCCCGGCGCCAGGCCGCGCGCAGCTCACCATCGGACAGCACCGCCCCCAGAAGTTGTGTGTAGGAGCGGTCATAGACCTCGCCGGCGAGGTGCTCGAGAAACCCGTCGAGCTCGTCGAGGTCCCGGTAGGCGGTGGGCAAAAAACGCCCGGGATCGACATCATCGGCGCGCGCGATGTTCGACAGCTCGAGCACCAGCTCGTCGCGGAAGCGCTCGACCCGCCCGCGCACCCGGACGACGTCGCCGCGCTCGAAACGCCCGGCGAAAGCGTCGGCATTCTGAAACGCGCGAGCGGGCAGCGTGCCGGTCCGGTCGCGCAGTTCCAGCGCCAGATATGGCGAACCGGTACGGGTCATCAGGCGGTCTTTGCGGGTGCAGGCGAACACCCCGACGACGTCTTGTCCGGGGCGTAACGCGCTGACCGCCGCCATGGTCTGCTCGGCTTGGCCCATCAGCCCATGATGTACGGTGAGTCGGATGCAGCCTCTGCAATGGGAGCATCGACCGGATGGTTTACGGGCCCCTGCACTGATCTGCGCGTTCAAGGGTTGGAACGACGCCGCCGACGCCGCGTCGAGCGCGATCGAGTTCGTCGGCTCGGCGCTCGGCGCCGAGCGCTTCGCCACGATCGATCCCGAGGACTTCTACGACTTCCAGGCCACGCGCCCGCGCGTGAAGATGGTCGACGGCCAGGCCCGTGAGATCGTGTGGCCGGCCGTGGAGCTGTTCGAGGCCCGGGTGCCGCGCGCCCCGCGGGATCTCATCCTGATGGCCGGCTCCGAGCCGTCGTTTCGCTGGCGCACCTTCTGTCAGCTGGTCACCGAGCTCGCCGAGGTGCTCAACACCCAGCTCGTGGTAACGCTCGGCGCACTGCTGGCCGATGTGCCCCACACCCGTCCCGTGTCGGTGACCGGGCTGAGCTCGGATCCCGCGCTCGTGTCGCGCCTGGGCCTGGCGCCGTCCTCCTATGAGGGCCCGACCGGGATCGTGGGCATCCTGCACGCCGCCTGCCAGCAGGCCGGCCTGCCGTCGGCGAGCCTGTGGGCGGCCGTCCCCCACTACATCGCGGCCACCCCCAACCCGAAGGCGGCCCTGGCGCTCGTGCGCAAACTGGAGGGCCTGGTCGGCGTGGCCGTCGACGGATCGGACCTGGAAACGGCGGCCGCCGACTATGACCGCCAGGTCAACGTCGCCGTCCAGTCCGATCCCGACGTGCAGGCATTCGTCGAGCGGCTGGAGCAGGCCGCCGTCGAGGAGTCAGACGACGAGCCGACGTCGCTGCCCTCCGGCGAGACGATCGCCCGCGACCTGCAGCGCTTCCTGCGCCAGCGCGGCGACGGCCAAGAATCCGACTCGACGGCCAGCTACCGCTCGGCCGCCGGGCAGACCAGGCGGTAGTCGCAGATCGAGCACGCGGCGACCGACGGCGTCGGCTCAAAGCCCTGGGAGAGGATCCCCTCGGCGACCTCCATCGCCACCTCGCGCACCCAATCGCCGCGGTCGCCCTCGTCGGTCACCGCCACCTTCTGGTCGTCCAGCAGGTAGTAGTAGGCCTGGCGCGAGGCCTCCAGCTGCCAAGCCTCGCGCGCCCCGACCGCGTAGAGCGACAGCTGGACGTCGTCGGCCAGCTGGTCGACGCTCTTGGGGCGGCCGGTCTTGTAGTCGATGAGCTCGTACTCACCGCCCGGCAGCACGTCGACCCGATCCACCCGGCCGCGCAGCAGGTGCGGCCCCAGCTTGAACGTGAACTGGCGCTCGAACCACATCGGCTGCCCTTCCTCGGATGCAAAGCGCTCGTGGTAGCGGGTCAGGGCAGCCGTCGCCTTGCCGCGCAGCTGGCGCTCCTGCTCGGAGTCGGCGAAGCCGCTCCGTCGCCAGGCGGCGTCGAGCAGGCCGAGCAGCTCCGGCAGGCCGCCGTCATCACCTGCGTGGTAGCGCTCCAGCACCTGGTGCACGACGATCCCGAAGCGTTGGTGCAGCGTCGGCTCCTGGGGGATGCGGAACACCCGCGCGAACTTGTACTTCAGCGGGCACGTCCGGTACGTGTCGATGTCCGACGCCGAGAGCACCACGCCGTCGCCGCGGCGTGGCAGAAACGGCTCCAGCGAGGGCTCGTCGCGGGCGACGATCGCCTGGGCGCGCCGCCGGGCATCGCGCTCGGAATCGAGCAGGTAGTCGTCGAGCGGCGAGGACTCGAAAATCTCACGCTGCTCGGCGGTGACCGCCTGAACGATCCGCGAGTTGATGTCCCGCAGGGAGTCGGCGACGCTCGGGACACGGTCCCGCCCGCCCTGGGCGATGAGCGCCGCCAGCTTCAGGAGCTCCAGGTACCGCACGACGGCGTGCGAGACGTCGAGATCGGTGTCGAAGCGCAGCTCGCCGAGCCGGCCCCCGGCGCGCATCGTGCCCTCGAGCAGCTCGTCGCGCAGTAGCCGGTAGGTCGAGTGCAGGGCCTCGGCGGGGCCGAACAACTCCTCCTCCTTGTCCAGCCACGCCGCGCCGACGGCCGCCCGGATCTCCTCGAGCACCGGCGCGCAGGACAGCACCCCGCCGCGGTCATCGGCCTGGGGGTAGGACACCACCAGCCGCCGGCGCGCGCGAGACAGCGCGACGTGGAGCTCCTGGCGCAGTGCCCGCAGGCGGCTCTCGTCGGAATCGGCAGGCAGCCGTTCGGACAGCAGCGCCTCCGGGATCGGCTCAAAGCCCGCCCCCGCCCCGCGTGCGATCCCCGCGTGCAGGCCGATCACGTAGACGTGCTCGGCTTCCAGACCGCCGGCGGCCGCCAGGGTCAGCACCTGCACGGCGCTGGCGTCGAACAGGTCGGGCTCCTCCTGTTCGCGCAACCCGAAGTCGGCCACGGCGGCGATCGAGCGAGCGAATTCCCTCGGCGTGGCCTGTGGCGAGCGCGCGACGAAGGCCGCGGCGAGCTCGGCGAACGCGGCCAGGGCACGCAGCCGCTCGACGACGTCGGACTGGGCGGCGAACAGCTGCTGGCGGCGCAGGCCGAGGCGTTCGATCAGCCGATGCACGTACAGATCGGGCCGGCTGGAGTCCAGCGCGCCCATGCTCGCCCGGTAGAGCTTGAGGAACACGCGGATCCGCTCGCGCGCCTCCGGCGGAACCTGCGGTGATTCGGTGGCCGCTGCGAGCGCGCCCACCATGTCGAGCTTGCGGCGGCGAGCGATCTGGGTGCAGCGGGCGATGTCAACCGAGCGCAGCTCGATCGGCGGCCGGGCCAGCGCACGCACGACCGCGCCGGCGTCGGTCGGATCGGCCAGCAGCCGCAGCCAGGCGAGCACGTCCCGGATCTCGGCGCGCTGAAAGAACGCCGCCTCGCCGATCAGCCGGTGGGCGATCGCACGCTCCTCCAGGGCGACGCTCACCGCCTGGCCCTCATGGCCAATATCGGGCACGAGCACGGCAATTTGACCCGCTCGGACACCTTCGCGGGCCAGCAGGCGCTCGATGTCGACCGCGACCGATTGGGCCTGCGAGCGCTCGTTGGCACAGCGCCACACCTCCACCTCGCCCGCCGGACCGTCACCGTTGACCGGCGGGCTCGCGCCCCGGCCCTCGGGCAGCGCGGCCGTCGCCACCTGCCACACCCGTCCCGGGCAGCGCTGCGAGCGCGCGAACTCGACCTCGCGGACATCCAGACCGGCGAAGCTCGCGAGCCGCTCGGCGCCCGCGCCGCGGTAACGCCGGAGCCCCGCCGCCGGGTCTCCGGCGACCGTCAGACTGGGCAGATCGAGCGTCTGCACGAGCGTGGCCGGCGCCAGGTCGAGCTCCTGCGCGTCGTCGAGCATGAGGTGGGCGAAGCGGCGCAGGGCCCCGGGATCCTGACGTGCCAGCGAGAGCGCATCGCCGACCAGGTTGCCATCGTCACGGGCACCGGCCTGGTCGAGCATCCGCTCGTGGGCGGCGTAGACGGCGGCGAACTCACGCTCCAGCGCGGCTGGGACGTCGCCGTCGTCGTCGCAGAGCTCTCCCGCCCAGTGCTCGTAGTCCGCCGCGAACACCAACTCGGCCTTCAGCCGGTCGATCCGGCGCACGAAGCCACCCAGCAGGGCATTCGGGCGCCCGCCGAAGTCGTGGTGCTGGAGCGAGAGCTCGTCGATGCGCTCAACGAGCATGGCCAGACGATCGCCGGCGCTGAGCACGGATTCCACCGGGTCCCTGAGTGCCGGACCGCTGCGCGCCCGCAGCACGAGCGCTGCCAGCTGTGACGGCGTGAGCACGAACAGCTCCTCGTAGCCGAGCTCGAGCCGGGTCTCCAGGCGGGCCCGCAGCGCCGCGGCGCGCGCGGCGGTGGGCACGAGCACGGCGATCCGCTCCGGCGCACAGCCGTTGCGCACCAGCCAGCGAAAGCGCGCCTCGATCACGCGCGTCTTCCCGGACCCAGCCACCCCCCGCAGCAGCAGGCGGCGGTCGGAGTGCGTCGCGACCTCGCGCTGTGCGCCGTCGAGCCCGTCCAGAGGACGACTGGAGCCGGCACCGTCGGAAAGGAGGTCCACCGTCTGACAGCATAGGTAGTGAGATGACGCGCACGCGGATGGCATTGGAGGCGGATTGGCTAGGGGCATGCCGCCGTGCGGTGGCGGGTCTTCAGCAGATGCTCGCCGCCGCCGGGAGCGTCGACGAGCGGGCGACGGAGACGGGCACGCGCGGCAGCGGAGGCGACCGCACGCTCGTGCTCGACAGCTCGGCCGAGGAGATCATTGTCGCCGAGCTTGAGAGGATCCATCAGCAGGGATACCGGTTCAGCGCGATCTCGGAGGAGCGCGGCGAGATCGACTTCGGCGACGGTTCCGTCCGGGTGGTCATCGACCCGATCGACGGGTCGACGAACGCCAAGCGCGACGCCCTGCACTATGCCCTGTCGGTGGCCGTCGCCGACGGGGACACGATGGCCGACGTGGCCTTCGGCTTCGTCCACGACTTCGGGTGCGCCGAGGAGTGGTGGGCGGCCCGCCACCGGGGCGCCCGGCTCAACGGCCGCAGGCTCGACCCGTCGCGGGGCGAACGGCGCGCCCGGGACGGAAAGCTCGAGATCCTCGGGATCGAGTCCGCCGACCCGACCTGGGTGCAGGACTCGATCACCGGCCTTGTGACCTCGGCACACCGCCTGCGCGCCCTGGGAACGATCGCGGCGACCTTGTGCCAGGTGGCCGCGGCGCGCTTCGACGGAATGGTGACGTTGCGCCGGTGCCGCGGGGTCGACGCCGCCGCCGGTCAGCTGATCGTCCGCGAGGCCGGCGGCCTGGTCAGCTTCAGCGATTGCGCGGACCCGCTGGGGGCGCCGCTGGACGCGGCGCCGAGCTCGCACCTGGTGGCCGCCCGCACGCTCGAGAGCCTGCGCGAGCTGGAGCAGATTCCGGCGTGATCGACTGGATCCTGGCCGAGAAGATCGCCGGCTACGTCGCCGGCTCCGGCGACGCGGCGCCGGCCCAGGCGGACCTGGCGGCGCTCGCCGGCGAGGCCGAGCGGCGAGTCGTGGCCTACACGGGCCTCGCGCCCGCGCGACCGTTGCCGCCGCCCGAGGGCATCGACCGCCGCGAGTGGGTGCGCGCCAACGTCTCCGCCATGCGCCGGATGCTCGACCCGGTGCTCGAGCGCGCCGGCGCGGGCCTCGGGCCGCTGCGCCCGCCCGTGCAGCTGGCGGTCGGGCTGATGGTGACCACCGAGGTCGGGGTCGTGCTCGGCTACCTGGGCCAGCGAGTGCTCGGCCAATACGAGCTGGTGCTGCTCGACGAAAGCCCTGACGACCGTCCCCCGCGACTGCTGTTCGTGCTGCCCAACCTCGGCGCCGCGGTGAAGTCGTTCTCCGCCCCCGAGAACGAGTTCATGACCTGGGTCGCGCTGCACGAGGTCACGCACGCCGTGCAGTTCGCGGGCGTGCCGTGGTTGCAGGGCCATGTCGCGGGGCTGGTGGGTGAGCTGCTCAAGAGCGCCGAGCTGCGCATCGACAAGCCGCGCAAGCTGCGCCTGCCCGGCACCACCGAGCTCAAGCGCGTCGCCGGCGCGCTGCGCAGCGGTGACCTGATCTCGATCTTCACCACGCCGGCCGAGCGCGACACGCTCGACCGCGTGCAGGCCGTGATGGCCGTCATCGAGGGTCACGCCGAGCACGTGATGGACGCCGTCGCGCCTGACCTGCTGCCGTCGCTGCCCAGCCTCCGCGCCGCGCTGGACCGCCGCCGCAAATCGCAGTCAGGCCTCTCGCGACTGCTCGCCAAGCTGCTGGGACTCGAGCTCAAGCTCCGCCAGTACGAGCAGGGGAAGTTCTTCTGCGATGCGATCGTCCAGGCGGCCGGCACCGCGGCGCTCGTGCACGTCTTCTCGGGCCCGGATGCGCTGCCGACGCTCGCCGAGCTGACCGATCCGCCGGCGTGGCTGGCGCGCGTCGATCTCGGACAGCAGCTGCCTCAGCGCTCGAGCGCGTAAAGGCGCCACGGGTCCGGCACGCCGCGCAGGACGTGGTCGCCGCGATCGGCGAAGCGCAGGCCGGAGCCCACGACCAGGTCCTTGACGGTACTCGAGGCCAGCACCTCGCCCGAGACCGCCTCGTGCATCACCCGCGAGGCGATGTGCACGGCGATTCCGGCCACGTCGTCGTCGAGCACCTCGCACTCGCCGGTGTGCACACCGGTCCGCACGTTCAGGCCCAGCGTCCGCACCGATTCGACAATCTCGGCCGCGCAGCGGACCGCTCGCGCCGGCCCATCGAACGTCGCCAGAAAGCCGTCGCCGCTGGTCTTGATCTCCCGCCCGCGCCAGTGGCCGAGGGCGCCGCGGACGATTCGATCGTGGTCTTCCAGCCGGGCACGCCAGCGGCTGTCGCCGATCCGCGAGAGCTCGGACGTCGAGTCGACGATGTCGGTGAACAGCACGGTGGCGAGGACCCGGTCAGGCGTCGGAGCCGAGCGCCGGCCGGTGAGAAACTCCTCGACGTCCGTCAGCCAGGTGGGATCGAGCCAGCCGTAGGCATCATCGCCCTCGCGCTCGATGAACCGCGCCCCCGGGATCAGCGCCGCCACCTCGCGGCCGCGGTGCACCGGCACCATGCGGTCGCCGCGGGCGTGGACGACGATCGTGGGCACGCGGATGGTCGGCAGCACGTCGCGCAGATTGGTCTGCATCGTCATGTCCATCAGCTTGCGCGCCATCCCGGGCGTGACGGCTGAGCGCTGCATCCGACCCCACCACTCCACGAACTCGCGGTTGTCGACCTGGCTGGGCGCGAACAGCGAGACGAGCGTGCCGTCGCCCCAGTTGCGCTCGATGGCGTCCAGCAGCAGCTCGCGCGAGCCGCCGAGGTTGTCGTGGCCCTCGGCGGCCACCCCAGAGAGCACCAGCCCGGTGACCTGTTCGGGGTAGGTGGCGGCGAACAACGCCGATAGGCCGAGGTCCGAGCCGCCGATGATC
The DNA here is from genome assembly GCA_963769565.1 of uncultured Solirubrobacteraceae bacterium. Lineage (GTDB taxonomy): Bacteria > Actinomycetota > Thermoleophilia > Solirubrobacterales > Solirubrobacteraceae > Palsa-465. The sequence continues at coordinate 759,264 of CAVYMP010000018.1, forward strand.
GCCGTCCGCTCGGAGCCGACGGCCGCGAGGACCGCTCGCAGGTCGTCGACCTGCTGCTCGAGCGTGGGCAGCGCGCCGTCGGAGTCAGACAAGCCGGTGCCGCGGCGGTCGTGCAGGATCAGGCGCGCGAAGCCGGCCATCGTGCGAAATGTGCGCGCGGTGCGCGGCTCCTCCCAGAGGAGCTCCATGTGCGACGCCGGGCCGGTGACGAGCACGAGATCGCACGGGCCGTCGCCCAGCGTCTGATAAGCGATGCTGACCTCACCGCTGTGTGCGTAAAGGGTCGGTGGCGAACTCACGTTCCCAAAAAACTGTAACCGAGCGCCGAGGCTGGTTTACAAACGTGTGTTCGATAATCGCAAGCGAACGAGCTAACATCCTTCACCACGACTGAGACGGAGTGAGGCCTATGGCAGAAACAAACAGCACAAGCGGCCAGAAGGCTGCAGCGACGCGGAAGCGCAATGCCACGAGCCGCTCGGCGACGGCGACGAAGGCCGACGCCAAGCGCACCGCGAGGTCAGCGCGGACCAGCGCCCAGCGCACCGCGACGACCACGAAGACCAACGCCAAGCGCACCGCGACATCCGCGAAGCACACGGCGGAGAACGCCTCGAGCGCGACGGCGGCCGAGTCCAAGGTCCTCGCCACGCAGGTCCAGCAGATCGCCGAGCGCGCCGTACTGGTGCCCGTCGGCGCCGGCCTGGTCGCCCGGGACAACCTGGTGTCGACGGTCGGTGGGCTGACCACCAAGTTCCGCACACGCGCATCGGTTGAGCGTGAGCTCAAGCGCTACGAGCGTCGCGGCGCCAGCGCCCGCAACCGACTGGAGCGCCAGGTGCGCCGCAGCCGGACGAAGTTCGAGCGCGAGCTGCGCCAGCGCCGGAACCGCGTCGAGAAGACCGTCAAGCAGAACCGTATCCGCGTCGAGCGGGACTTGAGAACGGCTCGCAAGGACCTAGAAAAGCAGTCAAGCGCGATCACCTCGCGCGTCGAGAAGCTCGTCTCCGACGCGCAGAGCCGCGTCGGCTCGATCGCCTAGACGACCAGTTTCCCCCCCGGGCGCCCAGGAGAGCGTCGCGGCGGGACAGATTCGCCGGCCTCATACCTCGCCGGCGAATGAAGCACCCTCTCCTCCCTCAACCGCCGGGGCGTCACGTACGTGGCGCCCCGTCGGTCTTCAACGAGCCCAATAGGATGGGGCCGTGGAACTCTGTTTGATGATCGAAGGGCAGGAAGGGGTCACCTGGCCGCAGTGGGTGGATCTGGCGCAGGCCTGTGAGCGGCACGCGCATCGGGACTCTGTTTCGCTCCGACCACTACATGAACCTCGACGGCCAGCATCCCGAGCGGGGCTCGCTCGATGCCTGGGGCACGCTGTGCGCGCTGGCCGGCATCACGACGACGCTGCGCCTGGGGACGTTGGTCTCCCCGGCGACGTTCCGGCACCCCTCGGAGCTGGCCAAGCTCGTCGTGACCGCCGATCACGTCTCCGGTGGACGCGTGGAGCTCGGCCTCGGCGCCGGCTGGCACGAGCGCGAACACGCCGCCTACGGCTTTGCGTTCCCGCCCATGGGAACCCGCCTCGACGTCCTGGAGGAGCAGCTGCAGGTGGTGCTCGGCACCTGGGCCTCGGGCCCGGAGCACCCGTTCCGCTTCGGCGGTGAGCACTATCGGCTCGACGCGCTGGAGGGCCAGCCCGCGCCGGTGCAGATGCCGCATCCACCGCTGATCATGGGTGGCTCCGCGGGCCGGCGCAGCGCCGCCCTGGCCGCGCGATATGCCGACGAATACAACACCCCCTTCGCCGCCGTCGAGGAGGTCCGCGAGCGCCGGGCGCAGATCGAGCGGGCGTGCGCCGACGCCGGGCGCGAGATGCTGGCCTTCTCGGTCATGACCGGCGTGGTGATCGGAGCCGACGCGACCGACCTGCGCGATCGCGCCGCCCGCCTGGAGCTGCGCTCGGGCTTTCAGAACCTGATCGACGCGCCGCCGAGCGGCTGGATCGTCGCCACCGTCGACGATGCGGCCGAGCAGCTGCGGACCCTCGCCGAGGCCGGCGTGGACCGCGTCATGTGCCAACAGCTCCTCCACGACGATCTTGACGCCGTCGCGCTGCTCGGCCAGCGGCTGGCGCCGGCCGTCGCCTGACTGACCGCCCCGGCTACGGCGAGCCGACCGGGCGGGCCTGCAGCTGGTGGGCGAGCGCGGGCAACGCGAGGTTCAAAGTCGCGGGCGGCGTGGGTGTTCGCATGCGCTTCGTGGCGTGCTTCGGCGACCCGCAGCGAGGCGAGGCGAGGCGGATCCCCGGGAGCAGCGCCCGCGCGACGGTGGCCGTGGCGGACTGGATGTACTCGACGCACGGCGTCTCCGAGCACCGCGGCACGCTCACGAAACACGTATGGCCACCCGCCGCCGGCAGATTGCGGTGCGGGGCCGTCGATGACCGCGGCTCGGCGCGGACCGCAGCGGGGGCGGTACGGGCCGAGACCGTGCGCGCGCCGATGCCGGCGGCCAGCACGCCCACCGCGATCAGGGCGGCGATCGAGCCCACGGCTACGAGGAGGCGTCGCATCGCAGGAGATAAGTATCCGCCGCGGGGCGCCTCTCGGCAACCTAGAACCGGCTCCTGCGAACTCAGATCATGAGCCGCCGGCCAGTACCGCAGGCCGCCCAGGGCCGTCTGCTTGAATGAATCTCATGCCGACCAAAGACCAGGTGACCGAGGCGCTGCGCGCCGTGATCGACCCCGAGCTGCGGCGAGACATCGTCGAGCTGAAGATGGTGCGCTCGATCGAGATCCATCCCAACGGCGTCGTCGACGTGACGGTCTCGCTGACCACCGCCGGCTGCCCGATTCGCAGCCACTTCGAGACTGGCGTCAGCCAGGCTGTCCGCGGCGTGGAGGGCGTCACCGGCGTCAACCTCAGCTTCGACGTGCTCTCCGACCCCGAGAAGCAGGCGCTCGGCCGCAAGCTCGGCCGGGGAACCCTGCCCGAGGGCGCGCTCGCCCAGGTGCGCAACGTGATCTGCATCGGCTCGGGCAAGGGCGGGGTCGGCAAGTCGTCGGTGACCGCCAACCTGGCCGCCGCGCTGGCCGCCGACGGCAAGCGCGTGGGCGTCCTCGACGCCGACGTCTGGGGCTACTCGCAGCCGCGCATGCTCGGCGTCGGCGCTCAGCGTCCCAAGGTCAACGAGGACCGCAAGCTGATCCCGATCGCTGCCCTTGAGGGCATCACCGTCATGTCGATCGGCTTCTTCGTCGAGCAGGACGCCGCCGTCGTGTGGCGCGGCCCGATGCTCCACAAGGCGCTGCAGCAGTTTCTCGAGGACGTCGACTGGGGCCCCCTCGACTACCTGCTGATCGATCTTCCACCGGGCACCGGCGACGTGTCGATGACGCTCGCCCAGCTGCTTCCGCAGGCCAAGTTCCTGCTCGTCACCACCCCGCAGCCCGTCGCCCAGAAGGTGGCCGCCCGCTCGGCCGAGATGGCGACCAAGCTCAAGCTCGAGATCTGCGGCGTGATCGAGAACATGTCGGGCTTCGTCACCCCCGACGGCCAGCGCTTCCAGATCTTCGGCGAGGGCGGCGGTCAGCTGCTGGCCGAACAGCTCGACGTGCCGTTGCTGGCCAAGGTCCCGCTGACAATGCCGCTGCGCGAGCAGTCCGACGCCGGCATCCCGCTCGTCTTCTCCGATCCCGACGATCCGGCCGCCCAGGCGCTCCGGCAGGGAGCACGAGGGCTGATCGCCCTCTCGCCGATCGAGCTGCCGGTGATGCAGGCGCCCTCCCCCGCCGCGGCCCCCAAACCCGCCGGCATGTCCCTCCCAATGGCGTAGCACCAGCTCCGCCGGGGGTTTCGCGTCAGCGAAACCCCCAATGGAATCGCGTCACTGGTTCTTGTAGTAGTCGGAGTTGATCAGCGTGTACTTCTGCCACTCGTCGGGCAGCTGGTCCTCGGCGAAGCAGGCGTCCACCGGGCAGGCCTCGACGCAGGCGTCGCAATCAATGCACTCCTCCGGATCGATGTAGAGCATCTCGACCTTGTCGTAGTCGGGCTCATCGGGCGTCGGGTGGATGCAGTCGACCGGGCAGACCTCCACGCACGAGTTGTCCTTCGTGCCAATGCAGGGCTCGGCGATGACGTAGGCCATGTCTGTCTTGGTTTCCCTTCTTCGCTGTCGGTGGAAAATGGCCGGCAGCGGCCGGCGAGGCACATGTTAGGGAAGCCTGTCGGGAGCTTCCCGGCCGGCCCAGGGCAGCGCCGCCTCGAGCTGCGTCGCCAACGCCAGCAGAACCTCCTCCCGCGCCGGCGGCCCGATCAGCTGCACGGCCAGCGGCAGGCCGTCGGCGCCGGCGTACAGCGGCAGCGAGATCGCCGGCTGCCCGGTGACGTTGACGATCGCCGTGTAGGGCGTGAACAGCGCCGAGCGCTCGTAATGGCGCCAAGGATCGGGACCGCGCCCGTGGATCTCGCCGATCGCCACCGGGCGCATACCGAGCGCCGGCGTGAGCAGCACGTCGAAAGCGGCCATCCACTCCACCAGCGACCGAGCCAGACGCTCCAGGCGGTCGTGGGCGGCGAGGTAGTCGAGCACGTTGAGAGTCCGCGAGTGCTCCCACATCGCCCAGGTGAGCGGCTCGACGTCGGCCTCGGTGACCGGGCGTCCGGCCAGCCGGCCGCCGTAGAACGTGCCCATCGAGATCAGGGGGCCGAACGCCTGGGTGAACTGAGCGAGCAGCCCGCGATCCGACCACGGCGCCGTCACCTCGGACACGTCGTGGCCGAGCCCGTCGAGGAGAGCCGCCGCGTCGCGAGCCGCCCGCTCGTCGAGGGGATCGAGCACCGCGCCGTCCATCGGCGGATTCAGTACCAGGCCGATCCGCAGCGGTGCGGCGGGCGCGGCGGCCAGATCCGCGTAGCGCGCCGGCGGGGGCGGCGCCCAGGTGACGTCGCCGGGCTCATAGCCGGCGAGCACGTCGAGGACGGCGGCGGTGTCGGCCACGCCGCGGGTGACGACGCCGTCGGTGGCCAGGAAGCTGTGCCCGGCTCCCGGCCCCACCGAGACCCGCCCCCGGGCCGGCTTGAGGCCCACCAGACCGCAGCACGAGGCGGGGATCCGGATCGAGCCGCCGCCGTCGTTGCCGTGGGCGATCGGCACCATGCCGGCGGCCACCGCCGCCGCCGCCCCGCCACTGGACCCTCCGGGCGTGCGGTCCAGCGCCCATGGATTGCGCGTCGGCCCGTGGCGGCGCGACTCGGTCGTCGGCAGGATCCCCAGCTCCGGCAGCGCCGTCTTGCCGACGATCACGAAGCCGGCCTCGCGCAGGCGACGCACGCAGATAGGCGTCGAACGGCGGCACGACGTCGGCAAACAGGTCCGAGCCGTTGGTGATCGGCATGCCGGCCACCTGGCGGTTGTCCTTGATGGCGATCGGGACGCCGGCGAACGGACGTGGGTCGCCGGGTCCAATCGCGTCCGCGGCCGCCAGCGCCGACTCGGCGGCCACGTGCGTGAAGGCGTTGATCTGCGGATCGCGGCCGCGGATTGCCGCCAGCGACTCGCCCACCAGCTCACGGGCCGACAGCTCGCCGGAGCGCACCAGATCCGCCAGCACCGCGGCGGATCTCCGCATCAGCTCGGACACGGCGGCCAAGGCTACCCGGATAGGGTGTAATGACACCTCCAGGAGCGCAACCTCATGAGCGCATCCGCGAATCCGGCCTCGAGGGCGTCGTCGCCTTCGCCACCGAGATCGCCGAGCCCGACCGCGAGGGCGGCGCCCTGCGCTACCGCGGCGTCGACATCGAGGATCTGGTCGGGACCGTGCCGTTCGAGCAGGTCTGGGGGCTGCTCGTCGACGGGGCGCTGGAGCCCGGGCTGCCGCCTGCCGAACCGCATCCGCTCAGCGTGCGTTCGGGCGACCCGCGCGTCGACGTCCAGGCTGCGCTGGCGATGCTCGGCCCGCAATGGGGCTTCCGGCAGCTGATCGACATCTCCGACGAGCAGGCGCGTGACGACCTCGCGCGCGCCTCGGTGATGGCGTTGTCCTTCGTCGCCCAGTCGGCACGGGGGATCGGCAAGCCGCCCGTCTCCCAGCGTGAGATCGACAAGGGCAGATCGATCCCCGAGCGCTTCCTGATCCGCTGGCGCGGTGAGGCTGACCCGCGCCATGTCAAAGCCATCGACGCGTACTGGAACTCGGCCGCCGAGCACGGCATGAACGCCTCCACCTTCACCGCCCGCGTGGTCGCCTCGACGGGCGCGGACGTGGCAGCGGCGCTGTCGGGGGCCGTCGGGGCGCTGTCGGGGCCGCTGCACGGCGGCGCTCCCTCCCGAGTGCTGAAGATGCTCGACGGCGTCGCCGAGTCCGGCGACGCCGAGCAGTACGTCAAGGACGTGCTGGACTCCGGTCAGCGCCTGATGGGCTTTGGTCACCGCGTCTACCGCGCCGAGGACCCCCGGGCCCGCGTCCTGCGGCGCACCGCGCACGAGATCGGCGCTCCCCGGGTGGAGGTCGCCGAGGCGCTGGAGCAGGCCGCGCTCGCCGAACTGCAGGCCCGCCGACCGGACCGCGTGCTGGCCACGAACGTCGAGTTCTGGTCGGCGGTCGTGCTGGACTTCGCCGACGTGCCCGCCGCCTTGTTCACGCCGATGTTCACGTGTGCCCGGACGGCCGGGTGGTCGGCCCACATCCTTGAGCAGAAGCGGGAGGGCCGCCTGATCCGCCCGACGGCCAAGTACGTCGGCCCCGGGCCGCGGGCGCTGTCAGACGTAGGCTGACGCGGCCCACGGGCGCGCTCAGCCGCGATACGGGCCGCCGACGTACTGCGCCAGCATCCGCGTGGCGCTGAACTGCGGGGCGAGCGTGCGCAGCGAGGTGCGGACCATCTCCAGCCAGCGCTGCGGCAGCCCCGCCTCGTCGCGCTCGTAGAACGTCGGCACCACCTCGTCCTCCAGCAGGTGGTGCAGCACCCCGGCGTCGCGTTCGTCCTGGGCGCCGTGATCGGGATCGACGTCACCGGGGATCGCCCAGCCGTTGGGGTGGGCGGGGTCCGAGTCATAGGCTTCGGCCCACCAGCCGTCGAGCACCGACAGCTGCAAACCGCCGTTGAACACCGACTTCATCCCGCTCGTACCGCTGGCCTCCAGCGGTGGGCGCGGGACGTTGAGCCACACGTCGCACCCTCGCACGAGCCGGGCGGCGGAGTACAGGTCGTAGTCATCGAGGAACACCACCCGCTCGCCGATCACCTTGGCCGCCTTGAGCCCGAACAGGCTCTGCAGAACCCGCTTGGCCTCCTCGTCGCGGGGATGGGCCTTGCCGGCCAGGACGACCTGCACGGGCCGCTCTCCGGCGAGCAGCGCGAGCGTCCAGTCGGGATCGCGGATCAGGAGATCGAGGCGCTTGTACGTGGCGACCCGGCGGGCGAAGCCGATCGTCAGCACCTCCGGATCGAAGGCGAGGGCGGCGGCGTCGACGTAACCGCGCAGATCCCCCCGCCCGAGCCGGTCGGCGACGCTGCGGGCGCGCACGAACTCCACCAGCTCGGAGCGCTGGCGACGGCGCGTCGCCCACAGCTCGTCGGCGGGGATCCGCCGCGCGGCCTCCCACATCTCAGGGTCGGCGCTGTGCTCGCACCAATTCGCCGGCAGGTGGCGGTCGAGGAGCTCGCGCATCGGCGGCCCCAGCCACGTCGGCACGTGCACGCCGTTGGTGACGTGGCCGATCGGCACATCGCGGAGGTCGTGATCGGGCCACAAGGGGTTCCACATCTCACGCGCCACCTCGCCGTGGCGGCGACTGACGGCATTGGCCGTCCGGCTCATCCGCAGCGCCGCCTGGGTGACGCCGAACGGGGCCGACGGCTCGGCGCCGTGGTCGTGGCCGAGCGCGGTCAGCTCGGCGATCGGGCAGCCCAGCTCCGCCGACAGGCGGCCGATCGCCGACTCGATCTCATCGGCCGGATAGGTGTCGTTGCCCGCCGGCACCGGCGTGTGGGTGGTGAACACGGTGCGCGACCGGGCGCGCTCCAGTGCGTCGGCCAGCGACTGCGCGCAACCGTCGTGTGCCAGCTCACGGGACAGCTCAAGGGGCGCGAGCGCGGCGTGGCCCTCGTTGAGATGGATGACCGACGGCTCGTAACCCATCGCGCGCAGCGCGCGGATCCCGCCGACACCGAGCAGCGCGTACTGGGCCAGGCGAGTCTGGGGGTCGCCGTCGTACAGCCGCCCTGTGATCCAGCGCTCGAGCGGCCCGTTCTCCGGGTGGTCGGTGTCCAGCAGGAACAGCGGGACCCGCCCGACGTCGACGCGCCAGATCCGAGCCGTGACGTCGCCCTCGCCGATCGGCACGCTCACCGTCAGCGGCGAGTCGTCGGCGGCCGTGACCAGACCCGCCGGCAGGCGCTGCGGGTCGGTCTCGACCCAGTACTCGTGCTGCCAGCCGGAGGCGTCGATCCGCTGGCGGAAGTAGCCCTTGCGGTACATCAGGCCGACGGCGACGAGCGGCAGCGCCCGGTCGGAAGCCTCCTTGAGGAAGTCGCCGGCGAGCGCGCCGAGACCGCCCGAGTACACCGGCAGCGAGACGTGGACGCCGTACTCGGCGCTCAGGTAGGCAACGGGATGCTCGGCGGTCACCGGCCCGTCGGGCTCGGCCGGTGGACGTTCCAGGTCCGCGGTGACCCGCTCCTCGAGCTCACGGGCGCGGGCGACGAGCGTCTCGTCCTCGGCGGCCCGCCGGAGCACGAGCGCCGAGGACTCCTGGAGCAGGCGGACGGGGTTCTGCGCGCACAGCGCGAAGCGCTCGGCGTCGACGGCAGCGAACAGCTCGGGGCCGCCCGGAAGCCACGACCACCGATAGTTGAAGGCCAGCCGCGCCAGCGGTGCCAGCGGCTCAGGCAGCCGCTCGGCGAGGTCGGCGGCCGCACGGCCGATGTCCTCATGGCCGTCGTATCGGATTGCGGTGGTGGTGGGCAAGGCGGCGATTATTGACTACTTGGAAGGCGGCTTGTGTCGGCAGCCGCACAGACGTTCGGAGGGCGACCGGTGAGCTAGCCTGCCCCGGCCGTGCCTGTCAGCGTAGCCGCCGACCGCCGATCCCGCATGGGCGTGCTCGCCTTCGGCGACTCGATCACCAACGCCGGCGGCGAGTTGCAATGGGGTGTGGCCCTGCAGTCGTGGGCGCTGTGGGTCGCTCGCGGGCTGGGCGTGCCCTACACCGGCTATGCCGTCGACGGGGCGCGCGCGCCCGACGTGGTCGCCGAGCAAATCCCCGCATTTCGCCGCCACAACGCCGATGCGCAGGCCGGGTACGACGTGGGCTGCCTGTACATCGGGGTCAACGACGTGCGGTCGGTGGATTGGGACCCGGTGCTGTTCGCCGAGGCCCACGGCGCCGCCCTGGACTTCCTCAGCGACCGCTGCGACCGCGTGCTGACCGCCACCGCGCCGCTGGACCTCGGTGTGCCGCCCGCTGGACCCAAGGTGGACACGCTCAACGCGATCGTCGTGCGCGAGGCAGCGCGCCGCGGAGCCCTGGTCGTCGACCTCAGCGGCTTCGGCGCCCGCAACCACGTGATGGCCGATCGCGTCCACCCGACGGCGTTCGGCCAGATCGCGATCGCCGAGCGCGCCCTGGCGGTGCTCGCCGCCGACGGGGCGCGTGTGCACGCGGCGCCGGCCTCGCTGATCCGCTTCGAGACCACGCACGGCGGTCGGCTCCGAGGCGATCTGACATACGCCTACCGCGCGGCCAAGGAGCACGCGCGCGCGGCGATGTTCCGTCTGCGCGCCCCGCGGCGTTAGAACCCGGCGGCCAGGGGCATCGGTCCGAGCGCCGGGCGCTCCCGCAGCGCTCCGGCGAGCGACACCGCCGAGCCGATCACCGCGTCGAGCGCATGCTCGGCGCGCTCCGCGGGTTGGCCTTCGGGGAAATCGCGGCCGTTGAGGTAGACGGCCGTCGGCAGCGGATGGGCGCCGAAAACCGCCGGCGCGTCGCGGAGATGGCGCTCGGCTCCCAGATAGACCGCTCGGCGCAGACGGCCAGGCGGGGTGACGCTGCCGAGCACCGCGGTCAGGTGGATCGGGTCGGTAACGGCCATCACTGCCGTAAAGTACATAAATTCAATTGACATTATGCTAGAACTGGCTCCACGATGAGCTTCGCCGGAAAACTTCGCAGCGCGGCGCCCCGCCCCGGCCTGCACGTCGCCGGCGTCGAGGCCGACAGGCTGCGGGCGGCCATGGGAATGTTCGCCACCGGCGTGACCGTGATCACGACCCGCGATCCGGACGGACGGCCGTTCGGCACCACGGCCAACGCCGTCAGCTCGGTGTCGCTGCGCCCGCCGCTCGTGCTCGCCTGCCTGCGCGAGGAGTCAGAGACGCTGGCCGCGCTGCTCGCTCGCCGGAAGTTCGCCATCAACGTGCTGCACAGCGCCCAGACCGAGCTCTCCGACCGCTTCGCCCAGCCGTCGGCACACGACACCTGGGACGCGGTGGCCCATCGCAGTGTCGAGGAGATCCCGGTGCTCGAAGGGGCGATCGCCACGCTCTGGTGCGACCTGCACGACATCGCCGACGGCGGCGACCACAGCGTGGTCGTCGGCCACGTCACCCACCTCGAGCGGGTCGGATCACCCGAGGCCGAGCCCCTGCTCTTCTACGCCGGCGCCTACCGCTCGCTGGGAAAGGACATCTGAGAATGCCCGTCAAGCTTCACTGGTTTCTGCCTACCAACGGCGACTCGCGCTCGGACCTCAGCCTCGGCAACGCCATCGGCGTGCGCGGCAGCCGCATCGGTCAGACCGGCGGCAGCGGCGTGATCCCGGAGCTGCGCCGCCGCGGCCTGATGGTCTCAGAAGAACGGGAACCGCTGGAGGTCTGACGGGTCGCCGACCAGAACCGCCGCTAACGCAGCCGGCCGGCCTCCTCGGTCGCCTCGCGCAGGCGGGCCGCCAGCGTCTTGTTCAAAGCGCCCCCACGCATCTGCCAGCGCCAGCTGCCCCCCGCGCTCGCCGGGTCATTCATGCGCGCCTCGCTGCCGAGGCCGAGCACGTCCTGGGCCTGGGTCATCGCGACCACGGCCGGCGAGGAGAACGCCAGCCGGATCAGGCCCCACCACGGCCGCCGAGGGTCGGAGAACCCGGCGGCAGCCACTTGCCCGTCGACGAACGCCCGCTGCTCGGCGCCCAACGACTCCAGCCAGCCGCGCAGCGTGTCCTGGTCGTGGGTCGCCGTGTAGACGATCCGGTCGGCAGTGTGGTTGGCCAGGCGGTGCGGGCTCGTCGGCTCCTCGGGGTCCATCCCGAACTGGATCACCAGCATCCCGGGCAGGCCGACGTCGCGCCGCAGGCGCTCGACCGGCTCGGTGATCACTCCCAGGTCCTCGGCGACGAGCGGAAGGCGGCCGTCCAATCCGTCCTCCAGCGCGCGGAACAACGCGCGGCCCGGCCCCCGCTTCCAGGTTCCGTTCCTCGCCGTGCGCTCGCCGGCCGGCACCGCCCAGTACGCCACCAGACCCCGGAAGTGGTCGATTCGCGCCAGGTCGAAGAGGTCCAGCGTGCGCCGCACCCGCTCCACCCACCAGCGATAGCCCCGGCGCTGGAGCGCCGGCCAGTCATAGAGCGGATTGCCCCACAGCTGGCCGTCGATCGCGTAGGCGTCGGGCGGAGCTCCCGCCACCAGGCCGGTCTGAAACAGCTCGGGATGCGCGCGGTGATCGGCGCCGTCGGGCGACACGTAGATCGCCACGTCGCCGAGGATCTGCACCCCCTGGTCTGCCGCATAGGCGCGCAACGTGCCCCACTCGCGGTCGAAACGGACCTGATCGGCGACCGCGCCGCGCGACGAAAAGCGCTCCCAGTCGCCGATCCAGAAGCTCTGGCGCTCACGGAAGTCCGAGATCTCGGACGCCGACACCGGAGCCCGGCGATCGGCGAGCAGCCCCGGCCACGCGGCGAATGCCGAGCTGGACTTATACGGAGAGCGGTAGCGGTCGGGCGGCCCCAGCGGCAACACCTGCCACCACGACTGCCCGGCAGTTGCCAGCCAGTCGACGAACCGGTATGCCTCAGGACCCAGACGGCCGCCGGGGAGGGAGGTGATGTGGAGCTGGACCCCACTTGAGCGCGCGAGGTCGTTCACGCACCCGTGTTTACCTCATGCCGGGTCCCGGATAACGTCACGGTTGTGAGTACCAGTGAAACGGACGTGGCTCCGGCCCCGAAAACACCGCGTGAGCCTGCCGCGCAACCGCCGCCGCGGATCGTCATCCAGTACCCCGCTCCGGCGGTGGACGGCGGCCGCTACCCCGCCAAGCGCTGCGTCGGCGATCGCGTGGAGGTCGCGGCCGACGTCTTCCGCGACGGCCACGACCTGATTCGCGCCGTCGTGCGCTCCACTGGTCCGGACGGGCGTACCGAGGAGGCAGAGCTTCATCGCATCGACCAACATCTCGGCGGCGTGCGCTGGGCCGGCGAGTTCACCGTCGATGAGCCGGGCAGCTGGCAGTACACGATCGAGGCGTGGACCGATGTGTTCGGCACCTGGCGCGACGAGCTCGCCCGTAAGGTGGCCGGCGGGCAGACCAACGTGTCAGGCGAGCTGTCGGAGGGCGTCGTGCTGTTGCGCGCCGCCGCCGAGCACACCCGCTCGAACGAGACCAAGCAGCTGATCGAGCACGCCCGCCAGCAGCTCGCCGACCCCAAGGTGCCGGAGTCCGCCAAGCATGACATCGCGCTCGGCGAGGAGCTCGCCCAGGCGATTGAGGGCGATCCCGAACGCCACGGCCGGGTCACCCTCGACGCGCCGCTGACGATCGAGGTCGACCGGCTGCGCGCCCGCTTCGGCTCCTGGTATGAGTTGTTCCCCCGCTCCTGGGGCGGGCTGGCGGGCGTGCAGGCGCAGCTGCCACAGCTTGCCGAGCTCGGCTTCGACGTCATCTACCTGCCGCCGATCCACCCGATCGGCCTGACCAACCGCAAGGGCCGCGACAACGCGCTGACCGCGGGCCCCACTGATCCCGGCTCGCCGTGGGCGATCGGCGACGCGTCGGGCGGCCACGACGCCGTCCACGCTGAGCTCGGCACGGTCGACGACCTGCGCGCGCTCACGGCGGCCGCCGCCGCCCACGAGATCGACATCGCGCTGGACTTCGCGATCCAGTGCTCGGCCGACCATCCGTGGCTGACCGAACACCCCGAGTGGTTTCACCGCCGACCCGACGGGACGCTGAAGTACGCCGAGAACCCGCCGAAGCGCTACCAGGACATCTACAACGTCAACTGGGAGTCGCCGGACTGGCGCGGGCTGTGGAACGCGCTGCGCGACGTGATGCTCGCGTGGGTCGACGCGGGCGTTCGGGTGTTCCGCGTCGACAACCCCCACACCAAGCCGTTCGCCTTCTGGGAGTGGCTGATCGACGAGGTCCACCAGCGCCACCCCGACGTGCTGTTCCTGGCCGAGGCGTTCACGCGGCGCTCGGTCATGCGCCAGCTGGGCAAGATCGGCTTCAGCCAGTCCTACACGTACTTCACGTGGAAGAACGCGCGCTGGGAGCTGACCGAGTACGTCTCCGAGCTCGCCTACTCGGGCGAGCAGGAGTATTTCCGCCCCAACTTCTTCGCCAACACCCCCGATATCCTCCATGAATACCTCCAGCACGGCGGCCGGCCGGCGTTCGAGGCGCGGCTCGTCCTCGCCTCCACGCTCAGCCCCAGCTACGGGATCTACTCGGGGTATGAGAGCTTCGAGAACGTGCCGGTCCGCGAAGGCTCGGAGGAGTACCTGCACTCCGAGAAGTACGAGACCAAGCGGCGCACCCTGGACGGTCCGCTGTTGCCGATGATTGCCCGCCTGAACCACGTCCGCCGCGCCAGCCCCGCCCTGCAGGAGCTCTCCAACATCACCTTCCTCGAGACCGCCAACGAGGCCCTCATCGCCTACGCCAAGCACACCGCCGGAGACGCCGTGATCTCCGTCGTCAGCATCGATCCCCACCAGCCCCAGCAGGGGCTCGTCACCGTGCCGGCCAGCCTCGGGCTGCCGCCGACGTTCACCGTCCACGACGTCCTCTCCGGCGAGCGCTACCAGTGGCGGATCGGGCAGAACTTCGTCGCGTTGGCGCCGTACGTGCGCCAGGCCCACGTCCTCAAGGTCGAGCGCTAGACCGTGTCCGTCGGCCCCTCCACGCTCACCCATCTGCTTGCCCGTGAGCCGCGTCCCGGCACCTGGAACACCAACGGCGCCAACGACGCTGCCATCGCCGAGCAGCAGGCGCGGCAGTGGTTCGAGTCAGAGCCGCTGTGGTTCAAGCGGGCGGTCTTCTATGAGATCCACATCCGCGGCTTCTACGACGCCAACGGCGACGGCTCCGGTGACTTCCGCGGCCTGACCGAAAAGCTCGACTACCTGCAGTGGCTGGGGATCGACTGCATCTGGCTGCTCCCGTTCTACGAGTCTCCCCTGCGCGATGGCGGCTACGACATCTCGGACTTCACCAAGGTGCATCCGGACTACGGCACCGTCGCCGACGTCCAGGAGCTGATCGACGCCGCCCATGCACGGCGCATCCGGGTCATCGCCGATCTCGTCATGAACCACACCTCATCGGATCACCCATGGTTTCAGGAGTCCCGCTCCAGCGGCACGAGCGGCTCCAAGCGCGATTGGTACGTGTGGTCGGACACCGACGACAAGTACCAGGACGCCCGCATCATCTTCACCGACACCGAGACGTCCAACTGGACGTATGACCCGGTGGCGGGCGCCTATTACTGGCACCGCTTCTTCTCCCATCAGCCCGACCTCAACTTTGACAACCCTGAAGTGCAGGACGCAATGATGGGCGTCATGCGCTTCTGGCTGGACATGGGGCTCGACGGGTTTCGCCTCGACGCCGTGCCCTACCTGTTTGAGCGTGAGGGCACCAACTGCGAGAACCTGTCAGAGACCCACGCGTATCTGAAGAAGGTCCGCGGGGAGATCGAGAGCAACTACCCCGACCGAGTGCTGCTCGCCGAGGCCAACCAGTGGCCGGCCGACGTCGTCGAGTACTACGGCGACGGCGACGAGTGTCAGATGTGCTTTCACTTCCCGGTGATGCCGCGGATGTTCATGGCGGTGCGCCGCGAGCAGGCGGCGCCCATCTACGAGATCCTCGAGCGCACCCCGGCGATCCCCGAGAGCTGCCAGTGGGGTCTGTTCCTGCGCAACCACGACGAGCTGACGCTCGAGATGGTGACCGACGAGGAGCGCGACTACATGTACGCGGAGTACGCCAAGGACCCGCGGATGAAGATCAACCTCGGGATCCGTCGCCGGCTCGCGCCGCTGCTCGACAACGGCCGCGACGAGCTGCAGCTGATGACCGCGATCCTGTTCTCGCTGCCCGGCTCTCCGGTTCTCTACTACGGTGACGAGATCGCGATGGGCGACAACATCTTCCTGGGGGATCGCGACGGGGTGCGGACGCCGATGCAATGGACCGTCGATCGTAACGGCGGCTTTTCCCGCGCCGACTTCGCACAGCTCTACGCGCCCCCGCTGATGGACCCGGTATACGGCTTTCAGGCGGTCAACGTCGAAGCCCAGTTGCGCACGCCCACGTCGCTGCTGCGGTGGATGCACCGCTTCATCGCGCTGCGCAAGGAGCACCCCGTGTTCGGCCTGGGCACCTATGAGCCGATCGAGACCTCCAACCCGCGGATCTTCGCCGTGCTGCGGCGCTTCGAAAACGACGTCGTGCTCTGCGTGCACAACCTCGCGCGCTCCGCGCAGGCGGTCGAGCTCGACCTGAGCGCGCTCGCCGGGCGCTACCCGGTCGAGCTGTTCGGCCGCAGCCGCTTCCCCCAGATCGGGGAGCTCAACTACCTGCTGACGCTCGCCCCCCGCGGCTTCTTCTGGTTTCAGCTCGTCCAAGAAGGCGAGGAGGCGATCTGATGTCCCAACCCGTGGAGAGCCCCGTCGAAGCCCTGCTGGGCAGGCTCGATCTGGAGGCGGTCGGGGCCTGGCTGGAGGAACAGCGCTGGTACGCCTCGAAGTCGCGTCACGTCGCCGGCCTGGAGGTCGAAGAGGCCGTCGCGCTGACCGACGATCCGCCGCTGGTGCTCGCGCTCGTGCAGGCGCGCTTTGCCACCGGCAGCCACGACCTCTACCAGCTGCCGCTGGCCTTCCTGTCCCCCGGACAGGGCCAGACGGGCTCGCCGGTGGCGCGCACCAAACAGTGGACGGCGGTTGACGCGGTCGCCGACCCCGAGCTCGTCCGTGAGCTGCTGCGCCACATCGAGTCCGAGACCGCGATCGACACCGGCGAGGGCTGCGTTCGCTTCACCAAGCCCGAGCGCAGCGGCCCGCTGAACCCCGAGGCGCCCGCCCGTCCGATGGGCGTCGAGCAGTCCAACTCCTCGATCGTCTTCGGTGACGAGACGGTGCTCAAGGTCTTTCGCCGACTGGAGCCGGGGATCAATCCCGAGCTGGAGATGCTGCGCTTCCTCACCCGCCAGGAATTCCCCCACATCGCCCCGCTGCAGGGCTGGTACGAGTACGAGAGCCGCTCGTTCTCGGCCACGCTGGGAGTGGCCCAGCGCTTCTTCCCCGACGCTGTCGGCGGCTGGGAGCTCGCGCTCCAGCAGATCCGCACCGACCCGGCCGCGTTCCTGATCGAGCTCGCCGGCCTCGGAACGGTGACTGCCGAAATGCACAACACGCTCGCCTCCGACGCCAACGACCCGGCGTTCAGCCCCGAGGAGCCGAGCGCCGAGGCGCTGGCGCTGCTGACGGCCACGATCGACGAGGACATCGAGCGGGCGTTCATCCGGCTCCCCGACGACGAGCGGGTGGCCGCGATCGCCGGCCGCGGCCAGGACGTGCGCGAGCGGATCGCCACCCGCGCCCAGCTGGGTGTCGGCGGCCGCGCGATCCGCACCCACGGCGACTACCACCTGGGCCAGACCCTGCACCTACCCGGCGGACGTGGGTGGCTGATCATCGACTTCGAGGGCGAGCCGGCGCGGCCGCTGTACGAACGGCGCTTCAAGGCCTCGCCGCTGCGCGACGTCGCCGGGATGCTGCGCTCGTTCGCCTACGCCACCTCGGCGGTGGCGATCATGTACTCACACCCGGCCCCCGGCCAGTTCGAGGACCGCGCTCGCCAGACGTTCCTCGAGCACTACCTCGCGACCGTCGACCCGGCGCTGCTGCCGGCCGGCGAGTCGGCGATCATCAATCTGTTGTCGATCTTCGAGCTCGAGAAGGCCATTTACGAGCTGCAGTACGAGCTGGACAATCGCCCCGACTGGCTGCCGATCCCGGTCAGCGGTATCGCCCGACTGCTGGAGTCTGAATGAGCCCTACGAAGTCCGAGCTCGATGCTCTCGCTCGCCGCGAGCATCCGGAGCCCCACGCCATCCTCGGTGCCCACCCCGCCGCCAACGGCAACGGCGGCGTGGTCATCCGCGCGCTGCGGCCGTCGGCCGAATCGGTGTCGGTCAAACCGGCCAAGGGCAAGACGGTCGTGCTCGAGCAGATCCATCCCGCGGGGATCTTCGAGGGCGAGATCGAGAACGCCAAGCTGCCGCTGCGTTACAAGCTCAAGGTCGACTATGGCCCCGGCGGCAAGTTCACGCTCGAGGACCCCTACGCCTTTCTGCCGACGCTCGGTGAGCTCGACCTGCACCTGATGGCCGAAGGCCACCACGAGCAGATCTACGACAAGCTCGGCGCTCACGTCCGTGAACACCAGGGCGTGATGGGGACGGCGTTCGCCGTGTGGGCGCCGGCGGCGCGGGCGGTCAGTGTGGTCGGCGACTTCAACTCCTGGGACGGGCGCCTGCACGCGATGCGCTCGATGGGGCCGGTCGGGATCTGGGAGCTGTTCCTGCCCGGCGTCGGCGAGGAGGCTCGGTACAAATACGAGATCCTCAGCGCCGAAGGCGAGGTCCTGCTCAAGGCCGATCCGTACGCCCAGCAGACCGAGGTCCCGCCGAAGACAGCCTCGGTGATCACCCAGCCACACCACACGTGGTCACCCGACGACGCGGCGTTTCTGGCCAGGCGCGCGCAGTCACAGCCGCTCGGCGGGCCGATGTCGATCTATGAGGTGCATCTGGGGTCCTGGCGCCTGAACTCGCTGGAGGACAACCGCTCGCTCACCTACGAGGAGCTGGCCGACGAGCTGTCGGCGTATGCGAGCGACATGGGCTTCACCCACATCGAGCTGCTTCCCGTGATGGCCCATCCGTTCAGCGGGTCGTGGGGCTATCAGGTGACCGGCTACTTCGCCCCCACCCCACGCTACGGCTCGCCCGACGAGATGCGCGCGTTCGTCGACCGCCTGCACGCCCGCGGCATCGGCGTGATCCTCGACTGGGTGCCGGCCCATTTCCCGCGCGACGAGTTCGCGCTCGCGCGCTTTGACGGCTCGGCCCTCTACGAGCACGCCGATCCCCGCCGCGGCGCGCACCCCGACTGGGGCACGCTCGTCTTCAACTTCGGCCGCCACGAGGTCCGCAACTTCCTGATCTCCAACGCGCTGTTCTGGCTGCGCGAGTACCACGTGGACGGGATCCGCGTCGACGCCGTCGCCTCGATGCTGTACCTCGACTATTCGCGGCGGGAGGGCGAGTGGATCCCCAACCAGTTCGGCGGCCGTGAGGACCTCGACGCGGTCTCCTTCCTCAAGGAGCTCAACGAGGTCATCTATGCCCATGAGCCGGGGATCATCTCCGCCGCGGAGGAGTCGACGGCGTGGCCGGGCGTCTCACGCCCCACGTACCTCGGTGGTCTGGGCTTCGGCTTCAAGTGGAACATGGGCTGGATGCACGACACCCTCGCCTACTTTCAGCAGGATCCGATCTATCGCCGGTATCACCATCACGAGCTGACCTTCAGCCTGATGTACGCGTTCTCGGAGAACTTCGTGCTGCCGCTGTCCCACGACGAGGTGGTGCACGGCAAGGGCTCTCTGTACTCGAAGATGGCCGGTACCGACCCCTGGCAGAAGCTGGCCAACCTCCGGGCCCTGTACGCCTACATGTGGGCCCACCCAGGCAAGAAGCTGCTGTTCATGGGCCAGGAGTTCGCCCAGCCGGCGGAGTGGTCAGAGGAGCGTTCGCTGGACTGGCACCTGCTCGAGCAGCCCGAGCACGCCGGCATCCAGTCGCTCGTGCGCGACCTCAACCGCGCCTACCGCTCAGAGCCCGCGCTGTGGGAGCTGGACTCCGACCCGTCGGGCTTCTGGTGGCTTGAGCCCAACGACGCCGACAACAACATCCTCGCGTTCGCCCGCCGCTCGGCCGACGGGGAGCGGGTGGTCGTCTTCATCGCCAACCTCTCGCCCAACGTCCAGTACGGCTATCGCCTCGGCCTGCCCCGGTCCAGCCGCTGGCGGGAGGCGGTCAACACCGATTCGAGTTACTACGGCGGCTCCGACGTGGGCAACCTGGGCGGCGTCGTCCCCGAGCCGATCCCGTGGCACGAGCAGCCCTTCTCGGCCGAGCTGACGCTGCCGCCGCTGGCGGCACTGTGGCTCGTGCCGGATGAATAGTCCTGACCGCATGAGCGACATCTACCCGTGGGAGCGTCCGCTGGGCGCCCGCCAGATCGATGACGACCACGCTGAGTTCCGGGTGTGGGCGCCGCGCGCCGAGACGATCGCGCTGCATGTCGGCGGCGAGACGCATCCCCTGACGAGCGCCGGATACGGCGTGCACGAGGCGCTGCTGAACACCACCCCCGGCGTCGACTATCAGTACGTGGTCGACGGCCAGCCGCTGCCCGACCCGCTGACCCGCTGGCAGCCCGAGGGGCTCCGTGGTCCCTCGCGCCTGTTCGACACCCGCGCGCTGCCGGGAGCGCGCGACGCCTTCACGGCGCCCCGCCCCCATGATCTCGTCGTCTATGAGCTGCACATCGGGACCTTCTCCGAGGAGGGCACGTTCACGGGCGCGATCGCGCACCTCGACGAGCTGGCCACGCTCGGGGTGACGGCGATCGAGATCATGCCGGTGGCCGAGTTCCCCGGCGCGCGCGGCTGGGGGTATGACGGCGTCTACATCTCGGCGTCGGAGTCCTCCTACGGAGGGCCGTTGGACTTCGCCGAGCTGGTCGCGGCCGCGCATGCACGGGGCCTGGCGGTGATCCTCGACGTCGTCTACAACCATCTCGGCGCGTCCGGGGTGACGGCGATGGAGGCATTCGGCCCGTACTTCACCGAGAAGTACGAGACCCCGTGGGGCAAGGCGATCAACTACGACGACGCCGACTGCGACCCGGTTCGCGAGTGGGTGTGCCAGAGCGCCGAGGGGTGGGTACGCGACTTCGGGATCGACGGCCTACGTCTGGACGCACTCCACGCGATCTTCGACTCCAGCCCCGAGCACATCGTCGCCGCGGTGGCCCGACGGGTGCATGCCGTGAACCCGCATGCGTACGTGATCGCGGAGTCCGGCATGAATGATCCGGTCGTCATGCGCCCGCGCGAGCGTGGCGGCTGGAACTGTGACGCCGCCTGGGCCGACGACTTCCATCACGCGCTGCGTACGGTCGTCACCCACGAGCGCGACGGCTACTACGCCGACTTCGGTCGGGTCGGCCAGCTCGCCAAGGCGTTTCATCGCCCGCACGTCGACGACGGCGACTACTCCCCGTTTCGCCGCCGACGCTTCGGCGCGCCGGCTGACGACGTGCCGCCCGAGCGCTTCGTCGTCTTCTCACAGGACCACGACCAGGTCGGCAACCGCGCCTACGGCGACCGGATGCCGGCGGCCGCCCGGCCGCTGGCGGCGTTCTGCACGTTGCTATCGCCGTTCGTTCCGATGCTGTTCATGGGCGAGGAGTACGGCGAGCCCAATCCCTTCCTGTTCTTTTCGAACCACATCGACGAGGAGATCGCAGTCGCCACGCGTGACGGACGGCGTGCCGAGTTCGCCTCGTTCGCCTCGTTCGGCGGGGAGATCCCGGATCCCGAGGACCCGGCCACGTTCGAGCGTTCCAAGCTCAGCCGCAACGCCGACCCGGGGCTCCAGCGGCTGTATCGCGAGTTGCTCGCAGCGCGTCGAAGGCTGCCACGCGGCGACGTCGACGGAGTGGCCTACGACGAGGACGGCCGCTGGCTGCTCGTCCGCCGCGGGGCCTACGAGCTGGTGTGCAACTTCGGTTCGGGACCGGTCGAAGTACCCTGCATGGGCGGCGCCATCGAGCTGACCGCCGGCGAGGAGGCGCAGCTCGCCGACGGAACCGTCACTCTGCCCGCAATGTCAGGAGCTTTGATTCGATGACCGAAGTGTGGCCGGGACGGCCATTTCCGCTGGGTGCCGAGTGGGATGGGCACGGCACCAATTTCTCCATCTTCTCCGAGCACGCCGAGGGCGTGGAGCTGTGCCTGTTTGACGAGAACGGCGAGGAGACGCGCATCGACGTCACCGGACGCCGAGCGCTGAACTGGCACTGCTATCTGCCCGGTGTGGGACCGGGCCAGCGCTACGGCTTCCGGGTCCGCGGCCGCTACGCGCCGGACGAGGGCCACCGCTTCAACCCCGCCAAGCTGCTGATCGACCCCTACGCCAAGGCGATCGAAGGAACCGTCGATTGGGAGCACGACGCCAACATCCTCCCGTACGTCCCGAACGGGGAGGAGGACGCCGACTTCGAGCCAGATGACGAGGACGACTCCTACGCGGTGCCCAAGTCAGTGGTCATCGACCAGAGCTTCGAGTGGGAGGGTGACCGACCGCCGCGGATTCCGTTCGCCGACACGATCATCTACGAGACGCACGTCAAGGGCTTCACGATGACCCACCCTGACGTGCGCGAGGAAGTGCGCGGCACGTATGCCGGCCTCGCCTCCGAGCCGGCCCTCGAATACATCAAGAGTCTGGGTGTGACCGCGGTGGAGCTCCTCCCGATCCACCACATCTCCGACGAGTCGTTCCTGTTCGAGCGAGGCCTACGCAACTACTGGGGCTACAGCACGATCGGCTTCTTCGCGCCGTACTCCGAGTACGCGGCCACCGGTCGTCGCGGCGAGCAGGTGCGCGAGTTCAAGGGCATGGTGAAGGCGCTCCATCAGGCGGGGATCGAGGTGATCCTCGACGTCGTCTACAACCACACCGCCGAGGGCAATCACCTTGGGCCGATGCTCTCGTTCAAGGGCGCCGATAACTCGGCCTACTACCGGCTCGTACCCGATGACCCGCGCCATTACATGGACTTCACCGGCACGGGCAACTCGCTCAACCCTGTGCACCCCAGCGTCCTGCGGATGATCATGGATTCGCTGCGCTACTTCGTGACCGAGTGCCACGTCGACGGCTTCCGCTTCGATCTGGCGTCAGCCCTCGCGCGCGAGCTCTATGACGTTGATCGGCTGTCGGCATTCTTCGACACCATCCACCAGGACCCGGTCCTCTCCCAGGTCAAGCTGATCGCCGAGCCGTGGGATGTCGGGCCCGGCGGTTACCAGGTCGGCAACTTCCCCGTGCTGTGGTCGGAATGGAACGGGGTGTACCGCGACGTGATGCGCGACTTCTGGCGGGCCGCGGCGAGCGTCGGCGAGTTCGCCTCCCGCCTCTCTGGGTCTGCCGACCTGTACGAGTCCGACGGCCGTGAGCCGTTCGCCTCGATCAACTTCATCACCGCCCACGACGGCTTCACGCTTCGCGACCTCGTCTCCTACAACGAGAAGCACAACGAAGCCAACCACGAGGACAACAAGGACGGCACCGACGACAACCGCTCGTGGAACATGGGCGTCGAGGGCGAGACCGATGACCCGGCCGTAAACGAGCTGCGCCGCCGCCAGCAGCGCAACTTCCTGACCACGCTGTTCGTCTCCCAGGGCACTCCGATGCTGCTCGGCGGCGACGAGCTCAACCGCACGCAGGGCGGCAACAACAATGGCTGGTGTCAGGACTCGGAGATCAGCTGGTACGACTGGAATCAAGACGCCGACCGCGACCAGATGCACGCCTTCACCCAGCGTCTCATCAAACTGCGCCGCGAGCACTGCACGTTTCGCCGGGAGGAGTTCCTGCGCGGCGCGGAGGTCAACGACTCGGGCCTGCCCGACGTCTGGTGGTTTCGCGCCGACGGGCGCAAGATGACCAGCCGTGATTGGCAGCACGGCGAGGCGGTGCTGGGCATGTTCCTCAACGGGCAGGCGATCCTCACCCCCGGTCCGCGTGGCGAGGAGGTGGAGGACGACTCGTTCGTCCTCCTGTTCAACGCCCACAACGAGGATCGAGAGTTCAAGCTGCCGCGGCGGCGGATGGGCTTGCGCTGGGAGCTGGAGCTGACCACCGCCGCCCCGGACGCGCAGCCCGGGAGCGCCGGCTACGCCGCCCAGGAGCAGATCAACGTGACCGCGCGCTCGATCACGATCCTCAAGCGCGTCGAGTGATCGACCTCCGGTGGCGGGGTAGCGGACCCTCGTGACCCGCACTTCCTTTCGGGCGACCTACCGCCTGCAGCTCACTCCCGACTTCGGCTTCGCCGCCGCCGCGCGGCGGATCCCGTACCTGCGTGACCTGGGGATCTCCCATCTGTATCTGTCTCCATCCCTGCAGGCCCGAGCGGGCTCCACGCACGGCTACGACGTGGTCGACCCGACGCGGATCTCGTCGGACCTGGGCGACGAGGCGGCGTTCAGGTCGCTGGTGGGCGCCGCGCATGATGCAGGCCTGGGCGTCGTTCTGGACATCGTCCCCAACCACATGGCCGCTGACGACGCCAACCGCTTCTGGACCGATCCGGAATTGCGATCGCGATTCTTCGACATCGACGCCGCCACGGGTCGGCACCGGCGGTTCTTCGACATCGACGACCTGGTGGGGGTCCGCCAGGAGGATCCGGCGGTGTTCGAGGAGACGCACCGGCTCGTCCTCGAGCTGGTGCGCGAGGGCCTGATCGACGCGTTGCGAGTCGACCACCCCGACGGCCTGACCGATCCACTCCAGTACTTCGAGCGCCTGCGCGCGGGTGGCGCCGAGACGGTCTGGATCGAGAAGATCCTGAAAGCGTCAGAGCCGCTGCGCGATTGGCCGGTGACGGGAACCGTCGGGTATGAGTTTTTGAACGACGTCTGCGCGCTGTTCGTCGACTCCTCGGCCGAGAAGACATTCACGGCGCTGTGGACGTCGGTCTCGGGGGACGCCCGTCGTTTCGCCGAGGTGGCCGCCGAGGCCAAGCTCGAGCAGGCGACGACGACGTTCACGCCGGAGCTGGAGCGGCTGGCCGCGCTGGCGCCGACGGATGGCGGCGTCGAGGCGCTGGCTCGCGGCGTCGCATCGTTCCCCGTGTACCGGACCTACGTGCGCCCGGATCTGCACGAGGTGGATGGCGCCGATCGCGAGGCGGTCGCCGAGGCCACCGCGATGCCCGCCGACGTCGCCGAGATGCTGCTGCTCGATCGTCCCGCGCCGGCGGAGTTCGTGGCGCGCTTTCAGCAGACCACCCCGCCGGTCGTCGCCAAGGGCGTCGAGGACACCGCCTTCTACCGCTACGGTCGGCTGCTGGCGCTGTGCGACGTCGGCGGGGACCCCGGCCGCTTCGGGATCTCGGCGGACCGGTTCCACGACGCCAACGCCGAGCGGGCGCGCCGCTTCCCCGAGGCGCTGCTGACGACGATGACCCACGACACCAAGCGCTCCTCCGACGTGCGCGCCCGGATCACTGCGCTGACGTGGATAGCCGATGAGTGGTCTGGCGTGGTGGACGACTGGATGTCCGTGACCGATGAGCTGCGGTCTGGCGAGGGCGCCCCGGACGACCTGGAGCGCTACTTCCTGTTCCAGACGCTGGCGGGCGCGTGGCCGATCGAGCCCGAGCGGATCGAGGGCTACATGGAGAAGGCGCTGCGGGAGGCCAAGCGCAACACCAACTGGGTCGACCAGAACGCCGCCTGGGAGAGCGCCGTGCTGGGCTTCTGCCGGTCCCTGTACTCGCACGAGGCGTTCCTGGCGAAGTTCGAGCCGTTCGTCGCCCGGCTGTCGCGGCTCGGGGAGGCCGTGGCGCTGCGAACCGTGGCTCTGAAGCTCACCTCTCCCGGCGTACCCGACATCTACCAGGGCGATGAGATGCCGCTACGCGCGCTCGTCGACCCCGACAATCGCCGGCCGGTCGACTGGAAGTGGAACGAGGCGATGCTCGCCCGGCTGGAGGGTGGCAGCGCGCCGGGCGCGACTCCTGAGACCCGCAAGCTGTGGCTGACCAAGCGGCTGCTGGGGCTACGCCTCCGTCGCCAGGATGCGTTCTCCCCTGGGGGCTCCTACGAGCCGCTGGACGCCGGCCCGGACGCGCTGGCCTTCATGCGCGGCGGTGACGTGATCGTGGCGGTCGCCACGCGGGCAGGCATTCCCGCGGGATCGCTGACCGTGCCGGCGGGCACCTGGCAGGACGTCCTGCGCGGCGGGACCGCCGGGTCTTGGGCGCTGTCGGACCTGCTCGACGAGCAGGGGATCGCCGTGCTCAAGCGCGCCCGCTCCTAGCGCCCAGCGCAACCTGGCGGTTGCGTGGTCAATATGGCCCGGAAACCGGGCCCGATCTTCGAATCCGAGCGCGCCGCCGGCTAATCTGCGGCCGACGACGCCGCGGTCACCGTGGCCGTGAGGCGCTGCAACGTCTCGCGCAGCCCCTCGAAGGATTCGGCGTCCAGCCCGGTGGCGGCGATGACCTCGCCGGGAATGCAGTCCGCGCGGGCGCGCAGCGACCGACCCGTGTCGGTGAGGCTCACGGTCACCGAGCGCTCGTCGTCGGCGCGTCGCTCGCGCGTGATCAGGCCGGCGGCGTGCAGGCGCTTGAGCAGCGGCGAGAGCGTCCCGTAGTCCAGGCGCACGCGGTCGGCCAGCGTCCCCACGGCGACCCCGTCGCGCTCCCACAGTGCCAGCAGCACCAGGTACTGGGGATAGGTGATACCCAGGTCCTCGAGCAGGGGGCGATAGAAGCCCGTCAGGGCCCGCGAGGCGCTGTACAGCGCAAAGCACAGGGCCTCGTCGAGGGTCAGCTCCTTTGGGTTGGAAAGGGTGGCCGGTTTCGACACGCCCCACACCATACAGCCCGCTCTCGATCTCATCGCACACAATCTAATTGTGTGCTAGCTTCCGCGCATGCCCACGCTCACGACCGCCCACGCACGAGACGGTCTCGGGCAGCGAGCTCGTCGTCATCGAGGGCGGCCCGCACGGGCTCAACGCCACTCACGCATCGCAGTTCAACGCGGCGCTGCTGGAGCTCCTCTCCCAGTAGCTCGCGCACACCCCCAAACGAAGGAGAGACACATGCCAGCCAAGGGCAACGCAGAGTGGAAGGGCGACCTGAGAAGCGGCAGCGGGACGTTCACCGCCGGCGACACGATCCACGGCGAGTACTCGTTCAAGTCCCGCTTCGAGGACGGTCCGGGCGCCAATCCCGAGCAGCTGATCGCCGCCGCGCACGCTTCGTGCTTCTCGATGGCGCTCTCCAACGGCCTCGCCGAAGCCGGTACGCCCGTCGACTCGGTCAAGACCGACGCAACCGTCACCCTGAGGATCGTCGACGGCGCCCCCACGATCACCTCGGTCGCCCTCACCACGGTCGGCGTCGTCCCCGGCCTCGACAACGATGCCTTCAAGGCCGCCGCCGACGACGCGAAGAAGAACTGCCCCGTCTCCAAGGCGCTGGCCGGCGTCCCCGAGATCACGCTGGACGCCTCACTCACCTGAGCCGGCGCCACCCGGACGCCCGCGAGCCATCGGAGCTCGCGGGCAAAGGCGCGCGCGGTAGGGTCTGACGCGCCCGATGCGCGTCCTGATCGTCTCCTGGGAGTACCCGCCGATCATCGAGGGCGGGCTCGCGCGACACGTGCGCAAGCTGTCCGAGCAGCTCGTCGCGCACGGAGTCGAGGTCCACGTGCTGACCCGCGGCGGGGACCGGCTGGCAACCCGCGAGGATCGCCACGGGGTGATCGTCCACCGGCTGCGTGAGCCGCCCTTCCCGCGTGACGTGCGGGCGTTCGTGCACTGGGTGGAGACGATGAACGCCGACATCGCCGAGCGCGGCGACAAACTGGTCGCCGAGCTGGGCTTTGACCTGGTGCACTCGCACGACTGGCTGGTGGCCGACGGCGCCCGGCGGGTGGCGCGCCGGGCGCGACGGCCGTGGCTGGTCACCGTCCATGCCACCGAGTACGGCCGCCACCAGGGCTGGGTCGACAAGTATCCGCAGTCCCACATCCATGCCGCCGAGAGCGAGATGGTTCACCTCGCCGACCACGTGGTCACCTGCTCGCGGTACATGCGCAGCCACGTGGCCGAGGTGTTCGGCCTCGGGGCGCGCCGGATCACGGCCATGCAGAACGGCATCGACCCCGGAGACCTCGAGCCCGTGGCCAGCGATCTGGCTGCGCTGCGCGCCCGGTACGCCCCGCCCGACGGACGCCTCGTGCTGCTCGTCGGCCGCCTCGTCTACGAGAAGGGCTTTCACCTGGCGCTGGACGCGCTGGCCCCGCTCGTCAGGGAACCGGGCGGCGTGCGCTTTCTCGTCGCCGGGACCGGCAGCGCCGAGGCCGACCTGCGTCGGCAGGCCTGGCGTCTGGGATTGCACCGCCACGGGACCTTCCTCGGCTGGGTGGGCGACGACATGCTGCACTCGCTGTACCGGATCGCCGACCTGTGCATCGTGCCCTCGATCTACGAGCCGTTCGGGATCGTGGCCCTGGAGGCGATGGCGTCGGGATGCCTGTGCGTCGTCGCCGACACCGGCGGCCTGCGCGAGGTGGTGCCGGGCGACGGCACCGTCGGGCTGCGCTTCCCGTCGCGCGACTCGGCCGCGCTGCAGGAGATCCTCCAGCGGGTGCTGACCGACGAGCCGCTGCGCGCCCAGCTCGTCGCGGAGGCGCGCGAGCACGTGCTGCGCTTCGACTGGAGCGAGGTCGCCCGCCGCACGGCCGCGCTGTACGAGCGCCAGATCGCCGCCCACCCCGGCCCGATGGCCCGCGCGACGCCGTAGTCCGTCCGCTTCCCCGGCGGTGCCATACGTCACATGTTGGCCGCGGGAAGAAATCGGATTGACAACGCTGGCCCTGTGTCCATTCAGCAATCGAGGCCCTAGCAGAACACTCGTTCGCTTCCTCCGTTCCATCTGTCAGGAGAGGACGCATGGCCGTCGAGACCAAGCTCACCGACCAGGAGATCGCCAGCATGATGGCCGATCGAATCGCCGCCCGGGCTCGCGTTCCCGCCGCCGGCTGACGCGCGTCAGCCGGCGACGGCTGACGCGCGTCAGGCGGCCTGGCGCAGCGCCACCGCGTCCTCCGGGTCGGCCTCGTCGGTGGCAGCCTGCGCGAGCGGGACCGCCCGGGTCCTGAGCAGGACTCCGGCGAGTGCGATCCCGACGACGACGAGCACCGCACCGATCGCGAAGGCCCGGTGATAGCCGCCGGTGAGGGCTGAGGCCGTCGAGGCTCCGCCGTGTAGCAGGGTGCCGGTGTGCGAGCTCGAGAGCGTGGCCAGAACCGCCAGCCCAAGCGCCCCGCCCACCTGCTGGGTCGTGTTGACCAGACCGGAGACGAGCCCCGAGTCCTCGGCGGTGGCCGTCGACATCGCCAGCGTCATCAGGGCGGGGAACGCCAGCCCGGCGCCGATCCCGAGCGCCACCATCGCGGGCAGGAGGTCCGAGATGTAGGCGGCGTGGGTGGAGGCGCCGCTGAACAGGATCAGGCCGGTCGCGATGAGCACGAGGCCGGGGATGAGCGTGAGGCGCCCACCGATCCGCTCGATCAGTGCCGCCGAGAAGCCGAGCGACATCACGGCGATGCCGAGCGCGACCGGGAGGAAGGCGAGACCGACCTGGACCGGGTCGTAGTGCAGCACCTGCTGCAGGTACAGCGCGCCGAGGAAGAACATCCCGAAGATCCCGGCCACCATCAGCATCTGGATCACGTTGGCGCCGGTGACGGTCGCCGAGCGAAACACCCGCAGCGGCACCAGCGGATTCTCCACGCGAGCCTGGCGGACGACGAAGCCGGCGAGCAGGGCGACGGCGAGTGCGCCGAAGCCGACCGTGTGCAGCGAGCCCCACGCGTAGCTGCTGGTCTCGACGATCGCGTAGACGGCGAGCATCAGCGAGCCGACGAGCAGGACCGCGCCCGGCACGTCAGCGCCGTGGTGCAGCCCGATGCCCTGATCGGCGGGAATCCGGCGCCGCGCGAGCCCGGCGGTGAGGATCCCGATCGGGAGGTTGACGAAGAAGATCCAGTGCCAGCCGAGGCTCTGGGTGAGGACGCCGCCGGCCAGCAGTCCGACGGCCCCGCCGGCCGAGGCGACGAAGCTGTAGACGCCGATCGCCTTCGCGCGATCTCCGGGCTGGGGGAACATGGTCACGATCATCCCCAGGATCACGGCCGAGGTCATCGCGCCGCCGATGCCCTGGATGAACCGCGCGCCCACGAGGATCGCCTGGCTCTGGGCGACGCCGCATAGCAACGAGGCGACGGTGAACACGGCCAGGCCGGCGAGGAAGATCCGCCGGCGACCGATCAGGTCACCGAGCCGGCCCACGAGCATCAGCAACCCGCCGAAGGCGATCAGGTAGGCGTTGATCACCCACGCCAGGCCCGACTGGGAGAAGTGCAGGTCGCGCTGAATCGAGGGCAGCGCCACGTTCACGATCGTCTGGTCGAGGATGATCATGAGAAAGCCGGCGCAGAGCACGACGAGCGAGATCCAGCGCTGCCGGTCGGGGTGTGCGGTGGCCGGCTGTGAGGTACTGAGGGCGAGGTCGTTCGGCATCGGTGTCTCCAGGTTTTGTTCCCGTGTGAGAACGTACCGTATCAGATCATCTTGTACAAGACGATCTCGCACCGGAGTTTCTCGCGGCGATGTACCCGGACGCCGTCAGGTCGCCAGGCGGGCTCGCCAGGCGCGTCGGTCAGGCAGGCTGGCCAGGCGGGTCGGTCAGGACGCCGAGGGCGGCCCGGTGCAGGCCGAGCCCACGTTCTCCGAGCAGGCGAGGCAGCCCAGGGACTGCAGGAAGCTGTCGCGCTGCTCGGGGGGCAAAAGCCCCAGGACCTGGTCGCGCACGCGGTCGAGGATCGCCTCCGCGCCCTGCACCGCCTGCTGGCCCTTCGGCGTGACGGCGACCACCCGGGCGCGGCGATCGCTCGGAAGCGGGCGACGCTCGGCCAGGCCCTGACGCTCGAGGTCGTCGAGCGTGACCATCATCGTGGTCTTGTCAAGCCCGACGAGGCGGGCCAGGTCAGTCTGGGTGTGCTCGCCGGTGAGGGCGGTGGCGAGCACCGAGTGCTCGCGCGGAGAGATGCCGCTCGCCTCCAGGGCGCGGGCGAATTCGCCGTTGAGCAACTGGCTGGCGCGGCCGAGCAGCCAGCAGAGATCCGAGGCGAGGGGCTGCGGAGGTGTCGCCTCCCGGATCGGACTCGACGTGCTCATGTCACCAATGCTACCAACAAGTCGTTAGCAAGCAGACAATCTCGGCCGGGACGATCTCTGCCCGCCCAGACCGAGGGCCCGGCGTACGCGCCGGGCCCTCGGGTCCTGCAACAACGTCAAACGTCGGCTTACATCATCCCCGACATGTCGGGCATTCCGCCGCCGCCGGGCATACCGCCGCCCGCATCCTTGTCCGGCACCTCGGCGACGATCGCCTCGGTGGTGAGGATGTTCTTGGCGATCGACGCGGCGTTCTGCAACGCGGAGCGCGTGACCATCGCCGGGTCGATGACGCCGGCGGCGATCAGGTCGACGATCTCGCCGGTGGCCGCGTTGAGGCCGAAGCCCTTCTTGGCCTTGCGGACGTCATTGACCACGACCGAGCCTTCGAGGCCAGCGTTCTCGCTGATCTGACGGAGCGGCTCCTCGAGCGCGCGGAACACGATCTTCGCGCCCGTCTGCTCGTCGGGGAGCTCGATGATGTCGATGTTGAGCGCCTTCTGGGCGACCAACAGCGCGACACCGCCGCCCGGCACGATGCCCTCCTCGAGGGCGGCGCGGGTGGCCTGCAGCGCGTCCTCGACGCGGTGCTTCTTCTCCTTCATCTCCGTCTCGGTGGCTGCGCCGACCTTGACGACCGCGACACCGCCCGACAGCTTGGCGAGGCGCTCCTGGAGCTTCTCGCGGTCGAAGTCGGAATCGGTGGTGTCGATCTCGGACTTGATCTGATTGATCCGGCCCTTGATCGCGTCACTGTCTCCGGCGCCGTCCACGATCGTGGTCGTGTCCTTGGTGACCACAACGCGACGCGCGCGGCCCAGCTGCGAGAGCTGGGTGTTCTCCAGCTTGAGGCCCATCTCCTCGGTGATGACCTCGCCACCGGTGAGGATCGCGATGTCCTCGAGCATGCGCTTGCGGCGGTCTCCGAAGCCGGGAGCCTTGACGGCCACACCGGTGAAGGTGCCACGCAGCTTGTTGACGACCAGCGTCGCCAGCGACTCACCCTCGACGTCCTCGGCGATGATCAGCAGCGGGCGACCCGACTGGATGACCTGCTCGAGCACGGGGAGGACGTCACGGACGGAGCCGATCTTCTGGTTGGCGATGAGGACGTAGGGATCCTCGAGGACCGCTTCCATGCGCTCCTGGTCGGTGACCATGTAGGGCGAGATGTAGCCCTTGTCGAACTGCATGCCCTCGGTGAACTCGAGGTCCATGCCGAACGTCTGGCCTTCCTCGACGTTGACCACGCCGTCCTTGCCGACCTTGTCGATGGCGTCGGCGATG
The DNA here is from genome assembly GCA_963769565.1 of uncultured Solirubrobacteraceae bacterium. GTDB lineage: Bacteria > Actinomycetota > Thermoleophilia > Solirubrobacterales > Solirubrobacteraceae > Palsa-465. Next base: position 790,973 of record CAVYMP010000018.1, read on the forward strand.
ACGTCGCCGATCTCCTCATCGCCGGCGGAAATCGTCGCCACGCGGGCGATCTGATCCTTGCCGGAGATCTCCTTGGCCTGCGAGGCGATGTTGGCCACCACCTGGTCGACGGCGCGCTCGATGCCGCGCTTGAGCGCCAGCGGGTTGGCGCCGGCAGCGACGTTCTTCAGACCCTGGCGAACGATCGCCTGGGCGAGCACGGTCGCCGTCGTGGTGCCGTCGCCGGCCACGTCGTTGGTCGCCGTGGCGACCTCGCGCACGAGCTGGGCGCCCTGATTCTGGAAGACGTCCTCGACCTCGATCTCACGAGCGATGGTGACACCGTCGTTGGTGATCGTCGGGGCACCGAACTTCTTGTCAAGGACGACGTAGCGGCCGCGCGGGCCGAGCGTGACCTTGACGGCGTTGGCTACGGCGTCGACGCCCTGCTCGAGCGCCTTGCGTGCCTCCGCCTCGTACTTCAGTTCCTTATGAGCCATGTGTTCTCCTAGCTAGAAAGCTTGGACTACTGGACCTTGGCGAGCACGTCGGACTCACGCAGGACGAGGAGCTCCTCGCCGTCCACGTTGATCTCGGTGCCGCCGTACTTGCTGTAGAGGACCTCGTCGCCCTCAGAGACGTCAAGCGGCGTGCGCTTGCCGGTGTCCTCATTGACCTTGCCATCGCCGACGGCGACGACCTTGCCCTTCTGGGGCTTCTCCTTGGCCGTGTCGGGGAGGACGATTCCACTCGCGGTGGTCGCCTCTTCCTCGATAGCCCGTACGATCAGACGATCGCCCAGGGGCTTGAGATTCATTGACCTAACCTCCGTTCGAAGTTTGCCGTTCCAACGTGTGGTTGGCACTCGGGCGTACGGAGTGCCAGCGATCGGAACTATAGCTCGTCGGAATGGCTAGGCAAGGCTGTTTTGGCACTCTCGTATAAAGAGTGCCAAAATTAATCAGCCTTTCCGCACGCACAGGGAAGCAGAGTGACGGGGTTGGCGGCCGACCCGCGATACCGTCATTCGCCGTGGACAAGGTGTTCGGCAAGCACTCTGTCCGGGCCGTGCTGCTGTCGCGCCCGGACTCGGTCACCCGCCTGCTTCTGGCGGGCAAGGAGTCCTACCACCAGGACCTGGTCAAGCTCGCGCGGCAGGCGAACATCGAGCCCGAGTGGCTGGAGTGGCCGGAGTTTCGCCGGATCGGCGGTGTCAACGACGACGACAAGCACCAGGGCGTCGTCGTGCTGACGATGCCGCGGCCGATGCTCACCGAGGCCGATCTCGGCCAGCTCGCCGATGCCCACGTGGTGCTGGCCCTCGATCAGATCTCCGATCCGCAGAACCTGGGCGCGATCCTGCGCAGCGCGGCCTTCTTCGGCGTCGACGCGGCGCTGCTGATGAAAAACCGCGCCGCAGAGATTTCGCCGCTCGTCGCCCGCGTGGCCGTCGGCGGGGCCGAGCTCGTCAAGACCTTCCGGATCACCAACCTCGCGCGCAGCCTGGAGATCCTTCAGGGCATGGGGTTCTGGGTCTACGGCCTCGACGAGCGGGGCGAGGGCACCCTGGCCGAGACCGAGTTCGACGCCAAGACGGTGCTCGTCGTCGGCGCCGAGGGCGAGGGCCTGCGCCAGCGCACGAAGTCCTTCTGCGACGCGCTCGTGCGCATTCCGGGCGGCCAGACCGGGCTGGAGAGCCTCAACGCCGGCGTGGCCACCGCCGTCGCGCTCGCCGAGGTCTTCCGCAACCGCTGAACGTGTATTAGGCGCGCGACATGTACTTGCCGCTGCGCGTATCGACCTTGACCCGGTCCCCGACGTTGACGAACAGCGGCACCTGCACGGTGGCGCCGGTCTCGAGTGTCGCCGGCTTGTTGCCGCCGCCGGAGGCGGTGTCCCCGCGGACGCCCGGCTCGGTCTCGGTGATCTCGAGCTCGACGGAACTGGGCAGCTGGAGGCCGCCCGGCTGGTCGTCGATGACGAGCAGCTCGACCGCGTCGTTGGGCTTGGTCCAGCGCAACTCCTCCGCGAGCTGGGCCTGGGGTACGGCCAGCTGCTCATAGGACTCGCTGTCCATGAAGTGGGCGTCCTGACCGTCGGCGTAGAGGAACTGCATCCGGCGGACCTCGGTGCGAATCGAGCGGAACTTCTCGCCCGCGCGGAAGGTGCGGTCGATCACGTTGCCGTCCGAGGCGCGGCGCAACCTGGTGCGCACGAACGCCGCCCCCTTGCCCGGGTTGACGTGCTGGAACTCGAGCACCTTGAACACGGTGCCGTCGACCTCGATGTGGTTTCCGCTCTTGAGCTGGTTCGTGGAGATCATCGCCTGAAAGCGTAGCCGCAGCCCTCGCTCTCACGGGCGGCCGATCAGCGGACGGCGAACGTGTAGAAGAGGCTGCGGCCCGTCTGCACGAGCCTCATCTGGCTGACCAGCGGCTTGCCGCGATCGGAGCTCAGGATCGTGAGCCGGGTGAAGCGTCCGCCGCGCGGCCGGAAGGCGTTCACGGTCGCCTTGTGGGCGGTGAAGGTGCCGTCGGCGCAGTCAGGCCGGCAGTCGTCGATCCAGTCGGCGCCGTGACCGTAGGCGCTGCCGGTCGTCCAGCGCGTCCAGCTCAGGTGGCCGAACCCCTTGCCCCGGCCGCCGTCGAACCCACCGAGGACGCCGCTGCCGTCGCCGGTGTAGATGATCTGGGCCGGTCGAACGAGGAGCTTGGAGGGACCCTTGGCCCAGTTGCCCAGCAGCGCCGGCAGCGCGCCCTGGGCAAGCGCGGATCCGGCAAGCGCGATGGTGGCGGTCGCCGTCAGGAGGGCGAGCCACCGTCGCATGCTCAGTTGCGCGCTCCTCCGAGCCCGTGGATGCGATCGCGCATCTGGTCGGGCGGGTTCTCAATGATCTGCGAGAAGCGCACGACGGTCACCGTGTCCTCCATCGAGACCTTGCGGCCGTAGATCTGCTCGAGGAAGTGGACCATCTCGTCGACGCGCCGGAACTCCGGGTTGTCATGCTCGATCTCACGCGGAGACAAGTCACGCACGCGCTTGACCTCCACCTGGTCGATCACCGCGGAGAAGATCTTCTCGCGCGGCGAGTGCTGGTAGCCGATCGTGACCAGCACGCATTCGTTCTTGTGATATTTGTGCGACTTGTCGCCGAGGCGAATCGTCGCGGTCTTGCGACCGCGACGCAGCTGGTCGGCGAACACGGAGGAGTAGAAGTTGAGGACGCGCACGGATCGGCAGCCTACCGATCCGTTGCGCCTCGCGACAGCGCGCGTCTCACCATCTCCCGCTCCCCCGGATATGTGAGCTGCTCGGCGGCCTGCTCGAGCGGCATCCACGACGCCTCCTCGATCTCGTGATCGTGGTCGGCGACATCGCCGGAGCGATAGGCGAACAGGTAGAAGCGGACGACCTTGTTGATCTCCCGGCCCCGCCGGTCATAGCGGTAGGCGACGTCGCCAAGCTGCTCGAGCAGCTCGGCGTCGACGCCCGTCTCCTCGGCGACTTCGCGCCGGGCTGCATCCTCGGGCGTCTCCTCACCATCGAGGTGTCCCTTGGGCAGCCCGAGCACGCGGGTTCCGTCGGCGGCCCGCTTGACGGGCACGATCGTGATCACCTGACCGTCGGAGACGACGAGCCCGCCGGCCGAGAACTCGTCAGCGCTCGGGGGGACGCTAGTAGACATACCCCTCGAGGCGGCCGGGATCGTGGACGGTCAGCTTGCCCCGGCCCTGAGTGATGATTCCGGCGCGCTCGAGCACAGCGAGAAAGCGGCTCGCCGACTCCCGTGAGGAACCGGCGAGCTGCGCCAGATCGGCCTGCGTAGCGGTGATCAGCACGTCGGCCTCGCCGCCGCCCTCGGAGCGGGCCGCCGCCACCAGGTCGGCGAGCACGGAGGCAACGCGGCTCTGCACGGTCTGAAACGACTGGCGCGTCAGCCGCTCGTTGGTCTCGCGCAGGCGCCGGCTCAGTGCCGCAAGCAACTTGACGGCGATGTCAGGGTGGGACCGCAGCAGGCGTCGCATGTCGTTCCCCAGGATCGCCGCCGCCTCGGTGTCCTCGAGCGCCTCGACGGTGGCCGAGCGCGTCTCGGCGTCGAACATCGCCAGTTCGCCGAAGATCTCGCCCGGCCCGAAGCTGGCCAACGTGATCGTGCGCCCGTCGCTGTGCTCGCGCACGGCCCGGAAGTGGCCTGCGCGGACGAGGTAACAGGTATCGCCGGTATCACCCTCGCGGAACACGACCTCGCCGGCCCCGAACGTCCGCGGGACGATCACATCGGCCACCGCCGAGAGGTCCTCGGAGATGAGCGTCGCGAACGCCGGCACCTGGTGAAGGAGGGCGATCGTCTCCTCGGTGGTCGCCGCCATGCGACAGGGATACCACACCGACCCCAGCCCAGTCCCCGAACTACATGAGATCGAGCATGGCCTCACGGCGCCGGCGACGCAGCACCAGCCCCACCCAGGCAACGAGCCCAACCAGCACTCCGAGCGGCACGAGCACGGCCAGGGCGATCAGCGCCACCCCGGCGACGACCACCAGCACCCGCCCGGCGTCGTGGACCGCGCGGTGCAAGGTGAACCCGCCGCTGTGCGATACCACCGGAGCCGGGACGTTCGCCGCCTGGATCGTGACCATGAGGCTGCTGTTGGCCACCGAGCGGTGCAGACCGTTGAGAGACGCGGAGTCGCGGGCGATCGCCGCGTCGGCGTCGCGCAGCTGCGCGCGCAGACTGGCGACCGCCTCGGTGGTGGTCGCGGCGGCCAGCTGGCGCAGGAGCGAGCGCCGCAGCGCCCGGGCCTCGGCCAGCCGCCGACCGGCGCCGCCCACCTGGCCGGTGATGTCGTTCGTGTCGTCGCTGCGCGACACCACATGGGCCCCGTGCAGCTGAGAGAGCTCGGAGACCGTCCGCTGGAGGTTGGCGACGGGCACGCTGAGCGCAAACCGCGCTGCCCCATCGGGGCCACCGGTGGAGGTGACATGCGAGCTGACGACGATCCCGTTCTCGGCGTCGACCACGTCGAAGACCTGCTGGGCGACCTCGTCGATCCGGCGGGGGGCGGTCGACAGCGACAGCTGGGCCGACTGCACGACCTGGCGCTTGCCGGACGGCGAGGGCGAGGGCGCCGGGGCAGTCTTGTCGCGGGCCACCTGGGGAGCGGCAGCGCGGCTCGGCGCCGACGACGACGTGGCGCTCGTGCTCGCGGCCGCGCTCCCCGGGCCCGCGCTGGCGCCCGCCGGCGCGGAAGAGCTGGAGAACGCCGGGCTCGAGCCGCCGCTGCCGCCGGACACGATCACCACGACCAGGACCACGGCCGCCAGCGCGGCCACCGGCGCCGCCAGCCAGCTGCGGGCGGGGCGCAACCGCCGCCGGCGCGGCGGGCGCGCCATTCGCCCCGCCACCCGCTCGTCGATGGCGCCGGCCGCCGCGGGCGCCGGGGCGGGCCGCTCGGCGCGGAGGATGAGGGCCAGCTCGGCCAGCTCGGCGTGCTCGGGGTCGACCGGGTCTCCCTGAAGGGTGGCGTCGATCGCGGCCAGCGCGGCCGCCATCTCAGGCTCGAGCGGTTCAGCTCGTCGCATCGCAGGCCTCCCTCAGTTTCTGCATCGCCCGGTAGAGCAGGGTGCCGGCGGCCGACTCGCTGACGCCGAGCACGCCGGCGATCTCGGTGTTGCGTAGGCCGGCGTGGAACTTCAGAGCCACGATCTCGCGCTCACGTGCGGGAAGGGTCGCCAGGGCCGCCCGGACCGCCGTGCGCCGCAGCGACACCTCGGCGCCGTCGTCGACGCTCAGCTCGTCCTCCGCGCCCGGCTCGCTCCACAGGGTGGCCATCCGGCGGCGGCGGCGCAGCTCGTCGAGCGCGGCGTTGCGCGCGATCCCGAACAGCCACCCGCGCTCCTCGCCCCGGTGGCGATCGAACGTCGCCCGGCGGCGGTAGGCCCGTTCGAACGCGAGCGCGGTCACGTCTTCGGCCGCGGCGCGATCGCCGAGCAACGTCGCCACGTAGGCGTAGACGTCGTCGCGGCTGGAGCGATACAGGGCCTCGAATCGCTGCAGCGCACTCTGGGACTCGGCGACAGGCGTCGTGTCGATCACACCCTCACTACGGTCGTCGAGCCGATCCATCACGTCACCGGTGAGGTCATTATGCGCTTCGCGCACGGCCGGTATCGTGGGAATTGTGCGTGCCGCGTTCATTGCAACGGCAGCCACGATCGCCACCCTCTGTGTCACGGCGACGGCACCGGCGCTCGCTCAGGGCCCGAGCGCCAAGCAGATCCACCGGGCCGCGGCCCGCGCGGAGCGGTCAGGCTCGCTGTGGGCGACGGTCAACATCTGCTCCTCACGCGGCACAGGGAAGGGCGGCGAGCTCGGCGTCCGCGGCCAGATGCCGTCGCTGGGGTTCGCCTCGACCCTGCGCATGACCGTGCAGCTGGGGTACTGGTCGCAGAAGCACGAGCGCTTCATGCCGATCCCCGGCCCGAGCGCTGTCGCCAACCTGTCGCTGGGCTCGTCGTCCTCGGGCCTGCAGCAGGACGGCGTGGTCTTCGGCTTCAACGACAGCGCCGGCCTGCTCAACGCATCGGTCGACTTCACCTGGACGCGGGGCGGCCGCGTGATCGCCGATTCCAGCCGAATCACCACCGCGGGCCATCACGACGCCGACTACAGCCGCCCGGCGCACTACTCCGCCGGCAATTGCCGCCTGCGCTGAGTCAGCGTTGACAGCCCGGACACCAGAATGTCGTCCGGTTGTCGTCGCCCTGGCCGCCGGCGCGGATCGTCGTCCCGCAGCGGGCGCACGGCTCGCCGTGGCGACGGAAGACGCGACTGCCTTCGTCTTGGCGACCGGTGCGAGCGGACTCGAACATCCGAGGACGGACTGCGTCGATGACCGCCAGAGCCTCGGCATCGCTCACCTCGCTGACGCGGCGCCACGGGTCGACGGCGGCGTCCCAGCAGCTCTCGGACTTCCACAGGTTGCCGATCCCGGCCACGTTGCGCTGGTCGAGGAGGGCGTCGCCGAAGCCGCGCGTCGGGTCGTCGCGGCGTAGCCGGGCGAGGAAGCGCTCGCCGTCGAAGGTGTCGGCGAGGATGTCGGGACCGAGAGCCGCCAGGCGCTGATCGAAGCGGGTCCGGCTGTCGGTGAGCAGCTCCAGCACCGGGCCGTCGAACTCCACCACCTGGTGGCCGGCACGCTCGAGGATCAGCCAGGCCCGTCGCGGCGAGCGCCGCCACCGCCGTCCTGGCTCGTACGTGGTCCACGATCCCGTCATCCGCAGATGTGAGTGGATCGTCAGATCGCCCTCGAAGGCCAGGAACAGGTGCTTGCCGTGGGTGCGGACCTTTGTGACGGCCTTGCCGGCGAGGCGCTCGGGCCAGCGGTCGAGCGCGTGGCGCGGCTGCGGCATGCGGATCTCGTCGGGAACGTGGCCCTCGAGGACCGGGCGCATCCGCGTGGCGGCGTACGCGATCGTGTCCCCCTCAGGCACGAGGGCCTCGACGGGTCACGCGGTCAACGTCAGGCGCCGCGGACCCTCCTGAAAGCCCAAGGCGGTCAGCGCCGGGGCCAGCGGCGAGGTCATCGCCGACTCGCCGTCGACCCTCTCCAGCGCGAGGCGCTTGATCTTGCCGCCACGGACGTGCTCGACGAGCGCGCTCAGCGCCTGTTCCAGGCGCACGTCGCCGGCGTCGATGAGGGTCTGGAGCGCCTTGCCGCCACGCTCCAGATAGAGGATTGGTTCGCCGCCCACCAGTACCACGTAGGCACCGGCGGTCCGGGCGGGCCGGCGGCGTTCGCCGTCGCGCTTGGGCCACGGGAGCGCCGCCCCGTACGGTTGCGCGGGGTCCACGGCGGCCAGGACGAGCGGTGGCGCCTCCTCAGTGGTGCTGGCCGGACGAGCGCGCAGGCGCTCGACAGCTCCCGGTAGCGCGAACTGCGCGCCGCCGAGACCCTCGAGGAAGTAGCCCCGCCGGGCGACGCCAAGCGTCTCGAGCTGACCCAGTTCGGCGTAGATCGCGCTGAAACCGCCCACGATGCCCTCGGCCAGCACCTGCTCGCGGGTGACGATTCCGTAGCGCTCGAGCAGCAGCTCGCCAAGCGCCCGCCGCTGGGCGACTGGATCGTCGCCGAAGCCGCGCAGCAGCGGTTCGGTCAACGACCATCGGCCCTGGACCTGCGCCGACGCGGTATCGCGTCGCCGGCCCGCACCGAACCTGCTGCGCCGGGTGGTCCGCTTAAGGTGCTCGCGCTGGGCGCGGGCCAGCGTCAGCCGGGGTGCCCGCAGCGGCGCGAACGCGTCATTGGTGGCCACGCCCGCCCACGCGAGATCCCACAGCGCCTCCTGGATCTCCTCGGGGGAGAGGGCAACGTCGACGAGCAGATCGGTGAAGAAGCCGGCGCCCTGCGCCAGCCGCTCGCGGACGGCCTGGTGTGCGGCGGTGTCGGGAACCTCCCCGCGATAGGGCGGCGGGCCGAGCAGCGCCAGGTCCTCACGGAAGTACAGGGCGACCCGGCCGCTGTTGCGCCCCAGGGCACCGGCGCCGATCCATACCACCTCGCCGGCCGCACACAGCTGGTCCATCCACGACGGAGAGTAGGCGCCGGTGCGCCGCGGGAGGATGTCGCGCTCCCATACGTCGGCGGGGAGCGCGAGGCCCTGCAGCGGGACGAGCACCTCGCGCAGGCGGTCGATCCCGGCGCCCGAGGACGGGTGGCGGTCGACTCCCTGCCAGGCCGGCAAAAAGCGCGCCAGCTCACGCTGTTCGGCCGGCTCGATCTCCTTGCGCAGGACCGCCAGCGACGCCCGGCGCAAGCGTCGCAGCACCTCGGGATCGCACCACTCGCGTTCGGAGCCGCCGGGGCGCAGCTCGCCGCGCAGCAGGTCGCCCACGCGTTCCAGCTCGCGCAGCGCCGCGGAGGCGTCGATCCCGTAACGGCCACGGACCTCGGCGGTGGTGAACGGGCCGTGGGTGGCGGCGTAGCGGCGCAGCAGCCGCGATAGCGCGTCGGGCACGTCCTCGAGGAACACGGCCGGCAGGCCGCCGGGGGGCGCCGCGCCGAGAGCGTCACGGTACAGGCCGGCGTCGGCGGCGTCGATCCAGCGTTCCTCACCGTTGATGCGCACTCGCGCCACCCGCCGCTCGCCTTGCAACTCCCCCAGCATCGTCTCAGGAACCAGACCGTCCAGTACTCGCGCCGAGACCTCCTCGAGTGACAGGTCGCCGACGCGGCGGAGCACATCGAGCAGGCCGTCGCGGCCCGTCGCCTGCGCCATCTCGGACAGGCATTGCAGGTCGGCTTCCATGGAGTCCAGGGCGCCGGGGTCGATCAGGTCGCGCAGCTCCTCCTGGCCGAGGAGCTCGCGCAGCAGGTCGCGATCGAGCGAGAGCGCGGCCGCCCGGCGCTCCGCGTTGGGCGTGTCGCCCTCGTACATGTAGGTGGCGACGTAGTCGAACAGCAGGCTCGAGGCGAACGGCGACGCGGTGGGGGTCTCGACCTCCACGAGGGTGATCTCGCGGCGGTGTAGCCGGGTCAGGAGCTCGATCAGCCCGGGCACGTCGAGCACGTCACGCAGGCACTCTCTGTACGTCTCCAGGATCACCGGAAAGTCGCCGTACTTCTTGGCGACCTCGAGCAGCGACTGGGCCTTCAGGCGCTGCTGCCACAGCGGTGTGCGCTTGCCCGGCCGCGCGCGGGGGATGAGCAGCGAGCGCCCGGCGTTCTCGCGGAAGCGGGCGCCGAACAGCGCGCTGGAGCCCAGCTCGGCGACGACCAGGTCCTCGATCTCGTCGGGTTCGAGCAGCACCAGGTCCGCGCTCGGCGGTTCCTCGGCATCGGGGAGATGGACGATGATCCCGTCGTCGGAGTAGATCGCGTCGGACTCGAGGCCGACCTCGTCGCGGATCCGGGCGCTGAGCGCCAGCGACCAGGCGGCGTGGACCCGGCCGCCGAACGGAGTGAGGACGCACAGCCGCCAGTCGCCGATCTCGTCGCGGAAGCGCTCGACGACGATCGCGCGATCCGAGGGGATCACGCGGGTCGCCTGCTGCTGTTCGGCGAGGAACTCGAGCAGGTTGCGCGCCGCCCGCTCGTCGAGGTCGTAGTCGCGCTCCAGGACCTCGGCCGGCTGGTCGACGGCCCACCGCGCGAACGCGCCGATCGCCTCGCCGAGCTCCTTCGGGCGCCCGAGCGTGTCGCCTTTCCAGAACGGCACCGCGCCGGGCAGGCCCGGCGCCGGGGTGACGATCACCCGGTCGCGTCCGATCTCCTCGATGCGCCACGTCGTCGCCCCCAGCAGGAACGTCTGACCGGGCCGCGCCTCGTAGACCATCTCCTCGTCGAGCTCGCCGACGCGGCGCCCGTCGGGCAGGGTGACGGCGAACAGGCCGCGGTCGGGGATCGTGCCGGCGTTGGTGACCGCCAGCTGGCGGGCGCCCGGCCGGGCGCGGATCGTCCCGGCGATCCGGTCCCACACGATCCGCGGGCGCAGCTCGGCGAACTCCTGTGAGGGATAGCGCCCGTCGAGCATGTCCAGCACGTTCTCGAGCTGCGCGCGGGGTAGCTCGCCGTACGAGTAGGTCCGCGTGACCAGCGCGAACAGGTCGTCGACGTTGACTGGCTGGTCCTCGGGCGCGGCGGCGGCGATGGCGACGATCTGCTGGGCGAGCACGTCGAGCGCGTTGCGAGGAACGACCGTGGTCTCGATCTGGGCGTCGCGCATCCGCCGAGCGACGACCGCGCACTCCAGCAGGTCGGCGCGGAACTTGGGGAAGATGCGCCCACGGCTGACGTCGCCGACCGAGTGCCCGGCGCGCCCGATGCGTTGCAACCCACGAGCTACCGATTTCGGCGACTCGACCTGGATGACGAGGTCGACCGCCCCCATGTCGATGCCCAGCTCGAGGCTGGAGGTGGCGACCAGGCACGGCAGCTCGCCGGCCTTGAGCATCTCCTCGACGACCGTGCGCTCCTCCCGGGCAAGCGAGCCGTGGTGCGAGCGGGCGATCTCCTCCCCAGCGAGGTCGTTGAGACGGATCGCCAGCCGCTCGGCGCCGCGGCGGTTGTTGACGAACAGGATCGTCGACTTGTGGGCCGTGATCAGCTCGACGAGCTCGGGGTAGATCGCCGGCCAGATCGAGCGGCGCGTGGCCTCGCCGCCGTCGAGGGGATCCAGCGACGGCGAGGGCGTGTCATCGGGCTCGGTCATCGACTCGACCGGCACGTGGATCTTCAGATCGAGCTCCTTGCGCACCCCGGTGTCGACGATCCGGCACTGGCGGCGCGGCCCGACCATGAACCGCCCGACCTCCTCGAGCGGGTTCTGGGTGGCCGACAGTCCGATCCGCTGGACGTCGGATCCCGCTGCCTGGGTCAGCCGCTCGAGCGTGAGCGCCAGGTGGGCGCCGCGCTTGGTCGAGGCGACGGCGTGAATCTCGTCGACGATGCACCAGCGGGTGCCCTCGAACAGCGACTGCGCCCGTCCCGTCAGCATCAGGTACAGCGACTCCGGGGTGGTGATCAGGATGTCAGGCGCGTCGCGCAGCATCTGCTGGCGCTCGCGTTGCGGGGTGTCGCCGGTGCGCACAGCCACCCGCAGGTCGGCGCCGATCCCGCGCAGCGGAGTGCGCAGGTTGCGGTCGATGTCGTAGGACAGCGCCTTCAGCGGCGAGACGTAGACGAGGCTGATCCGCCGGTCCCGTGGGTTCTCTGGAGGCGGGGTGTGGGCGAGCTGGTCGATCGCGTACAGAAACGCCGCCAGGGTCTTGCCCGAGCCGGTGGGGGCGGAGATGAGGACGTGCTCGCCGGAGGCAATCGCCGGCCACGCCTGCTCCTGGGCGGGCGTGGGACCGGCGAACGCGCCGGTGAACCAATCGCGGCTCTTGGGGCTGAAAGTGTCGAGTGGCATCGCTTATCTCAGGTTAGTGCCCGAGGAAGGCGGCCAGGCCGCCCAGTAGACGCTCGAGGTCGCCGGGGTCGGTGTAGGGAGCGAGCCCGATTCGCAGGCCGCCGTCGTCGCCCAAGCCGAGGCGCCGCGAGGCCTCCAGCGCATAGAAGGAGCCGGCCGGGGCATTGACGCCACGGGCGGCCAGGAAGGCGTACGCGTCGGCGGCCGCGCGGCCTTCGAAGGTGACGAGCAGCGTCGGCGTGCGGTGTCGCGCGCGGGAATGCAGAACGACACCTGGCAGCTCGATCAACCCGCGCTCGATCTCCGCCCGCAACGCGTCCTCGTGGGCCTCGATCGCGCTCATCGCCGCCATCAGTCGCGCCCGCCGCCGCTCGCCCTGTCCCAGCGACGCCAGGAAGTCGACGGCCGCCGTCGTGCCGGCCATCAGCTCGTAGGGCAGCGTGCCGAGCTCGAAGCGTTCGGGCACGACGTCGGTCTGCGGCAGCAGGTTCTCGAACGACAGGCTCTCCAGGAGCCGCGGCGACGCCACCAGCACTCCACAGTGGGGACCGAGGAACTTGTACGGCGAACACACGAAGAAGTCGGCACCGATCGCGACGACGTCAATCGAGGCGTGGGCTGTGAGGTGGACGCCGTCGACATAGAAGAGGGCCTCGCGCTCATGGACGAGCGGCGCGATGCTCGCTAACGGCGGGCGGGTCCCGATCAGGTTCGACGCGCCCGTGATGGCCACCAGCCGGGTCCGCTCTGACAATTGCGCAGCGACGTCGTCGACGGTCAGCTCGCCGGTCGCGGGATCGAAGTCCGCCCAGCGGATCACCGCGCCGGCCGCGGCGGCCGCCTGCACCCACGGGCGCACGTTGGCGTCGTGATCGAGACGTGTGACGACGACCTCGTCGCCCTCCCGCCACGTTGGTGCGAGCGTGCGCGCGAAATCGTAGGTCAGTTGGGTCATGCTGCGGCCGAAGACCACGCCACCGGCATCAGCTCCGAGGAGGTCGGCCATCGCCGTTCGCGCGCCCGCCACGATCGCGTCGGCGTTGCGCTCGGCCTGGGTGACCGTGCCGCGATTGGCGATCGGCGAGGTCAGTGCGTCCCGGATCGCGTCGGCGACGACGTCGGGAACCTGCGAGCCCCCGGGGCCATCGAAGAAGGCGACCCCCGACGCCAGCGCGGGAATCCGCGCGCGGACCGCGGCGACGTCGAGGGTGCTCATACACCCGGACCCTAACCGCGCAGCGAGATCGCCACCTGCTCAAGCTTGTCGAAAGACTCGTTCATCCCGCCCTCCATCCCGGAGTTGATGTGCATGTCCCGCGCCTGCGCGCTGGAGTGCTGCACGAGCGTGGTCAGCGTCGTGCGCCCGTCGTGCTCGACGAGCGTCATCGTGTTCAGCGCTCCGTCGTCGGGAAACGGCGCGAAGACCTCGGTGTTGACGATCCGCTCGTTGGGCACGATCTCCCGGTAGTCGCCGTAGAACTCCACATCGGCGCCGCTGGAGTCCGCTGTCATGCCATATCGCCACTTCCCGCCGACCCGCAGGTCGATCTCGCAGACGGTCATCTCGCCGCGCTTGCCACTCCACCAGCGACGGACGAGCTCAGGCTCAGTCACCGCCCGGTACACGAGGTGCGCGGGCGCGTCGAATTCGCGCGTGATCAGGATCTGGTCGTCGGCCGGGAGGGTGACCGTCGCCTTGCCGCTACTGGTTGCTGATGCTGCCGCCATCTCTCTGCTCCTTTGCCTTGAGTTCTTCCAACACCACGTCGAGCGCCTCGTAGCGCTCCTCCCAGGTCCGGGCAAACGCCCCGACCCAGTCGTGGATGGGCTTGAGCGCCACGCCGTTGAGCCGGTAGAGCCGCTGACGCCCGTCCTCACGGACGTCGACGACTCCCACCTCACGCAGGACCCGCAGGTGCTTGGACACCTGCGGCTGCGCCAGCTCGAGCGCCTCGACGAGCTCGTTCACGGAGCGCTCCCCGTCGGAGAGCGCCTCCAGGATCTGGCGCCGGCGTGGTTCGGCGACCGCGTTGAACGCATCCGTGGTGGTCGCTGCTCGTGCCATGCAGGTAACATATACCCATATCGGCATATGTCAAGCCTGTTTCGGCAACACTGGGAGGGTTGCCCACGCTGGGGGTGGTGGCTAAAGCTCCCAGAGTCAGTCGACGAGCAGCACGAGCTTGCCGCGCACGTGCCCGGTCTCGCTCAGGGCGTGCGCCGCGGCGATCTGCTCGAGCGCGAAGGTCTGGGCGACCGGCAGCGAGAAACGCCCGGCCTCGATCAGCTCCGCTGCCTGCGCCAGCGCATACCAGGCGCGCACCGAGTCCGGCCCGCCGGTCATCGTCACGCCCGTCTGCTGGGCACCCTCGTAGTCGGCGATCGTGACGACGTTGGCAGGGCCGCCGGCCAGCTCGACGAGCGCGGGGAGCGCGCCGCCGCCGGCGGCGTCGATCGCGCGGTCGACACCGTCCGGAGCGATCGCGCGGACGCGCTCCACCAGGCCGTCGCCGTAGGTCGTCGGCTCGGCCCCGTAGGAGCGCAGGTAATCGTGGTTGCCGGGACTGGCCGTCCCGATCACGCGCGCCCCGCGCTCGCGCGCCAGCTGCACGGTGGCGATCCCAACGGCCCCGGCGGCACCGTTGACGAGGACCGTCTGGCCGTCGCCGGCCTGCACCAGGTCAAGCGTGCGTGAGGCCGTCTCGACGGCCACCGGCAGCGCGGCCGCGCCGGCGAAGTCCAGCGACGGGGGAATCGAAGCCCAGTTCTCCACCAGCGCGTACTCGGCGGCTCCGCCGCCGCCGGCCGCCGGGCCGAACACCTCGTCGCCAAGCGACACGTCGCTGACTCCGTCGCCGAGCGCGTCGACCACCCCGGACACCTCCTGCCCGGTCACCTTCGGCAACTCGCCGCCCATCATCCCGCTGCGGACCTTCCAGTCGATCGGGTTGATGCCGACGGCGCGCACGCGGACCCGGATCTGTCCTTCGGCGGGATGCCGCTCGGGGAGGTCGGCTACGTGGAGCACCTCGGGGCCGCCGAATTCGGTGAACTGGATCGCTCGCATCAGTGTGTGCGTCCTCTGTCGACAGGGGCGCCGCCGTTGCCGGGCGCCAGGACAAGGTCAAGGTCGAGCGACACCCACGGTACGTCCACGCCCGCCGGGCGTTCCGGGTCGTCGGCCGGCCGCTCGCGAAACTCGCGGATGAGCGAGGGCTTGACGGCGAACACGGTGTCCCCGTCGAGATGCTCGCTGGCGCCATCGAAGATGTGCGTGGTCACGCTGCGGTGGCCGGGCGCACGGATGACGACATGGATGTGCGCCGGTCGCCAGGGGTGGCGTCCGCTGGCCTCGAGCATCGCGCCGACCGGTCCGTCGTCGGGGATCGTGTATGGCACGGGACGCACGGCCTGGAAGGCGAAGCGGCCCTCGTCGTCGGTGCGATAGCGCCCGCGCAGGTGATCGTCGGGGGCGTCGGGATCCTGGACGGCGTACAGGCGGTTGTCGCCGTTCTGCCAGACGTCGAGCTCGGCGCCGGCCAGCGGGCGGCCCTCGAGGTCGAGCACGTGCCCGGTGACCCATGCGGGAACGCCGGCCTCCTGTTCGGCCATGTTGGCCCCGGACTCGCGCAGCGGCGAATCGGCGACGTAGAACGGCCCGAGCACGGTGGACTCGGTGGCTCCCGACGGGACGGCATTGGCGATCGAGTCGACGAGCATTGACACGCCGAGCGTGTCGGACCAGAGGATGAACTCCTGGCGCTTGTCGTCGGTGAGATGACCGGTGGCGGTGAGGGCGCCGATCGTCTGCGCCCACTCCTCCTCGGTGAGCTCCACCTCGGTGACGAACGCGTGCAGATGGGAGACGAACGCCTTCATCAGCTCACGCCGGCGCGGGTCAGGCGCGGCGTCGAAGCTCGCCAGCACCTGCTCGGTGATCTGCTGCGGCGTGATCGGGCTCTCCATTGGCGCGAAACCCTACTCCGGATCCATGAACGCCAGCCGCGTCGAGAGCCCGGCCGATGCGCCGACGGTGGCGATCCGCCGCCCGGCTTGGACCGCCGCCCGGGCCTCGCCGACATGCGGGCCGAGCGCCCCCAGGTCGGCCACCACGATCGTCAGCCCCCAGAAGTGCGGTGCGGGCGCCTCGGACGCCTCCACCAGCTCCATGATCGTGGGACCGAGACGACGGAAACCCTGCCGGCGATCGCCGGCCTGGCGGATCCGGCGCAGCTCCAGGTCGCGTTCGGCGAGCGCGGCGGCGGTCCGGTCGAACTCCGGGCTGACGATGACGACGTGATCGACGCTGGTCGCGGTGTTGGGGTGGACGCCGGCGGCAGTTCGCGGCGGGTGGGTCGTGACCGATGTCGGGAGTTCGTCGATGTCAGCGCCGGACGACGCCTGCCGCAGCGTCCACCCCGTGATCCCGTGACCGGCGACGCCGAGCGCCAACTCGATGCCGCCGAGCACGACGCGGTCGCGATCGCTGACCGCGAAGCCGAGCGCGCGCCACAGCTCGGGCGGGTCGGCGATCGTGAGGCCGGCCAGCTCGACACTCATTTCGCGAGCTCCCGCGCCCGCGCGAGCACGGCGTCGATCATCGGCTCGGTCAGCTTGCCGGTGAACGTGTTCTGCTGGCTGGGGTGATAACAGCCGATCAGCGCCAGGTCCCCGACCTCGGCTTCGGCGCCGTGGCCGAAGCGCGGTCGGGGCCGCGGCACAGCGAGGCCGCGCAGCCGCATCACCCGCAGGGCGGCGTCCCAGGCGAACGCGCCCAGGCACACGACCACCCGCACATGCCCCAGCAGATCGAGCTCGCGCGCCGTGTACGGCAGGCAGTTGTCGCGTTCGGCCGGGGTCGGCTTGTTGGCCGGCGGCGCGCAGCGCACCGCGGCGCACACCCAGCAGCCGGTCAGCCGCAGGCCGTCGCCGCGCGAGCGTGACGTCGGTTGATTGGCCATCCCAGCGCGGTGCAGCGCCGCGAACAGCCAGTCGCCCGAGCGGTCCCCGGTGAACACCCGGCCGGTGCGGTTGCCGCCGTGGGCGGCGGGCGCCAGTCCGAGGACGACCACGGTGGCGCGCGGGTCGCCGAACCCCGGGATCGGCCGGCCCCAGTACTCCTCGTCGCGGAACGCGGCGCGCCTCGACCGAGCCACCTCCTCGCGCCAGGCGACCAACCGCGGGCAGCGCCGGCAGTCGACGATCTCCCGCTCCAACTCCTCCAGCCCGGCGGCGGTCACTCGTCGGCCGGGATCAGCCCCAGGATCAGCCGGTCGATCACCGGAGCCAGATCGAGCACGTCGGCCGGGACACCGAGGCGAACTTGACGGGAGACGAGCTCGCACACCGCGCCGACGATCGCGAACGGGTCGTGCGGGGAGCGAAAGCGGCCGATCAGGCCGCGCCGGGCGGCCGCGGCGTTCTCGGCGTCGAGCACGTCGGCGAACGCCTGCAGGATCTCGTCGCGACGCTGGGCGGCGCGCGGCCCGGCGCCGATCACCTCGACGAGCATTGTCCGCGCCACGTCCGGGTGCTCGCTGAGCGCTGAGAGGAACGCCCGCGTGCCGGCCTTCAGCCGCTCGCGGGCATCCCCCGTCGGGGCGTGGCCGGCGGCCTGTGCCATCGCCTGCCGGATGACCCGGATGCCCAGCTCGCACAGCGCGAGGACGCACTCCTCCTTGTTGGCGAAGTGTTCGTAGAACGTCGCCTTGGACATCGCCGCCCGGCGGCTGATCGACTCCGAGCTGGCTCCGCCGAAGCCGCGCTCGGCGAACTCCGCGGCGGCCGCCCGCAACAGCCGCTCCCGCTGCATCGGCAACCGGACCTCCGGCGGAGGCGCATGGCGCCCCCGCGCCGCAGTCACGACCTCAGGGAGCGCCCGTAGTGACGCTCGTAGTAGTCGCGATACGCGCCCGAGCGAACCGGCTCCCACCACCACGCGTTATCGCGATACCAGGACACCGTTTCGGACAGACCATCGACAAACCGCGTCCGCGCCCGCCACCCCAACGCCGCCAACTTGTCGCTCGACAGCGAATAGCGGCGGTCATGGCCCGGGCGATCAGTCACATACTCGATCAACGACTCATCAGCCCCCGCCAAATCGAGAATGCGCCTCACCACCTCGATGTTCTCGCACTCATCCGGACCACCACAGTTATAGACCTCACCCGGCTGCCCATGAGCCAGCACGTGACCGATCCCCCGCCCGAAATCCTCGACGAACAACCAGTTGCGCACATTGCGCCCATCCCCATACACCGGCAGATGATCCCCCGCCAACGCGTTGAGAATCATCAACGGAATCAGCTTCTCGGGGTACTGCCGCGGACCGTAATTGTTCGAGCCGCGGCACACCATCGCCTCCAGGCCGTAGGTGTGGAAGTAGCTGGTGACGAGCAGGTCGGCGCCGGTCTTGGACGCGCTGTACGGACTCGAGGGCGCCAGCGGCGAGGCCTCGGTGAACGACCCCGTCTCGATCGACCCGTACACCTCATCGGTCGACACCTGCAGGTAGCGCAATCCCCGCTCGCGCGCCGCCTCGAGCAGCACGTGCGTCCCCAACGCATTGGTGACGCTGAACGCATACGGATCGGCGATTGAACGATCGACATGCGTCTCCGCCGCGAAGTTCACGATCGCCTCCGCGTCCCCGATCGCGCCGGCGACCGCCTCGGGATCCTCGATTGCGCCCTTCACAAACCGGATCTGATCGGCAACATCCTGAAGGTTCTCCTCACGCCCGGCATACGTCAACGCGTCAAGAACCGTGACCTCATCCCCATGCTCACGCACCCGCAAGCCAACGAAGGTGGAGCCGATGAACCCCGCCGCCCCACACACCAGCAGCTTCATACGATCGCTCCTGCGGTCAGTCGACTGAAACTCGGCCAACCCGTCGCGCCACGAGGGCAGGCGAGGCGCTTCCCGCTCGGAGCGCAGCACGCTGTAGGCCGGCCGGGTGGCCGGCACCGGATACTCCTCGGTCGGGATCGGACGGACCTCGCATTCCAACCCGGACGCGGCCACGATCGCCTGGGCGAACTCAAACCACGAGCACTGGTCCTCGGCGGCGATGTGCAGCACTCCGAGCCGCCGCTCGGCGGCCAGCTGGACGAGGGCGGGCGCAAGGTGCCCGGTGAACGTCGGGCAGCCGACCTGGTCGGCCACGATCGAGAGCCGATCGCGCTCGGCGGCCAGGCGACGGATCGTCTTGGGAAAGCACGTGCCGTGCACGCCGAACAGCCAGGCGGAGCGCACGGTGGTGTGGCTGTCAGGCGCGGCGCCGGCCACCGCCTCCTCGCCGGCGAGCTTCGTGCGCCCATAGGCCGACAGCGGCCCGACGGCATCGGACTCCAGGTACGGCTCGCGCTTGCGGCCGTCGAAGACGTAGTCGCTGGAGACGTGGACCGTCCAGGCGCCGGCGGCGGCGGCGGCGCGCGCCACGTGCCCGGCGCCGACACCGTTGACGGCGTGGGCCGCGGGCTCTGACGCCTCGGCCCCGTCCACGTTGGTCCATGCGGCGCAGTTGATCACGGCGTCGGGGGCAGCCGTGGCGACGGCGGCGCTGACCGCCTCGGCGTCGCCGATGTCCAGTTCGGCTCGCGGCAGCGTGACGGGCTCGTGACCACAGGCCACCGCTGCCCCGCCCACGTCGCGCCCGAGCATCCCGCCCGCGCCCGTGATGAGGATCCGCATCGCGGTCAAGGGTAGACGGCGATCGGCGATCCCGCTGGACGGCGGCGACTCACCCTCCGACAGTCAGAGTGACCCCGAGCCCGCGCAGGCGGACCTGGCCTGACTGCGGGTAGTAGACCGAGTCGCCCGGCTCGCGCGTGCCGTAGATCAGGTACGTCAGTCCGTGGTCGCCCGCCCGCAGGGCATGGGCGACTCCGCTTGACGGCGGACGCGCCACCACATCACCGGAGCGCAGCGGATGCTCGTCGCCGCCGAGCGTGAGCGTGCCGGATCCGTCCAGCACGAAGAAGAGCTCCTCCTCGAGCGCGTGGCAGTGCGGGGGCGCCCCCGTCTGACCGGGCTGCAAGGCCACGTGGTTGAGGCCGGCACGCGACGAGCCCGCCGCCTGGCCGAGCGCCCGCACGGCGGCTCCGGGGAACGGCCCCGTGTCGAGATCGTCGAGCGCGACGACGTTGGGGGGTCGCGGGCGGACAGGGTCGATCTCCGGTCGCTCGAGCGAACCGGCCAGCCCCTCCGCGCGAAACGGGTGGGGGGCGTCGAGCGGGACCCAGCGCGGGCCGCACCACATGACGCCGGCGCGCGGGAGAAAGGTGATGCTCGTGTCGGTGCCCGAGGCGAAGGCCAGCAGCTCAAGCCCGGCGTCGCCGGCCAGGAACGTGTGCGGCCGGGCGCGCGGCGGGTGCACGACGGCGTCCCCGGCGCTCACCGGGTAGGCGTCGCCCTTCTCGAAGCCGAGGCCGCCCCCGCTCAGCACGTAGAAGATCTCCTCCTCGTCGCCGTGGACATGGACGGGCATCTGTCGGGCGCCGGGCGGCACCACGTAGACGCTGGCGCCGATCCGCCGGCAACCGGCGGCCGCCCCGAGCCGCCGGCGCTGAAACGCCATGTCAGCCTCGCGAACCTCGATCTCGCTCACATCCGAGCGGTTGACGACGGGCGGGGCGCTCATGCTGCGCAGGGTAATTGCTGGAACTGGACAGAGCACTCTGGCCGCCCGCGTTCCTGACCTCGGCGAAGCGGGTAGGTGCGAGCAGATGCCGGAGCTGGTACTGGGACCGATGCTGCGCTACGTGTCGACGCACGAGACGACCGTCTGGGTGCAGACATCGGATGCCTGCGAGGTCGAGATCCTCGGTCACCGCGCGCGGACGTTCTGCGCCGGAAGCCACCACTTCGCCCTGGTCGTCGTCTCCGGCCTGGAGCCCGGGACGTCGGTGGCATACGAGGTCCGCCTCGACGGCGAGCAAGAATGGCCCGAGCCGGATTCGGAGTTCCCGCCCAGCCGGATCCGGACGCTGCCCGCCGACGGGCCGATGAAGATCGCCTGGGGCTCGTGCCGGGTCACCGCGCCCCACGAGCCTCCGTACACGCTCGACGCCGAGGAGGACGAGCGCGGGATCGGGGTCGACGCCCTGTACGTGCTCAGCCACCGGATGCGCGACCAGGATCCGAGCGAGTGGCCGGAGATGCTGTTGATGCTCGGCGACCAGATCTACGCCGACGAGGTCTCGCCCCGCACCCGGGAGTACATCGGCGGCCGCCGTGATCTCGACCGGACGCCGGGCCCCGAGGTGCTCGATGTCGACGAGTACACGATGCTCTACCACGAGGCGTGGTCCCAGCCGACGCTGCGCTGGTTGCACTCCGTGCTGCCGACCGTGATGCTGTTCGACGACCATGACGTCCACGACGACTGGAACACCTCCGAGTCGTGGATCGCCGACATGCGCCAGACCAACTGGTGGGGCGAGCGAATCATCGCCGGGCTGTGGACCTACTGGATCTACCAGCACCTCGGCAACCTCTCGCCGGCCGAGCTCGAGGCCGACGGGCTGTACAGCCAGGTGCGCGAGGCCGACGACGCCGGCCCGTTGCTGCGCCAGTTCGCCACCGGCGCCGAGCGCGAGGGCGGCGGCGGGCTGTGGAGCTTCTCCCGGAAGATCGGCGGCACGCGTCTGCTCGTGCTCGACGGACGCGAGGGCCGCGTGCTCTCCGACGGCCAGCGCGAGATGATGGACGACGCCCAGTGGGCGTGGGTGACCGAGCAGGTGACCGGCGACTACGACCACGTGCTGCTCGCCAACACCCTGCCGGTACTCCTGGCACCGACGCTGCATTACGTCGAGGCGTGGAACGAGGCCGTCTGCCAGGGCGCCTGGGGACGGTGGGCCACCGGGTGGTCAGAGAAACTGCGGCGGGCGCTCGACCTCGAGCACTGGGCCGCCTTTCAGTCCTCGTTTCATCGCTTCATCTCGCTGGTCGCCGACGTGGGCTCGGGCCGGCTGGGCGCCGCGCCGGCCAGCGTCGTCATGCTCGGCGGCGACGTGCACCAGGCCTACCTGGAGCACGTCGGCTTCCGTGCCGATCGGCGCGTGACGAGCGCCGTCTATCAGGCGGTGTGCTCGCCGTTCCGCAATCAGCTGGCGCGCAAGCAGCGCAACGTCGTTGGCATCGCGCGCCGGTCGCGGGTGGTGGGATGGCTGGTCCGCGCACTGGCCCGCAGCGCCGGCGTCGATCACCCGGAGGTTCGCTGGCGCGTCGAACAGCAGCCGACCTGGCGCAACCAGCTCGGCTGGCTGGAGATCGACGGGCGTCACCTGGCGATCACGATCGAGACGACGCCCGCCGACCACCGCCCGGCGCTCGAGGTCTCATTGCGCAAGCAGATCGCCTGATCCTCCAACAGGGCGCGCGGGAAGGCATGCGGCGCGTCGAGGAAGCCACGGGTGAGGCCTGCGGGCTGTGGGCGATCGTGTCTGCATACGAGCGCACCGCCCTCCCACAACGACGCAGGGCCCGGACGATCCGGGCCCCGCGCACGTCGCTTGGTGGTGTCCTGCCTACTTCGGCTGGCCGGTCGCTGGGTCGAGGATCAGCGGTGTTGTGTGGCGAGCGTTGAAATCGAACATCCCCGCGAGGTCAAACGGGATGTCCGAGCTTCGATCACGGCCGGCGAGGATCTGATCCGCCGAGCCGGGGATGCCGGGAAGGCGCCAGTTGTACTCGATGAAGTTGATGATCGAGGCCTGATCGCTGAGGTTGTGATCGATGTCGTTGACCCTCGAGTAGGGCGAGATCACGATCATCGGCAACCGCGGGCCAAACCCGCAACGTCCCTGCTCGCCGTTCAGAGGCGTGACCGCAGGGCCGGCCTCGGTGCATTTGCCCGAGGTGGGCCCCGTCGTCGTGGTGTTGGTCAGGTTGTCGGCCGCTGAGGTCGACGGATTGGTGACGCCGCTGTAGACATGGTCATACCAGCCGTCGGAGTCGTCGTAATTGACGATCACCGCGGTGCTGCCCCAATCCGGCGACTTCTCCAGGGCGTTGATCTCGTTGACGATGAACTGCTGCTCGTCGGCCGGATCGGAGTAGGCACCGTGTCCGTCCTGGTAGCCGGGAGCCTTCAGGAAGCTGACCGCGGGCAGAGCCGAAGCGGGCAGCCGTCCGGCCGAGATCCCCGCGACGAGCTGGTCGAAGTCGCTCGTGTCGTAGTTGTGGTTGGGCGTGTTGAACTGCGGCTGCCCGTCCGCGTAGGACTGGGTGTCGTGGCCAATCGAGCGCAAGCCGCTGAGCGTGTCCTGGCCGCCTTCAATCGGAACCGTGAGGTGATGCGGGTTGGCGGTACTGGCGTAGTACTGGAACGGCTCGTGATGGGGGATGTAGTCGTCCTTGTAGCCGTACTGACCGGCGCCCCCCAGCGCCGAGCCGATCGGATGCACCGCGTTGCACAGACCCTGGTTTGACGAGTTGGGGACGCCGGACTGGAAACCGGAGTTCTTGAACTGGTCAGCGATGAACGTGCTCGTCGACTGGCCGGTCTGTCCTGTGGCCGCCAGCGCCTGCTGGTAGCTCGTGGTCGGCCGAAAGCCGCCTTCGAACCAGCCCCAGGACACGCCGGACCGGTTGAGCAGGTCGCCGATGTTCTGGCCCTTCATCGCCACCGCATCGCGCGTTGAGCAGTCATCCCAATAGGGCTGCGCATCGCTGGTCAGCGAGTAGCCGCCCTTGCCGTTGGCGTCGAGATCCGCGTTCGGAGCCGACGGCGTCGCGAGCGAGGGGCCGTTGGCGGTGAGCGAAGTGTCGACGTTCCCGGTATTGCCCGAGGCGAGGTTGATGGCGCCCGGGGATGAGGGACCGAACGTGGTGCCGAACGAGTTGTCGCTCATCGCGTAGTGCTGGGCGTAGTTCCACAGTCCGGTGACCGTGTTGCCATCGTAGTAGTCCATCACCGTCTTGGCATCGCACGTGTTCCCAACCGGTCCGGTGCCGCCGGCGGTTCCGACGCTCTGGACGAACAGGTCCATCTTGCCCCCATCGAAGGCCTTCTGCTCATCGCTGTAGTTGTGGTCCTGGTCGCAGGTGAGCTGGCCCTGGCCCTTGGCCGTCAGGCCGTTCGCGCTGCTGTCGAGCCGCTGCGGATTTGACTGGTTGGGATTGGCGGTGAGCAGATTCGTACTGTGCTGCAGCGACGCGGGCAGCGACGCGGCGGTCGCGGGCGCAAGCCCGGCGACGGCCGGTGTGTCCTTTGCGGCGGTGAACTTCTGGCCGTCGGTGTTGGCGGCTTGCGGATAGGTACCGAAGTAGTGATCGAAGGAGACGTTTTCCTGGAAGATCACGACGACGTGCTTGATCGGCGTCGTCGTGTGGCCGACGAAGGCGGAGCTCCCCGTCGGTTGCCGTCTGTGGTGGCCGCGGTGCGCCGCGCCGTTTGCCGCCGCGGTCAGGATGCCTGTCAGCGCGGCGATCGCCAGCAGCAGGCCGAGGTAATGCTTCCGGCTCAATGTGGACTCCTCGGTTGTGGGCTAGGGCGCGACGCGAAGCACAGCGCCGGCAGTCGGTAGCGTCTCCAGACCGAGGCCGTGCCAGGTTGTCGGAGCGTGACGGTGTTGTGATCGAACTGTGAAGAACGCGCCCGGGGCGGCCGCGAAAGCGTCCTCGTCAGGTGGATGCCAGGTGGTAGCGTGGCGCCATGGGACAACGAACGCAGTACACACCCGGGACGTTCAGCTGGGCCGACCTGACGACCACGGATCAGGAGGCCGCCAAGGCGTTCTACTCGGGCCTCTTCGGCTGGGAGATCACCGACACACCCGTCGACGACACCACCTCCTACTCGATGGCGGCGCTCGGCGGCGAGGCGGTCGCGGCGATCTCGCCCCAGCCCCAGCAGCAGCGCGACAACGGGGTCCCGCCGATGTGGAACTCCTACATCACCGTCGACGACGCCGATGCCGCCGTCGAGCGGGCGCGCGAGCTCGGCGCCAATGTCCACGCTCCGGCCTTCGACGTGATGACCGCCGGGCGGATGGCCGTCATCCAGGACCCGCAGGGCGCGTACGTCCTCGTCTGGCAGCCCCGTGACCACATCGGCGCCGGCCTGGTCAACGCCCCCGGAGCCCTGTCCTGGAACGAGCTCGGGTCACCGGACATGGAGGGCTCGGCCCAGTTCTACGGCGGCCTCTTCGGCTGGACGACGAGCCCGATGGAGGGCGACATCCCGTATCTGGTCATCAACACTTCCGACGGTCACTCCAACGGCGGCATCCGCCCGCCGATGCCGCCCGGCGCGCCTCCGTTCTGGCTCGCGTACTTCGCCGTCGGCGACATCGACACCGCCGTCGCCACGGTCACCGAGCTCGGCGGGGCGGTGCTCGGCGAGCCGACCGACATCGGGATCGCGCGCATCGCGGTCGTCACCGACCCGCAGGGCGCCGTGTTCGCGCTCTACGACGGGCAGCTGGACGACTGAGTGCCGGCTACGGCGACGGCGGCGAGGGAACCCGAAACGTCTGCGTCCGCACGCGGACTCGACGAAGCGTGAGCATCAGCGTCGAACGGATCCGGACCCGATAGGGGCCGTCGCCGAACGCGTTGCCGTGCAGAGCCATGGTGACCACCCGCCCGTGCAGCGCACTGCGCGGCAGCGTCGCGAGGGCGAGTGCGTGCTGGCCCAACTCAGGTCCGGGGCAGCGGGTGCGCAGCGGATCGGGGGCCTGGGTGGAGACAGGAGACAGCGAGACGAGCAGGCGGCCGTCATGGCTCTGCAGCTGCACCGCCGTGGTGGACAGGCGCGTCTGATCCCGGCACTCGCCGTCCTGGCGCAGGTCGGCCGCCAGCGTGCCGCGCAGCGACTGCTCGCCACCGCCGCCCACGCCGATCCCCGCCGGGTTGCCGCGCGCGCTCAGTCCGACCGCCGCAAGCAGGTCGCGCCGCGGACGCGTCGCGAACGTGGAGGCGGAGAGGGAGACCGATCCGCCATGCGCGACCTCGGCCGCCATCGTGATCGTGCCACTCAGACCACAGGCATCAAACGGGCCACATTGCCCAGGGTCCGACAGGGTGCGCACGGCCGCGACCGCGCCGCCCTGCAGGCGCTCCACGCGGTAGGTGACCGACACATCGGTGAACCGCCGGCCACGTGGAATGCCCGACCGCGACCGGGTCGACGGATGGCTGATCTTCGCCCGACCCAAGTGCAGGACCAGGGTGGAGCGCACGACACCGGCAAAGCCGTGCGCGGCGAACGCGTGACTGCCGCGCAAATCGATGACACCGCCGCCGCGGGCGATACGCCGCAGGCTGATCGAGGCCGTCGGTAGCGCCGCGCCGAGGTCGACGGCGAGCGGCCCGGCGCAGCGGGTCCCAAACAGAGCCGGAGGGTTGCGCGCAAGGTCGAGGACGAGCCGCCCGCCGTGCACCGCCGGTGAGAGAAATGCGCCGGCCCCCGACGCGAAGGAAGCGTTTCCCGCCCCGTTGCTGCTGTCGCTGCACGCCGTCATATCTCCGTTGGGTTCCGAGCGCTCGACGGCCGACTGCGCACTGCCGGCGGCCCCGATGGTGAGCGTCGTGAACAACCGCCGCCGTCCCCGGATGCGGACGGCGGTGATCTCCAGATCACCGCCGCCCTGCGGCTGCCACACCTGCGTCCCGGTGTACGCGCAGCCGCCCGGGCACCCGGGCGAAAGGTGGCCCGTGAAGCTCACTTGCACCCGACCGGTCCCGCAGACCGAAACGCTGGTGTTGCTGACGACCGTCCCGCCGAAGCCAAACGCGAACAGGGAGCTGCTGCTGCCGCACGACGAGCTCGCGCCGCCTCGCATCGTGGAGCGGGCGTGCGTCGAACCGATCGTGGCGAGGAGCGCGGCCCAGCCGGCGAGAGCGACGAGCGCGAGCGCGGCCGCGCGGCACGCGCGGCGGCCCGGCTCAGAGCGCCATCCCAACCCCATCGGCGGCAATCACACCATCCGGAGGGGGTGCCGTCAACTGGTTGGTGCGCAGCGGCGGATCGTCATACTGAAACCGTGCGCAGGCGCGGAGTCATCACGCTCGCGGCGGCCGCGGTGCTGTGCGCAGGGTGCGGCCAGTCCCATCCCCCGGTGCCCCCGCCGCACGCCCGGACCACGACGCACGCCGACGCGCCGAGCTATCACGTGCACCCGCAGACGGTCCAGCCGACGGCCGGCTCGGCCGCCCGGATCACGGCTCCGCCGGCGGGGGTGAGCGCGGGGGTGAGTGTCGAGCCCGTCTCCCAGGTCCGCTCGCTGCCGCAGCCGATCAGCGAGGCCGACATCCGCCGGCAGCTGGCCCAGAGCGGGATGACGGCCAACGCCGCTCAGGCGACGCTGACGCCGGGGGGGCTGGCCGTCGCGCCCGTCGGCGCCCCGGCCGAAGTGCAGGAGGTGATCGCCGCCGGCAACGAGATCGCGCGGCTCCCCTACCGCTACGGCGGCGGCCACATGACCTACGAGGACACCGCGTATGACTGCTCGGGGTCGATCAGCTACGTGTTCGCCGCCGCCCACCTGCTCGATCACACGGTCGTCTCCGGCGCCCTGGAGAACTGGGGCAAGCCCGGACCCGGCAAATGGATCACGGTCTTCGCCAACGGAGGCCACGTGTTCATGTACGTCGCCGGGCTGCGCTTCGACACGGTCGCGCTGGCGGAGACGGGCTCGCGCTGGTCTGACCGCAAGGCCGACGAGCCGGACATCGCGACGTTCAGCGTGCGCCACCCCGCCGGGCTGTAGCGGCGATCAGTCCGCCGTCGCGGCGAGCACGACCAGGCACTAGGTTGGTCACGGGCGAATCAGGCGTAACCTTGCGCCTCGTGCGCGCGCGTATCGGTTTGGCGGCGGCGACCGTATTGCTGCTGCTGCTCCTCTGCCCGATCGGGCCGTCGCAGGCGGCAACGCGTCCCATCACCTTCTACTTCGGCCTCGCGCGACCCGAGGCGGCAGCCCGAGGGGCGTTCTTCGCCGTCGAGCAGCCGGGCTCGGCCTCGTATCGCCGCTTTCTCAGGCCGGCGAGGACGGCGGCTCGCTACGGCGCGAGCGCGACGATCCGCGCCCGCTTCCTCCGCGCGGTCCGCCGGCGTGGGTTCTCCGCCGGGGTCGATCCGAGCGGGGTCTTCGCCCGCGTGACCGGGGCGATGACGC
The DNA here is from genome assembly GCA_963769565.1 of uncultured Solirubrobacteraceae bacterium. Classification (GTDB taxonomy): domain Bacteria; phylum Actinomycetota; class Thermoleophilia; order Solirubrobacterales; family Solirubrobacteraceae; genus Palsa-465. The sequence goes on from CAVYMP010000018.1 coordinate 818,995, forward strand.
GCTTCGAGCGGGTGTTCAGGGTCCGGATCATCCGCGGGGTCGGCGACGGCGGTGTCATCGGCTACGGGACGAGGGGCGTTCCCAGGCTCCCGGCCGATCTGCGTCCGCTCGTGCGCGACGTGGTGTTCTCCTACCTGCGCCAGGGCTCGGTGGGCCACGCGCGTCGGCGGCCGGCCGCCCATGCCGCGGCATCCGGCAGGCCCCGGCGTACCGGCTCGTGGACGCGAGGGTGCGCGAAGGCCAAGCGGACGGGAGGCTTCGGCTATGCCCAGGTGCGCCACGCCTACGGCATCGATCGCCTCGGCACCGGAGCCGGTGCCGCGGTGGCGATCCTCGGGCTGCAGGAGATGCCGTCGGCTCAAGACATCGCCGACAACGAGCGCTGCTTTCACTACGCGAAGCTGCGCTCGCAGACGCTGCTCACCGACGGTCAGCGACCGCCGATCACCCCGGGCCTGTTCGAACCTCAGGAGGACCTCGCGCTCGTCCGGGGCATGGCGCCGGCGGCAACGCTGTTCTTCACCCAGGCGTGGTCGGGATCCGCGTCGTGGTTCCTGGGCGCGTCACAGGTTCTCGACGGCTCGCGTCTGCCCGGCAGCCTCTCGATCTCCTACGGCATCTGCGAGAACGACGTGCGGGGCACCGGTCCGGACGTCACCCCGTCCACCAAAGCGGGAGCCAACCTCCTCGACTCGCTGGTGATCCGGCTGGGACTCGCCGGCGTCGGAACATATGCGTCGGCGGGCGACTCAGGGTCCAGCTGCAACGGGCTTCCGTACAGCGGTGTCGCGTGGCCCGCCTCCTCCCCCTACGTCACCTCGGTCGGCGGGACGCGATTGACGCTCACCGGCGCCAATCGCCGACGGGACGAGGTCGTGTGGAACGACCTGCGATGGCTGTCGTCGTCGGAGGGCGGCGGCGCCGGGGGTGGCGGTTTCGCCTCCAAGTCGCGGCGCGGACCCTACCAGCGCGGACTCGGGCTCCCGGGAGATCGGCGCGCCGTGCCTGATGTCGCCGCCGCCGCGTCGAACTTCCCCGGCTGGCCGGTGGCGCTCGGCGGCACGTGGCTGATCGACGGTGGCACGAGCGCCGCCGCTCCGCTCGTGGCCTCGGCGATGGCGGTGCTGAGCGCCGACCTCAGACGCCGTCACCTCCCAGCGGTCGGGCCGGCCAACGGGCTGTTCTACTACCTCGCCCGCCACCGCCCATCCGCCTTCTGGGATGTGGTCCACGGCAACAACCGCTTCTTTGCCAAGGTCCCGGCCCACGTCGCCCGCCGGGGCTACGACCTCGCCAGCGGCCTCGGCGTCGCGCAGTTCTCAGTGGTGGCGGGGGCGATGCCGTCCGCCGCCGTAGCATCCCGGGCGGCCGGAGCGGCCCCTCATCCGATCGGAGAACAAAGGTGAAAGTCGTGTCCTCGCATCGCAGATCCGCGATCGCGCTCGTCGCCGGGGCCGCGCTTGCGCTGTTCGTCGCCGCGGCGTCCGCCGGTCTGGTGAGCTCGCTCGGCATCGCCAAGCGCACGATCTCCGGCAAACAGGCGTCGATCGTCGTCGACCGCCGAGGTGACACCGTCTACGAGCTCGGCGGCGAGAGCCTGGGCAAGCTGAAGTGCGTGACCGCCCAATGCCTGAAGATCTGGACGCCCGTGCTCGTCCGGTCACCAGGCTTCAAGGTTCCGCTGGCCGCGAGCGTGCCGGGCAAGGTATCCATCCTGCAGCGGGTCAAGGCCCGGCTGTACCAGGTGATGCTCGACCGGCATCCGCTCTACTTCTACTCCGGCGACACGAAGATCGGCGACGTCAAGGGTCAGGGCATCACGAGCTTCGGGGGAACCTGGCAGGTCGTGAAGGCCGGCTGAACGCCCGACGGCGGTCCCTGCAATAACCCCGAATTTGCGCATCCGCTGCCGTCCGGCGGTCACTCTATCTTCGTTGCCCTCATGCACGTCCGGCAACTCCAGGTGGGCGTTTCCGTGGCCATGCCGCTGCTGGTTCGCGACGCGCAGCTGCGCCCCCAGCGCGACGGCAGCTCGCTGCTCAAGCTGACGCTCGGCGACCGCACGGGGAGCCTGCCGGCGATCGTGCTCGAGGGAGTCGAGGAGGCCTGTGAGGCGTGCCGCGCCGGCGAGGTGGTGTTCGTGATGGGCAGCTTTGAGGCCCACGAGCGGTTCGGCAAGCGGCTCGTGGTGGAGACGGTGCGGCGCGCCGAAGTGCAGGAGTACGAGCGTACTCAGCTGACTGACGGGCCAGCTCGTCCGGCCAAGGCGCTCGTGGCCGACCTGCGGGAGCTCATCTCCACTGTGCAGGACCATCACCTGCACGCGCTGCTGACACAGCTGTTCGGCGAGGGATCGGAGGTGTGGAGCCGCTTCCGCGAGGCACCGGCCGCCAAGCACTATCACCAGGCCTACCGGCACGGGCTCCTCGAGCACTCGCTGACCGTCGCCCAGGCGGTGAGCGCGATCTCGGCGACGTTTCCGGGCATCGACCGTGACGTGGCCGTGACCGGCGCGCTGCTGCACGACATCGGCAAGCTCGACGCCTACGCATTCGACGGCGACGCGATCGAGATGACCGATCAGGGCCGCCTGTACGGGGAGATTCCGCTCGGCTATTACCGGATCCGCAGCGCTGTCGAGAGCCTCGACGGGTTCCCGCCGGACACGGCCCAGGCGCTGCTGCACATCATCCTCAGCCACCACGGCCAGCTCGAGCACGGCAGTCCGGTGATCCCCTGCACGCGGGAGGCGACGCTCGTGCACATGGCCGACAACCTCGGCGGCAAGCTCGGCAGCTTTGACCGGGTCGAGAAGGGGCTGGCCAACGGGGCCCAATGGGCCGGTTATGACAAGGGCATCGGGGGCGGCGCCTACTTCGCGTCGCCGTCAGTTCCCGATAGTCAGCGCCGGGCCGCCTGAGGGAGCGTCGGCAAATTATCTGACATCCCCGAAGCGAAGCGCCGGCGTCAGAGCAGGGCCGCCACGAGCTCGCGGGCGCTGTCGGCATCGTCGCTCTCGAGCGCCGCCAGCGCCACCTCCCGGGCGCGGCCGAGCTCGATCTCGCGCAGCGCCGCCTTGGCCTCCGGGATCAGCCCGGCGGCCATGCTCAACTCGGTGACGCCGAGACCGGCGAGCAGCACGGCCGCCGCGGGATCGCCGGCCAGCTCGCCGCACACCCCCACCCACGAGCCGTGCGCCACCGCCGCTGACACCGTCGCCTGGACGAGCTTGAGCACCGCCGGCTGAGGACCGGCGAGCAGCGATGCCAGGCGGGCGTCGCCGCGCTCGGCGGCCATCGTGTACTGGGTGAGGTCGTTGGTGCCCAGCGAAAAGAAGTCGACGTGCTCGGCCAAGCGCGCAGCGGTCAGGGCCGCGGCCGGCACCTCGACCATGATGCCCAGCTCCAGGGGCACGTCGATGCCCGTGTCACGGTGGGCGTGGTGCAGCAGCTCGCGGGCCGCCAGGACCTCCGCCAGCGTCGCGACCATCGGCAGCATCGCCTTGATGGGGTGGCCGGCGGCGGCGACGCGCAGAATCGCCCGGAACTGGGTGGCGAGGATCTCGGGCCGGGCCAGCGCGAGCCGGATTCCGCGCACGCCGAGGAACGGGTTGGCCTCCGTGGGCATCGGCAGCGCCGGCAGCGGCTTGTCGGCGCCGGCGTCGAGCGTGCGCACGATCAGATCGCGCCCGTCGAGCCCCTCGGCGATCTGGCGGAGGGTCGCCGCCTGCTCGTCCTCGTCGGGAAGCTCCTCGCGACCGAGATACAGGAACTCGGTGCGCAGCAGGCCGACCCCCTCAGCCCCCATCGCCACGGCGGGCGCGGTCTCGTCGGGCGAGCCGAGGTTGGCGAACACGTCGATCCGGTGCCCGTCGCGGGTAACAGCCGGCTCCATCGCTCGCCTGCGAGCAGCCGCCCGCCGGCGCATCAAGCGCTCGCGGCGCTGCTCGGCGTCGTGCCGCACGTCCACCGGCGGATCGACGGTCACCGAGCCGGCCTCGCCGTCGAGCAGCAGGGTCGTGCCGGCGGGGATCTGCAGCACCGCCGCGCCGAGGCCGACGACCGCCGGCAGCCCGAGCGCCCGGGCCAGGATCGCGGCGTGAGCGGTGACCGACCCCCGCGCCGTGGCGATCGCCAACACCATCTCGGGATCCAGTCCTGCCGCCTGCGCCGGCATCAGCTCGTCGGCGATGACGACGCCCGCCGGAGCACCCGCGGTTGGCCGGTCAGCGAGGGCCGCGACCACTCGCTCGCCGACGTCGAGCACATCGGTAGCGCGCTCGGCCAGCAGGGGGTCGGACAGCGCGCGGTACCGGGCGGCCACGAGCTGAGCGGCGTCGTACCAGGCGCGCTCGGCGGAATCCCCCGTTTGGACGGCGGCACGTGCGGGCCCGGTCAGCGCCTCGTCCTCGAGCAGGGCCAGGTGGGCATCGAAGATCTCCGCCTCGGCCTCACCCGCTCGCCCGGCCACGACCTCGCGATCCTGCGCGAGCCCTTCGCGGGCCGCGGCCAGGCCACGCTCCAGCAGCGCGCGCTCGGTCTCCGGATCCTGAACCGACCGGTCGGGAGGCGGCGCAGTGGGGCCCCCGTCGAGGCGATACGCCGGCCCGATCGCCACCCCGGCCGCGGCGGCCACCCCGCGGAGCACGTCGCCGGCGCCGGGAGGCGCGACAGGCTCGGGCGCACGCGCCGCGGGCGCGGCGGGCGATGCGGTGAATGCGGTGGAGCCCGCCGCCGCGACGCCGTCGCCGAACCCACCCTCCGCCAGTTCGCGCACCGCCTGGACGGCCTGTGCCGCCTGCCGGCCGGTGGCGGTCACGACCAGCGTGTCGCCGAGGCGCGCCCCGAGGGCGACGAGGTTGGTCAGACTGCCGGCGCCCACGGCGCTGTCACCCCCCGCCTTGGCGACGCGGACGTCGGCGTCGAAGGCCTGGACGAGCGCGACGAACCGCGCGGCCGGTCGGGCGTGGAGGCCGATTGCGTTGCGGACCGTCAGCTCGGCGCGCGCATCCGGCTCGCCGGCGACGTCGGGCTGTCCGGGGGCGGGCGTTTGCGCGGAAACGTCATCGGCCTCGCCGATCTGGGCGGCCTTCATCGCCAGCGCGCCGCGCGCCTCGGCGGCCACGGCGTCGAGGTCCGCCCCACCCCGCGCGGCCACGGCCGCCGCCACCGCCCCCTCCACCAGAGGAGCGCCGCTCAGGCGGACCGGACCGGGCGCATCGGCGAGCAGCTCGATCGCGAACTCAGCGCTCATCAGCGCACTTCCCAGGTCCATCAACACGAGCACGCCGTCGGGGGACATCGCGCGCTCGATCGCCGCCCGCACCCGCTCGGCGTCGGTGCCGAGCACGGGGTTGGCGGGGTCCGAGTCCTCGATCCCGCCGGCGGCCTCGAGCGCCAGGTCGTGGGCGGGGTCCATTTCCCGGGCAAGCCGCACGACGCCCTCGGCGATCGCCTCCGAATGCGACACGACGACGATCCCGACCACGGCCGGCCCCGAGAACCGCTAGCCCGGGCCGTCGAGTCCGTACGCCCGATGCAGGTAGTCGATCGGGTGCACCGACGGCCGCTGTGCGCCGTGCGTGATCTGCCAGCGACAGGTCTCTGAGTCGCACGCCACGCTGGACGCGCCGGATGCCTGCACCTGCTCGAACAGATCGCGCCCGACGGCCATCGAGATGTCGTACTTCTCGACCTTGAGCCCGTAGGTGCCGGCGATCCCGCAGCAGCGGGCGTTCATCTCCTTTACCTCGAGGCCCGGGACAAGCGCGAGCAGTTCGAGAGCGGGCTTGCCGACCCAGTGGCCCTGCTGCTGGCAGGGAGCGTGATAGGCGACCGTTTCGTTGACGGGCTGGAAGTCGGTCTTCAGCTCGCCGCGGTCGTGGAGCTCCAGCAGCAGCTCGCAGATGTCGTACGTGTGCTCGGAGACGCGCCGCAGCACCGGATCGTTCTCCAGCCCGAGGATCTCGCGCGCCTCGCGCTTGAGCATCAGCGTGCAGCTCGTGGCGTTGCCGACGATGATCGTGTCCTCATCGTCGAGGTGGCCGGCCAGCGCCCGGGCGAGGCGCAACACGACCCTGCGGGCGTCGTCGAACAGGCCGCTGGACTGCAGCGGGAGGCCGCAGCAGTCCTGCTTGGGGACGACGACCTCGAAGCCGTTGTGCTCGAGGATCGACACCACCTTCTCGCCCTCCCACGGCTCGTAGTACTCGGTGCCGCAGCCGTGGAAATAGACGACCTTGCGTCCGGTCCGCGGACTCGTCCGATCCCGCGCCCACCGTGAGAAACGCCGCCCGGCGAACTCCGGCGCCGGCGCGTCGCGGTGCACGCCCAGCGCCTTCTCGGCGAGCACGCGCACGGGGCGCAGACGCAACGACAGATTGGCCAGCGGCGCCACCGGTGTGCCGGCCCGTCCCAGCCACGTCGGCCGGGTGATGATCCGGTCGCGCAATCGGACGCCGTTCTGACGCTTGAGCTTGTTGCGCGCCTGGGCGTTGATTTCGGCGATCTTGACCCCCTGGGGGCAGACCTGCGAGCAGATGCCGCAGCCCGAGCAGTAGTCGACCGAGAGGTCCACGGACGGCTCATCGGCGACCCGGTAGCGCTCGGCCTGTGGCCCCGCGTACTTCGGGCCCGGAAACAGCGGCGACACGTTGGAGACCGGACAGGCGGTTTCGCAGATCGTGCACTTGACGCAGTGATCGAGCGTGCCGCGCAACATCGCCAGCTCGACGAGGTCAGTCATACGGTCGCCCCCTGCCGAACGGGCAGCGACGCCGCCGCCACCTGAGCGGCCCGATAGCCGCTGGCGAGTGCGATGCCCTCGCCCGAGTGCTCGCGCCAGGGCACCGCGCCGGGCAGCGCCGCGCCGGCGACGACGACATTGTCGACCCCGGCGGCGCGCAGCTCGCCGTCGACCGCGACGCCGACCCGGGCCATCGGCTGCTCGCCGAGATAGTCGCCGACGAAGCGCGGCTCGCCCGTGCCGGGCAGCCCGCGCAGGGCCAGACCGAGCACGCGCTCGTGGGTGAGCCAGTGCGAGTCGAGCTCGATCGCGCCCGAGGCAAAGCCGCCGGAGGCCAGCACGAACCACGGAGCGGCGTAGTTCACGTCGCGGCCCGCCGCCCGGGTGCTGACCGATGCCACGCGATCTCCGTCGCGCCGGTAGGCCATGACCTCCGGGCCCAGCACCAGCCGGCCGCCGGCGGCGCGCAGCGCTGAGCGCAGGATCTCGTACATCCGCATGCCGGGGACCGAGGGTGGCAGCGTGGGGATCTCGAACACCCGGCGGCCGAGCCGGGACTCCAGGTCGGTGAGCACGCCGTGCGGATCGCCCAACCCGAGCATCGCCGGCAGGCCGACGTACTCATCGGCGCGCAGCGCCAGCGCCAGCTCGGCGGCGAACTGGGCGCGCCAGCGCGCGTCGTCGAAGAGGCGCGCGATCCCCAGCGCGTTGGCGTCGGCGCGGTCGACCTTGAGCTCGAGGTTGACGGCCCGCGCCTCGATCCCGGCCGCGGTCAGATTGGCGGCGCACAGGCCGGGATGGAAGTCCCGCAGTTGCGGGGTGCCGACGATGCACACCCGGCGCAGCTGGGACGAGTCGCCGGCCGCCATCGTCTGAGGCACGAGCGCGGATGGTCGCAGCGCGCCGAGGGCTGAGGGCAGCAGGAGGTTGCGGTCAAGCCCCCCCGTGTAGCTGTAGCCCGGCAGCGGCCCGTCGACGACGGTCTGGGCAAACCAGCCGATCGCCTCGGCGACCGTCTCTGAACCGACGACCGCATAGGGATGGTGAGGCTGGGCGGCGATCAGCTGCGCGAGCGCCTTGGCGGGCTTCTTGACGCGGTCAGGGGAATAGCCCAGGACGTCGATCGTCGCCGGAGCGAGATGCGTGGAGCCGATCCCCTTGGCCAGAACGCAGACGCGCGCTCCGGACTGGGCCAGCCGCGTACCCGCCACCAGCCCTGCGGTGCCGGCGCCGATCACGACGGCGTCGAAGTGCAGCTCGCTCCTCATGACGGAAGATGCTCGACGTCGAGGATGCCGTGGAAGATCCAGTCGTCGAGCCGGGTCTGGCGCAGTTGGTCGCCGTAGAGCACGGGCCACACCCCCTTCCAGCGCTCCTGCAGGAAGCCGAGCAGCGACGCATCGGCCTGCTCGCCGGAGATGCCGTCCAGGGCGTGCATGATCCCGGTGGCGCGGTAGATGCAGAACCCACCCTGACAGGGACCCATGCCGAGGCGGAGTTGCCGGCGGATGTCGTCCAGGTTGGTGCTGCCGGTGCGCGTGACCGCCTCCTCCACCGTGGAGCGGCCCACGAGCTCGCACTCGCAGACCAGCTGCTCCTGGGTCAGATGGGCCTCCTTGCGGGCCAGGCGCTCTCCCAGCCGGTAGGTCTGCCCGCTCTCGGAACCGGGCAGCGGCTCGGTATCCGTGCGGCACACCCGCGGGGTTCCGAGGTGACGGCAGACGGCGTCGACCGTCTCTTGCGCCATCAGCCGGAACGTCGTCAGCTTGCCGCCGGTGATCGTCACGAAGCCGCGGACCCCGTCGCGGTCCTGATGATCGAGCAGCGCGTGGGCGCGGGTGACATCGCGCGTCTCGGTCTCGGAGGCCTTGGCGTCCTCGAACAGCGGACGGACTCCCGTCCAGACGCGCAGGGCCCGGGCCTGGCGGAACCCCGGAACGAGCCTCTCGCCGTCGTCGAACATGCGGTCGACCTCGTCGCCGTGGACGGTGTGGTCGTCGGGGTCATCGGTGTGCTCGTCGGTGGTCCCGATCACCGAGACCGTCCGGATCGGGACGAGAATGTCACCGTCGGTGGGCATCTGGCAGCGGTTGATCACCGTGTTGACCAGCCGGTGGTTCATCGCGATCATGATCCCCCGGCCCGGGAGCACGCGGACGCCCTCGATGCCTGCCAGGTCGGCCACCCGACCGGCCCAGGCACCGGCGGCGTTCACCGTGACTCGGGCTTGGATCTCGACCTCCTCGCCGGTCCGCGCGTCTCGCGCGCGCGCGCCCGTCACCTCGTCACCGTCGCGATGGACCTCTGTGATCTCGTGATACGGAAGCACCCGCGCACCCCGCTGCTGGGCCCCGTGCGCGAGCGCCCAGACGGTCTTCCACACGTCGATGCTGGCGTCGGGCACGCGGAAGGCGCGGGAGATGTCGCGGGTGAGGCGGGGCTCCTGGTGCAGCGCCTCGGCCACGGGGATCTCGTCGCAGTCGACGCCGGTGTCGGCACAACCCAGGGCGAAGCGATCGGCGTAGTCGGGGTCGTCCCAGCGGGTGGTGACGAACAGGCCGCCGGTGTCCTCGATGCAGTCGGCCGCGATCCGGCGCAAGATGCGATTCTCGGCGATGCACTCCTTCGCAGCCCGCGGATCCTTGACGGCATAGCGCCCGCCGGAGTGCAACAGGCCGTGGAAGCGGCCGCTCGTGCCCTCGGCCAGATCGGCGCGGTCGACAAGGATCACGTCCAGGCCGCGCAGCGCGGCGTCCCACGCGACCCCGGCACCGGTGGCTCCTGCGCCGATGACGAGGACATCGGTACTGAGCGTCACCACGTCGTCAGCCTACTCTCCGCTTGTGCCGGGTGAGCGCCGACGGAGACTGCCCAGCCCGGGGGATCGCCCCCCGGGCGATCCCCCCAAACCAATCGGCGCCAGCCGATTGGTCACTCTGAGTCGAACCAGTCGAACGTGCGGGTGACGGCCTTCTTCCAGTACTTGTAGTACTCGTCGCGCTTCTCGGCGTCCATCCTGGGCTCCCAGCGCTTGTCCTCCTGCCAGTTCTCGCGCAGGTCCTCCTGGTTGTCCCAGAACCCGGTGGCCAGACCGGCCGCGTAGGCGGCGCCCAGCGCCGTCGTCTCGGCGACCTGCGGGCGGATCACCGGCACGCCGAGCAGGTCGGCCTGGAACTGCATGAGCAGGTCGTTCTGCACCATGCCGCCGTCGACCTTGAGCGAGTCCAGGTCGACGCCCGAGTCCTTGGCCATCGCCTCGACGATCTCGCGGCTCTGGAAGGCGGTCGCCTCCAGCGTGGCGCGGGCGACGTGCCCGGCGGTGACGTACCGGGTGAGCCCGGCGAACACGCCGCGGGCGTTGGACTTCCAGTACGGCGCGAACAGACCGGAGAACGCCGGCACGATGTACAGGCCCCCGTTGTCCTCCACCGACTCGGCCAGCTCCTCCACCTCGGGGGCAGCCTTGATCAGCTTGAGGTTGTCACGCAGCCACTGCACGAGCGCGCCCGTGATCGCGATCGAGCCCTCCAGGCAGTAGATCGGATCCTGATCACCGATCTTGTAGCCGACGGTGGTCAACAGACCCGACTCGGAGTGCACGAGCTCCTTGCCGGTGTTGATCAGCATGAAGTTGCCGGTGCCGTAGGTGTTCTTGGCCTCTCCGGGTGAGAAGCAGGTCTGGCCGAAGGTGGCCGCCTGCTGGTCGCCGAGAATGCCGGCCAGCGGGATGCCGGTGAACCCGCCCGTCTTGACCTCTCCGTAGACCTCGCTCGAGGGCCTGATCTCGGGCAGCATCGACATTGGCACGCCGATCGTCTCGGCTATCGACTCGTCCCACGAGAGCGTGTTCAGGTCCATCAGCATCGTCCGGCTGGCGTTGGTCACGTCCGTGATGTGCAGGCCGCCGTCGACCCCACCGGTCAGATTCCACGTGCACCAGGTGTCCATGTTGCCGAACATCAGGTCACCGGCCTCGGCCTTCTCCCGCGCGCCGTCGACATTGTCGAGCAGCCAGCGGACCTTGGGGCCGGAGAAGTACGTTGCCAGCGGCAGGCCGACCGTCTTGCGGAAGCGGTCCTGGCCGCCGTCGGCCGAGAGCTCGTCGACGAGCTTGTCGGTGCGCGTGTCCTGCCAGACGAGCGCGTTGTGGATCGGCTCGCCGGTGTTGCGATCCCACACCAGGGCCGTCTCACGCTGGTTGGTGATGCCCAGCGCGGCCACGTCCTCCTTATTGCCGCCGGCCTGCTCGAGTGCCTCGTCGAGCACCTCCTGGGAGCGCGCCCAGATCTCCTTGGCGTCATGCTCGACCCAGCCCGGCTTGGGATAGATCTGCTCGTGCTCCTTCTGGGCGACTGACACCACCTGCCCGGAGTGGTCGAAGACCATCGCTCGGGTACTCGTCGTGCCCTGGTCCAGTGCTGCTGCGTATTTCGCCATGCGTTCCGTCCCTTTCGTTCAGTCCGTCAACGCCTCGGCGGCGCTCTTGAAGAGGTAGTAGGTGGAGGTCGCGCCGGGGTCCTGATGATCGGCGCTCCGATCGCCCAGGTAGCTGGCCCGTCCCTTGCGGGCGACGAGCGGCGTCGTCGCGTGCATGCCCGTCTTGGCCGCCTGCGCCGCCGCGCTGAGGCCGCTGTCCAGATCCGTGGCCTGCTCGAGCGCCTCGACCGCGGGCCCGAGGGCGTCGACCATCGTCTTGTCGCCCAGCTCCGCCTTGCCACGAGACTGCACGCCCTGCAGGCCCTTGCGCCACGCCGCCGCGAAGCCGGCGACGTCGACCTCGGACTCGCCGGCCAGCGCGTTGCCGAGCTGCAGAAACAACGTGCCGTAGAGCGGCCCGGCGGCGCCGCCGACCGTGGAGATGAGGGTCATCGCCACCGTCTTGAGCACCGCCCCGGCGTCGGCCGGCTCAGCCGCCGCGAGCTTCTCCAGGACCTTCTGCATCCCGCGGTTCATGTTCGTCCCGTGATCGCCGTCCCCGATCGCCGTGTCGAGTGCAACCAGCTCCTGACGGTGCTCGCTCATTTCGCCCGCGAATGCGGTCATCCAGGCCAGCGTCGAGTCGCGGTCGACCGCCACCGTCAGGCCCGCCACCGCAGTCCCGGTGTGTTCACCGGCGCGTCCCAATAGCCCACCATCTCGTCGTCGAGCTTCAGCAGCGTGATCGAACAGCCCTGCATCTCCAGCGAGGTGATGTAGTTGCCGATCAGGTTGCGCTCGATCGTGAGACCGTGCCCGGCGGCGATCTTCGCCACCTCGTTGTAGACGATGTACAGCTCGAGCAGCGGCGTGCCGCCCATGCCATTGACGAACGCCAGCACCCGATCGCCCGACGAGAACGGAAGGTCCTCCAGGATCGGCGTCATCAACCGCTCGGCGATCTGCGACGCCGGACCGATCTTCTCGCGGAAGCGGCCCGGCTCTCCGTGGATGCCGATTCCGATCTCGACCTCGTCGTCGGCGAGCTCGAAGCTCGGCTCCCCCGAGCCTGGCGTGATGCACGGCGTCAGCGCCATGCCCATCGACCGGCCCTGGTCGTTGACACGGCGCCCCAGCTCGGCCACCTGCGCCAGGTTGCGGCCGTCGTCGGCCGCGCCGCCGCAGATCTTCTCCACGAGCACCGTCACTCCGACGCCGCGGCGTCCGGCCGTGTACAGCGAGTCCTCGACCGCCACGTCGTCGTTGGTGAGGATCGTCTCGACCTCGATGTTGTCGCCCTTGCCCATCTCGGCGGCCATGTCGAAGTTCATCACGTCGCCGGTGTAGTTCTTGACGATGTGAATCACGCCGGCGCCGCCGTTGACTGCCTTCGTCGCCTCCAGCATCTGGTCGGGCGTCGGCGAGGTGAACACCTCGCCCGGACAGGCGGCATCGAGCATCCCCGGTCCCACGAATCCTCCGTGCATCGGTTCGTGGCCGGAGCCGCCCCCGGAGACCAGCCCGACCTTGCCGCTCACCGGCGCGTCGCGCCGGACGATGACGTACGGGTCGTACACGACGCGGACACGATCGCCGTGAGCCGCCTCAAAGCCCTGGAGCGCCTCCAGGACCACCGCGTCGGGCGCGTTGATCAACTTCTTCATGTCTCGTTCCTCGTTCAGGATCTTGCTCGGGCGGCGGCGGCGGCGCCGTTCCAGCGCCGCCGCCTGCCGTGCCTTTGCCCTACGACGACGTGCTGGGCCGGTCCTGCACCGTCTCGCCCTCGCCGACGATTCCGGGCTCCGGCGGCTTTCGTGCCTTGAGGACGTCCTGGATCGTGCGGTCGTACAGCACGGACGCCACCGCAGCACCGATCAGAGGCCCGATGATCGGTATCCAGAAGTAGTCGTTGACGTTGCCGTAGTTGCCGGGGAACGCCACGCTCTTCCACCCCGCGATCCACGCGAAGATCCGCGGACCGAAGTCACGCGCCGGGTTGATGGCGTATCCGGCGTTGGCGCCGAACGAGATGCCAACCGCCATCACGACCATGCCAACGATGAACGGCGTCATGTTCGACCCCACCGGCAGGTTGAACTCGTCGGTCACCGCCCAAACGAACAGGGCCAGGAAGAACGTGCCCACAATCTGATCGATCAGCGGGCCTAAGAAGTTGTGGAAATACGGGGCTGGGAACGTCGCAAAGGTGCTGTATGTCGCGACCGAGGCGGCTGTTCCCTTCACGATGTGGTGAGCCTCATCGTAGGCGTTGATCGCGTTGTTGTAGACGAGGAACACGAGCGCGGCGCCCATGAAGCAACCCAGTATCTGCGCGATCCAGTATCCGGGGACCTTGTTCCACGGCAGCTGCTTGCGGATCGCGGCGCCCAGGGTGATCGCCGGGTTGATGTGAGCACCGGTGATCCCACCGCTGACGTACACGGCGAAGCAGACGGCCAGGGCCCATCCCCAGGTGATCAGCAGCCAGTCACCCGATGACTGGAGCGGGCCGGCGGAACTGCGACCGGACCCGGCCAGGCCCCAGAGCATCGCCACGACCCCGTCGCCGAACGAGATCAGGATGAAGCAGCCGAAGAACTCGGCCCACAGTTCACCTATCAGCCCTCTCCGCCAGGCAAGCGGCAACATCCGGGTCGTTCTTGCGTCACTTACGGCCACGAACCCTCCTCCGAAGACGTGGGACTCAGTTCACGGCCCCGCAGGACTCACAGTTGATTCGCCGGCACGTGCGTCAGAGGACGGCCCAGCCAATGCCAACGCCAGGGTCGCGTCGCGATCCCGGCCAGCCCAACACCGGCACACCGACGGCTTGCCGCCCGCCGATGCCGGGCCCGGCTCACACCACCCTCATCCTCAACCTGCTCGGCTTGCAGTGGCCTGCTGGCGCCGAATTTCGCCGAACCTACCAAACCGCGTACGACAATGTCAAACCGCGTTTTGTAGGCTATTGCCGCCTGGTGGACCACGTGTGCGGGCCGTGATTCACACACCGGGCGAGCCGCAGACGGCGGTCTCCCGACGGCGTGGACCCACGCGTATCGCATCCGGTTTAGGTGAATATTCCGAGGATGATCACGATCCGGCCCCCCGCCGAACGCGACTGAGGACGCGGTGCCTGGCAACATCCAGTCCATCGAGCGTGCGGCAGCGATCCTGCGTCTGCTCTCCGGCCGAACCCGCCGGCTCGGTGTGGTCGACCTCGCCGGCGAACTGGGGCTCCCCAAGGGAACCGTCCACGGGCTGCTGCGCACCCTCCAGCATGTCGGCTTCGTCGAGCAGGACGCCGAGACCGGCAAGTACCAGCTCGGGGCGGCGCTGCTGCACATGGGTTCCAGCTATCTCGACGGCAACGAGCTGCGCACCCGCGCGCTGAACTGGTCTGACTCCCTCGCCGCCCGCACCCAGGAGGCCGTCCAGATCGGCACCCTGCACGACTCCCAGGTGCTCATCGTCCACCACGTCTTCCGACCCGACGACAGCCTGCAGACGCTTGACGTCGGCTCGCTTCGGCCGGCTCACGCCACGGCGCTGGGCAAAGTGCTGCTCGCCCACCATCCCTACGTAGCCGTCGAGCTGGCCAAGCAGGGCCTGCCATCTTTCACCGACGCGACGATCTGCGACGGGGAGCGTCTGGAGCGGGAGCTGGCGCGCGTCCGTGAGCGCGGCTGGGCGTCAGACATCGGCGAGCTCAGCCCCGCGCAGGTGTCGCTGGCGGCGCCGATCATGGACCGCACGGAGCTGACGGTCGGAGCGATGGGTATCTTCGGTGCACCGGAGAGACTGCTGACGGCCCGTCAGCCACGGGGAGAGATGCTTGCCTACGTGAGAGAAGCCGCACGGGCCGTCTCGCGCGAGCTGGGGGCGATCCCGTGGTGAGCGACGACTAGTGGCGTTGAGAGACCGATACGTGGCGGCGATCGACCAGGGCACTGCGTCGTCTCGCTGCCTGGTCTTCGACCGCTCGGGGCGGATCGTGTCGGTTGCCCAAAAGGAGCACGCCCACGTCGACCCGCGTCCCGGCTGGGTGGAGCACGATCCCCAGGAGATCTGGCGCAACGTCGAAGAGGTCATGGCCCGGGCGCTCGGCGAGGCCCGCCTCGAGCCGACCGACCTCATCGCCCTGGGCATCGCCAGTCAGCGCGAGACGACGATCGTGTGGGACCGCGATACCGGAGAGCCCGTATATCCGGCGATCACCTGGCAGGACACGCGGACCGATCACATCGTGCGCGAGCTGGCGGCGCGATATGGCCAGGATTACTTCCGTAGCCGCGCCGGCCTGCCGGCGGCCACGTACTTCTCCGGGCCGAAGCTGCGCTGGCTGCTCGACACGGTGCCCGGGCTCGACGAGCGCGCCCAGGCCGGCGAGGTGCTGTTCGGGACGATGGACTCGTGGCTGATCTGGCAGCTGACCGGGCGCCATCTCACCGACGTGACCAACGCCAGCCGGACCCTGATGATGAACCTTCTCAAGCTCGAGTGGGATCACCAGTTGCTCGATGTGCTCGGCGTTCCGCGGGCGATGCTGCCGGAGATCCGGCCGTCAGCCGAGGTCTACGCCGAGGCTCGCGGTCAGCTGGCCGGGGTTCCCGTGGCGGCCGCCCTGGGTGACCAGCAGGCGGCACTGTTCGGCCAGACCTGCTTCTCGCCCGGCGAGGCCAAGTGCACCTACGGCACCGGCAGCTTCCTGCTGCTCAACACCGGCGAGCGGCCCGTCGTCTCCGACAGCGGACTGCTGACGACCGTTTGCTGCCGGGTCGGCGAGGAGCCGCCGACCTATGCCCTCGAGGGGTCCATCGCGGTCACCGGGTCACTCGTACAGTGGTTTCGCGACAACCTGGAACTGATCGGCTCGGCGTCGGAGATCGAGACCCTCGCCCGCACCGTGCAGGACAACGGCGGCTGCTACTTCGTACCGGCCTTCTCGGGCCTGTTCGCGCCGCATTGGCGTAGCGATGCCCGGGGCGTGATCGCCGGTCTGACCGGCTACATCACCAAGGGTCACCTGGCGCGGGCGGTGCTCGAGGCGACCGCCTGGCAGACGCGCGAGGTCGTGGAGGCGATGATCTCCGACGCCGAGGTTTCCCCGGGCGCCCTGCGCGTCGACGGCGGCATGACTGCCAACAACCTGTTGATGCAGTTCTTGGCCGACGTGCTGGACATGGCCGTCGTCCGGCCCAACGTGGCCGAAACGGTCTCGCTCGGCGCCGCCTATGCCGCCGGGCTGGCGGTCGGCTTCTGGCCGGACACCGACGCGCTGCGCGCCAACTGGCATATGGCCGCTCAGTGGCTGCCGAACATGGACCCCGAGCGCCGTCAGCGCGGATATCGCAAGTGGCACAAGGCGGTGAGTCGCACCGTGGACTGGCTGGACGAGGACGACGACGATGACGGTTGACCGTGAGGTGAAGCTCGGCCAGACGCGATTGGAAGTGAGCCGGATCGGGCTGGGGCTGGCCGCCCTCGGGCGACCGGGCTACATCAACATCGGGCATTCTCAGGACGTCAACGGGCGTACCGACGTGGACGCGATGCGGGCCAACGCTCACGCGGTGCTCGACGCCGCCTACGCGGCAGGGGTGCGCTACTTCGACGCCGCGCGGTCCTACGGCCGGGCGGAGGAGTTCCTCGGATCGTGGCTGGACGAGCGCGGGCTCTCCCCGCCGACAGTCGGCGTCGGCTCGAAGTGGGGTTACATGTACACCGCGGAGTGGCGGACCGATGCCGAGGTCAACGAGGTCAAGGATCTCTCGATCGACACGCTGCGCCGTCAGATGCAGGAGACACGGCAGCAGCTCGGCGGAAATCTTGGCCTCTACCAGATCCACTCGGCGACGCTCGAGAGCGGTGTGCTCGGCGACCACGAGGTGCTCGGTGAGCTGGCGCGGCTGCGGGCCGGCGGGCTGTTGATCGGTCTCACCGTCACCGGCCCCCGTCAGGCGGACACGATCGACCGGGCGCTCGAGGTCGGCGGCTTCGACGCGGTCCAGGCGACCTGGAACCTGCTCGAGCCCGCGGCCGGCCCGGCGCTCGCCGCCGCCCACGCCGCCGGCCTGGGCGTGATCGTCAAGGAGGCGGTGGCCAACGGCCGCCTGACCGCCCGGGGCGACGTGCCCCAGCTGACCGATGCGGCGGCGCAGGCCGGCGTCACGCCCGACGCGCTGGCCCTGGCCGCGGTGTTGGCGCAGCCATGGGCCGACGTCGTGCTCAGCGGCGCGGCCACCACGGACATGCTCGCCTCGAACGCCGCCGCGCTCGACGTGGCGGTCGACCCGGAGACGCTCGAGCGGCTCGGCGGGCTGGCCGAGGATCCGGACGGCTACTGGGAGAGGCGCTCGGCCCTGGGCTGGAACTGACCCGTCGCGTCCGCCACGTGTGTGTGCCAAATGTGCGCAAATTGCGGCGGTATGACCCTCCAGGTGGGGGAGTGTTCCACGGCCCCCCTCTAGAGTTCGACCCGATGGCCAAGGACACCGAGAAACTGATCCGTCAGCTGTCCCTGATCTCGTACCTGATGGCCGAGCGACGGCCGGTCACCGCGCCGGAGATCCGCCGTGACGTCGAGGGATACAGCGTGATGAACGAGGACGCGTTCGCGCGCCGCTTCTACGCCGATCGCTCCGAGCTGGAGGCGCTGGGGATCGTCCTGTCGGTGGAGAAGCCCGTCGACGGTCTCGTCGAGCAGGAGAACTACTCGCTCCCGCCCGAGAACTTCCACCTGCCCGCGATCGCGTTCACCGATCAGGAGCTGGCCGCGCTGCGCACGGCCCTGCAGCTGCTCGACGGGGAGTTCGCCTACGCCGAGCCGCTGCGCCTGGCCCTGCAGCAGATCTCGTGGGGCCGTCCCAGCCCCCTCAACGCACCGGAGCAGAGCACCGTGGCGCTCGGGATCACCGGGTCGGCGGGTGGCCACGACGTGTCGCTGCGTCTGGCCAAGATCGAGACGGCGATCTTCCGCCGCAAGACGATCGTGTTCGACTACCACACGATGGAGCGCGACGAGGTTGGCGCCCGCAAGGTCGACCCTTATCAGCTGCTGTACCAGGGGAGCCAGTTCTATGTCGTCGGTCGTTCGCACGAGCGCTCGGCGATCCGGGTCTTTCGCCTGTCGCGGATCCGCGGCAAGGTCGGCTACGCCACCAAGGCCGAACACGATTTCCAGCGTCCCGACAACTTCGATCCGCGCGCCTATGCCGACCGAATCGACTGGCAGTTCGGCGAGCCAATCGGCAGTGCCGAGGTGTGGATCGGCCAGCGCATCGCCTGGCAGATCGAGCGCCACTTCGGCCGCTACGGGGAGATCCGAGCGGCCGGCGAGGACGCCGATCTCGACGACCGGCTGTTCATCACGCGCTACGCCAACTCCCGCCAGCTCATCGCTTGGGCGCTCGGGCTGGGCGACAACGCCCGGATCACGGGCCCGCCAGAGCTCGTCGCCGAACTGCGCGAGCGTGTCTCGCTGCTGGCCGAGCGCCATTCCGGCGATGGGTGGGTCGGATCCGATACCGACGAGCTGGCTGCCGGCGCGGTGCGCCCCGGCGCCTCCGCCGCGGCCGCGGCCGACGCCGCCGACCGCGCCGCGGACGACGTTCCGCTCGCCGGCAACGGCAGCCGTCCCGACGCCGCGATCCGCCCGGAGCGCTTCGCGCGGCTGGTCACGCTGGCCAGCATCCTGATCGAGGCCGGGCGGGCCAGCCGGATGCTGCGCTCCACTGAGCTCTGCGCCGCGCTGAAGATCTCAGACGTCGAGCTGCGCGAGGACATCGGCGTGCTCAACGTCGTCAACTTCGGCGCCGGCACGTACGTCCTGTACGCCGAGATCCATCCCGACGGCACGATCGAGGTCGACCCGGAGCCCTACGGCGACTCGTTCGCGCGACCGGCGCGGCTGCTGCCGGTGGAGGCCAAGGCGCTGATCGCCGCGATCGACCTGATCGGCGAGCACATCCCCGAGGGCTCGCTGACCTCCGTGCGCCGCAAGGTGGTGGCGGCGCTCGGCGAGGATCCCGTCCACGAGGGGCTCCAGTTCGCCACGCCCGGCGGCGACGATCGGCAGATCGCCGAGGTCGTCTCCTCGGCGATCGCCCGCCGGCGCCGCCTGTCATTCGAGTACTACAAGGAGAACGAGGACGAGTTCTCCACCCGGCTGGTCGAGCCCTACGCGCTGATCAACGGCCGCGAGGGGTGGTACCTGGCGAGCTTTGACCCCACCCGCGACAGCGTCCGGCACTTCCGCCTGGACCGGATCAAGTCGGCCACCGTCACCGACGAGACCTTCGACGCCCGCGACGACGTCGACCCCGCCGCCGACGTCGACGGTTGGCCGCGGACCGGCGAGGTTCCCGCGTCCAGCCGCGCGCGGGTGTGGATCTCCCCCGAGCGCGCTCGCTGGGCGCGCGAGGAGCGCAACGTCGTCGCCGAGCTCGCCGACGGCGCGGTGATCGTGGAGCTCGGCTTCGCCGGCGTGGACTGGCTGGTGCGCGAGACGCTCAAGGAGGCCGGCGACGCGGTCGTGCTGGAGCCCGCCGAGGCCCGCGACGCCGTCCGCCAGGCCGCTGAGCGGATCGGCGCCGGAGCGGCGCTGGCCTCCCGCTGAGCGGCTCGTCCCGGTGAGCCGCCGCGACCAGATCCAGATGAGCGCGGCCGAGCAGCGCGCCTTTCTGGCCGAACAGCGGACGGTGATCTGCGCCACCAACGGGTCCGGCGGCTGGCCACATCTGATGCCACTCTGGTACGTCATGCGCGACGACGACATCTGGGCGTGGACGTACGCCAAGTCCCAGAAGGTTCGCAATTTGGAGCGCGATCCGCGGGCGACCCTGCAGGTGCAGGACGGCGTCGGCTACGGCGAGCTGCGCGGGGTCATGATCGAGGCCGACACCGAGATCCACCGCGACAACGAGCTGGTGGCGGCACTCGGGGCCGAGCTGCTGAGCCGCTACGGCGATGACTCCTCGTCGCCGCAGGTCAACGACGCGATCCGCGCCCAGGCGGCCAAGCGCGTCGCGCTGCGGTTCGCGGCCCGGCGGACGGCCACGTGGGACCATCGCAAGCTCGCCGGGACCTACTGAGCAATCAGCCGCCGTTCGGCATCGTAGGTCCATCCGTCAAGGCCGAAGCGCGCTGACAGCAGGTCGCCGACCTGCTCGGGCTCCACCGGCGTGACGGCACGGGTCTCCTGGGTGAGCTCGGTGAGGATCAGCGAGCCCGACCAGTCGCTGAGCGACACCGCGACGGCCTGTTGGTCGTACATGGCCGCCGAGATGCCGGCGGACACGAACGGCGAGCGCGGGTGCGTGGCCGTGTACCAGTTGCTCGTCTCGATGTCGATCAGCGGTACGGGCTCGGGCACGAACGTGTAGCCGTCGACCCACTCGCCGTCGGTCACCGTGCGCAGGACGAGCTCCGGGCCGTCGGCGATCACGCGAAAGCGCCACCCCTCCTGCACGTGCTCCCGGCCGGGTCCGAACGGGATCGGCTCGAGCAGCGTGCCGCGGCCGAAGCCGACGTCGGCGTGCCAGACCTCGCCTTCGAGCTGGACGCGCAGCAGCAAGTGGGTGCGCGAGCGCTCGGTCCCGCGATCGCCGACGCGGGCGAGGATCGGCTCCACCTCCGCTCCGAGCGCTTCCAGGGCTCCCTTGAGCAGCAGGTTGTGCTCGAAGCAGTAGCCGCCGCGCCGGTCGGCCACCAGCTTTCGCTGGAGGTCGACGAGCTCCAGCGAGACTGCCGTACCCCGATAGGGATCGAGGTTCTCGAAGGGGATGGCGCTGACGTGAGCGCGGTGGATCTCCGCGAGACCGGGCCGCCCGCGCAGCCCGATCCGCTCCAGGTAGGCGTCGAGGTCGAACATCCGCGCCAATCTACGACGTGTACGCTCCGCGCGGTGACGGACACGCTGAAGGGGTTGATTCTGTCCGGGGGCAAGGGCACGCGCTTGCGCCCGATTACGCATACCAGCGCCAAGCAGCTGGTGCCGGTGGCCAACAAGCCGGTGTTGTTCTACGCGATTCAGGCGATGGCCGATGCCGGGATCACACAGGTGGGGATCATCATCGCGCCCGAGACCGGCGATGAGATCCGCGAGGTCGCGGGTGATGGGGCGCTGTTCGGGGTGTCGTTGACCTACATCGTGCAGGAGCGAGCCCGCGGGACTGGCGCACGCGGTCCTGACCGCCGAACCGTTCCTGGGCGACTCGCCGTTTGTCATGTACCTGGGCGACAATCTGCTCCAGGGCGGGATCTCGGACCTCGTTCGGGCGTTTGACACCGACAAGCCCGACGCGTTGATCCTGCTGACCCCGGTCCCCGACCCCGAGCATTACGGCGTCGCCGAGCTCAAGGACGGGTCGGTGGTGCGGCTGGTGGAAAAGCCCGCCCAGCCGCGGACCGACCTCGCGCTGGTGGGGGTGTACATGTTCCGCGCGTCGGTCCACGACGCCGCCCGCGCGATCGAACCGTCATCGCGCGGGGAATTGGAGATCACCGACGCGATCCAGCATCTGGTCGATATCGGGCTGCGGGTCGTGCCTCACATCGTGCAGGGGTGGTGGAAGGACACCGGTCGCCTGGAGGACATGCTGGCCGCCAACCGTCTGGTGCTGGACACGATGAGCGGACGGCTGGATGGCGAGCTGGTCGATTCCCGCGTCGATGGGCGGGTCGTGATCGAAGCCGGCGCGCGGCTGGAACGCTGCACCGTTCGCGGGCCGGCGGTGATCGGCGCCGGCGCGCAGCTGACCGACTGCTACATCGGGCCGTACACCGCGATCGCTGAGAACTGCGTGATCTCAAACGCCGAGGTCGAACACTCCATCCTCCTCGCCGGCTCCAAGGTCTCAGACCTCGACGGGCGCATGGAATCCTCACTGCTGGGCCGCAACGTCACCATCGGCCGCGTCGACCGCCAGCCCCGCGCCTACCGCTTCCTCGTCGGCGACAACTCCGACATCGGGATTCTCTAGATCGCCGGGCGCAGGGCGTCGAGGAACGGCTGGCGCTCGAGGCCGTAGAGCCGGCCGTCCGTGCCGGCGGTGACGGTCGCCGTCCGCAGCACGTCACGCAGCAGCGCGATCTCGCCGAAGCCGTCACCGGCGCCCAGCGTCCGCAGGTGGCTGCCGGCGATCGTGACTTCGAAGCTGCCGTCGGCGATCAGGTAGAAGCGATCGCCGACCTCGCCCTCGGCAATCACCACCTGCCCGCGGCGGACGGGATGCGCCTCCAGGTCGCGGGCCAGTCCCTCGAGCACGGGCGCTGAAAGCGACGAGAACAGCGGATGGCCCCGCAGCAGCCGGGTTGCCTCCGGCCGGGGCACCGCACGGTCGACGAGGCGCAGCGTGGCGAGCGGCACCGTCACCGCCGCCACGAGCACGGCCGCCACGCCGACCAGCGCCAGCCGGGCGCCGCCCAGCGCCACGAGGATCGGCACGAGCAATGATCCGGCCGCCAGGCCGGCCATCGCGAGGCCCTCGAGCACGCCGAATACGCGCCCGAGCACAGCGTGCGGGGTCACGCGGACGAGCAGCGAGCGCCCGGCGGTGTCGACCACCGTCTGACAGAGGCCGGCCAGGGGCAGCAACACGAACGCAGCGAGGGCACTGCGAACCGCGCCGAGCACGACGAACGCCACCCCCCATCCGATCCCCGCGACGACCAGCGGCCGAGCGATGCTCCGGGCCCCGATCAAGCCGACCGCCGCCAGCGCACCCGCCGTCGCCCCCAGACCGAAGGCGGCATTGAGATAGCCGGCCGCCGGGGAGCCGAGCCCGAGCGCCGAGATCGCGAGGACGACGACGAGCACGTCCAGCGCGCCGATCGCCAGGTGCTCGGCGGCGATCACCCCGACGAGCGCGCGGGTCGACGCCTCGCGCCGCAGGATCCGCAATCCGGCCAGCACCCCGTCGTCTCGCGAGGGGTCCTCATCGTCGCCGGCGGCCGGCACGGTTGAGGCCAGCCGGCTGACGAGCACCAGTGAACCGGCGACCGTCACACCGAAGGCCGCGAACACCACTCCCGGCCCGTCGATCGCGATCAACAGGCCGGCGAGCGCCGGGCCGGCGAGGGCACTGGCACTCTCCATCCACCCCGAGACGGCAGTGGCCGCTGTCAGCTCGTCCGGGTGTTCGACGAGCGAGGCGAGCAGCGACGCCTGCGCAGGACGGGTGAGCGTGACGGCGGAGGCGGCGACGACCGCTGCCGCGTAGACGACGGCGGACGGCGCGCCGACGAGGATCAATGTGCCGGTGGCGCCCATCGCCGCGGCCTGGAGTGCGTAACCGAGCGCGAGCGCGAACGCCCCGCCGCGCCGATCGGTGACGGCGGCCGCCGGCGGCGCGACAACGGCCGCCGGCACCAGCTGCAGAACGGCGATCAATCCCGCGGTGGTGGTCCCGCCGCGGACGTAGGCGTAGACGAGGATCGCCGTCCACACCCCGTACTCGGCCATCGCGAAACCGGCGAACGCCAGCTCCACCCGGCGCAGCCGGGGATTGCGCAGCACCCGTCCCAGCACCGCGACGCTCTTGCGCATGGGGCGCGAGCCTATCCGTGGCCGTCAGGTCCGGGGGCGGGCGATCCGCCCCGCTCGGCGCGTCACCGCAGAGGCTTCTCACCCCAGAAGGAGGCAACCGGATTGGCGTTGAAGTTCTCGATCTCGGAGTAGCCGGCGGACTCGTAGAGCCCGCGCGCCCCCTGCTGCCGGGGCCCGGTGTCCAGCCGAGCAACCTCATAGCCGAGCCGGCGGGCCGTGGCCTCCAGCTCGGCGAGCAGCCCCCGCGCGACACCGCGACCTCGCCACGGCACGACGACGTACATGCGCTTGATCTCGCAGGCGCGCTCGTCGAGTCCCTTGACGCCGCCCACGCAGACGGGCTCCTCGCCCATCCAGCCGACGATCAGCGCGCCCGTCGGCGGTCCGAGCTCGGCCGCCCCGGCCCGCGGCATGTCGTCGCTGTCCATGTCGAGGCCGTCGTAGAGCTCGCGCATCTCGTCGCGCATCGCCTGCAGCAGGGTGGCGCCGGCGCCACTGTCGAAGTCGGCAGCGCGGAACTCGATCGGTGGCGTGTCGGCCATCTCGCGATCGAGGCTAGCGACGTCGTCGGTAGGCTCCGTCGAATGGCCGAACCGCCCCCCGAGGTCTCCGAGCGGCTGCTCACCGCCTGGCGCGGGGAGATCCTCGCCGGCGCCGTTTACGGCCTGATCGCGCGTCGCCTGGCCGCGCGCGAGGCCGACATCCTGCGCCGCATGGCCGAGGCCGAGAGCGGTCATCGCCGCCGGCTCGAGGAGCGGATGACCCAGCTCGGGATCCCGATCCCCGATCCGGCCGCGATCAAGGTGCCGCTGTGGCTGCGCCTGCAGGCCCGGGTGGCGCCCGTCGACCGGCTGCTGGCCGCGCGCGAGGCAGCCGAGGACGAAGAGGTCGACGACCTCTACAAGCGCTCGACGGGAGACCTCGAGACCGACCGGCTGCTGCGTGAGATCCGCAAGGAGGAACGCTCGCACTCGCTGGCCGTCGCCGACATGCGTTCCGGTGGCGACGCCGCGGAATTTCCGCTGCTCGGCGACGGTCCGTCCGCCCCCGCTCCCGTGGGCAACGGAGGCGGCGCGCCGGGGCCGATGGGCGGCCGCGATCCGGTCCGCGCCAGGCTCGATCGGATCCTCGGCCGCGAGAAGTGGCACTCCAGCGGCACGGGCTGGATCTCCGGCGCGATCTACGGCGCCAACGACGGCCTGGCGGCGGTCTTCGGGATCGTGGCCGGCGTCTCGGGCGCCACCGGCGGCTCCGGCGCGGTTTTGACCGCCGGCCTGGCGGGCGCGATCGCCTCCGCCCTGTCGATGGCCACCGGTGCGTTCCTGGCCGAGCGCTCCGAGAACGAGGTGGCCGCGGCCAACATCGAGCGCGAGCGCCAGGAGATCGCCGAGCACCCCGAGGAGGAGAAGGAGGAGTTGTCGCTCTTCTACCAGCTCAAGGGCATCGACGTGGCGACCGCCGACCAGCTCGCCGACCAGATGGCCCGCCGCCCCGACGCGATGCTCCAGGCGCTGGCCACCGAGGAGTTCGGCGTCGCCACCGCCGGCGGCGGCGACCCCGCCCAGGCGGCTCTCGCCGCGGGCATCTCGACGGGCATCGGCGCGATCATCCCCGTGATCCCGTTCATGATCACCACCGGGACCGTGGGTATCATCGCCGCCGCCGTCGTCTCGCTGATCGCCCACTTCCTCGTCGGGGCCGCCAAGTCACTGGTGACGCTGCGCACGTGGTGGTCGGCGGGGTTGGAGATGACCCTCGCCGGGGTGATCGTCGGCGGCGCGACGTACCTCGTGGGGCTGGCGCTGCCCACCTGAGCGCCCGCGTTCAGCTGAGCAGGTCGCTGAGCTGGGCGCGCAGCTGCGCCAGATCGTCTTCGAGGGCGGCGACGCGTGCCTGCAGGTCGGCCACGTCGGCGGCGGGCGGTGCGGGCGGCACCGGTGGCACGGCTCGCAGCGGCATCGGCGACGGGGGCGGCGTCGTCGGCGTCGATGCGCGGGTCGGTGTCGCGTGGGCGGAGACCGGCGCACTCACGGGGACCGGGCCGGCCGCGGCGGGCTCGTCACCGGCGCCGCCCAGCAGCTGGGTGTAGCGGTCCTCCTTCTGCCCGGGCCGGCGCTCCAGCCGGGTCGTGTATCCCAGCTCGCCGAGCTCACCAAGCACCCGGTCCACGTCGGCCAGCGTCGGCATCGGGGCCATCCGCTCACTGCGCTGCTTGAGCTCGCCGGGTGTCTGCGGACCGCGGAGGAGCAGGACGGACAGCACCGCCAGGTGCTCGCGGTCCAGCCCGAGGCTCTCCTCGGCGAGATGGCGGTACTTGATGGCCCGCGAGTTGTGGCCGCTGGCCAGACGCGCGAGGCCGTACTTCGACAGCCGCTGGGCGGCGTCGCGCACGGCGTTCTCGTCGTAGTTGGTGACCGGGTCGCGGTTGGTCGACTGGTTACAGGCCAGCCGCAGCGCGTTGATCGACAGCGGGTACTGCTCAGGCGTCGTCCAGCGCTTCTCGATCAGGCAGCCCAGGACTCGCTGCTCGATAGGGCTGAGCTCACCGAAATGCACGCCGCGAGCATAGAACGGCGAGGCTCAGAGCGAGCGTTCGAAGACCTTGATCTCCCGGTCGGCGGGCAACTCCCAGCGGCCGTCGCGCCACCCGATCCGGCCGCCGTCGGCCAACCGCGCCGCGCTGCGCCCCAGCCGGGGCACACCCCACAGGGTGGCCACGAGCGGCCGCTGCGTCTCGGGCTCGTCCCCGAGGCCCGAGCCGACCTGCCAGGCCGGGTAGGTGACGACGATCGATCCGGAGCGCACCCAGACAGGAATCCGCTCCAGCGGCGCGTCGACGATCACCTCGCCGCCGCCGCGCACGTGCCGGCCTGACCACGTCTCGATCCACTCTCCCCGCGGGAGCGGCACCTCGCGTTCGCGCGCGCGGTCGTCGAGCACCGGAGCCACCCACAGCGCCGGCCCGTAGCCGTAGGCGTCGCCCACGGTCCACCCGCGCGGGTCACCCGGGTCGAGCAGGCACAGCGGGCGGATGATCGGCATCCCGGTACGGGCGGCGGTCAGCGCCGCCGCGCGCACGTAGGGGACCAGCTGCTCGTGCAGCAGCACGTAGGCGCGATAGAGGTCGAGCACCCGCTCGCCGTAGTGCCACGGCTCCTGGGGCATGCGGGAATGGGCGTGCATCAGCGGCGTGAAGCAGCCGAACTGGAGCCAGCGCACGAGCAGCTCCGGTGGACAGCGCTGCACGAGCCGGTGCCCGAGATACCCACCGATGTCGTGGGAGAAGTTCGAGATCCCGCTGCAGGCCGCGCTCAGCGCCGCCACCACCAGGACCCGCAATGACCAGAAGTCCGACACCTGGTCGCCGCCCCAGGTCAGCCCGTATGCGTTCTGGCCACTCCAGCCGCTGCGCCCGAACAGCACCCCCTCGCCGGGATGGGTCTCGTCGAGCGCACGCTGCAGGCACCGGCGGTGCAAACCGCCGAGCGCCCACGCCGCCTGCGCTCCCGTGCGGCCGTCGGCCAGCCGGACACGGTCGGGGATGTAGTAACCGTCGCCGTCGTCGGCCTTGATGCCCTGGACCCCCAGCTCGAGCACCCGCTTGGCCGACTCGCGCCACCAGCGCTCGGCCGCCGGGCTGGTGAAGTCGACGGGCGAGCCGGTGCCCATCCACCACTGGGAGACGAACGGCCGCCCGTCCGCCTCACGGATGAAGTGACCGGCGGCCGCCGCCGGCGCGTAGTTGGCCGCCGGTTCTGAGTGCAGGCGCTCTGACTCGGGCTGGGGCGGGATCTGGCCGGCGCGCGAGTCGAGGTTCACCCACGGTGTGACCCACACCACGGTCCGAACGCCGGCCGCACGCATCGAGGAGATCATGTACGCCGCGTCGGGGAACTGGTGCGGGTTGAACTCCCAGGTGTTGTATTGCGTCGCCCACGGCGAGTCGATCACGATCGCGTCGAGCGGGATGCCGTGGCGGCGAAACCCGAGGAAGTCGTCGAGCACGTCGTCCTGATGCTCGTGGACGTCGCGGCTCTTCCAGAAGCCGTAGCCCCAATCGGGCAGCTGCGCGGGAAAGCCGGTCAGCCGGCAGAGCTCGCGCAGCCGCGCCCCCGGGGTCCGGCCACCCACGATCTCCAGCGAGAGCGGTCCGGCGGGCGCCCGCGTGGATACCGAGATCCGCTCACCGGCGAGATCGAAGCACGTGCCGTTACCGTCGCCGGCACACCACACGCCGTAGCCCCGGCTGGACAGCAGCCACGGCACGGGCGCGCAATCGCCCTGCGGAATGCCGCCCTCGGAGAGCATCTCCGCCGGGCAGTCAGGCCCCGTGTAGCGGCGATCGGCGCCGAGCTGGACGTCGCGACCGGCCTGGTCCAGCCGCGGATGGTGACGCAGCCCCAGACCGACCAGGCGCTCGTCGCCGCGGCGCTCCCAGTCCAGCCCGAGCCGCAGCGGGTCATCCTCGGCCGACAATGTCAGCGACAGCCGCTCGTCGGTCGCCAGCTCGATCGTCAGCCGCGCGATCCGGCCGCCTTCGAGGCGCAGGTCGAGCACAATCCCACGCTCATCGAAACCGACCGGCGACGCGGCCACCGCGCGCTGCACCGGCGACCGCTCCTCGCACGCGAGCACGCCCTCGGTGAACTGCAGGAACTGATCACGGATCTCACCGTCGACCGCCCAGGCGCCGCCGGCGCGCAGCAGCGACCTGCCGGCACGGCGGATGACGAACGCAAACGGGCGCAGGGTCACCTCGACGCGCAACGCGGGCGTCTCGAGCACCACCTCGCCGACCCGTTCGGTCACCTCCATGTCTGAAAGGTTCTCGGTCTCGGCGCCTCGGCATCCGTCCGTTCACGAAATGGTCACTGAAGGTGAGCCTGTTCTTCACGGTTGCGACTCTGAGCAGCCCAATCCTGTCTGTCATGAACGAGAACAGCCGCGTCGACATGCATGTGCACTCGACAGCGTCGGAGCTGTCGAAGCTGGGGGTCCAGCGGTCGCTGAACCTGCCGGAGTGCGCCACCGAGCCGTGGGAGGTCTACGAGCTCGCCAAGCAGCAGGGCATGGACTTCGTGACGATCACCGACCACGACACGATCGCCGGGGCGCTGTCGATCAGTCACCTTCCGGATACGTTCATCTCCGAGGAGCTCACCGTCTCCTTCAAGGGCGAGCCGCAGGCGGTGCACGTCCTCTGCTACGGGATCGCGGCGGGCGACCACGAGTGGCTACAGGCGCACAACGACGACGTGGAGACGTGCGCGGCGTACCTCCAGGAGCACGAGATCACCGCCGCACTCGCCCATCCCTTCTATGCGGTGCGGTCGCCGCTGACCGCCCGCCACCGCCGCCGCCTGGCGCAGCTGTTCCCGATCTGGGAGACCCGCAACGGGTCGCGCGCAAAGGAGCTCAATCTGCCGGCGTTCGTGTACATCGAGACCCATGGCGGGACCGCCATCGGTGGATCCGATGACCACGCCGGAATCGATGTCGGACGCACGTTCACCCAGACGCCGCGGGCCGGCGGTCCGCGCGAGTTCCTGGATCACGTGCGCGCCGGTCGGGCCGAGGCCCACGGAGCCCAGGGCAGCGCCGCCAAGTGGGCCCACGCGGCGATGGCCCTTGCGATCCGCAGCCTCAGCGACGAAGACGATCCCGCGGGTCCGCCTGACCCGAGCGCGGTTCTGGCGATCGTCGAGCGGGTCATGTGCGAGGGCGATGTCCGCCGGGGCGAGGTCGGCTCAGACCTCGGACCCCAGGATGGCCGGGCGCTGCTGCGGGCGTGGCTGGACACGATGGACATGGACATCGATGAGGACGAGCTGCTGACGCGCCTGCAGGACGGCCGGCTGAGTCATCCCGACCTGCAGCGCCGCGCGCGCCGCCTGCACGAGCGACACCTCGCCGGCGCGGTCTCCACGCTCACGCGCGACGTCGCGCAGGGCCGGCTGCGACCGGCCGACCACGGCGCGCGACTGTTCGAGGCCTGCGTTCCCGCGATCCCGTATGCAGCCGCGGCGGCGTTCCTGGGCCGCGAGAAGTTCAAGCTCACGCGCTCGGACGGCGACCGACCCCGGGTGGCGCTCGTCGCCGATGGTCTGGGCACGATGCACGGCGTCACCCACACGATCCGGCAGATTCGCGACCGCGGGGTGCCGGGATACGAGGTGGAGGTGATCGGAACCGACGCCGACGTCGATCGGCGCCTGAGCTCGGTCGCCGAGATCGAGATCCCGTTCTACCGCGGACTCACGCTCGGAGTCCCCGGGCTGCCGGCGATCGTCGAGGCGCTGGCCGAAGGCCGTTATGACCTCGTGCACCTGTGCTCGCCCGGGCCGGCGGGGATCGGCGCCTGGCTGCTGGCGCACGTCCTCGAGCTGCCCGTCCTCGGCAGTTATCACACTGAGCTGGCCGCCTATGCCGGCGTGCGCTCCGGAGACGCCCAGCTCGAGGCGCTCACCGCCGCCGCCCTGGCCGGCTTCTACGGCGCCTGCGACGGCGTGCTCTCCCCCAGTCCGGACTCCGACGAGCGCCTCGCACGGCTCGGCGTCGCGCCCGAGCGGATCGGCCGCTGGGAGCGGGGAGTCGACCTCGCCCGGTTCGATCCGGGCCTGCGCGACCCGGGACTGCACCCCGGCGAGGTCAACGTCCTCTACGCCGGGCGCCTGACGAGCGAGAAAGGCGTCGAGTTGCTCGCCGACGCGTTCCTCGCGGCCCGCGCGCGCGACGAGCGGCTGCACCTCGTGCTGGCCGGCGGCGGCCCCGAGGAGGACGCGCTGCGCGAGCGCCTCGGTGCCCACGCCACGTTCCTCGGCTGGCTGGGCGGTCAGGACCTGGCGCGCGCCTACGCCAGCGCCGACGCGTTCCTGTTCGCCAGCGCAACCGACACGTTCGGGCAGGTGATCCTCGAGGCCCAGGCGAGCGGCCTGCCGGTGGTGGCCGTCGATGCCGGCGGCCCGGCGTCGCTGATCGCCTCCGGCGAGACCGGCCTGCTCACCGGTCCCGATCGCGAGGCGCTGGCCGCCGCGCTGCTGGCGGTCACGAGCACTCCGCTGCTCGCCCAGC
Organism: uncultured Solirubrobacteraceae bacterium; assembly: GCA_963769565.1. GTDB lineage: Bacteria > Actinomycetota > Thermoleophilia > Solirubrobacterales > Solirubrobacteraceae > Palsa-465. The sequence goes on from CAVYMP010000018.1 coordinate 849,773, forward strand.
GCCTGCGCCAGGCCGGCCTGGCCGCCGTCCGCGACCGGACCTGGTCGGCGTCACTGGCGCAGCTGGCGGCCGGCTATCGCAGCGTCACGGAGCGGACGCGCCGCCGCAGCCGGACCCGCGTCGCCTGACCGTGGAATCGCCTGACGGCGATTCCATTGGAGATTCGGCTGACGCCGAACCTCCGGCTGGGCCGCCCGGCTCTCAGTAGGGGTGGCTCGGGAGGCCGGGCCCGAGCTGGGCATTGGCGCGGGCCGCCTCGCCTTCGGCCCGGGAGGGCCAGAACACGCCGCCGGGAGGTCCGCCACCGCAGCCGCTGCTGTTGCCGGGCGGGTGCGTCCACATCCACGCGTCGGCGTAGGCGTAACCCGTGAGCGTCGTCGTCAGGGGGCCGAGCGCGCGCCCGGGCGGGTTGCAGAGGTTCTCGACCCCGTGGCCGACCTTCACGTGGTTGTACAGCGGCCCCCGCCCGTTGTCGGCGGTGTCGACGATGAAGTGCGCGCCGTGCGTGCGCTTGGCGACCTTCGTCGCCCAGTGGACCTCGTCGATCGTCCACGCCTCGTGGGTGTCATTGGTGAAGAACCCGCGGATCCGGTTCACGCCGATGGCATTGAGCACCCGCGCCGTGTAGCCGACCGAGTTGGAGTCCGAGTAGCCGCCCTCGACGTAGACGACCGTGTGGGGCAACGCCGCCATCGCGTTGATCTCGTAGCTGAGATCGGCCTCCCACTGGGGCAGCGAGCCCATCTTGGCCACGCCGCGTGTGGACCCGATCCCGTCGACCTCCAGCAGCAGCACCGCGGGCCGGCGGTCGATCGCCCGGGCCATGGCGTCGACGCGGGCGCGGAACAGCGGCGCGTAGGCGCTCATCTGGGCCGGCGTCGGCGACCCGCCGAGCGTGGAGTGCATGAAGTACGTGTTGATGATCGGGATCGATCCCGGGTCGGCGGTCAGGTTCTGACAGAGGAGCTTCTCGGTCTGCTTGAAGATCCCGTCAGGGGTCCCGCCCCACGAGTAACTGGAAATCCGTTGCGCCTCGGGCTGGCTGGCGATCTTCGACAACAGCGCGACCTTGCGCGCCAGGCCGCGGTCAGCAGCCAGCTTGGCGTGTAGCGGCCCCGAGGCGAGCCGCTTCGAGAATGACGCCCACGACTCACTGACATCCATCGTGTCCGGGTTGAGGCCGACCAGTTGGGCGATCGTCCGGGCCGCCGAGCCCTTGGCGGGCCCGGGGACGAAGTACCTGGCCCCGGTCAATGGATTGGCGCCGGGCGCCTGGGAGAGAGCCAGCGGGTTGGCCGGATCACGCTGTGCGGAATACGGCTCGGAGCACTGCTGAGCATCAGCGGCGTGCCCGGCGGGCGATTGCGCCGAGGCATACCCGGCCAGCATCGTCAGGCTGACCGCCAGCGCGGCCAACAGTAGGCCGGCACGGGCAAGCGCGCGGCGGCGAACGGCACCTGCGGAGATCGAGGTCATTTATGTGCCCTTCTCGATGGTTCAGTCCGCAGAGCTGCGGCGCCGCGCAATGTAGCCGAATGTCCGTCGCGCCGTTACTGCAACGTGCCCAGCACCAGCGGCACGACCGTCTCGGCCCCGGCCATCCGCAGCTGGCCGCCGGCCATCGCCAGCGTCCAGCCGGAGCTGCGCCGGTCATCGAGCAGCACGCCGGCCCCGGGCGGCGGCGATCCGGTCACCCGAAACGCGCCCCGCACGTTGGCGGCCTGCGAAACGGCATTGGCCATCTCACGCTGGGGCGGGCGCTCCGCAACGCGTTCCAGGAGCTCGAGATACCCCACGCCCAGCGCTTCGGCGACCCTCCCGCCCAATCGGGGCAGCACCTCGTCCAGCCGGACGCTCGGCACGGCCGTTACCCACGCCACCTCAACGCCGCCGCCGCGCATGACGTCGGCGAGCGCGCCGACCACGTCGGCCTCGAATTCCCCGGACTGAAGACCCCGCTCCACCGCCGGCCACCACCCGCCGTCGCCGAAGCGCGCCAGCGACCAGCCGGAATCGATCCGCACCCCGTCGGGGATCTTGCGCATCGCGCCATGGGCGTCAGGCGCCATCTTCTTGACCTCGAGCTCGATCGGCCGTGAGCGCAGGTGTCGTCCGGCCTGTTCGACGAGCGCCGGATCCGGCGGATCGGCGAACCGCGGCGCCGTGCAGACGGCACAGCGTCCGCAATCGCGGGGGTCCGGATCGTCGAGCTCCTCCTGCAGCGCCCGCATCAGGCAGCGGCCGTCGGCGCCGAAGCGAGCCATCGCCTCCTGCTCGGCCCGCCGCAGCGCGGTCACGTGGGCATAGCGCTCGGCGTCATAGGCCCAGGCGGGGTCCGGCACGGCATGCCAGCGCGAGCCGTCGCGCCGGACCGCGCCCTCCACATCGAGGATCTTCAGCATCGCCTCCAGCCGCCCCATCCCGAGGTTGACGACGGCCAGCAGCTCGCGCGTCGTGCGGCCCGCCTCGCCGGCGGCCTCGAGATCGGCCAGCACCGCGCCGACACGCTCGCGCGAGGGAAACGACTGCTCGATGAAGAAGTCCTGGATGCGCCGGTCCTCGCCGCCGCGCAGCAGCACGACGTCGGCGTGCTCGACGCCGCGGCCGGCGCGGCCGACCTGCTGGTAGTAGGAGACGACCGAGCCGGGCGCCTGGTAGTGCACGACGAAGGTCAGGTCGGACTTGTCATAGCCCATGCCGAGCGCGCTCGTGGCCACCACCGCCTTGACCTCGTTGGCGAGCAGACGCTCCTCCGTGGCCACCCGCTCGTCGGCGTCCTGATCGCCGCTGTAGGCCAGCGCCGGGATCCCGTTGGCCGAGAGGAACGTGGCGACCTGATCGGCGTCGCGTTTGGTCAACGTGTAGACGATGCCGGAGCCCTCGAGCGCTCCCAGGTGCTCGACCAGCCACGCCAGGCGCTGCGCCGGACGGGGCAGGTCGACGACCTCCAGGCGCAGGCTCGTCCGCGCCAACGGACCCCGGTAGGTACGCAGCGGCTGATTTGGGGCGTGGGCGGTGCGAGCTGATCCACTCGCCAGCTGCTCCACGACGTCGGCGACGACGCGATCGTTCGCGGTGGCCGTCGTCCCCAGCACGGCCACGTCATCGCCGAGCCGCTCGAGCATGTCGCGGACCCGTCGGTAGTCAGGCCGGAAGTCATGCCCCCAGTCAGAGATGCAATGCGCCTCGTCGATCACCAACAGACCCACCGAGGCGGCGAACAGGGGCAGCATCTCGTCGCGGAAGCGGGGGTTGTTCAGTCGCTCGGGGCTGATCAGCAGCAGGTCGAGTTCGTCGGCGGCCAGCCGCGCGGCGACCGCCTCCCACTCGTCGCGGTTGGTGGAGTTGATCGTGTGGGCGCGTAGCCCCAGCCGCCGGGCGGCGGCCAGCTGATTGCGCATCAGCGCCAGCAGCGGCGAGACGATCAGCGTCGGGCCCGCTGGATGGGTGGGATCGTCTCTCAGCAGCGCGGTGGCGACGAAGTAGACCGCCGATTTCCCCCAGCCCGTGCGCTGCACGCACAGGACTCGGGCGCGATCGACGGTGACATCGCGGATCGCCTCGAGCTGCCCGTCGCGAAACTCGGCGTCGGGCGTGCCCGTTAGCGTCCGTAGGCGGCTGAGGGCGTCGGCGGCAAATGTCGTCGTGCTCATACGAGTACTAGCCTCGCACGCCCCGCGGATCACCCCCTCGGGCAGCCGATCAGCCGCCGGCCGCGTCGGAGCGGAAGATCGGCCAGCCGATCTCGGTCACCCATTCCCTGGGGTCCGGAGTGTCGTGGGCGCCGCGTACGTAGATCTCGCGCAACGGCCCGTCGACGCTGAGCTCGTGGGCCGAGACGTGCGCAGCCAGCGCACCGTAGGTGATGTCGATGTCGGCGTGCGAACCACGGTGGGTGACGATGGCCAACTCCACCGCCGGCACGACGATCGGCTGTACCCGCCCGATCGCCCGCGCCGCGCCGTCCACCGCAATGAACACGGTCGCGCCACCGCGCTCGTGCCGGTACACGTCGGCCTCGTAGACGCCGGCGCTCGGGCCGATGCGCGTCAGGCCCTGCGCCACGACGTTGGCGTGCAGTTCACCCAGCGCCCCCTGCCACCACGAGAGGATGTCGGCACGATCGACGACGTCGTGGATCGCGATCGCAGGCGTCGGCGGGACCGTCCGGTGCTCCACGTCGCGCGCCGTCGCCGGCCGGGTGATGAGGTTGCGCAGCGAGCTGACCGCCTCGCGCGTGCGGGCCAGGTCGGCCTCGAGGCGGTCAAGGTGGGCGGCGATCAGGGCGTTGCGCGCCGCGCTGTCGGTCGCCGCCACCACGGCCCTGACGTCGGCCACCGGCATCTCCAGGTCGCGCAGGCGGCGGATCACCTGGGCCACAGGGATCTGGGCCTCTACGTAGTGGCGGTAGCCGTTGCCAGGGTTGACGAAGCTCGGCTCCAGCAGCCCGACCTCGTGGTAATGACGCAGCGTCTTGACGCTCAGGTGCGTCGCCTGGGAGAACTCGCCGATCGTCAGGCCCATGGACATACCAACATCCTGAACCCTCCCCCAGGGGGAGAGTCAAGTCCGCGATCCGGGGTTGACTCTCCTCTCACGGAAGGCCTCAGGCTGAACGTCATGACCAACACCACCACACACCCCACCGGCGTCATCGCCGACCACCTCACCGCTGTCAACGCGTTCGACACGGATGCGATCATGGCCACCTTCGCCGCCGACGCGCTCGTCAACGATGCCCACCGCGAGTTCTGGGGCACCGACGCGATCCGCGCGTGGGTGGCCAAGGAAATGGTCGGCGACCGCGTCACCCTCGATCCCGTCGAGGTCATCGAGCACCATGGCATGACGATCGTGCGCGCGCGCTACGACGGCGACTATCCCAAGGACAACCTGCCCGACCCGCTCATCATGTCCAACTACCTGCTCGTCCGCGAGAGGCGGATCGTCACCCTGATCGTGATCCGCAACACTGCAATCGAGTGAGCACGGAGGAGGACATCGGGCGGCTCGTCCACCTCGATGGGCACGAGGTCTACACCGGCACGTGCTCGTGGACGGACAAGACCCTGGTGCAGGAGACCGACTGGTATCCGCAGCGCACGATGTCGGCCGAGGACCGTCTGCGCTATTACGCCGCCCAGTTCCCGCTCACCGAGATCGACTCCACCTATTACGCACCGCCGGCCGAGCAGCAGGCGGCCCTGTGGGCGCAGCGGACCCCCGACGGCTTTCGTTTCGACGTCAAGGCCTATTCGCTGCTCACCGGGCACCCGACCAAGCCCCAGAGCCTGTGGAAGGATCTGCGCGAGGACCTGCCGGCCGAGGTCCAGGAGAAGCGCAACCTGTACGCCAAGGACCTGAGCCCGGAGGCGATGCAGGAGGCGTGGCGGCGCTTTGAGAGCGCGCTGCGCCCCCTGCACGACGCGGACCGCCTGGGCGCGGTGCTCTTTCAGTACCCGCCGTGGTTCCCGCCGCGCCGGGACAACCGGGCCGAGATCGAGGCGCTGCGCGATCGCCTGCCTGACTATCGCGTCGCCGTGGAGTTCCGCTCACCGCGCTGGCTCGCCGAGGAGCGCGACCGCGAGCGCACCCTCGGCCTGCTCGAGGACCGGGGGCTGACGTTCGTATCCGTCGACGCCCCGGAGGTGTCCGGCCTGCCACGGCTGTTCGCGCTGACCACGCCCGATCTGTTCGTGATGCGCTTCCACGGCCGCTCGGACAGCACCTGGAAGGGCGGCGCGCGCACGGCGGCCGAGCGCTTTCGCTACCTGTACTCCGAGGAGGAGCTGCGCGAGCTGGCCCAGCCGATCGCCGAGGTGGCTCAAGAGGCCCGGGAATCTCACCTGCTGATGAACAACTGCTACCGCGACTACGGCGTGCGCAACGCCGCCCAACTGCGCGAGCTCCTGTCAGAGGCCTGATCCGGCCGGCGCTACTGGAAGATCTCCGTGGTGCAGTCGCCACCCGGGAGATGGATTTCGTGCGGACGCGCACCGTCAGACTGCTCGTGGAAGTCGACGAAGAAGTCCTCGTCGAGCGCGTAGGTGCCGTCGGACTGTCGGCGCAGCATCGTCAGCCACCCCTTCATCCCCGGATAGAACTGGTTGTCCCACGTCGAGTACAGGGAATTGGACACATAGACGCGCTCGCCATCGAGCGAGTTCTGCAGCATCTGCGGGCCGCCGTTGAGGGCCGCGCTGGCCTTCGGATGCCCGCCGTCACGTCCGAGCAGGCCGCCGAGCCAGACCTGGGAGCGCAGCTGCGGGTTGCGCGGGTCCGAAACGTCGTAATGGCGCAGGTCGCCGTGCAGCCAGTTGGAAAAGAACAGGTCCTTGTCGTCGAGCGACAGCACCTGGTCGGTGATCAGGCCGGGGACGCCGCCCTCCAGCGGCCAGCCCTCCAGCGGCTCGTTGGCGACGTCGATCACCGTCTCGGCATCCCACGAGCCGTTGTCGCGGAAGAAGCGCTTGATCACGCTGGAAAGCGTGACGCCGACGAACCCCTGGGCGGAGTCGGGATCATGCTGCCAGCGCAGCTCGAGCGGGATCCAGCCATCGTCGCCGAGGTCGAGCGTCTGCACCTGCTTGCGCTGCTCGAGGTCCCAGAAGTGCAGCTTGCGCCCGTACTTGCCGGCGGCGACGTCGGCGGGGTTGAAACCATCCTGGAAGGTGTTGGGCGCGCCCCACTCGCTGGACACCATCGTGTTCTGGCGGGGCTGGTACCAGAAGTCGTACATGAACTGTAGGTCGGGGGTCTCGGACTCCCAGCGTCCGGCGATCGAGAAGTCCCGGGCGTCGAGGATCGCGAAGCCGCCCGGATTGTTGCCATCGGCGTCGCCGAGCATCGAGATCGTGACGATGTCGCCCGGCATGCAGTGCACGGTGTGGGGAGCCGATAGCCCGAGCTTCTCCTTGATCTCCTCGCCCTCGATCACGTTCTTGATCGTCGGCTTGCGGGGATCGGAGATGTCGAGCATGTGGATCCGGCTGGAGCGAAAGCCGGGAACGACGAGCGTGTCGCGGCTCAGCTGCGAGTGGCAGGCGCTCGAGCAGGCGTTGAAGCCGAAGTGGTGCAGCTCGTCGCCGACGTTGGGCATGTCGGTGCGCCCGACGATCTGCCCGTAGCTGTCCGACGACGGGTCGACATCAACGACCGCGACGAAGTCGGGCTTGTCGATGCCGGTGCCCTCGTAGAGCGCGGCGACGTAGATGACCTGCTCAGGAGCCTGCTCACGCGCGACCTGCGGGGAGGCGTATCCGGGACCGCTGTGCTCGCTCATCGAGTCTCTCCTCATGGTTGTGGTGGCCGTACCCCACAGATCGTATGGGATTAGCAACCGCGGCCGGGAACAGGATCGGACGCCCCTCCGGCGAACGTCCCATGATGGGGACCAACCGCCTCGAGTCGTTCTCCGACGGCGTCATCGCGGTGGCGATCACGCTGCTCGTGCTGAACATCGGGGTGCCGGGCAACGACACGGGCCATCACTCGTCTACGAGCTTGGCCATCAATGGCCGCAGTACGTCGCCTACGTGATCTCGTTTTTGACGATCGGGATCATCTGGATCAACCACCACGCGATGATCAGCCGCCTGCGCGAGGCTGACCACACGATCCTCATCCTCAATCTGCTGCTCCTGATGACGATCGGCGATCCTGCCGTTCGCCACCGACCTCGTCGCCACCCACCGGCGCAAGCCTTTGGCCGCAGCGATCTACAGCGGCTGCTTCATGCTCATGGCGATCGTCTTCTCGCTGCTCAACCGCCGGGTGCTCATCGTTCGCGCCGATCTGCTCGCCGAGACGCTGCCGCTCGAGCAGCGACGCCAGATCTTTCACCGGGCGGCGACCGGCGTCGTGCCCTATGTGGTCGCCACCGCGCTGGCGTTCGTCTCCCCATACCTGACGCTCGGGATGTGCGCTGCGCTGGCGCTGTACTACGCGATGCCACTCGCGAGCGGCGCCGCGCGTAGCATCGACGACGTGACCACGGCATCGCCCACCCGGCCGAGCGCGAGCTGCGCGGCGTGCTGGGCGACGGCGCGGTGCTGCCGGGCAGCACCCGCGACTACCTGCACGACGCGACCGAGAGCCGCGGCGTCCGCGGTCGCGCCGACGCCGTGGCGCTGCCCGCCGATGCCGCGCAGGTGGCCGAGGTCGTCGCCTGGTGCTACGCGCACGATGTGCCGCTCGTCCCCCGCGGCGGCGGCACCGGCTTCACCGGCGGGGCGGTGCCCGACGGCGGCGTCGTGCTGAGCCTGGAGCGGCTGCGCGAGCCGGTCGCGCTCGAGCCGGAGCTGTGGCGCGCCCGCGTGCCCGCGGGAATGACGACCGCCGAGCTGGCGCGCCGCGCGCGCGAGACGGGCCTGTTCTATCCCCCGGATCCGGGCGCCGCCGAGCAGTCGCAGCTGGGCGGCAACATCGCCACCAACGCCGGCGGCCCGCACACCTTCAAGTACGGCGTGACCGGCACGTGGGTGACCGGCCTGGAGCTCGTCGCTGGCGCCCGGGGAGCTCGTCAGCGTCGGCGGTCCGGTCCGCAAGGACGTCGGCGGCTACGACATCAGGTCGCTGATGATCGGCTCCGAGGGCACGCTGGGGATCGTCACCGCCGCGTGGCTGCGGCTGATCCCCGCGCCCGCCGCCCAGCTGCCGGTCGTCGCCCTGTATCCCGACGCGGCGACGGGGTGCGCGGCGCTCGAGGCGGTGCTGGCCAACGGCCTGCAGCCGGCGGCGCTCGAGTACCTCGACGAGGGCGCGGTCGCCGGCTCGCTGCGGCGCGTTTCCCGGCGAGGCGCCCGATCGACCGGCGTTCATGCTGATCGCCGAGGCCGACGGCGCCTCGGAGCCGGAGGCCGAGCGGCTGCGCGACGAGCTGCTCGAGGTGCTGGCCACCGACGCCCTGGCCACCCACGCGCCCGGCGACCGCCGCGCCGTCCGCGAGCTGTGGCGCTGGCGCTCCGGCGTCTCGCTGGCGGTCACCGCCCAGCGGGGCGGCAAGGTCTCCGAGGACATCGTCGTGCCGCTCGAGCGCCTCGCCGAGGCGATCGCCGCCACCCGCGAGATCGGCGAGCGCCACCGGCTGCCCGCCTGCAGCTGGGGTCACGCCGGCGACGGCAACCTGCACTCGACGTTCATGGTCGACCTCGCCGACCCGGCCGAGCTGCAGCGCTCCCACGACGCGGCCGCCGAGCTGTTCGCGCTGGCGGCGCGGCTCGGCGGCGCCGTCTCCGGCGAGCACGGGCTGGGCCTGCTCAAGCGCGGCGCGCTGGCCCGGCAGTGGGCGGAGCCGGCGCTTGACGCTGCACGAGTCGATCAAGCGCCTGCTCGACCCCAAGGGCCTGCTCAACCCGGGCAAGAAGCTCGCCCGCTGAACGGGTCTCAGCCCGCCGGGGGCACGGGCCAGCGCTGACCGCCGACCTCCAGCCGGTCAACCTTCAGCGAGCCGATCTCGATCTCCTCGGCCTGCAGCTTCCTGATCACCGCGTTGGCGATCGCCAGCCGGCCGATGGCCAGGGCGCCGATCGCGCACGCCGCGATCGCCAGCGGCGCCATCGCTGTCGGGCCGAGGAGCCGCGGGCCGGAGACCTGGCCGCCGGTGACGGTGGCTGCGGTCATCACGGCGCCGGTCTTGCGGACGTCGATCGACTTGCTGTGACGCATGATCCTTCCTCCTGAGTTCGAGGGCTTCGTGCCAGCGTACGCCGCGGTTGGCTGGCGTTACGTAGGCCGGGGACGTCGCGGATGCTCCAGGATCGGCCACAACGGCAAGCTCGAGCGCCACCACCAGACCGGATCTCCTCAGCAGCGCAACCGCCTGCTCGAGGTGCTCATCGACGCCTGCGCCGCCGCTGAGCTAGGACCGGTCAGCGGCGCGTACGCATCCGGCCGGCGCGTGGTCAGGAACGGGAACAGCTCCAGCCAGTCGCGGCGCTGGTCGAGGTCGAGGTCGGCGACGAGCACGGCCGGCCGGTTGCGCGGGGCCTGCACGAGCACCCGGCCGTACGGATCAGAGATGAAGCTCGAGCCGTAGAAGGTCAGCGGCGGCTCGGTCCCGATCCGGTTGACGGCCACCATGAACGTGCCGTTGGCCACCCCGTTGGCGACGATCACCTGCTGCCACAGCGGCTGGGTGTCGAAGTCCGGGTGGTCGGGCTCGGAGCCGATCGCCGTCGGGTAGATGAGCACCTCGGCGCCCGCCAGCGAATAGGCGCGCGCGAGCTCGGGGAACCACTGGTCCCAGCACGTCGGGCAGCCGAGCTGGGCGGGGTGGGCAGCTCGTCGGTCGGCAGCGCCACCAGCGGAAAGGCGTCGCTGCCCGCCGGGCCGGGCCGGAAGTAGCGGTCCTCGTAGTAGCCGGCGGTGACCGGGATGTGCAGCTTGCGCGTGCGCGACACCAGCCGCCCGTCGGGGGCGACCACGACCGCGGTGTTGTAGCCCAGGCCATCTTCCCCGTCGGCGCGCTCGTACAGCGAGGCGTGCACGTAGACGTCAGTCTCGGCGGCGACGGTGCGCGCGAAGGTGACCGTCGGGCCGCTCAGCAGTTCCTCGGGCGCAGCGCCGGCGGCCGCCGGGCCGGCGGGGGTGATCGCGAAGTACGGCGACAGCGTCAGCTCCTGCAGGCACACGATCCGCGCCCCCTCGGCGGCCGCCGTGCGGATTCCGGCAGCCAGCGCCGCGCGGTGCACCTCGGATCCGGACGCCAGCGCTCCTGCACCGGCGCCGACGCGCAGCGGCGCCCGCTCGCTGGGACGGGTCCGCGCCGGCGACGGCGGCGCCGGGTAGGCGGTCCGCAGCTCCGCCGCGGGCTCAGCCATGCGCGCGGGACCTGTTGGGTGATGCAGTGCGGACCGCCCCCGCCGTAGGCGAGCACCAGTCCGGGCACCGGGACGATCTCCCGGCCGGGGTAGGCGGCGGCGATGATGTCGAGCGCCTGCTGATCGGTGTCGGCTCCGGCCACGGGCACGATCACGGCACGATTGCAGATGTAGAAGTTCAGGTAGCTGGCGGCGATCCGCTCGCCCGCCACCTCGGCGTAGGGCAGCAGCGGCAGCTCGGTCACCTCGATGCCGGCCGCCGCCAGCCGCGCGCGGTTCTCGACGCAGTGCTCGAAGTTGGGGTTGTCCTCGTCGACCATCTGCAGCAGCACGTGCCCGGGCCGCGTGAACGCGGCGATCAGGTCGACGTGGCCGTCGGTGTCGCGGTCCTCGACCAGGCCCATCCCCAGCCACACGATCCGCTCGCACGCCCAGCCGGCCGCGCAGCTCGGCCTCGATCTGCTCGCGCGACCATGACGGGTTGCGGTTGGGGTGCAGCAGGCACTGCTCGGTCGTCAGCAGCGTGCCCTGGCCGTCAGTGAGGATCGAGCCGCCCTCGAGCACCATCGAGGACTCGACCACGCGGTCGCCGAGCCGCTCGGCGATCAGCCGGCCGACGACGGCGTCGTGGTCCCACGGAGGGAACTTCTCGCCCCAGGCGTTGAAGGCGAAGTGCACGGCCAACCGCGCCCCGTCGCCCGTCGAGCGTGTAGATCGGCCCGCAGTCGCGCAGCCACGAGTCGTCGAGCGCCAGTTCGACGATCTCCACGCCGGCGCCGCAGGCCGCCCGGGCCCCCGCGGCGTCGGCTCCCGGGTTGGCGATCATCGTCACCGGCTCGAACGCCGCCACCGCGTTGGCGACCGCCGCGTAGTCGGCCCGCGCCTGCTCGATCGTCTCGCCCCACAGCTCGACCCGGCACGGCCAGCCCATCAGCGTCCGCTCGTGGGGTTCCCATTCGGCCGGAGTGCGCACGCGGGCAATCTACGCGAAGCGGTCGCCGCCGCGCAGCCGTCGACCGCCAACCTTCACTGTCACTGCTTGTACAAATTGTTGCATCCGATGGGGGTGAGTGATAGCGTCGCGGCCTCCTCAGGTACGTCCAGCGAAGAGGAAGGAGGCGCGGCCGTGGCACACCGAGCGGCCCGCTTCAAATCGGGAGACGCGCGCGGCCACCGCTGCTCGAGTGCACCGCGCCCCACGAGACGTTCAATACGCACGTTGCCCAGTGTATTGCCGGCGTGTACGCGGCGAGGACGCGCCCAGGGCTGACACTCGACTCAGGCGGTAACGGGCTTCCCGGCGCGCGGGGGCGCACCGGGCGCCCATTGACGGTCTGTCCACTCCGCGCGCGACGCGGTACCGGCAGGCAAGGTGCCCACCATGAGGAGCACACGTTCATGCCCCTGAGGCAAAGACTGACACTGTGCGCAGTGCTCGCGACCTGCATGATCGCCCTCGGCGCTCAGGTCGCATCCGCATCTGTGTATACCCCGATCACGCCCAGCGACGCCGGCCAGAGCTACACGCTCAACGGGCACAACCTGACCGTCGACAAGCTGGTCGCCATCGCCCGCTACGGGGCGAAGGTCCAGCTGTCCCCGCAGGCCCGCCAACGGTCCCTCAACGCCTACTACCTCCTGCTGGAGGGCTCGCGCGAGGGGATCCCGATCTACTGGTTCAACCGGGCGCCGGGCGCCGGGCGCCAGGACGTCATCTTCCAGGGTGATCCGCTCTCGACCGACGTCACGTCCACATCGCCGACCTGCCCACAGACCGGGTCGCCGTGCTCGAACCGCGACTACCTGCTGCAGGGCGGTCTGAAGACCTTCCAGTCGGGCACCCAGGCCGGGGTGGGCCCCGAGGTCGCCAGTGAGGAGATCGGCCGCGCGATGATGGCCGAGCGGGTCAACACGATGTCCTACGAGGCGGCGACGCCGCAGCTCACACAGATGCTGATCGACCTGCTCAACCGGGATGTCACGCCGGTGATCCAATCTCGTGGCTCCCCGGGCGAGGGCGATCTCCCGCAGATGGCCAACGTCGAGGCGACGATGGTGGGCGCCGGGTTCGGCCTATTACCACGGGGTCAGGATGTCCGCTTCGGAGGCACTGGCTCATGCCGGGCTACGACCGTTGCAGGATCAGCCGGCCCAGCCCGAGGCTCCGGGCGCGCCCTTCGCCGCCGACGACGCGGCGCTCACCAGCACCAACGCGTTCTCGATGGGTCAGGCGGCGTTGCTGACCTACGACGCGCAGAGCACGCTCAACTGGCAGGACCTCATCTATGCGATGGAGCTCAACGGGATGAACAGCAGTGTCACCCCGCTCGCGGCTCCCGTGCAATTCAACCGCCCGTTCTCATGGCTCACCGGCGACGCGTCGCGGGTACTTAACGAGATCAGCGGCAGCTATCTGTTCAACCTCGACCAGACATCGAGCGCCGGCGTTCCGGTGCGCATCATCCAGGACCCCGAGAGCCTGAGGGCCTTGAGCGAGCGCGTCGGCTCGGCGTGGGAAGCCTGGGACAAGCTCCGCAGTGACCTGGCGACACAGATGAACTCGTCGGATCACAATCCGGCCGTGACCCCCGGATGGTCGCCGAGCTCCTCGCCGGAGCTCGACACGCCGTGGTTTCGCCAGTACTACGTCAAGGGCGGCCCGGATGACAGTGCCTGTGTCGGGGGCGGCGTCGGCCCGGCAACCGGATGCCAGCACGGCTACGTGCTGTCCAACGCCAACTGGGATCCATACCCGATCGACAATGACGCCGAGGCGCTGACGAACGCCCTGGCGAACGTGGCCGTCAACGACGATCAGGTCCCACAGCGGTTCGGGAACACGTTCTTCACCGTGATCTCGGACAGCGATCCCACCCTGCCGGCCGGCCAGTTGGCCAATTCCGCCGGGGGCGCGGACGACTACACGCTGGCGGATCTCATGGCGGAGATCCAGACGCTGCAGAACCCGGTCCCCGCGCAGGGCAATGCGATCGTCTCAACGGTCGAGGACCTGCAGGCCGGGAGCCGGATCAAGGTCGCCAAGGCCCGTCTCGATGGTCGACGACCTCAGCTGGCTGCAGGCGCAGGACCTGCTGACAGCAACACGGTGGATGAACATCCGCCAGATTCAGGGTCAGGCGCTGGGCATCCCGCGCAGCTTCGGCGCCGCGCCGACGGCGGCGTGGCAGGCCTTGCGCCAGGTCATCCCCTGGCAGAACGACCAATCGACCCGACGTCCCCGCCGGAACACTGGCCTACGACTTCCTGCAGGCCAACCCGGCGACGCAGTTCTACCCACCCGCGGCAGCTCCGCCCGGCGGCGGCCACCCCCAGGTCGTCTCGCTTCGACGACTCGGCCCGGCGATCGGCGGGGCCAAGATGCGGACGACCCGCTACCGCGCCACCCACGGTGGATCGCACGCCGGTGGGCTGCAGACTCTGGCCTTCGAGCCGGAGCTGAGCACCCGCCACCACCAGTAGGCGCCACGGCCGATCGCGGCGGCTCCGGCGTGCTCGCCGGAGCCGCCGCTCAGGCGAGGTGCAGACGGTGGGCCACAGCGGCCGCCTCGGTGCGGCCCTGGACGTCGAGCTTGGCCAGGATCCGCGAGACGTGAACGCTGGCCGTCTTCTCGGCCATGAACAGGGCGGCGCCGATCTGGCGGTTGGTGGCTCCCTGGGCGAGCAGGCCGAGAACCTGACGCTCGCGGGGGGTGAGACCGAAGGGATCAGGCTCGCCGGCGCCGTCGCCCGCCAGGTCCCCGTTGCCGGCCCCCTCGGCGGCGCCCGGTAGGCGGCCCAGTCCGAGCCGGGCGCGGTCCCCGAGCGTGGTCAGCTCGTCCACGAGCCACAGCGAGCCGACCCGGCGCGCCGCCTGAAGCGCCTGCGCGGCGACCTTCGCGGCCTCGGTACGGTTGCCGCCCGCCACCAGCGCCTCGGCCTGGCGCCAGCGGGCGGTCGCCGCCGGATAGGGGCGCTGGACCTCGTCCCAGGCGGCCGCCGTCAGCGCCCACTCACGGGCGCCGCCCTTGTCGCGGGCCCGCGCCAGCTCGGCACGAGCCTCGGCCAGGTAGGCGCGCTCGACCGGGCCGCCCTCGGCGGCCGCCGCATCGAGGCGCTCGACGTGGATCGTCGCCCGGGCGAGCGCATCGCGCCGCTGTCCGGTCTCGCGCAGGTCCCGGGCGCGCTGGGCGCGGTCGGCCTCCAGCCGCGCCCCGACGACGCTGACGCGAGCGATCCGCATCACGTCGTCGGTGCAGACCTCGAGGCGATCCAGCGCGTCCTGCACGGCCGCCTGGGCGCCCTCGAGGTGGCGCTGGCGGCGGCACAGCTCGCCCCGCAGCACCCCGTACATGCCGATCCACTGCGGTTCGGCCGACACCTGCACGAGCGGTTCGGCGGCGTCGAGCGCCGCCTGCGCGCGAGCCTCGTCGCCCGTGCCGAGCGCGAGTTCGGCCTCGCGCTCGTGGGCGAAGATCCGCGCCACCCCCAGCAGACGCGTGCCGCCGCCGATCAGATACTCCTCGGAGGTGTCCCACTCACCGGCGGCGTAGGCCATCTCGGACACCGTCAGCTTCATCCAGTCATACACGCGGCTGAGCCGGCGCGGCGTCGCCGCCATCCCCTCACGGGCGGTTGCCAGCGCGTCCTGGGTGCGCCCGACCATGCTCAGCGTGTCGGCCAGGTTGGAGTAGGCGGTGGCCAGATTGTCGAAGTCGTCGGAAGCCCGTGCCACCTCGATCGCCTGGCGCAACCGCTCCACGCCCTGGTCGACGTCGCCGAGCACCGCCTGGGTCATGCCGAGGGTGTTGAGCATCTCGGACTCCGATGACTGATCACCCGCCTCCCGGGCGGCCTGCAGGGCCAGCTCGCCGTCGATCGCCGCCTCGCGAAAGCGCCCGCGGAGAAAGCGCGTGCGGGTGAGGTGGGCGAGCAGATATGGGCGAACCCCGAGCGGATCATCGGGCGGCAGGATCGAGAGCGCCCGCTCGGTCATCGCCACCGCCTCCTCGCCGCGGTTCAGCGACCAGATGGTCCGCGCCTGGCTTCCCAGCAGCGAGGCGAAGCGCGCCGGGTCGCGCGTCGGCCCGAGCTCCTTGAGCGCCTCGCGCAGCAGCCCCTCCGCCCGGTCGCGGTCGCCGGCAATCCGGTGGGCGCGGCCGCCGCGGGCGAGCAGTGCGACGTGGTCGAGGCCGGCGACCGTCTCGGCGTCGTCGACGCGCGCCCACAGCTCGAGCGCGTTCTCGTACAGGTCGGCGGCCTCGCCGTAGGCCAGCACGCACTCGGCGGCGTGCGCCGCCCGCACCGTGCTGCGCAGTGCCGACGGCTGGTCGCCGGCCGAGGCGTAGTGGCCGGCGACGGTGGTCGTGCGCTCGAGCTCGCGCTCGTCGCCCGGCCTCGCACATCGACTCCAGGTAGCCGGCCAGGGCGAGGTGCAGCTGCGCGCGCTCGCCGGGCAGCAGATCGTCGATCAGCGCCTCGCGCAGAAGGGCGTGGCGAAAGCCGAAGCACTCATCCTTGACCTCCACCAGCACCTGCTCGGCCACCGCCTCGCGCAGCGCGGTCAGCAGGGCGCCGCCCCCGAGCTCGGTGACGGCCGCCAGGGCTGCCTCGTCGAGCGAGCGCCCGACGGCGACGGCGCGGGCGACGCGCTGGGCGTCAGGCGAGAGCCGCTCGATGCGCGCCATGAACGCGTCGCGCAGGCTCTGAGGGGCGGCGCCGCGGCCGTCGAGTCCGGCCGCCAGCAGCTCCTCGGTGAACAGCGGGTTGCCCTCGCTGCGCGCGAACAGCCGCTCGAGCAGCGGCCCCTCGGGCTGGGCGCCGAGGATGTCGGCCAGCGCCTCCGACAGCTCATCGCGGTCGAACAACGCCAGGTCGATCCGCCGCGCACGCTCCAATCGCTCCAGCTCGGAGAGCAGCGGGCGCAGCGGGTGGCGGCGGTGCAGCTCGTCGGTGCGGTAGGTGAGGAGCAGCATGACGCGCTCCTGGCGCAGGCTGCGGGCGAGGAAGGCGACGAACGTGCGCGTCGAGCGGTCGGCCCAGTGCATGTCCTCGAGCGCGAGTACGAGCGGCGCCGCTTCGGAGACGAGGTCGATCAGCTCGAGCACGGCCTCGAACAGCCGCAGCTGCCCGGAGCCGTCGGAGCGCTCATCGCGGACGCGGCCGTCGTCGTCGAGCCCGGGCAGGATCGTGGCCAGCTGCGCCCGGCTGCCGGCCGTGAGCTCGCCGAGCGCCGGGTGGCGTCCGCGCACGAGCGGACGCAGCGCGCTCAGCAGCGGGGCGTAGGGCAGCTCGCTGTCGGTCTGCTCCACCCCGTCGCCGCGGAGGAACAGGACGGCGGGCCGGTCAGCGCCGGCAGTCGCCGCCCCGGCGCCGAGGCGCTGCTCGAGTTCGGAGACGATCCGGGTCTTGCCAACGCCCGAGTCACCGCCGAGCAGGACGAGCGTGGACCGTCCGGCGGTGGCCTCCTGGACGGCGAGCTCCAGCTCGGCCAGCTCGCCGACCCGTCCCACGAAGTGGCTGCTCGTCAGTCTCGACCGCATGACCGAAGTATCCACGTAGGGCGGCGGCCACGGCACTGCCAGACCGGGAGACACGACGGGGACGACGAGTTGCGGCGCGGGCCCGCGCGCGGGCGGCGGCGGCGCGGGACTCGTCGGCGCGGCTCTGCGCGAGGATGAAGGTGAGTTCGGGGTGCATGTGGGCTTCCTCTCGATGGCTTCCACGTCACCTCAGAATGAACTGAGACGCGCCTGGGCACATCGGGAGAAAGGGGCCTGCTGAGCACGACGACCCCTTACCTGGATGCGGCGACCCCTTACCGTGCTCAGGCGGAGCTGGGAACTGCCCGGCCGCCGTTCGCGCCCGGCGCCTCGGGCGCCAGCTCGCCCGCGCTGAGCGGGCTGGCCGGCGAGCGCGTGGCGGCGGCGATCTCCGCGGCGGTCACGCTCTGGGGATGGTGGCAGGCGGCCAGATGGCCGCCGGCATACTCGGTCAGCTGCGGCTCGACCGCAGCGCACACGTCGGTGGCGCGCGGACAGCGGGTGTGAAAGCGGCACCCCGACGGCGGGTTGATCGGGTTGGGGGGCTCGCCGGAGACCGACACCCGTTCGCGCTCCCGGTTCTGCTTGGGGTCCGGGATCGGTATCGCGCCCAGCAGCGCCGACGTGTACGGGTGGATCGGCTTGTTGTACAGCTCCTCGGCGGGCGAGATCTCCATCAGCTTGCCCAGGTACATGACGACGATCCGGTCCGAGACGTGCCGGACCACGCTGAGGTCGTGGGCGACGAACACGTAGCTGAGGCCGAGCTCGTCCTGGAGCTCGTCGAGCAGGTTGATGACCTGGGCCTGGATCGAGACGTCGAGCGCCGAGACGGGCTCGTCGAGCAGGATCAGGCGGGGGTTGACCGCGAGCGCCCGGGCGATCCCGATGCGCTGGCGCTGGCCGCCCGAGAACTCGTGGGGAAAGCGGCCGAGCAGATCGGTGGACATGCCGACACGCTGGAGCAGCGCCCGGCTCTCGGCCTCGAGCTTGTCCCTGGCAACGCCGCGCCGGCCGAGCGGCGTGGCCAGAATCTGGCCGATCCGCTTGCGCGGGTTCAGCGAGGCCTGCGGGTCCTGGAAGACCATCTGCATCTCGCCCCGGATCGGCTCCATCTGCTTGCGTCCGCCCTTGGTGATGTCCTGGCCGCGGAAGCGGATCGTGCCCGAGGTCGAGTCGATCAGCCGCACCAGCACCCGGATCAGCGTCGTCTTGCCACAGCCCGATTCCCCAACGACGCCCAGCGTCTCACCCTCCGTCAGCCGGAACGACACGTCGTCGACGGCGTGCACGCTGCCCACCTGGCGATCGATGACCACCCCGGACTTGATCGGGAACAGCACGCGCAGGTGCTCGACGTCGAGCAGCGCGGGGGCGCCGTTCGCGCCGTTCGCGCCGGTCTCGGCGCTGTCGGGCTCGCCGGCGCTCAACCTGACACCGCTTCGGCCGGGGCCAGCCCGATCTGATCGCCCACCTGGCGCAGCGAGCGCTTCTGCTCGACCGAGAGGAAGCAGCGGTCCTTGCTCTCAGGGCGGTCGGGGATGCGCGCTTGCAGCGGGGGCACCGCCGCGCACTTGTCGAACGCGTGCGGACACCGCGGGCGAAAGTGGCAACCCGTCGGCGGGCGCAGCAACGACGGCGGCATTCCCGGGATCGCCGGCAGGCGCAGGGAGCGATCGGCGTCGATCCGCGTGATCGAGCCCAGGAGCCCCCACGTATATGGGTGCTGGGGGTCATAGAAGATGTCGTCCAGCGTCCCCTCCTCCACCACCTGTCCGGCGTACATGACGATCACCCGGTCGGCGATGTCGGCGACGACCCCGAGGTCGTGGGTGACGAGGATCACCCCGGCGTTCGTCTCGTCGCGCAGCTGACGCAGCTCGTCGAGGATCTGGGCCTGGATGGTGACGTCGAGCGCGGTGGTCGGCTCGTCGGCGATCAGCAGCTTGGGCGCGCACGACAGCGCCATCGCGATCATCACGCGCTGGCGCATGCCACCGGAGAACTCGTGCGGATAGGAGCGCAGCCGCTCGGCGGCCCGCGGAATGCCCACCCGTTCCATCAACTCGACGGAGCGGTCGAGCGCCTGTGCCTTGGAGATCTTGTGGTCGTGGGCGCGGATCTGCTCGACGATCTGGGTCCCCACCCGGTACACCGGATCAAGCGAGCTCATCGGGTCCTGGAAGACCATCGCGATGCCGGCCCCGCGGATCCGGCGCAGCGTGTCGTTCGAGGCGCGGACCAGCTCGGTCCCGTCGAATACGGCTTCGCCCTCGAAGCGGGCGTTGGGGCCGCGCGTGAGGCCCATCAGCGTCATCGCGGTGACCGACTTGCCCGATCCGGACTCGCCGACGATCGCCACCACCTCGCCGGGGGCAACGCTGAACGAGACGCCGTCGACGGCCTGCACCGTCCCGTCCTCGGTGGCGAATGAGACCTTGAGGTCTTCGACCTCGAGCAGGGGAGCGGACGCGGTGCTCACGTCAGGCGGATGCGCGGATCGAGGAACGCGTAGATGACGTCGACGACGGCAGCCAGGATCACCACGAAGGCGGCGGTCAGGATCACGATCACGAGCAGCGGGATCAGGTCGAGGTTGCCGATCGACTGGGCGGCCAGCTGGCCGACGCCGTGTAGGTTGAACACCGACTCGGTGAGGATCGCCCCGCCGCCGATCACCTGGGCCATGTCCAGGCCCCACAGCGAGATGATCGGGATCAGGCTGTTGCGCAGCGTGTGGCGCAGCAGCACCTGGCGATCGGACAGGCCCTTGGCGTGGGCCGTGCGCACGTAGTCCTCGTTGACGGCGTCGAGGATGGTGGAGCGCAGCACCCGCGAATAGAAGCCGATGAACAGCACCGACAGCGTGATCCAGGGCAGCACGAGATGAAGAAACCACTGCCAGGGGTTCTGGGTCAGCGGGACGTAGTTACCCAGCGGGAAGATGTTGGCCTTGTAGCCCAGGAAGTACAGGAGCACTGCGCCGAGGAAGAACGGCGGGAACGACACCCCCGCCATCGATAAGACGGTGAGTATGCGGTCGGTGTACCGACCCGCCTTGACCGCCGCCAGCGTGCCGATCAGGACCGACAGCAGCAGCCAGATGATCCCCGCGCCGAACGCCAGCGACAGGGTCGCCGGGAAGTCCCGTCCCACCTCCTGCAGAACGTTGATGCCCTGGGTGTAGGAGTACGCCTGGCCGGTGAAGATATTGCTCATCGTCTTGACGTACTGGACGTAGATGGGCTTGTCGAAGCCGTATTTGACCTCGATCTGATGGACCTGCGCCGCGGTGGCGTTGCGGCCGGCGAGGCGACTGGCCTGGTTGCCACTGCCGAGCAGCAGCAGGAAGGTGATCATCGAGATGGCGATGATCACGAGCACCATCGCGATGAGCCGGCGGATGATGAAGCGGGTCATCGGCGGGCGTTCCCGTGACGGTGGCCGGCGAATCCGGGCTTATGTGCGGGGGCGGCCACTTAGTGGGCGATACGGACCTTGGCCCGCGGGTCCAGGGCGTCGCGGAGTCCGTCGCCGAAGATGTTGATCGACATGACCGCGAGCACGAGCATGATCCCCGGCACGAGCACGTTGGAGAACGCAGACGGGATTGACTGGATGCCGTCCGAGATCATCGTTCCCCACGACGGGTTTGGCGGCTGCACGCCGGCGCCGAGGTAGGACAGCCCCGCCTCGAGCAGGATCGCGTTGGCCAGGATCAGCGGGATGAAGACGACGATCGTCGACGAGAGGTTGGGCAACAGCTCGGAGAACATGATCTGCCGGTTGGAGAGACCCTGCTGGCGGGCGGCGTCGATGAATTCGCGCTCGCGCAACTGCAGCACCTGGGCGCGGACGGGCTTGGCGACGTACGGGATGTAGACGATCCCGATCACGAACGCCGGCAGCAACAGGAACGTGCCCTTGATCGGGCCGATCCCGCCCACCGCGAACTCCGTCCCCAGCGTGACGCCGAGCAGCACCGCCGGAAACGCCCAGATCACGTCGAGCACTCGGCTGAGCACCGCATCCCACCAGCCACGATAGAAGCCGGCGAGCAGACCGATGACCAGCGCCAGGACCATCGTGATGATCGTCGCCACGGCGCCGATCTCCAGCGAGTTGCGCCCGCCGTAGAGCAGCCGCACGGCGGTATCGCGTCCGTTGACATCGGCGCCGAAGAAGTACTTGGCGTGCCAGGTGGGGCCGATCGGGATTCCGGTCGGGCTGACGACGTCCTTGAGCTTGCCGCCCACCCTCACCTGACCGGTGATGTTCTCCGTCGACAGCGTCGTATGAGCGACGTCGTGAGCGTAGACGGGCGCCAGCAGGCAGAGCACCACGATGACGAGGAACACGCCGCCGAAGAACAGCGCGACCTTGTTGCGGCGCAGGCGCCGCCAGGCGAGTCGCCAGGGACCGGTTCCGGCCCGGACCTCGCCGCCCTCATCGACGAAACCGGAGTTGAGGTCGTCCGAGAACTCGGTGCCGGGGGCGGAAGCGGTCGCCATTGCAGGATCTTATGAGCCGGTGAGCCGGAGCGCAAAGCGCCCCGGCTCACCGCTCAGATCTACTTGAGTTCGAACGAGCTCAGATCCCATCCGTACACGGCATGGAAGATCGCCGCGCCGTAGTTCATGCGCGAGGACATGAACTTCGGGAACGTCTGGTAGCCGAACACGCCGACGTAGGCCTTCTTGGCCACGTACTCGTCGAGTGCCTGCCACTTGGCGGCGACGGAGCCCAGCTGGGTCGAGGGGACCTTGCCGAGCGTGGCGACCGCCGTGTTGATCTTCGGGTCGTTGACCTCTCCGAAGTTCTCGTTGCTGGTCGGCAGGATCGCGTGACCGTCAAGCAGCAGATAGAAATCGACGGGGTTGGCGAAGTCCTGGTTCCAGTCGGCGAAGCCGGTCTGCGGGTGCAGCTTGCGCTCGCCGATGGTGGTGAAGTACGTCGCGTCGGCCAGCACCTTCTGCTTGGCCTTGAACCCGATCGAGTTCAAGAACGACGTGTAGTAGGCCATCCACTGCTGCCGCGGCGTGCGGGTCTCCGACCACACCGTGACGGGCTGGCCCGCCATTCCGGACTGCTTGACCAGGGCCTTGGCCTTGGTCAGGTCGCCGTTACCGGGAGTCCCGTACGGGCACGTGCTCGTGGGATGACCTGGCACCGACGGCGGCAAAAAGAAGCACGCCGGCGCCAGTGTGCCCGAGCTGAGGCGGTTCATGGCGCCCTCGTTGAGACCTGTCACGACCGCCTCGCGAGCCAGCTGGCTGCTGAACGGCTTGACGGTGGAGTTCATGAACACGTAGTACGTCGAGCCGCCCAGGTTGATGTTGGCGAAACGCCCTGCGCCCTTGGCGTGGATCTGCGGCAGCAGGCTGCCGGGAATCGTGTCGGCCCAGTCGAACGCGTCGGCGGTGTTGTTGAGTACCGACAACGCGTTGGACGTGACGTTGGTCGAGATCTTCACGTTGATGTTCACATGGCCCGACGGGATGCCGGGGACCGTCGTCCAGTTCGAGTTCTTGACGACCGAATAGGACTGGTTCGGGACGATGTTCGTCACCTTGTAGGGCCCGGCGCCCGGGGGCGGGTTGGCAGGCTCCTCCTTGAGCGGGGTGCCGCCCGGGACGATGCCCATCGCCGGGAAGGCGAGGACGTTGTCAAACGGGCCATACGGCTTGACCAGATGGATCGTGATCTTGCCCGTCTTGTCATCGGCGCTGATGCCGCTGATCGTCTTGGCCTTACCGGTGGAGTAGGCGGTACCGCCGACGATGATCGGAGTGATGAACTGGCCGGAGCCGCCCCACGGGATCTTGATCGCCCGCTCGACGGCGGTGGTGAAGTCCGAGGCCTTGACCGGCTGGCCGTTGGAGAACTTCAGGCCCTTGCGCAGCGTCGCCGTGTAGGTCTTGCCGTCGGACGAGATCTTCGGGAGCGCCGTTGCCAGGCCCGGGATCAGCGTCGTGCCGCCCTTGCCGTTGGAATGCGCGTAGGTGGTCAGGCCGGTGTAGACCAACCAGTTGACCTCGGCGTCCTGCGTGGTGTAGCCCTTGCCCGGGTCAAGCGACTGCGGCGCGGTGCCCTGCAGCAGCGTGACCGTCCCGCCCGATCCGCCGGAGCCCCCGCTCGCGGACGTGCCGGTGCTGCTCCCGCCGGATCCCCCAGATGAGCTCGACGAGCTCGATGAGCCTCCGCACGCGGCAATCGCGAATGCGGTGATGACCGCGAGCACCAGGGCGCTCGACGGTCTGACGTATCTCTTCACTGATCCTCCTCCAAAGAGGTCGTGGTTCTTCCCAGGGCGCACAATGTACGGGCAAACGCGTCCCGGGGGAGATCGCCTAATCAATCCTCAACAACGGTGAGCGTCTCCCCGTGCGTCGCACCGGTTACCAGGGCATTGCTAGCGGATCGTCAGAACGGCCTTGCCGGCGACACGCCGGTCCAGCAGCGCCCGAACCGCATCGCCCACATGCTCCCAGGACTCGGTGACGTCGATCTGCGGGTCCAGCCGGCCGGAGGCGACCAGTTCGGCGAGCCGGCGCAGGTCCGCGGCGGCGCTGCGGGTGTGCTGCAGCTCGGCGAAGATGTACAGCCCGTAGAGGCGGGCACCGGGCGCGCGGGAAAACAGACTGCGCGTCGGATAGCTGACGGGGTCGGTCACCGTGGAGGCGAAGCTCACCACGGTCCCCCCGGGCGCGACGCGCTGCAGGCAGGTCCCGAGCACGGGACCGCCGACGGCGTCCAGGATCACGGCGAAGTCCGGGCCCTCGGGCTCCAGCTCGGACAGCACCTCGTCGGCGCCGAGCTCGGCCAGGCCGGCGGTCCGGCGGGCGACCGCCGTCACACGCGCGCCCGCCCGGTGGGCGAGCTGGATCGCAAAGCGCCCGACACCGCCACTGGCGCCGGTGACCAGCACCCGCTTGTCAAGCACGAATCCCCCCTGCTCGAGCGAGCGCAGCGCGGTCAGGCCCGCGACGGGCAGCGCCGCCGCCTCCGCGAAGGAGATCCCCTCGGGCAGCTCGGCGAGGTACTCGGCTGCAACGGCGACGCGCTCGGCCCACGCCCCAGGTTCACGAGGCCGACGACACGGGCGCCGACCCCCGGACCGGTCCCGTCGGCCGCGGCCTGCACGACCTCGCCGGCCAGGTCCCACCCGGCCACGGTTCCGGGCGCCATCGTCGCCAGGCGATTGCACTCCCCGCGGTTGAGGCTGAAGGCATGAACGGCGACGATCGCCTCGTCCGGCGTGGGCGCCGGATCGGGCACCTCGGCCATCTCGGCAAACGGAGCGTCGGGTCGGGACACGAGCGCGCGCATCAGGAGGATCATCGCGATACTAGTCGCCGATGCGCCCGCGGATCATCGCGCTGGTCGTCGCGTTGGCCAGCACGACGATCGCCCTTTCCGGCACGGCCCAGGCTGCCCTGAACGTCACCTGGATGCACGGCGTGACGTCGCCCGGCACCCCCTCCCGCCTGGACCGCGTCGGCGTCATCAAGGTCGGCCCGGCGCACGCCCGCAACGTGCTCGTGATCGAGCCCGGGACCTCCGCCGGCAGCGCCTACTTCGTGCCCCTGGCCCGGTGGATCGTCTCGCGGGCGAGGAACTGGCAGGTGTGGTCGGTCGAGCGCCGCGAGAACCTGCTCGAGGACCAATCCGAGCTCAACCTCGCCAAGCGCGGAGCTGCGAGCGCCACCCAGGTGTTCGGCTACTACCTGGGGTGGATCAAGGACCCATCGATCACCCGTCACGTGATGAACATCCCGACGTCGACCTACGCCAAGCGCTGGGGCATGGGCGTCGCCGTCGGCGACCTGCACCGCGTCGTCGCCTCGGCCCGGCGGCTCGGCGGCAAGGTCGTGCTCGGCGGCCACTCGCTCGGCGGCGGCGTCGTCACCGCCTACGCGACGTGGAACTTCGGCGGTCACCCTGGCGCCCGCGGGCTCGCGGGGCTGGTCTACATCGACGGCGGCAGCTTCGGTCACGAGACGGCCACGGCGGCCCGCGCGGCGACTGGCCGCCCTCAACGCGCCCACCGCCTCGCCGTGGGAATCATTCGGTGGCATCCCGGCGCCGCTGGCAGGTCTGTTCGTCGCCAGCGGTTCCGAGACGGCGTTGCTTGACCCGGACGGCCCGTCGGCGGGTCAGGGGTCGGGCCTGCTGCCCGCCGATCTTGTCCCGCCGGTCCCGGCGACCAACCTCGCCCAGTTCGGCTACGCCCTCAACGTCGGTACGTCTCCCGCGGCCCTGATCGCCGCCCATGCACACCTCGGGCGAGGGCTGTCATCGACGGGCGGCTGGGACTCGGCCGGCGCCCTGACCCCGATCAAGCGCTACGGCGAGATGTTCGCCGGCACCGGCGTGACCGGCGCCGACGGCAGTGAGTGGTACTTCCCCCAGCGCCTGTCGCTCGATCTCGGAGGCGTCGGCGAGGGCACGCCGAGCGGCGCTCAGCGCGCGCTCGGGCTCAAGACGACGCTCGGCCGTGACCTTCCGCGGGACCTGCGGATCTACGCTTTCGGCGCCCGGCTCGGCGGGCGCACGATCCTCAACGAGGCCGCCGCCCTGGCCCGTCAGTCGCACATCCCGCGTCGCCAGGTCACGCTCGTCGACCGCCACGCCACCTATGCCCACAACGATCCCATCGGGGCGTATCCGCGCAACGCCTTCTTCAGCCACCTGATCCCGTTCATGAAGCGGACGGCCTGACCCATGGCCGACGAGGCACTGAACGAGCTGCGCCGTCAGCTCGGAGGAGACGTTCCGCCGGGCCTGGCGGGCCTGTCCGAATCCGAGCTGCGCGACCTGGCACACGCCCTTGCCGACGCGCGTGAGCGCGAGGGCGAGGCCCTCGCCGTCTCCGGCGAGCGTGCGCTTGACCGCGTGCCCCGACTGCTGCGCGGTCCGATCCGCAAAGTGGTCAGATGAGCCGCGCCGCCGAGGCGCTCCAGGCCCACGCTGAAGTGCTGAAGCTGGCCCGGCTGCTGCAGCGCGAGCCCGAGTCGCTGGCCTACCTCGAGTCTCTGTCGGTCGACGACGTGCGCGCGCTGCGCGAGCGCGTCACCGAAGCGCTGTTCGACGCCCAGTCGGGCTCGCTGCGGCGCCTGGCCGCCGCCAGCCGCCTGCTTCCGGTCGGCCTCAGCGCGTCGATGGGCGAGAGCGTGTTCGGGCCGCTGCTGTCGGCCCGCCTGACCGGTCTGCTCGATCCCGGACGCGCCGCGGAGATGGCCTCCAAGCTGCCGGCGCCGTTCCTGGCCGACGTCGCCGTCGAGATGGATCCCCGGCGCGCCTCGGACCTGATCGCGAGAATCCCCGCCGATCAGATCGCGCAGATCACCATCGAGCTGATGGCTCGGGGCGAGTACGTGACGATGGGACGCTTCGTCGGCCACCTTTCGCGGGAGGCGATCGAAGGCGCGCTGGCAGCGATGGACGACCGCGCGCTGCTCGGCGTGGTGTTCGTTCTCGAGGACAAGGGCGGGCTGCCGGACCTGGTCGCACTGCTCCCCGCCAACCGGGTCGCCGGGGTCATCCAGGCGGCCGCCGACAACGACCTGTGGGTGGAGGCCCTCGACCTCCTGGATCATCTCACGCCGCAGCAGCGCGACGACATGGTGGCGGCCACGCTGCAGCTGGAGCCCGCCGCGCTGGACGCGATCGTGGCGGCCGTGATCGCTCACGATCTGTGGGAGGAGGTGCTGCCGATCGCCGAACACGACACCACCGTGCAGGCCGCGCTGGCCGCTCGCGTGCCGGCGCTGGCCGCCCGCCAGCGCAAGGCGATCGCCAAGCGTGCCCGCGTGACGGGCGGCCTGACGCGCCTCGGGGTGTTCGGCGAGGCGCTGGCGCGCGCCTGAGGCGCGCGCTCAGTTCACGGCGTGAACACCGACGTCTGGCAGGGCTGTCCGCCGCAGACGTTCGTGATCGTCCCGCCCGGTGCGAGAAAGTCGGACGTCTGCTGGCGGGCTGCCCGCATCGCCCGGACGTCGCCGTGGGGATCGTGCTGGCCAGGCGCGGTTCCGGTGACCGGCGGCACGTTGCCCAGCGGCGGCGGGCTGACGAGCCCCGGACCGTCGTCCCACACCTCGATCGCCGACCCGGTGAACGGGAAGGCCTTGATCAGCGGATGCCGGACAGCGCGCATCGACAGACCTCTCTCCTCGGGACCTCGCAGCTTGCGGGCCGGGAGCTTACGCTCAAGCGCGAGGAGCGGGCACCCGGTCGGCGGACGCGGCTTGTACGCGGGCGCGCGTGGTGACGGCGCCGGAAACCGTCTCGTGTACCTCGGGCCACGGCCAGCCGGGCCGAGCGAGGTAGATAGCCCTGCACGAGGTCGACGCCGAGGAGCCGGAGCGTCTCCAGCTCGGCCTCGGTCTCGACGCCCTCGGCGACGAGGTGCCCGTTCGTCTGGCGGGCGTAGCCGAGCATCGCGGTCACGAGCGCCCCGCGATCGGGATCGGCGTCGATGCCGCTGATCAGCGAGCGATCGAGCTTGAGATAGCTCGGGCGCAGCGGTCGTGATCTGGCGCAGTCCCGAGTACCCGGCCCCCATGTCGTCGACGGCGAAGCGCACGCCCTGCGCCAGCAGCCGCGAGATCTCGGCGTGCAGTCCGGGGGTGTCCTCGAGCAGGCTGTTCTCGGTCAGCTCGAGGATCAGATCCGTCCAGCGCCCCGGTGCCGGCGAGCACTTGAGACGTGCGCCGGTCGAGCAGGAGCGGTCCCGACAGGTTCACGCTCAACGCGGTACCGGCCGGACGGTCGTGGAGATGCCCGAGCGCGGCCTGCAGGTAGGCCAGCTCGAGGCGGTCGCGCACACCGAACCCGTCGGCCAGCGCGAACCAGTGCAACGGGCTGGAGGTGCCGCGCGTCTGAAAGCGCGCCAGCGCCTCGAAGGCGTGCGCGGTCCCGCTGGACGTCGAGACGATCGGCTGCATGACAACCGCCAGGCCCTCACCGGAGATCAACCGCTCGAGCGTCTCACGGGCGCCCCCGGCCCGTGGTCGGAGAATGACTCGCCGGCGTACACCGACAGCTGGTGGCGGCCGCTGCGCTTGGCGACCCGCAGCGCCACGTCAACGGCGCGCAGCAACCCCTCGGCGTCGTCGCCATCGCGCGGGATGAACGCCATGCCGAGCGAGGCGTGGATCGCCGGCTGACCGTCGGTGGGGTCGTCGTGGTTCAGTTCGGCAGCAGCGTCTGGCCGAGCGCCTGGGGATCCTCGGTGCGGACGATCGCCGCAAACTCGTCGCCGCCCAGGCGCCCGACGACCGAGTCGGCGCCGACGGCGGCCTGCAACCGCTCCACGACGAAGCGCAGCCGGGCATCGCCGGCGGCGTGACCGGCGGTCTTGTTGATCTGACCGAAGTTGTCGAGGTCGACGAGCAGCAGGGCGGCCGCGCCCTCGTCGCTCGCCGCGTGGGCGGCGATCCTGTCCAGCCGGTCGCGAAACGCCGTGCGAGAGAGTGCGCCGGTGAGCCCGTCGTGGTCGGCGTCGTAGCGCGCCTGGTCGAGCATCTTGCGCAGCTCCTGGGTCACGCGGCCGCAGGTGAGCAGCAGCGCCACCGCGGCCAGGTACAGAAAGGCATAACGGGGGTTGAGTGTCTGGTGGCGCACGATTGGCATGGCCAGCGCGATGAGCAACAGCGCGCGGCCCACCCAGTGCGCACGGCCGCCGCGAGCGAGCACTCCACTGGCGACGGCGGCCAGCCACAGGAGCGTCAGACGGCGTCACCACGGCGGGACCGAAGCCGATGATCAGCACCCCGGAGATCGACGCCAGCGACTCCTCGACCAGCACCCACTCCTGACGCGGGGCGGCCAGTTGCACGGCCGATGTGGCCAGCACGATGGCGAAGCCGATCCCGGCCAGCACCGGCGAGGTGCCCGTCGGGGGCCAGAGCACGGCGAAGCTCAGGCCGGCGATCCCCATGGTGGCGCGCGCCGCGGCCGCCGTGCGTCGCGCACGGGTCAATCCGCTGGGGATCCATGGCTCGGCGAGCACGTCAGCAGTTATGTCGGCCGCTGGGAGCAGATGATTGAGCGGCCGAGCGTTTCAGGACGTTTGACGCAGGCGGCTATGTTCCGCGCCATGGCCGATCGCGGACAGCTGACGCGTGACGGGAACGACCGGTCGGCCGCGATCGGAGGCGGCATCAGCCGCGGTCTCGTCGGGTTGCTGGCGGTCGCGTCCGGCGCGACCGTCGCCAACATGTACTACTCCCAGCCGCTGCTGCACACGCTGGGGCGGGCCTTTCACGTCTCCAACGCAACGGCCGGGCTGCTGTTCACGATCTCCCAGATCGGCTTCGTGCTCGGCCTTGCCCTCCTGGTCCCGCTGGGAGATCTCCACGAGCGGCGCGGTCTCATCACGACGACGATGCTGGTGACGTGCGTCGCGCTGGCCGTCACCGCGCTCGCACCCGGCATCGGCGTGTTCGCCACGGCGATCGCGGTGGTCGGCTTCACCTCGGTGATGGCCCAGGTGATCGTGCCGATGAGCTCCTCGTTGTCGCGTGAGCACGAGCGCGGGCGGGTGGTCGGCACCGTGATGAGCGGGCTGCTGATCGGGATCCTCGCGGCGCGCACGGTGAGCGGTCTGCTGACGGCGGCGGTCGGCTGGCGCTTCGTGTTCTGGTTCGCGGCGGCGGTGATGCTGGTGATGGCGGTCACGCTGCGCCGGACCCTGCCCCGGGTGCCGCCGACAACCAAGGTTCACTACCGCACGCTGCTGCGCTCGATCCTCACCCTGATCGCCTCCGAGCCGGTGCTCCGTCAGCGAATGATGCTCGCGGCGTTGACCTTCGGCTGCTTCAGCACGCTGTGGACCCCGCTCTCGTTCCTGCTCTCGGCGGCTCCCTTCCACTACGACAACGCGGTGATCGGCCTCTTCGGGCTGGCCGGCGTCGCCGGAGCCGGCGCCGCGTCGTGCGCCGGCCGGCTGGCCGATCGCGGCCATCTCGGCCGCACCACCACCGCCACGATCCTGATCATGCTCGTCAGCTGGGTGCTGCTGGCGGCCGGCAAGACGTCCGTGGTCGCCCTGCTCGCGGGGATCGTGGTGCTCGACCTCGGCGCTCAGGGACTGCACATCTCCAACCAGAACGCGATCTACGCCCTGTCGCCGGACGCCCGCAGCCGCCTGACAACCGCCTATATGGTCGCCTACTTCATCGGCGGCGCGACATTCTCGGCGATCAGCTCGGCGGTATACGACAGCAACGGCTGGGACGGGGTGTGCGTCCTCGGCGCGGGGATCGCGGTGGCGGCGCTCATCGTCTGGGCGCTGACCGAGGCTGGGCGGGTGCGAACCGCCGCCGGCCGCCCCCAGGCCGCCGGCGATTGACGGGTGTGGTCGGCCCGAGCTCGACCGCCAGACTGGGCACGGGGTGTTGATCGTCTTCCGTGAACCGCCGGCTGATGGAAAACCTGGCAACGGAAGGGGGGCCGACATTGGCCGCCGGCGCGCCTCTTGCCCTCAGTGCCGCACACACCGCCCGAATCCGCGCCCACCCCTGACCGCCCCGCCGGGTGGGCGCCCAGCGCCCCCTCGAGGAGGCGGAACGGCACCCACCTCGTGACGCTGCTCGGGGTGGGCGCCAAAGTCCGTGTGGAGGGGTCTGTTGAGGAGTGCATCGCGGCGATCGCGGCGATGCAGCGGGGCCGGATCGCGCGCCGGCAGTTGCACCAGGCGGGCGTCAGCGACGGAGCCATCAGCCGGCTGGTGAAACGGAGGTTCCTGATCCCCGTGCACCCCGGGGTGTTCGCGGTCGGTCATCTCGGGGCGATCCCACTGGCACGCGAGACGGCGGCGCTGCTGGCGATCCGCCGCCCCGCCATTCTCAGCCACCGGAGCGCCGCCGCACTCTGGAGTTTGGCCGCCGCGAGCGGGCCCGTCGACGTTCTCGTCCGGGGAGGCTCCGCGCGGAGTCCCGCAGGCGTCCAGGTCCATCGCACCCGCAACCTCGGCGCTGCCGACGTGCGCATCCGCCATGGCCTGCCCGTCACCTCGCCCGCGCGCACGCTCCTCGACCAGGCGGACGGCAGCAGCGACCGACAGATCGAGCTGGCTTTCAACGAGCTCCTCGTACAGCACCAGCTCCGGGTCGGCGACCTCACCGAGCTGCTGCGGCGATCCAACGGCCGTCAGGGCATCGGCATCCTGAAAGCCCTCGTCGACAGCCATGGCGCCCCGAAGATCAGCCGGTCAGAGGCCGAGAAACGGGTGCTCGCCCTGCTGCGCGCCGCCCAGCTTCCGGCCCCCCGGACGAACGTGCCCCTCCTGGGTTTCGAGGTCGACTTCTTCTGGCCTGACCACCGCTTCGTGCTCGAGTTCGACAGCTTCCAGTTTCACTCCACCCAGCGCGCGCTCGAGCGCGATCGTCGCAAGGACGGCATCCTCATTGCCGCCGGCTACGTCCCGATGCGCATCACCTGGCGCGAGCTTCGCGACGAGCCCTACGCCGTGATTGCCCGGATCGCCGCGACCCTGGGACGGGGCGCCCAGCAGCAGGTTGTCTAACGGGCGCGGGGACCGGCGCCGGCCGCCCGGCGCAGGTCGTCCTCGATCGCGCCGGCGGCGCGCTGGGCGTGGGGGAGAAAGTCGCGGCGCAGGGTGGTCATCGAGCCACGACTGGCGTGCACGGAGACGTTGAGTGACGCCACCACGTCGCCGGAGGCGCCGCGGATCGGCACCGCCAGCGAGCGCAGCCCCTCCTCGAGCTCCTGGTCGACGGCCGCCCAGCCCTGCTTACGGACCCGGTCCAGCACGGCGCGCAGCTCCTCGCTAGTGGAGATCGTGTGTGTCGACAGGGGCAACACCTCGATCCGCGCCAGGCGCGTCTCGAGCTCGGCCTCGGGCAGCGCGGCCAGCAGCACCCGGCCCATGGACGTGGCGTAGGCGGGCAGGCGCGTGCCCACCGACAGGGTGATGCTCATGATCCGCCGGGTCGGCACGCGGGCGACGTAGACGACCTCGGTGTCGTCGAGCACGGAGATCGACGAGGACTCGTTGACGCTGTCGACGAGCGCCTCCATGTGCGGTTGGGCCACCTCGGGCAGCGTCAGGCTCGACAGGTAGGCGTAGCCGAGCTCGAGGACGCGCGGGCTGAGCGCGAAGCGCCCGTCGGCGAAGGTCATGTAGCCCAGACGTACCAGCGTGAGCAAAAACCGCCGGGCGGCCGCACGGGTGAGGCCGGTGATGCGGGCGACGTCGGAGAGGCCGAGCTCGCGGTGCTCGGCGTCAAACGCGCGGATGACCGCCAGTCCACGCTCGAGCGACTGGACGAAATCGGCGCTCTTGGGACGTTCCTCATCCACGCGTACCTCCGTTCGGTATGCGCACAGTACCCGAGCGGCCGGATCGCCGGGGTCGGGTCTCGGCGCCGGAAGCGAGCGCTAGCGTTGTCGGCATGATGGCGAGCAGCCCGCGGTGAACGCCGCCCGGCGCGCGATCGCCGACGACGTCTTTGCCGCCGGCCGCGCCTATGACGCCCAGCAGGCCAACCGGCTCGACCGGCTGCGCAACCTCGAGCCCGAGACGGCCGAGCTCCTCGCCGTACTCGTGCGCGCGACCGGGGCCCGACGGGTGCTGGAGATCGGCACCTCGAACGGCTACTCGACGCTGTGGCTGGCCGACGCCGTGGAGGCGAACGGCGGTGGCGTGCAGACCCTCGACCTCGATCCCCGGCGCACCGAGCAGGCCCGCGCCAACCTGGAGCGAGCCGGGCTGGACGGCGCCGTGGAGCTGCGCACCGCCGGAGCCGCCCAGGCGCTGACCGAGTACGACGACGACGCGTGGGACTTCATCTTCCTCGACGCCGAGCGGCCCGAGTACACGGGCTACTGGGCCAACCTGCGACGCGTGCTGGCGCCGGGGGCGACCGTGGCGATCGACAACGCGATCTCACATGCCGACGAGCTCGACGCGTTCAACCGGCTGGTCGAGACCGACCCGCACCTGCACTCGGCGCTCGTCCCGATCGGCGCCGGTCTGATCCTTGCCGTCGACGCCGACTGACGCCGCCCCGGGCGCAGCCGGCCGGTGTCCCCTCAGCCGGCGCGATCGCGCAGCAGCGGCGTGAGCGCACCGATGGCCACGCACAGGCCGACGGTGATCGCCAACGAGTTGTGCACCCCGGCGGTGAAGCCGCCGCGGCCTGTCAGCAGCGAGCCGAACAGGGCGACGCCGATCGCCGAGCCGGTCTGGCGCAGCGTGTTGAGCGTCCCCGCAGCCACGCCCGAGCGCGTGCGGTCGACGCTGCCCAGCAGCTCGGAGGTGAGCACGGGGATGATCGACCCGGCGGCGGCCCCGAGCGCGGTCAGCTGGACGACCATCGCGCCGTAACCGGTGGAGGCGCCGACGCCGAGCAGGGCGGCGCACGCGACGGCCACGACCACGATCGCCACCGCGACCGTGCGGCGCGGTCCGAAGCGCTGGTCGATGCGCCCGGCCAGCAGGTTGGCGAAGGTGATGGCGATCATGATCGGCGCCAGCGCGAGGCCGGTCTGGAGCGGCGTCAGCCCCTGCTCGCGCTGGAACAGCAGGCTGAAGACGAAGATCAGGCCGTAGAAGGCGGTGTTGATCAGCAATCCCATGGCCGCCGTCACGCTGAACGTCCGGTTCTCGAACAGGCTCAGCGGGAGCATCGGTCGCGCTCCCCGCGCCTCGACCGCCACGAACACCACGCCCGCCGCCGCGGCCAGGGCGAATCCGGCGAGCACCAGCGGCGAGCCGAAGCCGTGGGCGCCGCCCTCGATCGTGGCCGCCACGAGCGCCGTGAGCGTCACCACGGCGAGCGCCTGGCCGCCGACGTCGACACCCCGGTCGCGCGACTGCGAGGTCTCGGTCGCGTAACGCCGGGTCAGGTAGATCCCCGCCAGCGCCACCGGCACGTTGATGAAGAAGATCGCACGCCAGCCCAGGGTGGCGATCAGCGCGCCGCCGATCAGCGGCCCCCCGGAGAGCGCGAGGCTGGCTCCCGCCAGCCACAGCCCGACGGCGCGCGAGCGGGCGGCCGGCTCGGTGTAGGCGTGGTTGAGCAGCGTCAGCGACGAGGGCACGAGCACGGCGGCGCCGATCCCCTGGATCGCGCGGGCGCCGACCAGCACGCCGAGATCGGGGGCCAGGCCGCACACCATCGAGGCGACCAGGAACAGGAGGAACCCGCTCACGAACACCCGCCGCGCCCCGATCCGGTCCCCGAGCGCGCCCGCGGTCAGGATGAACGCGGCAAAGCCGATCGTGTAGGCGTTGACCACCCACTGCAGGGCGCTCACGCCGCCGCCGAGCGCGCTGCCGATCGACTTGATCGCGACGTTGACGACGCTGATGTCGAGCTGGACGACGGCAAATCCGAGGCTCATCGCGACGAGCGTCCAGCGGCGAGCGCTGCGCCCGGCGTCGGTCTGCCGGGTCGGGTTTACCGGTTGCGTGGTGGCCATCGCCACCTCAACCTAGCCGCGCGTCACTTCGATGGCAGGCGAAATGCGATCAGTCGCCGATGAGCAGCTGCCGGGCGCGGTCCTGGCCGATCGAGAGCAGCAGCGTCGGCAGCCGCGGACCCGTCTCGGCGCCGACGAGCAACCGGTAGACGGCCTTGAAGAACGCCCGCTGGGCGGCCTTGACCTCGGCGCTGGGCTCGGCATCGACCGGTAGGCCGTGGAGCGTCTTGGGCACCGCGTAGACGAGCGTTGTCAGTCCCTCGATCGTCCAGTCACGCCCCAGGCCCTCGGCCAGCAGCTCCACGCCGCGCTGCATCGTCGCGTCGAGCTGCTCGTAGACGTCGCGGGCAAAATCGTCCCGCATCCGGGTGCGCTCGTCCTCGGGCACGACCTCGGTGGCGAAGCGAATCGCGCAGCTCAGACGCGGCTCGAGCTCGGCCAGCAGCGCCTGTGGATCCGGCGCTGCGCCGTCGAGGTGGGCGGACACGATCCGCGCGATCTGCTCGCGGTTGCCCTGGGTGATGTCGGCCACCGAGGACAGCAGCCGGAACGACACCGGGCGCGCCGTGCGCTGCAGCGGTCCGGCCGAGGACTCGACGCTCTGGCGGTGCACGGCGACCTCGCTGCCCTCGGCCTCGCCGGACGCGACCCGGGCCTCCAACCGGTCCCACTCGTCGTAGAGGCGTTGGATGGCACGCGGAGAGAAGTCGATGGCGAACGACTGCGACGGGAGGCGGCGGACATAGAGCCAGCGCACGATCGCGGGCTCGATCACGTCGAGCGCGGTGGCCGGGATCGCCGCCCCGCCGACCGAGCCCGACATCTTGCCGCCGACGCCGGCCAGCGAGACGAACGAGTAGACGACCGAGTCGGGCGCCTGGCCGCCGTAGAGCTCGGAGACGAGCGTGCGGCCGACGGTGAAGCTGCCGGTGGGCGCGTGGTGATCCTCGCCGGCGGGCTCGAAGGCCACCCCCTCATGCGCCCAGCGCATCGGCCAGTCGACCTTCCATACCAGCTTGCCGCTGATCATCTCGCCGTCGGCCAGGCTCATCGCGCCGGAGTGCCCGCAGCGGCACTCGTAGCGCACGGTCTCGTCGCCGTAGCCGGTGACGCGGGTGTTGTCGGTTCCGCACACCGGGCAGTAGGGCTTGAACGGGTAATACTCACGGCGGCGCTGCGCCAGGGGCCGCTCGTGGCGGCCCGGGGTCTGCTGGCCGGCGAGCACATCGAACACACGGCCGCGCTCGTCCATCGCCCGCCGGATCGCGGCGTTGTAGACCCCCGACGGATAGCGCTCGGACTGCCGCACCTCGGTCATCTGGATCCCGAGCACGTCGAGCGAGGCTCGGAGCTCGTCCATGAAGTGCTCGGCATAGGAGCCCGAGCCGCCCTCGGGATCGGGAATCGCGGCCAGCGGCATCCCGACGTAGCGCTCGAACGACGGATCGACCCCCGCGGGGACCTTGCGAAAGCGGTCGTAGTCGTCCCACGAGTGCAGGTGCACGACGTCGCGGCCGCGCCGGCGCAATGCCTCGGCGACCAGGTGGGTGGTGAACACCTCGCGCAGGTTGCCCATGTGGATCGGTCCCGACGGCGAGATGCCGGAGGCGACGACGATCGGGCGGCCGGGGTCGTTGGCGGCCGCAATCCGCTCCGCGATCGCGTCATCCCACAGCTCGGCGTCGGTCATGCGTTCAGCGTAGTTGGGCGGGTGGGATCTATTCGACGACAAGCACCATGAGGTGGCGCGGCCCGTGAACGCCCTCCACCCGCTCGAGCTCGATGTCCGAGCTGGCCGACGGGCCGGAGACGAACGTCACCGGGACCGCGCGCTCGGCGACTGCGGACGCGATCGCGGCCACGCCCTCTGGCACCTGGCCGACGACCTGCTCGGCGCCCACGACGCAGATGTGGTGGTCAGGGACGAGCGTGAGCAGGCGGCGGCCGCTGAGCGCCTGGCCGTCGAGCACGAGCGTGCCCGTCTCGGCGATCGCCGTGGCGCAGCCCGTGACCGCGCCGTCGAGGCCGTCGAGCTCGGCGGCGCTGAGGCCGTGGTCCTCCACCACCTCGACCGTCTCCGGGCGCCAGTGCGCCGGCAGCTGCGGCGGGACGGCCACTCGTGTGAGGCCCAGCTCCGCGCATGCGCTCTGAACCGCTTCGGTGATCTCGGCGGCCGCGACCCGGCGAATGTCGGCGCGGTAGTCGCCCACCCGCTCGCAGAGCAGCGCGATCAGCTCAGCCCGTGGGCGGTCGTCGCGGCGGCGATAGTCGCGGACGACGGGCACGTCACGCGGCGCCTCGCGGGCCGGCACATCATCGAGGGCGGCTCTGATCCGGCGGAGGATCTCGTCGCGGGCGGCGCTCATCAGGTCGGTCCGCCGTCTCGCTCCCGCTCGCGCCACCACTCGCGGAAGCTCTGGGGCGGAACGGCTCTCAGATCGCGGGCCGCCGTCCAGCCCGCGAGCGGTCCGGGGAGACGCTCGATCTTCCCGCGGCGTACGAGCGGCCACTGCCCGAACCGGCCGGCGCGCTGCGCGGCCTCGTAGAGCCGGCGATGACCGAACACGCGCGCGAGCGCGCGCATGGCGACGTGCTCAGCATCGTTTCGCTTGTGGCGCACGACCTCGCCCCGGAGGTGGACCAGCACCTGAGGGATGTTGATCTTGACCGGGCAGACCTCGTAGCAGGCGCCGCACAGGCTGGAGGCATACGGAAGCGAGCCGGCCTCGTCGAGGCTCGTGAGCATCGGCGTGAGGATGGCTCCGATCGGGCCGGGATAGGTGGCGCCGTAGGCGTGGCCGCCGGTGCGCTCGTAGACCGGGCAGACGTTCAGGCAGGCCGAGCAGCGGATGCAGTTCAGTGCCTGGCGGCCGATCTCGTCGGCGAGCACGTTGGTGCGGCCGTGGTCGACGAGCACGAGATGGAACTCGCGCGGCCCGTCGCCGTCGCTCACCCCGGTCCACACCGACGTGTAGGGATTCATCCGCTCGGCTGTCGAGGAGCGCGGCAGCAGCTGCAGGTAGACCTCGAGGTCCTGCCAGGTGGGGATCACCTTCTCGATCCCCATCACGCTGATCAGGACTTCGGGCAGGGTCGTGCACATGCGGCCGTTGCCCTCGGATTCCACGACCGCGACCGACCCCGTCTCGGCGACGGCGAAGTTGGCGCCGCTGATCCCCACCTTGGCCTCGAGGAACAGCCGGCGAAGATGCACACGGGCGGTCTCGGCCAGCTCACGCGGATCGTCGGAGAGGTCCGGGGGAGCATCGGGCAGCGTGCGGCGGAACAGGTCGCGGATCTGCGTGCGGTTCTTGTGGATCGCCGGCACGAGGATATGCGATGGCATGTCATGGCCCAGCTGGATGATCAGCTGCGCCAGGTCGGTCTCCCAGGGGCGGATCCCGCGCGCCTGGAGCGCCTCGTTGAGTCCGGTCTCCTCGGTCGTCAGCGACTTGGATTTGACCACCTCGTCGGCGCCGTGGGCGGCGATCAGGTCGCCGACGATCCGGTTGGACTCCTCGGCGTCGCGCGCCCAGTGCACGACCCCGCCGGCCCTCGTCACCGACTCCTCGAGCTCCAGCAGGTAGGCGTCAAGATGGCGCAGGGTCCGCTCCTTGATCGCGCGGCCGGCCTCGCGCAGCTCCTCCCAGTCGGCGAGCTCGGCGACGACGCCGGCGCGCTTGGCGCGGATCGTGTGCGTCGCGTGCCCGAGGTTGCGCCGCAGCTGGGTGTCGGCGAGCGCCGTCCGGGCGGCGTCAGGAAAGTCCGATTGGGTGAAATTCGGCGACATCGAGGGAGTTTCACCCACTCGCGGCGGCGTCGGTGTGGGCGAGGATCTCTGCGATGTGCATGGTCCGCACACCCGCGCGCTGGCGCGAGAGCGCGCCGCCGATGTGCATCAAACAGGAGTTGTCGGCGCTCGCACACACCTCGGCGCCGGTGTCGAGGATCGTGCGGACCTTGTCGGTCAGCATCGCGATCGAGGTGTCGGCGTTCTTGACCGAGAACGTCCCGCCGAAACCGCAGCACTCGTCGGCCTCGGGCAGCTCCTGCAGGTCGATGCCCTTGACCGCGCGCAGCAGGCGCAGCGGCCGGTCGCCGACGTGCAGCATGCGCAGCGAGTGACAAGTGGGGTGGTAGGTGACCCGGTGCGGGAACGCGGCACCCACGTCCTCCACCCCCAAGCGGTCGACGAGCAGCTCGGTCAGCTCCAGGACCCGGGGGATGAGCTCGCGCACCTCGCGCTCCAGGACCCGGTCGCCCGCCAGCTCGGCCACCCGCGGGTAGGCGTCGCGCACCATCCCCACGCACGACGCCGATGGAGAGACGACCACCTCGCTGTCGCCGAACGTCCGCACGAAGTGGCGCACGAGCGGGATCGTCTCCTGCGCGTAGCCTGTGTTGAAGTGCATCTGGCCGCAGCACGTCTGCTCCAGCGGAAAGTCGACCTCGACGCCGAGACGCTCCAGCAGCGCCACCACCGCCCGGCCCGTGTCCGGGAACAGCGTGTCGTTGAAGCAGGTGATGAACAGCGACGCGCGCACCGCGGTCAACGTACCCAGTCTCGCCGTCCGACGCCCTCCCCGGCCGCCGGGGATGCTTGCGTGCGCAAGCATTTGGTGCTAGCTTGCTCTAGCAAGTAACCATTGACACCGAGGCAGCCATGCAACCGATCGAAGGCATCCACCACATCTCGCTGATCACCGGCGACGCCCCCCGCAACGTCGACTTCTACGCGCGGGTGATGGGCCTGCGGATGGTCAAGAAGACCGTCAACCAGGACGACCCCAGCGTCTATCACCTGTTCTACGCCGACGAGAACGGCTCGCCAGGCGCCGACATCACGTTCTTTGAATACCCGGGCGCGCGGCCGGGACGGCCGGGCGCCGGCATGATCGATCGCATCTCCCATCGCGTCGCGAGCGACGAGGCGCTCGACTTCTGGGCCGACCGGCTGGACGCCGAAGGTGTGGCCCTCGAGCGCGGGCCCGGCCGCCTGCGGTTCGCCGATCCCGAGGGCATGAGCCACGAGCTGGTCGTGAGCGCGGTGTCAGACGCACCGCTGGTCGCCGCCCACCGCGAGGTGCCGGCCCGGTTCGCCCTGCAGGGGTTCGATGCGGTCCACGCGCTCGTGCACGACCCGGCGCGCAGCGAGGCGCTCGTCACCGACGTACTCGGCTTCTCGGTGGTCGAGCCCCACGACGACGAGGCCCGAGGCGAGCACCGCGGTGGCCGCATCGTCTTCGAGGCCTCAAATGAGCGGGGCATGCCGGGCGCCGGCATCGTGCACCACGTCGCGTGGTCGGTGCTCGCCTCCGAGATCGCCGATTGGCGGGGGCACGTGGCCGCCGGTGGCCTCCGCCCGACTCCCGTGATCGATCGCTTCTGGTTTGAGTCGGTGTACTTCCGCGAGCCGGGCGGCGTCCTCTACGAGCTGGCCACCCTCGACGGCGCCGGCTTCGCCGTCGACGAGGATCCGGAGCTGCTGGGCCGCCGGCTTGTCCTCCCGCCGTTCCTCGAGTCGGAGCGCAGCCGGATCGAGCCGGCGCTCACGCCGCTGCCCGACCCGGGCATCTGGCGTCCGGAGCCGGCTCCGGCGCGGAGCTGACGGGAGCGGCGGCCAGAGGTCCCTATTCGGTGCAGGACTCGGCCGCGCGCGGCGCCATCCGGCCGAACACCGACGCCAACGTCCTGAGTTCTTCGGCGTCCAACTGGTCGAAGAACGCGCGCTGCACGGAGTCGAAGTGGGTGCGCTGAGCTCGGCGCATCAGCTCCAAGCCGTCCGCCGTCAGGCGGGCTTCGACCGCCCGCGCGTCCTCGGCGCACGGCTCGCGAGTGATCAGCCCGCGGGACTCGAGGGCCGCGGCGATCCGCGACACCCGGCTCAGGCTGAGTCCGGCGGTTGCGGCCAGCGCCGATAGACGCAGACAACGGTCCGGGGCGGCGCCCAGGCGGGCCAGCAGCTCCAGGCTGGAGAGGGTGAGCCCGTAGCGCGCTTCGAGCTCGGCATCGAGCATTCGCGTCAGCCGCTTGTGCGTCTCCAGCAGCCCGATCCACGCGTCGGCGTGACGCTGAGACCAGGTCGCGACCCCGTCGTCGCCGACGAGATATGGGGCTGAGGGGCTCGAGGATGTCACGCTCTGTCCCTGAGACTTTACCCCCCTGCTTGTCAGCGCAAGTTTTGCGCCGCGCGCGATGGGTAACGGAGCGCGTGTCGCCCTCCGCGGAAGGAGCATTGATGCCGGAATCAGATCCCCACACCGGACCTCGCCACGAGCCCGAGCGTGTCTATGAGCGCAACCCCGATCCGGCGGAGGCGGCCGATCGCCCGCTGGAGCCCAAGTCATCTTCGGCGCCGTTGCACGCCACCGACGAGCCGGATGACGCTGAGCAGGCCCAGGATCCCCACCACGCCCTCAACACCCACGTGGGCGATCCCGATCCGGACGCCGACTCTGACCCGTATCGCGCTCCGACGGCCGACGACGACGAGGATCACGCCTCCGGCACGCGTGGCAGCGGACAGGGCGCCGAAGACAGATGAGCGGCCCCGCCACGACGGCCCGCCGATTGCTCGAGCGCACCGGCGGGCACCCGGTCATCAGTCTCGACTTCGACCTCGAATCCGAGGAGTTCGCCACCGCGCCGGCGCGTGCCTCCCAGGCACGGGCGCTGATCGACGAGGCCCGCCGGCTCGCCGAGGACGACGACTCACTCGATCACGCCGAGCGATCGGCGCTCGATGCGGACATCTCGCGGCTCGAGGGCTACCTGGCGTCCGATGACCTGCCCGTGTCGGGGGCGCGCGCACTGGCCGTCTTCTGCTCAGGGCAGGACGACCTGTTCGAGACGGTGGCGTTGCCGCGACCGACGACCTCGAGGGTGTTCGTCAGCCGTGTCGCCCACGTCGAGCCGCTCGTCGTCCAGGGAGACGACGAGCGATGGTGCGCCGCTCTCGTCACCAGCCGGACCGGCGACGTGTACCGTGGCGACGGGTCACGGGTCACCGCTCGGCAGACGATTAAGGACTACGTCCGCGGCCACGGCCAGGGCGGCGCCTCCGGCGAGCACACTCAGGAGCACGACATGGAGGCCCATCTCCGCGCTCTCGCCCAGGCCATCTACCACGACTGGCAGCAGGACGCCTTCACGACGCTCGCACTCTCCGGACCGGTGGAGGCCGTGGCGCGACTCGAGGATCTGCTGCACAACGATCTGCGCCCCCTGCTCGCCGCCGCCCACCTCGACGTCGATGTCGCCTCGGCGACCGAGAGCGAAGTCCGCGACGCGGTCGCCGGCGTCATCGATG
Organism: uncultured Solirubrobacteraceae bacterium; assembly: GCA_963769565.1. Taxonomy (GTDB): domain Bacteria; phylum Actinomycetota; class Thermoleophilia; order Solirubrobacterales; family Solirubrobacteraceae; genus Palsa-465. The sequence continues at coordinate 891,892 of CAVYMP010000018.1, forward strand.
CCAAGCGAGAGGAGGCGGCCGAGCGAGCGCTCGCGGAGCTGACCGAGACCATGCGTGCGGTCACCGGCGTCGCCGACACGCTCGAGGCACTCAACGAGCGCCGGGTGAAGACACTCCTGCTGAGCCGGGACTTCTCGGCGACCGGGGGGCGCTGCCCCAGCTGCGGCTTGCTGGTCGCCGACGGGGATGGCACCTGCCCCGCCGAAGGGACGCCGATGGAGACGGGGATCGACCTCCGCGAGGCGGCGGTGCAGGCGGCGCTGCTCCAGGATGCGGCGGTGATGGCCTACGACGAACCCCAGGACGCACTGCCTCCGGCGCGACCTCTCGCGGCGCTCTTGCGCTTCTGAGTGACGGCATCCACCCGGCGTTCAGGGGCGGGCGCAGCGACAATGCAGCCATGACCCCCCCGTTTCGATCCTTGTACAGCCACGGCTACGTGCGCGTGGCCGCGGCCGTCCCCCATGTGCGGATGGGCGATCCGGCCTTCAACGCCGAGCGCACCGTCGAGCTGGCGCGGCGCGCACACCGGACCGGCGCGGCGATGGTCGTGTTCCCCGAGCTCGGCCTGGCGGGCTACTCGAGCGAGGATCTGTTTCACCAGGCCGCGCTGCTCGACGGGGTCGAGGCGGGACTGCAGCGCGTGCTCGCCGCCAGCGTGGACCTGGAGCCGGTGTTGATCGTGGGGGCGCCGGTGCGCAGCGAGGGCGGGCTGTTCAACGCGGCGCTCGTGATCCACCGCGGCCAGATCCTGGGCGCCACGCCCAAGAGCTACCTGCCCGAGTACCGCGAGTACTACGAGAAGCGCCAGTTCCGGGCCGCCCGTGATCTGATCGGCGGTCAGCTGACCGTCCTCGGCACCACCGTGCCGTTTGGTCCCGACATCGTCTACACCTGCCGCGACGTCCCCGGCTTCGTCCTCCACGTGGAGATCTGCGAGGACCTGTGGAGCCCGATCCCCCCGAGCACCTACGGGGCGTTGGCCGGGGCAACGGTTCTGGCCAACCTCTCGGCGAGCAACATCACGATCGGCAAGGCGGAGTTCCGGCGGATGCTGTGCGAGTCGCAGTCGGCCAAGACGGTCTCGGCCTACGTGTTCGCAGCGGCCGGCCTCGGCGAGTCGACGACCGACGTGGCCTGGGATGGCCAGGCGCTGATCTGCGAGAACGGCGATCTGCTGGCCGAGGCACACCGCTTCTCCGACGACGAGGAGCTGATCACCGGCGACATCGACCTCGACCGTCTGCACTCTGACCGGATGAGCATCTCCAGCTACGGAGACACGATCGGCGACCTGCGCGAGCGCCTGCGCGCGATCCGGCGGATCGATTTCGAGCTCGACGAGCACGCCCAGCTCGCCGCGCCGCTCCCGCTCAAGCGCCGGGTCGAGCGCTTCCCGTACGTGCCGGCCAACCCGGCGAGCCGTAACGAGCGCTGCGAGGAGGTCTACAACATCCAGGTCAGGGGATTGCAGACCCGGATGCTGGCCACCGGGATCGAGAAGATCCTGATCGGCGTCTCCGGCGGTCTCGACAGCACACACGCGTTGATCGTCGCCGCCCGGGTCGTCGACCGCCTGGGCCTGCCCCGCTCCAACGTGCTCGGCTATACGCTGCCGGGCTTCGCCACGAGCGCGCGGACGCTCGGCAACGCCCATGCGCTGATGAACGCGCTCGGCGTCAGCGCCGAGGAGCTCGACATCCGCCCGGCGGCGATGCAGATGCTGCGTGATCTGCATCACCCATTCGCCGAAGGCGTGGCCCAGTACGACGTGACCTTCGAGAACGTGCAGGCCGGCGAGCGGACCTCACACCTGTTCCGCCTGGCCAACTACCACCGCGGGCTGGTTCTCGGCACCGGCGACCTCTCCGAGCTGGCCCTGGGGTGGAGCACATACGGCGTCGGCGACCACATGTCGCATTACAACGTCAACGCGTCGGTCCCCAAGACGCTGATCCGCTTCCTGCTGCGCTGGGCGATCGGCGCCGACCTGTTCGGCGAGGCGGCCAACGAGGTTCTTACTTCGGTGCTCGAAACCGCGATCTCGCCGGAGCTGGTCCCCGGCGACGACGAGGGCGATGGTCCGCACCAGGACTCCGAGCAGACGGTCGGGCCGTACGAGCTCCAGGACTTCTTCCTCTACTACATCCTGCGCTTCGGCTACCGCCCCAGCAAGGTGGCGTTCCTCGCCGAGTACGCCTGGGGAGACCGCAGCCGGGGCGAGTGGCCCGACCTGATCCCGGTCGAGAACCACAACGCGTACTCGCTGGCCGAGATTCGCCACTGGCTGGAGCTGTTCCTGGTGCGCTTCTTCAAGACCAGCCAGTTCAAGCGCTCGGCGGTGCCCAACGCGCCCAAGGTGGGCTCAGGCGGATCGCTGTCGCCGCGCTCTGACTGGCGTGCGCCCTCGGACGGCGACGCCGCGGCATGGCTCCAGGAGCTGCGCGGCGGCGTGCCTGAGGAATAATCACGGCATGCCACGAGATCCCGATCCGCTCACCCTGGCCGAGGCCGCGCGCCGCGCCTGCGACCTCGTCGACCCCGACGACCGCGACGCCGCCATCGGCGACTTCGAGCGGGCCTTCGAGGACGCCGACGAGCCGATCCGGGCGCTCGACGATGTTGAGGAGCGCGTCGGCACGGTGCTCTCAGAGCTCGACCCGGCGGTGGCCAACGGCTCGCTCTCGATGGCCGGCGCGGTCACCGTCTACCTTCGCTTCCGCCCCGACGAGTACGGCGCCGAGCCGGCCAAGCTGCTGCGGTTGGCGGCCGAGGCCGAGTGGGAGGGCGACCCGCCCGACGCCGTGGTTGACTGGCTGGCCGACCGCGACATCAGGCTCTAGTCGGCGTCCGCTTAGGCCGCCTGGTCGCGTCCGTGGATTGGACCGTCGGTCTGGCGCAGCGGCTGACCCGCGCGCCGGGCGCGGTCGGCAATGATCTCGGCCAGCACCGAGACGGCCGTCTCCTCGGCCGTGCGGCTGCCGATGTCCAGGCCGCAGGGCGCGTGCACCCGCGCCAGGTCCGCGTCTGAGACGCCGGCGGCGCGGAGGCGCTCCTCGCGGTCGGCCGTCGTCTTGCGACTCCCCAGCGCGCCGATGTACCCGGCGTTGGTGTTCAGCGCGCCGATCAGTGCCGGCTCGTCGAACTTGGAGTCGTGGGTGAAGACGAGCACCGCGTCACGCGGACCCAGCTCGAGGTCGGCCATGACCTCCTGGGGCCAGCCGATGCGCACGTCGGCGACGGCGGCGAAGCGCGGTGAGCGGGCAAAGCGGTCGCGCGCGTCGGCGATCGTGACCTGGTAGCCGATCGCTGACGCAAAGGGCGCGAGCGCGGCCGAGAAGTCGATCGCGCCGATGATGAACATCTGTGGCGGCAGCGCGTAGGAGCGGATGTGGACGCGCTGTTCGTCGCCGAGCGTGGCGCCGTCGGCGCCGAAACGGCGCACCGTCGTCTTACCCTCCTCGAGCAGCCCCTGGGCCTCGCGGGTGACGTTGCGATCGAGCAGGTCAGGACCGGCCATGGTGCCGGTGGCGGTCTCCTCGGTGACGGCCAGCCGTGCGCCGGCCTGCTCGCCGTCGAGCAGCGTGGCGATCGCCGCGGGACGGCCCTCGGCGTGCGCCTCGAGCGCGGCGAGCTCGGTGCGGGCGTCCTCCCCGGTGGGCTCGGAGACGAAGATGTGCACGATCCCACCGCACATCAATCCGACGGTGCCGGCCAGCTCGTCGGAGATCCCGTAGGTGAGCACGCCGGGCCCGCGGTCCCCGGCCATGATCGCCTCGGCCTCGGTGACGACCGCCCCCTCGACGCAGCCTCCGGTGATGGAGCCCTCGATGTGGCCGTGCTCGTCGATGACCATCATCGCGCCTTCCGGCAGCGGAGCGGACCCCTCGACCTCGATCAGCAGCGCCTGCACGAAGCGCCGGCCCTCACGTAGCCAGTCGACCGCCACCTGCTGCGTCGCGTTGACGACGCCTGATTCGATCATCGCTTCCCCTCTATGCCAGTATCTCGACGCAAGTCATCACCCTCACAGGAATTGTGCATGCCCGCTTCGCCCGGCACCTATACGTTGAACTCCGACCACGGCACCCTCACGGTGAGGACCAAGCGCGGCGGCGCCGCGGCCAAGGCCGGGCACGACCTGCTGATCGAGGTCGGCTCGTGGGAGGGCACGCTTCACCTGGCCGAGGATCCCGCCGCATCGTCGATCGCCCTGACCGCCGACGCGGGGTCGATGCGCGTGCTCGAGGGCACCGGCGGGATGACCAGGCTCGGCGACGATGACAAGGACGGGATCAAGCAGACGATCGACGACGACATCCTCAAGGGATGCACGGTCGTGTTTGAGTCCTCTGGGGTGCGGCAGGGCCCCGGGGGGGGTTTCGACGTCGACGGCGAGCTGGAGCTCCTGGGCCGCCGCGCGCCGGTCTCGTTCGCGCTGACGATCGACGACGGCGGCCAGCTGACGGGGAGCGCGACGGTCAAGCAGACCAACCACGGGATCAAGCCGTACTCGGCCCTGTTCGGCACGCTCAAGGTGGCCGACGAGGTCGTGGTCGCCGTGGACGCGCAGCTGCCGGCCGCCTGAGCTTGCGTCACACGGTGGTTGTCGGCTGTGGGTCCTCATCGACGGCTCTCCCCTTCACACAGATTCACTGACTCAGCGTAGCCCGGCGGGGCCGCGTGATCAGTCGTAGGTGACCAGCGAGACGCCGGTCAGCGAGAGTACGTCGCCCGCGGCCTGCCCGGTCGCCGTCGTCGGGACGACCGTCACGGCGAACTCCGCGGCGTTCAGCGCGCGGAGCGCCTCGGTGATCTGCACCACATGCACCTGCGGGGTGAGCATGTGCGGACGGCGGTAGTCGAAGGGATGGATCGGGCCCGATGGCACCTGGCAGTGGCCGGGATCGCCGAAGCACCGGCCATGGCCGAACACGTACAGCGATCCGGCATAGCCCTTGTCGATCGTCGTCGGCGTGGTCTCGTCCGCGTCGGCGGCGAGGAAGATCCGCCCGACGAACGAGTCGCCGCCGTGATCCACACCGTCGAACACCAGATCGGCGCGCTTGAACGCCGGCTGGCCTTCCCACGTCGGCACCGCGAACGTCTCTGGAGTCGTGTAGCGCTTCATCCGTGCACCCCGATCGACGCCGCGCTGGCCGCATAGTCGTAGCCGAGCCGCTCGGTGCTCAACACGTCGCCCACGGTCATGTCGACGGCGCGCAGCTGCGTCGTCCACGCCTGGGGCGGCGGCCCCGGGCTGGAGTGCTCGACCTGCCACAGCGACCAGACGCGGTCGACCATGGTGTGATGCGCCCAGAAGATCGGGTCATAGGCGGCGGTGGGCACGTTCGCCATCGTGCCCCCGGTCCAGACGTGCACCCGGTTGTGCAGCTGCTGTTCGAGCTGCAACGAGAAGTCGTCGAAGTGGGGAAGGTCGAGGACGGCATCGACGGTGGCCTGGTCGGGAAGCTGAGCCGCCGGCGCCGGTGCGCGGGAGGTGTGCTCCGGCCAGCCATCGGGGGCGTTGGGCAGTGACGGCATGGCGAGTCCGGCCAGCAGGTTCTCCGGGTCACCGGGGGGCGCCGGCGCGAACGCCGGCGGGATTCCGACGGTCCGCGAGCCGGGCCAGTCCCACCACGGCAGGGTCGCGCCGGGCACCTGGGTCTGCAACGCCAGCTCGAGTTGGTACAGATAGGCCCTGTGCCAGGGCAGGAACAGGCTGTCGAATTGTCGCACCGAGTGCTCGCAGTCATACCCGGGCGTGCCGTGCAGTCCTGCCCAATGCCAGAATCCCCGCTGGTCCTTGATCGCCTCGGCCGCGGCAAATGCTCGCCTCAGTGTGTCAAGCTGCGCGGCTGAGAGTTTGAACACGCTCAGTCGATGCTGCAGGACGGGTGTCGGCTGCTGGGGTGACCGAAGTGGTGCAACCACGGTGAGCGTGACTATCTCACTCGGTGTCACCTACGCGGGAAACTTTCGCCCGGCCAACATCGCGACGGGGGCCGCGTCGCGCTCGTGAGCGCGGCGGTCTAGCCGACGGCCGACTGCAGCCGCCGCATGCCGGCCAGCCACCGCTCGTAGTCAGAGCCCTTGCGCTCGAAGAACATGCCCACCTCCGGGTGCGGAAGGATCAGGAAGCGCTCGTCGGCCATCGCCTCGAGGACCGTCGTGGCGACCTGGTCGGGCGTCGAGCACGTCGCCGGCCGCGCGGACGACGCGGGCCCCGAGGGACTCGAGCGTTCCGGTCTCGGCGGCGTTGAGCATCGCGGTGTCGACGCCCATCGGGCACACGCAGCTGACCCGCAGCCCCCGATCGCCGTAGGTGACCGACAGCCACTCGGCGAACGCCACGGCGGCATGCTTGGTGACGGCGTACGGTGCCGAGCCGATCTGCGTGAGCAGGCCCGCAGCCGAGGCGGTGGCCACGAAATAGCCCTCGCGCCGCTCCAGCCAGTCGGGCAGCAGCAACCGGGCCAGGCGGACGTGCTGGCGCAGGTTGACGTCGAAGGCCAGCTCCCAGGTGTCGTCGGGGGTCTGCAGCGGATCGGTACCGATGGCCACGCCGGCGTTGGCAAAGCACACCTCGACGGGGCCGAGCTGCGCCTGGACGGCGCCGACCATCGCGGTGATGGCGTCGCCGTCGGTGAGATCGCAGGGGACGGCGAGATGCCCCTCGCCGGGGAGCTCTGAGCGCACGTCACGTAGCTCCGGCGCGAGCACGTCGGTGATCGCCACCCGCGCGCCCGCGCGGGCGCAGGCCAGCGCCAGCGAGCGCCCGATCCCGCGGGCGGCTCCGGTGACCAGGACGGTGCGGTCGTCCACGTTCATGCCGGGACTCTTGCACAGAGCTCCGCGTCGCTACGGTTCTCAGCAGACCGCCGACCACCGAGACTCCCGAGGAGAACGGACGATGCCGACAGACAGGCCAATGCAGCTGGGGATGATCGGGCTGGGGCGCATGGGCGCCAACCTGGTCCGGCGACTGATGCGCGACGGCCACCACTGCGTCGTCTACGACGTCAGTGCGGAGGCGGTCAGCCAGCTGGAGTCCGAGGGGGCGGAGGGCGCGAGCTCGCTGGAGGAATTCGTCGGCAAGCTCGAGGTCCCGCGCTCCATGTGGATCATGGTCCCCGCGGGCATCGTGCAGGGCACGCTGGACAAGCTCGCAGGACTGCTCGACGCGGGTGACATCGTCATCGACGGGGGCAACTCGTACTACCTGGACGACATCGCGCGCGCCAAGCAGCTGGCGCGCAAGGACATCCACTACATCGACTGCGGGACGAGCGGCGGTGTCTGGGGGCTCGACCGCGGCTACTGCCTGATGATCGGCGGCGAAACGGAGCCCGTCGAGCACCTCGACCCGATCTTCAAGACGATCGCCCCGGGCCGGGGCAGCGCCGAGCCCACGCCGGGGCGCACCGATGGGGGCGGCACCGCGTCGGACGGCTACCTGCACTGCGGGCCCAACGGCGCCGGGCACTTCGTGAAGATGGTCCACAACGGCGTGGAGTACGGGATGATGGCGTCGATCGCCGAGGGGCTGGCCATCATCCGCCATGCCGACGCCGGCAAGCGGGCGGCGACCGACTTCGACGCCGAGACGACGCCGCTGCGCAACCCCGAGGCCTACCAGTACGAGATCGAGATCGCCGACGTGGCCGAGGTCTGGCGCCGCGGTTCGGTGATCAGCTCGTGGTTGATGGACCTGACCGCCGACGCGCTGGCCCGCTCCCCTGACCTCGACGACTTCGCCGGCCGCGTCTCGGATTCCGGCGAGGGACGCTGGACGGTCGAGGCGGCCGTCGACGAGGGCGTCCCCGCCGCCGTCATCACTGCCGCGCTCTACGAGCGCTTCCAGTCGCGCAACGAGGGCGAGTTCGCCAACAAGGTCCTCTCGGCGATGCGCTCGGCGTTCGGAGGCCACAACGAGAAGCCCGAGAGCAAGCCCCCGCCGCAGCCCGGGCCGCCGAGCGAGACCTCCGTCGAGACCCACCCGGACGGCTGAGCCGCGTCCGCTCAGACGGCGGTTACGAGCAGCGTCACCGTCGGGCCGGCTCCCGGTCGCGTGATCTGCAGACGGGCGCCCTCGGCGTGAGCCAGCGAGCGGGCGAGCGCCAGTCCGATCCCGTGACCGGCGCCGGTCCCGCGGCGGAACGCGGCTTCGGCGTCGAGACCGAACCCCGGTCCTTGGTCGCTGACCTCGAGGGCGAAGGCATCGCCCACGGCCCGGACGGCGACCGTCACGGCGCCGGCGCCGTGCGCGCGCGCGTTCTCCATCAGAATCGTCGAGGATCTCGTCGAGCACGGCGGCAGAGATCGCGCCGACGGCCGGCTCGAGGTCGGTGGCGACGCGAAGCGGACGCCCGTCGGCGGCCAGGAGGCCGTGCCAGGCGGTCTCGAGCGCGCGTGACGGCCGCCTTGAGGTCGGTGCTGCGCTCGCCGGGCGGCGCCCCCCGCGCCACCGACAGCAGGGTCTCGATCGTGCCCTGGAGCCTGTCGACCTGCGTCATCGCCGCCGTCAGTCCCGGTTCGCGCTCCGGTGATTCGAGCCCGGCGGACTCGAGCTCCAGGCGCAGGGCGGCCAGGGGCGTGCGCAGCTGGTGAGAGGCGTCCGCGCTGAACGTCCGCTCACGGCCGATGAGCTCACGGACGCGTTGCGAACTGCCGTTGAGCGCCGCCCCGACGTCGTCGATCTCGGTGATCCCCGTGGGCGCGGCCCGCGCGGCGAAATCGCCTTCGCCGACCCGCCGGGCGGCGGCGGCCAGCGTGTCCAGCGGTTTCGACAGGCGACGGCCGAGGGCCAGCGCCGCGAGTACGGCCAACGCCACCACGCCCGGCGCCCAGTCCGGCGAGCGCCAGCCACGCCCGGTGCGCCCGGCGAGCGACCGCGGCCTGCCCGCGTTGCGCGCGCACGGCACCGGTCACGACCTCACCGGTGAGCAGCGGAACGGCGACGACCAGCCGCCCGTCAGGGTTGGTTCCCACGGGCAGCCGAGTCCGAAGCGTGCTCCGCGTCGCCTGGTCGGCAACCGGCGGACCGCTGCCGGCGATCCGCACCCCGCGGCGGTCATAGACGCCGATCTCGCCGCTGAACCGCGGCAGCTCGATCCGGTCCGGGGAGCCGTTGCCCAGGTCGATGCCCCGCGTCGCCCCGTCGGTGTCACGCTGCAGGCGCAGCAGCTCCTCGTCGCGGTAGCTGCGCTGCAGCACCAGTGCGAGGGGGAGGGCGAACAGCAGGACCGCGACCCCGGCGACGCCGGCGATCGCGAGCACGAGCCGACGCCTCATCGCAGCTCGAAGCGGTAACCGACCCCGCGCAGCGTGGCGATCGCGTCGGCGCCGAGCTTGTTGCGCAAAGACAGGACATGGGTGTCAAGGGTCTTGGTGGAGCCGAGCCAGCTCGTCTCCCACACCGCGTCCATGATCCGTGCCCGCGTCAGGGCGACGCCCGCGTTGGTCGCGAACAGGGTCAGCAGATCGAACTCCTTGGGGCGCAGGGAGAGCTCCTCCTCGCCCATCCAGGCACGGCGGCCCGAGCGATCGAGGCGGAGGTCTCCGAGCTGCAACGGCTCCTCCTCGTCGGAGTTGCCCGGGGAGGCCCGTCGCAGGTGCGAGCGAATCCGAGCCAGGAGCTCGGAGAGCCGAAACGGCTTGACGAGATAGTCGTCGGCGCCGGCATCCAGGCCGGCGACGATGTCGAGCTCGTGGTCACGCGCGGTCAGGATCAGGATGGCGAGCTCGGGCCGTGTCGCCCGCAGTCGCCGGCAGACGTCCAGCCCATCCACGTCGGGCAGCCCGAGGTCGAGGATGACCAGCGCCGACCGGCGGCTCGGCCGCGCGAAGCGCGCCCGAGCCGAGCCCGAGGCGACGACGGCGTAGCCCTGTCCCTCAAGGACCCGGACGAGTCCCCCGGCGATCGCCTCGTCATCTTCGACGATCAGGATGGCGGGTCCTCCATGGGCGGACGGTAGCGCGAGGTCGGTGTTTTGACCTGACGTTGACTCAGCCGAACCCGCGCGTGACCGCAGCGCGCCTACGGTGGCTGCCATGAGACCAACCACGTCCGGAGGTCCGATGCGCACGCTGGCCGCACTGATCGCACTGTCCATCTCGATCGTGATCGCGGGCTGCGGGTCGGCATCGAGCTCCAGCACCAGCGCCGGCGCCTCCTCGAGCGCAACGACCACGGCGGCGTCAGCAGGTGCAACGAGCAGCACGACCACGTCGTCCTCGAGCGGGGTGAATCCCGAACCAGCGCGAGACGCTCCCACCCGGCGACATTCCGGACACGATCGCCTACGTCCCCTATTCGGTGCCCGGCAAAGGCCTGACCGTGAGCACGCCGGAGGGCTGGTCGCGCTCCAGCGCTCACGGCGCCATCACGTTCACCGACAAGCTGAACAAGATCCTGCTGTTCACGCTTCCCGCCCACGGCACGGTCACCGCCGCTTCGGCCAAGCGCGCGGAACTGCCGAAGATCGCCGCCTCGGTCAAGACCTTCAAGCTGCAGTCGATCAGCACCGTCTCACGACCGGCGGGCCCGGCCGTCCGCATCACCTACCTCGGTGACTCGCAGCCCAACCCCGTCACGGGCAAGGTGGGAACGCTCGCCTTCGAGCGCTACGACTTCGTCCACAACGGACGCGAGGTCGTCCTGCTCCTGTCCTCGCCGAAGGGATCGGACAACGTCGATCCCTGGCGGAAGGTCACCAGTTCGCTGCGGTTCACCCGATGACCGCGGTCCTCGAGGCGCGCAATCTGTATCGCTTCTTTCATGCCGGCGACGACGAGACGCTTGCCCTCCAGGGTGTGTCGTTGACGCTTGAGGGGGGCGAGCTGGTCGCGGTCACCGGCCCATCCGGCTCTGGCAAGTCAACGTTGCTCGCGTGCCTGGCGGGGCTCGACGAGCCGGACGGAGGGAGCGTGAGCGTCGACGGGACACGCATCTCGCGGCGCCCGGAGGAGGAGCGGGCCGCGATCCGCGGCGCCCGGATCGGAATGCTCTTCCAGCAGGCGAACCTCGTCGGGCACCTCTCCGTCGCCGACAACGTCGCCCTCGCCCAGCGCATGGGCGGCGGCTCCCGGGACGGCGAGTGGCGCGAGCAGCTGCTCAACGACTGTGGGATCGAGCACCGTGCCTCCGCTCGCCCGGCTCAGCTCTCGGGCGGCGAGCTCGCCCGTGCCGGCCTGGCCGTCGCGCTCGCCAACGACCCCCCGGTGATCCTCGCCGACGAGCCCACCGGCGAGCTCGACTCGGTCACCGCCGCCCGCGTCCTGGACCTTCTCCGTGCGCGGGGCGGCGCCGGAGCCGGCGTCCTGATCGTCACCCACAGTCCCGAGGTGGCCGCCTCCGCGGACCGAGAGGTCCGCCTCCTCGACGGGCGCGTGGAGCAATGAGCGAAGACCAGCCTCTGGTCCGCTGTGAGGGCGTCGCTCGCACGTACGGAACCGGTCCGATGGCAACGGTGGCCCTGCAGCCCACCGACTGCGAGGTGTTCGCCGGCCAGGTGATCGGGCTGGTGGGACCGTCGGGCTCGGGCAAGTCCACGCTCCTGCACCTGATGGCCGGCCTCGACGACCCCACCGTGGGGTCTGTGACCTGGCCCGCGATCGGCAGCCGCGACCAGCTGCGCCCCGGGCGGGTGGCGGTCGTCTTCCAGGGACCCAGCCTGCTGCCTCCGCTCACCGTCCTCGAGAACGTCGCGCTGCCGCTCGTCATCGGCGGGATGACCGACCATGAGGCCCGCGACGTGGGGCACACGGCGCTCCATACCCTCGAGCTCGCCGAGCTCGCCGACAAGCTGCCCGAGGAGATCTCCGGGGGCCAGGCCCAGCGGGTCGCCGTCGCGCGCGCGCTCGCCGGAGAGCCGAGCCTGATCCTGGCCGACGAGCCGACCGGCCAGCTGGACCGCACCAATGGAGCCGCCGTCGTCGACGTCCTCCTGGCTGCCAGCCACCACGCGGGCTCGGCGTTGCTCATCTCCACCCACGACCTGACGGTGGCCGCGCGGCTGACGGAGCGCTGGGAGATGCACAGCGGACAGATCGAGACCGAGGCGAGGGAGACGACATGGTCGCGCTGAAGTGGCTCCGTGGTCTGATCGCCCACCGTCCGGTACGGCTCGTCGCCACGGCGCTGGGCGTCGCCGTCGGCGTCGCGTTGATCGCGTCGATCGGAGCCTTCCTCTCCTCGACGAACGCCAAGATGACCCAGCGGGCGATCGCCCGGGTGGCCATCGACTGGCAGGTCGAGGCCCAGCCCGGCGCCAACCCGCGGGCGGTGCTGTCCACCGTCCGGAGCTACCCGGCCGTCAAGCAGGCGCTGCCCGTTCAGTTCGCCACCTCGCCGGGCCTGAGCGCAACCACGGCCGGCTCCACGCAGACGACCGGCGCGGCCCGCGTGCTCGGGATCCCCGCCGGGTACGCCGCGGCCTTCCCGGGCGAGTTGCGCCTGCTGTCCGGCAGCCTCAACGGCGTCCTGGTCGCCCAGCAGACGGCATCGAACCTGCACGTCGCCCCGGGCAACACGGTCACGATCGCTCGGCCGGGCGCGAAGCCCGTCAAGGTGACCGTCGGCGGAGTCGTCGATCTTCCCTACGCCGACTCGCTGTTTCAGAAGGTCGGCGCGCCCCCCGGCTCGCAGCTCTCCGCACCCCCGGACAACGTCATCCTGTTGCCGCAGGCGCGCTTCGCCGCGGTGCAGGCGCCGATCATCCGCTCACGCCCGGAGCTGATCCACACCCAGGTCCATGTCAGGCTGTCCCACGCGCTCGCGAGCAGCCCGAGCGCCGCGTTTGACGACGTCATCGCGCGGGCGCACAACCTCGAGAGCCGCCTCACCGGTGCCGGTCTGGTCGGAGACAACCTCGGCGTCGCGCTCGACACCGCCCGCCAGGACGCGTTGTACGCCCAGATCCTGTTCCTCTTCCTCGGACTGCCCGGCGCCATCCTTGCCGGCCTGGTCACCGCGCTGATCGCCTCAGCCGGCGCCGATCGCCGCCGTCGCGATGCCGCACTGCTGCGCACGCGGGGAGCGTCGACCCGGACACTGGTGGGGATCGCGATGGCGGAGACGCTGTTCGCCGGCGTCCTCGGGGTGATCGTCGGGCTGGGAGCAGCACTGCTGATCGGACGCACCAGCTTCGGAACGGCGTCGTTCGGCGCCGGCACGGTCTCGGCCATCCTGTGGGCTGTCGGCGCGGCCCTCGTCGGGCTGGCGATCGCGGCCGTCTCCATAGCGCTCCCGGCCCTGCGTGACGCTCGCTCGGTCACGGTGGCCGGCCAGCGTCGCCAGATCGGCCGCACCGAGCGTGGGCCGCTGTGGGCGCGGTTCGGGCTGGACTTCATCGCCCTGGCGATCGCCGGGTTCGTCTACTGGCAGGCCTCCCAGAGCGGATACCAGCTGGTGCTCGCGCCGGAGGGCGTCGCCCAGGTCTCGGTCAACTGGTACGCGTTGCTGGCGCCGGTGCTCGGCTGGATCGGGCTCGGTCTGCTGGCGTATCGGATCGCCGATCTGTTTCTCACTCGCGGCCGCCGCCCGCTCACCGGTGCGCTTCGCCCCCTCGCCGGAGAACTCTCCCCCACCGTCTCGGCGACCATGAGCCGCCAGCGGCGCCTGCTCGCGCGCGCCGTCGCCCTCGTGGCCCTCACCGCGGCCTTCGCCGGCTCGACGTCGGTCTTCAATTCCACCTACCAGGCCCAGGCCGAGGTTGACGCCCGCCTCTCCAACGGCGCCGACGTCACCGTGAGCGAGCCACCCGGCGCCCACATCGGCGCCCAGCAGGGTATCGCCCAGCTCAAGCGGGTCCCGGGCGTGGGCTCGGTCGAGCCGATGCAACATCGCTTTGCCTACATCGGCGCCGATCTCCAGGACCTCTACGGGGTCCGGCCGCAGACGATCGCCAACCAGGGCAAGCTCCAGGACGGCTGGTTCGCCGGAGGCACGGCGTCGGCCCTGATGCAGAAGCTCGCCAACCAGCCCGACGCGATCCTCGTCAGCCAGGAGACGGTCCACGACTATCAGCTGCACCCCGGGGATCGGCTGATGCTGCGGCTGCAGGACGGCCGTACCAGACGTCTCACCTCGGTCCCGTTCCATTACGTGGGCGTCGCCAAGGAATTCCCGACCGCCCCGAAGGACTCGTTTTTTGTCGCCAACCAGTCCTACATCACCGCCCGCACCGGCTCAGACGCCGTCGGGACCTTCCTCGTGCAAACCGACGGGACCAGTCCGGTCACCGTCTCTCGGCGCATCTCCGCCGTCGTCGGGACCGGTGCCCAGGTGACGAACCTCGTCAACCAGCGCCACGTCGTCGGGTCGAACCTGACCGCCGTCGAACTGTCCGGCCTGACCCAGATCGAGCTTGGTTTCGCGCTTGTGCTCGCGGCCGCCGCGACCGGGCTCGCGCTCGGCCTCGGTTTCCAGGAACGCCGACGCACGTTTGCGATCGCCAGCGCCCTCGGAGCCCGCCGCGGGCAGCTTGGCGGCTTCGTCTGGGGAGAGTCGATCTTCGTGACCGGCGGCGGGCTCATTCTCGGTGCCCTGATGGCGGCGGTGCTGTCGGTGACGCTGGTCGATGTGCTCACGGGGGTGTTCGATCCGCCCCCCGATGTCCTCTCGATCCCCTGGGTCTACCTACTCGGGGTCGGCGTCGCCGTCGTGGCCACCGTGCTCGCCGCCGGGCTGATCACGCTACGTGCGCTGCGGCGCCCGGCGATCGAGGAGCTGCGCGACCTGTGAGCCATTGCGCCCAGGTGGTCGTTCCGCGCCGCGCGCCGGCCGAGGCCGCGGTGTTGCCCGCGGTGATCGCCCGCTGGAGCTTCTTCGGCAGCGGCGCCCGACGGATCCTCCGCGTCCGTCCGCCGGCGGTGAGGTACTGCTCCATGAGCTCTGTCATCGTCAGCGTCTGCGGGCCGGCGAAGTCCTCGCGCTCGCCGAGCCGGCGGCGGACGACGCAGTCGACGATCTCGTCGGCGAACTCGTCGGAGTCGACCGGTGCCATGCACGCATGCGCGGGCAGCGCGAGGACCGGCTGGCTGACCATGTTCTCGAACATCCGCTCGAGCAGCCAGTAGAAACCGGTCGCCCGGACGATCGACCACGGTACATCCGAGCCGCGCACGAGCGCTTCGGCCTCGAGCTTGCGGCGAGCGTATGGCAGGCGCCGCATGGACCGAAGACCGGCGATCGACACATGCACGAACTGGCCGATCCCCTCGCGCTCGCCGGCCTCAAGCAGCGCGCGGGTTCCCTCGACATCGACGTCGGCGGGTGAACGCACGAAGTCGCCAAGCCGGAAGCGCCCGCGCTGCGCCGCCGGAGAATGGGTGGCGGCGTGAACGATCGCATCGACGCCGGCGACCGCCTCGCGAACGCCCTCGCCGGTTGCCAGATCGCCCGTGATCCACTCCACGCCGGAATCGGCGCTCGGCCGGCGAGCGAGGACGCGGAGCTCATGCCCCTCCCCTGTCAGGCGCGCCACCACCACGCGTCCGAGATGTCCGGTCCCTCCGGTCACGAGGATTCTCATCTGCGGCTCCTGTCCATCGCTTGTGATTGCGATGACTAGGACGAGACAGCAATCCGGGCTGTGACACCGAGCCGGGGTGCTTCTCCGCGGTCGGGGTCCCGTCGGATACCGGTCGTGCGCATCCACACCGACCGGGGACCAGGGGGCCCGCGGAGGCTTTGCGGGACAACCTCGAGTAAAAACGTGACCCGAGTAGGCTTCCGAGGGTGCGCGTCGTTGAGCGCGGAACTCTGGGGGCGTCGGTTGGTTGTGAGAACTGATGCGCGGACGTGCGCCGATCGGCTACCTGGCGGTGGTTGGGCTCCTGTTCGCGAGCTCCGCAATCGCTGCGGCGCGGCCGGGTGGGTTGTCGTCTGCTCGTGCGCTGGCACCACCGCCGCCAGCGGTGGCGGCGAGGACCGAAGCGCAGAACCGCGTTGCGGCCGAGGGCGACGCGATGCGCCTGCTTCACCGGGCGCCGCTGCCGGCCGGCGCGATCCCGTCGGTGTCTGAGCCGCCCGGGGACGGCGGCCTGTTGGCCCACCCCGGGGTGGAAGCGCCAGCCAACAAGCTCATAGACGACCATGCGTTCTCGACGGTCCCAACGCCGCTTCACAGCGTCCGCCAATTCGTCAACAGTCACGCGCCCGCTGGGTCGCGCCTGACCGGGACCGGCGCCAGCGGCGGCCCGAACGTTCCCGCCAACGCTGGTTTCTCATTTGCGTTCCGGTCGCGCCCGGTCGGGGTTGGATCACGCGCGCTATCGGTGGCGCTGGTCGCGCTGGGACCTGAGATGACCGGCGTACGCGTCGACGCCCAGGACGTGTGGCTGGTGCCCCGCCCAAGCTCCGAGCGTGTCCCGCGCGGCGTGCGCGTGCTGCAGATCACGCGCTCGTCATCGCAGACGCGACAGGGAACGACGGCGGGCTTGGCGTTCACCTTCAAGATCACCAACCGGGCGACGGTCGATCAGATCACGCGGTGGATTGACGCCTTGCCGATCGTGCAGCCCGGAGCGACGGCATGCCCGTCTCAGCCGCTGCACCCTCCGCGAGTGCGCTTCGCATTCCTCAGCGCGAGCGGCAAGCCGTTGGCGATCGCGGCCGAGGACGCCAACATCCGCGAGCCGACCACCCCGTGCGATGCGATGACGTTCACCGTCCGTGGCCGCGCACAGCCGGCATTGCTGAACGGCGCCCAGTTCCTGGCACACGTCGACCAGCTACTGCACCTGCGCCTTACCGGCGGCGGATCCGGACTCGGCACAGGCCGGTAGTAATCGGCGGGTCACAGCGATCCCTGCCATGGACGATCAGGAGCCCGGGAAGACAGCGCCGTCACCGAGCCGTGCGACACCAGCGGATGCATCGTGCTACGTCCAGAAGACGTGGGCGAACGCATCAACGTCGTTGCCCGCTCGGGACGTTCCTGGACATCGAGCTCGACCGTCCCGCCCCCCAATGCCCGCCGTGCGCAAAGCGGCAGCTGCCATCCATGTGGCCGACTGACTTCCAGGCAGTGGCGAGACCGGGACTCGAACCCGGGACACCACGATTTTCAGTCGTGCATGTCATCTTTGATTTTCTGCTCATTTCCAGGGAAAAGACCTCTCCTGGAGAGCCTCTCCTATTGCCGATTATTACCGGTATTTTCCGGTCTTTGCTGATTGAAAAGGCAGGAGGACGACTCTCTCTGCCTTTTCGATTTCGGCAGTGGCCACCCGATGTGTCATTCACGGTTCTCCGGATCGCAGAACCTGACGGGCCGCTTAAGGCAGGACACACCACGTGCATCGGGGATGCGTCTGAGGGGGCCTGTCCGCCATGTTGACCATCGGCAAGCTCGGGAACTCGGTCGACCAGCTCGGGTATTACGAGCAGCAGGTGGCTCAGGGCCTGGAGGATTACTTCTCTGGTCGGGGTGAGGCGCCGGGGCGGTGGGTCGGTCGCGGCGCTCGGTTGGTGGGCGCCAAGTCCCGGCGCGGCGACGAACATCGTCAACACGAGTTCTTTCTCGCCGACGTGAGCGCGGGTGCCAAACGTGGCGGTTGCCGGCGAGCTTGCGCTGATCGCGTGGGTTGGAGAGGATGGTCGTGATGACCGCTCGAGTCGGTACCTTGCCGGTCTCGCCTAGAGGGGTTGCGGGAGCCGGAGCCGAACGCGTCGGCAGCGGAGAAGCGCTGGCGCGCGTGGAGCTGGCGGTTCGTCGCCGCGGCGCAGTGCTTGTGGGAGACGCTGGGATCGGAAAGAGCTTCGCCGCACGAGCCGTCGCCACACGTTTGCACGCCCGCGGCATGACCGTCGAGTTTGTGCTTGCGACGAAGGCGGCGTCGACGGTGCCGTTCGGGGCGCTGGCGGGACTGCTCGAGCCATTTTCGGGTGGGGCTGGGGACCTGCTTGAGGTGCTGCGCAGCACCGGTGACCGCCTGGTGCGCCGCGCGCGAGGCGGCAAGCCCGTGGTGATCATCGATGACGCCCACTGGCTGGATCCGGCGTCGGCCGCTTTGCTGTTGGCGCTCGTGATGCGTCATGGCGTGCGCGTGCTTGCGACGGTGCGTGAGGGTGCTGTAGCGCCCGACGCCGTGACGTCGCTGTGGAAGGACGCGGGCGCGTCGCGGGTGGATCTCGGGCCGCTGAGCGAGAGCGCGGCCGCTGACGTGGCGGGCGATCTCCTCGGCGGGCCGGTGGAGCGCGGAACGCGCCGCTGGCTATGGGAGACCAGCGCCGGCAACCCGTTGTTCCTCCGCGAGCTGGTTGCCTCCGGCCTGAAACGCGGGGCATTGATTCAGGAGCGCGGGCATTGGCGGCGGGTCGGGTCGATCCCGCCGCCGGGACGCCTGCTCGATCTGCTCGACGAGCGCATCGATGCGCTGCCGCCGCAGGAACGCCGCGCGCTTGCGTTGGTGACGCTCATTGAGCCGGCGAGCCTCGAGCTGCTCGACCGGCTGGGTGCGCTGGACGGGGCGCGCGTGCTTGAGACGCGGGGGCTGTTGGCGGGCATCGAGACGGTCGCAGGGGCGGGTGTGCGGGTGGGCCATCCGTTGTACGGCGAGGCGCTGCGCGCCTCCCTCCGGGCAACCGAAGCCCGCGATCTGCATGTTGAGTTGGCGCGCCAGCTCGACCCTGCCGACGAGGGGGTCCGCCTGCGCTTGGCGACGTGGGCTCTTGAGGACGGTCAGCCGGGGGACCCGACAGCGCTCACCGAGGCTGCCGAAGCGGCGCTGGCGGCGTTCGATCCGGATCTGGCGGTCCGCTTGGGCCGCGCGGCGCTCGGTGCTCGCGCGGGGCTCGACGCGGCGTTGCCGTTGGCCGCCGCGCTGCGTGCGGTCGGACGCTTTGAGGAGGCCGAGGTCTGTCTGGCGGCGTTGGAGCAGGCGGCACGGTCCAGCGCGCGGGTGACTTCCTATCTGTTTGTCAGGGCGACGAACCTGGCGTGGGGTCTGGGGCGGGGGCGGGACGCGCATGCGCTGCTCGCCCGGGCGAACGTCGAGCCTGCCTGTGCAGCGGTCGCCGCCGCGCTGCACTCGTCGGCGGGCCGCCCCCAGCAGGCCATCCGCTGCGCGCAGGGAGCTTTGGCCGGCTCGCCCATCGACGGGCTGGCGAAAGCGATCGCGGCGATAGCGGCCGGCCATGACCTCGCAGTCATCGGTGACCCACACGCGGCGCTCGAGGTTCTCGATCGCGTCGAGCGGACCTCCGGCGGAGTGGAATCCGAGTGGCCGCGGGCGGCCGTCGCTCTGTTCGGCGCGTTCTATGCGGCGGAGCAGTGGGCGCAGCGTCGCCAAGCGCTTGTCCGACGGCATGCCGCTGCCCGTGCTGCGGGCGACGATGCGCGGGCGGCGCTGTGCGAGCTTGCGTTCGCGCGCCTGGACTTGCCGGCCGGCGATCTCGACGATGCCCGCCATCTGGCGCAGGACGCGCTGGCGCGCCTGGCGTTTATGGATCCGCGGGCTCTGGCGCCGGTGTGTCATTCGGTGATCGCCGAGGCGTGGGCCACCGCCGGCGACGTCGACGCTGCCCGCGAGGCCTGGCAGGACGGGATCTCGCTCGTCGACGGCGGGCCTCCTAACCCGTTGGCGCGCGCGCTGCTCGACAACGTGCTGCCGCTGGTCCTCGCGGCCGACGGCGATCACGCTCGCGCGCAGGAGAT
Source organism: uncultured Solirubrobacteraceae bacterium (assembly GCA_963769565.1). GTDB lineage: Bacteria > Actinomycetota > Thermoleophilia > Solirubrobacterales > Solirubrobacteraceae > Palsa-465. The sequence continues at coordinate 911,556 of CAVYMP010000018.1, forward strand.
AGCGCTGGAACGGGCGGAGGCGGCGGGCGAGGCGGTGCTGATGGAGGCCGAGATGCTGCACCTGTATATCCGCGTCGGCGGGCAGGCCGCCCGGGTGGCGGCCCGCCTGGAAGAGATCGCGGCATCAACTCGCGCCGGCATGGCGCGGCTGTGGGCGCGACAGGCGGCCGCGGCCCGGGACGGCGATCCAGCCGCGCTGGAGGCGGTCGCCACCGACTACGAACGCGTGGGGGCGCGTGTCTACGCCGCCGAAACGGCCGCGCAGGCGGCGATCGCCCACCGCGCCCGGAGCAGCGGCGACGCGTCCCGGCGCGAGCGGGCGCGGGCCGGCCGGTTTGCTGGTGCCTGCGGCGCCGGGGGGCTGACGCTTGTGACCTCGATGCGGATGCCCGGGCTCACCGCCCGCGAGCAGGAGACGGCGCGGCTCGTCGCGCTCGGTCTGAGCAACGCTCAGATCGCCGCGCGACTGTCACTGTCGGTGCGCACCGTCGAGTCCCATGTCTATCGGGCGACGACCAAGCTCGGCGTGCGCGACCGCGCCGCACTCACGGCGTTGCTCGCCCGGACGCCGCGCGGTCGATCCTGAGCGCGTGGCGTCTCGGTCATCCGAGCGTGACGAACGTCGCGGCGGCGTTGTTGGCGTACCGGGGATCCCTGACGTGCGTCGAGGCGGACACGACTCCGATCAGCACCCTGCGGTGGATCTGGGCGGCGACCTTGAACGTCACCGTGTAGGTCACAGCCGCGGACGGGGCGAGCGAAGGTGCCGTCCATGAGATCACCGAGTGCGAGATACGCCCACCGCTGGTGTTCGTGGCGGTGAGGCCGCTGGGAACGATCAGCCCGGTGATCACATCGGTGGCCGTGGCGGGGCCGGCGTTCGCCACCGTGATCGTTTCGGTGAACGTCGATCCGCCAGCGGCGTGGGCTGGGCCGATGATCGCGACGGTTACGTCAGCCAGGTTGGCGGTCACCGTGATGGTGACCGTCTCGGTCTGCGAGGTCCCGTCGCTGGAGGTCGCGTGATAGGTGAAGCTGTCGCTGCCGGTGTAGCCGCTGCTCGGCGTGTAGGTCGCCCGACCGGTGGACTGATCGACCGAGCTCAGCGTGCCGTGCGACGGAGCGCTGTCAATCGCGTAGGTCAGACTCGCCCCGGTGCTGTCGGCGCAATCGAGTTGGACGTTGACCGGCTGGCCGGCCGCGGTGCTCGCGGCCATCGGTTGACACTTCGGCGGGGAAGCGACCGTGTAGCGAATCGTCACTGACGCCGGCGCGGCGGATGTCGCCTCGTTCGTCAGCCCGGTCACGCCGAAGCTGGAACCACCGCCCCCGCCCGCACCGTTGAAGGCGCCGCCACCGCCGCCACCGCCGTAGTAACCGCCGCCACCTCCGCCACCGCTGCCAAACCCGTCCGCAGCACCCCCTTGACCGCCCCGCAAGAACGAGCCAGCAGTGCCCGAACCTCCTCTCGGAACGCCCCCGACGCCGCCGCTCCCCCCGCCGACGCTCGTGCCACCGCCACCGCCGGTGGACGCATCGCCGTTACCGCCGGCGCCGCCGCCTTGCCCGGTGTCGCCCGCACCTCCGAAGTTGCCGGTGGCGCCGCCGCTGCCGCCGCCGCCGGCCGCAATCACCAGTGGGTTCTGAGCGGGATCAAGCAGTCCGGAATAGCCACCCCCGCCTCCTCCACCGCCCGCGGAGGTGGGGTCGGGCGTCGGGTAGTCTCCGCCGGGACCCCCGCCGCCCGGGCTTCCTCCCGGTCCCCCGGCGTATTGCGCTCCGGGGGTTCCCGGGCCGCCGACCACGACCCCGAGCAGCTGCCCGGCGGTCACCGGAACCGCCGCGTCCTGGACCGAGGCGCCCGGGCCGGCCGAGGCGTTGGAATTACCACCGATCCCGCCGCCCGCGCCGACGGCGGTCACATCCACTGACGTCACGCCCGCCGGCACCGTGAACGTGTCCTGCCCTGACGCGGTGTAGGCACATGCCGCGGTCGTCCCCGCCGTCGAGGGTGTGCCGGTGCTTCCGCACACCACCGCCGCCGAGGCCACGCCCGCCAGCCCGACCGCGGCCGCCGAGCCGCCCGCAGCCACAACCAGTGACCCACGCACGATCGCAGCTCTCACGCCTCGTCTCCGGGCTTCCCCGACCGACGTCTCGGGCCGTCCGAAGAGGGCCTCCACCCGGCCGCGCAACCGTGCCTCACGCATCGAACTCTTCCCCAATCGCCGTGCGCAGCACGAGTGCCGCGGCCCGGAGTGATCGCCGGGTCGCCACCGGCGAGTGACATGACGACGGCGAACGTATAGATCCGCCAGAGATCTGCCTAGCGCACGGGCGGAATTGCCGTAGCCACTACTGAGAAGGCGACAACCGCTCCGAATCGGCCGGCTCGCACGATCGCGTTCGTCTGCCCACCGACGGGCGTGCGGACGAGTCCTTGGCCACGAACTCGATGACGCCGGTCCGCCGACTCTGACGAGTGCTTTCGGTCGGCCGTCGCTCTCGCCAGGCTATAGCTTTGGCGACAACTCGATGGCACGCGTCCGTAGCCCAGATACGGCTGCTCAAGAACACGTGTGCCGTGCCGATGTCGTGGCTGAGGATCACTGCCATGCTGCGGGAAGACAAGAAGCTCCAGATGGTTCGCCTCTCCGCGACGCTGCCGCGGATGTTCATGGGGCGTTGGGCGCTACAAAGCGGACCGAAGGTTCATCCCGAGCGCTGGAAGGACCCCGTCATCGAACAATGGCGGGCCGAGCAACAGGAACACCCGATACCGCTGCGAGCGGAGGCACGCCGGACACTCTGGTGGTTTCGCGATCGCTTCTACTGGGATGATGACGGCCATTCGGCTGACGACGTCATGGCGCTCGTCCTTCATCGGACCAGGCGCGACGAACGTCGGCTGAAGTCAGCGCACGCGCTGATGCGCGGCGAGGCGAACGGGACACCCAGCCGAACTCCGATCTCACCACAGCTCGCCCGCACGGTAGTCGAGCGCGACGGCCGCAATTGTCTGGAGTGCGGATCCCCCGAGGACCTCCAGTTCGATCACATCATCCCGGTCGCCCTGGGCGGGGCCACGACCGCGGAGAACCTTCAGATCCTGTGCGGTGATTGCAACCGCTTAAAGAGCGACGGGCTGTAGCCGCACGCCGACAGTACCGGCGCAATCAGGCGGCATCGGGACCAGCTTCAAATACTGGACTCGCCGAGCCCGAGACTGGAGCATCGAAGCTTGCCTACGCACGAGTATGTCTTCGGCGGGACTTCGGAGCCCCGCTATCGGCGAAGACGAGGTCCGAGCCGGGGGGCGGACGTCGCGGTGGACTCATCCGGCGGCCGGTGGCCCGGTGATCGCGTTCGCGGCAACGCGATGGCCGGCAGCGCTGGCTCGGGTCAGGACCCCGCAGCCGAAGCAATCGCCGGCGTTCTCAGCACCGACGACGAAAGCGATCGCGAAGGGCTCGCCGGCGTCGGGCGCGAACGGTTCGCACCGGCTCGCGTGACCGGTTCCGCGCGGTTGCGCGCGTCCGACGCAGCGAGCGTCGACAAGCGGTTTCGTGAGCACGCACGCGTCCGGCGCGCGTAGCCGCGCCAGCCGATGGGTAACAAGGGGCGCCGGCGGGTGCTGGGAGAGGCAGGCGCCTGCGTCCGCGTGGCCGGTGCTGTCGTGCGTGTCCGGCTTCGATCGATCGCTCACATTTGTCAGCGCGGCGCGTCGTGGTGGCTAGGTCCGGGTCCACCGACGTAAGCCTGGTCGCGCGGCAGACGGCCGGAGCGCTGCTGTGGGTGCAGCCGTGGCTTTGTCAGGAGGACGTCGGCCGGTGTGCTCTTATGGCCTCAGCGCCGGAGAGGAGAACGACGCGGAGGGGGTCTGGCTCTGCGCTCAGCGTGCCGGTGGTCACCTCTGCGGCGATCTCGAGGTCGCGAGCGAGCCGGGCCACCGGATAGTCGCGGCTCTCGAGGATGCCTGCCAGCCAGGCAAGCTGGGCGTGGAAGTCATCCCACCCGGCGGCGGCCATGATCGCCCACGAGAGTAGCCATTGGTTGTCGTATACGCACCATTCGAGTCCTCTTTGGCCGTAGCGATCGGCTTCGTCGGGGAACTCGAGTCGGTGGCGGCGGGCGATCTCGCGGGCGAGCGGTACGAGCTCTAAGTGGGAGCCGTCGGGCAGTATCGCCGAGCTTGGTGGTGCACCTCCGCTGGGCGCGCCGGGGGGTCGGCTCACTCGGCTACGACTTCGTAGGTGTGGAGGTGCTCGAGGCGCTCGAGCCTGATCAGCTGTTGAAGGCGGGGATCGATCCGATCGTGCGAGGTTGCGTGGGCTTCGCTCTTCATGTATGCCGTGAAGGCGGCGCGGTCCCGCCAGCGGCTGACCATGAGTATCTCGCCGGCTTCGCGGTCAGATTGCCAGACCTGGAGGTCAACGAAGCCGTCGGCAGCGTCCACGAGGTGCGCACGCGCGCGAAAGGCGTCGATGAGATCCGGCGCGCCGTCCTCCGGGACGCGCAGGCGAGAGAGCGAGACGTACATCGACCATGAAGAATCGCACGGACTCTCATGGCGTGAGCGTCTCGGCCACCTCCATGAGCTCTCCGGCGAGTGATTCGGCGTTGAGCCTGTCGGCCAGCGGGGCAGAGGCGCCCGCGCCGGCGAGGCCGACTCGCACCTGCGCGGCGAGCGCCCTGACCTCGTCAGCGCTGTCGAGGAACCGCTGCGGGGTGACCGCGGCGAGCACAACGATCGCTGGGGAGACCTCCTCCAGGGTGGCGGCGATCTCCCCGAGCGGAGTGTCGGCGCCCAGGTAGGTGATTCGCCAGCCGCGCTCCCGCAGGGCCAGGCCAAAGGCCAGCAGCCCGAGCTCGTGCAGCTCGCCGGGGGGACAGGCCAGGATCGCTGGCGGCCCAACACCATGCCCCCACCCCTGAGCGAGGCTGCGCAGGCGTCCGCCGATGATGTTGCTCGCAAAATGCTCCTGAGCGACGCTGGCCTGAGCAGCGGCCCAGCGCTGGCCCAGGCGGTGGAGGAACGGCAGGATCACATCCGCGAGCGCCTGCCGGAGCCCGAAGGCGATGAGTAACCGATCCAGCGCGATTTGCGCGGCGGGCTCGTCGAGCGCGTCAAAGCTCCGCTCGAGGGCTGCGTTGATGTCGGCCAGCGTCAGCGACTCCGCTTCGGCCGGCGGATCGTCGGCGCGCTTTGCCAAGCGCGCGGCCTCGGAGGCGGACAGTCCGGCGTTGATGTGGTGGCGCATCACCCGTACGCGTCGTTCGTCCTGCGCGGAGTAGAGACGAAGGCCGCCGGAAGTCCGCTCGGGTTTCACCAGCCCGTAGCGCGTTTCCCAGGCGCGCAGTAGCTCCGGACTCTCTCCGACGCGCCTGCTCAATTCCCCGATCCGCAGGCGTCCGGTCTCAGCCACGACCGGATCGTAGCCGATCTGCACGATAGCTATACAGAAACTCGACAGATGCTGTACAGTGGAGTGCGTGATCGAGACAGGATTCAGCGCACCGGACGATTGCGAGCTGGTGATCCGAATCGTCGAAGGCGACGTTCGGGCCTTCGAAGCGATCTATGACCGGTACAGCGCTCAGGTCTTCGGACTCGCGTTGCGCATCACCGGTCGCCGGCGAGCCGCCGAAGAGGCGACTCAGGACGCTTTTCTCGGCCTGTGGCGAACCGCCGGCAGCTACGACAAGAACCGCGGCGCCCTCAAGACATGGCTGCTCTCCATGGTGCATAACCGAAGCATCGACTGGCTACGCCGTGAAGCCAGACACGATCGCGACCTCGAGATCGATGACGCCCGCGTAGCCCGCCTTGAAGCCGCCGAGCGTACAGAGGAACAGGTGGCCACCCGCGAGGAATCTCACCATACCCGCCGACTGCTGACCAGCCTTGCACCCGAACAGCGCCAGGTGATCGAGCTGGCGTACTTCAATGGGCTGAGTCACACCGAAATCGCCGCCAAAGTCGGAATCCCGCTTGGCACGGTCAAGGGCAGACAGCGCCTCGCCCTCGCAAAACTGCACCGGAACCTCACGAGCGTTCCCGAGGTAGCACAGAGCAGATGACCGACGACGTTGTCGCTTTCCCGCTCCACCTCGAAATACAGCGCCACGCCGACTCGCGCGGAATAGTCCTCGCGCTTCAGGGCGAACTGGATCTGGGATCGGCGCCAAGGTTCGAGCAGGAACTGCGCGAGATGCAGGAAACACAGCCCGAACGCATAGTCATCGACCTGCGCAGTCTCGACTTCATGGACTGCACCGGCCTCGCGCTGATGGTCCGCGCGCAACAATCCGTCCACACCAACCGGCACCTGCTCGCGCTTCGCCGCGGCCCAGATCAGGTGCAACGTTTATTCCAGCTGACAGGACTGCTTGACCACTTCACGTTCTTGGACTAGCGGCCGTGCAGCTGAGAGCGAGAGGCGGTGTCTTCCTGCATAACGGACCCAGTCGAGTCCACGCACGTGCGGACCGGACACCCAACGTGCCGAAGGGACGCCGAGCGGCCCCCGCTCCTTCCGGGTTAGCGCGTGAGAGCGGCTCGACCAGCGTAGAGCTGGGAACTGCGGATGGACGAGCCGGTCTCGTTCCAATGCCCCGCAACCCCCGTTTCCGCCGATGAGCATGGGCCGCCGACAGTGCCGGGACGCGTGCTCTGTCAGCAACGCACTCGTCAGCGCATGCCGGATTGGATGATCGCTTGGCGCGAGGAGCGATCGTCCGCGCCTCCTATTCGCGGGAGTGCTCCCGCGGCAACACGACGGCGATCACGGCTCGCGCGACCCGATCGTCAGCGGCGCTACCGAGCGCCTAACGATTTGCCTACGGACGCAGTCAGCGCGATTCATCGCTGAGAATGCCGTGGGGGCGGCGAGGATGCAGACGCGGCGGGATGGTCGAGGGGCGTGGCCTTGTCTCTGTACCCGACGCCGCGATGCGTCGGGTCTTGTGAGGCTGTCATTGAGCCTGGATTGAGCGGCGGGCGGAGGTTCGTAGGCCGAGGTACGGGCCGAGAGTGGCGAAGCCGATCATGCACAGGGCGGCGTCGACCAAGCCTCGGGCGAGTCCAGCGAGGGGGGCGCTGGAGCGGATCCCGATGATGAGCATGATGAGCACGATCACTCCGCTGATCGCGAGCGTGATGCGCCCTGGCGTGAACGGTGTCTCCTGCAGGCCCAGGTCGAGTGTGAGGTCGCCGGCGTCGCCCTCTTGGTGGGGCGGCATGCGCGCGGCGGCTAGCACCATCCGCAGCAACGACAGGATTGCCACGATCAGCAGCGGACCGCCGATGATCGCGAGGTATCCCCACCACGGCTCACTGGTGACTGCGAACAGCGAATGCCACCGGTCAGCTGAAGCTTCGATGCCGCCGCCTGGCAGGCGATAGGTCAATGGCCGGGCGAGCATAAGATCGGTGGCCGGAAGCACGAGCATGGTCACGGCACCAGCGACTAGCCCGACCGCAGCGCGCCGGCGCAGGATCGCCGCATCCGCGGATGTGATGACTGGCTGATCGCGGAGACACCACGCCCGCAGCAGGGCCAGCGAACCGGCTGCCAGCGCCAGCTGCGCGGAGATGAACCAGACGATCATCAGCGGGACCCACCACGACGGGATGTAGCCGCTCCACGGATGGCTGCCGTAGCCGACCCAGCCACCCCAGGTTCGTCCGCCCTCGAAGAACATGACGACCAGCACGATCGCAGCGACCGCGAGAACACCGAACGCCCAATACGCCGTCGAGCGCGCAAGCCGCGTCCCGAGCACATCGGCGAACTGGCGGGCTAGCAGACGCGGCGCTCCAAGCTCAGCGTCGGGATTCTCGTGCAGATGATCGGCGAATTCGGTGACGATCCGGGCCCGGCGACGCGGCGGAATGCCCGCCTGCTTGAGCTCTGACTCGAGCGCTTCGAGGTAGTTCATCCCAGCGCAGCCTCCCTGAGCAGTACCGCCTCGATCGTGGAGGAGAACAGACGCCAACGTTCTCGGCTGGCGCCGAGCTCCTTCTCACCTCGTCTGGTGATGCTGTAGACGCGACGGCGCCGTCCCGACGCCGTCGACCACTCGCTGTCGAGCAGGCCATCAGCCTCCAGCCGATGCAGGGCCGGGTAGACCGTGCCTTCTGGAAGGGCGAGCACTCCGTCGCTGCGTGACTTCATCGCCTCGATAACCGCGTAGCCGTGCAGGGACTCGGCGGCAAGGATCGCGAGGATCAGTCCATCGAGATGGCCTTTCAGCTCCTCCGAGTTCACGCTTAGCAACGCTATACCTAGTGACGCTAGGTGTCAAGCGTGCGGCGCGCGCTGGCCGACATGCTCAACAAGCTCTCGGCGCACCTGCTGCCGTTCTTCGCCGAGTACTGCGTGGACGAGATCGACGAGAGCCTGGTCGAGGAGTACATCGACCACAAGCAGCGTGAGAACGCCACGCTGGCCGCGCTCGAGGAGAGCGGTCGGCCTGCACTCGATCGTTCCGGTCAGCCCCTTCGGCAGCTGAAGCCGGCCACGATCAACACCCACCTGCATCTGCTCGCCGAGATCCTGGACCGCGCGGTTCGTGACGGACATCTCGCTCGCAACCCGGCCCGTGGTGAGGACCTACGGCTTGCCGTCCGGCGCGAGCACCGCTTCGGTCTTGAACTTGACGAGGCGTGGTCGCTGATCGAGGCGGCCGGACAGGTCGACCGCCAGGGCAGCCGCTCAGACGAGCTGCGCGAGCAGATCGTCGCCCTCCGTGCCGAAGGACTCGGTTGGGCCGAGGTCGGCGCCCGCGTCGGGAGGGCGCCGACGACCTGCATCTACCAGGCGCAGCGACCGGTCCCGCGACCGGTGCCGCTGCGGCGCGCGATCGTCGCCACCCTCATCCTCGGCGGCCTGCGCATCGGCGAGCTGTGCGCATTGCGCTGCGCGCATGTCGATCTCGCTCATCGCGTCATCCGTGTGATCGACGCCAAGACCCCGGCCGGGGTCCGCATGATCGACATCCACGACGACCTGCTCGACGAGCTGACCGCCAACAAACACTCGCTCGGCGACCGCTGGCAACCGACCGAGCCGGCCTTCCCGAACCGCCGCCGCCACGCTCACGACCGCCACGCCATCTCGCGCCACGTGATCGCACCGTCCGTCATCCGCGCTGACGAGCTGCGCGCCGAGCAGGGTCTGCCGCCGATCGGCCAGCACGTCACGCCCCACACCCTGCGCTACACCTACATCGCCTCGATGTTCGCCGCGGGCGCCGACCAGGAGTACGTCGCGGCCCAAGTCGGCCACGAGGACATCACGACGACCAACCGGATCTACCGCTACGTGCTCCGGCGCAAGGCGCGGGGCGAGATCGGTGCCCGTCGCCGGCAGCTGCTCCAAGCGCTTCCGCCGACGCCGAACGGATCCGTTGATGCCGTCATGGGCTTCGAGGACACTATGTCCGACGCTCGGGATAAAGGCAGATAAAGGCAGAACGGATGCGCACCACGATGAACCGATCCGACCCTCACCCGAACAGAAACCCCACACTTACAGGGATGTCTAGGATGGCGAGACCGGGACTCGAACCCGGGACACCACGATTTTCAGTCGTGTGCTCTACCAACTGAGCTATCTCGCCTTGGCCGCGCGATGCTAGCGCCTGACCGCCGGATCCAGACGTATTGCCAGTTGGACGTTGCCCGCGTCGCGGTTACGTTGCTTCGCGTGCGCGGTCTACTTTCGCTGCATTGGCCATTGTGGCCGTCGTCCTCGTCGCGGGCTGCGGCAGCTCGCGTACCAGCGGCGCCCCCAGCCCGACCCTGCAGACCCTGTCGTACTTCCCGTCGACGGCGCCATTCATGCTCACGATCCGGACGGACCCGGCGTCGGCAGGGGTCAAGAACACGCGGGCGCTCGAGCAGAACTTCCCGCAGGCCACCCTGCTGAAGACCGCGCTGTTCGCCCGGCTCGCCCAGCTCGGAATCGACTACAACAAACAGGTCAAGCCGCTATTCAGCAATCCGATCGCCTCCGGCGTGCTGAGCGCTCCGCCATCCGGGGCGCAGACACAGTTCCTGTCGGCGTGGATGACCAGGAGCCAGAGCGCCCTCGCCGCCCTGGTCAAAAAGCTCGGCCCAGCCTTGAAGAGCAGCGGCACGTACGATGGCGCCACGCTGTACGCGGTCGGTGGCGGGACGCTGGCGATCGATGGCCCGACCGTGCTCCTCGCCCGCTCGCCCCACGACGTCGACGCCGCCCTTGACCGGCACAAGCGCGGCCAGGGGATCAGCTCGTCGGAGTACGCCCGGCTGACGGCGGGCCTGACCGGCGGATCACTGATGCAGATGTTCGGCGATCTCACGCACGTGCTGTCGTTCCCCGGAGCCGCCCCGGCCCGGAGGGTCCCACCCAACGCGTGGCCACGCTCAAGCGCCGCACGGGCTTTGACCTCAACACGTTCGTCGCGACGCTCACCGGCACGCTCGAGATCTCAAGCGATACGAAGACGACGATTGGCCGTGTCGGCGTCAGCAATCCAGCGTCGGTCACCACCATGCTCAAGAAGCTCGCCGCGGCCCCGTCGCTGGTGTTCTCCAAGGCCACGCGAATCCGCCCGCTCGGCGGCGGGCTCTACGACGTCCATGAGCCATCCAGTTCAGATCTGACGATGGGCGTCGTCGCCGACCAGCTGCTGCTCGGCAAGGGCACCCCCGCGCAGATCCGCGCCTTTGCCCGCGGGCCGCGCTCCAGCGTGCCCGGTTCAGCCGGCGCGGTGGCGTTCCGCGTCGCCCTGCAGGACCTGCTCCATCTGACGCTCAAGGGGACACCGTCGGCCGCCGCTCAGCAGCTCCTCAACATGCTCGGCGACCTGACGGGATCAGCGTCGGCGACCGCGAGCGGACTCGACGGCAGCGCCACCCTCGCGGTCAAGTAGGACGAACTCCGATGTGGAACGAGTCGACCACGGCGACCGAGCCCTCGGCCACCGCTGTGTAGACAACATCGGCTCCGGCGGGCGTCACCGTCACCGTCATGAAACCGTATGTCTGGTCCTCGTAAGCCTCGAGGGTCACGCCGTCGAGCCCGGGAAACGACGCCGGAAGTCCCGACACCCCATCGGCGATCGCGTGCCGTTCGTAGTAACCGCCCGCGCCGGCGACGATGTAGGGGATCTGGCGATCACCGAGGCGACGACCAAAGCGCTGATAGTTGTGGGCGTGGCCGGTGAACACCGCGTCGGGCACGCGACCGGCGTCGGCGAAGCACGCCTCCAGCGCATCGGCCAGCGTCAGATTGGATCCGTGCGTGCCGTCGACGGCGTAGACCGGCTGATGCATCGCCAGGATGACCGTCACGTCCGGCGGCGCCGCCCGCAGCTCCTCGATCAGCCACCGCAGCTGCTCGTCGGTGAACTGCCCGCCCTCGGGCACGTTGCTGTAGAGCCCGACGATCCTCAGCCAACCGTGCACGAGCGTCCAGTAGACGTGGGGTTGACGGGGCAGCGGCCGCGGCAGCGGGATCCCCGCGTCATGCAGCGGCGGTGTGACCGAGCAGAACGTCTTGAGAAAGCCGCCGAGGCTCACCGGCGGCGCTTCGGCGTCGTGGTTGCCCGGAACGGCGAAGATCGGCGCCGCGTAATCGGCGTATGCCGAGAAGAACTGTGGGCCGTAGTTGGACTCCTCGCCGTGGGGATACACGACATCGCCGAGGTGATAGAAGAACCGCGCCGGTATCTCCTCCCCGAGCTCGTGGACCATTGCCGTCGCCACCCGACGTTGCGGCCGTGGGTCAACGTGTCCACCCGTGTCACCGACGGCGTGAAAGCGCATGACGCCGGCGCGAGCGATCTCCTCCGCCGTCGACGGGCCGATCACGTCGGCCAGCAGGCGACGGTACGGCGGCGGGCCCACGGGCTGGGGCAGCGCCACGAACGACTCGTCGGGGACGATCGGCCGGCGCTGGGTCACCTGGGCCAGTGCCGTCTTGCGCGTCGGCTCGGTGTCCGGTGGCCTCCGCGCACGCAGGGCCGCCCGTCGCGTCTGCCTACCCATCGCAGGATCCCATTCTCAGGCCGCGGCGGCCGTGCCGGGTTGTGATCCTGTGACCGTCATCCGAGCCAGCAGCTCGAGCGCGCCCGCCTTGTGCAGCGGCTCATTGAGGTTCCCGCACTTGGGCGACTGCACGCACGAGGGACACCCCGCGCGACACGGACACTCGCCGATCAGCCGCTGAGCGTCGCCCACCAGGCGCTCGAACTGCTCGTATCCGCGCTGCGTGATCCCCACCCCGCCGGGATGGCCGTCGTAGATGAAGATCGTCGGGCCGCCCGGTCTGCGGGTGGGCGTTGGTCGACAGCCCTCCGATGTCCCATCGGTCACACATGGCGATCAGCGGCAACACGGCGATCTGCCCGTGCTCGAGCGCGTGCAGAGCGCCCAGCAGCGCCGCCGGCGGAAACGGCTCGGCGTCGATCAGGTCGTCGAGCTCGTACCAGAGCGCCCGCGTGGGGAACTCAGTGGTCGGCAAGTCCAGCCCATGGAAGTCGATCACGGCGTGATCCTGCAGTCCCTTGCGCTGGTAGCCGAGCACGGTCTCCGAGTAGACGACCGTCCCGTAGGAGAGCGTCACCCCGCTGGTGATCCGGCGTTGCTGAAGGCGCTCGATGTAGGTCATGCTCTCGCGCTTGGCCTGGGTGAAGTAGTCGCCGTCGAAGCGATGCAGCACCGCCCGGCGCGATGCCAGGTCCAGCTGGGCGACCAGGTAGGAGCGCCCCATGTGCAGATACACGGCGCCTTCATGCACGGTGCTGTAGGCCCGCGCGGCCTCGATGTTGCCCAGCACCTCGCCTGACTCGGCGTCGATCAGCACGAAGCTGTCGGGAGAGGCGGAGCGCAGGGCCACCCGGGCCGCCGGATAGTCGTCGGCGCGCTTGGGGACGAAGCCGGTCGCACGTTCGCGCAGCATCCCCGCGTGGGTGAGCGCTTTGGCGTGCTCCTCCCACTGCGGTCCGAGGATCTCCTCGTCGCTCGCGCTCAGCGGCGCCTCGTGGGCGGCGCAGAGCAGGTGCTCGGCGTAGATCTCGGGGCTGTGCGGGTCGAGGATCGCCGACTCGACGGGCCGCCGGAGGAACTCGTCGGGATGGCGGCAGAAGAACTGGTCAAGCGCATCCTCGCCGGCGATGTAGACGGCCAACCCCCGGCCCCGGCGACCGGCCCGGCCCCACATCTGGCGCAGGCTGGCAACCGTGCCGGGAAACGTGACGCACACGGCGGCGTCGAGCTCGCCGATGTCGATCCCGAGCTCGAGCGCGTCCGTCGAAACCACCCCGAGCAGCTCGCCGCTGGTGAGACGGCTCTGGATCTCGTGGCGCTGGGCGGCGGTGTAGCCCGCTCGGTACGGCGCGATCCGCTCGGCCAGCTCGGGCTCGAGCCGGTCTCGGGCGTGGCGCAGGATCAGCTCGATCCCCTTGCGTGACTTCATGAAGCAGATCGTCCGCGCCCCCTTCTGGATCAGCGACGAGAAGACCTCGGCCGCCTCGTAGAGCGCGGACGCCCGGGATCCGAGCTCCTCGTCGAGGAGCGGCGGGTTCCACATGGCGATCTGGCGCTCCGCCCGGGGGGCGGCATCGTGGTCGACGAGGTTGAACGGCGTGAGCCCGGTGAGCGTCTCGGCGAGCTCGATCGGATTGGCGATCGTCGCGCTCGTTAGGAGAAAGCGCGGCTCGGTGCCGTGGATCGCCGCGGCCCGCCGCACCCGCCGCAGAACGTTTCCGACATGCGAGCCGAACACGCCGCGGTAGACATGGGCCTCATCGACGACCACGAAGGCGAGGTTGGAGAACAGGTCGCCCCAGGCGGCGTGGTGGGGCAGGATCCCGACGTGGAGCATGTCGGGGTTGGTGATCACCAGGTTGCTGCGCTTGCGGATCGCCGAGCGCTCCGGCCGGGGCGTGTCGCCGTCGTAGATCGCCGGGCGTATCTGCTTGTGCAGGCCGAACCGGGCGAGCGAGCGGGCCTGGTCCTGCGCCAGTGCCTTCGTGGGGTAGATGTAGAGCGCCCGGGCCCCGGGATCCGAGGTCAGGACCTCGAGCGTCGGCAGCTGAAAACACAAGGACTTGCCCGATGCGGTTCCGGTGGTGACGATCGTCGGGCCGTCGAACGCCCGGTGCAGGGCCTCCGCCTGGTGGGCATACAGGTGCTCGATCCCGGCGGTCTCGAGCGCTTGGGCGACCCTCCAGTTCAGTTCGTCCGGGATGTCGACCAGGCGCGGCGCACGACTGGCGTAACGGTCCTCGTGAACGAGGCGCTCGTCGGCGCGCCCGGTCTCCAGCAGGCTGTCCCAGGGCTCGATGGTGGGTGTCGTCGACATGGCTCTATCTGAGTATGGCGGCCGCTGACGGTGTCTCTTCGGTGCTAGGTTCGCGCGGCTGTGCGATGCCTCTACGTCGACATGGATGGAACGCTGCTGGGCCCCGACGCCTCCCTGCTGACAGGCTCGGACGGCCGCTTCAGCCTGCTGGCGGTACGAGCGCTCGAGGCGTGCGCGCGCGCCGGTGCTGAGGTCGTCCTCTTCTCGGGCCGCAAGCAGTCGAGCGTCTTCGAGGCCGCGCGGTTGATCGGGTGTTCGGCCTACATCTTCGAGCTCGGGTGCGGTCTGATGCTCGACGGCGAGCTGGAGTGGCTGACCGATGGGCTGGTGCCCTCCGCCGAGGGCGGGTCGATCTTTGATCAGATCGAGGCTTCGGGGGCGCCGGCGCTGCTCATGGACCAATTCGCCGGCCGGCTTGAGCTCCACACGCCGTGGTCCGCCGTCCGTGATGTCTCCCATCTGTTTCGCGGCGACGTCGACCTGGCCGAGGCGGCCTCGGCGCTCGAGGCGGCCGGACTGGGATGGATGCGCGTCGTCGACAACGGCGTCATCCCCGAAGCCCATGCCATCGGGCTGATGCCCCAGCTACCGGTCGTGCGCGCCTACCACCTGATCCCAGCGGGCTCGTCCAAGGCGCGCGCAGTCTCCCGCCACATGCAAGCACGCGGATACGCGCCGGAGGACTGCATCGCGGCCGGCGACTCACGCGAGGACCTGGACGCGGCGAGCGTGGTCGGAGCGTTCTGGCTGCCGGCCAATGCGTTGGAGCGCGACCCCACGCTCGAGGCCGAGGTGTTGCGTCAGCCGCGGGTGCGCGTCGCGTCCGAGGGGTACGGCGCCGGGGTCTACGAGGCCGTGGTGACGACTCTGGCCGAGCGACGCTGAGACGTCTCCGCGGAAACGTAGTCCTCGGCCACAGCAGCGGCTTCATCAAATGCGCCTTTAGCGGCGGCTTCGATCCGTCTTGCCTGTTCCTGGTGCTCCACGGCGTGCGCGTCGCCGACCGCCCAGCCGAGCCTCTCGGCCAGCTGTGTGGCGAAATGACCGGACTCGAAGTCTCGCTTGGTCACCCGCTCGCGGAACATGACCTGTGCGGCGCCGCCCTCACCCGGCGTGTCTGCGGTCACGATGATCTGAGGCATTTCGCTCCCTCTTCGAGATCAGGTTCGGCGTCGAGACTGACACTGCCAGCTTCAGCCCCAGTAAACGTCTCGTAGCGATCTCGCGGATGTCATGTGAACGAACTGCTCAGGCGGCGCCACGAGCATGTGTGCGGGAGGCGCGCCCGGCCGACTCGTCCTCCCGGCGAACCGCTTCCGCGAGGGCGCTCGCCGCCTCCGCGCACTCGCCGAAGGCATCGGCGACCACGGCCGCGCTGGAGCCCGTGATCGCGTGGTTCAGCGCATTGACGGCAGCGTCGAATCGTTCCCACAGCGGCACCGGCCCTCGCCGGCCGCTGCCGGGCCGAAGCTCATACGGTGGCGCTGCGTTCTCCGCTCCGGGGACCGGCCGCCACAGAAGCCCGGCGGCATGAGCGTGCTCCCAGGCGACCTGTTCGGTCGCCGCCGCGTCAGCCAGGTCCTGGAGTCGCTGCGCAAAGCCCAGGTCCGGCGGCGCGAGCTTGTGCGCCCGCATCGCCTCGGCCCAGCCGTCGCTGGCACGCCGCACCGCCCTCATGATCTGGGCGCGCTGGCGGTCCAGGTCGTCGCCGAAGCTCACCGCTCCTCGCTCCTCACCCGTTCACGCGCCACCCTGCGGCGACGACCGGTCGGGCTCCGCCAGTCCGACGGGCTCTCCACCCCAGAAGTCGTCGGCGCTCGGACCGGGACGACTGGCCGGCGCGCGGGTGCCGCTGTAGCTCTCCTCGAGAATGCGCTCGAAGTCCGAGCGCTTGATCCGTACTCGCCGCCCGACCCGCAGAGCCGGGAGCGACCCCTGATCGATCCAATTGCGCACCGTCTGCTGGTTGAGCTTGAGCTTCTCCGCCACCTCGGCGACGGTCAAATACGTCTCTTCAACTTCGTTCGAACCCACGGCCGACCTTGTCTAATTGAGGCAAACCAGAACCAATTGGAGTTATACTACCGCGATCGGGAGACGGTATCCGCCCCGGCAGGAGCGGAAAGGTCTGCAAAGCGCAGGGAATCTGAGCGATGGACTCACGGAAGACGACGCAGGGAGACGGCGACGAGCGGACCACCGAGAACGTCGTCCGCCTGCCGCGTGACTGGCTCGGTCCGCGCGAGGAACTGGTCCCGATGGGCTCCCGCGCCCGCACTGCCGAGAGGCCAGACGCCCCTGCCGAGTCCCTGCCTCCGACCGCCGCCTCCTTCTGGGACGAGGACTCCGGGTCCCTCCAGGCCCCGATGCAGGCGCCGGCCGATGCGTGGCCAGGTCAATGGAAGCCCGCTTCCGCCGCGCCGGCCGCATCCGCGCGTCACCGCCAGGGGCTGCGGCGACCCCGCGTCCCCCGGTCTCTGAGCAGGGCCTTTTCGCCCCGTCGGCGACGTGGCCTGGCCGTCGTCGCGGGGCTCGTCGCAGCCTCCGTTCTCGTAGTCCTGGCAGTGATCGGCCAGACCGAGAGCACCATCAACCACGCCCGCGACAGGACGGCTTCCTTCGCGAAAAAGACACCGATTGTGACTGCGACGGGGGTGAATCGTGCCCGGCTGAGAGCTAACACAGGGGTAGTGACTGGGATCAAGCTAGAACCAACGAGCCACCACGCCGTCCGGTCGCCGGCCCGCAAGCACCGAACCCACGTGTCAGGCCACAGCCCCCGCCACACGCCGTCCGCGCGCCCGCCGACCCGCGCCGCGAGCCAGCCCGCTCGCAGCATCACGCCGACGCCGGCGCCCACGCCGAGCGCGCCGTCCTCCGGCAGCACGTCGAGCTCGCCGCCCGCCTCCACCGCCCGGTCGGCCAACTCGAGCAGCCAGCACCAGCCGGCCTTCGGCCCAACCGGCTCCCTCGGCCCGGGCAGTTCACCCGATAGCTAGCCGCCTCACCAACTTGACCATGTCCCCACGAGCAACCCGCCTCCCGTCCGACAGGAAGTGAGCCTCACGTGACCAAGCTCCTCAATCACCTCAAGCACAACGTGGTCGCCTACCTCGCGCTGTTCGTGGCACTCGGAGGTACCTCGTACGCCGCCGTCAACCTGCCGGCCGGGAGCGTCGGGACCAAGCAGCTGCGTAACGGAGTCGTCACCAACAAGAAGCTGGCGAACGGCTCGGTCGGCAAGCTGCCAAGGGCCTTGGGCCCGCAACTGGATCGGATCGCGGGGTTACGTCCGCGCGTACGTGCAGATCAACGGGCTGGGCCAGATCACAGCCTCGCGCCCGCCGCCAAGGTTCTAGGCGTGGGCTCGGCCGGATCGGTGCCTCAGGTCACGATTCAGTGGAGTCGGCCGATCCCGGCAACGTGCTTTGCGGAGGCCACGACGAATACGCAGGTCGGCGATGTCTCCTATGCGAGCGCGTCGCTGGCAGCGGAGGAGCCAGAGCGCGATGCGCTGACCTACATCTCGCTGTCGGCGGCCGGACATCCGGTGAACGTCGCCATCATCTGCCCGCAGCCGTAACCGACGATGGGATCGCAGCGACCAGTCCATGTCGTCACCGGCCGTGGCGCGTCGAGCCGCGCGCCTCGGCGGACTCGCTGCGTTGTCGTCTGCGCTGTCTGTCTGGCGCCGGCCGCGGCGCGCGCGCCGACGAGAACGTGGTCGTCATGCGGGCCGCAGCCCAACGGGGTCTTTCGTTCGTCGTCCCGTATGAGTTCACCATGCAGGCGAACTGTCCCGGCGGCACGATCACACTCACCACCGGGCAGGTGTCGGGTTTCAAGAAGGGCCAGAACGCCATCTGGCAGGCCGTGGCGCCCGCCGGGTCTGGTGATCAGCTCGGCGTCTGATCCCCTCGATGACCGAGACAGGCGTCAACGCCGGCAGCCAGCGGTGATTACGGTGGGGACTTCTATTGGGCCGGCTCGGGCTCGAACATCGTTCCGGGCGAGACGAGCGCCTCGTTTCCGGGAATCAACTCGCGCTACTTCGGCTTCAACCTGGTCTGCGGCAAGTCGACGTGCGGCGGCACGAATCCGTACGCCGGGATCTGGGTCGGCGAGGTCGTCCTGCGACGTCGCCGAGACGGCCGGTCCCTCGCTGAATTCGCCGTCGGGTCTGTGGCAGAGCAGCGGATGGGTTCGCGGTAGGTGGAATCTGGCCCTGTCGGGCTGACTCGCCGTCGGGCATGTGCTCCCTGTCGGCCGCCGCTCGCCGGCCAGCCGCTTCCGGGAAGCACGTCACGACCAAACCAGGCCGTCTGGCATCAGTGCTCCGCGGCGGCGATCAACGACCCGGTGGAGACCGCCGACTACCCCCAGGGGGCGCAGACCCTGCAGATCGGCGGCAGCCGACGCGGCCGCGTGCACACCGGCGTCACTGTCAAAGACGGTCTACGTCGACAACCAGCAGCCCGCGGTGTACCCTGAGCGGTCCGACCGACGCGCCGTCGACTGCCGGGACCCAGTACGTGACCGCGACCGCGTCGGCAGGGCCATCGGGCGTCGCGGGGATCTCGTGCTCACTCGACGGGGCGCCCGCGCAGTGGTACGCGGCCAGCACAGCCCAGGTCGCGGTGTCCGGAATCGGAACCCACCAGGTGCAGTGCTTCTCGGAGAACAACGCCGTCGACGGCAGCGGCAGTCCATGGAACCTCGGCACCCACGACGTATCTCGGTCCGGATCGGCGAGCCGACAGTGGCCGTCGTGGCGTTCTCCAAGGTCGTCGACAAGCTCCGCTGTCATCGGGTGACCGAGCGGGTGCACATCCCGGCGCGGTGGGTCAGAGGTGCGGGTACGCGGCCGTCTCGAGCGGGTGCACGAGAAGGCTCACACACAGAAGATCAAGGTGACGCGCTGCCACGCGCGCACCGTGCGGCGGCGAATCACGCGCGAGGTGATCATTCATCGTCACGGCAAGAAGGTCCGCGTCAAGCGCAGCCGGGTTGTCCGCGTGGTGCTCGAACCGCGGACGGTGTTCAAGACGAGCCGCCGGGTCCGACACGGGAAAGGGACGACGGTCAGCGGCTGGCTGGGAACGGCCACGGGCACGGCTCTGGCCGGCCAGACGGTGGACGTGCTCACCGCCGCCGATAACGGCCGAGAGAACTTCCACGTTGCTGCCGTCACGACCACCGCCGCTAACGGCGGGTGGAGCACGCGGCTCCCGGCCGGACCTTCTCGGCTCGTCGAAGCGGGCTATTCCGGCGCAGCCACCACGGAAGGCGCCGTCAGCGCCCCCGCGGACCTCATCGTCCCCGCCAAGGTCGAGTTGCTCGGGGTCTCGCCGCGCCGGGTCGCGTGGGGAGGCACCGTCCACCTCAGCGGACGGCTCGAAGGCGGTTACCTGCCCCGCGGCGGAGCCCTCGTGCGGCTGCGCATTGGCCTGGGCACCTCCGACACCACATACGGCGTCCGCGAACACGTCACGGGCGACGGCCGATTCAGGACTGACTACACCTTCGGCGCCGGGGATCCGGCCGCCCACCGCTCCTTCTGGTTCCAGCTCGCTTCGCTGCCCATGGGCGACTACCCCTACGCGCCCGCGAGCAGTCGACGGCTCACGGTGAGTGTGGGCGGTCATCCTCGCCCCGGCCGCCATCACTGAGCCCGATCGCGGCCCGCGCGCGCCCGCGCCCGCGCGCGTGCGGGCGCACGTGTGACGGAAGAGTCAAAAAGCCGTCGGAAGGAGGGCGAAGCGACGCCGCTCGCCGGCTCTTGTCCATAGATGACGAGACAACAGCACGCACTTTCTCCATTCCCAGCCGTTCAGCACGCGGTGCCCGCAGCACGGACGACGAGGGCGCCAGGTAGCGCGCTCGGGGTCCTGCCGACGGCGCCTCGTAACCGAGGCTCCGAAGCGAGTAACCTCCCTAGGGCATGGTCGGCGACATCCTGCAGCCCACGCATCTTCTGTTCGTCCTTGTGGTTGCTCTTCTGGTTCTTGGTCCGAAGCGGCTTCCGGAGGTTGGACGCACGCTCGGCAACGGAATCCGGGACTTCCGGTCGGCGATCAACGGCGAGAGCCACGAGAGCCGGGACGAGATCGAGAGCCAGCCGTGGCATCCCGAGCCTGACCAGAAGCACGAGTTCGCTCATGAGGGCGAAACGACGCCGGAGAGCCACGAGTTCGCCCATGAGGCGCCGGCGAGACCGGCCACCGCGCCGGAAACCGCCCAACCTGTGCCTCCGCCGGCCGCGCCGGCGGCAGCCGCGCCTGCGCCAGCCGCTCAGCCCGCAGACGCTCAGCCCGTCGAGGCGCCAGCCCAGCCCGCAGCGCGGCGATACTGCGGCGGCGCCGAACAAGCACGAGTTCGCGTACGAATCATCCGAGGCCGCGGAGAACTCCGCCGGGCCTCGTACCTGACAGCCCACCCGCTCAGCCCAGCCCGGAAGGCCGGCCGGTCAGGCGTGGGAACGTCTATTCGGCTCGGTACCGTCGCCCGATGGCGGTCGACTCAGACACGGTGGCCCTGGTCGCGCTGCTGCGTTCCAGACGCCGCAGCCACCAGGACTACGTCGGGCTCGTCGAGCAGGCCGGCAGCGCGCAGGCGGTGCTCGACGGCGAGCTCGGCGCCGATGGGGCTCAAGCGGTCCTGTTCGCACCCGAGCCACCGGCGGGGCTGGATGCGGCCCGGGCGGACGTTCGCGCGTGGCGAGCGCGCGGCATCCAGCTCGTGCCGGTGCTCGACGAGCGGTATCCCGCCAATCTACGCAGGGTTCACGACCGCCCGCCCCTGCTCTTCATCGCCGGTACCCTGGAGCAGGCGGACGACCGATCGATCGCGGTCATCGGCGCCCGCCGCGCGTCGTCGGAGGGACTGGGACTGGCGGCGAGCTTTGCGTCGGAGTTCGTGCGAAACGGTTACACCGTGATCTCAGGCCTCGCCGCCGGGATCGACAGAGCCGCGCACCAGGCTGCGCTCGCCGGTGGGGGACGGACGGTCGCGGTCATCGGGACCGGAGTTCTGCATCAGAGCTATCCGCCGGAGAACGCCGAGCTCCAGCGGCAGATCGCTGCCCGCTGCGCCGTCGTCTCCCAATTCTGGCCTGAGGCGCCGCCCACGCCGAAGACCTTCCCGCTGCGCAACGCCGTGATGTCCGGACTGAGCCGGGGGTCGGTCGTGATCGAGGCCTCCGAGCGAAGCGGAGCTCGGGTCCAGGCACGACTGGCGCTCGCGCATGGCCGTCCGGTGTTCCTGCTCGAGCGCCTACTCGGTCAGGAGTGGGCGCGAGAGCTCGCGAGACGTGAGGACGTTCACGTCGTCACACGCGCGCAGGAGGTCATCGCGGAGGTCGAGACGGGTACGAGCTGTGAGCGGGCGCTGGAATAGAGCCGATGCGACGCCCGCCCGAGACACAGCCCGCGAGAGCTCATGCCGTCGGTGAGCCAGCTCACTCACGAGCTGGAGGAGTTCATGCTCGCCCCTCGGCGGGGTCCGGGAGTGTGCCAGCGGTGCTTCAACTTGACCGATGGCTACGACTGGTGCTGGCCCTGCCTTCACGGCGGGCACTCTCTGGATGCCGTCGCCCCGATCTCCTACAGCGTGTCTGGGGGACCGCTGCACGCGATGCTGGCGGCCTACAAGCGGGAGCGTGGACCGCAGGCGCGTGCGTTCGAGATCCGGCTGGCGGCAGTGCTGTGGCGATATCTGGAGTTGCACGAGCGGTGCATCGCCCACGCCGCGTCGGTGGAACGCTTCGATCTGGTGACAACGGTGCCATCCAGCGATCGGCAGCGGGACGCGCGCCACCCGCTGCGTCGGATCGCCGGCCAGCTGACCGGGCCGGTGGGGCATCGCTATCGCCAGCTGCTCCGGCGCTCGGCCACCCGATCGCGACCACGGGAGTTCGACGTCGCACGGTTCGAGATCTGTCAGGAGCTCGACGGGGGCTCCGTCCTTCTCATCGACGACACGTGGACGACCGGCGCCAATGCCCAGAGTGCGGCGGCCAGCCTGAAGGCGGCGGGTGCGACCGCCGTCGCAGCGGTCGTCATCGGGCGCTATCTCAACGGGGATTGGCAGGACAACCGCACGCGCCTCCGCGCCTTGCCGCGGCCGTTCCGGTGGGAGCCATGCGCACTCGAGGGTCACTAGCCTCGAGAGCATCTGGTGGCAGCAAGCGGTGATCCACCAGGGTGGCAGCGCTCGTTTGAGCGATGTGAACGCGAACACTCATCCCGCCCTCGAGCAACGGCCCGTGCCGGTTTGCAATTCTCGCTCAAAGGGGTAGCTTGCCCGCTGTCGGGAAGGAGCGAGAGGAGCGAGCAGAGCGTGAGTGCCCCTGTGAGAACCGGGCTGGGAGGGCTGGTTGCGATAGCCGTAGCACTGGCTTTGGCGGCCTGTGGCTCATCGAGCAAGGGCGCGGTGACGCTGAACTGGTACGTGTTCCCCGAACCGTCGGGATCGTTCGCCAAGGCGGCGGCGGACTGCTCGGCAGGCTCGCACGGCGCGTACCGGATCGTCCTCAATTCGCTCTCGACCGCGTCCGATCAGCAGCGGATCTCGCTCGTGCGTCGGCTGGCGGCCGGCGACCCCGGGATTGACATCCTGGCGATGGATGTCGACTGGACGGCGGAGTTCGCCGGGGCGAAGTGGATCCGGCCGTGGACGGGGGGCGACAAGACCGCGGTCACGAACGGCGTCCTTCCCGGGCCCGTGCAGACGGCGACGTGGAAGGGCCAGCTGTACGCCGCCCCGATCAACTCCAACACCCAGCTGCTCTGGTACCGCAAGGACCTGGTTCCGACCCCGCCCAAGACGTGGACCGAGATGATCGATGACGCAATCAAGCTCGCCAAGGAGGGCAAGCCGCACGCGATCGAGGAGCAGGGGTCCAAATACGAGGGGCTGACCGTCTGGTTCAACTCCCTCGTCGACTCCGCCGGGGGCGGGATCCTGAGCCCCAACAACAAGATCCTCGTCGGGCCGTCGACCAAGGCGGCGGCGGAGATCATGCGCCGACTGGCGTCGTCGCCGGCCGCCGACCCGGGCCTCAACGTGGCCCAGGAGGGCCAGGCGGACACCGCCTTCGACAAGGGCGCCGCCGCGTTCGAGATCAACTACCCCTTCGTATGGTCCTCGGCGCAAGCCACGGGCCCCAAGGTCTTCAAGCAGATGGGCTACGCCGCGTTCCCGAGCGTCACGCCGGGAACCGCACCCAAGGTCTCGATCGGCGGATACAACCTCGGGGTGTCGGCGTACTCCAAGTATCCCAAGCAGGCGTTCAGCGCCGTGCGCTGCCTGGTCCAGCCGCAGAACCAGGTCCGTGACGCCGTCAAGGGCGGCCTGGCGCCCGTGCTGGCGAGCATCTATCAGCAGCCGGCGTTCGACAAGGCATATCCGTTCCATCAGCTCATCAAGCAGCAGCTGCAGAGCTACGGGATCCGTCCGCAGACGCCGGCCTATGCCGACGTCACCCTGGCCATCCAGGACGCGCTGTCGCCAACGTCCAACATCGACCCCAACACGATCGTGAGCACCTTGACCAACGAGATCAAGTCGGCCCTCACGTCCCAGGCGCTGCTATGAGCAGCGGTTCGGTAGCCGCGCCGGCCGCGGCGTCGAGCCCGCGCCGACGACGCCCGCACCTGACCGATCGCACGCGGGCGGAGCGGCGGCTCGCCTACACGCTCGTCGGCCCGGCGGTGATCATCATGCTGGCCGTCACGGCCTACCCCGTGATCGACACGATCATCCTCTCGCTGCAGCGCTCGGACCTGCGCTTCCCTGCCGCGAGCAAGTGGGTCGGCCTGGACAACTACGGGGCCGTGCTCAGCTCGAGCGTGTGGTGGCAGGACGTCATTCACACCGTGATCATCACCGTGATCAGCGTCTCGATCCAGTTCGTGCTGGGGATGCTGCTGGCGATCGCCATGCATCGCGTGATCTTCGCCCGCGGCGCGCTGCGCGCGATCGCCCTCATCCCATACGGGATCGTCACCGTCGTTGCCGCGTACTCGTGGAACTACGCGTGGTCATTGAACAACGGGGGCTGGATCCCCCATCTGCTCGGTCTCAGCGGCGACCCGCTCAGCCATCCGTTCGGCAGCTACGTCGCGATCATCCTCACCGAGATCTGGAAGAACGTGCCGTTCATGGCGCTGCTGCTCCTGGCCGGTCTGTCGCTCGTTCCGGATGAGTTGCTCGACGCGGCGAAGATGGACGGCGCCAGTACGTGGCAGCGGTTCATCCGGATCACGCTGCCGCTGATGAGGCCGGCGATCCTCGTCGCTCTGCTCTTCCGCACGCTCGACGCGTTCCGGATCTTCGACACGATCTACATCTTTAACCAGGGTGCCAACGGCACCGAGTCGATCTCGATCCTCAACTACAACACGCTGCTGGACCGCCTCAACCTCGGTCTGGGTTCGGCGGTCTCCGTGCTGCTGTTCGTGCTCGTGGGCATCATCGCGTTCGTCTTCATCAAGGGCTTCGGCGCCGGCGCCGGCCCGGCCGGAGAGTCGGCATGAGACACACCCCCAAGCAACGACTCGGCTGGTCAAGCGCGTTTGCGGTCATCGTGGTGGTCTCGCTGGTCCCGGTGGTGTGGATCATCATGCTGTCGCTCAAGACACCAGCGACAGCCACCGACGGCTCATTCATCCCACATCAGTGGACGCTGTCCAACTACTCGGACATCTTCAGCGCGGGCATCTTCACCAGCGCGCTGCGCAACTCGATCGGCATCGGTCTGATCGCCACCGCACTCGCCGTCGCCATCGGCTCCTCGGCGGCGTACGCGATCGCCCGTCTCGATTTCCCCGGCAAGCAGGCGATCCTCGCCGTCGCGCTGGCGGTCGTGATGTTCCCCCAGATCTCGCTGGTCGGGCCGCTGTACAACCTGTGGCGCCACATCGGGCTCTACGACACGTGGCCGGGGCTCATCATCCCGTACCTGGAGTTCGCACTGCCGCTGTCGATCTACACCCTGTCCGCGTTCTTCCGGGAGATCCCGTGGGAGCTCGAGCAGGCGGCCGAGGTCGATGGCGCGACCCCCTTCCAGGCGTTTCGCAAGGTCATCGCCCCGCTGGCCATGCCCGGAATCGTGACGACGTTCATCATCGTGTTCCTCATCTGCTGGAACGACTTCATCTTCGCGATCTCGTTGACCTCGACGAACGCCGCCCAGACCGTTCCGGCCGCCATCGCGCAGTTCCCGGGGGCGTCCCAGTTCACCCAGCCGATCGGGGACATCACGGCGGCCGCCGTCGTTGTGACCGTACCCGTCATGATCATCGTGCTCCTGTTCCAGCGTCGGATCGTCTCCGGGCTGACCGCGGGCGCCGTCAAGGGCTAAGGAGACCCCCAATGGCAAACATTGCTCTCGAGCACATCACCAAGCGCTACGACGACGGTTACGAGGCCGTCAAGGACCTCAACCTGGAGGTTGCCGACGGCGAATTCATGATCCTCGTCGGCCCATCGGGCTGCGGAAAGTCGACAGCGCTGCGGATGGTCGCCGGGCTGGAGGACATCACCGGCGGTGAGTTGAAGATCGGTGGGCAGGTGGTCAACGACCGCGCGCCCAAGGATCGCGACATCGCGATGGTCTTCCAGAACTACGCGCTGTATCCGCACATGACGGTGCGCGAGAACATGGGCTTCGCGCTCAAGCTGGCCAAGACCCCCGAGTCCGAGATCGATCAGAAGGTCACTGAGGCGGCGCGGATCCTCGACCTCGAGCAGCACCTCGATCGCAAGCCGGCCAACCTCTCGGGCGGTCAGCGCCAGCGGGTGGCGATGGGACGCGCGATCGTGCGCAACCCGAGCGCGTTTCTCATGGACGAGCCGCTGTCCAACCTCGACGCCAAGCTGCGCGTCCAGATGCGCACGGAGATCTCACGCATTCAGCAGCGCTTCGAGACGACCACGATCTACGTCACCCACGACCAGACCGAGGCGCTGACGCTCGGCGACCGGATCGCCGTCATGCGCGCCGGCATCCTGCAGCAGGTGGGTGAGCCGGGCGATCTCTACGCGCATCCGAAGAACCTGTTCGTGGCGGGCTTCATCGGGTCGCCGTCGATGAACTTCCTCCCCGGCGAGATCGACGGCGACACGCTCAAGCTCCCGATCGGCGACGTCCCCCTCACAGACTCGTTGCGCAACCGTCTGTCCTCGGGGACCGGTGGCGGCCGCAACGGCGTGATCGTCGGCCTGCGGCCAGAGGACTTCGAGGACGCCGCGCTCGTCCAGGACAAGTCCCGCGGGATCACGTTCAAGACCAAGATCGAGGTCCTCGAGTCGATGGGCTCGGAGTTCTACGCCTATTTCAACGTCGAGTCCGAGAAAGTCTCGTCCCGGGAACTGGAGGAGCTGGCCAACGACGCCGGCGCCGCCGACCTGCCCTCCCAGGAGGGAAGTCAGGTCGTCGCCCGCTTGGAGGCCGCCAGCCGCGTCCGCCAGGGCCAGGAGGCGGAACTGTGGTTCAACACCGACCACCTGCACCTGTTCAACCCCGAGGACGGACAAAGCCTGCTGGCGTCCGACGGTGAGACACGCCGGACGCCCGACGCGCCCCCGTCGCAGCCTGACCGGCCGTCGGAGTCGGCGCCCGAGGCCTAGCCGGCACACCGCATCACCACCGGTCTTCCGGCCTCAGTAAGGTCGGGCTGGCCATGCCCGAGCCGCGCTCGACCGGAATGCCACGCCTCGACGCGCAGAACGATTTTCTGCGTGCCCGTCGGCGCGCCGCTGCCTCACGGGTCGCGGCCCGGCTGCGCGGCGAACCCGGCGACGTGCGCATGGTCCTCCCCTACGAGGAGGTCATCGCCGCGCTGGGGTTCGTCTCGGAGCGTCCCGCCGGGGTGGAGGTGGTCCCGCTGGATGCGATCGTCGGAACCGTCGACCGCGAACGCGACTTCGACCGCAGCTTCCGGCCGACCTCGGGCCGGGTGCGCTCCCGCTGGGAGAACATCGCTGCGGCGATGCGGCGCGGAGAGTCGCTCCCGCCGGTGGATCTGGTGCGGATCGGTGAGATCTACTTCGTGCGCGACGGCCATAACCGTGTGTCGGTCGCGCGGGCGCTCGGTCGCCGCGACATCGACGCGTATGTGACCGAGGTGACCACCCGGGTCGGGGCGGGAAAGAAGATCACGCTCGCCGATCTGCCATTCAAGAGCCACGAGCGCGTGTTCTTCGAGCGCGTGCCGTTGCCGGCCAACGCCCGCGAGGAGATCCAGCTCACCGATCCCTGGGATTACGCACGGCTGGCGGAGCACGTGGAGGCGTGGGGGTTTCGCACCAGCCAGGAGCGCCATGAGGCGATCAGCCGCCGGGAGACGGCGTTTCAATGGCTGGAGAACGAGTACCGCCCGGTGGTCGGGATGCTCCGCGAGGCCGACCTGATCGGCCACCGGACAGAGACCGAGGCCTACATGGGCGTCAGCGCCGAGCGATACCGCCTGATCCGCACCCACCGCTGGGACGAGGACGTAATCCGACGGCTGATCGAAGGCGGCGCGCGCAAGACCAAGCGCCGCGGCTAGACGCTAGTCGGGCCGGCTTCGCCCCACCACTGGCCGAGCACCCGGCGCCAGTTGCCCCAGGCGATCGCCTCCCGCTCGGCGGCGCTGAAGCCGACGTCGGCCAGTGCCTCGAGCAGCTTCGGGACCCCGGCGACATCGCCGAGCTCGGCCGGGATCGTGGCGCCATCGAAGTCCGAGCCGAGCGCCACGTGTGCCACGCCCACTCGCTCGGCCACATAGGCGGCGTGGCGAGCGATCAGCGCGAGCGGCGTGTCGGGCACATCGGCGAAGTCGGGGCGCAGGAACGGACACGCGTAGACGATTCCGACCAGGCCGCCCGACCCGGCGATCGCATCAAGTTGGCGGTCGGTGAGGTTCCGCGACGCCTGGCATAACGCGTGGGCCGCCGAGTGGCTGGCCACGAGCGGCGCGACGTCGGCGCGGGCGACGTCCCAGAAGCCCGCCTCGTTGAGGTGGCTGAGATCGACCATGATTCCCAGCTCGGCGCACCGCCTGACCAGCTCGTGGCCGGCGGGCGTGAGTCCCGGCCCCGTATCGGGACTGGAGGGGAACACGAACGGAACGCCGTGGCCGAAGGCCGTCGGGCGGCTCCAGACCGGTCCCAGCGAGCGCAAGCCGGCGGCGTACCAGTGCTCGAGTGACTCCAGTCCGGCGTCGATCGCCTCCGCCCCCTCGAGGTGAAGCACGGCGACCGGGGGGCCGGCGTCAGACGCCGCGGCCACGTCGAGGTCGGCGACGCCGCGAGCGATCCGCAGCTTGCCGGCGCGCTCGAGCGCCATCAGCCGGCCCGCCGCGCGGGACGCGAAGGCGGCGGCCTCCGGGTGCGAGACCGGCTCGGGCAGATCAAACTCGATCACGTCGTCCTCGCGCGCCACCCGTCGCTCGAACGGGTCGGGAGACTGGACGCATATCGCGAAGATGCCGCCGCGCACGCCGCCCTCGCGCATGCGCGGCAGATCGAGATGGCCGCCGGTACGGCCGGTGGCGATGCCCGCGTGGTCGGGCCGCGTGAGTGCATCGTTATGGCCGTCGAATACCGCCGTCATGCCCTCGACGCTACCCGAGTTGGGAACCTACACGGCTGTAGCCGGCGCGGATGATCCTGGTAGCCTGCCCGCCCAGGGATGCCGTCTCCTTCGCGCCCGTCCGCCACCGTCAAGCCGCGCCGCCCCTACGCGCCGCGCATGGCGCCGACCGCGCGACGCGAGCAGGTGATCGACGCCGCCCTGCGGGTCATCGTCGAGCAGGGCTACGAGGGCGTCTCGATCGAGGCGATCGCGCGGACGGCCGGGGTCACGCGACCGGTGATCTACGACCACTTTCGAAACCTCGGACAGCTCCTGGAGGCATTGATCGAGCGCGAGGAGCACTACGCGCTCGAGCAGCTGGCGAGGATCGTTCCCACCGATCCGGGCACGAGCGATCCACTCGACGTGCTGGCCGGCGGCGTGCGCCATTTCCTGGATGCGGTAGCTAGCCGGCCCGACACGTGGCGCATCATCCTGCTGCCCCTGGAGGGCACGCCGGCGATCGTGCGCGACCACGTCGAGACCAACCGCGCACGCACGCTCGAGCAGGTGCAGGGACTCGTCCGCTGGGCGATCGAGCGCGCGGCGCTTCCCCCGGAACTCGATGCCGAGCTGGCCGCACGCGCGATGCAGAGCCTCGCCGAGGAAGCTGGGCGCATGGTGCTGACCGACGCCGGAAGCTACAGCCCCGAGCGCTACGAGTCCTTCGTCCGAGCGGTCGTCGGAGCCCTGGGCGCCGCCGCGCGGCACGGCGCTCCGTAAGCACGACGGGGACCCGCTTCCAGGGTCCCCGTCGCCGGGTCATTCCGCGCCTTCGTCCACGGCCGGGTTTGGACGCAAGCTTGGTATGACCTGCAATGTGCCCAACCCGGCGCACACAGAAAAGTTGCGACGACCGGCGGGAGATCCGCGCGCGCGCCGTAGCCTTGACACTCGGCATGGCGACCACGGCTCCCGAACACAACTGGTCGGGCAACTACCAGTACCGCGCGACGACTGTCCACCACCCGACCAGCCGCGACGAGCTGCGCCGGCTCGTCGCGGCAGCGCCAAGCGTGCACGCGCTTGGCTCGCGCCATTCCTTCACCGCGATCGGCGACGCCGCCGAGTTGATCGCCCTCGACCGCATGAGCGATCAGCTCACGATCGACCGGGCGGCGAGCACCGTCGCGGTACCCGCGGCCACCACCTATGCCGAGCTGGCCGCCATGCTCAACTCGGAGGGTCTCGCCCTCGCCAACATGGCGTCGCTGCCGCACATCTCGGTCGGCGGGGCGATCGCGACCGCGACCCACGGCTCCGGCGAGCGGCTGGGCAACCTCGCCACCTCGGTGGCGGGACTGGAGCTCGTCACCTCCTCGGGCGATGTGGTGGCCTCCGAGCGCGGCGACCGGGACTTCGACGGACTGGTTGTCGGCCTGGGCGCGCTCGGCGTCGTCACGCGGGTAACGCTCGCGGTCGAGCCCTACTACGACGCCACCCAACTCGTCTACGAGGCGATGGAGTGGGACGCGCTGTTCGAGCACTTCGACGAGATCGAGGCCGCGGGTGAAAGCGTCAGCGTGTTTCACCGCTTCGGGGAACGGACCGATCAGGTCTGGGTCAAGCGACACGCGGCCACCGGGGACGGCCCGTCCGAGCTGTTCGGCGCCCGGGCCGCGACGGTGCATCGCAACCCGGTGGCCGGCGCCGACCCGGTCAACGCAACGCCGCAGCTGGGCGAGCGCGGGCCGTGGTCCGAACGGCTCCCACACTTTCGCTCAGGCTTCACCCCGAGTTCGGGCGAGGAGATCCAGTCCGAGGCGTTCGTCGCCCGGGACGACGGGATCACCGCGATCCGGGCACTGCGGGAGCTGGCCGACGAGATCCGGCCGCTGCTGCTCGTCTGCGAGCTGCGTGCGATCGCCGCCGACACGCTGTGGCTGAGTCCCGAGTACGGGCGCAACACGATCGCGCTGCACTTCACCTGGCGCCGCGACCAGCACGCCGTTGAGCAGGCGGTGGCCGCGGTGGAGTCAGCGCTCAAGCCGCTCGGCGTCCGCTCCCACTGGGGCAAGGTCACGAGCCTGCGCGCCGCCGACCTCGGCCCGCTGTATGACCGCCTCGATGACTTCCGGCGCCTGCGCGACGAGCTGGACCCGCGCGGGGCCTTCGTCAACGACTGGTTGCGCGCCCACGTGCTCGGCGACCCGAGAGGCGCGTAGGCGTCGGCCCAACAGGCTTGGCATACTGAGCTCTCCCCTCACGGGGGCGTAGCTCAGTTGGTTAGAGCGCCGGCCTGTCACGCCGGAGGTCGCGGGTTCGAGTCCCGTCGCTCCCGTTTCATTATTGCTGTATCCGCTAGCGATTTTGGCCGGTCCGAGCCGGGATCTTCTCCTCGGTGCCGGGCCGGGCAACGGTCCCGGGCAACGTTCGAGTCCCTGGGCATCCTCAGGTGTTGACTGGGTGTGCGAGAGCCTTTGTCCCGTAGTGCATCCACTTGCGGTGGGGCGACGGGCTCGCGCGGGATTCTCCGGCCGGCGTGAGCGAATGTCGCCAGCTCGCCCGCGCGGCGTAGGGATGGGTCCGGAAGAGAAGCGATCATCCGCGGAACCGTTTCCGGCGGAGACGCTCGCCAGCGCCTCGTCGCCAAGGGTCGGCCGAGATTCCGCATCTGAGCCTGAGACGATCTGTGGGCGCCAACTGATTCCTGGGCCTTCGGCGCCGGTCTGCCGACGACTTGACATGCAGCCAGCTAGCTGCGTATCATCGGCAGCCGGATGGTTGCCTATTCGCACCTGGATGAGGTCTTCAAGGCGCTGGCCGACCCGAGTCGGCGGCTGCTGCTCGACAGCCTCAACGCGCGCAACGGCCAAACGCTGCGGGAGCTGTGCTCGCGGCTCGACATGGCTCGCCAGTCGGTGAGCAAGCACCTCGCTGTGCTCGAGGCGGCCAATCTCGTGACCACCGTTCGCCGCGGCCGGGAGAAGCACCACTACCTCAACGCGGCGCCCATCAACGACATCGCCGAGCGCTGGATCGTGCGGTACGAGCAGGACCGCGTAAACGCGCTCGCCGACCTAAAAAGAGCACTGGAGGAAGCCCCTGTGGAGCCCGAGAAGCCTTCGTTCGTCTATGCGACGTACATCCGGACAACGCCGGAGAAGCTGTGGCAGGCGCTGACCGAGCCGGCGTTCACCGAGCGCTACTGGTCGATTGCGTTCGAGACCGACTGGAAGCCGGGCTCGCCGATGACCTGGAAGACGCGCGGCCTGGCGATCGCCGACCCCGAGCAGGTGGTGCTCGAGTCAGAGCCCTACCGTCGCCTGTCCTACACGTGGCAGACGCATTCGCCGGAGTGGGCGCAGGCGCTCAACTTCACTGAGGAGGCCGGCGACCGGCTCGCCTCCGAGCCTCGCTCGAAGGTCACCTTCGAGATCGAGCCGCTCGGCGATCAGGTGAAGCTGACTGTGATCCACGACGATCTGGTGCCTGGCGGGCTGACCGGCTCAATGATCAGCAGCGGTTGGCCGCGGGTCCTGGCCAACCTCAAGACGCTGCTCGAGACCGGTGAGACGCTCCCGGACGTCCAGCTGAACACGCCGGCCAGGCTCGGGCTGACGCGATGAACGGCATGTCGATGCTGGGAATGCCGATGCCCGGGATGCACGGCACGCCGATGAGCGGGACGACGATGGCCCTCCCGCTGTTCGTGGTGATGATGGCCGCGATGATGCTGCCCAGTGCGGTCCCGGCGATTGTCCGGCGGGCGCGTGACGGCCGGAGTGTGCTCGCGGCGCCGCTGTTCGCCGGTTCCTATCTCGGCGTCTGGGCGCTCGCCGGTGTGGCGATTTGGCTGCTCTATCAGCCGCCCGGCGCGGCCGCGTCCGGCGCGTTGCTCATCGGCGCGGGCGTCTACGAGCTCACGCCGCTGAAGCGCGAGTGTCGCCAGCGTTGCCGTGAGCGCGTCCGCTCGGGCGCGCGGTTCGGCGCCTTCTGCTTCGGCTCGAGCATCGGGCTGATGCTCGTACTCGTCGCCGTGAACGTGATGAGCGTCGCGCTGATGGTCGCGATCGCCGCCGTCGTCCTTGCGCAGAAGCTCGTTCCGCCGCGTCGCACTCTCGACCTATCCCTGGCGCTGGCGATCGTTGCCCTCGGCATCGCCACCGCCGTAGCCTGAACAACCACAAAGAGGAGACCCCATGATGACCGCTACCCACCCGACCGGCACGCGCGAGCAGTGGCTCGCCGCTCGGCTCGACCTGCTCGAATCCGAGAAGGAGCTGACCCGCCGCAGCGACGAGATCGCCCGGGAGCGGCAGCAGCTGCCCTGGGTGCCCGTCGAGAAGGCGTACCGCTTCGACACCGACGAGGGCGACGCGTCGTTCGCTGATCTGTTCGGTGGGCGTTCGCAGCTGCTCGTCTACCACTTCATGCTCGGACCGGACTATGAGTCGGGTTGCCCGTCGTGTTCGGCGATCGCCGATGGCTTCAACGGCTTCGCCGTCCACCTCGAGAACCACGACGTCGGTCTGGTCGCGGTCTCGCGCGCTGCTATCGACCAGATCCAGGCTTACAAGCGGCGCATGGGCTGGACGTTCCGCTGGGCCTCCGCGCACGACAGCGATTTCAACTACGACTTCAACACATCGTTCACCGAAGAGCAGCAGCGCTCAGGCGACACTGAGTACAACTACGCCACGAGGGACATGCGTGGGGCGCTCGAGGCGACGCAGCCGAGCCCGCACGCCGCGATGGCCGGCACCGACAACGCCACCTTCATGCGCGAGGCCCCCGGCGTCAGCGCCTTCGCACGCGAGAGCGGCGTCATCTACCACACCTACTCTGCGTACGCGCGCGGTCTGGACTCGCTGTGGGGCATGTACCAGTGGCTGGATCGCGCGCCGCTGGGACGCAACGACAGCGGGGCCTGGTTCCGTCACCACGATCGGTACTGATCGGCAGCGCATCCCCCGTTTCAGCGTTCCGTCACGGAATCGAGTCGCACAAGTCGACGGTCCCTGAGCCAAACCCCTCGTCCGCGGGCCGGCTGCTCAAGGAGACGTGCTCCCCACGCAGAACGCGACAACGGCGCAAATGTGCGCGCCCCTACAAACGCGCGGGAAGCGGGCTCGTCGCTGACCAGCGCTCTCAGCATCTGGGCACCGCTGGACGGGACGATCGGTGTGGCGAGATACGAGGCGTCCCGATCCGGCTCTGCGACGCTGGTGCCGGACGAGTGCAATCGCCGGCACGAGCTCGTCACCCGATTACAACCTATGCAGTTGGCACCAGGCGACTCTCGAGCGGCGCCGGCGCCAAGACTCGGGAGGACGTCCCGGTCTCGCGTTGAGGCTCAGCAGGCGTCGCGCGCTCAAACGGCGGGCGCCGGTGCCGCAAGGGGTCAGGATCCCGGTGGCTGGTAGTCGACCGACAACTTGGCTGCCTCGTCAATCTCTTCTGGCGTGAGCAGTACGACGACTTCCGACGTCGCGCCTCCGGCGACGTTGACTGCGATCGAGGCCGCCGCGGCGCTCTGGTTGCCGGGGAGATCAAGGACAACGTAGGCGTCAGTCTGACCGAACGCAAAGTCGAAGCTTTCGAGCTTCCCCCCGAGACCTTCGGCCATTTTCGCTACCGCGTCTCGCCTGCTGGATCCACCCGCGCTCTGAACGCCCTTCGCGCCGTCCACCGTGTACGAAGCCTTTACGAGATACCTCGCCATGTTCCACCTCCGTCGATCGAATGGCTGCGCCGACACTCTCACGCGCCGGGCCGGAGATCAAGTGCAGCTAGCCGGGACGATCCGCCCTGTTGGCGTCTCGCTCGACTTGTGCTTTCGGCTGTCCGGGCCGATCTGCTTCCCGCACATTCAGCGTGGATGCGACTGCGCGTTCCCGCGGAGGCGGCCCTGGCCAGGCACAGAGCTCGACCGGCGTCGTGATGCTCGCTTCACGAAGCCGCAGCATGGTGCGGTCGGGCGGCAGACCGTCGCGCGCAGCCGTACAAGCCGTGCCGGGCGCTGGAAGGCCCCGCGTCTCGGCCTATCGCAACGGGCAGACCATCCCGACCCAGGAGACAGCGATGCCCCAGCCCCAAAGCGAACGTCTCGCCGGAGACAGCGTCACGTCATATCGAGCGCTACCTCATGATCAGCTCGATTGGCGCCGAGGACCCGCCCGACGGCGACGACGTCTTCAGCGTCTACCTGCGGCGACGATCCGGTCCACGTGGCGCTAACGCGCGCGCTCGCGCGCAGCGGCGACGTCGCGCGCCGCTAGCGCCGCAGCAGTCGTGCAGCTCTGTCGGGCGAGGCGGACCCGAGCTACAGCTCGCGGGACACGACGGCGACCCCCCGTAGCTCGGCGTCGTTCGTCATGTCAATGAGCGCGCTGCTCTTTCGTGCGAGCCGCAGGCCGGCGTCAGTGAGTCCGGCGTGGTGCAGGTTGAAGATCTTCAGCCGCACGCCGTTGAACCCGTGATGAAGATCTGCGCTGGTCGAGCGCGTTGAGCCCTACGGGATCGAATACGGCCGTCGGCGCAGTCACCCGACGAAGGGCGACCATCATCGCCGGGTCATACGGAGCATGCCCGGCCGCCCCTAACCAATACTGGTCATGACTGCGCGAGATCCATCTGCTCGACCGCGCCCAACACCGTCCACACCAGATAATCCTTAGGCAGCCACTCGCTCAACGACGGCGACATCCACAACATCTGCCCACGCTCATAACCGACAGATTCTCGAGCCATACCGGAAGTGTCCGCAGCT
Source organism: uncultured Solirubrobacteraceae bacterium (assembly GCA_963769565.1). Lineage (GTDB taxonomy): Bacteria > Actinomycetota > Thermoleophilia > Solirubrobacterales > Solirubrobacteraceae > Palsa-465. The sequence goes on from CAVYMP010000018.1 coordinate 947,242, forward strand.
CACCGGACGGCCCGATATTGCGACAGCCTCTCGCCTAAGGACTCGTGAGCCTGGTCGAGTCGGCAAGCAAAGCGATCACGTCTTTCACTGCTGGCGGTCGGCGCGTCACGAGCCTCGAAGGTCGGGAGTTCGAGTCTCTGTGGGTCGACGGAACTCGCTGTCTCCTGGTTATTCGGCAGCCGTGTGGTTTAGTCCGTTGCGGATTTCCTGGGCGAGGACGTACGGATCGCCCGTCTTGAGCATGTGTGAGAAATAGAGCTGGGGCTGCTCGCCCGTCTCCTGGTTATACAGGCAGTGATCCATCCATCCCTGCTGTCGCATGACCTGGGTCACCGGCATGATCTCCTCGGTCGTCATCGAGAAGTCCGGTGCTGCGGCGACGGTTGATCCGCTGCTGTTGAGCGGTTCGAACTCGATGTTGGTGGAGATATTGACGGCGGGATTGACAAGAACGCCGTCGATCACGATCTCATCGGTGCGGTCGACATCAACCGTCACAACACCGTTATCGCCCACCGAGGCCGTGCCGTGAAGAATTTGGGCGAGCCGATTGGCGTCCAACGGCGTGGTCGGGTTGGCGGGCGGCTGCTGGGGAAACGGAGTCGAGGTCACGCTCAGCACGTTATGCATCGCCTGCGCCAGCCCGACCGGGTCGCCCAACCCGCGAATGTGGATGAACCAGAACATCGGCTGCAGATCGAAGTAGTGCTGGTGCATCGCCTGAAAGACGAGCTGGTTGGCGATGATCGCGTCGATCACCGGATTCAACTCGCTCGGCTTCAGCGCAAGGTCGCCGTTGAAAAACGCGAGGCTGCCGTGCTTGAGCGGCTCGAAGTAGAGATCCCCATTGATCTCAAACGAGCCCGAGAACGGCACCCCTTGGGGCCCCTGAACCGTCCCGGCGTCGTTCCGATCGATGCCGAAGTGCACGATGCCGTTCGAGACGTCCGCCTGCGCGTTGAGGATCTGCTCCATCCGCCTCGTCGGGAGGCTGCCGCTCTGCCTCAGTAGGTGACCATGCTCCCCGTCGGACCCGCCTCGATCCCGGGCAAGGGCCACGCCGCCGCTTGCCGCCAGCACGCCGCCTGCCACTCCGCCGCCCAGCGCCAGCGCTTGCCGACGGCTGACCGGCATGTTCAGATTAAAATTCGCCAAGCTACACCGCTCCCTCTTTGGTTCATGCGCCAATCCGGTCCCAGTGCATCGACTACCCGGCTTCCGAGGCAAATCATGAGAACCGGCACATGAACGGACCGGCCGTGGCAGCCCCCGCCGCCGCGAGCAGCCCTTGCCGCGTGCCGGCCGATCGATGCCCGATCGCCTGTGGTCGTGTGCTCTGACAGAAAGCCGGGCGTTGAGAGCGAGACGACCGGACGACCGCAATGGCGACGAGGCGCTGGCGAGCGTCTCCGCGGAAACGGTTCCGGCGGATGATCGCTTCTCTCCCGGACACATCCCTACGCCGCGCGGGCGAGCTGGCGACATTCGCTCACGCCGGCCGGGAATCCCGCGCGAGCACGTTGCCGCGGAGGTGATCGCTAGCTGGCTCGCCTGGTCGGCCGTGCCCGTCAGCGGGTTTCTGGAGGCGATGAAACCCGATCCGCGCTCAGGGCCCCATCCAGCCGGTGGGGCCCGCTTCTTGAAAGCGCGGCGAGACGTTAACGGCCGGCGGTGATCCATCGGTCCCTGCCAGGCGACCCGTCGTTGACCTCCCGGCGGCTGCCTGCCGTGGTCTGTGCGGTCGCGGACTAGCCGCCGTAGGCGCCCTGCAGGAGCGACATCATCTGCGACGCGCTCGAGGGTCCAACGGGTGAGCCGCTGGAGTCAGCGAAGCCGAGCTCCAAGTGGGGTCCGGTGGAGATGCCGACGATTCCCGAACCAACCTCGGAGATCACCTGACCGGCGGTGACGTGGGTTCCAACCGCGACCCAGTTGCCCGGGCCGGCGTGTCCGTAATAGACGTAGCCGTAGCCGGCCAGGGGGGCGTCACAGTGCAGGACCGGCGCCGACGGCCCGAAGCCGCCGATCCCATGCAAGACGACCGTCCCCGAACAGACGGCGATCTCCGGCGTCCCTCCCGGTGCCGAGATGTCGACCCCATCGTCCAGTGACCACGTGCCGGGTGGCGAGGCGCTGCCCCGGGGCAGCGGGAAGGTGAAACCGCCGCCGGTGGACGTCTGGGGCGGGCTGCTCGAGGAGCCGCTGGTGGCGGGCGGCGCGCCTGACACGGCGGGGGCGTGGGTCTGGCCGGCCGCCTGTGCCGCCGCCTGTGCGGCTTGAACCTTGGCGAGCTCCCGTTGCAGCCCCGCCACCTGGCCGCGCGCGGCGTTGAGTTGGCCGGCCTGCGTGTCCCGCGCCCGGGTGGCGACGGCCTGACGACGGACGAGACCGATGCGGGTGAGGACGAGACGGTTGCGCTCATTCAAGACCTGGGTGGCCAGTGACTGCTGGCGCAGCTCGAGGCCGCCGAGGTGCGTGGCCTGCGCGGCCACCGTTCGCCGCGCGGCCCGGACCTGGCCCACGATCCGGACGTCCTGCTGACCGACCTGCTTGGCGAACGCCAAGCGCTCGAGGAGATCGTTGAATCCGTGGGCCTCGAGGACGACGTTGACGATGTCGGGCCGAGCTGACTCATACGTGCCGACCAGCTGGCGGGCGAGGACCAGTTGCGCGTGCGCGGCATACCGCTCCAACTGCGCAAGTCGGGTGCGCGCTGCGCTCAGCTCTCCGCGAAGTCTCAACAGGGCGATGCGCTTGGCGTCAAGGTCGGCCTGGATGGCCGCGATCTGATGCTCCAGGCTCCCGATGCTCGCGTTGAGCGTGGAGACCTGACCCGACGCAGCGCCGAGGGCGCGCTTGAGTCCGGAGATGCGGTTCTGCGCCGCCCCGATGCGCTGCTGGATCTGTCCGGGGTCGGCGGCGTCAGCGAGCGGGGAGACGCCGCCCGCGATCACGGCCAGGATGAGCAGCAACGAACCGGCACGAGCCACCCTACGGGCGCGACGTGGTGGGCCTGTTGCCCCTGGCATGAGTTCTGGTCACCGCCTCTTGATTAGCGCCACGCCGACGCTGCTGACCGCAGCGTCCGGCGGCGGTCACCGTAACATGCGCAGGATCGACAGCCGGCGACCCACCACCGCCTGCAGGAAATGCTGCAATCCAGCTCACCCGAGGCGCCGGCGCGCGTCTTCGCCGGCGCGCCTAAGCGTAGTCTCACCCTCCGCTTAGGGCGTCCTTGAAAGCACCGACAAACTCCCGCAGATGACGCGCCGGGATCGGGTGTACGGCCCCACCATCGTGCCTCACGCGTGTGCGGCGGCTCCCCGCACCATCCGGCCGTGAGGCCGGTGAGCAAGCAGGCCGCCGCCGGGGTGGCGATGCTCGCGCTCTCGCTGGCGGCCTGCGGCAGCGCGGGCACGACCACCGACCACGCGGCGACCCGGTCGAAACGCTCCGGCACCGGGTCGAAGTTGACCATCGCCAAGGGGCCGCCGTATGCCCGCCTGCTCGCCAGCGGACAGGGCTCGGCCCCGACCGGATTTGTTCCGGTGGCGGTGGTGCGCGGCCGGACGGCCGCGTGGCGCGCTCGCTCCTCCACCGGAGTTGCGCTGTTGTCCTTCGATCAGCGGCTGGTCGAGCTGACCCTCCATTCCGGGACGGTCGACGCCGGCGCCGATGGCTGGCGCCACGGGCCGGTGATCGCGGGCTCCGAGCGCCGGCACCTGCTCGCCGCCTTCAACGGCGCGTTCAAGCTCAGCACGGGCGCGGGAGGCTTCATGTCCTACGGGCGGGTGGCCGCGCCGCTCCGCGCCGGGCTGGGGTCGATCGTCACCTACGCCGACGGGTACACGGACATCGGCTCGTGGCACGGCGGGGTGCCGTCCCCGGGGAGAGCCGTGGCCTCCGTGCGCCAGAACCTGACCCTGCTGGTCGATCACGGCCGCCGGGCGGCGACGGTGGATTGTGTGAGCTGCTGGGGCGCGACCCTCGGCGGCGTCAGCGATCCGGCCCGCTCGGCGCTCGGGATCACCGGCGACGGTCGTCTGATCTGGGTCGGCGGCGAGCATCTGACGGTCGCGCAGCTGGCCGACGATCTCCTTGGCGCCCGCGTGCTGCGCGCTGTCGAGCTCGACATCAACCCGGAGTGGGTCGCCGCCTACCTCTACGCCCATCACGGGCGTGGCGACCGGCTGGTACCGGTGCCGATCACCCCTGGCCAGCCGGGTACGCCGGGCCAGTTCCTCGCTCCCTACAGCCGCGACTTCTTCACCGTGCTGACACGATGAAGCGCGAGATCGGTGAGCGAGCCTGCGCCTAAAAGCGGTATTTCTGCGCGTGATGTGCAGGCGGCTGCCCAGGCGCTGGCCCCGGATGTCGTCTGCTCAACCCGGCGAGCGATGATCCGGTCGTCGGCCGGGAGGCGGTGGCGGCTGCCCTCGGTGCCGTGGAGGAGGCGTGCGACACATTTCGCCACACCCACCTTCTCGCCGACCGACGGTGGTCAGCGCCCGCTCTACGGCCTCGTCTTCGAAGCGACGATCGGCGACGCGCGCCTCGGGGGCGTCGACCTCATCGAGCTCGACGAGCATGATCGGATCGCTCGCTTCACGGTGGCAGCGCGGCCGGCGGCGGCGCTCATGGCGCTCGGCGCGCGCATGTCTGGATCCCCAGGGCCCTGACGAGCGGCCGCAGCGAAGCGAGGATCCACGTGTCGTCGATGCTCTTCGCCGTCCGGCTGCAGCGTGTTGGGCCATGGGATTGGTCGTGTGACCTGCGCGCCCAGGACGACTGGGAGGAGCACGCGCGGTTCATGAACACCCTGGTCGACGAGGGCTTCATCGCGCTCGGCGGACCGCTGGCGGGCGACCGCGAGATCCTGCACGCGATCGCCGCGCCGTCCGAGCAGGCGATCCGCGAGCGAGTCGCCGACGACAAGTGGGTGTAGAACGGGATGCTCACCATCACTCGATCGAGCCGTGGACGATCCTGCTCGCTGGGCGTGCGGCGTCGGCAGCGGTGCGCCGAAGCTCAGACCCCAACCCCGAAGCGTTGGGTGAAGCGAACCTCATGAGCGCCGTAGCGGAGAGAAAGCTCCGTCTGGCAGAACCGCGGGATTGACGACCTGGGGAGGCCGCCAAACGAAAGGGAGTCTGATGCGCACGAAGATATTGACCCCCGCGGTCGCGCTGCTGGCGCTGACCGTGGCCGCCTGCGGGAGCAGCTCGTCGTCCTCCAGTGCCGTCAAGGCCGGATCGTCACCCGTCCGGCACGGGCCTGCGCCGCGGCTGTACCACGTCGCCCTGGCGGGGACGGGCGGCGCTCCGGCCGGTAAGGGGACCGCCGTCATCGCCATTCACGGAACAGCGATGGTCTGCTGGCGCTTCGCTCATCTCCACGGATTCACAAGCGCGACGCGTGCCGACATCCACGCCAGCGCCATCGGCAGGTCCGGGAAGGTCGTCCTGCCTCTCTCGACCGGCCCGCGCCTGCATCACAAGGGGTGTGTCCCGGTGACGGCGACGCTGGCCAAGGCGATCGAGCACGGCCCCGCCGGCTATTACGTGAGCATCGACAGCGCCGCGTACCCGCGCGGCGCCGTGCGGGGGCAGCTGTAGACGCCCGGCGCGCACCCGCCGCCGGGCGCGCCGTTCTCGAGGTCGCCGGGGATCGCAACGTGCACCCGTTCGTCGGACAGCGTCCACTTCAACAGCTCGCCGGCGTCCACGCGCCGCGGGAGCGAGCCGCCACCGAGCGGCCGCAGGGCGATCACGCCGAGGTCCAGTTCGGCGGCCAGCGGCGCGCCGCTCGGCGTCGTGCTCGAGAGGGTTGTAGGGCACCTGGACGGCGTCGATGTGGCCCGTGGGCATGACCGTCTCCAGTTCGCCGAACGCCCTGGCGGCGTAGAACCGCCGCTGGGCGTCGAACTGGCTGCGCGCCTCGGCGCCCGAGCTCGACCAGATCTTGTTGGCGACCACGGCGTCGGGACGGCGCTCGCCGAGCGGGCGCCGGCCGCCCAGACGGCATCGACGACCTCCCGCGTGCTCCCCGCCTGCTCGGGTCCGACATCGAACGTCTGCCAGGTCCCGAGCCCGACGATCGGCACCCCGAGCTCAGTCCGGCCAAAGCGGCGGCGTTGCATTCGCAGCACCTACCGACCGCCGGCCCCGCACCCCCGCACCTCCGCACGCCGGTGAGGCGCCCCAGGTCCTCGCACAGGCATACGGCGCGTCCTGATGCTCGCCGTTGCGGCCGGCGGCGCGCGGGGCGACGCTCGCGATCTCGCCGTGTGGCTGGACGGACATCTCCACGTAGCGGTGAAGGCGACGGCCGCCCTCGGCGACGAACACCTCCTGGGGCCGGCCGAGCTCGTCGATGAGGACGGTGATCCCGTCGATGATCTCCGGCGCCTCGCGGATGCCGGCGCCGGCTGGGCGAGGGCGGCCAGGCTGCACATCCGGCGCAGCTCGTGGCGGTTGCCCAGACGGGTGGCCAGGGCGCGCCTCGTCAATCGCCGTGTCGTGACGGTGCGCACGGCACCGTGACGCCAGCATAGGCGCGAGCCGTCGTGCCGATGGGTACATTCGGCGGCGGGGATGGCGCACGTTCCCGACCGCATCACCGCGCGACGCGCTGAGAGCCGTGCCCGCCGTCGGCATCGCCGACAGGCGGCTGCGCTGTGGGCTGCTCGTCGTGCTGCCGGCCGCCGTCGGGATCGTAATCACTCCGGCGGGGCCGTCCGGGCACACCGGCCAGGCAGCCGGGTGACGCGCCGGCGCGGCTCTCCGGTCCGGTGGCGCCGCGGCACCGGCTGAGCACGGTGGAAGCGCGCGGCTCGGCGACCATCCGCCGGCTGGCGGCGCTCGGTCTCCCCGTGTACTGCGGGGGACCGCGGGGACGCGACCTGGCCCTCACCTTCGACGATGGTCCCGGCGTCTACACGCACTATGCCGTCAAGAAGCTCAGGCAGGCCCACGAAGGTGCCACCTTCTTCGTCGTCGGAAAGAGCATCAAGGGCGTGGCCGCACTGGCTGCCGCGGGACCTCGCGGTGGGCACCCTCGGCGACCACACGTTCACCCACGCCGACCTGCCTGGCTTGGCCCCCGCCCAGGTGGAGTCCGAGCTGGCCACCAACCAGCGCCTGATCGAGCGTGCGTCAGGTCAGACCGTCGACCTGTTCCGTCCGCCGTACGGGGCACAGGACGCGGCCGTCAACCGGATCGCCCGCCGGCTCGGGCTGCTCGACATCATGTGGTCGATGGATTCCCGCGACTCCCTGGGGGGCAACTGGGCGGGGATCATCCAGAACGTAAAGGCCGACCTGCGGCCGGGGCGATCATCCTCATGCACGAGAACCGCGGCCAGACGATCCGGGCGCTCACCACCCTCCTCCCGCTCCTGCACCCGCCGGCATCTGCGCTCGGTGAGCCTGCCCGAGCTGTTCGCCACCGATCCGCCCTCGGCTGCCCGGGTCCGCGGCGGGCTGACGGCGTGCCTCGGTTACAAGCCGAGCCCGAGCGCCCTCAGCGGGGCCCACTAGTGCGTGGGCGATGGGCTGCGCCGGCATCGATCCCGGCGCGGGCTTCCTCGGCGCGTGGGCGGGCGGGGAGCGACCGCGCGTGGAGGAGCGGGCGCTCGAGCGCTACTCCGACGAGCGGTGGAACCGTGTCCGGAGTGCAGCATGAGCATCGAGACGACGAATCGATCGGCGATGTCTGCGGTCGTAGGCCGTCTGCGGGGCGATGGCGACCGCCGGCGGCCTACCGTGGTATGGACGCCATGCCCGACCGCGCGTCGATCGACTTGACTCTGCAGACCGTTGCCCGGCACCCCTTCCGGGCCAAGTTCCACCTGCGCGGCCGCGACGCGGCGACGGTGCAGCTGCGCGGGATGGAGGTCATCCGGGAGCACGCTGCCGAGCTGCTGGCCCGGCGGGTCGCGCCCGCCGAGCCGGCCAAAGACGGCAAGCAGACGCCGTACCGGGGGCATCCGGTGTTCGTCGCCCAGCACGCCACCGCGACGTGCTGTCGCATCTGCCTTCAGCGATGGCACGGGATCCCCAGGGGGCACGAGCTCACCGCCGACGAGCAGGCCTATGCGGTCGATGTCATCTGCCGCTGGATCGAGAGCGACCTGACGGCGTCGGGCTCGCGCGCGCCGCGCTGATCCGAACGGCTGCTCGGGGCGCCGGCCGGGCGCCTCACCAGTTGTGCATGGACTCGCGCACGATCGCCTCGAGATCGACCGGTGAGGGCTCCTTCGCGGCGATGACCAGCAATGCTGCTGCTTGAGCGCACCGGCGACGAGCCCCGAGCCGGTGGTGGCGCTCGGGCATGGCGCCGTAGGTCCAGCGGAATCGGCGATCGGCATCACGCGGCGGACTCCCAGACGCCGGAGCTCCCAGCCGACGTCCTGCGCGGCGCCCGTAGTCGCGCGCGGCCTGTGCGCCGGCGCCGAACACTCCGCGCTTGTCCGCGCGCGACCGTCCTACTTCATGACGCATGATCACCCGCGCATTGTTCGTACGGCTGGAGGCGAAGACCGGTCGGGAGCAGGAGGTGCAGTCCTTCCTGCGCGCCGCCCTGACACGGCCGACGCCGAGGACGGCACGCAGCTGTGGTTCGCGCTCCGCTTCGGCCCGTCGTCGTGTTGCCATCTTTGACGCGTTGCCCGACGACGCGGCGCGCCAGGCGCATCTCTCGGGCGAGGTGGCGGCCGGCCTGATGGAAAAGGCGGACTTCCGGCGAGCGACCCCACGATCGAGCGCGCCGACGTGCCGGCGGGCAAGGTCGACGTCGCGGCGCTGCAACCGCAGCCCAATAAGCTGCGCGCCCGGGTCGCCGAGCCGCCGGTCGAGGCCGTCCCTCGAGACTCGCGCGTGCTTCGGCGACTGTCCGTGGTCCACCGATCCCGTAGGTTCGCAAGTCGGCCGGATTGTCGAGCGAGGGCGGGCAGATACCATCGCTTGATGGCCAGGACCGGGTCGCCGCAACGTCACCAGCCCGGCCGACGGCCCGGTGCGCTGACTACTTGAACGGGACGGTGACCGGCCCGGGCACCTTGGAGAACACCGCCATGAAGTCGCGGTCGTCGGGGGTGAGGTAGCGGTGGGTGGACTGCTGGGGCTGGGGCTCGACCATCGTCGGCCCGAGACCGTTCTTGTGAGAGTAGGCAATCATTGTGTGCCACTCGGGGTTGATGTCGAACTCCATCCCGCGAGCCGCGCCAATGTGCTGAAGGATCTGGGCGAGTGAGATCACCGTAGCCTCCGACGCAACGACGAACATCGCGTTGCCGTGGGCGTCGACGCCGACGGCCGTGCGCGGAGTGAAGGTGACGCCACCCAGGGTGTAACCCCACTGGATGCTGTTGGGGTCGGTGCTCAACTCGGGGTTGAGCTTGCCGTCCCAGAGGATCGGGGTGAGACTTTGGCGCGCCCAGGCGACATTCGCCGGCGCGTTCGGCCCGCCGGCCCACTTGACGATGTTCACGGTTCCGTCGCGGTAGCCGACGAGCGTGGCGTTGCCATCGATCAGCGGCTCGTTGGTGTGGCCGTTGACTGCCGAGCCGTTATCGGTGTCGACGTGCGTGAAGGCGCCGTTGAAGGTGGCAAGCAGCCGGTAGCGCTGATCGACGGGAACCATCATCGGACCCCGGGCGACCGCGCGCGGTGGCTCATAGCGGCCGGGATAGTAGGCGAGGTCGGTGCGGGTGTGGTCGATCCACACGATGTAGGCGACGATGGAGGGGTACTGCGGGCTCGGCCGGTAGGTCGTCACGAGCACCGGCGGCCCGCCATCGACCGATGGACCCGTACGATGCCAGACGCCTTCGCGGGGCAGCGGCGCAGCGAACACCGGTTTGATCGGTGGGGGCGTGTAGGTGGTGTGTTTGGCGTGCTTGACCAGAGGCCGCACCGGGCTGAGGCCGACGCTTGGCAGGCGCTTAAGCCCAGGGCCGCCCTTGCGGGGCGCGCTCGCTGTGTAGTGCTCGGCGGTGTCGATGATCCAGTTGCCGAAGGGCGCATCATCGCGCACCCACTCCGCGGAGCGCTCGAAGAAGGTCTCGCTCGTCGGCTTCAGCATGTAGCCCGCGTAGGAGATCCCGAAGTAGAGGACCACCAGCACCAGCGGAGTCAGCGTCGCGAATAGGATCCGCCTCCGGCGCCGCCGCCGGCGCGCACCAGCTCGCCGCGCGCTGAGCCCGGCAGGGCCAAGCAGCGGCCGTGCGGATGGCTCCAGGTCCCGTACTGGCTCGCGAGGCCCTTTATGTCGGTCTCGGATCGCCATAGCGACTGTCGCTCCGAGAATACCCGCGGACGTGAGCAGGACTCGCAAATCACTCGGGCAACCAGCCGAACTGCTGGCAACTGGATAGATAGGCACACGCCAGTGCGACTCGTTTGGCTGCGAAACGCGGGGGAGTCGCCGGGGGGACCGCACCCCCCGGCGCTCGCAGAACCGGACGTGAACCTCTCAGCTCATCCGGCTCTCATCGTCCAACCGTCGCGGCGCGCGCCGAACCGCCTGTGGGCGAACAGGCCAGGTTCCCGTCTGAAGACGGCAGCCAGGAGCCTGCGTGCCTTGGCGGGGTGGCGGCGCAGCCGCTTGTACTTCCATCGCGCCCAACGAATGAGGTATTCGTTGATCGTTCGAGTAGCCGGATCAAGGTGTCTGCGGAGAACGCACGCCAAGGTTCTCCCAAGCCTCCCCCACTTCAGCGCGCCCACCAGGTTGCAGGGTGCTGGGGACGCTACCGGGCTCGGCCCCGCGAGGAGCTACCCGTTCTCAGCCACGAACTGGCTGGCCGTAAACGGCGTACCTTCGGGATCCGCCAGCACGGTCAGACGGACGTACGGGGCGTCGAGCGGTGGAACGAGCACCTTGCCGCCGAGCTTCGGCGCCTCGGCGGCGGCCGCGTCGGCATCGTTGACCGCGAATGTCACATGCCAGTGCGGCTGCTCACCCTCCTTCAGCGGATCGAGCACCGCGACGACGTCCTCGAACCCGGCCGCTCCCATCTCAGCGGCGCCCTCGCGCATCCCCGGAACGATCGTCTCAAGATAATCGCCGTAGCCCGGGAGCGTCCAGAACTCCGCACCCGCGAGCGACAACGTGGTCCAGCCGAACACCTCGCCGTAGAACCTCTTGGCCGCTGCTAGGTCGGACGTATGGAGCGTGTTGAAGTTGACAGCGCCGTGCTCATTGACGACCTTCGCACCCTCGGTGCGGCCGGCCTGCCAGATGCAGAACACCGCGCCCTGCGGGTCCTTGAGGATCGCCATCCGGCCGGCGTCAACGACGTCGAACGCCGGCGCGAGCACCTCGCCGCCCGCAGCCTGCACCGCGGCGACCGCTTCATCCGCGCTCGTAACGGCGACATAGGTGTTCCACGCCGGCACCGGCTGGTGATCGGCGGGCAGCTCACTGACCCCGGCGGTGCTGCCACCGCGGATCGTCGCGATGAAGAACCGCTCACCCGGAGTCTCTATAGCCGGGATGAACTCCCAGCCGAACAGCCCGCGGTAGAACGGCAAAACGCTCTCCGGATCCTTGTAGCTCGCATCGACCCAGCACGGCACGCCGGGAATGTACTCGTCGCGTTCGGACATCCTGCGCTCTCCCCTACTCGTTGACGGTGCCGCGGACCCTACCCACGATTTAGGTCAGCTCCGGTCCGGTTTAGCAAATGGCAACCAGATCGCCGAGAGTCTTCCGCCCGCCTCGATCATCGAGGCTCACGCGGTCGGCGGGCGCTTGGTCCGACCACTCCTCCGCTGGACCTGCATTTGCTCTGCTACACGCATCTTGACATCGCATCGCGGAGTTGAGCTTTGTGCGGATGCTAAGCATCACCCTTGGCGATCGCTTTTGCGTCTGACATCGGCGCCGACGGACGAGGGGTGCCCCCGCACGTGATCGCCAGCCTGCCGTGGCGGCCACGCAACTGGAGCCTTTCCTCCGATCGGTGTCCTCGGCCGGCAGATGGCCGCTGTCCCCGTCGCGGTCCGCTCTTCGTCTGAGTGATCACAGGCCTGAGGGCCACATCACAACCAGGAGGACTCCCATGCCGCATCCCGTCATCCACGCCGAGATTCGCTCGGCCGACCCCGACGCCACACGCGAATTCTTCGGCAAGCTGTTCGGCTGGACCTACTCCGATGGTGCGTTCCCGGGCTACACGTTTGTCGACGTCGGTATCGACGGAGCGCCAGCCACGGCGATCGGCCCGCTCCAGGGCGGCGATGACAGCGTTCTGTTCTTCGTCGGGGTCGAGGACGTCGCCGGCACGCTGCAGCAGGCCGAGGAGCTCGGCGGCCGCATCGTCCAACCGGCGCAGGAAGTTCCGGGCGTGACGTTTGGAGTCCTCGCCGACGCCGACGGCCACATGGTCGGAGTCGCCGCTTCGTAACCCAGCCACGTGCCACCGGCCCTGGAGCCGGCGCACCCGACGCGCCGGCTCCAGACAGGCGTCAGTGACGCGGTTGGTCGTACCGCCTGGTGGTCGAAGTAGTGGCCCTGGTCACGATCGTCGATCAGCCCGGGATGCCCACCGCGCCGATGCCTGGAAGGCGAGGGGGAGCATGAACTCGGCAGTGGCCAGCCGCGCCTGTGGATCGGTGAGTTATCGCTCCGGGCGATCCGCCTTCAGCGTGCGCTTGAGGTTGGCGAGCATCCTGCTCCACCCGCCCTCGTGCGACCGCACTGCCTCTTCGTCCCACAGCCCGCTGTGGATGAAGGTGACTGTCGTGATGCCGTCGATCTCCTCGAAATCGAGCTCGATCAGCGTCCTGCGTGCGTCGCCGTCCCAGATCCAGGTGAACGCCAAACGGGTCGGCCGCTCGATCTCGGTGTAGCGGCCGCCGCCGCCGAGGTCGACCTCCTTGTTCGGGTCGCGCATGACGACACGCACGACACCCCGCCACGCGCAGGTCGACCTCGGCCTCGCTCGTCTCCCAGCCGCGATTGTTGATGAAGTACGTGCGGAAGATCCGGTTGTCGTCGTCGCGGTAGAAGGCGTTCGTGCCATGCCACTCCTCCACGCCAAAGTCCGCGTCGAAGTCGTCGGTGATCGTGTACCAGGGGATCTCCCAGCCCATCCGCCAGTTCCAGCGCTCGATGTCGGCCTGCGGTGCACGTACGACGCAGGCCAGCGTGGTGTCGCGCTAGTTCAGCCGCGGGCCCGTCGGGCCCTCGAAGCGGTAGTCCTTCTTCACGGCCATCCGCGGCATCCGGCGGCGCTCGGCCGCGAGCGCATCGCGGGCGCGGGTCGGCTCCTTTTCCTTGACCAGCGAAAGGACAGCACCATGTCTAACGAGGAGCCGCCGGGCCACCGCAGGCCGCCCTCTGTTGACGACGTCGGCGCGCTCGTCGCTCGTAGTCAGCATCTCGTCGACTCTCGGCCGCGGGGCAGCTACCCGCTCGCCTGGTGCATCAAGGCGTCATACATCGGCGATCTCACAGCGTTGGCGATGATCGCCGCCAGAGCCGCCGGTGTCACCAGACCAACGCCACCGGTGCACTAGACGACCCGGCCGCGTGCCCAGGCGTAATCGTGGCGCCGCCGCATGGTGACGACCGGGACCGAGCGGGCCCGGCGATCGATCGACACTGAGTGACAGCAACGATCCGGCTCCGCAGTGACGATCTCGCCAAACCACGACCGGTACTCGATCTGCCGCGGTCTCCCACGACTTCCACGAACTCGGGCGAGCGAGCCTGCTCGGGCTCGGGAGCGCGGGCCGGGCCCTCGATGTCATTCGTCCGGCTCTCATGGTCATGGTGCCAGCCGATCGTTCACGGCGTTCGCGAAGTCCCGGTGCACCCGGGCGAGCCGCAGGTCCAGCGCCTCAGGCTGGGAGGAGAGGACAGTGATGACCACCCCGGATGCGCGCTGCACGGTGATGAGCTGCCCGTGAATGCCGCGGGCGGTCGGTCGGCCGTCCAGGCACCACCACTGGTTGGCGTAGCTCGTCGTGCCGGCGCGCGCCTGCGGATCGACGGTGGCTGCGCGCCAGGCCTCCGGGGACCCGTTGCCGAGCGAATCCACCCACGCCTCCGGCACGATGCCGTCGCCGGCGTCGGCGACAAGCCGGCCGAGGCGAGCGTAGTCCCGCAAGCAGGCGCAGAAGCCGCCACTGATGGCCGCTGTCCCGCGGTCGTCAACCGTCAACAGTGCGCCGCGCTCGGCACCCAGCGGTGCCCAGACCTGCTCGGCGATCAGCTCGGAGAGGCGGCGGCCGGCGGCGCGCTCGGCGACGAGACCGAGCAGATCGGTGTTCGGCGAGACATAAAGAAACCGCTCGCCGTGCGACCAGGCGGCCGGTCCGATCGTCCGCAGGTAGTCAAGGATCGTCGGCGGAACCCCCGACGCCGGCGGATGCCAGCCGCAGGCCGCGTCGTAGCGCCAGAAGTCGGCGTAGTCCTCGACGAAGTCGACGGCGACCGTCATGTCGAGCAGATGCCCAACCGTGGCACCGTCATAGCCGCCGCCGGTCACCTCCGGCACGTACGCGGTGGCCCGCTCATCGCGGCCAAGCACGCCACGCCCGGCGAGAACACCGACGAGCAGTCCCAGAACGGACTTGCCCACCGACTGGGAGATGTGAAGCGTCGCCGGCGTCATCCCGTTGGCGTAGCGCTCGCACACGATCGTCCCGTGCTTGGCGACAAGGACTCCATCCACCCAGGCGTCGGCCACCAATGGGTCGACGAGGTCATCCAGCTCCCCGGTCGCCGATTCCCAGGCGCGCGTTCCGGCGGGGTCGTGGGGGACGGCATCAACCGCCACGACCTCGTCGACATGCTGGTAGGACCAGCGGTTCCACGGGCCCTCCTGCCAGGCGTCTGCCGGCACCTCCACGTCAGCCTCCGTCACAGCGGCTCATTGCCGCGCGGCCGATCCGAGAGCCCAGCCGCCCACGCGTAAGCCGGGCGCGCCCGGCCGTTCTCCGAGGCCTGACTGGAGCGCGCCGGCGGACTGGGCGCGGATCTCGGTCGTCACAACACTCACGGTACTGCGCGATCCCCGCCGCCCATCACTGGGCGCCGGCAGCGAAGCGTTCTCATCGAGAACTCCACACCGCTCGCTGGACTCCTCCCCGAACGGTCCAAGCGACCGCTCGTTTCGGACGCCGTACGGTCAGTCGAAGGCGGGCTCGAGCTCGCGAGCGATGCGCGCCATCGACGCACGCAGCGCCCCCGCCGCCAGCAGGGCGTCGGTCGCCGTCGCCAGGAGTCGCCCGCGCACACCGCGTCCGGCCACGGCGATCTGCGCCCGCACGTCACTGCCGTCATCCGACGCACGGGCCACATATTTGACGTCAATGTCGATCGGCCCTGATGCCGTCAGTGAGAGCCGGCCGTCGCGCGCGTCACCCACCTGCACCGTGAACTCCACGCTGCGCCCCCCGAGTGCTCCGCGGACGCGAACTCGATCGCCGGCGCGCAATCGTCCCGACTCGGCATCCACCAGTTCGAAGGGCACCGGCGACCACCGTGCGATCGCCTCAGCCTCGGTCAACAGTGCCAGCACGTCCTGGGGCGTGCCATGACAGCGCGTCTCGTGCATCCAGGTCGACATCCTCTTCCCTCCGGTCCATCCATCGGCAGCTCCGATGGTCCGCGTCATCCATAAAGACGGATCGCGACGGCATGATCTTCCCCGTGTGTCGCACCGCACAGGTCTGCGCGGGTTAGGCTGCGGGCTCTATGGGACTGTTTTCCGTTGCGCTCGGAGGATCGCGGGCGACAGCTGATGGACACCGGCGCCGGGTTGGCCGAGCGACAGGAGTCCCTGCGGGACCAGCTCGTCAGTGAGTGGAGGCCAGACGTCCGGGCGCAGGCTGCAGGCGTTCCTGAACGCTGACGGCGGGGGGCAGAGCGGCGAGGACCTGGCGAGCGCCCTCATCGTCGTGCTGACGGCTGTGCTGGTGGCGACCAATCTCGTGGGGGCGGGCGCCGTCCTCGCCGTCATCTATCTCGTGCTCCCGGTCCCGCAGCTCTCGAACTCGGCGCACATTGAACTCATCAACGGCCTGGCAGCAGCGGCGTACATCCTCGTCGCCGTGCTCCTCGGGCCGCTCGCCGGTCGCCGGCGGCTCTCCGAAGTCGCTGACTGGCTGCGCTCCGAACATCCGGCCGGCGCGCACATCCGCCGCCAGGTCGTGCGGGCGCCGCTGTTGCTGTTTGAGGTGAACCTCGCGCTATGGCTGGCGGGCGCGGTGCTCTTCGGCGTGCTCAACTTGGCCTTCTCGCCGACGCTGAGCGCCATCGTCGCTCCCACCATCGCCATCACCGGCATCACCACGGGCGCGTGCGCCTATCTGCTGGCCGAGCGGATCCTGCGCACGCCCGCCTCGCGCGCGCTCGCCGACGAGGATCCCGGACATGTGGCGGTCCCCGGCGTGGCCACGCGCGCCGTGCTCGCCTGGGCCTTCGGAACCGCCGCCCCCGTGCTCGGGCTGGTCATCGTCGGCGTCGCCGCCCTCGCCGGGGCGCCCGCCAGTGCGACCCAGCTCAAGGTTGTGATCGTCGTCCTCGGCGCGATCGCGGTCATGGTCGGACTCCTGGCGGTGTCACTGGCCGCGCGGGCGACGGCGGATCCGATCGACAACGTCCGTGGCGCGCTGGAGCGCATCCAGCGCGGCGATTTCGACGTCCGCGTCCCCGTGTACGACGGCACCCAGATCGGACGGCTGCAGCTTGGCTTCAACCGGATGGCCGAAGGTCTCGGCGAGCGCGAGCGCATCCGCGACACCTTCGGCAGCTACGTGGACCCGGCCGTTGCCGAGCGGATCCTCGACGACGGGGTGGAGCTCAGCGGAGAGGAGGTGGAGGTCACGATCATGTTCGTCGACATCCGCGGCTTCACCACGTTCGCCGAGGAGACCGACGCACGCGATGTGGTGGCACGCGTCAACGCACTCTTCGAGGCGGTCATTCCGATCATCCACGAGCACCAGGGGCGGGTGGACAAGTTCGTCGGCGACGGCCTACTGGCGGTGTTCGGCGCCCCCCAACGCCTCGATGATCACGCCGACCGGGGGTTGGCGGCCGCCCTGGCGATCACTCATGCCGTCGACGAAGGCGAGGCCGGCGAGCTGCAGATCGGCATCGGTGTCAACTCCGGAACGGTGATCGCCGGCAATGTGGGCGGTGCGGGCCGGCTGGAGTTCAGCGTGATCGGCGACCCGGTCAACGTGGCCGCCCGCGTCCAGGAGGCCACCCGGGAGACCGGCGACACGGTGCTCGTGACCGAGCACACGCGCGAGCTGCTCACCGAGGAGCCGGTGCCCCTCATCGAGCGCTCGCGCGTCGAGCCCCGGGGCCGCAGCACGCCGGTGGCGGTGTACGCGCCGCGGCCGGCTGAGCACTCCCCGGTTAGCTGAAGGTCACGCTCCCGGTGGCCGTGATCAGCTGGTAGGAACGAAGCGGCTTGGCGTTCTGGGCGAAGGTGCAGTGGCCCTTCTTGGCCCCGCTCTTGACGCGCGGGGCGATCCCAGCGAACGTCGGGTTGATCGGCGGCTGCACGTGCTGGAGCTTCCTGGCGAACGCGGTCGCGTCCACCACGAAGCCGCCCTGCTTGAGCGAGACCTTCTGGTTGACGCTCACCGAAGATTTCCACGCGCGGGGTGCCTGTGACGTATGTTGCCCGCGAGAACGTGCCGCGACCGAAGGGGATGTGATGAGCGAAGTCGCTGGTAGACGGATGACGGCCGAGATCGACGGCGACTTCGTCGTGTTTCTCATCGGCGCAGGGTTCAACGACAAGTTGCAGTTCGCTCGCAGCCTGGTGGATCTGGGCGGCCGGCGTGGGATGAGGCACATGCTCGACTATCTGGTCGCCCGCCCTGAAAAGGGGCTACTCGCCTACCAGATGGGCATCCCGACAATCGTGCAGTACTGGCGATCCTTCCAGCAGCTGGAGGCCTTCGCCAACGATCGCGACGATCCTCACCTCGATGTGTGGCACCGATACTGGCGCCGTGTCGGACGGGGCAGCCGCACCGGCATCTGGCATGAGACCTACCTGGTCAGGGCCGGGAACTACGAGGCCGTCTACGGCAACATGCCTGCGCACGGGTTGGGCAAGGCAGGGCGGCTCGTCCCCATGTCGCAGTCCTCCAGCGCCCGGGATCGGTTGCAGCGGGTGACCGCCTGAGACCTCTGACGTCAGCCCCATTGCTAGCCCAGAGAATGACGTACTTTCAGCGGACGCGGGCGAGTCCAGCCCTCCTGGTCAGACGGGCGACCTCGTATCTCACCCGCCCGCGGAGGTGACCGGCGGCCACATCGGCGAAATGACGGTCGATGACTCCTCTGGCGGGAAACCGGGTCGTCGAGCCTGAGCGCAAGAGATCGGCACAGCGTTCGGCGACGTGATGGAAGTACACCGCGGGCGAGAAGTACTCCTCGTGGGCTCGTCGGGCTTCCGCGCTCAAAGTTGGCCAGTCGCCATTCCGGTCCTCCAGCATCTGGGTCAACCCATCGATCTGCCCCTCGGGCCATCGGATGCTGCACTCCTCCCACGCCGGCCCCGCTGGCGGGACCCAGTCGTCGGCGATGATCACCGGTACGGCGCCCACTGCGAGCGCCTCGTACAGTCTGATCGAGGAGGTGCCATTGCCGCGGGGACAGAGCACGAATCGCGAACGAGCGAGCGTCGATCGGAACCGAGTCCGGTGCTTCTCGAAGCCTTCGGATGTCGCTTCCCAGAATTTGAACCCCCGCGCCTCTTCGACGACAGCGTCTCGATGCTGCAGGGCAAAGAGCGGGCGGCGACAGGCTGCAGTGTTGGAGCCAACAAAGGAGAACAACAGATCCGGACGCTCATCGATTGTCGTCTGCACGGGGACGAAGTACGCCCACGGCCGCTGATGCACGGAGACGAACCGCGGCCCCGGCATGTTCACATAGACGCCCGGAAGGGCGCACCACGGTCGGTCACACTCGTTGTAGACCATCACCTTCTCGCGAAACTCATGCGTCAGCCGGTGGCGCCTGATCCTCGCCAGGCGCCAATCACTCGTCAGCATGTGGCACTGCGTGAAGAGGATGACGTCCGCGAGCTCCGGAGAATCCGTGAGCTGGTGTGCACCGACCCGGTCGGTCGACGCGTGCAAATGGAACGCCGCGGCGGGTTGGTCGAGGTGGGGGTCACCGAACGTGGCGAGGTGCACCAGCATCGCTACCTCCAACCGAGCAGGGCGCCGTCGCGCGGGCGCACAGCGGCCGGGTCATTCGGGTCCGGCGCCATCGACGACCGACGCGGGAAAGCGCCTTACCCCGGAGGCCCGTAGGGCGGGACCTGACGGATGATCGATGGACGAGGGTCTGCGGCAGCGTCCGAGGCCGCTGCGCGCTCAGCCCTGAGA
Source organism: uncultured Solirubrobacteraceae bacterium (assembly GCA_963769565.1). Taxonomy (GTDB): domain Bacteria; phylum Actinomycetota; class Thermoleophilia; order Solirubrobacterales; family Solirubrobacteraceae; genus Palsa-465. The sequence continues at coordinate 966,615 of CAVYMP010000018.1, forward strand.
TGCCGCGGAGTCCGTGCGGGAATGCCAAGACGCACGACCTGCCATCCATCTTCGGCATCCCCGCGCACCAGGAACTGGTGATCAGGGTCCTCGCCCTGGAGACGATCCCGCAGCGCTTCGGCATCGACTCGGAGCACACCGGCAGTATCGCGCAAAACCCGAGGTTCTTCACGTAACGGGCGCGTCGCGTGGTTCGCCGCGCGCGAGTAGCGTGACGTAACCGTGAAGGCATCTGGCATCGTTCGGCGGGTCGCGAGGCGGTCCGCGTTTCTGCGGGCCCTTGTCAACCATCGGCTGCGCTGGCAAACCGTTCGCCTGCTGCGGCTGGCAGGCATGCTGCGACCCGCGTACGGATTCTTGCTCGGCGAGTTGCGCGGCGGCACACGAAGCTATCTGGTTCCGTCGGGAGTCACCGTACTTCTACGTCACCGGGCCCGGGATGTCGACCTCGTCGATGAGATCTTTGGTGCCGTTCGCGCCTACGAGCCACCGGATGCGATCGCCGCACGGCTGCGCGGCCCGCTGCGGATCCTCGATCTGGGGGGCAACGTCGGGCTGTTCGGCGCGTTCGCGCTCGGCCGGTGGGACGTGCGGGAGATGACCTCCTTCGAGCCCGACCCCGAGAACGCCGTCGTCCTGCGCGCGACCATCCACGCCAACCACGCGACCGACCGCTGGAGCATGCGCCCCGTCGCCGTGTCAAACGCTGCGGGCATGATGTCGTTCCTGCCCGGTCAGCTCGCGGAATCGCGTCGCGCCGGGCCTGACGAGCCGGGGATCCAGGTGCCAACGCGTGACCTCTTCTCCATCGATCACCGGGTGGACCTCCTCAAGATCGACATCGAGGGCAGCGAGTGGTCAATCCTCGCCGACCCCCGGCTCCCCGAACTTCAGGCGCGGGTGCTCGTCATGGAATGGCATTGGCGATTCGCTCCGGTCCCCGATGCTCATGCGGCGGCGCTCACCCTTCTCACCGGCGCCGGATACGAGATTCACCACGACCGCGTTGACCTGCCGCATGGGCACACAGGCCTGATCTGGGCGAGTCGTTAGCGACCAACCGCGGCTCGGCCTCGGCGGGTCCTCATAATGGGGGGATTGCCGTGGCCGCCGAGCCCCTCACGATCGATCGTCTCGAGCGCTGGGCGCTGTTCGGCGCGCACTGGCGAGTGGTCGAGCTCACCCCCGGTCGGGCTGTCGTCGACATGTGCGCCTGCACCGGCGAGCTCGTGGAGCGCGCTGAGTCCGCCGACGCTGTCGTGATCGAGTATCTGCGGGCAACGCCCAGCGACCAGGACTGACCTTCCCGGATCCGCGCATCGGGCAGGTCATGGTGCTGCGACGAAGTGCCGGTGCAGCTCGTTGGCGTACGAGCTGCCGATCGAGGCGGCGTGCTCCGCGATCCAGCGGCTGAAGGGGATCTGTCCCCGTGGTGGGTCATGGGAGACGAGGAGTCCGCCGGTCAGGCCGGTGATCTCGTCCGGGGTGAGCACGACATCGCCGACCAGCAGCCCAAGGACGCGGGCGGCCGCCGCCATCAGAACCGGCGGCAGCGGGATGACAGGCCCATGGCTGCCCACCGCGGCCCGAATCAGGGCGACGAGCGCTCCGAACGGCATCCGCTCTGGGCCGGCGGCGTCAATCACGAGGTCGTCGTCGGCGTCGGCAGCCTCCACGCAGATCCGGGCCAGATCGTCGACGTGCACCGGCTGGACGGGGTAGGCGCCGTTGCCGGGGAGGGCGAAGACGGGAAGCCGGCGCAGGATCCACGCGATGTTGTTGACCAGCACGTCGCGTTGGCCGCCGAACAGCCAGGTCGGCCTGACGATCGCATACGGCGTCCCGCTCTGCGCAAGGGCGTACTCGACGAGAGCCTTGCCGCGGAAGTACGGCAGCGGAGAGTCGATGGAGGGGTTGGTGATGCTGGCGTGGACGATCCGCTCGACCCCGGCGCGCCGGGCCGCGAAGAACAGCATCCGCGAGTTCTCGACCGCGTTCGCGAACGTCGTCTGCCCGCGGTCGAAGCGCACCCAATAGGTGTTGTACAGCGTGCTCACACCGTCCAGGCTCTTGACGAGAGCTGCTGGATCATCAAACCGGTAGGCGAGCGCCTCGACGTGTCCCTGCAACGGATGCGCGCGGTCACCATGAGCCGTCAGTGTCCTCACCTGGCGCCCTGTGTGGAGGAGTCGTTGGGCGATGTGGCTACCCGAGTAGCTGAACGCTCCGGTCACGAGATCGATCGGACTCATGTCGCGCGCTTGCCCGGGGGGGTCAGCATGGTGTCGGCGAGATCCGCGACGCGCGCGGCGAGATCCAGCAGCGAGTCCGCGCGGGAGCGTTCCTGCTGCAGGTGGCTGAGCATATCGACCCCGAAATACGCGGCGACGATCCCAAACGCCAGGTCCCGCGGCGCGACCACGGAGAGCACCGCCGAGCCCTCCATCAGCTGACAGAGCTTGCGCTGCACGATCTCGATCCACGGTTCGATCCGCGCCGCCACCTCGGCTCCGAGGACCGGATCAGACACACCGCCCGCCACCATCTCCCCCAATGCCGTGACATATCCGCGTTCGAGGTCATCGTCGTAGATCCGCCGCGCCAGGCGAGCCAGCTCCGCTGCCGAGACGGCCGCCTCCAGCTGCGGCCCGTATTCCTGCATCCGGCGGCCGCTGATCAGGTCGAACGCCGCCAGCAACGCCGTTTGCACACTCCCGAAGTGGTAGAAGATCAACGCCTGGTTAAAACCGCCCTGATGCGCGATTGCCCGCGCACTGGCACCGGCGAACCCCATTGACTTCAGCGTCTCGAGCGCGGCCTCGACGATCTGCAGCTTCGTCCCCGTCAGCCCCGGAGGGGGCGCGCCTGAGCTCGCGAGCCTGTCCTGACGATGAGCACCCTCGCCATCCATCCTGCAGTTTTAGCAAACGCTCAAAGCGATCGCTCAAATGCGAGCGGCCGCCCTCCCGCGCTCCTCGGCGCGCAAAAACTTTCGCCACCGGTGTTCCGACAGGATTAGAGTCGCCTCACGGCATCAAAGCAAGGAGGGACCACATGGCTGGAGAAGCCTTGTTTCTTGGTTGGGGTCAGGTGGTGCGCGGACGGGAGCAGCTCGCGCTGCAGGTCTTTCAGGAGACCGTCGCCTACTACGGCAAGCTGCAGGAGGACGGTCAGATCGACGGCTTCGAGACCTTCCTGCTCGCTCCGCACTCGGGTGATCTCGACGGCTGCCTCATCGTCCACGGCGAGCAGTCCAAGCTCGACGCCGTGCGATCCAGTCCGGAGTTCATACGCATGGTCACCCGCGCCGGCGCGGTCGTCGACAACGTCGGAGTGGTGAGCGCGTACACCGGAGAAGCGCTGGGGCAGATGATGGGTCTGTTCGGCGAGGTGTCGCAGGAGCTGCCTCAAGCACGGTAGAGCTCCGGCGATCGGCGTCTGACCGCGCCGGTCGACGGATCGCGCGCGGCACGCGCGCATTCTGCTCAGCGCGCATGGCCGACGACTAGGTACGGCTGTCCGGGCGCGCCTCAGCGGCGCCTACCGACTCCGTGATCACCTCGAGGTCGTAGCCTCCGCAGTTCGTGCAGTTGCCCCCAACGGCTGCGCGCGTCACGAACACCACGGTGTGCGACCCGCAGCGCCGGCACACGGCGCGTGTCTTCCCTGGGGCCTGGGGTGAACCGACCGGCGCCTTCGTTTCCCAGACGGGTGTCTGGCGGGGGATGTGGACGTTGAGAACCTCCCGCTGGGCGCCGCTCGCGCCGGCCGGCCTCGCCGCGCCGGGCCCGGCGTATCCACGATCGAGCTCCTGGAGGAGCGCCTCGACGACCTCCGGGTCGAATTGACTCCCGGAGCCGGCGACGAGCTCGCGCCTCGCGGCCTCGTGATCGAGGGCCGCGCGGTAGGGCCGATCGCTCGTCATCGCGTGGTGGGCGTCGCACGCGAACGTGATACGGCTCGCCAGGGGGATCGCTCGTCCGCGCAATCCGTCCGGATACCCGTGGCCATCGAAGCGCTCGTGCTCGGCGTTCACGGCCGGGGCGAGGTGGGCGAGTGTCCGGGTGCCGGCCAGCATGCGAGCGCCGACGGCGGGATGCTGCCGCATCAATGCCCACTCCCGCTCGTCCAGGGGGCCCCGCTTTTGCAGGATCGCATCGGGAATCCCGACCTTGCCGATGTCGTGCAGGAGCGCGACCTGTTCGACCTCGCGAACCTGCTGGTCCTGGAGACCGAGGCGGCGAGCGACGCCACTGGCCAGGTTGACCACCATCTGTGAGTGTTCACCCGTGTAGTGGTCGCGCGCGATCAACGCCGAGAGCAACGCGTTCATGCCCGTCAGCTCTGCACTGGAGCGTCGCCGTGTCGCGTTGTGCGCGTCGTGTTCGATGTGGTCTGCGATCAGGTGCGCGAGTGAGCTCATCACGTCGATCTGCGCCTCGCGCAGGCCGGGCGTGGCGTCATGGCTGAGTGCGCACAGCGTCCCGTACAGATGCCCGTTCCTGAGTGTGACCGGCACCCCGATGTACGAGCCGATGCCGGCCTTCGCGGTGATCGGCAGGCTTGCGAGCTCGGCTTCGTCGACCACGGCGGGCACGGTGTTGGCGACGCGTCCGGTGATCATCCGCTGGCAGTAGGTGCCGTCAGCGTCGAGCACCGACCCCTCGTGCACGCCGAAGGAGTCGCCATCGCCCGACAGGACGGCAAAGGTCTGGGTGCCGTCGTCCATCTCGGCCAGGTACGCGACGTCCATGTCCAGGAACTGCCGGGCGACGGCCACGATCTGACGCACCGCATCGGTCGGGCAGTCCAGACGCCGCGCGGCCAGGTCAGGCGTGGTCGCCGGCTCCCGGGGGCCCGGCTTGGCCGCCCGCAGGCTCATGTCGGCTCGGAGCAGAAGCAGCTCCACCGTGTCGCCATCGCCCGGCCACGTGGCCGCTCCGAACGACAGGGACGCCGCCCCGGTTCGCGCCACCGCCGCGGCGATGCGCCTGGCGGCCACCCGCGCTTCCGCCTCCCCGGTGTTGGGAAGGATGAGCGCGAATTCGTCACCTCCGATGCGCGCCGCACGGTCCGACGTCCGGCACGCCTCGGCAATCGCGTGCCCGGTCTGATACAGCGCCCGGTCGCCGGTTTCGTGGTCGACCGCGTTGAGCTTGCCGAACCCGTCGAGATCGAAGAGGACGACGCTCCACTCGCTCCCGTAACGCCGGCCCCGGTCCAGTTCGGCGTCGAGCAGGGAATGGAACTCGCGGTAGTTGTGGAGCCCGGTCACCGGATCCCGGCGGGCGAGCTCGCCGAGCTGCTCGGCGTACCGCACCATTTCCGCCTCGGATTCTTTGTGAGCGGTGATGTCCTGAAGCTGGAGGACGAAGTACAGCGGGTCATCAGCGAGGTCACGCACCAGCGCGAGGCTGAGCTGCGCCCAGACGAACCCGTCGTCGGGCAGCCGGAGGCGCTTTTCGATCTCGTAGCCCTCGATCTCGCCGTCGAGGACCCTCCGCATCTCGCCCGCGTCGGAGTCGACGTCGTCCGGATGCGTCAGCGCGCGGAGATCGGTGGCATCCAGCGCGTCCGGGTCACGCTGGAGCAGCCGGCCAAGGGCCCGATTGATCGCCATCCAGCTGCCATCGAGATGGAGCAGCGCCATCCCGATCGGAGCGCTGTGAAAGGCGGCCACCCACCGGGTCCGCTCCTCGGCGAGGCGGCGATCAGACCGCTTCTGCTCACCGATGTCGCGCAGGATGCAGGAGATGCCGATCACCTGCCGATCGGCGTCTGTGACCGCCGAGATGGTGACCGAGACATCCACCGCCGCCCCGTCCTTGCGGACGTGCTCGGTCTCGAACCTCGCCACATCCCCCTCCCGGGAGATCCGCGACACGGTGTACTCGAGGGTCGCCGTGACCTCCGGCGTCCAGATCGTGCTCACGGGCATTCCGAGAGCCTCGTCGCGGGCGTAGCCGAACAGTCGCTCGGCGCCCCGATTCCAGTCGGTCAGCGCCCCGTCGAGTGACCACGCGATGATCGCGTCCGGCGAGCTCTCGAGGATCGCCGCGAGGCGAAACGCATCGGCCTCGGGCCCGCGAGCACTGTTAATCGTCCGTCCGTCAGGCTGCCTGCCCGTCATGAAGGGGTCCTGCCTCCCAGAGGCGACGAAGTGGTCCTGTATCGGCAGGACGGAGGATTCGCTTGAGCCGTCGGTGTCATTGCTCAGCGAATGTCCAGCATCCACGGAAATCTGGTGGAAGTCCTTCAGTCGGTGCGCGCTCGCGTCGATACCCCGCGGAATGCCTCCCCTCAGAACCACCCATCGAGGTGCCGCCCGCAGTCCGGGCGTCATCCGCTGCCTCTTCGCGATCCTCGCGGCGTTCGCGCTCGTCGCCGCGACGCGTACGGCCACCGCCTCGGCGCACGCCACGGCTCACGTCACCCAACAATGCGACGCGTCCGCCTCCGGGCAACGGGATCCCGCCAACCCGCTTGACCTGCCCCAGGCGCCGGGCGCCAATCCCCTCACCGGCGCGCAGTTCTTCGTGCCCGGCCCGGCTAAGGGCTCGGCCGCGGGCGCCATCGCGCAGCTGCTCGGTCTCAATCCCAAGACCATGCCGGTCGACGAGTCGTGGGCGACGTTCGCCGACAAGCTCGCGTTCGGGCCGCTGCACGACAAGCTCGTCGCCGACCCGACCCTGGCCCGCAACGTCGCGCAGCTCTCGAAGATCGCCAGCCAGCCGGAGGCGCAGCGGATCTCCAGTTACTCCTGGGGTGGCACGCCGAGTGGGATCTTCAAGCAGACCCAGAAGATCCTCTGTGACAACCTGACCGCCGATCCGGGAACGGTCCCGATCTTCAACACCTACTTCCTGCATCCCGTCCTCGGTGGTTGCCCGACGCCCACGCAGGTACGCAACTACATGCCCCTGTTTCACAGCCGCGTGGACGCGATGGCACAAGGCGTCGGCCGCCACCCGGCCGTCTTCCTGCTGGAGCTCGACGCAATCGGCTCGTCGAGCTGCGTGGCGAAGATGGGTGCGATGCCCGATTGGGAAGCCGCGCTGCGCTACGAGATGAAGGCGATGCAGTCGCTGCCGCACACCGTCGTGTATGTCGAGGGCGGTTACTCGGACTCCAACTCGGTCGGCTACACGACAAGGATCCTCAAAGCGATCGGCGTCAACTCGATCCGCGGCTTCTTCACCAATGACACGCACGAGGCGTGGACGATCAACGAGGCCCGCTGGGCGTCCGCGATCGCCAAGAAGACCCACGGAGCGCATTTCATCGTCGATACCGCCGACAACGGCACCGGGCCATTGCGCAACCACGACCGGGTTCACAATGGCAACGAGAACCTGTGCAACCCGCCCGGCCGCGGCCTCGGGCCGATCGGCACCACCGTCACCGGCTTCCAGTACGCCGATGCCTGGATGTGGACGCATCCGCCCGGCAACAGCAGCGGATGTGGCGGTGGACCTCCCGGCGGAGTGTTCTGGCCGGCGCGCGCCGAGGGCGAGGCCTCGCGAGCGAACAACCAACTGGGTCCCGGTCTCCCCAGTCTTCCCTACTGACTACCGGAAACCGGTGCCGCATCACCGGCCGCCGCCCCTAACTGACGTGCCAGCGCTTCGGTTGCCCGCGCCGCTCCCCCTTCCCCAGGTCACCGAGATGGAGTCGGCTAAGAGTACGTCCACTCGATCGTCGGTCACTGCTGGCGCGTCGCCGACACCACAACCCCTGAACCGGAGGTGGCGGATCCTGGAGAATATTTGTCCAGGATCGGCCACGTCGGCATGGTCGAGCGCTCCCACAGCCCCGGCTCGGCAACCGACCCCCAGTTCACCGCGTACCGGCAGTCTCCAGGCTCAGCGCTTAGCCCCGCCCTGAGGAGATGCCGCGGGCGACACACAGGCGCTGGAGCTGCTCCATCGCCTCCGCGGTCTTCGTCGGCAGCGCCTCGAGCGCCGCGGCGGCCGACCCGCAGGTCGCGGATCGTGACCGCACGCGCCTCGAGCGCGAAGCGTCCCAGCCAGCGAACGGCCGCGCGCTCGTAGCGGCCGGGATCGCCGTCGCGCAGCACCAGGCAGATCCGGAGGGCGTCGTCGAGCGCGACCTGCGGCAGTTCCCGCGCGGCACCGAGCACGACGAGCTCGTTGCCTGTCTCCAGGGCGCGGCGAAACCGCGCGTAGGGGCTGCCCTCACTTGTCACGAACGTATGTTCGCATAGCCGTCAAGGGCCCGTGCGTCCGCCCGGCTACTGGCCCGCGGTCAACTGGCCGATAACCAGAGCGTGAGCCAAGCTGAGGTCCAGATCGCCGGCGTCGTCGCGGCTGACGCGACCCGCGAGGGCTGCCCCCTGACCTACGTCAGCCCCGGGTTCGAGCAGCTCACCGGCTACGTCGCCGCCGACATGCTGGGCCGCAAGTGCAGCCTCCTGCAGGGACCGGACACCGATCCGCGCGCCGTGGAGGTCCTGCGTCACGCGATCGCCTCGGGCGCCGAGGCATACGTGACGATCCTCAACTACCGGGCCGACGGCACGCCGTTCTGGAACGAGGTCGCGCTCGCCCCCCAGCATGACGCCGACGGCCGCGTGGTCCAGTACCTGGGCGTGCAGAAGGACGTGACCTCGCGCCGGCTGGCCGATGCCCAGATCCACGACCTGACCTACTTCGACACACTCACCGGCCTCGCCAACCGGACGGCGATGCACGACGAGATGACCACCGCGCTGCGAGAGGCACGCGTCGATGACAGTCAGCTGGCCCTCCTGTTCGTCGACATCGATGACTTCAAGCGGATCAACGACAGCCACGGCCACCTGCTCGGTGACGCCGTTTTGCAGGCGGTCGGGCAGCGGCTGCGCTCGGTCGTCCGCGACGGTGACGTGCTGGCACGTCCCGGCGGCGACGAGTTCCTGCTGCTGATCAAGCGCGTCAACAACGTGGCCGGCCTCGCCGCCGACTTGGCCGCGCGCGTCGTCAACTGCCTGCGCGAGCCGTTCGAGCTGCCGGCGCGCACGCCGGTGGAGATCCGCGCCAGCGTGGGCGTGAGCACCTACCCGCGCGATGCCGACACGAGCGAGGACCTTATGCGCCACGCCGACGCGGCGATGTACATCGCCAAGGGCGGCGGCAAGGACGGATTCCACGTCTACCACGCTCGTGCCACGCCGACCGGCCACGACGGCGGTGAGGACTTCGACGCGGCGGGAGCCGTGGACGAGCTCGAGCGGATCATCGCCGGCCAGCAGGTCACCATGCTCTTTCAGCCGATCGTCGAGATCGAGTCCGCCGCCGTGATCGGCTACGAGGCGCTGGCCCGCGGTCCCGAGGGATCGCCGCTGCAGCGCCCCGATCGGCTGTTCGCCGCCGCCCAGGCCGCCGACCGGGTCGACGAGCTCGACTGGCTGTGCCGCGCGACCGCCGTGCGCGCCGCGCTCGACGCCGGCCTCGGCCGGTCCGCCGCGCTGTTTCTCAACTGCGAGCCCTCCGCGATCGGCACTCCCTGCCCGGATGTCCACGCCGAGATCTGGGACCGGGCGGTCGCCGAGCTCGACCTCGTGCTGGAGATCACCGAGCGGGCCCTCACCGACCGGCCGGCCGAGCTCTCCCGCGAGGTCGCCGATCACCGCTCGGCCGGACGCGGCATCGCCCTGGACGACATCGGCGCCGACGTCCGCTCGCTCGCGCTGCTGCCGCTGATCGAGCCCGATGTGATCAAGCTTGACCTGCGGCTCGTCCAGGACCGCCCGTCGACCGATCAGGCGGCGATCGTCTCGGCGGTGGCCGCCGAGCGCGAGCGCACCGGCGCCGCGATCCTCGCCGAGGGGATCGAGAACGACGACCACCTGGCGGTCGCCCGTGCGCTGGGGGCGACGCTGGGCCAGGGCTGGCTGTGGGGCCGTCCAGGCCCGCTGCCGCCGCGGACGGGACGACCATGGACACGCCGGCCGGTGGAGCGCCGGGACCCCGCCGGTCGCACGCCGTTCGAAGTGATCGCCGGCGAGCGGCCCCAGGCCACGGCTACCAAGAGCCTGCTGCTGCCGATGAGCCACCACATGGAGAACCGCGCGCTGCGCATCGGCGAGGGCGCCGTCGTCCTCGCCGCGTTCCAGGACGCCAAGCACTTCACCGCGAACACCGTGCGCCGCTACGAGATGCTTGCCCGGGGCGCGAGCCTGGTGGCCGCGCTCGGCGTCGGCTTGGGGGAGGAGCCCATCCCCGGGGTTCGCGGCGCCCACATCGATCCCGGCGACCCGCTCGCCGGAGAGTGGAGCGTGATCGTGATCGGCCCGCACTTCGCCGGCGCGCTTGTCGCCCAGGACCTCGGCGACACCGGTCGCGAGCGCGATCGCCGCTTCGTGTTCGCCACCGCCTATGACCGCGGGCTGGTGATCGCGGCGGCGCGGACGCTGCTGGCGCGGATCGCGCCGGTGAGCGTGGCGCCCAGCGTGCTCGCCCACTGACCGCGGATCAGATCAGCAGGAGATTGACCCGGTAGCGGACCGCGTGCTGACTGCGCACCTTCGCCGACTGGCCGAAGACGTGCAGCGTGTGATGGCGCTTGACGTGCTTGGGCTTGCGCACCTTGCCAACGCGGCAGTTGGCCTTGAGCAGCGTGCGGCGTGCCCGTGTCAGCGTCATGTGCTTGAGCCTCGGCACGACGCAGTACTTGAGGACCTTGCCCTGCAACGCCCCGGCGCCGCGCACGGTGGCGCAGGCGCTGTTCGCGCCCTGGGTGAAGGCCGCCAGTCCGGCGTCGTCGACCTCCACCGCCTTGGCATTGGCCGGCACCGGACTGCGCTGACCGGAGCAGAAGACCCAGTCGGAGTTGGAGGGCAGTCCCTGGACCACCGTGCCGTCGGCCGGCGTCACGGCCACGTGCGACAGCGGGTTGCCGGCGTTCTCGATGTTCCATTCGTCGACGACGACGTAGGGCTGGATCCCGCCGAACACCGACCAGGAACTGACGGCGAACGGAGCGCCTCCGGCGAACCGGTAGTTCATCTCGGTCGTCGTCTGCACGAAGGTCCCGTCCGCCGGATACGCCCGCAGCTGCGCGAACTGCGCGGGACTGAGCGTCGTCACCGGCTGCGGAGCGCCGTAGGGCGTCCACGAGGTCACCAGCAACGGGGCTCCGCCGGCCACCCGGTAGACGTCGGTCGAGCCGGCCTCCTGCACGAACGTCCCGTCGGGCACGACCGGTGTTGCCGTGTTGGCCCCCCCGGTGTCTGCGGTGGCGCCGTCCAGGTAGTCGCTGTCGATGTTGAGCGTGACGCCGCCATAGGTGTCGTTGTGCGCGCCCTTGTACTGGTGTACGCGGGCGTGCGAGCTCCAGTCGCCGGCGGGCACGTACGGGTCGCTGGTCGATTGTTGGTTGTTCCAGTCGCCGATCCAGATGTCATCAGGCTCCTGATAGCCGGTGCCCTGCTGGTTGACGAGGTCGGTGATCGCCGACGAGGCGCTGCTGTAGACGCCTGACTGATAGCCGGCGGCATGCAGCTGGCTCGTCCAGCCCGACAGGAAGGCCAGCACGGCCGCGGTGTTGGCGGTGGACTGGCTGTACTGCTCCATGTCGTCGTAGATGGGGTTGCCGGCCGGGATCCCCAGCGCCTGGGCGCGGCTGACGGCGTCGCCGGCGGCGGCGGCGCCCTCGGCGGTGGCCTGAGCGGGGTTGATCGTCGCGCAGCTGCCACCGCACGCGCCGGCGCCCTGGTAGCCGACGTAGGTGGGGATCAGATGCCAGCCGGCGGCAACCTCCCCGCTGACCCAGCCGGGCGTTAGATTCGGCTGCGCGCAGGCGGAGTTCAGGCCGCCGATGTAGACGCCGACGCCGCGAAACGGAGACTGCGACCAGGCCGACATCGCACTCGCGGACGGCGTCGAGCAGGCGTCGAAGCCCAGTCCGGTGAATACCGCCCCGGCGGCGTGGGCCTTCGCAACTCCCGCCGACCTGGCGGTCGCAGCCGGATGCGTCGGACGCGTGGCGACGAGGCGGTGGCCGAGGATGCGGGCGACCAGCTGGCGGTTCGAGGACCAGGTGGCGGTGGCCACCAGGCCCGAGGAGCCGAGCGTCACCCGGTCGACGGCGCCGCCGGAGCCGGCCACGCCGGCCACGCCGGCCACGCCGGCGGCGCCGGTCACGCCGGCGGCGCGCTGGAGGCCGGCGCGGCCCATCGGCGAGACGAGCACCGACTCGGTCCTGCCCACGGCGTGGGCGGGGCAGGTCTGCGCCGAGCCGGGCGTGCCCAGATAGACGGCGTGGCGGTCAAAGCGCACGCACGTGCGCGGCCGGCGCGCCAGCCGGTAGACCGGCCAACCGGCGGGCACCGACACGCGGTAACCATGGAAGCGGACCACCTGGGCGCTTGCCGCCGTCGCGCATGTCGCCGCCAGTCCGAGCGCTGCGACCAGGGCCGCTGCGGAGATCCACGGGAAGGCAAAGATGCTGCAACGACGCACGTCTCGGCGTTCCACTGAACCCCAGTGCGTCACCTGGCGCAGTGTAACCCGGACGGTGCACCGGAGCGTCGGCCCACCCCCGGATGGTCAGAATCTCAGTCGTCGGTGCTCGGCTATCGGGTCAAGACGAGGTAGGTGAAGCCGAGCACGCCGCGGTAGACGTCGACGTATTCGGTGAGGCGCCCGGCCAGCTCAGCGGCGACGGCGGCAGCCCGCGGATCGCCGGCGTGGGCCAGTCGCCACTCCTCCCGCCCGGCGCGCGATGCGTCCTCGAACTCGTCCCATTCGTCGAGCTCGGCGCGACTGCGCGACAGCACCCGCCAGCCGGCGGCGACGATCAGCCGCTGCAGCTCGGGCTCGGGCAGGACGTCCTCGCCGAACAGCTCGCGGGCGGGCTCCGTCGGCGGACTCTCCCAGATGCCGTCGCCGAACAGCACCCGACCACCGGGCGTCATGAGCCGCGCCAGCGCCGGCAGTGCCCGCCGGGCCCCGCCCCACGCGTGCGCGGCGCCGATGCACAGCACCCGGTCGGCCGGCTCACGCCATTCCTCGGCGCGCCCGTGCACGAACGTCACGCGGTGATCGACCCCCTTCGCGGCGGCGGCCGCCCGTCCGCGCCGCAGCAGATCCGCGTCGATGTCGACGCCGACGGCCGTCCCGGAGCTCGTCGGATCCGAGACCGCGCGCAGCAGCAGCTCCCCCCAACCGCAGCCGAGGTCGAGAATCGAGTCGCGGCCGCCGATCTCCAGACGCTTCAAAAGCCGGACGGCGTGTTGCTCGGACAGCGGCGTGTTCCACCGCATGCCGGCATGGCGCGCCTGCTCGAAGTTGCCGCCCTCCATCGCGGGCAGGCTACGCGGGGAGCCGCTCAGCCGCCGTCGGGCACCTGGCACGGCGATCCCCACGGGTCCTCGTGGGCGCAGACCGCCAATGGGCTCTGGAACAGACCCACCGACGGGAGCGCCCGTCCGGTGAACGAGAACAGGGTGAGGTTGTCGTTAGGCGAGCCGGCGCCAGGCTCCCAACCCACGCCGGGGATCCACTCCGGCTCCCAGTAGAAGAGGCCCTTGCCGAGGTGGTCCGGGACCTGGGCGAGGATCGAGAGGGCGTCGTTGTAGAACGACAACTGGCCCCCCGGGGTCGCCGGATAACCGGGGTCGACCTGGCTCGCCTGCCACACCGAGTTGCCGAGGCTGTCGCCGTTGGCCAGCGTCCACGCGTACTGCGACTCGGCGAGCTCGATCGGCTTGTGGTACCGCGTCGCCAGGTCATCGACGTTGGCGCGCATGGCGCTCAGCGTGCCGTGCCAGAAGGGGTAGTAGGACAGGCCGATGACGTCAAACGGCACGCCCCCGCCGACCATGTGATCAAAGAACGTGCGGCTCTGGCCGTTGTCGCCTCCCTGGTCGAAGTGCAGCATGACGAGCAGCTTGTGGCCGGGCCGGTTGCCGGCGCGGGCGCCCGCCACGCCGGCCTTGAGCAGCGTCGTCAGGTTGTTCCACCCGGTGTTGGCGGTCCAGTCGACGCGACCGACCGGCCACAGGATCCCGTTGCGGATCTCGTTGCCGATGGAGACCATGTCGACCGGCGTCCCCTGGGCGCCGAACTGGCGGATGACGTTCTGGGTGTATCGCTGGACGGTCGCCGTCAGCTGAGTGAGGTCCTGTCCCTGCCAGGCGGCGGGGATGTTCTGCTTCTGCGGGTCAGCCCAGAAGTCCGAATAGTGGATGTCCAGATACAACCGGTCCCCGGCGGCCTTGATCCGGCGGGCCATCTTCAGGTCGGAGGCGAGGTCGCTGTAGCCCGCCGGCGGGTTGACCCACAACCGCAGGCGCACGTAGTTCAAGCCGTGGTTGTTGAGGATCGACAGCGCCGAACCGGGCTTGCCGTCATCGGTGAATTGCGCTCCGGCCGCCTCCTCCTGGGGCTGGAACGACAGGTCCGCGCCCCGGTCGGGGATCGTGCTCGCCGGCTGGGCGGCGAACAGCCGCAGCTCGCCGATGCAGGGCGGCGTCCCATCGTTGTCGGTCACCGAGATCGTCACGTAGCGGGCATGCAGCGTGCCCTGCGAGGCGGCCCAGTAGACCGGCTCGCCGGCCGGCACCGACTGATGCTGGGCCTGCGCGACGGGTTGCATCGACCCGGCGGTCGTCCCGGAGCTGATGTCGACGAGCGCGCTCGTGGTCGCGTTGCCGAGTGTCACCCCGAGGCCGTCGAGGGACCGCACCCGCCCGAGGTCGACGGTCACGCTGCCTGTCCACTGGGTCGAGCACCAATCGGTCGAGGCGTTGCCGTCGATGGCGGCCGAGGCGGGTGACCCGGACGCCTCCGAGGAGGCCGACGCCGAGCCCGTGAGCCCGATGTCCAGCGATGTGCGGTGCGGCAACGGCGCCTCGGCGAACGCCTGCCCGACCGAACGGCCGGGGATCAGACATCCGCCCACCAGGATGAGCGCACAGCCCAGCAGGACGGCAGCAAACGGGGGCAGGATCCCTTGCGAACGATCGTTCATGGCCCTCTTCTCTCTCGTCGCCCACGCCGCCGCCAGACGGGCGTGTGAGCGCTAACACGGCGGTACCTGGTGTCAGGTTTCCCGGTGTCACAGTGTTCAAACGCCAATACGGCGCGCGCCGAGGATCAGGGGTCGGCGCGCGTTGCATCGTGAACAGCTCGCCGGAGGTGATGCGGACGCAGATCGCTACGTCAAGCGTATGGGCTCAGTGGTTCCAGGTGAACGTCACCGTGGCATGCGAGGGCAGCTCGTCGGTGATGTACCGGCCCTTCCAGTGGACGGCGAAGCGCTCCGAGCTCGCCGTGTTGTTGTAGGCGATGAGCGCGAGGCTGCCGTCGGGGTTGCGGACGGCCACGTCGTCGATGCCCCGGGAGGCGCCATAGTGATTGCGGCCGGTGCCCACGTAGTAGCTGACGAAGTGGTTGGTGGCGACGCGGTGGGCGCCCGGCTTAACGAAGTGGCCGACCTGGGCCAGCTGGTAGTACGCGAGGTTGTAGGTGACGCGGTGCGTCTGCGGGTCGATGGTCACGATGCCCTTGCAGTTCCCGCACCCGGTGTTCGGCTTCTGGACGGGACCGCCGGACGGATCGAGCGCCAGGTTCCACAGGCCGATCGAGCTCGCCCAGTTGCGCATCGCCCCGATGACGATCTCCGACGCCGTGTACGGGGTCAGATCGGTCGCGCACTCACTGACGACGAGCCGCAGACCCGGATCGCTGTCGTGCAGCTGACTGAGAAGATACGGGTCTCCCCGATAGCAGTGCAGCGCGATCCCGTCGAGGCCGCTCTTGGGGACGCGGGAGAGGGCCTTCGCGTAGTCGGCGGCGCTGAATGAGACTTCGCCGCCGAAGACCCGTGTCGGCAGCTTCGCGCGCTTGATCGCCGGCCGTAGGTCCTGGGCGATCCACTTCGCCTCGTTCCCGGCCTCGAACGACATCGACGGATACGTGGCCGGCGCGCGCGGCTCGTTCTGCGGCGTGATGGCCGTGATCCGGATGCCCCGCTTGGCGTAGGCCTTGACGAACTTGACGAAGTACTGCGCGAGCAGCGGCCAGTCACCGGGCAGGAGATGGCCGGAGAAACCGAGGTTGTCGTACGAGGTGTTCGTCTTCATCCACGCCGGCGGAGTCCAGGCCGTCGCGATCGTCTTGGTCGACGGGTTGATCTTCAGGACATCGCGCATCGTGGGCACGATGTAGTCGTCGTCATGGTCGACGGAGAAGTGCGCCAGGCCGGGATCCGACTGCCCCGCGGGCAGATCGTCGTAGGAATACGGCTGGCCGTCAGCGGTGTAGTCCGATGCCCCGATCGCCAGTCGCACCATGTCCAGCCCGGCCGCGCGCGGGCTGAACAGATTGTGGAGAAGCTGAGCCTGCGCCTTGGGAGCGAGCTGCCGGCGGATGAGGTAGGCCGAGGAATCGGTCATCGCTCCGCCCACGCCCTGGATCCGCTGGTAGCGGACGGCGTCGTTGACATCGATCACCGGCACGCCGCGCGGAGCCGTGGAGGTGAACAGCTTCCCGGGCATCGGGAAGAGGTGCCGCGAGAGATCGGCGTCGGTCTCGACGACGCCGACCTTGAGATTCCACAGCGCCGGCCGGGTGGCGCCCGGGCTGTGGATCACCAGCACGGCGAACAGAAGCAGGCCGATGAGCAGGAGCAGCGCCCCACGGCGCCTGCGACGGTAGACCACGGCGGGACGCCGGGCTCGTGATCGCCTCGCTCGGTGCCGGCGGGCGGGATTGGACCCCCATCGGGGTCCGCGACGCTTGCGATTGTCGACGCTCAAATCGGGGGAGGGTCCGGCTCACATCTGTGTCCGACAACTCGTGACCGGTGCTGGCCACCATCGACGCAGCGGATGGCCATCCAGGTGGCCATCCCCCGACGCTGCTTGATGCACAGCCCTCTCTGCGGCTGTGATGCGCACGCCATTCGCCGGGCACGATAGCGGGAACGGCGGTCGCACGGGTCGTCTCCGGTGCCGGCGCGGCGCCGGACCGCCGGGACGCTCCGGACGCCGGTAAGGTGCGCCCCGCGGTGGTTCGGGCGCGCTTGCTGATCACGGTCGTCGTCATCGTCATCCTGACGGGGGTCGCGGTCGCCGTCGCCCGCACCCCCAACGCCCCGTCGCTGACGGTCAACGAGACGCCGCTCGCTGCCGGCGCCCCCACCGCGCTCTCACTGCGCACGACGTTCGATCGATCGACGCACGGGGAGCTGAGCGACGTCGAGGTCGACCTCGCGCGCGGTTTTCGGTTCGACGCCCGCGCTGCCGGTGTCTGCTCGAACGCCCAGGCCCACGCCGGGCGCTGCCCCCCGGCGAGCACCATCGGCCAGGGCACGGGCACGATCGTCGTCCAGGGCACGTACCTGCCGCGGACCCCGTACGCAGTGACCGCCACGTTCTATCTCGCCAGGCCGCGGCACCCCGGAGACATCGCCGGCCTCGTCCTCGACCTCTATGAGACCGAGTCACAGCTCCACGCCACCGTGCTGGGGCGCGTCGTCCCGCTCGCCCGCGGCGCCTACGGCATCGCGCTGCGCTTCTCGGGCACCGGCGCCCAGCTGCCTTCCGGCTACACCCTGAGCCTGTTGCAGCTGACCAGCGTGCTCCAAGCCCACCGCACGGTGTCGGTCAACCGGAGCACGGTCGGCTATGACCTTCTGATCAACCCGAGCTCGTGCAGCGGGCGCGGCTGGCCGGCGCAGCTCCAGATCCGGTCCGGCGGGCACGCGCAGGTCTACCACAGCACCGCGCCCTGCGCCCCGTAGGCGCCGGAGGCAGACCAAGGAGGGACGCTAGGCGTCGGCCTCGTGATCGGCCCGCTGCTGCTGCTCGAGCTTCTGACGCAGGTACCCGGCCTTGTCAGCCCGGCGGAGGTGAGTCTCGGCGTCGGCCTCGGACTGGGCCTGTTCGAGCCCACGCAGCTGCGCGCGCTCCTCTTCCAGCTGGCGAAGCCTGAGTTCTTCGGTCGTCGGCTCGTCGCCCGACACGCCATCAGACGATACTGCGCCCGCCCGTCGGCACCCTTGCTCCGCCTAATCCTGATAAAGTCGGTGAAGTTAGTTATATTTAGATGGCGAGACGATGCGTACCGACCTCCATCAACACGTCTGGACCGAGCCGCTGCTCGATGCTCTCGCCGCTCGTCGGTGCGCGCCGTTCGTGCGCCGCAGCGACGGGCTGACCGTCCTGCACTGCCCGGGCGAGCTGCCCTGCGTGATCGACGAGCCGGCCGAGTCACCGGCGGCTCGCGACCGCCTGCTGGCCGCCGACCGCCGCGACCAGGCGGTGGTGGCGATCTCCTCCACGATCGGAATCGAGATGCTGGCCCCCGAGGTGGCCGACCAGCTCATCGCCGCTCACCTCGACGGCGTCCTCGCCCTCGGGCTGGAATTTCGCGCGTGGGGTCCGATCCCGGCGCGTGAGCCCGAGCCGGGGGCCGTCGACGCGGTGCCGGCTCGCGGCTGCGTTGGCATCTCGCTTCCCGCGGCGGCGCTGGCCGACCGTTCGGCGCTGGAGTCGGCGCTGCCGGCGCTGGCGCACGTGCAGGCCTGCGGCGTCCCGCTGTTCGTACACCCCGGTGGCTTCGCAACCCGCGAGGCCGGCCTCGATGACCCGTTGTGGTGGACGGCCCTGACGGACTACGTATCGCAGATGCAGGCCGCATGGCTGACCTTCGAGGCCTTCGGGCGGCGCGAGCTGCCCAGGCTGCGGGTGCTGTTCGCGATGCTCGCCGGTGGCGCCCCGCTGCTCGCCGAGCGCCTGGCGGCCCGCGGCGGCCCGGCCGTCGACCTGCGCGACCCGGAGACGTTCTATGACACATCGAGTTACGGGCCGATGATCGTCGAGGCGATGGCGCGCTGGGTGGGTCCCGCCCAACTCGTCTACGGCTCGGATCGCCCAGTGATCGAGCCGGTTGCGACCGGCCGGGAGGTCGAGCTGATGAACAGTGCAACGCAGCTGCTGGCGCCGGCGAGAGCGTTCGCTTGAGCCTGACGGGCGGAGAGCTCGAACGGTTCGCCGCCGGACTGGCCGCGGTGCCCGAGCGCTGGCGGCATCTGGTGCGACACGACGACACACGCGTGTACGAGCAGATCTGGGACGACGGCGATGTCAACGCCTGGCTGATCTGCTGGAGCGAGGACTCGGACACCGGCTTTCACGACCACGACGACTCGGCCGCAGGAATCACCGTGGTCTCGGGCAGCGTGCGTGAGGACCGGCTGACCCTGGGCGGCCCACCGCGCTCCCGGGAGCTGGGCACGGGGACGACGTTCACCGTGCCGCCGACGGCGATCCATCGCGTGCTCCACGCCGGCGACGGTCCGGCGGTGACGATCCACGCCTACTCGCCTCCGCTGCGGCGGATGGGCGCCTACCGCGTCGGGGCCGACGGCGAGCTCGAGCGCGAGTCCCAGCCGTTCGAACAGGAGCTGCGCGCCGCGCCGGCGCTCGCCTGAGCCCGGTCATCAGCTAGCGTCCGCGTCCGCATGGTCGGACGCTATGTGAAGTTCACGGCGAGGGCGGGTGAGGGTGATGCCCTGGCG
The DNA here is from genome assembly GCA_963769565.1 of uncultured Solirubrobacteraceae bacterium. Classification (GTDB taxonomy): domain Bacteria; phylum Actinomycetota; class Thermoleophilia; order Solirubrobacterales; family Solirubrobacteraceae; genus Palsa-465. The sequence goes on from CAVYMP010000018.1 coordinate 986,142, forward strand.
GAGCTGCTGCTGGATGCGGCTCGCTCGCTGCAGGGCGCCGACGGCTGCGAGCTGTACGCGATCAATCGCGCGGCCGACGGATCGGACGTCGTGTGGGTGACCGAGCTGTGGCGCGACCAGGGGGCCGTCGACGCCTCGCTGGCGGCGCTGCAGACCGACACCGGCAAGGCGCGCCTCGGCGAGGTGATGGCGCTGGTGGTGCGACCGCCGGAGCGGATCGACCTGCAGCCCCTTGGGGGCGTCGGGCTGCCGGACTGATAGGGCTTTGTACAAGCGCTTTGATCACGACGGGGTGTCGGACGTGGTGGCGATCGAGGAGCCGCTGGAGATCCGGGTCGACGGCGCCGCGCTGGCGGTGACGATGCGCACCCCCGGCCACGACGACGAGCTGGCGCTCGGGTTTCTCTACGGCGAGGGGCTGATCGACGAGCCGCGTCCGGCGGGGCTGACCGACGACCTGGCGAACAACATCATCGAGGTGCGCGGGCCGCTGACGCGCGATCCGGGCGAGCGGAACTTCTACACCACGTCCTCGTGCGGGGTGTGCGGCAAGGGAGCGCTCGAGGAGGTTGCTGTGCACTCGGCGCCGCTGGGCGCCGGGCCGGCGATCGCCCGGTCGCTGGCCGCGGATCTGCCCAACCGCCTGGAGCAGCCGACGTTCGAGCGCACCGGGGGGGTCCATGCCACGGGGCTGTTTTACGCCGATGGCCAGTTGATCTACACGCGCGAGGACGTGGGGCGCCACAACGCGATGGACAAGGTGATCGGACGCGCGCTGCTCGATGGACTCGTCCCGCTGGGCGATCGCGTGCTGTGCGTGAGCGGCCGGCTGTCCTTCGAGCTCGTCCAGAAGGCCGCCGTGGCCGGCGCGCCGATCCTGATCGGCGTGGGTGCGCCCAGCTCGCTGGCGATCGAGCTCGCCGAGGACCGCGGGGTGACGCTGTGCGGCTTTGCCCGGCGGGGCACGCTTAACGTCTACGCGCGGCCGGAGCGGATCGTCTAGAGACGGGCGAGCTCGGCCAGGCGCGCGAGCTCGTCCTCGGAGGACCACGCGCCGACGGAGACCCGGACGAGGCCGTGGCTGGGAATGCTGCGCACGACAAATCCCTCGTCCGCCAGGCGGGCGACCTCGGCCTCGGGGTCGTCGGCCGTCCACGCCACGAGGGTCGAGCGACCACGCGGGCCGACGTCAAGGCCGCGGGCGGCCAGCTGGTCGGCGAGGCCGGCGGCCAATCCGGCGGCGCGTGCGTGCACCCACTCCCAGCCGGCGGCCTCGAGCACACCGAGCGAGGCCAGCGCCCACGCGCTGCGCATCCCCGGCGGAAAGCCGTGGTCCAAGCGGGCGGCGTCCTGCGCAGGCGGGGAGTCCAGCGCATCCTTGGGGTTGGCCACCGCCATGTATCCCGGCCACGGCGTCGTCAGCTGATCGAGCTGGTCGCGACGGACGTAGAGAGCGCCGCTTCCCTCCGGCCCGCACAGCCACTTCTGACCCGAGCCGGCGTAGAACGCGCAGCCGAGGGCATGGACGTCGACGGGCACCGCACCGATGCTCTGCGCGGCGTCGAGGAGGAACGGGACGCCGGTCGCGCTGAGCGCGGCGGTGTCCACGACCCGGCCGCTCACCCAGGAGACGTGGGAGACCGCCACAAGCCGGGTGCTCGGCGTCACCGCGCCGGCGATCTCGGCGAACGGGACCACGCGAACGTCGACGCCGGCGTTGTGCTTGAGACGGCCGAGCGGCGCGAGCAGTCCCGGATGTTCCTCATCGGATGTGATCACCTCGTCGCCGTCGCGGAGGTCGAGGCCCGACAGGATCGTGTTGACGCCGTCGGTTGTCGAGCCGGTCAGGGCGACGTCCGCCGGGTCGGCGCCCATCACCCGCGCGTACCCCTGCCGCAGCTCGGCGGCCAGTTCCTTGACCGAGGTCATGTAGTCCATGCCGCAGCGCCCGCCCTCGAGCTCGGCGGCAATCCGCTCGCGGACCGCGTCGGCGGCCTGGCGCGGCAGCGGACCCTCGGTGCCGGCGTTCAGATACGACTTCTTCTGCAAGACCGGGAACTGGTCGCGGAAGGCGGCGGCGTCGGTCATCAGCCGACCGGCAGTCCGGCCTTGCGGCACTCACGGGCCACGACGTCACCGGCCGTCCCCGTCAGACCCGGCTTGTGGGCGCCGGCGCAGAAGTCGCGGGCCTTCTGGCCGCAGGAGTTGAAGGTGTTGCCGCCGATCGAGTAGCCCAGCGACACCGAGATGCACCCGTGGCCTGACTTCTTGTCGCCGGTGGCGATCGAGACGACGAGCACGACGGCGATCACCAGCACGGTCGCGAGCACGCCGCCGATCATCGCCTTCTCCCGCCGGCGGAACGGATACGGCTTGCGGATCTGCTGGGCGTGTCCCGGCGGCAGGATCATCGCCGCCGAGTCTAAAGACCCGCCGGGCCGGGGGACCACGGGGCTCGCCGGCCGTTCGGGCCGGCGAGCCCCGGGTGTGCGTCTCTAGAACCCGCCGCTGCCGTTCGGCGTGCCCAGGCCCGTCGGGCCGTCGTAGCCGGCTGTGGCGGTGCACAGGTACGAGCCACCGCAGCTGCCGTTGGAGCCGCTGGTGACGTCGAACAGCGAGCTCGTGTGGCTATACGGATAGCTGCCGTTGACCACCGAGGCGGTATTGCCGGCCAGCGCGTAGACCGAGGCCGTCAGCGGCGAACTGAGGCTGGTGCCGCCGACCTGAGCCCAGCCGTCGAGACCCTGGACCGCTCCGGCCTCGATCAGCATGTCGCAGGTGGAGCTCGAGCCGCAGCTGTTGTAGGTGTCGTAGACGCCCAGCCCCGAGTTGGGGTCCGCGTCGGCCGACACGTCGGCGACCGTGCGCTTGGCGCAGCCGCTGTCCGTCTGCCAGGACGGCTTGGCCTCGTAGGCCGAGCAGCCACTCCCGGCCCCCGACCACGCCGTCTCGGTCCAGCCGCGCGTGTTGCTCGCCTGGGTGAGGGTCGTCCCGCCCACGGCGGTCACGTCGGGCGACGCCGCCGGGTACTCCACCCCGTAGCCCGAGTCGCCCGAGCTGACGGTGATCGCCACGCCCGGATGGTTGTAGTAGCTGTCGTATGAGGTCTCCGTGGAGTCCTCGGATCCGCCGTAGCTGTTGGAGATGGCGGCCACTCCCGGCGCCGCGGCAGCGGCGTTCTCGGCCTGGGCGAGATCGATGTTGTTGGCCGAGTTGGCCTCGACGAGCAGGATGTGGCAGCTCGGGCAGGCGGCGGAGACGGCGTCGAGGTCGAGGCTCTCCTCCTCGGCCCAGCCGTAGTCGCCGGTGGGCAGTGGACTGGTCGCCCCGCTCTGGTTGACCTGCCTGAAGCACCCGTTGGCCGTCGTGCAGGCCGGCAGCCCGTAGGCCTTGCGATAGGTGGCCAGGTCAGACGCCGCGTTGGGATCGTTGTAGGCGTCGACGATCGCCACGGTCCGCCCGCCGCCGCTCAGGCCGGCGAGCTTGTAGGCCGACTGGATCTGCGAGGGGCCGAGCCCAGTGGGACCGGCCATGATCTGCGGGCCGGACTTGCCCTGGGGACCGATCGCCCGGGCAAAGCACCGCAGCTTTCCGCCTGCCTGCGGCTCGGCCGCCTTGAGCACGCTGCCGGCGAGGCCGATGTTGGCCGGATTGGCACAGCCGAGATCGACCATGTGGCCGGCAATCGGCAGCCTCACGGCCGCTCCGATCCCGGGGCGCGCCATCGCCGACGAGACGCCGAGTGCAGCGAAACAGGTGCCGACCGACACCAGGATCGCCGCTGCGCGAACGAGTTTCTTCATGTCTATCCACCCTCCCGAGGTGAAGTGATGTGGGGCTGGCATACCCCTTTGCACCGGGAAGTAGTCGTCGACTGCGCGGCGAGGGGCCGACGTGGAGGTTTCACCACCAGCTGGCGGGAACCTCCGGCAGCGCCACCGGATGGTCCGGGCGCTCGTCGGCCTACTCGTCCTCCGCCGCGGTGGCGGCCGCCTTGGGCCTGGCCTCGTCAGAGTCATTTCGGGTGAGCTCGCGCTTGAGCACCTTGCCGGTCGGATTGCGCGGCAGCTCGTCGAGGAAGACCACCTCCCGCGGCGTCTTGTAGGTGGCGAGGTTGTCCTTGACGTAGCCCTTGAGGTCGTCCTCGGAGACGTTCTTGCCCGAGCGCACCACGACGAAGGCCTTCAGCCGCTGGCCGAACTTCTCGTCCTCGACGCCGATCACGGCGGCCTCCTCGATCGCCTCGTGGGCGGCCAGGCACTCCTCCACCTCGGCGGGGAACACGTTCTCGCCGCCGGAGACGATCATCTCGTCATCGCGGCCGTCGATGAACAGCCGGCCGTCCTCGTCGAAGTGACCGACGTCGCCGGACGACATCAGGCCTTCGATGATCTCCTTCTTCTCACCGCCGGTGTAGCCCTCCATCTGCGCGCTGTTGCCCACGAAGATGCGGCCGCTCTCGCCCTTCTGCACCTCGGTGCCATCCGTGTCGAGGATCTTGACGACCGTGCCACGGACCACCTTGCCGACCGACCCGGGCTCATGCTCAAGGTCGTCGGGGCCGGCGATCGTGACGTAGGCGATCTCCGTCGAGCCGTACATGTTGTAGAGCACCGGGCCGAACGCCTTCAAGGTGCGCTTGACCAGCTCCGGACCGACCGCCGAGCCGGAGACGAAGATCACCTTCAGCGACGACAGGTCGCGCCGCGTGACCTTGTCCTGGCCGAGATCGAGGATGCGCTGCAGCATCACCGGCACGACGACGAGCGCCGTGCACTCGTTGTCCTGGATGCTGTCGAGCGTCATCTCGGGGTCGAACTTGCGCCGCACGACGAGGGTCGATCCCAGGGCCAGGCCGAGCACCATCGAGGCGAAGCCGAGCGCATGGAACAGTGGCACGGCCAGCTCGGTCTTCTCCCGCGCGCGGAACGGCACTTTGCTCAACAGTCCACCGATGATGCCCAGCGACTTGGGCTCGTCGCGCGGGGCGCCCTTGGGCGTGCCCGTGGTGCCGCTGGTGAGGATCACGATCTTGGGGGCCTTGTCGGCCCGGGTCGGCGCCTTGGTCGAGTTCGACGCGATCAGCGCGTCCAGCGTGTCGCCGGCGTCCTTCGGCGAGTCCTCGTCGACCCATGCGCGCCAGCGGCCGTGCGGCGGGTCGACCCCCTTGAGGATGCCGGAGTACTCGTCGTCGTAGACGAGCAGGTCGGTGCCCTCGCGGTCGGCCACCTCGCGGATCTGAGGACCGGCAAACGAGGTGTTGAGGAGGATGATCTTCGCCCCGCACTTGGCGGCCGCGAACACCGCATCGAGGAAGCCGCGGTGGTTGCGCACGAGGATCGCGACGCCGTCGCCGGGCCTCAGGCCCTGGTCGTGCCAGGCGTTGGCCAGGGCATTCGTGCGCTTGTCGAGCTCTGAGTAGGTGACCTCGCCGCGCTCGTCGCGCATGGCCGTCCGGTCGCCGTTACGGATCGCGCCGATCGTGACCGCCCCGGCGAGCAAACCGCGACGCTCAAACGCCAGCAGCATCTGCGCCACCTTGTGGGGCAGCTCGGGGCCGACCAGGCCGCTGCGGATGCAGACCGCGGCGAAGTACGCCTCGTCGGTGACGCGCTCGGCCAGCTTGAGGCCACCGCCCAACAGGTTTTTGAGACGTACGTCTACGATCGTCCGCTCCTCACAGAGAGGGGCAGCCTAGCGCGATCGTTGGTTCGCGGGGGGCGATGCGCCTCGCAGCACACCAATGTCCGGTTCTTTGGTCGAGGAGGCGCCCTCGCCCGATGTTCATACAGCGCCAGGCACGCCTACGTCTGTGTGGCCACGCGTTGCCATTTTGTGAGGTTTTCGTAGATATGACGCGCGAAGACCGGGTAGTGCGCGATCACCTGACCGACTACCGAGCCTCGAGGCCGCCGCCGGACTCGCCCACAACCGCGGCGGCCTCGACTCGGGAGACCGTGGGCGGGCTACCCCAGGTAAGCGCCGTAGCCGTATCCGCCGTCGCTGTAGCCGCCCGACCCGTAGCCGTAGCCCCCGCCGTAGCCCCCGCCGTAGCCCCCGCCGCCGCCGTACCCATATCCGTCACCGACGCCGTAGCCGTACCCATATCCGTCACTGCCGCCGCCGTAGCCGGAGCCCTGACCACCAGTGGTGCTGGTGCTCGTGGCGGCTGCGCCGGCCGAGTAGACGACCGAGAAGGCCGACCCGTCAGACGACAGAGACGAGGGCGTCGCCGACCCGGAGCTCTGGCCGGAGGCCAGGTCGACTCCCTGAAAGCCGGAGCTGGCGCCCGGAGTCAGCGACACGGCGGCGGTCGACCAGCTGGGATCGGAGATCGAACCGGTGTGGCCGCCAGTCGTGGTCGCCGACGACGAGGTGAAGTTGACCCTGCCGAAGTTGGTCAGGGGCAGCGGCGTGCAGCTGCCGGAGCCGTCGCAGGAGGAGGGCGCCTCGGCGATCCACTCGGCGCTGGACACGTCCGGGTTGCTCATTGTCAGCCGCTTGGAGAACGACTGGCCGGTGGTCTGGTTTGACACCGACACGTCGACCGCCGTGCCCTCGACGGTGACACGGGTGGAGATGTGGTCTCCCGGGTGCACGGCGAGGTCGGTCCGCACCGGCGCCGCCGGCACGAGCTCGTACCACGCGTAATAACTGGCCTGACCCGACGCGCTGCAGTTGACTTCGGTTCCGGCCTGCTCGAGTGCCTGGGTCTGGCCGGCTCCGCCGAGCCCCACCCAGAACGCCGAATATGTCCCTGCGCTCCCGCCGCCGGCGGAGCTCGTGCACGTAGCCGTCGGCGCGACCCAGCTGCCGGACACGCTCTTGAAGCGGGCGGCGGACGAGGTCGACGAGGCGCCGGACACGTAGCCTGACCAGTTCCCGCTCGAGGCTTGCTGGACGTCGGCGGTCGCAGCCGACGCGGTGGAGACGGCGCCGAGCGCGCAGGCCGCCGTCGCCGCAAGGGTGAGGATGATTCGCGTGGGCTTCATGTCACTCAACGTGACTCGCCCGGCGAAGAGCGGTTTACGAGTTGATGAAGAGCCTCATCAGCATCGGACGCTCACGTGTTCAATGCCACCCGCGTGCGGGCGAGACGCACCGCCTTGCTCAGGGTGTCGATGTCGTAGGCGTCCTGGTGGCGGTGGCCGTTGATGAAGAACGTGGGCGTGCCCGACACGCCGCTGAGGTCGGCGGACTCCACGTCCTCGGCGATCCGGCCCGAGCCCTTGCGTTTGCGCACCGCCGCCTTGAACTGGTCGATATCAAGGCCCAGCTCCTGCGCGTAGCCGAGGATGTCACGCAGCGTCAGGTCGCCCTGGTGGGCGAGCATCGTGTCGTGCATCTCCCAGAACTTTCCCTGCGCCCCTGCGGCCTCTGAGGCCTCGGCGGCCATCTGAGCATGCGGGTGCACGTCGTTGAGCGGCAGGTGGCGCCACACGTAGCGCAGGTCGCCGAAGTCCGACAGCAGCTCGCGGATCACGTTCTCCGCGCGGCCGCAGTACGGGCACTCGAGGTCCCCGTACTCCAGCAGTGTCACCGAGGCATTGTCGGGGCCGCGCACGTGGTCGCGCTCCTCGTCGACCGGCACCGCCAGGTCGACGATCGTCTCGCCGCTGCCGACGAGCGCGCGCAGACGCAGCCGCCGCGGAAGCCGGCGGGTCACCCGTAGCACCAGCCAGCTCGCCGCGGGCGCGCCCGCGAGCGTCGTCAGCACCCCCAGCTTGGCCTCGGCCAGCTCCTGTCCGCTGAACGCCAGGGTCGCGATCAACAGCGACACCGTGAACCCGATCCCAGCGATCGCTCCGCCGCCGAACACCGACGCCCAGCCGACCGGCGGCCGAATCGAGCCACGGCTGAGCCGGGTGACGAGCCACGCACCACCGGTGATGCCCACGGGCTTGCCGACGATGTAGGCGATCAGGATGCCGAGCGTCACCGGCGAGCCGTAGGCGTGGCCAAGGAAGCTGCCGGTGATCGGAAAGCCGGCGTTCGCGAGAGCGAAGAGGGGCACCACCAGATAGCTGGTGAACGGATGAAACAGTTGGGTCCAGCGCTCGTTGGGCGAAATCGCCGAGCGCAGGCCGGCCCGGGCGGACTGCTGCAGCTCGGACGTCGGCTGTTCACGGAATATGCGGAAGAGGTCGGTGGCGCGCTCCAGGTCGGCGCGGGCCGCCGGATAGGCGATCGTCAGCAGACCCATCGCCAGCCCGACGACGATCGGGTCCACGCCGGACTTCAAAAACGCCACCCACGCGATCAACCCGAGCGCGGTGTAGATGAAGCCGTTGTGCACCCCGGTTCGTCGCGCCACCAGGATGAGGACGAACGTGCCCAAGCCGATGCCCAGCGCCAGCGCCTCGACCGTGCCGGTGAACACGAGCGCGATGACGATCAGCGCCACGAGATCGTCGACGACCGCCACGGTGAGGATGAAGGCGCGCAGGCTGTCCGGGAAGCGCCGGCCCACCATCGCGAGCATTCCCAGCGCAAACGCCGTGTCGGTCGACATCGCCGCGCCCCATCCGCCGTGACCGTCGCCCGAGTTGATGGCCAGGTAGATGGCGACCGGGACGAGCATCCCGCCGATGCCGGCCACGCACGGCAGGGCGAGCCGGCGGCGATCGCGCAGCTCGCCGAGATCGAACTCGCGCCGGGCCTCCAGTCCGACGACGAAGAAGAACAACGTCATCAGGCCGTCGTTGACCCAATGGCGCAGGTCCTGCGTGATGCCGTCGCCGCCGATCCTGATCGACAGGATCGTGTGCCACACGTGCTCATAGGAGCCGCCGGCGACGTTCGCCCACACGAGCGCGGCGACGGCTCCGAACAGCAGGAACGCCGCCGAGCCGGTCTCGGTGCGCACGAAGTCGCGCAGCGGCGCCTCGAGGTTGCGCGCCCACGCCGTCTTACCCGAGAGCAGGGAGCGCGCCGGTCCGGTTATCTCGGCCACGCCTCAGATTCTTGCGCGTCGGAGCTACGGACCGAGGAACGCCCGCGGGTTGGCGACCAGCATCTGATCTGCGGTCTCCGCGCTCGCCCAACTCGGTCAGCGCCACCGGGCCCCGGACGGTCTCGACGGCCGTTCGCATCAGCCTGGGAGCATATGGGCCGATGCACACCTCGCGGGCGCTCAGCAGCGGCGATTTCGAGATCCAGGCCAACGGCGGCCAGGTGACGATCGACGACCTCCTCCCGGGCTTTGACGAGCACGCGCGCCTCGGCATCGTGGTCACGCGCGACGGCGGCGCGGCGGGCGCGAGCACGCTCATCCTCGCCGCGGTCACCGCGTTCTACGACCGCCTGCGGGCGATCGGGACGGAGTTCTTCGCCTATCCCGACTTCTTCGCGTTCCACGTCGCCGGGACCGGATCCCACCCACCCGGCCTGCGCAAGCTCGACGTGTTCCCCGAGCACAAGGAGCCGATGGTCCCCGACGAGGCCGAGGAGATCCTGCGCGCGATCAACGACCGCGCCATCACCCACCTCCTCGTTCCCGAGCGCGCGACCTCGGGGCCACTCGGCCGCGAAACCCGCCACAGCGCGCAGCGGCGGATCCGCGCGGCGATCGCCTACTCGCCGGACGGGCGCGTCGCCCGGTCCGACGTCGCCATCACGGCCGCGCCCCAGGCCGAGGAGTTCGTCACCGCCATGCTCGGGCGCCCCCGGGACCTCGCGGGCGCGGATGGGCGCCCGCGGGAGACGTTCCGCCGCATCGCGGTGGACGACGCGCTCGGCATGCTGGAAACACCCGCGCAGTAACATTGGGCCCCAGAATGTTTTCCGAACACTGTGTGCAGGTAAGTCAGAGGAGTTGACCATGGCAGCTACCGAACCGCTCATCTTCGACGCCATCCGCACCCCGCGGGGCAAGGGCAAGGTCAATGGCTCGCTGCATACGACCAAGCCTGTTGACCTGGTCGTCGGCCTGATGCACGAGATGCTCAGCCGCAATCCGGACTTCGACCCCAACCGCGTCGATGACGTCGTGCTGGGCTGCGTGTCGCCGATCGGCGACCAGGGCGGCGACATCGCCAAGACGGCGGCCATCAAGGCCGGTCTTCCGGACACCGTGTCCGGCGTGCAGCTCAACCGCTTCTGCGCCTCGGGCCTGGAGGCGGTCAACATCGCCGCCCAGAAGGTCGCCTCCGGCTGGGAGGACCTCGTGCTGGCCGGCGGCGTCGAGTCGATGAGCCGGGTGCCGATGGGCTCGGACGGCGGCGCGTGGGCAATGGACCCCGAGACCAGCTACGAGACGTCGTTCGTTCCCCAGGGGATCGGCGCCGACCTGATCGCCACGATCGAGGAGTTCAGCCGTGAGGACGTGGACGCCTACGCCGCTCGCTCGCAGGAGCGCGCCGCGGCCGCGCAGGCCGAGGGTCGCTTTTCGAAGTCGGTGATCCCCGTCCAGGACATCAACGACCACGTGGTGCTCGACCGCGACGAGTTCATCCGTCCCGGCACCACCGTGGAGACGCTGTCCGGGCTCAAGCCGTCGTTTCAGATGATGGGCGAGATGGGCGGCTTCGACGCGGTGGCGCTGCAGAAATACCACTGGGTCGAGCAGATCGACCACGTCCACACCCCCGGCAACTCCTCGGGGATCGTCGACGGCGCCTCGCTGGTGGCGATCGGCAACGAGCAGACCGGCGCCGACCTGGGCCTGCGCGCCCGGGCCAAGATCCTCGCCACCGCCGTCTCGGGCGCCGATCCGACGATCATGCTCACCGGGCCCGCGCCCGCGAGCAAGAAGGCGCTGGGCAAGGCGGGACTGACCGTCGAGGACCTCGACCTCGTGGAGATCAACGAGGCCTTCGCCGCCGTCGTCCTGCGCTTCGTCCGTGACATGGGCCTCGACATCGACAAGGTCAACGTCAACGGCGGCGCGATCGCGATGGGCCATCCGCTGGGCGCCACCGGGGCGATGATCCTCGGCACGCTGGTCGACGAGCTGGAGCGCCAGGACAAGCGCTACGGCCTGGCCACGCTGTGCGTCGGCGGCGGCATGGGCATCGCCACCGTGGTGGAGCGTGTCTGAGATGAGCACCGCCAACGCCAACACCATCCGCTGGGACAAGGACGACGACGGCGTCGTGATCCTGACCCTCGACGACCCCAACCAGTCGGCGAACACGATGAACGCCGCCTACGGTGAGTCGATCACGGCGACCGTCGACCGGCTCGAGGCCGAGCGCGACGAGATCGCCGGCGTCGTCATCACCTCGGCCAAGAAGACGTTCTTCGCCGGTGGCGACCTCAACGATCTCAAGGCGGCCAAGCCCGACGACGCCGAGCAGGTCGCCGTCTGGGTGCGTGAGAACAAGGCCGTCCTGCGCCGGCTGGAGACACTCGGAAAGCCGGTCGTGGCCGCGATCAACGGCGCCGCCCTCGGTGGCGGCCTGGAGATCTGCCTGGCCTGCCACCACCGCGTGGCCCTCAACGACCCGAAGGTCCAGCTCGGCTTCCCGGAGGTCCAGCTCGGGCTGCTGCCCGGCGCCGGCGGCGTGACCCGGACGGTGCGGATGTTCGGCATCGTCAACGCGCTCATGCAGCTGCTGCTCCAGGGCCAGCGGCTCCGGCCCGAGAAGGCATTGGAGATGGGCCTCGTCGACGAGCTGGTCTCGAGCCGCGAGGAGCTCGTCCCGGCGGCCAAGAGGTGGATCGCCTCCAAGGCCGGCGAGGACGTCGCGCAGCCGTGGGACGTCAAGGGCTACAAGATCCCGGGCGGCACCCCGTCGACCCCGTCGCTGGCGGCCAACCTGCCGGCCTTCCCGGCCAACCTGCGCAAGCAGATCAAGGGCGCCAACTACCCCGCCCCGCTGAACATCATGTCCGCCGCCGTGGAGGGCGCGCAGGTCGACTTCGACAGCGCCTCGGAGATCGAGGGGCGCTACTTCGTCGACCTCGTCACCAGCCAGGTTGCCAAGAACATGATCCAGGCGTTCTTCTTCGATCTGCAGAAGGCCACCGGCAGCCGCGGGCGGCCGGACGAGATCGAGCCGTTCAAGCCGACCAAGATGGTCGTGCTCGGCGCCGGCATGATGGGCGCCGCGATCGCCTACGTGTCCGCCAAGGCCGGCATCGAGGTGGTTTTGAAGGACGTCTCGCAGGAGGCCGCCGACACGGGCAAGAGCTACTCCGAGAAGCTCGTCGCCAAGGCGGTCGAGCGCGGGCGCTCCAGCCAGGAGGATGGTGACGCCCTGCTGGCCCGGATCACCCCGACGACGAACGCCGCGGCCGCCGAGGGAGCGCAGCTGGTGATCGAGGCGGTGTTCGAGGATCCCACAGGTCAAGGCCGAGGTGATGGCCGAGATCGAGCCCTACCTCGCCTCCGATGCGCTGCTGGGCTCCAACACCTCGACCCTGCCGATCACCGAGCTCGCCGCCAACGTGTCGCGCCCCGCGGACTTCATCGGGCTGCACTTCTTCAGTCCCGTGGACAAGATGCCGCTGCTGGAAATCATCAAGGGCCAGCAGACGTCCGAGGAGACGGTCTACCGCGCGCTCGACATCGCCAAGCTGATCAAGAAGACGCCGATCGTCGTCAACGACAGCCGCGGGTTCTTCACCAGCCGCGTGATCGGCACGTTCATCAACGAGGGCATCGCGATGTTGCTGGAGGGGGTGCCGGCGCCGACAATCGAGCAGGCCTCATCGCAGGCCGGCTATCCCGCGCCGGTGCTGCAGCTCTCCGACGAGCTGAACATGAAGCTGATGCAGAAGATCCGCAACGCTGCGCGCAATGCCGTCGAGGCGGAGAGCGGCACGTGGACCGGTCACCCGGCGGAGCAGGTGATCGACCAGATGGTCGCCGACGGCCGGCCGGGACGGCTGGAGGGCGCCGGCTTCTACGAGTACGAGGACGGCAAGCGCACGCGTCTGTGGCGCGGGCTGCGCCAGGCCTACCCGCCGGTTTCCGACCCGAGCGAGCTGTCGCTCTCCGACCTTGAGGAGCGGATGCTCGTGATCGAGGCGATCGAGACCGTCAAGTGCCTCGACGAGGGCGTGATCGAGACGGTCGCCGACGCCAACATCGGCTCAATCATGGGGATCGGCTTTCCCGGCTGGACGGGCGGCGTCCTGCAGTACATCAACGGTTACGACGGCGGCCTGACGGGCTTCGTCGCCCGCGCGCGCGAACTCGCCCAGCAGTACGGCGAACGCTTCGAGCCGCCGGCGTCGCTCGTCGAGAAGGCCGAGCGCGGCGAGCAGTACTCCGACGAGGAGGCGCTGGTCACCACCGCCGGGTGATCAGCGCCGCCCGCGCCGTCGCCGGTCATTCGCTCTTCGACAGCGATGCCTCGGGCCGGGTCGGCCGGAACAGTTCGACTGGGTTGCCGCTCGGATCGTCGACCAGAATCTGGTTGCCGCCGACACCGGTGACGATGTCGTTGCGACAGTGCACGCCCGCGGCTCGAAGCGCGGCGACGGCCGTCGCGAGATCCTCGACTTCAAGCATGATCCTGTTCCAGCCGCCGGGCTCAGGGCTGGTGCCGTCCGGCATCGTCTGACCCCCGCCGCCGACACCGCTGGGTGCGCTGAGGGCAAGGCGAAGGTCCCCGCGCGTGAGCATCGCGAACGTGGGAGCGGGATGCATCTTCTCCTCGAAGCCGAGGTGCCCGCAATAAAACGCGATTGCGGCGTCGACGTCGTCGACGATGTAACGAACGCTCACCGTGGCCATCTTTGTGGCTCCTCAGGTCGTGGTCCGGTCGCTACTCGGCCACCGGCGGCGGGTACACCTCACGGACATACTCGTCGACCTTGGCGGCGGGTAGACGCCGGGCCATCGCGACGTAGTAGATGATCAGGCTCCAGCCCGCCGACGCGAGCAATCCGCCATACAGCCCGAGCTCGTTCTTGCCACCGACCAACACGGTCTTGAACACGCCGACGCCGCCGATGATGCCGCCGGGGCCGCCCGTGGGTGCGCCGAACGTGCCGAAGTAGGAGATGATCCCCATCCCGATCAGGTACGGGAAGATCCAGACCGCCGCGTCCCAGTCGACCTTCGGCTGCTTGGGGTTGAGGTGGAACCGAGCGGAGAGCACCATCAGCGCATAGCCGATCAGCATCGCCACCATCAGCGTCGTGAAGGTGCTCCACCCCGCCCAGTAGACGATCCAGGTCGCCAGGACGAACGACAGCGGGGCCAGGATGTGCGCGGCCGGCAGGCGGTAAGGGCGCGGCAGATCGGGCTTCTGCAGACGCAGCGCACCGAGCGCCAGCGGCGCCCCGGCGTACATCATTACCGAGGCGCTCGTCACGACACCCACCAGCTTGCTCCAGCTGGGGAACGGCAGCAGGAAGAGCAATCCGATGACCGCAGACACGATGATGCCGAATACGGGAACCCGGGTGCGGGCGGAGTTGCGCTCAAACGAGTGGGGGATGTAGCCGTTCTTGCTCAGACCGAAGCTGATCCGCGACGCGGACGTCAGGTAGATCAGACCGGTGCCGCTCGGCGAGATGAACGCGTCGAGGCGCAGGATGAACGCCAGCCAGGCGAGTCCCGCGACCTTGGCCACGTCGTAGAACGGAGCGGCATCGAGGGCCTTCAGTGCCGGGCTGGCATGTCCGGTCGGGATCAGGCCCGTCCAGGTGCCGCCATTGGCGAGAAGTTTGGGATCCAGTGCCCCGATGAACGCCACCTGGACGAGGATGTAGACCCCCGCGCCGATCAGGATCGAGAGGATCACCGCTCGCGGCAGATCCTTGGCGGGGTCCTTGGCCTCTCCCCCCAACTGCACCGCCTGCTCGAAGCCGAGCAACGAGAACACGATGCCGCCTGTGGGAATCGCGATCAGGATGCTCTTCACCGCCGCGCCCTTGACGAAGAACCCGCCGCCGTGGCTGAAGTTCGAGCTGTGGAACTTGAAGACGATCAGGATGATGATCGTCAGCACGGGGACCAGGACCTTCCAGGTGGTCAGCGAGTTGTTGACCCGGGCCAGCCATCCGATCCCGATCAGGTTGACGATGACGAACGCGAACATCAGGACGATCGCCACCAGGATCCCGACGCCGCTCAACGTGCCGTTGCTGCTGTACCAGCTCGAGGCCCAACTGAAGCTGGAGAGGTACTGCACCGCCGCCAGGACCTCGATCGGGGCCACGCTGGCCGCCTGCAGATAGGAGAACCAACCGAAGGTGCCCCCCGCCAGGCTCCCGAACGCGTAGTGCGGAAAGCGGCTCGTTCCGCCGGAGACAGGAAAGAGGCCGCCCAGCTCGGCGTGCACCAGCGCGAGGACGATCACGATCAACGATGCCGCGAACCACGCGATGATCGCCGACGGTCCGGCGATCGAGGCCGCCGTGAGCGCCCCGAAGAGCCATCCGGAGCCGATGATCGATCCCTCGGACGCCCACAGGAGTCCGAGGAAGCCGACGTTGCGCTCCATCCCATCGCTGTCGAGGACTGCCTCAGGCGCCGTTGCCGGCGCCTCGCTCACGTTGGACATCGATCCTCCCCAGGACGTTTACACGGCGACACGGGCGGCATGCTAACCCCAGACATACCCCAAGCACTAGCCACGTGGACAGTTTGGGCAGCTCAGAGCTGCTTCGCGAGGCGGACGTCGGCCGCCCCTGCGGGGTTCAGCAGGCCCTCGAGGGCTGCGTCATACGACGGATAGGAGAGAACCGAGCCGTCGTGGAGGACCATCAGGTAACGGTCCATCGTGCGCAGGAAGGTGCGGTCGTGGGAGACGGCGACAACCGTTCCCTGGAAGCCATCGAGCGCCCGCTCGAGCGCCTCGGAGGAATCGGTGTCGAGGTTGTCGGTCGGCTCGTCGAGCAACAGCAGGTTGTGACCCTCCAACTCGAGCACGAGCACCTCGAGACGCGCCTTCTCGCCGCCGCTGAGGACGTCGTAGCGCCGTCGCGCCGCTTCGGCGAGCCCGTAACGCGCCAGCGCCGCCATCGCCGCCCGCAGCTCGCCGCGCAGCTCGGAGACGATGTCGAGCACGACGTTCCCGGCGAAGCCGGGGCGGGTCTGGAGCTGGGTGAAGAAGCCGGTCGACACCCGCGGGCCGACCCGCAGCTCGCCGTCGTGGATGACCTCGGAGTCGCCCGCGAGCACCCGCATGAGCGCGCTCTTGCCCGATCCGTTGGGGCCGATCACCCCGACGCGCTCGCCGAAGTGGATCTCCTCGGAGAACGGCCAGACGAGACCGTCGATGCCGAGCTCGAGGAGGTTGAGCACGATTCGCGCCGAGTCGCCGCCGCGGATGTTGACGGTGATCGCTGAGTCGATCACCGGCGAGGGCGGCGGACCGCCCGCCTTGAAGCGATTCCACCGGGTCTCCATGGCGTCAGCCCGCTTGGCCCAGTCGGGCGCGTACCGAGCCCGCTCCTTGAACGTCTTCATCAGCCGGAACAGCCGCCGCTCCTCCTCGTGCCAGCGCTTGACGGCATCGCCCAGTCGCCGTTGGCGATCCTCGCGGGCCTGCGGATACGTGGCATACGAGCCGCCGTGCACCCAGGCGCCGTTGCCCTCGAGCGTCACGATCGCCCCGACGGCGCCGGCGAGGACCTCCCGGTCGTGGGAGATCATCACGATCGTCTTCTTCGATGCGCGCATCCGCCGCTCGAGCGCGAGCTTGGCGGGCACGTCGAGGAAGTTGTCGGGCTCGTCGAGCAGCAGGACGTCGGCGTCGGAGGCGAACAGCACGTCGAGCACCAGCTGCTTGCGCTCACCGCCGGAGAGCGTCCGCGCCGGACGGTCGGCGAGGTCGGCGAACGGGGAGCGGACGATGCGCCGGCAGCAGGCGTCCCACTGGCCCTCCAGCTCGTATCCGCCCAGCGACGACCAGTCCGCGATCGCCTCGCCGAGCCGCATTCCGGCGTCCGGGTCCCCGGCCGAGAGCTGCCGTTCGAGGTCGAGCAGGCGCCCCCCGGCCGCGCGGACGGCTCGCGGCGCCAGTGACAGCAACAGCTCGCGGACGGTTCGCCCGCCGTCGCCCACCCCCACATCCTGGGCCATGTAACCGAGACGGCCACCGACAGCGGCGTCGCCCTCGTCGGCTGACAGCTCTCCGGCGAGGATCTTCAGCAGGGTGCTCTTACCGACACCATTGGTCCCCACCAGGCCGGCGTGCTGGCCGGGTGAGAGGCGAAACGACACGTCGGAGAACAGCAGGTCGCCGCCCGGATGGGCGTAGGCCAGCCCCGAGACCGCCACGTGTGACATAGACCGTGATGTTCTCACGCGTGCACTAAGGTCGTTGGCGATGGTCGACGACGTCCTGCTGACCGAGCAACTGGACTACTACCGGGCCCGTGCCGGGGAGTACGACCGGTGGTGGAATCGGGAGGGACGCTTCGATCGCGGGGCGGAGGCGAACACCCGCTGGTTTGCCGAGGCGGCTTCGCTGGAGGGTGTGGTGGAGCGGTTCGATCCGCGGGGCGATGTGCTCGAGCTGGCCTGCGGCACGGGGCTCTGGACGCGCCACCTGGTCGACTACGCCGGCACGCTGACAGCCGTCGACGGCTCGGCCGAGGTGCTGGCTATCAACCGGGCGCGGGTGGGAGACGCGCGCGTCGATTACCGGCAGGTCGACATCTTCACCTGGACGCCCCCGCCGGCCGGCTACGACGTCTGCGTGTTCTCCTTCTGGCTGTCGCACGTCCCGGAGCAGCGGTTCGCTGCGTTCTGGGAGATGGTGCGGGGCGCGCTGCGGCCCCGCGGCCGGGTGCTGTTCATCGACAGCGCCCGCACCGACCGTTCAACGGCCGCCGACCACCGTTTGCCGGACGCCGACGAGTCGACGATGACGCGCCGGCTCGACGACGGCCGTGAGTTTCGGATCGTCAAGCGCTTCTACGAGCCGCGCGCGCTGGAGGCCCAGCTGGCGGCGCTGGGCTGGTCGTTTCAGGTCGCGGGCACGGGTGAGTTTTTCCTGTACGGCACGGGGGTGAAGACTTAGCCGTCGGGCCCTCTCACTAGGGCGTGGTCGATAACGGACGCATACGGTCGAAGATCAACCACCTCGCCGACCGCCGGCACGGCTACGTGACCCGTGCGCAGCTGCTGCATCTGGGTATGACGGACCGGATGATCACCCGGCTACTCGTCAAGGGCGACCTGATCGCGGTCCACGCCGGCGTGTACGCGGTCGGGCACGTTGACCGCACCCCGATCGCGCTGGCTCATGCCGCCGTTCTGGCCTGCGGCCCGGAAGCGGTTCTGAGCCACGACTCCGCAGCGGCCCTGTGGGAGTTGCGGCGCTGGCCGTCGCGACCCGAGGTGACGTCGCCGGTCAAGAGGACCCGTCCAGGGCTGGTCACTCACCGCTCCACCACCCTCTCGCGGCACGACGTCACCACCAACTTCGGCATCCGGGTGACGACGGTCATCCGCACGATCATCGACATCGAGCCGCGGCTGACCGACCCTCAACTGATCCGGGCCATCCAGGACGCGCGCCACGCTCATCACCTCCAGCCCAGCAAGCTGGACGAACTCCTCGGCCGCTGCCGGCGCGCACGGGAGCTCATCGACCCCACGCAGCACCCCACTCGCTCGTCGTTGGAGGACGACTTCATGGCGTTCGTCAAGCGCCACGAGCTCCCCACGCCCCGGATCAACGACGCGAAAAAGCGGCACGGAGGTCGATGCGATCTTCGACACCGAGCAGGTGATCGTCGAGCTCGACAGCTGGGAGTTCCACGGGGACCCGATCAGCCTTTCGCCGCGACAAAGCCCGTGACACGGCACGAGCGGCCGACGGGCTCCTACCGCTGCGCTTGACCTCCGACCGGTTCACCGCCGAGGAGCCGACGAGCTGGATCGGATCCTCAGCCGGCGACGGCGACGCTGACCGCGCGGCCGTAGATGGCGCCGACGAACACCTGGGTCAGGGGAGCGACGAGGTCCCCCGCGCCGGTGAGCGATGGGTGCTCGGCGGTCATCGCGACATGGAAGGAGCGCTCGGCGGTCCACACCAGCGAGGCGGCGAGGGCCTCCGCGTCGGCGCCCGGGGGGGCCAGGCCGGCGGCGCGGTCGTCGACGATCACGCGGGCCAGGCGAGCGGTCAGATCGCCGTGCATGCGCAGCCACAGGCGCTGGAGATCCGGGATCGACGCCCACTCCTCGGTCGCGGCCACCACGAGCGGGGCGTAGCGCGCGCAGACGTGCATCAGCCGCGCCAGGCCGTCGGCGAACGCCTCGTCGGGCGAGCGGTCGCCGCGCTCGAACATCGGCTCGATCTCATCGGCGACCTCGGCGCTGATCCCCCGCACGAGCTTGATCAGGACGTCCTCCTTGGAGGAGAAGTGCTCGTAGAAGCTCGTCCGCCCGACGCCTGCCGCGTCGAGGATCTGGGCGACGCTCAGCTCGGCCAGCGAGGTCGTCTCCAGCAGCTCGGTCGTCGCCGCCAGCACGGCGGCGTAGGTGCGCGGGACGGCGGCCGCGGCGGCGCGGGCGGCGGGCGGATGGCCTTGGGGGCGGGCATCGCAGCGGCGAGTGTACAGCGTGTTCACTATTTCCCGTGTGAGACGGTACTCGTCGTGAGCGAGGGGTTCCGCATCGTCCAGGTGCTGCGCGACCGCGCGGCCGCCCACCCTGACCAGGTGGCGCTCGTCGACGGCGACGGCCGCAAGCTGACCTATGGGGAGCTGCAGCAGCGCTCCAACCGCCTGGCCCAGTACCTGCTGCAGCGCGGCGTGACCGCCGGCGACCGCGTCGCCCACCTGGACCGCAACGCCCCCGCGGCCGCCGAGCTGCTGCTGGCGGCGGCCAAGGTCGGCGCCGCCCTCGTGCCGCTCAACTGGCGGCTGGCCGCGCCCGAGCTGCAGGCGCTGCTCCAGGACTCCCACGCCAAGCTGCTGTTCCACGGGCCCGCGTTCGCCGAGGTGGCGCAGCAGCTCAGCCCCGATCGGCGCGGTGACCGTCGACGGCGCCGACGACTGCCCAGCCGAGGATCCGCACAGCGACGGCGATTTCGATGCGGTCGTCCTGCAGCTGTACACCTCGGGGACGACCGGGCCGCCCCAAGGGCGTGCAGACGACCAACCGCAACCTCTCCAACCTGACCGCCGGACTGCCGGAGTACTGGTCGGTCGATGACAGCTCCCATCAGCCTCGTGGCGATGCCGCTGTTTCACATCGGCGGAATGGGCTGGCTGCTCGTCGGCCTGACGTGCGGGGCCACCAACGTGCTCGTGCCCGAGATCGAGCCGGCGTCCCTGCTGGACACGATGGAGCCCGAGCACGATCACCAACGCGTTCCTCGTGCCGACCGTGCTGCAGATGCTGTGCGCGATGCCGGGCGCGGCGCAGCGCGATTGGTCGGCGCTGCGCTAGCATCGCCTACGGCGCCTCGTCGATCACCACCACCGTGCTCAAGACCGTTCTGAGCACCTTCGGCTGCCCGCTGTACCAGGTATACGGAATGACCGAGACGACCGGCGCGATCGTCCAGCTGGCCGCCGAGGACCACGACCCCGACGGACCGCGCGAGCACCTACTGCGCTCCGCCGGCAAGCCGTATCCGTGGATGGAGCTGCAGATCGTCGACCCGGCCAGCGGCGAGCCGCTGGGCGCCGACGAGATCGGCGAGGTCCTGCGTTCGCGGCGCGAGCGTGACCCCCGGCTACTTCGACAACCCCGAGGAGACCGGCAAGGCGCTCGACGACGACGGCTGGCTGCACACCGGCGACGGCGGCTACCTCGACGCGGACGGCTACCTGTTCCTCACCGACCGCATCAAGGACATGATCGTCACCGGCGCCGAGAACGTCTATCCGGCGGAGGTGGAGGAGGTCCTCGCCCAGCATCCGCTGGTCGCCGAGGTGGCCGTGTTCGGCGTCCCCGACGACCGCTGGGGGGAGGTCGTGACCGCCGCCGTCGTGGCCGTGGGGACGACGAGCCGGAGATCGAGGAGCTGGTGGCCTTCGCCCGCGAGCGGCTGGCCGGCTACAAGCTACCCCGCAGCGTGCACTACCTCGACGAGATGCCCAAGACGGCGACCGGCAAGATCTCCAAGAAGGACCTCCGCGAGCAGTACGGCTGAAGACCGGCTGCTCAGACGCCCAGCGAGCGGCCGATGATCTCCTTCATGATCTCGGTCGTGCCGCCGTAGATGCGGGTGATCCGCGCGTCGACGAAGGCGCGGGCGATCGGGTACTCGAGCATGTAGCCGTAGCCGCCGTGCAGCTGCACGCAGCGGTCGATGACCCGGCCCTGGAGCTCGGTCGACCACCACTTGGCCATCGCCGCGTCCTCGGGCGTCAGCTCGCCGGTCGTTGAGGGCCAGCACCGCCTGGTCGACGAAGGTGGTGGCCAGCTCGACCTCGGTGGCCATCTCGGCCAGCGCGAAGCGCGAGTTCTGAAAGGAGCCGATCGGCTGGCCGAAGGCGGTGCGCTCCTTGACGTACTCAAGCGTCCACTGCAGCGCCCCGCGGGCGGCCGACACGCCCGGCGATGGCGATGCTCAGCCGCTCCTGGGCGAGGTTGTGGGTCATGTAGCGAAACCCCTGACCCTCCTCGCCGAGGCGGTTCTCGACGGGCACGCGCACGTCGCTGAAGAACAGCTCGGCGGTGTCCTGGGCGTGCATCCCGACCTTGTCGAGGTTGCGTCCGCGCTCGAAGCCCTCCATCCCCCGCTCGATGATCAGCAGCGAGATCCCCTTGTGGCGCTGGGAGGGATCGGTCTTGACCGCCAGATCACCAGGTCGGCGTTGATGCCGTTGGTGATGAACGTCTTGGAGCCGTTGACGACGTAGGTGTCGCCGTCCCGCAGCGCGGACGTCCGCAGGCCGGCCAGATCGGAGCCGATCTCGGGCTCGGTCATCCCCAGCGCGGTGATCAGGCTGCCGTCGGCGATGCCCGGCAGCCACCGCTCGCGCTGCTCGTCGTTGGCGAAGGCCAGGAAGTAGGGCAGGCAGATGTCGTTGTGCAGGGTGACGCCCAGGCCGCTGCCGGCGACCCCGGCCAGCGAGACCTCCTCGGAGACGATCTGGTTGAAGCGAAAGTCCTCGACGCCGGCGCCGCCGTATCGCTCGGGCACCTGCATCGCGAGCATCCCCTTCTCGCCCGCGGCGGCGAACAGCTCGCGGGGGACGATGCCGTCGCGCTCCCACTGCTCGTGGTGGGGTGTGATCTCCTCGGCGACGAAGCGACGCACGGACTCGCGGTAGTCGACGTGCTCGGGCTCGAAGAGGGTGCGCCTCATGCGAGGTGCATGCTGCCAGACGACGGCCACTAGGCTGACCTCCGTGCCGTCCCCCAGCGCCCAGGACGCGATCCTCGCCGCCACCGAGCAGCTGCTGCGTGAGCGGCGCCTCAGCGAGCTGAGCGTCGCCGACATCATCGCTGCCGCCGGCATCTCACGGACGAGCTTCTATGCCTACTTCGGCTCCAAGACCGCCGTCGTCGCCGAGTGCCTGCGCCGGGTCACCGGTCAGGTGGCGGTCGCCGTCGAGCCGTTTTTCACCGAGTGGGAGGCCGGACCCGAGGCGGCCATCCGGGCGAGCCTCGAGCGCTGGGTGGAGGTCTGCACGGTCCACGGCGCGCTGATGCGCACGGTGAGCGAGGAGTGGCCCCACGACGAGCAGCTGCGTGCGCTGTGGTCAGAGATCCTCGCCGGCTTCGCGGTCGGCACCGCCTGGGTGATCCGCTCGGCACGGGCCAGGGCCAGGCACCGCCGGGCGCCGATGCCGACGCCCTGGCGGCCTGCCTGATGTGGGGCTATGAGCGGGTACTGCACGTCGCGCTCGTCGGCGAGGCGCGCGGCCTGGCCGACCCGGCGCAGATCGTCGAGCCGCTCGCTCAGCTGATGGTGGGAGGCGTGTTCGGCCGCCCGACGGCCGTCAGCTGACCAACCGCCCGGCCGCGTTCGTTCACTTGATCGGTTTGCCGGCGCCGTTGACGGCCAGCCAAGTCCCGCCGAACTGATTGGCGCCGACGTAGTCGGTCTCGCCGGCGCTGGAGTCGCCGACGTAGGTGTACAGCGGGTGGCCGGCGTAGGTGACCTGGCGGGATCCGTTGGACAACTTGATCGTCGAGAGCTTGGAGCTCTTCACGCCCGGACCGGCCAACGGCTTCCCCTTGGTGGCCGCCACCGGCCATGTGCTCGTGCAGCCCGACGTGGTGACACAGCGGTCCTTGTTGCGCGAGTCCCTGGTGAACCCATAGAGGGTGCGCCCGTGGCTGTTGACGAGGATCATGCCGAGGCTCGTCTTCTTCAGCGACACCTTGGCGGACCCGCCCGCCGCGTTCGCGGAGGCGATCGGAACGGCCGCCGCCCCCAGGACGAGCAGCGTGGCGGCGAGTCGATGCACGGGTGTGCGGATCATGGATGGTCTCCCTGTGGCATTCGAAGTTGTCCCCCTGAGGACGCCGCCGGCCCGATTTCCTTCCCGCGATACCTTGACAGCATGCCCTCCCCATGGCCGGAGCTCTCCTACAGCACGTGGCGCGACACCTGCGACACGCTGCACGGCCACACCCAGGTGCTCGGCAAGCTCGCCGTCGCACTCGCCCCGCCCGAGCCCCAGCTCCAACACACCGCGTTGCGGATGACCGCTCGCGGGTGGGAGACGGCGCCCCTGCCCGCGCCGGACGGGTCAGGCGCGATCGTGGTCGGGTTGGACCTGCGCAATCACGAGGCGCTCGTCGAGGGCAGTGGCGGCACCGAGCAGCGGATCGCCCTCGGTCCCGACCGGTCGGTGGGCGCCGTCGGCCGCGAGCTGCTGGAGGCGGTGCGCCGGGTTGCGGGCCCGGTGGAGATCAACCCGACGCCGCAGGAGGTGTCCTGGAGCATCCCGCTCGACGAGGACGAGGAGCACGCCAGCTACGACGCGGTCCAGGTGGAGTCCTACTTCGGCGCCGCCACGCAGGCCGCGCTCGCCCTGGCGGCCTTCCGCGCGCCCTACCGGGGTCGCTCGACGCCCGTCAACGCCTGGTGGGGCTCGTTCGACCTGGCCGTCAACCTCTTCTCCGGCCGCCCGGCGCAGCCGCCCGCGCAGGACTTCATCATGCGCAACGCGATGGACGCCCAGGAGATCGCGATCGGCTGGTGGCCGGGCGACGCGCGCTACGACAGGGCGGCGTTCTACGCCTATGCGCACCCGGCGCCCGACGGATTTCAGTCGGCCACACTGTCGCCGCCGGAGGCGCGGTGGGAGCCGGCGCTGGGGGAATTCATCCTCGACTGGGACGACGTGATCCATGCCGAGGACCCCCGCGCCGCGGCTACGCAGTTCGCCCTCTCGGCGTTCCGCCACGGTTGTGATGTGTGTAAGCTGGGATCCGTCGCTGAGCTCGAGCGCCGAGGGACACCCACCACCGGTGCGCTGAACGGGCTGCCGCCCGCGTAGCATTGACCGGACGGTGCGCCGCCTGGATCCGACGTCACTCGGTCAGCACCTGGATGTGCTGTATCGCGCTGCCTGGGGACTATGCGGCTCACGCGAGGACGCCGAGGACCTCGTCCAGGAGACGTATGCGCGCGTGCTCGCCCGCCCGCGGGTGATCCGCGAGGACGAGCGCGCCTACCTGATGCGCGCGATGCGCAACACGTTCTACTCGCGGCTGCGTACCGCCTCGCGCCGGCCTCAGGAGGCGGCGACGCTCGAGGACATCGATCCGGCCGACCCGCGTGCCGGCAACCGTCCTGACCGCGCGGCCGAATTCGGGGAGATCATGCAGGCGATCTCGGAGCTGCCCGAGGACTTTCGCCTGGCGATCGTCGCCGTCGACGTGCTGGGGCTCTCCTACGCCGAGGCCGCCAAGGCGCTCGATGCCCGCGAGGCGACGATCACCACGCGCCTGTACCGCGCCCGCCAGCGAATCGCCAGACAATTTGCCGACCCGGCGCAAAGCGGGGAAGGATCTGCCGCAAAGCGGAGTCTCTCAGTGAAGGAGAACCGATGACAGATCAATCGCAGTTGCCCGAAGGGGAGCTGGCGGCACTCGCCGACGGCTCACTTCCCGCCGAACGGCGGGCGCAGCTGCGTGCCCGGATCGAAGCCTCGCCGGAGCTGGCGGCGGCACTCGCAGAGCAGGAGCGAGCCGTGACGATGCTTCACGCCCTCGACGAGGCGGCCCCGGCGGCGCTGCGCGACCGCGTGCACGAGATGACCGACGGAGCACCCCGGACGACGGGGCGAGCTCGCGCGCCGCGCTGGCGCCGCTCGCTGTTCGTGCCGGCAGCGACGGCGCTGGCCGTGGCGGTAGCCGCGCTCGTCGTCCTGCTCGGTAGCGGCGGCGGGTCGTCGGCGCCGACCGTCTCGCAGACCGCGCACCTGGCGCTGGCTGCCGCCACCTCGCCGGCGCCGGCGGAGGACCCCGCCCACCGCGGCCTCCTACGCCTGCGCGTCGGCGGCCTCGCCTTTCCATACTACGGGCGCAGCGCCGGCTGGGAGGCGACCGGAGCGCGAACCGACACCATCGGCGGCCGCCGGATCGTCACCGTCTTCTACACCGGCCGCGGACACCGGGTCGGCTACGCGATCGTCTCCGGCGCGCCGCTGGGGATCGGCGGGGGCACGCTCGTGACCCGGGGCGGCGTCACCTACTGGCTGCAGCACGCCCATGGCGCGAAGCTGATCACCTGGCGCCAGGGCGGGCATACCTGTGTGATCGCCGGCCGTCGCGTCAACCCGCGCACGCTCCTCGCCCTCGCCTCCGCCGAGGAGAAGCAGGCCGCGCGCGCCGCCAGCTGAGCTCGCACGGGCCGCGCGGTCAGCCGAGCGCGGCGAGGAGATCGTCGACGAGGTCCTGGGGATCCTCGACCCCGCAGCTCAGGCGCACCAGATCAGCCCCGACGGCGGCCGCCGAGCCCTCGACCGACTGATGGGTCATCGCCTGCGGCACCTCGATCAGCGACTCGACGCCGCCGAGCGACTCGGCGAGCGTGAACAGCCGGGTCCTGGCGGCGATGCCGGTCGCGTCGGGATGACGGAAGCTCACCATGCCGCTGAAGCCCGGCCAGCGCACGTCCTGCACGCCGGGGGCCGCGCGCAGCATCTCGACGACCGCCGCGGCGCTGCGCGCGTGGGCCTCCATGCGCAGGTGCAGGGTGCGCAGTCCGCGGTGCACGAGGAAGCAATCCATCGGGCCGGGGACGGCGCCGACGGCGTTCTGCACGAAGCGCAGCCGCTCGTACCATTCGGGATCGCGCGTCACGACGACCCCGCCGACGACATCGGAATGCCCGCCCAGGTACTTGGTCGTGGAGTGCACGACGAAGTCGGCCCCCAGCTCCAGCGGACGCTGGTTAACCGGCGTCGCAAACGTGTTGTCGACGGCCACGAGGGCCGCGCCCCGGCGGGCGACGACGCCCTCGATGTCGATCAGGTTGAGCAGCGGGTTCGTCGGCGTCTCCACCCAGATCATCCGCGTCTCGTCGCGCACGGCGCCGGCCACGGCATCGAGGTCGGTCTGCCCGACCAGGTCGTGGGCCAGCCCCCAGCGGCTGAGCACCTTGTCGACGAGGCGGTAGGTGCCGCCGTAGAGATCGTCGGGCAGCACGATGTGCGCCCCCGCCTCGCACACGACCGTGATCAGCGCGTGCTCGGCCGCCAGCCCCGAGGAGAAGGCCACGGCCTGCCCGCCCTCCAGTTCTCCCAGCGCCCGCTCGAGCGCCGCGCGCGTCGGATTGGCCGAGCGCGAGTAGTCGTAGTCCTCGACGAACTCCCCCGGGGCTGCCTGGGCGTAGGTGGAGGTCTGGTGGATGGCGGGGATCACTGAACCGAACGACGGGTCGGCGGTGAGGCCGGCGTGCACCGCCCGGGTCGCGAACCGGTCGCTCATCCCGCCAGCGCCTCCAGCAGGTCGGTGCGCGTGACCAGTCCCTCGGCGCGGCCGTCGCGGATGACCATCAGCGCCTGCTGATCGCCGGACAGCAGCTCGACCGCCTCGCGGACGGGATCCTCAGTGGAGACGGCGGAGAACGGCGGCTCCATGACCTGCACGATCTCGGCGTCGAGCAGCGCCGGGTCCTCGGCGGCGCGGCGCAGCAGCCCGCGCTCGCCGATCGCGCCGACGACGGTGGCCGGGTCGTGGGCGGAGACGACGGGCAACTGCGAGACGCGATGCTCGTGCAGGAGGGCGACCGCGTCGCGGACGCGGAAATGGGGCTGCACCGTGACCAGGGAGGGGAGCTCACCGGCGGCGCGCTTGCGACGCAGGACGTCGCCGACGGTCAGGTCGGAATCACGCTCCAAAAACCCGTACTGGCGCATCCACGCGTCGGAGTAGATCTTCGAGAGATACGAGCGCCCTCCGTCGGGGATGACGACGACGACCATCGCGGTGGGATCCTGGAGCTCGGCGGCCACCTGCAGGGCGGCGTGCAGCGCCAGACCCCCGATCCGCCGGCGAGGATGCCCTCGGCGTGCGCGAGCTGGCGGGTTGTCAAAAATGCGTCGCGGTCGGAGACCATCACCCAGCGATCGATGGCCGACGGGTCGAACGTCTCGGGCCAGAAGTCCTCGCCCACGCCCTCGACGAGGTAGGGGCGGACGTTCTCGGCACCCCCCGAATAGATCGAGCCCTCGGGGTCGGCGCCCACGGCGACCAGGCCGGGATTGCGCTCACGCAGATAGCGGACCACCCCGGTGACCGTGCCGCCCGTCCCGACGCCGGCCACCAGGTGGGTGATGCGACCGCCTGTCTGCTCCCAGATCTCCGGCCCGGTCGACTCGTAGTGGGCCTGGGGGTTAGCCGGGTTGTGGTACTGGTTGGGCTGAAACGCCCCCGGGATCTCGGCGGTCAGCCGGTCGGCGACCCGGTAATAGGAGCGGGGGGAATCGGGGGGCACGTCGGTCGGCGCCAGCACCACCTCGGCTCCGTAGGCGCGCAGCAGATCGATCTTCTCGCGGCTCATCTTGTCGGGCATGACCGCCACCACTCGGTAGCCCTTCAGCCGCGCCGCGATCGCCAGCCCGGTCCCGGTGTTGCCGGAGGTGGGCTCCACGATCGTGCCCCCGGGTCGCAACCGGCCGTCGCGCTCGGCGCCGTCGATCAGGGCGACGGCGACCCGATCCTTGATCGAGCCCCCGGGGTTGAACACCTCGAGCTTGGCGATGAGCTGGGGGGTGAGCCCGGAGCCGATGCGGGAGAGCCGGACGAGCGGCGTGTCGCCGATGGTGTCCAGGATCGACTCCGCGATCTGCGGCTGAGCCATCGCTGGATTGTGATGCCTCGGGCGCTTCGGTGCTGGTGGCCCATCGCGTCCACGTTGCGTGCGAGGGCGACGCGAGGGCTGAGCGCAGTCCGTATGTTGTGTGCCGTGACGACGAGGCCGCACCTCCGGCGCATCGCCGCGACCGTCGCCGCGTGCCTGGTCGCCGTGGTCGCGACCGCCTGCGGGAGCAGCAGCGCCACCAAGAAGGACGTGATCGCCCGCGGCAACGCGATCTGCTCGAGCGCGGTCAGCTCGGCGCGAGCCGTTGTGCCGCCGGCGAAGGGCGCCGGCTCGGGGAACGCGCTGGCCGGGTACTTCAAGCAGCTGGAGCCGATCGTCGCCAAGGAGGTCGCCCAGCTACGCAAGCTGCCGCGGCCCAGCACCGACAAGGCGGTGCTCACCCGCTATATCGACGCGGTCAGCAAGGCTGGCGACGTCTACAAGCAGCTGGTCGCCGCCGCTCAGCGCAACGACATCCCCGGCGTCGCAAAGTACCTCGGCGCCCTGCGTGCCAGTCCCGCGCAATCCCTGGCCCAGCAGTATGGGATGAGCCAGTGCGCGGCCGCCGCCGGCACGGCGACCCCCTGATCCGCCTGCTGTCAGCGTAGATACACCCCGCGTCAGCGAACCGCCTCCACCCAAGCACTGCATGGGCAGCGAGGGCTATATTGGCGCGATGAATCAAACCCTCCCCATTCCTCGCCGGCCGCGCGGGTCCGCGCGCCGGCTGCTGTCGGTGTTTGTGCTTGGGCTGTTGGCGGCGGCGGTGATGCTGCTCGCGGCGTCGGTGGCGAGCGCCGATAGCGCCTCGACGTTGAGCGTTGTCGGTACCAGCGACCTCAGCGACTCCGGTCTGATGGCGAATGTGATCCAGCCGGGCTTTTCGGCGGCCTATCCCCAGTTCACGTTTAAGTACACGGGGTCGGCGACTGGTACGGCGATCAACAACGCCAGGTCGGGTACGGGCGGACCGAGCGTGTTGATCGTGCACGCGGCGTCGTTGGAGAATCAGTTCGTCGCCGGCGGCTTTTCGTATAACAATCAGTATGGCAACGCGGTCTTCCGCAATGATTTCGTGCTGGCCGGTCCGGTGGGC
The DNA here is from genome assembly GCA_963769565.1 of uncultured Solirubrobacteraceae bacterium. Lineage (GTDB taxonomy): Bacteria > Actinomycetota > Thermoleophilia > Solirubrobacterales > Solirubrobacteraceae > Palsa-465. Next base: position 1,015,371 of record CAVYMP010000018.1, read on the forward strand.
GACGCCGGTCACGCGAACGTGGCCGCCGACGGGGGCAACAACATCGCTCAGGCGTTCGCCGATGTCGCGCGGGCTGGGGTGGCGGGCAACGCGACGTTTTTCACGCGGGGAGGCGGCACGACGGCGCCGGGCACGGTCGTCGCCGAGCACGGGTTCTGGCAGCTGGTCAACAACGCGGGGTTGACGCCCGCGGGGGTGTCGTTGTGCACGGTGTCGGCGGTGGACGGTGGCGGGATGTCGCCGATCAGCCCGGCCACGCAGCCCACTTCGGGTCAGCCGTGCCCGGACGGCGGGACGGTTGATGGGAGCAACAGCGATCTGCCGTCGTGGTACAAGATCAACGCCGGTAACCAGGCGGCTAACGTGGTGGCTACCAACGCGTGCACGGGCACGGGGGTGGTGGCCGGCGGCTGCTATTCGCTGACTGACCGTGGCACCTATGACTACTTGGCGTCGGGGACTGACCCGGCGGGCACGATCCCCAGCCTGAAGATCGTCACCCGGGATAACAGCGCGGCGGCGCCGGGCGGCAGCACCGCGCTGATCAACTACTTCCACGTGTACATCATCAACCCGTCGAGTGCGGGCGAGTCGGTCAACCTGACCGCCGCCCAGGACTTCGTCAACTTCCTGACGTCCTCGACGCTGCAGTCCAGGCTCTCCAGCTATCTGCCGACCGGCGATCCGGGCGGCCCGCCGTTTGTCGCTGACGCGTCGCCGACGATCACCGCGGCGGGTCTCCCGGGCACGGTGACGGCGGGGGTGGCGGTGACCGTCAGCGGTCAGGTGATCAACAACGAGATCGGCTATCCGGCGATCGCCGGCAAGGCGGTATCGGTCGATCAGCTCGGCGGGGTGACGCCGCTGAGCGTTGCCTCAGGCGTGACGGACGCCGGCGGGCGTTACAGCATCACGTTCACGCCCCGGTCCAGCGGCTCCTATCAGGTGTCTACGGGCGCGATCTCTCAGATCGAGGACGCGGCGCTGTCGCCGCCCTACGGCGACATTCTCGCGCCGGGGGCGTCGGCGGCGTCGTCGCTGGCGGTCAACGCGACGGCGAAGATCACCAAGACGACGACGACGTTTCGCTCGGTGACGGCCGCGGGGACGGTCGCCCCGGCGGCCGTCGACAGCCACGCCACGGTGACGCTCCTCGCCCGCCGCAAAAGCTCAAAGGGGGCGTTTCGGACGATCGCCACGCGGTCGCTGGCCGCCGGGACGTCGGCGTTCGCGCTGAGCGCAAAGCGGGCGCTCGGCGCCTGGACGGTGAAGGTGCAGTACGCCGATCCGGGGGCGGTGACCACGGCGACGAGCGCGACTCGGAACGTCACCGTGGCCCTGGCGAAGGGACCGAAGCTGACCGCCAAAAAGGTGGCGGTCAAGCACCGCCGGGTCACGCTGACCGGCACCCTGAGCGTGGCCCCCAAGGGCGCCAAGGGCACGGTCAGGCTGTTCGCGCACGCCCTGAACAAGCTCGGCCACAAGCCCAAGAAGGCGACGTTTCGCCAGGTCGCCAAGACCACCGTCAAGGCCGGTAAGCGGACGTTCACGCTCACGCACACCTTCACGCGTGGATACCGCTACGTGCTCAAACTGCAATACACGCACACCGGCCAGAAAACGACCACCTCCAAATACCGCAACATCGTCATACGCTGACGCGCATGACCCCCCGAAATAGCCCGAACCAGCCCGAACAGCCGGCCAACCGCCGCCCCGGGATCCACCCGGGGCGGCGGTTCGCGTTGACGCTCGGGCTGGCGCTCGCGCTGTTCGGATCGGCCACCGTCGCCTCGGCCGACTCCGGCTCGGCGCCGATGGTGTCGGCCACGATCTATGCATCCGGTGGAGGCACGAGCACGACGTCGGTCTCCGCCTCGCAGCTGCTGGCCAACCCGCAGAAGTGCCCGGCGTACGCCAAGACCGAGATGACCGAGTACAACTCCTCCGGTCCGTCGACGATCGGGCTGCCGCATGACAACGGCTCGGGGACCGGGACCTGGGCGATGCCGACGATCCTGCAGTGCCTGCAGAACCCGGTGTCCGTCGGCGACGTCCACACCGGGATCACGGTTCTCAACGGCGACGGATCTCCCCAGGTCGGCTCGGGCTCGCAGCTGACACCCGCCGACCTCGCCACCCCCAGCGACTTCTCGCCAACCACCGACTCGCCGGTCGTCTCCAACCTCGGATCCTCGTTTCAGTACAACCGCCCGTGGCGCGGCCAGGGCGACCTCGACGCCAACGACCAGGTGACGAGCGCCGACCCGATCGCGATCGAGGTGTTCGAGGGGCCGCCGCTCGCCGTGACCGCGTCGGCATCCCCGTCGAGCCCGGCGGCCGGCAGCAGCGTGAGCTTCAGCGCTCAGGTCTCCGGCGACGAGGGCAGCGCGCTCACCTACAACTGGAGCTTCGGCGACAACCTCCCGGACTCACATGCCGCCAGCCCCTCCGTCACCTACACCGACGGAGGCAGCTACACGGTCTCGCTGCAGGTCACCGACGCCATCGGCGGGGCGGGTGCGACGACCGTGCCGATCAGCGTCAGTGGATCACCCAGCAGCACGCCTCCGCCGACGACGTCGACGCCGGGCACCAGCACCGGGCCCAGCAGCGGAGCGGGCAGTAATCCCAACGGCGGCACGCACGGACGCGGGAGCGGCAACGGCAAGGGCTCCGGGAAGACGCCGAGCAACGGAAACGGGAGCATGGGAAAGCCATCGCATCCGACGTCGTCGCACACCCAGCAGCCTTCGCACTCAGGCGGGGCAGGCTCGTCGGGCACGTCCGGATCGCCCTCCGTCACGTCCTCGCCGTCGACCACGAGCTCGACCACGACGTCCACCTCGAGCTCGCCGTCCGCGACCCCCACGTCTCCGCAACGACGAAGCAACCATCACACGCGGCATCGCGCACCGACCCGCAGCCGGCCGTCCCCGACCAGCGGCTCTCCGGGCCAGTTCGTCACGGGACGCCTGGTCGCCGACGTCACGCCGTTGCCGGCCAACGCAAGCCCGCTCCTGCAGCGGTCGCCGGGCAGCGCCGCAGTGGCCCCGGCACGGGCCGGCAATACCACGCAGTCGCCGGTCGCGGTGATCGCCGGATGTCTGGCGGTCGTCCTCCTGCTCGGTCTCGGCGCCGGACGCGAGCTGCTCGGCCCCGGCTGGTGGCGAACGCTGCGGTCGAGCAGCTGATCGCCGCGTCCGTCACCATCCCCGATGCATGCATCCTGCCTACGCATTGAGTACTCACTCCGTCGACGAGGCGATCTTCCACGTCTCGAGCGTCCTCCAGGTTCCCGTGCTGATCCTCGCGCTGCTGGCGCTGGCGCTCGTCATCTTCGAGCTCGGCGGCTTCGCCATCGAGGTGTACGGGCGGCGCCGGCGGCGCTTCGATGCGCTCACCGAGGGCGCCGAGCAGGCTCGCTCCAAGCTGGTGGCCGACGATCGCGAGGGCGCCGCCGCGGCGGTCAGCGGCGTGGCGCGTAGCGCGGCGATGGCCGGAACGCTGGCGTTCATCGTCCAGCATGCCCGCCGAGCCGGCGCCGAGCACCAGATCAACAAGGCGCTGGCCGACTTCGACTTCGACGCCCAGCGGCGGCTGGCCCGCACCCGGCTGCTGGTCCGCGCCGGCCCGGCGCTCGGGCTGATGGGAACGCTGATCCCGCTGTCGCCCGCGCTCACCGGCCTGGCCAACGGCAACACGACGGCGCTCAGCACGAACCTGCGCATCGCCTTCAGCGTGACCGTCATCGGGCTGCTGATCGGCGCCGTCGCCTTCGGCCTGTCGCTGACCCGCGACCGCATGTACGGGCAAGACCTCTCCGATCTCGAGTACCTGGCCGCGGTGATCTCGGACCCCGTCGTGATCGAGACGCCGGCATGATCTCCGTCACCCCCCGCGCGCGCAACCGCGAGGACCGGGCCGGCGACCCGCTCGACGGCCTGGTCAACCTGTTCGACCTGGGGATCGTCCTGTCGGTCGCCTTCCTGCTGGCGGCGCTGTCGTCGCTGCACCTCGGAGGGACCATCACCAAGCACGGCCTGCGGGCCACCACCGCCAAGCAGATCCTGATCCAGAAGGGTCAGACGGTGGCCCCCCTACCCAAGCCGGGCGCCCGCACGATCGGCCGCGGCACCCAGGCGGGAGTGGTCTACCGCCTGGCCAACGGCCAGCTCGTCTACGTGCAGCAGGCCCCGAAGCCGACCCACCGCTGAGATGGCGTATCTGTGGGGTCTGCTCAAGGGAGCGGTCCCGCCGATCGTGCACGGCGACCCCTACCTGTTCGGCCTGCTCTGGGTCACGATCAAGGTCGCTGTGATCTCGACGGCGGCGGCCACGGTGATCGGGCTGCCGATTGGGCTGGTGCTCGGCCTCGGTCGATTCCGGGGCCGGCGCGCCCTGCAGATCCTGGCCAACGCCAGCCTCGCCCTGCCCCCCGTGGTCGTCGGCATCGCCGTCCTGCTCTTCATCCTGCCCCAGGCGGCATTCGGCTCGCTCCGGATTGAGTTCACATTGCAGGCCGTCTACGTCGCCCAGACGTTCCTGGCGCTGCCGTACATCGTCGCCCTCACGCCGGCCGCGATCCAGGGGCTCGCCCCGGGCCTGCTGGACCAGGCACGGGCGCTCGGAGCCGGCCGTCGGCAGGTCGCCGGCCTCGCCCTCCGCGAGGCCAAGATCGGCGTGATCGCCGCCGTGATCGGCGGCCTCGGAGCCGGGGTCTCGGAAGTCGGCGCGGTCGTCATCGTCGGCGGCAACCGCGTGGACGAGTCCCAGACGCTGGCCAGCGCGCTGCTGGCGAACTTCACCTACCAACCCAACGACGCGCAGGAGACGGCGATCGCGCTGTTGCTGCTGGCGCTGATCCTCGTCCTGATGGGCACGCTCACCGTGCTTCAGCAGCGCACCCGCGGGGTCCAGCTGCGCTTCCGGACGGGCGAAGTGGCCCACTCGTGAACCTCATCTGGAACGAGCTCAAGGACGCCGTGCCGATGATCGTGCACGGCAACCCGACGCTGCTCAGCGTGATCTGGTTCACCCTGCAGGTGGCGGCGGTGGCGACCGCGCTCGCCACCGCGATCGGATTGCCGATCGGGCTGGCGATCGGGCTCGGGCGATTTCGCGGCCGGCGGGTTGCCCAGGTGCTCGCCAACGCCAGCCTCGGCCTGCCGCCGGCGCTCGTCGGGGCGGTTCTGTTCCTGCTGTGCGCCGGTGGCGCGCCGCTCAGCTCGCTGCAGCTGATCGGAACTCGCCGCGTCGTCTTCGTCGCCCAGACGATCCTGGCGCTGCCGTACACGATCGCGCTGACCGCCGCCGCCGTCCAGGGGTTGCCGGCCGGGCTGCTGGCGCAGGCACGACTGCTCGGAGCCGGGCGCCGCCAGCTGTTCGTGCTGGCGCTGCGCGAGGCCCGTATCGGGGTGATGGCCGCCGTCATCGCCGCGCTCGGCACCTCGCTCTCCGAGGTGGCGGCGATCGCGATCGTCGGCGGCAACATCTACGGCTACAACCAGACGCTGGCGAGCGCCACGCTGTACGAGGTCAACGGCGGCCGCTACGCGGATGCGGTCGCGATCGCCATCGTCCTGGCGGGCATGATCCTGATCCTCATGTGCGGTCTGGGCATCCTGCAGCAGCGTGTCGGCATCCGCCTGCGCTTCCGGCCGGCGACGTGACGGCGACGGGCGACGGCCACGACGTGCTGCTCAGCGCCGACGGGCTCAGCCTGCGGCGCGAGAAGCGCGAGGTCGTGCACGACGTCGGCCTGGAGCTGCGCCGCGGTGAGCTGGTCGCCCTGCTCGGCCCCAACGGCGCGGGCAAGAGCACGCTGCTGGACGGGCTCGCCGGCGCGCTGGAGCCGGCGGCGGGCGCGGTGACCCGTCACGGCCGGGTGGCGATCGCGCTGCAGGCGCCTGACCTGGCCCGCCGCAGCGTGCTGGCCAACGTCACGCTGGCGCTCGCCTGGTGGGGTGTCCCGAAGGGCGAGCGCGGAGGCCGCGCCCGGGAGGCGCTGCGTGCCCTGAGCGCCGAGGATCTCGCCCGACGCTCGGCGGCGACGCTGTCGGGCGGGGAGCGCCGGCGGGTGCACCTGGCCCGCGTGCTGGCCGTCGCGCCCGACATCCTGCTGCTCGACGAGCCGTTCGCCGGGCTGGACGCCGAGACGCGCAGCAACCTCCTGGCCGACGCCGTGTCGGCGCTGCGCTCGGACGCGCGGGCGACGCTCGTCGTCGTCCACGACCGCGCCGAGGCGTGGGCGCTGGCCGACCGGCTGCTGGTCATGATCGACGGCCGGCTGGTCGCCGCCGGGTCACCGCGCGTGCTCCTGGAGACGCCTCCGAGCCCCGACGTCGCCCGCTTTCTCGGCTATGACGGCGAGCTGCGCGACGGCGGCGAGCTGCTCCTCACGCGCCCGCCGCACGTGCAGCTCGATCCCGACGGTCCGCTGGCGGCGCGCGTTGGGGGCGCGGTCGCCCTGGAGGATGGCTTCCGGCTGGAGCTCGAGCTGACGCACGGCCGGCTCTATGCGATCGCCGGCCTCCCCGCCCCGCGCGTGGGAGACGACGTGCGCGTGCGTGTCGACGGCGGCGCGCGCTTCGCTGATCAGACCGCTTGACGACTTTGGGATGCTGGGGTGATGAGCAACCGCGCACCCAACTGCACCCACCTGGACAGCGTCAAGCTGACCGAGCTGCCCGCATCCGTCGAGGGCTGTGAAGACTGCCTGCGCGAGGGCGGCGTCTGGCTGCACCTGCGGATCTGCCTGGAGTGCGGCCACGTCGGCTGCTGCGATGACTCGCCCGGCCGGCACGCCAGCGCCCATGCGGGGACGAGCACGCACCCCATCATCCGCTCCCTGGAGCCGGGCGAGGATTGGTGCTGGTGCTTCGTCGACGAGATTGGGATGCTGATCCCCGCGGTCACCGGGCACACGGAGATCCCCCCGTCACCGATGCTGTCGTGAGGTGGCCGCCCCCGTGAGCGCCACCGACAACGGCCACGCCCGGCGGCCGGCGATCCTGGCCGTCGACGATGAGCCGACGGTGCTGGCGGCGGTCTCCCGGGATCTGCGACGCGGGTTCGGCGAGCGCTACCGGATCATGCGCGCGGGCTCGGGGCCCGAGGCGCTCGAGCTGCTGGGCGAGCTGCGCCGGCGCGGCGACGCTGTCGCCCTGATGGTCGCCGACCAGCGGATGCCGGGCATGGAGGGAACCGACTTCCTCACCAAAGCGCGTCAGGTGTTCCCGGACGCCAAGCGCGCGCTGCTCACCGCGTATGCCGACACGTCGGCGGCGATCGCCGCCATCAACGAGGTGTCACTCGACTATTACCTGCTCAAGCCCTGGGACCCGCCCGAGGAGGCGCTGTACCCAGTGGTCGAGGACCTGCTGCAGACGTGGGAGGGGGGCGCCGCGCTGTCGGCCGGCGGGGTGCGAGTGATCGGCCACCGCTTCTCCAAGGAGACCCACGACCTGCGCGACTTCATGGCCCGCAACCGCGTTCCCGGCCGCTGGCTGGACGTCGAGCGCGACTCTGAGGCCCGCGAGCTGCTCACGGTCGCCGGCGTGCCCGAGGACCGCCTGCCGGTCGTCCTCCTGGAGGACGGCTCGGTGGTGGAACGCCCGACGGTGCTCGAGCTCGCCGAACGACTGGGCGTCGCCAGCCGCCCCGCCTCTGATCATTACGACCTGGTGATCGTCGGCGGCGGCCCGGCGGGTTTGGCGGCCGCCGTCTACGGAGCCTCCGAGGGCCTGCGCACGGTGATGGTGGAATCAGAGGCCCCCGGCGGCCAGGCCGGGCAGTCCAGCCGGATCGAGAACTACCTCGGCTTCCCCAGCGGCCTCTCGGGCTCCGATCTCGCGCGTCGGGCCACCACCCAGGCGCGCCGGCTGGGGGCCGAGCTCCTGACCGTGTCCGATGCGGTCAAGCTGCGAGTCGAGGGCGCGGGGCGGATCGTCGAGCTGACCGGCGGCACCGAGCTGAGCGCCAACAGCGTGCTCGTGTCCTCCGGCGTGGCCTACAACCGCATGCCGGCGCCCGGCTTTGCGGACTTCACCGGTGCGGGCGTCTACTACGGCGCGGCGCTGATCGAGGCGCGCTCGTGCAAGGACCAGCACGTGGTCGTGATCGGGGGGGCAAACTCCGCCGGCCAGGCGGCGGTCTACTTCAGCGGCTACGCGCAGAAGGTCTCGATGCTCGTCCGCGCCGACTCGCTGACGAAGTCGATGTCGCATTATCTGATCGAGCAGATCGCCGCCCTGCCCAACGTGGAGGTCCTCACCGGGACGCAGGCGATCGCAGCCGAGGGCGAGGACGGCCGCCTCAAGCGGCTGGTGCTGCGCGGGCCGGAGGGCGAGCGCACCGAGGCGGTCGACGCGTGCTTCGTGTTCATCGGCGCGCTGCCGCGGACCGATTGGCTGGAGGGCGTGGTCGCCCGCGACGAGCGCGGCTTCATCCTCGCCGGGCCCGAGGTGCGCGATCACGGCTGGCCGCTGAACCGCGAGCCGCACGCTCTGGAGACGAGCATCCCGGGCGTGTTCGTCGCCGGCGATGTGCGGGCGCGCTCGATCAAGCGCGTCGCCTCGGCCGTCGGCGAGGGCTCGATGGCCGTCTCGCTGATCCACCAGTACCTGGCCGAGGGATGAGCACGGCGACCACCCATCCCACCGTCGCCGAGCTGCGGGAGGTCGATCTGTTCGCCGAGCTCGCCGACGACGAGCTCGGGCGATGGGCGAGGCCGCCGAGCTGCACGAAGCGCCTCCTGGAGACCGGATCGCCGAGTTCGGCGAACCATCCACCGGGCTGACGCTGCTGCTCGAGGGTCGGCTCGAGATGCTCGTGCCCGACGGCGAGGTGGAGGACAGCACGGGGTTCCAGAATCGCGCCCACGTGGATCGGCGCGATCCCGACGCTGCTGGAGGCCCCCGCGGCGATCACGATGCGGGCCGAGACACCGATCCGCTACGCGATCGTCGCCCCCGGAGACCATTCGTCGACCTGACGCTCGCCCACCGCTCGGTGTTCCGCCGGGTGATGTCGCAGGTCAAGCCGGTGATCGGCCGCATCGCCCAGCGCGAGCAGCAGCGCGAGCGGCTCGAGTCGCTGGGCACGATGGCCGCCGGCCTGGCCCACGAGCTCAACAACCCGGCCTCGGCGGCCCGCCGCACCGCCTCGGAGCTCGCCGATGCGCTGGGCGTGCTCAGCAGGGCGATCGGGGTGTTCGTCGAGTCCGGGATCGAGCTGGAGGATGCGAAGCGGCTGGTGGCGCTGCAGACCTCAGCGCTCGAGCGCTGCGCCGCCCAGACCGCGGTGTCGGCGCTCGACGCCGCCGATCGCGAGGACGAGCTGACCGACCAACTGCACCGATCTCGGCGTCGCCGAGGCATGGACGCTGAGCTCGCCGCTGGCCGCCGCCGGGATCGACCGCGCGTTCGTCCAGGAGGTGGCCGACGTGGCCGGCGACACGCGCGGCGCCCGCGCTGCGCTGGATCTCCGCGTCGCTGTCGGCCCGGCAGCTGGCCGGCGAGCTGCGCCGACTCGACCGATCAGATGAGCCACCTCGTCAAGGCGATCAAGGCCTACGCCTACATGGACCGTGGAGAAGTGGTCCAGGTCGACGTCCGCGAGGGACTGGAGACGACGCTCACGATCCTCGGGCACAAGCTCAAGCACACCACGATCGAGATCACGCGCGACTACGACGCCTCGCTGCCCAAGCTGACCGTGCATGGCGCCGAGCTCAACCAGGTGTGGACGAACCTGCTCGACAACGCGATCGACGCGCTCGGCGAGAGTGGCCATATCACGATCACCACCCGCGCCGATGGCGACTGCGCGGAGATCGACATCGCCGACGACGGGCCGGGTATCCCCGACGAGATCCGCAACCGCGTGTTCGACCCGTTCTTCACCACCAAGGACGTCGGCCGGGGCACCGGGCTGGGCCTCGACACGGCGCGGCGGATCATCGTCGACCGTCACCGCGGAAGCCTCGCCCTCAACAGGGAACCGGGCCCACCCGCCCGCACGGTGTTCACGGTACGGATGCCGATCAACGCCGCGGGTCGCTGAGATGGCGCGCGGCGACGCGCCGGTCGACGACCGCACCAAGCGCCTCGCCCTGATCGCGGCGATTCTCGCCTCGACGATCGCCGCCGTGGATTCGTCGGCGGTCAACGTCGCGCTGCCCGCCATCAGCCGGGATCTCGGCGGCGGTTTCGCCGCCCAGCAGTGGGTCTCGAACTCCTACCTGTTGACGCTGAGCGCCCTGATCCTGCTGGCCGGATCGCTGACCGACCGCCTCGGCGAGCGGCGGGTGTTCGTCGCCGGCGTGGTGGGCTTCGGCATCGGATCGGCGCTGTGCGCGGTCGCCCCGTCGGTGGGCGTGCTGATCGTGGCCCGCGCGCTGCAGGGCGTGTCAGGCGCGCTCCTCACCCCGGCGGCGCTGGCGATCATCGTCGCCGTGTTCCCCAAGGAGGAGCGCGGCGGGGCGATCGGACGCTGGACAGCGTGGGGCGGGATCGGGATCCTCGCCGGGCCGCTGATCGGCGGTCAGATCGTCGACTCGGCCTCGTGGCGCTGGATCTTTCTGATCAACGTGCCGCTGGTGCTGATCGCACTCGTCCTCGCCCGGGTGGCGGTGCCCGACCACATGGAGGGCGCGGGCAGCGCGCGGATCGACTGGACGGGAGCTGCCCTGGCCGCGACCGGGCTCGCCGGCGTCTCGTTCGGGCTGATCGAGCAGCCGGTGCTCGGCTGGTCGGACCCGGGCGTGTTCGTGGCGTTGGGCGGCGGGCTCGTGCTGCTGGCGGTGTTCATCGCTTTCGAGGCGCGTACGAAGGCGCCGATGCTGCCGCTCGGGCTGTTCGCGCGGCGCAACTTCGCGGTGACCAACGCGCAGACGTTCGCCATGTACGGCGGGATCGGCCTGCTGGGCTTCTTCGTCACGATCTACCTCCAGCAGGTGGCCGGCTACAGCGCGCTCAAGTCCGGCGTGACCGGACTGGTGCCGACCGGCGTGATGTTCCTGCTGTCGGCGCGCATGGGCCGGCTCGCCGATCGCTATGGCGCCCGGTGGTTCCTGGTCGTGGGGCCGCTACTGGTCGCCGCCGGCTTCGGCCTGATGCAGCGCTACGGCACGTCGGTCTCGCTGGTCGGCGACGTGCTGCCGGCGCTGCTCGTGTTCTCGCTCGGGCTGTCGCTGACCGTCTCGCCGCTGACGGCAACCGTGCTGGCCGACGCCTCCGAGACCGACGCCGGTATCGCCTCGGCGGTCAACAACGCGATCGCGCGTACGGCCGGGCTCGTCTCGGTGGCCGCCGTCGGCGCGATCGTCTCTGCCCATTACGGCGCGCTGCTCGACGCGCGTCTGGGCCATCGCCTCCCCGCCTCGGCGCGCCCGGCGGTGGTGGCCGCCAAGCGGCGCACGTTCGGGACGATCGACGCGCGCGCCGTGCCCCCCGCCGACCGCCGGTTCGCCCGCCAGGCGGCGGCCGGGGCATCGGAGGACGCGTTTCATCTCGCGATGGGGATCGGCAGCGGCCTGCTGGTGATAGCGGGTGTCGGCGGGCTGGCGCTGCGCACCCAGCGGCGCACCCCGGTGGAGGCCGGCGACTGCGCCGGCGGCACACTGGCCGGCGTGCCGCGAGTGCTCGGCGACGAGGCGCCCGCGCACCCTCGGCCGGCGGTGGCGGCGTCGATCGGCGCGCCGTCGGGCGACCGGGATGTCTAGACGAGCAGATCCCGGTAGTCGGAGTGGCGCCCGATATAGGCGACGACGAACGGGCACACCGGGCGCACCTTCAATCCGCGCCGCCGAGCATCGTCAAGCGTCCCGGCGACCATTCGCGAACCCCAGCCCTGACGCCCGTGCGCCGGCTTGACCTCGGCGTGCAACAGCGAGATCACGCCGGGCTCCATTCGATATGTGACAAAGCCGATGCGCTCCTCCTCGGCGGTGAGCTCATACCGCTGCGCGTCGGGGTTGTCGGCCACGAAGAACGACATCGTCATCAACCCGAGCCTAGCCCGTGATCGAGCGTCTGGACGAGCCGCCGGTAGCTCTCCTCGAGGTCGATCGGCATCGCGAAGCCCCCCTCACGCTCGAGTGACACGAAGCCGTGCAGCGCCGCGCGGACCATGCGCACCCCGTGGATGGCATCGTCGTCGTGCAGGTCATAGCCGCGCAGCACGGCCACGAGCACGCCCACCAGTTCGGTCGCGGCCGCGGCGAACTCGCCGTTTGCGGCGTCGGGCTCGGTTCCGGGAGACCGCTGCGTCGCGGCGTACGTCCCGGGGTGTGCGCGGGCGTAGGCCCGGTAGGCGTCGGCCACCGCGTGCAGCGCGTCGGAGCGCGCCCGGCCGGCAGCCGCCGCCTGCAGCGCAGCGGTCAGCTCGCGCGCGCCGCGCGCGGCCAGTCGTGTGCGTAGGTCGGCGAGGCCGCCCACGTGCGCGTACAGCGATGGCGAGCGGACGCCGAGACGCTCGGCCAGCCGCGCCAGGGTCAGCTCGTCAAGCCCCTCGGCGTCGGCCAGCTCCGCCCCGGCCGCCACCACGGCCTCCGCGTCAAGTCCGACGCGCGGCATCAGCCCTCGGCTCGGCGGATCGCCGCATCCATCTGAGCCCCGGGGCGCGCACCGCCTGGCCGTGGCCGACGACGAGCAGCCGGGGATCGAGTGCCCGCAGCGCGCGCGCCGAGGCCAGGTCCTGGGCCTTGTCGTTGGTGGCCATCGCCGCCAGCGGGAAGCGCCAGTAGAAGTGGTTGGAGACCTGGACCGAGCCGATCGTGGTGAACACGTCGCCCGCGATCAGCGTCCGGTCGCGGGTATCGAGGAAGGCGACGTGACCGGGCGTGTGACCGCGGCTGGGGACGACTTCCAGGCTGCCGACCCGGTCGCCGGCTGTCAGGCGGATGTCGGGCACGGTCGAGAGCGTCGGCCAGCTGCCCTTCGGCTTACCCTCGAGGACCTTCTCCCCAGCGTGGATCTGGGCATCGAGCTCGGGCATCAGCACCTGCACCTCGTCGCCGAGCTTGCCCTTGAGCTCGTCGAGCGAGCCGACGTGGTCGCCGTGGCCGTGGGTGAGCGCGATCCGCCGGATCGGAGCGCCGGCATCACGCGCGGCGGCCAGCAACGCGTCGCCCGTCTTCGGCATCGTCGTGTCGACGAGCGTGAGGCCGTCGTCCTCGCGCACGAGGTAGGCGTTGACGAAGCCCATGCGGGTGAGCTGGATCAGGGTGTCGTTGATGGGGGTCGTTCGCATCGTGATCTCCTCAGGTCGGTCTACTGTACATAGGATAATACCTAATTATATTAAGGAAGCCCAGCCCCGACGCGAACGCCGGCATGGCGCCCGCTTGGGCGTTCACGCCCGCAACCACCGCACCGGGGCGACGATCGGCTACCGCACGGATGAGCGCTTCGCGATGTGCTCGGTCTTCAAGGGCCTGCTGGCCGCTCACGTCTTGCGCGACTTCGACCACCGCGGCGAGTTCCTCAACCGGCTCATCCACTACACGAAGGCCGACCTGATCGAGGGCGCCCCGGTGATCGAGCAGTACGTCGACACCGGCCTGACCGTGCGCGCCCTGTGCGCCGCGGCGCTCGCCTACAGCGACAACGTGGCCGCCAACCTGCTGCTGCATCTGACCGGCGGCCCGGCCGGCGTCACCCGGTTCTGCCGCTCGATCGGTGACGCCGACACCCGGCTTGACCGCACCGAGCCGACCCTCAACACGTCGATCCCCGGAGATCTCCACGATACGACCACACCGCGGGCGATCGGTGACACCTACGCGCGGCTCGTCCTGGGCCCAGCCCTCTCCCCGGGGGATCGTGCCCAGCTGACCGACTGGCTTGAGGGCGACGCGGCGGACTTCCCGAGGATTGGCTGATCGCCGACAAGACCGGGACGGGCGACTACGGCAGTGCCAACGACGTCGGCGTCGTCTGGACCTCGCGGCGTACTCCGCTGAGCATCGCCGTGCTGACGGTCAAGCACACGGCAGCCGCGACCGCGGACGAACAGCTGATCGAGGCCGCCGCGCGGCTCGTCGCACGGACCCTCGCACCAGGCGAGTAGCCTGCCCCCTATCCTCGCCGACGTGCGGCTGCACGTGATGTCCCGGCTCATCGCCGCCGTGCTGGCGCTGACGGCTGCCGTCGGGTTGTTTGGGTGCGGCGGCTCGTCCTCCACGCCGCAGGACGCGCTCACGGCGTTCGTGACGGCCTGGCAGTCACACGACTGGACGGCGATGCGCCGCCAGGTGACAGATCCGCCGGCCGACTTCGCCACCGTCAACGCCGCGGCGCTCAGCGCCCTCGGAGCAACCCGGGCGGGCGCAGCCAAGTTCACCGCGAGCCGCGTCACCCGCAAGGGCGCGAAGGCGAGCGCGACCGTGACCGAGCAGTTCGCCCTGCCCGTGGTCGGGACGTGGACGTCCACAACGCAGATCCACCTCGTTCAGCGCAAGGGCAAGTGGCTCGTGTCGTGGAGCCCGGCCACGGTCAATCCCGCCCTGCGCGCCGGCGACCGACTGCTCGTGGCGCGCGACTGGCCGGCGCGGGCGCCCATCCTCGGGGCCGGCGGTGCGCCGCTGGTGACCGCTCACGAACTCATCACCGTCGGCGTGGTCGGCAGCCGGATCAAGGACGCGAGGGCCGTGAGGCGCGACCTCCTGGCCGCCGGGGCACCCGCCGCCCAGACCGACCAGGCGCTCGCCCAGGCCAAGGCCCACCCCAGCTACTTCGATCCCGTCTTTCAGATCTCCACGGCGCGCTTCGCCGAGCTCAAGCGCCCGTCCGGACCTGACAACGTCTACTCCGTCCCGGGGACGACGTTTGAGCGCAGCAGCTCGCCGACCGCGATCACGCCCAACCTCGCCGCCCACGTCGTCGGCAGCGTCGGTGCGATCACCGCTGACGAGCTGCACCAGCTCGGCGCGTCCTACGACGCCTCCAGCCAGGTCGGCAGGACGGGCCTGGAGAACATCGACCAACGGCGGCTGGCGGGCACGCCCACGACGCACATCGAGATCGTCGACGCGCGCGGCGCCACCGTGCGCACGCTGAAGAGCTACCCCGGCCATCCCGGCGAGCCGGTGCGGACGAGCATTGACCCCCGTGTCCAGCGGGCCGCCGAAGCCGCCCTCGCCGGTCTCAAGGGCAAGAACGCCGGCCTCGTGGCGATGCGGGCCTCCACCGGACAGGTGCTGGCCGCCGTCTCCGTGCCCGCCGATTATCCATATGACCAGGCGCTGCACGGCGCCTTCCCGCCGGGCTCGACGTTCAAGGTGCTCACCTCCACGGCACTCATCGAGCGCGGCCTGTCTCCGTCCTCGCCGGCGAGTTGCCCGCCGAGCCTGTCCGTCAACGGCGAGGTCTTCCACAACGCCGAGGGCGACCAGCCCACCCAGACGCTCGACCAGGCGTTCACCGAATCGTGCAACACCGCGTTCATCGGCCTGGCCACCCAGCGGCTGCGCGCGGCGGACTTCACGGCCGCCGCCAGGCTCTATGGGCTACAGCGCACGACGCGCATCGGCGTCCCTGCATCACAGGCCTCGGTGCCGGCTCCCCGCGGCCAGACCGCGCTGGCGGCAACCGCGATCGGGCAGGCCCAGGTGACGTTCTCACCGCTCGGGATGGCGAGCGTCGCCGCCGGGATCGACACCGGCACGGTCAGCGCGCCGCGGCTGGTGCAGGGCGCTCCCGACGACCGCGTCGCCTCCGCACCGCTCCCCCCGGCGGTGGTTGACGGCCTGCGGCAGATGATGGCCCACGTCGTGCAGTCGGGCACCGCCGCCGGCACCGGGCTGCCGAGCGCCACCTACGCGAAGACCGGCACCGCCCAGTACGGACAGGACGGGGCACTGAAGACCGACGCCTGGCTGATGGGCTACGACGGCGACATCGCCTTCGCGGTCGTCGTTGAGAACAGCGGCGGGGTCAACGGCGGCCCGCTCGACGGCCCGTTGATGGCCCGCTTCTTCTCGGCGCTCGGCTCCGCACACTAATTCGATTGAATTACCCACGATGGAGATCTCCTGGTTCTCGGCGCTCTGCGATGACGATTACGAGTACCTGGGCGTGCCCGACCCGGCGCTGCAGTCCAGCTGGGAGCACTGCCGTGACATCGCGCTGGCGGCCGAGGCCGGGGGCTACGACAACCTGCTGCTGCCCTCCGGGTACACGCTCGGGATCGACTCGGTCAGCTTCGCCGCCGGGATCGCTCCGTTCCTGCGCCGGATGCAGCTCTTGCTGGCGGTGCGGATGGGCGAGATGTGGCCGCCGCAGCTGGCGCGTCAGCTGGCCAACCCTCGACCCGCCGCGCATTCGCCCCGCCAAGGGCTGCCCGCCGCTGTACTTCGGCGGCCTCTCTGAGAACGCCCGCGAGGTGGCCGCCCAGGCCGCCGACGTGTTCCTGATGTGGCCCGACACGCTGGCCGGCATCGCCGAGACGATTGCCGACGTGCGCGCCCGCGCCGCGCGCCATGGTCGCCAGCTGCGCTTCGGCTATCGCGAGCTCGGCCTGGAGGCCGTCATCCTGTCGGGCTATCCGCACCTGGCCGAGGCCGACCTGTTCGCGCGCCACGTGCTGCCACACCTTGAGCATGGGCCTCTGGCGCGCAGCGCCCCCACCCCCTACACGACGCCGGCGGGCTCAGGCAGCGGCGAGTAGAACGAGGCGTCGCCCTTGCGGACGACGCTCGTCTCGCCGTCGACGCCGACCGGGATGTCGCCGGCGAGCGTGATCCGGTGCAGGAGCCGCGGCTGGCCGTCGTAATCGTCGACGGCGTAGTGCTGCGTCGAGCGGTTATCCCAGATCGCGATGTCGCCCGGGGCCCAGTTCCAGCGGACGGTGTTCTCCAGCCGGGTCACGTGGCGCTGGAGGAGCTCGAACAGGTCGTTGGAGTCGCTCGTCGACAGCCCGACGAAGCGCTTGATGAAGTGTCCGAGGACGAGCGCGCGCTCACCCGTCTCCGGGTGGATGCGGACCACCGGGTGCTCGGTTTCGAACTCCATCTGCGAGAACTCCTCGCGGTAGGCCTCCTCCTTGACGTCGACGGCGCCGATCCGGCGCGCGTCAGGCTCACGGATGTAGTCGTACAGGTTGGAGTGCACACCGCGCAGCCGGTCGGCCAGCGCCTGCAGCGCGGCGGGCAGCTTCTCGTAGGCACGCACGGTGTTCGCCCATACGGTGTTGCCGCCGTACGGCGGCAGCGTGATCGCGCGCAGGATGCTGATCGCCGGCACGCGGTCGACGAACGTCACATCCGTGTGCCAGCTGTTGGCCCGGCTGCGATCGGAGTCGATCGGCAGCACGCCCCCTCCCTCGCCGGCCACGGTGGGGTGTGGCTTGGTGATCGTGCCCAGCAGCTCGGCGAACGCTCGCTGATCGTCATCATCGGCATGGTCCTGGCCACGCAGGAACACGACGCGGTTGGCCAACAGGGCCGCGCGCAGCTCGGCAACGAGTTCTGGGGCGAGATCGCCGCCGATGCGAACGCCGCCGACGACGGCGCCGAGGTTGGCGCCGACCTTGCGGACGTCGATGTGCTCATAGCTCATGGTGTGGAGCTCCTTTCTGGTCGTGAGGGTCAGCCGCCGACGGACGCGTTGAACGCGCCGCTCGTGTACGGCGCGAACGTGTAGTGCCTGGGAATCAGGCCCACACCCGAGAACGCGTCCACGAGCGACTGCTCGGCGGTCGAGATCTTGCTGTCGACGGGCACCGGCGTCTGCGTGTCGTCCTTGGCCGCCTTGGTCATGACGCTCACTGGCAGGCCCGTAGCCTGGGCCCAGGTCGCCGCCCAGGCGGCCGGATGACTGTTGGCCCAGCGGTGCGCCTGATTGAGCGTCTTGAGGTACGTCGTGATCTCCTTGGATGTCGCTGCATTCTTCACCGCGGACTCGGACGCCACGAGATAGGAGAAGTTCGCCGTCTCACCGTCGCCGTTTGAGATGATGCGGCCGTGGCTCTGGGCCACCGCCTGTTCGATGAACGGTGACCACACGTCCCAGGCGTCCACGGCGCCCGAGCTGAAGGCGGCCAGCGCCTGGGCCGGCTGCAGATACTCGAGCGTCACGTCCTTGGGCGACAGGCCCGCCTTCTTGAGCGCCCAGATCAGGTGATAGTCAGCGGAGCTGCCCTGGGCGACGGCGATCTTCTTGCCCTTGAGCTGCGCGATCGAGGTGGCCCTGGATCCCCGGGGCACGAGCAGCGCCGCGCTCTCGGGGTTGTTGGAGAGCGCGCCGACGATCTTGATCTTGGCTCCGCCGGCCGCCGCGAAGACGGGCGGGGCATTGCCGACGCCGCCGACATCCAGCGAGCCGCCGCTCATCGCCTGCAGCATCGGCGGACCGGACGTGAAGTCCGCGAACTGGATCTTGAACGGGAGCTTCTTGATCAGTCCCGCGGACGTGAGCAGCGCCTGGGCCCCGGTACCAGCCTGGTCGCCGACCCGCAGCGTCGGGCCCGTATGAGCGGAGGCGTTGACGACGCTGACCTTGGCCGGCCCGGTGCTCGTCGCGCTGCTCGCGCCGGCCGCCGCGCTAGTCGTGCTCGAGTTGCTCGAGCCCGACCCCGAGTTGGAGCCGCAGGCGGCCAGCGAGACCGCGGCGACCGCGGCCAGCAAGAGACCGAATGGCCTTCGAATCGACAGGGTCGTTTTCATTCGCTGCCTTCTTTCGTTTCCACGCCCAGCTCGGAGAGCAGGCGGTTGCGGAGGGAGATCAGTTCGGGGTGATCCCGGTCTCGCGGCCGGGCGACGTCAACCGATGACTGGTGCGAGATGTGGCCGTCACCGAGCACGAGCACGCGGTCGGCCAGCGCCAGCGCCTCGTCGACGTCGTGGGTGACCAGCAGGACGGCCGGCCGGTGGCGCTGCCACAGTCCGAGGACGAGGCGGTGCATCGAGATCCGGGTGAGCGCGTCCAGCGCGCCGAACGGCTCGTCGAGCAGCAGCAGGTCGGGGTCGCGGGTCAGCGCACGTGCCAGGGAGACGCGCTGCGCCTCCCCGCCCGAGAGCGTGAGCGGCCATGCTCTTTCGTGGTCCCCCAGGCCGACCTCGCCCAGCGCGGCCCGGGCGGCACCGGTCGGGTCCTCGCCGCGCAGGCCGAGTGCGACGTTGTCGATGACCCGCTTCCATGGCATCAGGCGCGCGCCCTGGAAGGCCATCGAGACGGTGCCGTTGACCGCCATGTCGCCCTCGAGACCCGGATCGAGGCCGGCCAGGCCGCGCAGGAGCGTCGACTTGCCCGTGCCGCTGCGGCCGATGAGCGCGACGAACTCGCCGCGCCGGATCGTCAGGTCCAGGCCGTCGAGAACGACTCGGCCGTCAAAGGCCCGGCGCAGGCCGCCGAGCTCGACGACCGCGTCGCTGGGGGCCACAGCTCCACCGTCTGAACGGGTTTGGCGCGTCACACGACGCGTCAGCGTCACGCCGCCAGAAGACCGCCCCGCCATGCGAGGGCCCTCCTCTCGATGCGACGGACGAACCAGTCGGTGAGCAGACCGAGGATCGTGTAGCAGAGCAACGCCACAAAGATCACGTCGTTCTGCAGGAACTGGGTGCCCTGGTTGATCATGAAGCCCAGGCCGGCGTGGGTGTTCAGCTGCTCGGCGACGACCAGCGATAGCCAGGCGACGCCCAGGCTCTGACGGAGCCCGACGAGGATGCTGGGCAGCGCGCCGGGAAGGATCACATGGCGGATCAGCTCGCTGCGGCCGAGCCCCAGCACGTGCCCGAGCTCGGCCAGCTTGCCGTCCACCCCCCGGATGCCGGCGAACGTGTTCAGGTACAGCGGGATCGCCGCGCCGATCGCGACCAGCAGCTCCTTGGGCACATCGCCGATCCCGAACCAGATGATGAACACCGGGATCAGGCCGAACAGCGGCAGCGTGCGAATCGCCTGCATCAGCGGGTCGACCGCGTTCTCGCCGGCACGGCTGAGGCCGGCGATCAGCGCCAGGCCGAGCGCGGCGACGGCGCCGAACGCAAACCCGACGATCATCCGCTCCAGCGAGGTGAGGAGCGCGCTCTGCAAGGTGCCGTAGGCGGCCGAGTTCGTGGTGATCAGCGTGGCGGCCGTGCTGATCACACGGGTGGGCGGCGGCAGCTTGCTAGCCGACACCAGATGCGCGACGTTGACCAGCTGCCAGATGATCAGCACCACGAGCGGGCTGACCAGCCGCTGCCATGCGCCGAGACCAAAGCGCCGGCGGGCGCGCCCGGCCACGTCTCGCTCGAGCGCTCGGGACGCGCCGACGGGCACGGCTCCGATCGCCGGGGAGCCCGGGTTGGTTGTGCTCATCGAGGGTCCTCCAGGATTTCGTTTTGAGCGATTGACGGCCAGAGCTAGCGCGCCGGCGGATCCACGGGGCCCCGCTCAGGCAAACACTGTCCAGTCATACTGCCCTAACTTGATTGAGATTATCAGGAATGTCGACATAGCACTCGTCAGCACCCCCTTTCCGGCGGGGGCGTACGCCGCTCAGTAGCCGGTGCGCTGATCGATCAGGCGACTGAGCAGATCGACGAGCGGACGGTCGGCCCGCGGGACGCTGCGCTGTTGCCAACGGACCGCGTGCCCGGCCAGCATCACCGTGTAGATGTAATGGTTGACGTCGGCGCAGCAGCCTGTCTCGTGCAACCCGGCGTGCCGCGCCGACCCGACGAGTGCTCGTAACCGTCGGTACTGCGAGCGGCTGAGCATGAAGCCGCGCCGCCGCTGGCCGCCGACACCCCCGAGCGTGGTGAGGGCGACCCCGCTGCCGTCCCGATGGACCGTCAGCTCCGACCCGAGCGGGTCGATTCCGATGACGCGCTTGAAGTAGACGAGCAGCGGCGAGTGCGTCGACTCGGCGCCCAGCGGCGTGATCTCCGTGCGGGTCGACGGCGCAGTTTTGGTGGTGGGTGTCGCCGTCACCGTGCGGAGCGCGCGCCGGCGGGCGTGGCCGCCGCAGCTGGCGAGCAGCACCACGGCGCACAGGCAAGCGACGAACCGAGGCCGTCCTCCCACAGACTCGATTATTGCGCGGCTAGAGCTCGCGCTCGTAGTAGAAGTTGACCGGGCCGCCCGGCTTGCCCTCGTGGTTGTCGAAGCCGAGGCTCTCGTAGAGATGTCGGGCGGCGACGTCGGTCTCCGTGGTGCCGAGATCCATGTAGTCGGCGCCCCGGGCGCGCGCCAGGTCGATCGCGGCCACCATCAGCGCCCGGCCGATGCCCTGGCCACGCATGGCGGGGATGACGTAGAGCTCGGCGAGGTAGCACTCGAGGCCCTGCCCCCAGAGCGACAGGCGAAAGCGCATGAGCGCCAGGCCGACCGGGTCGTCGCCCGCCACCACGAGGCCGGTGTCGCCGCCGGCCAGCAGCTCGCGCACGCGGACGGCCAGCTGGGCCGGCGCGGGCGCCGGATCATCGAACTCGCGGTTGAAGTCGTGCAGCAGCCGGCCGACGGCGTCGACGTCGGCGCCGGTGGCCTCGCGCACCGACACCGGCACCGGCACCGGAGGCGGCGGCGTCACGACGCTACGCGGATGGCGTCGGCGAACCGGTCGGGCGCCTCCAGCGGGGAGAAATGCCCGGCACCGGGCAACCGCTCCAGCGTCACGGCGGAGAAGAACTCGTCGAGCCGGTCGGCCCATTCCGGCGGGAACAGGGGATCGTGCTCGGGCCACAACACCGTGGTCGGAGCGGCGATCCGCTCGTCGGGCGCCGGGGCACGCTCGGCGAGGCTGCGCGCGATCGTCCCCGCGCCGGCGCGATACCACCCGATCGAGGCCACGAACGTGCCGGGCGCTCCATACAGCGCGGCCAGCCGGTCCAGCTCGGCGGCGGCGGGGGCGAAGGCGGGGCCCGACCAGTGCGACCAGAAGTGCTCGAGATACGCGCGCACCGCGGGCGGGCGGCCGTCGATGAGCTCCTCGATCAGCCCCAGCCGATGGAAATGCTGGTACCAGAACTCGCGTTGGGCGTCGGCGGAGAGCACCCGCTCTCCGGCGCCCGGCAGGGGCGGCGCGAGGACGAGCGCACGGACGACCCGCGAGTTGGTCCGGGCGATCTCCTGGGCAACGCGGCTGCCGACGTCATAGCCGGCGATCACCGCCGGGCCCAGTCCCAGCTCGCCGAGTAGCGAAACGACGCTCGCCGCCTGGCCGGCGGCCGAATACACCTGCGCCGGATCGCGTAGGTGCTTGTCGGACTCGCCGAAGCCCCGCAGGTCCGGCACGACGACATCGGTCTCGCCATCGAGTCGCACCACGACGTCGCGCCAGTCGCCGTGATCGCCGGGCCAGCCGTGCAGCAGCACCACCGGGGCGCCCGAGCCGTGGCGCTCGTATGCGAGAGAGAAGCCATCGACGGGCGACGAGCGCTGCATCGCGCCCAGAGTATCCAAGGGCTAGCCTGGTTTCGATGCCACGGCCAGATCTGAACGGACGGCGGATCCTCGTCACCGGTGGCACGAGCGGTCTGGGCCGGGCGATGGCCGAGGCCCTTGTCCAGGCGGGTGCTCGTGTGGCGCTGACCAGCCGTGAGCTGGGGCGTGCCGACGCGGTCGCCGAGGAGCTCGGCCCGGGCGCGGTGGGAGTCGAGCTCGACGTGCGCGACGCCACCTCGGTGTCGGCTGGGGCCGACCGCGCCTACGGGCTGCTGGGCGGGCTCGACATGCTCGTCAACAACGCCGGGATCGGGATGCGAACGGTCAATCCGCGCTTCCTTTCGGACCCCCAGCCGTTCTGGCAGGTTGCGCCCGCCGGCTTTCGCGACGTGCTGGAGACCAAGGCGACCGGCTCGTTCCTCGTCGCCCGGGCGACCGTCCCGAAGATGATCGCCAACGGCGCCGGGCGCGTGGTCACGATCTCGATGAACGAGCAGACGATGGTCCGCCGGGGGTTCGTTCCCTACGGTCCGGCCGGTGCCGCCGTCGAGGCATTGGCCGGGGTGATGGCCGCCGACCTCGAGGACACCCCGGTGACGGCCAATATCCTGCTGCCCGGCGGCGCCACCGACACCGGGATGATCCCCGATGAGATGACCGACGAGGCCCGCGCCGGGCTGCTCGATCCGGCGATCATGGGGCCGCCGATCGTGTGGCTGGCCTCCGCGCAGGCCGCCGGCGTCCACGGCGAGCGCATCGTCGCCAGCGAGTTCGAGGAGTGGCTCGCCGGCCGCGACTCCAGCTGAGGGGCACCGCGGCGGATGCTCTACATGGCGGCCAGCGTCGGCTGGCGGCTGGAGCCGATCTCCTGGCGCACCCGCTCGGCGGCCCGCGACAGCGCCCGCAGCTTCTCGAACGCGCAGAAGCGCGGCAGGGCCTTGAGGCCGCAGTCGGTCGAGAGGTAGACCTGCTCGGGCGAGATGTGCTCGAGCACCTTGTGGATGCGCTCGACGATCTCGTCGTCTGACTCGATGTACAGCGTGCGCACGTCGATCACCCCCACCTGCACCTCGCGATCGGGTGGGATGACCTCAAGGGCCTTGACGTCGGCCATGTCCCGCAGCGTGAAGTCGAGGGCGAACTGCTCACAGTTGACCGCCAGCCACCGCTCGAGGACCCGCGGCAGCGCGTCCTCGACGGAGCGGAAGGTGTTGCCGTAGCCGGTACCGAGACAGCAGTGCCAGGCGATCTTGGCGTCGACGCCGTCGATCCACGCGTTGAGCACGTCGATCACCCACTCGCTGCCTTCTTCGAAGTCCAAGCGCCAGGCACCGAGGTCCTCGATCTGGATGTACTTCGCCCCGCGGGCGACCAGATCCTTGAGGTCGGCGTTGAAGATCGGCACCAGATCCTCGGCCAGCGCCTGAGCGGAGCTGTACGTGGAGCCGGGGGCGTTGTAGTCGACGTGGAAGGTGAGGTTGGGCGGCCCCGCGCCGACCGAAACCTTGAGCGGGCGCTCGGTGAGTGCCACCGCGGCCTCGTACATCTCGCCCAGCCGGCCGGGGATCCCCTGCGAGACCTCGCCGGTCACCGCGGTCCCGCCCCAGTTGTGCATCCACGCAACCTGGCTCATGTCCGGATCGTCGCCCTGCTGCATCGCGCGCGCCAGTGGGTTGGGGAGCTTGGCCTTGGTGAAGCCGCCGAGGCGCTCGTACCAGTACCAGACGAACGAGCCGATCCCGCCGCCGTAATCGTCGAAGTGCATCTGACCGTCGGTGACGATGTCCAGTCCCGCCAGCTCCTGATCTTTGATGCACGCCGTCGTCGCATCCCACCAGGCGTGCCAGTTCTCCTCCAGCTTCCACCATTCCAGGATGTCGGCGCCACCCAGGTTGTACTGGCTGAACCAGCGCGGCTTCGGATAGGAGCCGATCATCGTGGTGGGCAGGATCGTGTCTACGACCTTCGTCGGCATCGAGAGCTCCTCTCCGCGGGGGACGCTGTGTCTGGCACCATAGGCGTGCCCGCCTGCCGGCCCGGTTTTCGGTCACGACCGGCGAACAGATCGCGCACTCGAAGGTAAGGATCCATCACGGCACTCGCCACCGACTTCGCCGCCCACGACATTCGATCACGGCCCGAGCTGCGGGCGATGCTCACCGTGTCCAAGGCCGTGGCCCAGGGTGGCCCCCTCGGAGACGTACTGAACCTGATCGCAGCCGAGGCCGCCGGGGTCGTCGCCGACGCCGACCGCTCCAGCATCATCCTCATCGAGGGATCTGGCCGCCACTTTCGGCTCGCCGGGAGCTTCGGCCTCAGCAAGCCCTACCGGCTGCTGCTCTCGACCGGCCGCGCAAAGCTTCTGCCCGGCGAGGGACCGTCCGGCGTGGCCTACGAGTCCGGCGTCCCGGTGGTGATCGACGATCTGGACCAGGACGCTCGCATGGCATCTTGGGAATGGCGAGACATCGCGCGTGACGAGCGCTACCGGGCGATCGTCTCGCTGCCCCTGATCGCCGACGGGACCGTGGTCGGCACGCTCAACGTGTACCGGACCAACGCCGGCCCCTGGTCACCCGAGCACGTCGACGTGCTCGACTTCTTCGCCGAGCACGCCGCGGGCGCGGTCCAGACCGCGCAGCTCCTCGATCAGCGACACCAGCAGCTCGCCGCGCTGCAGCGGGTCGTTAGGGTGCTGCGCGAGCAGACCCACGAGCACGCCAACCGCCTGCACGCGGCCAGCGGCCTGCTGTCGCTGGGCGAGGTCGCGGAGGCCAAGGAGTTCCTCCACGTGCTGGAGAGCTCGCACACCGCGATCCGGGCGGCGCTCGATGCCCGGATCCACGTGCCGACCGTCGCCGGCCTGGTGCTGGCCGAGGCGGTGGTGGCCGGTCAGCGAGGCATCGATCTGACCCTGGCCCCCGATAGCCGGCTGCGCGCGCTTCCGGCCGCTCTCACCGACACGCTGGTGGTCACGATCCTCGGCAACCTGCTCGACAACGCGTTCGACGCCGTCGCCAACATGCCCGCCGAGCGGCGCGAGGTGATCCTGCGCGTCCGCGGCGACGACGGCGGTGGTGGTGGGGCGATGACGATCGAGGTCACCGACCGCGGAGCCGGACTGCCGGAGCGCGGCGCGCCGATCTTCGACAGCGGGGTGAGTCTCAAGCCCGGCCACGCCGGCATCGGTTTGTCGCTCGTCCGCGACGCCGCCCGCGCCGCGATGGGCGCGGTCGAGGCGTCGCGAGGCGACGAGACCACGACGTTCAGGGTGAGCATCCCGGCATGAGTGAATGGCGGGTGATGGTCGTGGAGGACGACCGCGTGGTGGCGCGCCTGCATTGCCGGTTCGTCTCCCAGGTCTCCGGCTACCAGGTCGTCGGCGTCGCCGGCACGGCGGCCCGGGCCGAGCAGATGGTCGAGGTGCTCAAGCCCGACCTGCTGCTGCTCGACCTCGGCCTACCCGACGAGAACGGGATCGCGCTGCTGCGCCGCCTCCGGGCCCGCGGCGTGGCGATCGAGGCGATCGCCGTCACCGCGGCCACGGCCACCCAGACCGTGCGGGCGACCGTTCACCTCGGGATCGTCGACTACCTGGTCAAGCCCTTCGATCAGGAACGGCTGCGCCAATCGCTGGCACTGTTTCGCCGGCGCATGACAATGTTGGCTGGCAGTGAGCTGGTGCAGCGCGAGGTCGACCGGCTCTGCTCTGACGGCCCCAACTCGTACCGCCGCCTGCCGCGCGATTTGTCAGAACAGCGCCTGGGCGAGATCCAGCGCACGTTTCACTCCTTCAACGGTCCCGTGACGGCGGCCGACGTCGCCGCCCGTTCCGATGTCTCGCGGGTGACCGCCCGGCGCTACCTCGAGTACCTGGTGACCGTCGGTCAGGCGACGACCTCCGTCCTCACCACCGGCCCCGGCCGTCCCAGCAAGACCTACGAAATGGCCGGACCGGCGTTGCGCTGAGGACCCCGGCGCGCAAGACGATGCGGGGCCGCTTCCGCGTCTGTTGATCAGGCGCAGCTCGGGTCCGGGTTGGACGTGTTGTTGACCTGAGACCAGCGTCAGCGGACGCCGCCTTGGGGGTCAGCTGGATGTGGTTGACCTCGGTGTTGTTGGGGTCGTCGGACGGATCGAACGGGCGGTAGAGGCCGAACCGGCCCAGCTCGGCCTCGCTGATCTGGGCGGCGCTCGAGCGCAGCAGGCTGTTGACGCCGATGTCCTCGGCCTGCCCCTTGGTGTGCGGATCATCGGCGAACCCCCCGACGGCGACACTGTGCGCCGGGGTGCGGTACCCGCTGATCCCGTAGATGGTGACGCCCAGCGCCTTCCCCAGGGAGTTGAGTTGGACGGTCAGGGTCGGCAGCTGGCCCTCGGTCTGGCTGGTGCCGGGGTCGGCGATGAAGCCGGCGCCCGACGACGCGATCACCGGCGCGGCGTCGGCGCTGTTCGTGACCCCGCCGCACAGGTTCAGGCGCTTGAGCTCACGCTTGACCTCGGCCAGCGGGGTGGGGCGCGGAGGTGGTTGCTGAAGATCTGTGAGCTGCCGGTCCGCGGAGGGAGTGCTGGGGGATGTGACGTGGCTGAAGGGTGGTGCTGGAGTGCGGGAGACTGGGGAGATAGACATAGGGGGGACGGAGATGGTGTGGCAGAGGGGAGAGGCGAGGAAGAGAAGAAGTAAGAGCTGGCGCGCACGCGAGAGCACCGGCGGGAGCAGTGGATGGGAGGGCCAAGGGTAGAGAGGGGCGCCGCAGAAGGTTTTCTGTCGGGGGGGTAGGTAAAGGTCTCTGTCGGCGGAAGCGGCGCCCGACGACGGATCACCGGTGCGGGCGGCTGGTGGGGGAGGAGTAGCGAGGCCAGCGAGGGCGCGTGCGCGGAGGCGTCGCCGACGATCTGTGAGCCGCCGGACCCCGCGGAGGCGTGGGCCCCGGCCGTCGGCTGCACCGCCTGCGGATGGGCCTGCGGAAGCGCGCTCACCGGCCTCGGCTGGGGCGTCGAAGCGGTGGGCGTGTGACCGCTCGACCCGCAGGCGCCGAGCGTGAGCGCGACCACAATCGCCGCATATGCCGGCTGGCTCGACCTGGCCACCCGCGACAGGGTAGGGGGCGACGGTTCCCCGGCACGCCGGCGGCGACGGCCCGTCAGCCCCATCCGTCCGAGAAGGGCGCAATGCTCAGACGATGCAGGCCAGGGATCCATCCTCGCTTGCGTCAGCCTCCGGCCAGGGCCGGGGCCCGCGTTCGAGCGCGGCGGCGCCGGTCCGGACGTGGCTCATCTGGTGGGTGCTGTGCGCGGCCCTATGGATGCTGCTCGACGACACGACCGCCGCACCGGAGCTGGCCGACGGGGCGGTCGCGGCGGCGATCGGGGCCTGTGGCGCGACGCTGACCCAGGCCCGTGTGCCCATTCGCTTTGCGCCGCGCGCCAGGTGGGCTAGACGGTGGTGGCGACCGTGGGTGCAGTTGGTCGCCGGCCTGCCGATGCTGGTCAGGATGCTCCTGCAGGCCCTGACCGGCGGTGATCGCG
Source organism: uncultured Solirubrobacteraceae bacterium (assembly GCA_963769565.1). GTDB lineage: Bacteria > Actinomycetota > Thermoleophilia > Solirubrobacterales > Solirubrobacteraceae > Palsa-465. The sequence goes on from CAVYMP010000018.1 coordinate 1,043,273, forward strand.
AGCCCGGACAGCTGCGTTCATTGCCGTTCGCCGTCGAGTCCGATGACGACGTGCGGGCCGCTCAGGTCGCGCTGGCCAGCTTCGTCGGCTCGGTGTCGTGCAACTCGGTCGTCGTCGCGATCGACGAGGATCGTGGCTCACTGCTCGTGCACGAGCTCGTTCCGGACTCGGATCGCAGCGGCCCCGATCCCCTGGAGCTGGGAGCCGGCCGCCGATGAACGAGTGGATCCTGGCGGCCACGGTGCTCCTGATCGGCGGTCTCGTGCCGCTGGCGATCGCCGGCTGCGCCGGCGACGCGATCTCGGGGGCGGCGGCCCTCAACCTCGGTGGGCCGGTCGCGGCACTCATCCTGCTGCTGCTCTCCGAGGGCCTGCACCGCCAGCCGTTCGTGGATCTGGCGGTGGTGCTGGCGGTCGTCTCGTTCGCCGGCTCGGTCCTCATCGCCCGCTTCCTCGAGTGGCGGGTGGGAACCGATGCGTGACGCGGTCATTGCGATCCTGCTCGTCGCCGGAGTGGCGATCGAGCTGCTGTGCTGCCTGGGGGTGATGGTGATGCGCGGGGCCTTCGCCCGGTTGCACTACGGCGCACCCGCCGGCATCGGCGCGGTGCTGTTGGGCCTGGCCGTCCTGCTGCGCCAGGGCTTCTCACTGATCGGAGACAAGGCCATGCTGATCGGCGTGTTCGTGCTGCTCACCTCGCCCGTCCTGGCGCACGTCACCGCCCGCGCGGCCCACATCCGGGCGCGCGGCGACGCTACCGGCGACGGTGAAGCGCCGGAGTCGGCGGCGTGACGTTCCTGCGGGCGGCCGCGCTGCTCGCCGTCGCCGCCGGCGGGACCGCGGTCGTGGCCACCCGGGATCCGACCCGGCAGGTGATCGTCACCGGCTTCTTCGGCTTGCTGCTGGCGATCCTCTTCTTCGCCTTTCAGGCGCCCGACGTCGCGCTCTCGCAGATCGTCGTGGGGGGCGTCGCCCTGCCGGTGATGGTGCTGCTGACGCTGGCCAAACTGCGGGAGCTGCGACGCAAGCGAGCGGATGAGTGAGCCGCCGGGCGCGCCTGGCCATGTTCGTCGTGGCCGCGGTGGCGCTGGCGGCGGTGCTGGTCCACGGGCTGGCCGGGCTGCCGGCCTTCGGCGACTTCCACGGCGCCTACGGCACGTTGCTCAGCCACCTGTCGGTCGCCCAGCGCAAGGCGACCGACGTCATCACGGCGATCACCTTCGATTACCGGGGAATGGACACCATGGGCGAGGAGTTCATCCTGTTCGCAGCGTCGGTGGGGCTCGTCGTCCTGCTCCGCGAGCAGCGTGGCGAGCATCACGACGAGGCCGGCTCGGCGCGGGACGATGCGGGCCAGCGGGCGGAGGCGAGCGCTCGGCGACCGTCGGCGACCAGCCCGGCGCTGATCGTGGTCGGCCGCTGGCTGGTCGGACCGGTTCTCGTGCTGGGCGTCTACATCGTCAGCCACGGACAGCTGACGCCGGGCGGCGGGTTCCAGGGCGGAGTGGTGCTCGCGTGTGCGGTGATCCTCGTCTTCGTGGCCGGCGGACGGGTGGCCATGGCGCCGATCCGGCCTAGCGGGCCGGCCGAGGTGCTCGAGGCCGTCGGGGCCGGGGGCTACATCGCTGTCGGCCTGGGCGGGCTGATCGCCGGCGAGCGCTTCTTGAGCAACTTCCTCCCCCTCGGCAGCAAGGGAAGCCTGCTCTCCAGCGGGACGATCGCCTCGCTGAGCGTGATCGTCGGACTCGAGGTCGCAGGAGCGATCACGGCGATCGTCTCGGAGTTCGTCGACCAGCGCCTGCTCACCGGGGGTGACCGATGAGCTTTCTGCCCTACGCGGTTGCCGTCTGGCTGCTGCTCTTCGGGCTCTACGGAATCGTCTCCAGCCGCAACCTCGTCCACCTGATCCTGTGCCTGGGCGTCGTGCAGGCGTCGACCTACGTGCTGTTGCTGGCGATCGGGTATCGGACGGGCGGCGCCGCGCCGATCTTCGCCGACATCACAGTGGGCACGCCGACTGTCGACCCGGTCGTCCAGGCGCTCACGCTCACCGACGTGGTTGTGGAAGCGACGGTCTCGGCACTGCTGCTGGCCTTGGCGCTCCAGGCCGAGAAGCGCTTTGGCACGGTGGACCCGGAGGACATCCGGGCGATGCGGGGATGAGGATGCACGAGTCGTCCGTGCATCGATGACCGGCTCGGTCCTGCCGCCGCTGACGCTGGCCGTTCCGTTGCTTGCGGCGGCCCTGCTGGCCGGCACGCAGTCGCTGTCCAAGCGTCTGCTCGGCGAGGCTCTCGCGCTGACCGCGGCCGTCGCCACCACGGTGATCTGCGGCCTGGAGGTGGCGCTGGCCGTTCGCCATGGCGAGACCGTCTACTGGTTCGGGGGCTGGCAGCCACGGCACGGCGTGACGCTGGGCATCTCGTTCGCAATCGATCCCTTCGGCGCCGGCCTGGCGTGCTTCGGCGGCGTGCTGACGATCGCCGCGCTCGTGTTCTCATGGCGGCACTTCGAGTCCGTCGGTCATGCCTTCCCCGCCCTGATGCTCGTCTTCATGACCGCGATCATGGGCTTCTGCGAGAGCGGTGACCTGTTCAACATGTTCGTGTTCTTCGAGCTGATGACGGTCTCCGGGATCACCCTGACCGCCCATCGCTCCGATCAGCGGGCGCCGCTCCAGGGCGCCCTGAATTTCGGGATCACGAACGCCATCGGCGGCTTTCTCGTGCTGTTCGGGATCGCACTGCTCTACGGACGCACCGGAGCCCTGAACCTGGCGCAGATCGGCGTGGCGCTGCAGGGCCATCCCGTCGATGGCCTGGTGGCGGTCGCGTTCGGCCTGCTTGTCGCCGGCTTCTTCGTCAAGGCGGCGATCGTTCCGTTCCACTTCTGGCTGGCCGACGCCTACGCCAGCGCGCCGACGCCGGTCTGCGTGGTCTTCGCCGGCGTGATGAGCGAGCTCGGTCTGTACGGAGTCGCTCGCGTGTACTGGACAGTGTTCGCCGGGCCGTTGCACCCACACGCCGAGACGGTGCGACTGGTGCTCGTCCTGGCGGGCGCGGTGACCGCGGTTGGCGGAGCCGCCATGTGCCTGCTTCAGGACCTGCTCAAGCGGCTGCTGGCGTTCGCGACGGTCAGCTACATGGGCCTGTTCCTGATCGGGATCGGGCTGCTCGACGTTCGCGGCCTGGCGGGGACGGCGATCTACGTCGTCGCCGACGGCCTCGTCAAGGCCTGCCTGTTTTTGTGCGTGGGGATCCTCCAGCATCGCCGCCAGGACGCCAACTCGCTGCGCATCCGAGGTCTCGGGCGGGGTCTCCCGTTCACCGGGGCCGTCTTCCTCCTCGCCGCGCTGGGGCTGGCGGCCGTCCCGGGTTGGGGCAGCTTCCTCGGCAAGTCGATGATCGAATCGGCGCTGGCGGCCCATCCCGGCTACGAGTGGGTGGCGGTGGTGATCACCGTGGTCGAGGCGCTGATCGGCGCGGCCGCGATCGCCGCCGCGGCGCGTGCGTTCCTGGGGTGGGGCCCCGACCTGCACCATGATGCCGAGCCGGCCTCGCCCGACGGGAGCGACGCGGGCCAGGAGGAGATCAGCGGTTCGCCCAACCGGACGCCGGCCGTGCTCTTCGGTCCGGCCGTCGTGCTGCTCGCGGGCAGCGTGGCGATCGGCATCCTCCCCGGTGTGGGTCGGCTCGCGCTGGCGGGGGCACAGCGGTTCGAGGCGACCTCGGCATACGCGGCCGCGGTGTTGCACGGCCATGTCCCGCACCTGCCGGCGATCGCGGTCCAGACGACGCCCACACTTCAGGATGTGCTCTCCGGCGTCGGCTTCACGGCGCTGACGCTCCTGGTCGGGCTGCTCGTCCTGCTGCCGCGTCGCCTGCCGGGACCGCTGGCGGGGGTGGTGAGCCTGTGGCGGGTGCTCGCGCGCGGCCTGCACGCCCTGCACTCCGGGCATCCCGGGGACTACATCGCATGGCTGACCGTCGGCGCGGTCATCTTCATCGGTGTGTTCGCACTCTCGTTCGGCTGACCGTCAGCCGGGTAGTGGTCAGGTATGGCTGATACATCACTCAACGTGTACCTGAACGACCACCTGGCGGGTGCGCGCTTCGGCTCCGACCTCGCCCGGCGGCTCGCCCGGCGGATGGGCGGGACGACCATGAACGCCCTCGCCGACGAGATCGACGAAGACCGCCAGACACTTCAGCAGCTGATGGATCGCATCGGCGTCAAACGCAACCCCGTCAAAGAGGCGACCATCTGGGTCGCCGAGAAGGTTGGTCACGTCAAGCTCTCCGGACTGACCGCCGGCGATCGGGAGTTCGGCCTGTTCATGGCGCTCGAGACGCTGTCGCTGGGCGTCGAGGGTAAGGCGTCGCTGTGGGTGGCGCTCGCCGACGTCGCCGACCGCTACCCGGCGCTCGCCGGCGTCGACCTCGTGGCGCTACGGGAGCGGGCGGCGAGCCAGCGCCGGGTGCTGGAGGCCGAGCGAGCCGCCGGCGCCCGGCGCGCATTCACAGGCGCCGGCTAACGGCCGGCCATAATTGCGAGAGGTCGTACTAGCCCCAGCGCTCGAGGCGCTTGGTGGCCGTAGCCGCGTGGGCGGGCATCAGGTCGGTGCGTGAGATCTCGGCCACGTGCGGACCGATGGCGCGCACGCCCGCGTCGGAGTCGATGCGCTGGTAGGTCAGCGTTTTGAGGAACTTGGCCACCGAGAGGCCGCCGGTGTAGCGCGCGGCGCGTCCGGTGGGCAGTGTGTGGTTGGTGCCGATCGCCTTGTCGGAGAAGGCGACGGTGGCACGGCTGCCGAGGAACAGCGAGCCGTAGTTGCGCAGGCGCTGCAGGTACCACGCGTCCTCGGCGGTGTGGACCTCCAGGTGCTCGGTGGCGACCTCGTCGGCCAGCGTGGCGGCGTGCTCGCGATCACGCGCCACGATCACGCTGCCGTGGTCGCGCCAGGCGGCGCGCGGGGTCTCGCCGCCCGGGGCACCCGCCCAGTCGAGGCGGTCAAGCTCGTCGAGCTGGCGCTCGACCTCGGCGATCACCGCCCGGCCGAGGTCCTCGGAGGTCGTGATCAGGACGGCCGGCGACGTCGGCCCGTGCTCGGCCTGGGCGAGCAGATCGGCGGCCACGAGCTCGGGGTCGGCGGTCTCGTCGGCGATGACCGCCACCTCGGAAGGCCCGGCAAGCAGATCGATACCGACGCGGCCGAACAGCTGGCGCTTGGCCTCGGCGACGAACGCGTTGCCGGGGCCGACGATCATGTCGACGGGTGCCGGGGCCGCTTGCCCGTCGCCGAGCAGCCCGAAGGCCATCGCGGCAAGCGCCTGCACACCGCCGAGCGCGAAGATGCGGTCGGCGCCGGAGGTGGCGATCGAGTGAAGCGTCGGGGCGTGGAGCGCTCCGGCGCGCGGCGGTGAGCAGGCGATGACCGTCTCGACGCCCGCGACCTTGGACACGAGCACGGTCATGAACGGCGCCGCCAGCATCGGCACCCGGCCCGAGGGGGCGTAGGCGCCGACGGAGGCGACCGGGACCTGGCGCTGGCCGAGGAACACCCCGGGCAGCGTCTCTGTCTCGAAGTCAGTGAGCGTGGCCCGCTGCAGGCGGGCGAAGTTGGTGATCTGCGCCTGGGCAAAGGCGATGCTGTCCTTGAGCGGGTCCGGAAGCGCCGCCGTGGCGCGCGCGATCTCGCCGGCGCCGACCTCGAAGCTCGGCGGATCCCAGTCGTCGAGCTCGCGGGAGTAGGCGCGCACGGCATCGATGCCCTCGCGCTCGATCCGCGACAGCATCTCGGAGACGCGCGCGGCCACCCCGGGGTCGGGCCCGGCGGCGGCAGCAGCGGCCGGCGCCTTCAGATAGACGGGGCTGGGCATCGAAACGATGCCTATCGTTCGTTTCGATGCCCTGGCGCCGCCGCGACGGCGGTGTACAGCTCCGGCCGGCGGTCGCCGAACACGTCGGCGCGGTCGGTCAGCCGCTTGTCCAGCGCGCTCTGCAGGTCGAAGTCGGCGATCACCATCCCCGGCGCCCGTGACTCGGCAGCCACCCAGCCGTCGGGATCGACGATCGTCGCCCCGCCCGTCCAGTCCTGGCCACGCTCGAGCCCGAGGCGATCGGCGCACGCCACAGCCATCTTGTTGATCCGCCCGGTGGCCATCGCGATCGTCACCTCGGACGGGCGCTCGCCGTCCGGGCGTGGGAACAGCGGCCAGTTGGTCGGCACGGCCAACAGCTGGGCGCCGGCCAGCGCCACCGAGCGGGTGAGCTCGGGGAACTCGAGGTCGTAGCAGATGACCACGCCGATCCGGCCGACCCGCGTCTCGATCACCGGCGGCGCGTCGCTCCCGGCCATGAAGATCGCGTGCTCGTTGTCCCACAGGTGCAGCTTGCGGTAGACAGCGCGCAGGCCACCGGCGTCCACCACGGCCGCGCTGTTGTACACCGGGCCGGCGGCCTCGGCCCGCTCGCAGAAGCCGCCGATCACGACGACGTCGGCGCGCGCCGCCACGTCCGCCCACTCGCGCAGGAGCTCGTGGTCACGTCCGATCGCCACCTGTGCCGCCTCCTCGGCCGAGGAGAACATGTAACCGCTGGTGATCAGCTCGGGGAGCACGATCACCTCGGCTCCGGCGTCGACCGCCTCCTCGATGGCCGCCAGGCACAGCTTCCGGTTCCCCTCCAGGTCGCCGATCGCCGGAGCGAGCTGCTGGCAGGCGACGCGGGTCACGCCGTCAGGTTGTCACGGAACGTTGCCAGCCGCCAGGCCGGCGCGGACACGGCCCGCCAGGCCGGGTGCCACGGACACGATCAACAGGCCGATCAGCAGGTAGATGCCCTCGACGTACGGGAAATGGGCATAGGCCCCGACCTGGTTGATGAACACGTTGCGGAAGATCGTGTAACAGACGAACGCCCCGCCCAATATGGGGATGATCATCTGCCAGGCGGGCACCTTCGCCTGGCCGCCGCTGAAGAACAGGTACCTGGCCGCGCCCACCGTCGCCATCACATACGCGACCAGAATCAGCACGGTGCCGATCTGCAGCGGATAGAAGGTGGCGTTGATGACGTTGACCCCGGCCAGCTGCTGGCCGATCAGCGCGGCGGCGAAGATGCACAGGACGACGATGAGCGCGGTGGCCGGCGCGCCGTGCTTGGACAGTCCGGCCAGCCCCGTCCGGACGCCGGTGCCGTCGCGCGCCTGGGCGTACATGATGCGGGCCGCGCCGCTGGCAACGCCCAGCGAGATGGCGAACAGGCTGACGAAGGCCATCAGGTTGAGGATGTCGGCGTACCACTGGCCGATGTAGCCGCTGCCGAGGTCCGAGAACGGCAGGCCGGCCGCGTACTTCGCAGCTCCGGCCGCATTGGCGCCGTAGCCCAGGGATTGCGAGGCGGCGGTCAGCAAAAAGAAGCTGCCGACGACGACGATCGCGACCTTGATGGCACGCGGGATCTCGGTCTTGGGGCTGGCGGTCTCCTCACCCAGGGCGGCGGCGCCCTCGAAGCCGGCGAAGGCGAGGAAGCCGTAGACGGCCGCCTTGGCGATCGTCCCGGCGCCACTCCCCGACGGCAAGGCCAGGAAGTTGAGCGAGAACGTCTGGCCACCCGGACCGTGGCTGAAGATCACCTTGGCGAGGATGACGAGGCTGAGGATGGTGACAAGGATCGCGCCCGCCACCTCGGAGGTGAGCAGCGCGCGGGTGATGATCCGGATCTCATTGAAGGCCAGCGCCGCCACACCGAGCAGCCCGATCAGCGATATCCACCACCACTGATGGATGTGAAGACCGAAGGTGTCGTTGAGGAAGTTGCCGCCGAACAGTCCCATCTCGATCGTCGAGCCACAGCCGATCGCGATGTAGCCGCCCATCAGCGCCCAGCCGGCGAAGAATCCGGCCTGCGGTCCGAGGGTGACGCCCACCAGCGCGTAGACAGAGCCGGTGTGCGAAATGTGCTGCGAGAGCTTGATGAAGCAATAGCCAACGAGGGCGACGCCGATGACGGCGAACACGAACGACAGCGTCACGGCGCGGCCGATGATGGCGGCGGCGCCCGTGCCGAGCAGTCCGATCGCGCCGACGGGGCCGATCAGACCGACCGAGAAGGCCGCCGCATCGACGAGCTTGAGCTCGGTGTGAAGTCGCTCACCCTCTGCGGGTGGTGTCCCGGTCGCCGTAGCCATAGCGAATTCGTATCACGTCGGCCGGGTGTATTGCTTTTTTCTCTTACGGCGAGACGAGCTCCGGCGCCGGCGCCGTGGCGGCGGCCTCGGAGCTGAGCAGGCCGTGGAACTCCTCCAGGGCGGCGCGCAGGCCGCGGAGCATCGACCAGGCGTCCTCGAGCTGATCGCGGTCGCCGATGATTCCCACGTCCATGTGATCGCGGTAGCTGAGCACGGTGATGTTCAGGCCCACGCCATCGACGATCGTCGACACCGGGTAGTAGGCCACCATCTCGGCGCCCGCGCAGTACAGCGGCTCGCGCGGTCCGGGGACGTTGGAGATGACGAGGTTGAGCGCGGGCATCGGCGAGCGCGCCAGCACGCCGAGGGTGACGCGGGACGCGCTGCTCATCACCGCCGGCGGGACGAACTGGCTGGCGTCCTGCATCAGGCTCGCGGGCGTGGCCTTGTGACGTTCCTTGGCCGCCAGCAGCACCTCGTGGGCCCGCTCGATGCGCCGGCGGGCGTCGGGCTCGTTGGTCGGAATCGGGACGAACATCGCCGAGATGCGATTGCCGAACTCACCCATCTGCTCCTTGGTGCGTACCGAGACGGGGACCATGGCAACGAGCGGATCGTCGGGCAGCTCGCCGCGCTCGTCGAGCCAGGCGCGCATCATCGACGCGCACAGCGCGACGACCACGTCGTTGACGGTCACGTCGAGCTCGTTCTTGATCGCCTTGATCGTGTCGAGTGGCAGCGACCCGATCGCCAGCCGCCGGTGCGCCGAGATCGGGGCGCTGAAGCGGGTCCGCGGAGCACGGCCGGCGGGGGTCTCCAGCAGGTCGTCGTCGCCGAGCGGACCGGGCAGCAACGTGGCCAGCCGGTTGCCGGCGCGGCGCGCCAAGCGAACGCCGGGAACGACCGACACCCACGGCAGCGCGTCGATATGACGTATCGCGGTCGGCGCTGCGCTGACGGCCCGCATCGCCTGGCGCGGCAGCCCGAGCAGACTGCGACCCAGGAGCGACAGATCGCTCGGCATCCCCCGCCCGCCCGGCGGGCGCAGTGGCGGCGGGACCTCCCGGCCCTGCGCCGACAGATCGAGGAGGATCGCCAGGATCTCGTTGCCCGAGACCCCGTCGACGGCGGAGTGATGGATCTTGGTCAGCAACGCATCGCGACCGCCCTGCAGTCCCCGGATCAGATAGATCTCCCACAGCGGCCGCGCGCGGTCCAGCGGCCGGGCGACGATTCGCGCCACCTGGTCGGCGAGCTGGTGATCGTCTCCCGGTGGAGCGAGGCCGATCTCGCGGACGTGGAAGTCGAGGTCGAAGTCGGGATCCTCGACCCAGTAGGGAAGGGCGAGCCCGAACGGGACCTGCGCAAGCCTGCGGGTGAACGGCGGGAGCATGTGGATGCGCTCGGCGATCAGCGCCCGGACGTCGTCGGCGGTCAACGTCCCGCCCGGCGCCGTGCTGGGGTCATACACGGCGAGGCCACCGACATGGCCAAAGGCTCGCGGTGTCTCGAACGCCAAAAACTGCGCGTCGAGGCTGGTCAGCTGCTGCATCTCTCTCCCTCGGTAGAACCGCACCCCACACCTTCTCACAGGCGCCCATACAATCGCGCCAGGCGAGATCCCCGAGGCGAGGAGCAGCGATGGGCGACACGGTCAAGTTCCTGCTGGGCGAGCGCGAAATCCCCACTCACTGGGTGAACCTGATGGCCGATTTGCCAGGGGAGGCGCCGCCTCCGCTCCATCCGGGGACCAAGGAGCCGGCGGGACCGGACGACCTCTCGCCGCTGTTTCCGATGGCCCTGATCATGCAGGAGGTGTCAGCCGAGCCGCTGATCGAGATCCCACCGCCGGTCCGCGACGCCTACAGGCTGTGGCGCCCGACGCCGCTGCATCGCGCACGGCGCCTGGAGCGCGCGCTCGACACTCCCGCCCACATCTACTACAAGTACGAGGGCGTCTCTCCCGCCGGCTCGCACAAGCCCAACACCGCGGTCGCCCAGGCCTACGAGAACGCCGCTGCCGGCATCACGAAGCTGACCACCGAGACCGGCGCCGGTCAGTGGGGCTCCTCGCTGGCGTTCGCCTGCCAGCTGTTCGGCCTGGAGTGCGAAGTGTGGATGGTGGGCTCGAGCTATGACCAGAAGCCCTACCGCCGCTCGATGATCCAGACGTGGGGCGCCACCGTGCACCGCTCGCCCTCGGACCTCACCGAGTCCGGCCGCGCCCAGCGCGAGCACACGACCGGTTCACTGGGGATCGCGATCTCCGAAGCGGTCGAGGTCGCCGCCCAGGACCCGAGCACCAACTATTCGCTCGGGTCGGTACTCAACCACGTCCTGCTGCACCAGACGGTCATCGGCCAGGAGGCGATGGCCCAGATGGAGATGGCCGGCGAGTACCCCGACACCGTGATCGCGTGCGTGGGTGGCGGCTCGAACTTCGGCGGGCTGACGTTCCCGTTCCTGCGGCGCACGATCCGCGACGGCCTGGCGACGCGGTTTATCGCCGCCGAGCCGGCCGCCTGCCCAACGCTCACCCGCGGCGTGTACGCCTACGACTTCGGCGACACGGCGGGGCTGACGCCGCTGATGCCGATGTACACGCTCGGCCACGACTTCGTGCCCCCGCCGGTGCACGCCGGCGGCCTGCGTTACCACGGGGATTCCCCGCTGCTCTGCGGCCTGGTCAAGAACGGCCTCGTCGAGGCGCGCGCGTATCGCCAGAACGAGACGTTCGAGGCGGCCGTGCAGTTCGCGCGGACCGAGGGAATCATCCCCGCGCCCGAGCCGGCCCACGCGATCCGGGCGGTGATCGAGGAGGCGCTGGCGGCCCGCGAGGCCGGCGAGGAGCGGGTGCTCCTGTTCGGCCTCTGCGGCCACGGCAACTTCGACCTCAGTGCCTACGACGCGTATCTGGCGGGCGAGCTCGTCGACCCCGAGTTCTCGCAAGCCGACGTCGACGCGGCATTGGCCGGCCTGCCGGAGGCGCCGGCGCTCAGCTGACGAACGCGTCGGCGGGCTGGCGCGGATCGGCCCCCGCCTCGTAGAAGCCGTTCCGGGTGTTGTGGATGATCGCCTCCACGGCGGCCGCGTCGCGCGTGAACGCCGGCCAGTGGCGGACGTCGTGGCCGCGGCGCGCCAGCTCCTCGAACGTCTCCCGTGCGAACCGGTCCTCGACCATCACCCGATCCGGTAGGTACTCAAACGGGGCGAACGAGTTGGGATAGCTCCAAGTCGAGAAGCGCGGGGCGTTGATCGCCTGCTGGATGTCCATGCCGAAGTGCTCGAGGTTGAGCAGCACCTGGAGCATCGCCTGGATCTGCATGTCGCCGCCGGGGCAGCCGAACGGCATCACCGAGCCGTCGCCGCGGACGGCGATCGCCGGGTTGGGCGTCAGGCGCGGGCGCTTGCCGGGAGCCACCCCGGCGGGGTGGGCAGGGTCCGGCCGCGACTGCAGGCCGCGCAGCGACGGGACGATCCCCAGGCCGGGGATCACCGGCGCGGTGTTGGAGGCATCCGACGGCGTGGCCGAGAACGTGGTGCCCCACCGGTCGACAACACACACGTATGAGGTGCCGCTCTCGGTGGGATCGGCGTCCGGCGACGGCGGCGGAAGCGGCTGGGCGGTGCCGAACAGCGGCTCGGGAAGCCCCGACGCCGCGCGGCGTCGATCAATCGTGGCCGCCCACGCCGCGGCGTGCTCACGCGACAGCAGCCGGTCGAGATCGACGTCGACGAACGCCGGATCGCCGTAGTGGTGCTCGCGATCGGAGAACGCTCCCTTGAGCGCCTCGATCACGAGGTGCACATAGTTGGGGTCGTTGTGGGCGAGCCCGTTCAGCCCAGCCGCCTCGACGATCAACAGCGCCTGGGCCAGCGCCGGGCCCTGGCACCACGGGCCGCAGGTCAGCAGCTCCAGGTCGCGCCAGCGGGTGGCGATCGGCGGTTCGATCCGGCAGTGAAAGCCGGCGAGATCCTCGCGGGTCAGGAAGCCGCCGTGGCGCTCGTGGTAGCCGACGATCCGCTCGGCGATCGGGCCGGCGTAGAACGCGTCGCGCGCGGCCGCCAGACCGCGCTCGCGGTCTCCCCCGGCGGCCGCCTCGGCGTCGGCCATCAGCGCGATCGTCCCCGCCAGATCACGCTGCACGAAGCGCTCGCCGACCCGCGGAGGTCGACCGCCGGGGAGGAAGATCTCGGCGTTGCCCGGCCAGCGGGCGTAAAGGACGGCGGAGCGCTCGATGCCGGCGGCGAGCAGCGGGAACACGGCGAAGCCGTCGCCGGCGAGGCGGATCGCGGCGGCCGCCACCTGGCCGAAGCGCAGCGTGCCGTGATCACGCAGGGCGGTGATCCAGGCGTCGGGAGCGGCCGGCACGACGGTGCGCAGCAGGCCCACGGGCATCGTGCCGTCGTGCTCGCGCATGAACAGCTCGGGCGGAATCGACGCCGGCCAGGTTCCGAGGCCGTCGATCGTCAGCGCCTCGCCCTCGGCGGTGCGGATCATGATCGGGGCGACGCCGGCGAAGTTGACCTCGTCGGCGTGCAGCACGGCGAGCGCCATGCCGGCGCAGCAGCCGGCGTCGACGGCGTTTCCGCCGGCCTCGAGGATCGCCGCTCCGGCCGCGGTCGCCAGGTAGTGCCCAGTGGAGATGGCGTGGCGCGAGCCGTACTTGGTGTGCCGGGGGACGAGCCAGCCGCTCACAGCCCAGCCTCCGCTCGAGCTGCCCACATCAGCGACGCGCCGGCGGCGACGCACCTGTCACGTGGGCCGCTCACAGGCCAGGCTCCCGGGCGCCCGCGTCCAGCCGGGCCTCGAGCGCCGCCGCCAGGGACAGCAGCCGCGCCTCGCCCCGGTGACGACCGACGAGCTGCAGTCCGACGGGCAGCCCCTCGGGCGTGAAGCCGGCGGGCAGGGAGAGCGCCGGCAGCGTGGTCGAGGTGATCCGCGAGCAGGACCGCATCCACGTGTAATAGCGCTCCATCTCCTCTCCAACCACGGTCGCGGGCCAGCGCAGGTCGAGGTCGAACGGCACTACTTGCACGGTGGGGAGCGCCAGCAGGTCGAACCTCTCGAGCAACGCCGACGTACGGCGAAACAGCTCGGTGCGCAGGTCGGCCGCCCGCATGACGTCGTCTACCGAGAGCGCCTCGCCGCGGCGCACGTCGGCCAGCACCTCGTCCTTGACCAGCCCGGGGTGAGTGCGCGCCTCCGCGGCGTGGCCATGCCCGAAGGCCAGCGAGCGGTAGGTCTCGAACACCTCGTCGGCGTCCGCGAGGTCAGGCTCTGAGTCGGTCACCTCGGCCCCCAGGTCGACGAGCGCGGCCCGTGCGCCGCGCAGTGCCGCGGTCACCGCCGGCTCGACCGGCAGCCCGTCGACCGTCTCTGACCACGCGACGCGCACCCCGGCCAGCGACCCCGGCGTGTCGACCACCGCCGGGAACGCCTCGTCAAGCGCGAGCGGCGCGCGCGGGTCGGGCCCGGCGATCGCCGCCAGCAGCAGCGCGAGATCGCCGACGGTCCGGGCCATCGGACCGAGCTGGGACATCGGGCTCCAGCCATCGCCGGACTCCGGCGCGGGCACCCGGCCGGGGGCGGGCCGCAGACCGGCGACGTTGCAGAAGGACGCCGGGTTGCGCAGGCTGCCGCCGAGGTCTGATCCGTCGGCGATCGGCACCATGCCGGCGGCGAGCGCCGCCGCCGCCCCGCCGCTGGAGCCGCCCGCGCTACGCGAAAGGTCATACGGATTGCGCGTCGCGCCGAAGACCTCATTGAAGGTGTGCGAGCCGGCACCGAACTCAGGGGTGTTGCTCTTTCCGATGACGATCGCGCCGGCAGCCCGCAGCCGCTGGACGATGAGATCGTCCTCGGCGGGGACGTGATCGGCATAGATCGGCGAGCCGTACGTGGTGCGGATCCCCGCGGTGTCGACCAGGTCCTTGACGGCGACCGGCAGTCCCTGCAGCAGGCCGGCCGGGCGCCCGTCGGCGGCGTCGAGCGCGGCCGCGTCGGCCAGCGCCCGCTCGGGGACGAGGGTGACGATCGCGTTGACGCGCGGGTTGACCTCGTCGATGCGCTCCAGGTGCGCGGAGACGACCTCGGTCGCCGACAGCTCGCGGGCGGCGACGGCGTCGCGGAGGGCCCGTGCGCTGAGACGGTGAAGATGCTCGCTCACGGCTGGCACCGTAGCGAGGGATCAGGGCACTCGCACTCAGGCCGGGCGCGGCCGGCGCGGCCTCCGGGGCCTGACGATCTCGACGGCGGCGAAGCCGGCGAGTGGTGCGTCGAGGAAGAAGGTCTCCATGGTGATCCCGGGTTCGACGTGCGACTGGCTGAGGAAGGCGAGGACCGTGCGCCCGGTGAGCCGCTCGATCGTCTCCTGGTAGAGCCTGGACATGTCGCGCTCGAAGTCGCGGCGCATGGTGACGACGAGGCTCGCCTCGTCGTGGTCCATGATCGTCTGCTCCAGCGCGGTGAAGCCGGCGTCTCGCGTGACGACGATGATCAGGTCGTCGAGCGCGTAGGTCTTGGCCGTCAGCGGGCCACGTCCGTAGTGATCGCGGAGGATCGCGACGATGTTGGTCGAGATCGCTGCCAGCAATGCGGCGCCGGCGAGGGGCGGCGCGGTGTCGGTGGGTGGGGGTGTGTCGGTGGGTGGGGCAGACATGCGGCCTACCGTGCTTCCTGCGGCGTAGCCGCTCTGGTGGGTGTGGGCTTGATGTCAGCGGCCTTCGCCGGGAGGTGCAGGACGATCCCGCCCACGGGGCGGTCGATCAGGGCAGCGACGGTGGCGGCGGGCATCGGCCTGGCGAAGTAGAACCCCTGGGCGCCGTCAGAGCCGAGCTCGGTCACGTCGTGATGCTGCTGGGCGGTTTCCACGCCCTCACAGACGACGCGCATGCCGATGCTGTGAGCGAGCTGGATGATGGCGGTCACGATTGCCCGGCTGGCCGGCTTCGGGCTGAGCTTGGCGACGAACGTCTGATCGACCTTGATCGTGTCGATCGGCAACGTGTTCAGATATCCGAGCGACGAGTACCCGGTGCCGAAATCATCGAGGGCGAGTGTCACTCCGATCTTCTTCAGTTCACTGAGCACCACGAGGGCGCGCTCCTCGTCACGCACGAACACGCTCTCGGTGACCTCGAGTGTGACCAGGCGCGGATCCGTCGCGGTGGTCTCGAGCACGCCTTGCACGGTGGTGGCGAAGCCGACCGACATGAACTGGTGCGCGGACACGTTGACCGACATCGCGATCTCGGCCTCCGCGTGCTGCTGCCAGTGCTGGCGATCGGAGCAGGCCTGCTCGAGCACCCATCGCCCGAGCTCGACGATCTGGCCGGACTGTTCGGCGAACGGTATGAACACCGCCGGTGCCACCGGCCCGCGACTGGGATGCGTCCACCGCGCGAGAGCTTCGACGCCGGTCATGCGGCCATCGGCGGCGTCGACGATCGGCTGATATTCGAGGTGCAGTTCGCCGCGGCCGATCGCGCCCGGAAGGGTGCGCGCCAATCCCGCCTGGTGTCCTGACAGATGCAACTCACGAAGATCGAGAACGCCGCGGGTGGCCACCCGGCCTCGCTTTGACCGGTACATCGCCAGATCGGCGTCGCGCAGAAGCTCCTCGGGCTCGTCGATCCCCTGACCGGTGAAGGCGATCCCGATGCTCGCGCCCACCGTCACCTCCATTTTCGACAGGACGAACGGCCGCGACAGTTCGGCGATGAGACGAACGGCGATCGGATCGGCTCCGGACACATCGACGAGGTCCTCGCAGAGGACGACGAACTCGTCGCCGGACAGGCGGGCCAGGCTGTCTCCGGGGCGCAGCGTGCCGGACAGGCGGCGGCCCACGGCCACGAGCAGCTCATCGCCGACCTGGTGGCCGTAGGTGTCATTGATCCTCTTGAACCGGTCCAGGTCGACGAACAGGACCGCCGAGAGCTTCCCAGACCGACGCCCGACGCGAAACGCGTGCTCCAGCAACTCGAGCATGAGGACCCGGTTCGGCAGGCCGGTGAGCGGATCGTGCAGGGCCGCCTCGCGCGACTGGTCGGACGAGTCCTGGAGATCGGAGCGCGCCTGCGCGTTGATCAGGTATGCCGCTGCAACGTCGGCCAGCGTCTGCGCCGCCCTCATCGCCTCGAGTGACAGAAGTCCCGGCGTGTCCCGGTAGAGGTCCAGCGCGCCCAGCTGAAGATGCTTGTGGCGCAGCGGGAAGGTGAAGACCGCAGCGAGACCCGCCTCCAGGGCCCGTGGCGAGAATGCGGGGAAGCGATGATCGGCGCGGAGATCCGGGACCGAGATCGCCTTGTCGCCGCCGAACGCCGCCAGGCATGGACCCTCGCCGAGCTCGGTCTGCAGCTTCTCATAGCGCAGCGCCGCCGCGTCAGACGCCGCGACGTATCGAGGATCGAGCCCGGGAGCGATCAGCGTGACACCCACACCCGTGATCGGCATGATCTCGACGATCCGCTTGACCAGGTGATCCAATATCCCCTGGATCGGGAACTCGGTGACCATCGTGCGAGCGAACTCGCTCAGCACATCGGAGAGATCCTCCGAGTTCAAGTGTCACTCAGCGATGTGTCAGGGACAGGTGCCCGAGGCGCTGGTGCGCTGACCGTGGTGCTGGTGAAGCTCATCCGCGACCGTCCTTCGCCATCACAAGGAATGAGGCACGGGGCGGTTAACGCGTGAAGCAGCCACCATGCGTCTGCCTCACATCAAGCGACCCAACAGCAGGGGGTACCGGATCTCGTGCGTGATACCCGGTCGTCCGCTTCACCATTCATAGCACAGCAGCCGGGCGCCCCCCGGTTAACTTGTTCAGTTAATAATCGGCGTCCGTCCGGCGCAGAGACACACCGGGTTTCGGTTATTCGGCAGCGGTGACAGGCTCGCCCATCGGCGCGACCGGCCGGACTCGCATCGGGAAGACGAGCACCGCGATCAGCAGGCCGACGCCGAAGATGCCGGCGGCCCACCAGAAGGCGGTGTCATAGCCATGCACGCTGGCGGCGGCCTGGAGACCGTGCACCGTGGGATGGGCGCGCGCGAAGGCGGCCGCCGAGCTGGCGAACAGGGTGCTGAGCAGGGCGGTGCCGACGGAGCCTCCGACTTGTTGGGAGGTGTTGACCATCGCCGAGGCGACGCCCGCCTCGTTGCGCTCAACGCCGAGCGTGGCGGTGCCGAATGCCGGAGCGAAGATCGTGCCCATCCCGAGTCCGAGGACGAGCAGCGAGGGCAGCACATCCGAGGCATAGGACGAGCTCGGACTCAGGCGCGTCAGCCCGAGCATCGCCAGCAGCCCGAGCGTCATGCCGAAGATGATCAGCGGCTTGGCGCCGGTGCGGGGCAGGATCCGGGTCTGGGCCGTCGTCGAGGAGATCACGATCATCGCCGTCATCGGCAGGAAGGCGAGACCGGTGGTCAGCGGCGAGAAGGCGAGGTTCTGCTGCATGAAGTATGTGAGAAACAGGAACACGCCGAACACGCCGGAGCCGGCGAGGACGATTGACGCATAGGCTCCGCCGCGGGCTCGGTTCCAGACGATGTGCAGCGGCAGCAGGGGATGCGCCTGGCGTCGCTCGATGGCGACGAACGCGCTGAGCAGGACGACGCTGGCGATCAGCGAGACGATCGTCAGCGGATCAGACCAGGAGTGCGTCTCCGCGTTAGAGAACCCGTACACGACGGCGAACAGGCCGGCGGTGGCCGTCAGCACGCCCGGCACGTCGATGCGCGGCCGGTTGGGATCGGCCTGATTGACGAGCAGCCGCAGCGCGAACATCGCCGTGGGGATGGCGATGACGAGATTGACATACAAACACCAGCGCCACGACAGCGCCTGGGTGAGCGCGCCGCCGAGCACCAGTCCGACCGAGGCGCCGCCGCCGGCGATGGCGCCGAAGATCCCGAACGCCTTGGGGCGATCCGGCGAGTTGGCGAACGTGACCGTCAGCAGGGACAGCGCCGAGGGGGCCAGCAGCGCGCCGAACGCACCCTGGAGCGTCCGCGCGGCGACGAGCATGCCGAACGACTGGGCCAGGCCGCCGAGCGCCGAGGCCAGCGAGAACCCGGCGAGGCCGACAATGAACGTCCACTTTCGCCCGAACAGGTCGCCGAGCTTTCCGCCGAGGAGCAGCAGGCTGCCGAACGCCAGCGCGTAGGCGGTCACGATCCACTGCCGGCTGTCAGTCGAGAAGCCGAGGTCCTTCTGGGCCGAGGGGAGCGCGATGTTGACGATCGTCGAGTCGAGAATGACCATCAGCTGGGCGACTCCGAGCAGCGCCAGCACCGCCCATCGGTTGGGCTCGGCCGGGTGCGAGCGTGCGGTCATGTCGAACTCCGATCATGTGGTGTGGGAAGACAGCCCGCCTCAAGCGGGTGGCCGTGGTCACGGGCGGCGGCGGCGGAACACGGCATTCCGTAGGCGCCGGCGAGTCCGTCCTGCAAGGTCCTGAGCAGTCCGAGCAGCTGCTCGCGCTGCTCGTCGTGGAGCCCGGCGAACAGCTCGTCCTCGACCTCCTGCTGCGCACGGGCCGCGGAAACCAGCTTCGCCTCGCCGTCCGCGGTGAGCGTCACGAGATGACGACGGCGGTCATGCTCGTCGCGTTCGCGGGAGACGAGGCGCTCGGACTCGAGCGGGTTGAGCATCGTGACGAGGATGCTGGGGTCGGTGCCCATCATCGTCCCCAGCTCGCGCTGGCCCGTCGTGCCGTTCTCGTGCAGCAGCCCCAGTAGGTGAAACTGGCGCGGCGTCAGTCCATGGGCGGTGTGCGCATCACGCAGGCGCCGCATGGCCACGTGCCCGAGTAGCGCGAGCAGCAGCCCCATGCTCGACGGGCGCGAGGAGAGGGTCGGGGGCGACGAAATCGGTTGCTGCGGTTCGGCCACCCGCAACAGTATAGGAACCTCAACGATCTACCGATCTACATGATCGAGGCAACTGTTACAAAGGCCGCCGGTGACCCGGCGTTCGAGCTCGACGACGCGTTCGCGGCCAGCGTCGAAGTTGACCGGGTGCCGGCCCCGTCCGAAGAGCCGCAACTCGTGCCACTCGGGCGAGGGACTGCCGTTCGGAGCGCAGGTCGTCGCGGGCACCAACGGCGGAAGGGGCTCGACGGCCAACGACGCCCGGGTCATCGTCGCACCGAGCCCGGCTCGACAAGCGCCAACAGGTGGTGTGCAGTGGCCATCATCGACCGCCTCTCTGACGGAGAATTCGCCCCGAAGCGAGAAGCCCTGCGGCTCGCTGAGCGCGCCACTCAGAATACCACCTTCCCGGCCGCGCGCGGCCGGGAAGGACGGTGGATTTCGGGTGGTCTCAGCTGACTTCGGCGGCGTGCCGATCCTCGACGCTCAGGGCGACCCGGTCGGTGTAGAAGGCAACGTGGCCGGCGATCTGATCGACCGCCGGATAGGGGCTCTCGTAGAACCACATCGCGTCCTCGACATCGCCGTCGGGGGTGCTCAGCGAGTGGTAGCTGGCCTGGCCCTTGAACGGGCAGTACGTGCTCGTGTCGCTGGGTCGCAGCAGCGCCTGGTCGACGTCCGCGAGCGGCACGTAATGCACCGGCGGATACTGCGCCTCCTGCATCCGCAGCGTGGCGGTGCTGTCGGCGACGACGGTGTCGCCCACGCGCACGACGACACGGGCCGGTTCGACGACGGTCGAGATGGGATGCTCCGGGCTGGGCTCCCTGCGCTCTCTTGTCTGCGCGCTCATCGCGTCCTCCAGTCGATTGTCCAGTCCCTGGTGTCAGGCTAGCTCGGGATAGGGTGTGCGCATGACCACCACTCAAACTCCCCGCGCCATCAACCCCAGGGACTTCCTGGGAATCGATCGTCAGCTGTCTGATGAGGAGCGTGACATCCGCGACACCGTCCGGGCGTTTGTGTCTGACCGCGTGGTGCCGAACGTCGGGGACTGGTTTGAGGAGGGGACGATCCCACTCGAGCTGGCCCGTGAGCTCGGCCGGATCGGCGTGCTCGGCATGCACCTGGAGGGCTACGGGTGCGCCGGCACCTCGGCGACCGCCTACGGCCTCGCCTGCCTGGAGCTGGAGGCGGGCGACTCGGGAATCCGCAGTCTCGTCTCGGTCCAGGGCTCGCTGGCGATGTACGCGATCCACCGCTGGGGCTCGGAGGAGCAGAAGCTCCAGTGGCTGCCGCGGATGGCCGCCGGCGAGGCGCTGGGCTGCTTCGGGCTGACCGAGCCCGACGCCGGCTCGGACCCGGGGGCGATGCGCACGCGCGCCACGCGAGACGGCACCGACTGGATCGTGCACGGGCAGAAGATGTGGATCACCAACGGCTCCGCCGCCGAGATCGCGGTCGTGTGGGCGCAGACCGACGACGGCGTGCGCGGGTTCCTCGTGCCGCGGGGAACGAAGGGCTTTACCACCCAGGACATCCACAAGAAGATGTCGCTGCGGGCGTCGATCACCTCTGAGCTGCTGCTCGACGACGTGCGGCTGCCCGAGTCGGCGATGCTGCCCGAGGCCACCTCGCTCAAGGGGCCGCTGTCGTGCCTGAACGAGGCTCGCTACGGGATCGTGTGGGGCGCCGTCGGCGCCGCCCGTGCGTGCTTTGAGTCGGCATTGCAGTACAGCCTCGAGCGCGAGGCGTTCGGCCGACCGATCGCCGCCACCCAGATCCAGCAGTCCAAGCTCGCTCAGATGGCGCTCGAGGTCAACCGGTCAATGCTCCTGGCGCTGCACCTCGGGCGGCTCAAGGACGCCGGCGAGCTCCGTCCCGAGCACGTCAGCATGGGCAAGCTCGGCAACGTCAACGCCGCGCTCGACGTCGCCCGCACCGCTCGCCAGGTGCTCGGCGCCAACGGGATCACGCTCGAGTACCCGGTCATCCGCCACATGAACAACCTCGAGTCGGTCGTCACCTATGAGGGCACCGCTGACGTGCACGCGCTTGTGCTCGGCGGCGCGCTCACCGGGATCCAGGCGTTTCGCTGAACGAGCCTGGGTTGCGCCTCACGGGCCCCCGCCCATAGGATCGGACCCATGCGTCGGGGGCTCCTCGCAGTCGTGATCCTGGGCCCGCTGGTGGCCGCGCCCGCCGTCGCCTCGCCGACGACGACGCTGCCCGGCCTGTTCGCCAAACGGATCCGGGCCATCAACGCCGCGGCCAAGGCGCCGCCGGTGCTCCTCCCGCGCGCGCTGCCACTGGACGCCAAGCACCTGTATCCCACCGGCGGCGCGTCGGGCAGGGGTTACAACCTCGGGATCGGCGCCGTCAGGGGCTGCGGCGGCGCCAACGCCTGCTTCGTGGCCGACTTCATAGCCGAGCCCGGAACGACGGTGTTCGGCAAGCGGGTGACGGTCACGGGCGCCACCAAGGCGGCCTATCACCCCCTGTCCTGCGGCGCCTCCTGCTCGCCTCCGCAGATCATGTTCGTGGTGCATGGGATCACCTACACGATCCAGGCCAATCTGAAGAAGACGGCCACGGGCGACCGCAGGACGCTGATCAGCGCCGCCGAGTCCGCGATCACCGCCGGACCGAGGTAGCAGCAGCCGCCGAGCGTGCTTGCGCCCTGCGCAGTCCACGTCCCCCTGCACCGGCTCCCCGCCCGCGTGCTCGTGATCCGCGATGGGCACCGCGTGACCGAACCGCACCACCATCGGGGTGCGTCACGACCACCGCGCCTGTACCTCCAGGCCGGTGACGAGCTGCGCGTCGGGCGCCGGGCGACCCTCACGCTTGTCATCGGCGGCAACCGTTTTCGCATCGCGCCCGGCAGCTCGACACTGACGTGCCGCCGGCTGGCGATCGGTCCGATGCCGACCGATCCACGCACCGGGGTGCTCGCGCTCGAGCTGACGTCCGGCCGGGTGTACGTACGAGCCGGCTCGCACTCTCGGCGCGCGGTGATCGTCACCCGCGAGCTTCAGGCGTTCGCATCGCAGCCGGTCACCGCCTTCATCGTCGACCGCAGCGCCCGCGCCAAGCGGTCGACGGCGTGGACACTTGACCGGCGCCTCGTCGTCGCCCGTGCGTCGGACCCGGCGGTGCGCATCGACACGCGCGTCAGCTACACGGCGATCTCCGATGCACGCGGGTTGCGCCTCGACGTCTGGCCGTTCTCCGTATCGCGGCTGCAGCGACCGACGACCCCCGCCGACGGGCTGGCGCCCTACTGGGCCGACGGCCTGCCGTGCTCGGTCGGCTGCACCGCGCCGGGAGCGGTCCCCGGCTGGCCGCTGAAGCCCTTTCACCATCAGCACGCCATCCGCGCCGGGATCAACGAGCTGCGGCCGGCGAACTTCCACGTCGGCATCGATATCGAGGCCCGCGACTTCGAGCCCGTGTACGCGATCCAGTCGGGAGTGGCCCACATCCGCTACGCCGGCACCCAGGACGTCAACGTCGATGTCGGGCGCTTCGACTACTGGCACGTTCAACCGATGGTCGCCGCGGGGCAGTGGGTCAACGCGTACAGGACCCGGCTCGGCACGATCCTGCGCGGGGCTCATCACCTCGCGCTCTCGGAGGGCACGCCGGGCGACTACCTCAACCCGTTGCGCCCCGGCGGGAGCGTGGCGCCCTACCACGACCACGAGCCTCCGATCATCGGCGTGCCGCGGATCTTCGCCGACGGCTCGGCCACGGTGGCCGCGTTCGACCCGCAGAGCTTCGTCGGGCCCGTCGCGCCCAACGAGACACCCGTGCTGGCCCCCTCGTCGCTGGCCTGGCGTCTCTTCACCGCCGCCGGCCGCCCGCTCACGGGCCTGATGTGGACGATGCGCGGCTCGCAGAACTATCCGTCGATGCTCAAGCCACTCATCTTCGCCCCCGGCGCCTCCAACCCCGGCTACCGGTGCTTCCTCGCTCAGCGCCGTTGCATCCCCAACTGGGTCTACCGGCTGGCCGGCGGTCTAACCGAGCCGCTGCCGCTGGCCGGGTTGCGAGCGGGGCGCTACCGGTTGACCGTCTATGCCTGGGACTGGGCGGGAAACACCTCGGCCCTCGACGACCGGATCACCCTGCCGCATGGCCGGCGCGCCACAGCGCCCGCGGCGGCGGAATCCGGACCGCTGAAGGCGCGCCCTGACTAGACCAGGCGGTCGGTGGCGTCGTCGGCCTCTCCGCCGAAATACCGGTCAAGCACCTGCCCGAACGCCGGCTCGTCCGGGCCGGCGCGGGCGAACAGGGTCATCGACGAGCGCAGCTTCATGGCGTCGACGGGGCCGAAGACCTCGTCGGCGCTACGGGTGGGCAGCTGGATGAGCGCCTGCGCGGACGCGACGAGCCTCGGCCCCAGGACCGGGTGGGCGAGGTACGCTCGGGCCTCGTCCAACGAGGAGATGGCAAACCTGCGGGAGATGGGGCTCTGTCCCAGCCCGGCGATCTGCGGGAACACGAACCACATCCAGTGGCTCGTCTTGCGCCCGGCGCGCAGCTCAGCGAGCGCGGCGTCGTAGGTGCCACCCTGATCCTGGGCGTCGACGAAGCGCTGCAGGTCGAAACGGTCGCTCATCACACGGACGATCGCAGAGCTACCCTGACAGTGCAGTGGCGGAGAGTGAGATCAAGGGCTCGACGACCATCGTCGCGCTGCTCAAGCGCTTCCCGGACGGCCGCGCCGCGAAGCTGATGTCCGAGCTCAACTGGGCCTGCGCCCATTGCGGCGGTGCCTTCCACGAGCCATTGACGATGGCCGCCAAGCGCCACGCCCGCGACCCCCAGGCGGTGCTCATCGCCTTCCGCGCGCTCGAGGACGGACAACCCGATCCCGAGCAGATCGAGGCTGCGCAGCGCATGGTGAGCTAGCGGACGTTCTCAGGCGGGTGCGCCGGCGAGGCGCTGCGAGGCCGGCGCGGCACCCTCGGACAGCGCCTCCAGCTTGGCCCACTGAATCGTGGGGTGTACGCGGCGCATGTAGGCGATCAGGTCGTCGGGGCGCACGAGGCTCCCCACGTGCGTGCTGCGAATCATGCCGTCTCCTCTCTCACGGGGCTTGTGTTGACACCTGGGCCGGGGTAACCGCCGACCCCAGATAGGCGGCGACCACGGCCGGATCGCGACGGACGGCCTCCGGGGAGCCGTCGGCGATCACCGCGCCGAACTCGAGCACCACCACCCGGTCGCAGATGCTCAGCACGAGCCCCATGTCGTGGTCGATGAGCAGGGTCGAGATGCCGCGGTCGCCGAGTTCGCGCAGGCGCCGGCCGAGGACGCGGCTCTCCTCCGTGTCCAGGCCAGCTGCGGGCTCGTCCAGGCACAGCAGACGGGGTGTGCCCACGACGGCGCGGGCGAGACCGACGAGTTTGCGCTGTCCCTCCGACAGCTCCGAGGGCAGGGCGGCGGCGATCGACTCGAGCCCCATCTCCGACAACGTTGCGTCAACCCCGCCGCCGGGCAGGGGCAGCCCGCCACCGCGGCCGCCGACCGCCACCATGAGGTTCTCCCGGACGTCGAGATCGTCGAACAGGTCCGTGCCCTGCCACGTGCGCGAGAACCCCCGCCGGGCGCGCTCGAAGGGCGCAAGGCCGCCGACGTCGCGACCGTCGAGCTCGACCCGTCCGCCGCAGCGCACGAACCCGGTGATGGCGTCGATCAAGGTCGTCTTGCCGGCGCCGTTGGGTCCGATCAGCCCCACGAGCTCGCCGTCGCCGACCTGCAGGTCGACAGCGGTGAGCGCGTGCACGCCGCCGAAGTCGACCGAGAGCCCGGCGACCGACAGGACCGGCGGGACCGGCGGGGCGGGCGGGGCCGGTTCCCCGTGCGGCGGAGAGGAGGAGGAGGCCGCCACGGGTGCCCGAGCCGCCGACCTGGACAGCTCCGGGCTGAACCGGTCCCGCGCGCTCCGCCGATGGGTGCGCCGGTAGAAGGCGCCGGCGACGCCCTCGGGGTTCTGGATCAGGGTGACGATGAGGATCACTCCCCCGAAGAGGAGAAACCACGTACCGCTGAGCCCGAACCACTTGTCCAGCGCGTAGGGGAACAGGGCCTGGGTGGAGATCAGCCCGGCGAAGGCCGCTCCGGAGATGAGGGTGATGCCCCCGGCGTAGGCGAACGCGATCAGGCTGAGCGCGGTGAACGCGTCGAAGCGGTCGGCGCTCACCGAGCCGAAGTTGTAGGCATACAGCGAGCCGGCCGTCCCCGCCACCAACGCGCTGATGGCGAAGGCCGCCAGCTTGACGTTGCGCGGGTTGATCGAGGCCGCGGCGGCCGCCCGCTCGTTGGAGCGGACCGCCAGCATCCGCCGTCCCAGGTCACCGCGTCGGACCACACCGACGAGTACGCAGAGCGCCAGCGTGATCACGAGCACCACCCAGCCGAACACCGGGCTGGGAAAGTTGCCGTCCAGGCCCTTGAACGCCGACCGGGGACCGAGGTCCAGGCCGAAGAGATGGGGCTCGGGCACCGGCGAACCCGCCTGGCCCCCGCCCCAGGTCGGGTTCAAAAAGCCGAAGTTCTGAATCGCGACGGCGGCCGCCAGCGTGACCACCGCCAGCGCGACGCCGCGCACCCGCAGGGCCGAGACGGCGGTGATCATGCCGAGCAGGACGGCCACGGCGGTGCCGATGATCGGCGCCAGCGGAAAGCCGATCCCGAAGTTGACGGCGAAGTGGGAGATCACGAAGCCCGCCACCCCGGCCAGCGTGAGCTGCACGACGGAGATCTGGCCCACGAACCCGGTGAGCACGACGAGCGACAGCGCCATCACGGTCCCGATCAGCGTGTTGATGAGCGCCTCGCGGAAGTCGTAGGGGAGCACGACGAGGCCGACCGCGCAGACGAGGCCGACCACCGCCGCCGTGCGCACGAGGTTACGCGGCCGGGGGGCGAGCGGGAGGCGCTGTTCGATCAGGTCGCCGCGACCGGGCAGCCGGCCGCCGCGCAGGAACATCGCCCCGATGATGATCACGAAGGCGACGAGCTCCTGAACGCCGGGAACGGCGATGCCGCCCGCCGTCGGAAACCAGGACAGCGCGGAGACGTACTGGATCAGCGAGTCGATGATGCCCAGCGCGATGCCGGCCGCGCACGCGATGGAAAACGAGGTGAAGCGCGCCAGCAGCGCGGCGGCCAGCGCGGGCACGATCTGCAGCGGGAGGGTCTCGGAGTCAAGCTCGGTGATCGAGGCGGCGAGGATGCCCAGACCACCCGCGACCAGCGAGGCGATCAACGTGTTGGCCAGCGACAGCCGGTTGGGCGACAGGCCTCCCAACATCGCCGCGACCTGATTCTCCGACGCCGCTCGCGTGGCCAGCCCGAAGCGCGACCAGCGATACAGCGCGGCGAGCGCGGCCGCCGCCACGACCACGATCCCCGTGAGGATGAAGCGATCGACGGGGATGACCGCGCCCAGCAGCGAGACCGGCGTCTGGGGCAGGACGCCCGGCTCGTTCTGGGGGGTGGTCCCGAACGCCAGCACGACGGCCGCCTGGGCGATCAACAGCACCCCGAGCGAGGACACGAGCTTGGCCAGCGGCGAAGCGGTGCGCAGCGGCCGCCAGGCGATCAGCTCCACCGCCACCCCGACCGCCGCCACGAAGGCCAGGCCGACCACGAGCGCCGGCCCGGTCGACATCTGCACGCCGAGCTGATCGGTCCGCAGCGCCCAAAACGCGTAGCCGGAGACCATCGCGATCGCGCCGGTGGCGAGGTTGATGACCCCGGCGCCCCGGTAGCTGAGCACCACGCCAAGCGCGATGCCCGCGATCAGAGCGCCGGGACCGAGCCCGAGCAGGATGAAGAGGAGGATCTGCTTCATGCCCGCTCAGGCGATCACTGCGGAGGCTCCAGCCAGCTGGCCGCCTTCACGAACTTCTTCTTGCCCTGGTACTCGAAGAACTGGGCGCGGTCGTTGCAGACGGCCGGAGCCGCCGCATACTTGCCGCAGTCCAGCGCCGGCGCGCCCAGCGCCAGCGGACCCTTGAACGCCTTTGCCTTGGCCAGGATCGCGTTGGACGTCAGCTTCGAATAGCCGATCTCGTTCATCAGCTTGACCGTGGTGAGGATCTGTGAGAACGCCACCAGGTTCCACGGGTCCGGAGCGTCGGCCGCGGGCTCCAGCGGAGCGGTCACCTTCATGTACGGCGGCATGCCCGGATCGGTCGGATCACCGAACAGAGAGCTGGCGATCGCGTAGGTCCAGATCGGCCAGTCGCCGCCGAGGCCGGCCGACACCTGTCCGTTGAGGCACAGCGGCGCCGAGACGATCTTCTTGGCGTCGGTGATCCCCAGCTGCTTGAGGCCCTTGGCCAGGTTCACGCAGCCCGACGAATCGCTGTAGGGGATGACCATGTCGGCGCTCTGTGCACCGGAGCTGGTGATCGCCCCTGTCAAATCGGTCTGCGACTCGTCGTAGGCGACCGACTTGACCTGCACGCCCGCCTTCTTCAGCGAGGCCGAGATCGCCTGCGCGCCCTGGGTGATGCCGGCGATGTTGGGATAGATGAGCGCGGCGGTCTTGGCGTGGAGGACCTGCGTGGCGTAGGTGCCGAAGGGCCCGAGGACGTGGGTGGCGTCACCGAAGTAGACGACGGCGTTCTTCTGCACCGCGTCGGTGGCCGTCGTGGAGACACCCACGATCACCGGCTTGGCGCCGCCCAGCGCGCTGTAGAAGGGCTGGATGCCGATGGCGACCGCTCCCTCCTCGATGACCTTGACGTCCTTGTCGGCCAGCAGCTGCTGGCCGCAGGTCGTGCCCTCCTCGTCGGCGGACTTGACGAAGCACTCCTTGAGCTTGACGGGATGGCCGTCGACGCCACCCAGCTGGGCGTTGATGTACTTGACCGCGGTCTCGGCGCCGACGGTCGCCAGCGGGCCGACCTGCTGGGTGCCGCCCTGCTGGTTGACCCAGCCAAGCGTCACCGGAGGCAGCGACGAGCCGGCCTTGCCGGCCTTGCCGCCGACGTACTTGACGTAGTCGCTCACCGCGCCCGTGCCCGCGCCGCCGGAGGCGGACCCGCCGGCCGGCGCCGAGGAGGTGCTGCTGGCAGCCGACGTGCTCGTCGCACCACCCCCTCCCGCGGACGACGAACTGCTGCTTGAGCTCTTGCTGGCACCGCACGCGGACAGGGCGACGACCGTCGCCCAGTACCGCCGCGAGCCCGACCACTCGCCTGGTCACTGTCTCTCTCCTCCTCGGGGAGCTCGGTCCCCGTGTTGATCAGGCCGTCATACGGCGGCCTTGGCGCCCCACAGCTCCCGCGAGGCGATCCGCGCTCCCTCTGCCAGGGCGCTGAGCTTGGCCCACTGGATCTCCTCGTGTACGCGCGTGATGAACGCGCCCTGGGCAAACCCGCAGTCGGTGCCGGCCAGCACGTTCTCGCGCCCGACGGCGTTGGCCAGGCGCACGAGCCGCTGGGCCACGAGCTCGGGGTGCTCCACCACGTTGGTGTGGTGGGTGACCACGCCCGGGATCAGCTTCTTGCCCTCCGGCAGATCCACGTCCTCCCACAGCCGCCACTCGTGCTCGTGGCGCGGGTTGGCCTGCTCCATGGCGTACTGGCCGGCCTTGACCTGGAGGATGAGGTCGACGACGTCGCGCAGCGGCGGGTCGTAGGCGTGGGGACCGTGCCAGCTGCCCCAGCAGACGTGGTATCGGATACGGTCCTCGGGCAGGCCGCGCAGCGCGTGGTTGAGGCCGTCGACGCGCAGCTGGGCCCACCGGCGGTAGTCGTCGAACGACTTTCCCTCAGACATCATGCTGTCGGCCTCGTGCATGAGCACGGCGTCATCGACCTGCAGCATCAGCCCGGAGTCAACGATCGCCTTGTACTCCTCATGGAGGGCGTCGGCGAGGCCGTAGACGAACGCCTCGTCAGACTCGTAGTGCTCGTTGGCCAGCCAGTAGGCGCTGGCGGGTGCGACCACCGGGAGGAAGCCCTCGACGCCGTCGTGACCGGCCAGCGCCGCCTTCAGATTGACGATGTCGCGCTGGACGGCCGCCGGGTCGTACTCGATCGGCCCGGTGCACACCCACTCGACCACCGCTCCGTCCGACCGATCGTCGTCGCGGGCGCTGCCCTCGGGCGCGATGTTGCTGTTGCGCGTCGCCGCCTCGTCGAGCGCGTCGAGCGCGGCGTAGGCACCAGGGAAGTGCTGGCGATCACGGCTGGGCGGGAGCATGCTCGCCCCCTCCAGCGTCACCAGACGAGCCTCGAGCCCGGAGACGCGCTCGTAGAGGTAGGTGATCCAGCTCGTCTTGCCCATCTCGCCGTCATCGACGACGTCGACGCCGACATCGACCTGGCGGTCCACGACGTCGCCCACCGAGCGGCGCAGCGTCTCGAGATACGCCTGCTCGTCGTAGCTCTCCCCACGGTCTCGCTTGGCGAGGAAGGCCAGCAGGTCGGCGGGCCTGATCAGGCTTCCCGTATGGGTCGCGAGGATCCTCTCCATGTCTCTCCTCCCTTGACGGATGACGTGATCGTCAGCTGCCTACAGGGCGGCGATCGTAGGAGCGCGGACACCGCGGAAGCGACCGTCCGCCCCCGGGAGTGCGCTGAACGACAACTCATCGCAGCCAACGGTTCGCAGATCGTCAAGTCGGGCGAAAACAGCCACTGAGCAGGGCGGTTCTCAGTCGACTTCACCCACCGTCGCTGGTAGATTCACTCGTTCAGCGGTCTGCTCGGGAGAGGGAGACACAGGCAGCGATCCGCACAGGATCGCGTCCTTTTGGGAATGACTTTGCTGATTGATACCGGCGTCGTGGAGGAACAGAACCGTGTCGAGTTCTGGACCAACGCCTCCCGTGACGCCTACCACCCGCTCCAGATCCGCGCCGACGGGCGCGAGCGCTTCCGCGCCCGGATGTGGCGCGACACGCTGGCGTCGATGGGGATGTTCCGGGTGGCCGCCTCGGCCAACACGATGACCCGCAGCCGGCGAGACATCGCTGCCGGCAACGACGAGACGCTGCATTTCTCGATCCTCCTGCGCGGTCATCTGCACAAGGCCCAGCAGGGACGCGCCTCGGTTCTCGGCCCGGGCGACATGGCCGTGTACGACACCGCGCAGCCGGTCGTCCTGCACGCCGACGAGGACTTCGATGTGCTGACGCTGAAGTTGCCCCGGCCGCTACTCGGCCGTGACTTCAACGCCAAGGTCTCACGCCTGACCGCCGTCCGCATCCCCGGTCAGGCAGGGCTGCCGCGGCTTGCCGCCCGGTTCTTCTGCGGCACGGCCGCGGGGCTCGCCGACGGGAGCATCGATCACGAGGACACGGACCTGGCCGAGCGCGTGATCGACCTCGTCCGTCGGCTGTACCTGGACCTCGACGCCTCGCCGGCCAGCCATCCCCGCTCCCGCCGCGACCTGTTCCTCCAGGCCAAGGCCTACATCCAGGCCCATCTGGGCGATCCCGCACTCAACCCCGAGCAGGTGGCGCGGGCGTGCTTCGTCTCGACTCGGTACCTGCACCGCGTGTTCGCCGGAGAGGGGCACACCGTGTCGGAGTGGATCCGGTCAGAGCGCCTGGAGCACTGCCGCCGCGATCTGCTCGATCCGGCGTTCGCCCACCATTCGATCCTGAGCATCGCCACCCGCTGGGGACTGCCAAGCGCACCGCACTTCAGTCGTCTGTTCCATCGCGTCTACGGCCAGTCGCCGCGGTGCTTCCGCCAGGCCGCGGCGGGGGACGACCGCCGGTGAGCGCCGGCGCCCCGGTCGCCACGGCGATACTTGAGCTTCAGGGCCTGAGCGCCGGGTACGACGGGCCGCCCGTGATCCGCGACATCACGCTGTCGGTGGCTCCCGGGGAGGTGGTGGCGCTGATGGGCGCCAACGGAGCCGGCAAGACGACCACGCTACGGGCCATCTCGGGCCTGCTGACGCCGGTGGCGGGAACCATCAGCCTGGAGGGGCGCGACCAGGCGGGTGTCTCGCCCCCGGCGCGCGTGCGGGCCGGGATCGTGCACGTGCCCCAGGACCGCGGGATCTTCTTCGGCCTGACGGTGGCCGAGCACTTCCGCCTCGACGGACATGGCGACGACCATGAGGCCGCCTTCGAGCACTTCCCTGCGCTGCGCGACCTGGGCGGACGCCGGGCCGGGCTGCTGTCCGGAGGCGAGCAGCAGATGCTGGCAATCGCGCGTGCTCTGCTGCGCCGCCCCAAGCTGCTGCTGCTCGACGAGCTCAGCCTCGGCCTGGCGCCGATCATCGTCGAGCGGCTGTTGCCCGTCGTCCGCGACGCGGCCGACACCGCGGGCACAGCCGTGCTGCTCGTCGAGCAGCACGTGCACCTGGCGCTGGAGATCGCCGACCGCGGCTACGTCCTCTCCCACGGCGAGATCGCCCTGCACGAGAGCGCGGAGACCCTGCGCCGGGACAGCTCGCTGCTGACCGCGAGCTACCTCGGCGAGTCGGCCGCCTGAACGACGGCGACATTCAGCGACCCCGAGCGAAACGGCTGCTCGGAGATCTCGGCTCGCCGGTAGCCGGCGCCGCGCACGGCGGCGATCACCGGCGCTGGATCGGCGAGCGCGCGCGGCAGATCCGCGGCCGCCAGCTCGACGCGTCCCAGCGGGCCGAGGTGACGCACGCGCAGCACGGGGAAACCGAGCGCGCGGACCGCCCGCTCGGCGCGGTCCACCCGGGCAAGCGCCCGCGGCGTGACCGGCGTTCCGTAGGGCAGGCGCGAGGCCAGGCACGGCGACGCGGGCTTCTCGGCGCTCGGCACGCCGAGCTCTCGGGCGATCGCGCGCACCTCGTCCTTGCCGACGCCCGCCTCGAGCAGCGGATGGCGCACGCCATGCTCGGCGGCGGCGCGCAGGCCCGGCCGCCAGTCGCCGGCGTCGTCGGCGTTAGCGCCGGACAGCACCGCCGCGTAGCCCTCGGCGGCGGCCACCATCTCCAGCCGGTCATACAGCTCGGTCTTGCAGTGGTAGCAGCGGAAGCGATCGTTGCGGCGGTACTCCGGACGGGCGAGCTCGTCGGTGGTGATCGTGCGATGCGCGATCCCGACGGCGGCCGCCACGCCGCGGGCACCGCGCAGCTCACCGCTCGCCAGCGCCGGCGACACGGCAGTCACGGCCAGCGCCCGCGCACCGAGCGCGCGCGCCGCCAGCGCGGCCACCAGCGACGAGTCGACGCCGCCGGAGAAGGCGACGATCGCCGTGCCCAGCGGCTCGATCAGCTGATGCAGTTGTCTGACCCTGGCGGTCACAACGAAAGCTCCTCCCGGGCCGCGGCCAGAGCCGCCGCCCAGATCGACTGTACCGCCGCACCGGTGCCGGCGGCCGCCGCCGCGCAGTCGTCGTGCTCGGGGGCGACGTTGACGACTCGCCCCTCCATCAGGCCGAGTTTGACGCGCACGGGGCGCCCGCCGACCGCGACGGTGATGACCTCCCGCGCGAGCTCGTAGCGCGCCCACCGGGCGACGCGCACCCCCAGCGCGCTCGTGTGCTGAAGCATCACCCGGGCGACCGCGTCCTGCGCGGCGGGACGGGCCAGCGCCGACAGCACCAGGCCCGGCCGCCCCTTCTTC
The DNA here is from genome assembly GCA_963769565.1 of uncultured Solirubrobacteraceae bacterium. Classification (GTDB taxonomy): domain Bacteria; phylum Actinomycetota; class Thermoleophilia; order Solirubrobacterales; family Solirubrobacteraceae; genus Palsa-465. Next base: position 1,075,930 of record CAVYMP010000018.1, read on the forward strand.
ATCGTCACCGGCGCGGTCCACACGTCAAGCGCGCCCGCGGCGAAGCACTGCTCGGCGGCGTCGGGAACGAGCTCGGGCAGGAGGTCGTCGAGATTCGTCTCCAGCACGACGACTTCGCCAAGGGCGAGATCCGAAGCCTCGCCCAGGAGCACCCGCACCAGGTTGGCCCGCTCGGGGAAGTCGGCCGTGCCCGCGCCGTAGCCGACCCGCCGGAGCGTCATGGCGGGCAGCGGGCCCCAATCGTCGGCCATTGTCGCGGCCAGCGCGGCACCCGTCGGGGTCACCAGCTCCGCCTGCAGCGCGACGCCGAAGACCGGTGCGCCGACCAGGAGCGCCGCCGTCGCGGGAGCCGGAAGCGGCAGTACGCCATGAGCCGCGCGCGTCGTGCCGCCGCCCATCGGCAGCGGCGAGCACACCACCCGTGACACGCCGAGCGCATCGAGGAGCGTGACCGCGCCGACGACGTCGATGAGCGTGTCGACCGCGCCGATCTCGTGGAAGTGAACGTCGTCGAGCGCCACCCCGTGCACGGAGCTCTCCACCTCGGCGAGGCGCTCGAACACGGTTAGGGCGCGCTCGCGCACGCCGGCCTCGAGGTGGGCGTCAGCTAGCTGACGGCGGATCACCCGCCAGCTGCGGTCGTGGTGTCCCTCGTGGGGATCGAGCACGTCGAGATGCAGCGCGCCGATGCCGTGGCGCTCGGTGCGCTTCAGGCGGAGCTCCACGTCGGGCAGCCCGAGCCGCGCCGGGACCTCGCGCAGCGCCGCTTCGGGCGCTCCGGCGTCCAGCAGCGCGGCGCACGTCATGTCGCCGGCGATCCCGCCGACGCAGTCCAGGTAGGCGATCACTCGCGCCCCCGGGCGATGCGAGCGGCGATCGTGCCCGCGCCGAAGCCGTCGTCGATCCCCACCACCGCCAGCGCCGCCGCGCACGAGGTGAGCATCGCGTGCAGGGCGGTGCGACCTCCCTCGGCGATCCCGTAGCCGACGGAGGTCGGCACGCCGATCACCGGTGCGCTCACCAGCCCGCCGACGACGCTCGCCAGCGCGGCGTCCATTCCGGCGACCACGACGACGCAGTCGGCGCGTTCCAGATCGGGCAGGGCGGGGGCGATGCGGTGAAGGCCGGCGACCCCGACGTCCTCGTGCACGACGACCTCGGTGCCGAGCAGCTGAGCCCGCACCCGCGCCTCGGCGACGACCGGCCCGTCCGACGTGCCGGCCGAGACGATCGTCACGACCCCGCGGACGGCCGGCAGCGCCCGCTCGATCCACACCAGCCGGGCGCGGGCATCCTCGGACGCGTTCGGGACGACCTCGCGCACGGCTGCTCGGGACGCCTCGTCGGCGCGGGTGACAAGCACGCTCCCGGCTCCGCCCTCGACCATCGCCCGCACGATCTCGGCCACCTGATGTGGGGTCTTGCCCTCGGCGAGAACGGCCTCGGGCGCGCCCTGGCGCAGCTCTCGGTGCAGGTCAGGGCGGGCGAAGCCCAGGTCGCGGAACGGCAGCGCGGACAGCTGGTCGAGCGCCGCCTCGGTGCTGATCTCGCCTGCCCTCACCGCCTCGAGCAACTTTTGCGTATCGGTGCGTAGACCGGGCATCAACGGAGAAGACTACGGGTGACGCTGCGGTTCGTGCTCCATATATAGAATCGCGTTTCAGTTAGCCCATGTCAGTGGAATCGCCATCGACACAAGCTCGTCGGCGTGCCTCGGTGCGCTCCGTCGACCAGACGCTCGACGTGCTGGAGCTGCTCGCCCGCGCCGACCGCCCGGTCGGCGTCACCGAGATCGCCCGCAGCCTCTCCCTCTCACCGTCAGGCGTGCACCGGTTACTGGCGGCGCTGCGTGAGCGCGGCTACGCCGCTCAGGACCCGGCGACCGGCCGCTACACCCGGGGCCTTCAGTGCTTCAGCCTGGCCGCGCTGGCCGCGTCGCGCCAGACGCTGCGCGCCGTCGCCGACGATCACCTGCGGGCACTGAACGAAGCTACCGGCGAGGCGGTCCACCTCACCGTCTATGAGTCAGGCCACGTCGTCTATATCGACAAGCTCGAGAGCCATCACGAGACGGCGCCCGTCTCCCGGGTCGGCGAGCGGGCACCGGCGCACTGCGTGGCCACCGGCCGGGCGATCATCGCCTACCTGCCGCTCACCGAGATCGAGATGCTGATCGAGCGGGGACTGCAGCCCTTCACGGACTCGACGATCGCCGACCGCGCCGCGCTTTTGGCCGACCTCGAGGCCACCCGCACGCGCGGGTACGCGCTCAACCGCGGCTCCTGGCGAGCGGCGGTCGGCGGCGTCGCCGCCCCGATCCGCGACTTCTCCGGGATGGTCCAGGCGAGCGTTGGCTGCTGCCTGCCGCTGGAGCGGCTGAACGATCAGGCCACGGCCGATCTGGCCTCCCAGACGATCCAGACCGCGGCGGCGATCTCCGAGGAACTGGGGTTCGTCGTCCCGGGAACACCCGCCTGATGCTGCTGGGACGCGCGCTCAGTCTGACGGCCGAGCGCCATCCCGAGCGCGTCGCCATCGCCGGCGAGCGCCCGCTCACCTACGCCGAATGGGACCGGCGTACCAACCGGCTCGCCCGCGGGTTGGGCGAGCTGGGCGTCGAGCACGAGGACCGCGTCGCGGTCGTCGCCGGCAACGGCGAGCCCGCGGCGAGCGTCCACCTCGCCTGCCAGAAGCTCGGGGCCGGGACGGTCCCGCTCAACGTCCGCTACAGCCCCGACGAGCTGGCCTACTGCATCGGCGACGCGGCTCCAAGGGCGCTCGTGTGCGACGCGAGCACGGCGGCGCTCGTCGACGACGCGCTCGCCCAGCTCGACACGGAGCAGCCGCCGCGGGTCGTGCACGCCGAGGATGAGCTCGAGGCGCTGATCGGCGAGCAGCCCGACGGAGCGCTCGACGTGGCCGTCGGCGAGGAGGACGCAAGCGTGATGCTGTACACGGCGGGCACGACCGGGCGCCCCAAGGGCGTCCCGCGCAGCCAGCATGCCGAGGTGTTCGCCGGCCTGGCGCACGTGACCCAGGCACGGTATTCCCCGGCCGGCGAGTCGACGCTGTGCGCGATGCCGATGTATCACACGATGGGCCTACGCTCGCTCGTCTCGATGGTGCTCATCGGGGGAACGACGGCGTTTCTGCCGAGCTTCTCGCCGGAGGCAGCGCTCACCACGATCGAGCGCGAGCAGCTGAGCGCGCTGTATCTGGTGCCGACGGCCTTCTGGGCGCTGCTCCAGGAGCCCGGCGCCGCCGACGGATGCGCCAGCGTGCGCAAGCTGGCCTATGCCGGCGCGGCGATGACCGAATCGCTGACGACGCAGCTCGCCGAGGCCCTCCGGCCGGAGGTCTTCATCAATCACTACGGCTCCACCGAGGTCTATACGTTCGCCGTCGAGTCCGATGCGATCGCCCGTCCGGGCAGCGCGGGACGGCCCGGGCTCTTCACCCGGCTGCGCCTCGTGGCGGCGGATCCGGAGCGCCGCGTCGGACCCGGTGAGGAGGTCTCCCCCGGGGAGACCGGCGAGATCATCGCCTCGCTCACGTCGGATGAGGCGTTCGCCGGCTATTGGCAGCGTCCGGACGCCAACGAGCGCGCGCTGCGCGACGGCTGGTACTTCACGGGCGACCTCGGGGAGATCGACGACGAGGGCAACCTGCGCGTCTCCGGGCGGATCGACGACATGGTGATCAGCGGCGGCGAGAACGTTCATCCCCTCGAGGTCGAAGACGCGCTCGCCCGCTGTGACGGCGTCGACGAGGTGGCGGTGGCCGGCGTGCCCGACGACAAGTGGGGACACGCGGTGACCGCGTTCGTCGTCGTGGCTGGGGACACCTCCGGAGACGACGGCGCCCGGCGCATCGCCGAGTGGACCCGCGGACAGAGCGGCCTGGCGGCCTACAAGCGCCCGAAGCGGATCGTGATCCTCGACGCGATACCCAAGAGCCCCGTCGGCAAGATCCTGCGCCGCGAGCTCGTCGCCGGCAACTACGAGCCGCGCGGCGAGGCCACGCCCTGATGGCGGCGGTCGCCGAGGAGCGGCGGGTCGGCACGTCCGTGGAGCGGCTCGAGGACGCTGCCCTGCTCGTCGGGCGCGGGCGCTTCATGGACGACATCGATCCGGTTCCGGGCACGCTGGAGGCGGCGATCGTGCGCAGCCCGCACCCCCATGCGCGAATCGTCGGCTTCGACGCGTCGCAGGCCGCCAAGGCCCCTGGGGTGCGCTGCGTCGTTGGCCCCGAGCAGACGGCCGTGCTGCGCCCGTTTCCGCTGACGCTCAGGGCGCCGATGCCCTACCGGCCGGCGGCCACCGACCGGGTGCGCTACGTCGGCGAGCCGGTGGCGGTCATCGTCGCCGAGAGCCGCCACCTGGCCGAGGACGCCGCCGAGCTCGTCGATGTTCAGTACGAGACGCTGCCGGCGGTCGTCGACGTGCGAGACGCCATGACCGGCGACGCGCCCCGTCTGCACGACGAGGCCGACTCCAACGTCGCGACCGACCGCTCGCTCGCCTACGGCGACGTCGAGGGGGCGTTCGCCGCCGCCGCCCACGTGGTCGAGGGGGAGTTCGGCTTCCCTCGCTACTCGTCGACGCCGATCGAGACCTACGGGGTGATCGCCAACTGGGAGCGTGACGGCACGGGCGATCGCCTCACCGCGTGGTGCAACTTCCACGGCCCGTTCACGATGCAGCCGGTGATCGCCGGCGCGCTCGGGCTCTCGCCCGCCCGGGTGCGCCTGATCGTGCCCGAGGACATCGGCGGCTCGTTCGGGATCAAGTCCGGCGTGTACGCCTACGTCGCGCTGATGGCCCTCGCCTCCCGGGAGGCGGGCGCCCCGGTTCGCTGGATTGAGGATCGGGTCGAACACCTGCTCGCCAGCTCGGCGGGCAACGATCGCGAAATGACCTTCGCCGCGGCGGTCGACGACGACGGGCGCGTGCTCGCCCTCCGCGCCGACCTGATCGACAACGTCGGCGCCTACCTGCGCCCGCCCGAGCCGGCCACCCTGTATCGCTGCTTCGGCAACCTGACCGGCGCCTACCGGATCGGCGCCGTCGGGCTGCGCTCGCGGGCGGTGGTCACCAACAAGGCGCCGACCGGACTGAACCGCGGCTTCGGCGGCCAGCAGCTGTACTTCGGGCTCGAGCGCCTGATGGACAAGATCGCCGTCCGCCTGGACCTCGATCCTGCGGAGCTGCGGCGGCGCAACCTGATCGAGGCCGACGCCTTTCCGTATTCGACGCCGACCGGTGGCCTCTACGACTCCGGTGACTACGCGGCGGCGCTGGAGCTGGCGCTCGAGCGTTCGCACTATGCCGAGCTGTGCCGCGAGCGCGATGAGGGACGCGCACAGGGCCGGTTGCGCGGCGTCGGGATGGCGACGATCGTCGATCCCTCAGGCACCAACCTCGGCTACGTGGCGATCGCCACCCCCGCCGAACAGCGCGTCAAGGGCCGCGAGAAGTCCGGCTCCACCGAGCATGTCCGGGTGTCAGTGGACGCCGGCGGTGAGGTGACAGTGATGCTGGGCTCGACGCCCCAGGGCCAGGGGCATCGCACGGTCATCCGCGAGGTCGTCGCCGAGCGGCTGGGCCTGACGTCCGACCACGTGCACGTCGTCGTCGAGATGGACACGCAGACGACGCCGTGGACGGTCTCCTCGGGCAGCTACTCCAGTCGGTTCGCGCCGCTGACGACGAGCGCGGCCGTGATGGCCGCCGACCGGGTGGCCGAGACGCTCAAGCGCGCGGCCGCGGTGATGCTTGAGTGCGACGCCGGCGAGCTCGAGCTCCGCGAGGGGACACTGCAGATGACCGACGACCCCGAGTGCTCCGTGCTGTTCCGCCACGCCGCCGGCATCGTGCACTGGGATCCGGGTGTCCTCGGCGGCGAGGCCAACCTGTACGCCGACGCCGCCTTCACCCCGCCGCAGTCGCGTCACGCCACCCAGAACGACGAGATCAACTCGTCGCTCTGCTACGGATTCGTGGCCGACGTGGTCGCGGTCGAGGTCGACCCCGACACCCTGGAGGTGCGCGTGCAGTCGGTCACCTCGGTTCACGACTGCGGCACCGTGCTCAATCCGATGCTGCTCAACGGGCAGACGAGCGGGTCGATCGCCCACGGGCTCGGCGGGGCGACGCTCGAGGAGCTGCGCTACGGGCCCGACGGGCAGATGATGGCTGCGTCGTTCATGGACTATCTCTGCCCGACGGCCGCAGAGCTGGGGTTCGAGGTGAATCTCGACCACGTGGTGACGCCGTCCCCCCACACGCCGTTGGGGGCCAAGGGAGCCGCCGAGGGCAGCACGATGAGCATTCCCGTGGCGCTCGCCAACGCGGTGTCGGACGCGCTCGCTCCGCTGGGCGTCGAGATCGATCGCCTGCCGGTGCACGGCACCGTGATCAATGAACTGCTGGCCAACCAAGAGAAAGGACCTAGATGCCGCTAACCGGTGGAGACGTCCGCTTCGAGCGCGAGCACGACGGGCGCGTCGCCGTACTCACGCTCTCGCGCCCGGAGAAGCTCAACGCGATCACTTGGGAGATGCGCGAGCGCATGTTCGATCACTTCCGCGAGATCGACTCCAACGAGGACATCCAGGTGGTGGTGATCCGCGGCGAGGGCGAGCAGTTCAGCCCCGGCGGCGACATCCCCGGCTTCATGGAGGTGCAGGCCCATCAGTTCGTCGACCTCGGGCACAACCTGACCGCGCCCGCGCGGAGCCCCAAGCCGGTGATCGTCGCGATCGACGGCTTCTGCTTCGGCGCCGGACTGGAGCTTTCGATGTCGTGTGACATCCGCGTGGCCACGGCGCGCTCGCAGTTCGGTCAGCCGGAGATCCGGCTGGGGATGATCCCGGGCAGCGGCGGCAGCCAGCGTCTCGTCCGCTATCTCGGCCGCTCCCGCGCCAAGTACTACATCATGACCGGCGAGCGCTTCTCCGCCGAGCAGGCGCACGACTGGGGGCTGCTCGCGTCAATGGTGGAGGATGCCGAGGCGCTGGACGTTGAGGTGCAGCGGATCGTCGGGATGCTGCTCGGCTATTCGCCGCTCGCGCTGCGGCTGGCCAAGGAGGTCATCGACGCCGGCGCCGACGGTCCCCTGCAGACGGGGATCGAGCTGGAGCGCAAGGCGTACTCGCTGCTGCGCACCACCCACGACTTCGCCGAGGGCGTCGACGCGTACGTCAACAAGCGCAAGCCGGAGTTCACGGGGACCTGAGGACGGCGCATGAAGGCAGCCCCGTTTCGCTACGAGCGCCCGGCATCCATCAAGGAGGCGCTGGAGCTCCTGCATGCGCAGGACGGCGCCAAGGCGCTGGCCGGCGGGCAGAGCCTCGTGCCGATGATGGCGATGCGGCTGGCCCGCCCGACGGTCCTCGTCGACCTCGCCGCCGTGCCGGGGTTAGACGTTGTGGAGCGCGACAACGGCTCGCTGGCCACCGGCTCCATGGTCCGCCAGCGGACGCTGGAGCGCCGCGACGGCCTGTCGCGCGCGGTGCCGCTGATCGCTGCCGCGCTGCCCTGGGTCGGCCATCGTGAGATCCGCAGCCGGGGGACGATCGGCGGCAGCGTCGCCCACGCCGACCCGTCGGCGGAGCTCAGCCTGGTAGCGGCGGTGCTGGGAGCGACGATCGTCGCCACCGGGCCCGGCGGCGAGCGCCAGATCCCCGGCGACGCGTTCGCCCAGGGCCCGTTCCAGACAGCCCTGGCGACGGATGAGCTGCTGACCGCGATCCGCTGGCCGGTGGCGACCGACGCCGACGGGTTCTCGTTTTCGGAGGTCGCGCGCCGCCACGGCGACTTCGCGCTGTGCGGCGTCGCGGTGTGGGTGCGCTATGGCGGCCCCGCCCGCGTCGGGCTGATGGGCGTGGCGGGCACCCCGGTCGTCCACGACGTGCGGTCGCAGCTGGACGGGGGAGCGGCCGTGAAGGATGTGGCCGCCGAGCTCGCGGAGACCGTCGACCCGTCCGGCGACATGCACGCCAGCGCAGGCTACCGCCGGCGGCTGGTGCGGACGCTGGTGGCGCGCGGCCTGACGGAGGCGCTGGGCCATGACTGAGGTGACACTGACGGTGAATGGCACCGAGGTGACACTCGACGTCGAACCGCGACTGACACTGGTCGACGCCCTGCGCCATCGCCTGGGACTGACCGGGTCCCACGTCGGCTGCGAGCACGGCGTGTGCGGAGCGTGCACGGTGCTCGTCGACGGCGCGGCCGCGCGCTCGTGTCTGATGTTCTGCGTCCAGGCCGCCGGGACCGAGGTGACGACCGTCGAGGCGCTCGGCGCGGTGGACGACCTGCATCCGTTGCAGGAGGCGTTTCGCCGCCACCACGGCCTGCAGTGCGGATTCTGCACCCCCGGCTTTCTGATGAGCTCCTATGACCTGCTGCGCGACGGCGCCGTCGACGAGGCGCACCTGCGCGAGGAGCTGTCCGGGGTGCTGTGTCGCTGCACCGGTTACGCCGGGATCGTCGACGCCGTGCGCGAGGTCGCCGCGTCCCATCCCGACGGGCTGCCCGCCCCCGGGGCGCTGGGCCGGCCGATCCTCGTGCGCGCGGGGGGTGCGCCGGCCGGCGAGGCGGCGGCGCTCGCACAGAGCGCCGAGCGGGCCGCAGCCACCCCGTCGGGCGGCGCGGCCGCCGTCGATCTGGCGGTCCCCGAGGGGCAACCCAATGAGACAGTCGACGTCGTCACCGAGATCGACGCTGCGCCTGAGGAGACGTGGGAGCTCCTCCAGGACTTCCCGAGGATGAGCCGGCTGCTGCCGGGCGTCGACCTCAGCCGCGAGCTCGGCGACGATCGCTACGAGGGCGAGGCGCGCATCCACATGGGGCCGATGCGCCTGACGTTCGCCGGCGCCGCTCACGTGCTCGAACGCGATGGGTCGGCACGTTCGCTGCGCGCGATCGCCGCCGGGCGCGACATCTCGGGCGGGGGTGTGCGCGCCGATCTGCTGATCTCCGCCGAGCCCCGGGACGGCGGCGGCACGCGCGTGCGCGCGCAGGCGAAGCTGTTTTTGTCTGGGCGGGCCGCCCAGTTCGGGCGCTCGCTCGCCGGCGACGTCAGCCGCCAGCTGTTTGCGCAGTTCGGGCGGGGGGTCGAGCAGACGCTGAAGACCGGCGAGGTCGCCGAGCCGACGCAGCTACACGGGGGCGCGCTCGCGTGGAGCCTGGCGCGCGCCCGCCTGATGTCCCTCGTTCGCCGTATCCGATCGTGAACCAACCCGCCAAGAACCGGAGGAGAGATGGCCAACCTGAAGATCCCCTACGAGTCAATGGACCCGCTGACGATCGGCTCCGCCGACGACGAGAGCAAGGTCTACCGCGAGGAGCTGGAGCTCGACGTACCCGACGCCAACCTGGTGGCCGCGATCTACCCGGAGGAGCCCGCACCGGTGCCCGACGCCACCGAGGCGTGCCGCGCCGCGCTCCGCGAACCGGTCAACGGGCCGCCGTTTGCGCAGCTGATTGAAGGCGGCAGATCGGTGGCGATCGTGATCGACAACCAGTTCCGCCCCACTCCCACGTCGCGCCTACTCCCAGCGGTGCTCGACATGCTGGAGGAGGCGGGCGTCACCGACGCCTGTGTGATCACCGGCAACGGCAAGGTCTTCCCGCTGTCGGAGACCGACATCGAGATGAAGGTCGGACGGGAGAACCTGGATCGCATGGAGCGGATGGGAATCTCGTTTCACCAGAACGAGCCGCGCAACGAAAAGGCCTACTCGTATCTCGGTGTCACGTCGCGGGGCACGCCGGTGTGGGTTCACTCGGAGGTCGTCAGGCGCGACGTGAAGATCGCCATCGGGCACGCCCAGGCCAACCACTGGGGGTACGGCGGCGGCGGCAAGCTGATCATGCCCGGCGTGGCCTCGGACGAGACGATCGAGTCCAACCACTGCAACTTCACGATGTCGCCGCAGACCCACTACGGCGCGCTGGCCGGCCCGATGCGTTCCGACATCGACGAGATCGCGACGATGACGGGGCTGGACTACACGCTCAACGTGCTGCTCGACACCCGCGGGCGGGTGATCGACATCATCGGCGGCGCCCACCCTGAATCACATCGGCACGCGATCGAGAAGTTCAATTCGATCTACGCCTACGAGAACCCCGTCGCCAAGACAGGCCAGGCCGACATCGTCGTATGCGGCGTGTTCGCCCCCACAGACCACCTGTTCTTTCACACCGGTTGGGGATGCATGTCTTCGGACTTCGTGCTGCGCGACGGCGGCTCGATCATCTACTGCTCGCCCTCGCCGGGTGTGCACACCGAGGTGGGCGACTTCCCCGGCCTGGCGCTGATGGATCTGATGAAGCCCTACATGCCTCCCACCCAGGAGAACTACCAGCGCGTCCTGCGCGACATCCATCACCGCAAGATCCAGATGTGGGCGGGCTGCATCTGGGCGCCCATCTACGAGGTGATGACCCGCAAGCACCTGACGCTCGTGACGCTGAAGGAGAACCTCGAGATGGCCGCCGATATCGGCATCGACGCCACGACCTCGCTCGACGAGGCGTTCGCGGCGGCGATGGAGCGCCACGGGCCGAAGGCCAAGATCATCGTGCTGCCGTACGCGCGCTATCAGCTGCCGGCCAACGCCGTGCGGTTGGATGCCGAGCCGCTGCGGTTCCCCCAGGAGGCGGGCGTGTAGCCCGCCTGCCTGTCGGGACGGCTGCGGTTATTCCGGTTCGATCAGCTCGAGGGCGCCGAAGCCCTCGAGCGGCTTGTCGATGAAGAAGACCTCCATCGTGATGTCCGGCTCGACGTGGGCCTGCGAGAGAAACGCGACGACCTTGCGACCGGTCAGCTCCTCGATCGTCTTCTGATACCGCGTGGCCATCATCCGCTGGAAGTCCTCACGCAGTTCGACGATCCGCTCCGGCTCGCCGCTGTCCATGATTGTCTGTTCCAGCGCGGTGAAACCGCTGCCGCGCATCACGACGACGATGATGTCGTCGAGCGCGTACGTCTTGGCTTTCATCGGGCCGCGCCCGTAATGCTCCCGCAGGATGGCCACGATCGACGTTGAGATCGCCGCCAGCAACCGACCTCCCTTGAGAGAGCCGGGATTACCTTCTGAGGATGCTTCCACCTGGCCTAACTCCTCACTCCGCCGAGGCCAGCGAGGCCTCGTCCGTCGATCAGATTTTTGTTGTGACGGGCATGGCCCTCAGGATCGGTGACCCGTTCGAACCCTTCCCTGTCTAGACAGTACCGGGCACGCCGCCAGGATCAAGGTCGCCGCCCGCCCGCGTTGGCGGCGGGGCCTCGGGCTCGAGCACGAAGACCTCGACGGCGGACTCGCCGTGGGTACTGGACCCGGAGAGGAACGTGCGGACCGTGCGCCCGGTGAGACGCTCGATCGCCGCCACCAGTTGATCCTCCATCGCACGCTGCAGCACATCGCGCTGCTCACGAACGAGCTCGGGACGGCCGGCGGCGACGAGATTGACCTCGGCCCGCGTGGCGCCGTCCTCGAGGAGGAGGACGACCAGGTCGTTGTGGACGAACGCGCGCGACTTGGTGGCGCCGCGCCCGACGAACTCGGAGATCATCTTGCCGAGCTCGTTGGCAATGGCCGCCCCCAACTGGCCGGACGACAGGGAGTTGCAGCCTGACGTGGTCTCCATGGATGGTCCCCCTTCCGCGTCTCTTCGCTGGGGCAGAACCGCCGCGGGTGGCAGAGACGAGAGAAGCCCGACGGGTGGTAGCCCTTATCACAGTAGCCCATCGACGGCGCGCTCACCGGATTTGCTCAATCGCCGTCCCGTAAACGTTCTTTCTCATATACTTGCCGCCACAGCGATCCCAGCGTGCGGTCACCGACCGTGGCGGGGGTTGCGCCACAGAGAGCGGAACGAGCGATCGGTCGATGAATGGCCGTGGCTCCTGGTCCGTGTACCGACCAGTGGACTCTCGGAGTCCGTGTAACCGCTCGTGTTTGGACCGCAATCAGCTAGCAGCTATCAGCGGGACGAAGTTCCGGCAGCTTCGACGCTCGGGGTGAGCGGCGACTCGGCGCGGCTCGACATGCTGAGCACCGCCGGGCTGGATCTGATCGTGCGGGGGTTCGCGCATACGGTGGGGGCGACGGCCGGGTTGATGGCCGTCTCCGACAAAGCGGGTGAGCTCGTTCGAGTGCTGAGCGCGTGGGGCGACGCGATGGCTCTCGACGACCTACCCGCCTCTCTGACCGGCGGTTTTGTGGGCCGCGCGTTCAACTTCGAACGCGCGGTCCTCGAACCGCTGTGGTTCGACGACGGCCTGTCGAGCGGGGCGGCAGGCGGGCTCAACGTGACGTACGCGGCGGGCGTCGGCATCCGCTCGGCGACCGGGTTGACGGGCGCGCTGTGCGCGGCCTTCCCGGGCCCCCCGCCCGGCGATCACGCCGCTTTGCTGGACGCGGTGGAGTCGCACGGCCGCCTCGCCTCCCTGTGCCTGGATGAGCCCGGCCTGCTCGACGGACTGCTGGCGTCCGCCCAGCTCGATGGCCTGACCCACTGCCTCAACTACACCGCCATCCGGCACGAGCTCGACCGCGAGATCCGTCGCGCCGAGCGTCATCAGCTGAGCCTTTCGTGCTGCTTTCTCGACCTCGACGACTTCAAGCTGGTCAACGAGCGTCATGGCCACCTGTACGGGAGCCACCTGCTCGCCGAGGTCGCCAAGGCGATCGGCTCCGCGATTCGCAGCGAGGACAGGCTCGGGCGCTACGGCGGCGACGAATTCGTCGCGATCTTCCCTGAGACCGACGATGCCGCGGCCACCGGACTGGCCGAGCGGGTACGCGCGGCCGTCTCCGAGAGCGTCACCGACACCCTCGACGGGCCGGTCGATGCGTCGATCGGGGTGGCCGAGTGGAGCCCCGGAGTCACGGCCGAGGATCTCCTCCATGCCGCGGATCAGGCGCTGAGCACAGCGAAGGAGCGGGGCGGGGCAGCCGTGGTCAGCGCCGGGCGCATCCGCGCGTACGCCGCCGAACGACGATGACCGCCGGGCCGGGCGGCGGCCCACGGATCAGGCGTTGCGCAGAATCAGATAGGGACCGGCGAGGATCAGCGCGCCGGCGAGGACGATGCGCAGGCGATCGGCCGGAATCGCGTGGGCCAGGCGCCAGCCGATGACCACGCCGGCAAGCTGGGGGACGCCGACGACCAGGGTGAGCGACCAGGCCACGTCCCCCTGGAGGGCGTAGCCGATCGTGCCGACGCCCGCGATCACGACCGACTGCGCCTGGGCGGCCGCCAGCGCGGCGAGCATCGGCGTGCCGGCCGCGATCAGAAGCGGCACGCTGAGCAGCGGTCCACCGAGGCCGAACAGGCCGCTGATCACGGCCACGGCGCCGCCGATTCCCAGGCGGGGCCCCCGGGGCACCGACCCCGGCTGGGGCGACACGGGGCCGGGGCGCTGGACACGCACGTAGAGCAGGATGCCCACGGCCATGACGCAGGCGCCCAGCAGCGCCCCGAACAGAGGCCCGGAAACGTGGGCATTGGCGAGCACGCCGAGCGGTGTGCCGAGCACCGCGCAGGCGATCAGCGTCCGGGCCAGCCGTCGGGTGCCGGGCTCGCGCAGCTGACCCGACCGCAGATAGACACCCGCGCCGAGCAGGCCGGCGCCCACGTTGGTCACGATCGCCGTGCCGGCGATCTGCGCCGGCGACAGACCCGAGAACGCGAACAGGCCGATCGTGACGACCACGCCCCCGGGCCCCAGTGCCGTGATGCCGATTCCGCCGACGAGCCCGCACAGCCCGAGGAGCACATGCGTGCCCACGCTCACGTCGGGATCGTACCGATGCGCCCCCCGGCCGGACGTGCGCAGCACGTGCGCAACCGTTGTTATGTTCCCGTGCGTGACGAGTGGTCGGCGCAACGTGCGGCTCACGCTGGCCATCAACGACTCCGACCAGGTCCGCGACGTCCTCAGCGGAGTCATCCCGGTGGACGGCGTCGACCTCACAACGCTGCTCTTCGAGGCCGAGGAGATCTTCTTTCGCTTCTCGCGCCACCGGGAGTGGGAGATCTCCGAGCTCTCGCTGGCCAAGTACGCGACGCTGCGCGGCCAGGGCGACGAATCGGTGATCGCCATCCCCGTCTTTCCGTCTCGGATGTTCCGTCACTCGGCGATCTACATCCGGCCCGATGGTCCGCGCGACGACCCCCGTGCACTCGCCGGCGCGCGGGTCGGCGTGCCCGAATGGTCGGTGACGGCGACCGTCTACGCCCGCGCGCTGCTCCAGCACGAATACGGCGTCTCCCTCGGCGACATCCGCTGGGTGCAAGGCGGCACCAACGAGCCGGGACGCATCGAGGGCCTCGACATCGTCCCGCCGGCGGGAATGACGATCGAGGCCGAACGTAAGCGATCCCTGACCGAGCTGCTGCTCGCCGGCGAGATCGAGGCGATCATCGCCCCCCATTCCCCGGCCGCCTTCGAGGACCGTTCCGGGCAGATCGTCCGCCTGTTCTCCGACACGCAGGCGGTGGAGGAGCAGTATTACCGGCGCACTGGGATCTACCCGATCATGCACGTCCTCGTCCTGCGCGGCGACGTGCACCGCGAGTACCCCTGGGTGGCCGCCAACCTGCTCAAGGCGTTCACCGCCGCCAAGGATCGCAGCCTCACGCGGGCCGTCGACACGAACGTCCCCCGCTCGCCGATCCCCTGGGCCGCCGCTCGGGCGACGGCCGCGCACGGGCTGTTCGGCGAGGACCTGTGGCCCTACGGCGTCGAAGCCAACCGGACGACGCTCGCTGCCTTCCTCGGCTACATGCACGAGCAGGGGCTGACGCCGCGCCGACTCGAGCCCGAGGAGCTGTTCGCGCCGCAAACGCTGACCAGCTTCCGCGTCTGAGCCGGAGCCCGACCAGCCGCTCGTCGGTCCCTGGTAGGTTGTCGGCGTGTCCGGAGGTGCACACGGGGACCTCGGGGGCGACGAGCTCGGCCTGATGGTGTGGGAGGAGCCGCCGGGATGGCAGTACATCGGCGACGCCGCCTTCCAGGCGATCGTGCTCCAGAACGTCCGCGACATGGTGATCCGCGACCGCAACCGTCCGTCAGTGATCGTCTGGGCCACCCGGCTGAACGAGAGCAACAACAACACTTCGCTGTACGCGAAGACCCGATCGCTAGCCGCGAGCCTCGACGACAGCCCTCAGACGAGCGCAGCGATGAGGTTCTGCTCCACCTCTGGGGTCAGCTTCGCGCCGATCGGACAATCGACGATGACCCGGACCAAGGTCATCGAGCTCAAGCGGTGAGCCGGCCCGGTTGGCCGCCCGCGGGCTCGGGAAGGGTTGGAACGTGCCCAAGGACCCGCTCGTCCGGTGGATGATCATCCTGGCGGTGGCCGTCTCGATCGGTCTCCCGCTCGCCGTCGCACTCGTCCTCATCATCCTGTGAAAGCGATCGTCGTCGGCCTGGGGGCGATGGGGAGCGCCGCCTGCCTACAGCTGGTGCGACGGGGCGTCTCGGTCACCGGCATCGACCAGTACACCCCGCCCCACGCGTACGGGTCCACGCACGGCGAGACCCGGATCACCCGCCTGGCGGTCGGCGAGGGCGCCGAGTACGTCCCGCTCGTCCAGCGCTCGCATCAGCTGTGGCGCGAGCTCGAGGAGCAGTCGGGCGCACGGCTGCTGACCCAGTGCGGCGGGCTGATCCTGTCGCGCCCGGGGAGCCCGTTCTTCGAGCAGACACAGGCACTGGCGCAGCGGTTCGGGATCGAGCACGAGCGCATCGATAACGCACAGCTCCGGCGGCGGCTGGCCATGTTCTCCGTCGATGACGAGACCGAGGCCTATTACGAGCCGTCGGCCGGCATCGTCTGGCCCGAGGCCGCCGTGCGCGTCCAGCTGGACCTCGCCCAGCGCGAGGGCGCCCGGCTGTGCCCCGGCGAGCGCGTCACCGGGTGGTCGGCCTCGAGTGCCGGGGTGACGGTCACGACCGACGCCGGCACCCACACCGCCGACCGGCTGGTG
Organism: uncultured Solirubrobacteraceae bacterium; assembly: GCA_963769565.1. Taxonomy (GTDB): domain Bacteria; phylum Actinomycetota; class Thermoleophilia; order Solirubrobacterales; family Solirubrobacteraceae; genus Palsa-465. The sequence goes on from CAVYMP010000018.1 coordinate 1,091,943, forward strand.
CTGTGCGCCGGGGCCTGGCTCCCGCAGCTCTTTCCCGAGGGTCGGCAGCTGGTGGCCGTCTACCGCCAGCTGCTGCACTGGTTCGAGATCCGCGAGGGTTACGAACGGCTGCGCGAGATGCCGGTCTTCGTCTGGGACTTCGGCGGTGAGCGAGGAGAATTCGTCCACCTCGACGGCTTCTACGGCTTTCCCGCGGTCGATGGTCGCGCCGGCGGCGTGAAGCTCGGCACGGAGTCGTATGAGACGACGAGCCAACCCGACGGCCGCCAGCATCCCGCCACCCGCTCCCAGAGCGAGCACCTGTACCGCGACTACGTCCGCCATCGGCTGCCGTGGCTGGGTCCGCGGACGTTGCGCAGCGCCTCCTGCCTGTACACCAGCACGCGCGCCAACCGCTTCGTGATCGACGAGCACCCTGATCACGATGCCGTCCTGATCGTCTCCGCCTGCTCCGGCCACGGCTTCAAGCACTCCCCCGCGATCGGCGAGGCGGTAGCCCGGTGGGCGACCGGCGACGCCACCGCCTCCGGGCCCGATCTCACCCACTTCCGGCTCGCCCTCGCGATGGGTTAGCGTTCCGCAGCCACGAGATGGCGACGATCGCCTTTTTCCCCGAGGGCGCCTATGGCCCGACGAACAACTGCGCCGGCATCGCCGCGGTGCTGCAGGAGCGCGGCCACCGGGTCGTGTTCATTCTCGAGGAGTCGTTCGCCGGGACGCTCGAGGCGCGGGGCTTCGAAGAGCGGCTGATGCGCCTCGCACCGCCTCCGGAGCACGAGGAGGTGCCCGGCCAGTTCTGGAAGGACTACATCCGCGAGACCGCTCCGGTGTTCCGGCGCCCGACGATCGAACAGCTCGAGGCGTTCATCGCCCCCACCTTCCGGGCGCTGATCGACGGTGCCCGCTATGTCGACGACCGCCTGCGCGAGATCATCGAGGAGATCGATGCCGACGTCGTCGTCGAGGACAACGTGGTCGCCTTTCCGGCGCTGGCCGCCGGCGGCCGCCCATGGGTACGGATCGTCTCCTGCAATCCCGCCGAGCTCAAGGACGAGCTTGTCCCGCCGACGTTCTCGGGCTATCCGACCCAGGGTCCGCGGGCCGCATCGGACGCGTACTGGGCCGAGTACCGGCGCGCGCTCGGACCACTGCACGCCGAGCACAGCGCCTTCTGCCTCGAGCGCGGCGCGCCGCCGCTACCCGACTCAGAGCTCATCGGCGTCTCGCCGTGGCTGAACCTGTACCTATATCCCCGCGAGCTCGACTACCCGCGGGCTGCGGCCCCGGCCGGGCGCTGGCTGGCGCTCGAATCCTGCGTGCGGGGCTTCGAGCCGCCGTGGCAGCGATCGGATGAGCGAGCCGGCGGGCGGCCGCTCGTCTATCTCAGCCTCGGCTCGCTCGGCTCCGCCGACATCGAGCTGATGCAGCGGCTGATCGACACCCTCGCCGGCCACGAAGCGATCGAGCTCGTCGTCTCCCTCGGCCCCCAGCACGAGCTGCTCCGGGTGCCCGCCCACGTCCACGGCAGCGAGTTCCTCCCGCAGACGTCGATCCTCCCCCAGGCCGACGCGGTGCTCACCCACGGAGGGAATAACACGGTCACCGAGTGCCTGCACTTCGGCTGCCCGATGCTCGTGCTCCCGCTCTTCTGGGATCAGTACGACAATGCCCAGCGAGTGGACGAGACCGGCTTCGGCGTCCGCCTGGACACCTACGGCCACGAGCCCGAGCAGCTGATCGGCGCCCTCGACGACCTGCTGGCCGACGAGGCCCGGCGGAGCCGGATGGCGGCCATCGCCGAGCGGCTGTCCAGCGATCCGGGGACGCGGCACGCCGCGCGGGCGATCGAAACGGTGGCCGCCGGGCACCTGGCGCCCGTCACCGTCGACTGAGACGGCCACCCTTCGAGCCCCACGGCAGCAGATAGGCGCGATACGTGTTGACGCCCGCCGGGAACTGCCTACGCCGCCTGCGCCCGCTACAGGTCGAGGATCAGCTCGCCCCTGGGCGTCGAGCAGCAGATGAGCGCCGTGCCGGACTCGGCGGGCTCCAGGGGCTCGGGCGCGTAGTCCACCTCGCCTGACACCAGCCCGGTCTCGCAGGTGTGGCAGACACCGGTGCGACAGGACCAGCGGACGGGCACGTCGCATGCCTCGGCGAACTCGAGGAGCGATCCGAACGACGGATCCCACGGCACCGTGAGGTTGCTGCGTGCGAACGAGACGAGCCCGCCGGCGGCGGGATCGCCCGCCGGGGGGTGCGGCGCCGGCGCGGCGCCGGTCGCCACCACCCCCGGAGTGCTCGCGTCGCTCGGTCCGAAGATCTCGCTGCGCACGCGGGTCGCGGCTGTCCCGCGGGCAGCAAGCGCCGCCGTGATGTCGTGCATGAAGGCGCCGGGGCCGCAGATGTAGAAGTCGGCGTCGACCGGTACGTCGTGATCATCGATGACGGCGCCGTCGAGGCGCCCGGCGACGTCGAAGTCGCGGCCGGGATGATCGTCGGGCCCGGGCCGGGAGTAGCAGACGATCCGGTATGCGCCGGGAAGGGCAGCCAGGAGCTCCGCGACCTCGGCGCGGAAGACATGCTCGGCGCGGTCGCGGGCGCCGTGCAGCCACCACACCGGACGCTCGCCGCGCTCGGCGGCGAGTGCGTGGAGCATCGCCAGCACGGGCGTGGCTCCCACCCCCGCGCTGATCAGGACGACCGGCCGCGAGCCGGGGGCGAGGACGAACGATCCGCGGGGCGCGGCCGCCTGCAGCACGTCGCCGGCGCGCAGCCGGGTTTGCAGGTAGCCGCTGGCCGCGCCGTGTGGCTCGCGTTTGACGCTGATTCGGTATTCGCGACCGTTCTGCGGCCCCGTCAGCGAGTAGGTGCGCATCAGCGGCCCGGCCGCCGGATCAGGCGCGACGCGAAGCGTGAGGAACTGGCCCGGCAGAGCCGGCGGAGCTGCGTCGCCCTCCTGCGGCCGGAGCCTGATCGAGACGACGGTCGCGCTCTCGGGCTCGACCGCCTCGACGCACAGCGGGCGCAGCCCGCTCCACGCCGGTGGAGGCGCGGGCGCCGACGGCCCGTTGGCCTCGGCCTCGTCGAGCAGGTCGCGAAACGATCCCCGCCAGCCCTCGCTGAGCGCCGGGATTCTGACCGCACGGATCAGCGACGCGCGCGTGCGATGCGGCAGGTACAGCAGTGCATCGATCTCGGCGACGGTCATCGCCCCGGGGCCGGCGGCGATCTTGTGGATCGCGTCGCCGGCGCGTACGCGCCCCTCCTGGATGGTGCGCAGGTAGAAGCCGGGCCGGTGGTGGGCGACCACCAGCGAGGGCATGCGCGGCTCGTCCATCCGGAGCCCGAGCCGGTAGCAGGTCACCCGCGGCTGGCTGACCTCGAAGATCCCCTCTCCGATCCGGTAGCGATCGCCGATGCAGACCTCGTCGTCGGCCATTCCCTCGACGGTGAAGTTCTCGCCGAATTGGCCGTAGACGAAGTCGTGGCGGTCCAGCTGTTCCTGCCAGTAGCGGTAGGACTCGATCTGGTAGACGAACACCGCCCGGTTGACCCCGCCGTGCCCCTTCAGGTCTCCCTGGCCGTCACCGTCGACGTTGAGGGCGGTCACCATCCGCGGTCCGTCCACGGGGTCCTTCCAGATCCCGGTGTACACGGTCCGGCCGTGCCATTGCACGTCGCGCGGCAGGCCGACGTTCAGCGACAGTAGCCGCGCTGGGACCAGTCGGTCCGGTGGGGCGGGCAGCGGGCTGGCCATGGCCGCCGCAAATGCTAGGGGTCCGGCGCCGCCCGGCGCCGGACCCCGACGTTCCCTAGCTGACGACGATCCCGAACGGCGTCGCCCCTGCCGGCAGGTCCGTCGGCGAGGAGGGCAGCTCGGTGAGAGTGCCGCCGTCCACCCGGAAGGCGCTGACCTGACTGGTGCCCCCGTCGACGACGAACAGCGTGTCCCCATCGGGGCTCAGGCGAGCGTCGACCGGTCCCAGTCCGGTCGGACTGCGAAACGGGGTGCTGCCGAGCAGCGTCAGCGTGCCGTCACGCCGGATCGCGTAGGACGAGATGCTCGGCTGGGCGGTGTTGACCGCGAACAGGTAGCGCCCGTCGTGGGAGATCTCCACCCAACACGGTGCGGTCTGCTGATCGGCGAACGGCGAGGCACCGATCGAGGTCAGTGTCCCGTCCCACGCGTCGCGGAAGGCCGAGACCGTCCCGTTACCAGCCCCGCCGTGGGCATTTGAGACATACAGCTCCGCGGGATCGGTGGGGCGGAACTCACTGCCGAACGGACCTGGCCCCTGAGCGGCGTACGGGGCTCCGGACGCCTCCTGCAGCCGGCCGTCGTGACCGACGACGAAGCTGTCGATCAGCGAGGTTCCGACGCGCGTCGCGGCGAGCTTCGAGCCAGTGGCGTCGAACAGCACGTCACCGGGCTGCGAGCCGTCCGGGAGCGCGATCGTCGACCCGGGCAGCGGGTGCAGCACGCCATCGGAGCCCAGCACGAAGCCGGTGTAGTTCGTCGACCCGGGAGCGGCACCGGCGTTGGCCACGTAGACGAGGTTGTCGTGCACTGCGATGCTGACCGGCTGGCCGCCGCCGGAGCTGACGGTTGCACCGGGAACGGGGCGCAGCGATCCGCCCCGGCCGACGGCCAGCACCGAGATCTGGCTGGAACCGGCGTCGACGGCAAGTACGTAGCGACCGCCGAAGGCGGTTTGCAGGGAGCCCTGCGAACCGATGCCGGCGCCGGTTCCCGCGCCGCCCGTGGCAAACGGCGAGCCGGGCAGCGCTTGAAGCGAACCGTCGGCGCGGCGGTGGAACGCCGCGACGGTATTCGCCGTCGCGGTGTTGTCGTTGACGTAGACGTCGCCACCATGTCGCCATGGGTGATGCGGCCGCGAGTGTGCGGAGGCCACCGCCGGGGCGAAGATCGCCGCCGAGGACAGCGCGAGAACCAACGATGCCCGTCTGAATACGCGCACGTTGTCCCCCTTTCTGTGTGGATGAGGACGGACTCCGCACTTAACGCCACGGATCTTGCGTTGGCATTACAGAGACGCGCTGTTGGGCTGCGGACGTACGCATGGAGACCGTTCGGACCCCCGTTTCGCAACCCCCGGTGTACTCACCGAACACCGACCCACGAGGAGACGCCATGCAGACAGAGGAGACGCCGGATCGGCGGTCTGAAGAGCCGCCGACGGACCACCATTTCGAGACGCCCGTGGTCCGTGAAGCCCAGCCCGCCCGAGCCACCCATGAGGAGCACGACGACGAGAACGACGCCGGTGCTGAGCGACAGCGGCCGCAGGCCGTCTGAGGGACTAGGCGGCGGCGGACATCCGCGGCACGTATGGCGAGCGGTCCAGCCCGGCGATGAACTCATCGGCCGGACAGGGACGCGCGAAGAAATACCCCTGCGCCCGGTCGCACCCGTAGCCGACGAGCATCTCCTTTGCTGCCTCGTCCTCGACGCCTTCGGCAACGACGATCAGGCCGAGGTTGTGGGCGAGGTCGATCGTCGAGCGGACGATGACGGCGTCGTCCCCGACGATCGACAGCCCCGTGACGAATGACTTGTCGATCTTGAGCTCGTCCACCGGCAGGCGCTGCAGGTAGCGTCCGAACGTATCGTTGACCTGCTTGAAGCCGTCGAGATCCATCACCAGCACAGCCCCTGGCTCGTCGGCCCGCTTGGCCGAGGCGAGCGCCGTGAGCACCAGCCCGCCGAACAGCGTGCGATTGGCCAGGCCGGTGAGACCGTCGTGGAGCGCCTGGTGCTGAAGACTCTCGGTATAGGCGATGCGCTCGGAGATGTCGCGCATCGAAGCGAGCGTGAGGCTCCGCTCGCCGTGGACCAGCTCACCGTGCTGCACCTCCATCGGAAACGTCGAGCCGTCGCGTCGGCACCCGAGCGTCTCCGTCATTCCCTCGTGCCCACTCGCCTTCGTCAGCAGCCCGCCGAGGCTCGGAGTCAGGCTGAGCAGGTCTTCCTGGGAGCCGGGGGCCAGCACGAACGCCAACCGTTGTCCGATCACCTCGTCCTCGCGGTAGCCGAACAGCGCCTCGGCGGACCGGTTGAAGGATCGATCACTCCCGTCTCGCCGGCGAGGACGATCCCGTCAGCGACGTTGTCGAGCATCGCCTGCGCATCGGCTTCGCTGTCTCGCAAAGCGGCGTTCAGGGCGGTGATCGAAGCGACCGAGAGCCGGAGCTCCTGGGACTGGACGAACAGGTCGACGAAGACCGAGACCTTGGCCCGCAGCACCTCGGGAAGCACGGGCGTGAAGACGAAGTCGACCGCACCACTGGCGTAGGCGGTCAGCGTCTCGGTGTCGTCGCGACCGAACGCGGTGACGAAGATGATCGGCGTTTTGCTCGATTCACGTCGCTTCCGGATGAGATCTCCCGATCCACTGTCGGAGCGCTGAATCCCCCGCCGGGATAGGCTCCCCAGACCCGAGAAGGAGAGAACAGATGGTCAAGCTTGTCGTCGCCTACGGCGCCCCGGATGATCCGGCCGCGTTTGACGATTACTACGCCGGCACGCACGCGCCACTGGCGGAGAAGATCCCCAACCTCCGCCGTTTCGAGACGGGAAAGGTGCTGGGAACGCCCGACGGGTCGCCGGCTCCGTACTACTTCCTCGCGGAGCTGTCGTTCGAGGACGTCGACGAGCTGCAGGCATCGATGGCCAGCCCCGAGGGCCAGGCGGCCGGAGCCGACGTCGCCAACTTCGCCACCGGCGGGGCGACGCTGATGATCGCCGAGGCCTAGCGGCCTATCGGTTCGGGCGGGCGCGCGGCAGGTTCACCGTACGGACCTTGCCGCGCCCGCCGTCGACGCCGACCGCATCGACGAGAACCTGGCCGCGCGTGCGGGCCGCCGGGTCGGCAATCGTGATGTGGGTGCGGCGCACGACGCGGAACACCTGCGAATGGTCGGCGAGCTTGACGAGCACCTCGTAGCGGACGGCTCCGGGCACGCCTCGCCAGCTGACGCGGATCGAGCCGCGCCGGCGCGTGGCCCGCACCCGGCCCGGACGCCCCGGTTGTCCGGGTCCGGGTGCAGAGTAGGAGGCGATCGGGAGGTCGCCGGCGGGCGCACCGTCCTGGTCGACGAGCCCCGCGATCGTGCGACGGCCGGCCCGGCCCGTGCCCGGACTGAACGTGATCGCCCCGGCGTGACCGTGGGCGACGCCCAGAACATGGACGGTGTCGGGGCCGCGCTCGACGAACGTCACCGTCCGTCCGGCGGCCGGGTTCAGGTGGTAATGCAGGACGCGCCGGTGGCCTGCGCCGGTCACCGTTGCCTTGAGGGCGACCGGGGGCAGCGCGTTGGCGCTGGCCACGCCGGCGATCGCGACCGAGCCCGCCTTCGGGGTGATCGTCCACCGGCCGCCGAGCGGCCGGCGCAGCGCCACCGTCGTGCTGTTCGGATCGGTGCCGTTGAGGGCCAGCGCGTCGGCAGTCGCGAACGCGTCGTGGCCGTGCGGATCGGTGACGGTCACGTCGGGGTCGCCGCCCCGTCCGCGCACCTGGAACATCGCCGCCGGCAGCCCGCTGGGCAGGTTCACCGTGTAGCTACCGGGGGGGGCGGCGGCCGAGGTGTGCGCCAGCGGCGAGGCCTCGGCGTAGGGCCCGTAGTCGCAGGAGAAGATCATCAGCTTGGGCCCGCCGTCGCCCCAGTGGTAGCCGGCGCCGACCGTGACCGGTATGTGCCCGAAGATCGGGAACGGGACGGGGATGACGCCGCAGAAGCCGATGCCCTTGCTGGAGACGACGGCGCCGATGTTGAGGCACGGGCTGATCTTGACCGACACGAACTTGTAGCCGATCTTGATGCCCTGCAGACACGCCTTGACCCCACCCTGCACGTTGAACTTGCGACTCGAGGGGTAGACAAAGCCGCCGACGTTGCCGTCGAGCGACAGGAACGCGACCTTCCAGCTGAAGCCGCCGCCGAACTCGAAGTAGTCCGGATACTCGTACAGGCCGTACGCGTGCAGCAGCGGAACGCCGCCGAGAATCGGGACCTTGAGCGACGCCGTGCCACCGATCGCCAGCGAGAAGCGGTCGAACGTTCGGCTGGCGAGCGGCGCGAGCTCCGGACCCGGGTCCTCGGGGAGCGTGTACTGGTTGTGCGCTGTGGCGAACACCCCGAACAGCGCCCCGTCCTCGGCGACGACGTGGGCGGCGCTCAGCCCGATCGTTCCCGTCAGGCGCAGCGGGTTGAAGCCGACCGCGGCGCCGATGTGGCTGAGCAGCACGGTGTGGAAGGGCGGGAACAGGTCGGGCTGGGTCGGTGGCTGGAAGTCGATCCCGAAGCCGACGTGGTCAAGCTTGCCGTTCTTGATCCCGAAGCCGAAGTCCGGCGGCTGGGTCGGTGGACCGGCGGCGTTGATCGCGATCTGACTGCCCGGGAGCGTGACCTTGGCGCCCCCGCCCCAGGTGTTCGTGCTCTTCTGATAGTGGACGTTGAGCGACGAGACGTACAGCGGGCCCAGCCACAGGTCGGGCACGGTCGCCGACAGGCCGTCGTACTGGAGCCCGTTGACGTTGTCGGATTTCAATGTGACATCGGCCTGGGCCGTTCGGCCCCCGCCGAAGGACAACGGCGACGGCAGACCGATGCCCACCTTGACCCAACTCTTGTGGTACAGGAGGTCGATCGAGAAGGCGCCCCGGATCGGCAGCGAACCGAGGAACTTCGGCGTGTTGGTCGTCGAGTCGACGTTGATCAGGTGGTAGACGAGGAACTTGTTCGGCGTGATCTTGAACTTCAGGGGGATGTCCTGGGTGAGGAACGGACCCACCCGCACTCCGAGGTGCGACGCGGCGGCCAGCGACACGTTGCCGTCGGAGTCGTACATGGTCGCCACCCCCTTGGGCACCGGCACGTAGAGGCCGTTGATCGCCACCGGACCGGCGATCTTGCCCTCGAAGAACTTCTTGCCGTTGACGAGTGAGCTGGAGATCTCAAAGCAGTCGTTGGCGCCGCCGCGGCTGTTGACGTCGAGGATCAGGAAGCCGTAGGACTTCACGCAGTCCGCCCGGCTCGCCTGGTTGCCCTGGGCGGGGTTCTCGCAAGCAAACACCCCGTCGCCGTTGGGAGGCTTGAGCTTGAGCCTGGTGATGGGGATGTACCGTTGCGTCGTCGCCGTGGCGCCCGCGCTGTCGGTCACCGTGAGCTTCGAGTTGTAGATGCCGGTCGCGCGGATGGGGATCGACAGGACCGGGCTCGGGCCGCAATCGGTGTCCACGGTCTTGTTGAGGACGCTGATGACCCAGTGGTAGTCGATGATCCGCCGTCCGAACGGCGCTGACGAACCGAACCCGCCGAAACGCCATCCGCCCGGCAGCTTGGCCGACGGGCCGCCGCTGATGATGCGCGGTGTCGGACCGACCGCCACCGGGGAGGAGGGCGGCGGGGGCACGGGCGCCGGCGTCGTGGGGGTGGGAGGCGTGGGCGTCGTCTGCAGCGGGTCGCCCTGGAGCCGGGCGAGCGCCATATCACCGCCGTCGGTGACGTTCGTGGAGCCCGCGATCACGATGCGTCCGTCCGGCTGCAGGGTGACGTCACCGTCGTACTCGATGGCGCCGAAGTTGACTTCCACCGTCCCGCCCGTCCCGAAGCTCGAGTCGACGCTGCCGTCGGTGTTCAGGCGGCTGACGACGAAGTCGCTGCTGGCGTCACCGTTGCCCATGACGACGATCCGGCCGTTCTGCTGCAGCGCGATCGCCAGCGCCGATTCGTTGGCGGCTCCGTAGCCGAGCGTGACCTTCCCATCGCCACTGAACGTCGGGTCCAGCGAGCCGTCGGCGGTGAGCCGGGCGACGGCGAAGTCCCCGGCTCCGACGGCGCCGGCAGCTCCGTCCATGACGATCTTGCCGTCCGGCTGCACGACGACGCCGTTGGCCACGTCGGTGCCGCCGAAGTCGACGTTCGCCTTCCCCGCAGTCGCGAACGTGGTGTCGATGCTGCCGTCGGTGTTCAGGCGGGTGGCGACCATGTCACTGCTCGGACCACCCTGCCCGGCGACGACGATCTTGCCGTCGGGGGCGAGCGCGACCGCCAGCGCAGCGTCGGCGCCGCCGAAGTCGATCGTCTCCTTGCCGCCACCGGCGAACGTGCTGTCCAGCGACCCATCCGCGTTGAGCCGGACGATCGCGAAATCACCGCCGCCGCTGGCGCTCGTCGAGCCGACGAGAACAAGCTTTCCGTCCGGCTGCCGGATCATGGCGTTGACAGCGTCGTTGCCCCCGAAGTCGACGACCGAGCCCCCCGCGCCGCCCGCGAACGACGTGTCGAGGCTGCCGTCGGCGTTCAGCCGCCAGGTCACGAAATCCTGGGTCGCGTTGGCCTGGCCAGAGACGACGATCTGTTCGTTGGGCAGCACCACCACCCCGCCGCCGATGTCGTTGGCGGCCGAGCCAAGGCTCTCCCGGCCGGTGGCGTTGAACGACGTATCGGGAGCCCCGCCGGAGGTGAACCGGGCCACGGCGAAGTCCCCGCCGCCGGTGGCATCGGTCGATCCGACGACCACGATGCGCCCGTCCGGGGTCGTCACCACCTTGGTCGCCCGGTCGGTGCCGCCGAAGTTGAGCGTCTGCTTGCCGCCGGCGCCGAACGACGTGTCGAGGTCACCGGGGGCTGCCCGGGCGATCGACGCCGACACCAGTAAGGTTGCCAGCGCGACGACGATGGGCAGCCCCCATCGAACAACCCCGATGCGCCCCGCACAGTTGATCACCGGCGCACCATCTCACGGCCGCGTGCCCTTTGCGTCAGGGTCGCACCCTGATCTTGTGCGGCCCTGCGTGGACGGCACCGGGCCGGCCGTGTTAGCAAAGTGTTAGGCTTCGACTGGATTCAGGTGTACATGGGGCCGGGACAGCCACTGCTCGATCGGGACGGGGAGCTCCAGACACTGGATGCGGCCCTTGACGCGACGCGGGCCCGACACGGAGGCGTGGTGGTCCTCGAGGGCGCGGCGGGGACGGGGAAGAGCGCGCTGATCGCCCTGACCGGGCGGCGGGCGAGCAGCGGCGGGCTGCGAGTGCTCGCGGCTCGAGGCGGCGAGCTCGAGCAGGACCATCCGTTCGGCCTGATCCGCCAGCTCTACGAGCCGCTCCTCGCCGCGGCGGATCCGCAACGGCGCATGCGCCTGCTCGCCGGCGCGGCGGCGCCGGCGGCATGGGTGCTCGGAGTGGGCACGGGCGCGACGGGGGTGCACGCCGCCGGCTTTGCCGCCATGCAAGCGATCTACTGGCTGACCGCCCACGTGGCCGAGGAGGGTCCGCTCGTCCTCACCGTCGACGACGCCCACTGGGCCGATCCCTCGTCGCTGCGAGCCCTGGACTTTCTGGGCCGGCGGATCGCCGAGCTCCCGGCCATGCTCCTGGTCGCCCTTCGTCCACAGGAGCCGGGCTCTCGCATGGAGCTGCTCGACGAGCTGCGCGGGGTGGCGGGCGACCGCGTGCCGCTGGGCGCGCTTGCACCTGAGTCAGCCGCGGTCCTGGTCCGCGCCCGGATCCCGGAGGCGAGCGCCGAGATCTGCGACGCTTGCCACAGGGCCACGGCCGGCAATCCGCTGTACCTTCAGGAGCTGCTGCGCTCGATCGCCGCCGATGAGGGCGTGCCTGATGTCGGGACGGTTCTCCAGGCGTCGTTGCCGACCCTCGGGGACCGCGTGATCCGACGGGTCGAGCGGGTCGCCGGCGACGCTCCGGCCCTGGCGCGGGCGATGGCCGTCCTCGGCAACGGCACCCGGCTGGCCGTTGCAGCGCAGCTCGCCGCCGTGCCCGAGGCGCAGGCGGGACGGATCGCCCACCGGCTGCGGCGCATCGAGCTCCTCCGTGCCGAGGACCCGATCACGTTCGTCCATCCGCTCATCCGCCGTTCGGTTTACGACGCCATCCCGGAGACCGAACGCCAGGCCGCACACCGTCAGGCGGCGCGTCTTCTGGAGGCCGCCGGCGCCCCGCCCGAGGCAGTCGCTGCCCACCTGCGCACGCTGACGCCCACCGGCGACCCGCCGGTTGCGGCAGCGCTACTCGAGGCCGCCGAGCACGCGCTGCAGCGAGCCGCCGTCGATGAGGCCGTCGGCTGGCTGGAGCGAGCGCTTGCCGAGGACGCTCCGCATCCGCCGCGGGCGCAACTGCTGGCGCGCCTTGGTGCCGCCCGGGCGATCCAGCGCGACCCGGCGGCGATCGCCGACCTGCGTGAGGCATATGAGCTCACCGAGGATCCGGAGCTCCGCGGCCGGGTGGGAGTCACCCTGGCCGAGCTGCTCGCGCACGCCGGCCAGTGGAACGCCTCCATCGACGTCATCGAGTCACTCGCGCCCGGGCTGGGCGACGCCGGCTCCGAGCTCGAGGCCGAGGTCGCCGCGATCAGGGGCATCGCCACGCTCAACGACCCGGCGCTCATCGCCGACTTCAATCGCCGCCGGGCCAGCTATGTCGCGCTGGCGCGCGGCGATCATTGGGCCTCCTATGCGCTGGCGGCACTGCTGGCCGTCGAAGCCGCGAACCGCGGACGACCCGGCGAGGCGCTCGCCTTCGGCGAGCGTGCCCTGGAGGGCGGACGCCTCCTGCGCGAGCGCGGGGCCGGCGCGTGGACGACGCCCCAACTCATCGGTGCCTTCGTCCAGGCCGAGGAGCTCGATCGCGCATGGGCCGTGGCCGATCAGGTGGACGCGGCGGCTCGCAGCACCGGTTCGGCGTTCGCACTCCTGACCGCCCTGTGCGCCCGCGGCTGGATTCACGCTCGGCGTGGCGATCTCACCGAAGCGGAGTCGGACCTGACGACCATGTTCGCCTTGGCCCGTGACGCCGGCCTGTTGATGGGCGTGACCTCGCTCTCGTTCTTCCTGATCGACGTCCTGCTCGAGCGGGAGGGCCTGTCCGACGTGGCCGAGCTGGTGGAGCAGACCCAACTCCCAGCGGACTTCCTCAGCACGACGAGCGGCGCAATGCTGCTCGAGGCCCGGGGACGCCTGCGCCTTCTCCGCCACGACAGCAGCGGAGCGCTTCATGACCTGCGCGCAGCCGGGCACATCATCGCTGCGCTGGACTTCGCACCCTCGTTCTCCACGTGGCGCTCGTCCCTGGCGCTCGCCCTCCCGGCGCCCGGCCGCGACGAGGCGCGCGCGCTGGCCCTGAAGGAGCTCGAGCTCGCCCGGGAGAGCGGGCTGGGGCGGCCCGAGGCGATCGCCCTGCGCACACTCGGCATCCTCGAACCCCCGCCGATCGGCATCGATCTCCTGCGGCAATCGGTCGCGCTGCTCGACGGCTCCCCGACACGACTGGAGCACGCCCGTTCGCTCGTCGAGCTCGGAAGCGCCCTGCGCCGTGCCAATCAGCGCAGCGACGCCCGCGCTCCACTCGTGGCCGGACTGCGGCTCGCATATCAGTGCGGCGCGCAGCGTCTCACCCGGCGCGCCCAGCAGGAGCTGCAGGCCGCGGGCGGGCGCCGCCCTCGCCTCTCGACCAGTGGGCGCGACTCGCTGACCGCGAGCGAGCTTCGGGTCGTCAGGCTGGCGGCATCCGGCGCGACGAACACGCAGATCGCCCAGGAGCTCTACGTCAGCCTCAAGACCGTCGAGACGCACCTCTCGCGGTCCTACCTCAAGCTGGGCCTCGCCGGATCGGGCTCCCGCGCCCGGCTCGTGCGCGTGCTTGATGAGGCGAGCGCCTAACGGTCTTCCCGATCGTCTGCGCTCCGGTGCGATGGACACGTTTCGCGGGCACGAGGCGATCGCGGTCGGCGCGAGTGTCCGGAGGGGTTGCGGCTCCCAGCGCGGTGAACGTCGCCGGGTGGGCCGCTAGGCGTTTGTCGTCTTGAACCGGGTGACCAGCTCGGCGAGCCGGGTGGCTTGCGACGCGAGGTCCTCCGAGGAGGTGGCGATCTGCTGAGCGGAGGCCGCCGTCTCCTGGGTCGAGGCCGAGAGCTGCTGGGTGGTCGCCGACGACTGATCGGCCACCGCGGCGACCTCGTCGATGTTGCCGAGCACGCTGTTGGCGCTGTCGGCGATCTGGCCGGCGTCCTGCGAGCCTTCGGCGAGCTTTCGCACCTCTTTGGCCACGACGGCGAACCCGCGGCCCTGCTCACCGGCCCGGGCCGCCTCGATCGCCGCATTGAGCGCAAGCAGGTTGGTCTGCTCGGCGATGCCCGTGATCGTCTTGACGATGACGCCGATCTGCTCGGAGTGGGAGGCCAGCTCCCGGATGGCGGCAGTCACGCCCGCCGACGAGTCGAGCACCGAATGCATCGTCTCCCCGGCACACTCGGCGGCCTGCACCCCCTCCTGGGCCAGCGATCGCGCCTCGTCGGCCATCGCGACGGTTCGCCGGACGCACTCGCTGGACTCGCTGGCGACGCCGACCACCTGCAGGGCGGCCTCCTTTGCGGCCTCGACGCGGCGGACCTGAGCCTGAGCGCCCTGAGCGACGTCCTCCACCGCATGGGCGATCTCGCCCGAGCTCCGGCTGGACTCGACCGACGTCGAACTCATCTGCCCCGACGCCTGGTGGACGTTGCCGGCCGCGTCGCCGACGCTGTCGACGAGCTGGCGCAGCTGGGCTGTGGCGCGGTTATAGGCGTCATAGGCGGCGATCATCGTCTCGCGCAGATCGCCGGTGAGATCGAGCATCTGCCCCATCTCGTCACCGGCACCCTTGGGCGGTGCCCCGGTCCCACCGCTGCCGGGACGCAGCTCGACCGTCAGATCGCCCTCGGCGAGGGCCTCGAGGCCCGCCATCAGCTGAAGTCGCACCGCCTTCGCGGCGCCCGTCATGTGCGCGTGGGCCAGCTTGGCGTCACGGTGCAGCGCCGGCACGGTGGCCAGCGTCACGACGACTCCGAAGACGACGCCCACGGCGGACACGATCAGCGAGACGAGCGTGCCCGTGCCGCCCGCGAGGACAAGCACTCCCTGCTCGACCATCAGCCCGACGAGCACTCCCGCCAAGGCGCAGAATTTCTGCTTCAGGGAGAGGTGCGGTATGCCTGCATGGCGCTCGGAACCGCGGGGCGTCACAGCGGTAGTCGGCAGGCGACCAGGTGACTTGAGCGCGAAGGCGCCGGCGGCGATCAGCCGGTGCCGGGCTGGGTCTCGCGGCGGTCGGTCTTGCCATCCGGCTGCCCGGTGAACCACACCGGCTTCTCGGTGTCGCGACCCCGGACCGTGCGCACGGTGCAGGGCTTGCCCCACAGCCTCGCGACCTCGACGAGCGTGCCGCGCGCGTACTCCGGATCGAGGCCGACACCGTCATGGCGGTGATCGAGCAACAGCTCGCCACGTCCGCGGAAGTCGGCGTCGACGATTTCGATCGCCGGAATGCCGAATGTCGAGTGCTGGCGGACCAGGACGTCACGGATCGTGTCCGCTTCGCGCGACGAGACCCGGATCGACCGCGGGCGACTCGCGGTCCGCTCGAACGCGTACAGGCGGCAGCGCTCGCACACCTTGGGGGTGAGGAACTCGCGCAGCAGCGCCTCGTCGTCGTAGCCGCGCACCACGGTTCGCACCCGCTCCAGCGGATCGGCGTGGCCGGCCCATGCCCAGCGCTCGCGTTCCTCGTCCTCGGGCGCGACCGCGATCCGCATGATCTCGCGCAGGAGCTCGACGCCGACGTTGTACGGGTTGGTCTGCCCTGGCTGCGGCGCGACGACCGAGGCGTTGAGCTGCTCGTACTCCCAGTACTGGTCGGTCGCCAAGCGTAGGTGCTGACAGATCTCCTGGTGGGCGAGGACCGCGGCACCCTCGTTGAGGATCTTGGTGCGCAGCTGCGGGAGAAAGTAGCTCTGCTCGGATCGCACGATCGACATGACGTCGCGCTGCCAGTCCTCGAGGCCGCGGGCGTTGTGCTCGATGAAGCGCAGCAGATCCTGTTCGGGCTCGCGGGGGAAGCGCCGGCGCAGCGCGTCGCGCTCCTGCGCCATACGGGTCCGCTCGGCCACGACCTCCTCCTCGAACAGCTCGTCGTAGTCCCGCGCGCGGTGCTCCGGCTCGCGCGCCGGGGCCCGGCGCATGAGCTGCGCCTGCGGCTGATGGATCGCGGCCGCGTGGCAGGCGTTGAGGAAATCCTCGACGCGGTCGCGCCCGTGCGCGCCCATGTAGTCGCCGATCCGCTCCGCCGCCGACACGACCCTCGGCATGATCTCCCGGTCGACCCCGCCGAGCCAGCGGTTGGTCTCGAACACGTAACCGTGGCCGAGGCAGTGCGCGATCACGAGCGTCTGCGCGACAAGGCTGTTGCCCTCCATCAGGTAGGCGTGGACCGGACGGGTGTTGAAGATCAGCTCGTAGATCCGGCCCTGGCCGGCGCGGTAGCGACCGTATTCGGATTCGAACTGTGCCCCCCAGCGCGCGCTCGAGTAGCGCGCCGGCAGGCCGTTGGCGGCGGCGAAGTAGACCTCGTCGGGTGCCACGAGGTGGTACATGACCTCGGCGGTGTCGAAGCCCAGCTCGCAGGCCGCGACCTCCCGGCAGCGGTCCTCGATCTCCTGCAGCTCGGCGAGCGTGTATGCCGTCATCGCACCGCCGCCTCCACGTCCTCCTTGGCGAAGAACGTCTTGAGCGCCGGCCACAGTGCGCGCTCGTCCTCGGCCTCGGCGAACGCAAACCCCGGGACGCCGGAGGCGTGCTCCTGATAGAAGCTGTACAGCTTGTATCCCTCGCGGTCCCACGGCGCGCTGTGCGGGCTCACCTCGAGATAGCCGATCAGCGCGGACACCCGCGTCGAGCCGTTGGATCAGCTCCAGCGTGTGGTGATTGTCGGCCGTGAAGTTGTCGCCGTCGGACACATGCAGCGCATAGACGTTCCAGTCATCGGCCGGGAAACGCTCGTGCTGGATGCGATCGATCTCCTCAAAGGCCGAGGAGACCTTCGTGCCGCCTGACTCGGCGCGGTTGAAGAACTCCTCCTCAGTGACCTCGCGTGCCTCGGTGGTGTGCGCGACGAACACGATCTCCGTCTGGTCATAGCGCCGGCGCAGGAACTGCACGCACCAGTAGAAGAACAGCCGGGCCATGCGCTTGCGGGTGGCGTCCATCGACCCCGAGACGTCCATCGCCAGGAAGATCACCGCCTTGTGGCGCGGCTGAGGGCGCTCGCGATAGGACAGAAAGCGCAGGTCCGCCTTGTCGATCCCGCCGAGGCGCGTGTGTCCACGTCGTGCGTTGCGGGCGAGGTTCTCGCGCAGCGTCGCCCGCTTGTCGATGCGCGGACCCTGGCGGGCCAGGTCGTCGAAGACGATCTCGCTCGTCTGGGCGCCCGCCTGCTGCTTGGGCTTCAGTCGCGGCAGCTCGAGCTCTGAGAAGAGCATCTCCTCGACGTCGTCCATGTCGAGCCACACCTCGTAGAGCTCTTCACCGGGCTCGAGACCGGCGCCCTCGGCCCCCGGCGCCTGACCCCCGGGCGGCCCGATGACATCGCCCGGCTCACCCTCGCCTCCGCCGACCCCCTGTTCGAGGCTGCGGTCGAGGATGAATCGCCACTGGCGCGTACCCTTGATCGGTACGCGGATCCGCTTCTCCGGCCCGGCGGCGACGATGTCCTCCTCGCCGATCCGCTCGCGCAGCTGCTCGGCGATCTTGCGCCGCATGCGCTCGCGGTGGTGCAGCGCGTCGCGGCGCCCCTGGTCGCGCGGAAGCCCGGAATCGCTAAGGACCGCCATCACGTCACCGTCATCACCGGTGCAGCAGCTGGCCGACGTAGTCGAGCAGATCGCGTGCCGAGTACTCGTTGTAGCCGCGCTCCTCGACAAGGATCTTCATCACCTCGTTCAGCCGTTTGGCCTGCTCCTTGTCGGGATTGGTCTTGGACAGCGTGACCTGGACGATGTCCTTGAGCTGGTCGAACAGGTACTCCTCGATACCGCCCGCCAGGACGGTGTCGGTCTGGTAGGTGAGCGGCCGCTCGGCGCGCCGCAGGGCGATCCCGATCCGCATCAGCACGCCCTGGCGGAAGGTGTCCTTGGCGGACTCGGGCACGGCCGGGCGCACGTTTGCCTCGATCGCGCGCATCAGGTTCTCGTCGGCCTCACGGTCCTCGCCGGTAACCGGATCCTTGGTGAGCGTGCCCTCGCAGTAGGCCTCGACGTTGGTCAGGTAGTTCTCAAGCAGCCGCTGGGCGTGCTCGGCGAACGCCGGCACGAACGCCTTGCGAACCTCCTCCTTCAGACGCCGGTCGATCTCCTTGCGGGCGTCGACGACGAACGCGCCCAGACGCTCGCGCATCTCCTTGGGCGCCTCGAGGTGGTCGATGTGCGCCTTGAGCGCGATCAGCGCCATGATCGGCGTGAGGTACATGCCGTGGTGCTGCTCGGCGTCGGCCTTGCGGGCCGCCCCGGAGAGCACGTCGACGATCGCCCGCGGACCCAGACCGCTCATCCCCTCGTGCTCGACGGCTCGCTTGATCTCCGGGATCTGCGCGACCTTGAAGTCGCCGACCTCCTCGCCGTCGTAGAGCTTCATCTTCTCGACCGGTCCGAGCGTCTCGTGCTCCTTGAGGCGCGAGAGCACGGCCACCATCGCGGCCGCGCGCAGCCCGTGCGGGGCGATATGGAGATCCGTGCGGGTCCCCCGGGAGGTCAGCAGCTTGTTGTAGATCCGCTCCTCGTCGGAGACGCGGACGTTGTAGGGCACCGGGATGGCGACGAGACGATCCTTGAGCGCCTCGTTCTTCTGATCGGCCATGAACGCCCGGAACTCCGCCTCGTTGGTGTGGGCGAGGATGACCGTGTCGGAGTCGATGTAGCCGAACTTGGGCACCTTGAACTGCTTCTCCTGCGCCATCGTGAGGAACAGGTTGCGGAACTCCGCCGGGTTCTTGAAGAACTCGACCGCCTCGAACACCCCGCGGTTGGACTTCGAGAACTCGCCCGCCCAGTCGAGCGCGAGCGGATGGGAGTCCGATCCGTGGGCCTCGATCGCCTTGAAGTCGAGCCCCCCGGTGAGCTGCTCGGTGCTCATCGACTTCGGATCGCCGGGTTCGAACGTGCCGATGCCGATCCGCCGCGCCTCCGAGAAGTCGATCCGCTCGATCGGGAAGTTGAGGAAGTCTCCGCCGAGCTCGTTGTCGAGGCGCCAGTGGCAGACGGGGCACAGCTGGCCCTCGACCGCTACGCCGGTGTGATCACGCGCCTGGGCACGGAGGGCCTCGGGCACAAGGTGCAACGGCTCCTCGTGCATCGGGCAGCCCTGCAGTGCGTACGCCGCCCCCTCGTCGGTCCGGCTCCATGCCTCGAGACCGCGCTTGAGCATCGCGGCCACCGAGCTCTTGGCGCCCCCGGGCGGCCCCCAGAGCAGCAGGATCCGGCGCCGGGTCTCGTGCCCCTGTGCCGCCGTCTCGAAATAGCGGACCACGCGCTCCATCGGCACATCGAGTCCGAACAGCTCGCTCGCGAAGAAGTTGTAGGACGTCTCGCCGGCGTGCTGGCCCGGCTGTGAGCCCGCCGAGACGATCATGTTGAACAGCCGCTGATGCGCCGAGGCGGCGATCGTCGGCCGTTCGGCCACCCGATCGACGTATTCGTTGAGGGCAATGACCTCAGCGCGCTCGGCCGGAGCGTGTTGTGACGCCTGCCGCAGAGCCTGCTGGAATTCCACCGCATCACCTTCTCGGTCGGAGCCTGCGACACGTGGGCACGGATTGCGGGAACGCGTCGCCGTCTAGGAATGTTAGGCCCGTCTCCGAGGAGTTCCCGATGAATTTATGTCGGCGGGGGGTCGGCGGGACGTGCCAGCGCCTTCTCGAACCACTGATCCGCGAAGGGCTCGTCGTTGAAGGCAGGGACCTCGACCCAACCGGTTGAGCGGTACAGGCCGATCGCCTCGATGAGGGCCGCGCTCGTCTCGATGTGCGCGACCTCGGCTCCGCCGGCGAGCGCGCACGCCTCCAGCGTCTCAAGCAGGCGGCGACCCAGTCCGAGTCCGCGGGCGCTCGGAGCGATCCACATCCGTTTGATCTCGGCCGGCGCGTCAGCATGGTGCTTCACGGCGCCGCAGCCAACCGCCTCGCCATGCAGGTAGGCGACGAAGAACGCCCCTGCGGGCGGCCGGACCTCGTCCGGCAGAGCGGTGGCACCCACCGCCGGGTCGAAGCCCCGCTCCGACCGGCGGTTGAGCTCGGCCACGTACTCCTTTAGGCAGTACTGGGCATCGCGGTCCTCGGGATCGACGGCCGTGATCTGCACGCTCGCGGACGTCAAGAGGCGCTCGACCGCGTGCATCGCCGAGGCCAGGCGCTCGCGCTGCTTCAGAGTCAGAGGTTCAAGGAGCGACTCCGCGGACGCGTCGGAGCGCTTGTCGAGCGCATCACGCTCTCGGCGGCCAGCTGCGGTGAGGCGGGCGACACGAACCCGCCGGTCGGCATCGCCCGCTGCGACCACCACCAACCCGGCCGCCTCCAATGAGCGCAGCAGCCGGCTCAAATACCCGGAGTCGAGACTGAGGCGTCCACGTAGCCGACGCACTTCGCACCCCTCGAGCCCGATCTCCCACAGGAGCCGCGCCTCGCCAAGTGGCCGTTCACGACCAAGGAAACGGTCATTGAGCACGCCGACGCGCTCGGTCACGATGCGATTGAAGCGACGGACCTGCTGAACGACCGGATCGGACATTCTCTGACCTTAGTCAGCAAACTATGGCACGTCAACGAGACGCGTCACACAGACGACGTCATGCGCCGCGACGCTCGCACCGGCCCGGAGACGTCCACTGCGACCGGCGGACCCGGCAGCTGATCGCCGCCGGCCGGGTCGCGGTGCAGAGCCACCCCGGCGACGACGAGTGCGACGCCGATCGTCTCCAGGGCGGTCGGGATCTGGGTGAGGATGACGATCCCGATGACAACGGCGGTGGCCGGCAGCAGCGACACCATCAGGGCGTAGGTGGCGCGCGAGAGGCGAGAGAGCGCCAGCTGGTCGGTCACGTAGGGGATGACCGAGGACGAGATGCCCACCCCGATGCCGGCCAGGAGACCGACCGGATCACCGAACGCCGGGACAGCCGCCCACCCTCCGATCGGCGTGATCACCACGGCGGCGATCAACATCGACGCCGCCAAGCCATCGATCCCTCCGATCTCCGCTCGCTTGGCGACGCGGTCGGCGAGCACGATGTACAGCGCGAACAGGATCGCGTTCGCAAACGCGAAGACGAGCCCCAGCGGCTCTGTGGTGAGCTGGACGTCGGTGAGGAGGTACACCCCCGGGACCGCGAGCAGGAGGGCGCCGGCGTTACGCCGTGACCTGGCTCCGAGTGCCGCCAGCACGATGACGGGGAGGAACTCGATGGCAGCGACGGTGCCCAGCGGAAGCCGATCGATGGCCGTGTAGAAGCAGGCGTTCATGACGGCCAGCACCCCGCCCCACGCCAGCAGCAGATGACGGCCGCTCCGATCCTGAGCGAGAAACGCCCGCCATGGCTTACGCCATACGGCGAAGATGACGGCGGCGGACACGATCCGCAACCACGCCACGCCGAGCACGTCGACGCGCACGAACAGCAGGACGGCGAACGCCGGGCCCAGGTAATGAAAGACCGCGCTGATCAAAAAGAAGACCTGAGGCGGCGCTTTTTCAATCGCGGCGAGCGCTCGCCGCGATGGTTGACGACCATCCCTGACCGGGCCAGATCCGGCAGGGAGGGCAATTTCGGCCATACGGCCGAGTCTGGCAGGGCACTCCTCCTTGCAACAGGCCCAAACGAAGGTACATTGCGTGTAATGCCTACCAACCTAAGGCGCAGCAGCGTCTCCACCGAAGATGACCTTCTCGACGTGACAAATCTCCGTCTTCTGTCTGAGCTCCAGAGCGATGCGCGTACGTCCCTCGCCGAACTCGGCCGGCGGGTCGGCCTGTCCTCGCCGGCCGTGGCCGAGCGGATCAAGCGCTTGGAAGGCGCTGGGGTGATTCGCGGCTACCACGCCGACGTCGATCCTCGCGGCCTCGGCTACACGCTGGGCGTGGTGATCCGCATCCGTCCGGCGCCTCGGCAACTCGCCGAGGTCGCCGCCCTGGCCCGCAACACGCCCGAGGTCATCGAGTGCCACCGCGTCACCGGAGACGACTGCTACGTGATGACGGCGTACGTCCGCGACGTCGCCCACCTTGAAGTTCTCATCGACCAATTCGCCGCCTACGGACAGACGACCAGCTCGGTGATGCAGTCCTCCCCCGTCATCCGCCGGGGCGTCTCCACCGCGGCCGCATAACCCGAAGGCGGCGCCCCGCTCGCCGACGATGGCGAGCTGCTGGGGGCGGCGTCAATGACTCCGTCGCGCGCGCGGTGCGGTCTATCCGATCAAGGGCATGGCATGCCCCGGATCGTCAGTGCGACTGTGAGGTGACGTGAGGCGGGTGGCCGGCGGGTGCAGGCGGCGTCAGTGGTGGGCGCGACTTCTGCGATGAGGTCGGCGAGCATGCTTCGCAGGCGCCGGCGGGTGGCGCCGCGGACGAGGCGTCCGTCCTCTCGGAAGGCTTCGTGGGCGGTCGGGACCGCGAGCTCTTGATCGAGCACGCGAGCGCCGGCGAGTCCGAGGGCCTTGCGGAGCTCGGCTTGGGCCCAGGCGGCGCCGAACATGCCGGTGCTGGCGCCGATCACCGCGACCGGCTTGTTAGCCAGGGCGGAGGTTGCCGGGGTCGGACGTGAGGCCCAGTCGACGGCGTTCTTCAGGACACCGGGGATGGAACCGTTGTACTCGGGGGTGACAAAGAGAACGGCGTCGGCGTCGCGGATGGCGGCAATGAGCCGGTCCGCCCCGGGCATGCCGCCGCCCGTCTCAAGCTCGTCGGTCTCGTCAAACGGCTCGACCGCCTTGAGACCCTCGAACGTGATGAGCTCGACGCCGGGCGGCAGCTCATCGGCTGCCGCCCGCAGGAGATTCCGGTTGTGCGAGGCCTCGCGAAGCGACCCGGCGATGCCGAGCACCCGCATGGTCCTAGTCCTCGTCGTCGACGAGCGCGAGCTCGAGGGTCACCGAGATGGTCACGTCCTTGCCGAGCACGAACCCGCCCTTGGGCAGCGGCGCGTTCCACTCCAGGCCCACTGCGTCGCGGTCGATCGTCGTCTCGAGGTCGATGCCGATCTTCTCGACGTCGCCCAGCGTCACCGCCGGTCCGGCGAAGCGGCCGGTGGCCGTGGCCGGGGTGGGCTTGCCCTTCACCGTCAGGGTGCCTTCGCTGGTCAGGGCTCCGTCGTTGACGGTCAGCGATGAGGACTCATAGACGATCTCTGGATAGCGCTCCACGTCGAAGAAGTCAGGTGAGAACAGGTGACCCTTGAGGTTCTCATCCTTGATCTGCAGCGAGGCGACCTTCACCTTGCCGACCAGCTTGCCGTCGGTCAGCGTGGCGTCGATGTCGCTGAACTCGCCACGGAACGTCCCGACCATCATGTGACGCACAGCGAACCCGGCGACCGAGTGAACGGGGTCAACTGTCCACGAGCCGGCCGGAATCTCGGTGGCGCCCTTCGTTTCAGTATCAGTGGCCATGGAAAGCTCCTATCGCAATCTAGGATTCGGACTACAGTCCGCTTATAGGATCTACCGTACCACGGACAACCACCAGCGACAATCGCCAGCCCCGTGAACCCCTTCGAACTGCCCGTCATCGGCGCTCCCACCGAGCGAGCCGACGCTGCCCGCAACCGTCAGCGGATCCTCTGCGCCGCGGAGACGCTGTTCGCTCGCAATGGCGTCGCCGCCACCTCGATGGACGCGATCGCGCTCGAGGCGGGCGTCGGCAAGGGAACGCTCTTTCGCCGCTTCGGCGACCGCGCGTCACTCGCGCTCGCGCTCCTGGAATCCTCCGAACGCGACTTCCAGGAGAGCTTCATCCGCGGCCCCGCGCCGCTGGGCCCGGGAGCGCCGCCATGCGAGCGGCTGATCGCGTTTGGCCAAGCGCTGCTCTCCCACCTCGCCGCCCACGGCGACCTGCTGCTCGCCGCCCAGACCGCCGGCACCCCCGGAAAGCGATTTGACGCAGGCCCCCACGGCACCTACCGAGCCCACGTCATCACCCTGATCCGCGACGCCGCCCCGGACCTCGATGCCGAGTACACCGCCGAGGCGCTCCTCGCTCCGCTCGGCGCCGAGGTCGTCCTGCACCAGCTGCGGGGACGCGGCATGGCGCTCCCCCGCCTCGCCGCCGGCTGGGAATCCCTCGCACGTCGCGTCCTCACGACACCGCCCACCTCGCCCGCGCTCATAGCGAGAACGAGACGCTGACCGCCCGGTGGAGGTGGCCCGGGCGCCCCGCCGGCGCCGGACGATGGCGTGAGCCTGTCTGGAGGGGTAGAAGGCGGGCTAGCCTGGCTGCTGTCAGAAGTTCGTCGCTGAAAGGGGATCCGCCGTGCCGATCATCATCAACGGCCGCGAGGCGCCGGCGCCCGCCGACGCTCGTGTTTCGCTGCTGGACTTCGTGCGTGAACATCTGGGGCTCTACGGCACGAAGAAGGGATGCAACCAGGGCGCGTGCGGCGCCTGCACGGTGCTCGTCGACGGGGAGCGGATCCTCTCCTGCCTGGCCCTCGCCATCCAGTACGACGGGCGCGAGGTGACCACGATCGAGGGCCTGGCGAACGATGGCGCGCTCCACCGGCTGCAGCAGGCGTTCATCGACCATGACGGATTTCAGTGCGGGTACTGCACTCCGGGCCAGATCTGCTCGGCGGTGGCGATGGCAGAGGAGGTGGGTCGTGGAGTGCCCAGCCACGTGACCGACGATCTCGGAGCCACCGAGATCGCGCTCAGTCACGACGAGCTGCGCGAGCGGATGAGCGGCAACCTGTGCCGGTGCGGCGCCCACAACGGGATCGTCAATGCGATCGCCGAGGTGTACGCGGGGTTCGGCGCGTGATCGAGCTCGCCTACACACGCGCCACCGATGCCGCCGACGCGCTCCGCCAGGCCGAGGGTGAGAATGGGAAATACCTCGGCGGCGGCACGAACCTCGTCGACCTGATGCGCGAGGCCGTCGAGATCCCCTCGGCGCTCGTCGACGTGACCGGCCTGTCGGCCGAGATCGAGGAGACCGACGACGGCGGTCTGATGATCGGGGCGGCCACGCGCAACACCGCGGTGGCCGAGCATCCTGCGGTCCGCACGCGCTACCCGATGCTCACGCGTGCGATCGTCGCCGGCGCCTCGGCGCAGATCCGCAACATGGCGACGGTCGGCGGCAATCTGCTACAGCGCACCCGCTGCAGCTACTTCTACGACACCGACGGCTCGCGCTGCAACAAGCGGTCCCCGGGCGAGGGCTGCGACGCGATCGAGGGCTTCAACCGCGCCCACGCGATCCTCGGCGCTTCACCGGCGTGCGTGGCCACCCACCCCTCCGACATGTGCGTCGCGCTCGCCGCGCTGGACGCCGTCGTTCACGTTCGCAGCGCGGCGGGCGAGCGCACCGTCGCTCTGTGCGACCTGCACCGGTTGCCCCAGCAGCGTCCCGACATTGAGACGGTGCTGGAGCCGGGCGAGCTGATCACCGCAGTCGAGCTGCCTGCGTCGGCGATCGCCGCCCATTCCGCCTATCGCAAGGTGCGCGATCGCTCCAGTTATGCATTCGCGCTCGTCTCGGTCGCCGCGGCGCTCGAGCTCGACGGCGACGCGGTCGCCGACGTACGCGTCGCGCTCGGCGGCATCGCACCGAAGCCGTGGCGGGCGTGGCGGACCGAGGAGGCGCTACGGGGCCGTCCCGCGACCGAGCAGAGCTTCGTCGAAGCGGCCGATGCGGAGCTCGGCGACGCTCGCCCACTCGCCGGCAACGCGTTCAAGGTCGACCTCGCCCGCCGCACGCTGGCCGCCGTCCTGCAACAGCTGAGCGAGGGAGCCCGCCCATGAGCGCCGATCCCCAGACCGCGGTCGCGATCGCCCCTCAGGGCTGGACGCCGAAGGCCGGCCCCGATCCGGTGCTGCGCGCCAAGCACGGCCTCATCGGCGCGCCGGTATCGCGCCTCGACGGACCGCTCAAGGTCCGGGGCGAGGCCCGCTTCGCCGCGGAGTACGTGATGGAGGGCATGGTCTACGCCGCGTTGCGCTACAGCACGGTCGCCCGTGGTCGCATTGCGACGCTGGACACGAGCGCCGCCGAGGCGGCGGCCGGCGTCGTGCTCGTCATGACTCACCGCAACGCTCCGAAGATGCACTCGCCGCCGTTATTTCTGACGTCGCCCAAGGCGGCCGCGGGCAGTGACCTGCCCGTCATGCAGGACGACCGCATCCATTGGAACGGTGAGCCGGTCGCGGTCGTCCTGGCCGAGACGCAGGAGCAGGCCGATCATGGCGCCTCGCTGATCGTGGTCGCCTACGAGTCCTCGCCGCCGCGCACCTTCGAGGAGGCGCGGGCGAACCCGCGCACCCCCGATAGCCTCGTCGGCCAGCCGGTCCAGGTTCTGGTCGGCGATGCCGAGGCCGCCCTCGCCGACGCGCCCCAGTCCGTCGACCTCGTTTACCGCACGCCGCGCCACAACCACAACGCCATCGAGCCGCACGCGGTGACCCTCGGCTGGGACGGCGAGGATCTCATCGTCCACGACGCCAGTCAGGGCGTGAAGCTGCACGCCTGGACGTTGGCGGAGGTCTTCGGGATCGACGAGAGCCAGGTGCATCTCACCTCGCCCTACGTCGGCGGCGGGTTCGGCGGCAAGACGGTGTGGTCTCACCATGTACTGGGGGCCGCCGCGTCGAAGCTCGCCGGGCGTCCGGTGCGGGTTACGCTCTCGCGTGAGGGCGTCTACCGCCTGGTCGGCGGTCGCACGAACACCGAACAGCGGGTCGCGATCGGCGCCGACGACGACGGCCGCTTCAGGGCGCTCATCCACACCGGCATCTCCGCGATGACGCCGTTCAACGCGCTCGCCGAGCAGTTCACGTTCCCCGCGCGGCACATGTACGCGACCGAGACCCTGAAGACTGACCAGCAGGTGGTCGACCTGGACATGCTCGCGAACTCGTTCATGCGCGCGCCCGGGGAGTCGGTCGGGACCTTCGCGCTCGAGTCGGCGATCGACGAGCTAGCCGAGCGGCTCAACCTGGACCCGATCGAACTGCGGATCCGCAACGAGCCCGAGAGGGACCCGAGCTCGGGCCTGCCGTTCTCCGCTCGTCACCTCGTCGACGCCTGGCGCGCGGGCGCCGAGCGCTTCGGCTGGGAGCAGCGGACGGCGCCCAGCACGCGCCGGGAGGGCGAATGGCTGATCGGCATGGGCTGCGCGACCGCGACCTATCCCTACCACCGCTTTCCCGGGGGCGCCGCGCGGATCCGCCTGGACAAGACGGGCCACGCGACGATCGAGGCGCCGGTCAACGACATGGGAATGGGGACCTCGACGACCCAGACGATCATCACTGCCGAGCGCCTCGGCCTGCCACTGGAGCGGGTGACCGTCGCCCACGGCGATTCCTCGTTTCCCGGCAGCCTGCTCGCCGGGGGCTCCGGACAGACGGCCTCCATCGGGGGCGCGGTGATCGCCGCCCAGCGCGCGCTCGTCGAGCAGCTGCTCGCGCTCGCCGGCGACGAATCGCCGCTAGCCGGGCTGACCGCCGACGAGGTCGGCGGGCGCGATGAGGGACTGTGCGAGCTCGCCGACCCCAGCCGCTGGGAGAGCTACTCGCAGATCCTGGAACGCGCGGGTCGCGACGAGCTGTCGGTCACCGCCGCCGCCGGCGCGCCGGAGGAGATGCAGACCTGGTCGATGCATTCCACCGGGGGGGTCTTCACCGAGGTCCGCGTCAACGCCGTCACCGGCGAGCCCCGCATCGACCGGCTGCTCGCCTCCTACGACTGCGGCCGCATCATCAACCCCAAGACCGCCCTGAGCCAGTTCCGCGGCGGGATCATCATGGGCATCGGTCTCGCCCTCATGGAGGACACCGCGTTCGACGAGCGCTCCGCGCGGATCATGAACCCGAGCCTCGCCGAGTACCACGTGCCCGTCCACATGGACGTGCCCCCCATCGAAGTGATGTGGACCGACATCCCCGATCCCCACGCCCCGGCGGGCGCGCGCGGAATCGGCGAGATCGGGATCACCGGCGTGGCCGCGGCCATCGCCAACGCGATCTACAACGCGACCGGCCGCCGCGTGCGCGAACTACCGATCACCCTGGACAAGCTGCTCTGACGGCCGTCGCCGTCCGCCGTGGCGTGAACGACCAGTGTCGGCACGTCGATCTTGGGCAGGTCGCCGCGAAAGTCGGTCAGCCATGTGTCGACGCACGCAGAGGATGAGTAGCCGCACGTCGGCTGACTGGACTGGCCGAAGCCCCGACGGGCGTAGCTGACGCAGCGATATCCATTCGCGAACGCCACCCGCTCCTGTCGTTCCCAGGAGTTGGCGTCGAGCGGGTAGCCGTGGATCAGGACGATCGGCTTGCCGGTCCCGGCAGATGCTCATCGGACGACGCTGGGCAGCGTGCTCGTCACGACGCTGGCTACTTCGTTGGGTCGATGTTCACAGGTTCCTCTCTCGTTGCCGATAGGGGACGGATGACGAGCTTCCTCCCCCACCGTTTGATCGCCCTGGTCGTGGTGGCTGCCGCTCTCCTCGCCCCTGCGACGGCCTCTTCGCATCATGTCCGGCATCACCACCGGCCGAAGCACACCAGCTACTGCCGTCCCAACCGCCACCGCAAGCACAGCCATCCTTGCGTGTGCGGTCGCAAGCACAATCCCTGCAAGCGTCTCGCGCGACCGAGCAGGCCGAGGCCACCGATCATCGCTCCCCCCGTCGTCGTCGCACCGGTTGTCGTTCCGCCGCTCCCCGTGGCCCCGAGGGTGGTCGCTCCGCCGGTGGTCGCTCCGCCAGTAGCCGCTCCGGCGACGGCGATCCAGCACGTCGTGGTGATCGTCATGGAGAACAGCGGCGCGAGCGTGCTCAGCCAGATGCCCTATCTGAACGGGCTTGCGAACGCCAACGCGAGCGCCACCAACTACTTCGCCATCGGGCACTTCAGCGCCGACAACTACATCGCCATGACGAGCGGCACGACCTGCTGCTTCGACGACTCGTTCCAGAACCTGAGCAGCACGCCGAACATATTCCGACAGCTCGGCTCCCAGGCGCAGACCTTCGCTGAGCGTGGCGGCGGTGGCTACGCCCAGCGCCATGACCCCGGGGCGTACTACGGCTTCACCTCGCTCGGGTTCACCGACGGGCAGCCGGTCGACCTGACCGGCAAGAAGTTCACGTTCGTCGTCCCCGGCCTGTGTGACGACATGCACGACTGCGGGCCGAGCACTGGCGATGGCTGGTTGTCACGCAACGTGCCCGCGTTCCTGGCCAACCCAGGCACCGTGGTCTTTGTCACGTTCGACGAGGGCAGCGGTGGTGGGCAGGGTGCTACGACCCCGCCCGCTAACCACGTCGCAATGGTGATCGCCGGCGCTGGTGTTCACGGCACGGACGCCACGGCGTTCACGCATTACTCGCTGCTGCGCACCATCGAGGACATGCTCGGCCTGCCGTGCCTGGGCAGCGCCTGCTCGGCGACCACGATGGTCGGTCACTTCGGCTTCTGACGTGATCCGACGCCTCTACCTGGCCATCGCGGTCATCGCCGCGATGGCCGGCCCCGGCTCGGCGGTGGCCGCGCCCCACCACCACCACCCCGCCCATCCACGCCACCACCGCAAGCACCACGGCAAGCATCACCGCCGCCACCATCGTCATCTTCGGCCGCCGCTTCGCGGAGTCCGGGGCGCACCATCGGTGCCGCCGTTCGGCCCCACCGCCGGCCCGGCACCGACACCGACGCCGACACCCCGCGTGGCCGTGCCCCCGACGCCTTCGCCGCCGGCGCTGCCCGCGCCTGTGGTGACGCCGGCGACCTGCGCGGTGCCCGGAGCGACCGCGGTATTCAGCGGTCACAGCTACGCGCTCGAGGGCGAGGACACCTTCACCAAGGCCGCACCGACGGGCACCTTTACCTCCACCGACGCAAACGCGGTCGTCTACACCGGCGATCACGGCATGGGTTGGACCTCGTACCCCGACGGTTGGCCATCCACCTACACCAGGGGTGCCCCGGGCTACGAGCCCTCGACCGTGCTCAGCGTGCACGACGGGATGCTCGACTACGCCCTGCACACCGACGCCGCCGGTCACCCCGTGGGCGCCAACCCCTCACCGCTGCCCGGTGGCAATCGCTACCAGACCTATGGAGCGTGGTCGCTGTGCGAACGCATCGTGCCCGACCCCGGCTCAGACCTGGCCAACTTCTACCACGTCCCGCTGCTGTGGCCCGCAAACGACAGCGACGGGCCTGCGGCCGAGTCGGACTTCCCCGAAGGCAACATGACCAACTCGACGTTCAGCGCCTTCGCTCACCACAGCGGCGGCCAGGACGCCTTCTCCACCACCGCCATCAACTCAAGCGCCTGGCACGCCTTCACCCAGACCTGGAATCCCGGTCAGCGCTCCTACTACGTCGACGGCCGGCTGATCGGCACCACGGCCACCTCCGTGTGGTCAGGCCCCGAGCGCTGGCAGATGCAGATGGAGCCCTCCGGGAGCAGCAGCGACGGCGGCTCCGGCCACGTCCAGGTCAGCTGGGTCTGGATCGGCACGCCGTCATAAGCACCGATGGTCAGCGGGCCCGCGCTGAGGGTTGGCACCATCGAGGACATGCTCGGCCTGCCTCGGGAAGCTCCCTGGCGGGTCTGAGGCCATCGGAGAGGTCGCTGATGCCGCAAGCACCGTGCTGTCCCGTTGATGAGAAGTGGGGCGAGACGGTTCCCTAGGCGGACTGTAAGAGGTGGCGTTGGAACGCCCAGACCGTCGCGGCGGTCCGGGTCCGAGCGCCCGTCTTGTCGAGGATGTGCTGGACGTGGTGCCCCGCAGTCTTGGGGGAGATGCCGAGGTTCTCGGCGATCTCCTTGTTGGTCTTACCGGCGGCGAGCGCGAGCAGGACCTCGAGCTCGCGGTCCGTCAGGCCCGCGGGCAACTCGCGCGGTCGTTTTGCCACGCGGTGTCCTGCAGCGGCGAGCACGGCGTCGACCGCCTCCGGGCACAGGCGGCCCTCGCGCGCGTCACGCAGTAGCTCGGCCTCGGCGCCGTCAGCGTCGAGCGCAGGGCGGTGCGGGCGCCGCTCTCGCATGGCCTGGTAGGAGTCGGCAGCGGCGAGGATCCGCGCCGCTCGGCCGAGCGCCGGCGCAAGCGCCTTGCGGTGGTAGCCGGCGCCGTCGAGCCGCTCGTGATGGGCACCCGCCAGCTCGCCGGTCAACGCAAGTGCGGGCGCGTGGGCGAACGAGCGCTCGGTGAAGTATGGGTGCAGCTGTACGCGCTCCCAGTCGGTGAGGCCGAAGGGGCCGGGCTTCTCCCAGATTGCGTTCGATACCGCGACTCGGCCGAGGTCGAGCGCAAGCGCCGCCCGCCGCACCATTGTCACCTCGTCTTCCGGGGCACCGAGGCGCCAGGCGGCCGCCTCGGCGAGCTGGGATGTGCCCTCGGCGTGTCCGCGCAGCCAGTAGGACTTGAGGTCGGTGAACGTGCCGACCACGCGAAACGCGGCGTCGATCTCGTCGCCGGTCATCCACCGCTGGGGAGGCGGCTCGGCGGCGATCGCCTGCTCCCAGATCAGTGCGTCGTCGAGCCCGCCGAGCAACTCGTCGAGATGGTCGGTCGCGAGGGCGGCCAGGTACGGGTCGTAGGCGCCACCCGCGCGCTGCTCGATCACCTCGCCCGCCCGATCGCGACCAGCGGCCGACAGGAATACCGAGATATCACGCGCGACATGAAGCACCCGCGCCGGCGGTCCGATCGCCTCCCCCGCGGCCGCGCCGGGGAACCCGTTGCCGTCCCAGCGCTCGAAGACATACGCCAGGTTCGAGACAACGCCCGGGCCGAAGCCGAGCCAGCCGGCGAAGCGTTGTGCGACCTCGCAGTGCAGGGCGAACGTTGAGCGCGCGATCTCGAGCGCGTTCTCGAGGGCGTGGGCGACCATCGCCTCCCGAACCTCCGGTGGTCGTCCTTGTCCTACCACGTCCATGAGGAACGCGCCGACCTCTTCAGGGTTGCCTCCGTCGACGAGTGCGAACTTGGCGCGCGGCCCGATGTCGTCCCCGAAGAGCTCCGTCTGCTCGGGCGCATCCGAGGTACAGCCGAAGGAGTGCAGCAGCGAGACGTAGTACGCGTCCACGAGCTCCGGCGGCGAGAGCCCCGCGAGCTCGCCGAGCCGGACGGCGAGGATCGCCGTCCTGAGCGCGTGCTCAAGTGGC
This sequence comes from uncultured Solirubrobacteraceae bacterium, assembly GCA_963769565.1. GTDB lineage: Bacteria > Actinomycetota > Thermoleophilia > Solirubrobacterales > Solirubrobacteraceae > Palsa-465. The sequence continues at coordinate 1,124,178 of CAVYMP010000018.1, forward strand.
TGGCCGGTGCCGAGATCGGTCGCGATCGACATCGCGCCGATCACCTCTGCGGCCCGGACAGCCGTCTGGTCAGGGGGTCGCGCTGCGGCCGGTCCGCCGCCGTCGGGTCCCATGAGGTAGACCCTACACGCGCGCGACCCCCGAATGCCAGGGTGCATTCATTCTCCGGCGCCCTGCCAAAGGGAAGCCGCCCCGGCAGGCGGCTTCCCCCTCCATCGACGGCGTCGATGTCTACGCGACGGCCTGCAGGTGCTCGTTGGGGTCGATCGCGCCCAGGCTCTCGACAACGTCGAGGGTGCCGTCACGCACCTGCGCGATGTAGACGTTCATCCGCACGTGGTGCTGGCCGGGCACCATCTCGGTCGGGCCGCCCGGCCCCTCGGCGATCTTCGCGTGGTCGAGTGCCGCCACGACGGCGGCCTGGTCGCGCGAACCGGCTTCCGCCACGGCGGCCTCCCAGAGCTTGAGGCCGCGGTAGATGCCCGTGCACCCGCTTCCGGCGCTGAACTCAGGGCCGTCCCGGAAGCTCGCGTTGTAGCGGCCGAGCAGCTCCCGGCTGAACGGGTCGCTCACCGACTGGTAGTAGTCGATGCACCCGTACAGCCCCTCGATGTGCTCCGGAGGCAGCGCGGCCACGAGGTTCTCGTCGAAGTACGTCGTGAGGACACGCCCGCCACGCTTGGTGAACCCGGACTTGTAGAGCGCCTCGAAGAACGGAACGCACCCCGGGGGCACGGTCGTGTTGAACACGACGTCCGCGCCGCTGGAGTTGATCCTGTCGACCGTCTCGCCCCAGTCAGAGTGATCAATGGGGAAGTACTCCTCTCCGACGATCTTGCCGCCGTTGGCCGAGGCGACTTCGTGGACCTTCCTGTTCATCACGTGCGGCCAGATGTAGTCCGCCGAGGGCAGATAGAACGTGCGTGCCCCGGTCTCCCGCATCACCCACGGGATGAGCGGTTCGACCTGCTGCGCCGGGACGGCGCCGGTGCAGAAGAGCAGCGGGTGGTACTCCTGCCCCTCGTACTGCTCGGGATAGATGTAGAGCGTCTCGCCCTCCACCACCGCCGGGGTCTTGATGGCCTGTCTGGTCGAGCTGAAGATGCCGCCGAGGAGCACGTCGACGTGGCCTTGCTGCACGAGCTTGGTGGCGGCGGTCGCCGCCTGCCCGTCGTCGCTGGCGCTGTCCTCGATGAGCAGTTCGATGCTACGGCCGAGTAGACCGCCGGAGGCATTGATCTCGTCCACGACCAGTGTCGCGGTGTTGGCCTGGCCGGCGCCCATGATGGAGAGGGCGCCTGTCTGGTCGGCGATCACGCCGATTTTGATTGCGTCTCGCATGACGTCGCTCCTATGCCTCGTAGTGGCCGCTGAGCTCGGGCACCTGCGGCCGGCTCTTGTGCCCAGCCTCCTGCATGATCGGCGGGACCTCAGGGTCGGAGGCGAAGCTCTTCCAGCCGTCGAGGTCCCAGTCGAAGATCACCCACACCCGGTCCTCCTGGTTGGGGTCGCGGAATACGAGCGCGCCCTTCGAGCCGTGCTCCCTGCGCTTCTCGGCACCCGTGGTGGAGAAGACATCCGTGAAGCGGTCGAAATCCTCGACCGTCGTTGTCGCCAGTAGCATCCCGGTCCTCCTTGTGTTTCCGGCGTCTCCGAACGACGCCGAGGCTGGCGCGAGTATGCGCCCGGGGCACTTGAGCGCACATCGGGCAATTGCCCTACGAGCGATCAGTTCCCGCCCGCTCCCCGGCTCGTGTCGGCGGCGTTAGCGCCGCTCGCTTCCGCCATCTCCCCAGCGTCCAGCTACGAGCGGTTCGGCGACCAGGCAATTGCCGGCGCCGGCAAGCTGCGGCCGATCGGTCCTCGCGCCGAGCGATCGTCCGGGCCGGCCAGCGCTGGGGAGTGGGTTCGTGGCGAAACGGTTGCGAACGCCGGGGCGACTGGCGGCCCGGATTTGGCGATTTGCGTGGACCGGTGCGGCCCTCCGGCCGAGACCGGTACTCGTCGCGCGAGCATCGCGGCTAGGAGCCGTGTGGCTGCCTATGTCCGATCTCAGCAGCGTGGTGCAGCGGCGCCGCCACCCGCACCGTGGCTGCTTCGGGCCAGCGGTAACAGCGCGTCCGCCGGAGCCGCGGGCCACTGAGTGCTTGCAGCCGTTGCAGAACTGGCTAACGCCGGATTGCTCACGGCGGACCTTGTCGATCGCGGGGCAGGCGGCCGGTCTCACGCTCGCTCGCACGGCCTGCTACGGCACGCTGTACACGTGGTATGCAAAGCATCCGCCGGCCACGCTGCTTCGCAGCAACTGGCGTGGCAGCGAGCCGCTGCGCGTGTTCGCCTCCCGCAACGACCCCGGCACACAGCTCGCAACCTGCCTGATGTTGTTCGCTTAAGGCGGGGCCGATATGACAATCCCGCCCGCCCTCGCCGTAGCGCTCGACAAATAGCTGTGCTCGATCGGGCAGCGCGTCAACCATCGCACGTACCCCGGTGTGGCCATGACGGCCGCACCTCGGTCGCGCGCGGCGACGCCCTCTCCTGGATGCGCGTCCGGTTCGCCGGCAGGATGGCCATCTCGAACTGCCGGTGAACGGAGAGGACTGGGCACGCCCGCCAGCGCTGGCCAGGTCGCTGGCCGGCGGCGCGTCCAGGGTGTGTGGACGCAGTCCGCGCTTCGGTGCGCCACACCGCAAAAAGCTGTACAGAATGCGGACGGCTCGTCGGGTGGCCTCGCGACTGGGCGTAGTTTGTCGGCCGGGACTCCCGACGTTCGAACGCTGGTGGTGGCGGTGCGTCGTATCAGTGTGCTTGTCGTGGGTGCCGTGCTGGCAGCTGTCTCCGCGGCACCGGCCTGGGCGGGGACGTGGACGATCCAGGGGACGGTGCAGAACACCACGTCCTCGACCGGGCCATGTCCTGGGAACAGTCCGGCCAACGACGTCGGTTGCGTCGATATCCCGACGTATGTGTTTGTCGACGCGTCGCTGAAGTACGACGGACAGCAGGGATCGACTTTTCCGCCGTACGTGCCGGCGGGCCAATCGGGCAACTTTTTGTGGTGGGCGGAGGGCTTTGATGAGGGGGCCGACGCCTATGCGCCGGCTCAGGCCCCTGACGGCAGCAACTACGTGCTCTCGCTCCAGGACGACGTCGGCCCTCAGAACTACGCGGGCTGCGCGGAGGCCACCACGCAGTCCCCCCAGGTTGTGTGCCTGCCGTCGTGGGAGGGCCAGCCGTCCTCGGTGAACGCGGCGTTCACGTTCAGCGATTCCAGCGCTGCGCCGACGATCGCCGCTGGTCAGCACTGCGGAGCGCTGTTGGGGGGCGGTGGCCCGATGACCGTGAACTGCACCACCGGCTCGACGGACGGGAACATCAGCCCGGTGTCGAGCACCGGGCCCTTGACCACGGTCGTATTCCAGACCCTGAACCCCTCGGTGGGCATCACGGTGACCCCCGACGGCTGGCAGGGCTGCCAGCTCGGTGCCGGCGCTCCGGATACCTGTACCCTCACCATAGTCCCGGACTGGCCCCCGGCCGTGACCGTCACGCTGACGAGCACGACCGCGCAGGCGCACGTCGGCGTCGAGGTCACCGCGGTCAGTAACGGCCCGTACACGATCGTGCCGCCCACCCTCCTGCCCACGGGCTCGCTCGTCGCTCGCTCGCTGCGCTCGGGGCGGACTCTGAAACCGGGTCAGGCCGCGCTCGTCGGGCCATACCGCGTCGTGATGCGCGCCGACGGCCACCTCAGCGAGTACATCGCGCGCGGCACCGGGCGCTTTCTCGCCTTTGACTCGGGGACGTCCAGGCCGGGATCACGCCTCGTCGCCCAGCGGGACGGCAGCGTGATCGTCCAATCGCCCGCCAGCCGGACGCTGTGGTCCTCAAACCATCCGGGAGCATCGACCCAGGGCAGCCTCGTGCTCTACTCCGGCGCGCCGCGGCGGCTGTGGGCGACCGGGGCGGTCACCGGGCCAGTCGCCCTGGACCGACGGTCCGGTCTGGTTCACCTCGCGTCCGGCAGCGGCATCCCCGCGGGGGGCCACGTTGCCGTCGGCCCGTATCGCCTGGTGATGCAGACCGACGGAAATCTCGTGCTCTCCCGCCACGGGCGCCTGCGCTGGTCCTCGGCAACGCGGGGTCATCCGGGCGCGTACCTCGTCGTCCAGCCCGATGGGAACGTGGTCGTCGACTCGATCCGCCACGTCCACCTGTGGTCCAGCCGCACCGGCGGCCACCGCGCCGCGGGCCTCGAGCTGCGCAATACCGACGGGCGGCTAGCCGTCCGCGCTCGCGCCGGACAGCCGCTCAGGATCATCTCCAAGGGCACGCGCAGCGACCGCCCACGATGAGCGCACCGCGGCAACGCAGGTCACGTAACGCCGGCCGACGAGCGTCGCCGGCGGGGGTCTGCCGCCGGCTGGGCCTCGCCGCGGCGATCGTCGCCTGCGGCGTCGCCGGGGCGGGGCTCGCGGCATCGCCCGCCTCCGCTGGCACGTGGTACATCACCCCGACTGCGACTAACCACTCCGACGGCCTGATGTACCAGGTGCAGTACGGGGTCAACGACGGGGACTGGCTGACCACCCCCTCCCCGACACTGGCCCCCGGGGCCAACAACACGTACGAGTTCGACGCACCCCATCTCGACGAGGGTGCCGACGCGACCGTCGCCTACAACATGGCGGACACGACGCAGATGGTGACCTTGAGCCAGGACGACGTCAACGGCGGGTTCACCGCCGAGCTGGCGTCGCCGACGTGCGCGCTGCCCGATCCCACGGGCCCGTGGCCGCAGTACGCCTGCGCCGCGGGGTTCGGTAACCAGGGGACGTTTGACCCCTCCAACAGCAACTTCACGCCCAAGTTCGACTTCTACAACAACGCGGAGAGCTCTCCCTCGGGTGCGACACCCGCCCCGTTCACGGCGGCCGGCCAGGAGTGCAACGCGCAGATGACCTCCGGCTCCTCGAGCACCTGCACCAACGCCCAGCCATCGCTGACCGGCTTCAGTCCGGTCGACCCCAATAACTACGAGATCCTGACCTTCTTCAACCAGGGCCAATATCCGGTGACGATCACCATCACCGATCCCTACTACCAGTCGCTGTACGCGCAGAACAAGTACGGCTGCCTGTTCGATTGGACCAACGATCCCGACGAGTACAACTGCCTGCCGGCGACCGAGTCCTGGACGCTGCCGGCCTGGTCAAAGACCCACTCACTCCTGACCTTCGGAGGCGCCAACACCGACCTCTACTTCAATACGGTGGGCCGGAACCCAGCCCTCCGGTCACAGGCGCGCCCGCATTACGCGCCTCCGGTGCCCCCGCTCATCCATCAGGGCGCGGTGTCCGATCAGATCTCGATCTCGCCCGGTCCCGGTGCGCCTGCCGGTGCGTCCTGGTACGGGGTGCAGATCTACGTCCAGTCAGAGATCGGACCCGCGGTGCAGGACGGAGAATCGCTCCTCGACCTCCTGGCCGGGCTCTGGACCGCGTTTGAATCGACCTACAACAGCGCTCTCTACGAGAACGACGGAGGCGAGGAGGCCGTCCCGGCCGGCGCCTCCGTCCGTCCGGGCGCGTCGTTGCCGTCTGGCCACTCGATCGCCAGCGGTCCGTACCGCCTGCTGATGAGAGCCACCGGGAACCTCGTCGAGGACGTGCGCGTCAATCGCCACCGCTTCGTCGTCTGGTCCTCGGGCACCAAGGCGAAGGGTTCCCGGCTCGTGCTGCAACGCGACGGAAACCTCGTGATCCGAGACCGGGGCGGCGCCCTGCGGTGGTCGACCCACACCCACGGAAACCGGGTCGCGAGCCTCGATCTGCAGAGCAACGGGAGCCTGGTGCTGCGCGCGCGCACCCATCGCGCGCTCTTTGCCACCGGACCGGTCAGCTTCCCCTTCCGTGCCTGGCCAGGGGCGACCTCGCTCTCGGCAGAGATGGGGCTCGGTCCCGGCGACGAGCTGCATGTCGGGACCACTCGGTTGCGCATGGGCCTCGACGGCGACCTCGCCCTCCTGCGGCGGGGACAGCGCCGCTGGCGGTCGAAAACCAGCGGGCACCCGGGCGCCTACGCTCAACTGCGCCACGGCAACCTCGCGGTACGCACGCCCCACGGCAAGGTCCTGTGGTCGACGCCCACCGGGGGTCGCGGCCAGCGTCTCGTCGTGATGCGCGCGGGCACCCTCGTCCTGTACTCCCGGTCGCGAAGGCGTCTGTGGTCAGCCCCGACGCGGTCCGAGCGGCACCAATCCATGCCGATTCGCTATCACCGATCGGCAACGGGCACAGCGCGACAACCCGTTCTTTCTAGTCAGCAGAGGTAGGGATCGGCCACGCGTGGCGTGCCGTCGGGAGCGGCGAGCAAGTGCAGGCGCATCCCCCCAAACCAGCCCACCGTGGCTTTAATGGTGCGCGCACGCGACGCCCAAGCCGCTGCGCCGGGCCGTGTCCACCGACCGGCCGCACTCCACCGGCGTGCAGTCCAGCAGCACCAGGTTTTCATGGGTAGCCGTCCTGGGCGAACACCCGATCAGCCATTCGATCGTCTCTGACGAGCCGAAGCGCTGCGGGCAAGATGAGCGCCGCGCAGGCTCATCGGCCGCACGACTGACTACCAGTACCCCCACCTCACATGGCGACGTTCCCGCCAGCATGCCGCCCGCTCCGGCCGCCCACTCGTGTTCGGCGGCGGGAGCTTTGGATCGCGCGGTGTTGCGGGCTGAGGTTCGCGAGCGGCTGGGGTGGGTGTGGTGGCGTGCGTCGGGCCCGGGGCTGTTTGAGATCGACGGGGTTCCCCAGGCGGTGTTGCGGGAGTTCTCGCGGCGTCGCGTCGAGATCGAGGAGCGCGCGCGAGAGCTGACCGGCGTCGCGGCGTCGAGCTTGTCTCGGGAACGGTTGCAGGGGATCGCGCTGGCTACTCGCAAGGCGAAGGCGCATGGAGTTGATCGGGCGCGCTGGCGGGAGGAGGCGCGGGCCCGGGCCGCTGAGCACGGACTGGGTCAACGCGAGGTGGACCGCCAATGCGATCACGGCGCTCGCAGACGCTGATTCCGTAAAACGAATCGTCGAGCACCGGAACCGATGCCTGCTCGGGCGAGCTGCGAAGGACGGGCCCACCGGACGGTTTCGCTCTCGATTCGAGGCCGGGCGGTACCGTTGAGATCGGCATGGGTCGGCTGACCTTCAGCACGGATGAAATCGCCGAGATCCGACGACTGCTTGTGGAATTGAGGCGCGCTGACCGTGACCGCCAGAAGACGATCCGAGCGAAGATCCGCGGGATCGGCTTCTACAACAGACGTCAGCCAGGACGCCGGTGGATTCACCGCGACCGACTTTGACGCTCTCGTCCGCCGCAACGTAATTACGGAGGAAGCCAATTCGAAGGACGGCGAACATGTTCTCACCGGCAGCAGTGCGGGAAACCCGGAGAACGTGATCCCGGAGCGCTGGATGAAGAGCGAACTCGAAGTCGATGCCTTTGCACCGTGGGCGAATTTCGCGGAGCTCGAGTCGGTCCTCCCGTCGATTCCCATGGAAGCAGCCGGCGTGTACGTCGTCCTTCGCGACCGAGCGTCCCACCCGGATTGGCCGGTTCCGTCGCCGGTCGGAGTCACGTGGCGGGGTGACCCGACGGTGTCGCTGGAGGCGCTACAGGCGAACTGGGTCGCTGGTGCATCAGTCATTTACATCGGGAAGGCGAAGCAGCGCCACTCCGCAGCCGACTTCGGGCGTACTTGCGATTCGGGGAGAGGCGCGGTGGCCGCACTGGGCGGACGTCTGGTTTGGCAGCTCGACGCCCCCTGGGAACTAAAAGTCGCCTGGCGCATCGAAGCGCACCGCGGCGCTCTTGACGTCGAGCGCGACCTTCTTGGGGCTTTTCGGATGGCACACGGCGGACGTCCGCCCTTCGCGAACAACCCGGATCGCCTCGGCCGCTGAGGAACTTGTCGGTCGAGATGACGAGAGCGATGGTGAGCTCTTCGTGAACGCAGAAGCGTCAGTCGTGCCGTCGGGTCAGCTCCGAAGGTCCGGTGGGCTGTCAGCCTCGAGCATCTTGAAGTACCGCGTGATACGCAGCGGCCTGAACCCGGCAGCCTCGTAGGTTCGGCGGGCCGGAAGGTGACCTGGGTCGCCTCCGGTTTCGACCACCGCCACGCTCGCGCCCCTCTTACGCAGCCACCGGGTCGCGACCTTGGTCAGCATCGATCCGATCCCGGCACCCTGGTGCTGGGGGTCCACTGCGACCATCACGATCTCGCCGATGCCGCTGTCGGCGTGCACAGTGGCGGCTATGAATCCCGCGATCTGGCCATCGACCTCAGCAACCGAGACGCTGACGGCCTCGTCGTTGACCACCCGACGAACGTCGGCTGCTTGTGCTTGGCGCCAATCACCGCGTAGCCGCTCGAAGAGCCGGCCGCCCATCGCATCCTGCAGCGATGCGAACACCGGCGCCCAAGCTCGCAACGACAGGGCGACAATCACCTCGAGGTCGTCCAGAACATACGCGCGAACACCAGCCTGCATTGCGATTATCGTCGCACCACACCGCGTCAGACTGGCAGCCGCATCGTAACTGCAAAGGGGGGCTGCTCAGACCCGTGTCTAGGCGATCCTCGCGAGCGCGGGGTTGGTGGCGGGGCGGTCCGGTGGCACGCAGACCATCCCCTCACTGAACCCGGCCGCGCCGATCCCGAAGGCGGCGTTGAACCGGTCAATGTTGACAACCGTCAACAGGGCGGTGATCTCGACGAGCTGCTTTTCGTCGAAGTGGTCCTTCATACGGGCAAACAGCTCGTCCGTCACCTCAACCGGGGTCCGCATCACGGCAACTGCGTAGTCGAGCGCCAGCTTGTCTCGTTCGGTGAACAGGTCGCTCTGGCGGTACCGCGCCAAGGCCAGCAGCTCCTCGTCCGAGAGGCCGGAGTTACGACAGATCTGCGACCCGAGATCGACGCAGTACTCGCACCCGATCATCTGCGCGCCCTTCAGCTCGATCAGGTTCTTGAGCCGCTCATCGACGGAATTGCCCTTGCGCACCGCCTGGTTGAACTTGCCCATTGCCGTCATCATCTTCGACTGGTGAGCCCAGATCTCCATCGGCTCGAGCCCGCTGCCGGTCTGCGGCTCGCGGCCGGTCAGCTTCTTCATCATCCTCGGTCCGAACCTGTAGACGAGCCTGACCATCGGACCGGCCTTGCGCTTCGATACTCCGTTGATGCGTGCCATCGGGCACCTCCTGTCACATACGGTGGGATTTGGGGGTCTATCCGGTATGACCCGCCAGACCGCGACGGTGTGACCGCGATGAACGAACTCCAGCTGGCCAACAGGTTTGACCGCCAGCGACCGCAACTGCGCGCGGTCGCCTACCGGATCCTCGGCTCGCTGAGCGAGGCCGACGACGCCGTGCAGGAAGCGTGGCTACGGCTGCGGCGGACCGACGCCGAACAGATCGACAGCTTGGAGCGATGGCTGACGACGGTCGTCGCCCGGATCTGCCTGAACATGCTCCGGTCCCGCCGGACGCGCGGCGAGCAGCCGCTCGACGGCTTGCGGCCGGAGCCGATCATCGACGACCCGGCGGCCGGGACCGATCCCGAGCACGAAGCGTTGCTGGCGGACTCGGTCGGGATCGCGCTACAGGTCGTGCTGGACACCCTCAGCCCGGCCGAACGCCTAGCGTTCGTGCTGCACGACATGTTCGCGGTGCCGTTCGGCGAAATCTCCCCGATGGTCGACCGCTCGCCGGAGGCGACCCGCCAGCTCGCCAGCCGCGCCCGCCGCCGCGTACGCGGAGCGGCGCCGGCGCCGGACCCGGACCTGACCCGTCAGCGGGCGGTCGTGGACGCCTACTTCGCCGCCGCTCGGGAGGGCGACCTCGAGGCGCTGGTGGCGGTGCTCGATCCGCACGTCGTGCTCCGCGCCCACCGCCGCGACGGCGACCCGATCGAGCTGCGCGGCGCCGAGCGGGTCGCGCGTGGAGCGATGTCAGCACGACGTTTCGCGCCGTACGTTCGCTCGGCGCTGGTCAACGGCGCCGCCGGCGTGGTCGCGTTCGACGGCGAGCAGCCGTTCGCGGTGCTCGCGTTCACGGTCGTCGGCGGCCGCGCGGTGGGGATCGACGTGTTCAATGACCCCGAGTTGGTCGCCAAGCTCGACATCCGCGGCATCACCGCCTGAGCGACACAGCCACGCGAGCGTCGCGAGCAATGAGTACCCGCGCGAGCACGAAGGCAGGGCCGGTCCCGCGGATCGAGCGCGTCTCGCTCCTCTCCGAAACTCCAAGTAGCTCGCGGCGGCCCTCGCGCTCCGCGACTAGCCGAGCTACAGTACGACCGTGCCCGCGAGCACCGTCGATACAAGCCACATCGACGAGCCGCCGGACGACACGCAGCTCACCACCGCCGTCCACCTCGCCAGGGAAGCCATGGGCCCTCTCGGAAAAGGCCTGAAAAGGCCCAAGCACCAATTCTGCACCGTGTCGGGCCAGCGGCTCCGATTGCAAAACCGGGCCACTTCCAGCAGGTTCGTGAGTGGGCGGTACTGGGTTCGAACCAGTGACTTCCTGCTTGTAAGGCAGGCGCTCTGACCAGCTGAGCTAACCGCCCGCGTCGGCGGGATGGTAGCTGGGGCCGGCAGGCCGTTTGAACCCGCGGGCCAGGGGCCTGGACGGGTGCGGCGGTCGCCGCCGTGTCGTCAGGAGGGGCCGGACGCCCGTGCCGGAACTTGCATGCCGGACTCGAAGAGCCGGTAGGAGTGCCCGCCGCCCTGCTTGGCCTGGTACATGGCGACATCGGCGCAACGGATCAACTCGTCGGCGGTCGTGCGCGCGGTCGTCCCGCGGGCGATCCCGTAGCTGGCGCCCACCTTCAGGCTGCGCCCGGCCACCGAGAAGCGCTCGGCGAGGCGCCGGCCGATGCGCTCGGCCACGTCGATCGCCTCGTCGCGTGAGGCTGCCTCCTCGAGCAGGATCGCGAACTCGTCGCCGCCAATGCGGGCGAGCGTGTCGCTCGGACGCACGCAGTCGCCGAGACGTCCGGCGATGGCGGTCAGCAGCTCGTCGCCGGCGGCATGCCCGAGCGAGTCGTTGACGGTCTTGAAGTCGTCGATGTCGACGAAGATCACCGAGACGTTCTCCGGGTCGCGCTCGAGGGCGTGGCCGACGCGCTCCGCGAACAGTATGCGATTGGCGAGATCGGTCAGCGGATCATGGGACGCCTGGTGCTCGAGCTCGCGCTGGACCTCCTGCATGCGCCAGATCGTCTGACCGAGGCGGTCCTTCTCCAGCGCGATCCCGGTGTTGTTGGCCAGCGTCTCCAACAGTCGCAGGTCATCGGCGGCGAAGCGATCGACACGCCCCGAGGGGTTGCCGATCATGATCGCGCCGATCCCGCTGCGCTCGCCCTTCATCACGGCGAACATGCCCTTGTCGAGCGCGCGCCGCTCCAGATAGTCGGCCAGGCTGCCGGCGGCCACCTCGTCGGTCGGCCCGGCCCCGATCTCCTGGCGCTCGGCGAGCGCCCGCAGGGCGGCGGCGACGGCCGCGTCGACGGTCTCCAGAACGCTCGTGTCAGCCCCACGACGGGCGGCGGTGCGCAGGGCACCGCCCCCGTCGGGCGAGAAGAACACCACCTCCGCCGCCTCAGCGCGGAACGCCTCGAGCGCCCGCGCCAGGAGGTCCTTCATCGCCGGACCGATCTCGGAGGATCGTGACAGCTCCCGCGCGCTCTCGTACAGGAACTCGATCCGCTCGTGGCGCTGTCGCTCCCGGGTGTAGGCGTGGAAGATGACGAACGTCCCGGTCACCGGCAGCACCAACAGGATCGCGGTCCGCCAGTCGTGGTAGGCGAGCGAGACGGCGCAGAGCCCGAGGCTGGTCGTGGCCAGCACCATCGTCAGATCGGTGCGGATGGAGGCGGCGATCTGCCGGGCGGTGAGGCGCACGTCGGAGAGCGAGACGGCGGCGCTGATCAGCACGACGGCCATGACGGAGTTGGCGGCGGTGGCCAGCGCGACGGCGCCCCAGACGGCCGGATCGATCACGCCCGTCGAACCGGCGACCGCATGGAAGACGAGCACGGTGACACAGCCGCCGAGCAAAAACTGCCCGAGATTGAAGGTCAGCCGGATCGGCGCCAGCTTGCGCTGCAGCGCCAGAATAGCGAGCCGTCCGAGCGCATGGGCCAGGACCACCTGCGGACCGGTGGCGAACATCAGGCCGAAGACGAGCGGGATCTCGCCCATCGACATCGAGTGGGCGCTGCGGCGGAAATGGACGTGGATGACGAACCGCTCGGCCGCGGCGAACCCGAGGGCGAGCGCCCAGAACGGCAGGCGGATCGACGAGATCACCGGGTCCGCCGGTCCCACGCCGAAGCGCAGCAGAACGACGGAGGCGACGATCATCGAGGCGCTCAGGCCCCAGATCGCCAGCTGCCCGGCCGGCATCCGTCGCACCACGGCGAGCTTCGGGAACGCGGTCACCGTCAGCCCCACATCGTCGTCCAGCCGAGCGTGCTCCAGCTGGCGGTCGTCGGGTCGACGCTCCCACCGGACGCGGGCGAGCAATCCTCACAGCTCCAGCTCGCGGTGCTCCAGCTGGCGGTCAGCGGATCGGGCGCCGTGCTCCAGCTGGCCGTGCTCCAGCTCGCCGTCGAGTAGTCGATGGACCCCGTGCCGGCATCGATCAGCGTACTCGGCGTCAAGTTCTCATCGGAGCTGAGCTGAGCGCCGTCGGCGCCGGCGGCGGCGACGGCGTCGACCTCCTGCCCTCCGCCGGAGACGGGGACCGCGGTGGTGACGATCGCGCCCTTCACCTGTGCCGGCGTCCAGCCCGGATGCACGGCGACCAGGTCGGCGGCGATGCCGGCGACGATCGGCGCCGCCAGCGAGGTGCCGCTGGCCTGGAAGTAGGCGCCGCCGGTCACACAGCTCGGGCAGCTCGAGGCGAAGTCACTTCCGGGAGCGAGCGTGGAGATGATGTGCGCGCCGGGCGCCAGAACGTCGGGCTTGGCGAACCCGTCCTGGGTGGTGCCCTGGCTCGACCAGCTGGCGGTCACGTCGTCGGAGGTGCGGGTCGTGCCCCGCTCGTCGACCGCGCCGACGGTGAGCGCGTACGGGTCGTTGCCGGGGGCGTAGGAGACCGCGTCCGAGGCGGTGCCCATGTTGCCGGCGGCGGCGACGACGACGATCCCGTGCAGCCACGCCTGCTCGACTGCGGCGTCGAGCGGGTCAGTCGTATACGACCCGGGCGACGTGGACCGGAACGACAGGTTGACGACGCGGATGTTGTACTGCTGCTTGTGATCGACGGCGAACTGGAGGCCATAGATCGCGTCGAGGATCGTCGACCGGCCTGCGTCGTCGGCGATCTTGATCGAGATCAGGTTCGCGTTCGGAGCGGTGCCGGCGTAGTGGCCCCAGACAGGATCGCCGTGCGCCCGGTTGTCGCCGTTACCCCCGATCAGGCCCGCCACCATCGTGCCGTGACCGTAGGTGTCCTTGGCGGTGCCGGCTCCGGGGTCGGTCACCGCGGAGGCGACCACGCGGGACGTGGTGTCGGTCGGCGATGTCCGGAAGTCGGAAATGTCGCCCGTGATGCCGGTGTCGATCACCGCCACGCCCACCCCCTGGCCGGTCGTCCGTCGCCACAGCCGCGTGGCGTTGACCGACTGGCTGAAGTCGGCGACCAGACCCCACGACACGGGAGCCTGCGCCGCGTCCTGAGTCTTGATGGCGGCGTTGAGGGAGACGACGCGAACCAGGGGACTTGCAGCCAGCCGCCGGGCGGCGCCCGCCGAGATCCGGGCTGACAGGCCGTCGATGATCGGCAGGCTCGGACCCGGCCGGCCTCCGAGCGAGTGCACGAGGGCACGCCCACTGCTCAGCGGCGTGCCGTGGTTGAGCTGGACGATCACCTCGACGCGCGTGCTGGGACTGTTCGCAGCCAGACGAGCCACCGGCGCGGACAGACTTCCCGGACCGGGCGCGGACACCGAAGACGCCGAGCGGGAAGACCCGGCGAGCGGCGTTTTCGGGTCGGCGCCGGCCACGAGCGCCCATGCCAGGACCGCCGCCGCCAGGGCAGGCACGGCGGCGCGGAAGGTGGGGTGAAGATGCAGGCGCGGACGCCCGTCAACGAACGAGGTCATGGCTGTTCCTGTGGGTCGCGAGTCCGGTCTCCGAGGGGGCGATGTTCCCCGAATCGGCGTCATACCGGATTTCTTGAGACCTTCGTCTACGACCCGTAGTAACTACTGAATGCGTTTCGCCAGCGATGCGCAGGCGTGGTGAGGTATCGGCGCATCTCGGACCTGACAAAGGTCTTAGACCGTCCGTCGAGCGGCCGTCGTTGAGTACGTGGCCGAACGTCTCGTCGCACGCGCGCGCACGACACGAGTGCCCGGGCGCGCACCTAGTACCGTCAGTCCCCCGTGCCTGATTTCAACTTCGATCCCCAGCGCGCGTTCGAGCAGGTCCGGCGCATCGCCGCCGAGGCGCCGGCGCACCTCGCCGAGGGCTTCGGGCGCGTTGTGCGCGACGTCTCGCCCGAGCGACTCGAGCAGGTGATGCGCTCGCCGGCCCGCAAGCCGCTGCTTGACGGGATCTTCTGGCAGATGCCCAAGCAACTCGACACCGAACAGTCGATCGGGGTCACGACGGCAATCCGCTGGGACATCACCGGCCGGGCCGACGGCGAGATCGACACCTACCTGCTGGCGCTCGACAACGGCCGCGCCTCGACGAGCAAGGGAACCGAGAACGACGCGCCGAGGCTGACGATCACGATCGACGGGGTTGAGTTCCTGCGCCTCGTGAGCGGCAACCTCGATCCGATGCAGGCCTACTTCAAGGGCCGCATCCAGCTGACGGGCGACATCATGGTCGCCGCCAAGATGGCGCAGATGTTCCGGATGCCGGGCAGCGGCGGCGGGGAACCGCCGCCGGACAGCCCCACCGACCCGGACGGCCCGGCCGGTCCCACCGGCCCAGCCGGTCCCACCGGCCCGGCCGCGGACTAAGCGGCGACCCGGTCGTTGGGCTGCGACGGGCGCGGCCCGCTGTCCGCCGCCGACGTTACGGTGCGGTCGCGACCCGCGCGCTTGGCTGCGTAGAGCGCGGAGTCGGCCCGCTGGAGCATCGTCGGAAGATCCTGCGGATCGCGGATGGAGACGACGCCGGCGCTCACGGACACCGGCGGCAGGCCCTGGGGCTCATGCTTGTCCAGGGCGGCGCGAACGCGCTCGGTGAACCGGCCGGCCCCCGCCAGATCGGTATCGGGCAACAACGCCACGAATTCCTCGCCGCCCAAGCGGGCGACGGTGTCGATGTCGCGCGATTCGGTGCACAGCACGCGCCCGATCCACGCGAGCACCCGATCGCCGGCCTCATGACCCCACTCGTCGTTGATGCGCTTGAAGTGGTCGAGGTCGAAGCTGGCCAGAGCAATCGGCGTGTTGTCCCGGCGCGAGCGGGCTATCTCCAGGTCGGCGCGCTCCTCCAGCCCGCGCCGGTTCGACAGCCCGGTCAGTGGGTCTGTGCGAGCCTCGGCGGCTAGGCGGCCGAGCAGCGTCTGGTTGCGGCGCTCGAGCGCGAGCACCACCACGGCGGTGGCCGAAACCGAGACCATCACGTCGATCCAGCGGCCGGGATAGACACTCGAGGACGGCAGCACGAGCAGCGCCACCGCGTGGCCGAAGGCGACGCAGGCGACGATCCCCGCCGCTCCGCGACGGCCATAGAAGAAGGTCGTCCACAGGACGGGCATCGTGTAGAGCACAGCGCCGTCGCCGGCCCCCGGAGTGGTCGCCACCGCGTAGGAGATCGCGGCGACGCCGACCGGCCCGAGCATCGCCAGGCAGCTCCAGGGCAGTCGCGGCCCCACGGTCACAAGGAACACAAGGACCACGGCCGCCGCGATCACCGGAACGAGGGCGAACGGCGGGTCGTGGGGCAGAAACCCCTCGACGGCGCCGTCGATGGCTCCCGCGGCGTACATCGCCGAGGCGGTGTACGCCATGAACCGCTTGTTCTTGATCTCGGGACCCGGCATTCGGGCCACGTATCGACGCCTCAGCCAGAACCTCAACTTCTTGGCGCAACGGTCGACCGGTGGACGATCTGCGAAGGCCCTAAGCTCGCTGGCGTGGATGAGGTGACGGCGGCAATCGAGCTGCGCGGCGTGCGCAAGCGCTTCGGCGAGATCGTCGCCGTCGACGGGTTGGACCTGGTGCTCGCGCCGGGAATCTGCCTCGGGCTGCTCGGCCCCAACGGCGCCGGCAAGTCGACGACGATGCGGATGCTCACCGCCCAGACGTTGGCCGACGAGGGCTCGATCCACGTGCTCGGTTTTACGCTCCCGGGCGAGTCCAAGCAGGCCCGGATGGCGATGGGCGTCGTCCCTCAGCTGGACAACCTCGACGTCGAGCTGACCTGCCGGCAGATCCTCACCGTATTCGCCCGGCTGTACCGTGTCCCGCGCGCCGAGCGACCGGCGGCGGTCGACCGGGCGCTGGCCATCGCCAACCTCCAGGCTCGCGCCGACACGATCGTGCGCGAGCTCTCAGGCGGGATGCGGCGCCGCCTGCTCGTCGCCCGCGGCCTGATCCACCGCCCGCGTCTCGTGCTGCTCGACGAGCCGACCGTCGGCCTCGATCCGCAGGTCCGCCAGGAACTGTGGTCGCTGATCGACGGCCTGCGCGCCGACGGGGTGACCGTGCTGATGTCGACGCACTACATCGAGGAGGCCGAGCGCCTGGCCGACACCGTCGCGGTCATGTCGGCCGGGCGGATCATCGCCCAGGGCACGCCCGCCGAGCTCATCGCGCGCCACGCCGGGCGCGAGGTCCTCGAGGTCTACGGGCCGCCTCATGAGCTGGCCGAGCTCGAGGCTCGAGCTCGCCAGAAGGGCTGGCAATACCGGCGCAGCGGTCCCGCCGTCGCGCTGGTCGGTGCCGAACGGCTCGACGGCGAGGCCCCCGAGGGCGTGCGCCGACCGGCCAACCTGGAGGACGCGTTCGTGGCGCTGACCGGGCGGGAGATCGAGTGAGCGCCGCACGCTCACGACGCCTGCACCGGCTTGACCCCGCCGCGCTCGCCGGGGTGATGAGCCGCGACGTTGTGCTGTTCCGGCGCTACTGGAAGGCGACGACGTTCTCCTCGGTCGTGCAGCCGACGATCTACCTGCTCGCCTTCGGCCTCGGGTTCGGATCGCTGGTCTCCCACGTCGGGCACGTGAAGTACGTGCCGTACGTGGCCACCGGCGTGGTCGCCACCGCGGTGCTTTTCTCCTCGGCCTTCCCGGGGATGTTCAACACCTTCATCCGCTGGCAGTTCCAACGCACCTACGACGCGTTGCTGGCCGCGCCGGTCGACGTCGAGGAACTCGTCAGCGCCGAGATCCTGTGGATCTCGATCCGGGCCGGCGTCTACGGGCTGGCGCCGCTGATCGTGGGCTTCTTCTTCGGGCTGAGCCCGCAACCGGGGATGCTGCTGGTCATCCCGATCGGCATCGTCACCGGCTTCGGCTTCGCCTCCTTTGGCGTGCTCATCGCCGCCGTCGCCAAGACGATCGACAACTTCAACTACGTGACGAGCGCGGTCCTGACGCCGATGTTCCTCGTCGCCGGCACGTTCTTTCCGATCTCGTCATTGCCCCACGGGCTGCGGACGATCGCTCAGTTCAACCCGCTGTATCACTGCGTCGCCCTCGTGCGCGACGTATCGCTCAACACGATCGTGAGCGCCGACTTCCTGCATGCCGGGGTGCTGATCGTGTTCGCTCTCGTCATGTGGCGGCTGGCGATCTGGCGGCTGGAGTCCCGCCTGATCGACTGACACGATCCGGCGATGCACGAAGCCAAGATCGAAGACACCGAGACGGGCCGCCGGGCCGGCGACGACGGCTGGTTCGTCCTCAACCTCGCGGAGATGGGATGGGAGACGGTGCCCGGCGGAGGCACCTGGTCGGTGTTCGAGGCCCCGTCCGCGCCGTCGCGAATGCTCGGCATCGGCGTCCACATCCTGCAGCCCGGCGAGACGCCCGGCATGTACCACGCCGAGTCCGAGCAGGAGGGATTCCTCGTCCTCAGCGGCGAGTGCATCGCGATCGTCGAGGGCGAGGAGCGGCGCCTGCGCGCGTGGGACTACCTGCACTGCCCGCCGCACACCAACCACATCACCGTCGGCTCCGGCGACGGGCCGTGCGCGATCCTCATGGTCGGCACACGCACGCCCGGCCACGCGATCCACTACCCGGTCGACCCAGTCGCTGCCGCACATGGCGCCTCGGTGACGACCGCCACCGACTGCGCGGCCGAGGCGTATGCCGACCGGCCGCCGGGGCGATCGGTGCCGTCGCCCTGGCCGCTGGACCGCGACTGACGGTCAGGTGCTCGACGGGTCGGCGAGCCGCTCGAGGCGGATCTCGGCGGTGAGCGCGTGGCCCTCGAAGTGCTCGGCGTGGGAGATCGCGGCCGCCGCCGGGGCAACCCGCCGCGTGCCCTCGGCGGTCAGCCGCTGGTAGGTGCACGTCTTGAGGAACTTGCCGACCCATAGGCCGCCGGTGTACCGGGCAGCCCGCGAGGTGGGCAGCACGTGGTTGGTACCGACCGCCTTGTCGCCGTAGACCACGGTCGCCTCTCGTCCGACGAAGAGCGAGCCGAAGTTGCTCAGCCGCGACTGGTAGAGGTCGAGCTTGGATTCCTCGACCTGCACCTCGAGGTGCTCGTTGGCGGCCTCGTCGGCCAGCGCGATCGCCTCGTCGTCGTCGGCGACGATCGCGATCCAGCCGTGGTTGGCCCACGCCTGCCCGGCAACATCGGCGGTCGGCCAGGTCGTCAGCCGCGCCTGCACGGCCTCGGCGACGGCGCGGGCCATCGTCTCGCCGATGGCGATGCAGCCTGCCGGGGATGTTGGGCCGTGCTCGGCCTGCCCGAGGAGGTCGGCGGCCACGAGGTCGGGCTCGGCGGACTCGTCGGCGATCACCAGCACCTCGGTGGGGCCGGCCAACAGGTCGATGCCCACCCGCCCGAAGAGCTGGCGCTTGGCCTCGGCCACGAACGCGTTGCCGGCACCGACGAGCATGTCGACCGGCGCCAGCCCGTCGATCAGCCCGAACGCCATCGCGGCCAGTCCCTGCACGCCGCCGAGGCACAGCACGGCGTCGGCCCCGGAGGTCCGGATCGCGTAGAGCATCGACGGATGGATGCCGCCCTCGCGCTGCGGCGGAGCGCACCCCACGACCTGACCGACGCCGGCGACCTTGGCGACGAGCACGGTCATGAACGACGACGCGAGCATCGGATAACGCCCGCCCGGCACATACGCGCCGACCCCGCTCACCGGGATGTGGCGATGGCCGAGCAGGACCCCCGGCCCCATCTCCACCTCGAGCTCGGACATCGTGGCCAGCTGCGCCTGCGCGAAGCCGCGCACCTGGTCCTGGGCGAAGGCGATGTGACCGAGCAGCTCATCGTCGAGCTCGGCCTCGGCGCGGCGAAACTCGGCCTCGGAGACGACGAAGTCCTCGGGCGCCCATCCGTCGAACTCCTGCGAATAGCGGCGAACCGCGTCCATGCCGCCGCGCTCGATGCCCCGCAGGATCTCGGCGACGCGGACGCGCAGCTCGTCGGTCGCCTCGACCGTGGGCGGGTTGGGGTCCTTGAGGTAGCGAACGCTCACCGCTGGTCGCCTCGCGCCGCGTCGGACAGGACCTTGGCGATTGCGCCGCTCGTCTGGCCGCCGTCGATGGACATCTCGGCGGCGGCGATCAAGCGCGATTCGCCGGACATGAGGAAGACCATCAGCTCACACCCGGCGTTCGACCGGCCACGGGGTCGGGATCTCAATGCAAACGACACGTCGTGCATACGTATACGCACCGTATCAGTCGACGCCGCTTCGTCAAGGGCTTTGAGCGACCGCATCCCGGTGTTGGTATACGTATGCCGTCGCTAGCTCCGGTGCCCCCACCAGTCATGACGTCGCCCGCCTTGCCGGGGTCTCGCAGCCGACGGTCTCGCGCGCACTGCGTAACGACCCGCGTCTGTCGGAGGACACTCGCCGCCGGGTCCGCGCCGCTGCTGAACAGCTGCACTACGTCCCCAGCCAGCTGGGCCGCAGCCTGTCGACGCGGGTGGCGGGGCAGGTGGGGATCGTCGTCGGCGACCTGCGCAACCCGTTCTACCTCGAGGTCCTCGACAAGCTGCACGGGGCTTTGCGGGCGGCCGACCTTCGCATGCTCGTGCTCACGCCCGATGCCGATGACCGGGTCCCGCTCGAGCGTCTCGTCGACGGGTCGCTCGACGGGGCGATCCTCACGACGACGCATCTGCAGTCGCCGCTGCCCGGCGAACTGGCGGCCCGCTCGTTTCCGTTCGTGCTGCTCAACCGCGAGGTCGACGACCCTCCCGGCGACGTGTGCGTCGTCGACAACGCCGCCGGCGCCGGGCTGATCGCCCGCGAGCTGCTGGAGCTGGGGCACCGCTCGATCGGGGCGGTGTTCGGGCCGCAGAGCACGAGCACGGGGCGCGATCGCGAGGACGGCTTTCGCGCCGTCCTCGCCGAGGCGGGCGTCGCGCTGGCGCCTGAGCACTGGCGGCGCACGCCGTTCGACTTCGATGCCGGCCGGCGGCTGACCCTCGAGCTGCTCGAGTCTCGTCCGACGGCGCTCTTCTGCGCCAACGACATCCTCGCGCTCGGCGCCCACGACGCGATCAGCTCACGCGGTCTGCGCATCCCCGACGACATCACCCTGATCGGCTTCGACGACGTGCTCCTCGCCCGGTGGCAGGCCTTTCAGCTGACTACGGTGAGCCAGGACATCGGGCAGATGGTCCGGGTCTGCACGGAGCTGCTGCTGGCGCGGATCGGCGCCGGCCCGGACGCTCCGCCACCGCTGCAGCGCGTCGTGTTGCCCGCGCGGCTCGTGCGGCGGGCCACCCACGGTCCTCCGCCCTGACAACCTCATCGAACGCGGAGACCACCCGGACTCGCCGAACAGCAGGAGCGCGTTGCGCAGCTGCTCGGGTACGTCTATACAGAAGGACCGAGTGATGCGAGCTGCAATGAGACCTGATCACGTCGGTGTCACCGCGCGCGACCGGGCGCGCCCTCGGAGCTGGCATGCCTGAGCTGGGCGCGTCGGGAATCCACGTCGCGCCCGTCGCCCTCGGGTCGTGGCGCACGTTCGAGCGCATGGACCGCGGGAACGCCGAACGGCTGCTGGCCCATGCGCTCGCCCGCGGGATCGACTTCCTCGACGATGCCCGTTACGACGACGAGACCGGCTCGGCGCCGCTGGCCAGTGGCTATTCCGAGGTCCTGTTCGGCGAGCTGCTCCGGGCCGTCGGCGCCGACGCGCGGACGGTGGCGGTGTC
Organism: uncultured Solirubrobacteraceae bacterium; assembly: GCA_963769565.1. GTDB lineage: Bacteria > Actinomycetota > Thermoleophilia > Solirubrobacterales > Solirubrobacteraceae > Palsa-465. The sequence goes on from CAVYMP010000018.1 coordinate 1,145,572, forward strand.
CAACAAGCTGTGGTGGGAGTTCTGGCCCCGGCAGACCGCGGTGGCCGAGCTCGAGGGCTCGCTCGAGCGGATGGGCCTCGAGCGCCTGGCGCTCATGTATTCGTCGACGCTCCCCGCCGACGTGCCCGTCCGGGTGGCGGTTGAGCAGATCGCCGAGGTCCTGACCACGGGGCGCGTCGACGCTTGGGGGGTGGTGAACTGGAGCGCGGAAGCGCTGGCCGCCGCCGGACGCGAGGCGGCGACGCTCGGCCTCCCGCCGCCGTGCGCGGTGCAACTGCCCTACAGCCTCGTCCGCACCGATTGGGTGGAGGATCCGGCGATGGAGCGCGCGCTCGCGCAGACCGGGGCCTCGCTGATTCCCTCGGCAGCCCTGGCCGGCGGCGCGCTGAGCGGCAAGTACGCCGTGGGTCAGACCGGCCGGCTGAGCGGTGAGCTGGACTCGCCCCGGTGGCAGCGAGCGCTCACCCTGGGGGCGGCCCTGCGCGAGCCCGCGCGGCGGATGGGCGTCTCCCCGGCCACGCTGGCGATCGCCTTCACCCTCCGTCATCCGCGGACGGCGGCGACGCTCATCGGGGCGACCCGTCCCCAGCACATCGACGACGCGCTGGCCGCCGTCGAGCTGGCCGAACGCCTTTCCCACGACGAGCTCGTGCGTCTCCGCGCCCTGGCGCAGTGACCGCCGCGGCGTAGCCGCGCCCGGCGGGACCGTAGGCTGCTGCGATGCTCGTGATCCGGATCATCGTGGCCGCGCTCGCGCTCGTCGAGGTCACGAGCGTGCTGCTCTCGGTCCTGCGCAGCGTCGTCCTGCCCCGTGCCGTGCCGGCCCGGCTGGCCCGCCTGACGTTCCTCATCGTCCGCTTCGGGTTGCTGGCGCGCCTGCGCGGGCGCACCGACTACATCACGCGTGACCGCGTGCTGGCGCTGCAGGCCCCGCTCGGGCTGTTCGCGCAGCTGCTCGTGTGGGCGGTGCTCATCTACGTCGGGTTCGCCGCGCTGTTCTGGGCCGTCGGCGATACCGCCGGCGGGGACCCGCTCGCCCGCACGCTCGAGCTCTCCGGCTCGTCGATGCTGACCCTCGGCTTCGACACGCCGCGCGGGCTGCTCTCGGATTTCGTCGCCTTCTCCGCCGCCGGGGTGGGGCTGACACTGCTGGCCCTCGTCATCACCTACCTGCCGAGCGTCTACGGCGCCTTCTCCCGCCGGGAGGCGGTCATCGCCAAGCTCGTCGTACGGGTCGGCAGCCCGCCGACCGGACTCGCGCTGCTGTGCCGCAGCTGGCGGCTCGGGCGCTTCGACCAGCTCGAGGAGGTCTGGGAGGGGTGGGAGGACTGGTTCATCGAGATCTCGGAGTCGCACACCACGTTCCCGCAGCTGGTGTTCTTCCGCTCACCGCACCCGGAGAACCACTGGGTCCTGGCGGCCGAGGCGGTGCTCGACGGGGCGGCGCTGATGATCACGACGTGCGACGTCCCGCGCCAGTCGCGCGCCGAGCTATGCGTCGAAGCCGGCGTCGGGGCGCTCGTCGCCGTGGCCGACTTCCTCGGCGTGCCCCATCGGCCACCGGAGGATGACGCGGAGATCGCCCTCGCCCGGGAGCTGTTCGACGATGCGCTGCGACGGCTCGCCGACGAGGGGGTGCCCCTCCACGACGACCACGAGACGGCCTGGCGCGAGTTCCGCCAGATCCGCGCCCGCTACGAACCTCTGATCGCCGTCCTCGGACGGATGACCGACGCCCCGCGCAGCGACTGGAGCTCGTGGTCAGACAGCACCCCGCGCCACAGCCCGCCGCTGTTACGGATGGGCCTCCGCTGACTGCTCCCCGCGCTCCGAGTCCGGCGGTGAGGGGCGGCCGATCAGCGTGTCGGACAAACACGTGGACCCGAGGTGGGCGCGAGGTGCATCATTCCCGTCATGAGCGCGATCCTCGACGAGCTGGCGATCCCCGTCGTCCAGGCGCCGATGGCCGGCGGCCCGTCGACGCCGGCGCTGGCAGCTGCGGTCAACCGGGGCGGCGGCCTGGGCTTTCTCGCCGCCGGCTACCTCACCCCCGCGCGGCTGGCCGACGACATCGAGACCCTGCTCGGCCTCACCGACCGGCCGTTCGGCGTCAACCTGTTCGTGGGCGGCGGCTCTGCCGCCGATCCCGCCCGGGTCCAGGCCTACGCGCAGCGCCTGACGGCCGACGCGCAGCGCGCCGGCGTGCGGCTCGGCGAGCCGCGCTTCGACGACGACTCCTTCGCCGACAAGCTCGCGCTCGTGTCCGACCGGGCCGTGCCCGTCGTCTCCTTCACCTTCGGGGCGCCACCCCGGCGGACCGTCGATGATCTGCACGCCGCGGGCTCGGAGGTCTGGATGACCGTGACGTCGCCGGCCGAGGCCGCCCTGAGCGCGGCGCTGGGCGCCGACGCCCTGATCGTCCAGGGCGTCGAGGCCGGCGGCCACCGGGGCGTGTTCGTCGACGACGACGCCCAGTCGGATCTGGCGCTGCTCGCCGCGCTGCAGCTCGTGCGGGCGGACGTCGATCGCCCGCTCGTGGCCGCCGGCGCGATCATGACCGGTGGCGCGCTGGCGGCCGTACTCGCCCTCGGCGCCGCGGCCGGTCAGGTCGGCACGGCCTATCTGCGCAGCACCGAGGCCGGCACCTCGGACGCGCAGCGCGCCGCGACCGCCACCGAAGCCCCGACGGTGCTGACCCGCGCCTTCAGCGGGAGACTGGCCAGGGGAATCATCAACCGCTGGCACCGAGAGCACGGGGACGCCGCTCCGCGTGCCTATCCTGAGATCAATCACCTGACGGCGCCGCTGCGCGCCCACGGCCGCAGCGCCGGCGACGCCGACCTCATCAACCTGTGGGCCGGCCAGGCCCACCAGCTGGCCGAGGAACGCTCGGCCGAGGAGATCACCCGTCTGCTCGGCGCCGATGCGCGCACGGCACTCGCTGCCGGCGCGCGCCCTCTGCGCGAAGGGCAAGCTCAGAAACGGGACCAGGAGTCACGTTAGACGCGGACTGGTCGTCGATGTGGGATGACAGCCCCGCCTCACGCGCCGGCGGGCGCGAGCTGTGGGGAATACCCCAAGGAGCTGGCCGCGGGTCGTTTCACGCGCTCGTCCGGCAGGGCTGATCGTCAGTCGAGCAGGACCGCGCGCTCGAGCGCCTCCTGGGCACGGATGGCAGGCGCCAAGCCGTCGCGGCCCAGCCGGCGCGATCGCAGTCGCACCGCGAACGCACGCAGCGCGTCGCCGGCGTCCGGGGGCGCTCCGATCCACCGCTCCGGAGCGCCGCGACCGGAGACCAGCTCGAGCGCGCCGTCGCGCAGCACGGCCGTCGCCCGCGCGCCACTGATCGACAGCTCCAGCCCGGGCGGGCGGGTCACCGAGCTCGCCCGCAAGGTGATCGGCACGTCTCGCCACCGGCCGAGCGCCGAGCCGCCGACGTCCCCGCGGCCCGCGCCATCGCGGTCGAGGCTGACGGCGACCAGCCGGGGAAGGTCACCGAGCGCCGAGAACGCATCCACGAGATGGATCGCCAGGTCCCCCAGTGCCCCCACTCCAGCCCGGGCGGGGTCCCGCATCCAGGCGAGCGGGCCCGAGAGGGATCCGTCGAGCCCGCCCGCGTGCAGATAGCTGGCGCTGGCTGCCGACAGGCGGCCGAGCAGCCCCGCGCGGAGGACACCCTGCAGCCGCTGGAGCGCGGGCAGCTCGCGCAGGAACAGCGCGGCCACCGCCGGAGTGCGGCTGCGCGAGACCTCGCGGGCCAACGCGCGCCCTTCGGCGGCGGTCCGGGCGACCGGCTTCTCCACGAGCGCCGGACGACCGGCGCGTGTGGCCCTGACGACCAGCTCCGGGCGGCGGTCCGTGGACGCGCTGATGACGACCGCGTCGGCGCGCCTGATCGCGACCTCGGGATCGGAGACGGCGTAGTTGGAGATCGGTCCCGGAACGGCGGAGCGGTCCTCGTCCCACGCCGCCGCCAGGCGGAGATCGGGCTCGGAGGCGATCACTCCGAGCAGGTCAGAGATGTGAGGGTGCCCACAGCCGAGCAGCGAGATTGCGATGGCCATCACCTGACAGGGTGCCAGGCTCGTAGCTCGAGCTCACGGCTCGACGAGCCCCCGGCGGATCGCGCAGCGGGTCAGCTCGACCCGATCGTGCATCCCCAGCATGGGTGCCCACCCAGTCCCGGCTGTCACGCCCGTCGGCGCCCATCCTCCGGCAGCGTGACCTCAGGAGGGATCGTCACGCGCACCGTCGTGCCGCCACCCTCGCGCGGCTCGATGTCCAGGCGGCCGCCCTGCGAGCGGATCCGCTCGCCGATGGCCGCGAGCCCGATGTGGCCCGCGCTGATGGCCATCTCGACCTGTCCGGGTTCGATCCCGGCACCGTCGTCGGTGACGGTCAGCTGCAGCGTCTGATCCTCGCGGCGCAGCTCGACGTCGACGCGCGTGGCACCGGCGTGCTTGGCGGCGTTCGTCAACAGCTCGCGGACGGTGGCGATGATCAGGTCGTGGTGCCCGGGGCGCTCGGCGCCCGGGCTGACGTGAACGGTTGTCGTGAATCCGGCTCGGTGCCCGGTGTCCTCGGCGAGGCTGTCGAGGACGGCTTCGAGCCCGGCCTGCTTGAGCCCCAGCGGGTGCAGGGCGAAGATCTCATGGCGCAGTTGGCGGTCGGTCTCGTCGAGGGCCGCGCGGGCGCGCTCGTCCGCGCCCGGTACGCCGCGAACGACGTCGGCGAGCTCCTGACGGGCGAGCAGGACATTCTGGACGGCGTGGTCGTGCAGCGCCTCGGCCAGCCGGCGTTGCTGGTTGGCCTCGGCATCGAGCGCCTGCTGGACGAGCTCGCGACGCATCTCGGCGAACTCGACGACGGCACGCTGACGGCGTCCGACCATCGCGGACAGCATCACCGCGGCACTGGCCACCCACAGCAGGGAGAGACTGTCCTCGAGCAGAGAACCGAGGTCCTCCGGCAGGATCGTATCCGGGTGCGGGAGGGTGACGGCGAGGTAGGCAATGACCGACAGCGCCGCCCAGCTGGCCGTCAGCTTCGGCGAGAGCCGCAGCGCGGCGGCGATCGGAAGGACGTAGAACGCGAACCGCAGCGACGAGTATTCGCCGCCGGTGGCGTCGACGAGGAGCGCCACCGCGCACAGATCGATCAGGGCGGGGATGACCGAGAGGCGAGGCGCCCGCGGACTGACGAAGGTGATCAGCAGCGACCCGGCGGCGTAGATTCCGAACGCGACGATCAACCACGGGAACAGGTCCGAGCTCAGGTCGGAGTGGCTGGACTGCGTGAGCACCGCGATCGGGACGAGGGCCAGGCGCAGGACGGCGATCCCGCGAACCTCGTTCGTCCGGCCGGCCCCGGCTGCGCCGGTCCGCCGGAGCCTCATTCCAGCAGGCCGCGACGCATCGCCTCGGCCACGCAGGCGGCCCGGTCAGAGACGCCGAGCTTCTCGTAGAGGTGGCTGAGGTGGGTCTTGACCGTTCCCGGCGCCAGGTTCAGCCGAGCGCCGATCCCGGGCGCGCTAAGACCGTCGGCGATGAGGACGAGGATCTGTGACTCGCGGTCGGTCAGCCACGGCCGCTCCGCCTTGGCCCCGTGGGCCTGGATGGCCGCGAGCAGCCCGTCCTGGAGCGATGAGTCGAGCATCGTGCCTCCGCGCGCGAGGATCTCGATGGCGTCGCAGACCTGCGCGCGCTCGACGCTCTTTGACAGATAACCGGCGGCCCCGGCGGAGAGCAGCTCGTGCACGACGGGGCCCTCGGTGAACGCCGAGAGCATCAGCACCCGGGAGGCCACGCCGTCTCGGCGCAGCGCCTTGACGACCTGGAGCCCGTCGAGTTGGGGAAGCTTGAGGTCGAGCACGGCGACATCGGGACGCAGCTCGGAGATGCGCTGCAACGCCTCGCGGCCGTCGGATGCCTCGCCGACCAACCTCAGCGCCGGGCGCTCGCGCACCGCCCGCACGATTCCGTCGCGGAAGAGCGGATGGTCATCGGCCACCACCACCGTGATCACGGGCGCGGGCACGTTCCCCTTGTAGCACGGTCTCACGGTCGGCGAAATCGATCGATCGACGTGCCGGCGCTCGGTCGATCGGCCGACGGCGAACACCCCGGCCGACACACGGATCGGCCGATCGCCGGGCGCCCGCATCCAAGCGACACTCTGGTTGGCCCATGAAACGCCCGCGCCATTGCCCCTCCTGCGGTGAACCGGTGAACTCGGCGGCCGCCAGCTGCGGGCTGTGCGGCGCCGATCTCGACCGCCGGCCCACCCGCCTCTGGCATCCCCTGCAGGGGCCGCGCCCCTCGTGGAGCAGCCGGCTCAGCCGGTGGCGCCGGGCGGCACAGTCCGCCCGGTGGACAGATCGGTGAGCCCCATCGTCCCACCCGGTCGCCGGAGTCCGATGCTGCACCGCGTGAGGGCGCTCCGCCGGCGCATTCCGTTACCGGGGTCCGGCCGCCAGGCGATCATCTGGGTCGCCGCCGTCGCGTGGGCGCTGGCCGGTGTTGACGAACTCACCCTCCGCGCGGCCGGCGGCGTGGTGATCGGGTGTGTCATGGCCACCTCCTTGCTCGTGGCGCGCACGTCGGCACGCAGGCCCCTCGTCGTCGGTTCGCGCTCGGCCGAAGCCCTCGGCCGGGCGCGGGCCGTCGTCGAGGCTCACGGCGACGACTCGCTCTCACCGTTCATTCTTCGTCCCGACAAGAGCTTTGCGTTTGCCGGCGGGGGCGTCGTCGCCTACCGCATCATCGGCCGGACCGCCGTCGTCTCCGGGGACCCGGTCGGGCCCACCGGCTCGGTGGCCGCGCTCGTGGGACCGCTCGTGCGCCGGGCTCATCACGCCGGAGGGCGGGTCGTGCTCTATGGCAGCTCGGCCCGCCATCTCACCACCTACCGCCAGCTCGGGTTGCGAGCCATCTGCGTCGGCGAGGAGGCGGTCGTCGACCCGGGGGCGTTCACCCTGGAGGGGCGGGCGGTGCGGAAGCTGCGCCAATCGGTCAACCGCGTCGCCCGCCGCGGTTGGCGGATCGAGGCCCACCGCGGACGCGAGATCGACGCATCGCTGGAGTCGGAGATCGACGCGCTCGAGACCGAGTGGCGCTCGCAGCGCGGACGGATCCTCGGATTCGCGATGGCGATGGGGGAGTTCGATCTCGGCGTTCGCCCGGCCGACCTGTACGTGCTCGCCTGGTCGCCAGAGGGGCGGCTGAGCGCGGTCATGCGGTTCCTCTCCTGCCGGGAAAATCTGTCGCTGGACACGATGCGCCGCGTCGGCGAGACCCCCAATGGCCTCAACGAGTCCCTCGTCTGCCGCGCTCTGCTCTATGCCCGTGAGCAGGGCGTTCGTGAGGTCAGCCTCAACTACGCCGGGCTCGGGCACCTCGTCCGCCGCGGGCCCGCGGGCAGCCGCCCGGCCCGGGCGGTCCAGCGCGCGGTGCTCGGCGTGCTCGGGCGCCATTTCCAGATGGATCGGCTGGTGCTGTTCAACTCGAAGTTCTCTCCTCAGTGGCGACCGCGCTACCTCGTCTACGAATCGCGCCGGGCGCTGCCCGCAGCCGTGCTGCGCGTGCTCCAGGCCGAGGGCTACCTCCCCGACCGTCGCCGCCGGGCGACGGATGACGCGCGGCCGCCGGCGCATCCCACTCCGCTGGCCCCACCCGGCACCTGGATCGACGGGCGCACCGGGCGATGAGACGATCGGCGGCCCGGATCGCGATCGTCCTGATCGCGATGGCGATGACGGCTGTCGGCATGGTGGGGGCGCTCAGCTACGCCCGCGACTACAACCTCCACCGCGGGTTCGGAACCGTCGTCCGGTTCCGGCGCGCCGGGACCGGCCGTCTGGTCAGGGTCGCGTTCTTCTCCCCGGCGCTGCGGCGCAACGCCGACTATCTCGTCTACCTGCCGCCGCACTACAGCCGCGCGCGGCGCTATCCCGTCTATTACCTCCTGCACGGGATGCCGGGACAACCGCGGGTGTTCGTCGACATCGCCAACATGGACGTTCGCCTCGACAACCAGCTGAGCCTCGGGCATGCCCGGCCGATGATCCTCGTCTATCCCGATGGCCGGATCGGCGCCAGCACGTTCTCGGACTCGGAGTGGGCGAACACGCGCTCGGGCAGTTTCGAGAGCTACGTGATCGACGTGATGCACAACGTCGACCACCACTTCTCGACGCTGCCGCACCGCCGCGATCGTGTGATCGCGGGGTTCTCGGCCGGAGCCTACGGAGCGCTCAACATCGCCCTGCACCACCTCGCCGACTTCGCCAACGTCGAGGTCTGGTCGGGATACTTCACCCAGACGCGCACCGGCGTCTTCGCCCATGCCGGCCGTGCCGCGCTGGCCGCCAACAGCCCGCTTGAGGCCGTCACCCACCTGACGCGCCGGCTGGCCGTCTACCCGCTGCGGGCGTTCCTCTTCGCCGGGCGCGACGACAGCTCCAGCCGGCAATTACTGCCCATGGCCCGGGCCCTGCGCACCCGCGGCGCCCGCGTCGCCTACCACTTCTATCCCGGCGGCCATGACTGGTCGGTCTGGTACCCACGCCTCAACCAGATGCTCAACCTCGCCTCGTGGGACATCGCGCATCCACCCCGGCGACTCAGGCGTCCGCCCACGCGGACGACCGGTCTCGGTCGTGCGCCACGGCTCATCGCCGGGCGCGCCCGGCACGCGGCGTGGGGTCCACGGCGACCGTTCGTCGAGACGATCACGCCGCTGCCCCGTCTGACCCCGCGCCCGGGGGTCGTCGTCCACGCCCGCCCGCATCGCCACCGATCGGGGCTGCGCCTGATCGGAGTGCTGCTCCTGGCGCTGGCGTCGGCGGCGCTGATCAACCTCGGCTTCGTGCTTCAGCACCGCGGCCGGGCTCAGGACCTCGCCGCCGGACACTCGTCGCTCGCCCACGCGATGCGCAACCGGGCGTGGCTCGCCGGCCAGGTCCTGGGATGGATCGGCTTCGCCGGGCAGATCGTCGCCGTCGCGCTGGCACCGCTGACCCTGGTCCAGGCGTTCGCGGCCGGCAGCCTGGCGATCTCGGTTCCGGTTGCCGCCCGGGTGCTGGGCCAGCGGGTCGGGCGAGCTCAGCTGATCGCGGTGGCGGTCGTCGCCGTCAGCCTCGCCTCGCTGCCGGTCGGCCTCGGCCACCACCACGGGCACCTGCAGCCCGGCGCCCTGCTCATGGCCGCCCTGTTCGCCGTCCTGGCGGCGATGGCGCTCGCGCTGCGCGGACGCACCCTCCTGCAGGCGATCGCCTCGGGCGGCCTGTACGGCGTCGCTGACGCCGCCATCAAGGCCGACGCCCTCGGCTTGCGGATCCACGGTCCCGGCGCGCTCCTGTCGGGCTGGACGATCCTCGCGGCGCTCGCCACCTTCGGCGGCTTTCTCGCCTTCCAGGCGGCCCTGCGCGGGAAGAACGCCGTCCAACCCCTGTCCCTGATGAACGCCCTCACCGCGGTGACCGCCGTCGTCCTCGGAGTCGTCGGCTTCGGAGAGTCGCTCGGAGCGGGGACGGTGGCGACGACCGGGCACCTGATCGCGATCGCGCTCGTGCTCGCCTGCGTCCGGCCCCTGACCCGCGCGCAGGAGCATCTGATCCACGCAGACGAGCCCGACACCGCCACCTCGTCCGACGAGGCGCCGGGGGCCACGCCGGCGGGCGCCGGCGGGCGGGCCCCCGACCGTCGCGCGGGCGTGCTCTCGGTGCTCACGCGGAGAACGGCCACCAGCGCGGCGGCGACCGTGGCGGTCGTAATCTGCGCTCTCTCCGCGGTCGGCCTGCTGTACACCCTGCGCCAGCTGCACTGGCTCGCCGTCGGACCGTCCGTCCCCGACGCGCTCCCCCTGCTCCAGCTCGCCGGGTTCGCCGGCCAACCCGTCGGCCGTGTCATCGCTGTGTGGATCCCGGCCGGTGTCGTCCTCGGCCTCGTTCTGATCCGCTTCCCCGCACCGCGCCGGTTGCTCCTGATCCTCGTGTTCGGGGCCGTGCTCCTGCTGTTCGCCTCTGACGCCTGCTACGCCCTGGCTCGCAACCTTCGCCTGGGCGACGTTCTCCTCAACCGCGAGCCCGGCCTCGGGCCGTGGGTCGAGTGTCTGCTGCTGGCCGCCGGCGGCGCGCTGCCCCGGGTATGGACCGGGCGCCGGCGCCGGGCGGCCGCACGGGAACCAGTCTCGGCGTCCTCCGCAATCCCCATGCGACCGGCATGAGCGGGCGGCGGTGGCTCATCGCCGCAGGTGCGTGTGCCTGCGCCTGTGCCGTATTGCTCCTCGGCGCACACCTGTCGCGCACCGATGTCGGCTACGCCCGCGGCCGATCCGCCCCCTATCCGCCGGTGGCACCGGGAACGCGAGTGGCGAGGATCCTCCGTGGCCGGCGACCGGCGGTGCCGGGCTCGCAACCATCGGCCAGGCTGATCCGGTCCGCCGACCGCAACGGTGGCCAGCTGATGACCGTCGACTTCTACTCCGGCGCGCTCGGCCGGGAGGCCAAGTACCTCGTCTTTCTGCCGGCCGGCTACAGCCCGTCGCGACCGCTGCCGGTCTTCTACGGGCTGCACGGCATGCCGGGCCGGCCGCTCGCGTTCACCGTCGACGCCAACATCGAGCCTCGGCTAGAGCTGCTGATCGCCCAGGGCCGGGTGCCGCCGATGATTCTCGTGTTCCCCGACGGGCGCATCGACGGCCGCATCAACTCGGACTCGGAGTGGGCGAACACGCCCTCCGGGCGGTTTGAGAGCTACGTCGTCGACGTCGTCCACGATGTCGATCACCGCTTCGCGACGCTGCCCTATCGCCAGGATCGGGCGGTCGCGGGATTGTCGGCCGGAGCCTACGGGGCCGCCAACGTCGGCCTGCACCAGGTCGCGCTGTTCGGCGCGATCCAGGTCTGGTCGGGCTACTTCACCGAGACCCACACCGGGGTCTTCGCCGACGCGACGCCGGCGACGATGGCCTATAACAGCCCGATCGACTACGTCCAGACGATGGGCCAAGCTCTGCGCCGCTACCCGCTGCGCGCGTTCATCTACAGCGGCACCCACGACGGTGACCGGAGACAGACCCCGGCGATGGCCGCCGCGCTGAGAGCCAAGGGAGCCGACGCGCACTACGCGATCTACCCGGGGGGACACAGCTGGGACCTGTGGTCGCCCCGCCTGGACCAGATGCTGATCCTCGCCGGCTATGACTTCGAGCATCCGCTCGCCTCTCCCCACGCAGGGCGGCGACGGGCACGGGGGCATCACCCCCGCTGACATGTTTGGCGACGGGCCGCGGGTATGATCGGCGGGCGGCCCCGGCACCGATGAGCATCCCCCAGCATTCCGTCTGCACCGACCCCGGTGGGCCGTGACGCCCGCCACCGCCCCGATCCCCCAGTTGGACGACCGCTACAGCGCCGAGCGGGGACGGGCGCTGATGAGCGGCATCCAGGCGCTGGTGCGCCTGCTGATCGAACAGCGGCGGCTCGATGCCTCCCGCGGCCTGAACACCGGGTTGTTCATCAGCGGCTATCCGGGGTCGCCGCTGGGCGGGCTGGACCGCGAGATCGTCCGCGCCCGTGAGCATCTCGAGCCCCACGGCGTCGTGTTCGAACCCGGCGTCAACGAGGAGCTCGCGGCCACCGCGGTCAACGGCACCCAGCTCGTCGAGCAGCTTCCCGGCCGCACCCGGGACGGCGTGACCGGATTCTGGTACGGCAAGGCGCCCGGCCTGGACCGAGCGGCGGACGCGATCCGCCACGGCAACGTCAGCGGCACGGCCCATCTGGGCGGCGCGGTCGCGCTGATCGGCGACGACCCCGTGTGCAAATCCTCGACGCTGCCGAGCTCATGCGAGCTGATGGCCGAGAGCCTGATGCTGCCGCTGCTCTCGCCGGGGGGCGTGAGCGACATCGTCCGGCTCGGGCTCCACGCGGTGGCACTGTCGCGCGCGGTCGGGCTGTGGACGGCGATGAAGATCGTCTCCGACGTCGCCGACGCCGCCGAGTCGGTGGCGCTCGACGAGCTGGCGGCCGGAATCCCGCAACCACCCGTGGGCAGCCGCGGCGCCCCGCCGATGCTGCTCGGGGCGAGCTCGGTCGCCGCGGAGCACGACCTGATGGGGGCCCGCCTCGACGCCGCCCGCGAGTACGGGCGAGCGCACCAGCTCAACCGGATCGAGTTCGAGCCCCGTGAACCCCGGCGCGCGCTGGTCGCCCCGGGCCCCGCATTCGCGACGCTGCAGCGCGCGCTCTCCCAGCTGGGCATCGGCGAACCCGAGCTGGAGGAGCTGGGGCTCCGGATCGTGCGCCTGGAGCTCGTGTGGCCGCTTCACGCCGACGACGTGCGCGCGTTCGCGGATGGCGTGCAGGAGCTGATCGTCGTCGAGGACAAACGGCCGTTCGTCGAACGCCAGTTGCGCGATCTGCTCTACGGCACGCCCGGTGCGCCCCCGGTCCTGGGCAAGCGCGACGGCGACGGGCGTGCGCTGATCGAGCTGGCGGGAACGGTCGAGGCCGACGCGGTGGCACGGGCCCTGGCGCGCCATTGGGAGTCAGAGCTCCCGGACGCCGTGCGCGCGCGTGTCAAGGCGTCGTCGGTGCGCATCCGCCAGGCCGCCGTCATCCCACTGCCGATGGCGCGGACGCCGTTCTTCTGCTCGGGCTGTCCGCACAACCTGTCGACCCGGGCGGCCGAGGACCAGCTGGTGGGCGTCGGGATCGGCTGCCACGCGCTGATCCTGGTCGACTCCTCCCAGCAGCGAGGACAGCTGCTGGGATCGCCACAGATGGGCGGCGAGGGGGCCCAGTGGAACGGGATGGCTCCGTTCACCACCGACCCCCATTACGTCCAGAACATCGGCGACGGGACATTTCACCACTCGGGCTCGCTGGCGATCCGCGGCGCCGTGGCGGCCGGGGTCAACATCACCTTCCGCCTGCTCTACAACGACGCGATCGCGATGACCGGCGGCCAGGCGGCGACGGGACGACTGGGGCCCGTCGAGCTGACGCATTGGCTGGCCACCGAGGGCGTCAAGCGCGTGATCGTCACCACCGAGGACCCCGGCGAGCTGGCCGGCGCGACGTTGTCGCCGATCGCCACCGTCTACCACCGCGACCGGCTCGCCGAGGCTCAGGCGGAGCTGGCATCGATCGATGGCGTGACCGTCCTGCTGCACACCGATCGCTGCGCGACCGAGGAACGGCGGCTGCGCAAGCGCGGCAAGCTGCCGACCCCCGCCCACCGGGCCTGGATCAACGAGCGCGTGTGCGAAGGCTGTGGCGACTGCGGGCGCAAGTCGACGTGCCTCTCGGTGATCCCGGTCGACACCGAACTGGGGCGCAAGACCCGCATCCACCAGTCCTCCTGCACCCAGGACATGGCCTGCCTGGAGGGAGATTGCCCGTCGTTCGTGCTCGTCACCCCGGCCGAGGGCGCCCGGCCGCGATCCTCGCCGCCGACGCCACCCGTCTCCTTGGGTGAACCCACGCCGGCGTTCGAGGCCAACCACACCGTCGTCATCCGCATGCCGGGGATCGGCGGCACTGGCGTCGTCACCGTCTCCCAGGTCCTGCAGATGGCCGCGGTGGTCGACGGGCGCTGGTCGGCCGGGCTCGATCAGACCGGCCTGGCGCAGAAGGGCGGTCCGGTCGTTTCCGACGTGCGCATCGGTCCTGAACCCCAGGCCGGCGCCCCACGGGCGGCGGGCGGCGAGGTCGACGTGCTGCTCGGACTCGATCTGCTCGGGACGGTCGCGCCGGAGACGCTGCGCACGCTTGACCCGCAGCGGACGATCGCCGTGGTCAACCTGCACGAGACTGCCACCTCGGCGATGGTGTCCGACGCAAACGCGGCGTTTGCGCCGCTTCGGGAGATCGTGGGGCGAATCGAGTCGGTCACCCGCGCCGACCGGGCGCTGTTCCTCGACGCGGGGAGAATCGCCGGGGCGCTGTTCGGCGATCACATGCCGGCCAACGTGATCATGCTCGGCGCCGCTTACCAGCACGGGTGTCTGCCGGTGACCGCGTCGGCGATCGAGCGCGCGCTCCAGCTCAACGGCGCCGCCGTGGACGTCAACCTGGCGGCGTTTGCATGGGGGCGCGCGGCGGCTGCAGACCCGGAGGCCGTCGCCGCCGCGATCGGCTCGCTGCGATCGGCGACGGCGACGCGGCAATCGACGCTGGACGCGGTGGCACCCGCGGCCGTCCGGCGGCGGCTGGAGGGCACGCCGCTGCCGGGACAGCTGCGCGGCGTGCTCGAACGTCGGGCCGCTGATCTGAGCGGCTATCAGGACACGGCGTACGCGCTGCGCTACGTCGACGACGTCCTGGCCGTCCTGGCGGTGGAACGCGAGCACGGTGGCGGCGGCACAACGGTGACCGAGGCCTACGCGGCCGCGATGCACAAGCTGATGGCCTACAAGGACGAGTACGAGGTCGCGCGGCTGCATCTCGATGCCTTCGAGCGGGCGCGGCTCGACGACGAGTTCGGCCCCGGTGCGGAGGTGCAGATCCTCCTGCACCCGCCGGCGCTGCGGGCGCTGGGGCTCAAGCGCAAACTGCGTCTCGGCAGCTCGGCCCGGCCCCTGCTGGCGAGCCTGCGGGCCGGCCGGCGGCTGCGCGGGACCGCGCTTGATCCGTTCGGTCGCACGGCGATCCGCCGGCTGGAGCGCGACCTGATCGACGAGCACCGCGCCCTCGTGCGCTCCGCCCTGCGCTGGCTGAGTCCCGGCACCCGGGACGACGTGGCGGCGCTGGCGGCGCTGGCCGACCTGATCCGCGGCTACGAGGAGATCAAGCTGGCCAACGTCGAGCGCTACCGGGCGGCGGCCGCCGAGTCGATGGCTGCGCTCGCCGCCTCCCCGGCCGAGGTCTCGCTGACGCCTTGACCAGCCGTCGCCTGATCGGCTGCGCGGTCGCGATCGTGGGGTGGTCGCTGCTGGTGGGGGGCGAGGCGGGCGCGGCACCGAAGACGGCGGCCGGCACGATCATCGAGGTCCCGGTCGGCCTGCGGTCCCACAGCTATCTGTTCGGCCTGACCACCGGGCCCGACGGCGTCGTGTGGTTCACCGACCTCAGCTGCACGGGCCTGGGCCGCTGCGCGATCGCGCGTCTAGACCGGCACGGCCGGGTGACCGAGTACCGCCGGGGGCTGGACGCCGGCAGCGTCCCGTACACGATCGCCACCGGGCCCGACGGCAACCTCTGGTTCACCGACGAGGGCAGGCGGCCGGCGATCGGCCGGATCACGCCGCGCGGTCACATCACCGAGTACCGGCGCGGGCTGGCGCGCGGCTCGGAGCCCTTCAGGATCACGACCGGACCGGGCGGCGACCTGTGGTTCACCGATCAGGGCAAGCGGCCGGCGATCGGCCGGATCACGCCGCGCGGTCACATCACCGAATTCCGGCGAGGCCTTCCGCGCGGCAGCACGCCCTTCGGGATCACCGCCACCCCCGGTGGGCTGTGGTTCACCGACCATGGTTGCAACGGGAGCGGGCGCTGCGCCGTCGGTCGGATCGGCGCGAACGGCCGGATCTCCGAGCTGCGGCGTGGGCTGCGCGCCGGCAGCCAGCCGCTGGGGATCGCCGCCGGCCGGGGCGGCGGCGCGTGGTTCGCCGACTCCTCGGGCGCCATCGGCCACGTGACCTCCGCTGGGCGGATCACCGAGCGCACGCGCGGGCTGGCGGCGGACAGCTCTCCGGTGGCGATCGCCGCCGGGCCCGGCGGGAGCATGTGGTTCACCGACGAGGGCGTCAACCCGGCGGTCGGCCGGGCCACGACGGCGGGGCGGGTGCGCGAGTTCTCCCGGGGGCTGCTGGCCGGCAGCCAGCCGGCGGACATCACGCTCGGTGCGGACGGGCGGATGTGGTTCACCGACGAGGGCGGGACGACGGCCCTCGGCACGGTGACGACCGGGGCCACCTGCGGCGCATCGTGTCGCTCCGCGCGGCTGCGCGCCCGTGTGACGCTAGGTTGAAGTTGATGTCAGCCGATGGGGTGATCGTCGTGGGCGCCGGTCCGGTGGGGCTCGTGACGGCGTACGGTCTGGCTCGCGCCGGCGTCCCGGTGACCGTGCTCGAGGCCGAGCAGCAGGTGATCGACTCGCCGCGAGCGATGGTCTACCACTGGGCCCTGCACGAGGATCTGCACCGCCTCGGCCTGCTCGAGGAGGTGGAGCGGCGCGGGTTTCGCAAGGACGACTACGGCTATCGCGTCCACGCCACCGGCGAGATGGTGACCTACAACCTCGACTCCCTCGCCAGGGAGACGCCCTTCCCGTACAACGTCCATCTCGGCCAGGACGAGCTGTGCGCGCTGCTCCTCGAGCGGCTGGCGGAGCTGCCGCACGCCACCGTCAGCTGGGGTGCGCGCGTCGCGGGCCTCGCGCAGGACTCCGTGGACGAGGTCCGGGTGATCGTCGAGTCCATGGATGGCACCGCCGAGCTGTCGGGCGCGTGGGCGATCGGCTGCGACGGCGCCCGCAGTACCGTGCGCCGGCTGCTCGGGCTGGAGTTCGAGGGCATGACCTGGGACACGCGCTTCGTCGCCACCAACGTGTACTTCGACTTCTCCGCCCACGGCTACCCGCGCTCGGTGTTCCTGATGGACGACGTGCATGGCGCGGTGATCGCCAAGATCAACGACGAGAACCTCTGGCGGGTCACCTACGCCGAGGATCCGTCGCTGCCCGAGCAGACGATCGGCGACCGCGTCGGCGATCACTTCGCGGAGATCCTCCCCGGCGGCGGCCCGTATGAGCTCGCCCGCTTCGCGGGCTATCGGCTGCACCAGCGCAGCGTCGAGCGTATGCGGATCGGCCGTGCCCTGCTCGCCGGGGACGCCGCACACGCGACCAACCCGACGGGCGGTTTCGGCCTGACCGGCGGCTTGTTCGACGCTTTTGCCCTGATCGACGCGGTGGGCGCCGTGATCATCGACGGAGCCGACCCCGCGGGGCTCGACGGATGGGCGGAGGAGCGGCGGCGAATCTTCACCGAGGTCGCGTCGCCCGCGGCCACGCGGATGAAGCACACCGTCTATGACTCCGACCGCGCGACGGCGGAGCGTACGTGCGCGGAGCTGCGGCAGATGATCGTGGACCCGGTCGCCTTCCAGGACCGCCTGAGGTTCCCCGTCCGGCTGCGCAGCAGCGGCGCGCCGCCCGTGTAGTCGTTCAGGCGCTGTCGGCCGTCAGCGAAGAGAAGAAATCAAGGTCGTCGCGCTGAAGCTGGCAGACCTCCAACAGGTGGCCCAGCTCGGCGCTCGTATCGATGTAGCCGGCCCGCACGCGGCCGGGGATCACCATCGTGTAGTCGAAGCCCATGCCGGCGGCGGCGAGGATCCCGCGGATGCGCTCCCACTCGGCATCGCCGGTCTCGACGAACACCGCCAGATGGTGAAAGCGCAGCGCGAACGATCCGTCGGATGGCAGAAAGCGGCGGTAGAAGTCGACCGCCCCCGCCACCGGCTCGATCACCTCGACGATCGGGCCGCCGCGCGCGCCCATCGCGAACCGCGCCTCCCATTCCGCCGGCTCGTCGCCGACCATGAACGAGGAGCCGGCGGTGTCGACCGTAATGCAGTGCTCGAGGCCGAAGCGCTCGCCCAGCAACACGAGCGCGCGGTCCAGGTCGGTCGTCACATACCCGTATTGCCAGACGTTGGCCAACAGATCGGCGACGGTCTCGACGCGCCGCGGCTTGGTGAACAGCCCCTCGGCCGGTCTCGTGGGCCGGGTCGCGCTCATTGCGCCGTGTCGAGCCTGACGAACACCTGGCCACCGTCGAGCTTGACCGGATAGGTGCAGAGGCTGATGGTTGCGGGCACCCGCATGGCCTCCCCCGTCTTGTAGTTGAAGCGGCCGTTGTGCTTGGGGCACTCGATGATGTCACCCATCACCAGGCCGTCGGCCAGGACCGCCCGCTCGTGCGTGCAGATCCCGTCGGTGGCGTAGAACGTGTCCTGTGGGCTGCGATAGATGGCGAGCGTGCGTCCCGCGAGGTCGACGCGGATCACGTCCTCCTCGTCGATGTCGTCGGCGTCACACGCCAGCACCCATCCGTCGGCGCTCATCAGGCCTTGAACACCGCCTCGTGCATCTCAGGGCGGAACGGCGCCGCTGCCGGCGGCAGGTCCCGCCGCACGTAGTACTCGGGGTCGTGCAGCTGGCGCCACAGGGTCGGCACGATCTCCCGGTAGGCGGCGAGCAGGCTCGGATACGGGGTCGGGAGGTCGTGCGCCACCTCGGCGTGCAGCTGCGGGAGCGCATGATAGGGAACCATCGGGAACATGTGATGCTCGACGTGGTAGTTCATGTTCCAGTACAGGAAGCGCGACACCGGGTTCATGCGGATGGTGCGGGCGTTCAGGCGATGGTCGAGGACGTTCTCGGCCAGGCCGGCATGTTGGGAGACGCCGAACAGGGTCGACAACCACCGGCCGTACAGCGTCGGGAGCCCCACATACATGAGCGGCAGCAGCGAGTGCAGAACGATCGCAGCGGCGATGACGACGGCGTAGACGGCGATCCACGCGCGTGCCTCGCGGTAGACCTTGTGGCGCTCGGGCTCCGGGATGAAGGTCGCCTCCTCAAGGGTGACCCGCCCGGTGGCATGGCGTCCCACGCTCACCGCCGTGTCCCAGGCGTCGCGCAGCCCGACGACGTTGACGACGAGCCGGAGCAGGTCTGGCGGACGCATCGCGGCGATCTCACGGTCTCGCCCGACGATGATCGTGTCGGTGTGATGCCGCGCGTGGCTCCAGCGCCAGAACGTCGCCTCCTTCATGTTCATGAATGAGGCGACCTGGTACAGCGCGTCGTTGAGCCACGAGGTCCGGAACGCCGTCCCGTGACCGGTCTCGTGCCAGCGTGAGTCAGACGCTGAGCCGTAGAGGATGCCGTAGACGATGAAGAACGGGACGCACGCCCAGCTGCCCCAGAACCAGCCGCCGCCGAACCCGAACGCAACCAGCAGCGCCAGCCACAGTGCGGTGTCGCGAAGCGCGGGTCCGTCCGTGCGGCGCATGAGCTGCTTCATTCGCTTGCGAGGGACGTCGGCGTGGTACCACTCGGCCGCCACCAGACCCTGCTCGGCCGCGCGCTGGGAGCTGGGGCCGATCAGGCTGTAGTCGCGGTCGTTCACGGCGCCGATTATCTCACGCCCCGGCGAGGCGTCAGGGCGCGGCGAGACCGTAGATCCTGCGGGCATTGCCGGCGAAGACCGCATCGGCCGGCAGTCCGGCAAGCGTTTCGTCGGCGACCCTGACGACGTCCGCGTAGGAGCCCGCGAGCAGGCAGACCGGCCAGTCGGAGCCGAACAGAAGCCGGCCCGAGCCAAACGCCTCCGCGACGACGTCGACGAACGGAGCGATCTGAGCGGCGGTCCACGCGCTCCAGCGCGCCTCGGTGATCAGTCCGGAGATCTTGCAGGCGACGGACGGGACGCTCGCCAGCTCGCGGATCGCGCTCCGCCACGGCTCGAGCCTCCCGGCCGCGATCTCCGGCTTGCCGGCGTGATCAACCACGAACGAGACCTCCGGGAGGCCGGCGACGAGCGAGCGTGCGGCGGCGGCCTGGGGTGGGCGGATCAGAAGCTCGCAGACGAGACCGGCCGCGCCGATGGCCCGCGCGGCCCGCCTGACGCCCGAGCGCGACAGCCACCCCGGGTCTGGATGGTCCTGGGCCATCAGGCGGATCCCGACGAGACACTCGCCGTGGGGGCGGCAGCGCAGACGCTCCAGCTCGGCCGCCGGGTCGGCCGCGTCGCAATCGATCCAGCCGACGACCCCGGCGATCAGCGGGTCGGCGCCGGCGAGCGCGAGCAGCTGCTCGGTCTCGCCGACATCGGGAGCGGCCTGGACGACCACGGTCTGCACCACCCCGTGAGGCCGCGCCGTCGCGGCGAGCTGCGCGGGAGCGAACTTTCGACGGATCGGCTCGTGCTCCGGCGCGTCAAGGAAGGCGAGTTCAAGCCTGTCTGGATCCCACAGGTGGTGATGGGCATCGACCGTCGGGGGTCGCCGTGCCCGTGTCATCGGCCGGGCACCGGCACCTCGGCGTCAAGCAGGCCCTCGTGCTTGAGCTCGTCCCACACCTCGGGCGCAACGCGGGCGTTGAACGCGCGCGCGTTGGCGTCGACCTCCTGCGGCGAGCGCGCGCCGGCCAGCACCGACACGACGGCGGGATGTCCGAGCGGGAACTGCAGCGCCGCGGCGGTGAGGGTCACCCCGTGGTAGGCACAGACCTCGCGCATCCGGGTCGCCCGGGCGACGAGCTCAGGGGTAGCGGTCCGGTAGTCGTAGATCGCCCCCGGCCTCGGAGCCGCGAGCAGGCCGCCGTTGAAGGGCGCGCCGACCACCACCCCCACCCCGCGCTCCGAGCAGGCCGGCAAGAGGCTGGTGAGCGCGCTCTGGTCGAGCAGGCTGTAGCGGCCGGCGACCAGGACCAGATCGAGGTCGAGGCGACGGACGAGCCGCGTGAGCATCTCGGCCTGGTTCATACCCGCGCCGATCGCGCCGACGACTCCCTCTGCGCGCAGCTGCGCGAGCGCTGGATACCCCGTCGCATACACCTCTGACTCGAACGAATCGGGATCGTGAAGGTAGAGGATGTCCACGCGGTCGAGCTCGAGACGGTCCAGACTGTCGTGCAGCGAGCGCAGGATGCCCTCGTGCGAGAAGTCCCACGAGCGCTTGAACGACGCCGTCGTCACGAACCCGTGCGCGGGCTCGGTCTCTCCGGGGGCGAGCGGCGAGAGCCGGCGCCCGACCTTGGTGGAAATCTGGAATGAGTCGCGCGGCACGCCTCGCAACGCGCGGCCGAGGCGCTGCTCGGACAGTCCGAGGCCGTAGTGCGGGGCTGTGTCCAGGTAGTGAAGGCCGCGATGCAGCGCGCGGGCCACGGTCCGCTGCGCCTGCTCCTCGCCGACGGCCTCATACAGGCCACCGATTGCCGCGCCCCCGAACGACAAGCGCGACAGGGTCATCGCGGGGCCGGCCGGGGACGCGAGCTCTCCCGGATGCGCAGCTCGGGCGACAGGGTCACGGTGCGGGCCGCTCCCGCGTAGCCCTCGATCCGGCTGCGCAGCAGCCGGCCGGTCTCCACGCCGAGGTCGTAGGTCGGTTGGGCGACGGTCGTCAGGGCGGGTCGCAGGAGCGTCGCCCACGACATGTCGTCAAAGCCGATCACGGCGATCTGGTGCGGCACGTCCAGGCCCGCCTCGGCGATCGCGTGCAGAGCCCCGATCGTCATCAGGTTGTTGGCCACGAACACCGCATCGGGAGCCTCGCCACCCAGTAGCTCCTGCATCGCAGCGCGGCCGCCGGCTTCACGGAAGTTCGCAACCCGCACGAGCGAATCGTCGAGGGGGATCCCGACGGCGCGCAGCGCGCTCCGATAGCCGGCGTAACGTCCCGAACCGGTGGTCTTGTCCAGCGGCCCGGTGATGCAGGCGATCCGCTCATAGCCACCGTCGATCAGATGCCCGATCGCCTGCCGCGCGCCTCCGGCGTTGTCGATCAGCACGCTGTCGGCGCCCTGTTTGTCCACCGTGCGGTCGGCGAGGACGGTCGGGATCCCGGCGTCCTGCAGCGCCGTCAAGTCGGTGCTCGTGGTGGTCGGGGTCAGGATCACCCCGCCGACTGACTCGGCGACGGCCAGCTCGAGGTAGGAGGCCTCCTTGCCGGGGTCCTCCTCGGCGTTGCAGAGGATCACGGAGTAGCCGGCGGCGTAGGCGACATCCTCAATGCCTCGGACCATGTCGGTGAAGAACGGGTTGCGGATGTCGGAGATCAGCAGCGCCCAGACGCGGCTCGTGCGGGTGCGCAGGCTGCGCGCCACCCGGCTGGGGCGGTAGCCGAGATCGTTGGCGGCCTTGCGGACCGCGGTCGCAAGACGTGGATCGACCTGCGGGTGATTGTTCAGCACCCTGGAGACCGTGGCCGTCGAGACCCCGGCCGCCCGCGCGACGTCGATGATCGTGGTCACGGAGGAGGTGTTTGACGCGTGGGAATGGCCTTTGTTAGGCTAGAAAACGATTACTCGAATTGTGCTGGATCTGGGACCGACCGAGCATAAGCTCAGATAATACGGGCGATCTGGTGGGAAATGGTGAGGGAACGTTTGCCCCAGAACGCAGTCAGCGCAGACATCGACGCCGCCGTGGCGGCGGTGGAGATGCTCTCGATCAAGCGCCACTTTCCTGGCGTCCAGGCGCTGAAGGGCGTCGATCTGCGGGTGCGGGCGGGTGAGATCCACGCCCTGCTGGGCGAGAACGGCGCGGGCAAGTCGACCCTGATGCGGATCCTGTCCGGCGCCGAACGCATGGACAGTGGCCACATCCGCCTCGCCGGGGAGGAGGTCCAGATCTCGGGTCCGACCGACGCCCTGGCCCGCGGCGTGTCCACGGTCTATCAGGAGACAAGCCTCGCCGGGCATTTGAGCGTGGCCGAGAACCTCTATGTCGGACGACTGCCCAAGACGCGCAGCCGGATGGTCGATTGGCGGCGGCTGTACCGCGATGCGGCGGCGCTGCTGCAGCGGCTGGAGATCGAGCTGCCGCTGCGCATCCCGGTGAGCCGGCTGTCGATCGCCCAGCAGCAGATGACCGAGATCGCCAAAGCGCTCTCCCACGACGTGAAGGTGCTGGTGCTCGACGAGCCGACGTCGGCGCTGGCCGAGAAGGAGACCGAGGAGCTCTTCCGGGTGCTGCGCGATCTGCGAGGGCACGGCGTGGCGATCGTCTACATCTCGCACGCGATCGAGGAGATCCTCGAGGTCTGCGACCGGGTGGCCGTGATGCGCGACGGTGAGCTGGTCGGCGAGCGCGAGGTCGCCCACACCACCGCCGACGAGCTCGTCCGGATGATGGTGGGCCGCGACCTGGTGCAGATGTTTCCCAAGGTCGCCGCCCCCGTCGGCGACGAGCTGCTCCGCGTGCAGGACCTTCGCGTGCGGGGCAGGCGGACCGAGGTCAGCTTCGCCGTCCACGCCGGAGAGGTGGTCGGTTTCGCCGGCCTGCTGGGCGCTGGACGCACGACGCTGATGCGAGCCCTGATCGGTGCGGTCCCGGTCGACTCGGGCACCATCATGCGCAGCGGCAAGGCGGTCAGGATCCGCGATCCGCAGGCGGCGATCGCCAACAGCATCGGCTATCTCTCCGACGACCGCCGTCGCAGCGGGCTGGCCGCGGTCCTCGGGGTCTCCAGCAACCTGACGCTGGCCTCGCTGCCGCAGTTCTCGCGATTCGGCGTGCTGCGCAAGGGCGACGAGCGGGACGCGGCCGCGGCGATGGTGCAGACGCTGCGGATCATGACGCCGTCGCTGCAGCAGCCCGTCTCGGTCCTGAGTGGCGGAAACCAGCAGAAGACGGTGATCGGCAAGTGGCTGACGGCCGGGGTTGATGTCCTGCTGCTCGACGAGCCCACGCGCGGGATCGACGTCGGCGCGAAGGTCGAGATATACAACCTGATCAACCAGCTTGCCGCGTCCGGGAAGGCGATCGTGCTCGTGTCGTCCTACCTGCCCGAGGCGCTGGGGATGAGCGATCGGCTGCTGGTGATGCGCCGAGGCGCGATCGTCGCCGAGTTCAAGCACGGCGAGGCCACCCAGGAGGACGTGATGTTCGCGGCCACCGGCCAGGCCCAGGCCCAGGCCCCGGCCTCCGGCCGAAGGGACGACGAGTGAGCGACGCCCCCGACACCGTGACCCCGCCCGACGTGCCGGACGCCGAGCCCGGTCAGCAGACGGAGGCGGCATCCGGCGGGCGCTTCGGCGGGCGCGCGTGGGTTCGCAGCGCGCTGACCCAGCTTGGGCCGTTCCTATTCGTGATCATCCTCGGCGCGGCGCTCGCGATCGACTCGCCGTACTTTCTGACCGGCACCAACATCTCGGCGATCTTCGTGCAGATGTCGGTGATCGCGATCATCACCGTCGGCGAGACGATGGTCATCATCACCGCCGGGATCGACCTCTCGGTGAGCACGGTCGTGGCGCTGTCGGGCGTGATCTCCGCGATGCTGGTCACCAACGACGGGCTGGGCGTGGGACCGGGCATGGTGGTCGGCGTGCTCGTGGGCGGTGGCGTCGGGCTGATCAACGGGCTGCTGATCACGGCCGTGCGCTTGCCCCCGTTCATCGCCACGCTCGGCACGCTGAGCGCCGTCGGCGGCGTCGCCCTGCTGGTCACCAACGGCCAGCCGATCGCCGCCCCGACGTCGTTCGACGTCCTCGGCGACGGACACATCATCGGAATCCCCGTGCCGATCGTGGTCATGGTGGTGGTGGCCGCCGCGGGCTGGTTCATCCTCGCCCGCACCACCCTCGGGCGCAGCGCGTACGCGATCGGCTCCAACTACGAGACCGCCCGGCTCTCAGGGATCCGGGTCAATCGGGTGCTCACGTCGGTGTACGTGATCCAGGGGCTGCTGGCCGGACTCGGCGGAGTGATCGTGGCCAGCCGGGTCGTGACGGGCGATCCCTCGGCGGGAGCGAACTACAACCTCGACGCCATCGCCGCGTCGGTGATCGGCGGGGCCAGCCTGTTCGGTGGCGAGGGAACGGTGATCGGCGGCCTGATCGGCGCGCTGCTGATGGAGCTGATCGCCAACGGCTCGGACCTGCTGAACATCTCGAACTTCTGGCAGGACGTGATCCTGGGCGTCGTGATCATCGCGGCGGTCGCCTACGACCAGTTCCGGCGCCGAGCGCTGCCGGCCGCGTGATCTGAAAGACGGGGATCGATGCCAACCCACAGGGCCAAGAGGAGGCAGACGTGACACGATCGAGCAAGACCGCTCACATCAGGCGCGCAGTGGCGACGGCGGGGCTGCTGGCCGTGCTGGGCACGGTCGCGGCCTGTGGCTCGTCGAAGTCGTCCAGCCCGGGAGCGGGCAACGCGAACTCGAAGGTGCAGGGCGCGAAGTACACGATCGCCGTCGTGCCCAAGTCGGTCGGCCTGTTCTACTGGGGCACCGTTCACGCCGGCGCCGAAGCGGCCGCCAAGAAGTACAAGGTCAACATCGACTGGAAGGGCACCGAGACCGAGACCGATGTCTCCGGCCAGGTCAACATCCTGCAGGACTTCATCACCAAGCACATCAACGGGATCGCGTTCGCGGCCACCGACGCCCACGGCCTCGTCTCGACCGCGCAGGCGGCCACCAAGGCCCATATCCCGGTGGTCAACATCGACTCCGGGATCACCCCCCAGACCCCGCCCCTGGTGGCGACCGACAACGTTGCCGCGGCGAGCAAGGCGGCCGACATCCTCAGCCAGCTGATCGGCGGCTCGGGGCAGGTCGCGTTGCTGCCGTTCGTGCCCTCGGCGGCCACGTCGATCCAGCGCCAGCAGGGCTTCGAGCAGGGGCTCAAGAAGCATCCCGGCCTCAAGCTCGTCGCCACGCAGTACGACGAGTCAGACATCTCCAAGGCACTGTCGGACACCGAGGACATCCTCACTTCGCACCCTCACATCAAGGGCATCTTCGCCGCCAACGAGCCCGGGGTGATCGGCGCCGCGCACGCGCTGATCGAGCGCAACCTCGTGGGCAAGGTCAAGATCGTCGGCTTTGACAACGCTCCCGACGAGGTGTCGGCGCTCAAGCAGGGGCAGGTCCAGGCGCTCGTCGTGCAGAACCCGTTCCAGATCGGCTACCAGGGGGTGGCCGAGGTCGCGAGCCTGCTGGCGCACAAGTCGGTGCCCAAGTCGATCGACACCGGCGCGGTCGTCGCCACCAAGATGAACATGAGCCAGCCGGCGATTCACAAGCTGCTCGTGCCCCCGACCGCCAAATGAGCGCGGCGATCCGGATCCGGCACCGGGAGCCCGGGCGATGCGTAGCACCCCCATCGGCCTGGCGAGGATCGACGATGAGCGCCCGCACGTTCACGCCCGCACCGAGGACGAGAACCTGGCCATCCTGCATCGGTGGGCGGCGGCGATCCGCGGCGATGGGGTCGATGTCAACGGGGACGTGCCGGAGGTGGTGGTCGCGCCCGAGACGGTCAAGTCGGTGGCCGAGGCGCACCAGATCGGGGAGCAGCTGCGCCGGGCGGGCTGCCGCTCGCTGATCCTGTGCTTCAACGTGTGGAACTTCCCGAACCTGGTGTGGCAACACGGTCGGGCGCGCGCTGCCGATCCTGTCGCTGTCCTCCAACAACGGCCGGCTCCCGGGCAATGTCGGGCTGCTCGCCACCGACGGCGCGCCGCGCCAGGCGGGGCTGCGGACCCACCGGATCGTGGGCGATGTCGAAGACCCGGCGACACGCGCGGCGGTGCGCGAATGGCTGCGTGCCGCGCAGGCGGCGACCCTGATCTCCACCGACGTCTTCGGGCTCTCCGGCGGGCACTCGATGGGCATGGAGACCGGCTACTTCCATCTCGTCCCCACCAGCAAGTCCCTGGGCACGTCCACGTACCAGATCGACCAGCTGTGGATCGTCGAACGGATGCGAGAGATCGACGGTGCCGCCGTCGCCGACGGGCGCCGGTGGCTGGAGCAGCTACTCGGCGATCGCCTGCGCTATGACGACGAACGGCTCACCCCCGAGCGACTCGAGACCCAGCTGCGCCTGTATGAGGCGGTGCGCTCGCTCAACGACGAGAACGGCTTCGCCTGCTGCGGCTCAAGGGTCAGCGAGAGCTGAGCGAGTATGTCTGCACGGCCGACGTGGCCGAAATGCTCCTCAACGACCCCTACGACTGGCGCGGACCCAAGGAACGCACCGTGTGCGCGACCGAGGCCGACGCCGACGGCGCGATCACGATGCAGTTGCAGTTGCTCAAGTACGTGTCCGGCGGCCTGCCCGGCCTGTTCATGGACGTGCGCCTGTATCACCCACGGATCGACATCTGGGACATGTGCAACTCCGGTCAGCACGCCACCTGGTACGCCACCCGGTCGGCCGACGCGGCGGCGAACTTCGCCGAGGTCCGCTTTCACCCCGCGACTATGTACTTCAAGGCGCGCGGCGCTTCAGTGGAGTTCGACGCGGCGCCCGGTCCGCTGACGTTCGCCCGGCTGGGCCTATGGGACGATCGCCCCTACCTGGTGATCATCCCGGGAGAAGCTGCCGACCTGCCGGCGCAGCAGCGCCGAGAGCTCAACGACCAGACCGACCCCACCTGGCCCCACGTGCACGCCCGCCTGCACTGCTCCTACGAGGAAATGCTCCGCGTGTTCCCCTTGCAACCACATCCACGCGACGCCCGGCGACCAGGTCGGGCCGCTCGTGCAGGTGGCGGAAATGTGCGGGATCGAGCCCGTCGTACTCGGTGGCGCCCGCGCGGACCAGCCGCTGTGGGAGCGTGTCGGTTACTCGTAGCGCGCCACCGTGAAGCCGATCAGCGTCGGCACCTGGAGCGCGTAGACGACCAGCGAGAGGGTGAGGATCACGAGCGGTCCGCCGCTCAAGTGGTCTCGCAGGAAGGCGTACTCGATCATGCCGGCGGTGAACAGATACGCCAGCAGCGACCACCGGCCGACCTGGAAGAAGCGCCGCCACGGGAAGTCCGGCACGCGGCTCAGCCACGCGAGGTTGACGCCGAGAACGACGGTCGAGGCGGCGAGCAGGGCGATCGCCGGGCCGAGGGGGACGTGCTGGGGGATGTGGGACGACAGGTAGATGCCGCCGGCGACGATCAGCGCCAGCGAGAACATCCCCAGCTGCGTGACCGGCGGGTAGCGCTTCTCGGTCATCCGGACGCGATCTTGGTCATGATCACGAGCGTCGCCACCTGCATCACTCCGAGGACGCCCGCGCTGTAGATGAAGCGCTTCATGAGGCGCTCGATCACGGCCGGGTTGGGCCGGGGCTTCTTGAGCTCGAACAGAACGGCGATGTTCGCCGGCTCGAGCAGGCCGAGGGCGATGATCGCCATCACCCCGACGACGATGAAGCTGGCCACGATCCAGCCGTGCATCGGGTTGGCGCCGAGGTTGGTGCCCAGCTTCGTCGACAGCTGCCACCCGGCGGCGAGCGAGACGGTCACAACCGTCGGCATGATGAGCACCATCTTCGGCATCAGCTTGGTCGTGAACTCGATCCGAGCCGGGATCGACAGGCGGCCCATGATCGGCCCGAGCACGAGACCGAGGAACAGGTCGATGATCGTCCACGCGGCCCCGAACGCGACGTGCAGGAAGACGAGGAACCACAGCGCGTTGAGGGCGATCCCGATGATCAGCATGACCATCGCCGCGCCGGCGATCAACAGCCCCCGGCGGGGGACGATCTCGAACTCGAGCGGCGGCGCGTGCACGGGCGCCGCGACGCCGGCCGTCGGCGCGATTACGTCGGGCGGTACCGCCGTCCCCGTCATTCCGGCGCTCAGGCAGCCGACCCGTCGGATGGGGTCGCCGCGGGAGTTGCTGCCTGGTCGCTCGCCGGCGTCGTTGCGGGGTCGGCGGCGGCGGCGTCGGTGGTGGCGCTCGGCGTGCTCGACGCGGTCGCGGCGTCCGGCGTCGCGGCCGGAGCGGCCGGAGCGGCCGGAGCGGCCGGAGCGGCCGTGTCGGTCGCCGGCGGCGCCGTCGAGGTCGTCGTGGGATCCGAGGCGGTCGCGGTCGACGAGCCGTCGGGCACGCTGGCGGGCGCGGTGCTCGTCGTCGCGTCGGCGCTGGCGGTGGACGACGTGGCCGATGACGTCGTCGCGGTGCTGGACGAGCCCGTGCTCGAGGAGGACGTGCCCGACGAGGCAGTGCTGGGCGAGCCGGTCGATGTCGATGTACTACCGCCGCCGGAGGCGGGGGTCGACGTTGGGGTGGTGCCACCCGAGGTCGGAATCGAGGTTGGCGTATCACCGGGGCTGGAGGTCGGGGCCGGGGTCGATGTGTCTCCGCTGCCGGCGGGCGACGTCGATGTCGTACCGCTCCCGGACCCGGGTCCGGTCACCGACGTTGCGCCGTTGCCGGGGGACGGCGTCGACGATGGCGCCGAGCCGGTGCTCGGCGCGGGCGTCGCGGCGCCGTTCCCGGACCCGTTCGTCGCCGGCTGGCCGCCGCCCGAGCTCGTCGGAGGCGTCGTCTCCGCGCCACCCGAGCTGCCTGTCGAGTTGAACGGGCTGGGCGCCGCTGTCGGGTCCGGAGTCGTGGCGGACGGCACGCCGCTCAGCGGCGACGGCTGGCTCGTGCCGGGGCTGGAGCTCACGGGGGAGTGCGGCGCGGACAGGGGGATCGGCCTAGGGGTCGAGGCCGAGCCGCCGACATTGGTGGCTCCGACCGCGACCGCGGCGGCCGTGAGGAGCTTGGCGACGACGCCGCTCGCGCCCAGCCCGCTCACTCCGGCGACGGTCAACCCCGTCGTGGCCGCTGCGACGGTTCCACCGGCGGCCACAGCGCTACCGGCCGCTCCCGTGGCAACACCGGCGAGACCCCCGGTCGCCACCGTGCCGGCTCCGGCTCCGGCTCCGGCTCCGATGGTGGCCCCGCTTCCGACGACTGCCCCGCCCGCAGACACGCCCGTACCGGTCGCGATCGCCCCGCCACCGGTGGCGCCTGCGCCGGTCGCCGCGGCACCACCACCGGTCACACCCGCGCCGGCCGCGGCACCGCCACCGGTGACGCCTGCACCGGTCGCGGCCGCACCACCGGCCCCGGCGCCGGCGCCGGCTGCGACGGCGCCGCTGTGCGCCATCGCTCCGACCACAATCGATTTGATACTCGCGGCCAGGGGTACGGGGAGGATCAGGGCGAGTGCCGCCCGTTGGCGTCGCGTCTCTCGTTCGAAGGCCTTGCAGCTCGGGCAACGGTCGATGTGAGCGCGCGTGACGCTGCGTTGCGGAACGGACTCGCGCAGCCCGGCGAGCTGCTCCTGGATATCACGGCAGGTGCGATCTCTGGCGACCCGGCCCCGGGCCAGCGCCTTGCGCGCCTGGAAGATCAAGGCCTTGACCTTGCCCGCGCGCACGCCGAGGATGTCCGCGATCTCCTTGTGGGAGTTGTCGCCGAGCTCGAACAGGACGAGCGCGGCGCGCTGATCATCGGGCAGCCGCCGGATGTCGTCCAGCATCTCGCGCAGCGACTCGCGGCGCTCGACTTTGTCTGACAGGTCGTCGAACTCCGGCGGGTCGAACTCCGAGTACTCGATATCGCGGCGGGCACGGATCTCCGACAGGCAGCGGTTGCGGGCGATCGTGTAGAGCCACGGCCGCAGGACGATCTCATTCGTTCCTCCCCGCACCGCCCGGTAGGCGGACACGAACGTCAGCTGGACCGCGTCCTCGGCCGCCTCACGGCTCTTGAGCATGTGCGCGCAGAACGCGAGCACCCCGCGCGCGTACCGGTCGTAGATCTTCTCGAAGGCGGTGTCGTCTCCGGCGCGCACGCGCGCGACGAGATCCTCGTCGGTGTCGCCGACGATCGATGCGACGCTGGCGAATCTATGTCGATCGACGTGGCGATCGACGACTTCGAGAGTTGCCCCCATATGCATAGTGTGAGCTATATCGCTCTCGGAATCCAGTGTCGGCGCAGAATTCCTCAGACTGTGGGGTCTGACGCGCCGCTCAGGCCCCCAAACGCCGGCCGGGAAAGCGGCGCCTGGGGGATTCCGTCCCCCAGGCGCTGCGCCCCCAAGACCCCACGCCAGGGCCCCGAAAGCCAGACGACTCGCCCTCGGCAAGCTTCCACCAGACGTGTTCCCCACATGTTTCAACGCGGACGGTTTCGAAAGGTTGGTCCGGACCTCAATCCTTTTGCGTCGTCGCGCGTCCGGGGACTGCGCCTCCACGTTCCCTGACCGCCCGGCAGGAGCTTGGTTCCCCGGGCTCGTTCTGCGGGAGGTTTGAGCATAAAGCTCGTGCATGACCTAACAGCCGCGCGGAATTTCTGCCAATTGTCCCCTTGGGGGCGTTCTCGGAGGTATGACCAACACCACCTCCCCGGCGGCGAGCTCGGCACGGACCAGGCGTCCGCTCGAGTTGGGCTCGTTGCCGCGCGCCACCCGCTGTGAATGCCAGCGCTGCGGCGTCCACACCTTCCCCGTGCTCCGCCACACCGTCACGTCCCGCTGTCACAACTGCGGCTCGGAGGAACTGCTCCCAGTCACGTCCATCGCGGTGCGCCCGCCACTCTGAGGCTCGATCCACCGGTGCGCCCCCGTTTTCTGGCGGACGCGCTCGAGCCGGCCCGAGCAGAGGCTCTCGCGCATTCTGCGATGAGTTTGCGCGACACCGCGGGTCTGAGCCTGTGAGCCGGTAGCGTCCCACCAACCGTGTCGACGCCGCGGGAAATAGTCGAACAGGAGGCGAACGATGCCTGAGCACGCGATTGCCACGCGCGAGGACTGGCAAACAGCCCGGGATGCGCTGGCGAAGCTCGAGGCCGAACAGGCGCAGCGAGACGAGGAGATCAAGCGGAAGCGACGCGAGCTCCCTTGGGTCCCCGTGGAGAAGGAGTACACGTTCGACACCGAGGACGGCAAGAAGACCCTCGCCGAGCTCTTCGACGGCCGCTCGCAGCTCCTTGCCTACAACATCATGTTCGGCCCCGACTACGAACTCGGCGCCTGCCCGGGCTGCACCAGCCTTGGGGACGGCCTCGACGGCTCGCTTGTCCACCTCAACCACCGCGACGTGACGCTGATCTGTTTCTCGCGGGCGCCGATCGACCGGCTGGTCGCCTACAAGCAGCGGATGGGCTGGCAGTTCCCGTACGTTTCCACCTACAACACGGACTTCCCCTTCGACTTCGGCCTGGCGATGACCGAGGAGCAGGCACAGCAGGTCGCACCGGTCAAGGAGATGATCGACAACCCGCCCGACTGGCTCGAGGAGTGGTCGCGGCAGATCGGAGCCGAGCTCAAGGACGGCCTGCGCGAAGGCCCGAGCTGGATCGCGTTCGCGCGTGAGAACGGGACCGTGTACCACACCTACACCGTGATGGCGCCTGACCCGTTCGTCGCCCCGTACTTCAGCTTCCTGCTCGATCGCACTCCGAAGGCACAGCCCGAGGCGCCTCGCAGCTGGCGCAAGGACGAGTACCCCGACTGAGGCGACTGATGAGCGACCCTGAGCCGCAGAGTTCACCAGGGAAGGTGCTCTTCCGGTACCGACCCTCGGACGAATCGAAGAAAACGGAAAACGAATACCCCCAGCCGGATTCGAACCGGCGTTCTCCTGCGTGAAAGGCAGGCGTCCTAACCGCTAGACCATGGGGGCCCGGCCGGAATTGTAGGTGCGCTCAGGCGCTCTGGTCTGCGGTCGACCGGACGTGGTCCGCCAGTGCGGCCACCGCCCCGGCGATCTGCCCGCCGGCTGCGTCGTCGTGCACGAGCCCATCGCTGCCGACCATCTCGCGCGTGACGGGCGCCCGCCGGCACGCCGACTCGACGATCTCGGCGCCGGCGTAGCCGAGCACCTTGCGCAGCGAGTCGTGCGCGTCGGCGGCACCGCTCGGGGCGGCCGGGCCGGCGGCGTTGATCCAGGCGATCGGCTTGGCGTACGTGCCGGCGTCGCCGATCGTCCACTCGAGCAGGTTCTTCAGAGCGGCCGGCAGGGCACCGGCGTACTCGGGCGTGCACACGAGCACGGCGTCGGCGCTCGCCACCGCGGCGCGCATCGCCGCCACGCGCTCGTCGATCGGGGCCGCCTCGCGGTCGTCGTCGGGGTTGAACAGGGGCAGGTCGCCGATGCCGGTGTACGGGACGGCGTCGACGTCATCGGGCGCCACCGCGGCGGCGGTGCGCAGCACGGCGGAATTGGTGGAGCCGTCGCGGCTCGAGCCGGAGATGAGCAGCATCGTGATCACCCGGTGATGAGCATAGAAATCGTCCCGTGCGCCCCGTGCGCCCCGGGTGACCGGCCCGGGCGGCTCGGGCGTGGCCTTCAGGTTGCTGAGCGAGGCGAACCTGGGCTCGGCGTACCTACTCACCCACCGGCCGTAAATGAGGCGGATCGGGACGGGGTTGAGGAAGTGCAGCTTCTCGCGGCCGCGACGACGGGTGGTGATCAGGCCGGCCTGCTCGAGGACCTTGAGGTGCTTCATGACGCCGAAGCGAGTCATCGGCAGGCGCTGCTCGAGCTCGGTCAGCGTCTGGCCGTCGCGCTGGAGGAGCTCGTCCAGCAGGCTGCGCCGCGTGTCGTCGGCGAGCGCATGGAACACTTCGTCCATTCCACAATTCTAGGTGACCGTTTGGTCACATTCCGTCCGTGACGGGGAACGGACCGGCCCTGCGATCATCAACCGCGATGAGGTCCGACCTCGCATCCGTCTCTCCCCGGCTCGGCCCCAAGGTCATCCGTCGTCCGGGCGTGGTCCGGCGAGCGCTGCTCGGCTGACTCGATCATGTCCGTCGACTCTCCCGAGCAA
Organism: uncultured Solirubrobacteraceae bacterium; assembly: GCA_963769565.1. Classification (GTDB taxonomy): domain Bacteria; phylum Actinomycetota; class Thermoleophilia; order Solirubrobacterales; family Solirubrobacteraceae; genus Palsa-465. Next base: position 1,178,876 of record CAVYMP010000018.1, read on the forward strand.
CTGCAGGCCCTGTGGCGCGTGGGGCGCCTCGTCGCCGAGACGATCGCCCATCTGCGCGCGGCCGTGCGGCCGGGGCTGAGCAGCGGCGAGCTTGATCGCATGGCGGCGAAATTCCTCAGCGCCCGCGGCGCCCGGTCGGGCCCGATCCTCACCTATGGCTATCCCGGGTGGACGTGCATCAGCGTCGAAGAGCAGGTGGTGCACGGGGTGCCCTCCGACGAGCGTGTCCTGCGCTCCGGCGAGCTCGTCACGCTGGATGTGGCGATCGAGCTTGACGGCTACCACGCCGACGCCGCGACGACCGTCCCCGTCGGCCCGGTCGACCACCGCCACGCGAACCTCGTCGCCGCCACCCGGTCGGCGCTGGCCGCCGGGGTGCGGACAGCCCAGCCGGGCGCGACGCTGCGCGACGTCGGCGCGGCGGTGGAGCGCGCCGCTCGGACGCGCGGCTACCGGGTGTTCCGCGAGCTCAACGGTCACGGCATCGGCCGCCGCATGCACGAGTGGCCGACGGTGTTCAACTGGCCGGCGCCGGAGCCGGAGGCGGACCTCACCCTGCACCCCGGACTCGTGTTCACGATCGAGCCGATGCTGACGGGCGGGCGCACGCGCCTGGTGACCGAGGCCGACGGCTGGACGGTCAGCGCGCTCGACGGCTCGCCATCAGCTCACGAGGAGCACACGATCATGGTCGCGGACGGCGGCCCGGTCGTCCTTACCCGCTGATGAGACCGGCGGCCCGCAACACCTGACCGGCCGGCCGGCCCGGATCCTCGAAGATCCCGTCCAGCCGGTCGCCCGCCAGGTCTGACACCTTCCCCGCAAGCTCGGCTTCGGTGATCGGCCGCCCGGGCGCGCCCCGGGGCCCATCGAGGCGTACCGCATCGCCGCCGGCCGGCTGGAGCACCGCCCCCCATTGCGGAAGCGAATCATCGAGGCTCACACTCACCGCGGCGGCCCGCCGCACCACGTCGCCATCGAGCTGGGCGAAGTCGGCGGTGCGGGGCGCCCCGCGGGTGAGGGTGTGCGCGACGCAGTACGGGATCGAGAACTTCGCCGACAGGCCATCACTGACGGCGTCAAGGTGAGCCGCCTGGCGAGCGACCGGGTGCACAACCACCTGTACCGCACCGCCGTTGACCCGCCCGCGCAGCTGCTCGGCGGCGTCGATCGGCGAGTGCGTCCCCAGGCAGCTGGGGTGCAGCTTGATCCAATTGCGCGCGATCGCCGGAGCCGTCCGAGGGTGCGCGAGCGCCTCGATCGACGCCGGCTCGCCGTCCTCGCCGTCCGGCCAGCCGGCACCCAGGACGGCGGCGAACCCAACCGGTCCGTGGAGGGCACGCCGGTCCACGCTGGCTCCGCCGCGCGCGATGAGCGCGCCCTGCACCCCGGCGGCCGCCGCCAGCCCGACCTGGATGGCCTTGCCGTCGGAGCCGAAGGCCCCGCGCGAGCCGCCCGCCCGCAAGAGCGCCACCGCCACGGCCGTCTCGCGCTGTTCGGCGCTCAGCTCCAGCAGACGCGCGGCCGCCACGGCGGCGCCGATCGGCCCGCAGACGGCCGACGGGTGCCAGCCGCCGTCATACAGGGACGGATGGCTCGCGGCCGCGACGGCGGCCGTCGCCTCGTAGCCCTCGGCGTAGGCGTCGAGCACCGCCTGCAGTGGCCGCCGGAGGTGGCCACCGAGCACGAGCGCGGCCGGCGCGCTGGTCGCGCTGACGTGGGCGACGCCGTCGGGCAGGGTGTCGTCGAAGTCGAGCACGTGACCGGCGGTGGCGGCGAACGCGACATCGGTCAACAGATCGCTGCCGCTTGACCGTACCGCCCCCGCCGCGCGCTCCTGCGCTCCGGCGCAGGCGCACGCCAACCAGTCGGTGAACGCCATGCGATAGGCGGCGGGCATCGCCCACAGAGTAGACCTGGACGAATGACCTAGGACGAACGCTGGCCATTTGGGGGCGCGGCGCGGGGAATCGGCGCCGCCGTCGATGCAGCCTCCACGATGCGCCAACCTCAGGAGGCCTCTCCCGTGCCAATCGCATACCTGCGCTCCCCCGCTGCGGAGCTGCCGATGGCCGCGCCGGCCGACAGCGCCCCCGTGGTCCCGGTCATGCCGCGACTCGTCCGCTGCGCCTGCGAGCAGTGCGGCGCCCATACCAACGCGGTCTGGACGTTCCGCGTCGGCGGCTCGTGCCCGACCTGCGGAAGCTTTCGCCTGGCCCCACTCGAGGGCGCCGAGCTGATGCACGGCCCCCACCTCGTCGCCTGACGCGACGACGTCCGACGTCGAAGAGCGCTAGGAGACCATCGCGCCGTTGGCGGTCAGCGTGACGTCGATGTTCCCGCGCGTGGCATTGGAGTACGGGCACACCGCGTGAGCGGCGGCCACCAGACGCACTGCCTCGCCGTTGTCGGCGACATCCGGGAGCGTGACATCCATGGCCACCGCGATCGTGAACCCGCGCTCGGCGGTGGGAAGCAGGCTGACCCGGCTGTCGATCGAGACGTCGCCCGGCTCCACGCGCTCGCGCCGCGCGACGACGCCGAGCGCTCCCTCGAAGCACGCCGCGTAGCCGACGGCGAAGAGCTGCTCGGGATTGGTACCTCCGGGGTCACCGCCCGTGTCGGCGGGCGGGCGCAGCTGCACGTCGAGCGCGTGATCGCTCGTCACACCATGGCCTTCGGCCCGGCCTCCGGTGACCGTCGCCTCAGCTGTGTAGATCGGTCCGGCCATGCTCGCTCCCGTCCTCGTGTCAGTGCCTGGCGGCGATGCTAGTGGTCGTCCCCTACGGGGGCGGCCGCTGGTACAGCGGCGCCGACGATCCCATCAAGCCGCCAGCAGCCCCGCCTGCACCAGCTGCCCGCGAAGCTGCTCAGGCGACGCGAAGCGGATCGCCTGCATCCCCAGCGCTCGCGCAGCATCGACGTTGATCTGTGAGTCGTCGATCAGCAGCGTCGCCGCAGCGGTCAGCCCGAAGCGCTCGAGCAGCCGGTGGAAGATCTCCGGGTCGGGCTTGGCCACGTGCTCGTGCGACGAGACGACGGTGCCGGCGAACCAACGCATGAAGTCGTAACGCTCGCGGCGCAGCGGATAGGTCTCGGCCTCCATGTTGGTCAGCGCGTAGCAGGGCACGCCGGCCGCCAGCAGCTCGCGCAGGATCTCCACCGTGCCGTCGATCGAACCGCCGATCATGTCCTCGGTGCGCCGGCCCCACGCCCAGATCATGTCGGCCTGGTCGGGATGGCGCTCGGCGAGCGCCGCGCACGACTCCGCGTAGGGAACGCCCAGGTCGTTGGCGCGGTGCCACTCCATCGTGCAGACCTGGGCCAGGAAGCGCTCCATGCTCTCCTCGTCGTCGAACAGGTCGCGGTACACGTAGCGCGGATTCCAATCCAGCAGCACCCCACCGATGTCGAACACGACGGCCTCGATCGCCTGCATGTCCCCATGGTCCCCGATCGTCGCCGGGCTCGCGGTCGCGGCGGTGTGATGAACTCTGCGCGTGCCTCGGCAATCAGTCCGTCGTGTGTCCGGTGCGCTGGTGGCGAGCTGCGCCCTCGGGCTGGCGGCCTACGGGATCAGCCGCGCTCCGACGTCGCGCGCGAGCGCCGCGCCCGCCGGCCGGGTCACGAGGGCGTACGCGTCGATCCCGCTGACCGTCCCCGCGGGCGAGAACGCGGCGCCGTTGGATCAGCCCCGCACTCTGCGACTGCCGACCGGCTGGACGGCGTCCGTGTGGGCGCGCATCCCTGACGCGCGGCTGGAGGCGTGGACGCCGGCGCACCAGCTGCTCGTCAGCTCGCCGCAGAGCGGGGCGGTGGTCGAGCTGACGCCGACGGTCGGCCGGTCAGCAGCGCTGCGCACGGTCCTCAGTGGTCTCACCAACCCCCAGGGCCTGGCCTTCGACCGGGTCGGGGGTCACGAGGTACTCTACGTCGCCGAATCCAATGAGCTTGACCGCTACCGGTGGACGCATGGCCGCCCGGGCGCGCGGACGGTGCTCGTGCGCGACTTGCCCGACACGCAGCCGGCCGAGGACATCGTGCACCGGATGAAGAACGTCGTCGTCGGCCGCAGCCACACGATCTACGTCGACATCGGAAGCTCCTCCAACGCCAACCCGCCCACCTCGTGGCATGGAACCCCGCGTGCGGCGGTGATCGCCTACCGGCCCGACGGGAGGCGCCGGAGCGTGGTGGCCACCGGCGTGCGCAACGGCGACGGACTGGCCTTCGCCCCGGACGGCACCCTGTGGGCGGCGGTCAACGAGCGCGACGACATCACCTACCCCTTTCGGCGCCCCTACGGATCGACGCGCCGGGCGTTCGGCAAGGTGATCCCGGGCTACGTCAGCGACCACCCGCCTGACGAGATGGTGCGCCTGACGGCCGGGCGCAACCTGGGCTGGCCGTACTGCAATCCGGATCCCGACCTCCATCCGGGCGTGGCCGGCAGCCCTCTGAACTACGCGAACATGGGCTTCGATGCCGACGCGGTCACCAATCCCGGCTCCTCGCAGCTGAACTGTTCCCGCCTCGAGCGCGTCCAGCGCGGCCTGCCGGCACACAGCGCCCCGCTCGGCTTTCATTTTCTGACGCGCAGCCGGGTCCCGCGGCCATGGGCGGACGGAGCCGTCGTCGCCGCGCACGGATCCCTGGACCGCCAGCCGCCGCGCCCTCCGGTCGTCTACTGGCTGCCGTGGCGCGCCAAGGGCCGGACCCTCGGTCCGGCGATCGCGCTTGTGAGCGGCTTTCAGGCGGCCGACGGCTCGCGCTGGGGACGGACCGCCGATGCTGTCGCCGGGCCCGACGGCGCCCTGTATGTCACCGACGACACCGCCGGCGCGGTCTACCGGATCGTCCCCGCCGGGTAGCGGCCCTCACCGCCGCGCGGGCCCTCACCGCCGCGCGGCGGCGTCCCCGAACCAGCGGCTCCCCGTTCCCAGCCGGGCGAGGCTGAGGCTCAGCACCGCGGCCTCGACGAACATCGAGGCCAGGCCCAGGGAGTCCAGCCAGTTGCCGATGTCGCCGCTGTCGCCGGGCAGCCCGACAATGCGCGTCAGCAGGTAGCCCGCCAGCGGCCCGGCCGCCAGGACGGCGGGCCCCGCCCAGGTGAAGGGCAGTCCCCTCAAGGACGCCCCGGGCCTCCCGACCTTCCCCGCGGTGAGACCTTGACGAAATCTCTACGTTGGCGAGGTCTTTCTTAGCGGGCCGTTGACACCGCGTGACCGAACATCTCTTGACAGCGAGATGACAGCCACCGGACAGCATCCGCACCCGCATCAAGCCTCGCCGCCGGCCTGGCCGGCCTCGGTGCGCCTGTCCCAGCGCCGGCGCGCCGGATGGCGGCGGCAGATCCGCTGGGCGTTGGTCGCGCGCTGGCACGCCGAGACGCTTGATCGCGCGCTGGCGGCGGGCGCCGGGCCGTACGCCGGAGCGCTGATCGGGGTGCGCGCTCAGCAGTTGACGACGGCGCGCAGCCGCCGGCAGTTGGCCGGGGGACTGGCCCGCGTCCGGCGCGACGCCGCCCACGGGCGCTCCGGGTGGACCGCGGTGGTGGCCCCCGACGGCCACGAGGTGGCGGCCGCCGCGCAGGAGATCACGGCCGTCGAGCGCCGCTTGCGCGACGGCGCCCGGATGGACGCCGCGGGCGCGGCGATGCTGCGGCTGCTGCTCACCGACGGCTCGAGCCCGCTCTATGACCCCGTCGGGGCCGGATCGCTGGCCCGCCATCTGCGCGCCGTCGCCGGAGCCTTGGGAGCGCCCGCCCGATGAGCGCGACGACGACCGATCCGCCGCTCCAGCGCTCCCGGGTCAGGCGCACGTTCAACGAGGCCGCCCACAAACTCGGCTACTGGCCGGTGGGCCCGGCACCCGACCGATCCGGCAAGGACGAACCCTCGCACGCGCTGCAGGCGGCGCGCGACGAGGACCGCGACGTCGTCGCGCACGCCGGCAAGGCGGTCCTGGCGCTCGGGGCACTCGGGATCGTCTACGGCGACATCGGGACGAGCCCCTTGTACACCGTGCAAGTCATCTTCAACGCCCATCACGACGCCGTGCGGACGACCACCGCCGGCGTCTACGGGATCGTGTCGCTGATCTTCTGGGCGCTGATGATCGTCGTCTCGGTCAAGTACGCCGGCTTCATCATGCGCGCCCACAACCGTGGCGACGGGGGGATCATGGCGCTGACGGCACTGATCCGCCGCCGGCGGGTCGTGCACGGCGCCGCGCTGGTGACCCTCGGCATCTTCGGCGCCGGCCTGTTCTTCGGCGACGGGATGATCACCCCGGCGATCTCGGTGATCTCGGCCGTCGAGGGCATGAAGGTCGCCAGTCCCGGCCTCGCCCACCTCGTCGTGCCGATCGCCCTCGGCCTGCTGATCGCGCTGTTCGCCCTCCAGCGCTTCGGCACGGGCGCGGTCGGATGGCTGTTCGGTCCGGTGATCCTCGTGTGGTTTGTCGCGATCGGGTTCCTCGGCGCTCGCGAGGTCGTCGCGCACCCGGGCGTCCTGCAGGGCCTCTCGCCGGTCTACGGAGCCCGGTTCATGATCGACCACGGCGTGGCGGCGTTCCTCACGCTCGGCGCGGTCGTGCTCTGCGTGACCGGCGCCGAGGCGCTGTACGCCGACCGCGGACACTTCGGCGCCGGTCCGATCCGCGCCACCTGGTTTGCCATCGTGCTGCCGTGCGTGATGCTCTCCTACCTCGGTCAGGCCGCGCTGATCCACGCCCACCCCAACACGATCTCCAACCCGTTCTACCTGCTGGTTCCCAGTGGCGGGCGGATCGCGATGGTCGTGCTGGCCACCGCGGCCACGATCATCGCCTCCCAGGCGGCAATCACCGGCTCGTTCTCGGTCGCCAAGCAGGCGGTGCAGCTCGGCTTCCTGCCACGGCTGAAGATCGTCCACACCTCCAGGCTCGAGGGCCAGATCTATGTGCCGCTGATCAACTGGGGCCTGTGCGTCGGCGTGGCCGCCCTCGTGCTGTGGTTCCAGCACTCGGCCAAACTCGCCGACATCTACGGCGTCGCGGTGACCGGCACGTTCATCCTCAACACGATCCTGTTCCTCGCCGTCTCGCGCTCGCAGTGGCACACCCGCCGGTGGAAGCTGGCCGCGCTCGGCGCCCTGCTCCTCACCGTCGAGATCTCCTTCTTCACCTCCAACCTGGCCAAGATCGCCCATGGCGCTTGGCTGTCGCTGGGCGTCGGGGTGCTGTTCTCGCTGGTGATGCTCACCTGGCAGCGCGGGCGGATCATCCTGACGCGCAACCGCACCGAGCAGGAGGGCTCGCTGGCCGAGTTCCTCGACGGGCTGTGCACCGCCGACCACCCCCTGCGCCGGGTCCCGGGCACAGCCATCTTCCTCAACCCCGGCAAGCAGACGACGCCCCTGGCGCTGCGCGCCGAGGTTGCGCATAACCACGCGCTGCACGAGAAGGTGGTGATCGTCTCCGTGGACCCGGTCGGCATGTCCCAGGTCGACGAGCAGGATCGGTTCTGCGTCGAGTGGCTCGGGCGGGGGCTGTTCAAGGTCGCCCACGTCACGATCCGCGTCGGCTACCGGGATGGCGTCGACATCCCGGCGGCGCTCGCGCAGGCGCGCAAGCGCGGGCTGCTGGATCGCAACCTCGACCTCGAGCACGCCTCGTACTTCGTCTCCAAGATCACGATCACCGCGACCGACGCCCCGGGCATGCGCCGCTGGCGCAAGGGGCTGTTCATCGCGATGGCCCGCAACGCGACCAGCCCGATCGCCCACTTTCACCTGCCCACCGACCGCACGGTGATGATGGGCTCCGAGGTGGGGTTCTAGCTAGGCGCCGGCCACGTCGATCACCCGAGCGGCGATGTGGGCGGCCCGCTCGCCGAACGCGTCAAGGGACGCCGCGGTCCGGGCCTTGGGCTTGGTGTAGACGCACAACAGACCGTTGCGCAACTCGAAGCGCGTGACCCCCGCGCCCGTCGGCTGCCACGGCAGCCCGTTGATCCATGAGACGAACTCGGAGGTGAAGACCCGCGCCAGGGCCTCGCGGCCGTCGTCGGTGACGGCCACGAGGAAGTGTTCGTCGAGCGTCTGGTCGAGCGCGACCTCGGCGAGACCGCGGGGCGCCTCAACGGCCACCGGCCGGCGGCCGCCCCGCGCGGCGCCCGGCCGGAATAGGCAGGCGACGCCGTAGGCGAGCGCCGCCGCCTCGTGCACTTCGTAGAGCGCGACCGTCCAGCCCTCCATCACCTGACCGCGCTTGACGGGGATCGCGCGCTCGGCGTAGAACAGCACGCCCTCGACACCGCCGCCCAGCGCCCCGCGCAGGAAGCTGTGGGACTTGGCCGGCAGCACCGTCTCCAGAAACCACGTCGCCGGGGGCGTCTCGCCCGCCGGTTGATGGCCGAGGCCCCGCTCGGCCGCGTAGCGCTGAGCAAGGGCATCGAGCGATAGGCGGGTGGCCTCGTTGAGCCGCCACGGCGTGCGCAGGGCGCGGCCGAGTCCCTGGAGAAGGCGGGCGCGGTCGAGGTCGTCGCTCACCGCTCGAAGTGTGACGACGGCCGATGCGCCGGCGTTCAGACCATGATCTTGCCGCCGGCGATGTCGAGGGTAACCCCGGTGATCCACGAGGACGCGTCCGACGCCAGGAACAGCGCCGCCGCCGCCACGTCGGCCGGCTGGCCGACGCGCCGCAGCGGGAACGACTCGGCCAGCTGCCGGCGCTGCTCGGCGGTCATGGCCGCCCGCATGCGCTCGTTCTCGGTCGCCGAGGGCGCCACGCAGTTGGCACGGATGCCCTGCGGGCCGAGCTCGGCGGCGAGATGGCGGGTGAGGGCGATCACTCCCGCCTTGGCCGCGGCGTAGGCGGCGTTGGAGCGCGCCGGCTGGCGAGCGGCCGCCGAGGACATGGTGACGATCGACCCCGCCCGCCGCTCGAGCATCGCCGGGAGAAACGCGCTGATCGTGAGGAACGTCGCGGTCAGGTCGGACTCGATCACCTCCCGCCAGTGCGCGGCCGTCTCCTCGACGGTGGCGATGGGCAGGCCGCGACCGCCGGCGAAGGTGGCGAGGATGTCCGCCGGGCCCAGCTGCTCGGCGACGGTCACCGCGGCGCGGCGCACGTCATCCTGGACGGTGCAGTCGGCCGCGACGGCCAGCGCTCGGCCACCGCGCTCGCGGATCTCGTCGGCCACCGCGGTCAGGGCCGCGAGATCGCGGCTGACGACAGCCACGGCGGCGCCGGCGGCCGCCATGGCGCGGGCCGTCTCCGCGCCGAGCCCGCGCGAGCCTCCGGTCACGACGGCCACCCGGCCGGCTAGGTCGGGGCAGAGGTGCCCCTCCGTTGCTGGGGTCATCGTCATCGTGCCGCCCGCCCGGCGTCGGTCGGCGGCCCGGCGATCGGGCTGAGGTGCAGCCCGGCGAGGCGCCATCGGGAGCCGTCGCGCACAGCGACGCGCGTGACCCGGAACTCGCCGTTGACCGGACGGTCGCGGTAGTCGGCCTCCTGAATCTGGCGACCGATCGTCACCGCCGTATCCCCATAGACGCGGGTGGCGGCCTCCTCGAAGCGCAGCGCCCGGGTGAGCAGGCCGCCGCTGCGATAGCGATCCAGCCACTGCTGCTTCGTCAGCACGAAGCCGGCCGGGCCGACGAGCGTGAAGTCCTCGGTGGCGAGGCCGTCGAGCGCGGCCGTATCGCCGCCGACCTCTGCCTCGGTCCAGCGTCGGTCCAAGTCGTGCAACGGCTCCTGTTGTGCGGTCATGGTGGCTCCCTTCGTCGGTGTGAGGTCCGTGCCCGTGGCTTGGCGTAGATCTTAGATCTCTAAGGATTAGATGTCAAAGACTTTGGGCTTGAAGTGATAGCTTGATCACGTGCAGCCGCCCCGCCCACCCGTCGGCCTCAAGCTCGCCCGTGCCGCCCGGCTGGTGAGCCGGGCGTTCGACGACGCACTGGGCGAGGCCGGGGGATCGCTGCCGGTCTGGCTCGTGCTGCTCAACGTCAAGGTCCGCCCGACCGCGACCCAGCGCGAGCTGGCCGCTGCCGTCGGCGTGCGCGAGGCGACGCTCACCCACCACCTCAACTCGATGGAGGCCAGCGGCCTGCTCGTTCGCCGGCGCGACGAGGCCAACCGCCGCATCCACGTCGTCGAGCTGACCAAGGCCGGGGAGGCGGCGTTCCTGCGGCTGCGGACGACCGCGCTCGCGTTTGACCGGCGGTTGCGCCGCGGGATCGACGGCGAGCAGGCCGACGCGCTCGACCAGGTCCTCGATCGCCTCGTGGCCAACGTCGGCACCGGCGAGCCGGGCGCCGCTCCCTGGGCCGGTCTGATCGGCCACGACCGCTGATCGCCGAGGAACCAGAGCCGAGGGCCGAGGGCCGAGGCCGAGGGCCGAGGGCCGAGCGGTCAGCCGCCGGCGAGCTGCCCGGCGCCCCGATCCTCGACGAGGCCCAGCTGCGCGCGGAGCGTCGCGTGGTCCCAGAGGACCCGCTGCGAGCTAATCCGCCCGCGTTCGAAGCCGACGACGGCGATTGCCAGGACCTCGGCCGGCCGCTGGGTCGGCGCGACGCCCGGCAGCAGCCACGGCATCTCGCGGTCATGGGTGAACGACACGGTCGTCTCGTCGACCAGCCGGAAGCGATCGACGGTCCGCGAGATCCGCCGCCGCGTCAGGTCGGCGGGAAGATGACCGAACAGTTCTTCGCGGTAGAAGCGCTCGAGCGCGGCTCGTCCGGTGGCCCCGGTCATCGCCGGGATGTGCAGCACCGATGGCTCGGCCACCAGATTCGCCAGCGAGCCGGCAAGGTCGCAACGGCCCAGTGAGGCCACGAGGTGCTCGTCCCAGATTCCCTCGAGCTGGTGCATGAAGCGAGCGATCTCGGTCGTCATGAGCCCAGGCTAGACCCGGAACCCGGGCCGGCTCGCATCACCCGGGTCACCACTCGTTCCCGCGTCGGCCGTTCGCGTGCGCGATGATGCGGCGTGATGGCCAAGCGCGAGATCCACTCGTGGTTGATGGACATGGACGGCGTCCTCGTCCGCGAGGAGGAGCCGATCCCCGGCGCCGCCGAGTTCATCGCCCGCCTGCGAGAGCTGGGGATCCCGTTCCTAGTGCTCACCAACAACTCGATCTACACCGCGCGTGACCTGGCCGCGCGCCTGCGCAACAGCGGCATCGAGCTCCCCGAAGGCAGGATCTGGACCTCGGCGCTGGCCACCGCGCGCTTTCTCGAGGATCAGCGTCCCGGCGGATCGGCGTACGTGATCGGCGAGGCCGGGCTGACGACCGCGCTGCACAGCGCCGGATACACGCTCACCGAACGCAATCCCGAGTACGTCGTCCTCGGCGAGACGCGGACCTACAGCTTCGAGCGGATCACGCAGGCCATCCGTCTGATCGCCGCGGGCGCGAGGTTCATCGCCACCAATCCCGACGCCACCGGCCCCACCCTCGAGGGACCGCTGCCGGCCACCGGCTCGGTGGCGGCGCTGATCAGCCGCGCGACGGGCGTGGAGCCGTACTTCGTCGGCAAGCCCAACCCGCTGATGATGCGCTCGGCCCTCAACGCGATCGACGCCCACTCCGAGACGGCGGCGATGATCGGTGATCGGATGGACACCGACGTCGTCTCCGGACTCGAGGCCGGGATGGAGACGATCCTCGTCCTGACGGGCCTGACGACCGGCGAAGACGCCGAGCGCCACCCCTACCGGGCCTCCAGGATCATCGACTCGATCGCCGACCTGATCCCGGAGCTCGGTTAGCGGACAAGGGAGCATGATCTCGGAGCGGTCTTCCTTATCGCCCCCGCCGCTCACCTCCCCCTTGGGAAACATCCGCCCGCGGCGATCAGGGAGAAGCTCAGTCGGTGACGCTTGACCGATGACCGGTGAACCGCGCTACAGTTCGGCCTAAGTGGGCACTTCGGCTGCTGGGGCAGCTGGGGGCACTACTTTGGGGTTGCTGGACGTTGTGGCAGACACGTGGTGGCTGCCATCCCGCGGACCGACCTTTCCGTATCAGCCGGATTACCGGGAACGCAGGTCATGGCGCGCGAGCATCCCAATGCCGTTGAGATCGAGGGTCGTGGCGACTCAGATCTGGCCGACGTGCTGAGCGAGTTCGCGCGGACGATGGCCACCGACTTTCCGATCCAGGGCATCCTCGATCACCTGGTCCTGCAGATCGTCGACATCATGCCGATCAGCGCTGCCGGCGTCACCTTGATCTCTCCCGGCCTCAGCCCTCGGTATATCGCGGCGTCGAACGGATCCGCGCTGCGGTTCGAGCAGCTGCAGACCGAACTGGGAGAGGGGCCGTGCCTGGCCGCCTACCACGTCGGCAAGGCGATCGCCGTGCCGGACATTGCCGGCGACGAGCGGTTCCCCGCGTTCTCGCCCCGGGCTCTGGACGCCGGCTTGGCAGCTGTCTTCACGTTCCCACTGCACCACGGCGAACAGCGCCTCGGGGCGCTGGACCTGTACCGCGACTCACCGGGCGCGCTGTCCGGTCCGTTCATGAAGACCGCCCAGACGCTCGCTGACGTCGCGGCCGCCTATTTGCTCAACGCGGAGGCGCGCGCCGACCTTCAGGACAGCTCGGACCGGTCCCGCGAGGCGGCTCTGCACGATGCGCTGACGGGGCTGCCGAACCGCACCCTCATCCTCGAGCGCCTCGAGCATGCGTTCCTCCGCGGCCAGCGCACGAACAAGACTTCGGCGTTGTTCTTCATCGATCTCGACCGGTTCAAGGAGGTCAACGACACCTACGGGCATGGTGCGGGCGACGAGTTGCTCGTAGCCGTCGGCGAGCGGCTCAACCGGGTCCTGCGGCCGGGAGACACATTGGCGCGCCTGTACGGCGACGAGTTCGTGATCCTGTGCGAGGACCTCGACGCCCCGTCCCAGGCGGACGCGATCGCCGCCCGCGCCGACGCCGCTCTGATCCTGCCGTTCAGCCTGTCCGACGCCGAGGTGACGATCACGGCGAGCATCGGCATCGCGTTCACCGGCCGCGGTGCCGACTCTCCCGAGCAGCTCCTGCATGACGCCGACAGCGCCATGTACCGGGCGAAGAACCGCAGCGTCCGCCGACGCCAGCTCGTCGACCTGCGCGAGCTGCACCGGGCGGAGGACACCACCAGCCTGAAGCGCGCGCTGCCCGGGGCCGCCGCACGGGGCGAGCTGCAGCTGGCCTACCAGCCGATCGTCGACACGGTGGATGGTCGTCTCACCGGCGTCGAGGCGCTGCTTCGCTGGAGGCACCCCACGCGCGGGCTGATCCCTCCGACGGTCGTCATTCCGCTCGCCGAGCAGTCGGGCCAGATCGTCGACGTCGGGCGCTGGGTGCTCGAACGGGCGTGGGCAGACGGTCAGCGCTGGCAGCAGGACGGGCAGCCACATGACTTCGCCATGTCGGTCAACGTGTCCGCCCATCAGCTCATGTCGGCGGGCTTCGCCGACACCGTCGAAGCCGTGCTCGCGAGCACGTCGACCAGCCCGGAGCTGTTGACGTTGGAGGTCACCGAGAGCGTCTTCGTCCGCGATGGCAAGCGTGCCCTGTTCGTGCTCAACGACCTGCGGGATATCGGCGTCAAGCTGGCCCTGGACGACTTCGGGACCGGTTACTCGTCGCTCAGCTATCTGATGCGATTTCCCGTCGACATCGTCAAGGTCGACCGCACATTCGTCGCCGAGCTCGAGGAGGACTCGGCGAGTCACACGATCGTGGCCGCCTTCATCCAGCTCGCCCACGACCTGGGAATGAGCATCGTCTGCGAGGGCGTGGAGACCGCCGAACAGCGCGACGAGCTCGGCCGCATCGGCTGTGATTCCTGTCAGGGCTTCTACTTCGGCGCACCGATGTCGGCGTCCCGCCTGGACTCCGTGATCCGCCGCTCCGCGCCGTAGGCGCTCCAGCTGACGGTCGCCGGCCCGTTCGGTCATCTCGCAATGCCCGGAAAGCTCGCAGAGTCCTAACCTCGCATTTACGGATAAGTGAGCTCGACGCGGGTATCTTCGCCTCGAAATCGCTGCAGAAGCCCGGGTTCGGCGTTGGTCCGCGGGGATCGCACGCGAGGACTGTCCTGGTCGCCTGCACCGAATCTCGCCTTGACCCCATGACCCTCGACTCGCTGCACTCTGCGCCGGCACTGCCCGCCGACCGATTCGGCAACGCCGCCTGGCCGGCCAACCCCGGCACGCTGGCGCGGCTGCGCACCTCACGGTGGGCAATCGTCGCGCTGCTGTTTGCACTGACGGCCGCCTCAGCCCTGCTGCGCACCCGGCAGCTGAACTTCTATTACTGGGTCGACGAGGGCATCTCGGTGGGGATCTCCTCGCACCACCTCTCCCAGCTTCCGTCGCTGCTACGGGAGGACGGCTCGCCGCCGCTGTACTACCTCCTGTTGCACGCCTGGATGCAGATCTGGGGGCGGAGCGAGACGGCGACCCACGTCCTGTCACTGATCTGGGCCCTGGCGGCCATCCCCGTCGCCTACTGGGCGGGCTCGAGCGTGTTCGACCGCCGCACGGGAACGTATTGCGCGGTCCTCGCCGCCGGCCTGCCGTTCCTCACCAGCTACGCGCAGGAGACCCGGATGTACTCGCTGGTCCTGGTCGAGTCGATCGTGCTGGCGGCGTCGTTCCTCCACGTGTTCGTCCGCAGCCGCCGCCGTTTCCTGCCGGCGTTCGTCGCGTCGCTGACGGCCGCGCTGTACACCCACAACTGGGCTCTGTTTCTCGGGCTGGCCTGCTTCGTCGGCTTCCTCACGGTCGTCTGGCTGACCCCGGCCGCCCGGGGCCGGCTGTGGCGAGACGGGGCCCTGGCGTTCGGCAGCGTCGCCGTCCTGTATCTCCCGTGGCTTCCCACGCTGCTCTACCAGGCCAAGCACACCGGGGCTCCCTGGGCCGCGGCGCCGGACGTGTGGTCGCTCACGCAGGGCTCCTACTTCCTGGTCGGCGGCCGGGGAGCCGCCGTCGCGCTGCTGCTGGCCGCGGGATCCGGGCTGCTCGCCGTCCGCTCGAGCGGTCACTTCCGCGGCCCCACATGGACGATGGTGACGGGTTTGCTGGTCGTCGGACTCGGCACGCTGGGGATCGCATGGCTGTACGCCAAGCTCTCCCCCGCCTGGTCGCCCCGGTACCTCGCCGTGATCGTCGGCCCCCTCCTGCTGGTCGTCGGTCTCGGTCTACGCCGCGCCGGCCGCCTGGGAGTCGTCGCGCTCGTCCTCGTGTGCTGCTTCTGGGTCCTTGACCCGGTGCTCACGACGCGTGATGGCAAGAGCAGCGTCGCCTCCGCGGCCGCGGCGATCCGGGGCCGGCTCGGAGCAGACCCGCTCGTGCTGTCGACCCAGCCCGAACAGGTGCCAACACTCGCGTACTACCTCCCGCGCGTGACCCGGTTCGGCACCCCGCTCGGGCGGGTGCCCGACCCGCGGGTCACCAACTGGAACAACGCGCTGGAGCTCTTTCGGCGATCGTCAGTGCCCACCGTACTCGTGCCGTTGATCCGCACGCTTCTCCCCGGTCAGCGCATCGCGCTGGTCGTCCCCACTCGCTTTGCCAAGACGCCGCTCTGGGCCAAGCTGATCCACAGCACCTCCGTCTCCTGGGCTCGCTATCTGAAACACGACGCACACCTCAGGCTGCTCAAGGTCGTCAGCCCTGACACGCACCAGTCCGTCCTTCCGGTCCGGATCTCGCTATTCGCCGCGACCGGGCCGGGAACGACGTCACGCGCCCGCTGATAGGTGTACGGCCGCCCTGGCGGTGGCTGACCGCGGCCGCGCTCGGCGTGGCCGTGCTGGGCGTCGGCGGCGTCACGGTGATGCTCCTGAGGCCCGACGGCCGGCCCCTCGCTCGCCACCACCCGGATCCGGTCCCGCTGCGCCGCGTTCCCCGCCCGGCGCCGGCCACCGTCTCGGTCGCGGTCGGGGTCAACGGGCCTTTGGTCGCGATTCCGCGTTCCTTCCTCGGGTTCTCGACGGAGTACTGGACGCTGCCGGTGGACGAGAACCACACCGCGCTGTATCGCCGCGTCATCGCTCTGCTGCACTCCCGCGGTGACGGACGTTTCGTCCTGCGGATCGGCGGGGTCTCCTCCGATCACTCCTTCTGGCAGCTGGCCGGGCACCGGATGCCGGAATGGGCGTTTGCGATCACTCCCCGGTGGATCGCGAGGACCGCGCGGATCGTCCGGCAGAGCCGGCTGCGCGTGATCGTCGATCTCAACCTCGTCACGGCAACCCCCGCGCTCGATGCCGCCCTCGCGCGCGAGGCCGTCGCCGCACTCCCGCGCGGGAGCCTCGCGGCGTTCGAGATCGGCAACGAGCCTGACGTCTACAACCGCCAGGTGTGGGGCGTCCGCCTCGAGGGCAACCGGACCGCGACCGGAGTGCTGCCGAGTTCGCTGACGCCGGGCAACTATGCGACGAGCTTCGCCGCCGACGCCCGGTCGCTGCGCGGCGTTGCTCCGGAGGTGCCGCTCCAGGGACCGGCACTCGCCGATCCCCGGCTCAGCCAGGGCTGGATCTCGCGCCTGCTGGCCGGCCGGCACCCGCGACTCGACGCCGTCAGCGTGCATCAGTACCCCTACACGGCCTGTGCCAGGCCCGGCGCCGCGGCCTATCCGACGATCGAAAAGCTGCTCAGCACTTCGGCGACCACAGGGATGGCCGACGCCGTCACACCCGCCGTCAGACTCGCCCGCCGGTTCGCGCTGCCGGTTCGCGTCAGCGAATTCAACTCGGTCACCTGCGGCGGCCTCGCTGGCGTGAGCGACAGCTTCGCGACCGCCCTGTGGGCGCCCAGCGCGCTGTTCGCGTTCATCCGGGCGGGCGTCTCGAGCGCCGACCTGCACGTCCGGGCGTACTCGATCAACGCCCCCTTCGGCTTTGACCGCGCGGGCGTCGTCCCCCGCCCGTTGCTCTACGGACTGATCCTGTTCACGCACATGGTCGGCCCCGGGTCGCGCCTCGCTCGCGTGCGCGTGCATGCGGGCGCGGGCGCGCCGCTGCGCGCGTGGGCGGTGAGACAGCCCGGGCACCGGCTCAGCGTCCTGCTGATCGACCGCACGGCCCGCGCGGTGAGGGTCGTTATGCGACTGCCGAGCCGCCGCCGGGCCACCGTCGAGCGTCTCGTGGCGCCCTCGCCCCGCGCGACGTCCGGCGAGACGCTGGACGGGCAGTGGCTGGGAGCCGACCTGCGCTGGGACGGGCGCCAACGTGTTGAGCGGATCGCTCCGCACGGCGGCCGGTTCACGATCACCGTGCGCGCAACGAGCGCCGCGCTGATGACGGTGGCCCTGATCGCACGCCGGTAGGCGCTGCCCGCCATCCGGGTCAAATCGCGCGCAAACGGAACAGCCGAAAATTCCGGCTAGGACCGGTAGCGGAGCCCGTCGAGCGCGATGTCGAGGATGTGGTCGACCTGCCCGGGCTCGCTGACCTGGATCTTGGCGATCCCGCCGACCAGCTGAATCACCTCGCCGAGGTCGGTATCCCCGCGCACGGCGCCCGCCTGCTGAGCACGCTCGAGCAGCGGCCCGCCCGCCGCGTACAGGGCGGCGCGGCTCTCCTGGAACACGGGCGCATCGCGACCGACGTAGTCGAGCAGCTCGGGCGCGAGCGCCTGCTTGGTGACCATGTAGCCGACGAACCGGTGCAGCCATGCGACGAGCGCCTCCCACGGCGGGAGGCCGTCGAGGTCGGCGGCCGACCGGCAGAGATCCTCGACCTCGTCGACGTAGACGGCCTCGAGCAGCGCCTGCCGGGTGGGGAAGTGGCGGTACAGGGTCCCGATCCCGACCTCGGCGCGCCGCGCGATCTCCTCCAGCGACGCGGATGCGCCGCCCTCGGCGAAGGCGTCGCGGGCGGCGGCGAGCACCTTGTCGTAGTTGCGCCGCGCGTCGGCGCGCTTGGGGCGTGGGCGAAGCGGCTGATCGGGGAGATGAGTGGTCGGCATCGGCAGGCTGCGAAATATCTTGACAAAACGGAGGGGTCCTCCGCTATTATGTGGAGGCAACCTCCACTTAGTTCTGGAGGTGTCCTCCATTTTACCACCACCCCTCTCGCCCGAAACGTCTGGACATCGATGACTCTCTCTTCCGCACCCGCCACCACTGACCGCCGCCGTTGGCTGGCGCTCGTAGTCGTCTGCCTCGCGCAGCTCATGATCGTGCTCGACACGACGATCGTGAACGTCGCGCTGCCCCAGATCCAGCGCGACCTCCACTTCACCCAGGGCAACCTCACCTGGGTCATCAACGCCTTCCTCGTCACCTTCGGAAGCTTCCTGCTGCTCGCCGGGAGACTCGGGGACCTGCTCGGCCGCAAGCGCGTGTTCCTGTTCGGGGTGACCATGTTCACGGCCGCCTCCGTTCTCTGCGGCGCTCTCCCCAAGCCAGAACGTGCTGATCGGCGCCCGCTTTCTCCAGGGCATCGGCGCCGCGATGCAGGCCTCGGTGATCCTGGCGATCATCGTCACCGAGTTCCCCGAGCCGCGCGACCGGGCACGCGCCATGAGTGCCTACGTGTTCACCGCGGTCGCCGGCGGGTCGCTCGGGCTGCTCGCCGGCGGCGTGCTCACCCAGGCCCTCAGCTGGCACTGGATCTTCTTCGTCAATCTCCCGATCGGCGCGGGCACCGCGGTCCTCGGCAAGCTCCTCGTCCCCGACGATCAGGGCGCCGGCCTCGGCCGCGGGGTCGACTGGATCGGCTCGGTGCTCGTCACCGTCTCCCTGATGACTGCCGTGTACGCGATCGTGCAGGCCACCGGGCACGGCTGGGGCTCCTCTCAGGTGCTCGGCTTCGGAGCGATTGCGATCGCGCTGATGGGCGCGTTCCTTGTCGTGGAGGCGCGCATCCCGAACCCGATCATGCCCCTGCGCATCCTGCGCGTGCGCAGCCTGATCGGCTCGAGCATCGTGCGTGGCTTCCTGGTGACCGGCATGTACTCCACGTTCTTCCTCGGCACGCTGTACCTGGAGCATGTGCATCACCTCAGCGCCCTTCAGACCGGCCTGGCCTTCCTGCCCTGGACGGTGACCGTCGGCATTCTCTCGCTCGGGGTCACCGCCCGCCTGGTCGGCCGCTTCGGCTCGTTCCCGGTGATGATCGCCGGCATGGTGACGGTGATCGGCGGCCTGGCGCTGCTCAGCACCGCCGGGGTGCACACGAGCTACTTCCCGACCGTGTTCTTCGCCTACTTCGCGATCGGCCTCGGCATCGGCAGCGCCTTCATGCCGCTGCTCTCGATCGCGATGGCCGACGTCCCGGCGGCCGACGCCGGGCTGGGCTCGGGCATCACCAACGTCTCCCAGCAGGTCGCCGGCGCCCTCGGGCTCGCGGTCCTCGGCACGGTCGCGACCAACCACACCAAGGCCCTCGTCGCCGAGCACCACGCGCTCGCCGATTCGCTGGTCAGCGGGTATCACTTCGCGTTCGTGATTGGTGCCGCCTGCGTCTCGGCCGGGATCCTGACGGCGGTCGCGGTCCTGCGCACCCGCGGCGGGTCGGCGGCCACACAGCCGGTGTCCGGCGACTACGCCGAGCGCGCCGAGGCCGAGGGCCAGCCCCAGGCCGCCTGACCAATCCGGTCGCGATCGGCCGTCGCCGTCAACCTAGGGTGAGATCGTCGCTAGCGCAGGCGCGCCCGGCGTGCCGGGCCGCGGCGCCCGTCGGGCCCGACCGGGGTGACCATCACCCTGGCGCCCACCCCCTTGCCGACCTTGCTGATCGTGAGGCCGTGCCGAGATGCCGTCAGCGTGCGCTGCAACCCGCGGCCGTCGGAGAGCAGGACCTTGATCGTGTATGTCTTCGCTCCGCTCGCGGGGGTGAAGCGCACGCTCAGCGCGCCACCCCGGCGCACGGCGCGCAGGTGGCCGACAGCGCCCGGCCTCGGGCTCATCGCAGCGGTGTAGTGGGCGACCTCGACCGAGGTGACGGGCGGGCCGCCGCGTGTGGCCTCGGCGAGGATGGTCCGCCGGCCGCCCGGGCCCTTGCCGGACGTGAAGTGCAGCGTTCCCGTCGCCGCGTTCGCCGTGCCGACCGGGACATCCCCGGCGGGCCCCCGCTCGACGAACCCGATCGCGGTACCGGGCGCGTTGCCGGTGACCTGATAACGCAGCGTTCGCTTCCGCCCGCGGCCGCCGAGCGTGGCGCTGACCTTCGGCGTGGCGTAACCCCGGGACACCTGCAATCCGGCGATCGCCGGCGAGCCGGCCGCCGGAACGAGGGTGTAGGTCCCAGCCCTCGGATGCTCCAGCCCGACGAACGTCGTGTTCGACCCGCCCGGTCCCGGCACCGCCGCGGCCGCCGTCGCCTTGCTGCGGGGGTTTCCGAACGTGACGGGGGCACCGGCCGGATCGAGCAGGCTGACCTGCGGCGCGCCGCCGGTACCGGCGACGGCCACCGTGAAGGAGCTCACACCGGCCGGAACGGTGAACGTCTGGCCGGGCGCGACGGCGTTCGCGCGCCGGACTGCGCTCGTGCCGGCGGGAGCGCCGTACTGGTCGGCGACGCAGTCGTGGAAGTGGTACTTGATGCTGTAGACCGCGTCGGCCCAATCGTGCGAGATGCTGCCCGGGAACCCCAGGCAGACCGCCAGACCGCGCTGGTTGGCGGCAACCGCGACGTCGTCGCAGGCGCCGAACAAGCACGCGCTGGCGGCAATGCTGCCGCCGAACGCCTTGCCGATGATCCCGAACTTCAGCGCTCCGGAGATACTCATGGCCTTTGGCGAGCCGAGCGTGACGTCGCCGAGCACACGGAGCGTGCCGTCGGCGGAGTAACGGAAGAACGCGTGGGCGATGTCGATCCCGAAGACAGAACCGGAGCCGCTGATCTGCACCGCGACCGGCGGCCCGGCCTCGATCTGGAAGTCGCCGCGCACTCCGATCGCATAGGTGTCGGGAGGCGTGATCGGCTGGAAGCCGAACGTCACCCCGCCCCTGAACACGACCGGATCGAGCTGGAAGCCGATGCGGATCTCGTTGAGCCAGACGTCGCTGAAGACGAGGATGCCCGGGAACTCGGCGATGCTGAAGTTGCCGCCGCTGAAGGCGCCGTGCGCGAAGTGCAGTTCCGCCCCGACCTTGACCCCCGGCCCGGGCACGATCACCGTCGCTCCGCCGTCCCATTTCTCCCCCGTCGACATGTAGTTGACGTGGGCGTCCTTGATCTCAAGGGCGCCGATATCGACGTCGGCGATGTTGAAGTTCAGCGAGTCGAGGTGCAGCCCGCGCTTGGCGTCGACGACGAGGTCGGCGTGGCCGGTGATCCCACCGAAGTAGCTCGGCATCTGCAGGTCGACGGGGATCCGCACCCCGTCTTTGGTCAGCACGACCTTGGCCTGCGCACTGATCCCGAAGCCCTCGACGTTCGCGGCGAACTGATCCATCGGGAAGTCGAAGAGCGTGGCGCCGATGGCGGCTCCGTCCGGCACCGTGACGTTGAGTGGACCGTGCCACAACGTCACCGGATTGGACCCGGGGCCCTCGGCGATCACGCGCACGGCACCCTGGGTGACGATGGTGTGAGCATGGGGGTCGACGAAGATGCGCGCCCCCGCGTCGGGAACGATCTGAAGGCCGTTGAGGGTGATCGCGCTCTCGGCGACGCCCGCCCCGCTGGACGGGTTCTTCGGGTCGCGCAAAAAGCAGCCCGCGGTGGCCTGGATATCGATGTCGCCGAAGTGGATCTGCGAGCAGGCGACAAAGGCGCTGCGGTCGCCGCTCGGCGGCCCGCCGGCGCCGGGGACGAGACCGAGGCCGGGCTTGCCGGTCGCCCCGATGGCGCCGAACTGCCCGGCGAGGATACGGCCGTCGTAGACGGTCGGGGCGCCGTGCGCGTCGTGCGCGACGACGAAGCCGCCGCCGTCGGCGGTCGCGGCGACTGCCAGCTGGCCAAGGTCGCCGTGGGGCACGCGCATGACGAGCTGGTCAGGGCCCCAGACGCGCCCGTCCGGCGATGTCCGCACGTGCACCGATTGATCGGAGCCGTCGATCCAGGCGGCAGCAAACATTCCGCTCACCGGATCGACCGACAGGGTCGGGGACCGGACCGGCGTCGTGGTGAGGACCCGGGGCCGGCCGGCCGACAGGCCCCCGGGGGCGATCGAGCGCACCGACAGGGCACCGTCGGAGATGCTCGGCTCGGTCAGCAGCGCGATGCCCTTGGGCCCCCCGGCGATGCGCGGCTGGTCGGCGCCGGTGATGTGGAGGATCGTCCACTGCGCGGCGTCGTTGACGCTCCCGTTGCCCGTCCACTCGCGCACTGTGATCGTTCCCGCGAAGTCCGAGAAGGCGGCGACCGGACGCGTGCCGTCGAGGCCGAGGCGCCCGTCGGAGGCGTCCTGCTTGTCGGGCCGGAGCGATAGGTTCGCGGTGGTGGTCGTGAAGCTGCCCGCCGGGACGCCCTGGAAGATCGTGCCGCCCGTCTGCACCGAGGAGATGAGGCCGATCGACGGCACCGTGCCGCCGTAGACGATCGCGTCGCCCGATGGATCCTGGGTGCCGATGAGCCCGGCGTACGGGTTGGCATCGGTCGGCCCGGTGAAGGTCGCTCCCCGTCCTCGGAGGTGTACAGGTACACCGCGGAATCGGTGAAGCTGCCGTCGGCGGTCGACACGTGGTTGCAGCACCGCGAGTCGACGACGAGCAGCTCGTTGCCGACGGCCAGCGGATAGGCGCCGTCGAAGTCCTGGTTGGTCTGCGGATCGTTGCCGGGGCCGGGCTGGTTGGGGCTGAGCGCCGCGGCGGCCGTGCAGGCCGTGCCGCCGCGAGGTAGCCGACATGTGCGGATTACATCGGCGCCGGCGCCGTTCGGATCGGCGAACGTGATGTGGGCCGAGCCCGCGCCGTCGACGAACACTCGCGGGGTGTTCCCACTCGACGGCAGAACCACCGGTCGCGGCGGGTTGACCGGCGCGAAGTTCTTCGGGATCCGCGTTGGGCGATACCCCGGCGACGTGTACGTGGGCCGGCGCTGCGCCAGCGCCGCGGGGGCCGTCACGGCCAGCACGACCAACACGGTCAGCGCGGCCGTCCACCCTGCGCACCTCACGCGGTCCCGAGCTCGTCGCCCACCCCGATGTTGGCCCACGATCGCGCCACAATACAGGGACGCGGGGCGCGTCAGGCAAAACCGGGCCGACGTCGCGAGGCGTGGGCTCCTTTACACCCCGCGCCCGTGGGCACGCAGCGTCGCCAACGCTCGCAGCGTGACGATCCCGCGCCACTCCACCGCCTGGCCCGGCGACCACGCCAGCCAGTCGAACATCCAGCCGCCGTCGTCCTGCTGTCCGTCCTGCAGTGCATCGAGCTCGGCCTCGATCTGAGCGTCGGTGAAGAGGGCGCGGCTTCGCGTACCAGGCCGGCCCGACAGCGTCAGCGGCGTGAGGCGCTCGCCGGCCGTGCCACCGGGAACCGGTATCGAGCCGTCGCCGTCGATCTTCGCGCGCAGGCGCTCGATCACGGCCGTGGCCCCGGGCCCCTCGGGAACGCGGTCGAGGAACTCGAGAGCGAACTTCACCCCATACGCGCCGAGCTCCTCTTCCTCAGCGAGCTTCGCCCAGCACCAGTCGGTGGCGCGCGCCAGCCACGGCTCACGCCAGCTCGTTTCCCACAACAGCGCGGTGATGGCCAAAGTGAGAAACGAGCCACCATTCGAGGCGACCATCCACGGCGCATGCGGATAGTCGGCCGCGCTCGGGAGGACAAACGGCACGCCGGCATCGGCATCGGCGATGCCGGCGATCCAGGCAGCGCCATCGGCGACCATCGGATCGGCCAGCGCGTCGACCTCGGCCAGGACCTCGAGCGCGTGCAGGGTCGACGCCGGCTCACTCTCGGGCGCGCGCACGTCGGGCTCCAGCGCATGGCCGAAGCCGCCGTCACGGTTGCGGTAGGCGCGCAGCGCGTCGAGCACGGGGGCGGTCGGCGCGTTGTGCAGGAGCACGGCCAACCGGTGGCGGTCAAGCAGACGGCCGTTGGCGAGGATGAACCGCTCGGCAGCACGGATATCGACTGTCACGGCGCAGCACGCTACGCCGCCGTCAGCGTGGCGTCTTTCAGAAATCGGACAGGCGTGGTCCCGGTGAGTCGACGCACCTCGTCGTTCATATGCGCCTGGCTCGCATAACCGGCCGCAAACGCACGGGACGCCAGCGGCTCGTCGCCGAGGGCGATCAGGCGCCGCAGCCGCACGACGCGGGCAAGCGTCTTGGGCCCATAACCCACCGCCGCCAGCACACGCCGGCGCAGGTTGCGCTCGCTCACTCCGAGCTCGGCGGCGACCGCCGAGACCCGGGCCGGGGACCGCCCCAGCACGCACGCCGCTGCGGACACCAGCGTGTCGGGCACCACCTCGCGAGCGGCCACGATGCCGGCGAGCATAGCCAGCCGCCCGACGAGGTCCGCCGCGGCCAGCCGCTCCTCCAACCCTACGACCTGGTTTCCCCACACCGCCGAGGCCGGGACCTGGCAGTCGCGCAGCTCCGACGCCGGCATGCCGAGAAACGCCCCCGCGCATCCGGGGCGAATCCGGACGGCGGAGGACGGCGCGTCGCCCGGCAACGGCACCTCTCGAGCTCCGGTGTCGGCGCCGGCGATGACGAGCTCGCAATCGGCCAGCCAGATCAGATCGACGCAACCGTCCGGGAGCACCCGTTGGAGATGATCCTGGGCGGGCGTGCTCTCCCACAGACATGCGATGACCGGCTCCAGGCCGGGCGGCGGGCGGTGCTCGCGATAGGTGGGAAGGGTCAGCACGCGTCGTGAGGCAGCTACCGGCGGCCGGCCAGCACGTTGCCGTATGTGTCGGCGGCGACGCAGAACCGGACCGTGGGGCACGAGATGGCCGACATCACGTTCGTGGCATCGACGCGGTGCGTCTGCCACACCGGGTGCGCGGCCGCAGGGTGGGCGCTCATCGTCACCATGCCCGCGGAGTCGGTGGCGACGCACAGCCCGCGTCCGCGGCAGGCGACGGCGAACTGCTGGTTGGGATCTGGAAGCGCGAGCGTCCACCGGGGACGACGGGCCGCGGGATCTGTGCTGCGCCACACCCCGCCGGGACCGCCGTTCTGGCGGCCGCCCACGACCGCCAGGCAGAGCGTCCGAGATCCGCACGAGATCGCTTCCAGGGAGTCGTTGATCACGAGCTTGGTCGACGCCGAGCCGGCAGGAGCCGTCGAGGCGTGCACGCTGTCGTCGCCGATGGTGGCGCAGAAGCGCGTCGACGGGCAGGAGACGCTCACGAGCCCATCCGCGTGATAGGTGTGGCCGATCCCGATCCCGTCGCTCCACGCCGCGGGGCCGCCCGCGGGATCGGTGGTCGTGATGATCTCCCGCGGGAAGTCATCGCCGGTCACGCACAGCTGTGAGGACGGGCAGCTGATGGCGGTGAGCGGGACCGACACGGTGCTGCCGGCGAAGGGAAGGCCGGGACGGATCTGGACCACCGTCCATGCGGGCGGCCCGGCGGTGGGATCGGTCGAGGTCACGACGTCGCCGTTCGTATCGACGGCGGCGCAGAACGTCGGCGAGGAACACGACACCGCATCGAGCGGCGCCCGGCTGTCGATGAGAAACCGCTTCCAGCTGCGGGCACGATCCGGCGTCGCCGTTGTGAGCGCGTTGCCGTTGAGGTCGACGACGACGCACAGCGAGGCGGTCGGACAGGAGATCCCGGTGATCGGGATGCCGCCGTGGGTCACCCCGTTGGATGCCGTCAAACTCCGGATCGCGGAGAGACGCGATCGCCGCTCGCCCCTGGCCAGGCCGATCGTCGTCGTGCCGCGGTCGACCTGCCGCGGCGCCGTCCACCGCAGGACGGGGGCGAGACGGCGCTGTGCGTGCGCGGGCGGAGCACTTCCCAGCAGACCGCCCACCGCCAGGAACAGCACGGCCGCTCTGATCAGCCTCAGTCTCTCCACGCCAACGGTCATCCCCGTGTCACCGTAGCTTCAGGATGTCACCTGAGACGCAAGCCCACCTGTATGTTCAACAGCGTGGAGCCATGGGGCGCAGCGAGCTTTGAGAACAACGCCGCCGGCGACTGGTTTCTCGTCGTTGAGGAAGCGCCCGACCCGGGAGCCGTCATGGCGGCTGCGATCGACGAGGCGATCAGCGCCGCCGAGGACCTTCAGATGGATCCCTCGTGTGAGGCGATCGCAGCCGCAGAGCTGTGCGCGTGTTGTGCCGGCCATCCGGCCGAGCGGCTGCCCGACCGCGTCCACGGATGGGTTCAGGACAACCCGCACGGGCCTCATGCCGACGAGATCGCCCTGATGACCCAGGCCGTCAGCCGCGTGCGCCAGGACAGCGAGCTCCGTGACTTCTGGGAGGAGGCCGGCGACCCCGCCCCGTGGCTGGCCGACGTCGACGATCTCCTCCATCGCCTGCGCCAGTCAAGCGCCGGCGAGCCGCCTGCGATCTCTCCCTGACCGGCGCTCGGCGGAGTGACAGTGGGAATCCCCGAAGGCTCCCGTGTCGTTCGTCAGCTCAAGCGCAACAGAGCGTCCCGCGTGAGGTGCTCGAGCGTCGGATAGCCGTCGACCGCCATCAGCAGGTCGGCCTCGGCGAGCAGGCACCGCAGCACATGCTCGATGCCGTCGGCTCCGCCGAGCGCCAGACCCCAGGCGTACGGCCGCCCGATCCCGACGGCGGTCGCTCCCAGGGCCAGTGCCTTGACGATGTGGTCGCCGGAACGCACGCCGGAGTCGAACAGCACGGGGACGTCGCCGGCGGCGTCGACCACCCCGGCGAGCATGTCGAGCGCGCCGATGCCGCCGTTGGCCTGACGGCCGCCGTGGGTGGAGCAGTAGATCGCGTCGACACCGCCGGCGATGGCCCGGCGGACGTCGTCGGGATGACAGATGCCCTTGAGGATCAGCGGCAGCGAGGTCAGCGACCGCAGCCATGGCAGGTCAGTCCAGCTCAGCGTCGGGTTGCCGAACAGCCCGGCCCAGTGCAGCGCCGCCGCTCGCATGTCGTCCTCGGGGGGTGTGGGCAGCTGCGCGCGGAACACCCCGTCGGAGGTGTAGTTGGCCAGGCAGTGGCCGGCGAGCAGGGGAAAGCTGGCGATGGCGACATCCCGCGGCCGCCAGCCGAGCGTCCACGTGTCCAGGGTCACCACGAGCGCTGTGAAGCCGGCGGTCTCGGCGCGCCGGACGAAGCTCTCGGCAAGCTCGCGGTCGTTGGGCGTGTAGAGCTGGAAGAGGCCGGGGGTGGCGCCGAAGTGGGGCGCCACCTCCTCGAGGGGATCGACCGACAGCGTCGAAGCCACCATCGGGACACCGGTTGCGGCCGCTGCCCGCGCCGTGGCGAGATCCCCATGTCCGTCCTGGGCGCACAGGCCGATGACGCCGATCGGAGCCATGAAGATCGGGGCCGGCAGCTTCATCCCGCAGAACTCGACCGACAGATCGCGTTCCGCCGCGCCGACGAGCATGCGTGGGATCACCCCCCAGCGATCGAACGCGGTGACGTTGGCGTCCTGGGTGCTCTCGTCACCGGCGCCGCCGGCCACGTAGGAGACGAGCGCCGGGTCAAGCGCACTATGGGCGCGGCGCTCGAGCTCTGGATACGTCACCGGGAGACCGGGGCGGATGCCCTGCAGCCCCTTGATGTAGATCTCGAGCTGGAAGTCCGCGAAGTTCGCCATGGCGCCGGTGGAACGCTAACCGTCCGCGCTCCGAGCCGCTCGCTGCCTCCCGGCCGGCCCGGGTCCCTCCAAATCGATGCGGTGCGGTGGTAGGGTGGCCGCCGGGGTGGCAAGTGTCCAGCGTGATCGGTGAAAGGCCGCGGGTGCGCAGCGGCTCACATGTCCGCGTGTCGGTGAGCGGCTGATGTTCGTGCCGCGGATCGACACCCGGCCGGACCCGTCAGGCGCGGGCGCGCGGGCCGGCCCGTCGCCGCGCCTGTCGGTGGAGGGTCAGGTCCAGAACGCGCTGAACCTCTTTCTCCCGCTGAAGAACCCCACCCAGATGCCCGCCCTGCTGACGGCCTTGGGCGAGGCGGCGGAGGACGTGAACAACGCCCTGACCTCGCTTCACTACGTTCACTTCGCGCGCTTCCTTCCCAGCCCGGACGGCTCGGTGCTGATGGTGATCACCGAGTACGACGGCGGGCTGGAGAGCTACGTCATGGACTTCGTCGCCGTCCTGGGCGACGTGTTCAACACGATCCTGCAGTTCGTCCAAGGGGCTCCGCCACTGCCCGTACAACGGTACGCGCGGGAGTTCACGCAGTTCGTCACAGATCACAACCTGAGCCAGGTCCATGTCTGGTCGGCCTACCCCGAGGTCACGGTGATCGACATCCTCCGCAACGCGCGCAGCCTGTAACCGGCTCGCCCGTGGATTCACAGCTCGATCTCGCTGACATCCAGGGGAACCTGCTGCGCGGCTACCGCGCCGCCAACGCGCGTCATTTCGCGCTCGGGGTCGGTGAGGCCGGCGGGGCAGCGACATTCATCGCCGGGCTCGTGTCGGGTGACGAGGATCTGAGCCCACAGATCACGACGGCCGAGGAGTGGAATGAGCGGCCGCATTACTGGCTCAACATCGGACTGACCTGGGCAGGGCTCCAGGGGCTCGGGGTACCGCCCGGGGTGCTCGGCGACTTTCCCGCTGGCCTTCCAGCAGGGCCCGGCCCAACGGGCCGGTCAGGCGGATCCGGACTTCCCGAACGGGGTCGGCCTGGGAGACCGCGATGCGAGCGCGCCAGAGAACTGGGGCCTCGGCGGGCAGCAGACCCCGACCGTTCACATGCTGGTGTCGCTGTACACCGACGAGCATCGCGTCAAGCGGCTGGATGAGGTGTCGGTGCGGCTCCGCAAGCGCTTCGTCACCACCGGCCTGACGGAGATCTGGGCCGAAGATGCCAACGCCCTGCCGCACGGCGGGGTTCACTTCGGCTACCGCGACGGGATCGCGCAGCCGGAGATCGCGGGTGCCAACCCCCGCGATCGTCCCGACATGCAGCCCAAGGCCAGCCCCGGTGACTTTCTCCTCGGTCGCGACTACGTCAACGCGTTCGGCGGTAACTATCTCGGCAACCTGATGCCCGCGCTGGGCGACAACGCCACGTACGCGGCGTTTCGCGTCTTGCGCCAGGACGTGCCGGCATTCGAGCAGCTACTCGCGCAGTGGGCGAGCCAATGGCGCCTGGACCCGGAGCTCCTCGCCGCGAAGCTGCTCGGACGCTGGCGCAACGGCGTCCCGCTGACGCTCTCTCCCGACAGCCAGCAGGCCGATCCGCCGATCAGCGATGCCCACCTCAATGAGTTCGACTATGCCCCGGCCGCCGGACACCGGACCTACTACGACGACGTCGACGGACGCCGCTGCCCGATCGGCGCCCACATCCGGCGGCTGAACCCGCGCAGCTCGCTCGTCACGGGTCTCCCGCACAGCCGCCGCGCTGATCCGGCGCGGCATGCCCTACGGTCCCCCGTTCGATCCGCAGCACCCGGATGACAAGGATCGGGGGCTGATCGGTTTGTTCATCTGCGGCGACCTGCAGCTTCAGTACGAGTTCATCCTGCGTGTCTGGGCCAACGGGGATCTGGCGACGCATGGGCTGCGGGGCACGCGCGACCCGCTCATCGGCCACCAGCCCGACAACGGGGGACACTTCGTCGTGCGCATCGATGACAGCCGCGATCCGATCGTGCTGACCGGAATCCCGACACTGGTAAAGACCCGCGGAAGCGTGTACTGCTTCGTTCCCGGGATCGGCGGCCTGCGCTACCTCGCCTGCCTCCCCGCCGGGGCGAGCTCATGACCCAGCCCACCCCGCCGACCCCTGAGCTCGCCGCGCAGCTGCGCCGGTTGCTCGCCCAGGCGACCCCCGCAGACGGTCCCCGGGGGCGTGCTGATCTGGTGGGGCACGAGCGACTTGCCCAGCGGGACGGGCACGCCGGCAGCGCTGAACCAGCTTGCATGGGAGGGGACCTACCTCCGGCTTCAGAACAGTGCCATCGCCACCGGCATCGTGCCGCCCCTGGCGACGGTGCTCGGGGCGACCATGCCCTATCGCCCGGATGGTCAGCTCCCGATCGCGATCGCCAACTTCACCTATGCCGTCCCGCAGCCAGACCTCGCCGACCGTGTCCGGCATGCCGCCGCGGAGGGCCGAGCGCTCGAGGACCCTCCGCAGAGTCTCCACGGCCAGCTGCTGCAGCGCAGGGCGTTCTTTGCGAGCGGCCTGCTCCACGATCAGTGGGGTCTGATGCTCCCGGCCTACCGAGGCCGCAGCGTCGAGCTCGTCGTCAGCGAGGACTTCCATCTGACGAATCCCGGTGCGCCGCTGCCCGATGCGGTTGCGCTCGACCTCGGCGACGGCCGCGGCTTTGTGCCGGTCGAGGTCGGCACACCGCTCGCCGCCACGTTTTCCGGCGAGGCCGCGCAGCTCACGATCCGCTGCACGTACGGGTCCGAGGTCGTGACAGCCGCGTTCACCGTCGCGCTCAGTGATCAGCCGGCGGCGCCTCGAGCCCGACGAGATCTGGCCGCTGCGCGGCGAGTGTGGCAACACCGGCAGCGCCTACGTGTACCGCGCCGCCGGGCGCAAGGCGGTGACGCGCCCCATGATCATGGTCGAGGGCTTTCCCGGCGGACATCCAGCCGACTACCTGTACGACACCTTCGACCAACAGGGGACGGCGACGAAGCTGCGCGCCGCCGGCTATGACCTCGTGATCGTCGGTCTCGATCACGGCGCGGACGAGATCCAGCGCAACGCCGACGTGCTGGTGGCATGCATTCGCAAGGCGCGCCACCACACCGACGAGCCCCTCGTCATCGGTGGCGTGAGCATGGGAGGGCTGATCAGCCGCTATGCCCTCGCCGCGATGGAGGCGCGCGACGAGCCGCACAACGCCAAGGTGCTTCTCACGATCGACACGCCACACGGCGGCGCGTACACAAGCCTCGCGGCGCAGTGGTTCGTCCAGACCTGCCGCTCCTTCTTGCCGGCCCTCGAGGCCGAGGCACAGCTGCTCGACTCGCCCGCCAATCAGCAATTCGTCCTCTGGTGGCTGCACGACGGAGTGGCTCAGACCAGTCCGTTGCGCAGGGCCTTCATCGCCGAGCTGACAAGCCTCGGCGACTACCCGAAGCTGCCGCGGCGGCTGGCGATCTCGTGCGGCCGCGGCGACGGCGCCAGCACAACACCGGCCGGGGCGCAGACGCTCACCTGGTCCGGTGAGCCGTGGATCTCGGCAGAGCTGAGGACCCTCGCCGGGACGGGGCCGGGCGTAGTCGCGCACGGCGATTGGATGCTTGCCGAGCCACCGCAGCTGCCGACGCTCGAGTTCGACTCCGCGGGCCGAGCCTGGGAGGGGGCGCCGGGTGGCCAGGACAGCTACAACGGGCAGGTCGCGGCGCTCGCGGCCGGCGTCGGGTGCGGCGCCGTCACGCACGCGTTCGACGCGACGTGCTCGGTCCCGACCGTGAGCGCCCTTGACCTGCCTCAGGACCCCACTGTGCCGATCCCGCCGGCCCCGTCCCGGCCGGGCCCTTTCGACGACTACGCCTTCTGCTCGGAGAACCAGCCTCACCTGACGATCACGCCGGAGTGCAGCGCGTGGCTGCTCGCCGCGCTCGGCGTTCCCGCGGAGACGCCGAGGGGACCCGGCCCGTGTCTAGCGCCTGGACTCCGGATCGGTTCGATCCCCACGACCCCGCCTTCCTGGCCGACCCTTATCCGACGTACGCCAGCTTCCGGGCGCAGGCTCCGATCTCTCCGGTGAGCCCATACGGTTGCACCTGGCTGTTCGCCTACGAGCGACTGCAAGCAGGTGCTCGACGACAAGGAGGTGTGGGTCAAGAACTCACCGTTGGGCGGGCCGAAGCCCTACGGTCAGTTCGAGGTGATGTCGAGCTTTCCCCCGGGGCTGTTCGGCTCTGACCCCCCGCTGCACACCGAGCTGCGTGGCATCCTCGAGCCTCTGTTCGACACGGCGATCGAGGCGGCGCCGGCGATCGTCAGGCAGATCGCGGAACCGCTGCTGGCGGCGGCACACGAGCACGGGCGAATGGAGCTGATCTCCGATTACGCGCTCCCGCTGCCCGCCGGCGTGCTGTTCACGCTGCTGGGGATCCCCAACGACCCCGGGGTATGGAGCGGCCTGATGTCCTGGCAGGCCGCGATCGTGGCCGCGCACGACATCACCCAGTCGGCCGCCGTTCGCGGCGGCGGGGCGACGTGCTCGATGGCGCTGAATACGTTCTTCGAAGGGCTGCTGCTCTCCGATGCCGGCACGCCGGGAACCGGGCTGTTCGCCCAGATCTGCCACGCGTTCAAGCGCGCCGGCCTGACGACGCAGCAGGTCCAGATGTGCGCGAGCGACTTCCTCGTCGCCGGATATGTCTCGACGACGTTCCTGATCGGGACCGGCACCCGCAACCTACTGCTCAATCCCGATCAGCTCGCGGCCCTTCGCGAGGACCCCACGCTGATCGACGGCGCGGTCAAGGAGATGCTCCGCTTCGACGCCCCCGCCCAGCTCGTCGATCGCTGCGCCGCCGCCGACACCGAACTCGGCGGAGTTGCCTTCAAGGCGGGAGACCGGGTCACGGCTGTGCTCGGCTCGGCCGATCACGATCCGGAGGCCTTCGACATCCCCGATCAGTTCCTGATCACCCGCGACGCGGACGCCCATCTGAGCTTCGGCTCTGGAATCCACCACTGCATCGGCGCGCCGCTCGTCCGGATCGTCGCTCCGATTGCGTTGACGATGCTGCTGTCGGAGCTCCCCGGCCTGGCGCTCGACGGGCTCGCCCAGTGGCAGACCGACCCTTATCTGCGGGCGGTCAGTAGTCTTCCCCTGAGCTTCTAGGGCCATCGTGGCACGCTAAAGGGGCACCAATGCGGTATGTGGAGACGGTGACGGTCTTGATCACCGATGTCGTGGGGTCGACCGCGCTCGAATCGAGGATTGGTCCGGCCCGGGCCGACGCGCTGCGTGAAGAGCATTTCCGGCTCATCCGCGACGCCGTGCAGGAGGCCGGTGGCAAGGAGGTCAAGAACACCGGTGACGGACTGATGGTGGCGTTCCGCAGCACGGTCGCGGCGGTGTCATGCGCGGTCTCGGTCCAGCAGCGTCTCGACCGGCGAAACCGCGACGCCGATGAACCGCTGCTGGTGCGAATCGGCCTGAGCTGCGGGGACGCGACGGTCGCCGAGGGCGAATACTTCGGGCTACCGGTGGTTGAGGCGACGCGCCTGTGCGCCTACTGCTCGGGCGGGCAGATCCTCGCCAATGCGCTCGTCGCCCACCTGAGCGTCGGAAGCGAACATCCGGTGACGCCGGTCGGCGAGCTCGAGCTGAAGGGTCTCCCCGCACCGCTGCCCACCGTGGAGGTCGCGTGGGAGCCGTTGGCCGACGAAGGGAAGACGCTGCCCTTGCCGGCGGAGCTTCAGGTTGTGCCGAGGGGCGGCTTCGTCGGCCGGGTGACCGAGGCTGAACGTCTGCGCGCGCTGTTCTCCGAGGCCGCCGGCGGGCAGCGGCGCCTGGCGCTGATCGCCGGCGAGCCGGGGATCGGCAAGACGCGCCTCTCGACGCATGTCGCGCTCGAGGCACGCAGCGACGGCGCGGCGGTGCTCTACGGCCGCTGCGACAAGGAGCTCGCGATCCCGTACGGCCCCTGGGTCGGGGCCCTCGGCCACTACGTCGAGAATGCTCCGGAGGAGGTGCTGCGAGCTCACGTCCGACGGCATGGCGGGGAGCTCTCGCGGTCGGTAAGCCAACTACGGGGCCGCATCCCGAGCCTCCCGCCAACCCGCGCCGCCGATCCCGAGACCGAGCGCTATCTGTTGTGGAACGCCGTGGTTGGACTGGTGTCCGAAGCGACGACCGCGCAGCCGCTGGTGCTGATCGTCGATGACCTGCACTGGGCCGATAAGCCGACCCTGATGCTGCTCCGGTACCTGATCACGGAGGCCAGAGGGGCGCGCGCGCTGATCATCGGCACCTACCGTGACTCCGAC
Organism: uncultured Solirubrobacteraceae bacterium; assembly: GCA_963769565.1. Taxonomy (GTDB): domain Bacteria; phylum Actinomycetota; class Thermoleophilia; order Solirubrobacterales; family Solirubrobacteraceae; genus Palsa-465. The sequence continues at coordinate 1,212,861 of CAVYMP010000018.1, forward strand.
CTGGACCGCGAGCATCCCCTCACCGAACTCCTCGCCGAGTTTCATCGCCAGGAGGGCATCGAACGCCTGGCGATCGGCGGCCTCGCGGAGCTGGAGATCGTCGAAATCATGGAGCGGGCGGGCGGTCACGAGCTCGACCAGGCCGGGCTGGCGCTGGCCCACCAGCTGTTTGAGGAGACGGACGGCAACCCGTTCTACACGGGCGAGCTGCTGCGCCATCTGCTCGAGTCCGGGACGATCTACCAGCGGGACAACGGCCGCTTCACGGTCCGTGGGGAGCTCTCGGAGCTCGAACTGCCGCAGAGCGTGCGGGAGGTGGTGGAGCGGCGGGTGCAGCGGCTTGGCCCGAATGCCCACAGCGTGCTGTCGGTCGCAGCGGTCATCGGCCGCGAGTTCGATCTCGAGCTGCTCGTCACGGTCATCGACTGTCCCGAGGATGAGCTTTTGGAGATGCTAGAACGGGCCGTCGCGGCGTCGGTGCTCGTCGAGTCGGCAACAGCTCCCGGGCGGTTCTCGTTCGCGCACGCGCTGATCAACCACACGCTCTACGTGCACCTGGGCATCACCCGCCGGGCCCGCCTGCACCGCCGCGTCGGCGAGGCGCTCGAACGGCTGCTGGGGTCAGACCCGGGGCCCCGGATGGGCGAGCTGGCGCTGCACTGGGGGAGGGTCGGTACCGCCGCGGACCTCCCGAAGGCGATCGGATACGCCCGCGGCGCCGGCGAACGAGCGCTCGAGGAGCTCGCGCCCGACGAGGCCTTGCGGTGGTTCGAGCAGGCGCTTGGGCTGCTGCCCGCCGGCGGCGACCCCCGCGCGCGCTGTGACGTCCTGCTCGGGCTCGGTCAGGCGCAACGCCAGCTCGGCGACCCGGCATTCCGCGAAACGCTCCTCGAGGCATCCCGGCTGGCGTCGGAGCTCGAGGACGCCGACCGCGCCGCGCGCGCGGCGCTCGCCAACAACCGCGGTCAGGTGAGCGCATTCGGCCAGGTCGATCAGGACCGCCTGGCGGCGCTCGAGCGCGCGCTCGAGCTCGGTACCGCCAGCCGCGCCCGGTCGGCGAGCCTGATCGCCGTGCGAGCGGTCGAGCTCCAGAACGATCCCGATCACAAACGCCGGCGTGCGCTGGCCGAGCAGGCCCTGGCCCTGGCCCAGGAGGCGGGCGACCCGCGGACGCTCGCGCAGGTCCTGAAAGACTGCAGCTTCGCCCTGTGGTCTCCCGACACGCTCGAGCGCCGGCGGACGGTCGCCGAGGAGCTGCTCAACGTGGCGCGGGGATTGCGGGATCCGTCGCTCGAGTTCTGGGCCTCGGCGGTGGCGCTGCACGTCAACATCGAATCGTGCGACCTGGCACGGGCCGAGGCCGCCCGCGAGCGCGTCGACGGCATCGCCCAGGAGCTCGGCCAACCGTCGCTGCGCTGGTTCTCGACGGTCTACGACGCCGGCTGGGCGTACATGCGGGGCGACCTCACCGAGGGCGAGCGGCTGAGCGAGCAGGCGCTGGCGATCGGCACCGAGGCCGGCGAGCCCGACGCGATGATGGTCTACGGCGCTCAGCTGGGCGGCCTCAGGTACTACCAGGGGCGGGCCGAGGACATGCTCGAGATGATGGAGGCCGGCGTCGCCGCCAACCCGGGCATCTCCGCCTGGCGCTCGGCGCTTGCCTCGATGTACTGCTGGGGGGGACGGCTCGACGATGCCGCCGCCGTCGTCACGCAGGCCGCGAGCGATGGCTTCGACCACGTGCCCTGGGACAACTACCGCATGAACGCGCTCGCGCTCTATGCCGATGCCGCCTCGCAGGCGAGCGTGGTCGGCGCCGCGGCGGCGCTGTACGAGCTGATCGAGCCCTGGCCCGACCAGCTCATCTGGAACCAGGTGCTCTGCTACGGGCACTCCCGCATGTATCTCGGGATGCTGGCGGCAACCCTCGGACGACACGAGCTCGCCGACAAGCACTTCGCGAACGTGTGTGAGTTCTACGAGTCCAGCCAGCTGCTGTTCTGGGTCGCGCGCGGGCGTTTGGCGTGGGCAGAGGCTCTCGCCGGCCGCGGGGAGGCTCAGCGCGCGTCCGAGCAAGCCGAGCGGGCGCTGGAGCCGGCGCAGAAGTACGCCTTCGCCGCGATCGAGGCGCGCGCGGCGGCGCTGGTATCAGGTAGGCCGGCGGTGACCCGAGGTTCGTCACGCTAGTGGTTCATCGTGCAAGTCCGGTGATGGGGCTGACCAGCGAAAATCGGCGACGATTTGCAGCCATCAGACCGCAGCGGATTTGCGGGATGGGCCACTGGGTCTGATCGACAGCTGACGATGGTGGGTCCGGGCGCTTCGTGGATGCCGATCAGGGAGCTGAGCAGACGCGTCGGCGTGAGCCCTGACGTGCTGCGCAAGTGGGAGCGGCGCTACGGCGTTCTCAAGCCCGGGCGGACCTTGGGCAACCAGCGCCTGTACTCACGGGTCGACGAACTGCGGATGCGCATGATGGTCGACCACGTCCGCAGCGGAATGGCGCCCGCCCAGGCGGCGGAGGTGGCGGTGTCCGCGCGGTTCAAGATCAACGCGGCCCCGGAACTGGCCACCACTCCGCTCGAATTGACCTGCGCCGCGAACGAGATGCTGGCCGCACTGGAGCGCTACGACGAGACGACGGCCGATCAGGTACTCGAGAAGCTTCTCGAGACCCACAGCGCCACCGCGATCATCCGCGACATCTTTCTCCCAATGCTCCGGGAGGTCGGAGACCGCTGGGCGCAGAGCGAGATCAGGGTGGCCCAGGAGCATTTCGCCAGCGGCTTTGTCCACGGTCGGTTGCTGGGCCTGGCTCGCGGCTGGGACCGCGGCCTGGGCTCGCGGGCGCTGTTGGCCTGCCCGGCGGGCGAGCAGCACACGCTCGGCCTGCTCGCCTTCGGGATCGCGCTGCACCAAGTGGGATGGCGCATCACCTATCTCGGCGCCGACACACCGGTCGAGATGCTCGGCGTGACCGCTGCCGACGTCGGTCCAAGCCTGATCGTGATCGCCGCCGCGGTCGAGGGACGCTTGGAGCCCAGGCGGGCGGCGATCCGCCGGCTCAGCGCCCGCTGGCCGGTCGCGCTCGCGGGAGCGGCGAGCAGCCCGCGGCTGGCGGATGAGTGCGACGCGCGACACGTCGCCGGCGACCCGGTGGCCGCCGCTCACGCGATCTTCGCGTGAGCTCGCTGGTGAGCCTGGACGCCGGGGGGGGCGCAGCCGCCGCCTCAGTGAGGGCGGCGCCCTGACCGAGCTCTGGCGTCGGTGAGTGGCCGATCCTGGCCACATATTGTCCGGGATCGGCCAGCTTAGGCTCAGCGGTTGTGGGTGGAGCAGACTGGCACCGCCGCCAGCGCAGCCGGTTAGCCGTGCTGCGTGATCGTGAGGCCGTCGGCGTCGTCTGAGCGCTGTAGCGCCATCGTCTGCAGCCGAGCGTGGAATGCCGAGGCGACGCGCGCCGCATGGCTCTTTGCGAGCTCGGCTCGCTCCCCGGCGAAGAGGTCGTCGACCGTGGTGCGCCACAACCACAGCCACCGCTCGAAGTGCCCGGCGCGCAGGGGGACGCGGGCGTGCAGCGCCGCGTGAGGCCGAAACGCCCCGCCGCTGTAGGACTGAGCTCCGAGCAGGATCGTCTCCCAGAAGGATGCGATGTGGGGCACGTGCGCCTCGACGTCGAGCTGGGCGATGTCGACGAAGATCCAGCCGATGACGGGATCCACGAGCGCGTGCCCGTAGAAGGCGCGCACCAGTCGCTCGCAATCGCTGCGAGTCTCGATATCGCTGACGGCGGCGCCCATCGTCGCCAAGGATATGAACTCAGATCTCAGACGGGGACCGTTCCTGACCGCATTGGGTGTGAGAGTGCTGGGCGTTCACGAGCAAAGGAGCATGACCGATGATCACCAGGCTCGACTTTGTCGCGATCCCGTCGCAGGATTCGGAGCGCTCGCGCCGCTTCTACGGAGACGTCCTCGGGCTGCGGCCCGATGAGAACGGGCGGTTCGAGTTCTGGGCGGGAGAGACATGTCTCGGCATCTGGGAGCCGGAGCGCCTCGGGATGCAGTTCGCGCCCCAGAAGAACGGCCACCTTGCGCTCCACGTCGATGACATCGCTGCGGCCCGCACGACGTTGGAGGAAGCGGGCATCAGCTTCGCCGGGGACACCCTTGACACCGGCGTCTGCCACATGGCGTTCTTCACCGACCCCGACGGAAACGACCTGATGCTGCACCATCGCTACGCGCCCTAGGAATGACATCGCAGCCCGCCTCCACACAGCGAGCTCGCGCAGGCCAGACAGGCTCAGATCGAGGCGAAGGCCGAGCGCTACGCGCGGCTGCACCCGGACGGTCCTGATCACGCCCCGGCCGGGGGCCCGATCGGCCGCCGTGTTCCGTCGCGTTCGGGCCCTCACCCGCCGCCCTTAGCCGGCCGGCGGGATCGCGGGGTGCGCCCGGCGGCCCGTAGGATTGCGCACCGTGGCCCACGGCACGCACGGTTTCGAGGACGATGCCCGCAACGAACGCATCCTCATCTGGGTCAATGGCGTCCTCATGCCGCGCGAGCGCGCCGTCGTCTCGGTGTTCGACTCCGGCTTCGTCCTCGGTGATGGCGTGTGGGAGGGACTGCGCGTCCAGGCAGGCCATCCGGCCTTCCTGGAGCGCCATCTCGACCGCCTGTTCGAGGGCGCGAAGGCGATCATGCTCGACGTCGGCCGCAACCGCCGAGAGCTGACGGAGGCGATCTATTCGACGCTGCGGGCCAACGACATGACCGACGGTGTGCACGTGCGGCTGATGGTCACCCGCGGCATCAAGCGCACGCCCTATCAGGATCCGCGCGTGACGATCGGGTCCGCCACCGTCGTGATCATCGCCGAGCACAAGGAGCCGCTGCCGGCGACCGTGACCGACGGCATCACGCTCTTCACGACGCACGTGCGGCGCGCCGCGCCCGACACGCTCGACCCCAAGCTCAACACGCACTCCAAGCTCAACGACATCACCGCCTGCATCCAGGCCTACACCGCCGGCGCCGACGAAGCACTGATGCTCGACCCGCACGGGTTCGTAGCGACGTGCAACTCGACACACTTCTTCGTCGTCGTCGGCTCCGACGACGCGCCGCAGGTGCTGACCTCGGACGGGCGCTACTGCCTCGCGGGCATCACACGCGCCAACGTGCTGGAGATCTGCCGCGCCAACGCCATCCCATCGCGCGAGACAACGTTCAGCCTCACCGACGTCTACGCCGCCCATGAGGCTTTCGTCACCGGTACCTTCGCCGGCGTCGTGCCTGTCCGCTCGGTGGACGGTCGCACGATCGGCGCCGGCCGGCGCGGGCCGATGGTCGAGCGCCTGCAGACGCTGTACCGCGAGCACGTCGACGCCGACGTCGCGGCACGCATCGCGCCGTGAGCGACGTCGTGCGGGCGGCGATGTGGTCCGGTCCGCGGAACATCTCCACGGCAATGATGCGCGCGTTTGAGAACCGCTCTGACACGGTCGTCGTCGATGAGCCGCTGTACGGCGCATACCTCGCCCGCACCGGCATTGACCACCCGGCGCGCGAAGCGGTCATCGCTTCCCAACCGGTCGAAACTTCGAGAGCCGTCGCGGCCCTGTTCAAGCCGCTGCCGTCCGGCCGCCGCGTGCACTACGTCAAGCACATGGCCCACCACGTCTCCCGCGACATGGACCTGCGGTGGACGTTGGGCGTTCGCAACGTGTTGCTCATCCGCGATCCGGTCGAAGTCGTCGCATCGTACGTGCGCGCCCGGGAGTCCTGCGAGCCGGAGGACATCGGGCTGCCCCAGCAGGGGTGGCTGCTGGAGCTGTGGGACGAGCACGACCTTAAGGTGCCGATCCTCGACGCCCGCGACTTCCTGCGCGCGCCTGAGGGACATCTGCGCTGGCTGTGTGACTGGCTGGGCATCCCATTCACCGACCGGATGCTGTCCTGGCCGCCCGGCCCGCGCGCGACCGACGGCGTGTGGGCGCCGCACTGGTACGCCGCCGTGTGGTCCTCCACCGGGTTTGAGCCGCCGCACTCGCGGGAGACGACACTCTGCGACCACGACGCCGCCGTCGCCGAAGCGTGCCGTCCCATCTACGCAGCGCTCCATGCCCGGCGGGTGCGCGTCTGAGCGGGGTGCGCACCGACGCCGCGCGCGCCGCCCTCGTGCAGGGTGCCGAGGTCGCTCATTCCTCCCTATGGGTCACCACGCCTGCCCATGCGCGGTCAGCAGATAGACCTGACGGACGCGCGGCCTTGACCTCGGCTTGGGGTCCTCGGTACATTCCCCGCGCCGTACGACAACGTTGTCATTGTCGGCCCGGCTCCACCGGCCCCTCGCGTCCAGACGAGCGGCTCGGCGCGCCCTACCGCGCGACCAACAGAGGGAGATCCATATGCCGCGTTCGAGACTTCTCGTGCGGATCGTCGCTGCCACGGCGATCCTCTCCGGCGGAGCGCTGACACCGTTCGGCGCAACCGCTTCGGCGCAAGCCGGCCCCAGCTACGTCTCCGATCCCGCTTCGCTTGTCGAACCCGATGATCGGCACGACCAACGGCGGCGATGTCTTCCCCGGCGCCGACGAGCCGTTCGGCATGATCCAGTGGAGTCCGGACACGCCGAACCGGCCCTCGGGGGGCGGCTACGACTACAACGCCCAATCGATCACCGGCTACAGCCTCACGCACCTCTCCGGACCCGGCTGTGGAGCCGAGAACGACGTGCCGATCCTGCCGACGACCGGCGCGGTGGGGACGAGTCCCTCCAGCGCGACCGAGCCGCTCAATCACAGCCAGGAAACCGCCACTCCCGGCTACTACCAGCTGAACGCCGGCGGTGTGAACACACAACTGGCGACCACGACCCGGGCGGGAATCGGCACCTTCACGTTCCCCGCGGGCGCCGGAAACGGGAACCTACTGTTCAAGCTCTCAGACAGCGGGGCGCCGGACTCGGCCACACACTTCCAGGTCGTCAACGACAAGGAGATCTCCGGATACGTGACGACCGGCGACTTCTGCGGAGCGAAGAACCAGTACACGCTGCACTTCGACATGACCTTCAACCGGCCGTTCACCGGCTACGGGACATGGACCAACGGCGCCGCTCCCCAGGCCAATGACCGGTCCATGACCACGAGGCTGTCGGCGACCCAGCAGGCCGCTGCTCGCCGCCGCGCCAAGGTACAGGCGCTGAAGGCGCTCTCCGCGGACGGGCTGCCCGGCTCGGCCAAGAGCAAGACCGGCAGGCTGCGGATGAAGGCCAGCACCAGCGCGGCGGCCGCGCAGCCTCCGGTCACCGGTGCCGACGGCGCGTACATCACCTTCGACACGAGCACCGACGCCACCGTCAAGGCGAAGGTCGGCATCTCGTACGTGAGTACCGACAACGCCTCGCAGAACCGGACCCAGGAGATCCCGTCCTGGAACAGCGCCCAGGTCAGGGGCGCCGCGCATGCAGCCTGGAACCGGGCGCTGTCGAAGATCCAGGTGGCCGGCGGCACCGCGACACAGCAGACGGTGTTCTACACCGCGCTGTATCACTCGCTGCTGCACCCCAACGTCGACAGCGACGACAACGGCCAGTACACGGGCTTCGACGGCCAGCTTCACACCGCCCCGTCGGGCCATGCCATCTACGCGAACTACTCGGGATGGGACATCTACCGCAGCCAGAGCCAGCTCGAAGCGATGCTGTTCCCCCAGCAGATGTCGGACACCGTCACCTCGCTGCTGGACTCCTATGACCAAACGGGGATGTTTCCCAAGTGGAGCGAGAACAACGGCGAGTCGTACGTCATGGTGGGCGACCCGGCGGATCCGATCGTCGCCGACGCCTATGCCTTCGGCGCGACCGGGTTCAACGCCGGGCAGGCACTGAGCGACATGCAGACGGAGGCCAACGTCGCCAACAACATCCGCCCCGGCCTCGACCAGTACCTGAACCAGGGGTATCTACCGATCGACGGAACCTATGGATGCTGCAACTTCTACGGCCCGGTCTCGACGCAAGAGGAGTACAACGCCGCCGATAACTCGATCGCGCAGATGGCTCAGGCGATGGGCAAGAGCGCGATCGCCGGCACCTTCGCCGCCCGCGCCAACAACTGGCAGAACGTGTTCAACCCGGGCAGCGGATTTCTGCAGCCCAAGCTCACCAACGGCGCATTCCAGTCGGGATTCAACCCGACCTCCAGCAACGGATTCGTCGAGGCCGACGCGTACGTCTACGCGGCGGAGCTGCCGTTCGACGTCGCCGGCCTGGCGCGTGCCGAGGGAGGCAACGCCAACTGGGTCAAGTTCCTCGATGGCCTGACCTCGAGCGTGACCGCGATGGGGCCGACGCAGGCGCAGCTGGGTAACGAACCCAGCTTCAACATCCCGTGGGAGTACGACTACGTGGGCGCTCCCTACAAGGCCCAGCAGGTGGTCCGCGAGGTCCAGGATCAGCTGTACACCAACACCCCGGGCGGCCTGGCCGGCAACGACGACCTCGGAGCGATGAGCTCCTGGTTTGTGTGGTCGGCGATCGGCGGCTATCCCGAGATGCCGGGCTCGGCCACGCTGGCGTTGGGCAGCCCGATGTTCTCCAACATCGCGATCCATCTCGGCAACGGGAAGACGATCACCGAGACCGCCCCGCAGGCCTCCGACCACGCGCCGTACGTTCAGAGCGTGAGCGTCAACGGCAGCTCGTGGGACCGTGCCTACCTGCCGCCAAGCCTCATCAAGCAGGGCGGCTCGGTCGACTGGACGCTGGCCAGCGCCCCGTCGACCACGTGGGCCAGCGCCACCAACGACGCGCCGCCGTCCGACACCCAGGGGATCCTGCCGGCGCTCGGATACGTGAGTGGACCCGGCAGTGACGCCAACTCCATGGTCGTCACCTCGCCGGGAACCAGCACAACGCTCACCCTGGGCGCACAGAGCATGACCGACGCCGCCCAGACGATCAGCTGGACGGCGTCGACCACCTCGGGCTCGGGGTTCCAGGTCGGCCCGGGCCGCGGATCGATGTTCGTGGGCAAGGAGGCAAAGGCGACCCAACAGATCCAGGTGACGGTGCCCTCCGGCACGGCCGACGGGGTGTATCCGGTGACCTTCCAGATGCGCTCGGCGACGGGGACCGCCCTGCCCGCCGTGGTGGAGGTGATCGCCGTGGCGAGCGCGGGTGATCTGGCGCCCTACTACAACAGCACGGGAGTGTCCAGCGACAGCGACCAGGCCGCGGCCAACTTCGACGGCGACGGGTTCAGCTATTCCGAACAGGCCCTGGCAGCGCAGGGGATATCGCCCGGGGCGACGGTGACCTCGGGTGGCGTTCGGTACACGTGGCCCTCCGCGACCGCCGGTCAGCCCGACAACGTCCTCGCCGGTGGGCAGACGATCAAGCTGCTCCCGGTCTCCGGGGCGACCAAGATCGGTGTGCTCGGCTCGGCCACGAACGGGCCGTCGACGGGTCAGATGACCATCACCTACAGCGACGGCACGACGCAGCAGGCGTCGCTGGGCCTCAGCGACTGGACGCTGAACGCCAACAGCTCATCGCCCTCCGACGGCAACGTCGAGACGGCGACCACGCCGTATCGCAACAGCGTGGCCGGCCAAGCACAGACGATCAACACCTATCTGTTCTCCGCCAGCTTTCCGGTGGCCGCAGGCAAGACGGTGGCCAGCGTGACGCTGCCCGCCTCGACCGATCAGGGATCGATCCACCTGTTCGCGCTCGGGAGCGACCAGGGCCCTCTCACCAGCTGATCCCCTCGGGCCGCTGTTCAGCGCGTAAGGCGATCGTGCTCATGAACGATCCGGCGGTGCACTTCAGTGACGCCGACGCGGGCGCGTGTCAGGTTCGTGTCACGAGCACGGTGCCGGCGATGACGAGCGCGACTCCCAGGAGGCGCCCTGGGCTGATGGCCACATGATGCACTCCGAACCAACCTAAGCGGTCGGCCACGATCGAGATCGTCACCTGGCCGGCGACGAGCAGCGCGATGACCGCGCCGGCGCCGAGCGGCTTGACAGCAACGAGCCCGACCGTGACGACCGCCGCGCCGCCGACGGCCCCGACCAGGTGCTCGGGCCGGAGCGCAGTGACGCCGGTCAGCCGGGCGGGATGCCCGGCGAGGACCAACAGCACGCCGATGATCGTGGTGGCGACCACCAGGCTCACGAACGCCGCCCCCAGGTCGCCGACGTGCTTTGACATCGCCGCGTTGGATGCCGGCTGGAGGCCGACGAGCAGCCCCACGGCGATTGTGCAGACGAATGCAACCGGGCGCGTCACGTCTCGCTTCGGGTTCCGCGTCGGGGGCCAGGTTCCTTCCCGCCGGCAGCGTGGGGTTTCTAGGATGAGAGTGCGGGCAAATCCGCAGAGCAGACTTTGATCGCGCCACGGCGCCGCACATCGGACCTCACATTCCCGGGCTTATGCAGGAAAACCCCATCCAGATCCTCGAAGTTCGCGCCGACGAGCAGGACCGTTCGGTCTCGATCACCGCAGCGATCACGGCCGACGCGAGCCAGGCGATGTTCGTCGCGCTCTCAGAGCAGCTTGACCGCCATCGCCGCCAGCCGACCGAGAGCGTCGAAGACCTGGTGGGGCTGCGCGAGGAGCAGTCCCTGGTGGAGCGGTTCGCGCCGCTCGCCACTGCCGGCGCGCATGCGATCGTGCGGTTCACCGAATCAGAGCTGCGCGCCTGCCTGGTGGATCTGACCGACTACACCGAGCGAGTCGACGGGGAGCATTTCCAGCCCGTCGAACTACGCGAACGGCTCCAGGTGATCGCTCAGATGGCTCCCGTGCTGTGGGATGCGAACGCCACCGCTGCCGCCGCCGGCGGCGAACTCGCGCGCGCTGTGCGGTAGTCGCAGCAGCAGCGGCCGCCCTGACGTTCAGCCGGAGGACCAGGTTCAGCTCGGTTTCGCTGGGCCGTTGGTCAGATCTGGACGGCGGTGGCGAAGTCGGGCGTGGTGGTGGACGGTTCGAACAGGCCGCGGTCTTGCATCCACTGCTGGGCCCGCTCGTAGGCCTCGGGGGTGTACGGCAAAAAGACGATCCGTTCGCCGGGTCCAAAGCCGCGCACGTCGATGAGATCGTGGAAGCGGGGGGGATCTCACGGGTGTAGTAGTGCTTGTAGGGCTCAGGAGTGAGGTCGAGCACCATCTGGGCGCGTTTGAGCGCGGCGAAGTACTTCGCGACGTCGGCGGGGTCGGTGTCTGCATCGAACATGAACGCGGCCATGAAGGTGGTGTCCAGGATCTTGCGGGCGCCCCGCTGCTCGACCAGGTAGGCGGCGCCGGTCCACACGGCCGCGGCCGGCACCTCGCCGGCGAGCAGCGCATCGACGCGGTCATACGGCATGCCGCCGAAGCGCAGCGTGATCTCCCCGGGGTCCAGGAACTGCTCGAGGGCCTGGATCGGTGGAGAAGTGGCTTCCTGAGTGATAGCCGACAGCGATCTCGACCCCGGCCAGGTCCTCCGGCCGGCGGACCTCGGAGTCAGGGGGGACGTAGATGCCGCTGGGCAGCACCGAGTAGGCGTGGCCCCACATCCGCCCTGCAGAATCGGTCGCCGCCTGGTTGACGGCCCAGTGGCAGGCACAGCTCATGTGCTTCTTGCCCCCACCGCCGGCGCGGTAGAGCTCATAGGCGCCGACACGCACGTCCCCGCTCTGACCCGCCGGAACGTCCTGGGCTTGGTTCTCCTGCGCCTTGATGTCCAACTCGTAGTCCAGGCCCTCCTCGTCGAAGTAGCCCTTCTCGACCGCAATCCAGTCCTGCAGCCGGCCGTGAGTCGATATGCGGAATCTGCTCATCGTCCTCTCCTTCTCGGGCTCGAGGTCCACTCGACCCGACGTTCATCAGGAACCTGATGAACTGTACCGCTGCCGGTCGGGTCCGGCAACCCCGCGCCGGCCGGGCCAGGCCAGCATCAGCGGGCGTCGGATTTAGACTCGCGTTGGTGCCAACCCCGCTCGGTGTCGACTTCCGTGGGCCCGATGGGCGTCTGGGCTACCTCCTTCGCCAAGCCCAGCACGCGCTGTGGATCGCCTTAGAGGCCGAGCTGGCTCCGTTGGAGATCACCGCCTCACAGTTCGGAGTGCTGCGCCTCGTCGAGATCCAGCCGGGCGCCACCGGGGCTGACCTGGCGCAGGACAGCATGTACAGCCCCCAATCCACCCACCAGATGCTCGTGACCCTGGAAGCGTCCGGGTTGATCGAGCGCCGGCACGATCCCGCGGACCGACGGCTTCGCCCCGTCTACATCACCGCCGCAGGCGCGGCCACGCTCACCGAGGCTCACCGTAGGGCCATCGCACTCGAGGAACGCATGATGCAAGACCTCGACAGACCAGCAGCGCTACGACTTCAAGCAGTGGCTGGTGAACGCCGCCAAGGCGACCGAGCCGATGGGTTGATCTGATCGTGGGCGCGATTCGTGTTCGCCCTCGACGCTTCGTGTGATGCCGTGGGCGGAAAGAGCGGGGGCTCAAGGTCGGCGCCGTTGGGGTCGATGGGGGGGTGACCAGTTTCGCGCCCGCAAGGAGCCACGTGATGTCACAGCCGCCCACCACCTCCGCCTCGTCCTCTGAGCAGCACGACGACGAGGGGCTGCGACTCGCGGATGGGAGCACCATCCGGACCCGTGAAATGGAGATGTGCGTCGCCTGCGGATCACGGCTCGTGCATCCGGTGAGCTGGGAGGAGACTCCGAACGGGTTCGAGGTGCTGCTGCGCTGCCCCGAATGCCTCATCCATGTCCACGATGAGTTCTCCGACGCCGAGCTTGCCCGCTATGACACGGTCCTCGACGACGGCGGCCGCGTCCTGATCGCCGATCTCACGATGCTCGCCCGCGCCAACATGAAGGACTACGTGCGGCGCTTCAACAGCGCCTTGCATGCCGGGCACATCCAGCCCGAGGACTTCTGAGCCGCCTCGGGTGCGGCCCGGCGAGGTCGCCGAAGCGAAGCCCCACGCGACGCCGCCAACCATCCTTCGTACGCAGCGATCCGGCCGAGAGTGTCTCGGCCGGCTCGTTCAGCGTGGGTCAGCCTTTGATCTCGTTGTGAACCCGGGCCACCATCGGCTCATTCAGCTCGATCGCGGCCACGTTGAGGATTGGGACCAGGGTGGCCCCGCGGAGCGAGCTGCCGCGAAGCCCGCTGCACCGGCGGCCGCTCCAAGCCGGCAGGTCGTTTCGGTATAAAGGAGGCGTCTGGTCACCAACAGCGCCATCGGCGATCGACCCTGGGAAGACCGCACGCACGAGCTGAGAGGGGATGCCGGAGTTGAATCCGCGTAAGACAGCGCACTTCTGTCGAGCAAGGCTCGGCCGCCGGGGGCCGTTCGTCCTGCCATTCGCCGCTCTCCTAGCCGTGATCGCTGTGCTCGCCCCATCGGGCGCCGCCGCGCCGCAGGGCGGTCATCGCCTGACGCCGGTGGTCCTGTTCCCGGCGTTTCATCTCACCCGGCTGCGGGTGACGGTTCAGGACCAGAGGGTGGCGCCCGCCTGTCCCCGCTCGGGCACGTTCGAGGACTGGTACCAGAACCCGCATCCGAGCACCAGGTTCTCCCAGGTTTGCCGCGACGAGCTGATGACGCTGCGTTACAACCCGAGCCCGAAGCTCCCGATGCCGCGGCGGTTCTCCGATCCTCCGGGCGTGACCGTCAAGGTCATCGACTACGGTCAGACAGCCAGCGCTCCGTATCTACCGTCCGATGTACCGGGCGCTGGAGCGGGCCGGCTACACCGCGGACCGCAACATCCGCGTCGCCGGCTACGACGCCCGGCTGACGCCCGACCAGGGCGGCTTCCTGAGCCGGGCGATCTCGCTGATCCAACAGACGTACCGCAGCAACGGCGATCAGCCGGTCGAGCTGGTCGGCCACTCCAACGGCCCGCTATACGCGCAGTATCTCCTCACGCACACCAGCCACGCCTGGCGTCACAAGTACATCCACGGCTTTACGCCGATCGCGGGCAACTTCCCCGGCCAGGGTTCGCTCTACTCGATCGTGTTCACCGGACTCAACGTCGAGAAGTTCAGCTATCCCACCACACGCGCGAACGCGATCAGTAGCGCGCGCATGTACCTCACCTCGCCCGCCACCTACATGAGCGCCGCCGACCCCGCCGTCTTCGGCCACCGCGAGGTCGTCCTCAAGGACTCCTCCACCGGCGTTACGTACACACCGGCCGACTACCGGCGGGTGTTCGCGGATGCCCACCTGGCGGCAGCGCGCCAGATCGCCGACTACTACATCGGTTTCGTGAAGTTCCGCAACCGGCGCAACTTCCCGGACGTCGACGTGACGGCCGAGAAGGGCTCCGGTATCCCGACGGTCGTCGGCGCGGTGTTGCCCAACTTCGACGTGGGACAGCTGGTCAAGCCCTCGGCGTTGCTCAAGCGCAGCGGCGATGTCAACCAGGAGGACATCACCAACAACGCCGTCCGGGTGTGGACGACGATGCGCTGCCACCGGTTCACGCTGACCGACAACCCGGGCGTGAACCATTTCGCGCTCCCCGTCAATCGGAGGGTCCTCGGTCGGCTGATCGCCGACGTGAGGCGACCCAGGTCGAGCTGCGGATAGCTGACCACGCCGCGGACAGCCCGGGCTCGCCGGAGCGGAGATGTCCTCATCTGTGACGATGCCCATTTCCCGCCGCGTTCGCTCACGCAGTGGCCAATCTCGACGCCAGGCCTCTCTGGATCGAGCGAGGGCACGATGGCGGAGTCACGGGAGTCGCGGTGATCCGAGTGACTGGGCCCGCGCCGGATCTGCGATCCTGGGCGATGATGAGTGATCGGATGAGCGCCGACGAGGTCCTGACCACCACCCGGGCCGTCCGCCGGCGGCTTGACTTCGATCGAGTGGTCGACCCCGACCTGTTGCGCGACTGCGTCCGGATCGCGCTGCAGGCGCCGGCGGCCAGCAACCGGCTGCTCGTTCGCTTTGTCATCGTCACCGATCCACAGCTGCGAGCGGCGATCGGCACGGTCTATGCGGAGTGCTACGCGCAATATCGCCAGTCGCCGGGCTACATCGGGCGCGCGTTGTCAGGCGATGACCCGACCGTTCAGCAGCGCTCGGCCGACTCGGCGGACCTGCTCGGAGAGCGCATGGGTGACGCGCCGGCCCTGATCATCGGTGGCATCGAAGGTCGTCTGTCCCAACCCGTGTCTTCCGCGAGTGCGATGGGCTTTGCCGCCGCCGGGCTGCCGGCGATGTGGTCGTTCATGCTCGCGGCCCGCGCCCGGCAACTGGGCACCGCGTGGACGAGCATGCACCTGAGTCGCGAGCACGATGTGGCCGAGATCCTCGCCATCCCGTATGACAAGGTCACGCAGTTCTGCCTCACGCCGGTCGCTCACACCATTGGCACGGAATTCCGCCCGGCGCGGCGCCCGGAGCCAGACGCGGTCATCCACTGGGATCGCTGGAGCTGACACCGGCCACACCGGCCCCGGCTGCTGGCCTTATTCGATGTAGGCGGCGGGCGATGCTGCTCGGACGGCCTGTCCGCCGCTGATATCCCGGCTGAGGTCCCGCTTGCCGCGATCATGGCCGCATGCGACGATGAGGCTCGGCCAACCAGTCGCAGGGAGGGTTGAGGTGTCCGAGCGGACAGCAGTCCGAGCCGTCGATCCGTACAGCGGGCGGCAACCAACCAGTCACGAGCGCGGGGCGGGTCAGCCCTGGGATGCGTCCTCCGTCGATGGCCCGGCGCCCTGGGACGTTGGCCCACAGCCGGCGATACTGCGTCTGGCGGGCACTGGATCCGCTGGATCCTCTTCCGACCGGCCGGGAGCTTGTCAAAACACGCGCACTGACGGGTGAGAGCGGCGTAGAGGCTCTCCACGCCGCCTCGACCTTCTGGGCTTGCCGCGCAACATGGAAGTCCTCGCGAGCCGAGCCCGCAATTTGGATGCGCAGGAGAACCATTTGGCAGTGCGCGGCATCAAGACGCTGAGATCTTCGCGCGTGAGGCGGAAGCCGAGTGAGCGGCTCGCACCTAGAGCCGCTCGTAGTGACCCGCGGTCCGAGACGGTACGTCGAGCTGCGGACCTCCCGCACGCTCGAGGCGATGCGCGCAAGACTAGCCTGGATCCGAGGCCCGACTCCACGCGAGTCCGGGCGATCAGAAGCATCGAAACATGGGCCTGAATGAGGCCACGGCTGGACCTGGATCGCACCAACGAGATGCCCGCCGGCGACCGGGAACCAGCGTCGTGATGCCCGGCGCGGTCAGTGCACGACGGGTGCCGCTCGACATCGTCCGGTACTCGATCCAGACCCGTCCGCAGCGCAGGAGTGCGATCGGCCTGGAGGGAAATAATCGATACCCCGGGTCGCGAACATAGGCATGCCGCGCGGTCGAGGCCCTCATCCGGTGAGCGGAGCCGGCCGGCGGTTCTCGACATGGCGATCGGCTCTGCAGGCGCCCGGAGGTCGGGAGCGGACTATGCGGGACGACAATCCCGTGTATGCACCCGTCGACTCCGAGGGGTAAACACTGGGCGTTGTCGTCCATGCTCATGCTCGGCGTCGCAGTGCTCGCCGGCTGCGGAGGCCGCAAGAGCATCCTTGCGACGACCCACGCCTCTCGCGTCATTCCGCTTCCCGGTGGGCTGATCGCGGACGGTCGACGGCTCGGACTCACGAACAAACTTCCAATCGGCGTGGTGAGGGCTTGCCGAGACCTACGCCTGCGCGCTCGCCGGCAACACGTGTCCCGAGCGGTCTTGTGCCCACCGTTGGTGCCTTCAGGCGAATTGAAAGCGCGGCCTTTGACGTCCGGGGCGCTGACGACCAATGACCTCCGAGCTGGCTACATCATCGACGTCATGAGCACAGGGCTGCCAAATGCCAACGGCGGGCACTGGGTGTTCGCCGCAGGCAATACATCGGCGCTGCGGACGGAGATCTTTCCCGCGCCGCCGGCAACACCCCCGGGCCAACGACCGACACGCGTAGCACAGCCGATCCGCACCGCCCATGTCCAACTAGCGAGCCAGCCAGCGGTCGTCTACTACATGCCTCGGTATCCCGCCGGTGGCTACTACAGCGGGCATGTCGTGGTGCAATGGACCGAGGACGGCACTACCTATCAGGTCAGCCTGCACGGCTACTCCAATCTCCCCCGGGCCAAGCTGATGGCCCGAGCCATCACCTACGAACTCAAAACCGCACGCCAGTGACAAGTCCCCCAAGACGAGAACGCATTCGTCGCCGGCGATCATCTATGCCGTCATCCTCGCCCCGGTACTCCTGACTGTCGCTGCCGAAGCGAGACGGCGACCAGCCGGCGGGTGACGCAGGACCCCCGGTGATGATCCTGGTCACGAGGTGATCTCGCCCGGCGCCGCGACGGTTCCGGGCACGTGTAGCAGTCGCGCCAGCCGCGCGGACATCCACCAGTTCCAGCCGCCCAGCAGGGCGGCCAGCGCGGGTACCAGGAGAGTGCGCACGATCACGGCGTCGAGAATGACCCCGACGGCCAGTCCGGTCGCGGGAACCTCCACCGCGATGTCGTTGACGGTGCTCAGCGAGACGAACGAGATGCCCAGGATGAGCGCCGCGCAGGTGATCAGCCGCCCGGTGCGCGCGATCGCCTGAACAATCGCCCCCCGGGTATCGCCCGTCTTGTCGTATTCCTCACGCAGGCGCGAGAGGACGAACACCTCATAGTCCATCGAGATCCCGAACAGGAACGCGAACATGATGACGGGGACCCAGTTGCGGATCGACTGGGTCGCCGGCACGCCATAGATGGCGTTTGAGCCGTGGCCCTGCTGCCAGAACAGGACCAGGAACCCGAACGACGCTCCGAGCGAGATGAGGTTGAGCACGACCGCCTTGAGGGCGAGCGCGACCGACCGGAATGCTCGGGCCAGCAGCACGAAGGTGAGGACCGAGATGACGGCCAGCATCAGCGGGAAGTTGCCGTAAATGGCGCTGGTGAAGTCCATGTTCGAAGCGGTGTCGCCACCGACCCGAATGTCTCCGGGCTGCCGAGCCAGAGCGGCGCGCAGGCGAGTCACGGTGTCCTGGCCGGCGGTTGTGCTCCCGTTTTGAGTCGGAATTGCGGTGAGCAGCGCGCTGGTGCCGGAGCCCTGGGGCAGGCGGGGGGTGAGTACGGTCCAGACTCCGCTGATGCCCTGGGCGATCTTTGCCGCGCGTTGGGTGTTTGCCGCGCCGCCGTGGACGAGGATCTGGATCGGCCATGACACGGCGTTGGGGACCCCGTCTGCCTCGAGCCCGTGAAAGGCGCGCGCCGCCGGGCTGCTGCCGCCCAGCGATCCGGAGTTGGCCTGCCCGGTGTTCAGGCTCAGCGCGGGGATGGCAAGGGCGGTCATGATCGCCAGGCCGGCGATGCCCGCGACCCAGCGGCGGTTGACGACGACGTTGGCCCAGCGTTCCCAGGCCCGGCTGTAGGTGGTCGACCCGCGGCGTACCCGGTGGCGGTCCAACGCCGGCCCCCATCCCGAGAGTACGACGGGGAGCAAGGTGACTCGAGGTGGCCATGGCGCACAGCGGGATCAGCAGGCTGCCGACGCCGATGCTCTGCAGAAACTGGACGGGGATGATCAACAGCGACAGCAGCCCGACGGCGACGGTCACGCCACTGAGTACGACGGCGCGTCCGGCGTGGT
Source organism: uncultured Solirubrobacteraceae bacterium (assembly GCA_963769565.1). Classification (GTDB taxonomy): domain Bacteria; phylum Actinomycetota; class Thermoleophilia; order Solirubrobacterales; family Solirubrobacteraceae; genus Palsa-465. The sequence continues at coordinate 1,231,541 of CAVYMP010000018.1, forward strand.
CGGCCGCGGCGAGGATTGCTTGCTCGTGGTCCTTGCCGCGCTCTCGCTCTTCTCGCCAGCGGGTGACGATCAGCAGCGAGTAGTCGATCGCGATCCCCAGCCCGATGAAGGCCACGAGGTACTGCATCAACGAGCTGACCGAGGTGAGCTGCTCGAGGCCGTAAAGCGCCAGGAACGCGGTCAGGATCGTCGGTAGCGCCATCAGCAGCGGGACGACGGCGATCGCCGATCCGTACACGAAGCCGAGCACGATCAGTGCCGCGGCCGCGCCGATCAATGTCTCATCCAGCGTGCTCAACCCCGAGCCGCCGCCCGACCCGGTGGTCTGCAGAGCTTCGCTGCCGGTCACCGTGACCGATGCGCCCGCAGGCGTGGCCCGCGCAAGCGCCGGCTTGATCACGTTCACCGTGTTCGTGTACGGGCCGGTGTCAGGATTGGGCATGACATAGAGCGCCCAGGTGGTGCGCCCGTCGGCGGAGATCAGCTTGGCGTTGTGCGAGGTGCCGTAGTCGATCAGTCCGACGTGACCCTGTTGCGCGGGGGCGGAGAACGTTCGCGCGGCGATCGCTTGTCCGGCCGGGGAATGCATCGACTGTCCCGGCGGGAGCCGCAGCACGGCGATGACCGGCGCCTCCCCGCCGTCGAGCCCGAACTGGCGGACCATCGCCTGGTTGGCGTCATAGCCCGCCAGTCCGGGCGTCGCCTGCTTATGGGTCAGGCCGCTGTTGGCCTGACCCACCATCACCCCGCCGACGACGGTCAGCGCGATCCATACGCACGCCACAAGGGCGCGGTGTCGCAGGACGGTGGCGGTGAGCTTGTGCATGGTGAGGGCCTCGCTGACGGGGTCGGTTGACCGGCGTCGCCAACCGTAGGTCCGCTCGATGCCGGTGTCGTCGGCCCCGCAGACGCACCTGCACTACCCCTCGCGCGGTACGAGCTCGCGCCAGACGGACCCGCCGCGTACTGCGCGCGGCGTACGGACGGCTGCTCCTAGCGAGGGATGTGGAAACGGGGGTGCACGAGTAGCGTGGAGGCATGCGCTCCGGCTCGCGTCGTGCGATGGACATCGGACTGGTGGTGGCGGGCGTGGCTGCATTGGTCATCGACGCTCGGCGGTCTGACCCCGGGGTGGCGGTGGCGGTCGTGCTCGCCACCCTGACCTGCCTACCGTGGCTGTGGCACGAGCGCCTCCCACTGGCCACGCTGCTGGCCAGTGGCATCGGCGTGCTGGCCTGCATCATTGTGCTGCGCACCTACGACGTCGGACCGGTGATCGCCGCGGTGCTGCTGTTCTCCGTCGCGCTCTCGGGCGATCGGCGCCGCTCGCTGGTCGTCGGAGCGATCAGCGCCGTCGTTTTCGCCGCGCTGCTCGGCGCCCTGATTCCGGTTCTGGAGCGCACCGATGACATCTCGGGAGGCGCCACCCGGGTCCTGCTCGTCCTCGGCGCGCTCGTGCTCGGCGACCTGGTCCGCTCACGCCGGGCGCTGCGCGGCGCCCGGCTTGAGCAGGCCGCCTCCCAGGAGCGGGAGTTACGCGACCGTGTCGATCGCCAAGCCACCGCGGACCGGTTGCGGATCGCGCGCGAGCTGCACGACACGCTCGCGCACGCGCTGGTCGCGATCAACGTGCGCGCCGGCGTCACCGCCCACCTCGGAGTCGGACCCGACGCCGAGCAGGCGCTGACCGAGATCAAGGAGGTCTCGGCGCAGGCCCTCACCGATCTGCGAGCCACGCTGGACGTGCTGCGCGAGCGCGACTCGCCCGCGCCGCGGGACCCCGCCCTGGACCTCGAGGGTGTCCCAGGCCTGGTCGAGCGCGCCCGCGCCGCGGGCCTTGACGCCGACGCTGAACTGGCCCTGAACGGCAAGTCGATCCCCAGCGTCGTCGGACAGGCCGGCTTTCGGATCGTGCAGGAATCGGTGACCAACGTCATGCGCCACGCGCACGCCTCGCAGGTCCAGGTGCGGGTCGTCACCCACGGCGACGTGCTGCTGATCGAGGTGACCGACGACGGCCGCGGAGCCATCAACGGTGGACATCCCGGTGGCCACGGCCTGCGCGGAATGGCCGAGCGCGCCGCCGCGGTTGGAGGAGACGTGACCGCCGGCCCGCACGCCCAGCGCGGTTGGAAGGTCAGCGCCTCGCTGCCTCTGAACGGTCACCGGCCATGACCATCCAGGTGCTGGTCGCCGAGGATCAGCCGATCGTCCGTGCCGGCTTTCGCGCCCTGATCGACGCCGAATCCGACATGACCGTGGCCTCCGAGGCCGCCACCGGGCGCCAGGCCGTCTCCGAGGCCCGCCGCACTCATCCCGACCTTGTGCTGATGGACATCCGCATGCCCGACATGGATGGCCTGGAGGCCACCGAGCAGATCACTTCCGACCCGGCCCTCTCCGGCGCTCGCGTCCTGGTCCTCACCACCTTCGAGCTCGACGAGTACGTGTTCGGCGCGCTGCGCGCCGGAGCCAGCGGATTCCTGCTCAAAGGCGGCGAACCGGGCGATCTGCTGCACGCCATCCGGACGGTCGCAGACGGCGAATCGCTGTTGGCCCCCAGCGTCACCCGCCGGCTCATCCAGGAGTTCGCGGCCCGCCCCGCCCCGGCGACCCCGGCCGACGGCATCGACGAGCTCACGCCGCGCGAGCACGAGGTGCTCAAGCTCGTCGCGGCCGGCCTGACGAACCTCGAGATCGCCGGCGAGCTGCACCTCAGCCCGTTGACCGCCAAAACCCACGTCTCGCGCATCCTCACCAAGCTCAGAGCGCGCGACCGCGTACAACTCGTCGTGCTGGCCTACCAGTCCGGAATTGCAGGCACCCGTTGATCCCGTCCCCCGGAAAGCCGGCGACGGGTCGCAGAACCTTCAGAGGCGCGAAACTCTGGTTTTGTTGACACTGGCGGCACCCGCCATGATCGAGGTCCGGCCGCTCGGCTGACTGCCGTCCGGTGGACCAGCGGATGCGACTTCCACGATCGCTCGTCGCGCACGCGTCGGCGCGCGGATTACCGCGATCCGACCGACCGCGCCCCGCGCTTTGTCGCGGGGTTGTTCCATTGCTGTTTGCCCATCAGTCGCTGGACGGCGACGGATATCTGTGCCCGGTTGCTGACCACGTGGGCAGACGGGTGCGCGCCCGCGAGGGTGAGCAGGCCGCCCGCGTTAGTTCCGGGCAAGATCTCATAGGTCGGCCAGCGGACGTCCTGCGGTGCCTCGGTTGAGTCGCGGCCCGGGTCGATGAGCTCAAGCGGGCGCCCGTCGGTTTCGGAGACCCACAGCGTCCAGATCGGGCGTCCGGCGTCGGCGTTGAGCGAGATCGGGAAGGCGGGAGTACCGTCGTGCGTCTCCTCCGAACCGACCGTCATGTCGCCATCCTGCAGCAGAGTGCGGACCTTCTCGACGATTGGGTCTCCTGGCAGGAGCGTGCCAACCTTCGCGTCTACGCGTCCAGCGCCGAGCTTCGCTTTGCCTGAGGGCGAGGGCGGCGCATCCGCAGTGCCGAGGTAGATCGCGTTTGTCGACGGGTCATACACAGCCGCGCCGGCGGTTTCGTAGGTCGGGTCGCCGCCGTATCGCAGCCGTTCGGTCGCGGGATGGTCTGCGGCCTGCCACATCTCGAGCGTGGTGGTGTGACCGCCCTGGGTTGCGATGCTGAGGGTGTGGAGGATCGTGCCGGCCGGCGGGTTGAGCCAGTGGAGTGCCTGGGTGACCGCGGCGGCGGGCGTCGGGCCACTCGGGCTGCCCCCGAACAGAGCGAGGACCGTAGCGATGGCGGCAACGCCGCCGCCGGCGGTAAGTGCCCGTCTGGACCGGCGAGCGCCTCGTGGCGGCGTCGGCTGCCGGCGCAGGCGGTCGAGCAGAGCCGCGTCAAAGGCGTCAGGGTCGACCATGGTGGCGGCAGGCCGGGCGGCTCGCAGGCGGGTCGTCAGCTGGTCGTGTTCCATTGTGGTTGCTCCATGGTGGCGGTGTCCATTGGGATGAGGGCGGCGCGCAGCCGTCGCCGGGCCCGTGCCGAACGCATACGGAATGCGGCCGGTGTGATGCCCAGCGCCTGGGCCGCGTCGGCGCTTGAGAGGTCAAACCAGGCCGTCAGCAGAACGGTTTCCCGGTCAAGCGGGGAGAGGGCAAGCAGTGCCGTGCGCAGCTCGGCGTCCGCCACGAGGTCGGCGGGATCCGGGCCAGGGGTGCGAGGCTGGAGATTGAGCAGGGCGTGCAGCGCTCCCGAGCGTCGGCGGCCCCGGCGCGCGTTGGCAATGACGCGGCGCGTGACGCCGATCAGCCATCCAAGCTCTGCGCCACGTGGGATGTCACGCTGGCGTCGCCAAGCGATCGTGTACGTCTCGGCGACAGCATCCTCGGCGTCCTCTGGCCTTGTGAGGGAACGCGCGTAGGCGAGCACCCGAGGGTAGGTGGTCCGGTACAGCGTTTCGAAGTCCACGCTCGGTAAGTGTCCACCTCACCGAAGATCGCAACCGTCGGGGTCCGCGGTCGCGGGATTACCTCGCCCGCGGGCTCGAGTTTGGAGACCGACCGCGCCACTCCTGGATCGCGGCCGGGCTGTGGGCGGCAACGTCGCTGCTCGTCGTTACCGTGATCCTCACCGACGCTGCCAACGGCTTCGCGGCCGGGATCCTCGCCGCCAACCCCCACGCGACCGGGACCGATCACTGGGGTGGACGGTCGCTGCTGCAGGGCAATGTGATCGCCAAGGCGGCCGGCGGCCCGACGACGGTCAGCGGTGGCGGGCTCACCCCCGCCGGCTGGGTCCTGTGGGTCGTGATCGCAGTCATGGTTGGCCGACTGTGGCGGGCCCCAGGAATCTGGCGTGCCCGGGCGCGGCCGGCGATCACCGCGAGATGACCCTCTGGGCTCATCGCAGAACGGATTCACACCGCACGCCGCAGAGCCTCGCGGTTACACCAACGGAACAGACGTCCGCCGCATCACTCACAACCGCGTGCCCGACCTCTACCCGACATGGCAGCCCCTGCCGCGGCGAGGCAGCAATACCGCCCTGGGCGGTTGAGTCGGGAGAAGTGGTGTAACGGTCGCGGTGGGCGTCGGAGTTCCGAGTCGCGTCCCCCAGCCGGCGTGGGGATGATGCCGCTTCCAATTGCAATCGCGCACCTCATGCTCGTGGTGGCTCGGAATTCTCGGTTATCCAGGTCGCGAGTTGGACACGGTTGTGCAGCCCCAGAGCGCTCAGGGCGTTGAACAAGTGATTCTCGACCGTCCGTTGAGAGAGGTGCAGTTTGGCGGCGATTTGGGCGTTGGTCAGGCCCGTGGCCACCAGGTCGGAGACCTCGCGCTGGCGGGCTGTCAGCGGTCCCGGTTCGCGCAGCGGGCGGCGACCCTCCATGATTTCGACGATGGAGGCTGGATCGAGCTCGGACCCGGCCTCCCGCTCGACCTCGGCCGCTGCTGCCCCCAGTAGTTCGCTTCCTCGCTCTCGCAGAGAGTCCAGCTCGGTGACCGTTGCCGGCGGATATGCGCCGCCGATCCGCGCCCGGAACGTGACTGCGGCCCCCGCGAGACGGAGCGCTCGACGGGGGTCCTCCTCGAACGTGAGCCCGGCAAGCGTGCTCAGCGCCACCCCGAGGATCGTGGCGTCACCCGCGCTGACGAGGGATGCAACCGCGCGGTGCAGGTGCTCGATCGCCGCGTCTCTGTTGCCGCTTGCCTTAGCGGTCAGGCCGAGACCGAGCGAGACCTGTCCCACGCCCCAAGAGTCATCGCCGCTTTGGGCCTTGGCCAGCGCATCTTCGAAGATCCGTGTTGCGGTGCCGGGGTCAGCTCGATAGAGGTGGACGAAGCCGAGAATGCCTAGTCCTCTCCCCACGCCTTGCGCCTGCCCGAGCTCCCGAAAAAGCTCGATGCTGTACTCCAGGTCCTGTGCTGCGGCACCGAGGTCTCTAGAGAGCATGCCGCTGATCCCCCGATACTGGAGCGCAGGGGCAAGGATTCCGGGCTGCTCGAGTTGCTGGGCAAGCTCGGCCGCTGTGGTGAGCAGCGGCCGAGCGGCGCTGTGATCCTGATGTGCTACCGCGAGCCGCCCGGCGCACAGCAGCCCGAGAGCGCGGGCCAGGTCAGGCTTCTGGTGGCGCTCCAACAGGCGCCCAGCCCATTGCCTGCCGTCGGTCTGGCTGCGAGAGAACCACGCCTCGCGAGCGGCACCCATCATGCGCAGGCCGGCTTGGGGATCGTGCTCGTAGGCCCAGGCGAGCGCGGCGCGGAGGTTGTCAAGCTCTTCGGAGAGCTCTCTCACTTCCGCGTCTGATCCTCCGAGTGCGTTGGCGCTCTGGATCTCCTCGGCCCGGCGGAGATAGAAGGCAAGATGTCGCGCTCTCAGCCGATCCTCCTCGTCTGACACGTCCAGTCGCTCACGCGCAAACGCTCGCACGGTGTCGAGCAGCCGGTAACGGATGTCGGCGCCGGAACTGCGGGTGATCGAGACGAGCGATTTCGCCACGAGACCGTCAAGCTCGTCAAGCGTGATTTCAGCGACCGCCTCCGCTGCGTCGAGCGAAAAACTCGCGGGGAACAGCGACAGGCGCGTGAAGCCAGCGCGCTCGGACTCGCTCAGCAGCTCGACGCTCCACTCGATTGTCGCGCGGAGGCTGCGGTGCCGGGCCGGCGTCGCGCGAGTGCGAGCGCGCAGCAGGTCGAAGCGATCATTCAGGCGTGCCAGGATCGACTCGGTTGAGAGGCTGGCGGCTCGCCCCGCTGCAAGCTCAACGGCAAGCGGGAGCCCCTCCAAGCGAGCGCAGATCCTCTCGATCGGTTCCCGGGCCCCGTCGGACGCGCCTCGCCGCAGCGCTTCGGCCCGGTCTACGAACAGCCGCACCGCGTCGTCGGGCGCCAACGGGCCGAGCGACCACACGATCTCGCCGGGAAGGTGCAGTGCCTCGCGACCGGTGGCGAGCACGCGTAGCCGCGGGCATCCCTCCAGCAGCGAGATCACGGCTGTTGCAGCCGCGTCCTGCACGTGCTCGCAGTTGTCCACGACCAGGAGCGCATCTTGGCCTGCCAGGAACCGAACCACGTCGCTGAGCGGGTCGTCGCCAGCGCCGCTCACTCCCAGGGCTTCGGCGAACGCCCGCGGTACCTGCTCGTTGTCGTCGAGGGCCGAGAGGTCGATCAGCACGACGGCCACCGGTTTTCGCGCCCGCCTGCCTGCGAGTTCTACGGCCAGCCGCGTCTTCCCCACGCCTCCAGGGCCGGTGATCGTTACCAGGCGGCCGGCGCGCATCGCGTCTTCGACCCCGGCGATGTCAGCCCTGCGACCAACGAGTCGATTAACCGCTGCGGGGAAGCCCCCGCTGATCCCGGCCACCCCGGGAACGTAGCGCGTGGGCGGGACTCCGACGCGGCTCCCTCACAAACGAAACGTGTCGCTGAGTAGCGGTTGAGTAATTCCCCCGTTGTGGGCTCGGGATTCGAATCCTACGGTTGCCGCCGATGGTCCAAAACACAACTTCGGAGGCTCCTCAAATGGAAGCGCAGAGCACTACCGCGACGGTGGACCAATCAGTGCAGGGACGGTTTGCGGACATGGCTCGGACGATGTGGTCCACCGGCGACTTCGCGCGGGTCGCCGCACGGCTGGTCCTGGTCGGCGAGGTACTCTGCCGATCGGTGGACGTACATGCCGGCGAGCGCGTCCTGGACGTCGCCGCCGGAAGCGGCAACGCCGCGATCTCGGCGGCTCGCCGCAATGCACGGGTGACCGCAAGCGACTTCGTCGAATCGCTGTTGGAGGCCGCGCAAACGCGCGCACAGGTCGAAGGGCTCAGCTTGGCCACCGCCGTGGCCGACACGCAAGTGCTCCCGTTCGAGGACGGATCGTTCGATGTCGTGCTCTCCACGTTCGGAGCGATGTTCGCGCCGAATCAGGAGCGTGCGGCCGACGAGCTGGTGCGTGTCTGCCGACCGGGCGGCCGGATCGGCCTGGCCAACTGGGTTCCTGACGGGCTGATGGCCGCCAACCAGGCGATCATTCAGAAGCACGTTCCGCCACCGGGGCCTGTTGCCGCCTTGCGCCGGCCAGTCGAATGGGGCCACGAGGCACGCATCCATGAGCTGTTCGACGACCACGTGCGCGACCTCCGCACCGAGCATCGGACGATCGAGCTGTGCGCCGGCTCGGCCGCTGAGCTGGTGGAGTTCAATCGCACGTGGTTCGGCCCGACGCGGACGGCGTTCGCACGGCTGGACGAGACGGGTCAGGCGAGCCTGGCCGCCGATCTTGCGGCTGCATTGGAGCGTTTCAACCGGGCCGCTGACGGGACGCTCGTGGCCGAGGCGGAATACCTTGAGGTCGTGGCGGTGAAGGCATGAGCGCCACCGGTCGCGAGCGAGGAGCACGCGAGAGGGACGAAGGAGCCCACGCACGAGAAGTCGCGGTGGTCACAGGCGCCAACAAGGGCCTCGGACGCGAGATCGCTCGACGTCTGGCTGCCGAGGGGATGGTCGTCTATCTCGGCGCCCGCGACGAGAAGCGTGGCCGCGCCGCCGCCGAGGACCTCGGCGTTGCGGGAGGGGACGTCCGTTTTCTGCAGCTCGACGTCACCAACCAAGCTCAGATCGATGCCGCTGTCGCCCGGCTGGAGGCGGAGACCGGCCGACTCGACGTACTGGTCAACAACGCAGGGATCCTGCTCGAGCTTGAGACCCCGGTAACCGAGACCGGCGATCAGCAGCTCCGGGAGACCTTCGCGGTCAACGTGATCGGCGCGGTCGCGGTCACGCGCGCATCGATACCGCTGCTGCGACGCTCCGCCCCATCGCGGATCGTGAACATGAGCACCCCCCTTGGGTCCCTGTCGTTGATCTCCAATCCTGAAACGCACGTTGCGAAGATGGGTCTGCTCGGCTACAGCTCGTCGAAAAGCGCGCTCAACTGCGCCACGGTCCTGTACGCGAACGCGCTGCGCGACGACGGTGTCTTGGTCAACGCGGCGTGGCCCGGCTACGTCGGCACCGATCTCAATCAGCACCGCGGCGCATTGACGGCCGGGCAGGGAGCGGAGCTTCCAGTCGAGCTAGCGCTGCTTGGAGCCGACGGACCGACGGGAGGGTTCTTCACCCGCGCGAAGGACGGAACGAGAAAGGCCGTGCCCTGGTGAGCCGGCAGCCGCTGGGTGCCGTCACCGGTTGCCCACCCACCAGTTGTCGGCTACGTGTGACCAACCACACCGGGAGAAAGACATGCCCGAGGCGCTAGCCGAACGACTTAGGCGATACACCCTCGATGGCGGCGACGAAGACCTCCGGCGACTCCTGCGCATCTCCGAACTGTCGGCAGATGCCCTACGCGCGGCACTGCATCGGGTCCGGATCCGCGAGGGATGGAAGGCGATCGAGTGCGGCTGCGGGCCGATCAGTGGGCTCGCGGTCCTTGCGGAGATGGTGGGTGCGAGCGGGCGCGTCGTCGGTGTCGATTTCAGCGAGTCAGCGGTTGGGCGGGCACGCTCGGTCATGGCGACCCTGGCCCTCGACAACGTCGAGGTCGTAGCGGGAGATGTCAATGACCTAGACCTGGCCGCCCTCGACGGGCCGTTCGACCTGGCCTACACCCGCTGTTTCCTGATGCACCAGAGTGACATGGCGAAGACGCTCGCCCGAATCGCCGACATCGTTCGTCCGGGTGGCTGGATCGTCTGCCAAGAGCCGCTCCGGACGCCCGCACCGCAAAGCGCGAGAAATATCAGTGGGTCTCCACGCCGTTCTTCGTCGACCTCGCGCTGCGCAAGCCATCGCAGGGCAATGACTGAGTGGCTGAGCGCGTTAAGGCGAGGCGTCGGTACGACTCGCCGGGTCGGGGCACGCCGTCAGCAGGAGCCGGCGATAACCCCACGGGTGGCCCCAGCCCGCGCCGATCCGACGTCGGGTATTCAGCGCCTGGTCTCGTACCTGGTCAGGAGCACGCCGTCGGGAAACGTCCGGGTCTCCACCAGGTTCAGGTTCACCCAATTGTCCAGGGCCGTGAAGAACGGCGTGCCGCCGCCCACCAGGACCGGGTGGGTGACGATCGCGTACTCGTCGATCAGCCCGGCCCGCATGGCCGCCGCGGCGAGGGTGGCGCCGCCGACGTCGATGGGACCGCCATCCTCAATCTTGAGCCGGGTGATCTCGGTGACAGCGTCGCCGGTGACCAGGCGGGCGTTCCAGTCGACCGCGCTGGTCGTCGAGGAGAACACCACCTTCGGCATGGCCCGCCAGCGGCGGGCGAACTCGATCTGCGCCGGTGTGGCGCCAGGCTGCTGGTCGGCGGTCGGCCAGTGGGAGCTCATCGTCTCCCACAGTTTGCGCCCGTACAGGGCCAGTCCCGTCGCCCCCACCCGGTCAGACCACCACTGAAACAGCTCGTCGCTCGGCACGCTCCAGCCGAGGTCGTCGCCGGGCGCAGCGATGTAGCCGTCCAGGGTCAGGTTCATGCCAAAGGTCAGTTTCCGCACGGCGTCAGCCTCCCGTGAGTGAATATTCGGCGTACAGACCAACACGGCGCGGAAAATTCATCGGTCAGACCACACCAATTCTCATCCTCCAATCGTTCAGACTCTCCTGCCAGCGTCTGACAGGGATGGCCATGCGCACTCATTCTGCTGGCTGGCGCATCGTCCGCGTGCGCTCTCCCGTCCCCTCGAGCGAGGCCAAGAGCTGGCCGACGGCATCCCAGGAGCAGTTCCTCACCGGCGGCCGCAGCGTCAACGACATCACGGCATTCCCCCTCAGTGGTTGCGGTACTGCGCCGGACCGTAGTCGGCTTCGAGCACCTTGCCGCGGGCGTCGATCGCGCGGAGGTTGTCGCACCCGACGCATGAGGTGTGGTTGGGTCCGGGGCCTGGGTGTGAGAGCATCACGAAGTAGCGGCCGTTGATCAGGGTGGCCGTTTGGCGAGCGTCACCTGCATTAGTCGTATGAGTTTCCCGGGTGCTAGGGCCCGAATGTGACGTGGTCGACCGGAGCGGTCGCGAGAACGTGGCCGTGTCGATCCAGGGCTTGGAGGTGAAGGTAGGCGATTCTGTCGTGCTTGCCCGGGATCAGGAGCACGAAGTCTTTGCCATCGACCACGCGCGCGCTCGCGCCGCTCGGTAGATCTCGCACCCGTGCCGCTGCGGCGGTCGTGCGGACGGTGCCGTAAACGAGCCCGTACGGCCTGCGGTTGAGGCCTAGCCAGATTGCGTCGTAATGAAAGCTGGGTCCCTCCCAGGTGATCCAGGGCCCGTGGCAGCTTGGGACGGGACCGCCGAAGCCGTAGCGGACGCTTGCCTGGGTGGCGGTGCCAGCCCAGAGGCCGTCTGGGAGCTTGAACGCGGCACATCCCCAACCGCTCACGGTGCGCGCTGTCCAGAACTGAACCTTCCCGACGTCGGGTACCGGCACGGTCTCGACGAGCCGCACCGTCGACGGCACGACGGCCGGCTGGGCGCGGCGGTCAAATCCTGGGGCAGCCTGAAACAGCTTGAGAGGCTTTTCGTGTGCCAGCCATGCGAAAGGATCGAAGACGCCGGTCACCTTTCCCACCGTGGCGCTCCCGCACGCTGCGACGAGAACACCGCAGGCGAGCAGCGCGCCGCGCCGAACGCGGGCGCGCCGACGCCCGCGGCGTACCCGCCACCGGTCATCCGACCCTTCACCAAGCCGCGGGTCGCCTGGCGACGCGATGATCTCAAGCCACACGTCGGGCGCATCGACAGGCGTCACACGCACCGGGTTGGCATTACGCAGGCGGTTCATCAGGGCCTTCTCAGACATCACGCGTCCCCTAGCGGTCCAGTGAGTGGAGAGCACGGAGTGGGTCGGCAACCACCAAGTTCGGCCGAGAGCCGTCGTCGCGCTCGGTGCAACCGCACGCGGAACGCGGACTGCGAGATCCCGAGACTTGCGGCAGCCACCGACGGCGTCAGATCCTCCCAAGCGACCAGCAGAAGGGCCTCAAGCTCCGATTCAGTCAGCCGCCGCAACGCCGCCTCCAGCCGCGGATCGAGATCGAGCAGCGGCGAGCTGTCCTGGCCTGCGATGTCGGTGCCCTCACGTGTCATGCTGGCGCGCTGCTGCTTGCGCCGCTCGGCGAGCAACAGGTTTCGCGCGGTGGCGATCAACCACGGTCGGGGATCATCACGCGGAACATCTCCGAGCTTGCGCCACGCAATCGTCATCGCTTCGGCAGCCAACGCTTCGGGATCGGCGGCTCCTCGGCGCCGGGCATATGCCACGAGAAACCCCAGGTGCCCAAAAACCGGCAAGAATCGCTCCTGCGCGGCGACGCGGCTCTCGGGCTCCTGCGTGATTGCATCGTGTCGGCCGCTCATGACTACAACTGTCGCTGGCGGCCGACATCGTTACAGGAGTTTTCGCTCGCCGTCTTCGAGCGGCCGCTGGCGTCACACCCAAGTTCGCGCACAACCGCCACAGCACAGTTCTGCGTCGGCGTCAGGGCGCCAGTTGAGCAGTACCGTCGCGCAAGTGCGGCCCGAAGCTCGGCGGCGGCGCTGAGGTCTGTCACACCCGCGACACTGGTGAGAGGAGCAGTAGCCTGAAATCCGTCATTCTCGCCGCCTGGCGGACATTAACCTGGTGATGGATGCTCAGGCGCGGTTCGACGCGCTCTACCGCGAGCACGCCGGCGAGGTGCGACGGTATGTCCGGCGGCGTTGGGACACACAGTCAGCTGATGATGTGGTGGCCGATGTGTTCGTGGTCGCCTGGCGGCGATTGGGGGACGTGCCCGACGATCCGCTGCCGTGGTTGCTCGGGGTTGCGCGACGGATACTCGCCAACCGCCGCCGGGGCGACGCGCGCGATCATGCGCTTCGGGACCGGATCAGGTCCGAGCAGCTCAGGGCTCCAGCTGCGGGCGCGGCAGACGCCTCGCAGGCCCACGAGGTGGTGTGGGTGGCGCTCAGCACGCTGTCAGAGCGAGATCGCGAGGCGTTGCTGTTGGTCGCCTGGGAAGGTCTCTCGACGGCGCGCGCGGCGCGAGTGGTGGGCGTGCGCGCGAACACGTTCGCGGCGCGGCTGTATCGCGCTCGGCGGCGTTTCGCGCACGCGCTGCGCGCCCACACCAACCCCTCGGGTCAACGGCCCGGATCAACGAACACCGAGGTGCTCCGATGACCCACAAGGTGCTCGATGCGATCCGCCAGGTGGATCCATGTCCAGATCAGATGCCGGGCCCACCGATCGAGATCGTGTTGCGCCGCCTGCACGACCACGACGCAGACCCCGCCCCGCCTCGTGCTCGTTCCAGGCGCGTGCGCGCGGCGGCCGTGCCGACGATCGTGTCTGGGCTGGTCACGGCGTCCGTCGCGGCTCTTGCGCTGGTCCTGCTCGGTCACGCTCATCATGCTGATCGGCCCGGGGGTCTTGGCGATCATCCCGCCACGGTGCTCGTCTGCCGGTCTGAGGTCCGGTTCGGCGTGCTGCCGGTGTGGGCGCGCGCGGGATTCAGCGAGACGCGCCCGCGGATGCGCTACGCGCTGGGAGCGGCGGGACGGATCGCCGCAATCCCGTTCGGAACGCTCAACTCGCCACCCGCCGCCAACCACACCAACAAGATTCTCTGGGTGTCGCACGTTTCGCCGAAGGGCCCCGGAGTCTCCCTGCAGATCGTCGCCCAGCGGATGACCGGAACCAGACGAGACGGCACGCCGGTGATGCGTGTCGTGAACGGAGGTCCGGGACCGTCGATCATCAACCTTCCTTCGCCGGGATGTTGGCGGCTCACCCTGCGATGGTCAGGCTGGACCGATCAGCTCGACCTGCAATACGGCCGGTCCGGCTAAGAGTGCAACGAGAATCTGGCGGGCGGTAGTCCGGAGGCGGGACTGACCTATTGGGGACAAAATTCTGTGACCGAACCCGGTCGCTCGATTATAAAGCGAAAGATTTGCAGCTCTTTCCTGATGCCGCCGGTGGGACTCGAACCCACGACCGTCGGATTAAAAGTCCGCTGCTCTACCAGCTGAGCTACAGCGGCGGACCTTCATGATCGCGCATCGCGGAGGGTGGCGATGGGCGATCGAGGTCAGCCGCCGCAGCCCACCCAGGCGCCGGCGCCCTGGCGCTGGTAGATCATTCCGGCACAGGCGTCCTGACCGGCTGGCGTGGACAGATCGCAGCCGTAGGCTGCCGCCGTCGAGGGGGTGATCTGGTAGCGGCCGGTGGCGCCCGACGACGCGTTGGTATTCGCGGCGCCGGTCGAGTAGTCGGTGCCTGACTCCGAGGCGCACGCGGGCACGGCTGCGCCGGCGGTCGACGATGCGGCCGGCGACGAGGTGCCCGCCGGGGCCGAGCCCGGCGTGAGCATGCGCTGCAGGACGTGCAGCGACCGCACACTCTCGGCGTCGGTGGCGCGGCGACCGTGACCGACGCCGTCCGTGATGATGTTGCGCCCCGGCACGCGTGCGCCGAGATGACGGGCGACCTGGTGATACGCGCGCTGGTAGGCGCGAGCATGAGCTGTGGTGGGTGGCTTGGCGGATGCGACTCCGGGAGCCACGGCGGCGAGGGCGATCGCGCCCGAGGGCAGCAGAATCCGTTGCATTGAGGACCTCCTTGGGGTTGTCATCGTCCAGCAGGCGTGCGTAATCCCGACGGGCGCACGCGGGTGTTGGGCGTGGGCAGCGCCTCCTTTCAGCGCTGGTCGTACTTCGGGCCTGCACGCCGCCCAAACGCGGCGCACCTTCGTCAACCCGTTAAGAAGCGCGAGACTGTAGCGGGTTGGCCTGACGGCCAAGTGTGAGCTTGATCCGGCGGGTCCGGGTGAAACGGTTCACACGGCGTGTTCGCCGGACGTCAGCTCGACGAGAGGACGAGCAGCGCGGCGCTGCTCGGCGGCAACGCCACCGTGAAGGCGCCGGACGCCGCCTTGACGGTCTGCGGGATCGCGGGCGCCAGCACACCGGTTGAGCTGGTCCCGAACTGCCGCCCGCCGAGGGTCACGCCGTGGGTGGCCGCGGCGCTGGGGGCGCTCAGCCGCTGGAGCGCCGCGGGGTTGGAGCCATAGCCGGTGGGCGCGTGGACGACCACGCGCGTGCCGGCCGTGAGGCTGTCGTTGATGACCAGCACCCGCACCTGGTGGTCTGAGCCGAGCGTCGCCCAGGTGCGGACCTGCTCCTGGGTGGCCGCGGTGGTCCGCAGCAGGCGTGAGCCGGGCGGCGCGGCCCGCGCAAACATGAGCGCGCCGTAGTACAACGGATGGACGACGGCCTGCCACGTGCCACCGGACCGCTGGAAGTCGAAGAGCCCGTTGTTGGAGTTGGGAAAACTGTGCAGGTTGACGCCGTCGACTCCCGAGCGCGCCAGGTAGAATAGGGCGTCCATGGCCCACAGGGCGGAGGCCACGGTGTCGCTGACGCCGGGGCGGCCGTTGCAGGTGACCGACCCCATCTCGTCCAGACGGAAGCTCGTCCCGTTGTGGTGGGCGAGGGCCAGCGAGCCGGCGAAACCGGCCAGCAGTCCGCGCGACGCATAGGAACTGAGCAGGTGGGGGATCGTCGGGTACCCGGGACTGGCCGGATCGTGGTTGCAGGCGCTGGTCCCGTAGGCATGGAAGCTGAGCGTTCGAACCCGCGAGCGCGGTGACACGAAGTGGGTGAACGCCAGCATCCAGTCGGGATTACCGGTCTCGGGCCCGGCGATCGGCACCTGCGCGGGCAGGCCGCCGAGCATGCGTCCGAACTCGGTGGTGAAGGCGAACGGGTCATAGGTGAGCGAACGGGCGAACACGCGCTGCCCGGTGTTGCTGTACCAGGGGACGGGGTGACCGTTGACGACGCGATACCACGGGGTGAAGTGATACAGCTCGGGCTCGTTGCCGATCGCGAATGAGGAGACGTACTGAGAACCGATCCCCGCAAGCAGCCGCTTGCCTTCCTGCGCGGGAATCCGCGTGCGGTTGGCCTCGAGGTTGAGGCCCAGCATCAGGCGTGCGTCGAGCGACTTGGCAAAGGTCCGGGCGGCGGCCGTCCACGCCGAGGTCAGGTCATAGGTGACGCCGAGCGGACGGGCGAGGCCGGGGACCGGCCACCACGAGCGATCGGTGCTCTGCCCGCCGACCCGCACGAGCGGTCGTCCGACCGGGTTCAGCCCGCGCACGAGCCCGATCAGCGGCGTGTTGACCCCCGCGGACCCCGTCCCCTCCCAGGCGGGGACCGTGCCGTACTCGAGCGCGAGTCCGAGGAAGTCGTCGGCCAGCGGCCGCGTGACCGGCGTGCGGGTCACTGAGACCGAGAACGCGGCGCGGGCGACCGGCGCCTGCGTGGCGATGAGCACGGCAACCGCCGTGAGGACCCCCAGACCTGCGAGGACCATGAGTCCTGCGCGCCGACGCCGACTCACGTGGCGGCGTCAGCCTGCGTAGGCAACGGTCTCGATCTCGACGAGCATGCGGGGATCGATCAGGCTACTGATCTCGACCATCGTCATGAGGGGACGGTGCGAGGCGAAGAGCTCGCCGTGGGCGCGGCCGACCTCGTCGGCGCGGGAGATGTCAGTGACGTAGACCCGCGTCTGGATGACGTCGGCGACCCCGACATCGCCGCGGCCGAGCTCGTGCCGGACCTTGCGCAGGATCTCGACCGTCTGCTCGTACGGGGTCTCGCCGATCACGGCTCCGTCCTCGTCGACGGATGTCATGCCGCCGATGAGTACGAAGTCACCCGCGCGCACGATGCGGCTGAAGCCATACGCGCGCTCATAGGGCGAGGTGGGGTCGCCGGGGAGCCGCTCGGTCAATGCAGGAAGTGGCGCCGGCTAGTGAACACCATCGCCCCGCCGGCGCGGTCGAGGGCCTCGACGGTCAGGTGGTCGCGCACCGAGCCGCCGGGCTGGATGATCGCCTTGATCCCGGCCTCGAGGGCCAGCTCCGGCCCATCGGCGAAGGGGAAGTAGGCATCGGAGGCGAGCACGCCGCCGGCCACGTCGTCGGGCGCCTTCTCCAGCGCCAGACGGACGGCGTCCACGCGGCTCATCTGACCGGCGCCGATGCCGATCGTGGACAGGTGCTTGCTGATGACGATGCCGTTGGACTTGACGTGCTTGCACACGCGCCAGGCGAAGGAGAGCTCCTGCCACTCGGCCTCGGTGGGGCGGCGCTCGGTGACGACCTGCATCTCGCCGCGCTCCTCGAGGTCGAAGTCCCGATCCTGCACGAGCAGGCCGCCGACGACCTGGCGCAGATGGGGCTCGATCATGTTGGGGGTGCGGCGCTCGCGGTCGTCGAGGATCCGCGTGTTCGGCTTCTCGGCCAGCGTGGCCAGCGCGCCGTCGTCGTAACCGCGGGCGAACAGGACCTCGATGAACTGGTCGGCCAACTCCTTGGCCAGCTCGGCGTCGACGCGGCGGTTGAGAAGGACGATGCCGCCGAAGGCCGACTGCGGATCGCAGGCGAAGGCGCGCCGGTAAGCCTCGAGCGCCGTCGATCCCACCGCTACCCCGCACGGATTGTTGTGCTTGATGATCACGCACGCCGGAATCTGGAACTCGGACAGCAGCAGGCGCCCGGCATCGAGATCGAGCAAATTGTTGAACGAGATCGGCTTGCCGCCCAGCTGGGAGACCATCGACAGCACATGAGTGCGGGCCCCGACCTGCTCGTAGTACGCGGCGCGCTGATGGGGATTCTCGCCGTAGGGCAGCTCGAGGATCTTCTCGAAGGCGCGCACGAACAGCGGCGGGAAGTCCTCGCGCTTCTCCTGAAACCAGCGCGCGATCGCGGTGTCATAGCGCGCCGTGTAGGCGAACGCCTCCGAGGCGAGGCTCTCGCGGGTGCCGAACGAGAGGTGGGAATCGGACTCGCGCAGTTCGTCGAGCACCGCGTCATAGCTGACCGGGTCGACCACCGGCGCCGAGTAGGCGTGGTTCTTGGCGGCGGCGCGGATCATCGTCGGGCCGCCGATGTCGACGTTCTCGATGACCTCTTCGTCGGAGGCTCCACGGCGGGCCGCCGTGCGCTCGAACGGGTACAGGTTGACACACACGAGGTCGACGAACTCGACCCCGTGCTCCTCGGCGGCGCGCATGTGCTCCGAGTTGTCGCGGACCGCCAGGAGACCCGCATAGAGCTTCGGATGCAGCGTCTTGACCCGGCCATCCATGATCTCCGGAAAGCCGGTGAGGTCACTGATGGAGCGCACCTTTATGCCCGCATCGGCGAGCTCGCCGGCCGTGCCGCCGGTGGAGATGATCTCGATCCCCAGCTCCGCGAGGCCGCGGGCGAATTCGACGATTCCCGTCTTGTCAGAGACCGATAGCAGGGCGCGCCGGACCCTGGGCCCGATCTCGCCCACAGACGGCGCCACGGCGGTCAAGGGATTGACATCGGTCTCCATAAACCTCGACTTTACCGTGCGATTACGACACGCCGCGGGTTGCCGGGATCGAAGCTGACGGCTCCGCGAGCGAGCAGGCCGACCGCCTCCACCAGCAGCTCGTGCTCGACCGGATGAAGGCGCTCGAGCACGTCCGCGGCGCTTCGGGCGCGAGGCAGCTCGAGGGCCCGCTGGAGGATCACCGGACCGCTGTCCACCCCGCCATCGACGAAGTGCACGGTGACACCGAAGACCTTGACCCCGTAGTCGAGGGCCTGCTGGACTGCCCGCAGACCCGGGAACGCCGGCAGCAGCGCCGGGTGCACATTGATGACCGCATCCGGGAACGCTGCCAGGAACTCCGGGCTGAGCAGCTGCATGTAGCCGGCGAGCACGACCAGCTCGACGCCGCGCTCGCACAGCCAGGCGGCGACCGCGGCATCGCGAGCGGGCCGATCGGCGAAGCCGGCCGATCCGAATGCCTCGGCTGCGATCCCCGCCTCGTTGGCACGGGCGAGCGCGCGTGCCTCCGGCTTGTCGGAGGCGACCGCGACCAGCTGCACGCCGTCACGGCCGTGCGCGCGGTCGATCAGCGCCTGGAGGTTGGTGCCGGCGCCTGAGGCCAGGACGCCGACGTTCATGCCGCGCGCAGCTTGGGAAAGCGCCCTCCGGTGGTGCACAGCCGACCCGCGTTGAGCAGCTCGTCGACGCGACCGAGCACCTCGTCGGAGCGCAGGTGCGAGAAGGACCCGTAGCCCCGCAGTCCGTCGTAGGCGTACTGGGCGACCGCCTTGGATCGCCCGCCGCGGAGGATCTCGACCGCTCGGGTGCGCCCGACCGGCGGACGGGCCGTGACGACCACCTCGACGATGGCGCTGTCAAGATCATCCACCGCCCCGGCCGGCATGACGCGTGCCAGCGTCACCGGAGCCGGCACCAGATCCGGCTCGCAGACGTCACAGCATCGACCCTCGGCGGCGGGCGCCGCCGGGTCGCCGAAGTACCGCAGCAGTGTCTCGCGCCGGCAGGCGTCGCCGTCGACGTACTCCCATATCGCCCGGTACTGCGCCCAGCGCACGCGCTCGGCCTCACGCGAGGAGCTGATGCACAGCGCCGCCGCTCGGCGGTCCCAGCCGCCGGTGATCTGGCCAACGGCCCGGTCGGGTGGGGCCGGGAGGGGCGCGAGTACGCCCGCGCGCGCCAAGTGGCCGATCACGGCGCGCACCGTGTCGGCATCGCCCCGGCCCTTCTCGGCGGCCAGGCCGTACAGGTCCGACAACGGCACGTCGTAGCGCCCGTCGCAACCGGCCCACGCCAGCCGCTCGCCGACGCGCTCGAAGGCCTCGGCGGACAACTGGGAGCGCTGGATGAAGAACACGTGCAGTCCCTTGTCGCGGCCCTCGGCGAACAGCAGGCACCGGGCCGGCCGGCCGTCGCGCCCGGCGCGGCCGGCCTCCTGGTAGTAGCCCTCCAGCGAGCCGGGAACGGTGGCATGACAGACGGTGCGCACGTCTGACTTGTCGATCCCCATGCCGAACGCATTGGTGGCCACGATCACGCTCGCCTCGCCGCTCATGAAACGCTCCTGCACGGCGGCCCGCGTGCCCCGGGCCATCCCGGCGTGGTAG
The DNA here is from genome assembly GCA_963769565.1 of uncultured Solirubrobacteraceae bacterium. GTDB lineage: Bacteria > Actinomycetota > Thermoleophilia > Solirubrobacterales > Solirubrobacteraceae > Palsa-465. The sequence goes on from CAVYMP010000018.1 coordinate 1,251,488, forward strand.
GCGACGACGCCCTCGTCGAGGGCTGAGTCCAGCACCCCGGCCAGCTCCTCGCAGGCGTTCCGGGTTCCCGCGTAGACAATCGCCGGCAGCGCGTCGTCGCCCGAAAGGGCCGCGACCAGGCGGCGCTCCTTGTCGGTCCCGCCGCGGCATGGCACGACGGCGAGGCTGAGATTAGGCCGGTCGAAGCCGGTGGTCACCCGCACGGGATCGCGCAGGCGCAGACGGGCGGCGATGTCGACGGCGACCCGCGGGGTGGCCGTGGCGGTCAGCGCGAGCGTCGCCCGTGCGCCGACACGCTCGGCGGCGTCGGCGAGCGTGAAATAGTCCGGCCGGAAATCGTGCCCCCACTGCGAGACGCAGTGGGCCTCGTCGACGACGAACAGACCCACTTTCGTGTCGGCCAGCGCGCGGGCGAACGCCGGCGATCCGAACCGCTCGGGAGCGACGTACAGCAGCCGCACCTCGCCGGCGCGCACGCGCTCCATCGCCTGGGCGTTGGCCACCCCGCTGCGCTGGGCGTTGACGATGGTCACCGTGCCGGGGGCGATCCGGTGAATCGCCCACGCCTGATCGTGCATCAGCGCCACCAGCGGCGAGACGACGATCGTCAGGTCGTCTCGCATGAGCGCGGGTAGTTGATAGCAGAGCGACTTCCCGGCGCCGGTGGGCATCACCACGAGCGCGTCGCGGTCGTTGAGCGCGGCGGCGATGGCCTCGGGCTGCCCGGGCCGGAATTCCGAGAAGCCGAACAGTCGCTGCAGTGCCGGGGACGCGTCCATGGGGGCGGCCGACGATAGCGCCGCCCCCGGCGCGTTCAGTGCTTGGCGCGGATGCGGTGAACCTTCTCGCAGCCGTGCCGGTGGGCGTACTTCATGCCCTTGGCGGTTACGTAGGCCACGTCCTTCCCCTTCCCGCCGTTGATGTACTCGGTCCTCCCGCCCGCACGAAGCCGGTCGTTGCCGGCGCCCCCGAACAGGTGGTCTTTGCCCGTGCCGACGGTGATCGTGTCCTTGCCGGCGCCACCGAACACACGATCGCGGCCGTTGCCGGCGGTGATCCGGTCCGCGCCGTTGCCGCCGCTGATGTAGGAGCTGCCGTTCTTGGCGCTCAGCTTGTCATTGCCGGTGCCACCGAACAGCCGGACCTTGCCGCTGCCACCCGAGATCGTGTCCTTGCCCGCTCCGCCGTCGACGCACGAGGCGCCGCGCCTGACGATGACGATGTCGTTACCGCCCATGGCGAGGATGCGCTCAGCGGTCTTGGCCGCCGTGATCCTGTTGGCTTTGTTGGTGCCCATGACGACAAACTTCGGGCCCTTGCCCGTAAGGCACGGGCTCTTCATCTTCGCGCGAGCGGCTGCCAACGAGACGACAGAGCCGCCCGTCGGGCCGGCGAACGGCTTGCTGACGACGATGTTGCCCTCGCCGTCCCCCTGCACGATCTCGCACAGCTGCTGACTGGCGACCAGCGTAGAACCGGTCGGGCAGGGCGCAACGGTCGAGTCCAATCCCGAACCGCCACCCGAGCCCGAGCCAACGCTGCCCGAGCCACCGCCACCTGAGCCCGCGCCCGAGCCGCCGTTGCCGGGCGGACACGGATTGCCCGCCGGACGCGTGACCTGAGCCTCGCCGAGCACGTAGTCGCCCACGCCGGCAATGTGCATGAACACGAGCCGCTGGGTGAGCGATGCCACATCCTGCACCTGCTGGTTGATCGTCGCGTAGGAGCCGCCGCCGAGCTGGGTAGTCGTCTCGGCGCCGGGGCTGGACGGCCGGACCGTCTGGCCGTTGATCACGGCGGCGCTCACATCGGAGACGCCCGAGGCAACGACCGCGCCGTTCACGCACACATAGGAGGCCTGAGCGCTCGAAGGACCGGTCAGGGCAACGGTGTTGCTGGTTCCGGCCACGGTTCCGCCGTCGACCGAGGCGAGTGCGGTGGCACCCGGGGTCGAGGTGTCGGACACCGTGTAGGCACCGCTCGGTCCGGCGGAGGTCGAGCCGGCGGCCGTGGAGCCGGTGCTCGACTGGCTGGCGCCGGCGCTGTCGGTCGCGCACGGATTCTCGGCCGGATTGGCCACCGACGGCTCAGCCGCCGGCAGCGGGGCGATGTGCAATCCCTGCACGCTTGCCCGGCAGCCGAATGGATTGGTCGGTGCCGCTGATGCCGGGCCGGCGAGCACCAGGGCCGCGGCCACTCCCGTCAACGGCGCCGCGATGCGTATCGCCTTACTTAGGATCATCGTCGCTCCCATGTCTTGAGGGCCGCGTCCATGCGGAGCCTCACCCTTGCCAAGGGTGTGCAATTCGTCTGGCGTCTCGCAACCCTGAAGAAAAGTGCATCCGGGTGGACGAATGGTCGACCCCGCGGAGGGGCCGGAACGGACGAACGGCCGATGCGCGGTGCTATGCGGGAGCGAGCGGGAGCTCGAGCGAGTACTTCCCGCCTGACTCCTCGGTGCCGGCCAGGGGGTAATGGCCGGAGAAGCATGCATCGCAGTGCTCGCTGCGCGAGACCCTGACGGCTTCGTAGACCCCCTCCAGGGACAGGTAGTGCAGTGAGTCGGCGCCCACCTCGGCGCACACCTGCTCGACGGTGCGCCCGTGGGCGATCATCTCCTCGCGCGTGGACATGTCGATCCCGTAGTGGCAGGGGTGCTTGATCGGCGGGGCGGAGATCCGTAGGTGGACCTCGGCGGCACCGGCATCGCGGAGCATCTGCACGATCTGGCGGGTCGTGTTGCCACGGACGATCGAGTCGTCGACGACGACCAGGCGCTTGCCCTCCACGACCTCGCGCAGCGGGTTGAACTTCAGCCGCAGGCCCTGACGGCGCAGCTCCTGACCGGGCTGGATGAACGTCCGGGCGACATAGCGGTTCTTGATGAAGCCGTCGTCCTGGGGCAATCCGGCCGCGCGGGCGAGACCGCGAGCGGCGGCATTGCCCGAGTCGGGCACCGGGATCACGACGTCGGCGTCGACGGGCGCCTCGCGCCACAGGATCTCGCCCATGCGGGCGCGGGCGACCTGCAGCACCGTGCCGGCCATCCGCGAATCGGGCCGGGCGAAGTAGATGTACTCGAACACGCAGAAGGCGTGGCGCTCGCCCTCGGTCACCTGCCGTGACTCTAATCCTCGCTCCGACAGCGTGACCACCTCGCCGGGCTCCACGTCGCGCATGTAGGTGGCACCGATCAGATCGAACGCGCACGACTCGCTGGCCACGCAATAGGAGGGCCCGGCGTCGGAACCCTCGATCGGGTCGATCCGGCCGAGCACCAGCGGCCGCAGGCCGGCCGGGTCGCGAAAGGCGACGACGGCCTCGTCGGTCACGACGACCGTGGAGAAGGCGCCGCGCAGGCGGGGCAGCACGTCGGCGACGGCGTCCTCGATCCGCTCGGCGGGATGCGTGGCCAGCATCGCGGCGATGATCTCCGAGTCCGAGGTGGAGCGAAACGGCACGTCGGCGCCGCGCAGTTCGGCGTGGAGCTCGACGGCGTTGATCAGGTTGCCGTTGTGCGCCAGGGCGAGCGTGCGGCGGTCGTCGCGGACGATCGGCTGAGCGTTCTCCCAATCCGAGGAGCCGGTGGTCGAATAACGCACGTGGCCGATCGCCATATCGCCGAGCAGCGAGCGCAGGGTGTTCTCGTCGAACACCTGCGAGACGAGTCCCTGGTCGCGGATCGCGATGATATTGCCGCCGTGGCTGGCGGTGGCGATGCCCGCAGACTCCTGGCCGCGGTGCTGAAGCGCGAATAGGGCGAAGTAGGCGAGGCGGGCGACGTCGTGCTCGGGGGCGTAGATCCCGAACACTCCGCACTCGTCGCGGGGGCCGTCGCGTTGGTCGAGCGAGAGGTCCATTTCAGGAGCCTGGGCGACTGACCTTAGCAACGCCCTTCACAGGTGCTGAGCGAGTCCTCGGGCCCGCGCGTCGCGCATCACGGAAACTGCGATGTCCACGAGTCCGTCGATCTTCAGCTCGTCGCCGCCAACGCGGCCGATAATCGGAAGGCCGGTCAGCGCCGCCTCCGGGCCCGAGACCACGAACGCCCGGCCCGGCGCCTCGGCGAATGGATCGAGCCCCGCCGGCAGGGTCACGCGCGCGCCGAGTTCCCCGGCGATGCAGGACTCGGCGATCGCCACCGCAAGGCCGCCCTCGGCCACGTCGTGGGCGCTGGTCAGGGCGCCCGAGTTGACCAGCAAGCGCATGCGCTCGTGCGCCGCGGCGGCGGCGTGCGCATCGAGAGGCGGCAGGGGGCCGGCGACCGTCTCCCCTCGGAGCTTGGCGAGCTCGGAGCCGGCCGCCCCGGCCGAGTCCAGCGACCCGACGAGGGCGATCGCGTCGCCCTCGACGGCAAAGCCGAGCCGGCCGGCCCGGGCCGGATCGGGCAGGCGGCCGACCATGCCGATCACCGGCGTGGGGTAGATCGGGCCGCTCGGGGCCTCGTTGTACAGCGAGACGTTGCCGCCGACCACGGGGACGCCGAGCGCCTCGCAGGCGGACGCGATGCCCTCCACGGCCTCGATCAGCTGCCAGGCGACCCATGGCTTCTCGGGGTTTCCGAAGTTCAGGCAGTTGGTCAGCCCCAGCGGCGTGGCCCCCACGCAGGCGAGATTGGCCGCGCACTCGTAGACCGCCTCGGTGGCGCCCGCCCGCGGGTCGCACGCCACCCGCCGCCCGTTGCCGTCGATCGCCACCGCGATCGCGGTCTTTTCGGTCCCGCCCACATCCAGCATCAGCACGGCGGCGTCGGCATCGTCGGGCCGGCGCACGGTGCGCGACTGCACGACCGGGTCGTACTGCTCGAACACCGGCCGGCGCGAGGCGAGGTTGGCTGACCCGAGCAGCGCCATCAGCGTCTCGGCGGTCGTCTCGTCGCCGCTGAGCAGCGCCGGGCCGGCGGGATATAACAGCGCGGGCTGCGTCACCGGCTCGGGCTTAAGGTCATAAAGGGGGCAGTCGTCGACGAGGATGCCCACCGGTAGCTCGGCGACGACGTCGCCGTGAGACCGGATTCGCATCCGCCCGGAGTCCGTGACGACGCCGATCGGGGTGGCCAGTGTTTCCCATCGCTCGCAGACGGCGATCACCTCGTCGACCCGCGCGGGCTCGACGACGCACAGCATCCGCTCCTGGGACTCGGAGACCATGATCTCGAACGGCTCCATGGCGGCCTCGCGCAGGGGTACGCGCGCGCAGTCGATGTCGAGGCCGACCCCCCCCTTCGAGGCCATCTCCGACGCCGAAGAGGTCAGCCCGGCGGCGCCGAGGTCCTGGAGGGAGACGAGCAGCTCGGAGTCGAGCAGCTCCAGGGAGCACTCGAGCAGCTTCTTCTCGGCGAACGGATCGCCGATCTGCACCGACGGGCGCTTGACCCCGTCGCCCTCGCTACCGACCAGCTCGGCCGACGCCAGCACCGAGGCGCCGCCGATGCCGTCGCGGCCGGTCAGCGCCCCGAGCAGCACGAGCACGTTGCCCGGTCCCGCCGCGGCGGAGCGGATCAGCCGGGCGTGGGGCGCCAGCCCCAGGCACATGGCGTTGACGAGGCAGTTCTGCTCGTAGGAGGGCTCGAAGTAGATCTCGCCCCCGACGGTGGGCACGCCGATCGAGTTGCCGTAGTGACCGATGCCGGCGACGGCGTGCTCAAGCAGGTAGCGGGAGCGCTCGGAGTCCGCGGGCTCGCCGAAACGCAGCGAGTCGAGCACCGCGATCGGTCGGGCACCGACCGCGAAGATGTCGCGCAGGATCCCGCCGACGCCGGTGGCCGCGCCCTGGAACGGCTCAACAGCACTCGGGTGGTTGTGGGACTCGACCTTGAAGGCAACGCCCAACCCGCCGCCGATGTCGACCACCCCGGCGTTCTCCCCCGGGCCCATCAGTACATGCGGGCCCTCGGTGGGCAGGCGGCGCAGCAGCTTCTTGGAGTGCTTGTAGGCGCAGTGCTCGGACCACATCAGCGACAGCATCGCCAGCTCGGTGGCGCCGGGGGCGCGGCCGAGGAGCTCGACGATGAGCTCGTACTCGGCGTCGGTCAGCCCGAGCGCGCGGTGGCGATGATCAGACGGCGACGCGGTCGGCAAGGTGGGCGGCGATGGACGTGAAGATCTCCAGCCCGTCGGTGGACCCGGTGAGCGGGTCGACGGCGTGCTCGGGATGGGGCATCAGGCCGAACACGTTGCGCGCCTCGTTGCACACCCCGGCGATGTCGTCCAGCGAGCCGTTGGGATTGTGGCCCGGCGCGTAGCGCAAGAGAATCTGGTCGCCGGTCGTCAGCTCGTCGAGCAACGCGGGCGGCGCGTAGTAGCAGCCGGTCATGTGCTTGACGGGGATCGACAGCCGGTCACCGACCGCGCACGCCCTCGTGAACGGGGAGTCGGTGCTGACGACATCAATAAAAACCTGTCGAAAGACGAAGCGCAGGCTCGTGTTGGTCAACAGTGCCCCTGGCAACAGGCCGGCCTCGCACAGCACCTGAAAGCCGTTACAGATCCCCAGCACGAGACCGCCGGCGGCGGCGAACTCGGCGACCTGCTCCATCACCGGGGCAAAGCGGGCGATCGCTCCCGCCCGCAGGTAGTCGCCATAGGAGAAGCCGCCGGGAACGACGACGGCGTCGACGCCCTGGAGGTCGTGATCGCCGTGCCACAGGATGACCGCCTCGCCGACCCGCTGGCAGGCCAGCTGCGCGTCGACCTCGTCGCAGGACCCCGGAAAGCGGATGACTCCAAACTTCACGTCGGCAGCTCTGCTCCGTCGGCGTCAACGATTTGATAATCCTCGATAAGCGGGTTGGTAAGCAACCGCTCGCACATCTCCGGCAGGCGCGCCGGATCCTCGATGTCGAGCTCGATCATCCGGCCGACATGCACGTTGCGCACGCCGGTGAAGCCGAGCGCGGGCAGCGCGCGCTCGACTGCCTGGCCCTGGGGATCGAGGATGCCCGCCTTGGGCGTGACCAGAACCCGCGCGCGCGTGGCCACTACGCGCCCGTGCGGGTGAGCCAGGCGTCGAAGGGCTCGCCGGTGATCCGCTCGTAGGCCTCGACGTACTTCTCGCGCGTGCGAGCGACCACCTCGTCGGGGATCGGCGGCGCGGGCGGGTTGCGATCCCATCCCGTGCCGGACGCCCAGTCGCGCACGAACTGCTTGTCGAAGCTGGGCTGGCCGCGGCCGGGCTCATAGGTATCGGCCGGCCAGAAGCGCGAGGAGTCAGGCGTGCAGATCTCGTCGCCGATCGTCAGCACGCCGTCGGCGTCGAGCCCGAGCTCGAACTTGGTGTCGGCGAGGATGATCCCGCTGGCGCGCGCGTGGTCGGCGCCATGCTCGTAGAGCGCCAGCGAGACGTCGCGGACGCGCTGCGCCAGCTCGCGGTCGCCGATCAGCTCGACGGCTCCCTCGAAGTCGATCGCCTCGTCGTGGCCGACGTCGGCCTTCGTGCTCGGGGTGAACAGCGGCTCGGGCAGGCGATCGGATTCGCGCAGGCCGTCGGGGAGCGTGATCCCCGAGACGGCGCCGGTCGCCTGGTAATCCTTCCAGCCGGAGCCGGTGATGTAACCGCGCACGACGCACTCGACGGGCAGCATCTTCAGCTTGCGCACGACCATGCCGCGGCCGCGAGCCTCGGCGGGCACCCCGTCGGTCACCGAGACGACATGGTTGGCGACGATGTCCCGGGTGCGATCGAACCAGAACGCCGAGAGCCCGGTGAGGACCGCGCCCTTGTCGGGGATCGGCGTGGGATGGACGACGTCATACGTCGAGATCCGGTCCGAGGCGACGATCAGCAGCTCGTCGCCGAGGTCATAGATCTCCCGGACCTTGCCGGAAGCGAGAAGTGGGAGGTCGGAAAGGGCGCTCACATCGGGCGATGCTAGCGGCTGGTTATGACGACCTGCTCGAGTCGATGAGACCGCCTGGCGGCCCTCGCGCGGCGCAGCAGGACGACGGCCAGAATGCCCGCCGCGGCGATGATCCCGGCCTCGACGTGGAAGGCTGCCTGAAAGCCGTCGCTGAGGGCACTTGCCGGCCGCGCGCCCGTCCGCAGGGCGGCGGTCGTATGCGTCGTGGCGACCGTGATCAGAGCGGCGATCCCGGTCGCGCCGCCGGTCTGCTGAGCGGTCGTCATCAGCCCGGAGGCGAGGCCGCCGTCGCGCTCCTCGGCGTCGCCGGTGCCCAGCCCGATGATCGGCACGAAGGCCAGCCCGAGCCCGAGCCCGGCCAGCAGGAGAGCCGGAAGGACGTCGGCGCCATACGTGCTGGCGGGGGTCAGCCCCGCCATCAGCCATAGCCCGGCGGTCGCCAGCCCGCAACCGCCGGCGATCGGCAGCCGCGGGTCGACGCTCTGCGGCAGACGCCCCATGGCAGCCGAGGCGGCGCCCATCGCGGCGCGAAGGGCAAGAACGACAGCCCGGTCGTCAGCGGGCCGAAGCCGAGGACGCGCTGGAGATACAGGGTCTGGAAGAAGAACATCGCGAGCAGGCCGGCGGCGGCGAAGAAGATCACCAGATCGGCGCGCAGCGCCAGGGGCCGGCGCAGCAGCTCGGCCGGCAGCAGCGGCGAGCCGGTGCGCCGTTCGCTGACGGCGAAGGCGATCGCCAACAGCACGACGGCCGCCAGGCCGCCGAGCGTCCAGGCCGACGTCCAGGCATGCGAGTCGGTCTCGACGACGGTGTAGACGAACAGCAGCAGGGCGAGCGTCGCCAGGCCCGCGCCGCCCACGTTGGGCAGCCCCCGCCGGCCGTTGGGATCGTCGCGCGCGATCGCCCGGGGGACAGCGGCCAGCGCGAAGGCCGCGACCGGGACGTTGACGAGGAAGATCCAGCGCCAGTTCGCCAGCTGCACGAGCGCCCCGCCGGCGAGGAGCCCGGTGGCGGCGCCGAGCCCGAGCAGGCCGGCCCAGATGGCCAGCGCGCGACGCCGTGCCTCCGGCTGCGGCGAGGCGGCCAGCAGCAGGGCCAGCGCCGACGGCGACAGCAGCGCGCCAAACGCGCCCTGGGCAGCTCGCGCGCCGACGAGTACGCCGGACGTCGGGGCCAGTCCGCACAGCACGGAGGCGGTGGCGAAGCCAGCGAGGCTGATGGTGAACACCCGCCGCGGGCCAAAGCGGTCGGCCAGGCGCCCGCCGACGAGGAGCAGGCCACCGAAGGTCAGCAGGTAAGCGTTGACGACCCAGGACAAATCAGCCTCGGAGAAGCTCAGCTCGCGGCCGATGGTGGGCAGGGCGACGTTGGTGATGGTGTCGTCGACCAGCAGCATGAACTGGGCGACGCAGGCCAGGAGCAGGACGAGCGTGGTGCGCGATCGCGTCATGATTTCTCCACTACTGGTTCGGCAGCCGCGACGGCCTGATCTCGGCGCTCGTCGACTGGCTCTGCCAAGAATCAGAGCGCCAGGCGGCGGCGATCGCCGCCCCGGTGCAGGAGCAGATCGCCGCCGGTGAGGCCCCCGATGCCGACGCGGTGGCCGTCGCGCTGGCCGCGTGGATGGACGGCGCGGCTACGCACCACCTCGCGCGCATGGAGCTCGAGCTCCAGGGCGCGCGCGAGCCCGCCCACGCCGTGCGGATGACCCAGGCCGCTCAGATCTTCTGGGACATGTGCGCGACGATCGTGGCCGGCATGGGCTCGGAGGATCCGGGGCGGGACGGCCGGGCGATGGCGGTGATGCTCGACGGGCTCCTGCTCGACCGGCTCGCCCACCCGCCGCAGGATCAGGACGTGGTGGTCGCGGCCGTGCGCTGGCTGCTGTCCGGACCGCCCCCCCGGGCCACCGCCGCCGGCCCCGCAGCTGGCGACCAGCCGGGCCCGCGGAACACATAACCCATCCGCTCGCGCCATCCCCGTGCCCGGCGCAGGTCGTGCCCGATCGCCGCGTACTCGTGGAAGGCCACCCGCACGGGATGGTGCGTCGTGAGGTTCTTGGTCAGTCCGTAGCGGACCGGCTCGTCCTCACCCTGAAAGGTGCCGAACAGCCGGTCCCAGACGATCAGGATGCCGGCGTAGTTGCGGTCCAGATACAGCTGGTTGGAGCCGTGGTGCACGCGGTGGTGTGATGGCGTGTTGAGCACGAACTCGAGCGGGCGCCACAGGCGGCCGACGCGCTCGGTGTGGATCCCGAACTGGTAGACGAGGCTGATCGACTGCTGCAGCACGATCATCCAGGGCTTGATCCCGATCAGGGCGAGCGGCAGCCAGAACGGGAAGTAGGTCATCGGCACCCATGTCTGACGCAGCGCCGTCGAGAGGTTGTAGTGCTGGCTGGAGTGGTGCACGACGTGGCTGGCCCAGAACACGCGCACTTCGTGGCTGACGCGGTGAAACCAGTAGTACGCGGCGTCGTCGGCGAAGAACAGCAGCGCCCATGCCCACCAGGCGTCTGACGGGACCCGCAGCGGCGTCAGCTCGTAGACGCCGGAGTAGATCGCCACCACGACGAGCTTCCAGCCGAGGCTGATGACGAGGTTGCCGATGCCCATCGACAGGCTAGTGGCCGTATCGCGCACGTCGTAGCCGGCCATCGCGGCGTCGCGGTCGCCCGTGTGGTGGAACGTCACCCATTCGATCGCCAGCAGGGCGACAAAGTACGGGACGGCGTAGAGAATCAGGTTGAACATCTGGTAAGCCCGCTTGCCAGTATCAGACACCGCCTCGGCATCTGTCAAGCTGTCTTTCCAGATGACCGTGATCACCGGAGACCGCCGCTACGGCGGCAAGACGGCGACCGAGCGACGCGCAGAGCGACGCGAGCAGCTGCTCGACGCGGGTCTGGAGCTGTTCGGGACCGAGGGCTTCGCGGCGGTGACGATCGAGGCGCTGTGCGCGGAGGCCAGCCTCAACCCCCGGTATTTCTACGAGCAGTTCGCGACCCGCGAGGAGCTTCTGGGGGCCGTCTATGACCGCCACGTCCAGACCGTCCTCGCCAAGGTGCAGGTCGCGATCGCCGCCTCGCCCCCCGAACCGGCGACGCGGTTGAAAGCCGGGCTGACCGCCTTCGTGACCGCCACCTTGGCCGACGAACGGGCCGCGCGCGTCAACTACTTCGAGATGGTGGGGGTCAGCGCCGGCCTGGAGGCACAGCGGCGCGGGGTGCTGCGGGCCTACGCCGAGCTGATCGCCGCCCAGGCCGCGGAACTCGATGACCTCGGACCGCTGGGCCGCGGTGACCGGCGGATGACCGCCGTGGCGCTGGTCGGCGCCACCGACGGGCTGATCATCGACTGGCTGACCAGCGATCGGCGACCGCCCCGGCAGGCGATCGTCTACACGCTGCTGCAGATCTTCGCTGCCTGAGACCGTCCGTCAGGCGATGGCGTCCAGCCGGGCGACGATCTCGCCGGCATGGCGCACGAACGGCACGTAGTCGAAGATCGCGTCGAGGTCCAGACCCGATCCGGCCGGATCGGCGGCCAGTAGCCCACGCAGCGCCACCCGTTCGGCGATCGCCTGCTGGGCGAGGCGCTGCACGACGCGATAGGCGTCGTCACGGGTGGAGCCGGCGGCGACGAGGGCGAGCAGCACCCGCTGGGAGAAGAGCGCGCCGTGGGTCAGCTCGAGGTTTTCGCCCATCCGCTCGGCGTTGACGACCATCCCCTCGACGAGGCCGAGCACTCGGCGCTGCATGTGGTCAAGCAGGGTGGTCGCGTCGGGGAGGATGATGCGCTCCACTGAGGAGTGCGAGATGTCGCGCTCGTGCCACAGGGCGACGTCCTCGAGGGCCGCCGAGGCGTAGCCCCGCAGCACGCGGGCCAGCCCCGTGACCTGCTCGGACTTGATCGGGTTGCGCTTGTGGGGCATCGCGCTGGAGCCCTTCTGGCCGCGGCCGAACGGCTCGGACACTTCGCCCACCTCGGTGCGCGCCAGATGGCGGATCTCGGTGGTGAACCGCTCGAGGCCCGCTCCGGCGACGGCGATCGCCGATAGCAGCTCGGCGTGGCGGTCGCGGGCGACGACCTGGGTGGAGACCGGCTCGCGCTCGAGGCCGAGCCGCGCCAGCACGCGCGCCTCGAACTCCGGCGAGGTCGCCGAGTAGGTCCCGACGGCGCCGCTGACAGCCCCGACGCACGCTTGGGCGAAGGCGCGTTCCAGCCGGCGCGCGTTGCGGTCGGCCTCGAAGGCGAACCCCGCCAGCTTGATCCCGAACGTCGTCGGCTCCGCGTGGATGCCGTGCGTGCGCCCGACGCACAGGGTGTCGACGTGCTCGCGCGCTCGGGCGGCGAGGGCCTCGACGAGGCGGCGGGCATCGGGGAGCACCAGCTCGGCGACGTGCTTGATCTGCAGCGCGAGGCCGGTGTCAAGCACGTCGGAGGAGGTCAGCCCGTAATGGATCCAGCGTCCGGCCGGACCGGCCGAGTCCGAGAGCACGTCGACGAACGCAGCCGTGTCGTGATCGGTGATCTTCTCGCGCTCGTCGATCGCCGCGACGGTGAAGGTGGCGGCGCGGATCGCGTCGAGCTCGGCCTCGGTGGGCCCCTCCATCTCCTCGCACGCGGCGACCTCGACCTGTCGCATCGCTTCCCAGCGCGCGTGGTCAGACCAGGCATCGGCCAGCTCGCGGCGGCTGTAGCGCGCGATCAACGGCGCAAGGCGGCGGCTAGAGGACCCGCGCGGGGGCCGGCAGCGTCGGCCCGGCGCCGGCCGCGGCGCTCGCCGCCATCCCGGCGACCATGCTCACCTGCGCGCTGCGGGCGCTCTCGGCGGCCTGCAGAATCGTGTCCAGCAGCCCCGGGAAGCGCCTCTCCAGGTCGGGGCGGCGCAACTGGTTCAGGCGCGTCGTGCCCTGCTGGCGCTGCTGGATGACGCCGGCCTCGCGCAGCACCTTGAAGTGATGCGTGCACGTCGACTTGGTCACCGGAAGCGCGAAGCTGCCGCAGGTGTACTCCCCGTCGCCCTTGGCCAGCTCGGCCACGATGCGCAGGCGGACCGGGTCCGACAGGGCGTGGAGCACAGCTCCAAGCTCGAGCTCGGCGCACGCCGGATGAGCGATGTGTTCGGTAGCTGGTGTTATCGGCATTGCCCCCTCCATGATAGGACGCTCTCCCGACTTTGTACGACGATCGTCGTACATGGTGCTAACGTACGACGGGCATCGTACAACGAATCGCATCGAGGTAGACAGATGGCCGACTCGCCCAGCACCTCATCCGCTTCTCGCGTCCGCCGCGGCGCGGCAGCCGTCATCGCCCAGTACATCCAGGACCTCGCCTCTCCTGCCGTTCCGGCGCCCTGCGCGTCGACCGCGTAGTCCTCGACCTCCTCCCTCGTGACCGGCGCCCGCCGAGCCCTCGTGGCCGGCGGGCGTCGTCGCGTCGGCGTGCGTCTTCACATTCACAGAAACTGTCGGCCGCCGTCCACCACGAGTGTCTGGCCGGTGATCATGGACGCGGCATCGGACGCCAGGAACACCGCGGTGCCGACGATGTCCTCGGGCTGAAGGCCGCGCTTGATCGCCCCGCGGGCGACCCCGTAGGACTCGGCGTCGTCGATCAGCTCGCGGCTGGCCTCGGTCAGGGTGAAGCCCGGCGCGAGCGCGTTGACGCGCACCCCGTCGTCGCCGAGCTCGCGCGCCAAGACGCGCGAGAGGCCGATGAGGGCGCTCTTGGAGGCGACGTAATGGGCCCACAGCGGAGACCCGCTCATCACGGTGGCCGAGGCGACGTTGACGATCGCTCCGCCGCCGGCGCGCAGCGCCTCACTGCAGGCGCGGGCGCACAACCACGACCCGCGCACGTTGACCGCCATCACCCGGTCCCACTCGGCGACCTCGATCTGATCAAACGGCCGGCGTTCTAACCCGGCGTAGACGGCAGCGTTGTTGACGAGCACATCGATCGAGCCGAATGCGTCGAGCGCCGCCAACGCCATCGCGGCCGTGCTGGCCTCGTCGGCGACATCGACGGTCACGGGAACCGCCGCGCTCCCGCCGATGTCGCCCAGCACCGCCGCGCACGTCTCGGCAGCTGCCTCACCGTCGAGATCGGCAGCGACGACGCGCGCGCCCGCACGGGCAAACCCGAGGGCGAACGCGCGACCGAGCCCTCCGCCCGCGCCCGTGATCAGCGCGCACCGGCCGGCGAGGGCGTCGGTCATGCCGCCAGTGCCATCCGGCTGCGGCCCAGCTCCTGTTGGGCCAGCTCCCGGGCCGTCGGTGTGAAGAACCAGCTGTCGATCTCCGAGCCGACCCACTCCATGTAGCGCTCGGGTGTGCAGCTCCATCCACACGTGGCAGATGCGCACGGCGGATTCGGTGAAGCGCCACAGCTTGTCGGCGTCCTTGACCAGCTGGTCCTCGAGACTGACCGCCTCCGCGCGGGAGTCGTGGCCGTCGACGATGTCGGCGATCGCGGCGATCCGCCCGCGATCCCACCCCACTGAGCTCAGGATCTCCGCCGCCAGCGCCGCACCCTGAATCTCGTGGCGGCGGGTGATGTCCGGCTCCCAGCCCTTGACCGCGCCCGCCAGGCCCTTGAGGTGATCCTCGGCGGGCACAGCCATGTAGCCGATGTCGTGCAGGAGGATCGCGGGCAGGACGACGTCGGGGTCGGCCTGAGGATGGGCGGCGACGAGTTCCTGGGCGAGCGCGTAGGCACCGGGGACATGGACCTCGTTCGAACGCGTCTGCCAGTAGGGCTCGGCCAGCGCGTAGATCCGGGCATAGCGGCCGGTGTCGATCACAGCGCCCTCACGTCCGCACTGCGTCGGCCGCCAGCTCGGCGGTCCGCAGCCTCCGCGAACCAATCGCAGGCGACGGCGATCCCGGCCACCGAGAAGCGCCACAGCGCGTCGGCGTCCTTGACGAGCTCGTCCTCGGAGGACAGCGCCTGCGGCCGAGTGTCGTGGCCGTCGATGATCTCGACCACCCGGTCGATCACCTCGCCCGGGTAACTCAGCTCAGCCAGGATCTCGCGAGCCAGTCGGGCCCCCTCGCGCTCATGGGCGATGCGCACGTCGGACTGCATCATGTCGGGGCCGAATCCCTCGCGATAGATCGCCTCCTGGTCGACGACCGCCCAGCCGATGTCGTGCAGGAGGATGGCCAGCAGCACCACCTCGGGGTCGGCTGCCGGATGCTGCTCGAGCAGCCGCTGCGCGTAGTCATAGGCCATCGGGATGTGGACGTCGTTCTTGCGCGCGCGCATGTACGGGCGCGCGGCCGCCCAGACGGGGCCGTGATCAGTCATCCAGGATGGTGACCGTGCCGTTGTTGCCGTCGACGCGCACCCGCTGACCCGTCCGGATCGCGGTCGTCGCGGAGCCGACGCCGGTCACGGCCGGTAGCCCGTACTCCCGGCACACGATCGCCGCGTGGCTCATCATGCCCCCGATATCGGTGACCGTGGCGGCGATCCGGCCGAACACCGGCCCCCAGCTGGGAGCGGTGATGCGCGTGACGAGCACCTCGCCCTGCTGGATCTGGTCGAGGTCCTCGGCGCCGCCGACGACGCGGGCGACGCCCTCCACCACCCCCGGCGAGGCGGCCATCCCCCCGAGGTGACCGGTGTCGGCGCCGGCGTTCAGCCAGCCCGACACAGCCTCGCTCGTGATCCCGTAGAGCATGATCGTGAACGGCTCGGTAACGACCGCCGGCGGCTCGTTCATCGCCGGTACCGGCGCCTTGAGCTCGAGCGCTGCGATGATCTTCTTGCGCCGCGCGATCTCCGACGGCCAGTAGTAGGGGCCCATCGGCTCCACGCCGACCCCCCAGCCGTTGCCGTAGTCGAAGATCACCTGCTGCAGCTCGTCGCGGCGCACGTAGAAGATGTCGTCGGCCTCCTTCCAGAAGCCGGCGTCGGCGAGCACCTGGCCCAGCCGGCGGATCTTGCGCCAGAAGATCGACAGCGACCAGTGCTCGATGTAGAAGTTGTGATCCTCGACGTAGGGGAACACGAGCCGGGAGAGCCCGAGCTTCTCGTCGAACACTGCCCGTACCTCGTCGTCGGGCAACAGCTCGCGGTACTCGGCGGTGATGCGGTCGCGCTCGGCGCGGATCTGCTCGGTGGGACGCTCGATCTGCTCGCCGGCCTGGAGGCGGCCGACGTAGTCGCGGACGAAGCCCAGGGGGATCTCCAGATGGTCGAGCCACACGCGATCGGTGCTGTACATCCCGTTGCCCGAGGAGAAGTTGAACCACGGGTCCTTGGCGGCCGGTAGTCGATCCCGTTGGCCGGCGGGATCAGCAGGTGACGGGTGTTGTACTGGCCGAGGCACTTGATCGCGAATTCGACCGTGATCGTGTCGAACGGCTTGAACACCGTCGGCCAGTGCTGCAGGTCGGCGAACCAGAACCGGCTCTCCTCGAACTCGCGGCGATCCTCGCGGAAGCGCAGGTAGTACGGGTACAGCTCCTCCCAACCCTCCGCACCGCTCGGGCGCCGGGTCGTCGTAGGGGCTGACGAACCGTTTCACCTCAGTTGTCGACATCGGCGCTTGCTCCTCGCGGCGAGGCGGTTGATCAGGGTGTTGGCGATGCTCGTCAGACCGGTCGCGTAAGGCTGGCCGGTCGGGGCTGCGGCGGCGGGCTTCCGGGTGCTCCACACGGTCTCGGGGCGGCTCTGCAGCAACAGCACGTCGCCGGCGGCGTCGAGCGCCCACTCGACGTCCTGCGGCGCGCCGTAGTGGCGCTCGACCCGCTTGGCCAGCTCCGCCACCGGCTCTGACCTGGGCGCCGTCGAGCGCCGGCGTCAGCTGGCGCTCGAGGCTCGACTGCGCGCTCGCGCACGCACCGCCCGGCGACGTCGGCGACGAGCTCGATCTCCTTGGGCGCGATCGTCGAGTCGACCATCTCCAGGATCACCTTGTCGACGACGAAGTTGTCGGGCGTCACCGTCCCTGAGGCGACGGTCTCGCCCAGGCCGAAGGCCGCCTCGACGACGATCTTGGTGCGGTCGCCGGTGAGCGGATCGAGCGTCATCGCCACGCCGGCGGCGCGCGCGTCGACCATGCGCTGGACGACCACCGCCATGCTCACCTCGTCCTCGGCGATCGCGTGGTCGGCGCGGTAGGCCAGCGAGCGCGCCGAGTACACGCTCGCCCAGCAGCGCTGCACGTGCTCGAGCACCGCGTCCTCGCCGACGATCCACAGGTAGGTGTCCTGCTGGCCGGCGAAGCTCGTCTGCGCCGAGTCCTCCATGCTCGCGCTGGAGCGCACCGCCACCGGGACGTCATCGCCGAGCGCGCGATAGGCGGCGCGGACGGCGGTCTCCACGTCACCGGGCAGCGTGACGTGCTCGATCAGCCCGCGCACCCCGGCGGCGCCCGACTCCAGGGCGGCGACGTCTCCGCGGTCCAGCAGGGCGAGCGTCTCCGCGATCTGGCTCCGTACGCCATCGACCTCGCGAGCGAGCGTCGAACGCGGCCGTCGTCACGACGAACCCCGGCGGGCACCGGAAGCCCGGCGCCCGACAGGGTGGCCAGGCTCGCGCCCTTGCCGCCGGCAACGGACGCATCGTCGGGGCAGCGTGCGAAATCAAGCGCGTAGCCGCCGCCCGCGTCCCATTCGGCGAGCACGTGCGACGGGCCACGAAACGTGCTGTTGGCGCTGTAGTCAAAGCGCTGGTCGGTGGCCAGGCGCAGCCCCGGCAGGCGGGAGCTCAGCTCCTCAAGCACGATCTTCGCCTCCAGCCGCGCCAGCGGCGCCCCGATGCAGAAGTGGATTCCCAGCCCGAAACTCAAATGGCGGCTGGCATTGTCACGGTCGCAGGTCGATCCGCTCAGGCTCGGGGAACACGTGCTCGTCGTGGTTCGCGGAGCCCAGCAGCAGCAGGATGTTGGTCCCCTCCGGCAGGTCGACGCCGCCCACCTGCACCGGCGCCTTGGTGCAGCCGCTTCCAGGTGAACACGGGCGCGCTGATCCGCAGCATCTCCTCGACGGCCGCCGGGATGCGCTCGTGATCGCCGCAGATCGCCTCCCATGCCGGCCGCTGGTCGAGGAGCTCGCGCAGGCCGTTGGCGAGCAGCGCGGTCGTCGTCTCGTGGCCGGCGGTGAGCTGACCGTAGACGAGGCCGGCGATCTCGTCGGGGGTGAGCGTCTGATCGCCCTGGAGGTAGATCCGCGCCAGGTCACCGGGGAGGTCGTCCTGGGGATCACGCAGGCGAGCTTGAACGAGGTCCTGGCAGTACCGCCAGTACAGGATCAGGTTCTCGGCGTGGTGTGCCTGCTCGTGCACCGGGCGATCGCCGAAGTTCATGTACACGCGGCTCTGGGCCCATTCCTTGACCTGGGGGACGTCGGCGTCGGGGATGCCCAGCATGCGGAAGATGACCAGCGCGGGGAGCTCGTGCGCGAGCTCGGTCACGAGATCGGCGTGGCCGCGGTCCGCGAAGCGATCGATCATCAAGGTGGCGATCGCGCGAATGTCGGGCTCCAGCGAGGCGACGCGCCGCGGGGTGAAGGCCTTCTTGATGAAGCCCCGCAGCCGCGTGTGATCGGGAGGCTGGCGGCCGGAGAGTCCGGAGACGTTCGCGAAGCCGCCGTCGTCGAGGATCTTCTGGACCTCCGCCGGGCGCTGCTTGAACGGCGCCTGGGTGTTCTCCGAGGAGAACGTCGCCGGGTTGCGGAAGATCTCGCGGATGTCCTCGTAGCGGGTGACGACCCAGTAGTCGATCTCCGGGCTGTAGAAAATGGGCGCCTGAGCCCGGGCGCGCGCGTAGAAGGCGAACGGCTCCGCCGTATCAAACGGCCTGAAGTCACGGCCGAGCTCGGCGTGCGGACACATGGGCACGGCACCAGCGTCACCCGGCATGAGACATCTCCCTCTCGACGATGCCGGCGGTGGTTGGCTCCGGCCCAGCCCACGCTACCTGGGCCCACTCGTTCCACGAACTACCGTGTTCGCCGCTCGCGAACGTCGTTACCCTGGCCGAGTGACCGCCCACACTGCCGACGCCCTGCAGTCGGTGTCGATCGCCTTCTCGATCCTCGACTGCTTCACCGTCTCACCGGAGCTCGGCCCCTCCGCGGTCGCCCGCGAGGTGGGGATCGCCAAGAGCACGGCCAGCCGGATGCTCGCGGTGATGGCATCGCGCGGGATCCTCGAGCGCCAGGGGCGAGGTCGGTACCGGTTGGGCATGCGGATGTTCGAGTACGGCCAGCTGGCACTCAACCGCCTGAACCTGTTCGAGGTCAGCGTGCCGATCCTCGCGGGCCTGCGCGACCGTGTCCGCGACCTCGTCCAGTTGGGGATTCCGATCGGGGCGGAGGTCCTGTTCCTCGACCGCTTCGAGGCCCAGAGCCTCGACCCGCGCTTTCACGGCCCGGCGTGGCGCCGCGTACCCGGCCATTCGTCGAGCTCCGGGCGGGCGATCGCCGCGTTCAACCCGACAGTGGCGGGTGCGATCTTCGAGGCGGGGCTGATCCGCCGGACTCGTTACACCGTCGTCGACCCCCGGCAGTTGACCCAGATCCTGGCCGAGGTACGCCAGCGCGGTTACGCGGCCACCGACGAGGAGCTCGAGGAGGGCATCTCCTCGGTGGCCGCCCCGGTTCGCGTCGCCGAGGAGCAGGGGGAACGGGCCGTCGCCGCGGTTTCGGTCGTCGGCCCCAGCCAGCGCCTGCACCGCGACGGCATCACGACGATCGCCGCCCACGTGCAGGACGCGGCCCGGCGGATCGGCAACGCGCTGGCGAGCGCCTGACGCTCACCGCCCCGTCAGGCGTTAAGGATGCGCGCTGCCAGCACGGCGGCGTTGCGAGCGTTGTCGACGCCTACACAGGCGACCGGCACCCCCGGGGGCATCTGGGCGATCGACAACAGCGCATCCAGCCCGCCGGCGACCGAGGTGCGGCTGGTCAGCGGCACGCCGATCACCGGCAGCTCGGTGTGAGCGGCAACCACGCCCGGGAGGGCGGCCGACAGGCCCGCACCGGCGATGATCACGCGGATCCCGCGCAGCTTGGCGTTCTTGGCGTAGTCGGCGACGATGTCGGGCTGACGGTGGGCCGACATCACGCGGGTCTCGGAGAGGATCTCGCGCTTGGTCAGCTCCTGCTCGGCCTTCTCCATCGCCGGCATGTCGGACTCCGATCCCATCAGGATCGCCACCCGCGGGGTGCCGACGTCGAGGTCCTGGATGTCGGCGGCGGTCTCGGACATGGGCGCCGCGCCCGGGGGCAGCGGGCCATCGGGCTCGACGGGGGGCGCCGGGGCCAGCTCGGGCTCGGGGCTCTCGCCCGGGCTCATCGCACCCCGCGCGCGATGTCGCGCCGCAGTTGTCTGCCGGAAAATTGGATCATGTCTGCTGCAGCATAGGCACCGGAGCGGGCGGCGGCTGCGTCGTCGCCGACAGCGGTCACGCTGAGCACGCGCCCCCCGGCGGTGACGATCTCCCCGGCCGCGTTGCGGGCGGTCCCGGCGTGGGTCACTGCGACATCGTCCGGCACCCCGTCCAGGCCGGAGATGACATCGCCGCTGGACGAGGACTCGGGATAGCCGGCGCTGGCCAGCACGATGGTGACCGCGGTCTGCGGCGCCCACTGCAGCGGGGCCGCGTCGCGCAGGCCGCCGGGCTGGCAGGCGGCGCAGAGCAGCCCGAGCAGATCCGTGCGCAGGCGCGGGAGGATCGCCTGGGTTTCGGGGTCGCCGAAGCGCACGTTGAACTCGAGCACGCGCAGCTCGTCCCCGCTCATCATCAGCCCGGCATAGAGCACGCCGTGAAACGGGATCCCGCGCCGCGCCAGCTCGTCGAGTACCGGCTGGTGCACCGCCGCGCAGATCTCCTGCGCGCGGGCGTCATCGACGGCCGGGACGGGCGAGTAGGAGCCCATGCCACCGGTGTTGGGCCCCTCGTCGCCCTCGAAGATCCGCTTGTAGTCCTGGGCGGAGGCCAGCGCCACGGCGCGCTCGCCGTCACACAGCGCCAGCAGCGACAGCTCCTCGCCCTCGAGGAACTCCTCGACGATGACCTGCTCGGTGCCGAACCGGTGCTCCACCAGCAGGTCCGCGAGCGCCGCGCGCGCCTGCGCCTCGTCGGCGGCGACGATCACCCCCTTGCCGGCGGCCAGGCCGTCGGCCTTGATCACGACCGGGTAGCGCTCGATCGCCGCCATCCCCGCCTCGGGGTCGGTGACGACCGTATAGGCGGCCGTCGGCACTCCGGCGGCCGCCATGATCTCCTTGCAGAACGCCTTGGACCCCTCGAGCTGCGCGGCCACCCGCGACGGGCCGAAACAGGGGATGCCGGCGGCGGCGAGGGCGTCGGCCACGCCGGCGACGAGCGGCGCCTCGGGACCAACAACGACGAGCGAGACGCCGAGGACCTGCGCGCACTGGACGACGGCGGCGGCGTCGGTGGCGTCGAGCGCCACCGTCTCGGCCTCGGCGGCGATCCCCGGATTGCCGGGCGCACACAGCAGCTGCGGCGCGCGCGGTGACCGCGCCAGCGCCTGGATCAGCGCGTGCTCGCGGGCACCCCCGCCGAGGACGAGGACCCGAGGGGCGGTCGACGCGGCCAACTCAGATCGAGCTGATGAAGTCGTCGATCGGGATCGCCGTCAGCGTCTCGTAGCGTCCGGTACCGCGCGAGCCGAGCTCTAGGGAGACGCGGGCGATCGTCTGCTCGTCGGGCGCCTCGATCACGTTGACGAAGTCCCACTGCCCGAGCGTCGCCCACTGCGCCTTGACGGTGGCGCCGAGCTGCTCGACCTCCCGGTTGACCTCGCGGATCCGCGACGGGTTGTTCTTGATCGTCTGCACCCCCTCCGGGGTGAGCCGCGTGAGCATGACGTAGGTCGGCATCTGCTCGTCTCCTGGTCGGCGTTGACGATCGGCACTCTAGTGGCGACGGGGCACGGCACGCTGACGAGATGGGGTGAAGGCCGGAGCCCCAAACGGATTTCATCCCCGCTCGGAGTTCAGGCGGCCGCCCCGGCCTTGGCGAACACCGCGATGCCGGTGAGCACCTCGTGCACGATCCGAGAGCCGACGAGCGCCGTGATGTCCGCGGCTCCGATGCCCGTCGGGCACACCTCCACCACGTCGGCGCCGACCACCCGCAGCTGCGCGGCGAGCACGCGGCACGCCCACAGCAGGTCGCCTGAGGTCATCCCTCCGGGCTCGGGGGTGCCGGTGCCGGGGGCGAACGCCGGGTCCAGCGCATCGACGTCGATCGACAGGAACACCGGGCCCGGGCCGGCCACCGTCGCGGCCTGCGCCACCACCTGCTCGATGCCCTGGTCGCGCACGTCGTGCATGAAGATCGAGGTGATGCCCCGCTCGCGCTGCCAATCGAACACCTCTTCGCCGGGCCAGTAGCCGCGCAGGCCGATCTGCACGTAACGCGAGGCGTCGACGTGTCCCGAGTTGACGAGGTTGTACATCGGCGTGCCGTGCGAGAGCGAGACCCCGAAGCACTCAGGAGCCGTATCGGTATGCGCGTCGAAGTGCACCAGTCCCACCGGGCCGTGAACCTCGGCGCAGGCCCGGATGTCGGGCTCGGCGATGGAGTGGTCGCCGCCGAGCACGACGGGGATCGCCCCCGCGCCGACCACCTCACCGACCGCCTCGGCGATCGCCATGTGCGAGCGGACCGGGTCGGCCGGGAGGACCGCCGCGTCGCCGAAGTCCACTGCTCGGAGGGCGACGAATGGATCAAGGCGGGCCTGCAGGTGCGGACCGGGGATCGCGCTGGCTGCCCGTATCGCCCGCGGGCCCCACCGCGCGCCGGGTCGTTCGGAGACGAGCTCGTCGAGGGGGGCCCCGACGATCGCCACGTCGACGTCGGCGAGGTCCGCCGGGTCCTCGGTGTAGGGCAGCCCGCAGAAGCTGGGCAGACCCGCGTAGTCGGGCTTCTCTCCCACGTGGGCCCAGCGGCGTTGCGGATCAAGCATCGATGACCTCCTCGGGATTGAGCGCGAGCGCCTCGCGCCCGCGCGTGAAGTAACCGCGATACCGACGCGACAGCACCAGCGACAGGAGCAGCCCGAGCGCCAGCGAGCCGATCCCGATCACGATCGGGACCTCGATCCCGGCCAGCGGCGGGGCGTAGTTGACCGGCTGGCCGCCGATCTCGTGGCGCGAGTAGTGCGTCAGCGCCTTGACGAAGATCCCGGCCAGGAGGGCCGCGCCGAGCAGCGGGACGACGCCGAAACTGACCAGCGACCGCCAGCCGTTGCGCAGCCGGTGGCGGTAATAGACAGCACAGGCCAGGCCCGTCATTCCGTAGTAGAACGCGATCAAGAAGCCGATCGCCGTGATCGAGTCGCCGAGCACGCTCTGCGCCGGATTGGCCACGAGGAGCACGATCGTCCAGAGGGCCGAGACCGTGCCCATGAGCAGGGTCGAGCTCGCCGGCGTGGCGAACCGCGGGTGGATGCGAGCCAGCGCCTGCGGGAGCGCCCCCCAGCGCGCCATCGAGAGCATCGTGCGCGCCGTCGGCATGATCGTCGTCTGCGTCGAGGCCGCGGTGGAGGTGAGCACGACGAGGACGAGGAGCTTGTCGGCCGGATTGCCGAGCACCCGGGTGCCGAGCGCGCTCAGCACGTCGCCGGAGTGCGAGCTCAGGAAGGCCGGTCCGGCGGTGGCCTGCGCGGCCACCGACACGAGGATGAAGATCGCGAGCAGAATCAGCGTCGAGAGCACCGCCGCGCGGCCCGGTCCACGGGTCCGGTCCTCAGATTCCTCGTTCACGGTCACGCACGCATCCCAGCCCCAGTAGACGAATACGCCGAGCAGCACGCCGTCGACCAGGGAGCCGGCCGACAGCGAGAACGGATCCAGCCAGCTGGGCGATGGATGGATCGAGCCGCCGGGCGCGCCGCTGTACACCCGGACCAGCGCGACCACGGCGAACAGTGCCAGGATCGCCACCTCCAGACCCAGGAGCGCCTGCTGGAGGCGGGCGCTGAGCTCGACTCCGCGGTATGCCACCCACGTCATAAGCGCGATGAATCCGGTCGCCGCGACCACCAGGCCGACCGTCGAGCGGGCCGCCGCATCCCAGCCCACGAGGATGAACAGGTACTTCCCGGCGATCTCCGACAGCGTCGCCATCACGATCACATCGGCGGCGAACACGGCGAAACCGCTCAACCAGCCAGCTCGTGGACCCAGCGCCCGCGTCACCCACGCGAATGTCGTGCCGCAGTCAGGATCCACGCGATTGAGCGCGCGATAGGCGATCGAGATGCAGAACATCGGCACGAACGACACCAGCAGCACCGCGGGCGCCTGGGTGCCAACGCCCGCCACCGCGACGAGCAGGCCCAGCGTGGCCGCCAGCGAGTACGCCGGTGCGGTCGAGGCCACCCCGATCGCCACGTTGGAGGCGAATCCGATCGCCCCCGTGCGCAGCCCGGCAGCCGGCGCCGGGGGGTCGATCGTCCGGCCGTTCGCCGGCGCTACAGTCGTCGCCATGCCACGCTCCTCTCGTGCATCTCACCGTTGCACGCCTAATATAGGCGAAAGAATCGTGAAGTGCAACTATATTAGTTGCGAGGAGGTGCCAGGGAGTGTCTTCACCGTCGCGTGATGGCCGGCTCGACGCCGTGGACGAGGCGATCATCACGGTTCTGCAGGAGGACGGGCGTCGTCCCTACGGCGAGGTCGGTGAAGCAGTGGGCCTCTCCGAAGCGGCGACACGTCAGCGGATCAACCGCCTGCGCGAAGCCGGTGTGATGCGGATCGTCGCCGTCACGGATCCGGTCGCCCTTGGCCGCGGTGTCGTGGCGACGATCGGACTGCGCGTCAGCGGCGACACCCGCGCGGCCGCGGCGCGCCTGGCCGAGGTGGCCGCCGTCGAGTACGTGGTCATCACCGCCGGGTCATTCGACCTGCTCGTCGAGGTCGTGTGCGGCAGCGAGGACGAGCTCCTGAGCGTGATCAACGAGGAGATCCGTTCGGTCGACGGCGTCCGCGAGACCGAGACATTCATGCACCTGCGCACGGAGAAGAACGTGTTCGCCTGGGGCCGGCGCCTCACCCCGTAGCCGTCTAGGGGCGGGCGGGGCCGTCGCTCAGGCGGTGGTCGCCGGGGCGGGCGCGTCGACCGTGGCGCGCTCCAGGGTCAGCTCTCCCTCGGCGGCAGCGACCTTCACCGCGTCCCCGGCCGCGAACCGTCCCTCGAGGATGGCCAGCGCAAGCGGGTCGACGAGGCGCTTCTGGATGACGCGCTTCAGGGGACGCGCGCCATACGTCGGGTCATAGCCGAGGTTGCCGATCAGGGTCCGGGCCTCGTCGGTCAGCTCGACGGTGATGTCGCGCTCGGCGACCCGGCGCAGCACGGTGGCCACCTGGAGGTCGACGATCGCGCCGATCTGATCGCGGGTCAGCGAGGCGAACTCGACGATGTCATCGAGGCGGTTGACGAACTCGGGCTTGAAGTTGGCCTCCACGCCCGCGCGGCCGCCCGGAATGTTCGAGGTCATGATCAGCACGACGTTCTTGAACGACACCGTGCGGCCCTGGCCGTCGGTCAGACGACCGTCGTCCATCACCTGCAGCAGCGTGTTGAACACGTCGGGGTGGGCCTTCTCGATCTCGTCGAGCAGGACGACGCCGTACGGCCGGCGGCGGACCGCCTCGGTCAGCTGGCCGCCCTCCTCATAGCCGACATAGCCGGGGGGAGCGCCGACGAGCCGGGAGACGGAGTGCTTCTCCATGTACTCCGACATGTCAATGCGCACCATCGCGTCCTGGGTGTCGAACATGAACTCGGCGAGCGCCCGAGCCAGCTCGGTCTTGCCCACGCCGGTCGGACCGAGGAACAGAAACGTGCCGATCGGGCGATCGGGGTCCTGCAGCCCGGCACGCGAACGGCGCAGCGCCGCGGACACGGCCTCGACGGCCTCGTCCTGGCCGATCACCCGCTGGTGCAGGCGATCCTCCATGTGCACGAGCTTCTCGATCTCGCCTTCCATCAGCCTCGACACGGGCACGCCGGTCCACTTGGCCACGATCTCGGCCACGTCCTCGGCATCGACGACGTCCTTGAGGAACCGTGGGCCATCGGCACCGTCGGTGGCCGCGGCCGCGTCGGCCTCGGCAGACTCGGCCACCTCCAGCGCCTTCTCCAGCTCGGGGATCGTGCCGTACTGCAGCTCGGCGGCGCGGCCAAGATCGGCGTCGCGCTGGGCGCGCTCCAGCTCGGTGCGCGCGGTCTCCAGCTTCTCCTGGACGTCGGCCACGGCATGCAGCGAGTCCTTCTCGCGCTGCCACTCGGCGTGCATGCCGTCCGAGCGCTCGCGCTCCTCGGCCAGTGCCCGCTCCAGCTGTTCGCGGCGAGACACGGTCCCGGCGTCGTCGTCATCGTCGGACCCCAGCGACTGCAGCTCGATCTCGAGCTGCATGATGTGGCGGTCGACCTCGTCGATCTCGGTGGGCTTGGAGTCGATCTCCATCCTGATCCGCGACGCCGCCTCGTCGACCAGGTCGATCGCCTTGTCGGGGAGGAAGCGGTCAGCGATGTAGCGGTGGCTGAGCGTGGCCGCGGCCACGAGGGCGGAGTCCTGGATGCGGACCTTGTGGTGGACCTGGTAGCGCTCCTTGAGCCCGCGCAGAATCGCGATCGTGTCCTGCACCGTCGGCTCGCCGACGTACACCGGCTGGAAGCGGCGCTCCAGGGCGGCGTCCTTCTCGATGTGCTTGCGGTACTCGTCGAGGGTCGTCGCGCCGACCGCGCGCAGCTCGCCCCGGGCGAGCATCGGCTTGAGCAGATTGGCGGCATCGACGGCGCCCTCGGCGGCGCCGGCGCCGACGATCGTGTGGAGCTCGTCGATGAACAGGATGACGGTGCCGTTGGCGTCGGCGATCTCCTTGAGTACGGCCTTGAGCCTGTCCTCGAACTCCCCGCGGTACTTGGAGCCGGCGATCAGGGCGCCGACGTCGAGCGAGATGACGCGGCGGTCGCGCAAGCCCTCGGGCACATCGCCGGAGACGATGCGCTGGGCGAGGCCCTCGGCGATCGCCGTCTTGCCGACGCCGGGCTCGCCGATCAGCACGGGGTTGTTCTTCGTGCGGCGGCTGAGGACCTGGATGACGCGGCGGATCTCGTCGTCGCGGCCGATCACCGGGTCCAGCTGGCCCGCCGAAGCGGCCTCGGTCAGGTCACGGCCGTACTTCTCCAGCGCCTGGAACTTCTCTTCGGGGTTCTGGTCGGTGACGCGGTGCGATCCGCGAACCTCGGTCAGCGCCTTGAGCAGATCGTCGTGCCCGGCGCCGCCCGAGCGCAGCGCGTCGCCGGCCGCGCCCGGGTGGGCGGCCAGAGCGAGCAGCAGGTGCTCGGTGGAGACGTACTCGTCATGCAGGTCGCGCATCTCGGTCTCGGCGGTGCGCAGGATCTGCGCGAGCTCGCTCGAGCCGCCGGCCGGTTCCTGGGCGGAACCGGACCCCGCCCCCCCAGAGAGCTTGGGCAGCTTGTCGAGCGCGGGACCGAGCCCGCTGCGGACGGCGGCCGGCTCGACGCCGAGCTTGCGCAGCACGGGCACGACGACGCCGCCGTCCTGCTCGAGCAGCACGGCCAGCAGGTGCTCGGGGGTCGTCTGCGGGTTACGGCGCTCGTCGGCGAGCCTCTGCGCGGCCTGCAGCGCCTCCTGGGACTTGATCGTGAAACGGTCTGGTTGCATGAGCGGTTCCTAAAGGCTCGTGTGAAATCTTAGTCTGCTGGACTTAGATTATCACCGGCCTCAAGGGTACCGCGAGCGCCGGCGCCCGGCACGCGGACCACCGCTTCAGCGGAGGGTCAGTCCGTGATGTGCAGCGTCCGTCCCGCGGAGCGGCGCTCGATGTTTCCGCTGGGATCGACGACCGCGCCATAGACGGTCGCGGTGACCCGCTGCTTGCGGCCCAGTCCGGAGTGCAGCTTGCGCAACGTCGGCTTGTCCAGTCCGATCCGGATCGTCTTGGAGCTGCGCTTCTTGAGCAGATAGACGTTCGAGTACTGGGTCAGCGCCTTCGCGGACTTGCCGATGTGGATCTTGGCGTAGGCGCCCATCAGGCAGCGCCCGGAGCAGGACACGCGGGCCAGCAGCTGGCCGTCGCGCACGGGGTGGCGCTGGGTCGGCAGGCTCATGCTCACGTTCACGAGCTTGTGCACGATCTCGCCGGCGGCGAGGGAGAGGTTCGACAGGATCACCCCACCGAGCCCGCTGGCGGCGTCGAAACCGGGGCCCGCGGTACAGCAGCCCACCGTCTTGGCGCCGTTGGTGACCAGGGCGAACAGATCGTTGTTGCCGGTGACGACGTCCTTGAACACCTGCGGCCCGGACGGGCTCCCGGCGATCTTGTAGAAGAGCGGATTGGCCAGGCCGATGTCCTGGCGGCCGTTCTTGCGCAGCGCTTCGTCGATCACCGCCAGCCCGCCGGCGAGCAGCGGGGTACCGGCGCTCGTGCCGCCGAACTCGCCCCACGGTCCGGCCGGCGGCGCGTCCTGGCAGTCACCCTTGGCGGTGCAGTAGATGGCATAGCCGGGGGAGGTGTCGGCGAGCATCGCCACGTCGGGCACCACGCGGTGCTTGGCCGCGGTGAAGCCGTTCTGCCACGACGGGCGCTTGAACAGGATGCTGTAGCCGCCGCCGCCCGCGCCACTCTGGCTGTTCCACACGATCTGGTTGGTCAGGTTGTTGGCGGCGTCTACGGCGATGTTCGTTCCACCGACGCCCGTCACCCACGGCGAGGACGCCGGGAAGCTGACCGCCTGCTGGGGCTTGGGGAGGCCCTGGAGGTCGAAGCAGGACGATGAGCCGTCGTCGCCGCTGGAGGCCAGCACGGAGATGCCGCTGGCCGCGGCCAGCTGCAGCGCCGACTCGACGGTCGTGATGTTCTTGCCGCCGATCGCCTGCTTGGCGTCAGCCTCGCAGCTCCCCAGCGACGCCGAGATCACGTCGGGCTTGCGCCCGGGGTTCGTCAGCGGGATCGTCAGCGCCTGCAGCACGTCGGACGCCAGCGGGTGCGATTCGTAGACGTCGATCCCCATCAGGCCGGGAGCCGCCGCATCGAGGATCTCGAGGTCGAGCGTCGTCTCCCCGTTGACGGCGGCCAGGGGCTTCTTGACGTGGACGCCGTACCGCGTGACCTTGGGCACGGGGAGCGCGAAGCAGGTGGCGAACGCCTTGATGTCCGCGGCCTTGAAGCCGTTGATCTCGATCAGCGCCACCCGCTCACCGGCACCGTCCAGGCCGGCGGTGGTCAACGCGTCAAAGCCATAGGCGGTGCGGTACTGGTTGGGCGTGAAACCGCCGCTGGCCAGACCGCCCGCGCAGCCCGAGGCGGCGCCCCCGCGCGGCTGGTAGGCCGAGCCGGGATCGGCCGCCGTCAGGCCGTTGGCGGCGGCCAGGGGCGCCGGCTTCGGCGTCTCGGACTGGCCGGAGGTCAGCGGCCGGGTGTCGAGGCCGACAACACCCGTCACCGCGCCGGCGAGACCCGCCGGTATCCGCGCCGGCGTGGTCGGCGCCACGAAGCGTTCAGCCGAGGCGTTGGCCGTCCGGAAATTGGCCAGGTCGCCACCGAACAGCCTCTGGGCGAGCCCGACGCTCATCGTCGCGTCCGCGTAGAGCCCGGTGCCGTCGATCTTGACCCCGGTCGCCCCGGTGCCGCGGAGGTAGCTGAGCACCTGCGCCCGCTCGCCGGCGGGCGCGCCGAAGCGGCGGACGAGCGTGGGGATCGACTCGTACTGCCCGTACTGGGGCGACCCGGGCGTGCTCACGGCGGTCGCGAACCGTGTCAGTCCCGCCTTGTCGGTCTTCAGCGGCAACACGAGCGACAGCGGCGTGCGCGCCGACGCGGACCCCAGGCGCGTGACGTGGCCGGTGCCGGCGACGGCCACCGGCGTCGACACCCCCAGCGCAGCGGCCAGCACACCGAGCGCAGCAACGCGCCCAACTCCCCAGCTCATCACTCTCATAGTCGCTCCACGATCGCCGGCCGCGCGCCCAACGCGCGGCCGCAGTTGCACCTCCACCGCTCGCGGATGGTTGCACACCCGCGGGGTGGCGGGCTACGGTTGCTCGCCGAGGCGCATGCGACGCAGATCGGAGCTGCGCACCAGTGCGCCCCCGCGCGCATAGGGAACGATCTCGGATCGCAGCGAGCGGCGGAGGTCCTCCAGGCGCTGCACCTCGGCGCCGAGGTCGGCGGCGCGCTTCTCGAGCGCGGCCACCTTGCGGCTCATCGACTCGAGTTGCTGCTCGAGCTCGAACACCCGCTCCACGCCCGCGAGGTTCATCCCCAGCTCGGCTGTCATCTCCTGGATGCGGCGCAGCCGGTCGACGTCCTTGTGTGAATACAGGCGCGTGCCCTTGGGCGAGCGCTTGGGCTCGATCAGGCCGCGCGCCTCGTACATCCGCAGCGTCTGCGGGTGCATCTCGGCGAGCTCGGCGGCGACGGAGATCATGAACACGCCGCGATCGGAGGACACCTCGATCCTGGTCGTGGTCCGCACGCGCCGCCCGCCCATCACGCCGTCTCCTCGAACCCGGTCGCGGCACCCGTCCCGGCCCCGGCGAACAGGCTCTCGCGCGGGTTGCCGTTCATCACCGCCGACAGCCGGTCGACGGCCTCGGACTGCTCGGGCGACAGGGACGCCGGTACGTCGAGCACGAACCGGTAGTGGATATCGCCGCGGCCCTTGCCGCCCAGCCGCGCCGGCCCCTCGCCGCGCAGCCGCTGAACGGTGCCGTGCTTGGTTCCGGCAGCGACGCGCAGACGTTTTGAGCCGTTGAGCGTCGGCACCTCGATCACCGCTCCCTGCAGGGCCTCGGGGATCGTCAGCGGCACCTCGACCTCGAGGTTGTCGCCGTTGCGCTTGAACACTGCCGAGTCCGACACGCGCGTGATCACGTACAGATCCCCGGGATCGGCGCCGCGCAGACCGGGCTCGCCCTTGCCGGCCAGCCGGATGCGGCTGCCGTCACGCACGCCCGCCGGAATGTTGACGCGCATCCGGCGCACCGAACGCTGGGCACCGGAGCCCTGGCACGTGGGGCAGGGATCGTCGATCACGGTGCCCGACCCGTGGCAGTTGGAGCACGGCTGTGACATCGAGAAGATCCCCTGGCTCTGGGCCTCCATGCCACGGCCGTCGCAGACCGGGCACACCCGCGGGGTCGTCCCCGGCTTGGCGCCCGAGCCCTGACACGTCGGACACGGCTGCGAGGTCGGCACCGCCAGCGGCACCTGGGCGCCGTTGACGGCCTGGTCGAAGCTCAGCGAGACCTCGGTCTCGAGGTCACGGCCCCGGGCCGGGCGCTGGCGCACGCCCGCCGGACCGCCGCCACCACGAGTGCCTGCGGCCCCTCCGAAGAGGTTGGAGAGGATGTCGCCGAAGCCGCCGCTGAACGAGCCCGGATCAAAGCCGCCGGGCATGTTGATGCCGCCGAGCATCCCCCCGCGGTCATACGCCTTGCGCTTGTCGGCGTCGGAGAGGACGTCGTGCGCCTGGGAGATCTCCTTGAAGCGCTCCTCGGCCTTCTTGTCGCCGGCGTTGCGGTCCGGGTGGTACTGACGGGCCAGCTTGCGATAGGCCTTCTTGATCTCCTCGTCGGAGGCGTTCTTGCCCACCCCGAGGCTCTTGTAATAGTCGGGCCGGTCAGCCATGGATCGCTCGCCCTCTACCCCGCGACGACCACGCGGGCCGGACGCACGACGCTGTCGCCGATCCGGTAGCCGCGCTGGAACACCTCGACGACGGTGCCGGGCTCATAGCCCTCCACCGGCTGCTGGGCGACCGCCTCGTGCAGCGTCGGATCGAACTGCTCGCCCTCGGGCGAGTATCGCTCGATGCCGGCCCGCTGCAGCGCGGTCACCACGTCGGAGTGCACGTGCTTGATGCCGGACACGAACGCGCCGTCGTCGTCGTTCTCGGACGGCGCGTGCTCGAGCGCCCGCTCGAGGTTGTCGACCGCCGGCAGCAGCTCAAGCGCCAGCTTGGTGGCGCCGCGCTCCTTGGCGATCGCCGCCTCGCGGGCCGCCCGCTTGCGGAAGTTCTCGAAGTCGGCCTGGGTGCGCTGCGCCAGCTGCAGGTACTCGTCGGCCTTCTCGGCCTTGGCGGTCAGCGCCTCGAGCTCCTCGCCGGCGAGCGCGAACGCCTCGGCCGGCTCGACGGCGGCCGGCTGCGAGTCCGCGGCGTCCGCGGGCTCCGCCGGCATCGCGTCATGGCCCTCTTCGGCTCCCGGAGGCGCCTGAGGCAGCTCGGCCTCAGGCGCCGGCGCGTCCTGCTCGGGCGCTCTCGTGGGATCGGGATTCATGGCGGGTTACTTCCCCTCGTCCACGACCTCGGCGTCGACCACGTCCTCCTCGGCGCTCGCGCCGTTGGAACCGGTCTGACCCGCGCCGTTCGTCGGCTCGCCACCATCGGCATTCGATGTGGAGGCCTGCTCCTGGGCGCGCTGGTACATCGCCTCGGAGACCTTGTGGAACGCCGACTGCAGCGCCTCGGTCTTGGCGTTGAGCTCGGCCGCGTCCTCGGAGGTCAGCGACTCGCGCACCGCCTTGATCGCCGCTTCGATCTCCTCCTTGGAGGAGGCGTCGACGGTGTCGCCCAGCTCGGTGAGCTGGCGCTCGGCCTGGTAGGCCGCGTTCTCGGCGTTGTTGCGGGCCTCGGCGAGCTCACGCTGGCGCTTGTCGTCCTCGGCGTGCGCCTCGGCGTCGCCGACCATCCGCTTGATCTCGTCGTCGGACAGACCGGAGCCCGCCTTGATCTCGATCTTCTGCTCCTTGCCGGTGCCCAGGTCCTTCGCGGACACGTTGAGGATGCCGTTGGCGTCGATGTCGAAGGCGACCTCGACCTGCGGGATGCCCCGGGGGCCGGCGGAATGCCGGTCAATTGGAATTTCCCAAGCGACTTGTTGTAGGTCGCCATCTCGCGCTCGCCCTGCAGCACGTGGATCTCCACCGACGGCTGATTGTCCTCTGCGGTCGAGAAGACCTCGGACTTGCGGGTCGGGATCGTCGTGTTGCGCTCGATCAGCTTGGTCATGACCCCGCCCTTGGTCTCGATGCCGAGCGTCAGGGGGGTGACGTCGAGCAGCAGCACGTCCTTGACGTCGCCCGCGAGCACGCCGGCCTGGATGGCGGCGCCGACGGCCACGACCTCATCGGGGTTGACGCCGCGGTGCGGCTCCTTGCCGGTCTGCTCCTTGACCTTCTCCTGCACGGCGGGCATGCGGGTCATGCCGCCGACGAGGACCACGTGGTCGATCGTCGCGGCGCCCTTCTCCTTGGCGTCCTCCAGTGCCTGACGCACCGGCGCGATCGTGCGATCGAGCAGGTCGGAGGTCAGCTCGTTGAGCTTGGCGCGGGTGAGGCGCATGTCCAGGTGCTTGGGCCCGGTGGCGTCGGCCGTGATGAACGGCAGGTTGATCTGCGTCTCCTGGGTGGTCGACAGCTCGATCTTGGCCTTCTCGGCGGCCTCGTAGAGCCGCTGCAGCGCCATCGGGTCGGCGGCCAGGTCGATGCCCTGGGCCTTCTTGAACTCGCCGACCAGCCAGTCGACGAGCGCCTTGTCGAAGTTGTCGCCGCCGAGGTGGTTGTCACCGGCGGTCGCCTTGACCTCGAACACGCCGTCGCCGATCTCCAGCACCGAGACGTCGAACGTGCCGCCGCCGAGGTCGAAGATCAGGATCGTCTGGTCGGCTTCCTTGTCCAGGCCGTAGGCCAGCGACGCGGCCGTCGGCTCGTTGATGATCCGCTTGACGTCCAGTCCGGCGACCTTGCCGGCGTCCTTGGTCGCCTGGCGCTGATCGTCGTTGAAGTACGCGGGGACGGTGATGACGGCCGAGTCGACCGTTTCTCCGAGGTAGGCCTCGGCGTCGGCCTTGAGCTTGCCGAGGATCATCGCCGAGATCTCCGGCGGGGAGTACTCGATTGCCGGCGGCCTCGACGCGAGCGTCGCCGCCCGAGCCCGAGATCACCTTGTACGGCACGATCGACTCCTCCTCGCGCACCTCGGCCTCCTTACGGCCCATGAAGCGCTTGATCGAGAAGATCGTGTTCTGCGGGTTGGTCACTGCCTGGCGCTTGGCGACGGTGCCGACGAGTCGCTCGCCGGACTGCGTGAACGCCACGACGGACGGAGTCGTCCGTCCACCCTCGGCGTTCTCGATCACCGTCGGCTCGCCACCTTCGAGCACGGCCATACAGGAGTTGGTCGTGCCGAGGTCGATTCCGATCGTTTTACCCATGTTGTTGTCTACTCCTCAGCGGTTGCAAAATCTTAGTGGCAGCGTAGCAGATCTGATTGCCCGAGCCGACGCGGTCTCGCGCGGCGTGCCCGCGAATGCCGCCCGGCCGCCGAGAGCCGGTCGACCGACCGGCCCAGGGCCCGCGTCAGGCGCGCGCGTCAGCCGCGCGCAGCGAACTCGTTGCCGGCATCGTCGACGGCGACGCAGGCGGTGACCGGCAGGCAGGTGACGTCTGTCAACGATGACGCGCCCGTCAACGTCGTCGCCGTCCAGCCCCCGCTGTGCGGGTTGCCGGTGAGGATCCGGCCGGCCGAGTCGGCGAGCAGGCACCGCGTGCCCGACGGGCAGGCCACGGCGGTCAGCGCGTGGCCCTTGTCGACGGACTTCAGCTGGCCACCGCTCTTTGCGCGCGGGTCGAAGCGGACCACGTTGCCGAGTGTGTCGACCGCGACGCATAGCCGCGTGCCCTTGCAGGCGATCCCGTCGAGCTCGTCGTTGGAATCGCCCGACGGCGCGTCGAGGCCGACCGGCTTGTCGATCTTGGCCGACGCGATCCGCTTGCCCGTCAACGGTTGGAAGGTGATCGCCGTGCCGTTGTTGTCGACGGCCGTGCACTGCTTCGTCGACGGGCAGGCGAGCGCCGTCTGGGCCTCGCCTTTCTCGACGTTGATGGCGCGCCGGAGGATCTTGGCGTTCACCGGGTCGAAGGTGAACGCCTGACCGAAGCTGTCGATCACGACGCACTCGGTCTTGGACGGGCAGCGCAGGGCGACGATCGACTGGTCGCCCCCGCCGCCGTCGAGCATGTGGGCCGCCGGCTGCTTGAAGGCCCGCGGGTTGAATGTGGCCTGCGACTGCAGGCGGGCGATCGTGCAGCGGGTGGTCAGCTGACAGGCGACGGCGGTCAGACCGAGTCCCGAGGACTTCTTGAACACCTGGTGCTGCTTGGGGGTGCCCGGCTTGAACGGGTTGAACGTCATCTCCCGGGCGAAGTCGATCGCCGTGCACTGCGTGGTCGACGAGCAGGCGACTCCCAGCAGCGAGCCGCCGACGTCGATCTGCGTCGCCTTCGGCGTGCCCGGGGCGACGGGGTTGAACCTCAGCACGCGGCCGGCACCGTCGGCGGCGACGCAGCCGGCCGTCGACCGGCAGGCCAGCGCGATGATGCCCGTCTCCTGCCCGATCGCGCTGCCGCCGGGCGACTTGTCGATCAGGAACGAGCTGCGCCGTGCCGCTCTGCGGGTTGAAGGTGATCGTCCGGCCGCCCTGGCTCGTCGTCGTGCACTGCGTGGCCGACGGACAGGCCAGGTCGTACAGCACGTTGAACTCCTCGTTGTCGATCGTCACCGGCGTGGCGGGCGCGGGCGCCTGCGGGTTGAACGTCACCTCGCCGCCGCCGTCGCTCTGCACCGCCGTGCACTGGGTGGTCGCCGGGCACGTGACATGGCCGAGCTGCAGCTTGGCCCCGAGCGTCATCGGCGTCGCGCCGGCGGGCGCCGCTGGGTTGAAGGTGACCTCCTTGGTGGAGCTCGTCGCCGTGCACTGGGTGGCTGAGGCGCAGGCGACGGACTGCAGCCCGAAGTCCTCGCCGGGGTCCAGGGACGTGATCGTGGCGCCGGAGGGCGACGTCGGGTCAAAGGTCACCAGGTTGCCGTTGCCGTCGACGAGCATGCAAAGCGACGTGGAGGCGCAGGCGACGCCGTTGGCCGCCTGCGCGCCGGCGCCGCCGGCCTGCGGGTCGACGCGCACCGGCGTCGGCGAACCCGGGTGCGGCGGGATCGAACGTGATCGCGTTGCCCGCGAAGTCGATGGCCGTGCACTGCGAGGCCGACGGGCAGGCCAGGCCGTTGAGGTCAGGGCCGGCATCGAGGGTCACCGGCGTGGCCCGCGGGGCGACTGCGGGTTGAAGGTCAGGACACGGCCCTTGGCGTCGAGGGCGACGCACTCGGTGCTCGACGGGCAGGCGAGCGAGCCGATGGTCACCCCGGCCGAGCCGTCGATCGCGTGGGCGGCAGACCATTCCGGCGCGGCGGCGGCGCGGGGCCACGGTGGTGGCGAGCACGGCGGCAGCAAGGGCGGCGACGGGCGCCGAGGGGACGGCTCACGGGCTAGAACGCGCGAGTGAGCGAGTCTCTCATCGCGCGCGCAACGCCACCACAGGCGTCACGACGATTATCCGTGACTGACCCTGTCCGCGGCCGTTTAGGCTGCCGCAATGGCGCTCGCCGACCTCCCCGCCGCCGGCACGTGGACCAACTGGGTCGGCAACCAGTCCTTCACGCCCGCCCGGTTCGCGGCCCCCTCGAGCGCCGAGGAGGTCGCGGCCCTCGTCGGCGAGGCGGCCGCGCAGGGGATGGGCGTGCGCGTCGTGGGCGCCGGGCACTCGTTCACTCCGGTCGTGCAGACGACGGGCCTGCTGCTCGATCTCAGCAGGCTGAGCGGCGTGGTCAGCGCCGACCCGGCGCGCCTGCGGGCGGTGGCGCGGGCCGGGACGCCGATCCACGGCTTCTACGAGCCGCTGTGGGCGCAAGGCCTGGCGCTGCGCAACCAGGGCGACATCGACGACCAGCACATCGCCGGCGCGGTGGCGACGGCCACCCACGGCTCGGGGATCGGCAACACCTGCTTCTCCGGCGTCGTCCGCGGCGTCTCGCTGGTGGGACCCGATGGCTCGATCCGCCGCATCGGCGAGGACGAGCCGCGCCTGCTGCGCGCCGCCCAGGTGTCCGTGGGCACGCTCGGGGTGATGACCGAGCTCGAGCTCGAGGTCGCCGAGGCCTACCGGCTCTACGGAGCAGGTCGACGTCTGGCCGTGGCAGGAGGTGATGGACCGCTGGGACGAGCTCGTCCACGGCCACCGGCACTTCGGCTTCTTCTGGATGCCCAGCGAGGAATCGGCCGCGCTGTACAACATCGAGGGCCACGGCGCGATGACCGACCGCTGCTACGTGAAGATCTACGACGAGGCGACGGCCGACCAGCCCGACAGCACCGAGCCCGGCCGGCGCACCGACCGCTGCTACCGCATCTATCCGATGGTCTATGACCCCAACTTCCACGAGCTGGAGTACTTCGTGGCCCTCGAGCGCGGGCCCGAGGCGCTGGCGAGCGATGCGCGAGCTGATGCTCGCCAGCCTGCCGGATTCGGTCTACCCGCTCGAGGTTCGGACCGTCGGTCCCGACGACGCCTATCTTGTCGCCCAATTACAAGACGGCGACGACCGTCATCTCGGTCTCCGGCACGCCCGGCACCGACTACTGGGACTACCTACGCTCGGTCGACGCGCTGCTCGCCCAGTTCGACGCCCGCGTCCACTGGGGCAAGCTGCACTTCCTGACCCCCGAGCGCCTGCACGCCCTGTATCCCGAGGCCGGCGAGTTCATCGCCGTCCGTCGCGAGCTCGACCCCGAGGGCGTGTTCCTCAACGACCACCTGCGCCCGCTGCTCGCCTGAGCGTCACGCGCAGAACGAGAGGGCGCTGGGACACATGCGGGCCAGCGCGCAGTCGCCGCACTCCGGACGGCGCGCGTGGCAGGTGCGCCGGCCGTGGCGCAGCAGGTTCATGTGCAGCTCGAGCTCGGCGCCGCGCGGGGTCAGGGCGAGCATCTCGTCGTGCATCTCCAGAAACGGCGCCTTGGGGCGGAACAGTGCCAGCCGAGTGCCGACGCGCGAGACGTGGGTGTCGACGGGAACGTCGCGCATCCCCAGCGCGAACAGCAGGACGCAGGCCGCCGTCTTGCGCCCCACGCCGGGCAGGCTCGTCAGGTACGCCTGGGCCTCGGGCACCGACATATCCGTCAGACCGTCGAGAGACAGCGGCCCCGCGGGCGCGATCGCCATCAGGATCGAGATGATGCGAGCGGATTTGACCTTGGAGATCCCTCCGGGGCGGATCGCCTCCTCAACCTCATCGACCGGCGCGTCGCGCACCTGCCACCCACTCGGGAAAGCGCTCGCGCAGGCGGAAGTAGGCGACGTCGCGGTTGCGGTCGTTGGTCGACTGCGAGAGCACGGTCAGCACGAGCTCGGCGATCGGGTGCCCGTGGGGCTCGGCCCCCGGCGTCCCGTACACGAGCCGGAGCCGGTCGCGGATCGCTGCGCACCGCGGCGGGCCGGTGGGCGGGCGAAGTCAGTCAAGCGAGCCCCAGCGCTCACAGACCGCGGCAGCCGTCTCCACCGCCTCGTCGAGCGCCGCCGCCGCCGCTGGCGCATAGAAGCCGGCGAGCGCCAGACGGGCGAGCAACGTCCCGGTGAGGGCGTCGCCCGCTCCGACCGTGCTGAGGACGCGCGCGGGGGTGACCGCCGGGACGTCGACGCGCAAACCGTCGCCGCGCAGGATCGCCCCGTCGGAGCCGAGCGTGATGACGACCAGCTCGGCGCCCGCCTTGCGCAGGGCCACGGCGGCGCGCTCGGGGTCTGACTCGCCGGTCAGCAGCTCGGCCTCGGCGCGGTTGGCGCGGACCATCATCGCCCCGGGGATGCAGGCGTTGGCGCTGGCGGCGGCGTCGGCACGCGAGGACCAGCGGTGCAGGCGCAGGTTGCAGTCGAAGACCACCGGCCGGCTGCGCTCGAGCGCCCGTTCGCGGGCGCGCATCGTCAGGGCCCGCTCGCCGGCGCCGGCGAGCGTGTTGGAACTGATGAACAGCCCAGCGCTGGCGTCCACGGCCTCGTCGATCCGGCCGTGCAGGGCGTCGACGAGCGGCTCGACGAGCTCCCCGTAGAGCTCGTAGGTCGGCTCGCCGTGGTCGTCAACCGACACAAACGCCAGCTGGGTGTTGAGGCCCTCGACGAGCGGGAAGTACGACGCGTCGACCTCCTCGGCCGCCAGGCGCTGCACCAGCCAGCGGCCCCACCGGTCATCGCCGGCGGCGCCGGCCAGGGCCACCTGTGCTCCCGCGCGGGCGGCGAACACGGCGACGTTGGCGGTCGCTCCGCCGAAATGGGGCTCGAATCGCTCGACCGCGCTCACGGACGGCGCCGGCGCCTCGCCGATCATGTCGACGAGAGCCTCGCCCAGGCACAACGTGACGCTCATGAGGCGGACGTTATCCTCGGCCGTCGGTGGGCGTCGACGAGCACACGAGCGAGGTCGGCGGGTCGCCCGTGTTCTACCGCTCGTCGCCGGGGTCGGACGTGCTGTACCTCCACAGCGTCCCGACGAGCTCCGACGATTGGGTGGGCCTGCTCGAGCAGACCGGCGGGGTCGCCGTCGACCTCCCCGGGTTCGGGCGCAGCGGCAAGGGCGGCCAGCTCGACTACTCGATGAACGCTTACGTCGACTTCCTCGAGCGCTTTCTGCGCATGCTCGAGCTCGAGCGCGTGGCGATCGTCGGTCACGGCTGGGGCGCCACGTTCGGACTGCTGCTGGCGCTGCGCCGCCCTGAGGCGGTCAGGCGCCTGGCGCTGCTCGACGCCGTCCCGCTGCTCGACGGCTTCAGCTGGCCGCGGACGGTGCAGTGGTGGCGGCGGCCGGTAGCCGGCGAGCTGCTCATGGGCTCCGTCGGCCAGCGGCTGCTGGCGCGCATGCTGCGCACCGGCAGCGCGTCCGCGGCGGCGTGGCCCGACGAGCGCGTGAAGGCCGTGTGGGAGCAGTTCGACCAGGGCACGCAGCGCGCGATCCTGCGCCTGCACCGCTCGGTCGACGTGGCCGATCTGGCCGCCGCCGGCGGTCCGGCGCTGCAGCGCGTGGACGTGCCGGCGCTCGTCGTCTGGGGCGAGGCCGATCCGTGGCTCGCGCCCCGCTTCGCCGACGCCTACGCCACGCGGCTCCCCCGCGCCCGGCTCGACCGCGTTGCCGGCGCCGGGCACTGGCCGTGGCTCGACCAGCCGCAGCTGCTCGCCCGCCTGGCCGCCTTCGCCACCGACGAGGCGACGTGACCACCGCCGCCGGCCCCGTACCTGCGGACCGCACCGCGGCGACCGAGCGGCTGCGGCGACTGGCGCCCACCCTGGTGGCCGCGCTGTTCGCCGCCGTCTACGTGATCGTCGCGCCGGCGAGCCTGGACCTCGCCGATCACCTGTTCCGCGCACAGCTGTTCCGCGACGAGGGCTTCGGCCTGTGGAACAACCTGTGGTACTCGGGCCACCACATCGTCGGCTACAGCGTGCTCTTTCCGGCGGTCTCGGCACTGCTCTCACCCCAGCTGGCCGGGGCGCTGGCGACGACCGGGACGGCCGCGCTGTTCGAGCCGCTCGCCCGGCGCCACTTCGGCCCCGACGCGTGGCTCGGCGCCGTGCTCTTCGGCGCGGCCACGGCGATCGACCTCTACACGGGACGCCTGGCCTTCGCCTTCGGGGCGCTGCCGGCGCTGGGGGCTATCGTCGCCCTGGACCGCGGCGCGACCGCGCTGGCGTGCGGCCTGGCGCTGCTGTCGGCGCTGTGCAGCCCGGTGGCGGCCCTGTTCGCGGCACTGATCGCCGCCGGCTACGCGCTCGGAGGGCTGCTGCGCGCTCGCCGCCTGACGGCGGCGCTTCCGGGCGCGGCGATGGGGGCGGCCGCGCTGATGCCGATCGCGATGCTGGCGATCGCGTTTCCCGAGGGTGGCACCGAGCCGTTCGGCTTTGCCACGATGCTTCCGATCCTGGCCATTGCCGCGGTGGCGCTGGCGACGGCGCCCCCGGAGGCGACCACGCTGCGCGCAGGAATCGTCGTCTATGCGCTGGCGACCATCGCCGTCTACTTCGTGCCCTCCCCGGTCGGTTCCAACATCGCCCGGTTGGGGGCGTTCCTGGCAGCGCCGATGGCCGCCCTGCTGTGGTTTGAGCGCCGGCCGGCGCTCCTCGCCGCGGCGATTCTCCCCCTGCTGTATCTGGGGTGGGAGGCGCCGGTGCGTGACGTCGTCTCGGCCTCCAACGACGAATCGGCCTCCACCGTCTATTACCAGCCGGTGCTGCGCTTCCTCCGCCGCGAGGCGGCCGCTCCCGGGCCGCCGTTTCGCACCGAGATCCCGTTCACGCGCTTTCACTGGGAGGCCTGGGTCGTGGCCTCGCACTTCCCGCTGGCCCGCGGCTGGGAGCGCCAGCTCGACATCGCCGACAACCCTCTCTTCTACCGCGGGCATCTGACCGCCGCCGCCTACGAACGCTGGCTGCACGCCAACGCAGTCCGGTTCGTGGCCGCCCCCGACGCCCCGCTGGACTACTCCGCGCAGGGCGAGATGGCTCTGATCGACAGCGGCCTGCCCTACCTGCACCTCGTCGCGCGCTCAACCGACTGGCGCATCTACGAGGTCGTGCACGCGACCCCGATCGCCGGCGGCGTCGCCACGCTCACCGGTCTGGGGCCCGACTGGCTGACGCTGCTCGCCCGGCGGGCGGGCACGGTGCGCCTGCACGTGCGCTTCACCCCGTACTGGGAGCTCTCAGGGGGCTCGGGGTGCGTCGCCCCGGACGGCCGCTGGACGCGCCTGACGCTGTCGCGGGCGGGGCCTGTCCGGCTCGCTACCGACTTCTCGATGGCCCGGATCGGCGCCACCTCGCCGCGCTGCACGTCTCGTTCGTTGCCTAACTAGAAGCAGATATTCCGGGGTATACGATGCCCGAATGCGCCGCCACCTCACTGCCATCGGGACCCGCTGGCTCCCGCACGGCTGGGGCGACGCGCTGCGCCAGGTGCTGCTGTTCCTCGGCGCATATGTGCTCTACCAGGTCGTCCGCGGGGTCGTCGACGGCAACGACGTCGCCAAGGCCACCTGGAACGCCACCAAGGTGATCGACTTGGAGCGCGCGCTGCATGTCTTCATCGAGCCCAGCGTCCAGGCATGGGCGCTGCATGTGCACTGGGTGATCGACATCGCCGACTGGAGCTATCTGAACGCCCACTACGTCGTGACACTCGGCGTGCTGCTGTTCATCTACACCCGCCGCAACGAGTCGTTCTACTTCGTGCGCAACATGTTCATGATCGCGATGCTGATCGCGCTCGTCGGCTACGCCGTCTACCCGACGGCGCCGCCCCGGCTGATGCCCGAGTGGGGCTTCACCGACGCGATCCAGCTGTTCACCGGCGTGACCGCCGAGAAGGGGCCGAGCTCGCAGTTCTTGAACCTGTACGCCGCGATCCCCTCGATGCACGTCGGCTTCGCGCTGATGATCGGCCTGCCGATGGCCCGGCTGGTGAAGCGGCGCCCGGCCAAGATCGCCTGGTGCGTGTATCCGCTGTTCATCTCGTTCGTGGTGATCGCAACCGGCAACCACTACCTCACCGACGTCTTCCTGGGTGCTGTCACCGCCGGCTTCTCGGGCTTCCTGGCGGCTCACTTGCTGGCGCGGGCGCGGCCGGACGCCTGGGCGTTCGGCCAGGCCACGGCTTAAGCGCGTACGCTCTTCGGCGCATGGCCGACCCCCGCCCCGCGGTCGCACCGCGTCCCCCCAAGCAGCGCCGCCCCCGGCAACGGGCCGATGGTCGCATCACCCAGGAGGCCGTGCGCGAGCGGCTGATCGAGTCGCGGCTGACCCCCAACGCGATCTCCCTGACCGGCTTCGTGCTCAACCTGGCCGCCGCCGGGCTGATCGTGGGCAGGATGTTCTTCCTCGCGGGGATCGCCTTCATCGTCGGCTCGATCATGGACACGCTGGACGGCCGCTACTCCCGCATGTCGGGCAAGGGCACCCAGTTCGGCGCGTTCCTCGATTCGACGCTCGAT
This sequence comes from uncultured Solirubrobacteraceae bacterium, assembly GCA_963769565.1. Lineage (GTDB taxonomy): Bacteria > Actinomycetota > Thermoleophilia > Solirubrobacterales > Solirubrobacteraceae > Palsa-465. The sequence continues at coordinate 1,294,234 of CAVYMP010000018.1, forward strand.
CGCCTCGAGGAGGGGATCGTGCTCACCGCGGTCGCCGCCTACTTCGCCTCCCGCCATAACCAGGCGGCGGTCGCCGCCGTCGTGATCGCCGTGCTCGCCTCGCTGATGGTCTCCTATACCCGCGCCCGTGCCGAGGCACTGGGCGTGGAGTGCAAGGTCGGCCTGGCCACGCGCCCGGTGCGCGTCGTCATCATCTCGATCGGCCTGGTGTTCGCCGAGGGCGCCTCGCTGGGCCACTTCGAGCTGCTTGCCCCCGCCGTCTACGTGCTCGCCGGGCTCAGCCTGGTGACCGTCGCACAGCGCATCTGGCACGTCCGCCAGGAGCTGCGCCGGGCCGCGCCGCCGACACCGGCGTAAGCGTCAAGTAGACCGGTCGGTATCGTCGGTGCGATGCCGGGTGAGTTCCCTACGCGCCAGGGTCCCGGGGGCCGGGGCGCCCGCGGCCGGATCCTCCACGCGGCCCGGGTCCTGTTCGGCGAGCGCGGCATCACCACGACCGGCGTGGCCCAGCTGGCCGCTGCCGCGCAGGTGTCCAAGCGCACGCTGTATCAGCACTTCCCCAGCAAGGACGACGTCGTCGTCGCCTACCTGCAGGCGTTCGAGACGGACCCCGCCCTCGGGCCCGAGGGCATACTCGCACGCGCCGAGCTCAGCCCGCGGGCGCGTCTGCTCGAGTTGTTCGCCGCGCTCGGCGAGGAGCGGCACCCGATGCGTGGATGCCCGTTCCTCAATGCCGCCGTCGAACTGGCCGACCCCGGGCATCCGGCGCACCGGCTGGCCGCCGAGCACAAGCGGCGCTTCACCGAGCGTCTGACCGAGATCGCCCGCGAGGCCGGGGCCCGCCCCGCCGAGCAGGTCGGCCGCCGGCTGGCCCTGCTCTACGACGGCGCCGCCGCGCAACTGGCCGTGTACGACGGCGCCGAGCCGGCCGTGGAGGCCTATGCGATGGCGGCGACCCTATTACGCGAGACGATCGACGGGTAGACCGGCCGGTTTACCAATGCTTGCGTCTCCCGCCGCGCCCACTCCCTGCAGTAAACTTATTGGTGTACTTCAGCGTGTAACCGTGGCGCTGCCCGGAGGTACGTGTGCCAGCGCCCGTTTCCGGGCTTGATCTTCGAGAAGGGACACCGCTTCCGTGAGCACCTCCACCGCCTCCACCAACGGGACCTCGCGCCATCAGCACGACAAGGTCCGGGTCGCGATCATCGGCGTCGGCAACTGCGCCAGCTCGTTCGTCCAGGGCGTCCACTACTACCGCGATGCCGACCCGACGCAGGACGTTCCGGGTCTGATGCACGTCGACCTCGGCGGCTACCACGTCTCAGATATCGAGTTCTCGGCCGCGTTCGACATCGACGCCGACAAGGTCGGCAAGGATCTCAGCGAGGCGATCTTCGCCGGCCAGAACAACACGCTGAAGTTCGACACCGAGGTCCCGCATCTCGGCGTCGAGGTGCAGCGCGGCATGACCCACGACGGACTGGGCAAATATCTTCAACAAAGGATCACCAAGGCCCCGGGCTCGACCGTCGACATCGCCGAGGTCCTCAAGGAGACCCGCACCGACGTGGTCGTCTCCTACCTCCCGGTCGGCTCCGAGCAGGCCACGAAGTGGTACGTCGAGCAGATCCTCGAGTCCGGCTGTGGGTTCGTCAACTGCATCCCGGTGTTCATCGCCCGCGAGGACTATTGGAACAAGCGCTTCGAGAAGGCCGGGCTGCCGATCGTCGGCGACGACATCAAGTCCCAGGTCGGCGCCACGATCGTCCACCGCGCGATGGCCCGCCTCTTTCACGACCGCGGCGTCAAGCTGCTGCGCACCTCGCAGCTCAACGTCGGCGGCAACATGGACTTCTTCAACATGCTCGAGCGCGAGCGCCTCGAGTCCAAGAAGATCTCCAAGACCAACGCCGTGACCTCGATCATGGGCCACGAGCTGCCCGCCGACGATGTCCACGTGGGCCCCTCGGACTACGTGCCGTGGCTGACCGACCGCAAGTGGGCCCACATCCGCCTCGAGGGCCAGGCGTTCGGCGACGTGCCGCTGACCGCCGAACTCAAGCTCGAAGTGTGGGACTCGCCCAACTCGGCGGGGATCGTCACCGACGCCGTGCGCTGCTGCAAGCTCGCCCTCAACAGCGGTCTCGCCGGCCAGCTGGACGGCCCCAGCTCCTACCTGATGAAGTCGCCGATGAACCAGCGCCCCGACGACGAGGCGCACGCGATGACCGAGGCCTTCATCAAGCAGTACTCGCGCAAGTCGCTGACCGGCGACGCGGGCGGGGTGGGATCCGAGACGGCGGCCGCCGGCTCCTAGCCCGCCAGCAGGTCCTCCAGCTGTGTGAGATCGGCGACCACGTCCGTGGTCGCCGATTCGCGTTGGCGGTCGACGTGGATCGGGCGGATATGCGCGTTGCGGGCTCCGGCAACGTCGCGGTCGGTGTCGTTGCCGACCATCACGACGTCACCCGGTGTGAGCTGCAGCGCATCGAGCGCTGCCTGAAACGGTGCCGGATCGGGCTTGCCGATGCCGACCTCCTCGGAGACGATCACGGGCGTGAAGTAGGACTCGAGCTCGGTCACCGCGAGCTTGGCGTGTTGCAGGCGCGAGGCGCCGTTGGTGACGAGCGCGAGCGCGACGCGCGCGCTCCAGTGCTCGAGCACGACGGCGGTCTCCGGGTAGCGCGTCAGCGCCCCCATGCGGGTCGTCTTCCAGAGCTGCACGAGCTCCGGAGAGGTACCCCGCGCCCGCGCCGGCAGAACCGCCTCGAAGGCCTCGGCGTGCAGGACGGGCACGAACGCCCGCAGCGCGTCAGCCTCCGGGCCGGAGGCGACGAACTCGCCGTAGAGCGCCTCGCCGAGGCTGAAGTGCATGCGCTTGGCGTAGGCGGTCGGCCGTCCGGCCAGCCAGACCGCGCGGGCTGCCTCCCACAGCAGCGCGATCCGCTCCGGCGAGCTCGAGCCCCACACCCGCTCGGCGACGGCGGCGTAGCCGGCCTCGATCGCGGGACGCTCGGGGATCAGCGTGTCGTCGAGATCGAACAGGATCGCCTTCATGCGGCGGCCCGCAGGGCGGGGGCGAGGTCCCCGTTGGGGCGGATCTCGACGCCGCGCTCCAGGTGCAGCCAGGCGGCGACCTGCCCCAGCTCGTGCGCGAGCTCGGCGGCGACGTGGGCGGTGGCGACGCCGGACTCGGCGAAGGCGCCCTGGACGAGGAGCACCCCGCGCTGGCGATCGGATTTCAAATCGACACGCGCCACGAGCTCGTCGCCGAGGAGGAACGGCAGGACGTAGTAGCCGTGGATGCGCTTCTCGGCGGGGGTGTAGATCTCGATCCGGTAGCGGAACTGAAACAGCCGCTCGGCGCGGGGGCGAAACCAGATCAGCGGGTCGAACGGCGACAGCAGCGCCCGTGCCTCGATCCGGCGTGGCCGTCTGGCCGCGGGCCACAGGTATGCCGGCGCGGCCCAGCCCCGGACCCTGACCGGGGTCAGCTCTCCGGCCGCAACCAGCTCGGCCACCCGGGCCTTGGAGTCGGCTCGCGGCAGGCGGAAGTAGTCGCCGAGATCGGGTTCGGCGGCGATCCCCAATGCGGCGGCGGCGATCCGCGTCAGCTCGCGCTGGGCGTCTTCCCGCGACGGGGTCGGCGCGGCCAGGATCTCGGGTGGCAGCACCCGCTCGGGGATGTCGTAGAGACGTTCGAAGTTGATCCGCCGCGCCGCCATCAGCCGACCTGACCAGAACAGGTACTCGAGCGCGACCTTGCCCTCGTGCCAGTTCCACATCTGCCCGGGGGTCGGGGCGGGCCGCGGGATGCCGGTCGCGCTGGCGCGGATGGGGCCCTCGCGGGCGACGAGCTGGAGCGTCTCCTCGATCAGCTGCGGCTGCTCGGCGGCCATCCGGGCCATGCGGCCCCAGGCGTCCTCGTGGGCGCTCGCCATCCGCCAGCGAAACAGGGGATGTCGTTCGATCGGGATCAGCGCCGCCTCGTGGGCCCAGTACTCGACGAGGCGGCGGTTGATGCGCCCGCGCGTGTGCCCAGCCAGGCGGTCGAGGACATCGCGGTCATACGGCCCCAGGCGGGAGAACACCGGCATGTAATGCGCACGGGCGAACACGTTGACCGAGTCCAGCTGCAGCACTGAAAGCCGGCCGACGAGCTCCCGGATCTGCTTGGCACTCGGCGGATTGGCGGGACGACGGCGGCCGAATCCCTGAGCGGCGAGCGCGATGCGCCGAGCCACGGCGGCGCTCAGAATCGGGACGTCGCCGGGCATTGACCCTACTTTTGCGCACCCGGCGGCTGGACCACCAATAACATGCTCCGACGTGCCTCGCTCGACCGACGGTCTTGCCATCGCTCAGGTGACGCCGTTCGCCTGGGAGGTCGACAACGAGGTCAACCAGTATGTCGCCCGGGTGGCGGATCAACTGGCGCAGCGCGGGCACCGCGTGCTGATCGTCGCGCCCTCTCAGTCAGACGCTCTCGTCCGCGACAGCCGCCGCGCGATCCGCTCTTACCCCGACGGCCTGCTCGAGGACGCCGACGGCGAGCCGGTGGTCGTCGGCGTCGGCGAGGTGCTGCCGTTCTCGCCCACTCGCCGGCGCGCGGCCTCGCTGCCGGTCGACGTGGCGCGGACGATCGAGGAGGCGCTGAGCGTGCTCGCGCTCGACGTCGTCAACGTGCACGAGCCGTTCGCCCCCAGCGCGTCGAGCGTTGCCCTGCGCCATTCGCGCGCGCTGAACGTCGGCAGCTTCCACGCGCCCACCGAGCGGATCCTCTCCACGCAGCTCACACGTCCGCTGTCGCGCCTGCTGTTCGCGCGCCTGGACGCGCGCACCGCGAGCTACGTCGCCACCCGCAACCTGTTGCAGCGCTTCTTCCCCGGCGAGTACCGGGTGATCAGGCCGGGGGCCGACCCGCCGACCCCCCGGCCCGCCAACGGCGTGCCCGAACTGGTGCTCATCGCCACCGAGGAACGTGGCGCGCATCGGACGTTCCTGCGGGCCCTGCGGACGCTGCCGACCGATACGCCGTGGCACGCGACCGTCTGGTCGCGCCGGCCGGCCGCGCCGCCGGCGACGCTCGGCAAGGTGCTCGGCGAGCGGGTCTCGTTCGTCGACGTCAGCGAGTACGGCGAGGCGGAGGCGCTGGCCCTCGCCGACGTCGCCGTGTTGGCCTCCGACGGCGACCGGCCGACACCCGGCACGCTCGTACGAGCCCTCGGATCGGGCGCGTTCGTCGTCGCGTCCCGGCTGCCCGCCTATGAGGAGGTCCTGGCCGACGGCGAGCACGGGCTGCTGTTCGAGCCCGGCGAGGCGCAGACGCTGGCTGCTCACCTCCAGCGGCTGATCATGCGGCCGCGGGATCTCGCCCGCCCGGCCGCCGCCGCGCGCCGGCTGGAGCGAGAGCTGAGCTGGTCGCGGGTGACCGACGAGCTGGAGGCGATCTACACCGAGCTGAGCGCCCGGCGCCACGATGACCGGGTAGCGAGCACGCGGGTGCGCGGCCAGCTGCAGTCGCGACCGTTGATCGACGTCGACCTCCACATGCACACCGACCACTCCTCCGACTGCGCGACCCCGGTCGAGGTGCTCCTCGCCGAGGCCCGCTCGCGGGGGCTGGGGGCGATCGCGGTCACCGACCACAACGAGATCGCAGGCGCGCTCGATGCCCGCGCCAAGGCTGATGGCCTGACGGTGATCGTCGGCGAGGAGGTCAAGACCGCCGAGCAGGGCGAGGTCATCGGCCTGTTCATCGAAGAGAAGATCCCGCGCGGCCTGACGCTCGAGGAGACGATTGCCGAGATCAAGCGCCAGGGCGGCCTCGTCTACGTCCCCCATCCGTTTGACCGCATGCATTCGGTTCCCGACTACGAGCACCTGCTGGCGGTCGTCGACGACGTCGACGCGATCGAGGTCTTCAACCCGCGCATCGCGATCTCCGAATTCAACGAGGAGGCGGTCCGCTTCGCCGCCAAGTACCGCATCGTGGCCGGCGCCGGCTCGGACGCCCACGTGCCCCAGGGACTGGGCTCGGTGCGAATCCGGATGCGGGCCTTCGACGGCCCCGAGGAGTTCCTGCAGTCGCTGCGCGACGCCGACATCATCCGCAATCCGGCCAGTCTCCTGTACGTCCAGGCGCTCAAGTTCCTGCAGACCAAGGCGATGCCGTCGGGGGCCCGCAAGGCCTCCCGTGAGCGCCGTGTCCGGAGGGCCACCGGGCGCAAGTCCTGATGCAGCGCCAAGGACAAGCCGACCGGCCGTCCAATCCGCATGGCGTGCCGACAACTGATGACGAGATCCGGGAGAAGTACCTCGAGCGGGCCATCCGCGAGCTCAACGCCTTCGCCCGGCGACTGACCGAATGCCCCCATTGCCCCCGCGGGCAGCTGATGCCCGTGCTCGGCTCGGGCCATCCCCAGGCCGACGTGTTCATGGTCAAGCACTCCGCCCGGCCCTCCGAGGTCGAGGAGGGGGTGGCCTTCTACGGCCGCACGGGCAACGCGCTGATGAAGTCCCTGAAGCGGCTGTCGATCGATCCGCTGGCCGTGTACGGGACGTTGTGCGTCAAGTGCCCGGTCACCGATCCGGCGATGGCCGACCCCGCCTGCATCGGCCGCCTGACCGAGGAGCTGGCGATCGTCCAGCCGAAGATGCTCGTCGTGATGGGCGAGGATGCCCTCGCGGTGATCAACGAGCTGGGGATCCCGCTCGCCCGTGAGCTGGACGCGATTCCTGGGGAGCTGCAGCGCTTCACCCCCTCAATCGAGGCCCTGTACGTGCCCAACATCGACGATGCCCTGGACGAGGAGTCCGCCAAGCGCGAGTTCTGGACGGCGTTCCGCGTGCTCGGGCAGTGGTGGGCTGACCTGCCGCCGTATTAGCCGGTTTTCAGGATCTTTCGGAGCTGGTTGGCCTTGGTGTCGGTGAGCTGCTCGGGGATCCGGAAGGTCCGGTAACCCCCGGAGGCGAGGTTCTCGCCGTCGCGTTCGCGGTCTGAGCGCCAGGTCGGATAGTCCTTGTGATACGGCCAGGAGTCCAGTTCGAGGATCAGCTTGTGCTCGGGATACAGGGCATCGACCTGGTGGCCGTTGACCGTGGCGTTGATGATCGGGATCGGGAGGCCGTGGTTGGTCAGCCATCTGGTGAGCTCGTCCTCGAAGCCTGAGTTGGTGGGGTTCTGCTGTGGGTCGACGAGTTGCTGTAGACGCGGGCATCGAAGCAGGAGCCGGTGGAGGTCGGTGGGTTTGAGGTGGCCGTCGTGGCGGGCGTCCTGGGTGGCGCGGGTCAGCTGCTTGTCGGAGAGGCGGGGGGCGATGTCGGCGATCGCCCGGCCGGCGCTTACGGTGGGGACGTTGAGCTGGACGCGGAGATCGTTGCGTTCGAGGGTGGTGGAGCGATGGGTTGTGACGCGGGGGCGGCGGCGATAGGTGGCCGCGGTGACCTCGGGGATCTGCGGCCAGCGTCTGAGGCCCCAGAGGGCGGCGGCGGAGTCATGGCTGAGCACCGCGCCCTCACCGCACGCCAGGACGGCCGCCATCGCGCGGGCCACCGGTTCAACCCGGATGTAGCCGACCGCGTAGACCCCCGCGTGGACGCGGATCAGCTTGCCAGACGCAATGCGGTGGTCGATCGTCCGCGCAGCGACACCGCGGTCCCGGAGCTGTTTCCGAGTGATGTGACCGTGTTGGTGCGCGATGAGCGCCGCGATGTGGCGTCTATCGCGCACACCCCTTAAGAGGGACGCGGGCGCACAGATTCACCCCCAAGACGGCGAGCGCCTCCACCCACGGGTTGACTCACCCGACGTCGCGGCGCATCAGGCGCCAACCGCCGACGAGCAGCGGCACGACCATCCACACGCCGAGCGTGGCCAGGGCGTGTGTCCACTCGGTGGCGCTCAGCGGGTGCCGGGCCATCGGCGCGAGCGTCGAGGACTGGTCAAGCCAGCGGGCGACCCCGCTCAGCGCATGGATGCTGCCGGCCAGCGCGCTCCACACGGTCGGCAACAGCAGGTAGGCGACGATCGCCGGCGCCGAGAGCAGCAGGGCGGCGCCGAACGCCACGCCGGTGACCATCGCGGCGGCCACGAACACGAGCGTCTGGGGGATCATCGCCGCGTTGAGGGTCCACGTCGCCGACCCGGCGTCGCCGCCGATCGCCACCGCGATCAAGCTGGCCGCAAAGGACACGGCCGCCGCCGCCAGCGACACGACCAGCGCGGCGCCGAGCTTTGCCCACAGCACCCGTGCGCGGCTCGGGACCAACGCGAACGTGGTCATCGCCGTTCGCTGCGAGAACTCCCCGGTGACGAGCAGGATGCCGGTCACGGGAAGCAGGAACGCCGCCGGCTGCAGCGCGAACCTCACCGTCCGTTCGAGGTTGTGGACCCCCACGGGGCCGGTCAGCATCGAGATCACGACGACGAGCGCGGTCGCCGCGACGACCGCGGCCGAGAGCCAGAAGCCGGCCCGGGTGTCGATCATCTTGCGCAGCTCGACGGCGATCAGGCGGCCGAAACCGGGACGGCGGCGGGCGGCGGGGTGAGGCATGGCAATGGCGCTCATGAGGCGACTTCCTCCAATTCGCGATGGGGCTCGCCGCCACTGGCGGTGAGCGAGAAGAACAGCTGCTCCAGGCTGCTGTCGCCGTCGGCGCGCAGCTCACGCAGGGCGACGCCGCCGCGCAGGGCGGCCTCGCCGACGCGGTCGGGGTCGGCGTCGGCGAGCACGCCGCCGTCGGGCGTCGTCGTGACCTCGATGCCCGCGGCGTCCAGCGCCGCGCGCAGGGCGGCGCCGTCGGCGGCCCGGGCCAGCGTCGAGGACATGCCCGTCAGCAGATCCTCGCGGCTGCCCTGAGCGACGATCCGGCCGCCGGCGATGATCACGAGACGATCGGCGATCGCCTCGATCTCGTGCAGCAGATGCGACGACAGCAGCACTGTCCCTCCCCGCTGGGCGAAGTCGCGCAGCAGGCCGCGCATCCAGCGCATCCCGTCGGGGTCCAGTCCGTTGGCCGGCTCGTCGAGGATCAGCACCTCCGGGTCACCGAGCAACGCGTGCGCGATGCCCAGCCGCTGGCGCATCCCGAGCGAGTACTGGCCGACGCGCTTGCGAGCGGCGGCGCCGTCGAGGCCGACCAGCGCCAGCAGCTGATCGACGCGGGCGGCGTCGACGCCGAGCAGCTGAGCCGAGACCGCGAGCACCTCGCGGCCGCGGCGCCCGGCGTGCTGGGCCGAGGCGTCGATGAGGACGCCGATGCGGCGTCCCGGGTTGGGGTGCCGGCTGTACGGGGCGCCGAGCACGGCGGCGCTCCCAGCGCCGATCGGGGTGAGACCACACAGCATCTTCAGCGTGGTCGATTTACCGGCACCGTTGAGCCCGAGGAAGCCGGTGACGGTCCCGGGCTCGCAGGTGAAGGAGACGTCGCGCACGACGGCGCGATCGCCGTAGCGCTTGGTGAGTGAGTGAGCTTCGATCATGCGCCCAGCATCCGCCCCCAGACCCCTCCCGCGCTACGGTCCGCGGTCGATGCGTGCGCAGCCTTTCGGCCACGGCGACATCGACTTAAGTCGATCGCCCTGCGCCTACCGTTAAGCGGCCATGGCGACTGCCCTCCCACGCGATCCCGCCATGTCCCGCTGGCAGCGGGCGCTGCTGCCGGCCGTCGAGGGCAGCGTCGCCCAGGACGGCGAGCACCTGCGCCGCTCGGCTCGCGACTGGCTCGTCGACATCGTGATCTTCACCTTCACCGTCGTGCTCGGCGCGGCCGGCGTGCACAGCGGCTTCAACTCGGTCGGGGTCCCGATGAGGGTCATCGACATCGCGGTGGGCGTCGTGGGCTGCCTGTCACTGTGGATCCGCCGCCGGCATCCGCTGGCGATCGGGCTGCTCACCGTCGTCGCGTCCGCCGTCAGCGACGGCGCCGGCGGAGCGGCGCTGGCGGGCATGTTCACCATCGCCGTCCACTGCCCGCCGCGGTGGACGGCGCGCGTCGCCGTCCTGTCGGTGACCGCCGGCGCCATCACCCCGCTGATCTACGGCAACGAGCATCGTTACAGCTGGGGGTCGCTGGAGGTCGGACTGGTGGCCACCGCCGTGGCCGTGGGCTACGGCCTCTACGTTCGCGTGCGCCGGGAACTGCTGCTCTCCCTGCGCGAGCGAGCGCGCCGGCTGGAGTCCGAGCAGGACCTGCGCGTGCGCGAGGCCCGCCACGCCGAGCGCACGCGCATCGCGCGCGAGATGCACGATGTCCTCGCCCACCGGATCTCGCTGCTGAGCGTGCACGCCGGCGCGCTGGAGTTCAACCCGTCCGCGTCTGCAGAGGAGATCGCCCGCGCCGCCGGGGTGATCCGGATGAGCGCCCGGGCCGCGCAGGAGGAACTGCGCGAGGTCGTCGGCGTGCTGCGTGACGACGGCACCGACGCCAGCAGCGTGCCGCCGCCCCAGCCGACGCTCGTCGAGGTCCCCGAGCTCGTCGCCGAGTCCCAGCGGGCTGGAATGGACGTCACCAGCCGGATCGACGTCGACGTCGACGAGGTACCGCCGCTGATCGGCCGCACCGCCTACCGGCTCGTCCAGGAGGCCCTCACCAACGCGCGCAAGCACGCGCCCGGCCAGCGCGTCCAGGTCACCGTCGCCGGCAGCCCCGGCACGGAGCTGACGGTCGAGGTCGTCAACCGCCCGCTCGTCGGCCACGCGCCGGGCACGGTACCCAGTGATGGATCGGGCACCGGGCTCATCGGGCTGGCCGAGCGCGTGCAGCTGACCGGCGGGCGCCTGTCCCACGACGCCCTGAGCGACGGCGGCTTCGCCCTGCACGCCACCCTGCCATGGACATGACGAAACCGGTCCGCGTCCTGATCGTCGACGACGACGCGCTCGTGCGCTCCGGGCTGACGATGATGCTCGGCGGCGCCGACAGCGTCGAGGTCGTGGGGGAGGCCCAGGACGGCAGCGAGGTCCTCGGCGCGATCGACCGTCACCGGCCCGACGTCCTGATGCTCGACCTGCGGATGCCCAAGGTCGACGGCTTGGGCACCCTGGCGCTGCTCCGCGGGCAGCCGCAGCCGCCCGCGGTGATCGTGCTGACGACGTTCGACACCGACGAGCACGTCCTCCAGGCACTGCGCCGGGGGGCCGCCGGCTTCCTCGTCAAGGACACACCGCCGGCCGAGATCGTGCGCGCGATCGAGCTGGTGGCCGGCGGCGAGAGCATGCTGTCACCAACCGTCACCCGCCGGCTGATCGACCATCTGGCGGCCGACGGCGAGGGGGATGAGCGGCGGCGGGCCGCCGACCAGCTGCGCCGGCTCTCGCTGCGCGATGTCGAGATCGCCACGGCCATCGCTCAGGGCAAGCCGAACGCCGCGATCGCGGCCGAGCTTCACCTCAGCGTGGCCACGATCAAGAGCCACGTCTCGGCGATGCTGACCACCTTGCAGCTCGATAACCGGGTGCAGCTCGCGCTGCTCGTGCAGGAGGCGCGGCGCGCCTGAGCGGGCCGGATGGCGCGGGTGGGTGCCGACGGTTGCAACACCGTCGCGCCACCTACCCCGCGAGCGCGCTAGGGCATCGCCAGGACGAGCTTGCCCAACTTGCCGCCGGCGGCGAAGTGGTCGTAGGCGGCGACCGCCTCCTCGAGCGGGTACACCTTGGCGACCGGCACCTTGACGGCGCCCGAGGCGAGCAATGGCAGCACCGAACGCTCGACCGCGCGGGCCGTCAGCGCCTTGAGCTCCAAGGGGCGGGCACGCAGCGTGGAGCCGAGCAGGCGCGCGCGCTTCATCATCAGCACCCCGAGGTTGATCTCGCCCGTGGCTCCCGCGCCGGTGCCGATCACCATGATCCGCCCACCGGTCTCGATCGCGCGGAGATTCTCCTTGAGGTTGGTCGCGCCAACCAGCTCGAGGATCACGTCGAACGGGCCGTGCTCGCCGTGTCCGCCGGGTTCGATCACCATCGCCCCCAGGGCCGATACCGGCTCGCGCAGGTCCGGGTTGCGCACGGTGGCGGTGACGCGTGCGCCGATCGCATGGCCGAGCTGGATCGCCGCGCAGCCGACGCCCCCGGCGCCGCCGTGGACGAGCAGCCGCTCGCCGGCCTGGAGCCCCGCCTGGGTGAAGAGGCCGTCGTGGGCGGTGGTGAATACCTCGGGGGCCGCGCCGGCCTCGTTCCACGACAGCTCCTCGGGGACCCGCATCAGGATCCGCTCGTGCACGACGGCGAGCTCGGCCTGGCCGCCCCCGCCGGTGATGCCCATGACCCGGTCGCCCTCGCTGAAGCGATGTGCCTTCGGACCGACCGCGGCGACCTCGCCGGCCAGCTCCAGTCCCGGGATGTCCTGGGGCGCGTCAGGCGGGGCCGGATAGTGGCCGGCGCGCTGCATCATGTCGGCGCCGTTGAGACCGGCCGCCCGCACGCGGACGAGGACCTCGCCGGTCCCCGGCTCGGGATCGGGATGGTCCTCGACGCTCAGCTTCTGATCGCGGATGGTGACGGCGCGCATCGCTCTCGACCCTACGCTCTCACCAGCTCGGCCACGCACTCGATGTGCGGAGTCTGCGGGAACATGTCGACCGGTCGCACGCGGACCAGCTTGTAGCCACCGTCGGCCACCAGCTGGGCGGCGTTGGGAGCGAACGTCGTCGGGTTGCAGGACACGTAGACGATCCGCGACGGCGAAGCCTCGATGATCCGGCGGACGACCTTCTGCGAGAGGCCCGAGCGGGGCGGATCGACGACGAGCACGTCGGGCCGGCCGGCCCGCTCGACGAGTTCGCGCAGCGCCAGGCGTACGTCGCCGGCGAAGAAATGCGCGTTGTCGATCTCGTTGGCCGACGCGTTGGCGATCGCGTCGCCGATCGCCTCCTCGACGAGCTCCAGGCCCCACAGCTCGGCCACCCGGGGTGACATCAGCAAGCCGATCGTGCCGATCCCGCAGTACAGGTCGTAGAGGCGCTCGAAGCCGGTCGGGCGCGCGTACTCGACGGCCAGCTCATACAGCTGCTCGGCCATCTCGGTGTTCGTCTGAAAGAAGGCGTTGGCCGAGATCTCGAAGTCCATCCCGCCGATCGTCTCCGCGAACCGGTCGGCGCCGGCGAGCAGCTCGGTCTCGCCGTCCTGGGTGGTCTCGCCGACGCTGTCGGTGCGCGTCCACAAAATCCCGTCGAGCCCGGCAGCGACGCCCGCGCTCGCCAGCGATTCGCGATCGAGCTTGGCGTCGCTTGTCACCAGGCGCACCTGAATCGCGCCCGTGCGCCGCCCCTCACGGACGACCAGGTTGCGCAGCGTGCCCTCGTGACTGCGGCGGTCAAACGCGCTCAGGCCCTGCTCACGGCACCACGCGACGATCTGCTCGCGCGCTGCGTTGGCCGGCTCGGAGGCAAGCAGGCAATCGCCGATCGGCACGATCTCGTCCCACCGGCCGGGGGCGTGAAAGCCGCACTGCAGCTCGCCGTCCGGGCCGGTGCCGAACGAATACTCGAGCTTGTTGCGGTAGCGCCACGGCTGCACGGCGGGCACGATGTCCTCGAGCGCGAAGCCCTCGAGCTTGCCGATCCGGGTCAGAGCGTCGTGCACCTGGGTCTGCTTGACCTCGAGCTGGCGCTCGTAGCGCAGCACCTGCCAGGGCGCCCCGGGGTGGTCGGCGACCGGAGCGATCCGGTCAGGCCCGTCGGCAAGGATCTCCACGACGCGGGCCTCGGCATAGGCGCGCTTGCGCTTGCCGACGACGGCGCGGACCTTGTCTCCCGGCAGCGCGCCGGCCACGAACACCACATAGCCGTCCAGGCGGGCGACGCCGGCGCCGCCGTAGGCGAGCGAGTCGATCGTCAGCTCCAGCGCGTCGCCGCGCTGGGGACGGGCGGTACTTGGGGGCGTCGTCGTCATGCCTCTAGCAAAGCAGGCCGCGGTGCAACCCGACCTCAGCCGGCCGGCGCGCCGGCCCCCGGCTTACGACAGCGACTTCTCGATCGTACCGACGACGGTCTTGCGATTGGCGTGCTTGCGCTCGTAGGTGAGCACCTTGCGCCGCTCGGGCTTGCTGAGCTCCCCGAGCCGGCTCTGCACCTGGGCGGCGTTCAGGCTGTCGTAGTCGATGATCGGGAACGAGGGTCCGACGCCGGCGGCGCGGCGGGCGCGATCGGCGCCACGGACGAGGCGATCGACCGGCTTGGAGCCGCGGGCGCGCTTGGTCGCCGTCTCGACGCGGCCCAGCAGGCCCTCGATCTCCGAGCGCAAGTCGTCTGACTGTGAGCGGCCGCGGCGCACCAGCTCGGTGACGAGATCGTCGGCGTCCTTGCGGGTGACACGTCCCCGGGAGGCCGCGTCGTCGAGGGTCTCGCGGATCCGGTCGCGCGTGAGCATGACCAGGTCCTGGGGCTTGACCGTGCCCTTGACGAGCTGCTCGGCGACCGACGCGATCCCGTCGCCGCCGCTCGCGCGGCGGGTGCTGGTGCCGGCCGCCTTGGCCCGCGAGCTCGTGTTCCTGGCGCCGCGCTTGGCAGCCGTCGCCGTACCCTTGGCGCCCGAGCGCGCGGTCCGGGCGGTGCCGGCCGCGGCCGCGCCGGCCGACTTCGCGGCGGTGCCGGCCCCGCCGCTGCGGGCACTGCGCCTCGTCGTGGCGGCGCCGCCGGCGGCCGCGTTGCGAGTCCTCGTGGCGGCGGACTTGGCCTGCGTCGCCGTGCGACCAGCGGCCTTGGAGGCGCTGGTGGCGGTCGCCTTGGCGCCGCTTGAGGCCGCAGCCTTCGTCGCCCGCGAGCCGTTCGCGCGCTTGGTGGCCGACTTGGAAGATGATTGGCGATGGACTACTTGACGTCGCGCGCTTCGCGGGGGGCATGCATCGCTCCTGATCGAACTGTTTTCTCGCAGTTTGCGAGCCTATCCGAACTGCGGGGACGGCGGGGGCCGTGGCAGTCAGCCGATCAGCAACTCCAGCAACGCCTTCTGCGCGTGGCGGCGGTTCTCGGCCTGGTCCCAGATCCGCTGGCGCTCGCCGTAGAGAACCTCGGCGGTGATCTCGTCGCCCGGGTGCGCGGGCAGGCAGTGCAGGGCGATCGCGTGCGGCGCAGCCTCGTCGAGCAGCGCGTCGTCGATCCGGTAGGGCGCGAGCGCGCGGCGGCGCTCGTCGGCCGTCGCGGGGTCGTCGCTCATGCTCACCCACACGTCGGTGTAGACGGCATCGGCGCCGGCCACCGCCACGTGCGGGTCATCGGTCAGCGCGACGCCGGCTACCGGCTCGAGCTGGTAGCCGGCGGGGGCGGCCACGCGCACCGTCACCCCGGCGAGCGCGCCGACGATCGCCAGGGAGCGGGCGACGTTGTTGCCGTCGCCGACGTAGGCGAGGGTGAGGCCGTCCAGCGTTCCGAACGCCTCACGCAGCGTGAGCAGATCGGCGAGCGCCTGACAGGGATGGTGGCCCGCGGTCAGCATGTTGATCACCGGCACGCTGGCGTGCTCGGCCAACTCGGCGACGAGCGCGTCCGGGCCGGTGCGGATCCCGATCGCGGCCACGTGGCGGGAGAGGACGTAGGCGGTATCGCGCACCGACTCACCCCGGCTGAGCTGCAGCTCGTCGGTGCGCAGCACCATGGGGTGCCCGCCGAGCTCCGCGATGCCGGATTCGAACGACGTGCGCGTCCGCGTCGATGCCGCCTGGAAGATCAGCGCCACCGACCTGCGATGCAGGAGGTCTGAGCTGAGCGGCGCCGTCTTGAGCTCGGCGGCGCGTGCGAGCAGGGCCGCGAGCTCGTCGGGCGAGAGCTCGGCTCCGGTGAGGAAGTGGCGTGGCAAGCGCAGGAGTGTACGTTGGCTTCTCGTGCCATTGCGAGTGCTGACATGGAACCTCATGCATGGCCGGGCCGTGCCGGGGGCGGGTCGGGATCTGCGGGAGGACTTCGGCGACGCCCTGGGCGGCTGGGAGTGGGACGTCGCCCTCTTGCAGGAGGTGCCGCCGTGGTGGCCGGCGATGCTCGCCGAACGGCTCGACGCCGAGTACCGGATGGTGCTCACCTCACGCAACGGGGTCCTGGCGGTGCGGCGCGCGATCGCGCTCCGCTGGCCCGATGTGATCAAGTCAAACGGCGGCGGCGCGAACGCGATTCTCGTCCGGCGCGACCGCATCGTCGCCGGTCGCGCCCAGCGGCTGACATCGCGGCCGGAGCGCCGGTGGGTCCACGGCGTGCGGCTGGCCTCGGGAGTGTGGGTGGCCAACCTCCATGCCACCGCCCACGACACGGCGGCGGCGTGGCGCGACGGGCGCGCAGCAGCGGCAGCGGCGCTCCAGTGGTCAGCCGGGGCTCCGCTCGTCTTCGGCGGTGACTTCAACCTCCGCGAGCCCGGGTTCGACGGGCTGACGCGCATCGCCGGCCGCGACGTCGACCATCTCTTCGTGGCCGGGCTGCAGCCGGTCGGCGAGCCCGAGGTCCTGGAGCGCGGCGCGCTGTCCGATCACCCGCCGCTGGTGGCCAGCACGACCGCGACCGCGTGAGCGGCCACACTGCTGAAGCTGACCGCCAGGCGCTGCACTCCGCGCTCGCGGGCCAGCTCGGCCGCCGGGCCGGTGAGCACGATCGCCGGTTGGCCGGCCGCGTCGCGATCGACCGCGACCGAATGCCAGGGCAGCCGCTCGCGACAGGCGAGCGCCTTCATCGTCGCCTCCTTCGCGGCGAAGCACTGCGCCAGGCGGCGGGCGCTGGTGCCACAGTCGCGGCGCTCGGCGCCGGTGTAGACGCGTTCCAGGTAGCGCTGGCCGTGGACGCGGACCGATTCGCGGATCTCCTCGACATCGGCCAGGTCGATGCCGACCGAGCGCGTCACAGCGGGCTCTAGACGGCCCGGCGGCGGTGGATCATCTCCCACTCGGAGGCGATCGCCGTATCCGGGAACTCCAGCTCGGCGCCGCACGTCATGCACACCGCGTCGTACAGCTGGACGACCTTGCCGCATTCGGGGCACTGGGCGCGCAGCTCGCGGTTGTCATAGCGGTACAGGACGGCCGTCGCGAGCCCGATGAACGGAACGCAGAACGACACCAGGAACCAGATGAAGAACGAGCTGCCCTTCATCCGACCGATAAGGCCTCCGGCCAGCCCGAAGAAGCCCAGGATCACCAGGAGGCCGAGACCCTGCACCTAGACCGTCTGACTCAGAGCAGCGTGTTCAGGGCCCACAGGACGGCCACGACCGCGGCCACCGCCGCCACGATCCAGAACACCGTGACCACGAGGCCAATGACGATGTGGATGGCCAGCGCGGCGATCGCGACCACCACGAGGCCGGCAACCGCGCGCTTCAGGACGGGAGGCTTGCTGCGTGATCCCTCGATGTCGGTTCGCATAGCCCTCAATCGTAGCGCGGCGAGCACGGCGCGCCCCCGTTGTCGGCGGGCCGCGGGCGGGGTGACGTCGCCGGCGGGGCGCCGGGGCGGAAGCTCAGGCGGTCTTGCGGACGGGGATCGCCACCGGGAGGTGGCGATCTCCGTGGCGTCGCGCCAGCCGATAGCGCCGGACGCCGGCCGCCGGAGTGGCGGCGGTGGCGGAACGGCGATCGGTCACGAGAAGCAGACGTGTGGTGTCTCTGGACGGGGTCATGGTCAGCATGATGGACCGAGCCGGCGGCCGTGTGATCATCCGCACGTATAAAGATCGTTGGCGACGGCGGGCCGCGCGGCCAGCAGCACTTATCGCCGTCCGATCCGCCGGAAAACCACGCCCTCGGCCCGCCACGTCTGGGGATCGAGTGCGCCCCGGCCGTCGACGAGGACGCTGATCCCCGGCAGGTCACCCGGGGCCAGCTCGGTGAACTGGCGGTGATCGGCTTGCAGGACGGCGGCGGCGACGGCCTCGCCGTCCCACGGTTCGAAGCCGAGCGCCCGCAGCTCGGCGGAGTCATACAGCGGATCGGTGGCCACCGGGGTCGCGCCGCGAGCCCGCAGCTCGGCCGCGAGCGGGAAGGCGCCGGAGAACGCCGTCTCCTTGACCCCGCCGCGGTAGCTGACCCCGAGGATCAGTACCCGCGCGCCCGCCAGTCCGTCGTCGAGCGCGTCGGCGAGGACGTCGACGACATAGGCCGGCATCGCCTCGTTGACGGCGCGCGCCGCCGCCGGCAGGCGCGCGGACGGATCTCCGCTCAGGTAGAAGCGCGGGTAGACGGGGATGCAGTGGCCGCCGACGGCGACCCCCGGCTGGTGCAGGTGCGAGAACGGCTGTGAGTTCGCCGCTTCGATGACAAGACCGAGGTCGATGCCGTGGCCGTCGGCGAAACGCGCGAACTCGTTGACGAGCGCGATGTTGACGTCGCGGTATGTCGTCTCGGCGAGCTTGGTCAGCTCCGCCGCCTCGGCCGAGCCCAGGCGCCACACCTCGGCGCCGAGAAACGACGAGTACAGCTCGGCCGCCCGCCGCTCCCCGGCCTCGCTGAGGCCGCCGATCAGCTTCGGATAGGTCTCCAGGTCGGCGAAGATCCGCCCCGAGTAGACACGCTCGGGGCTGTGCACGCAGAAGAACTCCTCCTCGGCGCCCAGGCCCGACAGTTCCGCCAGAGCCGGCGAGATCCGCGACCGCGTCGTGCCGACGGGGATCGTCGTCTCGATGCTGACCACGGTCTCCGGCCGCAGGCCGCGGGCGATGTCGGCGACCACGGCGTCGATGATCGTGAAGTCGGGGTTGGCGTCCTCGTCGACGATCAGCGGCGGGACAGCCACCACCAGGTCCGCGCCGGCGCTGACCGCCTCGGTCGTCTCCGTGGTCGCCCGCAGCCGCCCGGAGGCCAGGACCTCACGCAGCGCGTCGGCCAGCCCGGTCTCGCCGGGAAACGGCTCCTGCCCGGCATTGACGAGCTCGACGACCCGCGGATCGACATCGCAGCCGACGACCTCGTGGCCGGCCAGCGCGATCTTCGCCGCCAGCGGCAGCCCGATCTTTCCCAGGGCGACGACGACGGCGCGCATCAGGCGCCGGGGGAGGTCGTCAGCCGGACCGTGTCGCCGCTGCTTGCGCTGCGCAGCACGGCCTCGGCGCCCTCGACGATCTCGACTCCCTTCTCCAGGGTCACGACCTCGGCATCCTGGTCGGTGCGGCCGTCCAGCAGATTCAGGAACGTCTCATGCTCGATGCGCAGCGGCTCCTCGCGACGGAGCGCATAGCGGGTCACGTCGCCCTCGCTGACGCCGCGGAACTGCTGGGCGGCCGACCACACGACACCCATCTCCCCGTTCTCGTAGAAGAACAGGTCGCCGGTCAGCGAGTCGGCCTCGAGCAGGCCACGCTCGCCGAGCACGCGCGCGCGGCGGACCTTCGCCGGCGAGACCCAGTCGACGACCAGGTTGAAGGCCGCCCCGGAGGCCAGCGCGCCGGTGGCGAGCACGAGGTCCTCGTGGTCGCGCCCCGTCAGGTACTGGGTCTGGGCGGCGACGGTGGCAATCGGCGAATCGGCCAGCCAGCTGACGAGATCGATGTCGTGGGTGGCCAGGTCCTTGACGACGCCGACGTCCTGGATGCGGGAGGGAAACGGACCGCTGCGGACCGTCGAGACGGTGAATAGCCGCCCGATCTGTCCGCCGAGCATCCGGCGGCGCATCTCCTGCAGCGCCGGATTGAAGCGCTCGACGTGGCCCACGGCGCCCGCCACCCCGGCACGCGCGCACAGCTCGACGATCGAGCGCGCAGCCTCGCCCGAGGAGGCCAGCGGCTTCTCGATCAGCAGCGCGACGCCCGCGTCGGCCAGCGACTGGGCGACGGGGAGATGGAGCTCGGTGGGGACGGCAACGATCGCGAAGTCCACGGCACCGCCGCCGAGCAGCGCGGTGGTCGAGTCAAAGACGAGCGCCGGGTCGTGTACGGCGCGGTAGCGGTCACCGCCGGGATCAACCGCCCCGGCGAACTCGACGCGGTCAGAGCTCTGCAGGAGACGCGCGTGGTGGCGCCCGATCATGCCGAGCCCGATCACGGCGCCTCGGCGCACGCGTCCTGTCGAAGGCACGTTCATGACCGGGCGGACGGTAGCCGACGCCCCCGTCGACCGGCGCCCGCGCGTCCGTATCATCGGTGGCGATCAACCTCTGAGGGAGGACCGCATGTCTGCACTCATTCGCCTCGATCAGACCGGGCACACGGTGCTGGCCCAATGGAGTCCGGAGGATTCCGCCGCCGTCGAGGGCGCCCGGGACGCGCTGCGCACCGAGCTCGACCGCGGGTATTTCGCGGTCGCCAGCGACGGCGGCGGCACGGCCGCCCAGGTGCGCGAGCTCCCGCTCGATGCCGAGCTCGTGATCCTGCGCCGCCCGATCGCCGGGGGCTGATGTCCGCTGACACCTCGCTCGTCGCCGGTCCCGACGGACTGGCGCTGACCGGCGAGCTGCCGGAGCTGGCCAGCGTCTACTGGCGCCGGCGGGTCGACGCCCGGGCGCTGCGCCGCGCCGATCGGCTGTGGACGCTCTCGACGGTCGCCCACGAGCTTCCCTTCCTGGCTACCGCCGCCGTGCTGCCCCTGCTCAACCCGGTCACGATCCCGGTGGCGGTGATGGCGCTCGCGCACGCCTGGTTCATCCCTGAGCTCCACGCCGCGCGGGGGGCCGGGGTGATGCGCTCACCCCGCCGGGCGCGAGGCTCGGCCGCTCCGGCGCCGGGCGCCGAGACGCGCGCGCTCGGACTGCTCGGGGATCTCGTCGGCCATGAGGCGCGCGGATTGCTGACGCGCACCGGCTTGGTGCTCGAGCGCGGCTCACTGGGAACCTGGCTCGTCGGGCCGGCCGGCGCGCTCCTCGTCCGGCCCGGCGGTCGACGGGTGCAGTGCTACTGCGTGCGCGCCACCGGCGACGAGCTGCCGCTGGCCGACCGGATCGCCCATCTGCTGCTCGCGCTGCGCGCCGACGAGAGCGGGTTTGCCACGGTCGCCAATTTGACCTTCTCGGGCGCCGCCTGGCGCCTTCGTCGGCGGTTGTCCGAGCCGGCGCGTGAGGGGCTCGCCGCCGCGCGGGCCGTCTAGGCCAGGCGGGACCGGCGCGCGCGGACGAGCTCGACGATCTCAGGCTGCGCCGTGGCCACCGAGCCGCTGTGAAACGGCGGCTGGGGGTCGTACTCGATGCCGAGCTGGATCGCCTGGGCGATCGTGTCGCCGGCGATCGTCGCCGCCAGCGTGAGCGCCATGTCGATGCCCGAGGAGACGCCCGCGGCGGTGATCAGCTTGCCCTGGACGACGACGCGCTCGGACACCGGCTCGGCGCCGAACTTCCGCAGCGTCTCGAGCTCCAGCCAGTGCGTCGTCGCCCGCAGCCCGTCCAGCAACCCCGCCGCGGCGAGCAGCAGCGAGCCGGTGCACACCGACGTCGTCCACGTCGAGGTCGCGTGCGCCGTGCGCAACCACGACAGCGTCGTCTCGTCGGTCATCAGCGCGCGGGTGCCGAAGCCGCCGGGCACGACGATCACCTCGGGATCGGGGACCTCGGCGAGCGCGGCGTCGGCGGTCAGCGCCAGCACGCCGTTCTCGGTGCGCTTCGGGCCCGGGGACACCGGCCACGAACACGACCTCGGCGTCAGGCAGCCGTGAGAGGACCTCATAGGGACCGACCGCGTCAAGCGCGGTGATCCCCTCGAAGATCGGGATCGCGATCCTCACTCCGGCACGCCGCCCCGGCGCAGCCCGAATCCGCGCAGCATCAGCAGCGCCTTCTCGCCCAGCGTTCCCCGGGCCGGCAGTACACCGAGCTGCGTGGCTGCCTCGTATACGTCGTAGAACGCCCGCACGCGCAGCAGCAGATCGTGCTGGAGCTCGCAGTAGAAGACACAGTGCACGACGACGAAGCGGTTGGTGGCCGGCAGCCCCTCCAGCGGCGCGCGGTGCGTGCCCAGCACCTTGCAGGGCGCCGCCAGGAACTTCCCGTCGGTCAGCCGCTCGCCGGTGCGCTCCATCCGGGCGTCGGGAAAGCCCGCCCACAGCCGGGCGGCATGAGCCGACAGCGCGCCGATTCCTTCCAGCGGCGCGTCGGTCAGCGGGTCCTCGTATTGGATCCCGGCCGCGCAGACCTCGCCGAACGCCGCCGGATCCTTGCCCGACCACGCCGCCTGCCAGCCGTCGATCAGCTCATCGACGGTCAACGATCAGGCACCCACGTCGAGCGCGGGCATACCCTCGACCGGCGTCGAGGCCTGGGCATAGCGCCGGCGCGGGATCCGCCCCGCGCGGCGCGCCAGCCGCCCCGCCTCCACGCCGAGCCGCACCGCGCGGGCCATCGCAACCGGATCGTGGGCACGCGAGATCGCCGACGCGCAGAGCACCGCGTCGCAGCCGAGCTCGAGCGCAAGAGCCGCGTCCGAGGCGGTACCGACCCCGGCGTCGAGGATCACCGGCACGCCGGCGCGCTCGAGGATGATCGAGATGTTGTACGGATTGCAGATTCCCATGCCCGAGCCGATCGGCGAGCCCAGCGGCATCACCGCGACGCAGCCGATGTCCTCGAGGCGGCGGGCCAGCACCGGGTCGTCGGTCGTGTAGGGCAGCACCGTGAACCCATCGTCGACGAGCTCCTCGGCGGCGGCCACGAGCTCGACGGCATCGGGCAGCAGCGTGCGGTCGTCGCCGATCACCTCGAGCTTGATCCAATCGGTCGAGAACGCCTCGCGCGCCAGCTGGGCGGTTGTCACCGCATCGCGGGCGGTGAAGCATCCGGCGGTGTTCGGCAGCACCTCCACCCCGGCCTCGTCGAGCACATCGAGGATCGAACCGCGGGCGGCCGGGTCCAGGCGGCGCAGCGCCACTGTGCAGATCTCCGCCGCGGCCTCTCGGCAGGCGGCGGCCAGCAGCTCGTGGTTGGCAAAGCCGCCGCTGCCGAGGATCAGCCGCGAGCTCAGCTGGCGTCCGGCGATGATCAACGGATCGCGTGGGTCAACGGTCGTCACGCTCAACCTCCCTGGATCGCGGCCACGACCTCGACGCGCGCGCCCTCGTGCAGCGCCGTGTCGGCCCACTGGGCACGCGTCACGATTTCCTCGTCGAGGGCGACGGCGACGCCCCGTGCACCCGGCGTCACATCGAGCAGCTCCACCACGCTGGCGACAGTAGCGCCCGCGGGCAGCTGCCGGCGCTCGCCGTTGACGGTGACGTTCACGCCGCGCTCCCCACGGTGGCAAAGCGCTCCGGCGCGAACGGCGCCGCCGCGCCATCGGCCGGCGCTCCGGCAAGCGCGCCGGCGACGAGCTCAGCGGTGACCGGTGCCAGCAGGACACCGCCCCGCCGGTGCCCGACAGCCCAGTGCAGCCCGTGGAGCGAACCGGCCCCACCCACCCCGATCGCCGGCAGGTTGTCCGGCGTGCCGGGACGCAGCCCGGCGCGGAACTCGTCGATGACCCACTCCGACACGCTGGGGACCAGCTCGGAGGCGTCGCGCAAAAGCTCGAACGCCGCCCCGGCGGTCACCGTCGTGTCAAAGCCGCGCTCCTCGGAGGTGGCGCCGATCACGTAGCGCCCGTCGCCCCGCGGCACGACGTAGGAGGGCCCCATCCGGATGACCCGGGTCAGCAGGCCGGGGCCGGCCGGATCATGCAGGCGCATGATCTGTCCCTTGACCGGTCGGACGGGCACCCGGGCGGCGTCCGGGATCCCCTCCAGCTGCGCCGACCACACGCCGGCGGCGACGACCACCTGCCCGGCCGCCACGACCGACCCGTCGGCCAGGCGAACGCCGGTCACCCGGTCCCCGGCGGCCGCGATGCCGTCGACGGTCACGCTTTCGCGCACCTCGCCGCCCCCGTGGCGCACCGCCTGCGCGAGCGCCGCCGTAAGGGCCCGCGGGTCGATCGCGTGATCGTCGGGGACATCGAGGGCGAGGCGCAGCACGGGGGCCAGCCCCGGCTCACGCCGCCGCGCCTCCGAGGGGCGCAGGCGATCGACGGCAAGCCCGAAGCGCGCGCGCAGCACGCGTTCGCGCTCCAGCGCCTCGGCCTCGTCGGCGTCGCGGGCGACGAGCAGCGTCCCGCACGGCGTGTAGCCGAGCGCGGAGCGCTCCACCTGGGCGGCCTCGGTCAGCTCGTCGAGAAAGCCCGGGTACGCGCGGGCGCTGCGCAATCCCAGCTCCAGCAGCGGCTCCTCGCCGGGGGTGACCTCGGCGACCGGCGCCAGCATCCCGGCGGCGAGGTACGACGTGCCCGCCCCGGCGCGGTCGCGCTCGAGCACGACCACGCTGAGGCCGCGCGCCTGGGCACGCCAGGCGACCGCCAGACCGATCACGCCGCCGCCGATAACGGCCACGTCCACACTGTGAGAACCACTGCCAGTCACGAAACCTCCCTGCGCCGGCATTACCCGGTCAGGTCTTGACGGTCGGCGGATACGAGCGTCCGCCCTCTCAGCCCAAACAGTGGGGCTCCCGTAGGCATGGATGCTAGCGCTCCGCTCCTGCCAGACTGGCAACGTGGACGACCGACGACGACGCCTGGCAGACGCTCGGCTGTACCTGGTCTGCGACGCGCAGTCCGACGCCTTCCTCGACGCTGCTCTGCGCGGCGGCGTCGACATCGTCCAGCTGCGCGTCAAGGATCCATCCGACGACGGTGTCCTGCTGGACACCGCCCATCGCTTCGCCCGGGCGTGTGCCGCCCACGGCGCGCTGTTCATCCTCAACGACCGGCCGGACCTGGTCGCGGCCGCCGGCGCCGACGGCGTGCACGTCGGCCAGGACGACAGCCCTGCCGCCGACGCCCGCGCAACGGTGGGCGCAGATCGTCTCATCGGGCTCTCCACGCACTCGCCCGCGCAGATCGACACAGCCGCTGCACTCGACGTCGACTACATCGGGGTCGGGCCCGTCCACGCCACCCCGACCAAGCCGGGCCGCCCGGCCGTGGGCACCGAGCTCGTGGCCTATGCGGCCGCTCACGCGCGGACGCCGTTCTTCGCCATCGGCGGGATCGACGCGACGAACGCCGCCGCCGTGCGAATCGCCGGCGCAGACCGGATCGCCGTGGTGCGCGCGCTGACCGGCGCCGACGATCCCGAGTCAGCGGCCCGCGCGCTGCGCCCAAAGGTGCACGTTGGCGCAACGTAGCCGCAAGCGTGGCCGCCGCGGGGCGCCCAAGGGACGCACCGCCCCGGCTCCCGCCCCGACCCGGGAGCGTCCGCCGCAGCAGGTTCCGCCCGCCCACCTCCCCCAGCCGAGCCGTTCGGAGCGCAAGAACGCCGAGGTGCGGGCGGCGCTCAAGCCGCTGGCCCCCGGCGAGCGGCCGGGGGCGGTCGTCGTCTCGAGCGTGCTCGCGGCCGGGCTAGCGCTGGCCAACCTGATCGCCTGGGTGGCCGGCGACACCATCAACGGCAAGCGTCCGGCGGCCACCGGGATCATCGTGTTCTCGGCCGTGCTGCTGGCGTGCGCGGTCGGTCTGTGGCGGCTGTGGTACGGCGCCGTGCTCGGTTTCATGGCGCTGCTGGCGATCATCGCCGTGCTCTTCACGCTGTATCTGATCGAGGCCTCCAACCTGCTCGGGCTGGTCGTCTCGCTGGCCGTCGTCGGGATCTCCGGCTACCTGTTCTTCAAGCTCGTTCGGGTGCTCAGCCGGATCCAGATGCCGAGCCGTCCCAGCCGCTGACAAACGGTGCACTAGGCTCACATCCATGCCCGAATCCTCCTATGACTGCGTCGTCATCGGCTCCGGACCCGGCGGCTATGTGGCCGCCATCCGCGCCGCCCAGCTGGGGTTCAGGACCGCCGTGATCGAGAAGGATCTCGTCGGCGGACGCTGCCTGAACTACGCCTGCATTCCCGCCAAGGCCGTGCTCCGCGTCGCCGACGTCCTGACGGAGATCCGCGAGGCCGACGATTTCGGAATCAAGGTGTCCGAGCCGGAGATCGACTACACCGGGGTGTCGGCGCGCCGCACCAAGGTGATCTCCACGCTGACCGGGGGCGTCGCCGGGCTGATGAAGAAGAACAAGATCGATGTGATCGAGGGCGACGGTTCGCTCGCCGGCAACGGAGCGGTCACCGTCAACGGTGAGACGATCTCCGCCAAGACGATCATCCTCGCCACCGGCTCGATCAAGCGGCCGATTCCCGGCGCCCAGTTCGGCGGCCGGGTGATCGGCACCGAGGAGGCGTGGGCGCTCGACGAGCTGCCCGCCTCGATGGCGGTCGTCGGCGCCGGCGCATCGGGCGCCGAGATCGCGTCGGCCTATGCGCGGCTTGGCACAGAGGTGCTGCTGTTCGAGGCGCTCGAACGGGTTCTGCCGACCGAGGACGCCGACATCTCCAAGCTCGCCGAGCGCGGCCTGAAGAAGCAGGGCATGACGATCCACACCAACACGCTGGTGCAGGAGATCGAGTCCGGCGAGGACAGCGTGACGTTCACCTACGGGTCCGGCGAGGGCGAGGTGCAGTGGCTGGTCATCGCCGCCGGCCGCGGGCCCGACATCGAGGGCCTCGGCCTGGAGACGGCCGGCGTGAAGCTCACCGACAACGGGCTGATCGACGTCGACGGTGCGATGCGGACGAGCGTCGAGGGCATCTATGCGATTGGGGATCTCACGCCCGGTCCCGCGCTGGCCCACAAGGCCTCCGACGAGGGTGTGATCGCCGCCGAGCACGCGGCCGGCATGGAGACCCACCCGATCGAGTACATCGATATTCCCCGGGCGACCTTCTGTACCCCCAACGTCGCCAGCTTCGGGCTGACCGAGGCGGAGGCCCGCGAGCAGGGCTATGACGTCGTCGTCGGCAAGGTCCAGTACGGCGCAGTCGGCGCCGGGACCGTCTACGGCGACCGCACCGGTCTGGTCAAGATCGTCGGCGAGAAGCGCTACGGCGAGCTACTCGGCGGTCACATCATCGGCGCCAAGTCGACCGAGCTGATCCAGGAGCTGGTCAACGCCAAGGCGCTCGAGGGTGGCTATCCGGAGATCGCCCACCTCGTCCATGGCCACCCGACGATGTCCGAGGCCGTGATGGAAGCGGCGCGCGCCGCCGACGGCTGGCTGATCCACGGCTGATCGCGGCGCCGATTTCACCGTGGACGCCGCTCCCGCCCAACCCGTCTTCTTCTACGACCTCGGCAGTCCGGACTGCTATCTGCTCGGCGAGCGGGTGATGGGCGAGCTTCCGGTCGTGCCCGAGTGGGAGCCGGTGCTCGGCGCCCAGCTCGGCCTCGTCGAGCCGGTGCCCGACCCCGATCGCCTCGCCCCTGCCATCGCCGAACAGGGTCTGCAGCCGCTGCGCCTCCCCACGCGCTGGCCGCCGGACACCGAGCGCGCGATGCTGGCGGCGACGTTCGCCAAGCGCATCGGCCGCGCGGTCGCGTTCTCGCTGGCCGCGTTTCGCCAGGCGTTCGCCGGCGGGCGCGACCTCGGCGACGAGGGCACGGTGTTGATCGCCGCCGCCGCCTGCGAGATGCACCCCACGGCCCTGCTGAAGGCAATGGGGTTGCGGTCGGTCACGACGGGTCTGCACGGCGCCGGGGAGCGGGCCCGCGCGGCCGGCGTCGACGCGCTGCCCGCGATCCAGGTCGGAGATGCGGTGTTCTGCGGCGAACACACCCTCGACGGTGCGACCGCCGCGCTCATGGCCCTGCGCTAAAACGCCGACAACTCCCTCATGAAGGCCAATCGCGTCTTTCACCTCAACGTCTCGCGCGGCGGCCGGGAGCCGGCCTTCATGGCCGATCGCGACCGCATCGACCGCATCGAGGTGGTCTCGATCGACGACGGAGAGCTGATGCTGTATTTCGAAATTCCGGCCAAACGAGCCGCCCGGCTCGTCAAACAGCTGCGCGAGGACCTAGTCGGCCTGGAGGCGGAGGAGTTCATCGCCCTGTGGGAGGGCGCCGACGAGGCAGACCGATGATTGCCACAGCAGATACATTTTCTAATAGATCGTGAACATTTCCGCCCCATCGCCAGAGCTCTCGTCGCTCAAGGGCGACGTCCGCATCGTGGAGCCGGACCGCATCGGTCGATCGATCGCGCGGCGCAGCGCTGAGATCAGAGCCACGGTGCCGCAGTTGGAGCTGTCCGCCGACGTCGACGCGAGCGCCGCCCAGGCGCTGGCGCGGGGCGAAAGCGACGGCTGGCTGACGGCGGTGCTCGTCCGGGCGTGCGCGAGCGCGCTGGCCGATTCGCCGTGGGCCAACGCCGCCTATCGCGACGGGCATTTCGAGCTGTACTCGCGCGTCAACGTCGGCGTCACCTTCCACGGCGAGGACGCCCTGGTCACCCCGGCCATCCTCGACGCGGACTGCAAGCCTCTCGCCGAGCTTGCCGAGGAGCTCGAGCGGCTGCGGGCGCGCGCGCGGGCCGGCGAATTGACTCCGCCCGAGTTGGCCGGTACAACGTTTACCTTCACCGACCTCGGCGAGTATCCGGCTGTGCACCGCTATGCGCCGCTGATCACCCCACCGCAGGCCGCCGCGGTGGCGGCCGGGGCGATTCGGGGCGTTCCGGTGGTGCGCGACGGCACGGTCGTGCCGGGCAGCATCATGACCGTCTCGCTCACCTGCGATCACCGGATCCTGTACGGCGAGCGAGCCGGTGCCTTTCTTCAGAAGATCGTGACCCACGTGGAGGACCCCCAGCCATGACCAACGGCGCCGGACCTGAGCTCACCGAACGGATCGCGCAGCGCGGACACGAGGTCGTCGTCGAGCGCCTGCGCACCGCCTTCGCCCATCAGGCGGCGGACGCAGCGAGGCGTCGACCTCGATCCAGAACGCGTGGAGCGCATGGTGCAGGAGGCCGTGGCGCGGGCCGGCGAGGCTCTGTGGCGGCGCTCACTCGCGCAGGCCGCGATGGAGGAGCTCGGCATCGACCTCTCGGCGGCGCTCGCCCACCCCGCGCTGGCCGACGCGCAGGAGCTGATCGACGCCGGCGGCGATCGCGAGCTCCCGGCACCGGAGGCGCTTCCTCGGACACCGGAGCCGCCCGAGGCCGAACCTCACCACCTCGACCTGGCCACCGACGGCGAAGCCGAGCAGCGGCCCGAGCCGTCGCCATCCGAGCGGCACGCGCCCTCCGGCGAGCCCGTGCCGATGGTCGCCGACGGGCAGGCGCTGCGCCTCAGCGCCGTTCACCTCGGCGGCATCGAAACCCTGTATCAGGGCGACGACGACCTCGAGCTGCGGCTATCGGAAGCCGGTCTCGACGTCCTCAAGCGCTCTAACGGGGCCGCGATCGGTCGCCTGGAGTGGAGCGAGATCGAGACCGTGTCGCTGCCCGCGCCCAGGCGCGGACTGCGCAACCGCCGGCGCTCACGCGAGCTTCACGTGAGCACGGGCCGCGGTCAGGCACAGTTCGAGCTGCCGGGACTGACTGACGACGAGCTCCATGAGCACCTCGAGCCGACACTCGCCCGTCTGCGCGGCACCGACACCCGCGCTCGCGCGCGCCGCCGCCGCCGAGAGCGACAGCGACA
Source organism: uncultured Solirubrobacteraceae bacterium (assembly GCA_963769565.1). Lineage (GTDB taxonomy): Bacteria > Actinomycetota > Thermoleophilia > Solirubrobacterales > Solirubrobacteraceae > Palsa-465. Next base: position 1,323,622 of record CAVYMP010000018.1, read on the forward strand.
CGGCCGGCAGCCCGGCCGGGGGCGGCCCGGCCGGCGCGAGCTAGTCGGTCACGGGCGCGCGGCTGCTCTGCTGCGGCCGATGCGGGCTGGGCCAATGCGGGCGCGGCGCATGCGGGCGCGGAGCGTACGGACGCGGCACGGGTTGCCGGTTGGCGGTCCTCACCGGCACCTGATCGCCACGTGAGCTGATGATCGCCCAGCTCAGCAGGCGCAACATAGCCCCGACGACGACGATGCCAAGCACGATATTGAGAATAAGCATTGTCATGGGCACTCCTTTTCCTGGATTGGAATAAGGCTTCCCACAACGTTGCACGCTAAGCTCAGAAAAACGTGAGAACGATGAGAATGCGTTCACTCGTCCGAGGAGCGGCCTCCCGACACGGGGCCCAGGAGCAGTGGCAGAGGACTGACGGGCGGCGGCGCGAGCTCTGAGCCCGTCGGCGCGAAGTCCGGAAGGTGCAGCGCGAAGATCGAGCCCCGCGCGGTGCTCGTCACCGTGCAGCTGCCTCCGTGAGCCTTGACGATCGCGTCGACGATCGCCAACCCCAGGCCGACTCCGCCCGCCGAGCGGGTGCGGGCCGGATCAACCCGCGCAAAGCGCTCGAAGATGCGCGCGAGGGCCTGGGGCGGCACTCCACAGCCCTCGTCCTGCACCTCGATCGACACCCCCGTGGGGCCGTCACGGCGGGCGCGGAGCTCGATCGCCGCGAACGGCTCCGTGTACTTGACGGCATTCTCGAGGAGTGCGTCCAGCGCCACGCGCAGCCGCCCCGCGTCGACGCGCAGCCAGCCGGGGGCGAGCGCTCCCAGCCGCCAGAGACGGGGCGCGAGATCTGACCAGCGCATGAACACGTCCTCCAACAGCGACTCGAGCTCGATCTCGGCGGGCTGGACGAAGTCCGGCTGGTCGACGGTGGCCAGCAGCAGCAGGCGCCCGGTGATCGCGTCGATTCGTGACAGCTCGTCGAGCGCCACCTCGATCTCGTCCGTCTTCCCAACCTGGCCGCGCAGAAGCTCGAGGTGGCCGCGCGCGATCGTCACCGGCGTCCGCAGTTCGTGGGAGGCATCGTGGATGAAGCGCTCCTGGCGGGCGAGCATCGAACGTCGCTCGCTGGCCTGCTGCTCGGCGGCGTGCTGGGCGTCCACGCGGCGGCGCGCGTGCCAGACCATGGCCAGGAACATCGCCGCCATCAGGGGCACCTCCGTCAACTCACCCCACAGCTCGATGCCGCGGAAGGCATCGAACGCGATCGACGCTCCGGTCGCCGCCATCACGCACGCCAGCAGCAGCAGCGTCGCCCGTACCGGCCAGACCCGGAAGCCGTAGACAAGGGTGAGACTGATCCACACGAAATGAAACGGAATCGTCTCCCAGCTCGGCGAGGCGATCATCGCCGCGTAGTTGGCGAGCGCGAACGCCACCCACGCCAGCTCGACGCGGTAGCGCCGCAGCCACCGGGGGGACTCAGGCGGCGCGATATCCGGCATTGCGAACGGTTTCGATCGGCGCGCCGGGTCCGAGCTGGCGCCGGAGCCGGCGCACGCACACGTCGACGACGTTGGACCGCGGGTCGAAGTCAAAGCCCCACACCTCGGACAGCAGGCGTTGTCGGCTGATGACCTCGCCCGGGTGGAGCATCAGGAAATGCAGCAGCCTGAACTCGCGGTCGGGCAGGCGGGCCACCGTGATCCCCACCCTGGCCTCCCGCCGGGCGACGTCGAGCGCTAGCCGGCCGACCCGCAGCGTCGTGCCGTCGTCGCCGGTATGGCCGACGCGCATCTGCACCCGCGCGCGGGCGAACAGCTCGTCCAGCGAGAACGGCTTGGCGACGTAATCGACGGCGCCGAGCTCGAAGCCGCGCAGCTTGGTGGCCAGATCGCTGCGCGCGGACAGGATCAACACCGGTAGACCGGGCCGTTTGCGGTGCAGCTCCGAGAGAACATCCAAGCCGTCTCGCCCCGGAAGCAGAAGGTCGAGAATGACCAGCTCGTAGTCGCCCGTCAGCGCCAGGCCGAGGCCCTCGTCGCCGTCTGCGACCACGTCAACCCTGAATCCTTCGATCTCGAATGCTCGAGCCAGGAACGCCCGAATTCGGGCTTCGTCCTCGACCACCAGGAGGCGCATCGATATCTCTCCCCAATCTTCCGGGGGAGAACATAACCGCCGCGGCACGGCTTGTAAATGACCCGCAGATGACATCAACGTCATCTGCCTTGCCTTTCGGGCGAGCGGCGATACGTTGCTGCCCGGATCCGGGGGAAGGCAAACGTGAGAGACCGCACATGGAAACTGGCAGGGATTGCGTTCGGCGCGGCAATCGTTTGCGGTCTGCTCGGCCTCTATATCGGTCTGTACCTGACGAACGCGCCGGGATCGAGCGCCGCCACCACCGGGCCGTCCGGGACGCAGCTGTATCTCGGGACGGTGCCGGCCGCGGAGCCGAACGACCAGCACCCGACCTGGGTCTCCTACTACGCGGTTGACGCCCAGTCGCGCAACTGGCGCCACGACACGACGTTCAAGCTGCCGGCCCACACGCTCGTGCACGTGACGATCTACAACTACGACGGCCAGTCGGGTCTGCGCAACCCGTTCATCACCCAGGCCCAGGGCACGGTCGGCGGCGACTTCACCCTCGACGGGAAGGCGACGCAGGCGATCGACCCAGACACACCGTCGCATGTGTTCGCGATCCCGCAGATCGGCCTCTCGGTGCCGATCATGGGAGTGGCCGACGACGCCAAGAACCCGTGCGGCAACGCGCCGTGCGGGCTCAGCTACAGCCACACCACGACCTCGTTCACATTCCGCACCCCGGGGCCCGGCCTGTATCGCTGGCAATGCTTCGTTCCCTGCGCCGCCGGCTTCATCCAGGGCTGGGGCGGGCCGATGCAGACCGTCGGCTATATGGACGGCTTCATCAAGATCGCATGAGCACCCGACGGCGATGACCGAGGTCCATCACTTCCGGCGCTTCCTGCTCTGGTGGCTGGCGGCGAGCGTCGTCTGTACGCCGATCGTGGTGCTGGTGCTGGCGCCGGGGCTGCCGCCCGGCAACGGCTCGGTGCAGGCGTCCGGGCAGGTCGTCGACAACACCGTGCTATTCGGCCTCTCCACTCCGGTCGCTCTGGGAGTCCTCGTGTACTTCGCCTATTCCCTGATCGTGTTCCGCGAGCGCGACCCCAGCACGGTGCTCGACGGCCCCCCGGTGCGCGGCGACGCCCGGATCCAGACCTGGTGGCTGGTCGCCACCACCGGGCTCGTGCTGTTCCTCGCCGGTTACGGGACGCTGCGGTTGCTGGCCGATGGCTCCGGCGGGGGCCAGGGGCCCAACCCGATCGCCGCCCCCGCGCATTCCGGAAGCGCGCTGCAGGTGCAGGTCATCGCCCAGCAATGGAAGTTTACCTACCGCTGGCCCGCGTACGGCGGCGTCGAGACACCCACGCTCGAGCTGCCCGCCCACCGGATGATCGAGTTCCATGTCACCTCGCTCGACGTGATCCACTCGTTCTGGGCCTACCAGCTCGGTGTCAAGGCCGACGCCAACCCCGGCTTTGACAACGTCGCCTACGTCGCGACGAAGGGGCCGCTGACCTTCAACGTCCACTGCGCCGAGCTCTGCGGCGTCTACCACGGCTACATGTTCGAGCGCGACCAGGTGGTGCCGCAGGGTCAGTTCGCGAGCTGGATCGCCCAGCAGCAGCACGAGTATGCCCCGGCGACGAAGAGGCTTGCGCCCTATGCCAAGCAGTATTACCCCGACCCGACCAGGAGAGGTGGATGACCGCGATCTCGCTCCCCGCGCAGCGCCATCCCGCATGGCGCAACCTGATCGGCTTCAACCTGCTGACGGGGATCGTGCTGGCCGTCGTCGGCTGGCTGATCGGCAACGCCATCGGCACCGCGATCCACGCCCCGAGCCTCGACTACTTCGGGGCCGCGGCGGGTCAGAACGACATCGGGATCCTGCTCGGATATCTGTTCGGTGTGATCGGCTTCCTGATCGGTTTGGGGTTCGCCAATTATCCGATCCGCCGCATGCTCGGCCATCCGCCGACCCTCGCCGAGCACGAGTCCGAGGGTGAAGGGGTCGGCCGTTACTTCCGCCTCTGCACCGACCACAAGGTCGTGTCGATCCAGTACATCGTCGGGATCGGCGTGTTCTTCTTCGTGGGCGGGATCAACGCGATGCTGATCCGCACCGAGCTGCTGCAGCCCAACGTCCACGTGTTCGGCCCCAACCAGTACCTGACGCTGGTGGGGATGCACGGCGCGATGATGATGGGGATGATGACCTCGGTCGTGCTCGGGCCCTTCGCCAACTGGCTTGTGCCGCTGATGATCGGCACCCGGCGGATGGCCTTCCCCCGCATCGAGTCGTTCACCTTCTGGCTGCTGATGGCGGCCGGCGTGGTCCTCGTCACGACGATCGCCTTCGGCGGCTTTCAGACCGGTTGGACCGGCTATCAGCCGCTCGGCGATCAGGGCACCGCAGGCTATGACGCCTACATCGGCTTCTTCGCGCTCGTCGGCGTCTCGATGTGCCTGCTGGGCCTGAACCTGATCGCGACGATCATCACCATGCGGGCGCCCGGGATGACGTGGACCCGGCTGCCGATCTTCGTCTGGAGCGTGCTGGCGACTGCGGCGCTGATGACGCTGGCGGCGCCGATGCTGATCGCGGCGCTCTGCATGGGGGCATTTGACCGCACCGTGCAGACCGCCTTCTACGTCGCCGGCAACGGCGGCAGCTCCTACCTGTTCCAGAACCTGTTCTGGGTGTTCGGCCACCCGGAGGTGTACATCGTCGCGCTGCCCGGCTTCGGGATCGTCCTCGAGCTGCTGCCGGTGTTCTCGCGCAAGCCGCTCTGGGGTTACCGTCTCGCCGTTGCCGGGATGCTCGGGGTGGCGCTGCTGAGCTTCTTCGTGTGGCAGCACCACCTGTTCGTGAGCGGCATCAACGCCGACCTGCGGCCGTTCTACATGTTGTCGACCGAGTTGATCTCGCTGCCCACCGGTTTCATCTTCATCTGCGCGATGGGGACGATCTGGCGGGGACGAATACGGTTCACCGTGCCCATGCTGTTCTGCCTGGGATGGGTGTTCAACTTCCTGTTCGGCGGAATCTCCGGCGTGTTCCTGTCCGACGTCCCCAGCGACGTGACGACGCACGGCAGCTTCTTCACCATGGCCCACTTTCACTACACGATCATGGGCGGCCTCGTCTTCACGCTGTTTGCCGCGATCTACTACTGGGGACCGAAGATGCTCGGCTACAACTTCAACGAGCGCCTGGGGAAGATCCACTTCTGGTCACTTTTCATCGCCTTTAACGCCACCTTCGGCCCGTTGTTCGCGCTCGGCATTCTCGGCCAGCCCCGGCGCGTGGTCACCTATCCGTCGAACCTGCAGGGGCTCAACATCTGGGTGTCGGTGTCGGCCTTCGTGATCGGACTGTCGATGCTCGTGTTCTTGTACAACCTGGTCTGGTCGATGCTGATCAAGCGCGAGCCGGCCGCCGACAATCCGTGGCACGCCAAGTCGCCGGAGTGGCAACTGCCCACGCCGGTTCCGGTGTACGACTTCGACCGCTTCCCGGTGTTCGACGCCGACCCGTACCCCTACGGAGTCGAGCCGATCGTCCGGCCTGGCCTCGCACCCGCCGGCGGAGGTGACTAGTCATGGAAGCATCGGCATCAGCCCCGACTCATCCCGAGATCGAGCTCGAGCCGCCGGAGTGGCAGCCACGGGCGACGTGGGTCGCCGCCCGCCTGCTCTGCGGTGCCGCCGCCTTCTTCTTCATCTCGTTCGTGTTCGCCTACTTCTACCTGCGCTCCCAGGACACCAACCGCGATTGGAAGATCGGGCCGGTGCACCCGTCAGTCGCGCTCGGCGTCGTGATCGTCGTCGTGCTGATCCTCAGCGCGGTGGCGCTGCAGGCCACCACGAGGCGGCCGGAGCTCACGGTCCGGGCCGGCGTCGTGGCGCTCCTCCTGGCGCTGCTGTCGGTCCTGTTGCAGGCGATCGACTGGACGACGCTCGGCTTCGGTCCGGCCAGTGGCGGCTACGCGAGCGTGTTCGTCGGGTGGACGGCGTTCTATGCGGTGTTCACCCTCGGGTGCGTCTTCTGGATCGAGACCCAGGTGGCGACGGCCTGGCGGCGGTCTCGCCAGGGTGTGCCGGCGACCCCCGCCGAGGTGCTGACTGACACAGCGGTCGTGCGGTCCGGGCTGGAGGCGTGCTCCTTGTTCTGGACGTTCTACGTGGCGAGCGGCGTGGTGCTGTTCGTGCTGCTCTACCTGGTCTGAGCGTGAGCGGCTGGACGATCGGACCGGCGCTCGCCTACGTGGCGATCGCGGCGATGCTCTACTACGTCGGTGGGCGCGGCTACAGCCGCGCCGGGCTCGAGCCTCGCCGCACGGTGGCGTTCGCCGCCGGCCTGGCCACGATCGTGCTCGCGCTCGACTCGCCGATCGACGCCGACGCCGACCAGCTGTTCTGGGTCCACATGCTCCAGCACGTGCTCCTACTGACGGTCGCGCCGCCGCTGATCCTGCTCGGCCGCCCGTGGCCACGGATGTGGCGTGCGCTGCCGGTGCAGTCGCGACGGACGATCGCACGGACGATCGCGCGCTCGCGCTGGGCGGCTCCGCTGCGAACCGCCGTGCGCCCCTGGCCGGCGTGGCTGCTGTTCAACGTCACGTTCATCGCCTGGCACATCCCCGGCGCCTATGACCTGACGCTGCGTTCCAACGCCGTCCATGACGCCGAGCACGCGATGTTCTTCTTCACCGGGCTTCTGTTCTGGGCCCGGGTGATCGACCCCGGTCCGCTGCGCCCCAACCTGCAGTGGCCGGTCCGCATCGCCTACGTCGTCGGCGCGATGATCGTTGGCTGGGTGCTGGCGATCACCCTGGTCCTCGTCCGCCACCCGCTGTATTCCCATTACGCCCTGCTCGTCCACCGTCCCGGCGGCATCTCGGCGCTGGCCGACCAGCAGTTCGCCGCCGGAATGATGTGGGTGCCGGGCTCGATCTCCTACACGATCACCGTGCTGATCGGTGTCTACCGGTGGCTCGAGCCCGACCGGGAACCCCATCCGCGCCGCGCCGCGCTGACGACCTGAGGAGGACTGCCAAGCACCATGCCACCGCTTCTGTTCGCCGACAACTTTCTCGCCGGCTCGCTGCTCTCGCTGCTGCTGCCAACCGGTCTGCTGATCGCCCTCGCCGTCTGGTACGTGCGCACGGTCAGACACATCCCCAAGGACACACCGGAGTCCTCGGCCGCCCTTCCCTCGTCCGAGGTACTGGCGGCCGGAGTCGAGGCGGGGATCGAGAGCGCCGGGGCCGAACCGCCCCCCGACGAGAGCTGATGCGCGCGGGCGTGCTCGTGCTGGCGGCGCTCGCAGGACTGGCCGTCGCCGCCGCGGCGTACCGGCTGTCCGCATCGTCGGCCGCACCGCCGGCGGCCGCGCAACCGGCCTCCGCGTTGCGTGGCGAGGCCACCTGGGCGCCCGGCGCGCGGGCCGCTCCGGCGATCACGACCCTTCATGACCAGACCGGTCATCGCTTCTCGCTGGCCGCGCTGCGCGGGAAGACGGTCGCGATCGAGTTCTGGGACTCGCACTGCAACCAGGAGTGCCCGCTGGCGGGGCGCGCGCTCGCCGCCGCCGAGCGCACGCTGCCGCGGGCGCAGCGACCGGTGCTCGTGGTGGTCAGTGTCAACCCGCTCGATACGCCGAGGAGCAGCCGGGGGGCGATCCGCCGCTGGAACCTCCGGGGTGCCGCGCCCTGGCACTGGCTGATGGGAACCCATGCCCGTCTGGCGTCGGTGTGGAGGGCGTACCGGATCGCCGTCGTGCCCGGCAGGACGGACATCGCCCACACCGAGGCGCTGTATCTGATCGACCGCCATGGCGACGAGCGCTCCGGGTACCTGTACCCGTACATCCCGAGCCGCGTGGCCCACGACATGCGAGCACTGGCGGCCCCCCGTGCCTGAGCTGGCGGAGGCACTGCCCGCACCCGGCGCGACCCCGCGCCTGGAGGACCGCGCCTGGCCCCTCGTGCGCGACTACGTGACGCTGACCAAGCCGCGGATCATGTCGCTGCTCGTGCTCACATCGGTGTGCGCGATGGTGGCCGCGGCCCACGGTTCGCCGCCGCTCGGCGCGCTGGCCGCGCTCGTCCTCGGCGGCGGGCTGGCCTGCGGCGGCGCGAGCGCACTCAACCACGTGCTCGACCGCGACATCGACCGCCTCATGGGACCACGGACGGCCTCGCGCCCGGTTGCCGCCGGGCGGATCGCGGCGGCCCGGGCGACGGCGTTCGGCATCGCCCTGTCGTCACTCTCGTTCCTGATCCTCGCCGTGTTCGCCAATCTCCTGTCCGCGGCCCTGGCGCTCAGCGGCGGCGCGTTCTACGTCCTCGTCTACACGCTCTGGCTCAAGCGCTCGACCTCACAGAACATCGTGATCGGCGGTGCGGCGGGTGCCATCCCCCCCCTGGCGGGCTGGGCCGCCGCTCACGGCTCGCTCGGCCTCGGAGCCGCCTACCTGTTCGCGATCGTGCTGCTGTGGACGCCGCCCCACTTCTGGGCGCTGGCCCTGCTCCTGGCGCCCCACTACGAAGCCGCCAAGGTTCCGATGCTGCCGGTGGTCCGCGGGACGAGCGCAACCACGTGGAGGGTTCTGGCCTACACGCTCGCCCTCACCGCGGCGACCCTGACCCCCGGACTGCTCGGTCCATTCGGGGTCGTCTATGAGGCATCCGCCGTCCTGCTCGGCGGCGTCTTCTCGGCGCTCGCCTGGCGACTCTGGCGCCAGAGCACCGCGGCTCGGGCCGGTCTCCTGTTCCATTACTCATTGCTCTACCTCGCGCTTCTGTTCCTCGCCGTCGCGGCCGACGCGGTGATCCGCTGAGCAGCTGGGGCTCAGGGCCGGCTACGCGGGCTCGCGCTCGAGTACGCGGATGTCGTGCGCGAGGCCCTCGGGGGTGAGCTGGTCGGCGGGAAAGCCGACGCGCTCATAGCCGCGCTTGTCGATCAGCATCACGAACGTGGAGTGATCGACCTTCGGGGTGACCGGCTGGATCGCGTAGGCGTGCCAGATGCGCCGCATCGCCGTCATCGGCCCGTTGAGGAACGCCATCCGCCCGTCCATCTCGTGCTTGGTCAAAAACCGATTGCGGTTGGTGACCGTGTCTTCGCCGGGGGCGGCGCTCACGCCGATCGTCGGCACCCCGCGGCCCCCGTTGGGCAGGTCGTTGAGCGCGCCCTTGATCTGCTCCACCATGAACGGGCAGGTGTCGTGGCACAGCGAGTGGATGAAGGTCAGCACGACCACCTTGCCGCGATCGCGGGACAGCGTGACGCGGCGGCCGTGCTGATCGACGAGCGAGAAGCCGGCAGCGTGGAGGTTGGCCGGAAGCGGCGGGCCGTCGAACTCCGACTGCGCCGTGGCCGTCGAGCCGCCGCCCGAGCCGCGGCTGGAGACGAGGATCACGCCGATCGCCGCCAGCAGGGCGACGAGGACGAGCATCAGCACTCGCTGCAGTTTGGCGCTCGCCAACATCGGGCTCGATTTTGACAGGTGTGTTGTGTCCCGACCCGCCAGCCGGGAAGATCTCGGACACCGTGGACGCAGGAGACCACCTCGCCTCGGAACTGCGGCCCGCGGTGGCCGACGAGCGCGTGCTGGCCGCGATCGCCTCGGTCCCGCGCGAGCGCTTCGTGCCCCGCGCGCAGCGCGAGCACGCCTGGGAGAACATCGCCCTGCCGATCGGCAGCGGCCAGACGATCTCCCAACCGCTCGTCGTTGCCCGGATGCTCGAGCTGCTGGCGCTGGCGCCGGGCGACCGGGTCCTCGACGTCGGGACGGGATCGGGGTACCACGCCGCCCTGCTCGCCGAGCTGGCCGGCGAGGTGATCTCGATCGAGCTGCTGCCGACGCTCAGCCAGGCCGCCGCCACCCGGCTGGCCGACCTGGGCTACACGCGGGTGACCTGTCTGGTGGCCGACGGATGGCAGGGCGTCCCCGAGCTCGCTCCCTTCGATGCGATCAACGTGGCGGCGGCGTTCGCCACGCTGCCGCACGCGCTGCTCGGACAGCTGCGGCCCGGGGGGCGGATGGTGGCGCCGGTCGGCGAGCGCAAGCAGCATCTGACCCGGATCATCCGCACCGCGGCCGGCGACGCCGAACAGGAGACGCTCGAGGCGGTCAGATTCGTGCCGCTCGTGCGGCCTTCCTCGAACTAGGTCCCGCCCGCCTCGCCCGGGGCCAGCCGCTCGCGCATCACCTCGAGCGCGACGGGGTTGGAGTCGACGAGCACGAACCGGCGCCCCAGCTCGCGGCAGACGGCGCCCAGCGTCCCCGAGCCGGCGAACGGATCCAGGCACCAGCCGCCGGGACGCGACGAGGCGGCCACCAGCCGGCGCAGCACCCCGGCCGGCTTCTGGGTCGGGTAGCCGGTCTTCTCGGCGCCGTTGGTGGGCACGATCGTGTGAAACCACACGTCGGTGGGACGCTTGCCGCGGGCGGCCTTCTCGGGGCTGACCAGGCGGGGTGCCATGTACGGCTCGCGATCAACGGCGTCGGCATCGAAGTGGTGGGCGCCGGGGGTCTTGACATAGGCGAGGATCGTGTCGTGCTTGGCGGGCCAGCGCCGGCGCGGCTTGGCGCCGTAGTCATAGGCCCAGATGATCTCGTTGAGGAAGGCCTCGCGGCCGAAGATCTCGTCGAGCAGCAGCTTGCAGTAGTGCGCCTCGCGATAATCGATGTGGAAGTACAGCGTCCCGTGGGGCGCCAGGAGCTCGCGGGCGCGGCCCAGGCGCGGCTCCAGAAAGCCGAGGTAGTCGGCGAACTGGTCCTCGTAGCTGAGGCGCTGCAGCAGCTGCGAGCGATACCGCCGTCCGCCGAATCCGACCCGCTCGGCACTGGGATCGGCGACCGTCGTGACCGTCGAGCGCGCCTGGGCTCGGCCGGTGTTGAACGGCGGATCGACGTAGACGAGATCGAACGTCCCGGCGGGCAGTCGCTCGAGCACCGCGGCATTGTCGCCGGCGATCACCACGTCGTCGTCGAGCGACAGCTGTTGATCGGCGGACAGACAGCGCACCCGGTCTGGCACGCTATCGGGCGGCGCAGTCGCCCAGACAGCCGCTACAGTCTGGTGTGGTGCCTACGGACCTCTACAGCCGCGCGCGCGACCACGCATTCATGCAGAGGTTCTCGCACTCGGCGTTCGCCAGGAAGGTGACCAAGTACGCGATCGGCTCGATGATCGCCCTGGCGACGAGCGTCGTGGTGTTCGCGCTCATGTACGTCGCCCTCGGCGGCAAGCACACGACGATCTGCTCGATCGGGGCGTTCCTCGCCGGGGCGATTCCCAACTGGATTCTCAACCGGCGGTGGGCCTGGAAGATCAAGGGCGAGGTCGCGTTTCTGCGCGAGATCGTCGCCTACGTCGCGATCTCCGGCGTCGTGCTCGTCGCCTCCTCCGTGGGCACGGGCGCGATGCAGAGCTGGGTCAAGGGTCACGTGACCCCCCATCATGGGATCCGCGTGATCCTGGTGACCGGCGCCTACGTGTTCGTCCAGGCGGTGCTGTTCGCCGTCAAGTTCGTGATCTACGAGAAGTGGGTCTTCTCGGGTCAGTCGCGCCTGCGCGCAGCGGTGCGGTCACGCCGCCAGGTGTGGACCGCGGCGCGCGCGAACCGGACCCCGTAGCCGAGGTTCCCGCCCTTCTTCGTCGACGTGGCGTGGCTGCCGCGGTCGCGCATCGTCGTCGGGACCTCGGCCAGGCGGAAGCCGTGCAGCGCGGCCGAGATCATCAGCTCCGAGGCCTGGTACTGGGGCTGCTCGAGCACGACGGCGGCCGTCAGCTCCGAGCGCATCGCGCGCAGGCCGCACGCGGGATCGGTGATCCGATGGCGCACGAGCACCGAGATCAACGCGCCGAAGACGATCACGCCGGCATGCCGGGTCGCGTCGGTCGTCAGCTCGGTGCCCAGGCGCCGTGAGCCCGAGACGAAGTCCGCCCGGCCGGCGAGGATGGGCTCCACCACCCGGCCGATCTCCTCGGCCTCGTACTGGCCGTCGGCGTCGATCGTGACGATCACCTGGGCGCCGCGGGCGCGGGCCAGCCAGTAGCCGAGACGCAGGGCGGCGCCCTGCCCGCGGTTGACCGGGACATCGCACACCAGGGCTCCCGCCTCGCTCGCGCGGGCGGCGGTGGCGTCCTTGGCGCCGTCGACGACGACGATCACCTCGGCAGCCAGGCCGGCCGCCTCGCCGGGGATTTCGGCGATCACGTCGGCGACGGTGGGCTCCTCGTTGTAAGCGGGGATGACGACTGCCAGGGGCGCGCCCTGCCCGGGCGGATGCGCCTCCAAAAACGCCTCGGCGGCGGCCCGCTCGGCAGGCTGCAGGCGCGCGGACTCCGCGGGGGCGATGTGGGACTCGAGGATGCTCATGGCGCCGCCGACAACTCGACCTGCGACCACTCATCCCAGACGCCGACGAGGCCGTCGTCGAGCGAGGGATAGCGCGGCGTCCAGCCGGCCGCCTGTGCCTGGCTGGTGTCGACGATCACGGCCGGCATCTCGCCCGGCTTGGCGGGACCGTGGCGCACGTCGATCTCGGCGCCGGAGACGCGCCGCACGGCGTCGATGACCTCAAGCACCGACAGGGAGTCGCCGGCGCCAATCACCTTGGGACCCGCCCACGCGTCGCTCGTCAGGCCGAGGCACATCGCGGCGACGACGTCGAAGGCGTGGACGTAGTCGCGCACCTGGGTGCCGTCGCCGTAGACCTCGAACGTCGTGCCCAGGCGGATGCAGCGCATCAGCCGCGCGATGATGGAGTCCTTGGCCTGCATCCCCGGACCGTAGACGTTCGTCAGGCGGATGCAGGCACAGCGCATGCCGTAGGAGGCGGTGTAGGCCGACATCAGCATCTCCCCGGCGGCCTTCGTCGAGCCGTAGGGGGTGAGCGGCTCGAGCGTCGCGGCCTCGGAGATCTTCGGCGCCTTCATCAGGCCGGTGACGGCGTTGGTCGAGGCGAACGCCAGCGAGGTCACCCCGGCCGCGCGGCCGGCCTCGAGCACCGCGTTGGTGCCGACCACGTTCGTACGAAACGTCAGCTCGGGCTGTTGGACGGACTTGAGGACCGACGTCACCGCGGCCAGGTGGACGACCGAGTCAAAGCCATCGTCAAACGCGCGGGCAAGGACGTCCGGGTCGGCGATGTCGCCGACGACGATGTCGACCGCCGGATCGGCGTGCGGCTGCAGGTCGACGACGCGCACCTGGGCGCCGCCGGCGGTCAGCTGGGAGACGACGTGGCGTCCGATGAAGCCCGATCCGCCCGTGACCAGGACGCGACGGCCGTTGAGATCGACTGTGCTCATAAGCGACTGGGCGAGGGTAGCCGACCCCGCCGCGTGACAGCCGCTCGTTAAGGCGAATCCCAGGAAGCGGCTGCTACTTTGGGCGCGCCGATGTCGACGCCCACTGCTCCCGCATCCGCGCCGCTGACGCGCGGCCTGAGCGCCGTTTCGCTCTCAGCCTTCGCCTACCGCTGGCGCTGGATCATCGGCGCCGTCGCGATGCTCGTGCTCGCACTGCTCGTCGTCGACTGGGCGGGCGTGCGGCCCGGCTATGACCCGTACGGATGGCTGGTGTGGGGCCACTTGACCCTCCACGGCGCGCTCGACACCAACGGCGCGCCCTCGTGGAAGCCGCTGCCCTTCCTCTTCACGGTGCCGTTCGCGCTGGCCGGCAAACACGCCCTGACGCTGTGGATGGTGACCGCGGTCGCGCTCTCGCTCGCCGGCGTGGTGTTCGCCTGGCGGGTGGCCTTCGCACTCGTCGACGCCCCGCCCCGGCGCCGCTATGCCTCCTACGTCGCCGGCTTCGTCGCCGGGGCGGCGCTGCTCACGATCGACACCTATCCCCATTCGGTGCTCAGCGCCGAGTCGGACACGATCATCGTCACGCTCTGTCTGGCGGCCGTCGACTGCATCATCTGCCGCCGCTACCGGTGGGCGTTCTGGATGTGGTGGCTGGCCGCGCTCGGCCGCCCGGAGGCGTGGGCGCCGATGGCCCTGTATGTCCTGTGGGCGTGGCGCCATGAGCCCACGATGCGCCGGCAGATCGCCGCCGGCGTCGTGCTCATACCGATGCTGTGGTTCGGCATCCCGGCGGCCACCTCCAAGAGCGCCTTCTCGGCCGCGTCGCTGGCCCAGAACAGTCCCCGGATGCTGCACGGCAACAAGATCACGGGAACGTGGGGACGTTTCACGGGACTCGATCCCGCCTCGGTGAAGCTGGCTGCGCTGATCGCCGTGCTCCTGGCCGCGCGCCGCCGCGACCGCGGCGTGCTGCTGCTCGCCGGCGGCGTGCTGCTGTGGGTCGCGGTCGAGATGGCGTTCGCGCTCCACGGCTGGCCGGCGGTGCCGCGTTACCTCTACGAGGCCGCGGGCGGTGTCTGCGTGCTGGCGGGCGCGTTCGCCGGCCGGGTGATCCTCGAAGCGCCGCCGGTGCTCGCCGGCGCGCGCAACCGGCTCGGCTCCAGCGGGCGCGGCGCCGCGTGGGTGAGCTCGCCGACGACCGCGGGGCTGGCGGCGGCCGTCGTGCTCGCCGTGTTCGCAGTGGCGGCCGTGCCCGCGTTGCACCAGCGCTACAGCCAGGAGCGCACCGACCTGCGCGGTCAGCGGGCCCGCACGCACGAGATCCTGCTGCTCCAGCAGGTCGTCGCGCACCTTGGCGCGAGCAAGATCCGCGCCTGCGGGCACCCGGACATCGGCATCGGCTTCCAGAGCATCCTCGCCTGGGACTTGGGCACGAACACCGGCGGGCTGTACTACAGCCGCAAGCACGAGCGCGAGCACCCGCATCCGATCGTCAACCTCTACCCGCACTCCTACGGGTGGCAGGTCATGCCCGGCAACACGACGCCCGCCATGAAAGCCGTCTGCCAGGGTCTCAACTACAGGACGGCATGAGTCCCCGCCAGAGGGGGCGGGCTTCGGGTCCGACGCTCACCCAGCGACGCGCCCGCCTGGCGCTGGCGCTCGCCGGACTGGTGTTGATCGTCGTCCTGCTCGAGTCCGCGCTGGGCGGCGGCAGCATCCCCCAGCCGCCGCCCGGCGGTGTTGCGCGCGGTGCTTCGGGCCGCGATCCGTTCGGCTACGTCGCCTCGCGGTCGGCTCGGTTCGTCGCCCGGGCGACCGCCGGCGAGGCGCATGTCCTCTTCACCAAGAGCCCGGGCGGCGCCCTCGCCACGGCGGAGCGAGTGGCCTCATTTCGCGCCGACATCGACCGGGCGACCGCCGGGACGGGGATCGACCCCAATCTGATGGAGGCGCTCGTGTACGTGGAGAGCGCCGGCCGCCCCGCCGCCGTCGCCGGCTCCGACCTCGCCGGCGCCGCGGGCCTGACGCAGATCCTCGCCTCGACCGGCAGCTCACTTCTCGCCATGCACATCGACCTCGCGCGCAGCCGGCAGCTGACGCAGAAGATCGACGCGATCGTCTCGGGCACGCGGACCGGGAAGCTGGCACCGTTGCTGCTGGCCCGCCAGCGGGCCGACACGCGCTTCTACCCGCCCAAGGCCCTGGCGGCGACCGTCCGCTACCTGCTGACCGCCGAGCACCAGTTCGGCCGCGCCGACCTGGCGCTCGAGTCCTACCACATGGGGATCGGCAACCTGCACAACATCCTCGGCTCCTATAACGGCGGCAGCGCGGTTCCCTACGTCCAGCTCTACTTCGACTCCGCGCCCAACAACCACCCCGAGGCCTACCGGCTGCTCGCGGGACTGGGCGACGACTCGCGGCTGTACTACTGGCGGGTGCTGGGCGCCGAGCAGATCATGCACCTCTACCGGACCCACCGAAGCGCGCTCGAGCGGCTGGCCTCGCTGCAGACCGCCGACGACGCGGGCGCGGCCGTCCTGCACCCGCCCGGGCGGCCGCCGCGATACCGGGACCCGTCGGCGGTGTCGGCCGCCTACCAGCACCGCCGACTCGTGCCCCTGCCCTCCAACGCCGCTGCCCTGGGGCTCACCTATGACCCGGCAATGGGGGCGGACGCATCGAAGGTGAACGCCCCGCGCTCGCTCTACCGCGGCCTCGCGCCGGCCGCGCTGCGGCTGCTGATCGAGCTCGCCGGCCGGGTGCGAACACTCTCGGGCACGCACGCGCCCCTGCAGGTCCAGAGCACGGTCACCGACGCCGCCTACAACTCATCGCGGCGGGTCGATGACCCCATCGCCACCACCGGCTACACGTTCACGATCGAGCGTCGCTACGCCTCACCCGCCCAGGCGGCGGCCTTCCAGGCGGTGCTCGACCGCCTGCAGTCGCTCAACCTCATCGCCTGGGTGCGGTACTCCTCCACGATCGAGATCACGGCCGCCTCGGACGCCGCCAGCTGGACGGGGTAGCTCTGGCGCGGCCGGAGACCTGCCGCGTCTGTGCGGGAGGTCCGCCAACCGCGACGCGGTGAGGGTCACGCATCTCATGCCATCCCGGTAGGTTGGCCGGCGTGACCGACCTCATCCGGACCGCCGACGAGCGCTTCGCCGACCTGCCGGAGTTCCCGTTCGCGCCGCACTACACCGCGCACGACGGACTGCGCATGGCGCACGTCGATGAGGGCGACGGGTCGCCGGTCGTGCTGCTGCACGGTGAGCCGACGTGGTCGTTTCTGTGGCGCAAGGTGATCGGGCCGCTCGTCGAGGCCGGCCATCGCTGCCTGGCGCCCGACCTCCCCGGCTTCGGGCGCTCGGACAAACCGACCGACGTCGGCTGGTACACCTACGACCGCCACACGGCGACGGTTGCGGCATGGCTGGACGCGCTTGACGTCCGCGACGCGACGCTCGTCGTCCACGACTGGGGCGGCCCGATCGGCCTACGGGTCGCCGTCGACCAGCCCGAGCGGGTGGCGCGGCTGGTGATCCTCGACACCGGCCTGTTCACCGGACAGCAGCGCATGTCGGACGCGTGGCTGGCGTTTCGCGACTTCGTGGCCCGCACCGAGGACGTGCCGGTGGGGCTCCTCGTGCGCCGCGCCTGTCACCGCGACCCCGGCGACGCGGTCATCGGCGCCTACGAGGCGCCGTTCCCCGACGCCGCCTCCAAGGCGGGAGCCCGCGCCTTCCCGCTGATCCTCCCGACGGCGCCCGGCGCAGCCTGGGGCGCACGAGGGGCCACGGGTGCTCGCGGCGCTGCGCGCCGACACCCGCCCCAAGCTGATGATGTGGGCCGACTCCGACCCGGTGCTGCCACTCGAGACCGGGCGGCGCTTCGCCGCCGCGCTGGGGGGCGAGCTGGCGCACGTGATCGCGGAGGCCGGGCACTTCCTGCAGGAGGACGCGGGCGCCGAGATCGGCGCGCGGATCGTCGACTGGCTCGACTCGCTGCGCTGGAGCGGGCACGTGCGCGTCAGGGAGCGATCAGAGATGCCCCGAGTCTGACAGGGCATCGCCGTTCGATGCGCGTGTCCCGCAGTGATGCCCGGCCGGTGCCTGCACGTCGAGCGCGGGGTTGCGGTCGAAGAACCCGTTGGGCTTGAGCATGAAGCCGATCTTGCCCACGGGCATCACCGGCCAGTCCTCAGGGCGCGGGATGTGATGGTGGCCCATCGAGTACCACACGACGATGTCGGTGTCCTCGGTCGAGCGGTCGGCCTTGATCCACTTCGGCAACCCGTCACCGCCCGGGTGCTGGTTGGGGTACTCGCCGGCGGCGAACCGCTGCTCGGGGTCGTGCGGTGTGACCCAGACGTGCCCGGTGATGAAGCCGGCCCGCCTGGCCACCGATGAGTTGGGGTGCACGAAGCAGGCGGCGTTGCCGCCCGGCTCGAGCTTGTAGCCCACGGGTGAGCCGAGCCCGTTGTGCACCGACGGGTTGACGATCTTCCAGTACCGGGCGCTGGCAGGATCGACCAGCCGGCCGCTCTGGCCCTCGGAGGCGAGCACCGTCTCGTGCGGTGCAAAGGCGTTGCCCCACGGGTTCTCGGGCCCCTCAGGCTCGGCCTCGGTGTTGACCTCGACCAGCGAATTGCTCTGGCCGTCGACCATCATGTCCAGACGCACGTTGAAGTAGTGCTGGTGATAGGGCGCCGTCAGGCCGGGAGCCACGATCGTCGCGTATGGCGCCGGCTCGCCGTCGGCGACCGCGCCGGTCGACACGATCCCCGTCAGCTTGACCTCGACCTCGATCGCCCCATCCTGCTGGAAATACCAGTAGTAGCCGTACTCATAGTTGCCGACGGTCGCCACGAATGACAGCACCAGCCGCCGACTGCGTCGTACCTCCGTCTCCCCGGTGCGCCAGTCGATGTGCTTCCACAGCAGCGAAGCGTCCTCCTCGTGCAGGCAGATGGCGTTCTTGATCACCAGGGGCTCGCCGGCGGCGTCGCACAGCACGCCGTCGAAGTAGCGGATTTCTCCCAGGCAGTCGCACCCGAGCGCCAGCGAGTTGGCCAGTGCGCCGATCCCGTACTCGCCGATGTCGAAGGCGTTCTTCCAGACGTGCGTGGGTGCGACCTCGCCGTAGGGCACGACCATCTCCGAGAACGAGGCGCGGTAGAGGATGGGGCGCAGCCGATCGCCGTCCTCATAACCGACGGTGTGGAGCACCAGGCCCTCACGCGCGGTGAAGCCGATCCGGATCCGCCACTTCTGCCAGCGGATCTCGTGACCGTCGACCGTGAAGCTCGTCCCCTCGGGCTGGGTGATCTCGATCGCTCGCAGGTCGTCGCGCATCTCGCCCACGTAGGCGGGCGTGTAGTTGCCGTCCTGCGGCGGCAGGGGCGTGATCCCGTGGTCCTCGATCCGGACGAGCTCCATCCGGTTAAGGTCGACGAACGCGATCAGGCCCTCGACGGGCCGGGCGTAGCCGTTGTCCCCCGGCTCGCGGCGAACCCAGCTCAACGCGCGCGACAGCCGTATGTCATTGCCAACCTCGCCGCCGGCCGACCACGGGTCGACCATGACCAGGTCCATGTCGGTGATCCCCCGCTTGGCCATCGCCGCGATGTACTCGGGATGGAGCTTGAGCATCTCCTCGCACTCGACGAACTCCTCGCCCGTGATCCGCGGCTGCACGCCGGCGACCGGACGCCACTCCACGACCTCACCGGCGTCGAGGGAGACGATGGCCTCGTGCACGCCGCCGCCGGCGCGATCCCACAGGATGATGAACGCCTGACGAGGCACCGCCACGGCCTCCGGCCAGCCGAGAACCTCGTCCTTGCTGGGCTCGTGCAACTCCACGGTCGAGAAGCGCACGGTGTCGCCCAGCACGAGCTCTCGCCGCAGCACCGCCACCGCGAAGGCGATCTCGTCAGCGGTGAGCGGCTCGAGCGGATGCAGCGCGGCGGCCTGTCGATCCACGTCGGCGACGCTGGGCAGATGGGTGCTGGTCATCGAATCTCAGCTCCTTGCTCTCGGTGTCACAGACAGTGGGTTGTCAGGCGGCAAGCGGGGCGCCGGCCAGCTCGTCGGCCTCCGGAGCCTCGTACACGAGACGGCCGATCGAGCTGTGGCGCTCGGTGTCGACCCGGCGAAGGTACAGGCCGACCCCGATCCCGACGACGAAGATCGCCAGCACCGCCCATGGGATCACCTGGATGAACAGCACGCCGCCGGCGCCCGATAGCGCGGCGCGATTGGCGATCAGCAGATAGCAGGCGGCGATCATCGCCACGCCCCCGACGATCGGGGCCACGAGCGTGCGCCACCAGTGAAAGCCGTCCCGGGCCTCGGTGAGGAAGTAGCGCACGATTGCCGCCGAGCACAGCGCTTGCACGAACAGGATCCCGAGCACCCCGAACAGGGGGACGTAGGTGCCGAGCTTGAGCAGCGCGGCGGAGTCACTGGAGTCCGACGCCGTGAAGCCGACGAGCCACAGGAGCACGAGCACCGTCACGAGCATGCTGGCCTTGTGGGGCGAGTGGTGCTCGTCGTGGGTATCGGCCAACTGCGACGGGAGCAGGCGCTCGCGGGCCATCGAGAAGGTGTAGCGCGCCGACGTGTTGTAGAAGGCGGTCGCGCAGGCGAAGCCGCTGGTCACGATCAGGACCTTGAAGGCGTCTGTCAGTGACGCTCCGAAGAAGTGGCCGGTCAGCGGATAGAAGGCGGACTCGGTCTTGCCGGCGAACTGGTCGGCGACCGCCTTGGCCGCGCCGGTCTGGCCCCATCCGGTCACGAACATGTAGGCGACGAACGTGTAGAGGATGCCCAGGCCGATCACCGAGATGTACGTCGCCGGACCCATCAGCTTCTTGGGCTCGCGCGACTCCTCGGCGTAGTTGGGCGCCATCTCGAACCCGACCCAGGACCAGAAGGCGCCGAACAGGGCGACGCCGGCCGCGGCCGCGCCGAAGACCTTGATCGCCGCGGAATTGTTGAACAGCGCGCCGGGATTGAGCGGGGCGGCGCTGAGGCCGTGGGCGCCGCCCTGCACGAGGATCGCCACACCCAGCACGACGAGCGCCACCACCTCGAGGCTCAGGAACACCCCGAGCACCTTGGCGGTGAGCTCGATGTCGAACCACGCCAGCAGCGACATCAGCGCCAGCGCCACGATCTCGACTGCCCACGCCGGGACGTTGATGGAGAGGAAGTCCTGCAACGTCGTGTGGGCGAAGTAGCCGCAGACGCCCAACACCGATGCCGTGAAAGCGATGTAGCAGAGCCAGATCAGCAGGCCCGCCCCCGTGGCCATCGTCTGGCCGAGGCCGTGGGAGATGAAGCTGTAGAAGCCTCCCGCCGCGGTCACCCGCTTCGCCATCGCGATGTAGCCGACCGAGAAGATCGTCAACGCGACCGTGGCGATGATGAACCCGGACGGTGCCGCCGAACCGCCGCCCGAAACGGCGACCGGCACGTTGAACAGCATCGCCGCGATCGGGGCCGCCCCGGTGACGATCATGAACAGCACCTGCGGGAGGCCGACGGCGTTTCCGGCCAGCTGCCCCGGTGGTCTGCGGGTGGGCGACGCGGTCTCCGGTGGGGCGGCGATCGATGCCATGGTCGGCCTCCTGCGACGGGCGGCGGCACCGCCGTCGGCTCTCGGTGGGACAGATCAGTTGCGCCGCGGAGTTTCTTTTGCGGCGTAGGAGCTGTCTTTGGCCCGATGGCGAGGAATCGTCCCCGTCCGGTTGGCCCTGCCTACCGATTCAGGACCGCCGCTGCGGTACGCAGGTCGACCTGCCCGGAGCCGATCACAGGGTCGTAATCGCCGAGCCCCGCCCAGCGAATCGGGCTGGAGAACAGATAGCGCGCAGCTGAGTCGTGGTCCGGGTCCGGATGGGTCAACGCGTGGTAGAAGATGTAGGTCCGGCCGTCGGGTCCGAGCACCGGGGCCGAGGATCCGCCCGGGCCGAAGTAGCCGTTGCCCGAGCGCAACGCCGGCCGGCTGTCGAGGCGCCCAAACCGGCCGACCAGCGGAGCCTGCGAGGCGGCCACGCCGATCGCGTAGCTGCCCGTCCACGTCGAGGCGCCGCTGTAGAAGAGGTAGAACCAGCCGTCGCGGTAGTACTCCTCAGGTCCCTCGACCACGCACGTACCGCGCGGCGTGCGGCACTCCCAGCCGGGCTGGGTCGACAGCACCTGGTGGATGTTGGGACTCATGGTGAGGCCGTCGGGCGACAGCTGCGACGCCCAGATCGAGCTGTGCTGCTCGGCCCAGAACAGGTACATCTGGCCCGTCGCGCCGTCGCGCACCACGCTCGGGTCGATCACCCCGCCGTAGTTCTCCTGCTCGTGCGTGAGCGCATTGAACTGGCCGCGAAAATGCAGGACGCGGCTCTGCCAAGGGCCGTTCAGCGACCGCGCGGTGGCTACCGCGATCACCATGTTGGAGGCAGCCACGGTTCCGCCGCCGGGGTAGTGCAGAGCGAGCCGCCGCGGATCGTGCTGAGCAGCGAAGTACAGCACCCAGCGGCCGCCGATCCGGTACAGCGCCGGTGCCCAGTAGTGGCCCCCACGCGTGGTGTGTCGCGCCCACCACGGCTGATTGCGCTTCGTGAACACGGAGCCGATCTGCTTCCAGTGCACGAGGTCGTCGGACGCGCGCAGCGGGAACACGTTGACCGCCGTGTCGCTCGTGCAGGCCATGTAGTACCGGTAGCCGCCGACGTGAGCGTCGACGACCGACGGATCGGGGCAGCTCAGCAGCTTCTTGCCGTCGCGGACCGGCTGGGCGCGGGCCGCGGGCGGCAGCGCCATCAGCAGCGCCAGAAGGATCAGCCAGCGCCTCACGTCAGCTTGAACGGCGCCATCGCCGAGACGGCGACGCTCTGGGTCGGAACAAGCGTCGCCAGCGCGGTCAGCTGGAGCGAGCGCGAGCGCTCGACGAGCTTGCGGCCGCGTGCGGTCGTGCGGATCTGCACTGCGCTCGGGCCCGGCCGGCGAATCTGGGAGCTGCCGCCGGCGACGAGAACCACGCCGTGGCGGTCGGCCGGAAGCTGGCTGGGGGTGCCGAGATACCAAGCCACCGTCACCACTCCGGTGACCGGCGCGTTGAAGGCCAGCCGATAACCACGCTTGGTCTGGAGGCCGATCGCGACCGCGAGCGTCCGGTCATGCGGCATCAGCTGCCCGCTGAGCGACGCCTGGACCTGCTCGGAGGCCGGCGCGACGGCGACCGACGCGGGCGACAGGACCGCGTAGCTCGTGCTCGCA
This sequence comes from uncultured Solirubrobacteraceae bacterium, assembly GCA_963769565.1. Classification (GTDB taxonomy): domain Bacteria; phylum Actinomycetota; class Thermoleophilia; order Solirubrobacterales; family Solirubrobacteraceae; genus Palsa-465. The sequence continues at coordinate 1,346,325 of CAVYMP010000018.1, forward strand.
TTGCTGGCCGTCACGATCACCGCCAGCCTCGCTCCGAGGTCGCCGTCCACCGGCGTGTATGTGCTGGAGGTCGCTCCGGGGATGCTCGCGCACGCCGGGGCGCAGTCCTGCCACTGGTACGCGTAGGCGATCGGTCCCTGTCCCGACCAGTCGCCCGGGGATGCGATGGCCGTTCCGCCGATGGCGACGTCGCCGGAGATGGCGGGGGACGCGTCGTTCTCCAGCACGCCCGGGTAGCCGGTGGCCGCCGAGGCGCCGGCCGGCGCGGCGGCGAGGACGGCAACGACCGCGAGCGCGGCAAGCCTTGATACGCACCCCATCAGCCCGCGAAATCGTACCCGCGTGGCGGCGCCGGCGAGCCACTACCGGCGCCGTTGGGTCAGACGGTCTCCGTGGCGCGCTCGGTCGAATCCTCGAGAACCGAGCCCGGGCCGGGCGGCAGCGACGGGCTGGGGTCCGCGGTGCGCTGCTCGTAGGCGCCGCGCACCAGGTGGTCAGGGTTGACGAGCACCTGGTCGCCCTTGAGGACCTTCGTGATGAAGTCGGCGAAACCGCGCGGCACGATATTCATGCCGCGGAACAGAGCCTGCATGGCGCGCGGCACCCACACGTCGACCCGGCGGGTCTGAACGGCCTCGACGATCGCATTGGCGACGTCCTCGGGCTCGACGACCTTGATTCCGCGCGTCCGCTGCAGGCCCGATCCCAACTCGGTGTTGACGACGACCGGCATCACGATCGACACGTCGATGTCGGTGCTGCGCACCTCGGCGCGGATCGCCTCGCTCAGCCCGACGACGGCGTGCTTGGTCGCGCAGTACGTGGCGCCGCCCGGAAAGCCGCCCTTACCGGCCACCGACGCGATGTTGACGAGGTGGCCGCGGTTGCGCGGCAGGAAGCGCTGGAGCGCCAGCTTGGAGCCGAGGATGACACCGTTGAGGTTGATGTCGATCATCCGCGCGGCCGTCGCGTCGGTCTCGGCGACAAACGGCCCGATCGGCATGATCCCGGCGTTGTTGATCAGCACCTCGAGCGGGCCCAGCTGCCGCTCAACCTCGCTGAGGAAGCCATCGAAGCTGGCCCGGTCGGCGACGTCGAGCGGCAGACCGATGGTGCCCTGGCCGAGCTCGTCAGCGGTCTCGGCCGCCAGGGCCCGATCGATGTCGCCGATCGCGACGCGCGCACCCTGCGCAATCAGCGCGCGGGCGGTGGCGCGGCCGATTCCCCGGGCTCCGCCCGTGATGGCGACGACGGTGCCGGTGAGCGATCTCGGGGCCTTGGCCATGAACACTTCCTCCTCGGTTCTGAACTGCGGTGCGATGCCTGGTACTGAAGGGTACCGCCCGCCGCCGCTCAGAACCGGAGAGGGGGCCGGGCCGGCCCCGTGTGATCACGCCTTGATGTTGACCGCCCCTCGACGAGCCGATTGGGCGGCGGCGTCGCCGTCGTTGAGCGCGGCGGTGCCGGTCTTCCCGTCACCGTCACCGTTGGCGGCCTTGAGCGTCGCCGCCGACACGTTGGCCGCGGTGAGCCTGGCAGCCGCGGCGGCTGCCGGAGAATGCGTCGCTGTCGCGGCGTTCAGATTGCTTGGTGACATGGCTGACGTTCATGCGACCTCGTTTCTTGGTTTGATCGGTCTCGCAACCGCTGTGATCGGCCGGGCAGTCCGGTGGACGCAAGGGTCTGGACGAACGTTGGCCGCTCAGCCCAGCGTGCGCCGTCCGCACCCCCGCCGGACCGGCGCGAGGCCCATGTCGGGCACGATTGGGCGGCGATAGCAGGCGATCGTGTCGCCCGCCCCGGGGTGGCGGATGCGCGCCCGGGCGACGAGGGTCGTGTCGTCCTGCACGCGGAAGCGGCTGACCGTGACCAGCGTGAACGGACCCCGGCTGGTCGCCGCCTCATAGAAGTAGACCGGCGGGGAGCGAAAGTGCCCGTGCAGGGGATGGACGCTCGCCTGGAGCGCCGCCTCGAGCCACGGCGAGACGCCGTTGTGCTCCCGGGTCACGGCGAGGTCGACGAGCGGATCGACGGTCACCAGCCGCGGTGCCGAATCGGTGGAGCCGACGACAGCGCGCAGCTTGAAGTTCTGCTGCATCCACGGGCAGGCGTTCTCGACGTTGCGCTCCGGGCAGGCGGGCAGCACGACCGTCGAACCGGCCGCCGGTGCCGACCGGCCCTCGACGACCTTCCAGCGGACAAAGGGCGCAGTCGCGACCTGGAGTTGCAGTGGCGCGTAGCGGTTGAAGATGCCGGCCACGCCAGCCGACACCCGCACCGAGAGCCGGCCGAGCGGGATCGAGGTGGGATGCGGCAGGCCCAGCGACACGGTCGCGTGCTGGGGCGTGCGCAGCGGAGTGCCGGCGCGGGCGTCGACCAGCCCGGCGCTGCTGGTCGCCTCGAGCGTCACCGCGTACGTGGTTCCGGGCTCCAGCCCCGCGACCGACGTCTGCACCGGTTGCGGCGTGTCGTACGCGGCCAGGGCGCCGGGCGCGCTCTGGACCACCGGGCTGTGGCCGGAGGTGTCGGACAGGATCCAGTGATAAGTCGTGATCGCACCGCCCGGGTCGACCGTCGCGCTCAGCGTCGCCGTCGTGAAGCCGGTGGCGACCGGCTGCCCGACGGTGACCACCGGCGCCGACGGGGTGCTCCCGGGCGGCGGGGTCGGCGGCGGGCAGGTGATCAACGGCGGCAGCGGGATGCAGGTCGCCGCTGAGGCCGCGCCGTCCGTCAGCGCGAGGGCGATGACGAGCGCGGCCATGGGAATCGCACACCGCACCATCGTCCGAATGACCATCGGGGTCGATCCTATGTCAAGCGGACGGCGCTCGAGCCGGGTCTCGCGGCGCCGGTCACATTGCGTCCAGAATGGTGAGGATTACTCAAGGCACCAGATTTCGTGCCGACACAGGAGCATGCCCTCTGTGAAACGTCTTCTGTCGGCGACGGTCGTCGCCCTGGCCGCCACGACTGGTGCGGCCCAGGCCGCCACCATCACCGAATTCCCGCTGCCTGTCCAGGATCGAGGCCCGGGGGCGATCGTCACCGGAGCCGACGGCAACCTGTGGTTCACCGAGCAGGCAACCTCTCGCATCGGCGCTGCCACCCCGAGCGGCGTGATCACGGACTACGCAGGGCTGGCCGCGTCCGCCGGCGGGGTCGCCGCCGGCCCGAGCGGCAAGCTGTGGTTCACCGAGCCCTCGAGCGGCAAGGTCGCGCGCGTTGATCCGAGCACGCGCGGCTTCAACGAGTACTCATCCGGCAATCGTCCGACCTCGATCGCGGCCGGACCCGACGGCAACGTCTGGTTCACCGAGTCAGCCACCCCGGGCGCGATCGGGCGGATCGGCCCGAATGGCGGGGCAGTCACCAGCTTTCCGACCCCCACCCCCAACAGCGACCCGACCTCCATCACCGCCGGCGCCGACGGCAACCTGTGGTTCACCGAATCGGCCAACCCCGGCGCGATCGGGCGGATCACCCCGGGCGGGACCGTCACGAGCTTCTCCGCGGGCCTGACCGCCAACAGCGACCCGAACGCGATCACCGCCGGACCCGACGGCAACCTCTGGTTCACCGAATCAGGCAACGGCGGCGCGATCGGGCGGATCACCCCAGCCGGCACGATCACCGAGTTCACGACCGGGCTGACCCCCAACAGCGACCCGACCTCCATCACCGCCGGACCCGACGGCAACCTGTGGTTCACCGAATCGGCCGACCCGGGACGGATCGGCCGGATCACTCCGTCAGGGGCGATCGCGGAGGTCGGAACTCCGACCACCGCCAGCAGTCCGCAGGACATCGTCGGCGGACCGGACGGCAACCTCTGGTTCACCGAACTCGGCGGCCACGGGCAGATCGGACGGATGACGCCGACGATTCCTGCCCCGACTGCGACCACCCAGGCGGCGTTCGGCATCCAGCAGACGAGTGCGACCCTGGCCGGAAGTGCCGACCCGAACGACACCGCAACGACGTATCGCTTCGATTGGGGTCAAACGACCACGTACGGCCAGCAGTCGCCGACGACCGACGCCGCCGTCGGCAGCGACAGCTCGGCGCATAGCCTCACGCAGGCGCTCACCGGTCTAGCGCCCGGCACCACGTACCACTACCGCCTTGTTGCCACCAATGCGGCGAGTACGACCGACGGGGCGGACATGACCTTCGTCACGCCGGCACAGCCGCCGCTATCGACGTCGAACCCGCTCGGCACGGCCACGCCCACACCGACGCCGCCGTCGGCACCCCCCGCCCCGCCGACACTGGGGCGCACCGCGGTCGCCGGCGTCGTCTCGGGTACCGTGTTCGTGCGCGTGCCCGGCTCCTCGACGCTCCAGCTGCTGGGCGCCGATCAGAACATCCCGATGGGCTCGCTGCTCAACGCCACCCATGGCGTCGTCAGGCTCACCGATGCCATCGACCACAAGGGGCACACACAGTCGGCCACCGTGTGGGCCGGAAGCTTCGTCGTGACCCAGGCACGTACCGGCCGGGGGCTGACGACATTCAAGCTCGCCGGTTCGCTGAGCTGCCCGTCTGCGCACGGCGTGACGACGGCCGCGGCGAGGTCACGCGCCCCGGTGAAGCTGTGGGGCAAGGACAACCACGGGCGCTACAGCACGCGCGGCCGCAACAGCGTGGCCACGGTGCGCGGGACCGTGTGGGAGACCGTGGAGAGCTGCGCCGGCACCCGCACCGTCGTCAAGCGCGGGCTGGTGAGCGTCCGGGACCTGCACCGCCGCCGCTCCGTCCTGGTCCGGGCGGGGCACAGCTACCTGGCCAAGCGCTGAGCCCGGAGTCACCCGGTGCGCCGTCGTCCGAGGCCGACTCCCAAGACCGTCGCGGCGATCGTCGCCGCGCTCGTGGCAGTCGCGGCCGGCCTCGTCCCGTTCGTCCTGAACGCGTGGCCCCGGATGGAGAGCAGCACGCTGAACATGCGCTTCGGCGTCCGGGGCGCCGTGCACAAGCCCTCCGGGGTGGTGGTCGTGGCGATCGACGACCGCACCTTCTCCGACCTGGGGCTGCAGTGGCCGTTTCCGCGCAACCTGCACGCTGACGTGATCAACCAGCTGCGCGACGACGGACCCCGCGCGATCGCCTACGACGTCCAGTTCACCGAGCCCAGTAACTCCCCGCGCAACGATCTGAAGCTCTACGACGCCGTCGCACGGGCCCGCAACGTCGTGCTGGCCACGACCGTGGTGGACGCCGCCGGGAAGGCCAACGTGTTCGGGGGCGATGCCAACGTCCGCGGCGCCCACGCGGTCGTCGGCACCGCCAACCTACCCGCCGACGCCGGCGGCGTGATCCGCCGCTATGCGGGCATGATGCTCGGCCGGCCGAGCTTTGCCGTTGCGACCGCCCGGGTCGCCGGACATCCGATCGCGGCCGCCCGCTTCCCCAGCGGGACCGCCCTTATCGACTTCCGCGGTCCGCCCGGCACGATCCGCACCGTCTCCTTCTCTGACGTTCTGCGCCACCGGGTGCCCGCCAGCGCGTTCGCCGGCAAGGTCGTCGTCGTCGGCGCCACCTCGGCGACGCTGCAGGACCTCCACGCGACGTCGACGACCGGGGCGGCCCCGATGGCGGGCGCCGAGGTGCAGGCCAACGCGATCTGGACGGCTCTGCACGACAACCCGCTCCAGCCCGCCAAGAGGTGGCTGACGGTGGTCGCGATCCTGCTGTGCGCGCTCGCCGCTCCGCTGGCGGGACTCCGCTTCCGCGTGCTCGTCTCGGCGGTGGTCGGGTTCGCGGTCTGCGGGCTGTACCTGGTGGCCAGCCAGCTGGCGTTCGATTCCGGGACGGCAGTCGTCGTGAGCTATCCGGTGGTCGCTGGAGCCGTCGGGATCCTGGCCATGCTGGTCGCGCGGTACGGGGCCGCCGTCGCCGAGCGCAATGCGTTCCTGCGGCGACTGCAGGCCAGCCAGTTGGAGCTGATCCAGCGCCTCGCGCAGGCGATCGACTCGCGGGACGCGGAGACCGGCGAGCACACCTACCGCATCGGCGTGCTCTGCCGGCGCCTGTCGCTGGAGCTCGGCTGGAAACCCGCGGCGGCGGACAGCCTCATGCACGCGAGCGTCGCCCACGACGTCGGCAAGATCGGCATCAGCGACAGCGTGCTGCTCAAGGCGGGCCCGCTCGACAGCGACGAGTGGGACACGATGAAGTCGCATACCGAGATCGGCGCGCGCCTGCTCACCGGCTCGGACAATCCGCTGTTGCAGACGGCGGAGACGATTGCGCTCACCCACCACGAGTGGTGGAACGGCAACGGCTATCCCCGCGGACTGCGCGGCGAGGAGATTCCGATCGAGGGACGGATCTGCGCGGTGGTGGACGTCTACGACGCGCTGCTGTCCAAGCGGTCCTACAAGGATGCGTGGCGCGTCGACGACGTGCTCGCAGAGATCCTCCGCCGGTCGGGGACGCAATTTGACCCGGCGATCGTCACGGCCTTCCTACGCCTCGCGCCGAAGCTGGACGCCGAGCTGCGCGCGTCGTTCGTGAGGGAGAAGACATCGCCGCGGTTGGAGCCGGCGCCGGCCTGACAAGCGCGCGATTCCAGAGGCTAGGCTCAGCTGAAACCACCGAATCAGCGAGCAAAGGACCGTCATGGAATACCGTCAACTGGGGGCCTCTGGACTACAGATATCGGCTCTCACCCTGGGGACGATGACGTTCGGCGGCCGGGGCAACTTCGCCAAGGTCGGCGACACCGATCTGGCGGGCGCCAAGCGCCAGATCGACATGTGCCTGGACGCCGGGATCAACCTGATCGACACCGCCGATGTCTATTCCACCGGCGGCTCCGAGGAGATCGTGGGCGAGGCGCTGCTCGGCAAGCGCGACGACGTGCTCGTCGCCACCAAGGTGCGGATGCGCATGGGCGAGGGGCCGAATATGGAGGGTCTCTCGCGCCACCACGTGATCTCCGGCTGTGAGGCCAGCCTGCGGCGGCTGCGGACCGACCACATCGACCTCTACCAGATCCACGAGTGGGACGGGCTGACCCCGCTCGAGGAGACGCTCGGCGCCCTGCAGTACCTGGTCGACACCGGCAAGGTGCGCTACGTCGGCGTCTCCAACTACGCGGCCTGGCAGCTGATGAAGGCCCTGGGGATCGCCGGGCGCGACCATCTTCCGCGGTTCGTCTCCCAGCAGATCTACTACTCGCTGCAGGAGCGCTCGGCCGAGTACGAACTCATTCCGCTCGCCACCGATCAGGGGCACGGGACCCTCGTGTGGAGCCCGCTCGCCGGGGGCCTGCTCAGCGGCAAGCACCGCCGCGGCCAGGACGGACCCGCGGGCACTCGCCAGCTGGCCGGGTGGGATGAGCCGCCTGTCTATGACGAGGACAAGCTCTACGACACGATCGAGGTACTCGTCGGGGTCGCCGAGGAACACGGCGTGTCGGCTGCCCAGGTGGCGCTTGCCTGGCTGCTGACGCGGCCCACGATCAGCTCGGTGATCGTCGGTGCGCGCACCGACGAGCAGCTGGCCGACAACCTCAAGGCCGCCGAGCTCACACTGTCAGACCAGGACCTGGCCAAGCTCGACGAGGTCAGCCGGCCGCCGCTGCTGTATCCCTACTGGCATCAGCGCAAGACGGCCGCTGCGCGGCTCAGCCCGGCAGACCTGACGTTGCTCAAGCCCTACCTGGATTGACCCGCCTATCGCAGCGAGGCCCAGGGCTCCTCGCCGGACATGTCGATCACCTCGTAGCCACCCTCGCCGGCCGTCGGGCTGAGGATCACGCTCAGCTTGGCGGCGGTCTCGCCGACGGTGAAGGATGCGTGGACGACGTCCTTGGGGATGTGGACCGCCTCGCCCGGGCCGAGCTCGTGCTTGTCCTGCTCGAGCCACTGCTCCACGCGCCCCTCGCGCACCCAGATGATCTCCTCCTGATCCGGGTGGCGGTGAAAGGCATGGCCGCCGCCGGGCGAGATCGTCACGTCCATGACGCACAGCGCCCGCGAGCCGGTCAGCTCCGGGCGGCTGATCCACCCGGTGTCACCCCAGTCGGCGGTGTCGTGCTGGATGTCATCGGTGGTGATGAATCGGCCGCTCATCGTCTCTCCTCGATCGGGATTGCCTTGAAACGCTTCATGTTCTCCGTCATCGCCACCTCTGTGGGCAGACGCTCCATGCTGGAGGCGCCGAAGAAGCCGACCACCCCGTCGGTCCCGGCGATCACGCGCTGGGCATCCTCGGGCTCGGCGATCGGCCCGCCGTGGCACAGGCAGAGGATCTCCGGCGACTCGGCCGCGGCGGCGTCGCGCAGGGCCTGCACCTGCTCGATCGCCTGCTCCAGCGACAGACCGCTGCGCGCGCCGATCGAGCCCCCGGTGGTCAGCCCCATGTGGGGGACGAGCACGTCGGCGCCGGCGGCCGCCATCGCCCGGGCCTCCTCGACGGTGAACACATAGGGGGCGGTCAGCAGGTCCATCTCGCGCGCGAGGCGGATCATCTCCACCTCCAGCCCGTAGCCCATTCCCGTCTCCTCCAGGCCGGCCCGGAAGGTGCCGTCGATGAGTCCGACGGTCGGGAAGTTCTGGACCCCGCTGAACCCGGCCCCCGCGACCTCGTGCAGGAAGCGCTCCATCGAGCGGAAGGGATCGGTGCCACAGACGCCGGCGAGCACCGGGACCTCCTGCACGACCGGCAGCACCTCGCGGGCCATGTCCATGACGATCGCGTTGGCGTCGCCGTAGGGCATCATCCCGGCCAGCGACCCCCGGCCCGCCATCCGGTAGCGGCCCGAGTTGTAGATGATGATCAGATCGGCGCCGCCGGCCTCGGCGAACTTGGCCGACAGGCCGGTGCCGGCGCCGGCACCGATCACCGGGCGGCCCGCGCTGACCTGGGTACGCAACCGCTCGAGTGCCTCGGACCGGGTCATCCCGCCGCCCCGATCAGCTCGTGCATGCGGTCGGCCATCGCGCGGGCGAAACCTGGAGCGTTGATGTCCTCCTCACGCTCATGCACCTCGACGAGTTCGCTGTCGAGGTCCGCCCGCAGCGCCTGAAACAGCGCCGCGTCGGCGTCGCGGTCGTAGAACGGCTGGCCCTCGACGTCGATCGCCGAGACCCCGCCGAGCGGGATGAAAAGCACGGTCGGCGAGCCGGCGGCGTTGAGCTTGGCGGCGATCCTGCGGCCCAGCTCCGCGTTCTCCTCCGGGGTGGTGCGCATCAGGGTGACGGTGGGGTTGTGGACGTGCAGCGTCCGCTCCGCGAAGCGCTCCGGCACGGTCTCACGCGGTCCGAAGTTGACCATGTCGAGCGCGCCCAGGGAGACGACCTGAGGGATTCCCGCCGCACCCACCGCCTCGAGCCTGTCCGGGCCCGCCGACAACACGCCACCGACCAACTCGTCGGCGAGCTCGGTGGTGGTGGCGTCGAGCACGCCGGCGAAGTAGCCGGCCCGCCCCAGCGTCTCCATCGAGCGCCCGCCCGTGCCGGTGGCGTGGAAGACGATCACCTCGTAGCCGAGCTCCTCGAGCCGCTCCCGGGCGTGCGTCACGCACGGGGTGGTGACGCCGAACATGGTCGCAGCGACGAGCGGCCGCTCCTGGCCGCCCTCCGGCGCCGGCGCGCTCGCCATCCCGGCGATCGCCCCCGCCGCGTTGGCGAGGATCCGGGCCGAGATCTGGTTGATCCCGGCGATGTCGACGACCGAGTACATCATCGTCACGTCGGTGTCGCCGACGTACGGCCGCGTGTCGCCGGCGGCCAGCGTGGAGACGATCAGCTTGGGCACTCCGACGGGCAGCCCCCGCATCGCCGCCGCGGCCACCGAAGCATTCCCCGAGCCGCCGATGCTGACCGCGCCCTGCAGCCGTCCGTCACCGTGCAGCCGCGACAGCACGGCGGCGGCACCCCGGCCCATGACCGTCATCGCCGCGCCGCGATCGGCGGCGCCTGCCAGCTTGGCGTGCTCGACGCCGCCGGCGCGGGCCACCTCCTCGCGGGAGATGTCAGCTCCCACCTGAGGCTCACCGAGCACCCCGGTGTCGATCAGGACCGTCGCCGCTCCCGCGGCCTCGATCCGTTCACGCAGATAGGCGTACTCGCGTCCCTTGGTGTCGAGCGTGCCGACGAGCACGACCGTGGGGCGCTCGGCCATGTCTAGCCGTGCTCCACGCCGAGAAAGCGGCGTTGCGCCTCGGGATCTGAGATCAGCTCCGCCGAGGTCGTCTCGGTGAAGATCCTGCCGGCCACCATGACGAGCTGGCGCTCGGCCAGCGCGGTGGCGACGGCCAGGTTCTGCTCGACGACGAGGATCGCCAGGCCCTCGCCGGAGAGCGAACGGAAGACCTCGATCAGGCTCTCGATGATCGCCGGGGCCAGGCCCTCGGAGGGCTCGTCCATGATCAGCAACGTCGGGTTGGTCAGCAGCGCGCGGCCGATCGCCAGCATCTGCTGCTCGCCGCCGGAGAGCTGCGCACCGCCGTTGCTGCGCCGCTGGGCGAGCCGCGGGAAGAGCTCGTAGACCGCGTCCGGCGTCCAGCGGTGATCCCCCCGCCCGGGAGCGATCATCCGCAGGTGCTCGTCGACGGTGAGTGACTCGAACAGGCGGCGCCCCTGAGGGACGTAGCCGATGCCGGCCCCGGCGATCTTGTACGAGGGCTTGCCGGCGAGCTCCTGTCCGGCGAAGCGGATCGATCCCCGGACCGCCGGCGGCCGGATGTTCATGATCGCGTTGCACAACGTGCTCTTGCCCATGCCGTTGCGGCCGATCAGCGATACCGGCTCGTGGCCGATCTGGAAGGACACGTCCTGCAGCGCGTGGGCACGACCGTAATAGGCGTTGAGGCCGGTGATCTCGAGCAGCGGCGCGCCGCCAGTACCGTTGGCTTTGCCGTCTGGGACAGGGCCGGTGTCGGTCATCCCGCCGTCTCGATGCCCTCGTCGGTGACCCGGCCGCCCAGGTAGAGCTCGTGAACGAGCTGGTTTGAGCGAATCTCGTCGGGGGTCCCCTCCACGATCTTGCGGCCGTCGTGCATCATCGTCACGCGCTCGGCAACGCGGAGCGCCACGTCCATGTCGTGCTCGATCAGCATCAGCGTGATGCTCGAGTCAAGACCCAACAGCAGATCGGTGAGGGCCATGCGCTCGCCGCGGGAGAGGCCGGAGGCCGGTTCGTCGAGCAACATCAGCTTGGGCTCGGATGCGCGCGCCATGCCGACCTCGAGCTGGCGCTGCTCGCCGTGCGAGAGCGAGCCGACGAGGGTTTCCACACGGCTCTGCAGACCGACCGCGCCGGCCAGCTCGCGGGCGCGCTCGCGCACCCCGCGATCGCGAGCGGTGCGGCGCATGCGGAAGTGCCCGCCGCGCGTTCCCAGCACGGCCAGGAACAGGTTGTCCTCCACGCTGAGACCGGAGAACAGGCGGGACTTCTGGTAGGTGCGGCCGATGCCGCGTTTCGTGCGGGCGGCGGCCGATACGACGGCCAGATCCGCGCCGAGGAAGGCGATCGTCCCGGAGGTGACGGGGATGTCGCCGGAGATCAGGTTGAACAGTGTCGTCTTGCCGGCCCCGTTGGGGCCGAGGATCGCCCGGCGCTCGCCGGGAGCGACGTCGAGGTCGACGTCGCTCACGGCGGCCAGGCCGCCGAACCGCCGGCCGACCCCCCGCAACTGGAGGATCGGCTCGGCGGTGTTGGGGACGGCGGTTTGCATCGTGTGACCCGAGCTCAGCCGAGTGTCTTCACCGACTGTGCGTGGCCCAGCCAGGGGAGGCTGCGCTTCACACATGCGGGCGCGGTCCGCCCCGGAGCCGGGGTCGAGCTGTTGAACGTCCCGCCGAACGACTGGGTGACGTTCGGGATCGCGGCGACGGTCTTCACGGCCAGCTTGCCGTTCTTGAGATACAGCTGCTGGTTGTAGTTGGTGAAGATCGCCTGGCGGTTCTGGTCGAGCTTGATCGTGCCGTACGGCGCGGGCAGGACGACCTTGGCGGTCGCGGCCTGCAGAGCCTTCTGACCGCCGCCGATGTTGCCCTTGACGGCCTCCAGGCCCTTGAGCAGCCCCCACGTGTTGACGTAGTAGCCATAGGTGAAGGTGCTCGAGGCCTGCGGAGCCGCGGCTCCCGCCGGCGGAATCGTCTTGAACCAGTGACCCATGATGTTGTTGGCATAGTCCTGCGGCGCGGCGGCGGCGAGGTCGCCGGCCGTGCCGGCGCTGCCCGCGTAGGCACCGGCCACCCGCGGACCGAGCTGACCGAACAGGCCCGGCGTGTCCCAGAACAGGTTGCCCATGAACTTCTTGGGGTCGATCGGGCCCTTCGCCTGCTCGTAGGCCTTGAGGAACGGGATCAGGCCCGAGCCGCCCACGGCGACGAAGATGCCGTCGACGTTGCTCTTGATCTGCTGCGCGTAGGAGGAGTAATCCGTTGTGTTCAGCGGTGGGAACACCCGCTGGGTGATCTGTCCGCCGGCCGCGCAGAAGTCAGCGATGAAGCCGGCCGTCGACGTCCAGCCGAAGCTGTAGTCGTCGGAGACAACCGCCGCCGTGCGCCAGTGGAGCTTGTTGTAGGCGATATCGCCCAGGCCGGCGTTCCACTGCGCGCCGTCGCCGTTGAACCGGAAGAAGTTCGGCGCCTTGACCTTCAGCGTCGTGTCCTGGGCGCCGGCCGCGCCGTCGACGAACGTCTTGTCGGGATGCTGCTTGGCATAGTTGGCGACGGCGATCGACTCATCGCCCGAGAGCGGGCCGATCATGATGTCGGCGCCGTCCTGCTCCATCAACTTGCGGGTCTGCTGAATGGCGGTCGCCGCCTGGTCGTTGGAGCAGCCGATGCCCACCAGCTTGAGCGGATGGCCACCGATCGCGCCGCCCGTCCAGCCCGCTCGCGGGTTGTTGGGGTTCACCGGCTTGCCCCCGGCGAACTGCGAGATCGCCGCCACGACTCCGGCCAGGTCCTGCTGGTCAAAGGAGCCAAAGGCACCCTGACAGTCCGACAGCACGCCGAGCTTGATCGGCGTCCCGTGGCCGGTCGTCGGCGGGACGGCCTTCTGCGGCGCGGGCAGGCCACCCAACGGCAACGACGCCGACGCGCTCGTGCCGCCGCTCGAGCTGGTGGCGGCCGACGTGCTAGATCCGCCCGAGCTGCTGGAACTACTGGAGCTGGACTTGCTGGAGCCGCAGCCCGCGGCCACCAGGGCGACGACTCCCACGAGCAGGGCGAGCCAATATCGCCCTCTCCTCTGTGCACTCACCGTTGACATGCTCTCTGTCCTCCTCTTCCCCGTGCTCGCCTGCGATGCAGGCAGCTCATTGGTTGAACGACATTGCGCTACGACCCGCTTGGCTCCGCCTGTGGGAGCTGTTCGCCGGCTCCGTCCTCCTCAGCCTGGGGACGGGGACCTCGTCCCCATCGGCGAAGTCCCTGCTCCCACAGACCGATCAATCCGTTCGGCGACACGACCACGATGACCAGGAACACGATCCCGATCCACGTGTTGAACCGCGCCCCGATGAAGCCGATGTTGTCCGCGTAGTTGTTGAGCACCACGAACACGAGTGCTCCCAGAAAGGCCGCCTCGACGCGGTACAGACCGCCGATCACGGCGATCACCAGGATGTTGATCGTGGACGGCAGCCCGATCGCCGAAGGCGAGATCTGCCCGTTCCACCAGACGAAGAGGATTCCACTGACCGCCGCGACGAACCCGGCGAGCGAGAACGCCACCGTGCGGTGCAGGGCGACGCTGTACCCCAGCGACCGCATCCGCTGGGGATCGTCGCGGATGCCCTGCAGCGCCAGACCGAACGGCGTGCGCGCGACGTAACGCAGCATCACCAGCAGCGCCAGCGCGATCACCAGGGTCACGAGGTACATGCGCGACGGATGCGCCTGCGCGTTGATCCAGCCGGGCGCCCGAATGCCGCTGATCCCGCCGAACCCCGAGATGTTCGTCACCTGCCCGAAGACGAGGTTCGCGATCACGGAGAAAACGAGCGTGATCATCAGGAAGTAGATGCCGTAGCTGCGGTTGGCCAGGACGCCGAAGATGACGGCGAACAGCACGGCGATGGCAATCGCGATGGCGATCCCCGGGCCGATCGCCCACCCGAGGTTCAGCCCCTTGGTGTTGCCGTTGGTGGTGAAGTTGCCCAACGCGAAGCCGGCGATCCCCCAGATCGCCAACTGACCCAGCGACACCATCCCGCCATAGGCCGAGAGAAAGATGAGGCTCGCCGCGCAGAGGCCGAAGATCAGCACCTGCGTCAGCAGCGTCGAGATCCAGTACGTGTTGAGGATCGCGGGGGCCAGGAAGGCGAACACGACGAGGACCACCGCGAGGGCCGGCTCGACGCCCAGCCATCCGCGCCGGCGTGATTTCACGCGGGCCTCCCGAACAGCCCGAGCGGACGCACCGACAGCACCACGGCCAGGAGGACGAAGGTGAAGATGATCGAGTAGTAGGTGTCGGCGGCCGGCAGGTAGGCCGCCGAGAAGTTGGTGACCAGTCCGAGCAGCAGGGATCCGATCGCGGCGCCACCGAGCGATCCCATCCCGCCGATGATCACCACGACCAGCGAGTTCAGCAGCCAGTTGGCGTCGACTCCGGGAGCGAGGCTGGCGAAGGACCCCCCGATCGCCCCGCCCATCCCGGCGAGGAACGAGCCGATGACGAAGGCCACCGCGAACACCAGCTGGATGTTGACCCCGAGCGCCGAGACCATCGCGCGATCGTCGACCCCGGCCCGGATGACCATGCCCATCCGAGTCCGATGCAACCACAGCCAGAGAGCCGCGCCGACCGCGAGGCCGATGCCGAGGATGATCAGCCGGGTCAGCGAGTACTGGATGTGAGCGACGTGGAGGTTGACGAACTTGTCGAACGCTCCCGGCCAGGAGATGTCCTCCGAGATACCGCCGAAATGGGCGAGCATCTGGTCGGCCAGGATGATCGAGATGGCGATCGTGATCAGTGCCTGCCGGAGGTCCTGGCCCTGGTTCCAGCGCAGGAAGACCTGCTGCATGACGAGTCCGATCACCGCGACCGCCGCCGCGCCGACGAGCACGGGCAGAACCCACTGCACCAGGCTGACCTGCGAGCTGGCGAGCCCGAGGGCCCCGCCGCCGCCGACCATACTCCGCTGCAGCTTGAGCGCGATGTAGCCGCCGAACAAAAAGAACGCGCCATGGGCCATGTTGACCGTGCGCATCAGGCCGAAGATCAGCGTGAACCCGCTGGCCACCACGAAGTACAGGGCGGCCGCGGTGATCCCGTTGAGCAGGGTGATGAGGAAATCCGTCGGGTCCTGGACGGCCGAGCCGAAGGTGGTGCCATGGGCGATGAACAGCACCCACACGATCAGGAACACGACCATCAGCGTCAGGAGGCCGCGACCCGCCAGAGCAAGCGTGCGATGCGAACGGATGCCCTCGATCGGGGCCGAACCTACGTCAGCCATGCTCTCCTCACGATCTCCTCTGGAGCGACGGCCCACTCGCTCCCGAACCGGCGCCTAGCCTAAGACAAACGATTTCCCGCGTCAATTCCTCCGCATAGCCTATAGGCAAATCCACTAGGAAGTCGCAGCGGTAGAGGATCGCTCGACTAGCAGGGGGGGAGTCTCGAGCACGACATCGACGCGTCCGTCGTCGCCGGAGATACGGTCGAGCAGCATGTCGACGGCCCGCTCGCCGAGCTCCTGCATTGGCATTCGCACGGCGGTCAGCGGCGGGTCGAGATACTCCGCCAGCGCGTCGTCGTCATAGGTGACCAGCGATAGCCGCTCGGGGACCGGCACGCCGCTGCGCTTGGCCGCCGCCAGCGCGCCGAGGGCCTGGTTGATGTTGGAGACGAACACCCCGGTCGGAGGACGATTGCGGCCGAGCAGGTCGACCATCGCCTCATAACCGCCTCGCTCGTCGAATCCGACGGGGACGATCGGTGCACGGTGGCCGGCCTCGCGGACCGCGGCGCGGAAGCCGTGCACGCGCCGCGCCGCCGTATCGAGGTTCTCAGGGCCCGCGATATGGGCCAGCCGCGTGTGGCCGAGGGCCAACAGGTGACCCGCCGCCAGCCGCGCCGCCTCCTCCTCGCGCATCGAGACGTTGTGACCCCCCCGATGGCGACGGTTGACGAACACGGCGGGCACCGGCGCCTTGCACCACTGCTCGGCGGCAGGATCCCCGCGCCGCGCGGTGGCCACGAGGAGACCGTCGATCCGCCCCTCGATCACCAGCCGCTCGTAGGCGGGGCCGGCCAGCCCGCCCTCGCTGTCCTCGGAGAGGACCACGACATAGCCCCGCTCCCAGGCTCGGCTGAACGCTCCACGGACCACCGCGGCGTAGACGGGATTGCGCAGCGACGGCACGAGCAGGCCCAGCGTGTGCGTGCTGGAGAGCCGCAGCCCCCGGCCGAAGGCGTTGGGCCGGTACTTCAGGCGCTCCGCGGCGGCGAGGATCCGCTCCCGGGTCTGCGGGCGGATGTTGAGGTCGGCGGTGCCGTTAAGGGTGCGCGAGACGGTCGTGAAGTGCACGCCGGCCTCGCGCGCCACGTCATAGAGCGTGACCTGCCGGGACCCGCGTGCGGCCACGACGTGCTCAGGACTGCGCGTCGCGGTAGGTGAGCGTCTGCCGCCGTCCCGTCTCCGATGCCCTGAGCAGCGCGTCGCAGACCTCGGCGGCGCGGTAGCCGTCCTCGAAGGTGGCGCCGTCCGGACCGACCGAGCCATCGGTGGCGATCGCGGTGAGCAGGTGCAGCAGCTCGTGCGCGAAGGTATGCTCCCAGCCGATGATGTGCCCGGGTGGCCACCAGATGTCCATGTAGGGGTGATCGGGCTCGGTCACCAGCACCTGCCGGAATCCCTGGACCGACTGCCCGGGACGCGACCCGGACAGATGGACCGACAGTTCGTTGAGGCGTTCCAGATCGAAGGCGATCGATCCCTTGGATCCGTTGATCTCGAACGCGAGGCCGTTCTTGCGACCGACGGCGAAGCGGGTGGCCTCGATCGTGCCCACGGCCCCGCCGTCGAACTCCACCACGGCCTCCACCGCATCGTCGACGTCGACGTGGCCGCCGGGCCGGTCCTCGATGAAGGTCCGCGTCGTACCCGCGATCGTGGTGATCTCGCCGACCAGGTAGCGAGCCAGGTCGATCACGTGGGCGCCGATGTCGCCGAGCGCGCCTGAGCCGGACGCCTCCTTGGAGAGCCGCCAGACCATGGGGAACTCGAGGGTCGGCGATCCAGTCCTGCAGGTAGCGCCCGCGGAAGTGGTAGATCTCGCCCAGCTCGCCGGCCTCGATCAGCTGCCGGGCCAGCCGGACCGCCGGCACGAACCGGTAGTTGAACGCGCACATCGCCTTGACCCCGGTGGCCTGCACGCGCTGCCAGATCTCGTGGGCCTCGTCGGCCGTGCGTCCCAGCGGCTTCTCGCAGATGACGTGCTTGCCGGCCTGCGCCGCGGCGATCGTCGGCTCGGCGTGGACCGCGTTGGGCCCGCCGTTGTCAAACAGCCCGATCGAGTCATCGGCCACGAGCGCGCGCCAGTCCGTCTCCCAGCGCTCGAAGCCGAAGCGCTGGGCCGCGGCCTGGACGGCCTGCTCGTCGCGGCCGGCGATCGCCACCAGACGCGGGCTCAGCGGCAGCTCGGCGGCCATGTAGGGCAAGGTCCGGTAGGCGTTGACGTGCGCCCTGCCCATGAACGCGTAGCCCAGCATGCCGACGCCGATCGTTGATTGTGGTCCCGCGGGGCCCCGATCCGCGGTGACGGTCCCCAGCTCGGGCATGACCTACGGCCTCGCGAACGCTTCGTCGAAGACCACCGCCGAGGGGGCGAAGTCGCGCTCGCGGACGAACCGCGCGGCATCGGTCGCCCCCCACTCGCGGTCCATGCCGGCGTCCTCCCACTCCACCGACAGCGGCCCCTGATACCCAATCCGGTTGAGCGCCCGCAGGATGGACTCGAAGTCGACGTCCCCGTGTCCGGGCGAGACGAAGTCCCACCCCCGCTCGCGCTCGCCGAAGTTGAGGTGTGAGCCGAGGATCGAGCGGCGCCCATCGAGCGTGCGCCGCGAATCCTTGACGTGAACGTGGTAGATACGCTCGCCGAACTCGTCCAGGAACGCGGCCGGATCCAGGAATTGCGGCACGAGGTGGCTGGGATCGAAGTTGATGCCGAACCCGGGCCGGTGGTCGATCGCTCCCAGCGCCAGCCGGGTGGTCACGAAGTCGTAGGCGATCTCGGTCGGGTGGACCTCCAGGCCGAAGCGCACGCCCTCGTGGTCGAACACGTCGATGATCGGACCCCAACGCTCGGCGAAGTCGTCGTAGCCGGCCTCGATCGTTTGGAAATCGTTTGGGGGAAAGGAGTAGAGCTGAGACCAGATCGCAGAGCCGGTGAAGCCGTTGACGATGGTCACTCCGAAGGCCGCGGCCGCCCGGGCAGTGTCCATCATCCGTTCGGCCGCTCGCCCGCGCACCCCCTCCGGATCGCCGTCACCCCAGATCTCCGGCGGCAGGATCGCACGGTGGCGGCTGTCGATCGGGTCGCACACGGCCTGTCCCACGAGGTGGTTGGAGATCGCCCAGCAGCCGAGCTCGTGACCCTCGAGCAGGGTGCGATGAGCGGTCAGATACCCGGGATCGGTGAGCGCGGCGGACACGTCGAAGTGATCCCCCCAGCAGGCGAGCTCGAGGCCCCCGTATCCGAAGGACTTCGCCTTGGGCGCGAGCTGCGCGATCGGCAGGTCGGCCCACTGGCCAGTGAACAACGTGACCGGACGACTCATAGATCCCTTCCCTCGTTGACGCGAAGGGATACCGATCCCTCCATTGGGAAAACGTTATCTCTGGCGTGAATCGCTGTCAACGGCCGGCTCGCGGACCGGTCGGGCAGAATGGGGTCCCATAGGCAATGACTATGAAGTCGTGACATGAACCTGCGTCAGATCAATTACCTGCTGGCGGTCGTCGAAGAGGGATCGTTCACGCGAGCCGCCCAGCGGCTCTCGGTCGCCCAGCCGTCGCTCTCCCAGCAGATCCGCGCGCTCGAGCGTGAGCTCGGCGGCCCGTTGCT
Source organism: uncultured Solirubrobacteraceae bacterium (assembly GCA_963769565.1). Lineage (GTDB taxonomy): Bacteria > Actinomycetota > Thermoleophilia > Solirubrobacterales > Solirubrobacteraceae > Palsa-465. The sequence continues at coordinate 1,365,368 of CAVYMP010000018.1, forward strand.
CGAGCGCCTGCCCAACGGGGTCCAGCTGACCGCCGCCGGCCGCGCGTTCCTGCCCGAGGCCCGCGCCGCCGCCTCTCACGCGGCGCGCGCCGCCGAGGCCGCGCGGACGACCCTGGGCGCGCCCGGCCGCCAGCTGGAGCTGGGCACCGTCACCTCGATGGCCGTCGGCATCCTGCCCGACGCGCTGGCCCGCTGGCATCGCCAGCACGCCGACACCGCCGTCTACCTGCACGAGTTCCGCCACCGCCGCGAGCTGCACGAGGCGGTCCGTAGCGGGCTCGGCGACCTCGGCCTCGGCCCGCGGCCGTCCAACTGGACCGGACCGATCATCCCTCTGGGGTGGGAGGAGTTCGTGATCGTGCTCTCGCCCCACGATCCGCTGGCCGGCTCGGGCAACGGCTCGCTTCCGCTCGAGCGCCTGGCCGATCGCGACTGGGTTCTGCTCGAGCCCGGCCATGGGTTGCACGAGCTCGCTCAGCGCGCCTGCGCCCGGGCCGGGTTCACCCCGCGGGCCGCCGTGCGCACCGGCCAGGTGGCGGCAGCCGCCCAGCTGGCGGCGGCCGGGCTGGGGCCGGCCTTGCTGGGAAGTCACGCCGTGCCCGCCGGCCTCGATGCGGCGCTGATGCGTGTGCGGCCCCGCCTCGTCCGCGAGGTCGTGGCGTTCACGCGCAGCGCGTGGTCGCCCGCCGCCGAGCAATTTCTCGATCTCGTCGGCAAGCTGCCGATGCGATCGCGCCCGCGCGGCGCCGAGCTCGCCGGCTGAGCACGTCTCACCCGGCCGCGGGGCGATGCCTACGCCAATGAGTTAGCCTATGCCAACTCATGGCGCTAGAGGCATCGACTATCGCCCTCGCCGACCCGGCGCTGCTGCGCGAACAGGCCTACATCGACGGCGAATGGTGCGATGCCGACGATGGCGGATCGTTTGCGGTGACCAACCCGGCGACCGGCGAGGTGCTCGGCCACGTACCCCGCATGGGGGCCGCGGAGACCCGTCGGGCGATCGAGGCGGCCCGGCGCGCGCAGGGCGATTGGGCGTCGCGACCGGCCGCCGAGCGCGCCGCGATCCTGCGGACGTTGCGGGATCTGATGTTCGAGCACCGCGACGACCTGGCGCTGCTGCTGACCCTCGAGCAGGGCAAGCCGCTGGCCGAGTCCGAGGCCGAGATCGCCTATGCCGCCTCGTTCTGGGAGTGGTTCGGCGAGGAGTCCAAGCGCGTCTACGGCGACACGATCCCGTCCCCTCAGCGCGACAAGCGGATCCTCGTGACCAAGCACCCGATCGGCGTGTGCGGAGGGATCACCCCGTGGAACTTCCCCTCGGCGATGGTGACGCGCAAGGCCGCCCCGGCGTTGGCGGTGGGTTGCACGATGGTGCTCAAGCCCGCCGAGCAGACGCCGCTGTCGGCGCTGGCCGTGGCCGAGCTGGCGGCACGCGCGGGCCTGCCGCCCGGCGTTCTCAGCATCGTCACCGGCGACGCCGGCGATGCGCCGGCGATCGGCGGTGAGCTGACCTCCAACCCGATCGTGCGCAAGGTCGGATTCACCGGCTCCAATGAAATCGGCAAGCTGATCATGCGCCAGTGCGCCGACCAGGTGAAGAACGTCTCGCTCGAGCTCGGCGGCAACGCGCCGTTCCTCGTCTTCGCCGACGCCGACCTTAGGCAGGCGGTGGCCGGCGCCCTGCTGTGCAAGTTCCGCAACTCCGGCCAGACGTGCATCACCGCCAACCGGATCCTCGTCCACGAGTCGCTGCATGATCAATTCGTGGCCGGTCTGCGCGAGGCCGCCGCCGGTCTGGTCGTCGGCGTCGGCACCGACGCGCGCTCGAGCGTCGGGCCGCTCATCGACCGGCCGGCGTTCGAGAAGGTCTCCCGCCACGTGGCCGACGCGCTGGACCGCGGTGCCCGCCCGGTGTTGGGCGGTGCTGCGCACGAGCTCGGGGGCACGTTCCACGAACCGACCGTGCTCGACGGCGTCTCCCCCGACAGCGCAATGTGGCATGAGGAGACGTTCGGGCCGATCGCCGCCGTACGGACGTTCACCGACGAGCGCGAGGCGATCGAGATCGCCAACGACACGCCCTACGGCCTGGCCGCCTACATGTACAGCCGCGACGTGGGGCGCGTGTTTCGCGTCTCCGAGCAGCTCGAGTACGGGATCGTCGGCATCAACACCGGCTTCATCTCGGTCGAGGTGGCGCCGTTCGGCGGCGTCAAGGAATCGGGCATCGGGCGCGAGGGCTCCAAGTACGGAGTCGACGACTGGGTCGAGACCCGCTACCTATCGCTGGGAGGGATCACCGGGTGATCGTCGAGATGCGGGAGTACACACTGGCCCCGGGCAAGGTGCCCGAGTACTTCAAGCTCTACGCGGCTGAGGGCATGGCGATCCAGCGCCAGATCCTCGGCCGCAACCTCGGCTACTACTCGACGGAGATCGGGCCCTCGCTCAACCAGGTCGTCCACCTGTGGGCGTACGAGAGCCTCGATGACCGCCTGGAGCGGCGCACGCAACTGCAGGCCGATCCCGGCTGGCAGGCCTACGTGCGGAAGATACGGCCGATGCTCGTCGCCCAGACGAGCCGCATCCTCAACCCGGCACCGTTCATGAACACACAGGAGGAGGGCTGATGAGCGCGCTGCAGGGCCGCGTCGCGATCGTGACCGGCGCGGCCCAGGGGATCGGCCAGGCGATCGCCCAGAAGCTCGCCTCCGAGGGCGCGACCGTCGTCGTCGCCGACTTGCAGGCCGCCCACAGCGTGGCCGAGGAGCTCGGCGGCCTGGCCGTGGAGGTCGACGTCTCCGATCCGGCGGCCTGCGAGCGGATGGCCCAGGCGGCGATCGACGCCTACGGGCGCATCGACGTGCTCGTCAACAACGCCGGGATCTACACCTCGCTGGTCCCCACCCCGTTCGAGGAGCTCTCGATCGACGAGTGGAAGCGCGTGTTCGACGTCAACGTGCTCGGCATGTACCTGGCGACCCGGGCGGTCACGCCGCACATGCGCACCGCCGGCCACGGGCGCATCATCAACATGGCCTCGGGCACGCCGTTCAAGGGTGTCCCGTTCCTGCTGCATTACGTCTCCAGCAAGGGCGCGGTCGTCGCGATGACCAAGGCGCTGGCCAAGGAGCTGGGCGGCGACAACATCCTCGTCAACACCGTCGCCCCGGGCTTCACGATGTCCGACGGGGTGCTCGCCAACGACGTCCAGATGCAGGCGCTGCAAGAGGTCTCGGCCAAGGCTCGGGTGCTCGTCCGCGACCAGTACCCGGAGGACATCGTCGGCGCGGTGGCGTTCTTCGCCGGCGACGGGGCGGCGTTCATCACCGGGCAGTCGCTGGTCGTCGACGGCGGCGCCTACTTCAACTGAGGGGGATTGGGAGATGGAGCTGCAGGTCGTGGAGTACAGCCTTGCGCAGGACGACTCGGCGTCTTTCGAAGCGGCACCGCGGATCATCTACCGGATCGACGAGCGCAACGCCGAGTTCGGCACGGGAGCGCTGACGCTCACCGGGCCGGCCCATCTGCTGAGCTTCGAACTCGTGGAGCAGTCCTCGTCCGACGCGCTGCTGAGCGCGCCCGTCGAGCTCGACGGTGAGCAGCTGATCCGCCTGGACACGGTCTCGTTCCCGCCCGGCGGCGTTGCCTATCTTCACGTTCACCGCGGCCCGGGAATCCGCGTGTTGCTCGAAGGCGAGATCCGCGTCGAAACCGGCGGACAGTCGCATTCCTACGGTCCGCTGGAGGCGTGGTTCGAGTCCGGGCCGGTGCCCGTGTTCGCCGCCGCGTCAGAGTCGGTGCCCACCGCCTTCGTGCGTTGCATGGTGCTGCCGGCCGAGCTCAGGGGCCAGCGATCGCTGCGCTATGTTCGCGACGAGGACGCCGACAAGCCCAAGCTCCAGGAGTACCGGATCTTCGTCGACGAGCCCCTGTCGGACGCGCCGGTCGCCACGTGACCGGCGCCCGCTTGGGCGGCCAGGTGCTGGCCGACCAGCTCGTCGCTCAGGGCGCCGAGCTGGCCTTCTGCGTTCCCGGCGAGAGCTACCTGCCGCTGCTCGACGGCCTCTACGCGCACCGCGGTCGGCTGCACGTGGTCACCTGCCGTCACGAGACGGCCGCGGCCAACGCCGCCGACGCCTATGGCAAGCTGACCGGCCAGCCAGGGGTGTGCATGGTGACCCGGGGCCCGGGCGCCACCCAGGCCGCGGTCGGGATCCACACCGCCAGCCAGGACTCGACCCCGCTGATCCTCCTCGTCGGCCAGGTCGCGTCCGGCCACCGCGGCCGCGAGGCCTTCCAGGAGATCGATTGCGCGGCGGTGTTTGGGTCGATGGCCAAGGGGGTGTTCGAGCTCGACGACCCGGCACGGATCCCCGAGATTGTGGCCGGCGCCTTCTCGCTCGCGCTCGGCGGCCGCCAGGGCCCGGTGGTGATCTCGCTGCCCGAGGATGTGCTCTCGAGAGCGGTCGAGGTGGACGATGCCCCGCCCGCGATCGCCCGTCGGCCGTCGGCCGACCCCGATCAGGTGTTGCGCCTCCGTGGGCTGCTGGAAGCGTCCGAGCGACCTCTCGTCATGGTGGGCGGGGGACCGTGGGACCATCGTTCGTGCGAGCAGCTGGCGGAGTGGGCCGGTGCCTGTGGGCTGCCCGTCGCCGCGTCGTTTCGCCGCCAGGACCTCGTCGACAACGAGCTCCCGTGCTACGTCGGCGACGTCGGGCTGGGGGTCAACCCGGCGCTCGCCCAGCGCATCCGCGACTGCGACCTGCTGATCGCCGTCGGCCCGCGGCTGACCGAGATCGAGACCCAGGGCTACACGCTCCCGGTCCCGCCGGTGGCCCCGCAGACCCTCGTCCACGTCCACCCCGACCCGAGCGAGCTGGGGCGCGTCTATCAGCCCACCTTGGGGATCGTCGCCGGGATGCAGTCCTTCGCTGCCTCGCTCGCCGCCGAGGTCCGGGTGGACGGCGGGCGCTGGGCATCCTGGGCCCGGGAGGCCCGGGAGGACTACGAGCGCTGGTCGGCGCTGCCCGCGCCTGAGGAGTCGCTCGACCTGAGCGCCGCGATCGGCGTCTTGCGGCGCGAGCTGCCAGAGGACACGATCTACTGCAACGGCGCGGGCAATTACACGGTCTGGGTGCACCGCTTCACCCGCTATCGCCGGTGGGGCACCCAGCTCGCCCCCCAGAGCGGGGCGATGGGCTATGGGATCCCCGCCGCGCTCGCTGCCCAGCTGCTGAACCCCGGGCGCACGGTGGTGGCGTTCGCCGGCGACGGCTGCTTTCAGATGTGCGGCCAGGAACTGGCCACGATGGTCGCCGAGCGCCTTCCGATCCTCGTGATCGTGGCCAACAACCGTATGCTGGGCACGATCCGTATGCACCAGGAGCGCCGCTTTCCCGGCCATGTGATGGCCACCGACCTCGTCAACCCGGACTTCGCGAGGCTGGCACGGTCCTACGGCGCCTTCGGCGAGCGAGTGGTGCAGGCCGGCGAGCTGGCCGGCACCCTGCAGCGCGCCCGCACGACCGGTGGCCCGGCACTGATCGAGCTGATGACCGACCCGGACGCGCTGACCCCGTCGGCCTCGCTGGCGGGCCTGGCGTCGGCGCGGTGACCGGCGCGCGCTTCATCTCGCTGGCCGCCGGCAACGGCTACGAACTGGCTCCCGGCGCCATCGCCCGGGCGCTCTTCGGGGAGCGCGGGATGCTCAACCTGGTGCAGCTGGCGCCCGGCGCCGAGGTGGCCCGGCACTCCCACCCCCACGAGCAGCTCGGGCTGATCCTGAGCGGGTCGATGACGATGGTCGTCGACGATGAGTCGCGCGAGTGCGGCCCGATGGACGCGTTCGTGATGCCCGGCGGCGTCGAGCACAGCGGCACCGCCGGCGCGAACGGCGCCACCGTGCTCGACGTGTTCGTGCCTGTCCGCGAGGACTACCGCGAGCGCGCGGGCAGCTGACTCCGCGGCGCGTCAGGCTGCCAGGTAGCCGCCGTCGACGGGCAGCACTGCGCCGGTGATAAAGCGCGCGGCGTCCGAGCAGAGAAACAGCGCCGGGCCGACGAGGTCCTCGGGATCGCCCCAGCGGCCGAGCGGGGTGCGGGCGAGGATCGCCTCCCCGGCGCCGCCCGGCTCCCGCAGCGCGGCCGTGAGGGCAGTGGCGATCCACCCCGGAGCGATGGCGTTGACGCGCACCTGAGGTGCCCACGCGACGGCCAGCGACCTGACGAGAGCGACGATGCCGCCCTTGGAGGCCGCGTAGCCGGGCACCCGCGGACCGCCCACGTAGGAGAGCATCGACGCCGTTGCGACCGCGGAGCCGTGTGAGTCCCGCAGCAACGTGTGGCACGCGGTCAGCGTTCGCATCGTGCCTGTCAGGTTGACCTCGAGCACGTGGGCGAAGACGTCGACGTCGTACTCGTCGTCGCGGCGGATGATCCCCGCGCAGCAGACGACGGCGTCCAGGCGGTCCCAGCCCGAGACGAGGCCGGGCACGCAGGCCGGGTCGGTCACGTCGCCCTCGGCGAACGTCACGCCGTCCGGCGACGCCGCCGCCGCGCCCAGCCCGACCGCGGTCACATCGGCGCCCGCCTGGGCGAATCCGGCCGCCAGGGCCAGACCGATCCCGCTCGTCCCCCCGGTGACGAGCACCCGGCGACCCGCGAAATCAGAGCCCGCGGTCACCGGATGAACTGCTCGACGTAGTCGGCGCCGAGCCCGGCCTCCTCATAGTGGTTGCGGCACAGCTCGATCTTGGTGAACACGTCCTCGTAGCCGGTCGTCTCCCCCCACGGGTCGACGTAGATCATCGCCGCGTTGACGGTGAACAGGGTGATCATTTCGTCCACGCCCTCGGGCACGACGAGCGTGTGGGTCTCGCCCGGCGGCTCGAACAGGAACGCGCCGGGCTCGGCCACCCAGTCGTGCTCCAGGTAGTGCCAGCGGCCCTTGATCACATAGCCGGTGACCGGCTGGGGATGGCGGTGGCGGCTGACGATCCCGGTGCGCCGCACGCGCAACAGGTTGCACCAATAGCCCTGGACGGTGTGCAGCAGCAGCGGCCGGAAGTCCAGTCCCTCGGCCTGGGGCACCCAGACCCGCTCGTCCTGAGGTATCGCCGGTGAGACGAGCACCTCGTCGGCGGCCTCGCCCGGGAACGGCAGCTGATAGGGCATCCGGGAGGTGTCGGTCGCGTCGGCCAAGCTCATCGCCCCGTCTGCATCATCGCGACGGTCTCACGGACGCCGTCGGCCAGCGGAGTGGTCACGGGGTCGACGGCCGCCATGTCCTCGGGGAGGGGCAGTTCCACGTCCGAGTTGAACGTGATCGTCCCGGCGGCCTCGGGGAGCGCCGCCTCGATCGCCGCGATCACGTCCGTGACGTGCTCGGACGGACCCCCGACGTTGTGCACCGGGGCGCCCTCCCCGGCGCCGGCCGACCGGGCGCCCTTGATGAACAGGCCGGCGGTGTCGGGCGCGTACTGGAACTGCGCGCGGCCGCCGAACGGGATCTCATAGGGCTCGCCGGCCACCGCGGCGGCGATCGCCAGCGTCGGTCCGGCCGTCATGCCGTGGTCGCGTCCCGGGCCGTAGACGATGTGCGGGCGCAGACCCACGCTGGCCAGGCCGGTGTCGTGCCAGTACACGCGCGCAGCCCCCTCGTTGGCGAGCTTGTGCACGCCGTAGTGGTTGCGGGGATGGCCGTCGGCATCCTCGGCGACGTGCACCCCGTCGGCGCGGTCATACGCCGCCGCGGAACTGGCGTAGCTGACGCCCTGCACGTCGCCGCGCCGCGCCGCCTCGAACACGTTGACCGTGCCGACGACGTTGACGAGCGCGCCGCGCGGCGGATCGGCCTTGGCGATCGGCAGCAGCAGCGCGGCCAGGTGCACGATGTGGGTGATCCGCTCGCCCGCGACGACGCCCGCCAGCGCGTCGAGGTCGGTGATGTCACCGTTGACGAGCCGCACCGTCCTCAGCTCGTCGGGGCCCATCACCAGCTCCATCCGCCGGGTGTCGTCCCCGAGGTCATAGGCGACGACCTCGTGGCCCTCGCGCACGAGCTGGCGGCATGCCCACGCCCCGATGCAGCCGAGTGCTCCCGTGATCAGCCAGCGTTCGTCAGACATCCTGATAGACCGTGATCTCCTCGGTGTAGAACTCGTGTGCCGCCGACCCCTGCTCGTGGGGCCCGAAGCCCGAGTCCTTGGTTCCGCCGAAGGGTACGTGCACGTCGGCCCCCGCGGTCTGCGAGTTGACGTGCAGGATGCCCGACTCCAGCTCGTCGACGCACTGCTGGGCGGTGCGCAGGCTTGTCGTGAACACGGAGGCCGACAGGCCGAAGCGCACGGCGTTGGCCCGCTCGATCGCCTCGTCGATGGTCTCGAAGCGATACAGGGAGCTGACCGGCCCGAACACCTCCTCACATGACAGAAACGCGTCGTCGGCGACGCCCTCGAATAGGGTCGGGGCGATCAGGAAGCCCTCGTCGTCGGCCCGCTCGCCGCCGGCCAGGACGGTGCCGCCCTGGTCGCGGCCGCGCTCGATCCCGGCCAGCACCTCGTCGAACTGCTTCTCGTTGACCAGCGGCCCGACCTCGGTCGCCGGATCGGCCGGATCGCCCACCTTCCCTTCGGCGATCCGCGCCAACAGCCGCTCGCGAAACACGTCGTAGACGGCCGACTGCACGTACATGCGCCGGGTGGCCGTGCACTTCTGGCCAGCCGACCAGTACGCGCCCGCATAGGCGGCGGTCACAGCCGCGTCCAGGGCAGCGTCGTCGGCGACGATCAGCGGGTTGTGGCCGCCGAGCTCCAGCTGCACCCGCTTGCCGGCCGCCGTCGCCTGCTCGCGCACCCCGACGCCGACCGGCACCGAGCCGGTGAACGAGATCGCGCGGACCGCCTCCGCACCGATCAAGGGCTCCCCCGCCGCCGCCCCTCGGCCGATGACGATGTTCAGCACCCCCTCGGGCAGCCCCGCCTGCTCGAAGGCGGCCGCCAGATGCAGGCCGGTGAGCGGCGAATCCTGCGCGAGCTTCATCACGACGGTGTTGCCGTAGGCCAGGGCCGGAGCCGTCTTCCAGGTGGGGATCGCGATCGGGAAGTTCCACGGCGTGATCAGCCCGACCACGCCGACGGGCCGCCGACGGGTGTAGACGAGCGCGCCGCTCGCCGACTGCTCGAACAGCTGCCCCAACGGACGCAGGCCCTCGCCGGCGAAGAAGCGCAGGATCGCCGCTGCCCGGCCGGCCTCACCGCGGGACTCGCGCAGCGGCTTTCCCATCTCACGCGTCATGTCCTGAGCGATCTCCTCCTGGCGAGCCTCGATCGCGTCCGCCGCCTTGCTCAGGTAGGCCCCGCGGGCGGCGGCGGGCAGACGTGCCCAGTCGCGCCGCGCGCGCTGCGCGGCCGCCACCGCCGCGGCCACGTCGGCGGCATCGGAACTGGGGAACTCACCCACCACCTCGTTCGGCCGCCACGGGTTGTGGCGCTCGTAGACCGAACCGCTCTGACTGGGTGTCCATCGGCCGGCGATGAAGTTGGCGGCCGGGGCGCCGGTGATCGTGTCTGACACGTGTGAAGCTCCTTAGTACGTAGCTCGACCGCCGGACACATCGAACACGCCCGCGGTCGAGAAGGTGCAGTCCTCCGAGGCGAGGTACTCGATCAGCGCCGCCACCTCGTCGGGCTGTCCCATCCGCCCCATCGGGATCCGGCTGACCATGTACTGGACATGCTCCTCGCTCATGTCACCGAGCATCTGACCGTCGATCACCGCCGGGGTGACGCAGTTGACGAGCACGCCCGTCTGGGCGAGGTCCTTGCCGATCGCCTTGGTCATCGCGATCACCGCCGCCTTGGAGGCCGAGTAGGCGGTTGCCATCGGATTGCCCTCCTTGCCGGCGATCGAGGCCACGTTGACGATCCGCCCGTAGCCGCGGGGGACCATCACGCGCGCGGCCGCACGGTTCGCCCAGAACACACCGTCGCAATTGATGGCCATCACCTTGCGCCACTCGTCGTCGGGTACGTCGATGGTGGGCAGCGAGTCGCCGGTGATCCCGGCGGCGCACACGAGGATGTCCACCGGACCGAGCTGGGACCCGGCGTCGGCCACTGCCCGGTCGATGTCCGCGGACTCCCGCACGTCACCGGTCAGCGAGAGCACGCCCTCGGCCGACGCGGCCCGGAGATCGAAGGTCGCCACCCGGGCGCCACCCGCCTGCAGGCGGGCGACGACCGCGCGTCCGATGTCGCCGGCGCCGCCGGTGACGAGCGCCGTGCGACCTGCGAAGTTGTGGCTCACCCGAGCGGCTTGCCGCCGAGGCCCCACTGCTTGGGCGGAAGGCCCGTGACCACGACCCACGTCTCGTCGCGGATCTTCTCCGAGGTGCATTCCACGACCGCGTCGGTCACCTTCTCGATGAGCTTGGGGACCGTCTCATCGTTGATGCGGCTGTCGAACAGCTTGATCTCTACGATCGGCAAGGCGCCTCCTTGTTCTGGGGTTGGGTAAGGGTTGAAGCTAGTGCTCGACGTAGCGGCTGTCGCCGTCGGCGCCGAGGACGAGGTCGTGCTCGGGGTCGGCCACATGATCGCGCGGGACCGGCGACATGGCCTCCAGGAACGTGCAGCCGGAGTCCGAGTGCAGCGAATGCTCGACTCCGCGGTTGATGACCACACAATCGCCCTCGCCGAGCGTCTGCGTCTCGCCGCCGACGGTCATCTCCAGTGAGCCGCCGGTGATCCACATGACCTGCTCGGAATCGTCGTGGGCGTGAGTCGGAACGTCGGCGCCGGGCTCGTAGCTGACCTGGCAGAAGAGGATCTGCTCGCCGGCGATCGACCGCAGGTCGACCTTGGGAAAGAGCGACAGCGACTGCCGGCCGTCCCAGGACTGAAAGGGCGAGTTGCTCATGGCTTATCCAGGAAGCCGGCGCCGTCGTTGCTCGTCACGGTCCGCAACGAGAGCTGCTCGTCGAAGATGACCCGCTTGCCCTCGCGCCGGGGCTCGGCTTTGGCCTTGATCGCGCGCAGCACCCGCTCGGGCGAGGCCGGCATCTCAGTCACCCACACGCCGACGGCGTCGTGAATCGCGGCGGCCAGTGCCGGCGGCTGGGCATTGTTCGCCATCTCGCCGATCGCCTTGGCGCCGAACGGACCGTCGACTGACGGGTTCTCGAGGATGACGTTCTCCAGCTCGGGCAGCAGCTCGATCGTCGGCGCCAGGTAGGAGCCGAACTGCTCGCCGCGGTGCTCGACCGAGGGATAGTGGGGATAGGACTCCTCGAGCAGGCCCAGTCCGACGCCCATCATCGCCCCGCCCTCGATCTGGCCTTCGACGAGCAGCGGATTGATCGCCCGCCCGACGTCGTAGACGGACACCATGCGGGTGATCTCCACCTCGCCGGTCTCGTCGTCGACGACCACGTCGGCCACGCAGGCCGCATAGGAGATCGCCGAGTGCGGCTCCTCCGTCACCGAGCCGTCGTCGTCATCGATCTCGGCCAGCGGCTTGAGCGCCGTGCCCTGGCCGGAGATCAGCTCGCCGTAGGAGTACGTGGCGGCACCCGCGACGTCCGAGACCGAGATCTTGCGGTCCGGCGCGCCCTTGGCGACAACCTCACCGTCGGTGATCTCCAGGTCGCCGGCGTCGATCTCCAGTTCCTTGGAGGCGATGTCGAGCACCCGCTCGCGAACGCGCTCCGCCGCATAGCGCACGGCGTTGCCGCCGATGAACGTTCCCCGCGAGGCGAACGTGCCGGTGCACACCGCCGAGGAGTCGGTGTTGGTGTTGTCCATCGTCACCCAGTCATAGGGGACGCCGAGGGCGTCGGCCACGATCTGGGTGTGGACCGTCTTGGATCCCTGGCCGATGTCGACGGTTCCGGAGAAGACATCGACACGGCCATCGGGCTTGAGCTTGATCCAGGCCTGGCTGGGATCGCCGTTCTGGTTCATGCCCGTCGGATACTCGATCGTGGAAAAGCCACGTCCGGTGTGCTTGGCCATCAGTGCCCTCCTCCATTGCCACCGCTGTGAGATCCGTTGACCGCGCCCCGCTTGTCGAGCACGTGCGCGCCCTCCGGAGCCTGCTGAGCGACGAGGTGCTCCGGGAGCAGTTCGCCGGTGCGCCGCTCCGAGCTCATCGTGCGGTACTCGGCCGCCAGTTCCTTGCCGACCTTCTGGGCGGTCGCGAGTGTCACCGGCACCGTCGAGGGATCCTGCATCGCCACCAGGTTGCCGGTGGTGTCGCCGATCCGGTTGGCGTTCTTGAGCCGGATCTCCCACGGGTCGAGGCCGAGCGCGTCGGCCACGCGCGTGATGTGCGTCTCCACCGCCATCGAGACCGAGGTCACCCCGAACCCGCGCATCGCCGTCGTCGGCACCCGGTTGGTGTACACCACGAACCCGTCGAACTTCAGATTCGGGATCGTGTAGGCGCCGGTGTGGTGGAAGGCGTGCTTGGTCAGCCCGTAGGGCGAGAAGCGGGAGTAGGCGCCCGAGTCATGCAGCGTGACCATCCGCCGCCCGAGGATCCAGCCGTCGGAGGTGACCGCATCCTCGAGCTCGATGTGCCACGGGGCACGCGTCGAGGAGGCGAGAAACTCCTCTTCGCGCGTCCAGCGCCACTTGACCGGGCGCTCCGCCTTAAGTGCCAGCACGGCGCTGATCGTCTCCGAGGCGGTATCGACCTTGCCGCCGAACCCGCCGCCGACCGTGCCGCCGATGAGCTTGATCCGGTTGAGCGGAAGCTGCAGATGGGCGGCCACCACTCCCAGCGAGAAGTACATCGCCTGGGTGCACGAGTAGATCGTCAGCCGCCCGTCGGCCTCGGGGATGACCAGCGCCGCCTGGGTTTCCAGTGGACAGTGCTCGATCGCCTGGGGGCGGTACACGCCGGAGACGATGGTGTCGGCCTGCTCGAAGGCCCAGTCGACGTCGCCCTTGCGCACCCGCCGGTGGTTGTGCGGGCCGAAGTGCGGAAACACCGGACCCCACTGATGGATCTCGGGTGCGTCGGGCTCGAACGCGAGCCGGATGTCGAACAGCGCCGGGCGCTCCTCATACTCCACGTCGATCAGCTCGAGCGCCTCCATCGCGGTGTCGACATCCTCGGCGGCGACGGCCGCGATCGGCTGGCCCTTCCAGCGCACCACGTCCTCGGCCAGCAGCGGCTCATCGGCGGGAACGCCCAGCGCCTCCAGATGCCCGTAGACGTTCTTGGGCACGTCGGTGTGGGTGACGACCGCCCGCACGCCGCGCAGCTTCTCGGCGCGGCTGGTGTCGAGGCTGACGATCGAGGCGTGGTGGTGGGGCGAGCGCAGGGCCCGGGCGTACAGCATTCCCGGAGCCTTGACATCGTCGACAAAGGCGGTGCGCCCGGTGATGTGGGCGACGCCGTCGTAACGGGGAAGCTTTGCGCCGACGGCCTTCATGCCGGGGCTCCTTTCGGCTCGACCTCGGGTTGGGACGGGTCGGCCGCGAGATCCTCGTCGACGTACGCACCGTCGAACTCGCCGGTCGAGGCGGCGATGATCGCGTCGACGATCTTCACGTAGCCGGTGCAGCGGCACACGTGGCCGCTCAGGGCCTGGAGCACCTGCTCGCGGGTCACCGGTCCGTCGGTGGAGTCGATGAGCGCCTGCGCGGCCATCACCATGCCGGTGGTGCAGTAGCCGCACTGGGCGGCGTAGCGATCGTTGAACGCCTTCTGGATCGCCGCCAGGCTCTGGGCCCCCCCGAGTCCCTCCACGGTCGTCACCTCCGCGTCGCCGAGCGTGCCCACGGGGACCAGACACGAACGGCGCGGCGCGCCGTCGACGAGCACCGTGCACGAGCCACAACCGCCCTGCTCACACCCGGGTTTGGCGCTCGTGATGTTGAACTCCTCACGCAGCACCGTCAGCAGCGGCGTGACCGGCGAGCTCGGGGTGGCGCGCAGCACGCCGTTGATCGTCAGTTCCATTGACCTATCCCTCCTGCAGCTGTTCGATGGCCCGCGCCACGAGCACGGGCAGGACCTCGCGCCGGTACCAGGCCGAGGCCAGCGCGTCGTCGTGAGGTTCCACGCCCGCGGTCGCCCGGGCGGCGCCGTCGGCCGGCGCAGCGCCGTCGGCCAGCGCCTGCTCGACGCTCGTCAACCGGACCGCGTGGGGGGCGACCCCGGCCGCCGCGATCCGCACCGTCCCGTCGACCTCGGCGGCGGCGACCGCCATCACCGAGTAGGAATGCGAATGGGGACGGCGCTGGGTGACGTACGCGCCACGGGCGGGGCGATCGACCTCGATGCTGAGCACGAGGCAGTCGCGAGCGCCGGCCAGGTATTCCTCGACCGAGTCGATCCGCTCGCCGCCCGGCCCGGCCGAGCGCACACGAGCTCCCATCGCCAGCAGCGGCGCCTGGAGATCGCCGCGGGGCGCCTGCGCCCCCGGCGATGCGCACAGGTTGCCGCCGATCGTCGCCTGCGCGCGGATCTCCGGATCGGCCACCGCGGCGGCCGCGGCAGCCAGCGGCGCAACGCCGGCAGCGATCACCGCGTCGAGGGTGACCATCGCGCCGAACGTGACCGAACCGTTGTCGGCAACCGCGTCAAGCCCCGCGCGGTGCAGCATGAGCGTCCGGCCGCCCTTGGGGTAGCGCCCATAGGTGACCTCGGGCATCAGGATCGTCCCGCCGGCCAACACGGTGACGTCTGCACCATCGCCGAATCCCGCGATGGCCTCCGCCTCTGATCCCGGCATGAGTACTTCGGTGTCGCTGCCTCGCACGGCTCTCCCTGTTCTCGGCTTGCGGCTCTTTGCCAGAGCCGCACTCTATGGTGAAGCCGCCTGGCAGTGTTTCAGTCTATAGGCTCCCTACCCAGCTCGCCTGACTAAGATGCGCCGCAGGGTGGAGCAAATCGGCAGCATCGACCAACTGGAGCAAGCGCTTCTCGGAGCCTCGTATCTGCCCGACCGCGGGCTCGCCACCGTCCTGTACCTGGCGCTGCACGTGCGCAAGCCGCTGCTTCTGGAGGGCGAGGCCGGCGTCGGCAAGACGGAAGCGGCGAAAGCCATCGCCCAGGCGCTGGGCACGCCGCTGATCCGTCTGCAGTGCTACGAGGGACTCGACGTCAACCACGCGGTCTACGAGTGGAACTACACCCGTCAGCTGCTGCACATCCGTGCCGCCCAGGAGGGCGGCCAGGTCGACGAGGACGAGCTGTTCGGGGAGCGCTTTCTCATCCGCCGCCCGCTGCTGGAGGCGATCTCGGCGCCTGAGCCGGTCGTGCTGCTGATCGACGAGATCGACCGCGCCGACGACGAGTTCGAGGCCTTCCTGCTCGAGCTGCTTTCCGACTTTCAGATCACGATCCCCGAGCTGGGCACGATCGCCGCCCGCCACCGGCCGATCGTCGTGCTCACCTCCAACCGCACGCGCGAGCTGCACGACGCGCTCAAGCGCCGCTGCCTCTTTCACTGGATCGGGCACCCGTCGTGCGAGCGGGAGATCGAGATCGTCCGCCTGCGCGTCCCCGAGGTACCCGAGCGTCTCGCCGCTCAGGCCGTGCAGTTCGTGCAGGCGCTGCGCGGTCTTGAGCTGACCAAAGCACCCGGAGTCGCCGAGACGGTCGACTGGGCGCAGGCGCTCGCCGTGCTCGGCCAGCGCGAGCTCGACGCCGAGCTGGTGCAGTCGACGCTCGGATCGGTGCTCAAGTACCAGGAGGACCTTGAGCTCGTCTCCGACGAAACCCTGGTCAGCCTGCTGGCGGAGGCGCGCGCTGCCCGCTGACGCCGTCGTCCGCCACGTGGTGACCTTCGGCCGGGTGCTGCGCGAGGCGGGCCTGGAGATCGGGCCCGGGCGGATCGTCGACGCGCTCAAGGGACTGGACGCGGTCGACATCACCCGTCAGGACGACGTCTACTGGACACTGCGAGCGACGCTCGTGACCCGGCGCGAGGAGCTCGACTCCTTCGACCGCGCGTTCAACGCCTGGTTTCTGCGCGCGCCGGTGATCCCGCCGACGCGGCTGCGCTCCCCGCAGCTCGCCCGCCCACGGGCGGCCGGCCACGCCGACCCCGTGCGCGGCGCGCAGCCTGACGGCCCCGAGCCCGAGCAGATCGAGGTCGGCTGGAGTGCCACCGACCTGTTGCGCCGGCGCGACTTCGGCGCGATGACCCACGAGGAGTTCGACCAGGCCCGGCGGCTGCTCGCCGAACTGGCCGCCGTGCGCCCGCAGCGCCGGACGCGCCGCCTGCGCTCGCACCCGCGGGGACGGCTGCTCGACCTGCGGCGCATGACCCGCCGGTCGCTGGCCACCGGCGGCGAGCCGCTGGAGCGCAGCTACCGCCGGCGGGTGGACGGCCCGCGGCGGCTGGTCGTGCTGTGTGACATCTCGGGCTCGATGGAGGCCTACACCCGCGGCCTGCTGCTGTTCCTGCACGCCGCGGTGATCGCCGGCCACGTGGAGGTGTTCGCGTTCGGCACGAGGCTGACGCGGCTGACGGCGGCGCTTCGTACCCGTGATCCCGAGAAGGCGCTGGCCCGGGCGGCCGAGACGGTCGTCGACTGGGCCGGCGGCACGTTGATCGGCGCCTGCCTGAAGTCATTCAACGATCACTGGGGCCGATGGGCGTTCTCACGCGGGGCGGTGGTGGTGATCGTCTCCGACGGCTGGGAGCGCCAGGACCCCGAGCTGGTGGGGCGCGAGATGGCGCGTCTGGCACGAACCGCCTATGCCGTCGTATGGGTCACCCCGCTCAAGGGACACGTCGACTACCAGCCGCTGGGCGCCGGCATGAAGGCGGCGCTCCCGCACATCGACCGGTTCCTGGCCGGTCACAACATCGCCAGCCTCGAAGATCTGGCCGAGGTACTGGCCGGCATCGAGCGCCGGCACGCGACATAGAGGAGAGGAATCGTTGGCGATCGAGATGAAGTCAGACGCTCTGTCGGATCTGGTCGATCCGGCGGCGGAGGTGGAGCGGGTGGCCACCGGGTTCACGTTCACCGAGGGGCCCGTGTGGAATAAGGCAGGCGATTTCCTCCTGTTCTCCGACATGCCCGGTGACGTGCGCCGGCGCTGGTCGGAGAAAGAGGGCGTCACCGAGCTGCGCCGGCCCAACAACAAGGGCAACGGCATGGTGTACGACGCCGAGGGCAACCTGCTCGTCTGCGAGCACGTCACCTCCTCGCTGGTGCGCGAGCGACGCGACGGGGTGCGCGAAACCCTGGCGTGGCACTACAAGGGCAAGTACCTCAACAGCCCCAACGACGTCATCACCCGCTCGGACGGGACGATCTACTTCACCGATCCGGGGTTCGGCCGGGTGCCGGGCTTCGGCATCCCCCGCGAGCAGGAGCTCTCCTTCCAGGGCGTGTACATGATCCCGTCCGGCGGGGGCGCGCCTGAGCTGGTGGTGGGCGAGACCGAGTTCGAGCAACCCAACGGGCTGTGCTTCGCCCCCGGGGAGAAGCAGATGTACATCAACGACACCACACGGGCGCTGATCCGGATCTACGACGTGCAGGATGACGGCTCGCTGTCGGGCGGACGGGACTTCTTCACCGGTGTCGGCAGCGGCGTGATCGAGGAGGGCATTCCCGACGGGATGAAGGTCGACGAGCGCGGCAACGTGTGGGTCACCGGCCCGCGCGGACTGTGGGTCATCTCCCCCGAGGGCGAGCACCTCGGGGTGATCGGCGTGCCCGAGAACGTCGGCAACATCGCCTGGGGCGGCTCGAACTGGGACATGCTGTACATCCCCAGCTCGACCTCGTTGTACCGGCTGCCCACGAAGGTCGCCTCCACCCACCTCCCCTACCACTGAGGAGCCCCTCGATGAGTACCGCGCTGATCATCCAGGACATGCAGAACGACGTCATCGGCGAGAAGGGGGCGTTCGCCGAGACGGGCGCGCCCGCCCACGCCGCCAGCCAGAACGTGGTCGCCAACGTCGCCCGGCTGGCCGACGCCGCCCGCAGGGCCGGCGTGCCGGTCATCCACGTGCACTACATCGTCGAGGAGGGTTCGGTCGGCCTGAGGCCCAACGCGCCACTGTTTGCCGGGATCGTCGAGACCAACGCGCTCGTGCGCGGCTCGTGGGGGGCGGCAGCCGTTGAGGGCGTGGAGCCGGCTCCCGGTGACCACGTGGTCGAGAAGATGCGCATGAACGGCTTCTACGAGACCCGTCTGGACATCCTGCTGCGCGGGCTGGGGGTCGACTCGCTGACGATCGCCGGCTGTTACACGAACATGTCGATCGAGCACACCGCGCGCCACGGGGCCGACGCCGGCTACATGATCACAGTCGTGTCCGACGGCACCTCGACGACCAGCGACGAGTGGCAGCACGCCGCCCTGAACTACGCGATGACGAACGTCGGGCGGGTGCTGACCGTGGACGAGGTGATCGCCGAGTTATGACCGGCGGCGGGCCCGCACCGCTGAGCGTCAAGGGCGTGTGCCTGGACGCCGGCGGGCGGGTGCTCGTCTGTCGCAACTGGCGGCGCGAATGGGAGCTGCCGGGGGGCCGGCCGGAATTGGGCGAGGAACTCCCCGACTGTCTGACGCGCGAGGTCTTTGAGGAGACCGGATTGGCGGTGGACGTCAGGGAGCTCGTCACCGCCTATCCGTTCGAGGTGCTCAAGGGGCTGTGGATCAACATCGTCGCCTACGGGTGCGAGCCGCGCGGCGCCCGGCCGCTGCAGACGAGCGGCGAGCATGTCCAGGTCGCCTTCAGGCACCTCGGCGAGCTCTCGCGACGCGAGTTCCCGGACGGGTATCGGGAGGCTGCCCGTCTGTGGCAGGCATCAACTTCGCCGCGCTGGTGGGGCGATTGACGGGCCGCTGACCGTCGGCGCTAGACGATTTCGCGCCCGGTCGGACGCAGCTGCTCGTCGAGCTCGAGCTGCCAGAAGTAGCGGGTGAACGTCACCTGGGCGCGGAAGTCGCCCACGTGGGGCTGGATCTGCTCACCGCGGGCGATGCGCACGATCAGCTCCGGGTAACTTTGGCCGGGCAGGGCGGCGTACAGGTGAGCCGGGCAGGCGCCGCCGAAGCGGGTGTTGACGTCGGTGATGCGCAGGCCGAGCTCGGTGTCGCGAAACGCCTGCACGGTGCACGGCCCGCGGCAGCCCAGGGCCTCGACGACGCGCCGGCCGAGATCGACCAGTTCCTCGTCGGCGATCGTCGTCCCCTTGATCGACTCGCCGCCCCGGGACTCGATCATCGTGCGCGGGATGACGTTCAGGCAGCGGCCGTGAAGATCCGACATGCAGTCCATCGAGAACTCCGGCCCCTGCATCGCCCGCTGGAGCATCGCCGGCTCGCGGATGTAGCCGGCCAGGAACTCCGCCTCGCGCTCGTCGGCGGCGTGGAAGATGGAGCGCGCGCCCGAGCCCCAGCGCGGCTTGACCATGACGGGGTAGCTCTCAGGTGGCACGCCGGGCAGCACCGTCGGCGGCGACGGCAGCCCGAGACGCTCGAGCAGCAGGTGGGTCTCGTACTTGTCGAACGTGGCCCGGGCGACGTCGCCGTCGGGGACGAAGGCCGGCAGCTGTCCGGCGGTCCGGGCGTGGCCGAGGATCTCGAGGTCGAGGTCGGTGAGCGGCACGACCGCCCCCACCCCGAACTCCTCGCACAACTCCTGCAGCGCGGGTACGTAGGCCGGGTCGTCGAAGCGCGGGACCGAGCGGCGGTGCGTCGCGGCGTACTGGGCGGGCGCCAGCGGATTGGGGTCGGCGGCGATCGTCGTCGCCCGCTGCGTGAACGCCGACACGAGCGCGAAGCGCTTGCCGACGCCCGTGATCAGGACGGCTACGGGCGCGTCGGGGGCTGCCATCCGCCCGTCGCTCCCTTGTAGATGCCCCCGCCGCTCAGCACCGAGCGCAGGGTCCGCTTGAGGATCTCGAGGTCGAGGGCCAGCGAGCGGTGCTCGACGTACCACAGGTCGAGCTCGATCCGCTCCGGCCACGGCAGCGACGCGCGGCCGTTGACCTGGGCCCAGCCCGTGATGCCCGGCTTGACCGCCAGACGTCCCCGCTGGCGCGGCGTATAGACGGCGACCTGGCCCGCGAGCGTCGGCCGCGGGCCGACGACCGACATCTCGCCGCGGGCCACGTTCCACAGGTTGGGCAGCTCGTCGAGCGATGTCCGGCGCAGCAGCCGGCCCAGCCGCGTGATCCGGGCGTCGCCGGCGGAGATCGCCAGGCCCGCGCCCTGGAACTCGGCGCCGTCGATCATCGTGCGGAGCTTGTAGATCTCAAACAGCTCACCGTCGCGCCCGACACGGGTCTGGGTGTAAATGGGATCGCCGGGCGATTCGAGCCGGACGGCGAGCGCGAGCAGCGCCACGAGCGGCGCGCTCACCAGCGAGCCGCCCCCGCCGACGAGCAGGTCGAAGATTCGTCTGACGATGTCCTGCCATGGCTGCACGGCCCAGCAGGCTACGCGAAGTACTGTTGGCGGCGTGGTCGTCCTGCAGGTCCTGTTCTGGGTCACATTGGCCGGGCTGCTGTGGACCCAGGCGCTCTACTCGCTGTTCGCCGCCGCGGTGGCGCGGCTGCGCCCGCGGCCGGTCCGCAAGGGCGGCCTCGCCCCCACCGTCACCGTGATCGTCGCGGCCCACGACGAGCAGGCGGTGATCGAGCGGGGGGTGGAGAACCTGCTCGCGCTCGACTATCCGGCGCAGCTGGTCGAGATCATCGTCGCCTCCGACGGCTCGACCGATGGGACCGATGAGCTGGTCGCCGCGCTCGCCGTGCGCCATCCGCGGGTCCGCCTGCTGCCCTGCCCGCGAGCCGGCAAGGTCGCCGCTCAGAACCGGGCGGTGGAGGCCACCACCGCGGAGGTGATCGCCTTCTCGGATGCCAACGCCCGCTGGGAGCCCGACGCCCTGCGCCAATTGGTGGCCAACTTCGCCGACCCCGATGTCGCCTACGTGTGCGGGCGCCTGGCGCTCGAGCGCGCCGATGGCTCCAACCGGGAGGGCGTGTATTGGCGCTTCGAGCTGTGGCAGCGGGCGTCGGAGTCGGCGATGGGTTCGATCACGGCCGGCAACGGCGGCATCTACGCGGTGCGGCGATCGGACTACATCGAGACCGATTCGCACATCGGCCACGACCTGGGGCTCCCCTACCGGATGGCACAGCGCGGGCGGCGCGCCGTCTATGACGCGCACGCGGTCGCGTGGGAGAAGCCAGCTCGCGAGTCCGAAGACGAGTACGCCCGCAAGATCCGCATGCACGCCCAGATCTGGCGCCACGTGCTCTCCGGCGACCTGCTGCGCGGCGGCGGTCCGCTGTACCTGCTGGAGATCGTCTCCCACCGCGTGCTGCGCTACGCCAGCGGCATCCTGCACATCGTGCTCCTGATCTGCTCGATCGCGCTCGCCGGCGACGGGCTCGTCTACGCGATCGTGCTCGGCGCGCAGCTCGCCTGGCTGCTGCTGGCGCTCGCCGGGCGGCTGCGTCTGCCGGTTCCGGGGGCGGCACTCGCCTACTACTACCTGCTCGTGATCCTGGCCACGCTCGCCGGGCTCGTGCGCTACGCCCGCGCCGGGGTGCCCGTCGTCTGGGAGAAGGCCGAGGGCACCCGGTGAGAATGGTTGTCCCCGCAACTATCCTGCTAACCTCGTCCCGATGGAACTTGGACTTGCCACCTTCGCGGACCTCAGCTCCGGCGTCACCCCGCAGCAGCGCATGCGTGACCTCCTCGAGGAGGCCGAGCTGGCCGAGCAGGTGGGACTCGATGTGTTCGCCATCGGCGAGCACCACCGCCCGGACTTCCTGATCTCCTCGCCCGCGGTCGCGCTGGCCGCGATCGCCGCTCGCACCGAGCGCATCCGCCTCTCCAGCGCCGTGACGGTCCTCAGCTCCGACGACCCGGTGCGCGTCTTTCAACAGTTCTCAGAGCTCGACCTGCTCTCAGGCGGACGCGCCGAGATCATGGCCGGCCGCGGCTCGTTCGTCGAGTCCTTCCCGCTGTTCGGCTACGACCTGGACGACTACGACGAGCTCTATGCCGAGAAGCTCGACCTGCTGCTGAAGATCCGCGACTCCGAGCGAGTCACGTGGAGCGGTCGTTTGCGCGCACCCCTGAGCGACGCGGGCATCTACCCGCGACCGTTGCAGGATCCGCTTCCCGTGTGGGTCGCCGTCGGCGGCTCGCCGCAATCGCTGGTCCGCGCCGGAACGCTCGGCCTGCCGATGACCCTGGCGATCATCGGCGGCCAGCCCGAGCGCTTCGCGCCGCTCGTCGCCCTGTACCGCCGAGCTGCCCTGGAGGCCGGCCATGACGCGGCCGCCCTGCCGCTGGCGATCAACACCCACGCCTTCGTCGGCGAAACGTCGGCCGCGGCCGACTCCGCCTTCGCCGCCCCCTATCTGGCGATGATGAACCGCATCGGGCGCGAGCGCGGTTGGCCGCCGTCGGGCCGCCCCGAGTACGACGCGCTGCGCTCGCCGCGGGGCGCCGTCGCCGCCGGCTCGATCGAGCAGGTGACCGAGAAGATCCTGTTCGAGCACGAGCTGTTCGGCAACAGCCGCTACATCGGGCAGATGAGCGTCGGCGCCGTCGCCCACGCCGAGGTCCTGCGCTCGATCGAGCTGTTCGGAACCGAGGTCGCGCCGCGCGTGCGGGCCGAAGTGGAGCGGCGGCAAGCCAGCCAGTCGGCGGTCACGACGGCTTCGTAACAGCTCTGCGTCGGCGCTTGCCTTCGCCGATCGACGGGCATATCATCGACGTCGTGGGGATCCGGGGCCTGGCATCGGGACTGTGATCGAGTAATTCTGCTCCTCGCCCGGGTTGCGCTGGCGGCCGTGTTCGCGGTCGCCGCGGTTTGCAAGCTGCGTAACCGCGCCGGCGCTGCGCGGGCGCTTGGCGACTTCGGTGTCCCCGCGCGGTTGGCCGATCCCGCCGCGATCGCGCTGCCCGGAGCGGAGCTCGCGGTCGCCGGTCTCCTGGTCGCGACACCGACCGCCCGGGCGGGTGCGATCGGGGCGCTGACACTGCTGGGCCTGTTCGTGATCGCAATCGGGCGGTCGATCTCACGAGGCGAGCAGCCTGATTGCAACTGCTTCGGGACCGTCCACACGGCGCCCGCCGGGTGGACAACGCTGGCTCGCAACCTGGTCTTCGGCGCCGTCGCGGCGGTGGTCGTCGCCGCCAGCTCCGGCGATCCCGGCTGCGGGGCCTGCATCGAGTTGCTCCCGGCGCTGGCGCGCGCCGAGCGCGAGCGCTCGGATCTGACGATCGCGCTGTTGACGACCGGGGACGTGATGCAGAACCGAATGCGCCTCCACGGGAGGCGGCTGTCCACCGTGCTGCGTCAGCACGAGCATGAGGTCACGACGGCCTACGCGGTCAAGGCGACGCCGGCCGCCGTCCTGGTCGATCCAGGGGGCGGATCGCAAGTCCGCTGGCCGTCGGAGGTCCCCCCTGCAAAAACCTGCGAGACCAGGCAAAGGGCAAGGGGCCGAAGTCAGCCGCCTCGCGCCGCGCAGCGGCCTGTCTGGCCAAGGACCTCGCCGACTACAAGCGCGCCAAGCTCAAGTGCGACAAACCATCGTGCATCCAGGGCGACTGCTGCTGCGCGAGCGGCTCAGGTTGCTGCCCATGCGCCGCCACCGGGACGGGGTGCATCTGCTGCGTCACCGGTGTCAACTGCTCCGACTGCTGCCCCGGCGACTGAACCCACCAGCTGCCCTCGATGAGGGGGCCGCGCTGCGCGGCCCCCTGCTTCGCGGGTCGTCCTCGATGCTGCCCGCTCCTTGCGTCAGTTGAAAGTGACGTAGAACGGCTTCGGCGTGAACGCGCCGGATTCGACTGTTGTGATCAAGGCATTGCTGCCGGCCGGGCAGTTCGGCGCCACCGCCACCGGGTTGACAGTCCCGGCAACACTCGTGATCGCAGGGTTTGCGCCCGAGTTGTCAATCATGGCGACCACAGTGTGCGGCGGTCCCGATGTGACCTGCAGGCATGTGCTTGTCCCGCCCGTGCTGAGCCCGGTCATCGTCACGTTTTTCGAGTTCGCCACGTCCAGCGTTCCACCCGTCACATGAGCGTACGCCAGTGCGCTGCCGGCTGGGCCCGCTGGGCCCGCTGGCCCGCTGGGCCCGCTGGGCCCGGGGCGCCCGCGGCGCCCTTGAATCCTCGGGGGCCCCGGAAACCCCTGAACCCGCGGGGGCCGTTCTGCCTGTTCGCGACCTTCGCGGTCGCGTTGTGGGTCTTCGGGGACTGAGTCGCCGCATAACCGGTGCTGCCCAGCGCGATGAACAGCGCGAGCAGCGCGACCGCCAGTCCCGGTGATGGACGGTGGATAAAGCGACGCATCGACGACCTCCTGACTGTGGTTTCTGACCGGAGAAGGTGCGAACACCGCGACCGTAGCCGCGCGGACCGCAGCTCACATCGCTACGAGTATCTGCCTTTGATGGGGTGCTCGCGTCAGGGTCGCACCCTGAACTTCCACCAGACCGAAATCAGGTGGTGACCAACGTTTCGTAGACCCGCAGCGTCGCCTTCGCCGCCGCTTCCCACGAATACGGGCCCGCGGCGGCCACACGCGCGGCGGTGCCCATTCGCTCACGCTCCTGCGGGTCGGCGACCATCTCTGCCAGCGCAGCGTGCAGCGCGCCGGCATCGCCCGGCGCGACCAGCCGGGCGGCGCCCGTGGCCGCGATCTCCGCGAAACCCCCGATGTCGGAGAGTACGGTGGGACGCCCGGCTCCGAGGGCAGCAGCCAGCACGCCGGATTGATCGAAGCGCTCGGTTCGGGTGTACGGAAGCACGACGAGGTCGGCACGGCGCAGCAGGGCATCGGCCTCCTCGCTGCTGACAAAGCGCGCGACGAGACTCGCGCCCGCGGGCATCGGCGGGAGCTCCATCATCGGCCGCCCGACGATCCACAGCTGCGCGCCCGCGATCCCCGCCCAGGCCCGTAGGAGCGTCTGCACGCCCTTGTACGGGCGTAGTAGCCCGAAGAGCAGCACAACCGGCCGGCCGTCATCGGCGAGCTCAGGGGGAAGGGCGCCGCCGGGCCCGGGTGAGAACGCGCCGTGGTGGATCACATGCACCCGCTCGGGCGCGATGCCCATCCGGTCCACGAGCTGGGCGCGGCCGTACTGCGAGTGCACGACGACGGCGTCGACGCGCCGCAGTAGCCGGCGCTGAGCGGCCAGCTGGCCGAGTCGTGGCTCGCGGGGCAAAAGGTCGTGCGCGGTCAGGACCAGCGGGCGATCCGGTAGCAGGCGGTCGTCGACCCACGGCAGCCCCAGCCACTGAAAGTGGACGACGTCGGCGGTGCGCGCGGCGAGCGCGCGATAGCGCAGCATGTCGGTTACGTGGGAGACGAGCTTGGTGGAGCGGCGCAGCTGGGAGCCGGCCGCGCCCCGCGCGTGGGCATAGAACAGCTCACGCACCGTGTAGCCCTCGGGCGCCGGCACCTCGCCGTAGGCAAACCGGCTGGTGACGAGCTCGACCTGCGCGCCTGCCCGCGCCAGCGCCGCGCACAGCGCGTGGTCATAGGGGGGCGTGAACGCCGGCGGATCGACGACTGAGACCTTCATTGGTCGAGCTCACGGCCGGCGAGCGCCGCCAGCCGGGCGGCCACGCCCCGGCTCCCCTCGCCGCCGAGCGTGTGAACGCGGGCGCTCGCGTCGCGCCGGAGGCGGGTGACCGCCGGGGCGATGGCGGCCAGTCCCGGGCTGCCGGGTGAGCGACGCCGGAGATCGGCCGCGCAGCGCACCGGGTGACGGTTGAGCAGCCGAGCGAGCGCGAGCGAGCGAGCGACGACGCCGTCATCCTCGCGGTAGTCGATCCTCAGCCGCCGGGCGACCGCGCGATCGACCACCTCCGGCCGGGACGTCGCCTCCACCCGCGCACCCACGAGCGTGAGCGCGTAGTCGGCCAGTGGATCGCCCGGGGCCGGGAAGCGATCGGCGACGAGAACGACCGCCGTCGGCCCCGCGCCAGGGCGGCGGGGACGATTGGAGAGCGCGAAGCCGGCCAGCTCCTCGACGCCGAGCAGCGCGTCGAGGGCCAGATGGGCACGTCGGCCGCCTCCGCCGCCGGCCGTGCCGTCCGGCACGGGCGGCGGATCCGTGACCGGGCGAGCGGGAGCGGCAGGCGACCGGCGATGCAGGACCCGGCCGGCGGCCCGGGCGAGCGCCGGCTCGGGCCGGAAGCCCTCGTAGCGGCGAGCCAGCCAGGCGCGGCCGGCGGCGTAGCCGCGCCATTGGCGGCGCAGGGCGCGCACGGTCGTGCGATAACGGTGTGTCACGGCCGCCTGCGGGCGGCCCTGAAGCTCCCACCCGGCGAGCTGCAGCCGCCAGCTGAAGTCGGTGTCCTCGGCTGCGCGAACCCCCTCGAAGAAGCCGCCGACCTGCTCGAAGGCCGACCGGCGGACGAGGAGGTTGGCGGCCACCGCGCGGGGCATGAAGGGATGGCTGAGGTGGGAGTCCTGATCGAGAAAGCTCTTGGCGGCGCCGTAGCCGGCGGCGAGACCGCCCGGCGCGGGCGCCGGGCCGACGGCGCCGGCCAGCGCGCCCACCCCGGAGGCGATCTCCGCGTCGAAGTAGCGCTCCAGCAGATCCGGCGGGGCCTGGCAATCCGCGTCGAGGAACAGGATCCAGTCGCAGGTGGCGCGCTCGGCGCCGGTGTTGCGCGCGTAGGCCGGGGAGTGCTCGGCGGTGGCGCTGATGACGTGCACGCCGGCCGGGGCGGGCAGCACGATTCCGCGGTTGTCGACGAGGATCAGCTCGTCGTCGGGTCCGGTGCTCAGACCCCCAAGCACGGCCAGCGCCGCCCGCGCGGCCGCCGGGGAGCCGGCGAACGGCATCACCACGCTGACGGGCGGACGGCTCACGGCGTGCCGGCCTCCGGCGGGGGAACGGAGCCGCGCACGCGCGCCAGCAGGCGGCGGGCCTGGCGCAACTCGGCCGCGTGCACGAAGCCGGTGGCCGCCAGCGCCGGCCCGATCGCGGCCAGGACGACCAAGCGCAGGAGCAACCCGAGCGCTCCGTGGGTGGGCAGCAGGAGGTCGCCGAGCGCCGCGACGCCACCGATGACGGCGACGAGCTTGCCCAGGCGCAGCCACTCGAATTGGACGGCGAACTGGCGGCGCGTCAACAGGTGCATGAACCCCAGCATGAAGACATACGCTCCGCAGAGTGCGATGCCGGCCCCGGCGAGACCGAACGGTGGCACGAGCAGGAGCAGGAGAATGACATTGGCGGCGAGGCCGACGAGCGCGGCCGGAAAATTGCGCGTCGTCACCCGCGCCCGCCCCGCGATGGTGAGAAACACCACCCACAGCCCGTACAGCGCCCAGCCGAGCGCCACCCAGGGAAGCGCCCGGTTGGCCCCCAGGTAGGCGTGCGTAGTCAGCAGTTGCAGGATCCAGCGGCCGAGCAGAGCCAGCCCCGCGACCGCCCAGCCGGAGATCAGCAGGTAGTAGGTCGTCACCAGGCCGTACAGCCTCGCGGCCTCCGCGTCGTCGGTGACCGAGTAGGCAAGCGGCGGC
Source organism: uncultured Solirubrobacteraceae bacterium (assembly GCA_963769565.1). Classification (GTDB taxonomy): domain Bacteria; phylum Actinomycetota; class Thermoleophilia; order Solirubrobacterales; family Solirubrobacteraceae; genus Palsa-465. The sequence continues at coordinate 1,392,878 of CAVYMP010000018.1, forward strand.
CACGCGTACTGAAAGGCACGCACCAGGAATGCGATCGCGCCGGCCAGCTTGATCGCGATCGAGTACAGGCCGGCGAGACGCGGGCTGCGGTCGTGAAAGATGTAATAGCGATCGACGATGCTCAGCAGGTACACCGACGCCTCGGCCGGCACCGTCGGCAGGCCGAAGCGCAGCAGCTCCGACATGCGTTCACCGGCCGCCCGGCGCGGCAGCAGGCGCTGGCGCAGCTTGAACCACAGCGCCAGCAGGACGACCGTGGAGGCGCCGTAGTTGCCGAGCAGCAGCCCCCGGGCGCCGTCGTGCTCGCCGACGACGAGCACCACCGAGGCGGCGACCGTCAGCAGCACGTTTGACACCGACGCGGTGGCGTACAGCCGCAGCCGCTCATCGACGCGCAGCAGGGCGTAGGCGAACTCGAGGTTGGTGAACGACCACAGCCCGAGCACTGCCACCCGGAAGGTCGTGGGATCGCGGTGGCTGAGCACGAGCTTGCTCAGCGGTCCGGCCGCCAGCGCCAGCGCGATCGCGCCGATCGTGGTGGCGACGAGCAGAAAGCCGGCCGCCCGCCGGGCCACGGCATCCCGGCGCTCGCGATTCTCGTCGGAGAAGTAGAAGCGCAGGAACGCCTCGATCATCCCAAGGCGGACCACGATGCTGATCAGGATCACGCCGTTGGCGAGCAGCTCGACGACGCCGTAGCCCGCCGGGTCGATGTAGCGCGTGTACACCGGCAGCAGCAGGACCGCGATCACCCGGGAGACGACGTCCGCCAGCTGATAGGCCGCCAGGGAGGAGACCAGGCGCTTCAGATAGGCCACCACGGCGGGTAACGGTACGCGTCACGCCCCCGGGCATAATCCTCAGCATGGTCGCCGCTGCGGTGATCGGCGGGCAGTTCACCCACTTCTCGGTCCATGACGTCCGGTTCCCGACGTCGGCCGACAGGGACGGAAGCGACGCGCTCAATGCCGACCCGGACTACTCGACAGCGTACGTCGTCGTGCACACCTCCGCCGGCGACCACGGACACGGGTTCGTGTTCACCATCGGCCGGGGGACCGAGGTCGCCGTCGCGGCGATCCGGGCGCTCGAGCCGCTGGTGGCCGGGCTGCCGGTCGATGACGTGCTCGCCGACCTCGGCGGCTTCTGGCGCCGGCTCGTCCACGACAGCCATCTGCGCTGGCTCGGTCCCGAGAAAGGGGTCATGCACATGGCGATCGGCGCGGTCGTCAACGCCCTGTGGGATCTGTACGCGCGCCGCCGGGGGATGCCGCTGTGGCAGGCGCTCAGCCACCTGACGCCCGCGCAGCTCGTCGGCCTGATCGATTTCCGTCACCTGTCCGATGCCCTCGAGCCCCCGGAGGCGCTCGATCTCCTCGAGCGTGCGGCGGTGGGACGCGAAGCTCGCGAGGCAGCCCTGCTCGCCCACGGATACCCCGCGTACACGACCTCCGCCGGCTGGTTGGGCTACCCCGACGAAAAGGTCGCCCGGCTCGTGTCCGAGGCGCTGCGCGATGGCTTTGACCACATCAAGCTGAAGGTCGGCCTCGACGTGGCCGAGGACGTTCGCCGGCTGGCGCTCGTGCGCGAGCTCGTCGGGCCTGGCGTGAAGCTGTCGGTCGATGCCAATCAGGCGTGGGAGCGCGACCAGGCGATCACCTGGGTAGCGGCGCTCGCGCCCTACGACGTCTACTGGGTGGAGGAGCCGACGTCGCCCGACGACGTGCTCGCCCACGCCGCGATCGTCCGCGCCGTGCATCCGATCAAGGTCGCCACCGGCGAGCACGTCGCCAACCGGGTGATGTTCAAGCAGTTCCTGGCGGCGGGCGCCCTCGGGGTCTGCCAGATCGACGCCACCCGGGTCGCCGGCGTCAACGAGAACCTCGCGATCCTGTTGCTGGCCGCGAAGTTCGGCGTTCCGGTCTGCCCCCACGCCGGCGGAGTCGGACTGTGCGAGGCCGTCCAGCACCTGTCGATGTTCGACTACGTCGCCGTCAGCGCCAGCACCGAGGGGCGCTGGATCGAGTACGTCGACCATCTCCATGAGCACTTCGAGAACCCCGTGCGCGTCGTCGGCGGGCGCTACCGGACGCCGCTGGCCCCCGGCAGTGGCGCGGCGATGCTGCCCGCGTCGATCGACGAGTTCAGCTTCCCCGACGGGCCGGCCTGGTCGCGGTAATGCCGGCACCGCGAAAGTCCGGTCTCGCCATTCGCGCGGCGATGCGCGGCGACCGCGAGGCCGTGCTCGCCCGGGCGCGCGAGCTCGGCCTGCTGGGCTGGGTCCGCGACGGCTCGGACCCGGAGAGCGTGCTCGTCCACGCCGAGGGTGAGCGCGAGGCCGTGGAGGGGCTTGTTTCGTTTCTCGGCCCCGACGCCCAGGTGCAGGAGGTTCCGGCCGAGGGCCACGAGCAGTTCGCGATCCGCGGGGTGAGCGCGGGCGAGTTCGTCGTTCAGGAGCATGCGGCGACCGCCCACCACTTCGACCTGCGCCTCGAGGTCGACGGCGTGATGCGCTCGTGGGCGGTGCCCAAGGGCCCGTCCCTGGACCCGGGCGTCAAGCGCTTCGCCGTCGAGGTGGAGGACCACTCGATGGAGCACAACTCCTACGAGGGAGGGGGCGGTAAGCGCGGGGTGATCGTGTGGGATCGCGGCACCTACGAGCAGGGCGGCCGGGTGCCGTGGCCCGAGGCACTCGACCGGGGTCACGCCGTGTTCGTGTTGCACGGCGAGAAGCTGCGCGGAGGCTTTGCGCTGCAGCGGACGCGCCGTGGCGATAAGCCCCAATGGCTGCTGATCAAGCGCCGCGACGACGACGCCCGTCCCGGCTCGGACATCACGGCGGAGCGCCCGGAGTCAGTGGCGAGCGGGCAGACCCTGCAGGATCTGCTCGACGCGTCTTGACAGCGGCCGTAGGGGGCCCGTGAGAGAATCAGCGAGATGAGGATCGCCGTGATCGGAGCGTCGGGATGGCTGGGCGGAGCGGTCGCCCGTGACGCCGTCGGCCGCGGCCACGAGGTGACGGCCATCGGCCGTGACCCGGAGAAGTTGGCCGCCCTCGATGCCATGGCACCCGTGCGAGCCGACGCCACCGATGTCGAGTCGATCGCCGAGGCGATCGCCGGCCACGACGTGGTCGTGCTCGCGGTCACCGACCGCAGTGGCCCTGATCGCAGCACGATCCCACGCGCCACCCAGGCGGTGATCGACGCCCTTGGGCGCGCCGGGGTCCCCCGCCTGGCGATGATCGGCGGCGGCGGAAGCCTGCTCGACGAGAACGGCGAGCGGTTCGTCGACAAGGACGACTTCCCGCCCCAGTACCGCGCGGAGGCGCTGGCCGGCGCCGACGCGCTGGCGTTGCTGCGGGCCACGCCCGAGGCGGTCCACTGGACCTACCTCAGCCCACCGCCGGAGAACCTCACGCCCGGTGACTCGCGGGGCGGCTACATCGTGCGCGGCGACGACCATCCGGCGACCGACGAGACCGGCCGCAGCGCCATCACCTCCGGTGACCTGGCGGCGGCGCTCGTCGACGAGCTCGAGCGCCCGCAGTTCACGCGCCGGCGCTTCACCGCCGGCTACGGCCCCTGAGTCGGCGCCCTACCCTGAGGGCGATCTTCGGTCCCGGCCGGGTACGCCGCAGGTCGTAGGCGACTGCGACCGGAGGTGGACGGCCGGCGCAGCTTCGATACTCGGTGACGTGAACGCAGCGCGTCGTCCCGCCGTCCTGCTCATCGCGCTGGCCCTGCTGCTCGTGGCCGGGCTCGGTCTGCACGCCCTCGCGACCCTGATGTCCGGCGAGGACCTTGCGCTCGTCCGCGGCGCCGCCGGTGATCGCACCCCGTTGCTGACGGCGCTCGCCCACGGGGCCTCATGGCTCGGGCGCAGCTCCGTGCTCGTGCCCGCCGCGCTCGTGATCGCGCTGGCCGCGATCCTGCTGCGCCGACCGCTGCACGCGCTCGCCGTGATCCTCGGGATCGTCGGCGCGATCGTCATCCAGAACGTCGACAAGGCCCTCGTCGGTCGCCCCCGTCCGCCCGTTCACCGGCTCGAGGCGGCCAGCGGGACGAGCTTTCCCTCCGGCCATGCCACCGAGGCGGCCGCGTTCTTTCTCGTGCTGCTGGCGCTGACCCTCGCGCGTCCGCTGCCCCGGTGGGCGAGATCGGTCGCGGCCGGGGCGACGATCGTGATCGTCGTCGCGGTCGCGCTGTCACGCGTGTACCTGGGTGTCCACTATCCGACCGACGTCGCCGCCGGGATGCTGCTCGGCGGAAGCTGGGGGGTACTTGCGGCGATGGCCCTTCGGCGCCCTTCAGGCGATTCTCATCTGCGGTCGTAATGCTGTGTGGGATGCTCGCCGCCGCCTCGATCAGCGACACGCTGTTCAACACCGCCTCCGACACAGTGGCCGACCTCGGCTTGATCGGGATCTTCTTCCTGATGCTGCTCGACGCGGCGTGCATCCCGATCCCCTCGGAGGCGACGATGCTGTTCGGCGGCTTCGCCGTCAGCCAGGGTCACCAGAACTTCGTCGCCGTCGTCCTCGCCGGGCTGATCGGCAACCTCGTCGGTTCGCTCCTGGCGTTCCTCGTCGGGCGCTATGGGCGGAAATGGATCGATCGCCAGGCGGCCACCGGGCGGCTGCTCAGCCGCCGGCATCTCGCCACCGCCGACCGGTGGTTCGAGCGCTACGGGGCCGCCTCGGTGCTGTTCGCCCGCGTGCTCCCCGTGGCCCGGACCTTCATCTCGCTGCCGGCGGGCGCCTCCCGGATCCCGCTGGCGCGCTTCATGGTGCTGACGGCGATCGGATGCCTGCCGTGGGTGATCGCGTGGGCGCTGCTGGGCGACATCCTCGGCCAGAACTGGGACTCGCTGCGCGGCGCGATCTCCTACGCCGACTACGTCGTGCTCGGGCTGGCGGTCGTGGCGGTGGGCTACTGGATCGTCCGTCGCTCGCGCCGACCCGCTCCTCAGTGACAACCTAGATCACATGCGCGTTCTGATCGTGGAGGATGATCGCAAGCTGGGACCGGTGCTCGTCCGCGGATTCGCCACCGACTCGATCGCCGCCGACCTTGTCGCCACCGGCCGCGAGGCGATCGTGCGCGCCAGCGCGACCGATTATGCGGTGATCGTGCTCGACCTGATGCTGCCCGACATCGACGGCTTCCAGGTCTGCCGCGAGATGCGCGGCGAGGACGTCGATGCCCCGGTGCTGATGCTGACCGCCCGCGACGAGGTGAGAGACCGCGTGCGGGGCCTGGACAGCGGCGCCGACGATTACCTCGTCAAGCCGTTCGCCTTCGACGAGCTGCTGGCCCGGGTTCGCGCGATGAGCCGGCGTGGGCGCATTCAGCGATCGGTGGTACTCGAGATCGGCGATCTGCGTCTCGACCCGGCCCGTCATCAGGTGTGGCGCGGAGACACGCCGATCGATCTCTCCCGCAAGCAGTTCGCCCTGCTGCAGGCCTTGATGCGCGAGCCGGGAGCCGTGCTCTCCCGCTTCGACCTGCTCGAGCAGGTGTGGGGCTATGAGTACGAGAATCGCTCCAACGTCATCGAGGTCTACATCCGCTACCTGCGCCAGAAGATCGACCGGCCGTTCGGCCGCAACAGCCTGCAGACCGTTCGGGGGGTCGGCTACCGGGTATGCGACGAGACCTGACCCGGCACCAGACTTCCTCGATCAGCCTTCCCCGACCGCGGCGGGGTCTCGTCCCCGACTACGGCATCGGCGACCTGCAGCGCTGGCTGCGGCGGTTGCCGATCCGCTGGCGGCTGACGATCACTTTCGCGGCCGTGATGGCCACCCTGCTGGCGGCGCTGATCGCGTTTTTGTACTTCCACTTCCGCTCGGATCTCGACTACAACATCAACCAGTCGCTGAGCGCTCGCGCCCAGGACATCGCCGTCCTGCTGCGCCAGGAGAACCCGGCCGACACCCAGGGCCTGCTGCGACGCCTGCCGGCCGGCAATGACAACGTCGTCCAGGTGCTCGACCGCACCGGACGCGTGCTCGGCACGAGCGCCGGACCCGCCCAGCCGGCGTTGTTGCACCCGTCCGAGCTGGCCGCGGCGCTGCGCACGCACCGTCTCATCCAACGTGGTGAGACCTTCCGGCTGTACTCCCTGCCCCTCCGCGCGAGCAGCGGATCGTTGTCGCCGGCGTGTCGCTGGCCGAGCGCGACGCCGCCCTGGACAAACTCGACAACAATCTCCTGATCGGCGTGCCCCCCGCGCTCCTGCTCGCGACCCTGGCGGCCTACGCGCTGGCGGCGGGCGCTCTGCGCCCGGTGGAGAAGATGCGCCGCCGCGCCGCGACGATCTCCACCGAGGAGATCAGCACCCGTCTTCCGCTGCCCTCCAGCCAGGACGAGATCCGGCGGCTGGGGATCACGCTCAACCAGATGCTCGACCGCCTGGAGGCCGGGCTCAACCACGAGCGGCTGTTCATCGCCAACGCCAGCCACGAGCTGCGTATGCCCCTGGCGGTTCTCAAGGCCGAGCTCGAGGTGTCGCTGCGCGAGCGCGGCGACGTCGAGCAACTGCGCGGCGCGATGAGCTCGGCCATCGAGGAGACCGACCGGATCACCAAGCTCGCCGAGGACCTCCTCCTGCTCGCCCGCGCCGAGGATGGGACGCTGCCGATCGACCCCGACGACTTCCCGGTGCAGGAACTGCTCGACGATCTCGGCGCGCGATTTGCTCCGATCATCACCGACGCCGGCCGCGAGCTCCGCGTCGACCTGGAGTCGATCCCGGCCGAGATCACGATCCACGCCGATCCCCACCGGCTTCAGCAGGCGGTGGCCAACCTCGTCGACAACACCCTTCGCTACGGCGAGGGACCGATCACGCTCGCCGCCCGGCTGGCCGGCGGCGAGGTCGAGATCCATGTCTCCGACCGTGGCGCCGGGTTCAGCGACTGGTTGCTGCCGCGTGCGTTCGATCGCTTCAGCCGCGCCGACCCGGCCCGCCAGCGCGGCGGAGTCGGGCTCGGCCTCGCCGTCGTGCGGATGATCGCCCAGGCCCATGGCGGCGGCGCGGGGGCCCGCAACCTGCCGGGCGGGGGTGCCGACGTCTGGCTGGCCGTGCCCACGGGTCAGCGGGCGACCGCGATCCCCGACTGACGGCGTCGTCCAGACGCCGCGCGGATTACGCGGCGGGCGGCGGCTGCCGCCTTGCTGTCAGCATGTTCAGGAAATCGTCAGGTTCGGCGGGCGGCGGTGGCGATACTGGGAGGATGCGTCCCGTCCTGCTGATCGTCGAAGACGACGCCGACCTGCGCGCCGTGCTCGTGCGCAGCCTCGACGCGGAGGGATTCGCCGTCGGTGCGTGCGCGACCGGGCACGAGTTCGTCGCGCAGGCGGTCGCCGGTCCGGCCGACGCGCTGATCATCGACGTCGGGTTGCCGGATGCCGACGGTCGTGATGTCTGCCAGGCGCTGCGGGCGCGCGGGATCACCACGCCGGTGCTGTTTTTGACCGCCAAGGACGCCCTGCCGGACCGCCTCAGCGGCTTCAACGCCGGCGGCGACGACTACGTGATCAAGCCGTTCGACATCGAGGAGCTCACGGTCCGCCTGCAGGCCCTGATCCGCCGCGCCGGCGGGATCGATCTCGAACAACAGCCCCCGGGGGGCCTGGTGTTCGATCCCACCCAGTTCACCGTCGGTGCCGACGGTCAGATCCAGACGCTGACCCCGACCGAGTTTCGACTGTTGGCGACGCTTGCCGCCAACCCCGGTCACACGGTGGGGCGCACGGAGCTCATCTACTCCGCGTGGCCTCACGGCGCGATCGTGCACGACAACACACTTGACGTCTACGTGGCGCGGCTGCGGCGCAAGCTGCGTGAGATCGAGGCAAAGCCCCAGTTGACGACGGTTCACGGCGTCGGGTACAAGCTGCAATGCGAGGATTAGGACGAGCGCGCCTGTCGTTCGGGTTGCGCGAACGCATCTGGGTCACGGTCCTGGCGTCGATCGCCGTCGTTCTGATCGTGCTCATCGCCGGCTTCAATCTCGTGCTCGCCAACCGCCTGCAGCACGAGGCCAACGCCGTCGCCAGCGCCCGGGCGTCGGCCGAGGTCGACGCCCTGCACGTCAGCGCCGGCGCCATCCAGATCACCGAGTCCCTCGACGCCAGCGCGGCCGACACACCGACCTGGGTCTTTGAGGGGGGGCGAGCGCTCGAACGCCCCCGGGCCGGAAGCGTCGATCAGCAGGCCGCCGCGGCACTGACCCGTTCGCGGGGCTTTCACAACGTCGCGGGCGGCGAAACCCGCCTCTATGCCCTGCCGGTGATGCAGGGGAAGCGACGCCTGGGCACCGTCGTGGCCGCGGTCTCGCTCGCTCCCTACGAGCAGATCCGCAAGGTCGCACTGCTCGCCTCGGCGGTCCTGGCCGGCCTGGCGCTGGTCGCGGTCGCGCTCGGCACGCGGTGGCTGATCTCGCGCGCCCTGCAGCCCGTGGACGAGATGACCCGGCAGGCCGCCGAGTGGAGTGAGCACGATCTCGAACGACGCTTCTCGCAGGGGGCGCCGCGGGACGAGTTCACCACCCTCGCCGCCACGCTGGACGGGCTGCTCGACCGGGTGGCCGCCAGCCTCCGCCACGAGCAGATGCTGACCGCGGAGCTCTCGCACGAGCTCAGAACACCGTTGACGGCGATCAGCGCCGAGGCGCAGTACGCGCTGCGTCACGGCGCCGGCGACCCGGCCAGTCGGCACGGGTATGAGCAGATCCTCCAGAGCGCGCGGCAGATGACGCGCATCCTCGACACGCTGATCGTGGCCGCACGCGCGCAGGCCGGCTCAGCTCAGTCGGTCAGCGACCCGGTGGCGGGAACCCGGGCGGCGATTCAGGCCTGCTCGCGACTGGCCGCCGAGCGCCGGCTCGCCGTCGAGCTCACCGAGCCCGTGGGGCAGGTGGTCGCCGGTGTCGACGGTGACCTGCTGGAACGCGTGCTGTCGCCGCTGCTGGAAAACGCGTGCCGGCACGCCGAGCACGCGATCCGTGTCGACATCGCGCAGGTGGACGGCGTGATCGAGATCGCCGTGCAGGACGACGGCCACGGGGTCCTCGCCGCCGAGCAGGAGCGGATCTTCGAGCCCGGCTACCGCGCCCCGGGCGCGGCCGCCAACGGAGGCCCCTCACCGGGCGCCGGATTGGGACTCGCCCTCTCCCGCCGTCTGGCCCGCGGAGTCGGCGGCGATGTCACTCTGGGCATCAGCCCCCGCGGAGCCCGGTTCATCGTGCGCCTCCCCCATGGCTGAGCTGGCGGTCCGCAGCGACGGCCAGGCCGTCAGCGTGGGCGTCTGCGAGGACGATCACCCGCTGCGCGACGTGCTGCGCCGGGCGCTGAGCGCCGAGGGCTACGCGGTGCGCCTGACCGCTTCCGGACAGGAGGCGATCGAGGCGTTCACCGCCGATCCGCCCCAGCTGCTCGTGCTCGACATCACGCTCGCCGACCGAGACGGACGGCAGGTCTGCGCCGCCCTGCGCGATCACGGGCTCGACCTGCCGGTGCTGTTCTTGAGCGGCCGGCACGAGCTCGACGACCGCCTGGCCGCCTTCGAAGCCGGCGCCGACGATTACCTGACCAAGCCGTTCGAGCTCGAGGAGCTGCTCGTCCGCGTCAAGGGGCTGCTCCGGCGCTCCGGGACCTACCGGCGTCACGAGCCCACCGACGACGGACTGCGCCTGGACGCGGCCACGCATTCAGCCGTACTCGGCGACCGCGAGATCCCGCTCACCCGGACCGAGTTCCGCGTCCTCGCCACCCTGCTGGGCGCCCGGCCCAAGGTCGTGCACCGCTCCGAACTCGCCGCGGCGGCCTGGCCCGATACGCCGCGCCCGGCCGCCAACACGCTCGATTCGTGCGTCGCCCGGGTGCGGGGCAAGCTGCGGCGGGCCGGAAGCGATGTGGCCATCTCCACGGTGCGCGGCGTCGGCTATCGGCTGCCCTGAACGGGAGTTGGGGGCCGTGGGCCCGGTCAGGTCGATGCCAGGTTTCGCGCCTAGCGTCGCCGTCCATGAACGCTATCTCCTCTCCCGCAGTGCCACGGTCCACGGCGGCACGGATGCTCAACAAAGTGCCAGAAGTCACGATCTACTTCTGGCTGATCAAGATCCTGTGCACGACGGTCGGCGAGACCGCGGCTGACTACCTGAACACCAGCCTCGGGTTCGGCCTGACGAATACCACGTGGGTGGCCGCCGGGGTGCTCGTCGCCCTGCTGATCGCCCAGTTCCGGACCCGCAAGTACCGGGCCCCGCTGTACTGGTCGGTCGTCGTGGTGATCAGCGTCTTCGGCACCCTGATCACCGACAACCTCACCGACAACGTCGGCGTCTCCCTGACGACGACCGCTCCGATCTTCGCGGTCATTCTCGCGATCGTGTTTGCGGTCTGGTACCGCGTCGAGGGCACCCTCTCGATCCACTCGATCGTGACCACACGACGCGAGATGTTCTACTGGCTGGCGATCCTCTTCACGTTCGCGCTGGGGACCGCTGCCGGGGACCTGCTCGCCGAGAAGCTGTCGCTCGGCTATGCCGTGTCGATCGCGATCTTCGCCGGCGCGATCGCGCTGATCGCCCTCGCGCACTTCCGCTGGCGCCTCGGCCCGATCGTCGCCTTCTGGCTGGCCTACATCCTCACCCGGCCGCTCGGTGCCTCGATCGGCGACGAGATGTCCCAGAAGGACCCCAGCTTCGGCGGCCTCGGGCTGGGCACGACGACCACCAGCTACGTGTTCCTCGGGCTGATCCTCGTGATGGTGGCCTATCTGGCGGTGACCGGCGCCGACCGGACCGAGAAGGTCCAGCCCGGTGCCCCCCACCCGGACCACCCGGACCACCCGGCCCACCCCGATCACCCCGAACACCACGAGCACCAGCGGCGGCTGCGCCTCGGGCTCGCCGGCCAGCAGACATGACCCCCCGGCCGGCCAACCGGCCGCGCCGTTTGAGTCGATCCCCAGGAGGCCGCGGCCGGCGCCGCGGCCTCCTTCGGCTTGCCGGGGTGTCACTGGGGTTGGTCATCGCGGTGGGGCTGATGATCTCGCTCGCGACATCCGGCGCCGAGCGCCGCGACCCGGCGCCGGCGCGCCGTCAGGCCGCGCGCTCGCGCATCGCGGTGGCGGTGGCGGTGAGGACGAACGTGCCGGGTGGCGTGTATGCCGCCGACCGCGCCGGAGCCCTCAGCGCCACCGTGCGGGCCGACCCGGCGCTCGTCTACGTCCCGAACACCATGAGCAACACCGTCGACGTCATCAGCCAGCGCACGCTGAAGGTCGTCGAGCACTTCTCCACGGGAGCGGTTCCCCAGCACGTCACGCCGTCCTACGACCTCAAGACGCTGTATGTCGACAACGACATCGGCAACAGCCTCACCCCGATCGACCCGCGCACCGGCCGTCCGGGACGCCCGATCCCCGTCCAGGATCCCTACAACCTGTACTTCACTCCCGACGGGCGCTTCGCGATCGTCGTCGCCGAGGCGCTCCGGCGCCTGGACTTCCGCAACCCCCATACGATGGCCCTCGAGCACTCGCTGGCGGTGCCGGGCTGCCGAGGTGTCGACCACATGGATTTCTCCGCCGATGGTCGCTACGCCTATGCCAGCTGTGAGTTCTCCGGCCAGCTGATCGAGGTGGACCTGCAGGCCCAGCGGCTCGTCAAGACCGTCACCCTGCACGGCGGCCAGGCCAGTCCCCAGGACGTCAAGCTCGCGCCCGACGGTCGCACCCTGTACGTCGCCGACATGGTCAATGGCGGCATCTGGGAGATCAACCCCGCCGGCCTGCGCATCCGCGGCTTTGAAGCGACGGGGGCGGGCGCCCACGGCCTCTATCCGAGCCGCGACGCCCACACGATGTACGTCTCCAACCGGCAGGCGGGCACGATCTCGGTGGTCAGCTTCGCCACCGGCCGGATCATCACGACGTGGCAACTGCCCCCGCCGGCCAGCCCCGACATGGGCGGTGTCTCGGCCGACGGCCGGGTGCTGTGGCTCAGCGGGCGCTACAACGGCGTCGTCTACGCGATCGACACCCGCACCGGCCACCTGAAGGCGACGATCCCGGTCGGCGCGGGCCCCCACGGACTGTGCGTGTGGCCGCAGCCCGGGCGGCACTCACTCGGCCACACCGGCATCCTGCGCTGAGCCGCCGGCCCGTCAACCGCCGCCGTAGCTGACGACGAGATCGGTGGCCACCCCGACGAGGAAGCCGGCGGCGAGCATCGACAGGCCCAGGAGGCGGTACCCGGAGCGCCGCGACGCCGCCCAGATCTCCCCCACGACGAAGATGATCGCCCCGCCGGCCATGGCGTAGAAGCACAGCTCCAGCGGGTCGGAGTGCAACTCATAGCCGACGACCGTGCCGAGGAACGTCGGGCCGCCGCCGATCAGCCCGACGAGCGCCAGCCAGCGCCATGACGGCCGGACCGAGCCGAGCGGCCCGATGATGCCAAAGCCCTCCGTCGCGTTGTGCAGTCCGAAGCCGACGATCAGCACCGTCGCCAGAGCGATCTCGCCCGTCCGCGCCGACACGCCGATGGCCAGCCCCTCGGCGAAGTTGTGCAGGCCGATGGCGGCCGCGATCGTCATGCCGGTGCGCATCGCCCGACCCGCCGCGTCGGGTTGCGCCCGCGCGGCCGCCGACAGACGCGCTTCGGCGGCCGCGATCCCGACGGTCCCCAGCGTGAATCCGGCGGCCAGCACGGCGAACAGGAAGACCACGTGCCCGAGGCTCGTGTGGTGGTCATGAACGGACCCGAGGCTCGTGGCGACGATCCCCTGGGCGTGCGCGGTCACGTCCATGAAGATGAAGGCGAGGATCCCCAGCGACAGCATCGCCAGCGCCGTGCGCGAGCGTTCGCTGACCCGCCGGGCGCGCCCCAGCGGCAGACCGAGGAAGATGGTCAGCCCGGCGATCGCGCCCAACAAGACCGTCTCGATGAAGCTCACCGTCGCTCGCTCTTCATGTTAGGGCCACCTAATTAGGGGGCCCTGATGTACAGATCCGCCAAGATTCACGCATGCCCGCCGGTCTTCCCTCGCTGATCTCCAAGTTAGACGCCGCCGTCGGCGACGGCGTGGAGGCGGCGGTCCGCTACAAGCACGCCCGCCGGCTGGCTCGTCTCGGCTGGTCGCGGGCGCTCAACCCGCCCGACGATGGCGTGTGGGCCGCCGGCGATCCACCGCCGCGGGCCGGCTGCCGGCTCGACGTGCTGATCGACGGTGAGCAGGCGTTCGCCGCCATCGCGGAGGCGATCGCCGGGGCCCGGGAGTACGTGCACATCACCGGCTGGCACTCCGCCGCCCATCTCCAGCTCGTCCGCGGAGATTCGCCGACGATCCTCGGCGCCCTGCTGGCCGAGACCGCCGAGCGCGTCGACGTGCGCCTGCTGGCCTGGGCCGGGGCGCCGGTGCCCGCCTTTCACCCAACGCGCAAGGAGGTGCAGGCCGGGCTGCAGACCCTCACGCGCCAGACCCGGATCCGCGTCGAGCCCGATGCGCGCGAGCACCCGTTCCACTGCCACCACGAGAAGACGATCGTGATCGACGGCGAGGTCGCGTTCGTCGGCGGGATCGACATGACCGACTTCGGCGGAGACCGCAACGACTCGAGCAGCCACCAGGCCCTGCGCCGGCTCGGCTGGCACGACGTCGGCACGCGGCTGCGCGGCCCGGCGGTGGCCGACGTGCGCGATCACTTCGCCATGCGCTGGAAGGAGCTGACCGGCGAGGACCTCCCCGGCGGGCCTCCTCCGGCCGCCGCGGGCGAGCACACGATCCAGGTGGTCCGCACCGTCGCCGAGGGCATGTACGACCGCGTCCCCCACGGCGAGTTCCGGATCCTCGAGAGCTACGTCCGAGCACTGCGGCGCGCCCAGGATTACGTGTACCTCGAGAACCAGTTCCTGTGGGCGCCGGAGATCGTCGACCTGCTCGCCGACAAGCTGCGCCATCCCCCCAGCGACGACTTCCGCATCCTCGTCGTGCTGCCCGCCAAGGCCAACAATGGCCAGGACGATACGAAGGGCCAGCTCGGAGTCCTCGTCGACGCCGACGACGGCGCCGGGCGATTGCTGGCCGCGACGCTGCGGTCGCGCACCGCTGGCCGCGATGACCCGCTGTACGTCCACGCCAAGGTGGGCATCGTCGACGACCGCTGGCTGACGATCGGCTCGGCCAACCTCAACGCCCACTCGCTGTTCAACGACACCGAGATGAACGTCGCCACCGACGCAGCCGAGCTGGCGCGTGACACGCGGCTGCGGCTGTGGGCCGAGCATCTGGAGACCGACGTCTCGGCGATCGCCGACCGGCCGCCCCACACCGTGATCGACGAGCTGTGGCAACCGATCGCCGACGAACAGTTGGCGCCGCCGGGAATCCGGGCAGCCACCCACGCACCGGCTGCTGGCGCTGCCCGGAGTGTCCCGCCGCTCCCAGCGTCTGCTCGGCCCCCTGCTGGGGCTCCTCGACGACGGTTGACGCCGGCGGATCAGCCGACCCGGAGGCGCTCGACGACGCGCGACATCGTGAGGCCCGGCTGCGGAGCCCCGTCGATCGAGAACACGAGCGGGCCGTCGGCGACCAAGCCCAGGCCATGACGCGGCACCGGGAGGTCGCCGTCGTGACTCCACTGGCCCGTGCGCAGATCCAGCCGGTCGATCTCGGGCACCATGCTCGCCCCGTTCTCGCCGCCGACGGCGAAGACCGCGTCGCCGACCGACACCGCCTGAAAGCCGCTGCGAGCCACGGGTAACGGGCTCATCGATTGCCAGGCGCTCGCGCCGGGGCGATAGCGCTCGACGTCGGTGCTCCCGACCCCGGAGACGCGCCCCCCCAGCAGCCACACCGCGCCGCCGGCGGCGACGGCGGCGACGTGCTCGCGGGCATGGGCCAGGGACGGCCCCTCAGACCACCGCCCGGTGTCGAAGTCGAAGATCGCCAGCGTCGAGATGGCCGCCGTGGTGTCGTTACGCCCGCCGGCCACGTACAGGCGATGACCGAGGACGGCCGCCCCGGCCGCCGCGCGCGCCACCGGCGCGTCGGGCATCGCTCGCCATTTGTCCGAGCCGGGGTCATAGCGCCAGAACGCGTTCACGGCGCCCGCGCTCGTGTCGCCGGACTGCGAGTAGCCCCCGACGACGTACAGGTGGTCGCCGTAGCCGACCGCGCTCATGTGGTTCAGCGCGCGCGGCATCGGCGCCACCGTGCTCCACCGCCCCGACACGAGGTCGAGCCGCTGGACCTCGCTCGTCGTGTGCCCGGTCGAGTCAAAGCCGCCGACGACGTAGACGACGTTGCCGATGCGCGCCGCCGACACCTCGGCTCGCGGCGTCGGCGACGGTGGCAGGCTCGTCCAGCGCCCGACCGGGATGCCGGTCAGCGACAGGGCCGGCGTCGCGGCCGGCTGGGTGGCCGCCTTCGTCTTTGCCTTCGGCGCGGAGCCGGCGCGGGCCGTGGCGGTCGTCCGACGCGGGGGCGAGGACTGACCGGTCGAGTCCAGCAGGACCACGACGACGACAACGACCGCGCACAACGAGGCAAGGGCCGTGAGTCGCCGGCGTCGGTACCGCGCGGCGGGGCGTGCGCTCATCGACAGTGGGTTGTAGAGCAATCAGATGAGAGGCGCCTGAAACCCTCGCGGGCCTGGCGGGGATCGATGGCGGGCATTGGCACGCTCTCAGCGGCCGAGCAGCTTCCAGACCGAAGCGAGCAGCTCAGACGCGTCGAGGTTGTGCTGAAGGCTCGACCCAAAGCCGGGGAGTCCGATGTCGACGACGACCCCGTGCCCCAGCCGGTAGCCGACGACGCTGGGCTCGGCGTTGCTCGCCCCGGCGGCGGAGACGATCGCCGCCGGCGCGGCCACCGACACGATCGGCTCATAGGAGCGATAGCCACGCAGCGCGCCCGAGGTGCCGCGGAAGATGTTCAACGCGTCCTTGTCGACGAGGATCAGCGCGCCGCGCGCCGAGACGACCTGCCCCGGCTTCGCCAGCAGGAAGTCGGTGGCGTGGGCGGAGCCCGGGTCGAGCGCCTGATCGCCGGAGACGGTCACCGACCGGCGCAGGGAGTCGATCCCCAGCGACAGGACATGACCGCCTTGCTCGACGAAGGTGCTCAGCGTCGAGCCGAAGGACTCGGGCACCCAACGCTCGTCGCCGGCCAGCACGACGCCACGGTGCCCGGCCAGCTTGGGGCCGACGTTCTGCACCAAGCCCAGGTCGGTCGTCAGATCGAACGGCAGTCGGGCGCTGCGCAGATGTGAGAGGAGCGCCGCCTCGTCGGCGAAGCCGGCGGGCAGGCCGTCGACGAGCGGGCGGGCGAGGCGGATCGGCTGTCCGGCCGTGAGCGTGTTGGGGATCCCGTCGTCGTCGTCGTCGACGGGGTTCACGCCCTGCCAGGTGAGGGCCGGCAGGACGACGAGGACCTTCGCGCGAGCGGCTCCGTGGGACGCGCTGGCCACCAGCGGCACGACCGTCCGGTGCCCGCCCCACCGCAGCGCGAGCTCGTACAGCCCCGGACCGCCGCCCGGCACGCGCACCGACAGCTGCGAGGTCCGCGGCGGAGCCCGACCGCAGCACCTTCTCGGTTCCGGCGCGGCGCAGCGCCCAGAAGTACCGGTGGCGGCGCGCGTCGACGTTGACCACGCGCGCGTGACCCGGCGATGACCGGGGTCATCGGGGGCTGGGCGGCGAGGTAGCGCACGGTGACGCCGGCGTGGCTGGTGGAGCCCGGGACAGGCGGCAGCCGGATGGGGAAGCGGGCCGTGTTGCAGGCGGCATCGGTCAGCCGCAGGCCCACAAGATACGTGCCCTGGGGGGCCGGAGCTCCGCCCGTCAGCCGGCCGTCCCACACCGTCTGGCCGTGCTTGGTCGTGGCGTTGAAGCTCTTGACCAGCTTCGGCCCGCCGGGCAGGTCGGTGCGGTAGATGAGCACGCGGGGACGGCGATGGCCGGCGCCGCTGAAGGTAGCCGTCGCACCGAGCGCCCCGGAGGCTGGGATCAGCGACGGCCGCACGTCGGTTACCCGCAGCGCGGGCGCCCGGCGCTCGACGGTCACGTCGCGTTGGGGATCACCAGCGTTCGGCCCTGCCGGATCAGCGAGACGCGGAAGTTGTACGTCCCGTCGGGAGCGATCGTGCCCCTGGACGTCCGCCCGTCCCAGGTGAACAGGCCGCGGCGCTTGATCGGCATGTGACGACCGGAGGCGAGCGTGTCGACGATGTTGCCGTTCTGATCGACGACGTAGACGTCGACGTCGTCGGCACGATGCAGCAGGTAGAAGGAGATCTGCGTCTGCCTGAAGCTCACTGGAACGCGCACGCCGCGCGTGGTTGCGCAACAGGCAGGTCTGGCCGTCCACCGGGTTGAAGGCGGCCGGATGGGGTGACGGATGCCCATCGAGGAGCGGCGTGGTCACCTTGAGGTGCTGGGTGACGAAGAACGCCCCCACGGTGGCGATCACCAGCGCGACGAAGGCCGCGACCGGCAACCGCCTCACAGCGTGACCACCGCCACGTTCGGCACCTCGAACTGATGAAACGCGCCCAGCCCGCGGGGGTCCGCCCAGCACAGCATCACCCGGATGCTGCCGCCATGGCAGAGGGCCAGCGCCGGCAGCGGCCCGGCGGCGTGGATCTCCCGCAGTGCCTGGGTGACGCGCAACTGCTGGTCGAGCAGCGACTCACCGCCGGGAAAGCGAAACCCGGCGCCCGCCCGCTGCCAGGCGGCGTAGCGCTCGAGGCTCGGTCCGCTCGATCTCCTCGAACCGATGGCCCTCCCAGCGCCCGCGGGCTCCCTCGCGCAGGCGCGCGTCCAGGGTCGGCGTCAGGCCGATCCGCCGGCCGACGATCTCCGCCGTCTCGCGGGCGCGGCTGAGATCAGAGGACCACAGCGACGCGATCGGCTCGGCGCGCGCCGCCACCTTCTCGGCCAGCTCGGCCGCCTGGCGGCGGCCGGTGTCGTTGAGCGGCGTGTCGGTGAAGCCCTGGAATCGCAGCGGCGCCACGTTGTCATCGGTCTCGCCGTGGCGGGCGAGCAGGACGCCGCTGAGGTCCATCGCGCGAGAGCCCTACTCGTCGTCGGGGTGGGCGACCGCGGTGTCGGCGCGCAGCCCGACACGGATCGTCTCCAGCGAGAGGGCCTCCTCGGGCGAGATGTTGCCGAGATTGACGTCGGCCCCGACCCTCCGCACGAACCACACCTGCTGGTCCTTGAGCGGCGCCTCGAACAGCACCCGCTCGGCGGGGATGGCGTGCAGGATCTCGTCGATCAGTCCCATCCGCACTTCGCCGTCGTGGCGGAAGATGCCGGTGCGCCCGCTCTCCCGCGCCTCGGCGATCACCTTCCACGCGCCGGCCTCGATCTCGGACTCGATCTGCTCCACCCACCGGTAGGGCGCCATGATCCGCGTGTCGTCCTTGGAGCCGACCTCGGAGAGAACGGTGAACTCCTTGGCGAGGGTCGAGATCAGCTCGAGCTTGCGGTCGTGGTCGATGTTGATCGTCCCGTCGGAGATCTCGATGTGCTCGAGGCCGAGCTCGTGCACCCAGGCGACGAGCGCGTCAAGCCGGTCCTGGGCGATCGCCAGCTCGGTCAGCGTGCCGCCGAACATCACCGGGATCCCGGCCTCCTTGTAGCGGGCCAGCTTGGCCTCCAGGTTGCCCGTCACCACGGCCGTGCCCCACCCGAGCTTGACCAGGTCGACGTATTCGCCCGCGACCTCGAGCATGCCGTCGACGCCGGCCACCGAGAGCCCGGAGTCGAGGACGTGGGTGATGCCGCTCTGGCGAGGCTTGGTCGTGCGCTGGGGAAGCTTGAGCAGATCCGTCATGGCGATCCTCTCGGGAACGGAGGGGACGTGGAGTTACGCGTTGGACGCGAGGTCGGTGCCCACGGTCACGATGACCTGGGCGGGGCACGACGTCGTCGAGCCGTTGCATGCGACCGCACGGTTGTTGGGGTCAACAGCCTGCACGGAGGCGGAGCCGAGCTTGAGCGCCTTGGCCACGGCGAGCGCGTCGGGCTTGGCGTTGGGCAGGTAGCCGACGATCGTCGAGCTCTGGGTCTGGTCGGTGGCGGTGGCGATATCGCCCGGCTTGTAGCCGGCCGCCGAGAGCTTCTGGCTGATGCCGTGCGCGAGGTTGGGGGTCGAGGTGCCGTTGAGCACGGCCACCGTCACCGTCGAGGGCGTGACGGCCGCTGAGCTCTTGGCCTTGGCCGTGCTCTTGTGGGTGGAGGAGGGCGTGCTCGTGCTCCGCGGGCTCTTGGCGGCTGTGGTCGACCCGTTGCCCCCGCCCGAGTTGGTGACCACCAGCAGGACGCCGACGACGACCACGACGACCAGCGCGGCCGCAAGCACGATCGCGCCGCGGCCGATGCGCGAACCGCCCGGTCGCTGGCCCCGGCGTCCACGCCGGCCGGTGGCCGGGGGGGCGGCGGGCCGGGGGGCCGTCGAACGCCCCGGGAGCCGCTCGCGTCCACTCAGCGTCTGACCGGCGCTCGCCGGAGGAGGGGCGGGCGGGATGCGATTTCCGTTGGCGCCGCCGGCGGTCGTCGAGGGCGGCGGTCCGGGCGGATCCATCACCGCGGCGGCGGTCGCTCCGGTGGCTTCGGTCCCAGCCGCGCCGACGACCCGGTTGGCCCGGATCGCGATGGCATCGTCGTCGGCGGCGGGGATCAGCCGCGTGGCGGCGTTGAGCGGCGGCGCGCCCACGCCGGCGGGGGCTCCGGGAAGGCCCGCCATCGCGCCCACGGGCGAGCGGACCGGCTCGACGGTGCGACCGGCCACCGGCGCGGTTGCGCCGGCACGGGCAGCGGCAGCAGGCGCTCGGGCGGGCGGCGCCGCGAACGCGGGAGCGGCCGCCGGAGGCGAGGTCTGGCCCGCGGACGGCGGCGGCGCGCTCCCCGAGCGGGCCAGCTGGTCGACGTACTGCTCCAGGCGGTGCAGCGCGTCCTGCGCCTCGTCGGCCCGCCGGCGGAGGTTGGCCGTCTCCCGTGCGTGGGCGAAGAACAGCAGCACGACCAGAGCCAGGCCGATGATGGCGGCAAAGCCGGCGTCGGCCCCCACCGAAGAGATGAAGTGGTGGACCGAGAGGGCGTACGGGATCGCTCTCATGATGCGCGCAGTTTAAGGGGCAGGGTGGGCGGCTTCCGTGATCGCGCCTGCGGCTCGGGTGACGCGTGCGCCGGAAAGCTTGGCTACGTGCTTCGCCAGCGCGGCCGCGTCCCCTTCCAGGACGAGCAGGTTGATGTCGGCGAATGTCTGTTGCACCCACTCGGGATCGAGCGGGTCATGGTCGGCGCGCAGGATCCGCTCGGCCGGCGTCGGCTGCGGACGCTCGTGGGCGTCGAACAGCTCTTCGGAGAACTTCTCGCCGCTGCGGGCGCCGACGATCTGGATCGCGATATCCCGGCCGGGCTCCAGCCCGGAGAGCCTGATCATCGTCTCCGCCAGCTCCTTGATCTTGACCGGCTCGCCCATCTCGAGCACGAACACCTCGCCGCTGGAGTTACCCAGCGAGCCGGCCCGGATGATCAGCTGCACGGCCTCCGGGATCGTCATGAAGTACCGCGTCATGCGCTCGTCGGTCACCGTCACCGGACCGCCGGCGGCGATCTGGCGGCGGAAGATCGGGACCACCGAGCCCGAGGACCCGAGGACGTTGCCGAAGCGCACGGTCGCGTACCGGGTGCCGGGGTGCTTGGCCGCCTCGGCCTCCACCGCCCACTCGGCCAGCGCCTTGGAGGCACCCATCACGGTGGCCGGCTTGACCGCTTTGTCGGTGGAGACGAGCACGAAGTTCGAGACGCCCAGCTCGCCGGCGATCCGCGCCACCAGCCGCGTGGCGAGCGCGTTGTTGCGGATCGCCTCCACGGGATTGGACTCCATCATCGCCACGTGCTTGTAGGCGGCGGCGTGGAAGACGACCGCCGGGCGGCACTCGGAGAGCACCTCCCGCATGCGCTCCTCCTCCTTGCAGTCGGCCAGCAGCGGCAGGGCGGTGCGCACGTGGCGGTCCTCCTCGAGCTCGCGCTGGATCTCGAACAGGTTGTCCTCGGCGTGATCGACGAGCACGAGGCGGTGCGGGCCGACGCGGGCGATCTGGCGGCACAGCTCGGAGCCGATCGAGCCGCCCGCGCCGGTGACGAGGACGGTCTGGCCGCGCAGGTAGGCGCCGACACGCTCGAGCTCCTCGTGCACCGGATCGCGGCCCAGCATGTCCTCCACGCGCACCTCGCGCAGCTGGCGGCTGACGCGCAGCTGCCCGGAGCCGTCGCGCAGGAGCTCGAACACCGTCGGCGTGGTGCGTACCGGGATCCCGCGCTGGCGGCAGGCGGTGACGACGCGGGCGCGCAGGGTGCCCGGTGCGGAGGGGATCGCGATCACGACCTCCTCGGGCTCCACCTCGTCGAGCACCCGCGACAGGTCGGGCTCGAGCGTGGTGCCGAGCACCTTGAGGCCGTGCTCGTCCTTGATCCCGACCTTGCGCGGATCGTCGTCGAGGAAGCCGACCGGGCGCAGGTCGAGGCCGGGGTTGCGCATCAGTTCGCGCACGACCAGCCGGCCGCCCGCGCCGCCGCCGACGATCAGCACGTTGCGCGCGCCCTTGCCGGCGGTGAGCGAGCGCACGCGGCCGTCGGTGACCAGCTGCACCATGAAGCGCGCCCCGACGAGCAGCGCCAGGGACAGCAGGAAGTACAGCGCGATCACCCCAAGCGGGAGGGGCACCGGCGCCGCGGGGCCCGCCACGTTGTGGTGGTACGGCACCAGCTCGTGGTGTCGCAGGTGGTAGCCGAGGACGCGCTGGGTGGTCGGGGCGGTCACGGGATGCACGACGGCGATCAGAACCACGATCACCGCCGTGGCAACGACCATGGCCTTCAGGACGGCCTCGTAGTCGCGCTGGCCGACGAACTTCCACAGCCGCTGGTACTGCCCGAAGACCGTCAGGGCGGCGAGCGTGACGATGACGACGCCGATGATGGTGACGTCGAAGAGGTGGCCCCACTTGCCGTTGAAGCTGCCCTCGAAGCGCAACCAGAAGGCGAGGAAGTATGCAAGCGCGACCAGGATCCCATCCACCAGCAGCTGGGGGAGCGCGTGGCGGTGGACGGGAAAGGCCGCGGATCTGATCCGTCGGCGCATGCGGCGCAACAGTCTAGTCGTGAACGCCCCGGTGCCAGCTATAAGGCCGCGTTAGGACGAGCGTAAGGCCTCTAACCCGGAAGCGGTGTGTCGGGGACCACGGGGACCGGCTTGGGCGCAATCCGGTTGCGGACCAGGACTCCGCCGGGATGGCCCTTGGTGACGGCGTAGACGGCCTTCATGCTCTGGCAGGAGGCGACCTTGGAGGCATAGGTGTGCCAGGGATACGTCGCCCAGCCGTTGGGAAGCTGGGTGAAGAGCACGATCGGGTGGTTGAGGTGCAGCTCGAAGTTCGGCCGGTGACCGAGCACCCCGACGTTGCGGTGCACCAGCCAGGCGAGGATGCTGACGAACTCGACGTTTGTCACCGGTTTGCCGCAGCGCAGGACGGCGCCGCGCCCCCCGAGCCGGCTGAGCGTGGTCGCCAGGCGGTTGATCTGGACGGTGCGCACGCGCTCGTGGCTGACGTCCTTATGCTCGACGCGGATGCGGGAGAGCGCGCCGGGGACAAGCGCGAGCACGAGCACGGTGGCGACGGCGACGCCCGACCAGGCCGGGAGCCGCAGCCGCGTGGGGATCTCCCGCAACACCCAGCCAAACGCGATGGCGCCGAGCAGGATCGCCACCACCGCGGGTTCGAAGATGTAGCGCGGGACCGCCGGAAAGCCCTTGAGCGCGAACGCCACCTCGACGAGCATCCAGATCACGATGCCGACGGCCAGCCCCAGCACCAGTCGCTGGTGGCCGCGTTCCCGCTCGTCCTCGGGAGACTTCCCGCGGACGACTCGCAGGCGATATCCGGCCCACGCGATCCCAGCGAGCGCGAACACCCACACCGGCCACAGGTTGAGCGTCTTGAAGCGGTCCAGGGTGCAGAGGATCTTGCCGCTGCGGCACTCCCGCGGGGATCCCTGCGCGAGGTCGCCGGCCACGAATGGTCTCCCGTTGGTGATGGTGGGGACCCCGAACCACAAGAACAGGGTCACGACCGCCGCGCCGACGATGAACAGGCGCATGTCGGGGCGCTTGACCCAGCACCACAGGCTGTAGAGCGCGAGGATCGGCCAGACCTCAGGACGGCCAAGGCCCGCGAGGGTGAGCAGCGCGATCACCCAGCGGCGGCGGCCCAGCATGTGCATGTCGATCGCCGCCAGGACGAGCGTGACGATCATCGGATCGGACTGCACGCTCAGCACGTAGTGCAGGTAGTTGCTGTGGGCACCGTTGATGTTGTCCTGGATGCCGTACATCCCGAGACCGGCGAACAGCGCCGCCGCGATCGCCGCGTACCGATACCGGCGGTCTGGGTCGCCGCCGGAGTTGACGACCCGGTAGGCGATCCGGCCGGCGAAGATCGAGCCGGCGAAGGCGGCCGCCTCGGCGGTCACCATCCACAGCCACAGCGCGTAGTGGCCGAACAACGAGAACGGGATCGTGAACAGCAGCGGCAGGGGCTTCCATGAGGGAGCGCCACCCAGGTCGAGGTGCAGGTGCAGCGTCTGGTAGCCCCAGATCAGCCAGCCGTACGGGTCATAGCCCGGACGCGTGTTGGTGACCCGCGCGATGATCGCCGAGAGGACGATCACGCCCAGCGCAACGAACCACCACACGTGGCGGCGCAGAAACGACCGGGTGCCGTTCTCGGAGTCCGGGGGGTGACCGTCCCCGGAGGTGGAGACGTGCGGCGGCTCTAGCGTGGTGTCAGACACGAGGAGGCCACGACGGTACCAGCAGCCGCTCCGGGCACCGCGCACCCACGCGCGGTTAAGTCGACCCTAACGGCGCTCTCAGGAGGTCGACGAGCACCTGGGGATCGCGCCGGACGCGCTCGCGCGTGCCCGCGCCATCGCCGGAGCGCTTGACCAGGGACACCTGATCGGGGTCGCGCAGCTGGCGCAGACGGCCCTCGGCGATCAGGCGCTCGTCGACCGCGCCCAGGCGGCCCTCGAACACCGTGAACACGGGGGTTCCCAGCGCCACGGCCTCACGGTTCATCGTCCCCCCGGCCGAGACGACCAGGTCGGCGAAGGCGATGAGCGACTGCGAGTCGATGGCGCGCTCGGGGACGATGTAGCCGCCGGCGCGGGTCAGCTCGGCGCGCTGCTCGGGCGTACGCGGCAGAACGACCGTCTGTGCAGAGCGCAGGCGCTCCAGGACCCGGCCGAAGAGGTCGTTTTCGAAGCGGTGATATAGCGACACCGCCGGGGGTGTACGCACGACCGCGATCGGCTGCGCCGGATCGAGCCCGAGCTCGTCGAGGACCGTCCGGTCGGGTGTGAAGTCGGCCAGGTAGTACTCCTCCTTGAGCCCCGGATAGGGGTGCAGCTTGCCGCGCGCGCCGTAGCGATACAGGCGCTCGGGCGCAATCGCATCCGGGACGACGACCGCCTGGGCCAGACGGCAGTTGACGGTGTGCTGGACGGTCGCCCACTCGTAGTCGAACGTCGTCGAGCACGGGATCCGCAGCAGCGCGGCGGCGACGGTTATGTCGTTGGAGCCGTGCCCGATCGCGAGGTCGAAGCGGCGCCGGCGCGCCCAGCGCACCAGCTCGGCGGAGCGGGCGAACAGACCGCGCGCCTTGTCGAGCAGGCCGGCCCCGCGGTGGCGGCCGATCTCGGTGTGCTCGATCCCGAAGCGATCGCACAGCTGCAGTGTCTGGGCGAAGTCCCGGGCGGTCACCTGCACGTCGTGGCCCTCGGCCTGCAGGTGCTCGATCACCGGGCGCAGCACGAGCACGTGAGGAGAATTGGTGAAGTCGACCCAGACGCGCACGGTGGCGTGGGTGCGGTCCTAAACCGCCGCGCGCGCGATCGCCGCGACGACTTCAAAAGCCTGATCGGCACCGAACACCGGGCTGATCGGCAGCACGACGTTCTCGGCGCCGAGCGCGTCGGTGACCGGCAGCTCGGGCTGCCCGGTCACAAACGGCGCCATTGCCGGCTGGCGATGCAGCGGCACGCGGTAGTACCCGCGGGCCCCCACGCCGGCGTCGGCGAGGGCGCGCAGCAGGGCGTCGGCGCGGGGATGGGTGACGGCGTACAGGTGCCAGGCGGGGATGGCCCCCTTGGGGACGACCGGCACGGTGACGTGCTCGGCCAGGCCGGCGGCAAGATAGGCGTCGGCGCCGGCGCGCCGCCCGGCGCACCAGCCGTCGAGCTCGGGGAGCAGGACGCGCAGGATCGCGGCCTGCAGCTCGTCCAGGCGCGAGTTGTAGCCGACGTGGGTGAACGTCTCCTTGTCGTGCGAGCCGTGGAAGCGCAGCGCCCGGGCCATCTCGGCGATCGCGTCGTCGTCGGTGGCGATCGCGCCGCCGTCGCCGAAGCAGGGCAGGTTCTTGGACGGGTAGAAGGACAGCGTGGCCGCATCGCCCAGGGCGCCGGCGCGCCGGTCGCGGAGACTGGCCCCGGCCGCCTGGGCGGCGTCCTCGAGCACCGGCAGCTTCAGCTCCGCCCGGAGCTCCGGCGTCGGCGCGGGCACCCCGAACAGGTCGACGGCGATCACGGCCGTGGTACCCGGCGTAAGCGCGACCTTCACCGTCTCCAGGGTGACGTTGCGAGTGTCGGGATCGACGTCGCAGAAGACGGGCCGGGCGCCCACGTCGGCGACCGCCTCGGCGGTCGCGTAGAACGTCAGCGACGGCAGCACGACGTCGTCTCCGGGCTTGACTCCCAGCGCCCGCAGCGCGATCACCAGGGCATCGGTGCCGTTGGCGACCCCGATCACGTGCCGGACGCCCAGGTAGCCGGCCAGCTCGGCCTCGAATGCCCGCACCTCGGGCCCGAGCACGAACTGCCCGGAGGCGACCACCTGCGCGATCCGCTCCATGATCGTGGGGCGCAGGGGCGCAAGCGGGCCATCGGTGTCGAACAACGGAACGGCCATTGCGGCCACCCTATCTCGCACCCTGACCTCGATGCCTGACGCTAGGCTTCGCGCAGGTGCTGCTCGCCCACGCCTCGCTCACCGAGCCGCTGGTCCGGCTCGCGACGAATCTGATCGCCGACCTCGGCCTTGCCGGGGTGGCGTTGCTGACTCTCACTTCGGGGGTGATCGGCGTACCCGGCACCGAGCCGACGATGCTGTTCGCCGGGTTCGACGTGTTCCGCGGCAACCTGACCCTGCCGGGAATCATCATCGCGGGGGTCATCGGCGACATCGCCGGCGCCTCGATCGCCTACGCGATCGGCTATTTCGCCAGCCAGGAGCTGCTGCAACACCAGGGCAAGCTCCACATCCGGCCCGGCAGCATCGAGCGCGCGCATCGGTGGTTCGATCGCTACGGCACGCCGGTGATGTTCATCACCCGTCTGCTGCCCTTCGTCCGCGCCGCCTTCCCATACGCAGCGGGAGTCGCCCAAATGTCCTACTGGCGCTGTATGACGGCCGCGACGCTCGGCTCGATCATCTGGATCGGCGGCCTCGGCGTGCTCGGACGCGAGGTCGGCAGCCAGTGGCAGACCTGGCGCCACCACCTGGAGTACGTCGACTACGTCGGCGTCGTCGTGCTGGTGGCGGCGATCGTCTACCTGATCGTGCGCCGGGTGCGCAGCCGGCCGTCGGAGACCGGGGCGGGCGAGACCGGCTCAGGCGTGGGCGGGACCGGTACCGCGGTCGATGCCGTCCCCGACTGACGCGGGGCCGGGCGGGACCTCTTCGCCGGCGCCGAGTCTGAGACGGGCCCTGGCGCTCGGGGCGCTGCACGGACCGGCGGAGCTCCTGCCGATCTCCTCCTCGGGCCACATCGCGCTGATCCCGTGGCTGCTGGGCTGGGAGCGCGACGGCTCGGATCCGGAGCTGCGCAAGGCCTTCGAGGTGGCGCTGCACGCCGGCACGGCGGCGGCGCTGCTGATCACCCTGCGCGGCGAGGTGCAGGACGCGATGCACGGCATGAACCCGCGCATCGCGGGCCAGATCGCGCTCTCGTTCGCCCCGCCGGCGTTCGCCGGCTACACGCTGGAGCGCCCGATCGAGCGGCGGCTCGGCACGCCGGCGACGATCGCCGCCGGCCTCGTGTGCGGCTCGGTCGCGATGGCCTGGGCCGACCGCTCGCCCCAGGTGCGCAGCTCACAGGAGGCCGGCTGGCGCGACGCGCTGTGGCTGGGGCTGGCCCAGGCGTGCGCGCTCGTGCCCGGGGTCTCCCGCAACGGCGCCACGCTGGCGGCGGCGCGCCGTCGCGGCTTCACCCGCGCGGATGCCAACCGGCTCTCGCGCCACGTGGCGCTGCCGATCATCGCCGGGGCGACGGTGCTCAAGACCGTGCGCCTGGCCAAGCGCGGCCTGCCGCCGGGAACCGGTCGCCCGTTCGCCGCCGGGGCGGCCGCGTCGTTCGTCTCCACGCTCGGCTCGACGTGGCTGATCCGCCAGGTGGAACGCGACCGCTCGCTGCTGCCCTATGCCGCCTACCGGCTGGCGCTGGCCGCCGTGGTGGCACGTCGCCTGCTCCGCGCGCGTCGCCCTCCGCCGGGTGTAGGACAATGAGCCCGTGACCGACGCGTACGCCGCCGCCGGAGTCGACACCCACGAGGCCGACCGCGGGGTGCAGGCCCTCGTCGACGTGCTGCGCACGATCGACACGGGGCGACCCTCGACGGCGGTCCCGCTGCCCGGCCACTACGCCAGCGTGATGCGGATCGCCCCCAACCTCGGGATCGCGCTGGCCACCGACAGCGTCGGCTCCAAGGTCATCATCGCCGAGCGGACCCGGCGGTTCGAGACGATCGGGATCGACTGCGTGGCGATGAACGTCAACGATCTGATCTGCGTCGGCGCCGAGCCGGTGGCGCTGCTGGACTACATCGCCGTCGAACAGGCCGAGACCGAGATGCTGACCGAGCTCGCCGTCGGGTCTGCGGGCAGGCGCCGAGCGGGCGGGCGTCGAGATCCCCGGCGGCGAGGTCTGCCAGATCCCCGAGGTGCTCCGCGGGCATCCCAGCCCGTACGGGTTCGACCTCGTGGGATCGGCCTTCGGCACGGTCGCGCTCGACGCGATCATCGACGGAGCCCAGACAGCGCCCGGAGACGCCGTGATCGGCCTGCCGGCGTCCGGCGTGCACTCCAACGGGCTCAGCCTCGCCCGCCGGGCGCTGCTGAAGGTCGGCGGTCTGACTCTCGACAGCACGCCTGCGCAGCTCGGCGGGCAGAGCGTCGCCGACGTCCTGCTCGAGCCGACGGTCATCTACGTGCGGGCGATCCTCGACCTGCTGCGCTCCGATATCCCCGTCCGCGGCCTCGCCCACATCACCGGCGGCGGGCTGACCAACCTGCTGCGGCTCGGCGAGCACATCGGCTTCGAGATCACCGACCCGCTGCCCGTCCCGCCCGTCTTCGACCTGATCGCCGAGCTGGGACGGGTCTCGGTGGTCGAGATGTGGGAGGTCTTCAACATGGGCTGTGGCTTCTGTGCCGTCGTCCCCGCGGAGCGGGCCGGCGAGGCGGTGCAGCTCCTCGCCCAGCGCCATCCCGGCAGCGCGGCCATCGGCCATGTCACCGATCGCGCACGGCACGTGTCGGTCCCCCAGCTGTCGATCCTGGGTGACCCCACCGGCCTGCGCGCCGCCTAGCCGCCGTCGACCCTCGCGCCCGCGCGGCCAGTGGCGCAAAATACGCTCCTCAGATGAGCACGCTGCTCGGCACCAGTCTCAACGGCCGCTACCGATTGGAGGCGCGGATCGGCGCCGGCGGCATGTCGACCGTGTACCGCGCGCTGGACGTGACGCTCGAACGCCAGGTGGCGATCAAGCTGATGAACCGCGAGGTCGCCTCCGATTCCGACCAGCTCGAGCGCTTCCGCCGCGAGGCGCGGGCCGTCGCCCAACTCTCCCATCCCCACATCGTCGGGGTGATCGACGCCGGCGAGGACGACGGGCGGCCGTACATCGTGCTCGAGTACGTCGAGGGGGAGACGCTCAAGGAGCGCATCCGCCGCAACGGCCGCCTGCCGATCCCCGAGGCGGTCGCCTACGCGATCGAGATCGCCCGCGCCCTGGGCGCCGCCCACGCCCGCCACATCGTCCATCGCGACGTCAAGCCCCAGAACGTGCTCATCGACCAGGAGGGGTCGGCCAAGGTCACCGACTTCGGGATCGCCCGCACGCTCGAGGAGGACGGGCTGACCGCCGACGGCCGCGTGCTCGGCACCACCGACTACGTCTCCCCCGAGCAGGCGCTCGGCCAGCACGTCACCGGCCAGTCCGACCTCTACTCGCTGGGCATCGTGCTCTACGAGATGCTCACCGGCGAGGTCCCGTTCCGCGGCGAGAACCAGGTCGCGGTGGCGATGAAGCACGTGCGCGAGGAGATCCCCGACGTACAGTCCAAGCGGCCGGAGGTCTCG
Organism: uncultured Solirubrobacteraceae bacterium; assembly: GCA_963769565.1. Classification (GTDB taxonomy): domain Bacteria; phylum Actinomycetota; class Thermoleophilia; order Solirubrobacterales; family Solirubrobacteraceae; genus Palsa-465. The sequence continues at coordinate 1,422,380 of CAVYMP010000018.1, forward strand.
GCCGCGCTCGCCGCCGTCCTGGAGACGACCACGGCCAAGCGCGAGTCCGATCGCTATGCCGACGACACCGAGCTGATCGCCGACCTGGAGGACGTGCTCGGGCTGGAGACCGCCCGCGCCGGCAGCGTCACCGGCGAGGTCACCACGGTCCTGCGCACGCTGCCCAGCCAGGCTTCGCAGCGCGTCCCGCTGCGGCTGCGCCACCGCCTGGTGGCGCTCGGCATGGTGCTCGTCGTAGCGGCGGTCGCGGCGGCGGTGATCGCCTTCCTCGTGCCCCGCACCCACCACGGCGCCCGCCCGCTGCCCCAGCCGGCGCCCAAGCAGACCCCGCACGTGGTAACGCTCTGCAACTCCTGCGCGCACGACTACAACCCGGACGCGCTGTCGGGCGCCAAGGATCAGCATCCCAACACCGTCAGCCTCGCGATCGACGGCGACCGCAACACCTCGTGGACGACCGAGACCTACTACAACAACAACCTCGGCAAGCCCGGCGTGGGGCTCTACGTCGACGCCAAGCCGGGCGTGGCGGCCGGGTCAATGGTGATCGACACCGTCACCCCCGGGTACGCCGTCTCGATCTATGCCCGCCGCACCCCGCCGGACCCCAACACCTTCGACAGCGGGTGGGTCAAGGTGGGCTCGGCCGCCAGCGTGCACAGGACCCAGACGATCCAGCTGCACACCAACGGCACCCGTTATCGCTATTACCTGGTGTGGATCACCGACCTGGGCAACCACGACCAGGTGGCGATCAACGAGATCGCGCTCTACCGCCGCTAGCTCACCGGCGCCGGCTCTACCGTCGCCCGTCACCAGGTGCGGTCGGGCAGCGGCGGCGCCGTTGCCGGCGATCATCGCCGCCGCCGCGGCGAGCATCGGGCGCGCATGGGCGGCAAAGGCCAGCCGCTCCGGAAGGCGATCCAGGGGGAACCAGCGGGCCTCGAGCGCCTCGTCGGGCTGCAGCGTGACCGGCTGCTCGGGGTCCTCGAGCTCGATCAGATAGGCGCCGACGCACGTGTGGATGACGACGCCGTCAGGATCCGGCGGACCGTAGGTCTCGATCCAGGTTCCGATGTAGGCCGTGGCGCGCCCGCGCAGGCCAAGCTCCTCGGCGAGCTCGCGCTCGGCGGCGTGCATCGGGTGCTCGTCGGCCTCGCAGAAGCCGCCGGGCACGTCCCAGGCGCCGAGCTCGGGCTCGTGGGCGCGGCGCAGCAGCAGCACCCGGCCGTCTGAGACGACGCACTGCCTCCCCGCACGGCTTGGGGTTGGCGTAGTGCTCCTCGCCGCAGCCGGTGCAGATGACAGGGGCCCCGCCCTTCCGGCCGGACAGGGCGGCCGCACATCGCCAGCAGTAGCGCGTCACCGCGTCAGGGAGCCTTGTTCGTGGACGTGGTCGGCGTCGTCGGCGAGCTCGAGCTCGAGGAGGTCGTCGTGCTCGAGGAGGACGACGAGGACGAGGGCACGTAGTGACCGACGACGATCGTCACCGTCGAGCCCTTCTTCTGCGAGGAGCCGGCGGGCGGGCTCTGCGAGATCACGGTGTTGTTCTGGCCGGGCTTGCTCACGTCCTGGGTCTGGCGGACGACATGGAAGCCCGCCGACTGCAGGGCGCTGAACGCGCTGCCCGTCGGGTCGCCGGTCACCGACGGTACGTTGACGGTCGCCGGGGCGGCCGCGACGACGATCTTGACCGTCGAGCCGACCGTCGCCTGCGCGCTGCCGCTCGGGTCCTGGCTGATCACGTTGCCGGCGGTCGCCGAGCTCGAGGTCTGCGGTCGTCGGGTCGACGTTGAAGCCGGCCGAGGTGAGCTGCGAGGTGGCCGCCGACTGGCTCTCGCCGACCACGTCGGGCACCGCCTTCTGCGGCGGGCCCGAGGAGACGAGCAGGGTGACGCCGGTCCCGGGGGGCACCGACTTGGCGGCCCCGGGATTGGTTCCGGTCGCCTCCCCCGCCTTGAAGCGTCGTCGAGCTCTGGGTGACGACATGGGTGACCTTGAGCCCCGCCTGCTTGATCTGCCGGGTGGCGGCCGCCTGGCTGAGACCCTGGACCGACGGCACCGAGATATTGCCCAGCCCCTTGGAGACGGTGAGGGTGACCGTCGATCCCCGCGTGGCCTTGGTTCCGGCGCCCGGGTTCTCGCCGATCACCGTGCCCGCGGCCCTTCGGCTCGGGACATTGATCGTGTTGACCTGGAAATGGGCGTTCTGGAGCACCGTGCGGGCCACGTTGAGCTGCAGGCCGGTGACCCGTGGGACGGTGTCCTGCTTGGGACGGCTGATGAAGTAGACGGCCACCCCTGCGCCGGCGACGAGCAACGCGACGAGCAGGGCCCATGCCCACGGCACCCACGCCGGGCGCCGCTCGGGCTCCTCCCCGGTCACGTCTCCGGTCGCCGTGCTCGCCGGTGCCGTTGCCGGCGGCCTCCCGGTTCCCGCCGCGGCGGCCGCCTCGTAGGCCGCGGCGGCCTCGGCCAGCGCCCCCGCGGTCGGCAGTCCGGCGGCCGCCCCGGCGACCACCGCCGCCATGCTGGCCGTGTTCTGCCCGGCCCCTCCGGCCTCGATCGAGGCGCGGCAGTGCTCGAGCACGGTGATCAGCTGATCGGCGTCGGCGGGACGGTCGGCGGGGTTCTTGTTCAGCGTCCACAGGATCGGTCTGCTCCAGCTCGGGCGGGATCGCCGGGTTGATCGTGCTCGGCGGCACCGGCGCCTCGGAGACGTGCTTGAGCGCGATCGTCACCGCCGCGTCGGCGTCGAAGGGGACGCGGCCGGTGAGCATCTCGTAGAGGACGACGCCGACCGAGTACAGGTCCGAGGAGGCGTTGACCGAGTGGCCCTGGGCCTGCTCGGGCGACAGGTACTGGGCGGTGCCCATGATCGAGCCGGTCTCGGTCATGTCCGAGGCGCCGGCGCGGGCGATCCCGAAGTCGGTGACCTTGGCGTCGCCGGCGTCGTCGACGATCACGTTGTGGGGCTTGAGGTCGCGGTGGATGATTCCCCGGCGATGGGCGAACCGGGCCGCCTTGAGGATCTGGATCGTGATGTCGATCGCCCGGATCGGATCGAGCGGCGCCTCCTCGCGGATCAGCTGCTTGAGCGTGCGCCCCGGCAGGTACTCCATCGCGATGTAGTAGGTGCCGTCGTATTCGCCCCGGTCATAGACGCCGACGACGTTGGGGTGCTGCAGACCGGCCGCCGCCTGGGCCTCGCGACGGAAGCGCTCGACGAAGTCGGGGTCCTCGGCGAAGCGGCGATGCAGCAGCTTGAGCGCGACCTTGCGTCCCAGCTGCTGGTCCTCGGCCAGGAACACGTCGGCCATGCCGCCCGCGCCCAACCGCGACACGACCCGGTAGCGCCCGTCGACCATCGTGTCGCGCGTGGGTTCGGGCATCGGCGCTACGGCCTCACTTGCCGTCGGCCAGCAGGGTTTGGACGACCGCCTTGGCGATCGGCGCCGCCACCGTCCCTCCGAAGCCGCCGTCGGTGCGCTCGACGGTCACCGCGATCGCGACCTTGGGGTTCTCGATCGGGGCGAAGCCGATGAACCACGGCTGGGTCTGGTTGGCCCCGGCGACGCCGACCGACGCCGTGCCGGTCTTGCCGGCGAAGGTGATGCCCGAGCCGAGCTGGGCGGGGGTGCCGGTGCCCTCGTCGACCACCTTCTTCATCATCTGGGCGATCGCGTCGGCGGTCGAGCGCTTCATCACCTGATGCCACACCGTCGGCGCGATCGTCTTGACCGTGCGACCGGTCTGGTCGACCGCCCGGGTCGTCAGGTGCGGCTTCATCAACCGCCCGCCGTCGGCCACCGCGGAGGCGACCATCGCCATCTGCAGCGGCGTGACCTCGAGGCCGCCCTGGCCGATCGCGATCCGGCCGATGTCCTCGTTGGGGCTGCCGGGCGCGAAGGCGTGGCCCTTGGAGTCGACGGGATAGCTCGAGCGCATCTCGTCGCGCGGCAGATCGATCGGCGGCTTGGCGTAGAAGCCGAAGCGCTTCATGTACCTGGTCATCGTGCCCCGGCCCGAGCGCCTCGGCGACCTGCGCCCACACGGTGTTGACCGAGTAGGTGAGCGCGGTCGTCAGGTCGATCGGGCCGAACGCCTGGTTGTTGTCGTTGTTGAGCGGAACGCCGGAGATCGTCACCGGAGACTTGCCGTTGACGACGGAGTTGGGCGTGTACCTGCCGGAGTCGATGGCCGCCGCCGCCGTCACCACCTTGAACGTCGAGCCCGGGGGATAGCCGCCCTGGGTGGCGCGGTTGACCTGGCAGGAGTCGCTGCACGGCGCCGTGTAGTGGTTGTCGTCGTAGGTGGGGTTGGAGTACATCGCCAGCACGGCGCCGTTCTGGGGGTTGAGCGCCACCACCGAGCCGGCCCGCCCGGCCAGCGCCTGCTTGGCGACCGCCTGGGCCTTGGGGTCGAGCGCCGTGTACACGTCGTCGCCGACCTGCTGGGTGCCGCCCAGCGGTCCGAAGACCGAGCTCAGGCCCGTCTGGATGCCCTTCAGCTCCGGGCTGCGGAAGCGCTCGAGGCCGGCGGCGCTGCCCTGGGCGACGTTGGCGTAGCCGACCGGCTGGGCGAACAGCGAGCCCTGCGGGTACGTCCGGCCCCACGTGCCGCCCGCCGCGGGGCACCGAACGCGCCAGCACGCTCCCGTTGGCGGCCAGGATCCGGCCGCGCTTGATCCGCAGCTGGGCGATCAGCGCGCGGCTGTTGAGTGGGTTGGTGTTCAGTGCCGAGGCGTCGATCACCGTCCACCGCGTCGTCCAGACGATGAGCAGGGCGAAGAGGACGACGATCAGCCCGAAGAGCCGCACGATCTGGGCGTTCATGGCGTCTCCGGGCGCCGGGCGCGGTCGGAGACGAGCAGCAGCAGCGCCAGCAGCACGAAGTTGGCCACGATCGACGCGCCGCCGTAGGAGATGAACGGCAGCGTGACGCCGGTGAGCGGGATCACCCGCGTCACCCCGCCGACGATCACGAACACCTGGAGGGCGAACACCGCCGACAGGCCGGTGGCCAGCAGCTTGGAGAACGAGTCGCGGGCCAGCGTGGCCGCCATCAGGCCGCGGTAGACGAACAGCAGATAGGCGATCAGCACCGCGCAGGCCCCGAACAGGCCGACCTCGTTGGTGATGACCGCGTAGATCATGTCGGTCTGCGGGGCGGGGAGCAGGAAGTCGTGGGTGCCGGGGATCGTCAGCACCGACTGGCCGAAGCCCTGGCCGAAGAGCCCGCCGGCCGCCTGGGCGAAGATGCCGTTGGCCAGCTGGTAGCTGCCCAGGGGCTGGTTGTACAGGTGGGCGTTGAACGGGTGCAGCCAGGACTCGAAGCGGCCCGTGATGTGGGCGACGTGGGTGCCGAGAAACCACGCCCCGAGCGCGAACGCCGCCAGCCCCACGACGACGAACGACAGCCGCGCGGTGGCCACGTAGAGGATCGCGATCAGCGCCCCGTAGAACATCAGGGAGGAGCCGACGTCGTGCAGGAGGACGAGGATCACCATCGCCACGCCCCAGATCACCAGCACCGGGCCGAAGTACTTGAGCGGGGGCAGGGTGATGCCGAGGATCCGCCGGGCGCCCATCACCATCACCTGGCGCGTGTCGCGCAGGTAGCTGGCGAGGAAGATGACGAGGCCGATCTTGGCGAACTCGGTCGGCTGAAAGACGATCGAGCCGGGCAGGCGGACGCCGAGGTAGGCCCCGTTGGCCTGGTAGCCGATCCCCGGCAGGCGCGGCAGGACGAGCAGCGCCAGCGAGACGGCCACGATCGTGTACCGGTAGCGCTCGAGCTTGCGGTAGTCGCGGAAGAACACGATCGTCGCCGCGAACAGGATCAGCCCGAGCACGAACCACTGCGCCTGCTGGCGCGCCTGGGTGGCGTCGATCCGGTAGACCATGACGATCCCGAAGCTGGACAGCAGCGCCACCAGCGGGAACATGTACGGGTCGGCGTGGGGCAGGGTGAAGCGGATGAAGATGTGCGCCGCCAGGCACAGCGCGAGGAAGATCGCGCCGTAGGTCAGCGACACGTTGGAGAGCACGTTCTCGCGCTGGATGAACACCCCGGCGAAGCCGGCGGTGACCAGCAGCGCGGCCGGGATCAGGCCGAACAGCTCTCGGTTGCGGGCGCTCATCGAGCTGAGCTGGCCACGCTCGGCGGCGCGCACCAAGCTGATCGCATCTGCCTGCGAGCGCAGGTTGTGGTTGAGCAGCTGCGTGCGGCGATCGGCCGGCACGACGTCGGCCGGCACGCCGGACACATAGACCTGCTCGTAGAGGCGCAGCCCGAACGGCCCGTCGTAGGGCAGCCCGCGGTAGACGGTGACGATCCCGTCGTTGTTGGTGGCGATGAAGAACAGCTCGCGGCTGGCCAGATATCCGCCGCCGCCGAACAGGAAGAGGACGATCACGACCGAGATCAGCGCGGCGATCGGCTGAAACCAGCGGCTCTGGCCCCGGCGGCGGCGGGGCTCCGCGCGGCGACCCTGGGTGCGCGCCGAGCGGCGGCCGCGGACCGGGCGTCGGTGGCGACGACGCGGGCCGGCGCGGCGGGCGCTCCAGCGCCGTCAGGGTGGCGCTCGCCGACGGCGATGACCGGTCGCCCGTCGGCGACTGACCGGTCCGCGGAGCCGACGTCCCGCGGGACCGCCAGACCGACCTCGGTCGGCTGATCGCCGGCGCCGTCCCCGGTGGGCCGGTCCGTTCCTCCAGGCGGAACAGGACGACGGTGATGTTGTCGCGCCCTCCGGCCGCGTTGGCCTCGGCGATCAGCCGCTCGCCGGCGCGGTCGAGGTCGGGCTCCGAGCTCAGCGACCGCCGCGATCTGGTCCTCGCCGATCATCGACGTCAGCCCGTCCGAGCACATCAGCACGACATCGCCGGCGCGCACCGGGAACGTCCAGGTGTCGACCTCCACGTCGTTCTCGATGCCGAGCGCGCGGGTGATGATCGAGCGCTGGGGATGCTCGGCGGCCTGCTCCTCGGTCAGCTTGCCGCGGCGCACGAGCTCCTCGACGAGCGAGTGGTCCTGGGTGAGCCGGGTCAGCGATCCGTCGCGGAAGATGTAGGCGCGGCTGTCGCCGACGTGGGCGACGGCGAGGTCGGCGTCGTCGAGATAGGCCGCGGTCAGCGTCGTCCCCATGCCGGCCTGCTCGTGCGCCGACTGGGCGGTCTCGTAGATGCGCCGGTTGGCCGACTGCACGCGGTCGGCGAGGCGCTGCTCAGGCGTGCCCTCGCTCGGCCAGCGGGCGCTGGAACTCCTCGACGGCCAGCGCCGAGGCGACCTCGCCCGCCTGGGCGCCGCCCATCCCGTCGGCGACCACGAACAGCGGCGCGCGCACGTAGGCGCTGTCCTCGTTGTCGCGGCGCTGGCGACCGGTGTCGGTCTTGCAGACGGTGTCGGCGGCGCGGAGCATCAGATCGTCGCCGGTCTCATTGCAGGTAGGAGAACTCGCTGTCGCCGATCCGGATGCGGTCGCCGTCGTGCAGCGGCTGGGGACCGGACAGCGGCTGCTCGTTGAGATATGTCCCGTTCGTCGATCCCAGGTCCTCGATCACCACCACGAGTCCTTCCCGCGATATCCGCGCGTGACGCGAGGACGCAAACGGATCCTCCAGCCGGATCTCGACGTCACCGCGCCCGAGCGTGGCTCCCTCGGCGAGATCGTAGGCGACCCCGGACTCGTGGCCGGGCGCGCTCTCGACGAGCAGCCGCGGCTCGAAGCCGTCGAGCTCGCCCAGGCCGCTGGCCGCCTGGTACATCCCGGTGGCGTCGGACTGCCGCGCCGCGGTCGGTCGCCACGGCGTCGTCGCGCCCGCGGCCGCGCCGCAGATCGCGCAGGGCGCTGAACGCCACCCACATGAGGAACAGGTACAGGACGATGAGAAAGCCGAACTTCAAGCCGACCGAGACGGGCTGGAGCATGGGACGGGCCTCGCTATTCCAGCTCGAACGTGAGCACGGTCGTGCCCAGCTCGATCTCGTCGCCGGGCTTGAGCACCTCGGACCGCTCGAGCCGACGCCCGTTCAGGCGCGAGCCGTTGGTGGAGTTGAGGTCGGTCAGAACCCAGGAACCGCCGCGCGGACGGATCTCGGCGTGCTCTCGCGAAACGTTGGGATCGTCGACCATCACGTCGCATTGGCGGCTGCGGCCCATCGTGGCCCCCGCCGGACCGACCACCAGGCGCTTGCCGGCCATCAGCAGGAGCGCCGTGTAGGAACGAGAGCGGGCGCGTTCCTCCAGCGGCTCGGCGACCCGCCCGGCCGTGCTGTAGACCATCGTCCGCCCGGAGGACTCCAATGGCGGTTCGCTGACGTGGACGGGTTCGTCGGCCGCGGCCTGCGGCGGGACGGCGGTCGATCGCGTCTGGATCCCGAACTCGCCCAGGCGCAGGCGGTCGTCGGTCTCGAATTCCACGACCGGCCGCGAGGTCAGGACGAGGTGCTCACGACGGGCGTGCTCAAGCAGGTAGCCCACCAGCTCGGTGCGCAGCGCCTCCTCGTGCTCGCCGAAGCGCTCGCGGTCACGCGCCGACAGGAAGACGCGGTACTCGTTGGGCACGTAGGTGCGCGAGAGCGAGACGGACTTGTGCTCCTCCATCTCACGGGCCAGCTTGCGCGCGATCTCCACCGGACGCACCTCGGACTTGAAGGCGCGGCTGAACGTCCCCTCGACGAGGCCGGCGATCTTGCTCTCAAGGTTGCGCAACACACTCATGGAAATAGGCGCCCGCCCGCGCGGGTGGGCGGGGCAGGCGGGGGCCTTGTCCGCTGGTCCATGCTACGGAAGTCGGGCTCCCGCGTCAGGCAGGGAACGCCACGCCCGGCGCCAGCCGTCGACGCCGCGGGGGGCCAGGGCCACCGCGGCGCAGACCGCGGCCCCGAGCACCGCCGTCGGCGCGGCACCGACCACGTCGGTTCCATGGACCGCCGCCACCGCGGCCGAGGTGGCGCCGACCACGAGCGCGGACCAGGCCACCACCCGCACGACGTCGAGCACCAGCGACCGCCCGCGGACCAGCCACGGCGCCGTCACCGCCGCCAGCGCCCACACCACGGCCGGCGCCAACACACCGGTGTTCACGAGCGCGGGCAGCAGGTGGCCCGTCGTCTGCGAGAGCGAGCCGATCCAGGCTGTCGGGGGCGGCACCCCGGGCACGTGGCGCAGGTAGAGAACGTGGGCGGGGCCGAGCGCCGCGCCGGCCAACAGGAGCCAGACCCAACCGGTCGCGCCCAGCGCCGCGCGCTGGGCGGTCCCGGGCGCCCGGGAGGCCAGCGCCGGCCACGCGCCGGCCACGCCGATGAGGCCGAGCACCGGAGCGGCGGCCGCCAGCGGCCAGGTGTTCGGGCGCGCCGGGAGCAGCAGTACGGGCGCCAGCGCGGCGATGGCGATCACCAGCGCCGCGCCGTCGTGCCCGCGGACGAGCGCGCCCGCACACAGGGCGGCGGTGACCGCCAGCCAGCCCAAGCCGGGGCAGCAGGAGGACGGCCCCGGCGGCGATCAGACCCGCGGCGGCGGCCGGGACCGGGGAGGGGGCGAGAAGCCGCGCGGCCGTCCAGGAGGCGAAGGCGGCGGCCGCCGCGGCGGCCAGGCCACGGTCCACCCAGACGCTCCGCGGCGCATCGTCGTCGTTGGTACCGGCGGCGATCGCGTTCCTCGCGGGCTCGCGCGCCGCGAACGGTGCCGGCTCGTCGACATCGGGCTCGTCGTCGCTCGTCCACGGGTCGGTGACGATCCCCGGCTCGTCGCCGACCACCGGGCGTGCCGCCCGGAGGGCGGCGCGCAGGTCGGACACGGTCCCCCGCTCGCGCGGGCGCGGGCGTAGCGCCCGGTCGATCGCCCGCGCCAGGTCGCCAGGCAGGTCGCGACGCTGGCGGCGCAGCGGGGGCAGGTGGGCACCGAGCTTGCGCGCCCGCTGAAAGGCGGTGCTGGCCCGCACCGGGTTGACCCCGGTGAGCGCCTCGTAGATGACGATCGCCAGTGAGTAGAGGTCGGCGGGGGCGCCCGCTTCCAGGCCCGCCGCCTGCTCGGGGGCCATATAGGCCAGCGTGCCGAGCACGTCGCCGGGGTTCGTCAGGCCATCGGAGTCGATCACCCGGGCGACCCCGAAGTCAGTCAGCTTGGCGAGCTGGGCCGGACTCGCCGGGGCATCGGGCACCAGCACGTTCGATGGCTTGACGTCGCGATGCACCACCCCCTGGGCGTGGGCGTGCTCGAGGGCCTCGCAGAGGACGATGGCGATCCCCACGATGTCGCGATCGGACAGCTGCCCGGCGTCGAGCAGGGTGTCGAGCGTGGACCCCAACACGAGCTCGGAGACGAGGTAGGCGCCGTCATCGTCGACGGCCGCCTCGTACAGCGTCACGATCCCGGGATGGGCCAGCCGAGCGGCGGCGCGGGCCTCGCGCTCGAAGCGCCCGCCCACGATCCGCTCGCGGGCCAGCAGCTTGACGGCGACATCGCGCTCCAGCCGCTCGTCACGCGCCATCCAGACCGTTCCGAAAGCGCCGGCTCCGAGGCGGCGGTGCAGCCGATAGCGATCGAGGAGGACGGTCGCCTCGGCCGACCGGCGACCGCGGGTCGACCGGCGCCTGGTTGCCGGCTGCGCCGGCTCGTCGCCGGCGGGCAGCCGCGCGGTGCGCACCTCATTGGAGCCCATGGACGCGGTTTTCGGTGTCGCCGCAGCGGTCCCTGCGGCTCGTGGCGTCCCCGAACGAGGTCGGGTGCCCCGTGCACGCCGACTTTCAGGTTGTCTATCCAGCCGTGCCGGTGGTCATACTGATCGCTTCACCAGTCCGGCAAGGAGAGATTTCAGCTTGTCGTTCTTCGACGAGGTTGACGAACCGCCTCGTACAGAGACTCGCAGGACTCCCCGCACGACAACCCGTGCGGCGCCCCCCCGGCGCCGCTCCGGCGGCGGTGGCGGGCGGCGCCCCCCCGGCCGACAGCAATCGATCCAGACCCGCCGGCTGGTGCTGGCGGTCGTCGTCGTCATCTTCGTCGTGCTGATCGCCGTCGGTGTCCACAGCTGCCAGGTCAACGCCGACCGCTCGGCGCTCAAGGACTACGCCAACAGCGTCTCGTCGCTGATCAGCCGCTCTGACGACAACGGACGCCAGCTGTTCGGCGTGCTCTCGCCCAGCGGGAACGGCACGCCGAATGCGAGCACCCTGCAGAACCAGGTCAACCAGGCCCGCCAGACGGCCGCCAACATCCTCTCCAGTGCGCGCAGCCTGAGCCCGCCGGACTCCGTGAAGACGGCCAATTCCAATCTGCGCCTGACGCTGCAGATGCGCCTGGACGCGATCGCCAACATCGGCAAGGAGATCCAGCCGGCCCTCGGCACCTCGACGAGCACCGACGCGATCACCGCCATCGCCGCCGAGCTGGCTCGTGCGTACGCCTCCGACGTGCTCTACAAGGACTACGTGGCCACCGCGCTCGCCAGCGCGCTCCACGCCAACGGCATCGCCGTCGGCGGCGCCAACGGGGTGACGATCAACTCCGGCCAGTTCGTGCCCGACGTGCAGTGGCTCCTGCCGAGCTTCGTCGCCAGCAAGCTCCACGCGGTCCTGCAGGGCTCGAGCAGCAACGGTGGCAAGCCCGCTCCCGGGCTCCACGGCCACACGCTCAACTCGGTGAGCGTCAACGGCACGACCCTGCAGACGGGCTCTCCAAACACGATCCCGGTCAAGCCGGCACCGACGTTCCGCCTGAACATCACCAACGGCGGCCAGAACAACGAGACCAACGTCACGTGCAAGGTGAGCGTCAACGGCACGAGCTCAAGCGGGCAGACGGTGATCCCCCAGACCACGGCGGGCCAGACGACGAGCTGCGACGTTCCGCTCAAGTCGCCGCCGGCGGCCGGGACCTACACGGTGCAGGCGACTGTCGAGAAGGTCCCCGGCGAGAAGAACACGTCGAACAACTCGCAGTCCTACACCGTGACCTTCGGGTAGTTCTTGCGAGAGGTCGTCTCGCCGGGCGGTCCCATCCGTCCCTATCCTTGGGGCCGTGAATGACCTGACGAGTACGGTCGGCGTCGTCGCCCTCGCCGCCGGAGCGGTCGCGCTGGTGGCATTGGTGACGGGGATGATCCTGGGCTTCCGCCTGCGCCGCGTGCGCTCCGAACAGCGCGCCGTGCTCGGCGACAGGCGGGAGGATCTCGTCTCGCACGCCGCCGCGCTGGCAGACCAGTTCGCGGCGCTGCACGACTACGTGCAGGACGTCGCCGGTCGCCTGGACGGCCGCATGGCGACGGCGGAGGGCCGCCTGGACGGCGCCATCTCCTATAGCTCGCTCGTGCGCTACGACGCCTACGGTGAGATGTCGGGGCGCCAATCGATGTCGATCGCGCTGCTGGACTCCACCCAGACGGGGATCGTCCTCTCCTCGATCCATCACCGTGACCAGGCGCGTCTGTACGCCAAGCAGATCCACGCCGGACGCGGGGAGCTGGAGCTCTCGCCCGAGGAGGCCGAGGCCGTCGCGCTCGCGCTCCAGGGCAGCCCCGGCGGCCAGCCGGCTCCTCACTGAGATCCGCCGTGCGCCTCGGCTACTTCGGTCCCGAGGGGACCTTCACCCAGGAGGCGCTGATCGCCGACACGCGGGACACGGCGGCGGAGATGGTGCCGCTGCCGACGATCTACGACACGGTGATGGCCGTCCACTCCGGCGCCGTCGAGCGGGCCCTCGTGCCGATCGAGAACTCGCTCGAGGGATCGGTCAACGCCACCCTCGACGCCCTGGCGATGGAGACCGAGGACGTGACGATCGTTGGCGAGGTCGTCCATCCGATCCGCCACTGTCTGATCGCGCGCACCGACCTGCAGCTCTCGTCGATCGAGGTCGTCGTCTCCCACCCGCAGGCCAACGCCCAGTGCGCGCGGTTCATCCGCACGCGGCTTCCGGAGGCCCGGGTGCTGGCCGGCACCTCGACGGCGGACGCGGTCCGCAGCGTGGCCGAGCACGAGGGCCCGTGGGCGGCCCTCGGAAACCGGGTGGCGGCCGAGCGCTACGGCTGCCGGGTGCTGCGCTCGGGGGTGGAGGACGTCGCCGAGAACGAGACCCGCTTCGTGTGGCTGGCGCGCACCGAGGCCGCAGTCGGCGCCATCCACCGGACCGTTCAAGACCGCGATCGTCTTCTGGGGCGTCGGCTCCGAGGCTCCCGGCTGGCTGGTGGCGTGCCTGTCGCAGTTCGCGCAGCGGGGCATCAACCTGACGCGGATTGAGTCACGGCCGCGCAAACAGGGCCTGGGGCGCTACATGTTCTTCGCCGACCTCGAGGGGCGCGCCGACGACCCGCCGATCGCGGCCGGCGCTGGCGGCGCTCGCCGAGCACGTCGAACGCCTGCGCGTGCTCGGCTCCTTTCCGTCGGCCTGAGCCGCTGGACGCGTATGTAGAATTTCGGCCGCACGGCCATGGCCACCTCTGTACCACCTGCGCCATTCGGGTCCGCGCCGCCTCGGGAGCACCAGCGGCGCGGACGAGCGGTTGGCCGGGTGCTCGTACTGAACGCGACGTATGAGCCGATCAACGTCTGCACGGTGCGGCGGGCCGTCGTGCTCCTGCTCAAGGAGAAGGCCGAGATGATCGAGCGCTCGGAATGGCAGCTGCACTCGGCGACGAGCACGATGTCGCGCCCGATGGTGATCCGCCTCGTCACCTACGTGCGGATCCCCCGGGACACCCATCGCCGCAAGATCACCCGCCGCGCGGTGTTCGCCCGCGACGACTGGACCTGCCAGTACTGCGGCTCACGCTCGAACCTGACCGTCGACCACGTGGTGCCCCGGTCCAAGGGTGGACCCTCGAGCTGGGAGAACATCGTCGCCTCCTGCGCACCCTGCAACCGCCGCAAGGGCTGGCGCTCCCTCGCCAGGCCGGCATGCACCTTGCCCGCCAGCCGGGCACGCCCAGCCCCCACGTTTTCATCCAGGTCGCCAGCCCGACCATCCCCGCGGCGTGGCGGGCGTATCTGGCCGCGTGACTGCACGCTGAGCCGGGGCCGGTCCGGCCGAGGCCGGGGGCGCGGTGCCGGCGCGCCCCTGCTTCTTGAGGGCGCGCTGTGGTCCCTGTTGCTGGACACTCCCGATCAGTCAATCGCCCATGCGCGGCGCGCGATCCGCAGCGTCCACCTGTCGGACGGTCCGGATCGCGCTGGGTTTAGATGCGCGTTGAGCGATCCGGAGTGTCCAGGCCGGCGCGAGCGGCGAGAGCGGGCGCGGGCGGGCGGTCCGAAGCGAGCTGCCGGGCGCCTAGGCCGCGTAGCGCTGGGCGGACCGGGCGCGGGCCTTGGCCGCCTCCTCCTCGCGGTTCTTGGGCGGCGCGGCGGTCGTCAGCTGGCCGAGGAGCTTCATCGAGGCCGCGGTGACCGCCGCGACAGCTTCGTCGAAGGCGGCCTGGTTGGCCTGGGAGGGCTTGGTGTAGCCGCTGATCTTGCGCACGTACTGCAGCGCGGCGGCGCTCGACCTCCGACTCGGAGGCCGGAGGCTCGAAATTGTGGAGGGTCCTGATGTTGCGACACATGAGGCTCAGGGTACCGCCGTCCGGCCCCGGAACGAGCGAAGGGCGCCCTCGAGGAGGCGCCCTTCGCAGTACATCTGGCTGGCAAAGCCGCGGTGAGCTACGTCGTGCCGGAGGGACTACTCCCGGCGCCCAGACGCGGCGGTGTCGCGGGTTGGACTCCGCTAAGCGGGGTCAGCCTCCGACCTAGCGGCCGGACACCTCCAGGGTCCCGCAAAAACTGTCAGACAATTTCGGACCACCTCCTTTCTCTGGTCACTCCAGATTATCAATCGCGAACGCGGAATCCATAGGTCTCGTCCCGGAGCGGCGCGGCCAGGCTGGAATGCGCGGTCAGTCGACGAGCAGGCGCACGGTCCCGACGTGCACCTCGTCGCCGGGTTGCAGCTGGCAGCGAACGACGCGCGCACGGTTGACGAGCGTGCCGTTCGTGGACTGCAGATCCTGCAGAACCCAGTGGCCGTCGCGGAATCGCAGGCGCGCGTGGCGCCGCGACACGCTCAGGTCGTCGAGCACGATGTCGCAGCTCGGGTGGCGGCCGACGAGCAGATCGTCGTCGCCGCCGGCCCAGTCGAGCGCGAGGAGCATCGGATCGGCGGCGGTTGGCGCCACGGTCTCGGAGGGCCCAGCGCGCGTACGCAGCCAGACGCGAGATGCCCGTCGGGAGCTTCGCCGAGGAACGCAAGGTGAGGTCGCCGAGCAGGCCGGCGGGCTCGATCACGTGACTGCCGCACAGCACGTCGAGCCGATGGGAGAGCGTGTGCTCGCTGAGCAGGCCGTCGCCGTAGGCTGTGTTCAGCGTCCGGGCGATCCGGTCGCGTAAGGAGCCGTGGCCCTGCATCCGCACAGTCTCGCGCGAGGGCTGGCGCTTGTCCACAGAGACGGTCCGCCGGCGTGGACTCCTCGGGGCGTATGTTCCGCGGATGATGAACGCCGCCCTCATAGCTCGTCTGGTTGCCGCCGGACGGGTCGGCTTCGGCGTGGCCCTGACCCTCACGCCCGAGCGCGTGACCACGCCGTGGCTGGGAAGCGACGCGGCGCGCCCGGGCACCCGGGTCGCCAGCCGCGGGCTCGGTGCCCGCGATCTGGCGCTGGGAGCCGGCGCGCTCGCCGCCACCGGCGCCGACCTCCGGCTGTGGGTGGCGGCCGGGAGTCGTCGCCGACACCGCGGACCTCGTGGCCACGGTGGCCGCCGGCGACTCGCTCCCGCTGGCCGGGCGGGTACTCGTGGGTGCCGTGGCATCTGGCGGCGCGGCGCTCGGCGCGCTGGCGCTCGCCGGCCTGCGGGCGGAGCGGCCGCGCTGATCCTTCCGCCATGCCGCAGGTGTGGCTATGCCGATGGGGCGCGACGGGGCCGGAACTCCAGCATCCCGGCGGCCGTGCGCGTCGTGTCCATCGTGCCGTTCCAGCGACCCCGCGTCAGCGCGAAGTGACAGGACGTGTCCGGCCGGCTACCTCAGGTCGTGACCACAGGGCGGACACGTCGTCCTGGCGCTCACGAGCCTCCCTCAGGACCGCCTCGGCGTCGCGTGGGGCCGGCCACCCAGCCGCGAGCTCCGTGACGCCCCGCTTCAACGCGGCGGTCAGCAGTTCGGTGTCGCGTGCCGCCCGCGGATCGGCGACGGCGAAGTCCTGCAACAGACACAGGCGCCCGCCGGGGGCGAGCGCCTCCCAGGCGCGGCGCCAGCTCACGGCCGGGTCCAGCCAGTGCCACGCTGACGCCGAGAAGAGCGCGGGGAAAGGCCCACCGGCCGGGGTCATGTCCTCAAAACGGGCGACCTCGAACTCGACCGGCGCGTCCTCTCCGAGCCGCCGCCTAGCCCGGCTGACCATCTCCACTCCCGGATCGACGGCCTGCACACGCAGCCCGCGGGCCATCAGCTGCTCGGTCAGCAGCCCGGTCCCGCGCCCGACCTCGAGCACCGTATCGCCGGCGACCAGCCCGCCAACCTGCAGCGCGACGTCGACCAGCTCCGGCGGGTAGGAACGGCGCTGTCGGTCGTACTCGTCGGCGACCGAGTCGAACACCCGCCCATACCGCTCCCGTACCTCAGCCGAGTCCACGCGTGCGCCGCGGCGGCCTACTCGTCGGCGTCGGGCTCAGACTCTGGTGCGGTCTCGATGTCGGCCTCGGGGTCAGCCGATGCATCGAGCTCAGGCGCATCCGCCGAGGCCAGATCGACCGGCTCGCCGAGCACCGGCGCGGCCGTCGCCGCCTCGGACTCGACCACCAGCGCGACCGCCGACACCTGGTCGTCGGGACGGAGGTTCATCAACCGGACCCCCTGAGAGGCGCGGCCGTAGCGGCTGATCCCACGCACCGAGGTGCGCTGCACCATGCCGTTCTGGGAGATGAACACCAGCTCCTGGTGCTCGCGGACGACGAGCGCGCCGGCCAGGGCGCCCTTGTTCTCGGTCAGCTGGATCGTCTTGACGCCCATCGTGCCGCGACCCTTGACTGGGTAGTCGGAGATCTGCGTGCGCTTGCCGTAACCGTTCTCGGTGACGACGAGCAGCTCCTGGTCGTCGCGGGCGACATCCATCGACAGCACGGAGTTGCCCTTCTGGGACACGTTCATGCCGCGGACGCCGCTCGTATCGCGGCCCATCGAGCGGACGGCGGCCTCGGAGAACCGAGACGCCTGGCCCGAGCGGGAGACCATGATGATGTCGTCGTGGCCGCTCGTGCGGCGCACGGCGATCAGCTCGTCGTCGTCGCGGATGTTGATCGCGATGATGCCGTCGGCCTTGATCGGCGTGTTGTAGGCGAGGAACTCGGTCTTCTTGATGATCCCCTGCCGGGTCGCGAACACGAGGTATCTGCCCTCGGTGAAGTCGCGCGTCGACAGAACGGACTGCACGCGCTCGCCCTCGCGCAACGGCAGCAGGTTGACGAGCGCACGGCCCTTCGCCGTCCGCGACGCCTCGGGCAGCTCGTAGACCTTGAGCCGGTAGACCTTGCCGCGGTTGGTGAAGAACAGCAGGTAGTCGTGCGTGGAGGCGACGAACAGATGCTCGATGTAGTCGTCGTCCTTCATGTCCATGCCCGGTCACGCCGATCCCGCCCCGACGCTGCTGGCGGTAGGTCGACAGCGGCAGCGACTTGATGTAGCCCGAGTGGGTGATCGAGACGACCATCTGCTGATCGGCGATCAGGTCCTCGATGTCGATCTCGCCTTCGGCATGGGTGATCTCGGTGCGGCGCTCGTCGCCGTAGGCCTCGGCGATCTCAGCCAGCTCGTCCTTGATCAGGCTGTTGACGCGCTCCTCGTCGCCGAGGATCTCACGCAGCTCCTTGATTCGCTCGGTCAGGTCGGCGTGCTCCTGCTTGATCTTGTCGGCCTCGAGCGCCGTCAGGCGGCTGAGCGTCAGCTGCAGGATCGCCTGCGCCTGCACGAGCGTCAGCTCGAAGCGCTCGATCAGACCATGGCGGGCCGTCTCCGAGTCGCGCGAGGCGCGGATCAGCGCGATCACCTCGTCGAGGTTCCCCAGAGCGATCAGCAGACCCTCGAGGACATGCGCGCGATCCTCGGCGCGCCGCAGCTCGTACTGGGTGCGCCGCACGATGACCTCGCGCTGGTGATCGACGTAATGTCCGATGACCTCGCGCAGAGAGAGGGTCCGCGGCACGTTGTCGACGAGCGCCACCATGTTGACGCCGAACGTGTTCTGCATCGGCGTGTGCTTGTACAGCTTGTTGAGCACGACCTTGGGAATCGCGTCGCGCTTGAGCTCGATCACGAGCCGCATCCCGTGGCGGTCGGACTCGTCGCGCAGGTCCGAGATCTCCGGGATCTTCTTGTCGATCACGAGGTCGCGGATCTTCAGGATGAGGCCACCGTCGCCGCCCTTGCGTACCTGATACGGGAGCTCGGTGACGATGATCGCCTCCTTGCCCTGGCCGATCGGCTCGATGTGCGCCTTGGCCTGGACGCGCACCCGGCCACGGCCGGTGGCGTAGGCATCGCGGATCCCCTCGCGGCCGAGGATCGTTCCCGCGGTCGGGAAGTCCGGACCCTTGATGTACTTCATCAGCCCCTCGACGTCGATCGCCGGATCCTCGATGTAGGCGATCGTGGCGCCGATCACCTCGCGCAGGTTGTGCGGCGGGATGTTCGTCGCCATGCCGACCGCGATCCCGGTGCCGCCGTTGACCAGCAGGTTGGGGAAGCGGGCGGGAAGCACCAGCGGCTCGGCCCGGGTGCCGTCGTACGTCGGCGCGAAATCGACCGTCTCGGCGTCGATGTCACGCAACATCTCGGTCGCGAGGCGGTCCAGACGCGCTTCGGTGTACCGCATCGCCGCGGCCGAGTAACCGTCGATGTTGCCGAAGTTTCCGTGCCCGTCGACGAGCGGATATCGCATCGAGAAGTCCTGCGCCAGCCGCACGAGCGTGTCGTAGATTGCCGAGTCGCCGTGCGGGTGGTACTTGCCCATCACCTCGCCGACGATCTGGGCGCACTTGACGTGCTTGCGGTTGGGCTGCAGGCCCAACTCGTTCATCACGTAGAGCACGCGGCGGTGTACGGGCTTGAGGCCGTCGCGGACGTCCGGCAGGGCGCGCCCGACGATGACCGACATGGCGTAGTCGAGATACGCCGAGCGCATCTCCTCCTCGAGCCCGCGGGGTTCGATGTTCCCGCCGCCGATGGTGTCGATTGCTGACATGGGGGTGCGCCTCCCTTCTTAGACGTCGAGGTTGGTAACGAGGCGGGCGTTCTCTTCGATGAACGCGCGCCGGGGCTCGACCTGGTCGCCCATCAACATCGAGAACACGAGGTCGGCTGACGCCGCGTCCTCCATCGTGACCTGGACCAGGGTGCGGGTCGCCGGGTCCATGGTGGTCTCACGCAACTCATCGGCGTCCATCTCGCCCAGGCCCTTGAAGCGGTAGTAGTCGATCCCCCGCTGCGCGACCGCCAGCACCTCTTCGTGCAGCTCCTCGAAGGAGGCGGCATCGTGTGAGGTCTCGCCCAGGCGGACGGTGAACGGCGGTGTCCCGGTCAGCGCCACCAGGTCGTGGTGCACGTCGGCCAGCCGGCGGTACTCGTTGGCCTCCAGCGCGGACCGGCGCACGTGGTGGGTGGTCGCCAGACCGGACTTGGCCTCGTGGGTGCGGATCACGATCTCCTCGGGAGTCTCGTCGAGCAGCTGGAGGTCGTAGGCATGACCGTCGCCGTTTCCGTTGCCGTCGCCGGTCCCGACGTGGCGCAGCAGGCCCTCCACGTCGACGATCTGCTCCTCGAGCAGCCGGGCCTGCTGCATGAACGACACGACCCCGTGGCCGTGCGCGGCACGCAGCGCCGCCGCCCAGCCCTCGTACTGCTTGAGCAGACGGCTGAAGCGCTTCCACCGCGCCTCGGTGAGCTTGAACGCCTTGCCGTCGCGGTCGAGGATCTCCAGCTTCTCGAACTTGTCGCCGAGCAGGATGTCCTCCAACTCGGTCTCACGCTCGATGTAACGGTGCTTCTGCCCACGGGTCAGGCGGTATAGGGGCGGCTTGGCGATGTACACGTAGCCGGCCTCGATCAGCGGCTGCATCTCGCGGAACAGCAGCGTCAGCGCCAGCGTCCGGATGTGGGCGCCGTCGACGTCGGCGTCGGTGAGGAGCACGACCTTGTGGTACCGCGCTCGGGTGATGTCGAACTCGTCGCGCACGCCGGTTCCGATCGCGGTGATCAGCGCCTGGATCTCCGTGTTGGCCAGCACCTTGTCGATGCGGCTCTTCTCGACGTTGAGGATCTTGCCGCGCAGCGGAAGGATCGCCTGGGTGCTGCGATCGCGCGCGCTCACCGCCGAGCCACCGGCGGAGTCGCCCTCGACCACGAACAGTTCGGCCAGCGAGGGATCCTTCACCGAGCAGTCGGCCAGCTTGCCCGGCAGCGTCGAGTTCTCCAGCGCCGACTTGCGCCTTGTCAAATCGCGGGCCTTGCGGGCCGCGGAGCGCGCCTGGGCGGCCGACACCGCCTTGCGGATCACCCGCTGGGCGTCCTTCGGGTTCTCCTCGAGGAACTCGACCAGCTTGGCGTAGACGACGGACTGCACGAAGCTCTGCATCCCCGGGTTGCCGAGCTTGGTCTTCGTCTGGCCCTCGAACTGGGGGTCGGCGAGCTTGGCGGAGATGACGGCGGTCAGCCCCTCGCGCACGTCCTCCCCGGTGAGGTTGTCGTCCTTCTCGCGCAGCTCGTTGTGCTCACGCGCGTACCGGTTGAGCGCGCTGGTCAGCGCCGAGCGAAAGCCGCTCAGGTGCGTGCCGCCCTCGATCGTGTTGATGTTGTTGGCAAAGGAGAACACCGATTCCTGATACGACGAGTTCCACTGCATCGCCACCTCTACGGCGCCCTCCTCGGACTCGCCCTCGAAGAAGATGATCTTCTGCTGGATCGGCTCCTTGTTCTGGTTGAGGTAGGCCACGAAGTCGACGATTCCGCCGTCGTACTGAAACTCGACACGGTTGCCGGCCTCGCGCTCGTCGATGATCGTGATGTGCAGGCCGCGGGTGAGGAACGCGGTGTCGCGCATGCGCTCCTCGATCGTGGTGAAGTCGATCTCGAGCGACTCGAAGATCTCGGCGTCGGGCAGGAACGTGATCGTCGTTCCGGTGTCCTGGGTCGCCTCGCCCTGCTGGAGATCGGCCTGCGGCTTGCCGCGCGCATAGGACTGCGTAAACACGTGGCCGTCACGGCGGATCTCGATATCGAGCTTCTCGGAGAGCGCGTTGACGACGGAGACGCCGACGCCGTGCAGCCCGCCGGACACCTTGTATCCGCCGCCGTCGCCGAACTTACCGCCGGCGTGCAGGACGGTGAGCACGACCTCGACGGCCGGGCGCTGCTCCTTGGCCATGATCCCCACCGGGATCCCGGCGCCGTCGTCGGCGACCGTGACCGAGTTGTCGGGATGGATCGTGACCGTGACGGCGCTGCAGCGACCCTGCAGCGCCTCGTCGACGGAGTTGTCGACGACCTCGTACAGGAGGTGGTGCAGACCGCGGGCGCCCGTGGAGCCGATGTACATGCCCGGCCGCTTGCGCACCGCCTCGAGTCCTTCGAGCACGGTGATGTCCTGGGCGTCGTAACTAGATGTGTTGCCCGCGTCTGGCCGCGCGGCTTCGTCGTTCGCCAACGATCCTCCGATGACGTAGGGACATTCCGGTGACCGCGCCACGCCAGGCGCGCCGGAACATCAAGAATTTGTATCCAGAATGATAGCACAGCCCCCGGTCGAAACCCCCATCCATGAAGCGGGGTTTTCCCTGCAAATCACCGAAAAGCAACGGGTCTGATGAAGCCTCTCAGGACGGGTGGCCGACGGCCACGCAGCGCAACCTCTGCACGGATCGCTCGCCGAGCGCCGCATTGAGGCGTTCGACGATCTGCGGCGCCATCAAATCCAGCTCCTGGGCCCACACCGACGCCGCGCACGAAATGGTCACCACGCCGCCGCGCTCGGCCGTCGGCTGGGCCTGGGCGGCGATCGCGGGACCGACCGTGGACGGCCACGCCCGCTGGACGTCGCCGAGTACCGTCGCGGGCGCCAGCTCGTCGCTGAGATCATCGAGCGCGTACTGCAGCGATCGGGGAGCGCGGCGGTAATACGTCATCTCAGGCAACCACCGCTTCGGTCAGCCGTCCGTGCGCTGCGACCTCGAGCCGGTGCACGCCGGGCTCGTCGGCGCCCGGCACCTGCTCGGCGTCGGTGGCGGTGATGACGGCCTGGCCGCCGGTGGAGCGCAGCAGGTCGACGAGCGCGCGGCGGCGGCGTCCGTCGAGCTCTGACATGACGTCGTCCAGGAGCATCACGGGCGGCGTCTGGCGACGCTGGGCCAGCGCCGCCCGCTCGGCCAGCAGCAGCGCCAGCAACGCCAGCCGCTGCTGGCCCTGGGAGCCATAGGTGCGCAGCTCCCGTCCCTCGCGCACCGTCGCGATGTCGTCGCGGTGGGGGCCATGACCGGTGAACCCGCGCTCGAGGTCGGAATCGACCCGCTCGGCAAGCTCGGCGCGTAGTTGCTCGGCCTCGGTCGCACGTGAGCGAGGCCGGTAGGCGAGCCCCGGCTCGCCCTCGAGTCCGAGCTCGGCGCAGCATTGCGCGAACTCCTCGGCCACCGTCTCGATCGCGCGCCGGCGATCGTCCATCAGCGCCATCCCATGACCGGCCAGCTGAGCGTCCCAGCTGCTGAGCGACTCACGCCCACCCGACCCCGAACGGATGCGGGCGATGAGCGCGTTGCGCTGAGCCAGGGACTGGGCATAGGCGCGGCGGGTGGCCACCCGCGCCGGCCACAGCGCGGCGACGAACTGATCCAGATGGGCGCGGCGGAGTGCCGGGGCGCCCTTGATCAGCTCGAGGCGATCCGGGAGGAACACGCTGACCAGCGGCCGCTCGGCCACGTCGAGCATCCGCTCGACGGTCGCGCCGTCGACGCGCAGGCGCTTGGGATCGCCGGGCTGAAAGCCGACCGACAGCTCGTGGGCCCCGTCCTCGCCCTCCGCGCTGACGACCACGCGCGTCGCCGGCTGGCCGAAGCGGACGACCTCGCGTTCGTTGGTCGTACGGCACGAACGGCCCGTGCAGCCGAAATACAACGCCTCGAGCAGGTTCGTCTTGCCCGCGCCGTTGGGCCCGGTGATGACCGTCAGGCCGGGCCCGAATGCAGCTTCGGCGTCCGGGTAGCTGCGGAAGTCACGCACGCTGACGCGGATCACCCGCATTGCCCACGCTCTCTAAGGGTGGCGGGCGCGACGATCGGCTACGCCCGGTAAGGGTGGCGGGTGGGTGCTTTTGGCCGATTCATACATTCAGCCGAATCGGCATGATCAGATACCGGAAGCGGCTCTCGTCTCCGGACTCGATCAGCCCCGGCCGCAACGGGCTGATCAGCTTCAGCAGCACGTCGCCCTCGTCGATCGCCTCCAGGCCGGCCCGGAGGAACTCCGGGTTGAAGCCGATCTCCAGCGGCTCCCCGGCGAAGGCCACCGGCATCGACTCGCGGGCCTCGCCGACGTCGGGCGTCTGGGCCGAGACGGTCAGCTCACCCTCGGCGAAGGCGAGGCGCAGCGGCGCGTTCTTCTGCGCCAGCAGGCTGATGCGACGGACCACCTCGGTCAGCTCCGGGCCGGCGAGACGCAGCTCGTGCTCGAAGGTCTCGGGCAGGAGTTGGCGATAGTTGGGGAACTGGCCGTCGATCAGGCGGGACGACAGGACGACGCGGCCGAGCGTGAACAGCACCTGGTTCTGGCGGACGCTCACGCTCAGCGGCTCGTCCTGGTCGTGACTGACCAGGCGGGCGAGCTCCTGCAGGGCCCGGGCGGGCACGTTGACCTCAAAGCCGGAGGTCAACGGCGCCTCGAGCGTGGTCTCCTTGACGCTCAGCCGGTAGGAGTCGGTGGCGACCATCCGCAGCTCGCGGTCCGAGGCCGAGACGAGGATGCCGGTCAGCACCGGTCGCGTCTCGTCGCGGGAAGCCGAGCCGGCGACCTTGAGCGCCGTCGAGACGAACGCGTCCGCCGGGAGCTCGACGGACGAGTCCGGATCGGGCTCGGGAAACGGCGGGAAGTCGTCGCCGCGCAGGGTGCGGATGTGGAACGTCGCGTTGCCGGCGACGACCTCGACGTCCTGCTCGGCGGACCGTAGCTCGATCGAGATGTGATCGGCGGGCAGTGAGCGCACCACGTCGAGGATCAGCCGGGCGGGGAAGCACGACCGTGCCCTCGCGGGCCACGTCGGCCTCGAGGGGAACCCGCAGGCCCACGTCCATGTCGGTGGCGCGCAGTTCGCAGCCGGACGGTGTCGCCGATAGCTGGACCCCGGAGAGGGCCTGGATGGCAGAGCGGGTCGATGCCACCCTGCTGACGGTCTGCAGCTGTGCGAACAGGACGTCTCGCTCGAGGGAGATCTTCACGATGAATACCTCTGAAGGGGGATAGAAGTCATAGAGCTAAGACAAGCTGTGGAAAAGTCGGCGATCGCACGCACATAGCGAGGGAATTGCGGCTACAGGCCAACGGCCAAGTCTGTCAATAGTCGCGGTCGGCTCGTGCGCGGGACACGAGTTGGGAGAGTTGTCCGATCACGTCGACAGCTTGTTGGTCGTTTTTCATGCGCTCCGAGACGCGCTTGCAGGCATGCAGCACGGTGGCGTGGTTGCGCCCGCCGAAGGCCTTGCCGATGGTCGGGAGGGAGGCTCCGGTGAGGTCGCGGGCAAGATGGATCGCGACCTGTCGCGGCCAGGCGAGGCGGCTGACGCGGCTTGCCGAGGTGAGCTCATCGGTGGTGAGCCCGAAGTGGTCGGCGACGGCCTCCTGCACGTCGGCGATTGACGGCGGGCGCTGCGGGCGGCCGGGATACATCGCGTCAAGGACCTCGGTGGCGAGCGGGACGTCGATCGGACGCTGGGTCAGCGAGTGAAACGCGACGACTCGGATCAGGGCTCCCTCGAGTGCGCGGATGTTGTCGGTGACACGCTCGGCGATCAGGTCGAGCACCGCGGGGTCGGTCAGCTCGACGTGGTCGAGGGCCGCCCGCTTGCGGAGGATGGCCACGCGGGTGGCGAAGTCCGGCGGCTTGATGTCGGCGACCAGGCCGGCCTCGAAGCGCTCGCGCAAGCGCTGCTCGATGGCGACGAGGGCCCGCGGGAGGCGATCGCACGTGAGCACCAGCTGGCGACCGTTCTCATACAGCGCGTTGAAGGTGTGAAAGAACTCCTCCTCGGTCTTGGCCTTGCTCGCCAGGAACTGGATGTCGTCGATCAGGAGCACGTCGGCATCGCGGTAGGCGTGCTTGAAGGAGTCCAGTGACCGGGAGCCGAGCGCGGCGATGAAGTGGTTGGTGAACGACTCTGCGGTCGTGTAGCGCACGACGGCGCCGCCGCCGAATGCGGTGACGTAATTGCCGATGGCGTGGAGCAGGTGGGTCTTGCCCAGGCCGGGTGGGGCATAGAGGAAGAGCGGGTTGTAGGCCTGGCCGGGGAGCTCGGCCACCGCCAGGGCGGCGGCGTGGGCGAGACGGTTGCCTTCGCCGATGATGAACTGCTCAAAGCGGTAGCGCGGGTTGAAGAGCGCCTCGGTGACGGGGGCGGGGTTGGGCTCCGCGGCCGCGCCGGCACCGGGGGCGCTGCCGGCGCCGTTGAGCACGACGCGGACGTCGGGACCGAGGTGGCGCCGCGCGCAGCGCTCAAGCGCCGCGCCGTAGCGGCCGGCGACCCATGCGGCGGTCGCCTCGGGAGCGGCCAGCGCCAGGACCGGCCGTCCCAGGCCTGGAGCTCGAGCCCGGAGAGCCAGATGTCGAACGCCGAATGGCCGACGATCTCTCTGAGCTCAGCCTTGATCATTCGCCATGCGGACGTGGCGTCAGGTTGCGCGGGCAGCGCCAATCCACTCCTCCCGGAGCTGGGTACGAACGACATTGGTGAGGGCCCGGGCGGACTTCGCACGGGGGCGGCGAATATACCAACGGTGTTTTGGCGCTCCGGGGGTCCAGACGAGGGCTTGACGCAAAGCGCGGGAAAAAGTGATCATGTCGTGAAGGCGCGCGCCGGCGGCGCGACGCCGGCGGCGGGAGCGGGTGATGGCGGCGAGCGATCGCCGGCCGGAACTCCCACTGAGCCTGCGTATACTGCGACGTTCCCTCCGGGGGCTCTCAACCATGAAACGCACTTACCAGCCCAAGAAGCGCAAGCGCGCCCGCACCCACGGTTTCCGCGCACGGATGGAGACCCGTGCGGGTCGCCTCACCCTCAAGCGCCGTCGCGACAAGGGCCGCAAGCGCCTGACGGTCTGATGGCCGCGGCGCGGACGGGAGCCGTGTCCGCACAGCGGCCAGGACGAGGACGACTATCGCGCAGCGCGGAGTTCGACCGCGTGTTCCGCCAGGGGCGATCGCACGCCGGCCGCGACCTCGTGCTCTACGTCTTCCCGCGCGGGAGCGAGAGACGAGGCGCGGCGACTGGGCCTCTCGGTCTCGCGCAAGGTCGGCGGCGCGGTGGAGCGCAACCGCGTCAAGCGGCTGCTGCGGGAGGCCTTCGCGCGCGAGAGCGAGCGGCTGCCCGCCGGGACCGATGCGGTGGTGATCGCGCGGCACGGGGCCCGGGAACTGGCCGAGCGCGAGGGACTGGCCGGGATCCAGCGGGCGCTCGCCGAGCTGATCGACAAGGTCCCCGGGGTGGAGGCTCGCTCCCCGGCCGAGGGGCAGGACGCGTGAGCGGCCGGCTTCGCTGGCTGTTCGTGCTCCCGATCCGGGCCTACCAGCGCCTGATCTCGCCGTTCCTGGGACAGCACTGCAAGTACTACCCTTCGTGTTCTGAGTACGCCGTGCAGGCGGTTCAGCGATTCGGCATACTCCGCGGACTCGTGCTGGCCGGCTGGCGGTTGCTGCGCTGCAACCCGTGGAGTGACGGCGGTTATGACCCGGTCGAGGAGCAGCGGCTGTTCAAGGCACCGACCCCCGCTGCGAGCTCCTGAAAATGCTTGTCACCGCAAATATCTTCCAGCCGCTGATCGACGTCTTCGAGGCGGTCCTCAAGTTCTTCCACAACAGCGTGGGGATCTCCTGGGGCTTCTCGATCGTGCTGCTGACGATCGTCGTGCGCGCGGCACTGATCCCGCTGACGCTCAAGCAGATCAAGTCGATGGTCCGCCTTCAGGCCCTGTCTCCGCTGATGAAGGAGATCCAGGCCAAGTACAAGGAGGACAAGCAGCGCCAGCAGCAGGAGATCATGAAGCTCTACAAGGAGCACGGGGTCAACCCGTTCGGCTCCTGCCTGCCGCTCGTCGCGCAGCTCCCGGTCTTCGTCTCCCTGTACTACATGCTGCGCCAGAGCCTGCGCGCCGATATCTGCCCGACGGTCCAGCCGGGGTACAGCCAGGCCCTGCACAAGGTCGTCAGCACCGCCCACACGAAGGTCTGTGGCGGCCACAACGCCAGCTTCCTCTTCATCCACGACCTGACCGACAAGGCGACCGGCGTCACGCTGATCGTCCTGCTGATCCTGTACGTCGGTACCCAGCTGGCCTCGACGATCATGATGTCGGCCAGCCAGACGGATCCGAACATGCGGCGTGTGATGATGTTCATGCCGCTGATCTTCGTGCTCGTCGTGATCCGCTTCCCGGCCGGCGTGCTCGTGTACTGGATCACGACCAACACGTGGACGATCGGCCAGCAGTACATCGTCAAGCAGCGGATGGGTCCGATGCAGGCCGCGACAGCGGCGCCGCCGCGTCCGGAGCCGGGCCGCCTGGGCCGGGACGGGAAGGCCGCCCTGCCGAGCCGGGGATGGCGGCCGGACGACGAGCGGACGCGATCGACCGGAGAAGGCCTCGGCCGGCAAAGCTGGGACCGGCAAGGCTGGGACCGGCAAGGCTGCCACGGCGGGGAACGGCTCCGCCAGCGGTGGGCTGGGAGCCATGATCCGCAACAAGGTCCGGCCTGACGAGAAGCCCGAACCGGTGGCCACGGCCCAGCGCAACGGTCCTCCGCCCAAGTCTCCCCGCAAGAAGAAGAAGCGCTCGGGTCGGCGGCGGTAGTCGGTCCGTGTCCTCTGGAACTGACCAGGCGACGGCACGGGTCCGCGAGCTGATGGAGCGGATCGCTGCCACGGCGGGGGTCGATGTCGACGTCGAGATCCGCGTCGACGAGGACGGCCTGACGGCCGAATATCTCGGCGAGGAGCTCGGGCTGCTGATCGGCCATCACGGCCAGACGATCGACGCGATCCAGCATCTCGCCTACCGGTTCGCAACCCAGGGCGACGGCGAGCGCCTGCCCGTCGTCGTCGACGCCGCCGGGTATCGCGAGCGCCGGGCGGAGACCCTGCGCCAGACCGCCGAACAGGCGGCCCAGATGGCGGCCAGCGACCGCCGTCCGGTGCCGCTCGAGGCGATGAGCGCCCTCGAGCGCAAGGTCATCCACGAGCACCTCAAGGGGCGCCACGACGTGGAGACCTACAGCGAGGGCCAGGAGCCCTCCCGCCACCTCGTCGTCGCCCCGCTCGTCGACTAAGCACGAGGACCCGAATTTCTCGGCGGCCCGGGGAATTCGCCCGAGCGAATCCCCCAAGCGGATGCGCGCCAGCGAACAGCCCGTTTCACGTTTTTCTTGACGGTGAAACAGATCCGGGCTAGAAATCGTCCCCGCGCATGGTCGAGCTTTCGGAATTCGATCGGGGACTGCTGATCGGGCTCCTGGTCGGCGAGGGATCGTTCGGCGGCGATGGCAAGCAGCCGCAGGTCACGCTCCGCATGCACGTGCGTCACGAGGCCGTGTTCACGTGGCTCACCGAGCGATTCCCGCGATCTCGTCTGTATGGCCCTTATCACCACGGCGGCCGCCACTACTACCAATGGATGGCGCGCGGGGAAGCGCTGGTGGTGGACCTGCTGCCGTTCCTCGATCCGCACGAGATCGCGACGTTCGACATCCATGCGGCGGGGAGGATCACCGATATGTGCGAGCGCTACGCGGGCTACATCGGGCGCTTTCGACCACCCGCGGCATGAGCGCGCACCGCGGGTCCGGCCGCCGCCCTCGTCGTGGCGCCGGACAGGCCCTGGCGGAGCTGGTCGCGACATATGGGTTGCCCTTGAACGCCGAGGCCCAGCTGCGGGCGCTGCTGGCAGCGCTGACCGAGGACCCGCACGCTCCCACGACGATCCATGATCCGCCGGCCGCGGTGCGCGACCACCTGGCCGACTCGCTGGTGGCCCTCGAACTCCCGGCGGTCAGCGGGGCTACCCAGATCGCCGACCTGGGATCCGGCGCGGGCCTGCCTGGTCTGCCGCTCGCCATTGCCCTCCCGGCTGCCACCGTGACCCTGGTCGAGAGCAGCCGGCGCAAGTGCGAGTTCCTCCAGCGTGCCCGTGACGCCGCCATGGCCACGAACGCCGCCGTCGTCCATGCCCGCGCCGAGGAGTGGACGGCCGGCCGCGAAGCCTGCGACCTGGTGACCGCTCGGGCCCTGGCGCCCCTCGCGGTGGTCGCCGAGTATGCGGCACCCCTGCTGACCCTGGGCGGAGTCCTCGTCGTCTGGCGCGGCCGGCGCGACGCCGCGGACGAGGCGTCGGCCGCCCGCGCCGCGGCCGAGCTCGGCCTCGAGGCGCGCCCGCCGCACCCCGTCACTCCGTACGCCGGCGCGCTGCACCGCCACCTCCACGTCTTCGTCAAGTCCTCGCCGACCCCCGGCCGCTTCCCGCGGCGACCCGGTATGGCCCGCAAGCGCCCGCTGGGCGAGGTATGACCGCTGACAGCGCTAGCTTCATGAGGTCCATGGGGACCGTCTACGCAATCGCCAACCAGAAGGGCGGAGTCGGCAAGACGACAACGGCCGTCAACCTGGCGGCGTGCGTCGCCGAGGCCGGCTACGAGTCGCTGCTGATCGACATGGACCCGCAGTCCAACGCCACGCTCGGGCTGGGGATCGACAAGCACATCACGCCCACGGTCTACGACGCGCTGCTGGGCGAGCTGCCGCTCGCTGACACGGTCGTCGCCAGCTCGATCCCGCACCTGGGGGTGATCCCGGCCGGCCCGGACCTGGCCGGCGCCACGGTCGAGTTGCCGCGGATGCCCGGCTCGGAGAATTGCCTGCGCGATGCGCTCGCTCCGCTACGCGAGCGGTACGCGTTCGTACTCCTCGATTGCCCGCCGTCGCTGGGGCCGCTGACGGTCAATGCACTCGTCGCCGCCGACCGGGTGATCGTCCCCGTGCAGGCCGAGTACTTCGCGCTCGAGGGCCTCGCGGGGCTCCTTGACACCCTCTCGCTGGTGCAGCGCGAGCTGAACCCCCGCCTCACCGTCGCCGGGATGCTCCTGACGATGGCCGACAACCGGACGCGCCTGGCGCAGGACGTCGAGGCCGAGGTGCGCAGCCACTTTCCCGATCTCGTGTTCGACACGGTGATCCCCCGCAACGTCCGCGTCGGCGAAGCGCCGAGCTTCGGCAAGCCGGTGATCCACTACGACCCGCACTGCGCCGGCGCCGATGCCTACTTCGAGCTCGCCAAGGAGGTGGCTGCCCGTGGCTGAGCGCCAGCGCGGGATGGGCCGTGGCCTGGCGGCGATCCTGGCCGTCGCGCCGCGCGACGATGCCCAGGAGCTCCGCGAGATCCCCACCGACATGGTCGCGCCTAACCCCCACCAGCCGCGCACCGACTTCGACGAAGAGGCGCTCGTGGCCCTCGCCGAGTCGATCCGGGTCAGGGGCGTGCTCCAGCCGGTCCTCGTCCGCCCGCTGCCGGCGGGCACGTACGAGCTGATCGCCGGGGAGCGCCGCTGGCGCGCCGCCGGCCTCGCCGAGCTCGAGACGATCCCGGCGATCGTCCGCCATCACGACGACGCCGGGTCGCTGGAGATGGCGCTGATCGAGAACATGGCGCGCGAGGATCTGAATCCCGTCGAGGAGGCCCGCGCCTGCGCCGCCCTCACCGAGGAACTGGGCCTCTCCCGCGAGGAGGTCGGCCAGCGGGTGGGGCGCAGCCGGGTGGCCGTCTCCAATCTCATCCGCCTGCTCGACCTGCCCGACGAGGCGCTCGAGCTGATCACGTCCGGCCGGCTCTCGGAGGGTCACGGACGGGCACTGCTCACGGCGCCCGAGAACGCCGATCGCCGCCGCCTGGCCCGCCAGGCCGTCGAGGGCCGCTGGTCGGTGCGTGAACTCGAGTCCCGCGCCCGTGGGAACCGTCCCCCGGCGCTCCCCGGCCGTTCCCGCCGCCCACGCGGCCTGCACCCCGACCAGGAGGCGGCGATCGTCGAGATCAACGACACGCTCGAGGCCGCCCTGGGGCGCGATGTCGAGGTGACGGCCACCGCCGGCGGCTACCGCGCCCACCTCAGCTTCGAGTCGGTCGACGAGGCCCTCGAGCTGGCGCGCAGCCTCAGACCTGAGCGCCGCGACTGAACCGTCGATCGCGGCGACGGGCCGCCCCGGCCGGCGCGACCGTCGGGGCGGGAGCGCGGTTAGAATCCACCCTCCCGGGCGATTAGCTCAGTCGGTTAGAGCGCTTCTCTGATAAGGAAGAGGTCCCAGGTTCGAGTCCTGGATCGCCCACTGCGAGTGCTCCACGCCAGCCCCGGGTCAGCGTCGTCGATCGCGGTGCCTGCGCCGCGGCCTGGGTTCTCGGCGTCGTTCAGCGCGCGCGCTCCATCCGTTCTACGCGGTACTTCGGCAGCGGCTGGCTCGCCTTTCCAGCTAAGTCGATGAACTCTGTGGACATACGGAACGCGCGACCCGTTATCGGCCAGTAGGCCGCGCCATCCGATTGGTCCGAGACGTGAAGGTGAAGCCGATGGTCGCCGAGCCGGTTCGGTCAGAGGGGCTTGTGCTCAGCGCGGGGGGCTGGTCGTCGACGCTCGGGCCCTCGGCGAGTCGCGCGAGCGCTGCTTGTGCATCTGCGGAGCGCTCGAAGAGGCACGCGAGGAGCCTCTCCCCGCGATCCCGCTTGTCGATTGCGCTCTGCCGAAATCGGTGCTCCCGCCGGCGCGCGTCCGCGGCTCGTTGGGTCGCATTCTGCGCAGGAGGCGGCGTCACAGTGGTGGGCAGGTACCCGCCTCCCTTTGCAATAAAACGCACACAATCCGTACCACCTCTCACCATCTTCCGGAGCGCTGGACGTGGTCCCGGTTTCTCCCGCCGCACTGTCACGGATGTCTGACGGCGGTGGTCGACCGGATCTCGGACGCGGCGGAGGTCCCGTCAGATTACGCTCAGGAGCCCACACACAGAGAGGGTGGTCGCGATGGCTGATCTTGAGAAGGAAATCGGCGAGCTTCTGGAGGGCCACAGGCTCCAGCCGCACCAGCGCCAGGCTCTGCAGCAGGGCGAGCTGGATGCCGACACCGTTCGCAGCCTGCAACGGATGCTCGCAAATACGCAGAACGCGGTGCTGAGACTCGCGCGGGAGATCGACCAGCTGCGCGCCGCGTAGACCGGAGAGACCCAGGCACGTGCGCCCGGTGCGAGACCGGGCCCCACGAGCGACAGGATCGATCGTGTCAGAGGTCCGACCACTCCATGTGAGCGTTCACAACCGGCGGTTTTGGGCCGGTTCACGCGGGTACATCGCTTCCGCAGCGGAAGCGCAGTCGAGCGAGAGGCGAGGTCATGGGATCGAGGTCCGTGCGGGGAACGTTGGCGATGGTGACGGCGGTCGTGGCCGCAGCGGTGCTGGCCGGGCCCGCCGCCGCGGCGACCGCTCCGAGCGACGTGGGTCCGGTGGGCTGGAGCTCGGGAGCGGGCGATCCCAACCTCGGGGTCTTGAACCAGGGCGCCCGGACGGTCGCCTTCGACGGAGCCTGGCGCTTCAAGCTCGTCAACCCCGCCGGCGTCAACGACCCATCCGGCGTGGAGGGCACCTCGTCCGATCCCAAGGCAGCCGCGCCCGCGTTTCCCGATTCGGCGTGGCAGTCGCTGACGCTGCCGCACGACTGGAGCATCACTCAGCAGCCCGATCCCAGCCAGAGCAACGCCACGGGCTTCTTCCCCGGCGGGCTGGGCTGGTATCGCAAGACCTTCACCCTGCCCGCGCAGATGGCGGGAAAGCAGATCTCGCTCGACTTCGACGGCGTATTCGACAACGCCTACGTGTACCTCAACGGCCAGCTGCTCGGCAACCACCCGTACGGTTACACGGGCTACAGCTATGACATCTCACACCTCGTGCACACCGACGGCCAGACCCCCAACACCGTCGCCGTCGTGGTGCAGAACCAAGAGCCGAGCAGCCGCTGGTACTCCGGCAGTGGCATCACCCGGCACGTGCACCTGACGGTCACCGATCCGGTGCACATCGCGCGGTGGGGCACGTCGGTGACGACACCCCGGCTCGCCAACACGATCGGGGCGCACTACGCGACGGTGGATGTCGCCACCAACGTCGCCAACGACACGGGTCAGGCGACGAGTGTCGACCTGCGCTACCTGGTCAAGGACGCCACCGGACATGTCGTCGCCCAGGGGACATCGCCGAACGTCGCCGTCCCCACCGGGGGTGGATCAGCCGCCTCCGACCTGCGCGTCGACAACCCGCGGCTGTGGTCGACGACCGACCCCTATCTCTACACCGTGCAGACGGAGGTCGTCCGAGCCGGCACACCGGTCGATTCCAGCACGAGCACGTTCGGGATCCGCTGGCTGGTGTTCAGCCCGACGCAGGGCGTCTCCCTCAACGGCCAGCCGCTCAAGCTCCACGGGGTCGACCTGCACAACGACGAGGGCGCGCTCGGATCGGTCGACAACTACGACGCCATGTGGCGCCAGATGAGCAAGCTCAAGGCAATGGGCGTCAACGCCTTCCGCACCTCGCACAACCCACCGTCGCCGGAGCTGATCGACATCTGCCAGCGGCTCGGCATCGTGATGATGGTCGAGGCCTTCGACGCCTGGGATGTGGGCAAGCTCAATCAGGACTACCACCTGTACTTCAACCAGTGGAGCGATTACGACATCAAGGAGATGGTCAACGAGGCCAAGAACTCGCCGGCGGTGATCATGTGGTCGATCGGCAACGAGATCCCCGACTTCACCTCCACGCAGGCCCTTCCGATCGAGCAGCGGCTGATCGCCGACATCAAGTCGATCGACACCACGCGCCCGGTGGTCGCCGGCTCGGACAAATACCGCAGCGTCCCCAAGCCGGGCTCGGTGGCCGACCAGATGGTGAAGAACCTCGATGGCCTCGGGCTCAACTACGACACCGCGAAGACGATCGATGGCCTGCACGCGCAGTATCCGAACACGTTCTTCTTCGAGTCAGAATCGTCGTCGGAGACCTCGACGCGCGGGTATTACCAGGACCCCGGCCAGCTCAACACGGGGCAGAACTTCACGCCCGGCAAGTACGAGCTCTCGTCCTACGACAACAACCTGAACTCGTGGACGCTGAGCAACGAGTACGACCTCAAGAAGGTTCGCGACCGGCAGTTCTTCGCCGGTCAGTTCCTGTGGGCCGGCTGGGACTACATCGGCGAGCCGACGCCGTACACCATGTTCCCGGTCAAGACCTCGTTCTTCGGCGCCGTCGACACCGCCGGCTTTCCGAAGGACTCCTACTACCTGTTTCAGTCGCAGTGGACCCAGAAGCCGATGGTTCACCTGCTGCCGATGAACTGGACGAACTACCGGCCCGGGCAGACCGTGCAGGTGCGCGCGTATGCCAACGAGCCCACGGTCGAGCTGTTCCTCAACGGGGTCTCCCTCGGCACGAGGTCGTTCGCCGACAAGACCTCGACCGACGGCGCGCACTACCTCGAGACCCAGCAGTGTCCGGGCGATGACAACACCTTCACCGGCGGCGCCTGCCCGGGGAGCTATCAGAGCCCGAACGGCAGCTCGGGCAACCTCCACCTAGCCTGGGACGTGCCGTTCAAGCCCGGACGGCTCGTGGCGGTCGCCCATGATGCAGCCGGGCACGTCGTCGCGCGCGACGAGGTCGACACCGCCGGCCGTGCCTCCGCCCTGCGGGTGACGCCGGACCGCACGGTCATCCCCGACGACGGCAAGTCCTTGTCCTACCTCACCGTGCAGGTGGTCGACGCCCACGGCGTCGAGGTTCCCGACGCCGCCAACGCGATCCACACCGCGGTGACGGGGGCGGGGAGCTTCGCGGGGGCCGACAACGGCAAGCAGGACGACGCCGAGGGGTACACCTCATCGACGCACGACGCCTTCAACGGCAAGGAGCTGTCCATCGTGCAGGCCCAGGCGAGCCCGGGTCCGATCACCGTCCGGGTCTCGGCACCGGGTCTGCTGCCGGCGATCACCACCCTGTACTCGAACGGCGCCTCCGGCCGCGGCCTGATCGCGCTCCAGCCGGCCTACGTGCGCCGGCAGCGCGGGAACGCGCCCGCCCTGCCGGACACCGTCGTCGGCGTCGACGGCGATGGCCAGACGCACGCCATCCCCGTCCAGTGGAATGCGCCGAGACGTCTGGACCGGCCCGGGACGGTGGCCGTCCAGGGGACGGCCGCGGGGACGAGCATCCCTGCGCGGGCGTTCGTCACCGTCTACGACATCGCCCGGGTGCAGATCCCGCCCGCTGTCGTGCCCGTGGGGACGCCTCCCGTCCTCCCCGCGACCGCGACGGTGCTCGACACCGACGGCGTCACCCAGCAGCTCCCGGTCGACTGGTCACGCGTGAACGCGCGTCGCTACGCGCGACCCGGCCGGTTCGCGGTTCGCGGCGTGATCCCGGGGGTGGGCAGGCGCGTCCGCATGCTCGTCATCGTGACCCGCCACTTCCGGAGCGGACAGGATCTCGCCCTCGCCGCCGGCCCTGAGCATCCGGTCGCCGACGCGAGCTTCTCCGGAGGCGTCTTCGCCGACGGCGGCTCTGACTTCGGGACGAGCAGCACCGTGCCGGCGGCGATGCTCGACGGGATCAGCACGTCCGGAGGGTGGTCTAACCGCTATTCGAAGGCGGCGACGCAGACGCTGCCGGCGATCACCGCGTCGCATCCGGAGGACTGGGTCAGTATCACGTGGCCCCGCCCGCAGCGGTTCGGTCAGCTGAACGTCGACTACACGCTCGACGATCACAACCAGTTGCCGGCGACAGTCACCGTCACCTACTGGAACGGGCTGGCGTGGGTGCCGGTGACCGGGCAGCACGTGTCCTACGCGTCGTCGTCGGACCAGCCGACGACGATCAGCTTCCGTCCGGTCGGCACCACCGCGGTGAGGCTCGACATGACAAGCCGGTCGCCCAACGACCCGACGACAGGCAACCTCACGATCGCCGAGATCACGATCCCCGGTGACGAGGTCGTGCCGGCTCACTGAGGTGAGCCGGCACGACACTTCAATGAGCCGTCAGCAGCTGCTCTTGTAGATGAACTTGCTCATCGCGGCGAGGTTGGCCTTGGTGAGCACTGCCAGACCGGTGAGGATCGACTTGGTCGGCTTGCCGGTGAGCGCGTTGACGGCCTGCTGCACGCCGTCGACGCCCTCCTGGTAGGGCTCCTGCGCGATCAGCGCCTGGACGACCCCGCTTTTGAGATCGGACACCTGAGTGGGGTCGGCGTCGTAGCCGATGATCTTGACCTTGCTGGCCGCGCCGGTGCTCTTCAGCCCGGTGTCCACGCCCTCGGCGACGAGCACGTTGGTGGCGAACACGCCGGCCAGATCGGGGTGGGCCGAGTACAGAGCGGTGATCGCCTGGGCCGCCTTGGTCGGGTTGTCGCCGACGTACTGGGTGGCGAGCGGCTTGATGTTGGGGTACTTCTTGATCTCCTGCAGGAAGCCCTGGATCCGCTGCTCGGTGGTCGAGACGCCCGGCTGCTCGTTCATCACCACGACGGAGCCCTTGCTGCCGATCAGCTTGGCCATCTCGTCGGCCGCCTTGGCGCCGCCCTCGATGTTGTTCGAGGAGACGGAGGCGGCGGCGATCGACTTGTCGGTGACCGTCGTGTCAACCTGCACGACCTTGATGCCCGCCGACTTCATCGCGTTCATCGGGGCGATCAGGGCGTGGGTGTCGGTGGGGGCGATCAGGACGGCGCCTGGCTTCTGGGCGGTGACCGCATTGACGATCGGGATCTGCTCGGGAGCCGCGAAATCGGCCGGACCCTGGACGTTGATCGTGTAGCCGAGCTTGCCGGCCTCGGCCTTGGCTCCACAGCCCATCGTCACGTAGAAGTTGTCGGCCTTGGTGCCCTGGATCAGCGCCAGCGACTTGCTGCCCGAGCTGGAGCTCGAGCTGGCCGCGGAGCTTGTGGCTCCCCCGCCGGCCGCACTGGAGCTCGAGCTTGAGCTGGAGCTCGAGCCGCAGCCGGCGATCGCGAGTCCGACGGCGACCACCGTGCCCAGCACGACGGCGCGCATTCTTGTGTGCATCTCTCCTCCTTGTGTGTGCCTTGACTGGCCGATCACTGCCGCGCCCGCGCTTTCCGGCGGAGTTGATCGAAGTAGACGGCGACGATCAGGATCGCCCCGATCATCACCTGCTGCCAGAACGATTGGACCCCGACGATCACGAGGCCGCTGGCCAGCACGACGGGGATGAAGACGCCCACCACCGTGCCGAACATCGTGCCGCTGCCTCCGAACAGGCTCGTGCCGCCGATGACCACGGCCGAGATCGCCGTCAGGTTGTCGGTCACGTGGCCGGAGATCGTCGTCGTGGTGAAGTAGGCGAGGCTGAGGTCGCCGCCCAACCCGGCGAGCAGGCCGGCGAGCGCGTAGACCTTGATCAGGTGCCAGTTGACGTTGATCCCGGCGCGCCGCACCGCCTCGGCGTTGGAGCCGA
Source organism: uncultured Solirubrobacteraceae bacterium (assembly GCA_963769565.1). Taxonomy (GTDB): domain Bacteria; phylum Actinomycetota; class Thermoleophilia; order Solirubrobacterales; family Solirubrobacteraceae; genus Palsa-465. Next base: position 1,460,151 of record CAVYMP010000018.1, read on the forward strand.
TCGCGTATGTGTAGCGGCCGAAGCGGGTCAGGTGGAGAACGAGCCCGAGCACGACCGTCACCACCACGGCGATGACCACCAGCACCGGGATCGGCCCCAGCGAGCCGGCGCCGATCGTCGTGTTGAGCTTGGCGGGAATCCCGGAGACGTCGACGCCACCGGTGATCACGTCGGCCAGCCCGAGCGCCATCCCGAAGGTGCCCAGGGTGACGATCAGGGGGGGGATGTCGAGCAGTGAGATCAGCAGGCCGTTGACCGCGCCCCAGCCGACGCCGACGAGTAACCCGATGGCCAGACCGGCGAGGATCGGCCACCAGCCGGCCGTCGAGGCGCTGGCCGCGCCCCCGCCGAGGGCGATCATGAGCTTGGCGGCCAGCACTCCGGACATGACGAGCACCGAGCCGACCGAGAGATCGATTCCGGCGGTGATGATCACGTACGTCATCCCCACCGAGAGCATCAGCGCGACCGACGCGTTGATGAAGATCGTCTTGATGTCGAAGCTCGACAGGAACTGGTGGGGCTTCATCACGCTGAAGACGAGGACGATCACCACCAGCGCGAGGAAGATCCACACCGGGCTGGTGGGCGCGAAGACCCGTCCCCGCAGGCGCCTCACGCCGTCCTGCTGACCCTCGGGCGCGCCCTGCTCCCCGGGAGACGTCTCGGGGCTGGTGACCGGACCTGAGCTCACCGGGACTCCTGCACGTAGGCGCCGGTCATCGCTCGGTGACCGACCCATCGCTTGTGGGTGTCTCCTGCACGTAGGCGCCGGTCATCGCTCGGTGACCGACCCATCGCTTGTGGGTGTCTCCTGCACGTAGGCGCCGGTCATCGCTCGGTGACCGACCCATCGCTTGTGGGTGTCTCCTGCACGTAGGCGCCGGTCATCGCTCCCACCAAGGACTCGAGGGTGGCCTCCGCGCGCGTGAACGAGGCGACGCGCTCGCCGAGGCGCAGGACCTCGATCCGGTCGGCGACGTCAAGCACCTCGGGCATGTTGTGGCTGATCAGGATGACCGCCAGGCCGCGGTCGCGGACCCGGCGGATCACGTCGAGCACGCGGGCCGACTGGACCACGCCCAGCGCCGCCGTCGGCTCGTCCATGATGATCACCTTGCTCGCCCACGACGCCGCCCGGGCCACGGCCACGCCCTGGCGCTGGCCGCCTGAGAGATAGCCGACGGCCACGTCGGGATCGCGGATTGCCACGCCGAGCTCGGTGAAGGCCGTGATCGCGCCGGCGCGCATCGCCCCGCGGTCGAGCACGCCGAGCTTGCCGAGGACTCCTGGACGGTAGATCTCCCTTCCCAGAAAGATGTTGGCGGAGCCATCGAGGTCGGGGGCCAGCGAGAGGTCCTGATAGACGGTCTCGATCCCGAGCTGCTGGGCGGCGGCGGGCGAGGAGATGTCGGTGGCGTGGCCCTCGAACAGCAGCTGTCCGGAGTCCGGTGCGGTGACACCGGAGATGACCTTGGTGAGCGTCGACTTGCCGGCGCCGTTGTCGCCGATCAGGGCCACCACCTCGCCGGCATTGGCCTGAAAGTTGGCCCCGCGCAGCGCGTGGACATGCCCGAACGTCTTGACGATCTCTCGCGCCTCGAGGATCGGCGCCTCCCCGGCGGTCGGCGCAGACACGGACTGGCCGCCCGCCTCCGGGGGCGTTCCGGCGCTCACCGGCGCCTGCCTGCCTCTCTCCAACGTTCATTCACGGCGCGTGATCTCCCGGCCGCACCCTAGGTGACAACGTTGTCTATTGTCAAGCCACCGTGGAGAGAGGGGCTCGAGCGACGATGGTCGACGTGGGGCGTCTGGCGGGCGTGAGCCTGAAGACGGTCTCACGCGTGGTCAACGGCGAGCCGGGGGTGAGCGCGGCCACCGTGGCGAAGGTGCTGGCGGCCGCCGCCGAGCTGCGCTACGAGCGCAACGACCTGGCGGCCAGCCTGCGCCACGGCGACCGTTCCAACACGCTCGGTCTGGTGATCGAGGACGTGGGCAACCCGTTCTACTCGGTGATCGCCCAGGCGGTTGAGGAGAGCGCCCGCGAGCGCCAGAGCCTGCTCATTACCGCCTCCGCCCTCGAGGACCCCGTCCGCGAGCGCGAGCTCGTGATCGCCCTGCTGCGCCGCCGCGTCGACGCGCTGTTGATCGTCCCCGCGGGCCCCGACCACCGTTACCTGCAGGAGGGCGGGTTGCACGGCCACACCGTGTTCCTCGACCGGCCACCGGCCCGCACCCAGGCCGATACGGTCCTCATCGACAACGCCGTCGGCGCCCGGCGCGGCGTCCAGCACCTGGTCGCCCACGGCCACCGCCGGATCGCCTTCGTGGGCGACCGCCGGGATCTGTACACGGCCCGGGAGCGCCTGAAGGGCTATCGCCGCGCCCTGGCCGCCGCGGGGGTGGAGCCCGACCCGGACCTGGTCGCTCTGGACAACAGCACCTGGCAGGCGGCCGCCGACGCGGTCACCGGGCTCCTCTCGCTGCCGCGGGCACGGCGCCCGACGGCGATCTTCGGCGGCAACAACCGGTGCACGGTGGGCACGCTGCACGCGCTGCGGGCGGCCCGGCACAGCATGGCGCTGGTCGGCTTCGATGACTTCGAGCTGGCCGACCTCCTGGAGGTCTCGGTCGTGCGCACCGATCCCTACCGGCTGGGCCAGCTGGGTGCCGAGCTGGCCTTCGCCCGGATAGACGGCGACGCGCGGACCCCGCGGCGGCTCGTCGTGCCCGTGGAGCTGGTGCCCCGCGGCAGTGGCGAGCTGTAGGCATGCCGCCGGCCGGCGACCCGCGAAACCCCCGTTTGGGGGGTCGGGACCGGCCACCCCCGCCGATAACCTGCCCCGGGTTCCCCCGGACTGGAGTCATCGATGCGTCTGCTGGTAGCCAAGGCCAAGGGGCCCCTCGAAGGGGAGATCCTGATTCCGCCCTCCAAGTACCACGCCCACCGCGCGCTGATGCTGGCCGCGCTGGCCGACGGGGAGAGCACGATCCGCGCGCGCACCGACGCTCGCCATGTCGGCTTCACCGTGCAGGCGCTGCGCGGGTTGGGGGCCGACATCGCCGCCGCCGGCGACGGTTGGCGGGTTCGCGGCGACGCCGGGTTCTCCCCCAAGGCCGCCGAGGTTTCGGTCGGCAGCTCGGGCACGACGCTGTACTTCCTGATCGGGCTGGCGGCGCTCGCCGACCGCCCGGTGACGATCACCGGACAGCGGTACTTCAAGCGCCGGCCGATCGGTCCGCTGCTGCGCGCCCTGCAGCGCCTCGGCGTCAAGGTCGACTACGAGGGCCAGAGCCTGCCGGTCACCGTCCATCCCGGCCGACCCCGGGGCGGCCACATCCACATCGACGGCACGCTCTCACAGTGGATCAGCGGCCTGCTGATGCTCGCGCCGTTCGCCGAGGGTCCGACGACGATCGAGGTCTCCGGCGACCTCAACGAGCGCGGTTTCCTCGAGCTGACGGTCGACATGATGCGCCAGTTCGGGCTCGAGGTGGCCGTCCGCGAGGATTGGCGCCGATTCGACATCGAGCCCCAGGGCCGCCCGCGGGCCGGCGACGTCGTGCTGCCGCCGGACATCGGCTCGGCGGCGTTCGGACTGTCGGCATGCGCCCTTCATCCCTCGAACGTGACCTTCCGCAGCCTCGTGCCGATCCACGGCCATCCCGAGGCACAGGTGCTGGAGGAGCTTCAGGGGGTCGGCGTGCCCATGCGGTTCGCCGACGACGGCATGTCGATCTCCATCGACCACGACGGGACGCCGCCGGTCGCCGGCCGGCTGGACTGCCGCGACCTCCCTGACATGGTGCCGATCCTCTCGACGCTGGCCAGCCGGGCCCGCGGGCGCACCGTGCTCTCCCATGTGTCCCACGTGCGCCTCAAGGAGTCAGACCGCGTCGCCTCGATGCTGCAGCTGCGCAAGATGGGCGCCCGGGTCGAGTTCGACGGCAACGACATGGAGTTCGAAGGCGTCGACCGGCTGTACGGCGCCGAGCTGTCCTCCTTCAACGATCACCGCGTGCTGATGGCACTGGCGATCGCCGGCTCGACCGCCGAGGGCGTCACCGAGCTGTCCTATCCCCACGCCTATCGCATCTCCTACCCGGAGTTCCTCGACCACATGAACGCGATCGGGATCCCGGCCGCCGTCACGCCGCGGGTGCCCACCTCGGTGCAGGCTTGATCCTCGACGACCTGGAGGCGCACGCCGAGGCGCATCCTCACGGACGAGCCGCGCGATGGAGGTCGACGCCGCCGGGCAGACGCGCGAGATGACCTGGGCGCAACTGCTGCAGGCCTCCGAGCGGGCGGCCGCGGCGCTGCTGGAGCTGGGCGTCGCACCGGGCGAGCCGGTCGCCTTCCAGCTGCCCAACCGGCTCGAGTTCCTGGCGATCGCGCTGGGGACGCTGCGTGTCGGCGCGGTGTGCGAGCCGCTGATGCCGATCTTCCGCGAGCACGAGCTGGAGTTCATGCTGCGGGCCTCGGCCGCCCGGGTGCTGTTCGTGCCCGACCGCTTCCGTGGGCGCGACCACGCCGCCATGGCCTCCGACCTGCAGCCGCGGCTGCCGGCGCTCGAGCACGTGGTCGTGATGGGCGAGGGATACGACGAGTTGCTGGAGCGCTCGCCGGCGCCCGATGGCGCGCGGCTGGCCGCCCGCCGGCCATCCGGCGAGGCCACCGCCCAGCTGCTGTTCACCTCGGGCTCGACCGGCGAGCCCAAGGGCGTGCTGCACCGCCACGACGTGCTCGACCGCGCGGCCGACGCCCACATCGCCCACTTCGGTTTGACCGCCGGCGACGTCATCTACATCCCATCGCCGCTCGCCCACCAGACGGGCTTTCTCTACGGGATGTGGATCGCCCTGCGCCTCGGCGCCGCCCAGGTCGATGCAGGAGGTCTGGGATGCCGACCGCGGCTTCGACGCGATGCAGCGCTGGGGGGTGACGTTCGTCCAGTGCGCGACGCCGTTCCTCGCCGACCTCGTGCGGGTCGCGGGCGAACGCGGCGAGCCGCCGGCCGCGCTCAGGACGTTCGTCGCCACCGGCGCGGCGATCCCGCGCGAGCTCGCCCGCGAGGCGCGCGACGGCCCTTCAGGCCGAGGTCGGTGGGGCGTGGGGGACGACCGAGAGCTGCCTGGGCGCCGCCTTCACCCCCGGTGGACCGCCCGAGCGCGCGTGGGCCAGCGACGGGGGCGCGATGCCCAACGTTCGCCTGCGGATCGTCGACGACGACGGCCGCGAGCTCCCGCCCGCGACCGAGGGCAACTTCGAGGTGCTCACCGACTGCCTGTTCGACGGCTACCTCAACCGCCCGGATCTGACAGCGGAGGCGGTCACGCCCGACGGCTGGTATCGCAGCGGTGACCTGGCGACGCTGGATGCCGATGGGCAGCTGCGGATCACCGGGCGGGTCAAGGACGTCATCAACCGCGGCGGCGAGAAGGTGCCGGTGGCCGAGATCGAGCAGCTGCTCTATGCCCATCCCGCGGTCGCCGACGTGGCGATCGTGGCGATGCCCGACGCTCGCCTCGGCGAGCGGGCCTGCGCGTTCGTCGTGCTCGCGCACGGACGAGGAGCTCGACTTCGCCGGCATGCAGGCCCACCTCGACGCCCACCGCGTGACCAAGACCTACTGGCCCGAGCGCCTGGAGATCGTGTCCGAGCTGCCGCGCACGCCGTCAGGCAAGATCCAGAAGTTCATCCTGCGCGACCAGGCTCGCGGGCTGGCCGAGAGAAAGGCGATTGCGAGATGACAACGACCAGCGCGGTCCCCACCGATGACGAGCTGAGCGCCCTCACCGACGAGATCCGCGCCTACGTCCAGTCCGACGGCGAGCGCTGGGCGCAGCGCGATCGAGTCCGAGCGGCGGGTGCCGATGGAGCTGTGGGACGAGCTGCGCGACCGCGGATATCTGCGCCTCGCCGCTCCCGTCGAGTACGGCGGCCGCGGGATCCCGTTCACCCGCTACCTGCCGCTGATCGAGCTGTTCGCGATGTCGCACGCGTCGCTGCGGATGATCGTCCACGTCTGCAACGGGGTCTGGCGCCCGCTGGACTCTCATGCCACCGACGAGCAGCGTGAGCGCTTCGTGCTGCCGCTCGTCGCCGGCGAGATCAAGGTCGCCTTCACGCTCACCGAGCCGACCGCCGGCACGGGCGCCGACCTGCGCGCGAGCGTCGTGCGCGACGGGGACACGTACTACCTGAGCGGCGAGAAGCACCTGATCACGTTCGGGACGATCGCCGACTACCTGCTGCTGTTCGCACGGGTGGAGGGGACGCGCGGCGCCGACGGCACGGTCGCGCTGATGGTCCCGCCGCACGGCGAGGGCGTGACCGCCAACGAGATGCCCGAGACGATGGGCGTGCGCGGCACCGACCACGGGCACCTGATCTTCGACCGGGCGCCGGTGCCGGTCGCCAATCGCCTCGGCGACGAGGGCGACGGGCTGGGGGTGGCGCTCAGCGGCTTCCTCGCCCCCAGCCGGATCTCGGTGGCGATGACCTGCGTCGGGCTGGCCCGGCGTGCGCTCGACCTGGCGCTCGAGTACGCCCAGCAGCGCGAGACGTTCGGCAAGCCGATCGCCCAGCGCCAGGCGATCGCTTTCAAGCTGGCCGAGATGGCGACCGACATCCAGGCCGCGCGGGCGCTGACGATGCAGTCAGCGCACCAGTGGGAGGCTGGGGGCGGCGCCAACGCCGAGTCGGCGATGGCCAAGCTGTTCGCCTCCGAGATGCTCCAGCGTGTCACCGACGGCGCGCTGCAGGTCCACGGCGGCGTCGGCTACTGGTCCTCGAGCCCGATCGAGCGCGTCTACCGGGACGCCCGGGCGCAGCGCTTCGAAGAGGGCACCGCCGAGATCCAGAAGACGACGATCGCCCGTGCTCTGTTGAGCTGATGGAGCACGTCTGGCGCCCGGGGTCGATCGGCCCGCTGGCGCTGCCCCATCGGATCGTGATGGGCTCGATGCACGTCGGGCTCGAGGGACTCGAGGATGGCGGCGCCGCGCTGGCGGCCTTCTACCGCGAGCGCGCGGCGGGCGGGGCCGCGCTGATCGTGACCGGCGGCTCGGCGGTCAGCCGCGTCGGGGCCGGCGGGCGCAACTACAGCTTCGTCAACGACGACGCGGACACGACGAAGCTGGCGGCCGTGGCCACGGCGGTGCACGAGGCGGGCGCCCGCGTCCTGCTGCAGCTCTTCCATGCCGGGCGCTACGCCTACGAGGAGTCCTTCGGCCTGCAGCCGGTCGCCCCGTCGCCGGTCTACTCGCGCTACAGCCGCTGCGAGCCGCGCTCGCTGCACCACGAGGAGGTGCTGGCCACGATCGCCGACTTCGCCGATGGCGCGGCGCGAGCGCGCGAACTCGGCTTCGACGGCGTCGAGATCATGGGCTCCGAGGGCTACCTGCTCAACCAGTTCACCGCGCCGCTGACCAACCTGCGCGACGACGAGTGGGGCGGGGATGCGCTGCGGCGGATGCGCTTCCCGCTCGAGGTCGCGGCGGCCGTGCGGGCGGCGGCCGGCCCGGGGCAGGCCGTCGTCTACCGGATCTCCGGCGCCGACCTCGTCGACGGCGGCACGCCGCACGATGAGCTGCTCGAGCTGGCGGCGGCGCTCGCCGACGGCGGCGCGGTCGACGCCATCAACGTCGGCATCGGCTGGCACGAGGCGCGGATCCCGACTGTGCAGCTGGTCGTCCCCCACGGCGCGTGGCGCCCCTGGGCGCGGGCGATCCGCGAGGCGGCGAGCGTGCCGGTGATCGCCTCGAACCGGATCAACACGCTGGCGCTCGCCGACGAGGCGCTCGCCGCCGGCGACGCCGACTTCGTGTCGCTGGCGCGGCCGTTCCTCGCCGATGCCGCGATCGTGGAGCGCAGCCGTCGCGGCCGCGCCGTCAACGTGTGCATCGCCTGTGACCAGGCGTGCATCGACCGCTCGATCTTCGACCAACGGGTCTCGTGCGTGGTCAACCCGCGAGCGGGCTACGAGCTCGCGCGCGGGCACGCCACCGGAAGCGCGCGGGTGGCCGTCGTCGGCGGCGGGCCGGCGGGCATGGAGGCGGCCCGCGCGCTGGCCGTCGCCGGCCACTCCGTCAGCCTGTTCGAGGCGGGGGGCGCCCTCGGCGGCCAGTTCCGGATGGCCGGCCGGATCCCCGGCAAGGAGGACTACGCGCTCACCGGCGAGTACTTCGCGTCCGAGCTGGCGGCGCTCGCGGTCGCGGTCTCGCTGGGGACGGCCGTCGATGATGCCGCGGCGCTGAACGACTACGACGGCGTCGTCGTGGCCACCGGGGTGACCCCGCGGGCGATCGACGTGCCGGGTGCCGAGCTCGATCACGTCGTCAGCTACGCCGAACTGCTCATCGGCGCACGCGAGCTCCCGGAGCCAGGCTCGAGCGTGGCCATCATCGGCGCGGGCGGGATCGGCGTCGACGTCGCGCACCTGCTCAGCCATCGTGGCGGTTTCTATGCCCGGTACGGCCTGCGCGGAGAGCGGCCGTCGTCGTCGCCCCCGCTGCGCGCCGTGACCCTGATGCGCCGCGGCGAACGCGTCGGGGAGCGGATCGGCCCGTCGACGCGGTGGGCCGTCCTCACCGAGCTGCGGGCGGCGGGCGTCCAGACCCTGACCGGGATCGAGTACGAGCGAATCGAGCCCGGGACGGTGTGGATCCGCGACCCGGCCGGCGAGCCGGCGGCCGTGCCCGCCGACACGGTCGTCGTCTGCGCCGGGCAGCGACCCGAACTCGGCCTGGCCGCGCAGCTGCAGGCGGCCGGCCGGCCGCACCTCGTGATCGGTGGCGCGCGCGGCGCCGACGAGCTCGACGCCGAGCGGGCGTTTCGCGAGGGCCTGACCGCGCCGGAGCGTCTCGGCCAGATAATGTCGACGCGCCCGTGACCGATCGTCCGAAGACGCGCTGGGCGCTGACCGTGCCGTTCACGGGAGTGCCGCTGCCTGACCATCCCGAGCTGTATCGGCGCGCCGAGGCGCTCGGCTATGACGACCTGTGGTCAGGCGAGACGCCGAACGGCACCGACGGTTTCACCACCCTGTCGGTCGCGATCGGAGTGACCGAGCGGATGCGGCTGGCCACCGGGATCGTCAACCCGTACACGCGAGGGCCGGCGGTCCTCGCCCAGACAGCCGCCGCCATGCAGGAGGCCAGCGGCGGGCGGTTCGTGCTCGGACTCGGCGCCTCGTCGAACGTGATCGTCGAGCGCTTCAACGGCTTGACGTTCGAGAGGCCGCTCTCCCGGATCCGCGATGCGGTCGACCAGCTGCGACCGGTCCTGTCGGTGCCGGCGGAGAAGGGCTTCGGCGGCCTGCGCCTGGAGCGGCCGGTCACCACCCCGGTGCCGATCGTCCTCGCGGCCCTGCGGCCGAAGATGCTCGGCCTCGCCGGCCGGGTGGCCGACGGCGCCTTTACCAACTTCCTGCCGCTGTCCGGGCTGCCGAAGGTGGTCGAGGCCCACCGGGCGGGCGAGCGCGAGTCCGGGCGCCCGGAGGGGTCGACCGAGCTCGTGTGCCGGTTCTTCGTCATTCCCGGGGATCCCGAGCAGGGTGCGCAGCTGGCCCGTGCGATGTTCTCCGCCTATGGAAGCGTGCCCGTGTACGCGGCGTTCTTTCGCTGGCTGGGCTGGGCCGAGCAGCTGGACCCGATGGTCCAGGCCTACGAGGCGGGCGACCGCAAGCGGGCGATGGAGCTCGCCTCCGAGGAGCTCATCCGGGAGATCTTCGTGTTCGGCTCGCCCGATGAGATCCGCGCCCGCGTCGGGGAGTTCGTGGCCGGCGGGATCACGACGGCGGTGCTCAGCCCGATCGCGCCCCCGGACAAGGTCGGAAAGCTGCTGGAGGCGCTGGCCCCCGCCTGACCGTTAGCGTGGATCGGATGGAGCGCGAGATCGCCATCCGCGGCGAGATGATCCGGCTCGGCCAGCTGCTCAAGCTCGCCGGGGTGGTCGACAGCGGCGCCGAGATCAAGGCGTTCCTGGCCGCTCAGCCGGTGCTCGTCAACGGCGAGGGCGAGATGCGCCGCGGCCGGCAGCTGCATCGCGGCGATGTGGTCCGGGCGGGCGACGAGGAGCTCCGATTGACCTAGGCGCCGACGGAGGCCGCGAGGTGCTCGCCGGTGAGGGTGGAGCGTAGTGAGGCTCCAGCGCCCATACTCATCGCCATGCCCAAGCGGCGCTGCTATGTGGCCAGCCCACTCGGCTTCACGGAGGCCGGACGCGACTACTACGCGCGTGTCTACCTGCCGGCACTCGCGACCGTGGTCGAGCCGGTCGACCCGTGGTCCCTGGACACGGTCACGCCGGCGGGGGTGGGCGACGGCGAGCGCGCGCTGGCCATCGGCCGCGCCAACGCCGCGGCGATCCGCTCCTGCGAGCTGCTCGTCGCTCACCTCGATGGCCAGGAGCCCGACTCGGGCACGGTGGCCGAGCTCGGCTTCGGCGCGGCGCTCGGCCTGCGCTGCTTCGGGCTGCGCTCCGATCTGCGCCAGAGCGGCGAGCCGGGGGTGGCCGTCAATCTTCAGGTGGAGACCTTCGTCGTCGACAGCGGCGGGGCGATTTTCGCCGGCCTCGCGGAGCTCGTGGCCGCGCTAGGCAGCGACGGCTGAAGTGACGAGCGTCGTCTCCGGCGAGATGTACGTGCCGCGGTTCTCGCCGCGGCAGATGGCCGAGATCGCGTCGCGCTCATCGAAGTCGAAGACGTGCAGCGGCAGCCCGTAGTCGCGCGCGAGCACGATCGCCTGCTGGTCCATGACCCGGAGGTCGTGCTCGAGCACGTCCTTGTAGCCAAGGCTGTCGTAGCGCAGGGCCCCGGGGTCCTTGCGGGGATCGCGGTCGTAGATCCCGTCGGTGCCGTGTTTGGCGAGCAGGATCGCGTCGGCGTTGAGCTCGATCGCGCGCTGTACCGCGGGGTAATCGGTGGTCACATACGGCTGGCCGATGCCGCAGGCCAGCAGCACGAGCCGCTCGCGCTCGAGGTGGGAGACCGCCCGCAGGCGGATGAACGGCTCGGCCATGGAGGGCATCGGCAGCGCGGTCATCAGGCGCACGTCGTCGAGTCCTCGGTGCTTGAGCACCCCGCGCAGGAGGATGCCGTTCATCACCGTGCCGAGCATGCCGATGTTGTCGGCCTCGGCACGCTCGATGTCCCAGTCGTCGGCGACGTTGCCGCGGAAGAAGTTGCCGCCACCCACGACGACGGCCTCCTCGACGCCCATCGCCCGGGCGGCGATCAGCTGATCGGCGACGTAGCCCAGCGAGTCGGAGTCAAGGCCGAAGTCGGCAGCGCCGGCAAAGGCACGCCCGCTGAGCTTGACCACAACCCGGCGGTAGCGGAGCGTGGACACGGCGCAAGCGTAGCGGCTCCCGGCTGCGGCGGACGGCCGCGATCATAATCGGGCACCACATGACCCCCGGCGATTCCGCGCCCCGAGGCACCCGCCGCTGGTCCTCGCACCAGCCCAACGTGACCGGGCGGGGAATCGTCGCCGGCTACACCCTGCGCTTCTGGATGATCGTCGTGACGATCGGCGTGGCCACCGGAATCGCCGTGTCGGCGCTCATCGGGCTCCTGCGGCTGGTCGAGCACGTCGCCTACGGCTACCGCAAGGGTCCGTTCCTCGACGGCGTCGAGGCGGCCGCCGGCTGGCGCCACGTGGTCGCTCTGCTCGTGGCGGCGCTGCTCGTGACCGGCGGCACGATTGTCCTGGGTCGGCTCCCGACGTCGGGCGGAACTGAGGTCTCTGAGGCGCTGTGGCTGCGCGGCGGCCAGCTCGACCCGCTGCCCAGCGTCGCCCGCGGGGTGCTCTCGATCGTCACCGTCGGGCTGGGCGTTTCGCTAGGCCGCGAGGCCGCCCCCCAGCTGGCCGGAGCGTCGGCCGCCAGCTGGCTCTCGGAGTGGGCGGGGCTGCCGGTCTGGCAGCGGCGCCTGCTCGTGGCCTCGGGCGCGGGCGCGGGCTTTGCCGCCGTCTACAACGTTCCCCTCGGGGGGGCCCTGTTCGCGCTCGAGGTGCTGCTCGGGACGGTGGCGCTGCCGCTCGTGCTCCCCGCGCTGGCCACCTCGGTGACAGCCACGGCCGTGGCGTGGATCTTCCTGGGCACCGGCCCCACGTACAACCTGCCGCGCTACGCGCTGCATCCCTCCCAGCTGGCGTGGGGAGTCCTCGCCGGCCCGATCATCGGCGTGGCGGCGATCGCCTGGGTGCGGATCGTCCAGCGAGCGGCCGCGCTGCGCCCCCGTCGGTGGGGGCGGCTCGCCGCGCCGGTGGTCGTCTTCGCCCTGCTCGGGGTTGTCTCGATCCAGTACCCGCAGCTGTTGGGCAACGGCAAGGGCATCGTCCAGCTCGAGGCGCTGGGCAGCCTCTCCCTCGGGATGCTGTGCATCCTGCTCGTGCTCAAGCCCCTGGCCACGGCGGCCTGCCTGGGGGCGGGCTCGCCGGGCGGCCTGTTCACCCCCACGCTGACGGTCGGGGTCCTGCTCGCCGGGGTGCTGGGGACGCTGTGGAGCCATCTGTGGCCGGGCGCAGCGGTCGGCAGCTATGCCCTGATCGGCGGCGGCGCGTTCCTGGCGGCGGCGATGCAGGGACCCCTCTCGGCCGTCGTGCTCGTGCTTGAGCTGACGCGCAACTTCGACTCGCTGATGGCGCCGACGCTCGTCGCCGTGATCGAGGCGACCGTGATCGCGCGCCGTCTCGGCGCCCCCTCGATCTACTCCGCCCGCCTGCGCCCGGACCCGGATGCCCTGTCTGCCCGCTCGGCGGGGGCGGCGGCGATCAGCGCCCTGGACCGCGTCGGCGTCCTGCCTCCCGAGGAGCACGAAACCACCCGTTAACGACAAAACGCCGGCCGCGGGATCCGCGACCGGCGCTTTGGCAAAGAGTGGGCTTAGGCCGCCCGGCGAAGCTCCTCGAGGCTCGAGGTCTTGGCCAGCCGGTTGAGGCCCTGCTGCTCCAACTCGCGCGCCTTGCTCATCGGGATTCCGAGCTCGATCCCCGTCTGGCGGAGATTGAGGGGCTCGGCTCCGGCGAGGCCGAAGCGAAGCGAGATGACGTTGCGCTCAGGCTCGGGCAGCTCAGCGACAGCGCCGCTGATGATGCCCACGCGCTCGGCCTCCTCGACCTCCTCGACCGGCTGGGGCCGATCCGAGGCGAGCAGGTCACCGAAGGCGGTCTCGCCGTCCTCGCCGACCGGCTGATCAAGACTCGTCAGGCCGCGGGTCAGCTCGCGCAGCTCCGCCACCTCCTCGACATCGATCTTGGCCTCGGCCGCGATCTCCTCGTCGGTGGGCTCACGTCCCAGCTTGGTGCTGAGGTCGGACTCGACCTTGCGCACCTTGGTCTGGCGCTGGGCGACGTGCACCGGGAGCCGGATCGTCCGCCCGTGGTTCTGCAGGCCGCGCTGCAATGCCTGACGGATCCACAGCGTGCCGTAGGTGGAGAACTTGAAGCCACGCCGCCAGTCGAACTTCTCGACCGCGCGGATCAGCCCCAGCATTCCCTCCTGGACCAGGTCCTCCATCGGAAGGCCATGGCCCTGATACCGGCGCGCCTGCGAGACGACAAGCCGCAAATTGGAGTTGATCATCCGCTCCTTGGCTTCCAAGTCGCCGCGCTCGATGCGCTGGGCCAGCTCGATCTCCTCGTCAGCGGTCAGCAGCGCGTGCGCGCGGGCCGCCCGCAGGAACAGGTCGAGCGAGTTTTCTGTCATGGCGCCACTGGTGGCGCCGACCGCACGTGCCTCGGCCGCGGTCTGGCGGCGTGCGCCAGTGGTGGCCGGGCGACGGCGGGGCGTGCGCCGGCTGGAAGGGGCGGATGCCTTGGTGGCATGCTCGCCGCGCGTCCGCGTGCGCTTGCTCTCGTCGTGAAGCTCGTGGGTAGGGGTCTCCCGAGCCTCGTTATCAAAAGATTTCAGAACTATCTCCGTGTGTCGCATGATTTTGCTCCGGCACTAATAGTATCACTTGTTCGATGATTGTCGAACTATGCTTACGAACGATTTATGGAGCTCTTCGGCGGCCTTCTGTGGCCCGCCGAGGCCCTGCTTTTGTGGCCTTCCGCAGAGTGGGCGGTACAACCCCGGCTATCTGGACTTGCCGCAAAGTGGGCTTCTCAAACCCAGCTTTGGTGTAGATCTCGTGAAGCAATGCGTCCGGACAGCCGTACGCCGGCCCCGTGGAGGGCGGCGCACCGGCGATGTCGCAGCCCGGGCCGGCGCCTACGCGCCGCTGACCAGCTTGGCGATGTCCGGCGTGCCGAGACCCGTCGTCAGGTCATAACCGGGCCCGGCGGGGTACAGGACGTTGGAGCCGAGCGTGATGTCGTGGTAGGCGGTCGACGGCTCGGTCGAGTACAGCACCGGGCCCGCGAAGCCGAGGCTGCCGGCGTGCGCGCCCTGGGCGCGGGCCCAGATGCCCTGCCACGACGGGGCGCTGGCGCTGGTGCCGCCGATCGTCGTCTCCGATCCGGCCACGATCACCTCATAACCGCTCTCGGGGTCGGCATCGAGGCTGACGTCCGGCACGCCACGGCGCAGGAGCGGCGCCACGCCCAGCACCTTGGTCGTCGACTGGAAGGCCGGGACGGGTTCGATCGGGCTGAGCCCGCCACCGCCGGCGTACCAGGCGATCTCCGTCGGCCCGGAGGGCGAGAGCACGCTCGTGCCGCCGACGCCGATGCCATACGGGCTCGAGGCGGGGTAGTTGGTGTCCGGGATGCCCGCCGGGACACCGTTGACGCCCGTCAGCGCCGGACACTGCGAGCCGGTGTCGCCGCTGGAGAAGAACATCGTCTGTCCCTGGGAGGCCGCGGCCTGCAGCACCGTGTCGAGGCCGCCGGCGAAGCCCGAGGCCTCGGCCAGCAGATCACATTCGCCAGCCGAGAAGCTGCCCTGCTTGGCGGAGTCGTCGGTCACCCAGCGGTTGATCGTGGCCAGGATGTCGGCGTCCGCGAGCGACGGCCCGACGTAGACGTTCAGCTGGCTGACGCCGGGCGCGAAGGCCGTGGAGTACTGGCTGTCGAGGTCCCATTCGTCATCGCCCGAGGTGTCGGTGGTCGGGGTCCCGACGTTGATCTGGTTCCAGCTCACGGCCGGTAGCCCGAACGTGGACTCGAACGTCGCCAGGTCCTTCTTGGGCTGGCTGACGTCGCCCTCGGTGATGATCGCCAGCTGCTGACCGGAGCCCGTCTGGGCGGCGGGCGCGTCGTACATCGCGTTGAGCTGCTGGGGCGTGTACTGCGCCGGGTAGGCGATGGAGGGCGCGGCGAGACCGAGCTTGGAGACGGTTCCCTGCAGGCTGGCCAATCCGGCCGCCGAACGGGTGGCCGGATGGGGGACGCTCAGCCTGGCGAGGCTGGAAAGCCCGAGCACGGCGGACACCCTCGAGGACAACGCCGCGGGCAGCTGTGCGGAGCTCGTCGGGGCGTAGAAGCTGCCGTCCCGCGCGGAGGTGAAGCGGGCAAAGCTCGTGTGGAGCGCCGCGGCGACGGCCGTGGAGGAGCCGGTGAGCTTGACCAGCAGGCGATTGGCCGACACCGAGGCGACGCTCAGCCCCGAGCCCGTCGCCCACGAGCGGACGGCCGCCAGCGTCGCCGGCGACGGCGCATAGCTGGCGATGAACTCGGCGGGCGTCAGGGCGGCGTGGGGCCGCGCCACGAGTGCCTTCAGTCCCGCAGCGTTCTGCGGCGTGAGCGTGAGGGTGATCGACATCGGTCGGGCCGCCAGAGCTCCGACCTGAGTGGCAGAGCTGTCATGCCACATCGCCAGGCCCGCCGGCGCGGCAGCGGCCGGACCGGCCAGGGCCGCGGCGCCGATCAGCGCGACGGACACCGACAGCAACATCCTGCGGGCACTGCGACCGATGGTCACCAATCTCCTCCTGGCATCGCTTTTGAGGCGATTTACCCGGAAGCGGTTCATTCAAAGCGCCGGTGTTAGGTTTGACCTAGAAGTAGAGCTTTTCGATCGCGGTGTCGTCGCCGTTCGGGTCGGTCTCGTCAAAGGTCCTGCGAGCCAGCTCCAGGAACGCCGTGGCGGCCGGAGGGTGGCGGCGGCCCTCGCGCCAGGCGAGCGTGATGTCGCGGCGCAGGGCCGGCTCCACCAGCGTCGCCACAACCACCTCGGCGCCGGGACCGACGGCGTCCGACCGGGGCAGAATCGCCACTCCCAGCCCGCGCGAGACCAGCCGGCGCACCTGCTGGCTGTCGTTTGACTCGAGCTCGACACGCGGCTCAAAGCCCGCGTCCCGGCCGGCGGCGAACAACAGCTCCCGCAGGCGTGCGCCGGCGCGGAAGCTGATGAACGGCTCGTGCGCCAGCTCGGCCATCCGCACCTGGTCGCGGCCGGACAGGTGGTGGTCGGGGGCAGCAGCACGACCAGCTCCTCGGAGAGCAACTGGTACAGCCCCAGTCCGTGGGATTCCACGCGCTCGGTCACCGACAGAAATGCCAGGTCGAGCTCGTCCACACGCAGCATCTCGGCCATCTCCTCGCTGGCGGCCTCGCGCACGGTGAGGCCGACGTGGGGGTGGCGATCGTGGAAGGTCGCCAGCGCGAGCGACAAGTCGACGGGGCCCATCGTGTGCATCGCGCCGATCGTGACGTGGCCGATGTCGACGCCGCGGACCGCCGCGAGCTCGGCCGCGGCGGCCTCCAGCTCGGCGAGGATCCGTCGCGCGCGGACGACGAGTAGCTGGCCGGCCTCCGTGAGGGACACGTGCCGGGTGGTGCGTTCGACAAGCGCCAGGCCCAGCTCATCCTCGAGCCGGCGGATCTGCTGGGACAGCGCCGGCTGGGCGATGTGCTCGTTGGCCGCCGCCCGCGTGAAGCTCAGCTCTTCGGCGAGCGCAACCAGGTACCGCAGCTGCCGCAGATCCATAAGCCGGAACTATAGGTCTTGCAAACTACTCGTCTTGGACTTCTCAAGCGAGGGTGTCATCATCTGCGGTGCAGTACCTCTCCTCCCTCGAGCGCGCCCCGAGTCCCGGCCTCATATTCCGCCGGTTCCGGGGCGCTCTCAGTTAATGGGGCTATGAGCAACCAGTCCCACGAGGCCTCGCTGATCTATGCGATCGGTCGCGTCCACCAGTTCATCCGTCGTGAGATGGCGGCCCGCCTGGCGCCCTGGCAGCTGACCGTCCAGGAGTACACGGCGCTGTCGGTCCTGCGTGCCCGCCCCGGCCTGTCGAACGCCCAGCTGGCCCGCCGCTCCCTCGTCGCCCCGCAGTCAATGCTGGAGATCCTGGCCAAGCTCGAGCGCCGCCAGCTCGTCGCCCGCACGGTCGATCCCGGCCACGGACGGATCCTGCGGACGACACCGACGGAGGCCGGGCTGGCGCTCCTGGCCAGCGCCGATCCCGCGGTGGCCGCAATCCAGGACGAGGTGCTGGCCGGGGTGCCGTCCGACCAGCGCGAGGCGCTGCAGGCCGGGATGCGGGCGGCCATGGCCCACGTCTCGGCGGCGCCGAGCGACGGTGACGGCCGGCTCTAGGAGGCCAGCCCGAGTAGGCGGGCGGCGTTGTCCTTGAGCACGAGCGGCCGGACCTCGTCGCGGATCGGCAGCTTGGCGAAGTCGCTAAGCCAGCGGTCGGGCGTGATCAGCGGGTAGTCCGAGCCGAACAGCATCTTGTTCTTGAGGCGCGTGTTCGTGTACTGGATGAGGATCTCCGGGAAGTACTTCGGCGACCAGCCGCTGAGATCGATGTACACGTTGGGCTTGTGCACGGCGATCGCCAGCGCCTCCTCCTGCCAGGGGAAGGAGGGGTGGGCGAGGATGATGTTCATGCCCGGGAACTCGGCGGCGACGTCGTCGACCGCCATCGGCTGCGAGTACTTGAGCTTGACCCCGCCGCCGCCCGGCATGCCGGCGCCGATGCCGGTCGTGCCGGAGTGAAAGAGGGAGATCAGCCCCGCCTCCTCGATCACCTCGTACAGCGGGTAGAAGGCGGGGTCGTTGGGCCAGAACGCCTGCGTGTTGGGGTGGAACTTGAAGCCGCGCACCCCGGCCTCGATCTGCTCGCGCGCCTGGCGGACGGCGAGCTTTCCGCGGTGCGGGTCCACCGAGCCGAACGGGATCAACACGTCGGGGTTGGCCGCCGCCGCCGTCATCAGGTCCTCGTGCCCCAGCCGCGGACGGCCCATGCCGGCCTCGTCGTCGACGTTGAAGATCACCGCCAGCATCTTGCGCTCGCGGTAGTAGTCGGCGACGTCCTGGGCGGTCGGCTGGGGAGGATGGCCGCCGAAGTACTTGCCGGCGGCGTCGAGGATCTGAAGAGTGACCTCGTCCTGCTCCTGATCATGGTTGCGCTCGGCGTGCGTGTGGACGTCGATCGCGACGATCGCTTCGAGGTCCGGGCGGGTGGCGCTCATCAGCTGTAGAGCCGGACCAGCGAGTCGGCGACCATCGCGGGCTTCTCGGAGCCCTCCACCTCGATGGTGACGCGGACCTTCATCTGGAGCCCGCCGGGGATCTCGGTCACCTCGAGCAGCTCGGCGCCGCCGCGCCAGCGGCCGCCGACCGGCATCGGCGCGGGAAAGCGCACCCGGTCCAGCCCGTAGTTGAGGCCCGTCGACGGAGTCGGTGACCTTGACGAGCTCGCCCATGATCGGCGCGACCAGGGACAGCGTCAGGTAGCCGTGGGCGATCGTGCCGCCGAACGGCGACTCCTTGGCCCGCTCGACGTCGACGTGGATCCACTGGTGATCATCGGTGGCGTCGGCGAACCGGTTGACGCGGTCCTGCTCCATCGTCTGCCACTGGGTGAAACCGGCGTGCTGACCCGCCAGCTCACGCAGCCCGGCCATGTCGGTGACCAGGCCGGAGGTCTCTGAAGTGCTCATGTTTCTCCTCCTCTTCGCCGGCTGCCAGTATCAGGGATCCGAACCGTATCATCGGCCGGGATGCGCGCGCGGGAGGCGATCGCCGCCGCCCCGAGGTTGATCGCGGTGAAGATGACGATCGCCGTCACCGGGCGATGCAGCAGACCGCCGACGGCCGAGCCGAGCGAGATCGCGCCCAGGCTGAAGCTCCCCAGCGTGTTGAAGACCTGTCCGCGCACGGCCGCCGGAACGTGGCGTTGGCGCAGGGCGATCGTGCCCGAGTAGGCCGGCCCCTCGATGACGCCCGTGAGCGTGATCAGCAGAAACCCGACGACGAGCGTCCCCGCCAGCGGCCAGAGCAGGGCCGACAACGCGAGCGCTGCGTACGAGTACCCCACGCGCCGCGCGGACGGAGTCCCCGCGAGCGCGAACGTGCCGAGGATCGAGCCGAGGGCGACCGCGGCCCACAGATAGCCGCTCGCGTTTGTGCCCGCGTGCAGCGACTGCGCGGCGTATAGGGGGAACGTGATCGTCATCAGACCCCAGCTGAAGTTGGCGAGGACCGACGCGGCGCTGATGTTGCGCAGCAACCGATGACCGAGCAGGGCCCGGGTGCCCTCGTTCAGCGCCTGGCGCAGCGACTCGGCCTGTGTGCCCGCGCGCGCCTCGAACACGGGGTTGGCGGCGATGAGCGCTGCCACCAGAACCGTGAGGGCCGCCTGGATCTCGATCACGGGAGGCGCTCCGATCGCCCCCACCAGCACGCCGGCGAGGGCGGGGCCGACGACGATCCCGAGGTTCAGGCTGGTGGCCTCGATCGCGCTCGCCCGTTCGAGCAGCTCCGGGCCGGCCACCTCCGCCAGGGCGCTCACGAAGCTGCCGGAGCTGAACGGGCGTGTGACGCTGTAGAGCACCGCCACCGCCGGCACGGTCCAGTCCGGCGCGTGTCCAGCGAGGGCGAGGATCGCCAGCAGCGCGACGACGCTCAGCAGCTGGTCGACGACGATCAGCACCCGCCGGCGGCGGGCGACGTCCAGCCATGCGCCGAGCACCGGTCCGCTGAGCGCTCCGGGCAGCGTCGAGGCGGCCGCCGTCAGGCCCGCGAGCCCGGCGCTCCCGGTCCGCCCGAGCACAAGCAGCACGCCGGAGGTGATGAACATCGCGCCCGTCATCCGCGATAGTGAGACGGTCAGCACAAAGCCCGGATACCGGGGGCGGCGGAGCAACGCGGCGTATTCGGCGCGGACGGCGGGCATCCCGCCCATCGTTGCGTACCGAGCGTCGTGCGAGTTCGACCTGGTGGTTGAAAGTCGTGACGGTGTGACCTGCGGCCTCGCCCTTCACGGGCGAGGCCGGGAGGGGACCTGCGCTCAGGGAGGTGGCGGATTCAGGACAAATAGTTGCCAGGATCGGCCACCTCGCACGACCTGCTGGAGCCATGGATCGGGCCGCTGGCGGCGCCAGCGGCGACCGCGCGGGCGTCGACGACGCGATGGAGCTCTTCATCGAGCTCTCGGAACCGGTGTTCGCCGGCTAATCGGTCGCCAGTGCCGCTCCGGCCGTCGCCGTGGCCCGCCGGGGAGCCCGCAGCAGCACCACGCCGGCCAGCGCGGCCGCCAGCGACGCGCCCGCGATCATCTCCCAGCCGTGGCGGAAGGCCGCCAGCTCGCCGGCCGGCGAGCCCGGGGTGCCGAGCACGGCCACCAGCACGGCCACGCCGATCGCCAGGCCGACCTGGCGCAGCATGTTGACGACGGCCGAACCGGTGGCGAACGACTGCGGAGGCAGCGATGACGCGCCGGTGGCCATGAACGTCGGCAGCGTCAGCCCCACGCCGACGCCCGACAGCAGCATCCCGCCGAGCATGTCGCCCGCGTAGTCGGGGTGCAGTCCGGCGGCCAGCGCCCACCAGGCGACACCGGCGGCGAAGATCGTGGCGCCGGCGCCGATCACCGGACCGGGACCGAAGCGGGCGATCAGCCGTCCGGCGACGAGGAAGGCGAAGAGCGGCACCATCAGCGGGCCGGGGGCCACCGCCAGTCCGGTCTGCAGCGCCGACCAGCCCCACACGTTCTGGTCCCAGAGCACGACCGAGAGCAGCATCGCCCCGAACGACACCGAGAACACGAGCGCGACCACGGAGGCGCCGGAGAACGTGCGCACCTTGAACAGCGCGCCGTCGACCAGCGGGTTGTGGTGGCGCGCGCAGTGCAGGGCGAACAGCCCGAGCGCGATGACCGCGCCGATCAGCGACGCGATGGTCGCCGCCGAGCCCCAGCCCCAGTCGTTGCCCTTGACGAGACCGAGGGTCAAGGCCGCCACGCCCGCGGTCACCAGCACGGCCCCCAGCGCGTCGGGCCGCGGGACCGGGTGACCCTCCACGCGTGGCAGTCGCCGCCAGCCGACGAGCACGGCGGCGATCCCGATCGGCACGTTGACGAGGAAGACCCAGCGCCAGCTGGCCGCCACGAGCAGCCCGCCGACGACCGGACCGAGCGCCGCCGCGAGTCCCCCGATCGCGGTCCACGCCCGCACCGCGCCGTGGCGGCGTTCGGGCGAGGTGGTGGCCAGCACGAGGCTCAACGAGGTCGGCGTGAGCAGTGCCGCGCCGATCGCCTGGACGATCCGGAAGACGACGAGCATCGTCAGGTCGTCGGCGAGGCCGCAGGCGGCCGAAGCGAGCGTGAACAGCGTGACGCCGAGCAGGAACCCGTTCTCGCGGCGATGGCTCTCCGACAGCCGGCCGAGCAGCACGAGCATCGCCGCGTAGACGATCGCGTAGGCGTTGAGCACCCACGACAGGCTCGAGAGCGAGTGGGTGTGCAGGTCACGGGCGATATCGGGCAGGGCGACGTTGACGATGAACAGGTCGAGGCTGGCGAGCACGACGCCGGCGCAGACGATGACCATGACGACGGTGGGGGAGGCGTCCGCACGGCGTCGCGGAAGCTGGCTTAGGGGGCTCATAGCCAGCACCCTATCATGCTGGCTTAGTAACACCTCAGTCAGCTACACTGGTCGCCATGAAGAACACGATTCGCATGACCGGGGCGCTCGAGCCCCGCAGCAGCTGGACGGCCACCCGCTGCTCGCTGGCCAAGACGCTCCAGGTGGTGGGCACTCGCTCGGCGATGCTGGTGCTGCGCGAGGCCTTCTACGGGGCCACCCGCTTCGACGAGTTCGCCGAGCGCACCGGCCTCTCGGAGCCGATCACCTCGGCGCGGCTGCGCGAGCTGGTGGCGGCCGGGCTACTGCGCCGCGAGCCGTATCAGGAGCCGGGCGCGCGCACCCGCCAGCTGTATCGCCTGACCGAGATGGGAGCCGAGCTGCTGCCCGCGCTCGTGGCGCTCATGCAGTGGGGCGACCGGTGGCTACAGCCCGGCGGCCAGGCGCCGATCGAGCTGCGTCATGAGGAGTGCGGCGGGCGCGTCCACGCCGAGCTGCACTGCGAGCACGGCCACCCGGTGGGCGCCGGCGAGCTGGCCGCCGCCCGCGGCCAGCGGCCGCCTAAATCAGGTACTCGCGCGGCAGGTCCTGGACGGTGACCCTCATCGATTTCGCCTCGCGGTTCGCGATCCGACCGCTCGTGCACTGAGCGGGCCATAGAGAGTGCCAGTTCGCCGAGGTGGTCTTGACAGGTCCGCCGCCGAGGACAAGACTGCCGCCCACGGCAGGCGTTGCGGCACGGCCATTATCAGGGTGAGTTGTGCCGCTCGAATCTGGGAGATGACGCTATGGGCTCTGGCTCGCGCTTTCGGTTGGCGACCCTTCTCGGCACCGCGGTGCTGCTTTCGCTGGCCGCCGGCGGGATCGCCGTGGCCGGCGGGCTGCACCACCGCTCACACCGCGTCTTTCACGGGAAGCGATCGGCTCTCAGCGCGGCCGAGGTGCGGCGACTGTCGTCCGGCGCACGGCGCCGGTCGATCATCATCTTCCGCAACCAGCTGACCAATCTGCCGGCGCGCCGCGCCAATGCGCGCGCGCGCGCCAGCGCGATCGCGACCGTCCAGTCGAGCGTGCGCACCGAACTGGCACGCGTCCACGCCACGCGCGTGCGCAGCTTCCAGCTGATCGACGCCATGTCGGCCTCGATCTCCGCGGCCGAGGTCGCGCACCTGCAGGCCAACCCCGCGGTCCGGGCCGTGGTTCCCGACGCGATGCGCCCGTTCGCGCCCCTGGGCACCGGCGCCGGCCCGGCGCTGTCGGCGGGGACCGGCGCGGGGGGCCCCGCCGGCCAGCAGCAGGTCTGCCCGGCCGACCCCTCCCAGCCGACCATCGAGCCCGAGGCGCGCGACGTGATGAACGTCAACGCCGCCGAGCAGATCGCCGACGGATCGGGAATCAAGGTCGGGATCGTTGCCGACGGGATCGACCCCAACAACCCGGACCTGATCCGGCCCAACGGGCAGCACGTGATCTTCGACTACCAGGACTTCAGCGGCTACGGCACGAGCGCGGCGACCGACGGCCGGGAGGCGTTCCTCGACGCGGGCACGATCGCCTCGCAGGCCAACCAGACCTATGACCTGTCCGGATTCGTCAACCCGGCGCATCCGCTGCCGGCCGGCTGCAACATCAAGATCAAGGGCATCGCGCCCGGCGCCAGCCTGGCCGTCATGAACCTGTCGGGACCGAACGCCGGGTTCTTCAACTCGACGATCATCCAGGGGATCCAGTGGGCCGTCCTGCACGACCATGTCAACATCCTCAACGAGTCGATCGGCGGCGACCCGCAGCCCAACACCGAGAACGACCCGGTCGCCCTCGCCGACCAGGCCGCGGTCGCGGCCGGCGTCACGGTGGTCGCCTCCAGCGGCGACCAGGGCCCGTTCAACACCGAGGGCTCCCCGGCGACGACGCCCGGGGTCATCGCCGTCGGCGGCACCACGACGTATCGCGTCTATCGCCAGACCACCCGGTACGGCACCCAATTGGTGCCGGGCGGCTGGGAGAACAACAACATCACCGCGCTGAGCTCCTCGGGCACCACCGAGTTCAACCCGGCCACCGTCAACGTCGTCGCTCCCGGCGACCGCGGCTGGTCGCTGTGCAGCAGCGACACGAAGGCGTTCTTCGGCTGCGCCGACATCGACAAGGGCGCCAACCCGCCGCCGATTTGGGCGGCCGGGGGGACGAGTGCGTCCGCGCCGGAGACCTCCGGTACCGCGGCGCTCGTGATGGAGGCGTATGCCAAGGCCCACGGCGGGGCGATGCCCTCGCCGGCGCTGGTGGAGCGGATCATCGTCAGCACCGCCCAGGACCTCGGCGCCCCGGCCGACCATCAGGGCGCGGGACTGGTCAACACGCTGAAGGCCGTGCAGCTCGCACAGTCGATCGGTACCGGCTCCGGGGGCGCCCAGGGCAACACGCTGCTGGTCGATCAGCCCCAGCTGAGCGCGACGCTCGATGCCGGCCAGTCACAGACGTTCCGCGTCGGCGTCACCAACGAGGGCAACCACTCGCAGACGATCATGCCGAGCCTCTCGGGCGCGCCGACGACCAGCTCGTCGGACACCGGGAGCGTGACGCTGAGCTCCGCCTCGCCGACGTTCGTCGACGGCGAGGGCAATACCGACCCCTACGTCAAGCACACGTTCACCGTCGCGCCGGGGACGGATTACCTCAACGGCGACATCACGTGGAACGGCGCGGCCGCGGGCGGGAACGTGGAGGAGACGCTGTTCGATCCCCAGGGTCGGGTGGCCGCCTACTCGTTGCTGGGCTCAGCCCGGACGGGGTTCGGCCACGTCGAGGTCCGTCAGCCGGCCGCCGGCACGTGGACGGCGGTGATCTTCACCGTCAACAACAGCACCACCCCCGCCTACGCGGGGCCCGTGCAGTTCGCCTACGCCACCGAGAACTTCCACTCGGCGGGAGCGACGTCGTCGCCCGTGATCCTCGCCCCGGGCGAGTCGGCGTCGGTCCGGGTGACCGTTCCCGCCGGCCAGGCCGGCGACGAGAGCTACCGCCTGCACCTGGGGACCGGCGCCGCCGACGACGGGAGCATCCCGATCGTGGTGCGCTCGCTGGTCCCGATCGGGCACAACGGCGGCAGCTTCGCCGGCCGGCTGACCGGGGGCGGTGCCGTGTCCAACGGCGGTCAGTCGTTCACGTATCAGTTCCGCATGCCCCGCGGGCAGCCGGAGCTGAACCTGGGCGTCCAGCTGGCCGATCCCAATTACCAACTGGAGGGCTTCCTCACCGATCCCAACGGCGAGCCCCTGGATAACCAGTCGACGGCGGCGTTTGACGCCAACGACAAGCTCCTCGGATTCGGTCCGACGATGCAGTTCTTCCACGCCAGACCGTCCGGAGGACTGTGGACGCTCACGCTCCTGGTCAACGGGCCGGTCGACGGCACGCATCTGAGTGAGCCCTTCCAGGGCGCGATCTCGTTCACGCCGCCGCAGGTGACAGCCACCGGCATCCCGACGTCCCGCCACGCGGTCCTGCGCCGCGGGCGGCCGGTGACCGCCACTATTCAGATCACCAACACCGGCAACAGCCGCAAGGATTTCTTCGTCGATCCTCGCCTCAATCAGCGTGTCCCGCAGGAGCTGCTCGGCCAGGGAGCGACGAACGTGGCGCTGCCCCTGTCGCTGGCGGCCCAGCCGTTGTGGCTGGTGCCGCCGGGGACCAATGCGCTGGCTGTCGCCGCCCAGGCCAATGTGCCGGTGACGGTCGAGGCCTCGGCGGCGTTCGGAGACCCCGACTTCGAGGGCCCATCGTTCGGCAACTCGTCGCTGGCCGCGCTGCAGGCACCCGAGGTCGCTCCCGGGATCTTCTTCGGCCTCCCGGAGCCCCTCGGGCCGTTCGGCTCGGACCCCATCACCGGGGCCAGGGTGAACCTGGCGGCGGTCGCCAACACGTACGTCTTCGACCCGGCGGTGTCGTCGAGCAGCGGGGATGTGTGGGCGCAGAGTGTCGATCCCAACGCGTCGTACACGCCGGTCAGCATCGGGCCGGGCGCAACGGGCACGATCCAGGTCACGATCACCCCGAACGGCAGCCCGCACCGCGTCGTGCGTGGCGTCATCGGGGTCGACACGTTCAACCCGGCGATGTTCAGCGGCGACGAGGTGCAGATGATTCCCTACACGTACCGGATCGGTGGGCGGAGGTGAGCTGAGCCGACCGCCCGAGCCTCCTCGCCAAGGGTGACGACGGCGTGGGCGCAGCGGATCACCGTCGCATCATGGGTGGCGCAGACGACGGTGTGGCCGTGCTGCTCGGCCGTGGCCGCCAACACGCCGGCCACGGCCACGGCCGTCTCCTCGTCCAGCCGCGACGTCGGCTCATCGACGATCAGCAGCCCGTTGGCGCACGCCAGCGCGCGCGCCAGGCCGACTCGCTGGGCCTCGCCGGCCGACAGCCGTTCGACGCGCTGGTCTGAGCGCTCGGCCAGCCCGACCTGCTTCAGGGCCGCCCGCGCGGCGCGGTCAGCCTGGTCGCGCTCGCAGCCGCGGGCCGTGAGCGCCAGGGCGACGTTCTCGGTGGCGCTGAGAAAGCCGACCGGGACCGGTTCCTGGGGCAGGTAGCCGATCCGGGCGCGGCGGACGGCTGCCCGGCGCTCGGCGCCGCCTTCGAGGACGTCATCGTCGAGGCGGATCGCTCCCGCGTCGGGGACGGACAGTCCGGCGAGCAGCTCGAGCAGCGTTGTCTTGCCGGCGCCCGAGCGCCCGACCACGGCGGTGAGCCGCCCGGGGGCGAAGCGCAACGTCAGCGCGTGCAGCACGGCTCGGCCGCCGCGCACGCGCGTCACCGATTCCACGGCCAGTCTCACCGGGGGAGCGGGTGGTGGCATCCGGTTCGTGGCGGGCGTCGCCGGGGCGCGGCCGCGGTCCCGGCCTGCGGCGGTGAGCAGCAGACCGGTTGGGGTGGACTCAGTCCGGAGGCGCTCGCCGATGCCGGCGTCGCGCAAGCGCTCGTCGCCGAGGTGCACCCATCCACCGGGCGCGACGACGAGCGCGTTCGCCGTCCTCGACGACCCGGCCGTCGCGGATGCGAAGAATTCGACCCGCCCGACGCGCCAGGTCGGGATCGTGCGAAACGGTGATCACGGTGGCGCCGTCACGATCGGCCAGCCGCTCGATCAGCTCGGCGATCGCCTCGGCCGCGACGTCGTCGAGCTCGGCCGTCGGCTCGTCGGCCAGCAGCAGCCGCGGCCGGTGGGCCACCGCGGCGCACACCGCGACCCGCTGGCGCTCGCCCCCGGAGAGCCCGCCCGGCAGCGCACCGCTGCGCTCCTGGAGCCCGGCGGCGGCAAGCAGCTCGCGGGCGCGCCGCTCGCGTGTCGCGCGGGCCACGCCCCGCAGGGCGAGCCCGAGCGCCACGGTCTGTCCGATCGGCAGGTCGGGCGACAGCGCCGCCTCGGCGTGCTGGTGCAGGAACCCGAGCGACGCGTTGCGCACCCGGGCCGACGCGCGCGCCGAGAGCCGCCCGACGTCGACCCCGCCGACGCGCGCCACCCCGGCGGAGGGTCGCTGCA
This sequence comes from uncultured Solirubrobacteraceae bacterium, assembly GCA_963769565.1. GTDB lineage: Bacteria > Actinomycetota > Thermoleophilia > Solirubrobacterales > Solirubrobacteraceae > Palsa-465. Next base: position 1,487,458 of record CAVYMP010000018.1, read on the forward strand.
GACCGGCGATCACCCGCAGCATCGTCGTCTTGCCCGCGCCACTGGGGCCGAGCACGCACACCCGCTCACCGGCTGACACCGACAGCGACAGGCCCTGCAGAGCGGCGGCGTCGCCCTGACCGCTGCGGTGCACGCAGAACACGTCGCGCAGCTCGACGGCCGGGGCGTCGGCAGCGATCATCGCTCGCCGGCCCCCAGCCACGTCGACACCTCGCCGACGAGCGCGAACACCGCGATCGTCGCGAGCGCCAGCAGCCCCAGCTCCCCCCAGGGAGCGAGCGCCACGAGCGGCGGGTCAGGCGCGGCCACCGCACCGGCGGCGTGGACGGCGCCGACCACCAGGCGTGTCAGCACGGCCGCCAGCAGCAGCCCGAGGATGGCGCCGAGCGTCCCGGCGGCGAGCACGCGCGCTCGCAGCTCGCGGCGCAGCTGGCGCGGACTCAACCCGAGCACGATCAGATCGCGCTCGGCGCGGACGTCGCGCATCGTTCCCAGGAGTGCCGCGAGCAGGCCGAGGACCGCCAGCGCCGCGCTCGTCGCCGCGGCCACGAGCAGCGTGCCGAGCACTCCGCGGGCGATCGGGTCGCCGCTCAGCGAGCGCTGCACGTCGGCGCGGAAGCTGGCGCTCAGCCGGTCCAGCGGCGGGCGGCGCAGAGCGGCGCGCGAGCGTGTCCGGGGTGGCCCGTCGAGATCCACAGCTCGTCGGTCCGGCCCTGTCCGGGCAGCGAGGCGTCGAGCGCGCCGTCGAGCGTCGCCTCGTCGGCGATCACGAATCCCGGGCCGCCGGCGCGCGAGCGTCGGAAAGCGCCGCAGCGTGCCGACCACCCGCGCCGTGACCGGCTCGCCGTCGACGGTCAGCGGCAGCTCCGCGCCGGGCCCCGCTCCGGCGGCGGTCGCGCGGTCGGTCAGCACCGGCACCGGCCGCGCGTCGCTGGGCTGGCGGGGCCGCAGCACGCCGGGCTGTCCGCTGTCGTCGAAGCGAGAGCGTGACTCCGGCGCGCCGTCGGCCGCGACAGCCTGGCGGCGCCGACGGCGCGCCATGCGTGCCAGCCGGCGATCCAGGCGAGCGTCCACCGGCGAAGACCCGGCGCCGAGCCGTACCGTCGTCGTCGACTGGGTGGCCGCCGCCGGGTTCTCGGCGTTCTGGTGACCGTTGACGGCCTGTGCCCCCGTGGGCTCACCGAGCTCGATCGCCTCGAGCTCATAGGGGCCGCCGCGTGCGCGGTACGCGCGCGCGTGCGAGGCGCGGCCGCGGGCTCGCCGCGCCCAGCGCCACCTGGGTGACGGTCGCCGCCGGCGTCCGCGCAGGTCGGCGCTCAGCCGCACCTCGCCCTCGGGCGCCTGCACGCGCACCGCCAGCGCGGCGCACGCCGGCCGGCAGCCGCGGGCCCGCGAGTCCGGACCGGCCCGCGCGGTGCCAGACGCTGCGCGAGCGCGGCCAACGTCGCCGAGCCGTCGCCGGCGCGCCAGCCCCGGATCGCCGTCAGCCCGGAGGCGGGGACGCCGAGCACCGGCAGCGGTGATGGTGTTGCCACTGCAGCGGCAGCGACCCGTCGGTGCGGCGGACCGCCAGCACGCGGGATCCGGTTCCGGCGAGCGTGCCGCCAGCGGCTCGCCGTCGCCATCTGCCAGCGGCGGGTGAAGCTCGCCGACGGGCCGAGCCGGGCATCGAGCCCGACCTGCTGGGCGGCCTCGTCGGCCGGCGCCGCGCTGGAGCGTGGCGCGGTAGCCGAGGGCGAATCCGGCCAGGCCGGTGCTGACGGCGACGAACGCCACCGCCAGTGACGGCGCCACCGGGGAGCGCGCCAGGCCGACGAGTGCCAGGCGGATGACCGGCGGGCCGCCGCGGGACAGGCGCTCGCCGCCGCGCAGGAGCGCGCCGGCGGCGCGGTAGACGAGGGCGCGCGGCGGCCAGGCATGCCAGCGGCGCGGCGAGGAGGGCCAGCGTGTCGTCGTTGCCGCCCCCGACGGTCAGCGCCAGGGCGAGCGCCGCTGCCGCCGCCAGGGCGAGCCCGTCGGTCAGCGCGGCCGCCGGGCGCCAGCAGCACGGTGCCGATCACGCGACGGCGACCACCCAGCCGCCGCCCAGCGCCGCCGCCCCGCGACGCCGTCAGCAGGCTGTGCGACAGCACCGCCGCCGGCGGGCAGGGCCGCCCGGCTGGCCAGCAGCGCGATTGCGCCCGACCCCGAGGGCCGCCCCGGCCACCACCGCGACGGCCGCCAGCCACGCCGCCTCGGCGAGCGAGAAGACCACGAGCTGTCCGGTCCGTGCCCCGGCGGCCCGCAGCCGGTCGCGCTCGGCCTGCTGATCGCGCCGCAGCCCGTAGGCGGCGAGGATCAGGAACATCGCCAGCACCGCCAGCGCGCCGCCACCGGCGGCAAGCAGCCTGCCGGGGCGCTGCGCCGGCCCGGTCGCGGGCGCTCTGCAGCGCGTCGATGGGGGCGCTCAGGCTGAGCCCCTGCGTGGGCGCCAGCCCGGCCTGCGCGCGGGTGAGCCGTCGCTCGAAGGCCGCCAGCTCCCAGCTGTGCAGAACCGTCAGCCGGGGCACCGACACCCACGAGCCGGTGCGATACACGCTGCTCAGCGCCGGAAGCGCGGACACGCCGGCGACGTCGCCGGAGAGCAGCAGCGGCTGGCCGTGGGCGGTGGGCAGGAATCCCAGGGGGACGGCGGAGCGCAGGGGCCCGGCGCCGACGATGACAACCCGCACGCCCGGGGCTCGCAGCGCGCGCTGTTGAACCGAGCCGCCGGCGCGCAGCACCGGACAGTCCCGCGGCCGGCAGCGGCCGGCCGACGGCCCCGTCCACGCGCCAAGCGGCGCGATCGCCGCCAGGCGCACGACCCGGCCGCTCAGGCGGACGGGGTTGAGCAGCACCGTTCGCGTCGGCGCGGGCAGGCCCAGCCCCGCCAGCAGCGATCGAGCGCGATGATCGACGGCCGGCGAGGCGGGTCCTTGCTGGGTGAGGGTGACGGCGCGCTGGAGCGGACCGAGCCGCGCAAGGGTGTGCACGAGCCGCCCGATCACCGGCGATCGTCGCCTCGCCGGCGACCGCGCAGGCGAAGGCCACCGCCAGCGTCAGGCCGAGGACCGGCCACAGCCAGCGGCCGGGACGGCGGCGGGCTCGGGCGGCGACGAGGGATAGCGGTCCCGCCCACCCCGGTGCCGCCAGCCGGCGCAGCTCACGCCTCCGCTGAGCGCCGGCGGTGGTAGTGGCTGCGCGCCTTCGCCCGTCCGCCGCAGACCGACATCGAGCACCACCGCCCCGAGCGGTTGCGCGAGCCGTCGTAGAACGCCCAGCCGCAGTCGGTCGCCCGGGCAGATCTTCAGCCGCGACCAGCTCCCGTCGGCGACGGCGACGATCGCGATCGCCAGCAGCACGCCGAGCGCGCCGGCGACGCCGGCAGACCGCCGCGGCCACGAACTGCAGCTCGCCGCCGGGCGCCACGCGGACCTCGACCTGCCGCCCCGCGGGCGGCCACGTCGAGCAGGCGCACGCCCGCCCGGCGCCGTCCAGCGCCAGGGTCCGCAGGCCGTCGCGCACGCGAGCGCGCGCCGCAGGTCGTGGTCGTCGGCCTCGGTCGGCCGCGGCGAGCAGGCCGGCGCGCCGCAGCCACGCCACGAGCGCCGCGGGCGAGTGCAGCAGCTCGGCCCCGTGCTCGTCCTCCAGGTCGTAGTGGCTGTTGAGAAACGCCTGCACGACGGCCAGCCGTCCGGGCGCGGGCGGGCGACCACCCGGCTGGGGGCGGCGGCCGACCGCGATCGCCTCCCTCTCACCGGTCATTGGCGTTCACCGGTTAGCGTACGGCTTCGGAGGGCGGCCGTCCACATCCCGACCGCCGCCGTCGCTCGCCGGCCGGCCGCAGGCACGTGCCTATACTTGGCCCGACCCGACGAGAGGCGTACGCGTTGCACGAGATGGTCATCTACGGCGTGAGCTTCGACATGGTCGGCAAGCAGCCGATCGTGCTGCTCAAGACCGTAGAGAGCAACAAGTTCCTGCCGATCTGGATCGGTCACCCGGAGGCGGCGGCGATCCTGATGAAGCTCCAGGGCGCGTCGACGCCGCGCCCGATGACCCACGACCTGCTCTCCGACATGCTCGGCGAGCTCGAGGTGGAATGCACCCGCGTGTCCGTCACCGAACTGCGCGAGAACACCTTCTACGCCTCGATCAGCCTCCGCGCCGGCGGCCGCGACCTGGAGATCGACTCGCGGCCCTCCGACGCGCTCGCCCTCGCGGTCCGCTCCGGCGCCCCGATCTTCGCCGCCGACGAGGTGATCACCGAGTCCGCGATCGAGTTCGAGCACGAGGTCGAGGACACCGAAGAGGTCGTCGAGAAGTTCAAGGACTTCCTGGACCGCGTCACGCCGGAGGATTTCGCCTCTGACGAGTGAGAGCCGACCGCCCGCCCGGCCGCGAGCTATCCGGCGCGCTTGGCACGCTGCCCGCGGGGCAGCGGGTGAACGGTGGCCAGCTCCTCGGCGACCGTCGGGACGGACTGTGAGCGCGGCGCCGACGGGGCGGCGCCGGTGAGCGTGCCGTACATCGCCACCTGCTCGCGGACGACCTCGCCGATGCGGCGCACGCCCTCGCGGATCAGGTCCTCGTTGACGCCGGAGAAGTTCAGGCGCATCGACGACCCGCCGCGGCCGTCGACGTAGGCGGCCCGCCCGGGCACGAAGGCGACGTGCTCCTGCAGCGCGCGGGCGAGCAGGTCGGTGGTGTCGATGTAGTCGGGCATCGTCGCCCACACGAACAGGCCGCCCTGGGGGTGGGTCCACTCCGCCTCGCGCGGGAAGTGCTCGGCGAGCGCGTCGAACATCACGTCGCGCCGCCGGCGGTAGATCTCCAGCAGCGAGCGGATGTAGTTCTCCCACGGGCCGGCGTCGAAGTACGCGGTGACGAAGTACTGCGAGATCGACGACGAAGACAAATCGGACCCCTGCTTGCCGATGTTCATCTTGTGCAGGATCGGCGAGGGCGCGGCCGCCCATCCCAGCCGCAGGCCGGGCGAGAGGATCTTCGAGAACGTGGAGGCATAGATGACGAACTCGTCGTCGAGCGAGTGCAACGTCGGCAGCGGCTCGCCCTCGTAGCGCAGCAGGCCGTAAGGGTTGTCCTCGAGGATCAGCAGCTCGCGCTCGCCCGCGATGCGGACGAGCTCGCGGCGGCGCTCCAGCGACATGGTCACGCCCGCCGGGTTGTGGAAGTTGGGGACCGTGTAGATGAACTTCGGGCCGCCGCCCCTCGCGCTCGAGCGAGTCGAGACACTCCTCGAGCTCGTCGACGCGCATTCCGTCGCGGTCCATCGTCACCTGGACGACATCGGCCTGGTAGGCGCAGAAGGTGGGGATCGCGCCGGGGTAGGTCGGCGCCTCGGCGACGATCACGTCGCCGGGGTCGACGAGCGTCTTGCACACCAGGTCGATGACCTGCTGGCCGCCGGCCGTCACCAGCACCTCGTCGGTGTCGATCTCCATGCCCTCGGCCGCCATCACCTGGGCGATGCAGTCCTTGAGGCGGGCAAAGCCCTCGGTCGGCCCGTACTGGAGCGCGCGCGCGCAGTTCTCGACCGCGACGGTGCCCATCAGCGCGGCGTACGAGTCAGGCGGGAAGGTCGAGGTGTCCGGCAGCCCGCCGGCGAGCGAAATCACGTCGTCGCGCTCGGTCAGCGCCATCAGGTCGCGCATCGCCGAGGAGCGCATCACCTTGGTGCGCTGCGCGAAGAGGGCCGCGTAGCGCTCGATGTCCCGCGTCGTGGAGCGCCGGCGACGCGGAGCGGGTGGGGCCGCCGGTCGGGGTCTGCAGTCTCGGTGCTGCTCCTCCCTGACGCGTCGAGCCGACCGGTCTCGTCTATCGTCACGCCGACTGACGGTACAGCACGGTGCACCTCGTCTTCGACATCCTGCAGGGGATCGGCGTGGCCGCAGCAGTGGGCATCCGCCCATTTCTGCCCGCGCTGGCCGTCGGCGCGCTCGCCGCCGGAGACGTCCAGATCGACTTCGCCCATTCCGACTTCTCTTTTCTGCAGTCGGCGCCTTTCCTGCTCGCCATGGTGGTCGGATCGATCCTGCTCTCGATGCTCGAGCGGCGCATGTCGGGCCGGAGCTGGAGCGCGGCCCGGTCGCCCTGGCGATCTCCGCGGCCGCGGTGTCGCCATCGGCGCTCTGCTGTTCGCCGGCGCGCTGGCGCGCGGGCCACTACGCGTGGTGGCCGGGGATCATCGGCGGCGTGCTGTGCGCCGGCGTGGGGATCCTCGCCACCCGCCCGTTGCTGGCCCGCGTGCGCACCCGCCTGGACAGCGAGGCGGCGGGGGCGCTGCCGGTGTTCACCGAGGCGGTCGCGCTGGCCGGCGCCGTGCTGTCGGTGCTCGCGCCGCCGGTCGGCATCGTGGTGCTGGCGCTTCCTGCTGTGGCTGCTGCTCGCCGGGCGCGGACGCGGCGAGCAGAAGTACGCCGGCCTGCGAATCCTGCGGTAGGCGAGACTCCGGTGAGCGAGCCCAAGAAGCTCGTCCTGGCCGTCATCGACGCGATGAAGCCGTCGATGCTCGAGCGGGCGATCGCCTCCGGGCGCGCCCCCGCGCTGGCCCAGGTCCAGGAGCGCGGGGTCTACGTCGGCGACTGCGTCGCCGCCTTCCCGTCGGTCACGCCGGTGTGCGCGGCGACGATCACCACCGGCGTCGGCCCCGACGAGCACCTGATCCCCAGCATGAACTGGTATCACCGCGAGGAGGGGCGCTACATCGAGTACGGCTCGAGCTTCTCGGCCTCGCGCCAGTTCGGCGTGCTGCGCTCGCTCACCGACACCGTCTACCGGATGAACGCCGAGCATCTGTCTCGCGGAGGTGGAGACGGTGTTCGAGACGCTCGACGATGCCGACGTGCGCACCGCCGGCACCACCTACCTGATCTACCGAGGCCGCCACGAGCACGAGGTCGCCCAGGAGTCCGCACTCGCCCGGATCGTCACCTCGACGCTGTTTCGCCGCACGATCCTCGGCCCCCAGGAGCTGTTCTACGCCGACCTGTACGCCTCGCGCAAGACCGGCTGCCGTGGCCAGCTCGGGCTGCCCGGCGCCCGTGACCAGCACACCGGCTGCGTGGGCTCCTACCTCGTCGAGCACGACCTGTTCGACTTCATGCTCTATTCGCTGCCCGACAACGACGCCTACTCGCATCGCAACGGGCCCCACGCCCAGGTGACCTCGCTGGCCGCCGCCGATCGCCAGCTGGAGCGTCTGATGCACGCCGCCGGCGGGCCCGAGCAGTTCTTCGACGACTACGCGGTGATCGTCTGCTCTGACCACTCGCAGGCGCCGGTGGAGGAGCGCATCCGCCTCGACGAGGCGTTTGCCGACTTCAACGTCGCCCGCCCCAGCCCCGCCCGCTCGGAAGGCGCCGAGATCGCGATCAGCCCCGCGCAGCGCTCGGCGATGCTCTACGCGCTCGATCCCGACGCGCGTGCACGAGACCGTGCAGCGGTGCGTCGACGTCGTGGCCGAGGTGGAGGGCATCGATCTCACGATGTGGCTCACCGCCGACAGCGGCCAGGCGGTGATCCGCGGGCGCCGCGGCGAGCTGCGCTTCACCGCGGGCGGCGACCTGCAGGACCTGCGGGGCGAGCGCTGGAGCGTCGAGGGCGATCTGGCCGTGCTGCGCGCCGAGATCCAGGATGGGCGCTTTCTGTCGACCGAGTATCCGGATGCCCTGGGCCGCGTGTGGTCGGCCCTGCACTGCCCCAACGCGGGCGAAGTCCTGCTGTCGGCGGCGCCGGGCTACGAGTTCGTCGACTGGGGCGGTTCTGACCACGTCGGCGGCGGCTCGCACGGCTCCCTGCACCGCTCCGATTCGCTGGGGGCGCTGCTGTGGTGTGGTACCGGGCCGGACTCCCGGGTAGCCCGTGACCAGTGGTCGCTGCGCGATGTCGCCCCGCTCGTGCGCGAGCACTTCGGCCTGGCCGTCGCCCGCCTGAGCCGATTAGCGGCCGGTTACGAGGCGCCGGCGCTTACGGCCGGCCGACAAACCGTGGATACAGTGTGACCGCATGTCCGAAGAGCTGAGTTCGGCCGTCGTCGAGCTGCCGTTTCACCATCGCGTTCGCGTTGGTGTCCGCAAACCGGCAAACTGGCTGCAGCTGATCCGCTTCGCCAGCGTCGGCGCCAGCGGCTACGCCGTCAATCTCATCGCGTTCGCCGTCTGCGTCCACGTGCTGGGGATCGACTACAAGATCGCCTCGCCGATCGCCTACTTCATCGCCACGTGCAACAACTTCTTCTGGAACCGCCGCTGGACCTTCGGCCACAAGAAGGAGACCCATCCCGCGCTGCAGGCGGTGAAGTTCTTCGCCGTCTCCGCGGTGTCGTTCGGCGTCAACTACGGCGTGCTCGTCGGGCTGGTCCGCGGCACCGGGATGGAGAAGGTGCTCGCCCAGGCGATCGCCAACGCGGTCGGCACGCCGGTCAACTTCCTCGGGCAGAAGCTCTGGAGCTTCCGGGTCTAGCCGACCGCTCTCGGCCGGGGGCATGGCGACGCCGGGCGACTGGCCCTGGGCGTCGCGCTGGCGGCATGCGTCATGGGGGCGGCGGCATGCCGTCATGGCGGCGCCGACCGCCGGCGCCGCGGTCACGCAGAACCCCGGCGCGGCCACGCACCCGCACGATCACACGGCCGGGGCGCACCGTCACGATCACCCGGCCCGGCAAGACGGTCACCGAGTCCTCGTCGGCCACGCCGGTGCTGATCACCGACAAGAACAAGCCGCCGGCCGGCTACCGGCTGACGGCCAACCGAGGTCCTGCGCATCGCCGCCCGCGATCCGCGCACCCGCGAGCCGAGCTGCGCCGCCACCCCAGGGCGGTCCCCTACGAGTACACCAAGGGGCCGGACCAGTGGCAGGTCAGCTGGTTCTCGCACACCAAGCCCCAGACGGAGCTGCTGCAGGTCTACATCACCGACTCCAACGGCAAGGTGTCCCAGTCGTGGACGGGCTTTCAGGTCGCGTGGTCGATGGCCCGCGGATATCCGGGCGCGTTCGGGCGGCGGGTCAACGCCTGGTTCATCTGGGTGCCGCTGTGCCTGCTGTTCATCGCCCCGTTCATCCCGTGGCGACGCCGGCCGACGCTGCTGCATCTCGACCTGCTCGTGCTGCTCGGCTTCTCGGTCTCGCTGGCCTTCTTCAACCACGGCGAGATCGGCCTGTCGGTCCCCCTGGTCTACCCGTTCATGCTGTACCTGCTGGTGCGCCTGACGCTGCTGGCGTTCGGCAAGGGCGTCCCGCGCGAGCCACTGCGCACGGTCATCCCCGTGCCGTGGCTGGGGGTGGGGATCATCTTCCTGGTCGCGTTCCGAGTCGCCCTGAACCTCCTGAACTCCAACGTCATCGACGTCGGCTACTCCGGGGTGATCGGCGCCGACAAGCTGATCCACGGCGTGGCGCTCTACGGCCACTGGCCCAAGGACAACATGTACGGCGACACCTACGGCCCGGTCAGCTACTTCCTGTACGTCCCGTTCCGCGCGATCTTCGGCTGGAGCGGGACCTGGGACAACCTCCCGGCCGCCCATGCCGCGGCGATCTTCTTCGACACGCTGACGGCCGTCGGGCTGTTCTTCCTCGGCCGCCGCGTGCGCGACGCGCAGCTGGGAACGCTGCTCGTCTACGGCTGGATGGCCTATCCGTTCACGCTCTACGCGATGAACTCCAACACGAACGACAGCCTCGTGGCGGCGCTCGTCGTGCTGGCGCTGCTGGCCATCCGCTCGGCTCCCGGGCGGGGGGTGATGGCCGCCCTGGCCGGGATTGACCAAGTTCGCGCCGTTCGTGCTGGCGCCGCTGTTGCTGCGCGGCGTGCGAGAGCGCCCGCGCCCGCGTTCGATCGTCGCCTATGTCCGTCGCCTTCGCGGCCACGGTCGTCGTCTGCATGCTGCCCGTGCTGCTCAAGCACGACCTGCACTTCTTCTGGCGCGACTCGATCCAGTACCAGGCGCAGCGCGCGTCGCCGTTCTCGATCTGGGGTCTGTGGGGCGGCCTGGGCGACCGAGCAGCACCTGGCGCAGGGAGCGGTGGTGGCCTGCGGTCTGGGCGTGTACTTCCTGCCCGCGCGGCGCACCCTGGTGCAGGTGGCGGCGCTGGCCGGCGCGCTGCTGATCGCCCTGCAGCTGACGATCACCTACTGGCTGTACCCGTACCTGGTGTGGTTCTTCCCGATGGTGCTCCTCGCCGTCTTCGCCAGCCACCCCGACGACCGCGAGGCCGTGCGGCGACAGCTGGGAGCGCCTGGAGGCCACCGAGGGCGAGCCGATCCCGATGCGGATCGGCACCGCCCCGAATTAGGTCCCGGGAGCGGCCGGCTCGAGCACGGGCTCGATCGCGGTCGCCCGCCGGGGCTCGTCGCCCGTCGTGATCAGCACCCCGTTGAGCCACGGGTCCTCGGTCGAGGTCTCGAAGCGGACCGGCATCTTGGTCGCCATCGCCTCGATCGCCTGCTCGCGCTTGACCCCGATCACCCCGCCGCGCGGACCGGTCATGCCGACGTCGGTGATGTAGGCGGTGCCGCCGGGAAGGACCCGCGCGTCGGCGGTGGGCACATGCGTGTGGGTGCCGACCACCGCGGTCACGCGTCCGTCCAGGTACCAGCCCATCCCCACCTTCTCGCTGGTCGCCTCGGCGTGCATGTCGACAAGCACGTGATCGGCGTGGTCCTTGAGGGCGTGCAGCGCGGCGTCGGCCTCGGCGAACACCGGCCGGCCGGCGTCCATGAACAGGTTGCCGCTCAACGAGACCACGCCGAGGCGCACGTCGTCGCGCGTGACCACGCACCAGCCGTGGCCCGGCTGGCTGCGCAGGAAGTTGGCCGGACGCAGGATCTCGCGGTGCTCGTCCAGGTAGGTGTAGATCTCGCGCTGGCGATAGGTGTGGTTGCCGAGCGTGATCACGTCGACGCCGGCGCCGAACAGCTGATCGGCCAGCTTGGGAGTGATCCCGATCCCGCCGGCGATGTTCTCCCCGTTGGCGACCACGAACGTCGGCGAATAGCGCTCGCGCAGCGACGGCAGCAGGCCCACCAGGGTGCGCTTTCCCAGCCCGCCGACCACGTCGCCGACGAACAGGACCTTCATGGGCCTCATACTCCCAGGCTATGCGCTTCTGGGATCGCTTGCGCACGGCGAGAACGAGCGCGCCCCAGGGGGAGCCCGGACCCGAGGCGGTACGGGCCGGTGGTCCCGCTGACGGCGCGACGGCATCCGGGCCACACCCGGGGACCGCCGCCGACTCCGCCGTGCGAACCGTTGCACCGGTGGTCGTTCCGCGCTGGGTGCAGCTGGTGCTCCTGCCCCTCGCGCTCCTCGCGCTGTGGGCTCTGGCCCGCGCGGCCGGGACCGTGGTGCTGGTCCTCATCGTCGCCTCGCTGGTGGCGCTCGGGCTGGCGCCCGGGGTGCGCCGGCTGGAGCGCGTCATGCCCCGTGGCCTGGCGATCCTGACGGTCTACATCGCCGGCTTCGCTGTCCTGGTGGCGGTCGGCTTCCTGCTTGCCAGCCCGGTGGCCACCCAGATCACCCACTTTCAGCACAACCTGCCCCAGATCACGCGCGACGCCAACCGGGACCTGGCCAATATCCAGGATTTCCTCAACAAGCACGGCATCAGCGTCCACATCACCAAGCAGGGCCAGAGCGCCCTGGACACGCTGCAGAAGACGATCCTCAAGCGCTCCGGTGACATCGTCTCCTTCTCCCGGGGGCTGCTGTCGAGCCTGGTGACGATCGGCTTCGATCTCGTACTGATCCTCGTCCTGTCGATCTACATGCTGATCTACGGCCGCCAGATCGGCGAGCTCGTCCGGCGCCTGATGCCGCCCGGCGACGGCACCGCTCAGGACGACTACCCGCTGCTCGTCCAGCACGCCGTCTCGGGCTATGTGCGCGGGCAGCTGCTGTTCAGCCTGATCATGGGTGCCTCGGCCGCGCGTCGTGCTGACGATCTTCGGGCTGGTCGGCCTGTTCCCCGACGGCGAGCGCTACGCGGTGTTCTTCGGCGCGTTCTACGGCCTGATGGAGTTCATCCCGTACATCGGGCCGATCATCGGCCCGCTTCCGGCGATCGCGGTGGCGCTGTTTCAGGACCCGATCAGTGCCGTGTGGCTGGTCATCGCGTTCGTCGCCCTGCAGCAGCTCGAGGGCCACGTCGTCGCTCCGCAGGTGTTCCGCATCTCGCTGCGCATCAACCCGATCCTGATCATCGTCTCGCTGCTGATCGGCGACCAGCTCTACGGGATCGCCGGCGCCCTCGTGTCGCTGCCGGTGATCGCGGTCATCCGCCAGACGGTGCTGTACCTGCGTCGCCACCTCGTGTTCGAGCCCTGGGGGGTGTCGGGCGCGGGCGGCTCGGGGATCGGCTTGTTCGGCGATCCGCCCCCGGAGACCGGGCCGGACCGTTGTGAGGAATGCGGCGCGCTGGCGGCGGGCGACGACGCGTTCTGTCACAGCTGCGGCGCGTCGCTGGAGCCCCGGGTGCGCAGCTCTCAGTAGCCTGACCGCGGTGCCCGCCGCCGCGACCACGCTTGCCGTCCGGTCGCTGACCAAGCGCTTCGGCGAGCGGGTGGCGCTGGGGGACGTGAGCTTCGAGCTGGCGCCCGGCGAGCTCGTAGGGATCGTCGGTCCCAACGGCGCCGGCAAGACGACGCTGCTGTCGATCCTCGCCGGCGTGCTGGCGCCCGACGAGGGGACGCTGTCGGGATTGGGGCGCGATGCCGGCTGGGTCCCGCAGCAGACATCCCTGTACCGCAAGCTCTCGGCGGCCGAGAACCTGCGGCTGTTCGCCCGTCTGGAGAAGCTCTCGGACCCCGAGGCGGCGGTGGCGCGCATGCTCGAGCAGACCGGCCTGGCCGACCGCGCCGGCGAGGAGGTGGGGCGGCTCTCGGGCGGCAACCAGCAGCGGCTCAACATCGCCATCGGGCTGCTGGCCGAGCCGGCGGTGCTGCTGCTCGACGAGCCCTCGGCGTCGCTCGATCCTCGCCAGCGCGAGCGGCTGTGGGAGTTCATCTCCGACGCTCGCCGACCGCGGCACCACCGTCGTGTTCTCCACCCATAACGTCTCCGAGGTGGAGCGCTACGCCGGCCGCGTCCTGCTGCTGGCCGACGGCGAGCTGCTGTTCACCGGAACGACGAGCGCGCTCGAGCAGACGGTGGGTGGCGATCCGCGGGACTTCGAGGCGGCGCTGGTCTCCTTCCTCCATCAGCGCGGTCACTGATGCGTTGGCTGCTGGTCAAGGACCTGCAGATCCTGCGTCGCTCGCCGCTGCTCGTCGGGCTGCTGATCGTCTACCCGATCGCGATCGCGCTGATGATCGGCTTTGCCCTCTCCAGCCCTCCCGGCAAGCCCAAGGTGGCCTTCTTCAACGAGGTCCCGACGGGGCAGGGCACGATCCACCTCGGCAACCAGTCGCTCAACGTGGCCGGCTACGCGAGCGATCTGCTGCAGTCGATCGAGCCGATCACGGTTCACTCCGAGGCCGAGGCGGTGGCCAAGGTGCGCAGCGGCGCCGCGCTGGCGGCGGTGATCATCCCGGCGGCGCTGCCCCAGCAGATCCAGAGCCTGATCACCCAGGGGGTGGGCAGCCCCACGGTCAAGCTGTACCTCAACACCAAGGATCCGCTCGACCGGCAGTTCGTCGACCAGGCGATCTCGACCCGCATCAACCAGGTGCAGGCCGACGTCTCCAAGCGGGTCCTGCAGGTGGCCGTCAACGACCTGCGCGAGGTCCTCAACGGCGGCACCGTGGAGATCCTCGGCCAGAACGTGCATCTGCTGGGACTGCGCAACGCGCGCACGATCGTGCAGGGGACGCTGGCCTCGCTGCCGGCGCGGTCCGACCTGCGGGTGGCGCTCGGACAGGTGGTCGGCTTCGCCAACCTGGCGATCCAGGGGCTGGGCTTCGCCAGCCCGGTGCTCGGCTCGATCGGCTCGCCGCTGACCGTCGAGCAGACCCAGCTGGCCGGGCGCGACCACGCCGACCGACGCCTACGCCGCCTCGATCGCGGTGATCGTCTCGCTGATGTTCGTGACCGTGCTGCTGGCCGCCGGGATGCTGGCCGTCGAGCGCTCGGAGAACGCCTACGCCCGCCTCGTCCGCGGGCTGGTGACCCCCGGCCGGCTGCTGACGGAGAAGGTCGTGCTCGCCGGCGGCTGCGCCAGCGCGGTCACACTCGTGATGGCGGCGCTCGTGTCGCTGTTCGTGCACCTCGACTGGTCGCGCTTCGAGCTGTGGGTGGCGGCGCTGGCGCTCGGCGGCTTGGCCTTCGGTGCGCTCGGCGTGGCGATCGGCGCGGCCGCGCGGGAGGTGAGCGCCGCGTCGCTGCTGGCGTTCTTGGTCTCCCTGCCGATCGCCTTCGTGGCGCTGGTGCCCGCCAACGCGGTCTCGGGGACGCTGAAGACCGTGCTCGACGTGGTCGCCTTCGTGTTTCCCTTCAAGGCGGCGCTCGAGGCGGTGACCAACGCGTTCACCGGCGCCGTCGCCGGGGATCGGGTTGCCGCTGCTGCACCTCGCCGTCCTGACGATTGTGTTCGGCGGGCTCGCCCGGCTGGCCCTGCGGCGGTTCGCGGCCCGCTGATGGGGACCGGGCCGCCCCTGGCCTGGGCTCTGAACTAGCGCTGGCCGGTGGCGCGCATGAAGCCGAACGCGCACAGGGCGGCGATGATCAGCAGCACGATCGGCCAGCCGGCGCTGACGACGCCGACGATCGACAGCACGAGCCCGATCACTCCGAGCGCGCCGGTGCCGGCACCGGTCACCGCGAGCCGGTAGGCACGCTGCTCGCGGGCCCGGCGCGGGGTGTAGCCACGGCGACGATCGAGATTGCTCATGCGCAGCAGAGCGTACTAGGGTCGGAGACGGATGGCGGACCCTGACCTGCATTACATCCTGATCTACAGCTATGTGGCCGACATGGAGACGCGCCGCGAGCCCTACCGGGCGGCCCATCTACGGCGGATCATCGCCCAGCGCGACACCGGCCATATCGCCTTCGCGGGCGGCTTCGATCCGCCCACCGGCGGCGTCGTCGTGTTCCACGGCGTCGAGCGCGATCACGTCGAGGCGTTCGTCGCCTCTGACCCGTATTACATCAACGGTCTGGTGACCGAGCACCGGATCGAGCGCTGGAACCTGCTGCGCGGGCACTGAGCCGACCGCGCACCGCCGGTATGCTCGCCTGAGAGCTATGTCGTTTCCGCAGACCCGCCTGCGCCGCCTCCGGGCCACCCGCGCGCTCCGCGGTCTGGTGCGCGAGACGCGCCTCACCGCCGCCGACTTCGTGTACCCGATGTTCGTCGCCCACGGCGTCGACCGCCGCGAGCCGATCGACGCGATGCCGGGCGTCGACCGGCTGTCGATCGCCCACGCCGTCGCCGAGGCCGGCGAGGCAGCCGCAGTCGGCATCCCCGGCGTGCTGCTTTTCGGCCTCCCCGCCGCCAAGGACGCCGAGGGCTCGGGCGCGTGGGACGACGAGGGTGTCGTTCAGCTGGCCACCCGGGCGATCAAGGAGGCTCACCCGGACCTGCTGGTGATCACCGACCTGTGCCTGTGCGAGTACACCAGCCACGGCCACTGCGGCGTGCTGCGTCCGGACGGTTATATCGACAACGATGCCACCCTCGAACTCCTCAACCGGACGGCCGTCTCGCAGGCGCGCGCGGGCGCCGACATCATTGCCCCGTCGGACATGATGGACGGCCGCGTGGGCACGATTCGCCGCGCGCTCGACGAGGACGGCTTGACCGAGACGCCGATCCTCGCCTACTCGGCGAAGTTCGCCTCCGCCTTCTACGGTCCATTTCGCGAGGCCGCCGACTCCACGCCGGCGTTCGGGGACCGGCGCGGCTACCAGATGGATTCCGCCAACGGCGAGGAGGCGGTGCGCGAGGCACGGCTCGACGTCGAGGAGGGCGCCGACATGCTGATGGTCAAGCCCGCGCTCCCGTATCTGGACGTCATCCGCCGCGTCAAGGACGCCACGGCGATGCCGCTGGCCGCCTACAACGTCTCCGGCGAGTACTCGATGCTCAAGGCGGCCGTCGCCGCTGGATATCTGGACGAGCGCACTGCGGTGCTCGAGACGCTCACGTCGATTCGCCGCGCCGGTGCCGACATCGTCATCACCTACCACGCCAAGGAGGCCGCGCAGTGGCTTCAGTAGACGCGACCCGTCACGGACCAAAGCTGCGCGCCCGCAAGGATGGCGCCGCGATCGCGCTCGACGAGCTCGACAAGCGCCTGCTCAACCTGATGCAGGGCCAGTTCCCGGTCGCGGCTCGCCCGTATCAGCACGTGGCGTCCAAGGCCGAGGTCACCGAGGACGAGGTCATGGCCCGCGTCCAGCACCTCCTCAACGAGCGCATCATCCGCCAGGTCACGCCGATCTTTGACACCCGGGCGCTCGGCTACTCCTCGATGCTCGTCGCCGCCAAGGTCGACCCTGAGCACCCGTGGCGGGCGGCCAACGTGATCAACGCCCATCCCGGGGTGTCGCACAACTACCTGCGCAACCACGAGTTCAACATCTGGTTCACGATCGCCACCGAGCCGGACTCCAAGCTGGGTCTGGAGGGCACGCTGCAGGCCCTGGCGCACGAGGCGGGCGCCGAGTCGGTCCGCCAGCTCCCGACCCTGAAGCTGTTCAAGATCCGCATGGACCTGGAGATGGAGGCCGGAACCGACGCCCTGAGCACGGCGGCCCAGGCGGTCGAGCCGGCCGAGACCGAGCCCCAGCCCTATGACGAGTTCGACCGTGACGTGATCCGTGCCCTCCAGGGCGACATGCCGGTCATCTCCGAGCCCTACGCCCCGGCCGCCGACCGGCTGGGCATCCCCCAGCAGCAGCTGCTCGACCACCTCGAGGGCATGCAGGAACGCCGGCTCCTGCGCCGGGTGGCCGCGATCCTCTTCCATCGCCGCGCCGGTTTCTCGGCCAACGGGATGGGGGTCTGGAAGGTCCCCGACGAGCGCATCCTCGAGCTCGGCAAGCGGATGGCTGCGTTTCGCGGGATCTCGCACTGCTACCAGCGCCCCACCTACCGAGACTGGCCGTATTCGGTGTTCACGATGGCCCACGGCCGCTCCAAGGAGGAGTGCGACGCGATCCTCGATTCGATCGCGCAGGACACCGGCATCGAAGAGCGCTCGACGCTCTACTCCTCGACGGAGTTCAAGAAGATCCGGCTGCTGTACTTCACCTCGGAGCACCGCGACTGGGAACGCGAGCACGCCGGGGCGTGAGCGCGCCTGAGACGACGCGCTCTGCGGAGCTCTACCAGCGGGCCCTGGAGGTCCTGCCCGGCGGGGTCAACTCGCCGGTCCGGGCGATGCGCTCGATCGGGCGCGACCCGATCTTCATCTCCGGCGGCGCCGGGCCCCTGATCTGGGACGCCGACGGGCGCGAGTACGTCGACTGGGTGAGCTCGTGGGGGCCGTTGATCCTCGGGCACGCCCACCCGGCGATCGTCGGCGCGGTCGCCGAGGCAGCGGCCCGGGGGACGAGCTTCGGCGCGCCGACCGAGGGCGAGGTGCAGCTGGCCGAGGAAGTGGTGCGGCGCATGCCATCGGTCGAGATGCTGCGCATGACCTCGTCGGGCACGGAGGCGACGATGAGCGCCATCCGCCTCGCCCGCGCGGTCACCGGACGCGAGAAGATCCTCAAGTTCGCGGGCGCCTATCACGGCCACGTCGACGGGCTGCTCGCCCAGGCCGGCTCGGGCCTGGCGACGCAGGGCATCCCGGCCAGCCCGGGCGTGCCGGCGGCCGCGGCGGCGGAGACCGTCATCGTTGCATGGAACGCGCCCGAAGCCCTGCCGCACGCCGATGACATCGCCGCGATCATCGCCGAGCCCGCCCCGGCCAACATGGGCGTCGTCCCTCCGGATCCGGACTTCCTGCAGAGGCTTCGCGACCTCGCCGATGCGAGCGGGGCGCTGCTGATCTTCGACGAGGTCATCTCGGGTTTCCGGGTGGCCCGCGGCGGTGCCCAAGACCTCTACGGCGTGCTGCCCGATCTGACGATCATGGGCAAGGTGATCGGCGGCGGGCTGCCGGCGGCTGCCTACGGCGGATCCCGCGAGCTCATGGAGCACATCGCACCGGCGGGGGACGTGTACCAGGCGGGAACGCTGTCAGGCAACCCGTTGGCGGTGGCGGCCGCCCTGGCCACCCTCGCCCGCCTCGACCAAGCCGCCTATGCGCGGCTGGCGCAGATGACCGAGGCATTGGCCGATGGGATGCGCGGCGCCGCCGCGCAGGCCGGACGGCCGGTCCAGGTCCACAGCCTTCCGGGGCTGATGACGGTCTTCTTCTCCGAGCAGCCGGTCAACGACTACGCCGGCGCCGCCGCGTGCGACACCGAGGCCTACGGAGCGTGGTGCCGCGGGCTGCTGGAGCGTGGGGTCTACCCGCCGCCGTCGCAGTTCGAGGCCTGGTTTCCCTCTCTGGCCCACGGAGACGCCGAGCTCACGCGCACGATCGCCGCCGCTGCCGCGGCGTTTTCGGCGACCGGTTCATGAGTCTTCCCGCGCTGCGCGAGGCACTCCGGGCCCACGGCGGCACGGTTGGGATGCTCGTCACTGCCGACGCCGACGACGGTGCTCCGGACGAGCCGGCCGACAGCCCACCCCGGCTCGCCGCCCGAGGACCCCGGGCGACCGCCCATGCCGCCGAGTACGAACTGCTGCTCGAGATGATCCTCGAGGGCTCGCTGCTGCACTACGGGGCCCCGCGTGTGGTGCGCGTTGAGGACCCGGATCTGGCCCTGCTGCTCGGCGATCAGCTGTACGCGCTTGGCCTGTCGCGGCTGGCCGACCTCGGCGACCTGGAGGCCGTGTCGGAGCTGGCGGACCTGATCTCGCTGCTCGCTCAGGCCCGCGCCGCTGCTGACGTGCCGCTGGCCGACGCGATCTGGGAGGCGGGTGCGACCGCGATCGGATGGGGCGGCACGCCCCAGCACGAGGCCGCCAAGGCGCTCGCCCGCGAGGGAGACCGCGCCGCGGTCGCGGCGCTGCTTGAATGCGCTCGGCGCGACCCCGCCAATCCCCAATGAACACGGGGTATGTGACGCCCGCCTCTTTGTTGACTGTACGCTTACGCGGGCGTTCAATACGGCTTAGCCGCAGTTAAATCTTCAGGCGCACATGGCAGACAGACACAAAGAAGGAAGCAAATCCAAATACACCGCTGACCGCAAGATGCCCGGCACGTTCGAGGGCGAGACGGTCAACCGTCGGCGGTTCATGAGCGGGGTCGTGCACGGGTCCGGCGGCATCGCCGCGATGGCATTCACGCTGCCCGCTCTCGGCTTCGCTCTCGGCCCGCTCTTCAGCCGGGTACCGTTCGACTGGCAGCCGATCGGGACGACGAGCGACTTCTCCAAGACCGACTACGCGACCAAGGTCCTGACGATCGTCCAGGGGGTGGGCGAGGCCGGGAACTCGATCGCCTACGTCCGCCAGCGCGACCCGGCGATCGATACCGAGCCGGCCGACCAGTACAACCAATACGTGGCGCTGTCCTCGCGCTGCATGCACCTCGGCTGCCCGGTGCGCTACGTGTCTGCGGCCGAGCGCTTCATCTGCCCGTGCCATGGCGGCGTCTACGACTTCCGCGGGCTCGTCGCCGGCGGTCCTCCCGTGCGGCCCCTGGATCGCTTCTACACCCGTGTCAACAAGACCTCGGGCCTGGTGGAGATCGGCCCGCGGTACTCGGTCAACTCCGAGCTTCGGCGCTTCTCCCCGCGCGACCCCGGCCAGCCGCTGGACGGCATCGGTCAATATCTGTACCCCAAGCGGTTCGACACGTCGATCCTCCCCAACAGCTAGCCCACCATGCCCAAGCTCCCCGCTCCTCCTCTCCCCAAGGTCCTGCAGCCCAAGCCCAAGCGTCCCGGCCGAAATGGGAACGGCAACGGCAACGGGAAGCTGTCGCCGGCCGAGCAGGCCGCAGAGGCCGGGATCACCGTCGTCGACTGGATCGACGAGCGCACCTCGCTTTCGGGCGGCATCCGCTGGCTGCTCTTCCGCAAGGTACCGCGCGGGATCAACTGGTTCTACACACTGGGGTCGGCGACGATGTTCGCCTTCCTCAACCAGGCCGTCACGGGCGTGTTCCTGGCGATGTTCTACCGGCCCGACGCCACCGGCGGCGCCTATGAGTCGGTGCGCTACATCACCGACGACGCGTTCCTCGGACAGCTCGTCCGCGCCATGCACAAGTGGGGCGCCTCGGTGATGATCATCCTGATCTTCCTGCACATGGCCCGCGTCTTCTTCTTCGGCGCCTACAAGTATCCGCGCGAGCTGACGTGGATCATCGGCGTCGTCCTGCTCATCCTGACGCTGGCGATGGGCTTTACCGGCTACCTGCTGCCGTTCGATCAGCGCTCCTACTGGGCGACGATCGTGGGCGTCAACATCAACGGCACCGGCCCGTTCATCGGCCCATACTTGTCCGACTTCCTCAGAGCCGGCCCCGAGTTCGGGGCAACCACGCTGTCTCGGTTCTACGCGATCCACATGATGCTCATCCCGGGGCTGATCGCCGCCCTGATCGGCGCCCATCTGTACCTGATCACCAAGCTCGGCATCTCGGCTCCCCCGTGGATCAAGGCCGAGGAGGAGCCCGAGTTGCGTGAGGCGCAGGTCTAGATGAATCAGGCAGAGAAGGAGCAGTACCTCCGCGATTACTCGATCCTGAAGAACGAGGGCAAGCCGTTCTTCCCGTACGCGGTCGCCAAGGACTCGGTCATGGCGGTCGTCGTCATGATCGTGATCATCTTCCTCGCCGCCATGTTCGGCGCGGAGCTCGGTCCCAAGGCGGACCCGACGACTACGACCTACGTCCCGCGCCCGGACTGGTACTTCTTCTTCCTCTTCGAGGTGCTCCGGGTGATGAAGAACGTCCCCAAGTTCACCGACATGGCGACGATCGGTGTGCCGACGATTTGCATGATCCTGCTGTTCCTGCTGCCGTTCTACGACCGCAGCCCGGAGCGACTGATCTGGCGCCGCCCGGTGGCGCTTGCCGCCGGCCTGACGACGATCTTCGCGATGGCCTACCTGACCTACTCGGGCGCCGACACCGGCTCGCCGAACTCCGTCGATCTGCCGCCGCCGGCCTCGCTGAGCGCGCCGCAGAAGGCGGTCTTCCGCGCCGGCGAGGACGTGGTCGGCGAGTCGGGCTGCCTCGCCTGCCACGTGCTCGGCACCAACGGCAACAACGGACCTGGGCCGCCGCTGACCCACATCGGATCGATCCTCCGTCCGGACGCGATCGCCTCGACGCTGCGCAACCCGACCGCGCCGATGCCCTCCTTCTCGGGCCTGGCGAACAACAGCCCCAAGAAGTTCCAGGACCTGGTCACCTTCCTGTCCGAGCTGCAGTAACGGGCTCCGGACCGCACACGTCTCGATGACGGCGAGCGCCGGCCGGGCGGGCTCCGACTCCGCGGGGACGCTGCCCGAACCCCAGGTCCAGGCGATGTTCGATCGCATCGCCCGCGTCTATGACCGTATGAACGCGATCATGACGGCCGGCCTTGATCGACGCTGGCGTGAGCGCGCCGCCGACCTGGCGGCCGTCTCGCCCGGAGACCGGGCGCTCGACGTCGCCACCGGCACGGGCGACCTGGCACTGGAGCTGGCGCGCCGCGTGGCCCCGGGCGGTGAGGTCGTCGGCGCCGACTTCTCCGAGGCGATGCTCGAGATCGCGCGCGCGAAGCCGAAGCCGAGGGCGGGGGGGTCGGGTGCTGGCGCAACGGTGCGCTTCGAGGTGGCCAATGCACTCGAGCTTCCCTATGACGACGGTTCCTTCGCCGCCGCCACGGTCGGCTTCGGCGCGCGCAACTTCGCCGACCTGCGCCGCGGCGTGGCCGAGATGGCCCGCGTCGTCGCCCCCGGGGGGCGGGTGGTCGTGCTCGAGATCACCACGCCCACGCGGCCGCCGTTGTCAACGCTGCTGCGGGTGTGGTTCGATCACATCGTGCCTGCTCTGGGACGGCTGGCCGGCGACCCCGAGGCCTATGAGTATCTGCCCAACTCGGTACGCCGGTTTCCGGGGCCCGAGCCCCTGGCGGCGATCCTTTACGAGTCCGGCCTGCGCGACGTCGGTTACCGGCTGACCGCGGGCGGGATCATCGCGCTGCACTACGGGACGGTGGCCGGCCGATGAACGCCGCCCAGGCCTCGGTTCAGGCGGTTGTCGACGCCGGCGGAGAGCCGGCCGTCCGGCTGCTGGCGGCGCTGGAGGAGCGCATGGCCGAGCTGGCCGACGGCCACGGCGAGCTCCTCGGCCGCCACGCCGGATCGACGATCGCCGCCGGAGGCAAGCGGCTGCGCCCGCTGCTCGTGTTCCTCGCCGCCGGCGCACCGCCGCCCGAGTCCGAGCAGCTGGTGCGGGCCGCGGTGGCGGTCGAGCTCGTGCACTCGGCGACGCTCGTCCACGACGACGTCATCGACGGCTCCGACCTGCGGCGGGGACGCCCGACGGTGGCCGCGGCCGGCGGCCGGCTGACCGCCACCGCCACGGGGGACCTCCTGTTCTCGCGGGCGTTCGCTGAGCTGGCGCGGACGGGCTCGCGGGCCTCGGTGCGGGTGCTCGCGCGGGCCAGCTCCGAGCTGGCCAAGGGCGAGCTCATGCAGCGCGCCGACGCCTGGTCGGCGGTCGGGGTGGACCGCTACCTCGAGCGCTGCCGGCTCAAGACAGCGGTGCTGTTCCGCGCGGCCTGCGAGCTGGGCGCCCACGCCGGCGACGCCGGCGACAAGACCGGCGACGGGCTGGCCGAGTTCGGCGAGCAGATCGGGCTGGCCTTCCAGCTCCTCGACGACGTGCTCGACGTCGCCGGCCCGCCCGAGCGCACCGGCAAGCCGCAGGGAGCCGACCTGCTCGACGGCACCGTCACCCTGCCGCTGATCCTCGCCCGCCGGTTCGATCCCCAGCTGGCTGCACTCGACCCGCGAGCGGTGACAGATGCCAAGGCGGCCGCCGAGGTATGCGCGCGGATCGCCGCCACCGGCGCCCTGCAGGAGGCCAGGGAGCGCGCGATGGCGATGGTGGCCTGGGCCAAACGCGATCTCCCGGAGCTGCCGGCAGCCCAGCGGGCGGCACTTGAACTCGTCGCCGACGGCGTCGTCGAACGTTACGCCTGATCGCTCTCTGTCCACACCGCTGTCAACGGCGTTGACAACCTAGCTGACGTGGACTAGGTTGCCGCGCCATGAGAGTGGAGGTGGGTAGCCGGCCCGCTCGTCTGGACCGCGCCGGGATCCTTGATGCGGCCGAGCGGATCGTGGGCTCTGAGGGGCTGCCGGCGCTGACGATGCGCCGCATCGGCTCCGAGCTGGGTGCCGATCCCACGGCGGTCTACCGCCACTTCCGCAACAAGGACGCGCTCCTCACCTGCCTGGCCGACCGGATGTTCGCCACGGAGCCCGAGCTCGATCCCGCGATGTCGTGGCAGGGGCGCCTGCGCATCCTCGTGCGCCATCACTTCGGGCGCTACCGCGCCCACCCGGATCTGGGCACTCTGCTCGCCCGCCAACCCGACACCCTGCCCAGCCTGATCCGCATCAGGGAGCAGTCGCTCGCCGTCCTCACCGAGGCCGGTCTGACGCTCGAGCAGGCCGCCTTGATGAGCCATGTGCTGGAGAACCACGTCGTCGGCTGCGGCCTGTTCTTTGCGGTCTCCGAGCACCATCGCGAGCCGCGTATCACCGACGCCGCCGCCGTCCGGCGCGTCTACGCGATGCAGCCGACCGACGAACTGCCGCTGGTGAGCGCCGCCGCTCCGTTCCTGTTCGGCGACACCGTGCAGGTCTTCGACCACACCACCGAGCTGCTCATCGACGCCATCGAGCGGGCCGGTGGGGCATCCCCTCAGGAGGACCCCGCGTGAACATCCGCCGTTGTGCGTCCCTGGCCACCCTCGTCGCCTGTGCGCTCGCAACCCTTGCGCTCTCCGCCTGCGGCCGGGCGCTGCCGACGGCAGCCTCGCTGGGCGGTAACTCGTCGGGAGCCTCGGCCGCGGCCGCGCTCTCCCCCACCACCGAACCGCCGACCCGCGATGACACCACGCCCGTCGTCTGGGCGACCTACCGCGAGGTGCAGACGATCGACCCGATCCAGGCATTCGATTACCCGGAGGACACGGTCGACACCGCGCTGTGCGACTCGCTGCTGCGCCAGCAGCCCGACGGGTCGATCGTCTCCGGGCTGGCCACCGCCACGTATCCGACACCGACCAAGCTCGTGTTCGACCTGCGCTCGGGACCGACGTTCTGGGACGGCAAGCCGGTCACCGCCGCCGACGTGGTGTGGTCGCTGCAGCGCGCCGCCTCCACGACCAATGGGAGCTTCTATGCGGTGCCGCTCGACCGGGTCAAGTCGATCGTCGCCACCTCGCCCACCGAGGTGACGCTGACCCTCAAGCAGCCCGACTACTGGCTGACCGGCGAGCTCTCGCAGATGGCGGGGATCGTGGTGGAGAAGGCCTATGGGATCAAGGAGGGCAAGAAGCTCGGCACGCCCCAGGGCCTGACCATGTGCAGCGGGCCCTACAGGGTCAAGCGCTGGATTCCCGGCCAGGGCCTCACCGCCGTCGCCAACCCGCATTACTGGGACTCGACGGAGGCTCCGCGGGTCAAGCAGATCACGTTCAAGGGGGTTGGGGACACGCCCAGCCTCACCTCCGGCTTTCTCACCGGCGGGATTCAGGGCAGCTACGCGCAGAGCATCTCCACGCTGAACCAGCTCCGGGCGTCCAAGCGGCTCACCGTGAGCTTCGGCCCGTCCTTCGCCCTGGACGCGCTGGTCATCTGCAACCTCAAGGGGACGCTCAAGGACGTGCGGGTCCGCCAGGCGCTGTCGATGGCGATCAATCGCCCGGCGTACATCAACGCCATCTATCACGGCCATGCGCAGCTGCCCCGAGCGCTGGAGAACCCCGGGGCATGGGGCTACGGCAAGCCCGTGTTCCAGCACGACTGGGACCGCCTGCCGGTGCCGCGGATCGACATCGCCAAGGCCAAGGCCCTGGTCAAGGCGGCGGGTGCGGAGGGCAAGACGCTCACCATCGGGACGACCCAGGAGGTCGAGAACCTGGCCACCGCGGCCAACATCGTCCGCCAGGCGGCCGAGCAGATCGGGCTCCGGGTCCAGATCAGGTCCGTGTCAGGCGCCAACTTCATCAACTTCTTCACCGATCCCAAGGCGCGCGTCGGCATCGACGCCTTCCCCACCGTCAACTACCCCGATTACGGCGATCCCGCGGGCCTCTACAACACGTTTGTCATCCCGGGCGGCACCCAGAACTACGACAAATACTCCAACCCGCAGATCACCAAGCTCCTCGAGACCGCCCGCTCGACGGCCAACCCCGACCTCCGCGCCAGTCTCGTCGCCAAGGCCGGCGACGTGATCGCCCAGCAGCTGCCGTGGATCGCCATGGCGGCTCCCGACAGCCTGCTGATCACCAGCCGGCAGCTCACCGGTGCGCCCACCTCGTTTGACTACATGGGCGGTCCGTGGGCCAACCTGATGGGCGGTCGCTGAATGGTCCGTTTCGCCGGCCGGCGCCTGGCGATGCTGATGCTGGCCCTGATCGTCTCGAGCTTCGTCGTGTTCATCTCGCTCGATCTGTCGCCCGGCGATCCGCTCTCGACGCTGACCGGCGGACGCACGCTGTCTCCGGCGGCGCTCAACGTCCTGCGCAACCAGTACCACCTCAACGATCCCCTGTTCACCCGGTACTGGCACTACCTGACCGGCGTGGTGCTGCACGGCGACCTGGGCACGTCGATCGCGTTCCGCGAGCCGGTCTCGACGCTCATCGGCCAGCGCATCGGCGTGACCGCCGAGCTGGTGCTGTATGCCTCCATCCTGATCGTCGTCTTCGGCGTCGGGCTCGGGTTGCTGGCCGGACTTCGGCGGGGCGCGGTCGACAATGTGGTGATCGCGATCAGCACCATCTTCGCCGCGATCCCCTCGTTCGTGGCGGCGATCGTGCTGCTGTCGGTGTTCGCCGTCAGCCTGGGGTGGTTCCCGGCGTTCGGCACCGGCTCGGGCTTCGGCGGGACGATCTCGCATCTGACGCTGCCGGCGATCGCGCTGGCCGCCTCCGCATTCGCGGTGGTCGTGCGCGTCACCCGCGTGTCCGTGCGCGCCGAGCTCGGACAGGAGCACGTGCAGACCGCCACCAGCCGCGGCATCCCACGCTCGCTGGTGATCCGCCGTCACGTGCTGCGCAACGCGTCGATCCCGATCACCACCGTGGTCGGGATCACGATCACCTCGCTGTTCGCGCTCTCGGCGGTCGTCGAGCAAGCGTTCAACCTCAACGGGGTGGGCGCCGCCCTCGTCCAGGCGGCGCTCTCCAAGGACTTCGCCGTCGTCCAGGGGATCTCGCTGCTGCTGGTGGCGGCGTTCGTGGTCGCCAACACGCTCGTCGACCTCCTGTACGCGGTGCTCGATCCGCGGGTCGCGATGGGAAGCCGGGCGACATGAGCACAGCGACCGCCGGCGGGCTGGTCTTCCCGCGCACGCGCCGCCGCCTGGCCGGCAATCACGTCCTCTATGGGTTCTGCTGGGCGGTCGTGACGCTGGCCGTCCTGCTGGCCATCTTCGGTCCGCTGCTGGCGCCCAAGGACCCCAACGCCTCGAACCTCACCTTTCAGTACGTGGGCCCGTTCAAGGCGCAGGGCTACCTGCTGGGCTTCGACAGCCAGGGCCGCGACCTGCTCTCCCGGCTGATGACGGGCGCGCGCACCTCGATGCTCGGCCCGGTCCTCGTCGTCCTGCTGTCGATGGCGCTGGGGACGGTGATCTCGATCGCCGCCGCGTGGCGCGGCGGCTGGGTGGACTCGGTGCTCGGCACGATCATGGACATCCTGTTCGCCTTCCCGGCGATCCTGCTCGCCGTGCTGACCGCGGCGGTGTTCGGGACCGGACTGACGGCGCCCACCATCGCCCTGGCCATCGCCTACACGCCGTACATCGCCCGGGTGCTGCGCTCGGCGGCGGTTCGCGAGCGTGCCCGCGACTACATCGCCGCCGGCGAGGTCCAGGGCCTGTCGGCGTTCGCCATCTGCTTCCGGCACCTGCTGCCCAATCTCGCCGAGCTGTTCGTCGCCCAGGCGACGCTGGTGTTCGCGTGGGCGATGGTCGACCTGGCGTCGATCTCGTTCCTCGGCCTGGGCGTCCAGGCGCCGACCGCCGACTGGGGTGTGATGGTCTCCACCGGCGAGTCCGGCGTGCTCCAGGGCTATCCGCTGGAGTCGATCGCGGCGGGCCTCTGCATCGTGCTCGTCGTCGTGGCCGTGAACCTGTTGGGCGAGCGTCTGGCCGAGCGAAACGAGGAGGGGCGATGAGCGACGAGCTGCATTACATCCCGGCCACCGCGGCGCTGCAGCGCTTCCGCAGTCGCGAGCTCTCACCCGTCGAGCTGATGGAGGCGGTGATCGCCCGCGCCGAGGCGGTGGAGCCGACCGTCAACGCCCTCTGCCACCGCTTCTTCGACCAGGCGATGAAGCAGGCGCGGGCCGCCGAGGCCGTCTATCGCTCGGACGCAGAGCCGCGGCCCCTGGAGGGGATCCCGCTCGCCATCAAGGAGGAGGAGCCGATCGCCGGCCAGCCCTGGACGCAGGGCTCGCTCATCTACCAGGACACGGTCGCCAGGCACACCTCGACCTTCGGCCAGCGCCATTTCGATGCCGGCGCGATCGTCCACGCTCGTACGACCGCGCCCGAGTTCTCGTGCGCCGCCTTCACCCACTCGCGGCTGTGGGGGGTCACGCGCAATCCCCACAACCCCGAGCTGGCCGTCGGAGGCTCCTCCGGCGGTTCGGCGGCGTCGCTGGCGGCCGGGACGTCGACGCTGGCCAGCGGCTCTGACATCGGCGGCTCGATCCGCATGCCGGCAGCGGCCTGCGGCGTCGTCGGCTTCAAGCCGCCCTACGGCCGGGTGCCGTGCGATCCGCCCTTTAACCTCGACACCTACTGTCACTGCGGGCCGCTGGCGCGGACGGTGGCCGATGCGGCGCTCTACGAGAACGTCGTGGCGGGCTTCGATCCGGCCGACATCGTCACCCTGCGCGACGAGGTTCTGTTGCCCGACCGCTTTGCGGGCATCGAGGACCTGCGGATCGCCGTCTCGGTCGATCTCGGCGACTGGCCGGTGACCGAAGAGGTCCGTGCCAACACCCTCGCCGTCGCCGACGCGCTTCGCCACGCGGGAGCCACGGTCGACGAGGTCGATCTATCCGTGCCACGCCACCAGGTCATGCGCGCCGCCTCGATCCACTTCCAGCACGGCTTCGCCGCGTTCATCGCCGCCGAAATCGCGGCTCATCCCGACCTCGTCTGCGAATACCCCAAGGCGCTCGTCCGCGTGTGCGCCGAGATCTCCGACGGCGCCAGCCACATGGAGGGCGAGGCGATCGAGGCCGAGCTCTACCGGCCGGTGGGGGCGCTGCTGGAGCGCTACGACGCGCTGATCATCCCCACCTCGTGCCAGTCCTCGCTGCGGGCGGGCGACGACTACCTGGACGGACTGACGGTGGCCGGGGTCAAGCTCGACCAGCATTTGGAGAACTTCTTCACCCCGGTGTTCAACATCATGAGCCGCTGCCCGGTGCTGGCCGTCCCCTCAGGCGTCGGGCCGGAGAACGCCCCCACGGGCGTGCAGATCGCCGGGCGCACATACGACGACCTCACCGTGTTCCGCGTGGGCGCGGCGCTCGAGCAGGTGCGGCCATGGGACAGGTGGCCGGCCACCATTGCGGAGATGGCGTTGTGACGACGCTGCTGGAGATCGACCAGCTCTCGGCTCAGCTGATGGTCGAGGGTCGCATGCAGACGGTCCTGCACGACGTGTCGTTCTCGATCGGGGCCGGCGAGGCGGTCGGGCTGGTCGGCGAATCGGGCTCGGGCAAGTCGATGACCGCCCGGGCGATCGCCCGGCTGCTGCCCGCCGGCGCCAGCACCGCGGGCGCGGTGCGCTTCGACGGCAGCGAGACCGCGACGCTGCGCGGGTCAGCGCTGCGCGACTACCGCGGCCAGGTGGCGATGGTCTTCCAGGATTCCCGGGCCCATGTCAACCCGGTGCGCTCGATCGGCGACTTCATGACGGAGTGGCTGCGCACGAACCGCGACGTCGCCAAGGGTGAGGCTCGCCGCCGCGCGGTGGCCGCGCTGGACGACGTCGGGATCGAGGACGGCGAGCGGCGGCTCAAGCAGTATCCGCACGAGCTCTCCGGCGGGCTGCTCCAACGCGTGATGATCGCCACCGCGTTGCTCACCGAGCCGCGGCTGCTGCTCGCCGACGAGCCGACCACCGCGCTGGACGTCACCACCCAGTCCGAGGTGATGGCGATCCTCGACGATCTGCGCCGCCAGCACGGGCTGGCGCTGTTGTTCATCACCCACGACCTCGACCTCGCCGACGCCGTCTGTGACCGCACGTGCGTGATGTACGCCGGGCAGATCGTCGAGGAGCAGAACTCGGCGGCGCTCGCCGAGGCGCCGTTGCATCCCTATACCGCGTCGCTCTCGGGTGCGCGTCCGTCGATCGGCGGCCACGCGGCCCGCCTGGCGGCGATCCCAGGCCGGCCGGTGTCGGCGTTCGAGGCGCCCGACGGCTGTGCGTTCGCGCCGCGCTGCACCTTCGCCCAGGAGCGCTGCACGGCCACGCGGCCTGAGCTGCGCGGGCTGCAGGGCGGCGGGGTGCGCTGCGTGCGGGCCGAGGAGCTGCGCAACGTGCTCGCCGCCGGGGTGCCGACATGAGTGGCGAGGCGATCCTCACGGCGACCGCGCTGCGCAAGGAGTACGGGCCGGTGGTGGCCGTCGACGACGTCGATCTCACGGTCGCGGCCGGCGGCTCGCTGGCGATCGTCGGCGAGTCCGGCTCGGGCAAGACGACGGTCGCGCGGATGCTAGTCGGACTCACCAAGCCCACGGCGGGGACGATCACCGCCTGCGCGCGCGACCGCTCCACCCCGGCGCGCTCGGCGGCCGAGCGCCGCCGTCGCGGCGCCGAGGTCCAGATCGTCTTCCAGGACCCGTATTCCAGCCTCGATCCCCGCCACAGCGCCGAGCAGGTGCTCGACGAGGTCCTGCGCCTGCACGGCCACGGTTCGGACCCAGACCAGCGCCGTGCCCGCGTCGCCGAACTGGGCGAGCTCGTCGGCCTCGACGAGCGCATGATGCGCGCCCTGCCGCGGGCGCTGTCCGGCGGGCAGCGCCAGCGCACCGCGATCGCGCGGGCGCTGGCCGCGCAGCCGCGCCTGATCATCCTCGACGAGTCAGTGGCCGCGCTCGACGTGTCGATCCAGGCACAGATCCTCAATCTGCTGGCCGACATCCGCGAGCGGACGGGTGTCTCCTACATCGTCATCAGCCACGACCTGGCGGTCGTTCGCCAGATCACCGACCAGGTCATCGTCATGCACCGCGGTCGCGTCGTCGAGCGCGGACGCACCGCGGCGATCCTCGACGACCCGCAGGACCCCTACACCCAGCTGCTGCGGGCGTCGGTCCCGCGCAAGGGGTGGAAGCCGTCCCGCCGCGTCCGCCCCGACGAGGCCATCAGAACCGAAGGAGCCGCATGACAGAGATCGACCTGGCGCTCGTCAACGGGCGCATCCGCACCCTGGACCCGGCCCGCCCGTCGGCCACCGCGCTGGCCGTAGCCGACGGAGTGCTCGTCGCCGTCGGGACCGACGCGGAGATCCGCTCGCGGTGCTCGTCGCACACCGAGGTCATCGACCTCGACGGCGCGGCCGCCGTGCCCGGTCTGATCGACAGTCACATGCACCCCTTCATGGGGGCGATCGGCGCCCGCGGCGCCGATCTGCTGGACGCGCATACCCTCGACGATGTGCTCGGGGCGCTGTCGGCCGAGCGCGCCAAGTGCCAGCCCGGTGAGTGGGTGCGGGGCTGGGGACTTGACTACAACGTGTTCGAGCAGACCGGGATCAGCTCGGCGGTGATCGACGAGGCCGTGGGAGGCGCACCAGCGGCGCTGACCTTCATGGACTTCCACACGCTGCTCGTCTCCTCCGCCGCATTGCAGGCGGCGGGCGTCGACGGGCCGCGCGCGTTCGCCGAGCACGCCGAGGTCGTGTGCGCCGACGGGCGGCCGACCGGCGAGCTGCGCGAGAACGCCGCCATGGACCTCGTCCGCGGGGCGATGCCTGCGCCGACCGCGCAGGAGGAGTACGAGCTGTGCGCCAACCACCTGCGGCGTCTGGCGGCGGTCGGGCTGACGGGCACCCACGCGATGGACGGAACGCTCGCGTCGCTGGAGCGGCTGCGGGCATTGGAGTCCCGCGGCGACCTGGTGACGCGGATCCTGCTGCCGTTCACGATCGAGCCCGACACGCCCGAGGAGATGTGGGAGGCCTACGCCGCCGCCGGCTCAGAGCACGGCCGCCGCTGGCGCGCCGGGGTGGCGAAGTTCTTCATCGACGGCGTGATCGACTCCGGAACGGGCTGGCTGGTGGATCCCGATTCCGCGGGCGACGGACAGTCGGCGTTCTGGCCCGACGTCGATCGCTACCGGCGTGCGGTGCGTTTCTTCAGCGAGCGCGGCTTTCAGTGCGTCACGCACGCCACCGGCGATCGCGGAGTCCGCGAGGCGCTGGACACCTACGCCGCCGTCGGAGGATCGGATCCCGCCCACCCCCGCCACCGCATCGAGCACATCGAGACGCTCCAGCCGTCCGACCTGCCGCGGTTCGCCGCCGAGGGTGTCGTTGCCTCGATGCAGGCCCAGCACATGATGTGGCTACACCCCGATCGCACCGACAACTGGTCGGCACGGCTGGGCGATGACCGCTGCGACCGGGCGTTCTTGATCCGCGCGCTGCGCGAATCCGGCGCGACGATCGCGCTCGGCTCGGACTGGCCGGTGGCCCGTTTCGATCCGCGCGAGGGCATGGCCGCCGCGCGCCTGCGCCGACCGCCGGGGCATCCCGAGCGGCGCGCCTACGACGACCAGGCGCTCGACGGGCTGGCCGCGCTCGAGGGCTATACGACCGGCGCGGCCCTGACCGGTGGCGACGGCGACCGGCTGGGCCGGCTGATTCCCGGCTATGGAGCCGATGTGACCGTGATGGCCGACGACCCGGTGGACGTCGACGGCGACGAGCTCGTCGCGCTGCCGGTGCTCCTCACCGTCGTCGACGGTGAGGTCGTCTTTCGCGGGCTCTAGAAGTCCTCGGGCAGGATGAGATCGGCGTGCAACGCCGTGGCGAAGCGTTCGATCTCCTCGGTCATGTTCGACTGGGTGAGGCGACGGAGGTCAGAGAGCATTTCGGTGAGGCCCTCGTCGAGCTTCTCCTCGAGTGAGTCGACCTGATCCTGGTCGAACACGCCCTCGTCGAGCCAGTCGCAGTTGGGGCAGTGCAGGGTCAGCTCCCAGTAGCCCTGCGGGGCCTCGGTCCAGTCGACAGGCTGGACCAGCGGAGACTCGCACTGCGGGCACACGTGGAGCCCGTGGGTGCTGTGTTCGTCGAGGAAGAAGCGCACGACCTCGATCGAGCGGCCGCTCGGGAGGACGATGCGGCGGACGGAGTGATAGTCGGGATTCGGATTCATGGCTGTTCGAGGGCTATATCGGCGGTGCCTCGTTCACGCTTGAGATCCCTCTGGACGCATCTACGACTCGCGCGATTGGCTACGCTTGGAAGCCCCACCCGGAGGCTTGATTCCATGTTCCGCAGTCCAGTCGTTGACGGGATCGTCATTCTCATCGTTGCCCTGCTGATCCTCGGGCCGAAGCGCCTGCCTGGGCTGGGCAAGGGGCTGGGCGTCGGCATGCGCGAATTCAAGGAGGGAATCACCGGCGAAGCCAAGGACGAGGACAAGCCGGAGATCACCGAAGCGGGGCGGGCGGGATCCGATCCCGCCCCCGCGGCCCAGGATCGCCCGGCGCAGCCGGCCGCCACCCCGGGGTCGGCTGAGGCCGGTTCCGAACGCCGCCCCTAACTCCACGGCGGGCGGGCACAATCGATGCCGAAGCTGCGGCCGATCGGCCATGAGGACCGGCTGAGCGTCGTCGACCACCTCGACGAGCTCCGCGGCCGTCTGATCCTCTGCGGGATCGTCCTCGTTGTCGCTTTCGGGTTCTGCTATTGGCAGAACAACCTGATCCTCAACGCGCTCAACAGCCCACTCCCGGCGCCGGCCAAGACGCAGGCCAACCACCTCGGCGGACTGACCAGCGACACGGTGAAGGAGTCACGCGACCTGCGCGGACTCGGCGCAGCGCTCAGCGCGGTCTCACGGTCGACGACGAGCACCCTCTCGGTCCAGGACCAGGCGCTGCTGACCCTGGCCGGCCATTACGCGGACCGCGCGGCCCAGGATCTGCCCCAGAAGACCCCCAAGAACCTGCCGGTCACGCTGGGCGTCGGCGAGGGCTTCACCACCACGCTGACGGTGTGCTTCTACATGGCGCTCCTGATCTCGCTGCCGGTGATCCTGTTTCAGGCCTACGCGTTCATCATTCCGGCGCTCAGTCCCCACGAGCGCCGCGTGGCGTTGCCGGTGATGCTCGCCGCGCCGGTGCTGTTCGTGATCGGTGTGGTGTTCACGTACGTGGTTGTCTTACCCCCCGCAGTGCGCTTCCTTCAGGGGTACAACTCAAACCAGTTCCAGGCCCTCGTCGGGGCCAAGCCGCTGTACTCATTTGAGGTCCTGACGATGGCCGCCATCGGCCTGACGTTCCAGATGCCGCTGGGACTGCTTGGCCTCCGGCAGTTGGGGGTCATCAACGGCAGCACCCTGACGCGGCACTGGCGCTACGCTACGGTCATCATCGCCGTCATCGCGGCGGCGATGCCTGGGGCAGATCCAGTGACCACCGCGCTGGAGACCGCTCCGCTCGTGCTCCTCTTCCTCATCAGCATCGTCATGCTCAAGTACGCCGACCGCCGGGACGCCAAGCGTGCAGCCGAGGAGCTGACCACGATGAACTGGAACGGCGACAACCACCACGACGAGGCCTGAGCAATGCTGTTCGATCTGCGCAGCCGTGGCCGTCGCCGCACCGTCCAGGTGGTCTACCTGGGCCTCGCGATCGTCTTCGGCCTCGGTCTCATTCTGTTCGGCGTGGGCACCGGCAGCGGCGGCGGGCTGCTGGATGCCTTCACCGGCAACGGCTCGAGCAATTCGCAGGGCTCGGCGATCAGCCAGCAGGAGAAGACCGCCGTGGCGTCGACCAAGGCCCATCCGACCGACCCGGCCGCCTGGGCCTCCCTGATCAACGCGCGCTGGGCGAACGCCAACGGCCAGGCTCAGCAGACGACCGCCGGCGTCCAGTACACGGCCAAGGGCAAGCAGGAGCTGAGCGGCACGACGCAGGCCTGGCAGCGTTACATGGCTCTGACCAAGCAGCCCGATCCCAACCTGGCCACCCTCGCCGCCCGCGCCTACGCCGCGCTCGGTGACTACGGCAACGCAGCCAACGCGTGGGAGGCCGATGCCCAGGCGAACCCAGGTCAGTCGCGGGGCTACGCCTGCCTCGCCCTCACCGCGTACGCGGCCAAGCAGACGCGCAAGGGCGACCTCGCCAAGGCCAAGGCGCTGGCGCTGACCGCCAAGACCGCCCGCAAGCAGCTCTCGACCGTCATCGACGGGGCCAAGACCAACCCCGCGGCCGCCCAGTCCTGCTGAACGCCCCGGGGTCCAGAGCCGGGCTAAACTCTCGCCCCCGAAGGGCCGTTAGCTCAGCTGGTAGAGCAGGGGACTCTTAATCCCAAGGTCGGAGGTTCGATCCCTCCACGGCCCATCCGAAAGCCCCGGTCTGACCGGGGCTTTCGTGATTTCGGGACCTGTGCCAACGCTGCAGCATGTCCCACGGGCCGATCTCTGCGCGCGACAGGCCGTGTCGGCCGGCGGGTGACTGTGCTCCCCGGAGCTCTGCTGCCTTTACCCGACGCCGCCGTCTGATGAATCCCGTCGGAGAGTGCACCTATCCGGGGAAAGCGACAGCCCGTGTCGCGGGCCTACCGGCGGCGGCGTAGTTCCTTCGCCGGGCCGTGACGGCCACATCGCGGTACGGCGTCCGGCCGGGCCTCGGATTTGGCGCGGTCTACGGTGTGTGGACGCTGTGAAGGTCGAATACTTCTTGCGTGATCTCGAACGGAACGTTTGGCTTCACGTTTGCGTCGAACCAGGTGTCGTGCTGCTCCTGCGTCTCCCACACCTCGGCAACGACAAAGCCTTGGGCGTCCGCGTATGCGACATGTACCAGGAAGCCTGGCTGCTTCTTTAGCTGCTCGACGAGGGGTGGCGCGGACTCGTCGTACTGCGCAGCGCTCATCGCCGAACGGTGTCGAATCAGGACGGGCATCTTTAATCCTCCTGTAGAGAACTGGGCGTTGGGTTGGACAGTCGACTCGGCCGCCGCGATACCACGGCGCATTGTTCGTATGAGCGTGGACGTGATGCACCGCTGCGACGGCCACACCAACCCTACAGCGCTGCTGCAATGGACGAACCTGGGCAGCGCGGCTGAGCGCGGAGGCGATAGGGGCCTGCGAATGTGCGAGGGTTTAGGCGTGGGTGTAATCGAGGATCGCTTGAGGGAGATGGCAATCGAGCTTCCGGCGCCGCTGGACGCACCGCCGGGCGTGCGGCTCCCGTATGAAGCGGTGCGCGTACACGGCGATCTCGCCTACATCTCAGGTCACGGGCCATTTGACGGCGATCGCCAGCTTTTCAGCGGCCGCGTCGGCGCCGAGGTCTCCGTCGAGCAGGCCTACGACGCGGCG
Organism: uncultured Solirubrobacteraceae bacterium; assembly: GCA_963769565.1. Taxonomy (GTDB): domain Bacteria; phylum Actinomycetota; class Thermoleophilia; order Solirubrobacterales; family Solirubrobacteraceae; genus Palsa-465. Next base: position 1,523,263 of record CAVYMP010000018.1, read on the forward strand.
CGAGCGGCAGGCCTTTCCATGCTCGCCTCGCTCAAGCAAGAACTCGGGGACCTCGACCACGTCAAGGCCTGGATCAAGGTTCTCGGCTTCGTCAAGTGCGCAGAGGGCTTCAACGTCACTCCGGCCGCAATCAACGGCTTCAGCGATCTCATCCTGACGCTGTGGGGCGACGCCGGACGCCACGCACGCTCAGCGATCGGCGCCGGCGAGCTGCCATTGGGCATGCCAGTCGAAGTCGAAGCCATCGTCACACTGGCCTGATCCAGTCCGGCGACTACCGGTTTGACCGAAAGACGGGCCATCGCAGCTCGCTGGTCCTCGCTGACCGTCGGCTCGCAGCCCGGCGCTAGGCTCGTGCTTCGATGTCGTGGGACGACGACGATTGGGTCGGGGAGCCACCCGAAGGCCGCTTCAGCCGGGACCGCGCCAAGCCGGAGTTCTGGCGCCGGCCGTGGCCGTGGGCCGGCGCAGGGATGGCACTGCTGCTGGTCATCGTGATCGTCGTGCTGGCATTGCGCTGAGGAGCGACATCCGATCTCAGCACGGACCGGGTCCTTCGGTTAGTGTCGCGCCATGCCAATCCTCATTCGTTACACACCGTCCTCGCTGACCCGCGAGCAGTACGACAAGGTCAACGAGATTCTTCAGGAGAATGGCCCCGACGGGCCCCCTCCACCACTTCAATTGCACGTCATGTTCGGTGAGGGGTCCGATCTTCGAGTCAGTGAGATCTGGGAATCGGAGGACGCCTGGCGGCAGGCCTGGGACGGCGGCCTCAAGGCCGCGCTGGAGACGGCCGGCGTTGAGCTTCCCGAGCCCGACAAGTTCCCCGTCCACGAGGTCTGGGGAAGCCGCATGGCGGACGCATAGCTCAAGAGCCGCTTACTCAAGACGGGCGGGCGGCATCGCGATTCGCGCTGCAGACGCGCGTCGTGTCAGAACGCGCCGGCGTACGCGTTCAGGGCGGGTTGGCCACCCAAATGGGCGTAGAGGACGCGTGAGCCCGGCTCGATTCTGCCCGACTGGATGAGGTCGATCAGTGCGGCCATCGACTTCCCTTCATAGACGGGGTCCGTGAGTACGCCCTCTAGCCGGGCACAGAGACGGATCGCGTCGATCGTCTTGCGGTCCGGTATTCCGTATGTTCCGGCGTGCCAGTCCTCGAGCAGAACGATCTCCTCGTCACGCAGATCACGGCCCAGACCGATGGTCTGAGCGGTCGACCGCGCGATCCGGGCGATCTGTTTCCACGTCTGTGCGACCGTGGCCGAACCGTCGATACCGAGGACGCGGCGTCCGTTTCCCTCGTCGGCGAAGCCGGCGATCATCCCGGCCTGCGTCGAGCCAGTCACCGAACAGACGACGATCGCGTCAAAGAAGACACCGAGGTCACGCTCCTGGGCTTGCAGCTCCCTTGCCCACCGCGCGAAGCCCAGGCCCCCGAGCGGATGGTCTGACGCCCCCGCCGGAATTGCGTATGGCGTGCCGCCCTGCGCCTTGACCGAGTCCAGGGCCTGCGCCCAGCTCTCGCGGATTCCGATGTCAAATCCTCCCGGGGAGAGGCGCACGTCGGCATCCATGATCCGTGAAAGGAGGATGTTGCCGACCTTGTCGTAGACGACGTCGGGCCAATCGACCCAGTGCTCCTGCACCAGGAGGCATCCCAGCCCCAGCCGCGCCGCTACAGCGGCGACCTGACGCGTGTGATTTGACTGGACCCCGCCGATTGACACGAGCGTGTCGCAACCCGTCGCCAGCGCATCAGCCACGAGGTATTCAAGCTTACGCACCTTATTACCGCCGTAGGCCAACCCGGAATTGCAATCCTCCCGCTTCGCCCAGATCTCGACCTGGCCACCGAGGTACTCACTCAGCCGCTCAAGCCGATGCACCGGCGAGGGACCGAACAGCAGCGGCACGCGATCGAAACCCTCCAGACTCATCCGCCAGCCTCGGCTTCCTTGACTGCCATAGATCGCGCTGAGCGTCTCTGACCGGCGCGGCCCCAAACTTCAGTGCCGTCAATGTTCGTAGCTGAAAAAGTAGGAACTCGCGGGAGCCTGACGATCGCCAAATGCTCGCACAACCTCATCGGGTCGCGGTCCGGACCAACTTGGTTCGCCGAGGAGCTCTCTTTGAGCCTTCAGGCGACGTCAGGGGTCGGAGAACCGCTGCCGCTGTGGACAGCCGTCGGCCATACTCCGCACAGCTAACCCACAGGTTCGGCTGTCACGCTATCGCCGTGAGGCCCACAGGAGCGAGTACGACCGAGGATCGGACCCGGGTGCTCGTGGTCGATGACGAGCTGAACATCACCGAGTTGGTGTCGCTCGGCCTGCGTTACGAGGGTTTCGATGTCAGCAGCGCTCAGGATGGTCGCGGGGCGCTGCGAGCCGTTCGCGAGTTCAGGCCGGAGCTGATGATTCTCGATGTGACGATGCCTGACATTGACGGTCTTGAGGTCGTGCGGCGGATGCGGGCGGAAAACATCTGGACGCCGGTGATGTTCCTCACCGCCCGGGATGCCACCGAAGACAAGATCGCGGGGTTGACGGTCGGCGGTGATGACTACCTGACAAAGCCGTTCAGTCTCGACGAGTTGATCGCGCGGGTTCGGGCGATGGTCCGTCGCAACAACCTCGCTGCACGGCAGGCGTCGTCTGGAGTCCTTCAGTACGCCGACCTGGTCCTCGACGAGGAGCGGCTGGAGGTTTCACGCGGTGCACGGCAGATCTCGCTGACCCCAACTGAGTTTCGGCTGTTGCGGTTCCTGATGCTGAACAGCGGGCGGGTGGTGTCCAAGGCGCAGATCCTCGATCACGTGTGGGAGTACGACTTCGGCGGTGACGGCAATGTAGTGGAGACGTTCATCAGCTACCTGCGCAAGAAGGTCGATGTGGAGGAGCCGCCGCTGATCCAGACGGTGCGAGGGTTCGGGTATACGCTGCGCTCGCCGCCGAGCTGATGTCGCTCCGGGGCCGGCTGCTGTCGGGTGTACTGGCGATGACTGCTGTTGGTCTGGCCGCTGCCGCTGGCGGGACGTATCTGGCCCTGCGCTCATTCCTGCGTGACCGCGTTGACCAGCAGCTGATGGCGACCCGGGCGTCGGTTGGTCGTGGTCTGCGCCAGTCGGGCACAGGGACGATCGACACGACGACCCTGGCCCGGGTCGCTCCGCCGATCGCGTTCGTCGAGGTTCGTGGGGCTGGCGGGCGGGTTGTCGCCTTGCATGTTCCGAGCTCGCTCAGCGGATCCAGCCCCGAGCCGCGCCTGCCTGCCGTTCTCAACCCACCGGCGGCGCCGCGCGGGGGCGTGCCGTCCCACGAGCGGACGCTGCAGTTCGACGCCGCGGCGGTGAGCGGAGCCGGGCACTACCGGGTTCTGGTCAGCTCTCTGCCGGCGCCGGGCGGTGTGCTGATCGTGGCTGTCTCGCTCGATGACGTCAACGCGACCCTCCGGCGCTTGCTTGACGTGGAGTTGCTCATCGCGGCCGGGCTGCTGGCCGTGCTTGCCGTGGCAGGGTTCGGGTTGTTGCGCAGAGGCCTGCGACCGCTCGAGCGGATTTCCGACGTGGCCGGCGGGATCGCGCAGGGTGATCTGGACGTGCGGCTCTCGCCGGCAGATGAGCGCAGCGAGATCGGGCGCCTCGGCCTGGCGCTCAACGGGATGCTCGAGCGCCTCGAGGACGCATTCGCTCGTCGGGACCGCTCCGAGGCGCAGTTGCGACGATTTGTCTCGAGCGCGTCGCATGAGCTGCGCACGCCGCTGACGTCGATCCGTGGCTACGCGGCTCTGTTGCGCCGGGGCGCCAGACACAAGCCGGAGGATCTGGAGACGTCGATCTCACGGATCGAATCAGAAGCGACGCGGATGGGTGGGCTGATCGACGATCTGCTGCTGCTCGCGCGCCTCGATGAGCAGCGGCCGCTGGCGCGAACCCATACAGATCTGACGGTGATCGCTCACGACGCGGTCAACGATGCGCGGGCGCGGGACCCGCGGCGGTCGATCACCGTCACTGCCGGCGGTCCCGTAGTTGTGATCGGTGATGAGCCTCGCCTTCGGCAGATCGTCGCCAACCTTCTCGAGAACGCGCAGGTGCACACGCCGGCGCAGACGCCCGTCCGGATCGAGGTTGGCGTTCGCGATCAGATGGCCGTCCTGGCGGTGATCGACGCCGGCCCGGGCATCGATCCCGAGCAGGCCGCGCACGTCTTTGAGCGCTTCTATCGCGCCACGCCACCTGGAAGCGGAGATGCAGCCCCCCGCACTGACGGAAGTGGCCTCGGTCTGGCGATCGTCCAAACGATCGCCGAAGCCCACGGCGGCAGCGCGACCGTTACCTCCCGGCCCGGCGAGGGCTCACGCTTCGAGGTCACGCTGCCGCTCGGCTAGCGATGCGCTGACCGTCGACCAGCGCTCAGCGCGACTGAAGGGCTGGCCGAGAAAAGCCCCGGCCAGCCCGAACCAGCGAGCCCAACGGCGCCGTTTTTTAGTTGGCGCCGACCACCTTGAAGTTGCTGGTGACGAAGATGTGATGCGGCCAGTTGACGCCAATGTAGTGCACTTCGTACTCACCGTTGCTCAGGCGCACAACCCGGTCGACGATGCCACCGGTGTAGGACGTCAGCGCGGCTTTGGTCGCCTTGGTCGCGGCGGTTCCACTAACGAGCGTGCCCGACCCCTGCTTGTAGTTGGTCGGGACCTGGCCGACGGTCTTCGACGCGCTCTGCGCACCCTTCTTGAACGAGATCACGTTCGCGGACGCCTTCGACATATTGATCGCGGGTTGCACGATGACCTGAGATGCGGTGATCGTCGTACCGTTGACCTTGCCGAGCACGAGAGCGGTCTGGCCCTTGGTGACGGCGCTCGCGGCTGACGTGATCGTGCCCTTGTCGTAGACGGTCGAGGAGGTCTTCTTGACGGTGACCTTCTCACCTGTCGGGGTCGACACGGTGAAGCTCGACGCGGACACGCCCGTGACCTTGCCGACCGATCCCCCCGCAGCGTTCGTCGACCGAGCGTTAGACCCCCCGCCCGACCCAACGTGACCGGCAAAGCCAGCTGAGCTGCTCGTCAGCGTCGCGGTGGTGGAGGGTGTCGTGGCGGCGGCCGAGCTGGATGTACCACCACACGCGGCGAGCCCAAGCCCGAGCGCAGGGACGAACAGCGCAACCGCAACCGCTAGGAGGCGGTTGCTCAATGGTCGTCGCCGTAGCTTGGCGCGGCCGGGCTGGTCCGGAGATAATGCGCTCGGTTGGGGGCTCGAGTTGCTGTGACCCTTCATGTCTGCTCCAATCTGTCGCTGGACAATCTGCGGCGTGCGGCGCTTCGCGAGCGGATGGTTGCTCTCAGATCTCATCCCGCACTTTCATGCACGCTGCTGGCGGACCGCTGGACAGGAGCTGTGCATCGGCTGGGAGCCCTCGGGACCAGCGGGTCATAGACGGGAGCGGGTCATAGACGGCTCGGTTGCCTGCCCGTGCGACGTGGTGCGTGCAGGTCAGCGAGTCAGGGAGTTCTCTCGCGATCAGGCGTTGCGCCGCGCCGCGCGCTCGAGATCGTCTCTGAAGTCAGGATGCGCGATGGAGATCATCGCTCGGGCCCGAGAGCGCGCACGCCGGTGTCGCGCAGCAGCTGCGAGTGCTCACGGTTCGCGTCTTCGCTGCCGATAGAGCCCGGAATCCAGTCTCTAGACCGAGGTACGCCTTGACGATTGCGCGCCGTCTGATATTGACCCTGAAGCGACCGCTGATGAGTTTCAGCCTATCGGCCGTCGTCCTTGTCGCCTGGCTGTACGCGGGTCCGGCGCAGGCACGCCGGTGGGCTGCGATCCCTTCGGACTCGGTCGCGCATGCGGCGGGGGCTGTGCACTATTCGTTCGCCAACACCGATGGCTACCAGGCCAGCGAGGCGGTCGGTAACTACCCGATCGTCATCGTCCGAGATGACGCGAGTCAGCCCGGAACGATCTGCTGGGGCGTGGCCAACAAGTCCGTCGAGGCCGGGACGAACTTCACGAAGGTCCCCAACACGCACGTCGACTTCGCGTCCGGCCAGTCGAGCGCCACCGTGTACCTGCCGATCCACGACCAGGGCCTCAACGGTCCGGCCGAGTCGGCCCGGGCCTACATGTACGGCTGCGGGATGGGCGGCGTCGCCAGTACGACCAACCAGACGATCACCCTTCTCCAGAACGATCCGGTGCCCGCCCGCGATCCCACGAACGTCCTCGGCTATCAGCAGCCGACGAATGGCGATCCTCTGCAATTCGCCAACTGGTACATCTTCGGCGCGAATTCCGCGGCGAGCCTGGCCGCCAAGCACTACCAGAACTCCAACCCGCCGTGGTCTACGGCGTTCGACGTCCTGGCCAATACCCCCGGCTCCGGCTCGGTGCGCTTCTGGATGTGGAACCAGCCGGCAAGCAAGATCGCGGGCACCGTCGAGAAGTGGCTGGCCGACGCCGAGCATAGCCAGCCCGGAACGACGGTGCAGATGACCAGCTACAACCTCGTGCACGGCAATATCTCGCCGAGCAAGATCAAGAACCGCTACGAGGCCTGGATCAGCGAGTTGGCCCGCGGGATCGGCAACTTCCGGGTCGTCTTCTACCTCGAGGAGGACGCGCTGATCACCATGCCCCGCGTGAGCCCGGCGCAGCGCAAGGTGCGTGAGGCAGAGATCGCCTATGCGGTGAAAGCTCTGGAGCAGGACCCCCACGTCGTCGTCTACATCGATGCGGGCGCCTCGGATACCCTCATCACGCCGAAGCAGTACGCCCGGATGCTCAAAGCCTCCGATGTTGCCCAGGCGCAGGGTTTCGCCGTCAACAGCACCCACAACGAGTGGGTAACGACCGAGATGCACTTTGGGCAGAAGGTCTCGAGCTACCTCGGCGGCGCTCACTTCGTGGTGCAGAGCGGTACTGCGGGCAGAGGTCCGGCCCTCAACCGGCACCCCCGGACCCAGGGAATCGAGAACCTCTGCAATCCACCCGGTCTGGGACTCGGTCCGCTGACGTGGAACACCGGCTACAAGTACGTCGACGGATTGATGTGGTACGCGAACGTTGGTTTCACCGCCAACATCGCATGCCACGACGGCGAGCCGGGGTTGGCCAAGTTCTGGGCACCCTACGCCTATCAGATCATCAAGCGGAGGGTGAACACGATCACTGGTCCGAACGTTCATCTGATCAAGTCCACCACTGACATGTAACGGGCCTCTTCGACGCGTATCCGCGCGCAGGCCACGGGCACCCTGTCGGGGACTTCCCCGGAGTCGTGATAGGCACAGTTTCCGAAGTCGGTCGCGCACTACGCCGTAGCCGGCGCATTTACTCGCGCGCGTGCTGCGCGGTTCAATGAGTCGGTGTCCTGGCTTGACCCTTCTGAGCTGCGGATCGGCCTCGGCTGCATGCGCCTGCCAGCCGAGGAGCGGCTCGCCCGCGAGGCGATCGTGACCGCTGCCGGTGCCGGCATGACGGTGTTCGACACTGCCCACGCGTATGGGCCAGACGGAGCCGGGCTCGGGCACAACGAAGGCTTGGTGGCTCGCGCGCTGCGTGCGGCCGGTCGTCAGGGGAGCGCACGGATCGTGACCAAGGGCGGGATGACGCGACCCAATGGCGCGTGGGTGCCGGATGGCCGCGCGAAGGCGATCGCAGCTGATTGCGAAGCGAGTATCGCGGCGCTCGACGGCCTGCCGATCGACCTCTTCCTGCTCCATGCGCCGGACCCGCGGACGCCGTGGCGAACGTCGGTGCGGGCGCTCGCGCGTCTGGTTGAGGAGGGGCTGGTCCAGCGTGTCGGGCTCGCCAACGTGTCCCGCACCCAGCTCGACCAAGCGCTGGAGCTGGCACCGATCGCGGCCGTGCAGGTCGCACTGAGCCCGCTGGAGGACCGCGCGCTGCGAGGCGGCCTGGTGGCGCGCTGCACCGAGCTCGGCCTGACGCTGATCGCTCACTCCCCGCTGGGCGGCCCGCGCCGCGCCCGCATGCTGGATCGCCGCCGTGAGCTCACGGAGATCGCCGCCCGCCACCATGCCACCCCCGCGGAGGCGGCACTCGCCTGGCTGCTCGGCCTCTCACCGGCGATTGTCGCGATCCCCGGCGCCCGGCGGCCGGAGAGCGCGCGATCGGCCGCGCGGGCGGCCGCGCTCGAGCTGGGCAGCGATGACGCCGCCACCCTGACGGAGTCTTTCGGCGGCGTCCAGCGCCGCGCCCACGGCCCGGGCGTGAACCCGTCTGGGGAGGCGGGTGCTCATGGGGAGATCGTGATCGTGATGGGTATCCCCGGCGCCGGGAAGAGCCGCCTGGCGGCCGGCTACGTCAAACGTGGCCTGGTGCGGCTCAACCGAGACGAACGGGGCGGCTCGCTGCGCGCGCTGGCCGGTGAGCTCGACGAACAGCTTGCCGCTGGCGTGCGCCGCGCGGTACTCGACAACACCTATCTGACGCGCGCGGCGCGCAACCGCGTGGTCGAGACGGCCGAGCGACATTCGCTCCCTGTGCGTTGCGTGTGGCTCGACACACCGCTCGCCCAGGCGCAGGTCAACCTCGTCGAGCGGCTACTGGAACGGTTCGGCTCGCTCCCGGCGCCCGACCAGATCCGCGCCGCAGCACGGCGCGACCCGTGGTTGATGCTGCCGACGTCCCAGATGCGAGCGCTGCGAGAACTCGAGCCGCCGTCAATGGACGAGGGCTTCGCTGCAGTTGAGAGGGTGCCGTTCGCCCGCGCCTCGGTCAGCGGTGGGCGCGCCGGTGTATTCGTCGGTGCCCGCGCGCTGGCGCGTGCCGGCATCGACGAGGCGCTCGCCGACGCCAACCCGGCCGCGCCACACCTGCTCTTCGAATGGACCCCGGGCGGTGACGCCAGCTCGCTTCGCGGGCAGGCGGCCCGCATCGCACATGCCGTCACCGGGCCGGTCGAACTCGCGGTCTGCCCGCACCCCGCAGGTCCGCCCACCTGCTGGTGTCGCCCGCCGCTGCCAGGCCTCCTGCTGGCGTTCGCGCGCGCTCACTCCATCCACCCGCCGCGTTCGATCCTGGTCGGTTGCTCAGCCGCGCATCGAACGCTCGCGACCACGCTCGGCGCCCGATATGTCGCCGTCTAGCCCGTGACCTGCGCGCTCCACGGTCCGCTGCTCGGTAGCCACAACCCGTTCTGGGTCCTAGCGCTCGTGACCGGCCAGATCGAAGTCGGCGAGTCCGGCCGGGTCGGTGATGCCCAGTTTGCGCCGTGCCCGTTCGGCGAACCCACCGGGCTGCACGCGCAGGACCCACGCCGCGTCCGGTTCCACGTGGACGTCAAACGTGGCTCCGGCATCGGCATGTCCGAGCAAACGGCCGTCTCGCTCGATCGAGACGGGCGCGCTGCGTGACAGGATCTTGATGCCGAGAGTTTCGGTGTCGGAGAGCACGACGGCCCGGTTGAACAGGCCGTGTGGCGCATCCGGCATGACGATCATTCCGCGCGCCCGTGGTGACACCAATGGGCCGCCGGCGGCGAACGCATAGGCGGTGGACCCCTGAGGCGTGGCCACGATCACACCGTCGCTGGCGTAGCGGACGAGCAGTTCACCGTCGATGCGCAGGCCGAGCGCCGCTTGGCCACGGCCCGGGAGACGTGTCAATACGACATCGTTGTAGGCGATCTGCGGGTCGAGAACGCCAGGGGCCGAGATGACAAGCCCGGCGCGGGACTCCACCTCGTACTCCCCCCGCGCGAGCGATGAGAGAGCGTCGCCGAGATGATCGGCGTCGACCTCCGTCAGGTATCCGAGCGTGCCCAGATTGACTCCCAGAACCGGGACGTGATGTGGTGCGGCCAGGCGGAGAGCGCCGAGCATCGTGCCGTCGCCACCGAGCGCCAGGACAGCATCACATCCCTCCGCCAGTGTCTCCACCGGGCGTCGTGAGACGTCGTCGGGCAACCGCGGCTCCTCCTCCGGTCCGACAAGGGACACCCCGGCTGTCGCCGCCCACGCGTAGATTTCGTTCACGGCGCGACTCAGGTCCCGCTCGGGACGAAGGACGAGCGCGATCTGCTTCACGCCATGCGGTTGAGGTCGTTGCACGTCCGTCACTGGCAGATCACCATACGCGTCCGCGAGGTTGTGTTCGTCGGGCTGAGTGGACGCGCTCGGTCCTCCGAAGGCCGGGGGCCGGCGGTTCACGCGGTCCTCGAGACCGCCGGTTTGAGGGCTTGATCGGCGACGACTAGCTCCGGCCGATGGATGACGGTCTGACGTTGCGCCGCGCGATGATCCGCGGCTGGCAGCCATGCGCAGTCGAGGCTACTGCTGTAGCGCCTGGCGCTTGTCACGCGCAAGCCATGGAGGCTCGCCGGCTTCGGTGTTGATGCGGGCGTGCGCCGGGCTGGAGGTTGCCGGAATCGCGACATGAACCCGCTCGTCCGACAGCGTCCACTTCAACAGCTCGGCGGCGCCGAACCGCCTCACCAGCGAGCCGCCGCCGAGCGGCCGCATCGCGATGACACCGAGATCGAGTTCGGCGGCGAGCGGCAGGATGCGCCGCTCGGCCTCGCGCTCCATCGGGTTGTACGGCACCTGGATGGTGTCGATCCGTCCGGTACGCATGACCTGCTCCAGTTCATCGAAGGCGCGGGCCGCGTAGTGCGTGGCGCCGAGAAACCCGATCCTCCCGCCGGCGCGCTCGTCCTCGAGCCAGTCGAGATGTTCGCGCCAGGCGACGAGGTTGTGGATCTGCTCCAGGTCGACGCGGCCCGCGAAGAACTCGAGCTGGGCGTCGAACTGGCGCCTGCCCTCGGCCATCGAGCTCGTCCAGATCTTCGTGGCAACCACGGCCTCGCGGCGGCGCTCGCCGAGCGCCCGGCCGAGCACGGCCTCGGCGCGCCCATACATCGGCGAGGAGTCAAAGAACCGGGTGCCGCCCTGCCAGACCGCGTCGACCACCTCGCGCGCCGCGCCCTCCCCGTCGGGCCCGACGTCGAACGTCTGCCAGGTCCCCAGCCCGACCACCGGCACGATTAATCCAGTCCGTCCCAACCGGCGGCGCTCCATCCCCGTCAACTACCCGGCCACTCGCACTGCACACCTCGAGGCGCTCATCGACCAGCCTCCGAGGCGTGAGCAGACCACGGTTGAACCCCCCGGCGACCGCGGCGGCGCGATCGCTCACCGAGAGCTTGGCGTGGATGTCGGGCCCACGATCGCAACCATCCGATGACAGGATCGCAACACTTGCCCTGCGCGGCCGGCGCACGCTGGTCTCATGGATATCGAGACACCGCTGGTCGCGCATCGTCTGGGGCGGGTGCCTGGCCCCGACTCGTCGCGCGCGACGCTGGCCGCCACCCTTGCCGGTCCGGTCGACGGAATCGAGACCGATGTGTGTCTCACCGCCGACGGACGGCTTGTCCTGTTGCACGACCCGTGGCTGAGCGTGGGAACAACGGCCGCGGGTTGGGTGCACGACACCGACTGGCGGGAATTGCGTCGCACGCGGCTGCGTGACCGCGACGGCGCCGTCACCGCAGAGACGCCGATGACCCTGGAGGAACTGCTCGACCGCGCGCCCGCCGACCTGATGATCCAGATCGAGGTCAAGGCTCACGGCGATCCTGAGCTTGCTCGCGTCACGGCTGCGGCGGCCTGCCACGTCGCGGCGGCGCGCGCGCCCGGCCGCCGAATCGAGATCCTCTCCTTCTACTCCGCCGCCTGTGAGGAGGCAGCCCGGCTTGGCCTGGCGGCGCGCTTGGTCGTATGGGCCGACTATGAACCTGACGCGCTGATCGCCTGGGCGGCCCGGCGCGGCGTCCGAGGCGTCTGCGTCGAACATTTCCTACTGCGCGCCGAGTTGGTCGCCAGGCTCCGGCTCGGAGGCCTCAGCGTCAGCACCGGGACCATCAACGACCCCACGCTCGCTCGCCGAGTGATCGGACTGGGGGTCGATGCCATCACCACCGATGACCCGGCATCGCTGCGCCGTGAGCTCAGCTACGGAGCGCTCGCGGCCTGAGTAGCCCCCGCGCCGGCGGCTCAGGCGACCGCGTGCAGCACCGCGAGGATGCGCCGGTGCCCGGCGATCGTCACCTGCTCGAGGATCTCCACCTTGCCCAGGCCCGCGATCCGCGCGAGCCGGCGCAGCGCCTCGGGGCCGAATCCCCAGTAGACGAACTCATCCCGCGCATAGACATCGCTCGGTTGATGGATCTCGAGCGCCGGGCTGTCGTCCGGCAGCCACGAGCCGTACGTCTCCAGCACGATCTCGCCGCCCGGCTCCAGGGCATCGGCGAGCGCCCGCAACAGCGCGATCGGGTCGGTCACGCGATGCAGGATGCCGAAGCACAGTACGACGTCGAAACGCTCGTTGAGCTCGTCAACATCGAGTGCGTCCATCCGGCGATAGACGACGTCGGAGGCGATCAGCTCGGCGATCGCGGCGAAGCCCGCGCCGCCGTCGAGCACGACCCCAAACCGCGCCCGTACCCATTCGACGTACTGCTCGTTGTCGACGGCGACCACGCGCCGTGCCCCCTGCGCCTCGGCGAGAAAGCTGTAGAAGCCGTCGAACGCCCCGACGTCGAGCACGCTCCGACCGGCGAAGCGATCCCGATTTAGGACGCCCATTCGGTAGCCGTGATCGCGTGCGACCCCGGGCGTGTAGACCCCAGGGGCCAACGCGAACGTGTGAAACCACAACGGGACCGCGTCCCGAACCGCCACGGCGTCGTCGGCGGGCGCGCTCAGCGGGTTGAGGTCGGCGACGGCCCGCTCGGCCGGCGTCGTCTCCGGGATCTCCTCAAATTGCTCAGCCGTGGGTGACTCGTCCTTCAACACATCGCCTCGATTCGATCACCAGCCATTCGCGAGCACCGCCTCGCTACGACCTGATGTCTCGTCGGAGATCCCACCCAAATGGTCTCGCACTTGAGCTCCAGGCTGGCCCCAACCTTCTCGAGCCGGATTGGATCCTAGCTTCCCGGCCGCCGAAAGTCCCGCGACCGATCAGGTCGAGCTGCGGGTGAGCCACGGGGCCGTCGCCGTCAGCCGGACGGCCGGGCGCAACGTGTCAGCACCGACGTGACCGGCGCAGATGCCGCCGGTCGCGCCTCGCAACTCCAGCACGGAGATCTGCTCGAGCAGCTGCTCGCGGAGCGTGCTGATCTGCAGGGTCCGGGCGACGGCGACCACGCTCTGCGGAGATCCGTTGAGCCCGACCCGCAGCGTGAGCAGGGTACGCGACTCCGGGTCCAGCGAGCTCAGGCAGCCGGTGCGACCAACCGTCAGCGCGCGCAACTGCGCGTCGGCGGCGGCAGCCCGCGCCCGGAGTCGCGTGGTCTTCCGAGTCTTGGCCTTGACGTGGCCGCGGACGCGATGCGCCGCGTGGCGGGACGTCGCGTGGTTGTGCTTGCGGTGAGGGCGCCCGGCGGCATGGTGGTGATGCTGGCCGTGGGCCTTGTGGGGGGTTGCGCCGGCGGCCATCGGCTGGATGGCGAGCGAAGCGAGAACAGCCCCAACGGTGGTGAATGTAGAGATCCGTCTCATGCATCCTCATAACGATCCCCGTGGACAAAACTTGCACATTCCTCCCGTTCGTCCCGGACGGGACGATCTTGCCGGAGTCGTGCTGTGAGCAAGGTCACATAGGACCGGGGCCCTGGGGGACGTCGCTAGGTTCGTAGGCTCATGTCGGCTCGCTTCACCGCCAACCTCGTTGTCCTCCTGCTCGGTGCCGGCCTCATCGTCACGACGTTTGCGTTCTCGGCGACCACGGTGGACTGGGTTGCGGTGGGGGTCGGCGGCGCCGCGGCGATCATGGCGCTCTACAGCTTCGCGCTGCCCCACCAGGGGGTCTATCAGCGCATCGCCGACGTCGTCATCTGCGCGGTCGGCGCCTGGGCGATCGTGGCTGCGCGTGTGCTGACCCCGGATGGGCGGTGGCTCGAGTTCAGCGCCGGCGCCGGGCTGGCCGGGTTGGGCGCCATCGGCCTCGTCGTCCGCGAGGCCCGCCTGGGGCGGGGCCTGCAGGTCGGGCAGTCCGTGATCGGCTCCGACCAGTTCGCGGCGCTGCAGCGCGACGTGGGGGCGTGACGTGAAGTTCCGCGGCCCCCTCGCCAACAGCTACTGGTCGGCGGTGCTGCTGGTCGTCTGCGCGTTGATCCCGTTTCTGGCCCTCAGTGGCGCGCTGAACCCGCTGCTGCCGATCCTCGGCCGGGGCGTGCATCTCAGCACGCAGGCGATGTCGCTCACCCTCGGGCTGTCGAACGCCGCCTACGCGCTGGGCACGGTGCTCGCCGTCCAACTGGCGGTCCACTACCCGCAGCGGCGGCTGCTCGTCGTGTACGCCGCGATCTTCACCCTCGGGTCGGTGATGAGCGCGACCGCGTTCACTCCCGGCCTGTTCATCGCCGGCCATGTCATCCAGGGCCTGTTCACCAGCATGATGCTGATCGCGGCGGCCCCGCCGCTCGTGCTCGGCTGGCCGGCCAAGCGGCTGCCGACGACCGCGATGGTGATGAACCTCGGGATCTTCGGCGCCGTCGCCGCCGGCCCGGTGATCGGCGGCGTGCAGGCCAGCGCCGGCGGCTGGCGTCCGCTGTTCTGGATCGTCTGCGGCATCGGCGGGCTCGCGCTCCTGCTGTCGCTGCTCACGTTCGAGGATTCTCCGGCGCAGGATCCCCACGCTCCGCGTGACTGGACGGCGATCCTGCTCGCCGGACTCGGATGCGCGGCTGCGTTCTTCGGCGCCTCCGAGCTCGAGACGCACCGGATGCTGGACCTCATCGTGTTCGCCCCGCTGCTGACGGGCGTGGGCCTGCTGATGGCACTGGTCGTCCACCAGGTCACCGCCCGCAACCCGCTGATGCCTATGGGCCAGCTGCTCCACACCTTTCCGGTGGCCGCCGTGACGATCGCCGTCTCCGCGGGAGCAGGATCGATCGCGTTGATTGAGCTCGCGCAGACCGCGCTGTCGACGCACGAGTCGCCGGCGCACATCGGCGTGCTGTTCCTTCCGGAACTCGGGGGCGCCGTTCTCACCGCGTTCCTGTTCGGTGCGCTGGTCCGGACGCGCTTCGTTCCCCTGCTCGCATGGATCGGGTTGGTGATCCTCGCCGGCGGTGCAGCAGTGCTCACCGGGGTGGCGACCGGCCCCGACTCGCTGGTGCTCGTCGGGTCCGGGCTCGTCGGCCTGGGGCTGGGTTCATCGGTGGCGCCCGCGCTCTTCACGACGGGCTTCTCGCTCCACTCCGGCCAGCTCCAGCGGGTGTTCGCGATGCTCGAGTTGCTCCGCGGCTCGGCGGCGTTCGCGGCGGGGCCGATCATCCTGCACCTGGCGACGACGACCGGCGGCTCGGCGGCCGGCGGAATCCAGATCGCGATGTGGGTGTGCTTCGCGATCGTGGCCACCGGGGCCCTGATCTCCCTCTATGTCTTCATTCTCGGCCGGGGCAAGCTCCAGGTGCCCGACATCGCGCATTGGGAGGAGACCGGCGAGCCGGCCTGGGACTCCCCGCCGCTCGCCGCGGGCATCCGCCGCCCGGTGCATCGCAGGGGTTCCGGCAACGGGTGCCTTGACCCCTCATCGCAGGATCCAGCGGACGTCGAGGCGCTCGTCCGCGGTGCGGAGCTCGCCCGCGGCGGCTCATAGGAGCCGCCCAGGCGGGGGGACGGTGCCTGGAATCACCGGTGGTGCCCGAGCAGGCTCGCGATCACCTTCGCCGCGATCGGTGCCGCCTCGGTGCCGCCGAAGCCCTTCGCACCCTTGAGGGCGACCGCGATCGCGACCGTCGGATGATCGGCGGGGGCGAAGCCGACGAACCAGAGGTCCGCCCCGTGAGCATGCGCTGCCGTCCCCGTCTGCCCGGCGATCTGCAGCCCCCCGGTGTTGACGCCCGTCGCTGTCCCGTGGGTGACGACGTGTCTCAGCATCTGGGCCAGCGCACGCGCCGTTGGGGCCTTCATCGCCCGGGCGGAGACGGTTGGTGTGGCCGCCCGCAGCCGTGGGGTGACCAGCGTGCCGCCGTCGGCCACGGCGGAGGCGACCATCGCCATCTGCAGGGGCGTCACCACCAGCCCGCCCTCCCCGATCGCCAACCGCCCAAGACTGGTGCCGACCGTGCCGGGCAGGACGAACCGGCCCGCGTGCCGCATCCCGCTCGGTGACACCCGGCCGGTCGCGGCGCCGATCTGCGGCGAGGAGTAGAAGCCGAGCCCACGCATGTGGGCGGTCATCTGCCGAGGGCCCACCCGGGCGCCGACCTGGGCGAAGACCGTGTTGACTGCGTAACTCAGTGCCGTCGTGAGCGTGAGGCGACCGAAGCTCTGGTTGCCGAAGTTGCGGACCGGCACTCCAGAGACCGTGAGCGGTGAGCGTCCGGTGATCAGCGAGTCCGCCGTATAGCGCCCGGAGTCCAAGGCCGCAGCTGCGGTGACGATCTCAAACGCCGCCCCCGGGGAATACGCCGCTCGATCGTTGCCGTACATCACCTTGATCGCGCCGGTTCGCGGATCGAGCACCACGACGGCACCCGGGCGACCCGCGAGTTGCTGAGCCGCGACTCGCTGGGCCGCGGGGTCAAGCGCCGGTCGGCCACGGGCCGCCCCGGCCGGGGCGGGGTGGGGCGTCCTGTGATGGATCCTCAGCAGCGGAACCGCGATCGCGGCCACGACGAGGACCGGAATGGCAACCGCGATCACCGCGGGAACGGCGCGGCCGATCCGTCCGGCGAGTCGGAACCAATGCACTCCCCGGCCGTGCCGCGGCTCGGCGTCGAGCGCTGAGAGCTTGCGCCAGAGATCCTCGCTCGGCGGCTGCTCGGTCTCAGGGATCGGATTGGCGGCAGCGAGCCGCTCGAGCAGGTCGGTCATCGCACAGCCTCCATCGGGTCAGATTGAGCCGGATCGACACGGTCCATGGCCGCCGCCAGGCGACGGCGAGCACGGTGCAGTCGCATCGAGAACGCTCGTGGCGAGCAGCCGATCACGGCTGCCGCGCGCGCCGGTGTAAGCCCCTCCCACGCGGTCAGCATCAGCACCTCGCGATCGCTCGTGCTCAAGGCCGCAAGTGCCTCCCCGAGCACCGAGTCCGCGAGCTCGGGACCGCGAGGTGACCCCGTGCGCTCTCGGCTGAGCCGCTCGCGGAGCGCCGCCTGACGACGGACGGACCGCCGCTGATTGGCGATGATCCGCTGGGCGCAGCCCAGCAACCACGGCAGCCCATCGTCGGGGACATCGTCGAGACGTCGCCATGCGACGACGAACACATCGCTGACGACATCGTCGGCCGTTGCCGCCGGCACCCGTCGCCGGGCATAGGCGCGCACCGCCGCCGAGTGCTCCGAGAACAGCGCCTCCACCCGCTGCCGCCGATCGAGGTCGTTCATACACACCCCCATGTCCACCACCGTCGCAAACATCACACTCCGACTCGGGACGGTCACCCCGACGGTCGCTTGGCCGCCGGTCAGCCGGCCGACGGCTGGCGGCTGCCCCGCCGGGCGCGCCGGATCGCCTGGCGTCGCCGCGTGCCGGCACGCCTGTCCTCGGCCGTGGCCCCCAACGCGATGGCGAGCTCGCGTGCCGCGCGCGTCAGGTCGTAGTGGTCGTTCTCCGGGCGCCCCGGCTTTGACTGAAACCACTCGCTGCGCATTCCGATCCTGGCGGCGAAGGCATGCAGCTCATCGAGCGTATCGGCCTGCATGTGGCCGCCGCCGCTCCACCGTCCCCAGTCGCCGACTGCGAATGCGTGATCGACGTAGACGCTCATATTTCTGAACGTAGCGTTCCGCGCCAGGCGTCCGCGGCCGCTGATCCTCATGTGGCCGATCGTGGACAAAATGCCCGTCCAGGATCCGCCACCCGCCGCGACAGGTCACCGATGCCGTCCAGCAGCCGCTGCACACGTCGGCTCTCGGCGGTGGCTTCCGGGGTCTAGGCCGGCGCCCCGGTGGCGGCCCGGGCGTCCCAGAGCAACCGCCGCTCCTCGAAGGAGAGCAGCCGCCAGGTCTCGGTTGTCGGCTGCCAGACGTAGACGTTGACGTCCATGATGCTGCGCACGCCGTTGAGGACCTCAAGCGCCTCGCGGGCATGTGCGCCTTCGGTCAGAACCTGCCGCGTCACGATGTCGACGACCTTGAACAGGCGGGGTCGCCGGGATTCGGGAACCGGGGCGGCCTTCGGGCGCGGCGGCGGCGGGACGAAGATGCGCTCGGTGCGCTGCGAGGGTTTGCTCAGGACGTCGTCGAGCGGCACCATGCTCGCGCCGGTGCCCTTGGTGCTCGTGTCCAATACCCACGTTTTTGCCATGAATCCTTACCCAATTTTAGCTCGGCCCGGGCCACGGGCGGACGCCCAGCGTGCGGGCGTTTAGGCTGCGTCGGCGGTGATCGCACAGCGGCTGGAGGGCTGGGGATCGTCCTGCCGCCGGTGTTCCGATCTCGACCTGATCGCCCGCGTCCGGCCCTGACCGGCAGATCTCGTGCTATTGCCGGGGCCGGGTCGTGCCGATACGACTGGATGCGAGAACCGTGGACCGTTGCCCGAGGATGGCGGCCGCTCCTCTGGCCGTCGCTCCTGGCTGCGCTCCTGCCGTTCCTGTTGCTATGGCTGCCTCCGGCCCGCTGGCATTACGGCCTCCTCGCGGGCGCCGGAGGCTTGACGTTGGCGATTGCGGCGACGGCGGTCGCCGCGCCCTGGGACCGGCTCCCGCGTTGGGGGCCGTGCACACTGGCCTTTGCCTACCTCGTCGTCATCGTGCTGCTGCGCGCGGCCGGCGGCCCCTCCGGGGTGGCGGCAATGGTTCTGCTACCCGTCTTCTGGCTCGGGCTCTGCGGGACGCGTCGCCAGCTGTGGTGCCTGCTCGCCGGGGTCATGTTGCTCTTTGTCGTGCCGCTCCTCCTCGTCGGTGGAGCGGACTATCCGGCCAGCGCTTGGCGGGCGGGGATCCTGTTCGTGGCCCTGTCGGGAATCATCGGCATGACGATGCACGGGCTGGTCTCTCGGGTGCGCGACCAGGAACGCGTCCGCGATCAGCTTCTGCGGCGCCTCGACGAACTCGCCCACACCGACCCGCTCACCGGGCTGCCCAACCGGCGCGCCTGGGAGCTCGAGCTTGATCGTGGCCTGGCACGGGCGCGGCGTACCGGCGACGCCATGAGCGTCGTCATGATCGACATCGACCGCTTCAAGGCCATCAACGACGTTCACGGCCATTCCGGCGGCGACTCGGTACTGGTCGATGTGTCGTGCCGGTGGGCCGGCGTGCTGCGCCCCGACGATGTGCTCGCTCGGATCGGCGGCGACGAGTTCGCGATCCTGCTGCCCGACTGCACCGCAGCCGAGGGCCCGGACGTTCTCGCCCGCCTCCGCACGCGGATGCCGGCGCCCACCACGTGCTCCGTCGGTCTCGCCACGTGGGATGGGGCCGAGCCCGCCGAACGGCTGATGGTCCGCGCCGACACGCTTCTGTACGACGCCAAGCGGGCCGGGCGCGACGCGCCGACGCCCGCCCAACCGTCGCACGCGGCAGTACGGGCTTAACAGGCGTGGGCGCCAGCTGGCCAGCACCTCCTCCTACCTCAAACCGTGCGCAGCGTCCCCGGGCTCTGCATCTAGGGCGCGGGCTTCGGAGTCAGGCAGATGACGGCGTGCAGCTCCGTCGTGAGCCGGGCGATCTCCTGCGTCAGCCGGGTGTTCTGCGCCAGCAGCGTGAGGTGCTGCTCGGCGAGGGCGCGTTCGCGCCGCAGCACCTCGGTCTGACGGGCTTCGAAGTCGCGCTCGCGCCGGATGTCGGTGTCGCGGTGCTTCTGGATGGCCGCATCGCGGAGCTTGTCGCGCTCGGCCTGCCGGGTCTGGGCGAGGAGGATCAGCGGCGCTGCATAGGCCGCCTGGGTCGAGAACGCGAGGTTCAGCAAGATGAACGGATACGGATCCCATCGGAGGCCGATGGCGGCGGCGTTCACCGCGATCCACAGGACGACCAGGACCGTCTGTCCGATGATGAACCGGGGAGTGCCGAAGAAACGCGCGAAGCGTTCGGCGAGCACGCCGAAGCGGTCGTTGCCGAACGCTCCGTGATGGACGAAGCGGCGGGGAGAGTCAGGCAACAGGGCGCCTCCTTTGGTACTCGGAGATGCCCAGATCACGGCTCGCGAGCCGCGTCTGGAAGCTTGGGGAGCAGGCGATGGCCGTCGACGACAGCGGCGGCGAGATCGATGACCTTGCGGTTGTCGATGCGTGAGCGCTCGCGCAGCATCTCGAACGCGCGCGCCTCGTCGACCGAATGGCGTTCCATGAGGATCCCCTTGGCGCGCTCGGTCAGCGCGCGGCGTCCGAACGCCCCCTCGAGATCGTGGTACTCCGCGAAGCGGCGCAGCACGATGTCGATCGAGCTCTGCCAGTCCTCGACGTCATCGTCTGAGATGTGGGCGAACACGCCCCGCTTGGAGGCTTCCTTGACGAATGCTGCATCGGGCGCGTGAAGCAGCGCGATCACCGGGCAGGCGGCCTCGCGGACGATCTTGTCGATGAGTTCGAGCGCATGCTCCGAACTCTCGCCGAGCCCGACGAGGGCGACATCGGGGCGCTCGCGGGCGGTCACCGCGCCGACGTCCCGCACTTCGATCTCCCGCGCGATCACCTCGTGGCCGAGCGCGGCGACGATCGGGACCACGAGCGCGAGCCGGTCCTTGCGCTCGTTGGCAATCAGGACGCGGAGATGCTCGGTCGACTCGGGCATGGGATCCACCAACCGATTCTAAATGCCGAGTCCCCCCACTAGTGACGAGCGCCCGTGCGAGCGGAGTACGATCTTCTCAAGTCCCTGCCTCAACCCTCGGCGGGCACGATGTTCCGGCTCCAATCACCTGGCCGGCGTGGACTGGCGATCTCAACCGATCACCAGTGAAAGGACGCCCAGGAGCCGACGATGCACCGCTTCACCCATGTGCCCCCGCGGTCCCGCTGCACTGCTGTCACGGACACACCCGGGTGAGCCCTGAACCCGCGACAGGCGGCGAGCCGCCCCAGCCGGCCGACACGAGAAAGCCGATACCGCGCGACGATCGCGGTTGGCGCGTGGCACCCGCCCCGGATGGCCGCGGCGCGCCCGACCCGCCGAAGGGCAGATCGCCACACCGGTCACGGGGGTTCATCTGGTTCGTCGGCGCGCTGCTCGCGTTCAACCTGGCGTCGGTCATCCTGTTCTCGCCCGGCGGGCAATCGCGGGTGAAGGTGCCGTTCAGCCCTTACTTCCTCTCGCAGCTGCAGTCCGGCCGGGTCGCGTCGATCGCCTCCCGGGGCGACACCATCCAGGGAACCTTCAAGTCCCCGGTGAGCTACCCGAGCGCCCACGGCACGGCCGCGCCGACGACGCTGTTCGCCACCCAGGTCCCGACGTTCTGGAACAACGGCCAGCTGACCGCGCTGCTGCGGTCCGAGGGCGTGGAGGTCAATGCGCAGTCGACCACGCAGACCACTCCGCTGATCGTCTCCGTGTTGCTCGGCTTCGGTCCGACGCTTCTGATCGTCGGACTCTTTGTCCTGTTCGCCCGCCGGGCGGCCAAGAGCGGGGGCGGCATGGGCGCGCTGAGCAGCTTCGGTCGCTCCAAGGCACGGCGGATCGACCCGGCCACGATCCGGGTCACGTTCGCCGACGTGGCCGGGATCGATGAGGCGAAATCCGAGCTGACGGAGATCGTCGACTTCCTGCGCAGCCCGGAGCGCTACGGGCGACTGGGTGGGCGCATGCCGCACGGCGTGCTCCTGTCCGGAGCCCCCGGCACGGGCAAGACGCTGCTCGCTCGCGCTGTCGCCGGGGAGGCGCATGCGGCGTTCTTCTCGATCTCGGCCTCGGAGTTCATCGAGGCGATTGTCGGCGTCGGCGCGTCACGGGTGCGCGACCTGTTCGCCAAGGCCAAGGAGGCTGCCCCGGCGATCATCTTCATCGACGAGCTCGACGCGATCGGTCGTTCACGCCAGGGGTCGGTGTCGATCGCCGGGTCCAACGACGAACGCGAGCAGACGCTCAATCAGATCCTCACCGAGATGGACGGCTTCGAGTCCGTCGAGGCGGTCGTCGTGCTGGCGGCGACCAACCGGGCGGAGATCCTCGACTCCGCCCTGCTGCGCCCGGGACGCTTTGACCGACGGGTGGCCGTCCAGCCACCCGACCGCGAAGGCCGGCGGCAGATCCTTGAGGTGCACACGCGCTCGATCCCCCTGGCCGACAGCGTCGACCTCGAGTCACTCGCGGCGACGACACCGGGCATGGTCGGCGCCGACCTCGCCAACCTCGCCAACGAGGCGGCACTGCTCGCCGCGCGCCGCAACCATCACGCCGTCCAGACGTCTGACTTCACCGACTCGCTGGAGAAGATCCTCCTCGGCGCCCCCCGCGGGATCGTTCTGTCGGTCGCCGACCGCGAGCGAACCGCCTACCACGAAGCCGGGCACGCGCTGGTGGGGATGCTCACCCCGGGCGCCGATCCCGTGCGCAAGGTGTCGATCATCCCGCGCGGCGCCGCGCTCGGCGTAACGCTGTCGGCGCCCGACGATGATCAGGTGTCCTACACCCGCGAGGACCTGCTCGGCAAGATCAAGGTCGCGCTCGGTGGCCGGGTGGCGGAGGAAACCGTCTTTCAGACGATCACCACCGGAGCCGAGTCCGACATCGACCAGGTCACCGCGATCGCCCGGCAGATGGTCGGACGGTGGGGGATGAGCGACGCGATCGGCTTCGTCAGGGTCCTGCCGTCCGACGGCCGTGGACCGTTTCCCGGCAGCTCGGGCGAGACGTCGGACTCCACCCAGCGCGTCCTCGACGAGCAGGTGCGCCAGTTGATCGACACCGCTCATCGCGAGGTGACCGCATTGCTGACCGAGCATCGCGGCCGCCTCGAGACGCTCTCGCGCGCATTGCTCAAGGACGAGACGCTCGACGAGGTCGATGCCTATGCCGCGGCACAGATGCCTCCGCGCAACCCCGTCGCGCCCGCTCTCGATCCTCATCCATCGGAACCCGCAACCCCAACCAGAATCGAGGCATGAGACATGGACGACGACACGATCAAATCGCTGGTCACCCGGCTGTCGCGGCCGCACCCCTCCGGCGGGGTCGTCATCGAGAGGGCGGCCATCCTCGCCGACGGCGGCGACTTCCCGGCGGTGATGGACTGGATCACCGCCCACTCCGGCAAGGCCGACATGGTCGTGGCGTCGGCGACACCGCGTGGCCTCCACGGCCCGCGGATGAACGACGCCAACCCCACGGTCTCGCCGACGCCGTTGCGCTTCGTGCTCCCGAACGGCGCGCTCGACTGACGGCCGCCCGGCGGGGATCAGCTGGGGCCGGCGTTGGCGCCGAGCCCGTTCAGCCAGTCGCGTATCGAGCGGCCGGCCGGAGTGACCTGCCCCTCCTCGTAGCCCGTGGTGGCTCTCGCCAGCGTCACGCCGTTCAGCGTCGACCAGCCGTACTCGATCCCCGTGCCCGACGCGGCGTAACGGGCGAGCGTCTGGCCCTGGCGCAGGATCGAGCGGGGCCGCGCGATCGCCGTGATCTGCTCGGCCACGTACTGGACGCGGCCGGCGTCGGGGCCGGCCAGCAGCTCGAAGTACACCAACGGCTGCCCGGCATACCAGTTGGGAATGATCGCCAGGATCTTCACAGCGGACGGCGCCAGGATCGGCGCGCCCACCGCCATCGTGGCATCCACGCCCTGGTCGGTCCGCTCCCAGCGGGTCACGTACTGCAGCGGATCGACGTAGGTCCCGTTCGTCACCGGCGCGGCGATCAGCTCCAGGCGCAGCTCGGAGCGCACCTGGGCGAGCGACGGCGCGTGCGCGGTGGGGTCGCCCACCGGGGCTCCGGGATCGACCGATGACGCGTGTCGTCCGGCGGTGGGCTCGATCGCCTGGGGCCGCGCCTTGGGGAAGGCGGCGGCGGCGGGCGTCGCCGGGGCGCCACCCGTCGAGCGGGTGCTGACGGCACTCGACGAACCACAGCCGATCAGGCCGAGGGTGAGGAGGGCTGCCGCGGCGCGGATTCGCAGATCCATAAGTCCGACAACAGTGGCACGACCCGGGGGTGGCGCGAGCCGAGTGTGTGATCCTCCCCAGACGACACCAACGCGATCGACGAGGGGAGCCCGGCATGACGCGCAAGGCCGATTTCAACGCAGAGGAATGGGAGCGGATCGTCCAGGGGCCGGTGCTCGCCGGCCTGCGGGTGATCGCCGCCGACCGTGGCGGGACCCTTCGCGAGAGCATGTCGATGGGCCGGGTCTATGCCGAAGCGCGACGGGAGCACGGCGAGAGCGATCTGCTCGACGAGATCGTGGCCAGCCCGCCGGCGCTGGACCCGCGCCAGCTCGGCTCGCCGGACGACCTGAAGAGCAAGACGTTGGACGGGCTGGCGGAGGCGGTGCGCATCCTCGAGGAGAAGGCGACCGCGGAGGAGGTGGATGGCTACCGGCGCTTCGTGCTCGGTCTCGCCGAACGCGTTGCGCAGGCCCACAAGGAGGGCGGGTTCCTGGGCGTCGGCGGCAAGGCGATCAGCGACGAGGAGCAGCGCGCGCTCGACGAGATCCTCGCCACCCTCGGCGGCACCCCCTGACCGCCTAACCGGAGCTCGTGACCACCGGCCGGCGCGGCCTGCGCATAGCGCTTGATCTCGCCGGCCTTCCCGGAGCCGGCGGCGCCGCGGCCAGCGATCCCGACAGCTCGATCACATGGGCATGGCGGGTCACGGTGAGGGAGTCGTCGAGACGGCGGGCGACGGCGATCGCGCCGCGGTTGCCGGCCAGGGCGGTCGCCGTGAACCGGCGGATGCCCGCCCGGTGCGCATGTTGGGCAAGGACACGCATCAGCTCGGCGCCGACGCCGGCACGCTGCCAGTTGTCGCTGACGACGACCGCGAGCTCGGCCACGTCGAAGTCGTCGCCGCGGACATAGCGGGCGACGCCGATCGGCGCCCGCGGGGAGGGCGACCAGGCGATCAGCGCCTGATGATGCCAGTGGTCGACGTCGGTCAGGCGCACGAGCTCGCCCCTGCTCAGCTCCCGCTTGGGCGTCAGGAACCGCTGGTAGCGCGAGTCGGGGCCGAGCCGGCGGAAGACGAACCCGAGCGCGGCCTGATCCGAACGCGCGAGCTCGCGGATGGCGAGCCCATCGGGGTGCGCGGCGACCAGGGCCATCCTCATCCACCGATCAACAGCTGCAGGGCCCGCGCGCGGGCGCGGCCGGTGGAATACAGATACGGGTGGTCCGCCGGGAAGCTGACGGCGTCACCGGCATCGAGCTCGGTGCTGCGCTCGACCGGCCCGGCGATCAGCGGGCCGGCGAGCACGTACACGCAGGCTCGCGAACCCTGGGGGCTGGGTGCCCGTTCGAGCGACTGGCGCGGCTCGAGGGCGATCTCGCCAAGCTCGGCGCCCCCTGTCATCTCCAGCGGCCGGTACGCGAGGCCGCCGAGCTCCGTGAACCGCGCCTGACCGACCCGGAACACGCCGACCTCGCCAATCGGCAGTTCCTCGAGCAGCTCGGACACCGAAACGCGCAGCGCTCCGGCCAGACCGGCCAGCGTCTCGACGGTGGGGTTGGCGTAGCCGTTCTCGATCCCCGAGAGCGTGGCCTTGCTCATCCCCGTGGCCCGCGCGAGCTCGGAGAGCGATAGGTGCCGCGCGATCCGCAACCGCCGCAGGTTGGCGGCCAGCATCTCGCGGACTCGGGCAGGTCGTTGATCGTCTACCATAGAGAACGCATCGTTCACTTTACCGAACGTCGTCGCGTGCCCTCGGCCACCTTCTACTTCGATCTCGGATCGCCGTACGCCTATCTGTCGGCGGAGCGCCTCCAAGCGGTGCTGCCCTCCCCGATCCATTGGCAGCCGGTGCTGCTCGGAGGGTTGTTCAGGCTCACCGGGCGAAGCTCGTGGGCCCTCGGCGACTACCGGCGCCGTCAGACCGGCATGGCCGAGATCGAACGGCGGACGCGGGACTATGGCCTTGCGCCGATGCGCTGGCCCGATCCCTGGCCGGCCGACTACCTGCTGGCGATGCGGGCGACGACGTTCGCCTTCGCGGCGGGACGAGGCCGCGAGTTCGCCCTCCAGGCCTTCCGCAACGCCTTCCGGGGCGGGGTGCAACTGCAGATCGAGGCCCACGTCCTCGACGCCGGCGCTCAGGTTGGAATCGACCGCCGCGAGCTACACCACGCCACGCGCGACCCACAGGTCAAGCAGGCCCTGCGGACCGCCACCGAGGCGGCCTACGACCGCGGGGTCGTCGGCGTGCCCACGATCGCGGTCGGCGAGCACCTGTTCTGGGGCGATGACCGCCTCGAGGACGCCGCCGCGCACCTGCAGAGCGTGGCCGCCGGCGGTTGAGCGGGCGCTACCGCGGCAGCTCGACGCAGTCGAACCAGTAGTCCTTGAGGTGACGCATCACATCGACCAGGCCGGCATGCGTGACCGGCTTGGCGATGAAGGAGCTCGCACCGGCGCAGTAGCAGCGCGACACGTCCTCGGCGTCCTTGGACGTCGTCAGCACCACCACCGGGATCTCACACAGCGAGTCGTCTGACTTGATCTCGCTCAGTGCCTCGCGCCCGTCCATCCGGGGCATGTTGAGATCGAGCACGATGATCCCCGGCCGCTGGTTCTGACGCTGACGTTTGTGATCGCGCAGGTAGTCGAGCAGGTGCTGGCCGTCATCGACGAACCGGATCTCGCCGTCGAGGCCGGCGTCCTCGAACGCGTCCCGTGCCAGATCGCGATCGTCCTCGTCGTCATCCGCCATGAGAATCGTCAGGCGATCGGGCCGAGTATGGGTGGTCACAGTTCTTCCTCTGATTTCCGGAGAGATGCGGGGACACATGATGGCACCTGAGCTGGCCGAGCGCTCATCATCTCTTCCGGCCGTGTGGTCACCGGGATCGCCGCTCGCTCCGACGAGCCGGACGTAATCTCCAGCACCTTGCAATAAGGGGCGCCTCGGGATACGTTCCAGGCCATCCACGCGCGCATGGCGCGTCGATCGGAGGGAGAGTCGATTGGGAGCAATGGCGCAGACGGTCAGGACCCGCCCGGGTCCGCGACGCTTCTGGGCCTCGCTGACCACGGCCCAGAAGCGGACCCTGATCGTGATGGCGGCGGTCGTCGGAGGCCTGCACGTCATCGGGTGGGCGATGCTCGTCCTGCTCGTGGCTCCTAGCCACTATCACCTGGGCAGCGCCGGGGTCTTCACCGTCGGCGTGGGGGTGACGGCCTACACCCTGGGCATGCGCCACGCGTTCGACGCCGATCACATCTCGGCGATCGACAACACGACGCGCAAGTTGATGGCCGAGGACAAACGGCCGCTGAGCGTCGGCCTGTGGTTCTCACTCGGGCACTCGACGATCGTCTTTGCGCTCGCCTTTTTGCTCTCGATCGGCATCCGGTCGCTGGCCGGCCCGGTGACCAACGGCGGTTCGGCGCTGCACCGCGTCACTGGATCGATCGGGATGCTCGTCTCGGGCAGCTTCCTGTACCTGATCGCCGCGATCAACATCGTGATCCTGATCGGGATCGTCCGCGTCTTTCGCGAGATGCGCACCGGGCGCTACGACGAGACCGCACTCGAGGAACAGTTGCAGAAGCGCGGCCTCATGAACCGGCTCCTCGGCCGGCTCACCCGAGCGGTCACCAAGCCCGCGCAGATGTATCCGATCGGGATGCTCTTCGGCCTCGGCTTCGACACCGCCACCGAGGTGGCGCTGCTCGTGCTGGCCGGCGGGGCCGCGGGTGCCGGCCTGCCGTGGTACGCGATCCTCTGCCTGCCGATCCTGTTCGCCGCCGGGATGTCGCTGCTCGACGCGATCGACGGCTCGTTCATGAACTTCGCCTACGGGTGGGCCTTCTCCAAGCCGGTGCGCAAGGTCTTCTACAACATCACGATCACCGGGCTGTCGGTGGCGGTCGCGCTCGTTGTCGGCTCGATCGAGCTGGGCGGGCTCCTCGCCCGCCACTTCAGCCTCTCGGGCGCCTTCTGGGGCTGGCTGGAGCACATCAACCTCAACCTGCTGGGCTTCGTGATCGTCGGCATGTTCGTCGCCACCTGGGCGGTCGCGCTCTCGGTCTGGCGCTACGGGCGCATCGAGGAGCGCTGGTCGGCTCACCTGCAGGACGTGCGGCAGACGAGCACACGGCCATGACCGTCGCCCCCGACGTACCCCGCCTGGCCGCCGCCGACCCCGACGAGGCGATCCGCCGGCTGCGTCAGTCCGGCCTGCGGCTCTCGACCGCTCGCCGGTTGATCATCGAGGCGCTGTTCGCCGCCGACGGACCGGTGTCGGCGCAGCAGCTGTCGCTCGAGCTCTCCCTCGACGAGTCGTCGGTGTACCGCAACCTCGAGCTGCTCGAGCGCCAGGGCCTCACGCGCCACGTGCACCTCGGCCACGGGCCCGGTCTGCACGCACTCGTCGGCCGCGACGACGGCGAGTACCTGTACTGCGAGCGGTGCGCCAGCGTGACGCTGCTCGGTCCCGAGGAGCTCGATTCGGTCCGCGCCGAGATCCGGGAGCGCTTCGGGCACCACGCCCGCTTCACCCACTTCGCGATCGTCGGGCTGTGCCGGGGGTGCGTCGGGGAGAGCTCAGGCATGCCGCACGCACACGCGCATCCGCACACCCACTAGCGCGTTCATCGACGCGGATCGACATGGATCTTGGGCCCGGCCCCGGCGCCGTCGGGACGCCAGCCGCCCAGCACCGCGCCGACCTCGTCCAGCCCGACGGTCGCCGCCACGAGCGGACGTGGGTCGACGTCGCCGCCGGCGTAGCCCTCGATCGTCGCCGCCAGCGCCGGCGAGCCGCTGAGCACGCCGACGGCAGTGACGTCCTTGAGCGCCATTGTCCGCGTATCGATCACACTTGGCGTGTTGGCGAGCCCGATGTAGACCACGCGCCGCCCGGGCTCGACGAGCTCGAGCGCGAGCGCCGGCAGCTCCTCGGCGTTGGAGGCATCGATGACCGCGTCGAAGGCCATCGCCGGCAGCTCGGCCGCCGTCCACGCTCCCGCGAGTCCCATCTGGCGCGCGAACGCCAGCGACCGCTCGGTGTTGCCGACGACGTGTACCTCCGCGCCCGCGGCGCGCGCGAAGCCGGCGGCGAGCAGCCCGATCGTGCCCGGGCCGAGTACGAGCACGCGGCGCCCGTCGCGCGCCTCCGTGCCCCGTGCGGCGCGCAGCGCGTTGGCGCCCGGCTCCACCATCGCGCCGGCGACGTCGTCGACGCCGTCGGGGAGCGGGTGAAGCGACGAGACCGGCACGGCCAGCTGCTCGGCGAGCGCGCCGGGACGCCCGTTGCGGATCCCCACCTCGGTGCGGTTCTCGCACACGTGCTGGCGGCCCGACTCACAGCGCGGGCACTGCCCGCACCCGAGCATCGTGTCGCCGACGACCCGCCGCCCCACCCAGTCCGGATCGACGGCCCCGCCGACGGCTGACACCACCCCGCACCACTCGTGGCCGAGGCGCATCGGATAGGCGGCGTGGCCGTCATGCAGATAGCTCATGTGGCCGGTCCAGAACTCGACGTCGGTCCCGCACAGTCCGACGCGGGCCACGTCGATGACAGCTTCATCGAGCTGGGCGCGCGGCGGCTCGACGTCCTGCACCGAGCACTCGCCGGGGGCGGTGATGACGAGCGCCCTCACCGCCCCACCCCGGCCCATGGCGTCGTCGGAGTTCCGCGCGCGCCGACGCGCGCCGTGAAGAGATGGCCGGCGTTCGGGCTCTCGTCCTCATGCGCGGAGGTGATGAGCAGCGTGTCGAGCTCCGGCCCGATGAAGGCCACGCTCGTCACGTGCGGGGCGGGGACCTCGACAGCGGCGACGAGCTCGCCGCCCGGCGTGCAGCAGCGCACCTGGCCGGCGCCCCAGATCGCGATCCACAGGTTGCCGGCGGCGTCGGTGCAGAGCCCGTCGGGAGAACCACCGTTCGCGATTCGCAGTGCCACCCCCCGCTCGCCCCACGCTCCGGACACGGCGTTATAGGGGCGCGCGTACACGATGCCGGGGGTGGTGTCGACGCTGTAGAGCACGCTGCCGTCGGGCGACCAGGCCAGGCCGTTGGACAGCGTGAGGTCGTCGTCGATCACCGTCACCCGGCCGTCGTGGGCCAGCCGGTACAGGCACGCCTCGGCCTGGCGGTCGTCGAGCGCCATGCCGCCGACGAGGAAGCGACCGGCGGGATCACAGGCGCCGTCGTTGAGACGGCTGTCGCTGCCGGTATCGACGAGACGGGCGATGGTCGAGCGCCGGCCGTCTGTATCCACCAGGTAGAGGTCCCGCGCGCCCGCGACGAGCAGCTGCCCGTTCTCCGCGCACACGACCGCGCCCACGGTCTCGTCAAAAGCGACCAGCGGCGCGGCATCGTCGAGCACGCCGTCACGCAGCGAGCCGGCGTGCACCTCGCCGGCGCTGATGTCGACCCATAGGACGCGCTGGCGCGCGGCGTCCCAGAGCGGCCCCTCGGCCAACCCGTAGGCTGCCTGAGAGGCGACCAGACCACTAAGCTCGCTCACGCGTCAATCGTAGGGTCGGAGGGAGTCTGCATGTCTTCGCAGCGCAGTTCGCATTGGTACGCCGGGGACGATCGCAACGGTTACATTCATCGCGCCTGGATGCGGCGGGGCCTGCCCAACCACGCGTTCGACGGCCGTCCTCACATCGCGATCGCCAACACGGCCTCCGACCTGACGCCGTGCAACGCCCATCTCAACGAGGTCGCCGAGAGCGTCAAGCAGGGCATCTACGAGGCCGGCGGCATCCCCATGAACCTGCCGGTGGTCTCGCTCGGCGAGACGCTCGTCCGCCCCACCGCGATGCTATGGCGCAACATGGCGGCGATGGCCGCCGAGGAGATGTTCCGCGCGAACCCCGTTGACGGCCTGGTCCTGCTCGGCGGCTGCGACAAGACGATCCCGATGCTGCTGATGGCGGCCGCCTCCGTCAACCTGCCGGCGGTCGTGCTGCCGGGCGGCCCGATGCTCTCAGGCACGTTCCGCGGCGTCCCGCTGGGCTGTGGCACCGATGTCTGGAAGCTCTCGGAGGAGGTCCGCGCCGGCACCCTCTCCCAGCAGCAGTTCATGGCCTCGGAGTCCTCGATGATCCGCAGCCGCGGCCACTGCAACACGATGGGCACCGCGTCGACGATGGCGGTGGTGGCCGAGGCGCTGGGCACCACTCGCCCCGGCATCGCCGGTACTCCCGCGGCCGACAGCCGCCTGCTGGAGGCGGCGCACGAGACGGGCCGGCTGGCGGTCTCGATGGTCCACGACGACCGCCGCCCGAGCGATTTTCTCACCCGCGGCTCGTTTGAGAACGCGATCGTCGCTCTCGCCGCCACCGGCGGATCGACCAACGCGGTGATCCACCTGCTGGCGATCGCCGGGCGGCTCGGGGTCGAGCTCAGCCAGGACGACTTCGACCGCGTCGGCGCGGGCGTGCCGCTGCTGCTCGACCTCCAGCCGGCCGGGCGCTTTCTGATGGAGGACTTCCACCGCGCGGGCGGCCTGCTCGCCGTGCTGCGCGAGGTCCGCGACCTGCTCGACGCCGACGCCCTCACCGTCACCGGGCGCCCGCTCGTGGAGTATCTCGACGACGACGTGCAGATCTGGGACCCCGAGGTCATCCGCGTGCGCGCCGAGCCGCTGCAGCCGGAGGCCGGGATCGCCGTGCTTCACGGGTCGCTCGCGCCCGACGGGGCGGTGATCAAGCCGGCGGCCGCCTCCGCTCATCTGCTCAAGCACCGCGGCCGAGCGATCGTGTTCGACTCGATCGAGGACTTCAACGCCCGCATCGATGACCCCGAACTCGACGTCGACGCCGACTCGGTGCTCGTGCTGCGCGGTTGCGGCCCCAAGGGCTACCCCGGGATGCCCGAGGTGGCCAACCTCCCGCTGCCGCCCAAGCTGCTCGAGCAGGGCGTGCGTGACATGGTCCGCATCTGCGACGGCCGGATGAGCGGGACCGCCTACGGCACGGTCGTGCTCCACGTCTCGCCCGAGGCGGCGGCCGGCGGACCGCTCGGACTGCTGCGCACGGGCGACTACATCATCCTCGACGTCGCCGCCCGTCAGCTGGACATCGACGTCCCCGCCGACGAGCTCGCCGCCCGGTCGCCGGCCGCGGCCGCCACCGAGGCGTTCGCCAAGCCGTCGCGCGGCTGGCAGAGGCTGTACGTCTCGACCGTCCAGCAGGCCAACACCGGCGCCGATCTCAACTTCCTCGTTGGCGCCAGCGGCGACCAGGTCACCCGCGAGTCGCACTGACAGACTGACCGATGCGTGTCACACGCACCGCGTGCCGCGCAAAGTAGGTAGCGAGATGTCGGTTGACGGCCAATCATCGGACGGCGACCTGCTGCGCGCGACCAAAGGCGGCGACGGCGCCGCATTCGCGACGTTCTACCGCCGCCACCTCCCGCGCGTGGTCGCCTTCCTGCTGCGCGAGACCGGCGACCGCGAGGCATCGGCCGATCTCGCCGCCGAGGTCTTCGCCGCGGTGCTCGTCTCGGCGCGCCGCTTCCGCTCGCGTGACGGCGGCTCGGCGTGGCCCTGGGTACGGGGCATCGCCCTCAACAAGCTGCGCGAGAGCCGGCGCCGGGGCCGCGTCGAGGACCGCGCGCGCCGGCGTCTCGCCCTCGAGCCCGAGTCGCTCGACGATCAGGATCTGGCGCGCGTGGACGAGCTCGCCTCGGGGCCGGGGGTGCTGGCCCTCGTCGACGAGCTGCCCCCGCGCCAGCGAGCCGCGATTACCGCCCGGATCGTGCAGGAACGTGAGTACCCAGAGATCGCCGCGCAGCTCCAGTGCTCGGAGATGGTCGCGCGCCAGCAGGTGAGCCGCGGACTGACCCGGCTCCGAGGTCGACTACAGGAGGATTCCGAGTGAGCGACTATTTCGATCGCATCGAGCGCCAGCTGGTCGACCGGGTGCGCGCGCCGTCGCGACGCTCGTACATGATCGGGCTCGCGTCTGGGCGGCTGGTCCCGGCTGCCGCCGTCCTCGTGGCCATCGCCGTCGTGGCCGTGTTCTTTGCCGTCGGATCGCCCCGGGGGTCCCGGGTCTCACCGGGCAGCGGCGGCACCGAGCTGGCATACGTCGCCCGCCCGGCAAACCCCAGCGTGCCGCTTCAGAGTGCTCTGAGAATCGCCGTCGCCCGCCTTCGCAGCCGGCTGGCAACCCTCCGGCCGGCGGTCACCGTGGTCAGCCACGGCGATCAGGTGACCATCCGCGGCGTCACACCGGCGACCCACGCGGCCGTGCAGGCGCTCGCCCGGCCCGGACAGCTCGTGTTCTACGACTGGGAGGCCAACGCGCTGACGCCGAGCGGGAAGCCCGTCGCCGGCCAGCTGGCCGCGCAGAAACCCGCTGCCGTGACCATCAGCCAGGGGGCGCCCGGCGGCGGCGGGCCGGGTGCCGGTGCCGGCGGGATGTCGCTGTATCGGGCGGTGACGCTGGCCTCCCGGCAGCCGGTCGTCGCGGCCGGCGGCGATGCGCGGCTGTCGCGGGTCGGGCCGCTGTACTACCTGTTCGGCGCACCGGGCAGCCGCGCCTGCGCGGCCGTGGCCAGGCTGACCGGGAGCGGCGTTGCCCAGGGCGAACACTGCCTCCTCGCCGGACCGGACTCGAGCGCCGGGGCGCTGCGCAACGACCTCCCGGCCGGCGTTCCGGCGTCCGATGCCGAGCAGCTGACGGTGGCGCAGGGCACGGCCGTCCTGCAGGCGGCCGGACCCACCACGGGCCAGTCGCTCGCCCCGGCCAGCCCGACGGCCGGCTTCTACGTCCTGCGCGACCATGGCGCGCTGTCGGGCGGGGGCATCATCAGACCGGCGCCGTCGACCGACGCCAGCGGCGCGCCGGACGTCACGTTCGGCTTCACCGCCGTCGGCCAGAAGCAGTTCGAGCAGGTCACCAAAGCGATCGTCCACCGCGCGTCGGTCGACAGCCCACCGGGAGCGGCTCACCAGCAGAACCAGCACTTCGCGTTCGCGCTCGATCGGCAGCTGCTCAGCGTCCCGTCGATCGACTTCAAGACCTATCCCGACGGGATCACCGGCGCCGACGGCGCCGACATCGCCGGCAGCTTCACCCCCCACACCGCCCAGGAGCTCGCCACCATCCTCCGCAGCGGCCCCCTCCCCGTCAACCTGAGCCCCGTCAGACCGTAACTCGCCGCCGCGGCAAGGCTCGACCATCCGTTTGCGGCAATCGGCACGTGGGTACCTCCCGCCGCGGAGAGGGTCGTCAAAGGAGGAGTGATGGCAGAGCGCGTATTCCGCATCGTCGGCGGGGCCTTCCGGCACCGGCTCAGGACCGGCACAGGGCTGGCGGCGCTCGCGGCGGCGACAGCCATGCTCCTCGGTGCCGTCCCGGCCGCCGCTCCGGCGGCGGGCACCAAGACGACCACGCCCAAGACGCATAAGACGCGCAAGGCCCCCGAGAAGACCGCCCACCGCCGGCGCTCCCACGTAGATTCTCCGCAGTACATCAACGCCCACGTCAACGCCCTCATCGGCCAGATGACCGTCGCCGAGAAGTTCGGCCAGCTGGAGATGTCCGGCCCGCAGGGCCCCAACGGAACTCCGGGCCAGAGCCTGCTCGACGAGGCCAAGGCCGGCACCGTCGGCTCGGTGCTCGACATGGTCGGCGTCGACAACATCAACACGCTGCAGCAGGCCGCGCTGCAGTCGCGGCTGCACATCCCGATCATCGCCTCGCTCGACGTGATCCACGGCTATAAGACGATGTTCCCCGTACCGCTGGCCGAGTCGTCGACCTGGGATCCGTCGCTGGTCGCCAAGGACGAGTCCGTCTCGGCCTCCGAGGCGACCGCGGACGGCCAGAAGTGGACGTTCAACCCGATGGTCGACATCAGCCGCGACCCACGCTGGGGGCGGGTCGTCGAGGGCGCCGGCGAGGACCCGTTCCTGGGCTCCGCCATCGCCGCCGCCAAGGTGCAGGGCTACCAGGGCCAGGACTTCGCCGCCCCGGACAAGATGGCGGCCACCGTCAAGCACTTCGCCGCGTACGGCGCCCCCGTCGCCGGGCGGGAATACAACACCGTCGACATGTCGACCTCGCAGCTCTTCAACGAGTACCTGCCGCCCTACAAGGCGGCCGTCGACGCCGGCGCGGCGACCGTGATGAGCTCGTTCAACTCGCTCAACGGCGTGCCCAACACCGCCAACCCGTACACGCTGAAGACGATCCTGCGCAACGAGTGGGGCTTCGGCGGCACGGTCGTCAGCGACTACCAGGCCGTGCAGGAGCTCGAGGACTTCGGCTACGCCGCCAACGACGCGCAGGCCGCCCGGCTGGCGCTGACCGCGGGCGTGGACATCGAGATGGCGGTGACGATCCCCAGCCAGTACTCCACCTACGCCAACGCCGGGCCGCAGCTGCTGGCCTCGGGTCAGATCACGATGCGCCAGCTCAACACCGCGGTCCGCCACGTGCTCACCCTCAAGTACCTGGCCGGCCTGTTCGAGCATCCCTACACGGACACCGGCCGGGTCAGGACGGACGAACTCACGCCGTCCAATCTGACGGCCGCCCGGACCTCGGCGGACGAGTCGATGACGTTGCTGGAGAACCGTAACAACGCCCTGCCGCTGAGCACCAGCCTGCAGCACGTGGCCGTCGTCGGTCCGCTCGCCAACGATCCGATGGACCAGCTCGGGCCCGACGTGCCGATCGGCTACGACATCACGCAGGGCAAGGTCGTCTCGGTCCTCGACGGGATCAAGGCCGCGCTGCCGCACGCCAGCGTGACCTATCAGCAGGGCTGCGACGCCAACTGCACGTCCGACACCGGGTTCGGGGCGGCAGTCGGCGCGGCCAACGCCGCGGACGCGACCGTGGTCGTCGTCGGTGAACCGGCGGCGGACACCGGCGAGGCGTCGTCGCGGACGAGCCTCGACCTCCCCGGCGACCAGCTCGCGCTCATCCAGCAGATCGCCGCCACCGGCAAGCCGTACGTCGTGGTGCTCATGAACGGACGCCCGCTCACGATCCCGTGGCTGGCCGACAACGCCCCGGGGCTGCTCGAGGCGTGGTATCCGGGCACCGAGGGCGGCAACGCCGTGGCCGACGCCCTGTTCGGCAAGATCAACCCGGGTGGCAAGCTGACGATGACGTTCCCGTTCAACGTCGGCCAGATCCCGATCAGCTACAACGAGCTGCCCACCGGCCGGCCCTACGACGTGAACAACAAGTACACGTCGAAGTACCTCGACGCGCCCAACGCGCCCGAGTTCCCGTTCGGCTACGGGCTGTCCTACACGTCGTTCTCGCTGACCAACCTCCAGCTGTCGAGCACCACCGTGTCGCGCCACGGGACGCTGACGGTGAAGGCGACGCTGACCAACACCGGCTCGCGCACGGGCGATGACGTGCCCCAGCTCTACGTGCACGAGTCAGACACCCCGCTGCTGCAGCCCGTCAAGAAGCTGGAGGGCTTCCAGCGGATCACCCTGAACCCGAACCAGTCAAAGACCGTGACGTTCACTCTGAACGCGCAAAACCTGGGCTACTACGACAACAGCGGACGGTTCGTCGTCACGCCCGGGCCGTTTGACGTGTGGGTCGGCGACAGTTCGGTGGACAACCGCCTGGCGCCCTCCACGTTCACCCTGCGGTAGCGCATGCGACGGGCGTTGCTGATCGTGGTCCTGGCCGGCGCGGTCGCCCTGGCAGGGGCCGCTCCGGCCGTCGCGCACGACGGGCTGAGCCGGGCCGATCGCGCCCAGCTGCGCCAGATCGCCCACGACACGTGGCGCTTCTACGGTACCGACGTGGACCCGGCGACGCAGCTGCCGATGGACAACATCGGCCCGGGCACGACCCAGGGCACGTATACATCGGCGGCCAACATCGGCGTCTACCTGTGGGCGGTCGTCGCCGCCCGTGACCTGCACCTGATCGACACCCACAGGGCGAACTCCCTGGCCGCCGCCACGCTCACCGAGGTCAGCCATCTCAAGCGCTACGACGGTCTCCTCTACCAGTGGTATGACACCCGCAGCGGAAACACTCTCGTCAATCCCGGCCAGGCCGACTGCACTGAGACGACCCCGGCCCAGGACAACTGCTGGTTTCTCTCGGCGGTCGACAACGGCTGGTATGCGTCGGGCCTGATCGAGGTCCGCCAGGCGCTGCCGGCCTTGCGCGACCAGGCCGACGCGCTGCTGGCGCCGATGAACTTCGGCCTGTTCTATGACGCCCGGCCACAGACGAGCTGCAACACGAACGCCTCGCTGCCCGGCAACCCGCCCACCGGCCAGATGTACGGCGGCTATTACGTCGGCCAGGGCCCCGCCGGCTACCACAACGGCGCCCTGTACTCCGATCCCCGAATCGCGATCTACATGGGGATGGGCCGCCATCAGATGCCCGGCGACGTGTGGTGGCGGACATGGCGCACCGAGCCGCCGCAGCGGTGCTCGACCGACCCGGACTTCTCCAGCCAGGGTCAGTGGCCGACCCCCGGCTACTGGCAGACCTACTCCGACCCGCAGTCGCACCGCAGCTTCCCCGTGTGGGAGGGCCACTACATCTATCCCGGCACCGACCTGCGCTTCATCCCCACCTTCGCCGGCGGCAGCTTCGAGGGCCTGATGGCCAACCTCGTCGTGCCCGAGACGAGCTGGGGACCGCAGAGCTTCGGGCTGGCCGACCGCCGGTGGGCCGAGGTCCAGCGCCGCTACGCCACCGACACGCTCGGCTCTCCGGTCTGGGGCAGCTCCCCGTCGAGCACCGCCGACGACACCGGCGGCTACGGCGGCTATGGGATCGAGGGCCTGCGCCTGGGCGCCGGCCAGGGACTCGCCCTGTGCACGACCTGCGCCACCGAGGACGTCGTCTCTCCCCACGCCTCGGCGATTGCGCTGCCCGTCACGCCGGCCGCCGCCGCCGCGAACCTCGCTGCGCTGCGCAGCGATTACCCGGGGATCTATTCACCTGACGGCGGCTTCTACGACGCCGTCAACCCCACCACCGGTGCCGTCGGCCACCGTCGCCTCGTGCTCGACCAGTCGATGATCATGGCCGCCCTCGACGACGCGCTCAACGACGGCGGCCTCCAGCGGTACTTCGCCCGCGATCCGGAGTCCTGGGCCGCTCGCCTCTACCTCGGCGTTGAGCGGATGTCGATCGGCTGATCGCTCTCCAGCGCCGCCCCGGCGACGAGCTCGCCCAGCTGCAACACCGCCCAGATCCGGGACCGGTCGAGCAAGGCCGACGGCTCGGCCAGCACGTCGCCGTCGACGACGAGGAGGTCGGCCAGCCGGCCCGATGCCACGGTGCCGATCTGATCGGCCAATCCGATCGCTTCCGCCCCGACCGACGTCGCCGCCAGCAGCGCATCCCCCACCGGCATCCCATGGTGGATCATTCGCACGAGTTCGAGCGCGGTGTCCTCGCCCGACACCCCGCCGCGGTCTGACCCGAGCCCGATCCGTACTCCCGCCTGCAGCGCGGCGCGCATGCTCTTGGTGCCCTCTTGCAGGTTGTAGTTGGCCAGCTCGACGAGCCGGGGCAGCATCTGCGGGTCGGGGGTCACCGACGCCGGATCGATCGCCTCGTTGACGCCGGCCATCCAGTAGTAGCCACCGAGCGTCGGGATCAGGGTCTGCCCGCCGGCGGCCATCCGCTCGAGCAGCTCGGGCCGCTGGTTGAGGTACATGCCGTGCTCGATCGTGTCCATCCCGTGGTCGATCGCCGCCGCGGTGCCGTCGAGCCCCTCGACGTGGGCGGCGACGCGGACCCCCATCCGGTGGGCCTCGGAGACGAGCGCGGCGAACTCGTCGTCGGTGAGCTGCGTGGGGTCGGGGTCCTCGAGCTCGTTCGAGCGCGCGCCGGTGGTCATCACCTTGATGAAGTCCGCGCCCTCGCGCAGCTGCTCGCGGACCGCCTTGCGCATCTCGTCGGGTCCGTCGGCCTCGCGGTACATGGCGCCGTAGAAGCGCCCGCCCGGGGCGGTGGAGGAGATGATCAGCCCGCACGTCAGCAGCCGCGGGCCGCGGAAGGCGCCGTAGCGCATGGCCTGGCGGGCCTCCTGGGGCTGATGGTCCTGGGAGCCGACGTTGCGCAGCGTGGTCACGCCGAAGCGCAGGGTGTCGCGCAGCCCCGCCTGCAGGAAGTGGGCGCTCGTCCCCGGCAGCAGTGGCTCGCCGCCCTTGTCAGGCGCCGGCTCGCGCCCCTGCACGTGGATGTGGAGGTTGATCAGCCCGGGGATCAACATCCGCCCGCCGAGGTCGAGCGTGCGCGCGCCCTCGGGAGCCGCATCGGCGCCGCTCCCCACGCGCTCGATCACGCCGTCGGTCACGAGCACCGCCGCGTTCTCGCAGACCGGGGCGCCGGTGCCGTCCCACAGCCGGGCCCCCGTCAGCCACAGCCGCCCGGCCGCGGGCGGCGGCGCGGCGATCAGCGAGGGATGACGGTGGGGCATCAACCGGCACGCTACCGATGAACCCGCCGTCAGGCACTATTCACGGCGATGTCGCCCGAAGGACCCAACCTCGGACACGGCGCCACCCACAGCGCCCGGCTGCTGATCTCGTGCCCGGACGGGCCCGGGATCGTCGCCGCCGTCGGCTCGTTCCTCTACGAGGTCGGGGCCAACATTGTCAGCTCCGATCAGTACTCCACCCATCCCGAGCGCGGCTCATTCTTCATGCGCGTGACGTTCTTCTTGCCCGGGCTCGCCGATGACCGCTCGTCCTTCACGACCGCGTTCGACGAACTCGCCCAGCGCTTCGAGATGGATTGGCGGATCTCCTACGCCGGCGCGCCCAAACGGGCGATCCTGATGGCCTCGCGCGAGGACCACTGCCTCACCGACCTCTTGTGGCGCCACCGCCGCGGCGAGCTCGACATGGACCTGCTGGGCGTCATCTCCAACCACGACGACCTGCGCTCCGACGCCGAGGCGCTCGGCATCCCCTACCACCACGTTGCCGTGACTCGCGACACCAAGCCGGCGGCCGAGGCGGAGATCCTGGAGCTGATCGGCGGTCGCGCCGACGTGGTCGTGCTCGCCCGTTACATGCAGATCCTCTCTGGCGACTTCCTGCGCCGCGTCGGCTGCCCGGTGATCAACATTCATCACTCGTTCCTGCCGGCGTTCGCCGGCGCCGGCCCCTACCAGCGCGCCTACGAGCGCGGCGTCAAGCTGATCGGCGCCACCGCCCACT
The DNA here is from genome assembly GCA_963769565.1 of uncultured Solirubrobacteraceae bacterium. Lineage (GTDB taxonomy): Bacteria > Actinomycetota > Thermoleophilia > Solirubrobacterales > Solirubrobacteraceae > Palsa-465. The sequence continues at coordinate 1,563,484 of CAVYMP010000018.1, forward strand.
ACGTCACCGAGGAACTGGACGCCGGCCCGATCATCGACCAGGACGTCCAGCGCGTCGGCCACGATTACTCGATCGAGGACCTGATCCGGGTTGGCCGCGACGTCGAGCGCGTGACCCTGTCCCGCGCCCTGCGCAGCCATCTCGACGACCGCGTGCTCGTCCACGACGGCCGCACGATCGTCTTCTAGCGATGGCCTCCGATGTGATCCAGGTCGGCGCGTTGAGCGTGCGCTTCCTCGTCGAGGCCGGCGAGTCGGGCGGCTCGATCGCCATGTTCGAGCTCACGATCCCGGCGCGCGCCCGGGTTCCGGCGCCCCACAGCCACGACGGCTACGAGGAGACGATCTACGGCCTGAGCGGCACCTCGACGTGGACGGTCGACGGCGAGGCGACCGAGCTCGGGCCGGGGGATGTGATCTGCATCCCCCGCGGCGCCGTCCACGGCTTCGACAACCGTGGCGACGGTGATGCCACCGCGCTGGCGGTGGTGACGCCGGGGCTGCTCGGCCCCGACTACTTCCGCGAGGTCGGCGCGGTCCTCGCCACGGCCGGCGCCTCGTCGCCGAACTTCGCTGCGCTCGGCGAGGTGATGAGCCGTCACGGCCTCACCCTCGCCCGGCCTAGCCGCTGACGGTGACCCTCACGACGCGGCTGTGGGCGGTGGTCCCGGCGAAGCCCACCGGCAGGAACGGGTCGCTCGACGGATACCGGTAGGCGAGGCGCACATTGCCGCTCCTGGTGAACGGGACGCGCACGTCGAAGTAGCCGCCGGCGTTGACCGTGCGGATGGTCCGATACGAGCCGTGGCCGCCGGCCTGCAGCTGGATCGCCACCGACTGTGCCCCGTGGCCGTCGCGTGCCATGAACGACGCCGGGCGCGCGCTGCCCCACACCTCGGCCGACCGTCCCGCGCCCACCAGGGTCACCGGCATGTACAGCGGCAGGCGATACGCACCGTATGTCGCCTTGCGCTTGCCGCGGACTGACTCCAGCCCGCTGGTGAACCCGATCGCCGTGCCGCGCGGGGGGTCGCGCAGCAGATACTGCGCGTAGCTGCCGATGCGCGGGCTGCGCCAGCTCAGGTACTCGGCCCAGTTCATGTAATAGGCGGCGGTGCTCGGCGACGCATAGGGGGCGAGCTGCGGCGGATGGGTGATGTAGCCGTATTCGTCGGAGTAGATCGGATAGCGCTTGTGCGACCCGTACGCGCTGACCGATCGGTCGAGTACCTTCTCGAGGTTGCCCAGCTGCGAGAAGATCGCGAAGTCCGTGTCCAGCCCCGTGGCGTCGATTGGCGAGCGACCGCCCGAGTACGGATGGTCGGCGACGCCGCCGGCGTTGAACAGGCCGGGGTGCTGGGCGCGGAAGGCGCGCGTGCCGGCGGCGTTGGTCGGACACCCGCGGGCCCGGGCGTAGTTCCCGCGCAGCGGCGCATACGCGGGACTCAGGCAGTACAGGGTGGGGATGTACTGGAGCGGCTTGGTCTGGGCGTAGTCGCCAGGCAAGCCCTGTGGATGCTTGGCGTTGACCGGCCCCGAGCGCCCCTCGGCGGCGAACCCGCCGATGATGATCGTGTCCGATCCGTGGCCGGTCTGCTGCAGCGCGCGCCAGCCGGTGTCGACGAGGTTGCGGTACATCATCGGCGCGACCGACAGCGTCGAGCCGTTGATCGCCTGGGGGCCGAGATCCTGGCCGAAGTTGGGCTCGTTCCAGATCGCCCAGAAGCGCACCGCCGGCAGCGGCGAGGCGTCGCCCGCCGGCGTGAACGAGCCGTCGTAGCGCTCGCCCACGGCGTGCACGAACTGCCCGTAGAACGTTGCGTTGGGCTTCCAGGCAAAGCTCTTGTCGGCCAGTCCCTGCGGCGGGACATGGGCGCCCTCGGCCCAGCGCGGAGCGCCGCCCGCGACCGTGAAATCGACCCGGATCCCGTCCTTGCGGGCATCGCGCACGAGCGCGTCGTAGGGAGCCCAGTTGGCCGCCGGATAGCTGTTGGGATCTGAGCCGTTGGCAGGTTTCACGGTCGACGCGATGAAATCCCAGTGGACGATGATCCGCACGGTGTTGGCGCCGAGCGCCCGGAACTGGGCCAGGGTTCCCACCGGATCGGACAGCATCGGCGGGTCAGCTTGGATGATCTGGATCTGCCGTTGCGAGGCGCCGGCCGCGTCCGCCATCGCGAGCACCGTGGTGGCGGCCAACAGGGCGATCGTGAGCTTGCGGAGCATGCGGTGAGAACAGTGGCGGGCGCCCGAAGTTGCGGGCGCGGCGGCATCCTAACCGGCGGGGAGGCGCACGCCGTCCAGGCTTTTGGTTACGCTTGGCGGCATCGGGACCCGCTCTCTCATATCAGCGGCCGCCGCCGTGCTGGCCGTGCTGTCGATCGCTGCCTGTGGCTCGAGTGGCCCCTCCGGCAACGGTGTGGCCGCCAAATCGGCCGGCGACATTCTGACCTCGGCCACGAACGCGATCCAGGGCGCCAAGTCGGTGCACGTCTCCGGCGCGCTCAACGACGCGGGCCAGTCGATCAAGCTCGACCTCAACATCCTCTCGGGCAAGGGCGCCAAGGGCAGCATGTCCCAGAACGGCCTCAGCTTCCAGCTGATCGCCGCCGGCAAGTACGTCTACATCAACGGCAGCCCCAACTTCTGGAAGAAGTTCGGCGGCGCGGCCGCCGCGACCCTGTTCCAGGGCAAGTGGCTCAAGGCGCCCGCGAACAGCAGCAACTTCGCCTCGCTGAGCTCGCTGACGAACCTGCAGTCCCTCGCCAAGGCGCTGCTCACCGGGCACGGCACCCTGTCCAAGGGGTCGACGACCTCGGTCAACGGCCAGAAGGTGATCGCCGTCACGGACTCGAGCAAGAGCAGCAAGCTCTACGTCGCGACGACCGGCAAGCCATACCCGATCGAGATCGCCAAGACCGGCTCCGCCGCTCAGCACGTCGATTTCGATCACTACAACGCCACGGTGGCGCTGACGCCGCCGGCGAAGTCGATCGACATCTCCCAGCTGCAGCACAAGTAGTCCGCTCCTAGGTCCGCATGCGGACGCGCTTCGGGCGCGGCGGCTGCGAGAGTGTTGGTGATGGACGCCCTCGGCGAAACCCGGCGCACGATGTCGGCGCTGACGCGCGCCATCCGCTGGCTGGGGCGCTTGGCGCGCGGGCGGGTGGTGGAGTTCGTCGGCGGTCCGGCCCGCGCCCGCGTGGTCGTCCTGTTCGGCTGCGTGCTGGCGCTGAACAGCGCCCAGATCTCGACCGTCGGGGCGGTGGCGCCCCAGCTCGAACGCTCGCTGCACATCGGCAACACCGAGATCGGGCTGTTGAACTCCGTCGCCCTGCTGATCGGCGCGGTGGCGGTCATCCCGGTGGGACTGATGGTCGACCGCACCCGCCGGATCCCCGTGCTGGCGGTGAGCATCGTCCTGTGGAGCGTGACGACGCTCGTCGGCGCGTTTGCGGGCTCCTATTCGTCATTGCTGCTGTCGCGGGTCGGCCTGGGGGCGGTGGCGGCCACGGCCGGGCCGGCGATCGCCTCGTTGACAGGGGACTACTTCCCCAGCCGTGAGCGCGGGCGCGTCTACGGCTACATCCTCAGCGGCGAGATCGCGGGCACGGCCGTCGGCTTCATCGTCAGCGGCACGGCGGCCAGCGCCATCTCCTGGCGGGCGGCGTTCGTGCTGCTGGCGCTGCCGGGGTTCTTTTTGGCGCGGTCGCTGTGGCGCACCGTGCCCGAGCCACTGCGCGGCGGCTACAGCCGGCTGGAGGTGGGCACGCTCGACCTGTCGACCGATCACCGCACCGCCGACTCGGTCGCGCCCACCGACGCGGACGCGGCCGGCGCCAGCGACGACGCTCCGATGGCCGAGCCCGCGCCCGTCGAGCAGGACCTGGCGTTTCACATCGCCGAGCAGCAGGGCTACAAGCCCGACCCCAAGCTCGTCCTCGATCGCGACCCCGAGAAGATGAACCTGCGCGACGCCGTCAAGTACCTGCTGCGCATCCCCACCAACACCCTGCTGATCATCAGCTCCTCGCTGGGCTACTACTTCTTCGCCGGTCTGCAGACGTTCGCGATCGTGTTCATGCGCGGTCACTACCACACCTCGCAGGGAACGGCGACGCTCGTTCTGGGCCTGCTCGTGATCGGCTCGCTGCTGGGCACGCTCGTCTCCGGTCCCCTCACCGACCTCCTCGTCCGCCGCGGTCGCCTCGAGGCCCGCGTGTGGGTGCCGGCCATCTGCTACCTGGCCGCCGGCGCCATGTTGATCCCGGGGTTCTTGAGCGGCTCGCTGGGCACGGCGATGTGGTTTGACTTCGTCGGGGCGGCGCTCATCTCGGCGGCCAACCCGCCGCTCGACGCCGCGCGGCTGGACATCATGCCGTCGGGCCTGTGGGGCCGCGCCGAGAGCACGCGGACGTTCCTGCGCTCCCTCGCCCAGGCCCTGGCGCCGCTGGTATTCGGCGCGGTCGCCGACATCGTGGCCGGTTTCGCCCCCGAGCAGGCGCCGGTCGGAACCCACACCCACCAGGTCGTCTCCTCCGCGACCGGCACCGGGCTCCAGGTGAGCTTCCTGATCATGCTGACGTCGCTGATCGCCGCCGGCGTGTTCCTCGTCCGCGCCCGCGCGACCTATCCCCACGACGTCGCCACCGCCGGCGCCGCCTGGGCGCCCCCATCCCCCGAGGGGGGCGAAGTCGTCCCCCTCGCTCCCTCTTAAGGGGTGTGGGCGATAAGGGAAGCCTCAGGGCCGGCCCGCCACCGGGTCCCACACCGCCATCTGATCTCCGGCCACCTTCGGCATCGTCTCCGTGATCCGCTGCATCAGCGCATAAAACCGCGACAGCTCCGGATACAGGATCGGCTTGCCGTTCGTGAGCACCGCGCACGCCAGCTCCCGCTGCGGATCGGCCCAGGCGAGGATGTTGGTGAAACCCAGGTGGCCGAACGCGTGTTGGGTGTCACGCCCGTACAGGCTGAGCAGCCGCGCCCCCAGCATGTAGCCGTAGCCGAACCGCGTCGGAAACCCGAGCGACAGGTCGACCTCCAGGTGTGACTGCTGGTTCAGCGCCCGGCGGATCGTCTCCGGCCGCATCACGCGGACGCCGTCGAGCTCCCCTCCCCGGCGCAGCAGCTCGTAGAACCGTGAGAGCTCAAACGCCGTCGTGACGACGTTCGCCGACGGGATGATGGCCGTCAGGAAGCGCCGATCGTTGCTGGCGCTCACGAGCTCGTCGAGCCCGAGGCCGAGCGCCCGTGTGAGGAGCTGCGAGAACGGGGGTGCGGTCGGCGGGCCGGTCACGTAGTTGATCGCCACCGTGTCGAGCTCGGCTTCGGCGACGCCGTAGTTGGTCCAGCGAAAGCCCAGCGGACGGAGGATCTCCTCGGCGAGCACCTCGCGGATGTCGCGTCCGGTGGCGCGCCAGACCACCTCGCCGAGGATGAAGCCGCCGGATACGGCGTGATAGGCGAGGGCCCGCCCGGCCTTGGTCGACGGCTTGGCATCGATCAGCGTCTGCACGATGAACTCGGAGTCGGTGGCTCGCTCGAGGTCGAGCGCCTCACGCACCAGGTTGGGCACGCCGGACCGATGGGCGAGGACATGGCCGATCGTGATCGAGCCCTTGCCGTGGCGGTCATAGCCCGGGATGTAGGCGGCCACCGGGTCGGCGATGTCGAGCACCCCGCGCTCGTGCAGCCGGTGCACGAGGGTGGCCGTGACCGCCTTGGCGCCCGAGTAGATGAGCATCGGCGTGTCCGGAGTGGCGCCGACCGGCGCCGGCCCATCGGGCTCGCGGGGCCCGTTGCCGCGGGCGTGGCCGATCGCACGGTTGAGTACGACCGCCCCCCGGTGGCGCACACAGATCTGCAGCGCCGGATGCACGCCGCTGCGATAGACCCCGACGGCGCTCCGCCAGATTCGCTCGACGGCGTCGGCGCCCACCGCCCCCGGACCGTCCTCCGGGCCCACTGAGGTGACGGACGTCAGCTCGTCGGGCACGCGAATCCGGCGCAGTGGATCCGGGATCCCCGGAATGTGCGGGAGGGCGATCTTTTTCATGAGCGCGCACACCCTAAAGCCAACGGTCGTCTGAGCCGATGTTGGAATTCGTGTCCCTCGAGGCTCGTGTCCGATCTGGGGCGGCCGCGAACCGCCTTCCGTTCCTCGCTGCCGTGCTACTGGCATGGGTCGCCGTGCCGATCGGGTCAGCGCTTGACTGGGGCATCTACGCCGTGGCCACGGGCCTGCTGGCGTTCACGGCCCTGCTGGGCTGCCTGCATCCGGTGCGCAGCTGGAACGAGAGGCTCGGCCAGGCCCCCGTCTCCGTGGCGTTCCTGGCGGCCGTTGCGCTGCTGCGCGAGGCCGGTGGGGGCAGCACGTCCGGCGCCGCGATCCTCACCCTGATCGCCGTCTTCTATACGGCGCTTTACGGCACCGGGCGCCGGTCCCTGTACGTCGTGCTCGCCTCGGTGGCCATCCTGTATCTCGCGCCGATCCTGCTGATCGGGCCGCCGCCGTATCCGCACTCGCAGTACCGCGTGGCCCTGCTCACCGTGGCCGTCAGCTCGCTCATCGGGCTGGCGACGCGACGCCTGGTGGCGGATGTCCGGGGCGAAGCGGCCAAGGCCGGGGGTCGCGAGCAGATGCTCGAGCAGATCGGCGTCGTCGTGCGCACCCTGTTCACCAGCCCGGAGCCGCGCACCGACATCTGCCGGGCGGCGCTGGCCATCAGCGACGCTGCAGTGGCGATCCTGTTCGAGCCTGACCCCACCGGTGGGGAGCTCCGTTGCACGGCGACGGCGGGAACCGATCCGCCGGCCATGTCGCCGGTGATCGGTTCCGGCGATCCCGTCGCGACCGCCCTGCGGTCGGGGCGCGGCCGTCTGCTCTGCGAACCGATCACCCGCGCCGTCGCCGGCCCGGAGCTGTCTGATGCGTGCGGTCAGGCTCCGTCGATCCTCCTGCAGCCGCTGCTGCGCGGCGACGCCGCCGTGGGCGTGCTCGTCGTCGCCTGGGCGGCGAACGTCGTCGTCAACGGTGGGCGGGAGACCGTGGTCGAGCTCCTCGCCCACGAGGCCGCCCTGGTGATCGATCGCGCCGATGAGCTCTCGCTGCTCGTCGGCATGGCGGAGACCGACCCGCTCACCGGCCTGCCCAACCGCCGGGCGTGGGACGCCCGGATGGCCCTTGTCACCGCCGAGGATGAGCGGGTCACGGTCGCGATGTTCGACATCGATCATTTCAAGAGCTTCAACGATGCCCATGGCCACCTCGCCGGCGACCAGCTGCTGCGTGAGACGGCCGCCGCCTGGCGTGATCTGCTGCGCGCCGACGACCTCCTGGCCCGGATCGGCGGCGAGGAGTTCGGGCTGCTGCTCGTCAACTGCTCGCCGGCAGCCGCCGCCGAGGTCACCGAGCGCCTGCGTCTGGCCGTCACCGACGGTCAGACCGCCTCGGCCGGGCTGGCGGTGCGCCATGCGGCCGAGCCGCTGGAGTCGGTGCTCGGGCGGGCCGATCACGCGCTGTACGACGCCAAGGCGTACGGCCGCGACCACGTGCGCACCGCCGCTTGACCGCCCGCTCCGTCCGGCCCTGGTGCGAACGTATGTTCGGTGCCAGTCCAGCCGACGATCCTGCACGCCGACCTCGACGCCTTCTACGCGTCGGTCGAGCAGCGAGATGAGCCGTCGCTGCGCGGCCGACCGGTGATCGTCGGCGGCGGAGTCGTGCTCGCCGCCAGCTATGAGGCCAAGGCGCGCGGCGTGCGCACGGCGATGGGCGGGCGCCAGGCGCGCCGGCTCTGTCCCGATGCGGTCGTCGTGTCGCCGCGGTTCGACGCCTACACGGAGGCGAGCAAGGCGGTGTTCGCGATCTTCAAGGAGACCTCGCCGCTCGTCGAGGCGCTGTCGATCGACGAGGCGTTCCTGGACGTACGGGGGCTGGACCACATCTCGGGCACGCCGATCGAGATCGCCACCTCGCTCCGGCGCCAGGTGCGCGAGGAGGTGGGCCTGGCGATCACCGTGGGCCTCGCCGGCACGAAGTTCCTCGCCAAGGTGGCCAGCGGCGTGGCCAAGCCCGACGGGCTGCTCGTGATCCCCGCCGGGGCGGAGCTGGGATTCCTGCACCCGCTGCCGGTGACGCGGTTGTGGGGGGTGGGACGGGTGACCGCGGCAAAGCTCCACGCGCAGGGGCTGATGACGGTCGGCAACGTCGCCCGGATCGACGAGACCATCCTGATCGAGCTGCTCGGCCGAGCATCAGGGCGCCACCTGCACGCCCTGGCTCACAACCTCGATCCGCGGCAAGTCCGCACGCGGCGGCCGGCGACGGTCGATCGGCGCCCAGCGGGCGCTCGGGCGCCGGGCGCGCGCGCCCACGGAGATCCAGGAGGCCCTGATGACGCTCGTCGACCGCGTCGCCCGGCGTCTGCGGGCGGCTCGGCGGGCGTGCCGGACGGTGGTGCTGCGGATGCGCTTTGACGATTTCGCGCGGTCGACGCGGTCGCACACGATCGCCGAGGCGACGTCGCGAACGGCGACGCTGCTGGCGATCGCCCGCGGTCTGCTGGCCGCGTCGGCGGAGCTGATCGCGCAGCGGGGCCTGACCCTGATCGGGATCTCGCTGACCAACCTGTGCGGCCAGGACGCGGTGCAGCTGGCGCTGCCGTTTGACCGGGCCTCCGGTCTCGACGGGACACTCGACGCGCTGCGCGAGCGCTTCGGGACGGGGGCGATCTCCCGCGGAGCGCTCGTCGGACAAGACCCCGGGGAGTGGATGCCGCTGCTGCCCGACTGACGACAGCTATCGCGCGCCGGCCCGGCCCACCGCCTGGGCGCCGGCCGCCATTCCGGCCCCGACGGCGGCGGCCAGGGACGCGCCGCCGGCCAGGGCGGCGGCCAGTGCGCCCGCGAACGCGTCGCCGGCGCCGGTCGTGTCGACGACCTCGTCGACCGCCTCCGCGGCCACCCGCACCACGCCGCTCGGGTCGGCGACGACCGCTCCCGCGGCGCCCAGCGTGATCACGACCGACCGCGGCCCGAGGGCCAGCAAGCGCCGGGCGCACGCCTCGGCGTCCTCGGCCGCGGCGGCGTCGTCGGTGCCGGCGCCGAGCAGGAACCCGGCCTCGTGCTCGTTGACGAGCAGCGGGTCGAGGCCCGCCAGCAACTCATCGGGGACCGGCTGCGCGGGGGCGAGTGTCACCACCGGTCGCGCCCCGGCGTCGTGCGCCGCCCGCACGGCGGCCGTCACCGTCTCGACCGGCACCTCGAGCTGGGCGAGCATCACCGCCGCCCCGGCGAGCGCGTCGCGCTCGGCGGCGACATCGCCGGGCGACAGGCGCGCGTTGGCCCCGCGCTCGAGCACGATCGTGTTCTCGCCATCGGCGGTGACGGTGATGTACGCCGTCCCCGTGGGCACCCGGGGCAGCGCCGCGACGGCGTGGGTGTCGACCCCCTCGCTGCGCAGATCCTCGAGCATCCGCGCTCCCGCGGGGTCGGCGCCGATGCGCCCGATCATTCGCACCACGGCGCCCGCGCGGGCGGCCGCCACCGCCTGATTGGCCCCCTTGCCGCCGGGCCGCCGCGCCGTGCGTTCGGCCGTCAGCGTCTCACCGGGCTTCGGCGCGCGTGCCACGAGCAGCTCGACGTCCTCGTTGATCGAGCCCACCACCACGACGACCGTGTCGCTGGTCACATCGCGCAATCTAACCGCCGGCGGCGACCAGCTGGGAAAGCTGGCGCTCGAGGAAGCGTCGCTCCACCTGGCCCGGGGTGAGCGACAGCGCCCGGCGGTAGGCGGCCGCCGCCTCCGCGCCGCGCCCGAGCCGGCGCAGCAGCTCGGCCCGCGTGGAGTGCAGATAGCGATAGCCGTCGAGCTCGTCGGCCAGTCGGTCGACGTGGGCAAGCGCCGCCGCCGGCGATCCCGTCTCGGCGATCGCGACCGCGCGATTGAGAGCAACCACCGGGGAGCCGGTCAGCTGGGCCAGCTCGGTGTACAGCGCGGCGATCTCGTTCCAGTCGGGCGGATCGTCCGTCTGGAGCGCGGCGATCGCCGCCTGCAGCACATAGGAGCCCCGCCCGCGCAGCGCGAGCGCGCGCTCCAGCGCCGTGCGCCCCGCCTCCAGCTGTGCGCGATCCCACAGCGAGCGGTCCTGATCGCCCAGCCGGACGAGCTCGCCGCCGGCAAAGCGGGCGTCACGCCGGGTGTCATGGATCAGCATCAGCGCCATCAGGCCGTGGACCTCCGGCTCGTCGGGCATCAGCGCACACAGCAGCCGGCCGAGGCGAAGCGCCTCGCCGGCCAGCTCCGCACGGCCGCCGTAGCCCTCGTTGAAGATCAGATAGACGACCGCCAGCACGGCCGCCAGGCGCGCCGGCAGCACACGATCGGGCGGCACGGCGAACGGGATCCCGGCGAGCTTGATCTTCGTCTTGGCGCGGGAGAGGCGACGCTTCATCGTCTCTGGGGCGACGAGGAACGCCCGCGCGATCTCCTCGGTGCGCAGCCCGCCCAGCGCCCGCAGGGTCAACGCCACCTGGGCGTCGACCGTCAGCGCCGGATGGCAGCAGCAGAACAGCAGCTCCAGGCGCTCGTCCTCGATCGTCGCGCTGTCATCGAAGGGATCCACCTCGTCCTCGCTTCCCGTCGCCGCCTCGTCCTGCAGCAGCCGCGCCTTGGCGGCCAGCGTCCGCTCGCGCCGCAGCCGGTCGATCGCGCGGTTGCGCCCGGTGGCGATCAACCAGCCGGCCGGGTTGGCCGGGGTCCCGTCGCGGGGCCAGCGCTCAGCCGCCGTCGCGAACGCCTCGGCGGCCGCTTCCTCGGCGCGGTCGAAGTCGCCGAGGAAGCCAACCAGTGAGGCGAGCACGCGACCCCAGTGCTCGCGAAAGACACTCTCCAGCAAGGGTGATCACATCTCAACGACCGGGCGGACCTCGACTGAGCCTCCGAGGCGTACCGCCGGGATCCGCGCGGCCATCGCCGTGGCCGCGTCGAGGTCGTCGGCCTCGAACAGGTAGTAGCCGCCGAACACCTCCTTGGTGTCGGCGAACGGGCCGTCGGTGACGAGCGTCTCCCCGGCGGCGAGGCGCACCGTCGTCGCCGTCTCCACCGGCTGCAGCTGGGCGCCGCCGACGATCCCCGGCTCGTCAGACAGGGCCATGTACTCGCTGTGAACGGCGGCGTAGTCAGCTTCTGACAGCGATTCGTGGGAACCGGGCTTGGAATAGATCAGCAGGGCGTACTTCATGGGCTGCTCCTCTCAGAGACAACAGGATGGACGTCCATGAGACGATCGGCATGCGCCAACGGGGACGGCGCCCTAGCCTCGACCCCCTCACACCGAATTGCAAGGAGCGGACATGGCCGATCAGCTGGTGACCGGAGTCGATTTCGTTTCGATGCCCACCCACGACATCGAGGTGGCCTGCGCGTTCTACGGCGACACGCTGCACCTCCCCCGCCGCTCCTACCGGCCCGAGCGGGGCTTCGCCGAATTCCAGGCTGGCAACCTGACGATCAGCCTGATCAACCCCAAGCAGATGGGGATGGAGCACCAGGCGGCGCGCAACCCGGTCGCGCTGCACGTCGAGGACATCGAGAACGCTCGCTCACAGCTGGAGTCGGCGGGCGTCACCTTCATGGGCGACACGTTCGACACGGGCGTCTGCCACATGGCGTTCTTCGCCGACCCGGACGGCAATGCGCTGATGCTCCATAACCGCTACGCGCCGCGCGAGAACTGATCACGGCGCGCCGACGCGGGTGAGCGCCTGCGCACCCACCCGCCCGCCGACCTCGGCCGCCTGCGCCGGCGCCATCCCGCTCGCCAGGCCGAAGGTGAAGCCGGCGGCGAACGAGTCGCCGGCGCCATAGCTGTCACGCCGCTCCCCAGGCAGCGGCGCCGCCGACCAGCGGCCCTCGGACTCACCCCACCAGCGTCCGCCCCCGGCTCCCTCGGTGGCCACCGTCAGCCGCGTCTGCGGCTCCCACGCCTGCGCCCCCGCGCGCTCATGCTCGTCCGACGCGCTCAGGATGAGCGCATCGAGGGTGACGCCCGGCACCGGATCGCCGGCCCGTGGCGACGCCGTGAGGACCGGTGCGGCGCGCGCCGCGCGGATCGCGCCGGCGTCCCCGGCGGTCACGTAGACCCCGTCGACGTGCGCCAGCCCATCCCAGCCGAGATCGTCGTCGCCTGAGGGGGCCAGCCGCTCGCCGACGGTAATGATCGTCCGCTCCCCTCCGCCGTCGAGCAGGGTGAAAACGTAGCGCGTAGGTGCGCCGCGCCACGCGGCGTGGACCCGGACGCCGCGCTCGCCCAGCTGCTTCACGCCGGCGTGGCCCCGCTCGTCATCGCCGAGCGCACAGAAGAAATCGACCTCCGCACCCAGATCGGCCAGCACCGAAGCCGCCACCACCGCGCCGCCTCCGGCACGTTCGAATTCGCGCTCGCCCTGCTCCAGGCCGCCGCGCGGCGGGTACCGGGGCACGCGCACGAACTCAACCCACTCGACATGTCCAACCACGGCAACACGCGTCACTGTCCCCAAACTATTAGGTTGGACATGGCATGCATCCCACCGCCGCCCGACTGCAGAGCAGACTGGCCGACGACGGCGTTCAGATCGACGTCGTCACCCTCACCGACTCCGCCCGCACGGCCGCGCAGGCCGCCGCCGCCCTCGGCTGCGAGGTCGGCCAGATCGTCAAGTCGCTGGTGTTCGTGCGCGACGGCGAGCCGTTGATGGTGCTGTGTGCCGGCGATCGCCGCGTGGCCGCCGACCGGCTCGGCCTCGCCCCCGCCAACGCCGACCAGGCCCGGGCCGCGACCGGGTTTGCCATCGGCGGGATCCCGCCGCTCGGCCATCCCACGCCGCTGCCGACGCTGATCGACGAGTCGATGCGCCGGTTTGCCACCGTGTGGGCAGCCGCGGGCACGCCGCATGACGTCTTCGAGGTCGCCACCGAGCAGCTGATCGCCGCGCTTCCCCACGCGGAGGTGACCGCCGTCAGCTGAGCGGCGGGCTCAGGCCGCGGCGCGAGACGCGGGAACCTGGCGGATGTGGGCCGGCAGCAGCGGCAGCAGTCCCCGGCGGACGTAGACGGCGCCGGCGCGGACCATCGCCTTGCGTACGGCCGCCGGCGGCAGCGGGGCAAAGCCGTACTCATCGCGGATCCGATCGGGCAGCAGCGCGATCGTGATGAAGTTGACGGTCTGAAGCAGCGGCTGCGCCCGGTTGGGCACCGGCGGCTCGAGCACGATCTTCCGGGCGCGGCGCTGCGCCCAACCGCCCACGTGCAGCTCGTCGCCCGCGAGCATCGCGCGGCCGTAGGCATGCAGATCGGCCAGGGATTCAGGCATCTGACCGGCCTTCAGGCCGAACAGCCGCCCGACGACCTTGTAGTCCTCCCACAGGGCGGTGCGCTGTAGCTCCGTGAGCGCGGCCACGTATGTCGTGTAGAGGACGATCGCCGAGTCGATCAGCGAATACAGGATCCACATCAGCAGCCGGGGATCGTCGGCGCGGTAGGGGGTTCCCGCGGGAAAGATGCCCGCATCCTCGGGCAACCGGCCGCGGACGGCGCGATGCATGGCGCGCACGCGCTTGGTCATCCGGTCGGCTTCGGCGCGCGACCCGAAGCTGATCACGTTCATGACCTGGGCGGTGCGGGCGAGGCGCTCGTAGGGATCGTCCAGCGAGCCCGAATGGGCCAGCAGCCCGGCAACTGCCAGCGGATGGGCAGCCTGCATCAGCAGCGCCCGCGGACCGGATAGGGCGACGGCCCGCTCGCGCATCACGCGACGCATCATCGTCCGGTCGGAGAAGTAGCCGTCCATACCCTGTGTCTAGTTTAGTGCAACGGGTTGTTGAGCTTGTTCGGGCTCGATCCAGTCCCGTGTGTCGTAGCGAGCCAGGGCCGGGAACGCGACGACGATCGCGGCCACGCCCGCCAGGCACGCCAGGCCACCGGAGACGACCGAGAAGCGCGGGCCGGCCGCTCCCGCCACCGTTCCGGATTCGATGTCGCCCAGCCGCGGGCCGCCGGAGACGACCAGCGAGAAGACCGACGACATCCGGCCCCGCATGTGGTCAGGTGTGACCGACTGGTTGATCGTCGCCCGGCAGACGGCGCTCACCGAGTCGGCGGCGCCGGCCAGCGCGAGCAGCGCCGCGGCCAGCCACAGCGAGCTCATCAGCCCGGCGACAGCCACCGCCGCGCCCCACAGCAGGACCGCCCAGATCACGATCACCCCGAGCCGCCGAGCATGCCTGATCCACCCGGTGAGCAGGGCGGCGACCGTCGCCCCGGCCGACACCGAGGCATACAGCACCCCGGTGCCGCCGGCGCCCGCATGAAAGACGCTCACCGAGAGCACGGCGAACAGCGCCCGCGGCATCCCGAACGTCATCGCCACCAGGTCGATCGCGAACGAGCCCATCAGCGCCCGGTTGCCGCGCACGTGGCGCAGGCCGTCGGCGATCGAGCGCAGGACGCTGCCGTGCTCCTGCACCCCGTGCGGCGGCTGCGGGGCGATCGCCAGCGCCGTGACGACGACCGACAGGCAGCCGATCGCGTCGATCAGGTACGCCGCCTGCACGCCGAAGGCGGCGATCAGGACCCCGCCGAGCCCGGGCCCGAGGACCTGCGTGAGGGTGCTCAGCCCGTAGTTGAGCGCCAGCGCCGCCGGCAGCCGCTCGCGCTCCACGAGGTTGGGGACGATCGCCGACTGGGCGACGCTCTGCAGCGCGGCGAAGCCGGCCAACAGGCCGCCGAGCACGTACAGCGTCGCCAGCGAAGGATGGCCGGCGAGGGCCGCCGCCGCCAGCCCGCCGGCGGCCAGGAACACCCCGATCTGATCGAGGACCAACAGCCGGCGGCGATCCATGCGGTCCGCGATCGCGCCGCCGAGCAGCGCCATCGCGATCAGCGGCCCGAGCTCGACGGCCCCGAGCAGGCCGACGAGGAACGCCGAGTGGGTCTCGACGTACAGCTGATAGGGCAGCGCGACGAGGGCCGCCTGGGCGCCCATCCCGGAGATGAAGTCCCCGCCGACGACGAGCCGGAGGTCACGGCTGTCGCGAAACGGGGTGAGATCAGGCAGCAGCCGCGGGCGGAGCATACGATTCGCCTCAGGCTAATCGCGCGCGGAAAGGCGGACTGAGTAGACATGAGCGACGGCACCTCTTCCTTCTGGCATCCCTTCGCCGACATGGCGGAGGTCGGCGGACACGAGTTCACCATCAGCCGGGGCGAGGGGGTGCACGTGTTCGACGCCGCCGGCCGGGGCTACATCGACGCCGCCGCCGGCCTGTGGTACTGCCATGTCGGGCACGGACGTCCGGAGATCGCCCACGCGGTCGCCGAGCAGATGCGCCGGCTCGAGGCCTACTCCACCTTCGGCGACCTCGTCAACGAGCCCGCCTCGGCGCTCACCGATCGCCTGGCCGCGCTGACCGAGATGCCGGACGCACGCGTCTTCCTTACCCTCGGCGGTGGCGACGGCATCGAGGCGGCCGCCAAGCTGGCGCGGATGTACTGGTCGCTGCGCGACCGCCCGCACAAGACCCACCTGATCAGCCGCGGCTTCGGCTACCACGGCACACACGGCTTCGGCACGAGCCTCGCCGGTATCCCGACGATCCGCGAGGGTTTCGGCCCGCTCACGGGGGACGTCAGCCAGGTTGCCTACGACTCGCTCGAGGCCCTTGAGCAGGAGATCAAGCGCCTCGGCCCCGACAACGTCGCGGCGTTCTTCTGTGAGCCGGTGATCGGCGCCGGCGGCGTGCGGCCCGTGGCTCCGGGCTACCTCCAGGCACTGAGCGACGTGTGCCACCGCAACGACGTGCTGCTGATCGTCGACGGGGTGATCTGCGCCTTCGGCCGCGTCGGCACGTGGTTCGGCTACGAGCGCTGGGGCATGTCGCCGGACATGGTCGTCCTGGCCAAGGGCCTGACCAGCGGCTACCTGCCGCTCGGCGCGGTGCTCATCTCCGGCGAGGTCGCCGATCCGTTCTGGTCGACGCCTGGGCGGGTCATGGTCCGCCACGGCGCCACGTACGCGGGCCACCCGACGTGCTGCGCGGCGGCGATGGCCAACCTCGACCTGCTCGAGTCAGAGCACCTGATCC
The DNA here is from genome assembly GCA_963769565.1 of uncultured Solirubrobacteraceae bacterium. Taxonomy (GTDB): domain Bacteria; phylum Actinomycetota; class Thermoleophilia; order Solirubrobacterales; family Solirubrobacteraceae; genus Palsa-465. Next base: position 1,579,611 of record CAVYMP010000018.1, read on the forward strand.
CGCGCGGTCGCGAGCTGGAGGGGGCGCTGTGGGAGACGGTGGCCCCGCTGGCCGATCATCCCGCCTGCGGCGACGTGCGCGGCGGCGTCGGGCTGATGGCGGCGGTCGATCTCGACCCCGCGTTCGCCCAGCACGTGCCGGATGCCGCCCACCACTTCTACGACGCGATCCGCGAGGCCGGGGTGATCGTCCGCGGGCAGGCCACCGGGGTGGCGATCGGGCCGCCGCTGACGATCGCGCCAGCGCAGCTGACCGAGATCGGCGAGGCGGTGGCCGCCGGGCTGGATGCGGTGGCCGACCTGGCGGCGGCGGCCAGCCCAGCGTGAGCTGCGCGCTGGAGGGGGTGACCGCCGAGCTGTGAGCGGGCCCGCGCTAGGTTGAGCGCGTGGCCACCGACCTCGCCCTCGTGATCTTCGACTGCGATGGCGTGCTCGTCGACTCCGAGCCGATCTCCAACGCGGTGCTGGCGGCCTCGCTGACGAGGGCCGGCCTGCCGACCTCGGCCGACGAGGCGATCCGCGAGTACAAGGGGATGCTGCTCGCCGACGTCCGCGCACGCGCCGAGCGGCTGCTCGGACGGCCGCTGCCCGACGGCCTGCTCGACGGCTTCGAGCGCGATCGCGAGCAGGCGTTTCGCGAGTCGCTGCAGGCGGTCCCGGGCGCCCGCGAGGCCGTGCAGGCGGTCCAGGCGGCCGGGGTCGGCGTGTGCGTCGCCTCGCAGGGCAAGCTCGAGAAGACCGAGCAGACGCTGACCCTGGCGGGTCTGCGCGACCTCTTCGCCGACGACGCGCTGTTCTCCGCCTACCAGGTGCCGCGCGGCAAGCCGCACCCGGACCTCTTCTGTCACGCCGCCGCCGCGATGGGCGCCGTCCCGGAGCACTGCGCGGTCGTCGAGGACACCGTGATCGGCGTCACGGCAGCGGTGGCCGCCGGCATGCGCGTGATCGGCTACGCGGCCGCCGAGGACCCGGCGGCGCTGCGGGCGGCCGGGGCGCAGCCGGTCGGCTCGCTGGCCGAGGTCCCAGCGGTGCTGGGCCTCAGCTGACAGCGGCGGCCAGGATCGCTCAGGCCCCGGGCGGGGCGCCACCCGGAGGTCCGCCGGCGCCGGCCGGACGCAGGAGCGACTGGCAGGAGCGGGAGGCGGCCTGGAACTTCGTGTTGCGCTCGATCGACACCGGATAGACCGGACCCCTACCGGTCAGGTTGGCCTTGGGCAGCGTGTAGCCGTGCTGCTTGACGCAGCTGGCGAACTTGGTGACCGCCGCCGACGACGGGCGGAAGTTGCCGCGGCCTCCGCGGAAGCCGGCGGTCGCGCCGCAGGCCTTGAAGGCGGCCTGGAACTTCGGGTTGTTGAAACGGCCGCCCGGCCCGGCCCCGTCGTCGTAGCCGTTGTGAAAACCGGAGTTGCCGACCCCGTTCCCGCTTCCGTTCCCACTCCCGTTGCCGTTGCCGTTCCCGTTGCCGCTCGCACTGCCGTTGCCGTTGCCGTTGCTGTTGGTGGTGCCGTTGGCGCTGTTGTTGGGGGAACCCGGCGGCGGGCCGTAACCCCCGCCGGAGCGCGGCCGCGATGGCAGTGTGACGCCGTGCTGCTTGAGACAGGCCACCAGTTTGGCCCGGTTGTTGGCCGCACCGGCCCCGCCGGCCGAAGCCACCGCGGACGAGCTCGAGGAGCTTGAGGAGGTGGAGCTGCTCGAGCCGCACGCGGCCACGCACACGGCGATGATCACGACGACCGCCGGCGCCGCGATCGCGCGGCTGCGCTTGTAGGTCATGTTCATGCTTCCTTTCATTGTCTAGCCCCCGGAGGAGAAGAGCGATCTGACCCCGCCGCCCGAGCTGCCCGACGACGAGCCGGAGCCCGATCCGCCTGACGACGACGAGCCCGAGCGGGTGGAGCTGGCGCCCGAGTCGGTGACCGAGGCGGCCACGGTGGTGCCCTTGGAGTTGGGCGCCCCCTGCACGATGATCGTGTCGCCCGGGCGGACGGCGTGGCGTGACACCGACTGGTTCTTGGTGATCTTGGTCGAGGGCGAGAGCCGGACCTTCACGGTGTTGCCCGAGGTCTCGGTGAGAACGATCGTTGAGCCGCTGACGCTCGCGACCGTTCCGACCGAGGCGTTGGCGCCGGCGAAGCCGCCGCCGGCCCCGCCCGCGAAGCCGGGAAAGCCTCCCGCCCGGGAGGCACCCGCGGCGCCCGGCGCGGGTCGCCCCGGCCGCCGCCCCGGTCGCGGCCGGAAGACGCAGCGCGGTCGAGGAGCCGCTCACCTGCCCCTTCTCGACGCGCACCCCGGCATAGAACCCGGCCGCACAGGTGATCAGCGCCACCAGCGCCGCACTCTTGCGGTTGAGGAACTGCCGGCGCGGGCGCCGGGGAAGCGGCTGCGCCGGCTCCTCGGGATCCCAGTCGCGCTCGGCGGCGTCATAGCTGACAGTGCTCATGGTTGCCTTCCTGGATCTCCTGGGCGGAATCGATCTGCGGGGGGCCGGCCGGTCGGTCATTCGAATCGCAGTGCCTCGATCGGCCGCAGCGACGCCGCCCGGCCGGCTGGATAGGTCCCGAAGAACAGGCCGATCACGACGGAGGCGCCGAACGCGAGCGCGACCGAGTACGGCGCGATCGCGGGCTGCACCCCGGCGATCTTGAACTGGCTGCCGAGGATCCCGGCGAGCACGCCGGCGATCCCGCCGAACAGCGACACGAGCACGGCCTCGACGAGGAACTGGATCAGGATGTCCGAGCGCCGCGCGCCGACCGCCTTGCGGATTCCGATCTCCCGCGTGCGCTCGGTGACCGAGACGAGCATGATGTTCATGACCCCGATCCCGCCGACGAGCAGCGAGATCGCCGCCACCTCGCCGAGCAGGGTGGTGAAGACCTTGCTGCTGGAGGTCGACGTCTGCAGGATCGAGCCCTGGTTGATGACGTTGAAGTTGCTGGTACTCGTCGACCCCGTGTTCGCCGGCGGGTCGAGTCGATTGAGGATGTCGGTGACCTCGGTCTGGGCGGCGTTGAGCTGCTCGCGTGACTTGGCCTGGACGGTGATCGAGCTGATGCTCCCGTAGCCCGCGAGCGTGTCCTGGACGGCCGTCAGCGGCGCGATCGCGACGTCGTCCTGGTCGCTCGTTCCGTTCGAGCCCTTGGAGTTGGTGACCCCGGCGACGGTGAAGTTGGTGCCGTTGACTCCGACGGTGTCCCCGACGGGATTCGCGCCGGCGAACAGCTCGGAGACGACGGTCGGACCAACCACGAGCTCGCGCTGGTGGGTGCGCTCGGCCGCCGCGGTGAACCAGGCGCCGTCGGCCATCGAGTAGCTGTGTGCCGCCTGGTAACTGGGGGTGGTCCCGTAGAACGAGGAGGGCGAGTACGTCGTGCCGTTGTAGGTGAGGGTCACGCCGTTGGCGTTGACCACCGGCGAGGCGCTCTTGACGTCCGGAGCGGTGAAGCGGTTCTCGAGCGCGTTGGCGTCGGCGACGGTCAGCGTGCTCGCACTCGCGCCCCCGCGGAGGCCGCCGAGCGGGGGGGCGGCCTGGACGAGCAGCACGTTGGAGCCCAGCGCGTCGATCTGGTGCTCGACGGCCTGTGAGGAGCCCGTCCCGACGGCGATCAGGACGATCACCGAGCCGACCCCGATCATCAGCCCGAGGATCGTCAGCCCGGTCCGCAGCTTGTTGGCGGCCAGTCCGCCCAGCGCCACCCTGATCGTCTCGCTCATGGGCTCGCCTCGGTCAGCGGGGCGGGCGTGTCGGAGGTGACCTGGCCGTCTGAGAGGTGGATGACGCGGTCGGCGTGGGCGGCGACGTCGGGCTCGTGCGTGATCAGGATGATCGTGCGGCCCTCCTCGGAGAGCCGTTCGAAGATCGCCATCACCTCCCGCGTGGAGGTGGTGTCGAGATTGCCCGTGGGCTCGTCGGCGAGGATCATCGCCGGATTGGTGACCAGTGCTCGGGCGACCGCCACGCGCTGCTGCTGCCCGCCGGAGAGCTCGGACGGCATGTGATCGTCGCGGTCGTGCAGACCGACCTCATGCAGGGCGCCGAGCGCCCGCCGCCGGCGAACGGCACGGCCCAGGCCGGCATAGGCGAGCGGCAGCTCGACGTTGGCCAGCGCGCGCGTGCGGGGAATCAGGTTGAAGCTCTGAAAGACGAAGCCGATCTCCTGGTTGCGCAGGTCGGCGAGCTCGTCCTCGTCGGCGGTGCGCACGTCTGAGCCGTTGAGCCGGTAGATCCCCGCCGTGGGTATGTCCAGGCACCCGAGGATGTGCATCAGCGTGCTCTTGCCGCTGCCCGAGGCGCCCATGATCGCCACGTACTCGCCCCGCCGCACGGTGGCCGAGACGCCGCGCAGCGCGTGCACGGAGATCTCGCCGACGTGGTAGGTCTTGGAGACATCCTGAAGGTCGATGACCGGCACCGGGGGCGGAGTCATCCGCCCCCTCCGCCCCCGGCGGGGCCGGCGAAGCCACCGCCGGCCCCGCCGAAACCGCCGCCTCCGAAACCGCCGCCTCCGAACCGGCGGGTGGCTCCAGCGCCGCCCAGCGTGGCGCTCGTCCCGCCCGCCGAGCTCGCGGTCGAGCTGAGCGACGGCAGCGAGGTCGTCACCACCACCTGCGCACCGGCGGACAGGCCGCTGACGATCTGGGTGCGGCTGTCGCCCTTCAGCCCGACGACCACCCGCGTCGGCACCGTCTTGCCGTTGCGCAGCTTGTTGACGGTGCTGACCGCGCCGCTGCCGGTGATCGCGCTCGAGGGCAACGTCACCCCCGACGCCTGACCGGTGACGACCGCGGCCGACGCGCTCATTCCCGGCTTGACCCGCGCATCGTGCTGATCGAGCGTCAGCGTGGCGTCGTAGCTGACGACGCTGCTGCTCGTCGTGCCCAGCGTCGAGATCGCGCTGACGTGCGCGGCCAGCTCGACGCCCGTCAGCGCATCCAGGGTCACCGTCGCCGGCTGGCCGAGCTTGATCTTGGAGATGTCGGACTCACTGAAGGCGACGGTCATCGTCATCTTGGAGGTGTTGACGATCTCCACCAGGCCGGAGCTGCTGGCGCTCGAGCTACTCGCGGAGCCGAGGCCGCCGGCGCTCGTCGTCGCGCTGCCGGTGCTCGCGCCCGTGCTGCCCGATCCCGATCCCGAGCTCGAGCCCGAGGCCGAGCTGCTCGACGACCCGGAGATTTCGTCGCCGGACGAGACGCTCTGCACCGAGACCACGGTCCCGGTCGCCGGCGCGTAAAGGTGGGTCTCGCGGAGCGCGGTCTCGGCGGTGGTGACCGACGCCTCGGCGCCGTCGACAGACGCCTGCGCGGAGGCGATGTTGGCAGCCTTGGTCGCGGCCGTCTCCCCGGACGTGCCCGTGGACCCCGTGGACCCCGTCGATCCCGTCGAGCCCGTTGACCCGCCACCGCCGCCCGATCCCCGGCTGGGCGTCGTCGTTGTCGGAGCGGCCGTCGTGGTCGTCGGAGCTGTGGTCGTCGTCGTGGGCGTCGCCGATGTGCTCGTCGCCGACGACGTGGTGGTCGTCGCCGAGCCGGTCGTGCTCGTCGTCTGTGTCGGGCGCAGCGCCACGTACTGCATCGATGAGGCTGTCACCGGCTGGCTGGTGGTCGTCGTGACCGTCGCGTTCTCGGCGTTGGTCAGCTGGTCCTGGGCGGAGGTCAGGTTCGCCTCGGCCTGGTTGAGCGTGTTCTGGGCGGCCGCCGGGTCGAGCGTGGCCAGCAGCTGGCCCTTGACGACATGATCACCGGTCTTGGCGTACAGGTTCTGCAGCGTCCCGCTCGTCTGGAAGTTGGCCTGCACGTCGGTTCCAGGCTCGACGTTGCCGCTACCGGTCACCGTCGATTGGACAACCCCCTTGACGGCGGTCACCACCTCGCGTGAGGTCCGCGCCGAACTCGTCGGCGCTCCGATCTCGAGCACGCCGGCCAGCACCACGCCGGCGGCGACGAGCCCGAGCAGCACCAGATGCCAGGAGGAGCGCAACCTCACCCCGCCACTGTCGGAGATCCGGCTAAGAGTCCGACGTGAGGAGGCTGAGACTTTGCTGAGAAACGTCGCTCGTTTCGCCGCTGAGCGGTAGCTCCACGGTGAACCGCGCGCCGCCCCCGGGAGCATTGGCCGCGCTGACCTCGCCGCCGTGGGCGTGGGCGATCGCGCGGACGATCGCCAGGCCGAGGCCCGAGCCACCCTGACCTTGCCGGCGACCGCCCTCGGTGCGCCAGAAGCGCTCGAACAGCTGCGCGCTCTCGTCGGCGTCCTCGGGCACCCCCGCCCCGTGATCGCGCACCTCCAGGACGGCGGAGCCGTCGCGGCTGTGCAGGCGCAGATCGATCGGCGACCCCGCCGGGGTGTGCATGACCGCGTTGCGCGTGAGGTTGGCCACCAGCTGGCCGAGCTGATCGGGATCGCCCAGCACGGTCGCGTCCTGGTCGATGTCGGCCCGAACGGTGCGGTCGGGCGCGGTCACCCGCGTGTCCTGCGCGACGTGGGTCATCAGCTCGCCGAGCGCAACCGGGACCCGGCGTGGCTCCGGGGCCTGGTCGAGCTGAGCCAGCACCAGCAGATCCTCGACGAGGACGCCCATCCGCGCCGCCTCGCTCTCGATTCGTGACATCGCCCGCGCCAGCGTCGCGGGGTCGTCGGCGGCGCCCATCCGGAACAGCTCCGCGTATCCGCGGATCGACGCCAGCGGGGTGCGCAGCTCATGTGAGGCGTCGGCGAGAAAGCGCCGGAGATGCTCCTCGCTCAGCTTGCGGGCGGCGAATGCCCGTTCGATCTGGGCCAGCATCTCGTTGAGCGATCGTCCCAGGCGCCCCACCTCCGTCCGTTCATCGGCGGTCGCGACGCGGCGGGAGAGATCGCCGCCCGCGATCTCGGAGGCCACGCGACCGATCCGCTCCAGCGGGCGCAGGCCGATCCGGATCACGAACCAGCCGAGCGCCAGCAGAGCGAGGATCACCGCCCCGGCGACGAGCGCCTCGACGATCACCAGCCTGTGCAGCGTCTGCTGCACCTCGCGCAGCGGCACGGCCACCACGGCGGTGTTCGTCCCGTCGCTGAACGCCGACGCCCGGTAGCTGGCGCCGCTGGGCGCGCTCACCGTGAACAGCCGCAGCGCCGAGTCCGGCCGGCTCAGCGGGGGCCGCGCGGGAATCGTTGGCACCGGCCCGGTCCTCTCGCCGTAGCTGAACGTCCGCCGGCGCAGCACGTTGCCGGTGGGGCTGAGTACCTCGCCGAACGTGCCGGGCGGCAGCGCCGACGCCGGGCCGGCGGCGCCGGGCCTGCGGGCAAACGGCGGGCGCTGGCGAAGGAGGCCGCCGGGGCGTTGCCGGCCGGCGGCCGTACGCGCCCCCAGCTCGAATCTCAGGGGCACGAGCGCTGAGGCGACCTGCTGATCGACGCGATCGAACAGGAACGAGCGCTGCTCCTCGTAGGTGATGATCGCCGTCGCGGCCAGGCCGGCGGCGACCAGCACGACCATGCCGACCAGGAGGCGCGCCCGCAGCGACACCGTCACTCCCGGGGCAGCCGCAGGACGTAACCGACGCCGCGGATCGTGTGCAGCAGCGGCGGCCCGCCGACGTCGAGCTTCTTGCGCAGGTAGCTGATGTAGGTCTCGAGCACCCGGGCGTCGCCGCCGAAGTCGTAGCTCCAGACGTGGTCGAGCAGCTGCGCGCGGGTCATCACGCGTCGCGGGTTGAGCAGCAGGTAGCGCAGCAGGCGGTACTCGGTCGCGGTCAACTCGATCGGCGATCCGCCGCGGCTGACCTCGCGCGTGTCGTCGTCGAGCTCGAGGTCAGCGAAGGCCAGCCGGCTGGACCGCTCCTCGTGAGTGCCGGAGCGGCGCAGGATGTTGCGCAGCCGCGCCATCAGCTCCTCCAGGCTGAACGGCTTGGTGACGTAATCGTCGCCGCCGGTGGTCAGACCCCGGATCTTGTCCGACGTGTTGTCGCGGGCGCTCAAAAACAGGATGGGGACGGCGGCTCGCTGCGCCGACAGCCGCCGCGCCACCTCGAAGCCCTCCATGTCGGGCAGCATCACGTCGAGGACGATCGCATGCGGATGCCAGTCGCGGACCTGCGCCAGCGCCCCGGCGCCGGTATCGACGGTCGCCACGTCGTAGCCGTGGTGGCGCAGTGCCATCGCGACGACGTCGACGATGCTCGGCTCGTCGTCGACGACGAGCACGCGAAGAGCCTCGGACTGCGCGGTCACGTGCGAATCGTCGCCTGCCCAGCTGGGAGTTTGCTGAATCGGACGTGAGAGAAACGTGAGAATTCAGCGAGACCGGTTGGTCTGGTTCAGTTTCGGGATAGGGGGTAAGTGAATATTTATGACCACAATCGCTGCCCGTTCCATTACCGATCAGCGTCGTCGCGATACCCCTGACGTGGCCCTCGCGCGAGTCGGTACCGATGAGCTGTTCGAGCGCTGGCACCGCCACGAGGACCGTCGCGCGCGCGACGAGCTGGTGCAGCGTTTCCTGCCCCTGGCGCGCAAGCTGGCCCGCCGGTACAACGGGGCGCGCGAGCCCTTCGACGACCTCCTCCAGGTGGCCAGCCTCGGCCTCGTCAAGGCCGTCGACCGCTACGACCTCGGTCGCGGGACGGCGTTCTCGTCGTTCGCCGTGCCGACGATCCTCGGCGAGCTCAAGCGGTACTTCCGCGACCTCGGCTGGGCCGTGCACGTGCCGCGTGGCGCCCAGGAGCTGGCCGTCAAGGTCGAGGATGCCCAGCAGAAGATGATCGCTCGCCACGGTCGCGCCCCCACCGTGCACGAGCTGTCGCAGTACCTCGAGCTCGATATCGCCGACGTGCTCGACGCGCTGGAGACCGCTCGCGCCCATCACGCCTCGTCGCTGGACGCGCCTCACGACGACGGCGAGGGCGAGAGCGGCAGTGTGGTCGACAGCTTCGGTCAGGAGGATCCGGACCTGCAGATGGCCGATGACCGGGTGACCGTCGGCGAGGCGGCGCGTCACCTGTCCAAGCGTGAGCGCGACGTGCTCGGGCTGCGCTTCGTCGAGGACTTGACACAAACGCAGATCGCCGATCGCATCGGTGTTTCGCAGATGCAGGTCTCGCGAATTCTGCGCCGCGCGATCAGCCGTCTCGGCGAATTGGCCGCCGACGGCGCCGAGCAGCAGCTGAGCCCCCGCGAGCCGGCGGGGTTTGACGCGGTCCGGGCCCGGGCATTGGATTGATCGCAGGTGAACGACCAAGGTCCCATCGTGGGCCTGCATCTTGAGAGCAGGCCTCAGACCCTCACGATCGTGAGAGGCATTCTGGGTGGCCTGGCCGAGGTGCTGGCGATCGACCCCGAGTTGCTCGACGACCTCAAGACGGCGGTCTCAGAGGCCTGTAACAACGTTGTCCTGCACGCCTACGAGGGCGCCCCCGGGCCGATGCGCATCCGCATGTTCGTGGATCCGGAGCGCCTGCGGGTCACCGTCGAGGACAATGGCGTCGGCCTGCCGGCCGATGGCCGCGGCCCCGACGAGGGGTTCGGGATCGGCGTGTCGGTGATCCGCGCGCTGTCCGAGGATGTCCGCTTCGGTCCCGGGAGCGATGGTGGCACGCTCGTGGAGATGGACTTCGCCGGCCGGCGCGACGGCGACGCGCTCTATCAGGTTCCCCCCACTCCGGCGGGCGCCGCGCACGAGGAGCCGATCGCTCCGATCCAGCCCGGCGAGGTCGTGGTCACTCTCTCGCCGGTGAACCTCTTCGCCCCCGTGCTCGGTCGCCTGGCTCGCACCCTGGCGGCGACCGCCCACTTCTCCCTGGACCGTTTCTCCGACGTCTACCTGGTCACCGACACGATCGCCGCTCACGCCAACGGGGCGACCTCCGGACCGCGGATCGGCGCCCGCGTGATGGCCTCCGAGCGTCGTCTGGAGCTCGTCGTCGGGCCGTTCCGCCGCGGCACGGGCGCGGTCCTGCAGGCCGCCGGCGCCCAGCGCCCCTCGCCGTTGGCGCTGCTCTCAGACGAGGTCTCGGTCCAGCGCGACGGCGAGACCGAGCTCGTGCACGTGGTCGTGATCGACCACCGGCGTTGACTGGCCGCCCCCCGCGGGCAACTACGATCGGGCGGTCAGCGGCCGCATCGCCAGCGCGGCGACGTCGTCGGTTGCCGGGCCGCCCCGGAACTCCTCAAGCGTCTCGTCGAGCACGGCCAGCAGCTGCGCCGGCGACGCGTCGGCGTGCTCGGAGAGCAGCCGCCGGAGTCGGCCACCCCCGTAGCGGTCGGTGTCTCCGATCGTTTCCGTCACGCCGTCGGTGTACAGGAGCACCAGCTCTCCATTTGAGACGGGCACGCGCTCCTGCTTCCAGCTGCTGTCGGCGAACGCCCCCAGCAACGGCCCGGGCGCCGGAGCCTCCGACACCGTGCCGGCGCGATCGACGATCAGCGCGGGCGGGTGACCGGCGGAGCACATGATCAGGCTGTCCTCGCGCAGAGCGGCGCACAGCGCGGTGCACATGGCCGTGCCGGGACGGCGGCGCAGCTCCTCGTCAAGCCGGCGCAGGATGGCCACCGGATCGGGCTCTAGGCGGCTGGCGAAGCGCGCGCCGTGACGCATCAGTGCGGTCACCGTCGCGGCTGCCACCCCGTGCCCGGTCACGTCGCCGATGAGCGCCAGGGAGGAGCCGTGGGCCTCGAACACCTCATAGAAGTCGCCTCCGACGTCGATCCGCTGCTCGGTCTCCGGCGGGCGATACAGGGCGGCGATCTCCCAGCCGGGTACGTCGGGCAGGTCGCTGGGGAGCAGGCTCGTCTGCAGCGTCTCGGCAACCTCGGCCAGTTGGGTGTGCAGACGGGAGTTCTCCACCGCCACCGCGGCGCGGCGGGCCAGCTGCTCGGCGAGCGCGACATCGGCGTCGGTCAGCCGGCGCCGGGACTCCGAGGTCAGGAACGACATCGCTCCGATCGTCCGCGAGGGCACGCGCATCGGCACCACGATCGCGGAGCGGATGTGGAGTCTGCGCAGGATCTCCAGCTGCTCTTCGGTCTGTGCGACCCGCACCAGGTGCTCGTCGGTGACGTCGAAGAACAGGACCGATTCGCCGCTGGCGAGCACCCGTCCGAGGGCCTGCTCCGGTCGCGGCTTGGCCGATTCCAGCTCGCGCATCCGAACTGCCAGCTCGCGCTGGGCAGGATCGCGGTGGGCGATCACGGTCTGTTCACGATGCCCCTCGCGATCGACGAGCTCGACCATGCACCAGTCGACGAGTCTGGGGATCGCGGCGTGGGCGACGTTGTGGAGCGTCTGCTGATAGTCGAGCGAGGCGATCAGCAGCCGGCCGGACTCCGCCAGGACGCTTGTGTGGACCTCGGCGGTCTTGACGGCGGTGACGTCCTCGATCATCGTCACCGCGGCGATCATCTCACCCTCGGTGTTGCGCAGCGGCGAGGCCTTGAGCAGCTGCCAGCGTGCTTCGCCGGTCAGTTGGTTGACACTATGGATCAGCAGCGGCGGAGGATCGGGCTCGCCGCGCAGCAGTCTGACCGATGGGATGTCACCCATCGACACGACGTTGCCGCGCTCGTCGTGGACCACGTGGTCGGCCATGACGGCGTCGAGGCCGTGGCGTCGCAGGTCCTCGAGCGTCTCGAAGCCGAGGCTGCCCAGCGCCGCGCGGTTGGCGTACAGGACCTCGCCTGCTCGGTCGCGGATCGTGAGCGACTCTCCGAGGGACTCCACGAGGTCGGCGAATTCCGGCCCCTGCCCCATGAGGATCTGCTCGCCGAGTGAGGTCCCCGCCACGCGGCGCGCCTAATGCCCGTTGATGAGTTCTTCCGGACGGGCGACAAGGGCGATGCGGTCTGCCACGCCAGTGAGATCGAGCAGCCGCTGAACCTGCGGCGACCCTTTGACCAACCCCAGCTTGCAGCCCTCCCCGGTCAACCGCTGATGCGCGCGCACGATGATGCTCAGGCCGGTCGAGTCCATGAATTCAAGGTTGCGCAGGTCGACGATCACCAGCTCGGTATCGCTGGCCGAGATGTCGTGGAGCTGGGCTTCCAGTTGCGGACCCGTGGCGAGATCAAGCTCTCCCGTGACTGCGATCACGGCGGCCCGGCCCTGTCGCTCGACTTCGACTCGGAACTGACTCTGCACGCTCGGTCGAGCCTACTGATATGCGCTGCGGCATGCGATCGCACAAGCGTCGGACCGAGGGGGTGAAAGGTTCGGACCAGCGGGTTTGGAACCCCAGCCCTGCGGTAACGGTATTAAGCACCCAAAGGCAGGCGATGACTGGCGATCTGAGTACATCCGCAGCACATGGCGAGCGGCTCTTTCACGAGGCGCTGCTGTACCACGGCCGCCCGGAGCTCAAGGACGCCGCGCGGGAATTCGTGCGTGCGGGTGCGCTGGCGGGCGAGCCGGTGTTGGCGGCTGTTCCGCGGGCGAACCTGGAGTGGCTCCAGCCTGCCCTGGCCGAAGATGCGGCGAACATCCGCTTCGAGGACATGAGCGAGGTCGGGCGCAATCCCGCCTGCATCCTGCCGATGATCCAGGCGTGGCTCGATGAGCACGACGGACGGGCGCGGGTGATCTCCGAGCCGATGTGGCCGGAGCGCAGCTACGCCGAGACGGCCGAGTGCCTGCGCCACGAGGCGCTGCTCAACCACGCCCTCGCGGGCACGGGCGCGAGGATCCTGTGTCCCTATGACGCCGAGAACCTGGACGCTCACGTGCTGGAGGGCGCTGAGCTGACCCATCCTCTTCTCCGTGACGCCGCCGGCAGCCGGCCCAGCGAGCGCTACGAGGACCCGCTGCGTGGCTCGCTGAGCGAGCGCTGGCCCCTGAACGACCCCACCGGGCCGATGTCCGAGCACATCTTCGCCGGCGACCTGCGCTCCCTGCGCCATGCCGTCGTCGCCGATCCGTTCCTGGAAGGGCTCACGCGCGAGCGCCGCGAGGATGTGGTCTTCGTGGTCAACGAGGCCGCGACCAACGTTGTCAGGCACGGCAACGGGCGCTGCACGGCCCGGCTCTGGCACGACGGGCGCAGCGTCGTCACCGAGGTCAGTTTCGACACGTCCGTCCCCGACGTGCTCGCCGGGCGCGTTCGCCCGCTGTTCGATGCTCCGTCGGGACGCGGTCTATGGCTGATCAATCAGGTCTGTGACCTGGTCGAGCTGCGCACCGGCGGCACGGGCACGACGCTGCGCATGCACGTCCGCTGATCCCGTGATCCCGATTGCGGCCCCATCGGGAGGGGTAGTGGGGCGCTCATGACCGAGATCGCCTTTCTGGGAACGGGAACGATGGGCCTGCCGATGGCCCGCAACCTGATCCAGGCCGGGTTCACGGTCCACGCCTGGAACCGCACGCCCGACAGGGCAAAGCCCCTCGCCGACGACGGCGCCCCGCTGTTCGAGGACCCCCGTGGGGCCGCCGACGGCTGCCCGCTGATGATCACGATGCTGTCCGACGCCGACAGCGTGCTCCAGGTGGCCCAGGCCGCCCTGTCGGCCCCTGATTCCCCCGACGTCTGGATCCAGATGAGCACGATCGGCGTGCAGGGCGCCGAGCGCTGCGCCGAGCTGGCCGACGACCGCGATGTGACCTACGTCGACGCGCCCGTGCTGGGCACCCGCGCGCCCGCCGAGCAGGGCAAGCTGGTGATCCTGGCGTCGGGTCCGGAGACCGCTCACCCGGCCGCCGATCCGGTGTTCGAGGCTGTTGGTGCCCGCACGCAGTGGCTCGGCGAAGCCGGTGCCGCCACGGCGGCGAAGGTCGCGATCAACAGCTGGGTGGTCGGAGTCGTCGGCGTCTTGGCGGAAACGATCACTCTGTCGGAGGCGCTGGGGGTTGACCCCCAGGTCTTCTTCGACGCGGTGGAGGGCGGGCCACTCGACCTCGGTTACGCCAGGCTGAAGGGCCCGGCGATGATGAAGCGCGCCTTCGACGACGTTTCCTTCCGCCTGGCGCTGGCCCGCAAGGACGCCGATCTCGTGCTCGCCGCGGCTGCCGAGGTAGGCCTCGAGCTCCCGGTCATGGAGGGTGTCGTCACCCGCCTGCGTGCTGCCGAGGCCGACGGTCACGGCGACGAGGACATGGCCGCGACATATTGGGCCAGTGCCCCGGCCGACGCCAACCAAGCGAGGTAGACATGCCCGAGAGCGACTCAGAGTCCGACTTTGAGGCCGAGCAGGAGCAGGCCGCTGCCGCGGAGGCCGCCGGGATCGGCGGCAGGGTCAGCGACTACCCGTCGACGGATGACGATGACTCGGAGAACGACCCCGCCGAGCGGCCCTTGATCGAGGCCGGCGAAGGCGAGTCCGAGGGCTTCGAGCTCGCCGAGCATGAGCTCGAGGAGCACGCCTCCCACGGCGACATGCACTCCGCGGGCCGCATCCTGGAGGACGCCGACGGCTTCGACGAGGACGCCCGCGCGACCGACGGCGGCGAGCCCGACGAGGAGTTCAAAGAGGACGGGTGACGGGCGCGCGGCGGCGGGCGCCTCAGGACCGCGCCGGACGTGGCTGGATGAGGTCCTGCAGTCGCTTGACGGACTTGCGCAACAGCCGGGAGACCTGCATCTGCGAGACGCCCACCAGGTCGGCGATCTCCGCCTGAGTCAGATCCTCGCCGAATCGCAGGTACAGGATCCGGCGCTCGCGTTCCGGAAGCCGCTGGGCCGCAGCGAAGACCGTGGCCTGGTCGTCGATCAGACCGAGGCGGTCGTCTTCGCCGCCGAGCGTGTCGAGCCGGCGTACGCTCTCGTTGTCGCCGCGGCCGGGGGCGTCCAACGATACGGTGTCGTATGCCTCGGCCGCCTGCAGGCCGTCAAGGACCTCCTCCTCGCTGCATTCCAGATACTCGGCGAGTTCGGGCACCGTCGGGGAGCGGCCCTGGCGCGAACTGACCTCGCGGCGGGCCTCGGAGATCTTGCGCGCTCGTTCCTGGGCGCTTCGGTCGACGTGAAGCGCCCATCCGGCGTCGCGGAAATACCGCTTCAGCTCGCCCACGATGGTCGGGACGGCGAAGGACGTGAACGCGAAACCGCGTTCCGGATCGAATCGCTCAACCGCCTTGACGAGGCCCAGGCTCGCGACTTGGACGAGGTCATCGTATGGCTCGTTGGAGCCCGCGTACCGACGCGCCAGCTTGCGAGCCAGTGGTAGAAATCGCTCGATGAGCGTGTCCCGGGCGGGGACATCTCTGTCTTTCGTCCAGCGGACGAACAGCTCGTCAGAGCCGACGATCGTCATAGACGTGACCGCCATCGCGCTGACCTCCCTTTGGTCGCAGACCGCTGGGTTTCTATCACAGCGTGGACGTCGCGCCTAGGTGCGTCCAACCGCGGCCGGCTTCGAGGATCAGGCTGCGCGGGCGCTGTACTGCTGCACGGCCGGCGAGGCGTGGTCATCGTCAAGGAGATCGAGCACGGCGCGCTCGAGACGGGTCCGACGACGATCGTCGGGTCCGTGCAGCCGGCCGATCCGGTCAAGTTCCCCCCCGATCGTCCAGCCCGACAGGTAGCGATCGAAGACTCGCGGGTCGATGTAGGACTTCCGGGCGACGGCCGGAGTATTGCCGAGCACCTCCGCGACTCCCCTGACCGCCCCGTCCATGGCGCGCTTGCGGGCGCGTCTGGTCACCGCGTCGCGTCCATCGGCGGCGAGGGAAACGGCGGCCAGCACGGTCGCGTTCCAGGTGCGGAAGTCCTTGGCGGTGTACGGCTCCCCAATCAGCGCCTTCACGTGCTCGGAGATCTCGTCTGAGCGGACCGGGTGCCAACGGCGACCCACCCGATAAGCGAGCAGCTGCTCTCCTCCGGCGCGCCGACGCTTGAGCGCGCGAACGACCGCAACCGTGGGGTCGTCTCGCACGGCCTGCACGCGCCGAACGCCGCTCTTGGCCAGGTAGTCGAAAACGACCTCGCCCTTGGTCACGGTGACGCTGGACTTGCTCACCGTCGCCAGCCCGACCCCGCCGTCGTCGTCGGCGTACTGCTCGCTACCGATCCGGAACAGGCCGACATCGAGCAGCCGCAGTGCGCACGCCAGGACCCGCTGCTCGTTCAGCTCGTCGCCGTCTCGCAGGTCGGCCAGCACGCGCCGTCGCATCTTCGGCAGCGCCTTGGCGAAGTCGACCATGTGATCGAACTTCTGCCGGTCGCGCAGCTCGCGCCAGCGGTCGTGGTAGCGGTACTGCTTGCGCCCGGCGGCGTCGACGCCGGTGGCCTGAAGGTGGCCGAACGGATCCCGGCAGATCCAGACGTCCTGCCAGGCCGGCGGGATCGCCAGCTGCTTGATGCGCAGGATGTCCTCCGGGTCCTTGTAGGGGTTGCCGTCGTCGTCGACGTAGCCGAACCCCTTCCCGCGCCGCACACGGTGAAGACCCGTGCCGGAGCAGTCAGAGCGCCGTAGCCGCGCACGGCGAACCTTCGCGGCGTCGCCCTCGACCACCCTGGGTTACTCCTGGGGATCGCGGAACCGGTCGGTCATGCGCTGGTCTGTCTCGTCGCCCTCGGGTTCGTCGTCGTCCCCGCCGAAGTCCTCGTCCGACTCGTCCTCGCCGGCATGGTGCGCATTGGCCTCCTGCACGGCGCCGTCCAGGGCGAAGCGCACGTTGTCCTCCGAGCCCTCCTGCACGTCGTCGACGGTGACCTTGCGCTTCTTGAAGGCGACCTCGCCCCAGGTGCCGGTGCTGGACAGGAGAGCGAGCGTGCGCGTGAACGTCTGCTTCCATTCGTCGTCGAACTCGCCGGTGATCTCGACGGTCAGCGTGCCGTCGCGCACCTGCGCGGCGCTCCATTCGAGCTGCAGCTCGTCGGCCATGATGCTCCCCTACCCGGACCGGCGGCCCGGCAACCGGCCGCTCCGTACACTGCCCGGAATGCTCGACAGCAGGCGCGTGGCGGCGGCCGCTCTGCTGCTTCTTCCGGCGGGCCTGATGGCCTACTTTGCGTACAACTCCGGGGGGTTCTATCCCCAGGTGCCGGCGTATGTGGCGATCATCCTGTGCGCCGCGCTCCTCCTCCGGTCGCTGCTCGGCAATCCATTCGAAGGTGCGGGGTGGCTCCTCGGTGCCGGGACGGTCCTGTTCGGCGCCTACGTGTTGCTGGTCCTCGTCTCGCAGGCCTGGTCGCATGCCCCGGGACGGGCGGCGGTCGAGTTCGACCGTGCTCTGGTCTACCTTGCGGCGCTCGCGCTGTTTGGATCGATCGGGCGGACGCGCCTGCGCATGGTCTGGATGTTGCGCGGGCTGCTTGCCGCGATCTTCGTCATCTGCACGAGCGGCCTCATCACCCGGGTGCTGCCACATCTCTGGCCGACCACGCCCGCGCTCGCGAACAATCGCCTGAGCTTTCCGGTGAGCTACTGGAATGTCGAGGGCCTGGCGGCCGCGTTCGGCCTGATCCTTTGCGTCCACTTCTCCAGCGACCGCCGAGAGCATCCGGTCAGCCGGGTGCTGTCTGCGGCGGCGGCGCCGATTCTCGCCAGCACGCTGTTGTTCACCTTCTCACGCGGGGCCATCGGCGTGACCCTGATCGGAGTCGTCGTCTACCTGCTGGTCGGCCGGCCGCGGCTGTGGCTGAGCGCTCTCATCGCGGTCGGCCCCACCACGGCGGTCGCGGTCAAGTACTGCTACGACGCCAACTTGCTAGCGACGCCAGATCCCACGACCGCCGGCGGGATCAGCCAAGGGCACAGGGTTGCCGTGGCCGTTGCGGTCTGCGCGGTTGCAGCTGCGGTGTTACGCGCCCTGCTGACGCTCACCGTCGACCGCGTTCTCATCCGTGCCCGCCTGCCCGACGCTCACCGTCGGCCGGTGATGGCATCCATCTGGGGAGTATTAGCCGTGGCGGCGATCGTCGCCGTGGTCGCTGTGCGGGGCACGATCGCTCACGACTACCACCGGTTCACCAGCCCGGCGGCACCGGGCGCGGGGAGTGCCGACCTGAGGGCGCGCCTGGCCGACCCCGGCAACGACGGGCGTCTCCCGCTCTGGCGGGTCGCGTGGCATCGCTTCAACGCTCGCCCGGTTCTCGGTCAGGGGGCGGGCACGTTTGAGAACACGTGGGATCGGTACCGGTTGGACGGCAACTACTTCGTCGTCAATGCCCACTCGCTGTACCTCGAGAACCTGGACGAGCTCGGCGTTCTCGGGCTCGTCCTCCTGGTCGCAGTCTTCGCCCTCTTTTTCGTGGTCACCCTGGCTCGCGCTCGTGGCCCCGACCGGCCGGTGTACGCGGCGGCGTTCGCTGTCATGCTCGCGTGGGCAATTCACGCCGGGGTCGACTGGGACTGGCAGATGCCCGTCGTGACGATCGTCTTCTTCAGTTTGGGTGGGTTCGTGCTGGCGAGGTCCGCACCCGAGACCGCCGAGCAGCGAGCCCTCGAGGAGCGTCGCGCACCGTCATCGTTCGCGCGCAGCATGATGGGGATCGGCTGCGTACTGCTGGCGGTCGCCCCGACCTACATGTGGCTGTCGCAGCGCGACCTCGCCGACGCCAGCGGTTCGTTCAACGCCGGCGACTGCCGGTCGGCCATAGCGGCGGCCAGTTCGTCGATCTCCACCCTCGGCAACCAGGCTCCCGCTTACGAGATCCTCAGCTACTGCGACGTCAGGGCGGACAAGCCCCAGCTGGCGATCACGACGATGCAGAAGGCCGTCTCCCTCGATCCCGGCGACTGGAATTATCGTCTCGGATTGGCCATCATGAAGGCCGCAGCCGGGCAAGATCCGCGTGGAGCCGCGCGGAAAGCGCTGTCCCTGAACCCGCGAGAATCGCTGGTCCGGGCGGAGGTCAAGACGCTGAATGAGGCAAAACCTTCTCAATGGTCGAACGACGGCTACACGCTCGCTCAGGCGATGACTACGCTTCGACGATGACGGGCACCTGATCCTGACGTCATGCGCGACGCCGACTTCGAACGCCTCTACGCCGAGCACGCTCAGTCCCTGCTTGCGTTTCTGGTCTATCGCACCGGCGACCGGACGCTGTCCGAAGACCTGCTCGCCGACACCTTCGAGCGGGTGCTCACCACCAAGCGCGGGTTCGACCGCCGCAAGGCGTCGGAGAAGACGTGGCTGTACTCGATTGCGCTCAACCTCGTTCGTGACCGCATGCGGCGGTCCGACGCCGGTCGCCGGGCGATGGACAAGGTGTACGCGGGCGGGGCCGGGCACGATCGCGGCGACCCGTTTGACTCACTCGATGACCGGTACGCATTGCAAGGCGCGTTGCAAACGCTCAGCCAGGAGGAGCGAGACACGGTCTCGCTCCGCTACGGCGCCGATCTCAGTGTCCCCGAGATCGCGAAGCTGACCCACGAAAAGCTGACGACGGTGGAGGGGCGGCTGTATCGCGCGCTGCGCAAGCTCAAGCGCGAGCTCGAGTAGCGGTTACGGAATATTGATGCAGCAGCCGCTGATGGCGCCGGCTGTGGATTGGCGCGGTCCCGGGCCGAGGACGATCTGGTCCGTTCCCTCATAGCTGCCATTGCCGAAGATCGAGACCGTGTACTGCAGGCGGTCGCGGTTGGCGTAGGTGAGCTGGCAGCGCCAGGGATTCTTCAGGGCACCGGCCCCTCGCGGAACGCAGTTCGTACGAATTGCGGCCTGGTGGCTCTTCGGATCAGGCGCCGATCGCACGGCTTGGGCGACGTTTGCGGCGGTCAGCCGCTGGCTGTAGCGCTGCTGAGTGAGTACCGTGGCCCCGGAGCCGTGCTGCGCACGAACGATCACGAAGCTGACGATCGCGACGGCGACAAGCGGTATCAGCACCACGGCACGTGAGAGCCTGACGGCGACGGGGGGACGCGCGTCCTGCGGTTCGGCGTCCGCCGGACCCGCGGACTCCGCCGCATCGGCCTGCGCGGCCGGCATCGGAGGCAACTTCTGGCCGGCGACGATCGCGCCGGGCGCGTCGCTGACCAGCCACCGTGCTCGTGGCTGGCCCACGAGCGCGGCTGCAGCCGATTCAGGCCCGGCCAGCTCCGATGAGTCCTGGCCGGCGGCGGCGTCGAAGGCGAGCGCGTGGGCGTGGCCGCTTCGGCACAGCCGTTCGGCCAGCAGTCGGGAACCGCTGCCGGCAGGTCCGAGCAGGGACTCGGCATCCAGCGCGAGCAGGACCCCGTGATCGCTGAGGCCCTCCACCCGCTCGGGCGCAGCTTGGAACTCGGGGGAGCGCTCGGGGTGAGTGAGGGTGATCCGGTACCCGCGGGCGCGGAGCCGGGACAGCCGCTCCCCCAGCCCGACGACGTCCTCGGGGGTCTCGATCAAAAGGTCGGTGCCGCGCTGGTCGAGGCTCGCCTGCTTGAGCTCGGGCTCGCCGACCTCGAGCGCCATTTCGAGCGAGAGCTCGCCACCGTGGGCATGGATGTCGACATAGCCTGCCATCGGCCGTCCCCACCGTACACTGAGCCGACATGCCCGGAATCGTGATCGTTGGCGCCCAGTGGGGCGACGAAGGGAAGGGAAAGGTGACCGACATGCTCGCTGAACGGGCCGATGCGGTCGTGCGCTTCCAGGGCGGCAACAACGCCGGCCACACGATCGTCCGCGGCGGGCAGACCTACAAGCTGCACCTGATGCCGTCGGGGATCCTGCATCCCGGCAAGTTGTGCGTCATCGGCAACGGCGTCGTCATAGATCCCAAGGTGCTGACCGATGAGCTGGACGAGCTGCGCCGCCGGGGGATCGAGACCAGCTCCCTGCGGATCTCGGCCAATGCTCACCTGATCATGCCCTACCACATGATGCTCGACCACGCCGGCGAGGCCAAGCTGGGCAAGCTCGAGATCGGGACCACCCGCCGCGGCATCGGCCCCTGCTACGCCGACAAGGCCGCGCGGCTCGGGATCCGTGTGCAGGACCTGCTCGACGAGAAGATCCTCAAGAAGAAGATCGTCGCCGCCCTGGACCCCAAGCGGCTCTCCCTCCGTCCGTTCGCCAAGGACCCCAAGCTGGACCTGCAAGCCATGACCGATGAGTACCTGACCTACGGGCACGTTCTCGAGCCCTATATCGCCGACACTTCGCGGCTCGTGCTGCAGCAGCTCGACGACGACAAGATGGTCGTTTTCGAGGGCGCCCAGGGAGCCCTCCTGGACATCGATCACGGCACTTATCCGTTCGTCACCTCGTCCAATCCCGTCGCCGGCGCCGCCTGCATCGGCGCCGGGGTCGGCCCGAAGGACATCGACGAGGTGTGGGGCGTCGCCAAGGCCTACGTGACCCGCGTCGGCGCCGGCCCCTTCCCGACCGAGGTTGATGGGCCGCTGGCCGACGAGATGCGCGAGCGCGGAGGCGAGTACGGCACAACCACCGGTCGCCCGCGGCGCGTGGGCTGGATGGACCTGGTGGCGCTGCGTTACGCCGCGCGCCTGAATTCACTCACCGCGCTGGCAATCACCAAGCTCGACGTCCTCGCCGGGTTCGACACGATCCGGGCCTGCACTCGGTATCGCGGCGCCGAGGGAGCGGAGTTCGACTACTTCCCATATCACCAGACGGTCCTGCATCACGCCGCCGGGGAGTACGTGGAGTTGCCGGGGTTCCGCGAGGACCTCAGCGAGTGCCGCAGCGAATCAGATCTGCCTGAGGCCGCGCGGGAGTACCTGGAGTTCGTGGCCGATTTTGTCGGCGTGCCGATTGTCCTTGTCGGCGTCGGACCGGGGCGCGAGCAGGTCATCTGGACCGAAGCAGCGGCCGGCGCCTCGGTCGTCGTGCCCGCCTGAGCTGCTCAGCGCCAGCGCTCGAGGAGGTCCTCGTCGCCGACTCGGCGGACCTCGCGCGCCGGCACGCCCATGACCACCGCGCGTGGCGCCACGTCGCGGGTCACGACCGAGCCGGCGGCCACGAAGGCCTCTTCGCCGATCTCGACGCCCGGCGTGAGGGTGACGCCCCCGCCGATGCGGCAGGCTCGGCGTAGTAAAGGCCCGTGCAGCGGCTGGCCCGCCGGATGGCGGTCCATCGTGTCGTCGTTGGTGGTCGTGACGCCAGGCCCGATGAACACGTCGTCCTCCACCACGGCTGCAGCCGTCAGGTAGACCAGAGTCTGGATCGAGACCCGCGCGCCGACCCGCGTATCGAAGTCGATCGTCGAGCCGCGGCCGAGCACTGTCCGCTCGCCGACGACCGTTCGCTCGCGCACCTGCGCCTGATCGCCGATGATCACCGCGGCGCCGAGACGAGCGCCGGCATAGACGACGGCGCCGCAGCAGATCGTCACGCCCTCGCCGACCTGCAACGGTCCCAGGGATCCCTCCGCACTGGAGCCGGGCCTCAGCCGGGGATGCTTGCCGAGGACCGCGCCGTCCTCCACCAGGCAGCGCTCGCCGAGCGCGACCCCGGGATGCAGCACCGCGCCTGTCCCGAGCACGCTCCCCGCGCCGACGGTCACGCCCTCGTGAACCACGACGCCGGAACCGAGCTTGACGTCAGGCGCCAGCGAGGCCCCCGGCGAGACGAACGTGCCGCGGTCGGTCATAGCTGCAGCCGGTTCAGGGCGTCGACGACGCGTTGGCCGGCGTGACCGTCGCCGTAGAGCTCCGGGCGGATCGGCGGCGGCTTGCGCTGCAGTGCGGCCAGCGCCGCACCGACGTCGAGGTCCACGAGAACGTTCCAGCCGTTCTCGACGGTCTCGGTCCACTCGGTGTTGGCGCGCATCGTCACGCAGGGAACCCCGGCCAGGTACGCCTCCTTCTGGACCCCACCCGAGTCGGTCAGCACCCGGCGGGCGTGACACAAGAGAGCAGTGAGCTCGAAGTACCCCAGCGGCTCGGTCACCGTCACTCCTGGCGCGGCGCGCAGCTCCTCCCCCAGGCCGGCCTGCTCGAGGCGTGCCCGGGTCCGCGGGTGCAGCGGCAGCACGACCGGGTCCGGGACGGCCGTCAGCAGATCGAACAGGTCCCGCAGCCGTCCCGGATCGTCGACGTTGCCGGCGCGGTGAGCGGTTGCCAGCACATAGGCGCCGGGCTGCACGCCCCGGGCGGTTACCAGATCGACTCGCTCGCGCGCCCGCGGCTGTGTGGCCTGCGCCACGTCGACCATCACGTCCCCGACGAGCTCGGCCATCCCGGCGACCGATTCGTGGCGCAGGTTGGCCATCGCCAGGTCCGACGGGCACAGCAGCAGCGAGCTGGCGTGGTCGACAAGGACGCGGTTGAGCTCCTCGGGCATCGACCGGTCGAACGAGCGCATACCCGCCTCGACGTGGGCCACCGGCACGCTCGCCTGAGCGCCGGCGAGCGCTCCCGCGAGCGTGGAGTTCGTGTCGCCATACACGAGCACCACGTCGGGGGCGACGTCTCGCAGGACGGGCTCGAGGGCCTCCAGCATCCGCGCTGTCTGGGAGGTGGCCGAGCCGAGCGCGATCCCCAGCTCGCGATCGGGGTCGGGAAGCCCCAGCTCCGAGAAGAAGATCGCCGACAGCCGATCGTCGAAGTGCTGACCGGTGTGCACGAGCAGCTCGGAGTGCTGCCGGCGCAGGAGTCGGGAAACCGCCGCGGCCTTGATGAACTGCGGTCGGTTGCCGATCACGGTGAGGACCCTCAGGAGGCCAGCTCCGCCCGGATCCGGGCGAGGGCGCCCGCCGCCGTGCGCCGGGTCACCGGCCCCGGACCCTCGAAGCGGTGCTCATCGATCTCCACCACCGGCTGCACCTCGCGCGTCGTCGACGCCAGGAACACCTCGTCGGCGTTCGCCAGGTCATCGATCGTGCACGCCTGCTCGATGGCTCCGGCGACGTCGATCACGAGCGCGCGGGTGATCGAGGCCAAGATGTGATCGTCGATGGGAGGCGTGAGGATCCGCTCGCCCGCGACCCAGAAGATCGAGCTCGTCGGTGCCTCGAGAACCCGGCCGTGGGGCGTGACGAGGAGCGCTTCGTCGAAGCCCTGCTCGCGGGCCAGCCGGCTGGCCAGCATGTTGGCGGCGTAGGAAAGCGATTTTACGCCGTCGAGGATCCGCGTCGGCGCATAGGTGACGGTCATCAACCGGGCGGTGTCCGGGCTCTGGGGCAGCCGCTCGGTGAGCAGGATGCGTCGGCCACCGCGGGTGATCATCACCCGCAGGCACTCGTGATCCGGTCCAGAGCCGGCCTGGGCGAGCAGGCGATTCGCCTCCGCGCGAACCAGCTCGGCATCGATCGGCAGGCGAAGGTTGCGCCCGGAGCGCCCGAGGCGCGCCAGATGCTCGTCGATCGCGTACGGAATACCGTCGTAGACGCGGATTACCTCGAACGCGCCGTCCCCGCGCACCAGTCCCTCGTCGGTGACGGGAATCATCGCCTCGGCGGCGGGCATGATCTCGCCGTCGAGCGAGGCGAGCGATTCGGCGCCGGTCGGACTCATGGCCGTACTCCCTGTGCCCATACCTCGGACAGCCGCACGACGGTCGCCGCGGCAGCCGCCATGTCCTGAACCGAGGCCCACTCCCGCACTGAGTGGTATTCCTGACCGCCCGTGAAGATGTTCGGCGTCGGGAGGCCCATCTCGCTCAGCCGTGAACCATCGGTGCCGCCGCGGATGGGCCGGCGCACCGGATCGAGTCCTTCGGCCCGGATCGCCGCCTCGGCGGCCGCGACCACGGTGGGCGCGCGATCCAGGTACTCGCGCATGTTTCGGTACTGGCGTCGGATGTCCAGGCTCAGGTGCGCACCCGGCGCGCCGGCCACGATCCGCTCGGCGGTCTCCTGCAGCAGCTGCCGATGCTGGAGCATGAGCTCCTCATCGAAATCACGCACGATCGCGCGAATCTCCGCGGTCGCCGCCGACCCGGTCAGGGAATAGGGATGGATGAACCCCTCGCGCCCGGAACTGGTGTCCGGCGTCAGGCGGTCGGAAGGAAGTGCGGTGACGATCTGGGCCGCCAGGCGCAGCGCGCTGACCAGCTTGCCTGTTGCATATCCCGGGTGGACGTCGACGCCGTGGATCGTGGCGATGACCTCGTCGGCCGAAAACGTCTCGTCATCCAGGCCGCCCAGCCCCGATCCATCCAGCGTGTAGGCGCACTGCGCGCCGAAGGGCTCGATCTCGAACAGGGTCGCGCCCTCGCCGATCTCCTCGTCGGGCGTGAACGCCACTCGTAGCGTGGGCCGCGGGAGCTCCGGATGAGCGGCCAGATGGGCGACCGCCGCCACGATCTCGGCGACCCCGGCCTTGTCATCAGCGCCCAGGAGGGTGTCGCCGCTCGCGGTCACGATGTCATGCCCCCGCTTCGCGGCCAGGGCGGGCATCGACGCCGGATCAAGGTACGTGCCGAGGCGGGGCAGCGTCAGCGTGTCGCCGCAATAGTCGGTGTGCAAGATCGGCTGCACACCCTGGCCGGGCGCATCGGGGCTCGTGTCCATGTGCGCGATCAACCCGATCACGGGAGCGTCGGCCCGCGTCCCCGGCAGCGTTGCCGTCACGTAGCCGTGCTCGTTGAGCGACGCATCGTCCAGCCCGGCGTCCCGCAGCTCGTCGGTCAGCATGCGACCGAGGTCCAACTGGCCCGGAGTGCTGGGGGACCCGGAGCGATCGCGCGATGACTGGGTGTCGATCTGTACGTAACGCTCGAAGCGCTTCAGGACGTGGGGTGCGAGGCTCTGGGCGAGCTCCGAGGTGTAGGCGGCGGACATCCCGCGAGTATCTCAATCCCGCCCGGTCGCGGCCTGGCCAGGGGGCGCTCCGGCAGTGACCGCTTTACGACATCTGGACATTGAGACGTTTGTGTGCGCTCCGTTATGTTGCTAACCTGGCAAACGCAAAACGCATCTGGGGCGGCTTCCGAGTAGTACAGATGCGAAATCGATCCGTTCGTGGGCTAGCGGACATGATCGAATCAACAGAGCGTTGAGCGATTGTGCCGCAACGGACGCTCTTTCCGAGCTTTCGACAACGATCCGTCGGAGGATTTTGACGCCTCGTCGCAAGCAGCCGGGCAATATCGCAGGATGTTCACGGGTTCGCTCCCGGCAGGGCGCACACTGGTGCATCGCCGGGACGACGATCGCCGCAAGGGGGATTTAGACATGCAGACCACGTCGCGTACCAGGACCTGGGTCGGAAGTCGCCGACGCGGCGGCGACAACGATGGGCGCTCCGATCGTCACGCCGAGATCTCCCCGGTGTGGGAGGTTCTGCCCAGTGGCCATCAGGAGGTTGGTGCGCGCCCGGCCGTGTTGCAGCGAGACTCGCTGCTGCGGCGAGGGCTCGGGTTGGTCGATCTGATCGCCGCCTTCGCGGCGCTTCTGATCGTGATCACCGTCATCGACGCCGGCCGGGTCAGCTTGGTTCCCGGGGCGGTGCTGATCGTGCCGTTCGTCCTCCTGGCCGGAAAGGTGATCGGCCTCTACGACCGCGACCAGCACGTGCTACGCAAGACCACGATCGACGAGGCCCCGTCGATCTTCTACCTCGCGGTCCTGTATTCGCTCGCACTCTGGCTCGGCGAAGCAGTCCTGTTCCACGGCCTGCTTCAGCGGGCTCAGGTGTTCGGACTGCTCGTCATCACATTCGTCCTCATGTCGATCGGGCGCCTGCTCGTGCGCAAGACCGCCTTCGCCTTGACGCCCCCCGAGCGATGCATCGTCATCGGCAATGCAACCGATGCCCAGCGAATCGCCGCCAAATTCAATGATGCACATTCGGTCAACGCCACGGTCCTCGGCCGCGTCGCCCTCAACGGCAAGGAAGTGGCCGACACGTCTGTCGCTGTCGAGAAGCTCGGCGAGTACGGCGCGCTGGCCCGGATCGTCGCCGAACATGACGTGGAGCGTGCCATCATCGCTCCCGCCAGCGACGGGCAGGAGGAGATCCTCGATGCGATCCGCCTGATCAAGGCTCTCGGCGTCAAGGTGAGCGTGCTCCCGCGTCTGCTGGAGGTTGTCGGCTCCACCTCGACGTTCGATGACCTTGACGGGCTGTGGTTGCTGGGCGTGCGCCAATACGGCCTTGCCCGCTCCTCGGAATTGCTCAAGCGCGGAATGGACATCGGGGCGGCCGGCCTGGGGCTGGTGATCCTCGGGCCGCTGTTTCTGATGCTGACGCTCGCCGTGAAGCTGGACAGCGCTGGTCCCGTGTTCTTTCGTCAACATCGCATCGGACGGCGTGGCGAGACGATCTGGATGCTCAAGTTCCGCTCGATGATTGATGGTGCGGACTCGATGAAGGACGGGATGCGCTCCCTGAATGAGGCCGAGGGCGGCTTGTTCAAGATCGGGGCCGATCCGCGCATCACGCGCGTCGGGCGTTTTCTCCGGCGTACGTCCCTCGACGAACTGCCTCAGCTGATCAATGTGCTGCGCGGCGATATGAGCCTGGTCGGGCCCCGTCCGCTCGTGCCCGATGAGGACGCACTGATCGAGGGCTGGCAGCGGCGGCGGCTTGCGGTCAAGCCGGGCATGACTGGCCTGTGGCAGATCTTCGGCTCCTCGCGCATTCCCATGCACGAGATGGTCAAGATCGACTACATCTACGGGGCGAATTGGTCGCTGTGGCTGGACCTCCGGATCCTTCTGAGGACGATCCCGTACATGCTCAGCCGCCGCGGGCTGTAGCCGTCGAGCTCCTCGTCAGCGCTTGGTGAGCGCGTGGGGACGGGCGCGGCCGCCGTGGTCACGCGACCGAACGAGCGCGCGTCGCCGGCGGGACGCACCGATGTGCACCGGTTCGGCGGAGAGAGCGCGAGTGTCCTCGATGCGGCCGCGCCGATGGCGGCCCAGGACACCCGAGAGGGCGTACATGCCGGCCAGCGTCAGCGCGGGCACGACGACAACCCATAGAACCAGCAGAGTTACAAGCACCGTTTGCTCTCCTTGGGTCCTTCAGCGGTCTCTGTTCGTCTCAACGATCGGATGACCTGCTTATCGGGCGCCTTCCCTCGGTCCTTGAACCGCGCTCTCAATGATGGACGTATGTCCGGCGGAAGGGCGGGCAGAAAATTTCGCGAGTCCGATCAGGATCCGGCCGGCTCGCTCGTATAAGTGGGTATGAAGCATTTCAACGACGACCAAGTGCCCGATGATCTGCAGCCGGTCGTATCGCGGCTGCGGGCCGAACGGGTCGAGGTCAGCGCGCTTGAGCTGGACCAGATCAAGCGTCGGGCGCGCAAACAGTCCAATCCTCGACACGGGAGACCTATTTATATGAAGTCGCGCCTAGCGGCGATTCTCACGGTCGTCGGTCTCATCGGCGGTACCGGTAGCGCCATTGCTGTCGCGGGTGGCAGCGATCATGGCCACGGTCATGAGACGAGCACCGGCGCTGCGGCCGGCCAGTATTGCGCCAATGGCAGCACCAACGCCAACGGAAACTGCAACGGGAACGGCAGCGGCAACGGCAGCGGTAACGGTAATGGCAACTCCGGGAACGGCAACGGGAACGGGAACGGCAATACCGGAGACTGCAACGGTGTTGGAAATTGCACGTCGACGACGACGAACAACAACAACACGACGACCGTCATTCAGAACGGCCCGACGACCACCATCGTCAACGGGGACACGACCACCGTCATCGAGCCTGGCACGACGAAGACCATCACGACGTCGAGCCACAGCAAGACGAAGAAGGCCAAGAAGAAGACGGCCAAGAAGCATTCCAAGAAGAAGTCGCACAAGAAGAAGTCAAAGAAGTCCAAGAAGAGCAAGAAGTAGCTCTAAGCGACTCTTGCAGCTGGACCGGATCCCCCCGTCGCCACGACGGGGGGATTCGTCGTTAACGCTCAGTCGGCGCCGTGAGGACGCGATCGCGTCCGGCGGCCTTGGCCGCATACAGCCCGCGGTCCGCGGCCGCCAGCAATCCGCGTGCATCGAGCACGCCGTGTGATGTGCTGGCAACGCCGATCGACACGGTGACGCCACCGGGGACGAGATCGAGCATCCGTTTCGAGGTCTCGGTCCGCAGCCGTTCGGCTGCTCCCAGCGCGCCCGCGCGGTTGGTATGGGGGAGTACGACGCAGAACTCCTCGCCGCCAAGTCGCATCGCGACGTCGTCCTGGCGGGCGAGCTCCCGCAGCAGCTGACCGAACCGTACGAGCACCTGATCGCCGACGACATGTCCGTGGATGTCATTGATGCGCTTGAAGTCGTCCAGATCACAGATGAGGAGCGCGACCTCTCCCTGCGCCTCCAGCAGCTGCGTGAGGTTGCGCCGGTTGCGGACACCGGTCAACGGGTCGTGGGAGGCAAGATGCTGCAGGCGCACGCGGGTGACGATGCCCCTCTGCACAGCCGACACCTGGTCGATGAGCAGGCGCAGCGCGCGGCGCTTGCCGTCGGTCGGAAGCAGGCGGTCGATGGGATCCTCGACGACGATCAGTCCGCTGAGCGAGCCGCCGTCGTCTTTGATCGGCACGGTAAGGCAGAAGTCGCGCCACGCCATGGGGCCACGGCCGTTTCGGTCCGAGCGGCCTGCGTGGGACGGGGCGGTGGAGAACAGCCGGCGAGCATCGAGAAGCCAGCAGCCGACGTGTTCAGTGGTGGCCGTCAGGAGCGCCTCGACGTGCTCGACCGACAGTGTCGACGGGAGCGGCTCCCGGGACTGCCAGCCCCCGGTAGCCGACAGCAGCAGCTGCGGATGCTCGCCGCGTCGGTAGGCGGCGGCCCGCTCGAATCCGAGATGCGGGACGATCGTCTCGCAGGCTCGCTGCAACAGCTCGGAGACCGAGGCACATGCCGCGAGCGTCGAGGACGCGGTCAGCAACGCCGATTGAATGCGCGCCATCTCGGTGGCCCGCTCGCTGCGCCGAGCGGTGCCGAGCGCATACGCGGCGTGCGAGCAGATCGCGCGCAGCAGGCGCAGATTGGCATCCGTCGGCCGGCGCCCGCTGAGCGGCTCGTCGATCGACAGGTTGCCCAGCAGCTCGCCGTCGGCGTCATGCAACAGGACGAAGAGCCCGTCGAACTGGCCCCATGCGTCGGGGTCGCCGCTCGCCTCCCAGCCCGGGGTGAAGATGACGTTGCTGATGCCCTCCCAGAAGGCCTCGTCGGACACGAGAAATACCCCCGGCAGCCGCTCCTCCGCCATCTCCGGCAGGCGATCGAAGTCCGCACGCGGGTTCGTCTTCCCCTGCAGCTCCTCGACGTCCTCGTTGCTGTCGACCAGCACGGCCATCTCGTAGTCGTCCCAGGCCGGCCGGTAGAGGTTGAGCACTCCAGATCGATACCCGGCGACTCGGTGCACCGTCGCGGCGACGGTGTCGAGCACCACGTCCAACGGATCCTCCCGAGCACTGCGGGCGAGTTCGACGAGCGCCTCGACGGGGGTGATCGTCTCTCCGAGGCTGGCTGCGCTCATCACATCCACTAGTTCGTCAGGCGACCGCCGTTGGGCGATCGTTTGGGCGAGATCTAGTACACCCGCTGAGCGAGTCCCTGAACGGTGCCGGCGCTGGGGCGTCAGGCGGCGGTGTGGTCCATGCGATGATCGTGGCCGAGCAGCGGGAGCTCGTCGCACATCTCGGTGAGCCGCGAGACGGTGCGCGCAGTGATCTGCTCACAGAGCGCCTCGCGATCGAGGATGTTCGTCGTGATGACGATTGAACGCTTGTCCTCATACCGGGAATTGACGATCGAGTACAGCTCCTCCAGCACCCAGTCGGTGGTCCGCTCCGCGCCGACGTCGTCGATGTGCAGGAGGTCGACCGCGGTCAGCCGATCGAGCAGGTCGACGTGGGAACGCTCCGCACGATGGGTGTCGCGGATCTCGTTGAGCAGGCGCGGCAGCGAGTAGATCGCCACCGAGCGGCCCGCATCGGAGGCGGCCTTGGAGACGAGCATCGCCAGCGTCGTCTTTCCGGTTCCCACCGGACCCATGAACCACAGTCCCCGGCCGGCATCGAGCTGCTCGTCGATGTTGGCCGCATACCGGCGCGTGGCGGTCACGATCTGCGGGGCGATGTCGATGACCGGCGGCCGCTCGAAGGCGACGTCGCGGTATCGGCGAGGGATCACGGCCGACAGGTTGCGCGCCTTGGCCCGCGCCACTCGCTGCGCCCGGCAGCGGCAGTCATACGCCGTGTTGGTCGCAGCGTCGATCCGGAATCCCGATCCGTCGCACAGATCGAACTGACACAGATCGCTCATCGCCCAGTCTCCGCTCGAGCTGCCCACATCAGCGACTCGCCGGCGGCCACGGACCTGTCACGTGGGCCGCTCATCGCCCAGCCTCCGCTCGAGCTGCCCACATCAGCGACTCGCCGGCGGCCACGGACCTGTCACGTGGGCCGCTCATGGTCCGAACCGCTCGCCTGCGTAGTTCATGAACTTCGGGTACTCCTTCTGGAACGTGAGCACCACTTCGCCGACCGGCCCGTTGCGGTGCTTGGCGATGATGATGTCCGCCTCCCCCGGCCGCTCGGAATCCCTCTCGTAGTACTCCTCGCGATAGATGAACATCACGAGGTCAGCGTCCTGTTCTATCGCACCGGATTCACGTAGATCGGAGAGGACGGGCTTCTTCTCGCCGCCACGCTGCTCGACGGCACGGCTCAGCTGCGACAGGGCAATGACCGGCACCTCCAGTTCACGGGCCAGGCCCTTCAGGCCACGGCTCATCTGAGAGACCTGCTCGACGCGGCTCTCGATGCGTCCCTCGGCGCGCATCAGCTGCAGGTAGTCGACGATCACCAGGCCGAGGCCTCCCTCGACCTGGGCGTGCAGCCGCCGGCACTTCGCCCTGATCTCCAGAACGCCGGTGTCCGATGAGTCGTCGACGAACAGCGGCGCCTCGGCCAGCCGCTGGCAGGCCTCGAGGATCTTGGGCCACCGCGACTCGGCCACCTTGCCGCGGCGCAGGTCCTCGCCCTTGATCCGCGCCTGCGAGGCCACGAAGCGCTGCGCGAGCTCAGACTCGGACATCTCGAGCGAGAACAGCGCGACCGGACTCCCGGCCAGCACGGCGTTCTCCGCGAAGTTGGCCACCAGCGCCGACTTGCCCATCGACGGGCGGGCGGCGAGCACGACCAGGTTGCCGGGCTGAAAGCCACCCGTCTTTTCGTCGAGGTCCTTGAAGCCCGATGGAGTTCCTGTCAGCGGCGTCTTGGAGATCGATAGCCGGTGCAGCTTGTCGGTCTCCTCGTGCAGGATGTCGGCGATCGAGCGGATCTTCTTCTGCCGGTCGTCGGTCGCGACCTCCAGCATCGAGCGCTCCGCCTGCTCGACCAGCTCTCGTGCCGGCGCGTCACGGGAGAGCACGCTGGCCTGGATCTCGTAGGAGGCCGTCAGCAGCGCTCGCAGCTGGGCGTTGTCGTGCACGATCCGTCCGTACTCACGTGCGTGCCCGGCCGCCGGTACCCAACCGGCCAGCTCGTCGATCGCCGCCGCACCACCGGCCTCCTCCAGCTTGCCACGCTGGCGCATCGTCTCGGACACCGTGAGATGGTCGATCTTGCGATCCGACTCGTACAGCTGGAGCATCGCCGCAAACACCCAGCCGTGCTGCTCGCGATAGAAGTGCTCGGGTCGCAACTGCTCTTCGACGAGCAATGAATGCAGATGGCGCTCATCGAGCAGGACCGCCCCGAGAACCGATTTCTCAGCCTCCAGGTTGTGCGGGGGGACGGCAATGTTCTGAACGGCACTCACGGCTTGGGGGAATATAGGTTCGCGGCCTCAGCTCGGCCAACCATCATCCCGCTAGCAGCGGACGTTTCCGCCGGGGCGCTCCGCCACGTCGCGAGAGGGCCACACGGCCACACGGCCACACGGGCCCTACGTGAAGGCGGAGATCCCCGTCAGGTCGCGGCCGACGATCAGTGACTGGATCGAGTCGGTCCCTTCGTAGGTGTCGACGATCTCCATGTCCGTCAGGTGGCGGGAGACGTGGTAGTCGATGAGGAGGCCGTTGCCGCCGAGGATGTCGCGGGCTTCTGAACAGACGAGCTTGGCCTGACGGACGTTGTGGAGCTTGGCCAGGGAGGCCATCGCGCCGGTCATGGCACCGGCCTCCTGAAGCTGCGCGAGGCGGAAGCAGTAGAGCTGCATCGCGGTGGTGGCGGCCGCCATGGTGGCCAGCTTGCCCTGCACGAGCTGGAAGCCGGCGATGCTGCGGCCGAACTGGGTCCGGTCCTTGGCGTAGGTGAGGGCCGCGTCGAGGCAGGCCGTGGCATGGCCGACGCACTCCCAGGCGGCGCCGCCGCGGGTCTGGTTGAGCACCCGGTTGGCGTCCTTGAAGGTATTGGCCTTGGCGAGCTTGTTCTCGGCCGGAACACGGACGTCGGTCAACGAGATCTCGGCCTGCCAGACGGCTCGTTTGCCGATCTTGCCGCCGATCACCGATGAGGGGTCGAAGCCGGCCGTGCCCTTCTCGACCAGGTAGGCGCCGACGTCGCCGGCCTCGTCACGGGCCCAGATGATCACCACGTCAGCGAACGAGGCGTTGCCGATCCAGCGCTTCGCACCATTGAGGATGAACTCAGCGCCGTCCCGCCGCGCGGTCGTCTCCAGCGACACGGAGTCCGACCCGTGCTCGGGCTCGGTCAGACCGAACGCGCCGATCGTCTCGAGTCGTGCCATCGGCGCAAGCCAGCGCTCCTTCTGCTCGTCTGAGCCGAGCAGGTCGATCGCGCCCATCGCCAGTCCCGAGTGAACGCCGAAGAAGGTGTTGATACTGCCATCGGCCCGGGCCAGCTCGCGCGCGACCACGCCCGCTCCCAGGCGCGACATGCCCGGACAGCCGTATCCCTGGATCGTCGTCCCGGCGATGTTCAGTTCAGCCAGCTTGGGAACGAGCTCGAACGGGAACTCGGCGCGCTCCCAGTAGTCGTTGACGATCGGCAGGACCTCGCGATCGCCGAAGTTCCGCACCCGGTCGCGCAGCTCACGTTCGTCGTCAGAAAGGGTCTCGTCGAGCAGGTAGTAGTCGTCGAGGCCCGCGACGCGCTCGTTCTCTGTGGCCTCGGCGCTCATGTGCACGGCCAACCTACCCGGACCCGGCGCCGGTCACGCCGATGTGATGTCATCGGAGCCGTGGCGGACGACTCCTACGAGCTGCGGCCTGTCGGGCGCGTCGAGTCGACGCTCGCCGACCGCGCGGACGCACCGCTGCAGGGAACGGAGGGCGCGCCGGAGGCGTGGCTCGTGTTCGACCGGGCACTCAGCACGTGCATCACCGACCTGCGACCGGGCGCGGAGATCCTCGTCCTCACCTGGCTGCACCGCGCCCGCCGGGACGTCCTACGCGTCCACCCCCGCGGTAACCCGGACAACGCCGAGGAGGGGGTGTTCAGCACTCGCTCGCCCGACCGACCGAACCCCATCGGCCTGCACCGCGTCCGCATCGTCGACGTCAACGTCGACAACAACCGGATACGTGTCAGCGACCTCGAGGCGATCGACGGGACGCCGATCGTCGACATCAAGCCGATCCTCAGCGAACGCGAGCGTTAGCTCTCGCTGAACCGGCGCAGACGACGGAGGCTAGGTCCGTGAGATCAATGATGGGCGGGTTGTCTCTCGTTCCTCACGACGAGCTTCAGCTCACCGGTCCTTGCGGCGGGTGCCCCCCTCGCGGTCTGTACCTGTGGTGGCTGGCTCTCCGACCGCACCTGGCGGTTCTTGAGCCACGATCTCACGGTGACGATAAGCGTCCCAGCGATCATGCTGGCCAACACCCACCCCCCAAAGATCGCCAATGCGGCTTCAGGCATCTTCGCTCCATGTCCCCGGCAAAGGTCGGCATCCTTGCCTATACATGACAAAGCGTACCATCTGTCACAGTGCTGACAACTCTGCTTTGCAGAGCGTTACTCCCGGCTCATGCAGGCAGCCGCTCGAGCCCGAAAGTCAGCTTAGGCGGCGACGACCATGGTCTTGACCGCCGCAGTCACTTCGTCGGCGACCTCAACCACGACCATGTACGTCCCGATGTTCCGGATCGGATCGTCGAGGTGGACCTTCCGGCGATCGATCCGGATGCCACGTGCCTCCCGGATCGCATCGGCGATGTCCTGAGTGGTGACCGAGCCGAACAGGCGCCCGTCGTCGCCGGCCTGCTGGGTGATCGTGAGCACCGTGCGGCCGAGCACGGAGGCGCTCTCTCGCGCCCGCTCCTCGGCTTCGCGCGCGGCCCGCTCGGCGTCCGCCTGGCGGCGCTGAGCCACCTTGATCGACGAATCGGTGGCCGGCTCGGCCAGCTTGCGGGGCAGCAGGAAGTTGCGTAGATAGCCGGCAGACACATCGACGACCGCTCCGCGCTCGCCGAGCGTGTCCACGTCCTGAAGCAGAATTGCCTGCGGCATCGCTGCTATCCCCGCCTACCGGTCGCGGTCGCGGTCGCCGCGGTCGCGATCACCGCGTCCCCCGCGGGGATGATCGCTGCCCTCGGCGACGTACGGCAGCAGCGCGAGCTCACGGGCCCGCTTGACGGCCCGGGCCACCTGGCTCTGGTGACGGCGGCACGCCCCGGTGATGCGGCGCGAGCGGATCTTGCCGCGGTCGGAGATGAACCGCCGCAGCATCGACACGTCCTTGTAGTCCGCCTGCTCGATCTTGTCCCGGCAGTACGGGCACGACTTACGGCGGGTCGAAGTCGTCCCGCCCTTACGGTCGCGCCGGCGCACCGGTCGTCTGCGTTGCTTTGCCACTGAAACCAGCCTAGCTCGATCTATTGCCTTGTGCGTCTAGAACGGAATGTCCTCGTCCGCACCAGCCCCGGCCGGCGCGCGCTCGAAGTCGCCGGTATCGATCGGAACGTCGCTCTCGGTCGCGCGTGCGCCACTGGAGAAACCGTTCCCGTTGCCGGCGTCCTCACGCCCGCCGAGGAACTGCACGGAATCAGCGACTATATCGACCGATTGACGCTTCTGCCCTTCCTTGTCGGTCCACTCGCGCCACTGCAGGCGGCCATCGACGGCGACGGGGCGACCCTTGCTGAGAAAGCGGCTGCAGTTCTCTCCCTGAGCGCCCCACACGGTGACGTCGAAGTAGTTGGGCTGATCCTCCCAGTCCTGAGTAGTCGGATTGCGACGCCGGCCGTTGCAGGCGACACGCAGCGAGCACACCGAGTTGCCGCTCGGCAACGAGCGCAGCTCGGGATCACGGGTCAGATTTCCGGTGATGATCACGCGGTTGATGTTGCTGCCAGCCATTGGTTGGCTCCTTCCTCCTGAGACGTTTGAAAGCTCGTGTTCGAGTCTATGGGCGCGCCAGACGGCATCCCGCCGCGAACGCCCGAAAATGGGCGGATTCGTTGCCGTTGGGCACGGTCCCGCGACGCGCCGTGACAGAGCCGTCACATGAGCGTGCCCGCGGGCTACTGACGTGCGTCAGGACTCGCTGGCGGGCGCGCCCGCGCCGGCCCCGGCGAGCGCGGGAGGCGGTGCGTCAGGCGGCGGCGGGGTCCCCGGCAGCACCTTGATGATGCGGAAGCGCAACACCGCGTCGTCGATGCGCAGGTTGTGCGACACGGCATCGATCAGCGAGGCCGCACCGGTGAACTGCAGCAGGTGGTACTCGCCCTCGGTCTGGTGGCGAATCTCATAGGTCAGCGGGCGCGTATGCCAGTCGTCCTTGCGCTCCACGGTTCCGTCGCCGCCGGTGATCTGCGCCTCCACGTCGGACACGATCTTGGCGCGCCGCTCATCGTCGACGGTCGTCGAGAGCACGAGCATGAGGTCGTAGAGGCGAGGTGGAGCGGGCATAAGGGGTGGCCGCACGTGGCCGACGGGCGACTATAGCGGCTGCGGGTCGAGACCCAAAGGGCATGGGCTACGTTGCGGTGGTGTGTTTTTGGCCCTCTGGCCCTTCCGGAGATCAGGTCCACGCTTTACTTTTAGAAGGGTCATGCATACCGTCCAGAGACCTCGTCGTTACGTCTCGCCCGTCACGCTGACGGCGATGCGGCCCGTGCTGCGCTACTCCTCCACTCGCGATGCCTTTGTGCTGCGGATGGTGGGAAGCCACCGGGGCCCTGTGCTGCGCCGCGAGCGCCGCATCGCCAAAGTCGAGTACGACGGACCGGAACGGCGCGACCGGTCCTCCGCCTCCGTCATCTAGATCGCGCTGAGCGGCGCCGGTTGCTCCGGCGCTAGCGTGCCGGCGATGGCGCCTCGCCGCAGGCAGACCGCACGCATGGACAGCTCCCCTCCGCCCGAGCGGCCGATAGTTCGCTGCGCCGACGCGGCCGACTGGGAACAGCGCCTGGCAGCCCAGCCTGCCGACTCGCCTGGGGTATGGCTGCAGATCGCCAAGAAGGGCTGTGAGCCGGCGACCGTCACCTACGACGCGGCGGTGGACAGCGCGATCTGCTTCGGCTGGATCGACGGTCAGAAGCGCTCCCACGACGACACCTCCTGGCTACAGCGCTTCACGCCGCGGGGACCGCGGAGCCGGTGGTCGCAGATCAACCGTGACCGGGCACAGCGCCTGATCGCCGACGGACGCATGCGCCCCGCCGGCCAGGCACAGATCGACGCTGCGCGCGCGGACGGCCGCTGGGAAGCGGCATACGAGCCCCAGGGACGAGCGACCGTCCCGCCCGACCTGCAGCAGGCGCTCGATGCCCACCCGGCGGCCAGGGACTTCTTCGCCACCCTGACCGGAGCACGGCGATACGCGTTCCTGTACCGGCTGCACAACGTCAAGACCGACGAGGGACGCGCGCGCCGGATCGCGTCCTACATCGAGCTGCTCAGCGACGGCCGCACCCTCAACTGACCCGACAGCCAGGGTCAGCCGGTCGCCAGTGACTTCTCCTTGGCGCGGATGTCGGCGAGTTGGTCGTCGATCCAGTCGCCGGGATCGCGGGCGGTGACGATCGAGATCAGGCCCTCGTGCCGACGCTCGCGCTCCTCGTAGGACATCGTCAGGGCGGCGTGCAGCGAGTCGGCGAGCTCCTGGATGTCGAACGGGTTGACCGACAGCGAGTAATCGCCGAGCTCCTCGTGGGCACCGGTGTTCTCCGAGAGGATCGATACGCCGGCGCGTTCGTTGACCATCGGGCCCTCCTTGGCGACGAGGTTCATGCCGTCGAACATGGCGTTGACCATCAGCACGTCGTAGTGCTTGTAGGCGGCGACCGCCTCCTCCAGGTCGTCGCGGAGCTTGAGCTGGATCGGCATCCAGTCCGGTGAGCCGTGGCGATGGTTGACGACCGCGACCACGGCCTCGATGCGCTCCAGGTACTCGGCGTACTCGGCGACATCGGTCCGCGACGGCATCAGCTGGGCGATGAACGTGACCTTCTCCCGGAACTCAGGATGCTGCTCGAGGAAGGTGTCGAAGGCGCCGAACCCGCGCAGGACGTTCTTCGACAGGTCGGCCCGGTCGACGCGCAGGATCAGATGGTCGCGGCGGCGGCGCAGCAGCTCGCCCTCGAACTCGCGCACCCGGGGACGGCGGGCGACGGCCTGCACGGCGGTCGAGTCGATCGGCAGCGGATAGGCGCGCACCCACACCTCGCGGTCGTCGACGCGGACGACCCCTCGCTCGTGATCGACCTCGAGCCCGATCAGGTCCTCGCAGCACTGCAGGAAGTTGCGCCGGTAGGAGCGCGTGTGAAAGCCGACGATGTCGTTGGAGAGGATCCCCTCATAGATCTCGCGGCGGATCGAGGAGGGCAGCACCCGCCAGGAGTCCGACTGGCTCCACGGGATGTGGACGAAATGGTGCAGGAACACGTCGGGGCGCTCGCGGCGGATGAGGCCCGGGAGCGTGTAGAGGTGGTAGTCGTGGACCATCACGACCGGCTTCTCGATCTCGGCCACCTCTTCGAGCACGGCCCGGGCGAGGTCCTCGTTGACGGCGTTGTAGCCGAACTCGAACGCCTCGGTCTCATTGCGGCGGATGTCCGGCGCGTTGCTCAGGTCCCACAGGTAGTGTTGGATGAACCACAGCAGGGGGTTGGCGATGATGTTGTAGAAGCCGTCGTAGGCCTCGGCGTCGGACGCCACGAGCTTGACGCGGTATTCGTTGCCGTCGTCGGTGTGGACCGGGAACGGACGGCCGTCGTGGCGCTCGGCGGCCTCCACGTCCTCCTGGGTCATGGCCGAGGCCACCCACGTGACGGGGCGGTGCGACGCCAGTCCGATCAGAGCGGTGACGAGTCCGCCGGTGCCGCGCTTGATGTCGCCGCCGGGCTGGAACGTGACCGGCCCGCGATTGGAGACCAGGACGAGTGGGGTGTCATTCGACATCGGGGCTCTCCTCACGATACCCGGCGCCGGCGCCCTCACTCGTTTCGTCTCTGAAACCCAACAGATTCAGTGAGGTTGCTAGGTTCCGCTCACGCACCGCTTCTCAGCACCCTGAGCCCCAAGGAGGAATGACATGAGCTCCACCGACGAGCTGCTGGCCAACAACGAGTCCTACGTCGCCTCGTTCGACAAGGCCGACCTGCCGGTGCCTCCGGCCACGAAGGTCGCCGTGATCGCCTGCATGGACGCGCGCCTGAACGTGTACGGAGCGCTGGGGTTGCAGGAGGGCGACGCCCACGTGATCCGCAACGCCGGCGGCGTGGTCGGCGACGACGCGATCCGCTCGCTGGCGATCTCCCAGCGGCTGCTGGGGACGGAGGAGATCATCCTCATCCACCACACCGGCTGCGGGATGCTGACCTTCACCGACGATGCGTTCAAGGCGTCGATCCAGGCGGAGACAGGAATCAAGCCGGAATGGGCGGCCGAGGCGTTCGACGATCTCGACGGGGACGTGCGTCAGTCGATCGCGCGGATCAAGGCCTCGCCGTTCATCCCGAAGAAGGACTCGGTCCGCGGGTTCGTCTACGAGGTGGAGACGGGCAAGCTGCGCGAAGTGTCCTGACCGCGGCATCCGGTCCTCTACGGTTGGACCGGAATGCCAGCGCACGACGTGATCGTCATCGGAGCCGGCCCCGCCGGGGAGGTGTGCTCCGGCAAGCTCGCCGAGGAGGGACTGGATGTCTGCCTGGTCGAGCGCGAGCTCGTCGGTGGCGAATGCGCCTACTGGGCGTGCATGCCCTCCAAGGCGCTGCTGCGCCCCGGGCAGCTGCTCAGGGAAGACGCCCGAGTGCCGGGCGCGCGGGAGGCCGTCACCGGGCCGCTGGACACCCGATCGGCGCTGAAGCGCCGCGATCAGGTCATTCACAACCTCGACGACTCCGCTCAGATGCCGTGGCTCGAGGAGCACGGGGTCACGCTCGTCCGCGGCCCGGCACGACTCGACGGGGTGCGCCGCGTCATGGTCAGCGGCGAGCTGTTGCAGGCGCGGCGCGCGGTGGTGATCGCGACCGGCTCAGGGGCGGCCATCCCGCCGGTGCCCGGCTTGGCCGAGATCGCGCCGTGGACCAACCGCCAGGCGACGACCTCCGAGAAGATCCCCGGTCGTCTCTCCGTCCTCGGCGGCGGCGCGGTCGGGTGCGAGCTGGCGCAGGCGTGGGCGTCGCTCGGCGCTCGGGCGACCCTCATCGAGGCCCTTCCCACGCTCCTCCCCGGTGAGGAGCCGTTCGCCTCCGAGCTGCTCGAACAGGGGATGGCCAACCTCGGGGTCGAGGTCAAGACCGGTGCAAGAGCGGTGCAGGCGGACCGTGACCACAAGGAGCACACGTTCACGCTCACCCTGGAGCGCGGTGAGGAGATCGTCGGCGACGAGCTGCTCGTGGCCGTCGGGCGCACGCCGCACACCGGCGATCTCGGACTCGAGACGGTCGACCTTGCCCCGGGCGAGATGATCGCCGTCGATGACCGCATGCGCGTCCGCCACCATGAGAGCTGGCTGTACGCGATCGGCGACGTCAATGGCCGCGCGCTCCTCACCCAGGCCGCCAAGTACCAGGCGCAGATCGCCTGCGCGACGATCATGAACCGCGAGGCCTACGCGGTGTGGGACGGCAAGCTCACACCCCGCGTGGCATTCACCGAGCCCCAGGTGGCCAGCGTCGGCTACACGCTTGCCGAGGCGCTCGCCGAGGGCATCCAGGCTCAGGCGGTCGACGCCGACCCGGGCAAGACCCCCGGCGCGAGCTTCATCGGCAAGGGCGCGCCGTCAGGGGCGCGCATCGTCGTCGACGAGCGCCGTGAGGTGCTCATCGGGGCGACGATCGTCGGTCCCGACGTGGCCGAAAGCCTGCAGGCGGCCACGATCGCGATCGTCGGCGAGGTGCCGCTGGCGCGCCTCGCGCATGCGATGCCGGCGTTTCCGACCCGTAGCGAGGTGTGGCTCAAGCTGCTGGCCGCCTGGGCGCCCTGAGGCACCCGCACCTCACGCGGTCGCGAACCTGCCCAGGTTCTGCTCGGGGCGCACCCCGGCCAGATGGTCGCGCCAGATCCGGTAGTAGGCGAGCTCTTCGCGGGTCCGCACGGGCGGGTCGACCGTGGCCGCCTCCTCCGCGAACTCATCCTCGGAGATCGTGCTCTCGATCGCCTCGGTGAGCACGCCGGCGGCACCGCTGCCGTCGCCGAACTGGGCCTTCTCGCGCCACAGCAGCTGGTGGGGAAGCCAGCCGTCGAAGGCCCGGCGCAGCAGGTGCTTCTCCGGCACGTCGTCAGAGGAGACTTTCCACGCCGCGGGCAGTCGCAGCGCCAGAGCGATGACCTCGCGATCCAGGAACGGCACGCGCGCCTCGAGGCTGTGGGCCATCGTCACCCGGTCGCAGCGCTGCAGGTTGAGGTTGTGCAGTCCGTTGATGTTGGCGACGAGCTCGTCGTGGAGCTGGTCGGGGTCGGTGAAGTCGCGGAAGTAGACGTAGCCGGCGAACAGCTCGTCGGCGCCCTCGCCGGTGAGCACGACCTTGACGTGGCGGGCGGTCATCTCGGCGAGCAGGTAGTTGGCCACCGCGGAGCGCACGAGCGAGACGTCGAAGTGCTCGATCGCGCGAACGACCGGAGCGACCGCGGCCAGCGCCTCCTCGGCGGTGTACAGGCGCTCGTGGTGGTCGGTGTCCAGGTACCGGGCGGCCTGGCGGGCGGCCAGTACATCGGGACTGCCCTCAAGGCCGACCGCGAACGTCATCAGCTGCTCGCTGCGCTCGGCGTAGTAGCGGGCGGCGATCGCCGCCACGAGGGTGGAGTCCAGACCGCCGGAGAGGAACACGCCCACCGGCACATCGCCCATCATCTGCCGGCGCACCGAGCCGATCAGGGTGTCGCGCGTCTCGTCGAGGTCCTCCTGCGAGGGCTCGGAGCGCCCGCCGTATCCGTTGTTGCCGTCGGCGGGCACGACCGCCGAGGCGAAACGCTGCAGACCGGTCTCCGGCGTCCAGTAGTGGCCCGGCGGAAACACCTCGACGGCCGGCCGCCAGTCGGTGTCGAAGGCCGAGATCTCGGACGCGAAGCGCACCTCGTCATCACCGCGCTCCGGCGGCGTCCAGTACAGGGGCTTGATCCCGACGGGGTCGCGGGCAGCGACGAACGAGCCGGGTGAGTGGGGTCCGGTAGTGGCCGACAGGAGGGCATACATCCCCTCCAGCTCGCCGAGCGCATCCGGCCCGCGCTGCTCGAGCAGGCGCAGCGCCACCTCGTTGTCGGACTGCGTCCGGTAGTGATTGGTGCCGAGCGCCCGCCGGACCTTGTCATGGTTGTAGATCTCGCCGTTGCCGACGAGCCAGCGCTCGCCGGGGTCTCCGCCCAGTGGCTGATGGCCGCCGTCGACGTCGACGATCGAGAGCCGGCGGTGGCCCAGCCAGCCGCCGCTGAAGCCGACCTCGCCCTGATCGTCAGGGCCG
This sequence comes from uncultured Solirubrobacteraceae bacterium, assembly GCA_963769565.1. Classification (GTDB taxonomy): domain Bacteria; phylum Actinomycetota; class Thermoleophilia; order Solirubrobacterales; family Solirubrobacteraceae; genus Palsa-465. The sequence continues at coordinate 1,622,190 of CAVYMP010000018.1, forward strand.
CGGTGCTCCATGCGCGAGAGCATGCGTTGATCCTCGCCCGGGGCACGCGGCCCGAGACGACCTGCGATGCCGCACATCAGGCGGCGGTGACCTGGGCGACGCTGCTCATCCCGTAGGCCACCGGGACACGGTCGCCGAGGTGTGAGAGCTCGCCGCGCGCGGTCTGCACAGCGGCGCGGACGTCGATCCGCGCGAGGGCGATTCCGGCCCGCGCCCCGGTGCTGGAGAGGACGCGACCGTCGGGGTCGACGACCTTGGCCTGACCGGGGAAGCGAAGCCGTCCGAGGGAGCCATATTGGTTTGACGCTACCCAAACGACCTGATTCTCAACGGCTCGCGCGACGTCGAGGGCGTTGAAATGCTTGACCTGGCGGTCGTTGCGCATCAAACGCGTGGGCCGCAGACGGCACACCGGCCACGCCGCCATGCAGGCGACGATCTCCGCCCCGTCGAGCGCCAGCGCCCGCGCCGCCTCGGGGAAGACCTTGTCGTAACAGATGAGCATCCCGACCCGGCCGACCGGGGTGTCGAAGGCGGCAAACCCGTCGCCGGCGGTGTAGACGCCATGCTCTCCCGGCGGGATGTGGACCTTGCGATGGTGTCCGAGCACCCCGTCCCCGTTGATGCACACGGCGCTGGAGAAGATCTGATCCGGGCCGCCGGGCGCCGACTCGGTGTAGCCGATGCAGACCACCGTTGGCCCGGCGATCCGCGCCAGCTGCGCGAACACCGCGCCGCGGTGCTCGAGCCCGGCCGGCGAGGCTCGCCTGACCGACGTGCCCCCCTGCTCTTCGCACATGTAGCCCCCCAGTGCCGCTTCCGGGAACACCACCAGCCGGGCGCCGCGCTTGCGAGCGCTGCGCACGGTCCGCTCCACCTGCGCCAGACCCGCTTGCACGTCTGCGCCGAACGGCGCCGAGACGGCGGCCACCGCCGGGGTGCGAACCAATCGAAGCTGGGGACGGACACGCGACATGACACAGATCGTCCCCCTCCCTGGACAGATTGGCTTGGGCCCGATGGCCAATCTGTACGCCCTACGACCGGCCACGGCGGTGGGAAAACGCCCGTCAGGCGGGGATCTCGAGCGTGAACGTGGTCCCGCCGAAGGCCGAGTCGACCGACAGCCGGCCCGCCATCCGGTCGGCCAGCTCGGAGGCGATCGCCAGACCGAGGCCGGAGCCCTGGGCGTCGTCGGCGGTGTAGAACGGCTCGAAGATCCGCGGCAGCACGTGGGTGTCGATCCCCTCGCCGTCGTCGCGCACGGCCAGGCGCACGCGGCCGTCGTCGCGCCCGGCGGTGACGACGATCTGCGTTCCCGGGGGCGTGTGGGTGAGCGCGTTGTCGATCAGGATGCGGACGATCTGGGCCACCCGGACCGGGTCGCATTGCGCCTCGATGCGTGTCGGCAGCCGCAGCTCCAACCGGGCGTCGTGTTGGGCGAGGGTTGGCTCGAACTCGCCGGACACCGAGCGGGTGAGCTCGCCGAGGTCGACCTCCTCGGGGCGCAACTCCAGCGAGCCGGACTCCAGGCGGCTGAGATCGAGGAGATCGACCGACAACTTGCCCAGGCGCTGGACCTGCTCGCGCACCTGGTCGAGGAAGCGCCGGCGCGTCTCGGGATCGAGCTCCTCGTCCTCGAGCAGCTCGACGAACCCGCCGAGGGAGAACACCGGGGTGCGCAGCTCGTGCGAGGCCGTGGCGATGAACTTCTTGCGGGCGGCCTCCATCTGCAGCAGCTGTTTCTGCATATCGTTGAACGCCGCCGCCAGCTGGCCGAGCTCATCGGCCGAGTGCACCGGGATCGGCGTCGTGAACTTCCCGGCGGCGACCTGCTTGGCGGCCAGCTCCAGACGCTTGACGCGCTGCGCGAGCGCCCGCGCCACCAGGTAGCCGACGACGAGCGCCACGAGCAGCGCCAGCGCGCCGGCAACGACGATCTCATGGCGCACCGTGCTGACCGTGCGCAGCACGTCGGAGACCGGCGCCGAGTAGACGATCACCGCCGCCACCCGCTTGCCGTAGACCACCGGATAGGCCGCCTCGGCCATCCGGCCTGCCGGAGTGGACGCGGTCGCGGTCGCGACCTTCCGGGTGACCACCGCTCGTTTGGCAATGGCCAGGCGAACCGCGCCGCTGGCCGCCGCGTTGCTCGAGTCCGCCACGCGCGCCAGCTGGGGACGGCCTCCCGCCTGGTTGACCGAAATGAGCGTCACCGCGTCCCCGGTCAGATTCGCCGTCCGGGTGATGATGCGGTGCACCGTCGGCAGCGGGGTCGAGCTCCCCACCGTCCGGCGCAGCGGCCCCGAGTGGGCGCGCGCCGAGTGGGCCAGCGAGGTCAGCTTCTCGCCCATCAGCCGGCTCTGCAGGCCGGGAGCGACATACAGATACAGAGCGGCCACGGACAGCAGCGTGACCGTGAAGAACACGAGCGCCAGCCGGTTGCGCAGCGACAGCGTCCGCCGCATCGAGATCAGGGCTCCGTGTCACGGAAGCGGTAGCCGACGCCGCGGACCGTGAACAGGAACTCGGGATCCTTGGGGTCTCCCTCCACCTTCTCGCGCAGATGGCGGATGTGGACGTCGATCGTGCGCGGGTCGCGGTAGGCCGAGTCGCCCCAGACCCGCGCCAGCAGCATGTCGCGGGTAAACACCCGTCCGGGCGCCCGAGCCAGCGCGGAGAGGATCTCGAACTCGACGTAGGTCAGCTGCGCGTCGTCGCCGCGGATCCGCACGCTGCGCTTGGGGAAGTCGATCCTCAGCTCGCCCACCTGCAGCGGCGCCTCGTCGGGCCCGGTCTGCGTCAAGCGGCTCATCTCGGCGCGCCGCAGCGCCGCCTTGATCCGGCTGGAGAATTCGCGCAGCGAGAACGGCTTGGTGATGTAGTCGTCGGCGCCCAGCTCGAGGCCCACCACCTTGTCGATCTCCTCGGACTTGGCGGTGAGCATGATGATCGGCACCGAGCTCTTGGAGCGCAGCCGCCGGCACACCTCCAAACCGTCGATCCGCGGCAGCATCAGATCGAGCACGACGAGGTCGAACGGCTGCTCGTCGAAGCGGTCCAGCGCCTGGCGTCCGTCGGTCGCCTGCACGACGTCGTAGCCCTCCTTGCGCAGGGGATAGGACAGCAGGGTCTGGATCGACTGCTCGTCGTCGACGAGCAGGATGCGCGCGGAGTGCTCTGGCAAGCCGCACAAAGCGTAGTCGCGGCGGCCAGTCGAGATAGTCTCCTACGGCGATGCTCGATGTGCGCATCTACCGCACCGGCCTGGCCGTCGCGGCGCTGGCTCTCGTGGTGCTCGCATTCTCGCTGACCAATCAGCAGGGCCCCCGATCGGCTTCGCTGGCCCCCGAGGTCTTCAACGGCTCCAACGTGTACTCCACGATGGCGTCGATCGCTGCCCATGACCCGGTGCGCCCGCCGGGCTCCTACGGCGACAACGCGCTTGCCGCACAGGTTGCGACCAGTTTCCGGGCCAACGGCTTCGGCGTCAGCGAGGGCACGTTCAGCGGCCGCACCGTCGACGGGACCAAGACCCTGGAGAACGTCGTCGCCTCCCGGCCGGGGATGGCGAGCGGCAGCATCGTGATCGTCGCCCACCGCGATGCCCGTGGCTCGCCTGCGCTCGCCGGCCTCTCGGGCACGGCCACGCTGATGGAGCTGGCGCGCGGTCTGTCCGGCGAGACCCTGAACCACACGATCGTGCTCGCCTCCACCAGCGGCTCAGACGGGACCGCCGGTGCGATCCAGCTGGCCTCGACCGTCGCCGGGCCGATCGACGCCGTGATCGTGCTCGGCGACCTGGCGAGTGCCCATCCCCACCAGCCGATCGTCATACCCTGGAGCACCCGCCCGCTGGTGGCGCCGCCCGTCCTGCGCAACACGCTGGCGGCGCAGATCGCCGCCCAGAGCACGCTCAGCGTCGGCTCCACGAGCATCGGGGGTCAGTTCGCCCATCTCGCGTTCCCGCTCACGGTCTCCGAGCAGGCCCCGTTCGGCGCGCGCGGCATGCCCGCCGTGGAGCTGTCGATGTCCGGGGAGAGCGGCCCCACCGATTCCGGCGCCGACGCGCGGATCGCCGGCACCCCGCAGCTGACCGGCCTCGGCCGTGCCGTGCTGGCGACGATCTCCGCCCTCGACAGCGGACCGGCCGTCGACGCCCCGTCGGCGTACCTGCTGCTCGACGGCAAGGTCGTGCCCGGCTGGGCGATCTCGCTGTTCGTGCTCACGCTGCTCGTCCCGGTGGCGCTGACGAGCATCGACGCCCTCGCCCGGGCCCGCCGGCGCGGGCATCTGATCGGACGCTCGCTGGCGCTCGTGGTGGCCGCCGCGGTTCCGTTCGCCCTGGCGGTGGGCGTGGTGCTGGCCGCGCGGATGCTCGGCGTCATCTCGGCCGCCCCGCCGGGGCCGCTGGCGCCGGGGGTGATCCCGCTGACCGGCTCGGGGATCGCCGTCCTGGTCGTCGCCGCCCTGGTGCTCGCCGGGTCGGCGGTGGGGCTGGCGATGGCGGGCAGGGCTTGGCTGGCGCCGCCGGCAGCGCGTGCCTCGACCACGCGCGCCGACTCGCGCTCGCGCTCGATCGAGCGTCCGGGCGACGGGGTCGCGGTGGCGCTGGTGATCGTGCTCTGGCTGGTCACGCTCGCGATCTGGGCCGTCAATCCATTCGCGGCGGCATTGCTCGTGCCGGCGCTGCATCTGTGGCTGTGGGCGATCGACCCCGATCTGCGGATCGTCCTGCCGGCGCGGCTGGCGATGCTCGCGCTCGGCGTGGCCCCGATCGTGTTCGTCGTCATCTACTACGCGGGCACGCTCGGCTTCGGCGGGTCGGACCTGATCTGGTCGGCCGCGCTGCTCGTCGCCGGCCATGCCGTCAGCCTGCTCGCGGCGCTCGAGTGGTGCGTCGTACTCGGCTGTCTGGTGAGCGCCGCCACGCTCGTGCTGGCGGCCGCCCGGCGGCCCAAGGCGCAGCCGGCGGCGGTCACGGTGCGGGGACCGGTCACCTACGCCGGACCGGGTTCGCTCGGCGGGACCAAGTCGGCGCTGCGCCGCGGAGGTCGCCGGTAGCTTCTGGCCGCGCTGGGTGGCGCGGCCGGGGAGTGCGAAAGGCGATCATTCTGTTGCGCGATCGCAGCCGGTCCTCCGAGCGTGGCCGATACACGTCGGTTTCCGATCATCATGAAGCACACCTCCGCCCCCGCTCGAACGCGTGCAACAAAATGATCGCCTCACGCGCCCCAGGGACCGCCTGCCTGTCCCCGATCCGGGGCGCCAGCCCCGGGATCGTGCTATCCCACGCCCGAGGTGGGCTACCTGCGTGCGCCGCCGTGACGACCAGCGGGTGCTCGAGCCGCTGCGCCCGGGTGGCCGGCGTGCCACCATGGACCCATGCGGCGATTGATCCGTGATGTCTCGTCGGTTCTGATCCTCTCGGGTCTGCTGCTCGTGGTCGACGCCGGCGCCACGCTCGTCTGGCAGGAGCCGGTGACGGCGGCCATCGCGATGGTGCTGCGTTCCGACGTCAACAAGAGTCACCTCAGCTACCGCACCGCGCCGCTGTCGACCACCGACACGCGCGCGCTCGCCGGTATCCAGTCCCTGTCGTCCCGCCTCGGCTACCTCGCTCGGCGCGAGCGCGACCAGGTCAAGACCGGCGACGCGATCGGCCAGATCCAGATCCCCCGCGTCGGCCACACCTACAACGTCATCCAGGGGACCGATACGCGTAGCCTGGAGGAGGGGCCTGGCCACTATCCCTCAACGGCGTTCCCCGGGATGGGCCAGACGGTGGCGGTCGCCGGACACCGGACGACGTACCTGGCGCCGTTTCGCTTCCTCAACGAACTGAGGACCGGCGACCGGATCTTCATGACCATGCCCTACGGCCGGTTCACCTACGTCGTCCAGTACCAGCGGATCGTCAAACCGACCCAAACCTCGGTGATTGACGACGTCGGTTATGACCGGCTCGTGCTGTCGGCGTGCAACCCGCTGTACAGCGCCGCACAGCGGATCATCGTGTTCGCCAGGTTGCGCTCGGTGACGCCGCTGGGCCCTGCCAAAACCTCCGCCTAGCTCGGCAAGGCATACGATCATTGGCTCGCCCAAACGTCCAGCCAGCGTCCAGTCGCGTCCAGCCAAAGGAGCCCGGTGCCGACACCCAGCCCTGAGATGAAGCGCCCACCACGGAGAGGCGAAGGGAGCAACGACATGAAGGTCATGGATCTACAGGAACAGGTCGGACGCGGTGAGTACCAGGTCGACACGCACGCCGTCGCCGACGCGATCGTGCGCCGGATCCTGGGTGAGCGTGCGCCCCGGGCCACGTCCGCGGGCAGCCCGTCCGCCTAGTGACTCAGGCCGAGTGCTCGTAGCCGGAGAGCGGCGAGCTCGCGTCACTCCACGTGAGCTCACCGGCACCTGACCCAACCCGCCCGACGGCCGTCAGCGGGGGCAGACGGCCGTCGTGCAGGTGCGACCACTGCGCTTTCGCCAGCGCGAGGGCGGCCTCCGAGAGGCAGGCGCACAGCTCGTAGTCCTCGCCCGCGGTCGCGGCGAATTCCGCCGGATCGCGCCCCAGCCGGGCGGCCACCTCGGCCACCCCCGCGGCCACCGGCAGCTGGGCCAGCTCCAGCTCGAGCCGGACGCCGCTGCGCCGGGCGAGATGCCCGGCGTCGGTGGCCAGCCCATCGGAGAGGTCGATGAGCGCCGTCGCCCCCAGCCGCGACAGCGCCCGACCGGCCGCCAGGCGCGGCTGCGGACGGGCGTAGCGCTCGTGCAGCCACGCGCGCGTGTCGGCCGGCAGTGTCACCCCGTCCGCGTGGCCCTCGAGCAGCGCCAGCCCCGCTCCGGCCGCCCCCAACTCGCCGGTCACGAGCACCACGTCGCCCGCCCGGGCGCCGTCGCGGCCCACCAGCTCACCGGGGTCGGCCAGCCGCCCGACGACCGTCACCGTCACCGTCAGCGTGGCTGACGAGCTGACGTCGCCGCCGGCGATTGTCGCTCCCGCCTGCGAGGCGACGGCCTGCGCGCCGCCGACGAGCGCCAGAGCATCGGCTCGCTCGGTGCCGGGGGGCAGGCCGAGCACCAGGTAGACCTCGCCGGCCGGGGCGGCCATCGCCGCCAGGTCCGACAGCGCGCTGGCCACCGCCCGATGGCCGATCTCCTCCGGCGACAGCTGTCCGGAGCGAAAGTGCACCCCGTCGACGAGCGTGTCGACCGAGGTGACGGCGTAGCCGCGGCCGCGCACGACCGAGGCGTCGTCGCCGAGCCAGCGGACAACCCGGGCTCCGGGGGCGCCGAGGACGTCCTGTAGGGCGTCGACCAGCTCAAGCTCGCGCATTACGTCGCGTCGCCGCTCGGCGGGGCCGCGACGTGTCAGCGGTGGCGGTAGACGATCCGCGCGCGGTCGAGGTCGTAGGGCGACAGCTCGACACGGACCCGGTCACCAGGCAGGATGCGGATGCGGAAGCGGCGCATCTTGCCGGCCACGTGACCGAGCACGACACGATCCATGTTGTCGAGCTTGACGCGGAACATCGCGTTGGGCAGGGCCTCGACGACCTCGCCCTCAAGCTCGACCTTTTCCTCCTTCGGCATGCGGACGAGGCTACCAGTCGTCCGTTAATGCGCGAGACCGGTGCCGCCCGAGGCTCCCGTTCCGCCGCCGCTGTTGCCGCCGCCAGCGCCCCCGTTGCCGTGCCCGTTGCCGTTCTGGTGCTGTGGCGGGTGGGCGTACAGCGTCTTGTTGTTGTAGGCGTTCGTCGAGGTCTGGGTGGTCTGGCCCGGGATCGCCGCGCCGCCGTTGGTTCCCGTCGCGTTCGTGCCGGTGCCCGGGGTGACCGTGCTCGAGCGGCCGGTCACGGCGAAGTTGCCGAAGAACGCCGTCCCCTGGAACGGGATGGCGGGGTGGGGGAAGTCGCCGCAGTAGCCGGCCGACGCGGCGGACATGTAGTCGTGCCAGATCGGGGCCGCCAGCGTGCCGCCGAAGCCGTCGGCCATCGAGATGTTGCCCTGGGGGTAGCCGACCCAGACCGCGGTCGCCATCCGCGGCGTGTAGCCGACGAACCAGGCGTTCGCGAAGTTGTTGGCGGTACCTGTCTTGCCGGCGGCGGGACAGCCGTAGTTCGCTGAGGTGCCGGTCCCCCCGGTGATCACCGTCTTGAGCACCTGATCGGCGGCGTAGGCCTCGTCGGTGGGGAACACCCGCTTCGGAGCGGGCCGGCCGAAATCGTCGACGCTGCCGTCGGGGAACACGACCTTGTCGATGATCGTGGCCTTGACGTGGCTTCCGCCGTTGGCGATCGTGGCGTACGCGTCGGCCATCTGGAGCGGGGTCACGCCGTAGCGCAGGCCGCCCAGCACCTCGGACGGGTTGCCATCCAGCGGGGACGTGATCCCCATCGCGTGGGCCATCGCGTCGAGCTTGCCGTACCCGAGGTCGGAGGCCAACTGGGCGTACACGGTGTTATCGGAGATCGTCGTAGCGTGGGCGATGCTGATGCTGCCGTGGTACGTGTTGTCGTCGGTGTGGACCTCCCAGGAGGGATCGGCGGGGTTCCATCCGGCGGCCAACGGCCGCGACGTGTAGTAGGTGTCGTTGGGGTTGCCGTGATAGTCGTGGATGAGCGTCATCAGCGCGAACGCCTTGAACGCCGAACCGGTCTGGCGATAGGCGTCGGTGGCGTAGTCGAAGCTCGTCTGGTTGTAGTCCGACGAGGTGGCGATCGCCTCGATGTGGCCGTTGGCGGGGTTGATCGAGGCCAGGCCGGCGGCCGCGGCGCCGGGCCCACCCTGGGCAGCGAGCAGCGACTCGTGGTTGACGATCGCCTGGCGGGCGAGCGCCTGCTTGCGTAGGTCGATCGTCGTGTAGATCTTCATCCCGCCCTGGTTCATTCGCGGGCAGTGCGAGGGCGTCTTCGGGCACAGGTCGCGGGCGATCGCCTGCTGGATGTAGTCGAACACGTACGGATCCTTCTTGATCCCGTAGCGGTTGTCTGACTTGACCTCGAGCTTGCGACTGGCGGCGGCGTTGGCCTGCGCCTGGGTGATGTCGTCGGCACTCACCATCGCCTGGAGCACCTCGTTGCGACGCTTGCGCGCGGCCTTGACGTCGATGAACGGGTTGTAGTCGGACGGCGCCTGCGGCAGGCCCGCGAGGAGCGCCGCCTGGTCGAGCGTCAGCTTCGACACCGGCTTGTCGAAGAACATCTGGGCGGCCGCACCGACGCCGTAGGCGGTCTGGCCCTTGACGGTGCCGTAGGGGACGTCGTTGAGGTAGTTGTCGAGGATCCAGTCCTTGGAGTGCTTAGCCTCGAGCTGCGTGGCGAGCTTGGCCTGCACGATCTTGTACTTGAGGTCGTGCTTCTGGCGGGCGCGCTGGTACTTCTTGGGCAGATAGACGTTGTCGACGAGCTGCATGGTCAGCGTCGAGGCGCCCTGCAGCTGCTGGCCGTTGACGGCATCCTTGATCGCCGCGCGGACGATGCCCTGGTAGTCGAGCGCGCCGTGCTGATAAAACCGCCGGTCCTCGATCGCCACCGTCGCCTGTTTGACGATCTGCGGGATCTTGCTGCCGGCCAGCGGAGTGTGCACGCTCGGCGACCAGATGTACCCCAGCGATGTCCCGTCGGAGGCGAACACCTGCGAGGGCGAGCCGGGAATATGGGGATGACGGGTGTTGAGGTTCGGTGCCGAATGGGCGACGTTGACGACCCAGCCGGTGATCGCCAGGGCGCCCACCGCGATGCCGCAGACGACGAGCACGGCGAAGAGGCCGAAGGCGCGCTTCAGCGGGGAACCGCGATTGCGCCGCCGGCGGCGCTGTCGATCACGTCGGCTCATGGTGGCTGGGCGAGCGTCCTGGCGCGAGGCTCTCAGAGCAGGCTTGAGCGCCGTGGCCAGTGTAGCTGGAGGGGTTTTCGGCTCGCCGATTGCGCCTCCTGCTATCGAAATGCGCCATGCAACACGATCGGCCGGCACTCCTGATCGACGGAATGGGAACGCTGGTCTCGCTCCGCGCGCCGGTCGCGTCGCTCGTGGAGGTGCTGCAGCGCCGCTTCGGCGTGGCGGTCTCCGAGGCCGACGCCCGCCATGCGCTGGGCGCCGAGATCGCGTTCTACCGCGCGCACATGGACCAGGGACGCGATGCCGAGAGCCTGGCGCAGCTGCGGGCCCGCTGCGCCGAGGTGCTGTTCGGGGCGCTGCCGCTCACGGTGAGCGCCGATGGCGACGCCCGGACGGAGGCGCTTGTGGAGACGCTGCGCTTCACCGCCTATGACGACGCTCGGCCGGCGTTGATGACCGCCCGCGGCCACGGCGCCCGGGTGATCGTCGTCTCCAACTGGGACGTCTCGTTGCTCGAGGTTCTCGAGCGCCTCGGCCTGGCACCGCTGCTCGACGCCGTCGTCACCTCGGCCACGGTGGGGGCGCGCAAGCCCGAGCCGGCGATCTTCGCGCACGCCCTGGCGCTCGCCGGCACCGACGCCGGCCTGGCCCGGCACGTCGGCGACAGCCTCTCCGAGGACGTGGGCGGCGCCCGGGCGTCCGGGATCCGCCCGCTGCTGCTGCGCCGCGACGGCAGTCAGGAGCCGGGGGTTCGGACGATCGCGTCCCTCGCCGAGCTGACCTGGCCCTAACCTCACCCGCCATGCGCGACTCGTGGCCATCGGATCTGCCGCCGTGGCCGCTCTGGGTGGTGCCGGCGAGCATCCTGCTCGGTTTCGTCTCCGGGCAGGTCGGGATCATCCTGGTCGACATCGCCGGCTCGATCGCCGGCGCGCACGTCAGCCAGCCGACGCCGGCGATGGCGATCGGCGGCAGCATCGTCTTCGACCTCGGGTTCCTCGGCTCCGCGCTCTGGCTGGCCAAGGTCACCGGTCACGCGACGACCGCCGACTTCGGCTTTCGGCGCGTCGGCTGGCGGGCGGGGATCACGTCCGTCGCCGCGGCGGCCTTCGGCTACTACGGCCTGACGGCGCTCTATTCGACCGTGTTCAAGTTGACCGGCACCGACAAGCTGCCCAGCCAGTTCGGGGTCGGTCGCAGCACATGGGCGCTGATCGGGACAGCTGCCTTCGTGTGCGCGGTCGCTCCGATGGCCGAGGAGATCTTCTTTCGTGGCTTCTTCTTCGGCTCTCTGCGCCGCCTCCACGTCCCCCTCGCCGGGCGGGAGCTGGGGCCGTGGATCGCCGCCGTCGTGACCGGGATCCTGTTCGGCCTCGCGCACTTCGACTCCGCGCAGCCGGAGTTCTTGATCCCACTGGGCTTCCTCGGCTTCGTGCTCTGCCTGGTTCGCTGGCGCACCGGTTCGCTGTATCCGGGGATGGCGTTTCACAGCGCCAACAACGCGCTCGCGCTCGGGGTCCAGCTGCACTGGTCGGTGCCCGGGATCCTCGCGCTGATCGTCGCCTCGTGGGCGCTGATCGCGGTTATCGTGTGGCCGCTCGGGGCCCGCGCGCCGGCGCTCGCCTGACCGCTGCGCCGTGCAAGGGCGCGTGCGCGCCCACGCGACCAGGAGCCCGCAAGTTGGTTGAGTGATTTACTACCCGCCCATGCGTCGCCATCTCGCCTCCTGCTCGGCGGTGATCGTCACCGCCACCGCGTCGCTGGGGCTGTGTGCCGGCGCCACCGCCGGTACGTCCTCGGCGACGACCGGCCACGTCACCTCCGCCTCGGGCCTGGCCACCTCGTCGGGCTCGCTGGCGTCGGTCGCCTCCGCGCCCGCCAAGAAGCCGACGGCGACCACACCGACGAAGACCACTCCGACCACGCCTGCGCCGCCGGCGAGCGCGGTCAAGGCCACCGCCCGGCTGTACCTGCCAGATGCCTTCTTCGTGCACCGCAAGACGCTGATCGTTCCCGAGCGCGGGATGCACGTCACCGGTGCGGTGCGCCCCTTTGTCCCCGGGCAGACGGTGACCTTCAAGGCGTTCCTGGGCCGGAAGGTCATCCACAAGCAGACGCTGCGGGTCAAGCTCTCGCCCAACAAGAAGTACGGGCGCTTCACCACGATCGTCAAGGCGCCCGCGCCCGGCGTCCTGCACCTGCAGGTCGTCCACAAGCGCACCGCCCAGATGCGGGGCTTCACCAGCTCGCGGGGCGTCGCCTCCGTGGACACCCACGCCGGCTTCGGCTCCACCGGCGCGTTCGTGCAGCTGATCCAGCAGAAGCTCGCCGCGGCGCACATGTACATCCCGCAGTCCGGCGTCTATGACGAGATGACGGGGCTGGCGATCGATGCCTACCACCGGCTCCTGCGTCATGGCACGTCGCAGAGCCTCGACGGCCTGACCGTCTCCGAGCTGCTCGCCGGGCGCGGCTCCTTCCCGGTCCGCTATCCGCAGGACGGCCGGCACGCCGAGGGCAACCTCGGGCTGCAGCTGCTGGCGCTGGTCGACCACGGCAAGGTCGAGGCGCTTTACCCCATCAGCTCCGGCAAGCCGTCGACGCCGACCATCCTCGGCCGGTTCCACGTGTATCTGCGGACGCCCGGCTACCTGCCTGACGGCATGTACTTCTCGAACTTCTTCACGGGGGGATACGCCATCCACGGCTTTGACCCGGCGCCCGATTACCCCGCCAGCCACGGCTGCATGCGCGTCCCCATCACCGACGCGATCTCGATCTGGAACTGGCTGTCCCTCGGGGACGGCGTCGACGTCTATTACTGAGACGACGATGACCGCCGACGCTTCGGCTCGCGAGCGGCTGCTGGCCGAGCTGCGCACCCACGCCCTCGTGATCGGCGAGGTCGTGCTGACCAGCGGGCGCACGGCTCAGTACCTGGTCGATGCCAAGCGGGCGATCCTCCTGCCAGCGGGGTTCGCCGCGCTCTCCGAGCTCGTGGCCGAGCAGGCCGCCGAGTGGGGGGCGACGGCTGTCGGCGGGATGACGATGGGAGCCGATCCGATCGCCTGCGCGGCGCTCGCCGGGGGCGCCGACGTCAAGGCGTTCTTCGTGCGCAAGGAGACCAAGACGCACGGCCTCGCGCGGCGGATCGAGGGACCGCTGCTGGCTGCCGATGACCGCTGCATGCTCGTCGAGGACGTCGTCACCACCGGTGGCTCGACGATCCGGGCGCTCGAGGCGATCCGCCAGGAGGGCCACGAGGTCGTCGGCGTGCTCGCCATCTGCGACCGGCTGGCCGGCGGGGGAGCGGCGATCGCCGAGGCGGCCGGCGTGCCCTACCGGGCGCTGACGACGATCGACGAGGTTTACCCGGAGCGCCCGGACCGAGTGGTCAGCGGTTGATCGCAGGCAGCGCGCGGCAGCCCGCCGTGAGCTGGTGCATCGGGCGCACCTGCCAGCCGATGCCGGTGGAGTACGGCGTGAAGAGGATGATCGGGTTGCCGTTGGCGATCGACTTGCCGTACTTGAAGCCGACCGACTTGACGTTCTCGCCAAGCGTGTAGGCGAGCGTCGTCTGATACTGGAGGCGGGTCACGGGCTCGCCGCACGCCCGGACCCGTGCCGCGCCGCCGAGCGCGGTCACGACCTGAGAGAGGCGATTGATCTCGGTCGTGCGCTTGCGCTGGTGGATGATGTCCTGGTGCTCCTTGTGGGCGGCGGAGAGCGCCGGCGGGATCAGCGCGATGACGAGCAGCGCCACCAGGCCCCCACCCGCCCAGGACGGCACCGTCCCCCGCGCGACCCGCACCCCGGCGAGCAGCCGGCCCACGCCCACCCCGGCGAGGACGACCATCACCGCGGCCGCCTCGAACATGTAGCGCCCCAGGCCGGGCCAGCCGTGGAGTGCGAAGGCGATCTCGACGATCACCCACACGACGATCGCCGCGGCGAGCGCGAGCAGGGTTCGGTCGCGCCGCAGCGCGGCCAGGGCCACGCCCAGCAGCGCCGTCAGCTCCAGCGGCCAGTGGTGCAGGTCGACGAACCGGTGCGCCACGGCGGTGATCCGGTTGCCCGAGGGGGCGCGGCCCGAGTGGTTGGCGTTATCGGCGGCCACGAACCACGAGCGGGAGGTGAGCGCCGGTATTCCGAACCACAGCAGCGCCATGACCACGATCCCGATGACCAGGAGGATCCGGGTGTGGGGCCGCGCGCGCCACAGCCAGATCGTGTACAGCCCCAGAAACGGCCACACCTCGGGACGACCGAGGGCGGCGAGGCAGCCCATCACGAACGCCGTCCGCGGACGATCGTCAAGATGGCAGTCGATCGCCGCCAGGCAGAAGGTGACGATCATCGGGTCCGATTGGGAGCTGAGGATGTAATGGAAGTAGCTGGCGCCGTTCTCGTCGCGCAGGCCGAGGAGGGCCAGGCCGGCAAACGCGCCCGCCACCCAGGGCGCCCAGCGCCGCGCGGGCGAGTCGCCGGTCAGCTTGTAGGCGATCCGGCCGGCGAACACGACGCCGGCCAGCGAGATCGCCGCCGAGGTGATCATCCACAGGCGCATCTCGTAGTGGCCGGCGAACGCGAACACGGTGGTGAACAGGTACGGCAGCGGCTTCCATGAGGGGGCGGCGTTCGTGTCGAGGTTGCCGGCGCGCGTCTGGTGGCCCCAGGACAGCCAGCCGTAGGGATCGAAGCCGGGGCGGGTGCCCGCCCACAGCACGAGGAGCACGGACAGGATGAGGATGCCCACGGCGACCGTCCACCACGGATGGCGCCGCGCGAACCGGCGCAGCGTCCACAGCTCAGGGTCAGGCGGGGATGGCGCCGTCGCCCGCGACCGGGGCGGAGGGGGCGTTTGCACCGTGTCTAGCGTGCTCTCGGACACGAGGAGGCGCCGACCGTAGCAGGCAGCAACCACGGGGACTTCGGCCGCGCCGAGCGGGCTGAGTCGCCCCCGGCAGGAATCGAACCTGCATCCCGCGCTTAGGAGGCGCGTGCTCTATCCATTGAGCTACGAGGGCCGCGAGCGCTGAGGCTATCCGGCACGCCGGGGTGGCGCCCATTCGTTGAGGAAGCATTAATGTGTGCTGACAGCGACCCCGGCATGTGGTTCGATGCCGAACATGGTGGAGGACGTCCTGCTGCGACGTACGACGATGGCTGAGCAATGAGCGTCGGATCCGCGACCGAGCTCCTGTCGGAGGAGGGCTCCGTCGATGCCGTCGAACTCGTTGCCGGTGACGTCACCGCTCGCTCCCCTCGGCAGCTGTTCTGGCGTCGCTTCCGCCAAGACCGGGTGGCGATGGTGTCAGCGGGCGTCATCGTCCTGTTGATCTTGATCGCGATCTTCGCGCCGCTGTTGATCAAGTTGCTCGGACTGCCCGGCCCCAACGCGCAGGATCCCAACGCCACCGACGCCTTCGGCAGCCCGCTGGGGCCGACCAGCGGCCATCCCTTCGGAGTTGATGCGCTCGGCCGCGATGTGGCCAGCCGCGTGATCTACGGCTCGCGGGTGTCGCTGGAGGTGGGGATCATCGGGACGGCGGTGGCGACCGCGATCGGCACCGTCATCGGCCTGCTGGCGGGCTACTACCGAGGCTGGGTGGACACGGTGTTCTCGCGCATCGTCGAGGTGTTTCTGGCCTTCCCGGTGCTGGTGCTGGGCCTGGGCATCGGAGCCGCCTGCGGCGTCCGAGGCTGCGCCGGCGGGCTGATTCAGCCGGGAATCGGGACCGTGCTGTTCATCATCGCGATCGCCAGCTTCACCTACATCGCGCGCATCGCCCGTGGACAGGTGCTGTCGCTGCGCGAGAAGGAGTTCGTCGAGGCGGCGCGCTCGCTGGGCGCGTCCAACCGCCGGATCCTGTTCCGGGAGATCCTGCCCAACATCACCGCTCCGCTGATCGTCTACTCCAGCCTGCTGATCCCGACAAACATCCTGCTCGAGGCGGCGCTCTCCTATCTCGGCGTTGGCATCCGTCCGCCGACATCAAGCTGGGGGCAGATGATCTCCGACGCCACCCCGATCTTCAACACCGCCTGGTGGTACATGGTCTTTCCCGGAGTGGCGCTGCTACTCACCGTCTTAGCGTTCAACCTGGTCGGCGATGGCCTGCTGGACGCTCTCAACCCGCGCGGGGAGTCGCGATGAACCGGTTCGCCGGGGAGCTTCGTCCCGCGTACATACACAGGAGGAACGACCCTATGAGGGGTAGTCGCAACCTGACCGCGCTCGCGGTCACCCTGCTGTTGGCCGCTGGGATATCGGCCTGCGGCGGAAGTTCGTCGTCCAAGAGCTCATCCGGGGGAGGATCGGGCTCGCAGACGAGCAGCGTCAAGTCGATCCCGCTCAAGCCGGGCGAGAACCCCGTCGGCCAGCAGCTGACCGGCAAGAAGAAGGGCGGTACGCTGACCGTCCTGTCCAACGGGGACTTCGAGCACCTGGATTCGGGCTCGGCCTACTATGCGCTGGACTACGCGGTGACGCAGTCGACGGCCCGGCCGCTGTTCTCCTACCCGCCGAACTCGTCGAGCACGGTGCGCCCGGATCTGGCGACCGCGATCCCCACCACCTCCAACGGCGGGATCACCGACGGCGGCAAGACGGTCACGGTGCACATCCGCCCGGGCGTGCATTTCAGCCCGCCGGTGAACCGCGAGGTGACCTCCGCAGACGTGGCCTTCGCGCTCGAGCGGGGCGCCAACCCGAACGTCGGCAACGCCTACTGGCCTGCGTACTTCGGCGCGGGTGCCCCGGCGCCGCTGGTCGGCTCCACCAGCCCCAAGTACAAGGGCGGACCGCTGCCGGGCATCAAGACCCCCAACAAGACGACGATCGTCTTCCACATGACCAAGCCGGGCTCAGCGGTGCTCATCGACGCGCTCAGCCTGCCGCTGTCGGCACCGCTGCCGGCGTCGTTCGTGGCGCCCCTGGACAAGCACGCCCCGACGACCTATGGGACCACCTACCTGGTCGCGACCGGGCCGTACATGATCCAGTCAAACGCCCAGGGCAAGATCTCGGGGATCGGCTATCAGCCGGGCAAGTCCGAGACGCTTGTGCGCAACCCGAATTGGAACGCCAAGACCGACTTCCGGCCCGCCTACCTGAACCGGATCAACGTCAACGTGGGCGGCGACCCGACGGTCATCGGCCAGCAGGTGCTCAAGGGCCAGGGCTCGATTCAGCTGGACACCGTTGCCCAGGCGATCGTCAAGCAGGCCTACCAGCAGTACCCGTCGCAGATCACGTTCACCCCCGGATCGGGTGACCACTATCTCACGCTCGACACCCAACACGGCGTTTTCAAGAACGTCAACATCCGTCGCGCGATGTGGGCGGCCCTGGATCGAGCAGCGATCGTCAAGGCCCGCGGCGGGTCGCTGGTCGCCGAGCCCGGTACGCACTTCATCTACCCGGGCTCGATCGGCTTCCAGCAGGCTGGAGGCCTCCCCGGGCCGCAGGTCGACTTCAACAAGAACGTCAACGGCGACCTGGCCGTGGCCAAGAAGTACATGAAGGCCGCGGGCTACCCGAGCGGCAAGTACACCGGCAACCAGACCGTCCAGGTCGTCTACGGAAGCGGCGGCAACGGTCCCGCGATCGGGCAGATCGTGGACAGCGCCGCGACGGCCATCGGCCTGAAGGCGAAGGTCTCAGGCGTCGACCAGTCGACGATGTACTCCAAGTACTGCGGCGTGCCCAAGCAGGAGATCGACGCCTGCCCGACGGCGGGCTGGATCCGGGACTTCGCCGATCCGGTGAGCATCCTGTACCCGACGTTCTACGGGCCGGCGATCGTTCCCACCAACAACTCCAACTGGAGCCAGCAGAATGATCCCGCGATCAACGCCGCGATGCAGAAGGCGGCGCTGGTGACCAATTCGACCGCGCACGCGCAGGCGTGGGCAAACGTCGACAAGCTGCTCGTCAACCAGGCTGTTGCGGTCCCCGAGGACTTCGACAACCAGCCGGACATCGAGTCCAAGAACGTCGCCGGCGTCGACATGCTCTGGAATGAAGGGGTGTGGGACTTCTCCTTCACGTCGCTCAAGTAGAACCCGCTGGAGGCCTCGGACCCCGCCGCGCACGCGGCGGGGTCCCCGGCCACCGGCGTCCAGACGATCCTCTCTGACTTCAGATGACCACTTACATCATTCGCCGCATCCTCTGGGGGATCGTGCTCATCATCCTGGTGAGCGCGCTGACCTTCCTGTTCTTCAACGTCTTTCCGGCGGCGGACCCCGCGGTCCTGCGCGCCGGGCGTAACGGCAGCCCGCAGACGATCGCCTACATCCGGCACGAGCTGGGGCTGGACAAGCCGGTGTACACGCAGTTCTACGTGTACATGAAGAACATCTTCCTGCACTTCAACTTCGGCTACAGCTACTACTCGAACGCCTCGGTGATCGGCCTGATCAAGGACCGCCTGCCGGCGACGCTGTCGCTGACCGTCGGTGCAGCCGTGCTCTGGCTGCTGATGGGCATTCCGGTGGGGATCGCCTCGGCGATCAGGCGCGGCTCGATCCTCGACCGCCTCTCGATGGGCGCCGCCCTGGTGTTCGTCTCGATGCCGGTGTTCTGGCTCGGTCTGGTGGTGCTGTTCCTGTTCGCCAAGGACATCGGCCGCTTCCACGTGTTCCTGGGCGCCAACAGCTACACCGGGTTGACGAACAACCCCGCCCACTGGTTTGGCTCGCTCCTGATGCCATGGTTCGTGCTGGCCGCCACCTCGGCGGCGATCTACTCCCGGGTGCTGCGCGGGAGCCTGATCGAGGCGATGGGAGAGGACTACATCCGCACTGCACGGGCCAAGGGCCTGCGTGAGCGGCGGGTGATCTGGCGCCACGGCGTGCGGTCGGCGATTACGCCGGTGCTGACGATCTTCGGACTCGACGTGGGCGCGCTGCTGGGCGGTGCGGTGATCACCGAGACGGTGTTCGACATCCCCGGGATCGGACGCCTGAACTACGATGCGATCCTCCATTCCGACTTTCCGATCGTCCAGGGCACCGTGATCCTGGCCGCGCTGTTCATCGTGCTCGCCAACATCATCGTCGACATCACCTACGCGTACCTGGACCCGCGCGTGCGCTACTCGTGAGTGCGGTGGCTGCGGAGCGGACGTCGTGAGCGAGCCCCTGCTACGCGTCGAGGACCTACGGGTCTCGTTTCACACCGACGACGGCGTCGTGCACGCCGTCGACGGGATCTCCTACACGGTGGATGCCGGCAGGACGCTCGGGATCGTCGGCGAGTCCGGCTCGGGCAAGACGGTGTCCTCGTTGACCGCGCTCGGTCTCACGCGCAGCCGCCGCTCGCAGATCGAGGGCCGGATCATGTTCGACGGCCAGGACATGGTCACGCTCGCGGACGAGAAGCTGCGCCAGGTCCGCGGCAACGACATGGCGATGATCTTCCAGGATCCGCTGTCGGCGCTGCACCCCTTCTACAAGGTGGGAAGCCAGCTGGTGGAGGCGATGCAGGCGCACCGCAGCCTCTCGCGCTCGGCGGCCAAGGCCCGCGCCGTCGAGCTGCTGGAGCTGGTCGGGATCCCGGATCCCAAGCGACGCGTCGTCCAGTACCCGCACGAGTTCAGCGGTGGCATGCGCCAGCGCGCGATGATCGCCATGGCCCTGGCCAACGAGCCCAAGCTGCTGATCGCCGACGAGCCGACCACCGCTCTGGACGTCACCGTCCAGGCGCAGATCCTCGCGCTGCTGGAGGACCTGCAGAAGCGGCTGGGGATGGCGATCATCATCATCACCCACGATCTCGGCGTCGTCGCCGAGATTGCCGACGACATCGCCGTCATGTACGCCGGGCGGATCGTCGAACGCGGCAGCGCCGACGAGATCTTTCATCACCCCCAGCACCCCTACACCTGGGGGCTGCTGACCTCGATCCCCCGTCTGGACAACCCGCGCGACGAGGAGCTGGTGCCGATCGCCGGCCGGCCCCCGAGCCTCATCAACCGCCCCAGCGGGTGCTACTTCCATCCCCGCTGCCCGTACGTCCAGGAGGCGCACAAGCGCGTCGACCCACGACTCGAGGCCGTCAACGGGGGCGGCGCGGCAGGACACGTGTCGGCCTGTCTTCTTGGCTCGAGCGTCCGTACCCAGATCTGGGATGGACTGGAGGCGGGGCGCGATTCCGATTCGCTCAAGCGCTTGGCTGCTACTTCGGCAGGCGCGGAGCACCTCGCCGCCGGTGTGGGCGACGCCGAGACCGAGGGTGGCGATCGGCTGCCCGCGGAAGATCGCCGTCCGGACTCCGACCCCCAGCTGCAGACACCGGCCGCTGATCAGATCAATCCGACACGGGGGGTCGGGCCGTGAGCACGCTGCTGGAGGTTCGGGACCTGGTCAAGCACTTCCCGATCAAGAAGGGGATTGTGATCCAGCGCCAGATCGGCGCCGTCAAGGCGGTCGACGGCGTGTCCTTCGACGTCGAGCAGGGCGAGACGCTGGGAATCGTCGGCGAGACGGGCTGCGGCAAGAGCACGACGGCCCGGCTTCTGTGCCGGTTGATGGACCCGACGAGCGGCACCGTCACGTTCGAGGGCAAGGACATCAGCGCGCAGAAGGGCGACGCGCTCAAGGCGTTGCACCGCGACATGCAGATGGTCTTCCAGGACCCCTACTCGTCGCTGAACCCGCGCAAGACCGTGGGTTCGATCATCTCCGACCCGTTCGTGATCCACAACCTGTACACGGGCGACGGTGAGCGCAAGAAGCGCGTGCAGGAGTTGATGGACCGCGTCGGCCTCAACCCCGAGCACTACAACCGCTATCCACACGAGTTCTCCGGCGGTCAGCGCCAGCGGATCGGCGTCGCCCGGGCGATCGCGCTCGAGCCAAAGCTGCTGATCGCCGACGAGCCCGTGTCCGCGCTCGACGTCTCGATCCAGGCCCAGGTGCTCAACCTCCTGCGCAGCCTGCAGCGCGAACTGGGCCTGACGCTGATCTTCATCGCCCATGACCTGTCGGTGGTGCGCCACATGTGCGACCGCGTGGCCGTCATGTACCTCGGCAAGGTGGTGGAGCTCGCGGGGAGCGATGTGCTCTACACCACGCCTCGCCATCCGTATACGGGCGCGCTGCTGTCCGCCGTGCCGGTCGCCGATCCGACCGGCGGCAAGCGCGAGCGCCAGCTGCTGACCGGCGACGTGCCCAGCCCGGCCAACCCGCCGTCGGCGTGCCGCTTTCACACCCGCTGCCCCAAGGCCCAGCCGCTGTGCTCCGACCAGGAGCCGCTGCTCGAGCCCAAGGACGGCGGCGGCGTGGCGGCCTGCCACTACCCGCTGACCGACGAAGAGGTCGCGACCCGGCTACCGGCCGCCCTCACCCATCAGCGCCCGCGGCGCAGCGCCGAGCCGTCGCTCCCGGCGGCCGAGACCCAGGCCTGACCAACCCACGCCGCCCCGTCGTGAGGTGGGTGGCGCCGTAGGCAAAAGGCCCGGCTCGGGCTATCCCCAGCTATCGGCCGAGTGCGGCCCCGGCCGATCCGAGTCGTCCTCCTCCTCTTCTTCATCCTCGTCGTCGTCTTCCTCGTCGTCGTCGACGTACAGGGACTCCGAGGCGAGCTCTGAGCCGCGCTTGTCCCACAGCTTGACCTCAAGGTAGTCCGAGCGGTAGTTGTCGGGTGCCACCAGCGTGAAGCGCTCCTCGACGAGCTCGCACTGATCGACGGCCAGACTGGCCAGCTCGGCGGTCACGATCGCGCCGCCCGGGATCAGCGGGACGCCCCAGACGAGCGTCATCTCGGCGCGGTTGCCCTTCTCGCCGCGCCACTCGCCGACGACGTCGTCGTTGAGGTCGAGCTTCCAGTCGGGATTGGACTCCGCCGTCTCGGAGGTGAAGTCGGCGACCGCCTCGAACTCGCGCGGTCCGCCGGAGCTCTCGCTGAAGGACACGTAGCCGAACAATTCAAAGCCGGTGGTCGTCCGCGCCACCGCCGGCACGTAGGTGCGCCCGCAGTAGCTGCGATCGGGAAACCACGCGATGTCCCCGGCCTCGCCGAGGTCCTCGTCCTCGGAGTCGATCTCCCGGCAGGCGGCGAGGAAGTGCTCACGCAGGGTGTCCGCCCAGCGCCCGTACGCAAGCGCTTCCTGGGGCGGCTCGGCGGCGAAGCTGATCACGAACCGGTCGGTGGGCGGCATTCGGCTGCCCAGGCTACAGAGAACGGCAGTCGACGCGACGCGGCGTCTCAGTAGGCGCCCCGCCGGGTGAGCACGGCGGGAATCGTCTTGATCATGATCGACAGGTCCAGGAACACCGACCAGCGCTCCAGGTACAGAAAGTCGAGCCGCACCAGATCGTCGAAATCCAGCTCGGCCCGGCCGGAGACCTGCCACAGGCCGGTGATCCCCGGCAGCACGAGGTAGCGCTTCTTGTGCCACTCCTCGAGGCGCTCGAAGTCGCGCATCGGCAGCGGCCGCGGCCCGACGAGCGACATCTCGCCGCGGACCACGTTGACCAGCTGGGGCAGCTCGTCGATCGAGTAACGGCGCAGGAGGCGCCCGACGCGCGTCAGGCGGGGATCGTCGCGGATCTTGAACAGGGCGCCGGAGGACTCGTTGAGCTGTTCGAGCTCGTCCTCGGGGATGTCGGCGTCGACGCGCATCGTGCGGAACTTGAAGCAGCGAAACGGCTTGCCGGCGATGCCGGGGCGGACCGAGCGGTAGATGATCGGGCCGCGGCTGGAGAGCTTGACCGCGATCGCCGAGGCGAGCAGCAGCGGCGAGATCAGGATCAGTCCGATCGTGGCCAGGACGAGGTCGAACGTCCGCTTGGCAGCGAACTGGACCCCGTCGAACACCGGCGGGCGCAGCGTGAACAGCGGGACCGACTCGCCCGGGCTGAACTCGGCGCGATCGATCAGGATCTCCATCGTCGACGGGGCGACGTGGACGGTTACGCCGCGCTGGTGACATCGGTCGACAAGGTCGAGCGCTCGCTCCTGGGGGAAGTCCGGGTCGGCGATGATCACCTCGTCGACGCGCTCGGCGCCGAGCACGGCGCTGAGATCGTCGAGCTGGCCGAGCGAGCGCAGTCCGTTCTGCGGACGCGGGGTCAGCGAGATGTAGCCGACGAGGTCGACGTTCGTCCGCGAGCGTCCTCCCAGGGCGTGGGCGACGGCGTCGATGTGGCGGCCCGAGCCCACGAGGATCGCCCGGCGCCGGTAGCCGGCCTGCTCCAGCGCCCAGCCGGTGACCCGCGTGTAGACCTCCCGCAGGCCCGAGATGTAGACGAGTCCGAAGAACAGCGAGCCGTAGAAGAGGAAGTAGCTGGAGAAGTGATTGCCGTTGGCCAACGCGAACACCAATCCGAGCACCGTCGCCTGAAACAGCGCGGCGACGATCTTGGGCAACCCCGGGCGCCGCGGCCGGTCGGCGTAGAGGTCGGCGCGGGCGAACATCAGCACGGTCAGCAGGTAGGCGAAGGCCAGCGCCGAGCGGGTGTTGGCCCAGGCGGCGTCGACGGTGAAGTTGCCGCGCACCGCCAGCTTGAGCCCGAGCGCAGTGAAGATCGCCGCGGTGACGCCGGCGAAATCGAACGCCAGCAGGGACGCCACGCGGGAGACACGCCGCAGCGTCTCGCGGCGCAGCAGGAACGAGAAGAAGGGAGGGCGCTTGCGCCGGACGTCGCGCTCGGGCAGCACCAGCGGCGGCGGCGGATATCGATCCGCATGCCTCCCCGTGGTCGTGCTGTGGATTGCCTGTTTGTGGTCGATCGTCACGATGCAGGGCAGAAGCCGTAGAGGCCCCCGCCTGGTGGTAACGGTATCCGTTCCCCGAAGTTACGAGGAATCTGGTATCGAACCTGCGGGCCCGGCCCTGTGCGAACGGTCAGCGCGCGGACCCGATGAGCATCTCCGGGCCGGACTGGTCCAGGGTGCGCTGCAGGCCCTCGCGCAGCTCCACCTCCGGGTTCCAGCCGAGCAGCTCCTGGGCCTTGGTGATATCCGGCCGGCGAACCTGCGGATCGTCGGTCGGCAGCGCCTCGTAGACGATCTCCGACTTCGACCCGGTGATGTCGATCACGGCTTCGGCGAGCTCGAGGAGCGTGAACTCCTTGGGGTTGCCGATGTTGACCGGATCGTGGTGTCCGGACTCCGACAGCAAGATGATGCCCCGCACGAGATCGTCGACATAGCAGAACGACCGTGTCTGGGACCCGTCGCCGAACACCGTGATCGGCCGGTCCTGTAGCGCCTGGCGCATGAACGTCGGGATCGCCCGGCCGTCGTGAGGTCGCATCCTGGGGCCGAAGGTATTGGCCGCAACGACGCCGGTTCCGGCCCAGAAGTTCTCCAGGCCGGGTACGGAGAAGTCGTAGACGAGGTCGGTGGCGGGCACCTCCTCGATCGCGCGGATCGGGGCCCAGACGAGATCGCCATGGACACGAGCGTTGAGCTGCTGGATGACGCCGGCGTCCCATTCCAGCGGGCTCCAGGGGGCGACGTTGCACAGAGAGAGAGCCCAGAAGGGGTATGCCCGGTCTCCGGTCCTGGCCTTGAACGTGGTCTCGTAGCGGCGCACGGACGGGACGAGCCCGAACCGGGCAAAGGCGACGATCAGATCGTCCTTGAGCTCATCGTGGACCGTGCTGAAGTAGTGCTTGGTCTGCTCCTCGAAGCGTCTACCCGAGTGCACGCCGTCGCCCTCACGGTAGCCCTCGATGAACCACTTCAGCCGGCTGAGCGGGAGTCCGAGGATCCAGCCGGGGATCCGCTTGGCGTTGTTGCCGAAGCCGAGGAAGTCCATCAGCCCCAGCAGCAGCCGGGAATGGATGAAGATCGACGCTGCCCGCGCGGCACTGGCGGGCGCGCGGACGACGTGGAGGCCCAGCTGCTCCTCGAAGATCGCGGCGGCGCGCTCCAAGAGCGCGGCGTCAGCACTCAGCGTGAGGAACGAGTCGTGGTCGCTCTCGTGCCAGGAGCCCTCGGCCACCCACAGGCCGAGCAGCCAGAGAACGTCCTCGGTGAGCTCGACGTGGTTCGGCATCGGCACGCTGGACCCGGCACAGCGCATCCGTACCTTCGCGGCGTCGGGCATGTCGATGCCCAGGCGCCAGAAGCAAGGCAGCGGAATCCGGTCGGACTGTCGCATGCGGATGATCTTCGTCCAGGCGCCGTTGCGCCAGTTCGGGCCTGAGTTGCGATTCTGCGAGACGAGCTGGCCGAAGAGGTCGCGGCGGTGCTCCCAGGCGAGCTCGCCCAGGCCGGGCGCCTCGACCGTCAGCTCCCACGGATCACCCTCGTTCCAGCGCCAGACCTCGATCATGCTGATCTGCCGGCGGTCGCGCTCGGGAACGCTGATCCGGCGCGCGATGGCGATCGCCTCGCCGACCTCCAGGTCCTCGGCGGGCTTGGCCACCGGCTCGCCGTCGTCGCCCGCGACGAAGACGGAATGATGTCCCGTCACCTTGACCGATCGTCCATAGCGGGTGCGGAGCTCGAAGCAGCGCTCGTCGGTCGGATGCGCGATGAGCGCCTGCGTGGGCGCTGACACCATCGTCCCGCCCGTGGTGAACGACGGCACGGTGAAGTGCTCCAGCGGATATTCCATCGCTGGGGAGAACCCCGCATCGAGCAGGGCCACGCCGCTGGCCCGGGGGGCGGACTTGGGTACGTACCCTGCGGCCACTGCGTAGCGCGCCAGCCGCCCGGCCATTTCCGAGACCTTCTCACGCCGCAGCTCACGGCCGTCGTCATAGAGAACCTGCTCGTCGGCCAGGATCGAGTTGAAGATCCGCACGATTGCGGTGTCGACGCCCTGCTGGCGGTGATAGGCCATCGTCAGTGCCTCGGCATAGCGCTTGGCCTCGTCGTAGACGCCGCGCGGGCCGATCGGGTTGACATGACCCCAGTAGGTCTCGGGTTGGGGATGGACCTTGGGGTCGCCGTAGACCTCGCTGGTGGAGGCGGTGAGAAAGCGCGCGCGGTGCTTCTTGGCCAGCCCGAGCGTGTGGTGGGTCCCGTAGGAGCCGACCTTCAGCGTGTGCAGCGGGAGGCGCAGGTAGTCGATCGGGGATGCCGGAGAGGCGAAGTGGTAGACGAAGTCGACCGGCTCATCGACGAAGTAGGGCTCGATGATGTCGATCTGGCGGTACTCGAACTGGTCGGTACGGATGTGCTCGATGTTCTCCAGCGAGCCGGTCTCGAAGTTGTCGATGCAGATGACACGGTGACCGCGGGCGAGCAACTCGTCGCACAAATGCGAGCCGAGGAAGCCGGCGCCGCCGGTGACGAGGGCGGTTGACATGGCGGCCAATCTACCGAGTGCGTCGTACGACATGCTCATCGCCGCGCCGTACCGTTACCCGCGCGGAGTCCAGGTGGGCGAGCAGGGCGGTGGCGAACTTGCGTGAGCTGCCCAGCGCATCGCGGACCCGGGCGAGCGTCACCGAGCCGCCGGGTCCGCCGGCCAGCTCGACGATCCGGCGCTCGGCCTCGGCCAGCGCGTCGGGATGGAAGTGCAGCGTCGGCGAGACGCGGACGGCGCGGCCGGCCGCCCGCAGCGCCGCCAGGTCGGCGCCGTCGAGCTCGGAGTCGAGCGGCGGTTGTAGCCAGGCGTCGCGCAGGCGTTGTTCGGTGGCCAGTGCCGCTCCCGACAGAGTTGGCGCCCCGGCCGGGGCCGTCTGGGTTGCGACCTCCTCCACGTCGTCCTCGATCGGCTCACCGCGCACGAGGCGGCTGAGGCGCTCGGTTGTCTGCCGGCTGGGGCCGTGGCGGCGGGGATGCGCGTCGAGGATCACGCCGCCGCCGAGCGTGTCCGGCGGGCCGATGCGGCGGACGATGATGCGGTCGCCGGCGACCGCGACCAGCGGCTGCTCGAGACGCACCTGCCAGAAGCGGCCACCCAGCCAGCTGAGCCGCGCCGGCGTCTCGCGGGTCCCGTGATGCACCTGGACCCGCGTCGCCTCGGCTTCCTCATCGGAGAGCTCCAGCGCGGCGTCCAAGCGGTACGTCTCCGCCAGTCCGGCGCCGAGCACGTCACCGCGCTCGACGTCTGACCGGGCGACGCCGACGAGATTCACGGCGACCCGTTGCCCGGCGCGGGCTCTCGTCACCGGCTCATCGTGCACCTGGACGCCGCGGACGCGCGCGCGTCGTTCGCCGGGCGCGAGCTCGACCACGTCGCCCCGCCCGATCTCGCCCGACCAGAGCGTGCCCGTCACGACCGTGCCGGCGCCCCGGATGCTGAACGCGCGATCGATGTGCAGCCGGGCGGGACGGTCCGTCTGCGCCCGGCTGGTCGCTGCCGCGGCGGCCCGCTCCAGAGCCGCCCGCAGCTCGTCGAGGCCGGCACCGGTCGCCGAGGAAACGGGGACCGCCTCGATGCCCGCAAGCAGCTCGGCCGCCTGGGTCATGGCGTCTGCCGGGTCGGCTACGTCGGCCTTGGTCACCGCCACGACCCCGCGGGTCACGTCGAGAGCGCGCAGGATCGCCGCGTGCTCGCGCGTCTGGGGCATCACCCCGTCGTCGGCGGCAATCGTCATCAGGAACAGGTCGATTCCCGTCGCGCCCGCGACCATTGTGCGCACGTAACGCTCGTGGCCGGGAACGTCGATCACCGACAGCCGCCGGCCTGACGGCAGCTGCAGCGGCGCGTAGCCGAGCTCGATCGAGATCCCGCGCTCGCGCTCGGCCGCCAGCCGGTCGGTGTCGACCCCCGTGAGCGCCCTGATCAGCGCCGTCTTGCCGTGGTCGATGTGGCCGGCGGTGCCGAGCGTCAGCGGACCCGCCGGGCTCATGGCCGCGCCAGCGCGCGACGGGCCGCGTCCGCCAGCGATTCCAGCTCGTCGCCGGCCAAGGTGCGCGGGTCGAGCAGCACCTCGCCGTCGTGGATCCGGGCCACGACTGGTGGATCGCCGTCGCGCAGGGCGGCGGCGAGTGCGGCCGGCTCCCCGCGCAGCGCGACCGCCGGGCCCGGCAGCTCGGTGAGCGGCAGCGCCCCACCACCCACGCGGGACACCGTGGCGACAACGCGCGCCCCCGGTCCGATCCGCTCGGCCAACCGCTGCGCCATCTCCTCGAGCGTGGCCGGCGAGCGCTCGAGCATCTCCAGGACCGGGATCTCGGTGCGGGCGTGCGCCGGATCGCGATACAGCGCCAGCGTCGCCTCGAGCGCGGCCAGCGAAAGCTTGTCGATCCGCAGTGCGCGCGCCAGCGGGTGCGCGCGGGCGGTGGCGATCGCCTCTGTGGCGCCGAGCAGCAGCCCGGCCTGCGGTCCCCCGAGCAGCTTGTCGCCCGAGCAGCACACGAGCGCCGCCCCGGCGGCGATCGAGCGCCGCGGCGACGGCTCGTCGGCAAATGCCGGAACGCCGGCGGCGAGCGCGCCCGAGCCGACGTCGTCGATGACAGGCACCCCGAGCCCGCACAGTTCCTCGACGGCGACCTCGCTCACGAACCCGAGCGTGCGGAAGTTGGACTGGTGCACCCTCAGTACAACGGACCCGGTCCCCCCCACCTTAACGGCTCGCGCGTAGTCGGCGAGCCGGGTGCGGTTCGTGGTCCCGACCTCGACCATCGTCGCCCCCGCCTGGGCGATGACGTCGGGGATCCGGAAGCCGCCGCCGATCTCCACCAGCTGCCCGCGCGAGACGATGATCGTGGGATCGCCCGCGCTCGCTCCGGCCAGCGCGGCGGCCGCCAGCAGCACCGCGCCCGCGCCGTTGTTGACGGCGATCGCGTCCTGCGCGCCGGTCAGCTCACGCAGCAGCCCGGCGACATGGCTGTGGCGCGAGCCGCGCTCGCCGGAGTTCAGGTCGAGCTCGAGGTTGCAGTAGCCCTGGGCGGCGGCAGTCACCGCATCGCGAGCGGCCGCGGGCAGCGGCGCCCGCCCCAGGTTGGTGTGGACGATCACGCCGGAGGCGTTGATCACCCGCCGCAGGGACGGCTGCAGGTGGACACGGGCCCGCTCCGTCAGGGTCTCGATCGTGACCGCCTCACCTCCGCGGCGCAGCCGCTCGCGCTGTTCGCCGATCGCCCGGCGGGCCGCGATCACCGCCGGCGCGTGCGGCGCATCGAGCCGGGCGGCCAGCTCGTGCACCGCCGGCAGGGCGGTCAGCCCGGCTTGGTGCCCGCTTTCCATTCGCCCTCTTCCTGCTTCCAGATCGGAGCCTGGGCCTTGATCTCGTCGATGATCTCGCGTGCTCCCGCGAACGCCTCGCCGCGGTGCGGTGCCGATGCGGCGACGGTCACCGAGGGCTCGGACAGGGGTACGAGTCCGATTCGGTGCTCGGCAGCTGCCGCGCACAACCCGTGGCGCTCGATCGCCGCCTGAACGATCTGGGCCAGCTTGCGCTCGGCCATCTCGACGTAGGCCTCGTAGTCGAGCTGGGCGACGTCGCGCGTGACGCCACTGAAGGTGACCACGGCGCCGGCCCGCGGGTCGCGCACGCGTTCGATCAGGGGATCGAGGGTCAGCGGCTCAGCGGTGACGCGGACGTGCGCGATGCCCACCGACCCGCCGGACACCGGCGGGATCAGCGCCAACTCGTCGCCGCTGGCCAGCAGCGCCTGCTCGTCGGCGTACTCCTGGTTGACGGCCATCACCACCGGCAGGTCACCGGTCACGTGCTGCAGCTGGGCGAGTGCGTCCGCCACCCGGGCACCCTCCGGCAGCTCGAGCGCCACCTCGGTGGCTCCGGCCCGCTCTCGCAGCCCGGCGAACAATCGGATTTGCACTTGCATCGCCCCAAGGCTACGCCCTGTTAAGGCTGCGCTACGTGTCGGACGGACGCTCACGATGTTCCTTATCCTCGTGCGACCCGTTTCTGGGGGTGCAATCGATTTCGGAGGAGCTTTATGCGTATCTGGAGGGGCTGGCTTTCGGCAGCGCTGCTGGCGCTGTGTGTCACGGCCGCGGTGGGGTGTGGCAGCAGCAGTAGTTCGTCGTCGACGTCCTCGTCGGCCGCGGCCACGAGCACGGCGGCGTCGAGCAGCAGCGCGCCGTCGGGCGGCGGGTCGGCCTCGGGCACCGATCCGGCGGTCGCCAAGCTCGTGCCGGCGGCGATCAAGTCCAAGGGCACGCTGACCGTGGCGGCCGACGCGAGCTACGCGCCGAACGAGTTCTTCGCCTCCGACGGCAAGACCGTGATCGGGATGGACGCCGACCTGTCGGCCGCTGTGGCGGCGGCGATGGGCCTCAAGGCCAAGGTCGTCAACGAGACCTTCGACGGCATCATCCCCGGCCTGGCGGCCGGCAAGTACGACATCGGGGCCTCGTCGTTCACCGACACCAAGGTGCGCGAGAAGACCGTCGACTTCGTCGACTACTTCTCGGCCGGCGAGTCGTTCTTCACCAAGGCGTCGGGTGGAGTCGCTGTGTCCACGCTGGCGGACATCTGCGGCAAGACGATCGCGGTCGAGAAGGGCACGACCGAGGAGGCCGATGCCCAGACGCAGAGCAAGAAGTGCGGCGGCAAGGCGGTGAAGGTGCTCTCATTCCCGGACCAGAACGGCGCCAACCTGGCGCTGTCCTCCGGCCGTGCGCAGCTCGGCTTCGCCGACTCGCCGCCGGCCGCCTATGCGGTCAAGAAGTCAAACGGGCAGTTCAAGCTCGTCGGCCCGACATTCGCCGCCGCCCCATACGGGCTGGCGATCCCCAAGAAGAGCGGTTTGGCTCCGGCCGTTGAGGCAGCGCTCAAGGCGCTGATCAAGAACGGCTCCTACACGAAGATCCTCACCAAGTGGGGCGTCCAGGCGGGCGCGATCACCTCCGCACAGGTCAAGATCAACGGGGCGACCTCGTAACCAGTACAAATACGACTCCGGGGTGAGCACCTCAGAGTCATCCAAGCAGCACACGGCACGGCCTGACGACATTCAGGCCGTGCCCGTCCGGCATCCGTGGCGATGGGTCGTGGCGGTGATCGTGCTGATCGTCGCGGCGTCGCTCGTCCGGGCGGTGATCGTCAACCCCAACTTCATGTGGGGCACGGTCGGGCACTACCTGTTCGATCACCGGATCATCAGTGGGGTTCTGAAGACAATCGAGCTGACGGTTCTCTCGATGCTCATCGGGATCCTGCTGGGGGTCGTGATGGCCGTGATGCGGCTATCGCTCAACCCGATCGTGTCGGGTTTCAGCTGGCTGTACATCTGGTTCTTCCGCGGCACCCCGCTGCTCGTCCAGCTGCTGTTCTGGCTGTTCGGGGCGGCGCTGTTCAAGCACGTCACGCTGGGGGTGCCCTTCGGCGGGCCGGCGATCATCAACCCCTCCTACAACTCACTGATCCCGGCGTTCGTCGCTGCTCTGCTGGGCTTTGGGCTCAACGAGGGCGCCTACATGGCGGAGATCGTGCGCGCCGGGATCATCTCGGTTGACGAGGGGCAGACCCAGGCCGCCCAGTCGCTGGGGCTTTCCCGCCTGCAGGCGCTGCGGCTGATCGTGCTCCCCCAGGCGATGCGGGTGATCATCCCCCCGACCGGTAACGAGACGATCTCGATGCTGAAGAACACGTCTCTGGTGCTGGTGCTGGGCTCCGTGGTCGATCTGCTGTTCGCCGTTCAGCAGATCTACAGCGTGAACTACCTGGAGATCCCCCTGCTGATCGTGGCCTGCATCTGGTATCTGGCGATGACGAGCGTGCTGTACGTCGGGCAGTACTTCATTGAGCGCCGCTATGGGCGCGGGTTCTCCCGCGCCGAGCAGCTGACGATGCGGGCGCGGTGGATGGGCAACCGGGGGATCGCGTGAGCAGGCCGATGGTCCAGGCCGAGGGCGTGCACAAGCGCTTCGGGCGCCTCGAGGTGCTGCAGGGCATCAACCTGGAGGTGGCGCGCGGCGAGGTGATGTGCCTGCTCGGACCCTCGGGCTCGGGCAAGTCGACGTTCTTGCGCTGCATCAACCATCTGGAGAAGATCAACTCGGGCCGTCTGTCGGTCGACGGCGAGCTCGTCGGCTACCGCGAAGCCGGGGACAAGCTGCACGAGCTGCACGAGAAGGAGGTCGCCCGCAAGCGGGCCGAGATCGGGATGGTGTTCCAGCACTTCCACCTCTTCCCGCACATGACCGCGCTCGAGAACGTCACCCTCGCCCCCATGAAGGTCGGGGGCGTCAAGCGATCCGAGGCGCGCGCCCGGGCCGAAAAGCTGCTCGACCAGGTCGGTCTCGCCGACAAGGCCAACGTCTACCCCGTCGCGCTCTCCGGCGGCCAGCAGCAGCGGGTGGCCATCTCTCGCGCGCTCGCGATGCAGCCCAAGCTGATGCTGTTCGACGAGCCGACCTCGGCGCTCGACCCCGAGCTGGTCGGCGACGTCCTCGACGCCATGCGCAAGCTGGCCTTCGACGGGATGACGATGATTGTCGTCACCCACGAGATCGGGTTCGCCAGAGAGGTGGCCGACACCGTGGTGTTCATGGACGCAGGGGTGGTGGTCGAGTCCGGCAAGCCCGCCGACGTCCTGGACAACCCGCGCCATGAGCGCACGCAGGTCTTTCTCCATAAGGTTCTGTAGGGGCAGGGGCGTGGCGAACGCCCTCGCGTTGCTCGGGGCGGGGACACGGCGAACGGCCTCGCGTTGCTCGGTCGCCTGGCTCTTGGTTCCGGCGTGCGGGGGGCACCAGCCGGGCTCCCGAGCAACGCGCTGCCGTCCACCGTGCCCCGCTGACCTCCCAGGCTCCTGCTCTTCGCAGGCCATGGGGGGATGGGCGTGAGCCCGTCCGCCCAGCCCGGCAACCGGTAACGTCATGAGCTGCATGGCAACGGCTGACGAGCACCGGACGATTGCGCCGATTGTCGGCCCCGACGACCCGCGGCGGTTTACCGATTCCGGGATTGAGATCGCTGCGTTGTACGACGAGCGCGACCTGCCGCAGGACCTGGGTGAGCGGCTGGGAGAGCCGGGTGAGTATCCGTACACGCGCGGGGTGCATCGGGAGATGTACCGCAAGCAGCTGTGGACGATGCGCCAGTACGCGGGGTATGCGAGCGCGAAGGAATCGAACGCGCGCTACCGCTATCTGCTGTCGAAGGGCTCGACGGGGCTGAGCATGGCATTCGACCTGCCGACCCAGCTGGGCCTGGACTCCGACGATCCTCGCTGCCTGGGGGAGGTGGGGCGGACCGGGGTGGCGATCGACTCGATCGACGACATGCGCATGGCGTTTGACCAGATCCCGCTTGACCAGGTGTCGACGTCGATGACGATCAACGCGCCCGCGAGCGTGCTGCTGTTGCTGTACGAGCTCGTCGGGGAAGAGCAGGGCGTGGCCGCCGATCAGCTGCGGGGCACGACGCAGAACGACATCCTCAAGGAGTACATCGCCCGCGGGAACTACATCTACCCGCCCGAGGGCGCGATCCGGTTGACCACCGACCTGTTCGCCTATTGCGACGAGCGGGTGCCGAAGTGGAACACGGTGTCGATCAGCGGCTATCACTTCCGCGAGAAGGGGTGCTCGGCCGTGCAGGAGGTGGCCTTCACCCTCGCCAACGGAATCGCCTACGTGCATGCGGCGCTCGACGCCGGCCTGGAGATCGACCGCTTCGCCCCCCGGCTGGCGTTCTTCTTCAACGGTCACAACAACGTCTTTCAGGAGGTGGCCAAGTTCCGCGCCGCCCGGCGGATGTGGGCGCAGATCATGCGCGAGCGCTTCGGCGCCCAGGACGAGCGCTCGTGGCGGATGCGCTTTCACACGCAGACGGGCGGGGTCACGCTGACCGCCCAGCAGCCGGAGAACAACATCGTGCGCGTGGCCTTGCAGGGGTTTGCCGCCGTGTGCGGCGGCACGCAGTCGCTGCACACCAACGGCTTTGACGAGGCGCTGGCGCTGCCGACGGAGCGCGCGGCCACGATCGCCCTGCGCACCCAGCAGATCATCGGGTATGAGTCCGGTGCGGCCGACACCGTCGACCCGTTCGCCGGCTCGTATTTCGTGGAGGCGCTGACCGACGAGATCGAGGCGCGCGCCCAGGAGCTGATCGACAAGGTCGACCAGCTCGGCGGCTCGGTGCGGGCGATCGAGTTCATCACGGCCGAGATCGAGGAATCGGCGTTCGGGTACCACGAGCGCTATCGCACCGAGCAGGACATCGTCGTCGGCGTCAACAAGTACGTCGAGGACTCCGTCGACGTGCCCGACACCCTGCGCGTCGATCCCGAGTCAGAGCGCGAGCAGGTTGTCCGCCTGGAGGCGTTCAAGGCGGACCGCGACCTTGAGGTCGTGCAGACCCGCCTGGCGGAGCTCCGCGCCGCCGCTGAAGGAGCCGACAACCTCCTGCCCAGCCTGCGCCAGGCGCTCAAGGACCGTTGCTCGGTCGGCGAGGTCTGCGGCGCGATGCGTGACGTGTTCGGCGACTACCGCCCGGCCTTTTAGGCCCTCGCCGCCGTGCTCGTCTCCGCCGTCGCCGTTCAGGACCTCGTCCTCGCCGTCCACATCCTGGGGGTGGTGGTTGGCTTCGGCGTCACCTTCGCCTATCCGATCTTCTTCCGCGTCGGCTCCCGCCTGGAGCCCGGCGCGATGCCGTGGTTCTTCCGGATGATGCAGCTGCTGACGCGGCAGCTCGTCTACCCGGGACTGTTGATCGTGCTCGTGTGCGGCATCTACCTGGCCTCCAAGGAGCATCAGTTCTCCGCCTTCTACGTGCAGTGGGGCTTCTTCGCGGTCGTCGCGATCGGGGCCGTGGAGGGAGGCCTGATGGCTCCCCGGGTGCGCAAGCTGATCGAGGTCTCCCAGCGTGACCTGACGGCGGCTCCGGTGGCCGGCCCCGGCTCCTCGAGCGCGTTTTCGTTCAGCGCCGATTACCAGGCGGTGTTCAACCAGCTGTCGATCGCCGGCGCGGTCCAGTCGTTGATCGTCGTCCTCACGGTCTTCTTCATGGCCACGCACGCAGGCGCTTGACGGTCTTTGGCGAAATTGCTCCAAAGCTGGACATTTCGGCGCAATAACCGGCAACCGCGGGGATCGAAGCGCAATACACTTTAAATCTAGGTGAACGATGCAGACCCGTGCGGGAGGTGCGTCAGTGAGCTTCGGCCGGCGTGATCGTTGGTGGGAGCATGCGCTCCTGTCGGCGGCGCCGGTGATGCTGCTCGCCGTCGATCGCGAGTGGCGGATCCTGTTCGCCAACGGAGAGTTCGAGCGTCACTTCCCCGTCGACGGGACGGCCGACATCGGGCGCTCGCTGTGGGAGCTGCTGCCGAAGATCCGGGGGACGCTGATCGAGCGCAACTACCGCGAGGCGATGGCGAGCAACGCCGAGCGGGAGTTCATGGCCAAGGGCTTCTCCGGCTGGTACCGGACGCACATCCGGCCGTTCCCGGAGGGACTGCTGGCGTCGCTGTTCGACATCACCGAGCAGAAAGCCGCCGAGGAGCAGGCCTCCCAGCTGGCCGCCGAGCACGGCATGCTGCGCCGTGTCGCCGAGGCGGTGGTGCGGGGCACCGAGCCCGACGATCTGTTTCAGATGATCGCCCGCGAGCTGGGACAGCTGCTGGGGGTGCGGGCGGCGTCGGTCGGGCGCGACCTCGGGGGTACGCATACCGAGGTCCTCGGCAACTGGACCGCCGACGACGACCTCAAGCTGACGCTCGGGATCCGCGTCTCCGATCCCGCCCACGAGTTTCGCCGAGCGATCGCGGCCGGCCGGCCGATCCGCTCCACGGCCGCCGACGGCACGATCAGCCGGGTGTTCGGCGACGCGGGTTGCCAGGCGGCGTTCGCGGTGCCTGTCTATGCCGGCGGTCGGCTGTGGGGCGGGCTGATCACCGCTTCGATGGACCCGCAGGCCTACACCGGCGATGACGCCCGGCGCCAGATCGAACTGTCGGAGCTGACCGGTCAGGCGATCGGCAACATCGAGTCCCAGGAGCAGCTTGTCCGCCAGGCGACGAGCGACCCGCTCACCGGCCTGGTCAACCACCGCACGTTCCACGAGGCGATGCAGGAGACAGTCGCTCGCGCGCAGCGCCATGGCGGATCGCTGTCCCTCGTGCTCTTCGACATCGACGACTTCCGCGTCGTCAACGAGATGCGCGGCCACCGGGCCGGCGACCACCTGCTGACGGCCGCCGCCGGGGCGCTGCGCGGACTCCTGCGCCCCGGCGATCTGCTGGCACGGGTCGGCGGCGACGAGTTCGCCCTCGTGCTCGACCAGGTCGACGCGGTGACGGCCGTGACGACCGTCGAGCGCGCCCGCGCCGCGATCACCGTGGCCCTGCGCGACGCCGAGGGCATGGTGGTGACCTCGTCGGCGGGCATCTGTGACCTGGCCACCGCAGGTAGCGCCGAGCGGCTGTTCGAGCTCGCCGACGGCGCCCTGTACTGGTCCAAGGCCCACGGCCGCGATCGCTCGTGCGTGTTCGACCCGGCGGTCGTCCGCGAGCTCAGCGCCGCCGATCGCGCCAAGCACCTCGAACGCACGCGGGCGCTGGTCGGGATCGGCGCCCTGGCACGCGCCATCGACGCCAAGGACCCGGCCACCCGGCGTCACTCCGATCGCGTCGCCGCCCTGGCCACGCGCCTGGCCGAGGCGGCCGGCTGGCCCCCCGCGCCGGTCGCCCGCCTGCAGGAGGCGGCCCTCGTACACGACGTCGGCAAGATCGGCGTTCCCGACGCGATCCTGCTCAAGCCGGGAGCGCTGACCGCGGAGGAGTACGAGCAGATGAAGCGCCACGCGGCGGTCGGCGCCGAGATGCTCCAGGACGTGCTCACGAGGGAGCAGGTCACCTGGGTCCGTGGCCACCACGAGCGCCCCGACGGTCGCGGCTACCCCGACGGGCTCACCGCCGAGGAGATCGACGACGGAGCCGCGCTCCTCGCCCAGGCCGACGCGTTTGAGGCGATCGTCACCCGCCGGGTGTACAGCCCCGCGCGCACGGTCGCCGAGGCTGTCGCCGAATGCGCGTCCTTGTCGGGCCGGCAGTTCCTCCCGCTGGCCGCCGAGGCCCTCAAGGCCGTGTCGGCCACCGGCGCCCTTGACGCCTGGGCGCGCTCGGGGGACTTCAGCGAGGTGGCGGCCGCCCTGCCGGCGGGGGACGTCGAGCTGGGGACGGCCACCATCCTCTGAGTTAGTACTAGTGCTCCTGGCGGGCCCGTATCGGCAGCCGGAAGACGAGCAGCGCCGTGATCGCCAGCGGGATCAGGCACACCCACGCGGTGGTGGCCAGCCCGTCGGTCGCCAGATGGCGGATGCCGATGTGGCTGAAGAACACCGTGCCCAGCACCGCCACGCCGAGCGCCGAGGCCAGCTGCTGGACGGCATTGAGCACGCCCGACGCCGACCCGACCTCGTCCATTGCCACACCGGCGAGGATGAAGTCGAACAGCTGGCCAAAGCTGAACCCGGCTCCGAGGCCGATGACGAACAGGCCCGGGGCCAGCTCCCACGAGCTCACGGAGTGAGCTCCGGAAACGGTCAGCGCCATCGCGATCGTCCCGGCGGCGACGAGGGCGACGCCGATGTGGAGCATGTGGCGACCGAGCGTGGCGACGAGCGCGAACGACAGGATCATCGCGATCACCATGCCGACTGTCATCGGCATCAGCGTCAGGCCGGCGTGGGTGGGGGAGAAGCCCTCGCCGAGCTGGCAGAACAGCGACACGATCAGCAGCAGGCCGGCGAACGTGGCGAAGAACGCCAGCGCGACGGCGACCCCCGTCGTGTAGGTGCGGTTGTGCAGCAGGCCGGGCTCGATCAGCGGCGCCTCGCGGCGCCGGCGCTCGTAGGCGACGAACGCTCCCAGCAGGGCGAAGCCGGCGGCCAGCATCGCGAAGATCCACGCCGGCCAGCCGTCGGCGCGGCCCTGGATCAGCGGGTAGATGATCGCCACCGCGGCCAGCCCGACGAGCAACATGCCCGTCACGTCGAGCCGCACCCCGGCGTGGGAGGCCCCGCGGGGCAGCACCCGGACGGCCGTGACGAGCGCGAACAGGCCGATCGGCACGTTGATCAGGAACACGAGCCGCCAGCCGGTCCCGAGCACGTCGGCATCGATGAGGACGCCGGCGAGGATCGGGGCGGCGATCGCCGACAGGCCCATCACCGGGCCGAAGGCGGCGAACACCTTGGGCATCTCCTCCTCGGGGAAGACCTCTTTGAGCATCCCGAACCCCTGGGGGATGAGCAGCGCGCCGAATGCGCCCTGCAGCGCCCGGGTGACGATCAGCATGCCGGGAGACGCCGCGACGGCACACATCGCCGACATCGCCGTGAAGCCCGCCGAGCCGATCAAAAACAGCCGGCGGCGGCCGAAGATGTCGCCCAGCCGGGCGCCGGTCACAAGCAGCACGGCGAACGCCAGCGTGTAGGCGGCCGACAGCCACTGCAGGGTGGTCGCGCCCCCGCCCAGGTCGGATCGGATCGACGGACCCGCCACGTTGACGATCGTGGCGTCCATCAGGTCCATGACCTCGGCGGCGAGGACGACCGCGAGGACGATCCAGCGCCAGCGGTAGGGACCGCTCGGCACGTCGGCGGCGGGTGGGGGATCTGCGAGAACGGGTGGGGCGGATGCACTCATGTCGACCTCCGGTAGCAAAACACTGTTCGTGGCGAACGCTGTTCGTAACGAACACTGTACGTGACGAACGGCCGTCGTGTCAACTAGACTTCGCGTTGTGCCGACGGCCCACCCCCGCAGCACCCGGGACCGTCCCGCCAAGCCCCCGCTGAGCGAAGACCTGATCGTCGAGACGGCGCTGACGATTCTCCGCGCCGAGGGCCTCGACGCGGTCACGATGCGCCGCGTTGCCACCGAGCTGGACACCGGCCCCGCCTCGCTGTACGTCTATATCGGCGGCCGCGACCAGCTACGCCGGGCGATGCTCGATCGTGTGACCGGCGCGGTCCCGCTGGAAGAGCCCGAGCCGGCCCGCTGGCGCGAGCAGGTCCACGCACTGCTCGGCGGATGGTTGCGCGCGATGGAGTCACACCCGGGTATCGCCACCGTCGCCCTGGGAGATCCGCCCTCGACCGAGGGCACCCTGGTAGGCGCTGAATACCTGCTCTCCCTGCTCCTGGCCGGGGGGGTCACGCCCGAGGATGCCGCCTGGGCTCTCGACATCCTCCCGCTCATCACCACCGCCGCCGCGGTCGAGACCGCGGTGCAGATGGAGCGAGGCAGCAGCGAGGCGGAAACCGTCGAGCGATTGAACGACGCGTTTCGCAACCTATCCGCGGACCGCTTTCCCAACATGACCCGGTACGCAGGCCTGCTCACCAGCGGCACCGGCGACGACCGGTTCTCCTATGCGATCGACGTGTTCCTCGACGGCCTGGTGGCTCGCGCCCGCGCAGCTGATTGACCGCCGGCGTGCAGACGACGATCGGGGAAGGAGTCCCCGCGCAGCGCGCGAAACCCGACGAGATGTCCGATCACGAAGCTAGCCGCACGCTCGTCAAATCCGCCCCCGAGCTGTGGGCGGAGTGCAGCGAGGCGGCGTCCCTCGCCAGACACCTGGGTGCGTTCGGAGAGATCCGGATCACGAAGCTCGAGCCCGAGACCGCCGTCGTCTGGGAGGGCGAAGCCGCACGCGGCACGGTGCGTCTCGAGCCGTCCGGCTGGGGGACGCGGGTCGTCCTCACCGCCGGCCGTGATGAGCAGGCGCGGGAGCCGGTGGCGGAGCCGCCCACGGAGCCCGACCCGGAACCCGACGTGGCGGTCCTCGAGGTCCTGCTGGCCCCGCGTCGCGGCCGCCTGAGCCGGGTGTTCTCGCGCTGGTCCCGGCGTGGACGCGTCGACGCACCGGCCGACGCCACCGATCCGGAGCCCGAGCCTGCGCCGCAAGCCACGCTGATTGACGGCGCCGGACAGGCGACGCTCGACGCTCTCGATGCGGCGCTGGACAGCCTCGGCAGCGCGCATCACCGGCCGTACTCGCGCTCCTAGCTCCGTCGCGCAGGTCATACACTCGGCGCGCCATGCGCGAAAAGGCACCCGAGACCTACGACGAGAAGCTTGCCCAGCTGGAGGAGCTGCGCCAGGAGGCGATCCACAACGCCGGCCAGACGGCGGTCGACAAGCAGCACGCCAAGGGCAAGTTCACCGCCCGGGAGCGGATCGCGAAGCTGCTGGACCCCGGCTCCTTCCAGGAACTCGACACGTTCATGCGCCACCGCACCTCGGACTTCGAGATGCAGCGCAACCGCCCGTACGGCGATGCGGTCGTCACCGGCCACGGCACGATCGACGGTCGCCGGGTGTGTGTGTTCAGCCAGGACTTCACCGTCTTCGGCGGCTCGCTCGGCGAGGTCATGGCTGAGAAGATGTGCAAGATCATGGATCTGGCGGCCAAGATCGGCTGCCCCGTGATCGGGATCAACGACTCCGGGGGCGCCCGGATCCAGGAGGGCGTCGTCTCGCTCGGCGCCTACGGCGACGTGTTCCTGCGCAACGTGCGCTCCAGCGGCGTGATCCCGCAGATCAGCCTGGTGATGGGCCCGTGCGCCGGCGGCGCCGTCTACTCGCCGGCGATCACCGACTTCATCTTCATGGTCAAGGAGACCTCGCACATGTTCATCACCGGTCCCGACGTCATCAAGACGGTCACCGGCGAGGAGGTGGGCTTCGAGGAGCTGGGCGGCGCGATGTCGCACAACTCCAAGTCGGGGGTGGCGCACTTCGCCGCCGACGACGAGGACGACTGCCTCGAGGACGCGCGCTACCTGCTCTCCTACCTGCCCCAGAACAACCTCGAGATCCCGCCGCGCGTCCAGCCGACCGACGATCCGTTGCGCGAGGACCCCGAGCTCGACGCCGTCGTCCCCGACAGCCCGAACAAGCCCTACGACATGCGCGAGGTGATCCGCCGGGTCGTCGACGATTATGAATTTCTGGAGGTCCACGAGCACTACGCGCGCAACGTCGTCTGCGGCTTTGCCCGGATGGACGGCTTCTCGGTCGGCGTCGTCGGCAACCAGCCCGCCCAGCTGGCCGGGGTGCTCGACATCGAGTCCTCGGAGAAGGCGGCGCGCTTCATCCGCACCTGCGACGCCTTCAACATCCCGATCGTCACCTTCTGCGACGTGCCCGGCTTCCTGCCCGGCACGACCCAGGAGTGGGGCGGGATTATCCGCCACGGCGCCAAGCTGCTGTACGCCTACGCCGAGGCGACCGTCCCCAAGATCACGATCATCACCCGCAAGGCCTACGGCGGCGCCTATGACGTGATGGGCTCAAAGCACCTCGCCGCGGACTTCAACTTCGCGTGGCCGAGCGCCGAGGTGGCCGTGATGGGGCCCGAGGGCGCGGTCAACATCATCTACCGCCGCGACATCACCTCCTCGCCGACGCCCGACACCCGCCGCCAGAAGCTGATCGAGGATTACAAGGCGCATTTCGCCAATCCGTACGTGGCCGCCGAGCGGGGATATCTCGACGACGTGATCATCCCCCACGAGACTCGCCCCAAGATCATCACCGCACTACAC
Source organism: uncultured Solirubrobacteraceae bacterium (assembly GCA_963769565.1). Lineage (GTDB taxonomy): Bacteria > Actinomycetota > Thermoleophilia > Solirubrobacterales > Solirubrobacteraceae > Palsa-465. The sequence continues at coordinate 1,663,425 of CAVYMP010000018.1, forward strand.
ACCCTGCAGACCAAGCGCGAGCCCGGCCCGCGCCGCAAGCACGGGAATATTCCGCTGTAGCCGGCCATCCATCATGTGTCCAGGCGCGCCTCGGTAGGTCAGGCGGGCCGGGCCCCCGGCCCGATAGGGGGGCATGGACGCACACCCCCGCCAGATATCGCAGGCCGGCCCCGACCGGGGCGCCTGAAGCGAGATGTGGCGATCGCGTCTTCTCCAGGCCGCCCTCGTGGCGGCCACGCTGGCCCTCGTGCCGAGTCCGGCCCAGGCCGCCAGCTTTGCCCCCTCCACGCACGGTCAGTCGGGGATTCCGGCCGGCTCGCGGGAGCTCGGCGTCGTGGCCCACAACACGACCGTGCACGCCGCCGTGGCCCTGGTCCCGCGTGACCCTGCGGCCCTGGCCGCCTATGCCCAGGGCGTCGCCACTCCCGGCTCGCCGCTGTATCACCACTATCTGAGCGTCGGTGCGTTCGCCGCCCGCTTCGCCCCGAACAGCGCCCAGGTCGCCGCCGTACGCGCCGCGCTGGCCAAGGACGGCCTGGCGCCGGGCACGATCTCGGCCAACGGCCTGGCGATTCCCGTGACCGCCAGCGCCGGCACGGTCGAGACCGCCTTCGCCACGACGCTTCACCGCTTCGCGCTGCCCAACGGCACGACTGGATTTGCCAACACCGCCCGGCCTTCGGTCGATCCCAGCGTCGCCGGCCTCGTGCAGGGGATCGTCGGGCTCAACACGCTGGCGCCGACCGCTCCGCGGATCACCGTCGCCCACGCCCGGCATCCGGCCGCGCACGCCGCCTCGGCCGGCGCCAACGGACAGGGCTGCTCCGCGGCCCGCACCGAGGCCGCCGGCCAGGCCAGTTACACCACCAGCCAGATCGCCGACCGGTATCACCTCAACGACCTGTATGCCGCCGGCATCCAGGGCGGCGGCGTGACCGTCGCCGTCTACGAGCTCGAGCCCTTCAGCTCCTCCGACGTCGCCGCCTTCCAGTCCTGCTTTCACACCAGCTCCACGGTCAGCACCGTCAGCGTCGACGGCGGCGCCGGCAGCGGCTCGGGCACCGGCGAGGCGGCGATGGACATCGAGGACGTCATCGGCCTTGCCCCCCACGCCAACGTGCGCGTCTACCAGGGACCGGCCACCGGCGGCGGCGCCTATGACACCTACGCGCGGATCGTCTCCGAGAACGTCGCCAAGGTCGTCACCACGTCATGGGGCCTGTGCGAGGCCAACCAGAGCGCCGGCACCGCCGCCGCCGAGTCCACCCTCTTTCAGGAGGCCGCCGTTCAGGGCCAGACGATCCTCGCCTCCACCGGCGACCTGGGCTCCGACGACTGCTCGGACCGCCGCCAGTCCGTCGACGATCCCGCCAGCCAGCCATGGGTGACCGGGGTCGGCGCCAGCTCGATCCACTCCGGCGGCGAGACCGTGTGGAACAACAGCTATGGCGCGACCGGCGGCGGCGTCTCCTCGGTGTGGGCCCTTCCCGCCTACCAGGCGGCGGCCGCCCAGTCCGAGAGCTCCGTGAGCTGCGGCGCGGCCGGCACCAGCTGCCGCCAGGTCCCCGACGTCACCGCCAACGGCGACCCGAACACCGGCTACGTCATCTACTACAACGGCCGGTGGAACACGATGGGCGGCACCAGCATCTCGACCCCCACCTGGGCCGCGCTGGCCGCGCTGGCCGACTCCTCGGCGGCGTGCGCCGGCCACCCCGTCGGCTTCGCCAACCCCGCCCTGTACAAGCTCGCGGCCACCGCCTACGGCGCCAACTTCGGCGACGTCACCAGCGGCGCCAACGGCTATGACCACGTCGCCGGCTTCTCGGCCGGCCCCGGCTACGACATGGCCTCGGGCCTCGGCACCCCCAACGCCCGCTCGATCGTCCCCGCCCTGTGCGGCGGCGCGCCGATCCCCGCCGCCACGACCACCGCCACGAAGGCCAAGGCCAACGCCACGGCCGCGGCCACCGGCCTGCAGGCCAGCGGCATCACCCTCGCGCGGCTCGGCGCCCGCTCCTCGCTGCTGGGCAAGCGGGTCGCGGTCCGCCTGCGGGCCCGCGACGGCCACGGCCTGGCCATGCGCTACGCGGCCACCGGCCTCCCCCGCGGACTGACGATCAACTCCCGGACCGGCGTCATCGCCGGCCGCGCCCGCCAGGCCGGGATCCGCACGGTCACCATCCGGGTCTCCGACAGCCACGGCGGCCTTGTCCGGGCCAGCTTCCGCTGGCGCGTGCGCGCCGCCGCTCATCGCCGCTCCGCCTGAGCGCCAGCCGCTTAGGCGACCGGCTCGGGCTCCGGCTCCGGCTCGACCGGCCGATCGCGGGCGGCGAAGAACTCGGCGCCCTCGATGCTGACGTGGGGAACGATGCGATCCAGCCAGCCGGGCATGTACCAGTTGACCTTGCCCATCACCAGCATCAGCGCCGGGACGAGCAGGCACCGCACGACCGTCGCGTCGAGGATGACGGCGACCGCCAGTCCGACTCCGAACTGCTTGATCGTCGGATCGCCGTTGAGCACGAAGCTGCCGAAGACGAACACCATGATCGCGGCGGCCGCGGTGATCACGCGCGCGCTGGTCACCAGCCCGGAGATGACCGAGCTCTTGTTGTCCTCGCCGGCGTGGACGTGCTCCTCGATCTGGCTGACGAGGAACACCTCGTAGTCCATCGAGAGGCCGAAGAGGATGGCGAACATGAACAGGGGCACGTAGGAGACGATCGGGACCGGTCCCGAGAGCCCGATCACCCCGCTCAGCCAGCCGTATTGGAAGACCGCGGTCAGCACCCCGTAGGAGGCGCCGATGGAGAGGAGGTTCATCAGCGCCGCCTGCGGCGGGATCACGACCGTGCGGAACGCCAGCACCAGCAGGATGAAGCTGAGCGCGATCACGACGACGATCTGCAGCGGCAGCTTGCTGGAGATCTTCGCGGCGAGATCGTCGTAGGCCGCGGTACTGCCGCCGACGTCGGCCTTCAGGTTGGTGCCCTTCTCGGCGCCCGGTATCACCGTCGCGCGCAGCCGGTTGACGAGGTCGGTGGTCGCGCTCTGCGCCGGTCCCTGCTTGGAGATGGCGTTGAAGAACGCCGTCGTCCCGGCCTTGTCGACCTGCATCGGGGTGACCGCAGCCACCCCGGAGGTGGTGGAGACATCCTTCTGGAGCGTCTGCAGGCGCGGGTCGGTCGTCCGCGGATCGCTCCCATTCGACGAGCTCGCGCCGCTGGCCGGCTGCGCGGGGGAGCCGAGGGAGACGGCGACGATCAGCGGGCCGTTGGCTCCCGGGCCGAAGTACTTCGACAACAGGTCATACGCCTGGCGTGCGGTAGTGGATGTCGACAGCGCGGCGGTGTCCTGCTGGCCCAGGCTCAGCGAGAACAGCGGGATCGTCAACGGAATCAGGATGGTGAGCGCGACCAGCCCGGCGATCACCGGCCGCTTGGCGATGTCGGCCGCCCATCTCGCCCACAGTCCGGTCCGTGCCTGTTCGTCGCTCTGCGGCTTGCGGACGCGCAGCGCGTTGATGCGCGGCCCGAGGATGGCGAGAATCGCCGGCAGCAGGGTGAGCGCGGCGAGGACGGCCACGACAACCGCGACCGCGGCCATCAGGCCCATGGTGGTCACCAAAGGGATGTCGGCGATTGCGAGCGAGACCAGCGCGATCGTCACCGTGCCGCCGGCGAAGAACACCGCCCCACCCGAGGTGGCGGCCGCCCGCGCGATCGATTCCCGCATCTCGAGCCCGTCGTGCAGGCCGCGGAAATGGCGGGTGACGATGAACAGCGCATAGTCGATCCCCACCCCCAGCCCGATCATCGTGGCCAGCGTCGGCGCCACCGTCGGGACGTTGGTGACGTGGCCGAGCATGCGGATGATCGCCAGGGTGGAGAGCAGCGCGAAGATCGCGGTGAGGATCGGCACGAGCATCGAGACGACGGTCCCGAACGTCAACGTCAGGATCACCATCGCGGCGAGGATCCCGATCAGCTCGCTGGACTCGGTGGACGTCTTGGACACCTTCTGACCGAGCTGACCGCCCGTCTGCACCTCCAGTCCGGCCGCGCGTGCCGGCTTGGCGGCCGCGTCGATGATCGTCTGCACGTCCTCGACCGAGAGCTGGCCGGAGCTCTCGTTGAGGCCCACCGTGAGATACCCGGTCGACTTGTCCTTGCTGAGCGCGGAGGCGCCCTGCGGGGTCAGGGGGTTGACCACGGACGCCACGTGTGGCGCCTTGGACAACTGCGACGCGGCGGTGTTCACCGCGCCGGCGTACTTGGAGTCGGTCAGCTGCCCGCTGGGGGCGTGCAGGATGACCGGGCTGGTGCCGTTTGACTGGACCGGGAACGACCTGGCGAGCAGATCGGTGGCGCGCTGACTGTCGGTCTGAGGGAGCGAGAGGTTGTCGTTGGTGTTGTCCCCCAGCCGATGGGAGACGCCGACGAGCACGATCGCAACCACCACCCAGACGATTGCGACGACGAAGCGGCGCCGCACGCAGAACTGCGCGATGCGATACAGCACTCCGGTCATGAATGGCCCCTCTCTGGATCCCGACCTGCCTACCAGACGCGACTGTATGCGCCGCGGCGGTTTTGTCAAGTGACGTGCGCGGTTCAGAGGTTGACGGTCTGAACCTCCACGGCACCGGTCTGCCACGCCTCATAGGCAGCACCCGCCACCGCCAGATCCTGGATCGCCAGCCCGGTCGAATCGAACAGCGTCACCGCGTCGTCTCCGGGGCGCCCGGGCGCGTCTCCGGCGAGGACCGCGCCGAGCTCGGTCACCTGCTCGCGGGCGACGAGGCCGGCGTCGATCGCGCCCGTCAGCTCGCCGCCGTGGGAGGCCTGCGCCCACTCGTCGCAGAACAGCGCGCACGCCGCCACGGCGTCGATCCCCGCTTCGGCCTTACCGGGACCGTCGGCGCCGAGCATGTTGAGGTGAAGCCCGGGCCGCAGGTCGCCGGCCCCGACGACGATCTCCGAGCCCGGGGTCACGCAGCAGACGACATCGCAGGCCAGCGCCTCGTCATGGCAGCCGACGCTCCAGCCGAGCTCCTGCGCCAGTCGCGCCGCCGCGTCCGCGCTGGGATCGCAGCAGACGCCCGGTCCGTAGCCGTCCGCGGCCAGGCAGCGGGCGCTCCAGACCCCGTGCAGGCCGCAGCCGACGATCCCCACCGTGCGCGCGTCGCCCCGGGCGAGCGCCCGGGCGGCGACGGCAGCCACCGCGCCGGTCCGCAGGGCGGTCACCGAGCGGGCGTCGAGCAGCATCAGGGGCTGGCCGGTGGTCGCATCCGACAGGCAGATGACCCCGCTGACGGTCGGCAGCCCCCGCGCCGGATTGCCGGGAAACGATGTGACCCACTTCAGTAGCGCCAGGCCCCCGCCGCGGGCAGGCATCGCGCGGAAGTCGCCGTGCGGTGGGCTGGGCAGATACACCTTGGCGGGCATCGTCCATTCGCCGGCGTGATGATGGCCGAATGCCTGGCGCACGCGCTCGATTGCCAACCGTGGCGAGACGGCCTGCAGCACGGCGTCGTGGCTGAGAACGGGGACCGGCGGCACGGGCCGTGACGATACCCTCGGGGAGACGATGAACCGCCGTGCCGAGCTGTCGATCGTGGCTCCGGACGCCTCTGCTGAGGAGGCGGCCGCGGTCGTGGCGGCGCTCGAGCGCTTCATGCGGGAAAAGGGGCGGGTGGGGGCCGTGTCCGCGCCCGCCGCGCCCAAGCTCGATGCGTGGCAGCAGGCCGCCCTGCACGAGGGCGTGGCCCGCTCGCCGGAGCTGGCGACGCCCTTCACGTACTAAATTCCTAATACCCGATTGCCTTTTGGTAGTTTTGTGGGTCGAGCCCGACGCTGTCTACCCAAAGGAAGCCGATGGAGCCCAGCTCGATTGACGCCAAGCGCAGTCCCCGTGAAGGATCGCTGGAGAACCCGGAGGTCGTGGAGAACGTTCCCGGGCACGTCATTCCGATCCTGGAGCGGGAGTTCGACGACTTCGACACCGAGTCCACGCGGTACCTCAAGGGCGGACTGACCGAGGAGGACTTCATCAAGTTCCGCCTCAAGCAGGGTGTCTACGGTCAGCGCCAGCCCGACGTGCAGATGGTCCGCGTCAAGCTGCCGATGGGCGGCGTCACGCCCGATCAGCTCGACGCGTTCGCCGAGGTGATCGAGAAGTACGTGCCGCTGCGCAAGGGCCACGTCACCACCCGGCAGAACATCCAGATGCACCACATTCCGTTGCCGGATGCGGCCGAGCTGATCCGGGAGCTGGGCGATGCCGGACTGTCCTCGCGCGAGGGCTGCGGCAACACGATGCGCAACGTCACGGGCGACGCCCGGGCGGGCACGCTGGACGGCGAGCTGTTCGACATCACGCCGTACGCCGGCGCCTACGTGCGCTACTTCGTGCGCCATCCCACGACGCAGGCGATGCCGCGCAAGGTCAAGACCGCCTTCACCGCCACCGACGACGACAACGCGATCACCGGCATCCACGACATGTCCTTCATCCCGCGCGAGCGCGGTGGCGTGCGCGGCGTCGAGGTGCGGGTCGGCGGCGGCACCTCGATCATGCCCCGGATCGCACCCACCCTGTACGAGTTCGTCGAGCTCGACAACGGCGACTACCTCAAGGTCACCGAGGCGTGCATGCGGATCTTCGACCGCCAGGACTTCCTGCGCGTCAACCGGGCCCGCGCTCGGATCAAGGTGCTGATCGACAAGGTCGGGATCGACGCCTTCCGCGAGATGGTGGAGGAGGAGCTCGAGGGCGAGTGGGTCGACGAGCGCGACTTCTCGCTCGACGAGATCTTCTTCGACATCGACGAGGAGGCCAACGCGCCCCAGGCCGGCCCGCGCTTCGAGAGCCCCAACGGCGACCGCCGGGCGTTTGACCGCTTCTTCGAGTCCAACGTGGCGCCGCAGCGCCAGCACGGATTCTCGACCGTCGAGGTCAAGATCCGCCGCGGCGATCTGACGCCCGAGCAGCTGCGCGGCCTCGGCGAGATCATGCGCGGGTATTCCGGCGGCTCCGCGCGCACCACCGTGCATCAGAACCTGGTCCTGCGCTGGGTGCGCGACGACTCGGTGTATGAGGTGTGGCGCGCGCTGCGCGAGCTGGAGCTCGGCGACGCCGGCGCTGACGAGATCACCGACGTCGTCAGCTGCCCCGGCACCGACTCGTGCAAGCTGGGCATCACCAGCTCGATGGGCCTCAACCAGGCCGTCCAGGACCGAGTCGTAGCGATGGGCATCGATGACCCGCTCACGCGGGGCATCCACATCAAGATGAGCGGCTGCCCGAACGGCTGCAGCCAGCACCACATCGCCGACATCGGCTTCTATGGAGCGTCGATCAAGGTCGGCGAGCGCACCGTCCCCGCCTACATCGCGCACATCGGCGGCGCGTATGAGGGCGGCGACGTTCGCTACGGCCAGCGGCTCAAGGCGCGGCTGCCCGCCAAGCGCGTTCCGGAGGCCGTGGAGCGTTGGCTACGCTTCTACGAGTCCGATCGGACCGACGGCGAGACCTTCCGGGCGTTCGTGGACCGGGTGGGGGCGGACGAGTTCACCGCCCGCGTGAAGGATCTGACGATGCCGATCGAATTCAACCTCGAGAATATGAACCAGTTCATCGACTTCAACAAGGACGTGCCGTTCGAGGTTCAGCGCGGCGAAGGGGAGTGCGCGGTCTGAGCGCCACCCTCCCCGATCTGGAGCAGTCAAGCGCCGCGGAGGTGCTCGCGTACGCCGTCGAGTCCTACCCGCGGTTGACCGTCGCCTGCTCGTTTCAGAAGGAGGAGTCGGTTCTCTTTCACATGCTCACCGAGCTGCGGCAGGGACGGGAGGGCGTGCGCGCGTTCGCAATCGACACTGGCGTCCTGTTCCCGGAGACGCTGACCACGTGGAAGCGCTTCGAGGAGCGCTTCGCGCTGCCGATCGACGTGTTCGACGCCTCGAGTCCCGGACAGCCGTGGACGGTCGAGCACTGCTGCAGCGCCACCAAGGTGGCCGCGCTGGAGCAGGCGCTGACCGGCGTCGACGCCTGGATCACCGGGATCCGCCGCGACCAGGCGCCGACCCGCGCCTCGTCGCCGAAGATCGAGCTCGACGAGCGGCGGCAGATCGTCAAGCTCAACCCGCTGGCCGACTGGTCAGAGAAGGACATCTGGCGCTACATCTTCGACCACGACCTGCCCTACAACCCGCTGCACGACGAGGGCTACGCCTCGATCGGCTGCGCGCCCTGCACCCAGCCCGGCTCCGGCCGCGAGGGCCGCTGGGCCGGGACCGACAAGACCGAATGCGGCATCCACGTGGAGCAGATTCAGTGAGCCCGGCCCAGTACGAGCTCTCACACCTGGAGGCGCTGGAGGCCGAATCGGTTCACGTCTTCCGCGAGGTGGCCGCCGAGTTCGAGCGCCCCGTGCTCCTGTTCAGCGGCGGCAAGGACTCGATCGTGCTGTTGCGCCTCGCCGAGAAGGCGTTCCGTCCGGGCAAGTTCCCGTTCCCGGTCATGCACGTCGACACCGGGCACAACTTCCCCGAGGTGGTCGCCTTCCGCGATCGGCTCGTCTCCGCGATCGGCGAGCGGCTGATCGTGGCCAGCGTGCAGGACTCGATCGACAACGGCCGGGTCAAGGAGGAGACCGGGCCCCGGGCCTCGCGCAACCGCCTGCAGACGACGACGCTGCTCGACGCGATCGAGGAGCACGGCTTCGACGCCGCGTTCGGCGGTGCCCGGCGCGACGAGGAGCGCGCCCGCGCCAAGGAGCGGGTGTTCTCGTTCCGCGACGACTTCGGCCAGTGGGACCCCAAGCGCCAGCGTCCCGAGCTGTGGTCGCTGTACAACGCGCGGATCCGCAAGGGCGAGCACGTCCGCGTGTTCCCGATCTCCAACTGGACCGAGCTCGACGTGTGGCAGTACATCGCCACCGAGGGTCTCGACATGCCCTCGATCTACTTCTCCCACGAGCGCCAGGTGTTCGCACGCGACGGGATGCTGTACGCCGACAACGAGTTCATCGAGCTGATGGACGGCGAGACCCCGTTCGCCGAGTCCGTCCGCTATCGCACCGTCGGCGACATGACCTGCACGGGCGCCGTGCGCTCGACGGCGACCACGCTCGAGGAGGTCGTCGCCGAGATCGCCGCCACCCGGATCACCGAGCGCGGTGAGACCCGCGCCGATGACCGCGTCACCGAGGCCGCGATGGAGGACCGCAAGCGCGAGGGCTACTTCTAATGGCCGCGGCTTCGTCGCAGAACGGCACCAGCAACGGCACCCCCTACTCGATGCCGCGTCGCACGACCGAGCTGTTGCGGATCGCGACCGCGGGCTCGGTCGACGATGGCAAGTCGACGTTGATCGGCCGGCTGCTGTATGACTCCAAGGCGATCCTCGCCGATCAGATGGACCACGTCGTGCAGACCTCGGAGCGGCGCGGCGACGGTTACGTCAACCTGGCGCTGCTGACCGATGGACTGCGGGCCGAGCGCGAGCAGGGGATCACGATCGATGTCGCCTACCGGTACTTCCAGACGACGAAGCGTAAGTTCATCATCGCCGATACCCCCGGTCATGAGCAGTACACGCGCAACATGGTCACCGGCGCCTCGACCGCCGATGTCTCGATCGTCTTGGTGGACGCGCGCAAGGGCGTCTCGGAGCAGACGCGGCGCCATGCCTACATCGCGTCGCTTTTGCGGATCCCCCATGTGATCGTGTGTGTGAACAAGATGGACCTCGTCAAATACGACGAGAACGTCTTCTACGACATCCTCGAGGAGATGACCGACTGGGCCGCCCGGCTGGCGATCCCGGACACGACGTTCATCCCGATCTCGGCGCTGAAGGGCGACAATGTCGTTGACCGTTCTGATCGGATGCAGTGGTACGGCGCCTCGACGCTGCTGTATCACCTCGAGCACGTCGTGATCGCACCCGATCGCAATCTGGCCGACGTCCGCTTCCCCGTCCAGTGGGTGATCCGCCCGATGTCTGACGAGCATCATGATTACCGGGGATTCGCCGGTCAGGTGGCCGGGGGGGTCCTGACCCCGGGCAGCGAGGTCACCGTCCTGCCGGGCGGTCAGCGCTCCAAGGTGGCGGCGATCGACACCTATAACGGCGAGATCCGGGAGGCCTTCCCGACGATGTCGGTGGCCGTGCGCCTCGAGGACGAGGTCGACGTCTCGCGCGGCGACATGCTCGTCGGCCACGATGACCAGCCGGTGGCCGCTCGCGAGCTGGAGGCGATGATCTGCTGGATGAGCGAGGAGCCGCTGCAGGCGCGCGGGCGCTATTCGATCAAGCACACGACCCGCACTGCGCGCGCGGTCGTGGAGGAGATCGAGCATCGCGTCGACATCAACACGCTCGAGCACGTCCCCGCCACCCAGCTGGCCCTCAACGAGATCGGCCGCGTGCAGCTGCGCTGCTCGTCGCCGCTGGTGGTCGACGCCTACAGCCGCAACCGCACGACCGGCAGCTTCATCCTGATCGACGAGTCGACCAACGACACCGTCGCCGCCGGGATGATCCTCAACGCCCGCTGATCAGCTTCGCGACGCGACGCGGCGGGCCGCCGCCTCCTCACAGCCGGACGGCGACCAGTCCGGCCGCCAGTAGCACGAGCGCGAGCGACAGCGCCTGGAGGGCTCCCTCGAGCGGCTCGGCGACGCGCGTGGCGTCGAGCTGGATCTCGCTGCCGTCGGTGAGACGCTGGGTTCCGGTCAGCGTGTCGGTCCGGCGGCGCAGTTCGCGCACCGGCTTTGACAACCGGCGCTGGGCGACGCTGAGCAGGCAGCAGGCGGCGGTCACGAGCAGGCCGGCGGGGCGGACGGTGAGGGCGTTGGCGAAGTAGCCAGTGAAGGCGGGAAACCCGCCCCACGCCAGGGCGAACCACAGGTCGCTGTGAAAGCGCCCGCCGACGAGCTCGAGGTTGTAGGCGAGCGCCAGGAAGGCGCCCACCGCGACGAGCGGGATCAGCAGCGCCGAGACGGTGACCGCGCCGATCACCCCGATCGCGACCGCGCCGCCGAGGCCGGTGGTGGCCAGCGCGATCAGGCCGGCGTCGCTGAGGCGCGTCTGCAGCGGCCGGTCGACGAGCTCGTCGAGCGCGTGCGCGGCGACGCCCACGGCGAGAAAGAAGGCACCGAGCGCGGCGCCCAGCCGGCCGGCGTGCAGGATGGGGGCGGCGGCCGCGCCGAGGGCGACGTAGCTGAGGTGCCATGCGGTGTAGGGCGGGTGCAGGATCGTGACGAGATCGCGCCAGCCCCCGGGGGCCAGCGCGTAGAACGCCGGCCGCGGCCGCCTATCCAGCCGTGTCGCCGTCTTTGACCCCCCACATCACCAGGCCGGCCCCGAAGCTCATGTCCCGCACGACCACACCCGTGATCCCGGCGTCGTTCCACAGCCCGGGCAGGTCGGGGTGGGCGGAGTGAAACTGCTCGATGTTCGGGCCCAGGAAACGGCCCACGTCGTACCAGGACCGCGAGACGGCCCGTCCGATCAGGGGCAGCCCGGCACGCGTATGGATGCGCCACAGGGCTTTGAGGGGGGCGGAGTGCGGGACGCCGAACTCGAGCATCCCGATCCGGCCGCCCGGCCTGACGACGCGGGCGAGCTCGCGCATCGTCGCCGCCGGGTCGTCGACGTAGCGCAGCAGATAGGTGAAGCTCAGCGCGTCGAAGGTGGCGTCGGCGAAGGGGAGATGCTCGGCCTCGCCCTGGACGAGGGTGAGCGCCGGGGTACCGTTGAGCCGGGCACGGGCGACGTTGAGCATGTCCGGTGACTGGTCGAGCCCGGTGACCTCGCAGTCGGCCCGGCCGGCCAGCGCAAGGGCGACCATCCCCGTCCCGGTGGCGACATCGAGGATCCGCTGCCCGGGGCGGGGGTCGACCGCTTCGACGAGCGCGCGGCGCCACCGGGGGTCCTGGCCGAAGCTCATCACCGCGCCGACCTGGTCATACCAGCGGGGAAGGCCCTGAAAGAGCTCGAGCGCGTGTCGCTTGCGGGGGGTCGCGGCCAAAGTGAGTACAGAGTACGGGGGGTGAAGGGCCGGCACCCGCGCCCTCTTCCCCGTATGGCCTTCCTATCGGACGCTGCCGATCGCTCACCTGCCCCCACCGCGGCGCGCGATCCGGAGCGTCCACCTGTCGGACGCTGCGAATCGCGCTTGGTCCCGACGCTCGGTGAGCGATCCGGAGTGTCCGTCGAGGGCTCGGTCGCCGACCGGATCGCTGCCGTGGCGGCGGGGCAACGGGGGTTCGTGTCCCGCGGACAGCTACGGGCGGCCGCGATCAGCTCGGCGTGCGGACCGGTGCGGCGCTCAGCCATATCAGCGCGGCGCTGCTGTGGGGGATGGTCACGAACCGGCGCGACGCTGCGGATATCCATGTGACCGTGCCCGGAGCCAGTCCCGGCGGACGGCCGGCGGGCGTGCACGTGCACCGCAGCAAACTCCTGACATCCCGGGACCTGCGGATCCATGACGGCCTGCCGGTCACCTCCCCGGCCCGCACCCTCCTGGACGTTGCGCCGTCAGCGACGCCCCAGGAGCTGGAGCGCATGCTCGACCAGGGCCTCGTCATGCGCCTGCTGAGCCTCGGCGACGTCATCGAACTGCTGCGCCGCTGCGGCCGCCACCGGGGCCGCGCCGCGCTCCAGGCGCTGGCCGACCAGCACACGACGACCACCTTCACGCGCAGCGAGGCCGAGGAGCTGTTTCTCAGCCTCGTGCGCCAGGCCGAGCTGCCCCGGCCGCTGGTCAACGTGCGGCGTCACGGGTACGAGGTCGACTTCCTGTGGCCGCAATGCGGTCTGGCCGTGGAGATCGACGGCTTCGCCTTTCACCGCACGAGCGCTCGCTTCGAGCACGACCACACCAAGGATGCCGCGCTCAGATCCGTGGGCATCGTCGTCGACCGGATCACCTGGCGCCAGCTGACCGAGGAGCCGCTGGCGGTGATCGCCCGCGTCGCCGGCGGGCTGCGCCCGGCGCAGGGGCCCCCTGATCGATAAAGTGGCCCGCCGCATGTTCTCGAAGGTCCTGATCGCCAACCGCGGCGAGATTGCGGTGAGAATCATCCGCGCCTGCGAGGAGCTGGGGATCGCCACGGTGGCCGTCTACTCCGAGCTCGATCGGGACGCGCTGCACGTCAAGCGCGCCGACGAGGCGTATCTGCTGGGGCCCGGGCCGGCGAGCGAGAGCTATCTGGTGATCGACAAGATCCTTGAGGTGATCAGAGAAATCGGGTGCCGAGGCGGTGCACCCCGGCTACGGGTTCCTCGCCGAGAACGCCGCATTCGCGAAGGCTCTGGAGGACAAGGGCATCGTCTTCATCGGGCCGCCCTCGAGCGCGATCGAGGCGATGGGGTCCAAGACCAGGGCCCGCGAGCTGATGGAGAAGGCGGGCGTGCCGATCGTGCCCGGCACCACCGAGCCGGTGGCGACGATCGAGGACGCACAGAAGATCATCGCCGACACGGTCGGCTATCCGGTGGCCGTCAAGGCGGCCGGCGGCGGCGGCGGCAAGGGCTTCCGGGTGGCGCTGACCGAGGACAAGCTGAAGGACGCCTTCGAGGGCGCGGCTCGTGAGGGCGAGAAGTTCTTCGGCGACGCGACGGTGTACCTGGAGCGCTATCTGCCGGACCCGCGTCACGTCGAGGTCCAGGTGCTGGCCGACTCGCATGGCAACGTGATCCACCTCGGCGAGCGTGACTGCTCGCTGCAGCGCCGTCATCAGAAGCTGATCGAGGAGTCGCCCGCGCCGGCCGTCGATCCCGAATTGCGGGCGGGGATCGGCACGATCGCGACCGAGGCGGCGGCCGCCGTCAACTACACGGGCGCGGGCACGATCGAGGGGCTGCTCCAGGACGGCGAGTACTTCTTCCTCGAGATGAACACCCGCGTCCAGGTCGAGCATTGCGTGACCGAGATGGTCACGGGCATCGACATCGTCAAGGAGGGCATCCGCGTCGCCGCCGGCGAGACGCTGTCGATCGGCCAGGACGACGTCGTGCTGCGTGGTCACGCGATCGAGTGCCGGATCAACGCCGAGGACGCGTCCAAGAACTTCGCTCCCGCGCCGGGCACGATCGGCGACTACCGCGAGCCCACCGGTCCCGGGGTGCGCGTGGACTCGGGCGTCGGTCCGGGCTCGGAGATCAGCCCGATGTACGACCCGATGGTCGCCAAGCTGATCGTGTGGGACGCCGATCGCGACCAGGCCACCCGCCGGATGCTGCGCGCTCTCGGTGAGTACGAGATCACCCAGCTCAAGACGCTGATCCCGTTCCATCAGGCGATCCTCGCCACCCAGCAGTGGGCCGACGCCGAGACGTGCCGCGACCTGATCGAGGACCGCGCGTGGCTCAAGGAGCTGGCCTTTGAGGTTCCGGCTCCGAGCTCGGAGGACGGCGAGGCGGAGGAGACCGTCGAGCAGGCCTACACCGTCGAGGTGTCAGGCAAGCGCTTCGAGGTCAAGGTGATCGGCCCGCCGGCTGCGGCGGCTGTTGCTCTTGCGGGGGCCAACGGGTCCGGGGCGGGTGGGGGCGCAGCCACGAGGCGGCCCCCCCGGCGCGCGGGGCGCTCGGGCGGTGCTTCCGGCGGTGGGGACACCCTCGCCTCACCGATTCAGGGCACGGTCCTGCGGGTGGCCGTCGAGGCGGGCGCCGAGGTGCAGGAGGGCGCTTTGATCGCCGTGATCGAGGCGATGAAGATGGAGAACGAGATCACCGCCCACAAGGCGGGCACCGTCTCGGACCTGCCGATCGCCGTCGGCGCGTCGGTGGCGACCGGCGACACGCTGGCCGTGATCAGCGCCGCCGCGGCCGCCGAGTAGCCCGCGGCCTAGGCGGCCGGGGGCACGAGCTCGCGCTCCTCGAGCGCGTCGATGACGGCTGAGACGCTCTCGTCGACCGTCTGCGACGTCGTGACGAGGCGGATCTCGGGCTCCTCCGGCGGCTCGTAGGGCGAGTCGATGCCGGTGAAGTTGGCCAGCTCGCCGCTGCGCGCCTTGCGGTACAGGCCCTTCGTGTCGCGCTCCTCGGCGACCGCCAGCGGCGTGTCGACGAAGACCTCCAGGAACTGGCCCTCGTCGAACAGGCGGCGGGCCATCTGGCGCTCGGAGCGAAACGGCGAGATGAACGAGACGATCACGATCAGGCCGGCGTCGAGCATCAGCCGCGACACCTCGGCCACGCGGCGGATGTTCTCCACGCGGTCGGCGTCGGTGAAGCCGAGGTCGCGGTTGAGCCCGTGGCGCACGTTGTCGCCGTCGAGCAGGTAGGTGTGGTGGCCGCGGCGGTGCAGCTCGGCCTCCACGCGGTTGGCGATCGTCGACTTGCCGGCGCCCGACAATCCGGTCAGCCACAGCACGCACGGGGTCTGGCTGAGCGCCGTCGAGCGCGCCGCGCGGTCGACCGTCACCGCCTGCCAGCGGATGTTGTGCGAGCGACGCAGCGCGAATTCGATCAGCCCGGCACCGACCGTCTCGTTGGTGATCCGATCGATCAGGATGAACGCGCCGGTGTCACGGTTGACCCGATAGGGATCGAACGCGACCGGCCCGCCGAGCTCCAGGTCGCAGCGGCCGATCTCGTTGAGTTGGAGGCGGGTGGCCGCCACGTGTTCGAGCGAGTCGACGTTGAGCTTGTATTTCAGCGGCGAGACCGTCGCGCCCACGGTCGTCTCGCCGATCCGCATCAGGTAATTGCGACCGCGCAGCATCGGCTCCTCGTGCATCCACACGATCGTCGCCTGCAGCTGGTCCGAGACCGTGGGGGGCTCGGCCGGCCTGGCGATCACGTCGCCGCGGCTGCAGTCGATCTCCTCGGTGAGCGTCAGCGTCACCGCCTGTCCGGCGATCGCCCGCCGAAGGTCGCCGGCTGGGCCGACGATCCGCTTCACCCGGCTGCTGGACCCCGACGGCGCGGCGACGATCTCATCCCCGGGCACGAGCGCCCCGGCGACGATCGTGCCGGCGAACCCGCGGAAGTCCGAGGACGCGCGGTTGACCCACTGGATCGGCATCCGGAAGGGGCTGGCGATTGCCGAGCTCTCGACCTCGACGCCCTCGAGGCATTCCATCAGCGTCGGTCCCTCGTACCACGGCGTCTCGGCGCTGCGCTGCAGGACGTTGGCGCCGCGCAGGGCCGATACCGGGATGCACGTCGTCTCCCCGCTGAACTCGATCCGCTCCATCACGTCGGCGTAGGCCCGCTGGATCTCGGCGAAGCGCTCGGCGGAGTAGTCGACGATATCCATCTTGTTGACGGCCACGACGACGTGCTCGATTCCGAGCAGCGCCACCAGATAGCTGTGGCGGCGTGTCTGGCGTGAGACCCCCAGGCGGGCATCGATCAGGATCACCGCGCAATCGGCGGTCGATGCGCCGGTGACCATGTTACGGGTGTACTGCTCGTGGCCCGGGGCGTCGGCGACGATGAAGTGCCGGTGCTCGGTGGAGAAGTGGCGGTAGGCGACGTCGATCGTGATGCCCTGCTCGCGCTCGGCTGCCAGGCCGTCGGTGAGCAGCGCGAAGTCGAGCTCTCCGTCCTGGGTGCCGGCGCGGCGCGAGTCGTCCTCAAGCGCCGCCAGCTGATCGGCATAGAGGGCCTGGGTCTCGTAGAGCAGGCGGCCGATCAGGGTGCTCTTGCCGTCGTCGACCGACCCGCACATGAGAAAGCGCAGCAGGCTCTTGCTCTCGTGAGCGGCGAGCAGATCCGAGATCTCGGCCACGGCACTCAGAAGTATCCCTCCCGCTTCTTGCGCTCCATCGAGCCCCCGCTGTCGTGGTCGATGACGCGGCCCTGGCGCTCGGAGGAGGTGGTGAGCAGCATCTCTCGGATCACTCCGGCAAGGTCCTCGGCGTCGGACTCGACGGCGCCGGTGAGCGGATAGCAGCCGAGCGTGCGAAAGCGCACCTTGCGCGTCTGTGGCTGCTCGCCGTCGGCGAAGCGGAAGCGGTCGTCGTCGACCATGATCAGCGTGCCGTCGCGCTCCACCACCGGTCGCTCGGCCGCTAGGTACAGCGGCACGATCGGGACCTCGCGCCGGTAGATGTAGACCCACACGTCGAGCTCGGTCCAGTTGGAGAGGGGAAAGACGCGGATCGACTCGCCCTTGCGCTTGCGGGCATTGAACAGCCGCCACAGCTCCGGCCGCTGATTCTTCGGATCCCACGCGTGCTGGGCGGTGCGGAAGGAGAAGATCCGTTCCTTGGCGCGCGACCGCTCCTCGTCGCGGCGCGCCCCACCGAAGGCAACATCGAAGCCGTGCTTGTCGAGCGCCTGTTTGAGCGCTTGTGTCTTCATCACATCGGTGTGGACCTCGGAGCCGTGGTCGAACGGGTTGATGCCCTGGCGCACGCCCTCCTCGTTGACGTGGACGAGCAGCTCGACGCCGAGCTCTTTGGGGAGGCGGTCACGCAGCTCGTACATGTCGCGGAACTTCCACGTCGTATCGACGTGAAGCAGCGGAAACGGCGGTTTCGCGGGAGCAAAGGCACGCATCGCCAGATCGAGCATGACCGCCGAGTCCTTGCCGATCGAGTAGAGCATCACCGGCTTGTCAGCCTCCGCAACCACCTCGCGCATGATGTGGATGCTCTCCGCCTCGAGGCGCTCCAGGTGACTAAGTCGGTCAATTTGACTCGGCATGGTGGCCGGTATTCTCCCACGGCGACGTGAGGACAGACCTATCTCGCTGAACCGTCGGCTGACTCTCCCGTCACGGCCCCCAGGTTCGTGGCGTGGATCCGGCGCTGCGCGGCGGTCGCCCGGCCGGGGGGCAGTTCGGCCGTGGATGGGTCGCCGGCGAGCCGCTCCAGGTAGGCGTCGTCCTGCACGAGCACCTCCTGGGCCCGCTGGGCCGAGATCGGCGCGCCGTGGCCGGGGATCACCCATTGGGCCTGGGCGATCAGCCCGGCCAGCCGGGCCAGCGTCTGGCGATAGGCGGGCACCGACCCGCCCGGTGAGAGCATCGGGATCTCCACCGGGGAGATGTAATCGCCGCATACGAGGACGTTGGCCCAGGGCAGCCAGTAGGCGGCGCCGTCGGCGGTGTGCCCATCGGCCGGGTACATCTGCAGCTCGCGGTCGGCGCCGAGCTCGACTCGCCCCGGGGTCGGCAGTGGCTGCAGCGACCCGAGTTGCAGGGGCCCGCGGTCAGCGACGTAGTGCTCCTCGTCGAAGTCGCGCAGCTCGCGTTGGGCGCCGCCCATCTCGGCGTTGAGTCGCTCCACCGTCGACACGGCCGCCCCCAGCGCCGCGCCCGGATAGGCGAGCCGCCCGAGCAGATGGTCCCAGTCGCCGTGGGTGGCGAGCAGCCCCGAGACGGGGTAGCCGGCCTGCTTCAGCACGTCGGGCAGGGCCCGCAGCTCCTCGGGGAACACCGGCGAGTCGATCAGAAATCCCTCCTCGCCCGAGCGCACGGCGGTGCTCGTCGTCTGCCACACATCGGAGACGAACACGATCACGTCGGTATGGAGCGCGACGGCCCGCATGGGCGCTCGCGGACCGGCGTCAGCCGATGCCGAGCAGCTTTGCGGCCTCTTTGAGGTTCGAGACCTCGGCGTCGGGCTTCTTCTGCCCGGGCTCCAGCTGCTGCTTGGTGCGGTTGACCCAGATCACGGGGATCTTCTTCTTCAGGGACGGCTCGACGTCGTGGTAGTAGCTGGCCCCGACGTGCACCCAGCCCTTCTTGGTGCCGATCCGGCGCTCGGCCTCGGTGAAATGCGCGGGGTCGGGCTTGTAGGAACGGACCTGCTGGGCGGTGACCACAAGGTCGAAGTCGAGCGGGATGTGACGGCGGGTCTGTCCCAGGAGCTTGTCGTCGATGTTGGAGATCAGCCCGATCTTGTGGCCCTTGGCGACCTTCGCGAGCACCGAGTTGGTCTCCTTGAACGGCTTCCAGCGGTGCACCGAGTCTGGGAGAAAGCCCGAGCGGGAGGGCTCGAGCGGCCATCCCAGCTGCTTGGCGATCTGCACCGCGGTGCGGCGCAGGACCTCGGCGTAGAGCTCATAGGAACCAGCCTGGATCTGCTGCTGGACCTCATGAAACAGCGGGATCAGCTCGTCCCGGTCCACGGTGAAGCCGTCGCGCTCGCCCTCGGCGGCGAATGCCTCGTACACGCCCGTGTCCCAGTCGATCAGCGTCCCGTAGACGTCGAAGGTCACAAACGAGACTGTCTTTGGAATCGCCATCGTGTGGCTGATGATGCCATGGCCGGGCCTCTACATGCCGTCTCGGAGCCCCGGCTGCCGTCCGCAGGCCCCAGTCACTAGAGTGACGCGCCGCGATGGATCTTCTCGAATACCAGGGCAAGCAGCTGTTCGCCCGCCACGGCGTGCCCGTCCCCGACGGCCAGCCGGCGCGCACGGTCGAGGACGCGGTGGCCGCCGCCGACGAGATCGGCTACCCGTGCGCGATCAAGGCGCAGGTGCAGATCGGCGGCCGCGGCAAGCTCGGCGGCATCAAGATCGCCAACGATCGCAACGAGGCCGAGCAGCACTCCCGGGCGATCCTCGGGATGGACATCCGCGGGCTCACCGTGCACGAGCTGTGGATCGAGGGCGCCTCGCAGATCGCGTCTGAGTACTACGCCTCGGTCATCTTCGACCGCTCGGCCAAGGCGCCCCTGGTGATGCTCTCCACCAAGGGGGGAATGGACATCGAACAGGTCGCCGACGAGGACCCCGACGCGATCGCCACCCTGCACGTCGATCCGCTGCTCGGCTTCCAGGACTTCCACGGCCGGCGGCTCGCCTACGAGGCGGGCGTCGACGCCGACGTCGTGCGGCCGATCGGCGCGATGCTGGCCAAGCTCTACGAGGTCTTCACCGCCGAGGAGGCCACGCTCGTCGAGGTCAACCCGCTGATCATCACCCCCGACCGCGACGTCAAGGCCCTGGACGCCAAGGTCACCCTCGACGGCAACGCGCTGTACCGCCACGGCCAGAACGCCGAGCTGCGCGATTTGTCAGGCGAGGACCCCCAGGAGCAGATGGCCAAGGAGCGCGGGCTCACCTACGTCAAGCTCGACGGCGACATCGGCATCCTCGCCAACGGTGCCGGGCTGTCGATGTCCACGCTCGACGTCGTCGCCGAGGCCGGCGGCGCGCCGGCCAACTTCCTCGACGCCGGCGGCGGCTCGCGCGCCGACGCGATCACGAGCGCCGTCGAGGTCATCCTCTCCGACGACAAGGTCAAGGCGGTGCTGTTCAACATCTTCGGCGGCATCACCCGCTGCGACGAGGTCGCCAAGGGCCTGATCGAGGCGTTCGCGCAGATCAAGCCGAGCGTGCCCTTCGTCGTTCGTCTGGATGGGACCAACGGCGAGGAGGGCCGCAGGCTGCTGGCCGACGCGCAGCTGTCCGGCGTGTACACCGAGGCGACGATGGACGGCGCCGCCGCGCGCGTCGTCGAGCTCGCCAAGGGGGCGAGCGTGTGAGCATTCTCGTCGGCACCGAGACCCGCCTGTGCACGAGCGGCATCACCGGCCGCGAGGGCACGTTTCACTCGCTGCGCAACCGCGAGTACGGCACCCAGGTGGTCGCCGGCGTGACGCCCGGCAAGGGCGGCCAGGACGTCGAGGGCATCCCGGTCTTCAACACCTTCCACGATGCGGTGGCGACGGAAGGCGCCAACACGGCGATGATCTTCGTGCCGCCGCGGTTCGCCGCCGACTCGATCCTCGAGGCCGAGGACGCCGGCATCGAACTGATCATCTGCATCACCGAGGGCATCCCCGCCCACGACGAGCTGCGCGTGTACAACGTTCTGAAGAAGAACGGGCGCTCCCGGCTGGTGGGGCCCAACTGCCCGGGCATCCTGTCGCCGGGCAAGGCCTCGGTCGGCATCATCCCCGCCTCGTTCTTCAGTGCCGGCAACGTCGGCGTCGTCTCGCGCTCGGGCACCCTCACCTACCAGATCGGCAACGTGCTGGCCCAGAGCGGCTTCGGCAACTCGTCGATCGTTGGGATCGGCGGGGATCCCGTTCCGGGCACCGACTTCATCGACGTCATCAGGATGTTCCAGGACGACGACGAGACCGAGCTGATCGTGATGTGCGGCGAGATCGGGGGCGACGCCGAGGAGCGCGCGGCCGACTTCATCGCCGACAACGTCACCAAGCCGGTGATCGGCTACATCGCGGGCTTCACCGCTCCTCCGGGTAAGACGATGGGCCATGCCGGGGCGATCGTGTCCGGCTCCCACGGCACCGCGGCGGCCAAGGCGCAGGCGCTCGAAGCCAAGGGCGTGAGCGTGGGGCGGACTCCCACCCAGGTCGCCGAGGCAGCCGCCCGGGTGCTCGGCAGCTGACGCTCGCCGCGACAGCCGTCCAGAAGCACAGCATTTCTCCGAATTCCTTCGCTTCCCGCCGGGGGCGGCGGTACGCTCGCGAGCGATGCCTGAGCCTTCGATCCTCGACGCCCGTCTGGCCGAGATCGACCGCCGTCTGCGCATGATCCAGTCGGGATTGGAGCCGGTGCGCGACGCCCCCGGACGACCCCGTCGCCCAGCCGCCGCCGATGGCCGAATCGCTGCCGCCGGTGTCATCGATCTTGCGGCGACTGGCCCCGCCGACTGCGTCCTCTCCGCCGATCCCGGCGGACAGCCGCGACGAGGAGATCGCGGTCCTCACCGCCCGGCTGAGCGAGCTGACGGCCGCCCACGAGCGGCTGCTGGCCACCACCCAGGACCTGCTGGTCGAGCAGGCCGACATCCTGGCGAAAGCCACCCCCTCGGTCTCGGTGGCGGCCGGCCCGTTCACCGACACACGGGCCCTGCAGGAGTTCCAGCACGCGGTCAGCGGGCTGCCTCAGGTACGCGAGGTGGCGGTCCGGGAGTACGTCGGCGCCGAGGGCGTGATCCTCGACGTGCACCTCGACGCGCCGATTTCGTAGTCTTGTAGGAGTGGCAGGCACGATCTCATTCGCACGCGGCGCCCCGTCGCTCGACATCGTCGATGTCGACGGCCTGCGCGCCGCCGCCGAGCAGGCGTTCACCAACGATCCGGCGGGGATGACCGGCTACGGGACCTCCATCGGCTACGTGCCGCTGCGCGAGTGGATCGCCGAGCACCATGGCGTATCGCCCGCGCGGGTGCTCGTCACCAACGGCTCGATGCAGGCCGACGCGTTCCTGTTCGACGCGCTCGTGGCGGCCGGGGACACGGTGGTCGTCGAGCTGCCCACCTATGACCGCACGCTGCTGGCCCTGCGCAATCGCGGCGCCGACGTGCGGATGGTCGAGCTTGAGCCCGACGGCATCGACACCGCCGCCCTGGAGCGGGTGCTGGCAGCGGGCGCCCAGCCGAAGCTGGCCCACATCATCCCCAACTTCCAGAACCCCGCCGGCTATACGCTGTCGGGGCCCAAGCGCGAGCGGCTGATCGAGCTCGCGCGCGCGCACGACTTCACGATCTTCGAGGACGACCCCTACGTGACGCTGCGCTTCACCGGCCAGTCGCTGCCGACGATGGTCTCGATGGCCCCCGACAAGGTCGTCTACGCCTCGTCGTTCTCCAAGACGGTCTGCCCCGGCATCCGCGTCGGATACCTCGTCGGTCCCGAGGAGCTGATCGCGCAGATCGCCCGGATGGCCACCAGCACCTACATCTCGCCCAACATGGTCGCCCAGGGGATCGTCAACCAGTTCGCCCGCTCGGGAGCAATCGACCGCTCGATCGACACGGTTCGCGAGGCGCTGCGCCAGCGCGCCCAGGCCCTGGGCAACGCTCTCGCCGAGTATCTCCCCGACGCCCGCTTCGTGGCCCCCGAGGGCGGCTACTTCATGTGGGTCGACCTGCCCGATGGCACCGACGTGGCGACGATGTTCGATGCCGCCGCGGCGCGTGGCGTGGCCTTCGTCAAGGGCACCGACTTCGTCCTGGAAGGCGGGGAGTCATCGCTGCGCCTCGCCTACTCGGGGGTCACGGTGCCCCAGATCGAGGAGGGCGTCAAACGCCTCGCCGAGGCCTATGCGGAGGTCGCGGCGACCGCGCATGCGGCCTGAGGAGGTACGCGCCCTCGGTCGACTCGGCGGCCAGGCCGCGGCCGGCATCGCCGTGCAGGCTCGCGACGTGCACGCGGGCATCGCCGGCCGGGTGTTCGGCCTGCTGGGCCGCCCGGCAGAACCGGTCCGCGCCGCCCACGATCAGATCTCGGCCGGCGCCTATGCAGCAGCGCGCGCGCTGATCGGCTCGCTCGTGCGCGGCGGCGCCTTCGCCTACGGCGTGACCCGACCCGACGACGCTCCGTCGATCGTGGAGCGCGCGACCGGCCGCGCCGTCATCGGCGCGATCAACGGCGCGTGGGGAGACCACCTGCGGGCGGCCGGCAGCCCACTTGAGCTCTCGATGTCGCTGCGCCAGACCGGCGCCGACGTCGCCCTCGATGCCGGGTCGCTGGCCCGGGCCTTCCCACACGCCACCGGGCGGCTCGTCGTCTTCGCCCACGGCCTCGGCGAGACCGACGACGCATGGCGGCTGCGGTCCCAGCGCCACGTGCCCTATGGCGAGCGCCTGCGGTCAGAGCTCGGCTACACGCCGCTGTTCGTCCGCTACAACAGCGGCCTGCACATCTCCCACAACGGGCGTGCCCTCGCCGCCCTGATGGACGAGCTGACTGCGAACTGGCCCGTCCCGGTGACCGAGATCGCGCTCGTCGGGCACTCGATGGGCGGCTTGGTGGCGCGGGGGGCGTGTCACTACGCCGAGCCGGGAAGCTGGCGTGAGCGCGTTCGTCACGTGTTCATGCTCGGGGCGCCACACAAGGGCTCGCCGGTCGAGCTGGCCGCCAACGCCGCCTGCCACGCGCTCTCGCGGCTGCCCGAGACCCGGCCGTTCGCCACCCCGATCAAGGTCCGCGCGGCCGGTGTCAAGGACCTCGGCTACGGCTACGTCGTCGACGAGGACTGGGAGGGCCACGACCCCGACGCGTTCTGGTCGAACACCGGCACCGTCGTCCCGTTTCTCCACAGCGCCAATCACTACTTCGTCTCGGCGACGCTCACCCGCGACGCGGAGCATCCGGTGGGACGGCTCGTCGGCGACCTGCTCGTTCGCCGCGCCAGTGCCTGGTCACACGAGGGCCGCGGCGAGCAGCTGCAGTTCGCGATCGACCACTACAGCCACCTCGGCGGCGCCACGCACTTCGATCTGCTCAACCATCCCGCCGTCTACGCGCAGCTGCGGCGCTGGCTGACGACCGGGCGCGAGCTGCCCGCCGCCGTCTGAGCGGCTCCAGGTTGGCGGCGGCGTCGCTTAGTGCTACCGGCCGTAGCGTCCGCCACCGAGCACGAGCTGCTCGGGCAGCGCCGTTCGCGGCGGAGGCGAGGGATCGGCGCGCACCGAGACGGTTTCGGCAACGCTGAAGGTGATCGTGGCCGGCGTGCCATTGAGGTCGAGCTCGACGGTCTGCCCGTCGGAGCCGGTGACCGTGCCCTTCGCTCCCGGGTCCAGGCCGGCGGCCTTGAGGTAGTGCAGTAGGTCCTCGGCCTCGTTCTCCAGGCGCAGGATCTGGACCGTCGCGCCGACCATGCAGTCGGCCAGCGGCACTCCGTCGACGCGCTGGCCGACCTTGATCGGGTGCCCGTGCGGGCACGTCGTGGCGTCGCCGACGGAATCGCGCACATAGGCCTCGAAGCGCGGTGTCATCGCGTGCTCGAGCTTCTCGGCCTCCTCGTGCACGTCGTCCCACGGGACCCCCACCACGTCGGTGAGGAAGCGCTCGATCATGCGATGGCGCCCGACGACGCGCTCGGCGTGCTCGCGCCCGGAGTCCGTGAACTCGATCCCGCGCCCGGAGCCGCGGGCGATGTAGCCGTCGCGCTCCAACCGGCCGAGCATCTCGTGTACGGTCGGGGCCGAGAGCCGCATCGCCCGGGCCAGGTTGGCGCCCGTCATCGGAAAACCGGCCTCGAAGAGCCAGAACAACGACTCGAGGTACTCCTGCTCGGCGACGGTCGCGTGGTCGGCCATGCGCCCCTGATCCTAGCGACCGGGCCAGCCGCTCCGGCCGCGTGAATTGCGCAAGCTCTCCGCTCAGCGGTGGACGAGGAGGTCGTCGCCGATCCACTGGCCCAGCTCGCCGACACGCTCGGCATCTGGGTGATCCCGGAGGTCGCTGACGCGCCCAGCTAGCATTCGGCGGCGCCGTGTCGCTGCCGCTCACACCCCCGCTCGACCCCCAGCTGGCACGCTCGGCCAAGGAGCTGCCGCTCGGCGAGCAGTGGGCCTATGAGCCGAAGTTCGACGGCTTCCGGGCGATCGTGTTCGTCGACGGCGACGAGCAGATGATCCAGTCGCGCAGCGGTAAGCCGCTGGGGCGGTACTTCCCGGAGCTGTCGTTCCCGCCGGGGCGCTACGTCGTCGACGGCGAGATCGTGATCGACGATGATTCGGACCCCGCCCACCCCGCGCAGGACTTCGGCGCTCTGCAGCAGCGCATCCACCCCGCCGAGTCACGCATCACCATGCTGGCCGAGCAGACGCCGGCCCACTATGTCGCCTTCGACCTGTTGGCCCGGGGGGACGAGACGCTGTTCTCCCTGTCCTTCGAGCAGCGCCGGGACGCGCTGGAGGAGCTGACGTCGGCGATGGCGATCGGGCTCACGCCCCTGACCCGCGACCCGGCCGGCACCGAGCCGTGGCTGGCCCACGGCGAGGGCGTCGTCGCCAAGGACCTGCGCGCCGCCTACCGGCCCGGCGAGCGCAAGGGGATGGTCAAGGTCAAGCGGGTGCGCACGATCGACGCCGTGGTGGCGGGATACCGGCCGGGCAAGGAGGAGGGCACGGTGGGCTCGCTCATCCTCGGGCTCTACGACGACGACGGGAAGCTGCATGTCGTCGGGCACTCCTCCGGCCTGCGCGCCGCCGAGAAGCGCGCCCTTGTCGAGACGCTGCGGCCGTACGAGACGGGCGAGCGTGGCCACGGCGATCCCAGCCGCTGGCAGTCCGAGCGTGACCTGGAATGGATCTCGCTGCGGCCCGAGCTCGTCGTCGAGGTGACCTTCGATCACGCCTCCGACGGCCGGATCCGTCACGGCACGAAGATCCTGCGCTGGCGCCAGGACAAGCCACCGCGCGAATGCCGCCTGGAACAGATGCAGTCCTAGATGCCCAAAGGAGAATGACCATGCCGTTGCAAGGTGACTACGAGCCGCCCGCCGCCCAGTGGGTGCGCGATCAGGTCGAGGAATACGAGGGGTCGGGGGGCACCCGCGGGACCGAGCTGCGCGGCGTGCCGACGATCGTCGTGACCTCCAAGGGCGCACGGTCGGGCAAGCTGCGCAAGAACCCGGTGATGCGCGTCGAGCACGGCGGCGCCTACGCCGCGGTGGCCTCCAAGGGAGGGGCCGCTGAGAACCCGACCTGGTACTACAACCTTGTCGAGCATCCGCTCGTCGAGCTCCAGGACGGCACGTCGAAGGGCGACTACACCGCCCGGGTGCTCGACGGCGAAGAGCGCGCGGTGTGGTGGGACCGGGCCGTCGCGGTCTGGCCCGACTACGCCGAGTACCAGACCAAGACCGACCGCCAGATCCCGGTCTTCCTGCTCGAGCCGGCCTGATCGCCGCGCCGTGAGCCCGGGACGGCGCGCGCCGTCCCGGGCAGGCGACGGCTCGGGCTAGTGGTCCCGTCGCGCGGCGTCCGCTTCCCTGGCAAGCCTCGTCATGAAGGCGAAGAACGCTGACGACTGACCACGGAACAGTCCGTCGTCGGTGAGGAACTTCAACGCGCCCGTCGCCGCGCCCTCGGTCTCCGTCGGGCGGATGATCGAGCACACCGGGAACTTGCGGCTCAAGAAGATGGTCGGCTCCGGCATGATCAGGTTGGTCTGGAACAGCTCGCCGCCGAACGGCGGGGAGTTGAGATCCGGGAACACGAGCCCGTTTGTCGGGTCGGTCAGCGCCGGGGCGTTGCCGGCCTTGTCCTGCCAGGTCTGGAAGTGCATCGTCTCGGTCGGGCCGATGCTCAGCAGTACGCGGAGCACTTCTTTGTCACGGACGCGCTGAGCGAGCTGGGGATACAGGCTGGTACCGCCCTGCTCGATGGTCGCGAAGTGAAAGCCCGCCGTATTGGCGATCGCCTGCAGGTGATCGGGCGGTGTGAGGTCGGCATCGGAGCGCGGGATCGCGGGGAACTTCCCGTGGGCCAGCCCGGGAATCGCCTGCGGCAGCGTGTCGCCGAAGTCCGGGTTCCGGTCACCGCTGCGATACCGCGTGAACCAGCTGGTGTCGACGGTCAGCTCCATCAGGTTGGTGAGGCGCTTGATCTGCTGGGCGCCGGTCGCCTGACTGCTCGGCAGTGTGCGGAAGCGCTCGAGGCTGACCGCGTCTCCGCCGCGGGCCTGGAGGTAGGCGTTGATGAACGTGAAGTGAGTGAACTCGTCCTCGGTGTTGTCGTGGACGTACTGGGCCATGTCGGCGTCGAGCATGGCGACGGCGGCCGTGAAGGCCGGGTTTCCGCTTCCTCCCGGCACCTCGCTGTCTTGCACGCCGCACAGCTCGTTGTACTGCTGCCACAGGTCGGTCTCCAGGATCTCGAGCGCCGAGAGGAACCGCAGGATCGCCTCGTCGCCCTCCCGCAGGCGCGTGCCCGCCACCGCCAGCGGCACGTCCGCCAGCAGGCCGGCACCGAGGGCGCCCACCCCCACTCCCGTGCCGACGAGGAACGAGCGGCGGCTGCTCAGGTGCCCGCCCTGGTCGCTGTTGGGTGTGTTGGACTCGGCGCCAACCGGCGTCGCCGATGCCTGACCTGATCCTGAGGCTGTCCTACTCATGACGTTGCGCTCCTTCGGTCGTGGACGAAGGACCCGGTCACCGACTCAGGCCACCGGGTCCCGGCCGCTCTCAGCCGACCCCGATGCCGGCTGCTGCCCTCTCTGACCCCGGGGCTCGGCCGTTCCTTCCCGGGCCGAGCGGAAGAAGTGAGCGGCCGGCAGCGAGCCGATTGACACCGGTCGGTGCCGGTGGGATATTCCGCGGCACATCGGTCGTCGAGCCACCGGTTGAGTCTGCACCTGGTGGCGGCAAGGGAGAAGAGCACCATGCTGTATCCACGCGCCCGTCGCGGCTGTCGTCGTGTCACAACGCGGGTTGCGACGGTGGCGGCGCTCCTCGCCCTCGTGACCGCCGGAACGGCATTGGGCAGTCCTGCCCACCACAAGCGCACCCACGCCCGTCGCGCAGCGGCGACGACTCCCGTGCTGAGCTGCGCCCAACTGACCGGCGTCGACGTGTCCCAGGCGGTGGGTGCCTCGGTGGGGATCACCTCGGCGAGCGCGAGTACGGCCCAGCAGGGCGGCTATCCGGTGTGCGACGTCAAGGGCGTGATCGCGCCCCAGATCCAGTTCGAGCTGACGCTGCCCACGAACACCTACACCGGGCGCTACCTGCAGACCGGCTGCGGGGGCCTGTGCGGCAACCTCAACATCCAGGCGCCCGCGGCCACCGGTTGCGCGCCGCTCGACAACGGCGAGTTCGCAATGGCCTCGGACAACATGGGCCATGTCGCCGCCGGCAACAACGACGGCAACTTCGGCACCGACCCGCAGTTGCGCATCGACTTCGCCTACCGGGCCGACCACGTCCTCGCGCTGGCCGCCAAGGCACTGATCGGCCAGTTCTACGGGGGGCCGCCGCAGTACTCCTACTTCGACGGCTGCTCGGAGGGCGGCCACGAGGGGCTGGCCGAGGTCCAGCGCTACCCCCATGACTTCAACGGGGTCCTGGCCGGCGCGCCGGCGACGATCACCCAGGAGCTGAACACCTTCTACCAGCCGTGGCTGGCCAGCGTCGACTTCGACTCCAGCGGGCATCAGATCATGCCCGCGTCCAAGCTGGCCCTGCTGCATCAGGCGGTGCTGGCCAACTGTGACGGCAAGGATGGGCTGGTCGACGGACAGATCGACGACCCTCGAGCCTGCACGTTCTCGCCGCAGAGCCTCGCCTGCCCGGGAGACGCCGACGCTGCCACGTGCCTCACCCAGGCGCAGGTCGCCGTCGTCGAGAAGGTCTACTCCGGCCCCGTCGACCCCGCGGGGCGCCATCTCTATCCCGGCGGTGAACCCATGGGCTCCGAGCTGGCGTGGTCCCCATGGTTGATCCCGGCATCGCCCACCGGCGCCCAGAATTCGACGATCGCGTGGTCGATCGGCAACGGCTGGCTGAAGTACCTGGCCTATGACCCCAACCCGCCGCTGTCGTTCACCGTCAAGAACGCCATCTTCGACGATTCGACGTTCCAGCACGCCCAGCAGTTGTCGGGCTTCTGGAATGACACCAACACCGACCTGTCGGCCTTCCGCAACGCCGGCGGCAAGCTCATCCTGTGGCAGGGGTGGGCCGATCAGGCGATCTCCCCGTACGGCACGATCGCCTACTACGCGGCCGTCCGGCACGAGATGGGCGGGCTGGCGGCCACGCAGAAATTCGCCCGGCTGTTCATGTTCCCGGGGATGTACCACTGCCGGGGGGGTTACGGACCCAACTCGTTCGACCTGCTCAGTCAACTGCAGAACTGGGTCGAGAACGGCCAGGCGCCGACCCAGGTGGTGGCCTCCGCGGTGAACAACACCGGCCAGACGATCCGGACCCGGCCGGTGTACGCCTATCCGCTGGTCGCGCGCTACAACGGCAGCGGCAGCACCGACGACGCGGCCAACTTCCATCCCGCCCAGCCGGATCCGCGCTTCGTCGACCGCTACCGGTGGCTGGGGCGCTTCGAGCCGCACTCGGACTTCGCCTGCGAACCCCGCGGGACGGGGCTCGCGTGCTCGGGACCGCGGGAAGGCGATCACCGGTCGGCCGGACGCCGGAGGCACCGTCCGAGCGCGGCCGGCCACCGGCGGCGCCCGCGGACGGCGCGGCTGACCTGACGGCGCCGGGAGCGGGCGATTACGGCGACGGCTTGCGGGCCCGGCTGGGCTGCACGCGCGGGGGCTCGCCGGCCTGCTTTTTGAAGTGCGGCGGCCACGCCGCATCGCCGAGGCCCCGCTCCTCCTCGTCGACGCGGCTCAGCTCGAGCAGCGCGTCGAGCGAGCCGGCGTGCTCGTCCATGTCTGCGCTCGGGTCCCCGCGCCGGGCGACGAGCGCCGGCACGGTGTCGATCCGCAGCTCGCCCGGCTCCACGTCGGCGACCTCGTCCCAGCGCAATGGCGTCGACACCCGCGCATCCGGGGTCGGGCGGACGCTGTAGGCCGAGGCGACGGTCCGATCGCGGATGTTCTGGTTGTAGTCGACGAACACCCCGTGGCGCTCCTCCTTCCACCACTTGCTGCTGGCCCTGTCCGGGGCGCGGCGCTCGACCTCGCGGGCCAGTGCCAGCGCCGCTCGCCGGGTGGCGAAGAAGTCATGCTCGGGCTGCACGCGAGCATAGATGTGGATCCCCCGGGAGCCGCTTGTCTTCGGGTAGCCGGTGAGCCCGTAGTCGGAGAGCACCTCCCCGCACACGAGCGCCACCTGGCGCACGTCGTCCCAGCTGGCCTCCGGCGTCGGGTCGAGATCGACGCGCAGCTCGTCGGGATGATCGAGCTCGGGAGCGCGGACCTGCCACGGGTTCCAGTCGATCACCCCGAGGTTGACCCCCCACACGAGGTGAGCGGCGTCGTTCGGCGTCAGCTCGCGAGCGGTCCGGCCGCTGGGGAAGGTGACGGTCGTGGTCTGCAGCCACTCGGGGGCCGAGTCCGGGATGCGCTTCTGAAAAAACGGCTCGCTGCCGGCGCCCTCGGGAAAGCGCTTGAGCACGGTCGGGCGGTCGCGCAGATGGTTGACCACCGCCGCGGACAGCGTCAGGTAGAACTCGACGAGATCTCGCTTGGTGATCCCCCGCTCCGCGAAGAAGATCTTGCCGGGGCTGGAGATCCTGACCTCGCGCCCGCCGGCGTCGATCAGCTCGTACTCGGTTCTCGCCACCTGCACAGGATGACCGATACTCCCGGCGTGAGTCCGATCCCCGGCGTCAGAGAAACGGTGCTCGTCGCTCCCGACTCGTTCAAGGGCACGTTCACGGCCGTGCAGGTGGCCGAGGCGATCGGCAGCGGCCTGCGCGACGGTGGGCGCCCGGTCGACCTGTGCCCGGCGGCCGACGGGGGTGAGGGCACGCTCGACGCGCTGGTGGCGTCGATGGACGCCTCGGTGCACGCCGTCGAGGCCGGCGATCCGCTCGGACGGACGATCGAGGCGCATTTCGCGGTGAGCGGTTCGACGGCGATCGTCGAGACGGCGGCAGCCAGCGGCCTTGGCCTGGTGGCGGCAGCCGAGCGCGACGCGATCGAGGCGAGCACGTTCGGCACGGGGGAGCTGCTCGTCGCCGCCGCGGCTGCGGGTGCCGAGACGATCCTGCTCGGCGTGGGCGGGAGCGCCACCACCGACGGCGGCGCCGGGGCGATCCGCGCGATCGAGCGCGGCGGCGGTCTCGAGGGGGTGCGGCTGGTCGTGCTCTGCGATGTGCGCACGACGTTCGCCGACGCCGCCCGGGTGTTCGGCCCCCAGAAGGGCGCCGACCCCGAGCAGGTGCGCAGGCTGACCGCGCGGCTCAACGCCCAGGCGCGCCGGCTCCCGCGCGATCCCCGGGGAGAGCCGATGACCGGCGCGGCGGGCGGCCTGTCAGGCGGGCTGTGGGCCGCGTTCGGCGCCGAGCTGGTGTCGGGAGCGGCGTTCGTGCTCGATGCCGTCGGCTTCGACGTCCGGATGCGCGCCGCGCGGGCGGTGATCACCGGGGAGGGCAAGCTCGACGAGCAGAGCCTCGTCGGCAAGGTCGTCTCCGAGGTGGCGACCCGCTCGCGCCAGGCCGGCGTGCCGTGCCTCGCGGTCGTCGGCACCCGCGAGCTTGATGCGATGGGCGCGCGCGTGCTCGACCTCGAGCGCGTGCTCGAGGCGACGACGCTCGCTGAGCTGCGCGACGCCGGGCGGCAGTTGGCGCAGCTCCTGTAGGCGTCAATGGGCGAATGCCTGGGTTGTGCTCGCCAGCGGGCGCGGAAGCGGCCCGTCGAGCGCCTCGAGCATCTCGGTCACGGCCTTGAGATGGTGCAGCAGGTCGTCGGCCATCTCCAGGTGCATCCCCGAGCGCACGACGATCCGCAGCACGCTGAGGTCCTGGCGGTTCTGAGGGAAGGTGTAGGCGGGCACCAGCCAGCCGCGCTCGCGCAGCCGCTCGGAGACGTCGAACACGGTGTAGTTCTTGGTCTCCGGGCGCAGCGCAAAGGCGAACACCGGCAGCTGGGAGCCGTCGGAGATCAGCCGGTAGGGGCCGAGCTGTGCCACCCCTTGCGAGATGTGCATCGCCGTCGCTCGGAGGGCGCTCATCATCGCGATGTAGCCGTTGCGCCCGAGGCTGGTGAACATGAAGTACTGGGCGATCACCTCGCTGCCCGGTCGCGAGAAGTTCAGCGAAAACGTCGGCATGTGGCCGCCGAGGTAGTTGACATCGAACACGAGGTCGCGCGGGAGTGCCTCCTTGTCGCGCCAGATCGCCCACCCGACGCCCGGGTACACGAGCCCGTACTTGTGACCCGAGGCGTTGATCGACTGCACGCGGGGGAGACGGAAGTCCCACTCGAGCTCGGGCGAGATGAACGGCGCCACGAACCCGCCCGAGGCGGCATCGACGTGCAGTGGCACGTGGAGCCCGCGCTCTGCCTCGAGCGCCTCGAGGGCGTCGGAGATCTCCTTGACCGGCTCGTAGCTGCCGTCGAACGTCGACCCGAGGATCGCCACCACACCGATGGTGTTCTCATCACAGCACGCGAACGCTCGGTCGGCGGTGAGGTGGAAGGTCTCGCCCTCCATCGGCACCAGTCGCGGCTCCACCTCCCAGTAGCGGCAGAACTTCTCCCAGCACACCTGGACGTTGGCGCCCATCACCAGGTTGGGACGCTCGGTCGGCTTTCCGGCCGCTTTCTGCCGAGCCCGCCAGCGCCACTTCAGCGCCATCCCGGCGAGCATCGCCGCCTCGCTGGAGCCGGTGGTTGAGCAGCCGGTGGGGCTCTCGGCCTCCGGCGAGCCCCACAGGTCGGCGAGGATGTTGACGCAGCGCGCCTCGATCTCGGCCGTCTGGGGGTACTCGTCCTTGTCGATGATGTTCTTGTCGGCGGTCTCGGCCATCAGCCGCGCGCCCGCCGACGGCATCCACGTGGTCACGAACGTGGCCAGGTTCAGCCGCGACTGGCCGTCGAGGAGCAATTCCGACGAGATCATCTCGTAGGCCGCATCCGTGCCGACGCCGCCTGCGGGGAGGCTGTCGATCGGCATCTCGGCCGCGACGTCCAGCGGTGGCGGTGCGGGCGTGATTGTGCGGTTGTGCCGACGGTGCGGATGGCGGGCGCTCAGGGGCATGGTGGGCGGGGGGCGAGGGTTAGTCGGTCGCGATCATGACGTCGGAGGCCTTGACGATCGCCGTCACCGAGGAGCCCTTCGCGAGACCCAGTTCCTCCACGGCCTCGACCGTGATCGAGGCGACCAGACGCTGTCCGGCGACGTCGAGCACGACGTTGGCGATCGCCTCGCCGCGGCGGATCTCCGAGACGGTTCCCTTGAGCTGGTTACGGGCGCTGAGCTTCATGATGGCTTCTCCTCGTTGGTCGTGGGCGTTTCGTACCCCAGCTGGCGGCGTGGCCGCGCCTGTGCAATGTTTCCCGGCGTGGAAGCCAACCTTACGCTTGGTGAAGCGGCGAGCGCGATCGGGGTCAGCCCCGACACGCTGCGGCGCTGGGACCGCGACGGCAAGCTGGACACGTTCCGAGACGAGCGCAACCGGCGCATGGTCTCCGCCGAGGAGGTGGCTCGCCTCAGCCGCCGGCGCCGCCAGCGCCATGTGACCGGCGGGCAGCTGTCGGCCCGCAACCGGATGGCCGGGATCGTGCGCTCGGTCGAGGTCGACGGGGTGATGGCCCTGGTGGAGATCGAGGCCGGGCCGTTCCTGATCACCGCCGCCGTCACCCGCGACTCGGTGGAGGAGCTCGGCCTCGCCCCCGGCGTCGAGGCGACGGCCACCGTCAAGGCGACCTCGGTGATGGTCGAGCGCAGCCGCCGCTGACCTGGTGGCGGCCGAGAAATTCCACGATCTGTTCGTGGCCAGCGCGAGCGTCGCCGGCGCGCTCATCGGCCTGTTGTTCGTGGCGATCTCGGTCGCCCACGAGCGACTGGAGGACGACGCCGCCCCCCACATCCACCGCGTTGGTGCGGCCGCGGCGCTGACCGCGTTCGTCAACGCGCTCACCGTGTCGCTGTTCGGCCTTCTCCCGGGCGATGAGCTCGGCGGGACCGCCGTCGCCGTGTCGATCCTCGGCCTGTTGTTCGTGGTCGCCTCGATGCTCTCGCTGTGGCGGGTGCGCCGCCGGGGCTCGGCTTGGACGAGCGCGCGCGACGCGCTGTTCCTCATCACCCTGGGCGCGACCTTCGCCGCGCAGCTGGACGGCGGTCTGGAGCTGGGCGCTCACCCGGCCGGTGTCGGCAACGCGCGGCAGATCGCAATCACGATGATCATCTGCTTTCTGATCGGGATCACCCGCTCGTGGGTGCTGATCGGCGGCCCGTCGATCGGCCTCGTCAGCGAACTGGGCGCGCTGGCGCGGGACCGGTCGGCGGACTCGGACTCCGACTAGAACCGGACGTCGAGCCGTGGCGGCTTGCGGAACACGAGCCCGCGCACCGTGGCCGGCCGCCCCGGGTCGAGGAGCAGCTGCGGCAGGCGGCCGAGGAGGGCGGCGATCGCGGTCCGGGCCTCGAGGCGCGCGAGATGCACCCCGACGCACACGTGCGGTCCCTGGGCAAAGGCGAGGTTGCCGCGCCGCGAGCGGGTCAGGTCGAACTCGTCGGGACGCGCGAACACCGCCGGGTCCCGGTTGGCGGCCGCCAGCGAGAGGCGCACGAGGTCTCCGCTTTCGATCTCGGCGTCGCCGAGGGTGACGTCGGCGGTGGCATAGCGGTCGATCACCGCCGCCGCCGGCTCCAGGCGCAGGGACTCGTCGATGGCGCCGTCCAGGAGCGCCGGATCGGCTCGCGCGGCCGCCAGCGCGTCGGGACGCCGGAGCAGCATCAGCAGCGCGTTGGCGATCATCCCCTCGGTCGTCTCGATCCCGCCGAACAGCAGCACGGCAGCATTGGAGGCGATCTGGTCATGGGACAGCGGCGTGTCGACGCCGGCCGCCGCCGCCAGCAACGAGCCCTGGTCGCCGTCGGCGATAACGCTCTCCAACCGCTCGCGCAGGTTGGCAAATGCGGTCGCGCCCTCGTCGGTGGGGTCGTCGCCGGCGGTGATGGCGGTCACCGAGGCGACGATCGCGTCATACCAGCCCAGCACGTCGGCGACCTCGTCGCCGGTCAATCCCAGCGCCCGGGTGACGATCGCGGCCGCCATCGGCCCGGCGAAGGCACGGCGCAGCTCGGCCGTTCGGTCAGGCGCAGCCGCGACGGCGTCGGCCAGGCGCTCGGCCTCGGCGCGCGCCACCGCGGCGAAGCGCTGGTTGACGGCGGTCGGACGAAACGGGCCGGCGAACGGCGCGCGGTGGCGGTCGTGAGCCTCGCCGTCGAGGCTGAGCATGCTCGGGCCGATCACGCGAGCGGTGGAGAACCGGGGGTCGTCGACGGTGAACGCGGCGGCGTCCCGCATCGCCTCCAGCGCCAGGTCGTGGCGGGTGACCAGCCACCCCTCGAGGCTCGGCAGCCACGACACCGGTTCGCGCTCACGCAGGCGGGCGTTCGCGGGATGGGGGTCCGCGTCCAGCTCCTGCAGGGTGACGGCGGCGCCCAGCGGGTAGGCGCGCGCTCGGTTCTCGACGGCCACGATTGTCAACCTAGCGATCGCTGCCGAGGACCCGGTCGAGCTCGGCGATCGCCTGCCGGGTGTCGGCGAAGAGGATCGCGGTCAGGCCAAGGGTGCGGGCAGCCTCGACGTTGGCGGGCACGTCGTCGAGGAACACGGTCTCGCCGGCGCGGACACCGAGGCGCTCACACACGATCGCGTAGAAGCGGGGATCGGGCTTGCGGCAGCCCTCTTCGTCGGAATAGACGACGACGTCGCACATGTCCTCAAAGCCGTAAAGGGCCTGCTCGCGCGCCCGCGCGCCGACGAAGCTGTTGGAGAGGATGCCCGTGCGATAACGCGGGCGCAGTGTGGCGAAGTAGCCGGCGAGCTCGTGGTTGAGCGTCCCCAGGTACTCGGTCCACACGTCCTGCATGAATGCCGTCAGCTCGGCGCCGTCGAGGGTGAGCGCCTCGGAGACCCGCCGCTCCACCGTCGGAAGGTCGATGCCGCCGATCGATCCAGCGTCGAAGATCGCGGCCAGGCGATCGTCGAACTCCGCGCGCTCCAGGCCGCGCCGGGCGGCCCAACGCTCCTGCCATCCGGTCGGCGGCGTGTGCTCGAGCACGCCGCCGATGTCGAACACGACGGCCTTCACTGCCGCGCGACGAACCCCGACACGCGGCCGACGACGGTCGCCGCCGCCTCCAGGTGCACCATGTGGCCCGCCTCGGGGACGAGCGCCACGCATGTTCCCAGTGTGCCCCTGGCCGACTGATGTATTCATCTACGTTTCGGGCGGGGCGGGCGGGATCCGTTTCCCTGGCGGCGGCTGGCATCCCAGGTCGATCAGGTGGCGGACGAACGCCATCCGGTCGCGGTCGGGATAGAACGGCTCGATCCCGTCGCGCAGCATCCCGGCGATCCGCTCCAGATCGAAGAGCAGCGACAGCTTGCCGGGCGGATCGTCCCACTCGCCCGCGTCGTAGCGCGCCACCCAGGCCGCCAGCGCGGCGAGCACCTCCAGCTGCAGCTCGTCCTCCCACCACTGCGAGCGGACCGCCAGCCGGTAGCGCTCCTGCAGCGAGCAGACGTCGCTCCACAGCCGCTCGAACCAGATCCACCGCTCCCGTGGAAGGAGGCCGCGCCAGGTCAGCGGCCAGCGCCCGGCATCGTCTTCGGGCCACTCGTCGTCGGGCGGCCAGTCATCGCGCCAGTCTTCGGGTTCGTTCCAACTCATGCCCTGCCTCCCTTCGCAAGCGCCCGCAGGCGCCGATCGGCGAACCACATCCGCAGTCGCACCTGGGCCGGCGCGATCCGCCCGTAGAGCAGGAACGCGTGTCCGTCCGGCAGCTGGCGCAGGGACTCAGGCGCCACCAACGGTCGCCGCTTCACGCCGGTTGTGCGGCTGCCGCCGCTCGCCCCCGTCGTCCTCGTCGTGTCGCGCACCTCCTCCTCGCCGGCCAGCCCCGAGAAGTA
This sequence comes from uncultured Solirubrobacteraceae bacterium, assembly GCA_963769565.1. Classification (GTDB taxonomy): domain Bacteria; phylum Actinomycetota; class Thermoleophilia; order Solirubrobacterales; family Solirubrobacteraceae; genus Palsa-465. Next base: position 1,700,666 of record CAVYMP010000018.1, read on the forward strand.
CCGCAGCGTGTCGAGGTCGGCCACGCCGGGAAGCAGCATCCGCGCGCGGTGGCTGTTGACGACCGTCTCGGCGTGCTTGCCGTAGCGACTACGGGCCTGGGCGAGGTCATGGAAGATCGAGACCAGCTGGATGTTGTGGCTGGGCGCTGTGGAGGCGACCTCGGCGAGGTTGGGCAGCGGCGCCACGTTGCCGGCCTCGTCGAGGCACAGCAGCAGCGGCAGCTCCAGCCGCCCACCGGCCAGCGTCGCCCGTTCGTAGGCGCGGTCGACGATCTCGGACAGCAGCGCGAGGAAGATCGGGCGCAGCAACTTCGACGCCTTCGCGTCGCCGATCAGATACAGCGTGGCGCGCTCGTCGAGCAGCCGGTCGGCGTCGATGTCGCACCCGCGGGCCGATCGCAACACGCGCGCGAAGCGGTATGCCCGCAGAAGCCCCTGGGCGGTGGCCTCGATCGAGGACCGCGTGCGGTCGGCCTGGGCCTCGAACGCCCGCAGCGCGTCATACGCGGCATGCGCCCCCTCCAGCTCGGCCTCGCCCCGCGCCGTGCCCGTCAGCTGTGAGACGGCGACGTCGAGTTCACGGGATCCCTGCCCATAGGCCCAGCGAACGACCGCTCCCATGCCGGCATCCGTGCGCGCTGCCGTGTAGAGGAGCGGCGCCAGGCGCTGTTCGGCGGCGATCGCCCAGAAGTCGCCGCCCTCCACGCCCCGCTGATCGAGCTCGCCGGCCGCGGCCAGCCGCCAGGCGACCTCGAGGGCACCGTCCCAGGTGGCCGCCCCACGCAGCGGCGACCACGTCTGCCCCGCTCCGCCGCTCAGCCCGAACGGGTCGAACACGTAAACGTGGCCAAGCGCCCGCCGGCGTGCCTCCGTGCAGGCGAGCAGGTCGGTCTTGATCGACGAGGCGACCGCCGGTCCATCCCACTCGAGCAGCGCCGGCACTGCCAGCCCGGCCGACTTGCCCGACTGCGGCGGCCCGAAGGCCACCAGGGCGTGGCGCTGCTCGGCATACAGCAGCCGTCCGCGGCAGCGACCGAGCGCCAGCCGACCCGTCCGCGCGGCAGCGTGCAGCGAGCGCAGCTCGCCGCCCGCTGCCCAGCGCGCCCCCGGCGATCGCCCTCGCAGGGCGGTGCTGAGGCCGAGACGGGTCGCCGCGGTGATCAGTCCGATGAGGAGCGCCGCCAGCAGCCCGAACGCCGCGTAGAACCCCGACGCTCCGGGCAGGAGCGAACGCTCTGCCCGGGGCCACGCGCCGGCCGGATCGCCGAGTCGCGTCGGCAGGCGCACGAGCACGGTCATCAGCTGTCCGGATGAGGTGCGCGGCCAGCCGGATCCGAACAGCGCACCCGCCAGGCCGCCCCACAGCCACACCGCCCCGACGAGCGCGACGGCGACCCCGATCAGGGCCAGCATCGCCCCATCGGAGATCGGCGTCGGCCGGTTCCTCGTCAACGCCGACTCCGGACCGACGCGGTGGCGCTCATCCCCGTGTCGGTGTTCGTCAACTGGGCCTCGATCCGCGAGCGGTGGTGAGCGACGACGAACGATCGTGCGCCCACGCGCCACAGGGCCTGCCCGGCCGACAGCATCGAGATGAGCTGTGCCTCGGACTGCGAGAGGCCGAGCAGCGAGCGCGTGAGCGGGACCTGGCTCTCGTCCTGGTGATAGACGATCCGCGTCGAGGCGTCAGCGATCAGGCCCTCGGCGATCCGCGCTGCCCGCGACCCGGCGTCGCCGGCGGCCTGCAGGTCGGCGAGCTTGTGGAGCACGACGAGGTTCATCACCCCGAACTGGCGGGCGAGCTTGAAGTTGGACTGAAACCACTCGCCGAGGCCCGTGTGCTGAACGATCTTCCACGACTCGTCGGCCACGTTGATGAGCCGCCCGCGGCCCGGTCGCTCGGCCGTCCGGGCCAGCAGCGCGCTGATCCACGCCGTCGCGCACGCCATCAGGATGCCGACGGCCGGTGAGTCGCGCACGGCGTGCAGGTCGAGCACGAGCAGCTTGGCGTCGAGGTCGAGCCCCGGCGTCGTCGGACCGTCGAACATCCCGCGCAACGGTCCCTCGCACAGATCCTGGAGGGCCAGCGCCGCCCGCCGCGCGTCACCGGCGAGCGCCTCGGGCGTCGTCTGCAGCCGCCCGGCCATGTCGGCCACCGGCGAGAACAGCACCGACGCGATCTCGGGCAGCGTCGGCTCGCCGCTGCGGCGAGCGCGGACGACCCGCAGCGCCTCGCGGAGCGCGCCCGCCTCCAGCTGGGTCAGCGGCTGGCCCAGCGCGGTGACGGTCACTGCCCGCAGCAGCTCGAGCTGGGCGTGCTCCTCGGGCCGCGAGGCGAGCGGGTTCAGGCGGACCCCGCCGCCGGGCACGAGTGAGATCGGCGTGACCCCGACGGCGTCGCAGAGCGGGCCATACTCGCGCTTGACGTCGAGTACGAACGCCCGGCGGCCGAACAGCAGCATGCGCCACAGCAGCGTCTTGACGAGCGCGCTCTTGCCCTGCCCGAGCTTGCCGAGCACGATCGCGTTGGGATCGTCGAGCACGCCCTCGCCGTAGAGGACCCACGGGTCGTAACAAAAGGCCCCACCGCCGGAGTCTCGCCCGACGAACACGCCGCGGCCGCCCAGACCGCCGGCGTTGACGAACGGGTAGATCGCCTGGGCGTGGCGGGTGGTCGACCGGTGCCCGGGCCGTTGCACGCTGCGCAGGCTCATCGCAGACCCCGGCACAGCGGCAGGGTGAAGGCGAACGCCTCGGCCTGCTGTCCGTAGAGGCGGTGCAGCTCCAGGCGGGCGCGGGCGGCGTGCTCGAGCACCTCGGCGCACGCGCGTTGCAGGTCCTCCGGGTCGCGGCCCGAGACCGTCACGAACCCGCTCAGGCGCACCTCGCCGTGCCCGGCGGCCAGTTCGGCCTCGCGGCGCATCGTCGCCTCGGCGGCCTGGCGCTGGCGAGCGGTCTCCGACTGCCCAAAGCGCGTCCGCAGCTCACGATCGGCGCGGTCGCGCGTGACCGCCGCCTCGATCTCCCGCGTGGAACGATCGGCGGGCAGCGGTTCGAACGTCACCGCCACCGAGCGCACGGCGTTGGAGTGACCGAGCAGCGCGTCCATGAACATCGGCGAGACGTTGATCCGCGGCCACGCGCCGATCCAGTAGGTCGTGTGCAGGGCGCCGTCGGAGCGGTAGTGGTCCCACGCCTCGCGCGCTCCCAGCGGCCAGGCGTTGACCTCGCTGAGGCCGTCACGGTCGTGGTCGGCGGCCTCCAGGGTGGCCAGCTCGGCGCGCGCGAACGGGTCGAACGCCGTCCGCAGCGCCCGGGCCAGCTGGCCGGGACTGAGCGCTCCCAGCACCGTGACCTCGGCCGCCTCCAGCCCCTGGGCGACCCGCTCGGTCTGCGCCACGAGCGCCGAGGTGATGGCGTCGCGGCCGCGCTCGCGTACCCTCCCTCCGTCGACCTGCACGGCCAGCAGCACCTCGTGCTCCTGGGTCACCCGCGTGCTCGAGGAGATCAGCTCCAGGTAGGACTCGATCATCGCCGTCCCCCGCAACGGCACCGCCGGATCGCGCTCGGAATGGACCCACCGGGCGAGCTCGTCGCCCTGCGCCGGAGCCGTGCGCTCGATCCACTGCAGCCTTCGGATCGCCGTCCCGCCGGAGCCCGACAGAACCAGTCCCCAGCGAGCCAGCCGCCGCTCCTGCGCCTCCTGGTCGAGCAGCGAGAACGCGGCCACCCGGCACGCCAGCACGGCCGTCAGCCGCCGGCCGGAACGCTCCGACAGCGCTCCGATCGCACGGTCCCGGTGATCGACGGAAACGATTCGCACATCGGAGAGCGCCTCCGGGGCCACCGCCGGCGCGGGATGCAGCTGGTCCCCCCGCGCAGCGGCGCCGGCCGTGGGGACCGGCGAGCGGAAGCGGTGACGACGGCGCAGCCGGCGTCCGGCGAACCACAGCGCCACCGGGGCCCATTCCTGCAACGTCCGGCCGCCCAACGGCGCAAACGCCGCTGCGGCCGCCAGCGCACACGCGACCATCGCCATGAATGCGCCGCCCGCCGACGGCGCCCGATCGAGGACAAGGATCGCCGTCAGCGCACCGGCCGCGAGCGCCGCCACCTGTCCGCCGCGCACGCCGCCGAAGATCCCGCGCCGCTCCAGTGGACCGAAGGAGTACGTCTGGCGCGGGTCGGTCATCGGTCGTCCTCGTCGGGCGCGTCGGCGGGCGGGCGCGGCTCGGGGTCAGGGAGGGTCGGTGGCTCGTCATCGCGTGCGCCGGAGTCGAAGAACGGCCGCTCCGGGTCGAGCGCGTCGAGACGCTGCGCAGGCCCCTCGCCATGGAAATGCTCCGACAGGGACTCCAGGCCGGGAGCCGGGAAGTGGCGTCGTGCCGGGCTCTCGTCAGTGGAGGCCGCGCCCTCGGTCGGTGGGGTGGTCTGGTGCGAGGACGCGCCGGGCTCGCCGATCGGCCCACCGCCGCTCACCGCGACCGCGGTCGCGGCCGCTTCGGCTGCCGACTCGACGCGGTCCTCGGAGGCGCGCCCGGACCGAGCATCAGACTGAGACGGCGGCAGCGCCGGCGGCTCCGGCGCCGTCCCGTTGCGGGCCGTCTGCGTCATCTCCCGGAGACGAGCGGGGAGCGCCCCGACGAGGTCGATGGACGCGTCGCTCAGGCCGTGCGCATCCTCGCGGGCCTTGGACAGACGCTGCCTCGGCACGTCCTGCAACCCCGCGGCGGCCGCGCTGGCCAGCTCGTGCAGCGGCAGGAGCCGCAGGAGTGCCCACGGGGAGAACGCTGCGAGCAGGACGAGCGTCAGACCCGCCAGCAGGGAGGTGATACTCAGCGCCGCCGCATGCTGCAGGGCGGCACCGCCGAGCTCGAGGACCGCCACGATCGCGAACTTGGAGAGGATCAACGCGATCAGGAGCTCGACCGCCCGCACGGCCCAGATGCGGCGCGCGGGCCACACGAGCGCGGCGAAGAACAGCGGCAGCATCAGGACGATCACGTAGACCGCCGCCTCGCGCACGAGCAGCTCCAGCCAGAGGGTGATCGCGCCCGCGACGGTGAGCAGCGCGACAAGGAACGCGACGAACGGATTGGAGGCCGCGACGAGAATGCTGACGTGGCCGAGGAAGGTCCCGCCGGCGTTCCCGGACGCCGACGCGACGATCGCCGACATCTCGTCGGACGCCGCCAGCAGCAGCATCGTGATCGGGGCCGCCACCCCCACGGCCAGCATTCCCAGGGGGAGATAGCCGAAGGCCGCCCGCCCGAGCAGCGTGATGTCGGATCGCAGCAGCGCCTGGATTGCGGCCGCGAACAGGAACGGCAACGTCAGCAGCGCCGAGACCGCGGCGACCCGCCAGTAGGCAGAGGAGAACCACGTGCTCTGAAGATTGGGCCGAGCGCTCTCGTCGATCAGCTTGGCCGTCGTCTGCAGGGCGGCGCGCGCGCCGCCGGTGACCCAGGCGACGATCGCGGCGAGCCCGACGGCCGCGCCGGCGGCCTTGGTGCCGGATCCGAGAAGTCCCTTGAGTGCACCACCGGGATCGCCGCTGAGGAGCTTCTTGCCGACGGTGACGATGGTCTTGGGGTGCGAGACCACCTTGCACGCCCGGCCGAGGAGCCCGCTGATCAGCCCGGCCGCGTTGCAGATCGCCGAGTGGGCTCGGATGACGCCGCGCTGCGGGGCGGCGAGCGCCGGGGCGGCGAGCGCCGGGGCGGGCGAGGCGGCGCCGATCGCGAAGGCGGCGAGCACGACCGCGATGGTGCGAGCCACGCGCATCACCTGGCCGTGGTTCCGAGGTGCTGGAAGAAGTTGACGAGGCCGGGGGCGGCGCCGACGACCAGCGCGGCCGCTGCCGAGGTCAGAGCGGCCATGCGTCCCCGCGCCGCGTAGTGGTGGTTGTGGGAGTGGGAGGCGACCGCCCAGAGCCCGGCGCCGATGAACGCGCCAAGCAGCGCGATGGCGAGCGCCCACGCCTCGGCTCCGTTGACCAGCTGCTGCAGGACGTTGCTCCCCGGCAGCCCGTGTGGGTCCGGGTGGGCCGCGACTGCGGCGACGAGGGACGGTGACATACGGGGGGCCTCCTTGAGTCTAATTGAGCCAATTGATTATGGGCCAGGCTATCTGATAGAACACGAACTCGTTAGAGCTATTTGTCAATAATTAGTCTCAGTTAGAAAGGACCGCAGCCATGACGTCTCCCGTCGCGTTCGAAGCCGGAGAGGGCTGTGTCGCAACCCTCGACGAGGTGGCTGAGCTGTTCGCGGCGCAGGCGTCACGCGTGCGCCGGGTGGTGCGCGCCGGGGTGCGCGCGCCCGAGCCGTTGGTCGAGGACGCGTGCCAGTTGGCGTGGATGCGGCTGTTCCAGTGCCGCGCCCGCGTGCGGCGCGACACCGCCATCGCCTGGCTGGTGAGAACCGCGATGCGGGAGGCGGTGAAGCTGATGCACCGCGACGGGCGGGAACTGTCCCTCGACGCCCTGGCCGACGAGGCCGGTGACCGTCCCGCGCCGGCCACGCCGGCGCTGCTCGAGGAGCTCGTCGAGCAGCGGGCGCGGCTGGAGTCGATCAGGATCCTTCCTGAGCGACAGCAGCGGCTGGTCTGGCTCCACGGGCTGGGGCTGACCTACACCGAGATGGCCGGTCAGACGGGTACGACGCGGCGCACGGTCGAGCGCCAGCTACTGCGGGCCAGGCACACGCTGGCCGGCCAGTAGCGATGAGAGCCTGATGTTGCCTCGCGGCTTGATCAGGGTTCAGACTGTGCGCCATGCGCCACGGCGAGCGGATGCTTCGCGTGCGGGGTTTGGTATTTGCGGCAGTCACGCTCGCATGCCTGGCCACACCGATGAGAGCTGGGGCGCACCTTCGCTCGGGCACGGTTGCCGTCGACTATCGGGCGAGCGCGGGGCATCCCGGCACCCCCGCGTACACCACCCAGATCTTTCAGAGCGACCGTGCCCTCGGGATCAGGGTCAAGCCGGGGCACAGCGTCGTCCTGCTCGGCTATCTCGGCGAGCCGGTGTTCCGGCTTGACGATGCAGGACTATGGGTCAACCAGGCGTCGCCGACCGCCGCAGCCGACCGCTTGGTTCCCCAGACACAACGGACGGCTGCGGCGGGGCCTCGGTGGCGCCTGCGGCGAGGGCGCCATTCCCTCGTCTGGCAGGACGCGCGGGTGCAGGGCCTCCCGGCAGGTGTGAAACGGGGAGCGTGGAGCGTGCCGCTGATCGTCGACGGCCGCCGCTCCCGCCTGGAGGGCGAACTGGATCGCTTCGCATCGCCGTTGCTCTGGCCATGGCTGGCGCTCCTGGTGGCAATCTCGATCGCGGCGGCCCTGCCGATGCTTGCGGGCCGGGCGGATCGCGCGCTCGCCGAGGCGATCGGCCTCGGCCTCCTCTGCGGCCTGGCGTCCACGGTGCTGTCGGTCGTCTTCGCGCTCGATCCGTACGCATCACCCGGCACATGGTTCGAGAGCGCGGATGGAATCGTCTTCATCGCGGTCGGAGTCGGCGTCATCCTCCGCGGGCCCCGTCACTGGCACGCCGGCGCGGCGATCGGCCTTGGCCTGCTCGGGATCGGAATCGGCCTGTCCAAGGGCGCCATCTTCTTTCACCCGATCGCGCTCGCAATCCTGCCGGCGACGGTCGTCCGCTACGCCGGCACCACCGCGATCGGCGCCGGCGGCGCCGCGGCCGCACTCGGCTGTTGGATCTATGCCCGAGCGCCCGGTCAGGTCTCCGAGCCGCAACGCTGGGAGCTTTTGCCACCGTGGGGGTCGGCAACCCTCCCAGCGTCGTCGTCTGACATCGACGACCGCCGGGCTCGCTAGTGAGCGCTACCCCGGATGACGAAGACGCTGCTCCTCAGCGCTTGGCACGCCCGCGCTTGCGTCGCTTGCGCTCGGCCGCGCTCAGCTTGCGCGCCTTGGGCGGGGCCTTGGAGCCCGGGCGGTTCTGACGATCGCCGTCCGGCCCCGGTCGGTCGGCTACCGGGGCCCGCCGGCGCGCATCGCGCCAGATGAAGTAGGAGATCCCGCCGAGGACGACGAACGCCCCGACGGCGATGGCGATCGCGCTGCTGCCCGACAGGCCACCCGAGCCCGAGGTGCTGACCGTGGCGGTGCTGATCACCGTCGGCGTGGCGCTGGTCGTCGGGATCCCGCCCGGCGAGGTCAGCCCTCCGCCCAGCGAGCCCCCGCCGGACGGGGACGGAGTCGGCGACGCTGATGTGGCGGCGGTGGCTGTCGGGGCCGCCGATGTGGCGCTCGTCGCCGCCGCGTGCTTGTCAGCACCGCCCGCGGCGACCGCTGCCGCCGGCAGTCCCACAACGGCGCCGAGCAGGCCGCAGAGACACACAGCCGCCCAGACCCGCACCGCCGACCGTCTCACGTCAACTCAGACCATCAGCGCTCGGACGCGAGCGGCTGCTCCATCGCGGGCGTGTTCGGCGGACGCTTGTAGGGCTCCTCGTTCTCCTGGTGCTCCTCGTGGTAGACGCTCTCGACGTTGACCGCCCAGATGTCGTGATTGGAGCCCAGGAGGATGTTGTCGACCGCCCGCATCGCGGTGAGCATCGAGTGGTCGGAGTTGTTGTAGCGATGCAGCCCGTTGCGCCCGACCTGGGCGAGGTTGGAGATCTGCTCCAGCCAGTCGCGGATCGTCCTCACTCGCTCGGCATAGCGCTCGTCGTAGATCGGATACGCCTTGTGCACGCGCTCGACGAAGCCGAAGCGGACCTTGCTGGCCTGCGCCAAGTGCAGCCTCTCGATCTCCTGGGAGGCCATTGCCACGAGATCGTCATCGGCCATGTTCCACAGCTCGTCACCCTCAAAACAGAAGTACTCCATGCCGATTGAGGACGCGGTCTCACCCTTGGGCACCATCCACGGACTCCACGACTTGAAGTTCTGGATGCGCAGCACGCGCACGCCAGGCTGGTGGATGTAGATCCAGTTGTCGGGGAACGGATCGTCGCCATCGATCACGAGCAGGACGGTCAAAAACTCGCGGTAGCGCAGGCCGCGGGCCGCGTCGCGAACCTCCAACGGCGCCTCGGGCTCAGTGATCCCAACGGTCGTGCGCAGCGGCAACGAGGAGATCACGTGCGAGGGATGCAGTGTCTCGCCGCCGGCCACGACCTCGGTGATGCGCCCGTCGGTGATCTTGAGCTTGGTGACGGGCGCGTTGAGCCGCACCTCGCCGCCCTGCTCGCGGATGTCGGCGGTCATCTGCTCCCACATCTGCCCCGGCCCGAACCGCGGGTAGTTGAACTCGGAGATCAGCGACTTGATCTTGTTGCCCTCGTTGCCGAAGAACGCCGCCTTGGCAGCGGAGAAGAACGACAGGCCCTTGATCCGCTGGGCGGCCCACTCGGCGCGGATCTCGTCCGCGGAGACGCCCCACAGCTTCTCGGTGTAGGTCTTGAAGAAGTGCTGGTACAGCCGCTTGCCGAAGCGGTTGGAGACCCAGGTCTCGAACGTGTCCTCGCGGCCCTTGGGCTTCGCCGCCGCCCACATATACGAGATCAGGCAGCGCGTCAGCTCCACCGGGCCGAGCTTCTTGATCACGTCGACGCCCTGCAGCGGATACTCGAGGAACTTGTCGTTCCAGTAGATCCGGCTCTGGCGCGGGCGCTTGAGGAACTCCTCCTTCATGATCTCGTGCCAGAGGTCGTCGACCTCCTTGACCTTGGTGAAGAAGCGGTGTCCGCCGAGGTCGAAGCGATAACCGTCCCTGACCTGGGTACGCGCGATGCCGCCCACGAATTCGGTGGACTCGAGCACGATCACCGGCTTGCCCTGCTTGACCAGCTGGTAGCCCGCGGTCAGCCCCGCTGGTCCGGCTCCGAGGACGACGACGGGATGTTCGGGCGTGATGTCGCCCCCGAGCGCGGAAGTGTCTGTGGGTGTGATGTCGGTCATCGTCTGTGTCCTAGGAGGCCTTCTCGTAGAGCGTTGCGCTGTTGGCCACACAGCAGGCGCTTCGGTAGTTGTGGGGCGCCCAGGCGACCGGCTTCAGGGTCCCGTCGGCGACGTCATTGGTCAGGATCTGACCCCACTGAGCGGCGCGCCGCCTAACGAGCTTGGTCCATGGCTGCTTCCAATTCGACACCCCTTCTGTGAGCGGGCGCACGAATAGCAAGTGCTGGCCGGGCTTGAGACTAGCAACGAGAGGGCCAAGCGTCGCCGCCGGGTCGGCGTTTTGCAGGCGGGCTTGCGCGTCGCGCCAGTCCATGTACGTCGGGTCTGACACCGGGCCCAGGGTGTTGGCAAACGCCAGTCCAGCCGGGAGGTAGTACCACGCGAGCGGCGTCTGCTCGGGCTGGCCGTTGACCACGAGGTCCCCCGGCGCCAGCAGCGGTGCGATCTCGCCGGCCACATCGCGCATGTCGGACTTGTACGCGGGCGTGAACGACCCCGGGTTGGCGAGGAAGCCGACGCACAGCACGATCGCCACGACGCCGACGACCCGCGCCCGGGCCGCGCCGACGGCGCCCAGCAGCAGCAGCGCGACCGTCAGCGGCCCGAAGTACCGTGACACCCAGGTCGTGCTGGCCAGCGACGCGATCCGGGCCAGCACCAGGCCCGCCACCGGCAGTGCGAGCAGCACCCACAGGGTGATCGCCTCGGGCGTGCGCCGGCGCTCGGCCCTCAGCAGCGGAGCTGCGCCGACGAGCACCGCCACCAGCAGGGTGGCGTTGACCCGCTCGCCGCCCATCAGGTCGGAGGGCACGTCGGCTCCGAGCAGCGGCGCGTAGTGCCACGGGGCGCTGGCGTGACCGATCTCGTCGATCGTGGCCGGCAGCCACGGCAGGAATAGGATGAACGCCGCCCCGAAGCCAATCGCCGCGTCGCGCAGCAGCCCGCGGCGATCCTCGGCGAGCCGGTAGACCAATGCGAACGCGAGCAGGGCGCCGAACGCGAAGAATCCCGCGGAGCCCTGCGTGTACATCATCAGGGTCAGCCCGATCGTGAACAGCCACAGGTACCGCCGGCGGCGATGCACGAACGCCTGCACGAAGGCCGCCAGGGTTAGCACGGCGAGCAGCACCAGCAGCGCATACGGCGCCGTCTCCTGGGCGTATTTCGTCACGTAGGCACTGAACGCGAACAGGATCGCCGCGAAGATCCCGGCGCGCCGGCCGGAGAGACTCCAGCCGGCCCAGAATGCGGCGGGAATCGTCAGCAGCGCGCACAGCACCGTGAGGGCGTGCGTGGCGCGCTCGCTGGCCCCGAACACCTGAATCCAGATGTGCAGCAGCGCGTAGTAGAGCGGCGCGCCTCCGTTGTGACGGACCACGCCCGGGAGCTGGCCGAGGGTGTGCGTCGCGATCCCGACCGCGCCGGCCTCGTCGAACCACAGCTGGCCGGTGAGCTGGCGGCTCCGCAGGACCGCGGAGATCAGCATCAGCCCGAGCACGATCGCGGTCGTCGTCAGGCGCGGCGGATAGCGGGTAAACCAGGCCGGCGGGTGCACCTCGCGGATCGGAGGAAGCTCGATGTATGAGCCGAGCGGGCGGCGCTTGGGGGCGGTGGTGGTCAACCCCTACGAGACCTTCCGGTACAGCAGTGCGCTGTCGGCCACGCAGCACGCCCCACGGTAGTTGTGGGGCGCCCAGGCGACGGGCGCCAGGATTCCCCGGCTCACGTCGTTGGTGAGCGCCTGCCCCCACTGGGCCGAGCGCCGGCGCACGAGCTGCGTCCATGGGGCCTGCCAGTTCTGCGCGCCCTCCGTCAGCGGGCGGACGAACAGCAGCTGCTGGCCGCGTGCAAGGCCGTTGACGAGCCCATCCAGCGTCGAGGTGGGATTGGTGTGCTGCAGGCGCTTGAGCGCGTCGACCCAGTCGAAGTACGTCGGATCCTTGATCATCCCGCCCGCGGTGTTGACGAAGCGCAGGCCGCCGGGGAGGTAGTAGTAGGAGAGCGGCGTCTGCTCGGGCTGGCCGACGACGACAAGGTCCCCGGCATGCAGGTTGTGCGACATCTCGGCGCCGACGTCGCGCATGTCGGACTTGTACTGCGGGGAGAAGACCGCCGGGTTGTGCAGATAGACCAGGGAGAGGGCGATCGCCACCACGCCGAGGATGCGCGCGCGCGCACAGCCCCAGGCGACGAGGAACAGCAGCGAGCCCAGTACGGGGGCGAAGTACCGCGACGCCCAGGCAGGGGTCACCTGCGAGGAGATCCACGCCAGCCCCAGGGTCGCAACCGGGATCGCGATCAGCGTCCACAGGACGGTCCACTCGCGGGTGCGGCGGTGCTTGCGGGTGAACAGCGGAGCCAGCCCGACGACCGCGGCGAACACGAGGATCATCGTGATCCGGTCGCCACCGAGCAGATCACGTGAGATCTGCACCGGGGCGCCGAACTTCGGGGCTGAGTCCCAGGGCGCCGCCGTGTGGGCGACCTGGTACAGCAGCGTCGGCACCCAGGGCAGATACAGGATCCCCGCTCCCACGAACGTGATCACCGCGTCTCGCAGCAGGCCCTTGCGGTCGTCGGAGGCCAATACCGCCGGGATCAGGGCGATCGCCGAGCCCGCGAAGAAGAACGTGCCCCACGAGTGCGTGTACAGCATCAGCGTGAGCGCGCCGCCGAACAGGAACAGGTACCGCCGCCGCCGGTACAAGAAGCCGAGCAGGAATCCGGTGGTCGCCAGCACGCCGAGCAGACCCATCAACTCGTACATCCGGGTCTCCTGGGCATACGAGGTCAGCCACGCGTTGAAGGCGAACAGCAGCGCGGCCATGACCCCGGCGCGGCGGCCGAAGAGCGTCCAGCACGCCCATCCGGCCACCGGGATCGTCAGCACGCCGAACACCAGCGACAGGGAGTGGCTGGCCGCCTCGCTGGTCCCGAACAGGCTCATCCACACGTGCAGCGCCATGTAGTACAGCGGTGGGTTGCCGTCGTAGCGCAGCACCCCGGGGATCGCCGACAAGGCGTGGTTCGAGATCCCCGTGGTGATCGCCTCGTCCATCCACAGCTGGCCGCCCAGGTACTGCGCACGCATCACCGCCGACAGCGCCATCAGCGCCACCAGGCCGCCGCCGATCCACAACCAGCTCGGGACCCGGCGCACCCAGTCGGGGGTGCGGGGCTCATAGTCGGAGACGCCCGATCCGTCGGCGGCGCCGACGTCCGGCGGTGGAGCGGTGATGGTGGCCATCAGATGCTCATGTCGCGGACTTGCAGTGCTCGAACAGGCGGAAGGTCCGCACGCTGCCCACGTAGGTGTAGTGCACGTTGGGCCAGGCGTGGAGGATCGGCAGGAGCGTCGCGTTGGTCTGCGCGCGCGTCTGCAGCACGACGTTGGGCGCGTCGCCCGGCTTCGTGCCGGCGGCGGGCGGGCCCTGGATGGTCAGGGTGTGCGTGCCGAGCGTCCAGGCGACCAACGGCACCTGAAAGCCCTCGGTCATCACCGATCCGCAGCTCAGGAGTTTCTTCGCCCCGCCGTACTTGGCGACGAGCTTGGTCACGTCGGTGCGCAACTTCGCCTGATAGACGATTGAGTGATGGGTGCGCGGGATGTCGATCAGGTTGCGCCCGACCCAGTTGGGCAGCACCAGAAATGCGATCCCGGCGATCGCCACCCCGGCCACGCCACACAGCTGCGCGAGGGCCCGGCCGCCGCTCGCGCGGCCCCGCCGCAGCCATCGCGTCAGCAGGCTTCCGATCTCGCTCGCCGCCCATCCCCAGGCGACGGCGCCGCAGACCTCGATTAGCGCCGATCCGATCACCAGGTAGCGGTTGTTGCCACTGAAGCCGGCCTGGGTCATGATCGCGACGACGACGAACCAGACGACGCCGAGCGCGCCGGCGGCGAGCGCCACCGATTGCGCGCGGACCCGGGGCTCCGCCAGGACGTCACGCCGCGAGCGCCGCCATCGGCGGGCGAGCACGAACCCCACCACGAGCGCCAGTACGGCAGCCGCCAGCTTGATCCGCAGCAATACGGTCGGCCACGCCGCCTTGGTCAGCTCCGAGCAGAACGGGCACTTGGCCAGCGCGAGGCTGTTGGAGCGCACGTGCTGAGCGCGGCTGGCCCCCCGCAGGAAGTGGCCGGAGCCCCAGTACTCGGGCGCGAACCATAGGATCGGGATCAGCACGAACATGCCGGCGACGAGTTTGCGGGCGCCAGGGTCCTTCCAGAACAGCCACAGCCCGTAGGGCCCCCAGAACAGCCAGATCTCGGGGCGGTCGAGGGCTGCCAGGAAGCCGACGGCGAATGCCTGCCGGGGCCTGCCATCCATGTGGCGCTCGAGCGCGATCAGGATCGCCGCCGTCGCCAGGCCCTCGGAGTAGCCGAGCGCGTTGGAGCTGATGTAGCCGCCGCTGAGCGCCAGCCCGACCGCCGCGATCACGCCCGCCAGCAGCGCCGGCAGCCATGCCAGCAGCAGATCTGCGCGCCCGGGCTCGGTACCGGTGTCGGTCGCCGGGCGCACGAAATAGGTGCCGATCTGACGGGTGAGGCGCACCGAGAGCCGGAACACCATCACGACCGCGGCGAAGGCTCCGGCCCGCGCCACGACCAGCCACAGGTCGGGCTCGGCCTTGCCGAACAGCGCGAACACCGTGGTGAAGATCACGGGCAGCGGTTTCCATGTCGGACCACCGGTCGTCTGCAGATTGCCGTGGACGATCTCGCGTCCCCACACGATCCACGACCACGGGTCATAGCTCGGCGTCGAGGGGATCAGTAGCGAGAACGCGCCGACAGCCAGCGCGGCGACGATCAGCGCGAGGTAGAAGTTTCGCGCCGAGAGCAGCGGTCCGAGTGAGGTGCGTGCCGACGCGCTCGCGCGCCGGCTGGGCGCGGAGGCTGCGGGAAAGTCGGTGGTCGAGGCGGAGAGCAGGTTGGCGAGCGGTCGTCGGAACTCGTGGCGAAGGAGCGCGGCTGCGTCGCTGACGCTAGCGCGCCGGGGGGCGGTGATCTGCCCAGCTCACAGCGCACGGCGGCCCGCAGATACGGCGCCGCGCGCGAATTCTAGACCGCGGGCGCACCCAGGGCTCCCGCGTCGCCGCCGGTCCCGCCCGCCGGTCCCGCCTCAGGCGAGGCCGAGGCGGCGCTTCAGGGCGATGATCCGGCGATAGGAGGCAACGGCCTCGTCGCGGCTCAGCCGGTCCCGTGAGAGCGCCGATCGCAGCGCAACGAGCTCGCCGGGCGCCGAGTCGGTGTACAGCAGGATGTCCGCGCCGGCAGCGGCGGCGAGCACGCCCGCGGTGCGCTCGTCGTGGCCGGTGGAGCTGCCGAGGGCGTCGGTGATGACCACCCCGCTGAAACCGAGGCGCCCGCGCAGCAGGCCGGTGATGATGGGGCGCGACAGCGCGGCGACGGTGCCACTGCGGTCGTAGGCGTCAAAGCCCGCCACCGCGGCCATCACCGAGTCGACGCCGGCGGGAATCATCGTCTCGTAGGGCTGCAACGCGGCCGCGCGCTGCGCGGCGGTGGGGCGCAGCTCAAGGTGGGCAAAGTCGGTATCGGTGGTCGCCGATCCCAGGCCGGGGAAGTGCTTGGCGCCGGCAGCGACGCCGCGCGACTGCAGGCCACCGGTGAACGCCGAGGCGTATCGCGCCACGGTCCCGGCGCTGAACGAGAAGGCCCGCCCCTGGCGCCAGATGAACGCGTCAGCGGACGTCGGCACGTCGACGACGGGCGCGAGATCCCAGTTGATCCCCCACCGCCGCAGCCCGGTGCCCGTCGCCCGGCCCTGGGTGCTCGCCGTCGACACCTGACCGGTGCGCGCGATCTGTGGTGGCGACAGAGTGGGCGCCACGCCCGGCACCCGCTTGACCTGACCGCCCTCCTGGTCGGTGGCGATCAGCAGTCTCGGGTTGCCGCCGGCGCGAGCGGCCCGCTGCAGCGCGCCCGTCAGGGCGAGCGACTGCGAGCGCGACCGCAGGTTTGCGGCGAACAGGATCACGGAGCCGACATCGCCCCCGCGGACAGCGCTCAGGAGCCACCGCGGGGCGGTCGTACCCCGGAAGCCGACCATGATCCGCTGGCCGAGCAGCTTGGCGTCGCTCGCCGGCGCCGGGGTCAGGGCCCGCTCCACGGTGCGGTGGCCCGTGGCGACGGCGCCGCCGGCGAGCGCGACGATCAGGGAGAGCGCCAGTCGCGCTACCCCTGCACCCCCTGGGCGACGCAGGTCTCGACCTTCGACAGCAGCTTCGAGGCCGCCTGGTTGGGATACAGCAGTGCCGATCCGATCACCTCGGCGCCCTGGCTCTGGCCGGCGATCTGCTTGTACTGGGCGGCACCCGGCGTCGGCTGGAACTGGACCGTCGGGCCGGTGGGCCGCACGCCGATCTGTATCCCGCGCAGGCCGTCGATTATCACCCGCCGGGCCGCAACGTGCTCTTGGTGCAGGCACGTGAGGTGCTTCGTCCGGGCGTCGTCGATGTTCTGGTGGTTCGTCGCGATCGCGGCCGGGGTTCCGGCCTCCGGCTTGGGGGAGCTGCCGCACGCCGACAGGGCGAGCGCCGCCAGACCAGCGACCAGCCCGACCGGCACGAGGTTCCGCGAGGACATGACGCCAGAGCGTAGAGGATGATTCGGGCTGTGCTTGCCCTCGCTGCCCTGACCGGACCGCTGCCCAAGATCGGCGTCGTGGCCGCGGCGCTGCTGGGGGCGACCGTGCTTCTGGCGCCCGACGTCCGCGTCCGAGCGACCGCGATGCTCGGCGCGCTCGTGCTCTCGCCGGTGCTGTTGCTGTCGGACATCTGGGACTCGCCGCAGCTGCGGCTCGTGCATCGCCACCCGCTGCCGGCGCTCGTCGGCGCGGTCGCGGCGCTGGCGCTGCTCGGCGCCGTGGCCGCGCTGATCGCGCGCCGTCCGGCGCTCCTGGCTCTGCTGACGGTGTTCGCGCTCCCCTTCCGGGTGCCGATCCAGGCCGGCGGGCAGACGTCGAACCTGCTCGTGCCGCTGTACTTCGTGGTCGCCGCCGGCGCGCTGGCGTGGATCGTGCCGACGCTCGCCGCGAGCCGCCGGGAGCGGCGGGCCCGAGCCGCGGTCCGCTCCCGCCGGCCCGAGGGCCGCCACGGCGCCGAGCCGGTGTCCGAGCCGCAGGCCGCTCCCGCGGCCGCGCCGCCGCCGGCGTCGGTCGTCTGGCTCCAGCGTCTGCTGGCCGTCTACGTCGTTCTCTACGCCGTCCAGGCGATCTACTCGCCTGACTTCGAGAAGGCGCTGCAGCAGGTCGTCTTCTTTTACGTCCCCTTCGCGCTGCTCTACCAGCTGCTGCGCAACCTGCGGTGGACGCCTCAGCTGGTACGCAACTGCCTGCGGCTGCTCGTGGCGCTGGCACTCGTGTTCTCGCTGATCGGCTTCATCGAGTACGCCACCAAGACGATCATCCTCAACCCCAAGCTCGTCGTCGCCAACGACCTGCACGCCTACTTCACGGTCAACTCGGTGTTCTTCGACCCCGACATCTTCGGCCGCTTCCTCGCGCTGGCCATGATCCTGCTGGCCTCGCTGCTGCTCGCTCCACGCCCGCAGCGCGAGCACCTCGGCGTCATCGCCGCCCTGGCGGTGCTGTGGGCATGCCTGGTGCTCACCCTGTCGCGCTCCAGCCTGGGGGCGCTGCTGGTCGGCCTCGCCGTGCTGGCCGCGCTGCGCTACAAGCCGTCGCGCGCCCTCGTTGTGGCGGTCGTGGTGATCGTCGTGGGGGCGGCGGCGATCGCGGCCACGCCCACCACGTTCGGCCTCAACCAGGGGATCAACGGCGCCTCGAGCGGACGTGGCGGGCTGGTCAGCGGCGGCCTGTCGCTGTTCGCCGACCGCCCGGTGTGGGGCTACGGATCGGCATCGTTCGTCAAGGAGTACCGCCGCCACCATCGGCGCAGCGCGACGAGTCTGTCGGCGTCGCACACGATTCCGGTGACGGTCGCCGCCGAGCAGGGCCTGATCGGCGAGCTCGCCTATGTGGCACTGGTCGTCGCGGCGCTGATCTGCCTGCTGGGGCACGCCCGGGGGGACCCGGTGCGCTCGGCGATCGGCGCGGCCTTCGCAGCACTCGTGTTCCACACGATGCTGTACGCCGACTTCCTCGAGGATCCGGTCACGTGGGTGCTGCTCGGCATCGGCGTCGCGCTGGCGACCGCCCGGAGCGCCCGGGGACGCGCAGGAGCCGAGCCGGTCAACGTGGCGGCGGGCGCCCCGGTCTGACCTCATCCTCGCCGTCGGTGCGCTCGGCGAGGCGCAGGAGCAGGTCGTGCAGGATCGTGCGCTCCTCGGCCGAGAGGGGCGCGAGCAACTCGGCCTGCGCGCCGCGGGCCAGCTCGCGACCGCGCGTCAGGGCGTCACGGCCGTCGTCGGTCATGTAGAGGGCGTAGGCGCGCCGGTCGGACGGGTGCGGGCGGCGCTCCACCAGACCCTGGCGCTCGAGCTCGTCGAGCGTGGAGACCATGCTGCTGGGATCCATGCCGATCAGCCGTCCGAGCTCTTGCTGGCTGAGCGGGCTCTCGGCGTCGAGCACATTGAGCGCCCCCCACATCCGCGGGGTCAGCCCGAGCGTCTCCATGCGCTTGGCGAAGTGGCGGGTGGTGACCCGGCCGACGCGGCTGAGCAGATAGCCGGTGTTGCGGGCGAGGGCACCGTGCATGTGGTTGCTGGGGTGAGCAGGATCGGGCACGGTCAAGAATTGTATTGTCGCTCCAAATTGTTTGTGATACAAACCATGCGTCGAGCAAACAATGAGGAACCACAATCGATCATGATGACCACCCTCACCCGCCAGGTCCTTGCCCACCGGCGCATCGTCGCCGCCTTCTGGATCGGCGTCACCCTCGTCGGCATCGCGACGGTCTCGCAGTCCACCAAGTCGTTCAGCAAGGAGTTCAGCGTCCCCGGGCGCCAGGGCTATGAGACCAACAGCCAGATCCTCAAGCTCTTTCATCAGGGCGGGCGCACCGCGCCGCTCGTTCCCACGGTGACGCTGCCGGCCGGCGCGTCGGTGAGCTCGCCGGCCGTCCTCTCCGGACTACGGGCGGTCGAGTCCCGACTGCAGGCGGCGATCCCCGGCGTGCGCACCGCCTCGTATGCCTCGACGCACAACTCGGCGTTCGTTTCCCGGGATCACCGGACCACCTTTATGCTCGCCTACCCGCCGCCCGACAACGAGTCGTTCGGCAACAACACCAGGGCGGCCAAGCGGGCGGTCGCGGCATTGGCGGGCGTGCGGATTGCCGGGGCGCCCGTCCACGTCACCGGCATCGACGCCCTGCAGACCCAGACTGGCGGCTCGGGCGGCCCAGGTGTCCTGCTGGAGTCGGTGCTCGGCGGGCTCGGCGCGCTCGTCGTGCTGGCATTCGTGTTCGCCTCGCTGCTGGCGTTCGTGCCACTGTTGATGGCGATCGTCTCGATCCTGTCCACATTCCTCGTGCTGTGGGGTGTCAGCCAGCTCACGAGCGTGTCAATGATCGTCGAGTTCCTCGTCGCCCTCATCGGGCTCGGTGTGGCGATTGACTACTCGCTCCTGGTCGTCGTGCGCTGGCGTGAGGAGCGCGCTCACGGGCACGAGGGCGAGGAGGCCGTGGTGCGGGCGATGCAGACCGCCGGCCGCGCGGTGGCCTTCAGCGGGACGACGGTGGCGATCGGGCTGCTGGCGATGATTGTCCTGCCGCTGCCGTTCCTGCGCTCGATCGGCTATGCGGGGATGCTGATCCCGCTGATCAGTGTGGTCGTGGCGACGACGCTCTTGCCGATCGTGCTCCTCAAGGCCGGCAATCGCCTCGACTGGCCGCACCTGCGCTCCGATGACAAGGCCAGCCGGTCGTGGACCCGGTGGGCGCAGTTCGTCGTGCGGCGACGGTGGGCTGCCGCCGGCTGCGCGGTCGTCGTGCTGGCCGCGCTCACCCTCGCGGCCACCGGGCTGAAGCCGGGTCAGGCCGACGTCAACACCCTCAGCCAGGGCGGAGATGCCCGCGTCGGCCTGCTGGCGCTTGAGCGTGCGGGCATCGGCCCGGGGGCGCTGACGCCGATCGAGGTCCTGGCACCGGCCCGGTACGCCCAGCAGGTAGCCGCCCGCTTCCGGCTGGCCGCGGGTGTTCACGGTGCAGTGGCCCCCGGGGGTCGGTGGCAGCGTCATGGGACGGATGTGCTGGACGTGATTGCGGTGGCCGACAACTCTTCGTCGGCCGGCCAGGACACGATCAAGCGCGTCCAGGCGCTCGCACAGGGTCCGAGCAGCACCGTTCGGGTAGGCGGCATCGGTGCCGAGAACCTTGACTTCGTCGACGCGATCTACTCAAGCTTCCCGGTGATGATCGCGCTCATCGCGGTGCTCACGTTCCTGCTGCTGGCGCGGGCCTTCCGCTCGCTGCTGCTGCCGCTCAAGCGGTGCTGCTCAACATCGTCTCGGTCGCCTCCGCGTGGGGCGTGATCACGCTCGATCTGGCAGCAGGGCCACGGCTCAGACGCCATCTTCGGGATCGCCGCCACGCATTCCGTCGACGCCTGGATCCCGCTGATGATCTTCGCGTTCCTGTTCGGGCTCTCGATGGACTACGAGGTGTTCATCCTCGCGCGCATGCGCGAGGAGTACGACGCCACCGGCTCCACCGATGCCGCCGTGGTCGGCGGCATCGGGCGCACCGGGCGCCTGGTCACAAGCGCGGCCCTGATCCTCTTTTTGGCGTTCGCCTCGATGGCCTCGGCGCCGGACACGACCGTCAAGGTGTTCGCCACCGGCCTGGCCGCCGGGATCATCCTCGACGCCACCGTGATCCGCGCCCTGCTCGTGCCGGCGGTCGTCTCCCTGTTCGGCCGCTGGAACTGGTGGCTGCCGGCCTTCCCGGCCCGGCTGCTCCGCGTCAAGCCCTCGCTACCTCCGGCATAGCCGCTGGGGTGGCCCGTTCGGATAGCCGTCCGCTTGCCTTCAGCTCCGCTCAGCGGCGGCCGATGACCCCCTCCATGGCAATCGCGCGCGAGCGAGGGTCCGAGTTCGACCGCCCACGGAAATCACTTCTCGTGCTCGATGACCGCCGTGCTGCTGGCCCGGGTTCAGGCCTACGGCGGCGAAGGAGGCGGTGGACGAGGTGCTCGCGCTGGCAGGCATGCACGCGCACCGCCGAGTACCTGTCCGACATCGTCAACTGGATCTCCTATGACGAGGCGGTCGCGCTGTGGCGAGCGGGCGCGCAGGTCACCCATCATCCGGAGTTCGCGCGGGCGGTCGGCAGGACGCGGCGCGCCGGCTGAACGGCTCGCCGATCGCCGCCCTGCTGCGCTCGCTGGGCTCGCCCGAGAGCGTCTACGGCGAGATCGCCACGACCGCGACGAAGTACAGCGTCGTCACCCGGCTCGAGACCGCCGACGTCGGCCCGGGGTTCGCCGAGATCATCGCCACGCCGGTCGACGGCTTCCCGCGCACGCCGACCACTGCGCCTGGACGTGCGGGCTGCTCACCCAGCCGACGATCCTGTTCGGGCTGCCGCCGGCGAGGTCGAGCACGAGGAGTGCGCCGCGCTCGGGGCGCCGCAGCTGCCGCTACCGCGTCACCTGGGTGCCGCAGGCCGCGCGGCGAGTGCCGAGTCCGAGCGCAACGGCGCGCTCGCCGGGTCAGCTCGAGGCGATGAAGGAGCGGCTGCACAGCATGTTCGCGACCGCCTCGGACCTGATCGGCGCCGACGACATCGCCGACGTCCTGGCGCGGATCACCGACCGGGCCGCCGTCGAGATCCGCGCGCCGCAGCTACCTGCTGGCGATCCGCACGACGCCGGACGGCCCGATCCTCAGCCATCACCGCGGGATCGACGACGAGGAGGCGACGGCCTACGCGGAGACGATGCTCGCCGACCATCCGGCCGCGCTGCCCGAGTCCTGGCTGGTCGTCCCGGTGCGCTCCAGCCGCCGCGACTACGGCCGGCTGCTGGCTCTCTACGACGAGGGCGCGCGCTTCTTCGCCGAGGAGCGCGGGCTGCTGGAGGTCTACGCCCGCTATGCCGCCTCGCGCTGGACAGCGCGACCGCGCTGATGGAGGCCGAGCAGCGCTACGGCCAGTCCAGCGCGCTGCTGAGCTCGCCCGCGCGCTGGCCGACGCCGGCACCAGTCACGAGGTCGCGCGGCGGCTGGCCGACGCGGTGCCCGCTGGTGGTCGACTGCGACCGCGTCGGCGTCTACCTGTGGGATGCCGCGCGCGGCGAGCTCGTCCACAGCGCCACCACCCAGCCCGGGCCCGGCACCGAGCCCGACGCCGAGCCGAGTGGACGTCGGGCGCCCAGCCCCGGGCGGCCCGCTGGAGCGGCTGCTCGACGATCCCCGGCTCCGAGCCGATCTTCGTCGACGCCGACGTCCGGCGATCCCGGCGCTGCGCGAGCTGTGCGCCGACGATCGGCGCGGTCGCCTCGATCGTCGTGCCGCTGGCCGCCCCGACCAGTTCCTCGGGCCTGCTCGACGGTCTCGGTGATCGAGCAGCCCGAGCGCCTGGCGCCCGACCCGACCTGCTCGACCGCCTCTCGGGCGTCGCCGCCCAGGCAACGACCGCGCTGCAGAACGGCCGCCTGGTCGATCAGATCACCCACCAGGCGCTGCACGACGAGCTCACCGGCCTCGCCAACCGCCTGCAGTTCAAGACGCAGCTCGCGCGGCGCGGTCCATCGCGCCCGCGGAGCAGCGGCGAGCAGGTCACGCTGTTCTACCTGGACCTCGACTGCTTCAAGCCGGTCAACGACGAGTTCGGTCACGACGCCGGCGACGAGCTGCTGGTCGCCGTCGGCGAGCGGCTGGACGCCTGCACCCGCGCGAGGACCTGGTGGCCCGCCTCGGCGGCGACGAGTTCGCGGTGCTGATCGATGCGGCCGCCGACCCCGCGATGCGACCGAGCTCGTCGCCGCGCGGCTGGCGCGGCGCGTTCGACGACCCGTTTGCGGTCGCCGGCCAGCCGATGATCGTCGGCGCGAGCATCGGCCGGGCGATGTTCCCCGACGACGCGCAGACCGCCGAGCAGCTGCTCGCGCACGCCGACGCGGCGATGTTCGCCCGCAAGCGCGACCGCCCGGCCGTCGTCGCCGCCGAGAGCGGGCGTCATAGCGGGGTCGTGTAGGCCCCGCTGATCCCGCCGTCGACGACGAACGTCGCCGCGTTGACGTAGGAGGACTCGTCGGAGGCGAGGAACAGGACCGCGTTGGCGATCTCGACGGCCTGGGCGAAGCGGCCCATCGGCACGTGGACCATCCGCCGCTGTGCCTCGGCGGGATCGGCGGCGTAGAGCTCGCGCAACAGCGGCGTGTCCACCGGTCCCGGGCACAGCGCGTTGACGCGCACCCCGCGCTTGGCGAACTCCACGCCGAGTTCCCGCGAGAGCGCGAGTACGCCCCCCTTGGACGCCGTGTAGGCGATCTGCGAGGTGGCCGAGCCCATCACCGCCACGAACGAGGCGGTGTTGATCACCGACCCGCCCCCGCCGTCCAACAGATGGGGGATCCCGTGCTTGCAGCAGAGGAACACGCTGCGCAGGTTCGTCGCCTGGACGCGCTCGTAGGCCTCCAGCGAGGTGTCCAGGATCGAGGCGTCGTCGGTGGGGGAGATCCCGGCGTTGTTGAACAGCACATCGATCCGTCCCAGCTTCGAGCGAACGCATGCATACAGGTCGGTCACCGCCTCCTCGGACGTCAGGTCGGTCTCAGCGCGAGTTCGCCGACGTCGTGCGGGCGCACGTCGACCCCGACGACGCGGGCGCCCTCGCGCTCGAACACGGTTGCCGTCGCGCCGCCGATCCCACCGGCCGCGCCGGTGACGACACAGACCTTTCCGGCGAGTCTCATCGATCGATGGCATACGGGCCTTCGACGCCGGCTGGCATCGGCTCAGACGGGCTGGGCATCAGGGTCGACGACGGTGACCCCGTCATCGGCGAACTTGATCGTCCTCACCGGGCCCTTGAACGTGTTCTTCGCCGAGACCAGGTACCAGACCGTCACGGCGATCATCACGGCGATCGTCACCAGCGGCGCGTAGTTGAACGACGACCAGCTGAACGAGCTAGAACGGGACGGCCGGCCGGGGTGAACGGCAGGCAGAAGATGATCACGCACAGAGTCACCCACACGATCGCGATCAGGTTGACCCAACTGTACTTGGCCCCCAGCGTCCATGGCCCAGGCTCGAATGCGTCGCCCATCCGCCAGCGCAGGAACACCGGGATCGTGTAGGCGATGTACAGCCCGATCACGGAGATCGAGGTGACTGCGAAGAACGCGACCGGCAGGCCGGCGTGGTTGCCCTTGTAGGCGGGGACGGTGATGACCAGGGCGAACACCGCGACGAACACAACCGCCCAGGTCGGGGTCTGGTTCTTGCCCAGCTTGCGCCACAAGTTGTGCCCGGGCACGGCGCCGTCGCGGGAAAACGCGAACGTCATTCGCGAGGCGCTGGTCACGCACGCCATGCCGCAGAAGATCTGACCGATGGTGGAGATCACCAGCACGGCCTTGGCCGCCGCCGAGCTCAGGGCCGTCTCGATGATCGACTGCGAGGTGCCGCCGGCAGCGTCGATCGCCTTGACGTGGGTGGCGGCGAAGGTGAGCGCCAGCAGCACCATCCACCCGAACACCGCGGAGTAGAACACCGAGCGCCACACGCCCTTGGGCGCCGCCTCGGCAGCATCGCGCGTCTCCTCGGAGATGTGAGCCGAGGCGTCATAGCCGGTGATCGTGTACATCGTCAGCAAAAAGCCGAGCGGCAGCACGTAGAACCAATACATGTGGTGACTGAAGCCGGATAGGTTGATCCGGTGGCCGAACACGAAGCTGAAGCTCTGGTGGTGACTGGGCACGGCCACCAGCAGCACGATGATCACCAACACGCCGATCACGTGCCACCACACCGAGATATTCGTGAAGCGCGCCACGAGTGCCGACGAGAAGATGTTGATCAGGGCGTGTAGGAGGAGGATCAGCACGAACAGGGCGAAGGCGTGGTGCAGCGAGGCGGCCACGCTGGTGGTGGCGAAGTTGGCCACGAAATGCAGGCCGTAAAACGACAGCGTCGAGTTGAGGAAGGTCGCCGCCGCGTAGTCGACGGAGGCCGTCACCGCGACCAGGCCGATCAGGTTGAACCAGCCCGTGAACCAGCCCCACGCGGGCCCGCCCAGCTTCGATGACCAGAAGTAGATCCCGCCGGCGGTTGGCATCGCGGACGCCAGCTCGGACATCGAGAATGCCACCAGCAGGATCAGGCCGCTGATGATCGGCCAGCCGATCGAGATCGCGACCGGGCCGCCGTTGAGCCACGCCTGACCGTAGGTGGTGAAGCAGCCAGCCAGGATCGAGATGATCGAGAACGAGATCGCGAAGTTGGAGAAGCCCGACCAGCCACGCTTGAGCTCCTGTGCATACCCCAGCTCGGCGAGCCGCTGTTCGTCACCACTCAGGGTCTCGGTGCCGCTGCTCATCCGGTTCTCCTCACTGAAAAGGTCTGGTGTTCCGTCCTTACATGGCGGGAGAACATATTCGCGCCCGCCGACCCCGTCAAGCGCCGCATGGACAAAACGCGCTCACACCCGCGGCAGCAGCCCCGCGAGGATGTGCTCGGTGCCCCGCGTGTGCTCGGTCATCTCCCGCGCGGCCGCCGACTCGTCGTTGCGACGCATCGCCGCGACCAGGCGGCGGTGGCCGTCGTTGGCGGCGTCGAGCACCTCGGGAGGGTGCGCGATGTGCGAGATGAGCCCGCTCATCCGCCCCTGGATCTCGGTCATCATCGAGACCAGCCGGCGGCTGCCGGTGATCTCCGCCAGGCCCACGTGCAGGCGGATGTCGAGCTGGCGATAGGCGGGAAAGTCGTGCAGCTCGCCGTCGATCGCGGCCACCAGCTCGTCGAGGGCGTCGGCCTGGTCGCCCGTCGCCCGCCCTGCCGCCACCACCGCGATCCCCACCTCGACAGCGGTGCGCTCATCGCACATCCCCCGCCAACCGGCGATCAGCTCTGACGAGGGAGGCAGAGCGGGCGGAAGCGGGTCGGCCACGAACGTGCCGCCGCCCCGGCCGCGCAGGGCGTGGAGATGGCCGCTCTGGCCGAGCGCCACCAGCGCCTGGCGCAGCGTGGACCGGGCGATGCCCAGCCGCGCACACAGCTCACGTTCGGCCGGCAGCCGGGTGCCGGGGGCGAGCAGCCCGAGCTTGATCGCCGTGCCGAGCCGATCGACCGTCTCTTCGAACGCCGTCTGGGAGTGCACCGGCGCGAACACGACTTCCAGCGAGCTCGTCGCCGGCGGGCGCTCGCTCACCGACGGCGTCACAACCGCTCGAACCCCCGCACGCGCTCCCAGTCGGTGACCGCCGACTCGAACGCGGCCAGCTCCACGTCGGCGGCGTTGACGTAGTGATCGACGACGGCGTCGCCGAACGCGCCGCGGGCCACCGCGGAGGTCGCGAACAGATCGCGGGCGTCGCGCAGGGTTGTCGGCAGCCGCGGCTTGTCGGTCGCCAGGTAGGCATTACCGACGAACGCCGGCTCCAGCTCCAGGCCCTGGTCTACGCCGTCCAGCCCGGCCGCGATCAGCGCGCTCAGTGCCATGTAGGGGTTCAGGTCAGAGCCGCCCGCTCGGTTCTCGAAGCGCAGTCCCGGGCCGTGGCCGACGACGCGCAGCGCGCAGGTGCGGTTGTCCTTGGCCCACGCGATCGTGGTCGGGGCGAACGACCCCTCGGCAAAGCGCTTGTAGGAGTTGACGTTGGGCGCCAGCAGCAGCGTCAGCTCGCGCAAGCAGGCCAGCTGGCCGGCCAGGAACGCGTTGAACAGCGGCTCGTCGCGGGCGAAGAGCATCGCGCCGTCGTCGGCGGAGGCCAGCGAGAAGTGGATATGGCACGAGCTGCCCTCGCGCTCGTCGAACTTGGCCATGAAGCTGATCGCCATGCCCTGCTGGGCGGCGATCTCCTTGGCCCCGTTCTTGTAGATCGTGTGGTCGTCGGCGACCCGCAGCGCATCGGCCCAGCGGAAGTTGATCTCGTGCTGACCGAAGTTGCACTCGCCCTTGGAGTTCTCGACGGCCATCCCGGCGCCGTCCATCCCGTTGCGGATCCGCCGGATCAGCGGCTCGACGCGCGATGTGGCCAGCAGCGAGTAGTCGAGGTTGTAGAGGTTGGCCGGGTCGAGATCCCTGTACCCCTTGTGCCAGGCGGACTCGTAGGTCTCGCGGAACACCATCAGCTCCAGCTCGGTGCTCGCGTTGGCCTGCCAGCCCCGCTCGGCCAGCCGCTCGAGCTGGCCGCGCAGCACCTGGCGCGGCGAGGGGGCCACGTCGGAGCCGTCCTCCCAGCGCAGGTCGCACATGACCAGGGCGGTCGCCTCCAGCCACGGCACCAGGCGCAGCGTCGACACGTCGGGCACGAGCCCGAAGTCGCCGTAGCCCCGCTCCCACGAGGACATCTCATAACCCTCGACGGTGTTCATCTCGACGTCGACGGCCAGCAGATAGTTGCAGCCCTCGGCACCGTGCTCGGCCACCTCCTCGACGAAATGGCGGGCGGTCAGACGCTTGCCCTGCAGTCGTCCCTGCATGTCGCAGAGAGCGAGCAGCACGGTGTCGATCTCGCCGGCGTCGACGCGGGCGCGCAGCTCATCGAGGGTCACGACCGCGAAGGTATAACAAGCGCGCCTTCTGCGCCACTGGTGATCAGGGGGCGGGCAGGCTGAGCAGGGCGCGGCCGACCCGGGCCCGGGCGAAGCGCGAACGCTGTGACCAGCTCAAGGTGACGGGGAATCGTCGGCCGCCGGCGGTCACTGTGAGCCGGCAGCGGACGGTTCCACCAGAGGTGCGGTAGGTGCCGTCGCCGCTGACGGTCGCGTCGGAGACGAAGCGGACGGCGCGCAACCGGAAGCGACCACCGCTGACCGTGAACCGTCCGCCGCGCAGACCGCGTCCGTGCCCGGCGCCGCTGGCCAGCTGGACCGCGGTGGCGTCGGCGAACGCCCCCGCGGCGACCGTCACCGCCCGGCGGGCCTCGCGGCTCGAGCGGCCCCCGCCGACCACGGTGGCCGGCGCGGCCCGCACCAGTGTCAGCGGATATGCCCCGGGTGTGTGGACGTGCGGGATCCGCGCCGCGCAGCTCGTGTTCAGGGTGCGCAGCCGCTCGGGGGCGACGACGAAGCGGCGGATGATCGCGCGAGCGCAGGCTGCGCCGACGCTCAGGTCGGTGTCGCCCTCCGAGGTCACGTGGACGGTGTTGTGCAGGTCGACGACGCGGACCCGGGTGCCGAGGCCCGGCGCGAAGCGCTCGGCGTCGGCCAACGGCGTGAGGTCGTCAAGGTCACCCCCGATGACCAGCAGTGGCACCGAGGCGGGCAGCGTCCGATCATGGACGGGCACGACGGGCGCGCGATGCACGGGACGGGGCCAGTCCAGGCAGGCGTCGTAGGTCTCCGAGTAGCCGCTCATCGTGAACCACTCACGAGCCGTGAAGGGACCGAAACGCCCCAGGCGGGGATCCACGCTCGGCGGCACGCAGCTGACGCCGTCGCAGCGCCGCCGCGGCGTTCAGGGAGAACAGCTGCGGGTAGTCCGTGCACCCGACCGCCATGTAGGCCCCGTCGGAGAAGTAGCCGGGGTCGGGATACCCGCCGTTGCCCGCTCCCTGGGCGATCAAGCGCAGCATCGGGGCCGTGTCGCCCTGTAGGGCAGCCCGCACCGAGGCATCGAAGTCGCGGAGGATCAGCGGGTCCGACCCGGCGTTCTGAAACAGGTCGACCAGGTGGCGCGCTGTGATCGCCGACGCGTGCGGACCGCGCAGCGTGCCGCGCCGCACCCGCGCCAGCAGCGCGCCGAGACGGGCGACCGCCGAACCGCGCCCACCGGTCGCCGCCGTACACCCGGGGTCGCGCGCACAGACCCGGTCGAGCGCCGCGCGCCCACTCGAGCCCGATGAGGCGTAGTACGGATCGAGCTTGCGGATGGCGTACGTCGAGTCGAGGATGACGGACCGCAGGACACCCGGGAACCGCGCCGCGAACGCCTGCGCGAACCACGAGCCGTATGAGTCGCCGTAGAGGTCGACGCGGCGCAGGCCCAGCCGGCGCAGCACCGCCCGCAGGTCCCGGACCGCATAGGCGGTGCCGAACAGGTCCGAGGCATGCACGGGAGCGCCGCTCGAGGTGCGGTAGCGGTGGTTCAGCGCGCGGCCGCACGCGCCCACCAACGCGTCGAAGCGCGCTCCCGACGCCCGCGCGGTCAGCGGGAACGTGTTCAGTCCCCTGCAGTCAACGAGCGCCGACCCCCCGGTCCCGCGGTTGTCGACGAGCAGCAGGTTTCTGTCGGGCTGCAGTGGCCCGAACGTGCCGTGGTATTCAACGTAGCTGCCCGTCGAGGGATAGCCGGGGCCGCCCTCCACCGCCACGATCGTGCCGAGCGGGTGCGCGGAGCGGGCGGGGAGCCACTGCAAGGCGATCCGGATCCGGGGGCCGCCGCGCAGGCCGGGATCAAGCGCGCGGCGAATCGATCCGCACCAGCCGGGTGCGTGCGCCGGGCAGCCGTGCAGGTCCAGTGAGCCAACGCGGAGACCGCGCGCCGATACCGAGGACGTGGTGCCCGCCGTCGCGGCCAGGGTCACGATCAGCACGACGGCGATTCGCAGGGCGCGCATCCCCGCAGTCTCGCGCTATGACGACCAGCACGCCGCGGACCGGCGCCGGAGCATCTCGCGGTACTGCTCGGTTGTGCGTGACAAGAGCTCGCCGGTGCCCCAGTCGAGCACGACGCCGTAGTGGCGGACGAGGTCCATCGTGTCCAGTGCGCCGGCCCGGAAGCGCTCGGCGACCGTTTCGGGGTCCTCGTCGAGCTTGCCGGCGCGCGTCTCGCGCTGCTCGGCGCGCAACTGCTCGGTCGCCTGTTCGTCGATCCGGTACTCGGCGAGATCGGCGTCGACCTCCTCGACGACGACGCCGTAGTCGATCGCCGCGCGCCCCACCGTCACGTAGCCGTCCTCGACATCCTTAAGCACCTCCTGCGGATCACGCTTGAGCGGATCGCCGAGGCCGCCACCACCGGCGCTCGGACGTTCGAAGAAATCGCCCTCGACGACGGGGACGCCGGAGAAGTTCGCGCCGAGGAAGCGCTCCCGGTCGGTGCCGCGGTTGAGCCACACGCCGTGGGGAATCGACGGCAGGCCGCCGCTGATGCCCCAGGTGACGTTGCGGGCGCGGTCGCAGCAGTAGGACATGACGGCTCCCTCCACCTGGGTGAGCGTCCCGCCCTTGCTCACTCCGACGCCGCCCCGGTGCTGGCCGGGGCCGCCGGAGTCGGCGATGATCTCGTGGTTGGCGGTGAGGACCGGCGTGAGGCGCTCCTGACCCTCCAGCGGCTGGACGGCGAGCCCGACCCCGAATACCGGCGATGTGCAGTCCTGGCCGTCGCGCCCCTGGCGCCCGCCCCAGCCGCCGGCCATCCAGTCGTACCACATGAAGAACGGCCGATCCTCGATCCGGGCGTCGCGGCCGCCCACGAGCAGGTACTCGAGGTTGAAGCAGCACGCCATCGCGCGCTCCGGCATCACCTGCGACCAGAGCTCGAAACCGGCGTTCATGATCTTCTCGTAGGCCCCGGAGACCGAGCCGGTGACGGCGTTGGGCCAGCCGGCATTGACGACCGTCCCCTCGGGTCCGATGTCGACCGTGACCGCGCGGTAGAAGCCGGAGTTCAGCGGGATCTCAGGCAGGAATGTCTTGGCCGACGCGATCGCGCCGGAGAAGGCGACCCCGGCGCCCGCGTTGAGGAAGCTGGCGATCACCGGGTCAGAGCCGGACAGGTCGTAGTGGACCTCGTCGCCGGAGATGGTGAGCTTGAGCGAGACGGCGACGAGGCCCTCGTCGCCGCCCGGGTCGAAGTCGATGTAGTCGGTCGTCTCCCAGCTGCCGTCCTCGAGCCCGGCGATCCGCGCGCGGGTGAGGCCTTCGACGTAGTCCTGGACCTCGCCGAACGCCGCCACGACGGTGTCGCGGCCGTACTTGTCGATCAGGCGGAACAGCTCGGACTCGGCGACCCGCGTCGCCTCGATCTGCGCGTGGCAGTCGCCGACGATGTCGCCGGGCGACCGTGAGTTGGAGGCGATCATCGCGATCACGTCGGTGCGCGTGACCCCGCGGTCGACGACCCGCACGGGCGGGATCCGCAGGCCCTCACCGAAGTGGTCGGTGGCGCCGACGTCGAACGAGCCGGGGACCGAGCCGCCGACGTCGGCCCAGTGGCCGTTGGCCTGGGCGAGCGCGATCATCTCCCCGTCGGCGAACACCGGACGGATCAGGCTGACGTCGGGGAAGTGGGTGCCGCCGCGGTAGGGATCGTTGACGGCGAACACGTCCCCGTCGTGGATGTCCTTGCCGAAGTCCTCAAGCACGGCCTTGGCCTTGAGGTGCAGCGTTCCGACGTGGACGGCGATGTCCTGGGAGCCTTGCATCACCGTGTCGCCGTTGGCGTCACACAGCGCGCACGAGAAGTCGCGCGAGTAGATGACGAACGAATGGCAGGTGCGCAGGATCTGCTCGGCCATCTCGTCGACGACGGTGACAAACGCGTTCTTGAGCACCTCGAAGGTGACGGGATCCAGGGTGCGCTCGCTTGTCGCCATGCGGTCAGTCCTCCTGGGAGATCGTCATGCGGATGGTCCCGGTGCGGTCGACGTCGGCGTTCACGCCCGGGGGGACGAGCGTCGTCGTGTCGAGCTGATCGATAATCGCCGGGCCGGTGAACGTCATCCCCGGCCGCAGGTCGCCGCGGGCGAAGACCGGCGAGTCCTCGGGCTCGTCGCGGCCGTCGAACCACACCGCGCGCCGCTCGGCCGGTTCGGGCATCGTCGCCTGCTCGTCGGGCTCCTGCTCGGGCAGCTGTAGATCGGCCGCCGGGCCCGTGGCCATCAGCTGCAGGCGGTACAGCTCGACCGGGGCGTCGTCGCGGCGGTAGGAGTACTCGCGCTCGTGCTCTGAATGGAACCGCTCGATCGCCGTCTCCAAGCCCGAGCCCTTGCTCACGGCGACCTCCATCGACCGCCATTGTCCGAGATACCGCATGGCGATCGAACGTTCGAGGCGCACGTCGCCGGGCGCGACCCCCTCGGCCTCGAGGAGCGTCCGGCCCTGGTTCTCCATCCGGTCGAAGGCGGCCTCCAGCTCGTCGGCGTCGGCGTCGTCGACGGCGGCCAGGAACATCTCCGAGAGGTCGTGGCGGATGTCGACCATCAGGCAGCCGAGCGCCGACCACGCCCCGGGGCGCGGGGGGACGAGAACCGTCGGGATGCCGAGCTCGGCGGCGATCGCGGCGCCGTGCAGTGCGCCCGCGCCGCCGAAGGCGACGAGCGCGAACTCCCGCGGGTCATAGCCGCGCTGCAGGCTGATCAGCCGCACGGCGTTGGCCATGTTGGCGTTGGCGACCTTGATGATGGCGCCCGCCGCCTCGTGGAGCTCGAGCCCGAGCGGTTCGGCCACCTCGCATCGGATCGCCTCCTCGGCGGCGTCGCGGTCGAGCGTCATCCCGCCGCCGACCAGCCGCGTGCCCAGCCGGCCGAGGACGAGATTGGCGTCGGTGTTGGTCGGCTGGGTGCCGCCCTGTCCGTAGGCCGCCGGGCCGGGATCGCTGCCGGCCGACTGTGGGCCGTTGCGCAGCGAGCCGGCGGCGTCGATGGTGGCGAGCGAGCCGCCGCCCGCGCCGATCGTCAGGACCTCGATCGAGGGGAAGACGATCGGGTGCCCGTATTCGACGTACCACTCGTTGGTCGTGCGCAGCTCGCCGTCGTAGATGAGCGAGATGTCGGTGCTGGTGCCGCCCATATCGAGTCCGATCGCGTTCTCGAACCCGGCGGTGGCCGCCGTGTGGCGGGCCGCGACCGCTCCGGCGGCGATCCCCGAGGCGGCCAGGCGGACCGCGTACTGCTGCACGGCGTCGGCCGTCATCACCCCGCCGCCGGAGTGCAGGATCAGCAGGTCGCCGCCGTAGCCCTCGGTCTTCAGGCGCTCGGCGAGCTCCTCAACATAGCCGGCGACGAGCGGGCTGAGCACGGCGTTGGCGACCGTCGTCGAGAAGCGCTCGTGCTCGAAGAGCTCGGGCAGGACGCTCGCCGAGCTCGAGATCCGCACGTCCGGCAGCGCCTCGGCGAGCAGCTCGGCCGCCCGGCGCTCGTTGGCCGCGTTCGCGTAGGCGTTGACGAAGCACACGGCGACCGTCTCGACCTCGCGCCTGGCGAGGATGCGGGCGACCTCGCGCACGTCGTCCTCGTCGAGCTCGGTGACGACCTGGCCGCGATGGTCGACGCGCTCGGTGACCTCGAGGCGATCGCGACGACGGATGTAGGCGCGGGCATTGTCCTTGTAGGCGTCCCACAGGTCATCGCGCGTCCCGCGGCCGATCTCGATTACGTCGCGGAAACCGCGCGTCGTCACCATCGCCGCCCTGGGCAGCCGCCGGGTGATGAGCGCGTTGGTGGCGACGGTCGTGCCGTGGCTGAACAGCGCGATGTCCGCCAGGTCCACGCCCGCCTGCTCGACGCCGGCCATCACGCCGTCGATGGGGTTGGCGGTCGAGGGGACCTTGGCGACCTCGAGCTTCCCGGACGCGGGATCGAGGAGGCACACGTCGGTGAACGTGCCGCCCACGTCGACGGCGATCACGGGCTTGGCTTGAATCGGCACAGACCCCTGCTCAGGTGGTCACGGACTCTTTGCGAGCCGCAGCATAGAACGCCGAGCCGGTCGCGCACGACGCACAGATCGCCTGATGACCGGCGACCGGATCGCGGTCCATCTCCCGTACGACATATGAGCGGTCGCACGCGTGGCAGCGGGCGCGCACGTTCCAGGCGTCGTCGACCTCGTCGATCGGGTCATACGGCCGCGAGAGCTCGATCCACCCCCGCTTGGCCGCCATCAGCGACACCCCGTAGATGCCGATCGCGAGCACGAACGTGAGCGGAAGACCCCACAGCGCGAAGAACTGCCCGGTGTGGATCTGCTCGATCTTGAGCACCACCCCGACGACGGTGGCGATCAGCCAGGCGAGGATGCCACCGGGGTTGAAGGCCGGGACCCGTCCGGGACGGAACTCGACGGCGCCCAGGGCGATCTGGCCTCGCTTGAGGTAGATGACGTGCCCGAGCGCCACCCCGACCCACGCGACGATCGCGATCCCCTGGTAGTTGAGGGCGTCCAGCACGTAGCTGAAGATGTTGGTGAGCATCAGCAGGTAGGCGATGATGCATGCGCCGATCACCCACGCGGTGCGCGGCAGCGTCAGGCGCAGTACGCGCGACGCGAGGCTCTGCAGGTTTGTCGACGCGAGGTAGAGGTTGACTGTGTTGATGCGCATCTGCGTGATCACGATCAGCACCAGGCCGAGGACTCCGGTGAGGCTGACGATCTGCACCGGCAGCGCGCTCTCCTGTCCGGCGAGCTGAGCGAAGGTGATCCCGAAGGTGGAGCACAGCAGGATCCCGATCAGCCCGTTGACGAGGAACGTCAGCACGTAGTACAGCCAGCCGAATGTGACCGCGTCGTGATAGCCGCGGTCCTCCGGGCGAGCCAGCCGGGCGAAGTCGAAGGTGAACAGCATCAGCACCCAGATGCCCATGTAGGCGGAGAAGGCCTGCAGCCACGGCAGGGTGGTGCCCGGCGCCGCCTTGGCGCCCGGCAAAAAGCCGTGGTAGCCCTTGGAGGCCAGCGCCCAGACGATTACCGCGAGCAGCGCGATTCCGTAGAACGGCAGCAGCACGGCATTGAGACGATCGAGCCACGTGCGCACCCCGCGCCACACCAGCGGCGCGAGCGCGACGATGACGATCGCGTACCAGAGCTTGATCGGGCCGCCGAAGAAGCTCTGCGCCGCCACCGAGATGACCGACCCCTCGAACACGATGTAGTAGATCGCCGTCGCGGCGAAGATCGCCGTGGCGATGCCCGCTCCGACGAAGCCGAACATGCTGCGGGAGAACAGCGCCACCGTCAGGCCGCTCTCGGAGGCGACGCGCGAGAGGACCATGTTGACGCCCGTGTACACGACCACGGTGAGGACGATCCCGATGAGCGCGTTGACCGTCCCGTAGGCCAGGGCGATGAATGACGCGAAGTACATGTAGAAGAACGCCGTCATCACGGCGTACCACGCCATCGTCAGCTTGGTCCTGTCCATCCGCCAGGTCGGGGGCACGACGTGCAGCGAGTAGTCCTCGGTCGCGGCCTCCTTGAGGACGCGCGGATCATCGTCGACTGAGAGCTCGAGTGCGGGGAGGTCGGGGAGCTCGGTGCCGGTGCCGGTGGTTCTCATCGTGGCCATCAGCGGGTCCCTTCTGGTGGTCGGGTGGGGGTCGTGGTGCGAGGACGGTCAGAACGGCTCATGCACGGGCCGCCTGGTCGGCGGCGAACGCCGGGATGACCTCCCGCGCGAACAGGCGCGCGCTCGCCCGGGCGTCGTCGTTGGAGATGCCCGGCAGCTGCATCCAGCACGAGAGCTCGGTCATGCCGAGCTCGTCGCGCAAGCGCTCGATCGCGGCGATCGCATCGTCGGGTGTGCCGACGATGTAGCGGTCGCGGAAGCTCTCGAAGTCGACGGTTCCGTCGTCGACGACCTCCTCCCCGGCGTCGTTGCGCAGGATGCGCTCGCCGGACGCCGAGTGCTTGCCGTACAGCTCGCGGAACAGGTGGGTGGCCGCCGGGCCGGCGACCGCCACCGCCTGCTCCCGCGTCTCAGCGATGAAGACGCCGCGCATGATCGGCCGCTCGGCGGGCGCGAAGCCGAACTCCTCGCAGTGGGCGTCGTAGGCGGCGAACTGCTCGCTCAGCTCGCGCTCGGTGTGGCGGGGGCTGGCGGCGAGGACGGCGGCGCGGCGGGCCGCGCGACG
This sequence comes from uncultured Solirubrobacteraceae bacterium, assembly GCA_963769565.1. Lineage (GTDB taxonomy): Bacteria > Actinomycetota > Thermoleophilia > Solirubrobacterales > Solirubrobacteraceae > Palsa-465. The sequence goes on from CAVYMP010000018.1 coordinate 1,736,478, forward strand.
CACCAGCTTCGGGCCCGAAACGCCGTAGCGAATCGGTGGATGCGGATCCTGCTGGACCGGCCGCGGGCGAAGGCGCGTCTCCGGCACCGTGTAGTGCGTGCCCTCGTAACCGAACGTCTCGCTCGTCCAGGCCAGCTGCATGATGTCGAGCGCCTCCTCGAAGCGCGTGAAGCGCTCGCCGTATGGGACCATCAGGCCGTCGAACTCTTCGCGGACGTAGCCGGGGGCCACGCCGAGCGTGACCCGCCCACCGGAGAGCTGGTCGAGCACCGCGACGTCCTCGGCGAGCTTGACCGGGTTGTAGAGCGGGACGAGCAGGATGTTGGTCGTCAGGCGCAGCCGCTCGGTGACGGCGGCCGCCGCGGCGAGCACGAGCAGCGGGCTCGGCAGGTGGCCGTCGGGCTGGAAGTGGTGCTCGACGGTCTGCACGCCGTCGTAGCCGAGCTCCTCGAGCTCGCGGACCGTGTCCACCCACTCTGCGGCCATCGCGCTCCAGGTGACGCCGCTGTCGGCGGGCGCCGCGAAGCCGTAGCTCGTGGCGAAGCGCATCATGCGGTCACCGCCTCCAGGTGCGCCTCGAGCGCCTCGGTGTCGACCTCGCCGCCGACGAACAGGTCCCAGTCGAGCAGGCGGCGATGCAGGCCGAGCGTCGTCGTGATCCCCTCCACCTGAAACTCGGTCAGCGCGCGCCGGGCCCGGGCCAGCGCGTGCTCGCGGTCGCGCCCGTGGACGAGCAGCTTGGCCACGAGCGAGTCATAGAACGGCTGCACGACCCGGCCGGCCTCGAAGCCGGTGTCGACGCGCACACCCGGGCCGTCGGGCGCGTGCCATCCGGTGATCTCTCCCGGCGACGGCATGAACCGCTGATCGGGGTCCTCGGCGTTGATCCGGAACTCGATCGCCGCCCCGCGGGCCACGACGTCGTCCTGGGCGAAGGAGAGCGGCCGTCCGGCGGCGATGCGCAGCTGCTCGGCGACGAGGTCGATCCCGGTGACGAGCTCGGTGATGCCATGCTCGACCTGGATCCGGGCGTTCATCTCCAGAAAGGCGGCGTTGCCCTCGGCGTCGACGAGGAACTCGCACGTGCCGGCCCCCACGTAGCCCACGCCGCGGGCAAACTCGGCCGCGCTCGTGCACAGCAGTTCGCGCACCGCCGGATCGAGGCCGGGGGCGGGCGCCTCTTCGATCAGCTTCTGCTTGCGCCGCTGGGTGGAGCAGTCGCGCTCGCCGAGATGCACGACGCTGCCGTGGGTGTCGGCGAGGATCTGGACCTCGACGTGGCGGGCGTCGAGCAGCCGCTTCTCCACGAACAGGCCGCCGTCGCCGAACGCCGCCTGGGCCTCGGCCGACGCGCCGCGAAACGCGGAGGCGAGCTCGTCGGCGTCCTGCACCACGCGGATGCCTCGCCCGCCGCCGCCGGCCGCCGCCTTGAGCATGATCGGAAAGCCGATCGCGGCGGCGATCGCCTCGGCCGCCTGCTCGGAGCCCAGCCGCCCCTCACTGCCGGGCGCCACCGGGACGCCGGCGGCCAGCGCGGCCTCGCGCGCCAGGACCTTGTCGCCGACCGCGGCCATCACCCTGGTCGGAGGTCCGACGAACGTCAGTCCGGCGGCGTCGCATGCCTCCGGCAGCCGGGAATCCTCCGAGAGGAAGCCGTAGCCGGGATGGACGGCCTGGGCGCCGGCCTGCTGTGCGGCGGCCACGATCCGCTCGGGCACGAGGTAGCTCTTGGTGGCGTGCGCGGGACCGATCTCGACGGCGTCGTCGGCGAGCGCGACGTGCAGAGCGTCGCGATCGGCCTCCGAGTAGACGGCGACCGGGCTGATGCCGAGATCGCGGCAGGCACGGATGACGCGGATGGCGATCTCGCCGCGATTGGCGATCAGCACCTTCTCGAAGGGCGGGGTCTCCGCCGTCATGTCGTCACCCGGGCGACGACGTCGCCGGGCGAGACCATCCCTTCGTTCTCCACCTCAAAGGCCGCGATCGTGCCCGCGATCTCGGAGGTGACCTCATGGAACTGCTTCATCACCTCGACCAGGCCGACGACCGTTCCCGGCTCGACGGCCTCGCCCTCCTGCACGAAGGGCTCGGCCTCCGGGTCGGGGCGGCGGTAGAAGATCCCGGGGATCTGCGCGCGGATGACGTCCTCATCGGCCATAGCGGGTCTCCTTCACTGGGTCTGGATGGCGTCGTCGATCGCGGCCATCGCCGTCCGGCGATCGCGGCGGGCCTGCAGCGCCTGATCGAGATCGACCTCGGTAAAGCGCGTCGGCTCGTTGCTCTTGGACTGGCCGAGCAGGTCGAGGTCGACGGAGATGACGGTGGCCACCGTCGCGTAGCCGCCGCCGGTGACGGCGTCGTTGAGCAGGCAGATCGGCTCGATCCCGCCCGGCACCTGCATCGATCCGACCGGGTAGCCGAAATCGACGACGTTCGCCGGATCGCTGCCCGCCCCGACGGGCGGCGTGCGCTCGATGAAGTGCAGCTGGCCGCCGCGGTAGCGATAGCCCACGCGGTTGGCGTCGGGCGTCACCGTCCACGTCGTCTCAAACAGCGATGCCAATGACTCGGGCTCCAGGCGGTAGCTCGCCAGCCCGACGACGAGCCGGAGCTCGGTCTCGCCGGTGTAGCTCGGCCGCAGCTCCTCGGGCAGCACCTTCCCGGGCGTGCCGTCCACGCCCGCGCCGACCGCCAGGGTGTCCCCCGGCGCCAGTGCGCGTCCCTGAAAGCCGCCGAGGCCGACGAGCGTGTAGGTCGAGCGGCTCGCCTCATACAGGGGCACGTCGATGCCGCCGGCGACGGCCAGGTACGCCCGGGCACCGGACGTGAGGTAGCCGAACGACAGCGTGGAGCCCTCCGGCGCGTGATGGGAGCGCCATGCCTCGATCGGCTCGCCGTCGAGCGCCGGCGCCATCTCGGCGCCGGTGATGGCGAACACCGTCGGTACGGTGAAGCGCAGCTCGGCTCCGAGATAGGTCATCTCCAGGCCGGCCGCTCCCGCGGGGTTGCCGACGAGGAGGTTGCCGATCCGGTAGCTGTGCTTGTCCATCGCGCCCGACGGCGGGAGGCCCGCGGCATAAACGCCCGTCCGGCCCTCGTCCTGCACGGTGGTCTGGAGGCCGCCCTTGAGGATCTCAAGCCCCATCGAGGCTCCTCGTGATCGCCGCGTTGACCCTTGTGGTGTCGGCGATGAAGTCGCTGGGGATGAACTCGAAGGGCGCCCGGCGGTAGGCAAAGCGCTCGGCCTCGACCTCGGCGCGGATCGCGTCATAGCCGGCGCGGTCGACGGGCGTGAAGACGACGAGGTCGCCGACGGCGAAGAACCAGTCGGCCTCGCGGAAGTCCGGCAGGCGCCGTGACGGGTCGACCTGCGGCGTCGCGCACATCCCGAGCAGCTGGTAGCCGCCGGCTCCCTGGACCGGGTAGATCGCGGCGAACGCACCGCCCCAGCTGAAGGCGCGCTCCGGGGTGTCAGTGCGCGGGCGCACGTACTTGGGCACCTCGATCAGCTTGTCGGGGGTAGTGAGCGGATACCACCACGCCAGCCCGGGAACGAACCCGGTCATGGTTGCCATGAACGGCGTCGAGCAGACCGACTCCTTGAACGCGTCGACGGTGTCGAAGCCGTTGAGCTCGGCGGCGAACTCGATGTCGGTCTTGTCAGGTGTCTGATGGCGATCCCGAAAGCGCTTGAGCACCGCGAGCGTCCACTCGTCCTCCCACAGGATCGGCACCTCGACGACCTTCGTCTGCAGCCGGAACTCCGCCGCGTCGCCGACGTCGGACTCGAGCGCCCGCAGATGCTCGACCGCCGCCCGCGGGTGCAGGACGTCCGGGTCCACGCGCACCAGGTAGGAGGCATTGGAGCAGCAGATGTCGAGCATCCCGTCGAGGTTCTCGCTCGCCAGCCGGGTCGTGATCGCCTGCGCGCGCATGTTGACGCCGAGGCTCATCGCCTCCGACAGCTCGACGAGGATCCACTCGTCGCCGCCATGCGTGTATCGCGTCCGAAACGGCTCACTCATACCGTCACCGCCTGCAGCCGCCCGCCGGCGGCCTGCACCTCGTCGCGAATCGCAGCAGCGACCTCGACGGCATTGGGGCCGTCGCCGTGGACGCACACGCTCTCCGCCTCAAGCGCCACGAGCGTCCCGTCCTGTGCCTGCACCGCGCCGTCGGTCAGCCAGCGACGCATCTGCGCGGCCGCGAACGCGACGTCAGTCGCCTCCTTGGCGCGCTGGATGAGGAGCTCGCCGGCCGGGCTGTAGGAGAGGTCGGGGTAGACCTCCCCGACGACGTGGACGCCGCGGTCGCGCAGTTCCTCGACGAGCGCGAAGCCGGTCACCGGCGCCGGGAAGTAGAAGGAGACGTCGGGGCCGAAACCGGCGACGGCGTCGGCGACGGCCGCCGCCACCGACGCGTCCTCACGGAGGTAACCGGCGAGAGCGCCGTGGGGCTTGATGTGGTGAAGCGCCAGACCCTCGGCGTCGAGGAAGGCCCGCAACGCTCCCGTCTGATACCGGATGTACGCCGCCGCCTCCTCGGGCGTGAGGGTATAGGCGCGCCGCCCGAAGCCGAGCAGATCGGGATAGCCGGGATGCGAGCCGGCGGCGATCCCGTGCTCGCGCGCCAGGGCCGCCGTGTGTGCCATGACGAGCGGGTCGCCGCCATGAAAGCCGCAGGCGACGTTCGCCGTCGTGACCAGGGGCATGATCGACGCGTCGTCGCCGAGGCGCCAGTTGCCGTAGCTCTCGCCGAGATCACAATTGACGTCGACCGACAGACCGGTCTCGCCGGGGCCGCCGGGCTGGGTCATGACGTCAGAGCTCACGATCGGATGTACAAAGGCTGGACATTTATACGTCGTATTTCCGAAATCGCGCGTGGCTAACCTTGAGTTGTGGAAGTTTCCGGAACCCGTGAGCCGTTCGTCGCCCGCCCGATCCAGACCCTGAGCGCTGCTGCCCAGATCGCGCAGCAGCTGCGCAACGCGATCGTCAGCGACCAGCTGCCGCCCGGCTACCGGCTGCCCCCCGAGGCCGAGCTCGCCGCCGAGTACCACGTGAGCCGAGGCACGATCCGCGAGACGATCAAGATCCTCGCCGCCCAGCGGCTGGTCGAATCGACCCGCGGGGCGAAGGGCGGCACGGTCGTGCGCCACCCGGAGCCCAAGGAGGTCGCCGAGGCGATGGCCGACAGCATCACGCTGTGGTTCAACGCCGGCAGCACGTCGCTGGCCCAGGTCAACGACGCCCGGGCATGCATCGAGCACGGTTGCGTCGTGATGGCGAGCCGGGATCGCGACGACGAGGACCTTCAGCACATCCGCCGGCCGGTGGAGGCGATGGAGATTCCGGGCGTGGACATCGACGACATGCTCGCCCTCGACATCGAGTTCCACGACGCCGTCTGCCGGGCCGCGCACAACCCCGTGATGGAGCTCGCGATGACCGCCATCCATGCGGTCCGGCCGTACACGAACGCCATGATCGCGCCGCTGCTGGAGATCGAGGTCATCGCCGCCCAGCACCGTGCGATCTACGAGGCGATCGCCGAGCGCGACGAACACGCCGCCACGGAGTCCTTCGAACGCCACGTGACCTACCTGCACGAGGTGCGCTTGCAGGTCCTGGCCGATCGCCGGCCGGAGGACATCTCGATCGAGAGCCTCGAGGAGATGCGCCCGCCGATCGATCGCCTGCGCCGCCAGTCGACCAACTGACAGTTCGCGTACGACGACGCCCGTATGATCGGACGCTGGCGGGGTGGGGCCTCCTCGCCGGACTCCGGCTCCCGACAGCACTTGCACAGACACATTCGCATCGGACGCGTATCGCGACGCTCTGGCTGGCTGCTTCTGGCGGCCGTGCTCACGCTGCTCGCCGCCGGCCATCTCCCCCGCGCCCGGGCGCAGTCGCAGCCGACGCTGCGCTACGTCAACCCGATGCGCAACGGGCTGACCGGCAAGCCACTGTCCTGTCCTGACCCGAGCGTCACCAAGGTGCACCGCGGCAAGTGGAACTACTTCCTCTTCTGCACCTCGGACAACGGCCGCAACGCGTTTCCGATCTGGATGTCCGAGGACCTCGTCCACTGGTATCCCGACGGCTTCGTCTTTCCCCACAACCATCAGCCGTGGTGGGCGGTGCCCTCGACGGGCGGCGGGCGCGCCGGGATCTACTGGGCGCCGTCGGTCTACCGGATCAATGATCAGTGGGTGATGTACTTCTCCGCCGACTACAACCAGGCGACGCACGCGATCCGTTCGGTGACGCTCGCCCCCGGCACGATGGTCCTCGGGGTCGCCACCTCACACTCGCTCGCCGGGCCCTGGCACACGAAGTTGCTGCACTATCCCGGGCCAGCTCAACGCCCAGAACACGCGGCCCAACCAGGAGGTGATCGGCGGCGACATCGACCCGGGCATCGTGCAGGATCCCCGCACCGGCAGGAAGCTACATCTTCTGGGCCGAGCAGCGCCAGCAGATCTGGGAGTCCGAGCTCTCGAGCGACGGGCTGACCGTCGGCCCCGACATCCACGTCGCCTTCTCGATCTCACAGCCGTGGGAATGCGATCCGGCGAACCACATCTGCACCGTCGAGGGGCCTCAGCCCTTCTACCACGACGGCAACGATCTACGTGCTCTACAGCGCCGCCAGCACCTGGGACTCGACATACGCGGTCGGCGTGGCCTCCTCGCCGTCGGTGCTCGACCCCGACCACGTCTTCCAGAAGCTGTCGCAGCCGATCCTCAAGGCCGGCAACGGCTTCCTCGGGCCGGGCGGCGAGTCCGATCCCGTCGTTGCTCCTGACGGGCGCACGATGATCATGTACCACGCCCTCACCCATCCGATCGCCAGCCACAACTCCGGCCAGCGGGTGCTGATGCTCGGCCAGCTCAACTGGGTGAACGGGTGGCCGCTGGTCAACGACGGCGCGGCCCACTGAGGTCGCAGCTCAGGCGGAGGGATCGAGCACGAGTTTGCCCGTCGTCCGGCGCGCCGCGAGGTCGTGGTGGGCCTGGGCGGCCTCTGCCAGCGGGTACGTGGCACCGACGACCGCGCGCAGCCGACCGGCGCGGACGAGGTCGAACAGGCCGGCGAGCGCCTCGCTCGCCATCGCCGGATTCGCCAGACAGTGGACGAGCCAGAAGCCGACGACCGCCTGGGACCCGCGCATCAGCTCGCCGGCGCTGACCTCGACCGGCTCGCCGGAGGCCAGCCCATAGGTCACGAGCCGCCCAAAGGGTGCCAGCGCGCGCAGCGACTGGATGAACACCTCGCCGCCGGTCATCTCGAAGACGGCGTCGACCCTGCGGCCCTCGTTGGCGGCGATCAGCCGCTGGCGCAGGTCCTCCGGCGAGCTGTCGATCGCCGCGTCGGCCCCCAGCTCCAGGCACAGCTGCCGCTTCTCCTCGCTGGAAGCGGTGGCGATCACGCGCCCGGCCTGAAAGTGGCTGCCCAGCTGGATCGCCAGCGACCCGACCCCTCCGGCTCCGGCGTGCACGACGACCGCCTCGCCCGGGCGCAGGTGAGCGGAGGTGGCATACAGGTGCCACGCGGTCAGCCCCTGGACGACGAGGGCCAGCGCCGTCTCGTCGTCGACGCCGCCGGGGATCGGGAACGTCTGCGCCGTGGGGGCGACGGCGTACTGGGCGTAGCCGCCGGTGCCGGTCAGCGCGACGACCCGCTCGCCGGTGTCGGCACGAACCCCGGCGACCTCGGTGCCGGGCACGAAGGGCAGCTCGGAGCGCGACAGATAGGAGTCGGTCCGCTGGTGGGTGTCGGCGAAGTTGATCCCCGCCCGCCTGACCTCGATCAGCACCTGGTCGGGCCCCGGCTCCGGGACCGGAAGGTCCTCCTCGCGGAGCACGTCGGGCCCCCCGAACTCGCTGACCTGGACCGCGCGCATGCCGTCAACAGTACGCCTTGGCGACAGAGCCGCCAACGTATAGGATCAACCCCTCGTGACTTGGGGATTCCTGTGGCTGATGCTGGCCCTCAAGCTGCCGCTGGCGGCGTTGATCTACCTCGTCTGGTGGGCGATCAAGCAGGAGCCCGAGGACACGCCCTCCTCCGATGACGACGGTGGCGTCAAGCTCCGTCCCCGGCCGCATCCGCCGCGGCCGTTCCCGCGCCGTCCCCGCCGTGGCCCGCACGGTGATCCGGCGCCGCAGCCCCCCGCGAGGGTGCGCACCACCCGCGCCCGCGCCCGGACGCTGGGCCACTGACCCGTTTGTCTCAGCCGCGGGCCCCTGCGCCTGTAGGTTGCCTGGCGGTGCGGTGGCGCAGGCGTTCGGCCCGTGCGGCGGCTGGGGCTTAGAGCCAGAGCCCGTGGCGTTGGTGCTTGACGTGGGCAGCTCCTCGGACCGCGGGTACACGGCCACCCGCCTGTGCCGCTGTCACACTGCCGCCCATGACCGCCGAAGCGAGCCTGACCGCCACCTCCGTGCTCTCCGACGGGACGATCACCGAGCTGGTCGAGGCCGGGCGGATCCGCATCGATCCCTGGGATCCGGCGCTCGTGCAGCCGGCCAGCGTCGACCTGCGCCTCGGCGACTCCTTCCGCGTGTTCCACAACTACCGCGCCTCGGCGATCGACCTGCGCGACCCCCCGGAGAACCTGACCGAGGAGGTCGTCGTCGGCGAGGACGACTCATTCGTGATCCACCCCGGCGAGTTCTGCCTGGGGCGGACCCTGGAGTGGGTCGAGCTGCCCGACGACATCGTGGCTCGGATCGAGGGCAAGTCGAGTTTGGGCCGGCTGGGGCTGATCGTCCACGCCACCGCCGGCTTCTGCGATCCCGGCTGGAAGGGGACGCTGACGCTCGAGCTCAACAACCTCACCCGGGTGCCGATCGTGCTCGCCCCGGGCCTGAAAATCGCCCAGCTGTCGTTCATGACGCTCGACCGGCCGGCCCTGCGACCGTACGGCAGCTCGGGCCTGGGCAGCCACTACCAGGGCCAGCGGGCGGCCACGGCCAGCCGCTATGGATCAACGCCGGGCGACCCCCGGATCGGATAGTCTCAGCGCCCGATGTCGCTGCTGCTCGCCGCCTCCGACACGGCCTCCAAGGTCCCGTTCTACATCTGCGGCGGGGCGCTGGCCGTCTGGGCGGTCACGCTCGCCGCAATCGGTCTCAGCCGGCCCGAGTTCCCCGGCAACGCACGCGGCGAGCGAGGCGTGATCGGGGTCAGCTTCGTGCTGATCGTGCTGGCGATCGGCGCCGCGATCCTCACCTCCTGAAGGCCGGGTCCGGCGCCGCGCGGTGCGGAGCGCGCATTCCGCGGGTAATAAAGTGTGGTGAGACGGTCGCCCGCTCGAACCCGGGGCGGGCTGGAGACCCCCGGCAATCGTGCGACAGGAGTGCTATGACGACCGAAACTCAGCAATCAGGGAATGACGGCGACGTAGCGACGTCGAGCGACACCCTCACGGTCACGGACAACCGGACCGGGAGGACATACGAGATCCCGATCACGGACGAGACGATCCGGGCGACCGAGCTGCGCAACATCAAGGTCAACGAGGACGACTTCGGCCTGATGACCTATGACCCGGCCTATATGGCGACCGCGTCGTGTCGCTCGGCGATCACCTACATCGACGGCGACGCGGGCATCCTCGAGTACCGCGGCTACCCGATCGAGCAGCTGGCCGAGAAGTCCAGCTACCTGGAGGTCGCCTACCTCCTGATCCACGGCGAGCTGCCGACGACCAAGCAGCTCGAGGAGTGGGATCACCTGATCACGATCCACACCTTCGTGCACGAGAACGTCAAGGAGTTCATGCAGGGGTTCCGCTACGACGCCCATCCGATGGGGATGCTGCTGGCGTCGGTCGGCGCGCTCTCGACGTTCTATCCCGAGGCGTCGGCGATCAAGGACCAGGAGGCCCGCTACATCCAGGTGATCCGGCTGCTGGCCAAGATGCCGACGCTGGCGGCCTTCTCCTACCGCCACAACCGCGGCATGCCCTACGTCTATCCGGACAACGACCTCAGCTACGCCGGCAACTTCCTCTCGATGATCTACAAGATCGCCGAGCTCAAGTACGAGCCCGACCCCCGGCTCGAGCATGCCCTCGACGTGCTCTTCATCCTGCACGCCGACCACGAGCAGAACTGCTCGACGAGCGCGGTGCGCAGCGTCGGCTCCTCGCAGGTCGATCCGTATTCGGCGATGGCCGCCGGCGTGGCCGCGCTCTACGGTCCGCTGCACGGCGGCGCCAACGAGGCCGTGCTGCGGATGCTCCAGCGGATCGGGACCAAGGAGAACATCCCGGACTTCATCAAGGGCGTCAAGGACGGCAACGAGCGCCTGATGGGCTTCGGCCACCGCGTCTACAAGAACTTCGACCCGCGGGCGAAGATCATCAAGAAGGCCGTCGACGATGTCTTCGAGGTCACGGGCAAGAACCCGCTGCTGGAGATCGCCACCGAGCTGGAGAAGATCGCGCTCGACGACGACTACTTCGTCAGCCGCAAGCTGTACCCGAACGTCGACTTCTACTCGGGCCTCATCTACGAGGCGCTGGGGATGCCGGTCGAGATGTTCCCCGTCCTGTTCGCGATCGGCCGCACGAGTGGCTGGATCGCCCAGTGGCTGGAGATGATCGACGATCCCGAGCAGAAGATCGCCCGCCCGCGCCAGATCTACACCGGCGAGCGCGGCCTGGACTACGTCCCGATCTCGGACCGCTAGACACACGACGAGGTTGCCGTGACGGCGTCCGCCACCCCTGAGGTCCCGACGCGCCCGTCGGGACCTCCCCGGCGCTATCAGATGTACATCGCCGGGGAATGGGTCGACGCCCAGAGCGGCGAGACGTTCGAGTCGGTCGATCCGTTCACCGGCGAGCCGTGGGCGGTCATCCCGCGTGCCGGCGCGCCGGACGTCGACGACGCGGTGCGCGCCGCCCGCCGCGCGTTCGACGACGGCCCGTGGCGGCACACGACCGCCGCGCAGCGGGGGCGGATGATGCGCCGGCTGGGCGAGCTGATCGCCGAGCGCGCTCATGACGTGGCCGTCGTCGAGAGCATCGACAACGGCAAGCTGATCCGCGAGATGGAGGGACAGCTGCGCGGGCTGCCCGACTACTACGAGTACTTCGCGGGGGCGGCCGACAAGCTGCACGGCGAGACGATCCCGGCCGACAAGTCCAACTTCTTCATCTACACCGTCCGAGAGCCGGTCGGCGTCGTCGGCGCGATCACCCCGTGGAACTCGCCCGTGCTGCTGATGACCTGGAAGCTGGCTCCGGCGCTCGCCGCCGGCTGCACGTTCGTCGTCAAGCCGGCCGAGCAGGCGCCGGCCTCGACGCTCGAGTTCGCCAAGCTGTTCGATGAGGCGGGCTTCCCACCCGGCGTGTTCAACGTCGTCACCGGCTTCGGGGCCGAGGCGGGCGCGCCGCTCGCCGAGCATCCCGGCATCGACAAGGTCGCGTTCACGGGGTCGACGGCCGTCGGCTCGAGTGTCATGACCGGGGCGGCCAAGCACCTCGCGCACGTGAGCCTGGAGCTCGGCGGCAAGTCGCCGAACATCGTGTTCGCCGACGCCGACGTGGAGGCGGCGGTCAACGGGATCGTCGCCGGCATCTACGCCGCCACCGGCCAGACGTGCATGGCGGGCTCGCGGCTGCTGATCGCCGACGAGGTCTACGACGAGGTGGTGCAGCACGTGGCCGATCGGGCCGGCTCCGTGCGCCTGGGCGATCCGCTCGCCGCCGACACCGAGATGGGCCCCGTCGCGTTCGCCGAGCACCGCGACAAGGTGGAGTCGTTCATCGCCGGCGCCCGGGCCGATGGGGCGCGTCTGCTCAGCGGCGGCGGCCGGCCGACGGCGCCCGAGCTGGCCGGCGGGTTCTTCGTCGAGCCGACGCTGTTCGGCGACGTCGACAACGGGATGGCGCTCGCCCGCGAGGAGGTGTTCGGCCCGGTGGCGGCGGCGATCCGCTTCGGCTCCGAGGAGGAGGCGCTCGCCCTGGCCAACGACAGGGACTTCGGGCTGGCCGCGGGTGTCTGGACGCGCGACGTCCAGCGCGCCCACCGCATGGCGCTCGCCATCCGGGCGGGGACGGTGTGGGTCAACTCCTATCGCGCGGTCGGGCCGATGGCGCCGTTCGGCGGTTTCAAGGCCAGCGGGCTGGGCCGGGAAAACGGCCTCGAGGCGCTGCGCGAGTACACCGAGCTCAAGACCGTCTGGATCGAGCTCACCGGGGCCACCCGGGACCCCTTCAACCTCGCCTGAGCCATGCTCCCCTGGGATCCTCGAGGTGCACGACGCCGTCCAGCCGCTGCTGGCCGTGCGCGCCGAGCGCGGGCTCCCGGCGGTGGGCGACGTCGCGACCCGGCGCGCGAACAGCCGGCTGCTGTTCGAGGTCGTCGCCCAGCGGGCCGGCATCCCGGTCCAGCCGGTGAGGGTCTCGCATCACGAGGCGGTCGCCGACGACGGCCATCGCATCCCCCTGCGCCTCTATCGCCCCGATCGCGCTCGCCAGGGCCCGCTCGTCGTCGACATCCACGGCGGCGGGATGATCGCCGGAACGCTTGACCAGAACGAGGCGTTGCTGACGAACCTGAGCGCTCGCGCCGAGCTGGCCGTCCTCACGCCCGACTACCGCCTGGCGCCCGAGCACCCCGACCCGGCGCCGGTTGAGGATTGCTATGCGACGGTCCGTTGGGCGGCGGCTCAGGCAACGGAACTGGGGATCGACCCGGAGCGCATCGCCGTCATGGGCGGCAGTGCGGGAGGCGGGCTGGCGGCGGGCGTGACCCTGCTCGCCCGCGACCGGGGCGGTCCGGCGATCGCCCGCCAGCTCCTGATTTACCCGATGCTCGACGACCGCACCCGCACCGCCGATCCGGAGATGGCCCACGCGCTGCTGTGGAGCGTGGACGACAACGTGACCGGCTGGGACGCGCTGCTCGGCGCGCGAGCGAGGTCGATGACGTCTCGATCTACGCCGCCCCGGCCCGGGCGACCGATCTGTCGAACCTGCCGCCGGCCTACATCGACGTCGGCGGGCTGGACCTCTTCCGCGACGAGGACGTGGCCTACGCGACGCGGTTGGCCCGCAGTGGCGTGCCGACGGAGCTCCACGTCCTGCCCGGCGTGCCCCACGCCTTCGACATCCTCGCTCCCGGATCCACCGCGGCCCAGCGCGTGCTCGACGGCCGCCTGCGGTTCCTGCGCGACCTCTGATTAGGGTCCGGTTGCGCTGTGCGCAGCGTCACAATGGGTCGGCCAAGCGTAGGCGAACGTACGTGCGATGGAGTGCCACACCCTCAACGACGGCCGGCAGGTCGCGATCCGCCCGATCGGGCCCGACGACCACGAGCGCCTGCGCGCCTCCCACGCGCGGCTGTCGCCGGAATCGCGCTACCGGCGCTTTCTGGCGACCAAGCCGGAGCTGTCGTCCGCCGACGCGCGGTATCTCGTCGAGGTCGACGGCTCCGATCACCTCGCCCTCGTGGCCACGCTTCCCGACGAGCCCGACGAGCCGATCGTGGCCGTCGCCCGCTACATCCGGCTGCCCGACGATCCCGCGGCGGCCGAGTACGCGATCGTCGTCGGCGACGACTACCAGCGCCAGGGGCTGGCCGGCGAGCTGATGACGCGGCTGGCGCACGCCGCGGTCGCCCGTGGCGTCAAGCGCTTCCGGGCCACGATGCTGGCCGACAACATCGCCATCCACGCGGGTGACGGCCAGCCTGGCCGCCGGTCCGCTCAAGCGACGGCAGCTCGGTTCGCTGTCCGAGGTGGAGATCGAGCTGGCGATGGCGCGGCCGACACCGCCGCGGCGCCGCGCACGACGGTCACTGAAATCCCGGCGCCTGCGATCATCGCAGCGTGCGCTGGAAGCTGACCGTCCGCGTCGGGCCCAAGGTCAAGCGCAGCACGTTCACGGCCGCCGCCGAGGCGCTCGACGAGCTCGAGGCCCAGGCCCGGGAGGTCGCCCGGACGGCTCCCGACAAGGTCGTCGACGTCAAGTTCAAGCGCTTCGAGCCCGTCGAGCAGGTGGTGGCGCGCCTGGAGCTGGCCGGTCCCGAGCGCTTGCGTGCCGAGCGTCCGGGCGGGCGTCGACGTGCGCGGCGACGGCTCGATGGAGGCCTATCGCGGCCGCGTGCGGCGCGAGGTGATCGCCGAGCGCGGCGCCGAGAACCCGTTCACCGCGCTGCGCCGGGCGGTCACGCAGGCCGATCGGCAGGCTGAGCGGCGACGCGTCAGAGGACGAGCGTCTGGCCGTGGCGGCGCAGCCAGCGCACGTGCTCGCGGTAGTCCGGGCAGTGACCGGGCGAGCAGCGCCCAGAAGCGGGGCGAGTGGTCCATCACCTCGAGGTGGCAGACCTCATGCCAGACGACGTAGTCGAGCACCGGCTCGGGGGCGAGCAGCAGCCGCCAGTTGAAGCTCATCGCCCCCGAGCGCGAGCAGCTCGCCCAGCGGGTGCGCTGCCCGCGGATCGACAGCCGGGTGTAGCTGGCGCCGGCCGCGTCGCAGGCGCGCTCCAGCCGCGGCTCGATCTCGTCGCGTGCCGCTCGCCGATACCAGCGCTCGAGCGCCTCGGTCCGCGCCGCGCCCGCCGGCGCGAGCAGCTCGTCGCCGCGGCGGTGCACGCGCGTGCGCCCCGGCTCGGCGCGCACGTCAGCAGCCGGCCGAGGTAGGGCACGGTGTCGCCGCGCGCCGCCACCGTCTCCCGCGCGCGCTGGAGCTCGGCCAGCCGGCGGCCGATCCACGGGGTGAGCTCGCGCACCGCGGCCGCGGCCTCGCGCTCGGGCGCGCGCCGGGGCAGCACCACCTCCACGCCGCGCGCGGCATCGACGGTGACCCGGACGCGCCGCGCGCGCTCCGAGCGCCTGACCGTGTAGTCGATCTGCGACATCGCGCGACACAGTACGGTCAGGCCCCGACATGCCGTCGTTTCCCGACCTCGGTCCTCCGCTCACCAGTCCCGCGGCCCAGCTGCGGCTGGCCGCCGAGCGCGACATCCCGGAGATCCTCATCGCCCACCAGGACGATCCGCGGCTGTACGAGTCCCTGGGTCTGGAGCGGCCGCCCAGCGGGGCCGAGCTGGGGCGCCGGGTCGAGCGCGAGGCCGGCGAGCGGGCCGCCGGGGCCGGCGCGTGGCTGACGATCCTCGATGGGGCGCGGGGATCCCGGTCGGATCTCTGCCGCGGGCAGGTGGAGGTCCAGGACGTCGACTGGGACCATCTGCGCGCCGGGCTGAGCATCTGGGTCGCCCCGGCCGACCGGGGACGCGGATTGGGCGCCGGCGCGCTGGCGCTCGCCGGACGCTGGCTGCTCGAGGTCTGCGGGATGATGCGCGTCGAGCTGTTCGCCGATCCCGACAATCAGGCCCTGGCGCGAGCGGCGGCGAGCGCCGGCTTCGTCGCCGAGGGCGTGCTGCGCGGTTACCGGCGCGCGCGCGGGCGCCGGGTCGACGCCGCCGTGCTGTCGCTCATCGGCGCCGACCTGGACGGCGGGCCGGCATGAGGGAGTGGCGGGTGAAGCTGCCGCCCGGCGTGCGGCCCCCGTTCGAGGTGTACGTCAACGGCGTGCGCCAGGAGCTCGGCAGCGATTACCGCGTGGCCGGCGGCGAGCTGCTCTTCGACCGCGAGCTCGTGCGCCAGAAGCTCAGCGGCTGGGCGTGGTTCATCGGCATCTGGGGGATCGGGACCTACAAGCGAAACGACGAGATCGACGTCCGCTACGAGCTCGACGGGCGCCCGATGGTCGCCCAGGGGCTCGAGATCACGCCGCCCGGCTAGCGCCGAGGACGACCTCGCGCGCCTTCCACGGCTGGTGGACCTTGAGCGCCGACAGGATCGCGCGCGTCGCGTGCGAGCGGTTGAGCGTGTAGAAGTGGATGCCCGGCGCGCCGCGGGCGAGCAGCTCGGCGCATTGCAGGGTGGCGTAGGAGACGCCCAGCTGCAGGACCGCCTCGGGATCGTGGGAGCGCCACTCGAGCGCCTCCAGCAGGCTCGGGGGGATCGTCGCCCCGCACATACCGGTGATCGTCTTGATCTGGCCGCAGGTCGGTGATCGGCATCACGCCGGGCACGATCGGGACCTCGATGCCCGCCGCCCGCGCCTCGTCGACGAAGCGGAAGTACAGCTCGTTGTCGAAGAACAGCTGGGTGACGAGGAACGAGACGCCGTTGTCGACCTTCTCCTTGAGGAAGCGCAGATCATGGGCGAGGTCGGGCGCCTCGGGATGGACCTCGGGGAAGCAGGCGCCGCCGATGCACAGGTTCGGGTAATCGGAGCGGATCAGCCCGGCCAGCTCGGTCGAGTAGCTCAGGCCGCCCGGGTGCGCCTCCCAGCCGGACTGCCCGCGCGGCGGATCGCCGCGCAGCGCGAGGATGTTCTCGATCCCGGCGGCGCTCATGTCGTCGACGATCTCCGCGGAGCTCCTCGCGCGTGGACCCCACGCAGCTGAGGTGCGCCATCGCCTCGATTCCCAGCTCCTGCTTGATCCACTTCGTCAGCTCGAGCGTGCGCCCGCGCGAGCTGCCGCCGGCGCCGTAGGTCACCGACACGAAGTCCGGCGACAGGGCCCGCAGCGACTCGAGGGCAAGGCCCAGCACCCGCTCCCCGGCGTCTGACTTCGGGGGGAAGAACTCGAACGAGAACAGCGGCTCGTCGGCCTCGGCGATGATCTGATCGATGCGCATGCGCGGCAGCCTACCAACCTTGACACGAACGTGTCAAGGTTGCGCCGGTCTCGGTGCTCGGGCTGGCCGCCAGCGCTCGGCGTCGCCGTCGCGCTCGGCGCGCAGGCGTCCCGCCCGCTGCAGATGGGCGAGGTAGCTCATCGTCTGGGTGATCAGCCAGTTGGCGTTCTCGAGCGCTCAGCTCCTGGCCCGTAGATCTCGGGCACCAGCTGCACGGCCGTCCGCGGCTCCCCGCGCGCGGCGGCCGCCAGCGGTCGCCTCCAGCCGCTCGTGCACGAGCGCGCGGTTGCCCTCGATGTGGCCGTGCACGTCGACGAACGGCTTGCCGTGGCCCGACAGCGCCAGGCGGGCATCGAGCGCGTCGACGCGGTCCAGCGAATCGAGGAACTCGCCGACGGGATCAGGCGTGTAGCCGTAGTCGTAGTAGAGCGAGATCCGTCCCAGCACGTGGTCGCCGGAGATCAGGATCCGGCGCTCGGGCTGGTACAGGCAGACGTGGGAGGGCGCGTGGCCGGGCGTCTCGTACGCCGTCCAGGTCCCGAGATCGGTCTCGACGGCGACGCCGTCGACGAGCTCGCGGTCGGGGTCGATCGCCGCCGCCAGCCCGGAGGGCGTCTCCTTGGCCTGCTCGGCGTAGGTCTCGATCGCCGCGGCCGACACGCCGCTCTGGCGGGCCACCTCCAGGCGGCGGGCGAGCGCCGCCTGCGGATCGTCGAGACGGTCGCGGCCGTGGGCGCTCGCCGGGTGCATCCACATCTCGCAGCCCGCCCGCTCCACGACGGTGGCCGCCTCGCCCCAGTGATCGGTGTGGGCGTGGGTGATGACGAGCAGCCGCACCTGCTCGAGGCGGAGGTTGACCATCTCCATGCGCGCGCTCCAGCTGGGCGAGCGAGCCCGGACCGTGGTAGCCGCAGTCGACGAGCACGATCCCCCCGCCGGCGGCGATCGCCCACGCGTTGCCGTGGGGCACCCCCGGCCAGGGAAGCGGCAGGCGCAGCCGCCACAGGCCGGGGAGTACGCGTTCGCCGCGGCCGAGCTCTCGTTTCACCATGATTTGACCATCATCGGGCGGACCATATTGGCGACGCGTAGACTGCGCGCACCTCAATGGCCTCCACTGCCGAGATCGCCAAGCGGTACTTCGCCGCGCTCTCCGCTCACGACCTCGATGCGGCCATCGCGTGCTGGCGCCCCGGCGCGATCGATCGCCTGGTGGGCAGCGAGGATCTGGTCGCCCCCGACGGCGTGCGGACCTACTTCTCCGAGCTGTTCGACGCGTTTCCGGACTTCGCGCTTGAGGTCGTCGAGCTCACGACCTACCGGACGCCGCACGGCGGTTCGCTGGCGGGCCACGGGCACCTTCGCCGGGCCGGGAACGTTCCAGGGCTTCTCGCCCAACCACGCCCGGATCGCGATCGAGGGCTGCGACGTGATCACCGTCGAGGACGAGCTGATCGTCCACAACGACGCCTTCATCGACACCGGCGCGATCGCCCGGCAGCTCGGGTTGCTGCCGCCCGCCGGCTCGAGCGCGGAGGCCCGCCTGGCCAAGCTGGCCAACCTGCGCACCCGGGTCGGCGCTGGCCCTGCACGGCGCCGAGACCGAGCGGATCGCCGACGGGGTCTGGGTCGTCCGCGGCGGCTTCCCGATCAAGACGATGAACGTCTACCTGATCGAGGACGGCGACGGCGTCACCGTGTTCGACGCCGGGATCTCGGCGATGGGCGGCGCCCTGCGCGCCGCCTGCGCGCGCCTCGGCGGCGCCCGGCGGATCGTGCTCGGCCACGCCGACGCCGACCACCGCGGCGCGGCGCCGGCACTGCAGGCCCCGGTCTACTGCCATCCCGCCGAGCGGGCGGCCGCCGAGTCCGGTACAGACGTTCCGCGACTACTGGGACCTGGCCAAGCTCAAGGCCTACGCGCGGCCGTACTACGCCAGGATGCTGCCCTCGTGGGACGGAGGGCCGATCGCGGTCGCCGGCACCCTGAGCGAGGGCGACGAGGTCGCCGGCTTTCGCGTCATCGAGCTGCCCGGCCACGCGCCCGGGCTGATCGGCCTCTTCCGGGAGTCCGACCGCCTGGCGCTCGTCTCCGACGTGGTCTACACGCTCGACATCCAGACCGGGCGCAAGGGCGGCCCCGCGGATTCCGCACCCCGCCTTCGACGCCGACACCGAGCAGGCGCGGGCCTCGATCCGCAAGCTCGCCGAGCTCGGCCCGTCGGTGGTGTGGGCGGGTCACGCCGACCCGGTCTCCGGCGACGTCGCCGGGCAGCTCGGCAGGCCGCCGCCGCGCCCCTCTAACTTAACGCGCGGTGGGTCGCCGCCATCGACAGCGCGAGAAGCTCGCCGCGCCGCTCTCGCGAGTACACCGACGCCGAGGGCAACGTCCTCGCCCTGCGCGGAGCGCTCACCCCGGCGACGCGGCGCGGCGTACGCCGACACGTTCGCCGGTGGCCTGAACCGCGAGGACGCCCGCCAGCGTGCGATCGAGCTGCTGTTCGAGCGCCTGGCGGCGTCGTGGACGATCTCCGGCCTGGAGATGACCCGCCAGAAGGAGCTGATCGGCCGCTACCGGATGGCGACCGCGGCCGAGCGCGAGTTCGTGCTCGCGTCGATGCGCGCCCACCTCGCCGAGCACTTCCCGGACATGGAGGCGCCGTGACGTCGGACGCCGGACCCCGACGCGTTCGCGGAGCTGCTGTGCGACTGGTGTCTGGAGGTCTCGCCCGGCCAGCAGGTGCTCGTCGGCTCGACCACGCTGGCCGAGCCGATCCTGCGCGCCGTGCACCGCGCGATCCTGCAGCGCGGCGCCTGGCCGGGGATGCGCATCGCGCTGCCGTCGCAGGGCGCGGACTTCTACCGCTACGCCACCGAGCGCCACCTCGACGGCTTCGCGCCCGCCGATCTGGCCGAGCTGCAGGCGACCGACTGCACGCTGTCGATCGACGCGCCCGCCAACACGGCGGCGCTCGCCGACGTCGACCCGGCGCTGATCGCGCGCGCCGCCACCGCCCGCGCGCCGCTGCGCGAGGTGCGCATGTCGCGGCGCTGGTGCGGCACGATCTGGCCGACGCCGGCGCTCGCCCAGCTGGCCTCGATGTCCGACCGAGGACTACGCCGAGTTCGTCGACCGCGCGCTGTTCCTCGATCGTCCCGACCCGGTGCAGGCCTGGCGCGAGCTGAGCGCCGACCAGGACCGGCTCGTCGAGCGGCTGAGCGGCGCGCGCGAGATCCGGATCGAGGCCGACGGCACCGACATCACCCTCGACGTGACCGGCCGCACGTGGATCAACTCCGACGGCCGGCGCAACATGCCCTCCGGCGAGGTGTTCACCGGCCCGCACGAGCAGCTCGGCCAACGGGACGATCCGCTTCACCGTGCCGACCGGTCCGCGCGGGGTGACCGTCACCGGGGTGACCCTCACCTTCCGCGACGGCGAGGTGACACAGTTCAGTGCCGAGCGCGGGCGAGGACTACCTGCGGGCGGCGCTCGACACCGATCCCGGGGCGCGCGTCTCCTCGGCGAGCTGGGGATCGGCACCAACACCGGCATCGATCGCCCCACCGGCCACATCCTGCTCGACGAGAAGATGGCCGGCACGGTGCACCTCGCGCTCGGGCGCTCCTATCCGGAGACCGGGCGGCACGAACGTCTCGGCGCTGCACTGGGACCTCATCTGCGATCTGCGCGACGGCGGCCAGATCAGCGCCGACGGCGAGCCGGTCGTCGCGCGACGGCGCTGCCGCTGATCTGACAACCGGCCGTTAACCGGAGCCGCGCCGATCCGGTGAGCTACTGTGAGCGCTCACATGCCGCGCCGCACGAAGATCGTCGCCACCATCGGCCCCGCCTCGCAGGACATCGAGACGCTGACGCGGATGGTCGCCGCCGGTCTCGACGTCGCCCGGCTGAACTTCTCCCACGGCAACCGCGAGATCCACGCCGAGAACGCCGAGCGCGTGCGCGCCGCGTCGGCCGCCGCCGGCCGCCAGGTGGCGATCCTGCAGGACCTCCCCGGGCCCAAGCTGCGCATCGGCGTGCTGCGCGAGGGCATCGCCGAGCTCAAGCCCGGCGAGAAGCTCGTGCTCATGTGCGGCTCGCGCGAGGAGGGCGACGGCGAGCGGATCCCGGTCTCCTGGGGCGGCCTGGCCGACGCGGTCGACCCCGAGGACGTCATCTACCTCGCCGACGGCGCGATCCGCCTGCGCGTCAAGCGCGTGCGCGCCGGCGACTGCGAGATCGACACCGTGGTCGAGATCGGCGGCACGGTCGCCACCCGCCAGGGCCTGAACATCCCCGGCTCCACCCGCGGCCTGGCGGCGGTGCCCGAGGAGGACCTGGAGATGCTGCGCTTCGGCGAGTCGATCGGGGTCGACATCGTCGCCCTGTCGTTCGTGCGCTCCGCCGAGGACGTGCTCACCGTCCGCGGCCACACCCGCCTGCCGCTGATCGCCAAGATCGAGAAGCCCCAGGCGGTGGAGAACGCCGAGGAGATCATCCGCGCCGCCGACACGGTGATGGTCGCCCGCGGCGACCTCGGGATCGAGCTGCCGATCGAGGACGTCCCGATCGTCCAGAAGCGGCTGCTGCGGATCGCCGGCCGGCTGGCCCGCCCGTCGATCACCGCCACCCAGATGCTCGACTCGATGGTCTCCTCCTCGCGCCCGACGCGCGCCGAGGCGACCGACGTGGCCAACGCGATCCTCGACGGCACCGACGCCGTGATGCTCTCCCAGGAGACGGCGATCGGCAACTACCCCGTCGAGGCGGTGGAGATGATGGCGTCGATCGCCGAGCGCACCGAGACCACGCTGCCCTACGCCACCTGGAACGAGGAGCGCGTGCGCCGCGACGCGCGCGACCCCGCGTACACGATCGCCTACAGCGCCTGCGCGGCGGCGCGCGACCTCGGGCTGGCGGCGCTCGTGATCCCGACCCTGTCGGGCCGCTCGGCGCGGCTGATCTCCGCCCACCGCCCCAACGTTCCGATCTACTGCCTGTCGCCGGGCAAGGAGACGGTCCGGCGGTGCGGCCTCATGTGGGGGGTGCAGGCGGCGTCGATCGCCCGCCACGAGGTCACCGAGGAGCTGATCGCGGCCTCCGCGCGGCGGGTGGTGGAGCTCGGCTGGGTCAAGCCGGGCGAGCGGGTCGGCATCACCGCCGGGCTGCCGAGCGGCCGGCCCGGGACGACGAGCCTGTTCCAGGTCCAGGAGGTCTAGGCCGACGCTCAGGCGGCGGCGCGGCCGTAGAACTCGGCCTCCTCGCGGCCGAGCTCGGTGCTGGGCGGGTCGTCGTAGAACCACTCGCGGGCGATGCGGTGAAAGTTGCCGCGGGCGTGCAGCTGGGAGATGACCGCCAGCGTCAGCACCTCCATGCGCCGGCCGAAGATGTGATCGGGCGGGGCCGACTCCTGGCGCAGATAGCCGAAGTACTCCGAGCGGGGGTCGGACATGTCGATCAGCACCTGGGTCGCGTACTCGGGTCGCAGTTCGATCTCCCGGTCGGCGGTGTACCACGACGTGGCGGCGCGGAAGTGGGCGAGCACGCGGTCGGGGTTGAACTTCTCCGGATCGCGGAAGAAGCCGACCTCGGTCCCCAGGCGCATGATCTTCTCGGAGTCGCCCTCGATGATCGCGCGGGCGACGTTGATCTCGAGCTCCACCGACCCGGGCGGCATCCGCTTGAACAGCCCGAAGTCGAAGAACGCCATCCGGCCGTCGTCGAGGAGCATCGAGTTGCCCGGGTGCGGGTCGCCGGAGAACTGGCCGTGGCGATACAGGCAGCTGAAGTAGAAGCGGAAGATCATCTCGCCGATCCGGTCGCGCTCCTCCTGAGGGCGGGTCTTGAGCTCCTCGAAGCCGGTGCCGTGGACGTACTCGGAGACCATCATCCGCTCGTGGGAGAGCGAGGTGATCACGTCCGGGATGACGATGAACGGATGGTCGCGGAAGATCCGCGCCAGCGCGCGCTGATTCTGGGCCTCGAGCTCGTAGTCGAGCTCCTCGCCGATCCGCGAGCGGATCTCCTCGCCGATCGCCTTGGGATCCATGCCCGGCGCGATCCGCTTGGCCAGGCGCAGGATCAGCCCGAGGTTCTGCATGTCGGCGCGCACGGCGGCGGCGACGCCCGGATACTGGACCTTGACCGCCACTTCGCGTCCGTCGTGCAGCCGGGCGCGGTACACCTGGCCGATCGAGGCGGCGGCGATCGGCTCCTCGTCGAATTCGTCGAACACCTCGCGCAGCGGCTCGCCGAGCTCGTCGACGATCACCTTGCTCATGTCCTTGAAGGTGACCGTCGGGGCGGCGTCGCGCAGCTTGGCCAGCTTGCGCTGGAACTCCTCGCGGTACTCCTCGGGCACGAGGCCGACGTCGAGGAACGACATCACCTGGCCGATCTTCATCGCCGCGCCCTTCATCGTCCCCAGCGCGTCGACGATCTGCTCGGCGGCCTCGATGTGGCGCTTCTCCAGGGCGGCGCTGCGCCCCTCCTCGGAACGCGCCACGTTGGCCGCGCGCGTGCCCGCCTGCCTGATCGCCTGTCCCGCTGCCAGCCCACCGATCTTGGCCGTGCGCCCCACGCGCGAGGTGGGGATCTTGTCCTTGGCCACTGGTAACGACTCTAGTGGGCGACCACTAGGGCCCTGCTGACCCGCGAGCCGGGGACGATGTCGTCCGCGCCGTCGGGCCAGCGCACCCAGGCCTTGTGCCCGCCGTCGTAGTCGTCGCCGAGCAGGATGAGCGTGGCCGGCTCGCCGAGGGCGGTGCAGTCGGCCGAGCCCTCGGGGTCGACGCCGCGCCAGATCCGCACGAAGCGCGTTGTGCTCCAGCTCGTCGGCGACCGTCGTCGGATCGGTGTGGCCGGGATGGATGCGCGTCTGCGCGGGGAGCGCGAGCAGCTTGTCCATGATCGAGGACTTCAGATCGGCGTAGCTGGTGGAGTCAGGCGCGCGCACGCCCCCGACCGAGCCCTTGAACAGCGTGTCGCCGGTGAACACGTCGGTGCCGTCGAACAGCAGCGACAGCATCCCCGAGGTGTGCCCGGGCGTATGCATCGGCTCGATCGTCATCGCCCCGGACTGGATCGTCTGACCCTCGGCCATCGTGCCGGTCGCCGGCGGCCACGAACTGCCGCTCGCGCTCGTGGATGAGCACCGGCGTTCCCGGGTGCGCCCGCAGCACCGCCTCGAGGTCGGCGATGTGGTCGTGGTGGTGATGGGTGAGCAGCACGTGGGTCAGGTCGAACTGGCCGCGGTTGAGGTACTCCAGCAGCGGCGCCACCGGCCCGCCGGCGTCGACCATCACCGCGCTGCCGCCGAGTTCGTCGGCGACGACGTAGGTGTTGGACAGCCACTGGTCGCTCATCGAGCGCTCGACGATCATGCTTCGAGGGTAGCCTTTAGCCGACCATGAGCCTGATTCACACCTGCTACCGCATCTTCGAGATCGACCGTTCCGTCGACTTCTACACGGCGCTCGGCTTCAAGGAGCTGCGCCGCGTGCCGATCCGCGACGAGGCGACCAACGTCTTCATGAACCTCCCCGAGGACGGCGACGAGCCGCGCCTGGAGCTGACCTACAACTTCGATCAGTCAGAGCCCTACGACATCGGCACCGGCTACGGCCACATCGCGATCACCACCGCCGACCTCGACGGCACGCTCGGCCAGCTCGCCGAGCAGGGGATCGAGCCCGAGAAGCCGCCGTACACGATCCGCGAGGGCGGCAACCGGCTGTGCTTCGTGCGCGATCCCGACGGCTACCGCATCGAGCTGATCGAGCGCGCCTGAGGACGCCGGGGGAGCGCGGACGATGGTCGACAACGCCACGATGGGCAAGCTGCTGGAGCGCTTCGCGCAGGGCGTGGCCGCCCACGACCGCGAGAACCCCGATCACAACAGCTGGGGCATCGGGATGGCCCACTTCGACATCGAGCGCCTGGGTCTGGAGGAGGGCGAGGAGATCCTCCCCGGCATCGTGCTCCAGGCCGACGGCGGCGTGACCGGCAACTTCCGGGTGCTGTGCGACGGCCAGCACGACGGCGAGGGCGAGATGGAAGAGGAGGAGGTCGTCGACGCGGTCGCCTCCGAGGAGGTCGGCGAGCCGGTCTACGTCGAGAGTGGCCAGCCGCCCCCGGTCAGGCCCCCGCTGTAGGGAATCAGCCCCGCGGCCAGCCCTCCGCGCGAATCTCAGCTCGCTGCGCCACCCGCCCGGCCAGCCACTCGATCGTCGGACAGCGGATCCCGTGGCGGGCGCCGGCGCGCAGCACCGCGCCGGCGATCGCGTCCAGCTCGGGCTCGCGGCCGGCGGCGATGTCGCGCTGCATCGAGGAGCCCAGCTCGGCATGCGCCGACTCGAGCTCGGCGATCGTCGCCGCCGGATCGAGCGTGGCCCCCTCGGCGGCGGCGACGCGGCGCCGTCTCGGCCACGGCGTTGTCCAGCGCCGAGCGCCACCGCGGATCGGAGCGCACGAACCCCAGCGGGCGATCCGAGGCGCTCGTCGTCAGCGCCAGCGGGCACAGGCGCATCAGCTTGGACCACATGACGTCGGGCTCGGAGTCGCCGGTCCGGACCGTGATGCCGGCGCCGCTCCAGCGTCTGCGCCAGCGCCATGACCTCCGGCCGCGTGCCGGCGATGTCGATCCGGCAGGCCGGGCTGGTCTGCACGATCTCCCCGGCGCGCGGGCGGTCGGACTCGACCCGGATCACCCCGGCGACGACGCGGTCTGCGCCGAAGCGCGCGCGCAGCACGCCCAGGTGCTCGACGCCGTTGAGCAGCGGCACGACGAGCCGGGGCTCGGTGTGGATCCGATCAAGCGCCGCCGTCAGTCCTGTGGCCTTGGTGGCGACGAGCAGCACGTCGACCGGCTCGGTCAGCTCGGAGACGACGCCCGGGATGGGCGACGAAGTTGCCGAGCGCCGCGCTGCGCACGCTCATGCCGGTGAGCGTCAGCGCGGTCGCCGCCGGCTCGCGGGCGACGATGACGACGTTCTCGCCGGCGCGCGCGAGCGCCGCGGCGACGAAGCCGCCGACGCCTCCGGGACCGAGCACGGCGATCGAGGGCACCCTCAGCGCCTCGGGCCGTGCCGTGTGCCCCCGCGCTGGGCCCTGACATCGGCCCTGACCTGCTTCATCGCGGCCTGGCCCTGGCGGCGGACCTCCCTGAAGGCGGTGCGGGCCTGCTCCATCGCGGCCACCACCTGGGCCCGGGTGAGCTCGGCCGCCTCGGTGACGTCGCGCGCCTGGCGCTTGGCCCGCGCGCCGAGGGCCATCAGGCTGAACGACCACAGGCCGGTCTCGAGCAGCCGGCTGGCCCGCTCGATGTCGCTGGAGACGGCCGTCCGCAGCTCCTCGCCCTTCAATCCCTCCCGGATGTGGCGCACGCGGGACTCGAGCGCCACCTCGGCGAGCCCGGCCAGGGCGCGACCGGCGACGGTGGGCTCGGGATCGCGCGGGTCGACGCCCGCCTGGGCGGCCAGCTCGTCGCGCGCCACCTTGGCCAGGCGATCGTGGAGCTCCAGCCAGGCGGCGCGCAGCGCCGGGGTGCCCTCGATCATCGAGACGAACGCGGGCATGAACTCGAGCAGCTCGTCGGGAGCGTTGTCGAAGCGCTCCATGTCGGCGTTGATCGCGCGCACGACCGCGGCGGTGATCGTCTCGTCCGGGGCGCGGTTGCGCAGCGCGTCGGCGAGCGCCTCCACCGCCTCGTCGGCGGTGTCGAGGACCATCGACTCCTTCGTCGGGAAGTAGTTGTAGATCGTCTTCTCCGACACGCCGACCCGGTCGGCGACCTCGGCGACGCGCACGTTGTCGAAGCCGCGGGTGGCGAACATCGTCGTCGCCGCGTCGGAGATCAGCTGGCGGGTGAGGCGCCGCTTGCGCTCTCGCAGCCCCTCGTCGGGATACCGGGACCGGTGCCAGGCCTCCTGCGCGCGGCGGGTCAGGCGCATGACCTCGGCGATCCGGTCGCCCATCTCATCGGAGATCAGGCGGTGCAGGACATCGTCGTCGGGGATGTCGGGAAGGGCTTCGTCGGTGTCCATCGATCAGTTCCGGAGTCGACCTGGGTCTACCCCGCAGGATACGCGTAGGAAATTCACTTGCAGAATCTTTTCAGTAACTATAGATTTACGGACCATGACCGAAAGAGCCATACACACCCAGGGCCTGACCAAGCGGTTCGGGTCCTTCGTCGCCGTCGACGACCTCGATCTCGACGTCGACGAGGGCACAGTGGTGTCGCTGCTCGGGCCCAACGGCGCCGGCAAGACGACCACCGTGCGAATGCTGGCCACGCTGATCGCGCCCGATGGCGGCGAGGCTCGCGTCGCCGGCTACGACGTCGTGCATGACGCCGCCCGCGTGCGTGAGCGGATCTCCCTCACCGGGCAGTTCGCCGCGCTCGACAAGCACCTGACCGCCCGTGAGAACCTCATGCTCATGGCCCGCCTGCGCGGACGCAGCGGTGCAGCGGCCCGTGCCGTCGCCGATGAGCTGCTGGCGCGCTTCGACGGGGTCGAGTTCCGCGACCGCCTGGTCAAGCAGCTCTCGGGCGGCGAGCGGCGCCGGGTCGACCTCGCCGCCGGCCTGATCGATCGCCCGCACGTGCTCGTGCTCGACGAGCCGACGACCGGCCTCGATCCCCGCAGCCGGCAGGTGGTGTGGTCGACGATCCGCGAGCTCGTCGACGACGGCGTCACCCTGCTGCTGACCACCCAGTACCTCGACGAGGCCGACGCGCTGTCCGACCGGGTCGTGCTCATCGACCACGGTCGCGAGGTCGCCGCCGGGACCCCGGCGGCCCTCAAGGCGCAGGTCGGACAGCAGCGCGTCGACGTCGTCGCCGCCGACGCCGCCGCCTTCGAGCATCTGCGCGCGGCGCTCGAGGGCCGGTTCGAGACCACGCCGCTCGAGCAGCTGCGCACGGTCTCGGTGGCCGCCCCCGACGAGACGGCCGATCTGGAGCGGGTGGCGGGCGCCGTGCGCGCCGCCGGCATCGCCGTCGACGAGATCGCGCTGCGCCGCCCCACGCTCGATGACGCCTTCCTGGCCCTCACCGGCCACCCCGCCTCGGAGCAGGCGGCCGAGGTCGAGAAACCCCAGGAGGTGGCTGCCTAATGGTTTTGTCAAGCAGTTTTTGCGAGTGTGATCTCGAACGGGCGGCGGTCGCGCAGGATCGCGTGAAGGACGTTGACGCGGCGGCGGGCGAGCGCGAGGACGGCTTGGTGATGGCGTTTGCCTTCGGCTCGTTTGCGGTCATAGAAGGCGCGGCTGGTGGGGTGGCTCAGCGAGCAGAACGCGGATTGGTAGAAGACGCGTTTGAGCGCCTTGTTGCCGGCTCTGGCGCGTTGGAGGTAGTGGACTTTTCCGGACTGTCTGAGCACGGGCGCCAGGCCCGCGGCGGAGGCGAGATGGTCTGGGCTTGGGAAGCGAGCCAGGGTGCCTGCCTCGGCGATGAACTCAGCGGTGAGCGTGGCCCCCATCCCGGGCAGGCTGCGGATGAGGGCTGCGTCAGGGTGACGTTGCAACGCCACCTCGATCTGTTGGTCGAGGGTGATGAGTCGTTGACGGCCTTGGCGCAGCTCGAGCGCGAGCTCTCTGATGATCTCGGCGCTGAGCTGCTCGCCCGGAAGGACGAGTCGCTGGGCGGTGGCGGCGGTCAGGGCATCCTCGACGAGCTGATCGATATGACGGCGCGACAGGCCACCAGCGCGCAGCAGGTAGTCGGTCAGTCGCGTGCGGCCGGCGCGACGGATCTCGGCTGCGGTCACGTAACGCGACAGCAGCCACAGGCCGCCTTTCTGGGTGGGATCCACGACCCGTTCCAGTCCGGGATGAATCGCGACCAAGAGCTCTCTGAGTCGCTGGACACGACGGGTTTGGTCAGCGACCAGATCGCGGCGACGGCCGACCAGCAACCGGACCTCGATGTCGATCTCCTCGCCGATGTCGACCGACCGCAGGTTTGTGGCGCACCCGCACCTGGTCGGCGATCACCGCAGCGTCTCGCGGATCGCTCTTGTTCTCCCCGCCTGCGGTTCGCTGACGAGCACGGTTGACCGCCAGGCCGGGCACGTGAACCACCGCGACGCCGGCCTGATTGAGCATCGCCGTCACCAAGCCGGCGATCCCGCCGATCACGTCGATCCCGACGCGCACCGGCCCGTGGGCGTCGGCCCAGCCCTCCAGGTCACTGATCAGGGCATCGATCGAGGCCGGGTCGTTCTCAACCCGCCGGCTGGCCAGCACCGCGTTAGTGGTGGCGTCGATCGCGCAGACCCAGTGGAACTCCTTGGCGATATCGATCCCGACAACAACTGCCATTGCGCTCCTCTCGTCCTTGTCGATGACGCGTGCTTTCCCCGTGCCGGCATCGCCCTACATAGCGATCGAGTCGCAGTGCCTAATCAGCGGTCTGGAGAAGCGGTGAAGCAGGGGGATCAGCCTCCTGAGCCATCGAGGGCAGCCAGCATGAAAACCATCCCTGCTTCACCCACGCACCCCGACTCTGACAACTCCCGGGGACGCAATCTAAAAGGTAGGGCGGCATGACCGCGATCGCCGCCCGTCCCGCCACGTCCGCTTCACTGTCGCCGGGCGGACCGGTCCGCTTCATCCGTGACACCGCACTGCTGACCGGGCGCAGCCTGCGGGCGATCCCCCGGGTGCCCGAGCGACTGCTCGACGTGACGATCCAGCCGATCGTCTTCATCCTGCTGTTCCTGTACGTGTTCGGCTCGGCCATTCACGTGCACGGTCAGTTATAAGGACTACCTGTTTCCCGGGATCCTCGGCCAGTCGCTGGCCTTCGGGGTGATCGGCGCCGGCACCGCCACCGCGAGCGATATGACCGAGGGCGTCATCGACCGCTTCCGCTCGATGCCGGTCAGCCGGCTGGCGATCATCAGCGGCGAGGTCATGGGCCAGGTCTGCGAGCAGCTGCTCGGCCTGGTGATCACCGTCGCCTTCGGGCTCGCGCTCGGGTGGAACCCGCACGTGACGCTCCTGCACGGGGTCGAGCTGGTCGGCCTCGTGGGACTCGGGATGCTGGCTTTCACCTGGTGCGGCGTCCTCGTTGGGATGCTCGTGCGCTCGCCCGACGCCGTCCAGGGGATGGGCTTCATCGTGATCCTGCCGCTGACGTTCATGGCGGGGACGTTCGTTCCCATCTCCGGGATGGATGCCATCCCGCGGGCGATCGCCGAATGGGATCCGATCTCGGCCCTGGTGGCCACGGTGCGCTCGCTCACCTCGGGTGTGCGCACCGGCGGCTCCTGGCAGCTGGACCATCCGGAGCTGGCGATGGTGGGCTGGTGCCTGCTGCTGATGGCGGTCTGCGTGCCGCTCGCGCTGCGGCGCTTCAGCCGCACCGTCGCCGCCTAGACGAGTGACGTTGGGAGGGTTAGCCACCGTGGCGGTGGCTAACCCTCCCAACGTCGGCTTATCATCGGCCGATCACCTACTCGATCGTCGCCCGGGACCCGAACACCGGGGAGTTGGGGGTGGCGGTGCAGTCGCACTGGTTCTCCGTCGGGCCGCTCGTCCCGTGGGTTGCACCTGGTGTCGGTGCGGTCGCGACCCAGGCGAGCCTCGAGGTCTCCTACGGTCCGCGGGGGCTGGCGCTGCTCGCCGGCGGGGCCGATCCCCAGGCGGCCCTGACCGAGCTGCTGGCGGCCGACGAGCTGAGCGCCGTGCGCCAGGTGGCGATCGTCGATGCGGCCGGCCGGACGGCCGCCCACACCGGCGAGCAGTGCATGGCCCTCGCCGGCCACGTCACCGGCGACGGCGTCTCCTGCCAGGCGAACATCATGGCCTCGGCGGAGGTGTGGCCGGCGATGCTGTCGGCCTTCGATGAGGCTCAGGGGTCGCCGTTGGCGCGGCGGTTGATGGCCGCCCTCCACGCGGCCGAGGACGCCGGCGGTGACCTGCGCGGCCGTCAGTCGGCGGCGATCGTCGTCGCGCCGGCCGCCGGCGAGGCCTGGGAGAGGGTGGTCTCGCTCCGCGTCGAGGACGATCCCGAGCCGCTGGCCGAGCTCGACCGGCTGCTGGTCATCGACGACGCCTATCGGTACGCCGGTCAGGGCGACGATCACGTTGCGGGCGGCGAGCGCGGCGAGGCCGCCCGCCTGTACCAGCGTGCCCACGAGCTCGTGCCCGATTCCCACGAGCTGCGTTTCTGGGCTGGTCTGGGCGCCGCCGAGCACGGCGAGGTCGAGGACGGGTTGGCGCTGGTCGCGTCGGCGATCGCCCAGCAGCCGGGATGGCGCGAGCTGCTGCGGCGGCTGCCGGCGGACATGTGGCCGGTGGCTCCGGCCGTTCTGGCGCGCCTCGACGAGGCCACGCGCGCCGGCTGACCGGCACGGCACGTCGGCGCTTCGACGGTACGGTGTAGCCCATGAGCACCGGCGCCGGAATCCTCGCCCGTGGGCCATGGCGCCCGGAGGACATCGAGGTCAGCTGGCGCAGCGAGCCCTACGCGCCGTCCGCCGAGGTCGTCGGCGAGGCCGACCGCGCCCTCGCCGAACTGGCCGCCCGCGGCTCCCCGAGCCACGACGGCCTCGCCGCCCGCCTGCGCGACCACCGCGTCCAGGACGGCAAGCTGCTGCTCGAGTGCGAGCCGGTGCGCTGGGCACTGCGACTGCTGCCCGGAAACGCCGTCCAGAGCCTGTCGGCCCTGTGCGTCGTGCGCTCGGCCGACGGACGCTGGCTGGCCGGGCGCCGAGCGGCGTGGCTGGCCACGTGGGCGCACCGCTGGGCGCTGGGTGCGGCCGGCTCGGTGGAGGTCGATGAGAACCCGGCGCAGACGCTGGTACGAGAGCTGCAGGAGGAGTGGGCGGTGAAACCGGAGCGCCTCAGCGTCGAGGCCCTGGTGGCACTGCCGTCGGGGATCACGATGCTCGTCGGCATGGCCTGGCTCGCCGAGGGAGCGACGGTCACCCCGGACGCCGAGCATGACGACTTCGCCTGGTGGCCGGCCGACGTGGCCGATTGGCCCGAGCACGCCGACGATCCGCTGCGCCGGACCGCCGTGCTGCTCTGCGCCCCCTGAGTGATGCGTTTCGTCACCTTCCGCCGCCTGGAGGTGGCGTCCTTTACGCACTCGCTCGTCTACCTCGCACTGCTGCTGTGCGCGTTCGTGTTCGCCAATCCACAGCCCGAGACGTTCAGCCTCGGTCTCGCCCACGGAGTGATCTGGATCGTCATGTCGCTCGTCTGCATCGCGGCCGCCCGGGCGCATGTGATCCCCTTCTGGCTGGCGGTGACGGTCGCCGTCCTCGGCGGCTTGGGGCCGTTCGCCGGGTCGATCGGTTTTCTGGTCGCCGACCGGCGGCGGTCCACGACGACGCAGTAGAGTGAACGCAAGCCACGGATGTCTGTAGAGACCAGCAGAATTGCCGTCGTAATGCCGGCCATGGGCGACTCCGTCGCCGAGGGCACGGTCCTGGAATGGCATAAACAGGAGGGCGATTCGATCGCCGTCGACGAGACGCTCGTCGAGATCTCGACCGACAAGGTCGACGCCGAAGTGCCCTCTCCGGTCGCCGGCACTGTCGTCAAGATTCACGCCGCCGAGGGTGACACCGTCACCGTCGGCGCCGTGCTGGCCGAGGTCTCGACCAACGGTGATGCCCCGGCCGCCACCTCCAGCGACGGCGGAAATGGCGCCGCCGCCGGCAATGGCGGCTCGGCCCCTCCGGCGGCCGCCGGGCCGGTCTCCGGTGAGTCTCCCCCCGTCACCAAGGCCGAGGCGGTCGCCGGCGCTGCGCAGGAGGCCGAGGGAATGGCCGAAGCCGAGGCCGGCTCCGGCGAGACCGTGGAGATCGTGACCCCCACCGGCGGCGAATCGGTGACCGAGGGCACGATCCTCGAGTGGTCGGTGAAGGTCGGCGACACCGTCGCCGATGGCGACACCGTCGTCGAGATCTCGACCGACAAGGTCGACATGGAGCTGCCCGCCCCCACCGCCGGCACGATCACCGAGATCCTCGCCGCGGAGGGCGAGACGGTGAGCGTCGGCCAGGTGATCGGACGGATGAGCGCGTCCGTGTCGGCAGCGCCGGCTCCGTCGCCGCGGCCGAGCCCGTCCACCGCCGAGCCGGCCGCGTCCGCGACCAACGGCGCCAGCGCGACCAACGGCGCCACCGCCACCGACGGCTCGTCCGCCAACGCCTCGCCGGTCGCCCGCCGCGTCGCCGCCGCCGAGGGCGTCGATCTCAGCGGCGTGCACGGCAGCGCCCGCGGCGGGCGGATCACCAAGGCCGACGTGCTCGCCGCGCAACCGGGCAACGGCGCCGCCGCGCCAGCCGTCCCATCCGCGCCCGGCCCGTCCGAGGCCGGGGCGCAGCTGATCAAGGGCAGCGGTGCGGTTCTCGCCCGCTACATGGACCAGAGCCGCTCGATCCCGACCGCGACCTCGCTGCGCACGCTCACCGTCACCACGCTCGACGCCCGGCGCAAGCAGCTCAAGGCCGCCGAACGCAAGGTCTCCTTCACGCACCTGATCGCCTACGCGATCGCTCGCGTGGCCACCGAGGAGATGCCGGTCATGGCTCACCACTTCGAGGAGCGCGAGGGCAAGCCCTACCGCCTCGACGACGATGCCGTCAACCTCGGCCTCGCCGTCGACGTCGCCAAGAAGGACGGCAGCCGCACGCTGATGGTGCCGGTCATCCGCGACGCCGGCCGGATGCGCTTCGCCGACTTCCTGGAGGCATACAACGCCCTGGTCGAGAAGGCGCGTACGAACACCCTGTCGGCCGACGACCTGACCGGCGGCAACCTGACGCTCACCAACCCGGGTGGCATCGGCACGATCGCCTCGGTCCCGCGCCTGATGACGGGCCAGGGCACGATCGTCGCCACCGGCTCGATCGCCTACCCCGTCGGGCTGGAGCGGATCGGGGCCGCGATCGGCGCCGAGAAGGTCATGACGATGACCTCGACCTACGACCACCGGATCATTCAGGGCGCCGAGTCCGGACGCTTCCTGCAGCGCATCGAGGCGCTGCTGCAGGGCGAGGAGAGTTTCTACGAGGGCGTGTTCTCCGATCTCGGGGTGACGCTGCCCGCGCTGCCGGCACCACCCCAGCCCGCGGCGGCGATCGCCACGACGGCACCGGCCGCGGCACCCGGCGAGGCGCCGGCCCCCGGCAAGTCCGCCCAGGAGATCGAGGACCTGATGCAGGCCGTGCAGGCCGCCACCTCGCTGATCAAGGCCCACCGCACCCACGGCCACATGGCCGCCCGGCTCGATCCGCTCGGCCGCGAGCCCGAGTCCGACCCCTCGCTCGATCCCGGGACGCTGGGGCTCAGCCCCGAGCTGATGGAGCGCATCCCGACCCGGATCCTGCGCGTCTACGTGCCCGGCGAGACCCTGGCCGAGGCGCTGCCGCACCTGCGCGAGACCTACTGCGGGACGATCGCCTACGAGATCGAGCACATCGCGTCCGGTCGCCAGCGACTGTGGCTGCGGGAGGCGATCGAGTCGGGAGAATTTCGCAACCCGCTGACCAACGCCGAGCAGACGGCGCTCCTCAAGCGGCTGACCGAAGTCGACGCGTTCGAGCGCTTCATGCATAAGGCCTATCTCGGCCAGAAGCAGTTCTCGGTCGAGGGCCTCGACATGACCGTGCCGATGATCGACGAGCTCACCCAGCTGTCGGCCACTCGCGGTGCGCGCGAGGTCGTCGTCGGGATGGCCCACCGCGGCCGCCTGAACGTGCTCGCTCACAATCTCGGGCGTCCGTACGAGACGATCTTCGCCGAGTTCGAGGGCTCCTCGACGCTCGAGCCGATCACCACCCTGCCCCAGGGCGGCACCGGCGACGTCAAGTACCACCACGGCGCCCAGGGTTCCTACCAGCTGCCGGGCGGCGAGTCGATCATCGTGCGCCTGGAGTCCAACCCGTCACACCTCGAGTTCGTCGGTCCGGTCGCGTCCGGCGCGACCCGCGCCGCGCAGACGACGCGCCAGGGCCCGCACGCCCACCAGGACACGAACGCCGCGATCCCGATCATCCTGCACGGCGACGCTGCCTTCCCCGGCCAGGGCGTCGTCGCCGAGACGCTCAACCTGCAGGCGCTCGACGGCTACACGGTCGGCGGCACCATCCACATCATCCAGAACAACCAGGTGGGCTTCACCACCGACGCCGACGACGCCCGCTCGACGACGATGGCCTCCGACATGGCCAAGGGCTTCGACGTGCCGATCATCCACGTCAACGCCGACGACGTGGCGGCGTGCATCAGCGCCGTGCGGCTGGCCTTCGCCTTCCGCCAGGAGTTCGGCCACGACGTCGTCATCGACCTGATCGGCTACCGGCGCTTCGGCCACAACGAGGCCGACGAGCCCGCCTACACCCAGCCCGAGATGTACCAGCAGATCAAGAAGCACCCCTCGGTGCGCGAGCTCTACGCCCGCCAGCTGGTCGACGGAGGCGTGGTCACCGAGCAGGAGTCGACCGAGATGACCGACGAGGTGTGGTCGGTCCTGACCGACTCCCACACTGAGCTCAAGCAGCGGATCGCCGCCGCCAAAGACGTCGATCACGCCACCGGCGAGTACCAGCTGGATCGCACTCCCTCCCCGGAGGTCAAGACCGCGGTGCCGCTCGAGCGCCTCGAGGTCCTCAACGAGGAGCTCCTGGCCGTCCCCGACGGCTTCACCGTCCACCCCAAGCTCGTCAAGCAGCTCGAGCAGCGGCGCGAGGCCGTCGATCCCGAGCATCCCGACGAGGCCAAGATCGTGTGGGCGCACGGCGAGGCGCTGGCCTTCGCCTCGCTGTTGACCGAGGGCATCCCCATCCGGCTCACCGGCCAGGACACCGAGCGTGGCACCTTCAGCCAGCGCCACCTGGTACTCCACGACCCCAAGACCGGCCAGGAGCACTGCGCCATGCAGCACCTGCCGGGCTCGCTGGCGCCGATGGAGCTGCACAACTCCCCGCTTTCGGAGATGGCGTGCGTCGGCTTCGAATACGGCTACTCCCAGGAGGGGCCCGAGACGCTCGTGCTGTGGGAGGCCCAGTTCGGCGACTTCGTCAACGGCGCCCAGGTGATCATCGACCAGTTCATCGTCTCCGGCTTGGCCAAGTGGGGTCAGACCTCGCGGCTGACGCTGCTGCTGCCCCACGCCTACGAGGGCTCGGGTCCCGAGCATTCCTCGGCCCGGCTGGAGCGCTTCTTGCAGCTCGCCGCCGAGGGCAACATCCGCGTCGCCTATCCGACGACGCCCGCCCAGTACTTCCATCTGCTGCGCCGCCAAGCGCGGATCGCCAAGCAGCGCCCGCTGGTCGTGATGACGCCCAAGAGCCTGCTCCGCCTCCCGCAGGCCACCAGCTCGGTCTCGGAGCTCGTCGCCGGGCGCTTCCAGCCGGTGCTCGGCGACCCCAGCGTCGACCCCGCGGAGGTCACCCGCCTGGTGCTGTGCACCGGCAAGATCTACTACGACCTGCTGGCCTCGGCGGCCCGCGAGGAGAACCCCGCCGTGGCCCTCGGCCGGGTCGAGCTGCTCTACCCCTTCCCCCAGGCCGAGCTGATGGAGCTCGTCCAGAGCTATCCGAAGCTCCAGGAGGTCGTCTGGGTCCAGGAGGAGCCGCGCAACATGGGCGCCCGCGCCTATATGTCCCCGCGCCTGCTCCAGGTCCTGCCCGAGCACCTGCAGTTCGGCTATATCGGCCGCCCCGAGCGCGCCGCCTCGGGCGAGGGCTACCCGATCGCCCACGCCACCGAGCAGCAGCGGATCATCTCGGCCGCGCTCGATTTGTCAGTCAACGTCTCCCAGTACCCGCGCAAGCTTCCCGGCGAGCGCTGATCAGGCCGGCCACCCGCGCCGGGAACGGACCGCGCCGGTCGCCAGTCCGGCGAGGATGAGGACGCCGCCGCAGACGAGGATCGTGATCGCGGTGTCGCGCAGCTCGGTGGTGGCGATCGTCCACACGGCATCGGCCGCCTTGCGGTAGGTGAAGCCGGCGACGAGGGCATCGGCCAGCGCGGGGGCCAGCAGCGCCCTGGCGACCAGGACGCCGGCGCCGACGACGAGCAGGCAGTAGCCGATGCGCCTGACCGCGATCGACCGCCAGCCGCGCGCGCTTGCCAGCGCCGCGGCGAACAGCACGACCGCGGCGAACAGCAGCCCGACCGACAGCCCGCGAATGCCGTTGACCACCGCCCGGGCGTGCGCGATCTGGCTCGCGCTCAGGACCGGGACCTCGCCGGCGCGCGGTGACCCCACGGTGAACAGCCGCCCGCCTCCGGGAATCGCCTTGACCGGCGCGCTGGCCTCGAGCGCGCGGATCAGCTGCGTCAGCAGGGGCGTCAGGTTGAGGGTGACCTCGCCGCCCTGCCCGCTGTGGTCGAGGATCGCCAGCAGCTCTCGGTGGGCAACGCGGTTGGCGCGGTTCCACGCGCGCCGGGCCTGCCGGGTGGCCAGGATGTCGGCGGCGAGCCGCAGCCCGAGCGATCGCAGGGTCCGCAGCGCCGGCTGGGCGACGGCGGG
Source organism: uncultured Solirubrobacteraceae bacterium (assembly GCA_963769565.1). GTDB lineage: Bacteria > Actinomycetota > Thermoleophilia > Solirubrobacterales > Solirubrobacteraceae > Palsa-465. The sequence continues at coordinate 1,773,660 of CAVYMP010000018.1, forward strand.
GGGCAGCGCGGAGCGCAGCGCTCCCGCCACGTTCGTTTGCGCGAACAGCTCGGACACGGCGAACGTCCCGACGCCCTGTCTGATCTGCGGATTGGCGATCAGCTGCGAGCTGGTCGTCTGCCACCCGCTGGGACTCAGCGCCTGGCGGTCGAGCCACAGCGCGAAGCTGCCGCCGAGGGTGGCTACGCCGCCCAGCACGAGGAGCAGCGCGACCAGCGCGCGACGGGGACGGGGCCAGGCATCGCCTCGGTCTCGCCGGTTCGCGCCCGCTGACATGCACGGATTGTCGCGGGCGTCACGCCGATGCCCCGCGTCTGCCACTCTCTCAGCATCAGATTTCGCAGAGACGGCTCCCGTCGCGACAACTCCCGCCGGACCTTCATACCGAGCCTCGGCGTCCATGACATGGCGATCGACCTCGGGACGGCGAACACGCTCGTCTACGTCGGCGGCCGCGGCATCGTCGTGTCCGAGCCGTCGGTCGTCGCCTCGGATCTGTCTACGGGCGAGGTGCACGCCGTCGGGGCCGAGGCCGAGCGGATGATTGGACGCACCCCGGCGACGATCTCGGCCACGCGGCCGCTGCGTCACGGCGTGATCGCCGACTTCGAGGTCACCGAGGAGATGCTGCGCTACTTCATCCGCAAGGTGATCGACCGCCGGACGGCGCACCCCCGGCTGATCGTGTGTGCGCCCTCGGGCGTCACCGAGGTGGAGAAGCGGGCCGTCGAGGAGGCCTCACTGGCCGCGGGGGCGCGGCGCGTGCACCTGATCGAGGAGCCGATCGCGGCCGCCATCGGCGCCGGGCTGGCGATCGAGGAGCCGATCGGCCGGCTGGTCGTCGACGTCGGCGGCGGCACAAGCGAGATGGCGGTGATCTCGCTCGGCGGGATCGTGATCGCGCGCTCGGTGCGGGTCGGCGGCTATGAGATGGACGACGCCATCTCGCACTACATTCGCTCCGTCTATCAGCTCGCGATCGGCTCGCGGTCGGCGGAGACGATCAAGATCGAGCTCGGCTCGGCGCTGCCGCTGGGCGATCAGGAACGCACCTTCGAGGTGCGCGGCCGCCATCTGGTGACCGGCCTGCCGACGGCTGTGCTGCTGCGCTCAGAGGAGGTGCGGGCGGCGATCGCCGGTCCGCTGCGCGAGATCCTGCAGGCGATCCGCGACACGCTGGAGCAGACGCCGCCCGAGCTGGCCTCCGACATCGCGCGCGACGGGATTCTGCTCGCCGGCGGCGGCACGCTGATCCGGGGGTTCGACGATCTCGTCGCCCAGGAGACGGGGATGCCCGTCTACCGGGCCGAGTCTCCCCTCACCTGCGTTGCCGTCGGCTCCGGGCAGGCGCTGGACCATCTCGACAGCCTGAGCATGACCCGGCAGCTCGGGCGGTCGCCGACGACGCCGGACTGGCGCACCGCCCAGAACTGACCGCAGCACCCGCTCGCCCGCGCTCGTCACCGCGCAGGCGGCCAGCAGCACCAGGAAGGGCTCGATCGGCTCGCGAAAGCGCGGCGTCTCGACGTTGATGAGCACGACGCTCAACGCCAGCAGGACGGGGATCGCCCAGACCCAGCCGGGCACCCGCCGGGCGCGGCGCGTGCATGCCCCGGCGAGGGCGAGCGCCGCCATCACCCAGAAGGCGATGACGCCGGTGTGGGCGACATCGGTGTGCAGGCCGACCGCCTCGGCCGACGCATGCCACGCCGGGTCGCCCTCCAGCTCGAGCATCCGCACCAGGTTGTGCCAGCCGGCGCTGAGTGGCGCTGTTGGGTGGCGCTTCACGTACTCCAGCGCCTGCGATCGCAGGCGGGAGTCGAGCTGGGGCTCGGTGTAGCGCCCGGCGGTCTTGACCAGGGGCGCGTCGGAGGGGATCTTCCAGAAGAAGCGCCACTTGTAGGGGATCGTCGTCTCCGCCGCCGAGTAGCGGTTGTAGGTGCCGACCAGCGTGATTCCGGTCTCGTCGGAGATGGGCACGAAGCGGTGCAGTTCCACGGCGTTGCGGATCGTCCACGGGGCGATCATCGCCGCCGTGCAGATCACGAGCAGCACGATTCCGCGCGCGCGGGTCCCCGCCGACAACACCGCCGCGCCCAGCGGGAGTATCAGCAGGATCGCGTTCTGGTGCGTCAGCGTGGCCAGGCCGGTCAGCACCCCGGTGGCGGCGATCCAGCGATACGGATGCGGCGAGCCCCCCGCGCGCAGCGCCGTCCACACGGCCGCCAGCTCGAGCACGACGAGCAGGTTCTCGGCAACCAGCGTCCCGCTCTGCTCGATCAGCACCGGGTAGCCGGCGGCCAGCGCCATCGCCACCAGCGCCCCCGCCGGGCCGAGCAGCTCGAGCGCGACCAGGCCGAGGAGGCCGACCGCGGCCGTCCCGGCCAGCGCCTGCTCGATCCGCTCGCCGCGCAGCGCGGCCTTGTGGCCGGAGGCGTGGCCGTCGATCAGGTCGGCCACCGCCAGGAAGTACGGAAAGCCGGGCGGGAAGTAGGCGGTCGGCCCGCGCGAGCCGCCGGCGCCCGTGCCCGGCCCGGACCCGGTGTCGTAGTCGCCGGTCTGGGCGACGTTGGAGGCCAGCCGGTTGTAGGTCCCGGCATCGTTGACCGCCTTGAAGGGCGTGTGCTCGACGTAGCCGACCCGGACGGCGAGCGCCACGGCGAGGATCGCCGCTGCGACCAGGATGCGCGCGCGGCGGCTCGTCAGTGGATTCCGACGATCCCGGCGCAGACCCAGTTCGACGCGCCGGCGCCGCCCCTCCAGATCCGGGAGGCGACCGCGTCCTGCTCGGCCTTGGAGGCCAGGTAGGCCGCCGGTCCGCTGCCGCCGAACAACTTCCACGTGCTGGGGATGATCTGGTAATAGCCGGACGCGCCCGCGCTGTTGGGCGGCAGGTTCTGCCCGCCGGACTCGCACAGCACGATCGCGTAGGGGATCGCCCAGCCGCCGTTGCCGCCGGTCGGTCCGAGGGGGTTGGGGCTGCTCGGGGGCGGCGCCTGCGCGGCGCGCCGGGCCGCGGCCTCGGCGGCCGCCTGCTGGGCCTGGACATGCTTGATCTGGGCCTGCAGCTGCGCTCCCCGCGTCCGGCTGGCGGCCAACGCCGATTGCTGGGCGCCGCGGGCGCTCTGCAGCGCGCCCTGCTTGGCGTGCAGCAGCGCGTTCATCCCGGCCACCCCGCGGACCTGGATCGCTGTCGCCTGCGTGATCCGGTGATCAGTGCGCTCCAGTTGCGCGAGCCGGGTGGCCGCCTGATCGGCTTGGGCCTTGGCGACGCGAGTAGCGGTGATGACGCTCTGCTGGGCGTGCTCGGCGCGCCCGAGGAAGTCGATCTGCTCGAGCAGGTCGTTGAAGCCGTGGGCGTTGAGCACCACCGAGACGAGATCGGGCTTCGCCGACTCATAGCTTCCGACCAGCTGGCGGCTCAGCCGCACGCGGGCGGTGGCCAGGCGCTGGCGCAACACCACGAGCCGGGCGCGCTCCTGTTTGAGCGCCACCTGGACGTCGGCCAGCTTCGCCCGGTCGCCGGCCAGCTGGTTCGAGAGGGTTGCCTCGCGGTTCTCGACGAGCGTGATCTGCGAGTCCAGCGAAGCGATCAGATGGTTCAAGGAGCCGATGCTCGCCGTCAGGCTCTGCTGACGGGCCTGCTGGGCGCTCAGCTGGGAGTGCAGCTGCCCGAGACTGGACGCCCCCGCAGACGTCGCTGCCACGCCGGACAGCCCCGACAGTGCGGCCATGATCAGGAACCAGAGAATGCGAAGTCGGGTGCTCATACGGGCGGAGAATGCCCCGTCGATGGCGGCGGGCGGGGTGGACATAATCCGCGATTTGCGGGGAAATCGCGGACCGCGGCGACCTTATCAGGTCCGTTATCGACGCCTCGCGGCGCCAGCGCCCCGGGGCGGTGCCGTGGTGGCGCTTGAACGCCGCCGCGAACGAGAACTCCGACGCGTGGCCGAGCGCTGAGCCGATCGAGGCCAGCCGGGCGTCGGTCGCGCAGCCGCTCGTGGGGGCGACGTGCGGTTTGATTCACGCAGTCCAACGAAGGAGCATGAGCCCATGTCACGTGCAGTCAGATATGACAACTACGGCGATGTCGACGTCCTGAACGTTGTCGAGGTGGAGGATCCCGTTCCCGGACGCGGACAGCTGCTGGTCAGGGTCAAGGCGGCCGGCATCAATCCGGGCGAGGCCAAGATCCGCGACGGCATGCTCGCCGAGCGGTTCCCGTCGACCTTCCCCTCCGGCCAGGGCTCGGACCTGGCCGGCGTGGTCGAGCGGATCGGCGAGGGGGTCGACGACGTCGCCGTCGGCGACGAGGTGATCGGCTTCACCGACGAGCGGGCCAGTCAGGCCGAGCTGGTCGTGATTCCCGCCGAGAACGCGACGCGCAAGCCGGCGGGGGTTCCGTGGGAGGTGGCCGGCGGGCTGTTCGTGGTCGGGGCGACCGCCTGGGCGTCGGTCCGCGCGGTCGGGGTGTCCTCCGGCGACACGGTCGTCGTCTCGGGTGCGGCCGGCGGCGTCGGGGTGATCGCCGTGCAGCTGGCCCGGCGCGCGGGCGCCACGGTGATCGGCCTCGCCTCCGAGCGCCATCACGAATGGCTGCGCGCCCACGGGGTGGTGCCGGTCGTCTACGGCGACGGGGTTGGCGACCGCATCCGTGAGGCCGCGCCTGACGGCGTGGACGCGTTCCTCGACATGGTCGGCGGCGGCTACGTGGAGCTGGCGCTCGAGCTCGGGGTGTCGCCACAGCGGATCAACACGATCGCCGACTTCGCGGCCATCGAGAAGCACGGCGTCAAGTCCGAGGGCAACGCCGTCGGTGCGTCGGCTGCGACACTCGCCGAACTGGCGGCGCTCATCGACGCCGGCGAGCTGGAGGTGCCGATCGCGGCCACCTATTCGCTCGATCAGGTGCGCGACGCCTACCGCGAGCTGGCCGACAACCACACGCGCGGCAAGATCGTGCTGCAGCCGTCATCCTGACGCCGTGATCTCGTCGCCGCGAGCCGAGGCGGTGCTCGAACGGGTGCGCGCGGTCCCAGAGGGGTTCGTGCGCACCTACGGCGACGTGTCGCCGGGGGCGCCCCGCTTTGCCGGAACGGTGCTGTTCAAATGCGATGATCCTGATGTGCCCTGGCACCGCATCGTGCGCGCCGACGGCTCGCTGGCCAAGGGCCGGCGCCAGCGCCGACTGCTGATGGCCGAGGGCGTGCCGTTCCGCGGCGAGCGCGTCGACATGCGCGTCGCGCGCTTGGGGTGGGAGGCGGACTGATGTGGCTGCAGCGCGCGATCCGCCTGCAGCCACGCCCGCGGGGCTTTCAGATCGTGACCGGCGAGGTGCTGCAGGCCCTACCGGAGCTGCACTCGCTCGAGGTGGGCATGCTCCACCTCCTGATCCAGCACACGTCGGCCTCGCTGGCGCTCAACGAGAACGTCTCGCCCGACGTGCGCCGTGACTTCGAGACCTGGTTCTCGCGTGCGGTGCCGGAGCGGGCGGACTACTGGACGCACACACTTGAGGGTGACGACGACATGCCCGCCCACGTCAAGGCCGCCCTGCTCGGTCCCTCGCTGACCCTTCCGGTCTCCGGCGGTCGCCTGGCGCTGGGAACGTGGCAGGGGATCTACCTGTGCGAGCACCGCGACCGCGGCGGCTCTCGCTCGGTGGTGGCTACAGCGTGGGGTGAGTCGGCTGAGCGTGGGTAGCGCGTCCACTCGCCCTAACGTCCCTTCCACACCGGCGCGCGTTTCTCGGCGAATGCCGTCGCCCCCTCCTTGGCGTCCTCGGAGTCGAAGATCGGTCCCGAGATCGCCTGCTGCCGCGCGAAGAACTCGCCGTCGGGCCAGTCGAGCGACTCGTTGAGGATCCGCTTGGAGCCGATCAGCCCCAGGGGAGCGTTGACGGCGACCTGCGCGGCCAGTTCCAGCGCCGTGTCGAGCGCCTGGCCGGGCTCGGCGAGCCGGTTGACCATGCCGAGCTCGTAGGCGCGTTCGGCCACGAGCGGGTCGCCGGTGAGCGCCAGTTCCATGGCCACGTTGCGCGGCAGCACGCGCGGCAGGCGCAGCAGCCCGCCGCCGGCGGCGACGAGCGAGCGCTTGACCTCGGGGATGCCCAGCCGGGCGCCGTTGGCGGCGACGATCAGATCGCAGGCGAGGGCGACCTCGAGGCCGCCCGCCACGGCGAAGCCCTCGATCGCGGCGATCAGTGGCTTGGCCGCCGAACGCTGGGTGATGCCGGCAAAGCCGCGGTCCTGAAACCACGGCCGCTCGCCGGTGACGAAGGCCTTGAGGTCCATGCCCGCGCAGAACCCCTTGCCGGCGCCGGTGATGATGCCGACGGCGAGCCCGTCGTCGCCGTCGAGCTCGTCGAGGGCGTGGGCGATGCCGGCGGCCACGGCGGCGTTGACGGCATTGCGCTGGTCGGGGCGATTGATCGTGACGACGAGCACCTTGTCGCGGCGCTCGGTGAGGACGGCCTGTGGTTCCGCTGCGGTTTCGCTCATGCCACGAACAATCTCAGGTCAGGCTCGCGCTCGCCGCGCAGCACGGCCAGATCGACCTCCACCCAACCGATTCCCCGGGACTCGGCGAGCACCCGCGCCTGTGGCTTGACGACCTGGGCGGCGAGCACGCCCCGGCACTCGCCGAGGGCGGGGTCGAGCCGGATGCGTTCCAGATACCGGGTCAGCTGCTCGACGGCCTCGATCCCGGCGACCCGCTTGATCTCAACGGCGATCCAGCCGTCCTCCGCGTCGCGGCACATGAGATCGACGGGGCCGATGTCGGTCGCCCACTCACGCCGGACCAGGCGAAAGCCCTCGCCGCACCATTGCGGCTGCTCGGCCAGCAGCTTCTGCAGGTGGGCCTCGACGCCGTCCTTGGCGAGCGCATGGTCGGCATCGGCCGAGCCCATCTCGAGCGTCACATCGGAGATCACCTCGTGGAGCTCGATCTGAAGCTTGTCCTCGCTGGAGCCGGCGAACTTGCGGACGATCAGCCGGGCGGGTGGGGTGCCGATCTCGTCGATCACCGTCGGCGGCGTCATCCAGTTCAGTGGCTTGACGCTCTGGCCGCCGTAGTCCGACCACACCATAAACGTGCCGTCGGCCTTGGTCATCAGCAGCCGGGTCGCCTCCGCCAGGTGGGTGGTGAGGCGACCGGAGTAGTCGATCGAGCAGCGGGCGACCATCAGGCGCATCGTCGGCAGATTAGGTTTCGCCGCGGACCGATGCGCGGTCGGCGCGGCCGGATATGCGCTACGTGCAGGTTTTCGCGCGCCTATCATCGAAGGCCATGCGAAACCAGTTGCGACCTCTGTTTGATCGGATCGTCATCAAGGAGCTCGATCCGGACCGCATCCGCCGCTCGGGCCTGCTCGTCCCGGCCGGATCCGACGAGCCGCCGCCCCAGCACGGCATCGTGCTCGCCGTCGGGCCCGGCCTTGACTGGTGGGATCAGGCCGGCATCCGGATGCCCGTCCAGCCCGGCGACCACGTGGTCTTCCCGGCCTCCGCGGGCAGCTGGATCGAGGTCGACGAGGAGCGCCTGCTCGTCTGCCGCGTCGGCGAGCTCCTGGGCGTGCTCGAGCAGATCGACCAGTGTCCCGCGTGTGAAGGGCGCGCCCTGGCGCTCGGTGAGTCCTGCCCGGTGTGCGGGCGCGAGGGCTCGGTCGCGTCGCCCTAGGCGGCGGCGCTGCGCTCCGACAGGCCCCGCGGCGCGGCTGCCTCGACGCGGGCCAGCAGCTCGGAGACCTCCGTGTCGGCCCCGAGGGACAGCGCCTGGCGGCAAGCCTGCTCACATTCGACGAGGCGGTCGGTGCGGGCCAGGGCGTGGGCGTAGGTCGACCAGGCGCGCGTCGACTCCGGATCGATCTGGGTGGCGGCATGCGCGGTCGAAACCTCGGCGCCGACATCACCGGCCAGGTGATAGGCGAGCGCCAGGTCGAGCAGGCCCTCCAGCGACGGGCCGGCCAGGCGAGCGCGTTCGAACGCGCTGATGGCCGCCGCGCGATCCATCAGCCGTAGCCGCAGCCGTCCCAGCCGCTCCCAGGCGGAGGCGTCGGCGGGGGCGCGGGCAGCGGCTCGCTCGGCCGCATCGGCGGCCAGGTCGACCGCGCCCATGTCCTCGTAGATGCGTGAGGCGTAGCGCTCGGGGGTCGGCCGGTCAGTCTCCACGCGCGCCCAGTCGCGGACGGTACGACCCGCGGCGGGCAGGTTGCCCGCCTGCCAGAAGGAGGCCGTGAGCAGCCGGAGGACCGCCGGATTTTCGGGCTCGGCGTCGCGCGCGTAGACGAGCCGTTGGGCGGCCAGCGCGGCGTTGCCCTCGGCGAGCGCGTGCTGAGCGGCCGTCATGAAGCGCTCCACCCGATCGGCCGCCGGGTCGGGCTTGGAGAAGTCGACGAACTGCAGGGAGCCGGCGGGCACCGTCCGCACGCCGACGGCGAAGCGCACGCGCGCCCACTGCTGGGAGGCCTCCTCGTCGCCGGAGAAGTAGATCCCGGCGACCGTCCCTACGCCCCATTCCGGATAGGAGATGCAGCGCGCGTAACGGTGCACGACCGAGTGGTCGGGCACGCGGGACCCGAACGGGTCGTGCTTGGCGCGGTCGGCCGCCATCTCGCGCTCGCGCTGCTCGTTCTCGTACGCGCGCCGGCCGGCGTCCTCACGCGCACGCCGGGTCGCCGCCGCCGACGCCTTGACGGCGTTGCGGCTGACGCTGCCGCCTCGCGAGGACTCGGCCAGGCGCTCCAGCTCGTCCGCTGCCTCGTTGATCGCCTGCAGGTGGCGCTGGTGCTCGTGGCGGCGGCCGGGAGGCGCGATATCCGGATGCCAGCGCTTGGCCATCCGGCGGCGGGCGAGCTGAACCTCGCGTTGATCGAACGGCGGCTCGAGCTCCAGCAGGAGCAGGGCAGCTTCAACGTCGAGGATGCGCGGCATAGTCGATGAACGTTAGCGGGGGGACGGGGCTCCGAGGCGCGCCGACGCGCCGCGGCGGACGCTTCTTCAGCGTCCTAGACTTGTAACGAGTTAGTCTCAATTAGGCTCAGACGCACTCAGATGTGTCTATTGTCGACGCATGGCCTCCGCCACAGACCGTCGCCGCGTGACTCGCCCCGCGATCCTGCTCGGCGGGACGCTCGGCGCAATGCTCGCCGTCGGCCTCGGCCTGGTGCTGTTCGTGGCGGTGATCGTGCTGCCGTCGTCCTCGAGCTCCTCCTGTTCGAACCCGACCGGAGGGTCCGGCACCTCGGTCACACTCGGCCCCCCGGGGACCGGCCGGGTCGTCGGGGCCACCGAGTACGGGGGGCCCGGTGATCCATCGAGCGGGACCGTCGGGGCGTCCAACCAGAGCCTCGTCGCCCACCCCGACAGCTATGCCGAGCTGGGCGGGCTGACGTTCGCGACAGCGCGGGCGATGGGCGGCCTGGCCTACATGACGCCGCTGCGCATCACGTGGGGTGCGCACTCGGCGATCGCCTACAAGCGCGACTTCGGGTTCGGCGGCCCGCCGGTCGCCGGACATCCGCGGGTGATCGATCTCTGGTGGCAGTTCGCGGGCGCGCTCGGGATCCCCTACGAGAACGGCCTGTGGTCAGGGGCGGTGCGGGTGAAGCGGCCGCCCGCCACCGGCTCGGGGTCGGTGCTCGCGCAGTCGGCCGCCGTCAGCGCCCCGGCGCCAACCGCCGCTGTGCCCGCCGCGCTGCCGACCGGCTGTGGCTCCTCCGCGGGCACCGTGCCGCTCACCGCCGGGCCGCGGGCGCGGCTGCTGGCGGGCGGGACGGCGGCCGCGCCGGCCGGCGCTCCGCCGGCGCTCAGGGGGATGATCGCCGCCGGCAACCAGATCGTCGGCAAGCCCTATACGTACGGAGGCGGCCACGGGACGCCGCTCAACGAGGTGGCACCGACCTACGACTGCTCCTCGAGCGTCGAGCACCTGCTCTACGGCGGCGGGCTGTTGCCCGCGAACTACGACGCGGCGTCGGGGACGCTCGAGTCCTTCGGCCACCCCGGCCCCGGCCGGTGGGTGACGATCTATGCCAGCGCCGACCACGTGTTCATGTACGTCGCCGGACTGCGCTGGGACACCCACAACGCCGCCGGGTCCGACGACGGCAGCGCCGGGATCGGCTGGCATCCGCTCGTGCGCGGGGCGGCCGGGTTCGTCGTCCGCCACCCGGTGGGGCTGTGAGGCGCGCCGCCGCCGTCGTGCTCGCGCTCGTCCTTGGCGGGTGCGCGCTCAGCCCGCGCGCCGCCGAGCGCCCGGCCTCGCCGCCCGGCACCACGGCGACCACCACCACCGCCTCGATCGCCGCCGAGGCGCAGCGCACGCACGAGGTGCCCACCCCGGCGCCCCGGCCGACCGTCGCCGGTGGCTGGCACTCCCCGGCCGAGGCCGTCCAGGCCTTCGCCACCGCCTACGTCAACTGGAACTACCGGACGGTCGCGCTGCACCTGCGCGTCCTGTCGGAGGTGAGCGTCGGCCAGGCCCGCTCGATGCTCTCGATGGCCGCCGCTCAGGTGGGGCGCGACTCAGAGCTGCGGCGGGGGCAGATCGCCAACAGCGGGGCGGTCGTGGCGATCGGGCCGGTGCGCGGTTACAGCGACCAGTACGCGGTCGTCACCCGGGAGCGCACGACGGCCGTCAATACCAACGCCTATCGGGGGCTAGCCCCCGCCTGGCACGTGGCCCTGGCCACCGTCACGCGGGTCCGGGGGCTGTGGGTGCTGAGCGCGTGGCAGCCGGAGAGCTGACCGGAGCCGCCGGCCCACGCCCGCGTCATTCTGCCTGCGATTATGGGCCTCCTGACACGGCGACGAAGGGACACATGACCCCGCAGACCCACGCCGCGACTGCTCGCGTCTGCGTCGTCGGCTGCGGCGCGATCGGGAGCCTGTACGCCGCGCACCTGGCTCAGCTGCCGGACGTGGAGGTCTGGGCCTTCGACGTCTCGGCGCCGCACGTTGCGGCGATCAACCGCGATGGGCTACGCCTGATCGGCGCCTACGAGATCGTCGCGCCGGTGCACGCCCGCACCGACCCGGCGGCGATCCCGCCATGCACGCTGGGGATCCTCGCCACCAAGGGAGGCGTCACGGCGTCGGCCGCGGCCGCCATCGCGCCGATCTTCGTCGACGGGGCGGTGTGCAGCGTGCAGAATGGGATCGGCAACGAGGAGGTGCTCGCCGGGCACGTGCCGAGGGTGATGCGGGGCGTGACCCTGCCCGCGGGACGAGTCGCCGGACCCGGCGTGGCGGAGATCTACGCACCGGGCCCGACCTGGATCGGGCCATTCGAACCGGCTCCGGCTCGGCTCGATGAGGTCCAGGCGCTCGCCGGCCTGCTCAACGCCGCCGGCCTCGAGACCGCTGCCTGCGCCGACGCGCGCGGGCCGCAGTGGACGAAGCTGTTGTTCAACGCCGCGACCAACCCGCTGTGCGCGCTGACCGGCCTGACCCACGGCGAGATGTGGGACCACCCGCCGACGCGCGAGCTCTCCGGGCAGCTCGTCGCGGAGGGCCTGGCGGTCGCGCGGGCGCTGGGAATCGAGCTCCACGATGATCCGCTGGCGATGATCGATGAGGGGGCGCGCATCAACTACCGTCATCGCCCCAGCATGCTCCAGGACGTGCTCGCCAAGCGTCCGACCGAGATCGACATGCTCAACGGCGGGATCGTCAGCGAGGGCGCGGCCCACGGCGTGACCACCCCGCTGAACGCCGCGGTCCACGCGCTCGTGACCGGTCTCCAGAAGTCGTGGCAGTGATCACGGCGACGCTGGTCTACCCGGGAACGGTCGCGACGCTCGGGCTGCCGGTGCAGGCACCCGAGCCGTAGAACGCGCACCACGGAGCCCGCAGCCGGCCAGTGCCGTCCGACAGGCCCGAGTCCCAGTTGACCTCCCCGGCCCACTGGTACCAGAACAGGTGGGTGATCGGCACGGCCGCCCCCGCGGCGGGCAGCGCGAAGAAGCCGGCGGCGTCGTTGGTCTGCCGGGCCACCTGGCCGTTGACGCACGCCCCCAGAGTGCCGGCGAGGTCGACGCCGGCCGCCGGGCAATCGCCCGTGACCCGGTGGTTGGTGAGCAGCGTCCCGGTCTCGGTCACCCACAGATCGCGGGCGCCGCCTCCCGAGTCGGCCGCCAGCGCGCCGTCAAAGCGGCGCAGGCTGGTCGAGACCGGACCGTCGTAGGAGGCGGTCACGTCGTCGTAGTCGTGGACCGCCCACGTCGCCGGATACATCGCCCCGGGCATCTGTGCTCCGAGCAGCGCCGCGTAGGCCTTGAGGTACCCCGTGTCCGGATGCGTGAAGGCGCCCGCGATCACCGTGTCATTGGCGTGGCCGGCGAACTGGTGGATCTGGTTGGCAGCCACGATGTAGGCGCACGCCGCCTTGGCGGGACCCGAGATGTCGCTGACCGGGACGACGGCGCACGACTCGTCGGTCGAGCCCTCGTTGCCCTTGTAGATCGAAAAGCTGTCGGGCTCGTTGATCGGCTCCCAGATGTGCGGTCGATCGGCGGCCGGCAGCTTGCTGACCGCGTTGAGCACCCCCTGCACGCCGCAGTGGTACTCCCACCAGCCGGCCACCGTCGTCGTGTCGGGAACGGGTTGGTCCCAGCTCGGCGTGGCGTTCGGGCTCCCGTAGCCGGAGATCGACACGACCGGTTCGAGGCCGTCGGCGCGGGCGGCCAGCAGCCCGGCCTGGAGGTCGCTCCAGCTCTGGCCGGCGCCGTGAAGGCGCCCGCCGCCGTCGCGCCACGACTGCTGAGCGAGCCGGGAGAGCGTGCAGCCCGGCGACGTCGGCGAGCCGTTGTACTCCTCGATGGCGTCATAGGGGACGAACAGGCGCACCTGGGTGATCCGGTGCGCGCTCGCCGGGGTGGTCAGCGCGCGAAAGCTCGGGTCGTCGAAATAGCCGCCGATCGCCGAGCCGGGGCAGCTGCCGGGCGTGGCCGCGATCGTGCAATGGGCCAGCGCGCCCGGCGCATCACCGAGCCCGTACGTCTCCGCGCTCGCGGCGGCCGGCAGCGCCAGGCAGGCGCCGAGGGCAATCGGCAGCCACAGCAGCAAGACGAATCGTCGCAGGGTCCTAGGTCCATTCGGTCGGTGGCGGTGCGCCCCCCGGCGCTTCTCACTGAAAACCCGGCGCGCGAGCGCGAAGTTGCGCGGCGCCCCTCAATCGTAGGCCAGCTCATCGACGAGCAGCTCCAGCGCCCGCAGGCCGCGCGCCGTCGGCGCCTCGTCGATGTACTCATCGTGCCGGTGGGCGTGAGCGCCGGTGGTCACGCCGACGGTGATCGCGGGGATGCCGCGGCCATAGGCGGCGTTGGCGTCGGTCGAGGAGTACCCCTCCTCGGCGGGATCCAGGCCCGCCTGCGCGCGCGCCCGCCGGGCCGCCTGCAGCAGCGGGTGATCAGGCGCGATCGCGCCCGCGGGACGCCGGCCGACGCGCTCCACGGCAGCGCTCAGGCCGATCGGTGCGTCGCCCAGCAGCTTGGTGGCGCGGTCCGCCAGCGCCCGCAGCCGGGTGGCGTCGCGGGCGCGCAGGTCAAGCTCCAGCGTCGCCTCGGCGGCGATCGTGTTGATCGAGGTGCCGCCGTGCAGCCGGCCGACGTTGAGCACGCCACGCGGCCCGGGGTCGATCGCGACCAGCTCGGCGGCGCGAGCGATCAGGCCGTGCAGCGCGCTCGATGTGCCGCGATCGGACCAGGGATGGCCGCCCGGGCCCGAATAGGTGACCCGGTAGCGCTCGGAGCCGATGCCGCCGACCTCGATCGCGTCAAGCGACATCCCCTCGACGGCGACGAAGCACGCGCAGTCGATCGTGGCCGCCACGTGCTTGGCGCCGCGCAGATCGCCCAGGCCCTCCTCGCCCACGGTCGCCGCCAGCACGACCGGCCGCTCCGGCGGGCGTGTCGCCAGCCGCCGCGCCAGGCCGAGCAGCGCGGCCACGGCGAGTGAGTTGTCGCCGATCCCCGGGGCGGCGATGCGCCCGCCGGAGCGCACGATCTCGATCGGCTGATCGGGCCCGAACACGGTGTCGAGGTGGGCGGCCAGAACCACCGCCGGTCCGTCGCCGCCGATCCGGCACAGCACGTTGCCGACGTCGTCATGCTCGGCGGGCGCCCCGGCGTCGGCGAACAGCTCGGCCACGAGCTGAGCGCGCGGCCCCTCGGCGAACGTCGGCGCCGACACGGCGCAGATGCGCTGCGCGTCCGCGAGCACGATCTCGGCGGGTTCCGGCACCCGTCCCATCGTAGGCCCTCAGGAATGCGCGATGACGTTGAGCGCCACGGCGACGCCGAAGCAGACCACGGCCGTCGCCCGGAGGGCCCAGCCGGCGCGGTCCCCCGGGCGCCCGGTGACCATCCCGACGATCGCCACCGCCATGCACCCCACGGCGACAAGCGCCAGGATCGCCGCCGCGACGCGGAGCATCCTCAGTGCCCGGACACCGCCTACGGCGCCCGCATGCCGAGCAGCCGCAGGTACCGCGAGACGGCTTGGGCGCGGTTGGCCACGCGCAGCTTGCGCAGGATCCGGTTGACGTGGAACTTCACCGTGCCGTCGGAGATGACGAGCGCCTCGGCGATCGCCCGGTTCGAGCATCCGTCGGCGAGGAGCCGCAGCACGTCGAGCTCACGGCGGGTCAGCAGGCCCTCGAACACCGCCCGGTCGTCCCGGCGCGTCGAGGCCAGCGGCGGCTCGGTGAGGGCCGACGACGAGTCGCGCGGCGTGCGGGCGACGGTGGCCAGGCGGATCGGCGCGTCGGTCAGCTCCCCGGACCGCGCGCCCAGCCAATCGAGAAAGCTGCGCATCTGCTCGCGCTCGTGGCGCAGGGCGCGACGCAGGCTGGCGCTCTCGTAGGCCTGGGCGAGCGCCGAGGTGAACTCCCACAGCACATCGCGGTCGAGCACGTCCAGGTCCTGGTCGCGTCCGCGGTCGGCGTGCAGGACGCCGATCACGTTCGCGCCGGCGACGAGCGGGGCCGCGGCGTACGCCCGCCAGCCCATGACCGCCAGCATGTCGGGGTCGACGCGGGCGTGCACGGGAGCGTCGGTGACGATCGTCGCCCGCCGCCGGCGCAGCATCTCGGTCTCGATCAGCGGGTGCTCCAGTCGCAGCGGGCGCGTGCGCAACTGCTCGAGCGCGGCGTCGGCACCCGCGCGGTCGGCCGTGAAATGGGCGGCCTGAGCGAGCATCTGGCCCTCGCCGACGAAGCTGAGCAGCGCGCGCCGGAACGTCGAGGCGCCGCACAGGGCCTCGGGCGCGCGGGCGAGCATCGTCGCCGGCGAGGTCAGGCTGCGCAGCTCGTCGACGGCAGCGCGGGCCCGGTCCAGGCCGTCGAAGCGAGCCTGGAAGCGCGCCCGCAGGCGGTCGCGGGCGACCTCGTGCTCGCGCACCCGGCGCCCAGCGTCACGTCCGCGCAACGTGCTCAGGCGGCCCCTGAGCTCGTCGATCAGCTCACGCAGGCGATCGGGCTCGCCGGCGCCGATCGCGGGGCCGCCGTCACCACCCTGACCAAGCATCGCCCGCGCCCGGTCGCTCGCGTCCTGCAGCCGGGCACTGAGGTCGGTGCCCGGCGTGGCCGGATGGGAGGCCGTGCTCACCGGGGTCCCGCCTCCGCGGCCCCCCGCACGTACCGCGACACGGCATCGGCCCGGCTCGTCGCGCCCAGCTTGCGCAGGATGTTCTTGACGTGGTACTTGACCGTGCCCTCGCGGACGACGAGCGCGTTGGCGATCGCCAGATTCGTCAGACCGCGAGCGAGCAGGCGCAGCACCTCCAGCTCACGCGGGGTGAGCGAGTCCACCAGGCGGGCCTCCGCCGAGAACGTCTGGCCACCTCGCGCACTGCCGCCGGCCACCCCCGCGAGGTCGCTGAGGCGCTCCACGCGGCTGCCCATCCACTGCACCGCCGAGGCCAGCTCGGCCCGGTGCAGCGTCAGCGTGTGGCGCAGCACGGCCCGCTCGAAGGCGCCCGAGAGGCCGTCGGCATACGTGGCGACCACCTCCAGGTCGACACCGTCGAGCGCCCGCGCCGGGACCCCGCGGTCGGCGTGCAACAGGCCGATCGTGTCGGCCCCGGCGCTCAGCGCGGCCACCGCGTAGCCGCTCCATCCCAGCCGCTGGGCCAGTGACCGGGGCGTGCGCGCGGCGGCCCGTGCGACGTCGACCAGCCGGGGGCCGCGATCGCGGGCGACCTCGTACTCCAGCAGCGGATATTCCAGGGGGATCGGCTCATCGCGCAGCTGCGTGAGCACGGTCTCGGCAGCTGCCGGGTCGGTGCGTGACCACAGCGCGAGCGGCCGCAGCCGGCCGTCGTCGAGCTCGGAGAGCAGCACGCGATCGAAGTCCGAGCTTGAGCCGAGCTCCGACGCGGCCCGCGCGAGCAGGCCCTCGGCGCTCGCCATGTCGCCCACCCGCCGCACGGCCTCGCGGGCGCGCTCCAGCGCGTCGGCACGTCGCACGTAGCTGAGCTCGAGCAGCTCGCGCTCCAGCCCCAGCAGCTCGACCAGAACGCGCTCGGTCGGCGCGTGCCTCGGCCCGTCGCTCGGTGCTCGTCAGCGCGGTCAACGCCGTCCGAGGCCCCGTGAGACGGGCGCTAGATCGCGGTCTGAGTGCGCGCCAGCAGCGTGTAGCGCGCGATCGCCTCCTGGCCGACCGCGCAGATGCCGAACGGACGCCCGACCGCGTGCAGCGCGTGCCACACCGTCGGCGCGTCCCGATGGCTCATGAGCGCGAGCGCCCGGTGGTCGGACTGCAGCAGCCAGGTCACCTCGACGCCCGCGACACGGCACGAGCTGACTGGCGCCACCGACCGGGGGTCGCCGGTGGCGCCGTAGACGCCGAGCCGGGCGAGCACCTCGCCGGCCTGGCGTCCCACGATCGCGATCGCGCTCCACGCCTGCGGAGAGATCGCGCGATTCGCAGGTCGGGATAGCGGGCCCGCAGCCGGCGGATGCGGCCGTGCAGCCGGTCGCCGTCGCCCGGTTCGGCGAGCACGAGCACGCGCTCGGGCGGTCGCGGCACACCACCACGCGGCGCCGGTGCGCAGCGCTCCGCCGGGGGCGAGCGCCATCCCGGTGAGGATCGCGACACCACTCGTCCGAGCGTCGCGCCGGGCCCTCGAGCGCGAGCTTGCCCAGCTCGGAGCGGTCGCCGAGGCCCACCCGGCTCACACACGCCGCGAGCTCGCCGGCGGCCGATCCGTAGTGGAGCGCCACCGGCTGTCCGGCGTGGTCGCCGCGGATCGCTCCGGCGCGGGAGACGACGGCGTCCAGCTCGTGATCGGCCGGGTGGCTCGGCATGGATCGACACTGCAGCGCCAACCTACCGGCCCCGCCACGGCAAGACCCTCCCCTTTGGGCCAGAGATGCCCTATCGAACGAGGGGTCAGGACCTCGACTGCGCTGTACGCTGATCGTCGCACGGCGATTCCAACCGCCATCCTACTCGAAAGGCCAGTTTGTTCCTGACGAGCGGGGGTCGCGCGGGCCGCGTCGGCCCACCAAGCTGATGGAGGCCCGCCCGACCCGGACGACGGCCAGCGCGCACCGCGGCGGAGACGGAGAGGAAGCATCATGAACACTGAGGCAGGGGCGGCGATGACCGCCGGCAATCACCGCGCAGCCGCCACCGGCGACCGCTACGAGCGGCTGCGCAGGATGATCGCGAGCGACGAGTGCGTGATCCTCGACGGCGCGATCGGCACCGAGCTGATCAAGATCGTCCACCGCCGCCAGGCCCCCGAGGAGGAGGAGCACGTCTGGGGCCTGACCGCTCTGCTCGACGCTCCCGACGAGGTCGCCCAGGTGCATCGCAGCTACATCGACGTCGGCTGCGACGTGGTCTGCACGAACACCTGGGGCCTGCCGACGGCGCTGCGCGACGGCGGGACGCGGCTGTCGGAGTTCTCCGAGCCCGTGCACTGGATGGACATCGCCCGCCGGGCCGTTCGCCTGGCGCGCGACGCCGCGGGCGCCGCCGGTCGCGCCGACGAGGTGGCGGTCGCCTTCAGCCTCAACGGCGACGTCGACACCCCGGACGGGCGCGAGACGATCCGCCTGCTCGCCCGGGCCTTCGAGGAGGAGCCGCCGGACCTGATCCTGCTCGAGACGCTCTCGCTCGTGCGCAGCTCCACCTACGCCACCGTGGAGGCGCTGCTGGACACCGGCCTGCCGGTGTGGCTGAGCTTCCGCCGCTGCCGGCACGGGGTGTGCGGCGTCTACGGCGAGCACTGGGGCGGTCCCGAGGGCGACTCCTTCGGGCGCGCCGCGCGGCGCTTCGAGGAGATGGGCGTGGGCGCGCTCGCGCTCAACTGCATCCCGCCGGATCACGTCGCCGGGATGCTCTCGTGGCTGCGCGACTTCACCGACATGCCGCTCGGCGTGTACCCCAACCTCGGCTACCTGTCGGAGGGCGGCTGGCGCCAGGAGCCCGGGGTGGCCGGCCGGGAGTACGCCGAGCTGGCGACCAGCTGGCGCGCCGAGGGCGCCCAGATCATCGGCGGCTGCTGCGGGGTCCGGCCCGAGCACCTGGCCGCCGCGCGGACGGCGCTCACCGACACCAAGCCCGGCCACGCGCGCCCTGACGCCCGCACCGAGGAGAACGGCGGCGCGCTGCACCCAGAAGCTGCCCGTCTGGGAGGACGCCCGCGACCGCCGGCTGTTCCCGCTCGGCGTTCCCGAGCTGGCCGTCGACGAGGGCGTGTTCGTCCCCACCCAGGGCAGCTTCCTGATCTGGAAGTACCTGTACCGCGAGGGCATCGGCGCCCATCAGCGCTGCCTGGACATCGGCTGCGGAACGGGGCTGCTGACGATCGCACTGGCCCGCAACGGAGCCGCCCACGTGCACGCAATCGACATCGACGAGGCGGCCGTCAAGAACACGCTCACCAACGCGTTTCGCAACGGCGTGGCCGACCGGGTGACCGGTGCGGCCCAGGACCTGTACCCGTGGGTGCCCGAGGAGCGCTACGACCTGATCGTGGCCAGCCTCTACCAGACGCCGGTCGATCCGATGGAGCAGGTCACCACCCACCGCCCGCTCGATTACTGGGGTCGTAACCTGCTCGACCACCTGATCAAGATGCTGCCCGAGGCGCTGGCCGACGACGGAACGGCGTACGTGATGCAATTGTCGATCATCGGCCAGAAGCGGACGGCCGAGCTGCTCGATCGGCTCGGCTATCAGGCGCGGGTGGTCGACTTCGCCTTCTTCGAGTTCAGTGACCTGTTCACCTCGAAGAGCGAGCAGATCGCCCGCGTGGAAGCGCACTCCGACGCATACCACCTAACGTTCGGGCAGACTGACGTGATGGTCGCCTACCTCTTGGAAATCACCCGAAAGCGCAAGGAAAGCCCCAATACATGAGTTTTTCTGAGAATGAGTTCCTGTTCACCTCCGAGTCGGTCACCGAGGGGCACCCCGACAAGATCGCCGATCAGATCTCCGATGGCGTCCTCGACGCGGTGATGCGCGATGACCCGATGGGGAGGGTCGCCTGCGAGACGCTGGTGAACACCGGTCTGATCGTCGTCTCCGGCGAGATCTCGACCGAGACCTACGTCGACATCCAGGACATCGCGCGCTCGACGGTCGAGAAGATCGGCTACACCGACGCCCTGTTCGGCTTCGACTTCAAGACCTGCGCGGTCATCAACACGATCGACAAGCAGTCACCGGACATCGCCCAGGGTGTCGACACCGCCTTCGAGCAGCGCTCGGGGTCCAGCGACGACGACGAGCTCGACGTCGCCGGCGCCGGCGACCAGGGGATGATGTTCGGCTACGCGTCCAACGAGACGCCGGAGCTGATGCCGCTGCCGATCGCGCTCGCCCACCGGCTGGCCAAGCGGCTCTCCGAGGTGCGCAAGGACGGGACGCTCGACTACCTGCGCCCGACGGCAAGACCCAGGTCAGCGTCCGCTACGTCGACGGCAAGCCCGGTCGCGATCGAGAAGCTGCTCATCTCCTCCCAGCACGCCGAGGGCGCCGAGACCACGATCCGGGCCGACCTGTGGGAGAACGTCGTCAAGCCGGTGCTGCCCGCGGAGCTCTATGACAGCGCCGAGCTCGAGCGCAGCTTCCTCGTCAACCCGACCGGTCGCTTCGTGATCGGCGGCCCGATGGGCGACTGCGGTCTCACCGGCCGCAAGATCATCGTCGACACCTACGGCGGCATGGCCCGCCACGGCGGCGGGGCCTTCTCCGGCAAGGATCCGTCGAAGGTCGACCGCTCGGCCGCCTACGCCGCCCGGTACGTGGCCAAGAACGTCGTCGCCGCCGGCCTGGCCGACCGCGCCGAGGTGCAGGTCGCCTACGCGATCGGCGTCGCCCGGCCGGTCTCGGTGATGGTCGAGACGTTCGGCACCGAGAAGATCGGCCGCGGCAAGATCCTGCAGCTGATCGGCGAGCACTTCGATCTGCGCCCGGGCGCGTTCCGCGACTACCTCAAGCTGCACCGCCCGATCTACCAGAAGACCGCCGCCTACGGCCACTTCGGCCGCGATGACGCGGACTTCACCTGGGAGAACACCGACAAGGCCGACGAGCTCAAGGCGGCCGCGGGGGTCTAGCGCGACGCGCCCTCCTATCCTGGGTGGACCGTGTCCGCCCAGTACATCTTCACCACCCATAAGCTCTCCCGCCGGTATCCGCCCGACAAGGAGGTCCTGACCGACATCTCGCTGTCGTTCTATCCGGGCGCCAAGATCGGCGTGCTCGGCTACAACGGCGCGGGCAAGTCGACGCTGCTGAGGATCATGGCCGGGATCGACACCGACTTCGACGGCCAGGCCCAGCTGGGCACCAACGCCACCGTCGGCCTGCTCGATCAGGAGCCGAAGCTGGATCCGGACAAGGACGTGCGCGGCAACGTCGAGGACGGGGTGGCCGAGACCCGGGCGCTGCTCGACCGCTTCAACGAGCTGTCGATGAACTACTCCGACGAGACCGCCGACGAGTTCGCCCGCGTCCAGGAGCAGATCGACGCCGCCGACGCCTGGAACCTCGACACGACGCTCGAGTACGCGATGGACGCCCTGCGCTGCCCGCCGGCCGACGCCGACGTGACCACGCTCTCCGGCGGCGAGCGCCGGCGCGTCGCCATGTGCCGGCTGCTGCTGAGCCAGCCCGACCTGCTGCTGCTCGACGAGCCCACCAACCATCTGGACGCCGAGTCGGTGGCGTGGCTCGAGCAGCACCTCCAGGACTACAAGGGCACGGTGGTGGCGATCACCCACGATCGCTACTTCCTCGACAACGTCGCCGGCTGGATCCTCGAGCTCGACCGCGGGCGCGGCATTCCCTACCAGGGCAACTACTCCGGCTGGCTGGAGCAGAAGCAGGTGCGCCTCAAGCAGGAGGAGCGCCAGGAGTCCAGCCGCCAGCGCACGATCGCGCAGGAGCTCGAGTGGGTGCGGATGAACGCCTCCGCCCGCCGCGGCAAGCCCAAGGCGCGGCTGAACGCCTATGAGGCGCTGCTCGCCGAGGACCGCAACGTCAAGCTCGACCAGGTGCAGATCCACATCCCGGCCGGGCCCCGGCTCGGCGACCTCGTGGTCGAGGCCGACGGCCTGCGCAAGGGCTACGGCGACCGCCTGCTGATCGACGATCTCAGCTTCAAGCTGCCGCGGGGCGGGATCGTCGGCGTGATCGGCCCCAACGGCGCCGGCAAGACGACGCTGATGCGGATGATCACCGGCGAGGAGCAGCCCGACGAGGGCACGCTGCAAGCTCGGCGAGACCGTCAAGCTCGCCTACGTCGACCAGTCGCGTGACGCGCTCGATCCCGACAAGAACGTCTGGGAGGAGATCTCCGGCGGGCTGGACGAGATCATGCTCGGGGAGCGCGCGGTGGCCAGCCGCGCCTACGTCGCGGGCTTCAACTTCAAGGGCACCGACCAGCAGAAGAAGGTCGGCAAGCTCTCCGGCGGCGAGCGCAACCGCCTGCACCTGGCCAAGCTGCTGCGCTCCGGCGGCAACCTGCTGCTGCTCGACGAGCCGACCAACGACCTGGACACCGACACGCTGCGCGCGCTCGAGGAGGCGCTGCTGTCGTTCGCCGGCTGCGCGATCGTCGTCTCCCACGATCGCTGGTTTCTGGACCGCATCGCCACCCACGTGCTCGCCTTCGAGGGCGACTCGCAGGTGCGCTGGTTCGAGGGCAACTTCGAGGCCTACGAGAGCTTCCGCCACGAGCAGCTCGGCGCGGCCGCCGATCGCCCGCACCGCATCACCTACAAGAAGCTCGTCCGCAA
>CAVYMP010000019.1:0-237829 GCA_963769565.1 uncultured Solirubrobacteraceae bacterium
GGAGTACGAGGCTGCCCTGCGTGGCGACCCCGTGCCCCGCTTCCGTGCACGCCTCGTCGAGCAGGGCACGCTGAACGCGCAGGACGCCGACCAGATCGCCCAGGAGGCCAAGGACGAAATGGAAGCGGCCGTGCAGTTCGGGCTCGACAGTCCGTTCCCGGAGCCCGAAGCCGCCACCAAGTACGTCTACGCCTGAGGAGGCCGAAATGGCACGTGAGATTCCCTATATCGCAGCGGTCGAGGAGGCCCTCCACCAGGAGATGGAGCGCGACGAGACCGTCATCTTCTACGGCCAGGACGTCGCCCCCGCCGAGGACGACAAGTGGCGCCAGGCGTTCGGCAACGATCGCGTGCGCGTCAGCCCGATCTCCGAGACGGCCGAGATCGGCATGGCCGTCGGCGCGGCGCTGGCCGGCTACCGGCCGGTCGTCGAGCTGCTGATGGCCGAGTTCATGCTGGTGGCGATGAACCAGGTCGTCAACGAGGCCCCGCGCCTGCGGTACATGAGCGGCGGCCGGGTCAAGGTGCCGCTGGTGCTCAAGGCCGGATACGGGTTCACCGCCGGGTGGGCCGGGCAGCACACCGGCTCCATCTACAACATGTTCTGTGGCATCCCGGGGCTGAAGATCGTGCTCCCGTCGACGGCCGCCGACGCCAAGGGCCTGTTCGCCTCGGCCATCCGCGACGACAACCCCGTCCTCTATCTCATCCACTACCTGCTCGTGCTCGAGCACGGCGACGTGCCCGAGGGCGAGTACCTCGTCCCGCTGGGCGAGGCGGCGATCCGCCGGCGGGGCGCCGACGTCACGATCGTGGCCACCGGCTGGACCGTCGGCAGGGCGCTGGAGGCGGCCGAGCAACTGGCGAGCGAGGGCATCAACGCCGAGGTCATCGACCCGCGCACGCTGCAGCCGCTGGACGTCCCGGCGATCCTCGGCTCGGTGGAGAAGACCGGGCACGTCGTGCTCGTCGACCAGGCTCCGCGCCACGCCGCCGCGTCGAACATCATCGCCGGCGAGATCGCCGAACATGGCTTCTCTGCCCTCAAGGCTCCGATCAAGCAGGTGACCGCGCTCGACGCCACGGTTCCCTACAGCCAGCCGATGGAGGCCTTCGTGCTGCCCGACGAGAACAAGATCGCCGGGGCCGTTCGCGAGGTGCTGGGCACCGCGCCGGTCGCCGCCTAGCCACACCCCATGGCCCGCCGTTCCCGCGCGCCTGCCGCCGCGCTCGACAAGAGCGCGGCCCGGGCATTGCTGACGACGATGTGGCGCATCCGCTGCTTCGAGGAGCGCGTCGCCCAGCTCTACCGCACGTTGCAGGTGCACGGGCTGATCCACCTCAGCATCGGCTCCGAGGGCGTGGCGGCGACGGTGTGCGGCCACCTGCGCGACGACGACGCCGTCTACAGCGGCCACCGCGCCCACGGCCATGCGCTGGCCAAGGGCGCCCCGATGAAGGAGACGATGGCCGAGCTGATGGGACGCTCGGCCGGCCTCTGCCGCGGGCTCGGCGGGTCGATGCACCTCGTCGACACCGCGCACGGGCTGATGGGCGCCACCGGGGTGGTCGGCGGCAACCTGCCGATGGCCGCCGGCGACGCGCTCAAGTCAAAGCTCGACGGATCAGACCGGGTGTCGGTCGTGTTCTTCGGCGACGGCGCGGTGCAGGCCGGCCACTTCCACGAGACCGTCAACCTGGCCGCGCTGTGGGAGCTGCCGCTGATCTTCATCTGCGAGAACAACGGCATGGCCGAGTTCACGCCGCGCTCGGCACACACCCGGGTCGCATCGGTCTGTGACGTGGTGGCGCCTTACGGGTTCGAGCGACGGATCGTCGACGGCTCGGACGTGGCGGCGCTGTGGAATGCCGCCGGGGAATTCATCGCGGCGACTCGCTCGGGGACCGGGCCGCGGCTCCTGGAGTGCAGCACCCACCGCTTCCGCGGTCACTACGAGGGCGACCAGCAGGCCTACCGGGAGGCCCTGGAGGAATCCGAGGAGGCCAAGCTCGACCCGATCGTGCGCCTCGAGCGTCTGGCCGTCACGAAACGGTGGCTGCGCAAGGCCGATGCCCGCGCGATCGAGACCGCGGCCCGCGCCGAGGTCGAGGACGCCGTGGCCTTCGGCCGTGACAGCCAGCCGCTGTCGGTGGGCGAGGCGGCGCAGCTCGTCTACGCCGGGACGGCGGGCTGACGGCGATGGCGCAGACGACCTTCGTCAAGGAGATCAGCCAGGCGCTGGCGCGGGCGATGCGCGCCGACGAGCGGGTGATCGTGCTCGGCGAGGACGTCGCCGAGGGCGGCCCCTACCAGGCGACGCTCGGGCTCTCGGAGGAGTTCGGACGCGATCGCGTGCTCAACACGCCGATCAGCGAGGGGGCGGTGTGTGGTGTGGCCATTGGCGCGGCCCAGGCGGGGCTGATCCCGGTGGTCGAGATCATGTTCATCGACTTCATCACCCTCGCCCTCGACCAGCTCGTCAACCAGGCGGCGAAGGCACATTTCATGTCCGGCGGCCAGCTGTCGGTGCCCATCGTTCTCCGTACCCAGGGGGGCTCGGGCGGCCGGGCCGCCGCCCAGCACTCCCAGAGCCTGGAGGCGTGGCTGACCCACATCCCGGGCCTCAAGGTGGTAATGCCCTCGAGCGCCGCCGACGCGGCCGGCCTGCTCGCCTCGGCGATCGCGGATCCCAACCCCGTCGTGTTCGTCGAGAACAAGTCGCTGTACTTCCGCCGGGAGGACGCCGCCGGCGTTCCCGAGGACGAGCGCGAGCCGATCCCCCTCGGCCGCGCGCACATCCTGCGGCGCGGGAGCGACGTGACGATCGTCGCGCTGGGCCGGCTTGTGGGCGATGCTCTCGAGGCCGCCGAGCGGTTGGCCGCCGACGGGATCGAGGCCGAGGTCATCGACCCGCGCACGCTGATGCCGCTTGACCTCGACCCGATCGCCGACTCGCTGCGGCGCACCGGCCGGGCCGTGGTCGCCCACGAGGCGGTACGCACGGGCGGCTTCGGTGCGGAACTGGCCGCCGAGCTGCAGGACGCCGCGTTCGATTACCTGGAGGCGCCGATTCAGCGCGTCGGCGCGCCATTTTCCCCCGTGGCGCTCAGCCCCACGCTCGAGGACGCCTACCGTCCCGACGCCGAGGACGTGTACGCCGCCGCGCGACTGGCCGTGGAGTGGGCAGACGTGGTCGAGCCGGTGGCGATCAGCGAGCGGCCCCGCTGATGGTCTGCGCCCCGCGGCCTCAGGCGGGTTCGGGCTCTCGCTCGGACCCCGGCAGCGCGATCAGCGATCCGCCCGGAACGCGATTGAGCTCCTCACGGTGATCATCGACAGCCATCTCCAGATGGGTCATCGCCACGCGTGCGTGCTCGCGGGCCAGCGCCTCGGCGCGGGCGCTCTGGCGCCGCTCGATCGCTTCGATGAGGCTGGCGTGGTGGCGGTGCCCGACGATGAGCAGATCCTCGGAGATCGCCAGCTCCGCGTCGGCCAGCACGAACGCGCTGGCGCGTGCGAACGGCAACGAGAGGATGCCCTCGAGAGCCCGGTCGAGCAGCGGGCTGTTGGCCATCTTCATCAGCCGGGCGTGGAACTCCTCGTTGAGCTGGACATACCGCTCGAACGATGCGTATCCGCCCCGGCGGACCAGCCTGCCGATCGTCTCGTTGGTGGCGCGCAACGCGTTGAGATCGCGCGCAGTCGCCCCCCGCTCGGCGGCGAAGCGGGCCGCCGTGCCCTCCAGTACGCCGCGCAGCTCGATCGCGTCACGGACGTCGCCCTGGGTGAACTCGCGCACGACATAGCCCCCACCCGGCAGGCCGCGCAGCAGTCCCTCGTGCTCCAGCTCGGCGAGCGCCAGACGCAACGGCGTGCGCGAGACCCCCAACAGCTCGACGAGCGGCAGCTCCGACATCCGTTCCCCGGGCGAGAACTCGCCGTTGAAGATGAGCTCGCGCAAGCGCAGCACCGTCTTGGTGATCTGGGTGGGGTGCGCTGGATTGGGCAAGTCGATCGCCCCCTCGGCGCCGGCCCGCCGGGCCGACCGGCCGGCACCACAGCCGAGAGCGCGGGCAGTCTAGTTCCCCGAGAAGCTGCATGCAACCACCCCGTCGATCTCCGCAAAAAGGCATGATTGAGCCCGTGTTAGCTCCTTCTTGCATGCATCCGAGCGCCCAACTAGTATGCCCCCGGCTTCGAGCGGATCTCGGGGCCGGATCGGCACAGCATCGGAGAGGAGACGGTCGGTGAGCAATTACCACGCGAGGGCGCGGGTGCGACTCGCCCTTCTATGCATTGCGGCAGTCGCGCTCGTCGCGCTGACAGCCTGCGGGAGCAGCAGCAAGTCGAGCAGCAGCGGAGGCGGTGGCGCCGCGACGACGGCATCGAGCGGCGGCGCAGGCACAAGCACCAGCAGCGGTGCCAGCAGCGGCGGGTCGGCCGACACCTCCAAATGTGGAACGAAGCCCGGGGTCAAGGCCACGGGATCGCCGATCAACATCGGCACGATCGACACGCATCAGCCGGGCACGGACTTCACCGACGGCCCGAACATGATCAACGCCTACTTCCAGTGCGTCAACGACAACGGTGGCGTCAACGGCCACCCGCTCAAGCTGTTCGTCCAGCTCGACCAGACGCAGCCCTCGCAGGTGGCAGCGGCCGCCAAGAAGCTGATCCAGGGCGACCACGTCGTCGCCATCAACGGCGTCTTCGACCTGCTGGAGTGCACGATCAATCAGGCCTACTGGAAGCAGCTGGGCATCTACGAGATGGATGCCGGGATCGCGCCGGAGTGCTGGTCGACGCCGAACAGCGCGGCCGTCAACATGGGACCGCGCTACAGCTCCGACGGAGCCGTGGAGTACGCGCTCACCCAGCAGCACGCCAAGAAGATCGTGTTCGTGCAGTCCAACGTGCCGGGCACCGGCTACATCGCCGGCGGTCCGACGGCGGTCGCCAAGGCGGCGGGCGTGCCGATCACCACGATGACCGAGAACGTACCGATCAACGACGCCAACTCGGTCGCGATCAACCTGGCCAATGCGGCCGGGCCGACCGGTTCGGTGGTGTTGAACTTCACGCCGCCGGAGGCGCTCGTGATCCTGCAGGCGGCGCAGAAGCTCGGCCTCGAGGACCGGGTGAAGTCGTGGGGCTGCTCGACACCGTGCAACACCGACTTCCTGGCCAAGGCGCTGGGACCGAAGTGGGACCACAAGCTGTTCGTCAACGCCGAGCTGACCGACGCCGACGACCATAACGGCCCGGAGATGCAGCTCTACAAGGCGATCCTCGCCAAGTACGGCAAGAGCGTGGCCGGCGGCATCGGCTCGTTCAGCCAGATGGGGTTCGTCCTGGCCAAGTTCCTCACCGAGGCTCTACAGAAGGTCAAGGGGCCGTACACGATCGCCAGCGTCAACAAGGCGATCATCGGCATCAAGAGCGCCAAGACGGAGATGCTCTGCCAGCCGTGGACGTACGGCAAGGTGGGCCTGCACATCCCCAACAACGCGGACTACACCACGACGCCGTCCAACGGCAAGATGGTGACTGCGCGGGGCTGCACGGCGATCCCGTCGTCTGATCCGCAGATCGCTCAATACCACTCCGCGGCCAAGGCTGCGGGAATCACTCCCAACTAGCAATCGGAACACTGGACACACGCATGCACCCCTTCCTGCTATTCGCCCTGTCGTTGCCGACGTGGTCTGAGGAGCAGTCGTTTGTGGTGACGGGGTTGGCGCTCGGAGGGGTGTATGCGTTGTCTGGGGTGGGGATGATCGTGTTGTTTCGGACGACCGGGGTCCTGAACCTGTCGTTCGGGGCGGTGGGGGCGTTCGGGGCGCTGATCGCGTGGCAGTTGATCAACCATTCCGGCATGAATCAGTGGCTGGCGTATCTGGTGTGCGTACTGTTCGGCGGGGTGATCACGCTGGCGTACGGGATGGTGTTCGGCCGGGCGTTGGCGGGTCGCGATCCGTTGGTGAAGGCCACGGCGACGTTGGGGTTGACGTTGATCTTGCTGGGAGTGATGGACCTGTTGTGGACGTCGGGGGGTGGGGCGTCGCGGGCGATCACGTTGCCAACGGATAACCATGGGTTCATGATCGGGCAGGTGCAGGTGACGACGACGGATGTGATCGCGGTCGCGATCGGGATCGTGTTGACGGTCGTCACCACGGTCTTCTTGCGGTTCTCGCGGTTGGGGACGGCGATGCGGGCGATGGCCAATGATCGGGAGATCACCGCGACGCTGGGGGTGCCGGTGCGGCGGGTGGAGGCGGCGGCGTGGTTTGGCTGCGGGATCCTGTCGGGGGTCGCTGGGATCTTGTTGGGTGATCTGGTGGCGTTGGACGCGACGACCCTCACCTTCCTCGTGATCAGTTCGTTGTCGGCGGCATTGATCGCGCGGCTGAGCTCGATTTGGGTGACCTTTGTCGCCGCGATCGTGATCGGATTGATATCGGCGTTGCTCACCCCGATCGCGTCGTTGTCGAGCTATCGGGATATGACCCCCTTCGTGCTGGCGGCGGCGGCGCTTCTGGTGTTGAATCGTCGGCGGGTGTTGTCGTTGGCCCGTCAGGAGTTCTAAGCGCTATGGCAGCCACCGAGATCTCAGACAGCACGACCGAGTCGGGGCCGGCGGCGCCGTCGCGGTTCACGCGGGGAGTGCAGGTCCGCGCCGGGGTGCTCGCGGTGTTCCTGCTGGTGGTGCTGGTCGTGTTGCCGGCGGTGCTGAGCATTTATTACATCGACGCCCTGACGCAGGTCGCGGTGTATTCGATCGTCGCGGTCGGCCTCGGCGTTTTGGTCGGCCGCGTCGGGTTGGTGTCGTTGGGCCAAGCGGCGGTGTTGGCGATCGGGGCGTGGGTCGCCGCCCGGCTGCTGTTCGGCACCTCGCTGCCCTACGAGCTGGTGCTGCTGGCGTCGGGGTTGATCACGATGGCGCTCGGCACGCTGGTGGGCCTGCCGGCGCTGCGGATGCGCGGCCTGTACCTGGCGCTGATCACGTTGATGCTCGCCGGGGCGATCACCGTCGTGCTCGCGACGCTGAATTTCCCCAACGGTGGGCATTCCTTTAGCGGCTACAACGGCGCGCTGGTGCACATCCCGGCGATCCGCCGGCCGGGGATCGCGACGACCGACCCGGCGTTCTTCCGCTACGCGGTAATCGTCGCCGCGCTGATGTTCATGCTGGTGCTCGTCCATCTGCGCACGCGCCCGGGCCGGGCGTGGGCGGCGATCCGCCAGTCCGAGCCGGCGGCGCTGGCGGCGGGAATCAACACCACCCTCTACAAGCTGTGGGCGTTCGCGCTCGCGTCGTTTGTCACCGGGGTCGCCGGGGGGTTGCTGGCGGGCGCGGCGCGGTACCTGTATTCGATCGATTTTCAGACCCAGGACTCGATCACCCTCCTCGCCGTGGTGTTGATGGGGGGCGCCTACAACCTGTGGGGGGCGGTCATCGCCGGCGTCCTGTTCCAACTCCTTCCCGCGGTCTTGAACGACATTGGGGTCAGCCCGGACTGGTTGACGATCCTGTTCGGGATCGGGGTGCTGCAGGTTCTGACGACCGCGCCCACGGGGATCGTCGATCAGTTCCCCCGAGACATGGCCCGGCTGTTCAATTTTGTGACCGGCCGGTCCCGACGCGCGAAGACCGCGCAGGCCACCTCATCATGATCGAGGTCACCGACCTCACCGTGAAGTTCGGTGGCGTGACCTCGCTGGACGGGATGGCGGTCCGCTTCGAAGAAGGGACCTGCGGGCTGATCGGCCCCAACGGCGCGGGCAAGACCACGTTCTTCAACGTCCTCTCGGGGTTCGTCAAGCCGGCCGCCGGGAGTGTGCAGGCGTTCGGGGAGAACCTCCTCGGGATGGCGCATTTCCGCCGCGCCCGCTGGGGGGTCAGGCGGACGTTTCAGACCGAGCAGGCGATCGAGAACCTCACCGTCTATGACAACGTCGGGATGATCCACGAGCACTCCAAGCTGTCGGGAAGCCAGCGCCGCACCGATGTGCTGGGCGCGATCACGATCGTCGGCCTTGACCACGCGGCCTACATGAAGGTCGGGACGCTCGGCGCCGGAGACCGCCGCCTCGTCGAACTCGCCCGCGCGATCGTCGGCAAACCCCGCCTCGTCCTGCTCGACGAGCCCGCCGCCGGACTCCCGGATGAGGAGACGCAACGCATGGGGCAGATCATCAAAGCCATCCCCGAACGCACCGGCGCGCTGACGATCCTCGTCGATCACGACATGAGCCTCGTCTCCAGCTGCTGCACGGTCACCGCCGTCCTCGATTTCGGAAAACTCATCGCCAGCGGCCCGACCGAGCAGGTCCTCAGAGATCCCAACGTCGTGCGCGCCTATCTCGGCACCGAGGAGGTGACGGCATGACCGACAGCCTCGCGCTGGCCAACCTGACGGTCGCGCGCGGCGGGCGCGATGTCGTCCGTGACGTCTCGATCGAGGTCACCCCCGGCGAGGTCACCGCGCTGCTCGGCCCCAACGGCGCCGGGAAATCCAGCATGGTCCTCGCCGTCGGCGGCGTCCTGCCCCTCAAACACGGCACCGTCACCCTCGCCGGACACCAGCTCGCCGGCCGGCGTCCGGAACGGATCCGCCGCGCCGGGCTGGCGATCGTCCCCGAAGGCCGGCGCCTGCTGCCCGAACTCACCGTCGAAGACAACCTCAAAGTGGCGACGTACACCCTGTCGAGCAAAGCCGGGACCGCCGGGCGAAAGCGCGCGCTCGAGATGTTCCCTGAACTCCAAAAACGCCTGACCAACCAAGCGCGCGCGCTGTCGGGCGGCGAGCAGCAAATGGTCGTGCTCGCCCAGGCCCTCGTGTCCGAACCCAAGTTCGTGATCATCGACGAGCTGTCGCTGGGGCTCGCGCCCGTCGTCGTCCAACGGCTGATCCCGACGATCCGGACCGTCACCGACGCCGGCATCGGGGTGCTGCTGATCGAACAGTTCGCCGCCGTCGCGCTCGGCCTCGCCAACCGCGCCTACGTCATGGAAGGCGGGCGCATCCAATACTCCGGGACCGCCCAAGAACTCAAGGACTCGCCCGAGCTCCTGCACTCCGCCTACCTCCTGCGCGGCGGCACGGACACCCCCGCAGTCCCCCTCACCACCCCCAACGAGAGCCTCCCCGCAGGCGGATGAGCGCGGCGCCCGGAGTGAGCACGCTCGACCACGTGCTCGTGCTCAGCGACGACATCGAGCGCTCCCGGGAGTTCTACGAAGGCGCCCTCGGCCTGCGCGCCGGCGCACGTCCTTCCCTGGAGTTCGACGGCTTCTGGCTCTACGCCGGCGCCCGGCCCTGCCTGCACGTCGCCGACCGCGGGTCGTATCGCGCCCACGCGCAGACGCTCGGCCTGACGGTTCCCGAGCAGGCGGGCGGACCCGGGCCGGTCGATCACATCGCGTTCGTCGCCCACGACTATGACGGCGCCTGTGAGCGCCTGGAGCGCTCCGGCGTGCAGCCGGTCCGCAACGACGTCCCCGGTGGCGGCCCGCGCCAGCTCTTCTTCTTCGATCCCGACGGGGCCCGGGTCGAGATCAACATCCCCGTGACCGGCCCAGAGGTAGGGTGAGCCGATGCTCGCCGCCGTCACCGAGCTCGTCGGAACCATGAGGATGGTGGACCGGCCCGACCCGGGCGCGCCGGCTTCCGGCGAGGTGCTCGTCGCTCCCGAGGCCGTTGGCATCTGCGGCTCGGACTACCACTTCTTCTCCGGCCATCTCTCCGCGGAGGCCGGCGGCAACCAGTTCCCGCGGGTGCAGGGCCACGAGGTGGGCGCTGTCATCCAGGCGCTGGGCAGCGACTGCCGGCCCAACCTGGCCGTCGGCCAGCGTGTGGCGCTGCTGCCGATCCACGCCTGCGGGCACTGTTATCCGTGCAGCGTCGGGCGGCCCAACGCGTGCGTGAACTTCCGGCTGATCGGCATCCACCTCGATGGCGGGCTCCAGCAACTTCTCGCGATCGGTCAGGACCAGGTGTTCCCGATCGAGACCGACGATGGGGCGATCGCGGCGATGGTGGAACCCGTCTCGATCGCCGTTCGCGCCGTGCGCCGGGGGGCGATCGCCGCCGGCGAGCGGGTGGTCGTGCTCGGCGCGGGGCCGATCGGTCAGTGCGTGTGCCTCGTCGCCCGCGAGCTCGGCGCCGAGGTGCTGTCCATCGACGTGCAGCCTGAGCGGCTCAAGCTCGCCGCCGCGCTCGGTGCCGAGACGCTGGCGTGGAGCGACGGCGACAGCGTCGTCGCCTCCGCTCGGGAGTGGGCGGGTCAGACCGGACCGCCGGTCGCAGTCGACGCCACCGGCGTGCCCGGCGCGGTGCGGGCGATGGTCGACATGGTCGCGCCGGCCGGACGGGCCGTCCAGGTCGGGATGTCGACCCACGAGGTGCCGCTGCGGATCGGCTCGCTCACCGAGAAGGAGCTCGATGTGCGAGGCGTGTGCTGCTGCACGAGCGAGGACTTCGCCGAGGCGGTGGCGGTGGTCGAGCGCAACTCCGAGACGGTGGGCCGGCTCGTCAGCCACGAGTTCGCCCTCGCCCAGGCACCCGAGGCTCTCAGCTTTGCCATGAGCAACCCAACCGAGGTGATGAAGGTGGTGATCCGCGATGCCTGATCTGCGTGTTCTCGACCAGACCCGCGGCGCTGCGGTGCGCACGGTGTGCGAGCTGATCGTGCCCGGATGCGCCCGGACCGGCGCCGAGGTGTACATCGACGCGCAGCTCGCGCGGATGCCGGCCGGTCCCCGCGCCGACGTGCTGGCGGCCTTCGACGAGCTGGCCGCCCCGGCGGCCGCGGGCCGGGAGGCGCTCGCCGAACACGCCCTCTCCCCCGCCTTCGGGCTGGTGCGGGCGATGGCCTGTGAGGCCTACTACTCGGATTTCGTCGCGCCCGGGGCGGCCGGTCCCGGTGCGTGGGAGGAGATCGGCTTCGCGCCGCCGCTGGCAACGCGCATCAACAAGGACTGGTCGTACCTGGGGGTGGCGTCATGAGCGAGCATTTCGACGTCGTCGTGGTCGGCTCGGGCGCCGGCGGGGGCCTGGTGGCCGGCGAGCTCGCCGATGCCGGCGCGGGCGTGCTCCTGCTGGAGGCCGGCCCCCACCGCACGGCGGCCGACTTCGTGCGGTGGGAGGCGCGCGCCAACCACGACATCTGGTACGCACCCACCCTGGTGGAGCCGGCGGCCGCCGGCGCCCCGCCGCTGGCGGTGATCCGCGGCCGGTGCGTGGGCGGCACGAGCACGGTCAACACGAAGGTGGCGCTGCGGCCGTCCGACCAGGACTACGCCAAATGGCACGCCGCCGGCGGCCTGCTCGGTGCGGACGGCGACCCGTTCGGTGCCGCCGATCTCGCGCCTCATTTCGAGCGCGTCGAGGCGCGGTTGGGGGTGCGTGAGCGGTCTGACTGGCAGAAATGCGTCCACACCGTCGTCCCCGGCTTCGAGGCGATGGGTGCCGGGCTCGAGCCCGTCATGTCCTACACGGACGCCAACTGCATGCGCTGCGGCTCGTGCCTGCAGGGGTGCCCCACCAACGCCGGCAAGAACTCGATGAACGTCTACATCCACCCCCCGTGGGCCGAGGGACGATTGACGCTGCGCGCGGGGTGCACGGTCCAGCGGGTCGTGATCGAGGATCACGGCTCAGGGCTGGAGGCGACCGGCGTTCAGTACGACGACGCCGACGGATGCTCGCACCGCGTGGATGCCAGCGTCGTCGTGGTGGCCGGCGGGGCGATGGCCACCCCCCAGCTGCTGCTGCGCTCCGGGATCCGCGAGGCGGCCGCTGGTTCCGCCAGTTCGAAACTGATCGGACGCCACGTCGGCTGGCATCCCGCGCGGATCATCGTCGGCCTGTTCGACGAGCCCCAGGACGCGCACATGGTCTACCCGATCACCGCGCACTGCATGAGCCACCAGCGTGACGAAGACGGCGGCTTCATCGTCGAGGCGGCCACGATCCAGGACCCGATCGGCTTCTCGGTCATGGTCTCCGATGAGAACGGCGTGCCGATGTGGGGCCAGGAGCTGAGCGAGACGGTACGCAGATATCGGTACTTCAGCGGCCTGCTTACGATGGTCACCGACGAGAACAACGGCGTCGCGTGGATCGACGCGGACGGCAATGACCGGTACTCCTATGCGTGGAGCGCCCTCGAGCAGGAGCGCGACGACCACGCGCTGCGGTTCGCCCGCGAGGTGCTGCTGGCGGCCGGCGCCCAGCGCGTCCTGCCCTCGAGCCAATCGAGCACGCATGTCCAGGGCGGCTGCCGCATGGGCTCTGACCCACAGCGGTCGGTTCTCGACGCCCACGGCGAGAGCCACGATGTCCGCCGCCTGTTCGTCGGCGACGGCTCGGCGGTGCCGTGCACGCTCTCGGTCAACCCGTCGCTGACGATCATGTCGCTCGCCAGCCGGCTCGCCGCCTACCTGAGCAGCGGCGAGCACGGGTACTTCGCAGTCCGCTCGGCCAGCTCCGAGCGGGTCGTCGTGTGAGGATCGCGATCGCCGGGGCCGGGGGCGGCGTCGGCGCCTCGGTCGCGTTCAACCTGCTGACGGGACCGCTGGACTGCGACGTCGTCATGGCCGACACCCGGCCGTCGATGCTGCGCTCGCACCTCTGGGACCTCGAGCAGGTCCTCGAACAGCGCACCACCGGCACCGTGCGCGAGGGGGCGCTGTCCGATTTGGCGTCGGCCGACGTCGTCGTCATGGCCGCCTCGGCGCCGCTGACCGTCAACGAGTCGCGGATGGTCTATCTCGCTGACAATGCGCGGATCCTCGCCCCTCTGCTCGATGCCCTCCGCGACGGCTGGACCGGGGTCCTGATCGTCGTCACCAACCCCGTCGATCCGCTGTGCACCTGGGCGCTGCGCCGGACCGGCCTCGCCCGCCGGCAGGTGCTCGGCTACACGCTCAACGACACCTTGCGCCTGCGGACCGGCATCGCCAAGCGGCTCCGCGTCGCCCTCGGCTCGGTCGACGCCTGGACGCTCGGCGAGCACGGCGAGGCGGCGGTTCCGCTGCTGTCTCGGGTGCAGGTCAACGGAAAGCCGGTGAGTCTCGACGCGCGCGAGGCGGCCGACGTGCGCCAGTGGCTGAACGACTGGTACGTGCGCCACGTCGCATTACACGATCCCGCCCACCCCCGGTCATCGACATGGACCTCGGGGCTGGGGGTCGCGCGGATGGTGGGCGCGCTCGCCGGCGGCGACGATGAGCTGTGGACCGCGTCGGTGATGATGGAGGGCGAGTACGGGATCGACGGGGTCAGCCTCAGCGTCCCCGTTCGCCTCGGCACCGGGGGCATGCAGGAGATCGTCGAGTGGCCGCTCAACGCCGACGAACGCGAAGGCCTTAAGGCAGCCGCGCACGCCGTGGCCGAGGCCGCGCGGACGCTCGGCTAGCGCTAGCCGGCCTCGGTCACGGTTGTGACGCCCCGGGGGGCGAAGACGAGATCGACCGTGATCGCCGCGGTGCCGGCGACGGCGATCACGACCGCCATCGGGACCGCGTCGTGGCTACCGGCCACGCCGACGAGCGGGGCCACCACCGCACCCAGCCCGAACTGGCCGAGCCCCAGCAGTGCCGAGGCCGCCCCGAGAGCCGACTGTCCTGACCCCATCGCGGCCGCGGTGCCGTTGGGGAGCACGATCCCGTTGGCGGCGAGCAGCCCGAAGAAGCACACCAGCAACCAGCCCAGGCCGGCGTGGGAGACGACCACCAGCAGCGTGCACACCGACGCCGCGAACGTGCCGAACAGCCCGCGGCGCAGCAGGGTCGCGGGGCCGATCCGGCCGACGAGCCGACCGCCGATCAGCGACAGGGCGATCAGCCCCGCCGAGTTGACGGCGAAGATCAGGCTGAACAGCTGCGGACTGAGGTGGTAGATGTCCTCGAGCACGAACGACGAGCCCGCGATGTAGGCGAACATGGCGGCGAACGAGAGCGCGAACGCCAATGCGTAGGGGCTGAAGGTGCGATCGCCGAGCAGCCGCCCGAACGTTTTGACGATCGTCCGCAGACCGCCCCGGTGGCGCGCGGGCACGGGCAGGGTCTCGGGCAGGAGCACGGCCGTGGCGATCAGCAGGGGCACCCCCAGCGCCGCCAGCACGATGAACACTCCGCGCCACGAGGTGATGAGCAGCACCTGGCCGCCGATCAGCGGAGCGCACACCGGCACCACCCCGGTGATGCCCATCAGCAGCGCGAACATGCGCGCTGCCGTCACCCCTCTTGACAGATCGCGCACGATCGCCCGGGCGACGACGATCCCGAAGCCGCCCGCCATCCCCTGGACCAGCCGGGCGACCACGAGCATTCCGACGCTCGGGGCGACCGCGCAGGCCACGGAGGCGACCGCATAGGCGACGATCCCAACCAAGAGCGTGCCCCGCCGTCCCCGGGCATCCGAGAGCGGGCCGGCGATCAGCTGCCCCACGCCCAGGCCGAGCATGCAGGCGGTGATCGTCAGCTGCCCGGCGGAGGCGGTGGCGTGCAGCTCGCGGGTCAGCGAGGGGAGCCCCGGCAGGTACATGTCCAGCGACAGCGGGCCGAACGCCGAGAGCGCGGCCAGGACGACGATCTGCCGACGCGCCGGACGGGTCGGCATGGCGCTGGGCTCCGTCAGCAGCCGAGTGCGACTTCGACGAGCAACGGCTCGCGCCGGCCGGCGAGGCCGGGCAGCACCTCATCGAAGGTCTCGATCAGCCCCTCGTGGGTGGTGATGTTGACCGCCGGGCAGCCGAGGCAGCGGGCGATGCCGGCGATGTCGATCGATCCGAAGGCCGGCCACGCGGCCGGCGCCCTGGCGGCACGAGCCAGGTTGTCCATCACGGCATAGCGGCCGTTGGCCATCACGATGATCAGCACGCCGATCTCATAGTGCGCGGCGCTCCACAGCGCCTGGATGGCGTACATCGAGGAGCCGTCGCCGACGACGGCCACCACCGGCCGGTTGGGGTCGCCCATCCGCAGCCCGATCGAGCCCGCGACGCCGAAGCCCAGGCCGCCGTTGCCGCAGGCCATGAAACCCCCGGGCGAGCGCACCGCCACCCGCCGGTACAGCTCCGGCTGGCTGGACGGGGTCTCCTCCACCAGCACGGCGTCGCACGGCAGCCGCTGGGCCAGCGCGTCAAGCACGTGAACCGCCTTGAGCCGCTCCCCCGCTGCGGGCGGCGGCTCGGCCGGCGGGCGCAGCAAGGGCGTGGGCGGATCGTCGTCGCGGGGAGCGATCTGCTGGGCAAGCGCCGCACAGGCCGACGCCACCGGCGCGATCACGGCCAGCGAGCACGGACTGCGATGAGCCTCGGCGGGATCGTCGGTCAGCACGGCCACCCGCGTGCCCGCCGGGACCATGGGCCCGTCGTCGTCGAGCAGGTACAGACGGAAGGCGCTGCACCCGATCGCCACCACGAGGTCGTGGGCGCCGAGCGTCTGGCGCATCGCCACGCGCTGCCATGGCAGATGGCCGGCGAATTGCGGATGGTCCTGGGGGAAGCCGGCCCGCCGGGTGAATGACTCCTGCCACACCGGACAGCGCAACCGTTGGGCGACCGCGGTCACCGCCTCCCATCCATCGGCGCCGTCGGCGCCGTGGCCGACCACGATCGCCGGCCGGCGGGCGCGCTCGATCATCTCCGCGAGTTCGGCCACCTCGGACGCGGACGTGAGATGGGCACGCACCGTGCGCTCGGGCCATCCGGCAGCGTGCTCGTCGGACTCGACCAGCCAGTCGCCCATCGGCACCACCACGACCGCCGGCCCGCGCTGGCTCTGCGCCTCGTTGTAGGCGCGCGCCACCGCTCCGGGAACGTCCTCGGCGCGCGACGGGAAACTCGTCCACACCGGGTAGTCCCCGGCCAGGCGCTCGAGCGCCCGTCCGGAGAGAAACGGCTCATACGCCAGCTGGCGGCGGTCCTGCTGGCCGACGAGCACAACCAGCGGCGCCCGAGAGTCACGGGCGTTGGCGATCGCGTTGACCGCGTTGCCCAGGCCGGCGGCGGTGTGCAGGTTGACGAGCGCCGGCTGATTGCGGGCCAGCGCGTAGCCGGTCGCCATGCCCACCACCGACCCCTCGTGCAATCCGAGGACGAAGTGGATGTCGGCCGGCAGGCCGGTCAGGAAGGGGATCTCCGTCGATCCGGGGTTGCCGAAGATCGTCGTCATCCCCAGTCGGCGCATCACGTCGAAGACGGCGTCGCGCACGGTCCTCACAGCCGCGATCGACCGTTCGGGCTCGTCGGCCGCGTGAACAGCTGCGGTGTGCGCGTGGTCGATCATCCTCGTTGCACGGGGAAGCTCTCCCGGAGGCCAAAGTTATCACGTACGCTTTGAGAACATCCGGTCGTCATGCGTACGAATGGCGCACGACCGGGTGTCCGGTGAGAGCCGCCGCGAGGAGAGATGCCGTGCCGTTGAAGGGACTACAGGACGTCGCCACCGACCCCGCCGATCTGGGGCTGCTCGACGCGCGCGCCCAGCTGGCCGAGCGCCGCCTCTCCTCGGCTGAGCTCACCGAGGCCTGCCTGGCGGCGATCGACCGGCGCAACGGCGGGCCGCCGAGCTTCGACGGCTCGCCGCAGGCGATCAACGCCTGGGTGCGCGTGTACGCAGACCGCGCCCGCGATGCCGCTCGCGCAGCCGACGCGCGCCGGGGGCGCGACGGCGCGGCAGCGCCGGCGCTGTGCGGGATCCCGATCGCCGTCAAGGACCTCTACGGTGTCGCCGGGCTGCCGCTGACCGCCTCGAGCGCGGTCCTGGAGGGCAACGTTGCCTCGCGCGACGCGGTCGTCTGGGCCCGGCTGGAGGCGGACGGGATGGTGCTCCTGGGGCACACCCACACGCACGAGTTCGCCGCCGGCGGCACCACAGACCAGGTCGGCAATCCGTGGGCGCTGGATCGCGTCGCCGGCGGCTCGAGCGGTGGCAGCGCCGCCGCGCTCGCCGCCCGGATGACGCCCGCCGCGCTGGGATCGGATACCTGCGGCTCGCTGCGGATCCCCGCGGCGTGCTGTGGCACGAGCGCGATCAAGCCCACGCACGGCCGGCTGCCGTTGCACGGCATCATTCCCATGGCCGCCAGCCTCGACCATCCCGGGCCGATGGCGCGGACGATCGCCGACTGCTCGGCGCTGCTGGGCGCGATGGCAGCCGGTGGCCCTCCGATCGATCCGCTGGCCCCCCCGCCGGCGCCGCTGCCCCCACTGCCCGAGGCCGCGCGTCCCGGGTCTCGCCCGCTGGAGGGCGTGACGATCGCCGTCACCGACCGCGCGGAGCGTGCCGCCGTGCAGCCGGCGATCGCCGGCGCGCTCGATGCCGCCCGCGCGGCCTGTGAGCGCCTCGGCGCGCGAGTGATCAGCGCCGATGCTCCGTGGCACCTGGACTGGAGCGACCTGGGCACGATCCTGTCCACCGAGGTGTGGGCCCAGCACCGCGCCTACGCCGACCGCCACGAGCGCTATCGCCCGGCGATCGCCGAGTTCGTCGAGGCGTCCCGTGGGTTCACCGACGCCGCCGGCTACCTCGCCGCCCAGGCGCGCCGGGCCGCCGGCGCAGGCGCCTGGGAGGCCTGGTTCTCCGAGCACGACATCGATCTCGTGCTCGAGCCGACGCTGCCGATCGAGCCGTACGGCCGCGGCCCCGGCTATGACCGCGGGCACGCCGGCGGACCGGGCGATCCGATGATCGCGCTCACGGCGCTGTGGGACCTGACCGGGATGCCCGTGGCCTCGCTGCCGGTCAGCTGGAGCGCCGGCATCTCGTTGATCGCGCGCCGCGGCGGCGAGAGCGAGATGATCCAGACGGCGATCGACCTCCAGGAGCACGCGCTCGGCGTGCCTCACTGGACCCCGCCGGTGTCAGAATCGCAATCGCCATCACACGAGTGAGGAGACGGAGGCGGAGATGATCGGAGACATCCTGTGGACGCCACCGGAGGACCTTCGCCAGAGCACGGAGGTCGGCCGCTTCATGGAGTGGCTGCGCGACGAGCGCGGCCGGGACTTCGCGGACTACGAGGCGCTGCGCCGCTGGTCGATCACCGATCTGGAGGGATTCTGGGCCGCGGTCTGGGACTTCTTTGAAGTCCGCGCCGCGCGCGGCTATGACCGGGTGCTGGAGAACCCCGTGATGCCCGGGGCCAAGTGGTTCACCGGCGCCCAGCTCAACTACGCCGAGCACCTCGTCGGCCGCGAGGAGGACCTCGAGCGCGTCGCGGTCGTCGCCCAGTCGCAGACGCGGGAGCCCGAGGAGCTGACGTTCGGCGATCTGCGCGCCCGTGTCGCCCGCGCCCGCGCCGGGCTGCAGCGGCTCGGCGTGGGCCCCGGTGACCGCGTCGTCGCGTACATGCCGAACATCCCCGAAACGCTTGTCGGGTTCATCGCGACCGCCAGCCTGGGCGCGATCTGGGCGACCTGCGCACCGGAGTTCGGCGCCCGCAGCGTCGTCGCGCGCTTCGCGCAGATCGAGCCCAAGGTGCTCTTCTGCGTGGGCGGATACGGCTTTCGCGACCGCTACATCGACCGGCGCGCCGAGGTTGAGGCGATTCGCTCGCAGATGCCGAGCCTTGAGCACGTTGTGTCCGTGCCCTACGGCGAGGCTGAGGTCCCCGACACGATCCACTGGGATGAGCTCGCCGCGGAGGCCGGCACACTCGAGTTCGACCCCGTGCCCTTCGATCACCCGCTGTACGTGCTGTTCTCCTCGGGCACGACCGGTCTGCCCAAGGCGATCGTCCACGGTCACGGCGGTCAGCTCGTCGAGCACCTCAAGAGCCAGGGCCTGGTGTGGAACCTCAAGCCGGGCGAGCGGCTGCAGTGGTTCTCCACGACCGCATGGATGATGTGGAACGCGCTGGTCTCCTGCCTGCTGCTGCGCGCCTCGATCGTGATGCTCGACGGCGACCCCAACTGGCCGGATCTCGGCGAGATGTGGCGGCTGGCCGATTCCAACGCGGCGACGGTGCTCGGCGTTTCGCCCCCGTACGTCATGGCCTGCCGCAAGGCCGGCCTCAAGCTCCGGGAGCAGTTCGGCCTCGCCAAGCTCAAGATCATCATCACCGCGGGCTCGCCGCTGCCCGCCGAGGGATACCGGTGGATCTACGAGCAGCTGGGCCCTGACATCCTGCTGATCAACGGATCGGGCGGCACCGACGTCTGCTCAGGCCTGGTGTCGGGCAGTCCGGCCCTGCCCGTGTACGAGGGCGAGATCGCCGGCTCGTGCCTGGGCGTCGACGCGCGCGCCTTCGACGAGAACGGGAACACGGTGATCGATCAGCGCGGCGAGATGGTGATCTGCCGGCCACTGCCGTCAATGCCCGTCGCCCTGTGGGGCGACACCGACGGCGAGCGCTACCGCGACTCATACTTCAACGTCTACCCGGGGATCTGGCGCCAGGGCGACTGGATCCAGTTCACCGAGCGCGGCAGCTGCGTGCTGTCAGGCCGCAGCGACGCGACGCTCAACCGTGGCGGCGTGCGGCTGGGGACCGGCGAGTTCTACGCGGTCATCGAGGACCTGCCCGAGGTGGCCGACTCGCTCGTCGTCCACCTGGAGGACGCCAGCGGCGGGATGGGCGAGCTGCTGCTGTTCGTCGTCCCCGCGCCCGGCGCCGACGTCGACGACGGCCTGCGCAAACGCGTCGTGTCGGCCCTGCGCAGCCAGTTGTCACCGCGCCACGTCCCGGACGAGATCGTCGTCGTGCCGGGGATCCCGCGCACGCTGACCGGCAAGAAGCTCGAGGCGCCGGTCAAGCGGATCCTGCGCGGAGAGGCAGCCGAGAAGGTGGCCAGCCGTGATGCGCTGGCCGACCCGGCGGCGCTGGACTGCTTCGTCGCCCTGGCCGCCCGGCGCTCGCAGCCAGAGGCTGCAATAGGATAGGAATGGCCGTGGGATCAGAGGCAGGTCGGAGAGGATGAACAGCACGGCTCCATCGCAGGCAGTGGCGCAGGCGCCGGCCGGCGACACGTCATGGCCGCCGGTGCGCTGGCGCGCGCGGGGGTCCGACGTGGCGACCCGGCTGAAGTCCTGGTCGGGGATTCTCGCCGACACCCATCTCGCCTTCGATGTCCGCGCCACGCGGCGCACGCCCGCAACCTTCGTGGCCGCCGTCACCCAGCGTCGGGTCGGTGACCTGATGCTGCTCGACTGCGCGGCGTCGCCGTTTCTCGGCCATCGCAGTCAGTCGGTGATCGGCAGCCCACCGGGCGCCCGGCACGAGGACGTGCTCGGCTTTCAGTTCGTCGGCCGAGGAGTGGAGCTCGTGCGCGAGGGCGAGCGCGAGCTGGCGCTGCGACCCGGCGACATGGTGCTGTGGGACGGCCGGCTGCCGACCGAGGTGGAGATCGTCGAACCGTTTCACAAGCGCACGCTGTTGTTCCCCCGCGAGCGGGTGTTCGCCGTCTGCCCGCGGCTGAGGTCACTGGACCCGCTGCCCTCGCTGCAGGGCAGCCCGACCGCCCGCCTGCTCGTGCGCTACATGAATGCGCTCGTGGCCGAGCAGCCGCAGCTCGATGCGGCGGCCGGCGCCGCGGCGGCGACTGCCGCACTGGAGCTGCTGCGCGCCGCCGTCGAGCCCAACCTCCCCACGAGCCGCGCGACCTCGCGCTCCGCGATGCGCGCCGAGATCGGCCGCTATGTCCGCAGCCATCTCCAGGATCCCCAGCTCGGTCCGGGCACGATCGCGAGCGCCTACGCGATCTCCGTGCGCACGTTGCACTCGCTGTTCGAGGACGACGACGTGTCGGTGGCCGGGCTGGTGCGCGCCGAGCGGCTGGCCCGATGTATGGAGGACCTGCAGCAGCCCAACGGCGGCTCGGTGACCGACATCGCATTTCGCTGGGGCTTCTGCGACGCCGCCCACTTCTCACGCGTGTTCAAGCGCGAGTTCGACGCGACGCCGAGCGAGGTTCGGCAGTCGGCCCTGGCGGACGGCTGATGCGGCCGGCCGCTCAAGCCGAGATCACGGCCGAGCAGCTCGTGGAGCGCGCGCGGGCGTTGCGCGGAGAGCTCGTCCGCCAGCAGGCC
This sequence comes from uncultured Solirubrobacteraceae bacterium, assembly GCA_963769565.1. Lineage (GTDB taxonomy): Bacteria > Actinomycetota > Thermoleophilia > Solirubrobacterales > Solirubrobacteraceae > Palsa-465. Next base: position 21,048 of record CAVYMP010000019.1, read on the forward strand.
GAGACCGAGGAGCGCACGCACTTCTCGCCGGAGCTGCACCGTGCGCTCGAGGACGCCGGCTTCTACCGGATGTACGTCCCCCGGCGCTACGGCGGACTGGAGGTCGACGTGCCGACGTTCATGCGTGTCGGCGTCGAGCTGGCCCGCGGCGACATGTCGGCCGCGTGGGGCGCGTGCCTGTCGGCCAATCACGCCCTCCAGGTCGCCTCGTGGTTCGGCCAATCCCTCCAGGACGAGGTCTTCGCCGGCGGGAACTTCCGCTGCGCGTCGGTGGCGGCGCCGAGCGTGCGGGCCACCCGCGAGGAGCGCGGCTACCGGCTGGAGGGCGCGGTCGCCTACTGCTCGGGCATCCCGTACTCGACCTACTTCCTGGGGCAGGCGATGCTGCCCGAGACCGACGAGCGGGGGATGCCGCGGGTGTGCCTGTACGTCGCCCCCCGCTCGGCGTTCACCGTCCTCGACGACTGGGGCGACTCGCTCGGCCTCAAGGGCACGGGCTCGGACACGATCCGCTTCGACGGCGCCCTCGTCCCCGCCCACGCCGTCCTGGAGGACGTCAACATGATCGACGTGCGCGTCGAGGACGGAACGCCCGGGGTCGCGCTGCACGGCAACCCGATGTACGGCGGCCGCGCGCTCGTCATCTTCACGCTCTCGCTGGCCTGCACGGTCATCGGCGGCGCCTACAACGCCCTCGACGAGTACGCCAACTGGACGAGGGACAAGCCCACCCCGCTGCCACCGTTCGGTCCCCGCGTGCACAACGCCGACTTCCAGCGCTGGTACGGCGCGGCGCTCGTCAAGGTCCAGACCGCCGAGGCGGCGATGATGCGCTGCGCACAGGAGCACATGGAGATGTGCGCGTCGAACGCCGCCGGCGAGCGCCCGTACACGTGGGCGCAGGACGCCCGGCTGGCGGCGATCGCCCGCGAGACGATGGTCCAGGCGTGGGAGGCGGTGGAGCAGCACCTGCTGCGCACGATCGGCTCGAGCGCGGTCAAGAACGGCCAGCGCTTCGAGCGGCTGTTCCGCGACCTGGCGACGATGGCGGCGCACCGCAACACGATGCTGCGCGAGGACTTCTGGCGCCAGCTGGGAGCGATCGATCTCGGCGTGTCCTATCCCAGCCCCGGCGGCACGTGGCCACCGTCGCCGGCGACGACGGCGCCGGACGCCGTGTGAGCCGCGTACTCACCACCCACGTCGGCTCGCTGCCCCGGCCCCAGGACGTCGTCGACGTCATCTGGGCCGAGGACAAGGGCGAGCCGGTCGACGCCGACGAGTACGACCGGGTGATCGGTGAGGCGGTGCGCGACCGCGTGGCCCACCAGGTGGAGGCGGGAGTCGACCTCGTCTCCGACGGCGAGATGGGCAAGATCGGCTACGCCACCTACATCCGCCACCGGCTGAGCGGCTTCGAGATCGGCGACGTCCCCCGGGCCACCCCCGCAGACCTCGACGCCTATCCGCGGTTCCGCAACCGCCTGGCCAGCGGCCCCGCCGGGTACACCTACCAGCGGCCGATCTGCCGCGGCCCGATCGCCTACGAGCATCCCGAGCCCCTGGAGCGCGACCTGCGGCACCTGCAGGCGGCGATCGACGGCCAGCCCGTGGCCGGGGCGTTCATGAACGCCCCCTCGCCGGGCATCGTCGCCCTGTTCGCCCCCAACGAGCACTACCCCACCCTCGACGAGTACCTGAACGCCATCGGCGAGGCGATGAAGACCGAGTACGAGTCGATCGTCGCCGCCGGGCTTCAACTGCAGATCGACGCGCCCGACCTGGCGATGGGTCGTCACATCATGTACCGCGACAACAGCGACGATGAGTTCGTGGCCAGCGTCGTGCGCCACGTCGAGGCCATCAACGTCGCCCTGCGCGACATCCCCGCCGAGAAGGTGCGCCTGCACCTGTGCTGGGGCAACTACGAGGGGCCCCACCACTTCGACATCGAGCTCGAGCGGATCATCGACGCCGTGCTGGCCGTCAAGCCCCAGACGATCCTGTTCGAGGCGGCCAACCCCCGCCACCAGCACGAATGGGCCGTCTGGCGCGACGCCACCATCCCCGATGACAAGGTCCTCTGTCCCGGGATGATCGATTCGACCTCCAACTACATCGAGCACCCCGGGCTCGTCGCCCAGCGGATCCGGACCTTCAGCGACATCGTCGGGTCCGACCGGGTCATCGCCGGCACCGACTGCGGCTTCGGCACGTGGGCCGGCTTCGGGGCTGTTGACCCTGACATCTGCTGGGCCAAGCTGCGCTCGCTCAGCGACGGGGCGCGGCTCGCTTGAGCCGGAGCCCGTGATGCTCAGGTCTTTCGGCTATGACGGGGCGAGGGCGTCGACTGCGTCGTCGACGGCTTCCCGACGACCGGGTGGATGTGGCGGAGCGTCTCGCGGAGTGGGTGGGCGCCGGCGCGGACCGCATCTACATACATCTGCTCGACGTCGATGATGTGGAGCACGTCCGGCTGCTCGGCGAAGAGGTCGCCCCATGATTGCGCCGGGCCCACCTGACCTCCGTGAAGGAGAGACCACGCTGATGATCACGCAGGCCGCAGTGCTGCACCCCGGCGCCGACCGCTGGACGGTCGAGGAGATCGAACTCGATCCGCCGCGCGCGACCGAGGTGCTCGTTCGCATCCATGCCTCCGGACCCCGACGATTAACATGCTCAACCTGGCGGGATACGAGAAGCAGGTCGTCGGCTCGATCTTCGGATCGGTCAACCCGCGACGGGCGCACCCGATACGACACCGACAGGAGGTTGGGCCATGACCGCCCGTACGATTCCCCCGTTTCGCGCCGATCATGTCGGGAGCCTGCTGCGCCCGCCGGAGCTGACGCACGCGCGGGGCGAGTATGCCGCCGGGCGGATCGGCGCCGCTGACCTGCGCGCCGTCGAGGACGACGCCATCCGCGCCGCGGTCGCCCTGCAGGAGCGGGTCGGCCTGCAGACCTTGACTGACGGCGAGTTTCGCCGCGGGTCGTGGCACATGGATTTCATCTACCAGCTCGGAGGCATCGAGCGGGCCGAGAACACGTTCACCTCGCATTTTCGCAACGAGGGGGGCGAGATCACCTTCACACCCTCGGGGATCGAGGTGACGGGCCGGGTGCACCTCGATCACCCGGTGTTCGCCGAGGACTTCACGTTCGTGCGTGAGATCGCGCCGGAGGGCATGACACCGAAGCTGACGATTCCCTCGCCGAGCATGGTCCACTACCGCGGCGGACGCGCGGCCATCGACGGGACGGCCTATCCCGACATGGAGGCGTTCTGGAGCGATGTGAGCGCCGCCTACGCCGCACAGGTGGACGCCGTCGCCGAGCGCGGCTGCACGTATCTGCAGCTCGACGACACGAGTCTGGCCTATCTCAACGACCCCGCGCAACGTGCCGAGATCGACGAGCGCGGCGAGGATGCCGAGCATCTGCACGAGACCTATATCCGCGCCTTCAACGACGCCATCACCCGGCGGCCCCCGTCGCTGACGGTGACCACACACCTGTGCCGCGGCAACTTCCGATCCTCGTGGGTGGCGGAGGGTGGCTATGACTTCGTGGCCGAGGCGCTGTTCGGCGAGCTCGCCGTCGACGCCTTCTTCCTCGAGTTCGACGACGCGCGGTCGGGCGGCTTCGCTCCGCTGCGCTATGTCCCGCCCGAGAAGCTGGTCGTGCTCGGGCTGGTGACCACCAAGCGCGGCGAGCTCGAGCACAAGGACGAGCTCAAGCGGCGGATCGAGGAGGCCTCCCGGTACATCGCCATCGAGCAGCTGTGCCTCTCGCCCCAGTGCGGGTTCTCCTCGACGGTCGACGGCAACGCTCTCACCGTCGAGCAGGAGATCGCCAAGCTCGAGCTCGTCGTCGAGACCGCCGCGGAGGTGTGGGGATGAACACCCGAGCGCAGCCGTCTGCCACCGCGAGCGCACTGCCGTATGGCGTGCAGGAGCATTACATCGACGGCGCCTTCCGAGCCAGTGCGACTGCCGAGACGTTTGTGTCGTTGAATCCTTCGACTAATGAGGTGTTGGCGGTCGCGGCGGCGGGGGAGGCGGTGGATGTTGATGCGGCGGTGGGGGCGGCGCGGCGGGCGTTTGATGAGGGTCCGTGGCCGGGGTTGAAGGCGGCGGAGCGGGCGGCGGGGTTGCGGCGGGTCGCGGCTGGGATTCGGAGGCACGCGGGGGAGTTCATTGCGCGGGAGGTGGCGGATATCGGGATGCCGGTGGCGCAGATGGCGGGGTTGGCGGCCCGCGCGGCGCAGAATTTCGAGTATTACGCGGGGGTGGTGACGGAGTTGTCTGGCCGGTCGTTTCAGGTCGGTGATGAGTTTCTGAATTACACGATTCGTAAGCCGGTGGGGGTGGCGGGGTTGATCATGCCGTGGAACGCGCCGTTGATGCTCTCGACGTGGCGGATCGCGCCGGCGTTGGCGGCGGGGAACACGGTCGTGCTCAAGCCGGCGGAGTGGTCGCCGCTGACGGCGACGCTGTTGGCCGGGGTGCTCGAGGAGGCCGAGATCCCGGCCGGGGTGTTTAACGTCGTGCACGGGTTCGGGGAGAGTGCGGGGGCGGCGCTGGCGGCGCATCCGGGGGTGGATCTGATCTGTTTTACCGGGGAGACGAGCACGGGGCAGGCGATCATCGCGGCGGGCGCGGCGACGTTGAAGCGCTCCTCGATCGAGCTGGGTGGCAAGTCGCCGGTGGTGGTCTTCGACGACGCCGACCCGGGGTTGTGCGTCGATGCGGCGTTGGCGCAGATCTTCACTATGAACGGCCAGCGGTGTACCGCCGGGTCGCGGCTGCTCGTCCAGGAGAGCCGGTATGAGGAGATCGTCGCCGCCGTCGCCGAACGCGCCACCAAGATCCGGGTCGGGGATCCGGCCGACCCCCACACCGAGCTGGGGCCGTTGATCGGCCCCGAGCATCACGCCCGCGTGATGGAGTACATCGCGTCGGCGCGCGCGGACGGCGCGCGGGTGCTGGCCGGCGGGGAGCGCCCGCCCGGGCTTGCGGACGGCAACTTTCTGCAGGCGACGGTGATCGCCGACGTGACCGAGCACATGACCGTTTTTCAGGAGGAGATCTTCGGACCGGTACTCGTCGCGATGGCGTTCACCGACGAGACCGACGCGATCCGTCTGGCCAACGCCACCCCCTACGGCCTGGCCGCCTACGTGTGGACCAACGACATCCGCCGCGCGCACCGCGTCGCGCACGCCATCGATACCGGCATGTGCTGGATCAACTCCCAGAACGTCCGCGATCTCCGCACCCCGTTCGGCGGCGTCAAAGCCTCCGGCATCGGCCGCGAAGGCGGCGACTACGCGTTTGACTTCTACTGCGACACCGAGATCGTCCACGTCGCGCTCGGCACCCACCACATCCCCCGCCTCGGCATCGAAGATCCCGGCTGACCGACGCCGGGCGCGACAGCGTCTCGGCGGCGTCGCGGAGCGTTGCGGCAGCACGAACGTGTGTTCGGAAACGGTGGGGACGAACCCGCGAGGCTTGGCTATGCTGTCGGGGCAGTGCGGGGTCGTCTAATGGCAAGACGCCAGCCTCTGGAGCTGGTTATCAAGGTTCGAGTCCTTGCCCCGCAGTCACCGGCGATCCCGGGGACGGCGGTCAGCTAGATCGCGTCGAGATCGCTCGAGAGGTCGCCGAGCGCGTCGGCTCTGTCGCCGATCCCGGCACCGGAGGCGATCAGCCGGCGGGCGGCCTGCAGGTCGTCGGAGCGTCCGACGGTGAGGGCGGCCGCGAGGCACCCGTCGTGCAGGTAGAAGACGGTGAACGCGCCGTCCCGTGGCGAGCCGCGGACGATCTCGCGGTCCCAGCCGTCGACGGCCGGGCCGACGTACTCGATCGCCGCCCAGTCCGACAAATCGGAGAAGAAATACGGAACGGCGTCGTAGTCGGCCGTTTTGCCGAGCATGTTGAGGGCCACGGTCTTGCCGTGACCGAAGGCGACGTCCCAGTGCTCGACGCGGATCCGCCGGCCGCCGTGTACGACGCTCGCATACTCGGCGACGTCGCCGGCGGCGAACACACCGGGGGTGGCCGTCTGCAGGTGCGAGTCGACGACGATGCCACCGCGCTCGCCCAGCTCCAAGCCGGCACCGCGGGCGAGCATCACGTCGGGGTTGACCCCCACGCCGATGATCACAGCGTCGGCTTCGAGCTCGCGCCCGTTCTTGGTCACGACCCTGGTGACGCGCCCGTCGGCGCCCTCGAAGCGGTCGAGCTCGTCCTCGGCGTGGATCTCGATGCCGTGGTCGGTCAGCACGTCATGGAAGTACCGCGCCGCCTCGGGGCCGAAGCTGCGGCTGAGGGCGACGGGCTCCATCATCACCATCGCGCATCGGCTGCCCATCTCGGTGAGGCTGGCGGCCACCTCGGAGGCGATGTAGGAGCCGCCGATCAGCACGACGCGCTTGCCGGCGGCGTCCGCGCGGATCGCGTCGCTGTTGCCGAACGTGCGCAGGTAGTGGATTCCCTCCAGCTCGGCGCCCGGGACGTTGAGCCGTCGCACGTTGGCGCCGGTGGCCAGCAGGGCCTGGCCGAAGCCGACCTCCTCCTTGGTGGACAGCTTCACCGTGCGGGCCTGGAGGTCAAGCTTCATCGCCGAGGTGCGAGTCAGCACCTCGATGTCCTTGCCCGTCCAGAACGCGGCGTCGTGCAGGACCGCGTCCTCCCGCGACTCGGTGCCCCGGAGGTAGCCCTTCGACAGCGGCGGGCGGTCATAGGGGAGGTCGGGTTCGCGGCCGACGAGCATGATGGAGCCGTCGGCGCCGGACTTGCGCAGCCAGCGGGCGCAGTTGGCAGCGGCCACGCCGCCGCCGATCAGCAGGTATTCGACGTCGCGGTCGGCCATCGGGGCGGCGGTCTAGCTGCTGGCCGAGACCGAGCCGTTGGAAGAGAAGCGAGGCGTGATGTCGCCCTCCAGCCCCGGATCCAGGATCAGCAGCACCTGGTCGCCGGCCTCGATCACCGAGTCGGCCTTGGGGACGAAGCCGGTGCCGTCGCGCAGCACGGAGATGATCAGCGAGCCGTCGGGCAGGATGACGTCGCGCACCCGCTGGCCGGCGGCCGCGGAACCCTCCCCCACCTCGAGCTCGATGATCTCCAGGTGCTCCTCCTCGAGGGCAAGCAGCTGGACGAGGCCGTACTCGGGCACCTCGTGCTCGATCAGGCGCAGGATCAGGTCGGTGGCCGACACGGCCGGCTGGACGCCGAGCAGTTTGAAGTGATCGAGGTTGCGCGGGTTGTTGACGCGGGCGACGATCCGCTCGCAGCCGTACTTCTCCTTGGCGACCTGGCAGATCAGGATGTTGTCCTCGTCGTCGCCGGTGACGGCGATCACGAGGTCGGCGCGCTGGATACCGGCGCGCTCGAGCACCCACAGCTCGGTGGCATCGCCGTACTGGGCGGCATGCTCGAGCTCCTCCTCGACGATCCGGTACCGGCGGTGGTCGGACTCGATCAGGGTGACCTCGCGGTCCTTGGCGATCAGCTCGCGGGCGAGGTTCCATCCGACCTTGCCCGCCCCGGCGATGATGACGTACATCAGCGTGGTCCCCTCATGCCGAGAGCACGACCTCTTCGGCTTCGTCGATGGCGTGCTGCGTGGGGCAGATCGTGAGCAGGCCCTGCTCGGAGTACCAGGCGGCCCGCGCGGGGTCGGCGACGCGGACGACGACCCGGGGGACGTTGAAGCGGCGCTGGGCGAGCTGAGCGATCACAAGGTTGGTGTTGTCGCCGCTGGTAGCGGCCATGAATACGTCGGCCCCCTCGATACCGGCCTCCATCAGGCCGTCGACCTCGAGCGCGGCGCCGACGGTGAATCGTCCGCCGGCGTCCTCCCAGCTGGTCGACTGGTCCTTGTCCAGGCGCTCGTGGGAGAGCGGGTCCGAATCGAGCACCGAGACCTCGTGCCCCGCCTCCAGCGCGCGCTTGGCGACAGCGGATCCGACGCGTCCGGCGCCGACGATCAGTATGAACATGCTGGGCACTCTAGCCATTTGTCCTACATGGATTTGCTCAGGACTCCGTCCGTAACGACGGAGGCGACGGCGCGGCGCCCGGGCGATCCTTTGGAGGGGCGGGCGGAGGGGTCAGCGCAGCGGCGACGATCACGAGCGCGAAGGCCAGCAGCCGGACGATGAGACCGAGCCGGCTCGAGGGCAGGGGCTCACCGAAGACGATCGGCCCGGCGGCGATCGTCGTCAGGTTCGCGGCCGCGCTGGTGAGCGCGATCATCGGCACGGCGTCGCCCAGCTGCAGGCTGCGGGCGGAGATCGAGCAGCCCGATGAGCGAGGCCACGAGGATGACGAACGCCAGCGGGTGGATCAGCACGCCGATGCCGAGATGGCCGAGATGGGAGCTGAGCGCCTTGATCGACGTGTCCGACGCCGCCCACAGCAGTCCGGCCGACACCGCCAGATAGGCGGGGCGCCGGGGGCGCACGCACAGGATCAGGCCGGCCACGCCGACCGCGCCGATGAAGATCGCGAGCGTGCCCGGCGGGTAGCGCGAATGGGCGCTGCCCGCGTCCCCGCTGAGCGTCGCCGCCAGGAAGGCCAGGCCGGCGGCGGTCAGGCCGACACAGATCAGCTCGCGGCGGGTCACCTCGATCCCGAACAGCCGGTCGGCGACGACGGTCAGCAGGACGAGCCCGCCGGCGATCACCGACTGCACGAGCGAGATCGGCGCCAGCGACAGCGCTCCCACGTGCACCCCCCATGACGCGAACGCGATCACGATCCCCAGCGCGTAGACGGGTGAGCGAAACAGCTCCAGAGTGCTGTGCAGCGGATGGCGCAGCTCCACCGTCGGGGCCTCGCGCGCGCCCTTGAACTTGTACAGGAAGCCGGCGACCGACCCGAACGCGGTCAGCAGGGCCAGCACGAGCCCGATCGTGACGGAAGGAGACATTCGCAGCGGGAGCCTACGCGGCCGGCAGGCGCGCGCCGCCGGTCACGACGGCGACGGCCCCCGGGCGAGCTTTGGATTCGAGCGCCCGAGGTACGGCCGCGCAGCGGCTGCGGCGAGCACCTTCCAGCGCCGTTTGGCCACGCCGGGCCAGCTGACGATCGTCGCGGTGATGAGATGCACCGCGTCGGTCGTGAGGACGTGACTCTCCTGCGGAAACCAGTAGGCGTCGAGGCCCAGGTGGTCGACGGGCTGCGGCGCGGGCGTCGTCCGGGGGATCGTGAACATCTGCGCCTCCTCCTCAGCCGCCCGCTCGAGCACGGCATACGGCTGCGGCTCGCCGTTCACCGACACCCACATCCGCAACCGCCGCGACGGCACCGCGAAGAAGCACTCCGGCGCATTGGAGTTATCGGCCGTCACCCGCGTATGCACCGCCGCGGACGGCACCCGAAGCACCGCCCGAACAGCAGCGAGCGCCGCCGGCCGGCACACCGGGGGCGGCTCGCAACCGCATGCCGAACCGTGGTCGAACTGAAGACCCGTTTCGTACTCCCGCACCCCAGAACAGCCAGCGCCAACAGCATCCCGCAGAACGCACAGCGCAGGAGGCGCACGCCCCGTCGACGACACTCGCGGGACCCTCGCTGCGCAACCGAATCGCAGGACAAGGTCAGCGGTGTCGCTCGACGAGACGTGCGGCCTCCGAAGCGAGACCCTCAGGTAATCAACGGAATGATGAGCAGCGCAACGATGTTCGCCACTTTGATCATCGGGTTGATCGCCGGCCCGGCGGTGTCCTTGAACGGGTCACCCACGGTGTCGCCGGTGACCGCCGCGGCGTGGGCCTCGGACCCCTTGCCGCCGAACGCGCCGTCCTCGATCAGCTTCTTGGCGTTGTCCCAGGCGCCACCGCCGGCGGTCATCGAGATCGCGACGAACACGCCGACGACGATCACGCCGATCAGCATGCCGCCGAGCGCCTGGATGCTGATCACCCCGACGATCACCGTGAACACGATCGGGATCAGCGCGGGAATGATCATCTCGCGCTGGGCGGACTTGGTGACGATGTCCACGCAGGTCCCGTACTCGGGCAGCTCGGTGCCCTCCATGATGCCCGGGTGCTCACGGAACTGACGCCGGACCTCCTCGACGACGGCGCCGCCGGCCCGGCCGACGGCCTCCATCGAGAGGGCGGCGAACAGGTAGACCATCATGCCGCCGATCAGCAGGCCGATGAGCACCGGCGGGTTGCCGATCTCGAAGGTCGAGTTCTGGTGACTCTGGCCGAGCTCGGTGCTGAACGCATTGAACAGCACCAGGGCCGCCAGCGCCGCCGAGCCGATGGCGTAGCCCTTGGTCACCGCCTTCGTGGTGTTGCCGACCGCGTCGAGGCGGTCGGTGACGTCGCGGACCTCGTCGGGCAGCTCGGCCATCTCGGCGATCCCGCCGGCGTTGTCGGTGATCGGGCCGAAGGCGTCGAGGGCGACGATCAGACCGCAGAGCGAGAGCTGGGCCATGACGGCGACGCCGATGCCGTAGATGCCGTGACCGAGCTTCCAGGCGCCGAAGATGCCGAGCGCGATCACGATGACCGGCGCCGCCGTCGCCTGATAGCCCTGGGCGAGGCCCTGGATGATGTTCGTGGCGTGTCCCGTCTGCGACGCGCGGGCGGTCGACTTGACCGGCGAGAAGCGCGTCGAGGTGTAGTAGTCGGTGATCACGAACAGCAGGCCGGTGACGAGCAGGCCGATCAGCGAGCAGAGATAGAACTTGAACCAGCTCGGGGCGTGGCCCGGCGTGGGCGGTGACTCCGCCCATCAGCCACTTGGTGACCGGGATGAACACCACGGCGGCGATCAACGCGGACACGGCCAGGCCCTGGTACAGGGCCCGCTCGACGTTGCCGGTCCTGGATTTGACCGCGAACGTGCCGATGATCGAGGCGATGATCGAGACGCCGCCGAGCACCAGCGGGTAGAGCGCGACCGCCGAGGTCTGGTTGAAGGTCAGCACGCCGAGCAGCATCACGGCCACGGCGGTGACCGCGTAGGTCTCGAACAGGTCGGCCGCCATGCCGGCGCAGTCGCCGACGTTGTCGCCGACGTTGTCGGCGATCACCGCCGGGTTACGGGGGTCGTCCTCGGGGATCCCGGCCTCGATCTTGCCGACGAGGTCGGCGCCGACGTCGGCGCCCTTGGTGAAGATGCCGCCGCCGAGGCGGGCGAACACCGAGATCAGCGAGCCGCCGAAGCCGAGTCCGATCAGGGCGTCGACCGCGTGGCGCGTGCTCTCGCCCGCGATCCAGGTGAGGATTCCGTAGTAGGCGGCGACGCCGACGAGGGCGAGGCCGACGACGAGCATGCCGGTAACCGCACCGCCGCGGAAGGCGACGTCCAGGGCCTTGGAGATGCTGCCGCGGGCGGCCTCGGCGACGCGGGCGTTGGCTCGCACCGAGACGTTCATGCCGACGTAGCCGGCGGCCGCCGAGAGCGCGGCGCCGATCAGAAAGCCGATCGCCACGCGGATGTTCTGCAGCGGGATGAGCAGGATGAAGACGACGACGCCGACGCCGGCGATCGTCGTGTACTGGCGGTTCAGATAGGCCCGGGCGCCCTCCTGCACGGCCGCCGAGATCTGCTGCATACGCTCGTTGCCGGGCGACAGTGCGAGCAGGGCTCGCGAGGTCGCGGCCCCGTAAACGATGGCGGCCGCCGCGCACACAAGCGCGACCAGGACGCCGTGGTGCGTCAGAAAGCTAGACAAGAAGGTCCTCCGGAGAAGCTCTTAGTTGAGAAGCGCGGAAGTGCGCTTGAAACGGCAAAAGGGGCCGCCGCCAAAACGCGGAGACCCCGGCATGAAAGCCGGGCGCGAGTCTAGCGTGCGCCATCGACGGACGTCGTGTCAATCGGCGCTACTGGCCGGGAACCCACAGTCGCCCGCTGCGCTGAGCGGGTCCCCCATCCCCCGGCTTGGGCTCCTCCTGGCCAGCGCCCTCCGGCTCCGGGGCCGGTCCGGCGCCGGGCGCCGCCGGACGCGCCGGCCCCTGGGGGCCCGCGGCGGGATCGGCCGTGCTCGGCGCCGGCGCCGGCTGCTCCGGCCCTGCCCGCCGCGCCGCCGAGCCGCACGAACGCCATCTGCAGCTGCGAGAGGGCATCGCGGATCTGCCCGGCCTGCGCGGGCGCGGACTGCTCGATCAACGGCAGCAGTGCGCGCACGGCCTCGATCGCCATCCGGACCTGGTCGATGTCGCGCTCGTCCTCGGTGCCCGGCGCCAGGCCGGTGCGGCGCATGCCGAGGTTGATGATCGAGACCACCTGCTCGAGCAGGATCTGCTCGATCCGGATCTTCTTGATCTCCGCCTCGTAGGCAGCCCGAAGCTCCTCTTCGGAAGGCTGATCGCTGGTGCTCATCGCGTCTCCTCTCTGTTGACGGGCCCGGCCCCGATCGTGGCGGGGTCTGGCGGCCCTCCCGAGTATGTCTCGCGCGTCTGCGCCTGCACCGCCGCATAGGCCTCCGTGAGGCTCATGCCGGACCGCAGCAGCTCCCGCTGGCGCTGGGCTCCATTGCGCGACGGCAGCGCCACGTCGATGCTCAGCTCGGCCCGGACGGGCGCGGTCCAGGCGAGCAGCCGGTCGAGCGCCTCCGCTGCCGGGTAGGTCTCGCGGCGCTCGAGGTCGATCAGATCGCCGTCCAGGCCGTAGCGCAGCGCCCGCCACACGTTCTCCTCGATCAGCGCGGTGGGGCAGATCCACGTGCGGCACGCCCTCGTCGACGTCGCGCGCCGCCTGGGCGACACAGGCGACGGCGAGCGCCGCCAGCGCATCGGATTCGCCGGCGGTCATCTGGGCGTCGCAGATCCGGACCTCGACGGTGCCGAACGAGAAGTGCGGGCGAATCGACCACCACACCTGCGTGTACTCGACGATCGACCGGGTCGACACCAGGAAGTCGATGTAATCGGCGAACGACGCCCAATCGCCGAATGGGTCCGGGATGCCGCACCGCGGAAAGCTCCTGGTGAACGTCTGCGTCCGCGCGCTGGCCAGGCCGGAGTCACGCCCGTCGAGAAATGGGGAATTGGCCGAGACGGCGAGCAGGATCGGCAGCACGGGCCGCAGGCGATCGCAGACGAGCACGGCGCGGTCGGCTCCCCGCACCCCCACGTGGACGTGCAGCGAGAAGGTGTTGTTGCGCCAGGCCACGTACTTGAGCCCCTCCTCGACGCGGAGGTAGTGCTCGGTCTGGATGATCTGCTGCTTGCGGTAGTCCGAGAACGGGTGGGTGCCCGTCGACCCGAGCTCCACCCCCTGGTCGGCGGCCAGCGCGAACAGCCGCCGGCGGACGTCCTGCTGAGCAGCGCGGGCGGCAGCGAGGTCCTCGCCCCGGCCGGAGCGGATCTCGATCTCCGACGCGATCAGCTCGCCCGAGATCGACTCGGCCAGGCGCGGGTCAGAGACCGCGGCGGAGTCGCGCAGCTGCTCGAAGCGTCCGACCATCTCGAGGCTCGCCGGATCGAGCAGGGCGAACTCCTCCTCGAGGCCGACGGTGAAGTCGGTCGAGGCGTCAAAGATCGCCTGGGCGGTGTTCAGGTCGAGCTCCACGAGGGGTCTCGGACTAGGTCAGGTAGAAATAGAGCGCGTACAGGAGATCGACGGCTGGGCTGGAGGTGTGCACGGTGACCTCCGGCGGAACCTGGAGCAGCGCGTCCGAGTAGTTGAAGATGATCTTCACGCCGACCTCGACCAGATCGTCGGCCAGCGCCTGGGCGGCCGCTGAGGGCACGGCGAGGACCGCGACGACGATGTCCTGGTCGTCGACCACGGAGCGCAGCTCGGAGTTGTGGCGCACCCTCAGCGTGCCGATCTCCGTCCCCACGAGGGCGCGGTCGACGTCGAAGATGGCAACGACCCGGAACCCGTGGTCGGCGAAGATGTCCGAGGTGGCGATCGCCGTGCCGAGGTGGCCCGCGCCGAACAGCGCGATGTTGTGCTGGCCGGCCGTCCGCAGGATCTTGCGAATCTGTGAGACGAGCGACTCGACGTTGTAGCCGACCCCGCGCTTGCCGAACTTTCCGAACCCGGACAGATCGCGGCGGATCTGGGTCGAGTTGACGTGCGTGTAGTCGGCCAGCTCCTGCGAGGAGATCGTCTCCTTGCCGATCTTGCGCGCCTGCGTGAGCACCTGGAGATACCGCGACAGCCGCGCGGCGACGCCAAGCGATAGTTTCTCGCCCGGCTTCTCGAGGCCCGGCACGGCGGGCTCGGTGCCGCGACCCACGGTGTAGCTCATCTCGGACAGACCTTAGCCGAGCCGGCGGAGCATCTCGGACTCGTCGACGAAAAACTCGAACGCCTCAACGCCGTCGATGGTCACGACGGGAATCCGCTCGAGATACGCGCGCAGCAGAGCGTCGTCGTCGTCGATGTCGCGCTCGCGCAAGATGAAGGGACGCTGGTCGCGGACGCGCAGCAGGACTTCGCGGGCTTCGTCGCACAAACAGCAGCCCTCCCGCCCGAACAGGGTGACCTCCGTCATCACGCCGCCAGAGCCCGCTCGCCGCTGGCGTACACGTCGAGTGACAGGTACTCGGGGAACGGAATCGCCGGGACATAGCGGGCGGCCGAGGCGATCATCGCGGCGTTGTCGGTGCAGAGCTTCCGATCCGGGACGTCGAGCTCCACGCCGAGCTGTGACAGGCGCTCGCGCAGCGGGCCGTTGGCGGCCACGCCCCCGCCGATCGCCAGCCGCGTGAGGCCGGTCTGCTCGAGGGCGCGCTGCGCCCGCACGGTCAGGGCCTCGACGATCGCGTGCTGATAGGAGGCAGCGAGATCGGCGCGCTGCCGCTCGGTCTCGGCCGGCCCGAGGTCGCGGACGCGATACAGGAGCGCGGTCTTCAGGCCGGCGAACGAGAAGTCCAGTCCGCGCAGCCGCGCCGCCGTGGGAAACGCGAACGCGTCCGGGTCTCCGTCGCGGGCCAGGCGCTCGAGGGCCGGGCCTCCGGGATAGCCGAGGCCGAGCAGCCGGGCGCCCTTGTCGAAGGCCTCCCCGGCGGCGTCGTCAAGCGTCTGGCCAAGCACCTCGAACTCCGGCCCCGGGTCCTCGACGCGCGCGACGAACGTGTGTCCTCCGCTCGCCACCAGGCTGATAAACGGTCGTTGCAGGCTCGCGCCCTCCAGAAAGCCGGCTGCCACGTGCCCGTGGAGGTGGTCGACGGGCGCCAGCGGCAGCTCGTGGGCGGCCGCCAGGGCCTTGGCGCTGGCCACTCCGACGAGCAGTGCCGCGACGAGCCCGGGTCCACGGGTGACGGCGACCAGCCCGACCTCGGGCAGCGTCGTCCGTGCCTGCCGCAGCGCGTCGGCGACGGCGTCGTCGATCAGCTCCAGGTGGTGCCGGGAGGCGATCTCGGGCACCACCCCGCCGTAGCGGTCGTGGATCCCCTGCGAGGAGATCACGTTGGCGAGGATCTGCCCGTCCGGCGTGATCACCGCCGCGCACGTGTCGTCACAGCTCGTCTCGAGGGCAAGGATGTTCATCCGGCGGCGCCCGGCGTTGAAACGGTCTCGGCGGTGCGCCACATGATCACGGCGTCCTCGCCGTTGTCACGGTAGTAGCGGGGGCGCTTGCCCGCCGAGCGGAAGTGCAGCCGCTCGTAGAGGGCGATGGCCGGCGCGTTGGAGGTCCGGACCTCGAGCGTGTACTGCTGCTCGGGGCCGGCCTTCCTGAGCATCTCCTCGAGCAGCGCCCAGGCGATCCCGCGCCGGCGCAGCGTCGGATCGACGGCGACGTTCATGAGATGCCAGACCGTGTCATAGCGCGAGCACACGAGATAGCCGAGAACCCTGGACGTGCGGCCATCGACGGCGGCCAGGTACACGCCGGACGGCTTGGACAGCTCGAGCACGAACATCGCCAGCGACCACGGCGTCGTGAACGCGCGGCGCTCGATCGCGATCACCTGCGGGAGGTCGGAGTAGGCCAGTGGCCGGATCGTCGGTGGGTCAAAGGAGGTCATGGGTGGGCGCTCGCCCGCGCGCGCGGAGCGTGAGCTCGGCGTCCGGAAGGCGCAGGTACGCCGGCCGGACGTCGCCGTGGGGCTGGGAGGGCAGGCCCATCGCCAGTCGGCAGTGGTCGATGGCACTGACGCGATGCAGCTCTGAACCGTCCTCGGGAATCAAGGCTCCCGAGCGCTCGAGAACCGATCTGAATTCTACCGCCCCCTCCCCCACTGCCAGCCAGCCGGTCGCCGGCCCGGGCAGCGCATCCTCCAGGGCCTCAGGGGTCAGCGCGGACGGGGCCAGCAGCGGCAGCGCATCGGGATCGGCGACCGTGCCCGGCGACCAGCCGGCGGCGAACACCTCCCCGCGGCGGGCATCGAGGACCGCCGCGACGGCCCGCCCCTCGCTCGCCGCCGTGGCCCCGGCGCCATGGGCCAGCGAGCGCAGCGTGGAGACACCGACGAGCGGCAGATCCCGCGCGGCGGCGAGCGCCCGCGCCGTCGAGACCCCGATCCGCAGCCCGGTGAACGTGCCCGGGCCGACGCCGACCGCGATCCGGGTGAGGTCCTCCCAGCCGCAGCCCGCGTCGAGCAGGGCCTCGACGGCCAGCGCCAGGAGCCGCGTCGTGTGCCGGGGGCGCTCGCCACGCGGAGGGTCGTCGCGGCGCTCGGTGACCGTTCCCGTCTCGAGGTTGAGCAGGGCCACCGTCGTCGCCCGTGTCGCCGTGTCCAGGCCGAGGATCAGCATGGCCTCTCAGTCCACCACGATCAGTCGCCGGTCGCCGCCGGCGTGCTCGAGGCTGACCCGGGCGGCGATGCGGCCCAGGCCCGCCAGGGTCGATTCCTCGCCCTGCGGCCACTCGACGAAGGCGATCGTCTCCGGACCGAGGTAGTCAGCGAGCAGGTCGGGGTCCTCGTCGGCAAGCGAGCCCACCCGGTACAGATCGACGTGCGCGATGAGAAGGTCGCGCCGGCCGAGCGGATAG
Organism: uncultured Solirubrobacteraceae bacterium; assembly: GCA_963769565.1. Classification (GTDB taxonomy): domain Bacteria; phylum Actinomycetota; class Thermoleophilia; order Solirubrobacterales; family Solirubrobacteraceae; genus Palsa-465. The sequence continues at coordinate 37,970 of CAVYMP010000019.1, forward strand.
CGCTGGCCGATCGTGAACGTGGGGCTGGTCACGGGCACAGTGACTCCGAGCTGACGGGCGGCGCCCCGCACGAACGTCGTCTTGCCGGTCCCGAGCTCGCCGGCGACGAGCACCACGTCGCCCGCGGTGAGCTCGCGGGCCAGACGAGCGCCCAGCGCTTCTGTCTCGGCTGCGCCGGTCGACTCGAACGTCCCGAGCACGCAGTGGATGCTAGAGCTCACGACAGACCCGCCCAGCCTGTTCGCTACCGTCCCTGCCTCATGACCACTCCCCCGTCCGACCAGGCGCCGGGGCGAATCGCGGTGCTGATCAAGCGCGTCACGGGTGGACGCGAGGGGGTTCCCACGTCGCTCGCCGATCTGCGCGGCTCGGAAACCGCCAAGGCAGCGGGACTGGCGGGCGCGATGATCGTCAACAACGTGATCGCGCTGGGGTCGACCGTCGTGTTCGCCCGGCTGCTCAAGGACAACCAGGGCGGCGGCTACGGGTCGCTGGCGGCGTTGGTCAGCTACTTCCTGATCCTCTCGGTCGTCGGCCAGGCGCTGCAGGTGGCCACCGCCCGCGAGGGCGTCCTCGGTCATCTCGGCACCGGCGCCCAGCTGATGGCCACGGTCCGGCACTGGACCCGGTCGATGGCCGTGTTCACGGTCGCCATCTCGATCGTCTCGGTCCTCCTGCGCGACCCGATCGCCTCGGCGGTGGGGGTCAAGCACAGTCCGTGGGCGGCCGCCCTCGGCCTGCCGGCCGCGGCGCTGTGGCTCGAGCTCTCGATCCTGCGCGGGGTCCTGCAGGGTCTCGGCGACTACAAAGCCGTTGGATTCAGCCTGATCGGCGAACAGGGTGCACGTCTCGTCATGGGCGCGATCCTCGCCGGGGCCGGCCTCGGGGTGACCGGGGCGTATCTCGGCACCCCGCTGTCGTTCATCGCCATGTGCCTGTACTGCGCCTGGCGCCTGCAGCGCCACGTTGCGCTCGACGTCGGCGCGACGGGCGGGACGCCCCCGGCGGCGCTCACGTTGCTGAACCACGTCAAGCGCGCCTGGGCGCCGATCGCCGGGCTGATCGTGATCGCCGTCTTGCAGAACATCGACATCATCGCCGCCAAGCACCGCTTCAGCACCTCCATGGCCAGCTCCTACGGTGCCACCGCGGTGGCCGCCAAGGTGCTCATCTGGGTCGCGATGGGCGCCGGCTTCTACCTCGTGCCCGAGGTGTCGCGCCGGCGGGCATCGGGCGAGGACCCCCGACCGATCCTGGCTCGGGCGCTCGGGATCATCGCGGTGTGCTCCGTGCCCGTGCTGCTGATCTTCGCCTTCGCCTCCCACCCGCTGATCAAGGCGGCCTTCGGCGCCAGCAAGTCCCACGCCTCCGGATCGCTCCTGGTGCTGGGGCTGGCCTTCACGGTGCTCGCCTGCACCTACCTGGCGATCCAGTACCTGCTGGCACTCCGGCGCACGTGGTTCCTCGTCGCGGTTGGCCTCGTCGCGATCGCCGAGCCGATCCTGCTGCTCAACGCGTCTCGCAAGCCGACCGGTTTCGCCGCCGTCGTCCTGGCCATCCAGGCGGTCGGGGCGCTCGTGGCGTTCAGCTTCGCGCTGCGGCGCGGTCCGGTCGCGCCGGCACCACCGGGCGGACCCACGCCTCGGACCAGCGAAATCGAGCCGATTCCCGAAGCTGTCGGCTAGGCAGGCAGCGCGCGGAGCGGCGAGCCGGCCATGTCCTCGGGGAGAAGGCACGGCGCTGGATCGCTCGCCGGGCCGCGGTGAGGGAACTCCGCGCAGAACGCCTCCACCACCCGGGAGTCAAACTGTGCGCCGGCACAGCGATGTAATTCGGCTAGCGCCTCGGAGTGACTGACCGCCGGCCGGTACGGACGAGCCGCCACCATCGCGTCGTAGGCATCGCAGACGGAGATGATCCGGGCCGCCAGCGGAATCGCCTCGCTGGAGACCCCGTCGGGATACCCCCCGCCCTCATAGCGCTCATGGGTCGCGCGCACGATCGTGGCCACCGCCTTCATCGAGGGTGCCACGGCCAGGATCCGTTCTCCGATGACGGTGTGGCGACGCATGAAGTCCCACTCGGCGGCATCCAGGGGACCGGGCTTGGAGAGGATCGAGTCCGGGATCGCGACCTTGCCGACGTCATGCAGCTCAGCCGCGTAGACCAGATCGGGCAGGTCGCGTCGGGCGACGCCCAGCCGTGCCCCCACCCGCTTGGCCGCGGTCGCCACGCCGGTGAGGTGCTCGCCAAGCTCGTTGTCACGCGCGGACAGAGCCGCCAGAAGCACGTCCCGGGTCTGGCGCGCCGCGGTGGGCCGGTGGCTGTACTTGGTGGCATACATCCGGCGGTCGCACATGCGCAGCGCCTCCGACGCGTCGGAGGTCTCCTGCGGGATGCGCGCCGCACCGCTCGACGCCGAGATCGAGAAGCCTTCACCGCGCTCGATGAAGCACGCCCGCCAGCGCTCCACGAGCGCGTCCGGGTCATCGCCCTCCAGGGGGTTCGAGAGCACGCAGAACTCGTCGCCGCCCAGCCGGTAGGCCCGTGCGTGGCCCTCGATCCTGGCGTCCAGCACCGCGGTGAGGCGGATCAGGAGGCTGTCGCCGGCGGGATGGCCGAAGCGGTCGTTGTACTCCTTGAAGCCGTCGAGATCGAAGATCGCCAGGACCACGTCGTCGCCACCGGCCAGCGCGTCGCCGAGATCGCGCATCAGGCTGCGCCGGTTGCGAACGCCGGTGAGCGGGTCGGTGAGCCCGAGGTGCTCCAGCTCGCGCTGGGTGGCGCGCATGCGCTCGCGCACGCGCTCGTTGAAACCCCAGGCGGTGACGCCAGCAACGCCCGCGAGCCCTATGAACAGGGCGTGAAGCCCCGCCCACGCCCACGGGTCCTTCCATTCGCGGGGATCGCTGAACACCGCCCGCGGGTCCACGGTTCCCATGATCCCGTGGTGGATGAGCACAAAGCCCACCGCCAGCAGGAACACCAGCCAGTCCTCGTACAGCGTCAGCACGACGATGACCACGAAGAAGCTGAAGTGCATCTCGATCAGCCCGCCCGAGATGTCGACGAGCGTGGCGGCGCCGGTCAGCAGGCCCAGCGAGGCCGCCACCGAGCGCCACTTGTGCGAAGCGCCGTTCCATCCGGCGACGGCGCCGAACGCGAGCAGTGCGCTGAACTCGGCCGCGTAGTTGACCGGTTGAACGCGGGGCGTGGCGAACGCGTACACGGGCACGATCGCCGTCATCACGACGAGCAGCCCGACGATCAGACGATGGCGTGGTCCCCACTCGGAGTCGGGCAGCGACCCACCGTGGGGAAGCATGGCGAGCAGCCGGGCCGGCGCGGGCGAGCGCGTGCTGGGCAGCTGGGCATCGCGATCGCTCATGATAGGGGCTTGGCGGGCACCGTCCAGGAGAGGGCAGGATGCGCGGACGTGATGTGGTGCAGCGGACAGAGCAGCAGCAGTTCGGACGGTGGAGCTGCGCCGGCGACGTGATAGCCGAGCATCAGCAGGTGGGGCCCCAGCGACGCGAGCAGCGCGAGCGCGATGATCGCGGGCGGGATCAGGTGAGCGCGGGGCCTGAGCCTCATCCCCTCCATATCGGCCAGCCGCCGGTCGCGCTGAAGTCAGAACAGGCCGAGTTGGACGTCCGGGTCCGGCGGAGCCGGTGGTGGCGGTGGCTCCGTGGCGTCGCCGTCACCCGTCCCGTCCGGTGCCCGGTCGCGACCCTCGGTGGCCGGGGACGCCGCCTCGGCCGGGGCGCTCGCGCGGGCTGCCGGCTCGGCCGGCTCGACCGGCTCGACCGGCTCGACCGGCTCGGGCACCGGCTCCGGGGGCGTCGGCTGCTTCGGCGGTCCGAGGGCCAAGAGCCCCGGGATCCGCTCGAAGTCGGCGCGCAGCATGTCGAGCGTGGACGGTGTGTACAGCGCCGCCGCCGGGTGATAGAGCGGCAGCAGCCGGACCGCCCGGGGGCCGATCATCCGGACCTCGTCCTGGCCGTGTAGCCGCGAAATGCCGGTCGTGTCGGCCCGCAGGAGCTTAGTGGCGAAGTTGCCCAGGGTGCAGATCACGCTCGGCTCGATCAGCTCCACCTGACGGCGCAGATACCCGTTGCAGGACTCGATCTCGTGTGGATGCGGATCGCGGTTGTTCGGCGGGCGACACTTGACGGTGTTGGCGATGAACACGTCGGCGCGGTCCAGCCCGATCTCGGTCAGCAGCTTGTCGAGCAGCTTCCCGGCCTGCCCGACGAACGGCAGCCCGAGCTTGTCCTCGTTGGCCCCCGGGGCCTCGCCGATGAACATCAGGTCGGCGTCGGCGTTGCCCGAGCCGAAGACCACTGTCGTGCGCGTCTGGTGCAGCGGGCAGGCGACGCAGCCGCGCGCCTCCTCGTAGACCGTTTTGAGCAATTCCCGGCGCTCTGTGGCGCTTGTCACGGAGCGCCATGGTAGAGGCCATCGCCTGCCGGGTATTGTTCTGGGCGGACGCCGTGACCGCTGATCGGGACGGACCTCCGCAAATAGCAGCAAAACTCTTTCCCCTCCGACCGGTATCTCTGATGCGAGAACTGGAACGGCCCCCCAACTCCCCCTTCACGCCCTCACACGACCGCCCCGAACGGGTGGCGATCGTCGGCCGCGGGCGGGCGGGGACCAGCCTGGCCGGCGCATTCTCGGCCGCCGGCATCGCGGTCGTCGGTCCCCTCGGGCGCGGTGCCGACGGGCGCGGTGCCGACGCGGTGCTTCTGTGCGTGCCCGATGGCGAGATCGCCGCCGCGGCCGCCGCCGTCGAGCCCGGACCGGCCGTCGGGCACTGTTCGGGAGCGACCGGGTTGGACGTGCTCGCCCCCCATCCCGCGTTCTCCCTGCACCCGCTGATGACGTTCACCGGCGACGGCCGGCCAGTGGATCTGGCCGGCGCCGGTGCCGCCGTCGCCGGCAGCACGGCGCAGACGCTCGCCGTGGCCCGTGCGCTGGCGGCCGCGCTCGGCCTGCAGGCGATCGAGGTGGCGCCTGAGGATCGTGTCGCCTACCACGCCGCGGCGTCGATCGCCTCCAACTTCCTCGTCACGCTCGAAGCGGGCGCCGAGCAACTGGCCGCCGGCACGGGTGTCGAGCGCCGGATGCTGGTGCCGCTCGTGCGCGCGACCGTCGAGAACTGGGCGAACCTCGGGGCCGCGCGCGCGCTCACCGGTCCGGTGGCCCGCGGCGACGAGGAGACGGTCGCCCGCCAGCGCGCGGTTGTCGCCGATCGCGCCCCGGAGCTGCTCGAGCTCTTCGACGGCCTGGTGACGGCCACTCGCGCCCTGGCCGGCGCGGGAGTGGTGCGGGCATGAAGACGGTCTGCACCGTCGCCGAGCTGCGCGCCGGACTGGCCCCGTTACGGCGCGCCGAGCGCACAATCGGGCTCGTGCCGACGATGGGCGCCCTGCACGAGGGCCATCTCTCGCTCATGCGCCGGGCGCGCGAGGTCTGCGACGTCGTCGTCGTCTCGCTGTTCGTCAACCCCGCGCAATTCACCGAGGCCGCCGACCTCGAGGTCTACCCGCGCGACGCGGCCCGCGACGAGGCGCTCGCCGACGGGGTCGGCGTCGATTATCTGTTCGCCCCGGCGGTCTCCGAGGTCTACCCGTCCGGCTTTGCCACGACCGTCTCGGTGACCGGCGTCAGCGCCGGGCTGGAGGGCGAGCGCCGCGGCGCCGGCCACTTCGACGGCGTGGCCACCGTGGTCACCAAGCTCCTCAACATGGTCTCGCCCAATGTCGCCTACTTCGGTCAGAAGGATGCTCAGCAGGCGGTCGTCATCCGGCGACTCGTACGTGACCTCGACATTCCCGTGCGGATCGAGATCTGCCCAACCATCCGGGACGCCGACGGCCTCGCCCTGTCGAGCCGCAACGCGTTGCTGTCCGGCGACGAGCGCCGGCGGGCGACCGCGCTTCACCGGGCGCTATCGGCCGTGCGAGCCGCCATTGACGACGGCGCCGAGGACCCGGCGAGCGCCCTGGCCGCCGGGCGCGCGGTGCTTGAGGGGGCCGGCGTCGACGTCGAGTACCTGAGCCTCGTCGACCCCGAGACGATGGAGCCGCTGCGCGAGCTGCACGAAGATGCGCTGGCGGTCATCGCCGCCAAGGTGGGCAGCACCCGCCTGATCGACAACGTCCTGATCACCGACGTCCGAACCATCGACAACGAGGTGGCGACCCGGCTGCGGGCGCCAACCGCGTAAGGAGGCACAGCACATGTCCGCAACCCCCCACACCCCGGTACCGCAGGGCCTCGACGGGCCGCTCCCGATGACGCTGCCGCGGCTGGCGGAGAAGAAGCAACTCGGCGAGCCGATCGTGATGGTCACCGCCTACGACTACCCATCCGCCCAGGTGGCCCAGGAGGCGGGCGTCGACGTCGTGCTGGTCGGCGACTCGGGCGCGATGACCGTGCTCGGCTACCCCTCGACCGTGCCGGTCTCGACCGACGAGATGCTGATGCTCGCATCGGCGGTACGGCGCGGGCTGCGCACCCCGCTGCTCGTCGGCGATCTGCCCTTCGGCTCCTACGAGGGCTCCGACGAGCAGGCGATCGCCACCGCCCAGCGGTTCATCAAGGAGGCCGGCTGCGACGCGGTCAAGCTCGAGCGGGGCGGCACGAGCGTTCAGCGCGCACGGGCGATCGTCGAATCCGGGATCCCGGTCATGGGGCACGTCGGCCTGACCCCGCAGACGGCGACCGCCCTCGGTGGCTACCGCGCCCAGGGTCGGACGGCCGAGCAGGCGCTGTCGGTCGCTCGTGACGCGATCGCGCTGCAGGAGGCGGGCTGCTTCTCGATCGTGCTCGAGGCGATCCCCGCGGCCGTCACGCGGACGCTGATGGCCCACCTGGAGATTCCCGTGATCGGGATCGGCGCCGGCGAGGCCACCGACGGCCAGGTGCTCGTGTTCCACGACCTCCTCGGCATCTACGACGGCCACGTCGCGCGGTTCGCCAAGCGCTATGCCGACGTGCGTTCGCACATGGTGGCCGGGGTGGCCGAATACGCCGCCGACGTCCGCAGCGGCAGCTTCCCGGCACCCGAGCACTGCTACTCGATCGACGACGAGGAGCTCGCCCGCTTCCAGGCCGGGTTTGACTGAGACGGCCGGCCAGTAACCACTAGGATCCGGCGGGATGCCGCGCTTCACCCAGGTGTTCGCCCCGCGCGACCGCGTCTACTTCGAGCTGTTCGAGGAGGCCGGCCAGAACATGCTGCGCTCCTCCTCCCTGCTCTACGAGCTGTTGCGCACCTATCCGGATGACAAGCAGCTGGCCGCCGAGATCCTCGACCTCGAGCACGAGGGCGACCGGATCACCCATGACATCATCCACCGCCTCAATCAGACGTTTGTGACGCCGATCGACCGCGAGGACATCCTCGCCCTCGCCTCGGCGCTCGATGACATCGTCGACTACACCGAGGAGGTCGCCGACTACCTCGAGCTGTACAAGATCGAGGCGCCGATGGAGCAGTCGATCCAGCTCGCCCGCGTGCTCAAGGACGCCTCCGCCCAGATCGCCGAAGCGCTTCCCCTGCTGCACGGGTTCCGCGACATCTCGCGGTTCACCGTCGAGGTCAACCGGCTCGAGAACGAGGGCGACCGGATCACCCGCGAAGCGGTCGCCTCGCTGTTCGACGGCGGAATCGACCCCATGGTCGTGATCCGCTGGAAGGACCTGTTCGAACGCCTGGAGGCGGCGATCGACGCCACCGAGCGGGCTGCCAACATCATCGAGGGCATCGTCATCAAGAACTCCTGATCCGGCGCGTCACCGGGCCGACGGCGCTACGATGCTCCAGGTCCAGGTCCAACAGGGGAGAGCAAGGGAATGCGTCGTTACGTCCTCACGGTGGTTGTCGTACTGGCCGGAATGGCGGCCCTGGCGCCGGGCGCCTCGGCCGCTATCGCCCCCACCCTGAGCCTGGATCAGAGTGCCGGCACCGCAGCCGGTGCCACCACCAACCTCGGCCTCGATCTGAAGTTCGCGCCGACGGGCACCGACTCGCCGGATCACATGACGCTCAGCCTGCCGCCCGGACTGCTCGCCAACGCCTCCATCAACGGCGGCGCCTGCCTGACGATGACCGACCTCGAGGACACCGCCTGCCAGGTCGGCACCGGCACCGTCACCGCGATCGCCCAAGGCGTCGTCCCCATCACCACCCCGGTGACCTTCGACCTCGTGCCGCCACCGGCGGCCGGCGACCTGGCCGGCCTGGCGGTCAACAGCAGCGGCACGCAGATCGGTGCCACCGCGGACATCAAGGTCCGGCCCTCCGGAGACCCCGGTGGCGTCGGCATCACGATCTCCTTCGTGCTGCCCAACACCCTGGACGGCGTTCCGATCTCGCTGACCGAGATCAACAGCACCTTCGACGGGCTGCGCTACCCCACCACCTGCCCGGCGACGCCGCAGACCGTGGGCGTGGCAGTGAATTCCTACGGCGACCAGACCGTGCACCCCCTCTCCGCGCCGCTGTCGGTGACCAACTGCGCGGCGCTGCCCTACGCGCCGAAGTTCTCGGTCTCGGCGACCCAGGACAGCGGCGATCGACAGGTCAAGCTCGCCACCGACATCACGCAGGCGGCGGACGAGTCGCCCAACAACGCGGTCTCGCTCGCGTTCCCGGTCGCGGTCCTGCAGCCCAACCTGAACGCCATCGGAGCGCTGTGCCTTAACCCGGCCGGCGGCACCTGCACGCCCGTCGGGTCAGCGACCGCCAGCTCGCCGCTGTATCCCAAGCCGCTCAGCGGCAACGCCTACCTGACCGGATCGCTCGCCACCGGGCTGACGCTCACGCTCGTGTTCCCCTCGCCGTTCCCGCTGACGCTCACCGGAAAGGTCGACCTGGCCGGCAATTCCACGACATTCACGGGGCTTCCCGACATCCCGCTCACCGATCTCAACGTGACTCTCACCGGCGGCGCCCATGGGCTGTTCAAGTCCAATTGCGCGACGCCTTCGGGGACCGCCACGGCGTCGCTGACCGACCAGAACGCTGACAAGACGGCCAAACCGCCGGCCACCTTCACCGTGGCCAACTGCACGGCGTCGCACGGCACCGGCGGCGGGACGGGGAGCGGATCGGGCGGCGGCGGCACGGGGACCTCGGGCCCGACCGGCTCGGCCAGCCCGCGGCTGAGCAAGACCAAGATGAGCGGCCTGCGCAGCGGCCATGTCGCCCTCGGCTTCACCATCAGCGAGGGCAAGCGCCTCGCCAAGATCAACGCGCTGACCGTCGAACTCCCGTCGGGCCTGAGCTTCGCCCGCCACCGGGTGGGCAGGCGGCTCAAGGTCACAGGCATCGCGCTGAAGGGCGCCAAGGTCAAATCGCTGGCCCTGTCCCACGGTCATCTGGTGATCACGCTGCGCAAGGCGGTCAGCGCCGTCACGGTCCGGATCACGCCGTCGGCGCTGAAGGAGAGCGCGGCCCTGAAGGCCAGGGCCAGGGCCAAGAAGCTCAAGCGCCTGCCACTGACCGTGATCGCGAAGAACACCAAGGGCAAGCACACGACAATCCACGTGCAGGTCAAGCAGCTCGGGCTCTAGCCCGAGACCCGGAGCAGGGAGGCTGAGATGGCGTACGGACTGCGATACAGGGTGTTGGCGGGGATGGCCGTCATCGCCGCAATGGCGGTGCTGGCGCCGGCTGCCGGAGCGTCGATCGGGACGCCGTCGCTCACCCTGAGCCCCAACTCGGCCACCGCGGCCTCCACTGCGAACCTCGGGACCAATATCGCGTTCAGCCCGAGCAGCGGCGATTCGGTCAAGAACCTGACGCTCCAGCTGCCCCCCGGGCTGATCGCCAACGCGTCGATCGACAATGGAGCGTGCCTGAAGAGCGCGACGCCGCTCGCCGCCTGCCAAGTCGGTTCCGGATCGGTCACCGCGAATGTGAACGCCGCGCCCCCGCTGGTCGCGCCTGCACTGACCCTGTCCGCCGAGTTCACGCTGGTCGCGCCTCCGGCCGCCGGGGACCTCGCCGGACTCGACGTGCTGGTCAAGGATCCGGTCAGCGGGCAGTACGGCGTGCTCGGGACTCCGGCCGCGGTGTCGTTCCGCTCCCCGTCTGACCCCGCCGGATACGGCCTGAACATCGCCTTCTCCAACATCCCGGACACCTATCCGCTCAGCGTCCTCGGTCTCCCGGTAGCCACCACGTCGATCTCCGTGACCCAGATCAACAGCACCTTCAACGGTCTGCGCTTCCCCTCCACCTGCCCCGCGACTCCTGCCCGCGTGTCGGTGTCGGCCAATTCCTACAGCGCGAGCGCGGTCCAGAGCACCAGTGCGCCGCTGACGGTGACCGGCTGCGGCTCGGCCGCGTTCGCGCCGGCGTTCAAGGTCACCGCCGCCCGCGACAGCGCCGACAAGCAGGTCACCCTGTCGACCGCGATCACCCAGAACGGCAACCAGCTCACCAGCCGGTCGGTCGCGCTGGCCTTCCCGCCGGCGACGCTCGCGCCCAACCTGGCGTCGATCAAGGCGCTGTGCTTGAACCTCAGCGCGGGCTGTTCGGCCGTCGGGTCCGCCACCGCCACCTCACCGCTGTACCCGACCGCACTCACCGGCAACGCGTACCTGACGGGCTCCTCCAGTGGGCTGTCGCTGACGCTCGTGTTTCCCGCTCCCTTCTCGCTCACCCTGACGGGGGCGGTCGACCTGGTCAAGAATTCCGCCACGTTCGCCGGCCTGCCGGACATCCCGCTGTCGGACCTGGGGGTCACGCTCAACGGCGGCGCAGAGGGCCTGTTCCTCTCGACCTGCCAGAACCCCACGGGGACCGCCACGGCGACGCTCGTCTCGCAGAACGGCGACCGTACCGTCCATCCGACGGCCAAGTTCACGGTGTCCGGGTGCGCGGCCCCGCCGAACCACACCGGCGGCGGCACAACCGGACCCGGCAGCGGCTCCGGCTTCGGTTCCGGCTCGGGCTTCGGCTCGACGGGCGGCACGACGACGACCTCAAGCGGATCGACCCGGATCGTGTCCAAATCCGCGACCGGCCTGACAAGCGGCAAGCCGAGCCTGACCTTCAGGGTCAGCGTTGCCAAGCGCGCGGCGAAGATCAGCCGCCTCACCGTCGAGCTGCCGTCGGGGCTGAGCTTCGTGCGTCACCGCGTGGGCAAGAAGCTCAAGCTCAGGGGCGTCTCGCTTCGCGGCGCGAGAATCAAGTCGCTTTCGCTCTCGCACGGCCACCTGGCGATCACCCTCCGCAAGCCCTCGGCCGCGGTCACCGTCACCCTCGGCTCGCTCAGCCTCAAGGAGTCGGCGGTGCTGCGGACGAAGGCCAAGCGCCACCGGGTCAAGAGCCTGAAGCTGACCGTGATCGTCCGCAACGCAAAGCACCGGAACACGACGCTGCGACTCAAGGTCAAGGTGGCTCACCTCTGAGGGGGCTCGCATCCGCCCTTCACGGTGAGGAGGAAGGGACGCGCATGGCGCGAGGCGCAAGGTGGCGGCGGCTGCTGGCCTCGGTGGCGGCGATGGCCGGGATGGCCGTGCTCGCCCCGGCGGCATCGGCATCGATCGGCACCCCGGCGCTGACCCTCTCCCCCAGCTCGGCGACCGCGGCCTCGACGGCCAATCTGGGCGCCGACATCACGTTCAGCCCCAGCGGCGGCGACTCGGTCAAGAACCTGACCCTGCAGCTGCCCCCCGGGCTGATCGCCAACGCATCGATCGACGGGGGTGCCTGCCTGAAGAGCGCGACGCCGCTCCCGGCCTGCCAGGTCGGGACGGGGACCGTCACCGCCACCGAGAACAGCCTCGGCGGGGCCATGCTGAGCCTTCCCGCCGAGTTCTCGCTCGTTGCCCCTCCCGCACCGGCCGATCTCGCCGGGCTGGCCGTCTCGGTCAAGGATCCGCTCAGCGGCTCCTTCCAGCAGCTCGGGACCCCGGCATCCGTCACCGTGCGCCCCAGCTCGGACACCGCGGGCTTCGGACTGGACATCGCCTTCAGCAACGTCCCGGACACCTACACGGTGCTCGGCACACCAACCTCGATCTCGGTCGACGAGATCAACAGCACCTTCAACGGTCTGCGGTTTCCCTCGAGCTGCCCGGCGACCCCGGCGAACTTCTCCGTGTCGGCCAATTCCTATAGCGACGCGACCGTCCACACCGCGAGCGCTCCGCTGACCGTGACCGGCTGCTCCTCACTGCCGTTCTCCCCCGGCTTCGCGGTGACCGCCGCGCGTGACAGCGGCGACCACCAGGTCCAGATCACCACCGATATCACCCAGGGCCTCGGGCAGGCCACGCCGCGCTCGGTGGCGCTGACGTTCCCCTCGGCGGTACTCGGACCCAATCTCGGCGCGATCTCCCAGATCTGCCCGAATCCGTCCTCGGGGACATGCCAGCCCGTCGGCTCGGCGACCGCCACCTCGCCGCTGTATCCCAGCGCGCTCAGCGGCCAGGCGTACCTCACCGGCACGCCCGGGGCTCTCGCCGCGCCGTCGATCACGCTCGTGTTCCCGCCGCCGTTCGGGCTCTCGCTGACGGGCGCGGTCAATCTGGCGACGAACTCCACCACGTTCACCGGAGTCCCGGACATCCCGCTGAGCGATCTGCGCGTCGTGCTCAACGGGGGCTCGAGCGGGGTGTTCGCCTCCAGCTGCGCCACCCCCTCGGGCACCGCCACGAGCACGCTCGTCTCCCAGAACGGCGACAAGACGGCCACCGTCCTCGCCACCTTCACGGTGGCCAACTGCACGCCGCCCACCGGCGGAGGCGGCGGTGGATCGGCCAAGGGCAAGGCACCCAAGCTCAGCGGGGCACACGTTTTGGGGCTGCTGCGCGGCCAGCCGACACTCGCCTTCCGGGTCAGCGCGGCCGCGGGAGCGCCGAAGCTCAGCACCCTCACCGTCTCGAAGGTCTCCGGCCTCACCTTCGTGCGCCGCCGCGTGCACAAGCGTCTGCGCGTCGTCGGCGTGACGCTCAAGGGGGCCAAGCTCAAGTCGGTCTCCCTGGTGGATGGTCGCCTGCTGATCAAGCTGGCCAGGCCGACGCGCGCGGTCACGGTGACGATCGGCCGCAAAGCTGTGCGGGAAAGCCGCGGGCTGCGCACCAAGGCCAAGCACTCCAAGGTCAAGAAGCTGGCGCTGACCGTGGTGGCGCGCGACACCAAGGGCAAGCGCACCACCCTCCACGTCCAGATCACGAAGCTCGGGCTGCCGGGCTAGCTGGCCCCGCGGGCCTAGGCGTAGCGTACGGTCCGAACCACCCGAGCGGGCACGCCGGCGGCGACCGAGAACGGCGGGATATCGGTCGTCACGACCGAGTTGGCGCCGATCACGCAGCGCTCGCCGACGGTCACGCCGCTCGTCACGACGACGTTCGCGCCGCACCACACGTTGTCGCCGATCCGGGTCGGCCCCTTGCTGGCGAAGCCCTGCCAGGTGATCGGCCGGGTCGGGTCATCGACCCGGTGGTCGGCGTCGGTGACGAAGCAGCCGTTGGCGAACATGCAGTGATCGCCGATCTCGACGAGCTCCAGCGCGGCGACCGTCACCCCCAGGTTCAGAAACGATCCGCTGCCGATCCGCACCCGCCCCGGTGCAGGCACGGTGATCCACACGCCGGGCTCCAGCAGGGTGTTGGAACCGATCTCCAGCCGCCCTTCGGCGAATGCCTCCAACAGGTTGCCGTGCACCGGCCAGCGAGCGAACGCCCCTCGCCGCATCAGCTCCCAGTGGATCCGGGCACGGTTCCACGGCAGCGAGTTCTGTTCATACCAGCGCCACTTCTGGGCCCACAGCTTCAGCTCGGCCCGAGAGGGCCACCCGGGCTCGGACACCCTCAGCGCGAGCTCGTGGCGGCGCGCCGGCGGCGCGCCGGCTTTCCGTCGCCCTTCGCTGAGCCGTTGGACCCATTGGCGCTCTTCTTCGGCGCCCGGGCGCCGCGGCTGGCCTTGACCGGGAGCATGGCGGCCAGGAACTCGCCGGTGTGTGAGCCGGGCGCCGTCGCCACCTGCTCGGGCGTGCCCTGGACGATCACCTGACCGCCCTCGTCGCCGCCCTCTGGGCCGAGGTCGATCAGCCAGTCAGACACCTTGATGACATCGAGGTTGTGCTCGATCACGACCACCGAGTTGCCGGCGTCGACAAGCCGCTCGAGCACCGCCAGCAGCCGCTGGATGTCGGCGAAGTGCAGTCCGGTGGTCGGCTCGTCGAGGATGTACATCGTCCGCCCGGTGGCGACCTTGCTCAGCTCGGCGGCCAGCTTGACCCGCTGGGCCTCGCCGCCCGACAGCGTCGTCGCGGGCTGGCCGAGCCGCATGTAGCCCAGCCCCACCTCGACGAGCGCATCGACCCGGCGGCGGATCTTGGGGATGTGGGCGAAGAACTCCTGGGCTTCCTCGATCGGCATCTCGAGCACGTCGGCGATCGTCTTGCCCTTGAAGCGCACCTCGAGCGTCTCCCGGTTGTAGCGCTTGCCGTCGCACTGCTCGCACGGCACATAGACATCGGGCAGGAAGTGCATCTCGATCTTGATCTGGCCGTCGCCGCGGCACACCTCGCAGCGGCCGCCCTTGACGTTGAACGAGAACCGGCCCGGCTTGTAGCCGCGGGCCCGCGCCTCCTGGGTCTTGGAGAACAGCTCGCGGATCTGGTCGAACAGGCCGATGTAGGTCGCCGGGTTTGACCGCGGCGTGCGCCCGATCGGCGACTGGTCGACGGAGATGATCTTGTCCAGCTGGTCCAGGCCGGTGATCCGCTTGTGGGCGCCGGCGCGCTGGCGGCTGCGGTGCAGGTGGTTGGAGACGGCCTTGAGCAGCACCTCGTTGACGAGCGTGGACTTGCCGGATCCCGAGACGCCGGTGACGCTGCACAGCACCCCGAGCGGGATCTTGACGTTGATCGTGCGCAGGTTGTTCTCGGCGGCGCCCTCGATCGCGATGTAGCCCGACGGCTTGCGCCGCTTCGGCGGGATCTCGATCGTGCGCGTGCCCGCCAGGAACTGGCCGGTGAGCGACTCGGGGACCTTCTCGATCTCCGTCGGCGGTGCCCTCGGCGACGACGTGGCCACCGTGCTCGCCCGCGCCGGGACCCATGTCGACGACGTGGTCGGCGGCGCGCATCGTGCCCTCGTCGTGCTCGACCACGAGCACCGTGTTGCCGAGGTTGCGCAGCCGCTCGAGCGTGCCGATCAGCTTCTCGTTGTCGCGCTGGTGCAGGCCGATCGACGGCTCGTCGAGGATGTACAGCACGCCCACCAGCGAGGACCCGATCTGCGTGGCCAGCCGGATCCGCTGCGCCTCCCCGCCCGACAGCGTCGCCGACGCCCGGTCCATCGACAGGTAGCCGATGCCCACGTTCTCCAGGAACTGCAGGCGCTCCTCGATCTCGCGCAGGATCAGCCGGGCGATGCGCTTGTCGTGCTCGGAGAACTCGCGCTCGCGGATCCAGTCCAGCGCGCGCCGCGCCGACAGCGCGGAGAACTCGTGGATCGCCGTCCCGTCGACGAGCACCGCCCGGGACTCCGGGCGCAGCCGCGCGCCCTTGCAGTCCGGACACGGCCGCAGCGTCATGTACTCCTCGATCTTCTCGCGCGCGAAGTCCGAGTCGGTCTCCCGGTAGCGACGCTCGAGGTTGGGCACGATCCCCTCGAACTTGGTCGCGTAGGAGCGCCGCCGGCCGAAGCGGTTGCGATAGGAGACCTGGACGCGCTCCCCGTTGGTGCCGTGCAGGAAGAACTGCTGGGACTCCGCCGGCAGGTCCTGCCACGGCGTGTCGAGGTCGACGTCATAGCGCTCGGCGATCGCCTGGGTGAGCTGGTCGTAGTAGTTCGACGCGCTCACCGCCCACGGTGCGATCGCTCCGTCGCCGATCGACAGCGTCGGGTCCGGAACGACCAGCTCGGGGTCGATCTCCATCTGCGAGCCCAGCCCGGTGCAGCGCGGGCAGGCGCCGTGGGGGGCGTTGAAGGAGAAGATCCGCGGCTCGAGCTCGACGAGGCTGGGGCCGTGCACCGGGCAGGCGAACTTCTCCGAAGGTGAGCGTCGTAGGGAGATCCGGGATGTTTCGCGTCAGGCGAATCCACGAGCTCGATCTCCACGAGCCCGTCGGCAAGCGTCACCGCCGTCTCGATCGAGTCGGCCAGCCGCTTGCGCAGGTCGGTCTTCATCACCAGGCGGTCGACGACGACGGCGATGTCGTGCTTGTACTTCTTGTCGAGGACGATCTCCTCGTCCAGGCGCCGCAGCTCGCCGTTGACCTTGATCCGCCCGAAGCCCTCGGCCCGCAGCTCCTCGAAGCGCTTGCCGAACTCGCCCTTGCGGCCGCGGACGATCGGCGCCAGGACCATGAAGCGCGTCCCCTCGGGCAGCTCCATCACCTGATCGATGATCTGCTCGGCCGACTGGCCGGTGATCGGCCGGCCGCAGACGTGGCAGTGGGGGTGCCCGATCCGGGCCCACAGCAGGCGCAGGTAGTCGTAGATCTCGGTGACCGTGCCGACCGTCGAGCGCGGATTGCGCGAGGTCGTCTTCTGGTCGATCGAGATCGCCGGCGACAGCCCTTCGATCGAGTCGACGTCCGGCTTGTCCATCTGGCCGAGGAACTGACGCGCATATGCCGACAGCGACTCGACGTAGCGCCGCTGCCCCTCGGCATAGATCGTGTCGAACGCCAGCGAGGACTTGCCCGACCCCGACAGCCCCGTGATCACCGTCAGCGAGTCCCTCGGGATCGCCAGGCTCACGTCCTTGAGATTGTGCTCCCGGGCACCCGAGACGACGATCTGATCCACGTCCTGAACTCTAGAACAGCGAACAGACGTTCCCGTCCCGAACGGCCGCCTCGTCCCCTACGATTGTCGCTATGAGCGAGGAACACTCGCCGCCGACGCCGACCGGGTCCCCGCCGCCCTCCGCGCCTCCGACGAGGACCGCGAGCGGCTCGTCGACGAGCTCAACGAGCACGCGGTCGCCGGGCGGCTGGACACCGACGAGCTCGAGGACCGGCTGAAGTCCGCCTACGCGGCCCGAACGACGGCCGAGCTCGACGCGCTGCGGCGCGACCTGCCGCGTCACGCCGCGCCAGACCGCCCTCAGCCATGCCCAGCGGCGCTCGCAGCTGACGCGGCGGATGCTCCAGGAGGCGGGCGGCTCGCTCGGCCTGTTCATCGTCTGCACGATCATCTGGGCGGCCTCGGGCGCCCACGGGCAGTTCTGGCCGGTGTGGGTGCTGATCGTGGTCGTGCTGACCTTCGCGCGCAGCGGCTGGGCGCTGTTCGGCCCCGCCCCCGACCTCGACGCCGTCGAGGCGCGACTCGATGCCCAGCGCCGCGAGCGCGAGCGCCATCGCGAGCGAGCCCTCACCGACCGCGACCAGCGCCGGGCCGACCGGCACGAGCGCCGGCGTGGCCGCTGAGGCGAGCGCCAGCGGCCGGCGGGGCGCCGTCAGCCCTCGACGCTGGCGTAGACCTCGTCGAGGAGCCCGTTGGCGTCCGACAGCGAGAAGTTCTCGTTGAGGTAGCGGGCGGTCTCCTCGCGCGGAGTCCCGTTGAGCGCCATGTTGAGCGCGATCAGCCGCGCCCCTTCGGCGTCGTCGCACCGCCGCTGCCGGTCGCCACCTCGCCGTTGCCAGCCACCTCGGCTCCGGGCTCGGCCGGCGCTCCGGCCGCCTCGGGGATCGATTCGACCTCGGCGAGCGCCGGGCTCGGGCTCGAGCCGGCGGGCTCTGGCGTCGGGCTCCTCGGGCTCGAACTGGGGCCGCGGAACGACCACGCCCCGGACCTCGGTCAGGTTGGTCTCCAGCAGCTTGAGATCGGCGCGTCAGACGGTTGCCGCCGGTACGCAGGGACTCGATCAGCGAACCGAGCTCGTTCTCCATCGCGTCCAGGCGCTTGAGCATCGTGTCGGTCGACTCCGAGACCGCGCCCACATACTCGCGAGCCTGCTCGGTGGCCTGCTCGCGCGTCGCCTGGGCTTCGGCGTTGGCCTCGTCGCGGATCTCGCGCGCCTCGTTCTCGGCGTCGCGCTGGATGTCGGCCGCGCTGGACTCGGCCGCCTCGACGATCGAGCGGACCTGGTCGGAGGCCGACGAGGCCAGGGTGTCGCTGCGCCGGCGGGCCGAGCGCTTGAGGTCGGCGATCTCGTCGGCGAGCGATGAGAGGTGGGCGTCGACGGCTTCCGGATCGTAGCCCCGGCGCCCTACAGGGAAGTCCTTTTTCTCGATGCTCTGCCTGTCCAGCGCCACGCGTAACCTCCGTTGAAAGCTATAGAGAGCAGCCGGAGCGTACCGGAAACACGCACGCGGGCGCGCGTTTTGGGCAAGGACCCGGATACCGGCGCGTCAGCGGGCGGCGACCGCTTGATCGAGCTCGCGCTTGAGATCGCGGATCTCGTCGCGCAACTTGGCGGCGTACTCGAAGCGCAGATCCTCGGCGGCGGCGAGCATCTCCTCCTCGAGCTCGACGATCGCCTTCTCGATCTCGGCGGGCGCCATCGAGCTGGCGGCGCGCTGGCGGCGGCGCCGGGACTTGGGCACCTTGGAGTCCGACATCAGGAACTCGGCGATGTCGGAGATGCCCTTGACGATCGTCTCCGGCGTGATGCCGTGCTCCTCGTTGTAGGCGCGCTGGATCTCGCGCCGGCGGTCGGTCTCCTCGATCGCGGCGGTCATCGCCGCGGTGTGCTTGTCGGCATACATCAGCACCTTGCCGTCGACGTTGCGGGCCGCTCGGCCGATCGTCTGGATCAGCGAGGTCGCGCCACGCAGGAAGCCCTCCTTGTCGGCGTCCAGGATGCCGACCAGCGAGACCTCGGGCAGGTCCAGACCCTCGCGCAGCAGGTTGACCCCGACGAGCACGTCGTACTCGCCGAGGCGCAGCTCGCGGATGATCTGGATCCGCTCCAGCGTGTCGATCTCGGAGTGCAGGTAGCGGACCTTGAAGCCCATCTCCAGCAGGTAGTCGGTCAGGTCCTCGGACATCTTCTTGGTCAAGGTGGTGACCAGCGTGCGCTCCTCGCGGTCGACGCGGCCGCGGATCTCGTTCATCAGGTCGTCGATCTGGTTCTTGGTCTCGCGGACCTCCACCTCGGGATCGATGATCCCCGTCGGGCGCACGATCTGCTCGACGATCCGCGGCGAATGGCTGCGCTCGTACTCGCCCGGGGTGGCTGACACGAACACCATCTGCGGCGTGATCGAGAGGAACTCGGCGAACGTCTGCGGGCGGTTGTCCATCGCGCTCGGCAGCCGGAAGCCGTAGTCGACGAGGGTCTGCTTGCGCGAGCGGTCGCCCTCGTACATGCCGCCGATCTGCGGCACCGTCTGATGTGACTCGTCGATGAAGCAGACGAAGTCATCGGGAAAGTAGTCGAGCAGGCAGTACGGGCGGTCGCCGGGATTGCGGCCGTCGAGGATCCGCGAGTAGTTCTCGATCCCGCTGCAGAATCCCAGCTCGCGCAGCATCTCCATGTCGTACTGGGTGCGCTGGCGCAGGCGGTGGGACTCCAGCAGCTTGCCCTGCTGCTCGAGCTCGGCGGTGCGCGCGTTGAGCTCGCGCCCGATCTCGGCGACCGCGTCCTCGATCATCCCGTCGCGCACGTTGTAATGCGAGGCCGGCCAGATCGCGACGTGCTCGAGGTCGTCCTCGATCAGCTCGCCGGTCACCGGGTCGAAGTGCTGCAGGTGCTCGACCTCGTCGCCGAAGAGGACGACCCGGTAGGCCGTCTCGGCGTAGGCGGGGAAGATCTCCAGCGTCTCGCCGCGGACCCGGAACGTCCCTCGCGACAGCGCGGTGTCGTTGCGCGTGTACTGGATCGAGACGAGCTTGCGCAGCAGCTTGTCGCGATCGATCATCTCGCCCTTGTTCAGCGTCTGGAGGTTGTCGTCATAGGTCTGCGGCGAGCCGAGGCCGAAGATGCACGACACGCTGGCCACGATCACCACGTCGCGACGCGCGAACAGCCCCGCGGTGGCGGCGTGGCGCAGGCGGTCGATCTCCTGGTTGATCGCCGAGTCCTTCTCGATGTACAGGTCCTTGGAGGGGACGTAGGCCTCGGGCTGGTAGTAGTCGTAGTAGGAGACGAAGTACTCGACCGCGTTGTTCGGGAAGTAGGTCCGGAACTCGTTGCACAGCTGGGCGGCCAGCGTCTTGTTGTGCGCGATGATCAGCGACGGCCGCTGGACGGCCTGGATCGTCGCCGCCATCGTCATCGTCTTGCCGGTTCCGGTGGCGCCGAGCAGCGTCTGGAAGCGCTCGCCGGCCTCGATGCCCTGGGCCAGCGACTCGACCGCCGCGGGCTGGTCCGCGGTGGGGACGAAGGCGCTATCGAGCTCGAACTTGGGCACTCATTTGAGCTTAGTCGGCCGGTCGAGCACCCGTCGCCCGCCCGCGGTCAGCTTCAGTACCGCTAGCTGTAGCCGAGCTGGCCGGCGTACTTGTGGCGGTAGTCCCCGCGGGCGGAGAGCACGCGGCTCACGTAGGCGCGCGTCTCGGGGAACGGGATCTCGTCGATGCTCAGCGCGGCCGCCATGGCCAGCGGCGATCCAGCGGTCGACGTTCGCCTCGCCGCCGTTGTAGGCGGCCAGCGCCAGCACCCGGGAGCCGTGGTACTCGTCGAGGAGGTAGCGCAGGTAGTAGCTGCCGTAGGCGATGTTGACCTGCGGCCGTGACAGATCGGCGGTCGTGAATGTCGTCGCCCCCGAGCGGTGGGCGAGAAACTCGGCGGTCTGGGGCAGGATCTGCATCAGCCCGACGGCGCCCGCCGACGACGTGCTGGGCGTCGAACTTCGTCTCGGCGTAGATCACCGCGGCGACGAGCGCCGGATCCAGCCGCTTCTCGGCGGCCTGCTGGCGGATCACATCCGAGTAGCGCAGCGGCAGGCTCAGGTCGTTGACCGCCTGGCGGGCGAGCGGCATCGCCAGCACGAACCCCGCCGATCACCAGCTCGCGGCGACGACGAGCGCGACGAGCCCGCGCCGGCGACGGCGGGCGGTCGCCCGCCGCCGGGCGACGGCGCCGCCGCGCCCGTCGCCGCTGAGACTCGCGACGGGCGGCCGTGGCGGTCGAGGGGCTCACCGCGCTCAGTGTGTCAAGGATTGCCGACAGCTTGGACTCCAGCTCGGCCTCGGTGCCGTCGTTGACGACGGTGTACGTCGCTCGCTGCGACTTTTCCTCCTGGGTCAGCTGGCGGGCGGTGCGCTCGTCCAGCGCCTCGATGACCGCGACCGGAGGCCCGCTCGCGGCGCACCGCCTCGTCGGCGATGACCGCGATCGTGGCGTCGTAGCCGCGGTCCAGACCGGACTCGAACAGCAGCGGCACCTCGACGACGAGCGCCCGGGGCGGCGGGTCGGCGCGCTCCTGCTCCCGGCGCCAGGCCATCATCCGCGCCCCCACGCGCGGCCACAGCAGCTCCTCCAGCCAGCGCCGGCCCTCCTCGGTGGCAAACGCCTTGCCGGCGAGGGCCCCGCGATCGATGGCGCCCTCGGTCAGAACCTCGGGGCCGAAGCGGTTGACGACCGCGTCGCGGACGTCCGGAGACTCGTAGAGCTCGTGGACCACCCGGTCGGTCGACAGGCAGGCGGCGCCCAGCCGCTCCAGGGCGGCCAGGGCCGTGGATTTGCCGGCGCCGATGCCGCCCGTCAGCCCGATGAAGGGGGCATGCGCGATCGGTCAGGCCGAGGGCGCGTCCGGCTGGGGCTGCTCGGCGTCCGGGGCGGCGCCGTTGACGGCGTCGTCCGCCGGCGGCTGCGGCGGGGGCCTCGGGCTCGCGGCGTCGGCCTCGGCGGCGGTCGGGCTCGGCGGCGGGCTCGGCGGCCTCGGGCTCGGCGGCGGCGGGCTCGCGCGGCTCGACGGGCGCGGCAGCCTCGGGCTCGGCGGCCGGCGGGCTCCGCGGCAGCGGGCTCGGCGCGACCTCGGGCTCGGCGGGCCTCGGGCTCGGCAACGACCTGGCGCGGCGGCCTCGGGCTCGCTCAGGCGCCGGTGGAGCGACCTCCGGCACTTCGCGTCAGGGCACGACCTCGGCCATCGACGGGTCGGCGGAGAACACGTCCTCCGACAGGCCGAGCTCGGGCACGTCGTCGAGCGACGAGCCTTCGTCGCCCTCGGCCGGCGGCTCGATCGGCCGGACCGGCAGGACCTGGCCCTCGACGCGCTTGATCGACAGCGACAGCCGCCGGCGCTCGGAGTCGATCTCGAGGATCTTGACCCGCACCGGATCGCCCGGCTGGATGATCTCCCGGGGGTTCTCGACGTGATGCTGTGCCAGCTCGGAGATGTGCACCAGGCCCTCGACGCCGTCGAGGATCTCGACGAATGCGCCGAACGTGACGACCTTGGTGACGGTCCCCTCGAGCTCGTCGCCGATGTTGTAGGTGTCCACCACCCGCTGCCATGGGTCCTCCTGGGTCTGCTTGAGACCCAGCGAGATCCGCTGGCGCTGGCGGTCGATGTCGAGCACCTTGACGCTGACGGTGTCGCCGATGTTGAGGATCTCGCGACGGGTGGTTGACGTGCGACCACGACAGCTCGGAGATGTGGATCAGGCCGTCGATGCCGTCGAGGTCGACGAACGCGCCGAAGTCGACGATGTTCGAGATCGTGCCCTCCACGACCTGGCCGGGCTGCAGGCGGTCGAGGATCCGCTCGCGGTCCTCCTTGCGCTGCTCCTCGAGCACGGCGCGCCGCGACAGCACCACGTTGTTGCGGCTGCGGTTGAGCTCGATCACCTTGCACTCGATCGTCGTGCCCATGTACTCGTCGAGATTGGGCACCCGGCGGATGTCGACCAGCGAGGCCGGCAGGAAGCCGCGCACGCCGAGGTCGATGATCAGACCGCCCTTGACGACCTCGATCACGGCACCCTCGACCGGCTCGCCGGACTCGGCGGCCGCCTCGATGCGCCGCCACGCCTTCTCGAAGCGGGCGCGCTTCTTGGACAGGATCAGCCGGCCGTCCTGGTCCTCCTTGGTGAGAACGAGGGCGTCGACCTCCTCGCCGAGCTGGACCTCGTCGGCGGGGTCCACGGACTTGCGGATCGACAGCTCGCCGGAGGGGATGACCCCCTCGGACTTGTAGCCGATGTCGACCAGGACTTCGTCGTTGTCGATCCGGACGACGTGGCCGGTGACGACATCACCCTCGGTGAAGGGATGAATCGTCGCGTCGTAATTGGGGACGATCCGCCCGTCGATCTCCAGCAGCAGACCGTCGGAGCCATCGACGATCTTCGCGTTGGGCAGATCTGCGGGGGGCGTCAAGGTGGTGGTTGAAGACATGAGTTATCGGAGGATAGCCGGATGTGGCCGCCGTAGCGCGTCCCGTATCATCAGCCGCCGCATGCCCACTCGAGCCACAAAACGGGGCGCCGAACGCGCCCCACTGGACCGTGACTGCGACGTCCTCATCTGCGGCGCCAGCTTCGCGGGGCTGGCGATCGCGCGCGAGCTCGCGGGAAGCGGAGCCGACGTCATGCTCATCGACCGCTACGAGATCGGCGAGCGCCAGACCTCGGCGTGCGGGATTCCCACCGGCTGGCTGACCGCCCTGGGCCTGCAGGAGGCGATGCAGCAGACGTTCGGCGAGCTCGTGCTGCACACCCCGCACACGACCGTGCGCTACGACCTGCCATGGACGTTCTCCACCTTCGACTACCGCACGCTGTGCGGGCTGCTCGGCGAGCAGAGCACGTTCACGTTCGAGACCGCCAAGGTGCAGGAGCGCGACGGCGACGTCGTCGTCACCGATCGCGGGCCGATCCGCGCGCCGCTGATCGTCGATGCGCTCGGATGGCGGCGGGTCCTCGGCGTCGGCGCCAACGTGCAGCCGCCCGACGCGCTGCTGTCGCGGGGGCTCGAGGTCCACCCGTTCGGCGGCGGCGAGGACCTCGAGGTGTGGATCGACCGCTCCTACGTGCCGGCCGGCTACGGCTGGAGCTTTCCCGCCGGCGAGGAGCTGCGGATCGGCGTCGGCTCGTTCGACCCGCGCTTCCACGTGCGCGAGCCGACCGTCCGGCTGGCCGAGGACCTGGACGCCGACACCGTCCGCTACCAGGGCAACTGGATCCCCCACGCGCTGCGGCCGGCCACCGAGGACGGCGTGTTCTTCGTCGGCGACTCGGCGGGCCACTGCCTGCCGCTGACCGCCGAGGGCATCCGTACCGCGCTGTACTTCGGGCTGGCCTGCGGACGCGAGCTGCGGCGCGTGATCGACGGCGAGCAGGGCCGCGCCGAGGCGCTGGCCCGCTACCACCAGTTCTCGGCCGGCCACGCGCGGCCGTTTGACTGGATGCTGCGCGTCCAGCGCCTCGTGCCGCGGATCGCCCCCCGGCTGCTGGCCCCCGCGCTGCGGGGCATGGGCGCCAAGCGCTTCGTCGACTGGTCGTTTGGCCACTACCTGGACATCGCCCATCCGTCGTTCGCCGGCAGCGGGGATTCCCGGGTACCCGCTGCGCTCCTCGCCGCGTAGGATCGCCCCACCTTCAGCACTTCCCCGACGAGGAGGTTTCGCCATGCCTGGTCTGAGCAGCGGTCACCGCCGCCTTCCTGCCCTCTCCACCCTGGTCGCGATGGTCGCCGCCGGACTGATCGCGGCCGGCCCGCGGTCGCGCGCTCGCGCCGCGCCTCGAGCACCACGGTCACCGTGGTGGAGCACGCCAACACCGACACCGAGATCCCCACCGGCGGGGGCAAGGACGTCAAGGGCAACATCCTCACCTTCGTCAACCCCATCTTCAACGCCGGCGACACCAAGCAGGTCGGCCACGACGAGGGCTTCTGCACGCGCCTGGATCCCAAGCAGGGCGTGTGGGAGTGTCTGTGGACGACGTTCCTCAAGGGCGGGCAGATCACCGTCCAGGGACCGTTCTACGACACCAAGAACAGCACCCTGTCGATCACCGGCGGCACCGGCGCCTACAAGAACGACCGGGGCCAGATGAAGCTCAAGTCGCTCGACGGCGGCAAGAAGTACGACTTCAGTCTTCGAGCTGAGCTGAGGTGAGCGCCTCCGCGCCTCTGCGCCCGCCCGGGCGCGGAGGCGCGGGACGCCTCACTTCGCCGACAGCCAGTCCGAGCCGATGCCGGCCTCGACGGCCAGCGGCGGATCGAGCTCGTAGGCGGCCGCCATCTCGCGCACGGCGAGCTCCCTGCACCTGCTCGGCCTCCTCGGCGGGGCCCTCGAACAGCAGCTCGTCGTGGATCTGGAGCACCAGCCGGGACCGCAGGCCCGCCTCGGCCAGCGCCGCGTCGGTGCGCACCATCGCCACCTTCATGATGTCGGCGGCGGTGCCCTGGATCACCATGTTGACGGCGAACCGCTCGCCCTGCTTGCGCATCTCCCAGCGGCGCGCGCGCAGCTCGGGGACCTGGCGGCGGCGGCCGAACAGCGTCGAGACGTAGCCGTGCTCGGTCCCCTGCTCGATCGTCTCCTCGATGAAGCGGGCGACGGCGGGGAACCCGGCCATGTAGCGCTCGATGAACTCGGCCGCCTCCTCCTGGGGGATGTCGAGCCGGTCGGCCATCCCGTAGGCCGACAGCCCGTAGACGATCCCGTAGTTGATCATCTTCGACTTGGAGCGCATCCCGGGGTCGATCTGGTGCGGCTCGACGCGGAACACGCGGCAGGCGGTGGCCGTGTGGACATCCTCCCCGCGGCGGAAGATCTCCTTGAGCACCTCCTCGCCGGCGATGTGGGCCAGCAGCCGCAGCTCGACCTGCGAGTAGTCGGCCGACACCAGCAGGTTGCCGGGCTCGGCGACGAAGCAGGCGCGGATCTCGCGGCCCAGCTCGGTGCGGATCGGGATGTTCTGCAGGTTGGGGTTGTTCGACGACAGCCGGCCGGTGGTCGCGGCCGTCTGATTGAACGTCGTGTGCAGGCGGCTCTGCGGGATCGACGAGCAGCGGCAGCGCGTCGAGATAGGTCTGCGCGAGCTTGGTCAGCTCCCGCCAGCGCTCGATCTTGGGGATGATCTCGTGCTCGGAGCGGATCGCCTGCAGCACGCGGGCGTCGGTCGAGTACCCGGTCTTGCCGCGCCGCTTGCGCGACAGGCCGAGCTTGCCGAACAGCACCTCCTCGAGCTGCCGCGGTGAGCCGAGCGTGAACTCCTCCCCCGCCAGCTCGTAGATCTGGCGCTCGAGCTCGTCGGCCTCGGTCTTCACGCGATCCGAGATGGCGTGCAGGCGCTCGGTGTCGAGCTTGACCCCCGCCTGCTCCATCTCGCGCAGGATCCGCACGATCGGCAGCTCCACGTCCATCAGCAGGTCGGTGAGCCCGCGGCCGCGGATCTCCTCGCGCTGCCAGGCGGCCAGCGCCTGGGTCAGCCGCGCGTCGGCGCCGGCGCCCTCGGCGACGTCGGTCGCCAGGCCACGCTCTTCGGTCAGCTCGCGAAACGGATACGCCCGGCGGGCCGGCTCCAGCAGATAGGCGGCGACCTCGGTGTCGTGCGCGAGGTTGGACGGCACCTCGCCCAGGGACTTGGCGTCGTGGGCGATGACCGGGCGGTCGCCGGCGGCGGCCACCAGGTCCTCGGGACGGACGCACTCGCCCGCGATCAGTTCGCCGCTGCTCTCGGCGTAGGCCCCGAACCGCCACTGCTGGTTCTCGCCGAAGAGGGCGTCCTCGGGGGTCTCGGGGGCGCGCACGGCCAGCGCGACCTCGGCGTCGGCGGCGAGCCGCTCGACGTCCTGGAGCGTGCCCTCGCGCACGCGCGCCGACAGAGCGTGCTCGGCCACCGGCGCCGGCGCGGCGGCGTCGGCGGATCCGAGCGCCTCCTCCAGCCGGCGCAGCGGGTCGCGCAGCTCGAACTCCCGGAAGACGTCGCGCAGGCGCGAGCGGTCCGGCGTCGCGGAGACGAACTCGGAGATGTCCAGTCCGTTGAGCGGGATGTCGCGCTTCGCGGTCGCCAGGTGCTTGGAGAGACGGGCGTCGTCGGCGTGATCGAGCAGGTTCTCCTTGCGCTTGGCGCCGGAGATATCGTCGATGTGGTCCAGCACCTCCTCCAGCGAGCCGAAGCGCTGGAGCAGGTCGGCGGCCGTCTTGTCGCCGATGCCGGGGACGCCCGGGATGTTGTCGCTGACGTATCGCCCTTGAGGCCGATGAAGTCCGGCACCAGCTCGGGCGGGATCCCGTAGCGGTCGATGACCCCGTCGCGGTCGTAGACCCGCGTATCGGTGATCCCCCGCGAGGTGGTCATGATCGAGACCTGCTCGTCGACCAGCTGGTAGGCGTCGCGGTCGCCGGTGACGACCATCACCTCGATCGGCGGATCCTGGGTCTTGGCGACCTCGGCGATCGAGGCGATGACGTCGTCGGCCTCGTAGCCGTCGACGCGGATGTTGCGGTAACCGAAGGCGTCGACGAGCGGCTCGAGGTGCGGCCACTGCTCGCGCAGCAGGTCGGGGCGGCTCGAGCGCTGGGCCTTGTACTCGGTGTAGACCTCCTTGCGCCCGCTCGAGCCGGCGTCCCAGACGACGACCGTGGCCTTCGGCCCATAGTCGGTGAGGATCTTGACCAGCATCGAGGCAAAGCCGAAGATGGCGTTCGTGGGAACGCCCGTGGAGGTGGCGATCGACTCCGGAAGGGCGAAGAAGGCGCGATAGGCGAGGCTGTTGCCATCGATGAGAAAGAGCTCGTCGGCCATGCTCACCTGAGCCTATCTCGCGGCTGGGCGCCGGCAGTGGCGATCATCGCTCGTATCGGACGCCACGCAGCCCATAAGATGGCGCCAGGGATGGCCACCACTCCCAGCGCCCAATACAGCCTCACCCTGCGGGTCGAGATCGACCACGTTCCGGGCATGCTGGGCAAGGTCGCATCGGCGATCGGCCACGCCGGGGCAACGATCGGCGCGGTCGACCTGGTCGCGGTCGACGAGACGCACACCGTGCGCGACATCACCGTCGAGACGGGCGACGCCGGCGACTGGCCGCGCCTCACCGATGCCGTCAACGGAGTCACAGGTGCGCGCGTGCTCGACGCCACCGACCGGACGTTCATGCTCCACATGGGCGGCAAGATCGAGCAGCACAACAAGAGCCCGCTGAAGACGCGCGACGACCTCTCGATGGCGTATACGCCCGGCGTCGCCCGGGTCTGCACGGCCATCCAGGACGATCCCGACAAGGCCTTTCAGTACACGATCAAGCGCAACACGGTGGCGGTGGTCAGCGACGGCACCGCGGTGCTGGGCCTGGGCGACATCGGCCCGCGCGCGGCGATGCCGGTGATGGAGGGCAAGGCGATGCTGTTCAAGGAGTTCGCCGGCGTCGACGCGTTCCCGATCTGCCTGGACACGACCGACGTCGATGAGATCGTCTCCGTCGTCAAGGCGATCGCGCCCGGGTTCGGCGGCATCAACCTGGAGGACATCTCGGCGCCGCGGTGCTTCGAGATCGAGTCGCGGCTCCAGGCCGAGCTCGACATCCCGGTCTTCCACGACGATCAGCACGGCACCGCTGTCGTCACGCTGGCCGCGCTGTACAACGCGCTGCGGCTGACCGGTCAGCGGATCGACGCCATCCGGGTAGTGATCGTCGGGCTCGGCGCCGCCGGGATCGCCGTCTCCAACATCCTGATGGAGGCCGGGGTGCGCCACCTGATCGGCTGTGACTCCCGCGGGCGCGGTCCACATGGAGCGCCCGGACTACCTCGACGGCACGATGAACGCGACCAAGCGCCGGCTGGCGGAGCGCTCGAACCCCGACCATCGCGCCGGGGCTCCGGCCGACGTGATCGAGGGCGCCGACCTGTTCATCGGCCTGTCCGGAGCCCGGGTGATGCCCGCGGAGGCGCTGGCGACGATGAACCCCGACCCGATCGTGTTCGCGATGGCCAACCCCAACCCCGAGGTCTCGCCCGAGGAGGCCGCGCGCTACGCCCGGATCGTGGCCACCGGCCGCTCGGACTACCCCAACCAGATCAACAACGTGCTCTGCTTCCCCGGGGTCTTCCGGGGCGCGCTCGACGTGCGCGCGACGGCGATCACCGAGACGATGAAGACGGCGGCCGCCCGGGCGATCGCCGACATCGTCGCCGACGACGAGCTGCGCGAGGACTACATCATTCCGTCGGTGTTCAACCGCGAGGTCGCGCTCCGCGGTGGCGGCGGCCGTCGCCGACGAGGCCCGCGACAGCGGCACGGCCGCGATCGAGGGGTCCGAGATGGGGTTCGCGGCGCCTGAGGGGCTGTTGTCTGGGATGTAGTTGTCCTGCGGTGTGCCGCGGTTGTGCCTGAAGTGAAAAACAGCGGGCATCGAGGGGGTGAACGGGGCGTGGTGGCGGCCTCTTGCGGGTGTGGATGCCCGAAAGCCGATCATGTCGTTGCGCGATTCAGCGGCGGCGGACGAGCGCGCAACATCGGCATCGGAAATCGATGCGATGTTGCGTGGCCGGTGCGGTTGCTCGGATCGCGCAACACCATGATCGTCTCGGGGACCGTCGACCAGCGGATCGCGACGATCGCCCGGCAGCAGCGCGGCCGCGCGTCACGTGTCCAGCTGCCTGCGATCGGCCTGAGCGATGGCGCGATCCAGCGCCGCGTCCGTCGCGGCGCGCTGCTGCGCGAGCATCCGTCGGTGTACATCGTCGGCCATGCCGCGCCGGTCCCCTCGGACGCGAGACGGGCGCGCTGCTGCTGGGCGCCGGACGGCGCGGTGCTGAGCCACCACAGCGCGGCGGCGCTGTGGGCGATCGGATCCGCTGACCGCAACATCCACCTGCTCGTACAGGGCGGCTGGACGCGGCAGCCGACACGGCGTCACGGTCCACCGCACCCACCTCCTCGATGCCCGCGACATCCGGATCCGCGAGGGACTGCCGGTGACCTCGCCCGCGCGGACGTTGCTCGACAGCGCCGGGGCAGAGAGCATGCGCGCGCTCGAGCGGATGTTCACCGAGGCCGTCACCCGGAACCTTGTCTCACGCCGCGGACCTGGAGGACGTGATCACGCGCGGCCGCGGGCGGCAGGGCTGCGGCGCGCTGCGCACCCTCCTGGAGCAGGAGAGCGACCCGGCGTTCACGCGCTCGGACGCAGAGGAGCGGATGCTCGCGCTGGTCGGCAAAGCCGGGCTGCCCCGGCCGCTCGTCAACGCGCCGCTGCACGGCTTCGAGGTCGACTTCTACTGGCCGGCGCATGCCGTGGTCGTCGAGATCGACAGCTACGGCTTTCACACCAGCCGCTGGGCCTACGAGCGTGACCGCCGCAAGGACGCGGTGCTCCGCTCCCGCGGGATGCCGCCGCTGCGCTTCAGCCGGCGGCAGGTCCGCGACGAGCCGCTGCTCGTCATCACTCAGGTGGCCCAGGCGATCGCGGCCGCCGGCGCTTGGGCAGGGGCCCTTCCACCTTCCACGCCGATCCCGGCCGCGGCGGAAGCAGCAGCACGATGATGAAGCCGACGAAGGTGAGGATCAGCCCGAAGGTGAGCCCGACGCGCTCGGTGTAGCCCTTGCGGTCGGCGAGCCAGGCGGCGCCGGCGGCCGACAGCAGCCAGAGGAAGAGGAGGTAGATGGCCTTGGAGCCGATCCCGGAGGCAGCTGCCGCAAGGAGGGTCATGCGTGTTGGAGATACGGGGAGAGAGCGGAGCCGCGAAGAGGGTCATTGCGTCTCGGGGATACGGGGAGGGAACAGGGTCATCGGATCAGGTCACGTCCCCAGGTAGGCGCGCTGGACCTCGGGGTCGTCGCGCAGCTGGTCTGAGTTGTTGGCGAGGACCACCCGCCCGGTCTCCAGCACGTAGCCGCGGGCCGAGATGTCGAGCGCGTAGTTGGCGTTCTGCTCGACGAGGAGGATGGTCACCCCGTCGCGGTTGATCGCGCCGATCGTCTCGTAGATGCGCTGGACGAGGATCGGGGCGATGCCCATCGAGGGCTCGTCGAGCATCAGCAGCCGGGGGCGGGCCATCAGCGCGCGGCCGATGGCGAGCATCTGCTGCTCGCCGCCGGACATCGTGCCCGCCTTCTGCTTCTCGCGCTCGTGCAGGCGCGGGAACAGCTCGAACACCCGCTCCAGGTCGGCGCCCACCTCGGCGCCACGGCGGTGGTGGGCGCCGAGGTCGAGGTTCTCGCGGACCGTCATGCGGGGAAAGCAGTGCCGGCCCTCGGGGGAGAGAGCGATCCCGTAGGCGACGATCTCGTGCGCGGGCACCCGGGTGATGTCCTGGCCGGCGAAGCTGATCCGGCCCGAGCTGGCCGGCGTCAACCCGGAGATGGAGCGCAGCGTCGTCGACTTGCCGGCGCCGTTTGACCCGATCAGGGTGACGACCTCGCCCTCCTCGACGGTGAGCGACACCCCCTTCAGCGCCTCGATCGAGCCGTAGTGGGTGCGGATGTCGGAGACCTCGAGCAATGGCATGGCGCGCCTCTAGTCCTGCTTTCCGAGGTAGGCCTCGATGACCCGCGGGTTCTCGCGCACGTCGGCCGGAGCGCCCTCGGCGATCTTCTCGCCGTGGTCGAGCACCCAGACGAGCTCGGAGACGCCCATCACGACCTTCATGTCGTGTTCGATGAGCAGGATCGTCAGCTGCAGGTCGTCGCGCAGCTTGCGCATGAAGTCGGTGAGCTGTGCGGACTCCTGGGGGTTCATGCCGGCCGTCGGCTCGTCGAGCAGCAGCAGCGTCGGCTCGGACGCCAGCGCCCGCGCGATCTCGACGCGCCGCTGGTCGCCATAGGACAGCTGGGTGGCGAGCTGGTCGACCGAACCCGGCCGCAGGCCGACGTAGGTGAGCAGCTCCCGGGCGCGCTCCTCGGCCTCTCGCTCCTCGCGGCGGACACGCGGCGGGACGCAGGATCGAGCCGAGGAGCCCGGCGCGCATCCGCGCGTGCCGGCCGATCATGACGTTCTCGACGGCGCTCATCGCGCCGAACAGGCGGATGTTCTGAAACGTGCGGGCGACGCCCAGGCCGGTGATCCGGTCGGGCCGGAAGCGGCTGATGTCGCGGTCGCCGAGCAGGATCCGCCCGGCGGTCGGCTTGTAGAGGCCGGTCAGCATGTTGAACAGCGTCGTCTTGCCGGCGCCGTTGGGGCCGATCAGCGAGGCGATGGACCGCGCGGGGACGTCGATCGAGACGTCGTTGACGGCGACCAGGCCGCCGAACTCCTTCGTCACCTGGTCGACGCGCATCGCCGGCGTTGCCGGTCCTGACCGGTCGGCCTCCGGGGTGGTGGCGCTCACGGCGCGCCCGTTTCCGCCAGAGCCGCGTCCTCGGCCGCGATCTCGGCGGTCATCTCCATCCGCCGTCGTCGCTCTGGGATCAGCCCCTGCGGACGGAGGATCATCACGAGCACGAGCAGGAAGCCGAAGATCCCGAACTCGACCGTCGTCAGCGAGAAGTTCAAGCCCGAACTTCTGCGGCAGGTCGTTGAGCACGTCGGGGATCAGGTAGTTGTTGATGTAGCCGAGCAGCAGCCCGCCGACGACCGCTCCCCAGATCGAGCCCAGCCCGCCGATGATGACCATCGCCAGGATGAAGATCGAGAAGCCGAACTGGAACTGGCCGGCGTTGACCTCGGTGTAGTAGGTCCCCAGAAACGCGCCCGACATGCCGCCGAACATGGCGCCGATCGCGTACGCCGACAGCTTCGTGCGCACCGACGGGATGCCCATCGAGATGGCCGCCACCTCGTCCTCGCGCAACGCCACCCACGCCCGGCCGAGCCGCGAGTCGCGCAGGCGCAGGTTGACGAACAGGACGATCAGCAGGATCGCGAAGATCAGCCAGTACCAGGGTCTGAGGTTGAGCAGGTTGAACTGGCCGATCACCGGGAAATAGGGTGGATCGATCGCGCTGATGCCGAGCTGGCCGGCGGTCAGCGTCATCCCACCGCCGAGGTGCACGCTCTGGCCGTTGACGGCGATGCGGTCGATGATCTCGCCGAAGGCGAGGGTCACGATCGCGATGTAGTCGCCGCGCAGCCGCAGCGTCGGCAGGCCGATCAGCATGCCGGCGATCGCGCAGATGGCGGCCGCGCAGATGAGGATCAGCACGAAGTTGAAGTGGATGCCGATCTCGTCGGCCGCCACCCCCGAGACGCCGAGATGGACGTGCGCCTTGAAGAAGAAGCTCGAGCCGAACCAGCCCATCGAGTAGGCGCCGAGCGCGTAGAAGGCGACGTAGCCGAGGTCGAGCAGACCGGCGAAGCCGACGACGACGTTGAGCCCCAGCGCCATCACCGCGAACGCGACGGCGATGATCGTGGCGTTCATGAAGCCGCTGTCGGTGGCGAAGAAGAACGGCAGCACGATCCCGATGACGATCAGCAGGCCGGCCAGCCCGCGAGACCACCACGGCGGCAGCCGGGACTCGAGCGCCGTCCGCCACTCGCGCAGCTGAGCGCGAAGCTCACCCCATCCCGACGGCTGCGCGCGGGCCGCGCGTGCGTCCGGGCTCTCGGTGGCGGCGTCGCTCATCCCGCCTCCCGTGTCTCCTCGCCCAGCAGGCCGCGGGGGCGCAGGATCATGATCACGATCAGGTAGCCGAAGACGACCGCCTCGGTCCACTGCGGCCCGATCCGCGAGTCCGACAGAGCCTGGATGACGCCGATGATCAACCCGCCGAGCACGGCGCCGCGGACGTTGCCGATGCCGCCCATGACCGCGGCGGTGAAGGCGATCAGGCCGGCCTCGAAGCCCTGGAAGTACCAGATGTTCGTCTCATACAGGGCGTAGACGAGGCCGGCGGCGCCGGCCAGCATGCCGCCGAGCAGGAACGTCAGGGAGATCGTCTGGTTGACGTTGATGCCCATCAGCCGCGCCGCCTCGGGGTCCTGGGCGGTGGCGCGCATCGCCCGCCCCGAGCGGGTGTTGGAGATGAACCAGCCGAGGCCGAAGACGAGCGGCACCATCACCAGCAGCGCCAGCAGGTACCCGCGGACGATCGGCACGCCGGAGATGTGAAAGACCGTCTGCCCCTGATGGATGAGGTCGTCGACGCCCTGCGGCGAGCCGCCCAGCCACAGCAGGCCGACGTTCTGCAGGATGAAGGAGAACCCGACGGCGGTGATCAGCGACGCTAACTTCGGCGCCCCGCGCAGTGGCCGGTAGGCGACCCGCTCGATCAGCACGTTGAGCGATCCGCAGACGATCATCGTGACCACGAGCGTCACGATCAGGCCCGCGATCAGGCCGATCGGTCCGGTCGCCAGCCCGAGGCCGAGCGTGGCCCAGAAGCCCGCGCCGGTGAACGAGCCGATCATGAACACGTCGCCGTGGGCGAAGTTGATCAGCTCGATGATCCCGTAGACGAGCGTGTAGCCGATCGCGATCAGCGCCCAGATGGCCCCGTTGGAGAGGCCCTGGACGACGTTGAAGCCGAGCCGGCTGAGGTCGTGGTGGACGACCGGGTGCCCGGCCACCACGCCGGCCGCGTAGCCGTGGGTGAGGTCGCGCACGCCGTAGTAGATCGGCAGCGCCGCCAGCGCGACGATCAGGCCCCAGCGTCCGAACAGACGCCGGACCGCGACCAACGGGCGCGCCGCCGGGGCGGGCAGGCGGGGCGTGAGCGAGGACGCTTCCACGGAGCGAGCGAAGAGTAAAGGGAGGGCGCGACGGACGCGCCCTCCCCATCACCTGCTTGAGCTACTTGACCGTCTTCGTCGGCGTGATCACCTTGTAGAACGCCGGCTCCCCGGTCTTGTCGACCTTGTAGAGGCCGTAGGACTTCAGCGTGGTGTCGCCGTTGGCGTCGAACCCGTAGGTGCCGAGCACCGAACTGCGGCTCTTGGTCGCGAACAGGCCGCTGAGCACGGCCGACTTGCTCGGGCCCGCCTTGGCGATCGTGTCGAGACCGAGCTTCATCGCCTCGTAGCCGTAGATCGCGTAGGGATCAGGCGCCGCCGGGCCGTACTTCGCCTTGTAGGCGGCGAGGAACTTCTTGCCGCCCGGATAGGCGGTCAGGTCCTGGGTGGCCACCGTGCACTGGATCAGTGGCGCGATGCTCGCCGGGACGCCGCCCTTCTTCTGCGCGGTGTAGGAGTCCGTGCAGTCGCCGTCGTCGCCGAAGATCTTGGCCGTCGGCAATGCGGCGTTGACATCCTTGGTCAGCTGCACGGCGCCGTTGGACACGATGCCGGCGAACATGAAGCAGTCGGCTCCCTGCCCCTTGATCGTGCTCGCGTAGGAGCGGAAGTTCGGCGCCGTGGGATCGATCCCGGTGTCGCTGAGGCGATCGTCACGCCGTAGAACTTCTTCTCCAGGCCGATGAGCGTCGCCAGGCCCTGTCCATAGGCCTCCTTGTCGTTGGCAACGGCGACCTTGGTGCACCCGGCCTGCTTCATCGCGATCAGGTCGGCGGCCGCCTGGATCGAGTCGATCGGCACGATTCGCAGGTAGTTGCGCTTGCCGGTCGGGTAGTACTTCTGCGGCTCCCCGGGAGCACTGCCGGGCAGGCTCGTCGTCAGGCCGACGTACGTGTTGGCCGGGCTGACCATCGGGACGCCCGCCTGGTTGAGGATCGGGATCGAGATCTCCGATGCGCCCGAGTTGAACTCGCCGATGTAGTACGCGGCCTTCGCGTCGGCCGCCACCTTACGGGCGTTGGCCGCCGTCTGGCCCGGATCCCACTTGCCGGCCGCAGCCGTGGAGTCGTCGAGCGACTGGTACTTGACGGTGTACTTACCGGCCTTGTTCCCGGCCTGGGAGAGCGCAAGCTTCATCCCGTTGACCAGCGGGCCGGTCTGGGCGCTCGATGCGCCCTGCAGCGGCAGGCTCGAGTAGATGTCGACGGTCGAACCGCCGCCGCCTCCACCGCCGCCTCCAGCCGAGCTGCTGCTGGAGCTGCTGCTCGAGCTGCTCCCGCAGGCCGTCACGGCCGCCAGCGATCCAACGATCAGGCATGCCCTGATCGCGTTCCCCAATCTCATAAACGTCCTCCTCTGATGAACGTCAGGCTGTCTGAGTTCCCCCAATGGCGGCAGACTAGTGCCGGCCCCGGACCGCAGCAACCCCGCGGCTGTGGTCGGCAACCGCCTAACAGAACCCAAACCTCACGGCAGGGGCTCCCGCTCACCCCGACACGGGCTTCCAGAAGGCCAGCCGCCCGTTCTGCACGCGATAGGCCCCCCACAGGCGCAGCGTCGTGTCGCCGAGGCGGGTGATCCCATATGTTCCGAGCACGCTGGAGCGGTCACGGGTGGCGAACAGGGCGTGCGTGACGCGGGAGCGCACCGCCGGGCGGGTGCCGTGCTCGGTGGCTCGCGAGACGGCGTCGAGGAGCAGGCTCATCGCCTCATAGCCGTAGATCGCATCGGGCTGCCAAGCGCCGTAGCGACGGCCGTAGGCCGCCAAGAAACGGCGTCCGGCCGGCGGGTAATCGCCGTTGCTCAGGGTGGGCACGGTCATCACCAGGCGCGCGCCCAGCGATGGGGACACGCCGCCGTGAGCCGGATCGAAGAACGCCGGCTCCGCCAGTCCGGCGGTGGCGAACAGCTTGGCGTGAGGCAGCGCCCGCCCGAGCTGGTCGGTGAGCGCGACGGCGTTGTCCTGGGGGAGCGCGCTGATGAGGATGCAGTCGGCGCCACTGTCGGTGACCGTCTGGGCCAGCGACGCGTAGCTGGACGCCCTGGGGTCGTACTGGTCGGAGGCCACCACGGGCAGATGGGCCGCCTTGGCGGCGACCTGGAAGCTCATCGCCGCGTCGTTGCCGTCGACCTCGCCGTCATCGACCACGTAGGTCTTGCGGCAGCCGGCCTCGCGCTGCAGG
The DNA here is from genome assembly GCA_963769565.1 of uncultured Solirubrobacteraceae bacterium. GTDB lineage: Bacteria > Actinomycetota > Thermoleophilia > Solirubrobacterales > Solirubrobacteraceae > Palsa-465. Next base: position 74,654 of record CAVYMP010000019.1, read on the forward strand.
CGAGCCTGGACGGCCGCCTGCACGGAGTCGTTGGCGATCACCCGGACGAACGTGCGCAGGCCCGTCGGGTAGTACTTCTGCGGCTCGCCCGGAGAGGCCTCGTCCCCGCCCTGGGTGAGGCCGACGGCCGTGCTGGCGGGGCTGACCTGCGGAACGCCGGCGCGGCTGAGCAGCGGAATCGACACGGCGGTGGCTCCCGAGTTGAGGTCTCCGAGGTAGGCGATCGTCGTCGGGTCGAGGATCGCCTGGCGGGCGTTGACGCTCGTCTCGCCCGGGTCCCAGCCGCCCCGTGCCGCGGTGGCGTCGTTGAGCGTTCGCAGCGCGATCCGGTAGCGCCCGATGCGACCGCCGACGGCGGCCAGTGCCATCCGCGCACCGCCGAGCGCCCCCTCGCCGCTGGCCCCCGAGGGCCCGGAGTACGGCAGGCTGACGTAGATCGTGAGGTGGTCGCCGGGGACGCGGTTACCCGGCGGCGCCGTGTGCGACGAGCCGCAGCCCGTCAGGCCGGCCCCCGCGATCGCAGCCATCGCGGCGGTCACGACGATGCTTCGCCGCCGCACCCACCGCCCGGGCGGGGTCAAGGGCTGCTGCGGGGGACCAGCCTTCCACCCGCGGGGTGCGCGATCACGAACGCCGCGAGGTTGGTATCGCCGTTCGTGAGCGAGTAGGTGCCGAGCGCCGACTGGCGATCCTTGAGGCCGCGGAAGCGCGTGACGACCTGCGCCCGGCTGTTGGCGTTGGCGCCGAGCTGCTTGAGCACCGCCAGCAGCGCGGCCATCGTCTCGTAGCCGTAGACCGCCTGCGGCGACGGGGCATGACCGTAGGTGGACTGAAAGGCCGAGGCGAACGCCTTGGCCGCGGCGCTCTGGCCTCGCCCGGCCACGCCCGGGCGCGGACACATAAAGGTTCTTCTGCGCGGCCGGGCTGAGCTTCGCCACGAGCGCGTCGTCGTAGAGGGCCGAGGGCGCCAACAGCTTGGCGGCGGGGTTGGCGGCCGCGAGGCGGTCAAGGGCCCGGGCGGCGGACGGGCCGTCGACGCCCGCCGTAGAAGATGCCGTCGGCGCCGCTCGGGGCCGAGGCGAGCGTCAGCCCGGCCGCGCGGGCGTCCTGGCGAACCTCGTCGGCCACCGAGTTGCCGTAGGCGGTGCCGTCGCTCGTCACGTACAGCTTGGAGACGTGGAGCGCCGGCATGTCGGCGACGAGCGCCTTGGCCTCCTGCGCGGTCGTCGGCACGACGCGCGCGAACGTCCGCTGAAACGTGCCACTCGCCGGGTAATAGTGCCCCGGCGAGTCGTGCACGCCCGGGGTCGCCTGGGTCAGGTAGACGGCGGTGTCGGTCGGGCTGAGCTGCAGCAGGCCGACCTGGTTGGTGATCTGCAGTGACACGCCCGACGTGCCGGGCGCGATCTCGCCGATGTAGGCGATCGCCTTCTTGTCCTCCACCGCCGACCGGGCGCTGGCCGATACCTCGTTGCCGTGGGCCACCCGCAGATCGATCGTGAACGGGCCCGCCTTGCCGCCGGCCTGCTTGAGCGCCAGCTGCTCGCCGGCGAGGACGTCCTTGTCGACGTGACTGGGATCGCCCGGTGGCTGGGCGGCGACGACATCGAGCGTCGAGCCGGTCACGGTGACCGCCGAGTTCGATTTGGGGGCCGTCGAGGAGCAGCCGCTCAGCGCCAGCGCCAAGGCGCCCAGCGATGCGCAGAACCACGGCGCCCGCCCACGTAGCAGCCCGACGGCGGCCAACTCAGAGAAAGGGGTCTAATCCCGCCGGCCGGGCAGGAAGGGGAGCAGGTTGCGGACCCCGATCGCGATCAGCACCATCAGGATGGCGAGGCCGATGGCGTCCAGCCCGCTCACGTTGAGCGCCCAGATGATGATCCAGATGCAGAGGCCGGCGGTTGCGGTGAGGACGAGGCCCATCGAGTGAGAGATCCTAACCAACGGAGGAGCCGGAGAGCGCTGCGGAGAATCCGCGCACCAGCTCCGCCACGGCGGCGGCGGGGTCCTGCGCCTCGCCCGCGGCGCGTACGAGGCGGGTGCCGACGATCACCCCGTCGGCCCCGGCGGCCGCTGCCGCCGCCGCCTGCTCCGGGGTGCCGATCCCGAATCCGACCGCCACCGGAACCTCCGCATGCTCGGACGCGCGGGCGATCACGGCCGACAAGACCCTCGCCGTCGCCGGTCCGCTCGCCGGTCGTCCCGGTCACGGAGACGGCGTAGACAAAGCCACTGGCGCTCGCGCAGATCTCGGCCAGGCGGTCCGCCGGCGTCGTCGGCGCCACCAGCGGCACGAATGCCAGCCCCCGGGCGTGGCAGGCGGCCTGGGTGTCGGTCGCCTCCTCCATCGGGAGGTCGGGAACGATCAGTCCGCTGACCTCGGCGGCGACGAGCTCATCGAGGAAGCGCTCGAGTCCGCGGGCGAGGATCGGATTGGCGTAACACATGACGATCACCGGTACCCGGCCGGAGATGACGCGGGCGACCTCGAGCACCGCCGGCAGCGTGGCACCGGCACGCAGCGCGGCGGTGTCGGCGGCGTGGATCACCGGTCCATCGGCCAGCGGGTCCGAGAACGGGACGCCCAGCTCGACGAGGTCCGCGCCGGCGTCGGCGTAGGCGAGCGCGATGGCGCGCGAGGTCTCCAGATCCGGGAAGCCACCCATCAGATACGGCATCAGCGCCGCCCGGCGGCCGTCGGCGCGCGCGGCGGCGAACGCCTCGGCGATCCGCTCCACGCCGTCGCCGATCGCCATCACGAGGAGCTCGAGCGCGGCCAGCGCCTCGGCCAGGTCCTTGTCGCCGCGGCCCGAGAGGCACACGACGTCGAGCTCGGAGCCGGGATTCTCGAGCACCCAGGCGAGCGCGTGGGCGCTCTCCAGCGCGGGGATGATCCCCTCGAGGCGGGCGAGGCGCCCGAACGCCTGCAGCGCCTGCTCGTCGGTGATCCCCACGTACCGGGCGCGACCCTGATCGCGCAACCAGGCGTGCTCGGGCCCGCTGCCCGGGTAATCGAGGCCGGCGGAGATCGAGTGCGCCTCGAGGATCTGCCCGTCCTCGTCCTGCATGATCGCCGAGTAGGCGCCGTGCAGGACGCCGCCCCGGCCGCCCACGGTCAGCGGCGCGCCGTGGCGTCCGGAGTCCAGCCCCTCGCCGGCCGCCTCGACCCCGATCAGCTCCACCGCCTCGTCGGCGACGAACGGGATGAAGATGCCGATCGAGTTCGAGCCGCCGCCGACGCACGCGATCACGCGCTCGGGCAGGCGGCCGGCGTCCTGCAGCACCTGGGCGCGGGCCTCGTCGCCGATCACCCGCTGCAGGTCGCGCACGAGCGCCGGATAGGGCGCCGGCCCAACGCATGAGCCGATGATGTAGTGCGTCGTCTCGACGTTGGCGACCCAGTCGCGGATCGCCGCCGAGACGGCCTCCTTGAGCGTGCGGGCGCCCGCCTCGACGGGCTCGACGCGCGCCCCGAGCAGCCCCATCCGCTCGACGTTGGGCTTCTGGCGGCGCATGTCCTCGGTCCCCATGTAGACCACGCACTCGAGGTCGAGCAGCGCGCACGCGGTCGCCGAGGCGACCCCGTGCTGGCCGGCCCCGGTCTCGGCGATGATCCGCCGCTTGCCCATCCGTTTGGCGAGCAGCGCCTGGCCGAGGGCGTTGTTGATCTTGTGGGCGCCGGTGTGGTTGAGGTCCTCGCGCTTGAGGTACACCGGATGGCCGGCGGCCTCGGAGAGCCGGGAGGCGTGGTACAGGGGCGACGGCCGGCCGACGTAGTTGTGCAGGAGCCCGTCCAGCTCGGCGCGGAATCCCGGATCGTCGCGGGCGGCCACCCAGGCGAGCTCGAGCTCGGCCAGCGCCGGCATCAGCGTCTCGGGCACGTACTGACCCCCGTAGGGACCGAAGCGATGCTCGACGGCGGTACTCACGCAGCCGGCCCGGCGACCGGTTGGCCGCTCACCGCCGCCGCAAACGCGGCCAGCTTGTCGTGGTCCTTGCGGCCGGGCGACAGCTCCACCCCGCTGGCGACGTCGACGGCGAACGGGCGCACCCGGGCGATCGCCTCGGCGACGTTGTCGGGCGACAGGCCGCCGGACAGGATCACGGGGACGCCGGAGCGGTGCGACCGGACCAGATCCCAGGCGAACGTCTCGCCGCTGCCGCCGCGCAGTCCGCTCACGTAGCTGTCGAGCAGATGGAGGTCGGTGTGAAAGGGCCCGAGAGCCTGGATGTCGGCGCCGCTGCGCACCCGCGCCGCCTTGATCACGCGGCATCCGGTGCGCCGGGCCGCCTCGGCGCAGAACGAGGGCCCCTCGTCACCGTGCAACTGCAGCATCGTCAGCCCGATCTCGTCGGCGGAGCGCGCCACCTGGTCGAGCGTGGGATTGACGAACACGCCGACGATCTCCGCGTGGCGGCGATGGGCGGCGGCGATCTCGGCCGCGACGCCCAGCCGGCAGTGGCGGGAGGAGCCCCGCCAGAGGATCATCCCGATCGCCCACGCGCCGACCGCGACAGCCGCGTCGGCGTCAGCGGGCTGCGTGATGCCGCAGAACTTGATCTTGGGCGCGTCGCTCGGGTCCACCCCCCCATCGTACGAACCCGCGGTGCGAGGGCGGTCGCGGGGCGGCTACCCCGCCTCCGAGGACGCCGGCGCCGTGCGGCTGCCGAGCACGACGGTGACGGTGCGCAGACGGTGCCCGCGGCGGAGCGTCAGGATCACGCTCTGCCCGGGGCTGCGCGTCGTGACGAGCGCGAGCACGTCGCTGATCGAGGCGACCGGATTGCCGTCCACCCGCTCGATCACATCGCCGCGCGTGACCCCGGCCATCGCCGCCGGTCCGCCGCGGACCACGCTGGGGACCGCTCGCCCCGGCGTTCGGTCCGTTGCTCGACCCGTTGCTCGCTGCGTGGTCTGCGCCGCCGCCGAGGCCGATGTCGGCGACCCGCGCCGCTCCCGCGTGCGCGGCGCGGGAGAGGATCTCGCCGGCGGTGTCGATCGGCACCGCAAAGGCCAGCGTCTGCCCGCTGCGCCCCCCGCTCTTCGGAGTGGTCACCTCGGAGTTGATGCCGACGACCTGCCCGCCGGCGTCGAGCAGCGGGCCGCCGGAGTTGCCGGCGTTGATCGGCTGGTCGGTCTGGATCACGTTGTCGATCGCCTGCCCGTCGCCGGCCGGCAGCCGGTGGGCCAGAGCGGAGACGATCCCGGTGGTGAGGGTGCGATCGACGCCGAACGGGTTGCCGATCGTCAGCGTCGGATCGCCCACACGCACGGTGCTCGATTCACCGAGTGTCAGCGGTCGGACGGTCGGCAGGCCGCGCATGTCGATGTGCAGCACGGCCAGATCGGAGCTGGGGTCGACAGCGATCACCGCGGCCCGGCGGAGCATGTCGCCCTCGAACTCGACCGTCACCCCCCGCGACCGGTCGGCGCCGTCGACGATGTGATAGGCGGTGAGCACGTCTCCGCGGCGGTCGACGAGAAACCCCGAGCCCGTCGAGGTGCCGCTCCCGGAGGCGTGGAACGTGTTGAACGGGCTCTCGGCCGGCGCCACCAGCCGGGCGCGGATGTACACCACGCCGGGGGCGTCGCGTTGGTAGATGTCGTGTGGCGTCAACCCCGATTGGGCGCCGTTCGTCGCGGCCGCCGGCTGGGAGGCCACCGGAGCCTCCTCGACGATCGTCTCGGTGCGCCCGGGTCTGGCGGCGCCGAAGACGAGCAGCCCGGCGCCGACGATCAGACCACCGACGACGGCCGACAGGAAGTGCGAGCGGGCTACGTGCGTCATCGCCTGGGCAGTGTCCTGGGCCCGGCTTGAGATGACCTAAACAAGGAGGCCGGTGAGCCCCCGGCAGGCCGCCTCGACATCGGGGGAGCGCATCAGCGCCTCGCCGACGAGCACCGCGTCGACGCCGGCCGCGGCCAGCCGTTCCAGATCATCGCGCGTGCGCAGACCGGACTCCGACACGACGGTCGTTCCCGCCGGCACGCCTGCCAGCAGCTCATGGGTGCGCTCGGTGTCGACCTGCAGCGTCGTGAGGTCGCGGTTGTTGATCCCGATCACCTGCGGGTGCAGCTGCACGGCGAGCTCCAGCTCAGGCGCGTCGTGCACCTCGACGAGCACGCCGAGTCCGAACCTCTGCGCCTGCGCGTAGAGCCCCGCCAGCTCGCCGGGGGCGAGCGCGGCCACGATCAGCAGGATCGCATCGGCGCCCGCGGCCATCGACTCGGTCACCTGGTAGGGATCGACGACGAAGTCCTTGCGAAGGATCGGCAACGTCGCGGCCGCCCGTGCCCGCCGCAGGTCGTCGAGCGTGCCCCCGAAGCCGACGTGCTCGGTGAGCACCGACAGCGCGGCCGCTCCCCCGCGCTCGTAGGCGCCGACGACGTCCTCGATCTTCAGCCCCTCGCGGATCGTGCCCGCCGACGGCGAGCGCCGCTTGTGCTCGGCGATCACCGACAGGCCCGGGCGGCTCAGGGCGTCGGCGAACGGACGGGGCGGATCGAGCGCGGCTCGCTCAGCGGCGGCCGCCTGGACCTCGGCGGGCGGCCGAGCGGCGCGCCGGTCCACCAGCTCGGCGCGCGTCCGCGCGACGATGCGCTCGAGCTCGTTCACGAGGCGACCGTGGCGTCGCCGGCCAGGCGATGAGTGGCGGCGACGAATCGCTTCACCGCCGCCTGCGCGGCGCCGCAGTCGATCGCCGCCTGGGCGGCCGCGACGCCCTCGGCGAGGCTGGGCGCGCCGCCGCCGGCGTAGATCGCCGCCCCGGCGTTGAGCACAGCCACATCCCGGGCGGGGCCGTGTTCGCCGGACATGATCCGGCGGGTGATCTCGGCGTTCTCGTGCCGGATCTCCGCCGGGGATGGAGTCGGCCGGTGCGGTGCGCAGACCGACGTCCTCAGGCGCGACGTCGTACTCGGAGATCCCGTCGGCGGTCACCTCGAAGACATGGGTGGGGGCGCAGATGCTGAGCTCGTCGAGGCCGTCATGGCTGGAGACGAGTAATGCGTGCTCGGTGCCCAGCAGCGCCAGCGCGCCCGCCATCGTCTCCAGGAAGGCCGCGTCGGAGACGCCGATCAGCTGCCGGGAGGCCCCCGCCGGGTTGGTCAGCGGCCCCAGGAAGTTGAAGATCGTGCGGACCCCGAGCTCTGAGCGCACGGGGATCACGAAGCGCGTGGCCCGATGGTGCCGCGGGCGCGAACATGAAGCCGAAGCCGACCTCCTCGATGCACCGGGCGACGGCGTCGGGCTCGAGGTCGATCTTGGCGCCGAGCGCCTCCAGCACGTCGGCCGAGCCCGACAGGCCGGTGGCCGAGCGGTTGCCGTGCTTGGCCACGGTGCAGCCGGCGCCCGCCGCGATCAGGGCGGCCGTGGTGGAGACGTTGAAGGTCCGGCGCCCGCCGCCGGTCCCGGCGGTGTCGAGGAGGTCACGTCGGTCCACCGTCACGTGGGCCGCGAGAGCGCGCATCGTCCGGGCCAGCCCGGCCAGCTCCTCGACGGTCTCGCCCTTCGTCCGCAGCGCGATCAGGAAGCCGGCGATCTGGATCTCCGACGCCTGGCCGCGCATGATCAGGGCGAGCACCGCCGCCGTCTGGTCGGCCGTCAGGTCGTGGCCGCCGGCCAGCGCATCGATCGACGCCGTGATGAGATCCGGTCCGGCGCTCACGCGGACGCGCCCAGGAAGTTGGCCAACAACTCCCGGCCCTGATCGGTGAGCACCGACTCGGGGTGGAACTGCACCCCCTCGGCGGGCAGCTCCCGGTGGCGGACGGCCATCACGATCCCGTCCGCGACCGCGCTGCGCTCCAGCACGGCCGGCAGCTCGGGCGCCGCGATCAGCGAGTGATAGCGGCCGACCTGCAGCGAGGGGCGCAGGCCGCGGAAGATCGTGCGCCCGTCGTGCTCGATCACCGTCGTCTTGCCGTGCACCGGGTGGTGGGTGATGATCTCGCCTCCCCATGCCTGGACGAGCGCCTGGTGGCCGAGGCACACCCCGAGGGTGGGGATGTGCGCCTCGGGGAAGCGCCGCACGGCCTCCAGCGAGATGCCCGCCTCGTTGGGGGTGCACGGGCCGGGCGAGACGATCACGCGGTCATAGCCGCGGACGAGCAGGTCGTCGATCGTCGCCCGGTCGTTGCGCACCACCTCAATCTCGTGCGGTGGGTCTGACAGCTCGCCCACGTACTGGACGAGGTTGTAGGTGAAGCTGTCGTAGTTGTCGAGGACGAGAACGCGCATCTACGGCCAATCGGGCTGGGCGACGGCGAGCTCGATCGCCTGCATGACCGCCTTGGACTTGGCCACCGATTCGGCGAACTCGTAGGCGGGCTTGGCGTCGGCGACGGTGCCGCCGCCCGCCTGCACGTGGGCGACGCCGTCCTTGACGACGACCGTGCGGATGTGGATGCACGTGTCCAGCTCGCCGGTATAGCTGACCCAGCCGATCGCGCCGCCGTAGCCGCCGCGCTTGACCGGCTCGAGCTCGTCGATGATCTGCATCGCGCGGACCTTGGGCGCGCCTGACAGCGTGCCGGCCGGCAGCACCGAGCGCAGCGCGTCGAGCGCCCCCACCCCCGGTCGCAGCTCGCCGACGACGCTCGAGACGATGTGCATCACGTGGCTGTAGTTCTCGACGGCCATGAAGCTCTCCACCTGCACCGACCCGTAGCGGCACACGCGGCCGAGATCGTTGCGGCCGAGATCGACGAGCATCACGTGCTCGGCGCGCTCCTTCTCGTCGGCGAGCAGTTCCTGCGCCATCCGCCGGTCCTCGTCGGCGGTCGCGCCGCGCGGGCGGGTGCCGGCGATCGGCCGGGTGGCCACCCGGCGGCCGGCGACGGTGATCAGCGGCTCTGGGCTGGCCCCGGCGATCTCGAAGTCGCCGAAGTCCAAAAAGTACATGTACGGGCTGGGGTTGACCGCGCGCAGACCGCGGTAGATCGAGAACGCCTCGACGGGCACGGGCGCCGACCAGCGCTGCGAGGGCACCACCTGGAAGGCGTCGCCGGCGTAGATGTACTCGATGATCCGCGCCACCATCCCCTCGAAGGTCTCGCGCGACATGTTCGACTCAAACATGGGAGCGACACGATCGCGCGCCGGGGGGTGCGAGGGGCGCGGCACCGGGCCGTCCAGTCGCCAGCGGATCTCGGCGATCGTGTCGGCGGCTCGTGCGTAGGCGGCGTCGACGTCGTCGTCGGTGTAGACGTTGGCGATCACCGTGATGGTGTGCTGGAGATGGTCGAAGACGACGAGCGCGTCGGTCATCATCAGCGCCAGATCCGGCACCCCGATCGGATCGGGGTTGGGCTCGCCGAGCGGCTCGACCGAGCGCACCAGGTCATAGGCGAACACGCCGACGGCGCCGCCCGCGAACGGCGGCAGGCCCTCGAGCGTGGGGACCGAGAAGCGTCCCAGCTCCTCGGCGGCCAGCTGATAGGGATCGCCGGGATCGCCCAGCGACCAGCGCAATACCCGGCGCGGACGCCAGCCGATGAACGAATAGCGCCCGACACGCCCCTGGTCGGCCGACTCGAGGAGAAACGAACCCTGTCCGCCCTCGCGCGTGTCGCGCAGCTTGAGAAACGCCGAGACGGGCGTCTGGACGTCGTCGATGAACGTCTGGTGCAGCGGGATCAGGTTATGGTCGCGCGCCAGCTCGCGTACCGCCGCCAACGCGGGCGACGGCCCGGCGCCGGCCCGGGTGTCAGCGCCGGTGACGGCCATCGAGCACCCGCTCGGCGTCGGCGAGGCTCAGGTCCCGCCCGCGCATCAGCACGGCCAGGTGATACAGAACGTCGGCCGCCTCCTCGGCGACGCGCTCGTCGGACTCCTCGCGCACCGCGCGGACGACCTCCTCGGCCTCCTCCTGGACCTTGGCGCCGGCCAGCCCGGGATCGTCGAGCAGCGTGGTCGTGTAGGAGCCGGCGGGGCGCTCCGCCGCGCGGGAGGCGATCGTGCGCTCCAGGCTCGGCAGCGCCTCGTACGGCGCCCACGACTCCAGGTCGCCGCGGTGAAAACAGGTTCGCTCGCCGGTGTGGCAGGCCGGACCGGACGGCTCGACCAGCGCCACGAGCGCATCTCCGTCGCAGTCGTAGCGGATCGCCCTGACCGCCTGGGTATTGCCCGAGGTCGCCCCCTTGTGCCACAGCTCCTGGCGCGCGCGGCTGAAGAAGTGGATCTCTCCCGTCTCCCGCGTTCGGCGCAGCGCCTCGGCGTTCATGTAGGCGAGCGTCAGCACCTCGCCGGTGCGCCAGTCCTGGGCGATGCACGGGACGAGCCCGCGCTCGTCGAATGCGATCTCGGAGTCGTCCACGCGCCCGATTCTAGGGGCGGCGGAGGGCGACGAGCTACACGGGCGCGCCGAGCGCCACGATCTCCGACGGCGACCAGCTCTCCAGCAGCGCGCGGGTGTCCTGCGCGCTGAGCGCCTTGGAGAACAGATGCCCCTGGCCGAACTCGCAACCCAGCGAGCGCAGCCGGCGCAGCTGGTCGGGAGCCTCGATGCCCTCGGCGATCACCGGCAGCCCGAGCGAATGCGCCAGGGCGACGGTCGAGCGCACGATCACGTCGTTGCTCTGCTCCCCGTTGGAGGAGATCGTCGAGACGAAGCTGCGGTCGATCTTCAGCGCGTCGACGGGGAAGTGATGCAGCGCGGTCAGCGACGAGTAGCCGGTGCCGAAGTCGTCCAGATGCAGGCCGACGCCGGATCCGCACACCTCGGAGAAGACGTGCTGGGTGCGCTCGATCTCGTGCATCAGCGTGCTCTCGGTGATCTCCAGCTTGAGCGCGTTGGGCGGCAGCTCCGCCGAGTTGATCGCGGCCCGCACCTGCTCGGCGAGGCCGGGGTCGTCGAGCTGGCGGCCGGACAAATTGACGCTCATGCAGACCTCGTCGGAGATGAGGCCATCGGCTCGCCAGCCGGCGAGGGTCACCAGAGCCCGGCGCAGCACCTGCTGGCCGAGGGCCCCGATCACGCCGGTCTCCTCGGCGATCGCGATGAACTCGCTCGGGGACACGTGCGGCCAGTCGGCGGGCCAGCGGGCGAGCGCCTCCAGGCCGCAGATGTTGCCGCTGGCGAGATCGATGATCGGCTGGTAGTGGATTCCCAGCAGCGAGCACTCCACCACCTGGCGCAGCTCGGTCTCGCGGGCGAGGCGGTCGACCACGCGACGGTGCATGCTCTCGTCGAATACCGCGCTGCGCGAGCGGCCGCGTCGCTTGGCGTCGTACATGGCGATGTCGGCATTGCGCATCAGGTCGGCCGACCCCAGGCCGGGCGAGCTCAGCGAGATGCCGATGCTGGCGGTCACGAACAGCTCGTTGCCGTCGACCTCGAACGCGTCGTCGAGCGAGTGCAGGATCCGGTCGGCGACGACGGTGGCATCCTCGGACTCGATCACGTCCTCCAACAGGACGGTGAACTCGTCGCCGCCGAGGCGGGCGACGGTGTCGCCGGGCCGCAGGGCGGCCGCCACCCGGCCGGCGAGGGCGATCAGCAGGTTGTCGCCGACCGCGTGGCTGAGGCTGTCGTTGACCAGCTTGAAGCGGTCGATGTCCAAAAACAGCACGGCGCAGCCGGTCTGCGGGTCGCGGATCGCCCGCTGGAGGATCTGGTTGACCCGGTCCATGAACAGCGTGCGGTTGGGCAGCCCGGTGAGGGTGTCATGCAGCGCGTCGTGCTGCAGGCGCAGCTGGGCGATCCGGCGGTCGGTGATGTCCGACAGGGAGCCGGCCATCCGCGTGGGACGGCCGTCGACACCACGGATCGCGAGCCCGCGGGTCATCACCCAGCGCCAGGTGCCGTCGGCGTGACGCATGCGGTGCTCGGACTGCAGATGGGGCGTGCGGCCGTCGACATGGGCCTCGATCGCGCCCCGCAGCCGCAGCACGTCGCCGGAGTGCACGAGATCGAACCACGTCGGCGGGATCCTCGTCGCGCGGCCTGCTCAGGCCGGCCGAGGATCGCGTGCCAGCGCGGCGAGAAGTAGATCCGCCCGCTCTTCGAGATCCCAGTCCCAGATCCCGTCATTGGCGGCGCGCACGGCCAGCGAATAGCGCTCCTCGGATAACAGCCGTTCGCGGATCGCCTGCTGGTGACTGATCGCATAGCGGATCGAGCGCTCGAGGATCTGCGGATCGAGCTTCTGCTTGACCAGGTAGTCGGTGACGCCGAGCGCGGTCGCCTCCAGGTCCATCTCGTAGGTGGCCTCGCCGGTGAGCATGATCACCGGCGCGTACGGGCGCGTGGCGAACCCCTCGCGGACGAGCTCCAGCCCCGTGTGCGCCCCCAGGCGGTAGTCGATCAGATAGACGTCGTGCGTTGCCTTCGCGGATCGCTGCAGGCTCTCGCGGTACTCGGAGCGCCAGTCGACGGTGAACCGCGCCAGCTCCTGGCGGGCGAGCATGTCCCGCGTGATCAGGTAATCGTCCTCGTCGTCCTCGACGAGCAGCACCCGCACGGGCTCAGGTGACTGGGTGGCCATGGACCTCTCCATTGGGCAGCTCGACGATCTCAAACCAGTACTGCGTCCAGGTCTTCATCACGTCGACCAGGCCGCCGAAGGTCACCGGCTTGGTGATGAACGAGCTGACGCCCAGGTCGTAGGTGCTCAGCACGTCGGCCTCGTCCTTGGAGGTGGTCAGAACGACAACCGGGATCCGCCGCAGCGATTCGTCGGCCTTGATCTCGGCGAGCGCCTCGCGCCCGTCCATCTTGGGCATGTTGAGATCGAGCAGGATGATCCCCGGGCGGGGTGACTCCTCCTCGGTCCAGCGGCCCTCGTGGCGGAGATAGTCCAGGAGATCCTGACCGTCGACGACGAACTTCATCTCGTTGGCCAGGCGGGAGTCCTGGAGTGCGTCGCGCGCCAGCTCGCGGTCCTCCTCGTCGTCGTCGGCGAGCAGGATCGTGAACGGCCGGGTGGGGACCTCAGGCTGCGACATACGGCTCCTCTGTCGTTGCGTGCGCGGATTCGGCGTTGTCGGTCTGCGGCGCGTCTGAGACCGCCTCCGTGCGTTGCGTCTGCATCGTCACCGTGAAGGTCGACCCCTCGTCGGGGACGCTGCGGGCCACGATCGTCCCACCGTGGCGCTCGGCGATCTTGCGGCACAGCGCCAGCCCGATGCCGGTGCCCGGATAGGTGCCGCGCCCGTGCAGGCGCTCGAACACCCGGAAGATCCGCTGGCTGTACTGCGGGTCGAAACCGATCCCGTTGTCGCGCACCGTCATAGTCACCCAACCGGACTCGACCTTTGCCTCCACGTCCACCTCTGGAGTGACAGCTTCGCGGTGGAACTTGATCGCGTTGGAGATGAGGTTCTGCAGCAGCTGGCGCATCTGCGGCGCGTCGGCGTTGATCGTCGGCAGGCTGCCCACGCGGACGAGCGCTCCGGTGCTGGTGATCTGCTCGTAGAGGTCCTCGACCACGTCGTCGGCAATGCGCCGGAGGTTGACGGGCGCGAAGGGCCGTCCCTGGGTTGAGACTCGCGAGTAGCGCAGCAGGTCCTCGATCAGCGTCTGCATCCGCTCCGCCGAGGCGTTGGCCCGCCGCAGGTAGTCCATTCCGCGCTCGGACAGCGTGTCGGCCTCGGTCTCGGAGATGCGCTCAGTGAACGTGCGCACCTTGCGCAGCGGCTCCTGGAGGTCATGGGAGGCGATCGAGGCGAACTGGTCGAGCTCGGCGTTGGAGCGCACGAGCTCGCGAGCCTGGCGCTCGAGTTCCTCGTTGGAGCGTCCCAGCGCGCGGTTGGAGTCGGCCAGCTCGCCGTTGACCTCCTCGAGGGTCACCTTGGCATCGGCCAGCTCCACGTTGGCGCCGGTCAGCTGGTCATTGGCCTCACGGACGCGCTCGGCGTCGCTCATGGCGCGGCGCACGAGCAGCAGCGAGGCGATCGCCACCAGGCCGAAGGCGATGAAGATGAACCACGGCAGCCACTTGCGGATTCCCGAGACGCTGGCGAACAGCGCCCCCTCTGGAGACGAGAGGAAGATCCTCCAGCCGGTGTTCGGCAACGCCTCCTGGTCGTAGTAGCGCCCGGCGATCACCCCCGAACGGGTCGCCAGCGCGTGTCGCTGAGAAGCGGTATGCAGCCTGTAGCCCGGCAGGTCGCTTGGGGTTGGTCGAGGCGATGAACACCCCGTTGCCGTCGACCACCGAGTTGTAGGAGCCCTTGACGCCGGGGATCTGGCGAAGCTCGCCGAGCAGGAACGGCTCGAGCGTGGCCGGCGAGATGCCCGACAGCAGGTACCGGGTGCCCGACGCGGTCGGCAGGGCGAGTCCGAAGTTCACCACGCCGGTCTTGCCGAGCGGCAGGACGTTGCCCAGCCCCCACGGATGGCCCTGGCGCAGCAGCCGCAGCGCCTCCGAGATCTGCAGGTCGCTGCGCGCCTGCGCCGTGAAGCCAGCGGAATGGGCCAGGACGTTGCCGGCCTTATCCAGGAGCACGAGGTAGGTGTTGGTGCGGCGACTCCTTCTCGAGGAGGCTGTTCGACACGGTCGGCGTCCCGTACAGACGCGTGTCCTGGGCGATCGTCGAGCGCGCCGAGGTCTGGAACAGGCTGTCGAGCAGGGCTCCGGCCAGCACGGCGCGCTCGTGCACACGATTCTGAATGTCGTGGCGGGACTTCGACTGGTTGTCGGAGAGCTCGATCGCGAAGACGGTCAAGAGGGCCAGAACGACCACCACACCGGCAACCAGGGCGGCGATTCTCTCTGCGCGTCTCATTCGCATGTCAGCTCCGCGTCAATCAACATTCTGGTCACGCGCGGTATCGGCTCAGCCTCTCAACCGTGAGCGTTGGCTTGAGCTTTTGCGCAGGTTGTTCGGCGAATGTCCTACCACAACCTCCTCGATCTCCCAAATCCGGGGCTTTATTCGATGCCCAGGCGGTCCAGCACGCGGTCGTCGGTTCGCCAGTGGCGGCGGACGCGCACCGACAGCTCGAGGTGCACCTGGGTGCCCAGCTCGCGCTGGATCGCCTTGCGGGCGGCGACCCCGATCGACTTGATCATCCGGCCGCCGGCGCCGATGAGGATCCCCTTCTGGGATTCGGTCTCCGATAGCAGCACGGCCGCAATACGCACGAGGTCGGGCCGCGGGTAGAGGATCTCCTCCACCTCCACCTCGACGGCGTGGGGCACCTCTTCACGAGTGCGGGCCAGAACCTGCTCGCGCACGAGCTCGGCCAGCAGGACCGATTGCGCCTGATCGGAGTGCTGAGCGGCGGCGAAGTAGTGCGGTCCGGCGGGCAGCAGCGAGACAAGGTGGTCGACGAGGCGGGGCACGCCCGCGCCCGTGCGGGCCGACACGGGGAAGATCTCGCCGCCCAACTCCAGTCCCTCGGCGTCGGCGAGCGTGGCCGCAATCCGGGCCTTGTCGGCCCGGTCGACCTTGTTGACGGCGATCGCGACCGGCACGGTCGCCTTACGCAACAGCCCGGCGATGAAGCGATCGCCGGGGCCGACGCCCTGCTGGGCGTTGACGAGCAGCAGACAGCCGTCGGCGTCGGCCAGCTCGCTCTCGACACGGTGCTGCATGCGCTCGGTCAGCGCGTCGCGCGGACGCTGCACGCCGGGCAGGTCGACGAGCACCAGCTGCCAGTCGGCACCGGTGGCGACGCCGCGGATCGCCCGCCGCGTCGTCTGCGGCTTGTCGGAGACAATCGCCACCTTGCTGCCGACGATCGCGTTGGCCAGTGTCGACTTGCCGACATTGGGTCGCCCGGCGAGAGCGACGAAGCCCGAGCGGGTACCCGCCTGGGGCAGGATCATCTCGCTCAGCTGACCCACCGCATCAGCTCGGCCTGCAAGGCCAGCATCTCGCCGTGATCGGTCTCGTGGTCCATTCCGCTCAGATGCAACGCACCATGAACGACCGCCTCGCGCAAGTCAACCGTGTGCTCCGGGCAGATGACGATGTCGCCGAGCTCCCGCGGGCCCGCGCTCGGCGCATCCTCGTCGACACCGAAGGAGAGAACGTCGGTCGGGGTGTCGATCCGACGGTACTCGCGGTTGAGCTCCCGGCTGCGCTCGGCGTCGACGAACTCGATCGCCACGTGACCCTCGTCGATCCCGGCCGAGGACAGCGCCAGGGCGCACAGCTCCTCCAGCTCGACCGCCGTCGGCGGCTGGGCGGGATCGGTCTCGGTGGCCTCGATCCCGATGACCTCGACGTCGAGCATCGTTCCGGGCCTCCCGTTACGCGCGCTTGCGCGGCCTCAGCTCGGGAGCGAGGCGCTGCTGGTGCTCGTCATAGGCGGCGACGATCCGCCGCACGAGCTTGTGGCGCACGACGTCCTCGTCGCCGAACCGCACGAACTGCACGTCCTCCACGTGGTCCAGGACGTCGGCAACGGCCACCAGGCCGGACGCCTGCTCGCGCGGGAGGTCGATCTGGGTGATGTCGCCGGTCACCACTACTTTGGAGTTGAAGCCCAAGCGGGTGAGGAACATCTTCATCTGCTCGGGGCTGGTGTTCTGGGCCTCGTCGAGGATGATGAAACTGTCGTTCAGTGTCCGGCCCCGCATGAAGGCCAGCGGCGCGACCTCGATCACCCCGCGCTCCAGGTGCTGGGAGACGCGCTCGGGCTCGAGCATGTCGTGCAGGGCGTCGAACAGCGGTCGCAAGTACGGGTCGACCTTGGCCATCAGGTCCCCGGGGAGGAAGCCCAGCCGCTCGCCCGCCTCGACCGCCGGGCGCGTGAGGATGATCCGGTTGACCTCGCGGCGGCTGAGCGCCGCCGCCGCCAGCGCGACGGCGAGAAATGTCTTGCCGGTGCCGGCGGGCCCGATCCCGAACGTGATCGTGTTGTTGCGAATCGAGTCGACGTAGCGCTTCTGGTTGACGGTCTTGGGCGCGACCTTGGTCGCGCGGTGGCGCCACACGACGTCCTCGAGGATCTCTGACGGAGACTCGTGTTCGTCGAGCGCCCGGGTCACGGCCTCAACCGTCCCGGGAGCGATCTCGTGTCCCTGGGCGATGAGCTCGGAGAGCTCGCGCACGACCGAGGCGCCGGCATCGACCGCCGCGGCGTCGCCGTCCAGCGTCAGCACGTTGCCGCGCAGGAACACGTCACACTCCAGATGGCTCTCCAGCGTGCGCAGGACCGCGTCCTGACTCCCGGCCAGTTCGGCCGCCACCGCGTTGTCCAGCTCGATGGTCTTCTTCGCCACTAGGCGCTCAGCGCCTCGCGCACCGCGGCCGAGGCGCGTTTGCCGTCGGCCCGACCGCCCGTGGCAGCCATCACCGCTTTCATCACCTGGCCCATGTCACGCGGGCTGCTGGCGCCGGTATCGGCGATCGCCTTGCCGACGATCGCGTCGAGCTCGGAGTCATCGAGCTCGGCGGGCAGGTATCCGGCGATCAGGACAGCCTCGGATTCCTCCTGGTCGGCCAGCTCGGGCCGACCGCCCTCGCGGAACTGGGCGGCCGCGTCGAGGCGACGCTTGCGCTCGCGCCGCAGCACGGCCAGCTCATCGCCCGGCCCCTCCTTGCGGTCGCGCTGAAGCTCGGACAGCACCAGCCGCAGCGCGCCGACGCGCTGCTTCTCGCCCGCCTTCATGGCGGTGGTCACGTCGGCTCGGAGCTGTTCGATGACGCTCATCTGTGCTCTCTGAGGATAGCCCCCGCGGTTACGGAATCAGAGAGTCGCCGACGAGGGACGTGACCACGAACGGAGCCGCGCGCCCAGAAGGCGGCGCGCGGCTCCGCTCCGCGGTTCAGCTGCGATAGCCGCTCGCGACCGGCCGACGTTCGTACGCCTCGATCGTCAGGTCGCGCTGCGGTGTCCTCGGGACAGCACGCGTCGAGAGGAGAGAGGGCTCTTGCGGATGTCCGGCCCGAGGCTTGGGCCGCGGCGCTACGACGTCGAGGAGTAGGCCACCGATCGTCACGCCGATTGCGAGTGGGTTTGGCAACTGTTCACCTCCTTGAGTCCGGTTCCTGGATCACAAGCGACGCGATCAAGGATCGATCAGCGGGCGCCGATGGGCATCGGCCCCATGTCCAAGATTGCGGCGAGGAGCCTTGTCCACGCGGTTCCGGCGGCTCGACGAGCCCGGCGCCAGGGCGAGCGCCGTCCACTCGCCGTTCGCCAGGCGCCGGCTCACCGCCCGTCCGCGCTCGTCGAACGCGGCGGCCACGTGATCGGCCTCGGCGGTCAGGATCCCGCTCAGGATCAGGTGCGGCGCGAGGCGGTCCTGGTGAGCCGCCCAGGCGACGAGCGGCCCGGCGAGCACGTTGGCCGCCACAAGGTCGGCGGCGGGAACCTGCTCGCGGCGCAGATCGAACAGCCGGGCCTCAAGCACGACCCCGTTGCGGCCGGCGTTCTCCTCGGTGGCGGCCACCGCCGCCGGGTCGTAGTCCAGGGCGACGACCGGATCGAAGCCGAGCTTGGCGGCGACGATCGCCAGCACGCCCGAGCCGCAGCCGACGTCGACGAACGATCCCTGGCCGGCCGTGCTCTCCACCATCAGCTCCAGGCACAGCCGGGTGGTGGCGTGGGCGCCGGTCCCGAAGGCCTGGCCGGGATCGATCGCGACGTCGAGGTCCGTCTCCCCGGGCGGCTCCCACGGGGGGCGCACGGTCAGGCGGTCGCCGAGCACGAGCGGCCGGTGAAACGCCCGCCAGCGCTCGGACCAGCCGTCGGCGATCTCCGCGGTGCGGACGTCGACGAGGGCTCCGCCGGCGGCCGCCTGCAGGTCCGGCAGCTCGGGCAGCTCGCCGGGCGCGCCGTAGACGGCGTACTCCACGACATCGGTCCCGATCGCCACCTCCTCCACGCCGCTGGGCGCGAGCTCGAGCAGCTCGGCGAGCACGAGCTCGGCCTGCCGGCGGTGGACCCGGACGGCGAGCCGGATCATCTCGGAGCGCCCGCGGCCGCCGCGCTAGCCGCCGAAGGCGCGCTTGAGCTTGCCGAGCACGCCCTCGTCGGTGCGCAGGTTGTGCTCGGTGAGGCTGTCGGACAGCTGCTCGAGGAGCTCGCGCTGCTCGCGCTTGAGGTGGCGCGGGACGACGACGTTGACGACGACCTGCAGATCGCCGTGGCGGCGTCCGCGCAGTGCCGGCATCCCCTGGCCGCGAATCGTCAGCGTCTCGTTGGGCTGGATCCCGGCTGGGATCTCAAGTTCGGTCTCGCCGTCGATCGTCGGCACCTGCACGGTCGTGCCGAGGGCCGCCAGGGGAGCGGCGACATCGACGACCGTGACCAGATCGTCCTGGCTGCGCACGAACCGGGGGTCCTCGCGCACGCGGATCTGCACGTACAGGTCGCCGGCCGCGCCGCCGTGATCGCCGGTGTGGCCGCGCCCGGTGATCCGGATCCGCTGACCGTCATCGATCCCCGCGGGCACGTCGACCGAGACCTTGACGCGCTCCACCTTGCGCCCGCGGCCATTGCACTCGCGGCACGGGTTCTTGGCGACCCGGCCGTCGCCGCCGCACATGTCGCAGGCGGCCGCCCGCACGACCTGGCCGAAGGGCGTGCGCGACACCGCGCGCAGCTGCCCGGCGCCGTTGCACTTGGGACACGTCTCGATCGGCGTGCCCGGCTCGGCGCCGTTGCCGCGGCAGTGCTCGCAGCGCGCCACCGCCTCGTAGGCGACCTCCACGGCGGCTCCCGCTGCCGCCTGCTGCAGCGTGATCTCGGCGCCCACCGACACGTCTCCGCCCTGCGCCGGCCCACCGGCCGCGCCGCCGCCGAAGATGTTGCCGAAGCCGCCACCACCGCCGCCACCGCCGAAGAATGCCTCGAAGATGTCGGCCACCGAGCCGAAGCCTTCGAAGTTCGGCGAATAGCCGCCCGTGCGCAGCCCCTCATGGCCGTAGCGGTCATAGGTGGCGCGCCGGTCGGCGTCGGAGAGCACCTCATAGGCCTCCGCGGCCTCCTTGAACTTGTTCTCGGCGTCGGGGTCGTGGCTGTTGACGTCGGGGTGCAGCTCACGGGCGAGCTTGCGAAACGCCTTTTTGATCTCGGTCTCGCCGGCGTCGCGGGAGACGCCGAGAACCTCGTAGTAGTCGCGGGGCATCTGTGAAGCGCTCATCGTTCGTCGTAGATCTCGGCAACGAAGGTGGAAAGCTGAGCCGCGGCCTCGCGCACCGCCCGCATCGCCCCGCCGTAGTTCATCCGCAGCGGCCCGATCACCGAGACGGCGCCCAGCGCGCGCTGGGGCAGTCCGTACCCGGCCGCCACGAGGGCGAGCGAGCGCAGCGCCGGCAGCTCGTTCTCGGCGCCGATCCGCACGGCGACGGTGCGGGTGGCGGTGAGCGCGAAGCGCAGCGCGCCGAGCAGCGTCACCCGGCGCTCCAGCGTCTCCATCAGGAGGTTGAGCTCGGACACGTCGGCCACGCGCTCGGTCAGCAGGTGGGCGGTGCCGTCGACGTAGAGGGTTGCCTGGTCGTACTCCTCCAGCTCGGTGAACACGGGCGCCAGGGCCTCCAAGAAGTCCCGCTCGGTCACGCTCAGCGAGGGGTCCGAAAGGCGGCTGTGAAGCATCCGCGCGCCCAGGCCGAGCCCGACGAGGCGCTCGTTGAGATAGCTGGCGGCCCAGTCCGACAGCCCCGTGTCGACCGGCCGGGGGAAGGTGAACAGCCGCTTGGAGACGCCGCCGGTGGAGGTGATCACGACGACCATCACCACCTGGGGCTGCAACGTCAGCACCTCGATGTGACGGATCGTGGAGGTCTCGATCGGCGGCGCGGAGACGATCGCCAGCAGGTTGGTCACCTGCGACAGCGTCTCGGTGGTGACGCGCATCGCCTCGTCGACCTCGCGGCGCACCAGCGACAGCGACAGGCCCGGGCCCGAGGACTGCTCGGGTAGCAGACGGTCGACGAAGTACCGGTAGCCGGCCTCGGTCGGGATCCGGCCGGCCGAGGTGTGGGGATGGGCGAGAAGCCCGAGCTCCTCGAGGCTGGCGAGCTCGTGGCGGATCGTCGACGGCCCCCACTCGAACGTCGCACTCAGCGCCTTGGAGCCCACGGGCGAGCCGCCGTCGAGGTAATCCTCGACGAGCCGGCGCAGCACGAGCTCCTGACGATCTGTGAGCATCGCCATCAGATCTTAGGACCCTCGGCCGCGGATCCTGAGTTGCGCCGGTCGACGGCCGGATCCGGTCAGCCGAGGCGGATTTCGGCGTCGCCGTTGCGGACGATGCGCTTGCCGCCCTGCTTGGCCTCGGAGTCGACGCGAGCGGTGGTGCCGTCGACCTCGCGCACGGTGCCCGTCACCGTGATCTCCTCCTCCATCACCCCCATACCGCGAAACTGCACCGACAGCCGGGCGAGCGCCTCCGGCCCGCCGGCCGCCTCGGTGTGGGCCCGGGCCACCTGGGCCATCGTCCACAGGCCGTGGAGGATGCGGCTCGGAAGCCCGACCTGGCGGGCGAACTCCTCGTCGACGTGGATCGGGTTGAAGTCGCCGCTGGCGCCCGCGTAGCGGACCGTCAGGTACCGGTCGGGGGTGACCGTCAGCTCGAACTGGTCGCCGGGGTTCATGCGCGCACGATATTCGTCCAGGTGCCGGTGGCGACGGTCTCGCCCCGCTGGTTGACCGACGCGGTCTCGAACACGTAGAAGCCCATTCCCCCGCGCTCGGACACATCCTTGACCGTGGTCGTCGTGGTGATCTCGTCGCCGGCGACGACGAGCGGCCCCCAGCGGAACTCCTGGCCGCCGTGGACCATGTGGGCGAAGTCGATCCCCACGTCGGGGTCAAACAGCGCCGGGGTCATCGCCCGTCCGGAGAAGACCACCGCGAACATCGGCGGCGCCACGACGTCGGCGTAGCCGGCCGCGCGGGCGGCGGCCGGGTCGAGGTGCAGCGGGTTGGTCTCGCCGACCGCGTGGGCGTACTCGATCACCTTCTCGCGTCCGACCGCGTAGGTGCTCGGCGGGTAGGTCTTGCCGATGGCGGCCGTGTTGACGGCCATCAGATGATCACCGGAACGGCGCCGCCATCGACCGACCAGGCGGCACCGGCCACGTTGGACGCCGCCTCCGAGCACAGGAATACGATCACGGCGGCGATCTCCTCCGGGCCGGCCAGCCGCTCGATCGGCAGCCCGGCGGCGGCCGCCTCGAGCACGGCCGCACGGGTGCCTCCCCGGGCCTGGACCGTCTGGTCGACGAGGCCGCCGGGCGCCAGCCACAGCTCGCTGGCCACCGGGCCGGGAGTCACGGCGTTGACGAGCACACCGCGCTGGGCATAGGCGTCGGCGTACGCCCGCGAGAGCGAGAGCTCGGCCGCCTTGGTCACCGAGTAGGCGACGTTGCGCTGTCCCGGGCGCTTGCCCGACGATGAGCTGACGTTCACGATCCGTCCCCAGCCGGCCTGTTCCATCACCGGGACGACGGCCCGCATCAGCCGCATCGGCGCCATCACGTTGATCTCCCACTGCTGCTGCCAGTCCTCGTCGGTGAGCTCGTCGATCGCGCGGACGGAGCTGGTGCCGGCGTTGTTGACGAGCCCGTCGAGGCGGCCGAAGCGCTCCTGGCAGGCCTCGACGACCTCGGCGCCGGCCCCCGGCTCGGTGATGTCGAGCGCCAGCAGCTCCACCCGGCCCCCGTCTGCGAGCTCGCCGGCCGCCGCGCGCAGCGCGTCCTCGCCCCGGCCGAGGAGCAGCAGCTCGGCACCCTCGGCGTGCAGCCGGCGGGCGACCTCCAGGCCGATCCCGCGCGATCCGCCGGAGACGACGCACGCGCGGCCCGTGAGTCCGAGATCCATGGCGGCGATTCTTCCATGCGGTGGCAGCGAGTGCGGGCCAAGCGATACCTTCCGGTCGTGAGCATCGCCCCGCTCGCCGCGGCCCTGGCACCGGTGCACCAGCAGTACCTGCTGGAGGCACGCCAGATGCAGGCGCTGTCGTTCGCGGTGCACATCCCGCTGGTGGCGTTCGGGACCGCGTTCCCGGCGATGGTCGTGTTCGCCGAGTGGCTGCACCTGCGTACCGGCGATCCTCTGTACCGGACGCTCGCCCGGCGCTGGAGCCGGGTCGTGCTGGCGCTGTTCGCCGTCGGGGTGATCACGGGCACGATCCTCAGCTTCGAGATGGGGCTGCTGTGGCCGAACTTCACGGCGACGTTCGGCAGCGTGTTCGGCCTGGGATTCGCGATCGAGGGCTTCTCGTTCTTCATGGAGGCGATCTTCCTCGGGATCTACGCCTACGGCTGGGATCGCATGTCGCCGCGGGCTCACTGGCTGAGCGGCATCCCGATCGTCATCACCGGCTTCACCGGATCGCTGACGGTGATCGCGGTCAACGCCTGGATGAACCATCCCACCGGCTTTCACCTCGTCGGCGGCAAGGTGGTCGACGTCAACCCGCTCGCGGCGCTGTTCGGCAACCCCTACCTGTGGTCGGAGCTGCTGCACATGTACATCGCCGGCTACATGGTGGCCGGCTTCTTGATCGCCGGCTGCTATGCCTTCGGCCGCCTGCGCGGTCGGTGGGGCCGCTACGAGCGCGTGGCGCTGACGATCCCGTTGACGATCGCCTGCCTGGCCGCCCCGGTCCAGGTCCTCGTCGGCGACTGGATCGCCCGTGACGTGGCCGTCAGCCAGCCGGTCAAGCTGGCGGCGATCGAGGGGCTGTACAAGACGACCGACGGGGCGCCCGAGCACCTGCTCGGCTGGTACACCGGCCACCAGGTCAAGTACGGGATCGCGATCCCGCACCTGCTCTCGCTGCTGTCCTTTCACAGCTGGAACGCGCGCATCCAGGGCCTGGAGACCGTCCCGCCCGCCCAGCGACCGCCCGTCAACGTCGTCCGCATCTCGTTTCAGACGATGGTCGGCATCGGCACGCTGCTGGCGCTGCTGGGCCTCGTCTACCTCGTCGTCCGGGTCAGGCGACGACGGCTCCCCGAAACGCCGTGGTTCTACCGCGCGGTGGTGATCGCCGGACCGGCGGCCACCGTGGCGCTGATCGCCGGCTGGGTCACGACCGAGGTCGGCCGCCAGCCGTGGGTGGTCTACCGGGTGATGCCCACCGCCGACGCCGTCACCGGCGCCCACGGGATCGCCGTCGGCTATGGCACGCTCGTCGTCACCTACCTGGCGGTGGCGGGCGGGCTCGTCTGGATCCTGCGCCGCCTGGCGAGCATGCCGCTCGGCTCCGAGGGCGGCGATGCGCCGCCCCCCTCCGCCCACGAGCTTCCCGCCTGAACGCTGATGCTGGACACGATCCCCCTGGTCTTCATCCTCGCCGGCCTCCTCTTCTACATCGTGCTGGCGGGCGCCGACTTCGGCGCCGGCGTGTGGCAGCTGCTGGCCCCGCGCGGGAAGCCGGGCGAAGCGATTCGTGACCTCGCCCATCATTCGATGGGTCCGGTGTGGGAGGCCAACCACGTCTGGCTGATCTTCGTCCTGACCGTCACCTGGACGGCCTATCCGACGTTCCTGGGGTCGGTCGCCTCGACGCTGGCCGTGCCTCTGTTCATCGCGGCCGTCGGGATCATCCTGCGCGGCGCCAGCTACGCCCTGCGCGCCGGCGCCCGCGAGCGCGAGATGCGAATGATCGACAGCGTTCTCGGGGTGGCGTCCCTGATCACGCCGTTCGCCCTCGGCGCGGCGGCCGGCGGGATCGCCTCCGAGCGCGTTCCCGTCGGCAACGCCACGGGACACCTGTTCACGAGCTGGCTGAATCCCACGTCGCTGTTGATCGGCGTGCTCTCGGTCGCCTTCAGCGCCTATCTGGCCGCCGTCTACCTGGCGGCGGACGCCGAGCGCCACGGAGAGCCCGAGCTCGTCGAGGCGTTCCGCCGCCGGGCTCTGGCGTCCGGCGCGGCGGCGGGCGGACTGGCCGTGGCGGGCCTATTCGTGATCCACGGCGACGCTCCCCGTCTCTACACCGGCCTGCTGCACGGCGCGGCGCTCGTCACCGTGATCGTCTCGGTGCTGAGCGGGCTGGTGATCGTCGGGCTGGTGTGGACACGCGGCTTCGAGCTCGCCCGCTACGGCGTCGCCGTGCCGATCGCGGCCGTCATCGCCGGCTGGGCCTTCGCCCGCTATCCCACCCTCCTCCCCGGGCTGTCCGTGCACCGGGCGGCGGCGCCGCGTGACACCCTGATCTGCCTGATCGTGGCCGTGCTGGCCGGCGGCGCGCTGCTCTTCCCGTCACTCGCGCTGCTCTTCCGGCTGACGCTCGGGGGGCACCTCCAGCCCTCCGCGCTGGATCAGGCCGGGCCGTCCCCCGGACCGGCGACCCCGCTGCGCCCGGGGCTGGGCGTGCGGGTGGCGGTCGCACTGCTGATCGTCGGGGTGGGAATGCTCAACGCCGCCGACGCCCCGTGGGCGCACGCGATCGGCGTGGTCAGCCTGTTCGGCTTCATCCTCGTCGGCTTTGCCGCGATCGTGCCGGCCGCGCTGGCCGACGACGCCTAGGCCGGAGTGGTCGCCGGCTCCCAGCCGATCGCCGGCCCGATGTCGCGCGCGATCGTCTCCAGCATCTGCGCGTTGTAATCGACGCCGAGCTGGTTGGGCACGGTGAGCAGCAGCGTGTCGGCATCGCGCACGGCGGCGTCACGGCTGAGCTCCTCGGCGATCACGTCGGGCTCGCCGGTGTAGCTGCGCCCGAACCGGGCGTAGGCGCCGTCGATATAACCGAGCTGGTCGTGGCTGTCGCCGCGACCGCCGAAGTACGCGCGGTCCAGATCGGAGACGATCGGGATCACGCTGCGGCTCACCGAGACCCGCGGCTCGCGCTCCCATCCGGCCTCCGCCCACGCCGCGCGGAAGATCGCGATCTGCTCGGCCTGGAGCTCGTCGAAGGGCACGCCGGTGTCCTCGGTAAGCAGGGTGGAGCTCATCAGGTTCATGCCCTGCTCGCCCGCCCACGCCGCCGTCGCCCGGGTGCCCGAGCCCCACCAGATCCGGTCGGCGAGGCCCGGCGACTGGGGCTGAATGGGGAGGTGTCCCTCCCCGCCGGTCATCTGCGGGTCGGCCGGGGCGACGCCCGCGCCGGCGATCGCCGCCCGAAAGAGCGCGGCGTGCGAGCGGGCCATATCGCCGTCGCTGTGGCCCTCAGCCAGGCGGTAGCCGAACGACTCATAGCCCCGCAACGCCGGCTCCGGAGAGCCTCGGCTGATGCCGAGCGCCAGACGCCCGCCGCTGATCAGGTCCGCGGCCCCGGCATCCTCGGCCATGTACAGCGGGTTCTCGTAGCGCATGTCGATCACAGCGGTGCCGATCTCGATCCGGCTCGTCCGCGCCCCGATGGCGGCCAACAGCGGAAACGGAGACGCCAGCTGCGGCGCGAAGTGGTGGACACGCACGAACGCGCCATCGATCCCGATCTGCTCGGCGGCGACGGCCAGTTCGATCGTCTGGCGCAGCGAGTCCCCCGCGGTCGGGGTCTGTGAACCCTGTGCCGCCTGCCAGTGACCGAAGGAGAGAAAGCCCAGACGCTTCATGCCCTCATCGTAGGAGGGCCGCAGTGCGACAATCCGCGCAGCCATGTCCGCCGTGACCGGTCCCGACATGCCGGGCCAGCCAGCGTTCCTGTTCGATCTCGACGGGACGCTGATCGACAGCGTCTACCAGCACGTGCTGGCGTGGAGCGAGGCCCTGCAGGAGGTCGGGCTGAGCCTGTCGGTGTGGAAGATCCATCGCCGGATCGGGATGAGCGGCGGCCTGTTCGTCAACGCGCTGGCCCGGGAGCTCGGCGACCAGCTCGACGCCGCGTCGCTGGGGCGCCTGCCCCAGCTGCACAGCGAGGCCTTCATCCGCCGCTACGACACGGTCTCTCCCCTCCCCGGCGCCGCCGAGCTGCTGCGGACGCTGAGCGAGCATGACGTCCCGTGGGCGATCGCCACCAGCGGGTTGGAGCGCTACGCCGGGCGCGCCCGCCAGCTGCTCGAGCTGCCCGCCGACACCCCGATGGTCACCCGCGACCAGGTGCGCTACGCCAAGCCCGACCCCGACCTGTTCCTCACCGCCGCCCGGCAGCTCGGTGTCGACATCCGCAACAGCATGGTGGTCGGCGACAGCGTCTGGGACCTGCTCGCCGCCCAGCGCGCGCGGGCGCTGGGGATCGGCCTGCTCTCGGGCGGCTACGGACGCGAGGAGCTCTTCTACTCCGGGGCGTTCCGCGTCTTCGAGGACCCGGCCGACCTGCTCGCCCACCTCGACGAGGTCGGCGTGCGCCGTCGCTCCCTGAGAAACGTTTGCTCCAGGTGCCGTGCGGCGCTAGCCTCACTGACATGGCCAAGCGCGGAAGTTTCAGGGCCTCGGACGAGGATCGCGAGCGCATCATCGAGCGCCTGCACAAGGCCGCCACCGAGGGGCGGATCGCCGCCGAGGAGCTCGAGCACCGAGTCAGCTCGGCGCTCAAGGCGCGCACCTACGACGAGCTGGACTCGACGGTCGCCGATCTGCCCGCGCCGCGCTCGCGCCGCCGGCAGGAACCGGAGCATCGCTCGGCTGGCCGCCGGGTGGTCTCGACGGTCACCGCCAACCCGATACTGCTGCTGTTCGCGGTTCCCGTCCTCGCCGTCAGCGCCGCGATGCTGCTGGCGGTCACGATGGTGTGGCTCGTGCTGATGGTGGTCGTGCTCGTGCTCGGCGGCCGCCCGCGCATCGCCGCCGCGCCGTGGGCGCAGGCCCGGCGTCACCTCATGAGCGGACGCCGCCGCGGTCCCGGCGGCTACTGGGCCTGATCGCCGCTCAGCGGCGCAGGCGCCAGACGACGCCGACCATCTCGAACGCCGCGCCGCTGACGGTCCGGCGGTGCAGGTAGCGCTCGCGCGCCAGCTCGGTCGCCTCGGCGCCCAGGCGCTCCCGCCACAGCTCCGCGGTGACGACGTCGTCGACGCCGTGGTTGGGGTCGTGCATGTAGGCTGACGAGGGCGTCGTCGGTGAGGGCGCTCACCGCCTCCAGGAACGCGGCCGGCGGTACCTGCGAGGCGTCCTCGCCGACGGGAGCCACGCACGTCAGCGCGTTGGCGCGCAGCGAGCGCAACCGCCGCGACTGCTCGGCGGTCAGAGCGAGCAGGTCGAGGGTCAGGTACTCGTCGTATAGGTGCGGGCGGTCGCGCAGGGCCGCCTCGCGGGCGGCGGGCACGATGTCGGTGCCGAACACCGGATGCAGACCCTCGGCGGTCAGCGCCTCGCCAGAGATGCCGTTGCCGGCGGCGACATCGATCACCCGGACGTCCGCTCTCGCCCACCCGGCGCCGTCGACCGCGGCCGCCAGCAGCGACGCGATCTTCGCCGGGGATGCGCAGCCGAGGCGCTCGGAGACGATCTGCTCATAGACGCCGGGCAGTGCGTACAGGCGCTCGTACTCGTGCAGGCGCAGCTGCTCGACGGTGCCGTCGGGGTGGGTGACGGCAATCAGCTCCTGCCCGATCTCCGGGTCGCCCTGCTCGATCAGCGCAGCACGCAGCCCCACCACGACGCTACCGGGAGTCCCCGAGCTCGAGCACGGCCAGGAACGCCTCCTGGGGCACCTCGATGCGGCCCACCTGCTTCATCCGCTGCTTGCCCTTCTTCTGGGCCTCCAGCAGCTTGCGCTTGCGGCTGATGTCGCCGCCGTAGCACTTGGCGATCACGTCCTTGCGGTAGGCCTTGATCGTCTCCCGGGCCACGATCCGCGAGCCGATCGCCGCCTGGATCGGGACGTCGTACTGCTGGCGGGGGATCTTGGCGCGCAGCTTCTCGGTCAGCATCCGCCCGGCGCTCTGGGCCTTGGAGCGGTGCACGAGCATCGACAGGGCGTCGATCGGGTCACCGGCCAGCAGGATGTCGAGCTTGACGAGGTCGGACTCGCGCAGGCCGATCAGGTCGTAGTCCAGCGACGCGTAACCGCGGGTGCGCGATTTCAGCTGGTCGAAGAAGTCGAGCACGATCTCGGCGAGCGGCAGGTCGTAGGTGAGCTGCACGCGCTCGGCCGACAGGTAGTGCATCCCGGCGTGCTCGCCCCGGCGCTCCTGGCAGAGCTCCATGATCTGGCCGACGAACTCCTTGGGCGACAGGATCGAGGCGCGGATGAAGGGCTCGCGGACCTCGGCGACGCGGGCCGGGTCAGGGAAGTCGTTGGGGCTGTGCACCGGCATCACCGTCCCGTCGGTCAGCGTCACCTCATACTCGACGCTCGGCATCGTCGTCAGCAGCTCGAGGTCGTACTCGCGCTCCAGTCGCTCGCGGACGATGTCCATGTGCAGCAGCCCGAGGAAGCCGCAGCGAAACCCGAAGCCCAGCGCCTCCGAGGTCTCGGGCTCCCAGCTGAGCGCGGCATCGTTGAGGGTGAGCTTCTCCAGCGCGTCGCGCAGGTCCGGGTAGTCGTCGGAGGCGATCGGGAACAGGCCGCAGAAGACCATCGGCTTGACCTCGCGGTAGCCGGGCAGCGGCTCGGTGGCGGCGCGGGCGGGTGGGCTCAGTGTCGTCAGCGTGTCGCCGACCCGGAGCGCGCTGACGTCCTTGATCCCGGTGATCAGATACCCCACCTCCCCGGCGTGCAGCGCCTTCACCGGAGTCATCTGGGGGCTGAAGAAGCCGATGTCGTCGATCTCGGCCTCGGTGCCGCCCTGCATCGCGCGGATCGCCTCGCCCTTGGTGAACGTGCCGTCGACGACCCGGATGTAGGCGATCACGCCGCGGTACTGGTCGAACTCGGAGTCGAAGATCAGCGCCCGCGGCGGGGCGTCGGGATCGCCGGCGGGCGGCGGCACGCGAGCGATCAGCTCGTCGAGGACGTCGGTCACCCCCTCCCCCGTCTTGGCGCTGATCCGCCGCACCGTGTCGGCCGGCTCGCCGAGCAGATCGGCCACCTCGCCGGCGACGCGCTCGGGCTCGGCGCCCGGCAGATCGACCTTGTTGAGGCACGGGATCAGCTCCAGCCCTGATTCGACCGCCAGGTAGGTGTTGGCGACCGTCTGGGCCTCGACGCCCTGGGAGGCGTCGACGACGAGCAGCGCGCCCTCGCAGGCGGCCAGCGACCGCGACACCTCATAGGTGAAGTCGACGTGGCCGGGGGTGTCGATCAGCTGCAGCTGATAGGTCTCGCCGTCGTGCGGCGAGGTGTAGAAGACCCGGACCGCCTGGGCCTTGATCGTGATCCCCCGTTCGCGCTCGAGGTCCATCGAGTCGAGCACCTGGGCACGCATCGACCGCGGGTCGACGGTGTGGGTGAGCTCGAGGATGCGATCGGCCAGCGTCGACTTGCCGTGGTCGATGTGGGCGATGATCGAGAAATTGCGGATATGGGCCTGGTCTGCCACACCATGCAGGTTAGAAGCGCCCGCCGGCGTCCTCACGGCGCTCGCGCGCGGCGGCGCGGTCTCGCTCCTCGTCGCGGACCCGGGTGGCGATGAACTCCGGCAGCAGCCCGAGCTCGGCCAGGGCGCCGCGGCCGGCGACACCCATCGTCAGCACGCCGCCGAAGATCGCCACGGCGTCGATCGACTTGCGGCCCTGCGTGTCCCAGTAGTCGTCCTGGAGGTCAAGCCAGAGGGCGAATTCGTCGAGCGTCAGCGCCGACGCGATCCCGTAGCTGGTGGCGGTCACGCGGGACGCCCACTCGGGCATCTTCTCGCCGATGCCGTAGCGGTAGGTCCATAGGTAGCCGATGCCGAGCAGGCCGAAGATCCCGAACGTCGAGTGGTGGATGTGGCGCCCGCCGGCGCTGATGTTGCGAAACGGGCCGACGCCGGCGCGGATCGCGTGGGTGATCCCCCGGGCGACGGCGAACGCGCTCGTGAACCCCACCGCGCTGAGGAACGCCCGCTCCTGCCGCGGCTGTGAGAAATGCCGCGCGTACAGGCTCGGCTCGGCCATCGCCGTTGACCCTACCGGCCGCGCAGCCGGCCGAGGATCAGCGACTCGATCTGCCGCGCCTCCGGGATGCGCATCAACAGCACCAGCCGCGCGTACAGCACGCCGCCAGCGGTGAACGCGACCCCGATGGCGACGATCTCGGCGACGAGCGACGTCCCGAGCAGCGCGTCCAGTCCCTTCCACACGAAGTACGCGAGCGCGGTCATGAACGCGGTGGCGACGAGGATGCGCACGGTGACCATCGTCGTCTGGGCCATCTCCAGGCGGCCGTTGAAGCCGATCCGCAGCCGGCGCAGCTGCAGCCACGTCATTACGAGGTTGGCGGCCACGGTGCCGATCACCGGACCGGCGATGCCCAGCGGCTTGTACAGCGCCAGTGAGACGATGATGTCGACGACGACGTTGACGGCGGCCAGCTTGGTGGGGATCCACGGCCGCTGGAGCGCGAAGAACGTGCGGCTGAGCAGCAGGTTGACGCCGGCGAAGGGCAGGCTGAAGGCAAACCAGAACAGGGCCTTGGCGACCAGGTGCGTCGAGAAGGTGTGAAAGCTGCCGTGCTGGTAGACGAGCCGGGTGATCGGCACCGCCAGCACCGCCAGCAGCGCCGCCGAGGGGATCAGCAGCAGGTTGATCTGGCGGATGCCGTTGCCCAGCGTGCGCCGCATGCCCGTGGGATTACGCGCGCTGGCCATCCGGCTGAGCGTTGGGAACAGGACGGTCGCGACGGCGACGCTGAAGATGCCCTGGGGCAGCATGTAGATCCGGAACGCGTCGTTGATGGCGATCGGCACGTGCTGGGAGACGAGCGCTCCGAGTCCGGCGTTGATGAAGATGTCGAGGTTGATGATCCCGATGCTCAGCGTCACCGGGAAGAACAGGATCAGGACCTGGCGGACCCGCGGATCGCGCCAGTCAAACGCGAAGGCGAGGCGGAAGTCGACCTTGCGCAGCGCCGAGGCGATCAGCAGGAACTGCACGACGGTCGCCACCAGCCACGCGATCGCGTAGGAGTAGATGGCGTTCTCCCCGTGAAAGTGGGAGTGGAGGATCACCATCAGGACGACGATCACGATGTTCCACACCGCCGGGGCGAGCGCGGGGATCGAGAACTCGTCGTAGGACTGCAGGATCCCGACGAACAGGCCGGTGAGGCTGAGCAGGAGCACGACCGGGAACAGCACGCGGGAGAGACCGGCGGTCAGCGAGGTCTGCGCGGACGTGAAGTGCGTGCCGGTGAACAGCGGCATGACCAGGCCGGCGATCCCCATGTAGACGATCGTCAACACACCGAGCGCGAGCAGGATCAGCCAGAACAGCGACGCGGCCAGCCGGAACGCCTCCTTCTTCTTGCCGGCCTGCAGCAGCTCGGTGAAGATCGGCACGAACGCCGCCCCGAGCGCGGCCTGCGAGAACAGATTCGAGAACAGGTTCGGGATCTGGGAGGCGATCGTGAACGCCGACCCGGCGCCGCTGGTGGCGAAGAAGCTCGCCTGGACGACCTCGCGACCGAGGCCGGCGATGCGCGAGAGCGCGGTCGCAACGGCGAAGATGGCGGTGCTGATCGCCAGCCTCCGACGCGGTGGGGGCGGTGGCGGCGACAACGGCGGCACCCCGGCGTCTGGGGTCTGCGTGGACACGGAGGGCGCTATAGTACGCGCCGGTCCAGCGGTCTTCCGCGGCCAATTTCGATATGGCCAACATCCACTCCCAGAAGAAGCGCATCCTGCGCGCCGAGCGTGAGCGTCTGGAGAACCGGCGGTACACGTCGGCCGTCAAGACGTACTTCCGCCGGCTGGAAAGCGCCGTCGCCGGGGGCGAGGCCGAAACGGCCGAGACCGAGCACCGCGCGCTGGTGAGGACGATCGACAAAGCCGTCAAGAGTGGCGCGCTGCACCGTAACAACGGCGCGCGGAAGAAGTCTCGCGCCGCCCGCCTGCGTCGCGGCGTCTAGCCGCGGCAGGCCGGACTTCCTGGCATCGAACCCATCGGCTGATCGCTCTTTCACCGACCGTCGACCCGGACCGCGTCACCTTTCAGGTGGAACGGCTGGCGGCGACCGAGAACGGGCGGGTCGAGGTGTCGGGACGCTGGTTCGGGGTGCGCGGACGGCGGTTCGTGCGCCCGACGCTCACGCTGACGCTGGGTGACGGCGGCCCGCGACGCTGGCTGGCCGAGCTGGAGCACAAGCCGTGGGCGGCGCAGGACGGTGAGCCGTGGATGGCCGCCTTCCCGGTCGACGTCGACCTGGCCGGCGCCTCGGCGGTCGAGCTCTCGGTGGCGCCCGACATCGAGATCATGCTCCGCGCCCCGGAGGGAGCGACCGGCGCGGCGGCCGCCGGCCCGGTGGCCGCCCAGGCCCGTTCCCCGATGGCCAAGCAGGACGCTCAGGGGCGCCGGCCATCGGCGCGCGCGCAGGACCTCGAGCGGCTGTCGACGCGCCTGGCCGCCGCCCAGGCAGCTCTGGAGCGCGAGCGCGAGCGCCGGACCGGTGTCGATCAGGCACTCGAGCAGCAGCGCGCCGACAGCCGCCGGCTGAGCGCGGAGCTGGGACGCGCGCGCGCCGAGCTCGACCTGGCGCACACCGTGCAGCGCGAGAGCGAGGCGATGTCGGCCGAGCTGGACTCCACCCGCCGCCAGCTGCGCGCCGCCGAGCGCCGCTACGAGGAGCTCGTCGCCGAGCATGACCGCGCGACTCAGGTCCACGCGCGCGTCGAGAGCGAGCTGCGCGAGCGTTCGGGAGCCCTGGAGTCGGCCCGCGACGCGCTCGAGCAGGAGCGGACGCGCAGCGCCGAGGCCCGGACGGCCACCCCGCCGCCGCCCGCGGCCGGGTCCGGGTCGGCGGCCGACGATCCCGAGCCGACGCGCGATGAACCCCGCCGGCGTGACCGCCGAGAGGAGGCCGACTACGAGGTCCGGCCCCGTCCGGTCGCACCCCCGCGCACCGAGCGCCCGGTCAACCCGGCGCTGCAGTCACGCCCCAACTGGATCGAACGAGCGCTCGCCCTCCTGGTGATCATCGGCGTGGTCGTCGCCGTGTGGCTCGTGCTGCACTCGACGATCTTGCACTGAGGCCCGCGACGCCTACGCGGTGATCCGTGCGATCGACACCAGGGCCGCGGTGTCTTCTGCCCCGCCCGCCCGACCTCCGCCGCGGGAGGCGAGCTCCAGATCGGCGATCTCGCACGTTGCTTGACGCAGTCGGTCGGCGCCCGCCTGCCGGGCGTCGGCGATCAGGCGATCGGCGGCCCGGGAGGGCATCCTCAGGCGGCGCTTGACCTGCGCCGCCGGCTCGCCGGCATCGAGCGCGGCCGCCACCTCGTGGGCCTGGCGCATCCGCTGGGAGACCCAGTACAGCAACCCCGGCAGGCGCTCGCCCTGCTCGCGCAGCTGCAGGTAGGTGCGCACCGCCGCCGCCCGGTCGCCGGCGACGAGCGCGTCGGCCACCGTCCACGCCCGGCGCTCGGCCGAGGACGCGGTCAGCGCGGCCACGTCGTCGGCGTCGACCGTCACGGCATCGGCGTCGCGGTCGCCGTCGCCGTCGGCCCCGAGGGCCAGCTTCTCCAGCTCGCGCAGCAGCCGCTGCTGGCGCTCGCCGACGTGGCCGATCAGCGCGCGGGCGGCGTCGGGCTCCAGTTCGATCCCGAGCTCGGCGGCACGCGCGATCGTCCACTTGGGCAGCTCCCACGGCTTGACGCTGTTCTCGGCGCTGATGTCGCCGTTGACGTGCTTGACGGCGGCGTGCAGGCGATCCGGCGCGCGGTTGCTGCGCCCATCCTCGCGGGCGAAGAACGCCACCGTGGTCTCGGGGGCGATCCCGCGGACGGCCCCATCGAGCGCATCGAGCTCCTTGTCCTTCCAGCGCTCGAC
Organism: uncultured Solirubrobacteraceae bacterium; assembly: GCA_963769565.1. Classification (GTDB taxonomy): domain Bacteria; phylum Actinomycetota; class Thermoleophilia; order Solirubrobacterales; family Solirubrobacteraceae; genus Palsa-465. The sequence continues at coordinate 109,295 of CAVYMP010000019.1, forward strand.
CCCCTCGACGATCACGAAGCGCCGGCCGACGGCGAGCGTCATCGCGTCCAGCGCGGCGGCCACTGCATCGGGCGTCGCGTCCTCGCCCTCGAGCAGCTCCAGGCCCGCGGTCCCGCTCAGCGACTCCGCCAGCGCCCGCAGCCGCGCCCGGCGCTCGCTGATGCGCCCGTGGTCGTCTCCGTGGATCAGATAGGCGGACTTGAACGTGGGCACCGCAGCCAGTCTAGGAGCGGTCTGGGGCGCCGCCGCCCGCGGCCAGCGCCAGTGCCCGGCGGACCGCCTCCTGCGGTGATCCGACGGCCTGCACGCCGTCCACGTCCCAGCTGTCGATGCCGATCACGGGAACCTCGCCGACCATCGCCAGCGCGATCTCCGACAGCGTGCCGTAGGCCCCGCCGACGGCGATCGCGACGTCCGCGGCCCGCACGATCAGGCCGTTGCGGAGCTCCCCGAGCCCCGTCGGCAGGGCGATGGTCACCCATGGGTTGGCGTGGCCCCGATCCTCGCCGGGCAGGATCCCGACGACCGTGCCGCCGGCGCCGGCCGCGCCCCGGCTGGCCGCGGCCATCACTCCCCCGCCGCCGCCGGTGATGACGATCGCGCCCGCCTGGGCCAGGCCTCGTCCCACCTCCTCGGCCACGCCCTCCTGCTCGGCGGTGGCGACGGAGGCACCGATCACGGCCACATAGGGCCCGCCGGCGGCCACGCGCTCAGCGGACGACGACGTTGACCAGCTTGTCGGGCACCACGATCACCTTGACGACCTGGTCGCCGTTGAGGTGGGCCTGGACCCCGCGGCTGGCCATCGCCAGCCGCTCGAGCTCCTCGCGCGGGGCGCCGGTCGGAGCGGTGACGCGGTCGCGGACCTTGCCGTTGACCTGACAGACGAGCTCGAAGGTGGCGGCGGTCAGCATGTCGGGGTCGGCGTCGGGCCACGGCTGCTCCCACACCCGCTCGCCGGTGAGCCGCTCGTAGACCTCACTGGCCAGATGCGGGGCGAACGGGAACACCAGCGAGGCGGCGGTCCCAACGGCGAAACGCCGCGCCTCCGGCTCGGCCTCGGGATGACGGTAGACCTCGTTGATCAGCTCCATCACGGCGGAGATCGCCGTGTTGAACGCGAACCGTCCGCGGATGTCGCCGGTCACCTTCTCGATCGCCCAGTTGGCCTTGCGCACCAGCTCGAGCCCATCGCCCTCGGGCTCGGGCGGCTGGATCGCCGGGCGCGGGCGGTCGTCGGCCTCGACGAGCTCGTCGGCGGCGCGCCAGAGCCGGTTGAGGAAGCGGTGCACGCCCTCGACCCCGCTGTCTGACCAGGCGGCATCCTGCTCGGGCGGCCCGATGAACAGCACGTAGCAGCGGGCCGCATCGGCCCCGAAGCGCTCGACGATCTGGCTGGGGGCAACGACGTTGCCCTTGGAGCTCGACATCTTGTTGCCGTCGGCGCCGAGGATCATCCCCTGCGTAAACAGCTGCTTGAAGGGCTCCTCGGCCTCGAGCAGATCCATGTCATGCAGCGCCTTGACGAAGAAGCGGGCGTACAGCAGGTGCAGGATCGCGTGCTCGATGCCGCCGATGTACGTATCGACGGGCATCCAGCTGTCGAGTACCCGCCGGTCCCATGGCGCCTCGTCGTTGCGCGCGTCGCAGTAGCGCAGGAAGTACCAACTGGAGTCCACGAACGTGTCCATCGTGTCCGTCTCGCGCCGGGCGGGGCCGCCGCAGCGCGGGCACGACGTGTTGACCCAGTCCTCGGCGGCGGCCAGCGGGGAGCGCCCGCGCGGCTGGTAGTCCTCGACCTCGGGCAGCTCGACCGGCAGATCCTCGAGCGGGACGGGGACCATCCCGTCCTTGTCGCAGTACACGACCGGGATCGGGCAGCCCCAGTAGCGCTGGCGGGAGATCAGCCAGTCGCGCAGCCGATAGTTGATCGAAGCGTGGCCCGCTCCCTCCCTGTCCAGCCAGGTGACGATCGCGTCGCGGCCCGCGATGGCGTCCATCCCGGTGAACTGGCCGGAGTTGATCAGTCGCTCGTCGTCGGTGTGGGCGGTGAACGCCTGATCTGAGACGTCGGGATCGTCCTCGCCGGCGGGTGCGACGACCGGCCGGATCGGCAGGTGAAAGGCGGTGGCGAAGTCATAGTCGCGCTGGTCGTGCGCCGGCACGCCCATGACCGCCCCGGTGCCGTACTCCATCAGGACGTAGTCGGCGACATACATCGGGATCGCCTCGCCGTTGACGGGGTTGATCACGGTACGCCCGAGCGGCACGCCGGTCTTGGGCTTGTCGATGTCGCCGCGGTTCTCGGCGGACTCGGTGAGCGCGCGGTTGACGTAGTCGTGAACGGCGTCCTCGTGCTCGGTGCCCTCGGCCAGCTTGAACACGTCGGGATGCTCGGGGGCCATCACGAAGAACGTGGCCCCGAACAGCGTGTCGGGCCGCGTGGTGAAGACCGCGTAGTCGAGGGGGTGGGCGCGATCGACGTCCTCGCAGCGGAACGTCACCTCGGCGCCCTCGCTGCGGCCGATCCAGTTGCGTTGCATCGCCTTCACCCGGGCCGGCCAGTCGATCCGGTCGAGATCGTCGAGCAGCCGGTCGGCGTAGTCGGTGATGCGAAAGAACCATTGCTCCAACTGGCGCAGCTCCACCTCGTGGCCGCAGCGCTCGCAGCGGCCGTCGATCACCTGCTCGTTGGCCAGCACCGTCTGGTCGTGGGGACACCATTTGACCGCCGCCTCCTTGCGATAGGCAAGGCCGCGCTCCAGCAACTGCAGGAAGATCCACTGCGTCCAGCGGTAATAGCTGGGCTGATGGCTGGCCAGCTCGCGCGACCAGTCGATCGAGATCCCCCACCGGTGAAACCAGTGGCGATAGGCGCCGATCGACTTGTCGGTGGCCTCGCGGGGATGGACCCCGGTCTTGATCGCGTTGTTCTCGGCGGGCAGCCCAAACGCGTCATAGCCCATCGGGTGCAGGACGCGCTGGCCGGTCCGGCGATGAAAGTGGGCGATCGCGTCGCCCAGCGCGTAGTTCTTCAGATGCCCGACATGGGGCTCGCCGCTCGGGTACGGCAGCATCTCGAGGACGTAGGCCTTCTCCTCGCCCTCGGCATCGTCCGGATCGTTGGTGACCTCCCACGTGCCCTCGCGCTCCCACAGATGCTGCCATTTGGGCTCGATCTGGGTGGGGTCATAGCGATGCTCGGACATATCTGCTGGCTGAGGTTATCCACGGGGGTGGCCGCCGCCTGCTCACGCCGCCGTGCGCCGCTGCCCGCGCCGGCCGGCGCCGAGCCGGCGCTTGGCCTCGAGCAGCCGCTGGTCGGCGGCGTCGAGCAGCTCCGACGCCGCCGATCCGTCGAACGGGAACAGCGCCACCCCGAGGCTGGCGTGCACGGTCTCCAAGCCGACGGTCACCCCGTCGACCGCCTGGGTGATCCGGCCGGCGAGGCGCTCGGCCCCTGCGGCGTCGGTCTCCGGCGCGAGCACGCAGAACTCGTCGCCGCCGAAGCGCGCCACCGTGTCCTGGGCGCGCATCGCCCGCTGCAGCGCAGCCGCGACGTCGCACAGCAGGCTGTCGCCGGCGGGATGGCCGAAGCGGTCGTTGAGCCGCTTGAAGCCGTCGAGGTCGAGGATCACCAGCGCGAAGCTGCGCCGCGCGCGGCGGTGGCGCTCGATCTCGTACTCCGCGCGCGCGAGCAGCGACCGGCGGTTGGCGATCTGGGTGAGCGGATCGGTGAGCGCATAGCGGCGCAGGGCGTCGCGCTCGCGCATCAGCCGCTCGCGAACGGCGGTGACGACGCCCGCGCCGGCCAGCCCCACGACCACCACCAGCGCCGGCCGGGCGCCGCTGCCGGTGCCCGCCAGGCCCAGCGTGGCCACCAGACCGCCCGCCAGGACCACGGCGGCAGCGGCCAGCCCGCCACGCGCCGTGTCGGTCCCCGCGCAGGCGGCGAGGGCCAGGGGCACGCACAGCCACGGCCCGTCGGCCGCGCCGGCAACGAGCACGACGGCACCGGCGAGGATGCAGACGGCGGCGGTCCGGGCGAGCGCAAGCCGGGTCCGGGCACCGGAAACGTGCGCACCGCGAAAACCCACGCCGCTGCTCATTTCCGGAGTGTCGCGATCGGGGCGGACGATCCCGCGACCGAGTTATTGCGCCTGCAAATGGCGGGGTCATTACCATGGCGCCGTGAGCGAGCAGCCGCCCGATTCCCCCAGCGAGCGCCCCGGCGCCAAGCGATCTGCCGCTGACCGCGTCGGCTCGATCCTGACCGCCGCCGAGGCGACCGCCGAACGGATCCGCTCCGAGACCGAGGTCCGGGCCCGTGAACGGATCGCCGAGGCCGAGCGCGCGGCGCAGTACCGGATCACCGCCGCCGAGGAGGAAGCCGCCGAGATCCTCGAGACCGCCCGCGCCGAGGCCGAGCGCGTGGTGCGCTCGGCCTCGGAGCGCGACGAGCAGGCCAGGACCACCGCCACCAGCGAGGCGCTGACGATCGTGGCCCGGGCCCAGGAGAGCGCCGACGCGACGCTCGCCGAGGCCGAGCAGGCGGCGTCCAGCAGCCGCGAGGAGACCGAGCGGTACACCCGGGAGCTGATCGGCGAGGCCCGCACGACCGCTCAGGAGGTCCGCACCGAGGGCATGGAGCTCGTCGCCAACATGCGCCAGATGGGAGAGTCGCTGCGCGCCAACGCCGAGCGGATCCTCCGTGACGTCCAAGGCGTGCACTCCCAGCTGGTGGCCAAGATCGAGCGCGTCGAGCGCTCCACCCGGGCGGCGAGCACCGCCCCCGGGCGCACGCGGGCCGACCGGGCGCGCGACCTCGCCCGCGGGCCCTTCGCCGGCGAGAGCGAGGGTGAGGTGCCCGACGTGCCGGAGTTCATCCCCCCCCGCTGAGCGCACAGCCGGCGGCCGCTTGAGGCCGTCCGGTGCCGATGGGAACATACGTTCGATGCCGATGACGTCGAACACCAAGGGATTGATCGCGGAACTGGAGATCGAGCTGGCCGCGTACTGCGGCGAGCTGGATCGCTGCTTCTTGCTGCCTGTCTCACTGGCTGCCGGCAAGCACCAGCAGCTTCTCCGCCTGACCCCAGCTCGCAATCGCCAGCGAGCGTGTATTACTCTTGCTGAGGACTTTGCCTTCGAAGGGGCTGTAGCTCAGCTGGGAGAGCGCCGCCATGGCATGGCGGAGGTCAGGGGTTCGAGCCCCCTCAGCTCCACTTCATCCGAAGGCGCCACCGTGGTGGTGGGCGCCAATGCCTTTCGTGACGGCTTTGGCCTGTGGATGGACCGGGTCGCCGCCGGCGAGGAGGTGGTGACCACGCGTCGCGGCCGCCCGCGCATCCGGCTCAGCCCGGCCTCTCTTGCCGCCTGATCGGGCGACGACCGAGCGCTACTCGGCGGCGGCCGCCGCGAGGGCAACGCGGGAGCGATCCCGCAGCCACTCGGTGAGCGTGTCGGCGGGGACCGGGCGGCTGAGGTAGTGCCCCTGGGCGGTCTGGCAGCCGAGCTCCTGGAGCTTCTCCCAGATCTCGCGGGTCTCGACGCCCTCGGCGACGACATCGAGGCCGAGGTTGCGGCCGAGGTCGATCGAGAGCCGGATACCCAGCGCCGACAGCTCGCCGAGCACGACCTTGGCGCGCTTGGGGTTGGCGAGCATCGGCCCGCCAGCGCAGGGCTTGAGCCATGTGACACAAGCCCGCCCGCTGCGGGCGGGGGTCCTACGTGTCGCTCTTGGCCGCCTCGAGCGCCGCCGGCGGGTCAAGCGTGCCACCGGCTCGGATCAGGCCGAGCGCCCGGTCAGCCAGCTCGGCCGCCTCGGCCCCGCTCATGTCCTCGTCGCGGAGCGCCAGCGCGAGCAGGACCTGGCGCAGCAGCTCGGGGCTCTGGAGGTCCGGCGGCGGTCCGGCGGGCGGGAGCGAGCGCGCCGCCGCCAGCAGGCCGGAGGCACCGCCGCCGCGGCCGAACAGCCCGCCGGGGTACTTGTCCGGGATCGTGGCCACGATCCCGCCGGTCGCCGGGTTGACCACTGAGATCCGGCTGCGCAGCCCGTGTCGCTCGAGCGCCAGCCGGTAGCCCGACAGGCGCAGATAACCCAGCTGCGCCGCCAGCGCGATGAACGCCGGGAGGTCGGCGTCGTTGCGCAGCTTGGTGTGGTGCAGGGCGATCTGGGTCCCCGCGTCGGGCAGATTGGGATCCGGATCGGGTGCGATCAGCAGGAACGCCTGCGGACCGAGGCGGCCGGCGCCGACGCCGCCGACGTCGGCCAGCAGCTGGTAGCCGCCGAGGCCGAGCGCGCCGACGATCCCCGGCGGCAGCGGATGGGCGGCCAGGTATCCGGTCGAGTGTGTCATCGCCAACCGTCGCCCGGGACGGCCTAGTTGTCCAGCACGCCGCGGACGAGGCCGCCGACGATGCCGCCCCCGCCCTCGCGCTGGGCGTTGCCGCCGGCGCCCTCGGAGACCGGCGGATGGAAGTAGGCGCTCTGCAACCCGACGCGGCCCGGACCGGTGAAGCGGTTGAAGACGAGGTTGCCGCCGCCACCGGAGAGGAAGCCGGTCTTGAAGCCGTAGACCTCCTGGGACATCTGCACCGAGTGGTCGCGGTAGACCCAGCCGCCGGGCTCGATGTCGATCGACTCCCCCGCGTCGAGGTTCTTCTCGAAGACGTTGCCGTAGCCGTGCACCCACACGACGCCCTCGTGGTCGCCGGCGTAGAACTCGTCGACGAAGAAGCCGCCGCCGTAGAGCATGTTGGCGAAGCCCTTGATCCGGCTGTAGTCGTACTGGACGTTGCCGGTGGCGGCCAGGAACTGGTGCTCGCGCACGACGATCCCGTTGCCCGCCGGCAGGTGCAGGGCGGCGATGTGTCCGGGGGCGTCCCGGCTGAAGGCGATCTCGCCCGCCGACTGGGCCTCGATCAGCAGCAGCGGCATGCCGCCGAACGCGCGGCGCTTGAGCCCCTTCTTGAGCGGGTGCAGGCCGATCTCCATCTGCGGGTACTTCCACAGGAGCACGTGGTGCTCGAAGTAGACCGGCACCTGGCCGTCCAGCGCCATGTGGAGGACCGGCACCAGCTCGCCCTCGAGACGGTAGTTGAGGCCGGGAGCCGTCCCCTCCGTGATCGTGGTCGGCAACATCGTCGGTGCGCTCGGCATCAGTCTCCTCGGTTCGCGGGCACGTGGGGCGGCCGTCACGCCTCCCCCCGATAGGCGGTAAGTATCGCGATAATCGGGGGCGATGCGTCCCATCTATATCACCGGCCACCGCAATCCGGATACCGACTCGATCGCCGCGGCAATCGGCTACGCCGAGCTCAAGGGCCGGCTGGACCCCCGCGACGAGTACGTCCCGGTCCGCCTCGGCGACTGCAACTCGCAGACGCGATGGCTGCTTGAGCGCAGCGGCGCGCCCGAGCCCCGCCATCTCCCCCACGTGATGCTGCGCGCCCGCGACGTGATGCAGGTGAGCTTTCCCGTCACCCGCCAGGACGAGCCCGTCCGCGAGGCGGGCCTGGCGATGAGCAAGGCCGGGCTGGGGTTGGTGCCGATCGTCGACGGCGACGGGTCGCTCGTCGGCGTCCTCACCGAGCGCGCCCTGGCCAGGCGGTACATCCGCGACTCGCTGCGCACCTCGACGCTCGAGGAGGCGCCGACGTTCGTGAGCACGGTGGTCTCCGTGCTGGAGGGCAAGCTCGTGACCGGCGAGGATCGCCGGCTGTCAGGGCGCGTCTGGGTCTACGCGATGGACCCGGCGTCCGACAGCGGCATCGCCGAGGGCGACGCGGTCGTCGTCGGCAACCGGCCGGATGCGCTGGCACGGGTGATCGAGCTCGGCGCCGCCCTGGTTGTGCTCTCCAACGATTCCCCCGTGCCCGAGGATGCCATGCGCGCGGCCGCGCAGCGGGGGACGGCGATCGTCGTCTCGCCGCTGGACAGCTACGTCGCCGGCCGGATGATCACGCTGGCGGCGCCCTGCAGCGCGCTGATGGAATCCGATCCGCTGACGGTCACCCCGGACTTCCTGCTCGACGACATGTCCGAGCAGATCAAGGAGCTGCACTATGGAGCGGCGGTGGCGATCGACGGCGACAACCGCCCGGTCGGCCTCGTCACGCGCTCGGACCTGGTCGCACCCGCCCGCCGGCGGCTGGTGCTCGTCGACCACGCCGAGCAGGCCCAGAGCGCGGTCGGCATCGGGCAGGCCGAGATCCTCGAGATCCTCGACCACCACCACATCGGCTCGATCGAGACCCGCGTCCCGGTGACGGCCACCTTCGACCCCGTCGGCTCGACCGCCACCCTCGTCGTCGAGCGCTTCCGCAACGCCGGCATGGAGCCGATCCACTCCACGGCTCTGATGCTGCTCGGCGCGGTCCTGTCGGACACCGTGATCCTCAACTCCCCGACGACGACCGAGCGCGACCACGCGGTCGTCGAGTACCTCGAGCGGGTGCTGGCCGTCGACGCCCTCAAGCTGGGCCGCGAGATGTTCGAGTCCACGGCCGACGTGTCGGATCTCAGCGCCGACGAGATCGTCAGCCAGGACGCCAAGCGCTACCAGGTGCGCGGCGACCAGGAGATCTGCATCGCCCAGATCGAGGTCGTCGGCGGCGGCCTGCTCGAACGCAAGGACGAGCTGCTCGCAGCGCTGCGCCGCGAGCGCGAGGACAAGGACCTGGCGCTCTACGCGCTGATGATCACCGACGTCCTCGCCAAGAGCACCGAGATGCTCGTCGCCGGCGACGTGGGCGCCGTGGCGCGCAGCTTCGGCGTGGAGGCGTCAGACAGCATGATCGATCTGCCGGGCGTGATGAGCCGCAAGAAGCAGGTCGCGCCCAAGCTGATGACCTCGCTGTAGCGCACCCAGACGCGTGGCCGGCGCGCCGGGCCCTAAGCCACGGAGCCGGCAGCCTCCACGGCCAGCGCCGGGGCCTCGCCCCACAGCTGCTCGAGCCGGTAGTACTCGCGCGTCTCCGGCGTGAAGATGTGCACGACGACGTCGAGGTAGTCGAGCAGGATCCAGCGCGACTCAGTGAGTCCCTCCACGCGCCGGGGCAGCAGCCCGTAGGCGGACTTCATCCCGAGGTGGATGGCATCGTGGATCGCTCGCGCCTGGCGGTCCGAGCGTCCCGTGCAGATGAGGAAGTAGTCCGCGTAGCTCACCATCTCGCGCACGTCGAGCTGCACGATGTCCAGTGCCTTGCGGTCGGCGGCCAGCTCGGCGACCGTCGCTGCGATTCCCTCGGGGGTCAGTGTTGCGTCGTTCATGCTTCCTTCTGACTGTAGAGGCCGTGTCGTTGGATATATCCCTCCACCGAGTCGGGTGCGAAATAGCGGATCGGTTCGCCGGCGCTCACACGGCGGCGCAGCATGGTCGAGGAGATCCCGATCCGGGGCATCGCAAAAAAGCGAGCCCGGTCTCCCCCGGGGAGCTGAGCGAGCGTCCGGTCGACCTCGTCGCGCGGGGTCCCCCGCCGCTCGGCGATCGCCACGGTGGCCAGCGCGAGCACCTGCTCGGGCTCGTGCCACTCGGTCAGACCCGCGGCGATGTCGCCGCCGAGGATCAGCACCAGCTCGTCTTGGGGCGTCCGTGTACTCAGCTTCTTCAGGGTATCGAGCGTGAAGGACGGCCCCTCCCGCTGCAGCTCCATGTCCGAGACGGCGAAGCGCGCGTCGTCGGCCACGGCCAGCCGGCACATCTCGAGGCGATGTTCGGGCCCGGGCTCGTGCTCCACCGGCTTGTGCGGCGGGATCCGGGCCGGGACGAACAGCACGCGGTCGAGCCCGAGCTGGCTGTGAGCCTCCTGGGCGCAGACCAGGTGGCCGAGATGCGGCGGGTTGAACGTACCGCCGAGGATGCCCAGTCGCACCGCTGGCTAACGCGTGTGCCCGGTGCCCTCGACCAGGTACTTGAACGTGCACAGCTCGCGCAGGCCGATCGGCCCCCGAGCGTGGAGCTTCTGGGTCGAGTTGCCGATCTCGGCGCCCATGCCGAACTGGCCGCCGTCGGTGAAGCGCGTCGACGCGTTGACGTACACGCAGGCGGCGTCGACACCGAGCTGGAAGGCGCGCGCCGAGGCGGTGCTATTCGTGACGATCGCCTCCGAGTGGCCGCTGCCGTGCGCGTTGACGTGGGCGATCGCCTCCGGCACCGAACCCACGACCGCCACCGCCATCTCCAGCGCCAGGTACTCGGTGTCCCAGTCCTCGTCGGTGGCGACGTCGATCTCCACGCCGGGCGCGGCTTGGCGAGCGGCGTCGTCGCCGTGGAGGCGGACCCCGGCGGCGCTCAGCTCGCGCAGCGCGCGCGGCAGAAAGCTCCCGGCCACATCGGCGTGGACGAGCAGCTTCTCGGCGGCGTTGCAGGTGCCGGGCCGCTGCAGCTTGGCGTTGAGCACGATCGCCAGCGCGTCGTCGAGATCGGCGCTCGCGTCGACGAACACGTGGTTGTTGCCCGACGCGGCATAGATGACCGGCACGGTGGCAACGCCCTTGAGCGCGGCCTTCAGACCCTCCCCGCCCCGCGGGATGATCAGATCGACGACCCCCGTCTGCGTGGCCAGCTCGGCCAGCTCCTCGCGGTCGCCGCCGCCGAGGAGCGCCATTGCGCCCTCGGGCAGGCCGGCCGCGGTGGCCGCCGCGCCGGCGACCGACGCGAGCACCGCGTTGGAATGCAACGCCATGCGCGAGCCGCGCAGCACGACGGCGTTGCCGGACTTCAGGCACAGCGCCGCGGCGTCGATGGTCACGTTGGGACGCGCCTCGTAGACGACGGCGATCACGCCCAGCGGCACCCGTAGGCGGCGCAGCGTCAGCCCGTTGGCCAGCGTGGAGCCGTCGATCACCTCGCCCACGGGATCGGGCAGCGAGGCGATCGTGCGCACCCCGGCGGCCATCTCGGCGATCCGTTGCTCGTCGAGCGCCAGGCGGTCCAGCAGCGCGGCCGACAGGCCATCGCGCTCGCCGACCTCGAGGTCGCGGGCGTTGGCCTGAAGAATCGTCTCCGTCGACGCGATCAGCGCGTCGGCGATGGCGTGCAGCGCCGAGTCCTTGACGTCTGACCCGAGCGTCGCGAGCTCACGCGACGCCCGCTTGGCGGCGGCGCACGTCTCGGCAATTGACAGAGCAGTGTCGGTGGCCATGCGCGAAGGGTATCGAGCCGGTCTACGCCAGCACGAAGTAGTCGCGGTGGATCGCCTCCTCGGAGGCGCGCGGGAGCAGCTCGCGCACCGCCGGGGACTGCAGGCCGCGGACCTGTTGCAGCTCCGCCGCCGAGTAGTTGGAGATCCCCTTGCCGACCGGCTGGTCGGCATGGGCGATCTCGACGGCGTCACCAGCCTCGAACGCGCCACGGACCTCCACGATCCCGACCGGCAACAGGCTGGTGCCGCCCTCCCGCAGGGCGCGCGCGGCGCCGGCGTCGACGAGCACCTGGCCACGCACCGGCTTGGCGTACTTGAGCCACAGCTTGAAGCTCGAGTAGCGGCCCTCGCGGGCGGGGAATTGCGTGCCCACCGGCTCACCGGCGGCCGCCCGGGTGATCGTCCCCGGCGTGAGGCCTCCGGCGATCACAGTCGGGATCCCGGCCGCGGTGGCCATCTCGGCGGCCACCACCTTGGAGCGCATCCCGCCTGATCCCAGCGGCGAGGGCGCGAGGCCGATGTCGAGCGCGTCGAGCGCGCTGAAGTCCGACACCTCGCCGACCAGCTCGGCGCCGGGATGCAACCGCGGGTCGGCGGTGAACACGCCGGCCGCATCGGTGAGCAGCAGCAGCTGCTCGGCGCCCAGCAGGATCGCCACCTGGGCGGCGAGGAAGTCGTTGTTGCCGAAGGAGATCTCGTCGGTGGTCGTCGTGTCGTTCTCGTTGATGACCGGCACGACGCGCCACTCCAGCAGCTTGCGCAGCGTCTGGCGGGCGTTGAGGTAGTGCGTGCGAGCGCTCATGTCGAAGAACGTCAGCAGCACCTGGGCCGAGCGCACGTCGCGGGCGCGCAGGAGCTCGTCGTAGACCTGGTAGAGCTTGCCCTGGCCGACGGCGCTCGCCGCCTGCAGCTCGTCGATCGCCCGCGGCCGCCGGTGGGTGGCGGCGAGGCTCATGACCCCCATCCCCCGGGCGATCGCCCCGCTCGTGACGACGATCGGCGAGCGGCCAGCGTGATGCAGGGCGGCGACCTCGTCGCAGATGCGCGCCAGCACGTCGGCGCGCACCGCCCCCCGTTCGTCGGCGACGATGCTCGACCCGAGCTTGACGACGATGACGCTCATTCAGGAGTCGGGATCGAGATCGAAGGCGACGCCGGCGATCTGCACCTCGTCGCCGGCGGCGAATCCCTGGGCCTCGAGCGCCCGCAGCACCCCGATCCCGCGCAGCCGCCGTTCGAGGTGGGCCACCGCCTCCTCGTTGTCAAGGTCATAACGGGCGACGAGCCGCTCGATCCCCGCCCCGTCGACCGCGAACGTGCCGTCATCGACCTGCCGCACCGTATAGGCGCGCGGGGCGGCCGGGCGAAACGTCCGGTGGGCCGCCAGCTCGGCGCCGGCGGGGACCGGCGTGAGCTCCTCGGAGGCGGGAGCGGCCTGCACCGGGACGCGGCGCACGAGCTCGGCCGCCAGCTCGTCGAGCCCGCGGTGGGTCGCCGAGGAGGTGACGATCACCGGCGTCTCGTCACCCAGGTGCTCGCGCCACATCGCCTGCGCCGCCGCGGCCGTCTCGGCATCCACGAGGTCGGCCTTGGAGAGCGCCAGCACCCGCGGCAGCCCGGCGAGCCGCGGGTCATGGGCGGCCAGCTCGTGCTCGACCGTGGCGTGGTTGTCGATCGGGTCAGACCCATCGAGCGGGGCCAGGTCGAGCACGTGCACGAGCAGCCGGGTGCGCTCGACGTGGGCGAGGAACTCGTGGCCGAGGCCGGCTCCGCCGCTGGCGCCCTCGATCAGGCCCGGGATGTCGGCGATCACCAGCTGGCGGGTGTCAGTCTGCAGCGTGCCGAGGCCGGGCGAGAGCGTCGTGAAGGGATAGGCGCCGACCTTCGGATGAGCGCGGGTGAGCCGCGCCAGCAGCGAGGACTTGCCGGCGTTGGGCAGGCCGATCAGCCCGACGTCGGCCAGCAGCTTGAGGCGCAGCGTCAGCCACGTGTCCTGCCCGGCCAGACCCCGCTCGGCAAACCGCGGCGTCTGATGGGTGGGCCCGGCGAAGCGCTTGTTGCCCCGGCCGCCCGACCCGCCGCGGGCCACGAGCGCGCGCTGGCCGCTGCGGACCAGGTCGTGGCGCGATCCGTCTGACTCGACGAGCACCTCCGTGCCCGGGGGCACGACGAGCTCGAGCGGGGCGCCGTCGGCACCGTGGCGCAGCGAGCCCTCGCCGTGGCCGCCGCGGCCGGCCTTGAAGTGCGAGCTGCGGCGGAACGCCTCCAGGTCGCGCAGTGAGTCGTCGCACACGAGCACGACGCTTCCTCCGCGGCCGCCGTCGCCGCCGTCGGGGCCGCCCTTGGGCACGTGCGCCTCGCGGCGAAAGCTGAGACAGCCGTCGCCGCCGGCACCGGCCTGGACGTGGATACGGGCTCGATCCTGCATGCTGTACCACCAGGTTATGTCCGATTCCGCCCCCGATCCCGTTTTCCTCATCACCGGTGCCTCGTCGGGCATCGGCGCCGCCACCGCCCGCGCGGCCGCCCGGGCCGGCTACCGCCTGGCGCTCGCCGCCCGTTCGACCGACCGTCTCGAGGAGCTGGCAGCCGAGCTCGGCGGTCCCGAGCGGGCGACTGCCTTGAAGTGCGACGTCACCGAATGGGAGCAGCAAGAGGCGATGGTCGCCCGGACGCTCGAGCAGTTCGGTCAGCTGGACGTGGCATTCGCCAACGCCGGCTTCGGTGGCGATCGCAGCTTTTTGAGCGACACGCCCGAGGAGTGGCGGGCGATGGTGCTCACGAACGTCTACGGCGCCGCGCTCACCATCCGGGCCACGATCGAGGCGCTGCGTAAGTCACGTGGCCATCTCCTACTGACGGGCTCGGTGGCCGGGCGCCGGGCGCTCCCCGGGTCGCTGTACTCGGCGACCAAGTTCGCCGTGACCGGCATGGGCGAGTCGGCGCGCCTGGAGCTCAACGGAAGCGGCGTGCGAGTGACGCTGATCGAGCCCGGCATGGTCGACACCCCGTTCTTCACCAACCGGCCCAAGAATCCGCTAGCGCCCGAGGACGTGGCGGCGGCGGTCATGTACGCCGTCTCGCAGCCGCCGCACGTCGACGTAAACGAGATCCTGATCCGCCCGACTGCCCAGGATGGTTGACGCGTGACGATGCTCCAGGACTTCAAGAAGTTCCTGATGCGCGGCAACCTCGTCGAGCTCGCGGTCGCATTCATCGTCGGCGCGCTGTTCGCGGCGCTGGTCAAGGCGTTCATCGCCGATCTGATCACGCCGATCATCGCGCTGATCGTCGGCCAGCCCCATTTCGGCGGCCTGCACTTCACGATCAACCACAGCCAGTTCAACTACGGCGACTTCCTCAACGCCCTGGTCACGTTCATCACCACGGCGGCGGTGGTGTTCTTCCTCGTCGTCCGGCCCTACAACACGCTGATGGCGCGCCGCGCCAAGGAGGAACCGGACACCAAGGACTGCCCGGAGTGCACGACCGCGATCCCGATCAAGGCCCGGCGCTGCCCGCAATGCACCGCACAGCTGGCGGCCACCGCCTGAACTACTCGGCGGTGACGGCCTCGCCGGGTACGACGGAGATGACTCGCCCGCGGCGGCCGCGGTGAAACGCCACGTTCCCCGCCGCCGTGGCGAAGATCGTGTGGTCGCGGCCGATGCCGACGCCGTCGCCCGGCTTGAAGACGGTGCCACGCTGGCGGACGATGATCTCGCCGCCGGTGACGGTCTGGCCGGCGAACACCTTGACGCCTAGGTACTTGGGCTTGGAGTCGCGGCCGTTGCGGCTGGAGCCGAGCCCCTTCTTATGAGCCATCGGAGCTACCTCCCGAGGTGGACGACGCCCGAGCGCGAGAGCGAGAGCCGCCCGAGCGAGGTGATCTCGATCCGGGTCAGCTCCTGACGGTGGCCGTTGCGGCGCTTGTAGCCGCGCTTGGGCTTGAACTTGACGATCCGCAGCTTCGGGCCGCGCTCGTGGGCGAGAATCCGGGCCTGGACGGTGACCTTGGCCAGGTCCTCGCCGTCACGGACGTTGTCGCCGTCGACGATCAGCAGCGGCTGCAGGTCGACGGTCGCGCCATCATCGTCGGGCAGACGCTCGATCAGCAGGGTCTGCCCCTCGCTGACGCGGTACTGCTTCCCACCTGTCTTGACGATTGCGTACATGGCTTGATTATTCGTTGTCGGACGAGCCGCTGGCGGCCGTACCGGCCTTGGCGCTCGAACGGCGCCGTCCGCCTCTGCGGCCACGGCGCCGAGGCTTTGAGTCTAGATCATCGCCGTCCTCGTCTGCGGGTCCCTCGAGCACGGCGGCCGGAACGTCGACCAGCGAGGCCACGGCGGCGGTGCGACCAACCTCGTCGATCCGCACGAGGTGCTTCTCGCCGACGTGCTTGGTCCCGCCCTGGATCGAGATCACGTAGCCGTCGATCTTGGCCACCGCGTCGCCGGGGTTGTACATGTGCGGCTCGACGATCTCGACGTAGACCTCCTCGCCCTCGCGGAACGGCAGAGCGCGCTCGAGGACCTGCTCGCGATCGCCCTCGAGCAGCACCGCGAAGTGGTCGAGCGGCAGTCCCTCGGAGCCCTCGAAGTGAAACCACTTGCCGGTCTCCTCCTCGACGGCGTGCAGCACGCGGGCGTCGTTGCCGGTGAACTCGGCGCTCACCCGGGGGTTCATCTGGAGCAGGATCGCCTCGGCGGTCGTCTCCTTGGCCAGGTCGCGCATGCGGCGCTCGAACTCGATCGCGATCGTCTCCTCGGACTTGATCACGCCCTCGCCGTCGCAGGTCGGGCACGGGCGGGTCATGATCTCCCGCACGCCCTCGGTGACGTTCTGGCGGGTCATCTCCACCAGCCCGAGCGGCGAGATCTCGACGACGAAGGTCTTGGTGCGATCCTCGTCGAGCGCCTTGCGCAGCACCTTGAGCACGGCGTCGCGGTTGCGCGCGCGGGCCATGTCGATGAAGTCGATGACGATGATCCCGCCGATGTCGCGCAGCCGCAGCTGGCGGACGACCTCGTCGGCGGCCTCGAGGTTGGTCTTGGTGATCGTGTCCTCCAGCCGGGCGCCCTTGCCGCGGCCGATGAACGAGCCCGAGTTGACGTCGATCACCGTCAGCGCCTCGGCGTAGTCGATGATCAGGTAGCCGCCGCTGGGGAGGTCGACCCGGCGCGAGAGCGTCGACGCGAGCACGTCTTCGACGCCGAACGCATCCAGCAGCGGCGTCTCCTCCTCCCACAGGTCGACCTGGTCGACGAGCTCGGGAGAGGTGCGGGAGAAGAACGACACCAGCCGCTGGTACTGCTTTGGATCGTCGACGACCGCGCGCTCGAAGTCCGCCGAGAAGATGTCGCGCACGACGCGCACCGAGAGGTCGGCCTCCTGGAAGACGAGCGCCGGCGCCTGGGTCTCGGCGACGCGCTTCTGCAGCACCTCGCCGAGCTTGAACAGGTAGACCAGCTCGCGCTCGAGGTCGGCGCGCTTGGCGCCCTGGGCGGAGGTGCGGATGATCGCTCCCGCCCCCTTGAGCTCCAGCTTGGCGGCCTCCTTGCGCAGGCGCTCGCGCTCCTTCTCGTCGAGCCGGCGCGACACGCCGACGCCCTCGCCGTACGGCGCGTACACCATGTAGCGCCCGGCGATCGTGAGATCCATCGAGAGGCGCGCGCCCTTGGTCTTCAGCGGGTCCTTGACGACCTGGACGACGATCTCCTGCCCGGGCTTGAGCATGTCGGTGATGTTGCGCCCGTCACGGCTGCCGCCGCGCCCGCGGCGGGGCGCCTCGACGCCGGGGAGCACGATCTCGTCGACGTGGAGAAAGCCGTTCTTCTCCAGGCCGATGTCGACGAAGGCGGCCTCGAGGCCGGCGAGGACGTTGTCGACGCGGCCCTTGTAGATGTTGCCGACGATCGACCGGTTGCCCCGGCGCTCGAGATACAGCTCGGCGACGTTGTATTCGCTGGAGGCGGCCGGCTTACGGCGCCGGCGGGCTGCGCCCGAGGCCGTCTTGCGGGGAGCGGGCGGTTCCGCTCGCCTCCAGCAGCGCCACTCGCGTCTCTCCGCGATCGACGCTGACCAGTACTTGCTTCTTCAATTTTCGTCAGTCCTTTGAAATTGGGGTGGTGCGCGGAATCTGGTCGCGCACACAACACACCTATGAAATTAGCGTGCGGCTCTTGGCACTCGCTGCCAGCCGGGCCTGGATGTAGATCGATTCCAGAAGTCCGATGGCGATGAAGGTGACGATCACCGAGGATCCGCCGTAGCTGAGCAGCGGCAACGGGACGCCCGTGATGGGCGCGATCCCGATCGTCATTCCGACGTTCACGAAGATCTGGAACATGAGCATCGCGAGGATTCCGCCGGCGATCAGCGTGCCGAACAGGTTCTTCGACATCGTGAGGATTCGCAGAGCGCGCCAGATCAGCAGCGCGTACAGCGACAGCACCACCGCCGCGCCGGCGAATCCGTAGGTCTCCCCCACGGCCGCGAACACGAAGTCCGTGTCGTTGGCCGGAAGGAAGTTGAGCTTGGTCTGGGTGGCGTTGTTGCCACGACCGGTCTTCTGCCCCGAGCCGATGGCGATCAGCGACTCGGTGATGTGGTAGGTCTGGGAGTTGGCGTTGCGCGAGGGGTTGAGAAAGCCCGTCAGCCGCTGCACCTGGTAGGGCTTGAGCACGTGCACGCCCAGCGCCGGCGCGCCGGCGAGGACGATCGCGATCGAGACGACGAACAGCGCCACCAGCCCGGTGAGCTGCCTGAACGAGGTCCCCGCGAAGAACAGGATGCTGAAGCCGATGGCCACATACACCATGCCGGTGCCGAGGTCGGGCTGGGGGATCACCAGCATCGCCGGGATCAGCGCCAGCAGCATGATCCGCGCCGTCGTCCGGCGCTCGTGCAGCCGACGCGAGCGGTCGACGGCGAACCCCGCCAGCGCGACGATGATCAGGATCTTGCCGAACTCCGAGGACTGGAAGTTCAGTACAGGCAGCGGGATCCAGCGCCGGGCGCCGAGCTGCGGCGGCATCCCGTAGACGACCAGGTTCAGCGCGATCATCACCGCGAACAGCCCGCACTTGTACTCGCGCAGCCGCGAGTAGTCGATCCGGCTGAGCATCAGCGCGAGCAGCAGCCCGATCCCGGCGTAGATCGCCTGGCGGTCGACGTAGTGAAACGGCTGGCCGGTGATCGCATGGGTGGTGGCGCTCTTGAGCGTCATCAGCGAGCAGCCGACCAGCCCGAGCGCGCCCAGCAGCAGCAGCGGGTCGAACAGCGCAGGCTCCGCGGCCGCGGGCACGCGGTCTCGTCGACCGGCTGGATCGCCGTCGCGCTCATAGCGTGGTGCGAGGTCCCGGCCACGTACGGGCCGGGCTTGCCGTAGAACCACTGCGAGAGGATCTGCCGGGCCACCGGGGCGGCGGCGATGTCGCCGAAGCCGCCCCGCTCGACCGTGACCACGACCACGATCGGCTTGGTGGTGGCCGACGCTCGGCACGAAGCACGCATACCAGGCGTAGTCGTCTGGCTGGCCGGTGTACTGGGCGGTGCCGGTCTTGCCGTAGACCTGCTGGGGGAAGTTGCCCATCACGTCGAACGAGGTGCCGCCGGGCTGCGAGGCGGCGTCGCGCAGCCCCTGGCGGATCGTCTCCAGGTAGAGCGGGTTGATGTTGATGTGGCGCGACGGCGGCGGGTCGATCTTCTGCAGCACCGTCCCGGCGTTGTTCTGGACGTCGAGCCCGAGGTGGGGGCGCACGATCGTGCCGCCGTTGGCCAGCGCCGCATAGGCGACGGCCAGCTGCAGCGGCGTCACCTGCACGTCGCCCTGGCCGACCGCGAGGTTGACGTTGTCGCCGACCGACCAGGGAGGGGGCCGTCGGCGATCCCGCAGCCGGGCGTGCTTGCGCTGGCCCTTGAACGGCCCGGTGGCGCTGCTCGCACTGGACCTCCAGCCGGTTGCGGTGGGCGCGCCAGCGCGGCGATGGCAGCGTGCCCGCGGCAGCTCGCCGGGCAGGTCGACCCCGGTCGTCGCGGCCGATCCCGAACGTGCGCGCCCACTGTCCAGGGGCCGCCGTTGGGTGGACGTGGCCGGGTCGGCGTTGGTGTGGAGCCGAGGTTGTAGAAGAACGTGTCGGAGGAGACCCTGATCGCGTTGACGAGGTCCAGCGAGCCGTTGGACGCGTGGCCGGCGTTGTGCAGGCACTGCGGGCCCGGGGGAAGCAGAACTGGCCGGTGTCGTCGTAGGTGTCGGTGGTCGTCCAGTTGCCGCTCTGCAGCGCCGCGGTGGCGGTGATCGGCTTGAACGTGGATCCGGTCGGCCCGGCGCTCTGGATCGCGCGGTTGAGCAGCGGGTCGCCGTTGGCGGGGCTGGTCAGCTGGTTGTAGGTGGACTGCGACAGGTGCTTGGTGAACAGCGTGGGGTTGAAGGTCGGGTAGGAGCCCATCGCGTAGATCTCGCCGTTCGTCGGGGTCCATCGCCACGAAGGCGCCGCCCGTCGCCGGGATTGCTGGCGATCGACTGCGCGAGCGCCTGCTGGCCGACCCTCTGCAGCTTGGCGTCCAGCGACAGCGCCAGGTTGTGGCCGGCGACCGGGCTCTGCGTCCGGAGGTTCGCCGGTCGGCTGGCCGAGCGCGTTGACCTGCACCTGCTCGAAGCCGTCGCGTGCCGCGCAGGTAGCGGTCGTATAGCGCCTCCAGGCCGGACTGGCCGATGACGGCGTTGGGCGAGACGCCCCTGTAGGCCTGCTGCTCGAGCTCTGCGCTGGGTGATCCGGCCGACGGTGCCGAGCAGCTGCGCGGCCAGCGTCTTCTGCGGGTAGTGGGGATGTTGACCGGCTGACCTCGACGCCGGGGAACTGTTCTGGCGCTCGGCGAGGTAGTACTGGACGTCCGTGCTGACGTCGGCTTGATCGTGGCGTCGGCGTAGGGCAGCAACGCCAGCTGCTGGGCGACCAGCGCAGGGGATCGTGACAGCCGAGACGCTGGCGGATCTTCATGTGCAGCTGGCCGGCGATCGCGCACGCGGTCGGCATTCCGAGCACGTGCGCGAGCCGGTCGTAGCCAGCGCGCGCGCGTAGCGAGCTCGATCGTGGCGATGCGCCAGGCTCGGGCACGGGCAGCTCGGGCGGGGAGATCTCCACCGCCAGCGCGCGGCGGCTGTCGACCAGGACGGTGCCGTTGCGGTCGATGATCTCGCCCGCGGGGCGCGGCGATCGCGAGCTTGCGCTCCTGGTTGACCGTCGCCTGCGCCAGGTACTGATGGCCGGAGAGCACCTGCAGGAACCACAGCCGGAAGAAGATGATCGCGAACAGCGCCAGCGCGACCGTGCCCACGACCGCGACCCGCAGGGCGAGCTGCGGGGTCAGCGGCGGCCGGCGGTCCTCGGGAGGCTCGATCATCGGCCGCGCCGGGCGGGTCGGTTCAGCGGTCCGAGGCGCTGGGACGGGCTCTGCAGCGGGCTCAGGCCGCCGGTGGTGTAGGCGCGGCGGCGGCGGCGGCGCGGATCGTCGGGCAGCGCCGGGCTGATGATCCGCCGCACGAGCGCGTAGACGGGCAGCGAGATCAGCGTGTTGACCAGCACGGTGATGAAGATCTGCTGCGGCCAGCAGCCAGCTGACCGGGGCGTCGACGCCGAGCAGGAACTGGATCAGCGTCATCCCGATCCCCGCCACCGCCGTGGCCGCGGCGCCGGCGGCCAGCGGCACCAGCCCGTGGGCGGGGTCGCGCAGCTCGCGCAGGCGCCCGGACCAGTAGCCGATCGCGATGTACAGCAGCGAGGTCACGCCGAGCGTCTGGACGAGCACGGTGTCGACCAGCAGGCCGGTGCCGAAGCCCATCACCGCCCCGGGCAGCGAGCCGGCCAGCAGCCCCACCGACATCACGACCAGCGGGGTCAGATCGGCGCTGACGCCGAAGATCGAGATCTGCGAGACCGCGGTCTGCTGGATCACGACCGTGACGAGGCCGAGCACGGCCAGGCGCAGGACGAGAGCGGCGAGGGCATGCTCACGGAACCTGGGCCCGCGCGGTGCCGGCGTGGGGCCGGGTCAGGATCTGGACGGAGCCGAAGTGGCGGATGTCGGCCAGCGGCGAGACGGGCACCTGGCCGTTGTTGAGCAGCTTGTTCTGGTTGGCGCTGGAACACGGTGCCGATCGGGATGCCGGGCGGATAGAGCGACTGCAGCGACGGGCTCGGTGTGCTCTTGAAGCCGGCGGTCACCACCTGCTCGCCGGCGGCGATCGAGGCGTGGTTGGGCAGGCTCTGCAGCAGCAGCTGGTTGGGGTTGCCGACCGCGGGCACGAGCACGCCCGTGTCGCCGCGGCTGTTCAGCACCTGGGCGGCGACCGCATAGGAGTGGTCGGTGATCAGCGTGACGATCGAGGTCGAGCCCGTGACGCTCGTGACCTTGCCGACGAGCGCCCCGTCCCCGGTCACCGGGTCGTCGAGCGCGACGCCGTCGTCCGAGCCCTTGTCGACCTCGACGTGCTGGTACCACAGGCTCGGGTCGCGGCCGATCACGTCGGCGCCGAGCGGGCGATAGCGGTCGAGGCCGACGCTCTGGTCGAGCCTGACCTGCCGCGTCAGCTGCTGGTTCTGGATCGCCGCGCTGCGGTACTCGGCGACCTGCTTGGTGAGCGTGCTTGACCTGCTTCTTCAGCTGGTCGCGCTGGGACTTGGCGCGCAGCGTGTCCGACACCCAGTTGGCGACGTCGCGCACCGGCGAGAGGACCTTGCTGGCGCCCGTCTGGACCGGCGAGAGGACCTCGACGATCCCGCGCTGCACGCTGTGCAGAGGACTGCTGGGCGATTCGCCGAAGTAGGCGGTGAGCAGGATCAGGGAGACGACGACGAGCAGTCCGAGCACTGCGCGCCGCCGTCGAACCTGTTTGTCATGCACGAGATTCGTGTCCTCAAGGGGTTGTGCTCCGCGCCCGGTTCAAGGTCTCAGTCGAAACCTATTACCGACGACGCCGGTTGCGTGAATTCTTGCTTGACCGGTGGATCGCTTCGAACTCCTCGAGCGACCGTCCGGATCCGACGGCGACGCACGTCAGCGGGGACTCCGCCAGATGCGCGGGCATCTGCGTCTCGTGACGCAGACGCTCCTCGATTCCCTGCAACAACGAGCCGCCGCCGGCAAGCATGATGCCACGATCCATGATGTCAGAGGCAAGCTCCGGCGGAGTGCGGTCGAGCGTCTGCTTGACGGCGTCGATGATCTGCGACACCGGCTCCTCCAGCGCGCCGCGGATCTCCTCGCTGGTGAGGATCACCGTCTTCGGCAGCCCCGAGACCATGTCGCGGCCCCGGATCTCCGCCTGGACCTCCTCGGGCATCACGTGCGCCGAGCCGATCTCCAGCTTGACCTCCTCGGCCGTCTGCTGGCCGATGAGCAGCTTGTACTCCCGCTTGACGTAGTTGATGATCGCCTCGTCGAGCTCGTCTCCGCCGACGCGGATCGACTGCGAGACGACGATCCCGCCGAGCGAGATGACCGCCACCTCGCTCGTCCCGCCGCCGATGTCGACGACCATCGAGCCGGTCGGCTCCCCCACCGGCAGGCCGGCACCGATCGCGGCGGCCATCGGCTCCTCGATCAGATATGCCTGGCGCGCTCCGGCCGACAGGCACGCCTCCTCGACCGCGCGCTTCTCCACCCCCGTCACCCCGGAGGGCACGCACACCACGACGCGGGGATGGGCCCAGCGGTTCTGGTGAACCTTCTGGATGAAGTGGCGCAGCATCTCCTCGGTGACCTCGAAGTCGGCGATCACCCCGTCCTTGAGGGGACGGATCGCCGAGATCGTGCCCGGGGTGCGGCCGAGCATGCGCTTGGCCTCGATGCCCACGGCATGCACTTCGCCACTGCGCGAGTCGACCGCGACCACACTGGGTTCCGAGAGCACGATGCCGCGACCACGCACGTAGACGAGCGTGTTGGCGGTGCCGAGGTCAACCGCCATGTCGCGGCCGCCGAACCCGGTCAGATACGTGAAGAAGCCCATATTGGTTGGAGGTAGGTGAAAGCAATGGACAGACCGGCGAAAACATCACGGGGTGGGTGGGGGCACGCGTCCCGCAGCCAGATCCGTCCGAGGGCGAGTGTATCGAACGCCACTGGGGCCCGGCCCGCCGCGCAAACGCCGCAACCTCAAAAAACCCTGGAAAACAGGTCTCGGTCAGCCGGAGCGCGCGTGCATGCCCTCATGCAGCGCTCCGGGCGGCCGCTCCTCAGGCGTGAACCGGCTGAGCCACCCGCACGCCGCGCTCGCCGATATCGATCATATAGTCGCTGGGGCCATCCCGGTGAGCGTCGCTGCCGCATTGACGAACTTCCGCCCCACCGCCTCGTCGCCGTCCATCAGCGTGGGGCGATCAACCACGGCGCGAGGTCGACGAGCGCGGCCACCGGCAGGCCGACGACGTTGAGGTAGTCGCCCTCGATCGCGCGGACGAGCAGCGCTCCACGGCCCTGGATCGCATACCCGCCGGCGCGCTCGCGCCACTCGCCGCTGTCGAGGTAGCGCTCGATCGCGGCCTCCGTCAGTTCGCGGAACTCCACCAGCGTGCGCGCCGCCGCCGTGCGCACCCGGTCGCCTTCGATCAGGCACAGGCCGCTGATGACGGCATGACGCCGGCCGGAGAGGGCCCGCAGCGTCGCCCCCGCCGCGTCGCGGTCCGCCGGCTTGCCGTAGATGCGCGACCCGAGGGCCACGATCGTGTCCACGCCGAGCACCGCCGCGGACGGCTGCGCTCCCACGGCGGCCGCCTTGCGATAGGCGTTCTCCAGCGCCACTTCCTCAGGCGGGCCCGCCATCAGCTCCTCGGCGTTCGTGACCCGAACCTCGAAGGCGACCCCGATCTGCTCCAGGATCGCCCGGCGTTGTGGAGAGCGCGAGGCGAGGATCAGACGCGAGTCGTCAGCCGAGATCGGGAAAGAACAGTTTGACTTCGCGGGCCGCGGACTCCGGCGCGTCGGAACCGTGGACCATGTTCTGACCGACCGCCACCGCGTAGTCGCCCCGGATCGAGCCGGTGGTCGCCTCGAGCGGGTTCGTGGCTCCGATCACCTGCCGGGCGGCGACGATCGCCGACTCACCCTCCAGGACCATCGCCACCAGCGGTCCGGAGGTGATGAAGCTCACCAGCTCCTCGAAGAACGGCTTGCCGTCATGCTCGGCGTAGTGCTGGGTGGCCAGCTCGCGGCTGATCGTCATCAGCTGCAGGGCGACCAGGGACATCCCCTTGCGCTCGAAGCGGGCGATGATCTCGCCGGTGAGATGGCGGGCAAAGGCGTCGGGCTTGACGAGAATGAGCGTGCGCTCCACGGCGGCAGGGTCCTTTCCAGCGAGGGAATCGTTGAGACGACGAGACTACGTGGTCGTCGACGGCTGCTCGGCCGCCGGCGGCTGCTCCATGCTGGCTCCCCGCCGGCGCTGGCGCCGCGGAGTGGGCGCGGGCGCGCCGATCTCGGCCTCGCAGAAGGGACAGACCTTCCAGGTGGGGTCGAGCGGACGTCCGCACGAGGCGCACGGGTCCTTGAGCTTGCGCATGCAGTTGGGACAGCGCAGGTAGTCGCGCTCCACCTCGTAATCGCAATGCGGGCAGAGGTGGTAGCCGAGCTCGGCGAGACGGGCCTCGGCGGCCTGCATCTCGAGCTCGCGCTCGCGCACGTCGTCCAGATACTCGGGCGGACGGACGATCATGTAGACGATCGTGCCCACGAACGGGAACAGCGAGGCGAGGGTGGCGCACGTGATCAACAGCGGGTCGGCGACGCGCCGGTGAGCGTCCGCGTACGTCCAGAAGACGAGCGCGAACCAGATGACCACCAAAAACAGGATCACCAGTTCGACGGCCAGATTCAGGGCGCTGTTGTGGATCCCGAAGATTGCGTAGGGGAGCATTAAGGTCGCGAGTGTAGTGGGGACCAGGATCGGCCTGCGCCTATCAATACGCCGTCGGACGCCCGGATCCTCGTTAGAAGTGTCGCTTTCGTCACAAGAATGCTCGTCCGAACAGGTAGCCGATCCCGAAGAACACGAGGATCACGACCGCCACGATCAGGGCCACGAGCCCGATCATGGTGAGGAACCTCGGCTGGTCGTCGCCGTCGTTCACAGTACCGAGGCGCGCTGGCGCGGGCCGGTCGCCAGGAGGTCAGCGATCAGATACAGCGATCCGGCGGCGATCACAACGCCCTCCGGGCCGGCGAGCTCACGGGCGCGGGCCAGCGCCCGGAACGGGTCGCCGACGACCTCCGCGGGGGGCCCGTGGAGCTGGCGCGCCAGCGACTTCAGCGTGGGCGGTGGCAAGGCACGCGGATTCTGACTGCTGGTGAGGACCAGCGCGTCGACACGGACCCCGCCCGCCCCGAGCGCGGCCAGCATCCCGGCGGCGTCCTTGTCATCGAGGATCGACAGGACGGCGATCACGGGATGGCGCCCGGCGGTGACCTCCGGTAGGGACTCGGCCAGCGCGCGCATGCCGTCGACGTTGTGGGCACCGTCGACGAGCGTGAGCGGCGCCGAGCCGATCTGCTGCAGCCGGCCGGGCACGCGCACGTCGGCGGCGGCGGCGGTGACCGCCTCCTGCGAGAGCGAGCCGAGGAACGCCTCGGCGGCCGCCCGCGCCAGCGCGAAGTTGCGCCGCTGGTAGGCGCCGGGAGCGCCCACCGGCACGCCCGGGTCGGTTCCGGCGAGGACGACCCGTGCCCCGCGCTCGCCGGCCACGCGCTCGGCCACCGCCATCACCTCGGGCTCGAGGCCGGCCCCGAGCACGAGCGTCTCCCCCGGCTGGACGACATCGAGCTTCTCGGTGGCGATGTCGGCGAGCGTCGGGCCCAGCCAGCGGGTGTGCTCCAGCCCGACGCTCGTCAACACCTGGACCTTGGACGGGATCACGTTGGTGGCGTCATAGCGCCCGCCGAGACCGGCCTCGATGACCGCGACCTCCACCCCACGCTCCGCCAGCTCGGAGTAGGCGGCGGCGGTCAGTGCCTCGAACTGGGTCACGCGGTCGTCGTCGTCGGCCGCCGAGCGGTCGACGCGCGCGGCCGCCCGCGCCGCCCGGCTGACGGCGGCGCCGAACGCGTCGGGCTCCAGGTCGCGGTCGTCGATCCGGATCCGTTCGCCGAAGGACACGAGGTGCGGGGACAGATAGGCGCCGGTCCGCAGCCCGTGATGGGCGATGATCGCGGCGATCATCCGCACCGTCGAGGACTTCCCGTTGGTCCCGACGACGTGGATGGAGTCAAACCGGCGCTCGGGATGACCGAGGGCGGTCATCAGGCGCCGCATGCGGTCCAGGCCGAATCGCATGCCGAACAGCTCCAGCGAGAGCAGGTAGCGCTCGGCCTCCTCCCCGGTCATGGACGACCGACCCCCCGAGTTCGCCGCCAGGCGAACTCGCCAGCAAATCGCGTCAGCGATTTGCCAATCACAGGGCGTCCAGCTCCCCGCGGAGTTGCTCGAGCTTCTCACGCTCGGCGTCCACCACTTGTGGGGGCGCCTTGGCGACGAAGCCCTCGTTGGCCAGCTTCTTCTCCGCGCGCGCGATCTCGGCGCGCAGCTTGTCGCGCTGGGCCTCGATCCGCTGCGCGGAGGCCGCGGGATCGACGTCGGGGCTGGCGAGGATCTCCATGGTGCCACCGGGAATCGGCACCGAGGCGACGGCGTCGGAGTCCCCGTCGAACGTGATCCGAGCCAGCCGAGCGACGTGCTCGGCGGTCTCGTCGTAGCCGCGGGCCGCCAGCCGGGCGGGCAGGGTCGCCCCCGCCTCCACCTTCTCGAGCGCGCGCCAGCGCCGCAGAGCCTGCACGGCGGCGATCGCCCGCTGCACCGCCTGCTCGGCCTCGGAGTCGACCCCGGCCGGATCCGGCGGCCCGGAGACCCGGGCGGCCAGCAGCCCCTCAGCGCCGGGAATGTGGGCGTAGATCTCCTCGGTCTCGAACGGGATCACCGGGTGGGCCAGCGCGACCGTCTCGGTGAGGACGTGGAGCAGGGTGCCCGCCAGCTCGGGCTCGCCGGCGCGCAGCCGCGGCTTGACGAGCTCCAGATACCAGTCGCACAGGTCGCCGTAGATGAAGTCGTACAGCCGCAGCGCGGCATGGGAGAAGTCGAACTCCTCGATGCGCTGCGCCACCTCCGTTTGGGCGCGGGCCAGCCGCGAGAGCATCCACCGGTCCTCCACGGCGGTGGGCCGGGCCGCGGCGCGGGCCTGCTCGCCCGCGCCCATCAGGATCAGCCGGCTGGCGTTCCAGAGCTTGTTGGTCAGCTGCTGTCCTTGAGCGACCTTGTCCTCGGCGAAGCGCACGTCCTGGCCCGAGGACATGGCCATCAGTCCCCAGCGCAGCGCGTCGGCGCCGTAGGCCGGAAACTCCCCGGGCGCTTGGTTGCCCTCGGCGAACACCGGCGGCCGCGGCCCGCCCTCGATCAGGTCGATGGGGTCGATCCCCGTCCCCAGCGACTTCGACATCCGCCGGCCGTCCGGCGCCTGGATGATCGAATGCACGTTGACGTCGGAGAACGGGATCTCGCCCGTGAACTCCAGGCCCATCATGATCATCCGCGCCACCCACAGGAAGATGATGTCGCGCGCGGTCGACAGCGCGTCGGTGGGATAGAAGGCCGTGAGATCTCTTGTTTCCTCCGGCCAGCCGAGCGTCGCAAACGGCCACAGCGCGCTGGAGAACCACGTGTCGAGCACGTCGGGATCGCGGTGCCAGCCCTCGCCGCGCGGTGGCTCGGTGCCGACGTAGGTCTCGAGGTCGCGATACCAGACGGGCAGCTGGTGACCCCACCACAGCTGGCGGCTGATGCACCACGGGCGGATGTGGCGCATCCAGTCCAGGTAGACCTTCGTGTAGTTGTCGGGGTGGAAGCGCACGCGGCCACTCGTCACCGCGTCGATCGCCGGTGCCGCCAGCTGGTCCATCGCCATGAACCACTGCAGCGAGATCAGCGGCTCGATTCGCTGGCCGGAGCGCTGGGAGAACGGGACGGTGTGGTCATGGGTCTCGGTGCGGGCGATCAGCCCCTGCTGGCCGAGCTCGTCGACGACCCGCAGCTGCGCCTCGGCGACCGTCAGGCCGCGGAAGCGCTCGGGCGCCTCGTCGGTGATGCGCCCGTCCTCGCCGATCACCGACGGCTGCGCGAGGCTGTGGCGACGGCCGATCTCGAAGTCGTTGGGATCGTGCGCGGGGGTGATCTTCAGCGCCCCGGTCCCGAACTCCGGCCTGACGTACTCGTCGGCGATGATCCGCAGCTTGCGCCCCACGAGCGGCAGGATCGCCTTCTCGCCGATCAGCCGGCGGTAGCGCTCGTCCTCGGGGTGAACGGCGATCGCCGTATCGGCGAGCAACGTCTCGGGCCGGACCGTGGCCACCGTGATCGCGCCCGAGCCGGAGGCCAGCGGGTAATCGATGTAGTAGAGCGTGTCGGAGACATCGCGCTGCTCGACCTCGAGGTCGGAGATCGCCGACCCTGAGCCCGGGTCCCAGTTGACCATGTACCGGTCGCGGTAGATGTAGCCCTTGTCGTACAGGGCGACGAACACCTTGAGCACGGCCTGCGCATAGGCGGGGTCCAGCGTGAAGCGCTCGGTCTCGTAGTCGCAGGAGGCGCCCAGGCGTTTGAGCTGGGCGATCATCTCCCCGCCGTACTGGTCACGCCACTGCCACACCCGCTCGACGAACTTCTCGCGGCCGATCTCGGTGCGGCTGGTGCCCTCGGCCAGGAGAGCGCGCTCCACCTGGGTCTGGGTGGCGATGCCGGCGTGGTCGGTGCCGAGGATCCATTTCGTCCGCCGGCCGCGCATCCGGTGATAGCGCGCCAGCGTGTCCTGAATCGTGTTGTTGAGCGCATGGCCCATGTGCAGCACGCCCGTGACGTTGGGCGGCGGAATCGCGATCGAGTAGTTCTCCTCGGGCGTGCCCTCGGGATCGGGGTGAAACAGGCCGGATTCCAGCCACTTCTCCACGATCCGAGGCTCCACCTCGGAGGGCTCGTAGCGGGTTGTGGATTCAAGCGCGGACATCCGGCTGAGTGTATTGGCGGTTTACGCCGCTCGGTCAGCGGCGAGGAAGTGACGCAGGTCGGCCTCGATGCCGGGAAGGTCGTGCTCGAAGCGAAACTCGGTGACGCGGACGATGGAGATGGCATGGCGCTGCAGCCACACGTCCTTGATCCGGTCGCGCTCCTGGTCGGCCGGCAGCAGGTGGTACGGGCGGCCGTCGAGCTCCACCGCCAGCGACTGCGCCCGCCACAGGAAGTCGATCTCCCAGCGGCGGGCAAGCTTGACGTTGCGCTCGGGCGCGGGGATCTCCGGGCGGGTGGCCAGCCAGGCGGCGAACGCGCGCTCGAGGCGTGACTTGTCCTCTGGGCTGGGCTGGTAGGCGTCGAGAGCCGCAGCGAGCTTGCGCAGGCCGGGATGGCGAGGATGTCGAGCGATCGCCTGGGCGATGCGCTCGAGCTTGAGGCTCCGGCGGCGGGCGACCTCCGCGATGAGCCGGTCGAGCTCGGCCCTCGTCTCCCGGGACGCCAGGTCGATCAGCATTCGCGGCACGGAGCTGAACCGCAGCCCGTCGATGATTCGCACCTCATCCGGATGGAGATTGGTGGTGCGATGGATGCGCAATCCGCCGCGCTGTGGCGTTCGGTCGGCGACGACCGTGAGCTCGATCGCCCTCACGTTGATCGCGCGCATACCGTGGACGGCGGCGGCGGTGCGGTGGCTGAGGAAGGCAGTCGGACCGGCCGCCAGTAGGGCAGCGAAGAGGTGGCCCCTGGGCGGGATGGGCGCCCGTGCATCGAGGAGGACGCCCCGGTGGCGGCGGGTGAACGCTCCGCCGGCGACGAGCCGGGCGACCTCGCGCTCCGTGAACCCCAGCTCGGTCAGCTGCTCAAATCCGATAGCTCCGGACTGCTTCCGGCACACCAGGGCCAGCGAACGCTCGCGTTCGGCGCGACGTTGGGAGGGTTGCCCACCCCCACGGTGGCTAGAGCTCCCAGCGTCGGGCATCGCACGAACGCTGGCAGACCGCGACCACCGCGGTGTGCCAACTTCGTGCCAATTGTTAGGCGGCGGCTTCGTCCTCTTCGGGCGCGGCCACGGTGACGAGCGTGGGTGAGGTCCCCTTCTCGATCGTCTCCCGGGTGACGACGCACTTCTGGACGTCACGGCGACTCGGCAGCTCGAACTGGACCTCGAGCAGGACCTCCTCGATGATCGAGCGCAGACCGCGGGCGCCGGTCTCGCGCTCGAGCGCCTTGTCGGCCACCGAGCTCAGAGCCTCGTCGGCAAAGACAAGCTCGATCCCGTCGAACTGGAAGAAGCGCTGGAACTGCTTGACGAGCGCGTTGCGCGGCTCGGTCAGGATCTTCATGAGCTCGTGCCGGTCGAGCTGATGGATCGCCGACATGACCGGCAGGCGGCCGATGAACTCGGGGATCAGGCCGTACTGGATGAGATCCTCGGGCAGGCAGTGCTCGAAGATCTGGCCGGTGTCGCGCTGCTCCTTGGACTGGATTGCCGCGGAGAAGCCGACGCCCTGGTGGCCGATCCGCCGCTCGATCACGCGATCCAAATTCGCGAACGCGCCGCCGCAGATGAACAGCACGTTGGTGGTGTCGATCGACAGAAACTCCTGGTGAGGATGCTTGCGGCCGCCCTGGGGCGGCACTGACGCAGTCGTCCCCTCCAAGATCTTCAGCAAAGCCTGCTGGACGCCCTCACCGCTCACATCGCGGGTGATCGACGGGTTGTCGGCCTTGCGGGCGATCTTGTCGACCTCGTCGATGTAGATGATCCCGGTCTCGGCCTTCTTGACGTCGTAGTCGGCCGCCTGGATCAGCTTGAGCAGAATGTTCTCGACGTCCTCGCCGACATACCCGGCCTCGGTCAGCGCGGTCGCATCCGCGATCGCGAACGGCACATTCAGAATCTTTGCCAGCGTCTGGGCGAGCAGCGTCTTGCCGCAGCCGGTCGGCCCGAGCAGCAGGATGTTGGACTTCTGCAGCTCGATGTCGTGCTCGTCGGACGTCATCATCTGCACGCGCTTGTAGTGGTTGTAGACAGCCACCGACAGCGAGCGCTTGGCCTGCTCCTGGCCGACCACGTACTCGTTCAAGACGTCGTAGATCTCCCGCGGCTTGGGGAGGTTCTCGATGTCGAAGCTCGGCGGAGCGGTCAGCTCCTCGTCGATGATCTCGTTGCAGAGATCGATGCACTCGTCGCAGATGTAGACGCCCGGGCCGGCAATCAGCTTCTTGACCTGGCGTTGCGACTTGCCGCAGAAGCTGCAGAGAAGCTGTTCGTTGGAGTCGGTGGGACGTGCCATGGTTCTCCTCCCGGGAGTCGACCCGGCCGGGCCTCGTCAGCCTCGAAGACTAATGCCTTCAGTGCTGCGAGATGACCCGGTCGATGATTCCGTACTCCTTTGCTTCCTCGGAGCTCATGAAGTAATCGCGCTCGGTGTCCTTGCGAACCTGCTCGAGATCCTTGCCGGTGTGCTTGGCAATGATCTCGTCCAGCCGGCGCCGAACGTCGATGATCTCGCGGGCATGGATCTCAATATCGGTCGCCTGCCCCTGAAAACTTGAGGACACCTGATGGATCAGGATCTTGGCGTTGGGCAGCGCCATGCGCTTGTCGGGAGCGCCACCGGCGAGCAGCAGGGCGCCCATCGACATCGCGATGCCGACGCAGATCGTCGACACATCGGGCTTGATGAACTGCATCGTGTCGTAGATCGCCAGCCCGGCGTAGACGGATCCGCCCGGACTGTTGATGTAGATCGAGATGTCCTTGTCGGGGTCCTCGGACTCCAGGTGCAGGAGCTGGGCGACGATCAGGTTCGCGATCTGGTCGTCGACGGGCGTGCCGAGGAAGACGATGCGTTCGTTGAGGAGCCGGCTGTAGATGTCGAACGCGCGCTCCCCACGGGAGGTTTGCTCGACGACCATCGGTACGAGTGGGCTCATGGCCTGCCTTCTTTTTCGTCCTGCGCCGGAATCCTGCCGACTGTAGCAACCACGATGTTGCGGTTATCCACCTACCCGCGGCCCTCCGGAGCACTTTGTCTGAGTCAGTTTCCCGGCGTCCAGATCTGTCCAGAACCGGACCCCGCCGGCCCTGCCGGATCGGCTCCCGCCCGGCCAGAATCGCCCCCGCCGGGCGCGGCCGGCTCCTTGCCCGGCGTCCACAGCTTGTCGCGCGCCTGGGCCTGCGCGACCGAGATCGGCTTGGCCTCGGACACGAGGAGGTCCAGCGCCTGGCGATTGGCGACGTCCTCGCGGAGCGTGTCGAGGCGGTCGGGCCTCGCGCAGCTGCTCCACCAGCTCGACGGGATCGGTGCCGTCGCGCTCGGCGGCGGGAGCCAGCGCCTGGACCAGCTCCTCGTCGGAGGGCTTGATCTGCTCGGCGTCCACGACCGCGGCCAGGACGGCCTCGCGCCGCAGCGCCGAGGCGGCGTCGGGCTCGGCGTCGTGGGCGAGCTCCTCCTCGTTCTTGCCGGTGATCTGGAGATAGGTCTCCTTGCTGATCCCCTGGCGGGCCAGCGCACTGAGCGTCTGCTCGATCAGCTCGTGCGCCCGGGCGTGGATCAGGGGCTCGGGCAACTCGACCTGCGCCTCGTCGGCGGCCGCCTGCAGCACCGCCTCCTCGTATTCGCGCTCGATCGCCCGCTCCTCGCTCTCGCGGAGCTTGCCGGCGATGTCCTCGCGCAGCTCGGCCAGCGTGTCGAACTCCGATGCCTCGGAGGCGAAGTCGTCGTCGAGCTCGGGCAGCCGCTTGGCCTTGACCTCGTGGACGGTGACGTCGAAGATCGCATCCTTGCCGCCCAGCTCGTTGGGGTATTCCTCGGGGAAGGTGACGTTCACCTGGCGCTCGTCGCCGGCGGAGGCGCCCGTCAGCTGTTCCTCGAAGCCGGGAATCAGCCGTCCCGAGCCCAGCTCGATCAGCTGATCGCGGCCCTCTCCCCCGTCGAACGGGACATCGTCGACCTTGCCGAGATAGTCGACGACGACGTGATCGCCGCTCTCGGCGGGGCGCTCGACGGTGTCCAGGGTGGCCAGCCGGTCGCGCAGCGCCTCGATCTGCTCGTCGATCGCCGACTCGTCGACCGCCGGCTCGCGGCGACCGACCTCCAGGCCCTTGTACGTACCGAGCTTGGCCTGCGGGCGCACCCCGATCTCGATCGAGAACGCCAGCGGCTGTCCCTGCCCCGGAAGGTCGCCGACGTCGAGGTCGGGCTCGCCGATGGGCGCGATCCCGGCCCCGTCGATCGCCTCGACGTACCAGCTGCCCAGCGAGGTGCGCAGCGCCTCGTCGAGGACGGTCTCGCGGCCCAGCTGGCGGATGACGACGGGCGGCGGAACCTTGCCCTTGCGAAAGCCCGGCACCCGCAGCTGACCGCCGAGCTTGCGGGCGGCCTGCTGAACGCGGCGCTCGACCTCCTCGGCGGGCACCTCGGCCTCGACGCGCACGCGCGACTCGGGCAGCTCGGTGACGCTTGTCTTCAGGCTCGGCATGGACACGCAACGATAGCTTGGGGACGTGGTCTCACGACTTGGCGCCCGCCTGCTGACCGGACCGCCGGCGTTCCTGCTCGGAGGCCTGCTCGAGGTCGGGACCCTCGCCCTGGTGACCTGGCGCGACCGGCGGCGTCGGCGCCGGGCAGCCCGCGGCGACTGACGCACCTTCTTCCGGCGGGCGCCACGGTCACCGGCTCAGGGCCCGACGGCTACTTCACCACCATGTGCAGCTGCCCTCGGCCGGCGGCCTGCACATCAGCTGGTCGGGCCCGGGCAACCTCATCTACGACAGCCGCATCGCGACCGTCAGCTGAGCCGAACCGGGGACTACCCCGCCTCGGGCACCAGGTTCTTGAGCTCGCGCAGCGCCACGGGCAACGTCGTCGTGTCATAGGTGCGCGCCGCTTTCACGTCGGCGAGCACGCTCTGCGAGCGCTCCACGGCCCCCTGGTTGGCGGCCAGCCAGGCGTCGATCGCCGCCGGCGCCCCGAAGCCCGTCCCCCGCGCGAGCACGTCGCGCGTGAGCGCGCGATGCATCTCATAGAGATCGTCGCGCAGCGCCGCCCGGGCCAGCGCCTGCCAGCGGTCGTTACGGGGCAGCTCGAGGATCCGGTCGCGCAGCCAGTCCATTCCGAGCCGCGAGCCGATCCCGAAGTAGACGGCCATCACCACCGGCTGCGGGGCATCGGTGAGCTCCCCGTCCTCGACGATGTCGAACGCCGAGAGCAGGGCCGGCATGCTCGCCACCTGCCGGGCCAGCGCCGGCGGCACACCGGCCGCGGCGAGCTCGACGAGGCGATCCTGAAAGGACTCGCGGTCGGCGCCCTGCAGGACCCCGGGCAGCGCCTGGGCGAGCGCACGCGCGCCGGGGGCAAAGCGCGCCGTCGTCGCTGCCACGTCGATCTCCGAGCGGCCCCGCGAGCGCACCAGCCAGCGCGCCGCCCGCTCCACCAGCCGCCGGCCCTCGATCAGCATCGCCAGCTGGGTGCCGGCCTCGATCTGATTGTCGAGCGCCTCCACCTCGGCCCAGAAGTCGCGCATCGAAAAGACCTCGCGGGCGACGGCATAGGCGCGCGCCAGGGCGGGCGCCGACGCGCCGGTCTCCTCCCCCAGCCGGAAGGCGAACGTCATCCCGGCCCGGTCGACGAGCTGGTTGGCCACGATCGTGGCGACGAGCTCCCGGCGCAGGCGGTGCTCGCGCATCTGTGCGGCGTAGCGCTCCGGCAGAGGCTGTGGGAAGTAACGCTGCAGGTCGGCGACCAGGGATGGATCTTCCGGCAGGTCGGACTCCAGCAGCCGCACGTAGAGATGGATCTTGCAGTAGGCCATGATCGTCGCCAGCTCCGGGGCGCTGAGGCCGCGCCGTTCGCCCCGCCGCGCGGCCAGTGCCTGCTCGGAGGGCAGGTATTCGATCTCCCGGTCAAGCAGCGCCACCTGCTCGAGGTGACGGATCAAGCGGGCGTGCACCTCGACCATCGAGGTCGCCTGGCTGAGGGCCAGGCTCATCGCCTGCGTCTGGGTGTAGCTCCCGTAGAGGACCTGCCCGGCCACCGCGTCGGTCATCTGGCGCAGCAGCTCGTTGCGCTCGCGGTCGCTCATCTCGCCGGTGGTCGTCAGCTGGCCGAGGAGGATCTTGATGTTGACCTCGTGGTCTGAGCAGTTGACCCCGGCGACGTTGTCGATCGCGTCGGTGTTGATGCGCCCGCCACCGCCGTCGGACCCGCCGGCGAGCGCGTACTCGATCCGCCCGCGCTGGGTGAGCCCCAGATTGCCGCCCTCGGCGACCACGCGGCAGCGCAGCTGTGCGCCGTCGACGCGAACGCCGTCGTTGGCGCGGTCGCCGGCATCGCCGTGGCTCTCCGAGCTCGCCTTGACGTAGGTGCCGATCCCGCCGTTGAACAGCAGGTCGACGGGCGCGCGCAGAATCGCGGAGATCAGGTCGCTGGGCGCGAGGCTCTCGGCCTGGATCCCCAGCGCGGCCCTGACCTGCTCGCTGATCGGGATCGCCTTGGACGCGCGGGAGTGCACGCCGCCGCCGGCGGAGATGAGCGAGCGGTCGTAGTCGTCCCAGCCTGAGCGCGGCAACGCGAACAGCCGCCGGCGCTCGGCCAAGCTCGCCGCCTGATTGGGGTCCGGGTCGAGGAACACATGGGCGTGGTTGAACGCCGCCAGCAGACGAATGTGCGGCGAGAGCAGCATCCCGTTGCCGAACACGTCGCCCGACATGTCGCCGATCCCGACGACGGTGAAGTCCTGGCGGGCCACGTCGGTGCCGAGCTCACGGAAGTGGCGCTTGACCGATTCCCAGGCCCCGCGGGCGGTGATCCCCATCCGCTTGTGGTCATAGCCGTGCGAGCCGCCGGAGGCGAACGCGTCACCCAGCCAGAAGCCGTAGCCGGCGGCCACCTCGTTGGCGATGTCCGAGAACGCCGCCGTCCCCGTGTCGGCCGCGACGACCAGGTAGGGATCGTCGCCGTCGTAGCGCACGACCCGGTCGGGACCGACGACGGCGTCGCCGACGTAGTTGTCGGTCAGATCGAGCAGGCCGCAGAGGAACGTGCGATAGCAGGCGATGCCCTCGGCGATCTGCGCCTCGCGTTCACCACGGGCGGGCGGTCGCTTGACGACGAAGCCGCCCTTGGAGCCGACGGGGACGATCAGCGCGTTCTTGACCATCTGCGCCTTCATCAGCCCGAGCACCTCGGTGCGAAAGTCCTCGCGGCGATCGGACCACCGCAGCCCGCCGCGCGCCACCGCGCCGCCGCGCAGGTGGATGCCCTCGACGCGCGGCGAGTAGACGAAGATCTCGAAGCGCGGTCGCGGCCGGGGGAGGAACTCCAGGCGCGTCGGGTCGAGCTTGAACGACAGGTACGAAGGCGGCGCGCCGGCCACATCGCGCCGGTAGTAGTTGGTGCGCAGCATCGCCGCCAGCACCGCGAGGAAGCTGCGCAGGATGCGGTCGGCGTCGAGGCTCTGCACGCGGTCGATCGCGGCCCGCAGGTCCTCGTCCAGGCGCTCGGCCTCCAGCGGGTCGTGGGCGTCGGGGTCGAAGCGGGCGGCGAACAGCGCCACCGCCTGCCGGGCGATCTCCGGGTTGCTGAGCAGCGTCTGGATCATGTAGGCGTCCGAGAACGCGATCGCCGCCTGGCGCAGGTAGCGCAGCACGGCCCGGACGATCGTCACCTCCCGCCCGGTGAGGCCGGCGCGCATCACCAGGCCGTTGAGCCGATCGTCCTCCAGCTCGCCGGACCAGGCTCCCAGGAACGCCGGGGCGAACGCGTCCCCCGCGCGGTCCAGGTCCTCCGGGTCGCAACGCAGCTTGACGTCGTAGATCCACACCGGAGACCGTCCGGTCGGGGTGACCTCGTACGGGCGCTCGTTGACCACGGTTGCGCCCATGTGCTCGAACTTGGGGACGATGTCGGACAGCAGGATCTGGACGGTGCTCAGCAGCTTGGCGCGAACGGTCCGCTCAGCGTCGCCGCGCCGGCGGTAGACGTGGATGTGCATCGTGCCGGTGTCGCTGCCGTCGATCAGCCGCTCCAGCCGATCGATATCGGCGACCGCGGTGGCCGCGTCGCAGTCGGCGCGGTAGACGCCGGGGAAGGCGGCCGCGTAGGTCGTGTGCAGCTCCCGGCCCCGCTGCTCGCCGTGCTCGGCGACCAGCGCGGCGCGCAGCTCGTCGGCCCACGCCCGCGTGGCGTGGGCGATCTGCGCTTCGATCGCGGCCACGTCGTAGCCGGGCTTGACCCCGGAGGGGCAGTGCACGATGTAGTCGACGCGCACGATCAGGGACTCGGACAGATGCAGGCGCCAGTCGACCTGGTCGCCCCCGAACGCGTCCGCGAGGATCCGCCCGGCGCGCAGCCGGTTCTCCGTGTTGAAGCGGTCGCGCGGAAGGCAGAGCGTGCACGACACGAACCGGTCCAGCCGATCGGGCACGACGAACAGTCGCACCCGCTGGCGCTCACCGAGCCCGAGGATGCCGATCGCGATTCCGAACAGATCCTCGGCGCCGATCTGCACCAGCAGGTCGCGCGGCAGCGACTCGAGGATGTCGACCAGGCCCTTGGCGTCATGGCTGTCGTCGGGGAAGCCCGCCGTGTCCATGACGTAGTCGAACTTGTCGCGCAGCAGCGGGATCGCGCGCGGGCTCGCCTTGTAGGCGTCGGACGTGTACAGGCCGAGGAAGCGGCGCTCGCCGATCACCCGGCCGTCGGGCGCGAACTGCTTGACGCCCACGTAGTCCAGGTAGGAGGGCCGGTGCACGGTCGCGCGCGAGTTGGCCTTGGTGAGGACGAGGGGATGCGGCGACAGCGCCTCGCGCAGGGCGCGCCCCTTCAGTTGCTTGGGCGGCCCCGGCGACGCACCGCGCAGGATGCCGAGGCCGGTCCCGTCCACGGCCGTCAGCTCGCCCGGAGACTCAGGCGCGCGGAACCGATATTCGCGATAGCCCAAAAACGTGAAGTTGTCGTTGGCCAGCCAGGCGAGGAACGCCTGGGCCTCGGCGAGCTCGTGCGACCCGCAGTGCGGGGCCTGCCGGCGCAGCTCGGTGGCCAGCTCGGTCGTGCGAGCCCGCATCGCCCCCCAGTCCTCCACGGCCGCCCGGACCTCCTCGAGCACCACCTCGATCCCCGAGTGCAGCACGGCCAGGCGCTCGGAGGCCGCCTGGCGGGCCACCTCGACATGGAGCACCGACTCGGTCTGGAATCCGAACGCGGCCGCTCCGGACGCCAGGACCTCCTGCAGCACGCCATCGCCGTCGCGCACGACGCGCATCACCGGATGGACGATCAGCTCGATTCCATAGCCCTGCCGGGCCAGCTCCATCGTCACCGAATCGACGAGAAACGGCATGTCATCGGACACGATCTCGATCGCGGTGTACGGGGACTCCCAGCCGTCGGCGGCGCGTTCGGGGTTATAGACGCTGACCTTGACCTCGCCCGGCTCGCGGTGGTGGGCCAGTCGCCAGTGGGAGACGATCGCGCCGGCGAGGTCCTCCGGCCGGCGGTCGGCCAGATCCTTGGCCGGCACCCAGTGGTAGTACTGGCGCACGAACTCGCTGTAGGCGGCCGCGGGCTCGTGCTCCAAGCGTCCGGCGACTGACTCGGTCAGCGAGTCGATCAGATCCAGCTCGAGGTCTCCGGCCTTCACGGCCATCGCGGTATCGCCCTCTCTCTCATCACATCTCGCGTCACCGCAACGCTACCCCTCCCCCACGACGGCCGCACCCGTCCAGCCACGACTGTCACGCTATCGGGCACATGGACGAACTTCCCGATTGGCCGCCCGGCACCGTCGCGATCCTCGTCACCGGCGGTGAGCGCCCGCACGCGATCCCCGTCTCGGCGGTGCTCCGGGCCGGACCGCGGCGGCTGCTGATCGGCCTGGCGCGCAGCCGCGAGTCATTGGCCCGCCTGCGGCGCTCGCCTCAGGTCACGGTGGCGATCTGCGCCCGCGACGTGGCGGTGAGCGTCGACGGCCAGGCCACGGTGCTCGACTCAGACCTCGTCGCGGGGGTCGCCGCGGTCGCCGTCGAAGCCAACGCGATCCACGACCACGATCGCCCGACGTTCGCGCTGCATGGAGGCGTGGTCTGGGAGTGGACCGACGAGGAGGCGGCGCGCCGCGATGCCGAGGTGCAGGCCGCGCTGCGCCGCCTGGCCGCCGGGACCTGACCCCGCCGCGCCCAGCCGGGCGGGCGTGCTCAAGAAAGCATCCCGGCTGCCGATCTGCCGAGCTATGGCAACCATGTCGGTCCGGCGGGTCGCGCTGCTGGCAACGATCGCAGTGGCGCTGATCGCGTGCGCGGCGTACGGCGCTGGGCGACTCGAACGCGACAGCGCCGTCAAGGCCGCGCAGCGGATGCAGCAATCGCAGGACCTGCTGACGGCGATGCTCGACGAGGAGACGGGCGCCCGCGGGTACTTCGAGACCGGCCGGCAGGCCTTCCTGGCGCCGTGGTACGGAGGCGAGGCGGACTTCGCCGCCGCCCTGGCCGCGTCCCGGCGACTTGACAGCGGCGACCCGGCCCTGGAGGGCGGTCTCGACGTGCAGGGAGTCCGCGCGGACGCCTGGCATACGGCGGTGTCGGCTGAGATCGAGCGCCAGCTGGCGGGTGGCCTGCGCCCTCGCGCCGGCGAGGCGCTCGCCGACAAGACGCTCTTCGATCGCTTCCGCGGCGCCAATGCCGCCTACCTGGTGCGACTCGTGGACCGGCGGGACGCATCGCTGAAGACCGCCAACTGGCTGACGGCGGGACTGATCGGCGTGCTCACGATCGTCCTCGTGCTGATCGCCGTGCTCGCGGCGCGCCGAGGCG
The DNA here is from genome assembly GCA_963769565.1 of uncultured Solirubrobacteraceae bacterium. GTDB lineage: Bacteria > Actinomycetota > Thermoleophilia > Solirubrobacterales > Solirubrobacteraceae > Palsa-465. The sequence continues at coordinate 149,311 of CAVYMP010000019.1, forward strand.
CCAACCGCGCGGCCACGCGCGCCCAGCGTCAGCGCGAGCTGCGTGAGCTGTTGCAGGTCTCCGCTTCGGAGTCCGAATCCCAGAAGCTGCTCATCCGCCACATCGAGCGGATCGTGCCCGGCTCGGCGGCGGCCGTGCTCGATCGCAAGGAGACCGACGACCGCCTGGAGGTGGTCCTCGGCGGCGAGATCGCCGGTCCGCTGCAGGGCGTTGAGATCGAGCACCTGCGACGCCGCTCGTGCATGGCGGTGCGCCTCAGCCGGACTTACGAGCGCCGCCCCGGTGCGGACTCCCTGCAGGAGTGCGAGGTCTGCGGGCGCCTGACCGGGGAGGTCGCCTGCGAGCCGCTGCTCGTCGGCGGCCGGGTGATCGGCTCGGTGCTCGTCGCCCACGAGAAGCGGGTCAGTGCCGACCAGCGCGCGCAGCTGCGCGAGTCGGCCGTGCAGGCGGCGCCGATCCTCGCCAATCAGCGCAACCTCGAGCTGGCCGAGTGGCGAGCGGCCTCCGATGCGCTCACCGGGCTTCCCAACCGGCGCGCCGCCGACGAGACCATCCGCCGCATGGCCGCCCACGCCGGACGCACGCTGAGTCCGCTCGGGGTGCTCCTGCTCGACCTCGACCGCTTCAAGCAGATCAACGACCGTCACGGCCACGACCAGGGCGATCAGGCGCTGGCCATCATCGGCCAGGTGCTGATGGCCAGCATCCGCGCGTCGGACTTCGCCGCCCGGTACGGGGGCGAGGAGTTCCTCGTGCTGCTGCCCGACACCGACCGCACGGGGGCGGTCGAGGTGGCCGAGAAGATCCGCCACGCGATCGAGCACGCCGAGATGCCCGTGATCGGGGCCCTCACCGCCAGCCTCGGCGTCGCCGCGCTGCCCGAGGACGCCGTCGATCCCGATCAGCTCATCCGCAAGGCCGACCGCGCCCTGTACGCCGCCAAGGCACGCGGGCGCAACCGGGTCGAGCCGGCCCAGCCCAGCGGCGCCGAGGACCTGCGCAGCGACGGCGACGACCTGCTCGGCGGTCCCGGCGGCGCGATCGGCGAGAAATTAGAAGCCTGGCGGAAACCGGTAGGCGCGATGCGGGGGTACCCGCGGCCCGACCTCGAGCACGATCTCGGCGTGGCGGCGCAGACGGATGCCGCCCACCGGGCCCCGGCGCCGGCGGCCGTCGACGAACGCCGTGACGCCGGCGCGCCCGGAAGGAGGCCATCCGGCGAGCGCCCAGGGGCTGCCCCCAGGATGCGAACAGGTCGGCGATCGTCAGGGGTGAGCCGCGGCGGACGAGCACGACGCCCGTCGGGTCGAGGGTGACGAGCGCTCCGTAACAGTGCGCCGCCGCGATCCGGCCCTCAATGCGTCGCACGCGGCGGGCGCGTCCCGATCCCGGCGGCGACGAGGACAACGCGGTCGGCGGCGAACAGCTCGACGTGTGCGGCGTCGCGGGGCCCGAGACGGCGGCGGCACGCGCCGAGCACGGGACCGCGCGCCGGAGGATGGAAGCGAGCGCCGCGCCCGATCGGGCGGGCTTCGCGGGCGAGCGCCGCGGGGATTCGCTGGGCGGGCCGCGGTGCTGGCTCGCCCGCCACAGCCGCCAAGGCAGGCGCGACCCGACTGTCAGGCCGCCGCGGCCGCGGGCGCGCGCGCCGCAGGGCGCCCGTCAGAGCGACGGCTCCAGTGACTCGATGCGCCGGACGGACCGCGTGCGGCCGGGCGGCCGGAAGCTGAGGACGCTGGGGACGCTCGGCGAGGGCGAACACGAGCGGCAGCAGCGCGACGCCGCCCGCCAGACAAGCCGCGACGATCACCCGCGCCGGGAACGGGGGCAGGGCGAGGAGCGACGAACCCGTAGAGCAGCGTGGCGACGAGCGTCGCGCCCTCCCAGATCGCCGCCGCCGCGATCAGGAACAGCACGAACCACCCGCCGCCGCGCGCCATCCGCGTCGCCGCCCAGGCCGCGAAGGCGACCTCCAGTGCGAGCACGATCAGCTGGCCGGCCGAAATTCCCGGACGGCCGTGCAGCTGGCGGGCCAGCGCGGCGACCAGGAATGCCGTCAGCGTCGCCGCGGCGAGACCGCGGGCCAGCCGCTCGTCGAGCGATCGGGCGGCGCAATCGCAGCCCTGCCAGGACGCAGGCGACGACGACCACGATCGGCCAGAACCAGACCGGCGACGGGTTCGGGCGCGTAGTACAGGCCGCCGGTGATCGCCGTCGGCACTCCGCCAACCCGCAGCGGCACGGTCCAGCGTCCGATGAATGTCGCGCCGGGCGCCCGCGCGATGCTCGCCAGGGCATGCAGACGGCCGTCGTGCCACTCATAGTTGTGCCCGCTCGATGCGTGCCGCCATCGCGGCGGGGTCCGCGCCGTCAGCCCCAGCGGCGGCGACTGCACCGGGACCTGGTTGAGGTACCACATGGCCGACGCCTGGTTGACGAACACCCCCACGCGGTCAAAGCGCAGGTACGGTGCGCCGCGATAGTCGAGCACGGTGACCGTCGTGCGCGGGGAGACCGTCATCCACAGTCCGCAGGTCGCCATCGACGACTTTGGCGTCGGTGCCCTGTGGCACCTGGCTGACCCGCGCCTCATACGTCGAAGCGGCGGGGTTGACAACGCCGTGGGCCTGCGCGGCGGCCGGCAGCCCCAGGGCCGCGATCGGTCCCATCAGCAGCCACACCGTCACCCACAGGCGCGGGCGGCTGGTCCATCGCGCCGTAGACTCCATAGCCGTTGCCAGACTCTACGCAGCGCGTTGGCGACGGGTGGTCGGGCTCGCCGCTGTGCTCATCTGCTTGGGCGCGATGGCGAACCAGGCGCGAGCCGACGGCGACCCCGCCAGTGACGTGTTGGCCGCGCAGACCGTGTTCATCCCGCAGGACGGCGCCGTCCCCCCCGCCCAGCAATCGCAGCTGACACGGCTCGTGGGATCGGCGACCCGGGTGGGCTTTCCGATGCGCGTTGCGCTGGTCGCCAGCCGGTCAGATCTCGGCTCGGTGACCGCGCTGTGGGGACGGCCGTCCGACTATGCCCGGTTTCTCGCCCAGGAACTCGCCGCAGGTGTTCCACGGGACGCTGCTCGTCGTCATGCCCGGCGGCTTCGGCGTTGCCCGGGTCGGCACGGGTCCGGCGGTCGCGCTTTCCGGGGTGCCGCCACCCGCGTCCTCCGCCGCGCTCGGCAGTGCGGCGATTGCGGCCGTGCTGCGGCTGGCCGCCGCGGCCGGGCACCGGCTCGCGGGCCCCGCACAGTACCCCGCCGGGCCCACGAGCGCCCGCTCGGCAACCGGCGCCGTCGCCTGGCTGGCGTTCGCCGTGGGGGCGATTCTGATCGCCGTGGCGTGGACGATCAGCCTCAGGCAGCGCCCGCCGCGTCGGCGTGACGGTGTAGCCTCACCGCATGGAAACTGAACGGGCACGGGAGCTGTTGGCCCGCGAGCGCGAGCGCATCGAGCGCGCTCTCGGAATCTACGAGGGCGAGCCGCTCGACTCCGACAGGAACACCGAGCCGGGCGACAACGACTCCGAGAACCTTTACCAGGACGAGTTCGACGCCACCCGCGCTTCCGATCTGCGCGACCAGCTGGCCGCCGTCGAGCGCGCCGAGGGCCGCCTGCGCGATGGCACCTACGGCATCTCGATCCAGAGCGGCGAGGCGATCCCGGACGCCCGCCTGGAGGCGCGTCCCACCGCCGAGCTGACGGTCGAAGAGCAGCAGCGCGTCGGCTGAGTCCTAAATCGTGCCGGTGAGCACGAGGGCGCCGACGACGACGAGGACGAGCGCCGTGAAGGCGTTGCCCCAGCGCTCGAGCCAGTGGCTGCGCAAGCCGTAGCCGCCGATCGTCGCCAGCAGGGTCAAGGCCACGATCGTCGTCACCGTCACGACGGCGAAGACGACCAGTGACGCGATCGCGGCGCCCGCGCCGGCGGTGGTGGCGGCGAGGAATACCGGCAGGATCGTCAGGTCAGGCGAGGCGGCGGCGCCGAACGAGACCATGAACGCTCCGCGGCCACGCCCGGCGTGGTGGTGGTCGTGCTCGTGCTTGTGGTGGTCGTGGTCGTGCTCGTGCTTGTCGTGGTCGTGGTCGTGGGCGTGCGAGTGCCCGTGTCCTGGCTGGCCTCCAGCAGCGCGAAGCCAAGGCCGGTGGCGACCAGCAGCCCCCCGACGATCGCGTTCTGGATGTGCTCCACGGTCGAGCGCAGCTGTAGCCCGACAACCACGATCACCGCCCCGATCACCAGCGACACGAGCACATGGGCGACCCCGGCGAGCCCGGCCAGGCGCGCCACCCGCGCCAGCGGATACCGGTTGGTGCGGCTGAACACGCCGAGCGGCACCCAGTGGTCGGGCAGAATCGCGTGTCCGAGCCCGACGCCCGCGGCCGCCGCCACCAGCGCCGGCGTGGTCGCGCTCACGGGCGGCTCGGTCGGCGCCGGAACCCGGGCGACGATACGATCGACGGTCAACATGTTCTCTCGATCATATGAGAGATTGCTCATGCCTGGTGGCCGGCGGGGATGACCCACGGGGTCACCGGCGACACGGCGGCGGCGAGCCGGCTCACCGGCGAGGAGGCGGCGCTCGTCGCCCAGGCGATGTCGGCCCTGGCCACCCCGAGCCGCGTGCTGATCCTGGCGGCGCTCCGCGAACGACCCCGCTCGGTATCCGAGCTGGTCGCCGCGGTGGAGATGGAGCAGTCAGCGGTCTCCCATCAGCTGCGCCTCCTGCGCGACATCGGACTCATCGTCGGCGAGCGTCAGGGACGCCGGATCGTCTACTCCCTGTACGACGACCACGTGGCCTCGCTGATCGACCAGGCGGTGGGCCACGTAGAACACCTGCGGCTGGGCCTGCGCACACGGCTGGCCTCCGACAGTGGGGTGAGGACGGCATCCGTGGCCAGACCATGTCGCCGTTCACCACGCCGGCGCTCGGAACCGTCGTCAGCACCTGGTTGACAGGCTCCGGACAGGCTGTCTTCGGTCGTCTCGCTCAGGTGGTCATCTCGTCGCGGTGTTTACGATGGCGCAGGTGACCAGCAGACCCGCCGCGGCGCAGCGCCTGAGCGACCTTGCGCGGCTGCGCCGCGTCCGCGACCGGATCGACCGGGAGTACGCGCAGCCACTCAACGTCGAGGCGCTCGCCCGCGGCGCGTACATGTCGGCCGGGCACTTCAGCCGCGAGTTCCGGCTCGCCTACGGCGAGTCGCCGTACGGCTACCTGATGACGCGTCGCATCGAGCGCGCGATGGCGCTGCTGCGTCGAGGCGAGCTCAGCGTCACCGAGGTCTGTTTCGCGGTCGGCTGCTCGTCGCTGGGCACCTTCAGCACTCGCTTCACCGAACTGGTCGGTATGCCGCCCAGCACCTACCGGCGCCGCGCGGCGGACGCGACGGCGGGGATGCCGTCGTGCGTCGCGAAACAGGTGACCAGACCGGTCAGGAATCGAGAAGCGCCGACCCCGAGCCGCAGGTAGCGTGACCGCCATGGACATCACCATTTACCAGACCTACCTCCCGCACGACGATCCGGACGCATCCGTGGCCTTCTATCGCGACACCCTCGGCTTCGAGGTCCGGACCGAGGTCGAATACGGCGGGCTGCACTGGATCACGGTCGGCCCCGCCCAGCCAGCCCCGCACGTCCATCGTCCTGCATCCGCCGGCCGTCGACCCCGGCATCACCGACGACGAGCGCCGCACCATCATCGAGATGATGGCCAAGGGCACCTACGGCCATATCAACCTGGCCACCGAGGACCTCGACGGCAGCTTTGAGCAGGTGGAGGCCAGCGGCGCCGAGGTCGTCCAGGAGCCGACCGAGCAGCCGTACGGGGTTCGCGACTGCGCCATCCGCGATCCCGCGGGCAACCTCATCCGCATCATCGAACTGCGCTGAGTCATCCGGCGATCGCCGCCTACATTCACGTGCAAAGACGGCCGCGACAAGCTGAGACCGCGCTCCGTCGCCCTGTCAACTTGTACTCGTTGACACCGAACACTCTGACAGGAGGAGACAATGAAGACAATGACGTGTAAACAATTGGGCGGACCATGTGATTTCTCGCACCATGGAAACACTGCCAATGACGTCATAAAGGCCCAGGACAGCCATCTGAAGGAAATGGTCGCAAGCGGTGATGACACGCACAAAACTGCCCTGAGCGAGATGCAGGGCCGGTGGAAAAAGCCTCTGTCGGGAATGGCGTGGTATCGGAAAGCCAAGCGTGATTTTGCCGCTCTTCCCCGAGACTGATGTGTCCCACTGGACGCTCCCTCCGCGGGACAGGGTCGACGTGTCGCGCTGCTGGGACCTGGATGCGGACTTGCGTCAGGCAGTTGGCGCGTGTACCAATTGGCGCGCATGCGTGTCGCCATCGCGGATCATTTCGGGTGGGCCGTTGCGGTGACGGCGTCAGCCGATCACGAGGTCGTGGACCGCCGGCGGATCGAGCTGATCGACCCCGGCGTGTCGGCCGCACCGATCCACTACGAGAGCCGACGTCTCGATCTCTCCGCTACGGCTGCGCTGGTCGCCAAGGCCCGCGCCTCAGTCACTCGCGTGACGTCAGGTGCACTCGATGAGCTCGCAGCCGCGCTGCCCGCGCCGGTCCGGTCGATCTCGCTGCGGACCTGGCCGCTGGACTTCCCTGATGACATCGCCGTCCAGCGACGCGCGCCGTATGAGGCCCGGGCCGACGCCATCATGTATCGCCAGGCGCTCGCCGAGATCGCCCGTGCTCGCGGCTGGGAAGTCCACCTCTATGACGCGAGGACGGTGATCGATCAAGCCCTCAGCAGGCTGGGTGAGCACGCCGCCCCCGATGTCCTGCACAGACCTCGGGCACGGTTGGGAGCACCCTGGACCAAGGATCATCGGATCGCGCTCGCCGCGACGATCGTGGCCGGCTGAACGGGTTGCCGACCCGCGTGTCGCTGGCATCCAGTCCGCGGAAAGGGCCGTGCCCTGTGGGTTTTCAGCTCAATCTTGAGCAGCTGCGCAAGCAGGCCAAGGACCAGGTGTCGACGATGCGGTTTTCAGGAGACTGGCCGATTGCGACCCGGATCGACACTTGCCGTTTGATCCTGGAGCCGCTCCAGGTCGCGCATGCTGAGGAAATGGTGTTCGTGCTGGGACACGCGGCTCTCTATGAGTACACGGGCGGTGCTCCGCCGACGCTCGACGACTTGCGGGCGCGCTATGGCAGACAGGTGAGCGGCAGATCTCCCGATCGGCGCCTGGGTTGGCTGAATTGGATCGTGCGTGAACGCGAGCATCTCACCGCCGTTGGAACCGTGCAGACCACTGTTGTCCAGGAGGAGGACAGGGTGGCCGAGGTTGCCTGGGTCATCGGCGTGCCCAACCAACGCCGGGGTTATGCAACCGAAGCCGCCAAAGCGATGGTCGCCTGGCTGGGGCGGCATGACGTGATTGCGGTCGTGGCCCACATCCACCCGAGGCATGCCGCGTCGATCGTCGTGGCCACGCGGCTTGGCCTCACCGCAACCTGCACGATCCTCGACGGCGAGACTCTCTGGATCGGACGGCGTCCTTGACCGGCCAGCCCGCCGACGCGTTCGCGAGGGAACCCGTGCGATGCCTCCCGGCCGTGGCCGCTCCGACTGCGTCGGGGGTGCGCCGTTTTTGGGGTTGACGTTTCTAGTGCAGCGTGATGTCAGCGATCCGACTAAAGACGGTCTGACCGTTCGGGTACGTCCAGCGCAGGCGCACCGAGCCACTTGCCGGGAACACTTGCCGGACCTCGAAATAGCCCTGCGTGCCGCTCAGCGGCACGGTCTTGACGGTGGTGAAGTCCCCGCCGGAGGCCCGCTTGAATTGGATCTCGACCTGCTGGCGCCGGTGGGTGCGGCGAGCGGCGTCCGGAGCGGGTCGCACGTCGCCCCAGACGAGCAGCGGGTGCGTGGAGGCGGTCCGCGTCACCGGTAGGTACAGCGGCATCCGGAACGCGTCAAAGGCCGGCTTGGGCTGTGCTGTGGCCGTCTCGAGACCGGTCGCGAACACCGCGGTACCTGGCGGATCTGTGATCAGGAATTGATCGAAGGATTTGATCCGCGGGTCCTGCCAGGTGAGGTACTCGGCCCAGTTGAGGTAGTACGCGGCGAGCTGGGGGGTGATGGTGTACTGGTTGTTGGGAGGGTTGGTGATGAACCCGAACTCGGTCGACCAGATCGGGAACTTGGTGTTTGAGCCGTACACCTGCTGAAGGCGATCAAGCGTCGCCTCGACCGTCGGCATCGCCGCCAGCTCGGCGTAGTCAGGCTCGTTGCGGATCCGGACGTTGGGCGGCAGCGACGTGAAGCCGTAGGGATGAACGGCAAACCCAGGGGCCTTGAACAGGCCCGGGTTCTGGGTCACAAACCGGGCCGACTCAGCCGCCGTCGTCGGGCAGCCGCGCTGGCGGGCCTGCGTCGCGCGCAGCTGCCGGTAGTTGGCGTCGACGCAGTACAGCGCCCGCAGGAACCGCAGCGGCGCCATCGCGTTGAACAGTCCGGGCGCGCCCTTCATCACGCCGGCGGGAGCGAGCTCGCCGATGAGGATCCGATCGTGGCCGTGGCCGGTCGCGTGCAGCGCGCTCCAGGCCGCGTTGAGAAGATCGCGATACAGCTTCGGCGCCACCTCGATCGCCGACCCGGAATGCGTCACCTCGGGCCCGAGGTTGGTACCGATGTTGGGCTCGTTCCAGACCGACCAGAAGGCGATCCGTGGCAGCGGACGCGAGGTGCCCGGTGCAGTGAAATGCCCGCTGTAGCGCGTCCCGACCGCATGGACCCAGTCCGCATAGGCGCCGGCGTCGGGCTTCCAGAACGGCTGGGTCGCCCGCGACGGAGCGCCCCGACCCTCGGCCCACAGGGGCGGCGGGCCGATCAGCGCCAGGTCGATCCCGATATGACGCGCCGTCAGTCCGCGGATGATCGCGTCGTACCTCGCCCACGACGCCGTGGGATACGCATTGGGGTCCGTGGCATCGAACGCCGGCTTATGTAGCGAGGAGGAGTCCGGCGCCACCGCCGTCCAGTTCATGTCCAGGCGGACGACACCGACCCCGAGGCTCTGCAGGAGGTCCATGTTCGCGGCCGAGTTCGTGTACAGCTCCGCGCCCACCGTGAACATCGAGATTGGCCCGTCGCGATGCGGCTGGACGCGCGGCAGCGGGGTGGGCTTCGTGCTCGACCCACCGCAGCCCGACAGGCCAGCGACCAGCGCGCACGCGGCCAGCAGGGCGAGCGGCAGCCAGCGACGCGCAGCCGCCGGCGTTGAGCTTCGGCAGACAAACAAGCGGAGGACAATAACGGCTGCGTCCCTCCCCCGGTCGCGACCAGCACCCCGGACTCATCGACTTGTCGAGCCGTGCGTCCGGTGGGCACGAGTGCAAGCCCGGCTGGTGCCCTGGCTCCCCAGCGCGCCCTCACATGGCCCGGTTGGGGCGGCGCGCCTCGCCCCGCCCGCGCGACACGTCGTCGGGCGTCATAGGCGGACACCATTCACTTGGCGGCCTTGTTCCGCCAGGCGTGCTTGACGAGCCCCCTGGACACGCGAGCGTTCCGCGGCCGAAGAAGCTCTTAGTCGGCGAGGCGGCAGATCGCCGGTCCCAAGACGACCTCACCGCGCTCGGTCACCCGAGCTTCAGCGGTATCTCGGCAAACGGATCGAGTCGATATACGAGCGAGACGCGGTGAAAGCCATCTGCGATGTCCGAGCCTTTCTTGCCGCTGAGCACGAGAACGGGACTCAGCTGGTCACCCTCGATCGCCTTGATCAGGTCCTTCATCACGCCCGGGTCGTCGAGCGGCGCGGGCGCCAGTCCGGCCGCGCGCAGGATGTCGTTCGCGCGACGGGTGGTGAGGGAAGCCTTCTGAAGGCGCTGGATTGCTTTGGCAACAGCCTCCTCGCCGAGCTTGAGCGACAAGTAGGCCTCCGCGGCGGCGTAATCGTGATCTGCAACCTCGGCCGCCCATTTGATGTGCACCGCGGATTCGGTCATGGCGAGTGTGTCCCTTTCTCAGATTCAGATGCGAGCGTGCCGGACGCTGCTGCACGCGCGGTCGGATCACCGCCCCGGCCGCGCAAGATCAGTGCGCATACGACGGCGATGGCGGCGCCGATCATTGGCCCGGCGACGTACACCCAGTACGCTGACCAGTTGCCGCCGACGAGCGCGGGGCCAAAGGACCGAGCGGGGTTCATCGAGGTTCCGCTCACCGGCGCTGCCCAGAGGCCGGCCAGGGCAATGTAACCGCCGATCGCGAGCGCGCCTATCGTGCCGACATTCTGTGCCGCCGATGCGGTTCCGAGGACGACGCTGACCAGCGTCGCCGTCAGCGCGACTTCCAGCAGGAACGCCTGCCAGTCCTTGTATCCCGCCCCGGGCAGTGTCGCGCCGAGGTGGGCGACGTTGCCGAACACGACGAGCAGGAACAGGCATGCAAGCGTCGCCCCGAGCACCTGGGCGGCGATGTAACCAGGGACCCGCTTCCACGAAAAGTCGCCGCGCAACGCAAACGCAATCGACACGACCGGATTGAGGTGCGCGCCCGACACCGCGCCCATGAACAGGATGATCGCCATCACCATCACGCCGGGCGCGACCACCGCCGCGGACAGACTGATCTGCCCCTTGGCGTGCAGGATGCCACCGCCGGCAGCGACGAGCACGAGCATGAACGTGCCGAGTAGCTCCGAGAACAGGCGGCGGTAGGCGAGGCTGGGATCGTTGAAGTCCTGTCGCGAGCCAAACTCGAGCATCGCCAGATGCTGTGCTCGCTGGGGATCGTGCGAGGCGAGAGTGGCGCGCTCGCCGCCGCGGATACATGGCACGCGTCCAGTCTCTCACCCTGAGCGCGCCGGCGACGCGCACGACCATGAGATCACCACGCCCGCTCGAGACCGGCAGCAAATGCAGCCGACGCCTCACCCGAGTTCGAGGTACGCATCTCAAGGACCCAGCAGCCACCAAAGCATCCTCTCGCCCTCCCCGCTGAGGCGTCCAGGGGTCGCCTCTCCGGTCTACTGGACGGGTCGGCGGTTGTAGAGATACCTGGCCCATAGGTAGCTGGCGGCGGTGATCGCGAGGCACCACACGATCGCCTTGACGCCGGCGCTGCCGACGTGCTGGTTGGCGAGCAGGCTGCGCACGGTGTTGGTGATCGGGGTGAAGGGCTGATTCTCGGCGAACCAGCGTAGGCCGGCGGGCATCGAGGCGACGGGCACGAAGCCGCTGCCGAAGAACGGCAGGAGGGTGAGGAACATCGGCATGTTGCTCGCGGTCTCGACGCTCTTCGCGAGCAGGCCAAGAGCGACCGATAGCCAGATCAGCGCGACGGCCAGCAGCACGAGGACCCCGAGGGCGGCCAGCCAGCGCAGCGGGCCGGCGGCGGCGTGATAGCCGATCAGCAGCGCCACGGCGATGGTGACGGCGAGGCTGATCAGAGTCAGGACCAGGCTGCTGAAGACATGACCGGCGAGCACGGCGGGTCGCCAGATGCGCATCGTCTTGAAGCGGGCGATGATGCCCTCGGTCATGTCCTTGGCCACGGAGATGGCGGTGATCTGAGCGGCGCCGACGACGGTGAACACCAGCATTCCGGGGGTGAGGAAGTTGATGTAGGTGCCGCGGCCGCCACCGACCGTGATTCCGTTGCCGAGCGTGCCGCCGAAGACGTACACGAACAGCAGCAGGAACACGACCGGCATGAGGATCGGAAACAGGGACAGCCCGGGGTAGCGCTGCAGGTGGCGCAGGTCGCGCCGCAGCATGGTGGTCGAATCGCGTAGGGCGTATGTGCTGGTCATCGGTAGACCTCCTCTTCTGTTCTCGATTCCGCTGCGTGAGCGTCTCGGCCTGTGAGCGCGAAGAACACGTCGTCGAGATCGGGGGTGTGAATCGCGAGATCGACGACGTCGACACCGGCCTCATCGAGGTCGCGGAGAACACGACGCAGGGTGGCGACGTTGCCGTCGGTGGGGATCTGCAAGCTCGGCGAGTCCTGGTCGGTGACCGGCATTCCCAACGCGTCGCCGGCCACGAGTTGCGCCTCGGCGTCGGCGAAGTGGACATCGATGCGGCCGCCGGGAATCTCGCTGCTTGAGCTCCTGCGCGCTGCCCTCGGCGACCAGCCGTCCGCGGTCGAGGATCGCCACCCGGTCGGCGAGCTTGTCGGCCTCGTCGAGGTACTGCGTGGTGAGGAACACGGTCGTGCCGTCGTCGACCAGGCTCTCCACGATCTCCCACACCGTGCGACGGCTGCGCGGATCAAGGCCGGTGGTCGGCTCGTCGAGGAAGATGACCTGCGGCGCGCCGATCAAGGTCATCGCCAGGTCGAGACGGCGACGCATCCCGCCCGAGTAGGTCATGGCGATCCGGTCGGCGGCATCGGCCAGCTCGAACCGCTCGAGCAGCTGGTCGATGCGCTCGCGCGCGTGCGCGCGCGCGAGGTGGTGCAGGTCGGCCATCAGCGCCAGGTTCTCTCGACCCGTCAGCAGCTCGTCGATGGCCGAGAACTGACCGGTCACACCGATCGCGTCGCGGACCGCGTCGGCCTCGCGCCTGACGTCGTGTCCGGCGACACGGATCGTGCCGTGATCTGCCTCGAGCAGGGTGGCGAGGATCCGCACCATCGTCGTCTTGCCCGCCCCGTTGGGTCCCAACAGCGCGAACACGCTGCCCGGCTCGACGGCGAGCTCGAGTCCGTCGAGGACGACGTTGTCGCCGAAGGACTTGCGCACATCGACGGCGGTGATGGCCGGTGAGGATGGATCTGTCATGGCTTTCTTTCCGATCGAAGCTCTTGATTGACGTGGTTGCAGGACACGAAGCTCAGGAGGGCAACTCGCCCGAGGCACGGAGGGCGTCACGACGCGCCTCCCACTCCTGTCGAAGCGCTTGGGTGCTCTCGACCAGGAACTCTGCGAACGCCGCCAGCTCGAGCAGCTCCGCCCGGCGTTCTGGCGGCGCATCGCTCAGCACCTCGAGGCCCTCCCGGGCCAGATCACCGAGCTCCTGATACTCCGAGATGTCAAACCCCCGCGCTTGCGCGGAGGAGAAGTCAATCCGGACGCGGTCCATCCGCTCCCCGGCGGCCCGGGAGCGCCGGACCGCGTCGAGTCCGCTCCAGCACGCTCAGCGCGCCGGTGATCGCGCTGCGGCTCGCCAGCAGCGCCTCGCTCAGCTCGGCAATCGTCTGGTCGCGCGGTTCGCATACCAGCAGGTAGCCGAGCACGCGTCCGACCATCGGCGGAAACGCGTAGCGGCGGGCGTAGAAGCGGCCCATGTGGTCGGCGTATGTGATCTCTTCATCGCGTGGCATGCGCCAGTTATAGCACATATCACGCAGATAACACAAATTTGTGTTATCTCGGACTCCTGATGCACCATCCCGATGGAGACCGTTCTCGGGGAACGTTGCGACCGAAAGCGCCGGCGTCGCGGGCTCGAGACGCACGACTCCCCTCAGAGCGCTCCCAGGACGCGACAGCTGCATCTCCGTGGGCGTCTCCACACCAGCGTTCAGCGAGCACCGTGAGTCACGCGGGCCCGGGTCGACGTCCTACCGGGCCGTTGCTCGCTTCGCTCCCGGTGTCAGTGCTGCGGCTCCAGAGATTGACCCGCGGCAGCGGGCCGGCGCGTCAGCCGCAGCCGCGGAGGCAATCAAAGCGGACAGCGCCGCAGCCGCAGCTGCCGGTGAGCGGAGAGGATGGGATTGCAGCTGTCCAGCGCGGGATCGCGTCGCCGCCGAGCCGTTCCTACCCGACGATTTGGAAGTGTCAGGTCGCGAACGCTGGTTGCGACGCGCCGGCCATGGCGGTGCGCAAGGAACACTTACCGTTTGCCGAGGCAACTGATCAATCTGAGCACGCGCGGAGCAGTGTGGCAACCAGCACGGGAACGGCCTCGCGAGGCTCGACAGGGCGTCTGCGACCTTCCACCGCGAACGGTCGGCGCCTGGGGGTGCGTTGGAAATGACGCGCACCTCGACCGCCGGGACTGCGGCGAGACCCGCTCCCCGGCGGGCCCAGCGTGACCTGGGTGCCGTCCTCACGGGTCAGGGTGCCGCCCTCACGTCGTTGCCGGCGCGGGCGATCACGAACCCCCCGTAGGACTGCCCGGCAGTGGCGTGGGTCGTCGTGTGCTCGGCCCAGAGGTACACGTTCGTGACGGGCCCGTCACCGGCGTCGAGGTCCGGAAACCCGGCGCGTTGATGAACGACGGACCGGCGATGCAGAAGTCATTCGAGGTGTCGTTGGCGTACACCTAAAACGTGAACGGGCCCGGCGGGCGTCGGTCAGCTGCAGCGGCAGACTCGATGTCGGCATGCGCTGAGCGCAGTAGGCGTTGGCGCCGTGAGCTGTGCCGCGGTCGCCGCGGGACGCGGGCCGCTGCCATGTGCCAGCAGCCGTACGCGGGCGTCCGTGTCGACGAGATCTTTGAAAGGGTCGCGCTCAGGGTTCACCCCTTTGCAAACCTCGCCATCGGCTATCACGCAAGCGGGGCCCGGCGGCCGAGCGGGCCCGGAATATCTTGCTCCATCCCCCCAACGCCGGGGATGTAAGGGTTGCATCGCCCTTCAGCGGTCTAGCTTGTGCGCGTTCTCGCACAGCGAGCGTTTCGGTCGCGGCCGCTGGTCAGCGATGTCTGCGCTTCCAGCTCTGCGGGCCTCGACATGAAACGGATCAGGCGCACGCGGCACGCCCGAGGTTGATCCCCGATCCTCTACGACAGACCCATCTTGTACGGGTCGCTCGTCCCAGTATTTGTGTTCCAGTCCCATCATTCCTCCAGCCTGTAGTGAGAGACGCCACCGGGGGCTGGAGCGGCGCGAAAACGCAAACGGTACGTTAACGTCTCTGAGCTTACACCTTCGCTCGGCGGTGTCACCAAACAGCCATTTCCGGTGTACTGCACCATCGGGGTTTCCAACGAGGTGCTCCGATCGTTTCCGGAAGTGCTCGAGCCTCGCCCGGAGCCCCCCCCCCCATTCTTTCCGGAGACCCGGGTTGACGACTACCTAAAGCCGCGTCGACTCCGCACACCCCAGAGGCCGCAAGCAACGCCCCGGCCTGGCAGCGGCTCCTCGTCGTGTCCGGGGTCGCTTCACCCGCCCTTGTCATCGGCGGGGTCAAAACCAGGCGTCTCCACTAGAACGCGTAGCCAAAGGCGTCCTGGGTGGACCCTACGCTGAACGCAGCGGCTGCTCGATGGCTGAAATGCTGGGCGGGTGCCCGGACATGTAGGTTCCATGAAACCCAACGCTGAGCGGTCAGATCTCTCCAGCGCCGCACGCCGCGAGCGGTTCGAGGCGCTGTACGCAGCGCACCGTGCCCAGGTGCTGCGCTACGTGCTGCGGCGGACCGAACGCGCAGATGACGCCGCCGACGTGGTGGCCGAGACGTTCCTGGTCGTCTGGCGCCGGCTCGACGACGCACCGGTCGCGGAGGCACATCTATGGGTCTACGGCGTCGCCCGGCGGGTGCTGGCCAACCATCGCCGCCGTGAGCGGCGACGCACCCGGCTCGCCGATCAGTTGCAGCACGACCTGGCCCAACACGACACCGCCCCCACCCGGGAGGAGTTCGCAGAGCTCGCGGCGGCATTTCGTTCACTGCCCGACGGTGACCGGGAGGTCCTCACGCTGGAGGCCTGGGAGCAGCTCGATGCGGGCGAGATCTCCGCCGTGCTCGGCTGCTCGCGCAACGCCGTACGGATTCGGTTGCACCGGGCCCGTCGCCGGCTGCAGGCGGCGATCGCCGGGTCACGCGGCCCCGGCCGGCCACGGGCCGACCACGCGGCCGTGCTGGCCTCTGACCTGCTGCGTGCGCACGACATGACCGTCACCAGAGGAGACATCTCATGAGCCCGACCACGCCTCATCACCCGATCAGGGTTCTGAACCCGATCAGCGACGACGATCCGCTGGACGCGGTCAGCCGGGACACGTGGGACGACCTGGCCGCGGCGATCGTGGCCACACCGGCGCCCGCTCCGCACCGTCCCCGCACGCACGCGAGGGTGCGCACGCGCCGCCGGGTGCTCAGACTCGCGGTCGGCGCAGGCGCGTTGGCCGTCGCGATCGTCGGCGTGACCGGGGCGCTCTCCGGCCAGGGACCGTCCGGCGCCCAGAACGCAGAAGCAGCGATCCTGCGCAGGGCCGCCGCCGCCCGCCATCCCACCGGAGCGATCGTGATCGATGCATCTCGCAGCGTTGATCACTACCCGCGCGGCTTCACGCCGAGCCCCGACGCTGGTCCGCGTGTCCGTCACGTCAGCTCGATCACCGAGACCCCGGCCGGCAACGGTGCCCAGAGCGAACTCGTGCTGAGCCAGACCGGCTCCACCGCTGGAATTCAGTTCGGCTATGTCAACGGCAACAACGAGCTCTATGACCCCACCGGCAACCTCGCCTACGTGTCCAGCAACTACGGTCCCGACATCACCCGCGGGCCCAGGCCGGGCACCTACACCTACACCATGCCCAAGGCCTTGTTCTTCCGCCTGCCGTCAGGCCTCGACCCGGGCGTGAAGGTCCCGCCCCTGACGATCACCGCCGCCCAGGCCCGGGCGCTGCGCGACGGCAGCGCGGAGGTGGGGGCCAATCGGGCCTTCGCCCATCAGCGACGGCTGACGGCGATGCACATCCAGCCTGCGTTTCGGCGGCCGTCAGACTCGAGCACCGTGCACGCGTGGCTGGGCAGCCTCAAAGTGGTCGGTCCAACCACGGTCGACGGCCGCCGGGTGATCAAGCTCGTGCCGGTCCGTGGTCGCGGCGAGTACGACGTCGCGCCCGGCACCGGCTACCCGGTCCGGGAGGTCGTTAACAACACCGACGGTACGTCGACCGTCACCACCTGGAGCGTCTATCGCGTGCTGCCGGCGACCCGGGCCAACGAACGACTGCTGAGCGTCACCGCGCGTCATCCCGGCGCCCGCATAGACCACAGCCGCGCCCACTTCATCGCTGCATACAACCGAATGTTCACAAACTGAGCGTCGAGCGCACCCACGGAGAGATCCAGAGCCAGGGCCGGCGTGCATTGCCGAGTCTCACCTTTGATGTCCTGATGGGTATGGGCAATTAGGGTCCCTAACCCATCCGAACCGCAGACGCCGCCGGCGGCCATCGAGGCGGCTGTGGTGCCCGCCGCGCTCGCCGTCGTCGCACAGACCAACGCTCAGCGGACATTGGGTCAGGCGCCGAGAGTGCTGCTCATCGATCAAAGCACCTGTCTCGCCGCGCGATGGGCGGCTGATGCTTTTTGCCGGAACGCGCCTGCCCCCGACGGTCCCGTTCGCGCGGGCTCAGCTACTTGAAGTACTGCCAGCCGCCTGCCTGCGCAATTCGCTCGTCCGAGTCGAATCCGACTTCCACGCGATCCGCCGACGGCCAATCCGCCGCCGCGAACAACTGTCTGACTTTCGCTGTCATAGCCGTGGTCTCTTCGAGCAAGCCCTTCGCAAGTGGCTCGTCCACGGTCGCGTCGCCGCTGATAAAGAACCACCGCGGCAGATCATCTGGCACCCCCTTCAGGGCGACCCAGACAACAGATGCTTAGTGTCGATATCGACGGCGCCGTACGAGGTCACGGACGTGACGAGTCGGGCCAAGCTTTGCGGAGTTCCTTTTGGGCTGTCGTTACGCGGTCGCGGATCGCTCGAGCCGTTTTCTTCATCCGGACAATTGTCCCGGACACCCCGGCGGCGTCGACGAGAACATCTTCGACGTTCGCGGAGACGTCCGCAAGGGGACGACATTGCGACGAGCAGCGGCCGCGGGGAGGCGGCTGTCTCTTGACTGGTGGCTTGCCGGACGACCGACGACGTCGCCGCTAACTACCGGCGCGCCCGCGGCCGTCCTGGCGCGCCAGTCCTCGACCGACGCACCAGCCAGACAAGGAGCATCGAGAAGAGGACCGACAACAGCAGTCCCGCGCCATGGCGATGCAGGACATACCAAGAGAACAGACCCGCACTGAACGTTCCCACCAGACCCACCACCGCAGTCATCCAGACGCTCATCGGATCGCGGCCGGGCAGCAGCAGACGCGCCAGCGCCCCTACGAAGAGACCAACCACGAACAGGATGATGAGGTAGACGAGCAAACCCATTTGCCATTGCCTACCCCGTTGCAGGCACCGGCTATCACCCGGGCGCCACATCGACCGACGATCCGTGTCCGAACGAGAGGCTTTTGACCCGCGCCGTCTGGGTTGGGGATCGATCGGCGGACGCTTTGGAAGCGCCGGCGGCATCGCACAAGGGAACGCTGACTGCGACGGAGACCACGGAGTCGCTGCATCGTGTTTCGCATCGTGATCGGGCTGCCACTAGCTCAGTGATCCCGAGCACGACACATCGTGATGCCACCCTCCGCCGTTGGCACCAACATCGTGGGCATCGGGCACGAAAATGGGGCCGACGGTCGGCCAGGTTTGGAGACGCGCCCTCGGAATGGCAACTGAGCGCGCGATTTGACGTTAGCCCTTGACAGATGGTGATGGGTGTGATCAGCTGCTCACAGCTTGTGAGAGTTACTCTCACAGTATGAGAGAGGACAGGGATGCACCAATTCTGGCTGTCGGTCGGCTTCGGCCTGGTGACCGCGTCGGTGATCGCGGTCGCGGCGGTCGGACTGAGCCTGCAATTCGGGATCACCAACTACATCAACTTCGCCTACGGGGACTTCATGGCCCTCGGGGCTTACCTGGCCTGGGAGCTGAACGCCGGATTTCTGCACTGGAACATCTGGGTGGCCATGATCGGCGGCTCGCTGCTCGTGGGCGTGTTCGCAGTGGTGGTCAATCAGCTGGTGCTGGGACCGTTCGCGAGACGGTTCGAGAAGGTCTTCTATGTCCTGATCGTCACCTTCGCCCTGTCGCTGATCATCCTTAGCCTGCTGAACTCGATCTGGGGCGCCGACGTCAAGCGTTTCAACGTCTCGTCCGAGACGCCGCTGCACATCGGACCGTTCCTGCTCACCGTCGATCAGCTGATCGTGATCGGGATCGGGCTCGTGCTGATGGTGGCGATTCACATGCTGCTGACGAGGACCCGTCTCGGCAAGTCGATGCGGGCGATGTCCGACGACACAACACTCGCGATGACCAGCGGCATCGACACCAAGCTGATCACGACGATCACGTGGTTCCTCGCCGGCTCCCTCGCCGGGCTCGCCGGGACGGTGCTCGGAATCACCTCGGCCAGCATCACGCCGAGCTTCGGCGAGACGTTCCTGTTCGTCATCTTCGCCGCGGTGATCGTCGGCGGGGTCGGCTCCATCTACGGCGCGATCCTCGGCGCGGTGATCATCGGCCTCGTCACCGAGATGTCGGCGGTGTTCATCAACGCCTCCTACAAGCTCGACATCGCGTTCGTCGTCCTCATCCTCGTCCTGCTGTTCCGGCCGAGCGGCCTGTTCGCACGGATCGGAAAGGTGTAGCGACATGTCGCCGATCTGTCTACTACGCGTTCACCCTGCTGTTCTTCTTCGCCGCCTACAGCGTGCTCGGATGGGGGCTGAACCTGCAGTTCGGCGAGGCCGGAATCCTGAACTTCGCCTACATCGGCTTCGTCGCCATCGGCGCCTACATCACCGGTGTCACCTCCAGCGGGCAGCCGCTGCCCGGATCGGGCCAGATCTACATCCTCGGGGCCAGCCTGCCGTTCCCCCTCGATCTGCTGGCCGGCGGGGTCGCGTCGTGCCTGCTGGCGGTGGTGGTGGCGTTCATCGCGTTCCGCCGGCTGCGCAGCGACTACCTCGCGATGGTCCTGATCTCGATCTCGCTGGTGATGTACGACCTCATCAACAACTACGTGCCGCTGTTCGACGGCGCGGACGGGCTGAACACGGTGCCGATGCCGCTCTCGGGCGTGCTCAACCTGGACGCCAACTCGTTCTTGATCTTCTTCGCGATCCTCAGTGTCGTCATCGGCGGGTTCATGTGGCTGGTCATGAGCCGGATCACCCGCTCGCCGCTGGGCCGGACGCTGCGCGCGATCCGCGATGACCCGGACGTGGTCAGCGCGATGGGCAAGAACGTGTTCCGTTACCAGTTGACCGCGATGTTGATCGGCGCGTTCTACGCCGGCATCGGCGGCGGCCTGATCATCGAGTTCTCCTCGTCGTTCAACACCAGCGCGTGGCTGCCGGCGGAGACGTTCCTGATCTTCGCCGCGCTGATCATCGGCGGCCTGGGCAACAACTCCGGCGTGGTGATCGGCGCGTTCGTCGTGCCGGTGCTGTTCACGCAGTTGCCGAAGTTCCTGCCGGACATCCCCGGCCACCCCGGGCTGATCCTCAACCTGGACGGGGTCGGTCATCGGCACGCTGCTGATCGGCACCCTGTGGTTTCGCCCGCAGGGCGATCGTCCCGGAGCGGGCGCGAGCCCCGATCGGTTCTGACGCGTCAGGCGTCGCAGGCCCCACCCGACGCCATCGACGCGGACAAGATCGAGGCGGCGCCCGTTGCGCCGGCGAGACGGCCGACCCCGAGGACGCTCGATGAGCGCCACCCGATCGCTGAGACGGGCACGACCGCGGTCCTCTCCGCGAGGACCTGCGGAAGTCCTTCGGCGGCGATCATGCGGTCAACGGAGCGGACCTTCGACATCGCCGCGCGGCGCGATCACCGCCCTGATCGGACCGAACGGCGCCGGCAAGAGCACCGTCGTCAACCTGTTCTCCGGGCTGCCTGGACCCGGACGCCGGGCGCGTCATCGCTGGACGGCACGGACGTCACAGGCTGGCCGAGCCACCGCATCGCCAGCCGGGCCTGATCCGGACCTTCCAGCTCTCCCGCGAGCTGGGCGGCCTGACCGTGCTGGAGAACCTGCTCGTCACGCCGACCGACCAGGCCGGCGGGAGCCTGTTCAACATCTTCTTCCGGCCGGGCCTGGTGCGCCGGCAGGAGCGCAGCCAACGTCGAGCGGGCGACCGAGATGTCTGCGAGGACTACGGCCTGTACGCCGTCCGCGGACAACTGGGGCACGCCAGCTCTCCGGCGGTCAGAAGCGGCTGCTCGAGCTGGCCCGGGCGGTGATGGCGCGGCCCCGGCTGCTGCTGCTGGACGAGCCGATGGCCGGCGTCAACCCGGCGCTGGTCGACCAGATCGGCGAGCACATCGTCACGCTCAAGGCCGGCAACGGCATCACGGTGCTCATGGTCGAGCACAACCTCGGCGTCGTGGAGCGGATCTGCGACCACGTCATCGTGATGGCGGAGGGCCGCACGCTGGCCACCGGCCGGATGTCGCGAGCTGCGCGAGAACACCGAGGTCGTCCGCGCCTATCTGGGAGGCGGCGCTCGATGCCCGTCTTGACAGCTGAGGGGTCACCGCCGGGTACGGCAGGGTCGCCGATCATCCGGGACGTCAGCCTGACGGCCGAGGCCGGGGACGATCACGACCATCGTCGGACCCGAACGGCGCCGGCAAGTCCACCTTCGCCAAGGCGCTGTGCGGGGTGCTGAACCGTGTCCGGCCGGGTGTGGGTCGGGGACGAGGAGATCACCGGCCTGCCGGGTCACCTGATCGCCCGCCGCGGGCTGGCCTACGTGCCGCAGAACGACAACGTGTTCGAACGCATGACCGTCCGCGAGAACCTGGAGATCGGCGGCTTCACCCGCCGCAGCGCGACGACGACGAGAGGTCGAGGAGGTCCTCGGCGTCTTCCCGGACCTGGCGAAGGCCGAGGCACAAGCAGGCCGGCCAGCTGTCGGGCGGCCAGCAGAACATGCTCGCGATGGCCCGGGCGCTGATGATCGATCCGGTCGCGGTGATCCTCGACGAGCCGACGGCCGGCCTCTCGCCCGCCTACACCGCGGTCGTGTGGGAGCAGATCCAGCAGATCGTCGCCAGCGGGACCGCGGCGATCGTCGTCGAGCAGAACGTGGAGTCGGCGCTGCGCCACGCCGGCAGCGTCTACGTCCTGGTCGCCGGCACGAACCACGTGCACGGACCGGCTGCCGAGATCGCACAGCTCGACCTCGGCGCCATCTTCCTCGGCCACGACCCCGGCCGAGGCGACGACTCACATCAAGCCGTAATCCCCATCAGAGGAGAGACATGCGACTCATGGCAGCGCTTTGGTACGGGCCACGCAGGATCGCCGCGCTGCTCGCGGTCGGCGACTTCGATGACCGGGCTGCGCCGCATGCGGTGGTAGCAGCAACTCGATGACGCTCGGCGAGATCTTCCCGTTCACCGGCTCCAAGGCCGAGCTCTCGGGGTGGGGCGTGCACGGCGTCCAGGCCGCCAAGCTGGACATCAACAAGGCCGGCGGGGTGATGGGCAAGAAGATCAAGGTCCGTCAGCCGACGACGCCGCCGATTCGGTCGACGCGCTGCCGGCGCTGCGCAAGCTCCTGCTTCCAAGCCCGTGGCCGTAATCGGTCCGTTCTCGCCGACGATCCAGGCGGTGATCCACGACTTCGCCCCCAACGACGTCGCCGACTTCGCGCTCGGCGGAACCGCGCAGCTGGACAACATGAGCTACCCGTACGTGTTTCGCACGTTCGCGTCGGACTCGACCGAGGCGACCGCGATGGCGATCCACGCCCACCAGATGGGGTACACGTCGGCGTCGCTGATCTTCGACAACTCGGCAAACTCCCAGGGGTTCGTCGCGCCGCTGGACGAAGGCGTTCACCAAGCTCGGCGGCAAGGTCGTCTCCAACCAGTCGATCGTGCCCGGTCAGAGCTCGTACCGCTCGGAGCTGGTGAAGGCATTCGCGGGCAAGCCGCAGATCATGTTCGCCTCGTTCGACACCCAGACCGCATCGACGCTGTGGTCAGACGCCGCCCAGCTCGGCTACCTCAACGTGCCGTGGCTCGGTGACGACCTAATGGCCGGCGCCGACTACGCCAAGGCGTTCGGGCCCAGCGCCAAGACGAACCTGTTCGCGGCGACGCCCGCGGCGCCGTCCGGTCCCGCGTACTCGCACTTCCTGTCGGCCTACAACACCGCCTATCCGAAGGCGACGCCGCTTCCGTCGACCTACAACATCTACGACTCGGTGGTGATCGCCGCGCTGGCGATGGACAAGGCCAAGAGCACCGATCCGAAGGAATGGGTCGGCGACGTGACATCGACGTCGCCAGCCCGCCCGGGACGGTGTGCACCGATTACGCGACGTGCGCGAAGCTGATCAAGAGCGGCACCGAGATCAACTACGAGGGCGCCGGAGGATCCGACGACTTCAACGTGCACCACAACGTGTTCAGCGGGTTCTCGATCATCGGGTTCAACGGAGCGCCCACCGGCAAGCAGGTCGCCAACGTGGCCGCCGCCGCGATCTCGAAGCTGATCGGTTAGAGGCGACGTGAGGGAGCCTTCGAGTCCGGCCGCGGACCGGTCTGAGCCTGCCTACCGGCGGCCGGTCTCGGAGGCGCCTGAGAGCATCCCGCACGGACGCGGACTGCTCGCCGGTGTGCAGGTGCTGGACCTGACGACGGTGCTCGCCGGGCCCTACGCCGGGTTTCAGCTCAGCCTCCTCGGCGCCGACGTGATCAAGGTCGAGCGGCCCGACGGGGGCGATGTCGCCCGCGAGCTCGGCACCGCGCCGGACCTGGGCGAGATCCAGATGGGCGCGTCCTTCCTGGCTCAGAACGCCGGGAAGCGTTCGGTCACGGTCGATTTGAAGACGGCGGGTGGGCGGCAGGTGCTCGAGCGGCTGATCGCCGGCGCCGACGTGCTGCTGGAGAACATGCGACCGCGGGTGCTCGAGCGGCTCGGCTTTCCCTGGAACCGGATGCGCGAGCTCAACCCCCGCTTGGTGTACTGCGCGCTCTCGGGCTTCGGCGCCACCGGTCCGATCTCCGGCCACCCGGCCTACGACCAGATCGTCCAGGGGCTGTCGGGGATGAGCGACGTGACCGGCCATCCCGACGGTGACGGGGTCCGCGTCGGCTTTCCGGTGTGCGACACGATGGGCGGTCTCGCCGCCACCATGGCGGTGTGTGCCGGGCTGGTGGGACGTGAGCGCACCGGCGCGGGCTGCATGCTCGACGTCTCGATGCTCGAGACTGCGCTCAGCGGCATGGGCTGGGTCGTCTCCGACTATCTGATCGCCGGGCGCCAGCCGGGTCGGACCGGGAACGAGAACGCCACGTCGGCGCCGTCGGGAACCTTTGACACCGGAGACGGCCAACTGGTCATCGCCGCCAACACCGAGGCGCAGTTCGCCGCCATCTGTCGGTGCCTGGGGCGCGGCGACCTGCTAGAGGATCCCCGCTTCATCACTCGCGAGGACCGCAGGCGCCATCGTGTGCAGCTACGCGAGGAGCTCGAGCGGACGCTCGCCGCCGGCCCCGCGACCGAGTGGGAGACGCTTCTGGCCGGGGCCGGCGTGCCGGCGGGACGCGTGTTGACGGTCCCGGACGCGCTCGTCCAGGCCCAGGTGCAGGCGCGCGGACTGGTGCAGGAAGTGGAGGTTCGCGGCAGTCCCGAGCCCCGCTCGGCTCAGATCCTGGCCAGCGGGGTCCACGTCAACGGCGAGCCGCCGAGGCCCTCCGCGGCCCCCCCGCGCCTGGGTGAGCACACGGTGGCAGTCCTCGGCGACCTCGGCTACACCGGCGAGGAGATCGATGCCCTGCGCGTCGAGGGGGCGGTGTGACCGACCCCGCGGAGAACGTCGCCGAGCACTGGTCGACAGCGATCATCGAGACAGCGCCGGGCACGATCCGGCTGCGCGGCTACCCGATCGATCAGGTGATCGACCGGCTGAGCTACGCCGGTACCGTCTGGCTGATGATCACCGGGGAGCTGCCGAGCCCGTGGCAGGAGCGACTGCTGCAGGCGGCGCTCGTCGCGGCCGTCGACCACGGCCCGCAGGCGCCGTCGATCGCCGCGGCGCGCATGGCGGCCACGTGCGGGGTCGGGCTCAGCCAGGCGGTGGCCACCGGGATCAACCTGCTCGGCGATGTCCATGGCGGCGCCGGCGAGGCCTGCATGCGGATGCTCGCCATGCTGCGCGAGGAGCGACCCGACGAGGCGGGCGGCGAGGAGCGGGTCGCGGCGGCGTTTGACCGATACCGGGCGGCCGTCGGCTACGTGCCCGGCTTTGGCCACCGCATGCACCGCTACGACCCGCGGCGAGACCCGCTTGTCGGTCTCGTGCGCGAGGCCCAGCGAGCCGGTGCGGTCTCGGGGAAGTCGTTGCGGGTGGCGGAGATCGTCGAGTCCGAGCTCGGCCGGGGCGGCGGCCGGTCGATCCCCATGAACATCGATGGCGCGACGGCCGTCGTCTACTCAGAGCTCGGCCTCGCGCCGGAGCTCGGCAAGGGACTGTTCGCGCTCTCGCGGTCCGTCGGCGTGCTCGCGCACGCCTATGAGCAGAGTCAGGAGGGCGCCCGGATCAAGGGCCCGCTCCCGAGTGGAGTCGGCGCCCGCTACACCGGCCCCCCGCCACGGGACCTTCCCTCCTGAGCCGGGAGCGTTGCCCGTGACCGATACCGCACGCCCAGCCCAAACGATGCGCTCACTCGAGCGCGCGCTCGAGGTGATCGGGGTGCTCGAGGACAGCCGAAAACCGTTGCGGCTGACCGACGTCGCCCGCCTGTCGGGCCTGCACATCGCCACCGCCCAGCGGATCCTCTCCGTCCTTGACCGCTACGGATACGTCGCCCAGGAGCGCGGCGGCTACACCGTCGGGGTCACGGCCCTGGCCAACGCGCATGCCTACCTGGTCGGAAACTCGCTGCCGCAGGTGGCGGGCCAAGTCCTGCGCGACCTCGCCGAGGCAACCGGGCTGACCGCCTCGATCTCGGTGCGGGTCGATCTCAGGCGGGTCCTGATCGCGCGGGTCGACGGGCCCAGTCCCCTCCGCTATCAGCTGCCGGTCGGCCAGCGGCTGCCGATCCACGTCGGCGCGGGACGCGTGGTGGCCGCGCTGCTCCGTGAGGACGAGCTCCAGCAGCTGATCGACGACGTTGTGCCGTTCACGCTCGCGAGCGGCGAGCACGTCGACGAGCGGCGGTTTCGCCGGTCGCTCGACGAGGTCAGCGCTCGGGGCTATGCGATCAGCGAGAGTGAGCGCGTTCCCGGCGCGGCGTCGGTGGGAGCGCCGATTCTCGCCGATGACGGCGAGCTGATCGCGATGGTGCAGATCGCCGGCCACGTCGACAGCGTCGACACCAGGCAGATCGAGCGCTACGTGAGCGAGATGGGTCGAGCGGCGATGGCGATCAGGCACCTGCTCCCGTGACGGCGCTGGAGATCGTCGACGTCGCGCCACGCGACGGCCTGCAGAACGCGCCCCGCTCGTTCGCGCCCGAGCTGCGCGCCGCACTATGCAAGCGCCTGTTTGACGCCGGCGTTCGACGGATGGAGGCGGTGAGCTTCGTCAGTCCGCGGCGCGTCCCGCAGATGGCGCGCGCCGAAGAGGTCATCGCGGCGCTGCCGACGCCCGTCCTCGCCGCCGCCGAGGGGCTCGTGCTCAACGAGCGGGGGCTGGAGCGGCTGCTGCTCACCGACTTGCGCCGCGTGCGCCTTACCGTCGGTGTGTCCGATCCGTTCAACCGTCGCAATGCCGGTGTGTCGGCGAAAGAGGGCCTGGACGCCACGATCGGGATGGTGACGCGCGCGCGCGAGGCGGGGATCTGGGTCGGCGTGGCGCTGGCCACCGCGCTCGGCTGTCCGTTTGCCGGCGAGGTCCCCCCTCACCTCGCGCTCGAAGCCGGGCGGCGCGCAGTGGACGCCGGAGCCGAGGAGGTCGTGTTCGCCGACACAATCGGAGTCGCGAGCCCCCGGGCGGTGCAAGCCCTAGTGGCGCCGGCAGCGGAGTGGGGAGTTCCGATCGGCATCCACCTTCACAACACGCGCAACACCGGCTACGCCAACGCGCTGGCCGCGATCCATGCCGGGGCGACCATCCTCGATGCCGCGGTCGGCGGTCTTGGCGGCTGCCCGTTCGCCCCCGGCGCGACGGGCAACATCGCAACCGAGGATCTCGTCTACCTGCTCGATAGAGAGGAGCTTCAGCACCCGATCGCGCTCACCAGGATTTTGGACGTGGCACGATGGCTAGCGGACGCGACAGGCTTCGAGCTGTCAGGGCAGCTGCACCGGGTGCCGACCTTTCCCCCGGCACCTCTCGCCGACGCGATGTAGCTATGCCAGCGGAGGACTCTGGGCCGATGCGAGTCGAAAGCGCGGCGCGAAGGCAACCTACCCCGGCACGACCATCCAGCCGACCTCGTAGACGTGATCGTCGCGCCACTCCTTCGTCCAGAAGCCGACCGAGCCGACACCGGCGCCGCTCGCACGTCAACGAAGCTCGTCTCGATAGCGAACGCTGACTGAGACGGGTGGAAACGGCCGACGAACCGATGATGGTCGCGTGCTTGCCGAACCCACGGGCGAATTACCCAGGAAGCAGCCGTCCTAATACGTCTCGGAGCGGCCGGCGAGAGTGCTGAGCCGTCGTCTTTGTCTGGGAGACCGGCCTCGTCTAACCGGCCAGCTGACCACGCCCAGTCGGCTGTCTGGCTCCGCCAGCCGCTCGGGTGGCCTCGGCCACGATCGAACTCGGGTTGCGAGACCGTTCACGGATTGTCTCCGGGGGCCCCGCGGCCAGGTGTGTTTAGTGCTGGGTCAGCTTGAAGTGGAGCAGTCCGCCTTGGTAGTCGGCGATCCACAGATCGTGGCCGGACACGACGATGGCGACCGGCTGGGGTGCCTGCAGCTGGGTTGGTGTGCCGAGGACGCGGTTTGTCTGTGGGTCGATCTGGGTCAGCATCGCAGCGGGACCGTTTGGATCAGGCGTGTCTGTTGGCCCCGAGACGGCCCAGACTCGGCCGTCGCCGAACGCGACTGCGATCACATGCGGAACGTGGATCCGGGCGATCAGGCGGTTCGTCGACGGGTTGTATCGCGTGATCGTGTCGTCGTGGCGGACCCACAGCGACCCGAAGCCCGCTGACGGTGCGCCTGCGAACGGCTCGGTCGTCACCTCGCGGGTGCGCGGATCAATTCGTGCGACTGACGCAGGCAGCGCTGGCGAGTGCTTGATGCCGACGGTCTGTCCCGTGTTGTCGACCCAAAGGGATCCGAACGCGGCGATTAGCGTTTCTGGTCCGGTGCCGACGGGGACGGGAGCGGCGTCGACTCGGTCTGTCGCGGGATCAACCGCGACGACGTCTCCGTGGGAAGCCGCCGAGACGCGGCTGAGCCAGACCCGACCAGCGGCGACCGCGATGCCGGCACCGAGAACGCGCAGGTGTCCCGGACTGCTTTTCGTGACGTTGATCGTCGCGAGGATCTGGCCGCTCGCCGGATCAATCCGCACAAGCGTGGGAGCGCTACCGGTGTTGCCGCCGCCGGAGGCGACCCAGGCGCTGCCCGCTCCGAACGCGACGCCCGCGGCCAGCCCCTCGACCGGGAGCCGGCTCGTCGCTTTGACAGCACCAGTCACCGGGTTGAGCCGCTGGAGCGAGCGAACTCCGGCAATCCACAGGGCCCCCTCGTGGGCGAGCAATACCTCCGTTCCAGGAGCGACGCGTACCGATCCCACGGCAACGGCCGAGACCGGGAGCGCGGGGCGCGCGCCCGAGCTGGAAAGGCGGGACCTGTGCCCCAGCAGCCCGATCGCCGCGACCGCGACCGCAACCAAGACGGCTGCGGCCGGTGCCGCGACCTGCCCGAGCCGGCGGCGCACAGGGATACGGGCGGGCGGTGGATTGCCACCGCCGATCTCGTGCAGCAGTCGAGCCAGCAACTCGTTGGCTGTGCCCGACCTGGAACCACCCGCCGGATCCTCACGCGCGATCCGCTCGATCACAGGATCGTTCATGCCAGCTTCTCCTTGGTCGCATTCGTGCTGCCCGCCTGTTCTACCTCCAGCCGGTCAGCGACCCGCTGGCGCGCCCGGTGCAGGCGGACGCGGAACGCCGCGACACTGCAGCCGGCAACCCGCGCGGCATCGGCAGCCGACAATTCGTCCCAGGCGACAAGCAGCAGCGCTTCACGCTCGTGCTCGGTCAACGCGGCAAGCGCGGCAGCGAGCTCTGGCGTCAGGCCACCGGGCGGCTCCCAGTCACGCGTCACACCGTCCGCCTGGGCGACGAGGTGCAGCCGCTCGCTCAGCGATCGCCGGCGACGAACGGCCCGGCGCTGATCAGCGAGCACCCGTCGAGCGACACCGAGCAGCCACGGCAGCATCCGATCGGGGACCTCGTCCAGGCGCCGCCAGGCGACCAGGAACGTCTCGGCGATCGCCTCATCGACCAGGGCACTCGACTGGCGGCGGACAACATAGCGGCGAACCGCGTCGTGATGCGCGGCAAACATTGCCTCAAACTGCGTCCGCCGATCGGAATCACTGCGCATCCGCAACCGTTGTGGCCAGCACCCGCAAAAACGTTACGGCTGTCCCGCGACAGAAGCAGAAGCGCGGGCCGCCCAGACCGTGCTCGTCGAGAAACCACTGGAGACCGGAGCTAGGCGCCCAATAGCGCGCGCCACTCGTGATCGTGAGGCTCGCTTTCCGCGAACTCGACAGCGAATCGACCACAGGAGTCGCCAGCATCGTTGGTGAGTTGAAGCACCAGGTGCCGGCACGGTAAGAAGGCCATGAGTTCTCTATCGGTAACCCGTATCCAGACTGGGATCCCGAGCACTTAACCGACGCGGTCCTCTTCATTAGAGAGGAAACTTTCGAGGGCGCGACGCTCACGACCTTCGATGGCAACGACTACTTCATCGTCTCCATCAAGACCCGCTGCCCGGAGATCTCCGTTCACGACGCCGATTCGACATATCCCTAGACCAGATAGGTCCCTGTCTGTCCGGGTCATCCACCTCAATCTGCTAAGACGAGCTCACTCGCGACGGGCTGTCGCCGGCGGGGAGTCTCGACGAGGCAGCTGCTCTCCGCCGGAGGCGCCCGCGTGATGAAATCGGCGTCTCACACGGGAACCTCATGCGAACAAGGTCGAGAGACTGCCATCGGCGACTTGCGCGTCGCGCGGGATCGCAGCCGGGCAGTTGGTGTGAGGTGGCTTCGGTGCGGACGCTTTGAGTCGACCCGGCAGTCACAATTGGGTCGTGCCTGCTGTCTTGATCAAATTGCCCGGTGGCGAAGGCATCGTTCGTGGTGACGATGGCGAGATCATGCTGACGCACGACGTGACTCTGGACAGGGGGCAGCCGCTTCAACCATGGGACAGGTATCAACCGATCCGGATCGGGCTCAGCGATGACCGGATGCTGTTCGGGGGACTGCTCCCGCCGGGTGCGGTTAGCGTCGAGGCGGTCGAGGCGACGGGCGTACGGAAGCCCGCCGCCGTCGGCGGCGGGACCTATGCGGTGATCTTTGAGGACGGAGAGCACGGCGAACCGACGCTGGGCTACCGTGACGCGGCGGGCGCGTTCGTTCACCCGCCGGTGCCCGCCGAATACCCGCATCGGCCGGTCACCGATGCAGAGGAGCCTTGCCCCGTGTGCGGGGCGGTCCAGTATGAGGAGTATTTCCCGACTGAGGACTGGCGAGGCGGCCAGGGCACGAAGGGCACCGACTCGTACGTGCCCAGCCCGCTGGTTGTCTGTCGGGTGTGCGGGCATCAGGAGCAGGCGGGGGCCATCATGCGTCTTGAGCAGCCTGATGATGCCGAGGAGGATGCCGCTGCTCGAGAGGCACGGATGGCGCGGGTGCGTGCTGAGCAAGCGGTCCAGCGCTGGTATGCGAACAAGATGACGCTGATGGGCGTCACGTTCCCGATCTACGCGGCCGAGGGCTGGCCGGCGCGGATCAACGGAAGCGGCTCACGCGGTGATGATCTCACCCAGCTGGTCATCGCCCACGCGCAAACGCTGCCCGACTCGATGTTCATCCCACGGCCGCGGATTGAGGTCACGACCTCGATCGACCCACACCAGAAGGGTGAGCTGGCCATCGCTCGCGATGCGTTTGCGTTGGGGATCGAGACCAACGCGAACCGGCAACCCACCGACGGTCTCTCCGATGCCGCCCTGACGCTGTGGTTCCGCGCCGCGCGCCGCCGACGCGTGGCCAGCTCTCACGAGGCGCCGGTCAGCCAGAGCGAGATCACGATCGACGGTGTGCGCGAGCCTTTTGTGATGGTTGGGACACCGAACGCTCACTGGGTTGCGGTGCGCCGCCACCACGACGTGACGATCACGATCGCGGCGCGTGAGATCGACCCGAAATCGCTCTTCATCGAGCCGATCGCGGCTCCGGCTGCGCGGCTCCTCGGTCCAGCGCCCGACGAGCCGTGAGTCGCTCACGGCCCGATTGCCGCATCAGACCGGAAGGTGCGAGGTCCGCCGCCAGCCCGGCGGAGTTTCCCCATGACCATTTAGTGGTTGCGGTACTGCGCCGGACCGTAGTCGGCTTCGAGCACTTTGCCGCTGGCATTGATTGCGCGGAGGTTGTCGCAACCGACGCATGAGGTGCCGTTCGGTCCCGGGCCTGGGTGCGAGAGCATCACGAAGTAGCGGCTGCTGATCAGCGGAGCCGTTTGACGGGTTCGGGGGTTCTTCACCGCGACGGCGCCGTTGGCGCTGACCACGCCGTAGTAGATGACCCACCAGCGCCGGTCTGTCCCCTGGACCGAGACCGATTGCTCGTCCACGGACATCGGCAGCAGGCCGGTGAAATTCTGACCTGTGGCGCCCTGCATCTCCTGGTGGACGAGTTGCTCGCGGGTCGGCCGGCAGCCTCCGACGAACCGAGCGGTCGAGCTGTGCGCTGCGTTGCCGGGCCAGGTTCCTTGGGCGCGCGCGAACGCCTGGCAGAGGCCGTGCTGCTTGGTGTCGGCGATCCAGTACTGGACCGTGCCGACGCCGGGGATCGTGAATTGG
Organism: uncultured Solirubrobacteraceae bacterium; assembly: GCA_963769565.1. GTDB lineage: Bacteria > Actinomycetota > Thermoleophilia > Solirubrobacterales > Solirubrobacteraceae > Palsa-465. Next base: position 181,134 of record CAVYMP010000019.1, read on the forward strand.
TCGATCACGTGCGCGCTTGCCGGGATCACGAGCTCAGGTGCGCTGCCAACCGTGCCGACTGGTTGTGCGTAGTGCCTGAACACCGCGACCGGACCGGACTGCAACAGGGCACCGGCTCCAACCGCTGCAGCCGCAGTCGCGACCGTCACGCCCAAGAGCGCAGGGATGAGCGCGACCGTGCGGCCCATGAACGGCAGCCGGATCCGACGGTGCCGCAGCGGACTGCGAGACGTGGACTGCCCTGCCAGTGCGGAGCGGATCTGATCGTCGCCCGCGTCACCGGACTCGGGGAGCGAGATACCGACGTCACGCATCGCGTAGAGAGCGTCGTTCAGGTCAGACATGGGTGTCTCCATTCGGTCGAAGTTCCGCGGCGAGCCCCGGCACCGGCGAGCGCAGCGCGCCGATCAGGCGCTGCCGTGCCCGGGTGATCCGTGAACTGACGGTGCCGACCGGCACACCGAGCGCGACCGCGGCCTCATCCTGGGTTAGCTCGCCCCACACGACGAGCAGCAGCGTGTCGCGCTCGACGGCGGGCAGGCGACGAAGCGCTGCCACCAGCGCAGGGTCAAGGGCCGTGCCGCTCTGCTCTGCGTACCGGTCCTCGTCGCTGGAGAGCTGTGCGAGCGTGGCGAGGCGGCGGCGCTCGAGTCGGCGGTGATCGGCGATCACGTTATTGGCGATGCCCAGCAACCATGGCAGCGCGGTGTCACGCGCGGCGCGATAGCGCCCCCTCGCACGGAAGCCGCGGATAAAGACCTCGGCAGCGACATCATCGCCGACGGCGTCCCCAATCCGGCGCACAACGTAGCGCCGCACCGCCAGGCTGTGTCGCTCGTAAAGCTCGCCGAACACCGTTGGCTCCGCCACGGAGCGAGCCACCAGTTCGGCATCGGTTCGATTCGAGTCCATACCCCTACATCGTCGGGCAACCGCAAATCCCTCGCACAAATCGCGAGTCAGAAAATCCGGCCCACCAGGCATCCAGGGCGATGGGATCAACCGGGCCTAGCGCAATGGCACGGAATTGCTCCACTCGGTCCGCGGCGGATCACTCGCCGGCGTCCATGGCCTTGCTACGGCCATAGCCGCCAGACCTGGCCTGTTGCCAAACCAGCCACAAAACTGGGACTGCCGCCCTGCGTCGAAGGGAGTCACGCCGACGAAGGCATCGTCTCAGACACGATGGTTCAGCGCACGCCGAGGAGGTCTGATCGGCGCTCCCGGGATCGGCGGCGTCATCGTCGCACAACAGGAACGCTGTGCGGACGGCTCCTATCACGCGATAGGAGTCGTCCGCCTCAATGGGTGCAGGCGCTCGCTTTGGTGGCCCGCTCGTCCGCGGCGTGGGCCGGGCGGGCTCCTTGCATGCGATAGCGCAACTTCGGAACGACGACCGCAGGTCGACGCCGCACGATCCCTGTCAGAGCGGCGGCGCTAGCCGAATGCGCGACTGCTGGTCGGCACCGACGCGGTGAGGGTGGTGGCTCTGATACAGATCCTGGCTGCCGCTCATGGCCCAGTGGGGGCTGTTGGGGATCGCGACTCCAGCCTCCTGGTTCACGGGTCGTTCCTAAGTCCGAGCCGCCCGTGTTCAGAGCGGCGCTACTTCCCCAGCAGCGCGCACACCGCTGACGTCTGGACCGAGCGCAGCTGCTGCAGGAGGGCGCCCGCCGGCGCTGCGATATTCAGCGACGTCGTGACCGAGCGTCGGCCGTCCGCAGTTGCGGCTGCCCATTGCACGTATCCGGGGAAGTTGCCGGTGTGGCCGTAGACGACGCCACACCGCGTCTTGTAGCGGAAGATCGCCAGCCCCGCCGAGTTTGTGCCGGGGCCAGCCGGGCTCGACGAGCCACGTACGAACCGCAGCTGCGCACGCCTCTGCGCCTGGCCGAAGAACCGACCGCCGAGGTCTGCGCGCATGAACGCGCCAAGGTCGCCCGGGGTGGAGACGATGGCGCCTGACGCCCACGCGCCGCTCGGGCTCAGAAACGTGGTGACGTCGTGTGGCTGCTTGCCCGGCTGCACGTTATAGCCATGGATAAACGGCGCCGGCAACGAGATCCTCCGGGTCGGGAACGTCGTCTGTGTCAGCCGCGCCGGCCGGAATACAAGCGTCGAGAGCAGGTGGCCGTAGGACTGGCCGGCGACCTGCTGGGCGATCAGTCCGACGACGATGTTGTCGGTGTTGGAGTACTCGTAGCGCGAGCCCGGCGTGAAGGCCAGCCCGGTCTGGCGCACCCAGTCGATGATGTCCGTCGGCGACACGTAACCGCGAGGGTTCGTCATGGCCTGCTCGCGGAACCCGGCTGACTGCGTGTAGTCGGGCAGCCCGCTGGTGTGGTTGAGCATCTCGCGCACGGTGACCGCCGACCACTCCGGTGCCATGATGCCGGGAAGCCGCTCCCCGATCGTGTCATTCAGGCCGAGCAGGCCCTCCTGCACCAGGTGCAAGGCGACCGCCCCACTGAACGCCTTCGCGATGCTGGCGATCCGCATGTGGTCCCCCGCGCGTGGCGCGCCGGGTCGCGTCACGTCTGCCCGCCCGGCCCGCAGGACGATCGTCTGACCGTCGCGGTGCAGGGTCGCAATCGCCCCGACCGGCCCGCCCGGTGCAGCCACCAAGCGCTCGAGACCGTGTTGGACAGCCGCGTCCGTAGTTCCTGCCGCCGCGACCGCGCCGACAGGAGCCAGCAGCGCCACCGCAGCGGCAGTCAGCAACGCGCAGACGGACTCCAGAATCCCGACCGACCACCTCACGACGACCACATTGCCGGACTACGACCGCGACGGCAAGTCATCTTTCATGCTCAACGCGCCTCGGTGCCGCCCAGCAGTCGCGCGTTCGGGTGGCGGCGCCACTTCGAAAGAGACAGCGCCGCGTCGACCCGCGATCGTCCTCCCGGAATCGCGCTATCGGGTGAAGGAGCGCCCGCAGGCCGCGCTGCCGGACGAGCGGAGTGCCCAAAGCCAATTGCCGCCTCGCCCCGATCCGGACGAGCGCTCCGCGCGAGAAGCGATCGTCAGCGGTGCGAGCTGTCGCATAGGCCGATCGCCAGCGGACGCCTTCGGCGCCCCTCACGCCGGCGTTGCGGTCCGTCTCAGCAACCAACCCCAAGCGGACGAGTGTGTTCTCGCCGGCGAAGAATTCCGAGTGCGCGGGCCAGAGGGACGAGACGCTGGCTTTGGCTCGATTGCGGTGCTCGCTCTCGCCAGCATTGACGGTTCTCACGGCGTTCCAGGGCGTCGTGTTCGTTCGGGGATCAGCTGCGCACCCGCGCTACGCCAGCGTCGGGCAAGCCTGGTCATGCTGATCGCGCAATCGGAACCTCACAGGCCGGGGGACCTCGGCAGTCTGGCGCGTCCTGTTGCGATTGGTTGAGTCTGCTTGGTCCGAGGCACGCCTGCTCGCCGGTCCGGCTGTGAGACCGGGCGGCGAGCGGCGGCGGGGTTAGGTCAGGCGGCTGGGGCGGCGTCGGTGAACCCGTATACGTTGCGGATCCGGCCGTCCTCGGTGACGATGACGTCAAAGCCTACGTAGGCGTCGGGCTGTTCGGCCGTTCCTGCATACCACTGGAACCGGGCTTGTCGCGGTGGGCGTCAATCGGGCTGCCGAGCGTGAACGTGAACCCGGGAAAGCGCTCCTGGGTCTGCTCGATGAAGCCGCCGATCTGCTCCGGGCCCTGGAGATCGACGTGCGGGTCGGTATAGGTGCCGTTCGTCGTGTAGAGCGCCTCGAGCAGTTCTCGACGCCGATCGGGATCGGTTTCGTTGAACGTTTCCAGGTAGCGGGTCATAACTTCGGCTGCGTCCGTCATCAGGTCCTCCTGTTGGGTTGATGTGCGCTCAGAGCGTCGGGACTCGGCAGCCGCCTGTCGATTACGTGTGGCGTAAGCCACAGTGCATCTAGGCCGGCGGTGGCCGCTCGCTCGGGCCCTGACCGGCTGGGCGCTCAGCGCGTAGTCGACCCCCGCCGCCTCGCTGGGTTGGCGACGGAAGCGTTCTACCCAGCTGATGCGGACACCGCGATGCGGCTGGTGCGCGACATTGCGCCCAGCCAGCAGCCAGCGTAGAGCCTAGGAGAGGTGTCCGAGGATGGCTCGGGTGACCGGGACGGGTTGCTCGGCGGCGAGCGCGTGCGTTCCGCCCGGCACGACCGTAAGCTGGCTGTTCGGGAGGACGCTCGCAAGTCGCCTCCCGACAGCAAGCGGGCTAATGGGGTCCTGATCGCCCCACATCAGGAGCGTTGGCGCGGTGAGTCGTGCGAGCTGCTGGGTGTAGTCGACGTGCTGCTCGGTGACCCATTTCGCGGCGTTAGGGAATTCGGCCCGATAATCGGCTCGCCAGTCGTGGCCGCCGAGCGCCTCCACATCGAGCCCGCCGGACGTGGCCACCAGGACCAACCGCCTGACCATCTCCGGGTACCTCAGGGCCACGCCGAGCGCCACCACCCCACCCATCGACTGGGCGACCAGATCGCTGCGAGTCGCGATCGAGGCTTGAGTGAGATCCACGAGATCTTCGAAGGAGTTGACGCTCGGATGGTGGGGCTGATCGCCTGCGCCCGGCCAGCCCAGCAGGGTTACCTCCCACTCGGCGGGCAGGCGATCCGCGACGGGTCGCCAGAACTCCGGCGAGCCCCCAGCGCCAGGCAGAAAGGCCACGGAGGGTGGCTGCTTCATTGTCGGCATGATGGGTAGCTCCTTAACACGTCTACCTCATCGCTTACCTTGGGCAGTCGGTTCTCGTCGCTGCTTGACAGCGATCACGTGACTCACCATCGTGGTCGACCGCCGATGACGTGGCGCCGCTCTGGGTCACCCACCGCGCTCACCGCCTGTCGACGGATCGCCGTTGCGGCGGGCAGACGCGCGAGTTCGGCCACAGCGGCGGGGATCGCCGGCTCGGGAAGAGCACCGTATCCGAGGAGCATGGCGGGTCGGCAGGGGGCGTGCGTCCAGCAACGCTCGTGAAGCGTGTCGATCGCGATCCCGCGTTCGCGTGCTTGGGTTGCGATGGCACTGATGTCGCAGGCCGCATGTGGCCGGACCACGAGGTGCAGGCCGGCAGCGATCCCGGTGATCTCGATATCGAGACTCCGCGTCAGCGCGCTGGCGAGCGCGTCGCGTCGTTGCCGGTATCGGCGACGCATGGCGCGCAGATGACGTTCGAGCAGGCCGCGGTCAACGAGAACCGACAGGGTTGCCTGATCGATGACCGAGGGCCACGCGCCGCTGGCGTGAACGCGGCTGGCGACACTGTCGGCGAGGTTGGGGGGCAGGAGCAGCCATCCGAAGCGAAGCACGGGTGAGAGCGTCTTGCTCACCGTGCCGGCATACGCGACTCGGTGCGGGGCCATGCCTTGCAGCGCGGCAACCGGGTGGCGGTCGTAGCGAAACTCCGCGTCGTAGTCATCCTCGATGATCAGAGCTGACCGCTCGCTCGCCCACGCGATCAGGCCGGCGCGCCGTTCGGCCGACAGCACGACGCCGGTTGGAAACTGGTGCGCCGGGGTTACGACGACAGCGTCCACGTTGAGTCCCTCGAGACTGTTGACGAGCAGGCCGCACTCATCGACCGCGACGGCGACCGGATCCATTCCGGACAGGCGAACGGCACGGGCGTGGTGCGGCCACGATGGGTCCTCGACGGCGATCCGCTTCGCGCCCCGCTCGTGCAACACGCCGAGCACGGCAGCGAGCCCGTTGGCGAGGCCCGACGTCACGACGATCTGGTCAGCTGTCGCGGCGGCGGCCCGTGAACGCGCGAGGTAGTCCGCCAATGAAACGCGCAGGCGGGCCAACCCACCACGGTGTGGCCCGAGCAGATCGGCGTCGGGCATCGTACGTAGAGCCTCCGTCGTCGCGGACAGCCACGCCGCGCGCGGGAAGCTCGTGGGGTCGGGAGCGCCGCTGCGCAGTTCGTAGCGGACCGACGGGACGGCTGGGGGCGACTCGGCTCGGCGGGTCGGGAGGACGTCGATGCGCTCGCTCACGCGTGTCCCGGATCTCGGACCGCTGACGAGGTAGCCCTCCGCAGCCAGCTGCGCGTAGGCCTCGACGATGACGCCGCGCGACACTCCGAGATCGGAGGCCAGCGCACGGCTGGCGGGAAGGCGGCTTCCACCGCGTAAGCGGCCCGAGCGGATCGCATCGCGCAGTTGTTGCTCGACCTGCACGCGCTTTGGCGTGCCCGGTCGGAGGGTGAGCAATAGATCCAATGGTCTGAAATTTCCGATGGCGTGTGGCCCTGGCTATGGGCCAGAACTTGACCTAGCGTACCCCGCCATGCCCGCCCCATCCGCCCCCGTCCCAGCTGGCCCGGCCGGCGACCGACAGCCGCCGATCACGCCGGGCACGGGTCTCATGAGTGCCGACTGGTTGCCCGGGCCGGAGGACGGCAGCGAGGGGCCAGTCGTCGTCGGCTTCACTGACTTCCGAGCCGCCACGGAGGATGACCTGGCGGAGATCTTTCGCACCGGCATCGATCTGGGTCAGAGCTGGCCGATCATGAGTGGCGCGGTCGGGCTCTGGCTCTGGGGTAAGCCGAGCGAGCTGCGCGGGGGCTCTGTATCGGTCTGGCGGACCGACGCCGACCTGCGGCGGTTTGTCCGCTGGCCGGTGCACGCGGCAATCATTCAGACCTGGCGGACGCGGATCGAGGTTCGCGCCCAACGGTGGTCCGATGCCATCTTCGACGCAGGGCACGCGTGGCTGCGAGCCGAGCAGCACATGCGAGTCCCGCGCCGGATGTCAGAGCCTGCCACCCATGGCTGATCGCTCGGCCAGGGGATCCGCAATGGTGGTCTCGGGCATCGAGGACCTGGTCGCCCGGATTGGCGAGTCTGCCGGGCCAACGGCTTTGCGCACTGTTTCGCAGAACCTGATCGACCGGTTCGCCGACGTCACGAACGATCATCAGTGGATCCATGTCGACGGGGAGCGAGCCCGCCGGGAGAGCCCGTTCGGCGGGACCGTCGCTCACGGCGATCTGACGCTCTCACTGCTGGACGGCTTCAGTCAGGAGCTCCTGGGCTTGGATGAGAGCGGGTTTCTGGCGGGCGTCAACTATGGCTGGAACAGGGTCGGTTCCCGGCCCCGGTTCGCTCCGGGGCGCGCGTCCGAGCGGCGGGTGAGCTGATCGACGTCACGGAGATCGGCGGCGGCTGGTGGCAGTTGGTCACTCGCTACACGGTCGAGGTGGAAGGGTCCGAGAAGCCGGCGGTCGTCGCCGATGCCGTTTCGCGCCCGCTGACGAAAAGTACGAGCTAGTCCCGTATCCCCAACTACTTCCGAGGAGAGCCATGACGTTTCGATCGCTGGTAACTCGTCGCGTCCTTCTCGGCGCCCTGACAGTGGGCGTCGTGATCGCCGGTGCGCAGGCAGTCCCTAGCGTGGCGGCAGGCAAAGGTCCGTCGAGCAGCTTGCACCGAGTGTGGGTGAGGCGCGGCCGATACCGCATTGCCGCATATGAGCAGAACGGCACGGGTCCGGCGGTCGTCCTGTGCCACGGATTCCCGGACAACCATCACCTGTACGACCGCGTCCTGCCGTACCTGCGAGGCCGGCGGGTCGTCAGCTTCGACTTCCTCGGCTGGGGCGCATCGGACAAGCCGGCCGGCTACAGGTACACCTTCAGCGGCCAACAGGCCGACCTGAACGCCGTCATCAGCCAACTCCATCTCGGCAAGGTGGTCCTCGTCGGCCACGACGCCAGCGGGCCGGCGGTCGTCAATTGGGCGCTCGATCATCCCGGGCGGGTGCAGTCGATCGTGCTCGGCAATACGTTTTACGCGCCGGTGCAGGAGTCGGGGGCACCGGCCCTGACCGGCATCTTCACGCTGGGCCAGTACCCGGCCAACGCCTCGCTCGGGCCGTGGCCCGCCGGAAGCGCCCACGGGCTCCTCAGCCTCGTCGACGAGCTCGGGCGAAACCCGCAACTGTTCCGGGATCTGTTCGACTGGGATGAGGGAACGTTCTTCCGGAGCGCGAAGGTGGCGGCTGAGTTCATACCGCTGTTTCGTGATCAGTTCCTCACCCGCCCCAGCAGCTATCGCCCACTGCGTTCCCTCGCTGCCGACACGTTCGCGACGGTCACGCGCGATGCGGGGCGCGTCTCGCAGCTCGCCGGACTCGGTCCGCTAACTCACCTCGTGTGGGGTGCGCAGGATCCGGACATCAACCTCAACATCGCCCGATCGCTGCATTCCGAGCTGGTGGGAAGCACGCTGACGATTTTGCGCCACGCGCATCACAACGTGATGCTCGACGACCCGGCGGCGTTCGCCGCGGCGATCCTCTCGCGCTCGTCGTTACCAACGAGGTAATCAACGCCCGGCTGGTCGTCCTGCACTCTGCACTCTCACCCGCGAACCCCACGGTTAGGAGGCAGCCATGCCGTTTGTGCACACGGGCCAGGTCTTTGGGAACTTCGATGACCGACGCGGCTGGAGCGAGAGCCAGCTGCGCGTATCCACCGGTGCCACGCAGCGAGCTGACTACCCGCCGGCCGACAAGCTCAACGTCGACCCCCCATCCGACCTCTGTCACCACGCCACCGACCGCGTTGCCCAGCACGATGGGCAGCTCGGGCAGCATCTCGGGACGCGGCGGTCGTCCTGCCCGGATCTGAGTCTCGACGAACGTGACTCCTGCCATCTCGGTAGCGATCACGGCCTCGCCGTCGCCGGGACGCGGGTCGGCGACTGTGGCGGGCTGAAGGCGATCGGGCGGCCCGAACTGACGTAGGAGTGCCGCGCGCATCAGGCTGCTGGGTGGAAGTCCTGGCCAAGAGCGTCTGGCGGTAGCTGCAGTCTCACCTGCTGACGGCTCCCTGCTCGCGGACGTTGCGCAGTGCATGTCCCCAGGACGCCAGCTCGGCGAGCATCTCGTCTGCTTTGCGCTCGGCTGTCTCGCTTGGCGTGAAGTCCGTGAAGTTCTTGAAGTCGACAGAGAGCGACAGCGGAACCATTGTCCGCACGTCGGCGACATGTAGCTCGCCGAGGATTACGCGCAGGTGCTCGATCGCGCGGGCGCCTCCGGCGTCGGCGCCGTAGGACACGAACCCGGCGGCCTTGTTGGTCCACTCGTGATAGAGGTAGTCGATCGCATTCTTGAGCACCGCCGGGATCGAGCGGTTGTACTCCGGGGAGACGAACACGAACGCGTCGTAGGCAGCGACCGTCGCCGCCCAAGCGCGCGTGTGTTCACCCACGTAGTTGCCCATGATCGGCGGCATCGGCTCGTCGAACATGGGCAGAGCGACGTCGGCCAGATCGATCAGGTCGGCCTGGAGGTCCGAGCGTTCGGCAACCCGGTCAAGCACCCAATGGGCGACCGGCTCGCTGTGGCGGTTGGGGCGGGTGCTGCCGATGATCACGGCGACGGCAAGCGGCGCGTCTGACATGCGAGCTCCTTTCGGCAATGATGTAAAGTAGACGTTGTACTTTACATCACGACCGGGGATTGCGAGACTGCAGGGGCGGATGTCGAGCACAAGAGCAGCAGGCACACTGCGCCCTGAGAAGCGCGAGGCCATCCTCCGCGCGGCACGCACCGTGTTCGCCAGATTCGGGTTCGCTCGCGCGACGATTGACGCGATCGCCGCAGAGGCCAACGTCTCCACGCGAACCCTCTACAAGCACTTCCGCAATAAGGACGGGCTATTCGCCACGGTGCTTGTGACGAGCGCCGCCGCCGTCGCCGAGGACTACGAGGCAGCTGTCCGCACCGGCGTCAAAGCCGCCCACGATCCGCATGAGCGGCTCTTGGTTCTCGCGCACGCGGCGACCAAGCAGGCGCTGGGTCATCCCGAGCATTTCGCGATGATCCGCCAGATCGCGACCGAGACCGAGCATTTCCCCGCTGGAGTGCTCGCCGCGTGGCGAAGGGCCGGACCCGAGCGCGTCGAACGCGAGACCATCAGGCAACTCCGTGCTCTAGACCAGGAAGGCATCTTGGATATCGGGAACTTCACGCGGGCGGCCAGACACTTCTCCGCCCTCACCAGCGCCGAGACGACCGAACGCCCCGGACGAACGCGACCATCCCCGCGAGCCGTCGCGGATGCCATCAACGCCGCTGTGCAGGTCTTCGCACGCGGCTACGCACCACGGCATGCCTGACCCAGAGGTCGGTGCCAACCCGCTTGGCGGCCCTCGATCAGACGCTCCGGCAGCTGACGCGGTCGTGTTCGCCACCATTCCCCACCAGATACACGCGCCAATCCAAAGCCAGGTCTCGGTCGCGTGATCCAGAGAACCCGCAATTCGCCCAGACGCAGGTCCGCCCTCCGTCGCTTCGTCGCAGGGACGTTGCATCCGCACGACATTGCTCACTGCACACACGAGGCGGAGGACCGGCGGGATTGCCGGGCGCGACAAGCGAGCGCCGAAACCGCCTGTCCGGTTCCTGTCAGAACGGATCCACCACCGGACGTCGAGCGGTTCGCTGAGGGCCGGGGCGACGCCGGTCGCGCAGTCTCAGTGCCCAACCTTCTACGAACACGCCGTCTGCAAGGAGACGACCCTTGACGCGAGGCGATGCTTCCGAACAGATAATCCTAGGCTCGACCACCCGAGGAGACGTCATGTCCGGGCCCTTCATCTTCATCGCAACCAATCGGCTCAAGGCCGGCAAGCTAGAGGCGGAGCGGCGGCGCGTCCCTGGGCTCTGTGACTTCATCGCGGCGAACGAGCCGAGACTCATCGCCTTCAACGAGTACGCGAGCGACGACGGTACGGAGGTCGGGGTCGTGCAAATCCATCCGGACTCCGAGTCGATGGAGTTCCACATGGAGATCGTCGCGGAGCACGCCGCCCGCGCCTACGCCGAGACGCTCGACGCGACGACGAGCATCGAGGTCTACGGGGAGCCCAGCGATGCGGTGCTGGCGATGTTGAGTCGACAGGCCGGGGCAGGTGTTCCGATGGTGGTCAGGCGGCACCACCTCGGTGGGTTCACGCGCGCCGCGCCGAGCTGACCACCTGTAGTCCGCTGAAGCCCACTTGCCCGGCGTCGCCCTCGGGGACCGTGTCCGCAGACCAACCTCTACCGGGCGGCGGGATGATCGGCCCGGCCCGAGGCTGGGTCCGCAGGCACCTACTCGCTCGTGCGTCGCGATGCGGGTCTACACGGGGCATTCGTAGGCGTTGGGCGGGCAGTTCGCGAGCGCGCCAACGCCGAGCCCCACGGCCAAAAGGCAGATGTACAACGGAAACAGGCTGGCTAGCCACACCACCGCTAGGACCGCCCGTCGGCGGATCATGTATCCAAACGCGTAATACACGAGCAGGGGGAGGCAACATCCAAGAGCCGCGGCCAGCAGCGCGCCTTCCACCGCCGCCGATGTCGTCACACCTCCCGCGCGTCCGAGGTACACGGCGCAACCGACGACTGTGCTCAAGGCGACAACGCCCGCGACGATCACTCGGTGCCGCTTCAGACTCGCGCCGTTGGGTACGCCCGCCCGCCAGACGCGGCGCCAGCGCCCGCCGAGAAGCGCGATCACGCTCGCCGCCGCGGGAACGACAATCAGCGGATGGGACACGACCCTCAGCACCTGCGTGATCTCAGCACCGGCTCGACACGACGGCAGTCCGCAGATCAGAACTGGGACGGCGCTTTCGATCGCCACGGAACCTCTCCACCACCAGGTAGCGCCCTGAATGCACTCGTCCCAGCCGGTCGCCGCCAAACACTGGATCGCCCGTGTTGTCGATTGTCAGCACCTTGGCGTACCGGAACCCGCGGGCTGCGCCCGTGAGACCGCGGACACTGACCGTGACGGGTGTCGTCCCCACCCCAACCAGCGGCAGCAGCCCAACGCCGACATAGCCAACACACTTCCTTGCCGCCATGTCGCCAGACACCTGGCTCTGGGCCCGGCCCGGCCCAACATAGGTCTGGGCGACGGTTATCTGCTCCTTCGTTTGCGACTCGGCAGGGCGGATTGCCGACACCGTGGCGCCGGCCTTGGCGGTGGCGGTGGTGGACGGAGCGCCGATTACGGCGGAGCTTGACGTCTTTCGCCGCGCGCTGTCGGTCTCGATGCGGCTGCCGCAACCGGTGCCGATCAGCGCGACGATCGCCACGAACCCGGCGAGAACACGGGCGATCGGCCGCCCCGCAGCCTGTGCATGGCCCGAGCCACTCATCAAAGCCTCCTGGTCACTGATCGCTGACGAACGCAACGGCTACGCATACCGCCTTGCTCAGAATTGGTCGCAGATCGCGGCCATCGGCCGGTTCAGCCAGACACGGGCCTGCTACCTACGTACGCGACTTATCGGCGCTGTGCGCCAGATGCGTTAGCTCAGGGCGATCCCGAGGCGCAGGCCAGGGACAATGCTGAGCGGGCCCACCTCGGAGCCGGAAGACCTGCTTGTCTCACGACCATCGTGCAGTGCACGCACTTCGCTGCGCCTCATGCCGCGCCATAGTTCGTCGCAGTTGTCAAGGGCTACCGAACGGTCTGCTGTTGGTCGCCCGAAGATCGTTTCAGGACGATGTAGTGGCCCATCTCCCCGATCGGCCGGCTCACCGGCGGCGCTTGTCTTTGCCACCGAAGGGCCAAGAGATGCCGTTCAGGAGATCGCTGGCGCTCTCGGGCGACTCGACGAGAGCGATGATGGCCGCGCACACCAGGGCGACCACTCCGAGAACGGCGACGCCGGCGGTCGCCGCAGCGGGGACCGCGACAAACAGCGTCACGCGGCGCGTCACGAAAGGACGGGCGAGGACGACAGCGCCGGCGGCGAAGAAGATGACCCCAAGCACGATGAGCGCGATGTCGGCGTGGCTGCGGAGCATCTCGTGCCAGACCAGCCGGACGGTGTAGTGCGTGATGCTCGCGAGCGCGCCGTCCCGACTGGCGCGCTGAAGGGCCGCCGTGACCGGGATCCCCACGCCGATCACCTGGAGCACCAACCCCCAGGCGATCCACGTACCGCGGCGCCGGACCGGCGGCAGGCCGCCTGAGCCGCCTACGGCGCTCGTCTCGACGCTCATGCGGGCCAGCGTAACGCGCCGCAGCGAGGGGTGGCTCTCACCAATCGGGTCGCGCGATGAGCAACGGCCATCGAACACGCCAGTGGGGTCTGGACGGTTACTGCTCGGCGATCACCAAGAAGCGTCGCTAGATCGGCAGTCCGAAGGCTCAGGAGTCGGAGTTGCTCTGGTCGGGGCGTTCGCCGGTGTCAGCCCAGTGTTGCGCCGCGGCTTTCGCTTCGGCCTGCGAATCGTGCTCGGTCCCGAGTCCGTAATTACGGCCGGTCAACCACCACTTGTCCGGTGGCTCCGACGACACAACCCTGTTGATCGCCAGCACTCCGCCTTGCGCATCGCGGGCGAGGATCTGGGGGTTGTGGAGACCTCTGCCAACAAGACGCCACTCCAGCACGCGCAAATCCTAGCCCTCGAACTCGCGCGCTCTTGATTCAGGCGGCAGCCGAAAGGCTCAGTGTTGGATGTTCGCGAACATTGACGACGTAGAGGCGCTTCTCATGCAGGATGGCCGCCGCGGCCGTCGCACAGGACCAACGACATCCGGACACTTCAGCGCGTTGAGCCGGCACGTGAGACGTTCCGCGTACACGTAATGCGCAGGGGAACGCTAAGCGAACGGTTGGGAGCCACCGGCTGACCGTGGATCTGGCGAAGGCAGTTCGGCACTGGGTCCGGCCATAGAATTCCGTGCGTGCACCTGGCGACGATCGCATCGGTGGACAAGGGCGACGAGGCCAAAGTCATCGCAACGCTGGTGTCGGCGTTCATTGCCGATCCGGTCGAGCGATGGCTGTTTGCCGAGCCGCTGCAGTACCTGACGCGATTCGCGCGGTTCGTGGCAGCGTTCGGCAGCGGCGGCTTTGAGAGCGAAACAGTCTTCAGCCTCGGGGACTTTGCCGCCGTGGCGATCTGGATTCCGCCGGGGGCCGAACCAGACGCAGATGCGATCGTGGCAGTCCTGAACGAGTCCGTCCCCACCGAACAGCAGGCCGACACGTTCTCGGTGCTAGAGCAGATGGACGCCGCTCATCCCAAGGATCTGCACTGGTACCTGCCATGGCTGGGCGTCGACAGCGCTCGGCAGGGGGTTGGCCTCGGAGCGGAACTACTAAAGCAATGTCTGGCACGAGTGGACGCGGATCACCTGCCGGCGTTCCTCGAAACGCCGAACCCGCGGACTGTGCCGTTCTATGAGCGCCACGGATTCGTTGTGACCAGCGTTTCGCAGGCCGGAGCGTGCCCGCCGGTGACGAGCATGCGACGCCCGGCAGGCTGAGCCGTCGAGCGCCCTCCCTTGCGCGCGGAAAGCGGGTCTCCGTCTCGAGCGGGATCGACCACCGGACGTTCGTGGGGGCACTTCGGACCGTGACTCTGAGGGTGAGCGCCGAGCACGCACCCCAGACCGGGGCGGCGATCAGCTCGACGCTGTTGTTGCAGACCTACTGAGGTGTATCGGAGTTCGAGCGGCTGCCAACGTCGCTCGCGTCGGAAGATCTCGGCGACCTCGCTGCTCCTTCGTGCCCACCGACGAGTTCGTGCGCGGCCCGCAGTCCTACTCTGCGACGGCCAACCCCCAAAAAAGGAGCAGCGCATGATGATTGTTGCCGGACACATCGTTGTGGAGCCTGACCAGCGCGAGTCCTATCTCGTGGGCTGTAAAGGAGTGGTCAACCAAGCGCGGAGCACGCCCGCGTGCCTCGACTTCGCCATCACCGCCGACCTGGTCGATCCCGGCCGCATTGACATCTTCGAACGCTGGGAGACAAAGGCGGCAGTCGAGGCCTTCCGCGGCAGTGGTCCCAGCGACGAGCAGAGCGCCGCGATGCTCTCCGCCTCGGTCGCGGAGTACGACGTCGCGAACATACGCTCACTCACCTGAGTGGAAACAAGCTCCACGACAAGGGGGGATCGCTGAACGCGCTCCCCATGACCCCGAGACGGTTCCGCGGAGACGTTCGCAAGGGAACGTTGACTGCGACGAGCGTGGGTCCCAGCTCGTGGCCGCAGTCGGCCCTGAACGTGGCTGACTGGTCGCGGCGTCAGAGGTCGTCGAGACTGCCGGTGGTTCGTGCAGGCCGCCGGCTTCGTTTGCGGTACGGGTGCGCTGATTACTCACGAGCGAACGGTGGCCTGTCAGCTGTTGGTGGACCGAAGCGGGACGGGCTGGTCGTCAGCGTTGGTGCTCCCCGGGGGCGGAGACGGGTAGCGCCCGTCGTGGTCGTCGATGCTTAGCTGGTTTTCTTCTTGGTGCACAGGGCGGCGAGGTCGAGGCCATAGAAACTGTAGGTCTGGCAGCCCATCCGTGAGGAGAACAGTTCGTGGGTGGAGGCGTTGCCGTAGGCGACGAAGGGGGCGGCGTTGCGGCTCAGTTCGGCGTTGAGTCGGGCGTAGGTGAGGTAGCGCTTGGCGCCAGTGAGTCGTGCCGCTGCTGCCAGCCGGCCACGGTAGGCGCGGTCGTTCAGCGGAGGGAGGACGGCGGGGTTCTCGAGCTGTAGGTTGAGGAAGTCGACCGGATCCGGGTAATCCGCGTCCCATTCGAAGTAGCCGATGTCGAATGGCTCGCCGCGCTTGGCGAGCTTGACAAAGAGAATCGGGTACTGGAAGGCTTTGACGCGGAGCCCGATGCCGATCGTCGCCAGATCGTTCTTGATTATCTGCGCCTGCTCGGCGCACGCCAGGCTGGAGCAGGTGTAGAGCATGGCCGTTCGGTGTGGCTGGCCTTTAGCGAGTTCTTGCGCTTTGGCGAGGTTCGGGGTCAGGGGATAGACGCGGCGGCTGCTGTAGCCGGGGATGCCGGGCGGGAGATAGTTGTCGGTGGGTCGCTCCGGCAGCGGCGATCCGCCGCCGCCGAGGTCGGCCAGCGCGGTGCGGTTGATCGCGTAGTTGACCGCTCGGCGCAGTCGCGCGTTGGCGAATAGGGGCCGGTGGGTGTTCAGCGCGAGGTAATCGACGGTCTCGCCTGGGGTGACGAAGTACTGCTGGTGGCCGCTCTTGGCGGCAGAGCTCCCGGCGCCGTAGCGGGCGGCGAGGGAGGCGGCGTCGGGCTGAGTGACTTCGCCGTCAAGAGCGTAGTCGGCGCGGCCGGCCTTGACCTGGGCGATGGCACGCTGAGGCGAGACGGCGACATTCAACTCGATCCGCGCCAGCCGATGTGGACGGCTGCCGTGATAGTTGGGGTTGCGGGTCAGCACGATCCCTTGGCCGGATGTGTAGGACGTCACTCGGTACGGGCCGGCCGAGGGGATCTCCGGCACGCCGTTGCGCTCGATCGGCGTGTCGGGGGGCACCGCGCAGAAGAACGGTTCGGCGATCCGCGACGGTAGATCGGGTGCGGGCGCGGTCAGGCGGATCGTCAACGTGCTTCCTCGCGCTCGCGCTATGACCCCAGCGATGTGCGGCGTCTTTCCGGCCATGTACGCGCGCGCGCCGACGATGTCACCAAACTGGCTGGCGGCCGGGCTCTTCATCGCCGGGTTGAGGGTTCGCTCGATCGTGTCCTTGAACGTCTGGGCGGTGACCAGCTCGTCGGATGGTGGCGAGAAGCGAAAGCCGGTGCGGATCGTGAACGTGTAGGCCTTCCCGTCGGCGGAGCGGGCCGGCAGTGACCGCGCGACCTCGGGCACGAGCTGGGATCCCGACAGACCCGGGCGGTCGGGATAGTTCAAGAGCTTCGCGCACGTCGCGTAGAGCAGCTGCTCCGACTCCGGTAAAAAGGCGAGCGCCGGATCCAGGGAGTCGACATCGGACTGTGCGTTCAGTCGTGCGGTGCTGTCGGCGAGAAGCCGGTTCTGGGGGATGGTGGGGATGTCGACCGTGACCCAGGCGCGGCCGCGGGCTACCGTGATCTGTTGCGGGCTGCCACCCACCGTGATCGTGGCTTGGCGGCGATCGGTGCGGGCGTTGATTCTGGTCACGGTCCCGTCGCCGCTGTTGGCAACCCACACCGAGCCGTCACCGACCGCGATGCCCGTGGGCCCGTTCCCGACAGGGATCGTCGCCGTCACGTGCCAGGTGGCAGGATCGATCCGCACGACCGCGTTATCACCGGTGTCGACCACCCACACGCCGCCACCGCCGACCGCGATCGCGCTCGCGCCGTTCCCGACGGCGATCGGCGTCCGCAGGCCGGTGGCATCAACTCGCGTCACGTCATCGGCAAAGCTGTCGGTCACCCACGTCGCGCCAGCACCCAGACCGATCCCCGCAGGGCCGCCGTTAGGATCAACCTGATCCATCACCCGTAGCGTTCCGGGGTTGAGGCGCGTCAACTCACCGGCATACGGCGCCACCCAAAGCGCGCCGGCTCGAGCCGTGATCGCTGCCGGGCTTCCCGGGACGACATTGCCGATCCGGACAACCCTCCGGTCGAGCGCGTTGAACTGCGGATCGATACCTCTGACCGAGACGTACGTCGAGGTCGGACTCGGACCCACGATCCACACCCGTGCGCCCGCGACAGCGATCCCGGTCGGGCGATCCCCGACCGAGAAGTTCCGCAGCGTCCGCAGCGTCGCGGGGTCGACACGCGAGACGCTCTCGTCATCGAGGTTCGCCACCCACAGCGACCCGAAGCCAAACGCGATCGCGCTCGGTCGCGCCCCCACCGCGACCTGCCCCACGACACGGTCACTGCGGGTGTCGATCGCCGCGACCGAGTTCGGCGAGACCCGCACCGCCGCGACCACTCCACCGCCACCAGCGAGCTGCACGATCACCGCCGCCAGCACCGCCGCCAATAACAGCACGCCACCCGCCGCGATCGCCCGCCGCCCCCGCCCGGCATGCCAGTGCTCAGCGTCGCGCACCGCAGGTGCCCTCGGCGCCGCTACGTCGAGCGTCTGGTCCTGAGTAAGGATGCGCTGCTCGAGCGCTCGCAGCTCGGGACCGGGTTCGAGCCCGAGCTGATCACCAAGCGCCCGATGCCCTCGTCGATATGCCTCAAGCGCGTCGGCTTGGCGCCCACAGCGATACAGGCAGAGCATCAACTGCCCCAACAGGCGCTCGCGATGAGCGTGAGCCGCGACTAGCCCCTCCAACTCACCGACCACTCCACGGTGATCACCCAGCATCAAGTCGGCGTCGATCCGGTCCTCCACCGCCCCCAGACGCGCCTCCTCCAGACGCGCGATCTCAGCGTGAGCGAACGGCTCATAGCTGAAGTCCGCCAGCGGTGGCCCGCGCCACAACGCCAACCCCTCACGTAGCCGGACAGCCGCGCTCCGCGCATCGCCCTCCTGCAGCGCGCGTCGACCTTCGGCGACAAGTGACTCAAAGCGGTCGCTGTCGATCTGGCACGACTGGATTTGCAAGACGTAGTCGTGTCCGCGCGTGATCAGCAGCCCATCGCCCAGCACCTTGCGCAGATTGGAGACATAGCCCTGGACGATCTTGACCGCGCTGACGGGCGCCCGCCCTCCCCACAGCGCATCGACCAGACGATCACACGACACCACCTCGTCGCGATGCAAGAGCAGCACCGCCAACAGCCCCCGCTGCTGCGGGCTCCCGAGCGCTAGCGGTCGATCTCCATCAACCGCCTCAAGTGCCCCCAGGACTCGAAACTCGATCACGATCTGTCCCTGGCGCTCAACGCTACCACCCATACCTCCATCCAGACAACGGCTCCCCGACCGCCGCCTAGACCGGTTGTTGACCGCCGTCGACCGCCTCTTGACCGTCCAAGCGCAGGGTTCGCCCCAAGCGCTCGCACTCGGCGATCGACATCCACCGAAGGGCACTCGCCATGACCATCACCCACCGGATCACGACCAGCATCGCCGTCGCGCTCGCCCTCGCCGCCAGCGCAGCCCCGGCGTCAGCCAGACGCTACGACCTGACCGCTCCCGCATCCCCCGTCCCGACAAACGCCGGCCACACTCCAATCAACCAGTTTGCGGACAGCTCACCAGCGATCGTGCGCATCACCACTCGCGACAGCGGGTTTGACTGGGGCGATGCCGGCATCGGCGCCGCCGGCGGCTTCGCGCTCTCGATGATCAGCGTGGGTGGAGCTCTTGTCATCTCCGGGCAGCGCACGCGCCTCGCCCACCGACCAAGCCATGATCAGCTGACCGCGACCGCCGCCCGCCGCCGAACACGGCGCGCCGCTCGCATGACTGCGGCGGGCATCAGGCCCGCGTCAACCATCGCGGGCTGTCGAGGGGGGCACGAATCTGAAATGCAGGATTGTCATCCTGATCAATGGCAGCATGCCGTCTCGCGCCGCGGTTCCTTAGGCGCGACGGGCGCTGGTCGGACGGGGTCGATGAGCGCGGCGGCGCGCTTGGCTGGGGCGGCGCCTGCTCCCACGGGACACATCGATGTCCCGAGCGGCCGCGCCTGGCTCCATGCGTGCGGCGGCTCGACCAGCTACCTCAGCGTCAATCCCAAGCCTCCAGCTGTTCCTCGGCACCGATCGCCTATCCCGATCCTGCGAGCAACGAAACACCACCCGCAACCGTAGGTACGCCCGCGCGCACCTGCTCCACCAGACAGGTCGAGCCCTGCACCTAACGGTGACAGACCTGGGGCGCGATCACTAGAAAGGCACGTCAATGAACATATGCTTCACACCTCTAGGAACGGACGGATCGTGATGATCAAGAGACTCGCGCTGGTGCTCATCGCGACCGCGGCGCTGACGGCGCCGGCCGTGGCGAGCGCGGACGTCGTCACCGATTGGAACCGGACGATGATCGATGCTCTAGAGGTGGACAAGACGCCACCGCCACCGTCGACACGGGTCGGCGCGATCGTGCAGTCGGCCGTGTTTGACGCGGTCAACGGGATCGCCGGTCGCTACACGCCGATGCACGTGGTACCGGACGCGCCGCGCGGTGCCTCGCGCGCGGCGGCCACGGCGGCGGCGGCGCACGAAGCGCTCGTCACCCTGTTTCCCGCCCAACAATCGATGCTCGACCAGCGGTTCGATGACACGATCGCGCAGATCGCCGACGCTTCGAAGCGTGACGATCGGTCGATCGCCGAGGGCCTTCAATGGGGCAAAACGGTCGCAGACGCGACCCTGGCTTGGCGCGCGACGGACGGGTTTAGCACGGCCCCGGCGACGTACCCTCCCGCGGGCATCGCCGGGCGCTGGGCGCCGACAGCGCCCGCATTCGTGCCGGTGCCGCTATTTAGACAGTTCGCCAGCATGATCCCGTTCGCGCTCGCCTCCCCCGACCAGTTCCTGCCCGAGCCGCCGCCGCCTCTGACCAGCGCCCGCTACGCCCGGGACTTCAACGAGGTCAAGGCACTCGGCAGCGCGAACAGCACGATCCGCACGCCCGAGCAGACCCAGACGGCGATCTTCTGGCAATCCGACACTCCGACGGCGATCTGGAACCGCGTCGCCGACGATTTCGCGCAACAGCGGGGCAGGTCGATGCTGACCGATGCTCGGATCCTGGCGCTCATGAACATCTCCCTGGCGGACTCGACGATCGCGATCTGGAGCGCCAAGAACACCTACGACACGTGGCGGCCGATCACTGCCATTCAGCAGGCCGACAGCGACGGCAATCCCGACACCAGCTCTGACTCCAACTGGACGCCGCTGCTAATCACGCCGGCATTTCAGGAATATCCGGCCGGTCATCCAGGCGTCAGCAGCGGGGCTGCCACCGTGCTCGCCTCCTTCTACGGCGATGACACCCCCTTCACCGCCACATCCACCAGTCTGCCCGGCGTCGAACGCAGCTTCACGAGCCTCTCATCGGCGATCGGGCAAGTCGAGAACGCGCGCGTGTGGGGCGGCATCCACTTCCGCACCGCGTGCGCCACCGCCGCCCAGATGGGCGCCGAAGTAGCGCAATACGTAACCAGGACGCGCCTGCTCCCCCTCCACGAACACCACCGACACCAAGACGCCGACTAACCGTCCACACGGTGCTGGGAACCGCGGCCGCCTCCGGGCGACCGCGGCTCCAGCATGGGCGAACCGAACTGTTAGTGCGCCCGTCCATCGCTGACTCTCTACGATTCCTCCGCGACGTCCCTGCGCGTTCCTGACCCCGCCCAAGCCAAACGGTGGCGAGCGCTCAGATCCACTGCCACGCGCAGCGAGCCCGTCGTCAGCAGAGCGGCGACAGACTGCGCGATCGCCTCGGGCCGCTCGGTCGATCTCATGAGGCAGGATTCTGAGGTGGCCGCGCTCAAGCGCGATACGACGAGCGCCTCGATCACGGCGGCCGGAGCTGATGCGGGCCTCATCTGTGCCGTATCGGGCGGCCCGGCCGATCGGATTACCCCGGCGAAGTAGCGGTCAACAGGTTGATGTACCCGTCGAACTGCCACAGCGGATTTGGCACATTCCCGGCTGAGGTCTGGACCTGGAAGAAGCCGTTGAGTTCCTGCGGGCCGTCCCCGTCGGCGACGTACCGGCCGTCGGGATTGACGTCGAGCTGGTAGATCGCCTGGCCCACCGCCGCAGAGCCCGGCAGGCGCCACGTCACCACGCAGCGCCAGTCATTGCCCGGCCCCGAATTCGCCTCGAGGCCACCCCCCTTCTGACAGGAGGCGCCGGCCCGCAGTCCTGCCTCGGTGAAGGCGGGACGATGCAGCTCGGCCGTCTGCATGCGGTACAGATGGGCGAACGCCGTGGTAAGCGAGCGGTTGAGCTTAGCGCCATCGATGCCCGAGCCAGACGCCGGCGTCGTGCCGGCGATCACCGCCACGATGACCGCGAACAGGACCGCGAGCGGGAGCACCGCTCGCACGAGCACACGGCGGCCGAACCCGTCGTAGGCCACGTCGGTGAAATCGCGATGCATGAAGAGCCGGTAGGCCAGCGCCGCGGCGCTCACCGCCAGCACAAGACTGACGACCACGCCGATGACCAGCGGCCCGATCTGGGCCGGGTCGGTGAAAAGACCCCGCCAGGCGGTGTAGGCATAGCTCGGCAAGGCGACGCGCACGACGACCGGCAGCGGAAGCAGCTGTGCGATCTGCATGAGCAGGGCGAGCAGCGCGGGCGTGACCAGCCCGAGCGGAGAACGACCGAACGCCACAGAGCCGAGCAGCCCGACCCCGGCGAAGGCCAGCGTCGGGGCCAGGGTGCTGACCCAGGCGAGCAGAACCGCACCAGCGGCCTGGCCGGGCCTGAGCAGGTGGCCGTCCAGGCCGACCAGCGGACGGTCGCCCGCTGCAAGCAGTCCGCCCACGATGCCCGAGATCGCCAGCCCGGCGACCAGCGCCAGGATGATGGTGAGGCTGGCCAGTGCTTTGGTGGCGAAGATCCGCCGGGGCGACCGAACGGCGACGAGCAGGTGACGCCAGGTGTTGAGCCGGTCCTCGCTGGCGAACACGTCGCCGGCGACCAACGATGTCAACAGCGGCAGCACCCAGCTGCAGGAGAACGACAGGACCACCAGGGGCCCCGCCCACCCGGTCTGGTGCATCCAACGGCCAAAGACCGTGTCAGCCGGCAACGAGCTCTGCTGGCTGATGGCGGCCACGAGCAACGCCGGGCCGATCCAGCACGCGAGAACAGCGAGCCGGACCGGCCACTGCGCCAGCAGCTTGACCAACTCAAAGCGATAGCTGCGCCAGGCCGGGGCCGGCCGCCTCTGGGTCCTCGGCAGGGTGACGGCCGCAGCGCTCATGCGTCTTCCCTGCGCTCGGGCGTCCCCGCGGTCAGGGCCAGGAAGGCCGCCTCCAGCGGCGCCACGACGGGGGCCAGTTCGCGCACGGCGACCCCGGCGCCGACTAGGCGCGCGACCAGGTCGTCCAGGACCGGCACTGTGGCGCGCACGGTGAGCGTCTCATCGTGCGGACGCGGTGACAGCCCATCCGGGACAAGGACGCGCAGATGGGGCACCTGGACCGCGACCGCTCGGGCCGCTACGGGATCGGAGGTACGCAGTCGGTAGTCCAGCTCGTCGCTGTCCACCACCAGATCGCGCACCGGGCCGGAGAACACCACGCGTCCCGTGGCAAGGAGGGTGACGTCGTTGCACAGGGTGGCCAGCTCATCCATCCGGTGGCTGGACAGGACCACCGAGGTGCCGTCGGCCGCCAGCCGGGTCAGCACCCGGTGCACGTGACGGGTGCCGGCCGGGTCAAGCCCATTGGCCGGTTCATCGAGCACAAGCAGCCGAGGCCTGGCCAGCAGCGCAGCGGCTAGCCCAAGACGCTGTCGCATCCCGAGCGAGAACCCGCGAACGCGGTCGTCGGCCATATCGGCAAGCCCGACCTCCGCCAGCACGTCGGCGATGTCCTCAGCGCCGTCGCCCCGGAGGCGGGCGAGGGCAGCCAGGTTCTGCCGAGCGCTCAGCGACGGGTAGAGACCGGGTCCATCGACGAACCCGGCCACTCCGTCAGGCACCGCGAGCGTCCGACGTACGGGACTGCCAAGGATCTCAAGTTCGCCGCTGTCGGCCTCGGTCAGGCCGAGGATCAAGCCCAGCAACGTCGTCTTCCCGGCCCCGTTGGGACCGACCAGACCATGAATCTGGCCTGCGGCGATCTCAAGGTCGACGCCGTCAAGAGCGATGACCTCGCCAAACGCTTTGGTGAGTCCGCGCGCCCTGACGGCTGACGCCGGCGCCGGCCGACACTCAGCCGGCACCCGGGACGGCTGGTCGGACTCGGGCGGTGCCGCCGATCGGCGACTCGGTGAGTGTTCAGTCAACGACAAGAGCTTGCCTGATGGAGCCCCAACCGCGGGGACGGCCCGCCGGATTGCTCCGACGGGCCGCCGCCTGGGATGCAGTCCAGCTGGGGATCCGGACTCCCTTAGGGCGCGTCCGGGCTGGGGATGTAGGCGCCCGGGACCTGCGCCGGGGCGTAGATCGTCCGGTCACCCGGGTACGGCACCTTGAAGTGGTGGGCCTCGTACCACGTGTACCGGTTCATCTGTTCCGGGTCCGCGTAGTCGGGGACCGCCCCGTTCCCGGTGGTGTGCTGGGTGGTGATCCAACGCTTCCAGGCGGCCGCGATCGCCGAGGCGCCCGCGGGGACGGTGGCCTGGCGGACCTGTGCCCGCTCGATCGCCTGCGCTGCCGCTCCGGACTGGCCGAGCGTGTCAAGCCCACACGCCGGCGGCGTGGTGATGCCTTCGGTGAGCGGCACCTGGTTGGGCACCGCGTTGAACGGTGCGTTGTTGGGCTTGCTGGTGAACGCGTCGTACATCGGCGTCGCAGCGGCCACCTTCTCGTTGAGCGGCTGAGCGCCGAGGATCTGCTCAATCGTACGGACGGCATTGATCTGCGAGTAGTAGGTGCTGATCACCCTGCCGTGCTGGGCCCAGGGGCTGATGACCTGGACCGGAGCCCGGTGGCCGTCGACATGGTCGGCTCCGTCCTGGCTGTCGTCCTCGAGGACGAAGATGGCGGAGTTCTTCCAGTACTTGCTGTGCGAGATCGTGTCGACGATCTTGCCCGTGGCCAGATCGTTTTCGGCGACCCCAGCCTCCGCAGTGGTCGGCCCGCCGGTGTGGTCGCTGGAGAGCCACATCATGTTGAAGTTGGCAGGGCCGTTCTGCACAAAGTCCTGCTTCCAGATCTGGTAGCGGTAGATGTCCGGGATCGAGAGGTCAAACGGCGGGGACTGGTGGTCGGCGATCGCGTTGAGTGACGGGATCACCGAGCCGTAGTTGCCCTTCAGGTCCGGGGTGGTCAGCTGCGAGGGGTCACCGCCGTTCTCGACGCTCTTTGCCGCGCAGTAGTACTGCTGCCAGGTCCCTGCCGGCTTGCCCTCGGTGTACTCGAACTCCCCGTAGTTCTTGGCGGTTGCGCCTGCGGACTCGACGGCAGTCCACAGGAAGCCCGAACGCTGGTGACCGAGCACGTCCTCCTCGGTGTCGTAGCTGCGCTGGTACTCACCCGCCGAGGACTCGGTGTATTCGGGGTTGTCGCCCTGCATCAGCCAGTTATGGCCCTCGGCCGAGTTGGTGCCGACGTCATATGTGTTGTCGTAGTCACCGAACTGCTTGGCCAGCGCGTGCTGATTGGGCGTGACCCTCTCGCCGAATTGGGCAAGCGACGGATCCCCGTTGCCCTGACCCAGGTCGCCGAGCAGCTGGTCGTAGGTGCGGTTCTCCTTCACGATCAAGAAGACGTGCTTGATCGTTGACGGGTCGCCGATGCGGGTTGGGACCGGAACTGCTCTGGCTCCGTCGCCCCAGCCGTGTCCGCCGCGACCCCGGCCACGCCCGTCGTGGCCCCGGTCGTATCCCTGCTCGTGCCCGGAGGCGTACTGGACGCTGTTCCTGGTCCAGCCGTTCTGCTCGAACACCGCGCGGGTATCGCGCGCGATCGCCCAGTCACTCGGCAGGGTGAAACGCGTCAGCGACGCGGTGGTGCTGTGCGTATCGTGACCGCTGACGGTCGGCACCTGTGGCCCTTTGTAGGTCGTGATCGCCGGCCCGCGCGCGTCAATCCCGCGACGGTTGGTGACGACGATCTGGTTTCCGGCGGTCGCCACGTTGGCCGGGTAGTAGTCGGTCGGCAGCAAGCCGACATAGCTCACCGGCTCCTGCGGGGATCCGCCGTAGCGGTACACCGCGACGGCGTTCGCCCGCCCGAGCGTGACCAGCAGATGACCGTCCCTGGTCAGCGTGATGCCGTCGGGCTCATAGCCGACCGAGGACTCCGGCCACGGCCGGGTGTCGATCGTCTGAACGACCTGATCGGTCACGGTGTTGATGACCGAGACGGTGTCGCTATTGGTGTTGGCCACGAACAGCGCGTTGCCACTCTGGTACATCGCCGTCGGATGCAGGCCGACCGGAATGGATCCAACCGCTGCGGACGGGTTCGAGGTGTCGAGGACGCTGACGGCCCCCGTCGTAGACGTGCCGAGGTAGCCGTTGGCCGGAACCGCGGTGCCGTAGGAGCCCATCGTCGTGTCGCCCGGTTGCGCCTGGCGGCCACCCTCGTCGCTCACGTAGAGCTTGTTGCCGACAAACTGCAGGTCGCGCGGGGCGATCCCCACGTTCCATGTCCGCTCCACCGCACCGCTGTTGGGATTGATCGCCGCGACGGAGTTCTGTCCGTTGAGCGCGGCGTACAAGGTCGAACCGTCGGGCGAGTAGGCGATCTGGCCCACCAGCGCGGAGTTGGGCGTTGGAGTCGCAGCGTTACCCGAAGGGTGGCTGCCCACCGTCGGGAGCGCGAAGCGGGCCGGCGCACCCAGCGTTCCGTCGGCGTTGACCGGGAACCGGGTCAGGGCGTCCTGCTGCCCAACCCAGAGGAACTTGCCGTCCGGTGAATACGTCGGGGCCGCCTGACCGATCGTGCCGTCGCTCAGGTTCTGGTCGGGCGGGGTGGTCGTACCCGGCAGCTGGCTGGTCGTGCCGGCCGTCCAGATGAGCTTGTAGCTGGAGAGGTCGAAGATCTGGAGGTCGACGCCCTTATCGCTGCTGGTAGCGGCGAGGAAGCGCCCGTCGGGGCTGATCGTGGAGCCCATGAACTTGCCGTACTGGGTGAGCAGGCGCTCCCCGAGCGGCTTGATGATCTGGTCACTCGAGACCTGGATGCCGTTGGCGTACTGGGTGCCGACTTGGTTCTCGCCGAACATCTGGGTCGAGGCGACCGCCACGCCCGCGCCGACGAGCACGACCGCGCTGATGCCGAGCGCGGCGGTGCGGAGCCGCAGGCGAGCCCCGCCGATGACGCCAAGCCGCCGGCGCGAGGGCTGCCGGCGCTGCCGCGTGACCTGCGGATCTGCGTCGTCGTCGCTATGCGCCCATCGGGATTTGAGCATCGGCTACCGCTTTCATGTCGAGAGGTCTGGGCCCCGATCCTGCAGAAGCCGGTTCGTCGGCATGTGACCGGGACGTAAACCGGATGGGTCCTGTCCGTGACCGACCGCGAGCGAGCGACGAGGATTGAGCCCGTCGACTCAGCTTTGGAGAGGTCCTTCGCGGCGCTGGGACTCCCGTCACGGGGCGCAGGCAAGGCTTCTACTCGTGGCGGCTCCTGCTTCAGCTCAGCCAACAGCGAGAGCAGCAGCCCGGGCGTGGCGCCGTGGGCCAACCGACGGCGTAGCTGGCGTTCCGGAGGCAGCCTCGAAGCGGATCCAGCGTCCGCAAGGGAACGCTATCCGCACGGCTAAGGCGACGGATCAGGAGGCGGCTGTCTCTTGACTGGTGGCTTGCCGGACGACCGACGACGTCGCCGCTAACTACCGGCGCGCCCGCGGCCGTCCTGGCGCGCCAGTCCTCGACCGACGCACCAGCCAGACAAGGAGCATCGAGAAGAGGACCGACAACAGCAGTCCCGCGCCATGGCGATGCAGGACATACCAAGAGAACAGACCCGCACTGAACGTTCCCACCAGACCCACCACCGCAGTCATCCAGACGCTCATCGGATCGCGGCCGGGCAGCAGCAGACGCGCCAGCGCCCCTACGAAGAGACCAACCACGAACAGGATGATGAGGTAGACGAGCAAACCCATTTGCCATTGCCTACCCCGTTGCAGGCACCGGCTATCACCCGGGCGCCACATCGACCGACGATCCGTGTCCGAACGAGAGGGTTGACCTCGCGGTCCGGGCGGGGATCGATCACGCACAGTTCTGAGACGATCGTGGTGCCCGGAGCTGATCACCCGTGGTCTCGCATGCCCAACAAGCAGCCCTCTCCCGCGCCATCGTCGGCCTCGCGAGAATGACCGGTGATCGGATGGGGCAGTGACCGGAAGCGGGGTTCGAGCGCTCGTGGTTATGCGCTACTGAGTTCGGGCGGAAGTGCCTTGGGTCCGTCGGGATAGAGCGTGGCGAGCTGCTCGGAAGTCATCTCGAGCGTGTTGGCGGCTTCGGGCGGGCTCCCGACGACCAGCCAGAGCGCGTCGATGTCGGTGTCGTTGAAGATCTGGCGCAGGCAGTCGGGCGCGATGAGCACCGCGGAGAGGGAAGCGAGGGTCAACAGCTCCTGTTCGACCCGGATGCGTCCGGTCCCCTCAAGGACGACATACAGCTCCTGCTGGGCGAGATGGCGATGACGGGTTGACGCTTGGCCGGGCGTCAGGCGCCACAGCCGCGCACCCAGGGTGCTGGCGGAGAGCTGCTTGGCCAGATCGGTATTGAGCACTCCCATCTGATTCGACGGGCGCCAGAACGCGTCTTCGGCGCGCAACACTGTGTAGCTCATGCCGCGGCAACGTAGTCGATAACCCCCATGAATGCAAGAATAGGGTTATGGACCTGCCTGGCGACCTGAAGCTTCCCCTCGACAGCGGAGCGGACTGGTGGTACTGGTTGGGCGGTCGTCCCGCGACGGACTTCGTCAACACCCACCGCGAGCGCTGGCGGCGCAACGTCGAGACCCTTGTGACAACGAGCGACCTCTGCCAGTGGCTGCAGCAGGCGCACCTGCTCGGCACTCCCGCGCGGACCACCGGCGCCCGGCTGCGCAGCGCCCGCCGGCTGCGCGATGCCATCGACGCCGGCATCCAAGCCGCAATCGAGGACACCCCTCCACCCCCCCAGGCGATCGACGAGATCAACCGCTGGCTGCGGCACGCCACCCCTCCACCATGTTTGACCGCACCGCACAGCCTGCCGGTGCTGGGCACGATGCCACCGGCCGATCCCGTCCAGCACGCTCTGGCCCAGGTCGCCCTCGACGCAGCTGTCCTGCTCGGCACCGACCAGCACCACCGCCTGCGCATCTGCGCGTCAGACACATGCAGCGCCCGCTTCTTTGACGCATCGCGTGCGGCCAGCCGGCGCTGGTGCTCAATGACCGGCTGCGGCAACACCGCCAAGGCCCGCCGCCACCGCGCCCGCAGAAGCTAAAGGCCCAGCACTGGCAACCCCAAAAGCGCCAACCGCTCCCAAGCAGTTCACTCCGCAAGAGCCAACCACCGCTGCTTGGCCGCCAAGCCGCGCCTTCGTGGCTCCGTGGGCGACGATCCGGCAGTCTCGCTCGCCAGCGGTCGGGTCACGTTTGGGCTCAGACTCGGCCCGAGAGCCGGCGACCGGGCCGAGGTACGCGACCGCAAGCTCGCGCCCGTAAGAGGATCGACCACCGCAAACCTCAGGCATGGTGCCACTCGGTCGCCAGCCCCACGACCCACTGCTCGGCCGCGCCGGGATCCGCCGGAGGGCTTTCCACCAGCACGAGCTCGGCTACGCCCATCTCCGTCAGCGCCGTGAGGTCGTCGGGCACGGGAGAGGCCAGCGCCACGGAGATGTCGAGCCCGCTGAAGTCCCGTCCCGCCTCCCCGCAGAACCGCCGAAGGACCGACAGGCGTTCGCGCACCGCTTCAAGACCGGCCAGGTTGAAGCCGTACCACCCGTCCCCCCAGTCGGCTACACGCCGCAACGCCGCGTCGCTGTTGCCGCCGATCACAACCGGGATACGGCGGCCTCGAACGGGCTTGGGATTGACGCGCACCGCAGAGAACGAGACGAACTCACCGTCAAATGAGGCCACGTCGTCGCGCCAGAGCGCCTGCATCGCCCGCATGTACTCGGCCGCACGCTTTCCCCGGCGGGCAAATGGAATCCCCAGCGCGGCGAACTCCTCCCGCGACCAACCGATCCCCACGCCCAAGGTCAGCCGCCCCCCGCATAGAACGTCGAGGCTCGCGGCTTGTTTGGCCAGCAGCACCGGGTTGTGCTCGGGCAACAGCAGAACACCGGTGGCGATCCGGATGCAGCTGGTAGCGGCCGCCGCGAAGCTGAGCCCCACCAGCGGATCGAGCCAGTCCGCCGCAGCCGGCACCGCGATCTGACCGTCGGCGGCGTAGGGGTACGGTGACTGGGGTCGGTCGACCATGATCACGTGCTCGCCCGCCCACAGGGTGGCGAAGCCCGATCGCTCCGCCGCTGCCGCCACGGCGTCGATCACGTCACGACGCGCCCCGGGTCCGATGCCCAGTGCGTGAAGACCGAGTCGCACCGCCCAATGCTCCCACAGGGCGCGCACGCGGTGCCCCCGTTCGGCGCGGCGATCACCCCCGCCGTCCCGCACCCTGCACAGTGCGGCACACGCCCACCAAATAGCTGACACAACCGCGGTCCGTCCGGCTGCATATTGCTTGGCGCCCGACACCCCGGCGCTGCCGGCATGACCTCCGCAGCCCGCTCAGGCCCAAAGCGCACGAAGCGTCTCATGTAGCCGAGACGGCCGCTTGCGGCTTACTGATCTGCGTAACGCTCAGCACGCAGCACGTCTGCACCCCGGTACCGGAGCAACTCGATCACGAGATCGCGATGAGGATGCGGACAGCACTCTCAGCGGTCGGTGGCGTCCGCCGAGGTCGACCTGGCGTGGTCGGGCTGCTCGTCCAGCTGACGCATCGCCGCAGTCGCCGCGAGGCGCCCACGTACCCCGACCTTGCGATAGGCGCGTTCGAGATGCTTGTGCACGGTGCGCGGACTGAGTCCGAGCAGCTCGCCGACCACGACGGCGGACCGGCCGGCGGCAGTTTCGCTCAGGACCTCGTATTCTCGCGGCGTCAGGCCGAGCCCGTGCGCGGAGGGGGGCAGCGCTTGGGCAGGTGATGGACGAATGGGCACCCCGGAGTGGGTGATCGCGTTGCGGTAGCCCTCGATGAGAAACGGCCGAGCCCGATCCAGCAGCGCGCGCTCGGCGTTGGAGAAGTCAGCACGTCGGCGGCTCAGCGCGACGCCGAGGAGACGATTTCGCGGAGCCGGAAGGGTGAAGGCGATTTGATACTCGATCCCCCGCGGCTCATAAAACTCCCGATAGAGCTCGGTGCGGTGGAACTCGACCGGGTCGACGACGTCGGAGATCCGGTATGGCCGCCCATCCCCGGTCCGCGCGTAGTGGGCGACGAGCGGATTCTGATGCGACAAGCGGCCGAAGGTCTCGAACTCCTCGGGCGTCATCTTCGGCTCGACGACGACAAACAGATCCGCTGGGTCAGGCCCGATGTCGTTCAACGAGACCCAGTCCGACGGCACCGCCCGCGCCAGCGCTGAGAGGAGGCAACGACGGAACTGCGGCACCTCGAGCGCCCCGTAGATCTCCCCGACCATCGCCAGAACGCCATCGGCTGACACTACGCAATCGTACGCATTGACCAGAGGACCGGTAAATGGTTCGCTCCGCCAATGCTCCCCGCAACCACCGCCCCTCGCCGAGATCGCGTCCGGCTCGCCGCGCGTTGGGGGAGGAGGCCTTGCAGCCGACCAGCCGTGGTGTGGTGGGTGGTACTCGCCGTCCTCACGACGGGCTTGGCGTTCGTGGCAAGCGCATGGGCCGACGGATACACCGACGTTCGCGGGACGTACCAGGGCGGGGCGTGCATCGGCGGGACTCTGTCGGCCTGTGAGGCAAACCCTCAGTTCCCCCACACCAAGAACATCACGTCCGAGGATTTCGCCACCGGATCGGTCATCGGCGATGGGTTCACGGGGCAGATCAGTGGGTGCACGCTGGTCAACCACACGGTCCAGGGCAGCTATACGTCGACTGAGACCGAGACGATCAGTGCAGACGGAAACACGCTCTCGGGCACGTTCACGGACAGCAACGGCCATTCCGGCCCGATCTTCGACTTCCGCACTACGGGCGGGCCGTCGACCTGTCCCCCCTCGTCCACGACCACGCCACCTCCGCCGCCGGGGAGCGCACGCCCGACGAGCACGTCTGTCTCCTGCACGGCTTCGGCGAGTTCCGCGTTTGGGACGGACACGTGCGCGGCAACGGTGGTTGATGCCGGCCCTGCTCCGTCGAGCACGCCCATTGGGCCGGTGCGGTTCACCGCGAGCACGGGCTTCTTCAGCGCCGGGGCTACGTGCACTCTGGTGGCTTCGGGCTCGCGGACGGATGTGGCGAGCTGCTCAGTGCTGTATGTCGAGCCGGCTTCGGGGCCGTCGCTCATCACCGCGGCCTACAGTGGCGATGCCGGGCATGCGCCGAGTTCCGCGAGTACGGGCTCGCAAACGTCACCCGTCCGGCTGGTGTGCGACGCGTTCTACATCGGCGATTGTGTCGGCAAGCTGCCGGCCCCTGACCCGCTCCAGGTCTGCGTATCGGCGTGGCAACGGTGTAGCGGCTTCGGAGGCAGCAAGCCCGCTCAGCCCGGCACGATTGACATATCGGGCCTACCAGCGCGGGTCGAAACGCCGGTGAAGTGCGTGCAGTCATCGACAAGCCCGTTTGGTGGCGCGGGCCAAGCACATGCTGTCAGCGGCGGACCGCCTGGGACCACAAAGCCCCCGCTCACAAACAATCCCGAGCTTGACTGCAAGATGAACACGTACTTCAACCAGACCAGTCCAACCAAGACCGGCTTGGATGCTGAGGTTCAGTACGAGCTCAACTACGAGCAGTATTTGGCAGACATACAGCAAGAGCAGGGCGCCATCGCGGGTTCGCTTCTGGCCTACTGCACCGACCCGAGCGTCCAGACGCCAGATCCGGTGTCCTGCCGGTCGCGAAACACCTTCGTCTTGGTCCTCAATAACTACGTCACCCGATTGTTCGCACTGCGGTCGATCGTGCAGAAGGGTGTCCCGGTCCAGGCGATCGCCCCTGATGAGCTGCTTCAGCTCTCGCTGTGTGATCACTTCGTCGGCGCACCGACCGATCCCGGCCTGTTGGCTTGCCAAGCGATCATCAATGGCGCCAACGAGGCACTGCTCATATCGCTGGACCGGCTGCGCTCACGCAAGCACGAGCTCGGGGTCGATCTGCCCTTCGTCGCGCCGAAAGCCCAGAAGTCGAGCATGACCATCGTGGCCGCCGCCCGCCGCCCACGCTTTCATCCCCGAGTGCGCGCACTGGCCATTGGGTCGCTATCGCTTCGCCAAGGCCGCCGAGGGACACTCGTTGTCACCTTCTCCCGTCCGGCTCGTGCGGCGCTGCGTCGCGTCCGGCGCGCCGGGGTAAAGCGCATCCGGGTCACGGCAGTGATCGACGTGGAGATCCAGGCCGGGCGCCATAGCGTCCATCGCGTTCGGCTCACGCTGCTGCTGGCCAGACCGTCGCGTCATCGTTAGGAAACCTTGTCGTGCGCTCACCGAGAACAGGACGTGGAGTACTCACCTAGGGAAACCGGGAGCATTCACTAGCGCCTGGCTGGCGGCCAGCAGGAGCCCGCAGCGGCTCGGCGAGAGCGGCTCGCCGCCAGGCCAATCAGCGGCGGAGCGCCGACGCACAGCATCACGCCGCCACACTCGTCACCGCTAACGAGACGGCCGGCTCGCTCGCGCCCGCGGCCTTGGCGACCGCCCGGCACCGTGCGCTGGTCGATCCACCAGCGGACGCTTCCGGGCCCTCCCAGACACCTGCCCCTCAGACTCCGCAGTCCCGAGAACGCTCATCGACACAGGCTCGTAACTTCTGACCGCCTGGCCGCTGCCAGCCTGCTCGTTGTCCCCGATCCAGGAGCAGCCATGTCGCGCGAGACCCCCGGCCACGACGAGACCTCAGCCAGCACCGATGTCCTGGAGACAGCGCGCACGGCGATCAACCGACGCCGGCTGTTGCAGGGCGCCGCCGCCGGCCTGGCGCTCGGGTCCACCGAGCTCGCGCCCGGCGCGGCGAGCGCCCGCACCCGCCGCGCGGCGCCCCGGACGCTTCACCGGATGCGGCGCCCTTCCGGGGTGTCGGGGCCGCCGATCACCGGACTACACCTGCAGTTCGGTGCCCGCGCCAGTCGCGAGGTCGTCGTCACCTGGCAAACCTACGCGCCGGTGCAACAGCCGCGCCTGAAGGTCGTCTCGGCCAGCGGCAGCCAACGCGGTGAGGTCGCGGCCGACACACGCAGCTATCAGGACCCACGGGAGCCAGACGAGCCCGTCTACGTGCATTCGGCCCGGCTGCGCGGGCTCGCGCCAGACACCGAGTACGTCTACGCCGCCGAACATGCTGGGGCCGCCACCGAGGTCGGTGACTTCCGCACGGCGCCCGAAGGCCGGGCCGCGTTCACCTTCACCAGCTACGGCGACCAGGGCACGCCGACCGTCACCGCTCCCACGGGCCTGCCCGCCCCGGCGCCCGCCTACAAGAACGACAACCTCGGCTCCCCCGCAGCCGGCGACGTCACCGCCGGAGTGGAGAAGATCGCCCCCCTGTTTCATCTCGTCAACGGCGACCTCTGCTATGCCAACCTGTCCGACGTCCCCGTGCGAACCTGGTCTGACTGGTTTGCCAACAACAGCCGCTCTGCCCGGTTTCGGCCGTGGATGCCGACTGCCGGCAACCATGAGAATGAAGCGATCGGTCCCAACGGCTTTCACGCCTACCAGACCTACTTCGATCTGCCCTCCAACGGCGGCCCCGCCGTGACTGAGGGCTTGTGGTACTCCTTCCAGGTCGGCTCGGTGCGAGTGATCGCCATCAACAACGACGACGTCTGCCTCCAGGACGCCGGCTCCAGCTACGTTCACGGATACTCCCAGGGCGCCCAGAAGCAGTGGCTGCAGTCAGAGCTTGCAGCCGCCCGCGCCGACCGCGCCGTGGACTGGATCGTCGTCTGCATGCACCAGGTCGCGATGTCGACCGCCAAGGGGGCCAACGGCGCCGACCTCGGAATCCGCCAGGAATGGATGCCGCTGTTTGATCGCTACGGTGTCGACCTCGTCGTCTGCGGCCACGAACATCACTACGAACGCACCCAGCCGGTGCGCGGCATCACGAACAGCACGCTGCTGACCCCCATGCCCGTGCCCAGCTCCCAGCAGACGATCGACACGACCAACGGGACCGTCCACATGGTCATCGGTGGCGGCGGGACCTCGGTGCCCAGCAACCAGCTGCTCACCGACCCCCCCGTCTGCGAGGTCATCACCTCCGTCGGACCGGATCGCACCGCGCCCAACCCGCCCAGCGCACCCAACGGTCATCTCGCGTCGCACTACACCGAGGAGAATGCGATCTGGTCTTCAGTCCGCGACAAGGACCACTCCTACGGCTTCGCCGCGTTCTCCGTGGATCCCGGCCACCGGCCGGGCGGCCACACGCGGATCGACGTCACCTACTACCGCGTCGTCGGATTCGGCGGCGAACTCGAGTCCTATGACAGCTTCACCCTGACGCGGCGACGCACCGACGGCTGACGCCGGCCACCTCGTGCATCCACGCACCCCGGGCGCCCGGTCGCCTCGCTCCAACTTAGTAACCGCCAGCGGCAAACCGTTACCCCGTCAGGAGCGATGTGGCCAACGACGTTGCGCCGGGCTACTTGGACGCGAGCACGTCGGCCGGGAGAATCTCCGGTGGCGAGGCCAGAAGCTCGTCTGCGTTAGCCATCAGCGCCGCCGCGATCTCGCCGTTGATGTGTGCTTGGCGGTCGTCCTCACTGCCAAACCGTGTCAAAGATCCAGAACGTAGTCGCGGATGTCTGCGCCGCATACCAGTTGACCGTGCCGGGCCCCGCTTCAGCCAAGGCCAGCGTGCCGGTCAACAGCGCCGCGACACTAGCTGTGTTTCTGCCGACCATCGACCACCGCTCGGATCCCGGTCCACCGTCGATCCTCGGCGGCCGAGCTCGTCTCGATAGCGAAGGCTCACCGAACACTTGCGAGCCCGCCGGCTAGCCGCGGAATTGCGAATGCGAGGTGCTCGGCGACGCACGGGCCGTGACTCGCTTTCACTTCCGCACGGGTTTCACGAGCGTGGTTCCGTGCCCGTTTGCGGGCGAGGCAGGACTTGCCCTCGGCGCAGGGCGCGCACGGTGGGCCAGGCCGATCGACGGCTGGCGCCGGTGACCAGCGCCGTTTTCGCGGTCAGCTGGAGGTCGATGGCGGCACTCCTTGTCTCGTCTCTGATCGAGGTGGGCGGTAGCGGCACCCCAGCAGGCCGAAGATGATCCCGCCGGCCAGGAAGTAGCCGTCGGTGATGTTGGCTGACCAGATGGCGGACGTGGACCGGTAGTACGCCGCGCCCATCGTTTGCTTGTGTGAGAGGCCGGTGATCCCGTTGGGGAGCAGGCCCACCGCGCGCGTCAGGTCATCGATGAGCCCGGCGGCGCCACGGACGACGAGCACCGTGCACGCGAGCCAGACGATGATCGCGGCGGCGCGGCGCGTCTTGCCCTGCGGCCATCCGCGAGCGATGGCCAGGCTCACCCATACGCCGAGTGGGAACGCGGCCACGGCCAGCACCTCAACGATCCAGCCGACGACCTTGAGCTTCGCGCCCCCGACGTATCCCTCGCCACCGACCCCGAACGATCCGCCGAGGTTCCAGTAGACATGGAAGGCGAAGAAGAAGATCACCCAGGCGAGTGCCATGTAGGCGGTGCCGACGGGCAACAGCTGCTTGCTTGGTGACGGGTGATCCCCGCGAGGGGCCTCTGGAAATGCGGTCAGGCGCGGTGTGGCGGTGCTGGCGTTCATCTGGTTGACCGCAATAGCGATTTGACGTCGGCGACCGGTCCGAGGTGCCGCAGCTTGTCGGGGTTGACGATCGAGTTCACGGCTTGGATCTGACCGTCGGCGATGTCGAGGATGATCACGCTGGCCAGTCGGCCGTCGCGGTCGAAGAACAGCGCGCCCGGTTGGCCGTTGATCTCCTCGCGGCGGGCGTTGAACCCGCCGAGCAGCGTCTTTAGCCGCACAAACCCTCGCGTCAGCGCGCGCCCCACCTTGCTTCGGCCGTGCAGGGCTCGGGCGATGGCGGGTGCCTTGCCGCCACCGTCACCATGGAGCACCACGTCGTGCGCCAGCAGCTCTTGCAGCCCTTTGAGATCGCCCTCCTCGGCGGCCGCGAAGAAGCGGGTCGCGAGCTGCTCGCGCTGGTGGCGTGAGGCCTCAAACCGGGGACGCCGCTGTTGCACGTGGCGGCGGGCCCGGGTGGTGAGCTGGCGGGCGTTCTGCTCGCTGGTGCCGACAATCTCCGCGATCTCTGGATAGCGGTAGTCGAACACATCGCGCAGCAGGAACGCGGCGCGCTGCTCGGGCGACAGGCTTTCGAGCATGACCAGGAAGGCAAGCGACAGCGAGTCCGCCGTCTCGGCCTTGTCGGCCGGATCGTCGTCGGCACTGGTCAGAAGCGGCTCGGGCAACCACTCGCCGACGTAGGTCTCGCGCCGGACTCGCGCCGAGCGCAGCTGGTCGAGCGCCAGCCGCGAGACCACCGTCGACAGGTAGGCGCGCGGTGATTCGATCCGCTCGCCTTCCGCGCGTGCCCGGTGCAGGCGCAAGAAGCCCTCCTGCACCACGTCCTCGGCTTCGCTGGCGCTGCCGAGCATCCGGTAGGCGATGGCAAACGCCGACGGGCGCAGCTCGTTGAACTCCTGCTCGGTCATCGCTTTAGCCCAGCCCCTGCGCGAAGCCCTGACGCCAGCTCGCGTAGCGCGGCTTCCAGCCGAGCTCGCGCTTGGCCTTCTTATTCGAGGCGCCCCGCACGTCGGTCATCATGAGCGTCGCCGTCTCACCGGCCGCCAGCCGACCCAGCCAACGGGGGATCCGCCTGGGTGGCTTGGCGTCCAGCGCGTTCGCCAGCACCGGTAGCCAGTCCCTCACTCGCGCGGGCTCGTCATCGACAATGTTGTAGATACCCGGCTGGCCACGCTCGACCGCCACCGCGGTCGCCGCCGCGGCGTCTTCAATGTGGATGTGTGACCAGACGCCGCCGCCGTCGCCGACGATCGGAAACTGCCGCTTGCGGATCGGCGCCGCGAACACCGCATCCGCGGCCAGGCTGACCGAGGTCCCCGGGCCGTAGAAGCCGCCATATCGCAGTACCAGGCCATCGCCCCAGTCGATCCTCGTCACCGCCTGCTCCAGATAGAGGTACCCCTCCTGCGCCGTTCCCAGCGCCGCGGGCGGGTTGGGATCGAGGGGATCGGCCTCGGTCAGCACCGGCCCGCCCGTGCGGGCCCATCGAAACGCCCCAAAGCTCTGCGCCACGAAACGCCGCGCCCCCATAGCGCGCCCGGCGGCCAAGAGATGGTCCGTTGCCTCGGTACGCAGCCGGTTGGTCATGATCGCCCCGCTGAAGCGTTCGGGGTGCCGCGCGTCACGGATGGTCATCGGACCCGACAGCGCCGTGAGCTCATGCACGATCACCTCGGGCTCGGCGGAGGCCACCGCCTGGGCGACTGCGTCGGGGTCCAGTGCGTCGGCGACGACCGGGCGCGCCCCCAGGCTGCGCACCAGGTCCTGCTTGGATGCGCTCCTGGTCATCCCGACCACCTCGTGGCCTTGCGCCACCAGCTGCGGGACCAGTGCTCTGCCGAGAACGCCCGTGGCGCCGGCTAGGAAAACCTTCATGACTGCTCCTCTCGTTCATCTTGTCCCTTGAGACGGGACAGAGGCGGCGCCTGTGACAGTGCCAGCGCTCAGCTCGCGCGCGTCTGATCGCCGCGTGGTGGCGGGCGTGTGACGCCCGGGGAGGCGACTGGGACGACGGGCGAGGACGCTTAGGGCCTCGGATGGCGGCGCCGGCCCTGGCATTCGCTGGCGAGGATGAACCCCGGGCTGTTGGTGGGATCGTCCCGGCGACGGCGGTGCCCAGCGCCGCGCCGGCGCTGGAGTGGGAGCGACAGCCACCCGAAGGCTCCATTGCGTCGGGCACTCGCCGGCGGGTCGAGCACGGGTCGTCCGGCTAGATTTCGACCGTGCATTACGACGGGGTTCGGCGCTGCCACGGTACGGAACGGGAGCGGATCTTGGAAGTCATCAACGGCGCTGCGGTGGCCTACCGCGGCGTCATCCCCGATGACTGCTGGCACGAGCCGTACATGCGCCCGGCCGAGCTTGACCACGAGATCGCCGCCGGCGTCGCGTTCTGGGGTTATGACGTCAACGGCTCCTTGATCGGCGTCATGGGCATCCAGCCCATGGGTGACGTCGACCTCATTCGCCACGCGTATGTGATGCCGGGCAACCAGCGGCGCGGGGTGGGCACAGCCCTGCTGTGTGACCTGCAGCGCCTCAGCACCTGTCCGATGCTTGTCGGCACCTGGGCGGCCGCCGATTGGGCGATCCGGTTCTACCGGCGTCACGACTTCGAGCTCGTCGGCGACGAGCTCACGCGATCGCTGCTCAGGCGCTACTGGAGCATCCCGGAGCGCCAGGTCGCGACATCGACTGTGCTCGCCAACCCTGCTTGGCACGAGCGGTAGCCCAGCAAAGCCCGACGGGTGGTGTGTACGTAATCGGAACCTTGACTGCGACGGCCTTGAGCATGCTGTCCGCAAGCGTGGTCACTGGCCGAGGGCTTATCGCCGGACATCGCGCTCGAGCGCCGCTGCGGTGAGATATGAGCCTCCGTGAACGATCGTCCGCTGCCCGCGGGCGTCGCAGAACAGGGTCTGCGGGTAGTAGCCGACAGCCTCGAGCGAGCCGGCGATCGCTTGGTGAGGGTCGCTATAGCTGGAGCTCCTATGACTGATTCGGATCGATCCTGTTCGCGCCGTTTGCTTCGCGCTCATCGGCCCGCTCGCTACCGCCATCGGAACCTCTGATGCGCTCTAGCCCTTCGGAGCGATCGACGGGCTCTCAGTCGCGCTGCTGCTCGCCGTCCGCGACATCCGCACCCTCGGACCTCGCCCCCAAGCAACACAGCCAAGCGACACAGCACACCTAGACGGCAGTCGCGGTGCACACCGAAGAACGCAACCGCGCGCATTTCTCGGCCCGACGTCGATCCGTCGTGGCGCTGCCGCGCTCAGCCTCTGGAGCCCTCTTCGCCGTCGTCGGTCGGGTCCACCGGCGTCATGTCGATGGATCGCAGGAGACCCTCGACGCCGCGGTTGAAGGTTCGTTTCGCGGTCGTCGAGCTGTCGAGTGAGCCGCCGGTCATGGCGCCGTCCCGGAGCATCAGGAAGTGGCGCGCAGCGTTGCCCGGATGTGGGTGTCCGGCGGTGTCGAACGCCCGCCGAACCACGTCGTAGTACCAGCGGCGGTGGTTCGCAATGGCCCGCCGGACCGGGCTCTCGGGGTCCTCGTACTCAGAGGCGGCGTTGATGAACGCGCAACCCCGGAAGCCATTCTGCGAAAGCTCGGAGACAACCTGGTCTCCGAGCGCACGCAGGTCCGCCGGGCCCGGCACCTGCGTGATGACCGCGGCGATCTGCTCGCCGATCGCGCCGTGGACCCTTTCGAGATAGCTGATGACGAGGTCCTCCTTGCTCGGAAAGTGGCGGTAGAAGGTCGCGAGCGTGACCTGACCCTCAGAGACGATCCGGTCGACGCCGACGCCGGAGATTCCCTCGGAGTAGAAGAGTTGCGAAGCGGTGCTGAGCAGCCGTTCGCGAGCCGCGGAGCGCTTCGCGGCACGCCGGCCGGTACTGGTGGTCATGCGGGCATCATACGACAAGAGAGAGCGATGGTTCTTGACATCACTCGGCGAGTTTGGTTAGCTCCCGCCACACAAAGAGAGAACGATGGTTCTGCTTCTTGCCCTGCATTCCTACGCAAGGACCTCACAATGTCTTCCGTCTCCACCACCCCACGTGATGCACACCGCGCGTCCCGCCCGCTCGACCAAACGCGGCGCATCGCCAACGTCCGAGCGGTGCTCGCCCTCGCCTGGGCAGCAGCGATCATCATCGCCGTCGGCGGCGATGACCCCACCACGACGTCCGACCTCGCGACCGGCGTGGCGGCCCTGCTCGCGTCATACCCCTTGATCGACGTCATCGCCTCCATCGCCGGGGCAAGGTACGGAGGCAGGTCTCAAAACATCCTCCGCGTCAACGCCGCCCTCAGCACAGCGGCGGCCGTCGCGATCGCCGTGACGGCCTTCGGCGCTGACGCCGGCGCAACGCTGGCGAGCTTCGGCGCCTGGGCGGCGATCTCTGGCGCGATCCAGCTCGGCGTCGCCATCCACGCACGTCGATCCCAGGACGGTCAGTTGCCAATGATCGTCAGCGGCGGCCTATCGACGATCGCCGGCCTCAGCTTCATCGCGCGCTCGGGCGCGAACGACGCCCACCTGAACTACGTCGGCGGATACATGATCCTCGGCGCATTGCTCTACCTCGTCTGGGCGCTGCGCGGGCGCGCGCAGCCGACCCCGGTTCAATAGGGCAATCTCCCAACTGGCAGCCTCCGTGACGCCCCTCAGGTCGGGCGCCGCGGCCGTCTCAACCACCAACGCTCTGTCGCTCCCTTAGCGGCCGCGGCGGTGACCGCCGGGCTTCTGCACGCGGGAGCCGCCGCGGCGCTCCCGATCCCAATCGTCGTAGCGGCAGGCTGGGTCTACGCCGGAGAGAGGTGCGGCCTAGTCGTGAAGAGCGACGGCGTCGAGAGCAGGATGACGCGCCGGCCCAACAGATTCCAGTACGCCTGGACGGACATCGATGGCTTCGAGCTAGTCGATAATGGCGCGCAGGTCGCCATCGCGATGCGACTACGAGATGGCTCGCGCAAGCTCCTGCCGCCGACACGCGCATGGTCCTGGAACAGGAGCCAGGTCAGGAAATCTACGCCGCGTTAAAGCAAGCGCAGGCCGAGACTCGGCCGGAGTAGACGGTCAGCAGCCACAATCGCTCGTCGATTCAAAGGAGAAGTCCTCGCGGTTGTCCTCCGCCCGGTCGAGGCTGCCCGTTTTCGAGCAACGAGGTGCACGCGACCATCGTCCAGGACCCACCGATGCTGCTGGTTTGGAGAACAGGAGATGTCAAGCGACGGTGGGTGATCTGGCCCGCGACGATCAGGGTGGTCTGTCGGAGCGTTGCCGGATCGCTCGCCGAGCCTGCCGGCGGCGCGTCGCGCTGGTCGTTGGTGTTGTTCGCGGATCTGTTATGGATCCGGGATGAGCTCGTAGGTGAGGTAGGCGAGGCTGTCGCCGACGGTCCGAGTGTCGAGGAGCCGGATCGGTTTCTTGTTGCTGGTGTCGCCAAAGAGGCGAACGCCGGCTCCGAGGATGACGGGGTAGACCATCAGCCGAAGCTGGTCGACCAGATCGTTTTCAACCAGCGTGTGCACGAGCCGTCGGCTGGCGTAGACGAGGAGTTCTCCGCTGAGCTTCTCCCTGAGCTGTGAGACGGCGTGCACCACGTCGCCCTCGAGGACTGTCGAGTTGTTCCAGACGGGGTCTTGGATGGTTGCGGACACAACGTACTTGGGCAGGATGTTGAGCCTGTCTGCGAACTCGCCGCTGCGCGACGACCACCGCGAGCCGAAGAATTGATCGCTTCGCCGGCCTAGCAGCAGGGCCTCGGCGCGTAACGCTTCATCAAACGCGACTTTCGTCCACTCCGCGCGATCGCGGTCGCTGACCTCCCCGAACCAGCCGCCGCGCATGGACCCCTCCTCGCCGGTTGGATCCTGGACGATTCCGTCGAGCGAGACGTTCTCGCTGATCACGATCGTTCCCATTCTTAGTTCTCCTCTCATCGGGGCTTGTTGCCGGCTGCGTTCATTGAGACGTTCGCGTGAACGAAAATTGACCAGCGGATTTCGGAGCGCTGCGACGTCTTAATTGGTGGTGGTGGCGATAGAACGAGTCGGTGCGCAAGGATGCTCGGGATGAGCGACCAGACCCTGGTTCGGGCGCGTGCTGGCGACGAGAAAGCGTTCGGCGAACTCACGGGCCCGTACCGGCGTGAGCTTCAGCTGCACTGCTACCGGATCGTCG
Organism: uncultured Solirubrobacteraceae bacterium; assembly: GCA_963769565.1. Classification (GTDB taxonomy): domain Bacteria; phylum Actinomycetota; class Thermoleophilia; order Solirubrobacterales; family Solirubrobacteraceae; genus Palsa-465. The sequence goes on from CAVYMP010000019.1 coordinate 223,594, forward strand.
GCTCAGCTCAGGATGCCGAGGACCTGCTCCAAGAGACGCTGCTCGCCGCGTGGCGCGATCTTGAGCAGTTTCAGGGGCGGGCGTCGGTTCGTGCCTGGCTGTATCGGATCGCGACGAACCGCGCGCTCGATGCCCTGCGGGCGAGCCGTCGCCGCCCGGAGGACCTACAGCCGATGACCGACGTACCCGAGCCGACGTATCGCGCCGAACCGATCTGGCTCGGGCCATACCCCGACGTTCTGATCGAGGCGATCCCGGACGATGCTCCAGGACCCGAGGCGCGCTATGAGACCAAGGAGGCGATCGCGCTGGCGTTCATCGCCGGCCTTCAGCATCTGCCACCCCGGCAGCGCGCGGTGCTCGTACTGCGAGACGTGCTCGGCTTCCGCGCCGCCGAGGCCGCCGAGATGCTCGACGCCAGCGAGGCGTCGGTCAACGGCCAGCTTCGCCGCGCGCGCGCCGCGTTTGAGTCCCGCCTGCCGGCCACCAGCCGCGAACGCGCGCCGCTGCCGAACTCCAACCGCGAACGCGACGTCGTCGGCTGCCTTGCTGATGCCTTTGAGGCGGGCGACCTCGAGGGCGTCGTCGCGCTGTTGACCGACGACGCTTGGCTGACGATGCCGCCAGAGCCCTACCAATACCAGGGCCATGCTGCGATCCGAGCGTTCCTGACCGACCGTGCCGTCCGCCGCGGCACGCCGCTGCGGCTCGTGCCGACGCGCGCCAACGGCCAGCCGGCGTTCGGTTGCTACTTCTCGTCGCGACCGACCGAGATTGGACGGCCCTACGGACTGCTGGTGCTCACGCTCGAGCGTGACCGATTCTCCGCGATGACATGGTTCTCTGACAGCAGCGTGTTCCCGCTCTTCGGTTTACCACGGACGCTCAGGTAAGAGGCCTCTCAGACCGGCAGGCCCGCTTCGCGCGGCTAATAGCGGCAGCTGGCGGCCCGCTAGAGAATCGCTCACCGAACAGCGAACAACTGCAGCCTCGTGGCGCGCAGCAAGACGCCCGCGCGGTAAGTCGGCTCAAACAATGGAGTGGGCGGCGGCGAAGCGACGAAGCCATCCCCATCCCACTCGGCGCACCGACTCATGCCGATCGTCTGCGCGAGCCTTAAGCGGCAACGTTATCCGGTCGAGTCCGCGCGAGGATCGGACGAGTCGGGTCACACTCGCGCGCAACCACGATCGCCGCCCGTGCGGCTTCTGCGCCAAGACCTCTGCCCCAAGCATCGGCGAGAACCGGCAGTAAAGAGTCCAGCAATCTCGCCCGCCGAGGATGCTCGACCGGACCCCTGCGACGCCGACGACCTCGCCGAGATGTTCGACAACCCAGTAGCCGATGCCGTGCTGCGCCCAGTCGCTGACGAAGCTGCTGATGATCTCCTCGCTTCTGCGCGCGGCTCGGTGCGCCCCCCGGCCGATGCTCGTTAGTGCGCGGATCCGTGCTGATCGCGACCAGGGCAGGAACATCGGCGGAGACCACGCGGCGCAGTCGTAAGCGCTCGGTCGTGACAAGACCCCACCGGGCATCCATACGCTGATCCTAAGAGTGCTCCTGGAGTGACGTCCGGCGCCCGTCTCACGCCCCAACCTCAAGCGAACGCGCTCGAGACGCGGAGTCTGATCTCGGCCGTTGGCTTCGGACGTGTCCCCCTGGTGCGAGCGTGATTTCAGATGACCGCTCGACGTCGTCGCGAGGGGGCAACGATGGGGGTGCGTCCAGGCGGCAAGCTGCCTGCACGACGAGACAGCTGATGGGGGGCGGCCGCCTATAGATTCAGACTACGGTCACTCTGGTGATGGATGATCCGGAGCGCTGGCGGACCTGCTGGTCGGCACCGTCTTAGAGGGTCGGCGGGTGCTCACCTTCGATCGCCCTGACGGCGCTGTCCGGTTTCTCGCCGTCGAGGTGGCCGAGGATGAGCTGGTGCCGGCGTGGCATGCCGGCCGTCGCCTGGTCGAGCGGACGGGGCGCTGGCCGGTGGTCGGCAATCCGTATCCGCAGGCACGCCGTGACGAGGTGGCCGCGGCATTGGCAGCCGGTGACGCGGTCAGCTCAACGTCCATAACGGCGCACCGCTGCGCACCTGGGCGCGACCGGATTGAAGCGATCCGCCGGTCGCAATCCGCGGTCTGGGATGAGACGGCTAACGATGCCCGCCTCGCATACGAGCTGACCTGGACTCGATCGGTGTACGGGCGCGCTACGGATGCCGACGAGGCTCGCCGGAATATGCAAGCAACTGACTCGGTCTACACACTCGACCGCTGGCTCATGAACTGGGAAGAACGCCAACCGCACCAGCCGTCGACGCGCAGTGACCGGTACCCGGACTGGTTTTGGGATGGCGGCCCGCTGGTCTTTCTCCCCGCACGACGAAGCGCCGAGGTCTGCGTCTATCTTGACTTCTGGGGCGAGCAGGCGTCACCGGGCGCAACTCCTGCAGCCATCGCCCAGATCATCGACTACTGGGCTGTGCAGTATCGCCGGGGTGCGTGTTCGGGCTGCGCTGCGTGCTGTCGAGGTCGCCCACGCGCTCTCGGCTTTGGGTATTGAGCGTTCTGCGTCGGTCCGTCGATGGGCGGGTAGCCGTTTCCTAGCCGAGTTCGCGGAGAGTGAGCCATGACCATCGAACACCAGCAGCAGTCGAGTGGCCGCGCGCAGCGCGGCGACGACGCGGTAGTGCAGCGAACCGAGTTCGAGTGGCTCGCCCGTGCCGGCCTGGTCGCCCGGGGTGTCGTGTACGCCACCATTGGCATCCTGGCCGTCAAGCTCGCAGCCGGTTCCGGTGGTCGCGCGACCAATCAGACAGGGGCGCTGAAGACGATCGCGCACCAGCCGCTCGGGGAGGCGCTGCTGATCATCACCGCGATCGGACTTGCGGGCTACTCCCTCTGGCGGCTGACCCGCGCCGTCGTGGGCCACGGAAGCGAGGAGAACGACAGCGCCTTTGACCGTGGCGCCGCCGCCGCCAGCGGCATCGCGTACGGCGCTCTGTGCTTCACGGCCGTGAGGATCCTGGCCGGATCGAGCACCAAGGGAGGATCGAACAGTCCCAAGCGCAGCACCGGCGATGTGCTCAGCTGGACGCTCGGGCCCGAGATCGTTGGCGTCGTCGGCCTGATCCTGATCGGCGTCGGGCTCTACCAGGGTTATAAGGGCCTCAGCCGCGATTTTCTGAAGAGCTCGCATGCCGAACAGATGAGCCACGCCGTTAAGAGGGGCTTCACTGCTCTGGGCGTGTTCGGCCACCTGGCGCGAATGGTCGTGTTCGCACTGGCCGGCTACGGCCTGGTCAAAGCCGCGATCGACCACAACCAGCGCAGCGCCATCGGCCTCGACGGTGCGCTCAACAAGCTCGCGCACGCCTCCTACGGACCGCTCCTGCTGGGGATCGTCGCGGCCGGGCTGATCGGCTTCGCCCTGTACTCGATCGCCGATGCGCGCTACCGACGGGTTTAGCGGCGCCTCGATCCGCCACAAGCAGAGGTCCGCGCTGGCGCCGTCAGCTCGAGCGTGCGCTGAACCGCCCCCGGCCCGTGCCGCATCACCAGCTCCGATCCTCGCTCGCGCAGTCCCCGCCGGCTGTCCAACAGGATGTGAAGCCCCCCGATTCCGTGCCAACCGGCTCCCGCGAGCTGCAAGCGGCCCGAGCGGCGACTCAGCGCCGGTGCCTGAGGCGACCGAACCTGAGCGAAGGGGCCATCAGGCCTCGTGATCCCGAGGCGTAGTGTGACCGCGCTCGGTGGCCCTTGGAAGTGAATATCGCTGCCCGGGAGCCCTGCTTGGCTTTCGTCACGAACATCACGAGGGGGATATCAACTTTCCGGAGTTCCGCGGCGAGCAGGCGGTTGCGATCCGCTGCAACCGCAGCCACGTTAGTTTCCCTCGTGCGAGATGCGAGACAGACGCCGTCGGCGGCGCGATCCATGTTGAGGTCAGTCCGGGCCGCTTCGCAGCCCTGCGCGTGACCCTGGAGCTCGGCGGCGCACTGTCCGCGTGGATACGTCGCGGCGGAGACATGCATCGCTTGATGCTGGGCGAGGGGGGGTAGTTTCGGGACAGGAGATCGTCGATCGTCGACGGTCAGGGAGGGACCGGAAGGAGAGTGGACCCCATGGTCTGGGTGCTGCTGGCAGTTGTCATCGTCCTGCTGGTGATCGTCGGACTTCTCGTTGCACGTCAGCGACGGTCCCGGAATCTGAAGGACGAGTTTGGGCCGGAGTACGGCCATGTCGTGGCGGAGCGAGGCGACCAGCGCGCCGCCGAGAAGGAGTTAGTCGATCGCCGTCAGCGAGTCGATCAGTTCGAGATCCGGCCGCTCGATCCCGCCACTCGCGGGCGCTATCTGGAGCAATGGGGAACGGCTCAGCGCTCCTTCGTGGATGAGCCGGTGGGTGCGGTTGGTCAAGCCCATGAGCTCGTGCAGCGAGTGATGCACGACCGCGGCTATCCCGTCGATGAGGACTTCGAGCAGCGGACAGCCGATATTTCCGTCGAGCATCCAGTGGTGGTCGAGAACTATCGAGCGGCCCACGGGATCTCGGTCCGAGCTCGCAACGGACAGGCCAGCACCGAGCAGTTGCGTCAGGCGATGGTGCACTTCCGAGCACTGTTTGACGACCTGCTGGCCCCCGGTGACGCCGAGCAGGCAACTGATGCCTCGGCCACCGAGCGCGCGCGAGACAACGGCGGGGGCGCAGTTCCACAGCAAACAACGCCGAGGGGATGACCGATGGAGCGCAATACAGAAACGCTAAACCCTCGCGACCTGGCCTCGCCAAACGAGCCCAGGGCTGACGTCAGGACGTCCGAGGGCGACGTGGGAGACGCACCGGCCGCGGACGGACATGCCGGGCTGCACGACCCTGCGGCGCCCGCCGAGAAGCCAACACAGCTTCGCGCCGACGAGGAAACACAACTCCCCGCCGATGAACGGATCCGGGCGGCGACTGACGAGCAGACCCGGCTTTCTGCCGAGCAGACAGCGCGCCCTGACGACGTTCTGACGGGGGCCTCCACCAGCAATCAGACCGTCGAGGCGGGCTCGCCCAATGCCGCTGTCGGCATAGAAAGCGGCGCCGGCGGCGATGAGGCCAAGGATTGGTCTGCGCAGTCGACCCAGGCAGGATCGTCGCCGGATCAGGAGACCGAGGCAGCGCCCGCTTCGACGGGCACGGCGACCTCAGCCTCAGACCCCGGCGGGTCGCTGCTTCCGGCCGACATGGACGCCACATTCCAACAACGATGGAAGGAGATCCAGACCCGGTTCGTCGACCAGCCCCGAGAGGCGGTCGAGGACGCCGATAGCTTAGTTGCCAACCTCATGCAACAACTCGCAGACGGCTTTGCCAAGGAACGGGAACGGCTCGAAGCGCAGTGGGGCCGTGGGGAGAACATCTCCACCGAGGACCTGCGGGTCGCCCTCCAGCGCTATCGGACCTTCTTCCAACGCCTGCTGTCAACCTGACAATCGAGGCTGGATGCACCTCGAGGCCCCCCTGCGGACTGCGGCGGGGCCTCGACGCGTTGGGCCGAGAAGATTGCAGTCGAGCCGGGGAGAGTCAGCTACTTCCTTGCTCGTGCGACCGACCGCCCAGCAATCCAGGGTCGGGACCCATCGCGCGCGGACTCGCCTTCGCCACAATCCACCGGCGGTCCTACTTCTCCTTCTCAATCTCGAGCGTTCAGTGGCCGCACATCCGGCTCCGATCATCCGGAGGCATGAGCGCTGCACCCGGTCGTGGGCCTGCTCGTCCGTCCAAGCAGCAGCCGCGGCGCCGTGACTGCTTCAGGCGTGATACGGCAGCGCGGTCGGCTGCGCTGAGGCTGCGTGATCCGGCGCTAGAGCCTTGCTCTGCTTCGGCGATGGGCATCTCATGCGCCATGTCATCTTCCCTCCTTAGCGCGGCGAGCGGGGCCTCGTACGGAACTCGCCGCGCTCAACGCCGTCGGTTGCGCTCGTGGCGAATTGGAAGAGCCGCGCGTCGATCCATGGGATACCGGCTTTGCTGTCGTGGAGGTCGAGCGGGACGACGCCGTGTTTTCGCGCGAGGACCGCTTGCCCAGTCGCGGGCATCGCCGGGGGGAGCTGCTCGCCGCGTCCTTATCCGCTCGTGCTCTCGGCTCGGCGCGCGGCGCCGGGGCCGGGGAGTAGCTCGACGTTCTCGGCGTGCATCGGCTCTCCGCAGTGTGCACAGCGCAGGTCGACGTGGCTGATCTCGCCGCACGCGTGGTGGCGGTATAGGACTGGCGGACCGGCCTCCCCGGCGAGCCACTTGTCCGCCCAACCCACCATGACCATCAGCATGTCGACGAGCTCTGTGCCTTTGTCCGTGAGGACGTACTCGTGGCGGGGTCTGCGGTCGTAGGGCAGACGCTCGAGTACCCCCTGCGCCACAAGGTGATTGAGCCGCTCCGTCAGCACCTTCCGCGAGATGCCAAGGTCGGTCTGGATCTGTTCAAACCGGGTCATGCCAACCCATACGTCGCGCAGGATCAGCGGCGACCAGGGCTCGCCGACGACGTTCATCGTGCGCGCGATCGAGCATGCCATCTCACCGAAGTCCGTGCGCTGCATGGAGTGAGCGTATCAGCCGGGGTTCCCTTACGGAACTGAACCTGATATACGTCCTGGGTCCCCTGAAGGAACTCCAGAGAGGATGGACATGACCCCGGTTTCCAGCCCCAGCGGCATTACCAGCTTCGTCCACGTCGGTCTTGTCGTCGAAGACCTTGACGAGATGGCCCGGTTTCTCGCGCTGCTCGGCCTCGCTTGCGACGAGCCCGCCGTATACAGCGGAGATTGGATCGATCGGATCATCGGCCTTGAGAATGTGACGGTCGAAGTCGTGATGGCTCGCCTTCCCGACACCAGCGACGTCTTCGAGGTAGTGCGCTTCCGGTCGCCACCCGCCGTTGCCCAGGAGGCGGTCCCAGCCGCGAACCGTCCCGGGCTCCGGCACATCGCTTTCACCGTAGGCGACCTGCGCGGCATCGTCGAGCGCCTCCGAGAGAACGACTGGGAGACGATCGGGGAAATCGTCGACTACGAGAACGTCTACCTACTCTGCTACATCCGCGGACCCGAGGGCCTGATCGTCGAGCTCGCCGAGCGACTCGACAGAGCGTCCCACTGAAGCCCCGCGCGCTGCACGTCGCCGGCCGCTCACATCTGACAAACCGACAAGGAGTCACGCAATGTTGAAGTCTCTGAACCTGCCTGAGATCCACCACTACGCGTATGTCGTTGACGAACTCGACGCTGCCGCCCGGCGCATGCACGCGCAGTTCGGGGCTGGGCCGTTCTTCTACGTCGAGCAGGTCCCGGTCACCGACGTCACCTCACGCGGCGAGCCGGGCGAGTACCGCCACAGCGCCGCCTTCGGGATGTGCAACCGGTCCCGGTGGAGCTGATGCAGGTCGCCCGGATCGCGCCCAAGCACGGAGGCCGACGCTTCACCCGCGACCATTCGCCCCGCCTCCAGCACGTCGCCCACGTCGTGCCGGAAGCCGAGGTCGACGCGATCCGCGCTGAACTCGAAGCACGCGGCCTGCCTGCCGGAATACCTGAGATCACGCCTCGGCGAGCTCGACACCACCCTGCACGACGCAGGCGCGACGTTCGGCTACGACCTGGAATTGCACGCCGACAACGACACGCTGCGCGGCTTCTTTGCCCTCGTGCGCCAAGCGGCAGACGACTGGGGCGGCGCCGATTTGATGCGCCCGGCCCCGGTTTGACCGGTTCCGCCCCGCTCACATCACCCATGCGTGCGGCCGCTCGGGCACGCCAACCTCGGCATCACGAGCATCTACCTCCACGGCATCGACAGCAGCGAGATCATCAGCACCGTCCACGGACGTCCGTCGACGACGATTTCCGCCACCGCCGGGCTCCAGTTGAGGCGATAAAGGGAGTGCAACCGGCTCGGTCGGCTACCCGACCGAAGCGGCAGCCGCACCCCGCCTGGCGAATTGCGAGACCAACCCCGCAGCTAGGGGCTGGACCTGCGTTGGCGGCGCCACGGGTAGCAGCGGTTCCACTCGCAACGAGCTTTGCGCCCAGCCGAGCGCTGGCTTATGTGGCGGCCCCCCGTCCAAGGGAGCGCGTTCTCAGCGCGGAGTCAGGTGCGCACGTAGACGTTGCCGTCACGTTTCGACGACCTCGGCACGGCGTAACGGCCAGAGCTTCGTTAGCTGGATGAACGGATATCGAGCCCTGGCACTTTCTCGAATCCCGCCTGCGGCCCGACGACCATTCGGCCGGTTGTAGCGTCATAGCGGGATTGGTGCCACGGGCAGACGAGGCAACCGTCCTCGTCGATCTTGCCGTTCGCGAGATCGGCGCGCAGACGCCGGCAGCGCCGTGAGACGGCGTACCGCTCACCGCTGAGGTTGAGCACCGCCCATGCTCCGATGCCCCGGACCGATCCGGGTCCAAGCTCGTCAACGGTTCCAACGAGTTGCTCTGGCATCTCTCGATTCCTCCATCCGCCATGACATCAACGAGGAACTGCGTGGTGCGCGCTCCTGCACGCGCGTTATTCCGCCGCGATCGATGAGACGCCGGCGGCCCCCTGCCTCCGCTGCGATCGGCTCGAGCTCTGACGGAACTTTCGGCGGGACGTCATAGACCGCGCAGAAATCGAGCAGCGCCACAGTCACTACTTCGAGGTCTCTCCTGCTGCGTCCGGTGAGCGCAGTCCGGGACGTCGACGACGCCGCCCAGGTTGGGCACGATCGCTCCGCACGGCATCGGTCGGTGGATAGACCACTCACATCGCGTCGTTCTTGCCGGTGATGTATAGCGTTGGCGCGGTGATCGGAACGTCTCGCCAGGCCGCTGTGTGCTCCCAGTTGCGGTCCGCGCCGGAGACGTGCTTTGCCGTGCGCGTGGTAATCGGATCGCGCCGCCGGTGGGTCCTGGTGGCGTTCCCACGCGGACACCCGGTCAGCCCCCTTGGCGCCGGAGCGCACGCTTATCGCCGAGGGGTTGTCTGTCTGGTCGCTGTCGCCTCGGAGATGGCCGGCGTGGATGAGTCGCGTTCTGCCAGCAGGTAGCAGCGGGTCGCCTGCACCCGGTTGGTTACGCGCAGCTTGCGGTAAAGGTTGGTCAGGTGCCGCTTACCGTCGGCGGGGTGATCTGCAGGCGATCGGCGATCGCTTTTGCCGAGGCGCCCGTGGAGAGCACGTTGAGCACCTCGAGCTCTCGCGCGGTCAAGGCCTGCAGACGCCGTGGGGGCTGCGGCGGGTCGCGGGCCGGGTTCCCGGCCGCGTTGTCACGATCAGCGAAACTGGTGTGACGGTTCATGGACTCCCTCCCGATGGGTGGGCGGGCGGTTCGATGGCCGGGGGTTCAGCGGTGGGCGGCCCACGGCGCGCTGGCCGCCCACCGGTTTGGGGAGGAGGAGTTACGGTTAGCTTTGCTGGCTTGGCGGTACGGGCGGAGTGGCTCGTCTGGTCACGTTCGCGCTCGCTTGAGCCGTTCTGACTCCGCGGCCGCTGGCGGTCGCATGGTTGACCAGCTTCGCGCCCTTGCCCGGTTCGACGTTCGCGACCACGGTGAACGTCTTCGAGGCACCGGCGTTGAGCCTGCGGATGCTCCAGCAGTACCGTCCGGCGTTCAGCTTCGCTCTCGGGTGTGAGCGGAGATAGGCGAGTCCGCTGGGCAGCGAGTCACACACCGTCACCTTGGCGATCGCGACCGAGGTGGGGTTGGTTACCCTGATTGTGTAGGTCACGTTCTGCCCAGCGCTCGCCACGCGCGTGGACGCCGCCTTGTGCAGCCGCAGGACCGGCGCGACCGCGGTCCTGGCCGAGTCGATGTTGTTGGCTGGGTCTGGGTCCTTGCTTGCGCTGGTCGCGCTGGCGGTGTTCTTCTCACTGCCGGCTCGGTTGACTATGGCCACGACTGTAATCGTCGCGTGCGCCCTGTTCTTCAGCGTCCCCAGGGAGCACGTGATCGGCTTGCCGATCTTGCACGTCCCCTGACTCGGCTTGGCCTTGAGCACCTTCAGCCGCAGGCTCGCGGTATCGGTGATCTTGGCGTTGGCCGCCGCGTCGGGCCCATGGTTGGTGACCTTCAGCGTGTAGGTCAACGTCTGACCGGGATACGCCTTGCCGTGGTTGACGTGCTTGACGATCTGCAGGTCAGACACCGGCGGCGCCGGGGGGGCCGGCGGCGCCGGAGGGGTCAGCAGCGGCGGGACGACGATCGGCGCGCACGCCGCGCCCTTCTCAGACGGCCGGCTATCTGAGACCGACGCGCAGTTGATCAGGGTCTGACCGGCCGCGCTGGACGCGACGTTGGCAGTGATCAGGATCTGCGCCTGGCCACCGTTGACGATCGTCCCCAGACTGCACATCGCGCCCGAGCACGACCCCTGGCTCGGCTTGGCCGACACCAACGACAGACCCGCCGGCAGCGCGTCAGAGACCTTCACGCCGGTAGCGTCGCTGGGGCCCTTGTCCGAGACCACCAGCGTGTACATCACCTGCCCGCCGGCGGTCACCTGCGGCGCCGACGCCGCCTTGGTGATCTGCAGGCTGGACTGCGGATTGAGCGGCACCGCGATCGTCTTGTGGTTGTTGTTCGGGTCCGAATCCGGGGTCGAAGAACTGATCGACGCCGTGTTGCTCACCGACGCGTCGGTGTCTGAGCTGGCGACCTTCGTGGTGACCGTGTAGGTCTTGGTCGCGCCCGGGGCCATGTTCCCCACCGGGCAGCTCACCGTTCCGTTAGCGAACGTGCAGCCCGCGCTGGCCGACACGAACGACAGCCCCGACGGCAGCGGATCAGCCACCACCGCGCTGACCGCCGTGTCCGGCCCGTTGTTCGTGGCTGTCAACGTGTAGGTCTCGTTCTGACCCGGCACCGCCGGCAGCGTCGATGCCGTCTTATCGATCGACAGGTCCGCCGACGGGTTGGTCGTCACCCCGTCGCTGTCGTTGCCCGAGTTCGGGTCCTGCTCGTTCGCGGAGACGGTCGCGGTGTTCGTGATCGCCGTCACGAACGGATTGGCAACGGTTCCCGTGACCGTGACCGGCGCCGACGTCGCGCCCGCATTCAGCGGGTTGGCGCTCACGCACGTCAACACCCCGGCGGTGATGCTGCACCCCGTCGACGTCGTCGTCGGATTGCTCAGGCCAGCGGGCAGCGTGTCGCTGATCGTGTACCCCGACGAGTTCCCGGGCCGTTGTCCGAGACCGTCAGCGTGTAGGTGATCTGCCCGCCGTCGGGCACCTGCGAACTTGCGGTCTTGTGCATCGCCAGATCCGTCGGCAACCCCGGGTTCGCCGCGCCGTCGTTGCCGCCGTTCGGCGGACCGGGCTGGGACGAAACCAGCGTGAACGTCGGGCTCGCCGCCCCCGCGTTGGCGATCGAGATCTGGTAGATGTTGCCGCTCGTGTTGTTGGAGAACCCGAGGTTCCCGTTGCCGTAGGTCCAATCCGCGCCCATCGTCATGTTGGGTGTCCCGGGGAACAGGCTCGCCGGGACATTCAAGTCCGTCACCGTGCCCGTCGTCGGGTCGATCCGCACGAGCTGCGGCGCCGCCGCTGTGCTCGTCCCGTTCGTACCCCAGAAGTACCCGTCGGCATAGGTCACGTCAAGGGTTGTGTTCGCCGGGCTGGTGAGCGTCAGCGTGCTCGTCGCATTAGTGGCCGGGTTGTACACGACCATGTTGCCGGCGTTGTTGATGAAGTAGACCTCGCCATCAGCCGGATCCCAGCCGCCGGCGGCCCCACTCACAATTCCGCTGGCGACGCCCGTGTCGGTGAGGGTCCCATCCGCGGCGACCTGAACGACATCGCCAGCGGTGATACCACCGCCGGAGTTGTCAGCGAGACCGTAGATGTAGTTGTCGACGGTGTCATAGGCGATCGCGTTGTATTGAACTGGGGCCGTAGGGCCGATGTTCTGAAAGACCAGCTGGCCGTTTGACTGCACCGCCGCCTCAAGCTGGGTCGGAGCGCCCTGCGCAACGAACGCCGTCGGCGTCGCCGGGTTAAACGCCGGGCCCGCCGCTGCCGCTGTCGCGGCCATTAACGCCGCCATCCCGGCGAACGCCGCGACCGTCGCGCACAACCCCGCGAGCCACATCCGCGCTCGCGCTCGCCCCCGCGATGCGAGCGACAGCCACACCCCGATCGGCGTCAGCCGGCTGGTTTGACCGGACCCTGCGCTCATCTGACCCCATCCTGTTCTGTCGTTGTCTGACGATCGCCCGCCGGGGTCCATTGGCCCTGATCACGGCGCGAAGCCGGGCGACTGTGACGCACCCACTCGGCGACCGCAACCCCCGGATGAAAGATCATCCCAAAGGCGTAGGAAGCGATCGTCCGCATTGCGGAGCGTTGAATAGACCCGTATCATCCCTAGGGCGTAGACGATCGGGGTGCGTCCCCGCCACGAAGGCCCATCATCCTCAGGGGACGGGGTTTTGCCTCGGCGTGGAGGGATGGTGGAGACGAAGGGGGTTCAGGTGGAGGCACAACCAGGCGGCGGACCGATGAGCGAACCGGCGTCACGCGGCGACCCCCGCTCCGCATAGCGCCGCCGCGCCTGGCGTTCACTCACCGCGTCTGGTGGCGCTTGACGCCGCGCTGCGCAGCGCCGATCCGCGCGTCGAGACGATGGCCAGGGTGCTGGACCTGCTGACGATGTTGGTGCCATCGAACGTCGCGCTGTTCTACACCGTGAACGATCGCATGGAGAAGTACGCGACCACCCCGATCGTGGCCAAGATCGAGCACTCGCGACTCCCTGAGCTCAACCATGCACTGCGCGAGTACCGCGACCGCTATGCGCCGCATGACCCGTTCGCTCCGCGCCGGGTCGCCAACGGCGCCACCCGCCTGGCGACCGCCCACGATCTCGGTGGCCAGGAGCAGTTCAACCGCTCCTGGTACGCCCGCGAGCTCGCCGCCAAATTTTCGATGACGCCCGTCGCGAACCTGTACCTTCGCGCCGCCGGGCGCTTCACCGGAGGGATCACCCTCGTGCGCGACCCCGGGCTCCCGGAGATCTCCCCAAGCGAAGTTGCGGTGCTTCGCAAGGCGCACCCGCTGTTTGAGCATGCCTACAAGCTCGCCAGCCAGTGCAGTCCGCGATCGAACCCCGGCGACCCCCTGCGAGATAGGGGCCTGACGGCCCGCGAGCGCGAGATCGTCGCCCTGATCGCGCACGGCGCCAGCAACGATGAGATCTCCCAGACGCTGCAAATCACTCGCGCCACCGTTAAAAGCCACGTCAGGCACGCGTTCGCGAAGCTCGGAGTCGCCAACCGCCAGCAAGCGCAACGACTCATCACCGCCGCCCAAGACGATCACTAAAGGAGCCGATCACCAACCGTCCACAGATCGAAGCGAGCAGTAACGACGGACCGGACCGCTGCCACCCTGGCACCTCAATCAGGAGCAGCTTCCGGCCGCTGGCCCGGGTGGGGCAAACCCGAACCCAGACAGCACACCACACAGAACACCACGAGACCGGGGCGTACAGCAGATGACCAACAGGGCACGGCACTCACCCGACCCAACCCCGCAGCCCACGCCGGCGCAAGCCCGCGACGCGCTGCAAGGACTGACCCGACGAGAGCTTGAGATTCTCGCGCTCGTCGCCACCGGGCAGACCTCGACCAACATCGCCAATCAGCTCGCGATCAAGCTGCCAACCGTGAAACGCCACCTCGTCAACACCTACCGCAAGCTCGGCACCGCCAACCGGGTCCAAGCCAGCAACCTGTACCACCTCGCCCACCCACAAGGCGAGCAGTAGCGCAGAAAGCCAAACACCCCAGCAGCGACACGTCCCCGCGCGCACGCGTCTAGCAAACGTGAACACCAGCCATCTCGCCGGCGGCCACCGCCCCGCCCCCGCGTCGGATCAACGAGCGCCCCTCGCCCGAGCAACCCGCACGCAAGCATCACTTACCCACGACACACCGCCCCGACGCGAGTGGGCCGGTCATCACCGCTGCACACGGCGCAGCATGACCGGTCCGCATCGCCCGCGGACCGCGCGCGGCGCGCGGCCGGGGACCGGTCGGATTCGCCGAGCCGCGGGCCCACGGGCCTAGACAGATCCAGGACCGACGGCGCTGCTGCTTGGCCAGCCAACACGATCGCGCGCACCGTCACTGAGCTGCGGTCTCGCTGCGATCTCGACACGGGCATCTCGACGTCGGCGAGGCCGCGACCCGGACGGCGCGGCAAGCGCGCATCGCCG
>CAVYMP010000020.1:0-41801 GCA_963769565.1 uncultured Solirubrobacteraceae bacterium
GCGGAACAGGTCGTAACGGTCGATCGGCGGAAACCGCGCCTCGGGCGGTGGGTCAGAGAAGCTGGCCCACGGCGCATGGAAGATCGACAGGCGGGCTCCGAGCTCGTGACCTGCTTCTCTGACCTCGGTGGCGATCGTCGCGACGATCTGCGCCATGTCGCGGTCGAGTCGGTCGTCGGTCAGCAGCACGAGGTCGACGTCGCTGACCGCCACCCGGAAGCCCCCGTGGGCAAGGCTCCCGATCGCGTACGCCGACAGCAACCCGCCGCCGATTCGCCGCTGGGCACACCGCACCGCGGCATCAATGACGCGCCACCCCTCCTCGCTCCCGGGTTCGATCGGCCGACTGCTCATCTGATCGGATTGTGCCCGGAGCGCCGGCCCCACGGGCGGGCTGACTCAGCCCGTTCGTAAGCTGTGTCGTTGATGTTCTTCGCGGTCCGGCTCGAGCGCGGTGGCCCGTGGGACTGGTCGCGTGATCTGCGCGAGCAGGACGGCTGGGATGACGCACGCGCGCTTCATGGACTCGCTCGTCGATGACGGCTTCATCGTCCTCGGCGGGCCGCTGGACGGCGACCGCGAGATCCTCCACGCGATCTCCGCGCCATCGGAGCAGGCCGTCCGCGAGCGGCTGGCCGCAGGACAACTGGGCCCAGCAACGGGATGCTCACTGTGCAGGTCGATCGAGCCGTGGACGATCCTGGCTCGACGGGCGAACGACCTCGTAGGCGCCCCGCCGGCCCCGCAGTCAAAGCCAGTGGCCGTCGCCTCCCGCCGCGTAGCGCCAAGCGCCGTTGGTGGCATTCGGGGTCCGGGTGAGCTTCCGGCTGCAGGACCAGCCTGAGCGCCACACTACTCCTCCGCGGAGCGTTTGTGCGGATGAGCTCAAAGTTTCTTCGCTGGTCGGCGGCGGCCGGCTCCAGCGCTGCCGGCGAGGCTTGTGAACGCGCCCCCCGGTCCCGCAGTCAGATCAGATTCTGGCTGCGGGACCGGCCACCTCGTCGCTACTCCTTCGGCAGCGGCGATCCGTGCCGCCCGCTGAAGTTTTCGGCCGCTGAGGGAGCCGTGGCTCAGGCCGTTCCGCCGGTGCGCCAGCCGGGCAGCCAATGGGCGTTGCAGATCGCGGGCACGTCGGAGTCGTCGGTGAACACGGGGTTCATGACGCTGCCGGTGCGAAGGGTGTGCTTGTGGCCGAGGAGATGGCCCATCTCGTGGGTGACCGTCAGGCAGAACATGCCCCAGTCGCCCTCCATCGCGGTCCAGTTCGCCCACTGCCAGTGGGCGAGGGTGATCGTGCAGGCGGTGTAGGTCGACGCCGGGGCGTCAAGGTTGTCGGCGCCGAGCGACGAGTTGAACGTGACCCAGGCATCGGTGCCGGCCTGAAGACCCGGCGGCGAGCGGGCTGTCGGCGACGATCTTGATCTGTCCGTCGCACGGGCGTCGCTCCCCAGAACCGCTCGGCGATGGCGGCGGCGGTGGTGACCGGGTTGCGGCTCGCGACCGGCGCCACCGCGGCGGCGGCCGTGCTTGGCCGACTGGCGGCTGTGAGGCGGACGCCTCGACGCTGCGCCGGCGGCTGAAACCGAGGTCAGCATGGCGACGGCGAGCACGGCGGCGGTGAGGAGTCGGTTCATGGCTTCAGCTTGGGCCACGGCAGGCGGTTTTCTTCCACCGCGGCGGGTGATCTTTCGCCCTGGACGGGTGACGGGGCGGGTGAGGCCGGGCTCACCCTGGGGCCGCGCTGCCGATGACAGGCGTGCGCCCCCGGCGCGCTGCCCCCCATGCGCGATTCCTCCCCCATCACCGTTCTCCTCGCCCACTTCGAGGATCTCCTGGCCCGCGGCCTGCGCTCGGTCATCGACGGCGAGGCCAGCCTGGAGATCGTCGCCGACGACGTCGCCCACGAGCGCCTCGACGTGGTGCTCCGCGCCCACCACCCGCAGGTGGCGATCCTCGACGTCGATGCCCTCCCGAACCTCGCGCAGTTCGCGACCTCAGCCGTCGCCACCCCGACACGCGGCTGGTGCTGTTCACCGGCACCCGACGGCGGCCGAATGCGCGCAGGTGCTCGCCTTCGGCGCGAGCGCCTGCCTCGGACGGGACACCCAAGCGCGCGACGTCCTCAGCGCGATCCACCTCGCCTCGCGCGGGCTTCAACTCGTTCCCCGCCGGACGTCGCCGAGCCGGCGGCGCCCTCACCTCCGGGGTCGCATCTGCTGACTCCGCGAGAGGCCGAGCTCGTCACGATGCTCCAGCACGGCAGCTCCAACGCCGAGATCGCCAGGCGCTCCAGGTCGGCGTCGAGACCGTCCGCACCCACGCCCGCAACATCTACCGCAAGCTCGGCGTGACCTCACGCCTCGAGCTCGCCCAGGCATCGCCGCGCCCGCCGGCACCGGACATCGAGGTGCCGGCCGCGCCCCACCCCGCCGCGCCCGCGTGTCGCCCACGCCCGGCCCGGACGGCGTCGCCGCGCTCGGCAGACCGATAGCGCGAAATGGCCACTGATTCGCCGCGGCTCATCATTGCGGCGGACGCTGCCGATACACCGCGTGGCCGCAGGAGACGGGGACCATTCCCCATCCCGCACCACTGATCCCATCGGGTGTCTTCCGGCCTCCAACCAAGGAGACTCCCTATGAGCAGTTCCGGGCGCCGCACGAAGCGGCTCCAAGCGAAGCGTGACGCGAGCGGCCGCGGTCTGGTGCGGCCCAGGACGGCGGGCGCAGGACTGGCGTCGATCGTCGCCATGGGCCTGCTGTTCGCCGGAAGTGCCCAAGCCGCCAACCCGCCCGTCAACCTCGGGTCCGACGCGAGCTTCTCGGTCCTGGCGGGATCGACGGTCACCAACACCGGGCCGACGACCATGTTCGGCGACCTCGGGCTCGATCCCGGCTCCGTCGGTGACCGGCGCTCCGCACACGCTGGGCGCGATGCACATCGACGACGGCGTGGCGATCACAGGCCAAGAGCGACCTCGTCACCGGCTTCAACGACGCAGCCGGCCGCCCGTCGACCCAGCTGTCCAGCGCCGACCTCAGCGGGCAGTCCTTCACGCCGGGCGTCTACAACGCCTCGTCGTCGCTGCTGTTCTCCGCGGGCTCGGTGACGCTCAACGCCCAGGGTGATCCGAACGCCGTGTTCATCTTCAAGGTCGGCAGCTCGATGACCACGGGCTCGGCCACGACGGTCCTGCTGACCAACGGCGCTCAGCCCTGCAACGTCTACTGGCAGATCGGCGCCTCCGCCACGCTGGGAACCAACTCCCGCTTCATCGGGACGGTGATGGCCCTGACCACGATCACCGCGCAGACCGGCATGACCATGGACGGCCGGCTGCTGGCACGAAACGGCGCGGTCAACCTCGACACGAACACGATCACGACCTCGGCGTGCTCGACAGCCGGCGGGGCACCGGCGGCACTGGCGGCACGACCGGCGGGGCACCGGCGGCACCGGCGGCACCGGCGGCACGACCGGCGGCGGCACCGGCAATGGGGCACGACGACGCCGACTCCGGTCGGCTCGGTCAACAAGACGAACAAGAAGAAGCTCGCCGCGCAGCGGCGCGCCCGAAGTCTGGCCGCCCAGCGGCGCGCGCAGCGTCTGGCCACGCAGCGGCGGGCACAGCGCCTCGCCAAGCTGCGGCGTGCGGAGCGCCTGCGTCTCATCCGGGCGCGTGCCCACCGTCAGCACTTGCAGGCCCGGCCCCCGTCGGGCTCCGGCGGATTCACCGGGTAGCTCAGGGAACCGAAACGAGATGCCCCTGACCACGCAGGTTCTCACGTCCAAGGCCGGCGCCCAGCGCCGGCCTTGGACCATCGGGCGGCGGCCGGGGCCGGTCTGCCTCGTCGTTCTGGCCTGCGCCGCGAGCGCTTGGACGGCCGCCCCGGCGGCAGCGGCGAACGGAGCCAGCCCCGCCACGTGAAACCCAGTCAAGCAGTGGCGCAGCTTCTGTTCACCCACCAGGTGTACAAGTCGGCGAGCACCAGCTCCCGCTGGGCCGCTCACTGCCGCCGCACACGCCGCTCACGGGCGAGCGCACGACGCTTCCCGTCGTCGGATACGCGACCGGGGTCCGGAGACGGTGGGTACGAGTGATGCTGCCCGGACGCCCGAACAGCTCGACCGGCTGGATCGAGCAGGGCGGTACGCGCGAGACCACGACCGGCTGGCGCATCATCGTCAGTACACCTCGCCGGCGGGTGTGGGTCTACTTCGACGGTCATCTGCTCGAGAGCTATCTCGCGGTCGTCGGCAAACCGTCAACGCCGACCCCCACCGGCAATTTCTTCGTCGAGGAGACCGAGATCATGCCGAGCACGGCCGCGGGCGGTCCCTATGTCCTCGCGCTGAGCGCTCGGTCAAACGTGCTCCAGGACTTCGACGGTGGACCCGGCCAGATCGGCATCCACGGACGCGACAACCTCGGTGGCACCCTCGGCCAGGCCGAGTCGCACGGTTGTATGCGACTCGCTGCGGCCGACATCACGTGGCTGGCCGACCGCATCGGACCGGGTGTGCCGGTCACGATCTTGGGATAGAACGGCGGCTGCAAATCGGAAAGGCCTCGAGCAGCCGGGCGACGGCCGGCGAGCGGTTGTGGCGCCGGGCGGGCAGGCTCACGACGAGCGTGACACGACGCCGATGACTAAGTGATGGCCGTGCTGAACTGTCGGGCACGATGGCCGGCGAACGAGCTCAAGCGGCGGTGCCCGTCGCCCCGGAGATCCCCACCGAGCTGGCCCGGGCCGAGCTGACCGAGCTGGCCCACGACGACCGCCTGCTCGAGGTGGAGCTTGACCAGGCCGAGCTTGCCGGCGGTTGGGCCGTCGGGGTCAGCATCCGCAGCGCGGTGCTGCGCGCCGTCGATCTCTCAAGCTCCGAACTCGAGGCGCTGCACGTCCTCGACGCGAGCCTGCACGGCTGCAACCTGGCCAACGTCGAGGCCCGACGAGCCAGTCTCGTCCGCGTGGCGGTGACCGGGTGCCGGCTGACGGGCATCAGCCTGTTCGAGGCATTCGTCCGCGACGTCACCTTCGCCGGCTGCCGGATCGATCTGGCGTCGTTCGGCTCCTGCCGGCTGCAGCAGGTCACGTTTGAGGACTGCGTGCTGACCCAGACCGATTTCCTCCAATCAGAGCTGCAGTCGGTCCGCTTCCACGGCTGCGATCTGACGCAGGCCGACCTCCGCGGCGCACGGCTCGATCGCTGCGAGCTGCGCGGCTGCGATCTCGAAGGCGCCCACGGGGTGCAGCGGCTTGCCGGATCGGCGATGCCGTGGGCAGACATCGTCCAGCACGCCGGCACCTGGGCGGCGGCGCTCGGGATCGAGGTGCTCGACGAGGAGTAGGCAGCTCGCTGCGCGGCGCAAGCCCGCGCCCACCGGGGCGCCCCCGGCAGGCTGATCCGGCAGCGAGTGGAATCCGACGGTAGGCTGCGGGCGCCTCGCGTCGCCATACCCGCTCGGGCATGAGGCGATGGGGCGCCCTCCCCGACTCCGGCACCGATGAGCAACGGTCAACGTCTATCCACCTGGCTTGCCGCGATCGCCCTGGTCGCAGCGGCGGCCACGCTCGTCGCCGGCAACGCGCTGGGAGCTGGCGGCGCGGGTCTGACCGGCGGCCCCGCGCCGGCCTCGGGCGGGGCGGCGATCAGCGGTGGCGGCCTCGCCCCCGTCCACCCTGTCTCGGGCAAGCTGCCGCCGCCGCCCAGCGGCACGCCCGCGGCCGCTGGCTGGGCCGGGTCACGATCACCGAGTACTGGCCGGCGCCCGAGTCCTGGTTTCGCGGCCGGCTCGTCTCGGCGCCGGGGCTACCCGGTCTGCATCGGATCGACTGGCTGTATTCGGCCACCGGCATCTCCATGGAGGGCGACGGCCTCGGCCTCGACGGGCAGCTGTACCACATCGATTCGCTCGGCGACGGAGGCTGGGTGACCGCCAACGGGGCCACCACCTCGCCGAGAAGCGGTTGGTCGGCGGGCGCCCCGTACTGGCGGGCCGGGCGGCTACTGGCGCAACCGGGGCGGCGCGGTCACCTTTCCGCTGGCCGGAGGTGGTTGGTCTGACGGGGCCGGGCGCCGGTATGTGCCGCTGCGCGACGTCACGTTTGCCGTCGGCGCCTCGTTGCCGCTTCGCTTCTACGGGTCGATCGCCGTTGATCCGCGGGTCATCCCGCTGGGCAGCCGCGTCTACGTCCCCGCCTATCGCGGCGACGGACAGGGCGGCTGGTTCATCGCCCAGGACACGGGCGGAGCGATCAACGGCCGTCACATCGACGTCTATCGCCCACCCCCGGCCAGCGCCGGCGATCCCGGCCAATATCTCACCGGTGAGCGCATCTTCGTGATCAGGCCACGCAAGTAGACTGACTGTCATGGCCAAGCAACGGGTTGTGCGGATGGAGCAGAAGAGTCAGCTCGCCGCCATGCAGCAGATGGAGAGCCGCTCCGACGCGGAGCTGGAATCCGAGACGAAGTACCGGGCGGCCGCCCAGGCGATCCTGGGTGCGCGCGCCGCGCAGAAGCTCGATCCCGTGAAGACGCGCGCCCATTTCCAGCGGGCGATCGCCGCCGCGCCCCCGCAGGAACGGCTGCCGCTGCGCCGCATGGCCGAGACGGCGATGGCGCAGGCCGAGCGGCGCGCCGGGGACTACAAGCGCGCGAAGGAGCGCATCGGACAGCCGGCCAGCGGCCGCGAGGTGTTCATGCTCCGACTGCTCGGGCTGGTCGCCCCGCCGAAGAGCGCCGGCGGCCTGGCGCGTGGCGGTGGCATCCTGGTCGGCGTCGCGATCGTCCTCGCGATCCTGCTCATCTGCTTGGGGATCGTCAACCTGGTCGCGCTGCCGTTCGGTGGCATTTCGCTCGATCTCGGGATCTTCTACGGGTTCGTGCTGCTACTCGTGGCGATCGCCGTGCTCGCCATCGTCGGACGCCGCCGACAGCGACGCGCCCAGGCCGAGCAGGCCGAGAAGCTGGCCGGCGCACGGTCGCGCTGACCCGGCGCGGGCGGAGGGTCGCGACCCATGTGCGGGCGCTACACGCTGGCCGCACCTGACCCGTCGGCGATCCGCGATCGCTTCCCGATCGGCGAGGCTGTGCACGTCCGCCGGCGCTTCAATGTCGCCCCGGGCGACGATGTGCTGGCGGTGACGACCGACCGCGCGGGCGAGCCCCGCGGCGAGCTGCTGCGCTGGGGCCTCGTGCCGTCGTGGGCTCCACGTCAGGACACCGGCCACACGATGATCAACGCCCGCGTGGAGACGGCGCCTGAACGTCCGGCGTTCCGGCGTGCCTTCGAGCGCTTTCGCTGCCTGATCGTCGCCGACGGGTTCTATGAGTGGCGTCCGACGGCAGGGGGCCGAAAGCAGCCGTTTCACATCACCCGTGACGACGGCGGGCTGTTCGCCTTCGCCGGACTGTGGTCGACCTGGCATGGGCAGTCCGACGAGGTCCTCCGCACGTGCACGATTCTCACCACGGCCGCCAATCCGGCGATCGCCGCCCTCCATGACCGCATGCCGGTGATCCTCGATCCGGCGAACGAGCGCGAGTGGCTGGACACGTCCACGCCGTCGCCCCGACTGGCGGAGCTCCTGGCCGGCCTGCCGGCTGCCCAGACGGCGCTCACCGAGGTCGGGTTCGCCGTCAACGACGCCCGCTACGACGGACCCGAGTGCCTGGCTGCGCCCCCGCCGCCGGCCCAGGCGGCATTGTTCTAGGCGCGCTAATGAGCCGGGCGGGCGAGCACCAGGCCGCCGGCCCGCCGCGCGCTGGCCGGGACGATCGCGTCCTGCGGAGCCGCCCCGTCCGCGGCCTGCGGCCCAAACCCAGTGCGTTCGGTGCTCAGCGGGGATTCCTCCAGCCAGGTGCTGAACGCGCCGCCTGACATCGGCCGGCTGAGGTGATAGCCCTGGGCCAGGTCACAGCCGAGCGTCGCCAGGCGCTCCAGCGTGGGCGCGTCCTCGACGCCCTCAGCGATGATCCGCAGGCCGAGGTCATGGCCGAGGTTGATCGTCGAGCGGACGATGATCAGGTCGCTCTCGTCCTGGAGCATCGGCGAGACGAACGAGCGGTCGATCTTCAACTCGTCGATCGGCAGCCGGCGCAGGTTGGCCAATGACGAGTATCCGGTTCCGAAGTCGTCGACCGACAGCCGCACGCCGAGGTCCGACAGGCGGCTGACCGTTGCCAGCGCCCGCTCGGGGTCGGTCATGATCATGCTCTCGGTGATCTCCAGCTGCAGCGCGTCGGCGGGCACCCCGAAGCTGTCGAGCATCCGCTCGATCTCCCGCGGCAGATCGCGGTCGAGCAGGTTGCGGACCGACAGGTTCACGGCCACCGACAGCGCGCGGCCGTCGCGCCGCCACGCGGCGCACTCGGAGATCGACTGCTCGAGCACGTGGCGCGTCAGCGGGCCGATCAGCCCCGTCTGTTCCACCGTCTGCACGAACGCCGCCGGGGGGATCAGGCCGTGCTCGGGATGCTGCCAGCGCACCAGGCCCTCGGCACCCTTCACCGTGCGGTCGTCGAGGTCGACGATCGGCTGGTAGTGCACGACGATCTCATCGCCGGTCAGCGCATGACGGATGTCCGAGAGCACGTTGAGGCGGCGGACCGAGTGCTGGTTCTGCTCGGCGGCGTAGACCTTGTAGTCGGTTTGGGCCTCCTTGGCGGCATACATGGCGATGTCGGCGCAGCGCAGCAGCGCATGGGAGTCCAGGCCGTCATCGGGGAATCGCGCCACCCCGATGCTTGCCCCCACCTCGAGCGACAGCTCGTCGACGGTGAACGGCTGGTTGATCGTGGTGCACAGCTGCGCCACGGTCACCTCGACCGCGGCGGGGCCGCTCGATCCGCTGGCCGGCAGGATCGCGAACTCGTCGCCCCCGAGGCGTGCCACCAGACCGTCGGCCCCGATCGCGCTCGCCAGTCGCGGGCCGAGGTCGCGCAGCAGGACGTCGCCATAGTGGTGTCCGAGCGTGTCGTTGACCTCCTTGAAACGGTCGAGGTCGACCAGCATCACAGTGAACGCGTCACCGGGCCCGGCGGCGGCGATCCGCGCCTCGACGACCTCCCGGAAGCGCTCGCGGTTGGCCAGGCCGGTCAGCTCGTCGGTGGTGGCGACCCGCTGCAGCATCTCGCTCCGGTGTTTGGAGGTCATCAGCTCCCTGACCAGGTACAGGAAGCTCGCCAGGACCAATCCGAACAGCGCCAGTCCGGAGATCCCGAGCCGGTCGAACCCGAACGCTCCGACCAGCGTCAACAGGGCGGTCACCAGCTCGGCCGAGAGGACGGGCACGAGCATCTCTCGCGCGCGGACGCGCAGCGAGACGCGATCCAGATAGCAGCCGTACCCTGCGGCGAGGAGAAAGTTGACAGCGAGGCTGACGAGGTAGGTGGCGAACACCAACAGGTAATGCGCGACCGACCCCGAACCCACATCGGCCCATCGCGAGGTCCCGTAGAAGAACATTCCCCCGAGCAGCGGGCTCCAGGTGAAATTGGTCAGGTTGTTCAGGTACGTGTGCAGCGCCCACCGAAACCTGAACCACGCGACCGTGATGGCGAGCGCCCCGATGAGCGCCGCCGGCCCGGGGCCGAGGACCACCGAGGCAAGGACGAGCGCCAGGAAGCTGGATGACAGGTCAAGCCGGCCGCTGGTCTCCATGACCATCAACTCGCCGGCGACGGCCAGCGCGGCGATCAGCGCCACCGGCGCAAGCGACCAGTGATCCTCGCCGGCGGTCAGCCACACCAGGCCGCCGGCCAGCACCGGGGCCAAGGCCTGTGCCCAGACGAGCCGCTTCCCAGGCTGCCGACGACTGGGCGCGATCTGCTTGAGTGATGCCGGCTGTTCCATCTCCGCACAAGATCGACGGGCCGGGGCACGGACTCAAGCATGCAGCCGCCTAGTGGACAGTCCCTGGACGACGGCGGTGCTCTGGACGAATGGATGAGGTCGAGGAGCGCCCGCTTTAGCCCTTCGGGATCGCGGACGATACGTCCTGGCCCCAGAAAGTGAAAGGCCCGTATGAACGGGCCAATCACATCCGTTTAATTCGTGCGGTAGCCCATGTGGGTTACCTCCTTGGGAAGGTCTAATGAGCAATGGGGCTTCGGAAGACTGCGTTGACGCCGAGTGACCGCTCGGCGTCAACTTTCCGACAGTATTTGTACCCGAATCCTGCGAAAACGCAACGTCGGATGTCGGTTTACGACAGTCCGGCTGCGTGTGTCCTGGTGTGCCGGCCCCGTATTTCGGCCGCCTGAGAAGCCGGCCGCGCTCAGGCGACTTCGAGAAACAGCGTCTCGTCTGCCTCCAGGCGTTCACGAAGACCGCGCTTGAGCTTGCCGTGGATCTGGCAGACGCGACTCTCGGAGACGCCGAGGATCTCCCCGGTCTCGCGCAGGGTGAGGTTGTTGACGTGGAGCAGCACGGCGACCTTGCGTTCGCGCGCAGGCAGCTCGTCAAACGCGGCTCGGAACCGCGCGAGCGCACGCTCGCGCATCGCGGCGTGCTCGGGATCACAGCTGCGGTCGGTCGACGCGAGTGTGTCCATCCGCTCGCTCGGGCGGTCGTCCTCGGAGATGACAAGCGTGTTGAGCGAGCCGATGTCCGAGCGGGCGATGTCGTCGGTCAGCGTGCAGAGCTCCTGCTCGGAGATGGCCAGCAGCTCGGCGAGCTCGGGCCGGCTGGGAGCGCGACCGTGCAGGACGGTGAAGCGCTCGCTGGCGCGGTTGTGCTCGCGCTCCATGCGGCGCAGGGAGCGCGGCGCCCAGTCATAGCGGCGCAGCTCGTCGAGCACGGCGCCGTGGATCCGCGTCCACGCGAACTGCTCGAGTGTCGCCCCCTTGTCGGGGTCGTAGCGGTCCAGCGAGCGAATCAGGGCTTCCAGGCCGCAGGAGATGAAGTCATCGACCTCGCGGTAGGCCGGGACCTCGCGGATCTTGCGGTAGACGATGCACTTCACGATCGGCGCGAGCGAGAACACGAGGCGGTCGCGCGCCTTGACGTCACCATTGTCGTGGTACTGGCGCCAGAGGCCGACAAGCGCCTCTTGAGACATCCGTCCACCCTGACTGATTTGCTTCAAGATTCCACTCCGCGTGGTCGCTCTGGGGGAAGTCGATCTCCGTATCGGCCCTCTGGGCGTGCCGTCGACCGCAGCGACTGCGGTGTCCCCTCCGTAGAAGCTACGGAGCGCTTCGGTAACCCCGCCCCCGGGCACGCGGCAGCAGACGTTGGATAATCCGCACGCCGCCCCCCGCTGCCCCATGGCCCTCTCTCCCCTGCTCAGCTCCTATGACCACGTTCTGCTCGATCTCGACGGGTGCGTATGGGTCCAGGACACCCTCACCCCGCACGCGCGCGAAGCGCTCTCGGCCCTCCGCGGCGCCGGCAAGGGGCTGGCCTTCGTCACCAACGATTCGCGACAGTCGCCCGAGGAATACGTCCGCAAGCTGTGGTCGCTCGGGCTGCAGGCGTCACTCGAGGAGGTCGTCACCGTCGGCGCGGCGATCCAGTTCCTGCTGGCCGAGCGCGTTTCCGGTGCGCCGACGTTCGTGATCGGCTCTGCGGCGGTCTTTCGCCACGTCGCCGAGTCCGGCCAGCGGATCGTCAACGGGACGCCGCACGCCGCCGAGGCCGAGCTGGTGGTCATCGCCGGCCACGACGGCTTCGACTTCGACGAGCTGCGCATCGCCACCCAGGCCGTGCTGGCCGGCGCCGAGATGGTCGCCGCCGACCGTGACCGGACGTTTCCCGCCGCCGACGGGCAGCGGCCGGGCACGGGGCCGATCGTGGCCGCCCTCGAGTACGCCACGAGCGCGACCGCGCGAACCGTCGGCAAGCCCGAGCCGATGATCTTCCACACGGCGCTCGACCGGCTCGGGCCGGGTCGGACGCTGATGGTCGGCGACCGCCTGGACGCCGACCTCGAAGGGGCGGCGGCGGCTGGCCTGGACGCAGCGATCGTGCTCACCGGCGTGACCGCTCGTGAATCGGCCGAGGCGGCCACCGATCCGGCGCCCGTGGCGGTCGCCGACAACCTCCACGCGCTCGTCACGTTGTGACGCTGTCGGTGATCGTCAATCCCGCGGCCGGCGGCGGGCGGGCAGGCCGCGCGCTGGACGGGGTGCATGCAGCGCTGCAGCGACTCGGGCTCGAGCACCGCATCGAGTCCACACGCAGCCTTGACCACGCGCGCGAACTGGCCCGGTCGGCCGCTGCCGGGGGCGAGACCGTAGTCGCGTTCGGCGGCGACGGCCTGATCGGCGCCGTCGCCGACGCACTGCGCGATTCGGACGGGTTGCTGGGGGTGCTGCCCGGGGGGCGGGGCAACGACTTCGCGCGGGCGCTGGGGATTCCCCTCGATCCCCGCGCGGCCTGCGACGTGCTGGCCACCGGGACGACCCGCTCGCTGGACCTCGGCGAGGTCAACGGGCGGACCTTCGTCGGGATCGCCAGCTGCGGGATCGACGCCGACGCCAACCGGATCGCGAATCGCAGCCGAGTCGTGGGCGGAAACCTCGTCTACTCCTATGCCGCGTTGCGCGCGCTGGCGCAATGGCATCCGGCGGCGTTCACGATCACGATCGACGGCGGCCGGCCACACACGATCACCGGCTACACGATCGCGGTTGCCAACTCCAGCTCCTATGGTGGCGGTATGCGCCTGGCGCCGGCCGCCCGGCTCGACGACGGCCTGCTGGAGATCGTGGTGATCGCACATATGACAAAGCTGCGCTTCCTGCGACTGCTGCCGACCGTGTTCTGGGGTGGGCACGTCAACCACGCCGGCGTCGAGATCCTCCAGGGGCGGCGGGTCGAGATCGCCTCCTCGCGACCGCTCGAGATCTACGCCGACGGGGACCCCATCGCCCACCTGCCGGCGACCGTCCGCGCCCTGCCGGGAGCGGTCCGCACACTCGTGCCGGCCAGTCCCGTCGAGCCGCTCGCCCCGGCGTCCCCCGTCCTCACCCGTTCGGCCCCATGAGCACGCTCGACGCCAAGGTCCTCGCCGCGCGTGCCGTCGGCCAGATCTCGCGGCGAGCCGGCCGTGGCGGCGGCACGAGCCTTCCCGGCAAGGTCCTCACCCGGCTGGACCCCCACGCGATCGAACGCCTCGCCGCTCGGCTGCCGCGCGGCTGTGCGGTCATCTCGGCCACCAACGGCAAGACGACGACCGCCGCAATGGCGGCCTCGGTGCTTCAGCGCGCGCGTATCGGCCTCGTCCACAACCGCGCGGGCGCCAACATGGCCGGCGGCGTCGCCTCGACCCTGGCCTCCGCGGCCCGGCGCCGCGGCGAGATCGCCGGTGAACTGGGTCTGTTCGAGATCGACGAGTTCTGGCTGGACCGGGTCGGGCCGCAGCTGCGCCCCCGCGCGGTGCTCCTCGCCAACCTGTTCCGCGACCAGCTGGATCGCTACGGCGAGCTGGACACGATCGCCGACCGCTGGGCCGCGATGGTCACGGCACTCCCCGCCGACACTGCGCTCGCGCTCAACGCCGACGACCCCCTGATCGCCGACCTCGGACGCGGGCGGCCGGGAGTCACCTACTTCGGGGTCGAGGACCGCGCCATGGCGACCGCCGAGATGCAGCACGCGTCGGACTCCAAGCACTGCCGCCACTGCGGAGCCGCCTACGTCTACGACGCCGTCTACCTCGGCCACCTGGGGCTCTACCGCTGCCCAGGGTGCGGCCGGGAGCGACCCACGCCGACGGTGGCCGCCGAGCGGGTGACTCTGCACGGCACACGATCGGCGAGCTTCACGCTGCAGACCCCCGAAGGGAACACCGACGTCGCGCTGCCGCTGCCGGGGCTCTACAACGTCTACAACGCTCTCGGGGCCGCCACTCTGTGCCTGGCGCTCGGGATGACGCTCGCCCAAGTGGCCGACGGGCTCGAGCATGTGGCCGCTGCGTTCGGACGGGCGGAGCGGATCGCGGTCGGCGACCATCAGCTGTCAGTGCTGCTGATCAAGAACCCGGCGGGCGCCAACGAGATCCTGCGGACGCTGGCGCTCGAGTCAGGCGAGCTTGATCTCCTCGGCGTCCTCAACGACCGGACCGCCGACGGACGCGACGTCTCGTGGGTATGGGACGCGGACTTCGAGCTGCTGGCCGGCCGAGTCCGGCGTGTGACCTGCGCCGGGACACGGGCGGGCGAGCTCGCCCTGCGTCTCAAGTACGCCGGGATCCCGACAGAGCGCATTGACGTCGTCCCCGACCTGCCCACCGCCCTCGATCAGGCGCTGCAGGCGTCCCCGCCCGGCGCCGGCGTGTACGCGCTGCCGACGTACACGGCGCTTTTGGACCTCCGCGCCGAGCTGGCGCGGCGCGGCCATGTCGGCCGCTTCTATGAGCGGGAGCCGGCTGCCGTATGAGCGAGGCGATCTGGCACGACCTCGAGTGCGGAAGCTACGGCGAGGACCTGTCGTTCTGGCGCCAGCTGGCTGCGAGGACCGGCGGGCCGGTGCTCGACGTCGGCGCCGGTACCGGCCGCGTGACCCTGGAGCTGGCTCGCGCCGGTCTCTCCGTCGTGGCGGTCGATCTCGACGACCAGCTGCTCGAGGTACTGCGCGAGCGGGCCTGGGACCTGGACGTGCGCACAGTGGTCGGCGACGCCCGGGCGTTCTGGGTGGGAGATGAGTTCGCCCTTTGCATCGTGCCGATGCAGACGATCCAGCTGCTCGGGGGACCGAACGGCCGCCAGTCGTTTCTGGAGTGCGCTCGCTCCCAGCTGGAGCCCGGGGCGGTCATGGCGGTGGCGCTGGCCGAGGAGCTCGACTGCTTCGAGACCGTGGAGGGCGGGGCCGGCCCGCTCCCTGACGTCACCGAGGTCGACGGCGTCGTGTACTCGAGCCGTCCGGTCGCGGTGCGCGCCGAGGGCGACGGCTATGCCCTCGAGCGCCGGCGCGAGACGGTGACCGCCGATGGTCGTCTGTCGATCGAACGCAACCTGATCCACCTCGACGGCCTGGACGCCGACACGCTCGAGGACGAGGCCACGGCAGCCAGCCTGCGTCCGATCGATCGCGTGTCGATCGCCGCCACCGAGGACTACGTCGGCACGACGGTGGTGATGCTCCGTGTCTGAGCCGCGGCTGCGCGTCTGCGCGCTGTATCCCGATCTGATGAATATCTACGCCGATCGCGGCAACCTCCTGCTGCTCGAGCGGCGCTGCCGGTGGCGGGGGATCGGCTTCTCCTTGAGCACCAGCGGGGTCGGCGAGCCGCTGGACGCCGACGGCGCCGACCTGTACTACATCGGTGGTGGCCAGGATCGCGACCAGAAGCTGTGCGCCGAGGACCTCGCGCATCGCAAGCACGACGCCGTCCATGCCGCGGCGGCGCGGGGAGCGGTGATCGTGGCGGTGTGCGGCGGCTACCAGCTGCTCGGCCGCTCCTACCAGCTCGGCGACGAACTGCTGCCCGGTGTCGGGCTGGTCGACCTCGAGACGGTGCGCGCCGACGGGCCGCGGCTGATCGGCAACGTCGCGATCGAGGTCGAGCTCGAGCCCGGGCACCGACGCGTGCTCGCCGGCTTTGAGAACCACGGCGGGCGCACCCACCTGGGAGCCGGCGCCCGGCCGCTGGGCCGGGTGCTCAAGGGTCACGGCAACAACGGGCACGACGGCGTCGAGGGGGTGCGGTCCGGGAACGTCATCGGCACCTATCTGCATGGGCCGCTGCTGCCCAAGAACGCGTGGTTCGCCGACTGGCTGATCGCGACGGCGGCGGGCATCGAGGAGCCGCTGCCCGCGCTCGATGACGAGTTCGAGACGCTGGCCCACGCCGAGGCGCGGCGCGCGGCGGGGTTGTGAGCCGATCGGCCTCCCGGCCGGCGGCCGGCCTGGCAATTGCGCTGGCGCTGGCGCTGGGCGCCGGCGGGTGCGCGACCGCCGCTCACACCACCTCGACACGGCAGGCGGCCGTCACGACGACGAGCTCGGCGCCGGCCACCCAGACAACCGTGACGAGCTCGACACCGACATCGACGCTGCCGGGCGCGGGCAAACCGCCGGTGACGATCGGCGACAAGAACTACACCGAGCAGTTCGTGCTCGGCCAGCTGTATCTGCAGGCGCTCACGGCGCAGGGCTTCGCGGTCACGATCAACCAGAACATCGGACCGACGGACGTCACGATGCAGGCGCTCAAAACGGGCGCACTGACGATGTATCCCGAGTACCTCAACACGTTTGATTCCGCCATCGCCGGCTACCGGCACGGGTTCCGCAGTCGCACCGCCGCCGATCGCGCCGCCGAGCGCTATGGCCTCGCCCACGGCCTGGCGCTGCTTGCGCCGACGCCGTTCTCCGACACCGACGCGATCGCCGTGACCGTCGCGTTCGCCCGCGACAACCGGCTGCGCTCGATCTTTGACCTCCGCCGCGTCGCCGGCACGATGACGATGGCCGGACCGCCCCAGTTCGCGACCACGCCCCCGGGGCTCCCGCAGCTCTCCTCCGCCTACGGCGTCACCCCGCAGTTATTCCGGGGGGTGCCGGTCGGGGCGCAATATGCGCCGCTCAACACCGGCTCGGTGCAGGCCGCCTACGTCAACTCAACCGACGGGCAACTGGCCTCCGGCGACTACCGGCTGCTCTCCGACGACCGGACGATCTTCGGCTGGGGCAACGTGGTCCCCGTGGCCTCGGCGACGGCGCTGGCCAAGGAGGGGACGGCGTTCGTGGCCACCGTGGAGCGTGTGGACCGAGCGCTGACCACGCCCGTAATGCGCCAGCTCAATGCGGCCGTCGACGTCGCCAAGCAGGATCCGGCGGCCGTCGCCAGGCAGTTCCTGCAGACCCACGGCCTGCTCGAGCCGCTCGGCTCCCCGTAGGCCCCTCGGTCCCTAGGTCCCGCTCGAGCCAAAGCCACCGGCGCCGCGAACGGTGTCCGTGAGCGACGGGACCTCGTCGACCTCCGCGATCGCCACCGCGACGACGACCAGCTGCGCGATGCGATCGCCGCCGGCCAGCGCGAAAGCCTGCTCACGATCGGTGTTGAGCAGCAGCACGCGCACCTCGCCGCGGTAGTCGGCGTCGATCAGCCCCGGGGCGTTGACGACTGAGATCCCGTGGCGGGCGGCCAGTCCCGACCGCGGCATCACGAGGCCGGCGTGACCGGGCGGGATCTCGACGGCGATCCCCGTGGGGATCGAGGCCCGCTCGCCGGGGGCGAGAACGGCCGGCTCGACTGCGTAGAGATCCAGGCCGGCGTCACCGGGGTGCGCTCGGGTCGGCAGCCGGGCGCGCGCATCCAGGCGCGCCACCCGCAGGCTCATGCCGGCTGGTGCTCGCCGTTCAGGACGAATGGCGCAAAGCGGGCGGCGATGTTGGCCGGCAGCCGGACGGAGACGCGCACCCCCTCGGGCGTGTCCTCGCGCTCCAGATCGCCCGCCAGCTCGTGCAGCTCGGCCAGGCGCCCACCGTCGCGGTACGGGACGAGCAGCTCCACCTCCGTCAGCCGGCGTTCGAACTCGGATTCGATCCGCTCGACCAGCTTCTCGATCCCCTCGCCGCTGGCGGCTGAGACGAGCACGGCACCGCGATGGCGGTGAGCCAGCTCGGCTCGCCGATCGTCTGAGAGCGTGTCGGCCTTGGCCAGCACCAGCACCCGGGAGGCTTCGTCGGCGGCGATCTCGTGCAGGACGTCGTCGACGGCGCGCGTCATCGAGTCAAGCTCCTCCTCGTCGACCGAGGCGTCGACCACGTGCAGGATCAGGTCGGCGCGGATCGTCTCCTCCAGGGTCGCTCCGAAGGCGTCGACGAGCTGGTGGGGCAGCTTGCGGATGAAGCCGACGGTGTCGGTCAGCAGGTAGTCACGTCCGCCGGCGCGCAGCACCCGCGTCGTGGGGTCCAGCGTGTGGAACAACCGGTCGCGCACGGGGACGTCCGCGCCGGTGAGCGCGTTGAGCAGGGTCGACTTGCCGGCGTTCGTATACCCGGCGAGGGCGATCTGGGGCAGGTGGGCACGTTCGCGCTCAGCACGCATCACCGACCGGGTCGAGCGCACCTGGGCCAGCCGGCGCTTGAGCGCGGCGATCCGGTCGCGGGCGAGGCGGCGGTCGGTCTCGATCTGCGTCTCACCGGGGCCCCGGGTTCCGATGCCGCCGCCGAGTCGCTCCAGGTGGGTCCACAGACCGCGCATCCGGGCCAGGTTGTACTCCAGCTGGGCGAGCTCGACCTGGAGCTTGCCCTCGGCGGTGTGAGCGTGGTCGGCGAAGATGTCGAGGATGATCGCCGTGCGATCGATCACGGGCATCCCGAGCGCCTGCTCGAGGTTGCGTTCCTGACGGGGCGAGAGTTCGTCGTCGACGGCGACGAGGGTGGCGTCGGCGGCGGCCAGCTGGGTCTTGAGCTCATCGAGCTTGCCAGGTCCGAGGTAGGCATTGGGGTGCGGACGGTCGCGGCGCTGGATCGTCTCCCCGACGGTGGCCACGCCGGCGGTGCGCAGCAACTCGGCCAGCTCAGGCAGGTGGGCGTCTTCTCCGGCAGGGACGGCGGCGATCATGTACGCGCGCTGACGAGCACGCCGCTCGGGCGGCTCGGGCCGGGTGCCGTTTCTGTGAGGAGCGGGTGGTGAAACCAACCGTGCTCATTGTACCCCGGGTGCGGGCGCCTACAGCTTGCTGAGGCGGTCGACGGCCTCGACCAGGCGGTCGTCGGGCGTGGTCAGCGAGATCCGGAAGAACCCCTCGCCGTTGGGCCCGTAGGCCCCCCCGGGCGAGATCACGACCGCGGCCTGCTCGAGGACGTGCTCGCAGTACTCGGCGGCCGAGGCGAACCCCGCCGGGACGGGCGCCCACACGTAGATCGTCCCCCGCGGCGGCGTGATCTGCACTCCCGTCTGGGCGAGCGCGTCGCACACCAGGTCGCGCCGGCGCTCATAGATCACGTTCATCGCGCGCACGTCGGCGTCCACCTCCGGCTGCAGGGCGGCGGCGCCGGCCAGCTGGATCGCCTCGAACAGGCCCGAGTCGATGTTGGACTTCAGCCGCCAGTACTGGGCGATCGCCTCGGCGTTGCCGACGATCGCCGCACAGCGCCAGCCGGTCATGTTGTAGCCCTTGGAGAGCGAGAAGACCTCCACGCCGACGTCCTTGGCCCCCGGCGTGGCGAGAAACGAAGGCGCCACGTAGCCGTCGAACGTCGTCTCGGAGTAGGCGTTGTCGTGGACGACGAGGATGTCGTGGGCGCGCGCCAGCTCGATCGCGGCCTCGAACAGGCCATCGGGGACGATCGCGCCCGTCGGGTTGTTGGGGTAGTTGATGAACATCAACCGCGCCCGCTCCAGGATGTCGGCCGGGATCTCGGCCAGGTCCGGCGCGAACCCCAGCTCGGGCTCCAGGCCCATCAGATAGGGCTCGCCGCCGGCCATCAGCGGCCCGCCGGTGTAGACGGGATAGCCGGGGTCAGAGGCCAGCGCGACGTCGCCCGGGTCCAGGAACGCGAGGCTGAGGTTGAAGATGCACTCCTTGGCGCCGATCGCCGGCATCACCTCCGTGGCCGGGTCCAGGCGAACGCCGAAGCGGCGCGCGTAGAATGCGGCCACCGCCTCACGAAACTCCTGGCGGCCGCGGTTTGACGGGTACTGATGCGTCGAGGGGTCGGCGACGGCGTGCTGGGCGGCGGCGACGATCGGCGCGTACGTCGGCGTGTCGGGGTCGCCGATCCCCAAGCTGATCACGTCGACCCCGGCGGCGCGCTTCTCGGCGATCTTGCGCTCGAGCTCGGCGAACAGGTACGGCGGGATTTGCTCGAGGCGCTTACTCGGTCGCATGCAGCTCCTTGATGAAGTCGTCGGCCAGCGTGCCGGAGAAGACCGGCAGCGCCCAGCCGCTGAGATTAACGTGTAGGTCGTCGGAGACCTCGACCTCCAGCTCGCCGCCGTCGAGCACGACCGTCACCGGGGAATCGCCGCCGCGCAGGACGTGGGCGACCGCCGCCCCGGTGGCGCCGGTCCCGCTCGATGCAGTCTCCCCCACGCCGCGCTCGAAGATCCGCGCCCGGATCCGGTCGCCGGCCAGCGGGGCGTACCAGGAGACGTTCGTACGGTTTGCAAACAGCTCGTGGGACTCGATCGCCGGGCCGATGGCCGGCAGATCGAGCGCCTGCAGGGCGGCCTCGTCGGCGACGCGGATCGAGCACTGGGGATTACCGACCTGGACGTGCTGAAAGTCCCATGGGCGGCCGGCGGCGACAAGCGTGCCGAGCCCGTCGGGGGGGCCGTCGCGGTAGTCGGCGCTCTGCGTGCGCACCCGGCCGATGTCGAGGCGGGCCGTGGTCGGCGAGGTGATCGTCGGGCGGATCTCGCCGGCCGCCGTCTGGATCGAGAACTGATCCGCGGTTGCCCAGCCACGGCGGCGCAGGTAGAGCACCGCCTCGCGGGCGCCGTTGCCCGAGAGCTCGGCTTCAGAGCCATCAGGGTTGAAGATCCGCAGCCGGGCCACGAACCCGGGCTGGTCAGGCGCCGAGAGCAGCAGGATCCCGTCGGCGAACACGCCCGTGTGCCCGGCACACAGGGCGCGGATGCGCGCGGGCGTCAGCTCGAAGGCGAGCTGGTCGGCCTCGATGATCAGGTAGTCGTTGCCCAGGGCTTGCCACTTCTCGAAGTCCACGCGGCGATGAGTGTATGTGTACCGTCGCCCCGGTCATGGTTCGGCGCATTCGCCTCTGCGCGTCGTCGCCGCTGCTTGCGCTAGCCGTGGTCTCGGTCCTCTCGCTGGCAGCGCGCGGCCTGCTGCTCGGCCAGCCGTGTCAATCGCCGTGCACCAAGGCCGGCCAGCACACGCTCGTCTTCGACGAGGCCTACTACGTCAATGCCGCGCGCGTGATCGCCGGCATCCACCCGCCTTCGGGCTCGCACTACGACGCCTCGCCGCTCGGCACCGATCCCAACGCCGAGCACCCCCAGGGGGCCAAGCTGATCATGGCGGCGGCGATCGAGATCTTCGGCGACGGCCCGTTCGCCTGGCGAATCGGCAGCCTCATCTTCGGCTCACTGGCGATCCTCGGCATGTACGCGCTCGTTCGCGCCGCCGGCGGCGGGCGCTGGTCGGCCGTGGGCGCCGCCGCGCTGATGGCCTGCGACAACCTGCTGCTCGTTCACGGGCGCATTGGGACCCTCGACATCTATGGGGTGGCGGCGATGATCTGGGGGGTGGCCCTGTATCTGCGGGGGCGATGGGTGGCGGCGGGGATCCTCCTGGCGGTGGCCGACTGCTTCAAGGAGGTGTCCTTCTATGCGTTGCTCGTGCTCGGCCTGATCGAGCTCGGCCGGGTGATCGCCGGCCGCCGCGACCCCGAGCCACCGGATGACTGGCACTGGTGGCCGGCGCTAACCCGCCTGGCGGCGACGGCGTTTGTGAGCATCGGCATCTTCGTGGGCCTGCTCGGGATCATGGGCCTGATCGCACACCCCTACGCCGACTCCGAGGGGCGGCTCATCGCCGGCGGGCCGTTTGACCACCTGTGGCACATGATCACCTACGGAGCGAACCTGACCAGCCCGCACGGGCCCCAGGGCATCGCCTCCTATCCGTGGCAGTGGCTGCTTGACCTCAAGCCGATCACCTACCTGCGGATCAATCCGTCGCTGCCCGGCCAGGGCCTGTACGCCATCCACCCGGTGTCGGCGTTCTTCGGGATGGTGAGCCCGCCGGTCCTGGCGCTGGCGATCCCCGGAGTGCTGTTCGGGATCTACCGGCTGCTCTCGCGCCGCCGAGTTCCGGTCACCGACGGCGACGACCCGTCGCCGGCCCCGGCGCGCTCGCTGGGCGACGTGCAGCTGGCGATCCTCGGCCCGGCCTGGTTCATCGGCACGTGGCTGCCGTATGAGCTGCAGAGCGCGCTGGACAGCCGCACGAGCTACCTCTACTACATGGTCGTCGTGATGCCCGGTATCTACGTCGCGGCGACGTATCTGATCTCGCTCGGCTGGCGGCGGCGCCGGACGTGGCTGCGGGTCCTGATCGGGGTGTGGGCGCTGAGCGTGCTCGTGGCCGTTGTCCTGATGTACCCGTTCGTCGCTGCCTTCTGAGCTGCGGGCGGCCGCGGTCAGCTCGCCGACCAGCGCTCGGCGATCTCGCCCGCTATGTCGCCGGGCAGCCGGCCGGTCACGTCGATCACGTGCGCGCCGCCGAGCTTGCGCATCCAGGTGAGCTGGCGGCGAGCATAGTTACGGGTGCGGCGCTTCATCGCCTCGACGTCACCGGCCAGAAGCTCGTCGAACCCAAGCGCCCGGCGGGCCGTCAGCGAGGCGCCCGCCGCGTGGGCGCGACGGACCTCGTCGACCGCCCCGGCGGCGACCATCGCCTCCACGCGCGCATCGATGCGCGCATACAGGGCCTCACGGTCCATCGTGAGGCCCATCAGCAGGGTCGGGTGCCGCGTGGCGTCCGTCCACAGCTCGGACTCCTCACCGGGCGGCTCGAGCTCGCCGCTGTCGGACAGCTCGAGCGCGCGGACGATCCGCTGGCGGTCGGTGGGGGCGATCTCGGCGGCCGCCCACGGCGCTCGCGCGGCCAGGAGCGCGTGCAGGGCCTGGGAGCCGCGTTGCTCGAGCTCGGCGATCCAGCGCTCGCGCACCCCCTCGGCGGGTGGCGGGCGCAGGCTCAGCTCGGTCAGCGCCGCGCGCAGGTAGAGCCCCGTCCCACCGACGACGATCGGCCGGCGACCGGCGGCGAGGAGCCCGTCGATCTCTGCGTGGGCGAGCTCGGCATAGTGGCCGGCGCTGAACGTGGCATCAACGGGGAGAAAATCCAGCAGGCGGTGCTCGAGGCGGGCGCGCTCACCGGCGTCGGCCGCGCCGGTGAGAACCGAGAGGCCGCTATAGACCTGCAGCGCATCGGCGGAGACGGCCACCGGATCCTCGCCGGCAGCGCGCAGCCGCCGGGCGAGCTCGATCGCCACGTCGGTCTTCCCAACCCCGGTAGGCCCGAACAGCGCGATCACCTCTGGGCGCGTCATCGCCCCAGTATCGTGAAGCGATGGTTGAGAGCGGTTGGCTGGTGTGAGGGCCGGGGCGGGAATCTCCACCGACGGTGATCCGCTGGTCGGCGCCAGTGAGGCCGCCCG
The DNA here is from genome assembly GCA_963769565.1 of uncultured Solirubrobacteraceae bacterium. Classification (GTDB taxonomy): domain Bacteria; phylum Actinomycetota; class Thermoleophilia; order Solirubrobacterales; family Solirubrobacteraceae; genus Palsa-465. The sequence continues at coordinate 23,093 of CAVYMP010000020.1, forward strand.
GACTGCCGCCCACGCCCTCGACGGCGAGCCGGCCGACCTCGTCGTGGTGTTCGCCGCGGGCGCCCATCTGGCCGCACCCGAGGCCACGCTCCAGGGTGTGCACGCCGAGCTGGCCCCCGAGGCGCTGATCGGCTGCGGCGCCGGCGGGGTCCTCGGCGAGGGCCGCGAGCTGGAGTCCGGCACGGCCGTCGCCGTGTGGGCCGCGTCGCTCGGCGAGGGATCGGCGCGGCCGTTCCACGCCACCGTGACCGAGGTGCCCGAGGGCGGCCTCCTCGAGGGCCTGCCCGAGCCGGGCGCCGACTCGGCCCTGATCATGCTCTCGGACCCGTACTCGTTTCCCACCGACGCCGTGCTCGCCGGCCTGGCGCGTGACGCTCCCGGCCTGCCGGTGCTCGGTGGCCTCTCCAGCGGCCGCGCGATCGGCGGCTGCGCAGCGCTGTTCCTCGATGAGACGGTGTGCGAGGAGGGGGCGGTCGGGGTCTGCCTGGACGGCGTGGAGATGCTGCCCTGCGTCTCCCAGGGCGCCGCGCCGCTCGGTCGCGAGATGACGATCACCGCCGCCGACGGGAACATAATCCTCGAGCTGGCGGGCAAGCCGGCGGTGCAGACGATCGAGGAGGTGATCGGCGAGCTGCCGATCGCCGAGCGCGCCCTCGTGGCCACCGGCCTGCTGATCGGGATCGTCATCGATGGCGGCAAGCCCGACTACGAACAGGGCGACTTCCTCGTCCGTGGTGTCCTGGGAGCCGACGCCGATACCGGCGCGGTTGCCGTCGGCGCGAGCGTCAGTCCCGGCCAGGTGGTGCGCCTGCACGCCCGTGACGCCGGCTCGGCCGACGAGGACCTTCGCCGGTCCCTGGGCCTCCGCGCTCGGGCCAGCGGGACCCAGCCGCCCGCCGGTGCGCTCGTGTTCTCCTGCAACGGCCGGGGTCAGTCGATGTTCGGAGCCTGCGACCACGACGCGACGATGATCGACGAGGTCCTCGGCGGCACGCCCGCCGCCGGCTTCTTCGCCGCCGGCGAGATCGGCCCGGTCGGCGGTCGCAGCTTCCTGCACACCTTCACCGCCACCGTCGCCGTCTTCCCGCAGTAGCCTGCGCGCCGTGCCCAGGCGCCCCCGGATCGCCCTTGCCGACGCGACCGTGCTGCTCACCGGCTCCACCGGCGGCCTCGGCCAGGCGATCGCCCGGGCGCTGGCGCCGCGCGGAGCTCGGCTGCTGCTGACCGGTCGCCGGCGTGATCTTCTGGAGGGCCTGGCCGGCGAGCTGGGCGCCCGGGCGATCGTGGCCGACCTGGCCGTCGCGCAGGACGTCGACCGGCTGGGCGCCGAAGCGGCGGCGGCTCGGGTCGACGTGCTCGTGGCCAACGCCGGGATGCCGGCCAGCGGAGAGATCGGCACGCTCGAGGCCGATCAGATCGATCGGATGCTCGCCGTCAACCTCCGCGCCCCGGTCGCGCTCGCGCACGGCCTCGTACCGATGATGACCGCCCGCGGCAGCGGGCAGATGGTGTTCATCTCTTCGCTTTCGGGCCAGGTCGCCTCTCCCGCGTCGTCGCTGTACTCGGCGACCAAGTTCGGACTGCGGGGCTTTGCCCTCGGCATCCGCGAGGATCTGCGCCGGTCGGGCGTCGGGGTCTCGCTCGTCGTCCCGGGCTTCATCAGCGACGCCGGCATGTACGCCGACACCGGTGTCACGCTGCCCGCCGGCGTCAGCACCCGCTCACCGGAGCAGGTCGCCGCCGCAGTCATACGGGCGATCGAGCGCAATCCCGCCGAGATCTTCGTCGCCCCATTGAGCCTGCGACTGGGGGCCGCCCTCGGGTCGGTCGCGCCCGCGCCGGCCGCCCTCGCCAGCCGCCTGATGGGCTCTGACCGGATCGCCGCGCGGCTCGCCGCCGCGCAGCGCTCCAAGCGCTGACGTCGGCTAGTACGACCTCTCGTCTCGATCGGCGGCGCCCACGGCCGCATGCTCGCCGGTGACCGACGACAGCGCGGCCATGATCTCGTCGGCGAGCTTGGCGCCGTCGTTGGCGATCTCCGGCGTCGCCTGGACGCGCACGACGACGTCGTCACCGTCAACCTCCTCGAGCAGCACGGCCTTCGAGCTGGTCGGCGTGCCGATCTCGTTGTCGAGGATCGCCTGCACCTGGCTGGGGCGCACGCCCGACGTGAGACGCACCTTGACGTCGACCGAGTCAGGCTCCCGAAGCGGCATGACTGCGGCGGCGAGAACGACGTTGTTGGGGATCATGATCTGGTCGGCGCCGCGGCTGAGCGTCGTGTACAGCAGGCCGAGCGAGCTGACGATCCCCTCGACCTGTCCGCCGACCGCCCCGGCCTGGAGCCGGATCCGCTCCCCCACCCGGAACGGGCGGGCGCTCAACAGCACCATCCCGGCGATCGCGTTGCCCAGCGTCTGCTGGGCGGCGAGACCGACGATGACCGCCGTGAAGCCACCGCCGACGGCGAGCGTCTGGACCGGAACCTGGACAACGCTGAGAGCGATCAGAACCGTGATCACGATCGTCAGCAGCCGGATCAAGAAGCCGAACGTGCCGGCCGTCGCCGGGTCCATCCGCCGCAGGAACGTCGGGCCGGCAAAGCGGCTGGCGTCCCGCGCCAGCGCCCACCCCATCGCGATCAGGGCGATGACGACGCCGATCTGGATCGGCGTGTAGAGCTGCCGGGCGGTGTGCGCGCCGAGGATCCCCTTCCGGTGGTGGTAGGCGACGAGCAGGCCAATCAGGAGCGGGACGAGCACAATCGCCTCACGCTGGGCGCGTTTGACCGCTCGCTGGCTGTAGTTGACCGAGAGTCCGACGCGCTCCCACGCCTCACTGCGCGTCTCGAACATCCGGTCGAGGTTCAGGTCTCTGCGTGGCTTGAACTGGCGGGGCATGGCTCCTTGAAATCGTCGGTTTCGCTGTTGGTGTCTACCGGCGCCGTCTAAACCGGTGCTATGGCCAGCGGATCACCTAGAAGAGGCTCCCCTGGTCGGGCTCGTGCGCCGGCGGCGCGGGCGCCGCGGCGGAGACACTGATTCCCCTCCGCCATCCAGATGGCTCCAGCTCCGGGCTCCTGATCAGGGCCGACAACCGCTTGCGCTCACGCACCGGCGCGTATGCGCCACGGCGATAGAGATCAATGTATCGCGGCACGAGGTCGGGATGATGTTCCTGCAGCCACTCCATGAACACCTGGCGGACCTCCCCCCGCAGGTGCAGGGCGATGCCGGTCACGTACGCCGCGCCCGCCTCCCTGGCCAGCTCGAGGATCCGCTCCACCTGCTCGGGGGCGTCGTTGATTCCGGGCATCAGCGGCGCCACCAGGATGCCCGTGCGGATCCCCGCCCGGTTGAGCTCGGCCACCGCCTCCAGCCGCGCCCGCGGATGCGGCGTATGCGGCTCGGTCGCCCGCCACGCCTTCTCATCGAGCGTGGGCACCGACAGCGCCGCGCTGAAGTCCGCCACCTCGTTGAGCGCGGTCATGAGGTCTAGATCGCGCAGCAGCAGCGGCGACTTGGTCAGCACCGACCCCGGGTTGCGCGCCTCGATCATCGCCTCCCAGATGCCCCGCGTCAGCTTGTAGCGGCCCTCCACCCACTGATACGGGTCGGTGTTCGTCCCCAGCGCGATGTGCTCGCCCTTCCACGACGGCTTGGCCAGCTCCACCCGCAACCGCTCCGGCGCGTTGACCTTGACGACGATCTCGCGCTCGAAGTCCCGTCCGGCGTCGAAGTCCAGATACGTGTGGGTCGGGCGAGCGAAACAGTTGTGGCTCACGACCCCGTTGGCGATGAAATCGCCGGTGCCGGTGGTGATGTCGTAGAGCGGCAGGTCGCGTCCGAGAGGCTCGACAGCTACCACCCGCAGCTTCGCGGGCGTCTTGACCATCTGGCCCTCGATCGAGCGCTTGCGCCTGATCGCAGGGTCGGTGAGATGAAAGAAGCGGAGGTGCTCCGATAGGCCGCCGACGACTCGGATGTACTCGAGGCCGTTGCGCCCGTGAGTCCGATCACGACACGCCTTGAGCCCCATCCGACCCAGGCACGCGTCGACCCAAGCGAGGATTTCCGGGTCGGTATTGGCAATACGTAAGCCAAAGTCACCGCGACCGCCTTCAGCATCGAAGATTCCGGCGAGAAAGCCCCGGCACCAGTCGAGGCTCGGCATCAATGGCCACTCGATCAGTTCGGCGACGCGGCTAAAAGGTACGGCGCTACCGCAGGAAATCGCGCGCACCTCGCGCCGACCCGCCGTTGCGTGCGAGAAGATGCGCTCATGCGTAACGATGGCTTCGCGGAGCAAGAACTCGCCGGTCCGGCGTAGGGCCTCCTCATCAACCAGGGCGAGCCGAAATGCGTGAGATCGTCTCTGGTGTCCGCGGTACGCATGCTCGTAGGAGGCGAGGTGGCCGTCTCCGCGGATCATCGCGCAGAGATATCCACGCCGGTAGTTGCGATTGTGTTCGGGCTGCGGCGCGAACGCTCCGGTCCCGACGAGTCGGTTATTCACGGTCAGGTGCGGTCGGTCGGTGGCACCGGGCACTGTGTTGAGAACGTGCTTCCAGCCCCTGTTCGTGAGCAGCCGGTGGTCAGCGCTCAGCACCAGTTCCGTCTGGTCCTCCAACACCACCCGGTGGGCGGGCTTGACGGTGATCCATTTGTCCAGAACAGTGGTCAGCGTGTAGCGGCGATATTTCTCGGCGTCGCTCGTTCCGTAGATCTTGTCTCCGACTTCCAGGTCGGCGAGCGCCTTGTGGCGTCCATCGCCCGCCAGTACGGGAGTGCCTCCCCAGGCGCAGTAGCTGCATGCATGCGTGCATCCTCGGTACGGGTTGATCGTCCAGCGAAACGGCATCTGCGAGGCTGCGGGGACGCGGTTGAGGATCGACTTTGCCCGAACCTCGTAGAAACGGGTCGGGACCGCGTCGGGTGCCTCGAAATGACGAACCACCGCCTCGTCTCTGTATCCCGGAAGACGGGCGCTCTCCTCGGCCTCGAGGCTCAGGTTGCTCCAGCGCATCGAACGTATGTTCGCACACCTGGCGGACGCGGCCCACGGCCCCGGACTGTTACCGGGCGGCGCGGGCGAGCAGCGAGGCCTCGCCCATGAGCGTCTGGCTGGTGGCCGAGGTGATCTGGACCTCGACGAGCTCGCCCGGGGCGCCGAGGCCGGCGAAGTTGACGACCTTGTTGTGGCGCGAGCGGCCGCGCAGGCGGCTGGGATCGGTGCGCGACGGGCCCTCCACGAGGACCTCGAGGGTGCGGCCGACGAAGCGCTGGGCCCGCTCCCGGGCGCGGCGCTGGACGACCTCCACGAGGCGCTCCATGCGGGCCGACTTCACCTCGTGCGGCACCTGATCGGGCAGGGTGGCCGCCTCGGTCCCGCGCCGCGGCGAGTAGACGAACGTGAACGCGCCGTCGTAGCCGACCTCTTCGGCGACCTCGAGGGTCTGCTCGAAGTCGGCGCCCGGTCTCGCCGGGGAAGCCGACGATGATGTCGGTGGTGAGCGCGCAGTCGGGGACGTGCTCGCGGATCAGCGCCACCCGGTCCAGATAGCGCTCGCGGCTGTAGGTGCGGCGCATGCGCTTGAGCACCGCGCTCGAGCCCGACTGCAGCGGCAGGTGGATGTGCTCGCACAGTGCCGGGAGCTCGGCGTGGGCGCGGATCACGTCCTCGCGCATGTCCTTGGGGTGCGGGCTGGTGTAGCGGATGCGATCGATACCCGGCACGGCGTCGACCTCGTCGCAGCAGCTCGGCGAACGTGATCCGGTCGTCGCGCGGCAGGTCGCGCCCGTAGGAGTTGACGTTCTGGCCCAGCAGGGTGACCTCGCAGACGCCGTCGGCGGCCAGGCCGGCGACCTCGGCGATCAACTCGGCCGGCCCGCGGCTGACCTCCCGGCCGCGCGTCGAAGGCACGATGCAATACGAGCAGACGGAGTTGCAGCCGACGCTGATCTGCACCCAGCCCTGGTGCTTACGGGCGCGCTTGGCCGGCAGGTGCCCGGTGAAGCCCTCGAACTCGAAGAAGCCCTGGGCGGTCAGCGAGTCGCTGGTGAGAAATTCGGCCAGCTTGTGCACCTGACCGGGTCCGAAGGCGACGTCGACGAACGGAAACCGCGCGAACACCTCGTCCTTGACCGACTGCGCCCAGCAGCCGCCGACCCCGATCACGCGCTCGGGATGCTCGCGCTTGAGCCGCTTGGCCTCGCCCAGCCGGGCGACGAAGCGCTCGTCGGCCTTCTCGCGGATCGAGCAGGTGTTGAAGAGGATCAGATCGGCATCGGCGCCGTCGGATGCCTCGCCGTAGCCGAGCGAGTCAAGCATGCCCTTGATCCGCTCCGAGTCGTGCTCGTTCATCTGGCAGCCGAACGTCGTCAGGTGATAGCGCTTCATCTGCGTCTGAGGGTACCGCCGCTCAGCGCGCGTACTGGACGGCGCGCGACTCGCGGATCACCGTCACCTTGATCTGTCCCGGGTACTCGAGCTTCTGCTCGATCTCGCGGGCGATCTCGTAGGACAACAGCGTCGCCGCGTCGTCGTCGATCGCCCCCGGCGCCACCATCACCCGGATCTCGCGCCCCGCCTGCATCGCGTAGACCTTCTCGACGCCCTTGTGGCGGGTGGCGATCTCCTCGAGGTCGCGCAGCCGCTTGACGTACTGCTCGAGCGACTCGCCGCGGGCCCCGGGGCGGGCGCCCGAGAGCGCGTCGGCCGCCTGCACGATCACCGCCTCGATCGTCTGGGGCTCGACCTCGTTGTGGTGGGACTCCATCGCGTGCGCGACCGCCTCGGTCTCCCCGTAACGGCGTGCGAGCTCGCCGCCGACGAGCGCGTGCGGGCCCTCCACCTCATGGGTGACCGACTTGCCGATGTCGTGCAGCAGGGCGGCACGGCGGGCGGTCTTGGGACTGGCACCGAGCTCGTGGGCCATCATCGCCGCCAGCTGGGAGACCTCGATCGAGTGCGCGAGGACGTTCTGGCCGTAGCTGGTGCGAAAGCGCAACCGGCCGAGCAGCTTGACGAGCTCCGGGTGCACGCCCTGCACGCCGGCGTCGAACACACCCTGCTCGCCGAGCTCCACCATGTGGGCCTCGAGCTCGGAGCGCGTCTGGTAGTAGGTCTCCTCGATCCGGGCCGGATGGATGCCGACCGTCGGACAGCAGCTTCTCGAGCGTCAGGCGGGCGATCTCCCGGCGGACGCCGTCAAAGCCCGAGAGCACGACCGCCCCCGGGGTGTCGTCGATGATGAAGTCGACGCCGGTGAGGTTCTCCAGCGCGCGGATGTTGCGGCCCTCGCGGCCGATGATCCGGCCCTTCATGTCATCGGAGGCCAGCTGCACGACCGACACCGTCGTCTCGGCGGCGTGGGCGGCCGCCAGTCGCTGCATGCAGACCGAGAGGATGTTGCGCACGCGGCGCTCGGCCTCGCGCTTGGTCTCCTCCTCGATCTGGCGGATGCGGCGGGCCGAGTCGTGCTTGGCCTGCTCCTCGATCTCCTGCAGCAGCATCTGCTTGGCCTTGGCGCCCGACATCCCGGCCAGGCGCTCGAGCGTGCGCTCGACCTCCAGACGGCTCTCGGCGAGCGCCGAGCGCTCCTGCTCGACGTCGGCCTCGCGCTTGGCCAGCGTGGCCTGGCGGCGCTCGAGATCGGTCCCGCGTTCGGCCAGCGCGGCCTGCAGGGCGGTGGCGGTGACGGTGTCGCGCTCTGCGGCCGCCGCTGCCGGTCCCGAGCTGTGCGTGCGCCCGTAGAGGACCGCGGCGATCACGATTCCCACCGCGATGAGCGCTGCGGCACCGACGATTTCCATGGTCGTTTCCTCTCGTGGGCCCGGAGCTCCGGACCCCTTCACTGCATTGATGACTTGAGAGCGAGCGACCGGCCCGTGCGGGACGCACGGGTGATGCCAGGCAGGCGGACGGTGGCTGTCTAGCGCTGGCGGAGCGTGTCTGACACCGACGTGGGCCGCGGCCGCGACCCTCTGGGGATTGCCGTCAACATAGATTTATGGAGGTACCGATGGCTGAAATTTGCGGGAGTTTCGTGGCCTGAGGGCCGTTCGTTCGCTGACGCAATCGTAGTACCGCCCAAAAGCCTGCGCAATGCGGGCCCCCGACCCGGACGGCCCGGCATCCGCGGGCCGGCCGTCCCCGGTGGCGCTCATCGAGCCGGCGGACTCCGCGGCGGCGCCATCACGGCCGGACCGCAGTAGCGCAGAGCGGCAACCGCAAGCGCCTGTGCGCAGGCGATGAGATCGCTGACCGGCACGTGCTCGATAGACGTGTGGGCCAGCGACAGCGAACCGGGCCCGAGGCAGACGGCTGGGATCCCGCCCTCGATCGTGAGCATCGCGCCGTCATGCCAGTTGTCCATGCCGCCGATCTCGGCCCCCCGACCGATCGACCGAGCGGCCTCCAGGGCGACCCGGACGATCGGGTCGTCGTCGGCAACCTCGGCCGGGGGAACCCCTCCGAGCCGCCACGTGATCTGCGGGGGGTGGGCGGCGAGCCACGGGTCGGCGGCGGCAGCCCGCTCGATCCAGTCCACGAACTCGCTGCTCGACGCGAGAGCCCCAGCCGGTGGCGTCGGCCTGCTCAGGGAGGTATTCGATATGGCATTCGAGTTCGCAGGCGGCGGGATAGGAGACGATCCACTCGCCTCCGCGCACGATCGTGGGAACGCAGTCGGGGGGCGAGAGATAGGGATGGCGGTACCGGTGCGCCCAGTGCTCGCGCAGACGGCCGATCGCCTCGAGAACGACCGCCATCTTCTCGATCGCGTTGACCGCCCCGCCGGCGTCGGGGTCGCCCGGCGGCAGCCCGGCGTGGCCCGCGCGGCCCTCGACGGTGACGATCGCCAGCAGGCTACCGCGGCACGCCGGCCACACGTCGAGCCCGCTCGGCTCGGGAACGATCGCGCCGTCAGCCGTCAGCGTGCGGGCGGAGACGAGTCCTCCCGCGCCCGTCGACTCCTCCTCGGTCACCGTGTTGACGATCAGGTCGCCGGCCAGCCGCACCTCGAGCTCGGCGAGGACCTCGGCCGCGAACACCATGCAGGCGACGCCGCCCTTCATGTCGCAGGCGCCGCGGCCGCGCACGGTCCCGTCGATGACGAGGCCGTCGAAGGGCGGGTGATCCCAGCGCGTCGACGGGCTCGGGGTCGATGACATCGACGTGTCCGTTGAGGAGGAGGACGCGGCCGCCGCCGGTGCCCGCGAATCGAGCAACGAGCTGCGGGCGTCCGGCGAACGTGAAGCCCGCGGGGCACCATCTGGTGTCCGGCGATCAGCCCGGATCGGGCTCGGAGACGTCGACCGAAGCGCCGGCGCGCCGCAGCCGCTCGGCGAGAAAGACCTGCAGCGCCGCCTCCTGGCGAGCGGGCGCGCCCGGGACGTGCGTCGTCGTGTCAAAGCGGATCAGCGCCTGGAGCAACGCGACCAGGTCGTCCGCGCGTTCGGCGATCCGTTCGCATACCCGTCGCTCGAGCTCATCGATCATGGCGGCTTGCATCTTGTCGACGATGGCCCTCAGAATGCAACCGCGTGAGCGCTCTGTGGCATCCCTTCGCCAGCATGGCCGCGGTCGACGGCCACGAGCTCGTCCTCGTCCGCGGCGAGGGCGTGTTCGTCTGGGATGAGGCGGGCCGGCGCTATCTCGACGGCTCCGCGAGCCTGTGGTACGCGAACGTCGGTCACGGCCGGCCTGAGATCGCCGACGCCATTGCCAGCCCAGCTGGCCCGGCTGGAGACCTATCACGCCTTCGGCGATGTCGCCAACCGGCCCGCTCTGGAGCTGACCGAGCGCCTCGCCGGCCTCGCTCCGGGCCCCGGTGCGAAGGTGTTTCTGACCAGCGGCGGCGGCGACTCGATCGAGACCGCGACGAAGCTCGCTCGCCTGTATCACGCCGTGCGCGGCGACGAGCGCCGCCAGCACCTGATCAGCCGCACCGGCGCCTACCACGGCACCCACGGGATCGGCACGAGCATTCTCGGGCTGCCCTACCGCAAGGAGTTCGGCCGGTTGGTCGAGCAGACCTCCCAGGTCGCCTGGGACTCCGTGACGCGCCCTCGAGGACGAGATCGCGCGCGTGGGCGCCGGGAACGTCGCCGCGTTCGTCTACGAGCCGGTGATCGGCTCGGGCGGCGTGCTGCCGCCGCCCGAGGGCTACCTCGCGGGGGTGCAGGAGGTGTGCCGCCGCCACGGGATCCTCACCGTCGCCGACGTCGTGATCTGCGGGTTCGGGCGCCTCGGCGAGTGGTTCGGCGTCGAGCGCTTCGGGCTGGAGCCGGACCTGATGGTGTTCGCCAAGGGTGTGACCAGCGGCTATCTCCCGCTCGGCGGCGTGGTGGCGGCGTCGCACGTGGCCGAGCCCTTCTGGACCGGGGACGGCCCGATGTTCGCCCACGGCGCCACCTACAGCGCGCATGCCACGTGCTGCGCGGCGGCCCTGGCCAACCTCGACCTGCTCGCCGGCGATGACCTGGTCCATCGCGCTCGCGAGCTGGAGCGGGGGTTTCATCGCCAACTGGCGGCGCTCGAGGCGCATCCGCTCGTCGGCGAGGTGCGCGGCGGCGTCGGCCTGATGGCGGCGGTCGCCCTCGAGCCGGAGCTGCTGCGCGAGCGCCCGGACTCGCCGGCGCGGCTGGGCTCGCTCGCCCGCGAGGCGGGACTGCTCACCCGCGGCCTGCGTGACGGCGTCGCCCTTGCCCCGCCGCTCACCATCGAGGACGAGCACCTCGAGCTGGCGGTCGCCGCCCTGCAGACGGCGCTGGATCAGCTCGCTCAGGACCATTAGTCGCCGGCTCACGCGCATAGGCGCTCAGGGCGTCGAGCGCCAGCTCTGACTCATAGCCCTTGCGCACCAGCACGCCGAGCGCACGGTCGCGCTCGCGACGCTCCCGCGGCGGGTCGGGAAACCGCCGGCGCAGGAGCTCGAGGGCCCGCTCGAGCTCGGTCGGCTCCTCGTCGCCGACGCGCGGCCGCTGCCTCCGCCTCCGGGCGCGAGAGCGCGCTCCGCCAGCTCGCGCTCGATGCCGCGCGCGAGCAGGCCACGGCGGATCCGCTCGCTGCCCCACTGCTCGAGCTCGCGCTTGTCGGAGACGAACAGCTCGGCGAAGCGCTCGTCGTTGAGGAAGCCCTGCTCGGCGAACGTGCCCACGGCCGCATCGATCAGCTCGGCCGAGACGCCCTTGCGCTCGAGCTGGGCGCGCACCTCGGCGACCGTGCGCTCCCGGCGGTTGAGGTACGCGTAGCCGATGTCCAGAGCGCGCTGGAGCCTCTCGTCGATGGCGAACGACATGGCCGCTGGCGGCCGCGGGGAGCGGGCGCGGCCTACGCGGCCGGAGCGACCGCCAGCGGCGGGTCCTCGTGCTCGATCTCCTTGACGAGGTCGCGGCTGAGGCCGAGCGCGGCATAGACCTTGTCCTCGATCTCCTGCGCCATCTCCGGATGCTCGTCGAGGAACGCCTTGGCGTTGCCGCGACCCTGACCGAGCCGCTCGTCGCCATAGGAGAAGAACGAGCCGGACTTGGTGACGATGTTGTGCTCGATGCCGTAGTCGAGCAGGCAACCGGACGTCGAGATGCCCTTGCCGAACTCGATGTCGAACTCCGCCTGCTTGAACGGCGCCGCCACCTTGTTCTTGACGACCTTGACGCGGACGCGGTTGCCGACCGCCTCGGTGCCGTCCTTGAGCGTCTCGATCCGGCGGATGTCCAGGCGCTGGGAGGCATAGAACTTCAGCGCCCGCCCGCCCGGCTGGGTCTCCGGCGAGCCGAACATGACCCCGACCTTCTCGCGGATCTGGTTGGTGAACACGCACAGCGTCTGCGCGCGGTTCAGGTTGCCGGCGAGCTTGCGCATCGCCTGGGACATCATCCGCGCCTGCGCGCCGACCGTCTGGTCGCCCATCTGGCCCTCGAGCTCCGCCCGCGGGGTGAGCGCGGCGACCGAGTCGACGGCCACCAGGTCGACGGCGCCGGAGCGGATCAGCATGTCGACGATCTCCAGCGCCTGCTCGCCGTAGTCGGGCTGGGAGACGAGCAGCTCGTCGATGTCGACGCCGATCGTCCGGGCGTACAGCGGGTCCATCGCGTGCTCGGCGTCGACGAACGCGCACACGCCGCCCAGCTTCTGGGCCTCGGCGATGATGTGGTAGACGAGCGTCGTCTTGCCCGAGGACTCCGGGCCGAAGATCTCGATCATGCGGCCGCGTGGAACGCCGCCGATTCCGAGCGCGATGTCGAGCGACAGCGCGCCGGTGGGGATCGCGTCGCAGTTCACGCGCGCGCCGGGGTCGCCCATGCGCATCACGGTCCCCTTGCCGAACTGCCGCTCGATCTGGGTCAGGGCCCCCTGCAGGGCGGCCTGACGCTTGGCATCGGCCTTGGGGTCAGACGCGCCGACGGTTGCGCCTTTTTGATTCTCGCTCATGCTCCTGGGCTCCTTGTGTCTCTGCGCGTTGAACCCGTCACGGTAGGACTGGGGGCGGACGGAAAAACCACGCTAGAGCCGCGCCCTGTCACAGAACAAGACGCATCGGTGACGAGGCGCCGACAAATGCGTGACGATTGTGAACGCGCGGCCCGACGTTGCACGCTCTGCGCTCGACCTCGCCCTCGCGGCGCGACGAGTCGCCCGACCGGCCGTCCGAGGACGCAAGCGCTCAGCCCCTGACGCGAGGCCCGATGACCCGACAGGCTTCCGGATGTTCCCGTCGAACACACGAGCTGGTTACATAACGCGTTGCCGCCGGGCCGCCGGAGGAGCCTCGTCCGCCGCGCGAGACGCCGCCGCCGGCTGTCAGAATGGCTGACACCCGGCGACGAGACAGAACAAACGACCCTTAGGGAGACCGTGTCCGACTCTCACCGAAAATCTCAAGAACGAGTACACGAAGCGAATCCTTCACGTCACCGGGGTCCGCCGTCCTTCGCTGACGCAGCGTCAGACCCCGCACTACCGCATGCCCAAGCTCGAGGCCAACGGCGGGTATCTGCGGCTGAAGAAGTACGACGGCCCCGAGATCCCCGCCGACGAGTACGAGAACCTCACCTACACGACGTACTCCAGCGATGACGCCACCACCTTCGCGCCGATCACGTCCTGCACCGGCGAGCTGGAGCTCAAGGGCTTCGAGTCCTACGGCAAGCCCGACCTCGACGGCGTCTGGACCGAGAACGCCCAGAAGTGCCCGTCGATCGTCAAGTACGTCGAGTCGATCGGAGCTCGCTTCGGCCGCGTCCAGCTGCTGAAGATGAAGCCCAACACGATGCGCGAGTGCCGCTGGGGCCTGCACCTCGACAACAACAACGCGGCCAACAACCCCGACGAGAACGGCTGGGTCGTGCGGCTGTGGCTCGAGCTGACCGACGACGACTCGAGCGCCCTCGTCGTCCGCCGCGACCAGTTCGACAAGGGCACCGAGCACAAGATCGCGCTGCCCCGCTACCAGCAGGCGGTCGTCGACTCCGAGTTCCTCTATCACGGCGGCTATCACCACGGCCCGGGCATCCGCTACGCGCTGATCACCAGCTGCGAGAGCGGCCCCGCGCTCGAGCAGTGGATCGAGTCGCAGACCGCCGTAGCAAGCTGACGGTTGCGTGGGCGACCGGCGCCGCCCGGCGGCGCTGCTCGCCCCGTGCGCCCCCGCCCCACCCCGCGGCCCCGCCACACCTCGGGCCACGTCGGCCCGGGGCGCGTCAGGCCGTGTGAGGCCCCGTCAGGCCGTCCTGAGGCCCGGGCCGCCCGGGAGCAGCCGGACCGTCGCCAGCGGCTCATAGCGGGCCCCAGAGGGGCCGGTGTGGGAGCGGTACAGGGAGACGGAGGCCGCGGCGGCGGATACCGCCGGCGGCGCGGGGAGCTCGGGCGGCTGCCGGGGGCCGTTTCGCCCGATCCGGGCCACCGTCACATGGGCGAGGAAGCGGCGGCGCTCGGGCTCGTACCAGCCGCCCTGTGCCGAGCGCGCTCGCCAGCGGTGCCTGGAGGACGGACAGCTCCCCCGCACCGTCGACGAGCTCCACGGCGGCGACCCGCGGGCGACGGGCGCGGCAGCCAGAGCGCGGCCTCGGCCGTGAGCGTCGGTGCCGGCCGTCCGTCCACCGCCCGGCGCATCGCGTCCGCGATCGCCTCCACCTGCCCCAGCGGCTGTCCGCCGAGGAAACACAGCGTGACGTGCATGGCCTCCGGGCGCTGCAGGCGCACCCCGGGAATGTCGCTCAGCGCCCCCGCTCCCCAGCCGAGCAACTGTCCGCGCACCCCGGCAGGCAGGTCCAGCGCGACGAACAGCCTGACGGTGGGCGACGACGAGGGGGTCAAGCCGGCCGTGCCGCCGCCTCGCCCCCGACCCGTCCGCCGCCTCGCCTCGTCCGGCTCGCCGAGCAGGATCCGGCGCAGCATGTGCATGGAGACGGTCACCGACCGGTCGCGGATGTCCGCCCGCGTGCCGGGCATCACCGTGCGCCGCGTGAGACGGCGCCCGCCGGCGCCAGCGCGGTCCGCCCGTCGCCCGCGCTCCACACCGAGATGAAGACCAGCCCCACGGGCTTGTCCTCGGTCCCTCCCCCCGGTCCGGCGATTCCGGTGATCCCCACTCCCAGGTCGGACTGAAAGCGGCGCAGCGATGCCCTCGGCGAGCGCCTCGGCCACCTCGGCCGACACCGCGCCGAAGCGCTCGATCAGCCCCGGGTCGACGCCCGCCAGATCGACCTTGGCCTCGTTGGAGTAGACGACCGCCCCGCCGAGGAAGTACGCCGAGGCGCCGCCCCGATCGGTCAGCCGGGCCGCCAGCAGGCCGCCGGTGCACGATTCGGCCGTCGCCAGCCGATGGCCGCGCGAGCAGCTCGGCCAGCTGCTCGTCGATCGTCGAGCCGTCGAGCGAGAACAGCGTGTCGCGCATGGCGCTCGCGGATGAACGCCAGCAGGCGGTCATACGCCCCCTGGGCAGCGGGCTCGAAGCGGGTGGCGATCTCGATCTCACCGCGGCGCAGGCACGTGGTGATCTCCAGCCCGGGCTCGAGCTCCAGGCCGTCGTCCTCGGCGGCGCGCAGCGTGTTCGCGATCTCCGACTCGGGGATCCCGAACAGGCGCACGATCTCCCGGCGGTACTCCGTCGCTCCGGCGATCGCCGCCTGGAAGGCCTCGGTCTGCACCGCGCGTCGCCCACATCGGCTGAAGCTCGCGCGGCGGGCCCGGCAGCACGACGACGGTCGGACCGGCCGAAGACCCGTCGGCCGGCGGCACGACGAGCCCCGGTGCCGTGCCCTCGGGCTCCAGCACGGTGGCGCCCTGTGGGATGACCGCCTGCTTGCGGTTGCCGCGGCGGACCGCATCCTCGGACAGGTGTGGCCAGCGGGTCATCATCGGGCGCAGGATCTCGGCGATCCGTTCCTCGAGCGGCGCGTCGAGCACCATCTCGCGTCCGCTGAAGCGCCCGACGACCTCGGCGGTCAAGTCATCGGCGGTCGGCCCCAGGCCGCCGCTGGTGATGATCACCGCCATCCCCGCGTCGGCCATGAAGCGCAGCGACGTCAGCAGGTCCTCGGGACGATCGCCGACGATCTGGATCATCGCCGCGTCGACCCCGATCTCGCGCAGGCGCTCGCTCAGCCACGGGCCGTTGCGGTCCGAGATGATGCCGGTCAGCACCTCGGTACCGGTGACGAGAATCCCGGCCCGCGGCGGGCGGTGGGCGCTCATGCGCACTTGGGTTGCTGGGCGGCCGACAGCGGGGTGTGTCCGCCGGGAACCAGCCGGTAGCCGATCGAACCCGCGGAGGCGTCACCGGGACCGTGACGCCGTTGACCTTCATCTTGACGTTGTTGTTGCCCAGCGTGAGCAGCAGCTTGCCCGCCGACTTCGTGGGGATCGTCTGCCCGGTGTTGAAGATCAGCCCGGGGATCAGCTTCTTGCCGGTGCCGTCGACCAGGCACACGTAGACCTGCCCGGTCGGCTGCAGCTGGAGCTTGACCGTCGTGGGCATGGCCCTGTGGACGCGGCGCTTCGCGAGGGCGATGGCGGGCGCGGTGGGTCGTCGTGGTGCCGGCCTGCGTCGTCGATGGGGATCTTGAGCCCGGGTTGTTCCGGCCGACGAAGAACAGCACGACGACGATGATCACCAGGACGGCGGCGATCACCAGCCACGGTGGGATCCCCCGCCGGCGCGGCGGCCGGTCGCGATCGCGGCCCAGTGGCGCGATCGGCCGCAGCTCGTGGTCGTCGAGGCGCTCGTAGCGGCGCCGGAAGTCGTCGATCAGCTGGCGGGTGTCGAGCCCCAGGTATTCGCCGTAGGTGCGCAGGAAGCTCTTGACGTAGACCTCGCCGGGAAGCAGGTCCCATTCCTCGTTCTCCATCGCGCGCAGGTACTTGGCGCGGATCTTCGTGCGCGTCTCGACCTCGTTGATGTCGATCTTGGCGCGCATCCGCGCCTCCCGCAGCCGGGAGCCGATTTCGTCAGCCATCGACAGACAAGGCTATCGTCGCCGGCGCAGCGGAAAAGCCCCGCAAACGCACGGCCAGGGCCTAGAGGTCGTCGTCGGCCGCGTCGGGGCCGGCGAGCGGCTCCGGCACGTCCGGTACGCGCGCCGCGGAACCATCCGCTTCGGCGAGGTGGGACAGGATCCGGGGCACGTCGGCCTCGGTGATGAGGACCTGGCGAGGCTTGGATCCCTCGTAGCCGGAGATGATCCCCCGCCGCTCGAGCATGTCGATCAGCCGGCCCGCCCGGGTGTAGCCGAGGCGCAGGCGGCGCTGCAGCATCGAGGTCGACGCCGTCCCCATCTGCGCCACCAGTGAGATCGCCTCCTCGAGCAGCGGGTCCTCGTTGGCATCGAGCGAGTCCTCGTCAGAGGACGCGTCATCGTCCTCGGAGACGACCTCCTCCAGCAGCTCCTCCTGGAACTCGGGCTCGCCCTGCCGGCGCCAGGCCTCGGTCAGCTCGAGGATCTGGTCCTCGTCGATGAACGCTCCCTGGATGCGCTGGAGCTTGAGGAGCCGACCGGCGAGAACAGCATGTCGCCCTGTCCGAGCAGCGCCTCGGCCCCGTTCTGGTCCAGGATGACTCGCGAGTCGGTCTGGCTGGAGACCGCGAAGGCGATCCGCGAGGGGACATTGGCCTTGATCATGCCGGTGATGACGTCCACGCGCGGAGACTGGGTGGCGAGCACGAGGTGGATGCCGACGGCCCGCGCCTTCTGGGCCAGGCGGATGATCGAGTCCTCGACGTCGGCGGGCGCGACCATCATCAGGTCGGCGAGCTCGTCGATCACGCACAGGATGTAGGGCAGCGGCGGCTCGCCGCGCTTCTCGCGCGCCCGGTTGAGCTCGGGCAGCGAGCGGGTCCGGGCCAGCGACATGATCGAGTAGCGCTGCTCCATCTCCTTGACGAGGTTCTGCAGGGCGTTGGCGGCCTTGCGCGGACTGGTGATCACCGGCGTCAGCAGATGCGGGATCGACTCGTAGTGGTTGAGCTCCACCTGCTTGGGGTCGACGAGCACGAGGCGCACCTCGTGCGGGGTGGCGCGCAGCAGGATGCTGGAGAGCATCGCGTTGACGCACGCCGACTTGCCGGCGCCGGTGGTCCCGGCGACGAGCAGGTGGGGCATCTTGGCCAGGTCGGCGCCGATCGCGTGACCGGCGATGTCCTTGCCCAGCCACACGGTGAGCGGCGACCAGTCGGGCGGCGGCGCCTGGAAGACGTCACCGAGATGCACGATCCGCCGGCGGGCATTGGGGACCTCGACGCCGACGGCCTGCTTGCCGGGGATCGGCGCGAGGATGCGGATGTCGGTGGCGGCCAGCGCGTAGGCGAGGTCGTCCTTGAGCTGGGCGATCTTGGCGACCTTGATGCCCGGGGCGAGGCGGATCTCGTAGCGGGTGATGTGCGGACCGGTCACCCGGCCGATCACCTTGGCGTCGATCCCGAAGTGCCCGAGCGTCTCGAGCAGCGTGCGGGCGACCTGCTCCTGGCCGGCGGTGTCGGGACGGGACTCCTCGCCGGTGGAGCGCGTCAGCGGCCGCGCGCTTGGCACGCGCCACTCGAAGTCGGGGTCGTCGGTGATCGAGGAGCGGTAACGCCCCTGCGGCGTCAGGTCCTCGGGGTCTACCTCGGGGCGGCGTTGCGGCTCGGGTTCGGGGATCTCCGGCAACGGCTCGGGCTCCGGCTCGGGCCCGAGATCGATGTGCAGTGGCTTCTCCTCGACCGCCTCGGGAACCGGCGGCGGTCCGCTGATCGGCGGAGCCTCAACGTGCGTGGAGCGGATGATCAACTCATCGGTGTCCGCCTCGGGGACGAACAGGGGATCGGGCTCCTGCCCCGGAAACGGCTCGGCGGTGGCGCGGCCTGCCGCCGTCGCGGGGCGTCGCGACAGCGTCGCCGCCAGGTCCTCGGTGGAGCGCTTCAGCACCCGGCCGGTCCCCAGCACCCCGGTGCCGGTGGCGCGCACCACCCCAGCGAACCCCGCACCGGTGACGAGGATGACGCCGGCGATGAGCAGGAAGATCGCCAGGATGTCGGCGCCGAGGGTGGAGAACAGATGCGAGGCGACCCACAGCTCGCCCTGCCCGACGACGCCCCCCGGTTCTCGAAGCTGCTCGGCCGCCAGAACGCGTGTCCCGCGGCGGCTCCCGGTCCGAGGCCCAGCGTGCCGGCGGCCAGCGCCAGCGTCAAGGCCGCCATCAGGCACACCAACCCGGCCCGCAGGGGGCGGGC
>CAVYMP010000021.1:0-46690 GCA_963769565.1 uncultured Solirubrobacteraceae bacterium
TGGCGCCAGACGCCCGGGAACATCTCGAAGTAGGACTCGCGCAGCCGCGAGCCGTCGTCGTCGCCCCAGAAGTCGATCGGCATCATCGGCATCGGCGCCGCGATCACGAGCTCGCCGACCCTCGCCGACCAGCGGCGTTGAGTCATCGGGTACCAGGACTCGCACGTCGGCGCCGAGCGCGCGGGCCTGCAGCTCACCGAGTACGCCGGGGGTGACACGGCACCCGCCCACGAACGCATGCCGCATGTCGAGAAGTACCACCCAAGTGGAGAACAGCCAGGCGCTCTCGAGCGCCGACCTTGTCGTCTGCCACTGAAGACCCTGGGCGACAGCAGCAAGCCATCGAGGGCCGAACTCGGCCCGCGGCGCGCTCGGTACCCGCCGGCGCCACGGATCCACCTCGCCCTTCATGGCCGAGGCGATGAACGCCGCGCCTCGTCCCGAACATCATCATCAAGGAGTTGAGCGGCCAGATCCCACAGCGCATCGAGCGACGGATGGCCAGGGTCCCGTCGAACAGGGCGCCGATCGCGGCGTCGGTAAAAACCTCAACAAAGGTCCGCGTCGTCCGGCGAGTCGTCGAGAACCAGGACGCGGCGATAAGCCGGACCGGGCGTCGAGCTGCAGGTGCATGGCCTTGAGCTGCTGGATCAGGATCCCGCCCTGTACCATGGACGATGCGCTTCGGCAATCCGGTCGTGCCCGGGGCTGTCGAGGAACAGCGGCCAGCAGGATGATCGAAAGAGCAGCTCCGCCGAACGACGGATCGAGCCGTCCTCCGGGGCCCAGGAAGCCGTGACTCCCATCCGGAACCATCCAGATATCCGAAGACGGCGCGGATCTGCCGGGCCCCGGGATCTGCGACGCGATCCGCTCCACGATCTCGCTCCGGTCGAAGTCCCTTCCCCCCATCCCCGTGGCTGATCGATGCGCCAGAGCGGCGCCGTCGAACCTCTCCGCCTCGAGCCGAAGCGGTCGATGACGCTGCGCGCGCCGAACTCCAGCGGGACCGCGGACCACGCCGCGCACGATGGACGCACACGCCGAAGAGCGCGGGGCCGTCTCAGGGATGCTGGGCAGTCAGCGACAACCGATCTCCTTGACGGACAACCCGAGCGCCGCCAGACCATCGAGACCCGCGCGGTCTCTGACCACAAAAATAGCCACGTCCACTCCACGGCTACCCGGCCCCGACCTCGGAGCGATGTACAAGATAGCCACCGCGTGGATCTCGTCCTTGCCGCGGGACACGTGCTCGGCGTAAGATCTAAGCGAATCAGAAGACCGCTTCCGCCCCCGGCATCGAGCAATCGCCGAGCACGACATCGCCGGCCGAGGAGAGGCGCACGTCGAAGAACTGCACGATCGAGCTTCCAGAAATCATCAAGGTCGTCCGCCGGACCACCGCCGCAGCTTCCTGCATCGCGACCCGAACAACAACCGCGCTCGGACTCCTGCCAGCTCGCTGTAGCGCTGTTCAACATCATGCCGCGCCAGCCACTGCCTCCGACGGCTGCCACAGCACCTCGGGCTCCTCGCTCACCGCGCCAAGTATGAGCCATGGACTCCGCCCGGTGTCGGCTCCGACCACGCTGCTCGCGCCGTTCATCGATACCTATTGATGGAACGCGTGCAGCAGGTGCCCGAGGGCCCGGCGGGCATGCTCGAACAGCGGAGTCTGAGCCCGAGCCGCGCCGGTGCCCCAGGGTGCGGGACCATTGGCCCGCGGACGACGAGGCGCACATTCGTCGTCGCCGGCTGATGTCGCGAAACGGTGAGCCGACAAGGCGCGGGGATGCCTCTGTCAAGCTGACGATGGTTCGCCTTGGATGACAGCAGCGCGACATGAGAGGAGGCAAGCTTGCGACCGTCGGCTCCCGCGAAAGAGGACGCTGAAGATCAACTGAAAGCCGTCAGACCGAGTAGCCCGGCCCTCCGCGCCATCGACGGATACAGTGAGCCTGCATGACGGATGCCGAGCTGATCGCCCGCTGCCGCGACGGCGACCAGAGCGCCTCGAAAGCGCTGGTGCGCCGGCACGCCGCATTGGTGGCGGCGATCGTCCGTGGAGGTTTTCGGCTGTCGCCCGCCGACGCCGAGGATGTATTCCAGGAGGTCTTCACTCGTCTGTACGTCCGTCTGGGCAGCATCCGCGAGGGCGACGCGGTCCGTGGCTGGATCGCCCAGGTCGCCCGCGACGCCGCCCTGGACCAGATCCGGCGCAGCGGCCGCGAGGTCGTCACCGGTGAGCCGCTGGGCGAGGCCGCGTTCGACGAGCCGCTGCGCAGCGTCGAGGAGGCGCTGAGCGTGCGCGCGGCGCTGGCGCAGCTGCCCGCCCACCAGCAGGAGATCCTCGACCGCTTCTTCGCCCGCGACGAGAGCTACGACACGATCGGGGCCGAGCTGGGCATCCCCCCGGGGACGATCGCCAGCCGGATCTCGCGGGCGCTGGCCGCGCTGCGCGTCGCCTGGGAGGCGGCCGAGGGAAGATCTCACCCCGCCGGAGCGTCTACCAAGTAGATGGACGATCCCGTTCTCCCCGAGGCTGCCCTGGCCGACGCGCTCAAGCTGACGGCGGAGCCCCCGCGGCGTGGATCGAAGCCGCCGTGCTCATCCCCTCGACGGTCGGCGACCTGTCGGCGATCGAACGGCTGCGTCCGACGCCGAGTTTCGGGCGCGCTTCCGGGATGACCCGAGCGCGGCGGTGACCGCGGCGGGACTGACCCCCACCGCCCCCTCTCTCGCCGCTCTGCGCGATCACCTCGACCGCTGAGCCGGCGCCGTCAGCCGCCATGGCGACGACGCTCCCGAGCGCGGCGGCATTCCGACTCGGCCGTCTGCACGAGCGCCCGCGCCCGCCCCGCCGCGTGTCGCTGGGGGTCAGCGCGAGGTTGATGTCGACCAGCGACGCCGCCGCCCGGGCGGCCGTCGCGGCCAGCTCGGCCGCCGCCGCCGCGTCGGCCTCCAACTCGGGCCGGCAGTGGGCGGCGATCTCGGCGGCCAGAGTCGCACAATCGGCCGCGGCGGCCGTGATCACGAGCAGCGCGTCGGCCGCTGCGAGCAGCGCGGCCTGCAGCATCGCGTCCCGGCCGGTCGCTCGCGGGTCGGCACGTTCGGCCAGCCACCGGCGAGCGGTCGCGTAGGCCTCGGCGTTGTCGCGTCCAGCGGTATCGGCCCGCCGGCGGAGGACCAGCGCCTGCACGGCCACCCCCGTCGCCTCCGTCCAGGTGCTCAGCGAGTCCCGCGCGATCGACTCGGCCAGACCGGCGGCGACGCCCGCCACGCCCGCGGCGACGACGCCGGCACCGGCCGGCGAGAGGTGCGGGCCAGCTCGCCGGCCAGCTCGGCGAAGCCCTGCGGTGCCCCCGTCACACCGCGGTGGCCGCGGACACGTCCCGCGGCTCGTCCAGGTTGCGATTGATCAGCTCCAGCCCCGTGGCCCAGAATCCCGGGGCGCTGAGGTCGACCCCCACCATCTCCCCCAGCCGCTGCGGCGAGCGCGACCCGCCGGCGGCCAGCAGCTCGAGGTAGCTGGCGACGAACGCCTCGCCTAGCGTGAGGACGTCTTCGGGCCGGCCGGAGAAGTAGCTGGAGACGACCAGCTCGCGGGCCTGCTCCCGGCCGACGTGAGACGGCGGCCCGCCGACAGGCGCGAAGCGGTCGAAGCCGGCCAGGCGCTCGAGAGCATAGGAGACCGTGAGCGCCTCCTGCACGCGCTCGAGGTCGGCGCAGAGCTTCGCCATCGCCGTGGCGTCGTATCCGCCGATGCGCCCCCGGTGCTCGTCGGCGAACTCCTGTGCGAGCACGACCGCGCCACCGCCTGACGCTGATGCTCCGACCGCCCCGTCGGGCATCAGCGTGGCGAGGTCCCAGGCGGGCGCCCCCTCAACGGCCATACGTGCGATGGCGGTGGAGGAAGAGAAGGCCGCCGCCATGCGCTTTCCGTTGGTCCATATGTGGGAAGGACGGACGACCACCGCCGCATCTTCCATCTCCGTGACCACAGGCACACATGCGCCTGATCTCGGCCTGCGTGGCACCGCTCCGGCGCGTGGCCGCGGACGCGTACGCTTCAACCTCAGTGATCTGTCCGGAGTGCCAGGCCGACAACAAGGAGGGGGCGAAGTTCTGCAGCGAGTGCGGCACCCCTCTCCTGCTGCGCTGCCCGTCGTGCGCCACGCCCCACCGCCCCGGCCAGAAGTTCTGTGATGAATGCGGAGCGCCGCTCACGACCGGCGCGCCGGCCGCCGGCCGCGTGTCGTCGGCGGCCGAGCGACGCCTCGTCTCGGTGTTGTTCGTCGACCTCGTCGGGTTCACCACGCTGTCAGAGCGCCGCGACCCCGAGGAGGTCCGTGAACTGCTGTCGGAGTACTTCGACCGCTGCCGGCTGCTGATCGAGCGCTACGGCGGCGTCGTCGAGAAGTTCATCGGCGATGCTGTCATGGCGGTGTGGGGATCGCCGGTGGCCCGCGAGGACGATGCCGAGCGAGCCGTCCGGGCAGCGCTGTCGCTGGCCCAGGCCGTCAACGCGCTCGGCGAGGAGGTCGGCATGCCCGAGCTGCGAGCCCGGGCCGGGGTCCTGACCGGCAACGCAGCCGTGCAGGTGGGGGCGGAGAGCGAAGGGATGGTGCTCGGCGACACCGTCAATACCGCGAGCCGCCTGCAGTCGATCGCCGCGCCGGGCACCGTCCTCGTCGACGACGTCACGCGCCGCGCCTCAGAGGCGGCGATCGCCTATGAGGACGCCGGCGACCACGACCTCAAGGGCCGTGAGCAGTCAGTGCATGCATGGACCGCCCTGCGTGTCGTCGCCGGGGCCGGCGGCGCGCGGCGCAGCGCCGGGCTGGAGGCGCCGTTCGTGGGCCGCGACCCTGAGCTGCAGACGATCATCGACGCGGGCGAGGCCAGCGCCGCGGAAGGCCGCGCCGCCCTCGTCTCGATCGTAGGTGAGGCGGGCTCGGGCAAGTCGCGGCTGCTGTGGGAGTACTTCAAGTATCTCGACGGAATCGAGCAGCTTCGGCTCTGGCACCAGGGGCGCTGCCTCTCCTACGGCGAGGGCGTCGGCTACTGGGGGCTGGCCGAGATGGTCCGGGCGCGGACGGGAATCACTGAGGACGAGCCGCCCGCGCGGGCCCGCGAGAAGCTGTCGGTCGCCGTCCGCGAGCACGTGACCGATGAACGCGAACGCCGCCTGGTCGAGCCGCGGCTCGCCCATCTGCTGCGCCTCGAGGAGCGTCCCGAGGCCGACCGCGCCGACCTGTTCAGCGGCTGGCGTCTGTTCTTCGAACGGCTGGCGGGGCAGCGCCCCGTCGTGCTCGCCTTCGAGGACCTGCAGTGGGCCGACAGCGGGCTGCTCGACTTCATCGACTACCTGCTGGAGTGGTCGGCCGAGTTTCCGATCTTCGTCCTGGCGCTCGGTCGCGGCGAGCTGCGCGAGCGCCGGCCGGCCTGGCGGCCGCTGGTCCTGGAGCCACTGGACCCGGAGTCGGTGGCGTCGATCCTCGACGGCCTGGCTCCGGGCCTGCCCCCGAGCTCGTCTTCGACATCGGACGCCGGGCCGAGGGGATCCCCCTGTATGCAATCGAGACGATCCGCATGCTCCAGGACCGTGGTCTGCTCGTCCAGGACGGCGCTCGCTACGTGGTCACCGGCGACGTCTCCGATCTCGACGTCCCCGAGACCCTGCACGCCCTCGTCGCATCCCGGCTCGACGGACTGTCGGCCGAGGAACGCTCGCTGCTGCAGGACGCGTCGGTGCTCGGAGTCTCGTTCACCGCCGAGGCGGCAGCGGTCCTCGGCGGGCTGCCCGAGGCCGAGGCCAGGCGGCGGCTCGACGGACTCGTGGCCAAGCAGGTGCTCGCCCGTGACGAGGATCCGCGCTCGCCCGAGCGTGGCCAGTACGCCTTCCTGCAGGCGCTGCTGCGGACCGTCGCCTACGGCACGCTGGGCCGGCGCACGCGCAAGGCTCGCCATGTCGCGGCGGCCCGGCATCTCGAACAGAGCTGGCCCGGTCAGGGCTCGGACATCGCGGAGGTGCTCGCCTCCCACTATCTGGAGGCCGTCCGCGCCGAGCCCGAGGCCGACGACGTCGGCGCCTTGCGCGCGTCCGCGCGCGAGACCCTCAGCGCTGCCGGCCGCGCTGCCGCATCAATGGGGCTAGGCCCCGAGGCGTCGCGGTATTTCGAGCAGGCCGGGGAGCTGGCCGAGGACGAGCTGGAGCGTGCGCAGTTGCTGGAGCAGGCCGGCCACGCGCTGTGGCACAGCGGCGACGTCGAGGGCGCCGAACGGCGGCTGCGCGAGGCGATCGAGCTGTACCGGCGCACCGGCAGGACCTCAGGCGATCGGGCCACCGTGACCCTGGCGCGGTTGGCCGTCGCGACTGGTCGCATCGTGGAGGCCCGGTCCCTGCTGGAGCCCTTTCGCGAGCCGCAGGGCGCCCAGGTCGACCTCGTCGTGCGGGCCGAGGGCCTGGCGGAGCTCGCCCGCGTCGTCATGATGGGAGGAGACCGTGCCCAGGCCCTGCCGCTGCTCGAGAGTGCGTTGCGCGAGCTCGAGGCGCAGGAGGCGTGGCCGGCGCTCGCCGAGACGCTGACGACGCGCGCCGTGTTTCTCATCCGCGGGCGGCGGACGCAGGAGGGCATCGGCGTCCTGCGCCAGACGCTGCGCATCTGCGAGGACCACGACCTGTCGACGGCGGAGACGCGGGCGCGGTTCAACCTGGCGGCGACCGAGCTCGAGGCCGACCGGTTGCGGGAGGCCTCCCGCGAGGTCACCGAAGGGCTGACGCTGGCCCGCAAGCGCGGCGATCGCGTCAACGAGAGCCTGCTGCTCAGCCAGCACGTCCCCTGCCTGGTGACGCTCGGCGAGTGGGACGAGGCGAGCGCGGCCGCCGAGACCCTGTTCGGCCGCGACAACGCCGTGGACGCGACCTACGCCGCCGCCTTCCTCGTGCAGGCAGCCGACGCCCGCGGGGACGACGAGACCCTGGAACGCTGCCGGACGCTCGGCAGCGCCCATCGGGATTCGACCGACGTGGACCTGAGGTTCAGCGCCCGGCTCGTCCTCGCCCGCTGCGCGCTGGTGGCCGGCGACCCCCGAGCTGCCCTGAAGATCGCCCGGGCGCTGCTCGACGACGACCCCTCCGGCTACGAGATGATCACTGCCGCCTACGAGGTGTGTCTCGAGGCCGCCGTCGCCGGGGCGATGACGGCGCGCTGGCGGCGCTGGAGGTCCACGTCGACACGCTTGCCCCGATCGGGCGCACGCCGATCATCCGCGCCGGGCAGGCGCGGATCGCCGCCCACCGCCTGGCCGGGAGCGACGCCGCCGATGCCCGCGAGCGACAGGCGCTGTCGCTGCTGCGCGACGTCGGCGCCCGGCCGTTGCTCGCCCGCACGCTGCTGGAGCGAGCCGGGCGCCGCGAGGATCCCGACGCACTCGCCGAGGCCCGCACGATCTGTGGCGAGTTGGGCGCAACTCGCTGGCTGGCTCACTTCGAGCAGACCGTCGCCTGAGCGACATCGGCCATGGAGGGAAGATTCCCGTGCCCCTGGCCGTCTTCTCAGTGGGGATCGCGCAAATGGGCCAGGGGGCGCTTCCCGAGCGAGGCGGCCTGCTAACGGGGCGAGCGGGCCGCCTCCGTCGGGGGCATCAGTCGGTCGCGACGATCAGCACGTTGCAGCGGGCCTGGTGTGAGACCTTGTTGGGCACGTTGCCCAGGGCGAGGCGGCGAGCGCCGTGCATACCCTTGCTGCCGACCACGATCATCGTCGCCTTGACGTCTTCGGCGACCTCCACCAGGGCGTCGGCCGGGTCCTTGCGCACGGCATGGGGCGTGACCTGCACGCCGGCGAGCCGGACCCCGGCGGCGGCCTGGCTGAGGATCGCTTCGACCTTGTCGTCAGGCAGCGGCTGCCACACCGCAGCCGCGCCTTCGGGGGCACCGGTGACCCGCGCGCCGCGCAGCGGCTCGTACGCCGAGACGACATGCACCTGGGCGCCGAGCGCCTTGGCAAGTCGCACCGCCTCGGCCACCGCCTGCTTGGCGGTCTCCGACCCATCGGTCCCGACTACGATCGAATCGTCCATCGCGAGCTGTCCTCCTGCCGGTGCGCCGTCGTGGGGAGAGGAGACCCTATCGCTTCGACCCCCCACCACGGGGGCCCAACGGTCAGGCCGGCAGTGCCTCGGCCGGCCCGGGACGCGGCACGTGGGCGGTGCGCGGACGCGGCAGCTCGACCACCACCACCAGCCCTCCGGAGGCCGGTGCGCTCAGGGTCACGGTGCCGCCGTGCGCCTCGGCCACCGAGCGCACGATCGACAGGCCGAGGCCGAAGCCCGACCCTGAGCGCTCCAGGCGGCGAAACGGCTCGGCCAGCTCCGCGAGCTCGTCGGGCTCGATCCGGGCTCCGCCGTTGGCCACGACCAGCCGCAGCCGGCGGTCGTGCACCTGAGTTGTCACCGACAGGAGTCCCCCGGGCACGTTGTGATGGATGCCGTTGTCCAGGAGATTGGCGACCAGGCGCTCGAGCAGACCCGGATCGGCGTCGACCCACGCGGGCGCGAGCTCGGTGCAAATCTGGACCTCGGCCTCGTCGGCCCGGGCGCGCAGGTCGGTCACGCAGTCGCCCACCACGGCGGCGATGTCGACGAGCTCCTCGTGGCCGGTCGTCGCCTGACTGCGGGCCAGCAGCAGCAGGCTGGCGATGAGGTGCTCGCAGCGATCGACGGTCTCGAGGATCGCCTCCCCCATCGCCCGCAGGTCGTCGCTCGAGGCCTCGGGATCGGCGAGGGCGACGTCGACCTCGGTTCGCATGATCGCCAGCGGCGTGCGCAGCTCATGGGAGGCGTTCGCCACGAAATGCCGCTGGCTGGCGAATGCGCCGTCCAGGCGCGCGAGCATGCCGTCGAACGTGTCGGCGAGCTCGCGCAGCTCGTCGGCCGGGCCGGTGAGCGCGATTCGCTCGCCCAGGTTCTCACCGGAGACGCGCCGGGCGGTGGCGGTGATGTCGCGCAGGGGCGCCAGTGCGCGACCGGCAAGGAGCCACCCAGTGATGACCGAGATCGCCGTCATCGCCAGCAGCGCGACGATGTATTCCACGAGCAGGCGATGCAGCGCACTGCTGGTGATCTGCTGCTCGACGACACGCACCAGCCGGGCCTGGGGCGAGCCGGCGGGGAATCCGAGCGCTCCGCCGATGATCGGATGCAGCCCGTGGCGCATCAGCGCCGCGCGCAGGTCGTGGCGGCTCTGGAGGTTGTTGCGGACCAGCAGATAGCCGATCGTCAGCAGCACGGCGCCGCTGATCGCATAGACGGCCGTATAGAGCGCCGTCAGGCGCAGGCGGATCGTCGGAGCGGGCGCGCGCAGCCCGCGCCATGCGCGCGGTACCGGAAGCCGGCTCGAGCGCTTCGCGACCCCGGGAGATTGCGTCGGCGCCATCAGCCTCACAGGTTACGCCGCAGCGCCGTTCACACCATCCGGTAGCCGACGCCGATGACCGTCTGCACCACCGGCGGGTCCCCGAGCTTGCGCCGCAGCGTCATGATCGTCATCCGTACGACGTTGGTGAACGGATCGGTGTGCTCGTCCCACACCCGCTCGAGCAGCTGCTCGGCCGACACGGTCGCCCCCTCGGCGGCCATCAGCGCCTCGAGCACGGCGAACTCCTTGCGCGCGAGCTGGAGCTCAGAACCGTTGCGGGTCAGGCGCCGGCGAGCGGGATCGAGTTCCAGACCCTCGTGATGCAGCACCGGCGGGCGGCTCGGCAGCGCGCGGCGGGCCAGCGCGTGGATGCGAGCCACCAGCTCGGCGAAGCGAAACGGCTTGGGCAGGTAGTCGTCGGCGCCCAATGTGAGGCCCTCGATCACGTCCTCGAGCGCGCCCGCGGCCGTCAGCATCAGGATGCCGGTCTCGGGACGCTCGCCGCGCACGAGCCGGCACACGTCGTCGCCGTGCACGCCCGGCAGGTCACGGTCGAGCACGAGCACGTCGTAGCGCACGACGCGGGCCTTGGCCAGCGCCTGCTCGCCGTCCGGCGCCAGGTCGACGGCCATCCCCTGGCGGCGCAGGCCGCGCGCGATCGCGGCGGCCAGTCGCAGCTCGTCTTCAGCGATCAGGACGCGCATCGTGCCAGCATGACCGACGGCGCGTAATGACGCTGTAAGCCGCCATTTCGACGGGCGACGAAGATCGTGACACCAAACGACGTCACAACGATTCGTGGTAAGGTCCGCGCTCGGATGCCGTCCTCGCCGAACATCGTCGAGCGCAGCATGGCCGTGGGCCTGCGCGCGCTCAACCGCGTCGCCTCATCGGACGCGATCGACCGCCTCGGCCTGCGTGACCCCGCCGTCCGGCTGCTGCACGGCGTCAGCAAGAACGGCGCGCGCACCGCCGCCACCGCCGGTCGGACGTTCGCCGCCGCCCAGCGCCTCTCGCGGCCGGCCCGTCAGCCGCGCCGGGTGGGCGGAGATCGGTCCCTGTTCGATCTCCAGCCCTCCGACGAGCAGGAGATGCTCCGCGACTCGACCCGCGAGTTCGCGCTCGCGCGCCTGCGCCCCGTCGCCGAGGCCGCCGACGCCGCGTGCGCCACCCCGCCCGAGCTGCTCAGCCAGGCCAACGAGCTGGGCCTGACGATGGTCGGCGTGCCCGAGGAGCTCGGCGGCGCCGTCGAGGAGCGCGCGGCCACCACGACCGTCCTGATGTCCGAGGCGCTCGCCCGCGGTGACATGGGAATCGCCGTCGCCTGCCTGGCGCCGGCCGCCGTCTCGACGGCGATCAGCCTGTGGGGCGACGCCCAGCAGCAGGCCACCTACCTGCCCGAGTTCGTCGGCGAGGACGTGCCCTCGGCCGCGCTCGCCGTGATGGAGCCGCAGCCGCTGTTCGACCCCTTCGACCTGCAGACAACCGCCCGCCCGGGGGGCGGCGGCTACACGCTGACCGGCGTCAAGGCGCTCGTGCCGCGGGCCGGTGACGCCGAGCTGTTCCTCGTCGCCGCCGACCTGGCGGAACCGAATCCCACCCACCCACGGGCGGGCCGGACTGGTCACCCGTCGTTGTTCATCGTCGAGTCAAAGACACCCGGCATCTCCGTGGAGCCCGATCCCGGAATGGGCATCCGCGCCGCCGCCACCGGGCGCCTGATCCTCCAGGACGTGCACGTGCCCGCCACGGCTCTGCTGGGCGGCGCCCACGCCGAGGTCTACGCCGAGTGCATCGCCCTGGCCCGCCTGGCCTGGTGTGCCCTCGCCGTCGGCACGGGACAGGCGGCGCTCGAGTACGTCACCGACTACGTCAAGGACCGCAGGGCGTTCGGCGAGCCGATCTCCAACCGCCAGGCCGTGGCCTTCACGGTCGCCAACATGGCGATCGAGCTCGACGGTCTGCGCCTGGCCACGTATCGCGCCGCCGGGCGAGTCGACCAGGGCCTGGAGTGCTCACGCGAGGTCGCGCTCGCCCGCTGGCTGTGTGCCAACCGCGTGATGCAGCTCGGCTCCGACGCCGTGCAGATGCTCGGCGGCCACGGCTTCGTCAAGGAGCATCCGGTTGAGCGCTGGTATCGCGACCTGCGCGCGGCCGGCCTGATGGAGGGCGCGCTGCTCGTCTGATGATCAACCTCGAGATCCCCAAGAAGTTCGGCACGCTGGTCGCCCAGTCGCACCAGGTAGCCACCGAGGTCTTCCGGCCCAACTCCCGCAAGTACGACACCGCCGAGCACGAGTATCCCAAGGAACTCGACATGCTGGCGGCGGTGATCGACGGCATGAACGAGTCCGGCGCGCTCGGTGGAGCGGGCGCCGGCACGGTCGGCGGCGGCTCGAACGGCGCTTCTGCGAAGCAGGAGACGAGAAATCGCAACGGCAGCAACATGTCGAGCCTGCTCGGGCTGATCGAGCTGTGCTGGGGCGACGTCGGCCTGCTGCTGGCGATGCCCCGCCAGGGCCTCGGCCAGGCGGCGATCGCCGCTGTCGCCAACGACGAGCAGCTCAAGCGCTTCGGCGGCAAATGGGCGGCGATGGCGATCACGGAGCCCGAGGCCGGCTCTGACTCCGCCGCGATTCGCACCACGGCGAAGCTCGA
Organism: uncultured Solirubrobacteraceae bacterium; assembly: GCA_963769565.1. Lineage (GTDB taxonomy): Bacteria > Actinomycetota > Thermoleophilia > Solirubrobacterales > Solirubrobacteraceae > Palsa-465. Next base: position 12,083 of record CAVYMP010000021.1, read on the forward strand.
CGGCGATGAGTATGTCCTCAACGGCGAGAAGATCTACGTGACCTCGGGCGACCGGGCCGACCTGATCGTCGTGTGGGCCACACTTGACCGCTCCCAGGGCCGCGCCGCGATCAAATCCTTCGTGGTCGAGCGCGACAACCCGGGTCTCAAGCTCGACCGTCTGGAGCACAAGCTGGGGATCCGCGCCTCGGACACCGCCAACTTCTTCCTCACCGACTGCCGCGTGCCCAAGGAGAACCTGCTGGGCGACCCCGAGATCGTGCTCAAGGGCGGCTTCTCGGGCGTCATGCAGACGTTCGACAACACCCGCCCGCTCGTCGCCGGGATGGCCGTCGGCGTCGCCCGCGCCTGCCTGGAGCTGACCCGCGAGCACCTCGAGCAGGCCGGCGTCGAGATCGACTACGCCGCGCTGGGTGGGCGGGGACCGAATCTCAACGCCGCTGCCGCGGAGTTCATCGCGATGGAGGCCGACTGGGAGGCGGCGCGTCTGCTCACGATGCAGGCGGCGTGGATGGCCGACAACAAGAAGCCGAATTCGCTCCAGGCCTCGATGGCCAAGGCGAAGGCCGGACGGATGGGCACCGACGTGGCGCTGCGCTGCGTCGCCCTGTCCGGGGCCACCGGCTACGGCCAGGGCGAGCTGCTCGAGAAGTGGGCCCGTGACGCCAAGATCCTCGACCTGTTCGAGGGCACCCAGCAGATCCAGCTGCTGATCATCGCCCGGCTGCTGCTCGGCAAGACCTCCGCCGAGCTCAAGTAGCCGCGGCTTCTCGCCGCAGCACGTCCCACGCCAGCCGCACGTCGGCCTCGGTCGTCGTCAGCTGGCCGACCGCCAGCCGCAGCACGTAGCGCCCCTGCAGCGCGGCGTGGGAGATGAACATCTCGCCGCCGGCGTTGACCCGCTGCAGCAGCGCCTGGTTGACGTCGTCGTCGCCGGGAGCGCGGAAGCACACCAGGGAGAAGTGGACGGGCGCTGACAGCTCCCAGCCGGGCTCGTCCCGCACCCATTGCGCGAACTGCTGGGCGAGCTGCACACCGCTGCGCACGTGGGCGCGCAGGCCGCTGGCCCCATGGCAGCGCAGCACCGCCCACAGCTTCAGCGCGCGAAAGCGGCGACCGAGCGCGGGCCCGTACTCGCTGAGCGAGAGGGCGTCCTCGCTGTTTGGCGTGCGCAGGAACTCGGGCACAAGGCTAAACGCCGCCCGCAGGTCCTGGGGGCGCTTGGACCACAGCAGCGAGCAGTCCATCGGCGTGAGCATCCACTTGTGGGCGTTGACGACGACCGAGTCGGCGCGCTCCACTCCGGCGAACGCCCAGCGGTGCTCGGGGCAGACCATCGCCGTGCCGGCGTAGGCGGCGTCGACGTGCAGCCAGGCGCCCGCGGCGGCACAGGCGTCGGCGATCTCCGGCACCGGGTCGACCGACGCGCACGCCGTCGTGCCGACGGTGGCGACGACGATGGCCGCTGTGTCGAGGTCGCCGAGCTCGTCGGTGCGCAGGCGATAGGCGTCGTCGGTGCCGACCTTGCGCAGGCTCATCCCCAGCATCCGCGCCGCCTTGTCGACCGCCGAGTGGGTGTGCTCGGAGCACACGATCTCGTTGCGGCCGGTGGCCTCACGGGCGGCGATGATGGTGGCCAGCTGCGCGGTGGAGGCGGTGTCCTCGATGTGGCCGTGCCAGCCGTCGGGAAGGCCGAGCAGCTTCGCCGTCCACGCGAGCACCACCTGCTCGAGTTCGGTCGCGGCGGGCGCGCTGCGCCACAGAAAACCGACGGAGTTGATCGTGGCCGCCAGCATCTCGGCGAGGATGCCCGGTGCCGAGGCCGAGCTGGCGAAATAGGCGAAGTACCGCGGGTGCTGCCAATGCGTGACGCCGGGCAGGATGATGTCGTCGAGGTCGCGCAGGACCGCCGAGAACGGCTCGGGGTCTTCGGGCGCCTCGGTCGGCAGCCGGGCGCGGATGTCGCCAGGCGCGACCTGGGCGAGCACCGGCAGATCGCCGACGCGCTCGAGGTAATCCGCCGCCCACTCGAGCGCCGCCCGCCCGTCGCCGCGCAGGTCCGTCATACCGTGGTGAAGCCGATGCCCGCGCGTTGCAGGCGATCGATGAGTGCCTGCCCCATGGCGACCGCCGGGGTCAGCTGGCCGGCGCGCTGCGGGAGATCGTCGTGGGCCAGGCAGAGCGCCGACTCGCCGAGCATCTTCGACGTCTCGCCGTAGCCTGGGTCTCCCCCGCTCACCTCGGTGACGACGCGGGTGCCGCCCGGGGTCTCGCCCTTGAACGTCACCTTGAACCAGGCCTGCTCACGCTCCTCGGCGCTCGGGCCGTCGCCGGGGTCGCGGAACTTGAGCAGCAGGTTGCGCGTGGGCGGCAGCTGCGCGAGCGCGACGAGGGCGCCGACGCCCGCCGTCAGCCCACCGAGCGTCGCCAGGCGCTTGCTGACGAGATAATGGCCGTAGCTGAACTCAGGGCCGTAACGGGGCAGCGCCCGCGCCGAGCTGAGCACGATCTGCGGGTCGACGGTCGGCATCGGCAGCACCCAGCCGTTGGCGGTCTCGTCATGGTGGGGCAGCCCGGTGATGCCGCGGATGCTCCGTCCGGCCGGCCGTCCCTCCAGCCGCCGGCGCTGGGCGGCGACCTGGCGGCTCTTGTGCAGGCGACCCATGTTGTGGACGGCCGTGTGGTAGGTCCCGCCGCTGAACGTGCCGCCGGCCCGCACGAACCCTTCGACCTTGAGCGGCTGGTCCTCCGGCAGGTGGTTGACCGTGTAGAGCGCGCCGAGATCATGGGGGATCGAGTCAAAGCCACAGCAGTGGACGATCCGCGCCCCCGTGCGCTCGGCCTGTTCGTGGTAACGCAGCCACATCAGGTCGACGAACTCGGGCTCGCCGGTCAGATCGACGTAGTCGGTGCCGGCGGCGGCGCACGCGGCGACGAGCGGCTCGCCGTAGTGGATGTACGGCCCGACGGTGGTGATCACGACCGTGGCCGACTCGGCGACGGCGCGCAGCGACGCCGGGTCGTTCACGTCGGCGATGAGCAGGGCGACGTTGGCGTGGCCGTCGCCGAGACGCCCGCGGACGGCCTCGAGCTTGGCCTGGTTGCGCCCGGCCAGCGCCCACCGCGTCTGCGGACCGGCGGCGCGTGCCAGGTACTCGGCGGTCAGCCCGCCCGTGAATCCGGTGGCGCCGAATACGACGATGTCGTACTCGCGCTCAGTCATCGGACGGGTTGACCTCGCGCGCCAGGCGGATCGCCTCATCGAGCTCGAAGCCCGCCCGGGCGGCCAGCCAGCAGGCGACGGGCGCAGCGATGCGCTCCGAGGCGTGGGCGGCCTCGCCGGCGAGGTCGAGGACGGCCTTCAGCTCGTTCTTCGTGGGGGCGGCCACGCCGAGCCTGTCGGCGTAGGCGGCCAGCCAATCGGTCGCGTTCATAGGCTCGGCAGCCTAGTGGGATCGGCACGCGCGCAAGCTGGCAAGATGCCGTGGCTGAATCAGGAACCCGAAGAAAGGTTGGGCAAGATGTCGATCCTCACAGACAAGGTGGCGATCGTGACCGGCTCGGCGCGTGGCATCGGCCGCGCGACCGCCGAGCTGTTCTCGGCGCAGGGGGCCAAGGTGCTGATCAACGACCTCGATGGCGACGTCGCCGAGCAGACTGCCGCGGAGATCGACGGCGACACGCTCGTGTTCGCCGGCGACCTGACCAAGCCCGGCGTCTGCGACCAGCTCGTCGAGAGCGTTATCTCGCAATGGGGGAAGGTCGACATCCTCGTCAACAACGCCGGCTACACGATCGACGCGCCGATCCACAAGATGTCCGACGAGAACTTCCAGCGGATGATCGACATCCACAACGTCGTCCCGTTCCGGATGTGCCGCGCCGTCGCCCCCCACATGCGCGAGCCCGCCAAGAAGGAGCGCGAGGAGGGGGTCGAGGTGTTTCGCAAGATCGTCAACGTCTCGTCGATCTCGGGCACGATGGGCAACGCCGGCCAGGCCAACTACTCCTCGGGCAAGTCCGGCGTGATCGGGCTGACCAAGACACTGGCCAAGGAGTGGGGCCAGTTCAAGATCAACGTCAACGCCGTCGCCTTCGGCTACATCGAGACCCGCCTGACCGCCGACAAGGACGCGTCCAACACGATGGAGATCGACGGCCAGCAGGTCCAGCTCGGCATCCCCTCCCAGATGCGCGCGCTCGCCCCCCAGCTGATCCCGCTCGGCCGTCCCGGCACGCCCGCCGAGGCCGCCAGCGGCGTGTTCCTGCTCTGCACGCCGTGGGCAAACTTCATCACCGGCCAGGTGCTCGGCATCACCGGCGGGCAGTTCGGCGGCATGATCTCGTAGCGGTTATTCGAGCGCGGCTCACCTCGGACCCTGGAACCATCCGCGATTGTCGACCGCCGGTCGGTAGGATCGGCGGTCGACGACATGCCCGAGCCCGCCTACACCCGCCTGCAGGTCGACGAACGCCGCCGTCAGCTGATCGAGGCCGGCAGCCGGTTGTTCGCCGAGCACGCCTATGAGGAGATCTCGATGCGCCGGATCGCACAGGCGGCGGGCATCTCCAAGCCGCTGCTGTATCACTACTTCCCCAGCAAGATCGAGCTCTTCAAGGCGGCACTCGCCGACCAGGCCGCGGAGCTTCACAGCGTCATCCAGCCGTGCGGCGAGGGCCCGCCGCTCCAACAGCTGACCGACATCCTCGACGCCTACCTGGCCTGGATCGAGGCCAACTCGCAGGCGTGGCTGAAACTGATGCGCAGCGCTGCGACGCTGCCCGAGGCCAGCGAGCTGATCGAGGGCTTTCGCCGCGGGACGCTCGAGCAGATCCTCGGCGCCCTCACCGAGGACGGCGTGCCGCGCCCGGCGCTGCGCACCGCCCTGCAGGGCTGGCTGGGCTACGTCGACGGCGCGATCGTCGACTGGGTCAGCGCGGGCGGCGATCTCAACCGCGCACAGGTTCGCGACCTGATCGTGGCGGCCTTCGGCGCGGCCCTGATGGCCGCCCAGCAGGTCGACCCCGAGTTGCAGCTCTCCCTCCAGGGCTGAGCCTGAAAACGCGGCGCCGTTACGCCAGCGCGTCGGGGTCGCCGCTGTCCAAGCGGGCCCGGCGCTGCAGGGCGTACAGGTCGTCGCGGTTGCGCACGTACTGAAGGCTGGCGTCGACGACGGGCTGGTGGTCCCACGCCGGAGTCCGCCCGCGGTGCAGCGCCGCCGAGATGAGGTGGCGCTCGCGCTGGCTGGCCCGCACGCGCCGGTCGATATCGCGGAGGTTGAGCTCAGACTCCAGTGCCTCGCGCAAGACCGGCTCCTCGGCGTGCAGGCTGTGAAGCTCCTGCGGGTCGGCACCCAGGTCGAAGAACAGGTCGGGGTCCTCGAGCGAGACGATCAGCTTCTCGTGGCCGGAGCGGATCATCGCCGACGGCGCCTGGACACCCTCCCCGTGGTACTCGGAGATGACGGGCCGCGAGCGCGGCGACAGCAGGCTCTCGCCGTCGCCGGTCCCGGCCACCGCATCCGCCGGCAGGCCGGCCAGCTCCAGCAGGGTCGGCGCGACGTCGAGCAGCGACACCGGGCCCGAGACCCGTCGGGCGCCCACCCGCCCGGTGAAGTCGCGCACGATCAGCGGCACCCGCGCCGACTGCTCCAAGAACGACATCTTGTACCAGAGTCCCCGCTCGCCGAGCATCTCTCCGTGATCGGCGCAGAACAGGACCGTCGTGCGGTTCTGCAGGCCGGAGTCGCGCAGCGCGCCGAGCACCTCGCCGATCCGCTCGTCGACATAGCTGATGGCGGCGAAGTAGGCATGGCGGGCGCGCCGGATCTGCTCATCGGAGAGCTCGGCCTCGTCGACCCGGCACATCGCGCGCAGCCGCCGGCTGTGGGGGTCGACGGCGTCGAGCGGCAGCGACGCGACGCGCGGATCAGGGATCTCAGCGCGCGCGTACCGCGACCAGAAGCGCTCGGGGACCTCCCACGGGTCGTGCGGGTTGGTGAAGGAGGCGAACAGGAGAAACGGCTGATCGGGCCGGTGCCGGGCGATCTCGTACAGCTTGCGCGCGGCGACGAACGCGACCTCCTGGTCGTAGTCGGTCTGCATGCTGGCCGCGGTCACGCCGGGGTTCAGGACGCTCTCCATCGTGTGGTACCAGGGCAGCGGCGCCTCGAGCGGGCGGCTCCAGTCCGGCGTCCAGTCGACGTCGGACGGGTAGATGTCGGTGGTCAGCCGCTCCTCGAAGCCGTGCAGCTGATCGGGTCCGACGAAATGCATCTTCCCGGCCACGGCGGTGTGGTAGCCGGCGGACCGCAGCGCGTGCACGACGGTGGGGGTCGTGGCCGGCAGTTCGGCGGCGTTGTCGTAGACGCCGACCGAGGAGGCGTGGCGGCCGGTGAGCATCGCCGCCCGCGAGGGCGCGCACAGCGGATAGGCGCAGTAAGCGCTGTCGAACACCGTTGCCCCCGCGGCGAGCGCGGCAAGATTGGGGGCCTGGACGACCGGGTGGCCGTACACCGGCAGCCACGACGCGGCCAGCTGATCGGCCATCAGGACGAGGAAGCAGGGGGGCGGACTGGGCATCGGCGGGCGAGCATAGGGCGTCGTCGGGCTCCATGACTACCCTTCGCATCAATGCGGCACGGATCGCTCGCGATCGAGGGCCAGGACGGCACGGCCGGCGCCCCGCTGGTCGTCGCCCACCGGGGCGCCTGGCGCCCGGCCCCTCAGAACTCGCTGGAGGCCTTCGAGGAGGCCGTGCAGCTCGGCTGCGACGCGATCGAGCTCGACGTGCGGCGTACGCTCGACGGGCGGGTCGTCGTCGTCCACGACGCGCGCGCCGGCGTGCGCTCGGTCGCCAAGCTCACCCACGAGGAATTGCAGGGCCGCCCCCGTCATCGCCACGCGCCGGCGCTCGAGGAGGTGCTCGAGCTCGTCGCCGGGCGGATCGGCGTCGACCTCGAGCTCAAGGAGGACGGCTACGTCGAGCAGGCGATGGCGATCGTCAAGCGGCGACTGTCGCCCGAGCAGTACGTCGTCACCTCGTTTCACGATTCCGTGCTCCCCACGGTCAAACGGACCGCCCCCGCGGTTCGCACCGGTCTATTGCTCAGCCCCAACCGCCAGATCGGGCAGCTGGCCCAGCGCGTCGCCGCCACCAAGGTCGACTTCCTCGCCCCCCACGCGCGGCTCGCCCGCGCCGGCCTGCTCTCGTGGGCGGCCGCGCGCGAGCTTCCATCCTGGGTGTGGACGGTCAATGACCGCCGGGCGCTGCGGCTGCTCTGCCGGGACCCGCGCGTCGCCGCAGTGATCACCGACCGGCCCGAGCGCGCGCTCGACGAGCAGCAGCGATCGACGCCGTCGATCGTGTGATTCACAAACTCTTGACATGGCCGACAGTCGAAAGTAGGTTGTCGACAAGAGGATGGAGGCTGCTGCGAGCACCGCATGGGGGCTGGGCACCGTCGAGCGTCGCTCGACCACCGACCAGGTGCTCTACGAACTGCGCACCGCGATCCTCGCCGGTCGCATCAGGCCGCGCGAGCAGCTTCCCGAGGTCGCCCTCGCCCAGACGTTCGGAACCGGCCGTTCGGCGATCCGCGAGGCGCTGCGCCAGCTCGTCCAGGAGGGCCTGGTCGTCTCCGAGATCAACCGCGGCTCCTGGGTCAAGCCGCTGTCGACCGAGGACGTCATCGACGTCTACCGCGCCCGGACGGCGATCGAGGTGGCCGCCGTGCGGGCTGCCCAGGAGCAGCCCGCCCCCTGTGACCTGACCGCCCTCCGCGCCGCCCAGGAGAGGATCAGCGCGGCCTGCGGCGCGACCAGCGGCGATAAGAGCCCGTCGCAGGAGGTGATCGCCGCCGACATCGACTTTCACCGGGAATTGGTGGCGCTGGCCGGCAGCCCGCGCCTCAGCCGCGCCCACGAGCCGCTGGCCGCCGAGTCACAGATGCTGCTCAACTGGCATCCGGTCTACTCGATCTCTGACTACGCCTCCGATCACCAGCGACTGCTGGACGCGCTGGAGAGCGCCGGCCAGGACGCGGCCGAGGTCGTGCGCGCACATCTGATGTTGAGCGTGGAACTGATCCTGGAGGAAGCTGCGCGCTATGCCAGCCGGCTGGCCAGCGCCGACAGCCTGGTAACCAACAACGAGGGGAGCAGCGGGTGACCGAACGAGGATTCGACTCCGAGCGTGATGGCGGACTGACCCGGCGCCAGGTGCTGCACGGCGCGCTGGCCGGCGGAGCCATGCTGTCAGCCGGGGGCCTGCTCGCCGCCTGCGGTGGCAGCTCCTCCGGCTCCTCGAGCGGTGGCTCGAGCGCCAAGTCCAGCCCGCCCAGCACCGGCACGCTCAAGTCCGGCGGCAGCCTCCGCGTCGGAGCCACCGGCGGTGGCGCCAAGGACACGATCGATGCCCACCTGCCGACCGCCGACCCGGACATCATGCGCTGCTGGAACCTGTACGAGCCCCTGGCCGTCCGGCCACCGAGCTTCGGCCCGCTGGAGATGATGGTCGCCGAGTCGATCGAGGCCGAGCACGGCAAGACCGACTCGTGGATCGTCAAGGTCCGTCCCGGCATCGAATTCCACAACGGCAAGACGGTGACGGCCGACGATGTGGTCTTCTCGCTCAACCGGATCCTCGACGCCAAGAACCCCAAGGTCGGCGCGGCGTCGATCGGCTACGTCGACATCAAGGGCGTCAAGAAGATCTCCAAGTCGCAGGTGCGGATCCCGCTGAAGTTCGCCAACGCGGGCTTCCTCGACGACATCGGCCAGTACTTCAACGCAATCGTCCCCGTCGGCTACGACCCCGCCAAGCCGGTCGGCACCGGGGCCTTCATGTACGCAGAGCTTCACCCCCGGCCAGCAGAGCGTGTTCAAGAAGTTCCCCAACTACTGGCAACACGGCAAGCCGTACGCCGACCAGCTGACGATCATCGACTTCACCGATGACACGGCCCGCGTCAACGCCCTGCTCGGCGGCCAGGTCGACGCGATCGACAACCTGCCGACCGGACAGATCGCCCAGGTGCAGGGCAGCTCGTCGCTCAAGGTGCTGATCTCGCACACCGGACAGTGGCAGCCGTTCACGATGCGCATCGACCAGCCCCCGTTCAACGACGTGCGCGTCCGCCAGGCGATGCGGCTGATCGTCAACCGCCCGCAGATGGTCGAGCAGGTGCTCTCCGGCCAGGGCCGCGTCGCCAACGACATGTACTCGCCCTTTGATCCCGCCTATGACTCCGCGCTGCCTCAGCGCGCACAGGACATCGCGCAGGCGAAGTCACTGCTCAAGTCCGCCGGCCACGCCGGACTGAGCGTCCAGCTCGTCACCGCTCCGGTGTTCCAGGGAGTCGTGCAGGCGGCTCAGGTGTTCGCCCAGCAGGCGTCCGCCGCCGGCGTCAAGGTGAGCCTGCGCAAGCTCGACACGGGCACGTTCTACGGGCCCAACTACCTCAAGTGGACGTTCGCCCAGGACTTCTGGGCGACACGGGAATATCTCCCCCAGGTCGCCCAGGGCAGCCTGCCAGGCTCGCCGTTCAACGAGACCCACTGGGGCGCCGGAGCGTTCGAGAAGCTGATCAACCAGGCGCGCGCCGAACTCGACGCGACCAAGCGGGCGACGATCCTGCGCGAGGCCGAGAAGATGGAGTACGACCAGGGCGGCTACATCATCCCCTACTTCTCCAACCAGATTGACGCCTACAGCAGCAAATGGGGCGGGTTCGTGGAGGCCAAGTCGGGCTTCCCCCTGGGCAACTACTGGTTCAAGAACGTGGGGATGACCGCGTAGCGGCCTGATCGGGGGAGCCGAACGCCATGAGCCGATTCCTGCTGCGCCGCATCCTCCTCGGGCTGCTGATCCTGTTGCTCGTCTCGATCGTGGTGTTCGCGGCCACCCAGGCGCTGCCGGGCAACGCGGCGCGGGCGATCCTCGGCCGCAACGCCACGCCGGAGCGCCTGGCCGCGCTCACCCGCCAGCTGCACCTCAACCAGTCGGCGGTGTCGCAGTACCTCCACTGGCTGGGCGGCCTGATCACCGGCAACTTCGGGACCTCGGCGGCCACCGAGCAGCCCGTCTCCTCGTTGCTGTCGGCGAGGATCCTCAACTCGGCGTTCCTCGTGCTCGTCTCGGCACTGGTGGCCCTCCCCCTGTCGATCGGGCTGGGGGTGTGGATGGCGGTCAAGCGTGACAAGGCGACCGATCACATCCTCTCGCTGACGACGCTGTCGCTGGCGGCCCTGCCCGAGTTCGTGATCGGCATCGGGCTGATCGTCCTGTTCGCCACCAACGTCTCGCACGCGTTTCCCGCGGTCTCGATCATCCCGCCCGGTGAGCATGCCTGGAACGTGCCCAACGTGGTGGTGCTGCCGGCGGCGACGCTCGTACTGGCGGTCACCCCGTACATCAGCCGGATCATGCGTGGCTCGATGGTCGAGGTGCTGGAGTCCGAGTATGTGACGATGGCGCGTTTGAAGGGGTTGTCGAACCGGACGGTGATCTGGCGCCACGCCGTGCCCAACGCGATCGTCCCGGCGATCCAGGTCTCGGCGCTGCAGCTGGCCTATATGGCGGGCGGGGTTGTGCTCGTCGAGTTCGTGTTCTCGTTCCCCGGGATCGGTTCGTCGCTCGTCGACGCCGTCGGCAACCGCGACATCCCGGTCGTGCAGGCGTTGGTGATCATCATCGCCGCGGTCTACGTGGTCGTGAACCTCGTCGCCGATCTCTTGACGATCGTCGTCACCCCGCGGCTGAGGACCGCCGGACGATGAAGGCGCACGTGACAGGGGCGCACGTGACAGGTTTGAGGCCCACGGACGGCTGGCGTATGTGCGCAGTCCCCGCGGAAGCGGAGGTGGCCGTATGAGTGTTGCGCCGATGACCGCGGACACCGCCGTTGCCGCCCCGCCGGCGATGCGCAATCGCCAGTGGGCGACGCTGCTCAAGGCCACCCTGCACCAATGGCGCGGGCGCATCGGGCTGGTGGTCGTCGTGATCCTCGTCCTGATCGCGGTCCTTGGACCGCTGATCGCGCCCCACTCCCCCACGGCGTTCGTGGCCGCCCCCAACAGCCCGCCCAGCTCGCAGGCCCTGTTCGGCGCCGACTCACTGGGCCGCGACGTGTGGAGCCGCTTCCTGCACGGCGGCCTCAGCGTCCTCGGACTGTCGCTGGCCTCGACGATCGTCGGCGTGGGCGTGGGGCTCGTCGTCGGCCTGACCGCGGCCTACAGCGGCGGCTGGCTCGACGAGGTCCTGATGCGGATCGCCGACGTGTTCATGGCCTTCCCGCAGATCGTGCTTGCGCTGCTCCTCGTCACGGCGTTCGGGCCCAAAGTGTGGCTGATCGTGCTCACCGTCGGCATCTCCCACGCCCCGCGGGTGGCCCGCGTGATTCGCGGCGCCGCCGTGCAGATCGTCGAGCGCGACTTCGTCAAGGCTGCCGAGGCGGTCGGCGAGCCGCGGCGGCGGATCATCTTCGGGGAGCTGTTGCCCAATGTGACGAGTCCGCTGCTCGTCGAGCTCGGGCTGCGGCTCACCTACTCGATCGGGTTGATCGCCGGGATCAACTTCCTTGGGCTGGGCCTGCAGCCCCCCACCTCCGACTGGGGCCTGATGGTCAACGAGAACCGCTTGGCCCTCACCTTCCAGCCGTGGGGCGTGCTGCTGCCGATCATCGCGATCGCGCTGCTGACGATCGGGACCAACCTGCTGACCGACGCCTTCGCCCGCGCCGCGATCGGCATCGACCGAGGAGAATGACCACGCCGATGGCCGTCGCCGAGACCCCCAGTACTGCGGTCACCGTTCGTGACCTGAAGATCGTGCTGCTGCGCGGCGGCGAGGACATCGTCGACGGGATCGCGCTCGAGGTCTCCGCCGGGGAGGTGCTCGGCCTCGTCGGCGAGTCAGGCAGCGGCAAGACAACTGTCGGGATGGCGCTTTTGGGCTACTGCCGCCCGGGCGGCAAGGTCTCCGCCGGAGATGTGATGATCGACGGGCGCTCGCTCCAGGGCCTGCGCGCCGGCGAGCTGCGCCGGCTGCGCGGCGGAACCGTCTCCTACATCCCCCAGGATCCGGGCACGTCGCTGAACCCGGCGCTGCGCATCTCACGCCAGCTGACCGAGATCCTCGAGGCCCACATCCCTGACCAGTCTGACGAGGACCGGATGGCCCGGGTGCGTGAGGCACTGACCGAGGTGGCGCTGCCCTCCGACGACGAGTTCCTCAAGCGCTATCCCCACCAGCTCTCCGGCGGCCAGCAGCAGCGCGTGGCGATCGCGATGGCGTTCGCCAACCGCCCGCACGTGATCGTCTGCGACGAGCCGACGACCGGGCTGGACGTCACCACTCAGGCGCGTGTGCTCCAGACCGTCCGCGAGCTCTGCCAGCAGCATCAGGTGGCTGCGCTGTACGTCAGCCACGACCTGGCGGTCGTCGCCGAGCTGGCCGACCACGTAGCGGTCATGTACGCCGGGCGGATCGTCGAGCGCGGGCCGCGGGACGCGATCTTCTCGGCGCCCCGCCATCCCTACACGCGCAAGCTGCTGCGGGCCGTCCCCGACCTGGCCGGCAAGCGCGCGGTCGTCGGCATCCCCGGCCGGGCGCCGCTGCCCGGTCAGCGCCCCGAGGGCTGCTTCTTTCATCCTCGCTGCGACCTCGCGATCGACAAATGCCGGGAGGCGTTTCCGCTGCCCACCGCGTTTGACGGCGGGTCACATCTCGTCTGCTGCTATCGCGCCGAGGACGCCCCCGGCGAGCTGCCGACAACCGGCGAGACCGCCGCCGCGACCCAGGCCGGCGACGTCGTCATGTCGGTCGCCAACGTCAATGCCAGCTACGGCTCGCACCACACGCTGTTCGACCTCGACTTCGAAGTCCGGCGCAACGAGTGCGTGGCGCTGGTCGGCGAGTCGGGCAGCGGCAAGACGACCCTGGCGCGGTGCGTGGCGGGCCTGCACCACCAATGGACCGGCGACATCACGCTCGGCGACACCGGCCTGGCGCAGTCGTCACGCAAACGATCCAACGACGCCCGCAAGCAGATCCAGTATGTCTTTCAGAACCCCTACGCGTCGCTGAACCCGCGCCGGACGGTCGGCCAGACGATCGCCCGCCAGCTGCAGCTGTTCTATCCGGGCGCCAAGAGCGAGATCGGCCGGCGCGTCGGCGAGTGCCTGGAACGGGTCGCGCTCTCGGCCGCCGCCGCCAACCGCTACCCCGACCAGCTCTCCGGCGGCGAGCGCCAGCGCGTCGCCATCGCGCGCGCCCTCGCCGCCGAGCCCGCGCTGCTCGTCTGCGACGAGGTCACCTCCGCGCTCGACGTCTCCGTGCAGGCGGCGATCGTCGAGCTGCTGCGCGAGCTGCGCACCGAGACCGGCCTCAGCATGCTGTTCATCACCCACAACCTCGCTCTGATCCGGACGATCGCCGACCGCGTGATCGTGATGACCGAGGGACGGATTGTCGAGTCCGGTCCAACGCTTGACGTGTTCAACTCGCCCAGCGCCGAGTACACCGGCAAGCTGCTGGCCAACACGCCGACGGTCGAGGCCGCGCTCGGGCGGTGAACACCGAGGCGTTCATCACCTGCGCGGTCACCGGCGCGGGCGACACGACGGCGCGCAGCCCCCATGTGCCGGTCACCCCGGACGTGATCGCCGCCTCGGCGATCGAGGCCGCCCACGCCGGCGCGGCCGTCGCCCACATCCACGTCCGCGATCCGGCGACCGGCGCCGGCTCCCGGGACGTCGCGCTGTACGCGGCGGTCGTCGACCAGGTGCGGGCCGCCGACGTCGACGTGGTCGTCAACCTCACCGCGGGGATGGGCGGCGACCTCGTGCTCGGTGGCGCCGAGACCCCACTCCCGCCCGACGACGCCGGGACCGACATGGTGGGCGCCACCGAGCGTCTCGCCCACGTCGCCGCGTTGCGCCCGGAGATCTGCACGCTCGACTGCGGGACGATGAACTTCGCCGCCGGCGGCGACTACGTGATGGCCAACACGCCCGACATGCTGCGGGCGATGGCCGGCCAGATCAAGGCGCTGGGCGTGCGCCCGGAGCTGGAGGTGTTCGACTACGGGCAGCTGGTGATGGTCAAGGACCTGATCGACGAGGGCCTGATCGAGGATCCGGTGCTGATCCAGCTGTGCATGGGCATCCGCTACGGCGCGCCCGACGATCCTGGATCGCTACTCGGTCTCGTGTCGCTGCTGCCGCCCGGATCGGTGTTCTCGGCGTTCTCGATCGGGCGGATGCAGCTGCCCTATGTAGCCATGGCGGTGCTGGCCGGAGGCAATGTCCGGGTCGGACTCGAGGACAACCTGTACGCCGGGCCGGGCCAGCAGGCGACCAACGGCGAGCTGGTGGCGCGCGCGGTGACGATCCTTGAGGCGATGAACGTCCGCGTGCTCGGCCCCGCCGAGGTCCGCGAGCGCCTGGCGCTGCACGGGGCGGGTGGGTGACATCTGACGCCGCCGCCGAGCACCTGCCCCACCGGGTGGGGCTGCTCGGAGCCGGCGTGATCGGCGGCGGGTGGGCGGCACGCTTCCTGCTCGCCGGCGCCGACGTGTGCCTGTTCGACCCGGCCCCCGGCGCCGGCGACACGGCGCTCGCCGCCCTGGAGCGCGCCCGCCGGGCCTGGCGGCGACTGACTCTCGTCCCCCCGCCCGCTGAGGGGCGCCTCACCCTCGCCGCCACCGTCGAGGAGGCGGTGGCCGGCGCCGAGCTCGTGCAGGAGTCGGCGCCCGAGCGCGAGGCGCTTAAGGCGCAGCTGCTGCGGGAGGCCGACGCCGCCGCGCCACCCGACGCGATCATCGCCAGCTCGACGTCGGGGCTGTTGCCGTCGCGGCTCGTGCAGTCGATGAGCCGACCATGGCGCTTCGTCGTCGGCCATCCGTTCAACCCGGTGTACCTGCTGCCGCTGGTGGAAGTGTGCGGCGCGGACGGGACATCGCCGGAGACCGTGCGCCGAGCCGCCGCCATCTACCGCGCCGCCGGCATGCGCCCGCTGGTCGTCCGCCGCGAGATCGACGGCTTCATCGCCGACCGCCTGCTCGAGGCGCTGTGGCGCGAGGCGCTGTGGCTGGTCGCCGACGACGTGGCGACCGTCGAGGAGGTCGACGACGCGATCCGCTTCGGCGCCGGGCTGCGGTGGTCGGCGATGGGGACGTTCCTCACCTACCGGCTGGCGGGCGGGGAGGCGGGCATGCGCCATTTCATGGCCCAGTTCGGGCCGGCGCTGCAGCTGCCGTGGACGCGGCTGACCGACGTGCCGGACCTCGATGACGCGCTCCTCGACAAGCTCGTCGCCCAATCCGACGCCCAGGCGGCCGGCCGCTCGATCGGCGAGCTCGAGCAGCTGCGCGATGACTGCCTGGTGGCAGTGCTCCGCGGGCTGCGCGGCCAGGACTTCGGCGCCGGCGAGACGGTGGCGCAGACCGAACGCCGCTGGCTGACGACCGCCCCCGGTCAGGCCGATCCGGGCCCGGCTCAAAGCCCGTTGCGATTGCACACGGCGCTCGTCACTCCCGATTGGATCGATTACAACGGCCACATGACCGAGTTCCGTTACCTCCAGGTGCTGGCCGACACCACCGACGCGTTCCTCGCGCACATCGGCATCGACGCCGCCTCGGCCGCCGCCGGGAGCTCCTACTACACGGTCGAGTCACATCTGCGCCACCTCGGCCAGGCCCATGCCGGCGACCGGCTCGTGACCACGACACGACTGCTCGGCCACGACGCCAAGCGCCTGCACCTGTTCCACGAGATGCACCGTGACTCGGGTCACGGCGAGGCGGTGGCTTCGGGAGAGCACATGCTCGTCCACGTTGACGCGGCGACCGGCCGCAGCGCCCCCGCCGGGCCAGCGGTGCTGGCGGTGCTGGAACGGATCGCCGAGCGACAGGACGACCGGACGGCGCCCGAAGGAGCCGGGCGGCGCATCGAGGTGGTGCCCGGCAGAAAAAGCCCTTGAACGTATTTGTGCAAACGGGGGCGAGCGCCTAGTCTACGTCGCGCCAGTCCGTGGAACCGACGCCGGAGGAGCAGATGCCCGAGAAGATGTGGAGTGGAGAGCCATTCTGGGGGCTCGGCTACGAGTGGGATCCCGAGTGGGTCCTCACCGACCGTCAGCGGGAACTCCGCGACCTGCTGATCGAACTGTCTGAGAAGGAGATGCGCGCCAACGCAAAGGTCTCCGACGACAACCTCGAGTATCCGCGGCGCAACCTTGAGCTCCTCGGCGAGCACGGCTTCCTGGCGCTGACCGTGCCCGCGGAGTACGGCGGCCTCGGCGAGGACCACGTCGGCTTCGCGATGACGTGTGAGACGATCGCGCGCTACGCCTGCGCCTCGACGGCCATGTGTTACGTGATGCACATGGCCGCGGTCAACACGATCATGCTGCGCCCCACCGAGGCGTTGATCGAGAAGTACATCAAGCCGCTGGGCGGCGGCAAGATCGGAACGCTCTCCTATTCAGATCCCGAGACCGGCTCGCACTTCTGGTATCCGATCTCCTCAGGCGCGGTCAAGGAGAACGGCGGCTACAAGGTCAACAAGAAGGCCTCGTGGACGACGAGCGGCGGCTTCGCCGACTTCTACGTGGTGCAGACGACGAGCCCGGACTTCACCGGCTACGACGACCTCTCGGTGTTCGTGATCGACGGCGAGGACGTCAAGTCCCAGCCCTCGACCTGGGATGCCCTCGGGCTGCGCGGCAACCAGTCGGGCCCAATCCAGGTGGAGGACGTCTCCATCCCCGGCGATCAGATCGTCGGCCCCGAGGGCGACGGCGCCGCCTCCAACGATGAGTCCGTGGACCCGTGGTTTTTGATCGGGTCCTCCTCGGTGTGGAACGGGATCGCGCTCGGCGGGATCGACATCGCCAAGCGCCAGACGACGCGCAAGAAGCACGTCGACGTCGGCCTGCGGGTCGCCGACTACCCGACGATCCAGGACTACGTCGGCGAGGCCGTGATGGACACGAACGCCAGCCGGCTGTTCGCGTTCTCGGTCGCTCAGGCGATGGACGAGGCCACCGAGCACAACACCAAGCGGATGGCCCCCGGGGAGTTCGCGCGCGCCAACTTCCTGCACTGGGCGTGGCAGATCAAGTTCGTCGCCGCCAAGAACACCGCTCACGTGGTCGACAAGATGTTGCACGCCTGCGGCGGATCGGGCTACAAGCGCGACATGGAGATGGAGCGCTACCTGCGCGACGCCAAGGCCGGCTGGGTGATGGGCCCCACCAACGAGGTCCTGCGCCAGTTCGTCGGCAAGGCGGTGCTGCTCGGGTTCGACTCCCTGGACTACTGGAACCAGACCTACAACCGGCGCGCGGTCGAGAACGAGCTCAAGAAGCTCGATGCCGAGGGGAAGCGCAAGCTCGCCGAGGAGCTGCTCGCCCAGGTGGAGAAGGCCTCCTCCGGCGCGCCGGCCTGACATGGCCACGCTGACCGCCCCGGGCCTGATCGTCGTCGACCGGGCACTCGAGACCTACCCCGTCCGGCCTGGCGGCGCGACTGTGGTGCAGCTGGGCGGCGACGACCGGCTGACCGTCGTCGACCGCCACGGCGGCCAGATGGCGGAGCTGACGACGGTGGGCGCACCGCTCGGACCGCCGCCGGATGCCGATGCGACCGTCCTGCGCTCCGAGGCGCTGTCGGTCCGCGGGCTCAATCCTCAGGAGGCCCGGTGCGCGAGGCTGTTCGGGCCGCATTCGCAACCGGGAGCCGAGCTGGAGTTCACCGCCGTCGGCGACACCACGGTGATCGTCGCCGCCCCCGGGGGGCGGGTGATCGACGGAGACGCGCCGGCCACCGAGCTCCAGCTGCGGGTGCGTCGCGCGGTGCCTCGGCCGGCCAGCGAGCTGGAGCTGCCGCCGCCGCTGGCCGAGCCGCGGCTGGACTTCCGCGTCGACCGCGCCTCGGCGCTCAGCTATGAGGTCCGCGCCGGCGAGTACATCCAGATCATCGACGTGCAGGGCAAGCAGTGCTCGGACTTCCTCGCCTTTCACGCCGGCAAGCTGCAGGCGGGCGTCGAGCGGGGTCTCGACGGGGTCGTCACCCGCACCCTGATGGGCAACGCCTATCCTCAGCCGGGCCTGCACGGCAAGTTCTATGACCTCGACATGGACCCGCTCGTCGAGGTGGTGCAGGACACCGTCGGACGTCACGACACGTTCGCGCTCGCGTGCCAGGCCAAGTACTACGAGGACCTTGGCTACCCGGGCCACATCAACTGCACCGACAACTTCAACGCCGCCCTGCGCGAGTTCGAGATCGCGCCCCGCAAGGGCTGGGAGGCGCTCAACTTCTTCTACAACACCGCGTTCGATTCCAGCATGCAGCTCGTCTCCGATGAGCCGTGGTCGCGGCCGGGCGACTACGTGATGCTGCGCGCGATGGAGGACCTTGTCTGTGCGTCGTCGGCCTGTCCCGACGACATCGACCCCTCGAACGCCTGGGAGGTGACGGATGTCCATGTCCGCGTCTATGCGCCGCAGAACCGCTTCTCGATGGCCATCGCTCGGCGAGTGACCGCCGATGCCGAGCCGGTGCTGACGCGCGAGACCGCGTTTCACTCCCGCACCGGTGCCCTGACCAAGAGCTTTGTGGAGTACCGGGGCTACTGGCTGCCGCACTGCTTCAACAACGAGGGCGCGATCGCCGAATACTGGGCGTGCCGCGAGCGCCTGGCGGTGATGGACCTGTCTCCCCTGCGCAAGTGGGAGGTGCTCGGTCCCGACGCCGAGACGCTCATGCAGAACCTGGTGACGCGCAACATCCGCAAGCTCGCCGTCGGGCAGGTCGTCTACACCGCGCTGTGCAACGAGACCGGCGGAATGATCGACGACGCCACCGTCTTCCGCCTCGGCGACGACAACTTCCGCTTCGTCGGCGGCGACGAGTACGACGGGGTCTGGATGCGCGAGCTCGCCGACCGGCTGGGATTGAAGGTGTGGATCAAGCCGACGACCGACCAGCTGCACAACGTCGCCGTGCAGGGTCCGCTCAGTCGCGAGGCACTCAGCGAATTTGTGTGGACGCCGCCGGCACAGCCGTCCCTGGAGGAGCTCAAGTGGTTCCGCTTTTTGATCGGGCGGATCGGTGGCCACAACGGCACGCCGATCATCGTCTCGCGCACCGGCTACACCGGCGAGCTCGGCTATGAGATCTTCTGCCACCCCTCTGACGGCGAGGCGGTGTGGGACGCGGTCTGGAAGGCCGGCGAGCCCCGCGGGATGCTGCCGCTCGGCCTGGAGGCACTCGACATGCTGCGGATCGAGTCCGGGCTGATCTTCGCCGGCTACGAGTTCGACGACCAGGTCGACCCCTTCGAGGCCGGCATCAGCTTCGCCGTGGCGCTCGACGGCGAGGACTTCGTCGGCCGCGACGCTCTGCTCGAGCGCTCCGAGCACCCGCAGCGGCGGCTGGTCGGGCTCGAGCTGGAGGGCAACGAGACGGCCGGCCACGGCGACGAGGTCTACGTCGGCCGCGCCCGGGTGGGCATCGTCACCAGCGGGACACGGAGCCCCACGCTGCGCACGAACATCGCCCTGTGTCGCATGAACGTCGGCTATGCGGAGCTCGACACGGCGGTCGAGGTCGGCAAACTCGACGGCCTGCAGAAGCGGATCCCCGCCAAGGTCGTACGCTTCCCCTTCTATGACCCGGAGAAGAAGCGCCCCCGGTCGTGACGGTGTCTGAGCAGCGCGAGGGCATCGCTCGGCTGACCCGGGTGGCCAAGGTGGCCGCCCCGGTGCAGAGCACCGGGATGATGCCGCCGTTCCGGTCGGCGGGGTCATCGCGGGTCCCCTCCCCGCCGCGGACGGCGGTCGAGGCGCCGACGGGCGTCGCCAAGCTGACACCCAAGTCCGCCCAGGCCGAGGCGGCCGCGCGGGAGCTGCGCACCGTCATGGGACGCTTCGCCACCGGGGTGACCGTGGTCACCACCACCCACAAGGACACGATCCATGGAATGACGGCCAACGCGTTCCTCTCGGTGTCGCTGCGCCCACCGCTCGTGCTCGTCTCCCTCGGCCGCTGCCGGATGAGCGAGATGCTCCCCCGCACCGGCCGCTACGGCGTCAGCGTGCTCGCCTCCGACCAGGAGCACTTCGCGGCCCACTTCGCCGGTCAGCGGGCATCCGAGGTCAGGCCGGAGTTCGTGTGGGAGGACGACCTCCCCCACCTCGGCGGCGCGCTGGCCCACGTCGGCTGCCGCGTTGTCGACGTGCACCCCGCCGGCGACCACGTTCTGTGGATCGGCGAGGTCCAGCACCTCAGCCACCGTGACGGCGAGCCGCTGCTGTTCTACACCGGGCGCTTTGGCACCCTGCGCGAGGTCTCGGACCGCTCCAGACAGCCCTGAACGACCAGCCCGACCCCAACCGCAACCGCCACCCAGATCAGCGCCCGCCCGAGCGAATCCCCGAAGGCGACGCCCAACCCCACTCCCAGCGCGAGCCAGAACACAGCCTGGGCCAGCAGCTTGGCCTGATGAGTCCTCAGCGGGGACATCAGCTGTCGCCGACGATCCACACCAGGCAGTCGGCCCGCCGGCGGACCCGGCGAGCGGCCAGCGCCAGCCACCAGCGCGGCGTGCGGGTCGGGTCGGGGCCGAGGACCACGAGGCCGGCTCGCCGTTCGGAGATCAGCTCGATCAGCGCCGCCAACGGCCGGCGGCTGGAGATCCGCAGCAGCTCGGTGCGGACACCGGCGGCCGCGGCCCGAGCGGCGGTCTCGCGCACGGCGTCGAGGTCCTCCTCGTGGGGCAGGGTGGCGTGCTCGCGCGCCAGCATCAGCGTCGTCGGATGCGGCGGCAGCCACAGCATGTTGGCCACGATCAGCTGCGGGTGGGCGGGGTTGGACTCGACCGCACTCTCGATCGCCATCCGCTCGGCGCGGGGATCGACCCGCACCGAGAGCGTCGCCAGGATGACCGGCCGGGCCGCGGGCGGCACGACCGGCGCCGGATCCGCCGGCCGGCGGGTGGGTCGCGCAGTGCTCGGCACCAGGGCCATCAAGGACCGATGATCGCACGCTCCCGGTGGACGACCGCCCCGGCGACCGCCGCTCCGTGTGTACAAACTTGTGCAAAGACGATTGACCCAATTTGTACAGACTGTTATAAAGCAGCTCTGACGCGCCGGGGGAGGGACTCGACGACCGGGATCCTTCGGCGCCAAGCCAACTGAGGAGGGATGACGTTTGGCCACTGCCACCGTTGAGGAGGTCCAGCTCCTGAAGACGCTGCGATGGTGGGACGGGTTCGTCATCGCGCTCTGCAATCCGGGATTCCTGCTCGGCAGCCTCGGCTTCACCCTCGGCATCTTCGGCGTCGTCGGCTCGATGATCCTGTGGGGTCTGTCGGCGGCCATCGGAATGCTCCAGGCCTGGATCTACTCCGAACCGGCGACGATGTTCGGTTACCGCAGCGGCGGCATCGCGCTCTATGCCCACGAAGGCTGGCGCAGGTACACGACGCTCGTCGGCCCGCTGTCGTCGTTCGGCTACTGGATCGGCTGGTCGGTGGTGCTGTCGATCTTCGGCAAGATCATCGGCGACCTGGCCGTCGGGCAGTGGTGGCCCAAATCGGGCCTGTCGATCGGCTTTCTCGGCAACACGCTGACGCTGTCCTCGTTCATCGCGATCGGCTGCATCATCTTCGTCTGGGCCTTCAACATCATCGGCCTGCGCGCCGCCGTGTGGTTCACCTACCTGTGTGCCGCGCTGCTGATGGTGCCGCTCGTGCTGTTCGTGATCGTCCCGTACTTCACTGGCGACTGGCACTCCTCCAACGTGCACGCCACCTTCACGGGCCCGTGGGGTGGGATCAAGCTGGCGATCGTCTACATGTTCATCCTCGCCTGGTCGGCCTACGGAACCGAGGCGTGCGCGACGTTCGCTCCCGAGTACAAGACGATCCGCGACACCCACATGGCGCTGCGCAGCGCGGCGACGTTCATGCTGCTCGTCTGCCTGCTGCTCCCGCTCGGCCTCGGCGGGGTCACCGGCGCGGTCCCGGCGGCCACCGCCGAGGGTCAGTTCTACACCCAGGCGATGACCACACTGGTCGGCCACGGCGCCGCGAGCTTCTTCACGATCTGCATCATCGCCAGCCTGCTGTTGTCGATGACCTCCTCCACCGCCGACGCCGGCCGCGCCCTGTACGGGATCTCACGCGCAGGGATGACGATCAAGGGCTTCGGCGTGCTCAACCGCTTCCACGTCCCCGCGCGCGCGATGACGATGGACCTGGCGGTCAACGTCCTGCTGGTGCTGCTGATCAAGTCCAACCTGGCGATCCTGTACCTCAGCAACATCGGGTACGTGATGGCGCACGTGTTCGCGCTCAGCGGCTTCCTGTTGCTGCGACGGGACCGGCCCAACTGGCCGCGGCCGATCAAGGTCGGCAGCGCCTGGCTGCCGATCGCCGGGTTCCTGTGCGCGCTGAACCTGGTGTTCCTCGTCGTCGGAGCCCTGGCTCCGAAGCTCAACGGCTACGGCACGTGGACGGATTTCTGGATCGGGATCGCCGTGCTCCTCGGCTCCCTGGTGCTGTTCGTGTTCCGCCGCGTGGTCCAGGACGGTGAGAAGGTGCACTTCCGCGAGGACGTGCCGCTGGAGCCCACCGACGAGGAGCGCGCCCTGCTGACGGCCGGCAGCGAAGCTCCGGTCTCCGCGCTCGCATGATGAAGACGATCCTCGTCGCCGTCGACGAGAGCGAGCCGTCGCGGCGGGCCCTCGAGCGGGGAGCGATGCTCGCCCGGGCGTTCGATTCCCATCTCGTGGTGACGACGGTCGTGCCGGCTGACCCGTCGGCGGCGCCGCGGTCGATCGGGCCCGACCCGGTGGAGGGCGAGGCCGAGCACCGCGCGGAGCTGGCGGCCGCCCGCCGGTACCTCGACAGCGAGTCGCTGAGTGCCGAGTACGTCGAGGCGGTTGGCCACGAGGGCCAGTCGATCCTGACCGTCGCCCGCGAGCGGTCGGCCGACCTGATCGTCATCGGTACCCGCGAGCCTCCCCTGCTCGTCCGCCTGCTCGGCAACGCCGTCTCCGACGTGGTGACCCACCACGCCCGCTGCGACGTGCTGATCGTCCACTAGCGGCGACGGTCAGGCGCGCGGGGAGGCGGCCGCGGCGCGCGCCGGCCGCGAGCGGATGTCGGCGCATTCCGCGCAGATCTCCTCCGGCACGAGACCAGCCCGCATCAGCAGCGCGAACGCCTTGCAGCCGAGGCAGTAGCCGAGAATCGACTCCAGACCGGCGGCCGGGATGAAGAGGATGAGCACGATGTCGGCCCCCCTGTGGTCACCCACGACGAGCGCGAGGATGAGCGCGGCGGTCGACATGACCGCCCCCATCGCCTGGGCAAAGCGCTTGGGCGGTCCGGGAACGGGACGGGGCTCGCCGAGGCGCGGGGCGATCACGTTCATCGCCGTCCAGGCCAACGGGCTGAGCGTCGGGCCGGTGAGCACGCGCGCCCAGAAGCCGTAGGCGAGCGGGATCAACAGCCAGTATGACCCGGTGAGCAGGATCACCACGACCGTGGCCAGAACGACCCCGGCGACCGTCCTCGCCGCCTTGTCGTTGACCGGGTTGGGAAAGCTGAACACGGCCTCGGAGTTTAGGAACCGGCGGGCGCCGCCTTCTCGAACACGAGCCGGTAGTGATCGAGCAGCTCGCGCTCGAAGCAGATCTGGTTGGCGCTGACGCCCGACGTGAACGCGAGCCGGAACTCGCGGCTGGTCAGCCACCGCGGCACCAACCGCAGCTTGAGCAGTGACTTGCGGAGGCTGCGCGCCCCCACCCGGGCATTCCACTGGTTGATCGTCTCGATGTAGTCCAGGCGGCCGCTCACGGCTGAGACCAGCCGGAAATGCGGCTCGGCGCAGCGGACGATCTGCTCGCGTCCCGACGGCAAAAACGATCCGGGGAACTGGCAGCCCAACAGCGCCAGGATCCACGCGTCGGAGTTGCGCGGGGCGTCGGTGCTGACCTGCCCGGGATCGATCATGTTGCGACCGAACACCATCGACTGCAGATAGAACCGGCCCCCGCCGGGCAGCATGCTGGCGACGCGCTCGAAGAAGTCGCGGTAGATCTCCTCCTGGCGCCCGGCCTGGTGCTCGGCCGGTGAGCAGAAGTGCTCGAACGCCCCGAGGCTGGCGGCCGCATCGAACGGACCGAAGGTCCGGCGGTCGACCTGCCGGGCGTCCTGGAGATGGACATCGAGCCCGTGGCGCCGGCAGGACGCGGCCTGGGCGGAGGACAGGGTCACCCCTAGGCCGGTGGCGCCGGCGCCGCGAATGTAGGCGAGCAGGCCGCCCCACCCGCAGCCGAGGTCGATCACGCGTCGCCCCGGCCCGATCCCGATCCCTTCGGCCACGTAGTCGTGCTTGCGCCGCTGGGCCTGCTCGAGGCTCAGGGCGAAGTCGCCGTCGTACTTGGCTCCGCTGAAGTCCGCCAGCTCACCCAGACTCAGGCGGACGATCCGGTCGGTCAGCGAGTACGTGAAGTCAAGATCGCGGCGTTGAGCCATCGCTCGCAGCGGCATCCAGCCGGTGGCAGATCTCGTCATAGAGGCCGGTGACCTGCTCGACGACCCGCGCTGTTGTCTGAAGGTCTTCATCCGAGACGCCCGCCAGCTTCTCCTCCCAGCGCTGCTGCCAGCCCGCGAGCTTGTGCTCGAGCAGCTCCCAGCCGTCATCGGTCAGCGACACGTTGCAGACGCGCCGGTCCGTGGTGCTGCGATGGCGCTTGACGATGCCGGCCGCCTCGAGGTGGTCGAGCATGGCCGTGACGGTGGCGGGGTTGAGGTCGGCGCTGCGCGCCAGCTGCCCGGCCGTCATCTCGCGCTCGCGACCGAGGGCCGCCAGCGCGCGAATCTGCGCGAACGTCAGCTCGCCGGGCCGGCTGTGATCGCGACCGCGCAGCCGTCGCTCGGCGCCCGTCATGTGGGCGAGAGCCGAGCGCAGCGCCTCGATCTCCGGCCGCGGGCCGGCGTCGTGGGTGGTCATGCAGCCTCGAGCAGAGGAGCGTCCTCGGACGTCGTCCCGGCGATCTCCTGCTGGCGGGTCCGGCGCTCGATCCGCATCAGCAGGATCGTCGGCAGCAGGCCCACGAGCGTCACGCCCATCACCCACAGGTAGGTGTGCGCGAAGCCGGTGGCGAGCTGTGACTGCGTGTGGGCGGTCTTGATGTGGCCCTGGAGCACGACCGCGATCACCGCCGTGCCGAGAGACCCGCCCACCCGCTGCAGCACCGTCAGCTGCGGGCTGGCGTCGTTGACCTGCTCGCGGGAGAGGACCGAGAAGGCCGCCGTCATCGCCGGCATGATCGCCAGGCCGACGCCGACGCCGCGCACGAGCATCGCCGCGCCGATCGCCGCGAACGGCGTGCTCGCCGTCACGAGGACGAACGGGACCGTGGCGAGCGCCAGGATGATGCCGCCGATCAGCGACGTGCGTCCGGCGCCGAGACGCTGCGTGAACCGTCCGGAGAGGAACATCCCCAGCCCTCCGCCGAGCCCCTGGGGGATCAGCAGCAGGCCGGTGTCGATCGCGTCCTGACCGCGGACGGTCTGGAAGTACAGCGGCATCAGGATCATCGCGCCGAACAGCGCGGCGCCCAGGCAGAAGGTGACGATCGACGCGGCCCGGAACGCCGGGTTGCGAAACAGGCTGAGATCGAGCAGCGGATGCGTGGTCCGCCGCGAGCGCACGACGAACAGGGCGAGGAGGACGATGCCGACGAGCACCGGCCCGAGCACCGAGGAAGCGGTGAGGCTGCCTGCGGTCTCGCTCTCCGACAGCCCGTAGGTGATGCCGACGACGCCGGCCGCGGCCAGTACGAGTCCGATCAGGTCGAGGCGTCCCGCCTGCGCGGAGCCGGCCTCGTCGTGCGGCAGCAGCCGCCAGGCGAGCGCGAAGGCCAGCACGCCGACGGGCGCGTTGATGAGGAAGATCCACTGCCACCCGACCGTCTGCAGCAGCAGGCCGCCGAGCGTCGGGCCGAAGACGGGCGCGAGCACGATCGGGATGCCGATGAAGCTCATGACCTTCGCCAGGTTGCGGGGGCCGGACGCCTTGACGAGGATCATCTGGCCGATCGGCGTGATCATGCCGCCGCCGATCCCCTGGATGACGCGGAAGGCGATCAGCTCGCTGCTCGTCGTGGCCAGGGCACAGAGGGCCGAGCCCAGCGTAAAGACCACGAGGGCGATCAGATACAGGCGTCGCGCGCTGTAACGCCGGACCGCCCAACCGGTGACCGGGATCACCGCCGCCAGCGACAGCAGGTACCCCGTGATCACCCACTGGATGCTGCCCAAGCTGGCGTGCAGGTCGCCGGAGAGGTCGTGCAGGGCGACGTTGACGATCGTCGTGTCGAGCACCGACATGATCGCGCCGAGGATGACGACGACCGCGACCCGCATGACATGAGGCTCGATACGCGGAGATGGGTCAGCGTGAGAGGTAGGTGAAGAACTCGTTGAACTCATTTGGTAACAAAAGATTAGCTGCCTAACCTTTTGTTGTCAAGAGGTCTTCTGGCGGACGGCCTAGTCGGGCTCGATCTCCCAGGTGGGCAGCTCGGCGAGAGCCTCGCGGTAGCGGCGGCGGTGCAGCGGGCGAAAGAACATGCTCCAGGTGGTCGCCAGGATCGCGACCAGGAGCAGCCCGCCGAGCGCCTTGCCGACGACGATGCAGGCGATCACCGCGGCCAGCGCGAGCACGCTGATCGCGATTGGCACCCGCCGGTAGCGCAGCTGCGTGGCCCGGATCGCCGCGTACTGGTCAAGCGGGATCTTCGCGGTGTCCCAGGACCGCGAACACGTCTCACAGGTCCAGCGGTCCCCGTAGCGCAGGTGCCGCGTCGCCCCGCACTCGCACGTCAGGGTGATCGGCGGCCCGTGGCGGACCGACCTCGGGACGGTCGTCGGTACGGGGGCGTTCGCCGGACCCGGGTTCACCCTTCGCTCATCGCCTCCGACATGTCCGCGTCGGGACGCTCCGGCAGCGGCTCGAAGCCCTGCAGCACGGTCGGCTTGTAATCGGTGCCGACCATCGTGGAGTCGGCCACCCACGGGCCGAGCTCGGGCTGGGGGAACTTGCAGTACAGGCGCTTGAGCTGGATGCCGTAGGAGTTGCCGCTCTGCAGGTGCGTGATCAGCACCTTGCGAGCGATCTCGTCCTCGCGGCCGGCGGGGATGTCGAAGTAGATCTTGATGAACGAGTTGGAATAGCGGTCGAAGACCGCGGGAACGCCGTCCTCCTGCAGGAGGGTGACGTCGTCCAGCCAGTTGATGTCGTCCCCGGGCGTCGCCGCATCGAGGTCGACGTCCTGCACCTGGGAGATGTCCTCCTGGTAGCCCATGCGCTGGCCCGACAGGTACTCGGCATCGATCGCGAAGACCTTCTGCGGCTCATCCGGAATGCGGCGGACCTCAGTCACCGGCGCTCACCCCCTGCTCGGATTCCAGGTAGTCGATCGGATTGGCCACGTGTTTCTCGAGCAGGCGCTCGATCCGGGCCAGCGTGCGCTCCTCCGAGACGCCGGGGATGTAGTCGGTGCCGGCGAGCGGCACCTTGGCCATCGCCGAGGCCTCGACGGTCAGCGCGCACAGGTCCTCGGGCTCCAGCGAGTGCACGTCGGTCTTTCCGCACGCCCGGGCCAGCATCTGGCACTCCAGCGTGAGCGTGTGCAGGAAGTTGTAGACCCGCGTAGCCGCCGAGTCGACTTCGAGACGCTTGCGCAGCTCCGGATCCTGGGTGGTGATCCCGACCGGGCAGCGACCGGTGTGGCAGTGGTAGCACTGCCCCGCCGGAACCCCGATCGTGCCCTCGTAGTCGGTGACCCCGGGGATCTCCTTGTTGCAGTTGAGCGCCATCAGCGCCGAGTGGCCGATCGCGATCGCGTCGGCGCCGAGCGCTAGGCACTTGGCGACGTCGCCGCCGTTGCGGATCCCGCCGGCGACGACGAGGTCGATCTCGTCAGCCAGGCCGACGTCCTCCAGAGCCCGCCGGGCCTCCGGGATCGCGGCCATCAGCGGGATGCCGGTCTCCTCTGCGGCCGTGTGAGGGCCGGCGCCGGTGCCACCTTCGGCGCCGTCGAGGTAGATGATGTCCGGCCCGCACTTGGCCGCCATCCGCACATCGTCATAGACGCGGGCGGCGCCCAGCTTGAGCTGGATCGGCACCTCGTAGTTGGTCGCCTCGCGGACCTCCTGGATCTTGAGCGAGAGATCGTCGGGGCCCAGCCAGTCCGGGTGGCGGGCCGGCGAGCGCTGATCGATCCCGGCCGGGAGCGAGCGCATCTCAGCGACCTGCTCGGTGACCTTCTGGCCCATCAGGTGCCCGCCGAGGCCGACCTTGCAGCCCTGGCCGATGAAGAACTCGATTCCGTCGGCCAGCATCAGGTGGTGGGGGTTGAATCCGTAGCGACTCTGGATCACCTGGTAGTACCACTTGGTCGACAGGTCGCGCTCGGGCGGGATCATCCCCCCTCGCCGCTGCAGGTCGCGGTACCGGCCATCGACGCGCCCTTGGCGAGCGCCATCTTGGCCTCGAGCGACAGGGCGCCGAACGACATGCCGGTGATGTAGACGGGGATGTCGAGCTTGATCGGCTTGGCGGCGAAGCGGGAGCCGAGGATCGTCTCGGTCGTGCACTTCTCGCGGTAGCCCTCGATCACGAACCGGGTCAGGGTGCCGGGCATGAACATCAGCTCGTCCCAGTGCGGGATCTTCTTGAACATCGAGAAGCCGCGCATCCGGTAGCGGCCCAGCTCGGATTTGACGTGGATGTCGTCGATCACCTCGGGGGTGAAGATCCTCGAGTGACCGAGACGGTTGCGGGCGCTGGGGGCGTTCTCGTCGGCAGTTGCCATGGCCGGACCTCCTAGAGGACGAGCTTGCGCTCGGAGGGCTCGAGCGAGTCGTAGTTGTAGAGCTTCTTGCCGCACACGAACTTCTGGAACGCCGGCGGTGATCCGAGGCCGTAGATCCGGAACTTGCGCTCGATGATCTCGGTGTCGGCGTCCGTCCACTCGCCCTCGACGCAGTCGACGCCGAGCGACTTCACCTTGCCGGCCACGTAGAAGATGCCGTCGTACATCGAGTCGCCGAGACCCGCGCCGACGTCGCCGCAGATGATCTGGCGCCCGCGCTGCATCATGAAACCGGTCATCGATCCGGCGTCGCCGCCGATGATGATCGTGCCGCCCTTCTGATCGATGCCGGTGCGCGCGCCGACGCGGCCCTTGACGACGAGGTCGCCGCCGCGGATCGCCGCGCCCGTCAGAGAGCCCGCGTTGGAGTCGATGACGACGACGCCGGACATCATGTTCTCGCACGCCGACCAGCCGACGCGGCCGGCGATGTGGACCTCGGGGCCGTCGATCATGCCGAGCGCGAAGTAGCCGAGGCTGCCCTCGAAGCGCAGCCGGCAGCGCGTCAGCAGACCGGCGCCGAGCGAGTGGCGCGCGCCCGGATTGGCGATCGTGACCTCCTTGACCCCCTCCTCGTAGAGCAGCCAGCGCAGCTCGAGGTTGATCTGCCGGGTAGTCAGCTGATGGGCGTCGAAACTTGCCCGCTCTCCCTGAATGTCCGATACCCGCGGGACCCGGGCGTTGAGCTCGACCAGCCCGCGGGCATCAAACTGAGGCTCTGCCGAAGCGTCGGCCGTCGTCACCGGTTCCATACCATCACCGCGCTCTCATAGGGGTCGTAGGTCTCGATCTCATGGTCGATCACCGCCCGGATCGCCATCTCCTCGGACGCCAGGGCGACCATGTCGTCGCCCTCGTAGAGGACCAGCGGCTTGGCCGCCAGCTCGTCCTTGGCCATGCCGAGTGCGTCCTCGGAGACGCAGATGTAGGTGAACACGCCGTCGAGCTCCTCGAGCGAGTGGTGCATCGCGTCCTCGAGCGACTCCCCGCCGGCCATCCGGTCGGCGAGATAGACGGCGATGATCTCCGAGTCACACGCCGACGCGAAGCGGTGCCCGCGGGACTCCAGCCGGCGGCGCCACTGGTGGTAGTTGGTCAGCTGGCCGTTGTGCACCACGGCGACATCGGAGAACGGATACGCCCAGTAGGGATGCGCATTGGCGATGTCGACGTCGGACTCGGTCGCCATCCGCACGTGGCCGATGCCATGCGACCCGAAGTACTCGTCGAGCTCGTAGGCCCCCGCGACCGTGCGCGCGTCGCCGAGGTCCTTGACGATCTCCAGCGAGTGACCGAGCGACAGCACCTCGGTGTGCGACACCGACTCGACGTGGTCGGCCAGCGTCTTGAGCTCGCCGTGGTAATCGATCGTGGCCGTGAACGTGTAGTCGTTGACGTCCTCCGTGGACCTGATCGTCGCGCCGGCGACGCGCAGCTGGGCCTCCACCTCGCGCCGGCGCCGGCGCGCGTTGTCGATGAAGTCCAGATCTCGGGGCGTGCTGGAGTCCGCGAGGTTGATTCGCACCGTCAGCTCGTGGGTGGGAGCGTGGTACAGCGCGTAGCCGGTCGAATCGGGGCCGCGGTGCTTCATCGACTGCAGCATGCTTGTCATGTCGCGCCCGATGCGATGCCCTCCGTTATTCGCCCCATCGCGATAGATGATTCCGGCGATCCCGCACATTTACGGCAACACCTCCAGATACTCGTCGCGCTCCCAGTCGGTGACGGCGGCCAGGTAGCGCTCCCATTCGTCGCGTTTGTAGTGGTTGAAGACCTTGTAGAGGCGGCCGGGCATCGCCGACTTGATGACCTCGTCGGCGGCCAGCGCCTCGAGCGCCTTGCCGAGGCTGTCGGGCACCTTCTCGATCTCCTGGCCCTCGGCCAGCAGGTCGTAGGTGTTGCCCTGCTGGGGCGGCCCCGGATCGAGCTCGCGCCGGACCCCGTCCAACCCGGCGCGCAGCAGCGTGGCCACCGTCAGGTACGGGTTACACGAGGAGTCGACGCCGCGGTACTCGAAGCGCCCACCGGACGCGACGCGGACGGTCGTCGTGCGGTTCTGCCAGCCCCAGTTCTTGTAGATCGGTGCCCAGAACCCGGTGTCCCACATGCGGCAGTAGGAGTTGACGGTCGGGTTGCCGACGCACATCAGGGCCGGGAAGTGCTCGAGCATCCCGCCGAGGAAGTACCGGGCGAACTGCGACAGCTGCGCCGGACCGTCGGGGTCGTGAAAGACGTTGTTGCCGCGCTCGTCCATCAACGTGAAGTGGTGATGGTGACCGTTGGCTGACACCCCGGTGAACGGCTTGGGCATGAAGGTCGGCAGCAGATCGTGCTTGCGGCCGACCGCGGCGCACACCTGGCGGTAGGTGGTGATGTTGTCGGCCGTGCGCAGCGGACGATCGAAGCGGAAGTTGAGCTCCAGCTGTCCGGGAGCGTCCTCGTGGTCGCCGTAGCTCATGTCGAGGCCGAGCGCCTGCCCGTACTCGACGACGTCGAGCAGCACCGGACGCAGTTCCTCGAACTGGTGGATGTGGTAGCAGTAGGGCTGGGTGACACCTTGCGGCTTCTCGCCCTCGCGGGGCTTGCGCAGCCACATCATCTCGGGCTCGATCCCGATCAGGAACTGGTAACCCAGCTCCTGCTCGAACTCATGGGCGACCTGCTTGAGGTTCTGGCGCGGGTCGGCGTCGAGCAGCAGACCGGTCTCGGTGTCATAGCAGTCGCACATCACGCGGGCGACGCGCGGGTCCCACGGCAGCACCCGGAAGGTGTCGAGGTCGGCGATCGCGGCCAGCTCGGACTCCTCGGGGCCGAAGCCGATGTAGTTGCCGTAGCGATCGGTGAAGAGGTTGGCCGTGGCGCCGTAGACGAGCTGATAGCCCTTCTGGGCGACCTGTGAGAAGAACGACGAGACGACGCCCTTGCCCATCACCCGGCCGGTGATCGAGACCTGCTGGAAGTACACGTACTTGATGCCCTCGGCCTCGATCAGTCGCGTGAGCTCCTCGATCTTCTCGGCCCGGCCGGGGGCCGTGCGGGCCTCCTGCAGCGTGGCCGGCGCCGGTGTGATCCGGGGACTCGACAGGACCGTCTCCACGTTTCCACCGAACTCCTGAACTCCTGTCGCCATCCCCACTCCTCTCTTGCCGCTACCGCCTACAGCGGGCAGCGGCGATGGATCGTGCCTACCGACTGATCGGCGGCCCGGCCACGCCGGCAGCGGCGCCCCAGGTGCTCACGATGTCGTCCCGACCCGAAGCGAGGAGAGCATGCTCGCCGCCGGACTGAACGAATTTGTACACAGGCGCGTTTATACCAAGCACCTCGCCGCACCGCAAGG
This sequence comes from uncultured Solirubrobacteraceae bacterium, assembly GCA_963769565.1. Lineage (GTDB taxonomy): Bacteria > Actinomycetota > Thermoleophilia > Solirubrobacterales > Solirubrobacteraceae > Palsa-465. Next base: position 44,390 of record CAVYMP010000021.1, read on the forward strand.
CGCGCGGGTTGACAGCGGACCGATGTCCGCGGTAGCGTCGTTGCGTCAGTCCCAATTCCATTGCGCTCTGCGCAACGTACACCCGAACCTGGAGCGTCCCCCGTGCCCGACCGCCTCCCCGCCTCAACCCCCACCCTCATCATCGGCGCCGGCGTGCACGGCCTGTCCACGGCCTGGCATCTGGCGCGCGCCGGCCAGCCCGCGCTCGTCATCGACAAGACCGCCGTCGCCTCCGGCGCCTCGGGGATCGCGTGCGGAATCGTGCGCAACAACTACTTTCAGCCCGCGATGCAGGAGCTGATGGCCGCCTGCGTCGAGGTGTGGGAGTCCGAGGCGCAGCGGCTGCACTACCACCCCAGCGGCTACGTCGCACTCGGTGCCGGCTCTCAGGAGTCCGATCTGACCGAGGTGTGGGAGCGCCATCAGCGGATCGGCTATCCCTCCGAGCTGTTCCTCGGCGAGGACGAGGTGACCGCGCACATGAAGGGCCTCTACGACGACTGGCGCGCCCCGGGCCTCACTGTCTGTCTGCACGAGTCGGCCGGCGGCTACGCCTTCAACCAGGAGTCGATCCACGGACTGGCCGATCTCGCGCGCGACGCGGGCGCTGAGATCATGACCGGGATCGAGGTCACCGGCTTTGACTTCGACAACTCCGGCTCAGCGACGGCCGTCCACACGAACGCCGGCGATATCGCGGTCGAGCAGGTGGTCGTCGCCGTCGGGCCGTGGATCGCCTCGCTGTGGTCGATGCTCGGCCTGCCGGATCGCCTCGACGTGCGCCAGCCCACGGGCACCGTGGTCGCCGACCAGCCGATGTGGACCTACTGGTACCTGCAGGAGGGTGAGGTCGAGTTCGACCCGTCGGTGTTCGTCACCCGCGACGGGCACTCCTCGCCGGTGCTGCACGTCGACTCCGAGGCGCCGCTGCACGCCGACGACGGCACGCTCATCACCGACGAGCAGTGGGGCGTCTACTTCAAGCCCGACCGCGACTCGATCCAGGGCGGGGCCCAGCCGCTGACCGTCGGACCGGAGTTCACCGTCGACCCCTATCCCACCGGGACCGTCGACCCGGACTTCCCGGACATGTGGTCGGCCTCGCTGTCGCACTGCCTGGCGCGCTTCGAGGGCGCGCGCAGCCGCTATCGCCAGACCCGCTCAGGCGGGGTCGGGGCGTTCACCGCCGACAACTTCCCGGTGTTCGACCAGATGCGCGACAACGTCTTCGTCGCCGCCGACTCCAACCACGGCTACAAGATGATCGCCGTCGGCAAGGAGATCGCCCGCGTGCTGGGAGGCGAGCATTCCTCGCTGCTGCACCCGTTCCGCTACGAGCGCTTCGCCACCGGCGACCTGCACCCGGTCTCGCACAGCCCGTATCCCTGGAGCTGAGCGACCGCTACCGGTAGCTGCCGGGCGGCTGGGAACCGAGTCCGATTCCGAGCTGAGTCGCCGCCTCCAGCAGCGGCTCGCGCACGGTGCGCCGGGCGGCGGCCGGCAACCGGGTCGACGGACCCTGGAGCCCGAGGATCGCCACCAGCTCCCCGCCGCGGGCGAACACCGGGACGCCGACCGCCGTCAGGTCGGGCTCGCGCTCGCCGATCGCCTCGGCATAGCCGCGCTCACGGATCGCCTCGAGCTCGGCCGCCAGCGCCACCGGGTCGGTGATGGTGCGCTCGGTGAACCGCGGCAGCTGCCCGGGCGGCAGATGGCCGGGCGCGAAGGCGAGCATCACCTTGCCGACCGCGGTGGCATGCGGCACGCTCGGCCGCCCCACCCACGCCATGCTGACCACGCTCGACGGCGAGGGCACGAAGTCGACGGTGATCGCCTCGAGCTGTCCGGGCACCGAGAGCGTGGCCGTCTCCCCCGTCCTGGCGACGAGCGCCGCCAGCAGCGGGCGGGCCAGCTCGCGCACGTCGAGCTGGGCGAGAACGCGGTCCGACAGCGTCAGCAGCCGGAGCCCGAGCCGGTAGGGGCCGCCGTCGACGCGGCGGACGAGCCCGGCCTCGAGCAGCGTGGCCAGCAGCCGCGAGGCGGTGCTGGCGTTGACGTCGATGCGCCGGGCGAGCTCGTTGACGCCGAGCCCTCCGTCGCTCTCGGAGAGCACGTCGAGCAGCGCGATCGCCCGCGCGACCGAGCCGACCGAACGCCGCGTGCTGGAGGATTCGTCCAGGGCCACGGTTTAGGGGGCCCGGCGCGGTCGCGGCGTCCGCTCGCCTTCGCCGCCGGCGGGCGACCCGCTCGGCTGGCCGGCGATCCGCGCCGGACGGGGCGAGTCAAGCGAGCGCATCACCA
>CAVYMP010000022.1:0-14656 GCA_963769565.1 uncultured Solirubrobacteraceae bacterium
GTCGTCGCCGGCGCAGCCGTCTAACCGAACCGCCGCGCATGCGCGCGGCCCACGACACGTCATACAAAAAGCGCGAGGCCTCCAGAGGCCTCGCGCTTTGTTTCCCATTGCCCGTCCCTCGAGCCGTCTGACGGCCCAAAGTTCGTGCGTAGAGTGTGGCGTGCATCACACCCGATTTCGTCCCCTCGAGAGGGTGATCTTCGGGTGAGTAGGGTGAGGGTGACGGGTGAGAGCGATGTCACCCTTCTGGTGTAGGCTTCGCGCGCCCATGACGTTCGCCCAGCGCCAGCCGATCACGCTCGCGGTGGCGCAGTTCGAGGACATCGTCAGCCGCGGACTGCAGTCGCTCATCGACGAGGATCCCAACCTGCGCCTCGTCGCCGCCGACGTCGTCCAGGATCAGCTGGCCTCGACGTTGTCAGACCAGCACCCGACGTGGTGATCCTCAACTTCGGCTCGCTCGACCAGCCCGGGGGACCTGCGCGACCTGCACGCCGACTTTCCCGAACATTCGCCTGCTCGTGCTCGCCAACAACCCCTCGGCCGCGGAGTGCCGGCAGGTGATCGGCTTCGGGGCCACCGCCTGCCTGGCCAAGAGCGCCGAGGCGCGCGACGTGCTGCACGCCATCTACCTCGCCTCGCGTGGGCTGCACGTGCTGCCGCCCGCCGGGATGGCCAGCCTATGAGCCGTCCGGACCGGCGCCGCTCACCCCCCGTGAGGCCGACGTCCTCGAGCTGCTCCAGGCCGGCCACTCAAACGCCGAGATCGCCGGCGCTCTGCACGTCGGCATCGAGACGGTGCGCACCCACGCGCGCCACATCTACCGCAAGCTCGGCGTCAGCACCCGGCGCGAGCTGCGCCCGCCGATTTAGCTATTGGCTCGCGCTCGCCGCCACGGGCGCGGACCCGCGCTCCGGCGCTCGCCGCCCTTCTGGCGCGCCGCCGCCCCGGCAAACGCCCGCCGGCGGATCTCACGATACGGCGTCCCGGCCAGGCGCGGATCGCCCCGGCCGACGAGCGTCCCCACGTAGGCGAACACCAGCGCGGCCGGCACCGAGACGAGCGCCGGAATCGAGAGGCCGAAGAGGTGCGAGCCGCCGAGCACGTCGGGTCCGACGATCACCAGCCCGCAGCTGACGATCAACCCGCCGATCATCGCCGCGGTCGCGCCGGCGCGGTTGAAGCTCGGCCAGTAGAGCGTCAGCAGGAGCACAGGCGTCGTTGAGCTGGCGGCGATGGCAAAGGCGACGTTGCTGAGGAAGGCGACGTTCTTGTCCTTGGCGGCCAGCGCCACGAGGACGGCGATCCCGGCGATCACGCCGCCGGACACCCGGCTGATCTGCAGCTGGCGCTCGGGGGTCACGTCGCCACGCTTGATCACCTGGGTGTACAGGTCATGGGCGACGGCGCCGGAGCTGGCGATCGCCAGCGCCGCCAGCACGGCCAGCACCGTGGCGATCACCACGCCCGAGATCAGCGCGAACAGCAGCTGGCCGCCGACCGCCTGGGCAAGCTGCGGCGCCGCCAGGTTGCCCGCCTTGTTGGCCTTGAGCAGCGCCGCCGGGCCGACCTCGTTGAGGGCGGCGTAGCCGAGGATGATCGAGCACGAGGAAGAAGACGGCGAAGATCCACATCGCCAGGCGGGTCGAGTGACGGGCGGCGCGGCCATCGCGCACGGTCATGAAGCGCAGGACGACGTGCGGCAGCCCCATGAACCCGAGCACCAGCCCGAGGCTCAGCGAGACGTTCTCCAGCGAGGCGGTCGTCCCGCCCTTGTGCAGCGGCACGATCGCCTTGTTGCCGAGCGTGTCGCGGGCGTGGAGCAGCGGGCCGACCGGGTTCCAGCCGGTCTTGGAGATGCTGAACAGGGTCAACACGGCCACGAGCACGATCAGCACCGAGGCCTTGAAGATCTGGATGTAGGTGGTGGCGATCATGCCGCCGAGCACCGTGTAGAGGGTCGTGATGACGCCGAGGAAGATGACCACGATCCAGTAGTCGATGCCGAACAGCAGCTGTGACACCGAGGCCGGCACCCACGAACTGGATCACCATGTAGACGATGCTGATGATCAGCGTGGCCACCGCCACCGAGCCGCGCAGCAGCCGGCCCTCGAAGCGGGCGCAGACGGCGTCGGCCAGGGTGAAGCGCCCGAGGTTGCGCAGCGGCTCGGCCACGAGCAGCAGGATCAGCAGATAGGCGGCGGGCAGCCCGGCGGCCAGGTAGAAGCCCGAGAATCCGGTGAGCGCCACCGCGCCGGTGATCCCGAGGAACGATCCCGCTGAGATCTGATCGCCGGCCAGCGCGATCCCGTTCTGCCAACCCTTGAGCCGGCCGCCGGCGACATAGTGATCGCCGGTGCCGCCCAGCTGACGCGAGGCGTAGACGGCCAGGGCGACCGTCACCCCGACGAGGACGACGGCGATGACGATCGCCAGCCCGTGGCCGCTCATCGGGCTCGCTCCCGCTCGTCGGCGCTCTCCTCGAGCCGGTCAATCCAGCGGCAGTAGGTCACCGCGCCCGCCATCGCCAGCACGAACTCGCCGAAGCCGACGATGTAGGCCACGCCGATGCCGCCGACGACGCCGTCGAGCACATGGGTGAACGAGGTCAGGATCGGCAGCGCCATCACCGCCACTACCAACAGCGCGCTCGCGCTGAGGACGACGCGGATGCGCCGCTGCGCGATCACGTCGGGGTCCTGGGGGCGTCGGGTTCGGCGTCGTGAACCGGAACGGTTGTGGACATGGGCTCTCCTCCCTGCCGCCGCGCCGGTCTCCGCAAACCGGCCTACTGCATACAGCTTTGCCAGCTGCGTGTAGTCCTAAACGGCGAGAGCGGCCACTAGCCCCACGGCTGACCGAAGCGCTCGCCGAAGGCGAACTCCGACACGGGATTGCGCGTCAGCTTGTGCGGCCAGTCGCCGTCCCGGTAGCCGACCGAGATGTGGCCGGCCACCGCATAGTCCTCGGGAATGTCCAGCAGCTCGCGTAGCTGTGCCTCGGCGGGGACCAGCAATGTGGTGAAGGCGGAAGCCAGCCCCTCGTGGCGCAGCCCGAGCAGCACGTTCTGCACGAACGGATAGATCGAGGCGCCGCCGACGATGCTCGGACGATCGAGCTCGGCGTCGGTGATCGCCAGCGACTCCACCTGGGTGCAGACGACGAGGTGCACCGGGACCTCGTCGAAGACATGGGCGAATTCGTCGGCCCCGCGCAGCATCCGCAGCCGCCCCGCTGCAAGCCCGCTCGCCTCACCCGCGTTCAGCGCCGCACGACCGCCGGTCCTGACCATGTAGTCATTCCACGGCTGCTCGTAGAGCTCGCGCATTCGCCGTCGCAGCTGTGGGTCGGTGACGACGATCATGCGCCAGCCCTGGCGGTTGCCGCCACTGGGCGCAAAGCGGGCATTCTCGAGGACCCGCTCGAGCAGCATCGCGGGGCACCGGCTGCGTCGGTGAAGTGGCGCGTCGAGGGGACGCACCGCATCAGCTCATAGAACTCCTCAGGCAACGGAGGAGCCGGCGCGGTCGGCGACCAGCAGCTCGGCGATCTGCACCGCGTTGGTGGCGGCACCCTTGCGCAGGTTGTCGGAGACGACCCACATGCCGAGCGCCCGCGGATGCGACTCATCGCGGCGGATGCGCCCGACGAACACCTCGTCGCGTCCCTCGGCCTGCAGCGGAGTGGCCACGTTCTCCAGGGCCACACCGGGGGCGGCGGCCAGCATCTCGCGGGCGCGGTCGGCGCTCAGCGGCTCGCGCGTCTGCACGTTGACCGCCTCGGAGTGGCAGATGCGGACCGGGACGCGCACGCAGGTGACGGCGACGCCGATCGACTCGTCCTCGAGGATCTTGTGCGTCTCGAACATCATCTTGCGTTCCTCGTCGGTGTGGTCATCGCCGTCGGCGAAGTTGCCGGCCGCGCCGATCACGTTGAACGCGATCGGCTCGGGATACACCTCGGGTGCGGGCATCTCCATGCCGTGCAGCGAGGCGTGGGCCTGGGCGTCGAGCTCCTCGATCGCCTTGGCGCCGGTGCCCGACACCGACTGGTAGGTGGCCACCACCAACCGCTCGATCCCGACGGCGCGGTGGATCGGCGCCAGCGCCACCATCAGCTGCATCGTCGAGCAGTTGGGGTTGGCGATCACGCCGCGGTGATGGGCCAGCGCGTGCGGGTTGACCTCGGAGACGACGAGCGGGACCGACGGGTCACGGCGGAAGGCCGACGAGTTGTCGACGACCACGGCGCCGTAGTCGACGAACCGCGCGGCCCACTCGCGTGACGTGCCGGCGCCGGCCGAGAACAGGGCGACGTCGAAGCCGCTCAGGTCGGCGTCGTCGTCGAGCACCTGGACGACGCGGCCTTCGATCTCGGTGCCCGCCGAGCGCGATGATGCGAAGAGGACGATCTCGTCGGCGGGAAACGAACGCTCGCTGAGCAGGGCGAGCATCGTGCGCCCGACCACGCCGGTGGCGCCGACCACGGCCACGCGCGTCATCGGGGACCCTGCTCGGGCTCGATTCCGCCCTCGCCCAGCTCGAACGCGGAGTGCAGCGCGCGCACGGCCTGGGGCACGTCGCCGGCGCGGATGATGCAGGAGATCTTGATCGGTGAGGTGGAGATCATCTCGATGTTGATTCCCTCGGTCGCCAGTGTATGAAAGACCTTGGCGGCCACACCGGGGTGCGAGCGCATCCCGGCGCCGACGATCGAGACCTTGCCGATCCCGCGGTCGGCCTCGACATGGGCGAGCCCCAGGTCGCCGGCCACGGGCTCGAGCGCCTGCTCGGCGGCGCGCAGGTCCTCGAGGCCGATCGTGAACGACACCTCGGCGGCCCGGCCCTCGGTGCGCGGCTCGTTCTGGATGATCGTGTCGACGTTGCAGTTGGCCTCGGCGAGCGCCATGAAGATCGCGGCGGCCGCGCCGGGGCGGTCGGGCACGCCGATGAGCGTGATCCGGGCCTCGTCGGTCGAGTGGGTGACGGCGGTGATGAGCGGGTGTTCCATGGTCTCGTCTTCTCCGAGGACAACGGTACCGGGACCCGGATCGAAGCTCGATCGGCAATGGATCCGCACGCCGTGCGTCCGCGCGTATTCGACCGAGCGCAGCTGCAGCACGCCCGCGCCCGAGGCCGACATCTCCAGCATCTCCTCGAAGCTGACCTGGGGCAGCTTGCGGGCGTCGGGGACGATCCGCGGATCGGCGCTGAACACGCCGGCGACGTCGGTGTAGATCTCGCACACCTCGGCGCCGATCGCCGCCGCGACGGCGACGGCGGTGGTGTCCGATCCGCCCCGTCCGAGCGTGGTCACGTCATACGAGGTGGAGACGCCCTGGAAGCCGGCGACCAGCACGATCGCGCCTTCGTCAAGCCCTTCGCTGATTCGCTTCGCCCGCACGTCGACGATCCGCGCCTTGGTGTGGCTGGTGTCGGTCACGATCCCCGCCTGCGATCCGGTCAGCGAGATCGCGCGGTGACCGAGGTCGTTGATCGCCATCGCGCACAGCGCGCAGGAGATCCGCTCGCCGGTGGAGAGCAACATGTCCATCTCGCGGGGGTCGGGGTCCGGCGAGACCTCCTCGGCCATCAGGATCAGCTCGTCGGTCGTCTTGCCGCGCGCCGACAGGACGGCGACCACGCGCTTGCCGGACTCGCGCTGGGCGACGATCCGCACCGCCGCCGCCTTGATCCGGTCGGCGTCGGCGACCGACGTCCCGCCGAACTTCATCACCACTGTCTCAGGCACGATCGGCAAGGCTAATGGCGTGCGGGTCGGCGCGCGGTCAGACGGCGCGACGGCCGGAGAACGCCCGGCCGAGCGTCAGCTCGTCGGCGTACTCGAGGTCGGCGCCGACGGGCAGGCCGCGACGCCAGGCGGGTGACCGACAGCTCGGGCAGCCGCTCGCGCAGTCCGTCGGCGAGATGCAGCGCCGTGGCCTCGCCGGTGGTCGTCGGGTTGGTGGCGATCACGACCTCGCGGACGGAGTCGGCGATCGGCCCGCTCGTAGAGCTCGGAGATCTTGAGGTCCTCGGGGTCGACCCCATCGATCGGCGAGAGCGCTCCGCCGAGCACGTGGTAGCGGCCGGCGAACTCGTGGGTGCGCTCGATCGAGATCACGTCCGAGGGATCCTCGACGACGCAGATGAGCGCCGGGTCGCGCCGCGTGTCCTCGCAGATCCGGCAGCGCGGACCGTCGGCGAGGTTGAAGCAGACCTCGCACAGGCCGATCCGCTCCTTGACCTCGCGGATCGCGTCGGCCAGCGCCATCGCCTCCTCGTCGGACTGGCGCAGGACATGGAAGGCCAGGCGCTGGGCGGTGCGGCCGCCGACGCCGGGCAGCTTGGACAGCTCGGTGATCAGCCGCTGGACGGGGGGGCGTAGCGGACATCGGGCTCGGAGTGCGCTCGGGCGAGGCCTACATGCCGGGCAGGCCGAGGCCGCCCAGACCGCCCGGTCCGCCGAGCCCGCCGGCGATCCCGCCCATCTTGGAGGCGGCCAGCTCCTGGGCGGCGTTCAGCGCGCCGTTGACCGCCGCCAGGACCGTGTCCTGGAGCATCTCGACGTCCTCTGGGTCCACCGCCTCGGGGTCGATCGTGATCGACTTGATCTGCAGGTCGCCCGAGGCCGTCACGGTGACCATGCCACCGCCGGCCGTCGCCTCGACGGTCTCGTCCTTGAGCGACTCCTGCGCGGCGAGCATGTCCTCCTGCATCTTCTGGGCCTGCTTGAGGATCTGGTTCATGTTCGGCTGGGGCATCTAGTCGCGTTCCTCCTGATCGGGGTCGTCGAGCACTTCCTGGGCGTCGAACTCCTCCACCAGGCGCTTGACCAGCTCCTCCTGGCTGAGCCCGTCGGCGGCCGCCGGCAGCTCGGCTTCGTCGCGCAGCTCATAGCGCAACCTCAGCATCGTGCCGATCACGGAGCGCAGCGCCTCGGCGGTCGTCCGCCGGTTGTCGTCCTGCTCGGCCTTGCGCTTGTAGAACGCCGCGGTCGGAGGGGAACGCGAGGGTCACGTCCTCGTCGGTCAGCGACACCGGCCGGGCGTCGGCCAGGACGGAGGCCAGCAGCTGGTTCTCCTGGCGCACGAGCTCGATCACCGCCGGCCAGCAGGCGGCGACGGTCTCGAGCTCCGGCGGGCCGCTGGGCGCGGCAGCACGGCGCCGGCCCGGGCGCGCCGTTGGTCGCAGGCCGGAGCTCGTCGGCGGCGGCAGCCGGGTCGGGGCCGGGGCCGGGTCGGGGGCGGGACCGGGGTCAGCCGCGGCGGCGCGGTCGGGGGCGGCGCCGGGTCGGGCGCCGGCCGGGCGAGGGGCGGGCCTGGGTCACGGCGGGGCCGGGACGCCGGGTCAGGCGCCGGGCCGGGCGGCTGGGGCCGGGCGGGCGGCCGCGGGCGCGGGTGCCTCTGCGTCGGCGCCTGGAGCCGCGGCGTGCCGGGGCGGGGCGGGCACGACCGCCGGCCCTCCGGCCATCGCCGCCTCCAACCGCCCGATGCGCGCCAGCAGCGCTGCGGCGGAGGGGTCGACCTCGGGCGCGGCGGCCTTGATCAGCACGAGCTCGAGCTGGATCCGCGCCTGCGCGCCGTTGGCGGTCGCCTCGAGCGCCGAGGCGACGAGGTCGAGCATGCGGACGGCGTCGGTCTCGGCCAGCGACTGGGCCTGGGCGAGCAGGCGCTCGTCGCGCTCAGGCGTGATGTGCAGCTCCTCGGGCACCTCGCCCGAGCACCTGGACGGCGAGCAGCTCGCGGGCGTGGATCTCCAGGTCACGCAGGATCTGCCCGGGGTCGCGGCCCGAGGCGGTCAGGCGCGCGGCGGTGCGCAGCGCGGCGGCGGGATCATGGGCGACGACCGCGTCGAGCGCCTCGAACAGCTGCTCGGCATCGGCCACGCCGAGCACCGCGAGCACGTCGGTGGCGGCGATCGTCTCACCCTCGGCGGCGTAGGTGGAGAGCTGCTCGAGCGTGCCCAGCGCATCGCGGAAGCTGCCGGTGGCGTGGCGCGCGATCAGGGCGACGGCCGCCGGCTCGATCGCGATCTGCTCCTCGGCGGCGACCCGGCCGACCACCTTGGCCACCTGCTCCACCGTCGGGCGCCCGAAGTCGAAGCGGTGGCAGCGGTCGACGACCGTCGGCAGGATCTTCTGGGCCTCGGTCGTGGCCAGCACGAAGATCGTCCGCGGCGGCGGCTCCTCCAGCGTCTTGAGAAACGCGTTCCACGCCTGCGGGGAGAGCATGTGCGCCTCGTCGAGGATGTAGACCTTGTGGCGGCCGGAGACGGGCGCATAGGCGACCCGCTCGCGCAGGTCGCGGATGTCGTCGACGGAGTTGTTCGACGCGGCGTCCATCTCGATCACGTCCAGCGAGGTGGCGTTGGCGATCGAAACGCACGAGTCGCAGACGCCGCACGGGTCGGCGGTCGGGCCCCTGCTCGCAGTTCAGGCAGGCGGCGAATGTCTTGGCGGTGCTCGTCTTGCCGGTGCCCCGCGAGCCCACGAACAGGTAGGCGTGATGCACCTTGCCGCGGGTGATGGCGTTGGAGAGCGTGCGCACCACCTGCTCCTGTCCGACGAAGTCAGAGAACGTGCGCGGACGGTGGCGGCGATAGAGCGAGGGGCCGGTCGACACGGACCCTCGAGTCTAGTGCCCGCTCCCGGGAGCCGGCGTCACCGAGAGGGGTTCCGGCCGATGCGGCCGTCCCCGCCGCGAAAAAGTGGACCGTGCACCCTCCTGTCGAAGCCGTTCCCGAGGCGCGACCACCGCTTCAAAGCTCCGGTCTGGCACTCCCGTCGCGCCTGAAGGTGACCGCTTAAGGCTGCTTCCTTCCGGACCTGACCTGGTTCACGGGCCTCCATCGCGACGGGACCTGACCATCACCACCTCAAAACGGGGCGCTGACCCCGGGCATCGAGCCCCTCGAGAGGGAATTCAGCCCCGCTAGAGCGGATTACGGGTACAGGGCACCGCTAGCACCCCGCCTAGCACGGTCCGTCTGTGATGCTAGTCGTTCTGGGACCGAGGTGGGCGATAAGGGCAGCCTGGTGCCCACATCGCCCGGCCCGCGTAGAATCGAGCGCCCACCGAGGGCGCGTAGCTCAGTGGGAGAGCGCTCGCTTCACACGCGAGAGGTCGCTGGTTCGAGCCCAGCCGTGCCCATACTCAGAAGCCTCGCTTTTGCGGGGCTTTGGTGTTGGTGTTGGTGGCTGAAGCTGGGTGCTCTGGTGGGCCAGAGACGCAGCGTGGCCCAGACCGTGGCCCAGAGACTGGATTTGCACCCGTCGCCCCGCCACCCCTGCGGCATACTGGAGCCATGGCCACTGAGCCGTCACGTTCCTCATCCGCGGCCCGTTTCTCCGTCGCTGAGCTGAGCGTGCGTGCCGCTGAGAGCGATCTGCTCTTGGTCGACCCGCTCGACTTCGGCCCGGGCGCCCCGGCGACCGCGGCACTCGCCGCCGAGCGCGGCCCGCAGCCTGACGACGTGCGTCAGCGTGACGAGTAGCTCACCGGTCGCGTACCTGGATTCCTCAGCGCTCGTCAAGCTGATTGCGATCGAGGCCGAGACGGCGGCGTTGCGCCAGGAGTTACGGCGCTGGCCGGACCGCGCCTCGAGCTTGCTCGCAACTGTCGAGGTCACGCGCACTGCGCGAAGCCTCGGCGGACACGCTCCTGCTCTCGCCGCCCGCATCCTTGCCGGGCTCCGACTGCTCGCGATCGATCCGATCGTGCCCGCGGTCGCGCAGATCGGCGGGACGGCGCTGCGCTCTCTGGACCCGATCCACCTAGCAACGGCGGTCAGCATCTCGGGTGAACTCGGGGCGCTGCTCACGTACGACCATCGCATGGTCAGCGAGGGCCAGGCGATCGGACTCCGGGTCCTCTCGCCAGCCTGATCCCGGTTACGACCGACTTTTCAGATTCGGCGCCCGGATCGGGGCGGCGATCGCCCTGACGTAGGCGGTGAAGTGCTCCGGGGAGTCGAACTCGAAGGTGACCTCGGCTTGCTCGACTGCGACATTCGAGAACCCACCTCCTTCGAGCAACCCGCCGATGGCAGCGGGGGTGGGCCGGGACAGCGGCCCGGGCGTTCGGGCCGGGGGCGGGGCCATGTTCAGCCGCTCGATCGTCGTCCTCATCGGAATCGAGAGGAACGGAACCTGATCGGGCTCGCCCGACGAGCTGATCGCGATCCGCCCGCCCGGCTTCAGAAAGCCTCGGATGCGCGCCGCGGTGGCCTCGGCGTCAGGCTCGAAGATGATGCCCCAGCGCGAGACCGCGGCGTCGAAACTCGCACGCGGAAAATCGAGGCTGGAGGCGTCAGACTCCACGAACTCGACGTTGCCCAAGCCGGCCGCCGCCGCGCGCTCGCGGCCGAACGCGAGCATCTCGGCGGGGATGTCCGTCGCCGCAACGCGGCCCTCCGGGCCGACCTTACGCGCGGCGGTCAGCGCCGGCTCGCCATAGCCGGCGGCAACGTCCAGGACCCGGCTTCCGGACCGCACACCAGCGAGCTCGACCAGCCGCTCGCTGATGTGCCCGGCCGCGCTGTCAGTGAACTCGCTCCACTCCTTCCATCCCACTGCTGCTGAGTCCCACTGCTGGTGCTGCCCCGCGCGGAAGTCGACCGGGTCGATCGGTTTGGATCCCATGCTCGCTCCTCCTTACCACCCCATTGCCGTGCACGGCGACGCTAACCGATTCGGGCACCGGCGGACTCCAGCGACGATTGCATCGCCTCCGCGTCAGCCTCCAGAGGACCAGCAGCTCGAGATCAGGTGGTCCCGTTGCGCCGGCGAACCGCGCGCCTCCCTTCGCGCCAATACGAGCCACGCCGAGCCCCGGTCTCGCGTTTGGGGCGAGGAGCCCGTCTCTCGAGGCCGAGCGCGAGCGACCTGAGTTGAGCGCCATTCGGGTGTGTCGGGTGTGGCGTCAGTTTGCCGTCCGTGTGACAAAACTGGGTGCCACCGCGAACGGGGTGTCGGCCTCTGCCGGTGACACGCGTCTTCTCGCTGGAATTAAGTCACGCCGGACTCACCGCTGAGCATTGAATGCGCGAGCCCATGCTCCAGGGCGTAGAGGCTTGCGGCTACGCGGTTTGTCGCGCCGATCTTCATGTAGATGTGGCCGACGTGGTGGCCGAGCGACCACGCGTTGCCACAACGGCGTCCAGCGCGGCCGGAACGATTCCGGCTTCACGGGGACCGTCTTCGGCGTGGTGTAGAGGCGCTGTGCGATCTGCTTGCTCTGCAGTCCGGAGCGACCATGGCGAGGACCTCGACCTCGCGACCAGTGAGCTCTGCTGGCGTGCAACCTGCCATCGCTGTTCTCCTTTGCTCCTGTCCTGGGGGTGCTCAGGCACTAGTGGGTGCCCCGGCGAGGAGGTCCTCGCCTTCGGTGGTGTTCGGTTGGCCGGCGATCGTGAACTGACCGCTGGTCATGTCGTCGATCAAGACCCGGGTCAGGCCGCGGTCGGGCTCACGGATAACCGAGGCGAAGGTCTCGGTGATCTGCTCGGCGATCTCGGCCTTCTGGTCCTCGGAGAGCACGCCCTCGATGACGCGGCAGTTGATGTACGGCATTACGACTCTCCGTTTTGTTTGAGATGCTCAGCTTGCGGTGATGTGGTCGATGACGTGCTGGAACTCGTCGGTCGGTGAGAAGTCGACGTACTCGGTGTCTTCGATCGCCTCCGGCGCGTGTCCTGGCGCCCAGTAGAAGGCCTGGCCGGCGGTGTAGTCCTCGGTGCCGTTGCGGGTGTGCATGCGCACGCACCCTGACAGGATGTAGCCCCAGTGTGGGCAGGGGCAGAGGTCGTCTTTTAGACCTACGACCGCGGGTCGCAGGTCGGCTCCGGCGGGCAGCCGGACAAACCCGGCGGACATGCCGCCACCGAGTGGCTGGACGCGCAGCTCGAGGCCGCCGTCCGCGATCACGACGGGTGCTTCGGGTCGTGTGGTCGCCTTCATGGTTCTGATCCCTCCTACTACTGGTTGGTGTGGGATGCCAGAATCGGGCACGACCGTTCCTGAAACGTTCCCTGGTGTCTGCGGACCGTGCTGCCATTCCCGTGCGTATCGCCCTGATGGGCGCCTTCGGCGTGACGGTTGATGACCGCGAGGTTGCGGCCGGAGAGTGGTCGACGCGCCGCTCCGCCGAGCTGGTGCAGCTGCTCGCCCTTGCCGGCGGGCGAGGACTCGCGCGCGAGCAGGTGATCGATGCGCTGTGGCCGGCGCTCGCACCGGAGGCGGGCGCGGCGAACCTGCGCAAGGCAGCGCACCACGCGCGTCGCACCCTCGGCGACGCCGATGCTGTTGTACTGCGCGGCGGCAACGTTGCGTTGTTCCCCGGACGTGCGATGGAGACAGACGTGGAGGCGTTCGAGCGCGCCGCCCGGACGGCACTTGCCGGCCCGGATGCGGGGATCTACGCCGCGGTCGCTGATGCCTATGGCGGCGATCTGCTGCCCGAGGCGCGGTATGAGGAGTGGACGCAGGCGCCGCGGGAGCATCTGCGCGCTTTGCATCTCGAGCTGCTGCGCCGCACCGGGCGCTGGGAGCAGGTGCTCGAAGCCGACGCGACCGACGAGCCGGCCTGTCGCGAGCTGATGCGGCGGGCGCTCGAGCGCGGCAGCCGGCCGGCCGCGATCCGGTGGTTTGGGCGGTTACGCACCGCTCTGCGGCGGGAGCTTGGAGTGCCGCCGAGCGGCGAGACGCTCGATCTGTTCGAGCGCTGCGTCGCCGGGCTGGAGCGCCCCGATCCGGAGCTGGTCGGACGCGAGCTCGAACTCGCCCGTATCGATGCGCTGCTGCACGACGCCGCGGGACGAGTGCTGGTGCTGCGCGGCCCGGGCGGGATCGGTAAGTCGGCGCTGTGCCGCGCGACGGTCGCCGCCGCGCGCGAGGCGGGTTGGGTTACGGTCACCGCTGGTACATCCGACGTTGGTGAGACATACGCACCGCTCACCGCGATAGTGGAACAGCTGATCGCGAACGACGCTGCGCTGCTCGAGCGAGTGGGCCCACGCGCCCGGTCGGTGCTCGCGCGGCTCGCCTCACTGCCCGCGGGCGACGAGGCCCCAGCCGAGCCGGTCCCGCTCACTCGCCACTCGGTGACAGGCGCTCTCGGGCGGCTACTGAGGGCCGCGGGCGGCAGCGCGCCGGTGCTGCTGGTGATCGACGACGCGCATTTCGCCGATGAGGCGACGATCGATGTGATCGCGCACCTCGGCGCCGGGAGCGCCGCCGCGCAGCTGACGGTCGTCGCCTACCGGCCGGAACCCGCGCCGCCGGGGCTGGTGCGAGTCGTCGAGCGCCTCGAACGCGCCGGGGGCGGCACGCTGCTCGATCTGCGGCCCCTGGAGCGTCACGAGGTCGCGGAGCTGGTCGCCGCGAGCACCGCCGTGCCCCGCGGCAGCGGCACGCTCGAGCGCATCTTCGAGCTCGGACAGGGCAACCCATTTCTGACGCTCGAGCTCGCCCGCAGCGCGGTCGCGGGCGTCCCGGCGCTCGTGCCGACGTCACGTGCCGCGGTCACGGCGCGCTTCCTCGACCTCGATCAGAACACGCTCGCGACCCTGCGCCGGCTGGCGCTGGCCGGCGGCGACCTAGACCCGGCGGGAATCGTGGCGCTGACCGGCCTCCCCGAGACGGAGGCCTATGCCGACCTCGACACTGCGCGACCGATGGCGTGCTCGTCGTCGAGGGAGCGGGCTACCGCTTCACTCACGAACCCGTACGCCAGGCGCTCGCCGACTCCTCTCACCGTACCAGCGGCTCGTGATCCACCGCGAGACCGGCGCGCGGCTTGCAGACGTCGGCGCGCCGCCAGCGCTCGTCGCGCGGCAGTGGCTGGCGGGTGAGCGTCCCGATGAGGCAGTGCCATGGCTGCTCGAAGCGGCGCGGCAGGCGGTCACCTCGGCGCGTTCGCCGATGCGCTCGCGCAGCTCGCGCCGCTGCTGGAGCACGTCCGAAGTACTCCGAGGCCTCGTACTGCGCCCCGACGCGCTCGACGCGATCGGCGACGCCGGCGTCCCGCCGCCGATGTGATCGCCGCAGACGTCGACGGAGGGCCGCGGGCCGACGACCTGCAAGCGAAGGGCGCCCTTGCTCAGATCAAGCTCGGCGACGCGCCGGGCGGGCTGCGCTGCTCGACGGGCTCGACCCGACCACGCTCGAGGGCCGCGTCGCGCACGCGCTCGCCTATGCCGGCGCCGCCACGTCGGGTTCGGCGATCCCGCGGTCGGCACGGAAAGGCCGCCGAGGCGCGCCGCCTCGCCCGCGAAGCGGGCGAGACCGCGCAGATCGCGATCGCGTCGTGGGCGCAGGCGGCTGCAGCGCACGCCCGCGGCGAGCTGCGCGCGAGCGTGATCGCCGACCTGAACGACACCGCCGCCCTGCCTCATATCGCTCTGACCACGTTCGACGGCCAGCCGCGCATCATGCAGCGACTGCTCTATGGCGCGCGACCTTACGACGACGTAATCGCGTTCGCCGATGCGCCCGCCGTAGAGTCAGAGCGGCTCGGCGCCGCACGTGGACGTGCTTTCGCGGTTACGATCCGGGGCGAGGCGAAGCTGCTCGCGGGCCGAACCGACGAGGCCGATGCAGACCTCGCGGAGGGAGCCATCCTGCACCGCCGGATCGGCGCGGCGACCGGGGAAG
>CAVYMP010000023.1:0-38530 GCA_963769565.1 uncultured Solirubrobacteraceae bacterium
GGGAGACTGCGGACAGCCTCTGCGCAGTGGCTCAGAGCCACAGACGGGGCGCTTTCCCTGGAGGGTCCGCTCGGTTTTCGCCGACGGGCCCTCCAGCCAAAAGCCGGCCCGCGACCCGAAAAGCGGGCCACGGGCCACGGGCCCGGCGCGCGTGCCGCAGGGGCGCAGGGCACGCGCGGCGCATCCCTGCTGATCGGACGCTACCCAGCTTCGCTGACTCATGCTGCGCCAGTCGACCGCGCCGCAGAAACCGCCGCGGGCTGCCGGTCGCTGCTCTGACCGGCGGCGCTGAGCTCAGAACAGCTGGTTCTCGCCGCCGAACACGTCGCTGACCGAGCCATCGGTGAAGATCTGGCGGATCGAATTGGTCAGCAGCTCGGCGCACGAGAGCACGCGGACGTTGTCCGGCGCGCCCGGCGGCAGCGGGATCGTGTCGGTGACCACCACCTGCTCGAAGTCGGCGGCGGCGAGGTTCTCCCAGGCCCTGCCCGAGAAGTTGCCGTGGGTGGCGGCGGCGAAGATACGGCGCGCGCCGGCGTCACGGACAGCCTGGGCGGCGGCGGCGAGCGTGCCGGCGGTGCCGATCATGTCGTCGACGAGCAGGGCGGTCTTGTCGCGGACGTCGCCGATCACGTAGCTGATCTCGGCCACCTGCTGGGCGGGGCGCTCCTTGTTGAGGATCGCCAGGTCGGCACCGATCTTGGCCGCGAAGTTCTTGTTGAGCTTCACCCGGCCGACGTCCGGGGAGACGACCACGAGGTCCTCGAGGCCGAGGTCGGCGAAGTACTGGGTGAGCATGAACAGCGCCGTCATGTGGTCGCACGGCTTCTGGAAGAAGCCCTGGATCTGGCCGGAGTGCAGGTCCATCGTGAGCAGGCGGTCGATCCCCGCGGACTCGAGCATGCGGGCGACGAGACGGGCGCTGATCGGCTCGCGCGGCGCGGATTTCTTGTCCTGGCGGGAGTACCCGTACCACGGCGTGACCGCGATCACGCGGTGCGCCGAGCCGCCGACGGCGGCGTCGACCATCTCGAGGAGCTCCATCAGCGCGTCGTTGGGCGTGAGGCCGGTGGCCGCGTTGCCACACGTCGGCTGCACGATGAACACGTCGGCGCCGCGCACCGACTCCTCGTAGCGGCAGTAGACCTCGCCGTTGGCGAACGTCTTGAGGTTGGCATCACTCAGCTCGACGCCGAGCTTGTCGGCGATCCTCGCCGCCAGCATCGGGTTCGCCCGCCCGCTGACGAGCATCAGACGCTTGTCGTATTCGCGGCGCAGGACGGTGTTCGCGCTCTGGGTCTGGACGACGCCCATCTCGCCGGTCAGTGTACGGCCGACCGGCGACGACTCGGTCGAGGTCATGGCTTGTCGGCGGCGTCGGCCTCGGCCCGCTCCCGCCGGCGCTGGGCATAGCCGTCGATGTTGCGCTGCCGCGCCCGCGCGACGCCGAGCGAGCCCTCGGGGACATCGTTGGTGATGACCGAGCCGGCGCCGGTGTAGGCGTCGTCGCCGATACTCACGGGGGCGACGAAGGTGGTGTCGACGCTCGTCTTCACCCGCGAGCCGATCGTCGTGCGGTGCTTGCGGTGGCCGTCGTAGTTGGCGGTGATCGTCGACGCCCCGAGGTTGGTCTGCTCGCCGATGTCGGCGTCGCCGATGTAGCTCAGGTGCGGCACCTTCGAGCCCCGGCCCACGTCGGAGTTCTTGATCTCGACGAACGCGCCGGCCTTGGATCCCGTGCGCAACACGGTTCCCGGCCGCAGGTAGCTGAACGGTCCGACGCTGACCCGATCGCCCACCACCGCCCCGACGATGCAGGAGTGCAGGATGGTCGCGCCCTCCCCCACCTCGGCGTCGGTGAGCGTCGAGCCCGGACCGACCGTCGACCCGCTCTGAATCGTCGTCTGCCCGTGCAGGCTGGTGAAGGGCGCGACGACGACGTCAGGGGCGATCTCGACGTCGACGTCGATCACCGTGGCGGCCGGATTGACGATCGTCACCCCGGCGAGCATGTGGCGCATCTGGATCTGGCGCTGCGCGACCGCGGTGACCTCGGCGAGCTGCCAGCGGTCATTGACGCCGAGCATCTCGTCGGGATCGGCGAGCTCGTAGGCGTCGACGGTCCGCTCGTGCTCGCGCAGGATCGGCAGCACGTCGGGCAGGTAATGCTCGCCCTGGGCGTTGTCGGCGCGCACCTCGGCGAGTGCTGCGATGAGGGGCTGCGCGTCGAACGCGAACATCCCGGTGTTGACCTCGCGGATCTGCAGCTCGAGCACCGAGGCGTCGCCGGGTGCCTTGGTCTCGGCCACGCGCTCGACCGTCCCGTCGGGAGCTCGCACCACCCGGCCGTAGCCGCGCGGATCCTCGAGCACGACCGTGGCGATCGTTCCGGCCGCGCCGGAGCGGTCGTGCTGGGCGACGAGTCCGGCCAGGGACTCGACGGTGAGCAGCGGCGCGTCGCCGTTGATGACGACGACCGTCTCGGCGTCGGCGAGCCGTCCGGTGGCCGCGCGCAGGGCATCGGCCGTTCCCAGTGGGCGCTCCTGGACGGCGAGCTCGACGCCCTCCTCGACGACCTCCTCGAGTCGGCGCTCGGGCGAGTCGACGACGACGATCCGCCCGGCCCCGGCGGCGCGCGCGGTCGCGATCGTCCAGGCGATGATCGGCCGCCCGCAGAGCGGATGCAGCAGCTTGGGCACCGAGGACCGCATGCGCGTGCCCTGCCCCGCCGCAAGGATGACGATGACCGGCTCGGCCACGGCCTGATCCTACTCGGGCGGACGCGGGGTGGCCGATCAGTCGTCCCAGACCGGCGTCGCTCCGCTCGCCGTCGAGCCGCCGGTTCAGGCGGCATCTCGCCGCTCCGCCGCCGCCTCATACCAGCGGATCCACTTGCGCACCGCGTTGTCCGAGACGCCGTACTTGCGCCCGACCGCGCTGAAGCCCATGCGCTGCGTCTCCTCGATCAGGAGGTTCTAGGGCGGGCGTTCGACCTTTCGGCGTTCGGGGTGAGAATCCCGCGGCCCCTTGGAGTGCACCCCGCAGGGCTGCGAGCAATATCGCTGACCTGTGTACTTCGGAATGAACTCGTCTGAGCAGTACTGACACTCACGAGGGGAATAGTCGACCCTGCTCTTGCGGCCGCAATGCGTGTCGAGGGTGGCCGCGCAATTCGGGCACACGATGCGGAGATTCTCGATCCGGTTGTCGTCGCCGACACCGTTGATGTGGTCGAGAATCAGCGCCATCGAGCGGTCATGCCATATCTCGCCCTGACCGCACAGCTCACACGCCCGCTTCTTGAGGCCAGTCTCGTACAGGCGCCGTTTCAACTTGCCGCGCTGGTAGGACGAGCGCTCGACGAGGACCTGACCGAGCGGAATCGCCTTGTCCGGCGGTCGTCCGCGGCGTGTCCAATTTGGATCGAAGTGCGCCGTCGAGACCCCGTAATGATCGATGAGCTTCCGAAGCGTCTGGAAATTGCTGCCCACGGGCCTGAGACCCAGGAGACGGAGAGCCGCGGACTTGCTCATCGACCTCTCGACCGCCTCTTGAACCTCCTGCTCGGTGTATTTCGGGCTCCACCTCACACCGCGAACATTAGTTCGTACCGCGGACGGAAAAGCGCCCCGTACGCAGGAATATCTCGGAGCTGGGGAGCCGGGATTTGAACCCGGGCTACTTGGGTCAAAGCCAAGCGTGCTGCCCTTACACCACTCCCCAATGCGCTGAGATGGCGGCCGTGAAAAGGCTAACTCAGAAGGCGGCGCAGGTCGTCGTCGACCAGCGGGTCGGCGAGCGCGGCGCTGACATCGGCCGGCGTGCGCAGGCCGCGCTCGGCGCGCAGCAGGCCGATGCCCAGGCCCGATCGCAGAGCCGCGTCGGCGACGAGGCCGATCGGGTCGCGGGCCTGCCAGGCCTCGTCGGGGAGCTCGAGCAGGGCGGGCACGGGACGCGCGAAGGCGACGAGATAGAAGCCGCCGTCGAACATCGGGCCCACTGAGATGGCGCAGTCATCGGCAAGGTCATCGAGCGCGCCGGTGGCATGATCGGATCGCCAGCGGACGAGCTCGGGCCAGACGACGAGCACGGGTCCCTCGCCGCCGGCGAACCGCCCGGCCACGGCCTCGCCCACGCCGCGAGCGGTGGGCAAGACGCCGCCCGGCGCCAGCTCGTCGGCCCAGCGGCGCGCCCGCCCGCGGAGCTCCTGCTCGAGCGGCTCTGGCCGCCCGCCCGCGGCGGACATCAGCACCACGCGCGGGTCGGCCACCGTCAGGCGGTACCGATGCGGAACATGGTCCCCGCCGGGACTGCGGGTTCGGCGTCCAGCCGGCGGACGGCGATCTCCAGGACGGCGGCGAACACCGCTGGGCTGGCGGCCATCAGCTCGCCGAGCTTCGAGACCGGCGTGGGCTCGCCGGGGACGACCTCGTTGGCGTAGTCGGTGACGAAGCCGATCAGCGCGAACGGCAGCTCGAGCTCGCCGCAGAGCACGGTCTCCGGGCCGCCGGTCTGGCTGACCGCGGTCACGCCGCAGGCGGCAAGCTGCGCGATCTCGCTCGGCGTGTTGAAGCGGGGCCCGTCGACGTGGCCGTACACGCCCCCGTCGCTGGCGCTGTGCCCGCTGTCGGCGGCGCCGGCGAGCAGCGCCGCCCGGACCCCGTCGGAGAACGGGCCGCCGTGCAGGATCCAGTGTCCCCGCCCAGGGTCCCCCGGCTCCTGAAAGAACGTGCACAGCGAACCGTCGGCCAGGCGGTTGGAGATGAAGTGCAGGTCGTCGAAGACGACGAGCGACCCCAGCGCCAGCGACGGGTCGACGGCGCCGCAGGCCGTGCAGCCGATCACCGCGCTCGCCCCGAGCTCATGCAGCGCCCAGATATCGGCGCGGTGCGCGACGTGGTTGGAGAGGCGGACGTGGCCGGCGCCGTGGCGCGAGACGTGGAGCACCTCAACGCCGCCGAGATCGCCGCGTGAGACGTCGACCGATCCAAAGGGCGTCTGCACCGGCTCGGCTTGCCGAAGCTGCCAGCCGGGTAGCGAATGGGTTCCCGAGCCCGTGATGATCGCCACGGCCATGGCGCGCGACTCTACTTCACCCCCCGACCCCCGCTGGACCGTCCTCTACGACGCCGACTGCGGCTTCTGCCGCACGGCGCTGGCCGCGATCCTGTCCGCCGACCGCGACCGCCGGCTGCGACCCGTGGCGCTTGACACCGCCGAGGCCGGCCGGCTGCTCCACGACCTGACCACGGAGCAACGCGAGGCCTCGTGGCACCTCGTCTCCCCCGCCGGCCACCGCGAATCGGCCGGGGCGGCCGCACCTCCCCTGCTGCGCCTGCTGCCCGGCGGCGCGCTGCCGGCGGCGGCACTGGCCACGGCTCCCGTCCTGACCGAGCGCGCCTACCAGTGGGTCGCCGACCATCGCTCGACGTTCAGCCACGCCCTCCCCCGGTCGGTCAAGGACCGCGCGACGCGGCTGATCGAGCGCCGCAGCAGTTAGGCAGCCGCCGCGCCGACGAGCGCCGCCTCGTGCTCCTGGAGCCAGGCGTCGAGCTCGTTGGCCTTGTGGGTGTCCTCATAGACCTCGTACTCGCGCAGCCGGCCCCAGGTCATCCGCCCCCAGATGACGAACCGGTTCTCGTAGACGCGCTCGCCGTCAGGCGCGTCGAGATGGTCGTGGCCGCGGATGCAGACCGTCGTGCTCCACGGCCAGCCCTTGACGACGACCTCGTCGGGGAAGGTCTGAATCCCGACGGCCGCCAGGCGGCGCAGCCAGCGCTCGACCTCGGCCTTGCCGCGGAACACCCCCGACCACGAGTTCTGCCCGGGGAAGGTGAGCTGCACCTCCGGGTGATCGAGCAGCAGGGTGGGCCGGATGTCCCGCTGACGGGTGCGTCCCATGACGTAGGAGATGAGCTTGTGCCCGAGCCACGATTGCATCGTCGACCTCCGCTAGATTGATCGCTCTAGCGAGTACCGTACACGAGATGGCCACCACCCGCGAGCGCATCGTCGAGAGCAGCGCCGAGCTGTTCCGGCGACAGGGGTACGCCGCCACCGGCGTCAAGCAGATCGTCACCGCCGCCCAGGCGCCGTTCGGCTCGATCTATCACCACTTCCCCGGCGGCAAGGAGCAGCTCGGCGCCGAGGCCGTGCGCACGTCAGGCGCTCTGTACGAGCTGCTGATCCCGGCGATCTTCGACCCCGCGCCGGATCTCGTCTCAGCGGTACGGGCGTTCTTCGCCGGCGCCGCCGAGCACCTGCGCGAGACCGACTACGAGGACGCCTGCCCGATCGCCACCGTCGCCCTCGAGGTCTCGAGCACGAGCGAGACGATGCGCGCGGCCTGCGCCGACGTGTTCGAGAGCTGGATCGCCGCCGGAATGCCGCGGTTCACCGCCGCCGGGCTCGACGAGCGGCAGGCCCGCGAGCTCGTCATCGGGATGATCAGCGCGCTCGAGGGCGCGTTCGTGCTCGCCCGCGCGACCCGGAGCACCGAGGCGCTGGACATCGCCGGCGAGCAGACGGCTCTCGCCGTCGAGCGTGCCCTGAAGCCGTAGCCGGCTAGTGCGGGACCCGGCCGCCGCCGGCGCCCGGCTCGGTGGCCGGACCGCGCGGCGCGGCGATGCCGAGCACCCGCATCGCCTTCAAGCCCAACGACAGCTTCTCCCGGCCGTCGGTCGACGATACGTCGAGGCCGGTGAGCTCGCGCACGCGCTCGAAGCGGTACCGGATCGTGTGGCGGTGGGTGATGAGCCGCGACGCGGTGGCGTTGACGTTGGCGTCGCAGTCCAGAAACGTCGCCAGCGTTCCCAGCAGGTCGGTCTCGTACTGCTCGTCGTAGGCGACGAGCGGCCGCACGGTCTCGGCGTAGAACCGCTTGAGCTCGGCCGGATCGCTCATGTAGGGCAGCAGCAGCTGGTAGGTGCCGGTCTCCTCGTAGGCCAGCTCCGTGCGCTCGGAGTCGCCCTCGACGACGTTGATCGCCAGCAGGGCCTCGTTGTAGGCGCGCTGCAGGTCAAGCGGGTCCTCGACGCGGCGGCTGCGGCCGATCGCGAACGCGAACCCGGCCAGCCCGGCCTCGAGCTCACGCAGGACGGCCGCGGCCACCCGCCGGCCGGTCTCGCCGTCGCCGTCGGGCACGAGCAGCACGACCTCGCCGGCATCGGTCTCGGTCGGCGAGGCGATCGAGCCCGAGGCGATCGAACGCGCGCCGCGGGCGGCCACCGCGAGCAGGCGGCGGCGCCAGTCATCCTCGGTCGGCGTGCGCGCGTGGGCGCGGACCACGGCCACGCTCGCTCCGCTTGACAGATCGGTGCCCAACTCCTTGCCGCGGGCCAGCAGGTCGTCGCGGTCCTCGATCCGGCGCGCCAGCAGCGCGCGCTGGAAATTCGTCGCCGCCTCCTCGGACGCCCGCTCGGGGGCGCGGACACGTTCCACCTCCGAGGCGATCAGCGTCGTCACCAGGCGCAGCAGCGCGTTGTCGGCGCTGTCGGCGCGGGTGCGCATCCGCAGCTGGCCGACCGGTGCGTCGGCCACCTTGAGCTCGAGCGTGGTGACGTCGTCGGTGTCGCGCATCAGCGAGCGCTCGTCGGCCGGGGAGCGCGCGGCGACGGCGAGCACGGTCGCCGAACGATCGATCAGGATCAGGCTGGCGTCGAGCGCGCGGGCGGCGGCGCGCAGGATCTCAGGCAGTCCGGCGCCGGCCTCGACCGCGTCGGTGATGGCCGCGTAAGCACCGAAATCGGTGTTCCCGCCCACCCGAGGACTGCCGCGCTCCGCGCTTTCCGTCAGCTCGCTCACCCGTGGATAGCTAGAAGATCCGCGGCCACTCGAAGATGATCAGGGCGCCCAACAGCACGCCGATCCCGACGAACGCGGCCAGCACGTACAGGGACAGAAAGGCAGCGGCGACGCGGTGCAGCGGACGGCGGTAGGCGCTGATCGCGGGAACCAGCACGAGGCCGGCAAATGCGACCAGCACGATCACGCCACACCCGGCGGCGACGATGTATGTGACGGTCTGATTGCTCACGCTTTCACCCCTGATTGTGCCGAATACCGATGCGGACCGATCGCGGGCGACGGACACTGACGCAAATTGCGGACTTCTCGTCAGTCGTTCGGCGCGGACTCGCCGACCCCTGCGCGGACCGGCACGGCGGAAAACCCCTCCCCCAGCTCTCCCACGGCCCGTTCCGTGCGGCGTTCGCCGTCCTCCCCGCGAAAGACGCCGATCACCGTCGGTCCCGATCCGCACACGATCGCGTCGTCGGCTCCGGCCTCCCGCGCCCGGGCGATCGCCGTACCGATCTGAGGAGCCAGGGAGAGTGCCGCGGGCTCCAGGTCGTTGACGAGGCACTCCGGGAGACCCACCCGCAGGCCCGTGGCCAGGTCGGCCAGTTCCGCGCCAGAACGGGCCAGGCCGAGGCAGTCGGCCTCCCGGTAGACGTCAGCCGTCGCCAGCGGGAACGGCTGGGGCAGCACGAGCACGCCGTAGGGCTCGACATGGCCCAGCGGCGCGACGATCTCCCCGGCGCCCGTGCCGAGGCTCGGGCCCGGGTGAAGCTGGCTGGGGACGTCCGCGCCCAGCCGGGCAGCGATCGCGGCGACGACCACGGGATCGACCGGCGCCAGCCGGGGGGCGCAGCGCAGCATCGCCGCCGCGTCGGCCGAGCCGCCGCCCAGGCCGGCGGCCACCGGGATGCGCTTGCGGATGACAACCCGGAGCGGTGGTGCATCCCATCCCGTGGCGCGCAAACCCACCAGCGCGCCAGCCACGAGGTTCGGCCCGGGAACGCCGGAACAGACCACCTCATCCGCGGCGGCGTCGGCGATCTCGAGGTCGTCGAACAGCGAGACCGAGTCGAACACGGTCACCAGCTCATGCCGGCCGTCGGCGCGCGTCGGGCCGAGGTACAGGCACAGGTTGACCTTGGCGGGTGCTCGCTCGATCACGCCAGCAGCGCGGCCAGTTCGGAGAACTCGACCGGGGACAGCCGCTCGGCCCGCTCGTCGGCCGGGTGGCCGAGCGCGACGAGGGCGGCGCGAGCACGCTCGCGCACGTCGGGGCCAAAGCCACCCGGAGCGAGGGCCAACGACCCGGCGAGGGCCTTGCGGCGGTGGGCGAACCCGGCGTGGACGAGCGCGCCCACCCGCGGATCGGCGCCCGGTCTCACGCGGCGCAGCCCGAGCAGCACCGAGTCGACGTTCGGCACCGGGCGGAAGACCTGGCGGGAGATCGGACGCAGCATCTTGACCTCGCAGGCCAGCTGGGCGAGCACCGACGGAATCCCGTAGGCGGCCGTACCGGGCGCCGCGGCGAAGCGCTCGCCGACCTCGCGCTGCACCATCACCACCCACCCGGTGACGCTCGGCAGCTCCTCGATCGACTTGAGGATCACGGTCGCCGCCACCCCGTAGGGCAGGTTGGCCACCATCGCGGTGGGGGCGGGCGCGAGCGCGTGGAAGTCAAGCGCCACCGCGTCGGCAAAGTGCAGCGCCACGTTGTCAAACCGCGCCACGGCGGCCTCGAGCCGCTCACGCAGGCGCTCGTCGAACTCGACGACGTGCACGAACTGCGCGGTCGCCGCCAGCCGCTCGGACAAGGCTCCGGGGCCGCCACCGACCTCGAGGACGACGTCGTCGCCCCGCAACGCCGCCAGCCGCTCGATCACGTCAAGGATGTTGCGATCGACCAGGAAGTTCTGGCCGAGCTCACGCTGACGCGCCGACCGTGCGCTCACCATCCGAACACGGCCGCGGCGGCGAGCTCGACGTCGCGCTCCAGCTCCGTGTAGCCGACGCGCCGCTCGGCGGCGATCGCCTGCGCGGTCATGGCCACGTTGGCGGGCTGGTTGGGCCTGCCGCGGACCGGCTGGGGCGACAGGTAGGGGGCGTCGGTCTCGACGAGCAGGCGGTCGGCCGGGACGGCCAGCGCCGCCAGCATCAGGTCGCCGTTCTTGGGGTACGTGCAGTTGCCAGCGAAGGACAGCCACCAGTTCTCGTGGGCCAGACACTCCTGGACCCGTCCGCCCATCGAGAAGCAATGCAGGATCACGCTGAGCCCGGTGGCCTCGGCGTCGAGGATCGCCAGCGTCTCGTCGTCGGCGGCGCGGGTGTGGATGACCAGCGGCTTGCCGGTCGCCCGTGCGAGCTCGATCTGGGCCTCGAAGGCGCGCTTCTGATCGGCCTCCGGCGCCCCCTCGCGGTAGTGGTCCAGGCCCGTCTCGCCGATCGCCACGCACTTCTCGTGCGCCGCCAGCGCCTCGAGCTCGGCGTAGTCGGCGTCGTCGAAGCCGGTCGCCGCGTTGGGGTGCCGGCCGATCGCGGCGTACACCTGCGGGAAGTCCTCGGCGGCGGCGAGCGCCGCCCGGCAGGACGCGCCGTCGGTGCCGATCGTGACCATGCGGCTCACGCCCGCCTCGGCGGCGGCGGCGACCAGGTCGGCGTCCGGCGGCTCGCACAGATGCAGGTGGGTGTGGCTGTCGATCAGGAGGCTTCGGTGACCCGTTTTGGAAACAGCGGCGGGAGCTCGGTCACCGTGCGCGCCCTATCGCCGAGGGCCCCGAAGGCGGCCGCCTCGAGCCTCAGGTCGGGCGCCGCCATCGCATCGAGCGCCTTCTGGGTGCTCCCGGGCATGTACGGCGAGAGCAGGATGCTGATCACGCGAACCGCCTCGGCCAGCGACGCGAGCACGCGGTCCAGGTCGGCCGCCGACTCGTCGTTCTTGGCCAGCTGCCAGGGCGCCTGCTCCTCGACATAGCGGTTCGCGCGCCGCACGCGCTGCCAGATCAGGTCGAGGGCGTCGGAGACTTCGGCGGCGTCGATCAGGTCCGTCACGTCGTCGGCGAGTCCGTCGAACTCCGCCGCCAGTGCCGGATCGGCATCGACGACGGGAATGGCGCCGTCGCGGTACCGGCGGATCATCGCGAGCGTGCGGCTGGCCAGGTTGCCGTACTCATTGGCCAGCTCGGCCTCGTAGCGAGCGGTGAACGACTCGATCCCGACGGCGCCGTCGGCGCCGAAGGACACGTCGCGCATCAGGTAGAAGCGCAGCGCGTCGGTGCCGTATTCCTCGAGCACGGCAAAGGGGTCGAGCACGTTGCCCAGCGACTTGCTCATCTTGCGCGAGTCCGCACCGAGCAGAAAGCCGTGGACGAAGACATGCTCGGGCAGCGGCAGGTCGGCCGCCATCAGCATCGCCGGCCAGAAGACCGTGTGGAACTTGAGGATGTCCTTGCCGATGATGTGGAACTGGGCCGGCCAGAACCGCTGGGTCAGATCCTCGCCGGGACGGGCGTAGCGCAGCGCGGTGTAATAGTTGAGCAGCGCGTCGAACCACACGTAGAACACCTGCTCGGGGTCCCACGGGACCGGCACGCCCCAGTGCATGCGGGCACGCGACAGGGAGACGTCCTGCAGGCCCGACAAAACGAACGCGTGGGCCTCGTTGAACCGGGTCAGCGGCATCACGAACGATCGGTGCTCGGCGAACAGCCGCTCCAGCTGATCCTGAAAGCTCGAAAGGCGGAAGAACCAGTTCTCCTCCTGCTCGCGCGTCAGCGGGGTCTCGTGAATCGGGCACAGGTTGCCCTCGAGGATCTCGTTCTCGACCTTGAAGTCGGCGCAGCGCGGGCAGTACCAGCCCTCATAGACGCCTTTGTACGTGTGCCCGTTGTCGTGGACGCGCTGGAGCACCTCCTGCACCGCCTGCTTGTGCTCCTCGTCGGTGGTGCGGATGAAGAAGTCGTTGGAGATGTCGAGCATCGGCATCAGCGCCTTGAAGCGCTCGGCGTTCTGGTCGGCCAGCGCCTGGGGCTCCATGCCCTGGGCCTTGGCGGCGTCGGCGACGGGCTCGCCGTGCTCGTCGGTCCCGGTGAGAAAGAAGACGTCCTCGTTGCGCTGGCGCATGTGGCGCGCGATCACGTCGGTGGCAATCGCCTCGTAGGCGTGACCCAGGTGGGGCACGCCGTTGACATAGGAGATCGCGGTGGTGATGTAGAACGACACGGCCGAATCCCTAGGCTATCCGGCGCCTACGCGAGACCGTGCGACCGATCGTCGAGGTGGAGCTGGACCGCGGGGGCGATGCCGGTGATGAGCTCTTCGGCCGTGCTCGAGGCGATCGGCTCCAGGTGCAGGACGTAGCGGCAGAGTGCCAGCCCGAGGAGTTGCGTTCCGACCAGCGCGCCGCGGCGTTCGGGGTGATCAACGCCGAGGGCAGCGATCGGCGCGGCGATGAGCTCGTTGAACTTCGATTGGAGCTGGTCGGCGACGGCGTCATTGGTGACCGCCGTGCGCAGGAGGAACACGAGCGCGTCGTTCCCGGGACCGCGTTCCCAGCGTTCCACGAAATGGCGGACCAAGAACTCGCCGCGCTGGGTCCGGGGCACGTCTCCGAGGTCCGGGACCTGCAGGTGCGTCGTCGAGGCGGCGGCGAAGAGGCCGGCCTTGGAGCCGAAGTAGCGCATCACCATCGAGGCGTCGATACGCGCCTCGGCAGCGACGGCCCGGATGGTCGTCCGCTCATACCCGCGGGCAGCGAAGGTCTGACGGGCGGCCGTGAGGATCGTCCGTCGGGTGGGCTCTGAGCGCGGTCCGCCGGCGCCGAGAACCTGGGGCTCGCTCGTGCCGGCCGACGGCGCCTCACGTGGGCGGGCGGTCATGGAGCCAATATAGGCTACCTCGTCAACAACTGTTTGCCAACGGTTGTTGACTTGGGCGCAGCCGGCCCGTATGGTGATGCCAACAACCGTTGGCAAAACCGAGAGTGAGGCCGCGCGATGAACCGAGTACCCATGGTCCTGCGCCGCTACCGGCTCCATCTGGCAGTGATCGTGAGCAACGTGGCGTTCGCGGCGATCTTCGTGACGGTCGCCCTCAGCGGCTTTCATCAGCCGACTCCGCACCACCTTCCCGTCGGCATCGTCAGCCCGCCCCCGGTCGCGCACACCGTCCAGACCAACCTCGACGCGCACGCTCCCGGGGGCTTTGATCTCACATCGCTGCCGAGCGAAGGCCAGGCGCGCCGCGCGATCGCACATCGCGTCGTGGATGGAGCATTGATCGTCTCGCCGCATGGCTTGACACTGTTGACCGCCGGCGCTGGCGGCACCGCGCCCAGTCAGGCGATCACCAGGGCGTTCACCGCCGTCGCGGTGAACAGGGGGCGGCCGCTGACCACGCGTGACGTGGTGCCCCCGCTCAACAGCGACTCGCAGGCCCTGGCGTCGTTCTTCTTGATCCTGTGCGTGCTGTTTCCGAGCCTCGCGACCGGAGTCGCGGCTGGTCATGCGCTGCGGCGCACCGCCCTGGCGTCGCGCGTGGGGGTGCTGGTGTCGGTCGCCGCCGTCGTGGGCCTTGCCGCCGCCGGGATCGCCGACGGCGTCAGCGGTCTGGGTCATTACTGGGTGATCGCCGGCATCGTGGCGTTGTTCTCGCTGGCGATATCGGCGCCGACGGCTGCGGTGGGGCAGATCAAGCCCCACCTGGCGGCGCTGTGCGTCCTGGCCTTCCTGATTTTCGGGATCCCGGTCAGCGGCGGACCGGCGAACCTCGCCGCGTTCAGTCCGAGCCTCTTGGGTTCGCTGCATTCGCGCCTGCCGCTGGGAGTCGCGGCCGACTCGATCCGCAACACCGTCTACTTCCACGCCAGCGACACGACCGGCCATCTCTGGGTGCTGATCGCCTACGCCGCCGGCGGCCTTGCCGCGCTGTGTCTGCTCGTCGCCGTGACCCGGCGACGAGTCGACGACCGGGAGAGGGCATTGACGTCAGTCAGCCGGGCGTGACGTGCGCCGCGTATTGCTCCTCGGCGCCGCGGTGGGAGCGCTCGCGGCCGTGGTCCTCGCGATCCCGTCGCTGGCAGGCATACGCCACCAGTTGACCTCAGTGGACGGAGGGTGGCTGGTGCTGGCAGTCGTCCTCGAGGTGGGTTCGTGCGTGAATTTCGTGATCGTCTTTCGGAGCTTCTTCGATCGCCTCCCGGCGGACCTCGGCCGGAGGATCGCCTGGGTGGAGATGGCCTCAGGCGCTTTGCTGCCGGGCGGGGGCATCACCAGCTACGCCCTGGGTGGGCTGCTTCTCTCGCGCGCCGGCATGGATCGCCGCAGCATCCTCGTGCGCTCCGGGGGTGTGTTCTGGCTGACCTCGGCGGTCAACGCCCTGGCGCTCATTGCCGGAGCGTCCCTGCTGCTGGCCGGCGTCGGGGATGGGCCATCCGGGTTCGCTCGGGTCTGGCTGCCGCTGGTGATCGTCGCACCGCTGACGGCGATGATCGCGGCGTCGCCCTGGGTCATGGCACATCGGCCGTCACTGCGGGCACGCCGGTGGCTGGTGACGCTCGCCGATGGGGTCGCCGATGCCTGGCGGGCGACACGGCATCCAAGCTGGCGGGTACTCGGCGCAGTCGGCTACCTGCACCTCGACATGGCGGTCCTGTGGTGCCTGTTTGCCGGCCTTGGCTACCACGCCAACATCGGTGCGCTGGTCCTCGGCTACCTGGTCGGCTACTGCGCGACGCTGATCCCCGTCCCCGCCGGTATTGGCGTGCTCGAAGGCGGCATCGGGGGCGCGCTCGTGCTCTACGGCACCCCGCCCACGACGACGGCCGCGGCGGTTTTGCTGTACCACGCGATCGCGTTCTGGATCCCGTCGCTCGGCGGCGGCGGCGCGTGGGCCGCACTGCTTCTGCACTCACGACGGCAACGGAGCACACATGCTGCACCCATCACCACGACACCTCGCCCACGCGCTTCTCGGCTCGGCCCTCACCCGGCTACAGCGTGTCATCCTGCGTCACTACGGCTTCCGGCTGGCCGATCCCCGAGCGAAGACTGAAGGCACTCGACGCCGGCATGATCAGCACCTTGGCCGATGCCTCGGCGTCAAGCGCGACCGCCATCGCCGCCGGGGCGTGCGCGACGTCGAAGCGGTGGGAGACCATCTCGTGCAGCGGGATTGAATGGCGGTGGCGGTCCAGCAGCGCGAGCGTGCCCTCGTAGGCGGTCAGGTCCTCGCCGCCGACTCCGAGCAACGCCAGGCTGCGCCCGCAGATCGACGCCGGGTTGAACGTCTCGCCGCCCATGTCGACGAACGCCCCGACCTCGATGATCGTGCCCCCGTCGCGCACGATCGCCTCGGCTTGGGCGAACGTGCCGGGAAAACCGGTCGCGTTGACGACGAGATCGATCTCGCGCTCGATCGGCTCGCCGGGTTGCACGGCGACGGCGCCGGCGAGCCGCGCCGCAAGGTCCCGGCGGCGGGCGCTCGGGTCGATCACAGAGAGGTGGCCCGCGCCCATCAGCGACGCCTTGATCGCGTGGGCAAGCCCCAGCGCGCCCGCCCCGATCACCGCCACCGCGTCTCCGGGCCGCCACCCGTTGGGCCTCGGCATCCGCGCCGCTCGCTCCAGCGAATGGGTCACGGCGAAGATCTCGGTGAGCACCGCGATCTCGTCGGGCAGGCCCTCGGGGACCCGGAACAGGGCGGTCCCGGGCTTGAGGTACAGAAACTGCGACCAGCCGCCGAACAGATGCGGCGGCGCGGCGCAGGTCAGCGAGTTGCCGTAGTTCTCGAGGTTGCGACACAGAAAGTAGGCAAACCCCCGGGCGCACATGTGACAGTGCCCGCAGGCGCGGTTGGGCGCGGGCACAACGCGGTCGCCGCGGCTGAGCGGGGTGCCGTCGAAGGCGAGCGCTCCGCCGTCGCCGATGTCGGCGACGACGCCGACGTTCTCGTGACCCTGGATGATCGGAAACGGCGTCGAGCGCTCGTAGTCGGTGCCGACATACTGCTCGGTCTCGCCGCGGAACGTGTGCTTGTCGGTGCCGCAGATGCCGGAGGCCAGCATCCGCAGCAGCACCGCGCCGGGCTCCAGCGCGGACGGGTACGGGTACTCGCGCACCTCCAGCTGGTGCGGAGCGACGAGGGTGGCGGCAAGGACTCGTGTCATCGGGGGCGGGCGGTGGTGGAGCGTACGACGAGCGTCGGCTCGACGAGCCGCACGACCCGGGGGCGGCGGCGCTCGATGCGCTCCAGCAGCAGCTCGAGCGCCATGCGGCCCATGTCGGTGCGCGGCTGGTCGACCGTGGTCAGCGACACGTGGGCGAGGTGGGCGATCGAGATGTTGTCGTAGCCGACGATCGAGACGTCTGCGGGAACGGTCACCCCGGCACGGTCGAATTCCCCGAGCAACCCGGCGGCCACCATGTCGTTGGCGGCGAACACGGCGGTCGGCAGGTCAGGCTCGGCCAGGAGCTCACGTGCGGCGTTGGTCCCGGCCTCCTCGGTGAAATCGCCGGGGATGACGCGCGCGCACGGCGCCAGGCCCCGCGCCTTCATGCCGCGCAGATAGGCCGAGCGTCGCTGCGGACCGCCCGCGCCGCGGCCGGCGTCGACGTGCGCGATCCGCTTGTGCCCGAGCGCGACGAGATGGTCCAGCACCAGGCCGGTGCCGTGCTGCTCGTCGATCAGCAGGCAGTCGGCGTCCGCGCCGCGTACGTGACGGCCGACGACGACGACCGGGGTCTCCGCCGCTGCTGCCACCAGCTCCGAGGCCGGCATGCGGGGGCTGACGAGGATGACGCCGTCGACGCGGTACTCGAGCAGCGTGGCCAGGGCCGTGCGCTCGCGCCGGGCGAGGCGGCCGCCGGCGCCGAGCAGGAGCTGGTAGCCGAGCTCGGAGGCCAGCTCCTCCACCCCGCCGGCGATCTCGGCGAAGAACGGGTTGCGCAGGTCGTCGAGCACGACCCCGACGGTCCGGGTCCGGCGGCTGGCGAGGCTGCGGGCCATCGCGTTGGGCCGGTACCCGAGCCGCCCGGCGACCTCCAGCACCCGCCGGCGGCGCTCCGCCGAGACGTTGGGCTGGGCACGCATCACCAGCGACACGAGCGCGCGCGACACCCCCGCCTCCCGTGCCACGTCTTCCATGGTCGGCGAGTGCCGTGAAGGAGGGCTCTTGGGGCCGCGCACGGGCATCCTCGGACGGCGCGAGCTTACCCAGCCGGCGGCGGCCGCGCAAACCGTTGTTGTCGCGCTCTAAACGTCCGCCGTTCTTGACTTCGCGCGGGCGGCAGGGATATAGTCGCCCCCTTGACTTAGAGCGCTCTAAGCGTGCGGTCGGGGAAGGGAACGAGGAGCATGGCCCAGACACGAGAGCAACCGGCGAGTCACGTTCGCCCGATGCCGGAACGGCTGGGCGGCGCGCCGATCTCGTGGGGCGCCTGCGAGGTGCCCGGGTGGGGACGCATGCCGGATGCCGGGACGGTTCTCGGCGAGATGGCCGAGCTCGGATTGCACGGCACCGAGCTCGGCCCACCCGGCTTCCTCCCCGCCGAGCCCGCCGCTCTATCGGCGCGGCTGCGTCGGCACGACCTGCGCTTCGTCGGCGCGTTCACGCCGCTCGCGCTCCACGACCCCGACCTCGCGGCAACCGCCCGCCATGCCCGGCAGGCCATCGACCTGCTGGCCCGCGCCGGAGGCGAGGTGCTGGTCGTCGCCGCCGTGCAGGACCTCGCGTGGAGCGCCCCGGAGCCGCTCGACGACGCCGGCTGGCGGCGGCTGGCAGCCCACGCCGCGGAGATCCAGGCGCTGGCCGCCGAGCGGGGGATCACGTTCGCGCTGCATCCCCACGTCGGAACGGTGATCGAGACCGCCAATCAGGTCACCCGCGCGCTGGCCGAGACCAACGTCGGCTGGTGTCTGGACACCGGCCATCTGCTGATCGGAGGCACCGACCCGGCGGCGTTCGCCCGCGAGCACGGCGACCGCATCACCCACGTGCACCTCAAGGACGTCGACGACGCCATCGCCGCCGAGCTACGCGCCGGGCGCCTGTCCCTGCTGCAGGCCACCCAGCGGGGACTGTTCGTGGCGCTGGGACGGGGCAGCGCCAACGTGGCGACCGTCCTGCGGACCCTGGATGATCATCGGTACAACGGGTGGCTCGTACTCGAACAGGACACCGCAATCACCGCAGACGAGCCGGCGGTCGACAGCGGGGCGCTGCGCGACGCCGCCGAGAGCATCGCGTTCATCAACTCGGCTCAAACGGAGGAGATCCATCGATGAGACGACTGCGTCGCAGTCTCGTTGTGCCGGCGTTGGTGGCGGCCGCCGTGCTGCTGCTCGCCGCGTGCGGCGGCAGCTCGAAGAGCTCAAGCTCGGGCGGGAGCGCTGGCAGCACGACCAAGGCGGTGAATATCGCCGCCAGCGGCAAGCCCTGTTCCGGACTCACGTTCGCCGTGATCACCCACGGCGACAACGGCAGCTTCTGGAGCGTCGTCTACAAGGGCGCCAAGAACGCCGCCGCCGACTACGGCTGCAAGCTGAGCGAGGTCTACGGCTCCCAGCAGCAGGGGCAGGCCGAGCCCGACGACCAGGCCGAGAACTCGCAGATCACCGACGCGATCAACCAGCACGTCGACGGGTTGATCGTCTCCGATCACGATCCCAACCTGATGAACCCGACGCTGGCCAAGGCCGCCAAGGCCGGGATTCCGGTCGTCCTCACCAACGACGGCTGCGACGCCACCGACATCGCGGCCTCGAGCGCGCTGACCTGCGTCGGTCAGCCGGAGATGCTCGCGGGCCAGTCATCCGGCCAGCGCTTCAAGCAACTGGGCGCGACCAACGTGCTGTGCGTGATCCACCAGTCCGGGCAGAACCTGCTGGACCGCTGCAATGGCATCGCGCAGGGGCTCGGTGTGGGCTCGACCTGCAAGTCAGGCTCGGCTCCGTCCAAGGGTCCGGCCTGCACGCAGCTGACGCTCTCGACGCCGAACGCGGCCTCCAACCCGCAGCAGGCGGTCGGTCAGGTCACCTCCTACCTGCAGTCGCATCCGGGCATCAACGCCGTGATGACGCTCAACAACGCGATCGGGACGGCGGTGGTCAGCTCTCATCCCAACAACGTCAAGGTCGCGACGTTCGACACCAACGCCGAGGTCCTCAACGACATCAAGGCCGGCTCGATGTCGTTCGTCGTCGACCAGCAGCAGTATCTGCAGGGCTACCTGCCGGTCGTCATCCTCTACCTGTACAAGAAGCACGAGGGCAATACCGTCGGCGGCGGAACGTCGGTGCCGACCGGTCCGTTGCTCGTCGACAAGACCAACGTCTCCAAGGTCCAGGCGGCGATCGCCGCGGGTGACGACTGATCGCGAGCACTGAGCAGATGACCCGGGCCGCTGGGCGGGACACCTTCCCGTCCGGCGGCGCAGCCGCTCTGATCCCGAGGACGATGAGCGCAACCACCACCCCTCCCTCCGACTCCGCCACATCGCCGGCGCCCGACGAGCGCCTGGCCCCGATCAGCCGTGTGACGCGGGTGATGCGCCGGCCCGAGCTCGGGTCGTTGATGGGTGCGATCGCCGTCTTCGTCCTGTTCGCGATCACCGACTCCAGCGCCAATCACCTGTGGCTCAAGCAGGTGGGGCTGGCGGCGTGGACCCAGCAGGCGGCGTTCTTCGGGATCCTGGCCGTGCCGGTGGGGCTATTGATGATCGGCGGCGAGTTCGACCTGTCGACCGGGGTGATGTCGGGTGTCACCGCGATCGTGATGGCGCTGCTCGTCGGCAAATACCACTGGGACACGTGGCTGGCGATCGTCGGCACGGTGGTGTTCGCCAGCGATCGTCGGGCTGATCAACGGGATCGTGGTGGTGCGACGAAGCTGCCCAGCTTCATCGTCACGCTGGCGACGTTCTTCGTCTTACGCGGGGTCAGCGTCGGCGGGGTGCTGCTGCTCAATCACAACTCGACGCAGGTGTCGGTGACGTCGCTGCAACCCGCCCGGCCTGAGCAGCGCGAAGACGATCTTCGGCAGCTCGTTCTTCCAAGCGGCGCGCTACCAACGGCTACAGCACGGCGATCATCTGGTTCATCGTGGTGACGATCATCGGTTCCTGGGTGCTCAGCCGGACGACGTTCGGCAACTGGATCTTCGCCTCCGGGGGCGATCAGAACGCGGCGCGCAACGTCGGCGTGCCCGGTCAACCGGACCAAGATCCTGCTGTTTCTCAGCACGTCGCTGGCCGCCGCGCTGGTGGGGATCATCTCCTTCACCCAGTCCTCCTCAGCGGTCTCCGAGCAGGGCGTCGGCTACGAGTTCTTCTACATCATCGCTGCCGTCGTCGGCGGCTGCCTGCTCGACGGGGGCTACGGCTCGGCGATCGGCGCGGCGCTGGGGGCGTGCATCATCGGGATGGCCTTCGAGGGCGTGATCTACGCTGGATGGGACAGCTCCTGGAACTTCACCTTCCTGGGCGCGATCCTGTTCCTCGCGGTGGCCGTCAACACACTGATCTACCGGCGCGCGCTGAGGGCGCGGAGGTGAGGCCATGAGCGTTACCGAGACACACCAGCCCGCCCTGCTCGAGGCCCGCGGCCTGACCAAGTACTTCGGCTCGGTCAACGCGCTGCAGGACATGTCGCTGGCCGTCAGCGCCGGCGAGGTGACATGCGTGCTGGGCGACAACGGCGCCGGCAAATCGACGCTGATCAAGATCCTCTCCGGCGTGCACACACCCGACAGCGGCTCGCTCGTGCTCGAGGGGGAGGAGGTGACCTTCGGCGGCCCCCGGGAGGCGCGCGCCCGCGGCATCGCCACCGTCTTCCAGGATCTGGCCACGGTGCCACTGATGTCGGTGTGGCGCAACTTCTTCCTCGGTAACGAGCCGACGCGCGGGCGGGGGCCGCTGCAGCGGCTGGACATCAAGACGGCTAAGAAGATCATGCGCGAGGAGATCGGCAAGATGGGGATCGACATCCGCGACTCCGACCAGACGGTCGGGACCCTCTCAGGTGGCGAGCGCCAGGCGGTGTCGATCGCCCGGGCGGTCTACTTCGGCGCCAAGGTCCTGATCCTCGACGAGCCGACGTCGGCGCTGGGCGTCAAGCAGTCCGGGATCGTGCTCAAGTACATCATCCAGGCGCGGTCACAGGGCAAGGCCGTGATCTTCATCACCCACAACCCCCACCACGCGTTCCCGGTCGGCGACCGCTTCGTGCTGCTCAAGCGCGGGCGGATGATGGGCTCCTACCTGAAGGCCGAGACGTCACTGGAGCAGCTGACGACGATGATGGCCGGCGGGGAGGAACTGCAGCAGCTCAGCCAGGAGCTACAGGGGGCCACCGATCCGGAGCTGGCCGAAGTCGCCAAGGAGATGGCGGTCGAAGTCCAGAAGACGTCGGTGTAGCGGTGTCGGTTGCCGGGCTTGAGATCCTGACGGTCGGGCGGATCAGCATCGACCTGTACTGCGGCGAGCTCGGCGCTGGCTGGCAGCGAGTCGAAGACCTTCTCCAAGGCGATCGGCGGCAGCCCGACCAACGTCGCGATCGCCGCCGCCCGGCTGGGCCGGCGGGCCGCTCTGTACACCAAGGTCGGCGGCGACCCGTTCGGCGATGTGGCGCTCGGCGAATTGCGCGACTTCGGGGTTGACGTGTCGTTTCGTCGGCGTCGAGCAGGACGCGCTCACGCCGCTGGCGTTCGCCGTGCTCGACCCACCGGAGGATCCGCCGTTGCATTCCGGCGCGAGCCGCCGGTCCCGGACTTCCAGCTGCGCCCCGGCGAGGTGGACGGCGAGGTGGTGCGCGAGGTGCCGATCCTGTGGATCTCCGGCGGCGCGCTGGCCGTCGACCCCTGCCGGTCGACCGTGCAGGGCATGCTGGCCGGCTCGCGGGCGACAGCCGGCACACGATCCTCGATCTCGACTACCGCCCCAGCTTCTGGTCCTCACGCGCAGAGGCCGCGGCGGTGATCGGCGCGGCGGTGGCGTCGCGCCACGGTGGCCGTGGGCAACCGCGAGGAGTGTTCGGTGGCCGTCGGCACCGACGATCCCGACGCGGCGGCGACGGCGTTGCTGGAGCGCGGCGTCGAGCTGGCGATCGTCAAGCTCGGCGGCGACGGGGTGCTCGTCGCCGACGGGGGCGGGCGGCGGACGGTGGCGCCGGCCCCGATCGATGTGCTCTGCGGCCTGGGCGCCGGCGATGCCTTCGGGGGCGCCCTCTGTCACGGGCTGCTGTCGGGATGGCCGCGCCGAGCGCGTGGTCGCGTTCGCCAACGCCGCTGGTGCGATCGTCGCCTCGCGCCTTTTGTGCTCGCAGGCGATGCCGTTCGAGCACGAGGTCCGCGCGCTGGCCGGGGAGGGGTCCCCGGCGTGAGCGCCGCCGCCTCGATGGCGTCGCCCGCGGAGGCCGGCCGGCCGGCCCGCCGGCGGATCGGGGTCGGCGTGATCGGCTTCGGCTGGCTGGGGCAGGCGCACAGCCGGTCGCTGGCGCGCATCCCCCTGCTGTTCGCCGACCGCGCCTACGACCCGGTGCTCGTGGCCGCAGCGACGCGCTGCCGGCCCGGGTCGACGAGGCGGTGCGCTCGTTCTCGTTCGCCCGCGCCTCGGTCGACTGGCGGACGGTGATCGACGATCCCGAGGTCGACGTCGTGTTCATCGCCGCCCCGAACATGCTGCACCTGGAGCTCGTCCAGGCGGTCGCGGCCGCGGGCAAGGCGGTGTTCTGCGAGAAGCCGGTGGGCGGCACACCCGAGCAGGTGCTCGCCGCCGCCCTGGCGGCCCGCACGGCGGACGTGATCACCGGCGTGGGCTACAACTACCGCTGGGCGCCGCTCGTCCAGTACGCCCGCGAGCTGATCTCCGGCGGCGAGCTCGGACGAGATCACCAACTACCGGGGCCGCTTCTTCTCGATGTACGGCGCCGATCCGCTGGGCGTCAACTCGTGGCGCTTCCAGCTCGACCAGGCCGGCTACGGGGTGACCAGCGACCTGCTCAGCCACGCCGTCGATCTGGCGCACATGCTGCTCGGCCCGATCGAGTCGGTGGTGGCCACGACGCAGACGTTCATCCGCGAGCGCCCGGCTGCCGCGGGCGCGGATGGCCACTACGGGCGCGGCAGCGCGACGACCCGCGCACGCCCGTCACCAACGAGGACTACGCCGGGATGCTCGTGCGATTTGCCGCGGGCGCGCGCGGCACGTTCGAGGCCAGCCGCACGATCGTCGGGCCCGAGAGCCAGATGGCGTTCGACGTGTACGGCACCGAAGGGGCGGTTGCTGGAACTTCGAGCGGCTCAACGAGCTGCGGCTGTACCGCGCGCACCGAGGACCGCGGCCGCGGCTACACGACCGTGCTCGGCGGCGATCGCTTCGGCCACCACGGCGCGTTCGTGCCCGGCAGCGGCAATGCGATCGGCTTCGAGGACCTGGTCACGATCGAGGATCACGAGTTCTGCGCGCCGTGGCGCAGCGACGGCCGTTTGAGCCCAGCTTCGAGCACGCGCTGCAGTGGGCGGCGGTGCAGGCGGCGCTGCTGCGCTCGGCCGCCAGCGGGCGATGGGAGACCGTCGAGGTGCCGACGTGACTGCCACGGCGATCGCGCCGCTGCGGATCGGCGTGATCGGCGTCGGCCGGATCGGACGCATGCACGCGGAACTGCTGGCGCGCCGGGTACCGGGAGCTGCGCTCGGGCCGGTCTACGACGTGTTCGCCGAGGCGGCGCGCGACTTGGGCGAGGAACTGGGCGCTCCGGTCGCGGCGAGCGTCGAGGAGGTCCTCGAGGGCGAAGTCGACGCGGTGGCGATCTGCTCGAGCGCCGCCAGCCACGCCGAGCTGATGATCGCCGCGGCGCGCGCCGGCAAGGCGATGTTCTGCGAGAAACCGGTGTCGCTGGAGCTGGCCGAGCTCGACCGGGCGCTCGCCGTCGTGCAGGAGTCCGGCGTGCCGTTCCAGGTCGGATTCAACCGCCGCTTGACCCCGCCCACGCCGCGGTGCGGGCCGCTGTGGACGCCGGCTCGGTCGGCGAGCCGCACCTCGTGCGGATCACCAGCCGCGATCCGGAGCCGCCGCCGCTTCGAGTATGTGCGCACGTCGGGCGGTCTGTTCCTCGACATGACGATCCACGACTTCGACATGGCCCGGTTTCTCACCGGGAGCGAGGTCGTGGAGGTGTTTGCGTGCGGCGCCGTGCGGGTGGAGCCTGAATTTGCCCAAGCGGGCGACGTCGATACGGCCGTCATCACGCTCGTGCACGAGAACGGATGCCTGACGTCGATCGACAACTCCCGCCGCGCCGCCTACGGCTACGACCAGCGGGTGGAGGTGTTCGGCTCGGCGGGAGTGGCGGCCTCGGAGAACCCCCTGGCCCACACCGGCCTGGTCCGCACGGCCACCGCGACGACGCGCCCACCGCTGCCGTGCTTCTTCCTCAGCGCTACCGTGACCAGCTACGAACATGCATGGCAGGCATTCGTCACCGCGGTCCGCGGCGACGCGCAGCCGTCTCCGTCGATGCGCGATGCCCGCGCGCCGCTGGTGATCGGCCTGGCGGCGGGGCGCTCGGTGCGCGAGCGGCGGCCGGTCCGCGTCGAGGAGATCTCGGCATGAGCTCGGAGCGATTGACGGTCGCGCAGGCGCTGGTGCGCTTCCTGGCCGCCCAGCACGTGGAGCGCGACGGCGTGCGTGGCCGGTTCTTCGCCGGCTGCCTGGGGATCTTCGGCCACGGCAACGTGGCCGGGCTGGGACAGGCGCTGGCGCAGTATTCAGACCGGCTGGCCTACCATCCGGCGCGCAACGAGCAGTCGATGGTGCACGTGGCCAGTGGCTTCGCTCGCCAGCGCAACCGGCTGGCCACGTTCGCGTGCACGAGCTCGGTCGGGCCGGGGGCCACCAACATGGTCACCGGGGCGGCGCTGGCCACCATCAACCGGCTGCCCGTGCTGCTGCTGCCCGGTGACACGTTCGCCACCCGCGGGCCGCATCCGGTGCTCCAGCAGCTCGAGGTGTCCGCACGACGCGACGGTCTCGGTCAACGACTGCTTCCGGCCGGTGTCGCGCTTCTACGAGCGCATCGAGCGGCCCGAGCAGCTGTTCGAGGCGGCGCTGGCGGCGATGCGGGTCCTCACCGACCCGGCCGAGACGGGCGCGGTCACGCTCGCGCTGCCCGAGGACGTCCAGACCGAGGCATTCGACGTGCCGGCGAGCTTTCTGGAGGACCGCGTCTGGACGATCTACCGCCAGCCGCCGGCGCCCGAGGCTGTGGGCCGGGCGGTGGCGCTGATCCGGGCGGCCCGGCGGCCGCTGATCGTCGCCGGCGGTGGGGTGATCTACTCCGAGGCGCTCGACGCGTTGCGGCAGCTCGTCGATGCTCACCGGCATCCCCGTGGCCGAGACCCAGGCGGGACGGGGCGCCCTCGTCTCCTCGCATCCGCTGTCGCTCGGCGCCGTCGGGGCCACCGGCACGGCGGCGGCCAATCGCCTGGCCCGGGTCGCCGACCTGGTGATCGGCGTCGGCACCCGCTGGGCGGACTTCACGACCGCGTCCAAGTCGGCCTTCCAGGATCCCGACGTACGTTTCGTCAACGTCAACGTCGGGGGCGTTCGACGCGGCCAAGCTGAGCGGGTTGCCGCTGCTCGGCGACGCCCGGGTCGTTCTTGATGGGTTGACGGAGGCTCTCGGCGAATGGCGCGCCGACGAGGAATGGCAGCGCCGGGCGCGCGAGGAGAGCGTGAGCTGGGGCGCGGAGGTCGCGCGGCTGGTCTCCGCGTCCGAGGGCGCGCGTGCCAACGCAGGCGTCAGTGATCGGCGCGATCAACGACTCCGCCGGCGAGACCGGGGTGGTCGTGTGCGCCGCCGGCTCGGCGCCCGGCGACCTGCACAAGCTGTGGCGCGCCCGCGACCCGGCCGGCAAGGGCTACCACGTCGAGTACGGCTACTCGTGCATGGGCTATGAGATCCCGGGAGCGATCGGGGTCAAGCTGGCCGCGCCCGAGCGCGAGGTGATCGCCTTCGTCGGCGACGGCTCCTATCTGATGGCCCCCGGCGAGCTCGTCACCGCCGTCGCCGAGGGGATCCCGATCACGATCGTGCTCGTCGAGAACCATGGCTACGCGTCGATCGGCGCGCTGTCGCGCTCGGTCGGCGGCGCCGGTTTCGGCACCCACTACAGGTTCACGTCTAATGGCTCGCCGCCGGTCGACGAGGGCGGGGTCGTCCGCGCCGACCCGCTGCCGGTCGATCTGGCGGCAAACGCGGAAAGCCTCGGCGCGCAGGTCATCCGCGCGCGCTCGGTGGAGGATCTGCGCGCCGGCCTGCAAACCGCTCGGGAGGCCACCGGCGGTCCGACCGTCGTCTGGATCGAGACCGACCGCTACGCGGGCGTGCCCAGCTACGACGGCTGGTGGGACGTCCCCGTGGCCGAGGTAGCCGAGCAGGAGAGCGTGCGCAGCGCGCGCCTGGAGTACGAGCGCGCCCACGGCGCCCAACGAGCCCACCTGGAGGCCCCCGATGAGTGATCTGCTCGTCCATCCCGCGTCCCATGCCGCCGCCGACGGCACGATCCTCGACGTCACGCCGGCGTCGGCGGGCTGGAGCTACGTCGGCTTCGAGGTGGTGGCGCTTATGCCGGGCGTCGTCGCCGAGCGCGACACCCGCGAGCGCGAGGCGTGCGTGGTCGTCGTCTCCGGGACGGTGGCGATCGTCTCGCGACACGGCGAATTCGCGGACCTCGGGGGACGCACCGACCCGTGGTCCGGGCCGCCCGACGCCGCCTACCTCCCGCCGGGGACGGCGTTCTCGGTGGAGGCGCTCGGCGGGCCGGCCGAGGTGGGGCTGTGCTGGGCCCCGGTTCTCGACGGTGGTGCGGCGCCGGCGCGCGTGCTCCCCGGCGCCGAGATCGCGGTGGAGACGCGCGGGTACGGCGCTCTGGAGCGGACGGTGTCGCCGATCCTGATGGCCGACCGCGAGGCCGCGTCGCTGCTCGTCTGCGAAGTCATCACCCCCGGCGGGCACTGGTCCAGCTATCCGCCGCACAAGCACGATCGCGACGACCCGCCCCGCGAGACGCTGCTGGAGGAGACCTACTATCACCGGATCGCCCGACCACAGGGCTTCGCACTCCAGCGCGTCTACTCCGAGGACCGTTCGTTGG
Source organism: uncultured Solirubrobacteraceae bacterium (assembly GCA_963769565.1). Taxonomy (GTDB): domain Bacteria; phylum Actinomycetota; class Thermoleophilia; order Solirubrobacterales; family Solirubrobacteraceae; genus Palsa-465. The sequence continues at coordinate 26,939 of CAVYMP010000023.1, forward strand.
ACGAGACGTTCATCCTCGGCGACCGAGACTGCGTCTCGGTGCCGCGCGGATACCACACCGTCTCGGCACCGCCCGGGTATGACCTGTATTACCTCAACGTGATGGCCGGCCCCGTCCGCCACTGGGCGGTGGCCAACGACCCCGACCACGAATGGACCCTGACCCGATGACGACCACGAGCGTTGCACTGCTGGAGAACTACGTCGCCGGGCGGTGGGTGCCGGCGTCGGGAGCCACCGGGGAACTGGATGTCGTGAACCCGGGCACCGGCGAGGCGCTGGCGCGGGTGCCGCTGTCGGGCCGCTCGGATCTCGATGCGGCCGTGTCGGCGGCGCGGGCGGCGCTGCCGGAGTGGCGGGCGGTGTCGGTGATCGCGCGGGCGCGCAAGCTGTTTGAGCTGCGTGAGCGGCTGGTGGCCCGCAGCGATGATCTGGCGCGGTCGGTCACCGTCGAGATGGGCAAGACGATCGGCGATGCGCGCGCCGAGGTGGCGCGCATGATCGAGATGGTGGAGGCGGCGTGCGCGGTGCCAACGACGATGCAGGGCCGGATCCTGGAGGACGTCTCGCGGGGGATCGACGCCGAGACCGTCCGCCAGCCGGTCGGCGTGTGCGCGGCGATCGTGCCGTTCAACTTCCCGGCGATGGTCCCGTTCTGGTTTCTGCCGTTCGCGATCGCGTGTGGCAACACGTTCGTGCTGAAGCCCTCCGAGCAGGTGCCCCTGACCCAGCACATCGCGTTTGAGGAACTGGACGCGCTCGGTCTGCCCGACGGGGTGGTCAATCTCGTCAACGGCGGGCGCGAGATCGTGGAGGGGATCCTCGAGCACCCGGGAATCGACGCCGTCTCGTTCGTCGGGTCGGCGCCGGTGGCGCGGCTGGTCTATGAGGGGGCGGCTCGCGCGGGCAAGCGGGTGCAGGCGCTCGGCGGCGCCAAGAACCACATGGTCGTGATGCCCGATGCCGTGATCAAGCCGACCGTCGACGGGATCATCGGGTCGGCGTTCGGCGCGGCGGGGCAGCGGTGCATGGCCGGGTCGGTGGTGGTCACCGTCGGCGATGCCCACGGTGCGCTGCTGGAGCCGCTGGCTGATGCCGCGCGCGCGCTCGAGGTGGGCGGGGGCCTGGCGGAGAGCACCGACGTCGGTCCGGTCATCTCGTGTGCGGCCCGCGACCGGATCGCCGAGTGGATCCAGCGGGGGGTGTCTGATGGTGCCTCTGTGGTCGTTGACGGACGCGACGTCGCTGGCCTCGATCCCGCGGGCGCGTTTCTCGGACCGACGATTCTCGACGGCGTCACCGCCGACATGGCGATCGCCCAGGAGGAGGTGTTCGGCCCGGTGCTGTGCATCATCCGCGCCGAATCGCTCGACGAGGCGATCGAGATCGTCAACGCCAGCCGCTTCGGCAACGGCACCTCGATCTTCACCGAGTCCGGCGCCTCGGTCCGTCGTTACCGCCACGAGGTCCAGGCCGGAATGATCGGGGTCAACATCGGCGTCGCCGCCCCGGTCGCGTTCTTCCCCTTCAGCGGCTGGAAGGACTCGTTCCTCGGCGACCTGCACGCCCACGGCACCGACGCCGTCGACTTCTACACCCGCAAGAAGACCGTCACCACCCGTTACTACTCCAGCGGCCAGGGCTCGGACGCGTACTTCGTCGAGAGCTAATCGGTGTTTGTGAGCGCCTTGTAGAGGGCGTTGGCGCTGACCCCGGTCAGCTCGGCGACGACGCCGGCGGCCGGGCGCGGCTTGGCGCCGGCGGCCACGAGTGTCTTGAGGTGTTCAAGAGGCTTGTCGATGTCGACCGTCTTCGCGGTGGCCGGCCCGACGACGAGCACGATCTCGCCCTTGGGCGGGCCGCCTGCGTAGCGCTGCGCCAGCTCGGCGGCGCTGCCGCGGATCGTCTCCTCGTGCAGCTTGGTGAGCTCGCGGCAGACGGCGACGGGACGGTTGGGGTCGCCGGCGGCGAGCGCTTTGAGCGAGGCGCCGAGGCGATTGGGCGACTCGAAGGCCACGAACGTGTCGGGGATCGCCAGCGTGGCCTGCAGGTCCGACTTCTTGCGCGGGAGAAAGCCGACGAACTGCCAGCGCTCAGCGGCCAGCCCGCTGGCCACGAGCGCGCTGAGCGCCGCCGACGGACCGGGCAGCACCTCGACGCCGAGTCCGGCGGCCATGCAGGCCTGGACGAGGATCAGGCCAGGGTCGGAGACGAGCGGCATGCCGGCGTCGGAGACGAGCGCGACGGTCGCCCCGTCGCGCATCTGCGCGACGAGCTCGTCGGAGCGGGCCCGCTCGTTGTGCTCGTGATAGCTGACGAGCCGGCCGTCGACGCCGTAGCGCTCAAGCAGGATCCGCGTGCGGCGGGTGTCCTCGCAGGCGATCACGTCGGCCTCCCGCAGAGCGGCCAGCACCCGCAGGGTGACGTCCTCGAGGTTGCCGATCGGCGTCGGGCACACCACCAACCGCCCGCTCACGTTGTGGCCGCTCCCCGTTCGATCTGGTCAAAGGCCAGGGCGGCGGCACCGACCATGCCCGCCTCCACGCCAAAGCGCGCGGCGACGATGCCGACGTTGTCGACGAGGAACGGCAGTACCCGCTCGGCCACCACCGTGCGGGCGGGCCTCAGCAGCAGCTCCCCGGCCGCGATCACGCCGCCGCCGATGACGACGACCTGGGGGTTGAAGATGTTGATCAGGTTGGCGATCACGATGCCCAACCCGACGCCGATCAGCTCGATCGCCTCGATCGCCGCCGCGTCGCCGTCGTGGGCCAGCTCGGTGACGAGCGGCCCCGCCAGCGTCCGGCCCTCGCGGATCAGCTGGGCGAGGCCCGACTCAGGGCGGATCGCCGCCAGGCGCTCGGCCTCACGGACGAGCGCGGTCCCGGATGCGAAGAGCTCCGCGCAGCCGCGATTGGGACAGTTGCCCACGCAGCGGGGACCGTCGAAGTCGATGACCATATGCCCGATCTCGCCGGCGGCGCCGAGCGCGCCGCGGTACAGCTCGTCGCGGAGGATCAGACCGCCGGCGATCCCCGTCCCGAGCGTGAGGACGATCGCCTCCGAGGCGCCCCGGGCCGCTCCCCCGCGGTGCTCCGCGAGCGCCGCCGTGTTGCCGTCGTTGTCGACGAACACCGGCAGGCCCAGCCGCTCGGCCATCACGTCGGCGAACGCGATGTCGTGCAGCGGCGTGTTGACGCCGACGACGGCCCGTCCGCTGGCCTGATCCATCAGCACCGGGATCCCGAAGCCCACGGCCTCCACCTCGGTGCCGGCCGCCTCGCGCGCCTCGTTGACGACGTCGACCGCCACCTCGAGCAGCGCTCGCTGGTCCAGGCCCGTGACGGTTCGCTGCGTTCGATAGTGGACTCCGAGCCCGGCATCCACCACTCCGGCGAGAAGCTTCGTACCGCCCAGGTCGACGCCGATCATGCGTCGCTGAGGCATGGCGGTCACTATATGTCCGATCGCCCGGCGCAATCGGCCGCCCGCCGATCAGCAGCGGTTCCCGTCACAATTGTGTGGCTCGATGCCTGATCAACCACGCGATCGAGCGCCCACCGACGACCCGCCGTACAAGGTTTATCGGGGAGGCGGACGAGACGAGTCCTCCTCCGAGGAGCGCCCCTACACCCTCTATCGGTCCCTACCCCGGGGGCTGCGCTCTCGCCTGCGCGGCGAGGAGGAGTCCGCTGAGCTGGACGGCGACGGATCGGGGCGGCGCTTCGGCGGACGCTTCGGGCGCGGCGGCAGCGGAGCCGGTGGTCCCGGGGACGCGGACGGGTCGCCGTGGTGGCGTCGGCGGGTCACCCCCCGGCGGGTGCTCAAGTGGCTGGCGGTGGCAATCGTCGCGTGGCTGCTGCTGTCGGTGGTCCTGTTCCTCGTCTCCGCCCAGATCCAGAGCGGCACGATCCCCCAGTCCGCCCAGAATGCCCTGCATTCGGGCGGGAACATGGTCACCGGGACCGACACGGTGCTCGTTCTGGGAACCGATCAGCGGCCCAAGGGGACGCACGAGGCGGGCGCCAACACGAGCGACGCGGGCAGCCGCTCCGATTCGATCATGCTCTGGCGGATCGGAGGCGGCACCTCGCGCCGGCTCTCCATCCCCCGCGACACCGTCGCCAACATCCCGGGGCACGGCCAGGACAAGATCAACGCCGCCTATGCCTACGGCGGACCGGCGCTGGCGATCAAGACCGTCGAGGGGTTCACGGGGCTCAAGATCAACCACCTGATCATCGTCAACCTCGCCAACTTCCCGAAGTTCATCGACGCGATCGGCGGGGTCGACGTCACGACCGGCCGGATCTGCTCGAACATCAGCGGCGGCGCCAAGAACGGCGGGTTCACGTTGAACCTGCGGCCGGGCGCCCACCACCTCACGGGCGTCCAGGCGCTGACGCTGGCCCGCACCCGCGAGAACGCCTGCAACGCCGCCAGCAGCGACCTGACCCGCGCGGGCTATCAGCAGAAGATCCTCAACGGGATCAAGTCGAGGCTCCTGTCGCCGGGCATCTTCTTCCACCTTCCGTGGGCCTCGTGGGCTGCTCCCAAGGCGGTCCGCACCGATATGGGGGGTTTCACTCTGCTGAGTCTGTTCGTGGCCTCCGAGATCGGCGGCTCGGCGCCGACGGACGTGTTGAAGCCGGCGGGCTCGGCGACGCTGCCCAACGGCGGCTCCGCGCTCGTGGCGACCCCCGGCCAGATTCACCGGGCGATCAACAAGCTGACGAACGGCTGATCACCGGCTGAGCCGCCGGCGGAGATTGTCGGCCTCCGCGTCGGTGAGCTGCTCGCCGGAGTACCGGACCGTGTCGAAGCCGAGCGTGCGGTGGTCGGAATCGCGCTGGTGGTCGGAGTCGAAGGCGTGGCGGCCGCTGTGGTACGGCCAGCCGTCGAGCTCGACGATCAGTTTTTTGCTTTTCGTAGAGCGCGTCGACCTGCTTGCCGCTCTTGAGCTTGGTGTTGATCCGTGGCATCGGGAGTTTGTGCTTTTTGAGCCAGGCGACGAAATCGGCCTCGAGATCGGAGCGGGTGGGGTTCTGGCTTGGATCGATGAGCGGCAGAAGACGCGGGCATCGAAGGAGCAGCCGGCGCAGGGCGGTGTCGTCAGATGCTTGGCGAGGCGCGCGTCCTGGACGAGCCGGATCAGCTGGCGGTCGGTGCGGCGGGGTGCGATGTCGATGATCGTGCGGACAGGGGTGGTGGTGCGGATGCCGTTCCGGGTCCACACATCCCCGGCGAGGGTTGTGCTGCGGTGGGTGTGGATGCCGGGACGGGCTCGACGGGTGGGAGCGGTCACGTCGTGGACACGCGGCCATTCGCGCAGTTCCCATTGCGCGGCCGCCGACTCGTGGCTGAGGGCAGCGTCAGGCCCGCAAGCGAGGACGGCAGCGTGGGCGTGTGCCAGGGCGTTGTGTTGAGCGTGACCGACAGCGAAGACGCCGGGCGTGGACAGCGATGAGCTGCCGGATCTGGAGGCGGTAGCTGATCGTCCGCTCGGGTAGTCCGAGCGCGAGCAACTGGCCGCGCGTCACGTGACCGTGTTGCCGATCGGCGAGGCGGCCGATCCTGGCAACTATTTGTCCTGAATCCGCCACCACCTCCTAAGAGGGCGTGGCGGGCCGGGTTTCACCCCTCGGTTTTGGCCTTCGGCTTGGACTCCGAGGAGCTTTTGGAGTCGACGACGAGCTCTTCGAATCCGAGGACGAGCTCTTGGAGTCCGAGGACGCGCTGGATTCCTTGGCCTTTGATTCCTTGTGCGCTTCGTTCTCACGCGAGCGCTTGCGGGTGCCGTAGTCGGTGTTGTAGAAGCCGGAGCCCTTGAAATGGACCGCCGGCGCCCGGAAGACGCGGCTTGCGGGGGCCCCGCAGACCTCGCAGGTATCGATCGCGTCATCGCTGAACCGCTGCATCGTGTCGAACGTGTGACCCTTCTTGCAGCGATATTCGTAGATCGGCATCGCACCAGAGAATATAGTGCGCTCGGCTGGCACTCCAGCAACAGGAGTGCCAAACAGCACGCCGATCAGGGGGCGGAGCGGCGCCATCAGCTCGTCGTCGAGTCCGCCACCGCGTCGACCGGGCGCAGATCCAGCCGCTCGGTCCTGACGGCAACGGATGGCTCATCGCCCGATGGATAGCATCGGCGCTCGATGGCCACCGACGCAGTCACCATGGAGAAGATCGTCTCGCTCTCGAAGCGACGCGGCTTCGTGTTCCAGTCGAGCGAGATCTACGGTGGGATCGGCTCGAGCTACGACTACGGCCACTACGGCGTTCTGTTGAAAAACAACGTCAAAGGCCAGTGGTGGCGCGCGATGCTCCAGGAGCGCGACGACGTCGTCGCGCTGGACTCGGCGATCATCCAGCACCCGCAGACGTGGGTCGCCTCCGGACACCTGGCCGGGTTCACCGATCCGCTGGTCGACTGCCGCACGTGCAAGCTGCGCTTTCGCGCCGACCATCTTGACGTCTCGGCGTGCGGCAAAAAGCCCTCCAAGCACCCCGGGGAGACGCCCGACTGCGATTTGACGCAGGCACGCGACTTCAACCTGATGTTCGAGACGACCGTCGGCGCGGTCAAGGAGGAGGGCTCGACCGTCTACCTGCGACCCGAGACCGCCCAGGGCATCTTCCTCAACTTCAAGAACTACCTGCAGTTCAGCCGCAAGAAGCCGCCGTTCGGGATCGCCCAGATCGGCAAGTCGTTTCGCAACGAGATCACGCCCGGCAACTTCATCTTCCGCACCCGGGAGTTCGAGCAGATGGAGATGGAGTTCTTCGTGCCGCCGCCTGAGGCCCAGTGGTGGTTCGAGCACTGGCTCAACGAGCGCCGTGATTGGTACCTCCGGCTCGGCATCCGCGAAGACCACCTCCGGCTCCGCCCCCACGACGCCGAGGAGCTCAGCCACTACTCGAGCGCCACCAGCGACGTCGAATACCTGTTTCCGATCGGCTGGCAGGAGCTCGAGGGCGTCGCTAACCGCGGTGATTTTGATTTGCAAAGTCACACCAGGCACTCCGGGCAGAAGCTCGAGTACGTCGACACGGCGAGCGGCGAGCGCTACGTGCCCCATGTGATCGAGCCAGCCGCGGGCGCCGACCGGGCGATGCTGGCCTTCCTCGTCGACGCCTACGACGAGGACGAGATCGGCGGCGAGCAGCGGACCGTGCTGCGCCTGCACCCGCAGCTGGCACCGGTGAAGGTCGCCGTCCTCCCACTGGTGCGCAAGGACGGCCAGCCCGAGCTGGCTCAGCGCATCTACGAGGACCTGCGCGAGCGTATGCAGACGGAGATCGACGCCTCCGGCGCGATCGGCCGCCGCTACCGCCGTCAGGACGAGATCGGCACGCCGTGGGCGGTGACGGTCGACCACCAGTCGCTCGAGGACGCCACCGTCACGATCCGCGACCGCGACAGCCTCGAGCAGCAGCGCGTGCCGATCGCCCAGCTCGCCGACGAGCTGGAGAGCCGGCTGCGCGCGCCCTGGACGACGCCCAAACTCAGTGCGTGATCTGCAGGGGGGCTGAGGCGCCGGCCACGGTCCGCGCGTCCGCGGCCGTGCGCGCGATCACCGTGTAAACGCCGACCCCGATCTTCGGCCGGAACGAGAACCGGCCCCGGTGAACGCGGACCGCCGTCGACGAGATCTGCGTCCGGCGAAGCACGTCCCGGTAGACGTCGATGGTGACCTTGGCCTTGGCCGGGTTCACCGTGCCGGTGACGCGTGGCGGATAGGACGAAGCCAGCGCCAGCGTGATCACGGGCGCGACGTCGATCTCCACCACGTCCGACACGACGGCCGGCGCCGGCGCGTGGAGGGCGCGCACGACGAGATTGCGCTCGGCGACGACGTCGGCGCTCCACACGCCGTTCGTATCGGTGAGGACGCGAGCGAGCGTGCGCCGCCCGGTCACCGCCTGCACCGCGATCGGAGCGTTGCCGACGCCCACGCCGCGCGTGAGCAGGCGACCGCGCAGGGGCACCGTCCCCCCCGGCCCGACGACGGCCGACCCCGGCGAGACGCTCAGCCGCGACAGCGGGCCGGCGAGCGCCGCCACGCGCGAACGGACAGCCGGCAGGCGGTGATAGAAGGCGTTGCCCGGACAGTCGGTGAGGTCGCCGTCGCGGTGGCCGGCGATGCGCGGCAGCAGCACGCGCTGACCGGGGCGAAACGGCGTGTAGTAGGCGTCGGCGGGGTTGACCTCGACCCGCACCTCCCCGCGCGCCGGCACGCCGTGCAGCGACAGCTTCCAGGCGAGCAGCCGTTCCAGTGCCTCCACAGCGGCCGGCGGCGGGACTGAGTCCATGAACGTACCGAGCACCGCGATCCCCGTCGAGACGCCGTTGAAACCGCCGGCGTGGGCGCCGAGCACCGGCTCGTCGATGCCGCCGGCCCGCCCCTCCCAGATCCGCCCGAAGGCGTCGATGATGAAGTTGTAGGCGATGTCGTAGTAGCCGCGGACATAGCGGTGGTAGTCGAACATCGCCAGCAGCATCGCCGGCACGGCCGCGCGGGAGTAGCCGTTGGCGTTGTCGGTGTGGTGCACGAACGCCAGCTGGACGGCCCCGTAGAACGGGCCGAGTCGCGGACGGGTCCGGCCATGAGCCCACGCCGAGCGGGCGATGACCGGCGGCTGGCCGGGGCCGGCGGGCAGCGACGTCTCGGCCAGCGGCGACGACGCCGTCGCGGCCGTCGGCCGGGTCGCCAGCCGATCGACCGGGACGGTGTGCACCCGCACCCCGTCGACCGAGGTGGCGCCGCGCAGCTGGACCTGATCGGCCTCGCCCACCCACACCGGCTCCCCGAACAGCCCAGACCGCCCGTCACCGGCATGCCCACCCGCCGAAGCCAGCACCCACGGGCTCCAGGCACCGTCGCCCAGCCGGACGCGCAGCTCGATCCGCACCCGCGCGGGCGAGCGCCACGACACCCCCACCATCGAGAACCTCCGGGTCGTCCGGGCAACCGCCCCTGCCGGCCTCACCAGAACAGCCGCGCCCGCCGCCAACGCCTCTCGCCGCGTCACACCCATGCCCCCAACATTGCCAAGAGCTAGGCTCCCGCGCCATGAGCCATCCCATTCAGATCGACATGCCCGACGCAGGCGAGATGGGCGCCTACCTCTCCCTCCCCGAGTCGGGCTCCGGGCCGGGGATGCTCGTGCTGATGGAGATCTTCGGCGTCGGCGTCTATATCCGGGAGGCCGCCGACCGTCTCGCAGCTCTCGGCTACGTGGCGCTGGCGCCCGACCTGTACCGCCGCACTCAGCCGGGCGCCGAGTTCGCCCACGACGACGCCGGGCTGCAAGCCGCGTTCGCCGCCGTGGGAGAACTGGACGTGCCCGGGGCCATCGCAGACTCGATCAGCGCCCTCAAGCACCTCCGCGGGCGACCGGAGACGCGCGGAGCGGCCGGCGTTCTCGGCTTCTGCCTGGGCGGAACGCTGGCCTTCGGGGTCGCGCAGCAAGCCGACCCGGCGACCGCCGTCGCCTATTACGGCTCGGGCGTTCCCCAAATGCTCGAATCCAGCTCAGGCGTCGCCTGCCCGGTCCTCTTTCACTTCGGCGGCGAGGACGCCTACATCCCCCGCGAGCAGGCCGAGCTGGTGGCCGCCGCCGCCGACGCGCGCGCCGGCTGGGAGTGCCACATCCACGACGACGGCGGCCACGCATTCGACAACTGGGACGCGCAAAGGTTCTCCCGCCCGGAGCCGGCCAAGCGGGCCTGGGCCCAGACGGCTGATTTCCTGGCGAGAACCCTGCCTAATCCACGGTGAGCGAGTAGTCCAGCCACTGGGCGCGCTCGGCGCCGATCCGGTCATAGACCGACTGGGCGCGCGTGTTGTCCAGCGCCGTCTTCCAGGCGAGAACGCGGGCCCCGCGCTCGCGGGCCGCGGCGCGGCAGGCCTCGATCAGCGACGTGCCGGCCCCGCCGCCGCGCGCATCCGCGTCGACATACAGGTCGTTCATGACGGCGATCCTCCCGCCCTCGGTCGTGTCCCACGTCCAGAACAGCGACGCGAAGCCCGCCGCTGCGCCGTCATCACCGCGAGCGATGAACTGCACGCCCTCACGCTCGGGGTCGGCAATCACAGCGTGCGACATGCCCAGCAGGTCCTGATCGGATGGCGAGACGGAATAGAAGTCGCAGTAGGAGCGCATCAGCGGCAGCAGATCGTCGAGATCCGACGCGGCGACGCGGGCGATCGTAAAGGTGGTCATCGGCTCAGTGAACCAGCGCGGTCCCGTGAACGGAGAATCCGCCGGCCACGGGCGACGCCCCCACGCTCTGGACGACCACGTGGGGATTGGAGAAGACCGTGATCGTGGCAAACCCGCCGAGGGGGACGTTGGGCGTGACGACGAGGCGCCCGGCGACGGCGTGCACGACCGCCTGGACGGTCGCCGTGACGCCGAACAGGCTCGCCGTGCCCTGCAATGTCAGTTGCCCACCGGTGGACGCCACCGGGGTCACCGCCTGCAGAATCGGCAGCGCCGCGTGCAGGTCGGCGTCGGTCACGGTCGCGCCGGCGGTGAGGTGGTTGCCCCGCTTGGCCAGATGGGCGTTGTGCAATGCCAGCAGCCCGGTGTCGAGTTCGGAAGCCGTCGCGTCAAGCGAGCCGACGTCGCCGGACTGGCTCAGCGAGCTGCCGAGCTTGCCGGCGGGCGTCCGGTAGCGGCCGAGGCGGATGACGACCCGGTCGGCGTGGTGCCAGAGCAGCTCGATCGCCGGAAACGCGTGGACCTGTACCGACAGCACCTGGCCGGAACGCGCGAGCTGGTCACGGACGCGCCGAGCGGCGATCCCGGGGAGCACCAGCTGGGCGACGACCAGCAGGACCACCACCCCACCGACGGCGCCCGCGAGGACAAGCCGGCGCACCCTTCAGGCGAGCAGCGCGCGCGCCGCGGCCACGGCCTGGTCCATCAGCGGCTTGATCTCCAGCGCGGGCTCAGACAGGCGGCGGATGGTCACGCCGTCGGCGAGCGCGATCAGGAAGCCGGCGAGCTCGCCGGCGGGAGCCCGGAGCTCGAACACGCCCGCCTCGTGGCCGGCGCGCAACGCGTCGGCCAGTCGTTCCCGGGTGCGCTGCGCCAGGGCTGCCAGCTCGGCGGCGATCTCCTCGTTGCGCTGACCGAGCGTGAACAGCTCGTAGAAGGTGACGACCGCGCTGGATTGGCCGAGCATCTCCTCGAAGCTGCGCACGAGCGCGTCGATGACCTCGTCGGCCCCGGCGGCCCCGGCCACGGCCTGCTCGAGCAGCTCGACGCGAACATCGGACTCGCGGCGCACGACCTCCACGAGCAGCCGCTCCTTGGTGCCGAAGTAGTAGTGCAGCAGGCCCCGCGAGACCCCGGCCTCGCGGGCCACGTGGTCAAAGGTGGAGCCGGCGATGCCGCGGGCGGCGACGCTCGCGCGCATCGCCTCCACGATCCGGGCGGCCTTGTCGCCCGTCAGCTCGCCCCGGGCCGGTCGCTGGGGTAGAGCCGCCGCCTCCATCAGTGCCCGATTCTACGGACGACGGGCCCCCAACGACGAGGGCGCCCCGTGGGGCGCCCTCGTTCACAGGCTCGAAATGGACGA